>NZ_JAVTSE010000001.1:0-1174271 GCF_032678525.1 Pedobacter frigidisoli
CCCCCACGGGGTTTGTTTAAGGCAAAGGGTTAAAAAATGCTAATTCTTTTAAGTCAGATACAATAAAACCGTATTATTGTAGTAATACGTACATCTGCATATGATACCTCTAAATTTCAAGAAATCAATCTCGCTCATTTTCATATTGTGCTTCCAGCTATCCCTTTTCGCACAAAGTAAAAATGTTAAACTTCCCGCCAATTGGTTTAACCTGGATTTAACGGAGAATGGTTATTTCGGAATCAGTACCGAAAAAGCATACAAAGAGTTACTGAAAGACATTAAGCCTAAGCAGAATATCATAGTAGCGGTGATTGATGGTGGCGTAGATACAAGCCATCCTGATTTGAAAGATGTACTCTGGACCAATGCAAAAGAAATTCCTGGCAACGGAATCGATGATGATGGAAACGGATATATTGACGACATCCATGGCTGGAACTTTATCGGTTCAAAAAAGGGTAATCTTGAATTCGATAATCTGGAACTAGTCAGGCTCTTAAGGATGTATACACCGAAATATCAATCCACAACTAACCTGACACCTCTTGATAGCAGCCAGAAAGAAGAGTTCAGGTTATATAAGAAAATGGTTGGCGATTTCGGCAAGAAATATGAAGATGCAAGTAATACTTTTTCTGTTCTGCTCGCGATCAATAAAGTACTTGACTCGGTAGCAAAAGTTAACCATAAGGATATTCCCAGTTTTGAAGATATTGACCGTTACACACCTGATGACGAAACTGAACAACAGGTCAAAACCATTATTCGTAAGGGAGCGAGGGAAGATGGGAGTTTTGAAAAGTTTTATAAAAATATCAAGGAAGGCTATAAACAGTATGATGCCATGCTAAAATATAACCTAAATCCTAAATACGATATGCGTTCGGCTTTGGTTGGCGATGATTATTCAAATGCGGATCAAAAGGACTACGGTAATAACGACGTTAAAGGTCCGGATGCTTTCCACGGCACACACGTGTCTGGTATTATTGGAGCAAACCGAAATAATGAGCTAGGGATTATGGGCGTGGCCAATAGCGTAAGCATCATGGCTATTCGCGTGGTGCCAACTGGCGACGAACGTGATAAGGATGTGGCTAATGGGATTCGGTATGCTGTGGATAACGGTGCAAAAGTGATCAATATGAGTTTTGGTAAAGCTTATAAGTGGAATAAAAAAGTAGTCGATGAAGCCGTTAAATATGCTGAGGAAAAAGGTGTGCTGCTGGTACATGCAGCCGGTAACGATTATCGGAATAATGATGTTGACGAGAACTTCCCTAACAAATATTTTGAGGGAAAAGAAGCGGATGCCTACAAAGATGCTCATAAAATGGCTGTTAAACCTGATTTTGTTCCTCCGAAACGTAACGGTCAACCTGGCAATATGATGGGGATGTCTCCTGGCTATAACAGATCTCCAATAGTTAAACCTGTGCCGCTTGATTCAGCTAAATTTTCCTTACCCCATGCATCTAACTGGATTGAGGTTGGTGCAAGTGCTTATAAAGACGATGATAACCTGAAGGCAGATTTTTCTAACTATGGAAAATATAATGTAGATGTATTTGCCCCAGGCTTCATGATCAATTCTACAGTACCTGACGGCAAATATGAAGAAGCAGATGGTACAAGTATGGCTTCACCGGTAGTTTCTGGCTTGGCCGCACTTATTCTAAGCTATTATCCACACCTTAAACCTGCTCAGGTTAGGGAAATCATTATAAAGTCTGTTTCAAAAGTGCTTCACAAAGTCAGGTATAAAAATGAAAAAGGTGAAAATGAGAAAGCCTTGTTTAGCGAGATCTGCGTAAGTGGGGGTGTTGTAAATGCTTATAATGCACTTAAGCTAGCGGCAACATATCCGTAAGGCCTATTTTATATTAGAAATGAAGGATTGAATGGTGCCGAAAGGATATGATTTTGATTTCAGCCATGAAATGAATTCATCCATTCTTTTGATCATTTTGTTCCCTGTAGCTTTTCTGACATAGCCTGGAAAGCCAAATCTGTCGAAATCATCCAGGTCTGTAAATTCCCATGGATGAAAATAGATATTCAGGTAATGATCATGATTGTACGTCCAGCTTGCCATTTTTTTATATGCCCAAAGCGGAAGATTGTGGAAGGACAACCAGAATAATGGAAAACGAACCAATGGACTAACAGATGCCGGCAACTGCATTACATTTTCTTTGGTAAAATAAGTCCTAGAAATATGGAAGTTATTGTATCTCCCGGGAAGATAAGTCGGGTTAATTGATGAGTTGTATGTATATCCAGCCTTTTCAATTTCCTTTTCATCTACAGGCATCATCCTTGCCATACGGTAACCAGTAATCTTCTGTCCTGATAATTCCTCCAGTCTTAATTTCGACTGTCGTAGATGCTCTACCTTAAAATCTGAATGATAGTAGCCATGGGAGGCCAGCTCGTGCCCTGAATCTGTAATTCTTTTAATCAGGTCAGGTATATTTTCAGCAAATGTTACTGTACAAAAAAAGGTTGCTTTCACCTGGTGCTTATCCAATAAATCTAAAATAGATATCGTGCCTGCTCTGGATATAGAGATCTGATCATCAAAGGAAATATCTTTCCCATATTCGAAAGGCATATCGAATTCTTCAATATCGAAACTTAAAAGAACCATTTAGTTATTTTGAATATTGGTTGAACGAATAATATAATTAGGCCGGTTTTTGCTTTGCATAAACATCTTTCCTACATAGATTCCTATGATACCCAGGATGATTAGCTGCAAGCCTCCAAAAAAAACGATGGTCATGATTACAGATGCCCAACCGGATACTTCCACATCGTTGGCAAAAGCATAAATAATGTATGGGACGTACAAGACCGATGCGAAAGACAATATAAAGCCCAAATAGACAGCAGAATATAAGGGTTTAATGCTAAATGAAGTCACGCCGTGCAAGGCCAGACGAAACATCTTTTTAACAGTGTATTTGCTTTTTCCTGAGAACCGTGCCGCCGGATGATAGCGGACGGCATACTGTTTAAAACCAAGCCATTTAACGAGTCCCCTCAGGAAAGGCTCATTTTCATGAAAATTTCTGAATACGTTGACCACCTTTTGGTCCAATAACCGAAAGTCGGCTGCACCGGGCTCTAACTCAATGTCAGATAGCCAGTTTAAAATTTTATAGAAAAGACTGGAGGAGCTTCTTTTACCCTTCGATAGGCTTTTATCTTCTTCCCGTACTGTGTAAACGACTTCATAGCCTTCTTCCCATTTCTGAAGCATCTCTGGAATCATCTCCGGCGGATGTTGCATATCGCAGTCCATAGAAATGACACAGTCGCCGAAAGCATGGTCCATACCTGCTTTTACCGCCAACTGATGACCAAAGTTCTTAGAAAATTCAAGGAAAAATATATTTTCTGCGGTAAGGGCGTAATCCCTTATTTTTTCCAGCGTATGGTCTTTACTTCCATCATCCACCAAAATGAGTTCGTAATCGTATTGGATTGTAGAAAAAACACGCTTAATGCTTTCTGCAATTACGAAAATATTATCGGCTTCATTGTAAGCAGGGATGACTATTGAAACTAATTTTTTCATTTGTGATTGAATGCACGAATATAAGGATAATTACCAAAAAGTAATCAATCTGTTACAAACGCTTATCCAAACAAATCACTGCTTAAATATCTGTCTCCTCTGTCGCAGGCAATGAAAACAATCACACCCTCATTAAGTTCTGAAGCTAGCTTCAGGGCAGCAGAGCAGGCCCCTCCCGTACTCATGCCGGCAAATATTCCCTCCACTTTAGCCAGTTTTCTGGCCATATCTACAGCATCCCCCTGTGTGATGTCCATCACGCGGTCTACACGTTCAGGTTCGAAAATCTTTGGCAGATATTCGATTGGCCACCGCCGTATTCCTGGTATAGATGCGCCTTCAGTGGGTTGGCAACCTACTATCTGGATTTCATTGTTTTGCTCCTTCAGAAAGCGTGAGCAGCCCATGATGGTACCAGTGGTACCCATTGAGCTAACAAAATGGGTGATTTTCTGATCAGTATCTTTCCATATTTCAGGCCCTGTGGTTTTATAATGTGCCATGTAATTATCACTGTTTGCAAACTGATTGAGCAGATAATAACCTTCAGTTGCACCTTTCTCCTCGGCGTAATCACGGCAGATTTCAATACTTTCCAGTAAGGTTACTTTCGCGCCGAATGCTTCCATGGTTAAGGTACGTTCGCGTGTGGAGTTAGCTGGCATTACCAATTCAATCTCTAATCCAAATAAACTTGCGATCATCGCCAGCGCAATACCGGTATTGCCGCTGGTCGCTTCCACCAGTTTGGTATTCGCGGTAATATCGCCGCGTTCCATCGCACTGCGAATCATATTTAATGAGGCTCTGTCCTTCACACTTCCTCCGGGATTATTGCCTTCGAGCTTGGCAAATATCCTTACATTTTTGTTGGGATTAAGATGGCTGAGCTCAGCCATTGGTGTATTTCCGATTAAATCGATAATGCCTGCCATTTTATATTTCGTTGGTTTCGTTAATTTTTCTTACTGTTACAATTGGAGAATGATAGGCTGTGGAGTAGGGCAGGACACTTTCGGTAATCCATACGTTCCCCCCTATAACGCTGTTATGGCCAATAACCGTTTCCCCTCCTAAAATGGTTGCACCAGAGTAGATAATGACATGGTCTTCGACTGTAGGGTGACGTTTAGCACCGGCGAGATTTTTACGGACGCTTAATGCACCCAAAGTAACCCCCTGATATAATTTTACATGATTACCAATAACTGTTGTTTCCCCTATTACAATTCCGGTTCCGTGGTCGATATAGAAATAGGCACCGATAGTAGCGGCAGGATGGATGTCGATACCTGTTTTTGAATGTGCATGTTCAGTGAGGATTCTGGGAATCAGCGGCACCCTGGCAACAGAGAGGATATTCGCGATCCGGTAAAAGCAAATGGCATAAAAACCAGGATAGGTACGTATCACTTCAAATTCACTTTGTGCAGCAGGATCTCCATTAAATATCGCCTGTATATCACTGTTGAGGATAGCATAGAGCTTGGGAAGGTGATCGAAAAAATGCAAGGCAATCTCGGTGCAATTAATGCTGTCAGCTGCGCAATTAGCCTTGATGATTTCAGCAAGTTCGTTCTGCAAAACCAGTGCCTCTGTTTTTAATAAATAAGCAGGGGTGGATTTTTGCAGATTATCCGGATACAGAAAGCGGATGAGCTTTAGTGCCCAGTTCGAGACGGTATCATTTGAAGGAACATTGTTGCCATAAAATGGCCGATCAGCCAGTAGACTGAAAAACTCATCATCCATTGCCTTTGAATCTGTTTTGTGTTACAGGCAAAGTTATGAAAATTGATAAGGTTGCAATAATAAGCCCATAGAATTTATAGACTTATTATTGTAATTTTTTGCATTGAGCCTACACGGCTTTGAGGTTTTTATGGTAAGACCAGTAAAATACGATTGGGTAAACAAAAAGGTTAAATAAGGTATTGGTGATTAAGCCCCCAATGACAACAATCGCCAGCGGTTTTGAAGCTTCAGAACCAATTCCTGTAGAAAGCGCCGCAGGCATCAACCCTATGGCAGCCATCATAGCTGTCATCAGAACCGGTCTGAATCTACTTGCAATTCCGTCGCGCATAGCATCATTGAAAGTCCATTCTGGTTGATGTTTCATTTCGGCCATGTTAGTTTTGAATTTGGTAATCAGGATCACCCCGTTCTGCACGCAAATTCCAAATAAGGCAATAAAACCTATACCCGCAGAAATATTGAAATTAATGTCGGTAATAAGTAGTGCCAGAATTCCTCCGATCATGGCAAATGGAACATTATTCAGTACCAGCAGGGCATCTTTGATATTTCCGAACAATACAAAGAGAATGAAGAAGATGAGCACCAGGCTAATGGGAACCGCCTGCGATAACCGCGCTGTCGCCCTTTGCTGGTTCTCAAAATCACCTGCCCATTCCAGCTTGTATTCTTTTGGAAGTTTAATGGCTTTATTCACTTTTTCCTGAGCCTCTGCAATTACACTACCCATATCCCTGCCACGGATGGAAAATTTAATCGCCCCATAGCGCTTGTGCTTATCACGATAAATCATACTGGGACCGGTGATTTTTCTGATAGTCGAAATTTCCCCTAATTGTACATTTGAACCTGAGAGGGTAGGCACCTTTAGCTTGCTGATCGAACTCTCGTCGCTTCTAAAATCTTCAGGATACCGTATAATCAGATCGAATTTCCTTTCCCCTTCATAAATTTGCGTTGCCGCTTTTCCCCCAATGGCCATTTCAATCACAGCGTTTGCATCGGCGGTGCTTACCCCATAAAGCGCCATTTTTTTCTGATCGAGATTAATTTGTAGTTCCGGCTGGCCGAGGTTCCTCAGAATTCCAAGATCTTCAATGCCATCAACAGTTTTTAGAATGGATTCGATTTTTTCTTCCTCCTGTTCAATATATTCGAAGTTTTCCCCGAACATTTTTACTACAATCGAGCCCTTCACACCCGATACCGCCTCTTCTACATTATCTGATATGGGTTGAGAAAAATTCAGGCTAATCCCAGGGAAACTTTTTAGTTTCTCCTGCATGCGTTCAATCAGCTGTTCCTTGCTCTGCTTTCGCTTCCATTCTTTCCTGGGATAGATATCCACATGGAATTCCATATTGTAGAAGCCCGTAGCATCCGTTCCATCATTTGGTCGACCAGTTTGCGACATGACTTGTTTTACCTCGTCGAACGACAGAAATATTTTACGCATTTCATTCGAAAGTTTTTTAGTTTCATTCAACGATATGCTCAAAGGGCCGGTTGCCCGAACATATATCGATCCCTCATCCAGATTGGGCAGGAACTCCGTCCCCAGAAAGTTGAAACTAAAAACCCCTAGAATGAGCACAATCAGTGAGCTGAAAAATACCGCACGTTTTCTCTTAAAACAGAAGTCGTAAAACTTTAGGGTAACGGAGGTCATCCATACCAAAAATACATTGTGCTTTTCCTTAACGTTTTTCTTTAGCAAAACACTCGATAAAGCCGGCACAAGGGTAAAGGTTAAAATTAAGGCCCCGAGAAGCGCAAAGCTCAATGTCCATGCCAGTGGCGAGAACATTTTTCCCTCTACTTTTTCAAAGGTAAAAATTGGAAGCAGGCCGGTAATGATAATTAGCTTGGCAAAAAGAATTCCCTTACCGTTTTCCAGACAGGCTTTTTTAATAATGCCCAGCTTGCTCATTTTATTAAAACGGTCCATTCCTTCGCGATGAGCTTTCATGTCAAGGGCCACAAATATTCCCTCTACCATTACCACGGCACCATCTATAATAATTCCGAAATCTATTGCCCCCATCGATAACAGATTGGCTGGCATACCCTTTAATTTTAAGCAAATAAAGGCAAAAAGCAATGCAAGCGGAATAATGATGGATACAATCAATGTCGTACGCCAGTCGGCCATGAAAAGGAAAACAATGAGTGTTACAAATAAAATTCCCTCCAGCATATTTCCCATTACGGTATGTACCGAGTAATTAACCAGGTCTTCGCGGTCGTAAAATGGTTTGATCTTTACATCGTCAGGCAGAATACTCGCATTGATCTCATTAATTTTTTCTTTCAGACGTGCAATAACCTCACTCGGATTGCCACCTTTACGCATCACAATAATCCCCTCTACCACATCAGGATCATCATCTCTACCTACCTGTCCCAGTCGAGGTAAAGCTGATTCAGCCACCTCTGCAATCGTTTTCACGTAAATAGGTGTCCCATTGATGTTGTCAACTACCACATTTCTGATTTCATCGATGTTATTCAGTACACCAATTCCACGTACTACATAAGCCTGGTTACTTTGCACAATCACATCGCCGCCAACATTGATATTGCTCTTAGACACGGCATCGAAAAGTTCTGTTGCACTAACGCCGTATTGAATAGCTTTTTGCGGGTCAACTGTAATCTGGTAGGTTTTTACTTCTCCACCAAAACTTACCACATCAGCTATTCCGGAAACCGATAACAGCTCCCGCTGAATCACCCAATCCTGGAGGGTTTTTAATTCCCGCACTGTTTTTTGGTCACTGGATAAGGTATACCGAAAAATCTCGCCTGTAGGACCATATGGTGGTTGCACCTCAGGTTGAATACCCTCCGGCAAATCTGCTTCTTCCAAATGGTTGTTCACCTGAACACGTGCTTCGGCATAATCGACGTCATCTTCAAAACTTACCTTAACGATAGAAAGGCCGAATAAAGATGATGAACGGATGCTGGTTCGCTTTTCGGTTGGGTTCATCGCAATTTCAAGCGGCCGGCTCACAAATTTTTCTACCTCTTCAGCGCTTCTTCCAGGCCATTGAGTAATAATGGTAATATTAGTGTTTGTAACATCCGGGAAAGCATCAATGGTTGTATTTTTAAAACTGAGGTATCCCGCCAGGATTAAAATAAAGGTTGCAAAAAATATAAAATATTTGTTCTTCAGTGCAAACCCGATCACATTTTTAATGATTTTATTCATACAGAAGGGATTATTGGGATTTTAAACTTTCAAAAAGGAAAACCTGTTTAGATGCAACTAACTTATCTCCGGGCTGCAGGCCTTTACTGATATAAATCTTATCGCCTGCTTTTCTGCCAATTTCTATGGCTTGTATCTTTACCTTCCGGTCTTTTGTAATCAATAAAACATAATTCTTATTGTCATCGAAAATTACCGCTCTTGAGTTTACTACCGGTAGATTTACATTATTGTTTCCGCTAACCCTCACTGTTCCCAACATTCCGGGTTTTAGTAAAAAACGAGGGTTTGGAATCACTACCCTGGCATTCATTACCTTACTTTCCTGGTCAATGAGGTTGTAAATTTTATCTACTCTCCCCTTGAATGTTTCATCCGGATAGGAGAGCGTAGAAAGCTCCACCTCATCACCGGCTTTAATTTTGGAGATGTCTGACTCGTAAATATTGATCATTGCCCAAACGTTTGAAAGGTCGGCGATGGTAAACAGGCTTTTATCGTTATCACTGCGAATCTGCATATGATCAGTAATGTTTTTTTCGATCACAAATCCACCAATTGGAGATTTGATGGCGTACATGCCCGAGCTGCTTCCCCCATTTAGTTTTAAAACAGCGCTGGCTCTTTTTAATTCAGCTTTCTTGATCTTAAAATCATTTCTCGCCTCTTCAAGCTCCCTGGACGACGATAAGCCACTTTCAAAAAGCTGTTCAGCCTGACTCAGTGTTCTCTCCGCATTTTTGAACTCTGCTGTAGCAGATATGGCGTCCTTATCAAATCCAGATACCTCTGCACTTAGTACGTTGGCAAGTGTTTGCCCGGCAGCCACTTTATCTCCCAGCCTTACATTTACGCGGTTTACCGATCCGCTAACCATAGGATAGAGATCAGATTTTTTTTCCTCATTCGCAGTGATTTTGGCCGAGAACACCAGGTTTGATTTTCCATTGGCTTGTTGTACAGTATCAATTAATAAGCGATTGAGCAAGGAATCGGTAATGGCAAATTTCTCTTTTACCCCTTCTGATTTATGATTTGTGCAGGCGATGCCGAAGCTGATGGCTGAAAGCATCAGTATGCTTTTGATTTTATGGCTAATAAGTGTCATGTTTATCTGAAAATGGTTGTCCCGGTTACAAAATTGAGTTCAGCTCTGGCATTCATTCTGTTTTGCTGAAGCTTGTTGAGTTGGAGTGAGTTTTCTTTATACGAATCGAATAAGTCCAGGAATTCAATGAGGCTGATGTTCCTGGCTTTAAAATTTTTAATTAGTGCGCTGATCAGTTTATCAAAATCAGTACTGAACGATGGATCAATTTCATTGCAGAGCTTTTCATTTCTGAAAACGGTTTTATAAACATTGAATACTTCATTCTCAAGTATAGATTCCTGTTTCCTGATGTTGTTCTCAGAGGCGTCGATTCCGGTCATTGCTTTTTTAATCTCACCCTGATTGCGGTTAAAAAGAGGCAAGGGAATTTTTATGCCCAATCCGGTGTATTTTTCAGGATAATTACCTTTCAAATCGTAACTCAAAGAAAGTTCTACATCAGGAATAGCCATGGCCTTCTGGAGTTTAAGGTTCATTTTCTGAAATTCAAGATCAGTTTTTGCAAGCTTTAAATCTGAGCGGTTTACACGGGCAGAATCGACTAACGACTGATAGTGGAGGCTGGAAATTGAAATATCATTTCCGGGAGCTGAAAGCTGCAGCTCGATTGCCGCTGAAGGTGTTAATCCACAAATTAGCCTTAAATCTCTCTGGTTGTCCTCAAGCTCGTTGAGCACCGATGTCAATTCCGACTTTAGATTGAGTATTAACGATTTAATCCTGATCACATCTTTAAGTGCCACATTGCCCATCTTCATCTGTACTTCGTAAGCCGTTAGTAACTGGCTTGTTGCTTCGATCTGTTGCTGGTAAATCCGTACCGATTGTTGGGTAAAATAGGCATTATAGAAAGTGTGATGCAATTCAAAGCTCAATGTCCTGATCAGATCGAAGTAGGCAAATTCGGCCATTTTAACTCCAAACTGCGCCATTT
The DNA here is from genome assembly GCF_032678525.1 of Pedobacter frigidisoli. Lineage (GTDB taxonomy): Bacteria > Bacteroidota > Bacteroidia > Sphingobacteriales > Sphingobacteriaceae > Pedobacter > Pedobacter frigidisoli_A. The sequence continues at coordinate 10,607 of NZ_JAVTSE010000001.1, forward strand.
TAATATTTTTATTCCGCTTACCTGCCAGCTTAAACAACTGTGAGACCGAACTGGCAAATTGTCCGTATTCGTATGAGGTTTGCAGAAACTTTTTGGTTTCGTGGTTGTAGAAAAGATTTTCATGTTCCAGTTCAGGATTATCCCACAATCTGGCAGTAATAATATCTGCCCTGGCCTGGTCGATTTGAAAATTTTCAGCCAGTAAATCATAATTCTGTTTCCTGAAAAGATATTCAGCCTGTTTAATATCCAGTCGGAGGGTATCGGTTTGTGCCAGGCCCTTTCCGGACTGTAATGCTAAAAAAATCAGCAGCAAAAAACATATTTGTCTCATGCGGCAAAGCTATTTCAGCCGCATTAAAGCGGCATTAAACTCAAATTAAAGACGAGTTAAAGCTTTGGGAAGTTTAGGGTAAAAGTTGATCCGGCATCTTCATTATCGGATATATCAATGGTGCCATGAAATAGCTCAATGATTTTTTTAGTCATGTATAGCCCCATTCCTTCACCTTGCAGCCCCGCTTGCGCAGCACGCGTATAAAATGCTTTAAAAATTTCCTCTTTTTCTGAGGCCGGGATTCCGATACCCTGATCTGTTATGGTGATCTGGATATGCTGATTATTTTCCCGGACCGAACAGATAACCCGATGTCCATCGGAAAATTTAAAAGCGTTAGAGATAATATTGTCTAAAGCAATTTGCAGTAAAATATGGTTCGCTAAAATAAATGCCTGCTCATGAGATGCTCCTGATAGGTCAAGTTCAAGGGGAAGGACTTTATTGATTTGCCATTCGTATTGTGTTTTTTTTAGTACTTCGTTTAAAGAAATAGGATAGCTTTGCGATTTAATCAACTCAAGATCCATTTTAGCGAGTGCCAGAAGGCCGTTGATAATGTGTTCCATTTTTTCGGCATCTTCAAGAACCGACAATAGCACCTCGCGGTAAGCTTTGATCTCCCGGTCTTTGGAAAGGGCAAGTTCAGCGGTCATCATCAGCCGGGTTACCGGCGTTCTCAGTTCATGCGAAGCATTGGCAACAAAGCTTTTCTGTAGAATAAAAGCCTGTTCAAGCTCGCCCATCAGTTGGTTAAAACTTTCAGCTATCAGGTTAATTTCATCCTTGTTTTTAGTAGTTCCCAGCCTTACTTCCATGTTGCGTGCATCAATCTGTTTTACCTCGTTAGTCAGATTTTTGAGTGGCTTGAGCATTTTCTCCGCAATCCATCTGCTTAATATCAGCACTACAACAGAGATCAAAACAAATACAAAAATCATAATTTTAAGCAGCTTGCTTAAACGGTTATGCGATCCCTGATCATCAGCCGAAGCAAGGATTACAAAATCCCCCTGATTATCTTTATAGTAAATTCCAACTACCTGTCTCTGGCCATCAACGTATTTAAGGTTGCCGTTCTTTCTCACCTTATCTATGGTCGCTTTTGTCCAGTATTGGGTCGTATCGCCGATAAACGTCGCCCTGTTTTTGTAATCGTAAATTCGGGTTACCTCACCATTCAGCTTCTGCAGGTATTTATGCCTCACACTGTTTAAGGCATCGCGGCTGATTTCATCTGCTTCTAAATAAAGTTTCGCAGTAACCATAGTGCGATCGGTAAGCCGTTCAAAAAAATCAGCTTGTAAAAACTTCATGAAGGTAAAGTAGATTACGCAAAGCACAGCCAGAAGCATTGAGGTGGTAATCAATGTAAAGTATAAAGCAATGCGGTCTTTGATCTTCATCTATTTTAAAATATACCCCATATTTATTTTGGTGTGAATGAGCTTCCGTTCGAAACCTTTATCAATTTTCTTTCGCAGAAAATTAATATAAACATCAATCACATTCGTTCCGGTTTCAAAATTAATATCCCAGGCTTTTTCAGCAATAAATTGCCTTGAAAGCAGGCGGTTCGGATTATTCATGAACAATTCAAGCAGTGTAAATTCTTTGGCGCTAAGGTCAATAAGCTTGCCGCCCCTGCTTACTTCCTTGCTTTGGGTATTCAGGCACAAGTCTTCAAAGCAAATCAGGTGCTCATTTGTCTCTTGCCCCTGGCGCCTCAGCATAGCAGCTACCCTTGCCAGAAGTTCCCGCAGGTGAAACGGTTTAACCAGATAATCATCAGCCCCAGTTTCCAGTCCCGTAACCTTATCTTCAATGCTTCCCATAGCTGTAAGCATCAGTATTGGTGTTTGCTGATCGGTTGTTCTGATTCTTTTACAAAGCTGTAATCCGTTCAGCCCCGGCATCATAATGTCAATAATCAACAGGTTAAAAACGGAAGCCGAAAAGAGTTGCAAAGCACTTATTCCATCTGCTGCCGATAGTACTTCGTACCCGTTTTCTTCTAAAGCTGACTTCAGAAGTGCTGAAATTTTAGGATCATCTTCTGCGACTCCGATTTTGAACATAAACAAAAATAAGGAACCAATCTTAAAAGGAAGTTAAAAATATTGGCTATTAACGTAGGGGCTTAATTCTTAACACGCTCTTCCGAATTCAAAAAAAAGTTTCACAAAGAGGATTAGAAGCCATCATGGACATATTTATAATAAATGTTACTAAAACATTTAAAAATATTCTATCAAATACATAGACTTAATGTATATTTGACACTATCTAACAACGGTCGCTGTTGTTGTCGCTCTTGAAACGTTAAAAAAAAGAAATACCGGTGTGTGATAAAACACCATTAAAATACCTTCAATTATCGATGTTGAAGAGTAGAAAGGAGGAAATAAAGCAAAACATAAATACACATTAGAAAAGGGAAAATGTAATCCATTTTCCCCGATTACAATCATTTAACCGGCTATCAATTGGCGTTGCGTCCGGTCAAACTATTCCATGAATCTTGTTAAATTTATGAAAATTGCGGGAGACTATCAACTTTAATATCTTCTTTAGCAGTATCATAATTAGCACAAACTATTATAATTATGAAAATAAGCGGAAAGTCCTGGAAGGACTCTCAAAGCTCATTATTGACCAAACCTTTTTTGCTCACCGGACTCACAGGATTCTTTCTGTTAACCTCATTGGCTCCGTTCTCAGCACTGGCTAAAGGAAATAATACTGAAATTAATCATTCATTTCATACCTACACACCAACCCGCTCAAACCGTAGGAACATCAACGCGATCACCATACAGGGAAAGGTTGTAGATGAGAAAAAGCTTCCACTTGCCGGGGTTAGTGTGAGAATTAAAGGTACCAGGCAAGCGGTATCTACCGATAATAATGGTGATTTCAGGTTGACTACAGAACAGAATGATGCCACGCTGCAGTTTACCTACATTGGTTATAAATCCAAAGAAGTGCTTTATACCGGGCAAACATTAACCGTTCAGCTGGAACCTGAAAGCAACTCTTTACAGGAATTTGTAGTGGTAGGCTATGCGACTCAGAAAAAAGGGAACGTGTTAGGTGCTGTTGCCAGTTTCGATGCCAAATCCGTTGAGGAAAAACCAATCGCCAGAGTAGAACAGGCGCTAATTGGTCAGCTGTCGGGCGTACAGGTAAGGCAGCAAAGTGGTATGCCTGGCGCTGCCCTGAGCATTCAGGTACGTGGTGCCGGATCGATTACAGCCGGCAATGAACCATTGTACGTTCTCGATGGGTTTCCACTGGATATAGCCAGTCAGAATTCGGCAGGTGGTATTAATAATAGTCCCCTTGATAACCTTAACCCTAACGATATTGAAAGCGTTCAGGTGCTGAAAGATGCAGCAGCAGGTGCCATTTACGGATCGAGGGCAGCCAATGGCGTGGTGATCATTACCACTAAAAGAGGGGTAACAGGGAAGGCGAAAATTAGTGTTAATGCCAATGCAGGTGTTGCCAGTGTATCCAGAAAGGTAGATATGCTAAGTGCCGACGAATGGGTAGCACAGGCTACACAACTCGCAAACGCAGCCTGGGTGGCTTCGGGCACCGGAAGAACAGCTTCACAAACCAATGCACAAAGGGCAGCTATCCTCGGACTTGCAGCAGGTACTATAAATACCAGTTATATGACCGATCCACGCTGGGCGCAGGACGGACACCCCGGCCTGGATTATGTTGACTGGCAAGACGCCATTTATCAGCAGGCACCTTATCAGAATTATGAAATCTCGGCAAGCGGAGGCTCAGAAAATGTCCACTATTTTATCTCTGCCAATCACCTTAACCAAAATGGAATACTCATCAATTCCAACTATAAAAACTATGGTTTAAGAGCAAACATCGAGGCTAATGCCAGTAAAAAACTTAAATTCGGACTTAACCTCGCGCCCTCATATTCGGTAAACAATGCTGCGCCCGGAGAAGGAAAAGATAATCAGCTGATGAATGCCCTCCAAATGGTTCCGGTGGTCGAAAGTTCAGTTGGGTTAAACACCGGCGCTTATGGCAACAGTACGTATACCTGGGCAAGTCCAAGATTAATCAGTCCTTACGCTTATCTGGAAACCGCAATCAATACCATTAAAACCTCCAGGTTGCTTACCTCCGTTTACGGTGAATATCAGATCATCGATGGGCTATCGCTAAAGTCGACCTTAAATTACGATAATATCGACCGCAATAACTCGCAGTATAAATCTGATCAGGTAACCGTAGGTGCTGCTTCAAGCCTCGCCACCAGTCCGGGTCTTTATTCAACAGGTGCTTATATTGTAAACAAAAAACAGAATTTCCTGAATGAAAACACCTTAAGCTATACCAAAACTTTTGCCGAAAACCACAAGCTTACGGCGCTTGCAGGGGTATCCTATAACATTGTTCACCTGGAAGGCGCAAGTTTGGCAACAGCCGGCGGTTTTGCAAATGACATTGTAAAAACCTTAAGTAATGCCATTGCAAACTCAGCAGGGGTAACCTTAACCGGTACCTCTACCGAATCGAATAATACGCTGTTTTCATACTATAGCCGCTTACAGTATTCTTATAAGGATAAGTATCTTTTCTCTGGAAGTATCAGAAGAGATGCCTCATCTAAATTCGGCTCAGAGAACCGATGGGGTACATTCCCTTCACTATCTGCCGGATGGAAAATTTCGGAAGAAACCTTTCTTAAAAACGTCAAAGCAATCAGCGATCTGAAGCTTCGGTTGAGCTGGGGTAAATCGGGTAACAACAATATCGGCGATTATAACGCCATCAGTACCCTGGTTAGTTCTAATTATGTATTCGGCGGAAACACACCAACAACTGCAACCGGGCAGGTGGTTTCCGGCTTGGCAAACAAAGCTTTAAAATGGGAAACTTCCAGCACTTACGATTTAGGCCTGGATCTTAGTTTATTAGCCAACAGGATTAACTTCACTTTTGATGCCTATCATAAAAAGAATACCGATTTGCTGCTGAATCTGCCGGTACTTTCGGCAAGCGGTTTCAGTACCAGTCTTCAGAATATTGGTGCAGTGGTAAATACGGGCTTAGAGTTTAGCCTTAACACCGTAAACATCAAAACTTCTGATTTTCAGTGGACGATGAATGCGAATATTTCTTTCAACAAAAACAAGGTAACCGATCTTGGTCCCACACATGCCGATATTCAGATTGCATCAGCTTATAGCGGAAGTAATGCCCCGTATTTGCTAAAAGAAGGCTTACCTGCATTCAGTTATTACATTACCAAAACTGATGGGATTTTAACAGCAGCTGACATTGCCAACCCAGGTGTGGCCAAAGTAACGGGACAAACCGTTGGAGATGCGAAATATGTTGATAATAATGGCGATGGTAAAATTACCGCTGCCGATCGGGTAATTGGCGGACAGCCAACACCAAAATATACCTGGGGATGGTCAAACAACTTTAAATACAAAGGCTTTGATTTGGGTATTCAGCTCTATGGCCAGCAAGGAGGCTCAATCCTATCTTATCTAGGCAGGGCAATCGATTTTTCGGGAAGCACCACAGCAAATGTTTTAGGCGTGTGGAGAGATCGATGGTCAACCACCAATCAGGATTACAGTGCGCCAAGAGGCAAACTTGGCGCAAGTTATACCTATCCTCAGGTCACATCAGACTGGGTTTACTCAACCGATTTTTTCCGTGTACAAAATATCACGCTTGGATATGATCTGAAAAAACTGTTTAAAACCCCGTTTATTTCGTCGGCAAGAATTTACGTCGCACTCGAAAACTATTTCTCTCATGATAAATATAAAGGAGGCGCAAATCCGGAAGCACAAAACACCAATGTGAGTGGTGACACCAGTTATGCCATTTCGGGTGATTATGGCTCACTGCCATTAAGTAAAACTGCCTCCATTGGTCTAAACATCGGTTTTTAAAAGAGATTACAGTAATGAAAACAAAAACATATTTAAGTCTTTTTACGCTTCTGCTAATATTCAGCAGCTGTGATAAGCAATTAGATCAGTTACCGGTATCTAGCCTGGCAACCGAAAACTTCTTTACCAATAACAACGATTTCCTGCAGGCCGTAAATGGTGTGTATTCGCAATTGAGCAATTACCCAAGCCAGGCCCTATGGTTAAGTGAAATGCGTAGCGATAACTTAAACGCTACCTCCGATGGTAACCGTGATTGGGACGGCATTAATAACTTTACACCCGATATTGCCACAACAGGTTTTATTTCAACCGCATGGAAGGCCAACTTCAACGGTATCTATAACGCCAATACGGTTTTAGCTGCCTTAGAAAGTAAGGGAAGTATTTTAACCGTGGCCAATGCAACGCGCTATCAGGCAGAGGTTAAATTCCTCAGGGCGTTCTATTACTTCTCGCTGGTGCGTACTTTCGGTCAGGTTCCGTTGGTATCTACTGTAAAAAGCGCTGCTGAGGTGGCCACAATTCCACGCAGTCCCGTTGCCGATGTATATGCATTAATCGAATCAGATCTGCAATTTGCGGCAAGCAATTTACCTGCTTCTTTTACAGGTGTCGATCTCGGGCGGCCAACTTCTTATGCTGCAAAAGGACTTCTGGGTTTGGTTTATCTTACAAAATCAGGCCCTACCTATAGTATCAGTGGGCCGGGATTAAACAGCAATGAATATGCAAAGGCAGCGGCATTATTTGATCAGATCATCACAGGAAGCCCGTATAGTTTTGGAACCAGCTATACCAATATCTTTTCGTATTCCAATGAAAATAATCCTGAGGTCGTCTTTGATGTACAGTTTGCTTCGAGCTTAAACGGCGCCGGCTTTCCATCCCATCTTGTACCTGTGGCATACTGGACAGGGCAGGGCATTTCGAACAGTTATGGAAATGGTTATGGCGCCAGCACTTTTCCCGTTTCTAAAAGTTTGGTAACATCATACACCACTAACACCGTAAGCGGAACAGATCTGCGTTATCCTTTCAACGTAGCCACCGCCTACACAGTTGGCCCATTTATCAAAAAATATATCGATATTTCGAAAAAAGGAACAAGTGGCAAAGACTGGCCGGTAAACTTTATCGTATTGCGCTACACCGATATTTTACTGATGAAAGCCGAATGTATTTTGCACGGTGCTGCCGGAACGCAGGCTGATGTTGATGCCATAGTGAACAGGGTAAGGAACAGGGCAGGCGTGGGGAGCATAGCTAATGTTACCCTCGAAACACTGATGCAGGAAAGGCAAAGGGAGTTTTTAGGCGAAGGACTGAGATGGAACGATCTGGTAAGGTCGGGATTGGCTGTAACGCAAATGAATGCGTGGAGAACAGCCGATGCCATTACGAAGATCAATCCCATTGTGGCCAATTATGTAATCTATCCAGTTCCGGCAAGTGAACTGCAAACGGTACCTGGCTTATACACCCAAAATCCGGGTTATAATTAGCGTTAAGCCCAAATGCTTATAAATTAAATAAATATGATGATAAAGAAATTATTGCCTTTCTGTTTAATGCTGCTGGTGAGCAACATGGTATTTGCTCAGCAGCAGAGCGGCCAGAAACCTAATATTGTTTTCATCCTGGCCGATGATTTAGGTTATGGTGACGTTGGCATTTACGGACAAAAACTCATTCAAACCCCCAATATCGATAAACTGGCAAAAGAAGGAACGCAATTTACTGACTTCTATGCTGGTGCACCTGTTTGTTCTCCTTCCCGCGGGTCGTTGCTGACAGGTTTGAATACCGGGCACGCCACCATCAGGGGGAATGCTACAGATCATGGGGGTATTGCAGGTAAAAAGGGCAAGAATGTGGTTTACAGGGCTAACCTCACGAAAGATGATTACACCATCGGAAACTTAATGCAGGATGCCGGTTACGAAACTTCGCTGGTAGGCAAGTGGCACGTAGATGGTTATGATTCGCTGGCTACACCGCTGCAACGTGGTTTTAATAAATTCTCGGGCTGGCTGATTAATATTCCCGAAACTTATGCCAGCACCTACTGGCCCGAAAAGCGTTTCGTAAATGGGAAGCTCGAAACGATTGAACCTAATACCAATCAAAGAAAAGGTTACTACGAAACCAATTTGTGTACAGATGAAGCATTAGCTTATCTCCAAACTAAAAAAGATAACAAAAAACCTTTCTTTCTGATGCTCAATTTTAATAACCCACATTCTCCGCTGGATGTGCCCGATCAGGCGATCTATAAAAATAAAGACTGGCCGGAAGACATGAGAACTTATGCAGCTATGGTTTATTACCTGGATCAATCCGTTGCAAAAGTTAAAGATTACTTGGTGAAAAGTGGTTTGTCGAGAAATACCATTGTGTTTTTCGCTTCTGATAATGGTCCCCGTTCCGAACCCACATCACAGTTAAAGGCAGTGTCAGAATTTTTCGATTCAAATGGTCAGCTTAAAGGATACAAGCGCGATGTATATGAAGGTGGAATCAGAGTGCCATTTGTGGTTTGGGCACCCTTTATTAAAAACGCACCGAAAGTAAGTCATGTACCAGGCTACTTTGCCGACATTATGCCAACATTCGGAGAAATTGCTGGCAAAACAACAGGTTTCAAAACTGATGGCTCCAGTATTTATCCCGCAATTAAAGGAGAAAAGTCGAAGGAGGATCGTTTCCTCTACTGGGAGTTTTTTGAACAGGGGTTTGAACAGGCAGTACGTTATGGCAAATGGAAAGGAGTAAAGCGCCACAATAAACTGGAGCTTTATAACCTTGATACCGATATTAGCGAAACACGCGATATTGCTTCTGAACAGCCTGAAGTAGTAAAAAAGATAGAAAATTATCTGCTTACGGCGCGTACTGAATCTCCGTACTGGTCGGTAAAATAGTCCAGATCAATACTTAAGATTAAGGCCTGTGTTCTTATTTGAGAAACACAGGCCTTAATGATTATAACATATTGATGATTGCTCTGTAAGACGTACTCCGTTTCAATAGCTTTCCCTGGCAATAAGCCTGAAGCTCAAAACGGATTTTATGTACCTTATTCTTTTCTAAATTAAGGCTGCAGTAAGGAATAAAAATAAATGGATCTCCTTCATCACTCAACTGTAATGCCTGGTCTTCCATGCATTGCATCACACTATTGCCTTCGCGGTAAAGTTTAACTCTAAGCATTACCTCTTTTCCGCATCTGTTGTCTATCTTAAACTTAGGATAGATCATCATTCCTTTAGAGTTCTCGTAAAGCTCATTATGCTCAATTTTCGCGGTAATTTTCTCCGCAATAACTGGCATGGTCTCCTCGTCTGTATCGCTCAATACGCCGGCAATCTCAAGGTTTGAATTTGGGATGTCCTGTTTGCTTTGTGCAAGAACAGATAGGCTAAATAGCAGAAAGGAGAGCGTAAAAATCGTTTTCATTGATTAAAGTAACAGATTTTTAACGACAAAGTTTTGTCCATTTTGTTCAGTAGCCCTAAAGGGCTATCGCCGTTCCTGGCGTCAGTATTGATCTTTCTGGCCTCACATCTTATATCTTGAAGATGCTATCAATCCTATGAGCTTGCAGATTTAGACTAACTTTCTTCTTAGCCATTTACGAACAGGTTCATCATAGCATTTCAATGTAGCATAAGCCAGAACTATCCCTCCCATTAAAATTAGTAAGGCATAAGGCCAGGCCTGGATAATTGTAGTGCCTTTATTGTTGCTGATCCAGGCAACATAAAAATATACGATTGGGTAATGCACCAGATAAAGCGGATAAGAAATATCTCCTAAAAATTTACAGATTCTTTTTTCACGTTCACCCTGAATGATACCGCTTGCGCCAAGGTATACGATCAGTGGAAAAACAACAATAATACACACGGATTCGTAAATGCCGTTCATCCAGAGATGATCCGCTCCACCAATACGTGGCATATACAAAACCACTGCTATTAAAAGGCTACACCATAAAAATGCATTTTTAATCCGGGTTGGCTTTGCAATACGGGAAAGCAATAAACCGGCAAAGAAGGGATACATCGTCCGGACTATACCCACCTTCACCTGTTCCACATTCAATGTCCATCCACCACTAACATCGCCATTGGTAATGGCCAGGTATGCCAGCGCAATTGCAGCGATGACAACCAATATAATTAATGCATTTTTAGAAAACTTTCTGATCCACACCGCATAAAGTATATTGGCAATATATTCGAAAAAAAGCGACCAGCCCACGCTGTTCAGTGGATGCATCTCCTGCCACCCGCGTATATCCAGCGACAATGGAACGGGAAGTATGGTATACCCAATTAGTAACACCAGCAACATTTTCCACAAAGGGATGGTATGGATAAGCGGCCATATAGTAGAATCTGTAAAATAGAATCCGATAGCACCAAGGGTCATACCCAAAATCACCATGGGTTGAAGACGTTCCACACGGCGCTTCATGAAATTTCCAAAGGTCATTTTAGGCCACTTGTCGTCATAAGCATAGCCCATTACAAATCCAGAGAGTAAAAAGAAAAAATCTACTGCCAGGTAGCCATGATTCACCAGAATATCCAGATGCCCTGTTCCAAGAGGTTCCGTTAAGTGGAAGGTGACAACAATAATGGCTGCGATGCCACGAAGGCCATCTAATATAGGGTAGTGCGGTTTGGTGGTTAGTTCACTGTTCTGGTCGTGTCTCATAAAAAAGGGAAATCGCAATTTGTAAAAAATAGTCTGGATTTTTGTTATTTCAACAGCCATAAATCAACACACCCATTCCTGAATTTTATGGGTCTTAGGAAAGTAAATGCCAACTCAGCACGCATAGATTTATTCTATAGAGGTTATATCATTTCGAAAATTGTTCGACAAAACAATGATAAAAGAGTTCTGCATTTCAAAATTTGGCCGTTTAAGCGCAATTATTACCTTTGCAAATCGTTTAATAGCGAAATCAATTTACAAAATACACAAACCAGTTCGCTGGTGAGAAGAAAACAGTTATGGAAAAATTTGAAAAAGTAAAAGAATTAGTATCAGCAATTGAGGCTGATGCTGCAAAATTTTATGATGGTGGAAATGCAGCAGCAGGTACACGTGTTCGTAAAGCAATGCAGGATTTGAAAGTTTTAGCTCAGGAAATCAGAGCCGAGGTAACAGAAAAGAAAAATAGCGATAAATAGAATAAAGCTGTTTTGGGAATACAAGTCCTGGCCATTGGCCGGGACTTTTTTTTGACCATTTCAATAGATAAGGCGTTTATAAAAAATCCTGATTTCTATTATGAAATATCATAAAATGAAAAAGCCTTGAATTTGAGCTTCTTTCAACGAAAGAGTTCGAACTTCAAGGCTTTTTGCCATTTTAGTAGCGGGGAGCAGGATCGAACTGCCGACCTCAGGGTTATGAATCCTGCGCTCTAACCATCTGAGCTACCCCGCCGGGTAAAAAATATTTGCTATATTATCAAATATTTTAGGTGGTTATTTTTTGGAGTTGCAAATATAGAATAATTTACCTTTCTTTAGAAAAATAAAATAAAAAAAATTAAGTCCGGATTTATTCTGGTAATGAATTAACATGGCAGATAAGAAAAAATTTACGCTCGAGTACGAGGTTAAATCGTCACCAAGAATATTGTATAGTTTTATTAGTGAGCCTAATGGCCTTTCACAATGGTTTGCCGATGATGTGATTTTCCGCGATCAGGTGTTTACTTTTACTTGGGACGATGAACAACAAAAAGCTAAGCTGGTTTCTATAAAAGAAAACAAATTAGTGAAGTTCAAATGGCTTGACGATGAACCTCAATGCTACTTTGAGATGGAAATTGTTCAGGATGAACTTACCAATGACGTTGCACTCTCCATTACCGATTTTACAACAGACGATCTTCTCGCAGAGAAAAAATTGATCTGGGACAACCAGATCGATTACCTTATTAGTGTTTTAGGTGCATAATAATAGCCGGGCAATGTTTACCTTTGTAAGGTGAAAAAAATACATCTTCTCTTAATAAAAGCGTTCATCAGACCGTTCATTGCCACATTCTTTGTGATGATGTTTATTCTTTTGATGTTTTTTTTATTTAAGTGGATAGATGACCTCATTGGCAAAGGCTTCGAGTGGTATACCATTCTGGAGCTGATGTATTATGCTTCTGCGGCTAATGTTTCCATGGCTTTGCCATTATCTGTACTGTTATCTTCTATCATGACTTTCGGTACCCTCGGCGAAAACTATGAGCTGGTAGCCATCAAATCAGCGGGGATATCGTTACAACGTGCGATGAGGCCACTGTTGGTTGTGATTTTAATGCTTACCATTGCATCCTTTCTGTTTTCCAATTACATGCTGCCCAAAGCCAATTTAAAGTTTGGCTCCTTGCTGTACGATATACGAAACAAAAAACTTTCTTTTCTGATCAAACCAGGTGTATTCAACAATGCAATCCCCGGCTATGCCATTCGTGTAGACAGTAAGGATGAGGATGGAATGTTGCATGGCATTATGATTTATGATCATAAGGATAATAATGGTATCCCTAAGGTTATTTTAGCGAAAGAAGGCAAAATGGAGAAAACTGCCGATGGGAAATCACTTATTCTCAGACTTAAAAATGGCGTTCAGTACGAAGAACAGGCCAAAAATAATGGCATGTACAATCCCAGGCAGGTATTTTCGCGAAGGAGGTTCAAGGAAACTGCCCCGGAGTTTGATATGTCTTCTTTTGATGGAAATACAACCGATCCAAATGCTTTCGGAAACAGTACACCAATGCTTAACCTGAAAGGCCTGGTGAAAAAAAGAGATTCATTAAAGCGCCAGCTCGATACCCTGCAAATCAATACCATTGCCAGTTTCACTGGGAATTTTAAACAGTTCAACACCACAAAAGGTTATACAAAGTATAAAACCGCTCCTAAAAAAATCGACGATGTAATTCTGAAAGATATACCCAACGGATCGAGGAAACAGAGTCTGGAAAATGCAACCAACGTGGTGGCGGGTATTATGCAGCATGTGCCGAACTGGGCGCCGCGTCAAAACGATTTAACAGGGGAGTGGATATTTACAAAGGTCGAATATCAGCGCAAGTTTACACTTGCCGCTTCGTGTATCCTTTTATTTTTTATCGGAGCGCCGTTGGGTGCAATTATCAGGAAAGGTGGAATGGGCCTTCCCGTAGTAATGGCAATATCTTTTTTCCTGGTCTACCACATCATCACCACTGTGGCAGAGAAAACTGCCCGTGAAGGAAATCTGAACCCTATTTTTGGTATGTGGATCGCCGTCATCGTACTCTCTCCGCTGGCTGCCTTTCTAACCTACAAAGCCACAGTAGATTCCGCACTGTTCGATATTAATGCTTACAAGCTTTTTTTTACTAAATTCTTTAAGAAAAAGGAGAAATAAGTACCCGCTACATTTACTTCCAAATGATTATTTTAATCATTAGAATGCTCAATAAGGTTGTACCTTTGTGCAAGCAAACATCAATGCTTTTAGGTTGTTGAGGGCTTGCGACATTATGCTTTAATAACAATGCAAACAAAATTAAATACAATTGAAGAAGCCATCGCCGACATCAAAGCCGGAAAAGTAATCATTGTTGTAGATGACGAAAATAGAGAAAATGAAGGTGATTTCTTAACTGCAGCCGAAAATGCTACGCCAGAAGTGATCAATTTTATGGCTACTTATGGCAGGGGCTTGATTTGTGCCCCACTTACTGAAGAGCGTTGCAAAGAACTGAATCTTAACCTCATGGTAGGTAAAAATACTGCAGCCTACGAAACCAACTTTACCGTTTCTGTAGATTTGGTTGGCCATGGTTGTACAACCGGTATATCAGCAAGCGATCGTTCTAAAACGATGTTGGCTTTAGTAAATCCCGAAACTGATCCGGAGGAACTTGGCAGGCCAGGTCACATTTTTCCGCTCATCGCTAAAGACGGTGGGGTGATTCGACGTGCTGGTCATACAGAAGCAGCAGTAGATTTAGCACGTTTAGCGGGGATGAAGCCTGCTGGTTTACTGGTAGAGATTTTAAAAGAAGACGGCGAGATGGCTCGTTTACCTGACCTCTTTAAAATTGCCGAACAACACCAGTTAAAAATTATCTCTATTGAAGATTTAATTGCTTATCGGTTAAAGATCGATAGTCTGATTAAACAGGAAGTAACAATAGATTTGCCAACAGCCTGGGGTGATTTCAAAATGACCGCTTATACACAGCTGGATAACAATGCAACACACCTGGCCATTTCAAAAGGTACCTGGAGTCAGGACGAACCGATTTTAGCACGCGTACACAGCTCATGTGTAACCGGCGATATATTCGGTTCCTGCCGCTGCGATTGTGGTCCACAGCTGCACAAAGCCCTCGAAATGATCGAAAAAGAAGGCAAAGGCCTTGTTGTATACATGAACCAGGAAGGTAGAGGAATTGGTTTAATCAATAAACTCCGCTCATACAATCTTCAGGATGCCGGTTTTGATACCGTTGAAGCAAATATCAAACTGGGTTTCAAAGGCGATGAACGCGATTATGGGGTAGGAGCCCAGATCCTGAGATCTGAAGGGGTAACCAAAATGCGCCTGATGACCAACAACCCTACTAAAAGAGCAGGCCTGATCGGCTATGGTTTGGAAGTGGTCGAAAACATCCCGATTGAAATTGCCAGCAATAAACATAACGAACGTTACCTGGCCACCAAGCGTGATAAAATGGGACATTCGATTATGAAAGGATAGTTTTATTTTAGTACGAACTTCCTCGAAAGAAAAAAGGGTCATCAATTTAAATTGATGACCCTTTTTATTATACCTGTCATTTTGCAACCCGGTATTATCTCCTCGGGTTGTTTTTATTTTCGTTGAGAATTGCTTCTTTATTGATTGATTTATTCGTTTTTACAGGTGCTTGTTTTTGGTTTCGTTTCAAATTTCTGCGGTAAGAACCGGAAATCTTTTGTATAAATTCCTTAAAGGTATCAAACTGTTGTGTATATACCAATCCGAACGAAGTTACATTCCTGTTCTGGTCAATGCCAGGGTTTGCAAATACACTCTGAATGGTAGGAGGTTTATTCGCAATTTTACTTGTTAAACTACCATCTTTTCTGATCAGGAATACCGCCTCAAGTTCTCCACCAACATTACTTTTTGAAAAGTCGAGAGAAAGGTCACTTAAGCTATTCCGGTCCACAATACCTGCATTGATGATTAACCTATCGTTAAACAATTTCACCGATGCACTTGCCTCACTCAGTGAGCGAACGTTTAAATCGACAAAATTCAGGTTTAATGAGGATAGCACATTGTTGAACTGGTTAAAAACAAGTTCGGTCGCCGTACTCGCTGCGGTCGAACTTAATTGATTACCGATTGATTCTCCGCCATTGCCCGGTGCAAAACTTCGTCTGATGATTAAACTGAAGGCCTGAAGGTTCAGGTTATTCACATCGCTGAAATATGTTTGCAACTCTTCTTTAATAGCAGGTTGGGCAGGGAAGTTAATATCCAGCTTAATATCTGGTTGTAAAAGTAAACCCGTAAGTCCCATTTCAACTTCCGTATTCACACGCTGGTTGGCATTACTACTGGCATCACGGTTTGCAGCTTTAAAAAGATCACTCAGGTTGGCCCTTAGTGCATAAACTGCTTTTAAGTTAATTTGTGCAGCTGTAGGATTGCCTGTCCACCTGATTGTTCCGCCCTGTCTGATTTCGAATTTTTTATTGATCACTTCCTGAGCCGTGAAATCAAAACTTCCTGATTCAATAATGTAGTCGCCAGACATTTCAAAATCGCCCAGACTATTAATGTTCAGACTTAAGTCTGCATTTCCTTTTCCACTCAAATTACCCAGGGTAGTGTAAATGTTTGCTGTGGTGTTCGGATCAATACTCAGCTTGAAAGTCAGCGTCAAACCATCGAAATTAGTCGTCCTTTTTACCTTTGCTACCGAAGAATCCCTGCTGATGAAATTAATGAAATCTTTATCTGATACCGTTTCAGAACTGTTTAATGGAAGATTAAAAACAGTACCTTTTTCTGTTTTGGCATTGATGTCAATTTTCATCTTGCTCGTTGGCCCGTTAAATTTGAATACACCTGTTCCATAAGCCTTCCCGTAATAAATCGAATTGTCTTTCGCAGTTGTATTCAGCGCCATTAAATTGTCCGCTTTCAGACTTACATTTAGCGTAGGGTCATTAATGTCATTCAAATCAACCGTTCCGGATTCCACCATACCTTTATGGCCTTCAAGGTCACTTAATTCAAAATCTTTAAGCGTAATGACACTATTGTCAACTTTTACCTCATTGCTGATCACGTAAGTCGTTTTGAGGTAGTTGACCATTAGTTCAGCCTTGTCCAGGGCAAGCGTTCCATTAATCTGTGGCTTATCAAAACTTCCTTTCACTGTCAGATCAGCCGATATATTCCCCTTTAAGTTTGATACCAGCTGCTTAACAAAAGGTTCAAGGATGGTAAGTTTACTTTCATTCATCCGTAAATTCAGGTCAATCTCCTTAGCTTTCAGATCAAGATTCCCGGTCAGCTTGAAAGTCTCGGAATTTTCTGTCACTACACGGGTGAAAATACTAACCTTATTGCTTTCACTATTGAAGGATGAAGTATCGGTAAGTGTACCGATATAGATATCATTGAAATTTAGGGAATCTATTTTAATGTCGTCATTTACCCTCGGACCTTTTAATATGCCATATAGATTGGTTTCACCATTAACAGCCCCGCTCAGTTTCACGCCAAATCCTTTGGTAAAAGGGTTTAAAGTTTTCAGGTTAAAATCCGTAAAGCCAACCTTAATCAAGTCTTTCGGGTCGTTAGAGATCAGTCCATCAATGGTAAGCTGCTGTGAACCGTTCGTCAGGTCGAAATTGCTAATTTCCGTTTTACCATTATTAAGTACAATACGAACTTTTTCCTGAATCCGCCACTCCTCGCTGTTGATTTTCAAAATCGACGGAAGGATACTCAATCGTGCAGTCGTATCCTGGTTTTTAGTAAACTCAACCAATCCGTTTAAATCAAGCTGATTGGCCTCATCAGAATTCGACATCTTCACGTTGAAAGCCAGGCTGTCGTTCCGCAGGATGTTCGAAATGTTTACATCTTTGATAAACAGACTATCATTGAGTTGAACACGGTCTGATGTAACGATAAGTTGAAGTTGCTCAGGAGTAGTATTTTCATCAAGAATGATATTATTGACCACAATGCCATTATACTTTAAGGTTTTAACATAGCCATTAAGTGTTGCGGTGTTATTCCTTGAATCAAAATCACCAATCAGGGTAGCCCCGTCATCCAGGGTAAGGCCGGGAGAGATCAGCTGTGCCAGTGCCTCGAATTTTTTAACCCTCAGGTTGAACTGAAATATCTGGTTTTTATATTTAATAATGTTGGTCTGTAATGATGGGATATAGGTTTTTGCTATCGCCTTATAGTACGACACAATAGAGTTAAGGTCGTATTCACCAACAATACTGGCATCAAGTATGTCTGATTTGATGTTTAAATTTCGGTTTGGTCCTGTACCGGCAGCCATTAATTGAACAGAATCTACATTGTAAGTGCCTTTGGGGTTTTTAAACGTAATTTCTTGAATGAGTAAATTCCCTTCTATATTGTTCAGATCGGTTCCCGAAAAATTAGTGGTAAATTTTGCATCAACCATTAATGAATCTTTCATCAGTTTCAAGGCTTTTAGTTTTGCCTTCGAAATGGTTGCATTAAAGTTAAATACAGGAAGTTTAGGATTTAGGTTTACCCCTCCGTCAAAAGCCAGTTTAATATTCTTGTCATTGATGCTTAGCTTGCCATCAAAGTATTTCTTATCAAATGTACCATCGATTTTAACGTTACGGTAGCGATAACCATTAAAGTCAATATATGCGATGTCGCCATCAAGTTTTTCAGTCAGGTTTTTAAGCTCCGTTCCTCTTCCTTTTACATTTAATGATGAAGTGATACGGCCAAGACTACGCTCATCGATTAAATTACCAATATTGAAATCATAAGTTTTAACACTTCCGGTATAAGATGGCACATCATTTTTGTCGATCTTCATGTTAACATCCGAAACAATGCGACCCAATTTGGTTTTGAACTCCCCGTAAGCGATAAAGTCATCCTGAAAACCGGTGAAATTACCGTTAAAGTTAATGTTGCCAAACTTATTGATAATTACAGGAATAAGTTTCTTTTTGCTGTTGGTAATGCCTGCCAATACCTCGTCAAGATCTGTTTTATTGGTGCCTGCCATTTCTATTTTCAGGTCCATGAAAGTTTCCCGCCACTTCGGAAGCCCTTTTAAAATGAAATCTCCTTTAATATAGGTCGCTTTACCCGCTTTAACAGAAAGGTTTCTTGCCCTTAAATTATTTACCAGCCCTGTAATTTGTCCGTCAACATCTAAATCCAGTTTCATGTCCTTAAGCTCCGGAGCAAAAAATGCCACATCTCTTGAGCTAAGGTGGCTGTCCTTGAAAACAGCTTTCATTCTCACGTTATCAATGTAGTGGTTAAAATCGCGGTAGCCTTTAAACTTCATTTGATAATAGTTGGTCAACCTGCTTTGGTTGGTTTCCAGCAACAGTTTTTTTAATTCAATGGCATTGCTGTCAATAGTCGTCTCAGCGGTCAGGTTTTTCAGGTAAAAACCACTTTTCTCTTTTAAGGTTAAGTTTTTAATATTCGTTTTTAGGAGGTGATTCTTCATGTCGAGCCCCTCGAAAATCCCGCTAAGCTCTTTTACACTTACATTATCAAAATTCACAGCGCTCCCCTGTGCGGTATCTTTTGCTGCAAAATTTTTGTAACGGAAGGCAAACTTATTCAGGATTAAACGCCCTAAACCAACATCAAAAGGTTTACTTTTCTTTTTCTTTACAGTAGGCTTACCCGAATCAAAATAATCAATGATGAAATCGAGGTTAGAAGACTTATCTTTGAAATCCTTTAGGAAAAACTGGCCATTGTTAATTTGTACAGTGCTAATGTCAATAATTTTCTTGTCGATAGAGAGTTGATTAATATCGACCATGAATTTAGGGGTACTCAACAAAGTATCTTTCTGTAGGTCTAGTACAAGTAAGTCTTCAAGTACAACCGATTTGAAAGGCTTTATGTAAAGACTTTTGATAGATACGGTTGTTTTAAGCTCCTTAGATAGATATGCAGCGGCCCTTTGCGCAAAAAAAGTTTGCACGGGCTTAAACTGTAGTGAGAAAATGATTAGCGCAAGCAGCAAAATTATTGATGCAATTACCCAAAGGAGTATTTTAAATAGTTTTTTAATAATTTTGCAGCTTAAATATTAAATAAATTGTCTGTTATACTTGCTATAGAGTCCTCTTGCGACGATACCTCGGTTGCCATATGTAACAACGGCAAAATTACGGCCAATGTTATTGCAAACCAAACAATTCATGAAAATTATGGAGGGGTAATCCCTGAACTGGCATCCAGGGTACATCAGCAAAATATTGTGCCTACAATTGCACAGGCGTTGAAAAATGCTGAGGTTACAAAACAGGACATCAGTGCCGTTGCTTTTACACAAGGTCCCGGCCTTTTAGGCTCCCTGCTCGTAGGGGTATCCTTCGCTAAGTCTTTTGCACTTGCCCTGGGGGTTCCGTTAATTTCTGTGAATCATATGCACGCCCACATTCTGGCGCACTTCATCGACGATCCGAAACCTGAATTTCCCTTCTTATGTTTAACCGTATCCGGCGGACATACCCAGATTGTACTGGTACGCGACTATTTCGATATGGAAATTGTTGGCGAAACCCTCGACGATGCCGCAGGTGAAGCCTTTGATAAAACAGCAAAAATTCTGAAACTCCCATATCCTGGTGGTCCTTTAATCGATAAACATGCAAAGAATGGAAATCCATTAGCATTCAAGTTCGCAGAACCTCAGATTGCAGATCTGAATTTTAGTTTTAGCGGCTTTAAAACCTCTATTCTTTACTTTATCAGAAAACAAGAAGCTGAGAATCCTGATTTTATTACCCAAAATTTAGAGGATATTTGTGCTTCTGTGCAGCACAGCATCGTTCAGATCTTATTAAGTAAACTGAAGAAAGCAGCAAAGCAGTACAACATTAAACAGATTGCCATAGCGGGTGGAGTATCAGCCAATTCCGGTTTGAGGAATAGTCTGCAAGAGCTTGCCGGCCAACTCGGATGGGAAGTATTTATTCCTGCTTTTCAATATTGCACCGATAACGCAGGCATGATTGCCATCGCAGGTTATCAAAAGTTTTTAGCCAATGATTTTGTTGGCCACGACATCGCCCCAAAAGCGAGAATGGAGTTTTAAATAATATTTTATATATACCTACATGACTGGAGCATCATTGATTTTTTGGCTTATTTGTGCCATTCCCCTTATCGGATTGTTGTACTATCTGATTAGAAAAGATAAAAATAAGTTAAAGGGCACCTGGGGAGTGATTATTCTTGGAGGGCTTGTTATTGCCGCTTTACTGGTTATTGTATACGTAACAAAAGATTTTAGTACGGTTTTTAGTCAGAATTAAATACATTGCTATAACACACAAATAGCCATTTCAAACCGGGATGGCTATTTGTGTGTTCTCATCTTAGCGGTCTTAACCTAAAGCGCCTGCATTTGTTGAGAAGCTGTATTGGTATTCCTTTGATTTTTTTGCTTCATGTAACGTTGTAACAACGAATGCTCAAAATGACTATGTTGCCTGAATGAATTGGGATTAAGCCTTAATGCTTCCCCCTTTGCCCATAGGTAGCCACCTGCCGTAATGCCATCACCCTTTAATACAATATGAATGCTTTTTGAATCTACTTTAGTTTTTCGACTTGCGTCAGAAACGCCTGCATAGGTTCCTCTCCAGATTCCATCAAGATCATAACGGCTGATTTTGTTATGCTCCGAATACACCGATGAATGTTTAAAGCCTGGTAATTTTTCCAGCTGTTTAATATTGATTGTAGGCTTGGTGCTGTAGCGCCAGATAAATCCGCCACAAGTTATATTTCTTCCATTTAAACTTCCCGAAAGTTGATTGTAGTTTAGATTCAACTTGCTTTCTATCTCCTTTATGGTTCCAAATGTAGCAATCAGTTTTCCCTGTAAACTATACTGGCCGATATTGTGGATGTATTTGGAAAGGGGGGAGCCCCAGATACCCGTTGTTCCTGCAAATTCATTAATGTCAATTTCCTCATTAGCACCTCTTCTCCATATATAGCTCTTGTATGTAAGCGGCTTTCCCCGCGTGGCTTTTGAGAGCAGGTTAGCGCTGCAACCGAAAACTTTAGCTGCCACTTCTGCATTGTGATAGGTTTCCAGAAGCTTGCCGGATAAAGAATAACGGCTGATCTGGTCTTTAGGATTCTCTGCCCGCTTTGCATTAATCTTGGCCTGCATCACCAAACGGTCAGTCTGGCTCATGGTAGCGAAAACATTGCCTTTCCGTCCTGCTTCAGCCATGCGCTTTTGTTTAATCTCCTGGCCGCCCATAAACAGGTTTTCAGCCGTTGCATTCAGCGTGTCGCCGTCGGTAGGAAATATATAGGTGTTTTTGTCGGCAAGATCAAAAGGTTTAACAAAAGTATAGTATACTAAACGCGGAACACTGAAATTGATAATCTTTCCTGCCATACTCATCGATACCTGAAGGTAAATTCTGGTATCTCCAGTGAACTTATTGTAACTTTTATTTTGGGTTTGTTTAAGGATTCTTTCCGGAAACTGTCGTTTGACACCTAAACGGTTTTCCAGTTGTCGGGTCAGCGCTTTAATGCGCCCGTGGTTTGATACTTGAAAATGTCCTTCAAGTCCAACAATATCTTTCCAATACTCGTTTTCTCTTGTATGTAATGAGAGGTCCGTATAAGCATGTAACTTCATAATAATCGAATTATGACTTATAAACGTAAAACTTCAAAGAATGTAATGCGCTTTAACGTTCTTTAACATTTTTATGGCATTTAAATATCTATTGTAACATAAATGCTATTTTTAGCAACAATAAAGGGGCAGTTTGTGGCTGCCCCTTTATTCAAAAAGATACGGTTTAAATTATTTTTCAGCTAAATGCTCACCAGTAACTTCAGCCTTAATCTTGATTTCTAATTCTTCAGCCAATTCCGGATTATCATTTAAGAGTTGCTTCACTGCATCTCTACCCTGACCAAGTTTGGTATCCCCGTAAGAAAACCATGAACCTGCTTTTTTAATAATTCCAAAGTCTACGCCTAAGTCGATGATTTCACCATTTTTAGAAATACCTTCTCCAAACATTACATCAAATTCAGCAATACGGAAAGGCGGTGCAACTTTATTTTTAACAATTTTTACTTTAACGCGGTTACCAGAAACTTCATCAGAATCTTTAATTTGAGAAGTACGACGGATATCTAAACGAACGGAAGCATAGAATTTCAATGCATTACCACCGGTGGTAGTTTCCGGGTTACCGAACATCACACCAATTTTATCACGCAACTGGTTGATGAAAATACAGCAACATCCTGTTTTCGAAATGGTACCTGTTAGTTTACGTAAAGCCTGACTCATCAAACGGGCATGTAGTCCCATTTTGCTGTCACCCATTTCACCCTCAATTTCACTTTTAGGAACCAGAGCAGCAACAGAGTCAATTACAATTACATCAATAGCACCCGAACGAATCAGGTTGTCTGCAATTTCCAGCGCCTGCTCACCATTGTCCGGTTGTGAAATCAAAAGATTGTCTGTATCCACACCTAGTTTTTTTGCATAAAACTGATCAAAGGCGTGCTCTGCATCAATAAATGCCGCAATACCCCCTTTTTTCTGTGCTTCAGCAATAATGTGTGTCGCTAAGGTTGTTTTACCAGATGACTCCGGACCATAGATCTCAATAACCCTTCCTTTTGGAATACCACCAATACCCAATGCAATATCTAAGCTGATTGATCCCGTAGAAATAAAATCTATAGGTTCAATTGCAGTATCGCCAAGTTTCATAATGGTACCCTTTCCATAAGATTTTTCTAACTTATCGAGGGTTAATTGTAGGGCTTTTAATTTATCAGGATTTGCGCTTGCCATTTTATTTAATTTGTTGCTGTAAATATACTTGAATTGTCAGCTAATAAGTCTGAATGTTTATAACTATATACTAAAATATTTAGCTAAGTTAAATGTTTTTTAGCTAATGTCAATAGTATTATTAAAAATATTTTATGCCTCTTTCTTATCTCGCGCATTTTGCACCGTCATCCGTTCAAAATACCGGCACATATAGGTAATCTCACAAACAGCGCACTTCGGGCTTCTCGCCAAACATACATATCGCCCGTGGAGAATAAGCCAATGGTGGGCAATGTGGATGTCTTGTTCAGGTAAATGTTTGACCAGATCTTTTTCAACAGCCAGAGGTGTTTTCCCATTGGTAAGGCCAAGCCGGTTCGCTACCCTGAAAACATGAGTATCAACGGCCATAGCCGGAGCATTATAAATGACGGATGCAATCACATTGGCCGTTTTACGCCCGACACCAGGCATCTTCTGCAAGTCATTAATATCCGAGGGTACCACGTCATTGAATTCATGCAGTAAAATGTTAGCCATTCCGACCAGGTGCTTTGCTTTATTGTTTGGATAGCTGATGCTTCTGATGTAGTCAAATACAATATCTGGGGTAGCCTCCGCAAGTGTTCTGGCATTTGGGAAGCGCTGAAAAAGAGCTGGCGTAACCATGTTCACCCGCTTATCGGTGCACTGTGCCGAAAGAATTACGGCCACCAGAAGCTGGTATGGATTATTATAATGCAATTCTGTTTCCGCATCTGGTTGTTTGGCAGAAAAATGTTCTACAAAAAGTTTATAACGTTCTTTTTTAAGCATGGGCAAATATAGGGAAAGCCCGCTAAGGATGCATAAATTCAATTCGTAATTACCTAATGCATTGGCACGTATTCGGATTTCGAAGCCACTTGCTCTTCAGGTGATTTTAATGTGTTTCTTTTAATTAACCAGAATGCAAAAAATGCACCTACAAGCGCCATTGCGGCACCCACGTATGCAGGTGAGGTATAATCAAATCCATAAACCAGCGGAAGTCCCCCGAAAAACGCACCTAAAGCATTCCCGATATTAAAGCTCGCCTGACTTGCCGAGGCAGCGAGCATTTCAGAACCTTTGGCCGATTGAATCATTAACATCTGAATTGGAGAGGCCAGCGCGAAAGCAACGGCACCGGTTATAAAAGTCATGATTAAAGCCAGTGGCTGATTAAAAGAAAGAAAGTGTACAATAACCAAAGTAACCACCATCGCAATTAACAACACTGCCGAAGCCTTAGCTGGCGAAAAGCGGTCCGCAAGTTTTCCACCAAGATAATTTCCGATAAACATCCCAACGCCGGCCAGCATCAGAATGTAGGTAACAGCATTAGCCGAAAAGCCGGCTACAATAGTCATGAGCGGCGCAATATAGCTGTACCAGGTAAACAATCCGCCCGTACCAATGGAAATCATAAAAATGATAATCCAGGCATCTCTCTTTTTAAAGAAGCTGAGTTCAGATTTCAAATCTCGGTTTTCGGTAGCAGGCAGGGCAGGAAGCCATAATTTCAGGAAAAGCAAAGTAACCAGCCCTACAAATACCACTACTGCAAATGAAATCCGCCACGAGAAGTTATGGCCTATAAAAGTACCCAGCGGAACCCCTAGTATATTGGCAATTGTTAAACCCATAAACATCAAGGAAACGGCTTGTGCAGCTTTTCCTTTCTCCGCAATCCTGCTCGCCACTACAGAGCCCACGCCAAAAAAGGCACCATGTGGTAAGCCGGATAATAACCGGGCAATAAATAAAGTATCAAAAGTTGGGGCAAAAGCCGAAAAGGCATTAAAAGCAGTAAACATCACCATTAACGCAATCAGGATTTTCTTTGGTGGATATTTACCCGCAATCATGATCAGTAATGGCGCACCTATAACTACACCCAGTGCATAAGCAGATATCAGGTGTCCGGCTTCTGGAATGCTCACCTTTAAATCCGTCGCAATGTCGGGCAGTAAACCCATCATTACAAATTCTGTAATACCAATGCCTAAACCACCTAAAGTTAACGGGATAAGATTTTTGTTCATGTTATGCTTAGTGTTCTGATTACACTAAGCAAAAGTAGCTGTTTTTAGCTGAAGATGGAACACACCATACAGATGATGGCAAATGAATGATACAAGCGGCGGAAAATAAAAAAAAGCTGCCCCGGTTTCAGGGCAGCTTGTAGCTCGTGTAAATTTCTTATTTGGATTTGCTGTAGGCTAAAATCTTGTTGATGGTTTCATCACTTGGATTTTTAGCCAGCCGATCTAACTTAGTTTTGATTTGATCATAAAATAAGTCGATTTCCGCATCAGATTCTATATCAGTTTTATGCTGAAACATAGGATGATTGGGTAAATTTACATTTGTGTTCGATGTAGAGGTTTTTGTCATAAGCACCTAAATGTGATAAGTTTTATAAACTTAACGATTGTTTAGATGCTTTATTTCAATCCCTTAAACAAAATATGTAACTTTTTCATTACCCTTTGTAGGTCATCTCTTTGGTCTTCAGCATTTTTCGAAGATTGCTTAATGCATAACGCATACGGCCCAAAGCGGTATTAATGCTCACTTCTGTTAAATCAGCTATTTCTTTGAAACTAAGGTCTGCATAATGACGCATTAAAAGCACCTCTTTCTGCTCATCCGGTAACAAATGGATCATGGCTTTCAAATCTTTATGTGTTTGATCGCGTAACATCCTTTCCTCCGCACTTTCATCATAAAAGTGTAGCATATTGAATACATCCATTCCATCAGAACTGGTGATAATTGGCGTCCTTTTTTCTTTTCTGAAATAATCGATAACCAGGTTGTGCGCAATACGCATTACCCAAGGTAAGAACTTGCCTTCCTCATTGTATCGTCCTGATCGCAGGGTATTAATGACTTTTATAAAGGCATCCTGAAAAATATCCTCTGCCAGATATTGGTCTTTTACCAATAGGTAGATAGAAGTATAAATTTTACTTTTATGTCTTCTTAAAAGTTCCTGCAATCCATTTTCGTTCCCGGTAATATACAATTTTACCAGGTCCTGATCGTTATATGATTGTAAATCCATAGGTTTACCTACACTAAATCCCGTACTATTTGCTAAAAATTAATTTGTAGATGTTTAATTTCTATAGCTTTTCTCCTATGCTTTTTTGATTCTTGTTAGTTTGGTTCTGAGCTTGTTAATATCCAAAGAAAGTTATTTTTTTATCAAAAAACAAAAAATAAAATGTTAAAAAATAAATTAACGACCTCAGTACCCTATTTTTGTATGTTTTTAAAACCCTACATTTATTAAATGGGTTATGTTTTAAAATCCTTTATTATTCATGAGCAAAAAAGAAGCCGAAAAAGATCCGCATAAAAATATTATTATAAAAGGTGCTCGTGTGCACAACCTTAAAAACATCGATGTCGCCATCCCCAAAAATAAACTGGTAGTGGTTACAGGAATGTCAGGTTCCGGGAAATCTTCTCTCGCTTTTGATACTTTGTATGCTGAAGGGCAGCGCCGCTACGTCGAAAGTTTGTCTTCTTACGCTCGTCAGTTTATGGGAAGGATGAACAAACCAGATGTAGATTATATCAAAGGTATTGCACCCGCCATTGCCATTGAGCAAAAAGTGATTACATCAAACCCGCGTTCAACCGTGGGTACGTCTACTGAAATATACGATTACCTGAAGCTTCTCTTTTCCCGCATCGGCAAAACCATCTCACCGGTTTCAGGTAAAGAGGTTAAAAAAGATTCGGTAAGCTCGGTAGTGGATTATGTAAACGCCCTGCCGGAAGGTACCACAGTAACGATTTTCTGCCCCTTATACCCACACAATAACCGGACAATAAAGGAAGAACTCGCTATTTTACTCCAAAAAGGCTTTTTAAGGGTTTTAATAGATAAGAAAATTTTAA
Organism: Pedobacter frigidisoli; assembly: GCF_032678525.1. Lineage (GTDB taxonomy): Bacteria > Bacteroidota > Bacteroidia > Sphingobacteriales > Sphingobacteriaceae > Pedobacter > Pedobacter frigidisoli_A. The sequence continues at coordinate 37,956 of NZ_JAVTSE010000001.1, forward strand.
AAATCGAATCTGTTTTAGAAGATGTTGATTTCAAAGATGCTGAACTTACAGATGATAAAACTGTTCAGATTCTGATCGACCGGATCGTAACCAATCAGGAAGAAGAAACCTTAAGCCGCCTGGCCGACTCGGTACAAACTGCTTTCTTTGAAGGAAAAGGGGATTGTTATGTAGAAGTAGAAGGCACTACCAAACACTTTAGCGACCGATTTGAACTCGACGGAATCAGGTTCGAAGAACCTACACCAAACTTCTTTTCATTCAATAATCCTTATGGAGCCTGTAAACGTTGCGAAGGATACGGAAATGTAATCGGTATTGATGAAGATCTTGTGATTCCAGATAAGAGCAAGAGCGTTTATGATAATGCCATCGCGCCATGGCGCGGTGAGAAAATGGGCGTTTGGCTGCAAAACTTCATTAAAGCTTCTGCGAAGTTCGATTTCCCTATTCACCGCCCTTATAGTCAGCTTACTGAAAAGGAGCAGCAGCTGCTGTGGACCGGAAACAAACACTTCTCAGGTTTGAATGATTTCTTTAAAGAACTCGAAGAACAAACTTATAAGATACAATACCGGGTGATGCTTTCGCGTTACCGCGGCAAAACGACTTGTCCTGAATGTAAAGGATCCCGCTTGCGTAAAGATGCGTCGTATGTTAAAATTGCCGAAAAGTCGATTATAGATGTGGTATTGATGCCTTTGTCGAAAGGCCTGGCTTTCTTCAATGAATTGAAGCTTAATGCTACAGATACTAAAGTGGCTAAACGTTTATTGGCAGAGATCGACAACCGCTTCCTTTATCTGAATAATGTTGGCCTTGGTTATCTAACGCTGAACAGGTTATCTAATACCCTGTCAGGAGGCGAATCCCAAAGAATTAACCTGGCCACTTCCCTGGGCAGTAGTCTGGTGGGTTCCATCTATGTCCTGGATGAACCAAGCATCGGCTTACACCCCCGCGATACCAATAAACTGATAGAAGTACTGTTATCCCTACGTAATGTGGGTAACACCGTACTGGTTGTAGAGCACGAAGAGGAAATGATGCGCGCTGCAGATTACATCATCGATATCGGCCCTGAAGCCGGTACCCATGGCGGTAATCTGGTATTCAGTGGCGACTATGAATCCATCCTGAAAGATAAAAACAGCTTAACCGGCCGGTACCTGTCGGGCGCAGAGAAAATTGCAATCCCTGCACAGCGACGGAAATGGAAAGATCATGTCCTGATCAAAGGGGCACGGGAAAATAACCTGAAAAATATTGATGTCAAATTCCCGTTGGGTGTATTTACAGCGGTAAGCGGGGTTTCGGGTTCCGGAAAAACCAGTCTGGTTAAAAAAATATTATACCCTGCACTGCAAAAAGCCATCGGTAATTATGCCGGTGAACAAACGGGAGCCTATGATGGAATATTCGGTAATTATGAACTGGTGAGTGCCGTGGAGCTTGTCGATCAGAATCCAATTGGCCGTTCCAGCCGCTCCAACCCGGTAACTTACGTGAAAGCATGGGATGATATCCGTTCATTATTCTCAGGACTGGCGGCAGCTAAAGCAGCGGGACTAAAGCCGGCAGCATTCTCTTTTAACGTAGAGGGCGGACGTTGCGACGTTTGCCAGGGTGAAGGCGAAGTGAAAATCGAAATGCAGTTTATGGCCGATATTTATCTGCCTTGTGAGGCTTGCGGCGGAAAACGCTTCAAGCAGCAGGTACTGGATGTGGTATATAAAGAGAAAAATGTATCCGAAATTCTGGATATGACCATTGATGAGGCCGTTGAGTTTTTTAAAGATGAGCCAAAAATCCTTAATAAACTGAATCCGCTTGTAGATGTTGGTTTAGGCTATGTACATCTTGGGCAGTCGTCCAATACCTTATCAGGTGGAGAGGCACAGCGAATCAAACTTGCATCCTTTCTGATTAAAGGGAACAATGCCAATAAAACGATGTTCATTTTTGATGAGCCAACTACCGGACTTCACTTTCACGACATCAAAAAGCTGTTAAAAGCACTCAACACCTTGATTGAGCAAGGCAATACCATTTTGGTAATTGAGCATAACATGGATATGATTAAGTGTGCGGATTGGGTGATCGATATAGGTCCCGAAGGTGGCGATGGGGGAGGTGAACTGGTATTCGAAGGAATACCTGAAGATCTCGTTAAGCAGAAAAATTCCTATACCGGTAAATACCTGGCAAGCCATTTAAAATAAATACCTAATTTCGTCCATGCTATTTTTAACGTTTATTATAGGTATTCTTCTCAACGCCATGGGCTATATTCCGCCCGGTAATATCAATCTTACCGTGGCGCAGCTGGCCATTAACAAAGGGATGCGACAGGTATGGTATTTCATACTGTCATTCTCCTGCGTGGAGGTTTTTTTTACCTTCGGGATGATGCGTTTCGCCCGGTGGGCCATGAGTGATATCAATCCCGATGCCGCAGTAAGCGAAGTCCGGCTTGGCACTTTGGTCGATTGCTTCATGATTCTGATGTTCATTACCATGGGTACCATCACTTGGGTAAACCGTAAAAAAGTCCCTAAAACAAGTAATACTGAAGAAGATAAACGCAGCGGCAGCGTGCTTTATGGTTTAATCCTCGGTGTGCTCAACCCGGTGCAAATTCCTTTCTGGCTATTCTTCGGCAACTATGTCATTCTGCACGAATGGATCGAAACGGATTACCTCTCCCTGGTGATTTTTGCTGTCGGGTCGGGATTCGGTTCGGCACTGGCATTGTATGTTTATGCACATTTTGCTACTTTCATTCAGGAAAAGTTTGCCTTGAGCAGCCTGATCATCAATAAGTCCATCGCCATATTTCTTTATGTGCTTGCTGCATATTTATTGGTGAAACAAGCGATAGTGATATTTTAAGACTTAAAAGCATTCGGACTCATTACTTCACAATCCAGCCAACCTCATTTTTCTCGTTACTCACCAGCTGATAATTGTTGAAGTTGCCCAATAAACTAACCATTTCCCCTGTTTTTAAATGTAGTTTAACAGGGGCCAGGGTATCAGGCTCGTTATAAACCTGCTGTTGTTGCGCATTGATCTTTATTTTTTGTAAAGGTTTATTGGCTTGTACCAGTTCACCACCTGAAATAAATCCGCTGCTGCCATCAGGCAGCTCTGCCCTGTAATAGTTGCCCGTAGCGCCGTTAATACGAAGAACCGTTGCCGGCGAAAGGTTCGATGCAACCGCTAATTTACTTTGTGGTGTGCTCAGCAAACTGGTTCTTCCTATAGTACGCAATGTCCTGTTCAGGTTCGTCAATAATGCCGTGATAGGAGCGGGTGTCTTCGTAACCGGATCAATGAATGGAAGCGGGTTGATTGCCCCGCCGGAAGTATAAATCCCGAAGTGCAGATGCGTCGGTGTATTTTTAGCATTTCCGGTATTGCCCATTAAACCGAGCGTATCACCAGTTTTAACATCTTGTCCTTCAGTAGCAATCTGCTGGTCGAGATGCGCATAATAAAGCGTGTAATCCCGGCCTTTTGGTCTTAGCCACACCACCTTACCCCCCAAATTGTTTTCGTTTACCCGGGTTACCGTACCATCGGCAATGGCTACTACAGGGCTTCTAAAAGTTCCAAAAATGTCTACACCCTCATGTTTGCGGGCATTATTGTCGCGCCCATCACCCCAATAACTTCCAATGCTTTTACCACTTTTCGATTGTGTTGGAAAGGCGAGCGATGGACCAGTGGTAATCTCCAGAGTATATTCCACACTCTGTAAAAGTTCAGGCTGCAAACGGATCAGGTAAGTTCCGGTATCATTTATTTCCTGTTGTAGCTGTCGGTTTAAGGTGTCGGCAGAAGCAATAAGTTTAGGATTGTTTACCTCAGAAAGGTACCATAAGTCCAGGTATAGTGCAGTTTCTGCAGGTTTCTTTGCTAAAGCGATCGTCAGCTTTTGCCCTTTGGTAGCCGTGAATCTATAAGTAACCGCCTGCACCTTATCTGCGCCAAAAAATCCGGTCTCCCGGTAAGGTAAACTAATCGTCAACGCCTTTTGTAAACTTAATAATGATGAATTAATCCACGCCGCGCCCATGGCAGTTTTGTCGAGTCCGGCTGTTTCCAGTTTCCGACGGTATTGTTCGTGAGGATTGACCGCTTTGAACAAATTAACAGAGCCCGATTTACAGGAGTAAACAGCCATAATAACAAGCGTAGCCAATATAAAAGGGAGATGTCGCTTCCACATAAAATGATAATTTATTTAAATAACAAGCCCCTGTGTTGATAGTTTTACCCCGCCAGTGATATTACCGGCTTGTTTTACACCATGCAGATTTAAATTTTTCAAGCCTCAACAAACCTATCAGGTAATTTCCTGTTTTGATTGATGGCACAACCATTCCAGAATCGTATTTTAGAAACCTATAAATCAATAAAGAAAATGAAGAAATTAATGTTAATAGCAGCGATGTTAGTCAGTGGCTTAGCAAATGCACAACAATTGAAGGCAGTTAGCTATGCCGACGGAGATCAGAAGTTAAATGGCCTGGTAACCCCAAATGCTGGCAAAAAACTTCCCGGTGTATTGGTATTACCGGCATGGAAAGGAATTGATGAGGAAGCCAAAACTGCTGCGCTCGATCTGCAAAAGCAAGGATACATAGCTTTTGTTGCCGACATTTATGGCGAAGGCAATATTCCTGCTGATAATGCGGCTGCAGCTAAACTATCTGGAAAGTACAAACAGGATTATCAGGCTTACCAGAAACGGATTAGTCTGGCGCTGGAGCAACTAAAGAAAGCCGGAGCACTTCCAGATAAAATCGCCGTAATCGGCTATTGTTTCGGTGGTGCCGGTGCACTGGAAACTGCCCGTACAGGTTTGCCCGTTGTAGGCGTCATCTCCATTCACGGTAGTTTAGGTAAAGCTGCTGACAGACCTAATGGGCCGTTAAAAGCCAAAATATTAGTCGAAAATCCGGCTGATGATGCAAGCGTAACTCCCGAAATAATGACGAAACTCATTGCTGAAATGAATGAAGGAAATGCCGACTGGCAAATCATTACCTACGCTCACAGTAAACATACCTTCACAGATCCTAAATCTGCTGATTATAACGAAATTATGGCGAAAAGGGCCTGGAAGCACACCGCCGCATTCCTGGCCGAATTGCTGAAATAATTCCGGCTTTACACCTTAATAAATCCCGCAAATCCTTGCCAATGCTGAAGAAATTTAGTAATATGGTCTGGCCTTGCGGGATTTTTGCATCTCATCCATCCCATCCGCCTTTACCCCACCTTTTCGCCACGTTTAACCTACCTCCGCCCCGCGGATACCTTAACTGCTGTTTATACCACCTGGCCACAAAACTGTTAATCTACCCTTAACATTGCTGCCTTCTTGTTATTGTAGTGTTAACCTGCCGGCAATGTTTTCTTAAAACAGCAAGCCTAGTTTTGCCCACGTAAAAAGCTCTCCCAAACAAATATTTAATTAAAACATTTGCCTATGTAAATTTGAAAATGTACGCCTTTCAATAACATAAACGAATTTCTATTTCTCAAACAATTACTTAAATCAAAAAGATGATTTCATTTTTTTCAGTAACAGGTATCAAAACTACCTGTAGGAAATTGCTATTGCCACTCGGGGTATTCGCCCTTTGCAATACTCCGGTCCTGGCAGCCAGTAATGCTAAATTATTTCCGTCTATTAAACTCAATAATCATTTAGCTGCTATCAGCGGAACGGTAACCGATGAGAAGGGACAGCCCCTTCCTGGTGTGAGTGTTTATGATAAACAAACCAAAAAAACAACCACTACAGATGCTAATGGTAAATTTACCATCGATGCAACAAATGGCGCCACCCTAACATTTTCGTATATCGGCTTCGAAACCCAAGAACTTTTGGTTGGAACTAGTAAAACGATTAATGTACAATTAAAAGAAAGCAGTAATACGCTGAATGAAGTCGTTGCCATCGGGTATCAGAAAATCCGGAAATCGGATGTTACCGGTGCAATCAGCAGCGTTAAAGCCAGCGAAATGAACCTTAGTGCACCAACAGTTGGTCAGGCACTCGTGGGTAAAGTAGCGGGCGTACAGGTGTCGCAAACCACAGGCGCACCTTATGCTGGTACAAAAATACGGGTAAGAGGCGTCGGTTCAATCAATGCCAGCTCCGATCCTTTATATGTAATTGATGGTTATCCATCAGGAAATAACGTTTTCATCAATCCTGAAGATATTGAAACCATCGACATTTTGAAAGATGCAGCATCTGCGGCTATTTACGGTTCAAGAGCATCGGGCGGTGTAGTGATCATTACCACTAAACGGGGAAAGGAAGGTAAAGGCCGTTTTGAATATGATGTGCAGGCTGGAATCACTCAACTAGCAAAGAAAGTAAAACTATTAAATGCGGAACAGTTCATTCAGTTGATGATTGATGGTCGTAACAATGCCTACAAGGATTTAGTTGTGAACGCCGGAAAAACCTGGAACGATGGAATGTTTTCGGATAGCAATTCAGCCCGTACAGCAAATGTGGGGAACAGCTCGTCTGTGAGTATTCCAACAGATATCTATAACTTCGCAACGCAAACACCCATTGCTCCGAAATACGATACTGATTGGCAGGATGTACTTTACAGAGATGCCTTCTTTCAACGTCATAACCTCTCTTTTTCAGGCGGTAATAAGGATATTAAATATTATGTAAGTGGCGGTTATCAGGATCAGGATGGTATTGTAACCAATACCGCAATGCGTTCCTTAAACTTCCGTTCTAACATAGAAGGTCAGGTAAGCAAACGCCTTAAGGTAGGGGCAAACATTGCCTTAACCCAAACGAATAATAAAGAAGTTGGTGAAGGCCGTTTCAGTCCGATGATGTCTGCGTTACTTTACCTTCCCTATTTGCCGGCAACGGATGCAAATGGTAACCCCATCAAATATGGCATGGCTGCTTTAGGCGATCAGTATGGCTATCAGGGTTTAGAAAATCCGCTTGCTACGGTTAATGAAATGAAAATTAATCGTCTGGGAAACCGCAACAACTACAATGCATATGCTACCTATGAAATCCTGAATGGCCTAAACTTTAAAGCTAATTTAGGTACGCAGAATTATAGTGAAAAATATGATTACTATCGCCCGGGTAGTTTAAGCAATGGTAGTGGAAATGCACCTTATTCAGCTTCTTCAATTGCAGCGTCTAATTCGATTGCCCAAAACCTGACAAGAATAGATAAGCTGGCAGAGTTTACATTAAATTATGATAAAAAATTTGGTAAACATAACCTGAACGTGTTGGGAGGCTATTCGGCCCAGCATACTGCAACTGATGTAGTACGCATCAGTGCTACCGGTTTTACCAGCGATAAAATCGGCGAGATTACAGACAAGCCGGCAGATGCCAATTTATTTACTTTAGGATCTGCAACCGGAAAAACAGTGACTACGCTTCTTTCCTATTTTGGTCGGTTTAGCTACAATTACGATGGTAAATATTTCTTAACCGGATCATTCCGTACAGATGGTTCTTCACGTTTTGGCCCTAATAATAAGTGGGGGTCTTTCCCATCAGTTGCCGCAAGCTGGAACCTGTCTCAGGAAGAGTGGTATAATGATTTCTTAGGTAGAGGTTCATCGGTTAAATTGAGAGCAAGCTGGGGGTTGAGTGGCAATAACAATATCGGCGATTACAACCATACCCAAACCATGAACTCTCCCGGAGGATCTGTTTTCGGAGCAGGAACAGCTGTATCAACAGCCATGTGGGCTGGAGGAATTAAAGATCAGAATCTGGGATGGGAATCAACATCACAATATAACTTTGGTACTGATCTAAGCTTCTTGAACGGACGTTTGTCGGTAATGGCCAACTACTATTACAGTTTATCGTATAACCTCTTATTTAATCAACCTATCTCAGCAGTTTCAGGTTCTTCAACAATCTTAACAAATCTTAAAGACAGTAGGGTCAGGAATAAAGGTTTTGATCTTCAGTTGGATGGCCGCATTATTAACAACGATAACTTCACTTTGGGTTTGAGTGGTAATATTTCGCTGAATAAGAATAAAGTACTTAATCTGGGTGGAAACAGTACCATATTTACAAACGGTGCCGAACGTTCTTACATTACACACGTAACGATGGAAGGCCAGCCCGTTGGTATGTTTTATGGTTATCAGGTAGCGGGTAGAGTAACCCCGGAATTATTAGGTAAGGTGGCCCGATCCTCAGCACAATCTAATCCATATAAAGTTGGCGATTTATACTTTGAAGATACCAATGGAGATGGCATAGTTAACGATGCTGATAAAAAGATCATTGGAAGTCCTTATCCCGACTTTACCTATGGCTTCGCAGTAAATGCAAGTTATAGAGCAATAGATTTTAGAGCGTCATTTAATGGTTCTCAAGGAAACAGCGTATTGGATGGGCAGGATTACTACCTGTACAACTTTGAGGGATCAGGAAATCAATATGTAGAAGTGGCTGATCGTTACAGAAATGAAGCTAACCCTGGAAGTGGCTTAAATTACCGGGCATCCCGCGCCGGAACGCAGAGCAACAGTACCCGTCTATCATCCTTCTACATTCAGGATGGTTCTTATCTAAGATGTACAAATATGACCCTAGGCTATAATTTTCCTAAGGCCGTAGCCAAAAATCTCCATGTCGAGAATATCAGGATATTCGGTAGCGTAGATAACGCATTTACCATCACTAATTATAAAGGTTATAATCCTGATGTAGATTATAATGGCGGTGCTAACTTAACTCCAGGGGTAGATTATGGAAACTATCCTTTAGCACGCGCTTATAACCTCGGAATAAAATTAACCTTCTAATGATTATTAATTCAAATAAAATGAGAAAAAATATATTGATAGTTTTTATAGGATTGATATCGTTGTCGGCCTGTAAAAAAGATTTTCTGGAACAGGAAAATCCAAATGCATCAAATATTGCACAATACTATACTTCGCAAAACGACGTACTACTTGCGGTGAATGGTGCTTACGCATCGTTGAGAAGTGGAGATAATATTGGTGAAAACAGTGGCTTGTATACCGATCAGCGTTCTGATGATACAGGTACAAATGATAATCAGAGTAATGCAGGCGAGCCATTTCAGTTTGGAGACTTTAGTATTTCACCTAGTAATGCTTACTTGAAAAATCACTGGGGAAGTCTTTATCAAACAATCAGCAGGTGCAACATCATCACATCGAATATTGATAATGTTCCATTTACAAATCCGGAAATTAAAATCCAGTATTTGGGAGAAACCAAATTCCTCCGTGCATTGATGTATTTCCAGTTGGTTAGAAAATGGGGCGACGTTCCATTGGTTACCAAACAACTAAACTCAACAGCAGAGGTAACCGAAAATACTTACAGGCAACCACAAACAGCAGTTTATGCGCAGATTGTATCTGACCTGAAGGATGCATTGACAAGTACTTTAATTCCAAACCTAGCCACAGGAGCAAATGCCGGAAGAGTCTCTAAAGCGGCTATAAATGGTTTATTAGGTCAGGTGTATTTGACCATGGCAACCACATTGGATGCGGGTAAAACAGAAAATCTTGCTAACGCTAATACTTACTTAACGGCAGCTTACAATTTAAAACCCTTTGCTTCATTAACAGCAGTGCCTTACGCAGATGTTTTCGACGTAACAAAGAAAAATAGTAACCCCGAAATTATCTTTGAAATTGTAAATATTCAGGGTAATGCCAGTTATGCTTCCAGCATTGCTGCAAATAATCAGGCATGGGGCGAAACGATCAACTCCAAAAAGGCAGCTACAAACGTGGGTGGTAACGTTACGCCCGATTTAGTGCTGGATTATGAAACTCGTGATCCACGTAAAGATTTTTCAATCAAGTATGCTGCAGATACGCGTGTATTAGACTGGTTTGTAACCAAGTACCGCGATGTTAGTGATAATGCAGGCGTAAACGGCTACGGCGGTAACAACTGCCCAATCATGCGCTACGCAGATATCATCTTGATGCTGGCAGAAGTAAATATGTTACAAGGCAACGATGCCGCGGCCATTAATTACCTGGATATGGTGAGGGCAAGGGCAGGTGTTCCATTATATGCTGTAGCACGCACAAACGCTACTTACAATGCTAAATATCCAACTTTAAAACTGGCTATTTTACACGAGCGTCGTGTAGAGTTAGCATTCGAACACCACAGGTGGTTCGACTTGCTGCGTTTCTTCACCACAGCTGAACTGGTAACATTTTTCAAAGCTAAATCACAAGCCAACTTTGGGAATGCCAGACTCAGCAACTTTACCACAAAAGACAGGTATTTCCCAATCCCTTTTGATGAGTATAAACTGAATCCGGAAAAAATGTACCAGAACCCCGGCTACTAGAAATATTAATAAATGGCAAACCCCCGGGCGATTGAGCAATCAATCGCCCTTTTTAGATTTTTAAAGATGAAATACAAAATCCTGATTGCATCAGCGCTGGTTTTAAATGCCCTGAATACTTTCGCCCAGCAACCTGCAGCTAAACTGACTTCCCTTTTTAATTTAAACCATAAAAACATACTCGTTGCTGCACACCGCGGAGATTGGCGCAATGCACCCGAGAACTCCCTTAATGCACTTCTAAATTGTATTGATAAAGGTTTTGATATGATGGAGCTGGACGTGAAAATGACTAAAGACAGCGTATTGGTGGTCATGCACGACCAAACCATCGACCGCACTACCAATGCAAAAGGCAAAGTGAGCGACTATACTTTCAATGAAATAAGCAAATTCAGACTTAAAAACGGTCTTGGCAGGGTAACGTCAAACCCCATTCCCACATTTAAAGAAATGATGCTTGCCGCAAAAGGTAAAATACTCATCAATGTAGACAAAGGCAACGACCACCTCACTGAAGTATTCAAAGTATTAAATGAAACCGGAACCTTAAATCAGGCCATCGTAAATGTTGGAGATAACATCAGCTACAGTAAATTGATTTCGACAGAAAAGGTCCCTGCAGATGCCGCGCTGATGGTCGTAGTCAACATGGCCGGCCCCGATGCCATTGAATTAATCAAAAGCTACAAAGCTTTTCCAAAAAGTGTTATCCAGCCCATTTTTAACACCGATACTTTATCTACTTTAAAATCACTTCCTGCTATTGCAAAAAGTCAGGTCATATGGCTCAATAGCTTGTGGCCTTCACTTAACGGCGGGCACGACGATGATCGCGCCGTTGAACAAAAAGATACAAAAGGGAGCTGGGCCTGGTTACTGGAACTTAAGCCTCTGGTGATCCAAAGCGATCGCCCGGCAGATCTGATATCGTATTTGAAAGCAAATCATGCACACCAATAAAAAAATCAAATTACCGCTCCAAACCGCGTTTTTGTGTGCTATTTGTTACAATGTTTAGGAATTTCACCCTAATTGTTTAGGATAATCACCCAAGGAAAGCAAGTTTAACAAATATGTTTGTATCGCTTTAAGGTAACATAAAGCATATGAAATAATTGTTTGTTTAATAATTTACTGGCTGCACCTACGCTGTTTAACAGGTGTAGCCGGTTTTTTCCTTCATCTATGAAAATTGTACTTGCTGCATTATTATCGTTTCTATGTGTAACGGGCTTTGCCCAAAGTAACGGACCTAAAAGAAAACTAATCTGGTTCGATGAGTTTAATTATACCGGTTTACCTGATCAACGTAAATGGGATTATGAAACCGGATTCGCCCGCAATAAAGAACCGCAATACTACACGCGAGAGCGTCTCGAAAATGCCAGGGTAGCAGATGGAAAACTGATAATCCAGGCCATCAAAGAATCTTACAAAGGCGCAAACTATACCTCCGCGAGCCTAATTACCCTGGGAAAAAAACATTTTCGTTATGGCAGGGTAGAAGTGAGGGCTAAAGTCACCAAAGGCATTGGCGCCTGGCCCGCCATATGGATGCTCGGCGTAAACCGCCAGGAAGTCAAATGGCCTTTCTGTGGTGAAATTGATATCCTCGAGTATGTAGGGAAGGATTCAACTCAGGTTTATGGAACCACACATTATACGGATAAAGATGATGTATACCATTATCAGACTGAAAAGCCTGTTGTGGGTAAACCATGGGAAGATTACCATGTATATACCATCAATTGGGACAAAAAGAAGATCGAGTTCTACTATGATGACAAATGTTACTTCACCTACGACCTGAGTAAAGCAGATCATGAAGATTATAACCCTTTCAGAAGGAAATTCTATCTCCTGCTCAATATGGCACTGGGGCGGGAAGGCACGCTCGGCGGCCGGCTCGACGATCGTATTTTACCGTTAACTTATGAAGTGGATTATGTGCGTGTGTACAAGTAAAATCATCAGCATCATCAATCTCTCCCTCAACTTAAAACCCTAACAAACCAATATGATTAACAAAAGTCTGATCTTTAGCCTCCTGCTTTTCTCAGGTGTAAGCACTTCCGCACAAAAAACAGCTATAAAGCCAATGGCACAGCTGATCGATGAAGAATTCAAGTTTGCCTCCAGCCAGTACAAAGTCCTTGCACATAACATTACACCGGGTAAAACACCCCAAAGTTATCAGGATGGTAAAGCAGTAAACAAAGAAATTACCTGGTGGTGCAGCGGGTTCTATTCGGGAAGTTTATGGTATATCTATGAGCAAACCAAAGACATTGCCATAAAAAAACAGGCCGAAGAGGCCTTGAAACTGATCGAACCCAATCAAACCTATACGGGCAACCACGACCTGGGTTTCATGATGTACTGTAGTTTTGGAAATGCTTACCGCATCACGGGCAAACCTGAATATAAAGCAATCATTAACCGGTCGGCAGAATCGCTGGCCAGCCGTTACCATGAGCCGGTAAAAGCCATTCAATCATGGAATAAAAGCAAGTATTGGGAATATCCGGTCATCATCGATAACATGATGAACCTCGAAATGATGAACTGGGTATCCGATCAGGGTGGAGATCCAAAGTATAAGGCTATCTCTATCAACCATGCGAATACCACACTGAAGAATCACTTTCGCCCTGATTTCAGCTCCTACCACGTCATCGATTATAATCCGGAAACGGGAACGGTAAGGCGGAAAGCAACATGGCAGGGCGCAGCCGATTGCTCGGCCTGGGCACGCGGACAAGGATGGGCACTTTATGGCTACACCATGATGTACCGTTTCACTAAAAACGAGGCTTATCTGGCGCAGGCACGGGGAATAGCAAAATTTATACTGAATCACCCCAATCTGCCGGCAGATAAAATACCCTTCTGGGACTTTGATGCACAGGGAATTCCATATGCCAAACGTGATGCTTCTGCAGGTGCTTTGATTGCTTCAGCACTCCTCGAACTGGCTCAATACACGCAGGAAGAGGAAACGAAAACTTACAAGGCTGCAGCCGAAACCATGATCTATTCCTTATCAACCGATGCCTACCGGGCAAAGCCGGGAACTAACGGTGGTTTTCTGCTTATGCACAGCACAGGCGCCTACCCGCTCAATAGCGAAATTGATGTACCGCTCATCTATGCCGATTATTACTACCTGGAAGCACTGGCCCGTTATAAAAAATGGTATCTGGGAAATCAGAAGTAAACTTAAACGTTGGTTATACGTTAATTTTCAATAATTTCGGTATTCATTCAAATAATAAGCATGGTATAAATATATTTGCTACCGGAACTTATTGTTTCACCTTATCTCAAATTTTAACCAATGAATAAATTCGAAAGCCGTTACGCTCAAAGCCCTAAAGAAGTAAAACAAATGGATACCGCTGCTTTGCGGGAAAACTTCCTGATTGAAAATGTTTTTGAGGCTGATCAGGTAAACTTAACATTATCTCACTTCGACAGGTATATCGTAGGTGGTGCAATGCCGGTTGGTCAAACTCTTGAACTACCTAATCCTGATGATCTGAATGCCACTTATTTTCTGGAACGCAGGGAACTGGGCATCATCAATGTGGGTGGTAAAGCCATCGTAACTGCTGATGCTGAAACATTCGAACTGGAGTATAAAGAAGCTTTATACATAGGGAAAGGTACACAATCTGTAACATTTGCTTCAGCAGATGCTGCACAGCCTGCAAAATTATACATCAATTCGGCACCTGCACACCATACCTACCCAACAAAAAAAGTGAGCAAGGCAGATGCAGAGATTGTTGAACTGGGTACACCTGAAACCGCAAACCACCGCGTCATCAATAAGCTTTTGGTGAATAGCGTATTGCCTACCTGCCAGTTGCAGATGGGAATGACCGAACTAAAATCAGGCAGTGTATGGAACACCATGCCGGCCCATACACACGACCGCAGAATGGAAGCCTATTTCTATTTCGAAGTGCCTCAGGGACAAAGCGTATGTCACTTTATGGGGCAGCCTCAGGAAACACGCCACATCTGGATGCAGAACGATCAGGCCGTTATTTCTCCAAACTGGTCAATACACTCCGGTGCAGGAACCAGTAACTATACCTTTATCTGGGGCATGGCAGGTGAAAACCTCGACTATGGCGACATGGACCACTGTGCCATTACCGAATTAAAATAAGTTATTCATAATAAGCCTGGGTTCTATCCCGGGCTTATTGTTTGTTTACCTCAATCCTATTCACAATGAAAAAATTCTTTCACTGTATTGTATTGCTTTTACTATTTTCCTGCTATGCATTTGCACAGCAGAAATACCCAACCATCACCGTTAAAAATAATTCCTCAATCAACAGAACCGATGCAGTGGTGTCTATTCCCTGGGCACAGGTTTTAAAAGCAGACCCTAAAATTGATACCGCAAAGTTTCTGGTAATGAATAAAAATACAGAAACTGAAATTCCGCATCAGCTCGAATACAAAGGCGAAAAAACAGTACAAAACCTCTTGTTGCAGGTTTCTGTAAAAGCGCAGGAAAGCCTGGTGCTACTTATCTTTGCATCTAAAGCCAAACCGGTTCCAGCAAAAACCTTTGCCCGCTATGTGCCCGAACGTAAAGATGATTTTGCATGGGAAAACGACCGTATCGCTTTCAGGATGTATGGCAAGGCTTTAGAGAAAACATCAGAAGATGCCTATGGCATCGATGTATGGGTGAAAAGCACAGATAAACTGGTGGTGAACGACCGCTATAAAAAGAACGATTATCATAAAGATCATGGCGATGGTTTGGATTATTATAGCGTTGGCTTTACACTCGGTGCCGGAAGTATGGCGCCATACCTGAATAACAAAGTTTACTATTCGGGTAATTACCGCAGTTCCAAAGTGCTGGATAATGGTCCCTTGCGCTCCACTTTTCAGCTTAGTTACGATGAATGGGATGTTGCCGGGAGGAAGGTAAAGGTAACCAAAACGATATCGATCGATGCAGGCTCACAATTAAACAAAATCGAAAATGTATACACCTGGTCAGGCAGCGGCAGTTTGCCTGTTGCCATCGGTCTGGCAACCAGAGGCGAAAAAAATATGAAGGCGCTGCAGGACCGAAGTGGTGTATTCGGATATTGGGAACCGGTACACGGAGCGGATGGGATAACCGGCGTAGGTGCTGTAAGTGGGAAATCATTCACGACCACCCTGGCAGACCCAAAACAACTCTTAGCCATAACTGAAGTTAAAAATAACATCCCTTATGTTTACTATGCCGGTGCAGCATGGAATAAGGGTGGTCGAATTGCTGATGAAACCGCGTGGTTTAAATACTTAAAAGAATTTCAGCAACAATTAAAAACACCATTAAAAATAACCGTCAAATAAACTATCATACAAATTAAGATCTTATGTCACAAAATATATTCAATCTAAGTGGTAAAACTGCGCTCGTTACCGGTTGCAAAAGGGGAATTGGTAAAGCAATGGCGCTGGCCCTTGCCGAAGCCGGTGCCGACATTATCGGGGTTTCTGCCAATCTTGAACTGCAGGGAAGCGCAATAGAACAGGAAGTGATCTCCCTGGGAAGGAAGTTTTATGCTTATCAATGTAATTTCAGCGATCGTGAGTCTACCCTTAAATTTACCGCACAAGTAAAGGCCGATCATCCGGTAATTGATATCCTGGTTAATAATGCCGGAACAATTTTGCGTAAACCAATTGCCGAACACCCTGATGAAATGTGGGATGAAGTGATTGCCGTTAATCAGACTGCACCATTTATTCTAACCAGAGAGATCGGGCGCGATATGGTAAACAGGGGAAGCGGAAAGGTTATTTTTACCGCCTCACTTTTATCGTTTCAGGGTGGTATTACCGTTCCGGGCTATGCTGCCAGTAAAGGCGCTATTGCATCATTAACCAAAGCGTTTGCCAATGAATGGGCAGCTAAAGGGGTTAATGTAAATGCAATCGCTCCGGGTTACATTGCTACTGATAACACCTCTGCTTTAAGGGAAGATCAGGATAGAAGCACATCGATACTGGCACGTATACCCGCCGGAAGATGGGGAACTCCGGAGGATTTCAAAGGTCCAACCTTATTCCTTGCCTCTGGTGCAAGCGACTATGTTCACGGTACGATCCTAACGGTCGACGGTGGCTGGATGGGAAGATAGTCTCTGAAAAAAAAGTCCGGAGTCTGGTCATCAAACCTGAACTCCGGACTTTTCCATTTTTAATTTATAACCAAACTAGTATAGGTCATAAATCTCTTTGATGTCTTTCAATACCGCTTTGAAATCCAGTTTCAGATCGATAAGCTTGCCGGTACGAATATCAAATACCCAGCCATGAACGGTTAAACCACGTTCTGTAATCGCTTGTTGAATTGCAGCTGTTTTAAGCAGGTTTACACACTGTTCCTGAACATTCAGCTCCACTAAACGGTCATAGCGTTTTCCTTCATCCTCAATCGCATTTAACTCATCTTTATGGGTCCGGTACACATCACGGATGTTTCTTAACCATGGATTTAAGATACCCATGTCTGCAGGCTGCATAGCGGCTTTCACACCACCACAGTTATAATGCCCGCAAACCACAACGTGTTTCACTTTTAAATGGCGAACAGAGTAGTTTAAAACGGTCATCACATTTAAGTCTACGTTATTTACCAGATTAGCTACGTTACGGTGTACAAAGGCCTCTCCTGGTTTTATACCCATTAAATCTTCTGCCGTTACGCGGCTATCCGAACAGCCGATGTATAAAAATTCAGGGGTTTGCCCTTTTGCCAGTTCTGTAAAATAATCAGGATTGATGGCCAGTTTATCGGTGATCCATTGCTCATTGTTTTTAAATACGTCTGCTACATTCATATTTTATATCTGATTTTTGTTTTTATTAGTGTAATGAACTATTAATTTATTATAAAACTAAAGAAAGATTTCCTGATTTCTATGAGTTCTTCTTCAGTAATTGTATTGTATGTATTAAAATACTCAGGCTATCCAGAAACAACAGCGATGGTGAATATGTTTTTACAATAAAAAAAGGTCCTGGTATAATGCCAGGACCTTACATAGGTAGATGAAATAGATTTTAGCTGGCTACAGCAATTGCATTCTTATTAATGTGTTTTGGTAGTTCTTCTAAGGTGTAAAGATTAGAAAGACATTCACCCAACACATTTTTGTGCGTATACCAGGTATTCTCGTGGGTAAAATGACACACACCGATCCCCATTTCGGTAATTATTGCCCCAATAAGGGTAGCGAAATGGCTTTCGAATAAGTTGCCACTATAGTACTTCAGTGAGAAAACCTTATTGTATTTTTCCAGTTGCCCTTCAATTTCTGGAGTTAATTTTACCGGTGGCGAAGCCTTCTTTTTTTTCTTTTTAAACAGTTTTTGCAAAAAGTTTTGCCTTACCAGCTTGTCTTTAAATAGCTTCTTTTTATATTCTTTTAAATCGAAAGACTGCATTCCCGTACTGAAATTTAACTTCAGGTTATTTTCATTGAAAGAGGTGATGCTGGGTTTGTCCCATTTAAAAACCATTGCCAATGAACCTGAAGGGTTTCTGAAAGAAAATGATGGATTCATATCCAAAACAGTTTCATGTTCATTTAGTCGTTTTAACAGGGTTGGAATAAGTTCGTCAGTGAGTGAGTTTGAGTAGATGTGAATAAAAGCGCTCATAATTTTAAGATTACTAATAGATCAGTTATTATCAGGAAATAATTCCTGTGATTTTTATACGAAATAAGGATATCTGGAAATTGAAATACTTTAGGATGCGCCCTTGGGGATCATTCCGGAAATGTCAATGGTGAATGTAAAGGTTCTTTTTTGCATGGTTGTTCATTTGTGTGTGTGCTTATAATGTATCCAGCAGATCATTTTAAGCTTAAAACGTTTGTTTGTTTGATTTCGCTACAGTAGCAAAAAAATATTTTACACACAATAACTATACCAATGATACCCTTCCATGCACCCGCAGACTTTGCTATCTAAAATCATTGTTGTCATAGATCAACTATTTTTTTCCTGAACCAGTTTTAACACCCTGTTAAAACTCCGTGTAGATATTCCCAGATAAGCCGCCATGTCTTCTTTTGAAATGGAAATCTGCTCGTCTGTCTGTAACTTCAACAATTTTTCCAAACCGTATTCCAGTGTGTATAATTGCTGAAAAGATGCCCTTGAACTGGTTTGAATAATCCGTGTAGAAAGTTCCTGAAGCAGCAAGCGGTTAAACTCAATATTTTGTTCCGTCAGGGAAATAAAAACATGATCCGGAATGGCAAACACCGTCACCTCAGTAATGGCTTCCACATTACACAGGCAATTAATTTTTTTAATGGCCTCCAATTCTCCGGCAAGCTCCCCCTTTCCCAAAAACTCAATAATGAAATCCTTTCCGTTTTCCTCAGAAATAAAACACTTGGTAATTCCATCTCTAACAATGTAGATGTTGCGTATCTGCTCTCCCTGTTCAATAAATCTGAACCCTGCCGGAAATGACTTGATGGTAATTCTTGATTCCTCATTGCCAGCATAATAACGCTCAATAAAAGATAAAAGTGATAAGTTGGTGCGTAACATCATTTCCTGTTGAGACAAATGTCCTTTTTAATCTGGTAAGCGCGATTTACATTTGCAGCACGAAATTAGTGCAATAACCATGAACAATCAAATTAGCGTAATTGCTTTCGATGCAGATGATACCCTTTGGGTAAATGAACCTTACTTCAGGGAAACCGAGGCAAAGTTTGCCGGACTGCTGGAGGATTTTTTGCCCCACCACAGCATTATAGCCGAGCTTTTAAAAACGGAGATTGATAACTTACCCCTATATGGCTATGGTATTAAGGGTTTTATGCTTAGTATGATTGAAACCGTATTGCGCATCACCGAAGGAAAAGTAAGTACAGAGGTGATCAGCCGCGCCATACAGCTGGGTCAGGAAATGCTCAACAAGCCAATAGAGCTACTCGACGGGGTAGAGGAGGTGCTGAAAGCCCTGCATGGAAAATATCAACTGGTGGTGGCAACCAAAGGTGATTTACTAGATCAGCAAAGGAAACTCAACAAATCAGGATTGGACCACTATTTCCACCACATTGAAATTATGAGCGATAAACGGGAGTCAGATTATCAAAAATTGCTTAAACACCTCGATTGCAAGCCTGAAGAATTTCTGATGCTGGGCAACTCCCTTAAATCAGATGTTCTGCCTGTATTAAATATTGGAGGATATGCAGTACATATTCCCTACCATACCACCTGGGTACATGAGCATATCGATCATACCATCGAACACGCCAATTTTTATCAGATGGAAAGCCTGTCTGACGTTTTACCTAAATTATTAGAATGAGAGAAAAAATAGATATCAACACCTGGATCAGAAAAGATCACTTTAACTTTTTTAACAGTTTTACAGAGCCTTTCTTTGGCGTAACTGTAGAAGTCGACTGCACTTCAACCTATCAGGAGGCAAAACAAAAAGAACAATCATTCTTCTTGCTCTACCTGTACAAATCCCTTCAGGCTGCCAATGCAGTAGAGCCCTTTCGTTACCGCATAATCGATGGCCAGGTTTGGAAATACGATCAGGTACATGCTTCCGCAACCATCAACCGGCCCAACGGAACTTTCGGTTTTGGCTACATCGATTTCAACGATGAATTCAATAAATTCCTGGCAGGCGCAGAAAAAGAAATACAGCAGGTGCAAAATACCAGCGGATTGATCCCGTCTTCTTCAGGCGAAAATGTAATCCACTATTCAGCCCTTCCGTGGCTCGATTTCAAATCACTCTCGCACGCCCGTAACTTCTCCTACCAGGATAGCTGTCCCAAAATATCCTTTGGTAAAGTAAAAGATCTGGGGGGCAGGAAAATCATGACCATCTCCATCCACGTAAGTCACGCCCTGATGGACGGTTTTCATGTATCACAGTTTGTTGCTCAGTATCAGTCCCTGCTAAACAAGGAGATTAAGGATTTAATTACTGCTTAATTTAAGCTTAATACTGGAGCATTAATTTGGGTGAATGTTTCTAGCCACCATCATCATTCCCTTTTATGTTCTGGCCATTATCGCCATCTTTTTCATCAACTCTTTTCAAAAAGGAATGCTGTTTATGGTGATGATGCTGATTGCCACTTTTATATTGTTCTTATTTATAACCAATCCTTTACCTTCGGCCATGGGCGTAATTTGCTTTATGGCTTTATTCGCATTTAAACTTAAAGATTAAATATCATTTGCATTAGTTAAACTTATTACTATTTTTGCAACGCAGCAGGATAGTCGGTTTATCAGGATACACCTCAAATGCTTTATCCAGTACTGCAATTGAAATCGGGGGATTAGCTCATTTGGCTAGAGCGCTTCGCTGGCAGTGAAGAGGTGATCGGTTCGAATCCGATATTCTCCACATCATCTTCTAAGTCATTCAAAAAACAATGACTTAGAAGATTTTTACCCTCCTAAATTTGACTCAATCTGCGACTACACGCATCATCAGTATAAGTAACACTTTCACTCACAATGCCTAACATAAGTGCAATCGATCATCTCGTTATGGTGTTTTTGAATATTTTTATAAGTGTGTATATTTGATGACTTCTAAAAATAAAATATGTCAGTCTATTCTCAAACGCAGAATGAACAAGATCGTCTTCTTGCGCTCCATTCGTATCAAATTTTAGATACACTTCCGGAAGAAGAATATAACGACCTGACTGAGCTGGCGGCTGGTATTTGCGGTACACCAATTGCCCTGATCAGCCTGGTGGATAAGGATAGGCAATGGTTTAAATCCGACTATGGCCTTGGGGTTGCAGAAACAGACAGGGCTTACTCTTTTTGTGCACATGCTATTCTGGACCCTAAAGAATTGATGGAAGTAGAGGACGCTACCAAGGATGAGCGGTTTAGCGATAATCCTTTGGTAACAGGTCATCCCGATATTGCATTTTATGCAGGCGTTCCCCTCGTTAATCAGGAAGGGTTTGCTTTAGGCTCACTTTGCGTAATCGATTCGGTTGCGAAAAAGCTTACCGACCCGCAAAAGAAAGCCTTGAGGATCATTGCCCGCCAGGTAATGGATAAAATGGAACTCCGCCGCAACCTCAGGTTGTTGAGAGAGGCTGATGAAGAAAAACAAAGACTACTCAATGCCAGTTTATTAAGCGACGCACGTGGACGTAGACTGATCAATCAGGCACCCGTTGCCATAATCTTATTTCGTGGTATTGATCTGAACATTGAGGCTGCCAACCCTCAAATGCTTGAATTACTGGGTAAAACCGCAGATATTGTGGGCAAACCTTTACTTGATGCAATCCCGGAACTCGCCGGGCAAGAGGCTTACCAAATGCTTTTTAAAGTATTTACAACCGGAGAAACCATTCGTGGTTATGGTAATCAGGTAACTTTGATACGCAATGGACAACAGGAAACCGGTTACTATGATTTCACCTATAGCCCCCTCATAGAGGATGGTCAAATTACCGGTGTAATTGATATGGCAGTCAATGTAACCGAACAGGTTAAGGCCCGCAATGATCTGGAACGCTTGAACAAGCAATTTAATTTAGCGGTTTCAGCAGCTCGTCTGGGGATCTGGCACATTAACCCGCTATCAAAAAACCTGCAATACAACGATATGCTGGCCAGGATTTTCGGCTATGAAAGCAGTTTGCCAATGACTTATGAGCAGGCTATAGGGCAAGTGACAGAGGAGTTCCGCCCAATCATTCAGGCCGATATCGAAAGGTCGATCAAAGATGGCTTAGATTATGATATCACTTATCAGCAAAAGCGCTTTAACGATAACAAGATCATTTGGCTACGCTCGCTCGGCCGGGTTACCCAAGATGAAAACGGAGAATTGGACAACTTCTCGGGCATTGTCATGGACATTACCGAAGCAAAAGAGGATGATCAGCGTAAAAATGATTTTATTGCCATGGTTAGCCATGAGCTGAAAACACCGCTCACCTCTTTGAATGGCTTTTTGAAGGTACTCGAAATGAAGGCA
The DNA here is from genome assembly GCF_032678525.1 of Pedobacter frigidisoli. Taxonomy (GTDB): domain Bacteria; phylum Bacteroidota; class Bacteroidia; order Sphingobacteriales; family Sphingobacteriaceae; genus Pedobacter; species Pedobacter frigidisoli_A. The sequence goes on from NZ_JAVTSE010000001.1 coordinate 60,405, forward strand.
AAAAAGGGTGACGATAGCCTCTCACAAACCATTCTGGAAAAAGGGAGGAAGCAGGTGAGTAAAATGACCACTATGATCAACGGGTTTCTCAATGTCTCCCGCCTGGAGGCTGGAAAAATCCATATAGACAAAAATCGTTTTGATATGAAAGATCTGGTAAGGGAAATTCAAGACGAAACGATTCCAGCTAATACTACTCATCAGATTATTTTCGAGTCAGTATCAACAACCTGGGTAGAAGGTGATCGGGATAAGATTGGCCAGGTCATTACCAACTTCATCAGCAACGCACTAAAATACTCCGCACCCGATACAACTATCCGGATTGCCTGTGTGGCAGACGAGGGTTGCGCCAGGGTAAGCGTATGTGATGAGGGAATGGGTATCGCTGAAAAAGACCTGGAAAAATTGTTCGATCGCTATTACCGGGTGGAGGGAAATAACACGGCAGGCATAGCCGGATTTGGGATCGGCCTCTATCTGTGTTCAGAAATTATTCAGAGACATCAGGGCAGGATATGGGTAGAAAGTATTCCCCAAAAAGGATCTACCTTTTTCTTCAGTATTCCTGTCTCTAACCCCTAATCCGAAATGTTTTATAACACGCGGTCTGGAGACCGGACAATTAAATTTAGGCTCCGGCAATCAATCATCATCATCCTTTTTTCTCTTTTCCAAAATCACAAAGGCGCTTCTCTTAGGCGCGGGCATTACAGAATTTTCACCCTTTACTGATTTCCAGATCACCTCATTCAAATCCAGATCGGGCGCCGAGTCTTCTTTGGCAAAGTTGAAAAGTTCTGATCTTCTGCTGCTCTCATTAACGGCAACGTTTCTGTTATTCAGATTAATTGAAGGTGTGATAACGTTATATGGTGTAAGGTCTGGTTTCTCCGTAAAACATTCAAACAGCGGTACTGCGGCAGCATCATATTGGCTCATCGGTGGTAATCCCAGAATCAATTCCATCGTTCTTAAAAATCCCGAAGTAGAATACATGGTGTGAACAACTGATTTTCTTTTTACGTACGGGCCGATGATATAGGCCGGAGAGCGGTGTGCATCCACATGGTCCGGGCCGTTCTGGGCATCATCCTCCAGAATAAATACAACAGACTCTTTCCATATCGGGCTGTGGGAAAGCCTTTCCAATATTCTGCCAACCGCAAGATCGTTATCTGCCACTGCAGACTGTGGTGACACTTTTCCTTTTTTCTGTCCGCTGGTATGATCATTCGATACCCGGAGCGTATTGAATTGTGGAACGGACCCTGCAACCACAAGAGAATCAAAATCATGTATCCAGGCGTCAGCCCTTACCTGATCGGTGATGTCCATATCAAATCCAGGTGAGGCGGGACACATATGTCCCTGAAGAGACTTTATATTTGCTTTCGCATAATCTCCAAATTCACCGTAGCTGCGGTAGCTCACTCCGGCCCGCTGACAGTAATCCCAAATAAAGCCACCTTTAGGATAAGTTACCGGTCTGCCGCCTTCAAAAGTAGTGCTTCCGCCTCGTGCGCCGTAGCTTGTAGGCCATGTTTTCTCTACCACATCAGTAGCATACGCAGCCGTACTCCAGTTATGTCCGTCGGCGCTCACTTCCGCATCTACATAAAAATTATCCAGTAACACATAATTCTCCGCAAAAGCATGCTGGTTCGGCGTAATTTTTTTTCCAAAAAGGGTTAGCGTCGAATCGCCATTACCTTTTGCCATATCTCCGAGCACCTGATCATAAGTTCGGTTTTCTTTGATGATGTAAAAAACGTGCTTGATGGGCGATTTCTCTCCCTGCTTACGGGGAATTGGATTGCCTGCCTCACCATCCGCCATAATCGCTTTCTTATCAGTAAAGGGCGTATTGGCATAAACTTGCCGGGTGTAAGTTTTTAACTGCTCCGGCTTAGGCACATCGATAAAGGATAAACTCCCCTTAAATAAACCTGCGATATACTGAAGCTTGTTATTGGCCGTACTTCCCATTTGATAGCCACTGTTATCAGCCTTTGAAACCGGCTGCGGACCCTTAGGGTTTGCCATGGAGGTATTGCCTTTACCATTAGAAACCAGAATCTTTGAGCCTGTAACCTTAACGCTAGTAGGGTACCATCCAACAGGGATAAAGCCCTGACTCTCACTGGTTCCAGGGCGGCTGACGTCAAAAACTGCCAGGCAGTTATTGTCTGCATTGGCAATATACAGGGTTTTTTCATTCGCACTCAGGGCTAAACCATTTGTAGTTGAGCCTGTTAACTGAGTTGCGTATAAAGTTGTGGCAATTGTTTCGATCACTTTACTGGTTAGCGTATTAATCACCGAAACAGAATTATCATTTGCATTAGCCACAAACAGATAATTTCCCTTTCTGTTAAGCAAAAGTTCGTTGGGATGATCGCCTACAGGAATAGTTGCGACGATTTTTTCGTCAGCGGTATTTACTACCGCCACCGCACGACCTCCCCATAATGAAACGTATAATTTAGATTCATCGCCTGAAAGGACACAGCTGTATGCAATCGCCGGCAATTGAATTTTCTGTGTGATTCGTTTATCTTCAGGATTGATAAAATAAAGGCAACTGTCTTCTTTGGTTACGGTAAAAAGTTTTGTACCTGATTTATTTACTGCAATGCCTGCGGGGCTTATTTTGCTTTTTGGCCAGGGCTCCCCAAGTTTTATAGTATCGCTCTCTGCTAGATTCTGATTACGGATCGTGAATTTGATGATGATGTTATCGTTTCCTCCCGATACATAAAGGTGGTTTTCATCTTTGCTGAAAGCAAGCCCGTACCATGATTTAGCCAAAACCTTTTCATCTAATATCTTCTCACTTTTCGCATCGATCAACTGCAGCGATTGGGTACTTTGCCCGTTATTGGTAACCGCTATATATTTTCCTGAAGGACTCACCTGCATATTCAATGGTAAATCGCCAAGGGGAATAGAATGGCCTGCCGGACTTAATTTCCAGCCGTTGGGTAAAAGGACCTGTTTGGTATGTTCAATTTTTCCCGGCCACTGAGCATATACTTCCTGAATAATCATGGAGATGATAAACAGGACGATGATTTTTTTCATGATGAGGTATTTAACAAATGGTTAAAAGTAAGTTCGGAATATTAATCTAATATTAAACCTGTCCTCAAAACAAAAATTTTACAAAGAAGCATTTCGCTCTACCGCTTAATTCGGCTAATATTCATTGTGTCTCATTTCTTACTATCCATCAACCATAAAAGAATGCGTAATTTTTAGATTCCTTACAATTCAGATCATCATTTCAGAATGTAAAAAATATGATAGATTTTAACCGAATAATTTTACATTTACGGTTGCATGAGTCCCTATTACAGTGAATATGATGATCAGAAGCTCGTTGCGCTGTTAAAAGAGCGGGATGATGTCGCTTTCGCTGAAATTTATAAAAGGTACTGGCCTATCCTTTATAAGCATGCCTACCGGATGTTGAAAGATGACAGTGAAAGTGAAGATGTGGTGCAGGAAGTATTTACCAATTTCTGGCATAAAGCGCCTTCCCTGCAGGATGAAATTACATTAGGTGCTTACCTCTATGTCTCTACCCGCAATGCAATACTGAACTTTTTCAGTAAAAATAAATCCCACAGTAGCTATATCAATGATTTAGCTGTATTTATGGACACCAGTCAGGAAATCACTGATCACCTCATTCGCGAGCGTATTTTGGCCAGGCTTATCGAGGATGAAATCCTGAGGCTCCCGGCGAGGATGAGAGCGGTATTTGAGCTGAAACGAAAACAAAATCTTTCTTATAAAGAGATTGCTGATGTAATGAATATCTCAGAACTCACCGTAAAAACACAAATGAATAAGGCAATATCCACCTTGAGGAAGAAATTTGGTAATCATTTGTCTTTATTTCTGGGTATTTTATGGTAATGTTGCTATAATTTAATAGAAAAATAACTTTTTTTTAATATCGTATACAACATTACCCTCAGTTGGCTGTCATCATTATATGTCACCTATATAATGAATGAAAACTAACGCTAAAAAACTAATTAAAAGTTACCTGAATAATGATCTTTCGCCACAACAGCAGGCGAAACTGGAAACCTGGTATTTGCTGAAGGCAGAGGAGGCGGATACGCAAGCGCCAGAACCAGACTTCGATCAGATCGATACCCGGCTATGGGACCGTATTCTTGGGGATACACGGGATTTCACGCCCAAAAAGAAGTCTCTGAAGTTAAAACACCTTTTTACGTACGCAAACAAATATGTCAGAATCGGTATCGCTGCAAGTTTGCTGCTCATTGCAGGTTCTGGTTACTTTCTTCTGAATCAAAAAAATATGGTAAACGAAAGATTTACCATTTCAAAAACACTGGATCTTGCACCAGGTGCAGACAAAGCAGTTTTACAACTGTCTGATGGCAGGAAAATAATACTGAATCAGGATTTAGGTACCCGGGTAGCTATGGAAGCAGGTGTTGAAATTACCAAGTCTTCCGATGGCACGCTTACTTATAATGCATTGCCAGGCAAAGCTGGCTCAGCAGGCTTTAATACCATTAGCACTCCCGCAGGGGGTCAGTATGCCGTCGTACTCCCGGATGGCTCTAAAGTTTACCTGAATGCAGGATCTTCCCTGCGTTATCCAACCGCTTTTGCATCTACAGCAAGAAAGGTAACACTTAGCGGCGAAGGTTATTTCGAGGTGGCCCACCAGGAACAGAAGGGCAGGCTTTTACCATTTATTGTATCGGTAATACAAGGGAATGCGCCAGCTCAGGAGGTGCAGGTACTAGGTACCCATTTCAATATCAATGCTTACCAGGATGAACCCGTTATAAAAACTACACTACTGCAGGGAAGCGTAAAAGTGGCTGCTTCCGGTGGTCAGCAAATGATGTTAAAACCCGGTCAGCAGTCGGCACTTGCAGCCGGCCACCTTCAGCTTTCAAAAGCTGATAGTGAGATGGCCATCGCCTGGAAAAACGGAGAATTTGTATTCAGGGAAGATTTGCGCAGTGCACTTCGAAAAGTAGCCCGATGGTATGATGTTGAGGTGGTGTATGAAAAAAGTGCGCCGGAGCAGTTGATGCTTGGGGGCTGGATGTCCAGAGGAACCAATATATCTGAAGTGCTCAATCATATCCAATTAACAGGAAAAGTACACTTTAAACTGGAAGGAAGGAGGGTGATCGTTTCTGAGTAAAGCCTAAACGATACCGGATGAAAAACCAGGAATGCTTGCAGGCATCCCTGGATAAATCTGGCTGTCGACAATTAATTATCAACTATTAACCGCATAGGGCCCGACCTTCGAACTTCTGGCCTGTGCAATAACCAAACAAACAAATGTATAAAAATTTTACTTCACCCCGGCTGCCTGCCAGGCAGTTCCGTAAACTGCTACGTGTTATGCGACTAACAGCTGTGATCCTTTTAACCGCATTGGTACAACTCAGCGCTGCAACCATGGCGCAAAGGGTTTCTATTGTAGAAAAAAGTGTGCCATTAGAGAAGGTGCTCAAAGAAATTCGCAAGCAAAGTGGTTACGATATTATCTATGATCTTAACATTGTACTGAATGCCAAACCAGTATCTATTAGCGTCAACCAGGTAAACGTTTTTGAGGCAGTTCAAAAATCTCTTAACGCCCAGGACTTGACTTTTTCTGTCGACGGTAAAACCATCATCATCAAAGAACGAAATGCAATCGATAAACTAACTGATATCATTGACGACCATAATGTTAAAATAGTGGTCAGAGATTCATTAAACCGACTCTTGCCAGGCGCTAATGTTTATAATAAAACCATAAATAAAATGTATGTTACCGATAAAGCAGGGGAATTGGTGATCAAAGATATTCCCGCAAATGGTTATGTACTGCAGGTTTCCTATTTGGGGTATAAAGGCGAAGAAATTTTTGTTGATCGAAAAACCATCACTTATTTAGTAACACTGAGACCAGTATCTGCTGTTTTAGAAGATATCAATGTAGTTTCCAATGGTTATCAAAAAATTAGCAAAGAGCGGGTTGCAGGTGCATACACCGTAATTTCAGGTAAGGAACTGGAAGCAAACCCTGCTGTTAATATTCTCGAACGCTTAGAAGGGCAGGTTGCCGGGGTTAAATTCGATATCAAGGGAAATAGTGTTCAAATCCGTGGCGTAAATAACTACAGCGGCGGTAGTGGCATTCCGCTGATTGTCCTGGACGGGTTTCCATTAATGAATTCAAGCGATTTGGCAATGCTTACTAAGCAGGTTGGCGGGAATACTTTTGGCAATTCAGTCATCAGTAATGTAAATATCGCGGATATAGAGCAGATTACATTTTTAAAAGATGCTTCTGCAACGTCAATCTGGGGTTCAAGAGCTGCAAATGGCGTAATTGTAATTGAAACTAAAAAAGGCAGAAAGATAGCACCGTCCTTAAATGTAAGTTACCTTTTCGGTATCTCTAAAAATCCGTCTATCGCCGATTTGCACTGGATGAATAGTGCCCAGTATATTGATTTGGAGCAGGAAATGGTTGATAAAGGATTGCTTGTAGATCCGGCAGCGGCGCCAGCATCGAGTGCCATTTACACGCCAAATAATAGTGAGGCTACCGAATGGATGTTTAAAGTAAAACGCGGCACGGCTACAATTGCCCAGCGAGATGCAGCTTTGGCAGAAATCGGATCGAGAGATGGAATGGCGCAAATAGAAAAATATTTGTTGCAGAACGCGGTGAACCACCAGTACAATCTTTCGTACTCAGGTGGGTCAGAAAGCAGTACCTATTATATCTCTGGCAACTACACGAAAGATACCCCAATTTTTAAAAGTAACTATGGCGAAAACGCATTCGTTAATGCCAATACCTCAACCGATTTTCTGAACAAGAAAATTACCCTGAGGGCTTTAATTAATTACCAGTATTCAAAATCTCAGTACAACGCTGCGGCAGTTAATGCGCTTTCAGTAAGCACTACGGCACTTCGTCCTTATGACTTATTGTTAGATGCCAATGGTAATAGTATCGGACGAAACATCATTATCCGTGAATCTTTAGCCAATACGATGGTATCGCAAGGTTATCTTCCTTTTACCTATAACACGTTAGATGAGTTAAATTATTCCAACTCTATTTATAAAACCAATGTTTTCAGAATGAGTGCAGGTTTAAATGGTAAAATCGCCAAATGGTTAAATGCTGATGTATCGGTATCCAACCAGCGAATGATAGAGAATGCATACACCCTGGACGAGCTAAACAGTTACGCAGGTCGGATCCTGGTTAACACGTTTACGGTTTTATTGAATGGTAAAGCTTCCAACACGGTCAATTACGGGGGCAGATATATCACTAATGGGAGAACGTCTTCTGAAACTTCCTACAGAGGGCAGTTAAATGCTGATTTGAAGATTGCTGATAAACATCAGATCAATGCCATCGCGGGCGCCGAAATAAGAGAAACCTTTTCTGATAATACTTCAGAAACCAGGTATGGCTACAATGCAGATACACGTTCGGTTATTACCGTTAACCCCACCGTACAATATCCAACCATGTACGGTTACTCCCAATCGCTGGGTGCAAACCTTAGTAATTTAACCAGCTACAGAAAACGTTATTTATCCTATTACAGTAATGCATCTTACAGCTATGATGATAAATATTTTGTAACAGGTAGCGTTCGCTTTGATGATTACACACTTTTAGGGTTGGATAGAAGCAAAAGGGCGGTTCCATTCTGGTCTCTGGGATTAAGATGGAATGCAAACAGGGAAGAATTTATTAAAGATTTAAGCTGGTTAAATACTTTTGGCGTTCGTGCTACATTGGGTACAAGTGGTGTTGTACCACAGGCAGGAACAAATATCGCCATTATTAATGTCACAGGAACTGATTTCAGAACCGGACAATCTATTGCAAGCATTGAAACACCAGCAAATTCTGATCTTGGTTGGGAAACGACCAAAATGGCCAACCTAGGTGTTGATTTTGGATTTTTTAAAGGCAGATTAGGCGGTAGTTTTGATGTGTATACCAAACGTACCAGAGGAATATTGGCTGCATTCGCCTATAATGCAACTTATGGCTGGTCTAATTTATCTTTCAATAGTGGTACATTAAGCGGAAATGGTTACGAGTTCTCTATCAATGCTGAAATATTAAGAGCAGGAAGGTTCAGCTGGAAATCCTTGCTGAATTTTGGATACAATACCAACAAGGTTACCGAGTTAAGGTATGCAAATAATGCGAGCACAATTGCGGGTACGAGCGCTACTATCGAAGGGATGCCATTAGGTTCGCTTTATGTTTACCGTTGGGCAGGCCTTGATAATAAAGGTCAAGCGCAGATTTACGACCGCAACAATAACATTATCAACAATACAACCAACTTAACCAATTCGTTTACAAAAGAAGATTTAGCTTATGTAGGCCGGCGGTATGCCCCTTACACTGCAGGATTTAACCACAATTTCAAATATGGTCAGCTGGATTTGGGTATCAGGTTTACCGGTTATTTTGGACATGTATTCTTAAAAAATGCCATTACCAATTATCCAACCACAGCCGATTTTGCTTATACGGGCGTACTTGGCCGTCAGGGTGAACTGGCAGAACGCTGGAGAAAACCAGGTGATGAGGCGACTACCGATGTGCCGGGAATAACAGGGGTAAATTTTAATAGTATCAACCGCTACCGCTTTTCTGATGCTTTGGTAAGAAGTGCAGATAATATCCGCCTGCAGCAAATCTCCTTATCTTACAATGTTCCGCAACGGTTCCTGCCACGTAACACAGTAAAATCAATTTCCCTTTCAGCCAACGTCAGGAATCTGGGAATTGTCTGGCGGGCAAATAAGGATGGGATTGATCCTGAATTTATCAACACCGGAAATTTCGGTAGTGTAACCCCTACACCAAGTTATGTTTTTGGAATAAACGCCACACTTTAATTAACATGAAAAAAAGATATTTAATTATTTGGTTTGCGCTGGCTGTTGCCATGGCAGGCTGCAGAAAATATGTAGAAATAGATCAGCTGTCTATCAGGACGTTGAAATATACTTCTGATTTCAGGTACACCCTAAATAATAACAGTGTACTTGAAGGAACATTTTCCTACCCTATTTTATCGGGCGATGATACTGAAATTAACGATGCCACAAGGCAGAATAGCCTTGGCGATATTTTAAGTAACGTATATATCTGGGCAGCAAAGTATACTTCAGAGTCGCAGAGTGATGGCGATTGGGAAAAGCAATATAAAACCATTTACACCTGCAATGAAGTGTTGGAAGGTGTCTTGACTTCGCAGGATGGCACAGAAGCTGAAAAGCAAAAGCTTTATGCCGAAGCCTTGGTGCACCGTGCCTATGCATACCTGATTTTAGTCAACATGTATGGCAAGCAATATAACGCGGCTACAGCCTCAGCTGATTTAGGGGTACCTTTGTTAACCACACCCAATTTATACACCAAATTAAACAGGGCTTCGGTTGCTGATGTGTATGCGCTTATCCTGAAAGATTTAAGATCTTCTGTAAGTCGCTTACCTGCTCTGCCAGATTATAATGTGAGGCCGGCAAAAGTTTCTGCCTATGCTATATTCGCTAAAACATACCTGAACATGCGCGATTTTAACAATGCAAGTTTGTATGCAGATAGTGCTTTAGCTTTACAAAATGGTTTGCTTGATTTGAAAACCTATGAAAGCGCAGCCAGTACAATCCCTGTACGCTTAAGCAATCCTGAAGTTATTTTCTCAAAAATTGCGAATGTGGCTTATACAGCTATTCCGGTAAGTAACGATCTGCTCACGTCTATGGGTGCAAACGATTTGCGTTACAAACTTTTTACTGATGTGAGAAGCCGCTTTGGTACACAGCTCAGTACTGCATTTACCGGAAGGGCATCATGTAAATACCTGATAAATGAATTTGTCATCAACAACGGTCCAACGGTGCCAGAAATGATGCTGATTAAAGCCGAGTGCCTGGCCAGGGCGGGCAGAACTACCGATGCGGTGGCATTAGTAAATAGTTTACGAATCAAACGATTCACTACCGCTAGCTACGTGCCTGTTACGGCATCAAGTGCCGCCGATGCATTGCGGTTGGTGGTGGAAGAAAAAAGAAAAGAGTTTTTCGGTACAGGACTGCGCTGGTTTGATCAGAAACGGTTGAACCTCGATGCGGACTTTGCTTTAACCAAAACCAGAAATTTCAAAAGTGCCGACTACACTTTGCAGCCCAATTCCAACCGTTATCTATACCCAATTGGCGACAAATACATTCTTTTAAACCCAGAGCTGGAACAAAATCCACGATAAGCTGATATCACTATGAAAAAACATTTTTTAAAAAAATGTCTGCTACTGCTTTGCCCGTTTTTTGGGCAGCAGCTGGCGGCACAAACCCTAAGTTTCAATCCTGCAGTACCCCTGCAAAACAAACAAATTACCTTTTCTTACCAGCCTAAAGGGGGCGATTTAGAATTTAGCGACGATGCTAAAGCAATGGTGGCATTTTACGATGGTTCGAAATGGAAAACCAATACCGTTGTTTTGAAGAAAGAAAACAACAATTGGACCGGAGATTATATGTTGCCGGAAAACGCTTCATTTATAGCTTTAAAATTTTATCAGGGTGAAGCGGTAACTCCTGAGGCCTTAGATAATAACCAAGGAAAAGGTTATTACAGCAAGGTACTGTCGGCGGGCAAAAAGGGTGTTTCCGGGAATTACCTTGCTGAGGCTGCTCTTCGTTCAGGTACAACCGGAGAGTGGAGTTTAAACAGTTTTGTAACCCCGGTTAAGAATGCAAAATTGATTGATTCGTTGCTGCGACTGGAAGAGAAACTTTCCTCTGGCTCGTTCCGGTCAACTTTGTTTAACTACCTCGATCTTAAGCGCATTACCATGTCGCCAGCAGATTTTGATGTTTTTGCAGATGGTGTGATGAAAAGTGAAATCAAAAAAGGAAATCTTAACGAGCAACTTCTTGCAGGGATGCAACGCTATTACACTAAAATTAAAAATGATAAAGGTGCTGATGGTGTAGAGCAGCTCATTTATAAAGATTATCCTAAAAGTGCTACATCGAGGTTTTTAGCTTACCAAAAAGCTACAAACAGCAAAAATTACCAGGCTGATGTGGAAGCCTATCTTCAAAATTTCCCTTATGCTGAATGGAAAAATGCACCCGATTACCAGGAATACATTTATTACACCATTTACAGAGGCTTAGGTGCGCATTACTTCGAAACCAATCAAATAGATAAATTTCTCTCCCTTTACCAGGATATCAATTTTAAAACCGGCAATGAAATCTACCGCTGGAATATTACCAAAGGGCAAATGATGGGCAAGGTAGATCGTAAAATGCTTTATGCAGTAAGTAATAAAATTATCCCTTATCTGCTCCAGCGCCAAAAAGATCAGTCTTACCTTATTGATTTCGGAAATGATGCTCAGAAAGCGCAGGAGAATGCCGATAACCAGATGAATGATCGTTTATTCACGCACATCTTTTTAGCCAATAACCAGGAAGATTATGCCGGGGGAAATCATTATTTCCAATATCTATCGAAATCCGGGCCGTACAGTAATGCTGATTTGAATGCCATTCACCTGAATATCTTAACGCACTTGGATGATCAGAAATCGTTGAAAACATTGCTGGAGCAAAGTGTGGCAGCCAATGCAGTTACACCAGCCATGTTTGATAAGTTAAAACTGCTTTATCAATCTGAACACAACGGTAAAGAGGAAGGCTACGATAAATATCTTGCCTCGCTAATGCCTGATGATAAAAAAGCAGAAATGCGCGCACATGTAATGGCAAACATGGTTAATTATCCCCTGGTTCCTTTCAGCCTGGAAGATGCAGATGGCAAGATGGTCAACTCTAAAGACTGGGCAGATAAAATCGTGGTAATCGATTTCTGGGCCACCTGGTGCCGCCCATGCATTATGGCATTTCCCGGCATGCAGCTTTTGGTAGATCAATATGCAAAAGATCCTAAAGTTGGGGTTTACATGATTGGTACCATGCAGTTTGGCGACTATAAAACCAAATCGGTAAACTATGTGCGGGGGGAAGGTTTTCGCTTCAACCTTTTGCACGATGCTATAGGGCCCAAAGGAGAACAGGATCAGGTGTTCAAAAGCCTGGTGCCGCTTTTCAAATCTTCTGCAATCCCAAGGAAAATTATTGTAAAAAATGGTGTGGTCAGATACAGTTCTGAAGGTTATTCGGGCAGCCCGAGCCAGCTTCGGGATGAGCTTTCAATGGCTGTGGAAATTTTAAGAGCAGAGAAATAAATTATGAAAACGAAAATAACAGTGTTATGCATAACGGCCATGTTGATGGGCTTTGCTACACAGGCGCAAATGAATCCAAAGGCTAAATTGCAGGATGCGCTTAAATTAATTCAGGATAACTATGTTGATCCGGTAAATGATGAGCAGGTTGTTGATGCGGCCATCAAAGCCATGCTCGGTGACCTCGATCCACATTCGAGTTACATTAACCGCGAAGATGTGGAAGCCATGAAAACTTCTATGACAGGCAGTTTTGCCGGTATCGGAATTACTTTCGTTATGGTTGCTGACAGTACATTTGTCACCGCAGTTAATCCTGACGGGCCTGCTGCCAAAGCCGGAATACTGGTGGGCGACAGAATCAACGCGGTTGATGGTGCAGGCATCTTCGGTAAAAAGCTCAAAAATCAGGATGTTATGCACATGCTGAGAGGCGAGAAGGGAACGGCAGTTAAATTGAGTATTATCCGTAAAGCACAAAATGCACCTCTGGAGTTCAACGTGATGAGGGAGCAGATTGCCGAACTTTCCATTGCCGCCAGTTACATGGTCAGTAAAAATGTTGGCTACATTTCTTTGTCGATTTTCTCGCAGTCTACGCGTAGGGAAATGGATGCTGCACTTAAAAACCTAAAGGCGCAAGGCATGACAAAGCTCATTCTTGATCTGCAGTCGAATGGGGGTGGTTTGGTTGAGGCAGCCATTGGTGTTGCAGATGAGTTTTTGCCAAAAGAGAGTATGGTGTTTTACTCAGTCACGAATTCTGGTGTAAAAGATCATTATTTAACGGGCGGGTTTGGGCAGTTCATGACCGGAGACCTGGTGGTACTGATCGATGAGTCTACTGCTTCTTCAAGTGAAATACTTACTGGTGCGCTACAGGACTGGGATAGGGCAGTAATTGTTGGTAGAAGAAGTTTTGGAAAAGGCCTGATGCAAAAAGGGCTTGAACTGAGCGACGGTTCCGTAATACGCCTTACTGCAGCACGCTATTACACGCCTTCAGGTAGGTCGATTCAAAAACCTTATGCAAAAGGAAAAACCGATTATTTTGAAGATTTCAACCGGAGAATGGCGTCGGGAGAACTTACCGAAGGTGGCCATATTAATTTCCCAGATTCACTTAAACATACCACTTTAAAAAACAAGCGTACAGTTTATGGTGGAGGTGGTATAATGCCTGATCAGTTTGTGCCAATTGATACGGCAATTTACAGCCGCTGGCTCAACAGGCTAATGAACAGTGGAAGGCTAAGCCAGGCAGCTTTCAATGATGTACAACAAAACCGAGCCTCACTGACTACAAAATATCCTTCATTTGAAACCTTCGACCAAACATTCTCTCCGGATGAGCAGCTGATCGATAAAATCATCGATGGCGCCATGGCCCAGGGCATCAAGCTACCATCAAAGAACGATCCGGTGCTACGAAAAACCATTGGCGTGGAACTAAAAGCAGCAATTGCTGAAATGTTATATACTGGTAAAGGGTATGCCTTAAGGGTTCGTAACGAGTCAAGCAGCACATTTAGCAACGCACTTTCCATCATTAATACACAATCTGCTTACGATAAACTGCTTGCAGCAGGCAGTGTGAAAAAATCAACATTAACAAACAAAAACTCCAAAAAATAATTCTATGAAAAACACAATATTAGCCGTTATGGTTGCTTTAGTGGCCATGAGCGCATCCGCACAGAATGGATATACGATCAAAGGACAAATAGGCAAGTTAGGGAAACCGGCAAAAGCATTTTTGCTCATCAAAATGGAGGGAAAAGAGCAGCTAGATTCGGTTGCATTGGTAAATGGTTCTTTCACTTTCAAGGGATCCGTTCCTTCACCCATGGAGGCTACCATTCGCTTAAAACACGACAATGTGATAGACACTCCCGGAAAACGAATCAAAGTAGATGGCGTTGGTCTCATTTTAGGAAATGAAAATATCACTATTAACGGCAAAGATTCAGTAAAAACAGCTGTCATCAAAGGTTCTACCTTAACTGACGAAAGCAGGCACGTAGATGATTTACTTCGGCCCATTTATGCAAAGCTACAAGGATTAAATAAGGAATATGCTGATGCTCCTGAAGCTAAGAAGCAGGATAACACATTTATTCTTGATCTCGAAAAAAGGGCCCGGGCAATAGAAAAAGAGATTTTCGATGCAAAAATTGGTTATGCTAAACAACATCCGGATAAGTACATGTCGTTAATGGCACTTAATTCTACACTTGCTCCAGGCTTTGATGCAGTAGAGATGGAAAAAATCTTCCTAACTGTCAGTCCTGAACTCCGTAACTCTTATTTCGGCAAACAGGTGGCAGAACGTATAGCTACATTTAAAAAAACACAAGAGGGCGTTGCAGCTCAGGATTTTACCCAGCCAGATATTGATGGAAAGCCCGTAAAGCTTTCCGACTATCGCGGTAAATATGTATTGATTGATTTCTGGGCTTCCTGGTGTGCCCCCTGCAGACGGGAGAATCCAAACCTGGTAAAGGTTTATGAACAATATAAGTCTAAAGGCTTTGAAATTCTGGGTGTTTCTTTAGATAAAGCAGCAGATAAAGCTAAATGGATCAAAGCTATTGCAGATGATCATCTGACGTGGAAACAGGTGGGCGATTTAAAAGGCTGGGAAAACGAGGCTGCTCAGGCTTACGAGGTCAAAGCTATCCCAATGAACTTCTTAATAGATCCTACCGGAAAAATCATTGCCAAGGAACTGCGTGGAGCAGCACTGGAGACAAAAATCAAGGAAATTTTCCAGGGAAAATAGTATCCAAATTTTAATAGTTAGTGATGACAATGCAGGTTGACGGATGTCGCCTGCATTTTTTTTTATAGTTACTAGCTATTGCAAAAGTCGGATTAGTACAAACATTTATCGTAATGATGCAAATGTTTTTTAATCATACCTGTTATATTTGAGTATTGCCCTTTAACCAGATATATGAAAAGACGTACCCTGCTTAAACTTCTTACCACGAGCCTCCCAGGCATCTATTTAGCGAATAATGCCAGTGCCGCCCTAATACGAAACATGGTAACCAGCCCGGAGACCAAAAATCCATTTCAACCAACCTGGCCATCCTTAAGAAAATATGTTACACCGGAGTGGTTCAGAGATGCCAAATTCGGCATGTGGGCTCACTGGGGGCCTCAGTGCCAGCCTGAGGCAGGGGATTGGTACGCAAGAAACATGTATATGGAAGGGTCTGGCCAGTATCAATTTCACCTTAAAAAATATGGACATCCTTCAAAATTTGGGTTTAAGGATGTAATTAACACCTGGAAGGCCGAAAAATGGGATCCTGAAGCCATCGTTGATCTTTATCATCATTCGGGTGCAAAATACTTCATGGCGCTGGCCAACCACCATGATAATTTTGATTTGTACGACAGCCGTTTTCAAAAGAACTGGAATTCAACTAAACTGGGGCCAAAAAAAGATATTGTTGGCGGCTGGGCTGCCGCCGCCAGAAAAAGAGGGTTGCATTTTGCGGTGAGTGTGCATGCTGCCCATACCTGGAGCTGGATGGAAACCGCACAACGCTCGGACAAATCGGGCCCCTATGCAGGTATACCTTACGATGGTAACCTGACTAAATCGCAAGGCAAAGGCATGTGGTGGGATGGACTTGATCCACAGGAACTCTATGCCCAGCAACATCAGTTGAGTGAAAACAGTTATGATAATGGAATGATTCACAGGCAATGGGATTGGGGTAACGGCGTAAGTAAACCTGATAAAAAATACATCGAGAAATTCTACAATCGTACCATCGAGCTCATTGATAAATATCAGCCTGATATGATTTATTTTGATGATTCGCAGTTTCCGTTATGGCCGATAGACGATGCCGGTTTAAAAATTGCGTCGCACTTTTACAATAAAAGTATCAGGGATAAAGGTAGTTTGCAGGCGGTAATTACCGGCAAAATATTAAACGGGGAGCAAAGACAGGCGATGGTATGGGACATTGAACGTGGCCAGAGTAATGGTATAGAGCCCCTCCCGTGGCAAACTGATACCTGCATTGGCGACTGGCATTACAACAGGTCGGTTTACGATAATAAGCGATACAAAAGTGCCAGATCGGTGGTTCATACCCTGATTGATGTGGTAAGCAAAAACGGAAATCTGATGCTTAATGTCCCTTTGAGAGGTGATGGTACTATGGATGAGCTGGAGTTACAAATCGTTAATGAAATTGGTGGCTGGATGAGGGAGAACGGAAAAAGTATATATGGCACACGGCCGTGGGTAATTTTTGGTGAAGGGCCAGCGCAGCTGGGCGCGGCGGCACTTTCTGCACAGGGTTTTAACGAAGGTAAGGGCAAGCCTTTCACCGAAGAGGATGTAAGATTTGTGACTAAGGATGGCACCTTATATGCAACAGTAATGTCTTCAGATTTTAGCCGGAATTTTATTCATATCAAAAGTCTGGCAGATCAAAGCACTTATTATCCGGGAAAAATCAGTCAGGTCACCATGGTATCTACAGGCCGTCCGTTGAAGTTTATCCGTAACCAGACTGGCCTAAATGTTTTCCTGCCCGAAGATGGTAAGCTTCCTAAATTTGCAGTTGCACTTAAAATAATTTGATTTTGAATGCCGTAGCTAAGTTCATGCAGTAGTCATTTCTGAATGAAGTGGCTGGTACGATATTGTAAACCATGCGGATACGCTAACCTTTCGCAGATCAGTCAAAATAGTGTGAATCAATGTATCCGATCGATATGGTTAAGCAGACTTTTCGATTTGCGAACGTACCTTACCCAGGAAAAAATCCATGTCAAAGGGCTTTTGGATAAAACTTTCCGCACCGCAGCCATTTTTCACTTCTTCTACACTCGCATGAGCGCTCATAATGATAATAGGTGCATCCGCCAAACTACTTTCTGCCTTTAGCCTTCCGCAAACATCCAGTCCTGAACCATCTGGCAGCATCACGTCCAGGATAAACAGATCTGGTATTTCATTCGTATCGCGCTGCATAAAATCGTGTACATTTGCAAATGAAACGACTGTGTAATTTTCAGATTCAAGCATCATCGTAACTACTTCTCTGATATCCTTGTCGTCTTCTAAAACAAAAATTTTTCCCATAAAACTTCAAGAAATAAGTGAAATGTTTTCTTTTAACTATTTGATCTGGATGTGTTGTGATCAGCAATTGCGTCCCCTAAATTCACTACCAGGCGTTCATCTAAATGATCCATTGTTTGCCATTTGCTGCCGTCATGACCAGGCTCTGCATATATCACCCCAATCTTACGCTCTCCTTCAAAAACCCTGTAGGTTCCGTTTGTTTGTGGTTGGATGGTAAATGTACCTTCTGATGTATTCACCGTAAAACCTTCATGGTCTTCCACTGCCTGTTGGTTCACCTCCTGTTCAGTTTTTGTTTCTGATCGTGCATGATCTATAAGCTGGTGAATAGTATTTTCTTCTTCCTTCCTGTCCTCAGCAATTAATTGGGGAACAAAATCAGCAGTAGGTAGCTCTTGCTTTCTCGAAATTACATTACCCCTGTCAAAATGGTGGTGCTGGTAAAATTCAGCATGATCAATTTCTACAATTTCTTCTTCTATCCTCAAGGCTGCCGGACTGCCAATCGCTGATCTGATTTTCATTTCCGTATCCCTTGTAACCTCCCCAATAATATAGTTTGGCATCAGGTTATATTGTTCACGATCCATTACTGGTATGATAACTTCTTTTTTATCAATTCCAAGCGTTGCAATTCCTATAGGAATCAGAATAGCTTTATTCGGAGGTGACGAAACATTATTTTCAAGATCCGTAATAATGTACCGGATGGCATTCTGCTCCAGGTCGAAAAGTAAATCTCTAACTTTTCCAACAGTATTCTGACCTTCGTCAACTACAGGCCACCCAGTAATGTCCGCTTCTCCATCAATGATTTCATAGTCCTCGTTAGCTAATTCCCGAAGGTTTAAATATTCTATATTTCCTGTATTCATCACTTTTTGTTTCTAATAAATCATCTTATTCGAATTTCTAACATAAGCGTAGGTAAATAGTTTTGAGATTGTTATAAAAGTCGAATTAATTTGTACAGAACTTAACCTAAGCCAAACTGTTTTAAACTTATGGAAGAAAATCAAAATCCAAACATGGGTGAAGTGCCAGATCCAGATGAGATCAGAGAACGATACGCCATCGAAGACGATGATGATACGTTAGAGCCTTTCGATGATCAGTCAGAACACCGTGAAATAAATGCAGATGACCCGAATGATTTAGCCTACTGGGCAGCGCAATTTCAAATCGACGTTGATACGCTTAAAGGCGCAATAGCGCTTAATGGCAATTCTGTAAGGGAAATCAAAAAATATTTAAGCGTATAAATAATTTATGGCCGAACTACCTGATCTTACCGTCTTTGCCAGTATTCTCAACCATAAGTTTAAGGGTAAAAAATTAGAAAAGCTCGACGTTATCGTAGCTAAAAAAATCAATGTCTCATCTGCTGAGCTTTAAAAGCAAGCTGGAAGGGCAAAAATTGGAAAAAGTAGCACGTGTAGGCAAAACCTTACAATTTCATTTTGGCAAAAGCGATATTCTGGGCTTACATCTGATGCTGCGGGGAGAGCTGCGCGATTTCATGAAAATTCACGGGGCAAAGATTGAAAGGTCTCCCACAGGGAAGCTCGTTAAATCAGAAACCATCGGGGGTAGTACTGCATATTTTACTTCGGAGCAAAAGCTTTATGAATAAGGCAAATAGTTGATGTAAGGAACAATCGGAAAATTTTAAAGATATATGATATCAAAAATTATCTAATCATATTACTTGGTGCCACTATAGCTGGCACAATAGTTATGACCTTATCAAGTGCACTGATGTAGCTCGAGGAACAGGATTTTCGCGAACCTAAGCATCTGAGCAGGCTCAGGGGTATGTGCCGGATGACCATCCCCTTTTTTAATTTCAGGCTTCAATGGAATTTACCCACTTTAGTAAAAGACCGGGCATTCGGCCAAGACTTACCATTAAGCGCTAATACCAGGCAAAACAACGCAAGCACAGCGTACAGGAAGCCAGTAAAAATAACCATCTTAAGGTCTTTGATTAGATAAACAGCAAGTAATGGCAACAGTTGCAAAGCGTGCATTCCGATGAAATGGGCGATGCGCAGATCGCCATATTTAAGACTCCAGTTCAGGAAAGGTATTGTTTTACCGTAATCAGCACCTATCCTGGGAGAACCATTTGCACCCATCACAGCGCCTTCGAAAGCAAATATAACAAATAAAAAGATTCCTAACCGAATGGCCCAAACGTAATAATCCGGTAGGGTGGCAAACCTGTAGGTACAAAATAGGATACCGATATAACCGGTATACAAGGTAACAGCTATTGCTGCAATAGCCATTGCTACAGTAAGTGAAGTATATAAATTCGAACTGAAATTATAATGTGACAGCTGACTCCGGGAAGCCTGAAGTGTGATGTAAAACAATTCGAACCCCAGGAAGATAATCAATGACCAATTGTATATGCTGATATATTTATAAGAATCAAGATATCCGGTATACCATCCCATCGTTAAGCTAAAAATCCCTATAGACAGCGCAAATTTGGCCGGTTTGTACCATGCATTTAACCCGTTCATCTGTATATACACAATTTTTGATAGGATCAGGATTAAAACTGCAAGGAACAGGCATAGCATCCCAAAATAAAATAAGCACTCATTTCTCGATTTCAATAGCGCTAGAAAATCCAACATAAAGCGATTAATAATTTAAAATTAATTAAATGATGCCCTGAATTCAACCGGAGTAAGTTCGGTTTTACTCTTAAACAATTTACTAAACGACTGTGGATATTCGAATCCCAGCTGAAAAGCAATTTCCCCAATGGTGAGTGTAGTAGTGGAAAGTTTTTCTTTTGCTTTTGTAATGATTTTTCCATGAATGTGCTGCTGGGTATTTTGACCAGTAAGCGTTTTCAAAATACCACTCAAATAGTTGGGAGAACAATTGAGCTGTTGCGCAATATGCTGTACGGTAGGCAATCCATTATTAATAATGTCTTCATTGTTAAAATAGTCGTCAAGAATTTTTTCCAGTTTATCCAGTATTTGATTTCCAGATATTTTACGGGTAAGAAACTGACGCATATAAAACCGATTTGAATAATTGAGGAATGATTCAATCTGAGAGATCATAATCGATTCACTGAATTGATCAATATGTGAACGATATTCCTGCTCGATATTTTTGATAAGGCTTTTCAAAACAATTTCTTCTTTTTCAGAAACAAAAAGTGCTTCATTTATCGCGTAATTAAAAAACTCATATTTTTTAATGGCTTTGGCTAATGGGTTGCCCCACAGGAAATCAGGATGAATCAGCAGCATACTTCCCGCACTCCTAAAAGCATCATCAGCTTTAAATGAAAATATCTGGTTAGGAGCTATAAAAAATAGTATGCCATCATCGAAATCATACTTTTGTTGTCCATAACCATAATGCACATCTCCTTCTTCCACCTTTTTCAGTGAGATAATATAAAAATCAAAAACCACCCTGATTGTTTCCTCACTTCGATATGGTGTTATTTCAGTAAGGTTTATCACGCTAATCATCGGATGCTCAGGATTGGCTATACCCAGTATTTTATGGTAATCCTTAATTGTTGTTATTCGGTAAGGCTGCTGCTGATTCATTCCGGGCAATTTAAAAGATTTAAATATAAGATTATTTCACATCAACTTTTTTCAAAGTCAGTCCGCGATTTAAGCCAAAGAAAGAGATTCCCCAAAAGCCTTTAATATTGAGGCTGCCGTTTTTAGTAATGGTTAGATAAGAGTCATAGGTATTACCCTTCTGCCCATCATAATCATAAAGCTTTCCCTTCCAGCTATTCTTTTTGTCATCAAATGTAATTTCTTTCAATAAAAGAATGCCTACCAGCGGCATTTTTCGTTTTTCTTTGTCAGGATTGTTAATGTCTAAAACGGGTTTTCCATCAATATCGACAGCGTTTTTTAAATAGATCAGTTTCCCGTAGTATTTTTCACCGTTCTTAAATATTTGCACATTGCCCTCTTTTACCTTACTGTACCATACACCAACAATATCATCGGCTTTCGATTGTGAAAATAACAGGGTACAAAAATTAAGAAAAAGGATTGTTAAAAGCAGATGTTTCATTGTCTCGTTTCATTTTAAGGCGACTAACTATTTTATTATAATGCAAAGTTCAGTCAAATGAAATTGTCACAAGTGTTCAAATCCACTTTTCTTGTGTTCGAAAACAAGATAAAAATTATATGTTATTTTGAATGATACTATTTGCACTACATATTTCAGAAAATAGTATACTAGGAGGTAAGCATCCCTGGTAAAGATGCTTCAAGAATAACCGATTCGTTGAAACAATCTGCACCAACATTGAATCCTTAACAATATAGAGTAAAGCAGTTACGGTCATACATTAACCTATTAGCTGATTGATGTATTAAACAATACCCCAGCTAATAGGTCTTAAGGCAAACTATTCTGCATGAAGCGAATCTTTGTGATCTTCAGGGTGATAATTAGCTGCCATCTCAGCTAGCTTTTTCTTCCCATAGGCTAACTTAGTGATCAATACAAATAGCACCGGAACAATAAAGAGGGCAAAGATGGTTGCAGTCAGCATCCCTGCGGCCACTGTCCACCCAATAGTTTGTCTTGAAACAGCACCTGCGCCGTGTGATACAATTAAAGGGAGGACACCCAGAATGAATGCCAAAGATGTCATGACGATTGGTCGCAGTCTTAGCCTGACAGCTTCTATCGTAGCATCCAGAACAGGCATACCCCAATCCACACGTTCTTTCGCAAATTCTACAATCAGGATGGCGTTCTTAGCCGAAAGTCCGATTAATGTGATCAGGCCCACCTGAGCATAAATATTGTTGTCTAGATGTGGCAGGCAGGTCAATGCTAAAATTGCCCCAAATAAACCTAATGGTACGCTTAGCAGAATAGAAAACGGTACTGACCAGCTTTCATATAAGGATGCCAGCAAAAGGAATACTACGATGATAATCAGCGCAAAGATGGCAGTTGTTGCATTTCCAGCTTCCTGTTCCTGCTGACTCAAACCCGTGAAATCGTAACGGTAAGCCGATGGAAGCTCCTTATTTGCAATTTCTTCCAATGCCTTTAGTGCATTACCACTACTTGAACCTGGTTTTGCGGCACCGTTTACTTCTATAGAACGAAACAGGTTATAGTGATTAATAATGGCAGGGTTTTCTACCAATTTATAAGATACCATTGCAGAAATTGGAACCGATGCTCCCGCCATGTTTTTGACATACAAGTTGTTGATGTCTTCAATTTTTCCTCTGAATGAGGTGTCAGCCTGTGAGATTACCTTAAAATTTCTTCCATACCTGGTAAAGTCGTTGATGTAACTACTTCCAAAATAAGCAGAGATCGTACTATAGACTGCCCCAATGGATACGCCCATTTTTTTAACCTGCTCCCTGTTTACCGTGATTTGGTAGTTGGGTGTATTAGTAGTAAAAAGGGTGTAAGCCATTCCAATATCTTTATGCTGATTAGCCTCACCCAGAAACTTACCAACTACGCCCTCAAATTTTTTCACATCACCAGCCTGCAGTTCCTGTATCTGCATACTAAACCCACCGCTTATTCCAAGCCCTGGTATGGGTGGCGGCTGAACAGCGATAACCGTTCCGGCTTTCTCTCCCGCAAACATGGCCGAAACGCCTGCAACAATATCAGATGCGGTCTTTTTTCGGTCATTCCAGTGCTTCAACTGAACAAAAAATGTTGCTGCGTTAGATTTGAATGAACTGTTGAGAATATTAAATCCAGTGATGGCAACAATATCCCGTATTTCAGGATATTGTTTTTTAATACGTTCAGTGAGGTCTTTGGAAAAAATTTCTGTGCGGTTCATCGACGACCCTTCCGGCAGTGTCGCCCCCATGATAAATGCACCGGCATCCTCATCCGGTATAAAACCAGAGGCTTTATACTGGAACATCCCGATCGTTCCGACATAGATACAAAGCAATATGACGATCATCAGTGGTGCTTTCTTCAAAGACCATTGAACCCCGCGAGAATATTTAGAGGTGACATTATTGAACCAGTTATTAAATTTGAAAAAGAATTTATTAAGCCCCCGTGAATCTGCCTTGATTTCCGATTTGGTCAGTAGCAGCGAGCAAAGTGCAGGAGTAAGTGATAGGGCAATGAATGCTGAAATTAATACAGAAATTGCAATCGTTACTGCAAACTGTTGATAAAGTTGTCCAACCATACCCGGGATGAAACCAACGGGAACAAATACTGCTGCCAGAATCAAAGCAATGGCGATCACCGGTCCGGTGATATCTTTCATTGCCCTTCTGGTTGCTTCCTTTGCAGATAACCCATCATGATCCATATAATGCTGTACGGCCTCAACCACAACTATGGCATCATCAACAACAATACCTATGGCCAGTACAAACCCAAACATCGTGAGCACATTAACAGTAAAGCCAAGTAAATTAAAGAAAATAAATGTTCCGATGATAGAGACCGGGATAGCCAAAACAGGTATTAATGTTGCACGCCAGCTTTGCAAGAAGAAGAAAACCACAATGGTCACCAATATCAACGCTTCAACTAAGGTATGGATTACGCCGTCTATTGATACTTTAACAATTGAAACGGATTCATAACCAATCTTGTAATCCATGTCTGCAGGAAAAGATTTTTTAACCTCTTCCAGCGCCTTTACTATTCCTTCATACGTCTCCAAAGCATTGCCACCGGGGGTTTGGTTAATGCCCATCATGGCTGAGGTTTGACCGTTCAGTTTTGCGGTGATATTGTAAGCAAATTCACCTAATCCAACGCGGGCGACATCTTTCAGATGGACAACGTTTCCATCAGGCGTGGCTTTAACGATAATATTCTCGAAATCCTCTGCCTTATTAAGTGCACCGTCCATAACGATTGAAAATTCAAATGTCTGGTCGCCTTTGAGCGGCGGTCCACCTACACTACCACCCGGAATAATTGCATTTTGTTCGGCAATTGCTGTGGAAACATCAGACGGCGTGATACCTTTCGCTGCCATTTTGTTCGCATCGAGCCATACACGCATACTGAAGGGCCGGCCAAAGGACATCACGTCGCCAACACCTTTTACTCGTAAAAGGGCGTCTTTGAGATACAGATTAGCATAGTTAGAAAGATATTTACTATCGTAGGTCTTGTTGGGAGAATATAATCCTAATACCAGTAGCAAATCTGTGTTTGCTTTCTTTGTGGTTACCCCAAGACGCCTCACAGCTTCGGGAAGCGAAGGTTCTGCTATTCCAACCCTATTTTGTACGTCTAAAGCCGCCACATCGATATCTGTTCCAACTTCAAAAGTCACCGTGATATTCGATCGACCGTCAGCGGTACTATTGGAGGTAATGTATTTCATTCCCGGGGTACCATTAATCTGGCTTTCAATCGGCGTGGTAACGGTTTGTTCCACAGTTTGAGCATCAGCTCCAGTGTAGTTTGCCGTTACAGTTACCGTGGGCGGGGCGATATTAGGATACTGCGTGATCGGTAGCCCTGTTAAGATCAGTACACCCGCAAGCACAATAAGTATCGATATCACAATCGATGTGACCGGGCGTTTTATAAATATTTCTGAGATCATGTATTTCTATATTGTTGTTCGAAATTTAAAGTTGTCACTATTGCGCTTTCACCACCGTGCCTGCCCGCAGGTTTTGGGAACCCTCAGTTACCACAACTTCGCCAGCTTTCAGTCCATTGGTCACCACAACCTTATCTCCAAATTTACTTCCCAGTTTAACCAGCCTTTGTTGCGCTTTGCTGCTGTCGCTGACAAGATATACCAGATTTTCTCCCAGTTGTTCCATTACCGCCTTATAGGGAATGGTAACTTGCTGTGTTTTTGATTTATTAAGCACGTTTAATTTACACACCATTCCCGGTACCAGATTTCCGGTTGGATTTGGATAGCTGATCCGCACCTTTAATGTCCCTGTAGTCGGATCAATCGAGCGGTCAACCGCAACTATTTTTCCGTTTAGGCGGTAAGTTGTTTTATCAGGTAGTTCAACACTGAAGATTGAATCCCTTACCGCTAAATTTCCCTGCAGTTTCAGGAATCTATTGATATCCTGCTGGTTGATGGAAATATCTACCGCGATAGGGTCATTAGTTGATACCGTATTGAGCAGGGTACTACCCTGTACAACCAATGCACCTGGTTTTACCTGCGAAATACCGATTGTGCCGCTCAAAGGGGATACAATTACCGAGCGCTTCAAATTTGCTGCTGCCATTTCCATTGCAGCTTCCGCAACTGCAACCTGCGAAGCTGCATTTTCAAGGTCGGTCAATGCATAGTCTACCCGTTGTTTGGCCACAGCTTCCTGTTTGGCCAGGTTAGTATATCGTTCAGCATCCTTTTTAAATTTGCCATAATTTGCTTTCGCTACCCGCAGGTTTGCTTTCGCAGAATTATAGGCTGCCAGATAGTTTGTCCGGTCAATTTCATAAAGCTTTTGGCCTTTGGAAACCTTCTGGCCGTCTTTTACAAAGATTGCAGTAACTGAACCACCAACTTCTGCTCTTAGTTCCACTTCATTTAACGGTACCACAACACCTGGATAGCTATCAGTTGTCGTAATCATTTCCTGAGTAACTTTCTGAGTTGTTACTGCTACTGCCGGTGGGGCAGTAGGTGCTGCTGGTTTATTATTTCCGCAACCGGCCAATAGCATTAGTGCAATGATGGGCCGCGATAGATTTGCTTGATATGATTTCATGTTATTATGGAGTAATATTGATGGTTCCCAATGCCTGCTGAACATCCAGTTTAGCAGAAAGCAGGTTGTATAATGCGTTTAAATAATATAGTTGAGTGGTGCGCAGGTCGCTTTCTGCGGTCATTAGATCAAGATATGTTTTAATCCCTTCGTCATATTGAAGTTTGATAGTCTTATACACATCCCTTGACAGACTTACATTTGAACCTGCTGTTTTCCAGTCGTTAAGCCCCGCTTTGTAGGTGGCCATCGCTCTCTCGAACTGGCTATTGATATTGTTCCTGGATTCCTGCAGGTCCAGCTCCCCGCGCTTTTCCAGTAACTGGGCTTTTCGAATTTCCTGGATGCGTTTGGTGCCCTGAAATATTGGCATAGTAAGCCTTAAGCCTACAATAGATCCCGGATAAGCGTTTTGATATAGGCTGGAGAAATTATCATCCAGGTAATTCCAACTGTAGTTGATAAATCCCGATAGTCTTGGCAAATAAGTAAGTTTATTATAAGATGTATTAATCCCCAGGAGTTTCTGCTGCGTTTCAAGTAACCGGTATTCGACACGCTTGTTGTAATCCAGCACTGTTGTAGTATCTAACAGGATACCATTTTCCATGGCCGCATTGTCAAAACTTAAAGTCAGCTCAGCCTCTGCCGGGTAACCTATCAGCGATTTTATATAAGCGTATTTAGATTTAAGCAGCTCAATCGTTCTCTTCCTGTCGGCAATGGAATTGCTCAGGCTGATCTGTGCACGCTGTGAATCAGTTTTATCCACAAGTCCCGAGGAATACTGGCTATTTGCATCTTTCAGCTGCTTCTCTATCCGGGCAATGATCTCATTAATGATTTTGAGTTGCTCCTGACTTGTCAAAATATCATAGTACGCTTTGCTTACATCAACTACGGTATTAATCTGATTGTTTTCTGTGTTCTGTCTAAACTGCTGCCTGTAATATTTTGCCGTTTTCGAGGCCTGAATCAAACCAGCATCTAAAAATTTCTGATCCGCCTACAGCACGACGGAAGAAACATTTTTAGTGCCGAAAACAATGTAATTTGTTTGCCCATCAGTAGTGAGTGCATTAACCTGCTGTTTGATGTTATGGTTAAAACTCGCATCTCCGTTAACCTGAGGCAGCCAGCCGGAAAGGGCAGATTTAATATCCCTTTCTCCAACCTCCTGGTCAATGTAGGATTGTTTTACTCCGGGTTTATGCCGAAGTGCATATTGCGTCAATTGTTCCAGTCCGGCGTCGCGTAGAAGACTATCGCTCTGTGCCGAAGATTGCTGAAATAACAGACATATTATTACAGCAGTTAAAAAGGGCTTGAAAAGGGTCATGATCTGAAATTAATGGCGCAAATCTAGAGTCTGCTTTTTATCACAAGTTTAAAAACTGACTGAAAGGCTTGATTTGGCGACTGAATAAGCTTAAATTATCCCTGAACTTTTGCCGATATGATTTGAGGCCTGGAGATGATTCAGATGCAATCAAGGATGGTCCAGTTACCAATTTTTCCAGCTCAGTCAGTTCGAATGAATGTAACCTATCCATTTTTAATAATCTTGTATAATCAATAATCACTGATGTCAAACTTGACTGGAGAAAAGAAGGAAATAAATTTGCGCTTAATGTTGATTCCTGTACAATTTATAGGATTCTACTTGCTGGCGTATTTATTGCGGCCGGGAAAAGCGTGGTACAAATCCTACACCACTGAAGAAATTTCGCTGGAGGTGATCAATGGCCTGATATTTTGTTTTTTGCTATCAGAAATCAGTATCCTTATCATTAAGTTCCTAGACAGGCATATGCCGTGGCAAGATGATCCGCTTAAAAGATCGGTAGTGCAGTTTGGCGCTATGGTTACAGGCACCGTCATTTTTTCCTATTGCTACATTCGTCTGATGGTGTTCGTTTTTGAAAAATCGATTGCATCCGAAGTCTATGCCAATTCACTTACGTCCTCATTCACAGTTACGGTACTGGTTTCATTGCTTACCAGTGCAGGTCAAACGGTCTATTATCTTCTAAAGCAATGGCGGGATGCCCGGGAAGAAACCCTTGATCACATCATCAAGGCAGAAGAGCTGGAAAGGATAGCGATGGAATTTGAATTGCAGTCGTTGCGGATGCAACTGGATCCCATTTCCTTTTTAATAGTTTTAGTACGCTGTCTGCATTGATCGGATATGATGATGATACTGCTCAGCTTTTTTTACAGAAACTTTCCGATGTGTACAGGTATATGACTATCAATGTCAAAAAAAATATGGTTTCGGTAGCAGAAGAAATAGAATTCACCAAAACCTACTTTTACCTCATGAAGATTCGCTTTGGTGAAAATGTAATACTGGAAGTGGATGTCAGCGGAGCCTCGTTAAGCAAAGCCATTCCACCGATAACTTTACAGCTCCTGGTCGAAAACGCGATTAAACATAATATCGCATCATCCAGCAAGCCATTGATTATTAAAATCGCGAACAACGGACATGACTATTTAAAAGTGACTAATACGCTGCAAAGATTAAATTTCAATGTACCATCGACGTCTACGGGTATGAAAAATGTGGAAGACAGATATAGATTATTAACCGATCAATTGCCGAAAGTCACTGAATGCAGCGAGTTGTATACAGTATGTGTGCCTTTAATTAAACTGGAAGAATGATGAAAATAGTAATTGTAGAGGATGAAAAGCATAACGCGCTAAGGTTAAAGGAAATGCTAACCAATATTGATTCCACCATAGAGGTATTGGCTGTTTTGAGCAGTGTGACAGAAAGCATTTCCTGGTTTACCGAACACCAAGAACCAGATCTTATTCTGATGGACGTCAGGCTATCAGATGGCCTTAGCTTTGAAATCTTCGCTTCCTGCAACATCAACAGTTTTGTGATTTTTACCACGGCCTATGATGAATACGCGATCCGGGCGTTTAAAGTCAACAGCCTTGATTACCTGCTAAAGCCCATCAACAAAGCAGAATTACAATCTGCACTCGAAAAGTATGATCAGGTACGTTCAGCCAGGAATCAGGAGCCTGGAATTGAAGATTTACTCAAAATGTTAAAAGACCCTGAGAGAAGTTATCGCGCGAGGTTTTTGATTCAGAAAGGTGACCGTTATGTTTCTGTTAAAGTTGAAACGGTCGAATTCATTTATTCAGAGTTTAGAAATACTCATCTTGTATTAAATGATGGCAGTACACATATTGTTAATCTGACTATGGATGAGGTTGAGGAGCAGCTGGATCCAAACCTGTTCTTCAGAGCCTCCAGACAGCATCTTGTTTCCGTAAATAGCATAAAAGAAATTCAGAATCATTTTAATGGCAAACTAAAATTAGTGCTGTCAAAATTCCCGGAGACTGAGGTTTATATCAGTAAAGATAAGTCGTTATTATTCAAACGGTGGATAGATAGATAGGTATGATGGACGAAACGCAGATTCTTGATGTCGCAAAGCAGCTAATTAGCCACTATGGCCCCCAAAAGACTACTATGAAGGATATTGCAGAGCGGTTGTCCATCTCGACACCCTACCTGTGAAAATTTTTTGAGGATAAGGGCGTATTAATTCTTACGATTATAAGATCCATTAATCAGGATTTATATGATGAAATAGGAAGAAAACTTGTGAGGAGAATAAGTTTGCCTGAAATACTCGAAACGGTCTTAAAGCTCAAGATGGCCCAATTTAAAACATATTTCAGGGTTGTCCACTCGCTATCCTACCTGGAACGGATAGGAAATCTGGAACTGCTTAGACAAGAATTTCAAGACAATAACCGGGAAATTGCAGTACTCATTACCGAACGGACGAACAATGCGAATTCAGCTGAATCTTCCATTTTCACTCCATTAATATTTGATTTACTTCAAAAAGCCGATCAATTGGCTGAGGGATACATAATCGAATATTTGCCGAATGGAACAGTAGGAAATATATCATTTAAGCGTCTTTACCAAAAAATGGCTGAACTGCAAAATGATTTTCTTAATAAGGACATTGGCACAAATCAAAAATCATAACAGAAACGATTAGTAAATGGGCAGTAGTAAACGCCTGCATGAATTATATACAAATGGAAAATAATCAAAATTCTACAATACTCGTATTGGGTTCAAGCGGTACGATAGGAAAACAGGTGGTAAACGAACTGAAGGATCCAGGCGTTAATATCCGGATTACTTCACGTAAAACAGATGAAGTGGAGCAGTTAACCGCGAAAGGGAATGATTGCAGATTTCTCGATTTAGATGATCCAACAACTTTTGCTTTTGCGCTGGCCGGCATTGACAGGGTTTTTCTCTTGACAGGTTATACTGTTGGTATGCTTACGCAGAGCAAAACTCTGGTAGATGCTGCAGTTAAAGCGGGTGTCAGCCATATCGTTCATGTTGGGGTATTTGCTGAATGGGATACTACCGATGCCCACTTTGCGTGGCATCAAATGATTGAAAAATACATTGAGGCCAGCGGTATTGCCTGGACGCACCTCCACCCAAATATGTTCATGGAGGCTATTACAGGAGCTTACCTACCAAAGAACTTAACTTATACCACTTATTGGCAGGACCGCAGGGTAGGCTATATCGCTTCAAGCGATATCGCTGCGATAGCCGCAAAAGTACTGATAGACGGGCCGGGACGTCATGCCGGAAAAAATTATTGGCTGAGTGTGGAAAGTTTCAACGGCAAAGAAATTGCTCAGCTCATGAGTGAGGTTACCGGACTTGAAATTAAATATGAAGAAAAGGGACTTGAAGAATTCAAAGAACTTATCGCAGCCTGGATAGCAAATGGTGCAGATAGCTGGTATGCAGGTGCAAATATCGAATTTGTTAAACAGATGCTGGATGGAAGAATGTCATATATGTCGATGGTTCAGAATGATATTCCTTATATCCTGGGCAGACCGGCAAAAACGGTGCGCGAGTATCTGACTGAAAATAAGGCACTGCTTATCGAATCTGCAAATCAAAAATAGGCAGATTAGGTTAGCGTGTCTAACTCCAATCGTTAATCAACCCAAACCTCGCTCGGTTTCTTCGCCGGGACGATTAGGGAAATATTGAATGTGCCCAGTGAATTGAAAATGCTCTTTGGAATTTCCTTTGGATATGCTGACCCGGATGCGCCGGGAAACTCATTTAAAATGGGAAGAGACTCAATTTCAAATACGGTTACATTTCATCGATAAAAATTTAAATCATCATTCAAATAATAAAGATTAAAAATATGAAAATAGGAATTATTGGTACAGGTGCTATAGGGAGTATTTTAGCTGAAAAGTTTTCTCATGCAGGTCATCATGTTAAAGTGACCAATACAAGATCAATGGCTGAACTCGAAAAAATAGCTGCAAGTGTTGGTGCAAGCGCCGCAACTATTTACGGTGTGGTACAGGATGTAGATGCCATTATCTTTTCCATGCCTTTCAATGCTTATAAAGAGCTTCCGCAAGACTTATTGAAAGAGGTGCCACAGAATGTAGTGGTAATGGATACATCAAACTATTATCCTTTCAGAGACGGTAATATTCCGGAACTTGAGCAAATCACAGAAAGTGAATATATCTCTAAAATATTGAATCGACCGCTTGTAAAGGTATTCAATAATATGCTTGAGGGCACCTTGAAATACAAAGGCAAAGCAGCCGGCGCCGAATCAAGAGTTGCGATTTCTATAGCCGGTGATAACCCCGAACATAAAAAAGTAGTTACCGAACTTGTCGACATCACAGGTTTTGATACCGTTGATGGCGGGAGTTTGGCAGAATCTTGGAGACAGCAACCTGGCACACCGGCCTATTGTACCGAATTGAATGAATCCGACCTTAAACAGGCCCTTGCCGACGCCGAAAAAGGAAAAGCCCCAGCCATCAGGGACTTCATCATGGATAACCTGAGAAAAAAACAGGCCTGGCTACGTATGAAGAAATTTTAGCCGGTAATCGTTTACATGAGATGGGTAAAAGCAAATAAATAACGTTTAAATATAATTTACAACGAAAATATTATATACAGCATGCATACAATATGAAAAAAGAAAATATCGCTTATTCGATCTTAGAATTAGTGCTTGTTCCCGAGGGCGGTACAATCAAGCAAACGCTCAATGATTCACTTGCTCTCGCTCAAAAGGCAGAGGAATTCGGCTATGAGCGAATTTGGTTCGCCGAGCATCACAATTCAGAACATGTTGGTAGCAATGCGCCATCACTTTTGATTGGCTATATTGCAGATAATACTGAAAAAATCAGAGTTGGTTCAGGAGGCATTATGCTTCCAAACCACTCTCCATTGGTGATTGCTGAGCAATTTGGTACGCTGGCGCACTTGTATCCTGGCCGCATTGATATGGGCCTGGGAAGGGCACCGGGGACAGATACGACTACCGCTCAAGCTATCCGGGCTGATTTTATGCAGGCTGCTCATACCTTTCCAAATGAGATTAAAAAGATACAACAGTATTTTTCAACTGAGAATAAAAGTTCCAAAGTAAGGGCAGCTATCGCAGAGGGCACCGATGTTCCTATGTATATATTAGGGTCAAGTACTGATAGTGCACATTTAGCAGCAGAGAAAGGCTTGCCTTATGCTTTTGCCAGCCACTTTGCCTCTACGCACCTGCTCAATGCCCTGGATATTTACCGTAACGAATTTCAGCCATCAAAGTTTTTGCAAAGGCCTTATACAATAGCAGGGATTAATGTATTTGTCGCAGATACAGATGAACAAGCAGAGAAATTATTTACAACCCTGATTGCGATGTTCGTTGGCGTGCTAACCGGAACCAGTACAGCTTTGCAGCCACCAACACCAATGACCGATGAATTCAGAAGCATGCTAAAACATCCTGCGGTGTCTCAAATGCTAAAATATTCATTTGTTGGGAGTAAGAATACAGTTAAAGAAAAAATAAGGTTATTCTTAAATGAAACTGGAGTCGATGAGCTCATTATTGTTACGCCAACACATTCTTTTGAAGAACGCATAAAGTCTGTCAAGCTTTTTTCGGAAGTGATGAACGAGATAAATATTGAAGCTGCTAATAATCAAATCGTTGACTGATGGCACAAAGAAAAAAACTAAAACTTGCTGCTAACATTGATGGTCTAGGCTGGAACTTTGTGGGGTGGCAGCATCCGGATATGCCTTCGGATGCCAGTGAGAATATAGATTTTTACGTTCAGCAAGCTCAGCTCGCTGAGGCTGCCAAGTTTGATACCCTGTTTCTAGTCGATGTTAGTCATATAGGTCCAGGCAATATACCGCATTACCTGAGCATGTTCGAGGGCATGACCATTATGTCGGCCCTTAGCATGAAAACAGAAAGGATTGGGTTATCGGCTACTATTGCAACCTCCTATACAGATCCTTATAATGTAGCCAGGCAGGTTTTGTCACTTGATAAAATCAGTAAGGGCAGGGCTTCTGTGAATGCAGTGACGTCTAATCCTGGAGGAATGGTAAATTTTAGCCGTGGACATTTGACAAAAGCTGATCAATATCCAATGAACAGGGAATTTATGGAAATCCTGATCGGCCTTTGGGACACTTATGAAGATGATGCCTTTCTAAGGAATAAAGAGCACGGCATTTACTTAAATCCCAGGAAAATGCACACCATCAATTACAAAGGGAAGTATTTTTCCGTAGAGGGGCCATTGAATATAAGCCGGTCGGTGCAGGGTAGGCCAGTTCTTTACACCGCCGGTTCATCTGCGACCTTTATGGATCATGCTTCAAGCTTTACCGATGGAGCATTTATCTATGGGCAGACGATGGAAGATACAGTTCAGGTTGCACAAGGCATCAGAACAAAATTAATCCAAAAAGGCCGTAGGCCAGAAGATTTTGTAGTAATCACCAGTCAAAACCCTATTGTAGGTAGGACAGATGAGGAGGCAATAGCAAAATATAAAGAGCTCTTGGCATTTCACCCTCGAAATAGTATACCTGCACCACTCTTTTTTGGCTCAGCAGAAAGAGTTGCAAATCAGGTGCAGCTGTGGTATGAGTCAGGGGCGATGGATATGTTACTGGTAAGGCAGGATCACCCTCATGGGCTGAAAAATTTTGTGGATCTTGTAGTTCCCATTCTTCAGCAGCGCGACATTTTTAAGACCGAATATGAGGGAGAAACTTTGAGGGAGCATTTAGAAATCCCTAAACCAAAATTTAAACAAGTGTGGTAAAACAAATATGCAGTTCATACGATACCTACTTAAAGGCTATAGTTGCAAATTTGCCGCGGCAAATTTCATAAAAACCGTAAGATAAAATTCTACGTTTATAACACTGTAGGGTAGGAATACATTGGGAAAACAACGTTAGATTGATTTCCTTTAGATTTAACAATTTGTTGTACGACACCATTTCAACAAACATCTGCTTCGTATCCGTTTTGAGCGCATTCGAGTACCCATGTTGATCCACAATGTTTAAATCTTTTATGAATGAAAAAATCAACAAAACAATATAGCTGTATCATCATTGATGATGATTCAAACGGAATTGAAGTGATAAAAGAGCATATCTCACTGGTTCCAAAGTTGCAATTGATAAAATCTTACCTAAATCCTATGGAGGCGCTGCGAAAGATGGAAAAATTCAAAAATATTGACTTTCTCTTTCTTGATATTAATATGCAAATGTCTGGTTTGGATGTTGCAAGACTCATTCGTGAGCATGTCCGGTTCATTATTTTTGTAACCGGTCATCCCGAACATGCGCTGCAAGCCTTTCAGGTAGAGGCAGACCATTTTCTTTCTAAACCTATCAGATTTACTAAGTTTTTACTGGCTATCAATCAGCTCCTCCATAAGCGAATGAGTAGCCGTCTAAGAAATTTGAGTCCTTACTCATAAACTTCAGGGCAATAGTTAACGTAAAAAATCTTTACGTTTAAATTTTGTCTTCAAAAACAAATATATTAGTGATACACCATAGCGCCTAACCAAATGTTGACCACCGATGAACTCGATTTATTAAGAAGTGCAGTTACTGCCAAATTTGGAAGTGAAATAAAAGATGGAGTAGCCAGCGAAAAATTATCGATTGAAATTTTCCTCAAAACCAATCACTACGTTAGTAGGGAAAGTAACATGAGAATTTTTGTTAACAACCCGGATGGGACACCGACACATCCAAATGTCTTTGTATTTCTCTCAAGACCGGGGAAAAAACATTCGTTTTTTGAGACAATTGTTAAGTTCGACCTATATTTTCTAGTCAGCCTTAGATGCTAAATAACTTACAAGTGAAATCAATACTACTGTAATTGACTTAAGTTAGCCCCGAGAAAATGTTTGCAACTTTTTAAATTAGAAACAAATTCTTATCATCCCGAAGACCTGTTCAATATATACCTGGCCGGAGGTGGATCTAAAACCTGTAGCTCGCCAATGAGGGAATTTAGCCTTTATCGTTGCTTCAGGCTTAAAGTACGGACAAAATGCCCGCTGGTAAAACAGCTTTTCAAAGCGCCTGGCGTTGAGCCTTGGTTTTGAGTTCTATTTGATAGATTACCTTTATACCTTCGGGCAACTAATATTAGGTTTTAATTCCTCAACCAAATCCTTGATGTTTAGCTGCTCTTTAATAAAACCTTCCATTGTTTCCAATATCATTACTACATCGGCATTTTTCAAATCGAGGTGTTTGTAGCTTCCTTCAAAAGAATAATCCAGACGTGTGCGCATCCGTATAGGTATATCATAGCTTTTTAAACTCAGCGCACAGGCATAATAGTAAAGGCTAAGTAAAATGGAATCGTAGAAGGTGATGAAATAGAACAGGAGTTGAGCATAACTTTTGGTGATGAGGTGATCCTGTATGGTCGGGCTATAGCGTGATGATGCCTCTTCAATTTCGGTACTATTTAGGCATTCAAATGTGGTGATGCCGTGTCTCAATTCTATATCGTCTGCTAATGTTATACAAACAATCATAGATTGGTATGATCTTACCACAAACGGATCTTCAACGGTTGCAAAGAAATCGGTGTCCTGAACCAATATCTCTTCATCCAACTCTCTTAAATTATAGCCATAGTGCTTCAGGCTTTTCTTGAAGGTTAGGAATAAGCAGAAATCATAAAATTGTGTTTGGATTTCACGGGTGGTGTACAGGAGTGCCGACAGGCAAGTTTTGTAGTTGAATGGAGCGTTTTTGTTCATATCAGTGTTTTTTAAGAAATGCATTCATGTTGTGTTCTTCGTTACCCATGGTACGAATTGATAAAGGGTTTAACCGTTGAACCTGTTGGGTTCATAATGGGAAGAGTTTATGTATTAATTTATAGACTATTAGGTTTATAGTTCAGTGTATTTATAGACTAATGAGGAGGTGCATGTTTATAGACTACATAACAGATGGTAACCGGATGCCTCGAACTAGTTGAAAGAATTTTACTCATGATAAAAAGATTTAACAGTTTTTAAACGCTGTGTAAATCATGAGATGATCTGAAACAATGGGGATAGTGCTAATTTAATAAATTGATTTTTAATAATCCAAAAATCTGTGGTAAAAAAAGGCATATCATAACGTGACTAATGCTCTCGCGTTCACAACCAATTTTCTCGTAATATTCTTTAATAGAAAAACAAACGCATCTGCGATTACTGAAGCAGCAATGGATATTTTTTTAAAATCTGGAGAAGATGGGGCTTAGCGTCCGTCTTAATTGCACAAAAGATTGAATAAACACCCAACAATTTACACTTTTTTTAAAGACAAAAAATGCAGTGCTTATTGAGGTGGCAACCAAAAGAATTGCATCTGATTCACTTAATTATCTATCAATCCTGGGTAAAATTTTGTCATAAGGTTATTCTCTCAAAGAATTGTTTTCCGTGAAATATTTACTGCGTCTTCGGTATATTCGTCGAAACAAGCAAACAATATGTCAGCAAGATTTAAACCAACTAAAATTAATTTCCTTTTTATCGTATTTACAATTATAATATCCATTTCGCAATCTGGCTTTGCTCAGTCGTTTGTTGACTCAACATGCTACCAATATTTTGAAATCACTGCAAAACTTAAACAAGGTGACTCCCTAAGCCGGTCGGATTGGAAATCGTTTCTGTCAAATAAAGCAATTAAAGACTATATGGCTGATCAGGGCGTAAATGAACAGTACTTTGAATCGTACAGGAAAAATATGCAGATTGTTTATATGCCAAAAAACAGTTCCATACTGCAAAATCGATTAGCAGATCCAAACTCTTATTGGCTCACTTATATGATCAATCAATATAAAGTAGATGAGGATGGTATGAAAGAATATCTCAAACGCATAGATTCTGATCCTAAATCATATTTTGATAAGTCTTACCAATATGCATATTCCGCTTTACCTAAAACCGCTCATAAGAAGTTGCCAAATCTTAAGGTTGCTATTATTCCAATTCATAATGATGCGCATGCACAAAATGGCTTAATCATCTATACATTATTATGCGCTTACAAAAATGATCAAAATAGATTGGGAGCACTGGGTGGACATGAACTTCATCACATGCTCAGACCACAGCCGTCATTCGACATTGAACCAGATGATAATAGCATTGTAATGGCAATGTACCGGGTATTGAATGAAGGTTCAGCAGATATGGTAGACAAAAAATATATGACTGATACAGCCAGCAAGTTAATGCCCACCCAAAGATATTTCCAGGAATTTTTTGATGAAGGAAAAAAGATACTCCCATTAATGGATAGTTTATTTTCTCAAGATGTTAATAACAGGAAAAGTCTGAATGTTAGAGACTACTTTAAAGGAACACCATATACCGGCGGACATGTACCTGGAACATATATGGCTCATTATATTGAAAAAAATGACTTGAAGAACAAATCGATTAAGTCATTGGACGATCCCTTTTCATTTTTTCTGATCTATGATAAAGCATCAAAGAAGGATAAATCAAAACCATTCCGCTTTTCAAAAGCATCGATCCATAATATCGAATTCCTTAGAAAGAAGTATATAAAATAGATATAAGATTTTACATGTTGACCAAATATCTACTGTTATCGTTGCAGGAGCTAGCTGAGATACAAGCTGCTGTTTCAAGGACTTAGATTTATGAAAATTGTGAACGGTATAAATCAGCAAAGCGATTTTGAAAAACAAGTAGGCGTGTTTAGCAGTATGGCGATCAATTTAACGATAAACAATTTTTACCAGGGCAGTATGCTAATAGTTGAAATAAATACATGTTTTCCCACGAGTTTCTTCTATTTAACCCCTTAAATAATTTTATACCATAAGTATGCATTTGATTGTGTAAAAGATCAATTCATAACAACTGCCTTTCCAGTTTGCGCCAACAACAGGGCCTATCTTTCCTGACAGGCCTCCTAATATTCCTTTTTTAATCTTCGTCATAATTCCTTTGGTTTTAGTTTTATAATCCTTCGACCACGGCATATAACCGGTACGGGGTCATAGCATAGCCGGGCCATACCTGGAACTGGCCTGAAACGTAAAAACACGTAGCAGACACGTTCGAGACACGTTCAAGACACGTACGAAATACGAACAAGTTATAGGGTAAAGTAAAACTGTTGTGCCTGAAATACAGGAGAAGAATGAAACATCCCCTCATTTCAGAGCCAGGTGTTGTGACGAACCAACACTTAAATTTAAAATATCACAATTGAAATTCCAAAAAAAAAAAATTCTGGTAACAAATGTCACCCTATTGAGCGAAAATACGGCCTGCAGATTAATTGAAAATAAAAATAAATGGCCCCTATCTCTATTTTATGGCACATTTTGGGTAAAGGTACCGTACCCAAGGAACTGTTTTAGGGCTTTTTATTCCTCTTCCTTTGTTCTGTCGCCGCTGGCATGGACACACCGGTTAGCTTCAGGTACAGGACGACGAGTTAACAAATTTTTTCATTTAATCCATAAAACAATGGGAGTAATTAAACAGGGGATCCTTGGTGGATTCCGTAAGAAAACAGGAACAGTGGTTGGTGCTTATTGGCGCAGCTTAGATGTAATCAGGGGCTTGCCCCGCAGTAGCGGAAAAGCGCCAACGGAAAAGCAACTGTCGGTGCAGCTCAAATTTGGATTGGTCACTCCATTCCTGAGCAGGTTTGCAGCCCTGATCACCCGGGGCTTTGCCTCATCGGCAGGTGTGTCTACACCGATGAACGTTGCAGTTTCTTATCACATCAAAAACGCAATCGTGGGCATTTACCCGGATTACGAAATTGAACTGACCAAGGTGCGTTTCAGTGAAGGTTCGCTGGAATTGCCGGTTGAGTTTCTGGTAGAACCGGCTGCGGGTGGTATTGTGAACATCAGCTGGGAGTATGACGTTCAACTTAAAGATGATCGCTATATGCCCAGCGATAGCTTGAGTGTATTGATATACAACCCGGTAAAATCCAAATTCATGAGGGCATCGCTGGTAGCAGAGCGATCTGCCGGTACTTATGCCATGCAGCTTCCCAACGTGTTTGTTGGGGATACCGTTCACATTTATGTGGCTTTTAGCTCTACTACCACTGCCGATTTAAACAGTGATAGCATGTACATCTCCGAGTTAACGGTGCTGTAAGGGGCTAAATCATTTATCCTGATTTACCGCCCGGCCAGCCGGGGTTCTGGCTAAGGGCAACAAAAGGCTTAGCCGGGCGGTATTTCTTTCACTTTAAAATTTATTCATTATGAAAACTTTATTATTATGTCTCCAATATTGGGATAAGCTTCAGCGGTTGTTTTACACCCTGATCATATTATTAGTCCTGGCACTTGCCTGGCAGCTCCTGCCATTTATATTAAGCCTTGGCGATGCTACCGTAGGATTGGTAGATGCTGGTATTTGGCAACTCGCATTTTTCAGTTTGATTTGCTGGTTCTGCCTGTTGCTGTTATCGCTGGGTCTGCTCAGCTATTTGCGAAAGCAATTCGCACTACCTTCAGTTTATTTTATGGTTTCACAATTTAAAAATTTACCATCATGGCAACAGTTAAGTTTCTATTATGCCTGCTTTGCACTGCTTTTATTATCGGCAGTGGGCTGCCTGGCGGCGGTGTTTTAAAGCCATCATTTCGTAATCAAACCACCCGGCAGCTGATTCTTCAGGTTGCGGAAAGCCAGTTGGGTGTGCATGAAGCCACCGGCCGCAATGACGGCCCGGCTGTAGAGAAGTTTTTGTATTATACGGGCAACGGAAAAGGCGATCCCTGGTGTGCAGCATTTGTAAGCTGGGTATACGGACAAGCCGGCTGCGGGCAACCCCGCACGGCCTGGAGTCCGGCATTGTTTCCTGAAGGCAAACATACCAGCAAGCCTGAACCTGCAGATGTATTTGGGATTTACTTTCCGGGCCTGAAGCGCATTGCCCATTGCGGCGTCGTGAAAATGCAACGTGGCTCATGGATTATTACCGTGGAAGGGAATACCAATGTTGTCGGGAGCCGGGAAGGTGATGGCGTATATAGCAAGTACCGCCACATCCGCACCATTAAATATTTTGCCAACTGGCTGAAAGGGAACAAATCATGAAGCGTTTACTATTACTGTTGGCCGCCTGTCTGGCGGCCTGCAGTACCTTACGGAAAGACAGTGCAAATTCTTCTTATTCAGAAAATAGCAACCGTCAAACTGAATTAAAGGCAACGCGCCAATGGACAATAACGAGTCATGACAGTAGCAACAGCGAATTGCAATGGCGCATATGGCCGAAAGGCATCGTGTACTATTCTCCTGATAGTGGTTTCAAAGGCGAGGTGGAAATGATGGAGCTTTGGAAAAAGGTTAATCGGAAGGTAGAAACAAAAACAACAGGAGCGGCTACTGTGACGCAAAAGCAGCAGGTGCAGCAAAGCGTAAAGGAAAAGAAGGTAGCGGTCAGCAGCACGAGGGTTGGGGTTAGCTGGTGGTATTGGGTTTTAGGTGGGTTGGTATTTGCGGGGTGGGTGTGGTGGAGGGTGGGAAGGTAACTTTTATCATTTTCCTGCGAGACAAAAATGCATAGTTGACCGGAACCGAGTTTTTGCGATATGCAATAGATCCACAGTGGTTCGCTGACAATTTACCGTTTTAAGTTTTCGTTAACAAAGTTCTGTGCATATTTTCTTATGATTTCCCTTACATAAAGGAGGATGTTTCCGCTACGATCTTTCTTCACTATTTTTATCATGCATATGGCATTAATTGCTATTGCAAGGAACATTAAATCACCATGGTCCATATTGCAATTGAGGATGTTGTAATTTCCAAGAACACCTGAATACGTTGTCACGGTAAATGGTATGCGTATCGTGCACGGGACACCATTGTCGTTAACAGGGAGACACATTTTAGATGCATCAAATGAAGGTCCACTGAAGTTGTAGCTGCCATCGAACAATTGTGTCGTATATGCTATTCCTGTAGCTGTACGTCTGCATCCGGTTTGCGAATAAGCAGTTATAGAGAGAAGTAACAGAGAAATCGAAAATAGAAGTAGTTTCATCGCGTTTGGTTTCGAGAATCAACGGACTATTTTCTATCTCAGATCTTGTTCATTTTGTTCAATGAACACAATAATAATAACCAAACACTTACATATTGTCTTTCATAAATACTCTTTTAAGTTTGAAGCTAGAGCAAATTCGGGGTCGTTAGTTTTACAATTCTCGTCAAAAAAACTATGTATGTAGCAATTGAGAAAGATTTGCACGAGAAACACATGGTTATAGCTGAATATTTGGAATTGATAGTTTAATCACAAATACGCTGTACCAATTTTACAACTGTATCGATGTCAAAAGGTTTTTCAAGAAAACCGTCAGAAATTTTTTTAAGTGGCTTCATGTCATATAGCGCTGCTGTTGTTAGGATAACCTTTATGTGCCTGGTTTCAGGCCTTGATTTTAATTCCTTACAGATTGCAATACCATCCAGGTTGCCTAGCCGAATGTCAAGAATGATTACATCTGGATT
The DNA here is from genome assembly GCF_032678525.1 of Pedobacter frigidisoli. Taxonomy (GTDB): domain Bacteria; phylum Bacteroidota; class Bacteroidia; order Sphingobacteriales; family Sphingobacteriaceae; genus Pedobacter; species Pedobacter frigidisoli_A. Next base: position 102,545 of record NZ_JAVTSE010000001.1, read on the forward strand.
GAAATCATGAATTTCCTGTAGCCAACTGTCTGAGTTGTTTAGGGAATATACCTCATAAGATGATTCTAAAATCAGCCTGAGAACGTTGCGGATATCTGCGTCATCATCCAAAATTAAAACTTTTGACATACTCAAAAATAATAAAATTGCTCTTAATTAAAATAACAGTTTGACTACATATGTTTCAGGAAGTCTATTTCCAATCCATAACGTGAGCAATGATATGAATGGTAGCTACTATATGTTTTGGTATTTAAAAGTATTGATCCAGAGGGTAATTAAATGTTTTTTTCTAAAACCATTATTTTGTAAAACGGTTTTTTAAATATCTGTAACTCAATTATTATGGCTAAGTATTCGCAAAAAGCATCCGAAAAAGTAGAAGAAGCGATGCATGAAATGAAAGAGGGAAAACTTAAATCCGGTAGTGGTAAAAAGGTCACAACTAAGCAACAGGCAGTCGCGATCGGATTGTCCGAGGCCAGAAAAGAGGGGGCAAAGGTACCTAAAACGAAATCTTAATTGATTTGGATTGTTAATTCTGAATCAGGCTTGCTAAAAAGGTTACTGCAAATCACCAGACTGAACATTTAATTTGACCGTTCGTTCTGGTACATAGTCAGCTGCTTTTTAAGACGTCTGCGGGCCTCAAAAATGTGGGTTTTAACTGTGCCAAGTGGAATGTTTAATTCTGCTGAAATTTCATGGTACTTATAACCTTCGAAATAGCGAATAAAAGGTATAGAGAGTGATTCTGGTAATTTTCAAAGGGCAAACTGGATATCGCGCATGGCAAAAGCGCTCCCACTTTGATTTTCAGTCGAGCTGGGAAGCAAATTAACTGATGAAATTTCTTCCTCCTGAGTGATAAGGGCAACTTTTTTCATGTTTTTGCGATAGTCATTAATAAATGTATTGCGCATGATTGTATACAACCATCCTTTGATGTTAGTGCCCTGAACAAACTTTCCGGAGAAGCGTAATGCTTTGACCATTGTATCCTGTATGAGGTCGTTTGCATCGTCGATATCGCCTGTAAACTTAAGGGCAAAGGAATTGAGCATGCCACGATGCTCTTCTATCATTTCGGTGAATTCGTCGTCGTTCATGGGTAGATGAAGGGCTTTTTACTACTGGTGAATTTTTCTGGGATTCCCTTTCAAAACTGACAATCTGGAAATGAAATTGTTTGACTGAATTAAAAAAAAATGCTAATCTGCTTCTCAGATACATGGGATTAGCAATAGGTTGCTCTTTAAGGAAAAATTTACTTCCACAGGCTATAGTCTTTAAATAGGTAGCCCGACATTAAAGCTCAATAAATGCAACGGATTATATTATATTTGCATTTCATTTCAGTATTCTGCGCATTATGAACGCTCCCGACTTTATCAGGCCCGAAGAACTTCTTGGTGTTCTTTTCGAGTCGCCTAACGCCACGGCTGTTTACAGCGGTGAGGATGTGATCATCTTAAGCGCAAATGGTGCGATGCTAAATCTCTGGGGCAAAGATAGGACTATAATAGGTATGCCCTTGGAAAAGGGAATTCCGGAACTGAAAAATCAACCGTTTATAGATATTCTTAAAACAGTATGGAAGTCAGGCCAAACCTATGTTGCAAAAGATGTTCCGGCAAGTCTGGAGATCAATGGCCGACTGCAGGAATTCTATTTTGACTTTGAATATAAGGCGATTCTATGTGCCGAGGGGAAAACCCGATACATCCTGCATACCGCTTTTGAGGTTTCTGAACGCCGTGCAGCCTGGTTGAAAGTGGAAGAAAAATCCATTCGGGAACAGCAGCTAAACGACGAACTAACTGCTATTAACGAGGAATATCAGGCCACAAATGAAGAACTATCTGCCTTGAACGAAGAATACCATGTGACCAATGAGGAGCTTATTCGTTTTCAGGAACAGCTGCAATCGGCCAATGCTACGATAAGACAAAGCGAGAGTCGTTTCCGGGCACTTATTGAACATGCGCCAATTGCCATTGCCATTTACAGTGGAGAAGATATGATTATTGAGCAGGCGAATGAGCAAATGCTAAACATCTGGGGCAGGCCGTCAAGTGCTATTGGTTTGCCATTGCTGAAGGCAAGACCTGAACTAAAGGATCACCCATATCTGGAGATCATCAGAAAAGTTTTGTTAGAAGGTGTTTCGCATATGGGCTATGCGGTTAAAGGTCCGGTAACGAGTAATGGCGAAGTGCACGAAGGGTATTTCGATGTTACCTATAAACCACTTTTCGGTAATGATGGAGCAGTTAATGGTATCATCGTCGTGGCCAATGACGTAACGATTCAAACTTTGTCACGCATTCGCGAAGAAGAGATCAATGAAGAGATCGCTGCTATTAATGAAGAACTTACCGCGTCTAATGAAGAACTGTTGGGCTCCAGGGAACAATTGCAGGGGCTGCTATATGAACTCAATCACAGTGAAGAGCGTTTTAGGGCAATGATTGAGCAGTCTCCGGTAGCCATGGCCTCTCTAAAGGGCAAGGATTTGATAATTGAAATCGTGAACGATAAGGTTCTTGATATATGGGGAAGAGATAGACAGATTATCGGAAAATCCTTGCAAGAGGCCTTGCCAGAGCTCGAAGGGCAGCCTTTTCTTGGGATCCTGGACCGTGTTTTTACCAGCGGAGAACCTTTTCATGGGCAGGGACTAAAAGCTAATCTTATTCACGAGGGCGTTCAAAAAACGAATTACTTTAACTTTGTCTATCAGCCGGTATTGGATAAACAAGGTAATACAGACTCCATACTGATCGTGGCCAATGACGTTACTGATCAACTCCAGGCTAAAATTGAGGTCGATGATCTGAACGCACGCCTGCAAATTGCACTCGATGCGAGCAGGCTTGGTTCAACCGAGGTCGTGATCGCAACCGGAAAGATGAAGAGTACCGATCAATTCAAAAGAAACTATGGCTTTTCACCAGATGAAGAGTTTACCTATGCCGATTTGTTCAGCGCCATGTTGCCCGAGCACCGTGAGCGGGTTAGGGGGCTTGTCAGAAACGCAATGGAGACCAATGGAGTATATAAAACTGAGTATCCTGTGAAATGGAGGGATGGTTCGCTTCATTGGATACAGGCCCATGGACGGCCCAGGTTTGACGAAAATGGCAAGGCTGATCGCATGGTAGGCATGACACTAGACATTACAGAAGCTAAGTATTTCGAGCAGCGAAAGGATGATTTTCTAAGCATCGCCAGCCACGAACTTAAAACCCCAATTACTTCGCTAAAGGCCTCGATTCAGTTGCTCGAAAGGATTAAGGACAATTCATATTCAAATATGCATATCAGGCTTATTGAACAAATAGGTAAGAGCGTGACCAAAATGGGCATCCTGGTTGATGAACTACTGAACATGAACAGGGTGAGCCAGGATCAGCTGCAGCTGGAACGTACCAATTTTAACCTCTACGATATGCTCTCACTAAGCTGTAACCACGTTAGGCTTGAGGGTAAGCACTTGCTAAGGCTTTCGGGAGAAAAGGATGTTATAGTTTACGCAGATGAACACCGTATTGATCAGGTAGTGATTAATTTCGTAAATAATGCAGTAAAATATGCTCCGGACTCCATGACAATCGAAATTGAGGTTGAAAAAGTGGATAGCAGTATAAAAGTTTCCGTAAAAGATTTCGGTCCGGGAATTCAGGCTGATATTCTACCCAATCTTTTTGATCGCTATTACCGGGTAGACCACTCAGGTAAGGCCTATTCAGGCCTCGGGCTGGGGCTTTACATCTGTTCTGAGATCATCAAGAAACACGGTGGAGAAATAGGTGCACACAGCGAAATCGGAGTGGGCAGCACCTTTTGGTTTACCCTGCCATTATAGTTTTTCCCGGGTTGTAAGATATTTGAAACAAAGCGGTTTGATCGAGGTTAACTAGTTATAGATGTTAGGTAATAGGAAATATGGGTAAGCGGATTTGTGTGCTGGAGGATGATGACGACATCAGAGAGGTCATCGAAATGTTGTTGAACGAGGAAGCTTACGAAGTAACCGGTTTTGCGAGTGTGTCGGATTTTGTAAAAGGCGGCAAAGGCTTAATGCCTGATCTTTTCCTGCTCGACGTCATGCTACCAGACGGTAATGGTATTGATGTCTGCGAAATGTTAAAGTCGGGGGAGCATACCGCGTATATCCCAATTTTAATGATGAGTGCCCATTCCACTGACGAACTGGTCAAGGAATCCTGCCGGGCAGACGGATTTGTTGCCAAACCTTTTGATATTGATGAACTGATCAGAAAGGTCTCTCAAGCCATGAGCATTAATTAACTGGTAGCATGCCAGGTAACATGCTCGATTTGCAAAAGCATTGTTCTTGATACATTAAATGTTGATGAAGTTTGCTTTCACCCTGATTTAGGTTTAGGCTGATTTCTTTCTATTAGTTTCGTTAAAAAGTTTCCTAAGCGATATAACCGCTGACCTGAGGGAGGTTTTTAAGCTTCCCAATGGTAGGTGTAACTCTTCGGCTGCTTCCACCTGGCTGTAACCTTGAAAATAAACTAAACTTACTATACGCCTTTGTTTTTCTGGTAAAGTATCAATAATGGACTTTAAGCCGATGCAGTCAGTAGAGATGGAGTGGGTGAGATGAGTTTCAATCTCCGATAAGTTTGCCTCTAGCTCAAAGGTTCGATGGGCATTGCGGGTTGAACTTTTACGCAGATGATCTATGGCGGTATTCCTGCAGACGTTTAGCATCCACGTGAATAGTGTAGCCTTTTTAGGATCAAAACGGTCAATGTTCCTGAAGATTTTACTAAAAGACTCCTGAAGCACATCTTCCGCGTTTTCCTGATGGCCGACAATTTGCACAGTAATCCCAAGTAAGTTAGTTGAGTACAATTGATAAAGCTTTTTATAAGCCCATGCATGCCTTCCGACCAGTCCCTTAATCAAATTTTGTTCGGGGGATTCCAGTACATCGGAAAATTCTACAGTTGGTAGGATGAGCGTTTTTATCATGAACTTAAGCTATAAACCTCCAACATGATTTGGCAGAAAATGTTTCTCTGTATTCCTTTAAGTGGTATGAATATTTGTCTTCACAAATGTTTGCTTTGGAAAATTGCTGATAGGATGGTAATGAACTTTATCGTAATGTGGAATTAGGCCTAGCGCGAATGAAAGTAGCGCCCGCCGAAACGCAAATGGTACCATAACAGGATTAAAAACAAACGATTGCATTTATTGTTGGTTGATTAGCAAAGCTTTTTAAAACATTAACCCGTGATATATGGATTGGAGTAGTATTTTTTTGAACGGCCTTGATGGAGCTATGGCGCTTGAAATTGGATTACGTACCGTTATTATGTTCACCATGATATTGGTTTTTCTCAGGTCGACAGGAAAGAAGGGGGTAAGGCAGCTTAGTATATTTGAAATTGCGATTATTATTGCCCTGGGATCTGCTGCCGGGGACCCAATGTTGAGCGGCGAAGCAGCTATTTTACCATCTTCGATCGTTTTTCTTGTGATCTTGTTGACATACCGTTTAATCACTTACTTCGCGGTTAAAAATCAGAAAGTAGAAAACATCCTTGAGGGTGTTCCTCAATACATTATTGAAGATGGAAGGTTTACGATGGCAGAGAACGGAGATGCGAATTTTGCACGTGATGAATTTTTCTCTGAAATGCGTGTGCAAAGTGTAGAACACATCGGCCAGATCAGGACAGCGGTGCTGGAAACCAATGGGCAGGTGAGTTTTTTGTATTATGAAAAAGATGAAGTAAAGCCTGGTCTGCCGGTTTTTCCAAAGGCTTTTGCAAAAAAGTCTAAACACGTTGCGGTTCCAGGTTTATACGCCTGTACAAACTGTGCCAATGTAATGTTCCTTGATACTGCGAATGAATGCCCCAGATGTAAACAGGATGAGTGGGTGGATGCCATGTGCACGCATAGGATATCTTAACGCTAAAGAATCTAATACGGTGGTTATTTTCTGGTTCCTGGTTTTACAGTGGTTCTTTTCGGTTTTTGTGTTGCTTTGCGGAGTGCTGTTTTCGGCTTGGTCTTTACAGCTTTTGATTTCCTTTTCGCAGGCTTTGTTTTCCTGGCATTCTTGATCCGGTATTCCAGCAGGTACAACCTGGTCTGCCATTTTTCTATGGTAGTGTCATCATTTTTTGGAACTCCTGTGGGCTCGAGCAGGCCAAGTATCCTGGCAAGTTCGCGTGTGCTTTCTGCCTTTTCGCTGTTCTGCTTTGCCCACTCTTCCTGTTTGCTATGTAGGGCGTCCTGGTAACTGGTGATGGCAAGCTTGATCAGTTTTACTTCATCTTCTTTGGATCTGGTCTTTCTGTGGAGTATCATCAGCCTGTTCCAGGCATGGTAATTGGCAGGATGGGTTACGGCTGCCTTTTGGTATAGTTGCATCGCACCCCCGGTATCGCCAGACTTTTCCAGTTCCAATGCTGCATCGAACTGTTCCTTTGATCTGGTCTGCTTTCTCTTTGACATATTGGTTCCAACAAGTGGGCCAGGTTGATTGTTTGATCATTCGCAGTACCCATTCTTTCACTGACGTAAATCCTCGAAAGTAAAACCAATTGCTGCCAATACGGGTTAGACTATATTGATAACAGTAATACGATTGATCAGGCATTAGCACATGAAATACTAAAGAATAGGAATAATTGGTTGCAGTGGAATTGAAAAGTTTCTTCACCATTGGTTTTCCGATACTAAAGTTTACGACGTCGCCTGAAAGGGATTAGGTGAGAGTAACAGGAGATAAACTAAAAACATTTAGGAATATTTCCTTTCTAACTGCCGCACAAGTTATATTTTAGAAAAAAAATAGATTTGGATAAAATTCAATACGGAAAGTTCAACTTTTCTAAGGAGAACTGGGAAAAAGATTTCGGGCTTTTGTCTAAAGCTCTGGATGCATCGATATCCGGTATCATCATTACCGACAATACACAGCCTGATAACCCGATCATATACTGCAATCAGGCTTTTGAGAAAATTGCGGGTTATCAGAGAAATGAGATAATAGGGCATAATTGCCGTTTTCTTCAGAAAGATGACCGCGGCCAGCAAGCCAGGGGTATTCTTAAGGATGCCATAGCAAAAGGCCTGGAATGTACAGTGGATATCCGCAATTACCGGAAAAACGGCGATTTGTTTTGGAACGAGTTGTATATGTCGCCTATTAAAGATGAAGCTGGTAAAGTTACGCACTTCATTGGAGTGCAAAATGATGTGTCGGCCAGAAAGAAGGCGGAACATGATCTTCGCCAGCAACAGGATCAAATGGAAAGGGTGATCCAGGAGCGTACCCAGGAACTGCGGGATAGTGAAGCATTCTTCTCCAGTATTATTCAAACTGTTAGAGAAAGTCTTTTGGTATTGGATCCGAAATTTTTCGTGGTCAGTGCGAACAGCCATTTCCTTAAAACATTTAAAGTTAATGCGGAGGAAACTGTTGGTAAGCATTTATACGAACTCGGCAATCACCAGTGGGATATCCCTCAATTGAAAGAGCTTTTAATTAGCATTCTACCTACAAACAATCCGGTTGAGGATTTCGAGGTGGAACACGATTTTCCGCACATCGGAAGAAAGTTAATGTTGCTGAACGCCTACAGGGTGGAGCTGGAAGGTCAGTACAAAGATCAGATATTACTGGCCATTGAGGATATTACCGACAGGCGCGAAATTGAGCGGAGAAAGGATGATTTTCTGTCGATAGCCAGCCATGAGTTAAAAACCCCCTTAACCACCATTAAAGGTTATGTTCAGGCACTGGAACGAATGGCTCCTAAAGAATCGAGTGATAAATTTAAAACGATTCTCGGTAAAACTGCGGTTTATGTAGAAAGGCTGAATAACCTGATTGCAGAACTGCTGGATGTTTCCAGAATTCAGACTGGAAATATTGAATTACATAAAGCACCCTTCGACTTCGATAAAATGGTGCTGGATTCAGTAGAGGCAATCCAGTCAGCTGCTCAACAACATACAATTATTGTTAAAGGCCAATCTGGCGTTCGTTTGTGGGGAGATGAATCTCATATTATTCAGGTTATAAATAACCTGGTCTCCAATGCGATAAAATATGCTCCAGACTCAAATGAGGTTTTGGTTTACATTTCCAGGATTTCTGATTATGTGAAACTTTCGGTAACAGATTATGGAATGGGTATCAGCCAGGAGGATCAAAAAAAAGTGTTTGAACGTTTCTTCAGAGCAGGGGATATTCAGCAACGCTTCCCGGGAATGGGGATAGGATTATATATTTGCGATCAGATCATTAAAAATCATGAAGGAACCTTATGGGTTGAAAGTGAAAAAGGAAAAGGATCTACGTTTAGTTTTACACTTCCGATAAAAGAAGGGGATTTGGATGGCGAATAAGAAAATACTCATCTGCGATGATGATGAAGGAATACTGGATATGCTTGAACTTATACTGGAGGATACCGGTTATACCATAATTCCGGAAAAAAATAGTTTGAATATTAAACATTTAATTGAAAACCAATCGCCTGATCTTATTCTTCTTGACTTGTGGATGCCGGTACTATCCGGAGATCAGGTGTTGCGCACATTGAGAAAGAATCCTGAAACCATGCATCTGCCAGTGATTGTAATCTCCGCCAGCCGGGAGGGAAAGCAGATCGCAGCTGAAGCCGGTGCTTCAGCATTCATATCGAAACCCTTTGATTTCGATGAATTGATAGGTACAATAAAGCACTACCTGAATTAGTCAGGCGAATTTCCAAACGATCTGCCAGAAACAAATGCTTACGGTATATGCCGAAAAAAAATATAAACATGGCAAGAGCAACAAAAATATGATAAACAGGACAGTCATATCGATACTATTCTCGTGCTTAATAACCACCGTATCCGCCCAGAAAAATTACAATATTGTGCAATACGGGGCTAGAGTAACAGCATTGAACAATGCAGTTTATATCCAGAAAGCAATTGATCTAGCCTCCAGCAAAGGTGGGGGAAAAGTTATTGTTCCAACTGGCAATTTTGTTACCGGCCCGCTTTTTCTCAAAAATAATGTAGAGCTCCATTTAGCTGCTGGTGCTGTTTTACTTGGGAGCACGCACAGATTGGATTACGCTACAGGGAAAATGGCTGTATTGAATGCTTTCGGGCAGAAAAACATTTCAATTAGCGGAAAGGGAACCATCAATGGACAGGCGCATGAACTGTTAATTAACATGTTTGAACTTTTGCGAGGCGGTAAACTTGTTGACTCACTTTATTTATCAAAGCGACCGCAGGAGTCAAACAGGCCAAACCTTGTTTTTTTTAAAGATTGTTCAGGTATCAAAGTAACGGGCATTACTTTAAAAGACGCGGCAAGCTGGGTTCAGAATTATAAAGAATGTAATGGTATCGTGATCGACAGTATAACAGTCTTGAGCTCGACATACTGGAATAATGATGGGCTGGATATTGTAGATTGTAAAAACGTTCGTGTAACCAACAGCTATTTCAATTCTGCAGATGATGCTATATGTTTAAAATCTGAAATAGCAGGTGGATTATGCGAAGACATTTGGGTGGAAAACTGTATCATGCGTTCCTCAGCTAATGGCTTCAAGATAGGAACCGGCTCACTTGGCGGGTTTAGAAACATTACTGCTAAAAATTTAACTGTATTCGATACTTATCGTTCAGCGGTAGCATTGGAAACGGTAGATGGTGGATTTCTTGAAAACATCAAAATCAGCCATATACGAGGAAAAAATACAGGAAATGCCATATTCGTAAGACTTGGGCACAGAAACAAAGACGAGCGTTATAGTTCAATAAAAAATGTCTTGATTGAGGATCTCATTGTAGAAGTGCCATCAGGTAAGCCTGATATCGGCTATCCATTGGAAGGGCCACCTCCTAAAGTTGCTCCCCATAATCTGATACCGGCATCGATTACCGGAATTCCGGGACACCTGGTAGAAGATGTTACACTCAAAGATATTCAGATCAGTTACGGTGGAGGCGCAGACAAAAACAAAGCATTTATTAGTCTGGATTCTTTAGGCCAGGTTAATGAGAATATCAATGGCTATCCCGATTTCAACATGTTTGGTGAACTCCCTTCCTGGGGATTGTATGTCAGACATACGGCAGGAATCAAATTGGAAAACATCAAAATCATGCTGAAAGGGAAAGATTTCCGTCCGGCAATCATATTTGATGATGTAAATGGACTCATGATGCACAAAGTGTCTATCCCGGAAAACAGCCCTCTTCCCGCTATGGTATACCGGGATGTACAAAGAATATCAGTTTCCGATATCCATGTGCCAAATGTGGATGGTGCCATTGTAACGAAAAATAATTTCTGACTACACGCATTGTCTTAATCACATTTGCAGTCCGGCTATTTAGAAAGAGCTGATCAGTAGTATGAACGCCTTAGTTAAGATTAAATATCAATATTTTAGTGCGAAAATAATTTTTTATTTAGCATATTTAAAGGTTGGGTGATAATTAGACTAATTATAAATAAGTTGCTACTTTTGACCTGCTAAAACAAATTAGAAACTTATTTAATGAAACCTTTACATGCAATTTTATGGGCCTGCTTATTACTTGCAGGATTTAGTTCTTCCGCACAAAATTTTGGAAATATTACAGGGAAAGTTACCCTGGTTGATGGACAGCCTTACGCTTCTGCTTCAGTATCCATCGTTCAGCTAAAGAGAAGCACCTTAACTGATGAGCAGGGCGACTACACTTTTAAAAATGTAATGCCCGGCAACTACACAATCCGCATTCAGGTGTTGGGGATGGCGCAAAAAGATATTATGGTTAAGGTAAGTGCTAAAGATACCGTTGTGGTCAATTACCAGTTAGAAAGAGAAAACGTTCAGGCATTACAGGAAGTAACAGTTGCGGGGAATACCAATAGGTTTACCCAAAAGGAATCTGTTTACATTGCCAGGTTACCACTAAAGAACCTGGAAAATCCGCAGGTTTACAATTCGGTACCAAAAGAGCTTTTTCAGGAACAAATGGCAGTCGATTTAGGCAGTATAGCTAAAAATGTGCCGGGTGCTGGTATTCCGATGATTGCCAATCAGGGAAGGGTAACTTTCCGCTCCCGTGGCTTTGATACCGAACCAAATGCAAGAAATGGTGTGGCGGGTGCGGCGTTTTCATTTATAGATCCGGCAAACCTTGAAAGAATTGAAGCCATTAAGGGGCCTTCGGCAACCTTGTTTGGTAACAGCATTGCCAGCAGTTACGGCGGCTTGTACAACCGTGTAACCAAAAAACCTTACAATGGTTTTGGCGGCGAAGTGGGTTATACCGCAGGTAGCTGGAACTTAAACCGGTTAACAGTTGATGTAAATACGCCGATTAATGCCGACAGAACAGCCTTATTCAGGTTGAATGGTGCTACAACCTGGGAACATAGTTTTCAGGATTTGGGTTTTACCAATAGTGTGAGCGTAGCCCCAAGTTTTTCGTATCAGATTAATGATCGGTTATCCTTATTACTCGATGTAGAATTTGGTCAGGCCAAAGGTACTTCCGTGGTGAGGTTAAATCCTTACGTTGCCGTTCCGACGGGTCAAACAGAGGTAATCCGCTCAATTGCTGATATTGGGTTTCCGTATAATAAAACCTTTTTAAGTAACGATTTGACTTATCGCACGCAGATGATGAATATTTTTGGTCAGATCAATTACAAAATATCGGAAGAGTGGACCTCCCAAACCATTGTATCCCGTGCCCGTTCATCTATCAATGGCGACATCACCGCTTTGAATGGAAGAACGGAAACCACGATCCGTCCGAATGTGATTGTTGGTTATACCCAGTTCATCGCTACAGATATCCAACAGAACTTTATTGGTGATTTCAAAATTGCAGGCCATAGAAACCGCATTGTTGCCGGGTTGGATTATTACAATAACTGGAATGACTTTGATCGTGTGACGGTTAACTTGCCGGATGTTGACTTCATCAATACCCCTTCAACTTACCGCGTTAGCCAGTTTAAGGTCGATTCACTCACTTCAAGAGGAACGCTGCGCAAAGAATATAACAGAGACAATACCTACTCTGCTTATGTATCGGATGTATTTAATGTTACTGAACGCCTGAGTGCCATGATGAGTATACGCATTAACCGTTTTCAGTATAAAGGTGTTTATAATATTTCTACAGGGGTAACTTCAGGTGGCTTAAGTGGTGCTGGCGTTCAAACAGGTCCATATGCACAAACCAGCTGGTCGCCGAAATTTGGTTTGGTCTATGAAGTTTACAAAGACCACGTTTCATTGTTCGGTAACTATATGAATGGGTTCTTCAATAAAAGCGGCATAAAGAAAGACGGCAGCCCGTTTGAGGCGGAGTACGCCGATCAGCTGGAGTTTGGTGCCAAGGCCGACATTTTCGATCATAAATTGGTTGGAACTATAAGTTACTACGATATTAAAGTGAAAAATATTTTACGTCCGGATCCCTCTGATCCGGTAAATTACCAGATACAGGATGGGTCTCAGCTAAGCAGGGGGGTAGAGGTGGAGTTAACCGCTAATCCACTTGCCGGATTGAACATTGTTGCGGGCTATGCCTATAACGACAGTAAGGTTACCGATGCAAGTGATATCAGAAATAACGGATTACGTCCGGGGCAATCAGGTCCACCTACTACCGTAAACTTTTGGGTAAGCTACAGATTCCCGATGGGCAAATTAAAAGGTTTTGGTGCTGGGCTTGGTGGAAACTATGGTGATATGTCTTATTACACCAATACCTACAACTCCAAATTCATCATCCCTGAATACAAGATCTTCGATGCCAGCCTGTTTTATGATAATGAAAAGTTCCGCATCGGTTTCAAGGTAGATAACCTAACCAGTGAAAAGGCATGGTCGGTGAGGTTAACACCGCAGGCACCTGCCAGATTCACCGGAAACTTAACACTGAAATTCTAATTACATCCTAAGCCTTCCGGTAAATTGTTTTATCAATCTTATTCTCAATAATCGGGGGTCTCGCGGTAACTGTAACCGACTGCAACTGATCTACGTTAGATTCGAGCATAATGGTTCCGAGTTTTACCGTTGAGGAGGATAAAATTACAGGCTCGAAAACCTTTTGTTTGTAACCAATAAAATCTATGGTGATTTTGTACGTGCCTGCCGGAATTCCGCTAATGGTAAAGTTTCCCTTGGCATCTGAGCTGATTCCTCCTACAACTGTTTTGGTGCCGGGTTTGAAAAGGGTAATGGTTGCGAAATCTACAGGTTCTTTTGTCGAAATATCGAGAACCGTTCCGGTCACTTTGCCTTTCCACCTGGCAATTGGGCCTGGGCAGATAGGTAGAAAAAAAATACTAAGAATAAAATCGAAAAATAACGCATGTAATCGGATTAAATGAATATGGCAAATATCCGCCATGATTCTGTTGCAAAACTGAAGAAGGGTTTAGCCCAGGTATCATCACCAATTGTAATGTAATCATTACAACGTTGCGCATAATTTGTGTTCACAAATAATTTAGCCAGTTAGCTACAGATTTTCTCCAGAATTGAAGTTTACTATTGTCGTGAAATTAAATAAACTATGGATTACCAAATTAAATTCACAAATGCTTTCCATTAATGAATGCTACGATGATTTTGGTAAGAACATATTCCAGGCAAAAAAAGAGCTGAATACTAAAAGCTGAAAACCTAATAGCTTTACAAAAGTAATTATTACCTATTTTTGAACTGAACATTTAGCATAAATGAAAATTTTAGTTATAGAAGATGAACCTGCATTGGCAGAAAGTATTTTGTCGTATTTTAAGGGAGAGGGGAATGTTTGCGAACATGCAGCTAACTTCGATTCTGCAACCGAAAAAATCGAACTGTATACTTATGACTGCATTCTGTTAGATCTTGGGTTACCAGGAGGTGATGGGCTGCAATTGCTTTCAAGAATAAAGGAACTGAATAAAAAGGACGGGGTGCTGATTATTTCCGCACGGCACTCTCTTGATGACAGGCTATCAGGCCTGGATATGGGAGCAGATGATTATCTGGTCAAGCCATTCCACCTTTCGGAGCTTAAATCCAGGGTAAGCGCTATCGTTCGTCGCAAGAATTTTGACGGAGGTAATATCATCATTTTCAATGAATTAAAAATTGATGTAGCAGCAATGAAAATTACTGCTAATGAAAAGCCTGTCGTGCTAACAAAGAAGGAATTTGATCTGTTGATCTACTTTCTATCCAATAAAAATAAGGTAGTTACAAAGAATGCTATGGTAGAGCACCTGTGGGGAGATGAAATGGATTTGTCAGATGACTTTGATTTTATCTATACCCATGTTAAAAACCTGAAGAAGAAGCTTGCAGAAGCTGGAGCGGGTGATTATTTGCGCTCTGTGTATGGAATTGGGTATAAGTTTTCTGACACATGAAGTTATCAGCGCACTACAACAGGGTAAATATCCTCACTTCCATGATCATCTTGGTGATCACCGGGATAATCTATTATATTTTTATACACCTCATCCTCACCAATAAACTGGATAAAGACCTTGCGGTGGAAGAAAATGAAATCCGTCAGTATACCAATACTTTCAAGAAACTTCCCCTGCCTGCAACTTATTTTGATCAGCAGGTATCCTACCGTCCTGCAACGCAGGATAGTGCCGCGATCCGGGATTTTAGCTATACCACATACTACAATTCCAAGGAGAAAGAAGAGGAGCCGGGAAGAATGTTGCTGACCACGGTTAAGCTTAAAGGGAAAACCATATTGGTCACGATTATCAAATCGAGAGTAGAGTCAGAAGATTTGGTACGGGTAATCCTGTTGATTACGCTGGTGATTACCGTAGTGCTATTGGGAACGCTTTTTTTGATCAACAGGCTTTTCCTCAAAAGGCTCTGGCAACCTTTTTATAATATCCTTAAAAGAATGAAGAACTTCGAGGTGACCAGGATGGAGCTTGTGGGTCCGGAACCGAGCCGTATTGACGAGTTCGAGGAGCTCAATCAATCGGCCAATGCCATGGCTGAACGGGTAAGGCAAGATTATAAGGAACTAAAAAGTTTTACCGATAATGCCTCGCATGAGATGATGACGCCATTGGCGGTGATCAATTCAAAGCTTGATTCGTTGCTTCAGACAGAAGACTTCACCGTGGAGCAGGGCGCGCTTCTGGAAGATATCTACCAGGCGACCGGAAGGTTGTCCAGACTTCACCAGTCTTTACTCTTACTCGCTAAAATAGAGAATAACCTGATTGCTGATATGCAACAGGTTGATTTAAAAGAGCTGATTATGCAGAAGGTAAAACAGTTTCAGGAAATTTTCGAACGTGATGGACTAACTGTAAAAATCAGCCTTGAGGAAAAAACAATCGACATGAGCAGATATCTTGCCGATATACTATTGAACAATTTGTTCAGCAATGCCGTTAGGCACAATATCAAGGGAGGAAATATTGTTGTAGACCTTTCCCCAACCCGGCTCGTAATCTCCAATACAGGGAGGGCTAATGACGATACAGCAAGGCTATTCGAGCGTTTCTCCAAATCATCCGAATCTGAAGGGATGGGGTTAGGTTTGGCCATTACCAAGCAGGTATGCAATCTCTATGGATATCAGATTGATTATAAGCAGGAAGCTGAATTGCATTATTTTTCGATCTCTTTTTAGTACGAACACCGAACTACAGAATTCCTACATAATTGGATTATAGTTTTGATAAAAAAAAGACTATGAAACAGATTTTAGGACGTTTCTTATTGGCGTTCGGCAGCTTATTTACGTTGATCATGCTGCTCGTAACAGCATCATTAAGCACTTTCGCTCAACGTATAGATTCGGCTGATGTGGGCGGTAAAACTGATTCCACAGGCCGGTGGTATTCAGCTAAAACAATCCCTAAAAATAAGTTCAGGCCTGTGGTATTTATTGCTCCCGCCGTTTTGATGGGGTATGGATTTGCCGCGGTTTACGATAAAGGCGCTTTGAAACAACTCGATTTAAGCACCAAAGATGAGCTGCAGGAAGATCATCCCTTGTTTGCTGCACACGTTGACGACTATGTTCAATTTGCTCCCGCTGCTGCGGTTTATGCTTTAAACCTTTCAGGAATAAAAGGCAAACATAATCTCTTCGATGCATCTTTGCTGTATGTTACCTCGGCAGCAATTATGGGGGTTTCAACTCATTTCGTAAAGCAGGGTGTAGCTAGAATGCGGCCTAATCTTTCGGCAAATAATTCATTCCCTTCTGGCCATACCGCATCGGCATTTATGGCTGCCGAATTTCTACATCAGGAGTATAAGGATGTAAATCCATGGATCGGTTATGCCGGTTATTTTGTGGCAACCGCAACGGGCACACTCAGAATGTATAACAATAAACATTGGTTTAGCGACGTAGTAGCCGGAGCGGGCTTTGGTATCGCATCCACAAAAATTGCCTATCTGATCTATCCTTATATGAAACAGCTATTCAATAAAAAGCAAGACAGCAAGTTCACCTTAATGCCCTATTATCAGTCAGGAGCATCAGGACTAATGCTTTCCGGACGTTTTTAGTCTCATGATCACCTATCGAACCGGCATCCGGTACGGAAATTAATGTTAAATGAATACCATCTTAAAATACTGTCTGTTGCTTCCGTTGAGCTGTCTGGCTACACTGGCGTTGGCGCAGGAGCCAGGGAGAAGCCTCGATTTCTATTTGCGCCAGGCAAAAATTTCCAGTCCGCTGCTAAAAGACCTGGAAAACCAACGCAAGACTGCGGTTATAGACAGCATGATGGTGAAGGCCACAGCCAAACCGCAAATAACCGGAAGCTCAAGTGGCTTGTACGCACCCATCATTCACGGTTATGGTTATGATGAGGTGATAACCAATGGACAATCGCTGGATGCATTATTGAACGTGAACTACGATCTGTTGAACAAAAAGCGGATACAAAATCAGTTACAAGCCGTTAAAATCCAGGTTGATTCCATCAGGTACGCTACACAGCTATCGACTTTTGATTTAAACCGTTCTATAGCAGATCAATATATTCTGGCTTTTGCCAGTCAGGATCAGGTAGACTTTAATAGCGAGGTGGTTAAACTACTGCAAAAGGAAGAAACCATACTCAAAACCCTGACCAGAAGTAATGTTTATAGGCAATCTGATTATTTAACCTTTCTGGTTACCCTGCAGCAGCAGGAATTGAGCCTGAAACAGGCCTCTTTACAGTTTAAAAATGATCTTGCCACATTAAATTATCTTGCTGGCATTTCCGATACTTCATCGGTTAGGCTGGATCAGCCTAAGCTTGATGCGGATGGCCTATATGCGCAAACCAGTTTTTTTAAGCGGAAATTTGAGCTCGACAGTTTAAAAAACGAAAACCAGCGAAGTGCAATAGACCTGAATTATAAACCAAAACTAGGCGTGTACGCGAATGGAGGCTATAGTTCTTCACTGGTATTGCAGCCTTACAAGAATTTCGGGGCTAGCGTAGGCTTTACCTTCTCCGTTCCCATATACGATGGACATCAAAAAAAGATGCAGTACAGTAAACTTGATCTGGCATCACAGACGATAAATAATTACCGCGACTTTTTTAGGCGGCAACAAACACAACAGCTTATTCTGATTAGTCAACAGATTACCCAAACCGATGCGCTATTTGCGAAGATTAATGACCAGATCCGTTTCAGCAAAGGACTTATCGATGTGGATGCCAGACTGATGCATACCGGAGATTTGCGTGTTGCTGATTTCGTAATCGCCATCAACAACTATATGTCTGCTCAGAATCTGCTCAGGCAAACCACCATCAACCGGTTAAAACTGATCAATCAATTCAACTACTGGAACCGATAATGAATAAATATTTCAAATTGATTTATGGTGGCCTGGCTGCCCTGATCACCCTTACTTCCTGCAACGCCGATCCGGACGCAGAAACGGATGTCCCATCACCGGTTACGCCGGTGCAGGTAACCCATGTTGCTGACAGTTCGCTATCAGAATATGTGGAACTTTCGGCAGTATCTGCCTATCTGGAAAAGAGTTTTGTTAAGGCCAATATCAATGGGTACATCGAAAAGGCCAATACAACTACAGGGCAAAAAGTAGGTGGCGGTCAAAAACTCTTTACCTTGATTACCAAAGAAGCAAGGTCAATAGGCAATACTGTGAATAAGCTCGACCCGGGCTTTAAGTTTTCCGGAATCTCGATCATCAGGGCAGAACAGGGCGGAATTATCGTTCAGGTGAATCACCAGAAAGGGGACTATGTACAGGATGGTGAAGCCCTTGCCACCATCAGTAACCGCAATAGCCTTGTGTTTTTATTGGATCTTCCTTATGAGCTAAACCAGATCATTAAACAGAATGGAAACCTAACCGTGATGCTGCCGGATGGAACTTCGCTTCCTGGCGCAGTATCAGGCACGATGCCAGCAGTGGATTCGTTAGCACAGACCCAACGTTATATTATCAAAGTGCCTGCTGGAAAGGATATCCCCGAAGGATTGATTGCGAAAGTAACGCTAAGCAAGCTTAGCCATTCCAATGCCCAGGTACTGCCGAAATCTGCCATTCTTGCCAATGAGACTGAAGATGAATTCTGGGTAATGAAGCTTATCAACGATTCAACGGCAGTAAAAGTAAAGGTTAAAAAAGGTATTGAGAACAGCAGGATAACTGAAGTTTTAAGCCCCAGATTTTCAAAATCAGACCGGATTATCACTTCCGGAAACTACGGGATTGCGGATACTGCAAAGGTTAAAATACAGCAATAGCAATGAAGAATTTTTTCATTTCCCATCGAAACCCGATCCTCGCGGTACTGGTGATTATCCTGGCAGGCGGCATGTATTCTTTTCAGCAGTTGAAAACGGGATTATTTCCCGAAATCACCTTTCCGAAGATCAAGATTATTGCCGACGCTGAACTTCAGCCCGTTGATAAAATGGTGGTTACGGTAACGCGTCCACTTGAAAATGCAGTGAAACAGGTGCCCGATCTGAAATTGGTTCGAAGTACCACCAGCAGGGGAAGTTGCGAACTCTCTGCTTACATGAATCCTGGTGCCGACATCAATCTGAGCCAGCAGCGGATAGAAGCGCAGATTGCGAAAATTAGTGCTACGCTTCCGGCAGGGGTAAATATATCGGTCGAAAAAATGAATCCTTCCATATTGCCCGTAAGTGGATACAGTTTGGAAAGTCATAACTATTCGGCTGCAGAGTTGAAAAAGATAGCGACCTATACCGTTAAGCCTTTCCTTTCTCAGGTGGAGGGCGTGTCGGAAATCCGGGTAATCGGTGGAAAAAATAAAGAATACTGGCTGGAACCCGATGTTGAGAAAATGCAAACACTGGGCATTACTCCCGATCAGATCAGTGCTGTACTTTCGCAAACCAACTTTATAAAATCAAATGGCTACTTATCAGATCACAATTATCTGTATCTATCGGTTACAGATGCAACAGTAAAAACTAAGGCTGATCTGGAAGAACTGGTTTTGGCCAGAAAGGGGAACCGTACGGTAAAAGTAAGTGATGTGGCTAAGGTGAGTATTCAGCAAAGCGTAGAATACACCAGAATCAATGCCAATGGAAGGGATGGTATTCTGATCGCCGTTATTAAACAGCCTAACGCCAACCTGGTCGACCTTTCAAGTCAAATGGCAGCAAAAGTAAAACAGCTTGCCGCTATTCTTCCTGCAGGTGTAGCTGTTAAGCCTTACTACGTTCAGGCAGATTTTGTAAATGAATCGGTGAAAAGCGTTCGCGATAGCCTGTGGATCGGGCTTGTGCTTGCGATTATCGTGGCCATTATCTTCTTAAAGTCTTTTAAAGCCAGTGCAACAATTCTCCTCACCATCCCTGTAACGCTGTGTTTAACGGTAATCGTGCTTTACTTTATTGGTTATTCGCTGAATATTATGACGCTGGGTGCCATTGCTGCTGCGATAGGGTTAATTATTGATGATGCCATTGTAGTGGTGGAGCAGATTCACCGAATACATGAAGAGCATCCTGATGAGCCTACTGTGCCTTTACTTGGCAGGGCAATTCACTACCTTTTTCCAGCTATGCTTGGCTCATCAATCAGTACCATTGTGATCTTTGTGCCTTTCATATTGATGACAGGCGTTGCGGGTTCCTATTTTCAGGTGATGACCAATACCATGATCATTACCCTGGTCTGCTCATTTTTTGTCACCTGGATCGGACTTCCCGTGATCTACTTGCTTCTCACCAGGGATGCGCACAAAAACGCATCAGGAAAACAAGCACTTGTGCATGAAGTAAAGCCCCAAAATTGGGTTCGTTACTTTATTCAACGGCCGTATATCAGTTTAATCTTTATCCTGGTGCTCATTGCCTCCATTTTCCTGGTCTTGCCTCGCTTACAAACCGGCTTTCTGCCTGAAATGGATGAGGGCAGCATTGTGCTCGACTATGCTTCTCCGCCGGGAACCTCACTGGAAGAGACCGACAGGATGTTGAAGGAGGTAGAAAAAGAAATAGTGAAGATTCCCGACGTTCAGGCGTATTCAAGGAGAACCGGCACACAGATGGGCTTCTTTATCACGGAACCGAATACCGGAGATTACCTGATCCAATTAAAACCAGACAGAAAGAAAACGACAGATGAGGTGATTGCGGATATCAGAACACATATCGAAAGCACGCAACCAGCACTAGTAGTTGATTTTGGTCAGGTGATAGGCGATATGCTGGGTGATTTGATGAGTGCTACCCAACCCATTGAGATCAAGATTTTTGGAAACGACCAAACGAAACTACAAGGCCTGTCCAGGCAGGTAGCAGATTTGGTGTCCAAAGTAAGTGGCACGGCCGATGTTTTTGATGGCATCGTACTTTCAGGTCCGACGGTAAATATACAACCTGATTTTAGCCTCCTTGCCCAATATGGGATCACTCCGGCTTCTTTTCAACTACAGGTGCAAACGGCGATGCAGGGAAACCTGATCGGGGATCTTTATGATAAGCAGCAGCTTTCATCCATCAGAATGGTTTATCCTGGAAGCCGGAAGTTTAGTATTGCTGACATTTCCAGACAGAAGGTTTTCTTGCCCAACGGATCTGCAATCCCCATTCACAACCTGGCTAAAGTAGATTTAAAAGAAGGCAGCGCAGAGGTGGAACGGGAGAATCTGCAAACGATCGGTGCCATTACAGCCAGGCTGGATAACCGGGATTTGGGCAGTGTGATGAAAGACATCCAGGCCGCCGTCAACGCTAAAGTAAACCTGCCCTCAGGCTATCATATTGAATATGGTGGTGCTTATAAAGAACAGCAGCAATCATTTTCTCAGTTGCTGACGATATTGATTGCTTCCAGTTTGCTGGTGTTTAGTGTGATCCTATTTCTTTTTAAAGATTTTAAAATTGCTTTCCTGATCCTGCTGATTGCTGTTTTGGGTATTTCAGGTAGCTATGTGGCGATGTTTCTAACAAATACGCCACTAAATGTAGGCAGTTATACCGGGCTGATCATGATTGTAGGAATCATTGGCGAGAACGCCATATTTACTTTCCTGCAGTTCAAAGAGTCGCTCATACATAAATCGGTAGATGATTCCATTACTTTTGCCATCTCCACCCGGCTTAGGCCGAAACTGATGACTGCGCTGGGTGCTATAATTGCCCTGATGCCACTGGCATTGGGAATAGGTGCTGGCGCACAGCTCCATCAGCCTTTGGCAATTGCGGTGATCGGTGGTTTTATCGTAGCCTTGCCATTGCTGCTTATTGTGCTGCCAAGTATGATCGGTAAATTTTATGCAGAGGGGAAAAGCTGATCTGCTTTTTTTCTTTATAATACGGCTAAAATTGTCTATCTATTCCTTTCAATCCAACCAATTAATATTTCAGATTGATTTATTTTGTAGATTCGCACGTCATCGCCACACATGTCAGCAAATATTCCATACAATGATCAGCAATTAGTTTTACTCCTGAAGCAGGATAGTAAGGAAGCATTTGGGGAAATATATGGTCGTTACCAAGCACTACTCTTTCTATTTGCGGTGAAAAAGCTTCAGGATGAGGAAGCTTCGAAAGATATTGTTCAGGAAGTGTTTATCTCCTTGTGGAACAACAGGGCCACACTTATCGAAAGTGCCCCCCTTGCGCCTTATCTATATCGGTCAGTTTTGAATAAAGTGCTCAACATTTTCCGTGGAAAGGGCGTCACTGATGAATATATCAATTCTTTGCAGCATTCATTAAACAGACAATCCAATCTTTCTGCTGACCATCTGATTCGCGAAAAAGATATTTCTGCAATGATAGAAATGGAAATTTCAAACTTACCTGATAAAATGCGGGAAGTTTTTGAATTGCGGCGCAAAATGTATTTAAGCAACAAAGAAATTGCCTTAAAACTTAATCTATCAGAGCATACCGTTGCTACGCAGATGAAAAATGCATTAAAAATTCTTCGGAAAAGACTTGGGGCTGCTATTTTTTCAGTTTATTTCATCAATCTTTAATTTTTTTTCTCCTTCTCTACCCGATTACCCAAAGTAACGTGTAATGTATGGTATAGAATTACACGAGAATGCAAAAAAGCGAAGCTGAAGAATTGTTTGAGAAGTTTAAAAATGGAACCTGCAATGCATCCGAAATGGAAGCCATTCGCTATTGGCTCTATTACTACCGCTCAGAAACGGCCGGGAAGTACTCATCGGCCGATCTTGAAAAAATTTCAGAAGAGATATGGAGTAAGGTAGAGCCGTCATTGCAAGCCAATAAACCCCGGGTTATTTCGCTGAAAGCTAAAATTGCTGCTGCTGCCGCAATCGTACTGTTGGCGTTGGGTGGACTCTATTTTATGCAGAACAAGGCACCCCTTTCCGGTCAGGTAGGAAGCGTATACAAGAATGATATCGACCCTGGAGGGGAAAAGGCTTATCTCACACTTGCTGATGGGAAAAAGATTAGCCTGGATCATTTACAACAAGGCGGTATTGCCCAGCCCGGCGTTGAAATATCAAAATCGCCGAATGGTATGGTGGTGTACAAAGTTTCTGCGGGTCGGGAGGCAACGGATGCAACCAACACACTTGAAACACCAAATGGCGGGAAGTTTTCGATCGTTCTTCCTGATGGGACAAAAGCCTGGCTTAACGCAGCATCCAGGCTAACCTATCCGCTCTCATTCAGGAACAAAGAAAAACGTATAGTGACCTTATCAGGGGAGGGGTATTTCGAAGTGGCACACGATAAGGCACACCCGTTTCTGGTGAATTCTCAAAGGCAAACTGTGCAGGTATTGGGAACACATTTCAATATTCAAGCCTATCCTAATGAAAAGCACATCAGGACAACGCTATTATCGGGTTCGGTACGCATCTCTGGCAATACAACAGTTGCTAAAATACTTAAACCTGGAGAACAGGCAGATTTTGATACAAATGGAATTACCGTTTCGCAGGCTGATAAAGAACAGGCAAATGCCTGGATAAATGATGACTTTGTATTTAACGGCGAAGATCTGCACACAGTAATGAGGCAGGTAGCAAGGTGGTATGACGTAGAGGTAGTATATGATGGGGAGCAGGATAATGCAGCATTTTATAGTACCATCTCAAGAAGGAAAAAGCTTTCCGAAATATTGAAAGCGCTAACCATGAATCAGGGTATACACTTTAAACTGGAAGGAAGGAGGGTAACTGTTATGCCATAATGGAATATTCCTGGACTGGTAAAAAGCGGGAGCGTTGGAGGCGCCCCCGGTTTAAGGCCGGTACAGATGAGTAATTGTTCAAACACTATTATCAACTAAAACCAACCAAACAAATGTATAAAAAATACCATGGAAATGGGTATGATCCAACTAATCATGTCCATCAGTCAGGTTCCTTATTTCAAAAGATCCGTCATGATGCAGGCGTAGCCCCGGGATCTTTATCTTCCTGGCTATATTGTTTATTGTTCATTTTTCTGCTGCTTCCGGCATGGTCTTTTGCGCAGAACGAGCGTGTAAGCTTATCAAAAAAAGACGCTCCCCTGAGTGAGGTACTAAGGGACATCCGCAAGCAGACTGGATTTGATTTTGTGATCAACCGTGAGCAGGTAGCGCGCTCGAAACGGGTAAACATTCAGATTAAAGATGCCGGTTTAAAAACAGTTCTGGATGAATGTTTTCGCGGTCAGCCGTTCGACTATAGCATAGAAAACAGGATTATCGTAGTAATTAACCGGGTTAAAACAGAAAATAAAGCCTTCTTAATTGACCTTAAAATCCGGGTACAGGATCAAAAAGGCGGGGTATTACCCAGCGCCAGTGTAACCTCAAAAGAGGCAGGCCTGATGGGATTTACCGATACGAACGGTGAGTTCGTGTTTTCGAGGATTCCGAGGGATGCAAGTGTTGTGGTTTCCTATGTCGGTTACAGGTCTGATACACTGACGGTTAAGTCAGCGTCCGAAATTGTAGTCATGCTGAATCAGCAAATCAACATGATAGATGAGGTTTCCGTTGTTTCTACCGGTTACCAAACCCTTTCCCGTGAACGGGCAACGGGATCTTTTGGAAAACCGGATATGCAGATTTATCAGAACAGGGTGGCCACGCAAGACCTGGTTTCCAGGCTGGACGGGTTAGTTGCCGGAGTAACGGTAATTGCCGGGCCGAAAGGTGTGACAGGAAACAGACAGTTTGGGGGCGGGAACACCCAACAAAGTATCATCAGGGGTAGATCGACTGTTCAGGCAAATTCCGATCCGCTTTACGTGGTGAACGGGGTGCCAGTGACTGACCTGTCGGTGATCAATCCGGATGACGTGCAGGATATTTCGGTATTGAAAGATGCCTCAGCAGCTTCGATCTGGGGCGTAAAGGCTTCAAACGGTGTAATCGTAATTACAACGAAGAAGGCTTCTGCGGGCACACCCATAAAAATCAGCTATTCAGGCAACATATCGCTGTTCGGTAAACCGGATCTTGAGTATGTTCCAATGATGAACAGTGCTCAATACATACAAACGGCAAGGGAGCTGTTTAATCCCGCTGCGTTTCCATATGCAGCCATTGGCACCTCGGTAATCGCACCACACGAACAAATCCTCTATAACCAGAACCGGGGTTTGATCACTGCGGCTCAGGCACAGCGCAGTCTGGATAGTCTGAGCAATATTAACAACAAAGATCAGATACGGGATTTGTTGTTTCGGAATGCTTTCACCACCAACCATACGCTTTCTGCCTCGGGTGGGACATCAGCCTACAATTTCTATGCTTCTGGTTCTTATACTAATACCACCAGTAGCCATCCGGGAGATCAGAATGGTGCATATCGGCTAAACATCAACCAAACTTTTATGCCCATCAGCAGCCTTCGGATTAGTCTGAACACCGCATTAAACAATACCATAACCAGTAGCGATAAAAGTATTGTAATCGGAAGCAATTTTATTCCTTATCAGCTCTTTCAGAATGACGCAGGGAACAACCTGCAAATGAATTATGTTCAGGGACTTTCACCAGAGGTAAGAAAAGATTACCAGACCAGAAGCCGGATCAATCTGGATTACTCGCCTTTGGACGAAGTCAGTATGGGATTTATAAAGGGAAATGCCCTATCAGTGAATCTCACCGGGAATGTAAATTTAAAAATTTGGAAAGGACTAAGCTTTGACGGTACATACAGCTATCAGAAAGCTCCCTCCACAAGCCACCTTTATAATGATAGTAAAACCTACGAACTCAGAAGGGAACTGCTGGGCTTCACTGTTGCAAGGACTGCGAACGATGTTCCCGTATATTATTTACCTACGTCTGGAGGAACCTATAAAACAGTAAATATTGATCAGCGAAATTATACGCTACGAAACCAGCTGATTTATACAATGGCGCTAAGGGATAGACGGGACAGGATGAATGTTCAGATCGGCCATGAAGCGCTCGAGCAACTGGCAACCAACAAAACAACTATTGCCCGGGGTTATGATCTTGATCTGTTGACTTCCGGGAGCGTAAACTATTTGGCCCTGAGCCAGGGAATTTTTGGTGCAGTATCATCTTTCAGAAGTACTTTTAACGAAAAACCATTTGAGACTTTTGAGCAGCTTAACCGGAATGAATCCTTTTTCGGATTATTTAATTACACCCTGAACGAAAAGTACATGCTGGATGCCAGCATCAGGAGGGATTACAGCAATCTGTTTGGTTCCGAAAAAGGCAAGCAACGTAAACCAACCTTCAGCGTGGGTACTAAATGGCTGATCAGTAAAGAAAGCTTCCTTGAGAAGCGTACCTGGATCAATAATCTGGCACTTCGCACCACGTATGGGATTACTGGTAATTCGCCATTCATCGGTGCCGGTTCATCGAGAGATGTGATTCAGATTGGACGCAACAATGTAACTGGTGACTATTACTCGCTGATCGGCCTGGCCAATAACCAGCTTACCTTTGAAAAAACGGCGACGGTTAACATTGGGGTAGATTTTAGTGTGCTGCAGAACGCGATTAGCGGAAGTATTGATTTGTATAATAAGAAAACCACTGATATTCTTGGGCAGGTAGATCTCAATCCGGTCAACGGCGCATCTATCATTCGTGGTAACCTTGGAAACATGAACAACCGCGGATTGGAAGTTGCTGTGAATTCGAGAAATTTGCAGCTTAAAGATTTTAGCTGGACTACAGGATTAACCTTCAGTTTGAATAGAAATCGCCTGCTCAATTATTCAACTCCCCAGCCTACTCAGCTTACCACCAATGGTAGAATTAATAGTAATTATGTAGTTGGCTACGGCATACAACCCTTGTTTGCCTACCAGTTTGCCGGATTGGACGCACTTGGTGATCCGCAAATCCGTTTGGCAAATGGAACCGTAACTAAAGACCCTGAAGTTGCTACGGCCGACGATCTGATATATATGGGTACTACTATTCCAAAATTTAATGGTGGATTGAGTAATAGCTTTCGATATAAGAACCTTTCACTTACCGCAAACATGATCTATAATTTCGGCAACTTGATGCGAAAGGACGTTAACCGTTATTTTTATGGACGAATCGATTACGGCACTGGTAGTTTTGGAGGTAACCTGAGCCCGGAGTTTCTGGAAAGATGGAAAAAACCGGGGGATGAATTGCTGACTAATATCCCCTCGTATGTGGCCAGTGCAGGCGTAAATGTGAGCAGGAGAAATATTGATTATTACACCTATGCTGATATCAATGTGGTGAGTGCATCTTATATCAAACTCAGAGATGTTACGCTGAATTACATGGTGGGACCAAAATTATTGAACCGCCTGCATGTAGCGTCTTTATCGCTTTTCGCACAGACCGGAAACTTCATGATCTGGAAAGCAAATGATTTCGGTATAGATCCTGAATACCAATCGTTCAATCAGGGAGGACGAAATATGCCTGCCTTTAAGCACAGTTTCAGTTTCGGTGCAAACCTTACCTTTTAATTTTACGATGATGAAAATATACCAATATATATCTTGCTTCCTGTTGCTGATCTTGATAGCAGGATGTAAAAAATCTTTTCTTGAGGTAGTTCCCAAAGGCCTGTTAGTGGCCCGCACAACCGACGATTATGAGAAGATCATGAACGCTCCGGATCTATATCTTTACTCTTTTGCAGGTGGCTGGCAATCGATGGTGCTTATGGGCGACGATGTAGCTGCAGAAGGCAGTTACTTCTCATCAGCTTCACCAATGAGCCAGAATGCATTCAATTATAAAGCAGATATTTTCAGGGCACAGGATAATACCTTTGATTTTAAAGTTTACAGCAGCAACCTGTATACGGTAAATAAGGTGATAAACGAGATCGGGGAATCTACCGGGGGTAGCGCCGAACAGAAGATGGCATTGAAAGCAGAAGCGCTGGCTAACCGGGCATGGATTTATTTCCAGCTTATCAATATATATGCAAAGCCTTACAATCCGGCTACCGCTGCACAGGATCCTGGATTTCCGATCATACGGGAAGCCGATATCAATTTAAGTGGACATGTCAGAAACAGTGTTGCTGAAGTTTATGCGTTTATCATTCAGGATTTCAACGACGCCATCGGTAAAGTGCCCCAGAACAATAAATTCGCCCAGCGTTTTTCAAGGCCCGCTGCGGAAGGTATGCTGGCTAAGGTTTATCTCTACATGGGTAGAAATGCGGAGGCCCTGGCAATGTTTAATGCCGCTTTGACTGATGCTTCCGCCCAGGCCGTGCCTGCTAAACTCTACGATTATAATGTGGAGTTTGCTTCGGGCGGAAAGTTTGATCCAATTGGCTACAATGGCCCGAATAATTCTCCTGGGATAAACTATGACGACGTAACAGAATCAGTGCTGGCGAAAACATTTTACAATGGACCTTATAGTGGAAACGAGTTTGGGAATGATTTTGTTGTACTATCTCCGAAGGCACAGGCCCTTTTTGCTCCGGGTGATTTGAGACTGAACTTTTATGGCGCATTTTTTCCGTATTCCACACCTAACCCTTCGGGCAGGCTATCCAAGTATTCAGTTAATTATTCAAAATTTGGATTGCAACTGGCTGAATTATATCTGCTAAGGGCGGAAGCAAATGCGAGGTTGAATAATCTTGCAGCCGCAGTTTCTGATGTGGAGTTGCTTCGCAGAAACCGAATGCCGGTAAATGTTGCCAGTGTTCCCGCTCAGGCTGTTTCCAATAAAGAGTCACTGATCAGGTTTATCTTCCAGGAGCGTACAAGGGAATTCGCAATGGAAGGATACCGATGGTTTGATATGCGACGCTGCTCCATCGATCCTATTTTCTCAGGCGAGACATTCTCTCATATCATTTATAATGACGAGACTTCTAGCAATATTACCAGTTTTAATCTGCCTAAGGAAAGGCTTACGCTAAGGCTACCGCCAATCGTAATGAATGCCAATCCGGGCTTTACCAATAATCCTTAAATCATGATCATGAATATTCTAAAAATTAATATGCGCTTAGCGATTACCTTCAGTTTGCTACTGTTTTCAGTAGCTTCCTTTTCACAGAACAAATTTACCATCAAAGGGCAGCTTTCGCCGGAGATTAATGGTAAAAAAGTTTTGCTATCCTACAAGAACAATGGCGTAAGTGTAGAAGATTCCACCAAAGCTGAAATGGGTAAATTTACTTTTAAGGGGCTGATCGGAGATCCGGCCTATGCGCGGATCAGTGTAGATCCACCTGCCATGACGACCATGCAAAATGTGAAGAGTCTTGACGTTCGCGACTTTTTTATCGATGCCGGCGAGATCCTGATCACGGGATCTGCAGGCGCAAAAACAGCTGTCATCAAAGGCGGGAAAACACAGGCCGATTATCAGAGAAGGTTCGAGCTTTACAAGCCGGTGCAGGCCCGTGTTGATTCACTGAATACATTGATCGCCGGTTATAAGGAAAAAGGAGATAATAAAGCAATGGATGCTGCCAGACTGGAGATGAATGCAGAATTCGCCAAAACAGGGAAAATCGACAGCAATTTCATTAAAGATAACCCTAACAGCTTTCTCTCCCTGGACATCTGGAGATCAAAGCATCGGGGAACCCTTCGTTCTAACTTTGAGCCAGAGTTCCAAAAATTCAGCCCTGCGGTTAGAAATACCTTTGCCGGTAAGGAGATACAGGCGAAGTTTGATTTAGCGAAAAAACTTGTGCCCGGACAACCTGCACCTGAATTCAAACTTAAGGACACAGCAGGCAAAGAAATTTCGCTTTCCTCACTTCAGGGAAAGAATGTATTCGTTTGCTTTTATACGCCTGATTTTATGAACTATGATGCTTTTGCATTTAACCTCGGCCGTATTAATAGGGCCTTGAAAGACAAAAATACGGTAATGGTAACTGTTTATTATAGTTATGACGACAGGCCGGATTCATACTGGATGGAAACAATAAAAAGATCGAACTTTAACTGGATGAACCTGAATGATATCGGAGGTGTGAACAATGCGGGAAGTGTGAGCCCAACGGCAAAAGCTTACGGTTTGACATACTATACCATGCCTAGTGCACTGCTTGTTGGGGAGGATGGTAAGATACTGGCAAGCCAGCTTAAATTAAATGATACCGGTTTGGGTCAGGAACTTATGCAGTTAATCAAATAAAAATGAAAAGAAAAGTAATATTGATAATTGCATTTATGGTAATTATGATCATGAATGTATATGCCCAATCTCCAAAACGGGAATATCTGGATGTCGGAGATACCATTAACACCTATCCAAAGGTGGAATGGATTAAGGGAAATGCCGTTATAAAGTTTGATCCATCCAAAATATACATTATAGATCTTTGGGCTACATGGTGTAAGCCCTGTATTGCCGCAATGCCCCATTTTAATGCTATGGCATCGAAGTTTAAAAACCGGGGAGTAGTGTTTATAGCGCAAGACGTGATGGAAGATGACCGTCAAAAAGTATTTGATTTCGTGAAAGCCAATGATAAAATGATGAGTTTTGACGTTGCCTTGGGCGGAGGAAAAGGCAGTGCCTTTGAACAGGAATGGATTAAGCCGGCAGGCGTGAATGCTATACCCCAAACCTTCGTAATAAAGGGAAACAAGCTGCTTTGGCAAACCTCTCCGGATATGATTACTGAACCGGTTATCGAAATGCTGATCAAAGGTGATTTCAGTATCGAAAAAGCGAAAAAATCATCCGCAAATTAATATGTCTCCTGGTGTTTGCTACTGGTAACTGATCCGGTTGTCAGTAGCATGCTCAGGAAAGACAGGTGCTTTTCAGCTATAATATCTGATCTAATGGGGCTAATGCATGATTTATTAACAATTATTATTAGTTTAGCAGAAGAAGTGAGAATACGATCCGCGGTGCCCGCTTCAGCAGTAGAAAGATATCAACCGGGATGATTCCCATAACTGATTGCAAGGTTTGACAAACTTATTTACAGACTTTCCTGATGAAAAATTAATCGACCTGTTGAACGATGGCGATAAAGCCGCGCTTGATGAAATATACCGTAGGCACTGGTCTGCAATGTATGTTGCCTCATTTAATATCCTTAAAGATCATGATGCCTGTATGGATATTAACCAGGATATTTTTACCTGGTTATGGACCAAAAGGGGAGAGCTGAAGATTGTATCACTGAAATCGTACCTCATCTCGGCAGTAAGATACAAAGTAACTGATGTTATCCGTAAAGTTAAAGTTGGCAAGGTGTTTCTCGATCACCTGGAGAAGGCTGAAGCATCTTTCGATAATGTGACCAGCGACATCGAAGTAAAGGAACTCAGAAAAATTATCATCCAGTTTATTGCCGATCTTCCCGACAGATGCAGGGAAGTTTTCGATTTAAGCAGAAACCATCACCTGTCGAATAAAGAAATTGCTTTGCGGTTAGGTATAACAGAAAAGGCTGTAGAAAGACAAATGACTATAGCATTAAAGCGTTTCAAGTCGTCAATAGGTACTTCATACCATATTTTTATCGCTTTATTTTAGTCTTTTCTTTGCTTCAGAGAAAAAAAATAAAATATTTAAAACTTTTTCCTGCTTTGTTTGTGGGGTTTGCCTGTAATTGAACGCCTTAATGTTAAATGACGGTTACTAAAGCTCATTTAGTTATCGTTTATAGCGGCTTTCAAATGCAAAAAGAGGAATTTTTTCAACTAACGGACAAAATTAAGGATGGATCCGCCAATGAGGCGGAACTGGCACTTTATATCAGGTATTTCAATTCTTTCCAAACCAGCAAAACATGGAATGAAACGGAGATGGGTGATGAACAGGCCCGTGGGAAATTACTATTTGCCGCAATCGATCAATCCATTGCTGCTCCGGTTCCCGTTAAACGACTCCGGTTTGATTTCAAATGGGTAGCTTCCATTGCTGCGATACTCGTTGTAGCGGTTGTTGCATTCTGGCTTTTCAGGGTAAATCATCAGGTTGTTCAAAATGCCGCGAATTATACCTACCACTCATCAACCAATACTAATGAACTGATTCAGCTGCCAGATGGCAGTACGGTAATTCTGAGCGCGGGAAGTACCATGTCCTATCGCTCAATTCCAGGTAAAGTACCTGTTCGGGAGGTGAATTTAAAAGGAAAGGCTTTTTTCGATGTCAAACATATTGATCACCACCCTTTCAGGGTTAAAACGCAGTCTGTTATCACCCAGGTGCTGGGAACCGCATTCGAGGTGAATGCGAACGGTGGTAAAATCATTGTGACCGTTGCCCGAGGAAAGGTAGGGGTAACAAGGAATGGAAAACAGCTCGGGATGTTAACGCCTGACAAACAGGTTATTTATGATGAATCCAGAGATGAGTCGACCATCCATCAGATTAATGCAAAGAAAACCAGTTCATGGAGTAATGGCGACCTGGTGTTTACAAACATCACAGTTGGCCATGCAGCAAATTTCTTGCAGCAGCGGTTCAATGTCAAAATTATCGTAAAAGACGAGGAGTTAGCCAAGCAGCAGTTCACAACCAAACTTTTTGAAAATCAGAACCTAACAGAGATCCTAACCTTGATCTGTGATTTTAATAACGCTGAGTACACTTTCAACGAATCAACCAAACTTGTAACTATAAAACCAAAAAACTAAAATGAACCAACCTGTACCCTCTTAAGTAAAAAGGCCCTGCTTTAGTTACATATTCGCTGTATGGAACTAGTGCAGAACCCTCCCAGGCCATCCCAGATTGGATGATAGGCCTGTTTTAATGTAATTCTCATAAGGTATTTAAATCACACCAACATTCGAATATATGAATTTTTCTGCAATTGCAGTAAAGTACAGGGACTGCTATGTCCAATGTATCCATAAAAAACTACTAATTGATTTTATGCGTATCACTTCGTTTATCATCCTTGTCCTCACCATATCAGCACAAATGCTGGTTGCGTCATCCGTTAGAGGACAGCAAATGGAAGAGGTACGCGTAAAACTGAAATTAAACAGGGAGGGCCTTTCGCAGGCACTCGAAAAAATAGAAAAACAAACACCTTTCCATTTTATTTATCGCGATGAGGAAATTCGTGAAATCCCATTATTGAACTTAAGTGAAACCACCACTACCCTCGACAGGCTGCTATCGGCACTGTTGGCGAACTCGAATTTAACTTATAAACAGATCGACCGGCATATAGTAATCACTAAAAAAGTACCAGTTAGGGCGGGTCAGCTTAACAACGCTAATCCCATGGTCCCTACAGGATTTACTAACCAGGAGATCCAGATTTCGGGTAAAGTAACTGATGAAAAGAAAGTGGCAATTCCAGGCGCGAGTGTTTGGGTTGTCGGAACAAAAATCAGTTCGATGACCAATAGTGTCGGAAATTTCTCACTCATTGTTCCAGACTCGAACGCAGTGCTGGAAATCAGATTTGTGGGCTATAAAACCAGACGGGTAACGGTTCGGTCTGGTGGATTCAGATTTATCCAGCTGGAGGTAGACCAGCAAAACCTGGATGAAGTGGTGATCAATAACGGGCTATTCGACCGCAAGGTCGGAACCTCGACCGGGGCTACGTCTACTTTTAACAATGCTCAGCTAAAGGTGGTTACCAATCAAAACCTGATCGCGGGTCTGGCCATTTTAGATCCGTCTTTTGTGATTGTGGAAAATAATAACCTCGGATCTAATCCCAATAATTTACCAGATGTGCAGATGCGCGGACAAACCGGTTTTCCAAACGTGGGCGACGAATTTGCGAATGCGCCAAATTTACCGCTTTTTATCCTGGATGGTTTCGAAACGACTTTACAAAGAATCTACGACCTAAATATTAACCTGATCAAAAGCGTAACCTTATTAAAAGATGCTTCTGCAAAAGC
Source organism: Pedobacter frigidisoli (assembly GCF_032678525.1). Taxonomy (GTDB): domain Bacteria; phylum Bacteroidota; class Bacteroidia; order Sphingobacteriales; family Sphingobacteriaceae; genus Pedobacter; species Pedobacter frigidisoli_A. The sequence continues at coordinate 136,378 of NZ_JAVTSE010000001.1, forward strand.
CATTTATGGGTCGAAGGCTGGTAATGGTGTGGTAGTCGTAGAAACCATAAAGCCTGAACCCGGCGCGCTTCGGGTATCTTACTCTGGAAGTTTGAACTTTACCGCTCCTGATTTATCCAGTTATAAACTCACCAATTCAGCAGAGAAGATCCAGGCAGAAACGCTCGCCGGAAGATATATCTCTGCGAACCCGGTCAATGAATCAACCCTCACAGCGCAGTATGCCATCAACCAGAAGGCTGCACTGGAAGGAGTGGACTCTTACTGGCTTTCCCAGCCTCTGCAGAATGGTTATGGCCAACGCCACAGCGTAATGGTAGATGGTGGTGATCAGTCATTGAGATACTCAGCAAACATGAGTTACAACAATAACATTGGTGTAATGAAGGGGTCAAACCGGGAAACCATTAGTGGTTCGGTTAATTTATCTTATGTCAAAGAGAAGTTTTCCTTTAATAATATCCTGACGATAGATCGTAACAATGCCAATAATTCACCTTACGGATCTTTCGCCGAATATGCCAAAATGAACCCATACTGGAGAATCCGAGATGAATTTGGGCGACTGATTCCTACCTATACCAATTTTGGGACAACAGTATATAACCCGCTTTACAATGGTGAACTGAATTCTAAAGACAACAGCAAATACACGAATATTGTAGAGAATTTTTATACTGAATGGCGGCCATCAGCAGTACTGAGATTTACGGGTCGGGTAGGGATTAATCTGCAGAATAACAGCTCCGATAATTACATTTCTGCTAACAATACCCGTTATGCTTCCATCCCTGTTAACTCAGATTTGTATCAGCAAAGGGGACAGTATACCATTACCAATGGCAGAAATTCTGGGGTGAGCAGTGATATTGGTGCGGCATACACCCTGAACAAGGGGAAGCATCAGGCGATTGCAAATGCCATTTATTCCATCACGCAGAACATTACCAACATCAATGGGATGACAGCAGTTGGTTTTCCTAACGATAATCTGGATTTTATCTCTGCAGGAGGTGGATTTGCTGCGGGATCTAAACCTACAGGGTCGGAAAACACTGCCCGTACAATGGCGGTAACCACGGCTGTGAACTATGCTTATGACAACCGGTTTTTAACCGACTTGAGTTACAGGGCAAATGCCAGCTCGCAGTTTGGTGCCAATAACCGCTGGGGAAGTTTCTGGTCGGCAGGTTTAGGATGGAATGTGCATAATGAATCCTTCCTGAAAAACCTGAAAGGCAAAGTGGATATGCTTAAGTTAAGAGCGAGTATAGGAAGTACCGGTACGCAGAATTTCAGTGCTTATGAAGCCTTAACTTCATATCGTTACAACACCACACAAAATTATAACGGCGATGTTGGTTTTAACCTCATTTCTTTGGCCAATCCGGATTTGCGCTGGCAAAAAGTAATGGACAAGAACGTAGGCTTGGACCTTGGTATTTTTCAGCGCTTAAGCCTGCGCTTCGATTTTTATATCAAGGATACGCAGAATCTGTTGTCTGATCAAATTTTGCCATTGTCGACAGGTTTTACAAGTTACAAAGAGAATATAGGCGAAGTGAGGAATCAGGGATTCCAGATTGGTGCCAATTTAAGGGTATACAATAACACTGCCTCCAGGACATTTGTTAATGTTTTTGTAAATGCAGCACATAATACCAATAAGATAAGAAAGGTATCCAGCTCTCTGGAGCAACTGAACACTGCAGAAGATGCCAATAAACTGAATACCGGTACCAATGCCGAAGAGCGCGCTTTAAGACAAAATCCCTCAACACGTTATGTACCAGGTCAATCGATGTCTACCATTTGGGTTGTTCCCTCATTGGGTATTGATCCTTCCAACGGAAAGGAAATCTTTCTAAAAAGAGATGGCTCACAAACTTACATCTGGTCTGCGGCGGATTATGTGGCTGGGGGGGATACCAACCCTTATATGAACGGTACATTTGGAAGTAACGTACGCTATAAAGACCTGACTGTAAATTTCGCCTTTGCCTTTAGACTTGGCGGACAGGCCTATAATACCAGCCTGGTACAAAAAGTTGAAAATGCCGACTTCATTTACAATGTAGATATACGTGCTTTACAACAACGCTGGTCAGTTCCTGGTCAGGCAGCAATTTATAAAGATATCGCTGATATTACCCCCACCAAACCAACCTCCAGATTTGTTCAGAACCTGAGTGAACTGAATTTTTCATCCGTGAGTATCGCTTATGACTTCAATAAACTCAAGTTTCTCGGACCTGGAAATAAGAGCAGGATCAGCGTTGCCCTAAACCTGAATGATATTGCAAGGATTGCAACAGTTAAAACAGAACGGGGTTTGGATTACCCTTATGCACGCACGGTATCAATGTCTGTCCAGGCTAATTTTTAAGATTTAGATTATGAAGATGATAAAAAATATTTATATGGTTTTAATGCTTATTGCATTATTATCAGTTTCTTCCTGTAAAAAATGGCTTGATGTTAAGCCAAAAACAGAAGTGGAATCGACCGTTGCTTTTAGAAATGAGCAAGGGTTTAAAGATGCGCTTACAGGCGTTTATCTGCAACTGACAGGAAATAGCCTTTACGGACAGGAATTAACATTTGGAACTTTAGATGTTCTTGCCAAACAATACACCAATATTTCGGGTACTCCTTACGCGAGTTTTGAGGGCTATAACTATAATTATGCACAGCTCGAATTAAAAACCAGACTGGATAACTTCTGGACAGGATTGTATTCTGCCGTGGCCAATACCAATAGCCTTATTACCAACATTGATACCGCTGATCCTTCCATATTCGCCGGATCCACACGGAACATCATCAGAGGTGAAGCCTATGGATTAAGGGCATTTCTGCACTTCGATTTACTAAGGCTATATGCTCCAGCTCCTGCATCTGCCGGTGGAGCAAATGCAGCAGCGATTCCTTATGTTAAAACGATAGACCCAAAGGCAACGCCAACTTCCTCAGTGAGTGAAGTGCTGGCTCAGATTCAGCTTGATTTAAATGTGGCAGCAGAAGCGTTAAAAAGTGTAGACCCCATTTTACAGGGAAAAACGTCAACCGGATACCTCAGAGACCGGATATATAAATTTAATTATTATGCCGTAAAAGCACTTCAGGCAAGGGTATATTTATATGCCGGCGATCAGGCCAATGCCCTGATTTGCGCCCGGGAGGTCATCAATTCTGGAAGATATCCTGCTGCCCAGTCTGCAAACATCATTAATGGCAACGACAGGTTATTCCAGGATGAAATTATTTTTTCATTAAACATCAATACCCTTGCCACCAATGCCAGTAATTACTTTACCAGAACTGCAACCAGTTTACTAGGAAAAAGTGCTGTTAATTACAGTGCAGAAATGGATAATTCCTCAACAGATTATCGTTTGCTCTACTTAACAGGAACTGCTGATGTAACCTCGATTCTATTCCCTACAAAATTAATCCCCAATGCGAATGCACCAGTAATCTACGGCAATAAAATGCCCATTATCAGGGCATCGGAAATGTACTACATCGCAGCAGAATGCCTGAAAGCAAGCAATCCCCAGGCGTCTGTAGATTATTTGAATTACGTGAGGACAAATAGGGGGCAAACAACGGTAATAGCCTCTTCAAGCACCCCCGCCCAGATTCAGAACGAAATATTCAAAGAATACCGCAGGGAGTTTATCTGTGAAGGTCAGCTTTTTTACTACTACAAAAGAGTGAATGCAAGCACCATTGCCTACACCAATACAATAGGGAATAATGCGCTTTACGTGTTCCCTAAACCAGATCAGGAAATTCAGTATGGAAACAGATAATCTCATATAACAATGACTAAATCCAAGACATTTTCAATATTAATTGTCACGTTGATGGCAATCTTATTCAGCTCCTGCGAAAAGGAGGTAGATACCTATACCAATGATCCAAGATTGTATTTCTTTGAACGGGGGACTGATTTGCTTCAAACCAGAATTACGTCGAAATCTTTTTCTTTTGTTCCGTTGGCATCTTCAATCGTTACAGATACCATAAAGATTAAAGTAAAAACGATGGGGCTGGCAACAGCTACCGACCGGGTGTTCAGAGGCGCAACAATTAAGCAGGGTACTACTGCCGTAGAAGGTACGGATTATGCTTTTATCGACGGTAAAATTAAAGCAGGACAGGTAGAGGGTTTGCTTCCTGTGGTGCTCTATCGTACAGCAAAAATAAAGTCTGCCAGCTTAACCCTTAATCTGACCATAGCCGATTCTCAGGACTTTAAAGTGGGAGTAGTAGAAGATCAGGCTTTCACCCTTAACTGGAGCGATGACATTGTAAAGCCCGCCAACTGGGATGGCTTGATCAGCCTGACGTTTTATTTTGGAACCTATAGTAAAACTAAATTCCGGTTCATTATCGACGTTACCGGCATTGCCGACTTTCCATTACAGCAAAGCGGCAGGGTACCCCTTAATCCTGGTGAATATAGCAACAGCATGATGAATGATATTAAGCTGCGTGTAAAGGATGCCTTGGCCGCATATAACTCGAGCCACGCCACTCCATTAACGGATGAAAATGGTGTGCTGGTAACTTTTCCAAATTAACAGAATACAAAGATGAAGACATTTAGAGTATACTTATTTATATGTGTGGGCTTTTTGCTCGCTTTAGTCGTGTCATGTAAAAAGGATTTGGGTAACTATGATTATACAATCGTAAATACCCCGGTTTTGGATACCACCAAAGTTGCTGCAAGTTATTCCATTGAACGATACGCCAATCTGGTTATTGAACCGAAAATCAAAATGAATGGTATTGATACCACTTCATTGAGCTACAAATGGATTATTTATAAACAGACCGTTGCCACCGGGCAGGTGAACACCCCAAGAGAAATTTCCAGCCTCAGGAGACTGAATGTGTCGATCGGTGATCCTTTAGGCTTGTACTTTGTAGAACTTATTGTAACGGATAAGAAGAATGCAGCAAAGGCGAATATTGTTTTTAACCTGAGCGTATCTGCAGGAATGGAATATGGTTTGCTTGTACTTCATAGTAAAGGCGCCACCAGTGATGTAGACTTTTTGGTAACCAGGAATGCGGTGCCGATTGCGAGCGTACCCGAAAAAAGATTGAAAAACTTATACCTAACGGCAACGGGAAGCCCGCTGGCTGGTGAGGGTAGATTTATCAGCGCGAGCAGAAGAACCAGTTTTACAGCAATTGTAACCAATTGGGTTACCGTGGGCACCAGTTCCCAGTTACAGCGGGTAAGTGGAAATGACTTTACCTTTTTAAGGGATAATGAATCGCTCTTTTTAAGACCAGGAACACTTATTAATCCGCAAGCCCATAACCTGAGCGATCTCAGTTCCTATGAAACGCTGATTAATGATGGAAAAATGTACATCACCAATGCCTCTGATCAGTTGGTGGCCTCTTACTCAGCTGCGCTGACAGGAGACTATTATCTTGCACCGTTCACAGTAAGCGGTGCATCAGGTTCGCTGATATCAGTTGGATACGACCAAAAGAACGGCCGTTTCATCAGGCCTGCCTCTGCTACTGCAGGTACCATAACCGATTTCAGGGTGCCAGCCAACGCCGGACAGCCATTTAACCTGACCAGTATTGGTAAAGATATGGTTGGAATGGATAGGGGAATTACCAATTATACCCTTGCCTTTTTTAAGGATAAAACCGGAACCGGAAGGTCTTTATATGTAATCAACTTCAATAAGTCTGACGATGGTTTACTGGGTGTGGGCCGCTATGATATGACTAACCTGCCTGAGATTTCTAACGCCTTATTCTATCAGGCAAATAAATCATCAAATATCTGCTATTATGCTACCGCATCGAAGGTATATCTGTATGATTACACTACACAGAATACCCCAACGGTTGGATTTCAGGTGCCTGCCGGGGAAACCATTACTTGTATGAAAGTCTATAAACCGACACCCAATTTTAACCTCACTGATGCAGACGGAAGGTTACTGTATGTAGCAACCTGGGATGGAACACAGGGCCGTTTATATGAGCTGTCCATCAATCCGACAACTGCAGTCATTAACCCTAATCCATTGAACAGGTTTGATGGATTTGGCAAGATAACAGACGTATCTGCCAAGCCAAGAGGTGCAGGTAACTTATAACCTTTAATATTTTTAACACACAAATACAATACACTTTTATCACTATGAAAAAAATGATCATTGCGGGCGCCCTGGCGCTTGCAATCAATATTGCTTCGGTTTTTGCACAAGACAAAAACTTTAAACTGAGCACAGAGAAACCGGTAGCAGGTGAACAGGTTGGGGTTAGTTATAATCCTAAAGGCACTGTACTGGAGGGAAAGAAAAATGTAACCGCAACAGTTTATCAGTTCTGCGATTATAAATGGATCAAAAATGAACTTGCTTTAGAAAAGAAAGACAGCCTTTGGACCGCAAACTATAACCTGCCAAAAAATGCTGCACTGGTGGCATTCAGGTTTAAAAGCGGGTCAACAGCAGATATTGGGCAAACCATGCCCTATGCATGGCTGCTGTTTGATAAAGAAGGGAAAAATATGCCTGGTGCATATGCTGGATGGGCTTTTTTAAGAAACGCTACAGTGCCTGAGATGTTTCCGGATTTCACAAAAGATAAATTTCTCATCGGTAATGATGTTGTGGTATACTGGATGCAGCAGCAACTGCGTTATGTCCCGTCAAGCAAGCGGGATATCTTCTATGCGCATTCGAAAGTGTTGAAAGAGGTAGATCAGGAAAAGGCAAAAGCGTTAGCAGCTAAAGATATTGCATTGATAAATTCCCTGCCGGATAAGAATCTGAAAGACCTGAATAATATGAAAAAGGTTTATGCGGAAGTTCTTAATAACCGAACCGCCGCAGACTCCATGGCCAGGGTAATTGCAGGGATTGATTCTGCGGCGATTAAGCGCCTCAATCCTGAAAAATTAGCGGCCGCTAAAGCACTGAATGGCGAACGGGATTATAAAAAATTGTTGCCGGCGATGATCAGTTTCCTTGAGCGTTACCCAATGGATAAAGCCGACAGGGCCTTTGATCAGGCGAACTGGATTGATTACTCCAAATTTTACAGTTCGATCGCCATTATGGCATCAGTTGACAGAGATTCGGTAACCTTCAAAAAGTATGTAGCTCTGGCGCCATTTGCCAGTCTGGCAAATATCTTTTATAAGAGCATGTATGTTCCTTATGTATCCCTTAAAACCTTTAATGCGCAGGAAGCCTATGTATTCGCAAGGCCGATTATGGGTAGACTACTGCAATTCAGTGAAATGAAACCAGACGGTTTCATGGATGTTTACATGAACAATGCCGGAGTTTATGCCGACATACTGATGCATTTGAAAAAGGATGAAGACGCTTTAGGCTTCGCTAACGCAGCGCAACAGAAGTATGAATTCGGAAATTCCCCGCTCAATGAAGTCACCGCGATTTTACAGGAGCGAAACGGACAGTCCGATAAATTAAAGTTTACACTGGAAAGCAGCATGAAGAAAAATCAGATGACTCCACTCATGCTGGAGATGTTGAAGAAAAACTACATTTCGGTGAACAAAAGTGAAAATGGCTATGATAGCTATTTAGCTAGTTTAAAAGATGTGAAACTTGATTCAGCACTGGAGAACAAAGTAAGAAAGTCGATGATTAAAAAGGCAGTTCCAGGTTTTAACGTGAAAAGCAATCAGGGAAAGATGGTAAAACTCAGCGACCTGAAAGGTAAGGTAATTGTTTTGGATTTTTGGGCTTCATGGTGCGCACCTTGTAAAGCTGCTTTTCCAGGAATGAAAATGGCTGTAGAGAAGTACAAAAACGATAAAGATGTGGTTTTCTATTTTGTTGATACGCAGGAAAGGATTAAAGATTATGAAGCATATGTAACCAAATATCTGAAAGACAACAATTATGATTTCAATGTTTTATTTGATGCAAATGCGAACTTTTCGAAAAGTTTCGGAGTGGGTGCTATTCCGCATAAAATGGTAATTGATAAAGACGGAATGCTGCGCTTTTCTGAAGTAGGCTACATGGGTAGTCCTTCTGAATTGGTTGATGAAATCAGTATGATGGTGGAACTGGCACGTAAAGGAGAATAAGATGAAAAAATTATTGCTGGTTGCCCTGGTGTTAACATCTGTAAATTTGTTTGCGCAAGAGGAAGAGGTATTATTTAAGAATGCAGATAAAAGTATTACAATCGGGGCCACGGTATCCCTGCCAAAGGGAAATACTAGTGGAAATGCGGTTGTTCTTGTTTCGGGCGGCGGTGTTCAGGACCGTGACGGCAAAATGGCCGGCCACCCTTATTTTAAATTACTGGCCGACTATTTTAATGCGAAGGGTTTAACGGTATTGAGGATGGATGACCGGGGAATAGGTAAAACCACAGGGCAGTATGATCTTGCCACGACTGCCGATTTTGCTGATGATGCACTATCAGCAATTGCGTATCTGAAATCGCGCAAGGATTTAAAGTTAAAACGCATTGGTTTGGTTGGACACAGTGAAGGTGGGGCTGCAAGCGCCATTGCCGCGTCGAAGTCAAAAGATGTTGCTTTCATTATTAGCCTGGCCGGTTTGGCATTAGATGGACAATCTTCCCTGAAGTTTCAAAACGAAGATCTTGTGGCAAGCGCGAAGATCAGTGACGTGGATAAAAAGCGTTCTAATGAGATCAATAATCTGATGTTCAAAACGGCTTATCAGTACGTCGATTCTGCAAACATGGAGCAGAAATTAAATGATACCTACAATGAGTGGAAGAAAAAAGACGATGTTTATTTCAAGACCCTGAATATTGAATTTGACCATTTTCGGTTTCCGGTTTACAGCTATGTCATGAACGCAGTGAAGCCCTGGTATAGGTATTTCCTGAAGTTTGATCCCGTTAATTTTCTTCCGAAAGTACGGGTGCCAATCCTGGCCATAAACGGTGATAAGGATTTAATGGTCAGATCTGAAGTAAACCTGGACAATTGGAAAAACTTGCCTTTAAAAGGTGGCAACAAGGACGTCACCATCAAGCAGATAGCGGGGATGAATCATTTGCTGCAACATTGCATTACCTGTGAGCAGCAAGAATATAGCCAGATAAAAGAAGCAATTACTCCCGAAGTTTTTACCACAATTGATGGGTGGTTGAAAAAAGAAAACTTATTGTAAGAAAGTGTAATTAAATACTAGTTAGTGATGACAATGCAGGTTGACGGATGTTGCCTGCATTTGTTTTGTATAGGGGATTTACTCTTGGGGATGTTGAGGTAAGTCAACAGCGAAAGCCAGCCTCACAAACGTTAAGCTGGCCTTTTTATTCGGCAATTAATTGTGCAGGCCAAATATCATCAGGGAATAATTTTGTTTGCTTTCATCCCATCAAAAAGACTATAAAAAATCTTTTCTGTATCAATGAATTCTTGAAAACCGAACCGACGTGCTTTGGTACCATCAGCAAAAAAATCATAATCCCACGAGAACACTGCATCTCCGAATGGCCATGAAGATAGCGTACCATATGTACTTTTGAGGCTATATTTTTTGGACATTTCTGTCCAGAGCAATTCCTTGTCTGCCATCACCGTCTGTAACGACTTGTGGAATGGGGGCGCAACTTGCAGACCAAAATATGCTGCTATTTTTGGCCAAAGCTCATTCCACCGAAACAGATCGGCATTGGAAATGTTGAAGGCCTGGTTGGCACATTGAATTTCGGTTGCTGCCCATACTGTTGCCTTGGCCAGCAGATATAACCTTTGTCGCTCTGGCAGTAAAGAATATCTTCTATCAAAACGATTTCTATGAACTCCAGACTTTTTAATGCGATACGTCTGGATGGGTTGAATTCTGTTCCAGATAATCTGCCCGTGCGACCCGTGTTCAATAGCGTTTTCTACAAATGGCTGAAGGAACACTGGCGCAATTAAAGCGGTATCTGCATCCAGTTCATCAGATATGGTGATCTCAAAGTGACATAAAATCCAAAGCAGTACCAATAATATTTAAGAGAGTTTGGATCAGAATTTTTTTTAGCCAGGGAGTTATTTTAACAGGGGCTTGATGCGGGATTGACAGGGGAGTAGTAGGGGGTTAGTAGGGGCAATTCCCTGATAACCCCCTGTAGATGCCCTGTAAATGCCCTGTAAATGCCCTGTAAATGAAGAGCCGAATCTCAACCCAGGTAACGCTAAAATGGTGCAAAACAGATCAGATTTGTCCGAGAAATGTTTAGGCAATAGAATCGTATGTTAGTCAGTACACCGATCGGTGATATAATTGTTTATATTCGTGTGATATTCAATCTTAAACAGGATCTTTATCAAGTATGAAAAAAATATTTGCTTTCGCTTTTATTGCCTTGATGGCAATAAAATTGTCTTTTGCACAAAGTAGTAACAAAGAAATGGATTATAAAGAGGTTTCAGGAAGGTATGGAAGTAATGAGGGGATTTGTCTCTTCGAGGATGGCGAATTTATGTTATACGGCTATGCAACTGCGGTGTTCGGCCGTTATAGCTTTAATAAGAATGAGTTAAACTTTTATCCCGATAGATCTGAACTATTCGAAGTATATGCTACATTGAACAAATCTATCGGCGACAGTACAAAAATCAACTTTGTGGGTTTCGACGGGCGTAGCCCAACTTTTATTCGTTTTGCGGAGCATGGCATTCATCAGGTTTTCAATGAAGATGCAAATTGTTTCGACGGGCCTTTCGTTTATCAGTTACCTCATCAAGCTACAACCATTACGCTTTACGGGCAGGTAAATAGGGACCTCGATAGTCACAAGGTAGCTTATACCTATCAGAACCGTGATGGATATAATGACTTCATCCTGGCATATAGTCCTGGTCAGAAAGAGAATGAAGATTTTAATGGGATAATTACAAAGGAGGGTAAGCTGGCAGTAATCAAATTATCTAACTATGGCGGTGACACCGGATACTTCAAAAATAAGGCTGACGAAGATGAGCAGAAGCAATGGATGGAAATTCTGGAGATGAAGGAGCAGTATCATCAATCAAAAATCGCTACGCAAAATGGTGTATTAGCGAATAAGCACTATCAAACCTTTTTGAGAAATGAGGGCGATTATCATTTTGATCAGGCAACCTACCTGTATACCAGTAAAACCGCTCCAGAGAATGATGAATACTTTTTAAGTAGTCCTTTTAGTGATGACCGTTATTTACGTAGGTTCCAAAAACAAGAGCTAACCAAAACCAATGGCACGGTGATCACCAGTAACATTCTGCCAAAGCCTGTTTTTTATACGGTTTGTGAAGATCCGGAAAAATCTTACCATTACTCAGGGTTACCTAAGCCAAAGGAAAACGAACGGGAGAAAATGATTCCTACAACTGCACCGGCACCTTTGCCAATCAAGAATAATTAGTACAGTAATACATGCTTTGAAATAATGTTTCCTTTCGAAGCAAACATTTAATCTGGTTTGGTGTTCCTTTCCCAACGACAAGAAAAGAGTGCCCTGAAAGGCCAATATGATGATCAATGGGTTTGTCGTATCCATCATTTTACAACCAAACCTGTATTGATACTATGCTGCACGACGTTCTTTTTGGCCTCGGACTGTTTTTACTTCTGGCTACCCTTATTCCTTTTATCCGACATGATTTTTGGATATTCCGGGTTTTTGAATATCCCCGACTGCAGAAACTGGTCATCAACTTTCTGGTCTTGGTTTGTTTTGGTCTTTTGTACGCCCATGGGTCCATTTGGGATATAGCCCTTCTTGCTGCGCTGTCCGTCAATCTCATTTACCTGATTTACCTTGTTTTTCCTTTTACCAAACTGGGTAAAAAGCAGATTGTTGGAGTGAAAAATCCTGATGAATCGCAAAGGTTGAGGCTTTTTATCGCCAATGTATTCCAGGATAACCGCAATGACACTGCTTACCATAAACTAATCGAAGAATGCGATCCGGATGTCATCCTGATGGTGGAAACCAATGGCTGGTGGGCTAAGCAAATGGATCCGCTTTTAAACCGTTACCCTCATCATTTGAGTATGCCTTTGGAAAATACCTACGGTATGCTGTTTTATTCCCGCCTCCATATTGTGGATGGATCAGTTAAATTTTTGGTCAAAGAAGACATTCCCTCTATTGAAGCCACGGTAATTCTTCCCTCCGGTCAGCGTGTACAATTATTTTGCCTCCACCCGGAGCCCCCTGTCCCACAGGAGAATCCACGGTCGACTGAAAGGGACAAGGAAATACTGCTGGTAGGCGCTAAAGCGAAAGAAATTGCCGGTCCGGTTGTGGTAATGGGCGATTTGAATGATGTGGCCTGGAGTTATACCACCGAGTTATTTGGTAAAGTGAGTGGCTTACTTGATCCTCGTCGCGGAAGGGGCTTTTTTAATAGCTTCAATGCAAAATATTTTTTTCTCCGTTTTCCCCTCGACCATATTTTCTGCTCGCAGGATTTTGCCCTTGGTGGCATTACGCGGCTAAGCAGTTGCGGTTCTGATCATTTTCCGATGTGTGTAGAATTGCAATATAGTCCTGCTGCTGTTGCTGAGAATGAAAAACCTGTAGCAGATACAGCAGATATGGCGCTGGCACAGGAAAAAATAGAAAAAGAAGTCGAGGATTAATTCTTCCCGGTTAGGTTTATTAATACAGTTTATAATTTTTACCTTGGCATTTCAATGGGCATATTTGATTTTTTAAAGAAAAAGGAAGAGGAAATTGAACCTCGGGAAGTTGGCAAAGCAAGCCAGACAAAAGAACCCTATCTTGGAGATTTAAGCAAGACAGGTGTGCTGTATGAATTGACTCAGGTAGCACCTGAACAACGGGATGCAGCTTGGGTAGATGCATTTTTAGGGAACATTGCGCAGGCCAGTTTCCGCTGCGGTGAACCTCAAATCATCACCGGGCCGGATGGCTTTCCCTATTTTCAGTTGTTTTTACCCGAACCTAATAAAAGTTTTCAGTGTTATGTTATCGATCAGATGAAAGACGACTTTCTGCTGGATGCCGGTTATGGTGTGGTCATAAATCCTTCGTCAACACATGCCGACTGGGTGCTTACCTATGGCGATATTGTGAATTACCATTTGAATCAAACCTTTTACACGGATACAGAAACGCCCTTTTCGAAAAAAGTAACGGATGAAACCATTGCTGAGAATGAGCAGATTATGATCGGGCAACCATCTGAGTCGCTCTTGCCGCTGCAAACCAGAAAGGTGATTGCCGAATTCCTGGAATTGAATGGCGTAAAGCAACCTAAAGTGTTATTAATGGTAAGGGAACAACAAGACGGGCAGGGCACTTCTCAGGATCTGGTTTTTAATATAACCCCTAAAGATTTTAGCGATGAGGATACTTACAGAGGGGTGATGCAAACCATCGGCTGGTTTTTACCCAGACATTATTCTTTTGTAGGGATGGACGAGCAGGGCGTAGGAGAGGGTTTTATGGCCTTATAGGTTATTACCAGGAAAAATAACCTCCCCCCTGTAACTACCCGCCAAAAAATAAGCTGTCCGAAACTTCTTTTTTCATTTCAAAGCGCTATTTTTACGGCAATTATGGAAAACGACAAAAGCGAAATATTCGACAACGTTGCACAACGTTTAAAGATTGAGGGTTTTAATGTAGTAAACCGCGATGAAACACGCCCATGGGGTGGTTTTTTTGTGATTGATGAAGCACAGGCTCAACAGTTTGCTGATACCTATTTTGACGGATTAGATGTAGAAAGCTTAAAAATTGGTGGTAAATTAAGTCCTAAAATTTTAATTGTAGCCCCAAACACTCGCCTTTCATGGCAATATCACCACCGCAGAGCCGAGATATGGCAAGTGGTAACAGGTACTGTTGGTATCAAAACCAGCGAAACCGACGAGGAAGGTGAAGTAAAAAAATATGCACCAAAAGATCAGATCAAATTGCAGCAAGGCGAACGCCACCGCTTAATCGGGTTAGATGACTGGGGTGTGGTTGCAGAGATCTGGCAACATACTGATGCTTCAAACCCATCGGATGAAAGCGATATCGTTCGCGTTCAGGACGATTTTGGCAGATAATAAATATTCAACACCTGATGGAAAAGGGCACGACTGGACGAACACTTGTGCCTTTTTTCAAATAAAACACCATTCGCTTTATCGGTATTCTTTGACATCACTAACCAGCAAAAAACTAAAAGTCAATTAATTCCGTTTATTAAAGCATATACACATTCATGATAATTCTTATTTTTTTTCTCTGCCATTGGTTTTCTTCTCTCTTTAGCCAGACCTTTTTTCTCCACCGTTATTCATCTCATAAGATGTTTAAAATGGAACCTTTCTGGGAGCGGTTTTTCTATTTAATCCTTTTATTTTCTCAGGGGTCATCATTTTTAAATCCACGTGCTTATGCTATTCTGCACAGAATGCACCATGCTTACAGTGATACAGAAAAGGACCCGCATTCACCGCATTTTTTCAAAGATGTTTTCGGGATGATGATTGCCACCAAAAACATGTACATGAATTATCTTCACTTTAAGATTGAACCTGAACCTGCATTCAGAGGGAACTATCCGGAGTGGCCATTGGTCGACCGCATTGGCGATTCGTGGTTATGGAGAATCGGTTGTGGCTTATTTTATATTGGTTTCTACATCATGTTTGCCAACCACTGGTGGTTGTACATTCTATTGCCAATTCACTTTTTGATGGGACCATTACACGGCGCGATTGTGAACTGGTGTGGCCACAAATATGGTTATTCCAATCATGATAATGAAGATCACAGCAAAAACTCATTGCCATGGGATTTCCTGTTAATGGGTGAATTGTTTCAGAATAATCACCACAAGAAACCCAATAGCCCTAATTTTGCAACCAAATGGTGGGAATTTGATCCAACCTATCCGGTAATGAAAGTGTTACACTGGATGAGGATTATAAAAATCAGGAAGGTTTAATAAGTAGTAAGTATCGAATATCAAGTAGCGTGATATTGAATCGCTTATAACTTCGTAAAGCAAAGCCCGTTAATTTTAACGGGCTTTGTTGTTACCTGCCAATTTCATTTTAAAACATCCTGTTGACGATTGTTGTCGTATATTGATGAAAATATACAACCTCAATGATTAATTTTCTCAAAATCCTGTTCGCTGCACTTTTGGTCTTCATGTGCTATAAGGTGATCTCTACCTCTTTGGAAAGCAACCTGTTTGAACAATGGGATTTTTTGGGTAGCATCCCCTGGATGCGCGCCACATTATGGGATTTTTATGCTAACATACTGATAATCACGCTGTGGATGTTTTACAAGGAAAAAAGTATTATTCTTAAAATCTCTATTACAATTTTGTTCGTATGTTTAGGTAGTATAGCCACTCTGGCCTACGTTTTGGTTCATTTATTCAAACTAAAACCAGGAGAGGGTGTTAAAGAATTGCTGACTAAAAAATAGGATTTAAGCAACATGTTGAGGAAAAACCCGACAGATGCGAGCCTTTAACCCTAAGCCCCGAACCCTACGATGGATTATCAACATCTGCTTTTTATTGCCCTCATTTCATTAATTGCCTGCTGTACCATTATGGTTTTGGTTTGGCTCTGGGCGAAAAAGATTAAAAATGCCGGTGTTGTGGATGTGTTCTGGGCGTTGAATTTCCCAGTGATTACGATCATTACCTTCTTTCTTGCTGAAGGGTTTCTAACCAGGAATATTTTAATCTGCGCTGTTTTTTTATTGGCAGAGTTAAGGCTGGGTATTCATTTATGGCAGCGTGTAATCGGACATCTGGATGAGGAAGAAGGCCGGTACCAGCAGCTTCGCAGCGAATGGGGAGATCAGGCAGACCGCAATTTTTTCATATTTTTCCAGTTTCAGGCCATATCCAATGTACTGCTGGCCATTCCGTTTTTCATCATCACCGCAAATACCGCTACTGAAATTTCTGTTTTAGAATATATTGGATTGGCTATATGGCTAATTGCATTTGTTGGTGAGCTGATTGCCGACCGACAGCTCGCTGCGTTCAAAAAAGATCCGGAAAATAAAGGAAAGGTTTGTGATACAGGATTATGGTATTATAGTCGTCATCCCAACTATTTCTTTGAATGGTTAACCTGGATGGCCTATTTTGTTTTTGCGCTGGCTTCACCATGGGGCATAGTGGCCATCATCAGCCCGGCTATCATTTTATATCTGCTAACCAAAGTAACCGGAGTGCCGAACAATGAAGAACAAAACCTTCGGAGCAAACCGGAGGCCTACAAAAAATATCAGCAAACCACGAGTGCCTTTTTTCCGTGGTTTAAGAACATATAAACGCATTAAGTCCCTTAATTTTTCAACCCTCAACCTTCTACCTTAACATGTGGTACGATAAACTTTTAGAAAACGACAAACTTCCTGATACCGCACTGCGTTTGGGAATCAGAAAACTTTGCAAGCAACGTTTAGACGATGAGACGCTTGGTGATGAAGAATTGCAGCAGGAAAAATTCATGGATCTGGTTGCCGAACTAAAGCAATCGCCAATTGCAGTGAATACTGCAGAGGCCAATGAGCAGCACTATGAACTTCCAACAGAATTTTTTCAATACTGCCTGGGCAAAAACTTAAAGTATAGTAGCGGCTATTGGAAACCCGGTGTTAAGGATATCGACACTTCGGAAGATGATATGCTTGCGCTAACCTGCAAAAGAGCGGAATTGCAAAATGGCCAGAATGTGCTGGAACTGGGTTGTGGCTGGGGTTCGCTCTCGCTGTATATGGCAGCCAAATTCCCGGATAGTACTTTCACCGTAGTTTCGAACTCGGCTACACAAAAAATCTTTATTGACGATACCGCCAAACAACGAGGGATACAAAACCTGACGGTGCTGACTGCCGATATGAACACCTTCAATATTGCAGATTCTTTTGACCGGATTGTTTCTGTTGAAATGTTTGAGCACATGCGCAACTACAAATTTCTGCTCAACAAAGTTGCAGGATTTTTAAAACCAGACGGTAAATTGTTCGTTCATATTTTTACGCACAAAACCCTGGCGTATAAGTTTGAGGTAATTGATGAAACCGATTGGATGAGCAAGTATTTTTTTACCGGGGGAATTATGCCGTCTAATCATCTGTTTTTTTATTTTAATGATGATTTGAAGATCGATAAACACTGGGTGGTTAACGGAACAAACTACGGCAAAACTTCTGAAGCCTGGCTGAGTAATATGGATAAGCATAAGAAAGAAATCATGCCAATCCTGGAAAACACTTATGGCCAGGATCAGGCGGTAAAATGGTGGGTTTACTGGCGTTTGTTTTATATGTCTTGCGCAGAATTGTTTAACTATAATAAAGGAAACGAATGGATGGTTTGTCACTATTTATTCGAAAAGGTTAAATAATATCATCCATCATGAAAACACTCGCCATCATTGGCTCAGGAATAGCAGGAATGGGCTGTGCCCATAAACTGCAGCATAAATACGACATTACCTTTTTTGAGAAGGCTGATTACATCGGCGGGCATACCAATACCATTACGCTGGAAGAAGACGGAAAATCCATTTATCTTGATACTGGTTTTATGGTTTTTAATTACCAGACTTATCCGAACCTGACGGAAATGTTTGCTGAAATAGATGCACCGGTTATTAAAACAGACATGTCATTCAGTGTTCAGTTTTTACCAAAGAAATTAGAATATAGCGGATCAAGTTTAAACCATTTGTTCGCCCAGCGTAAAAACCTGTTTAAGATATCTTACCTCAGGATGTTGATGCAGATTAACCGGTTCAATAAGCAGAGTGTTGAAATCCTGGATAAACCTGAGTACCAGGATTACTCTATAGGCAGGTTTTTTAAAGAGTTTGGATACAGTGAGGATATGCTCTGGCAATACCTCATTCCAATGAGCGCTGCGGTTTGGAGTGCGCCTATGGAACAGATTCTGGATTTCCCCGCCGTTACGCTAATCAGGTTTTTTAAAAATCATGGCTTTTTGGGCTTAGATACCCAGCACCAATGGTATACCCTTCAAAATGGTAGTCAGGCCTATCGTGAAAAACTAATCGCCCCCTTTCGCGACAGGATCAAAATCAATAATACAGTGATTAGTGTTAGGCGACTGGAAAACGGAAAGGTGGAAGTGGAAAACTCCAAAGGTGAAAAGTTTGAATTTGATAAGGTGATTATGGCCAGCCATGCAGATGAAACTTTTGAAATGGTAAAAGATAAAACAGCCTTAGAAACTCAATTGCTTTCGAAATTTAAATACCAGCTGAATAAAGCCGTGGTACATACTGATGAGGCGCAGATGCCAAAAGCCAGACTGGCCTGGAGCAGCTGGAACTATCGCGTGGAAATGCAGGGGGACAAATTGCTTCCGAGCACAATCTACTGGATGAATAGCTTGCAGGGCGTATCTGAAAAAACAAATTATTTTGTTTCGATTAATCCCACAACTACTTTAAATCCTGATAAGATCATTAAAGAAATTGATTACCATCATCCTTTATTTGATGTGCCGGCAATGCAAGCTCAGGAACAGCTTCATCAATTAAATGAAACAGGGCCAGTTTATTATTGCGGCAGTTACTTTAAGTATGGCTTTCATGAGGATGCCTACAAGAGTGCCGTTGATTTATGTAAGAATTTATAGTGCCTTTTAACGCCCGTTGAGTTGTAGTAAACTGAACGGATATTTTTTGTAACTTGTTAATCATGTCAGTTAAAGATACCGGCTCGCCTTTCAGCTCATCCATTTATACCGCCAAGGTGATGCATCACCGGCTCGCGCCAAAAAAGCATTCTTTCTGGTACAGGGTGTATATGTTTTATATTGATCTGGATGAAATTGATGTGCTGGCCAAAAAGCTGAGGTGGTTCAGCAGAAATAAATTTAACCTTTTTTCATTCAGGGATGCCGAGCATTTACAATTACCAAAGGACAATCCGGACACGACGAAAAATACCCGTCAGCACCTGGAGGACTTTATAAAGCAAAACGGAGTGGAACATTCAGATTTAAAAATCAGGTTACTGACGAATCTGAATGTGTTAGGTTATAATTTTAATCCCGTGTCTTTTTACTTTTGCTTTGATGAAAATGACCATCCGGTTTGCTGTGTGGCAGAAATCAGCAATACTTACCGTGAAATGAAATTGTTTTTCTTCGGACAAGAAGAACTAAACGGAAATACTTTTGAAAAAATTACGACAAAGTATTTTTACGTTTCGCCATTTATTGATCATGATGATTCATTCGATTTCAATCTGACCGTACCCGATGCCAGGCTTGAAATTAAAATCGACGACATTGATAAACAGGGTAACCGTTTTTTTATCAGTACATTAAATGGAAATAAAAAAACATTATCAAATGCCAGCATGATCAGATATTTTCTGTCGATTCCTTTAATTCCTTTACAGGTAATGGGCATGATTCACTGGCAGGCATTTAAATTGTGGATTAAAAAAATACCCTTTCATCCTAAAGCTGAAAACCCTGAGCTGCAACGTAACGTATATAAACCATATAAACCCAAACCATAATAGATTAATTTTATGAATACGCTTGTCGCTACCAAAACATCAACAGGTTTTTTTGAAAAAGTGGTATTAAGTGCCCTGTCCAAAATGACTTTAGGGAAACTGGAATTAGCATTGCCAAACGGCGAAGTGATGACCTTTGGAAACGGGGAGGGTAAAATTTCTGCTGATATCCAGGTCAACCATCCTGATTTTTTTAAATCCATTGCTCTCTATGGAGATATCGGTTTTGGAGAAGGCTATACTGCTGGTTTGTGGGATACTTCGAACATCACCCATGTCATTAACTGGGTACTTTTAAACGTGGAAAATGCGCCATCGGTTACGGGAAGCAAGGTAAAATCAATTGCACTTAACCTATTTAAGTTTGTAAATAAAATTACGCATGTAAGAAGGGCGAATACCCTGGCTGGTTCTCAAAAAAATATCTCAGAGCACTACGATCTTAATAACGACTTCTTTGCTACATTTCTGGATAAGACGATGACTTATTCCAGCGGTTATTTTCTGGATGAGCATACCAGTCTGGAAGACGCTCAATATGCCAAATATGATCGGTTGGCCAAACAGCTAAAAGTAAAAGCAACTGATCATGTATTGGAAATTGGTAGCGGCTGGGGTGGTAATGCAATTTTTCTTGCAAAGAATTATGGCTGTAAGGTTACCTCTGTTACCATTTCCAGGGAACAGCAGAAACTAGCTGTTGAAAGGGTTAGGGAGGAAGGGCTCCAGGATCGTGTTTCAGTCATTATTCAGGATTATCGCAAAATTGAAGGGACTTTTGATAAAATTGTTTCCATTGAAATGCTGGAAGCCGTAGGGCATCAGTATCTGGAGACTTATTTCGGGAAATGCCAGTCGCTACTTAAAAAGGACGGAATTTTTGCTTTTCAGGTGATTACCTCGCCTGACAGCCGGTACGAGCAACTGCGTGGAGGGGTAGACTGGATTCAGAAGCATATATTCCCAGGTTCGCTGCTGCCTTCGGTAGCCGCAATCAATAAGGCCATTAACAATACAGGCGATTTGACGCTGGTCGATTTGAAAGACATGGGACTGGATTACGCTAAAACATTACATTTATGGTTTGTAGCCTTCAATAAACATCTTGATAAGGTGAAGGCTTTGGGTTTTGATGAAACCTTTATCAGAAAGTGGAACTATTATCTCAATTACTGTGAAGCTGCTTTTGCCATGCGGAACATCAATGTGATGCAGCTGGTTTATACCAGGCCTAATAATACCGAAAGGTAATCGGAGAGGTGAAATTTGAGAAGAGGCAAATAACGAATAGATAATAGGCGCATTGCTTGTTATCCATTTTTTTATGGGCTTTGATCTGCCTGCTAACATACATTTTCGATCTTGCACTCTTTTTACCGAAAAAAGTCGCACTTTTGCCGACCAAATTAACTGGCTCGCGTGAAAAGTATTCTACACTATTGTAACAAATTGCAATTTGCGCAGACTAATAAACATAGACTAACAAATTAGCATGAAACGACTTCTACTTTTAACTTTTATTATTGGTATTTTCTTTAAAGCACAGGCACAGTTTGGCGGTGGCTTTGGTGGCGCACAAAAATCCACAGTTGCCGGAAGAATTTCTGCCGTAATTTTAGACTCTGCTACAAAGCAACCAATAGATTATGCCACTATATCCTTGCTCAGGGTAAAAGATAATAAATCGATGAACGGCGGAGTAACTGATCCAAAAGGCAAAATTACTTTGCAGAACGTTACTCCCGATACCTATAAACTCATGATTGGATTTATGGGCTATAAAACCAAAACTGTCCAGGTGGTCACAACGCCATCTAAGCCAGATCAGAATTTAGGAACGGTTTATATCTCATCAAATGAAAACACTTTGGCCGATGTGCAGGTTCAGGGAACAAAAGCCGTAATCGAAAACAAGATCGATAGAATGGTTTACAACGCTGAAGCTGACGGTACAAATGCCGGTGGTGATGCCACTGATGTGATGCGTAAGGTTCCCATGTTATCTGTTGATGTAGATGGAAACGTTCAGTTAAGGGGTGGAGCAGTTCGTGTATTGATTAATGGTAAACCATCAGGCACCATGGCCAGCAGTGTGGCTGATGCGCTGAAAATGATTCCTGCAGAGCAAATTAAAAGTGTTGAGGTGATTACCAGTCCTTCTGCAAAATATGATGCTGAGGGTTCAGGAGGTATCATCAATATCATCACTAAAAAATCAAATGCCCAGGGGGTAAGCGGAACGGTGAATGCTTCAGCAGGAACCCGCCAGAATAACGGGGCTTTTAACCTGACAGCTAAAACGGGACGCCTAAGTGTAAATACGAGCTTAGGAACCAATTTGGCCTATGCACAAGATTCAAGGGTTTTATTTGAAAACAATACCAGGATAGACTCACTAACAAAAACCAGCATCAATTCGATTCGTCAGGATGGGGTTTCTAAGTGGAGCCGTAATGGGTACAACGGTAGCTTTGGTGCCGATTACGATTTTAATGCTTATAATAATCTGAGCTCAACAATCAAATACAATAACTTCTCCAACGGAGGACCTGGTAAAGCTGATTACATTTTAAATGGTGTACCATTGAAAAATATCAGTAATATGGATATGGGATTTAACAACCTGGACTGGAATGTGGATTATAAACACACCTCAAAAAAAGAGGGTGAAGAATTTACCATCTCCGGTCAGTTATCTTCAGGACGGAACACAACCGACTTTGAAAATGAAATTGTTGGCAGTACCTTCCCTCCGGTGAATAACAGCAATACGGGTAAAAATAAAGAGTATACTGCACAAACGGATTACACTTATCCATTCAGTAAAACAACTATTCTTGAGGTTGGTGCTAAAGGGATTTTCAGAAATATTAACAGTGAATTCTCCAATGATGCCGCTCAGGACTTTGAATATAACCAGAATGTGGCCTCAGCCTATGGCGTAATCAGTTTTAAATTAAGCAAAAAGCTGAATTTCAAAGGTGGTTTACGATCAGAGTATACAACCATTGATTTCAACACTCAAAAACAAGGTATCCAGAAAAATGATTACTTTAACCTTTTTCCAAGTGCCATTATCTCTCAAACACTGAAAGGTAATGCCACTTTAAAGTTAAGCTACAACCGCAGGGTACAAAGGCCAACTCTAGCCTATTTAAATCCATTTCGTAATGAAAGTGATCAGTTTAATGTTAGGCAGGGAGAACCGGGCTTAAGTCCTGAATTAAGTGATAATTTTGAATTGGGATATTCTACTTTTATAAAAGGATCGGTTATCAATGCTTCCGTATTTTACCGTCGCACAGGTGGGGTTATAGAAAGTTCCATTACCCCTTTAAGAGAGAACGGTATTGATAAAACATTGTCTACCTATCTGAATGTTGGTACAGCGCAAACTTACGGTGCAAACGTTTTCGCATCATACAATCCAAAACCAAAATGGACTTTGATGACCAATTTAGGTGTTAATACTTATGAGGTAAGTAATGAGCAAACAGGCTTAAGCACAGGGACATTTTTAAACTATAATATCTTCGGCCGCTCTGCTTATGGTTTCGGTAAAGGATATAATTTTGAATTGTTTGGTGTAGTTAACTCTCCAAGAAGAACCTATCAGGGTAAAACTGATGCCATGGTGTTTTATGGTGCATCATTTAAAAAAGATATCCTGAATAAAAAGGGATCAATTGGTATCAATACCTTAAATCCTTTTACGCGTGATCTGCATATCAAGACTGTAAATAATTCTGTTACCACAGTAGGTAATAAAGTAACCACGCTTTACCAGAGTACAAATGTTTACTACCCGCTTCGTTCATTTGGCGTAAACTTTAGTTACTCATTTGGTAAGCTGAAATTTACGGAAAAGAAAAAGATTAAAAATGACGATATTAAACAAGACCAGCAACAAGGTGGTGGAATGGGCGGAGGATTACAGCAGTAAAACCCAATTATAATATATAAATGCTAAAGCTTCTGGTGAAAACCGGGAGCTTTTTTCATGTATGATCAATGCTTCTTGTTGAATTCATGGTATTTCATTTTTGAATTAGCTTTATTTCTTAGAATCATCCGCGTTTAGGTGTTTTAGTACCTCAATTCCAGTAAAAAGCTGGTTTCTATCTGAATCTACGTAAAAATTTTATCTCATTGGACATGTTGTCACCTCCAAAGGATAGTGTTTTGCTTTTAAAAAGCATATATTGCATATAACTAATACACTAACCTAAACAAATAGAGATATGAAAAAAGTCTTTACATTGCTCTCTTTTCTGTGTGTTTTACTATCCGGCCTATCCTCCACCGCTCAGGTGAAAATGATTTCCGGAAGAATTACAGCTTCAGACGATGGGGGGGCATTACCCGGAGCGAGTATCAAAATTAAGGGTTCCGGTACGGGGACATCAACAGATGCAAATGGCAGATTTACACTTCAGGTACCTGGTGCTAACGCCGTAATTGTGATTAGTTTGATTGGATATAAGACTCAGGAAATTACCGTTGGTGATAGAACAGAGATCAATAGTGCCTTACCGCCTGATGCACAGCAATTACAGGAGGTAACGATTTCCACTGCATTGGGGATTACCAGACAGGCTAAATCTTTAGGATATTCCGCGCAAACGGTAAAGTCTGAGGATTTGAACTTCAACCATCAGCCAAATCTTATAAATGCATTGCAGGGAAAGGTAGCCGGCGCAACGATCTCCAGTACTGGCGGTGGCCCGGGTCAGGGCGCCAGTATCAGAGTAAGGGGTGTAAATTCAATAGATCCGAATATCTCAGGTGATCCGCTCTATGTAATTGATGGTGTACAGATTGATAATTCCACCTCTACCGTTGGAGCCAATCCAGGAGGTACAGCTTATGGTGCGCGAGGGGTAACCAACCGTGCTTCAGATATTAATCCTGAAGATATTGAGACCATTAATATACTCAAGGGGGGGGCTGCAACTGCATTATATGGATTAAGGGGAGCAAATGGTGTTGTAGTAATTACAACAAAAAGGGGGAAGCAAAATGGTTTACAGATTGATTTGAATAGTAGTTATGGCTTTGATCAGGTTCTGATTAGTCCAAAGGTGCAAAAGGAGTACACTCAAGGTGTTTTGGGTGATTACACTAATCCACCTACGGGGATTGGACCTGCATGGGGTCCAACCATAGCAGAAGCAAAACTGAAAGATCCAACACATCCTGATGAACTTTTTGATAACTATGAACAAGCATTCGGAACAGGCCAGCAAGTGAAAAATTCAGTCTCAGTAGCCGGAGGTAGTGAGGTTGTCAGATTTTTCTCCTCTGTTTCTCAATTGTATCAAAAAGGAATGATGCCGAACACAGATAACAAAAACCTGTCTGCAAGATTGAATACAGACCTTAAGATCAGTCCCAAGTTAAAAGCGTCTGTCAATATGAACTTTACAAATTCAGGAGGCTACACGTACAGCGCAGACCGGTTTGGCGAAAGTCTGGCTTACTGGTCGCCGAGGTATGATGTTGCCGATTACGAAAATGCAGACGGATCACAAAAATACATTGGTACAAATAATCCCATTTGGGGAACGGCTAATAATAAACTGAAGGGCGATGTGAATAGGTTTATAGCCGGCGCAAGTTTGAGTTATGATCCAACAAAGTGGTTAAATTTTTCTTATCGTTTTGGGGTGGACACTTATAACGATAATCGTGTCCGTACTGCGAGAGGTCCAATGTACACAGGTGAGGCAATGTATGATAACGATCAGGGATATTACGGTGAATATAATACCAAGTTCAGGACAATCAACAGTACTTTCGTTGCAACGTTCAACACAAAACTCACTGATGATATTACAGGTACCTTAAGAATCGGACAAGAACTTTACGATCGAAAGATAAAAGACATTGGAACGCTTGGAAGTATTTTAGGTATTTACAATTTCTTTAATCTTGCGAATGCAGGGGTGCTTACACCTAGTCAGTCTATCAGACAAAAGCGATTAGTGGGTTACTTTGGGGAAGCGACTTTCGACTACAAAAATTTTGTGTTTTTGACTGTAACAGGCAGAAATGATATTACGTCGACGCTGCCCAAGGAAAGCAGATCTTTCTTCTATCCTTCAGCAAGTTTAAGTTACGTGTTTTCTGATCAGTTCAAACTTCCTGCTGTAATTAGTCAGGCCAAGTTAAGGCTGTCGTACGCCAGAATCGGAAAAGATGCATCAGAATATGCTACTTTTACGGGCTACATACCTTATACTTCATTACCTACCGGAACAGGTGGCTTAACTATAGCTCCGAACTTAGGAAATACTGATCTGCGTCCTGAATTTACAAATACTTATGAAGCAGGTTTAGAGATGTCGTTTCTAAAAAATCGTCTGGGTTTTGACTTTACTTATTATTACTCATTAAGCAAGGATCAGATTGTTCAGACGCAAATTTCATCGGCTGTCGGATATGTTACAAAATCAATTAACGCCGGTGATATTAGAAATCGTGGTATTGAGCTTGTCATTAATGGTAAGCCAATCGTAAGCAAAGACTTTAACTGGACTGTGAACCTGAACCTTTCAGCAAACAGGAATAAGGTTCTTTCTATGCCAAATGGTATTAGCGAAATTGTGTACGGTGCCGCCAGAGGATATGGTAATGCAGGTGTAACGATGAAACTGATTCAGGGACAACCTTATGGTAACATTTATGGAAGTTATTTTCAGAGATATTCGCCAACTGCTCAGGATCCAAATGTATTGGATAAAGACCTTCCTCTGCTGATCGGAGCCAACGGTTTTCCAATCATTTCAGGCGGAACACAAAGGTTATTAGGGAATTCACAGCCAAATTATATCGTCGGTTTAGGTAACACATTTAATTACAAAAATTTTAGCTTGAACGTGTTGTTTGATGCACGGCTTGGTTTTGAAAAATATAATTGGTTAGAAGATTTTTACTCTGCATTCGGTTTGCCTGATTACACCACCGATAGGAGAAGTTTCAAAGTTTTTGAAGGCAATCTGGCTAATGGAACCCCAAATACCAAGCAAGTTTGGCTTGGGCAAAGGATAGCACCTGATGGAGTTGATTATGGCGATGGTTATTACCGTATTTACTATAGAAATGTTTCAGAACCATTTGTAACTGATGCGTCCTGGGTACGTTTGCGTTCAGCTAGCCTATCTTATAAATTTCCGGAGAGGTGGTTGCCAAGTAAAACCATTAAAAATGCCTCATTATCTGTTACAGGTAATAACCTTTGGCTATGGACTAAATACTATGGTGTAGATCCGGAATCGAGTTCGTACGATTCGGGAAGCAATAATGATGGTTCAGCAGGATTTACCTATCCTTCTGCCCGCACAATTATGTTTACACTTAATGTTGGATTTTAAAAAGGAATAAAGATGCAAAAGATTATAAAAAACACTTTGTTTTCAGCTTTAATTACCGCCCTTGGATTCCAGAGCTGTAAAGATAGTTACTTCGATAAGGTAGCTGATAATCCAAACCAGGTAACCGCTCCAACCCTAAATGCGTTGCTGGCTACGTCAACCTATAAGGCAGGATTTAACAATTACAATGTCGCAAGTATCATTTTACCTTATGTTCAATACACCGCTAATCCTGCTGCCAGTGGAGCAGGAGATACCTACCAGTCGATTGATTTCAGTTCCACCTGGGATGCGCTATATTTTGCAATGGCTGACGCGAATGAAATGAAAAAACTCGCTGTCGTGCAAAATTCGAGTGAATATAAGGGGGTAGCAGATTTGCTTATTGCATATAATTTGATCATGGTAAACGATTTGTGGGGTGATGCACCATTTTCGGAGGCATTCAACATTAATAACCTTGTTCCAAAGTATGACAGGCAACAGAATGTATATACATCATCTATGGCACTGGTAGATGAAGCCATCGTAGAGTTGGCCAAAACCACTTCTACGGTTAAACTTGCAGCTGCCAGTGATTTAATTTATGGAACGAACACCTCGACAGAAAGAGCCAACTGGTTAAAAATGGCCTACGCATTAAAAGCACGTTTATTAAACAAAGTAAGTAAAACGAGCACCTACAATCCTGCAGCTGTATTGGATGCAGTGAGTAAATCCTTTGCCAGTAACGATGAAGATGCGAGGATGCAGACTTTCAGGGAAAGAAACTTTTGGGCAACTGTTGCACTTAATAACGCCAACCAGTCATTAGGAGGATGGTTATCTGAGCAATTGATAGACGCTTTAAATGGAAAAACATATCCCGGTATCGAAGACCCTCGTCTGCCAAAAATTACCGATAAAACGGTTGACGGAATTTATATTGGTACGGTAAACGGGGCGGGCAATAGATTACCCGGCGCTAATACCCGAA
Source organism: Pedobacter frigidisoli (assembly GCF_032678525.1). Classification (GTDB taxonomy): domain Bacteria; phylum Bacteroidota; class Bacteroidia; order Sphingobacteriales; family Sphingobacteriaceae; genus Pedobacter; species Pedobacter frigidisoli_A. Next base: position 164,275 of record NZ_JAVTSE010000001.1, read on the forward strand.
AGGATGAATGCTACATTTCCCAAAACTCGCCCTGGAGCGGAAATACATCTCCGATTTTTTTGGTAACCTATGCGGAACTTAAATTTATAGAAGCTGAAGCTGCTTTTGATACAGACAGGACAAGATCTTATAATGCATATTTAGCAGCGATAAGAGCCAATATGGATAAGTTTCAGGTGGCAGCTGCGGATAAGGAATTGTACCTGGCGCAACCTACGGTCGCCGTTGGCGCTGCAGCGCTTACCAGAGATTTAATTTTTAAAGAAAAATATATCGCCACATATTTAAATCCTGAAGCCTGGAATGATGCCCGCCGTTTCGATTACAAATATAAAGACTTTGGTATGCCGGCAAATGCAGCGTTGCCAACCTTTATCAGACGGTTAGATTATCCTCAGGGAGAAAAAAGCAAAAATGCGGCAAACGTCCCTACAGAAGTGCCCAGGACAACCAAACTTTGGTGGGATCAGTAACAATTTTATTAAAATGAATTATAAAAAGCCCTTTCCTTTATTGGTAAGGGCTTTTTTCATAACTTTCTATAAATCATCACTCATGAACAAAGCCGCGATTATATTACTGTATGTTATTTTTTTTTCAGTTCGTGGTTTCTGTCAATCGTTCCCGATAAAATCTGTATTGAGTTATCCGTTCCCCTCTCAACTGATTACTTCTCCCTCCGGATCAAAAATTGCCTGGGCAGTAAATGAACAGGGTAAACGAAATATTTATACTGCAACAGCCCCGGATTATCAGGTAGTAAAGCTAACCAGCTATAACGAAGATGACGGGCAGGAATTAACCAGTTTATCTGTTTCCGATGATGGAAAGTGGATTGTATTTGTCAGGGGTGGCGACCACGGAGGAAGGGATGGAGGTCCCGTAAATGCCGGTTCTTCTCCGGTTGCCCCGAAAATGCAGGTGTTAAGTATTCCTTTTGCAGGTGGAAAACCGGTTACAATTGGAGAAGGTGATTATCCGGTGATTGCTCCAAATAGTAAAGATTTAATATTTTCCAGCGGAGGTCAGATAAAAATTGCAACAATAGATGGATCTGCTCCAGCAAAGAATCTGTTTTACGCAAAAGGAAATAATTCAGGATATAAATGGTCTCCTGACGGCACTAAAATAGTTTTTGTTTGCAATAGAACTGACCATTCGTTTATCGGGGTGTATAAAGATCAGTCAACACCCGTTCAATGGTTGTTGCCATCATTTGCAAGGGATCATTCGCCAGCCTGGTCGCCCGATGGTTCAGAAATTACTTTCATCAGAACCCAGGGTTCGGGAATGGAGACTGATTCCATTCTGGCGAAAAAACATCAGCCCTGGGCAATCTGGACTGTGAATGTCAATACGGGTGAAGGTAAGCAGATTTGGAAAGCCCCCCTAACAATCAAAGGTTCTTATCCGTCTATTGAAGGTGGCGCAAATTTAGCCTGGGCAGCTGGGCGTATCATCTTCAGTTCCTACGAAGATGGCTGGCCTCATCTATATTCAATGGATAGCAAAGGAAAAAACAGGATGCTGCTTACTCCCGGTGATTTCGTTGTTGAAAATGTAAAGCTTAGCACGGATAAAAAGACAATCATTTTTGCGGCTAACACAGGTAAAGACAAAGATGATCTGGACAGGAGGCATATTTATAAAGTTTCTGTTGATCAGAATGATATGAAACCTTTGAGTGATGGCCTGGGCATTGAGGCCTATCCGGTAATTGCCGGCGATGGAAAGCAGGTTTATTGTTTGAGTGCCACTGCGCAAAGGCCATTGTTGCCTGCTGTTTTGCAGGATGGAGGGAAAATCAGACTGATCGGCGAAGAATTGATTCCTGCTGATTTTCCACTCAAAAATATGGTTATTCCGAAGCATGTCAGTTTCCGGGCGGCTGATGGACAGCTCGTTTATGGTCAGTTGTTTACTCCTAAAAATCCAGCTAAAAGCCATCCCGCAATTCTATATGTTCACGGTGGTCCGCAAAGGCAGATGTATCTGGGCTGGAGTCCTATGGACTACTATTCAATAGACTACGGAGTTAATCAATATCTGGTGAGCCTGGGATTTACAGTTTTATCGGTCAACTACAGATTGGGACTAGGCTATGGTTACGACTTCCATAAACCGCTAAATGCAGGTGCTCAGGGTGCTTCAGAATACCAGGATATTAAAGCTGCGGGAGAGTGGCTCTCCGCTCAGGCTCATGTTGATCCTAAACGCATAGGGATATATGGTGGATCATACGGGGGTTATCTCACGGCTTTGGCATTAGGAAGAGATTCGAAGCTGTTTGCTGCCGGGGTTGATATTCATGGGGTAAATAACAGATTTAGTGCCAATGCACTTGAGGCTAAAGCGCTAGCACCCGATGCCACCCTGGCTGCTAAAATTGCACAGGAGTCTTCACCGGTAAATTATTTAAAAACCTGGACCTCCCCAACACTGATTATTCATGCAGATGACGACCGGAATGTTTCCTTTAGCCAGAGTGCGGACCTGGCAAAAAGATTTGAGGATAAAAACTTTGAGTTTGAATCTCTCGTGATTCCTGATGATACTCATCACTGGATGAAGTTTTCAAACGGGGTGAAGGTAAGTGAAGCAACAGCAGAATTTCTTAAACGTAAACTGTTTGGCAATTAACCTTTTTTGATTCTTTTCAAAATCATTAAACTCAACGGATTAAAAGCGTATCCGCTGATATTATTTTGAAGCATCACTACAGATTGATCATAAAACAGTGGCACTACCGGCGAAAAATCCATCACCATCTGATCCATTTTACGGTAAAGTTCAAAACGTTTATCATTGTCAGCTTCGTAGTAACTTTGTTCAAATAACCGGTCAAAATCCTTATTGTAAAAAGCGAAATAATTTGGTCCGTTGGGTACTTTGTTTTTTGAATAAAACATGGACAAGAAGTTTTCGCCGTCAGCATAATCAGCAAGCCAGGACCCCCGAAAGAAGTTCACATGATTTTTTGCCATTAACTCTCTGAGGCTTGAACTTGGGCTTACATCTATTTTCACCTTGATGCCAATCGCTGTAAGTTCACCCTGAATAAATTCGATCAGGTCTTTATAGGTAGTAGTGGTATTCAGTGTAATTTCCGGTAGCCCCTTACCATCGGGAAAGCCAGCTTCTGTTAACAAACGGGCCGCTTTTTTTTGATCGTAAACGTATCCGTGGACTTTTGTACTGTCAAATCCAGGCATGCCCTTAGGAACAAAACCTGACGTTGCAGCGATTCCAATTCCATTCCGCAGGTATTTGATTAGCTTATCGCGGTCAATGGCATAGTTTATGGCCTGGCGGATCTTTTTAATTTTAAGCGGTGAGTTCTTCACAATGGATAAATTGGTGTCGACCAGAATCCCCACATATTCGGTACACAGATAAGGACTTTTGGTAAGGGTGAATTTCCCTTTGTACTTAGCACTCATTTTCCCGCTTTTCGTTAAAATGTCGTCGCGGTAACTACCGTCTACGTTATAATAAAAATCAAGATCCTTTTTCAGAAAGCTCATAAAACCACTTTGCTTATCGGTAATAAACGTAGCTTTCACCGCATCTAAATAAGGTAACTGCATTCCCTTAACATCACGTTCAAAATAATGGTCGTTCTTCAATAATACCAGAATTTCGCCCTCTTTCCAGTATTTAAATCTGAAAGGACCGGTGCCGACAGGGTGACTTCTAAAATCTTTTCCATAATGTTCAACCACTTCTTTTGGTACTACCGAACAATATTGGGTGGTAAGCAGACTCATGAAAGGTGGAAAGGGTTTCACCAGTTTGATCTGAAAAGTAGAATCATTTATAGCAATGAAACTATGTGCATCTTTTACTTTGTCACTAAAAATCCATCCACCTGAGGATGCAACTTTAGGGTCGATGAGCCGGTAGAAACTATATACGAAATCCTTTGCAGTTACTTTTCTCCCTTTTCCATGTTTAAAGATGGGGTCGTCATGAAAATAAACATCATGGCGAAGGTTGAATGTGTAAGTCTGGGCATCTTCAGAAACCTGCCAGCTTTTTGCAATACAAGGAACGGTTTGTAAAGAATCATTAATCTGAACCAGGCCGTTAAAAATCTGATTGGTCATCCAGATGGCATTCTGGTTGCGTGCAAAGGCCGGATCCATAGAAGTTAAGCCCTGATCAAGATTGATATTAAATACTTTCTTACCATTATCCGTTGCGTTTTTCCTGCACGAAAAGATGATGCTACAGCAAAAAATCCAAAATATATATTTAAATGAGCCTTGCATGAGGGGAGGAATGTTATTTTTGCACAAATTAATAAATTTAATGCAGATGTCTTTTTTAAACGATTTATTTATTGGCCTTGATGCCGCTCAGCAGGAAGAATTTCAGGAACGTTTGGATTTGGTAGAACACAAGATTAAGTTTATGGATAAAATGCCTGTTGCCTGTCTGGATGCAGCAAACAACCCAAATTATGTGCTGGCAGGTGAAATCGCTTTAGCAGGAGGAATGCTGGAAGCAGATATTCTGGGCGCTGCATTTATTATTTACTATGAACCTGGAAAAACACTGACCGATTTGATGAGGGAGGTTCCTTCACTGCTCAATGCCGAATGGCAGGCGGTTAAAAATAATCGGATTATTTTACTGAATGATGATGTTAACCGTGTACGCAGCGCCGAAAATGCTGTAGCATTGATTGAAGATGTTGCAGAAATGCTCCATCCCGGCTCCTTTATTTTTGGCCATGAAGGAGATAAATGGATCAGGTTCGGAGCTTAGCTATTGGCTAAGACTCCATAATTTGACCGTGGGGTATATTTTAAAATTTACCCTGCTGATTTAAAAGATTAAAGTATTTATCCAGATTAGTACCCAGGGATTTTTCCATTGAAGCCTTGAAGTCGGCCGGAGTTGGATGCCGGTTTTTCCATTCCGCAAAATAGGCCTGAAAAGCTTTGTCGAACTTTTCCTGACCAATCTGGGATTCCAAAAGATAGAGCCATAGCGCTGTTTTGGCATAAGAAATCAATCCATACTCTTCTGAAGTTTTGAAGTCGGCTGCAGGGGTCTCAATGGCCGACTGCATGGGTACGTTTGATAAGGCGCCATATACGCTGGCTAAGAACTTATCAGTAGGCAACTCTTTAATCTTGGCCGGAATGGCATCCCCGAAAATAGAATTCGATTTGTATTTCTCCGCTTCGTACCTAAACTGGAAGAAAGTGTTAAAACCCTCATCCTGCCAGGTGTGCATCCGCTCATTGCTTCCAAGCATGCTCATAAACCAGTTGTGTCCCACTTCGTGGGTAATAACCCCGTCCAGCGTCTCCTTCTTTGCATCAGGACTGGTAATTAAGGTAATCGTCGGATATTCCATGCCACCACTGGCATTGTTTTTCGGACCCTCGATGGCTTGAACTACCGGATATTCATATTCTCCAATCCAGCTACTGTATTTTTTGGTGGCATCTTTAATATAATCGATGCTATTTGCCCACAGCGTATTTTTCTTATTGTGGTAATAGCTGAAAGCATCAACCACTTTGCCTGATGTTAATTTTACCGTATCGTATTGAATCACCAGGTCTTTATCTGCAAACCAGGCAAAATCAGGAACATTATTAATGGAGTAGGTCAACGTTTTAGTTGCCGATTTGCTGATAGGACTATAGATCGTTGGCTTGTTCCGGTCTGCGGTATTTTTTGCACCAATGGATTTATAGGCTGACAGTTCATCTGCATTTTGCAGGGTGCCGGTTGCGCCCACTACATAAGCTGATGGCAAGGTAATGTTTACTTTATAGTTCGCATATTCACTGTAAAATTCACCCATGTCCAGGTAAGGGAATTCATGCCAGCCATCTTTATCGAAAACTGCCGGTTTAGGATACCACTGGGTAATCATGAATTCAGTTTCAGCATAACCTGAACGGGAGAAATAGCTTGGTAGTTTAACGGTGAAATCTGTGGAAATACTGATCGAATCTCCGGGCTTTAGTTCGGATGGAAGTACAACTTTTACGATATCAATGTATTGTGGATTAGGGTGCGCTTCGGTTTTGGCCACTTTACCGTTTATCTTAAAGTTCAGACCCTCTATATTTCCATAGGCAATGTTTTTAAGTTTTTCCTTCCGGGAAGTATCATTTTTGATTTGCTGAAACAAAGCTGTCGATTCATTTTTGTAGGCGTTCGGCCAGATGTGAAACCAGATAAAATCAAGAGGCGTTGAGGAATTATTCTTATAAGTAATGGTTTCGAATCCTTTCAGTGATTTATCCTTATCATTTAAAGTAACATCAATATCATAGGTCAGGTGTTGTTGAAAATAGCTTTGTTGTGCAAAAGCCGAAAGGGAGAAGAGAAAGAGCAGTGTGGTTAGAATAGATTTATGCATATGTTTTTTCTTTGAAGATAATAAATTGTGATAAAATTGATCTTGTTTATTTAGGAACGCGGCTTTTCCAATTAAATTTCATTGATCTGGTACTCTTCAATTTTTCTGTATAGTGTAGTTAACCCAATTCCCAGCAATCTTGATGTCTCTGTTTTATTTCCTTTAGTATGGTGTAATACTTTTTGAATATGTTGTTTTTCTACCTGCTGGAGGTTGTAGTTGTTTTCTAAGGGTGCCAGTTCAAAAAAATCTGGTGGGAGTGCGGAAATACTTAAGAAGTCGCCATCTGATAAAATTACCAGTCGTTCGATGATGTTTTTGAGCTCTCTTATATTCCCCTTCCAGCTATATTTTTGAAAAATATCAAGCATTTTTTCATCGATTTTTATTTCCGGTTTGTTTATTTTTCCAGAAAAGGCCTTCAGGTAATGTGTTGCCAAAGCAGGAATATCGGATTGGCGTTCACGCAATGGGGGTAGTAAGATGGTAAATACTGAAAGTCTGTAATACAGATCAGGCCTGAACTTTCCGGCAATGGCATCAGCCTTCAAATCTTTGTTGGTTGCCGCAAGGATGCGGACATTCACTTTGTTTGTAATGGTATCGCCAACTTTGATAAAGCTCTGGTTTTCCAACACCCGGAGTAATTTAGCCTGTAGGTCCAGATTCATCTCACCGATTTCATCCAGAAAAAGTGTTCCACCATTAGCTTCTTCAAGCAATCCTTTTTTATCTTTATTCGCACCTGTAAAGGCACCGGCCTTATATCCAAAAAGCTCACTCTCCAACAATTCAGGACTAAAGCCGCTGCAGTTTAAAGCCACAAAGGCCTTAGCTGCCCGCGCACTTTCATAATGGATCGCCTGCGCGAACACCTCCTTTCCTGTTCCTGTTTCGCCCAGAAGCAGCACAGTGGTGTCAGTTTGACTTACTTTTTTTGCCAGTTCTATGGCTTCCCTCAACGCCTTTGATTTGCCTATAATGGTATTAAACTGATGTTTCTGGGCGGGTTGATCCTGGGTGTTGAATTTTTGTTTTTGCAGGATTGCTTTTTCCATCGCTTTGTAAAGCAGCGGAATAATTTTATCATTGTCATCGCCCTTTACCAGATAATCAAATCCCCCGTTTTTGATCGCGAGAACTCCATCTGCAATGGTGCCATATGCGGTCAGGTTGATGACTTCTACATAAGGCTTAGCTATTTTAATATCCTTAACCAAAGCAACGCCATTTACATCCGGCAGTTTCACATCGCTGATTACGATATCAATATCATTGTTTTTTAAAAGCTTCAAACCTTCTTTTCCGGTTTCTGCCTGCAAAGTGGTAAAACCTTCTAATCCGATAATTCTGGAAAGCAGACTACTAATTTTCTTTTCATCGTCAATGATGAGTACTGTACCGTTCATAGGGGTAATTTATGTTGCAATATTAAGGATAAATCGCTGTTCTTTGTTTGTACCTTTTTCGTTTCTTAGCTCAGGAAATAAAAGCATTTTGAGCATATTTGCTGTACAAAGCAAATATTATGTTTAAAAAGCTAACCTTAGTGATGTTAATGGGGTTTTGGGGTTTTTATGGTGCGGCTCAACAGCTTCGTCCCTCTAAATCTTCAGAAATTTACAGGGATTTAAAAACCTTAAAACACCTTCCTAAAGTACTCTATCTGGCAGCTCATCCCGATGATGAAAATACGGGTTTGCTTTCCTGGCTCATCAATAACCAGAATGTAGAAACAGGATATTTATCGTTAACCAGGGGCGACGGTGGGCAAAACCTCCTGGGCGCTGAACAAGGGGCTGCTTTGGGCTTAATCCGTACACACGAATTACTGGAAGCCAGAAAACTGGATGGTGCTCAACAATTTTTCACCAGGGCTATTGATTTTGGTTTTTCTAAAAATACGACAGATACTTTTAAACAATGGGATGCTGACAGCATCACAGCCGACGTGGTGTGGGTCATCCGCAAGTTCCGTCCGGATGTGATCATTTGCAGGTTCCCGCCAACTGCCGCCGCGGGCCATGGCCAGCATGCAGCATCTGCTGTGGTGGCAGAGAAAGCTTTCGCAGCTGCGGCCGATAAAAATAAGTTTCCAGGGCAGTTGAAGTATGTAGAGGTATGGCAGCCCAAAAGGCTGCTTTGGAATACATTTCGTTTTGGCTCGGTAAACACAATTTCAGAAAATCAGTTAAAGGTAAATGTAGGACAATATGATGCACAGCTCGGCATGGGTTATGGAGAGCTTGCCGGATTGAGCAGAAGTTTACATAAAAGTCAGGGTGCAGGTACACAGTCTGTAGCGGGCCTAAGAACAGAATACTTCAGCCATGTTGCAGGTACACCGGCGAAAGAATCTCTTTTTGATAAAATCCCTTTAAACTGGTCGGATAAAGGAATCGGTGATGTAGATGATCTGATTGATATTATATTATTATCATTTGATTATAACCATCCGGATAAGAGTTTGCACGGGTTGTTAATGCTGCGCAAAAAGATTTCAGAATTGCAGGATAAAAATCTGCGTGACGATAAGCTGGCAGCGATCGATCATATTATTTTAAGCTGTACCGGATTTATGGGAGAGGTGGTTACCAGTCAGGCAGAAGCAGTTGCAGGCAACAGTTATAATTTCCGGCTTAATGTGATCTCCAGATCAGCTGATCCTGTCATTCTGGAACAGGTGAACTGGATTAACCAAACAGATGTGATAAATAAAAGAATTGCAGGCGACTCATTAATCACTTTAGAAAGAAAAATACAGATCCCTTCAGGGGCAGCCCCAACAGAACCCTACTGGCTTTCAGCACCAGCAAAAAACGCGGCAACTTTCAGCGTAGCCAACGATACATTAGTGGGCATGCCCGAACGGTTACCTGAATTAAATGTTGCACTTATCCTGAAGATAGGAAGCGAAAGATTTACAGTTCAGCTCCCATTATCTTTCAAGAAATTAGATCCTGTTAAAGGGGATGTAGTTGAACAATTGCGAATTATACCGGCAATGGACTTAAGTTTTACTGAGCCTGTTTATTTTGCAAAAGAGAAAGAGGGGCTAACGGTTAGCCTTCGCCTGAAAGCGAATAAAAATATCAATTATGGTAAAGTCAGTTTTCGGATTGGCAATGCCGTAATTAAAACATTCACAGGGATAAACCTGGCAGAAAATACAGTAACAATAAAAGATTTTCTTCTTCCGGCTGAAGATCTTGCGAAGATTAAAACCAGTCAGAATAAAGTTGAAGCTATATTTTCATCAGAAACGAATGAATTTATTAAGGGGCAGGTACTCATCCAGTATCCTCATTTACCCTCATTGCAATATTTTGTTCCTGCGACTACCTGGCTGTTGAAAGGGGATGTGAAAGTGCTGGCCAAACGGATCGGCTACATTCAGGGAGCCGGTGATCTGATTCCAGAATTTTTAAGACAGGCTGGCTTGCAGGTGGATGTGTTGAGCGAAGCAGATATTTTAAGCCCGGCAAAGCTTGCAGGATATGATGCAATTGTTACAGGGGTTCGGGTAATTAATACGGAAAAAAGAATTAAAAACTGGCAAGCGGCGTTAAATGCTTATGTAGAAAATGGCGGAACGTTAGTGATGCAGTATAATACTACCCAGGATATGGCACTACAAAACTTTGGCGTTTACCCGTTTAACATCGGTGGCAAGCGGGTAACCGAAGAGCAAGCTGCTGTTAAATTTTTAATAACCGACCATAAGCTGCTGAACTATCCGAACAAAATTACTGCTGATGATTTTAAAGGCTGGGTGCAGGAACGCGGTGCCTATTTTCCCGACCAGTGGGATTCCAGGTATGAGGCCTTATTTGAAATGAATGATACGGGGGAAGAGCCTTTAAAGGGCTCAACACTTTATGCAAAATATGGTAAAGGTAATTTCATCTATAGCCCACTGGCATTTTTCAGGCAGCTGCCCGCGGGCAACATTGGAGCAGCTAGATTGTTTTTCAATTTGATTTCGGCCGGCAAATAATGAATAACCAATTGAAAAACTGGAACTCCTGGTACATCTTACTTGCGCTGGCTTTATTACTTCAGATCGGGTTCTACTTCCTGTTTACTAAATTCTGGGCATGAGCAACATCGACTGGGCAGTATTGCTGTTTACTTTACTTGCTGTTGTGGTTTACGGGGTGTATATCGGCCGCGGACAAAAAAGTAATGCCTCTTACTTAAAGGCAGATAATAAAATGCCCTGGTACATTGTGCTGTTAGGCATTATGGCCACGCAGGCCAGTGCGATAACCTTTCTTTCTGCTCCCGGTCAGGCTTATACCGATGGGATGAGGTTTGTGCAGTATTATTTCGGTCTTCCGTTGGCCATGATTGTGATCTGCATTACTTTCATCCCGATTTTTCAGCGCTTGAATGTTTATACTGCTTACGAGTATCTGGAACAGCGATTCGACAAAAAGACCAGGGTATTAACTTCGCTGCTCTTTCTTTTCTCACGGGGTCTTTCAACCGGGATCAGTATTTATGCGCCAAGCATCATTCTTTCCAGTGTATTAAACTGGAACATTTATTTAACCAATGTTTTAACGGGCGGAATACTGCTCATCTATACTTACGTTGGCGGAGCAAAAGCCATCGCCCATACGCAAAAACTTCAGTTTCTGATCATTTTGGCAACCATGGCTTTTGCAGGCTATTTATTGGTGCAGCGTATGCCTGAAGGCGTTGGTTTCTCAGATGCCCTTTACCTGGCAGGAAAGTCGGGGAAGCTCAATGTAATTACCACTACGTTCGATTGGAAAGATAAATACAACATATGGAGTGGGTTAATTGGTGGTTTTTTTCTGGCGCTTTCCTACTTTGGAACAGATCAGAGTCAGGTAGGCCGGTACATCACTGCAAAAGACAATACCAATGCTAAAATGGGTTTATTGCTCAATGGGTTGGTTAAAATCCCCATGCAGTTTTCGATCCTGTTGATTGGTGCACTCTTATTTGTATTCTTCTCATTGAAACCTGCACCCATTTATTTCAATGAACGTTCATACAGCTTGCTGAAGGAAACGCAGCCTGAAAAGGCGAGGGCTTTTGAAAAAGAGCATCAGCAGCTGGAGGCTGCATTTAATCAACAATCAAAAGCAATCCTGGCCCAACGTAAAAACCAGTCAGCTGCATTAGGGCAATCTATAGCGTCGTTTAAAGTTACTCAACAAAATATCAGGGATTTGCATGGGAAGGTAGAAGAAGCCATCAATCAGTCAGCCCTTAACGCCGAAAAAACCGATACAAATTACATCTTTTTATATTTCGTCAAAAACAATCTACCCGTTGGAATGATCGGTTTGTTATTTGCGGTAATCTTCCTTGCCAGTTGGGGTTCAATATCTGCGGCTTTAAATTCGCAAGCTGCTTGTTCACTGAAGGATATCCACCTCATTTTCAAAAAAACGAAGGTAAGCGATGAAACCGAATTGAAATATAGCAGACTGCATACCTTAGGTTGGGGGATATTCTCCATAGCAGTAGCGATGTTTGCCACACAGATGGGTTCGCTTATTGAAGCGGTTAACGTACTTGGGTCGCTGTTTTACGGGCCGATACTTGGAATTTTCCTCGTTGCATTTTATTATAAGAAGATCGACGGTCCGCTGGTTTTTATTTCAGCAATCCTATCAGAAATTGCCGTAATTGCCGTTTATGAGTTTGATGTGGTGTCGTTCCTGTGGCTAAATGTGATAGGTGCCGGCGCGGTAATTCTTTTTTCGACTTTAGGATTATTATTTTATCGGCCCAAAGCATTAATTTCGTAAACTCAAAACAACAAATACAGATAATATGACTATGAAAATGATTAAATCGGTTACCATGCTCTTTACCGCAATTACGATTTCTGTATGTGCGATGGCCCAGGATGCTGCACAGGCAAAGCCTAGTCCTGCTGCAACTGCAACAGGTAAGGTTAAAGGAGCAACCATTACCATTAACTACAGCAGCCCGGCAGTAAAAGGCCGCAAAATCTGGGGTGGATTGGAAGCTTATGACAAAGTTTGGCGCGCAGGTGCAAACGAAGCGACTACCTTCGAAACGGATAAGGATATTGTAGTGGAAGGTAAACCACTTGCTGCAGGTAAATACAGCTTCTTTTTAATCCCTAAAGAAAGTGGTGTGTGGACAGCAATTTTTAATAAGGAACCAAAACAATGGGGTGCGTACAAGTACGAAGAAGCTAAAGATGTGCTGCGCGTAGAAGTTAAAACAAAGGCTTTAAAAGCTACTCAGGAGCGTCTGGTTTACAAAATTACTAAGTCTGGATTTTCTTTAGACTGGGATAAAATCTCTGTTCCGGTTTCCATAAAATAAGCAATTATCATATTTTGAATAGAGACCATTCTGACAACGGAATGGTCTTTTTTGTTTCTTAGCGGTTCTTGCCGCGTATTTGTAAAGAAGGTAAAACATAACTTTTAGTTAACCTTAAATTGGTAATTTTGGCCATTACAATATCGATCCAACCAATACAATGAAATTTTCCATTAGCATCATTGCCATATCATTACTGTTGAAGTTAAACGTTTTAGCACAGCCTAACCATACTACATTTTCCATTAGGGATAAACGGCCGGTTGATCTGGTTAACGTTTTTCTGGGGTCTTCCGGCGACCATGGACAAATGTCTCCTGCGGCCTCTTATCCGTTCAGCATGCTCAGTATCGGCCCTCAAACTTATCCTAAAACCCATACTGGCTATGAGTTTCTGGCAAAGAAATTTGAAGGCTTTACTCACAATCGTTTTGAAGGCGTAGGTTGCCAGGGCTCGGGTGGCAACATTTTCATCAAGCCATTTTTAGGTAATGATCCGGCTCAATCGGTTTTAATGAAGTCTACTGAAATGGCTTCTCCAGGTTATTATGAAGTAGGGTTTGAAAATAAGATTAAAGCCAGTTTTGCTGTTCTAAAAAATGCAGGAAAACACCTGTATCAATTCCCAGTTGGGGAAAAAGGAATTTATCTGGATCTGGGCTATGCCTTTAATGGTGCTTTCGTTGCCGAAGAGCATGTGGTGAATGGGGGAAATATTAGCGGCTGGATTGAGTCGAGAACCACCTGTGGTGCAGGAAAATATCGGATCTATTATAATCTGGAAGTGACGGGAAGCGCAACCTGGGAAAAGTTATCTGACCATAAACTGGTCATGAAGCTTAAATCAGGTGATACCCAGGCTGAGATTAATGTGGCACTTTCGTCGGTAAGTGCCGAAGCTGCGAAAAAATCTATCAATCACAATGCATTGTCGCAGCTTAAATTGCAAAGTAGTGCAGATTGGAATGCCAGCCTTTCAAAAATTGCGGTTAGTGGAAATATGGATAGTGCTAAGTTATTTTACTCCCTGCTGTATCGTACCATGCAATCACCTTATGTCATCTCTGAGGAAAGTGGTGAGTACAGAAATACAAAAGGGGAATTGAAAAAAGATAAGGAAATCCGTTATAACGGATGGGCGATCTGGGACAATTACCGCACCCAGCTGCCCCTGCTTTCGATAATTGCTCAAGACCGTTTTGCCGGCATGGTTACCTCTATTGCAGATTTGTACAATTCCGGTAAGAAAGATTATGCGACGCAGAAAGAACCCTCAAATACGGTACGTTCGGAACATGCCATTGTTGTACTCCTTGATGCTTACCGCAAGGGTTATCGTGTCGATTTTGCTTCCATCACCGACTCACTGGTGAGAGAAGTTGAAGGACTTGATTATAAGTCGCCAGATAAAGCGCTTGAATCGAGTTACGATAACTGGGCACTTTCTGAAATCTTTAAGATTCTGAAGAATCAAGAGAAATCGGATTATTATAAAAATAAAGCCCTTGAGTATAAAAAATACTGGAACAAGGATTTCAAAGACCTGAGTAAAAATGATGTTGACCGGATGCAGGCTCGTGGATTGTATCAGGGTACAATCTGGCAATACAGGTGGTTTGTTCCTTACGATTTTAAGGGCTTAATTGAATTGGATGGGGGAGAACAAGCTTACCTGGCGAAGTTAGATGAGTTTTTTGAGCGTGATTTGTACAATCATGCCAATGAGCCCGATTTGCAGGTTCCTTTGATGTACAACGTAACTAAATCAGGATATAAATCTCAATACTGGATGCACCAGCTGGCCGCCGATACCGTAATACAGAACTACTTTAATGACAACAGTCGCGGCATTGGTTCATTCATTGGAAAGATTTACAAGAACGAACCGCAGGCATATCTGAGAACAATGGATGATGATGCCGGCGCCATGAGTGCCTGGTATGTTTTTACCGCAAGCGGCTTTTCTCCTGCATGCGTGGGGTGGCCGGTTTATTACCTGAATGTTCCCCTTTTTCCGTCCTTATGCTATACATTACCGAATGGAAAGCTCTTTAAGATCGAAACCGAAAACTTCAGCCTTGATAACAAGTACATAAAAGCGGTATATTTAAATGGAAAGGAATACCATAAAAACTATATCACTCAGGATGATATCAATGCGGGCGGTGTGCTCAGGATTGTTGCTTCAGCTACACCGATAAAAAGCAGCAGCACTGAAAACTGGATATCTGCCATGGAATAGGCGTTTAATACTTCTGGTAAAACGTGCAGGTATTTTTACTAATATTTATTTTTTTTCACTTCAACCCTAAAACAAAATATAAAATGCCATGTTGTGGATATATAAAACATTTACGTCATGGCACCATTAAAAATAAGCGAAGAGCAAAATGCAGCACTTACCAATAAAAGGAGTGTGGAGGAGGGTCAGGAACAGCCATTAGAGCTACATCCGGAAGCGTATAAGGTGAATGGTCCTTCACCAGAAAAAATGAAGACGGTATCTTCTTCATTGAGAAGCTATGCAAGCGGTTTGTACGGTTTGCTTTAATAAAAACTTTTGTAATCAGGTGTTTGCTTTTCAAACACCTCCAAATTAATTTTCATACCCATAGATGCATAAAGTCTGATGGGTATTTTTTTTGTGTTTGCCTGAGACATTAAAAGAGTAATTAAATCCCCGTTTTTTATTTTTAAGTGGATTTTATTCTACATAATATCCTGAAGATGTGGTTTGTAAGTTGATTACCCAATTGGATTGATTTTTGAATTTGTGTTTGAACCAAACAGATTTGCCTTGTTATTCACTATAAGGCCTTCCGACAAACATAAAATCATTGATTAATGATCAACAATCTAAAGCTGCTCTTTATTACGGTAATTTTAATTACGCTACAGTTAAGCCGGAGTTATGCACAATACACATTAAAAGAAGCTGATGTACAATATCAGTTGTACAACTTTACGAAAGCCATTGATTTTTATGAGCAGGCATATAAAAAGAAACCAACGCTGTATGTGGCTGAGCGGCTTGGTGAATGTTACGCTTTTACGGGCAATTATAAACAAACTGAAAGCTGGTACGCTATAGCCGCCGGCATGCCAGATACTCATCCGGAAAATATACTTCACTATGCCCGGGCGCTCCAGCAGAATGAGAAATATACGGAGGCCAAACAGGCCTATGAAAAGTATATAGCATTGAATAAAGACTCTTCCTTTATCCATAACAACACCTGGCTATTAAGCTGCGATTCATCGCTGATATGGATGCAAAACCCTACTAAAACCATTGTTTCAAATCAAGGAAAGCTAAATTCTCTTCAATCAGACTGGGGTGCTTTTCTCCATAACAATACCTTAACATTTGCTTCTGATCGGGGAAATGTTGCCAATGGTTCAATGTCACAAACGCCATTCCTGGTTTTCGATGGAGCCAAACGACCCGATAAAGCAATATATGGCTGGACAGGAAATGCCTATCTCAAGCTCTATTCGGTAAACATGGACGGTACCGTACAGTTATATCCCGTAGATGCCAATACGGTTTACCATTCAGGCCCCGCGAGTTTTACGGAAAATGGAAAGGAAATGTATTTTACGGTCACTAAAATCCCTCAAAAACCTGTTTATGTAAACGGTAAACTGGCTACGGTGAATGTAGAGATATACTCAAGCAAAAAGAACGGTTCAGGTAATTGGTCGGCACCCGTACCTTTCAAATTCAACCGGGTAAACGAGTACTCCCTGGGCGATCCATTTATCAGCCCTGATGGAAATAGTTTATACTTTGTATCGAATATGAAGGGAGGTAAAGGTGGTACAGATATTTACCTGAGTAAGAAAACGAATGCTGGTGAATGGGGAACTCCGGTTAACCTGATGGAAATCAATACCGAAGGCAACGAACGAACTCCTTATATCTACAATGATCATTTTTATTTCAGTACCGACGGAAGGGTTGGTATGGGGGGACTCGATATATTTGAATCAAAACTGATTGAGGGTAAACTTATGCCGCCAAGGAACATGAGGTATCCGGTCAACTCTCCCCAGGATGATTTTGCATATACCAGATCAGATGACAAAAGTGGCTATTTAAGTTCAAACCGATTCGGAGGATTGGGTAGCGACGATATCTATAGCTTTGAAGAACAGCAGGTGTTTGCCTTCAAGCTCATCGGAAGGGTTTTCGATAAAATCAGTTCCCAGCCTTTAGGAAATGCCATTGCAACACTTACTAAAACAGACGGTCAGACTTTAAAGATACAGACCAGCGAAAATGGAAATTTCAGATTTGACCTGGACAAAGTTTCTGATTATGATCTTAGCGCCGAAAAAACAGGTTTCAGAAGTGATGCTGCGAAAGTATCTGCTATGGATCTAACGACTTCGACAGAAATATATAAGGACCTATATCTCGAAAAAATTGTATTTGATAAGGCAATTCGTCTCGAAAATATTTATTACGATTTCGATAAATTTAACATCAGGCGCGATGCCGCTGTTGAATTAGATAAGCTGGTAAAAATTATGCAGGAAAACCCTTCAATATGGATTGAGCTGAGCTCACATACTGATAGTCGCGGGAATGATCAGTATAATCAGTGGTTATCTCAGAGCAGGGCAAACGCTGCTGTAAAATACATTGTAGAGAAGGGTATTGATAAGAACAGAATTACGGCGATGGGTTATGGCGAGCGCAGATTGCTCAATAAGTGTGCTAGTGGCGTTAAATGCAGTGATACGGAACATCAGCTAAACAGACGCACAGAATTTAAAATTGTGAAGCAGTAATTCCAGCGAACAGTTTGCCCGCTCATTTGTTATCAGGAGGTCTCAATGATTTACAACATAACATGAATGCAATATGAGGGTGAGTGCTGGTATTTTACTGTTCCGCGATACGAATAAAGAACTGGAATTTTTTCTCATCCATCCGGGTGGACCAATTTTCGCAAAGAAAGAATTTGGTGTATGGTCTGTTCCAAAAGGGGAACTGGATAAAGATGAGGAGCCGCTGGAAGCAGCAATCAGGGAATTTGAAGAGGAAGTGGGGACAAAGGTTAATGGTGATTTTATTGAGCTGGACTACATCATTCAAAAAGGAGGAAAGAAAGTGTTATGCTGGGCATTGGAAGGCAATATAGATGCGTCTATCGTTAAAAGCAATACCTTTGAAATGGAATGGCCACCGAAATCAGGAAAGTTTCAGAATTTCGTTGAAGTAGATCGCGGGGAGTGGTTCAATTATGAAAATGCGTGCAAGGCTATCAAAGACAGACAGATTCCGCTACTGGATCAACTTGTTGCAATCAGGGCTAGGCAATAAGTTCGAAACTTAATTTATGCTTTTCAGATCCGTTAATAATAATGGAAACCTGATGATCGCCGGGATGAAATTTCCTGGTAGTAATGAGTACAAATTTTTGTGCCCTGTTGATGTTGATCTCCGATCCCGGCAGGTATTGCCGCTCGGAAATTTTATATACCTTTTTTGTATTCAGACCATTCTGCTTTTTGTAATACACAGCATATTCCAGCCTGACTTTTCTTTCGCCCGGATTTTCATTTTTTATTGTAAAAGAAAAATGAAGACGTTCGCCAATTTTAACAACTGTTGACAGAAGTTTGAAATTACCAAGCAATATCCCGTCATCATCTAAACCATAATGTTTCAGTATAGCTGTATGGCCCTGTTTTAACAATGTTCTGCTGCCATGTTTAATTATCGCGTCGGTATGACTACTTAATCCTGACCACTTCTTTGCAATGTCAACAACAACCTGAGGATGATCTTTTGCAATATCATTCAAGCTGTTGGCAACACTTCTTCGCACATATTCCGAGTTATCTTGTTTTAAGTTCTCCAGTATCGGTAGTATTGATGAAGGGTCTTTTTTCAGGTAGGGAATGCCCATCGCCCATGGCAGTCGCGGCCTGCTGCCCTCGCTGGCCAGCCGCCGCACTTTATGGCTCCCATGCAATGACCATTCCTGCATTTTACTGATCATTTGATCCTGGTATTTTAAAATAAATGGCCTTACTGCGAATTCACAGCTTACAAACTGGGTTACGAATTCCAGGGCTTCTGCCGATTCTTCAAAAAAATCCAGGCCATAGGTTTCCAGGTAATCAGGAAGAAACATGTAAGCTAAGCCGTCAGCCCCAACGCCATTAAGCTTCAGCTGCTCAATTGTTTTTTTTATCAGTTGAATATTCTTTCGATAGTCGTCCGTCAGAAACTGGTGCATCACCGCAGTAGTGTATTTCATCCGTTCTTTTAACTCCTTTGAATCAAAATCAGGAGTAAAGATTTTAGCAATGAATCTCTGCTTATCAAAACCCGGCACTGTTGCCGAAAGCGCATCGCTTAATCTATCGTAAAAAGAGGGGGAATAAAGGTCTTTTAATAAGCTGGCCATGATTTGGGATTTACCATCAAATTTAATGGATATTGGGTTTGTTTTTAATTATTGTTTTGAACATTGCGCAATGCCAGATGCCGCTTTATCGAAATGTACTTATTCTGTGAAAAATGATGCATACCTTACAGGTTTCAGCTTTTTCTTTACCAAATTTGTTAATCACTAAAAACAGCATAAAAATGAATATAGGATGGATTGGTTTAGGCACCATGGGAGTTCCAATGGCTACACAACTTTTAAAAGCAGGGTATCAGCTTACCGTTTATAACAGGAGCGAAGGTAAGGCTTCGGCACTTGAAGCATCCGGGGCAACAGTTTCCGCCTCGCCACAATCGTTGATCGAGAAAACGGATGTAGTGATTGTGATGGTTACAGATGATCAGGCCATCCGGGCAGTGTTTGACGGTGAAAATGGTTTGTTAAATGCCAGTGCGTCAGGAAAAACGATTATCAATATGAGTACCGTTTCGCCAGCGATTTCAAAGGAGATGAGCGACAAATGTAAGGCTATTGGTTCTGAATATCTCGATGCCCCCGTTTCAGGCAGTGTAAAGCAAGCCGAAACCAGTCAGCTTGCCATTATGGTAGGAGGTGATCAAACCGTATTTGACCGTGTTAAGCCGATTCTTGAAGCGATGGGTAAAATGGCTATTCTGGTCGGGGCCGTCGGTGCCGGGAACTATGCCAAGCTGGCCATCAACTCTTTACTTGCTTTATATACGCAGGGTTTAGCTGAAACGATTTTGTTTGCGAATCAAAATGGAGTGCGTACTGAAGATTTACTGAATCTGATTAACAATGCAGCAATAAGCAATGTATTTACCAAAATTAAAGGGGATGCGATACTGAATGATAACTTCCAGCCGGCTTTTACATTAAAAAATATTGTTAAAGATTTGCGTTTGGCTAAAGATGATGGTCTGGAATCGCCTTTGGCGAAAACCGCATTGGCATCTTTCGAAGAGGCTGAAGAAAGGTACGGCAATGAAGATTTGATTGCGATTATTAAGGCTTTGAAATAAAGCAATATCATTTATTATATTTACATGTAATAAAGTGTAGGTGATGAAAACAGAATCAATTGTAGATAAACTGCTTGAAAATATGGTGAACATGGACGAGTTAGGTAAACAACTTGCCTTTGAACGTGGACACGCTCACTATGCCCAGTTTATGGAAGATAAGGGCTATTGGCGCAAAGAACTTCCTACAGGCGAGAAATTTATTGTCGAAATTGAAGTACTTTATGATGATAAAGGTATGCCTAGAGATATTAAAGATACCATTATCAAAAGGCTCTCCTAGTTCGTTATGCCACATTTAATTTTTGTTGCAGGATGTAATGCTGCAGGTAAATCAACATTCATCAGGACCAAGTTGAGTATTTTACAAGGTTTTGAAATTTTTATGACCGATGTTTACAAACACAGGACTAAAGAGCTTGTTTGCAGGCCATACAAAGCAGCGCCAACATTATTCTCGAAACTGTATTCAATGATGCTTCTTTTATCGAACTTATTAATACGGCTAGCCGGGCTGGGTATTCTACATCATTGAGTGTACTTTTTTTAGATAGTATTGATCAGTCTTTGAAAAGGGTAGCATTGCGTGCAGTGAAACAAACAGGCTTGTTAATATCTGACGGTAATGTTAAACTTAACTTTAACGAAAGTTTTAAGAACGTTAGTGAGTTTTATTTCTATTTTAACAGGGTTGAATTTATTTACACAGGCACAGATTCCCTTAATCAGTTCATCATGAGTTTTAAACATGATGAACTTGAAATGTATCATACTAACCAGCTAAATTTTATCCGGCAATTTGCAAGCTATGGCTTAAGCAGGGGTAGGATAGATGAGGTGGCATACAAGGTGATTACTAAAAATGAAAATTATAATTTAGATACCTAGCTGTTACATCCCCATCAATCGAGGATAAATTCTGATAAACACCTGGCCACTAACCGGATTTTTACCATAGGGTGAGTTGAGTGCCGCGTTGGTATTGTAAAAGGACAGCTGCCCGCCTAGTGCTGTTCGGAATTTTCCTAAGTTGAGAATATCATAGTTGATACCTAAGCTGAAGGCATTGACACCAAATGAACCATTTCCGAAAATATTTGGGTTGAGGTTAAGCTCCTCTGCAGACTTCTGAACCCATTCATACCGGGAGTAAACAGCGAGCTTGTTCAACCGATAGGCCGCTTCAGCCAGTACCGCGTTTTCCCCGTCATGGCCTTTGGTTTTATTAAGTCCCCATAATAAGGTGGCATTCAGGTTTTTCTCTTTTCCCAGCGGTAAGGCATAGATTGCAGAGGCAATTGTTCTGTTTACATTTTCGGTTTCATGCAGGCTTTCAGGGCTTTTAATCCATCCCTGTGATATCTGCAACGCCCAATTCTTAGTCGGGTTATAGGACAACCGTGCACTGTACGAATCAAAACGGGGTTGATCAAAATCGAAGCGGTTTTCGTCGGGCTCTCTGCCTGTGAACGACGATGCTTCAATCTTAACTTTATCATATCGGTAGCCAATGGTGGCTACACCGAAAGTAATATGTGTTCCATCGTTCCAGTGGTGGGAGATTGGCGCATCGGGATTGGATAAGGTGGACGGACGGTGCATGAAAGCCACAGATCCAAGAGCAGGTTCGCCAGGATAACCCACATATAACGTGAGATCTGATTTTTTTGAAAAGGAGTAGGTATAAGCAACAGATAGTTCTGAAAATAAATCATGCGGATGTTGCCGGTCTACCAACGGTTGCCCCTTCCAGCTTTCACCCGTTTGAAACAACAAAGGATAGCCGGCACCGCCTTCCGTAAGTCTGTCAATGGAAAGCATGCTGCTGAAATGGAACAGGCCTTTTTCACCAACCTTTCGCTGTCCCATAAACATGAACCAGTTAGGTGCATCGAATTTCTCTCCCCCTCTGCTGCCTTTTTCTGCAAGATCTTGTCTGGTATATCTGAGCGCAACACTACCATGCATCATGTACATCCACTTTTTGGAATGGAACATGGTGCCATACATTGGAGCGGCATCAGGCAGCCAGGAAGTTCCGGAGCCGTTTCTTTGCATTGGTAGGTTTAAAGAATATGCATGACTCATGGGCACTTCGGTATCCATTTGCCCCATCATATGGCTGCTGTGGTTTACTTCCGTGGAATCCTTTTTAGTGCTGTCATTTGAATTACCCATATGCATCTGGTGCTGTGCACGCGTAATGCCTGTGGCAAACAGGAAAATGGAAAAAAGTATCGTCAGTTTCATAAGTAATGATCATTGGTATTATGCAAAAGTAGTGCAGCGCAAAGAAAGGACGTTACATCATTTCCTTAATTGTTTACATGATTTTTTCCGTAAATACGGTCAGTATGATTGTAATTCAGTTTGTTAACAGATTTTATGAAAATAAGTAACATAATATTTGTATCGTACGAAAAAAATCGTACCTTTAGTTTATGAAGAATAATCAGTCTGACATTAATTTACCTGAACCTACCAAAGCCGAATTAGAAATCCTGCAGGTGCTTTGGGAATTCGGTCCCTCTACCGTTCGTTTTGTAAACGACAAATTGAATGAGAACAGGGAGGTAAATTATACTTCAACCTTGAAGCAGATGCAAATCCTAACTGAAAAGGGAATCTTAAAGCGTGATGAAAGCCAAATGAAGCACATTTACATTCCCGTGGAAGCAGAAGAGAAAACAAAGGTGCAATTGCTAGATCGCTTTGTAAACACATTGTATAAAGGATCGGCATCGCAGCTGGTGATGCAGCTTTTAGGAAATGAAAAAACTTCAAAAGAAGAAATCGAAGAGATGAAGCGGCTATTGGATAGCATGGAGTAATTACAGATTGCTAAAGAGACTATTATGGAATTTAAGCTCATGAACCTGATACCTGAAAGCTGGATACATGCTCTAGGTGCAACCTTATTTCACTCTCTTTGGGAGGGGGTAATTCTGGCACTTTTAGGCGCTGTTATTATGCTTGCTACCCGGAAAACCAGTGCAAGGGTACGGTATAATTTTCTTGTTGCTTCTTTATTTTTATTTGTGCTGGCTATTGCTGTCACT
Organism: Pedobacter frigidisoli; assembly: GCF_032678525.1. Taxonomy (GTDB): domain Bacteria; phylum Bacteroidota; class Bacteroidia; order Sphingobacteriales; family Sphingobacteriaceae; genus Pedobacter; species Pedobacter frigidisoli_A. The sequence continues at coordinate 187,511 of NZ_JAVTSE010000001.1, forward strand.
TTTTGTATAGAACTTCGAAAGCAGGGCGCATCTGTATTAAACCAGAAACTGACTGGGGAAGAGGTTAATATTAATCTTAAGGCGATTCATCATGACAATTTAGTGAACTTACCCGGACATATGGCGTTTTGGAGTGCAGAGCGGTTGCTTAACATCCTGAATTCCTATTCCCTGCAAATTGTCCTGATCTGGTTTCTGATCATTTGTGCCAGGAGTATTCAATTGTTTGCCAGCTTAATTGGTATTGATCGCTTAAGAAAACATCAGGTTTATCCAGCTGGATTGATATGGGAGGAGCATTTGGAAGTGCTTTCAGATAAAATTGGCCTAAAGAAGCAGGTAACATTGCTTCAATCCGGTATCGCGAAAGTACCTCTGGCTTTAGGACATTTTAAGCCACTTATTCTAATTCCCCTTGGTTTGCTTAATAGCTTGTCGAGCGCTGAAGTAGAAGCCATTTTATCTCATGAACTTGCCCATATTAAAAGACGGGATTTTCTGGTCAACCTGCTTCAGAGTTTCATTGAAATACTATTCTTCTTTAATCCGGCGGTACTTTGGCTATCGCAATTAATCAAAACCGAGCGTGAACATTGTTGTGATGATTTGGCCATTGCCTGTATTAGCGACCGGAAAAACTATGTTAAGGCTTTGATATCCTGCCAGGAGTTTGAGCAGCGTGCACCTGCTTATGCAATGGGGATAACAGGCAAAAAAGGCAGCTTGCTGAACAGGGCAAGCAGAACATTATTAAAAACCAATTTAACTTTAAACAAAATGGAAAAGACAATATTAACTATCGCACTGGTTTGTACAGTGATGTTTACGGTAGCCTTTAAAAGCGTAAGCAACGCTGCAGTGTTCAACCGAAATGCAAACGCCATAAGCACAGTGCTGCAGCAGGATACATCAAAAAAGATACCTGCAAAAGAAAATAAATCAGCCGATATCCTGGAAAAGGAAATCCAGCAAAAAATTACGGCTGCAAATCAAAAGTCAGTTACTGCTGCAGATGAGAGGCAAGCAGCCACCGATGCTAAACAAGCTATTAAAGATGCAAAGCAAGCTCGGATTGATGCGAAACAGGCTGGGATTGATGCGAAACAAGCTAAAATTGACGCAAGGCAAGCGGTTATCGACAGTAAGCTGGCTGAAGAAGATGCCGAATGGATCGCCCAGGACCAGTTACAAGAGCCAACACCTGATAAGGCTCCCAGAGTACCTAAAGCACCCCGACCTCCAAAACCGGTGAGAGGAGCAGTCGGGGTTGTCCCTCCTATGTTTCCTACGCCTCCAACTCCGCCTACACCTGTTACTGGCCCGTTATTAACCACTCCGCCTGTACCACCCACTCCTCCTTCATCTGGAAAAAGAACAAGTAAAACAAGTGTGGAGCATGTGGTTACATCAAAAAGTGTGACCAACGGAGATGGACGCGATTATACCACTGAGATCAATAATCAGCTATTGAAAGATCAGATTATAAAAAACACGAATAACTTATCCTATAAGCTAAACAAAGATGAGCTTATTGTAAACGGCGTAAAACAAAGTGCAGAAGTTCAGAAAAAATATAAAAGCAAGTACCTGAAAAATGACCGACATAGTTTAATGTATAACTATCTGATAGAAAAATCTTCTTCTGGTCAATAAGTATTCTTTTATATTAGCCTGTTTTACCACGCTATGTGTGAATGCCTACAGCAGAATTCATAGCGTGGTGTTTATTCAACACACTTTAATGTATCTCCCGTTGTTTAGCCAATAAACTGATTGAGTATCAAAACGCCCGCTAAGCCCAGCACTGACACAATGCTTTCCATGGCTGTCCAGGTGCGGAAGGTTTCTTTCATAGATAGTCCAAAATATTCTTTAAACATCCAGAATCCGGTATCATTTACATGAGAGAGCATCAGGCTTCCTGCGCCTACTGATAACACCATTAGTTCTGCGGGGGCACCTGAACCGATTAGCGGTAATACCATTCCTGATGCGGTAAGTGCCGCCACAGTGGCAGAGCCAAGTGTAATACGTAAAGCAGCAGTAATCAGCCAGGCCAGTAGCAGTGGAGAAAGGTTTAATCCTCCACTTAGTTGCTTAACGGTTTCACCGATGCCGCTGTCGATTAAAATTTGCTTAAAAGCACCACCTGCAGCAATAATTAACATGATCATGGCAATAATTTTAACGCCCTCAACACAGGATTCCATTGCCTTATCAACCGGGCCGCTTTGAATGAATAAGGTAGCTATTACTGAAACGAGCAATGCAACGGTAGGATCAGCTAAAAATGTAAAAACGGCCTTGCCTAAAAAGTCGCTCGCGATTCCGTTTCCTATAGTGCCGATGACGATGAGCAATATGGGAAGGAGGGCAGTGAGGAAGCTTTTTGATGCAGGAGGCAGGTTTTCATCTTCGGAAATTTCGAAGCGCCCTGCGGATACCGTCTGATTTCGATTCAGCGAAAGCCTGGGAAAATAGATCCCCGCAATAATTGCTATGGGAATACTTAAGGTTAGTCCGTAAATTAATGTTCTACCGATATCTGCATGGAATATTCCGGCCAGCGCAACCGGACCGGGGTGGGGGGGTAAAAATCCGTGAGTTACCGAAAGGGCTGTAGCCATGGGTAAACCAATATACAGTTTTGATAAGCCTGTAGCAGCAGAGATGGCAAATACCAAGGGTATTAATACCACAAATCCTGCATTATAGAATAGGGGGATGCCCACCAAAAGACCTGTCAGTAAAACCGCCCATTGAATATTTTTCTCGCCAAAGGTCCTGATCAGGATGAAAACAATCTTTTTTGCGGAGCCACTGTCTTCTATCAGCTTACCCATCATGGCGCCTAGTGCCAGCACCATAATCATGCTCCCCAGTGTACTGCCAATACCATTCGCCACTGAATCCATTACTTTTGAAGTTGGCATTCCCAAACACAGTCCGGTTGCTATTGCGACCGCAAGTAACGAGATCATGGGATTGATCTTTTTCAGGATCATGATAAAAAGCAAAAGTATGCCCGCTAACAGGATAAATAACGACATATGATATCTGGTTTAAGGAAGCAATTTACTTTTTTATCGTAATAGTGCGGCCTGTTACCAGATGAAATTCGAAAATTCTATATAAACCATCGTCATTCCTCTCTATCCTTTCAACAATTCCTGTTTTACTAAAGGTGTCAGTTACCAGGTCACCGATCTTTACCTCGCTAAGTATTTCATTTGGGGTGTCGCCATTCAGTCTAATCATGAGGTAAAAGTAAATTTAAATTTTGAGAAGACCTGACCAGTGCTTACTGTAGTGAAGTCAACCCAACGTATGTGACTACAATAAAAAAGAGTGTGGCTAATAATAATGTGTTCCTGAGCTTGATATTCATGTTTCGTCTTTACTAGTATAAACAGGCTTTCCTTCAAAAAAGTTCCGCTGGTCTAAAATTTAACATTATCATAATATGGCCATGCTTACCCGAAAGGAACCAATGTACGCTTAAACCCAGTCTAACCTTCCGTTCTAAGAATCTTTAAGGGGGGCTGGTTTAAAATACTCCTTGTACTCAATACCCCCGTTATCACAACAAGTAAAACGACCGATCCGAAAAGCAGAATTGTTGGTATAAATGGCGGGTAAAAAGCAGCATCAAAGCTAAATTTCGCCAGTGCCCAGCTTCCGCCCAAAGCAAGAATTAATCCGGCTCCTGCAGCAAAGCAACCCAAAAACAAATATTCTATTGCATTGATAGCCAGAATCTGTTTGCGGTGTGCACCCATTGTCCGGAGTAAAATACTCTCTTTAATGCGTTGGTTTTTGCTGGTTAAAACCGAAGATACCAGTACAATCCATCCGGTTATCATGCTGAAACCGGCCATAAACTGAATCACAAAGCCGATTTTACCTAAAATATCATCCAGCAGCTTCAATACCAGATCAAGATCGATTACTGAGACATTTGGGAATTTTGTGACCACTTCGCCCTGAAATTTTGCAGATAGCTCAGGGGATGGGATTCTGGTCATCAGTACGTGGAACTGAGGGGCCTCTTCCAAAACACCCGCTGGAAACACGACCCTGAAATTCGTTTGCATCCTGCTCCAGTTCACTTCCCGCAAACTGCCTACCACAGTAGGAATCATCATACCCTGAACATTAAATAAAATCTTATCATCGATAGCTACATGAATCTGTTGGGCATAACGCTGATCAAGAGAGATGTATATCGTTTCGTTGGGCTTAATTTTTCCGATCCATTTTCCTTCAACTATTTTCTCTGCTGCGGTTAATGAATCCTGATAGGTAGCCCGGATTTCATTTCGATAGGCCCTGCGGTTATTGGTATCTGCATTTGCTTTTTTACCGTTAATTTCTTCGATGCGCATCGTAATTACCGGCACCTGATTCATTAATGGGAGTTTATAAGCTTTTGTCAGGCTATCTAAGCGCCCTTTTTGATTATTTTGAATGTCGAACATCACCATATTAGGTTGGTTGCTTCCCGAAGAAAGTGTTACCCTGCTCATCAAAATCCCCTGCACAAAGAATAAAGTACAGATGAAAGCCGTCGATAAACCGATGGAAACCGTTAACATTAAAGTTTGATTGTTTGGGCGGTAAAGATTTGCAAAGCCCTGTCTCCACAGGTAATTAGCCGAATCTGGCAATATTTTCTTTACCAGATACATCAGGAGTTTAGAGAGTAAGATGAGCAAAAGAAAAGCGATTCCCAGACTGGCGGTAAAGATCAGGGTTTGTATCCACGTTTTCATTTGAAGGTGAGTGAAACCAACTATGAATAGTAGCATCAGCAAATAAACAAACCAGATTAAAGGGTCGCGCCTTGATGCTGATTTTTCGAAAGACAATCGAATGGCATTTAATGGGGATATCTTCCTAACCCCTAACAATGATGGTAGAGCGAATAAAACAGATATAATGAGTCCCAATAAAATACCCTGGGCAACAGCCGGCCACGAAACCTGCATAGTAATTTCTACCGGAAGGAAATCTTTAAGCACCAGAGGCAGAAGAAACTGTATCCCCGTACCCATAATAGCGCCTAATACAGCGGCGATCAGCCCAATGAAGAAAACCTGTATCAGATAGATGAAAAAAGCGTGTCTGGATTTTAAACCAAGACACCTTAATGTGGCAACTGCACTTAGTTTTTCCTGGATGTAAACGTGAATGGCGCTACCTACCCCTACGCATCCAAGCAATAAGGCAATAAAACCCGCTAACGCCAGAAAGCGATTTACGTCTTTGAACGACCTACCTGTCTGTTCTTTCCGCGATTCAACAGTATCCGCATCGAATCCTTCTTTTTCAAGCTTTTGTTCATTCTTTTTTACCCAGGCATCAACGCTAGTTGGATCATCGTATCTGAAATAAAATTTATTGTTAAGTCTGCTGCCAGTTTTGATCAAATTGGTTTTTTCCAGATATTTTAAAGGAATAAATACAGTAGGGGCTACACTTGCACCAATCCCGGTTTGTCCCGGCGCCTTGGTGATAGCGCCTGTAATTTTAAAATTAAGATCACCTACTTTTACCGAATCGCCGACTTTCGCATTATACTGCAACATCAGCGTTTGATCTACCAGCGCATTTCTCCCTTCCTGAAAGTGAGCTGCGGCTTCAGCAGGAACTGTTTCAATACTGCCATAATAAGGGTATTTGCCTTCCAGTGCTTTCATTTGTACCAGCCGGCTCCCGCCGCCTTGCTGAAAATAAATCATGGAGGCGAATGTTTTCTCCTGCGAACGTTCATCACCAAGGCTATCCAGCATGGCCTGCATGGCTTTGCTCACCCCTTTTCTGCTTTCCAGTACCAGATCTGCTCCGGTAAGTTCCTTCGCCTGGCCATCGATATCGCGTTGCAGGTTATCTTTAAACGAGTAAACAGCCACAAGCGCTGCAATGCCCAAAACAATTGATGAAATGAATAACAGCAGTCTCGATCTGTTCTTTCTGCTATCCCGCCACGCCATTTTCAGGAGCCACGACAATCTTATTTTCGGTGTTGAAACTGAATCAGGCATCATTGGTTTTTTCATCTGACAGGACTGTTCCGCCCTTAATTTTTATAATTCTTCCCGTTCTCGCGGCCAGGTCAAGGTCGTGAGTTACAATTACCAGGGTTGTTCCTGCATCTTTGTTCAGGTCGAAAAGTAACCTGATCACTTTTTCACTGGTTTCAGCATCCAGGTTTCCCGTAGGCTCATCAGCAAAAAGAATAGCCGGCTTGCTGGAAAAGGCCCTTGCCAGCGACACGCGTTGTTGTTCACCTCCGGAAAGTTGCACAGGATAGTGATGGGATCTTCCGGCCAATCCAACTTTATTAAGCAAATCCATTGCATGGTCGCGAATATTTTTTGCACCTCTGAGTTCCAGCGGAACCATCACGTTTTCCAAAGCAGTTAGGGTAGGCAAAAGCTGAAAGTTTTGAAAAATAAAGCCTACGTATTGGTTTCTTACCGCTGCCCGTTCATCTTCATTAAGATCTTCCAGGGCAATGCCATGAAGTTCAACCGAACCCGTGCTCGCCTGATCGAGGCCGGCACACAATCCCAGTAATGTTGTCTTTCCACTGCCTGAAGGACCGGTGATGGCTACAGTAGATCCTTTTTCTATATTAAAATTTATGTTATCCAGAACCGTGAGCGATTGGCCCGCGCTTTGGTAAATTTTGCTTACATTTCGAATGTTTAATATGGTTTCCAAATTTCTTGTATGGGGATTTGAGTGATATTGATGCCAAACATAACCTGGCTTTGCCTGTTAAGTTACTGGTTTTTAATTAGAGATAGAATTAGTTATGATGTTACGAAAACGCTTTGCAGGCCTATTTGTTTTGGTTTTCCTGTTTGCCGCATGTGGAAACAGAAAGAGCAACGGCAATGATGAAAAAACTTTAGATTCAGTTGACCAATCTTCCCCGAAGGCAATCGCCAAAACTAAAAATATTCTTTTTTTCGGCACCAGTTTAACTGCGGGATTAGGTCTTGATCCTACGGAAGCTTATCCTGCCCTGATTCAGAATAGAATTGATTCGTTAAACTTACCCTATAATGTGATTAATGGCGGTTTAAGCGGAGAAACTTCTGCTGGCGGTAAGTCGAGAATAGACTGGCTACTAAAGCAACCAGTTGATGTTTTCGTATTAGAGCTGGGTGCAAATGATGGCTTAAGGGGATTACCCGTGGCACAAACCATTAAAAATCTTCAGGATATCATTGACCGCGTCAAGGCAAAATATCCAAACGTTAAACTGGTGATGGCAGGCATGCAGATGCCTCCAAATTTTGGTGCCAAATATGCCAACGATTTTAAGAATATATTTCCTGATCTTGCCCGTAAAAATAACATGGCTTTAATACCATTTTTGCTGGATAAGGTAGGTGGGGTTCCTAAACTCAATCAGGCCGATGGTATTCATCCTACTGCCGAAGGAGATAAAATTTTAGCAGAAAATGTATGGGTAGTACTTAAAGATCAGCTTTAATTTATAAAATCACCTGCTTAAGTTAAGGGGAGAAGCCAATGCTTAAAAAAGAAGCCTTTCATAACTGAGAGGCTTCTTTTTTGGTAGAGCGATGAAGGACCCCTTATCAATATGATGCATGTTGTGGCTAATTAAATGGAAACAACATCCGTATTAAATTCTTTTCTTTACCAATCAAAAACATAGATTTCAGCAGCAATCAAATCATATTAATTATGCCAGTTCACAAAACGATCTCAGTCATTTTACTTTTAATCATTTGCCATATTTTATCAACGGGTACTTTATTTGCTCAGGCCCCAAAGTGGTTAAACGAGGAAGTAAATGAGGAAAACCGTTTGCCCATGCATGCCTCTTATCTTGTTTACGAGAATAATCAGGCGCTCAGCAAAGGTGAGTGGCAGCAATCGTCAAATTATCTCAATCTAAATGGTACCTGGAAATTCTTTTGGGCAGATAAGCCATCATCACTTCCAGAGGATTTTTATGCCCCCGGATTAAATGATCAGGGCTGGAAGAACTTCCCGGTACCTGCCAACTGGGAACTGAATGGCTACGGTTTTCCAATCTATACTACCGATGGTTTCGAGTTTGCCTACCTGATGGACAAAAAGGTAAAGCCACCACTTGTGCCCATGGGTTTTAACCCCACAGCGGTGTACCGTCGTGAGGTGAATATCCCGGCTTTGTGGAAGAACAAAAAAATCATCCTCCATATCGGAGCGGCGAAATCAAATCTTTCCGTTTGGGTTAACGGAAAGTACGTGGGCTATGGGGAAGATAGCAAGCTTCCATCAGAATTTGATATTTCGAAGCATCTCAAAGCTGGCAAAAATCTGATCGTTTTGAAAGTAATGCGCTGGTGTGATGGCAACTACCTGGAGGATCAGGATATGTGGCGTTTGAGCGGCATTACCAGAGATTGTTATTTACTTGCCAGAAATAATATCCACATCAACGATATTGAAATTACGCCGGAAATCGATAGCACATTTCAGCGTGCAAAAATTGATGTGTTGCTGAAATTCAGTCAGCCAGCCAAAGGCTACACTGTTCAGCTTGATTTAAAATTTAAGGGACAACCAGTAGCGCAGAAAGAAATAAAAGTTGATCAGCAGCATATTTCCTACGAAATTAATGTCGCCAAACCGAGTTTATGGAGTGCTGAAAGTCCTTCGCTTTATGAGCTGACCATTAAATTAAAAAACAGTGCAGGGACGATTACAGAAATAATCCCCCAACAAGTAGGGCTGCGGAAAGTAGAAATTAAGAATGGCCTTTTCATAGTAAATGGCCAGCCGGTTTTACTTAAGGGAATCAACCGGCATGAAACAGATCCCATCACTGGTCATGTCATCTTTAAAGCCGCTATGCTTCGTGATATACAGCTTATGAAGAAATTCAATATCAATGCCGTAAGAACCAGCCATTATCCCAACAGCGAAACCTGGCTTGATCTCTGCGATCAATATGGATTGTATGTTATCGGAGAAGCTAATATCGAATCGCACGGTATGGGTTACGACATCACTAAAACCATGGCCAACCGGCCAACCTGGGTATCGGCTCATTTAATGCGTGTAAAAAGGATGATGGAGCGGGATAAAAATCACGCCTCTATTGTTACCTGGAGTATGGGCAATGAAGCAGGTAATGGGTACAATTTTTACAGCTGCTATTTGTGGATGAAAAAAAGAGATCAGTCGAGGCCAATACAGTATGAACGTGCCGTGGCAGATTATCGCACATTTAGTTACGAATGGAATTCTGACATCATTTGCCCGATGTACCCCACTCCGGATGGGATGATTGCTTATGCAAAGGCGAACCCATCACCACAGCGTCCATTTATCATGTGCGAATATGCGCATGCTATGGGCAATTCTCTCGGTAACTTTACCGACTACTGGGATATCATCAGGAAAAATAAAAAGGTTTTCCAGGGAGGCTTCATCTGGGATTTCGTCGATCAGTGTTTTCAACGCGTAAACGCCAAAGGCGATACCGTTTATACCTATGGAGGAGATTATGAACCTAAAGAAGCCATTACCGACTGGAATTATGCCGCAAAAGGAATATTCTATGCAAACCGGACCCCATATCCACATGCCTGGGAAGTGAAAAAGGTGTATCAGGACATCCATACTACCTTAAAATCGCCAGGTGTAATCAATATCTACAATGAGAAGTTTTTTACAGGCATGGAAAATATACAACTGGAATGGGAAATAACCAATAACGGCATTTCAGTACAAAAAGGCATTATCGATCAGCTCGAAATTCCGGCACAAGGGAACCGGGATTACGGAATAAATATCAAGTCAGGTAATGAGGGGGAACAATACCTCAGCCTCACCTACAGATTAAAAAAACAAGACCAGTTGTTGCCGGCAGGTCATATCATCGCCAGTGAACAACTCTTTCTGGGTGGAAACTTTCCATATCAGCAGGTGCTGGCCAAAGGAGCAGACGTAAAATTTACGGAGCAGCAATCGCAGCTTGTCATCCGGTCACAACGGGCGAATATAACCTTTGATAAACAAAGCGGGCAGCTAACAGGATACGAAATTAATGGAAAGGCATTTCTGGATGCTGGCTTCGGATTTAAACCTAATTTCTGGCGTGCGCCCAATGACAACGACTTTGGTGCCAATCTGCAGGTTAAGCTTAAAGCCTGGAAAGACGCCTGGAGCAAAGCAAAGCTAACCGCATTCAAAGCAGTGAAGCAGGGCGAAAATGTGTTGGTAACCAGCAAATACGATTTGAATATGCCTTCTTCTTCCTTGTCGCTCAGTTACCTGATTAATGGTGCCGGAGAAATAAAGGTTGATGCGCAGATTCAACTGGATACGGCCAAAGTAAAGGAAATGTTGCCCCGGTTTGGGATGCAATGGATTTTACCTGCCGGTTTTGAACAAATAGAATATTATGGCAGGGGACCTCATGAAAATTACCAGGACCGGAATTTTTCTGCTGATGTTGCACTTTACCATCAAACCGTATCAGCACAATATTTTCCCTATGTAACTCCCCAGGAAACGGGCAATAAAACAGATGTAAGGTGGTTTAAACTAATGGATAGCAGTGGTAAAGGTATTGCTGTGACTGCTCCTCAGGCACTCAGTATAAGTGCGTTGCACTATTTTGATGCTGATTTAGATGACGGTGAAAAAAGGCATCAGCGCCATGCTGCAGATTTAATTCCCAGACCCCAAACTCAATTGAATATTGACTTGAAACAAATGGGAGTAGGTGGTATTGATAGCTGGAGATCTACGGCCATGAAGAAATACTTAATGCCTGCCGCAAATTATAGCTTCACCTTTTTCATTGCACCAATCGGATAAAGTATTTTGCTTTTACGGATCAGCCTAGCCCCACTTATAAAACTTGGTGTAGCAGCTATAACATTTAAAACGTTTTGCGGGTAAAAAGGGAAGCAGGTTTTTTAATAGCGAACCGCGGTTTACTCTTCTGGTTTCTTTGCTTTTACATTTGGGACATTGAGCTAAAATAAGCGCATCAGTTTCTGTATTCATAATTTCTTACTATAGGGTGAATAATAAGCAAATCAAAAGCGTTGGGACGACGTATGTAAATATAGACTTTATATTGTTAATATGATGAACTAAACCTAGTGACTTATCGAAAAGTTTTTCTTAAGTATTAAGCATAAAAAACAGGCTGTTCAAAAAGATTATTTACCATTAGATATTGCATCGTTTGGAAACATCTCTGAACAGCCTGTGAATGACTATTGAGTTATACCGGAAAATTAATCGATCTTATCTTCGTCCGCAACAGCTTCTTGCCAGGTTTGCCATTTTGCCGTTGATCCATTATAGCCTGTGTATCCAAAGTTCTGACTTAGAATTCCACGGTTATTTGCTGTAATGGCTGCATTCGGGATTGGCCAGTAAAGATTACATTTATCCATTTTGTAATTGAACGTTTTATTATTGGAGTTAATACCTCCCTGGTTATACATTTTGCCTTTCAGCACAACCCGTTTGTACCAATAACTGCCACCTGATAAATCGGTTCCGGCATTCTTATCATAGGTTTCGGTGCTGTACGTGTTTCCCCATTCATCAGGTTTTCCACTCAAGGCTAAACAATAAGAAACCCTGCTCAATTCCATGTGTCTCCATTCTTCCAGATACAATTCGCGCGCCCGTTCATCCATAATATCACCAATGGTTACGGTGGTGTATAAGCGGGTACATTTGGCCCTGGTCCTGATTATATTAACATCCGAAGCTGCGCCGGTTGCATCCCCCAAATAGAATTTCGCTTCAGCCCTTAATAGGTAGGCTTCAGCCAGCCGATAGAGATACCAGTCGCCAACACTACCGGTACTGGCACCGGTATAAGCATTACTGGTCAGGTTAGCTTCATTTACTACGTCCGTTATAAAAAGCTTGTAATGTGGCCACTGGAAGTAACTACGAATAGTATCAGTACAAAGGAAAGCTCCGGTTGTTGGATGCTTAAGCGTTATTTTTTGCCCGCGATATGTACTATTAGACGTAACGTATTTTAGGTTTTCCATTTTAACCCAGTTGCCTGAAGCGGTACTGTGCCTAAGGTCATTTGTATCTTCTGCACCATTCACGTACCACAATCCATTTTGCGCAAAGCCAGTTGGTCGAATAGTTCCGATTCCGCGCCCAAGTGCTCGGCCATAGTCCAGATCCGAACGGTAGCTGGCGCTATTACGGGCATAAAGATCCATTGCATTTCTTCCATCCGGGTCTTTTAACGTAGAGGCATTATACAATGGGCTAAAAATACGCATTGTTGCGAAAGCGATATTAGATTGAGCACCACGATTTGGCATCCCCATGATGACTTCTGTATTGCCGGAAATTAATTTGTTTTCGCAACGGTGAAGATCCCAGATCACGTTGCGTGTAATCGGCCAGGTTAACGGTTCGCCACCAGGATAAAAAGTTCCCAAAGAGTTGTTTACAAGCGAATACCCCGATTGATTAATCAAAATATCAGCCTGATCCTTAGCTTTCTGAAACTGCCCGGTAGCAAGATAACATTTAATTAAAAGCATGCGACATGCACCTTTGTTTACCATTCCTGTGTAGATCATGTCTTTCTGCTCCGGAACCCACTGTACAGCAAATTCCATATCCTGAGTAATCATTTCAAGAATGGCCGCTTTTTTTGTGCTGCGGTAATTTTGTTTAGGTACTTCAATTATTTTGGTAACCAATGGAACATCACCGTACTGAAATACCAGCGCAAGGTACCTGAAAGCGCGATGAAAGTAAGCTCTTCCTTTGTAGGCATTTTTTAATGACTCATCCAGTCCGGCAACCTTATCCACATAGGTGATCACCGTATTTGCATATTTGATACCACTATAGGTCTCATCCCAGTAGTGGTTAATGTAATTCCCATCATTACCGCCAGGTCCGGCTGCCCCACTGGTAGGTTTTAATCCATCAGCAAAATTGAAGTTTACATTGTTCACATCCAGATCCGTTTTACCATATACAGCGAGGTCAGAAAACATGTATTCTGTGCCGATTACTACGGAGTTAGTATTTGAAGATGTATTTGTCCAGTAAGAACGGATATGTCGATCGCTAATAGCAAGCGCAGCTTTTAGACCCGACTCGGTGCTAAAGGTTGCTGTTGGTTCATATATAGACAAGGGATCAGGATCAAGGAAGCTTCTTTTGCACCCGACTGCGAATCCAAGGGTTATCATTAGCGAAGCCGCTAATAGAGTTTGTTTGTTAATATGTTTAAATAATTTCATGACAGATTTTTTATAGTGTTACATTTAATCCAAGAGAAAAAACACGGGTTGCCAGGCCACCTGTTTCCGGATCGCCATATTCCCAGTCTTTTTGCCACACGGCAACATTTCTCAGCGTGCTGAACACCTTGATTTTCTGAATATTTAATTTGTTGGTCCATCGGCTAGGGAAGGTGTAACCTAGTGAAACATTTTCCAAACGGATAAATGAACGATCGTAAAGCATGTTCGCACTCGCACCTGTGGGAGCTTGTGCATCCAATCTGGCATAACGGTTGGTTGGATTATCAAGAGTCCAGTATTCCTTTGCAAATGTGTTGAAGTTATAGGTCACTAACGATCCTGCATTATCATTATTCAGATAATTTCCTGATAAACTTTTATGGCCCATGTAAGAATAAATATTCACTCCAACGGTGAAATTCTTGAAAAAGGTAAAGTCGTTTCGTAACTGCCAGTTGATTGGAGGAGCTGTCTGACCTAAAAACTCTTTATCATTATCGTCATAAACTGGTGTCCTGCTACCATCAGCATTCACTTTGTCATTAGCTGTATAAAGATTCGCTACTTTAGGATCTCCGGGACGCTGGCCGTACCGGGCAGCTTCAGTAGCTTCGTTGCTTTGCCAGATACCCTCTACACGATAGTTCCAGATGGTACTGATTGGTTGCCCGATAAACCAGCCGTTTGAGGTGTCGTTCATCTCTCTTTTACCCATTACATTTCCTGCCGCATCCAAAACGTCTTCGTATTGATAATAGAGATGAACAATCTTGTTTTTATTGTAAGAAAAGCTCAGGCTGCTTCTCCATTCAAAATTATCGTTACTGATGTTCAATGAGTTGATAGATAAGTCAAAGCCGCGGTTCTGTACTTCGCCCAGATTAGTCGTAATGCTCGTGAAACCTGTAAAACCTGGCAGACGTTGCGACATAATCATATCGTGCGTTTTCATGGAATAGTATTCAAATGTACCGGTAATGCGATCATTCATAAATCCTAAATCCAAACCGAAATTTATTGATTGGGTTTTCTCCCATTGTAGAAAAGGATTGGCCATCCGATCGATCAGCAGATATTTCACTTCTTCCATTCCACTTCCTACAAGATATCCCATTGTGGCACCAAGGCCAGATCCTAAGTTAGCAAGTGAAATGTATGGATCTGATAGCGAACGGTTACCATTTTCACCAAATGAGGCCCGTAACTTACCGGTACTCAATATATTTTTCCATTTAAAGAATTTTTCGTTGGTGAAGGTCCAGGCAACTGCAGTTGCCGGAAAGGTGGCATAAGGGTTACTGGCGCCGAACGCGGAATAACCATCCCTACGCACGGATGCAGTGATCATGTAACGATCATCAAACGAATAAAATGCCCTTGCAAGTAAGCCATTGCCAGTTTGATGCGAATCATAACTCGAAATAGCACTGTTTGCTAAAGTCGCATTCGACACATTATGAAATCCCAAGGCATCCGATGGTAAAATGTTGCGTGCGGAAATAGATTCTGACCAGAATCTGCGTTCTTCTGCTTCCTGTACAAGTGTAATGTTTAAACGGTGTTTTTGGTTAAAGGTGTGTTCCCAGTTTAAGGTATTGTTTAATGACCAGTCGAAATTCTTCGATGTACCGCGGTCAACTCCGCGACTGGTAGGCGAAGATCCGGGAAGATCTGCCGACATGAAATAACGGTTGTAAAACCATTGGAGGCGTGGCGATGCATTAAAGGAATAATTGATGCCAAACGGTAATTTAACTTTTGCATTAAATATCGTATTCAATACCGTGTAGCCTTTTTCCAGTTCCAAATATTGTCTGTCGAAATCGTAATTGGTTCCTCTTAAGATAGAGCCATCGCCCATTGGATATTGTGCCAGGCTGCCATCCGCATTGGTGTAGTGACTATAAGGAGCATTCCTGATTTGGTTGGAAAGCCAGTAATCTGTCCCTAATTCAGGCGTCAGATCACCGTCACTACGATCCTGGAAATTTACGTTTGCACCAATTTCAAGCCAACTATTCACTTTACCCTCAAGTTTCAGGTTTGAGCGGATGGCCCGGTAGTTATTGTAATTCACCGCCCCCTCATTTTTAAGATAACCCATTGACATGTAATAGTTCATTTTTTCACCAGCTCCTGATATACTGGTATTATAATCCTGGTTAAAACCTGTCCGGAATGTATGGTCATACCAGTCAAAGGTATTTCCAGCAAGATAGTCTTTTAGAACACCTCCTTCCAGCCCCAATCTTTTAGCGTAAATACTGGCATCTGATTCCCCTGTTGCATTCGTTGAATATGCTCGCCATTGCGCTAAGTTTACCCCGTATCTGCTCAGGTTTGAAGGATTTTCGTAGAAGCCTGGTTTGCTCAAAGTAGCGGTAGTTCTATAAGCTTCGTAATTATTGGTTGTGGTATTCAATCCATAGGTGGTAGTGCGGTACCAATCTTCGCGATAGGTCATATAATCTTCGGGACTAAATACTTCCCTATACTCACTTTTGGTAGTGGTACCAAAGTTCGAATTAAAATTAATTGTTGGTTTTCCCTGTTTACCTTTCTTGGTACTGATGATAATTACGCCGCTTGCTGCTCGCGAACCATATACTGCCGCTGCCGAGGCATCTTTCAACACATCAATCTGACCAATATCATCAGGATTGATTTCGGACAGCTCACCATAAAATACCATTCCATCCAGTACAATAAGAGGTTCGTTATGGCTTCCAGCTGTATATACCGAGCGTTGTCCTCTTAGCTGCATGGAACCGCCCCCTTTAGCAGAAGCATCATAGCCTACACTAAGTCCTGGAGTACCGCGTAAAATATCCTGTACGGTTTTGGGGTTATCATTCGCAATTTTGTCGGGTACAATCTGAAAAACAGAACCTGTTAAATCTTTTTTCTTCATCGTACCGTAGCCTACAACAACTACACCTTCTAAATCCTGGGTGCTTTCTTCTAGTCTAATATTATATTGGGTTTCTTTCCCTACACTAATATTCTGAGAACGATAACCTACGTAACTGATAACCAAGATGTCACCTTCCTTAGCCTGTATTTGGTATTTTCCCTGTTCATTGGTGCTCGTAGCAACATTTGAGTTTTGAACTTTAACAGCTACTCCAATGAGTGTAACACCTGTTTTCGTATCATATACCGTTCCGTTGATGCTTTTTGTTTGCGCAAAAGCGATTCCCTGGGTTAAAAGTAAGGTCACAAAAAAAAGAGTCAGGCAATTATATAGCGCCTTTCTCTTATGTTCATGAAAAATTGAGTAAAATTTTATCATAGTAATTCAATTGATTTATTCGTATTGGTTGTTTGTTGTAATGCAGATTTTTACCTGCTTTAATATGAGTTTGTCAACGAAGACGATACAATCTCACGTGTCGTCAGTATAAATAAGATTTGTCATCTGGTTAGTGTTGTTTGGCAAAGGATAAAGTAAGGTGATTTCTCTGGCTCCAATGAGGGGCATTTTGATATAATATAGGGGGTAAAATCAGTTTGGTGCGGAATCACCATATTTCAATACCAATACACGCTTTTATACATGATCAATAATTTTTACTGATATTTAAGCAAGTAAAACGCTAACTGAAACTTTTTAAACACGAAAATATATCTAACCTTTCTTCTGGCATTCACAACGCTATTATCCTGCAAGCAAAAAACCGGGCAAAAAACAATGATCACAGATTCAGTTACCAGATTAGAATCAAAAAACATAGTCAGTAATCCACGCGCTATACTAATCGCCGAACTTGGCAGATTCAGCAGCGCCATTGCTAAAAAAGATAAACAGGAGATTTTAAGTTATTTTACTTTTCCACTGACAGATACATCAGTAAATTTCTTTGAGGTAGATTCACTTTTTGATAAACAAAGGCAAGAACATCATGGTGCAATTACGCACAGCATGTTCCTGAATTCCTTTGATTCCATTTACACGCTCACAGAAATGAATGAATTCAACAATTTATTTAAAACGGTTGATGTAAACGGTTTAAAAACGAAAGATGAAATCAGCAAAGAGGTGCATTCCAAAAATGAAGGCTGCTACTTTATTTACAGCATTACAGTCCGAGGCAATGAGGTCATCTTGAAGTATGGAACAAATACCGATGCGGAATACATGAAGGCCCATCCCGATGAAGGTGAAGTTTGCGGAGAATATGCCGCCATTTGGATTTTCAAATTCGACCGTCAAAAAATAAGCTTCCTGAAGCACCAGATTGCCGGTTAATTAATAATTGGCGCCAATACCTATACCCCTGATAAAAAAGGCTCAATCATTAGCATCGACTTGATAATCTCCTCATCATAAGGCGGGCAGATAATCCTGGCATGAGGGCTCCCTTCGTCAGCATCCCACAAACCGGAGTGGTGCCGGTAATGTAAATGGTCCCAATCCGGCCAGTCTATAATAGGGTAGAGGCAAATGCCTTTTAATGGTATACCCAACTTCAGGCTTTTTATACACTCTTTAGCAATAAGCTACAGCCAGTTTGCCCGGTTCTCTCCCGGGTGACTGGTTTCAGATAATACAACGGGCTTATCGTAACGGCAATACGCTTCCAGAAAGAGTTCAGATAAACCTTTCCATCTCGGATCGGGATGAAGGTTTGCCCAGTTCCTCACATATCTTTCCTGTGAGCATGGCCGTAGCCTGGTATTGCTCATCGTGCTGTTGTGCAGCCTGAAGAACCATTTCCATAATGGCATCAAGTGAGGGTACTATGTTTACAATGGGCTCGGTAGTCATAATCTTCAAGCCGGGAGCAATTACTTTCATCGCCTTAATACCTTGAATATAGGCATCTACTAAAGCAATCAGTAGGCACTATAGCTTGATCAGGCCTGAGTGCTAAAGAATATCTTAACCGCTTAGGAACTTCAAGTCCCGTATTAATACCAGATATGGATGAGACTCCATATCTGGTATTTCGATTTCTTTTATTCAGATGCCGCCTCAGCATTGATTGCATTTACAGCAATTTCAGTAAGGGCCACGTCAGTTGCTTTTTCATTTTCAAGGGTTTGTCCCAGTAGTTCTGCAACGTCAGTACGATCCAGGTTTTCTGCGAATACCTTAAGGGTTCCATAAGTTGCAATTTCATAATGTTCCACTTTTTGAGCTGCAAGGATAAGACCTGCATCACGAATCATTGTACCTGAATCAGTATCTTCTATAATGCCGGTCGCTTCTTCCAGTAACCCTGCCATCGCATCGCATTTTTTTGCTGCAGCTTTTTCATCAAGCAAAGCAAATATCTGCTCTAGGGTATCAATATGTGTTTGAGTTTCCTGTGTATGTTTTTCAAACGCAGCTGCTAGCTCCGGACTGGTTGCTGCTTTCTTCATTTTTGGAAGCGCCTTAACCAAATGCTTCTCTGCCCAGTAAATGTCCTTCAATTCATCAATAAAAAATTCATGGAATTCTGAAGGTGTAATGTTGCCAGCACTTTTTGTCGCTTTTTTAACAGTGGTTTTTGCTGCGGCCTTTGCAGGGGCTGCTTTTGATGTCGTTGCCATATGCTTTATATTTTTGTTTCCACTAAAAACCCTTCCCGTATGGAATGGTTTAAACAAACGGTTAAACAGGTATTTGGCGCCGAAACGTGTAAGTATTTATACGCCGAATGTCGGTTACCTGTTTTTACCTTATTCCTAAAAAGAGAAAACAATTGTTACAGTATCAGGATTTTTCTCTAAAATACCATCATGGAAAAAGAAGACCTTATCCCTAGTCAGCAAGTCGGTCAGCAGACTGATGCAGAAGAGGAAAAGATATTTGATTCGCCAGCTGCGGCTTCACTGGCCTACAAACAAGCAGTATTGCGACTAAAGAATGTTAACCAGTGGCATACCATATCCAGGATTGAAGCGAGTTGTTTTGTGCTCTTCGATAAAAATGGAATCCAGGTTGCCAGAAATGCGAAAGAGAGCGATTATATCCGCATCGACATCCCCGGACCGGGCACGAGTGCGGGTAAAGGATACGATTGGGTATGTATCGAACACATGGAAGAGTTCTCCGGCCCGGAATCAGATGTGGAGTTTACACTTATTGTTGCCCGGCCAAGCAAAACCCCTGGTGTGGTGAGTGCTAAAATTGCTCATTTCTTTACCAATCAGGCCACTTCTACGTTTATGGTTTTTCGGCGCGGTAATGTGCTGAGTGCCGAAGTTCACGGACGTAATGAAGTGCCAAATACCGAAAATCAGGCATTTCTTGATAAAACAAGGAATCTGGTAGTGAATGGCGGAAGCGCAATTGGCATGTCATATATACAATGGCACCTGTTGGCGTCAGGTATTTTAAAATAGTAGTACGTCAACAGCTTGCCGCGTTTCGATATAGGAAAATACTTGCCCCGTGTGCAAATACCCGTTTTAATTATTATGCAAACCGGCAGGGCTTTTTGAGTGTGTTAATAACTGAAATCTCAATACAGAAAGATTCAACTAACAAAACAAGAGCTTATGTTTCATCATTCAAAAGACCTGCAGTTTAATGCCAGGGTTTCCAGGCCGGACCCAGTTTTTGCAAACATTTTATTAGAACAATTTGGTGGAGAAAATGGTGAGCTGGCGGCCGCCATGCAATACTTCACCCAGGCTTTCGGCGCCAAGCAGCCGCATCCCGATAAGTATGATATGCTGATGGATATCGCAACTGAAGAGTTTTCTCATTTGGAAATTGTCGGCGCAACCATCCAGATGTTGTTAAAAGGGGTAAATGGCGAACTAAAAGACGCAGCAGATTCTTCTGAAATCATGCAGGTACTCGATGGAAAAGCAGCTAAGGAAAATATCATTCATGCAGCGTTAAGCGCTAATCCGCATTTTGTGATGCTGAGCAGTGGTGGGCCAAGGCTGTCAAACAGCCAGGGTATTCCTTGGTGTGCATCATATATCCATTCAAATGGTGATTTAACTGTTGATTTAAGGTCTAACCTCGCATCTGAATCTCGTGCCAAGCTTGTATATGAACACCTGATGAAATTCACCGACGACCCTTATGTTAAAGAAACCCTTTCATTTTTGATGACCCGTGAAGTTGCCCATTATAAAATGTTCGAAGCCGCTTTGGATACCATTCAGCCAAACTTCCCTCCCGGTGTGTTACAGGCCGATCCAAGGTATACCCAACAGTATTTCAACCTCTCACCCGAAAATTCATTCTCCGGGCCATGGAATACAGGCGAGATGCCGGGAATGGGTAAAGAATGGGAATTTATCGACGACCCGGCAACGTTCGTTAGCGAAACTGAAGGGCTGACAGATCTTCCAGATCGGAAAGCCGAAGAGCTTGAAGAAACTGAAGCCCTGAATATAAAGATGAGTGAAGAAAAAAGTGCTGAGGTAAAATCTGCAGAACCCGATGGAATAGCGCAGTGGAGCGACTACGACGAACAACTTTAATTGTATTTACAGCTTAACCCCGGGGGATTAATACCCGGGGTTCTATCATATCGTCAAAATACAACCAGATTTTGGTTGTATAGTATGGTTTGTTAAAACTTTCTGGAATAGTGAGTGTTGTTAAGGTGCCTGACTACTTTGACAATCCAAGACAGCCTTGTCCTGATCACGCCCAAACATAATGAAAAATATCATTTTAGCAGAAGATCATAAGGTCATGAGAAAAGGACTGAAGATGCTTCTTGAGTCCACTAGTCAATACAAAGTTGTATTTGATGCGGGTAACGGTTTGGAAGTGGTAGAAGCACTTGATCGCGGACTCACAGCCGATCTGATTGTCTCGGATATCGGAATGCCGGTATTGGATGGAATTTCAATGGTGAGGATGATCAAAGAAAAAAATTATCAAATTCCGGTATTGATTATGTCCATGCTTGAAGACGACTCCCATATTTTTTCAGCCATCAGAATAGGAGCACAGGGTTTTTTGACTAAATCCGTGGATCCCGACGAATTATTCTTTGCTCTTTCTAAAATCATCTCTGGTGAGCGTTACATTTGTGCTGCTTTATCCATCAAAATCATCGACCGGATGGTAGACACTACCTTCATCGCGCAAAGTGGTATCAGTACATCTGAATTTTCTTCAAGGGAAATCGAAATCCTCAGGCTTATTGGCGAAGGACTTACCAATGCAGAAATGGCCGATAAGTTGTTTATCTCACGCCGTACGGTTGAAGGACATCGCCAAAGCCTGATTGATAAAACTGGCGCTAAAAATACAGCAGTACTCATGCGCTTCGCGTTCACCAAAGGGATCCTCAATTAGTTTAATTATTCACAAAGTTCCATTAATATGATGCCGAAAGAGAACGAACAGATTTTCTGCCAGATGGGAAATGTTTCTTCAGATGGTTATTTTATATACGATCTCAAACACCAGATATTTAGTTATTTCAATACTGCCCTATCCAGGATTTTTGGACTTACAGAAGAGGGGGCGCTTACCGTCGATCAGCTCAAAGAGAAAATACACGTTGAAGATTTAGTACACGTGTCGAACTGCTATCAGGAGCTGCTTGAAGACGGAGGCGCCAAAAAATACGTTTTCAGAATTAGTTTGGTTGATGTGGAAAAACACCTCAAGAGCAACCTAACATACGCCGAAGATAGCGGGCATATTTATGGCGTTATTGAAGACATTACGGTCGACCGCCAGAATCAAATTCATATCGAGCAAATTAATGCCCGTAAAAATATCACCCTCGAGGTGTTATCGCATGATTTGAAGGAACCGCTTGCCATGATCCGTATGACAGCCTCCTCAATGCAAAGCAACATCAGGCAAATGGAAGAAAAAGACCTGAGAAGCTCTCTTCAGTTCATTAGCGAAATGTGCGAACGTAACCTGAAACTGATACGAAGCATGGTTAATCATGAATTTATCAAATCGGCTGTTGTCGCCATCAAAAAGGAGCGGGCAGACCTCGTCTGGGAACTTAAAGACGTGGTACGGTTCTACAGTCGCTCACACCTCAGCAAGGTTAGAAATTTCAGTTTCTCCAGTCCACAGGATAAAATCTTTATTTTCTTAGATAGCATGAAATTCATGCAGGTAATTAATAACCTGGTGTCAAATGCCATCAAATTTACCAGAGTAGGTGGAAACATCATGGTGCAAGCAGAGCAACGCGGAGACAAAGTTATTGTTTCGGTAAGCGATGATGGGATTGGTATACCAAAAGAGATGCGCAACAACTTGTTTAATCACAGCAAGGAAGTTTTAAGGAAAGGTTTAAAAGGTGAGGAATCAGGGGGTTTGGGCATGAATATCATCAAGGATATCGTCGACCTCCACGGGGGTAGGATATGGGTGTTAAGTGAGGAGGGATTGGGGACAAGCTTTTTTATCGAACTTCCGGAGCAATAGCATTTTAAGTAGTTTACCTATTAAAAGAGGTATTTTTCGCATAAGCCAAATTTGGCATTGTAGCATTAATCTATCGTTTTGTCTGTAAAACTGGAAAGCATTTAAAACATTGCTTTCCAGTTCATTTTCTTATTGACATGGTTTAAGATTCTTTTTCAACAAGATCCGGGCTTCATGAATATAGGTTTTTACTGTACCTAATGGAATCTTCATTTCATCGGCAATTTCATGATACTTATATCCTTCAAAATAACGGATAAATGGAACAGCATATTTCTGTGGCAGCTGCGCCAGCGCAACATTAATATCCTGCATGGCAAAACTCCCGACTGAATCATTACTGGTAGCGCTGTAATGCAGGTTTGCTGAAGTGATCTCGTCTTCCTGCACTGTAGTGTCCCTGGTTTTTTGGTTTTTCTTGTAATTGTTAATAAAGGTGTTCTTCATAATCACAAACAGCCATCCCTTCATATTCGTTCCGCCCTCAAACTTGGATGCAAACCTTGTGGCCTTTAGCAGGGTTTCCTGCATCAGATCATTTGCATCTTCAGAATTTTTTGTGAAATTAAGGGCATGCGACCTAAGAGATGGCGCATGCAGACTAATGGTCTCGCTGAATTCTTGCTGTGTCATATGTTTTGCTTTAGGTTGTGAGTCAGGTAAAACAAAACTTATACCAGCTCATCAACTCCGTAAAAGCACAATTTTCCAAAACAGGTAGATGGCAAGCCTACCCCGTATTTCTACTTACACGATGATAATGCTGCACCACGGTCTTTTGAAAGCCCTTGCTGCTCTGTATCACACCCAAACCGTTGAATCATGGCATCGCTTTTTGCGCTAATTATAGTTTCCGAATTCCTTTTTTCGTATTATTGAACTAAGTCCTGATATTATGAACCTGTTTAATAATTCCAAAGTTATTTTACTGCTGTGTTTATGTCTTTGTTCACTCAGTTCACTGGCACAGCATGCAGATACCACGAAAACCTCAAAGATTAATGGTAATGGAGCAAAAGGCTTTGTCGACAGAATGCAGGATTTCGCCAGGAAATCAGCATTAGATAGCCGGCAGGAATTTGAGGCAGATAAGGCACTTGCCGTGCAGGTGAGAATCTTTGAAGAAACCAGGTTGACCATGCAGAATGCTAAAAGTTATATTAAGTCCGGTCTGGATACGCTGGAATTTAAAATGACATTGAGTGATATCAAAGCTGACTATGAAATTGCCGCGGATGGCGTTTTTAAACATAAAGGAACTGCCCAAACGTTTAGAAATCTAACTGCCACGAAAAAAGTGATCAATGAACTAATTAAAGAGGCCGGAGAGCGGAAGTCGAGACTAGACTCCCGGCAGGCCGTGCTCAATGGCTATCGTTTCAGGCTCGACTCATTACTTACTACATCAGAACTTTTTAATTTTCCCAAAGACTCTGCAGAATTAGTAAAATATCTTGGCAGCCTCGTTACCATTGCAAAGGAAATTCATCCCATTGATTCAACCCTTAAGCTTGCCGGGCGTAACGTTCAGCTCCTGCTTAATGCTTACAATATGGAAATTAACGGCTTAAAAATAAGTGTTGATGAAATCGAGCAGATTGAACGCGGAATGGCAATGTCACCTTTCAAGCGCGATTTTTCAAACCTGGGTGATAGCCCTATATACTCAAGGCCCTTTTCGGAAGTGTTAACCTTTTCAAAAGTGAAGGGCATGCTAACCTTAAAGTTTTATGCGATGAATAACAGTATAAAGTTATTCATATTGCTTGGTCTTACCGCATTGTCGTTTATTTATTTGCGGTCACTTAAACAGATCTATACAGCAAAAAGGTTATTGAATAAGGATTACGAAGGCCAACTGGTAATTAGGTATCCCTTACTGTCGGCACTGCTACTGGTCATCAGTATTTTTCAGTTTATTTTCATCTCTCCCCCTTTCATTTTAAATGTTATTTTCTGGGTCATCTCCTGTACCTGCCTTAGCTTGATTTTTCGAGGATATATTACCACATACTGGATGAGGGTTTGGCTGTTAATGGTATTTTTATTTCTTATGGCTGCAGTTGATAATATGGTACTGCAGGCCTCAAGGGTAGAGCGTTGGTTTATAGTTGCTGTTGCTATGGCAGGGGTTATCGCTGGTTCAATCATTCTTTTTCAAAAACGTCAGCACGAATTGAAGGAAAAATGGATTGCCTACTCAATTGGTTTCATGGTAATCCTTGAGTTTTCTTCAATAGTTTTGAATGTTATTGGTAGATACAATGTGGCCAAAACCCTGTTCATTGGTGGCTTTTTGAATGTTGTTATTGCGATATTATTTCTTTGGGTAGTTCGGTTCATTAACGAGGGATTGGTTCTGGCTTTCGATGTTTATACCGTGCAGGATAAAAAACTGTTCTACCTCAATTTTGGGCGGGTGGGATCCAGGGCCCCTTTTTTGCTCTACGTTTTGCTGGTATTGGGTTGGATAATTCTATTGGGACATAATTTTCCCCTTTTCGAATACCTGTCTCAACCCCTTGTTACGTTCTTAGGTAAAGACCGAACTATTGGAGATTATACATTCAGTATCAATTCCCTTTTTCTTTTCTTCGCTATTATGTCCCTATCGGTCATTGTCTCTAAAATTGTATCTTTTTTTACATCTGATGAGCATCTGGTATCCAGCCGCAATAAGGACGCAAAAAAACAAGGTTTGGGGAGTTGGGTATTGCTGGTAAGAATATTTATTCTCTCCACAGGGCTTTTCCTGGCCATTGCCGCCGCTGGTATTCCTATGGATCGGATTACCATTATTATTGGGGCACTCGGAGTTGGTATTGGTTTCGGTTTGCAAACTCTGGTAAACAACCTGGTTAGCGGCTTAATTATCGCGTTTGAAAAACCCGTTAACGTTGGTGATATCGTAGATGTTGACGGACAAGGTGGAACGATGAAATCCATCGGGTTCCGTAGCAGCGTTATCACTACCTGGGACGGTGGAGACCTGGTCATGCCAAATGGCGACCTGCTCAATTCTCATCTGATGAACTGGACACTTGCCGGAAACCGGAAACGTGTAGCAGTTGTCATTGGCGTGGCTTATCACACCGATCTGCAAAAATGTAGGCAAATTCTGATGGAAACGCTCGAGGCGGAAACACGCGTACTTAAATCTCCACCACCGGTAGTTCAATTCGAACAGTTTGGTTCCAGCACAATCGATCTCAAAATTTATTTCTGGACTAAACACATGTCGGAAAACAATGCTACCAGAAGTGATTTGGTGATAGCCATTACGAATGCTTTTAAAATCAATGAAATTCAGATTCCATTTCCGCAGCAGGATGTTTACCTGCACCAGCCCAAAGAGAAAAACGAAGGAGATTTTATCTGATGCCGGTATCACAAAAGCCAGCTTTTTTAAAAAAGACGGCGTACTTGTTTGGAGGAAAAACGACTGCCTGATTATATTCAGACAAGCTAAAACATCAATAGCGGAAGTAAACAAAAAAGCCTGAAATATTCTATTTCAGGCTTTTCTTTTTTCCAGCGGAGAGCGAGGGATTCGAACCCCCGGACCTGTTACAGTCAACAGTTTTCAAGACTGCCGCATTCGACCACTCTGCCAGCTCTCCGAGGGCAAAAGTAGTAATTTGGCGGCATTCTGCAAATCATTTTTTACTTATTATTTAATGCCAGAGATTACCTGCTGCTAACCATTTAGTTAGCCTTCAAAAAAAATAATTAATACACCATAACTGGCCTCTTTTACGATACTATGGCCTCCCGGTCAACAGCAATTACACCATTTCCTTCAACAACAAAGCATAAAAGTGCTGCAAGTACCAGGGATGATAACCAGAACTCTGAGTATGGATTGAAAATTCCGGCCGACATATTGATGAAAAATACCGCACCAATCAGAATCGGTAAGTTCAAAATACAAAAGAATCTGGTGTGTGTACCAATCGCAATAGCCAGCCCCCCGATCAGGTGTGCCAGTATAATCATATGTGCCAGGGCACTAATGCTTACTGCAGTGCCCAGCATGCTCCCATGCATCAGCTGACTGAAAACATCCATGTGCCGGTAGAAGTCGATTCCCTTCCAGATTAACACAACTCCAAGTAACATCCTAAAATAATCTAACCATTGTGGATGATGGCGATCGCCCCAGTCCTGAATTTTCCTAAGCAGTTTCATAACTTTATATTTTGGTTAATTCAATTTACGAAAACAAAATTGTAAATAACTAAAGTTCAGTCATTTTTAACATTTGTTACATCACACACGCTCATGTTTCAACGCTCGAGTGTTATCACTCTAATATCTACTCTCCCGTCTCCAGTATCAATTTCAAATCTGTTATCTCCGCTTAACTTTCGGTTAAAATCCTAACAAAGTCAGTGAAAACACTAAACAAAAAAATCAGTTTAATTCTGTTACTTGCAGCACATGAAAAAGATCCTGTTCGTTTTGCTTTTATCCGGCGTTTCAAGCTTTGCTTTCGCTCAATCCCCGATCCCAGTTCAAATCGATTTTACCAAAACTGCACAAACCATCGAAAATATTGGTGCCTCGGGATGCTGGTTTTCTGAAGGAATAGGCAAATACTGGCCAGAAGAAAAGAAACAGCAAATAGCCGAATTATTATTCAGTAAGGAGGTAGATCGAACTGGAAAGTTAAAGGGCATAGGATTATCTTCATGGCGCTTTAATATTGGCGCAGGCTCTCTTGAGCAAGCCGATAGCAGTGGCATAAAAGATTTCAGAAAAAGAACCGATGGCTTTCTCAATAACGATGGAACTTATAACTGGGACAAGCAGGCTGGTTACCGGTTTTTCCTTCAAAAAGCTAAAGATTATGGCGTAGAAACGCTCATTGCTTTTTCCAACTCACCTCCGGTCCAATTCACCAAAAACCGCCTTAGTTTCAAAACAGAAAAAGATTACCAATCCAACCTTCGCGATGATGCTTATGGCGATTATGCCCGTTTTCTAACCGAAGTGATCAGGCATTTTGAAAAAGAAAAAATCCATTTCGACTATATCAGTCCGGTAAATGAACCCCAGTGGGATTGGTCGCATAAGTTCAAAGAAGCAGATCAGGAGGGGAGTCCGTGGACGAACGAGCAGATCTTTAATATCACTAAACAGCTAAACAGCGAATTAGTCGAAGCAAAGTTAAATACACGGATTCTCGTTACCGAAGCAGGCATGCTAAATTACCTGTATGGCTCAAAAGGAAAAGCGGCGCAGCAAATCCAGTCTTTCTTTAATCCCACGAGCGCAGTTTACATGGGTAATTTATCTCAAGTGCCGAAACTGATCGGTGGCCATAGCTATTTTACCGAGGATGGCGACAGCACCTTGTATGCTACCCGAAAACATCTGGCTGATACCGCTTCAGCTTACAAACTTAAATATTGGCAAACAGAATATTCTATGCTGGGCGATGGTTTTCGTGAAGGAATAAAAGCCGATCGCTCAGCGATAGATTGTGCCCTTTTTCTTGCCAAAGTCATTCATGCCGACTTCACCACAGGTAATGCCACCGCATGGCAATTCTGGAATGCCTATGAGCCGGGCAGCGCCGAAAAAAACACCCGTTATTACCTCATTGCCTTAAAAGGTGACCCCGATTTTAAAGATGGCAGTTTTACCCAAACCAAAAACCTTTGGGCACTGGGGCATTTTAGTCGTTTCATTCGCCCTGGGATGGTGCGACTGGACTTTAACGCCGGCCAAACGGAAAATAAAAAATTACTGGTTTCAGCCTATACAGATCAAAAAGGTAAAGTGGTTATTGTGGCGATTAATCAGCATGAACAGGGCGCGGAAATCAACCTTAAATTGCTCAATAACAAACGTAAATACAAAACGATAAAAAGTTACCGCACTACAGGTGCCGAGGGCGATGACATGAAATTGCAGGCTTTTAAAGGGATAGATCACGGGATCGCATTACCAGCAAGGTCTATCACCACCATCCTCATGGAGTAAGCTGTATCTCACAATCGGGCATCCATTATCAACCCGCTTTAGCGAATCTCCATTCTGCAATCTTGTACAAAAATCAGCGGATCGCCTCCCGGTAAACCTGTTTCTTATAAGCCCCCGGCGATAAACCGGTGATTTTTTTAAAGCTTTTCGAAAAATAAGATAAGTTATCAAAACCCAGCGAACAGGCTATCTGCGTATAGTTCATGGAGCTGGTAGCCATCAGGTACTGCGCCCGTTCAATTCGTTTGTGGTTAATATAGTGTAAAGGGCGTGTACCAACCTGAAGCTTAAATTGCCTTGAAAAATAATCGGTATTTTGATTGGCGCGGCCGGCCAGATCAGCAACCGATAACTCGCTGTCGAGATTTTTCAATATATAAGATTTAGCCTCAAAAATCATTTTCGAGTGCTGATTGTATTCGTGAGCAAAGGCTTCCTTACTTGCCAAAAATCTTGAGCTTAATTGCTTCAATATCCCCTGCGTTTCATAAAATTCCGCCAGGCCCTGATTTAAATTTAACTTCTGGCAATACTGGTAAAACGCCTCATTTTCGTAAGTTTTCGGGTCGTAGGAGTTATTAATCCCACGGTTCGGATTAATCTCAATCAAACGACGGAACAACTGCACATCCAGTTCCGATGCCGGAACTTTGACAATCGCTTTAATCTCTTCAAACATGGAAAATCCGATTTCCGAATCTTCAAAAAACTGAACAAAATACTGCGACATGGTATCCGTACATAGCATATCACACATGGTATAACTTGGTATAAGATATAAATAACCTTTTTCCAGTTTCACCGTTCCCTGCGCATCATGCAGTTGTCCCTCGCCCGATTCTATATAATAAAAACGGGCGTATGGGCTGATAATGCCCTTGTATCGCCAGGTTAAGGTGAGTTGAACCTGATCAGCGTTAAGCAAAGAATAAGTATGTCTGATTAAACGGTTTTGCATTCGCGATAAATAGGGATATTGAAGACGTTAAATTACTAAAAAAATAACAAGTCGGATTTTTACAACAAAAAATCTTTTTCTTACAAACATTGTTGCGTATTTTCATATATGTTTGACTAAACAGTTATAAATTTCGTCTCTCTTAAGTTTTTCAAAATTTAAAGGAAGTTAGATTCGCAATAATAGCAAATTGTGTGTTGATCGGTGAGTGTCTAGCCCTATTTTATAAACAGTAAAATAAGTTGTTATACTTGTATTTAAGTGCAATTAATGGAGTGTATCCGCCAAACAATCATAAATCGTTTAACTACAAATCGCTATCCATCAGCAATATGTGAATATCATCAGCGCTAAAGGCGTACAATAAATGAATGACCAGTTTGTATGGCACTTGTTTAGTCCAGGTTCCTGAACAAACTAACAAATATCTTAACTACAACTAAACTAATACAGGTATGAAAATGAGGAAACTCTATTCCACAAGGTGTGCCATGAAAAAAGCATTTTCCAGCACCACCAAAAGCGTAATCAAGCTCGCACTTCTCAGTGCCGCTGCGCTAAGTTTACAAAATAATGCCCGGGCAGGGGGTATTGGCAGAAATACAGGCATTATTCCAAACCCATCCGGGTTAGTGAACACCCCGGGTACAAGGCTTCGGTCAGTCTTCAAACCCATCACTGGTCTGGTTACCGATGAGGTTGGAAATCCGCTTCCAGGTGCAACCGTGGTAGCAAAGGGTACCAGTGCAAAAACCTTAACCAATTCTGAGGGTAAGTTTTCGCTGAATGTGCCCGATAATGCTACCATTTTAGTTATCTCCTATATCGGCATGACGCCTCAGGAAATCAATATCAGTACGCAAACGAATATAACTGTCAAACTATTGCCTTCTGGTGAGGCTAACCTCAACGAGGTTGTAGTAACCGCTTTAGGTGTAAAACGCGAAAAGCGTGCGCTTACCTATGCGGCACAACAATTAGCTGGTACCGAATTAACCAAAGCAGGGGCGCCTAACTTCATGGAAGCGCTCAGTGGTAAAGCTGCCGGTGTCGATATCGGCATCAGTAACTCCGGGGTAGGTGGTTCAACCAAAACCGTTCTTAGGGGATCTAAATCAATTGCCGGAAGCAGTGAAGCTTTATTCGTAATTGATGGTGTTCCTGTAGTAAATAATAAAGGCGGGCAACCAGGCTCATACGGTGGCACCGATGGTGGTGATGGTCTTTCTGCTTTAAATCAGGATGATTTCGAATCCGTAACGGTTTTAAGAGGCGCCAATGGTGCTATTTTATACGGTAGTCAGGGTGCTAACGGTGTAATCCTCATCAACACCAAAAAAGGTCAGGCCGGTAAAATAGCCATCGCTTTAAACTCTACGCTCAACTTTAGTAATGTTGCTACCTTGCCCGAGTTTCAGTATAGCTATGGTGCCGAGGGCGGTGCCGACAAGAGCTGGTCACCGGTAAAAGGTAACTATCAGAGCAACTATATTGACGACTTCTTTCAAACTGGCGTAAATGCCATTAATACCTTATCGGTATCCGGTGGGAACGAAAGAACAACGACATACTTTTCATATGGAA
Organism: Pedobacter frigidisoli; assembly: GCF_032678525.1. Classification (GTDB taxonomy): domain Bacteria; phylum Bacteroidota; class Bacteroidia; order Sphingobacteriales; family Sphingobacteriaceae; genus Pedobacter; species Pedobacter frigidisoli_A. Next base: position 218,691 of record NZ_JAVTSE010000001.1, read on the forward strand.
ATAACTATGCATCAGGTGTTGTCCCAACCAGTAACTATAACAAACATAATGTAACCTTAAGCCAGGAAACCAAATTATTTGATGATAAACTTACGCTAAGCGGAAACGTTCGTTTTTCTTACGAAAAATCTAAAAACCGTCCGGGAGCAGGCTATTACAATAATCCGTTAACAGGCTTGTATCTGTTCGCCCGCGAAAGAGATTTTGACTATTATAAAAACAACTATCAGATTTTCGATGCAACCCGCAATCTGAATAAACAAAATTGGTACTCTACTGAAGAAAAACAAAACAATCCTTACTGGGAATTAAATGAAGATCCGAAACTCACAACCAGTAGCCGCGTTATCGCAACTGCAAAAGCTTCTTATGCCTTTGCCCCGCATTTTAAATTCGATGTGCGTGGAAATATCGACTATAATGATAAGTTGTTAGATTACCGTTACGCTGCGGGCGGTAACCCGGTTAGTGTTAGCTCTAATGGTACCTGGAATTACACCAAATACAACGATAAAGCACTCTACGGTGATGCTATTGTTACCTATGATAACAACTTCGGTAAATTTAGCTTAAGCAGTGTACTGGGGGCGAGTATACAGGATTATACCTTCAATGATGGGATGACTTTCAACAATGGTACAAACGCATTACAGTACCCTAACTTTTTCAGTTTTGCCAACCTGCCTTACAATGTCATTGTGAACCAAACCTACAGCAGGGTTCAAAAGCAAGGTCTGTTTGCCAATGCATCATTGGGCTATAAAGATATGATCTATTTAGATCTTTCCGGACGTAATGATTACGCCTCTACACTGGCTACAACGGGTAACGATTCTTATTTTTACTATTCAGCAGGTCTCTCTGCAATCATCAGCCAGATGATCACCATGCCCGATGCCATCCGCTTCTTAAAGTTAAGGGCGTCAACCTCTCAGGTAGGTAATGAAGTACCTTATAATATCATTAATCCTGGAAATACCATAGGTGGCGCTGGAACACCTGATGGAATCGGCGGTATCACCAGAAATACGCAAACACCTTTTGCCAATCTGGTACCCGAAAAAATCATCAGTAACGAGATTGGTTTAGAAAGTCGTTTCCTCAACGATCGCTTAAGCCTTGATTTTACTTATTATAAAAACTCAAGTACCAATCAGTTCTTATCACTAACAGCACCATCTGGTTCAGGCTATACCTTCTATTATGTAAATGCAGGTAAAGTAACCAATCAGGGCTTCGAACTAACATTAGGCGGCGATCCGGTAAAAACAGAAAACTTCAAATGGAATACTACCGTTAACTTATCGCAAAACAAAAATAAAATTGTAGAACTGATTGCCGATAATCCGGGTTATCAGGTGGGAAGCGACAGTGAAGGTTTCAACTCCATTATCAAATCCGGTGGTTCTTTTAATGATTTATACATTTACAGATTTGCACGTAATGCAGCCGGCCAGCTGATCCTCGATGGAGATGGCAGACCAACAAAAACGGCAACACAAGAATATGTAGGTAACTTAAATCCAGATTTTATTACGGGTTGGAACAACACCTTCAGCTACAAAGACTTCACTTTAAGTGCTTTAGTATCGGCCAAATTTGGCGGCGTAGCTTTCTCAAAAACCGAAGCATTTCTTGATTCCTATGGGGTAAGTAAAAGAACTGCAGACGCGCGCGATGCAGGTGGAATTCCGGTAAGTGCCATTCAGGGTACTACGGTGGTCACATCAATCAATCCTAAAACGTACTATGAGGCAGTGGGCGATAGAAACGGTATCATGGAGCCATACGTATTCTCCCGTACTAACGTTCGTTTAGCACAGGTATCCTTAGCTTACAATATTCCATTAAAAGGCTCAGCCATCAAGTCTGCATCAGTATCGCTGATTGGCCGTAACCTATTCTTCTTCTACAAAAAAGCACCGTTCGATCCTGAACAGGCAATGAGTACCAACAACAGCATGCAGGCAAATGATGTGTTTGCTGTACCAGCAACACGTTCTTACGGCGTAAATCTTAAGTTGAACTTTTAATACTGTACAATAATGAAAAAATTATGTTTAATGGTGCTCGTTTTGATTGTTTTCAACTCCTGCACCAAGAATTTCGAAGATATCAATACCAATCCCAATCAAATAACAGATAAGTTGTTAGAGCAGGATTTCAACCTTGTCGGATCTCCTTTCTCCGTAATGCTCTACAACCTGATGGGCGGACAGATTGAGGAAGATTTATGTTACGATAACTGGATGGGTTACATGGGTACCCCAACACCTTTTACCTCAAATGTCAATAACACCACTTATTATCTTCAGTGGAATGCCTATTGGGATCGTGTATACAGCAGTGTAATGTCTCCGTCAAAGCAGGTAATAGAGCTTGCTCAACAGAAAAACTTACCATTGTTTGGCGACTGGGCTAAATTCGTACGTATCCTGGCTATCTCTAAATTAACTGCTATCCATGGCCCGGTAATTTTTTCTAATTACGGTACCGGCGGTCTCGGCACCATCAAATACGATAAAGAATCAGATTTATATACTAACTTGTTCACACAGCTCGATCAGATCGAAACTAATTTTAAAGCTAATTTAACATATACAAGCTTCACCAAGTTCGATCAAAGCTACAAAGGATCGATACCTTCATGGTTAAAACTCATCAACTCTATCCGTCTGCGTTTGGCTATGCGTATTGTTAAAATAAGTCCCACTGTAGCGAAAACACAGGGTGAAAAAGCCCTGGCTGATCCGGCAGGATTAATCACTACTAATGCCGATAACTTCATGATTGCCTTAAATGGAAACGTAATGCCGGTATCCATGATCTCTTTCGACTGGCAGGATACGCGTATGGGCGGGCCAATTGAATCTTTCATGGTAGGCTTAAAGGACGCACGTATATCTAAATATTTTGCCGAAGTAAGTGATGCTTCATTAGTTACCGATCATCCTACCTATAAGTTCAAAGGTATTCGTAACGGGGGCTACGTAAATGCGAAAGACGACAGGTTATCCTTCTCAACAGTGAGCGCCGACTTTAAAACGGTTCAAAAAAGAAGGGGATTCACCGCATCCGAAATATCTTTCTTAAAAGCTGAAGCCGCATTAAGAGGTTGGGCTGGTGCCGGTGATGCCAAAACTAATTACGAAGATGGTGTCCGCTTATCATTTGCCGACTGGGGCGCATCAGGAGTAGATGCTTATCTGGCCGATGCGACCAGCAAACCCATCAGTTATATTGATCCGAAAGACAGTAAAAATAACTTTACACCACTTTCTACCATTACCGTAGCATGGAACGCAGGCGATTCTAATGAATTGAAACTGGAAAAAATCATTACCCAGAAATACCTGGCAACTTTTACCAATACTTTAGAAGCATGGGTAGATTTCCGCAGAACCGGTTACCCTAAAATTCCTCATGTGGCCAAAAACGACAGCGGACCAACCTGGGGTGTAATCCCAGCCGATCAATGGATTAAACGTCTGGTTTTTGTTAATGCCGAAAGAACCGGAAATGCTCCGGCAGTTGCAGAAGCCGCTACTTTCTTAACTTCAGGCAAAGATGATATTGCATCCCGCCTGTGGTGGGATACTTCAACAGTAAGTAACTTTTAATTTATCCGCATACATTCAATATAATGGCCACCTTTGAGGTGGCCATTTTTGTTTATTTAATGGGATGATATAAATGAATTCTCCTGCTTTTTTATCTAAGCTACCGTGCAATGCTTTGATTATCATTTAATAATTTGCCTAGCTTTTTACTAAGCCGTTCACTGTGTTATTGGCGCTAGAATCATTTAGCTACCATGGTGACGCTTTGGCTAGCCAAAGCAGTTTTGCTATTAAAATCTGTAGGTCCTGAAGCATAATCGCCATCATAAGCAACCCTGCCTTGACCCTGGGCAATGGTATTAGCACCAGTGTGAGAATCATCTATATTCAGAATTCCTGCTATTCCATTTTTAATGTTATTACCATCTTTTTCTCCAGACATTAAAAATGCGAAAAAGTTATAACCACCATTTCTGTAAGCTTTAACTTTTCCGTAAACAGTAAATTTATTTCCACTTCCACTAATGGCCGTTACCACACTGGTATCTGCTGCACCAATGAAATTCCTGCCCAACATTTTTATGCTGAAATCACTGGTACTTTGCTCATAAAGCTTGATAACTCCATCAATAAGCACATAACCTGGTTGATAAGTATCATAGGGGATATTACTGCTTTTTATGGTGAAAGGCTTGAATAAGTAAGTGCCATTGATATTTGGAGGTGTTGTGCCTGTATTGATAACAAAACCAAGTTTGGTAAGGCTATCCACATACTTTTGCGGAATAATCTCTTCTATTTTCTTGCTTAGAATTTCCTCATCGCTTGGATTAATATCTTTGCTTTTAGAGCAGGATGTAAGTTGCAGCACTGCGCCTAATATTAATGCAAATGCACATCCTTTGGCTGCCGTAGTTAGCTTTGTTGTTTTTTTCATCATTGATTTCTTTTTAAGTTTTGAAAAGCCCAACTGCAACGCTAATGCCAATGGTCGATAATTTGTCTTAAATAGATAAAAATAATGATAACTAACTATACAAATCTACCTGTAATCAGGTATTTGTTTTAGTCCTTAAATAAACAACTGTCCTTTTTCAAAGCATAGATAAGCAGATATCAAAGACCTCGTATTGTGTTATATCTTTTCCCCCGCCGCCAGCTCGTAAGGCGCTTTCCCCCGTTCAAATATCCTGGTGCTTTCGCTTCCCTCTGTAGTAATGCAATCGCCAACCCTTCTAATCCAGTTGCCTTCCCTCAAACCCACAACCTTCACCTCATTTTGCGTTAAAAACTCAGCTATTCGGGTTTCCCGGGTTTCCCCGTTATGCTTTAGCGTCGGGTCAGGGTCCAGGTAATGCGGATTTAAATTAAAAGGAACCAGTCCCATACATTCGAAAGATGGCGGGTAAACAATCGGCATATCGTTGGTGGTTTTCATATTCAGTCCGCCAATGTTACTGCCCGCACTACAGCCGAGATAAGGCTTGCCTGGTACCACGTTCTGCTTGATTGCAGCCATCAACCCCAGTTCGTGCAAGGTCTTTACCAGCAGAAAGGTATTCCCGCCACCAGTAAAAAAGCCTTTTGCTTCACTAACAGCCAAAGCCGGATCATAAAACTCATGCAGCCCCTTTACTTTGATGCTGATGCCCTCAAAAAAGCTTCTGGCCTTTTGCGTATAATCATCATGGCTCATGCCACCAGGCCTGGCATAAGGAATAAAAATGATCTCATCAATCCCGGTAAAAAGTTCAATGATTTCAGCTTTCAGATAAGCTAAATATTCTCCCCCATACAGAGTCGAGGTAGAAGCCAGTATTACATTCATGGTTAAAAGTTATATGCACCGGCAAAATAACCCCCGGCAGCACCACAAAGGTATTAATCCAGTCCAATATCCCCAACCCGGCAGCAAACACTCCACCATTTCTTAAATAAATTGTATTATTTTTAAGGCCTTAACAGAAACATTCTGTTTTTTAATTAAATCTACTAATTTTGTAGAGTATGCGTGTGGTGAATATTTCAGAGGAGGCTTTACTATCCGGTTTTAAACTCGGAGAGGAAACCGCATTCGCTAAAATTTATGCACTGCACGTTAAAAGCATCTATGCTTTCGTATTAAAAATCCTCAAATCCCCCTCTATAAGTGAGGATGTAGTACAGGAAGTGTTCATCAAACTCTGGGAAAATGCCGACAGGATCGATACCAGCACCTCTATTAAACCCTATCTTTTTACAATTGCGCGCAACCTTTCCCTGAATATTATCCGCAATGCCGGCAGAGAACAATGGATCAGTGATGAAATTGCCGCACATGCGTTCGATTCTGCCGAAGATGGACTTGCCTTCACCCAGTACAGGCAAACCCGCCAGTTTTTAGACCACGCCATTGCACAACTTCCGGCAAAACGAAGGGAGATTTATGAATTGTGCCATGGTGATGGATACACCTATAAACAGGCAGCACAAAAACTCGGCATTAAAGACAGCACCATCAATAGCCAGATGGTCAAGGCAATCCGGTCCATCAAAGCATACCTCATTAAAAACGGTGCGCTGCTCCTGCTTTTCACCCTAAAATAACTTTCTGAAAAAAAATACAACTATTTTTTCATCCGGAGTACATGTACCACCGCCTTTATGTGTTATGCTAATAAACACCAGGCAAATTGGAACAGTCAATCAAGCAAATTTTCTTGAAGTACATACAAAACGAGGCTTCTCAAAGCGAAATTGAGCAGGTACTGTCGTTGATGCAAAGTGATAAATACGCCGACGAATGGGAGGCTGCCATGCTTGAGTTTCAGTCGGGCTTCGAAACCAGCGGAGAGGAGCTAGGACTACCCAATCAGGATCAGCTTTATCAAAACATCAAACAGCGTACAGTCAATAAACCCCGACGCTCCCCGCAATGGCAATGGATCGGATACGCTGCAGCCATACTTGTTGTTTGCGCCACCGCCTGGTGGGCACTTCAGCCACATGAAGTATCCAATCAAACAGTTAAACAAGAAATAGCGCAGTCAGGTGCCGAAAAACCCAACGGCCGCAAATGGGTAAAACTGCCCGACGGCACCTCCGTACAGCTTAATGTAAACAGTCACCTCGATTACCCGGATACTTTCGACGGGAAGCAAAACCGCGAGGTAACACTGGTAGGAGAGGCCTTTTTCGATGTCGCTCACGATCGCAAACACCCCTTTATCATTCATACCGGAAAAATAAAAACTACTGTATTGGGTACCGCTTTCAATATATCTGCCTATGATAACGAAAAGTCGGTTACGGTAACAGTAACGCGTGGAAAAGTAATGGTTCAGCGTGCTCAACAAACGCTGGCCATACTTACTCCCGATCAGCAGATCAGCTGGCATGCAAGCGAAGAAACACAGTCAAAAATTAACATCAATGCGGAGGAAGCCATCGCCTGGAAAGCACAGGATCTCATCATGGATGATATCTCACTTGCGAAGGCCGCCGATATGATTGCCGCGCGCTTTAAAGTAAAAGTCGTATTTAAAACCGATCAGGTAAAAGATTGCCGCTTTACAGCTGCCTTTTTAAACCGGAACGATCTCAGTCAGGTAACTGAGGTATTGTCTTCCATCACAGGTGTAAGCTTCGAGCTTAAAGGCAATCAATTGTTCATCGATGGCCCTGGCTGTACCAATTAAATAAATCAACTCAACCCTATAAACCAAACCACAAATGAATTACAAAATCTCCCCGACCTAAAAACCACAACCTTAGAAAAAAGTAAACCCCGGCTGCCACCAGGGCTTACAACAGTTTTCAATCATCTTATCGAACAATCTAAAACCATTGCAATGTATTATAATTATACACCTTTTGCAAGTCTATGTCCGTGGGCTTGTCGCTATACCATTATCCAAAAACTGGGATTTTTTATGAAAGTAAATGCAATCTTGTTAGTGATTTCGCTTTTTACCATCAACAGCTTATTTGCCACCCATACCGCTGCCCAAAACCTGCGGGAAATTCACCTCTCTGCCGGCTTCCAGGGTGGTAGCTTAAAAGAAGCCTTTAGCCGCATCGAACAGCAAACCGAATTCCGCTTCGCCTACAGAAACGAAATCCTCGCCGGCATCAATGCGCCCCAGCTGCCTGCTCAAAATCGCTCCGTTAAAGAACTGCTCGATGTATTGCTGGAGAATACCGGCTTGTCGTACAAAGCCATTAACAACAGCATCATCATCACCCGCAAAAACGTTAAACCCGTTCAGCTTGCGGCCGAACCCATCAGCGGTACCGTGAAAGATGAAAAAGGCATTTCCATGCCGGGCGTATCCATCAAAGTCAAAGGCAAAAGTATCCAGGCTGTTACCGATAGCAAAGGAAATTTTAATATCCAGGCATCCCTTAACGATGTACTGGTATTCAGTTACATTGGGTATGAAAATACAGAAGTCAGCATCAGCTCGACCCAAAACATCATCATCAGCCTTAAACCTGCTGTTGGTACGCTTGATGCTGTGGTCGTAATCGGGTACGGTACCACTACCAAACGAAATAACACGGGTTCGGTAACCACCATCGGTGCCGCACAAATCGGAAATCAGCCAGTTGGCGATCCGCTGGCAGCGCTTCAGGGTCGTGTAGCCGGTTTAGATATCTCTTCCGTTACCGGATACCCGGGTTCAGGATATAACGTACGCCTCCGAGGACAAAATTCCATCACAGCAGGTAACAATCCTCTTTACATTGTAGATGGCGTACCTTTTATTTCCGAAAGTCTCAGCCAGTTTACCGGTGCAAACGGCAATCAAAGTCCTTTGAGCAGCATCAACCCTGCCGATATCGAGCAGATCGATATCCTGAAAGATGCTGATGCCACCGCGATTTATGGCTCGCGAGGTGCCAATGGCGTCATCCTCATCACCACTAAGAAAGGAAAGTCAGGCAAAGGAGAATTTAATGCCAATGTATTTACCGGATTATCTTCACTCAATAAACGCGTAGATATGCTCAGCACTGCCGACTACCTGGCCATGCGCCGCGAAGCCTATGCTAAAGATGCTGTAACCCCAACCGAAACACAGGCACCAGATTTATTGCTGTGGGATCAAACCCTTGATCAAAACTGGCAGGAAAAACTCATTGGCGAGTCGGCCAACCTCAGTGAAGTTCAACTCGGCTTTCGCGGGGGAACCGAACAAACCAATTACCTGCTCAGCGGAACCTTCAGAAATGAAAAAATAATTCTGCCTAAAGATCTAGGCTACAAAAGGGGTGCACTTAACTTTTCACTCAACCACACTTCTGTAGATAAAAAGTTCAAATTTACCAGCTCCGTTAAATACACCGTCGATCAGAACAATACGCTACCCAGCGATGTCACCAGTTTTTTCAATCTGGCCCCCAATTATCCCGTATACGATGCACAGGGCAACTACTACTGGTTTGGTAACGAGCAAAACCCAATGGCTTACTTCGAACGCACCAGTACCAGCAACACCACTAATATCTTCGGCAATACCTCGCTTAGTTACGAGATCCTGAAAGGCTTAAATGCTAAGGTCACTGCCGGCTTCAACCGCATGAATATGGATCAAACCCAAACCTTTCCCAAGCTGGGCTTCAATCCATTAACCTACAGCGGCAGCTCGGCCAACTATGGTGATGGGAAGTTAAATTCTTACATCGTTGAACCACAATTAAACTACAATATAAAGCTGGCCAAAGGAAACCTCTCGGCATTGGTAGGAGGTACCTGGCAGCACAGCGTGCGCGAAACTGAATCGCTGCAGGGCAGTGGTTATGTAAGCGATTTACAGCTCGAAAACATGAAGGCCGCCACTGTACTCACCCCACGTACCTACGCCTATACCAAATATCGTTATACTTCGGTTTTTGGAAGGTTAACCTATAACTGGGATGAAAAGTACATTGTAAACGGAACTTTCCGTAGAGATGGTTCCTCAAAATTCGGACCTAATAACCGTTTCGGTAACTTTGGCGCCGTGGGTGCAGCATGGCTGTTCAGCAACGAAAGCTTCATTAAAGATAACCTGAAGTTCCTGAGCTTCGGTAAGTTAAGGGGAAGTTTCGGTACCACCGGTAACGATCAGATTGGCGATTACCAGTTTCTCGATAGCTGGAGCCCGGTAAGTTATCCTTATGGTGGCCTTCCAGGGATATCTCCCAGCCGTTTTCCTAACCCCAACTACAGCTGGGAGAAAAACAAAAAATTCGAAGCCGGTATTGATCTGGGTTTCTTTAACGAGCGATTGCTTCTTACGGCAAACCTCTACCGTAACCGTTCCGATAATCAGCTTATCGGCAGTACCCTGTCGTCACAATCGGGCTTCACTCAGTACGTAGCTAATCTCCCGGCATTGGTAGAAAACAAAGGCCTCGAGCTCGAGATCAGTTCAGTTAACTTCCGGAATAAAAACTTCTCCTGGAACACCTCTTTCAACATCACTTTCGCTAAAAATAAACTCCTCGAATATCCTGATCTTAAAACTTCAGGCGATGCCTACAGATATTTTATCGGTCAGCCCTTATCAATTGTCATGGGCTTCGATTACCTTGGAGTAAACACACAAACGGGTGTGCCTGAGTTCAGGGATGTCAATGGCGATAAAGCCATCACCGATCCAGCGGATCTGGTTATCCTGGGTAATACCATGCCTCAGTTTTATGGTGGTTTGCAAAACAGCTTCACCTATAAAAACTTCAGTCTTGATTTCTTCATCCAGTTCGTGAAACAAGAAGGGCCGGGCTTAAACTACGGCTACCTGAGTTATTCAAATGGTTATCCCTTCCGTAATAAAGACCTAAGTGCACTCGATCGGTGGACTACCCCAGGCGTACCGGCAAACATTCCGGGTGCAAGTACCACGGCCGGTAAACCCATTTATACCGCCTATCAAAATAATTATCGTTTATCCAGTGCAAACTGGGGCGATGCTTCATTCATCAGGCTTAAAAATGTATCCCTTAAATACAACTTTGCCGAGCTGTTAAAAAGCTGGAAATTCAGCAACATCTCTTTGTATCTGCAGGCACAAAATCTGTTCACCATCACCGGTTACAACGGTTTCGATCCTGAAACAAAAGGATACGCTTTGCCGCCTTTAAGTGTGTACACCGCTGGCTTACAGGTTTCATTTTAATCCCTAACTCTATTCCAATGAAAATTATTTATTATATATTAACCGTAGCAGTATTAAGCTCAGCAGTATCCTGCAAAAAATATGTAAATATCGAAGATCCTAAAGATCAGCTGGTCACCTCCAGCGTTTTCACAACCGATGCCACAGCCACCGCGGCCATGGTGGGGATTTATAGCGATATGAATGCCTTCAACTATCAGTTTGCCAACGTGCTTACCAGTTTCACCTGCGCCATGGCGGCGGATGAGTTTGTATACGGCTCCACACTGGCTAACTTCGATGAGTTTAAAAACAACGCCCTTACACCGGGCAATACCTATGTGGGCTTAATGTGGTCTACGCCTTATAATTTCATCTACCGTGCCAATGCGGTAATCGAAGGGGTAACTGCCTCTACTACCTTAACGCCTGCCGTTAAAAACCAGCTCCTGGGCGAGGCCAAATTCGTACGCGCATTCTGCCACTTTTATCTCGTTAACTTCTTTGGCGATGTGCCCCTTATTTTAAATACCGATGTGCTCACCAATACCAGCAAAGCCCGCACACCAAAAGCCGAAGTATATGCATCCGTAATTCAGGATTTAAAAGATGCCAAACAATTACTGGTACTTGCTTATCCGGGCAATGCCGAACGCATCAGGCCTAATAAAACTGCCGCCACGCTTTTGCTATCCCGCGCTTACCTTTATACGGGTAGTAATGCTTTAGCTGAAACGGAGGCCACTGAAGTCATTGCCACCACAGGTCAATATTCGCTGTTAAACAATACCGATCCCAACAATGCGGCACACATCAGTAAAGTGTTTCTGAAAAACAGTAACGAGGCCATCTGGCAACTGCAGGTGGTAAATACCCTCAACGGAAGAAATACCTGGGAAGGCAATACCATCGTATCAACCGGTGTTCCTCTGTACCGCTTAACTAAGGGCGCCCTTGGTCTGGAGAATGGTTTTGAAGCGGGCGACAGGCGCTATACCAACTGGGTAGGTCAATATTCAAGTGCGGCCGTTCCACCAGTGCAGCATACCTTTCCATTTAAATATAAAGTTCGTTTAGGTACAGCGGGTGCTGCGGCAACCGAATACTCGATGGTGCTCCGATTTGCCGAAGCTTACCTTATCCGTGCTGAAGCGCGTACACAATTAAACAGGTTGGGTGATGCTAAAGACGATTTGAATATCATCCGCAACCGTGCCGGCCTCGCGCCTTTAACTACCGCGGCAAGCCAGGCCATCGCCATGGCACAGGTGGAGCAGGAGCGAAGGGTAGAGCTGTTTTCTGAATGGGGCCATCGTTGGTTCGACCTCAAAAGGTGGAAAAGCACTTCAGGCGATGCAGCTAAAACCCGTGCTGATGATGTACTCAGCCTCACGAAAACCGGCTGGAAGTCTACCGCAATCTGGTTTCCTATCCCTGTCGAAGCCATGCGCACCAACCCGAATATGGTTCAAAATCCAGGCTATTAAAAATCTTACCTATGAAAAACATCACCATAGTGCTGCTCCTGTTTGTGTCTGCAATCCTGCAGGCACAGGCGCAGGCAGTAATCACCACACCCGAAAAAATACAGCGGGGCGATTCCGTTACCATTACCTATAACCCTGCAGCACCCGGTGCCAGTATCCCGGCCGATGCGCCATCGGTAACCATTGTATTTACCTATTCCACCTTTTACGATCTGCCCTGGAAAATGCCGATGATCAAAAAGTGTAACCTGTGGACAGCGAGTTTCAAAGCCGGGCGCTTTGCAACCTTTGCCACCTTCTACCTGCAAAGTGGTGAAACGCTGCAAAAACCAGCTGCCGATAATCACTATACACTGCCAGTATATCAGGGCAACAAGCGGGTTAAAAGCAGCCTCCTACACGAATCCTACAGCCTCTCTACTCAAATGCCTAAAGCGCCCGATTTGCAGCAGCATAAGCTCGATCTAATCAATCAGGAATTGACCAACAATCCTGATAACTATGAGGCAAAGGTGGCGCAAATGGTGGTAAAAATGGCTTTAGCTAAAAGCCCTGCCGAAAAACTGCAATACCGTGAGCAGGCCCGTAAAATCATTGCCGCCCGGCTTGAAGAAAACCCAACCCTTCCCGGAAACATGAATCAGGTAACCATGGGCTACCTCATGATCGGCGAAAAAACCCGCCTCGATTCCGTACGCAAAGTGGTCATGGAACGCTATCCCAATGCCGATTTGTCTAAAGACCTGAAAGCGTCCATCATCTCCCGCGAGGAGAAAAATACCACGGTCAAAATTGCCAAACTCGAAGCCATGCTCAAAAAAGGCGATCAGCCCGGTGAAGAAGGTTCCGAAAGTATACACAAAATGCTTTTTGATTTATATGCTGCCAATGGCGATTCGGTAAAAGCCCTGGCGCATGCTTCAAAACTATATGCCAAAATTAATCCCTATACACCCGAAACCTATAAAAGTATAGCCGTTAAGTTAACCGAAAGCAACATTGCACCGGTAGCGGCCATTTCTTATGCCAATAAAGCACTGGCCATCGCTAACCAGTGGCCAGTGGGCATTATCCGTTATTTTCCTGAGTTCGGCTACATTCCATCTTACGTGCCCGATAGTACGCGCAGGCAGGCCGTGGCAGATGCGACAGCCGCACTGCTTTCCATCAAAGCGCTTAACTACCTTCGCTTAAAAAATACCGATTCAGCCAAAGTGCTTACCGCTCGCGCACTTCAGCAACCGGCCAATCGCGAAGCCACCATCAATGCCGCGCAGGTACTCAGTCAGCTGGGCGATCATGAGCAGGCTTTTAATGCCCTCTGGAAACTGCTCATCAAAAATCCGACAGATTCACTCATCCTCGCAAAGGCAAAAATCAGCTTCCTCAGCTACAATAAATCTGAAGAAAGTTTCCGCGCAAAAGTAAAAGAACTCGAAGTGCTCGAAATTCAGCAGCTTACCGCGAAAACCAAAAACCTGATGATGAATAAGCCCGGTCCCGATTTATCCGGCATTACCGATCTGCAGGGCAATCCCGTTACTGCCGCTATGATGAATGGAAAAGTGGTCATTCTCGATTTCTGGGCCACCTGGTGCGTGCCCTGTATGCAGGAAATGCCTTACTTTCATAAAGTATTCGAAAAATACCAGGATAACCCCAACGTGATGTTTATGGTGGTCAACAGTGGTGCCAATAATACCATTAACGATGCCCGGAACTGGGTAAAGCAAAACCCGCAATACAAATTCCCAGTATACTTCAATAACGATAAAAACATTGGCGAAAAAGTGGGCTTCACGCTCATCCCCACTATTGCCGTCATCGATCAGGAAGGCAAAATGCAGTTCCGTACCATTGGCTTCGAAGGCGAAATCCTGCAGAAGAAACTGGATGTGGAAATCGCTATCCTGCTGGATAAGAAATAGGTTAGATTACGCTCGCTTAACCAGGTGCAGGAAGTTTTTCTGCACCTTTTTTTGTGAACTCTCATTTCAAAAAGCTATCTTTCTCTCGTCGTTATTGGTAGCCCTTTTCCCGTTTTTATGAAGTTGCTTTTAGATAGAATTAAAAATAAAGTCCGTCGTCAATCTTATAATCTGTTCTTATCCCGGTTTGGCTTTGGAAACCGGGTGTCACGAAGCATCTGGGAGCAGCAGTTTGCTGATGGATCATGGAATTATCTGTATGGAAAAGACGAGGAAGCGCATTATCAGCACATCGTTGAGTGTGTAAAGGAGAAAAACGGAAGTATTCTGGATGTAGGCTGCGGCCAGGGGGTATTGTACAGTTATTTAAACAGCAACCAGCAGGGCGCTGATTATCTCGGAATTGACATCTCTGGTAAGGCAATCGAAATGGCGAAGAAAACCTTTCCTGGCGCCACTTTTCGTCAGCTGGATTTCGACTATAACAATCTAGAAGGACAGTCCGACCTGATCATTTTCAATGAGACCCTATATTATTTTAACCAGCCCCTAAAAACGATACAGAAGTGTGTTGAACACAACCTCGCGAAAAACGGAAGGTTAATTATTTCGATGTGCGATTTTAAAGGACACGATGTTATCTGGCAAAAGCTAAGGGGTAAGTACAGGTTTAATTCTTTTAAAGAAATTATCAATGAGAAGGGGCAAATATGGAAAGTAGGGGTTATTAGCACAACACCAAATGTAGCAACCCTTCCACGGTAAAAGTCATTTAACCACCTTCAACACTTTATCAATTAGCCAGCGATAAAGGGCATAGCGTTTCGATAATTTGAAAGTGATTGACCTTTTGGTATCTGCGGCATGAATACCGATCCGGCGTAAGGCATAGCGGTTGGAGAAAGCCTGGTAAATAGAAGTGCCGTAGTGGTAACCAGCATCCTGAAGCAATTGTCTATAATTCTCAGGAACCTCTCCATAAGGATAGCAAAAGGAAACAACTGGTTTAGCTATAATATTTTCAAGGATGTTTTTAGAGTTGTGGAGTTCGTTGATGAACTGGTTTTCTGTAATCTTGTGTCCATATAAATGCTCATGACCGTGACTACCTACTTCCATTCCATTTTCAGATAGGTAGCGCAGTTGGGCAGCATCCATCAGATCAATTTTAGGGGTGTTGGCGCTTCTAACATCCCATTCGTTGTAGCCACCAATTTGAGCAGTCGGAATAAAGAAAACAGCCTTCATGCCTTTCTGTATCAATAACGGTACGGCGAAATCGAATAATTTCGCTGCGCCATCATCAAAGGTCAGGATCACCTTTTTATTTAGCTGGTGCAGTGTCCAGCCCTGCTGCAAAATTTCTTCGAAGGTGGTGGTTTCCAGTCCGAGTTGCTGTATGCCATCCAGCAATACATTAAACTGTTTGGTACTAATTGTCCAGCCTTCGGTTCCTGTTGCCGGAGCATCATCCACATGATGCAGCATAATGATGGGAACTTTGATCAACTGATATTCCTGTCTTTTACTTTAACAGCAGGATGACCCTGATAAATGCCATAAGCATCCAGATTGGTTGTCGCAGTACTGCCCATCGTTAATACCGAATGACTGGATAAGGTTAGCCCCGGACAAACCCTAGCTGCTGCCCCAATCCAAACACCGTCTTCAAGTACAATGGGTTTAGTGATGAGATCGAAAGAAGTTCTACTGTAGTTGTGGTTTCCCGTCATCAAAATGGCCTGTTGCGATATACAGCAATTTGCACCTATGCTTACCCAATCTAAATTCTCAATGTAACAATCTGCCAGCCAGCAGTAATCGCCCACGTTCATTTTCCAGGGGTATTTAATGTGGATGCCAGGTTTAATCCTAACGTCTTTGCCAATGCGGGCACCAAATAAGCGTAATAAAAATACCAGTACTGTACTAACCGGAATGATGCCACTCCTGAAGAAAAACACATCTGTAAAGTACCATAAAAACTGCTTCAGTCTGGATGCACCGATCTGATATCCGCCGGTATTAAAGTTCTTATGGAGTTGTGTTTTTTGCAAAATGATGATGTTAGCCGATTGTTGGATCGCTATCGTTATCCGCTTTTGGAATGGCTTTTCTGGTATTTTTCCTGATCCAGAAATACAGCATCGTAAAAATACAGATGTACACAATTACATTGAAGATCTCATGGTGATAGGTAAAGTTTTGGCGTTGAGACTGAAAGAAACCAAGCAGTACACCTAGCCCGGCAATGCGGCAAACATTTAAAATGTAAATACTTACCAGGCCGATTACCATCATTTTCCAGGTCGATTTCCATGAAGCAGGAAAAGCCAAAACAAATGCTGCGAGAAAGCTCATCACTCCCAAACCCAAGCAAGAATAGTTTACGCGCAGGTAAGGCCCTGCAACCACCATCACATCCGAATCGTTATAAATGGCATAGAAGCCAAAAGCTTTAATAATCCAAACCGCTGGAATAATCAGCCCCGATTTTAATCCCTGAATGTAATTGAAATGCTCCGCAATGCTGGCGTTGTAAAACCTTCCTCCCGGACTCATCACACTATTCATAAAAATGTTGCCCTGACTAAAGATTATGTAAAGCACAAACAATGCAATTACAAATTTAATCGCTTTCTTATCAGCTTCTCTTTTCGCGGCTTTCAGTTGTATTTCGTCCATCTTGTTTGTTCGGCTAAAATTAAGTTAAAGATAAAAATTATATCCTGAGATTTAATTTATTGTCGGTTTTGGAGCGTTTTGATTTTCTGATCCACCAATTTCCTAAACCACAAGCCCTGGAGATAATGGAAACGTCTGGCGGTTTTATTGTCGAATACACCCAGTTGGAAAAACATCCTGAAACCATAGTAAAGATAAGGCCTGATGCCCAAGGGTAACTTCCACCATAAACGTTTCAACCAGGCTTTCCGCTCATCAGGATTTCCAAAAAGGGTAGGGTTCAGGGATTGCTTCCTGAGGTTTTGCATGCGTTCAATTTCCTCCTGTGCAATCAGGTCGCTATAACGTTCATGTTTTTGATACCAAAAATCAATGTCATTTTCTTTAAGATTCTCTTCTACAATATGCCCCTTTTTCCATACCACTGTTTTACCGGGAACGATAAAGCGATGATCCATATTTTCATTAAGGTCAGAATAACCAATACCTGTACGGAACATTTTCAGAAGATAGATGGGGTAGTAGCCACCATAACGGATCCAGGACCCTTGAAAGAAATTCTTGCGACTGAAATAGATGCCATTTACGTCCTGATGTTTTTCATCATTGAATGATTCCAGCATCTCAAACAGTTCCGGCGTTACAATCTGATCCGCATCCAGTCCAATGGTCCAGGGGGTTTGAATATCAAAATGCTTCAATGCAAAATCCCATTGCTTTGGGTGATTTTCGAAAGCATTGGTTTTAACCTGAGTGCCGTAACTTGCGGCTATGCTTAATGTTTCATCTGTGCTGCCGCTGTCTAAGATGAAGAGTGGAGCTCTTAACGATTTAATGGATTCCAATAAGCGGGGCAAATGAATTTCTTCGTTATAAGTTAATATGATAAAACTAAATGCTTTGTTCATTTCTCTATTTCGTCTTTGAGAGGGAGTATTTCAGGACCACGGCAATCTCCACTTCCGAAACATTAAGTTGAATGACCGTCAATTACCGATTGATACATCTCAACATACCTTTCCACCAAAACCTCATCACTATAATCCATTCTGATTCTTGCTGGTCCTGATTCCCTTATTCGATTCCGTTTCGGCCTGTCATCAGCAGCCCTTATAATTTCTTTTGATATGTTATCCTTATTCAAAACAGTCACCCAACCAAAATCTTTTTCCTTTACATAATCTGATAGCCCAACCTGATCCGAAATCAAAACAGGGGTACCTACGCTCAGGCTTTCTATCACTACGTTGGCAAAATTCTCATTGTATGAAGTAAGTATCAACAGGTCATGCTGCGCCATTAACCTGTACTTTTCATCATTGTTTACCTGACCGATCCAGTTGATCCGTGTATTAACTTGCAAGCTTTCTGCTTTATCCTTAAGGCGTTTTACATATTCATCATTACCCAAGCCGGCGATGGTGAGCTGCCAGTTTATCTCCAATTGTGCTAAAGCATCAAATAATAGTTCCAAACCCTTTTTCTCTTCGATCCGTGACAAGAAGATTAATCTAAAAGGAACCTCCCTTTCTTGATACGCTGAGACTGCTTCTTGATACATGCTACCTGATTCCTGATACTCAAAACCCACTAAATTCGGAATGACTGTGATACTTTGCGGAGATACAATCCTCTCAATATCTTTTTTTTCCTGTTCACTTGTGGCGTGGATGTGGCAATGCTTTAAAAGCCTTTTTCCGATAAGAGTATGTAACAGTTTCTTTGAAAAGGAATTGCGGTTATTCTGACTATAGGCAGTAAGCATACCTCTTGGCGACAGTACAATAGGCACTTTGTACCATTTAGCAATAAAGCAACTTAACACAGAAACCAGGTTCCACCAGGCATGGATATGTATAATTGGCTTATCATTATGTTTGTAACGAAGGATCTCATTTCTTAAGTGTGATAATAAGCCTGGTGAGAAATGACTGTGGTCTTTTGTCCACCTTTTGAAATAAGTTACCTGAACACCGTCAACCAAGATTGGATGTTCAGTTTGTACATCTAGTTCTTCCCCACCATTGGCCGTAGTGGTGAGTACTTCAATATTTAATTTACACTCTTTCCCCTGGGCCTGCAACTCATCGCCAGGATTTTCTGAACTGATGATGGCGAATCTATTTAGGGCTTCACACAACTTTCCAACGCTTTGTATAGGGCCACCGTAGATGTAAGCTGGTTTATAGGAAGCAGTGATTTGGATTATTTTCAAATTAAATACTTATCTGCTTTAAGAATTTTTTTAATGCAAACCGACGGATTAATTCATATGTGATCAAATACATTAGTAATCCTCCAACCAATTTGTTTAAAGCCGATTCGAACATATAAATAAGTATAAATAATGGTATAATCATTCCTGTCCCAATTAGTTTGTTTGGACTGCTAGTCATCACATATTTATAAACCGTTCCTATCAGTAAACCATAAATAAATAAACTGATAAACATACCTGGAACTCCAAAATCGATATAATTTTCCGTGATGTAGCCCAAACTGATTGATGTACCTTGTTCGGTACCAGCAACAAATATTCCGGAATACTTTCTTGTCGTTTCAGAATCATCAATTGCAGACTTGTTTGGAAATAAAATCCGGGGTTGGAGAACTCTTCCAACAGCATCGCCCCATAGTCTCCCATGAGTATGTGGTATGACCCTGGGAACATAATCTATTGTTGCAGAAAAATAATCAATATAAGCCAATCTGTCTACAGTTTGTTTGAAGCCCACATCTATTGCGTTCTGATCCACCTTTCCGACCAGCTCACCGAGCCTATTTAGGGATTCTCCGGTGGTTCTTACAACATTTTGATTTATCTGGCCCCCTGATAAGTATTTTCTATATTCTGGCTTTACGTATTGCCATATGATAATCATGTAAATTAATGAGATAGTTATCCCAGCAAGTGGTAAAACTTGTTTGAATTTTAGATCTTTACTATAGATCAACAAAATACCTCCGAAAACTACTAGAAAATAATCCTTGAAGCTGGAGAAGAATCCTGTCAAACTCATCACTACTTCCGCAACTGCAACTATCGAAAATAGCTTAAACTGCTTTGTATAAATGCAACTTACCATGAAAATGAAAAAAACCATCCACTTAAAATCGGCTAGCTTAGAAATTGGTTGTTGAAGTCCTCCAAAACGAAAAGAACCTTCAGATATAAGTGGATATATTAAAGTAACGATAATATAGATTGGGATAATTCTTCTTGAATCGTATGATAATGCTAAAGCCTCATAATCATTATCAGGAAGTTCGTAATTTTTAATCATTAAAAAAATTCCAAGTGCAACAGCTATTAACCCAATATTTCCTAAAATGAAAGCTTCATGTATATTTTTATAATTATCAAAGGTTGCTGTAAAATCAATTCCCTCAAAATTAGCATAAAATACCTTTATATTCACTGATGACCATTGCAGCATTAGTCCCATGAAAAGAAATGGTGCTTCATTTTTCTTCCATAAACAAGAAAATAGAATAAAAGGAACAATAGCAGCTATTACTGTTTGAAACGGATTAGGGCTAGTAACCGCGTATAGCATGAGTAGAAAAAGTAAGATTTTTCCCGAATTCCCTATCGACTTAAATTTGTCCATTTTACACCATACAATTATATCTATTATAAATCTAGCAAATACTCAAGATGCCTAATACTATAGCGGTATCCACATTTTTTGAAATGTATTCCAAGGTTCAATCAATTCGTATCAACAGATTTTATAACTTTCAATCGATTCATCAATCCAAGTTTAAAATATGATACGAATCAACTTTGGCGGATGTCACGATACTACCGATTAATCAATTTATTTATGCTAGTCTTTTTCGAAAGTACTAATGAATGATTTAACTTGGTTTGAAAAACTCCATTCTTTTATTATTTCGTTGCCAAACTTACCCATCTGAGCAAGATTACTTTCCAGGATAACTGATAACTTTTGCTTAAGAGATTGTTCATTTGATGCCTCGAAAACATATCCATTCTTGCCCTCTACTACTAAATCAACTGCACAACCAACCTTATCAGAAACTAAGACGGCTTTAGCAGCAGCCATTGCTTCATTTACAGCCAGGCCCCACGTTTCATTTGGTCCCTTAGAGGGCAAACAGAATAAGTCGCACGCCTGATAAACTACCGGCATTTGCGTTTGGTTCTGAAAATCCAAAAAGTGAATTCTCTCTATAAATTTTTGTTCTAGATGTGCAACTTTCAGCTTTAAGTTTTCTTCGAGTGCTCCGTTGCCTACAAAAAGCAAATGGGCAGAAGAATGCTTTAATTGAATAAAAACATCTAACAGCTGAGCAGGGTCTTTTTTTTCTTCAAATTTTCCCGCATAAAGAATAAGAATTTGATGCTGTGAGATGCCCAATTTTTTTCTTAATCTAAATGCTTCAATCGACCGATCGTCACCGAACCTCTCATTTTCTATGGCATGGGGTGCAAAAATTAATTGTTTTTCTTCAACTCCAAATTTCTTGTAATAATTTTTGTTCTGCTTTCCCACATAAAAAGCAAAATCAATATGTTTATATATCCAGGTTAAAAAGTGTTTTTTAATTCTACTTTTAATCCAACCTGACTCATCAATGGTTGTGCTGTCCCCCCGAAACCAAATAGGGATTTTTTTACTAAAATGCCGAATTGTGCTTAAATGACTTCGATACGCCCAACCATAAATCAAAATTGCATCTGGGCAAAATGATTTAATCTTTTCAATTAGTGATGGGTTTCTAATACCGTTAAAATAATGCCCAGGTTTATCGGCTGTGTTTTCAACAAAAAGATAACTATAACCTTCTAAAAGAGGTAAATCCCAGGTAACTTTTTTCTTGAAACCAGCATCATCTACTTCTTTAACATTCTCCTCTCCATACGTGTAAAAAACCAGTAGATCACATTTTAAGGCAATAAGTTGAAATACTGGTGCGTAATACTGTATTGGATGAGATATGACAATTGCTAGTTTTTTCAATTTATCGAAGGCTTACTAACACAACTATCAAATAACTCACACTGTTTTTGTGTGGTCGCCCTTGCTCTGTACTTCTCAAACTCAGTCCAATCAGTATCTAGTTGAGGCAAATTTTCCTCTGCTACTCCTCTCAAAAAACACTTAATGATCTCCATTGACTTCTTAAAATTTAAGATATCCGCGAGATAGCCGGCTTTGCAGTCAATTAATGATTGTGCAGCACTACTTTGCATATTGAACACTGCTAAAATTGGCTTGTTTGTCATGATGTATGGGTACATTTTAGAGGCAGTATAAGCAGGCTTTTCGTGCCCGGGGATAAAAAGTGCATCCGCAGATTGTAAGTTATATAAGCTATCATAAAAAGAAATCCGATCAGTTTGCTCAGAAACATACTCTTCCACGCCAAGCCTTTCTGCTACACTATATAGTGTTTTCTGCCCACTACCAAGAGGGGCGTAACTGGTGCCTATAAAATGGAACCTTAGTTTACTAAATATAGTGTAATTTGATTTCAAACCTTTTTTGAAAGCTTTTAACAGAAGGCTAACAGCTTTTTGCATATCGAATCCGCCACGTCCTACATATACAATGTGTTTAAATGCTGCATCACTATCATATGCAAGGTGAAGAGAATTCTTGTGATTATTGGCTATTTCCAGATCTTTTTTGAATCCGCCAAAAGTAATAGTGGCTTTCGCTACCTTGGCGAGGTAAGGATAGCGGAGCACTAGATCGTCTAAATAGGCGTCGGAAACTGCCATTAATCCACACACATCTTTCATAGCAATAGGTTCCAAATATTTATCCAATCGATAGGAGAACCAGTATTTTTTTGGCCTTTTATGTTTAGGTTTATCTTCGTAGTAGTTCGTAAACCAAGGATCCTGCATATCAATGATATACGGAATGTTAAATTTTTTCTTCCAATATGAACCTAATATACAAACAGGGAATTGTGTAGTGGAAAAGAATATGAGGTCAAATTTTTCTTTTTTTAAAAGTTGGTTAACATACTTTTTATAAAACCATAATGATCTTAAGGCAATACTACCTAAGCCAAATCTGGAAGTTACCTTTTTGGGTAATGCTTTGATTTTATGTATTTTTATATGATTTGGAACAGACTCGTTCAATAGGTAATCAAAAACAGCATCTGTAAATTTTTCCGCCACACATACAACTTCAACTTGCCAATTAAAGTCTTCATAAAAAGGCAGGCTCATTCTTACTCTCTGCATGTCTGCCGCATTTGAGGGCGCAAAATATGGAGAAATTATTAATGCTTTTTTCATCGGTTATGCATGTATTTTAGAGAAGAATTTTGGATATAGCCCCATTGTCATGTGGATCCCATAAGCGCGAGCTATTTTTTTCTTCGGCTTACTCCTTACAGGAAGCCAAATTTTTAGATAATAAAAGAATCTTTCCCAACGTTTATTTTTCCAGTTGTTCCAGCCAATTGTTTTGTCGTAATAATCAATAACACATTGGTAATTCCAACGCCAATCTAGTTGATAAACCCTGTCATTTTTAAATAATATGTGGTTAAGGATCGCCTGATCGAATGGCCCCCAAATAGTTTGTGAAGAATCTAACGGCTGATATTCACCTTCATAATAGGCATACTCCAAGAATTTCAAAGCAGATTCGTCGCAGACAATAAAACCTGAATTTCCAGTCCATTTCACATGTGACGCAACTGTGTTAACTTGGACGGCATCCATACATAGGCCAACATAACCTTTTGGTACTTCTTCCATTTCGGGCGCATCCGTTCTCAATAGCAGGTCGTCGTCAATGATGATATATCTCTCAAAACCAGGCAACATTTTGTGCACCATTAATTTGGTGAAATGCAGAGAACGAACAAGATCACTTTGATAAGGTTTTTTCAGCAAGCAACTCGAATAATTATGTTTCGCCGCCCATTCTGCAAGCCGGGGATAGGTAAATTTTGTCAAATGCTCTCTGTCACCTACCGAAACCATAACAACAATTGTATTTGTGTGTTTCCTCAAATTATTTGTTTAAACTATTTAAATAACTTTTCCCTAACATCTTTCCAATCTATTACCTCATCCACTATATCATAGAATCCATTTTGAGACTTGGGAAGATTGTTCTGCTCTATTCTTTTGATTAAATCCGGTAGGCCTCCATAGAAATTTTGATTGCGGTAGGGTGGATGTAAAGACCACATTCCAGATCCACTTCCCAAAAAGTCTATTCTCTTTAAATGGTGTATTTTCATTAAATCAGATAATTGGTGCTCGGGCAGGTCGGCATTTGGATTACCTTTAATAATAGCTTTTACCTGATCTTTTAATTTGGGCCTGGTCAATTTGATTTTATGGAGGGTTATCAAAGATTTTCTAATCATGAAAATCCTTGTGCTAAAACCAGATATTTCATACATGAAAGGTATACCGTTAATTTTTTTTATAATGTCCTGCCCTTTTAGTTGTTCATTTTCTGCAGGCGGACCAGGAAGTGGGGCTACACACAATAGGTTACTATGTTGGTTAAATAGCCCGGTAGCTTCTGCTATCCATTTGCTACTATGCCCGCCTAGAAACATATCCGAATCTAAATGAAAAATCAAGTCATTTTTACAATGATAAAGGCCATAGAAATAAGCATAAAAAGGTCCACCCCTGAAATCTTTTTCAGGGATATAAGTATTGTTAAAAAAATATTGAGCAATTTCGCGCTTTTTTTCTTCCTGGTAATCTACCTGGATAACCTTCACTTCGAACGATTGAGAAATATCCTTAAGTAACCATTCAAGATTACGTATATTCTCTTTCCATCCTTCAGCAAACCTGCCTTTGCTAGGTTTAGACTCCACCGTTAAAATTATTTCATCAACCTGACAAGCCAATGCCTTTAATTGATGCGGCAATATAAATTTAGCGATGCGGAAGTCACCTGGTGAAAGATTGATCTGTAAACTTACGGGTTCTTTATGATAATGCATATTTGACCAAATTCAATAGATTTATTTTCTGGGTTTTCCAGTCGTACGCATTTGCCATCTTGTGGCTGTTTGCTTTCGCATTTTTTATTGCATGTGGATTATTAAGCCATTTTGCGAGCGCTGCTTCATCCGGTTTGTTGAAATCGATCAAAATGCCTGGATTAAATAGCTTGAAAACCTCCTGCTGCCCAACGGTATTCGTTGCAATAATAGGGAGTCCCGACTGTACGTACTGAAAAAACTTATTGGTTATTGTAAATTCTCTGTTTTTCGGTTGATGTAATTCAATTGCTAAACCCACATCAAATTTGCTCAGCGTTTTTTCCATCTGGGTGGTAGGAACTGGGGGATAGAAAAAGACATCAAATCCCCGATCAATAAGTTTTTGGATTTCTCGTTTATATAATGGTTCTATTTCCCCTATTAAATGTAATTCAACATTAACATTCAAACGGTTTAATATTTCGATAAATTCTTCCAGTCCACGGCCTTTTCCAATATTTAAAGAATACCAAACCAGTTTTATAGGTAACTTAATTTGTTTTTCGATTTGCAATATTTGCTGATCAACTTGAAAACTATTGTAAATTACATTGGGCTGTTGAACATGGTATCTTATTGATAGTTGCTTAGCTAGCGCCTCAGAAGTAGTTGTACTATATCTGCCATTTTCTAAAGCAAATGCCTCTAGGTGTCTTAAAAGTTTAATAGGCCGCAATAGGACCGCTTCCCTTAGTAAATCTTCAGCATGCCAGTCCTCAATATCGAAAGCAACATTTAACCCTGATTTCACTAGATTAGCGCCAACATAAAGTGGCAATTCCTGGTGGCAGATGTACAGATCGGCTTTAATTTTTTTACTTATACTAATGTAACGTTGAGGTGCATAACCAAGCGCATAACAGGTTTCCCATTTAAAATATTTGATCAGTAAGTTACCGACTTTTTTTAAAGCTCTATCAAAGAAACTGCGAAAATCATTTTTGGATAAATCTGATATATGTTCAATATAAATAGGGAATCCGTTCAAAAGTGCCAGATCAGCAGCCACTAAAACTTTTGAGTAAACGGAGTTTAAGAGGTATACTTCATAACCTGCTTCTATAAGGGCAAGAGCCTCTTTAAGCACTCGTGGATTACGGCTCAAATGGGTATGGGTAATGATACAGACTTTATATACAATTTTCTCCAACTTATTTTAGCGTTCAGGTATTATCCAATAATCTAAGGTTTCTTTTGAAGGTAAGCAGTTAAGTTATTAACCTTACTCCTTTTCACAAGCCGAAGTGAGAAAGTTGAAGTGTTTCGAAAGTCTTTGTGGAGACCTGATGATTTTATAACAGGTTAAAGGTGATTTTATCCACGTTAATAAATATCTAAAGATATCTAATATGCTAGCATTCATCCATAAAATTCTTGCGCTCTTTAATGATAGCCCGGTATGCAAGAGGCTTGTAATATAAGGCTTGTTACCATTACGAGCCGTTAGCCATAATTCATTGGCAAGGTTAATACGGGTTTTACTGTCGGTGCATTTAAAAACTGATGAGATCAACAAGACCTGGTATGAGCCCCAAAGCCATAGCTTTTGCGACCTTGCTGTTTCTTGTGTTACAGAGAAGTTGACACAGGGTTCGTTTACAACAAGAATGGGATGTGGAATCACTCGTTCCCGAAAGTGCTCTGTTACATCTACAGGCAAGTCATCTGGCGTAAGCCAATTGTTCGACTTGTCAGTCTTCCAAAGCATTGCGCTATTGCAAATTTTAGCACTGCCACATTTATCTTTCAATTCATATCCGTAAAATTCGATGTCTGTTTTTTTATTCCATGCGTAATTGCCAGTCTTTATCCATTCACCATCCCCGGTCTCACTCCATATGTTTTCATTTGATACTGCTAGTTGGATGTCGGGCCGATTAGAAAGCGCAGTAATCATCTTAAAAAGGAAGTCTTTTTCCCACCAATTGTCATCTTCCAAAATACTGGCGTATTTTTCTTTGTTTCGGCTGGCGAAGGCATAATTGAAATTTCCTGTTGCACCTCTCTTTATGACAGGTATAGAGAGGTAAATCCTTTCGTCTTGATAACCTTTGATAATTAAATCAACTTCATGATCAGCTGGATCGTCATTAATTACTTCCGCGATCCAATTAGTATAAGATTGATTAATAAGCGAAGCCAATGCCCTTTTCAACAGAACAGGCCTTCTATAAGTGATGATGAAAATTCTGACTTTACAATCCATGCTGATTTAGCAATCAAGAAGAGCTTTTATTCTTTTGGTCAATTTCCAGCCAAATATTGAATTGAAAATAAATGTAATACCACCTGATTCCGGCTTTATAGATGATCCTCCCAACGATATAACATGTCTTTCAATTTCCTTAATCAAAGGCTTATTGGTAGGATAAATCTCATAAATACAGCTTTGTAACATGTTGGCACAGCATGTTTTGATGTTTTCCTGTTCTCCATAGGCTTTTATAGCATACTGGGTTGAAAGATATACCGAGTGATAAAGTGAATGATAGGCAGCTTCTCCCTTTTTATCAGAAAGGCCTTTTATGCCAGATCTATAGAAAAATAATGCAGCAGGGTTCATTATAATTTTACTGGTCTTAAGAAACACCCGGGTAAAAAATTCGAGATCATCGTTAAGGTTGAGTCGCTCATTCCATAAACCGGCCTGATCAACTATGGACCGGTGCATTAATATACGTCCAGGGGTAGTCATGGGATTGCAAGCTTGCCAATAGCGTAAAATCCATTGTTTAAAGCTCAGTTCTTCCTTAAAAATTGGCTCTTCTTTAAAACTTTCGGTATCATCATGGTAAAACCGACCCCATCCCGAAACAACAACTACATCGCGCTGATAATTGTTGGATTCGACCTGTAGTTGAATGAAATCTTTTGGTATAAGATCATCCCCATCAAAAAAGATGATATACTCTCCAGTGGATTTTTGATAGGCCAGATTTCTAGCCGACGCGGCTCCAGATCGATTTATGGAGAACACAAAAATCCTGGGATCATTTATAGTATTGATCTGTGCTAACGTATCGTCTTTCGAACCATCGTTTACGACAATGATTTCGAGTTTCCGATAGGACTGGTTGCAAAGCGATGTTAATGTATCTGCTATATATAACCCACAGTTATGGGCAGGAATACAAATGGAGATTAAGGGGAACATCTACTTTATACCGTGTTTCTTTTTTAATTTTTCGAAGATGGAAGACTCAGAGTAGCGCTTATTCTTATCATACTGATAATTTTTCCACACTTCGTTCCATAGATGAAGCGTGTATGAATTCTCGGTAATCCTTCGGCCTGGCATTGTCTGAGGTTTAAATATTGGCCTTACCAGCTCCTTGTACTTACTTAAATTACTTCTATCCTCCAAAATAAGCTCCCCAACGTTTTTCCAGTTTATTGGATTGAAGAAGTCATATTCCAATGCATTTTCCTGCAATTTAAGGTCTTTTATTGTCTGTTGGAACAGAAAAGGACCAGCTAAGCCAAAATCCATATTTTGAAGGTCGATTTGATTTATTTTATCTAGGCAATAATCCATGAAAAAATGATCGATTGGAGCTTTAAAAATGCAATTGTTCACCACTGAGCCATATTCACCTTCATTACTGGTGCAGAAAATAAGATCTGAGGTTAAATCGAGATATTTAAGGCAGATGATATCCATGTCTACCCACCATCCACCACGGTTTTTGATCAGTAATAAACGGAATACATCGGCAAAACCTGAAACAGATCCTTTGGCCCATCCATCTTTATACCTGAAAATCGATTCTTCTTTCATGATCTCATTTGCATCAAAAATCTTAGTTCCTGCAGGAATATTTTTGATATCCTGATAGGTATATAAATGAAATTCATGCCCGTGGTCCAAAAAAGATTGTATACACAATTTTTCGACATTCGAAAACTGCTCTCCAATCCATAGTGATTGGACATGTTTGGGGGCTACGAGGTTTTCCATGCTTTTGCGAAATAGGCAATTTTGGATAAATCAACATAATGATGAAGTATCCCTTCTTTTTGGGTTACCTGATCAGGTGTCGGGTTTACGATGTATTTGTCTTTATTTAGGCGTACTGATTTGGTTTCCCCGATAATCATTGCGGTTAGTGCCTGCTCCAAGAAGTACGAAGTATTTTCAGCCTCTTCAAGACCGGTTATCCAGTTCTCGAGTGTTCTCCAGGATATAGCACTGCTTTTTAGTCCTATAACACCAACATTGATTAATGGCTGAATTTTTGATCCGGATAGTTTCTCCATTATTGTGGTAGTGTAGCCATAAGATTGTTCACAGTCTTGCATATACACTGGACTTTGTGGAGATTTTAGCCAATTCGTGATATCATTGGCGCTTTGCCAGAACAACATGTCCGAATCCATCACAAGTTTCCAATCATTACCATCCTGAATAGAATGGATATCAGTCAGCTTTTTAATATGTGGATAGATGAGCCTTTTATGATGCAGAGCAGGGAATTCTTTTTCTGGTAAAACTAGGTTTAAATTCTTTTTTATTTGTAATGCATCGACTATTTCGATGTTTTTTACCTGTTTATTGATTAGACTAATAATATCCTTATTGAAAGTACCATCATCAACCAGTATAAATCTGAATATATCAGGATGGTATTTTACAGCCGATGTCATGCAGAAAAATGTTTGATAAAGGTATTTGTCACCTGTTAGGAAATAAACGGGCAGGCCTCCCGGATTGGAACCGATTTCGGGAAGCGACCGAACCGCTCTTTTCATTTTACTGTTATTAAGTTGCATCTGCCAATAGCTAAATATACCCCCATAACGTTGGTACGTTTTCAATTTGCCTTTTGGGTAGCGGTAGACTATGTCGATTATTTTTTGGTTAAACATAAAAACTTTAGCTAAGAAAGAATGCATCGCGCCAAAAAAGATGTCTTACATTGCTGGTGTAATGTCTGCCTATATACTGCTTTTTTGTTGGACTAAGGGATTGATCATCATCATTAAAATTGGCAATAATTTGCTGCTCCCATAGCACTCCAAGTGAACCACTTGCTATTTTTGCAAAAATGGTCTGCTCTGATAAAAAATCATAATTGGGATGAATAAGGTTTAAGGCCTCATCTATTTTATTTTCTTCATATAAGTTTATTCCATGAGCATAAATAAGACCA
This sequence comes from Pedobacter frigidisoli, assembly GCF_032678525.1. Lineage (GTDB taxonomy): Bacteria > Bacteroidota > Bacteroidia > Sphingobacteriales > Sphingobacteriaceae > Pedobacter > Pedobacter frigidisoli_A. The sequence goes on from NZ_JAVTSE010000001.1 coordinate 248,632, forward strand.
GCATTAAAGCTGCCATATTTTTGGAGGCTTCCGTTAAAGAACTTTAATAATCTTTCATCATATGACCCTTTCCAATCGGCCGATCCACCACAAGCTGTTGTTACTTGGTTTTCGGGCCAATAGGGGAGGAAATCCTTAAAAAACAGGATGTCGCTATCAATCCAAACCACGGGCTTTTCTTCTGCGTGGTGTAAAATGATGGCCAGCTTTTTACCAAAGGCATTTAACCGGGCATAGGATGCAATAGCTTTTCTACGTTTTACTAAATGGTAATTTACACTTTCTTCCCAGTCGTTGATCTGGATTTTACCTTTCCAGAATTTTAAAGATCTGGAAATTTTTTCTGATGAAATAGAACCATCTGAAGCTATAATGAGCATTGGTAGCGTTGACCACTTTTTGCTAATGGTTAATAGGCAAAGACTTACCATTCTGATATGAGCTTTACCTGTCATCATTAATATGACCTGATCTGATGTATCCTTTTGGATAGTTTTATAGGTTTTAAAACGCAATAAAAATTTATATATCACTGGCATCCTGTAGGATAAAGATTTTTTTATCTTATTGATCATGTTGCCAGGCCATCAAAAATTCCACATGCACCTTTCCATTTTATGTAATTTGTTTTATTGCTCCAAGCTTTATAAGCGAACCATGCCCTGATTTTTCTGATTGGTACGCTATATCTATGGATTTTTTCCCATGGGCAGATGTTGTGAGATAAGAGTAGGATTACCCACGACTTGCTGCTTTCGTTGGTTAGTTTGCTGATGTATTTAAGGGTTGTTCTTGATGCGGGAATAAGGTGTTTCAATACTAATGATGGAAAATATCCTACTTCCCAGCCTGCTTTTAACACTTCTATAACAATGTCATTATCACCTCCTGAGCTCAAGCTGTTACCTGTTCTGTCCAGAATATAATGTTCTTTATTCAAATAGGTCTTTAAGGCATTCATGCTTAAAATCATTCCTGCACCAACCGGTGATGGCTTAGGAAAGGTGTGTTCCCAACTGGCAAGTATCACTTCTTCACCAAGGTCTCTAATGGCCAGTAATTCATAAAAATCAGCAAGCCAGGCTTCGGGCGCACTGTCGAATGCCGGGAGAATTTTACCGCCAGCTGCTCCTAAATTTAAGTTTTCAGCAAAAATTGAAGCTGCATTGTCCAGATAATCTGGCGTTAAAAGATTGTCGTCATCAACGAGCACAACTAATTCACCCTTTGCAGTCTTTATACCGGCTAAACGAGCATAGGTAAGCCCTTGTCTTAGCTCTTTTATCAGCCGATAATTGAGCGAAGGTGAACAGTTAATTTTTACGTCCTTGCTCGAGTTATTATCTACAATAATCAATTCCCAGCGGTCTTTAGAGAGGCGTTGTTCTTCGAGGTGTTTGATGGTTAAATCTAATTTCTCCTGATTGGGATTATAAGTGGGTATAATTACACTAATCAGTTTAATCATTTCTATAGCCGATAATTTTTGCAGGAACACCAACAGCGATTGCGTACGGTGGTAAATCTTTTGTAACTACTGCACCTGCACCAACCACACACCCATCGCCAATATTTACATTACCCAATACTTTAGCTCCTGCGCCAATCCAAACATCGTTACCAATATGTACAGGCAACAAAATGTCGCCGTGAGAACGGATCAGAATGTGCTTTGATGGAATGTCGTGATTCGAACTCACAATAGTGGCCTGCATGGCAATCAGTACATTATCCCCAATCCAGACATTCCCATGCCCGTAAATTACCACATATTCTCCAATATATGTTTTTTTTCCAATGTTGATCTCTCCACCATAAGCTTTCAATACGCTACCTTTTAATAGTTCAGATCCTGCTCCTACAGTGATGGTTCCTTTTTTAGTTGAAAAGCCCTTTGAGATAAATACATTCTTGCCAATGGTAACAGAACTGGGGAGCATGATGCCAAAGAACCTAAAATAAATCCTGTACCAAAATGATATCATTCGTGTTAGATAAAGTTGCATAGTGTTTCCTTTAAATATCCGAAGCCGGTTTCTCGATTATCAGGATTGGAAACATCGAGATTTACAATAAAATGGTTTAGCCTTAAAACGGAAGAAATTCGGCTATAGCAAGGCTGAAAGGTTTTGCCGTTTGGCAAAATTTCGAGCACTTTAGTATCCTTTCTGCAAAAAATAAGATTGCTCAGGCCTGCTCCATGGGCAGAAATCACATGTGTGGCTTCTTGTAGTGTGTGGATGGTTTCTTCTGGTGTAAGCTGGGTCAGATCAACACATCTTATTGCCGGAAAAACATCCAAAATCTGCTCTTCCCAGCTGATGTGCCTTTCTTTTAATCCTGCTCTGGTTATCCAGATTACCTGTTTATTATTCTGTGTAGCCTCTACAGCAGGTGCTACACTAAATAATTGCAATAGGGAATTAATACTCCATTTGGAAAGTTGTTGATCTTTGATCAGTCGGTTCGTAAACATCAACTGTTCGCAGGTTATATGATCGGTATCCATTACCCAGATCACCTTATCAATATTGATAGAGGCTTTTTCCAACCAGTTTAACTTCCATTGAGTTGATGGTCCGTTGAGGAGGATATAACTGGTAAAATCAACGATTTCACGGCAGTAATAAAGTTTTAAAAGCGATTCGAAAAAATAGTGGTAAAAACCGCCATCGGCACCATTGGTCAAACAGGAAAGAACGTACCCATCTAAGGCTTTTTTAGGTGGAAAGTGGACCATGTTGGTAAATGGCGATTTACCAAGTGTTGTGGTCCATTCTTTTGCCGATTCTTCAATAAATGATTTTTTTTTTGCATCATACACGAATCCGTTGTTGCCGATGATGCTACCGCCAGGAATTTTATATAAAATTCTGTCAGGCTCTTTAAAAATACCAGTCAATTCATACCGATTTTGACCGTTAACTTTTCTCAGGATGGGAGGATAATTTAAAAATGATGCACCATTGGCATATACAATTGTTTCGCCTATTTCAGTCTTTAAAACCATAGGCCTCTCTTCGGGTACGTCAATCGCTTCTCCTTTTTTATTGCGATACAGTTGATCAAAACACCTAATTTTATAGGGATAATTGGTAAAAAGAACTGTAATTATTTTTTTGAGAACCTTCATTTATTTTATCATCTTTTTAACCAGTGGAAACAAAAGACCTAATGGAATTATTTTGCTTAACAGGTGTAAAATGTAAATTTTATCTGTGTTTAAATTCAGGTTGTATTTGGCTTTTAAATCGATAATTTTTTTAAGTTTTGAGAAATTACCAGACAGGATAAATACATTTTGCACCTTTTTAATTTCGGACTCGATTGTTGATTTATTTAAGAGATCGGAATAATCGCAGAGGTACCGCTCAAGAAATTTAAGCCTGCATTCCCAGCACCAGAGTTGATCTCCACTTAGACCATGACCGTGTCGCAGTGAAAAAGCGATGGTATTGTCGATGTGTTTGAATCTGGTGCCTGCCAATGCCAATCTGATATGGATATCTGCATCTTCCCAACAATTTAAATCTTCATTAAATCCATTAATGCTGCGGAATGTATCGGCATGATAAACGGTATTAATAATACCGAGAGGATTTGCGAGCAGATAATCGGCTGGTTTTGCCGAAAGTTCAGCTTGGCTGTAACGCCATCGGATTAAAACAGCTTTATTGCCGATGTCTATCCAATCGCAATCGCCAAATATAACTTCAGCATGATCATTAACGATAACGGTTTTAACTTCTTCAACAAATGTACTGCTGAATTTATCATCCACATCATGAAAATGGATATAATTACATTGGGTAGTTTGTGCAAGCATGTTGCGTGCCGCACCAACGCCTTTGTTGGTTTCAGCTGTGATATATTTATAGCCCGATTTTTTTATTAAATTTAAAGAATCATCAGTGCTCCCGTCATTGTAAAAAATAACTTCATCAAAAGTTGAGGTCAGCTCTTTAAGGTGTTCGCAAAATTCAACAATATAATTGGCGCCGTTATAAACAGGTACTAATAATGCTATTGTTGGCCGATGCTCCATGGAAAACCAAAAAAATTATTTCCTATATTTTAGCAAAGCTGAGTCTATAAAAATATCATTCAGAAAAGTGTCCGCGATGAGAAAGTATCCGTTCTTTTCCAATATCGCCCTTATCTGATTATTCTTTCTCAAAAATCCTTCATCATCGGTATGAAGATTTTCAACACAGATGATCTTAGGCCTAGTGCTTCCAAAATTATAACTTTCGAGTACTGATTCATCTAAACCTTCTACATCTAGAGAAAGCAGATCAGGAAAAACGCCTTGGCAATAGGTTCGAATAATGCTGGAAAGGCTCAGGCAGTTAATACCTATAATTTTTTTTATGGGATAGCCTTTAGCCGCAAGTTCTTCGGCTTGTTTCTTTACAAAAGTATTGAGCTCCGGCTGCTCCATCATATAAAAATCGATATTTTCGGAGTCTGTTGCACTGATGCCAATATTAAGATTTTGGTCTTGAGGGCGGAATTTTTTAAATGCACCAATCAGATCTGGGTTTGCTTCAATGTTGATTCCACGGCAGCCGAATTTATAAAATAGTGCTGTATTACTAAGGTGATAAGGATGGTGGGCGCCGATATCAAGATAGCTGGGTGCTTCAATCCCAAGATATTCTCTAAAAATGGATTTTATAATCAGGTCTTCTCCATATTGAGCATAAGATATTCTTTTAAACCTGTTGTTTGGCTCAAAGGTGTTTAATAATTTTCTAAGCAAATTTTTCATTATTTAACTGCTATTTGTTCCCAGTTATCAGGAATAATATTTTTAGGATATTCTGTATTGATATTGAATCCCAGCCAGTATTCAGGACAAAATATCTTCTTGGTCGATTTAGCATTTAGATAGGCAGCCCACCAGGCAAAAGAGCTATTGGATACGATGCAAATGTCAGCATTCATCATAAGTTGAAAGTCTATAATCAATTCATTATTATGAAATTCGGCATTTTCGAGATGGCCAAAATTTAACCTGGCAAATTCAATGTCATCACTGATGAACATTAACCTATAATCGTTCAGGTTGTTAATGGCTGCGAAGCATTTCTCATAATAAGTAATTGGAAGGGTTAAGTTGTTGCTGCCCAGATTTTCTAACCACCAATCGTCCAAATGGAGATAATCGCCCCTTCTTAAATGAATGGCAATGGTTTTTTGTTGAGAGAAGGTTTTTTCAAACCTTTTATTGAATGCGCTTTTATGCTCTGCCCTAACTTTGATTAACGAATCGATAACATCTTTTGTCTCTTCAAAAAAGCTTTCCGACTGAAAATAACCTACATACATTTCATTGTTTTGGGCAGGTGTATTTGGGGTTATTTCATAATGTTGAAGCGGCTTTAAGAGATAACCCCTTTTTATTTTCAGGATAAGCTTATGGATAAAATTGAGTTTTGGATGATATTGGGGGAGCTCGAAATAATCTGGCAAGGTAAAACGCTCTATTTTTTCGCTAATGAAATATTTTGTATTTAGCTTTTTTGCAAGCGCCGTGATAAAAGCATACTGAAATAACTGATTGCCCAACCTGCATTGTATAGAAATACCGACCATAGTTCTTAGATATACTTGTTTATTTTGATCCAGATCCTGTGCAGCAGGTATCTCATTTTCCAATGTGTTACGGGGCCATGTGCATCAGTGCAACAGATGAGTTCGTGATCTATGGCCCAATTTTTACCCATTTCTGGGTTATGTGTTTTTGCCTCTTGATGTACATTGGCTACAGCTAAAGGCGCTTTGATTAACTTTTTCTTTTTACCGGGTAACATCCTTAACCACAGTTCGTAATCCAGAGAACACATCAGTTCTTCCCAAATGGGCTGATGTATTTTTGACGACCAGAAAGTGGAGGGTTGTTGCAGTGTTGGCATCCTGATCAAGGCATCTATCAAAGGAAGTGTTCTGGTGAGGGTTATTTCATTTTTTTGTGAGTCAAAATTCTGCGAATAGCCATAGACAAATTCAGCTTGGGTTGCCATAAAGGTGCTGATCACTTTATGAAAAGTGTTTTCAAGGTAGTAATCATCACTGTTGATCCAGGAGTAATAGGTACCTGATGCCAGACTGAACCCTTTATTTATGGCATGCCCTTGTCCATTGTCTTTCTTCATTTCCCAAAAGCTAATCCATGGAGCGTATTTTTCGATAATACTTCTCGTTTCATCTGTACTTCCCCCATCTATAACAATGTATTCAAGGTTGGGATAGTTTTGGAGCAATACCGCCCGTATAGTTTGCTCAATGTACTTTTCCTGGTTATAGGATGGTGTTACGATAGTTAACTTAGGCCAGGCTAAATTTTTATCGTAAATTTTGGGGTTTACCTGCACATTCCAGGGCCAGCCGGTAAGTTGAGTATTGGGCTGGGGCAATCGGTTTAACTGGCCTCCATCAGGAACAACTATTGTAGATAAAGGAAAATTAACCTGCTCAGTTAAATAAGTATCTTTATAATCTGAAAGTCTAGGCAGTTGTATCTTCAAAGCTTTTAACTGTTTTTTTGGCAATAACCACGTAGTTCATCGTGTTGGTATAATCGGTAACACGGTTATCAAGGTATTCAAAAAGGATATTGATAAGCTTTATCAGTTTTAGGGTTCTGGCAATAAACCCAATGATTTTGCCCTTAAATCCTTTAATGTTATATAGTGTTGGGTAGATGGCATGTAACAAGGCTTGTCCCGCAAGGGCCCATTTACCACCACAGGGACAGATGGTTTCTACCTCAAATCCAGCCTGCTCAAGGGCCTGTTTAAATCCGTGTTTTGTAAATCTATAAAAATCGTAAGGCTCTTCGTGCAATGGCCAGTACATCGGACCGCTGATAATTAAATATCCATTCGGCTTAAGTAATCTATAAGCTTCGGCAACCAATCCCTCAGGATTTTCGACATGTTCTATGGTCTGTGTGCTGATTACTGTATCGAAAAGATTGTTCTCCACTGGTATTTTATCGGCACGGCAAATGATGTCAACAGTATTGTTTTCACTCTGTACAATATCGCACCCTAAGTAACCTTCAATTTGGTGCGCAATTAACTGTTTATAAGGTTTGTTTCCACATCCAATATCAAGTAGTTCGCCTTTGGTATGCTGTTTTAATGCTTTGAATAATTCATTATGGTAAAACTTGTAATGAAGATAAAGCGAATGATCGCGGTTAATGTTCAAATCATTTAATCTTACAATTTCCCTATCTTTCACTTTGTAAGTTTCTGATGCAGTTTTTGAAATTTTCTTCTTCGCTTACCGGTCGCAAGGCTGATGTTAGGTGGGGATTTTGCTGGCTTAACAAATTGATGAGCCCATCTACATCATGATAGGTTACTACCCCAGGATAATTATAAAAGCTTCTCGATGCCGAATCGTTGGCAATGATCGGTAATCCGCAGGCTAAGAGTTCGGGGATGCGGGTGAGAGATCCGGAGCTAGGTTCCTGATGGATGAGTGCATAATCTGCTTGCTCTACCGTTTCCAGTAATTCGTTAAAGCTTAAAGTTCCTAAAACTTCGATATTGGCCGCTAATGCCGGTGTTTTTAACTGCTCAGAACCAAAGCCGGCAACCTTGAGCTGAACAAATTCTAGATTGGATAAAGCCCCTATAATGGCTAAATAGCCTTTATAAGTTGGCGGATTATGAAATGTACCTAAAAGGAATAAATTTATTTTTTCAGCAACGAGATATTTTCGGGCTTTCCTTTTTTCCTTTACCTGCAGAAAATGTTCCATTAAAGGCTGCGGCGGTGAGTAGGGAAGATAAGCAGAACTTAACCCATAAATAGAAAGTAGCCAACTTTCCTCTCTTGAAATGGTAAAAACCTTATTGGCAAGTTTTAGAAAAGCGATTTCCTCTTTAAACCACGAAGGCGACTTTTGTTTGGAAAATGCGCTTTCATTACCGATAACCAATGATTCGATATTATGCGGTATAGCTATAAATGGAATCTGGTGTTTTCGCAAAACCTCAGCCAATAATAAATAATAACCAGAAGTTGATTCCCAGATAAATAAATCAGGTTTACAGTTTTTAATAAAAGATTCAAACTTAAGGAGGTAACGCCCTATTGCATAGGTGCTTTTTATTCCCAGGCTTAGATATTTAAGCACCGAGCTACCTTTTAGAAAGGATTGGATATGATTAGGCGCAGGTTCATATTCATCAAAATTTACTTCTTCAAATTTAATCCCAGCTGTATGCAAAAGCTCGTTAATTTGTGCCGTCCGCTTGTTTCCCCCATGCCCGTGCATGTCGGCTTTAAAATGAGAATGCTTAAATACTTTTGCCATGGCCATAAATTTCCTCTCGCAAAACTTCCAAATATCGGAGACCAAATTTTAAATCGGGTTCCAAATGGTTCCCTTCAGCCCATTCGTTCCACGATTTAAGGAATATGATTCTCTTTTGTTGTTCTCTATGCTTAACCAGATTGATATTAGCTTTTAAATGAATGCGGAACAGTTCTGGATTGGAACCGTCCAAAATCAGTCCGTTTAAACCACTTCTTGGCGAATTATCCCAGTTAGGGATAATACATGGAAAGGATGCAAAATCTTTGTTTTTAGTTCTGGTTAGAAAAGGTATCGCTTCAGCATATTTATATAGCCTCAGGGGCCTTTTAAGCCATTTATAAAAATGATAGCTTATGCCTGATTTATGCAGCTGGTTCCTTATTTTTTGATAAAAATAATGCTTGCTATTGGGAATGTTATGGTATAAATTGCCCAATAAATTCAGGTTTACTGCATCGCATCCATTTAATTCGGGGTCCCAGTCTTCATCGGATGTATTGGCTACAATATAAAGGCCTTCAAGATTGTTCTTGACCGCCAGTTTTCTGAAAAGATCGGTGAACTCGATAAGATTTGGTATTTTGTCGGGCGAGTAGATAAAAAATAAAGGCTTGCCATCAACTTTGATATAGCGTTCGTCCTGAAAAGCGGTTAATAAATAATTAAAATGATCGATATAATCCTGTTTTCCTGGATAAGTTTGTTCAATTAATATTTTTGCAGGGTTGCCATGCCATATGCCAGACCAGCTTTCGTTTGCCCAGCCTAAGCAAAACGGGAAATCAGGGCTACCGCTGGTTAAAACTTCGTCGAATGGCCTTTCAAGGAGTCTTCTCCCATACCCAAACCAGTAATGCCAGTAGCAGAAGCCTTCAATACCATATTGCTTGGCAAGATTGGCCTGTGCTTCCCTCGATTCATCTAACCTTAAGTCGTAAAAGCCCAGGTGGGAGGGGACATGGGGTTGGTAATGGCCTTTAAACAAGGGCTTTGCCTTGGCTACATTGGTCCATTCTGTAAAACCTTTTCCCCACCATTCGTTGTTCTCAGGAATTGGGTGATATTGAGGTAGATAAAAGGCAATCGCCCTAACTTTAGCTAAACCTTCTCCCATTTCTTATCTTTAATCTGTTCGAAGAATTTATTTCTGGCCCACTTTACAAATGGAATGTTTTCGTAACCTGTTGTATCATATTCGGGAAATATACCGGCTGCAATATCTTCCCTGATGAAGAAGGCATTAAAACCATATTTTTCTACACCAACGAGCTTATATCCCTTTTTTGAAGCCAGTTTGATGAATGCATTTATCGACGCACCGCTGTAAACACCAAATCCATCAATAAATTCTGTTTTAAAATTATCATTGTAAGGTACTGTCACCGAATAGGAAGTGCCCAATATGCATTGAACTTCCACTACCACTACACGGGGTTTTATTACGGTAATACTGTCCCAGATCCAATAGTCTACACCATCCATATCGATAGAAAGGAGATCTATTTGGCCTGCATAATCATGGCGGGCAATCAGTTCGTTTACATTGTTTTTAGTTACCCAGGCATTTACGAATGTAGGCGGCAGGGTGAAGGTATCAGGATGTGAACGGTAAAACTTTTTGCCTTTTTCAATAGCTTCAGCATTTCCATCAAACAGCAATCCTTGCCAACCGTGGTTGATGATCAGATTGGCTGCATTACATTCTATTCCATCCGAAGCACAGAGCTCTACAATTTTTTTATTCGTAGTGCCTATTATCGAGAAAATGAACAATAGAATGCCATCTTCCGAATTTTGCGAATATTTTCTAAACCCAACTTCGTTAAAATCATATTTCTTTATTTCCTCTTTTTGAAGGGCTTTGTATTGATTTTTAAGGATCAGTTGTGCCGTTTGTTCACCAGCAAGCAGCTTTCCGCTATCTTTCAATGATTCATCAACACCATTGATCAATCTTTTTATAAATCTGTTGATATACACAGAAATGATTTTTTTCATGAGTAAATAAACCTTATGGTTTGAGCCGATTTTTTATTTTCTTGAAAAAGCCCGTCAATACCGAATGCTTTACTTCGGGGGCAACCATAGGTTTTAATTGGTGTTTGGTGTTTACAATACCAAAGTTGGTATCCATTAAATGTTGATTTCTCATCATGCTTTTGTCGTGAAGGCGGATCAGTGTCCTGGTACCCGCTTCAGCATGATGATGGAATAAATAGCCCGATTTAAGGCACCTGATGTGAAGGTCCCAATCTTCAAGGGCAGTTAAAGATGCATCAAATGAGCCTATTTCTTTAAACAAATCTGCAGGGTAGAGCGGAGCCGATATTACAAATGGGTTTCTGAACTGAACCAGTTCTTTTTGGCTAGCTGGGCTATCTTCTAACTTCAATTCTACATGACCTATAAAATCATTACGGCCCAGTACTTTTAACTTTGCAGGCTCCTCGCTTTCAAAATAACGCATGCTCGAATAAATGATTAGCCGCTTGTGGTTCTCCAGGTGGTGATATTGGGCTAGTGCTATAGCTAATTTGTCGGGCTCTATCAGATCGTCGGCATCTAAGAGTTGAATAAAATCGCCCTTAGCAATAGAAATTCCTAGATTTCTGGCAGCTGACAAACCTTTATTCTGCTGAAATTTATACTTAAATCTTTCGTCTCTATTTAAGTAGCCCAGCGCTATTTTTTCGGTATCGTCGTTAGAACCATCATTGATTACAATGCATTCCCAATCAGGATAACTTTGGTTCAAAATGCTATCCAAACTCATTTTTAAATATTTACCCTGGTTGTAACAGGGTACAATAATGGAAACAAGTTTCATCTGATTAAATAAGATAACAATCGTTTATGAAATTGATAGCCAAGCAATGCCAGGTTAATTTTTTGTAAAAGCTGATATTTAGCACTATCCTGGTTTTGTAAAGTAACAACATTTAAAAAATTCAGGTATGCCGCACGATCCTTAATGGTTTCAAACTTTCTCCGGTACCATACTTTGAGGTAATCTCCGAAAAGTTTTTGGTATATTGGATCAACGTTTTTGTACAAGCCATAAATAACATCGATGTTTGCATCTATGGCAAGTTTATCTTGGTAGGTTGTAGATTGGGCATGAACCCGGTAAGTGGCCAAGGCCTCACTGGTTGATTTAAACTCAAAACCGCGCAATAATAATTTAAGCCAGAGTTCATAGTCTTCGCTGATCCCCCTGTTGTTAAAAAGCCCCACTTCAAAAATTGCCTCACGTTTTACCAATACGGTTAACAGGGGAATCCTGTTATAAAATAAAAAAGACTCTAAACCTTTTGCGCCGCTATAATTGGTATTGGTTACCCCGAAACGTTTATTTTCTGCGGTGGCATCATCCTGTATGTATGCATCAGAAAATACAAGTTCACAGGCTGATTGATGAAAAAAATCAACCATAAATTCCAGCTTGTTTGCTTTCCAAAGGTCATCGGCATCCAGAAATGCAATAATCTTTCCTTTAGCCTGTTTAATACCCTCATTTCGTGCCAGTCCTTGTTTTTTGTTTGCTTGATAAATGGTACTTATTCTGTTGTCTAAAGCGGCAAAGTCATTGATAATTTTGTTGGTGTTATCGGTCGAGCCGTCATCTACAATAATCAGTTCCCAATCAGCATAACTTTGCTGAATAACCGAACTGATAGATTCATTAAGGAATGCTTCCCCATTGTAAACAGGCATAATGATAGAAATTAAATTTTTATCCATTTATCGGGAATAATTTCTATCGGAGCAGATAAGAACCAATTGTTTGGAGCAATAATCATTTTATCCTCATTTATATTCAACCATGCGGCCCACCAGCTATAACTGCTATTGGCAATAATGTTATGTTTGCACTTGCTCATCATTTTCATATCTTCCCAATCCATGCTTTGGCTGTTAGAAACAACTGTAAAATGAATTTTTAAAGACTGAAATTCTTTTCTACACCAATCTGGATCGTCAGAAAATATATAAAAGTGTGGTTGTTTAATACTCGTTTTAATTTTTTCTATTGCTTGCTGATAATATGTGATAGATAGCACACCATGAAATGACTCCACCATTGGTTTTAAATAGTCACCTCTTCTAACGTGTATTGCAACCGAGCTATTATCAGCCAGTATTTTATTGTAAAGAATAATATTGGATTCCTGTACCTCAGGGAACTCAAAATCAATTAATAGCTGCTCTCTTATCCCTTTGAAATAGGTTTCATTTTGAAAATAACCGTCTAAGTACGCATTAGAAAAATTTAGTTTTTTTAAATCAATTAATTCATTCTCATCTGATTGAATAAACTTCCTAGTCTTAGGTAAAATAGCCTCTTTAACCAGATATTTTATAAGGCCCTTGGCTATTTTTATTTTTATGTTCTTAAATATAAATAGTGAAAATTTTCTCGCCGTAAAATATTCGTTGGATATTGAGTTTATAGAATAAAAATCAGTGTCAAACAGTAATTTAGAGTTTTTTGCAAGTCTTTTGCCGACTGCATATTGAAACATTTGGTTACCTAAACCGCCCTTTAATTTTACTACAACCATTTAGCTTTTAACAAACCAAAAGCAACCACAAGCATAATTTTGAGTTTCGGCGAAGTTCAAATCGGCATTACTTATAAAAGCATTTGAATCTGTCACCAAAGAAAAATCTTGTAAATCAAATCCATCCATATAGCTAATAATCGAATTAGGATTATAAATACGGTGTGCGTTAAAAGCTATCTTTTGGTTACCTACAGGTACAACGACCAACAGATTTCCATTTTTAGCACAAACTCTTTTCAATTCATTAAAGGCCTTTAAATCCCCATCTACATCTATTGGATCTCCGTACCTACCAAGTCCAATATGTTCTATGGTATGCATGCAAGATATAGATTCAATCGAATTGTCCTCAAAGTCCAATTTAGTTATATCACATCTATTAGAATTTAAATTATCTAGACTTAATGGGGCTGGCCTAAAGTCGTAAAAATCAATAGGGATAAATGCGGAAATTATACTACAAAAGTGCAATGTTGAAGAAATATCCACATGTTTTTTTGGATTAGTAGACTTTAGTATTCTTGCTGCCCACGCTGGGTGATAGATGTAATGTGCATCAAATTTTGTTTCGGACGTATTATCGTCTAAACATGGATGTAAATCAACTTCATCGATTTTAAATCTATGATCTTTCGATGCTGCCTTGAACGCTAAAAACTGTTCCAGAAAAATATTTTTTGTTTTTTTTTTAAATATTTTTTTTATCATAATAATTTTTTCTCTTTATAGAGGATTTCATCTCATTAATGATAGCACCCGTATTTGATTCTAATTTTAATCTGTTCCCATGTATTAACGTTGGAGTATATACAACTTCAAATTGGATTGCATCTTCAATAAATTGAATGTTCTTTTTATCTTGTGATAGTCCAACTTGAACATTATAACTGCCAAGTGCTAGATCTATACTGTCTTGTATAAATTCGGCTTCACAAATCCCTGGTTCAAGGGTTAATGGTCTATGCCATGATGTATTTATTGGAAGACCTAATAAATTAGTGATACCAATAGCACAGACCAAATCTTTAACGCTTTCATTAACTTCAAATTCCAAATAAATTTTCCAAGGGTTGGCAATCTCAATTTCTGATATCGGAATATCTGTAAGATTTCTGAATTCAACTTTTAGAATCGTTGCAACAGACATTTTATGATTTTCAAAAATGATACTAGAAATTTTATTGCTTAGTGAAAGGTATTTTTCCATGGTGGCATTTATATTATCTTTTATTACCATTTCCCCATTCGATAGAAGAATTCCATTTGAGCATAACTTTTTTATAGATTCCATATTATGACTCACAAACAATACAGTTCTTCCCTCTTTTTTACTCACCTCGTCCATTTTGCCCATACATTTTTTTTGGAACTCTGCATCCCCAACAGCCAGTACTTCATCTACTATTAAAATTTCAGATTGTAGGTTTGCAGCCACAGAAAACGCTAATCTAACATACATTCCTGAGCTATACCTTTTTACAGGAGTGTCAAGATAGCGGTCAATTCCAGCAAAATCGACAATTTCATCTAACTTCCGTTGAATTTCTTTTCTGCGCATTCCTAAAATGGCACCATTTAGAAAAATATTTTCTCGTCCGCTTAGCTCTGGATGAAACCCAGTACCCACTTCTAATAGGCTCGCAATTCTACCATATCCTACAATTTTTCCTGTTGTAGGTGCAGTTACCTTACTTAAAATTTTTAATAGAGTACTCTTACCAGCCCCGTTTCTCCCAATTATACCAACTGTTTCCCCTTGTTTAATTTCCAGGTTTATATCTTTTAAACTCCATACTATATTGCTTTCGCCCTTAACATGTTGATCATTACTTTCGCCTATTTTTAAAAAAGGATCTTCTTTTCCGCGAACTTTTGCTAACCAACGCTCAAAATCCTGACTTATAGTGCCACTACCAATTTGGCCTAGCTGGTAGATTTTGCTTAAATTTTCAATTTTTATTGCTATTTCTGACATTTAGCTCTATTAGTTAAGCGCTTCTTAAAATTAAGAAAGTGTATCTCAAAACAATAATATGATATGAAAGCAACAAAAATCGACATCAAAATATTGATTGGGAACTGGGCCCGTGGAAGAATTTCCGGATTATAGTTCAGAGGGATTATAAAGAGTTGCTGCCAAATATATAAACTATATGATACAACCCCTAATTTAATTATTATTGTGTTGTTTAGCATATTGAATATTAATCCTTTTGTACTAATAATTGTGGCTAAAAGCAGATAGCCTATAGCTAAATCAGATAAGACATAACCAAACGGGAGCAAGAACTTCCCGAGCATGCCCCTATGCAGGCTATAATAGACAAAGAAAACAATGAATATTGCCAAAAAATGAAAGTACTGATTACGCCAGTATTTAACTAAAGGACTAATAAAACCTTTAAAGCTTATGATCGAAAGCAGAGAGCCTAAAAATATAGCATCTGCGCCATTTAGAAACGGACCTAGTGTTTCAAGATAAAAACCCGATTTGTACCAAAGTACGCGCAAAAGTTGTGTTAAAATAATTAGTATTGAGGCGAACAACCATACTCTTTTCTTTATAAAACAAATTGTTATTGGCCAGATTAAATAAAACTGCTCTTCTAAAGATAATGACCAAGTATGACTTGAAAGCCAGGGGTTATTGTACATTATAAAATTTGTAAAATAAAATAACATTCCTAAAATAGGAGAATTACTAATTCCCAAGTTGAAGTATTTATTTAAGATATATATTGTGATGATATATAAATACAATACAGGAAAAATTCTGAGTGCTCTTTTTATGAAAAAATTATAGATAACTATTTTGCCGTTTTGGACAAGTTCTTTTAGCAGTAAGCTTGTTATTAAGAAGCCACTTAAAATAAAAAAAATCCTAACACCAAGTTCTGCGTAAATAAATCTTTCAAAAAATTGGTAGTAAAATGTATTATTAGGAACTGTTAATTTAGCATGCCCTAGAATAACCATTATAATCGCTAGCGCTCTCCAGCCATCAAGCGAAGGGAAATATGATTTTTCTAAAAAGCTTGGGATAGCGAAACTGCTGTTTAACTTAACTAAAACCGGATTTATTCTTTCTTTACCAGGATAAGCCATTAACATATACTTAAACCGTATCAACAAAATTTCGCTCCACTTTATTAAATGTGACGATTCCCAAAATAAGCACCAAGAGAGTAATTCCACTGGCATAACCAAAACTGCCCCAGCTAAAACTTCCTTCACCTAAAAAGCCATAGCGAAAGGTTTCAATAATAGGGGTCATGGGATTATATTTAATAATCCAGGCATATTCGGGGTATTTTTCAAGTGCAGTTGATAGTGGATAGATGACCGTAGTGGCATACATTAAAAGCTGTACACCAAAGGTTACTAAAAAAGCCAAGTCACGGTATTTTGTGGTCATGGCCGAAATGATCATACCTCCACCTAAACCTAAAAGTGCCATTAAAATGATGAGTATAGGAAACAGGAATAGAGCCCAACTGATAGAGAATTGCGCTCCTGCTAGGTGGTAATAGATCATCAATAGGATAAAAAGTAATAGTTGTACGGCAAAACGTACCAGATTACTCACCACAATACTTAGGGGCATAATTAAACGCGGAAAATAAACTTTGCCAAATATGCCTGCATTATCCCTGAATACTGTTGATGTTTTGGTTAGGCAATCAGAAAAATAGTTCCATGCGGTGATGCCTGCCATGTAAAAAAGTGGTTTAGGCAAACCATCGGTAGAAATGCCAGCCAGATTACCGAATATGAAAGTAAATATAATAGTGGTAAACAAAGGCTGTATGAAAAACCACAATGGACCTAAAATAGTCTGCTTGTAGAATGAAACAAAGTCCCTTCTCACCAATAGCCACAGCAAATCGCGATAAGCCCAGACTTCATTAAGTTTAAGATCAAACAGAGAATTTTCTGCTTCAATGGTCCAGGAATGTTCGTGTTCGTTTGTCAATGGATTAGAAGTTGTTGTAGTTTTTGTGTGTATTTGGAGAAAGCAAAGCCTTCCAGCGTTTTACTTTGTTGTTCTGATGGTCTAAAGGGAGATCTTAATGCCTCAATAATGGAGGCTTGTAATTGGCTTAAGCTATTGGGATCAATCAATGTACCTAATTCTCCGTTCATCAAGGCATCTGTGCTTCCATCCAGATTTCCTGCAATCACCTTGCAGCCACATGCTGAAGCTTCAATGAAACTAATTCCAAAACCTTCTGCACTACTGGGCATCACAAAAATATCTGCCAGAAGGAAGTGTTGTGTAATTTCTTCATCTGCAACAAAGCCAGTAAGGCTTACCCGATTTTGTAACTGATATTGTTCAATCAATTTGCTAACGCGTTCGAGCTCATCTTCATCTGCTTTACCCGCCAGGATATAGTGAATGTCTTCAGGCAAGCCCTTCATAGCTGCTAAGACCTGATCGTAACCCTTATACTGCTCTTTAGAAGACAGTCTCGTTAACGTTAAAAGTATTCTGTTATCCCTTGTTAAACCATATCGCTCCAGCAGTTCGATTGACTTACTAAAATCTTTTGGAACTTCAAAAAAGGGATCGAGGCAATTATTTATTACAGTAACCTTGTTAGCAGGAATGCCATGCTCTTGCTGTATCCTACCGGCAGTATAGCGACTCACCGCCCAGATTTCAACTTTGTTTTTTAAGAATGTCTTTTTCCAGTTATTCAACGATTTCCAAACTTCGATGCCGTGAGCAAAAAGAATAAGCCTTGCTTTTGGCTTGATTTTTTTGATTAACCAGCCAAAAATGAGCAGGTTAATATGGCTCAAAATAATAGTATTGGATTGTATACTTTGTTTAAAGAATGCTAATCCAAAGCCAAATCGATTGCCATTAAATCCTTTAAAGTCTTCGGCAGATGTATATCGTTTATCACTTTTGTTATCATACAGGCTTAAACATTTATAATCACTGATAACGCCATTTCCATTAAATTCCGACAACGCTTTCATAACCGCCCTGCAAACTTTTTCAATGCCACCGGTCAGTCCGAAAGTGTATAACGATAAAAACAAAATCCGTTGTTCTTTATGCATTGTCAAATTTCAAATCTCTTAAGCCTTCCACTTCAAATCCTCCATCACGAATAGCGCGATGGCTTTCGACCAATGAAGGTCTCCATTCATAAAATTGGCTTTTAGCTTCGCCCTCTTCAAATTATCGTCATGCATTCCCTTTAAAAAGAACTCATTTGTTCTAAGCCAGCTTTGAAAAGGAAACGTAAATCCCATTTTCTTTCGGTTCCATATCGCTTCAGGAAGAATATTCCTGAAGGCATCAACCAGAAAACCCTTTGGTTTTTGCAGCTGGTATCTGGTTTTAGATGACGTATAGTTAAGTAGCTGAATCAAATCCTGATCCAGGAATGGAACGCGTACTTCTATACCATGTTGCATACTCATCGCGTCGGTATCTTTCAATAACTGGTTTTGCATGTATAAATTTGACTCCAGCCATCCGGCTTCCTCAACAGGACTGAGATGAGCTGGTAATTCAGATGTAGTCAATGCGATGAGCACTTCATCAATTTTATCAACCGAAAGATTCAATACTTCAGCAATTTCATCAGGGGTATAGATACCACGTAGAAAAAGATATTTACCTGTTGTGTTTTTATAACTCAGGTAATAGCAACGTTTAAAAGCAGGTTTGTCAAAAGAAATCCCCTTTCTGAGCAAAAACCCTGGAAGCTTCGAAAGGCGCCTAACCAGTTTCATTCGTTTAAAAGATGGATAGCCACCAAATAATTCATCTCCGCCAATCCCTGATAAAACTGCTTTTAAGCCTTTCGCTTTGGCGAAATAATTCACAAACCAGGAGTTGATGCCGTCCGTAGTAGGTTGATCCATTCCGTTCAAAGCTTCAGGTAAATGTTGATCAAAAACAGCTTGATCAATCAGATATTCCGAATGATTACTGTGCGTCAGATCGGCGATTAATTTTTGATAAGGCTGCTCCGAAAATTCTTGTTCGGGGAAATTGATAGAAAGTGTTTTCAGGTTTTGCCGGTCAGAAATCTCATTTATGCTTTGATCAGCCAATAAAGTTATTAAGCTTGAATCAATACCTCCACTTAGAAATACACCAATTGGTGCATCAGAAATGAGGTGTCGTTTGACGGCAAGTTTGAGTTTGTCGCGAAGGGATTGTTTTGCAATGTTATAGTCCTTGCCATAAGGTTTTTGATCCTGTCTTTGATATTGCTGTATTTCCGCCCTATGCGATTCATGATCCCATGAAAGATAAGAACCTTTTTGCAGCATTTTAACGTCAGTTAAAGTTGTGTAGGGCTCCGGGATATGTCCAAATGCCAGAAAGTAAACTTTCCACTCCGGTAGTTCATTTAGTGCCAGGCTAGTCCCTTTAAATGCCTTAACTTCTGAAGCAAACACCAGCTTGCCTGATTCGTCGTAATAGTATAGTGGTTTAATTCCCGAAGAATCGCGTACCAAATAGGTTTTGTTTTCCAGTTGATCATACAGCCCGAAGGCAAACATGCCTTTCAGCAGGTTAAATGAGGCAACTCCCCAATGTTGATAAGCCGCGAGGATAACTTCTGTATCACTATGGGATTTGAAATCGAATCCCGCCTCCATCAGTTCTCTTTTAAGTTCAGGGAAATTGTAAATCTCTCCGTTAAAAGTGATCGTCAGATGGTCGCTATTGTACGACATGGGTTGATGGCCGGTAGGAGAGAGGTCGATCAATGCCAGGCGCCTGTGTCCAAACGCCAGGCCATTTGCTTCATCGCTATAAAAGCCTTCACCATCGGGACCGCCATGCGCCATGATATCACACATTGCTTTCACCTCTTTTCGAAGCTGAGCTGTATTACCAAGACGATCAATAATTCCTGCTATCCTGCACATAGTGTCGATCTTATCTCAATCATAATATTCTTCACCACCTCAGACACCTTATGTTCCTGTCGTATTTTCAATCCCAATCACACAATAAACCTTTTTCATTATGGGCCATGCGCAGCTTCGCCCTCTCAGTCACATTCTTTTTTAAAAAAATAACTGGCAACTAATAATGTAAATCTCCTTCACATATCCCTATGAACAAAGTTCAGTATTTTTTATTTATGCTCCAATCAACCCCTCTCAAATCTCAAAATTCCTATCTCACCTCTCAAAGCGGTTCTACAAAACTCATTGATGTATTAATCTCAATCGCATAGCCCATATTCTGTAAACGTAAAATGATACGTTGTTTATTATGTAACGACACCATTTCGGCAATCATATCCTTAAACGGACCTGCTTTAATTAATACCCTTTGCCCCGGGCGGATATCATAGTCGAAAACCTCCAGATCTGCATCTGTAGCGAGAAGCAGTTTCAGGTTGTTGATTTGTTGCTCTGGGATGCTGGCGATGTTTCCGGAGAAATAAAGGAATCTTGCAATACCATTGGTCATCAAAACCTCCGCATGTTCCCTGCCGGAAATATACACAAATAGATAAGATTTGATCAATGGTTCTTCTACAATCTTCTTCCGATCGCTCCATTGTTTCGCTGTTTTTTTTAATGGGAGATAAGCGGTAATACCTTTCCTCAACAACTCGTCATATGCTTTCTTCTCCGCTCTTGAACGGGTGTAAACCGGATACCATTTGTAATGTTGATCAATCATATTCAATTCAGGACCTTTGCGAAAATAACTTACTACTGAGCATTTCTTCAGTCATTGAAAAGACTGGATGAAACTAAATTCGTAAACTTACTCGAAAAAGAAAAAAGATGCTGTTTTTAGAGGATTTAGAATGAGATATTTGGGCCTAACCCTCAAATAGCAGAAATACATACGGGAAACAATCATGATGTCGACTAAGCTTTATAATTAAATCTGTTTGGATTCGCAGGAACGAAATCAAAAGTAATCAATTAATAATAGAGTACAGTTGGCTATATTTTATTAATCTTGCTTTTTATCAAAAAGCGTTTGTTATTTAGTGTATACCAGACTCACAGATAGTATGGTTCCGCAGCTGTTATTATTCACCCATTCAATACTGTTTTTTAACCCATTATTAACCCTAGGGGTTATAAATGGGTTAATGATAGGTTACCAATGGGTACAGAATAGGTTAGCGAAGGGTTAATATGGTACGACCAAAGGGTTAACAAGCTTCCTATTTCTTTTTCCAAAACATCCACCATTTCCTGTTTTCATCATCATAGTATCCGGAACCGGCATATCCTGAATAATCAGAATAGTAATAAGTACTGTTTCCGCCACCACGTGAATAATCGGTGGTATAATAGTTCGAGTAAAGGGCATCATCGCCAAAGGCATTCAGGATGATAGCAAGATTACTTAGGCCATACTCTCTCGATAATCTTTCAGGAATAGCTGCGGCCCTTTGTTGTGATACCCCTGATCGGATCACAAAAAGATTCACGTCTGACTGGCGGATTAAAGGTATCGCATCTGATACCAAACCAACTGGTGCGGTATCCACTAATACATAATCATAATCTTTTTCCAGTTTTTTCAAAAGTTCCTGCATCGCTGCAGTATGCAACAGTTCAGAAGGATTGGGAGGAACGGGACCCGAAGGAATAAAGTCAATATGATGTATGTCATCATGAACTAAAACATCCTCAACCTGATGTTGACCTGAAAGGACTGAGCTTAATCCTTTTTTATTGTCTACATCGAAAACCTTATGTAGCCTTGATCTGCGTAAATCGGCTGCAATTAAAATTACTTTTTTTTCAATTAGGGCTAAAGTCCCTGCAAGGTTAATTGTTACAAAAGATTTTCCCTCTCCGGATATTTCAGATGTGATGCAAATGATCTTGCTTTGCTTGTGACTGGCCAAGAAGCTTAAGTTTGTACGAACGGAACGTACTGACTCAGCAAATACCGACTTAGGTTTAGCAATAGACAAAGCCTGACGGTTGTCCTGGTCTATAAAGTCTGGGAATTTTCGGATAACACCAATGATTGGTGTGTGTGTTAATCCTTCCACAGTTTCCTTATCGTAGATATACGGATTTAAGAAACGTACTAATAAAATTAACCCCATTCCTGCTCCCATTCCAAACAAAATGGCAAACGTGTAAACCTTATTTGATTCAGCGGCGATGGAATAATAATTGGGATAGGCCAAATTAACTATTGCTGCACCAGCTACAGTAGCCGCAGCATTCATCTCTGCTTCCAGTTTTTTTTCAGATAGATAGGACCGGACTTTGTTATTCACCTCAAAATTAGTACTGAGTTTTACAAAGTTTTGTTCTTTTTGCGGAATGGTGCTGATGCTTTGGTTTACGCCTGAAATTTGCTGGTCTATAAATCTTATTGTTTGCTCATTATTCTCCCGCATCGACCTAATGCTGTTTCTGATACTCGATTTGATACTAACGATCTGTTGTTCTACTTGTCTTACCGGTTGCGAGTCTGCAGTAAATTGATTTAATTTAATTTCACGATTTATAAGAAGGGTATTTAATTGACTTACCAGTGAACCTATGCCGCTGTTAAGTTCTCCTTCTACATCTAGTCCAATCTCTATTTTCGAGCGATTATTGTTTACCTGCTCTTCTAGCTGCTTGATGCCTAATTGTTTGATCTTAAGTTCCTCTTTTTGCTTTTCGTATTCAGAAAGTTTACCAACCGTCGTGGTGGCTGCTGATCCAATGTCAATAATTTTATTTTGGGTTTTGTAATTGGCTAAACTGCTTCCTGATTTGCCAGCTTCTGCATTAATAAATCCTAGTTGGCTATTAATAAATTCGACAGTTTGTTTTGCAGAACGTTGTTTCTGAATTAAATCGTAGCGCACATATTCTTTCATGATCGCGTTAAGCATATCAGCTGCAAACACAGGGTTGCCATCTGTTAAGCTCAGACTCATTACATTCGTAAACCGTGCCGCCTCAGCTACATATAACCCCATTGCTCTTCCTACAAAATCTTCCTTTGTATTGAATTTAAAGCTATAATCACCATCGGGGATCTCTGATCTTACACGAAATTGCATATTCCCGAGACTTAATACCTCCCCATAACGATGCGTAATTAATTTTGCTTTTTCATTATTCGGATCTCCAATTTTGAAGGTTTTTTTGTCTATAGCTTCTACCTTGTAAACTCCCCTGCTGAAATTAACTGAGTCCTGTTTCAAAATTTCAATCTGAAACGGAATAGTAGGATATAACTCTGTTGTTCTGATTCTACCCGTTAAATAATATGAAATTTTATAATTCAGATTCGCAATGGCATTTAGAACTACATCGTTACTTTTGATTACAAAACTTTCGGCCTGAATTTTATCAGTATAATTATAAACCTGAGTTGGCATCTGATTATTAGTGCTTACACCTGGATTGCTGTCCTGAAGTTTTAGAGATGCCGAAGTTTGATAAACAGGAACAGTATAAAGCACTTTAACTTTTGCTATTCCCAGTGCAATGGCGACGCAACCTACAATCCAATACCACCTGCTCCAGAAAACACGGAATATTTTATAAAAGTCAATTTGCTGACTAACGGCCTTCGCTTCTAAATTTTGTTCCTTTTCCATTAGCGAGTCAATGCAAAAATTAAGGTGGCTACATTTACAAAAACGAGTAACGGTTGAACAATATTATTGAAGCTTTGTAAACGATCACTCAAGGCTTGTCCCTTGGTTTGCTGAAGTACAATAATGTCATGATTTTGCAGAATCAGTTTTTTACTTGCCAGGCTATTGATATCGTTGAGGTTGACGTATATAATCTCCGGGTTACTTCTGTCGCCTCTAATAATTTTCAGACTTTTAGGATCTGCTATTTTACTAATTCCCCCAGCTTCCCCGATAATTTCTATCAAGTCGGTATTTTCTTTCTCAAGCAAAAAATTACCTTGTTTGCCAAATTCACCCAGCAAAGTTACTTTTAAGTTTACTACTGTAAGTTCGATAATTGGGTCTTTCAATAATTTTGTTTTATAAATTTCTTGAATTTTAATCGCAGCCTCTCTTCTGGTTAAACCTTGAACCTGCACCTTTCCTATTGCCGGGAGATTCACCATTCCATCAGGTTCAACTGGGTAAGAGAGGACATTTTGTGACGAACCGCCTTGGCTATTGGAACTTATCGCAACGCCTGTGGCAGATGTTCCGCCAACTGCACCGAATTCAGGGTTTTGAACATTTCGAACCGCCAGTTGATCATTTACCTTGATTTTATAGTAGATATCACTTAGCCCTTGGTCATTCACCACATACACCTGTTTGATCGTATCCGTGACGATATCGCTGGGTGCGTTAAATAAGGCATGTTGCTTACGTGCTGCACAGCTAAATAACAACGTAACTGTAAATAATAAAACGAAGTATAACGGGAATTTTGTTCGAATCATATTGAAAAGGAAATTAAGAAGTCAGATCACATCTTTCGCAAAAATACTGTTTAAATGTGCTTAAAAAAAATCGAACTAAAAATATCAATATGAGGAAGGTATGGTTAAGTGAATATCTAATTTTATAATTCTTAAAAGGGGTAGTTTATTTCTTTCCACAAGAGGTTATTATTACTAGCTTAGTTTCACTCGTTATCCTAATAAAGTAGGTGGTAATACTTGTCAGATTTTCTAGCAATAGGAAATTCTGGGAGTATTCATCTTTTAAATTAGGATAATGACTAAATTCGGTTACTTATGTGTATGTTTAATGTTCTTTTGGCCAGGACAAACTTTTGCTCAAATGGGTATTGGCTGTTTAATTGGTGCTACTGCAACAGGAACACTATACCCTGATTATGAAGGTAATTTTTTTTGGACGTGTCTATTTTAGTTCAAATGCTCTGCCTGTTAACGCACCAAATTGTCCAAGATTTCGAGTATTTGGAGGAGCTGGAGCACCGTGTAGGATAGGTGCTGTCGCTACGCTTTTCGGTAATGAATATTCGTATGAAAAGTTAACATCACTGATAGGCTGTCCGATTGATAAAAAAGTTATATTTCTTGTTTTAATCTCTTGCATTGTGGGACATAACGTCATTAAAGGAGCAAACTTCAAAGCACTTTTGACTTAAACCATTTAGAAATTAGTTCCGAAAATACCGTAAAAAATAGTATTTGAGAATTATCAAATATAAAACTGAATCTGCAAAAGACTAGTATGATTATATTCTAGTTTTACTTATAACAATATCCGGTTCAGGTTTTTTTTGCCATAAAGCAATCAATAGGTTTCTAGTTGGAAAGACAAAGTTGGCCCTATGAAACTATTAAAGAAAAGTCGTTCATTACTCATTTATAGGTACATAATCAGCTATTTATGTATTATTAAATAGATTTATTTGTCTTTTATAACTCTGATTCATAGTTTTGCATAGTCGTCATCCCATGATTTCTATGAATAAATTCCTCCTACTTTTTTCGGTCGTTTTTGCAGTAATATCGAATCTTTCTGCCCAGCCAACTGCTACTGGCTGCTATACTACATGGGACAATGCTACCCATACCTATGGGCCATATGGAACCAATAACGTGTATGCAAATAATACAGGTCGTGTTGGTCTGCAAGCAGGCTATTGCAATTGGACACCAACCACCGCAACAAGTAATTGCAGGGTTTGTCCAGGCTGGTTGATCACTTCTGGCGCGAACGTGGGGCGATGCCAGGTATCTGAAGGTGACAACACTCCTCTAGCCACTCAGCCTGGTTCGTCTGGTACCTTTAGAATGGTTTTATGTCCTCTAGATGATGGCGTTACCTATGGCTACGTATTGATGTCTCTAATAGGGGTATGTTTAATTAGATATAAATTGTTAACTGAAAGTTAGTATGTGTCGTATGAAATGATAAAACATAATTTCAAGGCATTTTGTGGTCATATCGCTATACATTTAAAACTGAATCAAACCCCGATGTGCTTGACCACCAATCGTTCTATGAAAATGGATTTTACGTATTTACCATTTATATACAATCACAAACATTCCTAATAACTCTGCTCTATTATCGAGCGGGAGATAATGAATTCAATGTTTTATCTAATCTTTCCATGGTTACCTATTGTTGATAGATATCTCTTTTTCTTATTCTGGAACGGGATACGGTTGTTAATCATTAATATACTTTCTTTCAGCTCTGTTCAGCTAATTCGCAAGCAATTTTAAATGCTAACCCGATTTTAAGTTATTTTAAAAAAAAAATGATGTGATATTTATCAACTTATTAGCATCATATTAAAATACGAAAAAAAGCTTTATGTTCTCATTAAATACTTAAAATCCTTCGTTTACAGATTTTAAAAGCCATTTTTTGATAGAATATTACTAAAGTTTATTCCTATTTTTTTAAAGTCATTTTGTCTGCGATTTGTAATTTAAGTTACTTGGCAACCGTCCTCACTCGAATACGTCTTAAAAGATTTCGATTTTTGCATTTCTGTAGTAGTAATACTACTGTTTTTTATTAGTCGTGTCAATTAATGAAGTCTATCTTTCTATTAGTAGCGATGCTTACTTCGGTATGTTCAATTGCTCAAACATCTGGTACAGGATGTCGTATCGGTAATAACATTTATACCGAATATCTTGGTATAGCATATCCTTACGGTCCCGACACACCGATTAGATACTATAAAAGTCCTGGGAACAATGTTGCAATAAACTATAACAATTATGATGGATCTAATCCACCGAGCTATTATGGTTATAAATGTGGCCAAATTAATTATTTCGATGCAAGCAGCACAGGTCCGGCACAACGTGAATTCACAGATACAAATACATCATGTATAATATCATCTACCTTAGGAGGATCCATAAGCGGAAATGGGGTATTGGCGAACTATTCATATAATAAGTCAGCATACTGTACGACAGCAACAATGCCGCTTCCAATAGATGACATTTTGATTCCCATTTCTTTTCTATTCGCTGGTTTGAGTGTAGTTATCATTCGTAACAAAGATCTTGCAGCATAAGGGGATGACTTGAAAACGTTTAGCACTTAAGCCTCCTGGTATTGTTTTATAACCCTTCAAATACTGAACAAAACGAACGCAGTATCTAAAGTAGTATTGATGTAATTTTACATATACATCATTGCGCTTTAGGTTTATGAGTTTGAGAAGCTTTTGGATTTTCGTTGTCATGATTTTGACCGCTTCAGCAGTAGAAGCAGCTGAAGGATGCAGGGTAGGAAGTACAATTTATCCAACCTTCGCTGGCTATAATACGATTGATATAGATTTGTTTACCCTTCGCGTAACCCTCGGAAATAAAACCTTCTACACAAGTAATCCAATATCTACATCGCCAAATACATGCCCAGGATGGGCTCAAGTAACCGCAACAAATGGTGTCTGCCTTTATGGAAATCCCACAATTGGAGCGGTAATTGAAGGTTTTCAGCTTGCTGTGTGTTTGAACTGTCCAGCGGGTACGCTGGTTCAATATGATTATTTATACTGTGATCTTGATGATTACTCCTGGCTTTTCGGTGCCTCTGCTGCTATGGTTGGTTTGGTGATGATCAGACGTAAAAATTAAATAAAAAACAAATTGTAGAACTAATTTAATGTTAAGAGATAATATCTGATTTTATATCTATTTCGCATCCTCGAATGCCATAGTTAAGACAGTAGTCAGGCTTATGTTTCCTTGTACCCTCGCACTTAACAGAAAGGAACCAGCTAGGAACAAGGTAGGAACCAGAAAGGAACATGCTAGGATAAAACTCCTAGAAAAGTCTCTTCATTACCCCTTTAAAGCCTTTTTTGACCACTTTTATCCTAGCCACTCGCTGCAAACGAGGTTTTGTTATCTTTGCTTATTTACAATGAAGCAATTCCGCCGACGCTAATCTTCAGGCTGAGGTTAGTAGTAGGTTGGTAGTATCACGGCGGATAACTTCCCTGCGCTTTGCTTGCACTTTCCTTGCACATTCCTTGCACATTGTTTGGGTAAAACCGAAGAAAACGCAGTCAATACCCATTTAAACCCGCTTTTTCATACTAAAATCCCCTTAAACCTGGCAAGGAGGCGGTTTTCCGAAGATGCCTTCTAACACTCTTGCAATTTTGAGCAAAAAAAAATATCTTCACTTCATGATTAATTCTTTAGCTTATGAAAAAGTTAAACTTAATCATCCCGCTCTTATTCATCCCACTATATGCCTTACCTGATACGCCCGTCTATGGCTGCAGATTAGGCTTACGCATCTGGACGACACCTGATTTTAAATATCATGCTGGTGTGCCTTACTTTCTGAACGACTTCGACCATGATGGAAATGCCGATGGCTATACCAATAACACAGGAAGGTGCAGTGCCGGTAGTTATGGAACCTGTACGATTATCAACGAACTTGACGGGACAGTTTATAGAACGCAATCCGCTGGAGATATAGGAGAATTATCCTATTTCAGTGTAGACAACTGTTCTCTGGATGATAATATCCCACTATTAGCTATATTTACCCTCGCTGCGGTTTTTACTGCGAAACGCAAACAGCTGCACCTGATAACATGAAAATATCCCTCATCACAGTTGTATACAACGGAGAAGCCTATCTCGAAGACTGCTTTCAATCGGTCTTTGCGCAAACGCATCCTGATGTCGAATATATCGTGATCGATGGCGGATCAACCGATGGAACACTAAAGATTATAGACCAGCATAAAAACCAGATCAGTTATTTTGTTTCTGAAAGCGACCGTGGATTGTACGATGCGATTAATAAAGGCATTGCAAAAGCAACTGGCGATATAGTAGGAATACTGAATGCCGACGATACCCTGGCCAGTCCGGAGATTTTGAAGGCAGTAGCAGAGACTTTTACCTCCGAAGACACAGACGTGCTCTATGGCGATCTTCATTATGTGCATCCTTCATCAGGAAAGATTATCCGTAAATGGAAATCGAAACAAGCCACCAGAAATGATATGGAGAAAGGCTGGATGCCCGCACACCCCACACTGTACCTGAAAAGAACATTGTTCGAAAACCATGGAAACTACGCGCTGGATTTAGGCACCGCTGCCGATTATGAATTAATCTTAAGGTTTCTATACAAGAACAACCTTAAAGCACGTTACTTGCCACAGCTGATGGTGAACATGCGTACAGGCGGTGTAAGTAACGGATCCATTAAAAGTCTATTTAATGCTTTGCTAGATGATTACAAAGCCATGAAACGCAATGGCATCCCGAACCCGGTGTTGGCACTGATCATGAAAAAGCTGAGTAAACTGAAACAGTTTAGGTAATCTTTAAGATCGTATAGTTTTAAAATCGGATGGTTTAAGGTCGTATAGTTTAAGATCGTATTGCTTACGCGATCGCTATCTCCGCCCTGCTATCCGGCATAGCAGATTTTCGCAGGAAAAACCACGAAGCGCTTTGCAATTCCATTCAAATTTCTACTGTCCAAGGCAGGGTTAAGCACTGAGATGGGGAGGTAAAGGGGGGAGAGCCTGAAGCCTGCCGCCTTCAGCGATTCGTCGGTTTTTACAAGAAAGGATGCAAGCCTTGATTTTTTTGTTACTTTTTTGATCAGGCAAAAAAGTAAAGAAAGTCAGGCCTTGATTTTTTTGTTACTTTTTTGATCAGGCAAAAAAGTAATCAATATATTTGTTAAGTAACCGTTCCCGTTTTGTTTAAAGATATACTGTCATCACATCCAGAATACTTTTATGTTGCCATTTTTATACTGGCATTTTCCATTGTGATCTTAAGTGTACCCAGCATTATCTACACCGCGCTAAAGTACAAGCTGTTCGATAAAAACGACCTTCACCGTAAGAACCATAAGCGCAACATCTCGAGGCTTGGAGGTTTAGCGATTGTGGGGAGCCTTACCCTTTCCATTTTACTGTTCTCAGCGGTGATTAGCTTTAAGGATGCCAATTTCCTGATCGCATCCTGTATCATTTTGGCCGCCCTGGGGCTTAAAGATGATGTGCATGGTACCAATACCAGTACTAAATTTCTCCTCCAGATTTCTGTAGCTTTTATTCTGGTGTTTTTCGGCGCTTTCCGGCTAACCAGCTTATATGGGGTGCTGGGCATTGGCGATATACCCGCACTGGCAGGGGCACTATTTTCCATTGTACTCATCATTTTTCTGAACAATGCTTTTAATCTGATCGATGGGATAGACGGATTAGCGGGTACAATCGGCATTCTGGCTAACCTGGCCTTTGGGTTATTGTTCACGATAATGGGAGAGGTTTGTTATGCGACGATTGCTTTTGCGCTGGCAGGTGCCGTTGCAGGGTTTTTAAAGTACAATTGGTTCCCTGCGAAGATTTTTATGGGAGATACCGGCGCACTGATCATTGGTTTGGTGTCAGCGGCATTGGCCATCAGGTTCATTGAACTCAATAAGTTTACGCCCTACAGTCATCCTAAGTTTTATTCTGCCCCGGCCATTGCAGTAGCCATTTTAGTAGTACCCATTTTCGATTCCCTCAGGGTGTTTACCATCAGAATTCTGAGCCGGAAATCTCCCTTTAAAGGCGACCGAAACCATATTCACCACCGGCTCGAACAACTGGGATATAAGCCTAACCGCATTGTTATCCTTACCGCCGGACTAAATATGGCCATCATTGCAGCGGTAGTGCTCTTGCAAAACTTTGGGAACTTCACCCTCATTATCCTGATCATCGTGTTTTGCATGGTTTTCAATGGAACGATTACCTTAAGGCTGATACGGAAAAAGATTTGATATTTTTACTAGATTAATTATCCACTTATTCCATCTTTTCGTCATCGATTTTCCATCTTCTACGCTCCATATACAGTGCTCAATCTTGCAAGTACATTCTTTCTTAAATTAATGCTAATTTCGCACAATAATTACGAAGCAAATGAGAATAGCAGTAAATGGGTTTGGTAGGATAGGAAGAACTTTTCTTCGCCTTGCAGTAGCCGAGGGATTTGAAGTTGTGGCAATCAACGATCTGGCTGACGCTAAAACCATGGCTCATTTATTTAAATATGATAGTGTGCACGGCGTTTTTCAGGGCGCGGTTTGCGCTAAACCTGATTCATTGGTAATCGACAACCTGAGTATTCCGGTGTTTTCGATGAAAGATGCCAGCGAATTACCCTGGTCGGCTTTAAGGGTCGATCTGGTAGTGGATTGTACAGGCAGAAACCTTACCCGTGAGGCAGCTGAAAAGCACATAGAAGCAGGTGCTAGACAAGTATTGATTTCAGCGCCAGCGGCAGATGATATCCCTATGGTGGTGCTTGGAGTAAACGATGATCAGATTGATTTGACTGCTACAGTGCTTTCCAATGCCAGCTGTACCACCAATAACATTGCGCCCATGATCAGGATCCTGAATGATAATTGGGGGGTTGAAGAAGGTTATATCACCACCATCCACTCGATGACGGGCGATCAGAACCTGCATGATGCTAATCACAAAGATTTGCGCAGGGCGAGGGCAGCCTCTTCATCCATTATTCCCACTACCACAGGAGCCGCAAAAGCCATTACTCATATCTTCCCTGAATTAGAAGGACGTTTAGGGGGTGCTGGCATCCGGGTACCGGTACTTAACGGATCGCTCACCGATTTTACCTGCCTGCTGAAAAGCAAAACGACCATTGAAAAGATCAATGCTGCATTTAAAACGGCAGCAGAAGGTGATTTAAAAAATATTATTCAGTATACCGAAGATCCGATTGTATCCATCGATGTAATCGATAACCCGCATTCCTGCGTATTTGATTCACTATTGACTTCCATTGTAGGGGATATGGTTAAAGTGGTAGGCTGGTACGATAACGAGTTTGGTTACAGCAGCAGGCTAGTGGATGTAGTGAAAAGGATAGGGGCGCTTGATGCTCAAATAGCTTCATAATATTGTTGCTTCCACAACAGTTACCCGGATACATTACTTCCCTTTATTCTCATGAGTTGTAAAATCTTGACTACAATCAATTTCCTGCTTGTTTAAAATCATGAGCGGGTTATAATACATTTTCAATATTTGTTTACCCTATTTAAAACAAAGATTGACACAAAATGATAATCAACCCGGGAAAAACGACGTACCAGGCAAACCCTGTGATGAATTTAAGAGATTTTCTGCGACTATTTTCACCTGTTATCGATAACCACCAGCACGCGGAAGCCCTGCGTTTCCTTTATGCTTGTACCCGTTTTCAAAACTTAAACAAAAGCACTGTAATTCCGCTCTCTAAGTTGGCCCCTGATCAGTTCATCATCGTTAGTGAAGGACTGATCAACGGGTTTACAATGAATGAATTGTATCGCCAGGATATCTGGATTGGAGTATCAGGAAGTATTCTCATCAGCGATCGCTTCAGTGCGCAAAATATGCAGATAGAAGCGCTGGAATTATCCAGGCTGCTGATCCTCGATGCCAAAGCACTCGAAGCAGGCTGCGTACAATACCCCATTATTAACCGCTTATTCAGTCATTTGCTGTATCCAAAGGCGGTGAGTGGATTGGAGCACATCTCACATTTGTTCCGGTTGGATAATGCTTCGGCCCGGAAAGGATATCTGGAGAAAACCTATCCCGGTATCGAAAAGCGCTTATCACCGGCAGTGTACGCGGCTTATGTAGAACATTAGGTATCCGTTAAAAAGAATATTCTAATTTTTGATGGTGGCCAGCCCTTCAGCATGGCCGATGATGATATCGTTCCCGTCTTTTTTAATGAAGCCTTCCTTGGTCAGCTCGCTCAGTACACGACTAAGGGTTTCAGCAGCTACACCCGCAAAACTGGCCAGGTCATTCCGCGATAGCGAGAGTTTCCGGCTGCGTTCCCTATATTCCTCTGCATTGCTCAGGATCAATATTGCGTTCGCTACCCTTTTCCGCACAGAGTGATGCGCAATATCAACCACCCTTTCACTCAGCTGGTTTACCGCAATAGAAAGGTCCTTCACGAAGATCCGCAGCAGGTCAGGGTATTCCATGATCATCTCCTGCAGCTCCCCATTGGGGATAGTCACCACCTGAACCGCTTCCAGTGCTTCCGCGCTATCCAGCGTTTCATAACCCAGGGTTAACGACTCAATGCCGAAATAAGCACCCGCCCCATATATGGCGGTAATAATATGTTGTCCGGTTTCATTGCTGCGGAAGGTTTTAACCCGCCCATGCTTCACAAAATGCAGACCCGTTTGTCGCTCACCCTGATGATAAAGCGGCTGGTTCTTTTTATAGGTTTTAACCGGGAACTTCTCTAAACGCGAACCCAGCCAGCCCATAATATCGCTGATATTGCTCATGCGTTTGAGTTGAAGCCGCTCACGCAGGAATTGCTCATGTTGAAACCGCCGCTTCCGTAAGCGTACCTCCACCAGGTTCAGCAACTCTACATCATCAAAAGGATGCATAATGAAACCATCTGCCCCAAGCTCCATCGCTTTCCGGGTGCGGTTAGCTTCCGCTTCCGCTATAAGCATAATAAAACCGATGCCCGAAGTCTCCATAAATTTATTGGTTGTTCTGAGCACCGCAAAGCCATCAATGCCGTTAAGTGGAATGCCACAGATGATCAGGTCGAAAGGATGGTTCCGGATCAGCTCCACCGCTTTTTTTCCGTCCGCAGTCACCTCAGCATAGTACTTGCCTACGGTTAAAATATCCGCAATCTTCGAGCTTAACTCAATGTTGTTAACGATTATTAAGATCCTGGATCCTTCCATTTACTTACTTTTTGAATCCAGGGTACTATAGTCCCCGAAAATGATAACGATGATTGTTTGTTTCCTGCTCACCTCACAAAAAGCTCCCTGAGGGATGAGTTCAGAAGGTCGGAGTAAAATGCCAGGCCCAGCAGCGCCAGTCCCGCTAAAATCCAGGAAAGTTCTTCGGGGTTAAGCTGCTGGAAACGAAGGCGCAATTTACACCAAATAAATGACACTAAACGCGATGCCAGCCCATAATAGCGAAAGAATACCGTGAATACATCGCCCATTTTTTCTGCTTCAGTTGGAGTGGTCACGAAAAGGTGTAGATAGATCAGCAGAATTCAGCTTCCCTGTATTTAGCGCCTCGGGCGTTTCAGGATACAGATAGCCAGCAGAGAGGATGGACCTCCGGACGGCCTTTTCCGGAGCAAATGCAGTTTTCATGATATTCTTAGGTTAATTTAAACCGAAATTGATGAAAGATCCCCGCACTTCCCATGACTATAGTCAACCGTTTTATTGATAATAATCAACAAAATAAAATTTGGTATGGTGTAAAATAGCTTTCAGGCTACTTCCGCCCTTTAAAAAGTGTAGCACCTCATCAAACTATCCTCCGCTAATTCTTCAAAATTGTGACCTGGCTTTTTTAGGTGAATTCAAATGCTTTATTAACTTTGCAAACGTTTGCGAAGCATCTGGAAGCATTTATGGCTACCTTGCTACTTGATCCGATAAATATGGTAAAATTCATCCTTCCCGAAGAAGTACTTCCCTTAAGGAGCCTGATGTTGAGAAACGGAAAGCCCCTAGCCGAATGTATTTTCGAAGGAGATACCAGTTACGACACTTTTCACCTGGGTTATTATGCAGACGGCGAAATCAAAAGCGTCGCCACCTTTATGCGTAACGACTTTTTTCCAGATGAAGGAGAGGGTTATCAGTTGAGGGGCATGGCTACCCATCCCGATGAAGGAGGGAAGGGCTTTGGTGCTTCATTGATCAGCTTTGCTATTGAATACCTGAAAGAATACAATACCGCCTATTTATGGTGCAATGCCCGTTCAGCCGCTGCCGGTTTCTATAAGAAACTTGGCTTTGTGAATATGTCCCCTGAATTCGACATCCCCGGAATAGGCTTCCATTACGAAATGAAATTAAACTTAAACCATAATATATAAAACATGAACACGATAGACCAGTTCGATTTTAAAGATAAAAAAGCGCTCATCAGGGTGGATTTCAACGTCCCATTGGATGATGAATTCAACATTACCGACGATAAAAGAATCCGTGCAGCATTGCCAACCATCAGCAAAATTTTGAAAGATGGTGGTGCAGTAATTTTGATGTCGCATTTAGGTCGCCCGAAAGATGGTCCCACAGATAAATATTCATTAAAACACATCGTAGCTGATTTATCAACGTTGATTGGTACAGAAGTGAAGTTTGCAGATGATTGCATCGGCGAAAGCGCGACCAGCCAGGCAGCAGATTTAAAACCAGGTGAAGTGTTATTGCTGGAGAACCTGCGTTTCTATAAAGAAGAAGAAAAAGGAGATGTAGCTTTCGCAGAGAAGTTATCTAAACTGGGCGATGTATATGTGAACGATGCTTTCGGAACGGCCCACCGTGCACACGCTTCAACTTCAATCATTGCACAGTTTTTCCCGGATGCAAAATACTTCGGTTATTTAATGGCTTCAGAAGTAGAAAATGCAGAGAAAATCTTAAACCATGCAGAACGTCCGTTCACGGCGATTATGGGTGGTGCGAAAGTATCTGATAAAATTCTTTTGATTGAGAAATTATTGGATAAAGTAGATAACCTGATCATCGGTGGTGGTATGGCTTACACTTTTGCAAAAGCTCAGGGCGGTGAGATCGGTACTTCATTGTTGGAAGCCGATAAACAAGAGCTTTCTTTAGAATTAATTGAAAAAGCCAAAGCAAAAGGTGTTAACCTGATCCTTCCGGTAGATACCGTAATTGCCGATAAGTTTGCAAACGATGCAGATAAAAAAGATGTAGATGCAGGTCAGATTCCGGCCGACTGGATGGGTCTGGATATCGGTCCAAAATCAGCTGCTTTATTTGCTGATGTAGTGAAAAACTCTAAAACATTACTATGGAACGGTCCCATGGGCGTGTTCGAAATGGAAAGCTTCCAGGTAGGTACCAAAGCCATTGCTGATGCAGTGGTTGCTGCTACAAAAGATAACGGTGCATTCTCGCTTATCGGTGGAGGTGATTCAGCTGCGGCAATCGCTAAATTCGGTCTGGAAGATGAAGTAAGTTATGTATCAACCGGTGGTGGTGCATTATTAGAATATATGGAAGGTAAAGAACTTCCGGGCGTGAAAGCCATCAATGGATAGTCTGAGATAATCTCAACTATACCGCGTTTTCGCGGTTGCTTAAACCCTTCAACATCGCTTGATGTTGAGGGGTTTTTTATTTCCGCAGGTAAACAGCTAATCAATCAGGTAAACCATTCCCTTTCCTTACATTTGTAGCTGAAAATCGTCAGTTATCGCTGAAATAGTCGAAATACTGGGCGCGTCTCCCACCGGATATCCGGAATTGGGATTTTAGCCCACTTTTGAAAGTGATGTCTATAACTGGTTATTTATCAGTGTTTAATGGGTTTTAAGTCCGTAGTCTGAAACTCATTTTGGTCTGTTTTTGGCACTTCAGTGTAACAAAAACGATGTGGAAAACTTTTTTGTGGTAAATTGTGGTAAAAAGTGGTAGAACTCTTTACTTTTACACTACATAAAAAGTGTAGCTACCACTATGACCCAACTTTTAGGAGAATTCGATTGTAAACTTGACGCAAAGGGCCGCCTTTCGGTTCCTGCTGCGCTTAAGAAACAATTGCCTGCTGCTGAAAGTGAGGGGCTTATTATTAACCGCGGTTTCGAGAAAAATCTGGTCATCTACCCTAAAAATGTGTGGGACGCCGTAGTGGCCGACCTCGCCAAACTGAATATTTACGATCAGGAAAACCGGGCTTTCGTCCGCGCTTTCACCCGTGGTGCCACTGAGCTCTCGCTCGATGCTGCCGGAAGGGTACTTTTACCAAAGTCGTTAACGGAATATGCAGGCATCAACGCCGATATTGTACTGGCTTGTCAGCTCGACCGTATTGAAGTGTGGGATAAAAAATCTTACGAAGATATTTTTGATGATGTTCCGGCCAACTTCGCCAACCTGGCCCAGAAAGTAATGGGAGATAAGAAAGGAGGTGCTGATGGAGAATAATTACCATGTTCCCGTGATGCTTCAGCCTTGCATTGATGGTTTGAATATCAAACCGGATGGAGTGTATGTGGATGTGACTTTTGGTGGCGGCGGTCATTCTAAAGAGATACTGAAACACCTCGGTCCGAAGGGCGTACTCATTGCTTTTGATCAGGATCCTGATGCACAGGCAAATGTTCCGGCCGACGACCGTTTCATCTTTGTTGATCAGAATTTTGGTTTCTTAAGAAATAACCTGCGCTTGAAAGGGTTCAGGCAAGTAGATGGTATTCTGGCCGATCTGGGGGTGTCATCACATCAGTTCGATATTCCACAACGTGGTTTTTCTATACGCTACAATGCCGGCCTGGATATGCGCATGGATCAGCACCGCGATCTCACTGCTGCACAGGTACTAAACACTTACTCAGAAGATAAACTGCATAAGATTTTCGGGATTTATGGTGAAGTGAAAAACGCAAAGTCACTCGCGCGTGCTATCGTAACTGCCCGTTTAGACAAGCCGTTTACGGATATAGATAGCTTAAAAACAGCCATTGCCGAATACATTCCAAGAGGAAAAGAAAATAAATACCTGGCGCAGGTTTTCCAGGCCCTGCGTATTGAGGTGAATGCAGAAATACAGGTGCTGGAAGATTTTCTGCAACAGGCATCAGAAGTATTAAAGCCGGGAGGGCATTTGGTGGTGATGTCTTATCACTCACTCGAAGATCGCCCGGTAAAGAATTTTATGGCCAAAGGCAAGTTTCAGGGAGAGGTGGAGAAAGACTTTTTCGGAAATCAGCAGAAACCATTTAATGTGATTACCCGCAAAGCGATAGTAGCCAGCGACGAGGAGATTGCACAAAATAACAGGGCCAGAAGTGCTAAACTTAGAATAGCAGAGAAGATATGAACAGGTTTAGAGAGGATATAGAGGAGGAAGAAATCGGGCCTGAACCTGAACTCAAAGCTGCACCAGCGCCTAAAAAACCGCGGACAGCCGAAGAGAAAATGGATAGTAACTCATTCATCAGCAAATTGTTCAACGATGGATTGGTTTCGAAAGAGGCGGCAACTGATGCTCTGCCTTTTTTGTGTTTTCTGGCTTTTTTGGGGATGATATACATCGCCAACAGCCATTTTGCAGTGAACAATGTTCGCCGCATTGATAAATTAAATAAAGATGTAAAAGAATTAAGATGGGAATATAAATCCTTAAAGGCCGACCTCATGTTCAGAAGCAAACTGACAGAAGTAGCCAAAAAGGTAGATACCCTTGGAATTAAAGAATTAATCGAACCACCAAAAAAAATAATTGTTAAAAGCGATGAATATTAGAGCAAATATCTTGCTTCGTGTATATCTGGCATTTGGCTTAATTGTGCTTTTTGCTTTGGCGGTATTCTTACGCCTTAGTCAGGTGCAGTTTGTACAGGGCAAAAAATGGAAGGCTATGGCTGATAGCCTGTCCACGCGCTACGTAAATGTGGAAGCGACCCGCGGAAACATCTATTCAAACGATGGCAGTTTACTGGCTACTTCGGTGCCGGAGTATGAACTGCGCATGGATATGTTTGCCGGGGGGATTGCAGAAGATAAGGTGTTTAATGAAAAAGTCGATTCCCTGGGGATTAAGCTGGCGCAGCTCTTTCAGGATAAAACGGCAAAAGAATATGCCCGCTACCTGCGCAGAGGCCGTCAGGACAGCGCACGGTATTTACTCATCCACCGCAAAGTGGGCTATGCTGATTTGAAAACCATCCGCACTTTTCCGCTATATAATATTGGCAAGTTTAGTGGTGGTTTAATTGCGGTGCAGCAGAACAAGAGAATTTTGCCTTTCCAGGCTTTGGCTGCCCGTACCATTGGATATAAAAATGAGAACGTAGCCAATGGCGTGGGTTTAGAAGGCGCCTATAAAGAATACATCAACGGTGAAACCGGAAAAAGGTTAATGCAGCGCATTGCAGGGGGTATATATATTCCTGTAAATGAAGAGGCTGAAGTAGCACCAAAGGATGGGGCAGATATCATTTCTACGATCGACATCAATATGCAGGATTTAGCCCAAAGTGCCTTGGAAAAACAACTTAAGGCTTATGATGCTGATCATGGAACCGTGATTGTGATGGAAGTAGCTACGGGAGAAATCAGGGCAGTAGCCAATTTTTCAAAAGTAGAAGAAGGCGTATACAAGGAAAAATTCAACTACGCTATTGCTGGAAACCAGGATCCCGGATCAACTTTCAAGCTGGCTTCTTACATGTCTCTGCTTGAAGATGAACTGGTGGATACCAATACCATGGTAGGAACGGGTAACTACAAGATTCCTGGCCACATGATTAAAGATTCACACGGGAGTATTGGTGTGGTAACAGTGAAGAAAGCATTCGAGCAGTCTTCCAACGCAGCAATTTCTTATTTGATTAATACCAAATACGGGGAGAACCCGAAGAAGTTTACCGATCACCTGTACAAGTGGCACCTGAATGAAAAACTGGACCTGCAGATTCCGGGAGAAGCTAAACCCTGGATTAAGAACCCATCGGATCGCAGCTGGAATAAAAATATGACCCTGCCGCAGATGGCTTATGGTTATGAAATGCAGCTTACCCCCTTGAAAATGTTGTCGTTTTACAACGCGGTGGCTAACAATGGTAAATATATAGCGCCCATTTTTGTAAAAGAAATCAGAAGATTGGGTAACCCCATTGAGCAGTTCAAAGCCAGGGTGGTGAATGAGAAGATTTGTTCTGATGTGACCTTGAGTAAGATCAAAAATATGCTGGAAGGAGTGGTGATTGAAGGAAGTGGAAAGCAATATGTTCGTAATCCGCTTTACAGAATTGCCGGTAAAACGGGTACCGCTCAGGTGGCTGATGCCAATAAAGGTTATAAAGCTAAAAGACAATATCAGGCATCTTTTGTAGGTTATTTCCCTGCGGAGAAACCCAAATATTCCATGATTGTCGTGATCAACGATCCAAAGGGTGGCTATTATGGTGCTTTAGTATCTGGTCCGGTATTCAGGGAAGTGGCCGACCGCATTTATGCCAGCGATATGCAGATGGGCACTGATGCGCCAACACGTTTGGTAGGTGCTCCGGGAAATCCGCCAACAAAGGCCGGACAAAGCAAAGCTACACAGAAAGTGTACAGGGCATTTGGCTTTAAACCACTGTTCGCATCCAAATCAGAGTATTACAATATTGTAGATACCAGCGGTGGCGAAGTGTTTCAGGAAAATACCGAACGCAGAGGGGTGATGCCTAATGTATCGGGAATGGGATTAAAAGATGCGCTTTACCTGATTGGAAATGCAGGCTTGAAAGCAAAAGTGATAGGCGCAGGAAAAGTAACCAGCCAGTCCATTGCCGCCGGAACCAGAGTAGGAAGAGGTTTAGGGGTACAAATAGAGTTACAATAGTTAAATGATAGATTGAATGATATGCTTATCGCAACATTTACTCATTCAAAATTAAATATATGAATTTACAAGAGCTACTTTACGGCATAACGATTAAAGAATTGGTTGGAAAAACCGATAGGGAAATCAATGCCCTGAATTTCGATTCGCGTAAGGTGGCTGAAGGGGATGTGTTCTTTGCAATTGTCGGTACGCTTTCTGATGGACATCAGTTCATTGAGCAAACTGTTGCACAGGGTGCTGCTGTAATTATCTGTGAGAATTTGCCGGAAGTGCATGATTTTACGGTTACTTATATCAAGGTAGAAAATAGTGCTGTGGCTTTAGGCATTATGGCGGGTAACTTTTTTGGAAACCCCTCAAAAGATTTAAAGCTCGTTGGTATTACTGGCACCAACGGTAAAACTACTATTGCAACCATCTTATTTAAGTTATTTAAAGATCTGGGTTATAAAACCGGCTTGTTATCCACTGTAGAGAACTACATTAACGACACGGTTGTGGCAGCAACGCATACTACACCTAATCCAATTGCGCTAAACCAGTTGCTCAGGGACATGGTGGATGCAGGATGCGATTATTGCTTTATGGAAGTGAGTTCCCATGCCGTATCGCAACACCGTATAGAAGGGCTCACCTTTGCTGGTGGGGTGTTTTCGAACATTACCCACGATCACCTCGACTTCCACAAAACCTTCGATGCTTACATCAGGGCGAAGAAAGCATTTTTTGATGGCCTGCCAAAATCAGCTTTTGCATTAACCAATACCGATGATAAAAATGGTATGGTGATGTTGCAGAATACAAAGGCTTACAAGAAAACCTATGCCCTTAAACAGCTTGCTGATTTCAAAGCAAAGATCATAGAAAATCAGTTTAGCGGCTTGCACCTGGATATTGATAATGAAGATGTATACTTTAAGCTGGTTGGTTCATTCAACGCTTATAACCTGTTAGCTGTATATGGCACTGCCTTACTTTTAGAGCAGGATAAATTAAAAGTGTTAACCCTCCTGAGCCGTTTAACCGGAGCCGAAGGCAGGTTTGATTATATCGTGTCAGCTGATAAAGTAATTGGTATTGTGGATTATGCCCATACCCCTGATGCTGTTCAGAATGTATTGAGCACCATTGCCAACATCAGAAAAGGCAATGAGCAGGTGATTACCGTAATCGGTTGCGGTGGTGATCGGGATAAAACCAAACGCCCGGTAATGGCGCAGGTAGCCTGCGATTGGAGCGATAAAGTGATTTTAACATCTGACAACCCAAGGACTGAAGACCCTCAAAGCATTATCAGTGAAATGGAAGAAGGGGTATCGCCTACAAACAAGCGCAAAACCTTATCCATTTTAGATAGAAAGGAAGCAATTAAAACCGCCTGTCATTTGGCGAAAAGTGGTGATATCATTTTGGTAGCCGGAAAAGGTCACGAAAAATATCAGGAAATCAATGGTGTAAGGAACCATTTTGATGATAAGGAAATTTTACTGGAACAATTAAACCCGAACAGCTAATGTTATATTTATTATTCGAATACCTGCATAAGCACTATGACATTCCTGGATTAAGGTTGTTTCAGTACATCACGTTCCGTGCATCGGTTTCCATCATCCTGTCATTAATCATTACTACGGTATACGGAAGAAGGCTGATTGATTTCCTGCATAAAAAACAAGTCGGAGAAACCGTAAGGAACCTGGGCCTGGAAGGGCAGATGCAAAAACAGGGAACACCAACCATGGGGGGGATTATCATCCTGCTGGGGATTCTGATTCCAACCTTACTTTTTGCCAACATCACCAATGTATATGTGATTTTAATGATCATTACCACCATCTGGATGGGAACCGTTGGCTTTTTGGATGATTACATCAAGGTATTTAAAAAGAATAAAGAAGGCTTGGCCGGCCGCTTTAAAGTGGTTGGCCAGGTAGGTCTGGGATTAATCGTAGGGACTACCATGTACTACCATCCGAATATCGTAGTTCGTGAAACGGTTCAGGACGATGTGAAGAATACCTCAAATGTACCAATGGTATTGCGTCAGAAAGGGGAAACTTTTTATTATACCCAGGATGTGAAATCGACCAAAACCAATATGCCTTTTTACAAGAACAATGAGTTCGACTATGCAAAGGTATTGAAGTTTTTAGGGGGCGATTATCAGAAATATGCTTTTATCATCTTTTTGATTTTTACGGTATTCATCATTACAGCAGTATCTAACGGGGCAAATATTACCGATGGTATAGATGGCCTGGCGACGGGAACATCAGCCGTGATCGGAATTACCCTGGGGATTCTGGCCTACGTTTCAGGAAATACCGTGATGGCAGACTACCTGAACATCATGTACATTCCAAACTCTGCCGAGCTGATGATTTTCGCGGGTGCCTTTGTGGGTTCATGCGTTGGCTTTTTGTGGTATAACTCCTATCCGGCACAGATTTTTATGGGCGATACGGGTAGTTTGGCCATCGGGGGAATCATTGCTTCTTTCGCCCTGATGATCCGAAAAGAACTGATCATTCCAATCCTTTGCGGGATATTCCTGGTAGAGCTGGTATCGGTTATTATGCAGGTCTCCTGGTTTAAATACACGAAGAAGAAGTTTGGCGAGGGTAGAAGAATATTTTTGATGTCGCCCCTGCATCACCATTACCAGAAGAAAGGATACCACGAAGCAAAAATCGTCACCCGTTTCTGGATCATTGGAATTATGCTGGCCATCATCACCATTGTAACACTAAAACTAAGGTAAACCCACTACTATAATTAATGAGCACAAATCACAACATAGCACAAACAAGTACTCAGCCAGTGATGGCAGGGCAGGGCCGTGTGGTTATTTTAGGTGCAGGTGAAAGTGGTGTGGGTGCAGCAAAACTGGCCCAGCTGAAAGGCTTCGAGGTTTTTGTGTCAGATTTCGGGCAGATAAGTGATAAATATAAAGCCGCACTTGATCAGCTTGGTGTTCCTTACGAATCAGGTTTGCATACCGAAGCACTCATTTTAAATGCTTCGGAAGTGATCAAGAGCCCGGGTATTCCCGCTACGGCACCCATCATTAAAAAACTAAAAGAAAAAGACATCTCAGTGGTGTCGGAGATTGAATTTGCCGGAAGATACACCAATGCAAAGATGATTTGCATCACTGGATCAAACGGCAAGTCGACCACCAGCCTGTTAACATATCACATCCTGAAAAATGCAGGTCTGAATGTAGGGCTGGCAGGTAATATCGGCCACAGCTTTGCAGCACAGGTGGCTACAGAAAATTTTGACTACTATGTGCTGGAAATATCAAGCTTCATGCTCGATGATATGTTCGACTTTAAAGCCGATATCGCCGTTCTGTTAAATATTACACCCGATCATTTGGATCGCTACGATTATAAACTGGAGAATTACGCAGCATCTAAAATGCGTATCATCCAAAACCAGACAGCCAGTGATGTATTCATCTATTGCCTGGACGACGCGGAAAGTATCAAAGCATTAGCACACACAAAGCCTTTGGCAACAAGCTATCCCTTTTCAATTGTAACTACAGTAGAGCAAGGTGCCTGTTTGCAGGAGGAGAATATACACATCCTTATTGAACCAAATAACGAACTAACCATGTCAATTTCAGAATTAGCCCTTCAGGGCAAACACAACATTTATAACTCCATGGCTTCAGGAATAGTGGCAAAGGTATTAGAGTTACGAAATGAGTCCATCCGCGAGAGCATGGGAAATTTCAAGAACATTGAGCATAGGTTAGAGCACGTGGCTAAGATTTCCGGCATAGATTTCATTAATGACAGTAAAGCAACCAACGTAAATTCTACCTGGTATGCCCTGGAAAGCATGACCTCAGATGTGGTGCTGATTATGGGAGGGGTAGATAAAGGCAATGATTACAACATGCTGAAAGACCTGGTAAAGAGCAAAGTGAAGGCGATTGTTTGTTTGGGTAAGGATAACAAACGCATACATGATGCTTTTGAGGATGATGTAGAAGTGATTGTGAATACCTTTTCAGCGGAAGAGGCTGCCCAGATTGCCTTTCACCTGGCTAAACGCGGAGAGGCGGTTTTACTTTCTCCGGCATGTGCCAGTTTCGATTTATTTAAAAGTTATGAAGACCGCGGTAATCAGTTTAAAGCGGCAGTTAGAGAATTATAGTTTATAGGAGGCTAAAAAGATGTTTCAGGCACTACTCAATAAAACAAAGGGCGATAGATGGATCTGGTTGATCATCATCCTGCTTTCGCTTATATCGGTAATGGCGGTATATAGTGCTACAGGAACGCTTGCTTATAAAAAAGGGGAAGCCGTTGAAAAGCTGCTGCTCACCAAACACCTCATTTTTGTGCTGATGGGTATTGGGATGATTTATATCGCCCATTTGCTTGATTACAGATATTATGCAGGAATTTCGAAGATACTGATGATTGTAACCATACCCTTGCTGGTATATACTTTACTGTTTGGTACCAATCTGAATGATGCATCGAGGTGGGTGAAAATCCCGGTGATTGGTTTAACCTTTCAAACTTCCGATTTG
This sequence comes from Pedobacter frigidisoli, assembly GCF_032678525.1. Taxonomy (GTDB): domain Bacteria; phylum Bacteroidota; class Bacteroidia; order Sphingobacteriales; family Sphingobacteriaceae; genus Pedobacter; species Pedobacter frigidisoli_A. The sequence goes on from NZ_JAVTSE010000001.1 coordinate 293,435, forward strand.
GCGAAGCTGGCACTGATCACATTTTTAGCCCGCATGCTGACCAAAAAGCAGGAGAACATCAAAAACGTGAAAGAGTCATTCATCCCGATTATGGGTTCCGTTTGCGTGGTGTTCGTGCTGATTGCATTGGCCAACTTATCTACCGCGCTGATGTTGTTTGGGGTAAGTATTTTGCTGTTGATCATCGGCAGGATCAGTATCAAACAAATCGCCATTGTTTGCGCAGGTGGCTTTGTATTATTGCTGTTTGTTTTCTTCCTCGGACCGCGGAGAAAAACTTACATGTCTCGTATCAATACGTTCATGCATCCTGAGATGCAGCACTCAGATAAAACTTTCCAGGCCGACCAGGCTAAAATTGCCCTGGCCACTGGTGGTGTTTTTGGTAAAGGGCCAGGTAACAGTACCCAACGCAATTTCCTGCCACACCCATATTCGGATTTTATTTTCGCCATTATTATTGAAGAATGGGGGACTGTGGGAGGAATTGCCATTATGATACTTTACCTGGTGCTTTTATACCGGTGTATAAAAATCGTAACCCGGGCGCCCAAGGCCTTCGGGGCTTTGCTGGCTGCGGGGCTGAGCTTCAGTTTAACCATTCAGGCTTTTGCCAATATGGCCGTAGCAGTTGGATTGGGCCCGGTAACAGGAGTACCCCTGCCACTGGTGAGTATGGGAGGTACTTCCATGATTTTTACCAGTGTGGCCTTTGGAATTATATTAAGTGTTAGCCGCGATGTGGAAGAGAATGCAACGGCAGGTTTGAAAGAAGATAAAGAAAAGGTTAAAAATAAAGTGATTGTTGGTGAGATACCGGCTTTTGGATAGGTAAATCATACACTCAATCAATAATTGTAAAAAAAAATGAATAATTCCCCAAAAATTATCATATCAGGTGGTGGCACCGGCGGGCACATATTCCCCGCCGTAGCCATAGCCAACGCGCTCAAGCGTTTGGTGCCCTCCTGTGAAATTCTGTTTGTGGGTGCAAACGGCCGTATGGAAATGGAAAAGGTTCCTGCTGCCGGATATAAAATAATTGGCCTGAACATTAGTGGCATGCAGCGGGGGTCGATTGTCAAAAACCTGAGCCTGCCTTTTAAGATTATAGGCAGTGTACGCAGAGCAATGCAGATTATCAATGATTTTAAGCCTGATGTGGTAGTGGGGGTAGGCGGTTATGCTTCTGGTCCCTTATTATACGCGGCCTCACTTAAAGGTATTCCTTACCTGATTCAGGAACAAAATTCCTATGCAGGAGTAACCAATAAGTGGCTCGGAAAAAAGGCTTCAAAAATTTGTGTGGCCTTCGATGAGATGTCGCAATTTTTTCCTGCCGACAGGATCCTGAAAACGGGGAATCCAGTGCGAAAAGAAGTGATTGACATTAAAGGGAAACACCATGCCGGAGCTGAATTGCTCAGGCTCGACCCTTTGAAGAAAACAATCATGGTAACCGGGGGAAGCCTCGGAGCAGGGACATTGAATAAAGCAATTGAAAAACATTTGCCGGAAATCATCGCACAGGACGTGCAGGTGATCTGGCAGACAGGGAAATATTATTACAAGGGAATCATTGAACGTTTAGGACTGGAATACCATCCCAATGTGCGCATCCTCGAGTTTTTAAATAAAATGGACCTGGCTTATGCAGCAGCGGATGTGATCATCAGCCGGGCAGGAGCAGGAACCATTGCGGAACTTTGCCTGATTCAAAAGCCTGTAATCCTGGTGCCTTCGCCAAATGTTGCTGAAGATCATCAGACTAAAAATGCAATGGCGCTGGTTAAAAATGGTGCCGCACAGTTGGTTAACGACCGTGTTGCCGAAGATACACTGGTGAAGGCGGCATTGGAATTACTGAATAATGAAGCGCAGAGCGAAAGGCTTTCGGAAAATATAGGAAAAATGGCGTTACCGGCAGCCGATGAAGTGATTGCCGGAGAAGTGTTGAAACTGATTAAATAGATGTGAGCAATTAAATCTCACATCTCAGAATAAAGAAAATGGAACTAAGTAAAATAAACAGGGTCTTTTTTGTTGGTATCGGTGGTATCGGTATGAGCGCTATTGCCCGTTATTTTGCGAAGCGGGGGCTTCTGGTTTCCGGTTATGATAAAACCAGAACCAAACTCACAACAGCCCTGGAAGAGGAAGGCATAACCATTACCTACGTAGATGAACTTTCAGCTTTGCCCGAAGCCTTTATCACCCATGCGGAGGATACCCTGATTGTTTACACGCCGGCAATTCCGAAAGATTCTGAAATCCTGAATCATTTCAGGGATCAGGGTTTTTCACTTAAGAAACGTTCGGAGGTATTGGGCATCATCTCTAAAGGGATGTTCTGTATTGGTGTGGCAGGTACACATGGTAAAACCACTACTTCGTCCATTATCGCGCACGTTTTAAAAGATACCGGTTACGACTGCACCGCATTTCTGGGCGGCATTACCAGTAATTACAATAGTAATGTGCTCTTCGGAGATAACAATGTAATGGTGGTAGAGGCCGATGAGTATGATCGTTCTTTCTTAACGCTGCATCCTGATATCGCTGTCATCACTTCGATGGATGCCGACCACCTGGATATCTATGGTGATAAAAGTCATCTGGAAGAATCGTTCAGACTGTATGCAGGACAGATTAAAACCGGTGGTTCATTATACATACATGAGGGGTTGCCCCTGGGAAACAGCATCAGCTATGCGGCTAGTGCAACAGCACAGGCCAGGGCGGAGAACCTGCGGGTAGAAGGGTCGAAATTTGTATTTGATTATCATGATGATAGTCATGCGATCCAGGATATTAATTTGATGTTGCCTGGTAAGCATAATGTAGAAAACACAACAGTGGCCATCGCCATCGCTTTACAAATGGGCATTGATGCCGGAAAAGTAAAGCAGGCGGTTGCGAACTTTAAGGGGGTAAAGAGAAGATTTGAATACATCTTCAATAACGGAAACCAGATTTATATTGATGATTACGCACATCATCCTGAAGAGCTGAAAGCCTGTTTTGATGCGGTGAGACAACTTTATCCGGATAAAAAGCTGACAGTAATCTTTCAGCCACATTTGTTTACCCGTACCCGGGATTTTGCAGATGAGTTTGCAAGTGTGTTGAGCACTGCCGATGAACTTTTGTTACTGGAAATTTATCCGGCCAGGGAGTTACCGCTTGAAGGCATTAATGCAGCTTACTTATTAGATAAAATAACCCTGGAGAACAAAAGGGTATGTGAAAAAGACTTTGTAATTCAGTATGTGAAAGATACAAAGCCTGAATTAATTTTAACAGTGGGTGCAGGTGATATTGATACCATTATCGACCCGCTAAAAAATACATTACAAAATGCTTAAAAGAATAAACTGGAGCGCCATATTTACAGGTTTTGCCTGGCTGATTAGCCTGGCAGGACTGGTTGTGCTTTTCAGTTTCATCAATGTGAAAAAGCAGACGGTAAAGTGTACAGATATTAAAATTTTGATTCCCGGAGCCGATAATTTTATCGAAAGGGAAGAGATTGACGCCATCTTGAAAGAAGATCAGGGTGTACTACTGGGCAGAAATATCGAAGGAATCAATATTCATCAGATTGAGAAAAAACTGCAGTCTAATCCCTATATCGCCTTTGCAAAGGTATATGTGGAAATGGACGGTGTGTTGCACATTGAGGTAAAACAAAGACAGCCCATCGTTAGGATACTCAACAATGGCGGTCAGGATTTTTACATCGATAATGATGGATTGAAGATGCCGATTTCTGCAAACTTTACAGCAAACGTACTGGTGGCAACGGGAAATATTACAGAGGTGTTTGGAAGCAGGGTAGATACGCTGCATACTAAACTGGCACATGATCTTTACAAAACGGCACTTTACATTAAAAAAGACACCCTTTGGGATGCACAGATTGAGCAGATTGTAGTCGACCAGAAAAACGATATCGAATTGGTACCGAGAGTGGGTAACCAGCGTATTATTCTGGGTAATGCCGACTCCTTAGAGAAGAAGATGACCAACTTGCTGTTGTTTTATAAAAAAGCTATGCCGCAGGTGGGGTGGGAAACTTATAGAACGATCAATATCAAGTACACCAATCAGGTGGTATGCGAAAAAAGAGATTCGACAGAAATTGCAAGAAGGACGAAAACAATTTCCTCGGCAGACAGTTTGAGAATACGACAAAAAGTTTCTGATTCGCTGATAAAAACCATGATCAGTGAGGAACCTGTAGTGATGGCAACGCCTGCAGCCCCTAAAAAGGTGGAAACGAAACCAACGCCAAAAAAGGAAGAAACAAAAAAGGAACAGCCTAAAAAAGCAGAACTAAAGAAAGCCGAAGTGAAAAAGGTTGATCCGCCGAAGACGGAGGTGAAAAAAACTCAGGTCATTGCAGCAGTAAAACCGAAAGAAACCACGACACAACAGAAGAAATCAACAGATAACAAAGACAAGCTTAAAACTGGAACCAGTACTGCAAAAGCATCCTTAAGTGCAGCAGAACTTAAAAAACAGAAAGAAGCAAGAGAAAAAGAAATCAGAGCCCTAGAAAAACAATATAAAACTCAGCAAAATTAACAAATATGGACAAGGCAAAATTTACCAGTCAGTCGCCCATTGTAGTAGGATTGGATATCGGTACTACAAAAATATGTGTTATCGTTGGTCGCAGAACACAGCACGGTAAGATCGAAATTTTAGGAATAGGGAAGGCGGAATCGGCAGGTGTTACACGTGGAGTAGTTTCGAACATTCAGAAAACCGTACAGGGCATTGCTCAAGCAGTTGAAGTAGCAAGCGGACAATCCAATGTAGAAATACAGGTGGTAAATGTGGGAATTGCTGGTCAGCACATCAAAAGCTTACAGCATAGAGGAATTTTAACAAGAAGAGAATTAAACAACGAAATCGGTAAAAAAGATATCGACAAGTTGATTGATGATATGTTTAAACTGGTAATGCCGCCGGGTGAGGAAATCATCCATGTGTTGCCACAGGAATTTACCATCGACAACGAACCGGGTATAAAAGATCCGATTGGTATGGCTGGAGTTCGCCTTGAGGCTAACTTCCATATCATTTCAGGTCAGGTTACTGCGGTGAAGAATATCATCAAATGTGTAAATAATGCAGGATTGCAGACTCAGGATTTAATTCTTGAGCCATTGGCGTCATCTGAATCGGTGTTGAGCGAGGAAGAGAAAGAAGCAGGTATTGCATTGGTTGATATTGGTGGTGGTACCACTGATATTGCGATTTTCCATGAGGGAATTATCCGTCATACAGCAGTAATCCCTTTTGGGGGTAACAGTGTTACTGAAGATATCAGAGAGGGCTGCTCTGTAATGCGTAACCAGGCTGAATTGTTGAAAACACGTTTTGGTTCTGCTCTGGCTGAAGAGAATAAAGAAAACGAGATTATATGCGTACCTGGACTTCGTGGCCGAGAACCAAAAGAGATATCGGTTAAAAACCTGGCTTATGTGATTCAGGCCCGTATGGAAGAGATCATTGAGCATGTGTATTACGAAATTAAATCTTCTGGCTATGAGAAAAAACTCATCGGTGGAATTGTAATCACTGGTGGAGGAGCATTGCTGAAGCACTTATCACAAGCGGTTGAATATGTTACCGGTTTAGATTGCCGTATTGGTTATCCAAATGAGCATTTATCGAAATATGAAGAAATGCCAAAAACCATTTATGATGATTTGAAAAGCCCTATGTATGCTACCAGTGTGGGTCTGCTGATTAAAGGTATTCAAAAAGCAGAAGAGCTGATGGAAGAAATGAAACAGCCGGGCGTTTTTGTAGAAAAACCAAAAACCATCAAAGAAAAAGAGAAGCGTGGACCAGGTTTGTTTGATAAACTGCTCGCAAAAACCAGAACATTTATTCAGGATGATATGAATGTGAGTGATGAAGATTACCTAAAAAGCTAGAGAAATTTTCAACATAAAAGGAGTTTTCCACATTTCTAACAATTGTGGAAAACCTCTGTTGAAAAAGTGTTAATATTACGTTGAGTAATGAACAGAATTTAAAAATTTTTAAACAACTGATTCATAAAGATATGCAGTTCGAAATGTTAAAAGATAAGTCTTCAATCATCAAAGTAATTGGTGTTGGAGGCGGTGGCGGCAACGCAGTAAACCATATGTACCTGTCTGGTATTACGGGTGTGGATTTTATAATTTGTAATACCGATGCTCAGGCTTTGGAATCCAGCCCAATTCCTAACAAGGTACAGCTAGGTGCTAGTTTGACCGAAGGAATGGGTGCGGGCTCTATCCCTGAAGTGGGTAAAAACTCAGCTATTGAGAATATTGATGATATCAAAGCCATGCTGGGCAATACCACCAAGATGTTGTTTATTACAGCGGGAATGGGTGGTGGAACCGGAACCGGTGCATCGCCGATTATTGCCAAAGCAGCGAAAGAGCTTGATATCTTAACAGTAGCCATTATCACCACTCCTTTTTCTTTCGAAGGGAAACGACGCAGACTGCAGGCCGACGAAGGGATGGAGGAGCTAAAGAAATATGTGGATTCTTACCTGGTCATCTCTAACGATCGCTTACGTGAAATTTTCGGAAATCTTACCTTAGGTTCCGCTTTCGGTCAGGCAGATGATATCTTAACTACTGCGGCGAAAGGCATTGCTGAAATCATTACCGTTCCGGGATACATCAACGTGGATTTTAAAGATGTGCGTACCGTAATGAAAGAAAGCGGTGTGGCCATCATGGGATCGCATGCAGCTGAAGGCGACGACCGTGCATTACAGGCAGTGGAAGGCGCTTTAGCATCTCCATTATTAAAAGACAGTGAAATTGAAGGCGCCCGTTATATTTTGCTCAACATCAGTTCTGGTGTTCGTGAAGTAACAATGGATGAGGTTTCAATCATTACCGATTATATTCAGGAAAAAGCAGGCTTATCAGCAGATTTAATCTGGGGTAACTGTACTGATGAATCCCTGGGAGATAAACTTTCTGTAACGATTATTGCTACAGGATTCCAGACATCGGAAGAACGTGTTCATGAGGAAAAAAACAAAAAGAAAATTTCTCTGTTAACGCCTGAAGAAGCGCCGCTTGTTCGTCCGGTGGAACCAATGAACTCTTTCATTCAGCCGAAACCAGTTACGCCATCATACGAGCCGGTTTTGAAAACCAAGGAGGAAGCGCCACAGGCAGATTTATTCGGTGGCATGTTCAATAAATCAGAAGTGCAAAACGCACAGGAATCTGAGCCTGCAATCGTTCGTCACACTTTAATGGAAGAAGAGCCGCAGGCAGAAGAGCCAAATGAAAGCGGTTTCGAATTTGAAGTGAAACTGGCCGAAACGAATTTTGTTTTCGAAACTCCTGCTGTAGAAACCTTCGCAATTCCTGAACCAGAGCCGGAAGTTGAAATGCCGGTTGTAGGTCTTGATGATGATAAGAGCGACGAATCAATGGAAGAGCAATTGAGAAAATCTAAAGAACGTATCCTTCGTTTAAAAGATTTAAGTATGAAATTGCGTACAACCAATGGATTACAGGAATTGGAAAATGAGCCTGCTTATAAACGTAAACAAATGCAATTGCAACAGGTTCAACATTCATCCGAATCGCAGGTGAGTCGTTTTACATTAAGCAATGACCAGGATGGTGGTACTGAAATCAGACCTAACAATTCTTTCTTACACGATAATGTTGACTAGATCAAACCAAGTATAATTTTTAAAGCCCCGGGTAAACCGGGGCTTTTTTGGCATAAAATTGGAGCATTAAAAAGTCTTAATTGACATGCTCTGGATTAATCTGGTTGATTTTAAGCCGGATAAAACGTAAATTCGCAAAATTTTTATTATACAAAATACATAATACATTGGATATATTTGATAAGATAGCAAAACACATGGGACCACTTGGTCAACACCAGAAATGGTCTCATGGGTATTTCTCTTTTCCAAAACTGGAGGGAGAAATTGCACCACACATGCAGTTCAAAGGGAAAGAGCATTTAGTTTGGAGCTTAAACAATTATTTAGGTTTAGCCAATCACCCGGAAGTTAGAAAAGCAGACGAAGAAGCTGCTGCTCAGTTCGGTATGGCTTACCCAATGGGTGCACGCATGATGAGCGGTAACTCAAAATATCATGAGCAACTGGAGCAGGAGCTTGCTGCTTTCGTAGGAAAACCTGATGCATTCTTATTGAACTACGGTTATCAGGGTATGGTATCCATCATTGATACTTTGGTGGATAGAAATGATGTGATCGTTTACGATGCGGAGTCTCACGCCTGTATTATTGACGGCCTTCGTCTTCATATGGGTAAACGTTTCGTTTATAAACACAATGATATCGACAGTGCCCGTAAACAACTGGAACGTGCTACCAAACTGACAAAAGAATCTGGTGGTGGTATTCTTTTGATCACTGAAGGTGTGTTTGGAATGAGTGGTGCACAAGGTAAATTAAAAGAAATTGTAGACCTTAAAAAAGATTTCGAGTTCCGTATATTAGTTGATGATGCTCACGGTTTTGGTACCATGGGTAAAACAGGAGCAGGTACGCACGAAGCGCAGGATTGTATTGAGGGCATAGATGTTTACTTCGGTACATTTGCCAAGTCAATGGCCGGGATCGGTGCCTTTGTTGCATCTACTGAAGAAATCACCAATTTCCTGCGTTATAACATGCGTTCGCAAACATTTGCCAAAGCATTGCCAATGCCAATGGTTATCGGTTTATTGAAGCGCTTAGAGCTGTTAAAAAGCCAGCCAGAGTTAAAAGATAAACTTTGGGAAATTGCTACAACCTTGCAAAAAGGTTTACGTGAGCGTGGATTCGATTTAGGGGTAACTGATTCTGTGGTAACACCGGTTTTCTTAAAAGGAGAACTTACAGATGCTACAGCGATTACCTTCGACCTTCGTCAGAACTATGGCATCTTCTGCTCAATTGTGGTTTATCCGGTAATCCCGAAAGGAATGATTGAGCTGCGTTTAATTCCAACGGCAGTACATACCCTGGAAGATGTTCAGCGTACCTTAGATGCATTCAGCGAAGTAGCTGAAAAGCTCGAGAATGGTTACTATAAAGAAAACCAGTTTCAGATCGCATAAGGCAATTTCAATATATGAGCCGGTCAATTTTGGCCGGTTTTTTTTTGCCTTTTTTTCTTTTATCTCCAATTGCAGATCTGACTTGGGGATAATTTTGCTTCTGCAGCGAGGTTGTAATAAAAATATTGCAAATTTTAATGATCGGCAACCGTGTGCAGGCTATCTTTCTGGTTTTCAGTTATTTTTTTATTGTAATAGTTTTAAAATAATGTGCTAATTATTCCAAAATATTTAACATTTATTAAAGAAAGTGTTAAATAATTGTGGATTTATTCATTCTTTTCTACTTTCGCCCCAAGGAAGGGGTTGATTTTTGTATATTTTCTATTCGAAATACTCCTTTCAAATTACCTCTCAAATTAGCATTCATCCATTATGGATGTAATGCAAAAACTAATCAAAGATTTCTGTTTTAACTCTCCATGCCAGGACGATGCTCGTGGCCTGAATCTATTGTGTGCATTAGATTGGATTGGTATAATCAGAAATTTGGAAAAGGGAAATAAATGTTAAACTTAAAAAACCAGGCAATTTGAACAAACCCTACTAAAATCATCCTAAAAAACAGATCTGCAGATCTACAGTCAGTTAGCGCTGACACCTCATGGGCTTATAAGCCTACATTCACTAACTAGTAAAAACCAAACAACAAAACATGAGAGATTGTCTACAATCCCAAGGCAATGTAATATTGCCTGATTCATGCCATGATGCTAAAATTGAAATAACAGGAATACTGTTTTTCAAAGCAGTAATCGCGGCCCTTGTCCTATTTTTATTCACGGCAAATGCATCGTTCGCCACTATTTATTCTGCTCAACATTCGTTATCATCAGCTGCGCCATTGATAGTTGACAGAACCGTTACAGGGATCGTAAAATCTGGTGATGATAATTTACCAATTCCAGGCGCGGTTGTACGCGTAAAAGGAACTTCCTTAGTTGCATCGACGAATAGTGATGGAAAATTCACAATTAAAGTGCCTGCAGAAAGTACCACACTTGTATTTTCATATTTAGGTTATGAAACCAAAGAAATTCTGTTAGGAGCTTCGAACTCAGTTAATGTGACTTTAACAATATCTTCAGCTCAGCTGGCTGACGTGGTAGTAGTTGCTTTCGGTACAGCTACCAGGGAATCTCTTGTAGGAGCTGTTGCGCAGGTAAATGCAGATGATCTTGGCAAAAGACCGATTACCAATGCCATGGCTGCGTTAGAAGGCGCTGCACCAGGTATTCAGGTAAATAATACATCTGGCCAGCCTGGAGCTGAACCTACCGTAAGAATCAGAGGCTTTACAACAATTAACGGAAGTAATACACCATTATACGTAATTGATGGCGTAGTTTTTGGCGGGAACGTTTCCGATATCAATCCTGCAGATATTGAGAGTATTTCTGTGCTTAAAGATGCTTCTGCTACCACTCTTTATGGTAACCGGGCTTCTAACGGGGTCATCATCATGACAACGAAAAAAGGACGTAAAGGATCCAGCAGCCTGAATCTGATTGCCAATCAAGGCTTTTATAACAGAGGAATCAAGGAGTACGAAAAGCTGAATGCCAATGAATATATGGAAGCCATGTGGCAGGGGTACAAGAATTATTTGCTTACAAGTGATCCAACCACTTATTCTACCGCGGCGCTTGCCGGCGCAAGGGCAACCAGCAATTTAATCAGTGATTATTTAAAGCTTAATATATACGATAAACCCTCAACCCAGTTATTTGACAGCAATGGTAAATTAAGGTCAGATGCATCAATCCTTCCAGGTTATTCGGGCGATTTAGATTGGTATGAGGGTTCGCTTCGCACCGGTCACCGTCAGGATTATACCCTTAATGCCACTAATTCTAACGAGAAATCCAATTTGTTTTATTCAATTGGTTATTTAAATGAGAAAGGATATATCACCAATGCAGATTTTAAGCGTTTGACTGGTAGAATCAATGCAGATATTCAGGCTAAAAAATGGTTGAAATATGGCTTTAATTTGTCTGGATCTCATCAAAAGACAAACTTGACAAACGGATCTACAAGCAGCGCTGGTTCTTATACCAACGTATTTAACTATGCCAGACAAATAGCTCCAATATATCCTGTTCACTTGCACGACATCACCACGGGTGAATATACCCTTGATGCATCTGGAAATCAATTGTATGATGATGGTACCAATACCCGCAATCAGTATGTTGGAAGACACTCCATCTGGGAGAATGATTTAAATAAGGACACGGGTTTTCGTAATACATTGGCCGGCCAAGCCTATGTTGATATCAAATTCTTAAAAGATTTTACCTTCACAGTAAAGGGAGATTTAAATGTAAGGAATGATGAAGAGCAGACCTACGACAATGCCTTGATTGGCGATGGAGCTGGAAATGCAGGACGCGCATCACGTACCACTTATCGTTATAAAAATTATACCGCTCAGCAGTTGCTGAACTGGGAGAAAAAAATAGGTCTTCATACTTTCGATGCTTTAGTAGGACATGAAAACTATTATTATAACTATAACTACCTGTACGGTTATAAAACAACCGAGACCTTCGCAAATGCGACTGAGCTGGTTAACTTCAATAACATTACAAACTTAACAGATTATCAGGTAGACTACCGCACAGAAGGTTATTTCAGTCGTGGCCGCTACAATTATGATAATAAATATTTCCTAGAGGCATCATTCAGAAGAGACGCGTCTTCCAGATTTTATTCGGGCTCGAGATGGGGTAATTTCTGGTCAGTAGGTGGAAGCTGGATAATATCTAAAGAGGCATTCTTCAAACCACTTGCAACAGTTGTGAATAACTTAAAACTGCGTACATCTTATGGTGAGGTAGGTAATGACTCTGGCGCAGGATATTATTCCTATTATGATTTGTATGCGTTGAGACAAAATGCGAATAAGTCTGCTTTGACCATTTCTCAGTTTGGAAACAAAGACCTGAAATGGGAAACTTCATCTTCTTTTGGTGCTGCAATTGAAGGGCGTTTATTCGACCGCGTGAATTTTAGTGCTGAATATTTTGATAAAGGATCTCAAAATTTACTCTTTGATTTAAACCTGCCTTTGTCTGCCGGTGGTACCTCCACCTCTGCAGCTGAATCTGTAATTCAAAAGAATGTAGGTAGCATATCAAACAGAGGTTTAGAGCTCGCCCTGGATGTAGACATCATTAAAAGTAAGGATTGGAACTGGAACGTAGGAGTTAATGCGACCTTTATGAAAAACAAAATTGTTCGCCTCGCTGATGAAAACAGCCAGAACGGGATTGTTTCAGGGTTGTATAAATACATGGAAGGGCATGGCGTGTATGATTTCTGGACCTATCAGTATGTGGGTGTAGATCAGATGACTGGAAATTCACTTTATCTTGCAGACACGCAGAATTTTAATGTTGCCGGATCTGCTCCTGGAAAAACAGATTTACCTAGTCAATACCTGGTGAATATCAATGGCCAATACTATACCACCTACACCACCTATGCGAAAAGAGATTGGAGCGGCAGTGCTATTCCAGATGTTTATGGCAGTTTTTCTACTAACCTGAACTGGAAGAATTTTTCTCTATCGGGAATCTTCACTTATGCCCTTGGCGGGAAAACTTACGATTATTCGTATGCTTCCTTAATGAGTATGTCTGGAAGTGTGAGTGCATTGCATAAAGATTTATTGAGTGCGTGGTCTGGAGTTCCCGCGGGTATGACTGCTACTTCTGCTGACAGGATTGATCCTAACGGAATTCCAGTAATTGATTATGCAAGAAGTGATAAAAATAACGCGACTTCATCAAGGTTCTTACAGGATGGATCTTACCTGGTGATCAAAAACATTGCGGTAGGATACCAGTTGCCAGCTTCATTCACCAATAAATTTGATGTTTCTTCGGTGAAAGTAAATTTTGGAATTGAGAACCTATTCACCTTTACCAAATTACAGGGCATGAATCCTCAGCAGTCATTCGCCGGAACAAGCCAGAACGCATACGTGACTCCAAGGGTATTCTCTTTGGGTATTAATGTTGGATTTTAATATTAATCTTGATTAACATGAAAAAAACACTTTTTCTAACAATATTTTCAGCTTTGGCATTTCTTTCTTCATGTAAGAAAGAATGGCTTGAAACTGAACCGACTTCTTCAACAAGTACTGCAACAGTATTTGAAACCACCGCTAATGCAAAACTTGCCATCAATGGTCTTGCCAAACTGATGACCACCCAATACCTGAGTTCACAAGGATTCAATGGTGAGGGAACCATTAAAATGTATTATGGTAACTACCCCGGAAATAACTTCTTTGTTAACCTTTCAGGCTGGGCAACGATCATCAATGGAACTTTAAATGAAAATGTTTCAAGCACTTATGATTATTATCCCTGGTATTATTACTACATGATTATCGGTAATGCAAACGCTATTGCCAATAATATAGATGCAGCGAGTGGTCCTTATGCAGATAAACAATTTATTAAAGCGCAGGCGCTTACTTACCGGGCCTACTGCTATATGATGCTTGCCCAGCTCTATGGAAACAGATGGTCGGATTCAAACAATGGTTCAACTCCTGGACTGGTATTAAGAACCGAATCTACCACAGGAGATATGGCAAGATCAACCCTGCTTGAAACTTATAATCTAATCTACAGTGATCTTAATCAGGCTATCAGCCTGTACGCCTCATCAGGAAAATCCAGAACCACCAACTATGAGGTGAATGCAAATGTTGCTTATGCAATCTATGCCCGGGCAGCACTTAACCGTCAGGATTATGCAAATGCAGAAAGCTACGCAGTTAAAGCCAGAACAGGTTACGCATTAATGTCTGTTGCCGACTATAAAGCAGGTTTCTCAAATGCTACCTCAGAGTGGATCTGGAGCAGTTATGGGGCTTCGGATGAAACCCTTTATTATTACTCATATTTCTCTTATATGGCTTATAATTCTTCGGCAAGTGCGGTAAGGTCTACGCCGAAATGTATCAGCAAAGAACTGTTCGATCAGATTCCTGCTACCGACATTAGAAAGTCATTGTTTTTAGATCCAACGGGCTACAGTTACACCACCTCAACAGGAGTTGCAGGAACTGCGCTCAAGGCAAGAGCATTTGTTTTGTATCCAAATATATATAGCACTTCAACCGTATATGCATATATGCAATTCAAAGTGGCAGCAAATGATCAGCCTGGTGTTGGTAATCTAAACCATTTCCGCTCATCTGAAATGTATTTGATTGAAGCAGAGGCTAAATATTTCCAAAACAAGGATGCCGCAAGTATTCAGAATCTTTTAATCGAGCTTAATAAGACATCAAAAAGAGATGAGAGCTACACCAACACCAAAACGGGTGCCGCTTTACTGGGTGAAATTAAGAAATACCGTGCCATTGAATTATGGGGTGAAGGATTTGACTGGTTTGATATGAAAAGATGGGGAGATAGCATAGTGAGGAAAGCTTATGCCAATGGGGGTAACTTTATTACCAGTTTGGCTATTACCATTCTACCAACAGATAACAATAAATGGACCTGGAAAATTCCATTGAAGGAAACAGATAATAACCATTTGGTAACAAATTAATCGTTGATCAAGCGGGGAAGTTTCACAAGAGATTTCCCCGCTTTGGTATTATTGCTTCCAATTAAAGCTTTATCTTCATCGGATAAAAGCCATAAACCTTCACATCTACCAATTGCAAATAAGTTGTGCTTAGATCGATTGATGTGGAAAAAAAGCACTTTAAATTGATTATTTTCTTGGATAAAAAGTTCTTTAATTGCAACAAAGCCTTTAAATTAGAGTTAGATAATTAAAACTCAAACCTTTAAAATTACAGGAGTACTAAGAAATGAAAAAATTTGAAGAAGTAAAAAGTTTAATCGCAGCTTTGGAAGCTGATGCAGACAAGTTTTATACTAAAGGAAACAGCGCTGCCGGAACACGTGTTCGTAAAGGCATGCAGGATTTGAAAAACCTGGCTCAGGCGATTCGTTTGGAAGTTCAGGAAACTAAAAACAAAGATTAACGGATAAAAGATATTTATAGAAAACGCCCACCCGGATATGGCATCTGAGTGGGCGTTTTGATTAACCGGGAAGCTGAGTGGATATTACTGCAATTTACCGGTCGTAGCTATATTTAAGCCAGCTGGCTTAATTTCTCTATTTCTTTAATGATCGATTCATTTAAGCCGCCAGATGCTTTTATTAATGGCAATCTAACAGTATCGCCACATACATCCAAATGCTTTAAAGCGGCCTTAATTCCTGCCGGATTACCCTCTGCGAAAGCTAAACGCGTAAACTCCACCAAAGCTAAATGAGCTGGAGTAGCGGCTTTAAAATCGCCAGCGAGACATGCTCTAACCATATCAGAAAACTGACGAGGCAATGCATTACCAACAACGGAAATAATACCAGCTGCACCCAGAGCGATCATCGGTAGGGTAATGGGATCGTCTCCGGAGATCAACAGAAAATCTTCAGGCTTGTCTCTCAGGATCTGATTGAACTGATCAAAACTGCCGGAAGCTTCTTTTGTAGCCACGATATTTTTGAAATCATGTGCCAACCTGCAAGTGGTCTCCGGGCTCATGTTGCTCATGGTGCGACCAGGAACATTGTATAATATTAAATCTAAAGGAGAAATCTCTGCCAGGTATTTATAATGCTGATAAATGCCTTCCTGAGTAGGTTTATTGTAATACGGGCTAACTGATAATATGGCACTGTAGCCTGTAGTATCAAAAGCTTTAATGTCTTCGGCAACAGCCAAAGTGTTATTTCCGCCAATGCCAGCTACTAAAGGTAATCTGTTATTATTAATTTCAGCAGTATATGCCCACACCTTCTTCTTCTCGTCCTTGGTCATCGTAGCGGTTTCGCCGGTTGTACCTAAAGAAACGAGGTAATCTATCCCTCCGTCGATCAAATGATTAATCAGGTTTTTTAACCCATTATAATCAACAGATCCATCTGTGTTGAAAGGTGTAACCAATGCTACACCAGTACCCTGAAATTTGTTCATTACTTATTTATAATTATTGAATTTTGAATCTTTAAAGCACGCTTCACGTATACATACACACTTTCTTTGATTCAGGCAATTTATTTTAACATTTCTAAAAGTTCCTGATCGCTAATGATAGGTACATGAAGTTTGGTAGCCTTTTCCAGCTTCGATGGTCCCATATTATCTCCTGCTACCAGGTAATTTAGTTTTCCTGAAATTCCACTCAGAATCTTTCCTCCGTTGGCCTCGATTATGTCCTTCAACTCATCGCGACTGTAGTTTTCAAAAACGCCCGAAATTACGAATGTTTTTCCAATAAGTTTATCACTGGCAAGCTCAATTAGCTTTTCTTCAATTTCAAAGCGTAATCCTGCTGATTTTAATAATTCTACCTGCTCTAAATGCTCTTTTTTTGCAAAGTATTCAACAATACTCTCTGCAATACGCTGACCGATTTCATCAATAGCAATCAGTTCATCTACACTTGCTTTTGACAAGTTATCGATATTCTTTACTCCGGCAGCAAGTTTTTTAGCAACTGTTTCACCCACATAGCGAATACCCAAACCAAACAGAACCTTCTCAAAAGGCATCTCCTTTGATTTTTCTATCCCTGAAAGCATATTCTCGATAGACCGCTCCCCGAATCTGTCGAGGGTTTTTAGCTGATCGGATTTTTGATACAAGGTGTATAAATCGCTAATGTGGTTGACGAGGCCGTGACGATAGAAGGTTTCTATGGTTTCATCTCCCAAACCGTCAATGTTCATTGCTTTGCGGGATATAAAATGCTGAATTTTCCCCACAATCTGCGGCGGACATCCTTCATCGTTAGGGCAATAATGTACCGCTTCACCTTCTTTTCTGATCAATTCAGTTCCGCATTCCGGGCAGTTATGCAAATAGTGTACTTTTGGGGACCCTGCAATTCGTTTTTCCAGATTTACTTTGATGATCTTTGGAATGATTTCACCGCCTTTTTCCACAAAAACAGTGTCCCCCTGATGTAAATCGAGTCGCTCAATTTCATTGGCGTTATGCAAAGTGGCCCGCTTTACCGTAGTTCCGGCTAGTAATACAGGTTGTAAGTTTGCCACAGGCGTAACCGCCCCTGTTCTGCCTACCTGATAGGTTACCTTATTTAACACCGTTTCAACTTCCGCAGCTTTGTATTTATAAGAGAATGCCCAACGCGGCGATTTAGCGGTAAAGCCTAATTCCTGCTGTTGTGCATAACTATTTACTTTGATCACGATCCCGTCTATATCGTAACTGAGCTTAAATCGTTCCTGCTCCCAATGGTGAATAAAGTTGAGTACGTCATCTATATTTTCAACCAACCGGTTATGTTCACATACATGAAATCCCCAGTCTTTAACTGATTGTAAACTCTCCCAATGGGTTTTAAATTCGTTTTTATCTGTATAAAGGAAATAAATAAAGCCATCCAGCGGACGCTTTGCAACTTCCTTGCTATCCTGCATTTTTATCGTTCCTGAAGCAAAGTTTCTGGGATTGGCATAAGGGATTTCTCCCAGCTCTTCCCGAGCAGCATTTAGCCTCAGAAAGGCGGCCTTATGCATAAATATTTCCCCCCTGATCTCAAAATGCTCTGGCGCTTTACTCGTTTTAATTTGATGGGGGATGGTGTGAATGGTCTTTACATTGCTGGTTACGTCGTCACCCTTTGAACCATCACCTCTGGTTACTGCTCTGATCAGCTTTCCATTTTCATAAGTTAAACTCATCGACAAGCCATCAAACTTCAGCTCGCAAACATATTGAAAGTTATCCCCTATTGCTTTTCTTATGCGATCATCAAAATCTCTCAGATCTTGTTCATTATAGGTGTTACCCAATGATAACATGGGGTATTTATGCTGTACGGTAATGAAATTTTTGGTTACATCGCCACCAACCCTTTGCGTAGGGGAGTTGGGATCAGCAAATTCTGGATGGGCTGCTTCGAGTGTTGCAAGGTGTTTTAATTTCTTATCAAACTCATAATCACCAATGGTAGGCATCGCCAAAACATAGTAATTATAATTGTGCTGGTTTAATTCCTCAACCAGGGCATCCATTTCTTCTTTTATTGCATTCAGCGACATATCGCAAATATAAAAAAAGCAAGGGAGGGTTGTGATGAGGCCGTGAAATAATTTTCAAAGCTCTATAAAGCAATTAACCTGAATCAGACTTAAGGGGTTTGAAGTTTAATATCTATTTCCCTGAAGATGTCCATAAAGTCTTTTTCCAAAACATTCTTGAATGCTTCAAGCTGGATGGTGAGCTGCTGTAGTTGAATTTCGGTCATCGTTTCCGGCCATACCCGCATGCAGATTCTGTTCAGTGCATAACTGATGTTATCGAGCTTTTGATAACTTAATAAATATTTACTGCTGATAAAGTCGGCTAAGAATCTAAAAAAGACATCCTGATTTTTCAATCCGCAGTGTTCCAGAAAATCGGTGAGCGCTTTTTGCTCAACAGCTTGCAGGTTGTTATAAAAGCCAGTCACCTGGATATAGTTCTCTTCAATAAGTAAGTGATCCAACAGTAATTCCAATCCGATATGCGCCAGGAAAGAGGGCCTGACGTGTGTATGCTCTACAATGGGCTTGATGAGTTGCTTTAATTCAGCGGTTTTTTCAAAAAAGAAGTTTGAGGAGTGGAAATATAAATCAACTGCCAGATGTCTTTTCCATCCGGCAAGCAACGCCTCCTCAGCCGGGTTTCCTTTAAACAGGAACTCATTTTTTTGAGGGTATAAATTAGCTTCTTTCGACGCATTTTTAATTAAATCGGGAAGCACTGTGCCCATTACCACATTGGCATCATCACTTAACCGGTCAAAATAGTAATGGGAAAGAAAGTTCATCGGGGATAAATATATGATTTATCACTTTACTTTATTGTCATTTCAGTATTAAAGAAATCCCTGCTGCAGCTGTTTTGAAAATGTGGTCATAGCCATATTTAAATTTTAATGGTTTCTAAGCTAAAATTTTATCTTTGCACGCAAATTAATTGTAATACAATGAAGAATTTTGTTGAAGAGTTAAGATGGCGGGGCATGTTGCATGATATCATGCCGAATACCGAGGAAAAGTTAAATGAAGGTATGACCTCTGGTTATATTGGTTTTGACCCTACCGCGGATTCATTGCACGTTGGTCACCTGACTCAGATTATGACTTTAATTCATTTTCAAAATGCAGGCCATAAGCCTTTTGCTTTGGTTGGCGGAGCCACGGGAATGGTTGGAGATCCATCAGGAAAATCGGATGAACGTAATTTACAGACGCCCGATATGATTGAGCATAATCTCAAAGGCATGAAAAAACAACTATCAAAATTTTTAAAATTTGAAGATGGTGGTAATGGAGCGGTAATGGTAAACAATGCGGACTGGTTCAAAGATATGAATCTTTTCACCTTTATCCGTGATGTGGGAAAACACATTACCGTGAATTATATGATGGCCAAGGACAGCGTAAAAAGGCGACTGGAAGGTGATTCTGGTCTGTCATTTACCGAATTCTGCTACCAGCTTATCCAGGGGTATGACTTTTACCATTTATGGAAAAATGAAAACTGCCTGGTGCAAATGGGCGGTTCAGATCAGTGGGGTAATATTGTTACCGGTACGGAACTGATCAGAAGGAAAGATTCGGGAACTGCCTATGCAATTACCACTCAATTAATCAAGAAAGCCGATGGCACCAAGTTTGGTAAAACTGAAAGCGGGGCGGTTTGGCTGGATCCGGAGAAAACCTCTCCGTACAAATTTTACCAGTTCTGGCTGAATGCATCGGATGATGACGTAAAAAAATGGATCAGAATCTTTACGCTTAAAACCAAAGAAGAGATTGAATCATTGGAAAAAGAGCATGAAGCTGCACCACATTTACGCATTCTTCAAAAAGCCCTTGCTGAAGACATCACGGTGAAAACACATTCCCTGGAGGCATTGGAAACGGCAATCAAAACTTCAGAATTTTTGTTCGGAAACGGATCACTTGAGTTTTTAAATGGTTTAGCTGACAAAGCCGTTATTGATATTTTTGATGGTATTCCTCAGTTCATCATTTCCAAATCAGAGCTGGCGGCAGGAATTGATGCTGCCACACTTCTGGCGGAGAAATCTACTGTTGCTCCATCCAAAGGCGAGGCAAAGAAGCTGGTGCAAGGGGGAGGGGTTGCTGTTAACAAAGAAAAGATCAAAGAATTTTCACAGATTTTTAACAGTGAAAACCTGATTAACGATAAGTTTATCGTTGTACAGAAGGGTAAGAAAAACTACTTTCTGCTGATTGCAGAATAATAATAAGTGAGTCCCGGTTGAAAAACCGGGACTTTTTGTTAAATAGCGATCACCCGTTCAAAGGGATTGTCGAATGGCTGCCCGGCCTTGTATTTTGCCAGCTCTTCATCATCAATCAAACAAGCTTCCAAATCTGTTTTGAGCTTTTCGGCAGCCAGTTGCTGACCGATAAAAACCAGTTCATTCGTCCGGTCTCCGAATAGTTCATCCCAGTTTTCGTGTATTTCAACTTTGTTTTCCCGGTAGTCTGAATAGCTTTCTCTTTCATCCGCATTCATGCTTGCCCACCATACTCCCGCAGGGTCTATGCGTAATGATCCGCCTGCCTGTGAGAAGTTAATGGCCTGATCGGGTATTACGGCGAGATAGAAAATCCCTTTTGAACGTATTACACTTGTTGGAAAGTCCCTGTTAAGGTAATCCCATAACCGCTGGGGATGAAATGGTTTTTTGGAACGAAATACAGTTGAACTAATGCCATATTCTTGGGTTTCGGGTAAGTGCACTTCCTGCAGTTCTTTTTTCCAGCCTGCACCCGCTGAGGCTGCTTCAAAATCAAACAAGCCTGTATTCAATATCTTTTCCGGTGAAATCTGGCCAAACAAAGTGTCATATATGACGGCTGTGGGATTGAGCTTCTTAACCAACGCCCGTAATACTTTTAAATCTGCTGCGCTAACCAGGTCGGTTTTGTTCAGTAAAATTACATCTGCAAATTCGATCTGGTCCGTTAGCAGGTTTACAATTGTCCGCTGATCTGATGGCTCTTCGACCATATTTCTATCGACGAGTTTTTCTGCAGAACCGAAGTCCTTATGGAAATTATAGGCATCTACCACTGTTACCATGGTGTCGAGCGTACTAAATTTGCTCAAATCGATCCCCGACTGCTCGTCTACAAAAGAAAAAGTTTGTGCCACGGGCACGGGTTCTGATATACCGGTGCTTTCAATCAATAGATAGTCAAACCGGTTTTCCCTGGCCAGTTTTTCTACCTCGATCATCAGATCTTCCCTAAGCGTGCAGCAAATGCAGCCATTACTCATCTCCACCAGTTTTTCATCTGTTTTGGAGAGTACATGTTGGTTTTTAACCAGATTGGCATCGATATTCACTTCGCTCATATCGTTTACAATGACCGCAACCCTGAGATCTTGCTTATTTCGCAGGATAGAATTGAGTAAGGTGGTTTTTCCACTTCCCAGAAAACCACTTAAAACCGTTACCGGTAGTTTTTTTATCATGTTAATGCAATTATGTTGCAAATATAGGTGGTATTTTTGCTAATGCAACATTATTGCTTTTATATTTGCTGTTCAATTTTTAAGCTATGAAGACACTCCTCAGGAACATGAATTTGGATAAACTTGGTATAACGGCGTCAACCATATGCGCAATACACTGCGCAGCCCTTCCGTTTGTTATTACTGTATTACCGTTATGGGGTTTGGATTTTCTGGCAAACGACGGCATCGAGATTACCATGATTGCACTCTCGCTGGTACTTGGCATATGGAGTTTAGCACGGGGATATCGCTCACAGCATCATAGCATTCGGCCGCTATTCATTTTAGTTTGTGGATTCATACTGATTGCATCTGGTCATTTTTTGCCGGTGGCTCATTTCGAAGCCATCTTGATTCCCCTGGGTGGCATTACCATTGCTGCAGCTCACTTCACCAACTTGAAAAGGCTTAAAAGTTGTCCAATTGATCACCAGCACGATTAATCTTTTTGAAATGAATAGCACACGCAAAATTTTTCTCCTGTCGGCATTGGTATCTATTTCCATGATCAGTCCAGCCTGCAGACATGGAAGTACCGATGCGCAAGCTGCCTACAGGCGCTACGCCATCAAAAATGTAATCAAGGTGAACTTAAAATATCTCCAAAAATGATCAGCATTAAATCTTTATCACACAGCTACCCAGGGGGACGAATCATTCATTTTCCCGATTTAACTATAGCGGCCATGGAACACTGGCTTCTGCTTGGCGCATCAGGTAGTGGTAAAAGCACCTTGACGAATATTCTCTCAGCGCTGCTGAAACCGACCTCAGGAGAGGTGCTCATTGATGGGGTGCCACTATACGGATTACAAGCAAGGAAAATGGATAAATTCAGAGGTGCCCGGATTGGGATTGTGTTCCAGCGGCCCCATCTTATCCGTTCACTTAGCGTCATCGAAAACCTGGAAATAGTCGCCTCCATGGCTGGCCTGAAAGTGGATTTGGAGCACCAGTTATCGCTTTTGGAAAGTTTGAATATCATCAGTGAAAAGGATAAATTTCCCGACCAGTTAAGTCAGGGGCAGCTTCAAAGGGTTAGCGTAGCAAGGGCGCTGGTAAATAAGCCCGACCTGTTAATCGCCGATGAACCGACATCAAGTCTGGATGATGTGAATGCTATTCAGGTCATTACCATGCTCAGGCAACAGGCAAAAGCCAACGGAGCAGCATTACTAGTGGCCACTCACGACCAGCGCATTCGGCCTTTCATTTCTAATGCTTACCTCTTATGACCAGTATTTTTACCATAGGAAGAAAGAACCTGCTCAAGAATAAACTCACTGCATTTTTGAATATCACGCTGGTGGCTTTCGGTATTGGAATACTGTCCTTACTGATGCTGGCTACTCATCAAATTAGTAGTAAACTGGAAGAGAACGCAAAGGATATTGATGTAGTTGTTGGCGCCAAAGGGAGCCCTTTGCAGTTGATTTTAAGCAGCATTTACCATATTGATTTTCCGACGGGAAATATTCCTGTTTCAGATGCGCGGAAACTGATGGAGAACCCAATGGTAAGGCTCGCCGTACCACTTGCACTGGGCGATAATTATATGGGAAACCGCATAGTGGGAACTGACCAGTCCTTTATCGCGCTTTACGGCCTGAATATTGGTCAGGGGAAATTCTGGAGAAAAGATCTTGAAACCACTATTGGAAGTGAAGTGGCCAGGACTACGGGGTTAAAGGTTGGAGATACTTTTTTTGGTGCACACGGCCTGTCCGGTAGTGATGATGTGCACAAGCAACATGCTTACAGGGTAATGGGGGTTCTAAAGCCTCAAGGCAATGTTACCGATCAGCTTATTCTGACAAATATTGGGAGCGTTTATAAAATGCATGAGGGTCATGATCATCAGGATGAACACCAGGGTGCTCAGGATGATAGCAAAGGGGAAATTGACAACAGGGAAATTACAGCGATATTGATTCAGTACCGGTCGCCAATGTCAGTCGTTGTTTTTCCCCGGATGGTAAATAAAAGCACCAGCATGCAGGCCGCTTCCCCGGCCATGGAAAGTGCCCGTTTGTTTTCTCTTATCGGAATAGGGATTGATACCCTGAAATGGTTTGCTGTTTTTATCATGTTGATATCTGCCCTGAGTATTTTTATCAGTTTATATAACTCGATGAAAGAAAGGAAATATGACCTGGCTATTATGCGCTGTTTAGGAGCTTCAAAGTTAAAGGTATTTTTTTTAGTAGTAATGGAGAGCTTGCAGGTAACTTTTGCCGGAGCGATTGTGGGACTATTGATCGGTCATGCTTCGCTTTATGTTATTGGATTTTTCCAGGAAGCGGCACAAGCTAAATTAAATGGGCTTTATTTTATGGCTGATGAACTTTATTTACTTCTGGCAGGTACCATGATTGGGATATTGGCTGCGCTGTTGCCGGCTTTCCAGGTTTTTAGAGTGGATATTGCTAAAACATTAACCAGCGAACGATAATGAGGAGCGCAATACTTTCGATATTTTTAGCCCTGATATGCGGCTATTGCTTTGCCCAGCCCCCGGTGCATGCAGACTTGAGGACCGCCAACTGGAATTTATTAGCCCTGAAATATGAAAAACAGGTAAAGCCTTTGGTATGGCAAACGGTGTTTCCTCCAGAACTTCGGGCGATCAATAACAAAGTAATTGAACTGCCCGGATATATTATTCCAACAAAAGTTGGAACTGACTTTTCGGAATTTATGCTCTCGATCGTTCCGATCGAATCCTGTCCCTACTGTGGGTCAGGGGATATCCCTTCCATGATTGAAGTAAAAATGAAACATCCTGTAAAATGGACAGATAAACCGGTTAAGATTCGCGGGAAACTACTGATTAACGATTCAGGAGACGACCGGTCGGAATTTTTTCTGCTAAACGCCGTTCAAATATGAAAAAGTTAATGTTGTGGATATTACTTTTAAGTAGTGTTTCCCTTAAGGGCCAAAACCATAACCCGAATGATCACCTCCGCTCAATGAACTGGGATATCATCGGTTCGGTTAAATTTGAACTTACAGAGAAGAACGGACTATACCCTATTTTTACAGAAACAATCCGGCGTTTCGAAAATAAAAACTTTAATCTGCGGGGATATCTCATCCCGATTAAAAGCGGGCAAAAGCAGCAAAAATTTCTCCTGGCTACACTTCCGGTTAATCAGTGTTTTTTCTGTGGGCAAAATGGAGTTCCTGTAATGATTATGGTTGAAATGGACAATGCTATCCCCTATACTGAAAAGCCTATTCACGTAAGCGGCACACTGATACTGGAGCAAAAGGACGCCAGTTATGCGCCTCCCATCAGTATTAAACATGCGAAAATCATTGTTTAATTGCTTATTTTTGTAATGCTATGGATAATAATACCACCCGCTTTGAAGAACTTCTGGTAAAAAACGGCCTAAAACGTACCGGTGCAAGGTTGCAGGTGCTGGAGATTTTGAGTGGAAGGGATTCTGCAACTTCTCAGCCCTACTTAGAACAGGTAATGGGAA
Organism: Pedobacter frigidisoli; assembly: GCF_032678525.1. Lineage (GTDB taxonomy): Bacteria > Bacteroidota > Bacteroidia > Sphingobacteriales > Sphingobacteriaceae > Pedobacter > Pedobacter frigidisoli_A. Next base: position 318,676 of record NZ_JAVTSE010000001.1, read on the forward strand.
AAGTGGTAGACCGGGTAACACTTTACCGCGTGCTGCAGGCCTTTGAAGAAAAAGGAATTATTCACAAGGTTCTTGATAGCCATGGTACTGCAAATTATGCCATTTGCTCGGATGGTTGTGATGCCCACCAGCATCATGATGAGCATGTACACTTTGACTGCGATAATTGCCATAAAATATATTGCCTGGAAAGCGTTAAGATACCGGTTCCTAAAGTGCCCTCAGGATTTAAGGTACAGCATTTAAATCTGATTGCTACGGGGATTTGCTCGGCTTGTGCAGATAAAGTAAATTAAGTCTGTATTTACTGCACCAATAAATTACAGCCCCTGATATCAGCATTATCGAAGCGACCTAACACCTCAAAACTTCCATCCGGATTAATTTTCCCCAGATCCTGAGTAGCGATAAAAGCGCAGGAATTGATATTGGCCAGGTCAATCACATTGATTCCTCCGGTTTTTCCATTCGGAATAAGGGATAGGGGGTCATTGGTGTCGCGGATCAGCACCTTCATCCAGTTCGGGCAATTGAATACGCCTTCGCCTAAGGAATAGGCCTGTGAAAGTAATTCTGTCATGCCGTATTCACTGTGGATCGCCGGGACAGCGAACCCTTTGGTAAGCTGCTCATGTAATTCCTCGCGAACCATTTCTTTTCTTTTGCCCTTCATTCCACCGGTTTCCATTACAATGAGTTCGGGGAAATTTATTGGGAACTTCTCGATGAAATCGAGTAAAGCGTAAGTAACTCCGATGAGAACTGTTTTTTGTTTTTTGGCCTTCAGGTCACTTAATAAGTCAAAAAGATCATTATGGTTATACAGGAAGTACCCGCTTTGCGGGTGATTGCTTTTCTCTATCAGGTCGTTTACCATGTAAATCAGTGATGAGCCTGATCTTTGTTGATAGGAGGGCAGTAGCGCCAGAAAGCAGTATTCATCAACCGGCCCATAAAATTTGGTGAATGCCTGAAGGTAACTTTGTTCATATAAACTAACATCCGTTACATGATGACTGCTGGTAACCATCCCTGTAGTTCCTGAACTGCTGAAGGTAATTTCTACAGGCGAAGGGCTGCTTAAAATCTGATGTGTTTTGAAGAAGGAAATAGGCAGAAAAGGAATCTGACCAATATTTCTCACCTCGTTATGATTTACCCGCAGGTTTTGAATATATGCCTGATAAATTGCGCAGTGTTGCGCCTGGAATCTGAAAATATCTAAGGCAAATGCTTCAAACGTTTCCGGGGAATTGATTGTAAATATTTCTTTTGGGCTGTGCATCACCAGGCAAAAGTACAAAGCATTATGCTAATTTGTCGTCAGTTTTTTTAGCAAGCATCGCCATGCGGAAATGATAGCCACAATAACCACTGATTCCGGCAACCAGTCCGCTCAGGATTCCGGTAACCAATAACAAAGCCCACCACAGTTTTATCCCGGTCATTACCGCAACGCGGCCAGCTAACAAATTATCGTTTGGCAGGCTTTTAAACAGGGAGTAACCTATCCAGAGTAAGAATATGGCCATGAAGGATTGCCAGAATGCAATTTTTCCGGTTTTGCCAATAATGCCGCATGTAGCAAATGCGATCACAATAATGATCCACCATGGGGCAACCATTTGCAGTAAAAAACAAACTATTAATATAACAATGAAAACCATGGTGACTATTTAGAAATTTTTAATCTTGAAATTATTTTGCCCGAATTATCGTTAGCTGTTTGCATGTAGAACAAATCATAAAGCTGTCCGCTGGCCCAGGTATCGATCATGTTGTCGTAAAATTTACTGCCTGGATTACCCGACTGACCGCCGGGATAAACACCATGACCCTTAGGTTTTTTACCCAGCTCAATCACCATTCTCCATGAAGGGCCATTGGTTTCTCCCAATGCGTTAATGGTACTTTTCGCACCGCCTATTTGTAATATTTTAGATCCGAAGCCGGGGATTTTTGCCAGGTGCGGTACGTTGCTCTGTTTCACATTGCTCCAGTTCCAGTCTTTATTGATTGGGCCAAACCTGCGCTCCAGGCTATCACAACTGTATTTGAAAGCCTCATTCACGAGGTCGCTCAGTGTTTCCTTCTGAGGCGTTTTGATATTGTCGTACCAGGCGGCATTTGGCTCTTTTAAAATCATTTCTACAGTGCGGTCGCGGGATGGATAACGCATCGGAATCCCTTCGACTTCAAACTCGTCTGACCAGATATTTTTGGAAAGTCGTTTAGTCCAGATTTCAAAAACACTTGCTGCAATCTGATCAGCGTCATAACGCCTGTTCCACTTATTCATATAACTTAAAGCTTCTTTTTGTGTGGCGTTAAGCTGCTCATTATTTAACAGAGGGGTAATGGCCGGAAGCAGGTTTTGCGCAAGAATGCTGTAGTTATCAGTTTGCATCAAACGGATGCTGTCTGCCGTTGCCTTGTTCATGGCTCCAAGTCGATCGTTTATGCGTTTCCCACGCTCATAGGGGGCAAACTCCCAGTTAATGTAGTAGGGATAAGACGGATCAGTTGATGACTGGTTCGCTGAACTTACAAATCCCCTTGCCGGATTTTTAACCGTAGGATTTTGCGCAGCCGGAATCCAGCCTTGCCAGTCGTATGCAGGATCAGTGCCATCTAAAATAAACTTACCCTGATCTTTCCATTTTAGTGGAAATTTTCCATTCGGGGTGATGGCGATATCATTGTCTACACTTGCAAAAACAAAGTTCTGAGCCGGGGCCGTATAATACGTAAGTGCTTTGCGGTAATCCTGATAATTTTTACCACGGTTGAGTTTGTAAAAAGTCATCAGTTCGTTGGAACTGTCGTGTGCAATCCAGCGAAGAGCGTCTCCTACAGGAACATTGCCGGCCCTGCCATATTTGGGTTTCTGGAAATAAACTACAGGTCCGTGATGGGTGTAAAATATGGTATCAACCTCATCCTTGCTTCCACGGATTTTAATAGTTTCCAGCCTTTTAGTGGTGGCATTCCACTTATTGTTATACCAGTATTCGTTGTGACTGGAATCTCTAAACTTAATCTGGTAAAAATCGAGCACATCGGCTGCGACATTGGTTACCCCCCATGCAATTTTCTGATTAAACCCAATGATTACGCCCGGAGCACCTGGCAATGAAACACCATAGGTATTGATCCCCGGGGCATTTAGCTGAATCTGATACCATATGGAGGGTAAGGTAAGATCCAGATGCGGATCGTTGGCTAAGATGGGGAAACCTGAAGCTGTTTTTGAACCGGACAATGCCCAGTTATTGCTCCCGATGCCCTCGACCTTTTCTTTGGTTTTTACTTCACCGGTAAGCGCCTGAGTAAAGCTTTCAGGAGTTTTGGGAGTGGGAAGCGGAGAAAAATCCCATTTGGTGCCTACCGGAATGATCGGGTCTTCACGGAACGGATAGTCCGGGAAAAGGTTTTTTGTAATCTCAGGCCCGAATTTCTTCAGTATGTTGGTCATGTAAAATTCATCGGAGCCCATAGCTAACACAGCCGACATCTGTTTTAGCAGCAATGCACATTTTATTGGTGTCCACTCTTCTGGTTTAAAATCAAGGATTTTATATTCCAGAGGATAGTTGGCCTTTGATAAGGTTTTGATGTAGGCATTTATTCCCGCTGTATAAGCCAGAATCATTTCTTTTGATTTGGCATCTTTCATCATTCCCTTGAGGGAGTTTTCAGCGCCGTATACCATTCCCATTCTTCTCTGGTAGCGGTCTACCTCGATGGCCTTGTCGCCAACCACTTCACTGATTCTTCCGGCGGCAAACCTGGTTTGGAAATCCATTTGCCAAAGGCGGTGCATAGCGGTAACATATCCCTGAGCCAGGTATAAATCATGATCGTTCTTTGCAAAAATGTGAGGGATCATCCGGTCATCAAATACGATTTCGATCTGATCAACGGCACCTTTAATCTTCGCCTTGTGATTGAACATGAAGTGATTGTTCTCCGCATTTTGCCAAAAACCCATGAAAGGATTCAGGAATTTTAAGAGTGGGGGAGTGCTGCCCAGTTTGGTATTAAATAAAAAGGCGAGGGCAATGGGTATGATGATGCAAAACAGCGCTTTAACTTTGTTCATAGTGGTTAACTGATAATCTCAGGATACTAAGTTAGGGTAAAATGATGATTTATGTTTATTGCAAGATGCAATAAATACTTTGTCATTTAAAATTAAGAAACAAGATGCGAAATATTATGCAAACATAATTTGTTTAAATGAAAAAAAGCGTTTAAGTTTAGGTAACTAATTAGACAACAACCAAATCTACGAACATTTATGAGCAGAATTTTTACACAAATCTTTTTTGTGTCGATTTTGATGTGCACCCTTACCTTCGCTGCACAGGCACAGAGCATTACCGTGAGCGGAACGGTAAAAGATAAGCAATCCAAAGAGGGCCTTGCCGGAGTAAGTTTAACCATAAAAGGACAATCAGGGGGTGGTGCTACCTCAGCTAACGGAAATTTCTCATTCACCACAACGGCCAGGGTTCCGTTTACTTTAGTCGCATCTTATGTTGGCTTTGCAACAGTTGAACAGCAGATTACCGGTCCCACATCCGGAATTTCCTTCGAGATGGAAACTGCCGTTGTACTGGGTGGCGATGTGGTAGTTTCAGCATCCAGAACGCCTGAGCGTATTTTGGAGTCGCCGGTTTCCATCGAAAGAATGAGTGCCGCATCGATAAGGGAGATTGCTGCACCTTCATTTTATGATGCCATTACCAACATGAAGGGAGTTGAAGGAAGTACGCAGAGTTTGACGTTCAAATCCATTAATACCAGAGGTTTCAATTCAAATGGTAATACCCGTTTCAATCAGTTTATTGATGGGATGGATAACCAGGCCCCGGGGCTTAATTTCTCGGTAGGAAATATTGTGGGGATTACCGAGCTCGACGTGGATAACGTAGAACTACTGCCCGGTGCATCTTCTGCATTGTATGGTGCAGGGGGGATTAATGGTACATTGCTGATGACTTCGAAGGATCCTTTTAAATACCAGGGTGCAAGCTTTCAGTATAAAACAGGGGTTAACCATGTAAATGACGATAAAAGTAGTGTACAGCCTTTCAATCAACTCGATGTCCGTGTAGCAAAATCATGGAATAATAAATTCGGAATTAAAGGGGCTTTTTCATTTCTACAGGCCAAAGACTGGTTTGGTAATAACTATTCGAACTTCGACAGGGTTTCAAACAGTGTGAAACCTGGCGACAGGATTTCAGATCCGGGTTATGATGGTGTAAATGTTTATGGAGATGAAGTCAATTCAAACCTTTTGGGGGCAGCAAGATCGGTGCAGGCCGCTTTTCAAGCTGCTTCTCCAGCCGGCTTTGCCGGCTTTAATGGTTTGATAAGCAGTGGCGCTACATATGCCCAGATTGTGAATATGGTGAATACCATTCCCGCTTATGCTGCACTACGACCTGCGTTACCCTATTTAGGCGTGATGTATAGTTTAAACAAAAATACTACCCCAAGCCAAACAGTATCACGAACAGGCTACAATGAGGAAGATCTGGTGGACTATAAAACTGAATCAATGAAAGTTTCAGGGGCTGCCTATTATAATTTCACGCCTACTATTCAACTGGTAGCGCAGGCCAACTGGGGAACAGGAACTTCTGTGTACACAGGTTCTGACCGTTACTCGCTGAGAAACTTTAACATTGGGCAGTATAAACTCGAACTGAAAGGACAGGAGTTCTTTTTAAGGGGCTATACCACGCAGGAGCGTTCAGGCGACTCGTATATTGCATCTATTTTAGGAAGTTATATTAATGAAAAGTCTAGTCCTACTGCTTCTACCTGGTTTCCTACCTATACCATTGCGTATTCTGCAGCCCGGTCGCAAGGGGCCAGCGATGCAGCAGCACAGGCAGCGGCGAGGGCAAATGCTGATGCAACACGATACGCTCCCGGATCGCCAAATTTCGCTACTGCAAAAGAGCAGATTATGAACACTACCATTAGTGCCAGTGATCCGAGCAAGGGGATATATGGCGCTAAATTCGACGATAAAACTAATTTATATCATTATGAAGGTATGTATAATTTTAGCAATGCGCTGAAAAATGTAGTCGAATTACAGGTTGGTGCTTCATCGAGAATTTACCAACTGAGATCAGGGGGGACAATTTTTGATGACTTGAACCGCAAGATTAACATTGATGAGTATGGTGGATTTGCACAGCTCGGCAAAAAATTTGGTGAAATCTTTAAACTCACCGTTTCTGGAAGATACGATAAGAGCACCAATTTTGAAGGACGTTTTACACCAAGAATTACAGGGGTTTTTACAGTTGCTAAAAATAACAACATCCGTGTCTCTTTCCAAACGGGTTATCGCAATCCGACCACCCAAAACCAATACATAGATTTATCAGTAGGAGGCGGGTCGCAAAGATTAATCGGTGGCTTGCCTGAGTTCTTAGATAAGTATGGCTTAAGTGCAGAGGCTACAAAAGGCTATACCGAGAGTAGTTACAGGGCATACCTTGCTGCGGTAATTGCGGGTAGCCCAACCGCAGGTACCTTGTTGCAGAAATATACTTTTGATTCAAGAGGGGTTCGGCCTGAAAGTGTAAAATCTTACGAAATTGGTTATAAGGGTTTGCTTGGAACCCATTTATTGATCGATGCCTATGGCTATTATAATCAGTATAAAGATTTCATCACAGCAGTAAATGTATATCAAAGTCGTGGCACAAGTTTCGTAAAATACGGCGTTCCTGTAAATGCAGAAGGCGAGGTGACCTCTTATGGCGCTGCTTTAGGTCTGGATTATGTAATTGAAAAATGGAATGTAAGTGGTAACGTCTCCTATAATCAGATTGGTGACCTTCCGGCGAATTACATCAACGATTTCAATACCCCTAAAGTTCGCTATAACTTAGGTTTAGGTAATCGGGAGATTGTTAAAAACTTTGGATTTAATGTGAACTACCGCTGGCAAGACCAGTTCTATTGGAATTCTTCATTCGCTGCCGGACAGGTTCCTGCCTTTAGTACAATGGATGCACAGGTGAGTTTAAAGATTCCTTCAGTATTGTCTACCGTTAAACTTGGAGGTTCGAATATTCTGAACAAATATTACATCACTTCATACGGAAATCCTCAGGCGGGGGCTATCTATTACCTGGCTTTTACCTTTAATCCGTAAAATATTTGCTTAAATTTAGTTTTTAGTTTTTGTGATAGCTTCCCGGTCTGGGGAGCTATTTTTTTATCTAAAGATTAAGGGATTCGTTTTCCACATTTCAAGATCGTCTTTCATAAAACAATTTGCCCTGACTAAAAGGCATTGTTTTTGTTAAGTTGAAAATGTTGAGTTTTTGAATGTTTCAATGCACAACATCAAATCAAACCTATAACATAAATCAATGAAAAAATTAATTACCGTTCTCACGTTGGGCGTGATTTTAGCCTCATGCAGCAACAACAAAAAAAGCGAAAATGATGCTGAAGAAAAAGATACTGCTGCAGTGGTATTGAAAGAAAATGATCCTGTTAAAGCCGCCACCCAGGATTCTATTGATTGGGCTAATGTTCCGGAACTAAAAGATATCGGAAGTTTTCCATTTATTAAAGCAAAAGAAGGTTTCAGGATTGTGGATGAAAATAACGGAGCTTCTGAGCTTTTCAGTTATGAAAAAATGGAAAATTACCTGGGAGGCAGCGTTTACACCACGGAAGGAAAACTAGCTGCGCTCGTTTTTGAAGGCAAAGACCGCGATTTCAATCAGCGCGAATTTGATGCAGGTATTTATGCTTATCTGGATAAAACCGGAGCTAAGCAACTTTATAAAGGAAATTATCCTGCAAATGAAACGGTTAACGAACCGGTAAGGTTAAAACTTAAAGAAAATTTATGGACCGGAAAAAACAGAACTCTGCGAATTCGGCAATTATAGCCATCCCACCATTGTCGGAACTTAAGTGCAAAGATCAAAAAGCAGGCTTGTATAAAATTTTTCCGAAGATTCCCATTTACAAAGGCTTTCTATTCAATGAAATAATGCACTGTAGTGAGAACAGCAAATCAGGTGCAATGCTGGAATTTCAATACTGTATTGCTAAAACGCGACTGCACATGACGATTACCATTTGTGATTTTAATGATCCCTTTTATAAAACAGAAGTAGGAAAATCACAGGTGAATTTGTACCAGGCCCTATTTCAGGCAGGTGTAAATCCGATTCTAAAAACTTATCCCAGCAAAAACAAAGTGTTTGATCAGTCTTTTATTGCTATGCCAGGAGAAAGGGAGAAATATGTAACTTTTGAGGGATTATACAAAAACAGATATTATGTACACCTGGTTATAGATGGCGACCGCTTTAAACTTTCTACTGAAGTAGATTCCTTTCTGGAAGATTATATCAAAGCCTTTAATTTCTAAAGACTTTAGCCGGCACTTAATAAGAAATTAAGCGGTTTAAAATCTATTTACTATAATATGATCGCCATTTATAAATTTACTACAGCCCTTTTATAAAATATTTGTATTATAGTACTTTCTTAAGCGTTCTCAGTTTTAGAAGAAGTATTTTTGAATTTTTGACATAAATTAAGGATGGAAGCGCAAAACGATAAACCGAACGAAGTAAGTGATCTGATCGAAAAGGAGCAGGAAATACAACACCTAAATAACCCAGTTGATATATCGGTTAAGCCAATTGTTAAACAATACCTTGGCGAGGTAAAAAAAGTTAAAAATGAGGGCAATCGTTTTTATTTTTCTGATGGCGACGCAAGGGTGGAGGTTCGTATTGTCAGCGATGAAATCATCCGTGTTCGGTTAGCTCCGCACGGGGTTTTTCTGGAAGACTTTTCTTATGCCGTACCTGAAGTAGATCAAAAGGTTTCTGTTTTTAAAATGCAGGAACATGATGAATACTATACCATCTCAACTGGTGCAGTAACCTGTAAAATAGAGAAAGCAAATTTTCATATCTCTTTCTCAGATAACATTACCAATCTGGTGATGGTTGAAGAAGCTAATTCCATGCACTGGGAAGAAAATGTTGATTTTGGGGGGTATTACATCTACGCAACTAAAAAATGCCATCCTGAAGAAAATTTCTTTGGACTGGGAGACAAGTCGGGTAATTTTAACCTGCGCGGTCGACGTTTCGAGAACTGGAACACCGATGCTTATTCCTTCGGTTGGAATCAGGATCCCTTATACCGGACTATTCCATTCTATATAGGCTTGCATAACCAGGCTGCTTACGGTATTTTCTTTGATAATACCTTCAAGTCTTATTTTGATTTTGGTGGAGAAGACGTAAGTAAAACGAGCTTTTGGGCGGATGGGGGAGAGTTGCAGTACTATTACATCCACGGACCTCATATCATGGATGTGGTAAAACGGTATGCAACGCTGACGGGTACACACCCCATGCCTCCTAAATGGACTTTAGGGTATCAGCAATGTCGCTGGAGCTATTATCCTGAAACGAAGGTTAAAGAAATAGCCAAACAGTTCAGGGATAGAAAAATTCCTTGTGATGCCATTTATCTCGATATCGATTACATGGATGGCTATCGTTGCTTTACCTGGAACAAAAAATATTTTCCCGATCCACGCAGGATGATCAAAGAACTTTCTGACGATGGTTTTAAAACCGTGGTGATGATTGACCCTGGAATTAAGGTTGACGATGATTACTGGGTATTTAAAGAGGGTAAAGAGAAAAGATTTTTCTGCAGAAGAAGTGATGATTATTATATGGAAGGGCATGTTTGGCCTGGACGGTGCCAGTTTCCTGACTTTACTAACCCCAAGGTAAGAACCTGGTGGGGAAATTTATACAAGGAGTTGGTTGATATGGGTGTGGCGGGATTCTGGAATGACATGAACGAGCCTGCCGTATTTGGTTCAGGAACTTTCCCGAATGATGTACGCCATAACTATGATGGCTATAGAGGCTCGCACCGTAAAGCCCATAATGTTTATGGTATGCAAATGGTGCGCTCTACTTATGAGGGACTAAAAAAACTGATGCGAAATAAGCGTCCGTTTACCATCACAAGGGCCGGATATTCTGGTATGCAACGTTATGCCAGCGTTTGGACGGGTGATAATATTGCTACATGGGAACATTTGAAAATCGGAAATATTCAGTGCCAGCGCTTATCTGTATCAGGGGTTCCATTCTGTGGTACTGATATTGGTGGTTTTAGTGGAGAGCCTGATGGCGAGTTGTTTACCCGCTGGATTCAGCTGGGGACTTTTTCTCCTTTTATGCGTGCCCACTCAGCTGGGGATACAGCTGAACGTGAACCATGGAGTTTTGGGGAGTTTTTCGAAAACATTAACCGTAAGTTCATTGAATTGAGGTATCGCCTTATGCCGTATTTATATTCAGTGTTCTGGGAACATCACCGTTATGGTTTTCCTATCCTGCGTCCGCTGGTGATGCTGGAGCAGGAAAATATCAGTAACAGCTTCCGTCAGGATGAATTCTGCTACGGGGATAAACTGCTGATTTGCCCGGTATTGGAGCAAGGAGCCATCTCAAGAAAGGTTTATCTGCCTAAAGGAACATGGTATAACTTCTGGACCAATGAAGTACTGGAAGGTGGAAACGAATATACGGTTGACGCAAAAATCGACAGCATGCCTATGTTTGTCAGAGCAGGTTCGGTAGTTCCCGAGTATCCTGTTATGCAATATGTTGATGAGAAAGCCATCACTGAAGTGGCCTTGAATATTTATCATAGTGATTATGAGGTTAACTCATACATGTATGAAGACCATGGTGATACTTTTGCTTTTGAGCAGGATATTTATCTGGAGAAAAAGTTTACCGTGAAAAGCGATGCGCAATGGCTAAAGGTTAATCAGCGTGTGGAAGGCCTGTATACGCCAAACTATGAGTTTTATGCGTGTAACATTATCGGCGTAAAATTTCAGGTTACCAAAGTGATTGTGGATAATCAGGAGGTGAAGGAGTTTCACCTGGATGATCAAAACGTACTTCACTTTAAGTGCAACAAAAACTTCAACGAAATACAAATCTCAAGTTTGTAAATCTTTTAAGCCCCGATGCTGTTTAGCATTGGGGCTTCATCTATCTAGCCAAACCAACCTATGTCAAAAGCAAAAAAAGCGCCTGTAAAAAAAAAATTAATGACCAAAATTGACCAATCGGAACCTGTTTGGGCGTACAGCCTGTTTTCAGAATACGACGTCGATTTGTTTTTGGTAGGCAAGCACTTCAGGCTTTACGACAGATTGGGTTCGCATCTCATCACCGTTGAAGCAGAAAAAGGTGTTTATTTCGCAGTTTGGGCACCTAATGCAAAAGCTGTAAATGTTACCGGAGATTTTAATGACTGGAATCCTCAGTCGCACCCTTTAAACAAACGCTGGGATAAATCCGGAATATGGGAAGGCTTTGTTCCTCATCTTGAAAAAGGCACGGTATATAAATATTTTATCAAAGGATTTGATGATTCTGAACACTTAAAAGGCGACCCCTATGCCAGAAGATGGGAGCATCCACCGCAAACAGCTTCGATTGTTTGGGATACCGATTATACCTGGAAAGATAAATCCTGGCTGAATAAGCGTGCAAAGATAAATGCGCTGGATCAACCCATATCTGTATATGAAATCCACCTGGGCTCCTGGGAACGGGATCCTGGTAACCCGGAACGGGTATTAAATGCCAGAGAGGTAGCTTCCAGACTTATTCCCTATGTGAAGGAAATGGGCTTTACGCATGTAGAGTTAATGCCAGTTATGGAATTTCCGTTTTTTCCGAGCTGGGGATATCAGATTACCGGATATTTTGGAGCAAGCTCACGATATGGTTCGCCGCAGGATTTAATGTTTTTGATAGATGAACTGCACAAAGCCAATATTGCAGTAATTTTAGACTGGGTCCCTTCGCATTTTCCAGGCGACAGGCACGGACTTTATGAATTTGATGGTACGCATCTTTACGAACATGCCGACATGCGTAAAGGTTTTCATCCCGACTGGAAGTCGTATATCTTCAATTATGACAGAAATGAGGTGCGCTCATTTTTAATCAGTAATGCACTATTCTGGCTTGATCAGTATCATGCCGATGGATTGAGGGTTGATGCGGTAGCTTCTATGCTATATTTTAATTTTTCAAGAGAGGGTGATGATGCAGCTAAAAACGAGTATGGTGGTAGCGAAAATCTTGGTGCAATCCAGTTTTTACAAGATCTGAATGTTGCTGTATATGGTAACTATGAGGGTGTACAAACTATTGCTGAGGAGAGCAGTACCTATCCCGGTGTTACCCATCCGGTTTTCGCCGGTGGTTTAGGTTTCGGAATGAAGTGGATGATGGGCTGGATGAATGACACTTTGAAATACTTCAAGGTGGATACGCTCGGACGTAAGCATCATCACCATAAATTGAGTTTCAGTATGACCTATGCTTTTACTGAAAACTTTATGCTTCCATTTTCACATGATGAGGTAGTGCATGGCAAATCGCCCATGTTATATAAAATGCCGGGCGATGACTGGCAGAAGTATGCAAATTTAAGGGCATTGTATGGATATATGTTCACGCATCCGGGAGCCAAGCTCCTTTTTATGGGTAACGAATTTGGCGATACCAGTGAGTGGAATTTTACGCAATCATTGAACTGGCACCTGTTGAAATTTGCCCCTCATAAAGGATTGCAGGAAACAGTAAAAGCCCTGAATTTTCTTTTAAGAAAGGAGCCTGCACTCTATCATTTTAATTTTAGCTACGAAGGTTTTGAGTGGCTGGATGCCGACAATTCCGATGAATCAGTATTTACCTTTATGCGTAAAGGACCAAAAGCGAAAGATACTTTGGTCATCGCCATTAATTTAACTCCGGTAGTAAGGGAAAATTTCCGCATTGGCGTTCCATTTGTAACGAAATGGAAAGAGCTGTTTAATACTGATGACATTATTTATTATGGTAGCGGAATCAATAATAAAGGAGATATTGTTCCTGGTAAAGATGGCTTTAATGGCCAGAAATATTCAATCGATATTCATCTTCCGCCGCTTGCAGTGGTAATTTTCAAAAGCAAATAGCGTAAAAAAAAGAAAAGCCTTTCATTGCTGAAAGGCTTTCTCCACTTTGAAGTGGAAGCATTCAAAGTGGGTGCAAAGATACGATAAGAAACTTCACCTGCAAGTTTAATTTTAGTTTTTTGTGCTGTTTTCTGTTGGATTAACTTTAATGGTGCTTAAAGTGGTCTAAAAAAATCGTGCTATCCATAATCATATGCTCTTAGCTTAGGCATTGAGCTCATCTCCCCGATGAATGAGGTTATTTGATATTTATCAATAAAACCCGCTTTTTCAGTTAGTTATCCTAGTTTAATGAATAAAGTGAACGACTAAACTCGCATTTCGTCGCTGTACTTTTGTTCAAGTTACCAAACAAACAACCATTTTTCCGTCTCTTTACTTAGCCGAAATTGAAAAGTCGCTCTATTTTCTCTTTCCTGATGTTTGCCCTGTGTTTTTTACCTGCCTTGATTTATGCGCAGTGTGAAAATACGAAGCGGACTTATGCGGATTTTCAGGGAAGTTTAAGGGCTGGTTTGGGAGTGTTGGGAAATCCTGTATTGATTTACGGAACTATATCTGATGCGCCCTTTGCGGTAAATGGTCAGGTTAAGGATGCATCTACACTGGGGGTTGGCGTAGGTTTGCTAGGTCTGGCTTCGACCACTCAATTTTTACAATTTACCACTAACAGCGTTACTCCGAGATCAATCCCGGCAAATACACCTGTTACCGTAAAAATTTCTCTCCCAACCGAAGTACTTAGCGTGCTTAGCGGGGTTGAAATTGGGTCTTTTACAAATCTTCATGATGTTGAGGCAAGCTGGCCGGCACTTTTAGGCGCCGGGCATTTTGCCGGACAAGATGCTACGATGACACCAATTTATACTTCTGCTAATATTGCTGGTGCAATAAGTGGTGCGGGAGAGATAGAAATTACCCTTACGCCAGCTCAGATTTACAATGGAATTTATGTTAAGGTTTCAGGCAATGCGCTATCGGTAGCACTAACCGCAAAGCTATTTCATGCCTACATCATGGAGTTAACCACCAGTCAGATCGACTGTGACGAAGTAATTGATGTACTGTCAGGCGTTCAGCCAACTGTTATTGGTGGTGTGCTTAATGCAACAGGAAAAGTCACAGATCCATTTAATGCTATTGATAGCGATCAGGATAGTTATGCGCTTATGGATGTTGGAGCGTCTGTACTCAATAAAATATTTCTTACAGCAATTTTTAACAAACCTTCACAGCCTGCAGATTCAGTTAGTATTGTTTTAGGAAAGCCGGGAGGTGGATTGTTAAATCTTAATTTGTTAACCGGCTTTATTATTCAGCCTTATTTAAATGGCGCAAAGGCCGGTCCGGCGTTCGACAATACCGGTACATTTTTAAATATTAAGCTCTTTCCGGGTTCTACCGATAAATATGTACTGACTTTTCCAATTACTGCCGTCTACGATCGATTGGAAATTACTACCGGTGGTTTAGCAGGCGTATTGGGTTCGTTAAGGATTTATGATATTAAAAGAAAGCTAGCCAGGCCCAGGACATTGGTTGATCCATCAACGGCTGATGAGCGTGTGATTTGTCAAGGCGAAACAGCAACATTTTCTGTGCAGAATCCGCAAAGTTGCACAGAATACAAATGGTACGATGCGGAAACCGGAGGGACTCTTTTGCATACTGGTTTAAGCTACACCACCTCAAATACATTAGCAGCAGGTGATTATAGCTACTACGTACAGGCCAGCAGGACTTACTGCGTTGCTTCAGTATCTGAAAGGTTGAGGGTAAAACTTAAAGTTAACCCGCTGCCCCCCTTGGTGCTAAAGGACGCAACTATATGTGCAGGTTCTACTGCAATGCTATCTGTTGATAGTCCGGATGCCGCTTATACTTATAATTGGTACACATCAGCCTCGGGTGGTACCCCAATCACTGCTGGTTCAACATATACCACACCAGCTTTAATAGCTACGACAAATTACTACGTTGAAGCGATCAATATATTGACGGGTTGTAAGAATGCCGGTGGACTTAAACCAGCTACCGCTACGGTGAAGCAGTTTGCTCCGGTTCCTGGCATAACCGGACAAAGCACTATGTGTGGTGGTACGGTGCAAACGCTTGGTAATACTTATGCCGGAGGAGTTTGGAGTACTTCAGATGCAGCTATTGCTACAGTAGATGTAACCGGAAAGGTTACGGCCGTGACAACCGGTTCGGTTGTGATTACTTATAGCGTGGCAGAAGACGCTACTTATTGCGCCAAAGCAGTTGATTTTAATATTAATGTTACGCCTCAGCCCAACCTGACACTTGGCCCGGATCCGGGAATTTGTGAAGGTCTGACATCAACTGAAATACCTTACACAAATCCAGTTAATACTCCGATAACTTATAGTATTACCTGGAATAGCGGACCATTATCAAATGTTGTAAACCAGCCCTTGCTACCTGGTAAAATTGTCATTAACGCTCCGTCGAATGCTCCGGTTGATGTATACAACGGAACTTTAACCATTAAAAATGCCTTCGGTTGCGAGCGCCAGATACCAATCAGTTTCAGGGTAAAGCTTGTACCGCACAAACCAACAGTGTCCATAAACGAATAAAAAATAAAGAAAATAATTAACCCTAAATCCCATGATTATGAAAACTAATGCTACTAAATTGAAATGGAGAATCTTTGGATTCTTAATGTTTCTGCTGCCTGCCGCGGCGTTGGCGCAAACGCCAAGTGCCTACGTTTGCGGAACCGGAACAGTGAAATTAACACCGAATTTCTCAACAATGGGCTACACGCCTGTGACTAACGACAAAATTATATGGACGATTGATGGAAATGTTCAGCCGGCAATAGTTTACAATGGCTCAAATGCTACCTATGAAACTTCTTCCTCATTAACAGATGGTAATCACACCTATGTTGTTACCATTGAGCCTAATGACCCAAAACTCTGCCCAAGTTCACCGTCTGATGTAATAAACATATTCAAACTCCCTCCCCCTGCCATAGCGGTGAGTGCTCCTGGAAGTGTATATTGTACAGATCAGACTGAAACGCTAGTAATTACTGCTAGTAACACAAATACAACACTCCCATTGCCAACGGGTCTTTCTCTCAGGTATGTTTGGTCAGCATCGAAAAACACTATTGCTTTAACTCCTACCGAACTTGCCAATTTAGGAGATGTTTCAGCAACAACCGAGACATTTACTACTAAAGTAAAAATTGCAGCAGGGGATTATAACTTCACAGCTGTAGCTAGTTATACAGCAGGTACAACGACTATTGTGCCAGCAGCAACATGTACAGGAACTGCCGCTACAACTATTAAGGTTACAGTTAAACCAGGGCAGGCAACTATAACTGTTACACCTTAACTTTTGACTTAAAAGTTTTCATGTTCAGCAAACTAGGGATAACTGCGCTCGGCGTGCTACTGTTTTGTACAGTAGCATGCTTTGCGCAATCTAATGTTTTGCTGCCCATAAGTCTAAAGCAAGGTTCAACCGTTAAACTCAGGGCTAATGCAACAGGAGCCGATTCCTATCAATGGTTTCGAAATGGTGAAGCCATTGCAGGTGCCACTCTACGTGATTATGTAGTCTCGGGTGCCGGTAATTATTCCGTAATTACTTTGAGTTTGGGCGGTTGCAGTGGAGATCCCTCAGATGAAGTGATCGTAACTATGCAAACAGCCGTATCTGCAGACATTTCAATCGTGAAAAGATCAGAAATCAGGCAGGTGATGAATAATGAAGCTTTCAAATACACGTTATTGGTACGCAACAACGGACAGGGTGATGCCACCAATATCTCAGTAAGTGATGCCCTTCCGGAGAATTTAGTGTTGGTAAGCGTTGATCCCCCGGTTAGTGGGACTACGACATATGATCAGTCGACCAAAACCATCTCCTGGAATATTCCCGCGCTCGCCAATGGTCAGTTTATCGATCTGGTGATTAATGTGAAAGCCACGAAAGCTGGCAAAGTAGTGAATAGTGCTACAGTGACCATCAGTGAGGTCGATCCCAACCCATCAAACAATACCTCTACCGATAGCAAAGAGATTATCGGAATTAAAATTCCGAATGTATTTACTCCTAACGGGGATGGAAAAAATGAAACTTTCTTTGTTGAACGCCTTGAAAGTTACAGTGAAAACCAGCTTACCATCATCAACAGATGGGGGAGTACTGTATATGAAAAAAATGGCTATTTGAACGACTGGACTGCCGACGGATTGGTTGATGGAACCTACTTTTATGTACTTAAAGTGAAAAATGCAGCATCCGAATGGGAAGAGTTTAAAGGCTATGTAGCAGTAATCAGATAAAAAGATGAGCGTATGAAAAGGATTTTGATCACACTGTTTTTATGTTTGTGCTGCATGTTAACCATCGCGCAGCAAAATGCGCAGTTTGGCCAGTATATGTTTAACGGGCTGTTTATTAATCCGGCCTATGCAGGATATAAAGAGGAATTGTATATGCAGGCCTTTGTCCGTTCCCAATGGACAGGAATTAAAGGGGCGCCCCAAACGCTTTCAATTTCCGTTGATGAGGCGGTAAAGGACGAGAGCCTGGGTTTGGGACTTTTAGTATCCAAAGATAAGATTGGTGCACAGAGTTCATTAAATCTATCAGGGAATTTCGCGTATCGAATTAAGTTAGACCGGACTGAAACAAATGTTCTGGCCTTTGGCGTGGGAGTAGGCGTGATGCAGATGGGTTTAAACGGTAGTTTGCTTGATCCTACAGAATCCGGGGATAACAGGATTCCAACAGGATTTGAAAGTCGGGTGGTTCCAGACATCAGATCCGGGGTTCATTATTCTAATGAGAAATTTTTTGTTGGATTTTCCGCGAATAACCTGTTGTCGCAATATTTATCGGTTTTTCAGGATAACAGTTTATTAAGCATTACCAGTAAGCCACATTTTTATTTAACCGCCGGAATGGTTTTTCCGATGAACAATGACTTTTTATTCAAGCCATCTTTTTTAATCAAAGATGACCTTAATGGACCAACCTCCCTGGATCTTAATGCTTCTATGATGATCCGGGAACGATTATGGCTTGGTGGAGTGTACCGGACTTCTGTTAAATTATATCCTAAACCTTTGCTTCAGTCTGACGTGAGAAACAGGAGTGCAATAGGCTTAATTGCAGAATTTTTTGTGCAGTCTAACTTAAGGATTGGTTATGGCTATGATTATAGCTTGAATAAACTCGGTAATTACGATTACGGCTCGCATGAAATATCGATTGGCTACTACTTAAATACTGCGAAAAGCCGACGTCCAAAATGTTATTTCTAATTTTTTATAAAAATTAAATGGTTTAAAATTGAAGGGTTGGGTATAGATATGTTCTTTTTGGAGAAAATAATGAACGAAAAGAATAATTAGAAAAACCGCGTTATACAGTTTTACGTAAAGAGAGGGGTAAACGTTTAAGTTGTGCTCTCCCAAACAAATTGAAACGGTATTTCTGTCTATCCCTTGTACTTGGGCTTATTTTAGTCCTCCCTTATCATTTGTATGCCCAGGCATGTGCAAATCAGTCGCGCGTATACGCTAATTCACAATTTTTTGAACGCAATATAAATTTCCTGTCAACCGGTACTGTAAATGATCCTTCAAATGCGGTTGATGAAGATCCTTTTACAAGTAGTAATTTATATTTACAAGCAGTTTTAGGGGCAGATATTACGCAGTTTCTGGAATTCAGGGAGGCAAATAAAATTACCCGGAAAGTAATAAGCGGACCCAATACAATATATGTTAAGCTTTCACTTCCCTCAACTTTTCTGAATGCAGGAGGCGCAATTGAAATCGGTACATTCAGGTACACCACATCGGGAACTGCAAAAATACAAACCCTAAAATATAACGGAACAACTGTAGTTGGGCTGGTTGGAGGCCCTGGTACAGTTGAGATTCCTGTTCAGCTTACTTCAGGAGAACAGGCCAATGGTGTATATGTGAAGCTTACCGGGGGTATCCTTTCTATTCCCATTTCTACAGATATATATGGTGCTTATGTACTGGAAAATACGACAGAGATTCCCGATTGCGATAAAGGAGTTGATGTCATCAGTGGATTATCAGACAACGCTGTTTTACCTGTAGGCAGTGCATTTGGCTCCGTGTCGGGCGAGGCGAATGCCATCGATGCGAGTCCATTTACTACCTATGCTTCGCTAAGTGCAGGCTTAAATGTGTTAAACTCTGCTTACCTGACGGCTGTGTTTGCCAGGGCTTCAGTTCCTGGTGATTCGGCGAAGGTGATCATTGAAAACCTGGGAGGTGGATTAAATTTATTTGGAGGATTAGGTATCCAGACTTACCTTGGTGCGAACGGTTTGACTTCAGCCACTACCGCCAGCGGTATCGTAAGTAAATCAGTCCCAGGATATCCCAATTTAACAGAAATAAGCTTTGCCATAAACTCTTCATTCGACCGAGTACGCATTTCTTATGGAGGTGCTTTGGGGATTAGTGGGACCGTAAGAATTTATAATGTCACTAAAGTTATTCCTAAACCAGTTCCGCTAATTGATGGTGCCCTCGCTGTGACAAAGGATGTATGTTTTGCCGTCCCGTCGACAGTATTATCAGTTAACAATATCCAATCGTGTACCACATATAACTGGTATGCGGATCAAACCACGACTACAAGTTTACATACAGGCCCAACTTACATCCTCACTGGCTTGTCAGTTGGTACCCATACTTATTATGTGCAATCGAAACGGGATAATTGTACCGCTTCGATCTCCGAAAGAGTCAAAGTTACCATCAATGTAAATCCCTTACCAACTGTTTCTGCTGCAAATACTACGACCTGTTCAGGTTCAACTGCTACATTATTTGTTGACAATCCTGTCACAGGCATTGCCTACCGTTGGTATGATTTAGCAACAAATGGTACATTATTAACCACGGCCACCACATACAGCACACCTGTACTCACTGCTAATCGGATGTATTATGTTGAGGCTTATAATACGACAACTGGTTGTATAAGTAGTAGCCGTGCAGCCGTGAATGTAATTGTGCTGCCTGTTGCTGTGCTTAATGGTACAAGTGGATCAGCTAGTGTTTGTGTAGGATCGACCTCAACTTTAACGAATACTACCTCTGGAGGAACCTGGTCGAGTTTGAATACGAATGTTGCAACAGTAAACAGCACTGGTGAAGTGCTGGGGGTGGCAGCAGGGACGACAACGATCAGGTATTCAATAGCAGCCACAAGTACTGCCTGTGCTAATAGCACCGATTTTTCAGTTAATGTAAATATGGTTCCAGGTCTCACAATAGGTTCAGATCCGGAGATCTGTGCAGGCTTTATTAGTTCGTCTTTAAGTTATACAAATTCACAATACAATCCGGTTAGCTATAGCATCACCTGGAGTTCAACAGATTTTACAAATGTAAATGATCAGCCTTTGCCTGCTAATAATATTCCATTTGATGTACCCGCGCATATTTCCCCAGGAACTTATCCGGCAGTTTTAACCATTAAGAATGATCGTGGCTGCAGCACATCAATCAATTTCAATTTAAAAGTAAATCAAAGACCACCAGCCCCACATGTGCTGGTTCCTATTTCATCACAATATTAAATCAAAAAAAACAAAAAAAAGTCCCCATGAAACGTACAATTACAAAAGCAATTTTATTCTTTGCAGTGATCTTAGCCTGCACTTCATTAACATCTTCCGCACAGGTGTTGCCAACTACAACAGGTGTAAGCCTTTTCTGTGCTGGTTCCGGTTTAACTTTGCCACCAGCTGCATCAAATACCGACTGGATCGTAAGGTATAGCGCTACGGCTACCACTACACCATCTACGGTTATTACTTTAACAACTGGAAATACGATACCTGCAGGTACGTTGCAAACAGGATATTATTACTTAAGCTCAAAATCGACTACTGCGGGATCCTGCGAATCTGAAATGCAGGAAATCCCGGTTTATGTGCTAAAACCGTTAACGGTTGACTTTACTTCAGCTAACTACTGTATTGAATCTCCATTAACCCAGGTAGGAACTGTAAGCAGCACTGATCCCAATACAACAACTTTCGCTTACCAGTGGTATACTGTTTCTGGTTCGACTGAAACGGCTATTTCCGGTGCAACTCAAAAAGATTATACTCCGACAGTTGCTGCATCTAGTGTTGGTACTACAAAATATTTGTTGAGAGCGGGTTATTTAATTGGTACAAACAAATATTGTCCTGAAACTGCGCAACACGATGTTGTGGTAAGCGCCAAACCAACAAAACCAACCATCACACCTGGTTCAGCTATTGGCGGTGCAACTCCGGTTACTTTCTAATTGAGGTAGTTTTCTATTTTCTGCATATCAAGTAAATGAGGCTGAGGTTTTATACCTTCCTGTTTATGGCCTGTCTGTTGTTTTTAAGTACGACAGTAATTGGCCAGACCGTACCCGCTGGGCGGCAAGTAATCACGATCAAAAAAGGATCTGCGATAGCTTTGCGCGCAAACTCGGGAGGGGCCACCACGTACATTTGGTATAAGGATGGTATACTGGTGAACGGGCAGAATAAAGAAAGTATCGTTACTGCAACTGCAGGGATATATCGTGTAGCCTCCATCAACAGTTTTGGCTGTACATCAGATTTATCAGACGAAATTGAACTTGTTGTAGAAGATATTGTATCTGCCGATGTAGCCATTACCAAACGTTCAGAACGTAGAAATGTGCTGAGTAATCAGGTCTTTGAATATTATCTTGATGTGAGAAACAATGGAAAGAGTGATGCTACATCTTTAAACATAAAAGATGCGCTGCCGGATAATCTCATTTTCGAAAGTATATCTGAGCCAACTGTGGGCGTAGCGAACTATAATACCGCTACAAGAACCATTGGATGGAATATTGATTTTCTCGCAAACGGAAATTTCGCCGAACTGATTGTAAAAGTTCGCGCCCGACAGCCTGGAATGGTAACCAATACCGCAACAGTTACTGCAAAAGAGTTCGATCCGGTACTCACTAATAACACATCAACAGATCAGAAAGAAATCTCAGGTTTAAGAATACCAAATGTATTTACTCCCAATGGGGATGGGAAAAATGATACATTTTATCTGGAGAACCTGAGCGCTTTCGAATTTAACGATGTCACGGTGATTAACCGGTGGGGAAGTACGGTTTTTCAATCAAAAGGTTACCTGAACGACTGGACTGCTCCCGGCTTGAGCGATGGTACGTATTTCTATGTGGTAAAGGTCAAAAATGGTAACGGTGATTGGATCGAATACAAAGGATATATCACCCTCATCAGATAAATTGAATAAAAGGATGAAAACGGTAAAGCATTTGATCTTGTTTTTTGCGACTATGATTTGTTCATGGCAAATTCATGCTCAGCAAAATGCCCAGTTCAGCCAGTATGTTTTCAATGGCATGTACATTAATCCCGCCTATACCGGATATAAAGAAGAACTCTACCTGCAAGCTTTTGCACGGGCACAGTGGACGGGGATTAAGGGGGCGCCGCAAACGCTTTCCCTTTCCGCCGATGAGGCTATAAATGATGAGAGCCTGGGGATAGGAGGGATCATTACAAAAGATAAAATCGGTGCGCAAAGTACACTTAGTGCCTCTGCAAATTTTGCATACCGCATTAAATTAGATCGTACTGAAACCAATATTCTTGCTTTTGGGCTGGGGGTAGGAGTTATTCAAACAGGATTAGATGGGAGCCAGCTCGATGCAATTGAGTTGGGTGATAACCGTATTCCAACAGGTAGCGTAAGTCAGATTATGCCGGATATCCGTGCAGGTATCCATTATTCAAACGAGAAGTTTTTTATCGGTTTTTCAGCAGACAACCTTTTGAGTAAGACGCTGTCTGTGGCAGCAGACTATAGCAGTTTGAATATTAAAATTGAGCCTCATTTCTATTTAACATCCGGACTGGCGTTACCGCTGAATGACCAATTCGTGTTTAAACCCACCTTTTTAATTAAGGACGACCTGAAGGGGCCAACTTCTTTGGATCTGAATGCTTTTATGCTGGTCAAAGAACGCTTCTGGTTAGGAGCAGTTTACAGAACCTCAATAAAAATCTATCCTAAAACGAACCTGCAGAATGATTTGAGAGATCGGGCGGCAATTGGATTTATTAGTGAGCTGTTTGTAAACAGTAACCTTCGTGTGGGATATGGTTATGATTATAGTTTGAATAAATTAAGCAATTACGATTATGGTTCTCATGAAATTTCTGTGGGTTATTATTTTGTAACCAAGAAAAGCCGGAGACCCAAATGTTACTTTTAACCCATCCGTCGTCTTTTGAGCAATTAAACAAGGGTGGATAGTTACAGAACCTTCAGATTATTAATGTTTTATATCCTGGGAAGTTAATTTTTTTAATGCTTTATCCTTTGCGGAGGCTTAATCATCGACTTTATTTTATTTTATGCTAATGTTTTGTTATAATTATGGGTCTATTCGTTTATCCCTATTAATTATATGCTCGAATCCCGTAAGATTTTCCTGGTCGATGCCATGCTTGAGTATTTTAGCAACCTCAGTCCAATATCTAATGGCTTTATCAAAGAGGTGAAAAATAATTCGCATGCCATGTTGGTCAGGAAAAATAAGTACATTCTTTCACCTTTAGATCAGAACGTATCTGTTTATTTTGTTGTCAATGGTTTAGTAAGAGGCTTTATTAAAGAGGATCACAAGGATATCACCACCTGGATCAGTGTTGGAAATGAGTTTATAGGTGCAATTCAAGCGCCAAGTCAGTCGATAAGTCCTTCCATAGAATACCTTCAGGCCCTGGAAGATACTGAGCTGGTAGCCATTCCAAATGCGGCCATTCAGATGTTATATGATTTGTATTCAGAAACCAATATCATTGGTCGAAAAATTCTGGCCCTGCAATATCACGCTGCCTGTGAAAGATCTATCCTGGCCAGAATTCCATCAGCCGAACGACGTTATGAAAAGTTTTTGGAACTTAACTCCTTCGATATCTCAAATGTACCTTTGAGGTGTTTGGCCAGCTTCTTAGGAATGCGGCTGGAAACCCTTAGTCGCATCAGAAGTAAGCTGATAAAAGAATTAAATTAGTCAGGTGAATTAAAATTCACCGGTAGCTAAATTCAGCTATCGGCCTCCTTGTAAAATATGGTATAAAAGAAAAGAGACACTCTATCCAGATGTGTCTCTTTTTTCTAACCAAATATAAACCTGTTATGAGCCAGGCTTTGTCTTTAATTTTCTTTCAGGCTATTTGCATTACTCGAAAATGATTTATCTTTTTTGATGTAATAAACCTTGTTCATTTATTACTCTACAAATATAGTAAAAAAATTGATAGTGTAAAAAATACACTAAGAAATTTTTAAGTATTTTTTTTGTCATTTTTATTTACGTTTCTCTTTTCTGAAGATTTAGGGATTAAAAACAACTACCGAACAAATATACATCGAAAATATGTTAAGTAATTGTTAAATATTATCAAAATGTGTTACTATATATCCAAATAGAATCAATTTTAGGTTAAAATTTTTATAATAGCTAGTTAAAACTGCATTATTGAATCTGTTTTTTAAAATTAATAGTGTTTTAGTTTCCTAAAATTTCATCTAAGATATAATTTCACACGCAAAATAAAACGTTATTTATTAATAAATATTGTATTTAAAAATAAAGAGGTGATGTTTTTTAAAACATCACCTCTTAAAGGGTTGAAAACTAGCTTAAAAGCTTTTTTTTTCTATAAAGTACCGTAGTATTCTACGAATTTAGCTAATGCTGAAGAATATCCCCACTCGTTATCATACCATGAAACAACTTTTACAAAGTTATCGTTTAATGAAATACCTGCTTTTGCATCGAAAATAGAAGCATGATCATCACCAATGAAGTCAGATGACACTACTTCATCTTCTGTATAAGCCAATACGCCTTTTAATTCACCTTCAGAAGCAGCTTTCATCGCCGCTTTGATTTGCTCATAAGTTGCTGGTTTTTCTAAACGGGCAGTTAAATCAACTACTGATACGTCAGCAACCGGAACGCGGAATGACATACCTGTTAATTTACCTTTTAATTCAGGAAGTACCATACCTACTGCTTTTGCAGCACCAGTTGATGAAGGAATGATGTTAGAGAAACCACCACGTCCACCTCTCCAGTCTTTTGCAGACGGACCGTCAACAGTTTTCTGAGTTGCAGTTACCGCGTGGATCGTGCTCATTAAGCCTTCAACGATACCAAAGTTATCATTTAACACTTTAGCGATTGGTGCTAAACAGTTAGTAGTACAAGATGCATTCGAAACGATAGTTTGGTCTGCAGTTAATTTATCATGGTTAACACCCATTACGTAAGTAGGGATGTCGCTATCTTTAGCAGGAGCAGAGAAAACTACTTTTTTAGCACCTGCAGCGATGTGTTTCTCTGCATCAGCACGGGTTAAGAATAAACCTGTAGATTCGATAACGATATCAACACCTACAGCATCCCATTTTAAATCAGCAG
This sequence comes from Pedobacter frigidisoli, assembly GCF_032678525.1. Taxonomy (GTDB): domain Bacteria; phylum Bacteroidota; class Bacteroidia; order Sphingobacteriales; family Sphingobacteriaceae; genus Pedobacter; species Pedobacter frigidisoli_A. Next base: position 344,300 of record NZ_JAVTSE010000001.1, read on the forward strand.
GATTACGCTCTGCAGTTACACGAATAGTTTTACCATTAACGACTAAGTTACCATCTACAACTTCAATTGTACCATCGAATCTGCCGTGAGTGGTATCATATTTTAACATATAAGCCATATAATCTGGCTCGATCAAATCGTTGATTGCTACAATATCTAATCCTCTTTTTAATGCAGCTCTGAAAACCAGTCTGCCGATACGGCCAAAGCCGTTTATTCCAATTTTGCTCATTGTTTTTGTTAATTAGTGTAATGTTTTAATAAATTTACTATAGGTTCTTTAATAATGCTTTTTATTTCAAGATTATATTTTTTTGCAGTAAGCTGTAAACGCTCCTCTAGTTCGGCGGCTACTTTGCCTACAAAGTGCAGCTCCTTATCTCCGTACTTTTCTACCATAGGTAAAATATAAGTGTCGAAATGCTTTTCAAATCCTATATCAATCATGTTAATGATATACTCATTTTTAATGTTTTGAGTGAAGAAGTCGAAAAAGGAGGTAAGAAAGACATTAACCTGTGGTTTATTGTAAATTCTTTCCAGAATCTGAGGCCTGTCTAAATTGTAGTTTTTAATGAATGTTTTTTCCAGATCGGCAGGCAAATCGCCACTTAAAAAGTTTTTAAGAAGCATCTTGCCGAAATAGTTTGACGATCCCTCATCGCCCAGGATATAGCCTAAGCCAAAGTTATTGTTCAGCGGTTTCTTTCCATCAAAATAGGCACAATTTGCACCGCTTCCAAGCATGGCTACAATACCGGGCTTATCATAACATGCTGCTTTCGCTGCACCAAACAAATCATTTTGAACAAATATTTTACTATATCTGAAAAATGATGATAAGGTTTTTGCAAGCTCTTCCTGCCTGTCTGGTGAGGAGGCACCGGCCGCAAAGAAATAAATCTTTTTAATATTCTCTGCGTTGTTAACCAGGGCAACTTTTTTATTCAGGATCTGTAATGTTGTTTTGGCATCTACAAAGCAGGGGTTTATACCTGAAGTATTGCAGTGAGCAATCACTTTTCCATTCTGAGTTATTTTCCAAAATGCTGTTCTCGATCCGCTGTAAACAACTGCTATCATTATATAGAGAGTACCTCCGTCATTTCCATTAAATCAGGTTCAAGCTTAAAGCTGTGCGAGGTAAGCGCTTCCGTTATGCTTGTCATTTTTATCTCGTTGCCTTTTAAACCAACCATTTGTTCTGTTTCGCCTGCAATTAAGGCATTTACGGCCGCAAAACCAAGTCTGCTGCCTAAAATTCTGTCGAAACTGCTAGGGCTCCCGCCGCGTTGAAGGTGGCCTAAGATGGTTACTTTGGTATCATAATGATCAAAGGTTTCCTTCACCTTTTTTGCAATATCATATGCCCCGCCTTGTTTATGTCCTTCGGCTACAATTACGATACTGGAAGACTTTTTGGTCGCGGCACCTAGTGCAAGCTTTTCAATTAGTTCTGTAACGCTCGTTTCACGTTCAGGCAATAATACCGCTTCTGCACCAGTGGCAATAGAGCTTCTAAGTGCTATACATCCTGAATCACGACCCATTACCTCGATAAAGAATAACCTGTCGTGTGCATCTGCAGTATCTCTGATTTTATCAATCGCTTCAATAACCGTATTAATTGCAGTATCATAACCCAGAGTAAAGTCCGAACCAACCAGATCATTATCAATGGTGCCCGGAATGCCAATTACTTTTACCCCAAAAGTTTCTGAGAAACGTTTTGCTCCAGTAAATGTACCGTCTCCACCAATCACCACTAATCCGTCAATGTCGTTTTTCTTTAAATTATTATAAGCAATCTGCTGTCCCTCTTCAGTTTTGAATTCAAGACAACGTGCGGTTTTTAATATCGTTCCGCCCAGGTGTAAAATGTTGCTTACAGAACGGGCGTCCATTGGTTTTATGTTGTCGGTAATTAAACCCTGGTACCCTTGCATTACCCCAAACATGTTAATGCCATGGTAAATGCCGGTACGTACAACAGCTCTTATCGCAGCATTCATCCCGGGGGCATCGCCTCCGGAAGTCAGTACAGCTATATTTTTAATATTTGGCTTCATCTTTATAGTACGAATATAGTGTGTAATTTTTACACTAAGTAATTTTTTTTATTTTTTTTACTTATTCTTGAAAGTCATACCTTTATCTGCTAATAATAATTAAATTTTACCTTGGAACAAATTTTACCTCATTTAGATTCAGTATTCTCAATAGATTGCGTTTTGTTTGGATTTGATGGTAAGGAATTAAAAATCCTGCTCATTGAAAGGAATGAAGAACCATTTAAAGATTGGTGGGCATTGCCTGGTAATATCGTTGGTCCGGATGAAAGTCTGGATCAGTCTGCCTCCCGGATTTTATATGAACTTACCGGTTTACGCGGCATATACATGGAACAGTATTATGCTTTTGGTGATCCAAACCGACATCCACAGGGTAGGGTAATTACGCTGGCCTATTATGCACTTATCCGTTTGGGTGGAGATAAGGAGCTTCGTCCGATCAGTACTTATGCCAAGCGGGCAAACTGGTTACCCATTACCGATCTTCCCAAATTAGCTTTCGATCACCAGAAAATTTATGATAAAGGTCTGGAGAAAATAAAGCGCAGGATTAAACACCAGCCTATTGCTTTCGAACTGTTGCCTGAGAAATTTACCTTAACTCAGTTGCAGCATGTATATGAGTTGATTTTAGGTAAGAAACTCGACAAACGTAACTTCAGAAAAAAAATAGTGAGCTTCGGGGTACTTAAGGAACTTGATGAAAAACAAAAGGGTGTTTCTTATCGCGCTGCGACGTTATACCGTTTTGATAAGCGGAGATATGCCAAACTATTTGGTAAGGAAATATCTTTTTAACTTCATCTGAATCGCTGATGCTTTCAGATTGCCAATGCAAATAAAAGACCCGGTCTGGATTCCAAACCGGGTCTTTTGTATTAATAGTGATCGGCTATCGGCCTGTCAGACTAAATACTTTTATTTTTTAGCAATTTCTAAGTGGTAATGTACCAGGTCGTCTATTGGTGAACGGATGATTTTACCCACGCCCATTTCATAACGATCGGCAACAATACTTAAAATATCACGGAAGCTATATCCAACAGAACCTACACAGTTCAGTTTATGGTCTTTATAATTTGGATAGTGGATAACCAAAGCTTCGAAGAAAGCGGTGAATGCGTAGTCGATTGTGCTGAAGGCATAATCTTCATAAGAATCTTTGAAATCGTAAAGAAACTTACTGAAGCTTGCACAGAAGCGGTTGGGAAGTGGTTTGTTGTAAATATTGTCGAAAATATCTTCGTTAGTCAGCGCATAATTGTCATAAAAAGCTTCGCGCAGGCCTTTCGGCATGTAACCTTTCATATAATCACTCAGGATGCGTTTGCCAATATATGAACCGCTTCCTTCATCACCCAGGAAATAACCCAGTGAATCGATATTCATCGTGATTTCTGATCCGTCGTACAAACATGAATTGGTTCCTGTGCCTAAAATGGCTGCAAATCCTGGCTCGTCCCCAAGAAGTGCTCTGCAAGAGGCAAGTAAATCATGGCCAACGAACACATCGGCATTGGTGAAAACCTGTTTCATGGCATCAGCCACAATTTTCACATTCCCTGGTGTAGAACATCCAGCACCATAGTAATAAACTCCGGTCAATTTTTCTCTTTCCAAGTGGTCTGGCAGAGTTTCATTCAGCGATTTTACTATGTATTCTCCTTTGGAGAAATAAGGGTTGTAACCCTCGGTATTAAAGTAAATTTTTCTGCCGGCCTCGTTAATCAGACACCAATTTGTTTTGGTTGATCCACCGTCTGCAATTACTATCATTTTATTTATTTTTGGTTTTAGCACGATAAAAGTATAAAAACTCTTATATTTTGTATCCTTTTTTTTAATAATTTTTTAACAATTTATTGTTGTAGAAATTTAAGTGTGTAAAAAATACACTATATAGAGCGCTTAATCGCCCAAAAACCTTAAAATTATACCCGAAAAGGCATTGGTCTTTTTTTTAAACCGTAAGAAATATTTTACAATTCATAAGCATGAATAAGGAATTTTTAGACTTCAGAAGTGATACCGTAACCAAGCCTACACCCGGCATGCTTGATGCGATGATGAGTGCAAAAGTGGGTGATGATGTTTTCGGAGAAGACGAAACTGTTCACAATCTTGAAACCAAAATGGCCGCAACATTCCATATGGAAGAGGGCTTGTTTTGTCCATCGGGAACCATGACCAATCAGATCGGCATCAAATGCTTCACCAACCCCATGGACGAGGTGATCTGTGACCAGACCGCGCATGTTTACCGATATGAAATCGGCGGCATTGCTTTTCATTCAGCAGCATCTGTTAGACTTTTACATGGTGAACGAGGCATTCTTACCCCCGAACTCATAGAACCTGAGATTAACGAGGATAACATTCACTATCCAAACTCAAGCCTTGTGGTACTGGAAAATACCGTAAATAAAGGTGGTGGTGCTTGTTATACCCTTGCTCAGATTGCGCCCATCCATCATTTATGTAACGTAAAAGGATTAAAGCTTCATTTGGATGGCGCAAGGATATTTAATGCTTTGGTTTCTACAGGCGATAAGGCAGCAGAATATGGTAAATATTTCGACGGAATTTCTGTTTGCCTGTCTAAAGGTTTGGGCGCGCCTGTAGGCTCGGTTCTGCTTGGCAGCAAGCAGACCATTGCAAAAGCCAGAAAAATCAGAAAAGCTTTCGGAGGCGGGATGCGACAGGCCGGATTTCTGGCTGCTGCTGGAATTTATGCCTTAGATCATCATGTTGATCGTTTAAAGCAAGATCACGATCATGCTAAAGAACTTTCCATTGCACTCGCCAGAACCAGTTATGTAAAATCAATTATGCCTGTTGAAACCAACATCGTGATTTTTGAAGTTGCCGCAGGTGCAGCACAAAAAATAGCAGATCAATTTAAAGAGAAAGGCTTACATTGTAACACAACAAGTGCAAGCACCATTCGATTGGTTACCCATTTAGATCTTACACCTGAAATGATCAACCGGGCTATCGATATTATATTGCATTTATAGAATTTAACAACTGATTTTATGCAGACGGATTCCAAATCTTCAACACTAATATCCAAAATACTCATCGCCAACCGCGGAGAAATTGCTTTGCGCATCATGCGCTCTGCAAAAGAAATGGGCATTAAAACCGTAGCTGTTTTTTCAGAAGCTGATCGGAGTGCACTTCATGTCCGATACGCGGATGAAGCAGTATGTATCGGTCCTGCACCCTCCAATCAGAGCTATCTGGTTGGTGAAAAAATTATAGCTGCATGTAAAACTACCGGTGCGCAGGCCATTCACCCTGGTTACGGCTTTCTTTCAGAGAATGCTTCTTTCGCACAGCTGGTAGCCGACGCAGGATTGATCCTGGTGGGTCCTTCTCCTCATGCGATGGAAGTCATGGGGAACAAACTCTCCGCAAAAGCTGCTGCCCTGAGATACAACATTCCAATGGTTCCCGGTACTGAAGAAGCAGTAGAGGATATTGAAGAAGCCAAACATCGTGCGGTTGAAGTAGGCTTTCCCATTTTAATAAAAGCCGCTGCGGGTGGAGGAGGAAAGGGCATGCGCATTGTGGAAAAGGCAGAAGATTTCGAAGAGCAGATGCAGCTCGCGGTGAGTGAAGCCACTTCAGCATTTGGAGATGGCTCAGTATTCATCGAAAGATATGTCAGTTCACCAAGGCACATCGAAATTCAGGTATTGGGGGATAACTATGGCAATGTGATTCACCTTTTTGAGCGTGAATGTTCAGTTCAACGCCGCCATCAGAAAGTAGTGGAAGAAGCCCCATCTTCGGTGCTCACTCCCGAAATCAGAGAAGCGATGGGAAAATGTGCTGTAGATGTTGCCCGGTCAGTTAGTTATTCAGGTGCAGGTACCGTTGAATTCATACTCGATGAGAACCTGGACTTTTTCTTTCTGGAAATGAATACCCGTTTGCAGGTTGAGCACCCTGTTACCGAACTCATCACCGGTGTTGACCTCGTGAAAGAACAAATCAGAATTGCTTCCGGAGAAAAATTAAGCTTCACTCAGGATGACCTCAAAATCAGTGGTCATGCCATAGAACTAAGGGTGTATGCAGAAGATCCCGCAAATAATTTCCTGCCTGATATCGGTACATTATTAACCTATAAAACCCCAAAAGGAAACGGAGTAAGAGTGGACGACGGATTTGAGCAGGGGATGGAAATTCCAATTTACTATGATCCGATGATTGCTAAACTGATCACTTATGGTAAAGATAGAGCGGAAGCTCTTAAACGAATGGTTAGGGCAATTGCAGAATATGAGATTACCGGGATAGAAACTACGCTGGCTTTTGGTAAGTTTGTCATGCAGCACGAAGCCTTCACATCCGGTAATTTTGATACGCATTTCGTTGGTAAATATTTCAAACCCGAAAACCTGTCATCAGCAAACGGAGATGAGGCTTTAATTGCGGCAATAATTGCAACAAAATTATTCCAGGAGGAAAAATATGCAGATGCACCTCCCTTTATCGGAGCACCTTCATCCAGCTGGAGAAAAAACAGATTAAAGTATTAAATTCATTTTTACAATGTTTACCGGAATTATAGAAACCCTTGGCGAAATTACAGCCATACAGCATGATCATAGCAATATTCATTTTACCATTTCCTCATCAATCAGCCATGAGCTGAAAATCGATCAGAGCGTGGCGCACAATGGCGTTTGCCTTACTGTTATTGCCCTCGCAGATGATAGTCACACCGTTACCGCGATCGACGAAACACTTAACAAAACCAGTCTAGGAAAGTTAAAGGTGGGCAGTAAAGTGAATTTAGAACGTTGTATGCAAATGAATGCACGCTTAGATGGCCATATCGTTCAGGGACATGTTGACCAGACTGCGATCTGTATTAAAAGAGAAGAACTGGACGGTAGCTGGGAATATCGTTTTAAGTACAATGCAGCAGGAGGGAATGTGACCGTAGAAAAAGGTTCAGCCTGTGTGAACGGGATCAGTTTAACTGTGGTAAATTCTGAGCCCGATGAATTTTCTGTATTTATCATTCCTTATACCTTTGAACATACCAATCTTCAGGAAGTTGAAGTCGGAGATCAGGTTAACCTGGAGTTTGATATCATTGGTAAATATGTAGCCCGATTGATGAATAAATAAGGGGTTTTATCGTTGAATTAACGCTTATTTCTTCATAACGGTGCAGGATAGTTAGCTGAAATATAATGCTGATTATCGTATAGTTGAATCACAAATTAACCCTAACCACTTATATGAAGCACTATCGTTTTTTCTCTGCTGCCCTTTTTACGGGTATTCTTCTCACTGTGTTTTCCGGAAATGCTTTTTCGCAGAAAATCGCTGTAAAGGACTTAACTGTTGAACATTTGGTAAATCCTTTTAGTATTGATAATCCTCATCCACGATTCAGCTGGAAACTGATGAGTGATACAAAAAATACTAAACAGAGCCATTATGAAATCCGTTTAGTTGATGTAGCTAAAAAGGTGATCTGGAATCCGCAGATTAAGAGTAGTCAGTCGGTATTGATCAGCTATAACGGACCCGAACTTTCTTCCATAAGTAAATATTTCTGGCAGCTTAGGGTAAAAGACAATCATGGAAATACGTCGAAATGGTCTGCCGTTCAATTTTTTCAAACCGGGTTAAAAACTGCAGATTGGTCGGCTAAATGGATCACCGTTTCTGGTGCCGATACCGCTTATGCCAGTCCGGTATTTAGAAAAACCTTTCAGCTTAATAAAAAAATTGCCAGTGCCACGGCATACATTACTGCAAAAGGATTATATGAAGCTTCAATGAATGGCATGCGCATCAGCGATCATTACTTTGCTCCCGGATGGACGAGTTAGAAAGACCATATTCAGTATCAGGTTTACGATGTAACCGAATCTATAAAAAAAGGAACAAATGCCATTGGTGTGACGCTTGGCGACGGTTGGTATAAAGGGAGGATTGGATTTGCAAATCAGAAACATTTTTATGGTGATACCAGAGCCTTGCTTTTTCAGCTGGAACTGGTGTATACTGATGGAAGCAAAGAGGTGATTGGTAGTGATGAAAGCTGGAAGTTTAACTATGGTCCAACGAGGTCCTCAAATATATATGACGGGGATACTTACGATGCCAGAAACGAACTTCCGGGATGGACTCAGGGCGGGTATAAGGAATCAGCAGACTGGAAAGCAGTTGCAGTAATTCCCTCAGGAACAGAAAAGCTGGTTGGAATGAGTGGCCCCCCGGTGCGAACCCATGAGGAATTTAAGGCTTTAAAGATTTTCAAAACCCCTGCAGGCGAAACAGTAGTAGATTTTGGACAGAACATGGTGGGATGGGTGGTGCTTAAAGCAAAAGGCCCTGCCGGAACTGCCATCCATGTACAACATGCAGAGGTACTGGATAAGGCCGGTAATTTCTACATTACCAACCTTCGCTCGGCCAAGCAAACCAACACCTATATTTTAAAAGGGAATGCAGAGCAGTCTTTTCAGCCAACATTTAGCTTTCAGGGATTCAGGTATGTAAAAATTACAGGTTATCCCGGAGAGCTTAAACTGGATGACCTTAAAGCTGTAGCAGTGTATTCAGATATGGCGACCACAGGAAAGTTTACAACATCTAACCCGCTGCTGAACCAGCTTCAGCACAACATTCAGTGGGGACAAAAAGGAAACTTCGTTGATGTGCCCACCGATTGCCCTCAGCGGGATGAACGGTTAGGCTGGACAGGGGACGCGCAGGCATTTGCCAACACCGCTGCATACAATATGAATGTTGCCGCATTTTTTACCAAATGGATGAAAGATGTAAGTGCTGATCAATTGCCGAACGGGAGTGTACCCTATGTGATACCCAATGTACTCAATCGGAGTGACTCAGGTTCGTCGGGATGGGCCGACGTGGCCACCATTATCCCCTGGGATATGTACGTAGCTTATGCAGATAAAGGGATGCTTGAAAATCAATACCCCAGTATGAAAAAATGGGTAGATTACATTATCTCCGTTTCCAAAAATGATCTCTGGAACAGTGGCAATCACTTTGGCGATTGGCTGTTTTATCGTCCGAATGATGATAATGATGGGCGGGCAGCTGTTACGGATAAGTATATGATTGCACAAACCTTCTATGCGCATTCTACACAGCTATTAATCAATGCAGCAAAAGTACTAGGCAAAAAAGAGGATGAGGAGAAATATACTGCGCTTATTAAAAAAATCAAATCTGCCTATGTGCAGGAATATATGACGCCGAATGGCAAACTCATTTCCAATACCCAAACTGCTTACGTACTGGCTCTCCAGTTTGATATGATGCCTGAAAATCTTCGTCAGCAGGCTGCCCAAAGGTTAGTGGATAATGTGAAAAGCTACGGGAATCACCTGACCACAGGTTTTCTGGGTACACCATATCTTTGCCATGTATTGAGCAGGTTTGGTTATGATAATGTGGCCTACGATCTGCTTTTGCAGGAAAGTTATCCATCGTGGTTATATCCGGTTAAAATGGGTGCAACTACAATATGGGAACGCTGGGATGGAATCAAGCAGGATGGTAGTTTCCAGACCGCAGATATGAACTCATTTAACCATTACGCTTATGGTGCTATTGGTGATTGGATGTATAAAAATATTGCAGGGATTAATCCTGTGGCAGATCAACCAGGTTATCAGGAAATTTTAATTGCTCCAAAACCAGGGGGAAAGTTAACCAGCGCATCGGCCGAACTGGAAACCGTTTATGGTACCGTAAAGTCCTCATGGACCATCATAGATGGTACTTTCAAACTAGATGTGTCTGTCCCTGCAAATGCATCAGCAACGATAATCCTTCCGAAAGGAGAGCAAAAGGAAAAGATCGGATCGGGAAGCCACCATTATGAGTGCAAACTTTAAGAATACAGCCATATCACTAAGTCATTAAAAACTTTTCTGATTTATTATCAAACAACGCTATCAGTAATACGCTAACCGATATCTCTGATGGCGTTGTTATAATGGTCTTTTTCTCTAAATTTGCGCTTTCATAAATCTGCCAGTAATGCAGATTTATTATTCTACCAATAAAACATGTATAGTAAAGAAGAGGCAGCGAGGTTAAAGCAGCAGTTTTGGATTAGTTTAGGACAGTATATGAAGCCTGTACCTTCAGCAAGCGGATCAACTGTACATTGGGTAAATTACAGAACTGGTGTCAAAAACATCTTTTTTAAAATGGATGTTACCAATAAAAAGGCCATGGTTTCTGTTCAGCTTACCCATTCTGATCAGGATATCAGGTATTTGATATTCGAGCAATTCGAGGAATTCAAAAGCATGCTTACCACTACTTTAGGTGAAGAATGGGATTGGGAAAAAGATGCCAGCGATGAATATGGTAAATCTGTAAGCAGAATATGGATCGGCCTCGAAGGTGTTAGCGTGTTTAACCAACAGCACTGGCCAGATTTGATTTCTTTTTTCAAACCCAGGATAATTGCTTTAGATGAATTCTGGGATAACGTAAAGCCCTTATTCGAAGATTTGGTTTAATTTGAAACAGGAGTTGTGAGTTGAGCAATCCTGGCTTTTGTATATTTGATCTCCTCTTTTTCATCAGTGAAATTGGGCTTGTTATATAAGTATTGGTGATAATATCTTAGTGCAGTTTTACTGTTCCCCAGTTTTGCATCGTAGAGAATTCCTAACCTATAATATAATGTTGGATTGGCCTTAAACTGGAGTCCTTTTTTATAAGCCGCTAAGGCCAGGTCGTATTTATTGTTTTCCTGATACACCATCCCCAGCAGGCCGTAGTAGCTCGAGGTATTGGGGGATATGGCTTCCTCTATTGTTTTTTTAGTATAGGCCGTAGCCACTGGGAAATTTTTCAAAGCCCGGTAAGCTAGCGAGGTAAAATAGAGTGTGGCCTCATTTTGCATATTCAGCTTTTCAAGCTCTTCAAATAAGTTGATTGCTTTTTGATAGTCCCGGGTAAAATAGTACGCCTTAGCAACATCTTTAATTACTCCTGCATCCCTAAGATCTTTTAAAAGCCGTTCTCCGGAGATGATAACCTCTTTGTATTTTTTCAGCTGATTGGCCACAGGGAGTTTTGCTCTTTGAAGGACCAGATTTTCACTGTCAGCGTTCAGTGCAATATTTAGCACTGAATAGGCTTTATCATAGTTTTGATAAAGGGAATGCATTTCTGCAAGATTATCTGCCACATCGCCATCACTGGGGTTGAGCCGGTTTGCTTTAAGTAAATAAACCAGTCGCATGGAATCTTTATGAGAATACAGATTCGCCAGTAATTTATATACACTAAAGTTATTGCTGTCAGCCTTTACAATTTCTCCATAGTAATTTCTTGCTCTTTCGTTATTCCCTCTTCTGGTATTAATGCTTGCTAAACTAAAAAGAATTGGTAAGTTCGTTGGTTGTAGAGTATAAGCTTTCACATAAAACTTTTCAGCCTCAGGGAAATTGCTGGCCATTAAAAAGCAATAGCCTATTTGAGTGAGTATCTTTGGATCATCATTTTGAGATCCATAAACTTCCTTTAAGTATTCTCCTGCCTCCGCATATCGTTGGGACTGGTAGAAATCAAATAGTTTTTCCTTATCAACCACACCAGAATTTTGCGCCCTGCCCTCGCTGATCATCACCAGAATAAAAAATAATAAGACAAGCTTTTTCATTGAATTTAATTTTAAACTAATTTATTAGTTGTTTTTTGTAATTCCAAGTGATTGATCAACATTCAGATAAAATAAAACAAAAACAGGAGGTAAGGGTTTATTAGGGAAACGTTTAACATTTAAAATAAGAACCTATGAATACTTTAAAGAAGTTTGAATTAATGGAAAAGATTGTGCGTGAGTTAGAAGATTTACAAAATTCACAACAGGCACTTATTCAAAAAATTGGTAAAATTGAAGTTGATAATATCGAGCTTGGCGACGGCAGGTTAGAGAAAGATTTACCTGATGTTCACCAAAATTTGGCTGATAACTTGGAAACAATCTCAGGAATTTTAGATTACTTTGCAGGCAAAACGCAAAACTTTGGTGATAAAAACAATGTTGATGCCCTAAAAGAACAAGAGGCGATCAATAATGCCACAAGCTAGCGAAATCTAAATCATCTTAAATTATGAAACTTTTATCTTTAACAGCTGCATTTCTGTTTTTTGGATTTGCCGCCAGCGCACAGGTCTTACCATCATTTCAGTTTGGATTAAAAGCAGGTGCAAATTTTTCGAAATTTGATAGTGAGAACACCTTTAGCAGTGAAAACCGTGCAGGTTTTTATGGTGGTGTTTGGGCAAGGATTGGTGCTGCGGGTGTGCATTTTCAACCAGAACTATATGTATCCGGCAAGAAAGCAAACCTGGTAAGCGACGAGACAGGTCAGGTAAACAGGGTTAACTTTACCAGTTTGGATGTTCCCTTATTAATCGGAACAAAGATTGGAGCGCTAGGTGTTGGAGTAAGATTAAATACCGGGCCTATGTTTTCATTAATTTTAGATGAAAATCAAAGCCTCAAAGATGCAGCTGGAAGTGTGTTTAGAGCGGACTTTAAAAACCAGGCTCTGGCCTGGCAGTTTGGTGCCGCGGTCGACATTAAAAAACTGAGTATTGATGCCCGTTACGAATTGGGTTTATCTAAGATTAACAAATCCGGATACCCTGGCACCAAGCTTAATTTATTTACTGTAGGATTGGGATATAGAATTTTTTAATCCTCATCGTACGAAATTGAAGAAGGCAGGTTTTAATAAACCTGCCTTTTGTGTTTATAGCGTTAAAGTAGCTTATTTGGCTACATCAACTTATTGATCCAGTTCCACTTCGGTAAGCTCATAAGCGAAGGAACCGTTTTTAGGGATTATAGGAGTAGCGCTTTGTATACTGAGTGCCTTGATAAAAGAAGCTCCGAAATAGAATATCAGCGATGAGTAAAATACGAAAAGCATGATCACAATGATTGATCCCGCAGACCCGTAAATACTACTGATGTTACTTAAAGGCAATAAAATCCGAAGGATGTATTTGCCTGCAGTGAACAGGCATCCTGTTAACAAACCACCGGAAAGCGCCGCCCGCCAAGTGGGCCGGCCGTTGGTCAAAAATCTAAACAATATGGTAAACCAGGTGGTGACGATAAAAATAAATACCAGTTGGTTAAGTATAGAAGTTAAAACCAGCTCAAAAGATGGTGAGTTGGACTTCAGGTAAGAACCTATGAATGCCTGAACGCTATCAGCTAAAAGCCCAAAGAAAAATAAGATACCCGCCAGCAGGATTATGGTTATTGAAATGGCCCTCGATTTTAAGGTATTCATAATTCCTTTTTTATCCTTGTAACCTATATTCCAGATTTGCTCAAGCGAATTTTTAATCACATTAAATAGGGTAGTGGCAACAAAAAGGAAAAAAATAAAACTGAGTAGTGTTACATACCATGCCTGATCAATTCCCCGGATATTTCTAAGGGTTGACCTGATTTGGTGAATACTGTCCTGATCCAGGATATTGGCCAGCCGCTCAAAAATATGGGTCACTAATAATCTCCGATCCGTAAACATACCGAATAATCTGATCAGGATAATTAAAATTGGCGGAAGTGCAAAGTTTGTGAAAAATGCGGTAGCGCCGGCCAGGCGTAATGGGTCATTCTTTTGGAATAAAGCAAATGCATTTTTTACAGTGGTAAAAAAGAACTTTAAATCTGCTGTAATAGACACTGGCATCTTCTGGGGCGTAACTTAAAAGGTCGAAATTATTAATTTTTAATCAAAAAATGCAGAATGGCAAATGTTAAAGATCGTTAATTCGCTTTTGTAAATTCCATTAATGTCTTTTTTCCACTCAACAAGATAAGCTTATTATTACTCAGTTTCGCGCCATCTACCTGATTAATAGTATGCAGGTAAAACCGTTCAGCAGCATCCGTTTCCTGGCAGAACATTTTAGTTCCGAAGAAATTTTTTAAGGCAATTTTATCCCCGGTAATCTCGGCCTTGCCACCGTAACCGTTACAAAACGATTTCCCGCTTACTTTTAAACTGTCTGCGAAATTTAAAGTGGCTTTTGCAGTAGCCGGTAACGTGATTCCTGGTAATGATGTGAGCTCCCATTTGGTATTTTCAAGTTTAGAAGGATCTATTTTTTCAACACATGCACTAAATAAACAAATAACGAGACTACAAAAGAAAAGGTTTTTCATGGCTTGGCTTTAATGATTCCATTTACAAGCACAAAAACTAATCCATTATTGCAGCATTTCTGTATTTTATTACTTACGGTATTACGTTGCCTGTAATACCGATAGGAGGTTATGCAACAATTTTATGTATTTCTGCTGATTTTTTAATGCTTAAAGAGAAAGGTTATAACTTCGTGCAAAAAATAAATATCATTTATATATGAAAATCAAATTATTAGCCCTCATCTCTTCTGTTGCATTATTTGCCTGCAAAGGCAATCTGGAAAAAACCTACACCGCAGAACCAATAGCTGCAAACCAGACTTTTGATGAAATCCCGAAATCAGAAAAAGCCATACTATCGTTAGTAAAAATCGATTCGAATCGTGCCGACGGACAAGAGCATTTCAAAATCAAATACCGTGATACTGCCTTATCCGTCCAGTACGGTAAAAATCAGCTGGCTGTAGAATTCCGAAATGCCAGATTTGTAAACAGCCAGAATACGGCATTGGTTGCACAGGTTGTAGATTCTACCCGGAACGTCGCGCCATTTTATGTGTTCGCTTTAAAAGACGGTTCTGTGGAGGTCATGAGTCTTGATAAGGCTTCCAAAGGGAAAAACGACGGGTTGTATACTCAGGGTCTCGTTGAGCTTACCAGAACGAACTTTGTCATCAATAACGATTTCATTGTAAATTCAGTAAGTGGGAAAATCAATACCATTAAAAGACAAAATCCAGATGAGCGGATTCAAGGCAAGTTTTTAATGTATTCGAAAGATAAAACTACGCTGGTGTTTTTAACAGAAAAAGAACTTTATCAGGTTAATTATCGTAATGGCGAAACACAAAGCCTGACGGTTCCAGCGAGTTTGCTGGCCAACACAGCGGGTATTCAAAATGAGATTGCATCAAATTATTCGTGGACAACGAATAACCATGGTACACCAT
Organism: Pedobacter frigidisoli; assembly: GCF_032678525.1. Classification (GTDB taxonomy): domain Bacteria; phylum Bacteroidota; class Bacteroidia; order Sphingobacteriales; family Sphingobacteriaceae; genus Pedobacter; species Pedobacter frigidisoli_A. The sequence continues at coordinate 359,527 of NZ_JAVTSE010000001.1, forward strand.
TTTTAAAGTACAATGGAAATTCAGACCGGATTGTTGACATCAGTGAATTCAAGAAATAGATAATACCTAGGAAAGAAAATGGCCTGTGTGTAAACAGGCCATTTTTGTTTAAAGGAGTTTTTAAACCACCATTGTTCTGAAAGTAAGATTTATACGTGGGCGCAGTACCTTTTTTGTAGGTGGTAGTCGGTGAAGCCAATTCTCTTGCGTTTCATCTTTCATCACCAGTAAGCTGCCATGGTCCAGAAAAACGGATATCATTTCCTTACTTTGCTTATGCTTGAACAGAAACTTACGCGCAGCACCAAAGCTTAAGGAAGCAATTGCTGCATGTTCAGCCAATGCACGCTCATCATCGCTGTGGTAAGCCATGCCTTCATCCCCATTATGATATAAGTTTAGCAGGCAGGAATTGTATGTGGTAGCTGTTTTCTCCTCGGCTATACTTTTAAGTTTCAGTAATTCCTTCGTCCATGGTAAGGCCGTTTTTGATGCCTTTGAATACGTATATGAGAATGCTTTATCACCGTACCACGCTACTTTTCTTTTGGTAATAATGTGTTTACCCATAATAAAGGCTTCATCATTTTTCCATTCGATGGTGTTCATCAACAAGTCAAAATATTCATCTGCAACAGAGGTTGGAAACAGCTTGCCGAAGTAGTTTACCGTTCCCCCGTAAGGCAGCAGATTAGGTGAAACGCTTATACCCTGATTGAAAAGATCCATATCTGATGTTTCAAAAATGATGTGTTATATAGCTGAATTTCAATCTTATTTATTTGGAAAGCTCAAACCATGGAATGTCAAATTTCCCTTTCATAAAGTAAATATTAACGGTATCACTCTCATTTACCTCAAAATAAAAATCCTTAGAAACATCAACATCTTCTGCTGTCTTTCTCTCACCCCAAGGCTCCAGTTCAAGGTAGTAACTGGTTGTTTTTCCGGAACGGATTCTCTTGCTTAAGATTTTCGAATGGAACATTTTTGGAGTTGATTGGTCGTAATAACAATTCAGAAAAATGATCGATCCAAACCCATAAGCCAGGCTGAATAATGTAAACACAACGATGGTGCCGATAGCTTTCTTTCCTCCCGATTGAAGCTCTGCATTTTTGAGACAAACAATAGCAGTCATAACCAGAGCAATCACAAACATCGGAATCCAGATTTTTGAGTGATCAAAAATATTGTAGTCAAGCAAGGCCCTTAGAAATACTGCAACACAGGGCAATAAAAAAGCAATGAAAATGCTGGGGTAGGGAGAATCTTTTCGTTTGTCAATCCTGATTAAACCCTTATAATACTTAATTACCGGTATGCAAATTAATGGGACTGCAATAGCACACCATAGCGCAATTTTATAAGGATTAGGGAAAAATAATGTCCATGCACCGGTTAGCCCCCCTATAACATTCAATATCTTAGCTACTGAACTTGCCTGGTTAAATTTTACGGTTCTTTCTTCAAAGGAAAAACCAAAATCATTGTTTGCGAATATTGCTTCCTTTTCCTCTTCAGCTTTCAGCTGATCTAAATCCGGATACCGCTCGGCAAGCCACCTTTCAATTTCCACAGCGCCGGAAATATATTTTGTTACTTTTACTTTCTTCAGGTGTTGTACATTAGGCTCGATATAGATATACTTATCATCTGTTCGATAACCTTTAATTTCAGTAAAAAGTAATTCCCGGTTGCCCAGCGTGCTCAAATTGTACAACCTATCGAAGTCGATTACAAACTTACCCTTGATGGCATCGCGGAGCGTTACAACCCCCAGAAACATCATACCCAGCGACAGGGGGACAGAAAACCATAAAATTGACGGACTGAGGTTATCATTCAGGGCAGGGATAAATGGCATAACGAGCAGCATGCCAAATAACGCAATTAATAAAGGAGAGAAAATGATGGCAAATACCTTCCATCCATGACCAAGTTTGTACTCTTTCAACATGTTGATTTTTTAACAATTTAGATGTGCACTAAATTCATTAAAATAATCGGATAACCATAAATTGAATAAAAATATTTAAACGATTAGTTTTCCCCGAAACCCCCGGCCAGCATAGTAAGATTCTGCACCATTATGGTAAACAAAAATGGTATTATAGCGCCGGTCGCAAAATATTGCTCCCCCAAGTTTTCTGATCTCCGCGGGTGTTGCTACCCAGCTGGAAGTTTTCATGTCGAAATTGCCCAGCTGCTGCAAAGTCCTGTACCCAGACTCATCCAGTACTGCTATACCCATCTCAGTGGCCATATTAACGGCACTATTCGCCGGCTTGTGCTCCTTTCTTGATTCCAGCGCTTGATGATCATAACAAATACTCCGCCGGCCTTTCGGACTTTCCGCTGCGCAGTCTACAAATATAAAGGCACCCGTGTTTTCATCCTTTCCAATTACATCTGGTTCTCCACCGGTAATTTCCATTTCGTTCAGCGACCATAGCTTTCCTTCATCTGCTTCGAGCCTCGATTGAACCTCTTTCCAATCGAGGCCCACGTGCCGGTCGCTGTTTTTTTCAAATCTGCTTTTTAAAATACTTAATAGTTCTGCGTTTCGTTCTGCTGTTAATTTCATCTGCTATTGAAATAGAAATTTAAGAAAGATTGATCATTGCCTTTAATGTTTGCATCACATGGTAGTATTACTACCCATCTGTTTGCCTAACTTTTCATAGGCTATGTCATTCGGTTCCCAGAGCTCTATTTTGTTGCCCTCGTTATCCATAATATGCACAAACTTGCCATAATCGACGTTTTGAACCGTATCGGTAATCGTTACGCCGTTTTTTTTCAGGTGCACCATCAGTTTATTCAAGTCTGCAACGCGGTAATTGATCATGAAATCCTTTGTAGAGGGCTCAAAATACTTGGTCCGCTCAGAAAATGGGCTCCATTGAGAAAAACCTTTTTTTGCTGATTGGCACCCTGATACCATTCAAAAACAGCTCCATAGGCATTCGTGTTCAAGCCAAGGTTGGTGCTATACCATTCGCGCATTTTTTTCGGATCTTTACTTTTGAAGAAAATTCCCCCAATGCCGGTTACTTTTTTAAAGTCATCGGGAGATGTCGATGCACTTACCATGACCGACTTAAAACCGAATCCCAAACTAAAGGCAATTAGTATTGCAATGATGATTAACACGTTTTTTCTCATGACTGTATTCAAGCAGTTGTCTTTTGGTTAAACTAAGATAACATTTTTTGATTACAGAAGAACTTTCGGATTTAACCGATTTAGCCTTTCAACTTAATAAATCGTTCAACACCAATCGCATTCAAAAAAGAGATATCATGCGAAACGGCAATTAGTGTACCCTGATATCCGTTTATAGCAGCGGTTAAAATTTCAATGTTCGGAATATCCAGATTATTTGTTGGTTCATCGAGAATAATGAGGTCAGGCGCCTGATTGCTCATGTTTAGCACGCATAATGCCAGGCGCATTTTTTCGCCACCACTCAAGGCGCTGCATGGCTTATCCCAATCATCCCTGGTAAACAGAAAGCGGCTCAGCCTGATTTTAATTTCGTGTTCGGGAATAGCAGAAACGTTAAATTGTTGTGCCTGTTCATACACATTTAACCTGTCTTTAATTAATGAATAATCCTGATCGATATAAATAACTTTATGGTCAGCCAGGCTTACTGTTCCCGTTACCGGAGTGATCACGTTCATGATAATGCGAATGAGCGTTGTTTTTCCAGATCCGTTAGCGCCTCGTAGGGCTATACGGTCTCCACTGTAAATCTTTAGACTTAAGTTTTCTTTCCAGAGAAACTGATCAGCATAGCGATAATTAATTTGTTCAGCATTAAAGAATACTTTCCCTTTGTGGAGGATAGATTGGTTAAATTCGAACTTTATTTTATCCAGATCAGTTAACGATGCGCGTAACGTTTGCAGGTCGGTAGCTATCCCATCTATTTTCCCGGTATGAACATCCCTTATTTTTGAACTGCTTTTCTCCGCGTTATTTTGCAAAGTGTTCATCATAATCCTGGCAACACCGGCTTTTTGCTGTTTGCGCTTTCCCCGGTTATCAAGCTTTTGTTGCCGTTCTAAGGTTTCCCGCTTTTTTTCCCGGGCTTTTCGGAGGGCCTTTTCTTTGCTTAGCACATCCTGATGTAGTGCATTAATGCCATTTTGCTTTTGTTCCAAATAGAAACTATAATTTCCTCCGTAGCTACTAATGCCATTTTTGCTTAACTCGCAAACCGTATCCACCAGATTTAACAGACTCCGATCGTGACTAACCACTAATAGTGTAGCCGTTGAATTGGCGATAAAATCATATAGCAGCTGTCTGCCATCAGTATCCAGGTGATTACTTGGCTCGTCCAGCAAAATGAAGTCGGGGTTGTGAAGGGTGATTCCGGCAAGGAAAACCCTGGTTTTCTGACCACCACTCAACGTTTCCAGCTTTTGCATCAAATCAACTTCCTGTAGCTGCCAGGTATCAAGTGCTTGTTTACAGCGTTCCTCAATTGTCCAGTCGTCGTTCAGGATGCTATAAAGCTCTTCGGCTACATTACCTATGAAAATTTGATTCAGCGCATCAAGCTTCTGATCGACCTTCAATGCCTCTGCCACCGTTAAATGATTGTATTGTCCGAAAATTTGAGGTACGTAATAGGGCGTGGAGTCGATATCAACCCGCCCTTCAGAAACTTCCAGACTGCCTGCTATGATTTTGAGCAGCGTAGATTTACCTGAACCATTATTCCCAATAAGCGCTGTTTTATCGTTTTGATTAACTGCTAAACTAATATTTTCAAATAGCAGATGTTTATCCTGATGTAAATAGGAGATATTTTGTATACTAAGCATGAATTCTTTCGTTAAAGATTAGAAAATAGCAAGCGTCTTTGTGAGCTTGATCTTTAAGGCTGGAAAGAAGAAAATCCTACATGCTTAGTAATAATTGTTAAGTGCAAATATATGGATTATTTTAAGTCTTTCACCTGATCAAAGAAACCAATCATTTGTGCCAGGGCAGAAGATGAAAACATTCTTTCCGCATTATTAAGTGTCTCCCTGGTTGCCGCAGCACCACGTTTAATCATGTCTTTTTCAAAGTTTGAAATGGCTGTTTTAAGGTCCGGATACCTATTGCCTGTTAAAGATTCCGCCAGCTCAAAGGCATCTTGCAAGGCCACATTTGCCCCCTCACCGGCATATGGCGGCATCCAGTGAGCTGCATCACCAATAATAATGAGATTCTCTTTTGTTTCCCAGCTTTGATCCAGCGGGAAATAATATTGCGGACGGGGAATGAAATAGACTTCCTCGTTATTAAAAAATTCGTGCCACCCTTCACTCCAGTTGGCGAATTCAGTTTTGAACCAGTTTAATACTGCCTGGCGATCCGTGAAATCAATATTGCTATTGTTGAGCCAGTTTTCCGGAGTTTTAAAGTTAACCACAAACATAATTGACCCATCGCCTTTTGTTCCGTAGCCAAGAAACTTCTTTTCATCGAAGGCCATTACTTTACCGCCATTAGCCAGCGAGAAAAGTTTGGGTGAGTATTTTTCTGCCTGGTGGATATTGCCTTCGATAAGTGTAATGCCTGAATACACAGGTCTGATATCAGTTAAATAGGGGCGGACTTTTGAATTCGCGCCATCAGCGGCGATGACCATATCTGCGTAAGCATTCCTCCCGTTCTTAAAAAAAATACGCCAGCCTGTATTTTCTTTTTCCATGGAAACAAACTGACTGTCCCAGATCACTGTATCGGGAGCCAGCGCATTCAGTAGCATTTCCCTTAAAGGTGCGCGGTCGATTTCCGGACGCGTTTCAGCGGTTACTGTTGTAAAATTGTGGTCATTAAATTTTACATCCAAAGATTTATCAACCAATAACATTTTACTCGCTGTGGGCCGGTGATATTTGTAAAATTCATCCAGCAGGCCCGCCCTCTTAATGGCTTCGAGTCCAGTTCCTTCATGAAGATCGAGCGTTGCTCCCTGCACCCTAACCCCTTTATGAAGGTCTCTTTCATATACTTTTACAGCTACTCCTTTGAGCTGTAAAAGTCGCGCCAGGGTTAGCCCGGCAGGACCACCACCAATAATTGCGATTTGTTTATCTTGTATTAACATTGTTTGCATGATTATGATGATGCAAAATTATTTGTCTTTGATGGCCGATAATAGTATAAATCGGTCGTTCTTGTTTTTAGAAAGTTCTTTAGGTACCACACCTGAAAATTTTTTAACGTCTTTAATAAAGTGGTTCTGGTCGAAATAGCTTCCTTCAGGTGATAGCTTTCCATTTGCGATATGGTTGAGCGAAGCCCGGAAACGTAGAATGGTACAGTAGGCTTTAAGTGAAATTCCAAACTGCTGATTGAAATAGCGGTTAATTTGCCTGGAATTCCAGAATACTTTTTCCGAGAGTTCTTTAATGGTAATATTACCATTAGTTTGATACACGAGATTAAACAGCTTACGCTTGCGCTGATCGATTTCTGCCGGGAGCAACGATTTGATTTTATTACTGGCCTTGTCAACAAAGGCCTCGAAATCCATAAAATCACTTTCGGCAAATCCCCAGAAATCATCGGGCAGGAATCTGCCACTATTAAGTATATCCGAAATCGGTTGGTGTATCACGTATTCCACCGCCAGGAGTTTAAAACTGATACAAAACATGATGCACCGGGCTGGTAGTTTAGCATTTTCATGTTCAGTTAAACCACCCAACTCTATAATATGAAAAGGCTGAGTAACTGATTTGTTGAGTATGATGTCCACAAGGCCGTCAGGGAGCCCGGTTGTTTCGATATCCCGATCGGAATGGTTTTTCAGAAACCAGAATTGCTCCACAAAATCAGCAAGCGATTCATCAGGTTTAATTATTTTATATTCCAGGTCTTGATCCATTGATATTGAGATCTACACGAATAAATAGTAAGGTTATTCTTTTAACGTTAATATTTCGAAACAACCATAATTACTATCTTCAATAAATTTTTCAATTTCATCCAGGTATACAATCAAAATTTTGCTGATCTGCTGAGTTTTTAGATTACCAGTTCTAATCCAAATGATTTTAGGTGGAAATCCATAAAGAGAATTTAAGTCATTAAAGTCTGAATCTTGAGTAACTATAATGAAGTCATTTACTTTTGCAAAATTCCAGATTTCCTTGTCTAAACAATCTACAAGTCTTTCTTGCTTTACTGTTGTGGATCCATTAAAAGAACTGGTTAATAGTTTTAAAATTCGATGGGAGATGTTTTGATCGAACAATAACTTCATACTGCGATTTGATAGATTTTATTTTCCCTATCTGCGGCATAACTTAAAACGGCATAAATATCCTGCTCTTTAAGCTCATCAAAGTCAGATAATATTTCAGGGATAGTCATTCCTGAAGCCAGCCAGCCAAGAATATCGCTAACAGTAATTCGCATCCCTCTAATTGTTGGTTTTCCTCCTCGCTTTCCGGGCTCTATAGTAATTATATCTTTATAATCCTTCATCACAGTTTTTAATTAAATATACGGATAATTGATAAGAATATTGTTAAAGGTTGGGTATCAATTATCGTCATTCATCCAATATTTTAAATCATTTTCTCTAACGCATTTTCCAACCGATCGAAATTCTCTTCATTTTTGCCAATTGCAAATCCTTTGATTTTGTTACATTCATATTCATTATCAAACACCATCCTTAAAATAAGTTTTGTTTTATTTGCTTCCATTTCATTAAATGTAAAAACAACGTTGAATAACGGCTTAGAAAGCCTTATCCAGGCTATAATATCCGGCCTATCGATCTTAACGAATTCAACTTCATTCTGGTAGTTCCTGTTTTCAGGACCGTGCATTACAAACTTCCATCTCCCACCTTCGCGAAAATCAAATTCGTTAAAAGTATTCGTGAAACCTTCAGGTCCCCACCATTCCTGTAAAACATTCCTGTTGCTGAAGGCAGAGAAAAGCATTTCTTTATTTACTTCTAAAATTCTGGTGCTCACGATTTCACATTCCGGAGCCGTTTTGAATAATTCTGTCATCACGATTTTCTATTTATGAAATATGGTTCGCCAACTTTTCGCTACGGTTTTCTTCGGTTATGAGTAGCATATCAACAATTTCTACATCATTTCCTAAATTGATTATTGTATTATGCATCAGGTATATTGGCTTCCACCAGACGTTTTAGTTTGTCTAAAGATTCCTGCCAGCCTAAATAACACATTTCAACTGGTATGATTTCAGGAATCCCTTCCTGCGTTGCAAGCATCTCGGTACCACATAGTACTTTTTTTAGTTCAATTGTTGTGATCATTTGGCCGGGTAAATTTGGGTCGTCAAATACATCTGTGTATTGCAGGCGTTCATTAGGCACAATTTCCAAATACTCGCCGCCAAATGAATGGCCGTTACCCGTGCCAAAATTGGTAAACGACATTTTATACTTTCCGCCAACACGCACATCCATACTATGCACCTTACAAACAAAACCATAAGGCGGGAGCCATGATGCTATTGCGTCTGCATCGGTGAATGCTTTGTAAACCTTTTTAATATCCGCTGAAAAAACCCGGTGAAGTGTTACTTTATTTGTCGCCATGATGATGTGTTTTAGTGAATCATGTTAATTAATATCATTTATTTAATTATAAGCTCATTTATCCTGTTTCCATTTATATTCTTCCCTTTTGATCAGCAGGAGCTCATCATTTGCCAGATCAAGATAGCCAAATTCATAACAAAAGAAATAAGTTTTGCCATTTTGAGTATGCAGATAGTGGGTATGGTAATCGAAATCAAAGCCTGCTTTCATTAACTTGCTTTTGGCAATTTTAGATTTTCCATTAGGTACCATACTGATCAGAATGGCCCGGTTGCGGCGAAGGATCTGGTTAATCCTTTTCACCATCAGGTCATGTTCCGCATGAAGGCGGTTATTGTAGTTGTTGCGACAAGCATCATCGCAAAATTTTTTGTCGGATCGGCCTCTAACGAGGCCTCCGCAATCTAAACAGGAGCGTTCCATAATAATTCGGTTTTTTATTATGGGATGATGACCTAATTTAAAGAGAATGATTGAAATTCAAAAAAAAAAATAAAAAAAATCATTCATAAACTGAACCCCAAAATGATAGAAGATAAAAAAAGATTGCGTGGAGTAATATCTACCTACACAGGATCTCTTCGGAATCACTTCAGATTCCAGACACTATTGTGACAGTCATGAGTGTTAAAATCCTGATCATCAATAGTATGTATCTTGTTTTGTTTCAAATCTTTATTATATTTGAATATCGATCATCCCTGTTTATTTTTTAACATTTAAACAAGATTGACTATGGGAATTATGGTAGATGGCCCTAACGGAGGAGTTAGCGGCAAATTTGGTAGCGTTGTAGGTTACAAACGTTACGGTAAATGGGTAGTACGGGGCTTATCTAAAGCACCTAAGAAAAAACGCAAGCCTTCAGCAAAGCAAAAAACCTGCCGGGATCGCTTCGCAACAGTTCAGCACTTCCTGAAGATGATTACATCCTTTGTCAGGATTACTTACCGACTCGAAGGAATCAAAAATCAAATGTCCGCGCACAATGTAGCGAAATCAAATATTTTGCGCAACGCTTTAAACAGCGAAGGGCAGATCATGTATGAAAAAGTTGAAATTTCTCATGGTAGCCTGCCGGGAATAGTGGATGAGGTTGTGAGGCATGATGACGATGGTATTCATATTCATTGGACAGACAACAGCCGCATCGGAAATGCCTCTTCAAAAGATCAGCTTTTGTTCCTGGTTTATGATGTGGAGAACGACGATGCCCAGCCATGTTTGAGTGCAGCCAGGAGGGATGTTGGCTATCAGCAACTTATTTTGGACAAACATTACACTGCAGGCAGAAATTATCATCTCTGGGTTTCTTTCATTAGTGATGATAGAATGACCATTGCGACTTCAACATATTTGGGCATGATCAATACTTAAATAACTTTTTGCAGACCCTGCTTACATTGACTTTAAACCGATATTATTTGTTTGTAAACGTTTATAAACGACTATAAATACTTAATACCCGAGTAAGTTTTCCATATACCTCAACTTTGTTTTGTCGGTAGCCACGGTGGCTACTGTTCGTTAAACATTTAGAAACTTAATTTGAATTATTATGGAAAATGGAATTAACAAAGTAACACTGAGTGGATTTGCAGGTGCAGACGTTGAAGTTAAACAGTTATCGGAAAATCAGAAACTGGCGAGAGTAAACCTGGCCGTGCATGAGTACTATAGAAATGGCTCAGGAGAGGATGTAAGTAAAACAAATTGGATTACACTGACCTTTTGGAATGTAAAAGCTGACGAAGCAGAAGCACAAATTAAAAAAGGTTCATTTTTAACTGTAGAAGGCAGGATCCAGACTGGCAGTTACGAAGCCAAAGATGGTACCCGCCGTTTTACTACCGAAATTATCGTAAACGAACTTTCTGTGAGGGCAGCAGAACTGAGTAAGTAGTGGTTGTTTTAAATTGCCCCCATACCGGACATCATGGGGGAATTTAAAAGTGTTCAGTGTTATAATAAATTTTTTAGCGATTGTTCATGTTATAGCGTTGAGAGGCGGCGTGTTAAAATGTCTCATGCCCAATCGGGCATGAGCATTTTACAGTTTTACAGCAACACCACCGTAAAAATTGATTCCCGCAGCAGGGTTAAAGTACCGTCCGTTCGCTGCATTTAAATCGTTGCCGAGACTATATTGCTCATTCAGTAAATTGTTCACTCCAAAGAAAACGTCAAAAGGAATCTTAAAAACATTCAGTTTCCTGATTCCGGCTTTGGCTTCTACTAAATCATATTTTTTTGCGACTACCGTATTGGCATCGTTCAAAGGGAGGGCCGATGTATGATTGTGTTGTATAAATAAATAAACGCCTTCTTTGAAATCAAACTCCAGACTATTGATCAGGATATGATCCGGCACTCCCGTGAGTTTGTTGCCGCTGTACGACGTGTTACCGCTAACAAAATCATTAAACCTAAAGTGGCTAAAGGTATAGCTGCTTCTCCATTGTAACCCTGTTAAAAATCCCTGCGTTTTTTTAATTAACCAAAGTGTTGTTTCGAGTTCTATTCCCTGTTGCCTGGTTCCACCAGCATTAATAAAGTACTCCGCATCATTTTGATTTAAACGCCTTACAATGGCATCATCCAGGTTAAACCTGAACAGGTTGGCGTTTGCATAGAATCGCTTATTGGGTGAAGAATATCGAAATCCAGCCTCATAATTCCATCCCAGTTCGGCTTGCAAATTGTTGTTAATATTATTGTCTGACGAGCGTACCTCAGCTACAGTAGGAGTGGAGTAGCCTTTACTTACTGAAGCTCTGACCGTTAATTGGGGCATTAACAAATACGAAGCAGCGATCTTCGGCATCCATTCAGCATCGAAACTGCGTTGCTGTTCGGCTATTGGCGTTGGGAAAAAACTTTCATATTTATAGCTGAAAAAGTTTACACTTGAGGCCAGCTCAATCAAAAGCTTTTGACTGATGTTAAAATTTAACCGCACATAAGCAAAGTTTTGGTTTGCTTTTAAATGATCGGCCGACTGCATGGTGGTTGGCGTGCCGCCAGCATTGTTAAAATTCTGAATATCGCTACCGGTAGACGAACTTTCAAATCCGATTTGTGAACTGGATTGTACTGACCCGTAATTTTGCTTGTATTCTAGGAAAGTTCTCAACCCAAGCGTACTTTCGTACCTTTTTTCGTAGTTGGTAATAAAGGGATTTGTAAAGTCGGTGTAACTTCCGAATACCGCAACCACATGTTTCAAGTGCTCATTAAACAGAAATGTATTGGATAACCCTGCAAATATCGTTTTATTATAAATTCCTGCCTGTTGCGTAACTGCACCAGGAATGGTGAGTGTAGCCGGCCGGGCCATTCTGGGGTTTTGCTCCAGCTGAACAGCTGTTAAACCTCCCGGGGTGTTATAACTGAGATCGCTGTACAAGGCAAATAATTTCAATGTTCCTTTGCTGCTATAATTCCAGTTGTGCGTGGTCTGCAGGTAGTCCCGTTTCATTGCACTGTTTTCACGGTAACCATCACTTTTCTGATAGCCTTGTGTTAAACTGAAACTGTAATTTTTAAATTTGTGCTGAACGTTAGAGGTTTGATGCAATAACCCGTATGAACCACCAGTGATAGATGCACCAACTTCATCATGATCCAGGTTTACCGGACTGATGAGGACTGCGCCACCTGTATTGGCACCGTAGATGCTCGATTCGGGCCCTTTGTAAATCTCAAGAGAGGCGACGGATGCAAAATCCAGCGCATTTAAATAGGTGTTTCCCCCCGCATCAGTTAACGGGAAATCATCGACATAGATTTTAATATTTCGGATGCCGAAAGGCGACCGCAGCAAACTTCCCCGAAGTGATAGTCGATAACTCCCCGGCGACCTTTCTTCCATTCTCACTCCGGGAACGGTATTAAATGTGCTTACAAGTGAACTGCTGTTCTGTAACCTGATCAAACTGCTGTCTATCAAATTCACTGCAGAGACTGATCTTAATAAGGGTTGGGCGTTATAATAGCCTTTTACCACGACTTCATCCAGTTTTTTAGCTGATGAGTCGGTTTTGACTATTTGGGAGAATCCGGAATATGAAATGAATAACAGGAGAAAGGTAAAGAGTATTTTCAAGATGGTATTTTTAGGTATAATTTACAGGGTTGCCGAAATTAAGTTTAAATTCAGCAACCTGTAGATGAGGTGAGTTATTTTGCTGCTACTTTCCAGATCACTCCACTTACATCATCAGCAACAAGTAATGCGCCGTCGGGAGTTAAGGTGATACCTACCGGGCGACCATAAACTTCAGCTTTATCTCTATCAGCAATAAATCCGGTCAGGAAGTCTTCCAGTTTTCCGCTTGGCTTACCATCTTTGAATGGGACAAATGCAACTTTGTAGCCCGATATTGCCGATCTGTTCCAGGAACCGTGTTGACCGATAAAAGCTCCTCCCTGGTATTTAGCAGGAAATTTCGTGGCTTTGTAAAATGCCAAACCTAAAGATGCGGTATGTGCGCCAACCGGAACGTCGGGTGCAATGGCTTTTTTAACTAATTCAGGGTTTTTGCCTTTAAGTCTTGGATCTTCATTCTGACCATAGTAAGAATATGGCCACCCATAAAATGCGCCTTGTTTTACACTGGTGATGTAATCTGGCACCAAATCGTCGCCTAGTTCGTCTCGTTCATTTACTGCTGTCCATAGCATATTAGTTGTAGGTGCCCAATCTACCCCTACCGGATTACGAAGTCCGCTGGCGTAAATTTTCTCACCTGTTCCATCCGGATTGACCTCCAGAATATTAGCCCTTCTCTTTTCGTTCTCCATGCCATTTTCGCCAACATTACTTCCTGATCCTACAGTGACATAAATTTTGCTTTTATCTGCATTGGCAATCAGGTTTCTGGTCCAATGGTTGTTGTAACCCCCAGCTGGCAGGCTCAGGATTTTTTTACCGGTACTGGTAATTTTAGTATCCCCGGTTTTATAAGGATATACCCATAGTCCGTCAGTATTAGCCACATAAAACTTATCGCCGATAATGAGTAAGCCAAAAGGCTGGTTCAACCCGTTTAAAAACGTGCTTACCGTTTCTGCTTTGCCATCTTTATCAGCATCGCGATAAAGAAGAATGGTATTGGCACTTTTACCCGGAACTTCTGATTTTGATTTTCCGGTTACTGCATTTGCAATCGATTCGGTAGTACTGCGTTCAGAGTTCGATAAGGCCACCAGTACATCACCATTCGGAGCAATATATGTATTCCTTGGGCTTTTGATATTGGACGCAAATCTCGTGACAACAAAACCTTCAGGAGCGACAGGTGTTTTGCCATCCGGCCAGCCAATTACTTTGCTGAATTTATTTTTTGATGCGGTGGTATCCGGAGCGGGGAGTTCTAAGGTGGTGTTTTCTGTTGCAACGGTAGTGGAATCACCTTGATTGTCCGTTTTGTTTGATGATTGACAGGCAAATAAGGTACAGCTTACTACACTTAAGCTAAAATAAAAGATTTTTCTCATGTTGTGATGTTTTTGATCATGGGTTGATTATTTGAATCATAACATCTGAATGGCTGAGAAGTTTGCTGCGAAAGAAACAAAAGAAACGAGCAATCCCGGATAGGTTGTTCGTTTATATGCTATTCCGGCGTCTTTACAAGGTGGTGTAAAATCTTTGCATCCACATCCTTTGCACTCAATAGCAGTGCCGAGAATTGAGGATCAGATTTAACCAGTAGATACTTCCCGTCGGGCAGTACAATTACTGATGAGCCACAGGTGGTGATTTCTCTAAACAACATCCTGCGTAAAAAACCAGCATCGGTTTCAATTTCCAATCCCGACGACTTTACATCACTGAAGTTTTTGCCTGGTTCTTTATATTGATAAATGGATACCATTGGTCGTTTAGCTCCCTTATCGATAATGTTTTTCTGAAAAGCCCAGCGTACGTTATTGATAAACTCCGGGTTTTGTCCGTTAAGATCATTCCAGCATGCATCATTGTTGAAATCATATTTAATGAAGACCGTGTCTTTGAGTTTAACCCTGTTATTTTCCCTAAGGTAGCTGTGAAGAGAGTCTAATTGTGCCCCGCTTAGCGATCCGGCATCGTAGCGTTTTTCCTCATCTACATATAGTTTTGAAGAAGAGCAACTGTACAAAAGCACTGCAATGGTTAGAAAGGTGAGGGTTAAGCTTTTACTCATGGCGATAATTTAATGGGGTCGTTTCGGGGGCTTGCAATCAAAGCAGGCTGGTGAAAATAACCTGCTTTGAATGTACCCTTTCCCGAAAATAAGTATTATCACCGACAGTTTAATGATTCAGGATTTTTGTTTTTTCAGAATTAAACTCATCCTGCGACAAGATGCCTGCATCTAACAATTCTTTTAAGTCGAGCAAAGCTTGTTTTTTGGAAGAAAGATCCCCGCCTGCCGGCTGGGGTTTTTGGCTTTGCGCTGCGGTATTTTCCGATGGCTGGTTGGCCGGACTGAATTTTAACAACAATTCAGTTATCTCATTAAAGCCTTTGATATTGGAGTAATCGATAGCTTTTTGTTCTTTAACGTTAATCACACCCGGATCTGCAGACTTTTCAAGCAGGAACTTTACAGCATCTTTTTTTCCGTTTGCGGCAGCATAGTGTAGCGGGGTATTTCCGCTCTCATCCTGAATATTTACATTCGCACCTTTTTCAATTAACAATTTGAGCATGCTCAGATGACCACTTTTCGCTGCCACGTGCAACATACTTTCCCCGCCATAGCTGTAGTTGCTGTTCAGGGAAAATGCGGCATCTACTGAAATATTGTTGGAATTCTCTACCCATTCGAGGTATGAATACATAGAATCGTCGTTACCTGAAAGGGGTTTTACATAATTTACGTCAACACCGGCTGAAATAAAAAGCTCAACAATTTCTTTCTGGTTATGAGAACAGGCGTACCAAACCGGAGATAGGCCTTCTTTCGAGGAATGCAATACATTCGCACCCTTTTCCATAAGGCTTTTAATCAACATTCGGTTGGCATCGTAGCAGGCTAGTAATAAGGCTGAAACACCATTGTGGTTCACATGATTAATGTCAGCGCCGTGCGAGATAAGCAGATCAACCATTGGGATGAATTTTGATTTTACAGCAAAGAGCAGGGGTGAGTCGCCATTTTTATTGCTGCAATTGATGCTGGCTCCTGCATCCAGCAGTTTGGTGACAATCTCCTTATTTCGCCAGGCTGAGGCAATCAGCAAAGGCGTTTCCGCCTCGTTATTTTCGGTATCGGGAGACAGCCCTTCCTCCAGAAGAACTGACAGCACTTCAATTTGACCACTTTGAGCGGTGATGTGCAGCAGACTATTGCCTTTCAAGTCTTTAATAGCAGGCTTCGCACCTTTCTCCAGCAGATAAAGTGCAGTTTGCTTCTGTTTTTGCAGGCAAGCAAAATAAAGCGGCGTTTCTCCGGCATGATCTTCATCATCCAGATCAGCACCTCCCTCAATCAATAACTTCACCAGATCCAGGTAACCTCTGTGGGCCGCATAGTGCAGCGCTGTACGCCCTTTCTCGTCGGTATAGCCTACCTCTACTTCTCCATTGGCCAATAATAATTCAGCAATTTTCCTTTTGCCACTTTCGCAGGCAATGATAAATGACATCGACATAATTAAGATTGTTTCATTAGCAATTCAACAGTTTTTATTTTTAAATTGTCATCAGAAGCCAGCATCAGTGCCGTTTGATCCTGATCATTGGTAACACCTGCATCTGCCCCATACTCCAGTAATACTTTTACTTTCCTGTAAGTCTCCTTCGCTCTATCTGGTTCATAATTCACATTGAATGCAGAAACTTTGTGCAATAGGGTATTCCCCTGATCATCCTGACGGTTGATATCGATCTGGCCGGTTTCCAGAACAGCTTCCAGTACTCCCGCACTTTTTTCTGCAATCACATCAAGCGGGGTTTTATCAGCATTATACCACCTACTGACCTGATAAAGGTCGGCACCATCATTGAGTAGTTTTTTCAAAAAGCTGATGCCCGCTTCGCCCCCCTGCATCATTCGCACATATTCGAAAAGCAAAGATTCTCCGTTTTTATTCACCTGATTAAAATCTGGTGTTGCATGTGCCCGGAGCGCATCATATAGTTGATCACTTTGCAAATGGGCAACCGCATAAAAGAATGCTGAATTCCCTTGTATATCAGTATGGTTAGGGTCAGCACCCGATTCAAGCAGGTGATCGATCAGCTCTTTTTTATTGGATTTAACGGCAGCGATCAAAGGTGTCTCGGCAACAATATTGCCTTCGTTAATGTCAAGGCCCTGTCCAATGAGGAAGTTGACATACGATGCTCGGAGGGAATTAAACTCCGTTTCGTTGAGTTCGAACCGCCGCTCATTGCTTTTTACCACCTGATGGATAAAGTTTTCGTCGGCATTATTTTTAAAATTCGTGTCACAGCCTGCATCTGCGAGGATTTGAATCCAGGCTAATGGTGCAAGTTTTTCCAGGAAATAGCCCAGAAGGGTTTGAGTGGCCACCTCATCATTGATATTATCGAAACGGCAAATAAAATCCTTAAAAAACGCAGTTCCGTCTTCGTCAGACTTCAGATGTCTGATCACACTTTGAAAAACACTTCGGTCAAAGTTTTCCAGTTCATATATATCAGTTTCTATGGTTTTGTCTTGGAGCAGATGAAAAATAATATCGTATTGTGCTGCCCTGAACAATTGATCAATAATTTGTGACTTGTGGTGTTCCTGTAGGTTTTCAGGCAGTTTTGTACCTGATCTAAGCAAGTCAAATGCTTCGCTAAATTTACTTTCGTTTATCAGTTGTGCTATATTTTGTTCACTCATGGTTTTGTTGGTTTTATGATCGGACACGGAATAAAATTTCTATTTACCTAAACGGAAATACAGCACTGATGTTTATAAAATTTAAAACTTATTCGTTTATAGCTTGTTAATCGCCAGGAATTATAAAACCTGTTACATCCTAAAAACGCAGACATCAAAGTGGATACAATCGATTAAAATGTGACATTTAAACTCCATAAATAACAGGTTAATGTTCCTTAATTCACACGATTCTTTTATCTTTAGACGATTTTAAAAAAGGGTTGATTCAATCCTATTCATTAAACTATAATCAGTAAAAATCAATTAAACATGTCAAATACATCAAAAATTATCTACACCAAAACAGATGAGGCACCCATGTTGGCGACCTACTCCCTTTTACCTATTGTACAAGCCTTCACAGCTTCAGCTGGTATTGATGTAGAAACGAGAGATATTTCTTTAGCAGGAAGAATTTTGGCAAACTTTCCTGAGTATTTAAAAGATGATCAGAAAATAGGTGATGCTTTGGCAGAGCTTGGTGCACTAGCCACTACTCCAGAGGCAAACATTATCAAATTACCAAATATATCGGCATCTATTCCGCAGTTGGTTGGTGCAATCACAGAATTACAGGCTCAGGGATATGCACTCCCAAATTATCCTGATAATGCACAAACTGAAGAAGAAAAAGCCATTAAAGCTAAATATGCAAAAGTTTTAGGTTCTGCTGTAAACCCGGTTTTACGTGAGGGTAACTCTGACCGCAGGGCACCAAAGGCGGTTAAGAACTATGCAAAACAGAATCCACACTCAATGGGTAAATGGTCTGCAGATTCGAAAACCAAAGTAGCCAGCATGACTGAGGGTGATTTTTATGGTTCTGAGAAATCAACAACTATAGAATCGGCTACCCAGTTTAAAATTGAATTTGTCGGGGAAGATGGAATGGTAACTGAATTGAAAGGCCTTGCTCCACTTAAAGCGGGTGAAGTGATTGATTCTTCAGCATTAAGCCTGTCGGCATTGAAAACTTTTGTTGCCAAAGAAATTGAGGAAGCTAAAGCTGCCGGCATATTGTTATCAGCACACTTAAAGGCTACCATGATGAAGGTTTCTGACCCCATCATTTTCGGCGCCATTGTTGAAGTTTACTTTGCAGATGTATTTGCAAAATACGCAGAGCTGTTTAAAACACTAAATATCGATACCAGAAATGGTTTAGGTGATGTATATTCCAAGATCGCCGGAAATGCTCAGCAGGCTGAAGTTGAGGCTGCATTAGCAGAAGCCATCGCAAACGGACCTGCTTTAGCCATGGTAAATTCTGATAAAGGAATTACCAACCTGCATGTTCCAAGTGATGTGATTGTGGATGCATCGATGCCTGCCATGATCCGTACGTCAGGACAAATGTGGAATAAAGAAGGTAAGCTGGAGGATACGATTGCTTTAATTCCAGACCGTTCTTATGCTGGAGTATATACTGCAACCATTGAAGATTGCAAAGCGAATGGTGCTTTCGATGTGACTACAATCGGAACGGTTCCAAACGTTGGTTTAATGGCTCAGAAAGCTGAAGAGTACGGATCACATGACAAAACTTTCCAGGCTGCTGCTAACGGTGTAATCCGTGTAACTGATGCTGACGGTAAGGTGTTTTTTGATCAGAAAGTCGCTACAGGAGATATCTTCCGTATGTGCCAGACTAAAGATGCTCCAATTCAGGATTGGGTTAAACTGGCCGTTAACAGGGCACGTTTATCTGAAACACCTGCTGTTTTCTGGTTAGATGAGAACAGGGCGCACGACAGAGAAATCATCGCTAAAGTAAATCACTACCTGAAAGATCACGATACCACAGGTTTAGATCTTCGTATTCTTGCACCTATTGATGCGACTAAGTTTACTTTAGAGCGTATTCGTAAAGGTGAAGACACTATTTCAGTTACAGGTAACGTATTGCGTGATTATTTAACAGATTTGTTCCCGATTTTAGAGTTAGGTACTTCTGCGAAAATGCTTTCTATCGTTCCTTTAATGAATGGTGGCGGTTTATTTGAAACCGGTGCAGGTGGTTCGGCTCCAAAACATATTGAGCAATTTATAGAAGAAGGTTATTTGCGTTGGGATTCATTAGGTGAGTTCCTTGCACTTCAAGCTTCATTAGAGCATTTATCACAAACTCAGAATAACCCTAAAGCGCAGGTGTTAGCCGATGCTTTGGACGAGGCCAATGCAAAATTCTTAGCTACAGATAAATCGCCGGGCAGAAAACTGGGTACTATTGATAACCGCGGTTCTCATTTCTATCTGGCTTTATATTGGGCTGAAGCATTAGCTGCACAGACTAAAGATGCTGAATTGCAAGCGAGATTTGCTCCTTTAGCAAAAGTGCTGACTGAAAATGAAACTAAAATTACTGGAGAGTTAATAGCCTCTCAAGGTAAAGCGCAACAAATTGGTGGTTATTACCATCCAAGTGACGAATTAGCTGGAAAAGCGATGCGTCCGAGTGAAACCTTAAATTCAGCATTAGCTTCTTTGTAAGTTTAGCTGTAAATAATAGTTTTCAAAGCCCAACCGAATTCATTTAGGTTGGGCTTTTTTTACAGGATTTTAATTTTCTTACCGCCTCGTCTCGCTGAATTTTCAAGCTACCCTATAAAACCATATTGGCCGTCTTTTGTTATACCTGTATAAATATATAGGAGACCAATACCATGGCAATTAACGAAGATAAAGGATCGAAAGATAAAATACATAGTACTACAGAAAACCCTGAAATCAATAAAGAGAATCTGGCTTATGATGAAACCAAGCAAAGTTATGAGCTTGATGTAAAAGGCACGGATAGAGACTACGATCACCCGATGGGTTATGAAACGGTAGCTGCAGGGGCAAAAGATGACGACTCTACTTATGACGAGGCTAACCCTTATGTAGGCGATGAGTACGCCAGAGATGAAGAAGTAGCCGAAGACAACCTTGAAGAACTGGGTATGCATGTAGATAATGGCGAGAGTGTAAAACTAACTCCAGAAGATGAAATCCTTGCCCGTACTCCTGAAGACGATCGTGATGATTTAGATGAGGAAGGCTACCCGATTAACGATGAACCCCAAAAATAGTTGGCTGATCAAAACCGGAAGGTCTTAAGCTGGCGAAACAATCATAAATTGAAAAGCAGGATGATGCAACGAAGCATTTCCTGCTTTTTTTATTTCACAAAACCGGATTTACTTTTCCGGGAAACGCATCCCGTTAGGGATTGATGTCTAAATTGAAACGCCTGCGCAGATCTTCCAGCTTAGGGTTTTTATTAACCAGGTATTCATACTTTTCCCTGTTGCCATAAAGTCTGTTTTCAATCTTGCGCTCCACCTGTTTAAAGGTAATGTCGACTGCAAAGTTCTGAAGGGTATTACGCAGATAATTCATTAGCTCTACCGATTCCTGCACCACAAACTGTTCCTGGGTTTTACTTTCCACCGATATCTCAATTAAAACCGGAGAAACGAGTGTAGGTGGAAAATTATTCAGGATGGTAAAAAGATTAATCTTATCAGCAGCTTTGAGTTGCTGCACATAATTGCTCCATACTTCCTGTAGTCGCTCATTTGTAAAAGGGGTTCTTGCCTCTCCGGTAACGGTTTTAGGCGTACCGTCATCTTCGCCGCTCGCTAAACGCTCCAAATCATTTAATGAAGGAATTAAGGTGCCAACATTCTTCTTTGGCATGTTGATGCTAATAGACGTGGCAGAAGGTACCGGTGCTGCGGGTAACTGCTGAGCTTTTTCTGGGGGTGGCGGAGGTGAGGAAACTGGTGGCTTTGGAATATTTATTACAGGGTTTTCACTTTCAGCTTTTGCTTGTGGGCTTTGTGCTGTACCGGTTACGACATCAGTTTTTTTTTTATCCTGATCTTGATCAGTTGCTGTGTGGATAGAGCTTAAAGGCTGTTGTGCAAGTTGTACGACTGATCGTATATGGCACATCTTAATTAATGCGAGTTCAACCTGTAAGCGCTGATTCTTGGAGTTCTTATAGTTCAGGTCGCAGTTATTTGCCAGATTCAATGCGGTTAACAAAAACGAAAGTTCAGTTTGCCTGCATTGATCGAGGTATTTTTGTCTGATATTATCGCTAACTTCCAACAGTTTGATGGTTGCAGCATCCTTACCCACCAGTAGATTACGGAAGTGAGTAGCTAAACCATTGATAAAATTATTACCGTCAAAACCGTTATTCAGAATTTCATCGAATAACAACAATGTCTGGCTCACCTCAGCAGCAGTTAAATGCCCGGTAAGCTTAAAGAAATAATCATAATCTAAAATATTCAGGTTATCAATTACCGCTTTATAAGTAATGTTTTTATTGGCGTAACTGGCAATCTGATCGAACATGGAAAGGGCATCACGTAAACCGCCATCCGCTTTTTGGGCAATGATGTGTAGTCCGTCTGCTTCAAAAGCAATATTTTCACGTTCTGCTATTTTAGAAAGATGTCCGGCAATATCTTCTACCTGTATGCGGTTGAAATCAAAAATCTGACACCGTGATAAAATGGTCGGCAGGATTTTATGCTTTTCTGTTGTAGCCAGGATAAAGATGGCATAGGATGGTGGTTCTTCCAGGGTTTTCAAAAAGGCATTGAACGCACTTTGTGAAAGCATGTGAACCTCATCTATGATATAGATTTTGTATTTACCGGCTTGTGGGGGTATTCTAACCTGCTCAATTAAACTGCGGATGTCATCAACGGAGTTATTTGAAGCCGCATCTAATTCGTGCACATTAAAGGAATGTCCGTTTTGGAAAGACTGACAATTGTCGCACTGTCCGCAGGCCTCCATCTCAGCTGTAGGATTAGTACAGTTAATGGTTTTGGCCAGGATCCGTGCACAGGTGGTTTTACCTACTCCACGTGGACCGCAGAATAAAAACGCCTGCGCTAGCTGGTTGTTTTTGATGGCGTTTTTTAATGTACCTGTAATATGTTGTTGTCCCACTACGGTTTCAAACGTAGCCGGACGATATTTACGGGCAGAAACAATAAAATTTTCCATCGGCACGAAAATAGGAAAAATTTAAGTGTTGCGGGATTGAAAAATTGGAATGTTGAAAAGTTGGGATACTTGCTTCCTGATACTTAATACTTGCTGGTTATTCTCCGCTACTTTATCACCGACTTCAGCTCATTCCGGTATTCCGATGCGCTTTTCCCAGTAAACTCGTGAAAGATTTTATTAAAGTGGCTGAAATTGTTGAATCCGCTTTCAAACGAAATAGCTGTAATGCTAATGTGCTTTTCGGCCAGTAGCTTAGAGGCGTGTACTACACGATATTCGTTAACAAAACGCGTAAATGTTTTTTTGGTAATCTTTTTAAAATACCTGCAGAATGCGGGCACCGTCATACTCGACATTTCTGCGATCTCATCAAGGCTGATTTGCTCCTGAAAATGGTCTTTCACATAATTGAATATCATATTAATGCGGTCGTTATCCTGCACCTGCATCTCGAGCGAATAATTCAGTGCATTTAAAATTTTATAGTCTGAAGCCTGCTCTAATTCCCTTAATACACCCAGTAAAGCCAGAAGCCTTTCAAGAGGCCATGCATTATGCATTTTTTCGAGCGTTGGCCCAACAAGCTTCATGGTGTCTCTGCCGAAGGCAATACCATCCTTCGCTTTTTCAAACAAGCTGGCAATACCACGGGTCTCTCTGAGTTTTAAAAATTCGGTACCCAAAAAGTCAGGTTTCATTTGAACCACAACCTCTGTTTTATTCCCCGTATTAGTATCCGTAAATCCACAATGTGGGATGTTGCTGCCAATGAGAATTAAATCACCATCAGTATAATAAGATACGTGGCTCCCGATTTGTCTCTTTCCAGATCCACCATTCACAAATACCATTTCTATTTCGGGATGGTAATGCCAGAGGTGCGCCTTATTATTTTCGTTCTGAACATATTTAGAATAAGTAAATGAACTTCCAAATGAGGGTTCTACCACTTCGAAACCAGGTCTTAATGTTTTCATAATTTTAAACAAAATTCTATTGTAAATATGCTGAATTGATATGGTTATGACAAATGGAGGGTTGTTAGGGTAAAATAGCATATATATTGATCAATATTGAATCTTTTTGCCTTTAAAAACTGTCATAATTTAGCATCATAAAATAATTGTACACGCTTTAAACTATTTTATTATGAAAAACGTATTCAAATTCGCAATAATCGCAGCAATCTCGTTAACATCATCAATTGCTCAGGCAAATGATGGAGATTTTTCTTTAAAATCTAAAAGCGAGAAAGAAAAAACTATTAGTTTTCAAATTAATGAGGCTAATGATTTCAATATGTCAATTTTAGGTGAAAATAACGAAGTGTTATTTGAGCAGAAATTATTTGCTAAAGCAAGCTCAACTAAAACATATGACCTGAATGCTTTGCCTGACGGAAATTATACCATGAAAGTGGAGTCGGGTTCAAGACTAGCGCAATACGATATCACCATCGCAAACAATCAGGCTTTATTTTCAGCTCCGAAAATTACTGAACTTTACAAACCCGTAATCACTAAAGGTGATGACGATGTGATTACTTTAAACTTTGATCAACCTAAAGCTGGTGAGGTTGAAGTGCAGGTACTAAACGAAAGTAATGACGAGCTTTATACTCAGGTTTTCAAAAACAAAGCTAAACTGACTAAAAAATTCAACATCAGCCGTGCTGACGGTAATGCTTTAACATTTGTTGTGAAGTATGACAATCAGACCTATGTGAAAACAATCGAAACTCGCTAATTTTTAACAATAAACTAAACAAAGGGAGATGCTGTTGAGGCATCTCCTTTTTTGTTTTATGGCCTTTTATGGATTAGGGAGCTTAACTGTGAATGACTATGCTTGCCAATTAGAAAGATCTTCCGAATAAAATAATCAGTATGCCTGAAAGTTTCATGGCCGTTCTCAAATGTTTTAATGCAGCTGTTAATTGATTTTCTACTGTTCTTTTTGAAATTTCAAGCTTAAGTGCAATTTCAGCAATGCTTAAATTTTCATGTCTGCTCATGAGGTAAATTTCCCTGCAGCGATTTGGAAGTGATTCCAGTGATGATGCGATTGCAGAGTTAAACTCTTCTTCGGCAATCTTTTGTTCCCCCAGGTTTACGCTGCTATAGGGTTGCAATTTTAACACGTTCTGTTCGGATTCTATATAATCTTCCACATAGGTGATGGGCATTGCTTTTAAGGCTTTGCTTTTTCTGATGCCATGGTAACTTGCTGAAGTGACTACATAATTCTGGAAAGCATCAATATTGAGCTGACTCCTTTTATTCCAGATATTCACGAAAATGTCGTGGGCAATTTCCAGTGCCAGTTCCTCATCTTTTACATACCTGATGGCCACACCATACACCTTCGCCCAATGACGGTTAAACAGCTCGTTAAAAGCGCTCATGTCATCAAGAACAATTTTGTCGAATAGTTCCAGGTCTGTAAGTTTGGTCATTGTCATGGAATGATACAATAAAACTAATGTTTAAAATTCACAATAGGAAATCTCTTTTTGAGCTATTCGGAGTACCTTTTCTAATTAATTTCATTTTTTTTATCTTTTCTATGTGTGTGCTCTGTAGTTTCGGTATCTATATAAGTAATAGCCAAATTTAAACTTTCATTGAGTCGTCATGTCCGAAGAACAGTACCTTTCACTTTGTGAGCAATACTTTGCAGGCAAATGCAGTCCCGAGGAAATTTCCTTGCTTTTGTCGTACCAGTCAGAAAATGGTTTAAATCATGATTTTGACGGCCCTGGTAAAGAGCAGTTGCGGCTATTGTTGCTGGCTCGTATTCACCATGATATAGCGCCACAAGTACCCAGACGCATCTGGTTTCGTTCTATTACCTTTAGAATTGCCGCTTCCATCGCGGCTTCAATCCTCGTTTTCATATTCATCCATTCTTTCTACAAGCCAGCGGAAATACAGCATCAGCAGGTGAATGTTAAAAAGACCGAACCTATTCCTGCAGACATCGCCCCGGGCTCGGCAAATGCAGTGCTCACTTTAGCTGATGGAAAAAGTATTCATCTGGATGAGCATAAAAATGGTTTATTGAACGACCAGCAAAGTGGTGTCATATCAAAATCCGGAGATGGTATTGTACTTACCGCAAAAGATAAAAAAGCAGGCGAAAACCTGGCTGCATTAAATAAGATTTCCATTCCAAGGGCTGGAAAGTATAATATTACCCTTTCCGACGGAACGAAAGTGTGGTTAAACTCCAGCTCATCACTCAGTTTCCCTACGGTTTTTTCAGGAAATACCCGCAAGGTTTTGCTAAGTGGAGAAGGGTATTTTGAAGTAGCAAAAGATAAAAAGAAGCCCTTTATTATTGATGTGAACGGCAGGCAACAAGTTGAAGTTCTGGGTACGCATTTTAATATCAGTGCTTTCGAAGACGATCAGAATATTACAACTACTCTTCTGGAGGGCTCCGTTAAAGTAAATACTAAAAATAAAAGTGCATTGATAAAGCCCGGTGAAATGGTAGTCAACAATCTGGATGACCGGTTAATGGTGAAACAGGCAGATATTGATGAGGTGATGGCCTGGAAAAATGAGCTGTTTGTTTTTAGCAATGAGAACATCACATCAGTAATGAAAAAGATTTCCAGGTGGTATGATGTTGAGGTAGATTATAAAGGCAACATGGATCATATCAATATTGAGGGGAATTATTCCCGTTCAAAAGGGCTTAAAAGTTTGCTTAAAAATATCGAAATGCTGGATAAAGTTGATTTTTCGGTTAAAGAAAGGAGGGTAACCGTTATCGCAAAATAAATACGCAACTATAATTAAATCCAAAAACCGGAAGTGTTACGACCACCTCCGGCATTAATAGCAAAATGCTAAAGGAATAAAGCAATCATTTTTTCCAAATAATAACTAAAAATCCTAACCAAATGTATAAAAATTTTACTGCACTTAAGTGTGGGGATCAGCCTTCCTATAGGCAAAAAATCCTATTAATTATGAGACTTACGATCATGCTGACGATGGTGTTCTTTTTTCAGGTACGCGCATCGAGCTTTGGCCAGAAGGTAACGCTGGATGTTAGAAATGCGCCTGTAAGGGAAGTACTTAATCAGCTAACCAAACAAACCGGCTACAACTTCATCTGTGATGCTGCTGTGATGAATACTGCCAGTCCGGTTACTTTAAAAGTCAGGGATGTACAATTACAAAAGGTGCTCGATGCCTGTTTCGCTGGACAACCGGTAGAACTCCTGTTCGGGGATGATGCAACAATTGTAATTAAGAAAAAAAATAAGATAGAAGTGCAGGCACCTCAGCAGGTCAGCATTAGTGGAACTGTTAGCGATGTGAAAGGTGGCACAATGCCAGGAGTGAGTGTTGTGTATAAAGGTACCAAGGTAGGCACAACAACAGATGCTAATGGAGCCTATGTGATTAAAGCCCCTGCGGGAACCGGCACACTGGTGTTTTCTTCCATTGGCTATGTTACCCAGGAGGTTTCGATATCCGGAAAAACGGTGATAAATGTTTCCTTATCTGAAACGCCACAATCGCTTGGTGATGTGGTTGTAGTGGGTTATGGCTCACAGTCGCGCTCAACAGTAACTTCTTCCATCACAAAAGTGGAAGGAAAAAACATTGGCAATCAGCCGGTGAGTACTCCGGGCGAGGCCTTAGCGGGCCTGGCAGCAGGCGTACAGGTTCAGTCTGATCAGGGAGCCAAGCCAGGAGCCGCACCAACCATCAGGGTAAGGGGGGTGAGTTCATTGAGTTCATCAAACGACCCTTTGTATGTTGTCGATGGCTATCCTTTGGAAACTGCTTCAAACTTTAACCTGATTAATCCCAGTGATATAGAATCTTTAGAAGTACTGAAAGATGCGGCATCGGCTGCTATCTATGGATCAAGAGCCGCTAATGGGGTAGTTTTGGTTACCACTAAGAGAGGTAAATCTGGTAAAACGGTATTTTCCGTTTCGGCCTATACCGGTATTCAGGAAGTAACCCGTTTTATAGATGTTTTAAAGAAAGATCAATATGTGCAGCAGGTAAAGGCGCTTAGCCGGATTAAAAACCTGCCTTATCCAACTATTTTAGATGGCGATATCTCCAACCTGCCGGATGTAGACTGGCAGAAAGAGATCTTCAGAACAGCACCCATCAGAAGTTTTGAATTTAATGCAGCAGGCGGTAGTGAGAAAGTTCGTTTCAGTGCATCTGCAGGATTATTCAAGCAAAAGGGTGTATTGATTGGGACGGAATATACCCGTTATAATACGCGCCTGAACCTGGATGCTGATATCGTAAAGAATGTAAAATTCGGTTTTTCCATTTCGCCATCGTATGCAGAGCAATACAGGCAGCCCTCTTCAGGTCAGGCTAGTGGTGCAGGTGCAAACCCTTCCGATTTTATCATCGGTGTTCCAGGGCTGGTTGCCAATCTGAACTTGCCAAGTCCTTTAAATCAGGCTTTGACTTTTCAGCCCATTGTACCGGTTTATCGTGCCAATGGAGATATAGCGCAGCCTTACGACCGTGAACTAAATTACAACCTGTCGTCTACATCAGTTTTCTCGGCCTCAAACTTTTACAATCCGGTTGGTATTTTAAGCCAGTCTATCAATCGCTCGAGGGCTTTCCGTACCTTGAGTAATGCATTTCTGGAATACACACCAATCCGCGATCTGAAAGTAAAAACCTATATCGGTGCTACGCTTGAAAATGAGCAGGTGCACGGTTATATCCCCGGCACAATGGCGTATAGTTCTGCGCCAACTGCGTCTGCTTCCAATCCTCAGCTGGCAGGTATTTTTGCTTCTGATAACGTTCGCAACAGCTTCGACTGGGTGTGGGAAAATACCGCAACTTACGATAAACAAATCGGCAAGCATCATTTAAACCTGTTGGGC
Organism: Pedobacter frigidisoli; assembly: GCF_032678525.1. GTDB lineage: Bacteria > Bacteroidota > Bacteroidia > Sphingobacteriales > Sphingobacteriaceae > Pedobacter > Pedobacter frigidisoli_A. Next base: position 387,929 of record NZ_JAVTSE010000001.1, read on the forward strand.
TTATTCTCTGCACAGAAATACGAATCGCAGATCAATTATACTGCCGGCCTTCCCGGAACATTCACCACCACTTCTGTTCAAAGTCCTTTGGCTTCACCAAACACAGTGGGTACTGAACTTTTTGATGCCAATACTTTTGTATCGTATGCAGGCAGGTTAACTTATGATTATAATAAAAAATACCTTTTCACTGCAGCAGTCCGTCAGGATGGTTCATCGCGCTTTGGTTCAAATAACAAGTTTGCTCTGTTTCCCTCCTTCTCAATGGGATGGCGCTTAGCAGAAGAACCATTTTTAAAAGAGCGTTTAGCGAAGATCGGTATCAACGAATTTAAATTGAGAGGGGGGTATGGCCGTACGGGTAATGCCAATATCGGAAGTTTTACTTATGTAAACTCCATTTCCCTCAACCGTAACTATGCTTCGGGCAGTAACCGGGTTTTTGGTACGCAGCAAACAGGCTTTGCTAATCCTGATCTTACCTGGGAGAAGAACGATCAAACCAGTATTGGTACCGATATAGGTTTATTGCAAAACAAAATCGTGCTCACTTTCGATTACTTTGTGCGTAATTCAAACGGGATGTTGTTGAATAAAGCATTGCCATTGGCGGTAGGCTATACCTCATCTTTCCAGTCTAATCTGGGTAAACTGCAAAATAAGGGTTTTGATGTTTCTGCAAATACCAATTTTAAACTCGGAGAGGTAACGTGGCAGGCAAACGCCAATTTCTCTACCTACAAGACAAAAGTTTTAGATCTTGGTGGTCCGAATGCATTGCCTGCAGTACAGGCTATCAACGGCTGGAATAATGTATACCAGGTGCAGGTTGGTCAGCCATTGGGTATCATGTATGGTTACGAGATCATCGGTATATTTAAAAATGCTGCAGATCTGGCAAAATATCCAAAAGCTACTTCCGGAAACAGTGTAGGGGATGTGATTATCAAAGATCAGAATGGTGATGGCAAAATCGATGCAAATGATGTAACGGCGCTTGGGCACGGACTGCCTGATTTTTCATATGGTTTAACCAACAGTTTCCAGTATAAAAACTTCGACCTGAGTATTTTGGTTCAGGGGGTTCAGGGTGTGAACATCATTAACGGGAATAACCGTCAGACATTAACCGGTAACCACAATCAAAATTCGTTAAGCAAATATTTTAATAATTATTTCGATCCCGCTTTTCCAGACAGGGATGTGCTTTATCCAAGTCCTGTTTCAACAGCCTCACTTCCAGGGCCGGCATTATCCAGTCTGAGTATTGAAAACGGTTCATATTTAAGGGTAAGAAACATTACTTTAGGTTACCGTTTATCAGAAAATGCTTTGCGTAAACTTTCGATAAAGTCTGCCAGATTTTATGTGACTGCACAAAATCCTTTCCTGATTACCAAATACTCCGGCTACAATCCTGAAGCCAACGTAATGGGAAGCGATCCTACCACACCGGGAGTAGATCAGGGTACCTACCCAACTGCACGTACCATTATTGTGGGTATCAATTTTGGATTTTAATGGCTTTAATACAAAAAAATATGAAACTCAATAAACTAACCATATGCAGTATCTCCATGCTCCTTTTAAGTGTGGTAATCACATCCTGCAAAAAATCATTCGTAGAGCTTACCCCAAAGGGCATTATTCCGGTAAGCACATTTTACAATACCGAAGTTGATATCAAATCGGCTTTAACCGGCGCCTATAGCAGCCTTCGTCCAATTTATAATGAGCAGTATGGTTTCGGTGAAATTCCATCCGATAATACGCAGACCTATGGAGAGAGTGAAGTGCTTTACGGGGAGCAGGATAAGCTCACCTGGACATCGAGATCTACCAATCTGCAAAATGCGTGGACGAGGTTTTATGCTACTATTGCCTATGCGAATATCGTGCTGGATCATGTAAACACTCCAACCATGACTGCTGCTAACCGCAATAGTTATATCGGTCAGGCAAAGTTTCTGCGTGCTTTAATGTATTTTAATTTAGTGAGGATGTTTGGCGGGGTTCCTTTGGTATTAAACGAAATCACATCCGAATCGCAGGCCTATTCCTATAACAGGGTTACTGCAGAAGCGGTTTACGCGCAAATTGAAAAAGATTTAACTGAAGCTGCAGCAGTATTGCCGGCAAGTTATACCGGTACTGATATTGGCCGGGCAACCAGTATTGCTGCAAATGCATTGCTGGGCAAGGTATATATGTTTGAGAAAAAATTCACACAGGCCGAACCAATATTGGCCGGTGTAGTAGCTACTGCCGGTACATTATTGCCATACGATCAGGTTTTCGGACTTGGAAAAGACAATAACAGAGACATTATTTTCTCGGTGCAGTACCTTGGCGGGGGATTTGGTGAAGGCAATACCTTCGCCAGGAACTTTGTGCCTCAGCCATCCGGAACCACCATTACCGCTGTTACCGGAAACAGTAATAATATCGGTACACCTGATCTTTATAATTCTTTTGAATCGGGAGATAATCGTCTAAATACCGCCATCGGCGTGTTTTCTTCAGGTACGCTGGTATATTATTACGCTAAAAAGTTTATTTATCAAAGCGTTGGTGCAAATAGCGAAGGGGATAATGATTGGCCTGTTTTACGTTATGCAGATGTTGTGTTGTTGTATGCTGAGGTTTTAAATGAGAATAATAAGACAACAGAGGCGCTTACACAATTGAATCTGGTACGAACAAGATCAAATCTTGCACCGAAATCAGGCTTATCGCAGGCAGATGCCAGAACAACTATCTACCATGAGCGCAGGATAGAACTTTGTTTTGAAGGGGAACGCTGGTTTGATCTGATCAGATGGGGAATAATGGTGCCTACCATGACGGCTCATAAAACTAATTACCCGCCAATAAATGGTCAGATTGGGAATATTGTAAGCACACTTGCATTGTATCCTATTCCTAACCGGGAAATTCAGTTGAACAACAAACTTACCCAGAACCCGGGATATTAATAAAATACGGATCATCTGTAAGATAAAGCCAATGCCTGCATTCATAGATTATGCGGGCATTGGCTTTTATTTGTATTCAACACTTTGATTTAAAGAAATATATTGTTACTTTTGCAACCCCGTAATATACCTCGGGATTAAAAAATTAAAAACATAATTTATAACAATGAATCAGTACGAAACTGTTATCGTTCTAACCCCATTGTTATCAGAAGAGGCAGCGAAAGAGGCATTAGCTAAATTCAAAGCAGTTCTTACTGATAACGGTGCCGAAATTATCCAGGAAGATAATTGGGGTTTGAGAAAATTAGCGTATCCGATTGAGAAAAAATCAAACGGATTCTTCAACTTAACTGAATATAAATCTTCAGGAGATTTGATCGCAAAATTAGAGCTTGAATTAAAACGCGATGAGCGTGTGTTACGTTTCTTAACTATCCGTTTAGACAAACACGCTGTTGCTTACAATGAGAAAAAGCGTAGTGGTGCTTTTAACAAAAAAACTAAGGAGGTTGCAGCGTAATGGCAAGAGAACAAATTCAATACGTAACTGCCCCTAAAGTAGAGGATAACCGTAAAAAATATTGCCGTTTCAAGAAAAACGGTATTAAATACATCGATTACAAGGATGCAAACTTCTTGTTGAAATTCATCAACGATCAAGGTAAATTATTACCACGCCGTTTAACTGGTACTTCGTTGAAATTCCAACGTAAAGTGGCTCAGGCTGTTAAACGTGCTCGTCACATCGGTTTGTTACCATTCGTTGCAGATCAATTAAAATAGGAGGCTCAGAGATATGGAAATTATTTTAAAACAAGATATTAAAGGCCTTGGCGAGAAAGATGATTTAGTTACAGTAAAGCCAGGTTATGGCCGTAACTATTTAATCCCTCAAGGATTTGCTGCTTTGGCTACTTCTTCTGCTAAAAAAGTTTTAGCTGAAAACTTAAAGCAAGCTGCATTTAAACAAGATAAAATTAAGAAAGATGCTGAAGGTATAGCAGAGCGTTTAACTAGCGTTAAACTTTCTATCGGTGCTAAAGCTGGCGAAAGCGGAAAAATCTTTGGAGCAGTTAACACTATCCAGATCGCTGAAGCATTAAAAGCGCAAGGTTTTGATGTAGATCGTCGTCGTATTACTTTCGAAACTGAACCAAAATTTGTTGGCGAGTATGTTGCTAACTTAAACTTACACAAAGAAGTGAAAGTTCAGGTTCCTTTCGAAGTAATCGCTGAATAAGCAATCCCATTAAGGAATAAAAAAAGTCTTCTGATGTTTATCAGGAGACTTTTTTTTAAATAGCCGATTCTCACATCTCCGTTCTCCACTATCCCTTAGGCGTAGTGGGTCTGATTTCTACCTTACTTGGCAAAGTACGCGCCGGCATTGCCAGGAGGTCTACAATAAGCTTACCCATATCTTCCGGTTGTATTTTCCAGGCATCGTTTTCAGCATCCGGGTTGTGTGCATTGAAATGGCTGGTTACAGAACCCGGCATAATGGTACTTACCTTTACACCATATTTTCTTAAATCGAGCATTACCGCCTGGGTAAAACCTGTTAAACCGAATTTACTCGCATTATAGGCCGATCCGCCGGCGAAGAAATTAGTGCCGGCTAAACTTGAAATCGTAAAGATACTGCCTTTACTCTTTTTGATTTCTTCTACCGAGGCTTTGATGCTATAAAATACCCCTGTTAAATTGGTATCAATGATGTCGTGCCACAAATCGACGTCCATTTCATCTATAGGGGCAAAGGCGCCCACACCTGCATTGGCTATGAGCACATCCAATTGTCCCCATTTTTCGATGATCAGGTTTACTGCGCTCTGTTGCGACTGAAAATTTTTAACATCTGCTTCAATGGCTAGGATATCGCCATTATTAACTAGTGTTTTAGCGGCTTCATTTGCGCTATCAATAGTTCTTGAGGTGATGGCTACTTTATAGCCTGCTTTTAAAAGCGCTTCCGCAACACCATATCCTATTCCTTTACTTCCTCCTGTTACCAGGGCAACTTTAATACTCATGATATTTCTGTTTTTGAATTAACGATTATAATGCAAATATGTTTAGCTCAATTCATAATAATCATAATTGCTTTCAACCGATGATTACATTATACAGAGGTTTTAAGATTTTCTTACCTTTGCCTCATGGCTAAATCCCGTTCAACCCACTCAAAAGCAAAAAATCCCTTACTTAAAAAAATTACCAATATTGTAACTAAGGTATTTCTTTATTTCTTAATGGTTTCGGTGATCTGGGTAATTGCTTACCGCTTCATTAATCCACCCATTACGCTTTTAATGGTATTGAGGAACATAGAGCGTAAGGCCGACGGAAAGCCTTTTAAAACAGAGAAAAAGTGGGTAGACTTCGAAAATATGTCTGATAATATTAAAAGAGCTGCGGTTTCTGCCGAAGATCAGCTCTTTTTAAAACATATTGGCTTCGATATGAAGGCCATTGAAAAGGCTTTTGCCAGTAATGCGAAGGGTAAAAAAGTAAAAGGAGGAAGCACCATTTCACAGCAAACGGCTAAGAATGTGTTTTTGTGGCCGGGCAGATCGTGGATTAGAAAAGGCTTTGAGGCTTATTTTACACTGCTTATCGAAATTTTCTGGAGCAAAGAACGCATCCTGGAAATTTACCTGAATGTAATCGAAATGGGCGACGGCATATATGGCGCCGAAGCGGCTGCTCAGGAATACTATGGTAAATCATGCACCAAATTAACTAAACGACAAGCGGCCTTAATTGCTTCATGCTTTCCAAATCCCCGGAGATGGACGCCGAAAAATGCAACACCATATATCAGGCACCGCCAGTATCTGATTTTAAGAAATATGAACAGGCTTGGCCCGCTGGATTTTTAAAATCTCTTAATCATGGTCCTTATTCCACCTGATTTTTATTCCGCCTTTATCATCGTCAACCGCTTTCAGGTGAAGCACAATTCCTTTCATTCGTGCAGCTCTGCGTTCCTGATTCGTTAGGTTTTCATCTCCTTTAGGATTTCTCAGGGGGATATCCATTGCCACATCCGTACCATTCCCGAGCGCATAAGTACCTTTAACATTGAAGTTCAGTACACTGGAATTCACCTGCATCGGGCTGATTTCTACCTTATCACCCTTAATGGTTAATGTCCCATCCAGGTTCTTAATTTCAACATTCGACATATTTCGATTGGCAAAAGCAAATTTTCCAACCTTAACCATCGGCTCGAAGTTTACCAGTGCAGCATTGTTGAGGTTGAAAACCACTTTACCACCAATTGAACGGGGCAGGATTTTGCCTGAATGTGATATGCGACCTGAAATATTCACCAGTGAAGAAAGGTAACCTTTCAGGTTTTTATTGGTTATGCTGTTCTGGCCGAAATTGTCGAATGCATAAAAGAAATCCTTAACACTCACATGGCTGATTTTAGAGTTGATCTTAAAGGCATTTGAAGCCGGCTCCTGTAGAATACTGCCCGTCAGTGCCAGCGTTCCATTGGCATGTGCCACACTGATCTTATCAAAATAAATGCCCTTGCCACGGAGTGAAATGTCTGCAACCAGGTTTTTTGCCAGGAATTTATCATAGATAGCCTTGCCCACAGTGAGGTTGATATTCATTTTTGATACCTCCAGTACATTGCTCAGTTCTTTGGAAGCCGCTTTCATTGAATTTCCGGACGAGGAAGATTTTTTGGCTGTACTTCTCGGCCCCAGAAAAGGTAAAAACTCATTCAGGTAAAGTTGCGGACTATGCATCTTCAGGTTTACCTGAATTTTATCAGGGGCAGTATAATAAAGGTTGGCAAAATTGGCAATAAAGCAACTTACATTCAGCTCGCTTTTTCCAAGCTGAAAATGCCCGTTCTGAATAGAAAGGTCATTCTGATTAAAATTCATATTCAGTGCACTTTTCACCAGGCGCAATTTCCTTGGTACATATAAAATATCAGCATCTGCAATTTTAATACTGCCCGAAACCACGGGTTTGGTAAAACGGAAATTGTCGATATCAGCCTTGCAATATAACCTTAAATCTGCAGTACCTTGCTTAAATTCGAAGTCCTGGGTGCCCAGTGAATTATTAAGGTTAGTCAGCGGAAACTGTGAAGTCACCAGACCGGTTGCTATCGGTTGGGCAAGGTTGGTGACCGTAAAACTGTCGATTTTCAGCGGTGCATTAAAATATTTAGCCGTAAGCCTGTGAAATTTAATAGCCGAATTTTCATCTCCAATAATGCCACCACTGGTATCCTGATTGGTAAAAGATCCATCGAAGTTGGCTGCTGTAAGTTTACCTGCAGGAATAGAAATGATATTGTCCCTAACTTTAATACCTACTTTGATTAATGGATCTCCGTATTTTCCTGAACCATCATCTACAATATTCCCTCGAATATTGATGGGTTTCTCAATTCCGAATTTTAATAATTTAGACGATATATTCGGCGAAAGTAGCATGGCTACATCTTTAAATAAAATGTCATCAACGGCAATGCTGATGGCGAAAGCAGATTTGCCTAAATCAATTTTAGCCCCGATTTTGAAAGGGTGATTGCCAATATTCAGTATTTCAGGATTCAGGATTACGGCGTCCTGCTCACGGCTGTAATGTGCCGATAAAGTACCTTCAAGAGATTTATCTTTCAGAAAGCTACCCTTTCTGGTATTAAAGGCAAAACTGTTGACATGTGTTTTGAGTTTAATTTTACCTGTCCACCCACTATCCGGATACTGCATCCTGCTCTGAATCTGATCGATATTGAAGTTAAACAACTTAAATCTTTTCTGATTGTCGAGAATCAGGCTTACTTTATTGAAGTCTATCTTTTTGATGGCAAGCGCAGAATTTTTGGAAGGAGACTTATCGGCTGCTGGTTCCTTTTTGTTGCTTTTAAAGATACTCGTATTGCTATAGCCGGTAGAATCGGTATAAATGTATATATTGGCATTATTAATTGCGATCTGGTTGATGTTAATGTTTCCGACGATGAGTGACAGTACATTAAGTGATACATCAATATCCTGGGCTTTTAATAAATCATGTTTGTGGGTAGACCAGAGACTGTCGCGAAGCAGCACGCCATTCAGGGAGACAGACACACCGGGAAAGCTTTTCAATAATGTGGGCTCCATACTGGTAGCCGTGATTTCCCCGTTCAGGTTTTTGTTGAGCTGGGCAAGTATGGTGGTGAGTACTTCCTTCTTATTTCTGCTAATGTAAAATGCACCTGCAAGCCAGGTTAAAATCACCAGGATAACTAAAACGGAAAGAATTTTAAGTGAAATTTTGAGCCAGCGTTTCATACACATTATTTTGTTTGAAACAATAAAATGCTTTTTGAGACACATTTGTTTTGCCCATGCTCAAAATTAACATACGCCAGGGTTGTATGCTAAGGTACAGGTATTAAAGCAAATGTGCAAAAACAGTAGAATGCCAGCTGTCTTTGAAAGGTACTTCCCACTTCTGGTTAAGATCTGCAAGGGTTTGTACCATGTTATTGAATACGATGGTATCAGGAGTGATCTGTTTAATGTTAACCAGGGTTTCGAAATCTTCTTTATTGGTTACCACTACATCCTCATTAACCTTATAAGCCATGTTAAAGCGGTTAAAAAGATCAACCTGATATTCCTCTTCAATTTCTTTAATCAATCGAACCGAGCTGTCGATAGAGCAGCCGGTAACATTTGCCTGAGCTTCGTCTACCACCAGAATGATGAAATAACCGTAACGGATTTCTGCAGTTGCCAGTAATTCATTGCCGTGGGCCTTCCACTGACTGGTAAACATGCCTAACTTATCGATAATCTGATTTTCTTCTGCAGAAGTAAATTTGCGATCACTTTGGTATACCCAAACTCTGGATTGTGGAGAAAAACTCATATACAAATTTAGTATTTTAATTAATTTGCTGTGATTAAAACGTTGTCGCTATGAAAAAGTTTACACTTGGCTTGAAAATGTCGCTTTGTTCGGTATTCTGTGTAGGTTTATTTGCTTTTTCTGATCCTGAAACCATGGAGCAATATGCAGGATTTCTTCAAAAAACACTGGTTGATCATTACGACGCTTCACAGGAAAACAGCCAGATTAAATCCTATGAGCTCAATGTTACTAACAATGGTTTTTGCCGGTACAAGCGTTATTTTAAAAGCGGTAAAACAGAATATTTCGCCTTTAAATTATCTAAATTCAAAGACATGAACTACCTGGGGGACGCAAGTGCAGGTAAGTTATTCCTCCAAACCAAAGGTGATGACATTATCGTGCAGACCTATAAAGACAAAGGTGGGGATGTGGATTCGATGACGACTCAACTGATGATTCCCCTGAAGAATGTGGAAGCAGAAGATTTGAACCTCATCCGGGATAATCTGGAGCGAATTACGAAGTTACCAATGAACCCCTAAAGACCAATTCACTCCATCACCCATTCGGCTATTCTCTCACCCAACCATCACTGCTAAAGCCCGTTTGCCCTTGCAGTGATTTCTGCAATATCCAGTACTTTTACTTCCTGTTCCTTATCTTTTAGTTTAACCCCGTCGCTCAGCATGGTCATACAAAACGGACAACCTGCCGCAATGAATTCCGGTGCAGTTTCCAACGCTTCTTCTACGCGTTCCACATTGATGTCTTTCTTACCTTTCTCAGGTTCTTTAAACATTTGTGCTCCGCCAGCACCACAGCACAGGCCATTGCTTTTGCAGCGTTTCATTTCTACCAGCTGGGCATCCAGCACTTCTAAAGCTTTACGTGGGGCTTCGTAAATTCCGTTTCCGCGTCCCAGATAACAAGGGTCGTGATAGGTGATTTTTTTGCCCTTAAAGCTTTCGCCGCCTTCAGCTTTTAATTTGCCTTCATTAATCAGATCCTGGATGAGCTGCGTGTGGTGGATTACCTCGTAGGTGCCGCCCAGCCCGGGGTATTCATTTTTGATGGTATTGAAGCAATGTGGACAACCGGTAACAATTTTTTTGATGTTGTAGGCATTGAGTACCTCGATATTGGTCATAGCCTGCATTTGAAAAAGGAATTCGTTTCCGGCGCGCTTTGCAGGGTCACCGGTACAGCTTTCTTCCGTACCGAGTACCGCATATTTGATGCCTACATGATGCAAAATCTTACAGATATCACGGGTGATTTTTTGCGCCCGCTCATCGTAGCTTCCGGCACAGCCCACCCAAAATAATATTTCTGGTTCTTCTCCTGCGGCCATTAGTTCGGCCATTGTGGGTACTTTAAATTCCATCTTTCTATCTAGTATCTAGTATTAAATATCACCTGGTTAATTTTCCTCTGCCCAGTTAAAACGATCGGCAGGTGAGTATTTCCAGGGTGCCTGATTGTTCTCAATGTTTCCCATCATCGCATTGATGCTTGACGGGGCCTGCGATTCTTCCATCACTGCAAAGCGGCGTAACTCGGTAATGATTTGCAGTGGGTCTATATTTACCGGGCAGGCTTCCACGCAGGCATTACAACTGGTACAAGCCCATATTTCTTCTCTGGTAATATAATCATCAAGCAACGATTTTCCATCCTCGTGCTCCGCACCGTTTTTGTCAATGTTTTTCCCTATCTCGGTAATCCTGTCACGGGTATCCATCATAATCTTTCGTGGTGAAAGCAGCTTGCCTGTAATGTTCGCCGGACAAACGGAGGTACAGCGACCACATTCCGTACAGGTATAGGCATTCATCAGGTTTACCCAGGAAAGGTCGGTCGCATCTTTAGCCCCGAACTTACCGGGAGCGGTTTCAGCAGGAACAAAAGAAGGATCGAGCATTGCCTTTACTTCATTCGTTACCGATTCCATATTGGTGAAACCACCTTTAGGTTCCAGGTTTGAAAAATAGGTGTTTGGAAAGGCAAAGAGAATATGGAAATGCTTTGAGTAGGGGAGATAGTTTAAAAACGCTAGAATGCCAATGATGTGAAACCACCAGCAACTCCGTTCAATAATCACTAATAAATTTTCTGTTGAAGGCAACAAGTTCATCAGGTATTGACTCACCGGGAAATTACCGGCAACAATGTAATGCCCCGAACCCAATGCCTGTAATTTTGCGTCAGCCGCATTCATCAGTAAGAAGGCACTCATCAAAAGGATTTCAGTGAAGAGAATGTAGTTGGCGTCAGACTTCGGCCATTTGGTCATCTCTACTCCCCTGAACCGTTTAAGCTTTAATACATTCCTGCGGATCAGGAAAATCGCACAGGATACCCAAACGGTAAGTGCAAGGATTTCAAAAGACCCGATCAGGAAGTTATATAAACCACCTAAACCATGGAAAATACGATGGGTGCCAAATATACCGTCGATCATGATTTCCAGAACTTCGATGTTGATGATGACAAAACCGATGTACACAAAAAAGTGAAGAAATGCCGGGATTGGACGAACGACCATTTTCGACTGACCAAAAGCCACACGAATCATGGTCATTAAACGTTTCTGCGGCTGATCCTTACGGTCGGCCGGTTTTCCTAAACGAATGTTGCGGATAATTTTACGCAGATTCACTGCAAACAGCGCTGATGCTGCCAGTGTAATTACTAGAAAAAGGATCTGAGCCACCATGCAAAATTAGATTGTTAACGCTAAATTATGATATTAATCCAAATAAAATACTATGCATGCATAAAAAAATAGTTAAAATTTATTGTTTGTATTCATTCTAAGGAGTATTTAAGGATGCAGATAAAAATTAATTTGTTGATTATCAACGGCTGAATGAAATATTCGAAAAAAAGTTTTGCTTTTGGAAAAAGAACACTACATTTGCAATCCCAAACGGGAGGTGCCATAGCTCAGTCGGTAGAGCAAAGGACTGAAAATCCTTGTGTCCCTGGTTCGAATCCAGGTGGCACCACTTCCAAAAGCCTTTCAGTGATGTGAGGCTTTGTTTTTGGAATGCTTTCTAATGGAATTGGAGAGATAAATTTTTAAAGGTGTTGCATTTGAAGAAAAGAATCTTAGATTTGCAGACCTTAACAAACGGTGCCATAGCTCAGTCGGTAGAGCAAAGGACTGAAAATCCTTGTGTCCCTGGTTCGAATCCAGGTGGCACCACATTAAAAGCCTTTCAGAAATGAGAGGCTTTTTTGTTTTTATCGCGCTCGTTATTTATTCCCAGTCATCATCTATCAACATCCAAAAGCATTTAATCGACAGATTTAGCTAATTCACCGATACATTGGTGGTTAAATATAATAAATACTTGTATATTGAGTTGTTGTTTTGGGTTTTTACTTTTGCAAACAACCAAAGTCGATATCAATACGTATTTAAGAAAATACACCACCTACATGAAGAATAATAAACTAGTGAGCACACTGATTCTGGCGACTATCGGAATTGGTTTTATAATGTCGTGCAAGAAAACTTCAGTGACACCTGAAGTGACTACCACAACGACTACCACTACTACAACTGCTGTTTCGGGCACCCGCGCGGAACTCACCAAAGATTCTATCTTTTTGTATGCGAAGGAGCTTTACTACTGGAATAGCTCTTTGCCTACCTACGAGGTGTTCAAGCCACGTGCTTTTGCCTCTAACGATGCTGAGCTATATGCCATGACCCAGTATTCGCTTGACCCAACAACCGGAAAGCCTTACGAATATGTTAGCACTTCCAGTGAGCCTAAATATTCGTTTTTTGATTATACCTCTACTACAGGAAGGACCGGAGTATTAAAGGCAGATTTGAATGGTACCTCTACAGACTACGGATTTTCAGTGATGTATAATACCAAGACGGATTTGCGTGTGAAATATGTTTACCCGAATTCTCCTGCTGCATTGCAGGGGTTGACCAGGGGATGTCAGATCACCAGTATCAACGGAAGAACGGATCTGACTTATGACACGGCACTTATTCCGTTTTTGAATAGTGCAATTTTTGGTACTAATGCAAGTGTAAGCTTAACTTTTACTGATTTAAACAAAATGTCAAAAAGCGTTGTGATTACCAGCGCAAGCTATACCGTTAACCCGATTTTATATACCCATGTTTATACAGTGGGCACAAAAAAAGTGGGATATATTGTATTTAATAGTTTTACCAATAATGTTACCGCTGCACTGAATACCACTTTCTCTGATTTTGCGAGTCAGGGTGTAACCGAGCTGGTGGTTGATTTAAGGTACAATGGCGGGGGTTATGTTTCCACCGCTACACAAATCTCTAACCTTGCTGTACCCGCAGGAAAAACGGGTACAACCATGTTCACTTACTATTACAATAGTTACCTGCAGGGGTTGACTACGACCGCCGCCAGGAAGGCATCTATTCTGGTACATCAGCCACTGCTTGATGCTGCCGGAAAACTGCAGACTTTTACCACCGGGGTAAATGGTAAGTACGCCACCTATGCAGATCTTAATTATTTGCCTACAGCCTCTGATAACATTGAGAAGTTCGCCAAATCAGGATCACTGGATTTAAGCAGGATCTATTTTCTGGTTACCGGATCTACAGCATCGGCAAGTGAGCTGACCATTAATAACCTTCGCCCGGTGCTCGACGTAAAAATTATTGGTACCACCACCTACGGCAAGCCGGTTGGCTTTTTCCCGGTAAGGATCGAGAATTTTGATATGTACATCCCGGAGTTTGAAACAAAAAATCAGGCTGGTACTGGTGGATATTATTCGGGACTTACGCCAGATAAGGAAGCTTATGAAGACCTTACTAAGGCTTGGGGTGATGAAAGCGAAACGCTGCTATATTATGCCTTATTATATGCGAAGAGCGGCAGCTTTGTCACCACTGCAGCTAAAACAGCAAGTTTAAAGGTTTCATCGACCACTATGCCGGCGCAATTATCAAGTGCTGAGATTAAAGCCGTAGCAGAAAGTCTGGATCAAAATGGTTTTAAAGGAATGCTCGCCAGGCCTGAAAGGAAGTTTTAAATAAAACAAAGAATCCCGCCAGAAGCGGGATTCTTTGTTTTACAACAATATTTTACTGCTGATATCTTTATTGATGGTGATGTAACCAGGGTACTTCACGGGTGTATTGCCCAGCATAAAGGTTGGTTTGATCTTAATCGTCAGCAGTCCCAGCTTTTCATCTTTTGATGAAGCGCCTTTTTGTGCGGCCTTGATGATGTCGTTAAACACATTGCCATTTGAAACCAACCCATAAATATTACTGGTGAGCTGAACCGGAACGGTAACGGTTTGTCCCTGTGCAATACTCACATTCTGGTTCACTATCCCTTCTGCCAGATCGGTATTATTCACCAGTATTTTATATTCAAACTGGTTAATAGCTGCCAGGTTACCTGAAGGATTTGATATTTCAAGGTTAAGATTTGCTCGCAGCGGAATGTCTTTTCTCAATAAACCCAGTGCAACTCCAGGTAGGCTCGTCAGATTAAAGCTTTGCTCATTAAGCAGTTTTTTTACATCTGTACCGGCAATACTCACCTGTTGCACACCAGTGATGCGGTATTTACAATCTTCGAGTGCTTTGATTTGTTGCGCCTGCCTGTTGATGCCACAGCTCCAAAGGGTTAAGGCAATAAAGCCAACTAATAGTGTGTTTTTCATGTTAATCATAACGCCAAATTACTAAAACTATTTCAGCGGTAATGTGGGTTAACAAAATTTAAGGTTTAAGCACTTGGCGTGATGGTTTCAATCTGGTCACGCTCATCATCAGCGTCGTCATTTCCTTCCTTGTCAGACTGGTCATCGGACGTTTCTTCTCCACTGTCAGCAGGTTTTGCACTATCAGCTGATTCTGTATCTTCAGCCGCTTGTGTATCTTCAGCTGGTGTTTCCTGCTCTTTAGCTGACTCCGCCTTATTTGGTTTGTCTTCAGAGGTTCCTGAACTATCCGGCGCCTGATCCGCAGCCTCACTCACTTTTTTCTCATGTGTAGAAGGTACAACGGTTTCAATTTCCAATTGCGCATCGTCGGTAGGTTTTGGTTGATTATCTTTCTGATCGATATTTTTTTCCTCGTTTTCCATAATTTACTTTTTTATATAAATACGTTCAACGAGGTTTTTGTTTGATTTCGTTTCCTGAATATACAAGACGGATGGTGAACCTTATGATTTGCAGGCTAACACAATTGAATTTCCGACCCTGACTTTTACGAAGTGGTCTTGATTATGCTGAAGTGTCTTAGTTGGCAAGAAATCCGAATCCTAAAATATCTCAAGTGGTAAAATTATTTCGCAGCTAACTAAATCAAATTGCGCGTTATCTTTCCCTTGATAAGATACAAGGCCGTGATGCTTTTCTTTGCGATGACCGTATCTCCTTTAAAATTAGGGTTCGATGAACGGAGGATGAGTTTATTTTCATCGCTGTGCTGGTGTATCAGTTTGATACTCCGCAGGTGATTTGCTTTCTCATCCGTCATGATGACATAAGCTTCGCCCCATTGTAGTATTTCAAAGTTGGTAATTTCCCTTACGGCAATGATTTCGCCTGAGGCATATTTAGGGTACATGCTGTCGCCATATACCGGAAGGTAGCAGGTACAATCGTTGAAAGGTTTATAGTTGACAAAGTATTCGGCCTGTTCATCACCAAAAGAACGGATGTCATGATCAGAGAGGCTCACGTTGAAGTAAGGCACGCCTTCCTTGGATTCGGATACGACGGGGCCTTTTTTTAGAAAAGGCTCACCTTCTCCTGTTTCGAGCCAGTTAATGTTCACATTGAACTTAAAATCAAGCCGTTCTTTAAATGGGTTCGTAATAGGCCTTTTTCCGCTAATCATGGGAGAGATTGTGCCAGGTTCCAGATTTAAACCGGAAGCAAAATCCTTTTGAGTTTTAAAGCCGAGCTTATCCATAAGGATTTTAAGACGCTGATTTTCAGAAAGCATAAGTATGTTAATAACTTTTTCTAATTATTATTAGATAATCTAATTATTCTTTGTATGTTTAAACTATCATCCCGCAAGATAATTAAAATGTGATATAAACAAATGATTATGAAACGCAATGATGAAATCAAAATGGATGATTTTCCATTCCTGTACACTTTTGTAAGCTTCAGCAGCTGGGATGGGGTTGCCTGCGAAATCGACTTCCTGGACGATTGGTTACAAATGCTCATCGTTCCTGATTACCTACCTGAAGCGGAGCAATTATCGCGAACAATGTTATTTTATGATAACCTTGTTGATCTGTTTGATGCAGCTTACCGTTTTAAAAAAGCAGTAGCAAAAGGAGAACAGCGCCTGGTGACATTATCAACCCTAAGCCGGTACGAGCTTTTCCTGGAAAATGATGGTATCTCTTACCAGACCAGATATCTCAATGAAAAAGAAAGGCAAAATCCCTCGCTGTGTCTGGGGTTTATTGAAGACAAAGGAAAGTTAAAACTGTTAAAAGCGAAACTAGCCCAATGGTTTAAATATAGTTTACTGGCTACTGAATGTAATGAACTTGGTGAACTCCTGTTTCCATTACTCCACAATATCCGCAAACTGATTGAGGCTACATTTTTGATTAAAGAACGTTTATCAGAGACGGCTTACCAGAATCCCCGCCGGATGACTCTTAAAGATACTTGTCCCTATCTGTTGAGTGGAGATATGCTTCGCAATCCTTACCTACAGGTCATTGCGTTTTTTGAGGGAGCAAGCCTCCATGGCGCCCGCAGAGACTTACGCGAATGGCTGAAAGCCTGTATGACGGATGGTGTTCACCTGAAGCCTGGTGATATGAACTATAGTTTCGAGCGGCTAACGCTGTTGATACAGGCGGCACACCTGATTGTCGAACATCAGCTTCCCTACCGACAGGAAAAGGAGTATTGTTCAAACAAATTTACTTTTGGCGACTGGATTCAAGGGGTGAGGGAACGACAATTGGAAGAAGATTATACCGGGATTAAGGAATATGAGCTAACCGTACTCACTGCCGCGGAAATCCAGCATCCGCTTGAAGCGCTTGCCCCTTTGGTAGATTTGGAAAGTATTAAGGAGATGCGGTATGGATTAAAGGAATGGCTTTATTATGCAGGAACCGACGGCGATCCGCTGGCACTGGCCGATGATACCTTTGGTTTCCCGCTCTTTGAAAAGCTGGAAAAACTGGTGGAGTTGTGCTTTGTGCTCGTCGTACTTCAAACTAAAGGAATGAAGAGAGAGGAGGTGGAAAATGGAAAATAAAAGTAAAAGCCGGTTTGAAGATACTTGCCCCTTACTGCTGGAGCCACATATGGAGATGAATCCCTACCGTCAGATCATGGAATTTTATCACGGCGCAAGCTTGCATGCATATAGAACTGAACTGCGTAAGTGGCATAATGCGTGTATGGCGAACGGACTTAAAATCAAAAAGGCAGGACCGCTGGTTTACCTTCACCAGCAACTTACTCAGCTGCTGCAGGCCTGTTACTTAATCACTACGCAGCAGCTCCCTTATGTTCCCGAAGTAAGTTACAGCGATAGCGAACCGACTTTTGGCGATTGGATTATGAGGGTGTGGGCGCGAAACATTAAGGAAAAAGATAAGGGATATAAAGAATACCAACTCCTGAGGCTTAAAAAGAAAGAAATGAAGAATCCTTTAAAAGCACTCACACCAATCGTTACTCTTGGGAATATTACCAAACTGAGGTATGGATTAACGGAATGGTTATATTTTGGTTTATTTAAAGACGATTGTCTGGCGATGATCGACAATAAATACGGGTTTCCTCTGCTGAAGGAACTTGAAAAAATCCTTGAACTTAGCTTTATCCTGGTTGTTCCTCAAGCGGTTCAAAACATGAAAAGAAAAAAGGAGGGCGAAAATGAGTAGTAACGTGGAGGAAAACCTTTCGACAATCAAAGCAGCCCCTGTCAAAGCGCTTACCGCCAGGCAGAAAGAAGCAGCTGTTAAAAAGTTTGTAATGCTTTTGGTAACGGTTATCCCGGTCTCCTGTATATTCAGATGCAGGCCAGCGGGACAGACCATACGCTTAATTGTGGTGTTGGATAAGTTCAAATATCAGGTGATAGATGAAACCAAACGGATTTTATCTTTTATCACCCTTGATCACCCTGAGGTAGAAATCCTTTATCAGACCTATGGATTGCTCAATGATCATTTAACCCGGGGACATGCATTTTTCTCCAGAGAATGTGGCAGTAGTCAATGCATTTACCTGAAAGCCGAAGCGCATCAACTACCGGAAACTTCGGAAGAGTTGATTGAAGAAGCAATGCTTAATACCGAGGCCTATCTGAATATGATTTTTGCCAGAATCAATGACTTCATGGAAACAGCGACGGAGCTCATTAAATCCAATAAACTGACGCTGGCTGCCTTTATGCTCCATCAAAGTTGTGAGCAACTGTACCGCTTAGTTGGTTTGGTATTCTGGGGCAAAGAAATCCGGAGCCACCAGTTGCCGGACCTGCGTAAAACGGTGAGTTTTTATTTTCCGGAGGTTCGACAAATTTTTCATGAGAAAGAAAGAAAGGAGCTCCAATACCTGGCGCTGCTGCAAAGTTCCTATCTGGGTTTTCGGTATGAAGATGATTTTAGTGTGGAGCTGAATGATGTGGTGTATATGAGGGATAAGTTAGTGGAATGGTTGGGTAGCAATCAGCTATTGAGCGTACAGGTAATTACAACTTCATAATAAAAAAACAGCCTTCTTGCCAGGTTTAAGGGGATTCTTGCGCCAAAAAGCGGGTTTAAATGGGTTTGGGCTGGGTTTTACTTGATTTTACCCAAACAAGACCCAAGGAATGTGCAAGGAATGTCCAAGGAAAATGCAAGTGAGTTATCTGCCGTGGTACTACGAACCTACTACTGTGGTCGAACGGAAGGTGAAAGTTAATTGAATCGAATAAACTAATTCATCGTTTGGACTTTTCAAACGTTTTTGGAACATTTTGTTTAGATCTCTGCAAGTTAATCCTATTTTTGAGGAAAATAAAATCATGGCCATTACTTACCGGGAAATACAAGAAAAAGATAATTTCAAGCTCGCAGAACTGATCAGGACTATTCTCCGGGAATTTAAGATCGACAAGCCGGGAACAGTTTATACCGACCCGACGACCGATCATTTATCAACCGTATTTGAAACCAGCGCCTCTGCATATTGGATCGCTGAAGAGGATGGGGAGATTATTGGAGGTTGTGGCATATATCCCACGGAAGGTTTGCCGGAAGGTTGTGTGGAGCTGGTAAAGCTCTATACCTCCGCACAGGCCAGGGGTAAAGGCGTGGGCAAAACCCTGATGCAAAAAAGCATCGAATCTGCCCAGCACTTTGGCTATAATGAAGTTTACCTGGAATCTTTCCCCGAACTTACTACGGCAATTTCCATGTATGAGAAAGCAGGTTTTAAAAGACTTTCGGCAGCACTAGGCAATTCAGGGCACTTTGCCTGTAATGTATGGATGCTGCTGGTGCTTTAGGAAGGGGGGAGTATCTAACCCTTATCCCCCAACTCTGTTTTCTTCTTCACCAGTTCCTGTTCTCCTGCTGCGGGCAGTTTTAATTTTCATAGTGCCGAATTTATAGCTCAGATTTACAGAGATTTTCCGGTTTTCCCATTCATTTTGCCAGTAAGTATTAATGTTATTGTAAGCCAGGTTAGCCCTGAACTTACCAGTAGCAAATACATCATTTAGTCGTACCGAAAGGGTTGCATTTTTTTTCCAGAAAGTTTTTTTGGCGCCCACACTTACAACGTAGTTTTCCAGGTTACGGTACAGGCCAGAAACTGAAGGTGCTTCATAATAACCATACAGTGTTAAGGAATAGTTTTTGGGCAAGGTAAAAGTATTGTCGCTGCTTACGCCCCAGCTCCATTTGGAAACATTATAACCTGAGCCCTGAACAGGGGAGGTAATTTTATTATAAGAGGCAGACAATTCTGTATTGTTGTTCCACCATTTAACCACATCAAACGGACTGCCCGTAGCAAAGTATAAACTCGTTTCCTTATTCAGGTTTTCAGGGCGACTGATACTTTCTTTGCTGGCATCGTTCTGATAAATGACATTAGATTGTGAGCCGTTTACCGTTGAATAGCTTACGGTTAAAACCCTGAAATTTTTCAGGTTGTAATTCATTTCAAAGTTATCTGCATAAGAAGGCTGTAAAAGTGGGTTGCCCTGAAGTGCCGTATATGGATCGGAATAAAAGGCAAATGGATTTAAACTGCTGTACGATGGGCGATTGATGCTTTTACGGTAGGATGCGGCAAGCTGATTGTCTTTGTTGATTTTATACAGTGCTGAAACATTGGGAAAAAGCTTCCAGTAGTTTCGCTTAATGCTGGTTTTGGAACCCGAAGAGAAGCCATTTCCCCTCGTTTGCTCTATACGGGCCCCAATTTTAAAATCAAACGTCTTAAAACTTTGATTAAGCGAAACGTAGCCTGCATTGATGTTTTCATTATAGCTGAATAGATTGGTTCTTCTCGGGTCATTAATCCACCCCGCAGTTTTCAGCGAATCAAACTGAACGTCGCTCATGGATTTTACCCAGCTGCTTTTTAAACCAGCTTCCAGCTTCAGGTTTTTTGTGAAGGGGTGGGTATAATCTAATTTCAGTGCATAGATAGAAACTTCACCCATGCCATTATCGCGAAGCTGAACAGGCGGGGCGGTTAAATTGCCATTTCCATCCAGATAGGTATTGGTAAAAGAAGAAACCCTGTCGTTCGTGTAGTTCACATAATCAGCGTCAAAACCAAGTTCTTTACCTGTGGTATCAATTTTGAAGCGGTAGTTGAAATTTAAGGCATGGTTGTCTGATCCGTTATCCTGAGGGTTAACCATGTTTACCTCACCCTGTTTAACGCCTTGGGCATTGTAATTTGGAGAATTGCTGTAAACGTTGGTTTTAACAGGGGAGCTGTAACCCTTAAACATTAAGCCGATGGTATGTCGCTCATTAATGAAATAATCTGCCCCTGCTGAATAGTTTAAGCTATTGGTAATGGGGTGCCAGAAATTCACCTGATTAAAAGTTTCATTTGCGATTGTCCGGTTCAAGGTTAAGCGGTTAAAAGAATTATAGTGACCTGCATTTAGCCGGACATAGCTGCTCAGCTTTCCAGCATTATGGTTCAGGTTGACCCCACCATAGATTTTTTCATATTTCCCATAACCGCCACCAAGGTTGGCGTTACCATTGGTACCTTCCATCTTATTTCTTTTCAGCTTAATGTTGATGAAACCGCCCGTTCCTGCAGCATCGAACGAGGCCGGTGGGTTTGAAATCAGTTCGATTTTACTAAGCACAGATCCGGGAAGCGACTTCAGGTAGGTAGTCAGTTCGGCGCCGCTCATGTAGCTTAACTTTCCATCAATCATTACATTAACGCCACTTTTTCCTTTCATAATGATATTCTCATCTTTATCAAGCCTAATTCCCGGCGCCCTGCTGATGACTTCCAGGGCATTGTCTCCGGCAGTATTCATTTGCTCCACGTTTACAATGGTACGGTCGGCCTTCTGATCGATTACCGGCATTTTTGAAACGATGTTCACTTCTTTCAGATTTGTAGATTGATCAGCCAGACTGATCGCAGGAACCTGAAAATTTTCTTTATTGATTTCGAAGGTAGCAGAACGGTTTTTCTGGTAACCAATCATCAAAGCCTTAATCAGATATTTTCCTGGTTTTACAGTACTGAATTCATAAACGCCGTCTTTGTTGGTCGACTGTAAGCCCATTGACACTGAATCGGGCAACCTGATTAGTGAAACCGAGGCGTAATCCAATGCCTTTTTATTTTGATCGGTGATTAATCCGTTTACCTTAAAGGTTTGAGCGCTTACCTGAAAATACATGAAGAAAAGTAAAAGCGTGCTGAATGTTTTAGAGAACATGTTCATATGGTTGTGTTTAATTGACGCTTCAAAAGTGCAAACGTTGCCTGTGCAGTAAAATAAAATGATACCAAGGCCTCAAAATATTATCCCAACCCAAAACATTATACTTTTATGGTTTGATCCCCCGAAACCGGGTGTTGGGATAATTTTTATTAGGTTTGGAATAAGAAGATTTATCCAGCCAAAAGCTTTATTTAGTTTTAAAACATGAAAAAAATTAAAACCATTCTGATACATATTGTTTGCTGGTTGCTGGTACTGGGCTACCTGTATGGGGGCGCACTCCTGAATGGCATTAGCTTTAACCGGGCGGCCTTTAACATATCCATGAACTTTACGCAATTAGTTCAGTTTTATATTTGTTATTTGTGGGTATACCCTAAATTTCTTAAACGGGATAAAGTGGTACAACTGGTTGCAGGAATCATATTCGCTATGGCAGCTTTTATAGCTATCAGGTACACCATTGAGGAAGTGCTGTATTTAAAATGGTTTAACATCCACAATTACAGCGATGATACTACCGCCTGGGCTTACATTTCAGATAATATTTACTGGAGTATTGCTTTTGTGGTTGTTCCTGCTGCGGTGTACGGTATAGATATGAGCTTTAAAACAGAACGCATGAACCTCAAACTCAAAGATGAAGTGGTAAAGGCCGAACTGATGTTTTTAAAGTCGCAGATTAATCCACACTTTTTGTATAACACGCTGAATTATGTGTACTCTCTGGCTATTCCGGTTTCCGACAAGCTGGCGAACGCGGTTTTGAAATTGTCGGATCTGATGCGTTATACGTTGCACGAAAGCCCGGATGGAAAGGTAAGCTTAGACAAAGAGGTGGAATACCTGGAAAGCTATATAGCTTTATTCAAGATGCGCTTTGAACCTCATTTTTTTGTCGACTTCCTTATTGAGGGGGTAACCGACCAAAAGGTTGCGGCTTTGATGCTGATTCCCTTTGTGGAAAATGCTTTTAAACATGGTGTGGTAAATGATGAAAAATCTCCTGTCCGTATTAAATTAAGGGTGGTAGGGAAACGCTTAAGTTTTGAAGTCAGCAATAAAATCAGCCGTGCACAAAAAGACCATTCCAGTGGGGTAGGTTTGGTTAACCTGCAGAGAAGGTTAAACTTGATTTATCCGGAGCAGCATGAGCTACTGGTTTCCAATAACGGCAATACCTACAAAACCACTTTAGTACTAAATATTTAAATTTACCCGCCTTAATTAAAATAAATATGATCCGTTGCTTAGCTGTTGATGATGAATCTTACGCCTCAGATATCATTGCTGCCTTTATCAATAAAACACCATTCCTGGAGCTCGTAGGCACCACCACAAATGCTTTCGAAGCATTAAATATGGTGCAGGAAGGGAAAGTAGATCTTGTTTTTCTGGATATACAGATGCCCGAACTAACAGGCATTCAGTTTCTGAAAATCTGTGGCGGCAAGTGTAAGGTCATTTTAACTACCGCTTATCCCGAATATGCCCTGGAGGGTTTTGAACTGGATGTGGTTGACTACCTACTCAAACCCATTTCTTATGAGCGTTTTTACAAGGCAGCGCTGAAAGCGCAACAAATTCTTTCTCCGCCACAGCATGAAGTAATTGTTGCGCCTGTTGCTTCTGCTACCAGCGACTTTATCTTTATTAAAGGGGAAACCAAAAATAAATTTATCAAAGTCAACTATGATGATATCCTGTACATTGAGGGCTTAAAGAATTATGTTTCTGTGTATACGGCGTCACAGCGGATTATTACTTATCAGTCTTTGCGCGAGCTGGAAAATGATTTGCCTAAACCTCCGTTTTACCGCGTACACAAATCTTACATCATCTCCCTGGATAAGATTAAAATGGTAGATGGCAACACGCTCTACATCGGCGACCAATCTATACCGGTTGGAGAGACGTACAAAGAAGAGTTTTTTAAAGTAATCAGGGAGCGCAAGTAGGAGAGATGCGAGACCTGATATGTGAGACATGAGATGTTAGATATGAGTCATGAGATAGATGGAATAATTTTTTATTTTTGTGCTCTAGAAAAATCGAACAAATTATGCAGGAAACAAATTCTTTAAATCAGGTTGCTGAATTTCATACTACTTTCAAACATCCTATTCTGGAATCGCCGGTTATTCCATCCAGACAACGTGCCAATTTAAGGATTGCCTTGCTAGCGGAAGAATTAAAAGAGTTGCAGGAAGCGGTTGAAAATGACGACCTGGTAGAAGTTGCAGATGCTTTATGTGATTTGCAATACGTACTTGCTGGTGCTATTCATGAGTTTGGCCTGGGTGAAAAGTTTAAAACTTTATTTGATGAGGTTCACCGCTCTAACATGAGTAAAGCCTGCAAAACTGTTGAGGAAGCGGAGCAAACGATTAAACATTATTTTGATAAAGACCAGACTGAATCTTATTACAAGGAAGTAGATGGGTTGTTTCTGGTTTTCAGAAAAGCAGATGATAAGACATTGAAGTCGGTTAATTATTCGCCGGCAGATTTGAAATCGCATTTGATTTAATAAGTTTCAAACAGGATATTTCATAAGCCAGCAGATTTGCTGGCTTTTTTTTTGTTTAGTTGTTTCCCGCAGATTACGCGAATTGACGCAGATTATTTTTTTGCTCATGAATTTAAGAGATCTGCGGGAATCAGCGAAATCTGCGGGAGAATATTTACCGAGATTAACGAATCTACCATCCCATATCTAACCTCTCCCATCTCAGCTACCGCCTCCGCTTCCATAACAGTGCATAACAGTACTCATTGCTTCATTTTATATTTTAGACCAACCAAATATCAAAACGAGAGCATGCAAGCAATTTTAGGCGTATTTTTCCATTTCATCGGCGGTTTCGCGTCGGGTAGTTTCTATATTCCATATAAAAAAGTTAAAGGTTGGGCCTGGGAAAGTTACTGGATTGTTGGGGGCATTTTCTCCTGGCTTATCGTTCCGCCTTTGGCCGCTTACTTAACGATTCCAAATTTTACTGATATTATCGCCTCTGCAGAAGGGAAAACCCTTGCGCTGGCCTATTTCTTTGGCGTGTTATGGGGTATTGGAGGATTAACCTACGGACTTGGTGTGCGTTACCTTGGTGTTTCACTGGGAAGCAGCATCATCCTGGGTTTGTGTATGGTGCTGGGCTCCATTCTGCCATCCATCTATTTTGATGTGTTTCCTCAGGCAGGTAAAGACACCTTTACTATGTTCTTGAACACCGATTGGGGCCGCATGGTGATGCTGGGCCTGTTGGTATGCGTACTGGGAATCGTCATCTGCGGAAGAGCAGGTATGCTGAAGGAGCGTGAAATCAAAGCAGATGTAACCGATCCGCATGGCCTTACGGTTAAAACCGAATATAAATTCGGACTGGGTTTATTCGTAGGGATTGTTTCAGGTGTGCTGAGTGCCTGTTTCAATTTTGGTATTGAGGCAGGTAAGCCAATGGCCGATGCCGCGAATGCGATCTGGAAAGCCGCAAACCCTTCCGAAACCGGAAATTTCCTTTTCTCCAATAACGTGACCTATGTGATTGTACTATGGGGCGGACTTACCACCAATTTTATCTGGTGCATGATCCTGAATGCTAGAAACAAGACATTTGGCGATTATACCAACAAAACAACGCCACTATTAAAAAATTATATATTCTCTGCGCTGGCAGGTACCACCTGGTTTCTGCAATTCTTTTTCTACGGAATGGGCGAAAGCAAAATGGGTAATGGTGCCAGCAGCTGGATATTACACATGGCTTTCATTATCCTCATTGCCAACGTATGGGGCCTGGTTTTGAAAGAATGGAAAGGTGTATCAAAGAAAACATTAATCACGGTAATCACAGGAATCATTACCATCATTATCTCGGTATTGATTGTGGGTTACGGTAATTCAATTAAAGGTTAAATCATAAAAAAAAAATAAACAGAATATAATGTCAATCGAAACAAAAAGTTATAAGCACGTAAGCTATTTGTGGAACGAAGAAGAAGCCGCAAAACTGGCTGGAGATGAAGTTGCATTGTTAATTTATCGCTCTAATTTATTGGGTGCAGATTTGCGCTTAACCAATTATGGCGGTGGAAATACATCATGTAAATTAACAGAGAAAGATCCGCTTACAGGTTTAGAAACCGAAGTAATGTGGGTAAAAGGTTCAGGTGGCGATTTAGGTACCTTAAAGAAAAGTGGCTTAGCTGCACTTTATGTAGATCGTTTGCGTAGTTTAAAAAATATTTACCGGGGTGTAGAGCATGAAGATGAAATGGTTGAATTGTTTAACCACTGCATTTACGATTTAAGCTCAAAGGCGCCATCAATCGATACACCGCTTCACGGCTTTTTGCCATTTGCACATATCGATCACCTGCATCCGGATGCAGCCATTGCAATTGCGGCGGCAAAAGACGGTAAAAAAATCACCCAGGAGCTTTTTGGAGGAACCATTGGCTGGGTAGAATGGAAAAAACCAGGCTTTGAACTGGGATTGCAATTGAAACAATGTCTGGATGAAAACCCGGGAATTCGTGGTATTATGCTGGGTTCTCATGGTTTATTTACCTGGGGCGATACGGCATACGAAAGTTACCTGAATACGCTGGAAGTTATCGAAATCTGTTCGGATTACCTGGAGCAAAACTATGGTAAAAAAGGACCTGTTTTCGGTGGTCAGAAAATCGAAAGCGCAGCAGCTGATCAACGTAAAAAACAAGCGGCTACATTAGCTCCGGTTTTGCGTGGTCTATGTTCATCAAAACAACACATGATTGGTCACTTTACTGATGATTCACGTGTATTGGAATTCATTAACTCCAATGATCTTGGCCGCTTGGCGCCAATGGGTACCAGTTGTCCCGATCACTTCCTGAGAACTAAAATCAGTCCGCTGGTACTGGATCTTAGTGCAGATGCAGATCTTTCGGATACCAAAGCAATAAAGGAAAAGTTATTGCCGGCTTTCGAGGCTTACCGTGCCATGTATACCGATTATTATGAAACCTGTAAACATCCGAATAGCCCTGCTATCCGCGATACCAATCCGGTAGTGATTTTATACCCTGGTATCGGAATGTTTACTTTCTCTAAAGATAAACAAACGGCAAGGGTTGCTGCAGAATTTTATATCAATGCCATCAATGTAATGAAAGGCGCTGAGGCGGTTTCTGAATATACTTCTTTGCCTCACCAGGAAGCTTTCAACATCGAATACTGGTTATTGGAGGAAGCGAAGTTACAGCGTATGCCAAAACCGAAACCCCTTACTGGTAAAATTGCTTTAATTACTGGAAGTGCTGGCGGAATAGGTAAAGCCATTGCAAAGAAGTTTGTAGCTGAAGGTGGTGTAGTGATTTTAAACGATATGAATGCGGAGCGCTTGGAAGAAGCTGGCGCGGAGTTCGCAAAACAATTCGGTAAAGATTCTTACAGTACAGCCATATTAAACGTAACTAGTCAGGAAGACATTGACGGCGCGTTCGATGCTGCGGCACTGGCCTTTGGCGGTGTTGATATTATTGTGAACAATGCCGGCTTGTCTATTTCCAAAACTATTGGCGACCATACAGAGAAAGACTGGGATTTGTTATATGATGTTTTAGTTAAAGGTCAGTTTTTTATCACTCAGGCTGCAACAAAAACGATGCAAAAACAGGATATTGGTGGAGATATCATTAATATTGTAAGTAAGAACTCGCTGGTAAGCGGACCAAATAATGCTGGCTATGGCAGCGCGAAAGCAGCACAGCTACACTTAAGCAGGTTAAATGCTGCGGAGCTTGGTGCAGACAATATCCGTGTAAACGTGGTAAACCCTGATGCAGTAATCAGCGATAGTAATATCTGGGCTGGCGGATGGGCAGAAGGCCGTGCAAAAGCTTATGGTATCACGGTTGCAGAATTGCCTGCTTATTACGCAAAACGTACTTTGTTGAATCAGATTATTTTACCAGATGACATTGCCAATGCATGTTTCGCTTTTGTAGGCGGCTTACTGCAGAAATCAACTGGAAACGTATTGAATGTTGATGGCGGAGTAGCCATGGCATTTGTACGATAAATTTAAATTAGTTTTAGTAAGTTGTTATCCTGGTCTGTGGTTCGCCACAGACTGGAAATGGCTTGTAATGTGCTTATTACCATATCAGTTTGATGGCACAGAATGGCGGCGTTATCGTCAGAAATTTTAACCTAAACAAAACCAAATATCCTCATGAATATCGAGCAGATCCAAATTGAAAAACATAACGACTCTTTAGTAAGTTCACATCAGCGCAAATTAAATTTTTTAAAAGAAGACTGGTCGCACGTTGATCTGGAAAGCGTAATCCAAAAACTGGTTGATTTTCAAATTGCTATTCCTTCCTGGGCACTAGGTACCGGAGGTACACGTTTCGGACGTTTTGCAATTACAGGTGGCGAACCGCGTACCATTGAAGAGAAAATTGAAGATGTTGGTTTATTACACGCCCTTAACGGCGCAAGTGGTGCGATATCGCTTCACATTCCGTGGGATATCCCACAAAATGCAACAAGCTTAAAAAGTCTGGCCTCGAGTTATGGTTTGAAATTCGATGCCATGAATTCAAATACTTTTCAGGACCAGGCTGGTTCAGCGCACAGCTATAAATTCGGTTCATTACAGAATGTAAACAAAGCTGTACGTGAACAAGCTATTGAGCACAATATCGAAGTGATTAAACACGGTATAGATTTAGGTTCTGATGCCTTAACCGTATGGCTGGCAGATGGATCTTGTTTCCCTGGTCAGCTGAATTTCCGCAAGGCTTTTGAAAATACATTAGAAAGTTTACACGAGATTTATGCAGCTCTTCCTGAGCACTGGAAGATTTTTGTTGAGTACAAAGCCTTTGAACCCAACTTTTATTCCACTACAGTTGGTGATTGGGGGCAATCTTTACTATACGCAAGCAAGCTGGGTAAAAAAGCTTATACGCTGGTTGATTTAGGTCACCATTTACCAAACGCCAACATTGAACAAATTGTGGCCTTGTTGCTAATGGAAGGAAAACTTGGTGGTTTCCACTTTAATGATTCTAAATATGGTGATGACGATTTAACGGCCGGAAGCATTAAACCTTACCAGTTGTTTCTCATCTTTAACGAGCTGGTTGAAGGGATGGATGCAAAAGGAATGAACCATGCGAAAGATTTAGGATGGATGATTGATGCATCACACAATGTGAAAGATCCTCTTGAAGATTTATTACAATCTGTAGAAGCCATCATGATTGCCTATGCACAGGCTTTACTGGTAGACCGTAAAGCTTTAAATGAAGCGCAGGACAATAACGATGTAGCTAAGGCACAGGAAATTTTACAACATACTTTCCGCAGCGATTTAAGGGCATTGGTTGCCGAAGCACGTTTAAGAGCTGGTGCGGCATTGTCGCCAATTACTTTATACCGTGATTTATCGGTAAGAAAAAATTTAGTTGATCAACGCGGAAATACTGTTGCTACAGGTTTATAATCGAAGAGGAAAGAAAAATGCCAAAGCCTGTTATTGCGATATTTGACGTTGGGAAAACGAACAAAAAACTATTTCTCATTGATGAAAATTATCAGATCGTCTTCGAAAGGTCTGCCCGTTTTGTTGAAACTGTAGATGAAGACGGGGAACCCTGTGAAAATCTGGAAAGCCTTAAATCTTCTGTTTATGATTCATTGAATCAGGTTTTACAGATGAAAGAATTCGATATCAAAGCGGTTAACTTTTCTACCTATGGGGCCAGCTTTGTTTATCTCGATGAAAATGGAGAACCTTTAACACCGCTTTACAATTACCTGAAAGAGTACCCTGAAGACCTGAAAAAGGAATTCTATGCAAAATATGGTGGCGAGGAGAAGATTTCATTAGAAACGGCCTCGCCTATATTAGGCAGCTTGAACTCGGGTATGCAGATTTACCGTTTAAAACATGAACAGCCTGATATTTTTGGAAAGGTAAAATGGGCGCTGCACCTCCCGCAGTATTTAAGCTATTTAATTACCGGTAAGGCTGTAGCCGATATCACCAGTATAGGCTGCCATACCCAGCTTTGGGATTTTAATAAAAGTGCCTATCACCAGTGGGTAAGTGCTGAACAGATTGAAGAGAAATTCGGGATGTTTACACCGGCGGATTCAACCGCCAAAACCAGTTTTGAAGGTGTCAGCTTCAATGTCGGTGTAGGATTGCACGACAGCTCTGCTGCCCTGATTCCTTACCTGGCCAATTTTAATACCCCTTTTGTATTAATCTCTACAGGCACCTGGTGTATCAGTTTAAACCCCTTTAATCAAAATCCGTTAAGCAGGGAAGAGCTTGAACAAGATTGTTTGTGTTATATGCACTTTCAGGGCAAACCCATTAAAGCTTCCCGTATTTTTGCAGGCTATGAACATGAGGTACAGCTGAAGCGCATTGCAGAGCATTTTAACCGTGCAGCTTATTTGTTTAAGCACCTGAAGTTTAATCCTGGCTTGATTTTAAAGCTGGCCAACAAGATTCCTGAAAACCAGCAGCCACAACATGAGTTTTCAGCTACATCTGCTTTTGGCGACAGAGACCTGAATCTTTTCCAGACTGCTGAAGAGGCCTACCATCAGCTGATATTCGATCTGGTAAAACAACAGATCTATTCTTTAAAACTCGTGCTGAATGAGGGGGTACGTAGGGTGTTTGTTGATGGAGGTTTTGGTAAAAATGCGATTTACATGCACCTGCTGGCTACTTCCATTCCCGATGTCGAGGTGTATGCTTCTTCGGTTTCACAGGCAACTGCCATTGGCACGGCGCTGGCGATTAATGATGCATGGAACTCAAACCCCGCACCAACGGATATGATTAACCTGAAATATTATTCTGCCATAGAACGAACTGTAAATTTCTAATTAGCCTTAAAGGATTATTGCTATATTCGAAAAAGCGATATTGATTTGAAACCCGACGACTTAATTTCCTGCATCCAGATCGATGAATATTCATCGACGCCAAAATATAAGCAGCTTACCAACGCCATTCTGGGCGCTATTGAAAGCGGCAAGTTGAAACAGGGCAGTTTGTTGCCGTCAATTAATGAGCTGAGCTTTAGTTTGGAAATGTCGAGAGATACCGCGGAAAAAGGCTATAGGAACCTGAGGAAAATCGGCGTGGTAGATTCTGTTCCCGGGAAAGGTTACTTCATTGTCAATACCGATTTCTCCAGAAAATTAAAGGTGTGCCTTCTTTTTAATAAACTCAGCACCCACAAGAAAATTATTTATGATGCCTTCACCAAGTCGATTGGCGAACGCGCAGCGATAGATTTCTACATCTACAACAACGATTACGTGCTTTTTAAAAAGATGATCACCACCAAGCTGGAAGAGTATACCCACTTTGTGATCATTCCCCACTTTCTGGAGGGGGGTGAAAATGCACATGAAATCATCAATACCATACCGAAAGAAAAGCTGGTGATGCTGGATAAAATTTTACCGGGCATAACCGGTGATTTTGCTGCAGCCTATGAAAACTTTGCCCAGGATATTTACGCTGCACTGGAGCAGGCCCTGGAACGTTTATCAAATTATAATACCCTTAAAATCATTTTCCCTAAAAACAGTTATTTCCCCCATGAGATATTAACTGGTTTTTATCGTTTTTGCCAGCAATATGCTTTTAATCACAAGGTAATTCACAATATAAAAGAGGAAGAGATAAGTGTTGGAGAAGTTTACATCAATTTAATGGAGGATGACCTGGTTACCCTGATTGAGCGGTTAATTGTTCAGAAGCTTACTATAGGTAAGGATGTTGGTGTAATTTCCTATAATGAAACCCCGCTCAAGAGAATTATCCTGGATGGCATTACCACCATTTCTACAGATTTCACCGCGCTTGGATCGCAGGCGGCTGAATTTGTGTTAAGCGGTAAAACAGGAAAAATAGAAGTGCCGTTTTACTTGAATTTGAGGAAGTCTTTGTAGCCTGCAGATTTCACAAATCTATGCAGATTGTTTTTCCCACAGATTTCGCAGATGACGCAGATTTATTTAATCGATTGCCTTGTACCTGATGCCCGCTACTTAAACCCACCCGAATCATACTTGATACGCATTACTTGATACTCACTACTAAAACCTTATTTTTACGGAAAATTCAATGAAGTGAGGGAAGAGCTAGCAGATCACCAACCGGAAATAAATCCTTATGATTATGTTTTGAGGGATTTTAACCTGAAGGACCTCAATGTTATTGTTATTCTCAAACATTTAAACCAGCACATCGACACTGCCTCGAAGGGATTTTATCAGTTACATCCTGAGCAAATCGAAGTTGATTTTGCCGCTTTCACTTACCATCACGATACGGAATGGTTTCCTGTTGTGCAGGTGCAGCAGCATGATAACCAGGTTCGTTTAGTATGCAGGTGTAATACCCCAAAAACAAAGCTTTGTGCCCACCAGGCAAGGGTTTTATATAATATTCTGCAGCGTCAGGAACTTTTAATTTTCTTTGATGAAAATCTGCGCAGGCAAAAATTACTGAAAATTGCATTTGATTACGGACTGGAACAGGAGCAGGACCTGGACTCATTTTTCAATTTAACTATGGCTGAGAATGAGCTTGTCATAAAGCCGAAGTTAAGCCAGTTACAGCCTTTTAATAAAGAAGCCCGGCAGCATCTGGAAGATGTGCTGTTACCTAAAGCAAAAGTGAAGGTTGATAGCAGCGGGCAGAAAGAAAATTTGATTGTGGTATTGGGCCAGCACCGTTATTACAGCCACCTTACTTTATCCCTCTTTCATGCCGCTACAACTAAAAGCGGAAAGGTCAAAAACCCGTTGAAGGAAGTTATTCCGTCCGATTTACTTTTCAAAACTGCTGATGTGGACGAGATTAAATTTTATGGCGGTATCAATACCTTTCAGCAGAACTACAACAACGACCAGGCTGAGCTGGAAATTGAAGCTTTAAAGGCTGTGGTTAAAAATCCTTTAAATCTTGCCTTCTACCTTCAGGATCAAAAGCAATCTGCGGGTATTCAGGCTACGACCATCCATCCGGTAGAGGTAAGTTTTCTCAGGATTGATTTACGCCTTTCAGTGAATCAGAAAGATGACTTTTATGAAATTACCGGCCGACTGGTTATCGACGGGAAAAGCTATGAACTTGATCAGCTTGTTTTAATTCACCGGTATTTCATTAAACTTAAGAATCAGTTGTTTCTGATTTCCAGACTGGATATGCTTCAGGTGATTGGTTTTTTTCAAAAGCAGAGCAACCGGTTAATCTTACACCGTTCCAAATATGTAGAATTTCAGAAGTTAATACTGATCCAACTGGAAGGAAATATTCAGGTTGATTATTCCTACCTGAAGCCTGCAAGCAAAAGCCAGATACAGGAAAAAGGCTTCGATCTGGAAAATGAACAGCTCATTTACCTTTCAGAATCTGAAGACTTTATACTCATCACTCCGGTGATGCGCTATGGCGATCAGGAGATACCGGTTTTATCGAAAAGAAAAATCCAGGCACAGGATAAGCTTGGAAATGTATTTACCGTTTACCGTGATGAAGAAGCCGAATTACAATTCATAGGGCGGATTATTAAACAGCATCCTTTCTTTTATGAACAGGATGCCAACGATTCTTTTTACCTGCACCGAAAGAGGTTTTTAGAGGAAGCCTGGTTTCTAGAGGCATTTGAAAACTGGCGCAACTATGGTTACCATATCCTGGGATTCAATACTTTAAAGCAAAACAAACTGAGCGGTTATAAGCCGGAAATTAATATTGAAGTATTAAGTGGTACCGATTGGTTTGAAACCAAAGTAAAACTAAAATTCGGCAAGCAGCAGGTGGCATTGAAACACCTGCATAAATCGATCAGAAACAAAAGCAGGTTTGTAACTCTTGATGATGGCACGCAGGGCATTTTGCCCGAAACCTGGCTGCAGAAATTTACGGAATATTTTAATGCCGGCGAGGTAACAGATGAATCAATTCTAACACCCAAAATCAAATTTGCGACTTTAAATGATCTTTATGAAGATGCTTTATTGGATGGCGAGGTAAAAAACGAGCTCCAAAACTATAAACGGAAATTCGAAGGCACCACCCAGATCAGCGAGGTGGCCATACCCGAAGGATTGAACGCTACACTGCGCCATTATCAACAGGTTGGATTAAACTGGTTGAATTTTCTGGATGACTTTAATTTTGGTGCCTGCCTGGCCGATGACATGGGCCTGGGGAAAACCATTCAGGTCATCGCCTTCTTTCTGTCGCAGCGGAAAAAGGTTCAGCATAATACGAATTTGGTCGTGGTTCCTGCATCGTTAATTTTCAACTGGCAAACAGAAATAGCCAGGTTTGCGCCCTCGCTAAAATTAATGGTAATTTACGGCAACAGCCGGATAAAAACAACTGATCATTTCGATGATTATGAAGTGGTTTTGACTTCTTATGGAACATTGGTGTCCGACGTCAGGTTCCTGAAGGACTACCGTTTCAACTACATCTGCCTGGATGAGTCTCAAAACATCAAAAATCCTGATTCACAGCGCTACAAAGCCCTGCGGATGTTGAAATCGAGGAATAAGATTGTGATGACCGGTACGCCCATTGAGAACAGCACATTTGATTTGTATGGACAGCTTTCTTTCGCCTGCCCCGGTTTATTTGGAAGCAAACAGCAGTTCGCCGATTTATATTCGACCCCAATAGACCAGTTTAAAGATAAAAGACGCGCAGAAGAACTGCAAAGAAAGATAAAGCCCTTCATTTTACGACGAACGAAGGAACAGGTGGCGGAAGAGCTTCCGGATAAAACAGAAATTGTACTGTATTGTGAAATGGGAGAGGAGCAGCGTGAGGTATATGAGGCAAATAAAAAAGAGATTCAGGATTTTATCCTGAAGAAGACGGAAGATGAACTTCCCAAAAGCGCCATGCACGTGCTCAAAAGCATTACACAATTGAGACAGCTTTGCAATTCTGCAGCTCTGCTCGCCGACGGAAAGAGCTATCTCCAGACTTCTTCCAAGATTGAAGTGCTGATGGAGCAGATTGAAAGTAAAGCAGGCAGACATAAGATACTGGTATTCTCACAGTTTGTTAGCATGCTCGACCTTATCAAAAAGCGACTGGAACTTGCAGGACTTCGTTATGCCTACCTGACAGGCCAAACCAGAAACAGGGAGGAGGTTGTTAACTCATTTCAGGAAGATGAATCAGTTTCGGTTTTTCTGATCAGTTTAAAAGCTGGTGGTACCGGTTTAAATTTAACAGCCGCTGATTATGTGTATCTGGTTGATCCGTGGTGGAACCCTGCTGTGGAAAATCAGGCTATCGACAGGGCTTACCGGATTGGTCAGCGTAATCATGTAATGGCTGTAAGGTTAATCTGTCCGGATACAATTGAGGAGAAGATCATGAAACTGCAGGCCACCAAAAAAGACCTGGTTCGTAACCTGATACAGACGGATGGTGAATGGATTAAAAAGCTGAATAAAGCCGAGCTGCTTGGTTTACTGAGCTAAGCAACGGAGATATCGGTTTGAAACTGGTAATCCAGATATTGTGGAACATTTAAACTCTCCACCAGTTTCCACTCCTTTTTTTCCTGAATGAATTCGGGTATGGCCAGCCCCGCTTTCTGTGCGGCATGGGTATAGAAATCAGTTCTGCTCGGGTGTGCAGGAGCGCATGCATTATAAATCTTTCCAAATGCCTGGGTTTGCAGAAGCTTTACCGCAATTCCTACGGCATCAGTCTGGTGAATCAGGTTCACAGGAGCCAAACCATTGGGGATATCGCTTTTGCCGGCAAAAAATCTTCCCGCATTTCGGTTAGGGCCAATCAATCCCGAAAAGCGGATTACTGTAGAATGATCCGGACGCTTTTCATTTAAAATTTGTTCAGCAGCCAACACCATCTTTCCAGAATCAGTATCAGGCGTGGTTTCACTCAATTCATTTACCGTCCGGTTCTCATCTCCATAAACGCTGGTAGAACTGATGAGAACGACTTGTGTTGCCGGTTGGTTAATGCCCTTTAATATGGCTGCAATTTTATCAGGATAATCGGCAAGTTCGGGTGAATTTCGTTTAGGTGGGATACAGATAAACAAAACATCACTATTGAAAAATGCAGGATCAGCATCAATTTGATCTGCTGTAAAGTTAATCAGAAAGGCTTCGATCTTTTCTTCTTCGAGTGTGCTGAGCTTTTCGGGTGTTGTGGTAGATCCTTTTACATGATAGCCCAGCATGATCAGTTCTTTAGCCAGTGCTAAACCATACCAGCCACAGCCTAAAATAGAAATGTTTTTTATACTCATGTTGGACGAATAAAATTGTGTTATCCTTTCCCCACGTTATAGCAAGCCCTGCACCGTGGTTCGTAACTCTCTTTCTCACCTAAAAGTACCGTATTTTCATCGGCTACAGTGCGGTAGCTATAAAGCGCCGGATTGCCACAACAAACACAAACCGCATTTACTTTGGTAACATGCTCGGCGATGGCCATTAAAGCGGGCATCGGGCCGAAAGGCTTACCGGTGAAGTCCATATCCAATCCGGCAACAATGACACGGATGCCTTTAAGTGCCAGTTTATTACACACCTCAGGCAATTCATTATCGAAGAACTGTGCCTCATCTATACCTACCACCTGTGTATTGGCTCCCAACAACAAAATTGCTGAAGCACTTTCTACCGGTGTTGAGCTTATGGAGTTTAAATCGTGCGAAACTACCGCAGATTCATGATAGCGGGTATCGGTGCGGGGTTTAAAGATTTCGACATTTAACTTAGCAATCTGGGCGCGTTTTAATCTGCGGATCAGCTCTTCAGTTTTTCCGGAAAACATTGAACCACATACAACTTCAATACTTCCTGAAAACTCGCCCCTTCTCCTAAAATTTTGTTCGCTGAATAACATGCCCTGCCTGATGTGTGTCCTATTAATTTTAAACCGAACAAATATGAGAATTATGTGTTATTTTTGAAGACATAGTTACCAACATAAATCAGCAAATTTTTCGTTTAAAGTATATGATGAACCAACAGGATATCTTCAAAAAAGTCGGCAATATTTTAAGAGAACTTAACGAGCAATATCAGTTTCTTGCTCAAAATCCAACTCAGTTAAATGATCTGGAACTTGAATTATTCCTGGCGAATGCTGATTTCCTGGCAGATCATGTCCGGATTGTACAAAAACTAAATGCTGCGGTAGAGAAAGCTGCGCCACATCCGGCCCATGCACTTCTTGAAGAACAGAACACCATCGTCCTTCCTCAAAGTCCAGTGCAAACAATACCGGAAAAGGAACCTGTTGAACTGGAAGAGCTGGAGGAAATTGCCACAGCCGAAGAGCAGGAAGAACGTGTTGACGTAACACCTGCACAAGAGCTGTTTGATGATGAGACCATAGAAGAAGAGCTGGCAGAGCAGGTACTTGAAAAGGATTTTTTTAAACCTGATCAGGAAGACCATAGCTTTGAATTTATTCTGGGTAATCATAGTGAGGAAGACCAGTTTGATTATGAAGCCAAATCTGTGGAGGAGATTTTTGACAGGCCTTTGAGTAAGGCTGAAGAAGAGATTCTGGCACAGAAGAAAAGAATTCATCAGCAAGATGAAATAGCTTCAAGTGCTCCTGGTTTGGTGAGTAATGTGGAGGACGATGAGATCGGTCCGGAGCCTTTTCTGATTTCGCATGAAGAAGATATTCAACCGGAAGTGCAACTGCCAAAGGTTGAAGTGCCAAAGGTTGAAGTTTCAGAGGTTGAATTGCCAAAAGCAGAAGTGAAAACAGAACCGGTTTTACCAGTGGAAGAGCCGGTCAGTGTTAAGACCGAACCTATTGCCGCTTTGCGCAACGTGGAAATGGACGAACCCATTATTTCTCCTCGGGTGGCAGAAAAACCTATTTTTACACCTGAAGCCATTCCGGTGAAACCTGTAGCACAACCTATCTCATCCACGCCTGCACCAAGTCTGAATGACCTCCTGGCCAAAACCAACGCCAAAGAAAATGAAGCTGTAAAATCACCTATTGCGGATTTAAAACAGGGCATCAGTATAAATGAGAAGTTACTTTTCATCAGAGAACTTTTCAAAGGTTATAACCTGGCCTATTCTGAAGCAATTGATATCGTAAATAAAATGAATTCTTTCGAAGCTGCCGATAGCTTTCTGCAAAGTAATTACGCGGTTAAGAATGACTGGGCGAGTAAACAGGCTACGGTTGATCAGTTCTACGAATTATTGAACAGAAGGTTTAGTCGTTAAGCCAGTGGCCTAAAAGAATCCCATCCGGTTCGAATCGAGCTTAAGAAAAATAAATAACAAAATGGTGAAACTCCAGAGTGAGGAGCCGCCATAACTGATCAGCGGTAGCGGTATCCCGATTACCGGGATAATTCCGATGGTCATTCCAATATTGATGAAAATATGGAAAAACAGGATACAGGCCACACTGTAACCATAAACCCGGGAAAAAGTAGATCGTTGCCTTTCTGCCAGATTGATTAATCTCAGCAGCAGAAAAATATATAACCCAATCACGACTGAACAACCTGCAAAGCCCCACTCTTCACCAATAGTAGAAAAGATGAAGTCGGTACTTTGTTCGGGAACGTAGCCATATTTGGTTTGTGTGCCTTCCAGAAATCCGCGCCCGGTTGCCTGGCCTGAGCCTATGGCTATCTGCGATTGAATCACATTATATCCTGCCCCTTTGTTATCTGTTTTCAGGCCCAGCATCAATTCAATACGGCTTCTTTGGTGTGGTGCCAACACTTTCTCGTAGGCTACTTTAATCAGAAACAGGTATCCGATTGCAAAGGCTGCAACAATGATGGTTGAAAAGATGATTTTTTGTTTTCGCCTGTTATTGTAGATAAACAGCCCGGCAATAATTGTAATGATGGTAATGAGGATGTAGGTAGGAACCAGGAAATCGGCAACAAACAGCACAATCATCCCCAGAAATATTAACAGGAAGTAGCCTGATAATCCTTCACGGTAAAGTGGGAACATAAAGGCCAGGAACACCAATGCAGAACCTGTATCGGGCTGAAGCATGATTAATAATAAAGGTGCCCCCACAATCAGTGCTGCGATGGCAATTGATTTAAAATCGCGGAATTTCGGATTAAAAGCACCTACATATCTTGCTAGCAGCAAGGCCGTACCAAACTTGGCAAACTCGGCAGGTTGTAATTTGAATGAACCTATGGCAATCCAGGCCTGGTTTCCCGCTACCTTATTACCGATCACCAGTACCGCAAGTAATAAAATCAGGGTTCCGCCATATATGAAAGGCGAAAAAACGTTAAACAACCTTCCGTCAAACAGTAATATTGATAAACCTAATACCAGCCCACTAATAATGTAAATCAGCTGTTTTCCATAACTGCTACTGAAATCGAAACCAACTTTATCAGGGTTGTAGATAGATGCATAGATATTTACAAAACCAATCGCGCAGAGTGCAATATAGATTAATACCGTAATCCAATCTACGTTAAAGAAAAACCGGTTGGTCTGTTGCTGCTGTTGCATTATTTTTTACCGCTGTTTTGTATTTGTTTATCTGTAAGTTGTACTGTTAGCGGACGTTTTTGTGTGGCCGCTTTAATTCTCAGGCTATCATTTGTCCGTTTTGCCGAGTCAGCCTTTTTGATGGATAGGCTGTCAGTTTTAGTTAGTTTCGGTTTTTTAGATTTATCGATGAGGGCAGGTAGGAGATTTTGTTTTTTCATCCATTCCACTTGTGCCGACCTTGCGCCGGTTACATTTCCTTTAATGTATTTTTCAATCATATAACTGGCAATTGGTGCAGCATATGTACTTCCATAACCTGCATTTTCCACAATTACTGCAATTGCGATTTTTGGATTATCCCGGGGGGCAAAGCCAATAAATACCGAGTGGTTTTTACCGTGTGGATTTTGTACCGTTCCAGTTTTGCCACACAATAAAATGTCTGGAATACGCGATAATGTAGCGGTTCCCCATCCACTGTTTACACAATCCTGCATACCATCAATTACAGGCGTAAAGTATTTGGCGTCAACACCCACATAGTTTTTCTCTACGTATTCCTTTTTAATTCTATCGCCCATGGCTTTAATTAAATGCGGTTTGATATAGTAACCCCTATTGGCAATAATGGCCATGGCATTGGCAATTTGAAGCGGAGTAGCGGTAATTTCACCCTGTCCGATGGCCTGCGAAATCACGGTAGTATAACCCCATCTTTTACCATAGATTTTATCATAATGGTCGGCATTATAAAAATAACCCTCTTTTTCAAAAGGAAGGTCGATATCCAGTTTTTGCCCGAATCCAAATTTGGCAATTTTATCACGCCAGTCCTGATAAGTTTGGCGTTGCGCTTTCATCCCGTTTCTGGTGATGAGTTTCTGAAAGACATGGCAGAAATAGGTGTTGCAGGAGCGGGCAATACCCCGGCGCATGCTGATGTTTCCGTCTACGTGCTCGCACTTCACTTTATGGTTGCCGGCCATATAGTAGCCTGGACAATTAAAAGTCATGTTTTCATCCACCACGCCCTCTTGTAGGGCCAGTAAGGCATCAATTGGCTTAAATGATGAACCCGGAGGGTATTTACCCTGTATCGGACGAACGATCGACGGCTTATATGGATTACTGATCAGGCCCATGTAGTTATTTCCCTGACTGCGGCCAACCAGTAAATTCGGGTCGTAGCCGGGGCTGCTCACAAAAGCAAGTACTTCACCTGTTGCCGGTTCAATGGCAACAATAGCTCCAACTTTATTGTTCATCAGCTGCTCACCCAGTTTTTGGATGCGGATATCGATACCGGAAATTAAACGTTCTCCAGATACGGCATTGATATCATATTTTCCATCGGCATAGCTGCCCTGTGGCGTGTTATGTACATCGTAAATGGTATTAACAACCCCTTTTTCGCCTCTTAAGGTTTCTTCGTATGATCTCTCCAAACCACTTTTTCCTTTATAATCGCCGGGCTTGTAAAAGCCTTCTGATCGTGCAATATCTGCACTGTCTACTTCTTTCACATATCCGAAAAGCTGACCTCCCACACTATCAGGATAATGCCTGATGGTCCGATCCTGAGTAGAGAATCCAGGGAAACGGTACATAATTTCCTGCAAGCGGGCATAGCTTTGTACTGAGATCTGCTTTAC
This sequence comes from Pedobacter frigidisoli, assembly GCF_032678525.1. Lineage (GTDB taxonomy): Bacteria > Bacteroidota > Bacteroidia > Sphingobacteriales > Sphingobacteriaceae > Pedobacter > Pedobacter frigidisoli_A. The sequence goes on from NZ_JAVTSE010000001.1 coordinate 428,954, forward strand.
GAAAGGGGTAGCCTGGTAGTTGGATTTTGCCTTGGCACGGCGCATAAACTTACGTGCATCGGCCATGGTAATTTCCAGCGCATTGGCCAGGGTCAGCGTATCGAAAGCTTTGACTTCGTTAGGAATAACCATTAGATCATAAACTGGCTCATTTTGTACGATTACCTTGCCGTTACGATCTAATATGGCACCCCGGGCAGGATATTTAAATTTCTTTTTAAGCACATTACTTTCGGCAGAAACGAAAGCTTTGTCGCTGATAATCTGTATGTAGAAAAGTTTACCTAATAAAATAAGTGCAATGACGATGAATAATCCTTGAACGATATATTTTCGGTTGAATAGTTGATCCATTAGCGGGATGATCTTTTATAGAAAATTGATTCTACTAAATAAATAATAATCAATGTAAAGATACAACTTAAGCCGCATCTCATTAAGGTGTAACCAATTTCAGTTAGCCTAAATGTTTCTAAAAAGAACAGCACTAAATGATGCGTAATTACACAAAGGAGTGCGTAAAGAGAAAACCATTGAAAACCCATATAACTTAACGATGGTTCAGGGTCGTCAATTGCATCACGGTTTAAACTGATGGAAATAAAAGATATGCGTACAAATGCAAGCGCTACACAAGCGGTGGCGTGCACGCCCATGGTGTCGTAAAAAGCATCAAGGGTTAAACCAGTTCCGAACGCCAGTAGATACAATAAAATATTCGGTATTTCGAAAGGCAGCAGCATGATAAACAACACATAAATGAATGGTGTAGACAGGTCATAGAAACCCATGTTCTTGAGCAGGAAAATCTGCACAAAAAGAAGGATGACCCACCTGATTACATTTACAATGATAATTCTACTATTCATTTGGTTTAACTAAACTTTCTAAAGCTTTCTGTTCGTCTGCATGTTTATCTTTCACCACATATACATACTGTAAAGTTGCAAAATCGGTAAATAAATTTACTTCTCCCGACAAGAAATTATCGTTGGTTGCTACATTTGGTTTTAAAATTTTACCTACCAGAATGCCTGCGGGAAAGGAGCCAAAACCCGACGTTACAATGCTGTCGCCAACATTCATTTTGATGTGGTTGGGTACTTCTTTGATGAAGGCTTTTCTGATGTCGAAATTGGCGTCTCCCCAAACGAGTGATCCTAATGCATTGTTCTTTTTTAAGGTTACACTGATGCGGGTATCTTTATGCAGTAAAGATTGTATTGTGGCAAGGTGTTCTGAAACATCGCGTATGAAACCCACTACACCTCTTTGAGGAGCGATTACCGCCATACCGTTCTTAATCCCATCAATGCTTCCTTTATTGATAGTCATGACGTTGTTTCGCAGTGTTATGGAATTCTTTACCACTTTAGCCGCGAGATAGGTATACTGCTGATGTGTTATCGTATCAATTACTTTAACATCTTTCGAGGTATCAGCAGTGGTAATGCGCAGTAGCTGGGTTTTTAAACGGGCATTTTCGGCCGCCAGACTATCATTCACCATCCCAAGGTTTAAATATCTTTTAAAAACATTTAAACGTTCATAAGCGTTGCCTACTACCTCATTCGATGAATTCAGGGTTACACTTCGCTGGTATGCATTATTTTTGATGGTCAGATAAACCCCGATCACAAAAAAGATGATAAACAAGAAAAATGCGTTGTATCTGCTGATGAAAATCCAAAGGTTACGCATTGCGATTAAGATTTGAGACAGGAGAGTTGAGATATGAGATTCGGGATTTTTTCTCAAATCTCATATCTGACCTCTCACATCTGTTTTACTGCATTAAGAATTTATAACCGCCAATGTTTTTAAGGGCGATACCGGTACCACGAACTACCGCACGAAGTGGATCTTCGGCTACGTGAACGGGTAATTTGGTTTTAGCAGCAACACGTTTATCCAAACCTCTTAATAGTGCACCACCACCAGTTAAATAAATACCGGTTTGGTAAATATCTGCTGAAAGTTCCGGAGGAGTAATCTCTAATGCTTTTAAGATTGCTTCTTCAATTTTGGAAATTGATTTATCCAGACAGTGGGCAATTTCTGTATAGGATACGGTAATCTGTTTTGGAACACCAGTCATCAAATCACGGCCCTGAACAGCAAAATCTGCTGGAGCATCCTGTAATTCAGGTAAAGCAGCACCTACTTCAATTTTAATTTTCTCTGCGGTACGGTCACCAATCATAATGTTATGCTGACGACGGATATAATTTACGATATCAGAGTCAAAGTTGTCTCCCGCCACGCGGATAGACTGGTCGCACACAATACCTGATAATGCGATAACCGCAATTTCAGTTGTACCACCGCCGATATCGATAATCATGTTACCCATAGGCTCTTCTACGTCGATACCGATACCTACAGCGGCTGCCATTGGCTCATGGATCAGGTAAACTTCTTTAGCGCCTGCAATTTCAGCAGAGTCGCGCACAGCACGTTTCTCTACTTCAGTGATACCCGAAGGAATACAGATGACCATACGTAAAGATGGAAACATCCAGCCTTTACCGCCATTGAGCATCCGGATCATGCCTTTAATCATCGCTTCTGCAGCGTTGAAATCGGCAATTACCCCATCCTTCAGTGGGCGAACAGTTTTAATATTATCGTGGGTTTTACCCTCCATTTGCATGGCCTGACGGCCGATGGCAATAACTTTGTTTGTAGTACGATCGAAAGCAACGATTGATGGTTCATCCACCACTACTTTGTCGTTATGTATAATCAGGGTATTCGCAGTGCCTAAGTCGATGGCCACTTCTTGCGTAAACCAGTTGAATAATCCCATGTATGAGTTATGATTTCTTAAATAGTTAAATATCTACCTATTCTTAAATGTAAAAATAGGCTTTTTATTGCTTTAAGTATTATTTTCTTTAGCGAATAAGCTAAAAGATCAGTCAGAAAGACTAAAGATGACAACAATGCGCGTCAATGCTTTAGTCTTTCTGCTTCAGCTCAAAACTAGTGCTTAAAGTGTCGTACTCCGGTTGTTACCATTGCTATGCCTTTTTCATTTGCTTTCGCTACTGAATCAGCATCTTTAATAGAACCACCTGGCTGTAATACGGCCGTGATACCTGCATCTGCAGCAATCTCCACACAATCAGGGAAAGGGAAGAAGGCATCAGACGCCATAGCACTTCCTTTAACGCTAAAGCCAAATGAAGCTGCTTTTTCGATGGCTTGTCTCAAGGCATCAACGCGTGAGGTTTGACCCACACCGCTTGCAATCAGCACATCATCTTTAACCAACACAATGGTGTTTGATTTGGTATGCTTTACAATTTTATTAGCGAAGTGTAAATCTTTTAGTTCCTGAGCTGTCGGTGCTTTTTCTGTAACAGTAGTCATTTGCTCAGGGCCTTCGATAATTAGATCTTTATCCTGCTCAATCACTCCGTTTAGTAAGGTTTTGAATTGTTTTTTGCTCAGCTCAACATCATTACGTTGCAAAATCACGCGGTTTTTCTTTTTGCTGAACAACTCAACAGCTTCTGGCTGATAGGATGGAGCAATCAATACTTCGAAAAACAGGTTGTTGATTTCTTCTGCAGTTGCCAGATCAACTTCAACATTGGTAATCAGTACACCGCCGAAAGCTGAAACAGGATCGCATGCTAATGCATCAATCCACGCTTGTTTAACCGTTGGACGGGAAGCAATACCGCAGGCATTTGTATGTTTTAAGATGGCGAAGGTTGGATCTTCAAATTCATCAATTAAAGCTACAGCCGCATCAACATCAACCAGATTGTTATATGAAAGTTCTTTTCCGTTTAGTTTAGTAAACATGGCATCTAAATCGCCATAGAATACGGCCCCCTGATGAGGGTTTTCGCCATAACGTAAGGTTTTCGCTTCGGCAACGCTTTGTTTAAAAACATCAAGTGGTTCTTCCTCGTTAAAATAATTGAAGATGGCTGTATCGTAATGAGATGAGGTATGGAATGCTTTTTTGGCATAAGCTTTACGTTGAGCCAAAGTAGTTTCGCCATTTTGCTCTTCCAGCTGCGCCTGTAAAGTAGGGTAGTCGTTTTTAGAAGCAAGGATGACCACGTCATTGAAGTTTTTTGCAGCAGCACGAATTAACGAGATGCCACCAATATCGATTTTTTCAATGATTTCTTCAGGTGTTCCGCCAGCCTTAACGGTTTCCTCGAAAGGATATAGGTCAACAATTACCAAGTCAATCTCAGGAATTTCATAAGTTGCAATTTGCTCCTGATCGCCCGCTAAACCTCTGCGGTTTAAAATGCCGCCAAAAACTTTTGGGTGTAATGTTTTAACGCGGCCACCTAAAATAGAGGGATAACCTGTTAAATCTTCAACAGCCGTAACTGGTAAATCTAAATCTTTGATAAATTGTTCTGTACCGCCGGTAGAGAATAACCGCACACCTTGGGCGGCCAATAATTTTACCAATGGTGCTAAACCATCTTTATAATATACTGAAATTAAAGCGTTTTTGATTTTAATGGTTTGACTCATTCTACTGTAAATTTTGAGCCGCAAAGGTAGTAAAACAGTATTGTTTTTTTATAATGTTTGCCGGTAAAAAAAGTGTGTGTTTTAGTGTATTACGCTGATGTGTTTTTTAGGCCGTTGGCTATTTATTTTTTTACCTTTTTTACCAGCGTTTCAATTACCCTTGGGTAGTGAAGGTGCTCCAGTTGCTGGCCTTTAAATTTGACCATCTCCAGGTTATCACCCTTTTCTATTTTATATTTTGCCTGATAAATGTATTCTCCTTCATCGTAGTTTTCATCAACATAATGGATGGTAATGCCGCCTTCACTTTCGCCTGCTTCAATCACTGCGTTGTGTACGTTGTCGCCATACATGCCTTTGCCCCCGAATTTTGGTAAAATGGCCGGGTGGATATTTACAATTCTGCCCGGGTATGCGGCAATCAGGTTTTTAGGAATGAGCCATAAAAAGCCTGCCAGGACGATAAAGTCGATGTCCAGGTTTTTAAGCAGATCGATCACATCATCAGTTTTGGTGAATTCGTGCCTGTCGAATATGTGGCTGGGAATTTCAAAATTATCGGCTCTTTGAAGAACATAGGCATCGGGATTATTGGTGAGTACCAATACGATTTCTATTTCATTGCTCCTTTTAAAATGCTCCATCAGTTTTTGGGCGTTCGACCCTGAACCAGAAGCGAAGATGGCTATTCGTTTTTTCACTCGATAATCGTTTTCTCCAAAAATAGTATTTTTAGGTATGTTTTTGTTATTGAAACCGATTTTTATTGCCTTTAGGTTCGGATGAAATTTTGCAGGCAATCATTTGAAAAGGTTCGGCTTTAATTTTGATGTCAGCACGTTCTTTTTTATTACCGGGCTAAAGTGGTATGAATGACGAAATTTAATGTATTTTTGTGCCTCGCAATGAGGGGGTTATTTTATTTAATAAAAAAACAAAATTGTTTTGTGTTTTAAAAAGATTAACTCTATATTTGCAACCCGAATTAAAGGAAACGAATAAGAAAAATAAAAGGCTAAATAGAAATGGCAAATCATAAATCTTCATTAAAAAGAATTAGAGCAAACGCAACAAAACGTTTACGTAACAGATATCAGGCAAAAACTACACGTACTTTCATCAAAAGATTACGTGCTGCAGAAGATAAAAAATCTGCATCAGATTTATTGCCTAAAGTGATCTCTATGTTAGATCGTTTAGCTAAAAAGAACATCATTCACAAAAACAAAGCAGCTAACAACAAATCGAAATTAACGAAATTCGTTAACGGTTTAGCATAGTCTACTTTTACAATATAAGGAACGGCACTAATTTTATTGGTGCCGTTTTTTTGTATGGTAAATAATTTATTTTTTACGATATTAGTGAAAGCATCCCAGCCAAAAGTTGGGATGCTTTTTTTTTGTCTGAAAATTTATGGAAGATTACGATCAAAAACTCGGAATAAAACTTTGGGCTGAGGAAGACCGCCCACGTGAAAAACTGCTGGTTAACGGACGGAGGCATTTAACTGATGCGGAGTTGATTGCTATATTAATTGGTTCAGGCAATAAAAATGAAACCGCTGTCGACCTCAGCAAACGGATCCTGGCTTTCTATGACAATAACCTCAGTAAGTTAGGAAAGGCATCAGTTCAGGAGCTTTCTAAATTTAAAGGGATTGGTGAAGCCAAGGCAATTTCAATAGTCGCAGCGCTGGAGCTTGGCTTGAGAAGAAGGGAAAGCCAGGATGAACAACGCATTCAGGTTACCTCATCAGGCGATGTGCATAAATTTCTCTATCAAACTTTCAGGGATCTTAACCATGAAGAGTTCTGGATTTTATTGCTCAATCGTTCCAATCACATCATTGGTAAGCACCTTATCAGCAAAGGGGGGCAGGCGGGTACCGTTGCAGATCCGAAAATCATCTTTAAGGTTGCGCTTGAAAATAACGCTGCCAATATCGTGTTAGCACATAACCATCCCTCGGGTAATTTAAAGCCCAGCGACAGCGACAACAAACTCACCCGTGATTTGGTTGCCTCCGGCCTGATGCTGGGTCTTTATGTAATTGATCACCTCATTTTTGCCAGTCAGCATTATTACAGCTATAAGGATGAGGATGTGATTTAAACAAATCGATGAGCAGCCAGATAGTGTTTTATAACAATTTGACTACTTAAAATACAGTTAATACTAAATGAGTATTATTGGAAAATAAAAAAAACATGAAAGCTTTAAAAATCATCTTATCATTACTACTGATTTGTCATTTTGCATTTGCCCAGAAAATTGCCAGGCCAATTAATATCATCACCTATAATATTCGTTTAAATGTAGCGTCAGATGGTGTGAATGCCTGGCCAAACCGAAAAGACCAGGTAAAGGCGCTGGTTAAATTTCACGATGCCGATATTCTGTGTGTACAGGAAGCTTTGCCCGAACAATTTGATGCTTTGCTTGAAGATTCGGGGTTTGATGTAGTAGGCGTTGGAAGGGATGATGGCAAGCGCAAAGGAGAATTTTCTGCCGTGTATTTTGATAAAGAAAGGTTTACCAAAAAAGAGGGTGGTACTTTCTGGCTTTCAGAAACCCCTGATGTGCCATCAAAGGGTTGGGATGCTGCTTTGAATCGCGTTTGTAGCTGGGCAAGACTGTACGACAACGCCAACAAAAAAGAATTTCTGGTTTTTAATACACACTATGATCACATTGGAGTGAAAGCAAGGATTGAATCGGCAAAGTTATTAAAACAAAAAATACAGCAGATTGCACCAACGTTGCCAGTTATATTTACCGGCGATTTAAACGTAACACCGGAAACTGAAGCCATTTCAACAATAAAATCATTTTTAACCGACGCCAAAGAGGTGAGTAAAGAACCTGCCTATGGGCCGGATGGAACGTTTAATGCTTTTGATTTTAATAGCGATTTAAAAAACCGGATTGATTATATATTTGTAAATAAAGGATTTAAAGTGCAAAAGTTCGCCGTATTATCTGACAGTAAAGATAAAAGGTATCCTTCAGATCACTTGCCTGTTTTTGCACGACTATGGTTTTAACTGCATGCTATTGAAAGCCAATTCTGTTTTTCCTTTTCAGTTCGAATTGTTTGGTAATTTATACCATTACCATTACTTGTTTGAGACCCTGGCATTTATTATTGGTGTTCGTGTGTATTATTATCTGAAAAAGGGTCTTGCCGACCCTATATCTGATGAAAATCGGTTATGGATTATGCTCGGGGCAATGTTAGGGGCATTAATTGGCTCCCGTTTGGTAGCGGTTTTAGAAACCCCTCAGGCTTTAGCACACTTAACTTTATCCGTTTTATATCAAAGCAAAACCATAGTCGGGGGATTAATGGGAGGATTGTTTGGTGTCGAAATTATTAAAAAGATTATCGGAGTAAACATAGCTTCGGGCGATATCTATGTTGTTCCTATTTTAGTGGCATTATTTGTGGGCAGGATAGGGTGTTTTTCTATGGGGATTGATGAGCCCACTTATGGAACCGAAACCTCATCATTTTTGGGCATGGATTTAGGCGATGGGCTGAAGCGGCATCCCATCATGCTGTATGAAATGTTCTACCTGGTTTTATTGTTTTTCTTATTTAGGTTAATCAAAAACGCAAGCCTTATCAATGGCGATCGTTTTAAATTGTTCATGGTAATGTATTTCCTTTTTAGGTTTCTGATTGAGTTTATTAAACCTTATCAACCATTATGCTTACATTTAAGTAGTATTCACTGGTCGGCAATAGTGATTTTTATTTATTATTATAAATTCATCTTCAGGATGGTGGATTCTATTTTTATCAAAAACAGGCAGCATGGCTAATACTAGAGATTATATTTATTACGATTATACCAAGAGTCTTTGTCCGGAATGTTTAATGCTCTGCGATGCTAAAATCGTTTTTCAGGATGCAAAGGTTTTTATGCTGAAGAATTGTAAAACGCATGGGGATAGCAAGGTAATGATTGCCGATGATGTGGAGTATTACAAACAGATCAGAAACTATAACAAGCAATCGGAAATGCCCTTGAAGTTCAATACCAGGGTACATTACGGCTGTCCGTACGATTGTGGTTTATGTACCGACCATGAGCAGCACTCTTGTTTAACGGTTCTTGAAGTTACTGATCGTTGTAATCTGGCTTGTCCAACCTGCTATGCCATGTCCTCGCCGCATTATGGCCGGCACCGTACCCTGGAAGAAATTGAACGCATGATGGATGTAGTGGTTGCTAATGAAGGTGAACCTGACGTGGTTCAGCTTTCGGGAGGCGAACCAACTGTTCATCCGGATTTTTTCAAGATATTAGACCTGGCCAAAACAAAGCCTATCAAACATTTAATGGTAAATACAAATGGTATCCGGATTGCAAAAGACATATCGTTTGTTGAGAAGCTGGCCTCTTATATGCCCGACTTCGAAATTTACCTCCAGTTCGATAGTTTTAGTCCGGAGGTGCTAACCAGATTACGGGGCGAGGATTTAACAGATGTCAGAAAAAAAGCCATCGAACATTTAAATCAATTTAACGTATCTACCACTTTGGTGGTTACTTTGCAAAAGGGATTGAACGATCATGAAATTGGTGATATTCTGGATTTTGCACTTAAGCAACGATGTGTTCGCGGGGTAACTTTTCAGCCTACACAGGTTGCCGGCCGCAATGATGATTACAACGATCAGAAGGGGAGGATTACTTTAACTGAGGTTCGTAGAAAAATTTATGAACAATATCCGGTTTTTACCCCTCAGGACTTAATTCCGGTTCCATGCAATCCTGATGCATTGTGTATGGCCTATGCCTTAAAAATTGGAGATGAGGTAATTCCAATGACCCATTTGATTAACCCTGAAGACTTACTCAACAACTCTAAGAATACGATTGTTTTTGAGCACGATGAAAAGCTAAAAGATCACATGTTAAACTTGTTTAGTACTGGCGTTTCTGTAGATTGCGCAGAAGGAACTTTCGGCGAACTGATGTGTTGTTTACCCAGGGTTAAGTCAGATCACTTAAGCTACGATAACCTGTTTCGCATCATCATCATGAATTTCATGGATGCGCTTGATTTCGATGTGAGAGCAGTTAAAAAATCATGTGTCCACATCGTGAGTGATAAGTATAAGATGGTACCTTTTGAAACGATGAATATTTTTTATCGCGATCATAAAATAGATGCCATCAGGGAAAAATTAAATATGAATTGATATGCTCATTATACTGTTATTCTTATATGGCCTGGCTATAATCGGTTTATTTATTGGCGGTATTATTACCATTATTGTGAAATCCTCGAACAACCGACCTACAAAACCGGGTGTTCAGATGCTGATCGCCTCTGTGATACTGGTGGTGATTGGTGGAGGGGCTTGCGCGGTACTGCTTGCTAATAGCTAAATAGCGGTAGCCTGGCTCATTTAGCTAAAATCAGCTTTGATATATTAAATTTTGATCTCCTTATTGTATCAACTTTTGAGGTTTGGCTTTCTGCTTTGACCTTTAAATAATATCTTTGCGTTTTATAATTCCGGAAACAGACTAGCGGCGCTTTTTAGTCTCCAATCTAATATCCGGAATCTCAAATCTAAATAGATGAAAATATCATACAACTGGTTAAAGCAATTCGTTCAAATAGATAAAACGCCACAGGAACTTTCGTTAATTTTAACCAACGTAGGTTTAGAGGTTGAAAGTGTAGATCAGGTTCAGCCTGTAGTGGGTGGTTTGGAAGGCCTGGTTATTGGCGAAGTTTTAACCTGCGTACAACACCCTAACGCAGATCGTTTGCGCATCACTACGGTAAATGTTGGCGGAAAAGAAAATCTTCAAATTGTTTGCGGCGCACCCAATGTTGGAGCCGGACAAAAAGTTGTGGTAGCAACAGTGGGCACAACCGTTTATCCTTTAGAGGGAGAGCCTTTTAAAATCAAAGAATCCAAAATCAGGGGTGAATTGTCTCAGGGAATGATTTGTGCTGAAGATGAAATTGGTTTAGGCAAATCTCACGATGGCATTATGATTCTGGCAGAAGATACCGAAGTTGGCATCAGGGCAAAAGATCATTTTCAAATGGAGGATGACTATGTATTTGAGATTGGATTAACTCCAAACCGTGCTGATGCGGCTTCACATCTTGGTGTGGCAAGGGATTTGGCAGCTTATTTCAGAAGTGAGTATGAAATGCCGGATCTTTCGGCTTTCAAAACAGATAACGAGAATCTGGTTATCCCTGTGGAAGTAGAAGATTCAGCGGCCTGCCCACGTTACAGTAGTGTAACGATTTCGGGAGTAACCGTAAGCGAATCGCCAGAGTGGTTAAAAGATAAACTAAAAATCATTGGACTTCGTCCGATTAATAATGTTGTTGACATTACTAACTATGTACTACATGGTTTAGGTCAGCCCTTACATGCCTTCGATGCAGATAAAATTGCTGGTGGAAAGGTTATGGTTAAAAAAGTAGCAGAAGGGACGCCTTTCGTTACTTTGGATGATGTGGAACGCAAGCTAAGTGCAGATGATTTAATGATTTGCAATGCCGAGGCACCCATGTGCATTGCAGGTGTTTTCGGTGGTAAAACTTCGGGCGTTGATACAGGTACTAAAAATGTTTTCCTGGAAAGCGCTTACTTCAATTCGGTTTCTGTTCGTAAAACTGCAAAAAGACATGGTTTAAAGACTGATGCTTCTTTCCGTTTTGAGCGTGGAACAGATCCTGAAATTACCGTTACGGCACTTAAATATGCAGCACTTTTAATTAAAGAAATTGCGGGTGGTGAAATTTCATCATCAATATCTGATATTTATCCAGATCATATTCGTCCGTTTGAGTTCGAGGTAAGCTACACCAATATCAACAAGTTAATCGGAGCAAACATACCTGCTACGGAAATCAAACATATAATTACTGCACTTGGTATCACTGCAACCAGTACTTCTGAAGATACTTTAGCCTTAAGGGTTCCATCTTTTAAGGTTGATGTTACACGTGAATGTGATATCACCGAAGAGGTTTTACGCATTTACGGCTACAACAATATCGAGATTCCATCTAAGGTAAATGCATCACTCTCGTACAGTGTGAAGCCAGAGAAAGAAAATACACACAATGTAATTGCGGATATGCTGACAGCTAATGGCTACGCGGAAATTATGTGTAATTCCTTAACCAGGTCAGCTTACTCGAAAAATCTTGACGAGGCTGTTTTCATCTTAAATCCCTTAAGCAGTGATTTAAATGTAATGCGTCAAAACCTGCTAATGCCTGTGCTGGAGAGTGTAGCTTACAACCAGAACCGTAAAAATGCAGATGTTAAGTTTTATGAGTTTGGCAAAACCTATCATTTAATTAATGAAAAGTATGTGGAGCGTCCGCGTTTAATGCTTTTAATTTCAGGAGCTAAGCAAGGGGAACAATGGAATCAGAATTCTAAATCTGTTACCTTTTATAATTTAAAATCGGCTGTTGATGCCATTGTATCACGTTTGGGTATCTCAGGTTTTCAAACCGACACTTTAAACGATGAGAACTTCGCTTATGGGATCAGGTATTTCCGCGGAGATAAATCGATCGTTAATTTTGGCGCTGCTACTAAAGCCGATCGTAAAGTTGCCGATGTAAATGCAGAGGTTTTTTATGCTGATTTTGATTGGGCTTCCATTCTTGACATCGTTAAGAAGAATAAAATCGTGAATAAAGAGGTTTCTAAGTACCCTCAGGTACGCAGGGATTTATCGTTGCTGATTGATCAGGCGGTAACCTTTGATACGCTGAAAGGCATAGCTTTCAAAACGGATAAAAAACTGATTAAAGAAGTTGGTGTATTTGATGTGTACGTGGGCGATAAATTACCTGAAGGTAAAAAATCATATGCATTAAACTTCATTTTGCAGGATGAAGAGCAAACCCTTACAGATAAGCAGATTGACAATACCATGCAGAAGCTAATTGCGAATTTAACGCAGCAAGCTGGTGCAGAAATTAGGAAATAAAATATAAATTCGTATTTTTAGAAAATAAATCCATGGCTTCTGTTGCAGATCAATTAGATAAAGTATTACAAAAAACAGCTCAGTTAATTGAGTTATGTGGTGCTTTGCAGGAAGAAAGTGATTTATTAAGGCTTGAAAATCAATCGTTAAAAGTTGCGCTCGATACGGCCAGAGTTAAAAATGTAGACCTTGAAGAAAAGTTAAGGGTTACCAAACTGGCCAAAAGTATTGAAGGAACAAGTGAGAAATCGCTTGACATTAAACAAAAAATTAACGATTTTGTGCGGGAGATTGATAAAAGTATCGCATTATTAAAGAAATAAAATGATGCGTGGAAATCAGAAACTAAGCTAACAAATGGGAGAAATCTCGATTAAAATAACCATTTCCGACCGTATTTATCCCTTAAAGGTGAATACTGAAGAGGAAGAAATTGTGAGGCGGGCAGCCAAAATGATCAATGAGCGCATAAAAGATTATCAGGATAATTATGCGGTTAGGGATAAGCAGGATCTTCTTTCTATGGCAGTGTTGCATTACGCCACTGCGGTATTAAGAACTGAAAACAAAGTACAAAGCCAGGATACTGCTGTTGCCGATAAAGTCGAAGAATTGGATGTTTTACTCAATGGTTTCTTTACAAAATAAAAGGTTCGTTCTTTTAAAGTAATCGTTTTCGGGCCTTAGCCACAGCGACTTCTTTAATATATATTAGCACAAAAATATAGCCGCAGCTAGTTTTTGAGTTTCAAAATTTATAAAACTTAACACTTCAATATCTATGGGGTTAAGAGGGCGTATTTCATCTGCTTAGGCACCTGAAAATGGCTTAAATCCCAATTATGCTTAGTTGAGGTTTAAAATTATTGGGACTTAAAAAATTAGGTGCGGTTTTTTTTTACTTAAAAAACAAAATGGAGATAACGGAAATTCTGGGATACATATTTGCCCTTATAGCAGGCTTAGGTATCGGTATAGCAATAGGTAGATACTTATTGCGCAACTTGCTTAAACAGCAGGAAGTTGCAGCTCAAAACAAAGTGAAGAAGATTTTAAAAGATGCAGAAAACAATGCAGAAATCTTAAAAAAGAACAAACTTTTGGAAGCAAAAGAAAAGTTTCTACAATTGAAAGCTGAGCATGAGCAGGAAGTAAATACGAAAAACAATACCATTAATCAGCGTGAAAATACCATTAAGCAGAAAGAGCAGTCGGTAAATCAGCGCATGGAAAACTTCAATAGAAAAGAGCAGGAGCTGGATAAGCAAAAAGGAAACCTGGAAAAGCAGACTGAACTGGCTGTGAAAAAACAGGAAGAAGTTGAAGTACTCAAAAACCAGCACTTAAAACAGCTGGAAACCATTGCCGGACTCTCGGCTGAAGAGGCGAAAGATCAACTGGTAGAAAACCTGAAACAAGAAGCCCGTACGCAGGCCATGATGCAGGTGAAGGACATTGTTGATGAGGCTAAACTAACAGCAAGTAAAGAGGCTAAGAAAGTGGTTATCCAGACTATTCAACGTACAGCAACTGAGGCTGCAATTGAAAACTCAGTTTCTATATTCCACATTGAGAGCGACGAGATTAAAGGACGTGTAATTGGTAGAGAGGGTAGAAATATTCGTGCACTTGAAGCTGCTACCGGAATTGAAATCATTGTTGATGATACACCTGAAGCGATCATTTTATCGGGCTTTGATCCGGTAAGAAGGGAAATTGCCCGTTTGGCCTTACACCGTTTGGTAACAGATGGCCGTATCCACCCGGCTCGTATTGAGGAGATTGTTGCGAAAACCAAAAAGCAGATTGAAGACGAGATTGTGGAAATTGGTGAGCGTACTGTAATTGATTTAGGTATCCACGGTTTGCACCCTGAGCTTATCCGTATGGTAGGACGGATGCGTTACCGTTCATCTTACGGACAAAACCTTTTACATCACTCCCGCGAGGTGGCCAACTTCTGTGCTACAATGGCAGCAGAATTAGGCTTAAATGCTAAAATGGCTAAACGTGCCGGTTTACTACACGATATAGGTAAAGTGCCTGATGACAACCCGGAACTGCCTCACGCAATCTTAGGAATGCAGTTGGCAGAGAAATATAAAGAGCATCCTGAAATTTGCAACGCTATTGGAGCTCACCATGATGAAATCGAAATGACTTCAATGATTTCTCCGATTGTACAAGCTTGTGATGCCATCTCTGGTGCCCGTCCTGGTGCACGTAGAGAGGTAGTGGAAAGTTATATCAAGCGTTTGAAAGATCTGGAAGAACTGGCACTTTCTTACCCTGGTGTTGAAAAAACATTTGCGATACAGGCAGGTAGAGAACTACGTGTGATTGTAGAGAGTGAAAGAATTACAGATGCACAGGCTGAATTACTTGCTGCAGATATTTCAACCCGTATTCAAACGGAAATGACTTATCCAGGTCAGATTAAAGTGACTGTAATCAGGGAAACCCGTTCAGTAGCTTTTGCGAAATAAGATTTTAGTAAAAATGGTATCAGGCGTTGAGCATTGCTCAACGCCTTTTTTATGGAATAAGATTCGGGCTGTTTTTGCCTCAGATTCGCTTGCTTTTTCATAATTTTGCCTTATGAGCAAATCGACCATACAGATTGAACCAAAGCGTCCGGTAGATGTACTTTTTGATAAGTATGCCGAAAGCCACCAGAATCCCACAAACAAATTGGTTCACTGGATTTGCGTTCCGCTTATTGTTTTCAGTTTACTTGGTCTGGTTTGGCAAATTCCATTCCCGCATTTGGGATTTCTGGGAAGCTACAACGGCTATTTTAACTGGGCCTCGTTTCTTTTGGCATTTAGTCTCTATTACTACTATACCCTTTCGCCGGTCTTGTTTTTCTTCATGATCTGGGTCGTAGGATTGATGAGCTACATCATTGTAAAAATAGAACAGGCTGTAGGTTTAGGAAGTGGCACTGCCTATGCTATTTATGCTGTCATTTTCGTTGCTGCATGGGCTGGTCAGTTCATAGGTCATAAAATTGAAGGGAAGAAACCCTCGTTTCTGGATGATGTTAAATTCCTGTTAATTGGTCCGATATGGCTTTTGCACTTCATTTGCAAAAAGACTGGTATTAAATACTAAACCGGCAGCAGCTAACATTAAATTAACATTTAGCTAAACAAAGCTTAATTAACATCTAACATACAGCTAACATTGTGGTAATAGCTTTGCCTAAAATAAAACACAGGCAAATTGGACTTAATCACAATTTTAAAAAAATCGGCATTTACAATGCTGGTTTTATTTCTAAGCATCACTGCTTACGCTCAAACCGGAAAAATCTCTGGTACAGTATCAGATAAAAAAACAGGCGAAACCCTGATTGGTGTTACCGTTAAAATCAAAGGAACAACAAAAGGTGTTTCTACAGATGTTGA
This sequence comes from Pedobacter frigidisoli, assembly GCF_032678525.1. Taxonomy (GTDB): domain Bacteria; phylum Bacteroidota; class Bacteroidia; order Sphingobacteriales; family Sphingobacteriaceae; genus Pedobacter; species Pedobacter frigidisoli_A. Next base: position 444,876 of record NZ_JAVTSE010000001.1, read on the forward strand.
TGGCCATTACACGCTTCAGGCAATGGCTACAGGTAAGCATACTCTAGAATTTTCTTATGTAGGTTATCAAACCAAAGAGGTTTCAGATGTGGAAGTAAAGGCTCCCGCAGTTACCAATTTAAGTGTTACTCTTGCTGAAGCAGGTGGTCAAAATCTGCAAGAGGTTGTAGTTAAAGCGAGTTTCAAACAGGAGTCAATTAACACTTTATATGCTCAACAGAAAAACAGCGCATTAATTTCTGACGGTATTTCAAGTGAACAAATCAAAAAGTCCCCTGATAGAAATACATCTGATGTTTTAAAACGTGTAAGCGGTGCGACTATTCAAGATAATAAATTTGTGATTGTTCGTGGTTTAAGTGACCGATACAATACCGCTACACTTGATAACTCAACGTTGCCAAGCACAGAGGCGAACAGAAAAGCATTCTCATTTGATATCGTTCCTTCAAATTTGGTAGATAAAATTACCATCAGTAAAACTGCAACGCCAGATTTACCTGCAGATTTTGCTGGTGGTGCGGTACAGATTGTAACCAAGGATATACCTGAACAAAACTTTCTTTCGTTGGGTGTTGGTTATGGATACAATAGCCAGTCAACTTTTCAGGATTTCTTGGGAACAAAGAAAAATGCCTTGGCTTACTTAGGTTATGAAGATGGAGGTAAGCAACTTGCTGAAAACTTTCCAACCCGCGAGGCAGTTGCCGCCGGAACATTATCAAGTGCTAAAAATATCGCCGCTTTAAAATCCTTTCCAGTAGATAACTCTATTAAGAGTACAAGTGCTTTGCCTACTCAAAACTATCAATTCAACCTGGGCAGGGTTAAGAACTATGAAAACGGGAATAAGTTTGGAGCAATGATTTCTGCTACATATAGAAACTCACAAACTATTAATGAAAATATAGAGCGTAATTTCTATATCTATAATTATAACGATAATCAATATAAATTCTCTACCAACTTAGGTGCTCTGGCAAATTTTGCTTACAGCTTTGGCAAGAATAAAATAAGTTTTAAAAATATTTATAATAAAAATTACGATGATAATTATACTGTTCGTACAGGTATAAGGGACGGTAACACCCTAAATCAGTTTTATGCATATGATATTATGCAGAAGTCACTATACAAAGCAACATTAGAAGGTGATCATCAGATTGGAGAAGGTAACAACAAACTAAAGTGGACTGCATCCTATAGCAACATCACGAACAACCAGCCTAACCAGCTAAAGATTAATTATCAGAAAGCCCTATCAGCACAAAATAATCCTTCGGTACCATATCAGGCAAATATTACATCATTAGGTAAAGAAAACACCAGATTGTTTTCTGATTTAAATGAGAATTTATATTCTGGTGAGGTTAACTACAGTACACCGTTTAAATTGTTTGATGCATCTACGACGATGAAAGTTGGTTTAGGTTCACAGTATAGGGAAAGAACTTTCAACGCACGATTTATTGGCGCACAGTTGGAAACCAACGATATTGACTTGCAAACAAAAATAAGGTCATTACCTATTACTGAAATATATTCTCAGTCGCTGATTGAATCCGGTGTATATAAACTTGCAGAGGTTGGAGGCCCGTTGGATGACTACAATGCGAGTTCATTTACAAATTACGGCTATTTGATGCTTGATCAGAAGTTTGGTGAAAATTTCAGGGCAGTATATGGTACCAGAATAGAAAATTATAACGTAAAGTTAATGAACACATTAAGTACCTATGTTGACGATACGCAACTTGATGTACTTCCGTCAGTTAACTTAACCTATAGCCTGACAAAAAAAGCGAATCTGCGTGCCTCGTACTATCGTACACTTGCCAGACCAGAGTTTAGAGAGCTGTCATTAAATTCATATTATGATTATGAGCAGCTGAGTAACATTATCGGTAATCCAGCTTTAAAACGCTCAATCATTGATAACTTCGACTTACGTTATGAAATTTACCCGGAAGCAGGACAGCTTTTCTCAGTCTCAGCATTCTATAAACACTTTACCAATGCTATAGAAACCTATCGCTACGATGTTTTATCAACTGTTGATGTTGCCTTCTTTAATACACCAAAAGCCTATGTTTATGGCCTTGAGTTTGAAGGTAGAAAAAATTTAAACTTCATTAATGACGAGGGATTCTTTAAAAATACTACTGCTTACATCAATTTATCGTTGATCAAATCTAAGGTGACCAATCCAACAGATCAGGATTACATTGATAAAACCCGCCCAATGGTTGGCCAATCACCATACCTGATCAACGCTGGTTTGCAACATAGTGCCCTAGATAATAAATTAAACTTCAACCTCCTTTACAATAAAATCGGAAGAAGAATTGTTCAGGCGGGCGGTATTCGTTTCCCTAGTACCTGGGAAAATCCAAGAGATGTAATTGATTTTCAGGCCAGCTATAAGGTAATCAAATCTAAAGGTGAAGTGAAGTTAAATGTTGGCGATATCCTGAATCAGAGAAATATTATCTATTTCGATTATAACGGTGATAAAAAATATAATGGAAGCATAGGTAACGGAGGTGATGAAACATTTACATCTTACAAAACAGGAAGAAATATTTCGTTATCATTCAGCTACTCTTTCTAGACTTTACAATATGTTAACAGGTAGTTAATCCTGAATAAAAATTAAAAGTATCTCTTTGTAAAAAAATAAAACTAAAAAAATGAAAAACAGATTTTTACTATTCGCTTTGTCGGTAGTTCTATTTTCAACTGCATGTAAGAAAAACGTTATTGTTGAAGGGACCTCTACAGAAACTCCCACTAGTAATACTAACGTTGTAGAAGTAACGGGCGAGATTACTACAAATACTACATGGTCTGCAAGTAAAATTTATTTACTTAAAGGTTTTGTGTTTGTTAGTAACGGCGCAACACTCACTATCGAGCCAGGTACAATTATCAAAGGTGATAAGGCTACAAAAGCTACTTTGATTATTACCCGCGGATCTCAAATTAATGCAACTGGTACTGCAGATAAACCAATTGTGTTCACTTCTGCTTTGGCGGCTGGTGCACGTAGTCAGGGCGACTGGGGTGGTGTAATTCTGTTAGGAAAAGCGCCGGTTAACCAGGGTACTGATGTTAAAATCGAAGGTGGTTTAGTTCAACCAACTGGTAAAGATGAAAAAGCTTATATCTACTATGGCGGAACAACTGCAGCTGATAATTCAGGTACAATGAAATATGTTCGTATCGAGTTTGCAGGTATTGCTTATTCTGTTGATAACGAAATCAACGGTTTAACCCTGGGTGGGGTAGGTAGTGGCACTACTTTAGATTATATTCAGGTATATCGTTCTGGTGATGATGCATTCGAATGGTTTGGTGGTACAGTAAATGCAAAGCATCTATTGGCTATTGGTACATGGGATGATGATTTTGATACTGACTTCGGTTATGCGGGTAATGTTCAGTTTGCTTTAGCTCAACGCGTAGCTACTGTTGCTGATCAATCTCAGTCAAATGGTTTTGAATCAGATAACAATGGAACGGGTACTGATCAAACGCCTAAAACATCTGCTGTTTTTTCAAATGTGACGGTTCTGGGCCCAATCAAAGCTTCTGGAGGCGCATACAATGCCAACTATTATCATGGTGCGCAAATCCGTCGTAATTCGTCAATCAGCATCTTAAACTCAGTTATTTCTGGCTTCCCTATAGGTGTATATGTTGATGATACAAAAGTTGTAACTGCAGGTTCAACTTCTACCAACTTTACTTCAGGTAGCGCTGTATTTGCAAATAACCTGGTTTACGGAAGCAAAACAGATATCAGTGTAAGTACAGCAACAGCTGTTACTGCAGTAACTGACCTTTTGAAATTAACCAGCACTTTTGATGGAAGTAAATATGCGAGTTCATTATTTGTAAATCCGTATATCTATGGTACTGATTTTGCAGCCAGCGGTGCAGCAGGTAAAGCAGACTTTACATTGTTAGCAGGTTCGGCAGCAGCAACAGGTGCAGCTTTCACTAATACAAAAGTGGCAGGTAACTCATTCTTCACTCAAGTAGCTTACAGAGGTGCTTTCGGTACTGATAACTGGGCTGCTGGTTGGGCTGACGTTGATGCTCAGACTTTAGCATATACTACTGCAGGAGTTGTAAAATAATCCTATAAAAACCTTTATAACACAAAACGCCAGAAGCAATTCTGGCGTTTTGTGTTATATAGAATATTTATGAAACTGTCTTGGCAGTTTTGATTTTCTTTCCGGAAGCCTTAGGGGCTTCAACTACTAACGGGCTTTCTACTACTGCAATTTCCTCCACAGTGTCTTCTTTTACAAAGGGAGTAATCGAATCATCTATTGGCTTTAACGAAATTTTCTTAGAAAGTTGTTTCGCAAATTTCTCAATCACTTTATCTGTTTTTTTTGCTTTACCAAACGGGGCAAGAACTTCGTTAAATGCTACTGCTAATTTTGATTCTAATTCTTTACGTGCTTTCTTATTCGCCGAAATATTCTTCGACTTAGTTTTGTGCTTTTTCATTTAACTTTTTTAGGATTTACGCAAAGGTAAATGATCGCAAGATTAAATTAATATTATGATTATGTTAACTGCCTGAAGCGGTGTTAACATCTAAGATATTTATCGTAAATTACTTACTCATGCTTTAACTAAAATACCGGAATATGAACTATCCTGTAATTATTGCCGTGCTCATACTGGTAGCTGCCTTACTCATTTATCTGATCAAAAGGAACGAAAAGGATAAAACGGATTTTGAAGAAGAGGTGCTTGAATCTGAAACGCCTACAGCGAACGATGAAAAGGAAAACCTTTAGAAGGCAGTTCCACTTGAAACTTCACCTCCCAAATCCAATGCATTTTGGAAAGTTTCGAGGTATTGCAAGAGGTGACGTTCAGCGTTAGCATAAGAATTAAACATTGAGGCGGGCTCATACGCATCTGCTTCTGCATTACTTTTATAGAATAAGCTGGTTTGAAATACAAATGTATCCGGATGATTGATAGGAGACATTATTCTGGCCTTAACTGAATGGCCGTGAATTTCAACATAAAACTCTTTTAATATAGAATAGATTATCGCCGACATAGGATTGACATTAAATTGCCATCTAAAGTACCATAAAAATGGCTGCGATTTTTTGCTTAACGATATAGTTACCTATTGATAATGATTATTTAACATTATCGACATTAAGGTTTGGCCTTGGGCTCATAGGCATAAACCACCTCAAACTTGATGTTTTTAAGTTTTGAGGATAGCTGACCGATCTTTAAATCCTGTTTTTGAGGGGTAGGTTCGCAATAAGAATACTTTTTTCCGTTGTATACAATGAAATCACCTATTGGCTTATCGAACTGTACCGCCATTGTAAGGTGTGTTGGATAGAGCAGGGCAACCATAGGCAGGTTGTAGATTTCTTTAACCAGAAAAAAGAATAGTGCAGCACGATCATCGCAGTCGCTGTAAGTATTTCCTAAAGTTTGCTCTGGCGATAAACGTTTTTCTTTTCCAAAGTTTTGATCATCATTTTCGTATAAAAAGGCATACCTGGTAAATCGCATTAAATAATCTACACCCTTTTTTTGATCCATGCCCTTCATGTTTTCTTTCAGGATTGGAACAAGCGAACTGTAAGTTTCTCTGCTTAAAGGGATATTGAAATAACTTTCAAAATCTACACCAGGGTAATTTTTGAAAATGGTTTCCACATCATCGCTTACTTTCAGTTTGAAATGGTAGGTATTATGTTTAAAGTTGAACGCAAGATCTTTTTCTCCGTAACTTTCAGGTTTAAAATCGGGCATGCGCGTTACCTTATAAGAAAAGGCTGCTTTTGCTTCAGGGATTGCGATATTAATAGGTTTATAGCTATCAGCCTGTTTAAATAACTTGCCGTAATCATGATAATTTAGGCAGGTATATTTATGATCGTCTATAATGAAATAGGGTATATCACGTATATCCTCATTATTTCTGACATAAAAAATCACCTGATTATTTCCTACGGCTAACCTGGCATCGTAACCGCATTTGCTCAACAGGAACCACTTATATAACGTGTATCGAAAATAATTCTCTGCCTTCGGACTAATCTGCTCTGCAGTTTTTCTGATGAGCTGATAATAAATCCAGTCGTTTAGTTTGTGCTCTTTTTGATAGCCTTTGAGTTGATTGATCACCTGTAGATAATCGCCGGCTGATATTTTCTGGTAAAAGTTTAACACCCCGCTTTCTGATGCATCGCTACTTATAGCGATACTCACTCCCTCAGGTACATCAAAATTGAAAGTCCCGCCATAGAAATCAAACGAATATTTCTGTGCGGAGACGTTCATACACATCGTTACTAAGCAGATGAATAAACTCCGTTTGACAAAAAATATGTTTAATCCAATTTTCAATGTCTTTAATATTTGGTTATATTAAATTTACATATACTTAACGTAAAAGCAACAATTTTTTTATGTTAACAACCAGCCAGATACTTTACCTTGAATTAATAAGAAGTTCAGTATTTTAATAAAAAGAGAAAATTTAAATATTTAATTGTTGTTTCTTAAAAAGAAAGTGCTAATTTTGTAACTGCAAGGGGTGAGAGCCTTGCATCACAATCATAAAGATTGAGAGCGTTAATTTAGATAAAGGTTACAACAGCGATTGTTGTAACCTTTTTTTATTTTGTCACTTGCGCAAAATCAATTGCTCAGCAACATCCAAAAAAGATAGTATTTATAATCCTGGCTTAACCTGTTCTTAATACAATACTTTCATATTTGTGCCATAAATATTTGGTTAGTATTTATAAAGTTTAGGTTAGTTGATAACAAAAATACCCGGATGGATGTCCGGGTATTTTTATTTTAGGCCTATAAGTTCTTTCCAAGTTTTTCCAGCATCTCAGGTGGAATATTGTGTGTGTCAACCACGAGAAATCCATCCAGACAATCAGAAAATTTCGGGTCGATGTTGAACGAAATGATTTTGGCATTCAGGTTCATGTATTGTCTGAGCAATACAGGAATTTTAATATGAGAATTTTCGATATCTCCAATAATGCTATCCAGATCCTTAAACGATTCACTACTATCTACCAATGTATCTGTAGAGATTGGTAGAAGGTCTGCTTTGAATTTATTTCTGGGCTTCACATATTTTGCCATTTCGTAATCGAAGTGGTTTTTGGTAATGTAATCTACAATAAGTGCTTTGCTGAATTTTGAAAAATTATTGCTAATGCTCACCGGGCCAAACATGAAGCGGTATTGTGGATTATCGATCAGGTATTTTAAAATCCCTTTCCACAACAAAAAAAGCGGTAGTGGTTTTCCCTGATATTCTTTTCTGATCCAAGATCTGCCCAATTCAATTCCCTGTCTGAGCATCGGATAAAACTGATCCTTCATTTTAAACAGCTCGGAAAGATAAAAACCACGGCGACCCATGCTTTCCAAAATCTCGTCGCCTTTACCAATGCGATAAGCACCTACAATATTCTCCAGGTCCTTATCCCAGATAAATAAATGATTATAATAAATGTCGTAGTTATCAAGGTCGATTTTTTTATTTGTCCCTTCTCCAACTTCACGGAAAGTAATTTCACGCAAGCGACCAATTTCCCTTAAAATATTGGGTATTTTTAGGGTAGGGACAATGTAAACCTCATAGTTTTTTTCAGACCATACCCTGAAATCTTCGAGTGTGCTTACCTCGTCTTTAATTAAAATCCTCGAAGTTTCCTCAATTACTTCAACTGGTTTTTTCTTGATTTTGAAAAGCTTTAGCGGATTGAATAATTTCTTTTCCTGATCCAGGCCTACCCCTAAAGCATAAGTTCGCGCACGGAGAAAATCCATTAACTTGTTGCTGCTATTCATGTGCGATACCTCTGCAGGGGCAATCGGTTTTCCAACCCTCACTTTAATAGCGAGACCCTGTTTATTCAAAAATTCTGAAGGAAGTTTTGCTGTGCGTAAAGTAGGGTGAATAAAACTTAATATATTAAACAGTACGCCGTTATTTCCGTGGAAATATATAGGTACAACAGGAACCTTTGCCTTAGCAATCAGTTTCCCTACAACAGGATGCCACATCCTGTCAGTAACCTGCTGGGCATCGAGCTTAAAAGTAGAAACTTCACCCGCGGGAAAAATTCCAATAGGTGTACCGTTTCTGAGTAAATCGAATGTTGTTTTTAGTCCGCTGATGCTCGACGAATGCTGAACGTTTTCAAAAGGGTTAACGGCAACAAAAAACTCATCAAGATTCGGGATTTTTTTCAAAATGAAGTTAACCATCACTTTTGCGTCGGGCCTCACTGTACATAAGAGCTTCACCAAAGCCAGGCCTTCAACCCCTCCGTAAGGGTGATTGGCAATGGCGATAAAAGGGCCGGTTTTAGGAATACTATTCAGATCGTCCTCATCAAACTCTATAGAAACCCCGATGGTTTCTAGAATCTTATCTACAAATTCCAATCCTTTAAAGTGTTGATTCTGAGCGAAAACATCATTGATGTCGTTAAGCTTCATAATCTCCATTAATAAGCCTGCTAAACCCGGTACCCCTAGCTTATCGATCTTAGTTGCCTTGGCAAACTCAGACGTCGTGATGATCTTCATATAAAATTCTTAGTAGTTGATATTGCAGAACCGAATGAGTTTTGCAATCCCAAAAATAAGATTTAAATTTATAATAAACATGTCATATCGAATATGAGGGTTTGGCTCAACAAATATTTTGGATTTAGTAAGAGTGAATTTAATGGCTTATTGCTGCTGGTTTTAATCATCGCCGCATTAAAAGCTGTGCCTTTTTTTTACGGCTTTATTAAAGTTGAAGAAAATGATAGTGAAGCATTATTATCTCAATTAGCCAAAATTGAAATCACAGACAATGAACTCCGTGTGCATAAAGCAAAACGATTTGCGCCTACCTTTAATAAGAAAAGTAAACTTTTTAAGTTTGATCCAAACCAATTGAATGCTGATCGATGGCAAATGCTGGGTTTATCCCCAAAGCAGGCACAAGCCGTTATCAATTACGTATCTAAGGGTGGTAAATTCCGTAAGGCAGAAGATTTACGGAAAATGTACACCATATCGCCAGATCTGTACCAGAAATTGTTACCCTTTGTTGTGATAGACCCACGGTATAGCAGTAATCCACGGAATGACTTTACTTACGTAAAAAAGGAAGTTGCTAAAAAGCCGGCAGTAATAATTGATGTCAATCACGCAGATTCAGCTGAATTGGAGGAGATAAAAGGAATAGGGCCTGCTCTAGCACGCCGCATATCAAGATACAGGGATCGCCTTGGCGGCTTTTATAGAAAAGAACAGCTTCTGGACGTATACGGACTTGATTCTAACCGTTATAATGAAATCAAAGACCAGGTTAAACTGGGACCAGCAGTTTATAAAACGGTTAACCTGAATACAGCACAGTTTGAAGATATGAAGCGTATCCCGTATCTTACCCTTAAACAAATGAATGCCATCATACAGTATCGTAAGCAACACGGAAATTACGTTACAGCAGCAGATTTGAAAAAAATTGTAATTTTGAATCAGGAATTGATTGATCGGATATCGCCTTACCTTTCGTTCTGAACAACCTCTCTAAAATTACCTGATATCCCGGGTCCAACCCGCCTTTTACCCGCATTATTGCCACCTTTTCTCCACCTATGCCTGTGTACCACAGTATACATAGCCCGTGAGTGCATACAACACCCCCGGTAATCATCGACCCTAAATTTCATTATCTGTCTCAATGGATTCACAGCTTAAACTTCACTTTACCTCAAAAAAAATCATTCGAAATTTTTATTCACTTATGCGCTGGAGGTTGATGGTTCTGTTTTATTGAACCAAATACCATTTCATTCTGCGAATACACAAATATTTTATGGTAATTAACTATGAAATAAATGTTTATAATTGCTGCCACTAACTTATAAATATAAATCTGATGAGCCTTAGCTTTAATTTTTCTGTAACAGAAACTCAGCAAAATGTAAGGGCTATGGTCCGCGATTTTGCTGCGAAAAATATCCGTCCAAATATAATGGAATGGGATGAAGCACAGCATTTTCCCATAGAGTTGTTTAAGCAATTGGGAGAATTGGGTTTAATGGGCGTTTTGGTGCCTGAAGAATATGGTGGCTCTGGTTTGGGCTATCAGGAATACGTTGATGTAATCGTGGAAGTGGCCCGGGTTTGTGGGTCAATCGGCTTATCGCTTGCTGCCCATAATTCACTTTGCACCGGCCACATCCTGGCTTTTGCAAACGAAGAGCAGAAACAGCGATGGCTGCCAAAATTGGCCTCAGCAGAATGGATTGGCGCATGGGGCTTAACCGAAGCAAATACAGGTTCCGATGCTTTAAGGATGATGACCACCGCAGTAGAGGATGGTGATGAGTATATTATCAACGGCGCTAAAAACTGGATCACCCATGGCAAAAGTGGCGATATCGCGGTAGTAATGGTGAGGACGGGAGAGCAGGGAAGTGCTAAAGGAATTTCAGCCATTGTAGTAGAGCGGGGTACTCCGGGTTTTTCGGCAGGTAAAAAGGAAAACAAACTCGGGATGCGGGCATCTGAAACTACCGAAATGATTTTCGATAATTGCCGGGTTCCTAAAACAAATCTCCTGGGCAACTTGGGTGAAGGTTTTAAACAGGCAATGAAAGTTTTGGATGGTGGGAGAATTTCGATAGCCGCCCTGGCACTTGGCATTGCCAAAGGAGCTTTTGATGCCGCTGTAGATTATTCGAAAACACGGCACCAGTTTGGAAAACCAATATCAGGTTTTCAGGCCATCAGCTTCAAACTTGCGGATATGGCTACAGAAATTGAAGCCGCTGAACTCCTCATCCGTCAGGCCGCAGATTTGAAAAACAGACACCTGCCCATGACTAAAGAATCGGCGATGGCGAAATATTTTGCCTCGGAGGTATCGGTTAAGGTAGCAACTGAGGCCGTTCAGATATTTGGCGGTTATGGCTATACCAAAGACTTTCCGGTAGAGAAATTTTACCGCGACAGTAAACTTTGTACAATAGGGGAAGGTACATCTGAAATTCAGAAGATTGTAATTGCCCGGGAAATACTAGGTTAATATCTGCCCTGGGGCTTCTAAGCCAGTCAGTATGATATACAGGAAACAACAAACCAAATATATTATGAGTAATCCGGATGGTTTAACTACCTCCGGATTTTTTCTTTTAAAAATGTTTCTCATTTTCAATTATTTGCTTACATTTGCAGCCCGTTAACACGGTAGAAATTTAAAAAACACGAGAGGAGGTATTTCAGCGTTATGATCATTATCAACATTAAAGACGGCGAATCATTAGATAAAGCCCTAAAACGTTTCAAAAAGAAATTTGAAAAAACAGGTGTATTGAGAGAACTACGTAGCCGTCAGGCATACGAGAAGAAATCCGTTACTCGTCGTACTGAAATTAAACATGCTGTTTACATTCAGAACATGAATCAAGATACAACTTCATAGTTTGTTCAAGATATATACATTAAAGTCCTTCTGGTAACCGGAAGGACTTTTTTGTTTTATGCTGTTTTTTAAAATGCAGTAAACAATAAACTAATGATTTCTTTATGTCAAAACTATTTGTAACTTCATATTACACCTAGCAGGAGATACTGAATGTTATTAAAAAGCTTTTTTACCTATTTAATTCACGAAAAGCGATACTCCGCCCATACCGTTGCCTCTTATCAAACGGATTTGAGTCAGTTTGGTGAATATATTCAGTCAGAATTTGAATTAGAGTTTCTCGCAGTCAAATACACTCACTTGCGAAGCTATATGGTGCATTTGATGGAAAAAGATTCTTCCGAAAGCACCATCAACAGAAAAATTTCTGCCCTTCGAAGCTTTTATAAATTTTTATTAAGGGAAGGGAAGCTTGAGCAGAATCCTGCCGCATTAATCAAAGCCCCTAAAATACCTAAACGTTTGCCCGTTTTTCTGGAGGCACAAAAGATGGATATCCTCCTGGATTCTGAAGTTTTTTTCAATGATAGTTTTGAATCCAAACGGGATCACCTGGTATTAGAGCTGCTTTTCGGAACCGGAATGCGGTTGTCAGAACTGATCCAGTTGAAAGATCAGGATATCGATAGTTATTCAGCAACAATTAAAGTACTGGGTAAAAGAAATAAGGAAAGAATTATTCCGGTAAATAAACAGCTTATAAATCAGCTTAATAACTATATCGATTTAAAAAAGTTGCAGAATTTTAATAACAATTTGCTTAACTTAATCGTTAGCAATACAGGTGCAGCGGCATACCCGAAATTAATATACCGCATCGTTACCTCATACCTAAACCATATATCTACCCATGACAAGAAAAGCCCTCATGTATTAAGGCATAGTTATGCTACCAGCTTATTGAATGCAGGAGCAGATTTAAATGCAATAAAAGAACTTTTGGGGCATGCAAGCCTGGCTGCTACTCAGATATACACGCATAACTCGATTGAAAGATTAAAAACAATTTATAAACAAGCCCATCCAAAGGCGTAAAAAAAGGAGGAAAAATGAAAATCGGAGTTCAATCAATCCACTTCAGTGCAGACAGTAAGTTGTTAGACTTTATTCAGAAGAAAGCCAACAAGCTTGATCAGTTTTTCGACCAGATCATTAGCGGTGAAGTGTATTTAAAATTAGAGAACGTAGAAGATGAGGCCAATAAAATTAGTGAGATCAAACTCATTGTGCCGGGTGGAACACTGTTTGCTAAAGAACAATGTAAGTCATTCGAAGAGGCTACCGATCTTGCAATCGAGTCGTTAAGAAAGCAGATTACTAAACATAAAGATAAAACACGCGCAAAATTAAGTGAACATAAAGCAATTTTAAGCGAAAGCGAAGCGTCTGATTATTAAGTGAGTATTCAGATAATCGTTAAAAACAGAGATAGCGAACTAAAAAAGTTCGCTATTTTTTTTCAAAATAATTTTGAAGTGAAATATAAGTGTGTATATTTGCATTCCCTTTCGGAAAGGGCGTTAAGCCACGAAGAAAAAGGGTAGTTCTTTAAAAAGATAAACTTTTAAAAAAAACACGTTAATTGTATGAAAAATGAAGATTTTTCGTATCATTGCAGGAAATTAAAAGCCTCCTTAGCTCAGCTGGTAGAGCAACTGACTTGTAATCAGTAGGTCATTGGTTCGATTCCGATAGGAGGCTCTTTTTATGTTAAAGTGTTAACATTTTAAGATAAAGTTGGGGAGATTCCAGAGCGGCCAAATGGGACAGACTGTAACTCTGTTATCGCAAGATTTCGAAGGTTCGAATCCTTCTCTCCCCACTAAATCTAATGAATGAGTGAGCAGGAAAATGAGTGAGTGTTAGCATTCTTCATTCAATAATCAATCTTCTTCATTCGGTAAAAGCGGAAGTAGCTCAGTTGGTAGAGCGATAGCCTTCCAAGCTATAGGTCGCGAGTTCGAACCTCGTCTTCCGCTCATTGTGGGTTCATTAGTGAATTTGTTCATTGGTTTTTAGCTGATGAACTCATTACAACTGAACTAATGAGCTTTAACAAAAGCCGAAGTAGCTCAGCGGTAGAGCACTTCCTTGGTAAGGAAGAGGTCGTGGGTTCAAGTCCCATCTTTGGCTCAGGTATAATAAAGCTTTGTTAAATCTGTTAGATATACAGAAGAAACAAAGTTTTTTGTGTTGAAATAACAAAAAATAAAATAATAAAAAGTTAACCTACTAATTAGTTATAAATAAAATGGCAAAAGAAAAATTTGACCGCAGTAAACCGCACTTAAACATCGGTACAATTGGTCACGTGGATCACGGTAAAACAACTTTAACAGCGGCTATTACAAAAGTTTTAGCTGATGCTGGTTTAACTGAGGCACGTTCATTCGATTCAATTGACTCTGCTCCAGAGGAAAAAGAAAGAGGTATTACTATCAATACAGCTCACGTTGAGTATTCAACAGCTAACCGTCACTATGCACACGTTGACTGTCCAGGTCACGCGGATTACGTGAAAAACATGGTTACTGGTGCTGCTCAAATGGACGGTGCAATTATCGTTGTTGCTGCTACTGATGGTCCAATGCCACAAACACGTGAGCACATCTTATTGGCTCGTCAGGTTGGTGTGCCTTCATTGGTTGTATTCATGAACAAAGTGGATATGGTTGATGATCCAGAATTATTAGAACTAGTAGAAATGGAAGTTCGTGAATTATTATCTTTCTACGAATTCCCAGGTGATGATATTCCAGTAATCCAGGGTTCTGCTTTAGGTGGATTAAATGGTGATGCTAAATGGGTTGGTAAAATCATGGAATTAATGGATGCTGTTGATAGCTACATTCCAATTCCTCCACGTTTAACTGATCTTCCATTCTTGATGCCAGTTGAGGACGTATTCTCAATCACTGGTCGTGGTACAGTAGCAACTGGCCGTATCGAGCGTGGTGTAATCAACTCTGGAGATCCGGTTGAGATCTTAGGTATGGGTGCTGAGAACTTAAAATCTACAGTAACTGGTGTTGAGATGTTCCGTAAAATTCTAGATTACGGTGAAGCTGGTGATAACGTAGGTTTATTATTACGTGGTATTGAGAAAACTGATATCCGTCGTGGTATGGTAATCTGTAAACCAGGTTCAGTAACTCCTCACACTGATTTCAAAGCTGAGATCTATGTATTATCAAAAGCTGAAGGTGGTCGTCACACTCCATTCTTCAACAAATATCGTCCTCAATTCTATTTCCGTACCACAGACGTAACTGGTGAGATCTCACTAGCTGAAGGAACTGAAATGGTAATGCCAGGTGATAACGTTACAATCACAGTTAAATTAATTAACGCGATTGCAATGGAAAAAGGTCTACGTTTCGCTATCCGTGAAGGTGGTAGAACAGTAGGTGCTGGTCAGGTAACTGAAATCTTAGCTTAATTTAAGCTAACAATAACATAAAAAGAGCTAGTTTAGGCTAGCTCTTTTTTATACACACGGGAATAGTTCAACGGTAGAATAGAGGTCTCCAAAACCTTTGATCAGGGTTCGAATCCTTGTTCCCGTGCTTAACATAATGATTGAGTTCCAGAATGAGTGAATGATTGAATTTGAAACCTCGCTTTCAAGTAATATCATTCACTCATTTACTCATTCACACATTCAATAATTTGATATGGCTAAAGTAGTTGAGTTTATAAAAGAATCGTACGATGAAATGACCCAGAAGGTTACATGGCCAACCTGGGGCGAACTACAAAGTTCAGCAATTCTTGTGTTGGTAGCTTCTTTGATTATTGCATTGGTTATTTTTGCAATGGACAAAGGTTCTACATTTGTATTAGATACTTTTTATAAATCACTTTCTAATTAATATATACTAATGAGCGATCTAAAGTGGTATGTTGTAAGAGCTGTTAGCGGTAAAGAAAAGAAAGTAAAACAGTACATTGATGCTGAAATCAGCCGTTTAGGTTTCTCTCACCTGGTTCCTCAGGTTTTAATACCTATGGAAAAATATTACCAGATGAAAGATGGTAAGAAAATCGCCAAAGAACGTAACTTTTATCCTGGATATGTTTTAATTGAAGCTACCTTAGATGGGGAGTTGGAGCATATTATCAAAGGCATCAATAGTGTTATTGGTTTCTTAGGTGATAAAGCCGGTAACCCGATCCCTATGCGTCAGGCTGAAGTAAACCGCATCCTAGGCGTGGTCGACGAAATGAGTGAACAAGGCGAAACTATGAATGTTCCTTACTACGTAGGTGAAAACATTAAAGTAATGGACGGTCCTTTCAACGGATTCTCTGGTATTATCGAAGAAGTTAACGAAGAGAAAAAGAAACTGAAAGTAATGGTTAAAATCTTTGGTCGTAAAACACCGCTTGAGCTTAACTACATGCAGGTAGAAAAAGAGTAAGAATTTATTTTTAAAATATATTGTAGGACTGCAAGATTATCCATATCTTTGCAGTCCTTTTAGTTTTATAGGAACATAAAGGAATTAAATGTTACATGCTTCCAATATTTAACATTGAGTTTTAAATAAACAAAAAACACAAAATGGCAAAAGAAGTCAGTGCAATGATCAAATTACAGATCAAAGGCGGAGCGGCAAATCCATCGCCACCAGTAGGACCTGCATTAGGTGCTAAAGGGGTGAACATTATGGAGTTTTGCAAACAGTACAACGCTCGTACCCAAGATAAAGCAGGTAAAGTATTGCCAGTTGTAATTACTGTTTATGCTGATAAGTCATTCGATTTCATCATCAAAACCCCTCCGGTAGCTATCCAGTTAAAAGATGCTACTAAATTACAGAGTGGTTCTGCTGAGCCTAACCGTAAGAAAGTTGGGTCGGTGACCTGGGACCAGATTAAAGTTATTGCTGAAGATAAAATGCCTGATTTAAATGCATTTACAATCGAATCTGCAATGAGTATGGTTGCTGGAACAGCACGCAGTATGGGAATCACCGTTTCTGGTGACGCACCCTGGAACAATTAATTAAAAAACAGTTTACAACAGTGGCGAAATTAACTAAAAATCAAAAAAAGGCACATGCTAAAATAGAAGCTGGTAAAGCTTATACTTTGAAGGATGCTGCTGCTTTGGTAAAAGAAATCACTACTACTAAATTCGATGCTTCAGTTGATATTGATGTATCTTTAGGCGTAGATCCACGTAAAGCCAATCAAATGGTACGTGGTATTGCTACTTTACCACACGGAACAGGTAAAACTGTACGTGTTTTAGCTTTAGTAACTCCTGATAAGGAAGAAGAAGCAAAAGCAGCTGGCGCAGACTTCGTTGGTTTAGACGAGTATGTTGCTAAAATTGAAGGTGGTTGGACCGATGTAGACATTATTATCACTACACCAGCTTGTATGGCTAAGGTAGGTAAATTGGGCCGTGTTTTAGGTCCAAGAAACTTAATGCCTAACCCAAAATCTGGAACAGTAACCAACGAAGTTGGTAAAGCTGTAACAGAGGTTAAAGCAGGTAAGATTGATTTTAAAGTAGACAAAACGGGTATCATACACGCCTCGATAGGAAAAGTATCATTCCCAGCAGACAAAATTTATGAAAACGCACTTGAAATCATTCAGGTAATTTCTAAATTGAAACCATCTGCTGCAAAAGGAACTTATTTTAAAAGCATTCACGTGTCTTCTACAATGAGTCCTGGGATTGCAATTGAAACCAAATCAGTAGCGGGGATCTAATCATGAACAGAGAAGAAAAAAACGAAGTAGTTTTAGAACTACAAGGACAAATGCAAGAGTATGGCAATTTTTATATTGCTGATACATCTAGCCTTTCTGTTGAGCAGATTAATAACATCCGTCGCAAATGTTTTGAAGGCGATATTATCATGAAAGTGGCTAAAAACTCTTTAATCCGCAAAGCGATTGAAGGTTTAGATGGCGACGCTTCAGAGATATATGACGCATTAAAAGGTTCATCATCATTATTATTCTCGAAAACAGCTAATGCTCCGGCAAAGTTGATTAAAGCTTTGAGAAAAACATCTGATAAACCTGTGCTTAAGGCAGCATTTATAGATTCATCAGTTTATGTTGGCGACGACCAGTTAAATAACCTGGTAAGCTTGAAATCAAGAGAAGAGCTTATCGGAGATATCATTGGATTGTTACAGTCACCAGCTAAAAATGTTCTATCTGCACTTCAGTCAGGCGGTAACAAAATTGCAGGAATTGTTAAAACTCTACAAGAAAGAGAAGGTTAACGAACACCTTAAGTTCGCAAATTAAACAAAATTATTTTTACGTAAATTTTTAAAATCTTAATAAAATGGCAGATTTAAAAGCGTTTGCTGAGCAATTAGTAAACTTAACAGTTAAAGAAGTTAATGAATTAGCTCAAATCTTAAAAGACGAGTATGGTATTGAGCCTGCAGCTGCTGCTGTAGTTGCTGGTCCTGCTGCTGGTGGTGATGCACCTGCTGCTGCTGCAGAAAAAACATCATTTGATGTAATCTTAAAAGAAGCTGGTGGTCAGAAATTAGCAGTTGTAAAACTGGTAAAAGACTTAACTGGTTTAGGTTTGAAAGAAGCTAAAGACTTAGTTGACGGTGCACCAAAAGAATTAAAAGCTGGTGTTGCTAAAGACGAAGCAGAAGCTCTTAAAAAACAATTAGAAGAAGCTGGAGCAGTAGTTGAAATTAAGTAATCACTTAATTTAGCTAAGCTAAAAATGTATTAGACACCGACTGAAAATGTCGGTGTCTTTACCTGTTTATAAACACCTCATTTTGTTTGGTTAATGAGACTGTTTAAAACCCGAACCAAACAAATAGTTTATTCTTAAACTAAAATCTTTTAGTCCATTGGCAAAGACAGTCGAACAAAGAGTAAATTTTGCAACTAGTAAGCACATTATAGATTATCCGGATTTTCTGGATGTGCAATTGCAATCATTCAGAGAATTTTTCCAGATAGATACCACTTCAGACGATCGCTCTAGCGAGGGTTTGTTCAAAGTGTTTGCTGAAAACTTTCCAATAACAGATTCAAGAAATATCTTCGTATTAGAATTTCTTGATTATTTTGTTGATCCGCCACGTTACGATATACACGAGTGTATTGAGCGTGGATTAACCTACAATGTTCCATTAAAGGCAAAGCTAAAGCTTTCTTGTAATGACGTAGAGCATGAGGACTTTGAAACCATCATTCAGGATGTGTACCTAGGTACAATTCCTTATATGACACCAAAAGGTACGTTTGTAATCAACGGTGCGGAACGTGTTATCGTTTCTCAGTTACACCGTTCTCCAGGTGTGTTCTTCGGCCAAAGCCGTCACACCAATGGAACAAAGTTGTACTCTGCACGTGTTATTCCTTTCAAAGGATCATGGATCGAGTTTGCTACTGACGTGAATAACGTGATGTATGCTTATATCGATCGTAAGAAAAAATTCCCGGTTACCACTTTATTACGTGCTATCGGTTACGATTCTGATAAAGATATCCTTGAACTTTTTGATCTTGCTGACGAAGTGAAAGTTAGTAAATCAGGTTTAAAGAAATATATCGGTCGTAAACTGGCAGCAAGGGTTCTAAAGAAATGGGTTGAAGATTTTGTAGATGAAGATACAGGTGAGGTAGTTTCTATCGACCGTAATGAAGTGATTCTTGAAAGAGAAACCGTTCTAGAAGACGAACACATTGATATGGTTATCGAAGCTGGCGTGAAAAGCATTATCTTATCTAAAGAAGATGGCGCAAGTCAGGCAGATTATACCATTATTTATAATACATTACAAAAAGATACCTCTAACTCAGAGAAAGAAGCAGTTGAAAACATCTATCGTGCTTTGCGTAACGCAGAACCACCTGATGAGGAAACTGCCCGTGGTATCATTGATCGTTTATTCTTCTCGGATAAACGTTACGATTTAGGGGATGTTGGTCGTTACCGCATCAACCGTAAATTGAAAATGAATACCCCTGATGAGGTTAAGGTGTTAACAAAAGCAGATATTATTGCAATTGTTAAATACCTGATCAAACTGATTAACTCTAAAGAAGAGGTGGATGATATTGACCACTTATCAAACCGTCGTGTACGTACGGTAGGTGAGCAGTTATACGCACAGTTCGGTGTTGGTTTAGCCCGTATGGCCAGAACAATCCGTGAGCGTATGAACATTCGCGATAACGAGGTGTTTACCCCAACTGATTTGATTAACGCACGTACGTTGTCATCAGTAATCAACTCTTTCTTTGGTACCAATCAGCTATCTCAGTTTATGGACCAAACAAATCCATTGGCAGAGATTACTCACAAACGCCGTTTGTCAGCTTTAGGTCCAGGTGGTTTATCACGTGAGAGAGCTGGTTTTGAGGTACGTGACGTTCACTATACTCACTACGGTCGTTTGTGTACAATCGAAACACCAGAGGGACCAAATATTGGTTTGATTTCATCACTTTGTGTGCATGCTAAAATCAATAATTTAGGTTTCATTGAAACACCTTACAAACGTGTTGAAGATGGTAAAGTAGTTGTAGATTCAGACGTTATCTACTTATCTGCTGAAGATGAAGATGGAAAAACCATTGCTCAGGCAAATGCAGAATATGATGATAATGGTGTATTTACTACTCCGCGTGTAAAAGCACGTTATGAAGGTGACTTCCCGATTATTGAGCCTGAGAAATTAGACTTAATGGACGTTGCACCTAACCAGATTACTTCAATCGCTGCTTCGCTGATTCCGTTCTTAGAACATGATGATGCGAACAGGGCATTGATGGGATCGAACATGCAACGTCAGGCCGTACCATTGTTACGTCCTGAAGCGCCGATTGTTGGTACAGGTTTGGAAGGTCGCGTTGCACGTGACTCGAGAACTTTGATCAACGCTGAAGGTGATGGTGTTGTAGAATATGTAGATGCTAATGAAATTACCATTAAATATGAACGCGACGAGAACGATCGTTTAGTTTCATTTGAAGGTGATAGCAAAACTTACCGTTTAATTAAATTCAAGAAAACCAACCAGAATACTTGTATCAACTTGAAGCCAATTGTTAAAAAAGGCCAGAAAGTTACTAAAGGACAAGTACTTTGTGAGGGTTATGCAACTGAAAATGGTGAGTTGGCGTTGGGTAGAAACCTGAAAGTGGCATTCATGCCTTGGCAAGGTTTCAACTTTGAGGATGCGATTGTAATCAACGAGCGTATTGTTCGTGATGACGTTTTCACCTCATTGCATATTGAAGAGTTTGAATTAGAGGTACGCGATACTAAACGTGGAGAAGAGGAATTAACACCAGATATCCCGAACGTTTCTGAAGAGGCTACAAAAGACTTAGATGAAAATGGTATTATCCGTGTTGGTGCTGATGTAAAAGAAGGTGATATTTTAATTGGTAAGATTACACCGAAAGGGGAATCTGATCCTTCACCTGAGGAGAAATTATTACGTGCTATCTTTGGTGATAAAGCAGGCGACGTTAAAGATGCGTCTTTAAAAACACCTCCTTCAATCCAGGGTGTAGTAATTGATACCAAATTATTCAGCCGTGCTAAGAAAACGACAAAAGCCGAAGAGAAATCAGCTATTGAGAAATTAGATAAGAACTATAACAACGCAACCGATAAGTTGAAAAATGAATTGGTTGATAAATTGTTCACTATTGTAAATGGTAAAACATCTCAGGGTGTTTTCAATATCTACAAGGAACTATTGGTTGCTAAAGGCGCTAAATTTACTCAGAAAATTTTAACAGACATCGATTATAATCACATTAGCCCTAATAAATGGACAACTGATGATGATAAAAATGAGATGATTAAACTGTTGCTTCACAATTACGGTATCCGTGTTAACGAAGAATTAGGTGCTTACAAACGTGATAAGTTTGCGATTAGTGTAGGTGATGAACTTCCATCGGGAATTGTACAAATGGCAAAAGTTTATGTTGCTAAAAAACGTAAGTTAAAAGTAGGTGATAAAATGGCAGGACGCCACGGTAACAAAGGTATTGTAGCACGTATTGTACGTGATGAAGATATGCCTTTCTTATCAGACGGTAGTCCGGTTGATATCGTATTGAACCCACTGGGTGTACCTTCACGTATGAACCTTGGCCAGATCTATGAAACTGTACTGGCATGGGCTGGTAAAGAATTGGGTGTTAAATTTGCAACCCCGATTTTTGATGGTGCTACTCATGATGAGGTAGAAGAGTGGATTGCTAAAGCGGGTGTTCCTGCTTCAGGGAAAACCTACCTTTATAATGGTTTAACTGGTGAGCGTTTCGATCAGACTACTACAGTGGGTATTATGTACATGCTGAAATTAGGTCACATGGTTGATGATAAGATGCACGCCCGTTCAATCGGACCATACTCATTAATTACACAACAACCATTGGGTGGTAAAGCACAGTTTGGCGGTCAGCGTTTTGGTGAGATGGAGGTTTGGGCATTAGAGGCATTTGGTGCTGCTAATATTCTTCAGGAGATCTTAACCGTTAAATCGGATGATGTGATCGGAAGAGCTAAAACCTACGAAGCCATTGTTAAAGGTGAGAACCTGCCAACTCCTGGTGTACCAGAATCATTCAACGTATTGGTACATGAGTTACGCGGTTTAGGTTTAGATATTACGTTAGATTAACTAAGGTAGAAGGTAAAAAGGTAGAATGTTGCGGGTTTAAACGCCCAAACCTTCTACCTTTCAACCCTCAGCCTTTAACCTTATACAAGAGATATGTCTTACAAAAAGGATAATAAATTAAAAAGCAATTTCACATCAATCACGATTAGCTTATCGTCTCCGGAAATTATTCTGGAACGTTCAAGCGGTGAGGTGTTGAAACCGGAAACCATTAACTACCGTACTTACAAACCTGAACGTGATGGTTTGTTTTGCGAGCGTATTTTCGGTCCGGTAAAAGATTACGAATGTCATTGCGGTAAATACAAGCGTATCCGTTATAAAGGTATTGTTTGTGATCGTTGTGGTGTTGAGGTAACTGAAAAGAAAGTTCGTCGTGAGCGTATGGGGCACATCGCTTTGGTGGTTCCTGTAGCACACATCTGGTACTTCCGTTCATTACCTAATAAAATCGGTTATTTATTAGGTCTACCTACTAAAAAATTAGATTTAATTATCTATTACGAGCGTTACGTAGTTATTCAATCAGGCTTAATGGCTGAAGAAGGTATCAACTACATGGACTTCCTTACAGAAGAAGAATATTTAGATATCTTAGATAAATTACCTAAAGAAAACCAATACCTGGATGATAAAGATCCTAATAAATTCATTGCCAAAATGGGTGCTGAAGCATTAGAAGATTTATTAAAACGTATTGATTTAGATACTTTATCTTATGACTTACGTCACCAGGCTGCTAACGAAACATCTCAACAACGTAAAAATGAGGCTTTAAAGCGTCTTCAGGTTGTTGAAGCTTTCCGTGGTGCTAATACACGTATTGAGAATCGCCCAGAGTGGATGATTGTTAAAATTGTTCCGGTTATTCCACCAGAATTACGTCCTTTAGTTCCATTAGAAGGTGGTCGTTTCGCTACATCTGATTTAAATGATTTATACCGTCGTGTAATTATCCGAAACAATCGTTTAAAACGTTTGATCGAGATTAAAGCACCAGAAGTGATTTTACGTAACGAAAAACGTATGTTACAGGAAGCTGTAGATTCGTTATTCGACAACTCACGTAAAGTTAACGCGGTAAAAACTGAGGGTAACCGTGCCTTAAAGTCACTTTCAGATATTTTGAAAGGTAAGCAAGGTCGTTTCCGTCAGAACTTATTAGGTAAACGTGTGGATTATTCAGCTCGTTCGGTAATTGTTGTAGGGCCTAGCCTTAAATTACACGAGTGTGGAATTCCTAAAGATATGGCTGCTGAACTTTACAAACCATTCATCATCCGTAAGATGATTGAGCGTGGTGTGGTAAAAACAGTTAAATCAGCCAAGAAAATTGTTGATCGTAAAGATCCTTTGGTTTGGGATATCCTGGAGAACGTGTTAAAAGGTCACCCGGTATTATTAAACCGTGCACCTACGCTACACAGATTAGGTATTCAGGCTTTCCAGCCAAAACTAATTGAAGGAAAAGCGATTCAGTTACACCCGTTAGTTTGTACCGCATTCAACGCCGATTTTGACGGTGACCAGATGGCTGTTCACTTACCTTTAGGTAATGCAGCAATTTTGGAAGCCCAGGTATTAATGCTGGCAGCTCACAACATCTTGAACCCTGCAAACGGTACTCCAATTACAGTACCATCACAGGATATGGTTTTAGGTCTTTATTACATTACTAAAGGCCGTAGAACTGATGAAACAAGAGTTGTAAAAGGACAGGATTCTGCTTTCTATTCTCCGGAAGAGGTTATTATTGCTTATAACGAGAAAGAATTGGATTTACATGCATTTATCAAAGTAAGGGTAAATGTGAAGCAAGCTGATGGTTCTATCGTTAATAAATTAACTGAAACCACTGTAGGTAGGGTATTATTCAACCAAATGGTTCCTGATGAAGTTGGTTATATCAATGAATTATTAACTAAAAAATCGTTAAGAGATATTATCGGTGAGGTAGTTAAAATGACTGGTATGGCTCGTTCATCGCAGTTCTTAGATGATATCAAAGAATTAGGTTTCCGCATGGCGTTCCAGGGAGGTTTATCGTTCAACTTACAAGACGTAAACATTCCGGTAGAAAAACATACTTTACTAGAGCAGGCTGCTAACGAAGTTGAAGAAGTAAGAAACAACTATAACATGGGTTTCATTACAAACAACGAGCGTTACAACCAGATTATCGATATCTGGACCCGTATCAACAACAGGTTAACTACATTCGTAATGAATCAGTTATCCAGTGATAACCAGGGTTTCAACTCTGTTTATATGATGCTTGATTCAGGAGCCCGTGGTTCTAAAGAGCAGATTCGTCAGCTTTGCGGAATGAGGGGATTGATGGCGAAACCGCAAAAATCAGGTTCAGGTGGTGATATCATCGAAAACCCGATCTTATCAAACTTTAAAGAAGGTTTATCTGTATTAGAGTACTTCATCTCTACCCACGGTGCCCGTAAAGGTTTGGCGGATACGGCATTAAAAACGGCGGATGCGGGTTACTTAACTCGTCGTTTACACGATGTTGCTCAGGATATGATTGTTAATGATGTTGATTGTGGTACTTTAAGAGGTATGTACACTACAGCATTAAAGGATAATGAAGATATCGTTGAGCCATTATATGACAGAATTTTAGGTCGTACTTCGTTACATGATGTATATAATCCTTTGGATAATACATTATTAATAGGTGCTGGTGAAGATATCAACGAAGATGTTGCCAAATTAATTGACGAGTCTCCGTTAGAAGGAATCGAAATTCGTTCGGTATTAACCTGTGAAGCTAAACGTGGTGTTTGTGCATTATGTTACGGACGTAACCTGGCTTCAGGTAAACGTGTTCAAAGAGGTGAAGCAGTTGGTGTAATTGCAGCGCAATCTATCGGTGAGCCGGGTACACAGTTAACACTTCGTACCTTCCACGTGGGTGGTACTGCATCGAACATCGCTGCAGAATCAAACATCGTAGCTAAGTTTGATGGTGTTATCGAGTTTGAAAATATCCGTACCGTTGATACACAAACTGAAGATGGTAAAGTAGAGGTTGTACTAGGCCGTTCAGGTGAGTTCAGAATTGTTGAACCTGGAAGCGGTAGAGTTATCGTTACCAACAACATTCCATATGGTGCATTCTTATTCGTTAAAGAAGGTGATAAAGTTTCCAAAGGCGATAAGATTTGTTCATGGGATCCTTACAACGCGGTTATCATCTCTGAGTTTGCAGGTAAGGCACAATTCGATGCGATCATCGAAGGTGTAACTTTCCGTGAAGAATCAGATGAGCAAACTGGTCACCGTGAAAAAGTAATTATCGATACACGTGATAAAACTAAAAATCCTTCTGTTCAGATTGTTGACAAAAAAGGAGAGTTCATTAAAGGTTATAACATTCCGGTAGGTGCTCACGTTTCAGTTGATGAAGGTGAAACGATCCAGACTGGTCAGATCATCGCGAAGATTCCTCGTGCAACTGGTAAAACCCGTGATATTACGGGTGGTTTACCTCGTGTAACTGAGTTATTCGAGGCTCGTAACCCTTCGAACCCAGCGGTGGTAACGGAGATTGACGGTGTGGTAACTTTAGGTGGCGTTAAACGTGGTAATCGTGAGATTACAATCGAATCTAAAGATGGTGAAGTTAAAAAGTACCTTGTTCCATTGTCTAAACACATCCTTGTACAGGATAACGACTTTGTGAAAGCTGGTATGCCATTATCAGATGGTTCGATTTCTCCTGCGGATATCTTATCGATTAAAGGACCTGCAGCGGTTCAGGAATACCTGGTTAACGGTATCCAGGAAGTTTACCGTTTGCAAGGGGTGAAAATCAATGATAAGCACTTCGAGGTAATTGTTCACCAGATGATGCAGAAAGTTCATATCGAAGATCCGGGTGATACCATTTTCTTAGAAAATAACGCGGTTGACCGTTGGGATTTTGCAGAAGAGAATGATGCCATGTATGATAAAAAAGTGGTGGAAGATGCAGGTGATTCAAGCGACTTAAAACCAGGTCAGATTGTTTCGTTACGTAGATTAAGAGACGAAAATTCTCAATTGAAACGTAAAGATTTAAAACAGATCACGGTAAGAGATGCAAGACCAGCTACAGCAAGTTCTATCTTACAGGGTATTACCCGTGCATCATTAGGTACTAAATCGTTCATTTCTGCGGCTTCATTCCAGGAAACAACGAAAGTATTAAATGAGGCTGCTATTGCAGGTAAACGCGATAACATGCTAGGATTGAAAGAGAATGTGATCGTTGGTCACTTAATTCCTTCAGGAACAGGTGTTCGTGGTTACGAAAGAATCATCGTTGGTTCACAAGAAGAATACGATAAATTATTAGCTTCAAAACAAGAAGAAGTAGAAGCTTAATAAATTCTATCTTAAGTTTAAAGGGTTGTTCCATTAATTTGGAACAACCCTTTTTTATTGATAATATTTTAATGCATAGCCTTTAAACAGTACCTTTAAATTATTATTAATATTATACTATAATCAGCACCATGGATGAAAAACAGAATGAAAACCAGTTAAATATTGAACTGTCTGAAGAGATCGCAGAGGGTATTTTTTCCAATTTAGCAATTATTACCCATTCAAATACGGAGTTTGTACTCGATTTTATCCGGGTAATGCCAGGAATTCCAAAAGCAAAAGTGAAATCGAGAATCATACTTACGCCTGAACATGCGAAACGCCTTTTAAATGCGCTGGAGGATAATATTCAGAAATTTGAGGCCGTTAACGGGAGGATCAAGACGCAGGAGGAACCTCCTTTTCCGATGGGTTTCGGCGGTCCTACCGCGCAGGCATAACGCTTTTTAAATTCTTTTAAACAAATGTTTGCATGCTATGTTAGCATAGTATACATTTGTGTCATAACCATATATAAATGAAAAAAATTTTATTGAGCGTATTACTGTCTGCTCCACTTTGGGTTTTTGGGCAGGGTTTTCAGGTTAACTTACAGGGGCAAAAACAAATTGGTATGGCAGGTGCAGGTTCTGCACTACCACTGGATGAAGCATCTGTATTCTACAATCCTGGAGCAGTAAGTTTCTTAGAAAACAACTCCATTTCAGCAGGCGTAAACCCTTTACTCTTTAAATCAGCTTTCAGATTAAGCGGGTCAAATTTAACAGAGGATGTAAAAAATAAAATTGCTCCACCATTTGAAGCTTATGCAGTTTGGGGACCAAAATCTAATAAATGGAAGCTGGGACTGGGTGTTTATACCCCTTTTGGCGGAATGGTAGATTGGGGTAACGACTGGTCAGGCCGTTATGCGCTAACATCCTTAAATCTTAAAGCGATTTATTTCCAACCAACTTTGAGCGTTAAGATTACAGATCGTATAGGCATAGGTGCTGGATTCGTTTACAATCATGGAGAAGTGAACCTTCAACGTGCGCTTCCTGTTAATTTTGCTGACGGACGGTCTGGTCATGCTACTTTAGAAGGAACCGGTAAAGGTTATGGCTGGAATGCAGGCTTGTACATCAAAACCTTAAGTAATATTTCATTTGCCGTTGTACATAAATCGAAAGTGATTACCAAACTAGATGGTGGAACCGCAGAATTCGATGTGCCAAATTCTCTTAGAAGTTCATTCCCTGCGGGAAATACGTTCAATGCCGAATTGCCATTACCGGCGACTACTACTTTAGGTATTGGCATACCACTATCCAAAAGTACAACTTTGGCGTTTGATGCCAGTTGGGTTCAATGGCACATCTATCAGGAATTAGCGTTTGACTATGCCACCAATACTTCTGCCTTGGCAGATACTAAATCAGCCCGTAAATATCGTGACGGATCATCATTTAAACTGGGGATCAATCACCAGGCTTCAGAGAAGCTTGCTTTAAGAGCGGGTGTTGGATACGCTTTCTCACCTGTACAGGATGGGTACGTAACACCTGAAGCACCAGATGCAGACCGCTATATTTTAAGTGCAGGTTTAGGTTATACTCCTACAAAACATTTTGAGGTAAATGCTTCTTTCTTTTTCGAAGATGTTAAAGCAAGAAAACAGAAAAACATTGAAACAGGTTTGGACGGGACCTTCAAAACATTGGTTTATGCTCCAGGTCTTTCATTAACTTATAAATGGTAGGAGATATTGATATGAAAAAAATTATCTTAAATAGTTTTGTTGCTGCTACCATATTATTTGCAGCATCATGTAAACCTGAAATAGAAACACCAGCAGGAACAAGCGCCGGCTCTGCTAATTTCAGTAAATACATTGCCGTAGGTAACTCATTGACTTCCGGTTTTGCAGACGGTGGCTTATACCTCGAAGGACAGAAAGTTGCTTATCCGAATCTGATTGCAGCGAAAATGGCCGCTGTAGGGGGAGGGAGTTTCACCTCGCCATTCTTTACAGATGCTCAGGCAAATGGATCAGGATATTTAACTTTATCGGCTTTGGTTAATGGAACGCCAACACTAACACCAGTAGCTGGTAACGCCTGGAGAGATGCTCCAACTAATTCAAAACTTACAAAATACACTGGCGAGGTTCAGAATTTAGGTATTCCAGGGATGCGTGTAGACTTAGCATTTTCTGCCGCATATGCTGCAGTTAATCCTTACAGCGAACGTTTATTTACAGATGCACAATTGGGTTCAACTACTTATTTTCAGTTCATTCAGGGAAGAAACCATACTTTCTTTTCTTTATGGTTAGGCAATAATGATGCGCTTGGCTGGGCTACTAATGGTGGTGTGACAGCAGATGCTACTAATGTTTTAACCGATAAATCGACTTTTGCTTTACTATATTCCAACCTGGTAAATGCCTTAACGGCAGGTGGTCAGAAAGGTGTAGTGGGTACAATCCCTGATGTTACGGCAGTTCCATATTTCAATACGGTTACTGTTGCCGCATTACTCAATGCTGCGAAGGCGATTAACCCCGCTGCTGCTGCAATTTATATCCAAACTGGTACGAATTCTGTAAGAGCAGCTACCGCTGATGATTTGATTCGTTTACCTTTTCAATCAGCAGGTTTATTTGGTGTAGCCAACTCTGCCGGTCTTCCTTATGGCTTGCATCCTTTAAACCCTATTGCAAACAACTGGGTATTGGATAAAGACGAGGTTATTAAAGTAAAAGACTATGTTAATAGCTATAATACCAGTATTAAATCTCTTGCTAGTAGCAAAGGGTTAGCGGTTGCTGATACTTATAGCTATCTAAATTTGGTTAAAGCAGGTATTACTATACAGGGTATAGGCATCAACTCATCATTTATCACTGGTGGTGCATTCTCGTTAGATGGCATTCACCTAACGCCTCGCGGAAATGCAGTAATTGGTAACGTATTTATTGATGCTATCAATTCTACCTACGGATCAACCATTCCAACCATAGATATTACTCAGTACAGAGGAGTTAAGTTTCCTAACTAAAATTTGATTAATACTAAAAAAGGATTGATAATTTAACCCTTTTTTAGTATTAATTCTTCAATAAGCGCTATCATCCTAATTAACTCACCCGGCTCAAACCAGTTTATTTGTTCATCTCTCCTGAACCAGGTCAACTGCCTTTTTGCAAATCTCCTGGTATTTTGCTTGATGGCCATAACCGCCTCATTCAAGGAAATTTTATGGTCAAGGTAGTCGAAAATTTCACTATAACCAACTGTATTCAATGCATTATTATGTTTGAAGTGAATCAAACCTTTCACTTCATCAACCAACCCTTGATTAATCATTTGATCTACCCTCTTGTTTATTCTGTCATATAAAACAGCCCGATCTGTGTTTAAACCAATCTTAATCACTTCAAAAGGCCTTTGTTTTTTAGTTGAAGATAACATGGATGATAATTTTCGCCCTGTAGACAAGAAAACCTCCAATCCCCGGATCATTCGCTGGGGGTTGTTCTGATCGACTTTTGCAAAATATTCCGGATCGACTTCGGCCAACTGTTTTTGAATAACATCAATCCCCTCGGTTTGGTGTTGTTTGTTTAATCTGTCCCGAATGGAAAGATCAATTTCGGGCATTTTATCCAATCCGTTTAATAAGGCATTGACGTATAAGCCAGAACCTCCAACCAAAATGGCAATGTCGTTTTTCTCGAATATTTCATTTAAAACAGCCAGCGCCTGAATTTCAAAGTCGCCTGTGCTAAATAAATGTTCAACACTGTGTGAATTAATGAAATGATGTTTTGCTCCCGCGAGTTCCAAAGCATTAGGTTTTGCAGTTCCGATCTCCATTTCACGGAAAAACTGCCGTGAATCGGCAGAGAGGATCTCAGTACCGAAATGCTGCGCTAATTCTATAGCAAGAGCAGTTTTTCCAATAGCGGTTGGACCAACCACGGCAATTAAAGTTTTTGAAGACATTTGAAGATCAGTTAAAAAATAAAAGCTGCCGGTTTAAATACCGACAGCTTTCAATGTTATTATTTAAATCTCAGTTAATAGTCGTCTTTATGACTATCATCGTCGTAATTGTCATTATCAGAGAACTCATCACCAAATTCATCATCACCCTCTCCCTCATCACTTTCATCTTTCTCCTCCTCGTTAATCCCCATTTCACCCATCGCTTCCAGTTCATCAGTATCTTCTGGTACGAAATTCATTTCATTTAAAAAGTCGAATTCGCTTGCGGTAGCAGTTGCACCACGTGGGTCTACAGCAGTTGGGCTATTCTGCTCCATAATTTTTGGGGCTTCTCCAGTACTTTTCGCCAAAAAAGGATACTCAATACTTGGGTCAGCATCAAGGGTGATTTTAATCAGCTCTACATGAAAATCGTATGGTCGATCAAAGTTATAGGTGTAATAAAATTTTTGATGAGGATCTTCTATGAAACCACTAAGCTTAGACTTTTCCATTAAAACAACCCGGTCTTTTTTACGTTCGCTTGGTAAATAAGCAATTTCATCCCCTTTTAACCAGTTGTCGGTACTTACATAAAAAGATGACGATTTTTCGGCATTGTAACCTGTAGACTTATGAATCGCTTTATGCAAATCTTCGAAGGTTTGATTAGACTTGATGTCAATTTCTCTCACCACATCATCGAAATCTTCGAATGTAATTTTAAATTTATAAATAGCCATTTATTGTATTTTCGAACCGTAAAAATAAAGTTAATTTATCTTACCACAAACTCCAAAACCTTTATTTTAGTGTATTCAGCGAGCATATCTTGTGATTAAATTATTTATTAACAGGATTTAAACCCATTTGTTTTGCCTGATTTAGCATAAAATTAAAGGCTTCCTGGTAGTCATTTTTAATTTCACCTTCCAATATTGCCTCTCTGATTGCATTTTTAATTAAGCCTACTTCCTTCCCTGCTTCCAAACCAAATGTTTCCATAATATCGGTACCAGTAATTGGTGGTTGCCAGTTTCTGATTTTGTCGCGTTCTTCAACATCTTTAAGCTTCTGTTTTACCAGCTCAAAATTGTTTCTGTATTTGGTTTTTTTGTATTCATTTTTGGTAGTCACATCTGCATTACAAAGCAGCATCAAGCTTTCGATTTCCTCGCCTGCGTCGAATAGTAACCTCCTTACTGCAGAATCGGTAACGGTTTCCTGGGCGAGAACAATAGGACGTAAGTGAAGCTGGACAAGTTTCTGTACATACTTCATTTTTTCATTTAGAGGTAGTTTAAGCTGTGTAAAAATCTTTGGAACCATTCTTGCACCGCGGTCTTCGTGTCCGTGGAAAGTCCAGCCATGGCCTTCTTCAAAACGTTTTGTAGCTGGCTTCGCAATATCATGAAGGATTGCTGCCCAGCGTAGCCACAAATCTTCTGTGGTTTCGCTGATATTGTCGAGTACTTCGAGCGTATGGTAGAAATTATCTTTATGTCCTTTTCCTTTAATAAATTCTACACCATGTAGCTGGGCCATTTGAGGGAAAATCAGATGGAGCAGCCCGGTATTAAAAAGGTGAATAAATCCTATTGATGGTTTTGGAGATAAAATAATTTTATTCATTTCATCAGTAATACGCTCTTTTGAAACTATAGATATGCGCTGTTTCTGGCTCTTTATCGCCTCCAATGCTGCATGATCAATGTTGAAATTCAATTGAGCAGCAAATCTTATGGCCCTCATCATTCGGAGCGGATCGTCAGAAAATGTAATCTCAGGGTCAAGTGGAGTCCTGATGAGTTTTTCTTCTAAATCTTTTATTCCTTCAAACGGATCGAGCAATTCTCCGAAATGACCGGCATTGAGGTTGATAGCTAACGCATTAATAGTAAAATCTCTTCGCAACTGATCGTCTTCTAAACTGCCGTCCTCAACAATAGGTTTTCTGGAATCTGCGCGGTAAGATTCTTTGCGTGCACCTACAAATTCCACTTCTAAATCCTGCACTTTAATGTTTGCTGTTCCAAAGTTTTTAAACACGGCAACTTTAGTTCCTAACTTTTTCCCAACCTCTTCGGCATAAGAAATACCGCTACCTACAACTACGACATCAATATCTTTCGATGGCCGATCCAGGAAAAGGTCGCGTACGAATCCTCCGATTACATAGGCTTCTGTTTTGTTTTTATCGGCAATTACCGACAGTGTTCTAAAAATAGGATGTTTTAGGTGTTGTTGCATCTATTGTGTGATAATTGTCGTTAAAATAGTATTCTAATTAACTAGAAAGGTACAGTTGTCACTCAGGCTGACAATAAGAATTGCAAAAATAGTAAAATTACTTGCGAATAAACTCAAACTGGCCACCGGGGGAGAGTTTCATGATTGTGGAAGGCTTTCGCACATTGCGATTTTCCTGTTCAAAATTAACGACGTAATCTACTCGTTCTATTAAATCCGGATCAATGTCATCGAAAAACTTTGGCGACGACTGCCCGCTGATGTTTGCCGATGTAGAAACAATAGGTTTTCTGAATCTATTGATGAGCTGGGTACAAAAATCATGCTTTACAATTCTGATTCCAACGCTGCCATCTTGATTGATCACATTTTGTGCGAGGTTTTTTGCGGCCGAAAATATGATGGTAAGTGGATTTTCTGCATACTCAATTAAGTCATATGCAACCTCTGGAATTTCATCTACGTAGCTTTGAAGTTTTGTGTCGACATCAAGCAAAATTATCATGCTTTTTTCAGCCGGCCGGTTTTTTAGTTTAAGTAGTTTCTCAACTGCCTCGGCATTTGTTGCATCACAACCTAAGCCCCATATTGTATCAGTTGGGTAAAGGATTACGCCACCTGCTTTTAATACTTCAAGGGCTTTATTAATTTCATCTTTAAGCATAACGCAAAGATATTTATAAATGATAAGTTAAATAATGTTAATGCTTAAAATTTAACAGTCATTATTTTTAGTTTTATTAACAGATATGTGATCTGGAATGAACCCTTCAGTCTAAGTTACCTAGATTTATTTTCTTATCTGATCATAATATATTTGGTTTGTAAAATATTTATAATGAGTATATAAAGCAAAACAAAATGCGATTTTCTGTCGTTAAGAGTAAAATATAAGAATTTGTAAAATTTGTATCAGATGTAACTTTTTAGGTTTCAAAATGGTTATATTTATTACAGGTTATTTAAATAAACAAAGCAAATGAAAACAACACAAAAATTATTGATGCTTTTTACAGTTGTATTGGCATTGGCAGGCTGTTCTACACTTCGTACAGCCTCAGATTATGATAAAACAGCAGATTTGAACAGTTATAAAACTTATAACTTTTATGATAAAGGCGTAGCCAGGGTGAGGTTAAATAATCTCGATAAACGCCGCTTAATGGCTGCAGTGGAAGCTGAAATGAATTCGAAAGGATTTGTAAAGGCAGATAAGCCTGATATGCTTGTGAATTTAGTGGTAGTAGCCAGAGAAAAAACTGACGTTTATGGACCAGCATATTACGGAGGCTGGGGTTGGGGCGGCGGCTGGGGCTGGCGTGGAGGTTTCGGTGGTTGGGGCGGCTGGGGCGGTCCTAACTATGTTAATCAGTACATGGAAGGAACGATTATTATTGATTTCCTTGATCCGGCAAAGAAAATATTATTTTGGCACGGACAGGGAACTGGTTTCAATCTTGACAGCTTCAGTAAAAGGGAAGAGAGATTACAGACTGGTGTTAGAGAAATATTAGCACAATATCCACCGAATGCAATTGCAGCTAAATAATATTAGCGGATAAGATTTAAATAGCAATCCATTAATTGCTGCGTAACTAGAGGGCTGTTGAATTTTTGAACAAATTCCAGCCCTTTTGCTTTCATTTCATTCTGAATCTCTTTGGAATTGAGTACCTTGTTAACTGTCTCAGAAAGTGCTGTAGCATTAGTTGGGTCAATGTACAAGCTGTGAGGCCCACCTGCTTCCTCCAAACAGGAACCAGTTGCTGCTACCACCGGCGTTTGAGAATACAAGGCCTCTATAATTGGTATACCAAATCCTTCGTAAAAGGATGGATATACGAATAAATCTGCTAGCTGGTATATACCAGGTAAATCGGCAAAAGGAATATTCTGAAGAAAAATGACTCTGTTTTTTACCCCAAGAGTTTCGATCTCCTTTTCAACTTCTTTTAAATAGGATGTTGGTTTTCCAATTACCACCAGCATGTATTCTTCCCTCATGCCTGGAAGTGCCTGAATTAACAATTTTAAATTTTTGCGACTTTCTATAGTGCCGACATTCAGGATGTAGTGATCTGGTAATGTATAATTGTTTTTAATCTCATTCAGCCTCGGTGGATCAACCGGACCCTTAAAGCTGTCATCACAACTTTGATAGATAACGTCTATTTTACCGGGATTGATCTGGTAAAGTTCGACTATATCACTTTTTGTTTTCTCGCTTATGGCAATAATTCTGTTTGCATTTTTACATGCAGCTTTGCTCTTCCATTCGTATAGTTTACGATCAATAAGCTTATAGTATTGAGGAAAACGCAGAAAGATCAGGTCGTGTATGGTTACAACTGATTTTATCGGGGTATGTTGAATACCATACGGAATCTCATGACTTAGTCCATGATAGATTTGTACATTATCCTGAAATAAATCTTTAAGTATGTTTAACGTTCTCCAGAGGAAAGTGCCATTTTTGGGAAGCTTAAGCTGAATATTTTTATTTTCGAAGAATGTATCAATTTGCTTAGCTTTCTTAGCTTTGGGTGTATAAACCAGGTACTGACTTTTGGGAAACTGACTGGCAATGGCTTCAATAAGGGATCGGCTATAATTGCCCAGGCCGGTTAAGTTGTTAGCGGCGCGTTTACCGTCGTATCCGATTTTAAGTTCAATGTTTAAAGCCGAATGCTCAAAACTTGATGATTCAAGCGCTGTGCTTTCGGCTTTAATGCTTTGTATTTTGCTTTCAGTTTTCACCTTATGGCTACCCGCTTAAACAGCTACATTGTTTTCCCTTAGCGCATCGTTAAGAGAGGTTTTTTTATCTGTACTTTCTTTACGTTTTCCAATAATTAATGCGCAAGGTACCTGATATTCACCAGCTGGGAATTTTTTAGTGTAACTTCCAGGGATAACTACCGACCGTGCAGGAACAATACCTTTGTATTCTACGGGAGTGGGACCAGTTACATCGATAATTTTTGTTGATGCTGTTAACACGACATTAGCGCCTAAAACTGCTTCTTTTTCAACTTTTACACCTTCTACAACAATTGCTCTCGATCCAAGAAATGCATCGTCTTCAATAATCACAGGAGCTGCCTGAACCGGCTCAAGAACGCCTCCGATACCAACACCACCACTTAAGTGAACACGTTTGCCAATTTGAGCACATGAGCCAACAGTTGCCCAGGTATCAACCATTGTACCCTCATCAACATAAGCACCAATATTCACGTATGAAGGCATCATGATCACCCCTTTAGCCAGAAATGCGCCATAACGGGCACTTGCCATTGGTACTACGCGGACACCTGTTGCTTTATAGTCAGTTTTTAATTCCATTTTATCATGGTAAACGAAAGGACCACTTTTAATTTCCTTCATTTCGCGAATCGGGAAGTATAAAATAACCGCTTTCTTTACCCATTCATTAATGCCCCATGAGTTTAAAACTGGTTCAGCAACGCGAATTTCTCCCTTATCTAATCCCTGAATTACGGTTTCAATAGCTTCGCAATAGTTACTGTACTGTAGAAGAGTTCTGTCGTCCCAGGCGGCTTCAATTAATTTCTTTAAATCTGAATACATGATGTTTTTAAATTTTACGCAAAATAAATCAAATTTTGCTTATTAAAGGGGTAATTGTTCAAATTGTTTGCCTTGTGCCTGATTGTTTTAGTATTTTTGATCTTGTATGGGAGAAGTAGAAAAACTTAGGATAGACAAATATTTGTGGGCAATAAGGTTGTTTAAAACCAGAAGTCTGGCGACTGATGCTTGTAAGGCAGGTAGAGTTAAGTTGAAGGGACAGAACATAAAACCGTCGGCAATTGTAAAAATTGGCGATGTTTACCAGGTATCGAAGGGGATCGAAAAAAAGATTATAGAAGTTTTAGACTTTTCTTACAACAGGACTGATTCGCCTACAGCATTAACTAAATACAAAGACTTAACCCCAGTTGAGGAAACTCATGCTTTTAAATCTGCATTTCATGCTCCAAGCTTGAAAAGGGATCGTGGTGCTGGCCGTCCAACTAAGAAAGACAGACGAGAAACCGATGAACTTCTCGATGGGATGTTTGACGAAGAGTAATTTAATTGGGCTTTTCTGGCTCTTTTGATTTTCATTCCAGTACCCCTAATTTACCTAAGTTAGGATTCTGCGTGTTATTGCGGTTAATCAAATGACATGTGGATAGAACACCTAGCTCAATAGCCGATGAATTAGTGCATTAAATTCTGATTAGTTATGATAGATTTTGCCTGATGTTCTTCTATCGACTGTATATTAAAATATCTCATTCTGTAAGCCATCATTGCAGTTTTGCCCAGCTTTTCAATAAGTTTATAATTTGCTATAGCGCCGACAGCTGCCCCAACAAAGGGTAGCAATTGAGCAAGTTTAGCTAAGTCAATATAATCACGGTATTGCTGTTGAAAAGTGAGCCAGTCAAATTTATCAATATCAGTTGGAAGTCGATGCGCCTGATTATCCCAATCTGCTATTTTATGGAAGATCTTTTGACTTTCATTTTTGCTGGAGAAGGCCAGCTGAAAAATATGCAAAATGAATAAACGTTCCCTGTAATCTTTAACGTCATACCCGTATAGTGCTGCAATACCAAATAGCATTTTCATTTTAATTCCCAACAATAAGGGGAAGTCAGCTAGGCTCATCAGAAAACCTCCTGCACCAGTGATTCCTCCTTCAGCTGCACCCGTTCTTTTGTAGTTCTCAATTTTTTCTTTTATTAATGCTTCGCGATGCATTAGTGTTAATCCGGTAACGGCTTTGGCTGTTGTATAGGCTGATCCAAACAGTACAGTTTTTACCATTTGTTTCATTGCGGTAGTGATGGCCTGGTGTACGCTATCAGGAATGAAGGTATTAATCTTCTTTTGTATTCTATTGGTAGTTTTGCTTAACAGGGATGGCTTCTGCAAAACCTTAAATTTCCAGAATTCTAATTCACTTGTGATTTTTTGTTCGTAAGTCATACATCTTGTTAACAATAACTATTCCCGAAATAAATCCACTTCCGTGAGTATTAATGGTTGAGGGAAGGATAGGGGATTTTAGCAGCAACTATTAATATGTTATTCTTGAGGGCGAGGTTTCCCAGAGTTTGAAAGCCTGCATGGCTTCGTCCCTCATCAATTGTACAACAGGTAAGCTACGGTTATGCATTGGTTTATCCAGCTCTTCGTAAATGAACTTATCGCTAAAACCGATAGATTCAGCATCTGCTTTCGTGTTTGCAAAATAAATGGCATCAATTTTAGCCCAGTAGATTGCACCTAAACACATAGGACAAGGTTCGCAACTGGTATACACTATACAGCCACTTAAGTCAAAAGTATTCAATTTATCGCATGCCAGTCGAATAGCTGAAACTTCAGCATGGGCAGTAGGATCATTGGTCGCAGTTACCCGGTTAGCGGATCCGGCAATTAGGCTTCCATTTTTTACGATTACTGCCCCGAACGGACCGCCTAAATTTTCGCTCACATTTCTAACTGACAGTTCTATGGCCATGCGCATAAAATCATCATGATTTAGTTTGTTTCCCATAACATTTTAACAGATATCCAGGTGCAGAAGTTCAATTTAATTTCAAAAAAAAATGCCCCGCAAAACGGAGCATTCAACTGGATATTTAATTTGTTTATTTTTTGCTGTATTCAGCATTCAAACCTTTGATTACATCGGATGTGACATCTAAACTTTCATCAGCAAATAAAATTGTGCTTCCTTTAGTATAAGACAATACTAATTTATAGCCTTTTTCTTTCGCATAAGTTTTTAAGTATCCTGCAACCTTATCATAAAGCTTTTCAGTTTCAACAGCCTGCTCATTTTGTAGTGCACCACCTGCGTTTTGCTGATAAGTTTGAAGTTCTTGTTGTTTACGGCCTAAACGCTCTTCTGTAGCTTTGCGTTGGTCTGCAGATAAGGTTTGAGCGCTTTGTTGATATTGTG
This sequence comes from Pedobacter frigidisoli, assembly GCF_032678525.1. Classification (GTDB taxonomy): domain Bacteria; phylum Bacteroidota; class Bacteroidia; order Sphingobacteriales; family Sphingobacteriaceae; genus Pedobacter; species Pedobacter frigidisoli_A. Next base: position 483,645 of record NZ_JAVTSE010000001.1, read on the forward strand.
CTACTTCTCTTTGAAAAGCCTGGCCTTTTGCCTGCATGTCTGCCTGCGCATTTTTAGTTTTTCCTTCAAATTTTGCTTTAAGGTCTTTATAATATTCGTATTTGCTCAATAAAGAATCTTGATTAACAAATACAATTTGCTCGCTCTTAGATACTGCTGCAGATGTACTATCTGTTTTTTTAGTTTCAGTTGTTTTAGCGTCTTTGTTTTGACATGCAGAGAAAGCTGTTATTAAAGCGGCCGTTGCAAATAAACCAAAGGTTTTAAAGGTTCTTCTTTCCATTATTGTTTAATAAATTTTAGCAAACTTATATAAATTAGTTTTGATATCCAATTTAAGAGTTTTTTAAGTCTGCAATGATTGTCGAAATCGTTATCTGTTTGTTTTTATGATCAAAATACTTGAATAGACAAAAAAACTCAGTTGGTGGATATAGCATTGAAGATAATTTCAGGATCTGTAATAAAGGGTATTAGCATCCAGCAATCGTTCTTCCTTAATAGCTCGTTTTAAAGCGGATTCAGAAGCTTAAACTTATCCACAAATTAGTTTAAGTGACGGAATTTCCGTATTTTTGATTCTTATAGTTTTTAATTAAAATATGAGCGAAGAACAAGATTTAAAGTCAAATTATTCGGCAGATAATATACAGGTTTTAGAAGGTTTGGAAGCGGTGCGTAAGCGCCCTTCAATGTATATAGGAGATACTGGTGTAAAAGGTTTACACCACCTGGTTTACGAGGTTGTGGATAACTCGATTGACGAGGCTTTAGCCGGTCACGCAGATACAATTGACGTAAGGATTTTAGAAGGAAACTCCATTCGGGTAGAAGATAACGGCAGGGGTATTCCAACCGGTATCAATAAAAAAGAGAACAAGTCTGCACTTGAAATCGTGATGACGGTTTTACACGCAGGTGGTAAATTCGATAAAGACACTTATAAAGTTTCTGGTGGTTTACATGGTGTTGGGGTAAGTTGCGTTAACGCATTATCAACACACCTGAAAGCTGAAGTTCACCGTGAAGGTAAGATCTGGATGCAGGAGTACAATATTGGTAAACCATTGTACGACGTTAAAGAGACAGGCAGTACAGATAAACGGGGGACTATTGTAACATTTAGTCCGGATGCCACTATTTTTACTCAAACGACTGAGTATAAATATGATACTTTAGCAGGGCGTTTACGCGAACTGTCTTTTTTAAATAAAGGTATTAAGCTTACTTTAACAGATGAGCGTGAGCAACTTGAAGATGGATCTTACTTATCTGAAACTTTTCTTTCTGAGGGTGGATTAAAAGAGTTTGTTGCCTTTTTGGATGGCACGCGTACCTCGATACTTGCGGAGCCTATCTATATTGAAGGAATTAAAAATGGAATACCTGTTGAGTTGGCTTTCCAATACAATGACAGTTATTCGGAAAATGTTCACTCATACGTAAATAACATTAATACACATGAGGGTGGAACGCATATTGCAGGTTTTCGTAGGGGTTTAACACGTACTTTAAAGAACTATGCCGATAAGGAAGGTTTGTTAAAGAATGTGAAGATGGAGATTACCGGAGATGACTTTAGAGAAGGTTTAACTGCTGTAGTTTCTGTGAAGGTGCAAGAGCCGCAATTTGAAGGGCAAACCAAAACCAAACTTGGTAACAGTGAGGTTATGGGCTCAGTAGATGTTGCAGTAGGTGAAGCTTTGGGAAATTACCTTGAGGAAAATCCAAAGGAAGCGAAAATGATCATCAATAAGGTGATTTTGGCTGCTACCGCGCGTGCTGCAGCACGTAAGGCACGGGAAATGGTTCAGCGCAAAAGCGTTATGGGTGGTTCAGGCTTACCTGGTAAACTTGCCGATTGTTCGGACAGCGATCCTGAAAGATGCGAGATTTATCTGGTAGAGGGTGATTCAGCCGGTGGTACTGCCAAACAAGGACGCGACCGGAATATCCAGGCTATTCTTCCATTGAAGGGTAAGATTCTTAATGTGGAGAAGGCCATGGAGCACAAAATCTACGAAAATGACGAGATCAAAAATATGTTTACTGCCATTGGGGTAAGTATAGGTACACCTGAAGATGATAAGGCGTTAAACTTAACTAAGTTGCGCTATCATAAGATTGTGATCATGACCGATGCGGATATTGATGGTTCTCACATTACAACGTTGATCTTAACATTTTTCTACCGCTACATGCGTGCATTGATTGAAGCGGGTTATGTTTATATTGCCTCTCCACCACTTTATCAGGTTAAAAAAGGTAAAGAATTTGAATATTGCTGGAATGATGTGGAGCGTGATGCTGCTGTGCAACGTTTAAAAGGTGCAGGTAAAGAGGATAGTGTTCATATACAACGTTACAAAGGTTTGGGTGAAATGAACGCTGAACAGTTGTGGGAAACTACCTTAAATCCCGCTACCCGTACTTTGTTGCAGGCAACAATTGAAAGTGCTGCAGAGTGTGATCATACCTTCTCTATGTTAATGGGAGATGAAGTTGCGCCACGTAGAGAATTCATTGAAAGAAATGCCAAGTATGCGAAGATTGATGCCTAGTCAATCCGTAGCATAAAGAATTTAATTATAGAAACCCCGCTCAGCGTCTAGAAGCCTGAGCGGGGTTTTTTAATGTAAAGAGATTTGTTTCACGTCTTTTAGTTGACTGACCATGATCTGATTACGCGGCGCTGAATCATACTTCCAATAATAAAGCCATTTGAGGGGATCTCAAATGGCTTTGATTTTTGTGCCAACATCGCTTCCCTCCATCCAGAGAGAAGCTTATGGCGTTAACTAACCATTCCAAACTAAGGAACAGAACTAAGAATTGATCTTCCTACAGAATGTAATAAGAGCCAAACGGCGCTAATTCTGTTTGAGGTTTATCCTCATATATTTTATTGTCATCCAACATTTGAAGCAGATCTCTCTCGATGGTTCTGCAAATGGTCGTTGTTGGGGTATCGGTCGGTTTGTTTTCAAAGGGATCTTGTAAATGCACGGCCATTTTTTCCACCAATAGAAAGAAAGCTGCAATGGCAACAACCAGGGGAACTTCCATGTATCCGAAATATTCGATCAATCCAAAAGGCAATAGCACGATAAACAAATGGATTGACATGCTGATGTATTTGCTGTATGTAACAGGGAATACTGTGTTCTTTATTCGCTCACAGCCACCCATATGATTGCACAACGCACTAAGGGTTTTGTCAATTTCAATTTGCTGATACTTGTTAATCCAGCCCTCGTTTAAGGCCTTTTTTAGGTCCATTCCATGTAATTCGAGTAAGCTAGCGGTAACGTTTTTTCTTTTTTTTATAAAAGTCATTTCTTCAGAGGAAAGAAATTCTTCCAGCCCTTTACGTGGGTTAAAGCCTCTTAAAGACTGACTTAGCGCGTAGCACCAGGCTATTTGCCTTTTAATAAACTTTTCCTTAAATGCTTCTATTTCATTTGACTGATATGGGTTTTCTACGAAGGATAAAATCTGACGGGAGATAGACCTTGAGTCATTTACCATAGCGCCCCATAATGTTCTGGCTTCCCACCATCTATCATATGCCTGATTAGACCGGAAAGCCAGCAGCAAAGAGATGATTGTTCCAAGCAGGGCAGGAACAGCTACCGGAATTGAAATCCGGGTAACGTGGAAATTTTGGTACAATACAACTATGCCGACAGAATAGGCAATCACTAAAAGTAATTCTTTCTTGATTTTCCCGAATATATAAGTGAGCGGTATGTTATTCCTTAAAAGCATAATCTTAAATTTGATAATGATCTGATTAAACGCCAACTTCTTCTCTTTTTGCCTCGAGAATTTTAGTGTTGATTAAACTCTCTGAGTTTCTTATTTCTGTAATGGGCAGTTCCATTACATCGCAGCCCGAACGTTCTGTTAAGAACTTTGGATTTATACTGTACTTATTGATCGGTTTAAAATCATATCCTTTAGGATAAACAATGGTGCTCACCTCCAGAGCGTCGATAAAATTTTTGAAAGCTGCAACTGTACTTCCATAAAAATATTCAATCCCTATATTTTGGATTTGACTGGAATATTTTGATTTGTAATTATTTAATTTCTGATAGAAATCATCGCTTATATTTTCATAGTCGCGGCTTCTTCTGCTCAGCATGAGCATATCCGTTATCGAATCTGATAATTTAAAAGCATGAAGGAATATGATAGTATAGGTTTCTTGAGGTTGGACCTGTACCAGTGAATCGACAATCTTTGTGCTTTCTATATTGAAATCGGTTGGGACTAATATTGTTTTCATGGCAACTAGTTGTATAAATAAATTATTTAATAATTGATTTACACAAGTTTAGCCTATGTGGATTACAGCCCGATAAGAAAAAGATTAAAACCGGATTAGAATTCTAGTTATTCCTTAACTGCCTTTAAGGGTTATACAATGTAAGGACGTTTTTATCAAAATTGATTATACAGGTAATATTACCTTGATTTCGGTACCAATACCCTCCTGAGATTTAATGGCGATACTGCCGCGGTGTAAGCGTATGATGTTTAGAGACAAAGGAAGACCCACCCCGTAACCTTTGTAGTCGTTGGTATTTGATGCCCTGTAGAAGGGTTCAAAAATGTGTTGTATGTCTGTTTGCGGTATTCCAATTCCCTGATCTGTAATGGCTACAGACAACAGATGGTTAGTGCTTTCGATTGCTATATTCACTAGTTTGTCGTTGGAATACTTGCAAGCATTGCTAACAATATTTGAGATGGCTAGCTTCAGTAGATTTCTATTTGCTCTTACGGTAAGACCGCGTTCATCATCAGGGAGCTGATTCAGATCGATCTCGATTTTGCTTTCCGGGTGTACCTGAGTAACGGAAGCTCTGATTTCCCAAAGCAGTTCGTCTACTCTTACATCTTCCCAAGGCTGGTTTTTGCCGTTAAATCCAGATTGAGCTAACCCCAGTAAACTGGTTAAAATATGTTCTAACCTTTCGGCTTCATCTTTGATTTTGTATAGTGCTGCAGCTGTTTTAATCTCATCACGGGTTCCTTTAAGGGCTAATTCAACTTCTCCGCTAATGATGGTTAATGGTGTTCTTAACTCATGTGAGGCATTGCTGATGAAGTTGTTTTGTGTTTCGAAGGCTGTTTGCAATCGGTTTAGCATGTTATTAAAGGTTTCAGCGAGCTGAGACATTTCATCACTACCCTGTTTTACATCCAATCGCATGTGGAGATTTTCCGCTTTAATCTTTTTTACGCTCTTGATTACCTTTCTTAGTGGTATTAACATGTAATTAGAGAAGCGCCAGCCTACTATAAAGGAGAGAAAAACAGATAGAAAAAATCCGATGATCAGGATACGCTGGAGGTCTTTCAGTTCCCTAAAGCCAACCGGATCGTTAGCTGAGATAATTACCAGGTAATCTTTATTATTTATTTTGAATGATTTACCGGCATAAAAATGATTGTCGACACGGTATCGTGACATGAATCCGGATTTGATGCGGTTATAAAAGCTTTGCGGCAATTCGCGGTCGAGGTGATTGGATTTTGGTGCGCTGGCTTCAAAAATAAAGGCTTTTTCTGAAGGTAAGCGTTCCAGATACTGGTTCCGCATTTTTGCATAGGCCATATTGTTTACATCTTCATATAATTTAATCTGTGCTGAAATATTCACACGTGCTTCCAGTCGCTTATAAAAATCTTCGAAGGCAAACTCATTGGCAAAGTACCATACAAAACCACTTAACAATGAGATAATCACCGCAGATAGAATGGCGAATAGTAAAGTGATCTTTTTGGTAATTTGCATTTCTAACCTTTTAGAACGTACCCTAATCCCACTGCGGTGTGAATAAGCTTCTGTTGTTCTCCGCCTTTATCAATTTTCTTCCGAAGATAATTGACGTATACATCGACTACGTTGGTACCCAGGTTGAAATCAATGTCCCATACATTTTCCAGGATATCGATGCGGGATAATATCTTACCTTTATTTTTGGAGAGGTATTCCAATAGTCGGTATTCAGTTGCAGTGAGCGTAATCTCACGTTCGGCTCTTTTAACCGTTTTTGCACTCAGGTTTATCTCCAGATCAGCAACATTTACCACCTGATCTAATGATGAAACCCCATTATAGCGTCGCATTAACATTCTAATCCTGGCGAAAAGTTCAGCGAATTTAAAAGGTTTAATCAGGTAATCGTCGGCGCCATTGTCCAATCCATTCACTACATTCTCGGTAGTTCCAAGCGCGGTGAGCATGATGATGGGTATATTGGGCCTATGTTCCTTAATGATTTTGCAAAGTTCCAGACCGTTAATGCCAGGTAGCATAATGTCCAATATGATGATATCGAATTGGTTTTCAATTGCCATTTTTTTGCCGATCAGTCCATCGGGTGCTACGCTGACTGTGAAGCCTTCATCTGTTAGGCCTCTTGATATTACAGAAACAACATTTGGCTCATCTTCTACAAGTAATAAATTCATTAAGGACAGTTAGTTTTTGAAACAGGAATATAAAGTTTATTTATTCAAAGGTTAATTTTAATGATTTTTACCGAAGTAAGTGAATAATTGTGTGTATTTATAAAAAATGGCATAAAAAAGCCCCGCATAGTAGTGAGGCTTTTTGAATTTCTATTGCGTAGATTCCGATTTCTTTTTTAAATCTGCTAAACCAGTTTCAAAATCTTTTCCGATCATTTTATCCATTCCACCCATTATCAGGCACATCCACTTGCTAATCATGTTATTTTCGCCACTCATTGTCCAGGTCACTTTATTTGCCGGTCCTTCTGGCAGAATTTCGAACTTAGTATCGGCATGACTTTCGAAAGGTTCTTTAAAAAATAAATCTATGTCGACCAGTTTATTGGTTTCTACTTTAAGAATTTTCATCTGACCAGCACCGGTTTCTTTACCTGCCCATTCATAGATGTGACCAGGTTCTGCAGCTGTTCCGGAAAAACTGACCTTGGCTGAAGGTTCCATTTTAGCCCAGGGATTCCATTTGTAAAATTCCTTAAAATCGGCGATATTTCGATAGACAACGCTGTCGGGTGCACTAATGGAAACCGAACGGCTAACGCTATAAGTTTTTGGAAGGAAGAAGCTTCCTGCAATAATGATGACAACAAGTATCACAAGGATTGCCAGTAAGATTTTTAAAAATTTCATATCTGATTGGTTTAGTTAATTAAATTTAATAAGATACCAATACAAATCAAAATGATGTGAATATCAGGATAATAACTTCGTCTCCTTTTCAGCGGTAATGGTAACCGGGAAGATAATTGTGTTTACTTATAGAGTTTAAGAATCAGTTTATCATAATTAATGATGGCTTTATGCTCTTTCAGGATATCTCCACCGATAATACCCATGATAGGCGGGTGGCCAAATTGCTCGTAGGTTTCACTTACAGATTGGAGATCGAAAGCAACTGTTTCGTATTCTTTGATTTTAATCTTTCCAATTTTCAGGACGGGAATTGTTGCCTGGATGGTTGAGGTGGTGGTAAATAGCGTAGCGGCATTAATTTCATTGGAAACGTTGAGCACTTCACCGAGGTTCTGTTCTATCAGGCGTTTATCGAATACGGTTCTTGAAGCGCCGGTATCTAATACGGCGAAATGTTTTTGCTTAAAAACAACAATTTCCACCAGGAGGTGGAAACCGTCGCCTTGTAAGTTTATGAGGTGGAGGGGGATTGAGACTGGTTTCATTTTAATTGTAATAAGCTTAAATCAGGTCCATTTCTGTAAGTACAGCATTCATATTTCTTACTGCGTCTGCACTTTTATTAAATGCCGCCTGTTCAGTAGCTGTAAGGTTAAAGTCCATAATTTTTTCGCAACCACCTCTGCCAATAATTACCGGTACGCCTAAGCATATATCGCTTTGACCATATTCACCTTCGAGTGAGACAGAGCAGGTAAACAATTTTTTTTCATCCCGGATAATGGCTTCAACCAGTGCTGCGCCTGCTGCGCCTGGCGCATACCATGCAGATGTTCCAATTAATCCTGTTAAGGTTGCGCCGCCAACCATTGTATCTGCAGCAACCTTATCCAGTGTAGTTTGATCTAACAAATTGCTTACGGGCAAGCTTTGGTAGGTGGCCAGGCGTGTCAGCGGGATCATGGTGGTGTCGCCGTGTCCGCCGATCACAAAACCTTGTAAGTCATTTGGGTTACAATTTAATGCCTGAGATAAGTAATATTTGAATCTTGAACTGTCTAAAGTTCCTCCCATGCCAATGATCTGGTTTTTAGGTAAGCCCAAAGATTTTAAGGCCAGATAGGTCATGGTATCCATGGGGTTGCTAATCACAATGATTATTGCCTGAGGAGAGAATTTCAATATGTTTTCGGCAACACTTTTTACGATACCAGCATTTATGCCAATCAGGTCTTCACGGGTCATCCCAGGCTTCCGGGGTAAACCAGAAGTAATCACCACCACATCAGATCCTTCAGTTTTGCTATAGTCGCCTGTTACACCGACAATTTTGGTGTCAAAGCCTAAAAGTGTTGCTGTTTGCATCATATCTATGGCTTTGCCTTCTGCAAATCCTTCTTTAATATCCAATAGAATCAGTTCATCTGCTAATTCTTTTCGTGCAATATTATCTGCACAGGTAGCACCAACAGCGCCTGCGCCAACAACTGTTACTTTCATATATTTTCAATTTAGAGGTTTGCTTATCATCAATATTAACCGAAGGTAGATATAAATATAAGGTTAAAAAATCCTTTTCTAAACTTTATAATCTGCTTTTGGTTATATATGGTGAGGAAAAACATCATGGAAAATAAACCGTTAAGTAATATTGATTACAGGGCATTTGAAGGTAAATGGTATTCGTTGTATTCTATCCCTACATTAATGGATAAAAACTGGAAGCAAACTACAGAAACCTACACACTTGCTGACGATGAGCACTTTGATGTATTAACGACCTATCATAAAAACGGAAAGTCGGAAGAACATACCATTACCTCCAAGTTGTTTTTTAGTGAGGATAAGCCGGATGGTGATATGCGGGCTCAATTTTTATGGCCTTTCAAAATCGGGTATTGGATTATTGAGATTGCCAATGATTACAGTTATGTAGTTGTGGGGCACCCTGATGAAAAGTATTTGTTTATCATGGCCCGTGAACCAAAAATGGAAGCGGATTTACTGGTGGATATTATTGAAAGTTGCCGGGAAAAAGGTTATGATGTGAGCGAACTGGTGAGTCAGGAACACTTTTAGCAGCCTGTTTAACTTTTGTGTTTTTCTTTTTAAGCTGACCATCGAACTTTATTTGATTGGATTAGGTTTTGCCCTCCCTTTAGATTTTTGTTGATAAAATCCTGACAACTTCAGTTTTCAAATTCCGTATTTTTGAAGAACCGTTATTATTCTGCAACGGTTCATTCTTTAGCTTACAATATGTATTTAATTTTCGATACTGAAACCACAGGTTTGCCACGCAATTACAATGCGCCCATCACCGATACGGATAACTGGCCACGTTGTATTCAGATTGCCTGGCAACTGCATGATGAAATGGGGAGATTGGTTGAACATCAGGATTACCTGGTTAAACCTGAGGGTTTTAATGTTCCCTATGATGCAGAAAGAATTCATGGTATTTCTACAGATTTAGCTGCCGAGCAGGGGATTTCACTACAGGAAGTTCTGGTGAAATTTAATGATGTGCTTTCCAGATCGAAGTTTATTGTCGGTCAGAATGTGGGCTTCGACGTTAATATTATGGGCTGTGAATTTCATCGCTTTGGTGTAGAAAACAGGTTGGCAGAGATGCCAGTTCTAGATACCTGTACTGAGGTAACAGCAGATTTGTTGAAGCTTCCTGGCGGTAGAGGAGGAAAGTTTAAGTTGCCCACCTTAACAGAATTACACTCTTATTTATTTGGTGTACCATTTAATGAGGCGCATAATGCGACTGCCGATGTGGAAGCTACTACGAGGTGTTTTCTGGAGTTGATAAAGAAAGAGGTTTTCAAGAAAGAAGAGTTACTTGTAGATGCTGAATATTTTCCGCGGTTCAGAGAGGTTAATCCGGGAACAATACCCAGTTTTGGTATACAGCATGTGAACTTAAAGTCTGCTTCGGATGAGATTCGTAAGCGTTTGCAGAAGGCTGACGGTGGTGTTTCGAAAAGGGAACTTGAGGAGAATAAGCAAGAGCTTGCTGCGGCAACTTTTGTTCATTTACATAACCATACGCAGTTTTCGGTTTTACAGAGTACCATCAGTATTCCGGCATTGGTAAAAGCTGCAGCGGCAAATAAAATGCCTGCGGTAGCGATGACCGATCATGCGAATATGATGGGGGCGTTTCATTTTGTTAATGCTGTTTTAAATCATAATAAGGCTGCGGAGGCAAAAAATGCTGAAGCTATTGAAGCAGGCCAACGACCTACGGAAGTGGTTATGACGCCAGTTGTTGGGGTAGAATTTTTTGTTTGTAATAACCACCTGGACAGAACATCAAAAGATAATGGTTATCAGATGGTGCTGTTGGCAAAAAATAAAAATGGTTATCACAATTTAGCTAAAATGTCGTCGATTGCCTATACGAAAGGGTTTTATTATGTGCCCAGAATAGACAGGCAGGTGATTGAGCAGTATAAGGACGATATTATTGTGTTGTCTGGTAATCTTTCAGGAGAAATCTCCAATAAGATTTTGAATTTAGGTGAGCATCAGGCTGAAGAGGCATTATTGTGGTGGAAGGAGCAGTTTGGTAATGATTTCTACATTGAGGTAATGCGCCACCATCAGGAGGACGAAGACCGCGTAAATGAAACCCTGATTTCACTTGCTAAAAAGCATGAAGTGAAATTAATTGCCACCAATAATACCTATTACATTGGTAAAAAAGATGCCAATGCCCACGATATTTTGCTTTGCGTAAAGGACGGGGAGAAGCAGGCTACTCCTATAGGTCGCGGAAGAGGTTACCGGTATGGTTTGCCAAACCAGGAGTACTATTTTAAATCCGGAGACGAAATGAAGGCGCTTTTTGCCGACTTGCCGGATGCGATTTTAAATATCCAAGAGGTTATAGATAAGATAGAAACCTACAAACTTGCCCGCGAGGTACTTTTGCCTAAGTTCGATATTCCAGAGCAGTTTTTGGTTGCAGAAGACGAGACTGATGGAGGAAAACGTGGAGAAAACAAATTTTTACGTCACCTGACTTACGAAGGAGCGAAGCGACGCTACCATGAATTAACGCCAGCGATTACTGAGCGGCTGGATTTTGAGCTGGCTACCATTGAAAAGACTGGTTATCCGGGCTATTTCTTGATTGTACAGGATTTCATTGCAGAGGCCCGCAACCTTGATGTATCAGTGGGGCCTGGCAGGGGGTCGGCGGCAGGTTCAGCTGTTGCCTATTGTTTAGGGATTACCAATATTGATCCGATTAAATACGATCTGCTTTTTGAGCGTTTCCTGAATCCGGACAGGGTTTCGATGCCGGATATTGATATCGATTTTGATGATGAGGGTCGTGGGCGCGTAATGGACTATGTAATTAATAAATATGGAGCCAACCAGGTTGCTCAGATTATTACTTATGGAACCATGGCGGCTAAGTCATCTATCCGGGATACTGCCCGGGTATTGGATTTGCCTTTATTTGAAGCAGATAAAATTGCCAAACTCATTCCAAATATGAAGTTGGCAAAGATTTTCAATCTCGACGAAAAGACATTGAAAGAAGCCTTACGTCCGGATGAGTATGAGAAGGTAGTTGAACTGAAGAATCTGGGATCCTTAAAAGATTTGAGTGCTGAAACTATACAACAGGCGCAAGTTTTAGAAGGATCGCTTCGGAATACCGGTATTCATGCCTGTGGGGTGATTATTACACCAAGCGATATTACCAACTTTGTTCCGGTTGCAACGGCAAAGGATTCTGATTTATATGTTACGCAGTTTGATAACTCAGTTGTAGAAAGTGCGGGGTTATTAAAGATGGACTTTCTGGGGTTGAAGACGCTCACGCTGATTAAGGATACTGTAAAGCTGGTTAAAAAGCGGCATGGCATTATGCTTAACCCGGATCATTTTCCGATAGATGATGTAATGACTTACGAGCTGTTTCAGCGCGGGGAGACCATTGGTATATTCCAATACGAGAGTCCGGGTATGCAGAAATACATGAAGGAATTAAAGCCTACCGTATTTGACGATTTAATTGCGATGAATGCGTTATACCGGCCTGGTCCGATGGAATACATTCCGAGTTTCGTTAGGCGTAAAAATGGTGAGGAAGAAATTCAGTATGATTTGGATGCCTGTGAGGAATATCTGAAAGAAACTTACGGTATCACCGTGTACCAGGAGCAGGTGATGCTTTTGTCGCAGAAGCTGGCAGGGTTTACCAAAGGTGAGGCCGACGTTTTGCGTAAGGCCATGGGTAAGAAGCAAAAAGACGTTCTTGACAAAATGAAGCCTAAGTTTGTAAAGCAGGCTGCGGAAAAAGGTCACGATGCTACAACCCTTGAAAAAATCTGGAAAGACTGGGAAGCATTTGCCTCTTATGCATTTAATAAGTCGCACTCTACCTGTTATGCCTGGATTGCCTATCAAACTGCCTATTTAAAGGCTCACTATCCGGCAGAATATATGGCTGCGGTACTTTCAAATAACATGAGTGACATTAAGCAGGTAGCGTTCTTTATGGAGGAATGCCGTCAGATGAGTGTTACGGTACTTGGACCTGATGTTAACGAGTCAGACCTTAAGTTCTCGGTAAATCAAAAAGGGGAGATCCGGTTTGGAATGTCGGCAGTAAAAGGTGTTGGAGAAAAGGCAGTGGAAAGCATTATTGAGGAGCGACTGGAAAATGGGGCTTATGCTTCAGTGTATGATTTTGCGAAGCGTTCGAATACTCGTATTGTTAACAAAAAAGCATACGAAAGTTTTGTATATAGTGGTGCATTTGATGCCTTCGGTGGCCACAGGGCACAGTATTTTTATATCGGCCCCAATGATAAAATGAATGGGATAGAGAAAATCATCAAGTTTGCCAATGATTTTCAGAATAATGAAAGTACCTCGCAAGGTTCTCTTTTCGGGGGCTCAAAAGCAGACCTGATTTTAGAGCCCAGTTTACCTGTTTCGCCAGAATGGGCGTTAATGGACCGATTGAAATATGAAAAGGATGCGATCGGGATTTTTCTTTCCGGGCACCCTCTGGACAACTATAAGCTTGAATTAGATCGCTTTTGCACCAATAGTGTTAAGCAACTCAGCATCATCAATAAAGTTAGGATGGGTGATTCGAATGAAGAGGTTTTAGCCGAGTTTGATAAACTTAAGAATCGTGAGTTATGTGTTGGGGGGTTAGTAGTATCAGCATCTCAGAGAATTACCAAGACCGGAAAGCCTTTCGGAACCTTTGTTTTTGAGGATTATGATGACGCTTGTGAGATGGCGTTGTTTGGGGAAGATTTTTTAAAGTTTAAATCGTTTTTGACGGAGGGGTATTTTCTCCAGATCAGAGGTAGGGTAGGGGAACGTTTTGGGAAAGCCGGCGACTGGGAGTTTAAAATTACAGCCATTAATTTAATGTCGGAACTGAGAGATAAACTAGCAAAAAGCCTAACCATACAAGTTCCGATAGAGCGTGTAAACGAAGAACTCATGCGTGAGATTGAAGCGATTTTAGCAGACAATAAGGCAAACTCTGAGCAGCAAAACTGCCAACTTAACTTTGCTGTTTTCGATAGTGAAAAGCAGATTATGCTGGATTTGCCTTCGAAGAACCTAAAGATCAATCCAAATAATAAGTTCTTGGAACAATTGGTGGGGTTGAATGTTGTTAACTACAAGCTTAACTAAGGCAGAAGGTTGAAGGTTAAATGGCAGAAGGGTCAGGCATTCAAGAATCTCTCATTTTTAACATCGGTACCCTCTACCTCAAAGTAATGTCAAATTGACATTATACAGTTACTGGCATTACAATTGAATACATATATTTGAACATAAAAAAAAATAGTTATGGCATTAGAAATCACAGATGCAAACTTCGAGGAGCTTGTATTAAAGTCAGATAAACCCGTATTAGTAGATTTTTGGGCAGAATGGTGTGGCCCATGTCGCATGGTAGGTCCGGTTGTTGAAGAAATCGCTAAGGAATACGATGGAAAAGCAGTAGTAGGAAAAGTAAACGTGGATAATAACCCACAAATTTCTATGCAGTTTGGTATTCGTAACATCCCGGCTCTATTGTATTTCAAAGACGGTCAGGTTGTTGATAAACAAGTTGGTGCAGTTCCAAAATCAGTATTGGCTGAGAAACTAAACAAACAAATTGCATAGATAAGGGAAATTAAGTATTAAGATTTTTAGGTGCGGATTTTGATTTCCGGCGCTGATTATCAATGCAATTACTTAAGTCCTGTAACATATTTAAAACCCGGGTTCCTTTAATGAATCCGGGTTTTTTATTGTAGAAATATTTTTGTTCCTTTAATTAAAATCTAATCATGTCTATGAACCTATTCACTAACAAAACATTAGGTTTAGTATTTACGGGTATTGCTTTAAACTGTGCAAATATTGCATGTGTTTTGGCTCAAAATCCTGTGGAAACTAATCCGCCATCTGCAGATTATAAACCTGCGTTTGATGGCCAAACACGTATCTCTGGTGTAAAAACTACTACGCCATTATCTGTAAGTATACTTAATGAAAAACTTGACCGGCCCTGGGCTATTTCAGTGCTTCCTTCAGGTGGATTCTTAATCACTCAAAAAGGCGGCAATATGGTTATCCTGACTGCTGATGGAAAATCGAGTAAGGTTATCAATGGCTTGCCTAAGGTAGATGATTCAGGTCAGGGTGGATTGCTGGATGTAACGCTGGATCCCGATTTTGCGAAGAACAGAATGATTTACTGGGCTTATTCTGAGCCTCAAACCAAAGGTGTTTTACTGGCTATTGCAAAGGGAAAACTGGCGGAAAGTGAAACGGCGATAGAAAGCCAAACCATCATTTACCGTGCCAGCCCCGCCTACGGAGGGAAACTACAGTATGGATCGCGTATTGTGTTCGATAAAAACGGTAATATGTTTGTGAGTACGGGAGAGCGTTCGGGTGGTGACATCAGAATACAGGCTCAATATTTAAATTCTTCCTTAGGTAAAATTCTGCATTTAACGACCGATGGAAAGGCTGTTGCGGGCGGACCATTTGCAGGTAAAGCGGATGCGCGGCCTGAGATCTATGCCCTGGGGCTTCGTAACCCGGATGGCTTGGCCATCAATCCGCAGACAGGTGATTTATGGGAGGCAGAATTTGGTCCGAAAGGTGGCGATGAGGTAAATATCATTAAGCCTGGCAAGAATTATGGATGGCCAATTCTAACTTATGGAACGGAATATAGTGGTAATAAGGTAGGGGATGGTATTCAACAGAAAGAGGGAATGGAGCAGCCTGTTTATTACTGGAATCCGAGTATTTCGCCGGGCTGCATTGCCTTTTACAATAGCAGTGCTATACCGGAATGGAAAGGAAATCTTTTTGTTGGAGGGTTAGGTGGATCACATATTATCCGCTTGGTAATTAAAGACAATAAGATTGTAGGTGAAGAGCGTTTGCTTGAAGGAAAAGGGGAGCGATTCCGTGATATGGTTGAGAAAGACGGATCCTTGTTTTCTGTTACTGATAATGGAAAACTGTTTAAGATTTCGAAGAAGTAGGGACAAACTGACCTACAAACTTAATCCCAAATTCACTTGTGAATTTGGGATTTTTTTATATATTATGTATTTCGCATGGAGTGCACGAACGGGGTTCGACCGCAGTAAGTCCGCAGAAATCGCATAAACTGCGGAAAGAGTTTGGTTTTAATGAATGTTTATATTAACTTTATGGTAAGCAGGGCTTAAGTGAAGAATAACTAAGGGATGGATAACCATGCCTTTTAAGATTACTTAAGTTTGAATCAATCCCCTCTATTGTGGCTCACATCCTTTTAAAAAGAACTAATTTAAAAGGAATATTATGGCAATTTTTTATGGAAAGAACATCAAGGGCTCATTAGCCGGTATGGTGTTTTCGCAAGTTGGCGACATTACAGTAGTAAGGTCAAAGCCAGAAGAGGTTAAACAAACAGCAGCTACTAAACGAGCGGCGGCGATATTCGGGAAGTATATCAGTCCTTTTGCACGAATAGTCAGAACCGCGCTAACCCCTATTCACCGGAGGTGGTACGATTTAAAAATGGCTAACCGGATGAACAGTCAGATATCAACTATTTTGTATCAGCACCGGCAGGCGGATGGCACTTTTCTCTTTAACAATCAAAGCTTTGATCGTTTAGCGGGGTTTAACTTCAATTCAGGTAGTTTACTTGATAACAGTCTATTGAAGTATCCTGAAATCAGTTGGGGGGATGGAAAATTCAGTATTCAAGTTCCACAATATTTATCAAAGGATATTCGTTATCCATTGGGTTTTTCCCGTGGTCAGGTGAATATCAGGGTGGATTACTTTAATCTGGAAAAGGGCACACATTCTTTCATTGAGTTGCCATTCCGTGATTTAATCCGTCATGTTGATGGGCCTCCTGGAGAAAATTTTGAATTTGACTTTCCGGCAGGTTGTCTGGCCATTATCAGTGCATCAGTTTTGTTTGTGGAAAATAACTTGTCTGGTTCAACAATTTTCAATAGCAAAGCCTTTCATCCTGCGGGGATCATTGGTGCGCGATATCACCGTGCTCCCGGAAAAAAGGGTTCATCTAAGTGGGGAAGCTATTCACTTAAACTGCCTCTTATCAGTGCATAAGAATAATGTGAAATTTCGCGTCTGCGAATAAATATTCAAGCTAAAAAAGGCCGGTTTGTACCGGCTTTTTTTTAGCTTTACAATATGCAGTCTGTTAGTTACGATAATGAAACCAGTTTTGGGAATCTGGAAATTTTGGCTCAGCAAGTGGTTGAGGGTTTTATTACGGGCTTGCATAAAAGTCCTTTTCATGGTTTCTCTGTGGAATTTGCTGAGCACCGGCAATATAATAATGGCGACAATGTTAAAGGTATAGACTGGAAGCTTTTTGCAAAAACCGATAAACTGTATAGTAAGCGTTTTGAAGAAGAAACGAATCTTCGTGCTCAATTTGTTATTGATGTTTCATCGTCAATGTATTTTCCAGAACCTCGAAACAACAAGCTGACTTTTTCTATCCAGGCGGCTGCATCATTAATGTATCTACTCAAAAGACAGCGGGATGCCTTCGGATTGAGCTTATTCACTGATGAAATTCTGCTCAGCTCTCCGGCAAAATCTACTACCATTCATCAGAAATATTTATTTACACAACTGGAAGAATTGTTGCAGAAGCCTAAGGTGCATGCGAAAACTAATTTGAGCGAGGCCTTGCATCAGGTTTCTGAATTAATTCACAAGCGTTCGCTCGTTATTATTTTCAGCGATCTTTTTAATACTGGTATCAGCCAGGAAAACACGGATGAATTTTTCGATGCGTTGCAGCATTTGAAATTCAACAAACATGAAGTAGTGGTTTTTAATGTTACAGATAAATCAAAAGAGGTTGACTTTGATTATGAAAACCGTCCTTACCAGTTTGTAGATATGGAAACCGGAGAAGCCATCAAAGTACATACTAACCAGGTGAAGGATAGTTATTCTGTAGCGATTTCTCAATACCGGCAACAGATATCTCTGAAGTGCGCTCAATATAAGATCGACCTGATTGATGCGGATATCAATGAAGGGTTTTACCCCATTTTACAGGCTTATTTAATCAAGAGGCAAAAGTTAGGCTAGACTGACAAACAACTGGCATTTTGAGCTGTTAAATGTTAAATAAATGATTTGAATTTAAACCTCGGATATATGTTAGAAAAAGGTACTGTAGCGCCAGATTTTGAATTGAATGCTACCCCCGATCAGAAAATAGAGCTTAAAGATTTTCGTGGAAAAAATGTTATTCTGGCTTTTTATCCTGCAGACTGGAGTCCTGTTTGTAGTGATCAAATGGCACTTTACAATGAAATGCTGAAATTTTTCACGAAACATGACGCACAGATTTTCGGGATTTCTGTGGATAGTGGCTGGTGCCACATGGCATTTTCAAATGACCGCAAACTCCATTTTCCTCTATTAGCTGATTTTGAGCCGAAGGGCGCTGTATCAAAAGCGTATGGTGTGTATGATGATGAAGTGGGTGAAAGTAAAAGAGCATTATTTGTCATAGATAAAGAAGGGAAGATAGCCTGGAGTTATTTATCGCCAACTGCTGTCAATCCGGGTGCTGATGGAATTTTAGATGCATTAGAGGAAATTGAAAAACGATAAGATTATGAGCACATTAAAACCAGAAGTTAGCACAAACGATCATATGCAAGGCGGAGACAGTGCTTCTATTACCATCGTAGAATTTGGTGATTATGAGTGTCCTCACTGCGGAAATGCTTATCCGATTATAAAGGAGATTGAAGAGACCTTTGGCGACCAGGTCAAATTAGTATTCCGGAACTTTCCACTGCAGGAGGCTCATGAATTTGCTTATCCTGCGGCATTAGCTGCTGAAGCTGCAGCCTTGCAGCATAAGTTCTGGGAGATGCATGACGCCATTTATGAAAATCAGTACCGGTTGGATGAAGGACTTTTTAATGAAATTGCGGAGACCTTGGGTTTGGACCTGGAACAGTTTGCTGCAGATTTATCATCAGAAGTTGTTAAAGAAAAAGTTGAATCTGATTTTGAGAGCGGCGTTAGGAGTGGTGTAAATGGCACTCCTTCTTTTTACGTTAATGGCAAAAAGTTTGATGGCGGAGCAACAGATCTGTATCAGATGCTCAAAGAAAGTACGGAGTAGTTTCATTCATTATCGGGTGTAAAAATATTTTGAAATAAAAAACCTCATGTATTTTTCAATACATGAGGTATCAGATAAGGGTAACCGGAAAACTAAAAAACTAATTATGAGTTTTTAGAATTTAACAAAACGGAAATCGCTTCTGGTGTTTTGTTATTTCAAAGGTGCGGTTCAATTATGAAGTTTATGTGAAGAAATTAAATTCTGCATTAACGAATCAATCCTTAAAGTCTTTTTCAAGTCAGATTGGCTTTATAAGCCTGAAACTTCAAAACAATATTTTTCTTTTTTTATTTAATAAATATTCATGATCATCGTGATTATGGATTTTAAAAGATTAGCCATGAGTAAAAATGTAGCAGAGCAACTGGTAGATATGCTGGTTGAAGCTGGTGTAAAAAGAATTTATGCCGTTACGGGAGATAGTCTGAACTATTTCAACGAAGCGGTTAGGAAAAACGGAAAGATCAGGTGGATCCACGTTCGTAATGAAGAGGCGGGTGCGTTTGCCGCCGCGGCGGAGGCGGAACTAGACGGCATTGCTTGTTGTGCTGGTAGTTGTGGTCCTGGGCATGTACACCTGATTAATGGCTTATATGACGCCCATCGCTCACACGTGCCGGTGATTGCAATTGCCTCCACTATACCAACCGGTGAATTTGGAATGGATTTTTTTCAGGAAACCAATACCATTAAACTTTTTGATGATTGCAGTTTTTACAATCAGGTAGCCACTACGCCCGAACAGGCACCAAGAATGCTTCAAACTGCTTTACAGCATGCCATACATCAAAAAGGTGTGGCCGTTTTTGGATTACCAGGCGACGTTTCTCAAATGGATGCTGTGGAAAGTGTTACCTCTATGCAGTTTTTCAGTAATAAGCCCGTTATTCGTCCTTCTGAGCAAGAATTGGGCGAACTGGCCTTGTTGTTAAATTCCGAAAAGAAAATTACGCTTTATTGTGGCATTGGCGCGGCCGAGGCCCATGATGAAGTTGTTGCACTTGCCTCGAGACTAAAGGCTCCTGTTTCATTCTCTTTCAGGGGGAAAATGAGTATTCAGCCAAATAACCCTTACGAAGTTGGGATGACCGGGTTGTTGGGGCAGCCTTCGGGTTATCATGCCATGCATGAGGCAGATGTTGTGTTACTTTTAGGTACGGACTTCCCTTACGTAAATTTCATGCCTGTAAAAAACAAGATTATACAAATTGATGAACGGCCTGAGCGTTTAGGCAGAAGGGCAAAATTAACTATGGGATTGTGTGGAAATATTGCAGATTCCCTTGCTGCTTTACTACCTCTTTTGGAGGAGAAGGCAGATGACTCCTTTTTGAAATCTCAATTGGAATTTTATGGTAAGGTAAAAGAAAATCAACAGGTTTATATTAAAGATCAAGGGGAAGAAAATAAGATTCAGCCTGAATTTGTTGCCGATACGCTTAACCGTCTTGCCTCAACCGATGCCATTTTTACTGTAGATACTGGTATGTGCTGTGTCTGGGGCGCGAGGTTTATCGATGGTACCGGAAAGCGTAAGATGCTCGGATCGTTCAATCATGGATCAATGGCGAATGCAATGCCAATGGCTATCGGTGCGGCTTTAGCTCATCCTGAAAGGCAGGTTATCGCGTTGTGTGGTGATGGAGGTTTATCGATGCTTCTGGGGGACATTGCCACTATAAAGCAATACAACTTACCCGTTAAGCTTATTGTTTTTAATAACAGGGCTTTAGGGATGGTTAAGTTAGAAATGGAGGTGGACGGGCTGCCTGATAATGAAACGGACATGATCAATCCTGATTTTGCACTCGTTGCGCAAGCGATGGGTTTTAAGGGTATAACCGTTTCGAAGCCAGAGGATGTTGAAACTGCTATTGCGCATGCTTTGATTGAAGACGGTCCTGTGCTTTTGAATATTATGACCAATCCAAACGCATTGGCTATGCCTCCGAAGATAGAATGGAAACAGATTAAGGGAATGACTGAATCAATGACTAAACTCATGCTTGGCGGGAAAATGAGTGAGGTTTTTGACACTATTAAATCGAATTACAAGCATCTGGGGGAAGTGTTGTAAGGCAGCGTATTTATTCGTCATTCCCGATTGACGGGAATGACGAATCTAATGGTTACAAATTTCCCCGTAACTCCTGTTCCCTTTCCAGGGATTCAAACAGGGCTTTAAAGTTACCGGCTCCAAAACTTTGTGCTCCTTTTCTCTGAATAATTTCGAAAAATAAAGTCGGCCGATCTTCTACCGGTTTAGTGAAAATCTGGAGCAGATAGCCTTCTTCGTCACAATCGACCAAAATCCCTAAACTTTCTAACAGTGCGATTTCTTCATCAATTTTGCCCACTCGCTGCGGCATCATATCGTAGTAAGCTTCAGGGGGTGCACTGAGAAATTCGACGCCGCGGGATTTTAATTCTTTTACTGTTTTGACAATATCTTTTGTTGCCACTGCGATGTGCTGGACACCTTCTCCTTCATAGTATTCGAGATATTCTTCGATTTGTGATTTCTTTTTACCTTCGGCGGGTTCGTTGATCGGAAATTTTGAATAGCCGTTTCCATTGCTCATTACTTTACTCATTAGCGCGGAGTATTCCGTATTAATTTGTTTATCATCAAAAGAGAGGATATTTACAAAACCCATTACCTCCTCATACCATTTTACGGCTTCGTTCATGCGGTTCCAACCTACATTGCCTACGCAGTGGTCGATGTAAAGCAAGCCTGCATCTGAAGGATTGTAATCACTTATCCATTCCCTGTAGCCAGGCATGAAAATGCCATTGTAATTTTTCCGCTCGATAAACATATGAACTGTTTCCCCGTAGGTATAAATACCACTCATTCTGACTTCTCCCTTTTCATCGTTAATTGTTTTCGGTTCCAGGTAAGGTTTTGCACCTCTTTTTGTTGTTTCTTCAAATGCGCTATAAGCATCATCGACCCATAGTGCCAGCACTTTTACACCATCACCATGATTTTTGACGTGTTCGGCAATGGGGTGATCAGATTTTAACGCTGTTGTGAGAATAATTCGGATTTTACCCTGCTGCAAAACGTAGGAGGCGCGATCTCTAACGCCCGTTTCGGGCCCAGCATAAGCCAGGCTTTGGAATCCAAATGCTGTTTTATAGTAATGAGCAGCCTGTTTGGCATTGCCGACATAAAATTCGATATAGTCTGTACCATTAATAGGCAGGAAATCCTGTGCTTTTGCTATCTTTTCTGCAAATGTTAATGTTTCCATCGTTTGTTATTTTGTGATTGGTTATGTATCTAATATGTATTTGGATTCAGTGGTTTACTCCTGTTTCCAGCTCTGATAGTAATTTTCATCTTCGATATCGAGCGCATCCTGTGTTAGCATTAAAGGCTTAAAGGGATCGATCATTACCGCAAGTTCATCTGTTCTTTCTTTTCCTATGGATTTTTCGACTGTTCCGGGATGAGGTCCATGTGGGATACCACCGGGGTGAAGTGTTATTTGTCCTTTTACTACACTCTTTCTGCTCATGAAATCCCCATCTACATAATACAATACTTCATCGCTATCTACATTACTATGGTTGTATGGAGCGGGAATGGAATCGGGATGATAATCATATTTCCTGGGGACAAAAGAACAGACCACAAAGTTATGGCCTTCGAAAGTCTGGTGTACTGGTGGCGGCTGATGTAAGCGCCCGGTAATCGGTTCGAAATCGTGAATTGAAAAAGCATAGGGATAGTGGTAGCCATCCCATCCGATATAGTCAAATGGATGTGTTCCATAGGTATAAGGGTAAATTAGGCCTTGTTTTTTGATCAGTATTTTGAAATCTCCATGCTCATCATGCGTTTGCAGATTTTGTGGAAGCCTCAAATCCCGCTCACAGTATGGTGAATGTTCCATCAGCTGTCCATACTGGTTGAGGTAACGTTTAGGTGGCCTTAAGGGGCTGAAACTTTCGATAATGAATAGGCGATTATTTTCGTCGTTAAATTCCATCTGGTAAATTGTTCCTCTTGGAATGATGAGGTAATCGCCATATGCAAAGCAAATTTCACCAAATCCTGTTTTGAGTTTTCCGGAGCCTTCGTGAATAAAAATCAGTTCATCTGCCTGACTGTTTTTGTAAAAGTAGTCCGTCATTGACTTTCTGGGGGCCGCCAGTACAATGTGTAAATCACTGTTTACGAGTATTGGTTTCCGACTCTTCAGATAATCATCTTCCGGTTTAATTTTAAAGCCAATGAGACTTGTGTGTTTTAAATGCTTTTCCCGTGCAACATTTGGTTCAACATTGTAGGGTTCGCCTAAATGCTTTACAATTGTTGGGGGGTAGGAATGGTAAACCAAGGAGTATAAGCTGGAAAAGCCTTCAGTAGACACGAGCTCTTCGGCGTAGAGATTGCCGTCGGGTTTGCGGAAAACCGTATGGCGTTTAGGGGGTATTTGCCCTAATTTGTGATAAACAGGCATAACAAAGAAATTATGGTTAGAAAAAAAATCTTAATGGATGAACAATCGGAGCGCAAATGCGTTTTCGATTAATAGAAAACAGTGAGGATATTAAAGAGAATATTGAGCCATGATCAGTTTAGATAGCATTTTATAGCGACGAGCAGCAATTGCATCATTAACTAAGGTAATATGTAATGCTTTTAAGATCATGTTCTTATTGATACAAGGTAAGTATATTATTTGAAAATTGAAATTTTAATTTACCTTTAACTAATTACAATCGTTCCCAAGATGAGATTTATTTTAACAGTTATTTTTTGTGTAACTATCGGTTATGCGGGTTATTCACAGCAGCGGGCCCACTATAGAATTAAGGTGGAAGACCGTGGAGGGAAAATGACAAGAGGGGACTTTTATGCTGCTTCTGATGATGGTTTGACCCTGATCAGAAATCGGAAGGATACGCTTAAATTAAGTGCTGACAGTATTGTCGCGCTTCATATCCAGCGTAAGGGTTTTGTTGCGCCATTGGCCATCGCAGGCGGCGTTGCTTTCTTTGTTTTTGCAGCAAAGAGTGATAAGATTGCTGAATCTCTGGTACTTATTGTTGCGGGCGTACCTGCCGGTATTGCAGCCGGAACATTTCTTGGAAACGCGATTTCCACTAAGAAAAAATACAAGGCACTAGAGGCAAAAGATTTTCCGATGATTAAAGACAATTTGAAACAGTTCACGGTGTTAAAATAATAATGTGGTTTATTCTTGTTGCCAAATTTATTTAGCTTTGAAAAGTATTCTAACCAAATTATATGAAACTAGTATCTTATAAAACTGAAGATAGCGCACACCTCGGCGTTTTTATAAACGGTCATATTTACAATCTAAATAGCTGTGACAAGTTGCTTCCTGATAGCATGAGCGCATTTCTGGATGGTGGAGAGGTATTGATGGAAAGGGCTAAGAAGGTAGATGGAGAGATTAAGAGTGGTTTAATTGAAGCCAAGGAAGAAATTTTTTATGAGCTTCTGGCTCCTGTTCCTCATCCAGCGAGTTGCAGGGATGGCTATGCTTTCCGGCAACATGTTGCTGCTGCGCGTAGAAACCGGAATGTTGAAATGATCTCCCAGTTTGATGAATATCCTATATTTTATTTTACCAATCATAACTCTATTCAGGGTACCGGAGAAATTGAGTGTATGCCAGATCATTTCGATAAGCTCGATTTCGAATTGGAACTGGCTGTTGTGATCGGCAAGAAAGGTAGAAATATCAGGGCAAGTGAGGCGGATGAATATATTGCCGGATATATGGTGATGAATGACATGAGTGCAAGAACATTGCAGATGGAAGAAATGCTTTTAAACCTTGGCCCTGCGAAGGGGAAAGATTTTGCTACTACAATAGGGCCCTGGTTAGTTACTCCGGATGAGCTTGAGCCATATAAGGTTCCGTGTAAAGAAGGACATACCGGAAATGCTTACCATTTGAAAATGACCTGCCGGGTTAACGGTATAGAGGTATCGAGGGGCAATGCGGCAGATATGGACTGGACATTTGCCGAAATTATTGAGCGCTGTGCATATGGGGTAGATATATTACCTGGTGATGTAATTGGTTCAGGAACTGTAGGTACCGGTTGTTTTTTAGAACTTAACGGAACGGGATTATTAAATGATCCAGATTATCAGGTACAATGGTTGCAGGCTGGAGATGTTGTGGAAATGGAGATTACAGGTTTAGGTGCCCTGACGAATACCATTACGCGTGCTGCTAGTGATTTTTCGATTCTCGGCCTGAAAAAATAAGAGGCTGCCAGATGTTAACACTAAATACTGAAGACTTATCGGCTGTTGAATTGCAGCATTATCTGCAATATGCCATTGCGCCCCGGCCAATTTGTTTTGCTTCTACAATAGATGAGGCGGGCAATGTGAATTTAAGTCCCTTCAGTTTTTTTAATATGTTTAGTACGAAACCACCCATTTGTGTGTTTTCGCCTTCGAGGCGTGTACGTGACAATACGACTAAACATACGCTTGAAAATGTGCTTCAGGTAAGGGAATGTGTGATCAATATCGTGAATTATGATATGGTTCAGCAGATGAGTTTGGCCAGTACCGAATATGGTAGGGGTGTAAATGAATTTGAAAAAGCTGGTTTTACGATGTTAAAGTCGGATATGGTTGGTCCACCACGGGTTGCCGAGGCACCTGTTCAGCTTGAGTGCGTCGTTAATGATGTTATTTCTCTTGGCGATGTGCACGGTGCCGGAAATTTAGTTTTAGCAGAAGTAAAGCTGATTCATATTAAAGAATCAATTCTGGATCATGATGGGAAAATTGATCAGCAGAAAATAGATCTGGTGGCTCGTTTGGGTGGGGACTGGTATTGCAGAGTTAAGGCTGAAAATTTATTTAAAGTTGCTAAACCACTTGCGCGGTTGGGGATAGGCGTTGACCAGTTGCCTAAAGCGGTGAGATTATCGAAAGTATTAACGGGAAATGATTTAGGGATGCTTGGAAATGTGGAGCAGCTTCCGAGTGAGGATGAAGTTGACCTTGTTATGTTGACCCCAGAAGTTAAGGAAATTATGGATGCTACGATTGGTGACCCTACCAATCGGGAAAGAGAATTACATGAGCTTGCAAAAAGCTTTCTTCAAACGGGAAATGTAGACATTGCTTTAAGGATAGTTTTACTTTAAATTTTTAGCCGGGCTATTATTAAAGTATACTTACAATTTTCATAAATCGGGATTTATAATGTCCGTTTAGTGGTGTGATGGTTACACTGTGAGCTTTTCCTGAAGAGGCGTGAATGAATTTTATGCCATCAGAATCTATGGAATAAACGATTCCGACATGTCCGATTCTTCTTACTCTCGAGTTGCTTCCTGTAAATATGAGTACATCTCCGACTTTTGCATCTTCGAGTGTAGTTTCTTTACCTGTATAGCTAAATTCTCTTGATGATCGCGGCACTTTGAATCCGAAATTACTAAATACATAGCTCACAAACCCGGAACAATCGAATCCTAATTTTGGATTGCTGGTGGCATAGCGATACCTGATCCCCAGCATACTTTTTGCAAAATCAATCAAAGATTCGGAGCTGGTTTCATTCTCTTTGACCAATTCCCTGGGTTCTTTCGGAAGGTTTGAGATTAAGCTCTTTATCAGCTCCTGATATTGAGAAGGGATGATTGTTTGGGTTTTTCCTGCCGTGGCAGACAAAATGAAAAACAAAATCGGGATTATTATTTTCTTCATATGTTAATTTCAAAGATATAAAAAATATCCAGAGTGAATTAAAATGTTGAAAATGAGTAAGGATTAAGGTGTAGTTACTGCAACGGGTATAATTTTTCCATTGAAGAATTTGTGTCCGGTTTTTGCGAAATCGGCGATGTATTTACCCATCTCGAATGCCATAACCGGGCTTTGGTATCCGGGAAAAGCGGCTTCCAGCATCTCGGTTTGAGCTGATCCCAAGGCCAGGCAATTTACTTTTATACCTTTTTCTGAGAGTTCAAACGCCAGGCATTCTGTTAAGGTATGCAGGGCGGCTTTGCTGGCGGAATATGCCGATAAGCCGGGGAATTTCACACTTCCCTGAAAGCCACCCATGCTTCCAATGTTGACAATGTGACTACCACTTTGCATTAAAGGTAGGGTATTCCGGATCATCCTGAAGTGAGCGATAACGTTACTTTGCAGCATTTCTTCTAAATCGGCTTCTGTTGTTTCCAGGAATGGCTTGTTGATTAAGCTTCCTGCGTTATTGATCAGGATATCAATTTTGCCTAAGCGCTCTTTGAGGAATGGGAGTAATGCTGCATAGTCATCATTCACTATATCGAATTCTACAGGAAGCAATGTGCATTCAGGGTTAATGCTGCGTGCAATTTCCAAAAGCTTACGTAATTTGTCGGCAGTACGTGCTATGGCGACAATTTTATTTTGTTTCTGTAAGCTAAATTCTAGTGCAGCTTCGAAACCAATTCCACTGCTTGCTCCTGTAATTATAATGTTCATCTCTGTTTTTTTTGCCATGTTGCCAGTTAAAGCAGCAACCTGGCACAAAGTTATCAAACCTTTTCTGAATGTTATTGAAGTTATTTCACAACCCTGTATTTAATTCGATAGCAACTGTGATACCGGGTGTTTGATTACGTGTAATCCATCTAAAATTAATTTATGGTGATCAGCTTCTCTGGCCGCTTTTATTTCGAGATAGACCATTAGTTCCTTTTCGAGCCTGGCGTACCGGGGTTTTTGATCAATCAGTTCTAAAATCTCGAGGGTACAAAGCCAGTCGTGCCGGTGTTGTTTTTTCAGTTTATCGAAAATATCGTTTAATTCATCAAGCGATTCATTATTTTCCCTGATCTCCCGAACACGTTTGTATAGATTATGCAAATTTTTTGTCTTTTCATCATACTGTAGCTGATGCGTTTTTTCAGTGCTAACAGGGCTTATCTCCTCGTAAGCATCTTTATCGGCGGCTCCATTAAATACAGATATGATTTTACTTCCTACGGCCATATCATAGGTTCCCCATTCGGGTCGGAACAGGATGTTATTGTTGCTTTCGGTAACTGTACAATCTTCGAATGTGATCAAGAGCAGCTTTCCATTTTTTCTTAGCAGGTTTGTAATTTTACCCTGAACATGAATTCCGCTTTGGAAGGTGAGGTTAGTTTTGTCGCCTGTTACCAATGCCGCGATTTCGGGGTCAGTATAATCCTCAAGTGATTTAACTGCATCTTTAAGCCGACCAACCGGAGATGAAAACCCATCTGAATGGTAATTTTTCCCATGGTTATTCAACTGATTATTTTCGAATGCCAATGCAGAGGGGCCATTTGTTTTAATGAAGGTTAGCTCATCAGTGGTATTGATGCCCATATCGGTGAATACGCCAGAAACCTGCAATCCAGATGAATAAACGGCTGTTGCAACGTTTTTGCATGCGATGGCTTTCAATACACTTTCTGATCCGCCGCGGCGAAAAGCCATGGTATCGGCAAATTGTTCGAGTACATCAATCAGATTCTGGAAGGTTGGTGTAACGAAAAGCTGTGGTTGTGGTTTTGTGATGTCGTACTGATGGTTTATCGCATCAATACTATACCATAATTTTTCGACGTCATTTTGCATACAGGAGGCACTTTCGCCGATTGATGAGAGTAAGCCAGCACCGTAAATTTTGGGTTCTTCGAGTGTACCAATCAATCCATATTCGACTGTCCACCAGTGGAGACGCCCGAGTAGTGCCATTTCAGATGGTTCTCCCATGTTTTCACTGATGTAGCGCAGATTTTTTTCGGCTTTAGCGATTTCCATTTCATCGGCATTGCTTGCTTCCTTTAGAATAGAAAGTTTTCTAATTGCTTCGTAGAGTTCGAAATCTTTGGCAGAAAACATGGCTTTTGCACCTATAGATCCGAAATAGCTCAGGTAGTTGTTGTAATCAGCATCGGCTATTATGGGTGCATGCCCTGCGCTTTCATGTATAATGTCTGGGGCAGGTGTATATTCGATATGATTGATCTGCCGGATATCGGCTGCAATAACCAGAACCCTGTAAGCCTGATATTCCATAAATGCCGCAGGGGGAATAAATCCATCCACGGTGACTGCTCCCCATCCAATTTTACCAAGGTTATCGTTCATGGTTTGCAGGTCGGGGATGTGCTCGATGCTCAAACCAGCTCTTTGCAGGCCTTTGATGTAGGGGTAGTAAGCAACATTTTTTAGATAACTATAATTCTGACGCATCACGTATCGCCAGACTGCCTGATCTATGGGGGTGTACTTTTCATAGTTCTGGTTAACGATAAACTGCTTTAAGTGATTGGGCAATTTCGCAACCTGTGGATTACTAAAGTCGTTAAAATGGCTCATTTGTATTATGGTGAATAAGTTGGTTGAGCACTAAGTTAGCTTGTTGTTATTAGCTAAGCAAGAAGTATGGCGTTTATTTAAGCGCTGATTTTGTGCATATCCATTTTGTGTGCAGCTTTACACGGAATGAAAGGAATGCTTAATTTATCTTGGTGGAACTAGTTCTTTTTGTCTTTATTGCTGCCGATCTTTTTAACACTAAAGGTGAAGTAGTGCTGATACAGATAACTAAACAGAGCGATTCCAACCTGGACAACCAATCTTGAAACAGTGGGATAAATACCCAGGATTTCGACAAAAAACTTCAGTAAAACATAGTTTAATAACATGTTTATAAACTGCAGGTTGATGAAACGAAATAACTGTGTGCGGGATTTAACCTCACTGTGGGTGAAGATAAGGTATTTGTTGAGGATGAAGCTATAAGGAATCACGACAACAAATTCAACAGCGAGGGAGACTGTATTGCGCTTTAGGGTGAAGAACAATACTTTAACCTCTTCAGTGAGGAACATATAATTGTAAGCCACCCAAAACATTACAAGGCCTAAAACGAAAGTACTTCCACCAGTTGCAAGGTATCTGAAGTTATGCAGGGATACAAATCTTCTGAAAGGGGGATAGAAAAAATCGATGAATGCTAAAATAGCTTTGCGCATGAATTGTTTGTGGTGTTTGGGCAAAGGTAGTTTTTTTACTAAAAACCTTCAGAAAATTATTTTGATATTATGATATACTATGGCTTACCAGCGGTATAAGCAGGTAATGCTACAAAGTCCATTACTGCGCACCAGGTGTAAGAGGGGTGTGGCTGAATGCTGATGCCAACGGTATTTAACTTGTATTTCTGGTCGAGCATATTGAAGCGGTGGCCCAGGGATGGTACGCCACAATCCAAAAGGAGGTGACAAACGATATCCAGGCTATTTGAATATCCAAAATCTATATTTTCGCTCATGGCTTTGTTGGGAAAGTATCTGGATAGTCTTTTAGAGAATTTATCACCGTTACTGCTTTCATGGGTATCTAAATTGTTGCGGTTTAGATCCTGTGCATGGCTTCGGCTCAATGTCGTTAGTTTTTCATCCGGGTAGAATACCGGAAGGTTTTTTATGCCCTTTAAGTGTTTGAGCAATGACGTGTAATAGGGGTTGTTGCGGGTAAGGCGCAGTTCATTGTAATTGCGGTATTGCTTAACATTTGCGTTGTAGGTGTTAAAGTAATCTTCCAGAAAAGTATAATAAAATTTCTCACCATCAATCCGAATGAGGTTGAGATACAGGATTATATTCTTTTCTTCATTGGTAAGGTAGCTAGCCGTTGCTGCGGTATTGGCTCTTCGAAATTCAGCGTCGGTCCACCTTTGGGCTTTTACAGTTCCACTCGTTAAAATTAGAAGGAAAAGGGGTAAGAGTTTGTTGATCACATTTTTGCTTTGCAAGCATAACGTGATTTTATGGGGTTTATTTTGTCGGCTTACCGTATGTGGAAGAGCATGGATGTGATATTGCCTGACTCTGATGAATCAGGCAATATTGATTGGGTTTTTCGGTTTATAAGAACATACCTCCGGAAGCTTCGATCCTTTGTGCATTGATCCATTTTGCTTCTTCTGTACATAGGAATGCGACAACAGGTCCGATATCATCAGGCAATCCTACCCTGCCTAATGCTGTTTGTGATGCAATGCCCTTATTCATTTGTTCATTATCGCGTACTACTCCGCCACCAAAGTCAGTTTCGATAGCGCCAGGTGCAACAATATTAACATTAATGCCTCTTGATCCCAGTTCCTTTGCCTGATATTTGGTCAGGGTTTCCATAGCACCTTTCATGGATGCATAGGCGGCATAGCCTGGCAAAGCAAAACGTACTAAACCAGTTGATACATTTACAATTCCTCCTCCATCATTAAGCAAGCCCAGTGCTTTCTGAGTGAGAAAGAATACGCCTTTAAATTGTATGTTTACCAATGTATCGAATTGTTCTTCAGTAGTTTCGGCAAAAGGAACGTGAATTCCAATACCGGCGTTGTTTACTAAGTAATCGAATTTGTCTGCGTTAAACACGGATTGCAACACTGCTTTTACTTCATTAAAAAAGTTTTCAAATGTTTTGATGTTAGCGACATTCAGCTGAAGTGCTGCAGCATTTACGCCAGCTTTTTTTAATTCTTCTACCGTTTCTTCGGCATCGTCTCTTTTCGACTGATAGGTGATGATTACATCCAGCCCTTTCTTGGCCAGGTGTATAGCGGCATTTTTGCCTAATCCACGACTTCCACCAGTTACTAATGCTATTTTATTTTGTCTTTCCATTTTCGTTTTTATTTAATAGAACAAAGTTGGAGAGAAACTACCAGTAAAAATGGTGATACGTTAAGTAAAAATGGTCAGTACTTAAGTTTTATATGGTGACTTTTTCCTTATTTGCCAGGGATTTAAAGTATTCTTCGCGATATTGTTTAGGTGTTTGTTTGGCAAAATGCTTAAAGAATTTGGTGAAGTTTGAGGGGTCGTATGTTAAAATCCTTGCAATTTCAGAAATCGGCACACTTACATTTTGCAGCATGGATTTAGAAATTTCCATCAACCGTTCTTCGAAAAAGTAGCAGGGCGAGTGTCCGGTTGCAGACTTGATGGTATTACTTAAGTGGGTTGGGTGAACATGGATCAGTTCGGCAAAATCACGTATCTCAAACATTTCTGTAGCCCTACCAGAAACGATATCGTCGAGGTGCTTATCTAATTCCCGTAAATAATCTGCAGCAATTTCATGTTGTCGGGCAAAGAATTTTTGTGGAATTTTCATACATCTTACCTATTAAAGTGGAGCCAGTTATTTTTTGCTTAGGGGTAATTCAAATGAGCCTTCAGTAACCGTTACGGATGTACTGATCGTGCTGTTTTCGTTTGGCGCAATGAAAGAGAAGGTACCCTTTAATTTATTATTTGCTTCGCTTGTGATTTTTAATGTGCCGCTTTTGCCGGAAAATGAGCCCGTAGCAGACTGGTCTTTCATATAAACAGCTTCGGCATCACCCGGTACTGTATAGTTTCCAACCCCTTTGTATCCAAGAATTCCAAAAACCATTCTTTTATCGCCATTAATTGTCACGATCGAAAGTAACTGGCCTAACGGAGAGTTAACTGATGTGGCTTCGCCGGTAAAACCAGTAGCTATGCCATCAACTTTTGCTGACAGATTATTAGTGGTGCTATTTGTTTCAGGTAATTTAACCGGTACCAGATTAATCGAGAACTTACCTTCAGTGATTGTTTTTTGGAGAGATGTGTTTGAATTTTCTCCTTTAAATTCGAATGTGCCAGTTAGGATTTTGTTTTCTGTGTAGCTTATAATTTTAATGGTACCGTTAGTTATACCCAGATAAGCATCCTGCAGGCCGTTAACTCCTTTCAGATAAATGGCCATATTCGTACCAGAAACATTGTAAGTCCCCACGCCTTTAAAATCGTCGATGGTTAAGCTGAAGCCGCTTAGTTCTTTTGAACCAATAATTTGTACTGTTGTTTTGCTGCCGAGTGGATAAAATGCGGCGGCAGAGGTGGTGCATTCGAGTAAAATACCGTCAACTTTTCCACTCATTGTGGATTTTCCCTGCTCAGAACTCCAGTCGATTTCTTTTTTGCATGCAGAAATGATGATGAGGCACAGGCAGGCCAGAACAATAAAGAGTTTGTTTGTTTTCACGAGCGTAAAATTGTGATAGTTATTTGTTTGGTTAATTGGGTGCTAATATAAGTTTTTTAGGGATTTAGTTCAAATGTGTTTAAGGTGATTAACAGTTCCAAAAAAAGTCGCAAGCTTTTGCTTGCGACTTCATATCTAAATTAATGTGTCGAGAAATGTGTTTCTGGTCAGGCCAAAAGTGTTTTCCAGCTTACCGCGTTGCCGATAATACCGGCCAAATCTGCGATGGCAACACGTTCCTGTTCCATACTGTCACGGTGACGGATGGTAACCGTATTATCTTCCAAGCTCTGGTGATCTACTGTTAAGCAGAAAGGTGTGCCAATGGCATCCTGACGGCGGTAGCGTTTACCTATAGCATCTTTTTCTTCGTAAATACAATTGAAATCGAATTTCAATGCATCCATAATCTCCCTGGCTTTTTCTGGTAAACCATCTTTTTTGGTTAGTGGGAAAACCGCCACTTTGTAAGGTGCCAAAGCCGGGTGTAAGCGTAATAGTGTACGGCTGTCTTGCTTTTCATCCGTGCTTAAGTCCTGCTCTTCGAATGCGTTGATCATGGTTAACAGGAACATACGATCCAGGCCAATTGATGTTTCGATTACATAAGGGACGTAGTTACCGTAAGGTTTTCCTTCCTCATTTAAGTCGTTATCAAAATACTGCATTTTCTTTCCAGAAAACTCCTGATGCTGGGTTAAATCGAAATCGGTACGGCTGTGGATACCTTCAACTTCCTTAAAGCCGAATGGAAATTCAAATTCTATATCTGTTGCTGCATTTGCGTAATGAGCTAATTTTACGTGATCATGGTAACGGTATTTATCTGGATTAGTTCCCAGCGCTTTATGCCATTTCAAACGTGCTTCTTTCCAATATTCGAACCATTTTTTGTCTTCGCCCGGGCGTACAAAAAACTGCATTTCCATTTGTTCGAATTCGCGCATACGCATAATGAACTGGCGTGCAATTACTTCATTTCTGAATGCTTTACCGATCTGTGCAATACCAAAGGGAATTTTCATCCTTCCAGATTTTTGAACATTTAGAAAGTTTACGAAAATACCCTGTGCCGTTTCCGGACGGAGGTAAACTTCGTCACTTCCTTCTGCCATCGCACCAAACTGTGTGCTAAACATCAGGTTGAACTGGCGAACATCGGTCCAGTTTGATGTTTTAGAAATGGGACAGATTACTTTATAATCAACAATTAAATCTTTTAGTTGTGCAAGATTCTCAGCTTTCAGCGCCAGATTCATTTCAACTTCCAGAGCAAGGCCTTTTTTCACAAACCTCCACCTTGCCTCCTCAATGAACGGGTATTGTGTGGCATCTAAAATTGAATTTTCTTCTTTAAATCCGGGAATCCAGCTTGCCTGTCCTTCGTCGCTCAATCCTAGTATTTCCTGCTGAAATTCTTCGAACTTTGCTTTGTTTTCAGCGCTGAAATTAGCCAGCTCTGAGTATAATTCGTCAATTTTATTTTCTAAAAGCTGATCGGCCCGATAACGTTTTTTAGAGTCTTTGTTATCAATCATCGGGTCGTTAAATCCATCTACGTGACCACTTGCTTTCCATACCTTCGGATGCATGAAAATTGCAGAGTCGATACCGACAATATTCTCATGCATTTGAACCATGGCTTTCCACCAGTATGATTTGATATTGTTTTTTAATTCGGCACCCAGCTGGCCATAATCGTAAACAGCACTTAAGCCATCATATATTTCACTGCTCTGGAATACAAAACCATATTCTTTAGCGTGTGAGATTACATTTTTAAATTGTTCGTCGTTATTCTTTTGAGCCATAATGGAAGCAAAGATAATAAAAAGGCGGAGGGTTTAAAGGTAAGCGGTAAAAGGCCCTCTTACATCATTCATTTTTTTCTATTTTTGAACCATGAAATTTCGTCAGTTGCTTTTTCTTGCCTTTGTTGTTGTGTTTGCCTCGTGTAAGCAAGAGGAAAAAGTTCATCATTACATTCATTTTAATAATACAAGTGAATTATATCAGTTTTTGAAATGGACACCGGAAAACCGTTTTCCATTAATCAGTGCTCACCGGGGTGGGCCGATGCCTGGATTTCCTGAAAACTGCATTGAAACTTTTGAAAACGCAACGACTTATAACCCTGTAATTATAGAGTTTGATATTGCCTACAGTAAAGATTCGGTAATGGTAATTATGCATGATGATCAATTGGAAAGGACATCAACAGGAAAGGGGAATATTGGTAGTTATACTTATGAAGAATTGAAAGCATTTAATTTAAAAGATAATGAAGGGAAAGAGACCAGCTTCAAAATTCCTACGTTAGATAGTGTTTTGAGTTGGAGCAAAGGCAAGGTTCTATTAACTATAGACTTAAAAAAAGGAGTTTCCTATGCAAAAGTTATTGAAAAGGTAAGGCAATATAAGGTTGAAAGCAACTCCATCATCATTACCTACAGCGCAGACCAGGCTAAGGAAGTACATCAGTTAGCACCTGATCTGATGATTTCTGCATCTGTTCAGAAAAAAGCGGAGTTAAAAAGACTGAATGGTCTGGGAATTCCGGATAGCAGGATTGTTGCCTTTGTAGGGGTTTCTGCTCCGGAAAAGGAATTATATCAGTTTCTTCATTCTAAGGGAATCACCACTATACTAGGTACAATGGGTAATATAGATAACAGCGCTCTTTCAAGTCCGGCGAAGAACGTTTATTACCATTTAGTGAATAATGGTGCAGATATTTTGTCGGGCGATAATTTGCCACAGGCTTCGGAGGAACTAAATAAGTTCAGGTATAATAAAAAGCTAAGCTCGGTGCATATTAACTAATGATGAGTACTGATTTCTAAATAAATAACATGAGTATTTTAGTTGAAAACCTGAGCAAATATTACGATAAACAGAAAGCGGTAGATTCAATTAGTTTTGAAGCAAAACCTGGACGTATTTTAGGTTTTCTCGGTCCTAATGGTGCAGGGAAATCAACAACGATGAAGATGCTTACGGGGTATCTGGAACCAAGTTCGGGTAATGCAATGATTTCGGATTTCAACATTCTTACTCAGGCTATCGCTGCTAAAAAGCACATCGGTTATCTCCCTGAAAACACTCCGCTTTATATGGAAATGTACGTGAGGGAGTTTTTAAGTTTTGTTGGGGAAACTTATGCACTTAAAAACTTATCGCAGCGGATTGATGAAGTAGTTAAACTGGTAGGGTTGACTCCGGAGCAACATAAGAAAATAGGAATGTTATCTAAGGGATATAAACAGCGGGTAGGATTAGCTCAGGCTATCATCCATAATCCCGAAGTTTTAATTCTGGACGAGCCAACGTCTGGGTTAGATCCGAATCAGCTGGTAGACATCCGGGCGTTGATTAAGGAACTTGGGAGGGATAAGACTGTGGTTATCTCTACGCATATTATGCAGGAGGTTGAAGCAATATGTGATGACATTATCATTATCAGCAATGGTAAAATAGTTGCGAACGATTCTCTTGAGGGGATCAAGAAAACATATCATGATGATTCACTTGAAAATATTTTTAGGAAATTAACCGCCTAGGATTTTTTATATTTAAAAGCAAACTGGCATATAGATGAAGCAAACATTTTTTACATTATTATTTCTCCCGATTTTTTTTATCCAGGCAAAGGCACAACGGAAGCCTTTGAAAATTGGAGGTAAGGCAGGGGCAACCTTTCCTAACATACATACCTCAACGGATGCCATTGCTTATGACGGTGGTGGAATTAAGGAAAATGATATCAATACTTCTTTTTATTTTGGTGCAACGGTGGATTTACCTGTTGGTAAAAACATGTTACTACAACCAGGATTTACCGTTTCGGGAAAAGGTACAAAGGTTTCTTATTACAGTTATTTGCCAAACTCACCCTCGTCGGCTAAAATTAATCTGACTTACCTTGAACTACCGGCCAATCTTGTTCGTGTTTTTCCATTCAAAGGGGGAAGATTTTTTGTGGGCCTGGGGCCTTACGTTGCCTACGCACTTTCTGGAACTGTAAAATACACTTTCAGTAATACGAATATTGCTACGCAGACCAAGCAAGCTATTGAATTTGGATCGACGAAAAACTTCAAACGTTTTGATCTGGGGGGAAATGCACTCGCCGGGTATACCTTTGGCAACGGTATAAACATTCACTCCGGTATCAGTGCCAGTGCTTTTAAGATATCCAATTCCACCGATACGTATCTGGATGCGCGAAATCTGGTTTTCTCAGCGGGACTGGGTTACGCCTTGTAATTGTGTGCCATTGATTAAGAATTGTATTATTTCCTGATTGAAATATTATTTATTTAACTTCGACGTTTTAATAGCCCATGTACGCAGTTTTTAAACGCGAATTCTTCAGTTTTCTAAGTTCGATGGTTGCTTATATCACCATTGGGATTTTTCTTCTGGTTTCCGGATTATTGCTTTGGGTTTTTCCCGATACTTCTGTTCTGGATTACGGCTATGCGGAATTAACTGGTTTTTTTAGTCTGGTTCCTTATTTATTCATGTTTTTAATTCCGGCGATTACCATGCGGTCATTTGCTGAGGAAAAACGGGAAGGAACCTTTGAGCTTTTAATTACGAGGCCAATTACAGTATGGCAGATTGTTTTTGCAAAATATTTCGCAAGCCTGATATTGGTTTTATTTGCACTGATACCAACTTTGGTATACTACTATTCAATTTCGAAACTTGGGTTCCCTGAGGGAAATATCGATTCGGGGGGGGTGATTGGCTCATATATTGGTTTATTTCTGCTCGGAGCTGTATTCACCGCTATCGGCATATTTGCTTCTGCTATTACCAAAAATCAGGTTATTGCTTTTGTAATTTGTGCAGGTATATGTGCCTTTGCATTTTTAGGGTTCGATTATTCGAGTCAGATTACTGGTTTTCAGCCGATCGAATCGTTAATTAGCAGCTTAGGAATTAACGAACATTATATTGCAATCAGCAGGGGTGTGTTAGATACGCGGGACCTCATGTATTTCGTTACTTTTTCATTTCTTTTTCTTTTGTTAACCAGTTTAATCATTGGAGGTAAGAAATGAGAGGGGCTAAAAATAAGTGGCTACGTTTTTTTATTTTACTGGCTGGAATTTTCATTCTGAATATTGTAAGCCAATATTTTTTTCATCGTTTTGATTTTACGGCAGATAAACGTTTTTCATTAAGTGATAAAACTAAAAAGATTCTTGAAGGCAATCGCCAACCGGTTGTTGTTACCGTATTCCTGGATGGCGAACTTCCCCCTGCTTTTAAGCGTTTGCAGGCCGCGGTAAATGATATTTTATCTGATTATAGAGCCTATTCCAAATCAGATTTCAAAGTTGTTTTTGTCGATCCACTTGCGGGATTGAATCAGGCAGACCAGGACACGGTCATCAATAACCTTTACGATCAAGGGATTGAAGCTACGAATTTAAGTGTTAAAACGGCCTCCGGTTTAACACAAAAGCTAGTTTTTCCGATGGCTATTGTTGAAAGTAACGGGAACGAGTTTCCAATAAAACTTTTTCAGAATTTGGATACCAGAGGAAGCTACGAGGATAATATTAACCGTGCCATCGAAAACCTGGAATATATTTTTACTTCGGGTTTAAAAAAAGTATTATCGGGTAAGAATGCGCGTGTTGGGTTTTCGGAGTCGAACGGGGAGTTAAACGATTTGCAACTGGCTGATGCCATCCATGCACTATCGGCCAGCTACGAGGTTGGCAGGGTAGACCTCAGTACTATTGATCAGGCCGGTTTGGACAAGCTAGGCATGCTGATTATTGCGAAGCCAACCAAGGCGTTTACAGAAACTGAGAAGTATAAGATCAACTATTTTGTGATGAATGGTGGGAGTGTACTCTGGAGCATTGATCAGGTTAGTGCTGAACTTGACAGTTTGAGGAGCAGGAGTGGGCAGCTGGTGAGCAATAGAAGCTTAAATCTTGACGACATGTTGTTTATGTATGGGGCGAGGATTAATTACAACATCGTTGCGGATCCGGCAAATGCTGCTGAAATTCCGATATCGACGGGGGTTGTTGGTGGGCTGAATCAGATGCAACTTGTTCCATGGATATACTATCCGATATTACTGGCAGATACTGTGCACAGTGTAGTGAAAAAACTGGATGGGATTAAGTCGGAATTTCCTAGTACTGTAGATACCATTGGAGTGACAGGTGTATCCAAATCATATATTTTGACAACTTCATCGTTCAATAAGGTGTATAGTACTCCTAAATTGTTTAGTTTGCAAATGGTGGGCGATCAGTTGGATCCCCGGAGTTTTCAAGGTAGTCCACAAAACGCAGCTGTATTTCTTGAGGGGAGTTTTCCTTCGGTATTTGCGGGGAGGCCACTGCCCGCTGGCATTGCTAAGCCCTACACTCTTGCCGGAAGGGGTAAGCCGGCAAAAATGATTGTTATTGGTGATGGTGATGTATTTAAAAACCAGGTTTCGGAGAAAGATGGTGCGCCATTTCCACTTGGCTTTGACCGGTATACTCAGCGTACTTTTGGGAACAAGGCCCTTTTATTAAACATTGTTGATTATTTTACGGATGAGGGAAATTTAATCGACTTAAGAAACAAGGAAGTTAAGATCAGATTATTGGATAAAGCGAAAATTCAAGTCGAAAAAACCAAATGGCAGCTGTTAAATATTGCGGTCCCGCTGTTATTGTTAATATTGTTTGCGATTTTTCAACATTATTATCGTAAATACAAGTACGCTAAATAATTTTTATATTTTTGAAGAAGACTAAAAGATATCATGAGATTTATTGTATCCACATCAACTTTATTAAAACATTTACAAACTGTAAATGGTGCCTCGAGCAGCAGTACGGTTTTGCCTATACTGGAAAATTTTCTTTTCGAAATTAAAGACGGAAACTTAACGATCTCTGCTACTGATTTGCAAACGAGTATGACCACTGCTTTGCCTGTAGAATCGAAAGAGGAGGGTAAAGTAGCAGTTCCATCTAAAATTTTATTAGATACGCTTAAAACCCTTCCAGATCAGCCGATTGCTTTTAATATTGACGATACAACATTTGCGATTGAGATCAGTGCCGGGGATGGAAAATACAAGTTAAGTGGTGAAAATGGTGATGATTTTCCAAAGATTCCGGTTGTAGAGAATGCTTCATCTGTTAATTTGCCGGCATCGGTTTTAACAGAGGCCATTACAAAAACTATATTTGCGGTAAGTAATGACGAACTGCGTCCGGCAATGACTGGTGTATTTTGTCAGTTATCTCCACAGCACATTACTTTTGTAGCTACTGATGCACATAAGTTAGTACGTTATCGCAGAATGGACAGCAAGGCAGACAAAGCAGCCTCATTCATATTGCCAAAAAAAGCATTGACGCTTTTAAAAGGTGCGCTTCCATCTACAGATATTAATGTATCAGTAGATTATAACGCAACAAGTGCTTTTTTTAAGTTTGAAAATATTAATCTGGTGTGTCGTTTAATAGACGAGCGCTATCCTGATTATGAGGCAGTAATCCCTCAGAATAATCCAAACAAACTGATCATTGACAGAAGTTTGTTTTTAAACACGCTCCGTCGTGTTGTAATTTTCGCTAATAAAACCACGCACCAGGTGAGATTAAAGATTAGCGGCAGTGAGTTGAATATTTCATCTGAGGATTTAGATTTTGCTAATGAGGCACACGAGCGTTTAAGCTGTCAATATGATGGTGAAGATCTGGAAATTGGGTTTAACGCCCGTTTTATTATCGAAATGCTTAACAATTTAAGTGGTGATGAGGTTACTTTAGAGCTTTCGACACCAAACAGGGCGGGGCTTTTAATTCCTCAGACGAATGATGAGAATGAAGATGTGTTGATGTTGGTGATGCCAGTTATGCTAAATAACAGCTATTAACATACAGAAATTTTAGTTTTAACATTAAATGGCTTGGTTTTTGACCGAGCTATTTTTGTTTATAACCAAATCAGCTCGTATGAAAATCTTTACTAATCTCTCACTATTATTAATCGTTTTTTCGACAATCACCTTCACGGCCTGCAAAAAACATGACCCCGATGTGGTTGTAAAAGGTGAAGCAAAAATAAAAGTCGTGAATGCAGTAACAACTGAAGTTAATCAGGATGTTTATGTTGACGATGCTAAACTTACCACGAATGCTTTAGCTTATGGTGACGTGACGAGTTACGTTAAAATTGCTTCCGGGATGAGAAATATTTCTTTTACCAATTCACCTGCAGGTTCAACCAGTGCTTCTATGAATTTTACCCCATCTATTACCTACACCACGTTTCTGGTAAGCGACAGGAGTGGCAAACGTGAGATTGTTAATTATGAAGACAACCTGAGCAATACTGAAGTGGGGAAAGCCAAAGTCAGGCTAATTAGCTTAACACAGTCATTTGTAACGGGTATTAATGTAAGTGTTCAGGCTGGGACACAATTTGTGAATGCATTAGCTTATAAGGAAACGTCAAATTACTTTTCTATTGACGCTGATATCAACCTTCGCTACACGGTTGTAGGGTCGGGTAATGTTAAGACAATCGATAACTCAAAGTTCAGCCCGGGGAAAATATATACCATATGGTTTAGTGGTACCACTGCTGCGAACCTGGAAGCCCATGTGATCGCTGATAATTAATTTCAGAGATTAGTATGCTTTCTGTTATCTTTACGTTTTAATTGTTTAGCCTACATATATGAATAATCCGAGGTTTCTGTTCTCTAAAATATTTCTTCTGTTTTTTGTGATTTTGCTGGCCAGTTCCTGTATTAAAAATAATGGTATTTTAAGCGGAGATGCAAAGGTTAGGATATTTAACACGGTAATCTCAGATACTACTAAGAACTTTTATTTCAACAACAGGTTATTTAACGACCTGACTAGTGTTAGCGCCCTCGCTACTGCAACAAATTCATCTTATTTTGTAGTTGATGCCGATAAAGAGTATGTCATCGATGCGAGGAACAGTATTACTGCAAGATCCAGCGATACTTCTATTACAACCAAATTTGGTTTGGGTTTAAATTATTCTATCTACTACACCAAGGTCGACGCAACTTCCGGGAGAAAAGCCAAAATGGTTATTTATCAGGATACCGTAAGGCCAAATGCTAACATGGCCAAGGTGATGTTTATCAATATGGGATATACCCTGAATTCTTCAGTACAAATTACTAACCGGGCTAAAACGTTCGCGGATGCGCTGGCTTATGGCAAGAAATCAAAATACTACGAATTTACCAGTATTAAAAATAATCAGGCGACTATGTTATTTAATTTAGCCGATTCGACAGGGGTTGTGGATTCGATTAGTTTTTCGGGTTTGGCACTGGGCAAAGTTTATACTGTTATTCTGGAAGGTGCGGCAAACGGCAAGTTGAAGGAACGCCTGGTTTCGAACAATTAATTGTTGGAAAGATTACAGATAAAATCATTTGATATCCCTACTTTTGCCTAAAATCATATAACTTGGAATTACTACATCAACTTTGGGATTTTATTGCCCATATAGACGTTCACTTAGCAGAGATTATTCGCGATTATCAAACCTGGACTTACCTTATTTTATTCTTAATTATTTTCGCTGAAACAGGCTTTGTGGTTACACCATTCCTGCCTGGTGATTCATTGCTTTTTGCTGCGGGTGCGCTGATTGCAGGTGGAAACACCGGATTGAATATCTGGTTAATGCTGGTGATTTTAATTCTTGCGGCAATTACAGGAAACACCTTGAACTATAAACTGGGAACAGTGTTGGGTTCGGGTGTTTTTAAGGAAAACAATAAAATACTGAAGCTTAAGTATTATCATCAATCTCACGAGTTTTTTGAAAAGCATGGTGGAAAGGCCATTATGTTGAGCAGGTTTTTACCAATTTTCAGAACAATTGCTCCATTCGTTGCGGGGATTGCGAAGATGCCTTTCGGCCGTTTTACCTACTATAATATTATTGGCGGTATAACCTGGATTTTTGCTTTGTTAATAGGTGGTTATTTGTTGGGGCAAATCCCTGTTATCAAGAACAATTTCGAGATTGTTATTTTAACGATTGCTGTGGTTACTTTTGTTCCAGCAATATGGGCGGCCATAAAAAGCCGTATGGAGCCTAAGAAAATTGAAAAAATTATAGAAGGCGAAGAGTCTAAGTAGAATTGCTATTGAGGCGGGATTTACTCCCGCTTTTTTGTTTCAGCTATATTTCACGGCCAATTGGATTTCCATTCTGGTATTTCTTTTCAGCTTTCAATTCTGAGTTTTTCTCTTCGGGGTCCTGTTCAATTTTGACGAGGTTTTTTAGCTCAGGTTGTCCGGCATCTACCCACGCCGAATACCAATAGGATCCGATTTCCAGGATCGCTGAGCGCATCTGTTTTTCCACCATCTTGTCCATCATTTCGTGGTATTTTTTTGAATAGGCAAAGGAATATTGTTTCAGTACAGTATTGTTTCTTTCGCTAAAACTGTATTTCTGATCTGAGGAAAATGAAGCTGACAATTTCGCTTCGAACGTTAGCACAGTGTCGACTAAGCTATGTGTGTGCCTTAGTATTTTCCAGGCTTCATTAAGCGGGTTTTCAATGTAGATTGCCCGACCTACCAGGAAATTATAATTGGTAGAAAATAATTCGGGTAAACGGCTTTCCCAGAAGGCGTGGATTCCGACCTGGTTGGTGAGCTGGCCATTATGGTTATTTGTTGTATGGAGTGGAACATGAGCATCGCCAATGTAGTGCCCTAAATCTGCAGCGCATTTTAAGATTTTAATTGAATCCCTGGTTTTGAATGCATTGACCAGACTATAATAAGTTTTTTGGATTTGCCAGGGAAGTGTTCCATTTTTTTGTAGGTGTGCTTCCCCATATTTAGTTTTGGCATCGCTGAATTTTAGAGGGATGCTGTCTATCTTGTTTTCGTAATTTTCAACATCGAGATAATGCCTCGGTGCTTCGAGGCTATCTATATATCTCCGTTTATCGGGATCTACGGCATGTTGGGTAATATATTTGATATTTCTTTTATAGAATCCAACCATTTCAGCAGGTAGCGTGAAAACAGCGAGGTTATTGATTCTTTGGTGCGCAAAGAATCCCCAGGATGTACAAAGAAGAAGCGGGATGATTAACGCGGATAGAATCGTTAATCTTTTCATGCTGAAATATAATCATGTATTTTTAATTTTTCAACATTCTGAATGAAAACCAACCTAATAATGCAATAATTACGGACATTACTATCCATAGCCATGCTTTATTTTCAAATATTGGTTTAGGTATTTTTACTG
The DNA here is from genome assembly GCF_032678525.1 of Pedobacter frigidisoli. Taxonomy (GTDB): domain Bacteria; phylum Bacteroidota; class Bacteroidia; order Sphingobacteriales; family Sphingobacteriaceae; genus Pedobacter; species Pedobacter frigidisoli_A. The sequence continues at coordinate 527,903 of NZ_JAVTSE010000001.1, forward strand.
AATATGCCGGATTTTTTTGTTCCTCTCCAATTATTGCGGGAGTTAAGTCTGCGGGGATTTTGCTTTGGAATTTTTCTATTTCATAGCTAGGCGCGGTGCTTTTCTCATTTCCGTAATATAGTGCGTAAGATAGTGCGGGATTATCGAAGCGGGCAATAATTTCGTAAATATTACCTTTTAGTTCCAAGTCACTTAGGCGCAGGGGCTGGTTGTCATTATTCTGGATAGTAATTCTCAATCCTGAAGTTATGGTGTTTGGGAAATGGTATTCTGATTTTTCAAATGAGCTGATTGTTCCCTGGTATAGGTTGGCATAATGATACCGGATGCCCTTATCGGTTTTAAAACTATCAGTTACATATTCGATTTTCAGGGGACGGTAGAAATCGAAAGTATTCATTGCTTTCAATTTTAGAAACGAAACCGGCACTGTGTTTTTCAGGGGAATTTCGATAATTGTTTCCTTTTGAACCGCATCATTCTGTATGTTAAAGCTTTTATACTTTACCTCCTGAGAGATTCCCCTGATGGTATCAATCCTGGAAATTTTAGCTGTTAACAGTTCAGGCTGGATTTGACTTTTTAGAGCAACTCTAAAATACTGATATTTTGAATCTGCAAAGTCCAGTTTAGTGAAATGATAATCGGTGCTTTTGTTTTTGATTGACAGGATGCGGTAATTGTTAAGTATGGTAAACCACTCTGTGTTATCATTACTTCCTTCGAGTTTAACCTGCCAGTCGAAATTCTGGTCTTTGAAGTTTAAGGTAATCTGGTTAATTGTGCTGACTTGTGGCGACTGGAAGGTAAATAAGTAGCCAGCAGCATTGGAGCTTTGGTTGATTTGTTTGAATGGGATATCCTGGCTGCTGATCAGTTCATCCTTTTGTTTCAAAAGATATGGTACTTCCAAAGTATCTTTATCATTTATGCCGAAGATTCTTAAATCATCAAATCCTAAACCTACGTGTTGATATAATCCTTCAGGCAGTTTGAAGCTATGCCAGGTTGCATTAACGCCGGTTATATTTCTTTTGAATTTGAAATTATTTGTTTGTGCTTTCGTAATGGTGAATAGCAGCGTGAATAACAAAAGCGTACTAATTTTCAGTTTTAGCATCATCAATAATTAAATGTTTGTACTTGTTATATAGAAAAGAAATGATGAGCAAGAGTACACCCAAGGAAACGAAAACTATTGTTTTGGAAATGGTACTGAGCGAATAAATATCGTAGAAAAATAGTTTTATCAGCGTAATACCAAATAAAACCATTGCTCCGATCCGAAGATGTTTTTTGTTTTTTGCCAGCCCCATGCTGATTAAAAACAATGCATAAATGCCCCAAAGGATACTCAGACCTAATTTGTCACTCGCCTCTGAATGTGATAGTTCCAGAATATTGATCATTTCGCTACTAAGTACCCATAAAATGGATATGTACAGTAGATAATCAAACATTGTTTTAAAATTATGCTTTAACAATCCTGAGCGCTCCAGCTGATGGCATTGAAAGATTAGCAGAGCAAAAAAGGCTATCGACAGATATCTTATAAATATATTAAAGGTACTTATGGTGAAATAATTTGTATCCGGAAAAAGATAATGGTCTCTTAGTTCGCTCAAGGTATAAAGCGCATGCGTTAAAAATAATATTATCACCCCTACATTGATGACCAGATTTGCAATTGCAAGCTCATTATTTTTCAGTTTTTTGAGATTGAGATAAGTGAGTGCTGATGCAAAAAATAAGGTGTAGATGTAGATCCAGGCGGTTTCAAGCGTTTCGTAATTATAGTTAAGTTCATACGTCTGGTCACCGGTTTTACTTTGGGGATGAAGACTGATCCTTGTTGATTGGATGAGGCTATTGAAATATTTTGAAATCTCCAATTTAAAGGATACGTATGTTGCTATGATTAAAATAGAAGGAATGGCATAAGTCAAAATCTGTCTTATCCAGTGCCATTCAGGCTGCAGTTCTGTTTTCGTTCTATCTATCCGAAGCATCCAGAAAAAACAGCTTATAAAAATACAGGCGGTTAAGAAACCTACATTTATTATTGGTGTCATGGGGGAGTCATTGCCATAATAAAAATCATAATAGGTCGTCCAATCTTGAAGGAGGCTTATAAATGCGAGGAATATGAGTGGAAAGGATAACTTTTCGTAGATAGCAATATGTTTTGCACGGGCGAGATAAAACAAGACGGCGGCCTCTACCGTCCAGAAGATTGTTACCCAGCCACCATTAAGCTGTACAGGTGCGGCTATTGTAATAAAAGTAATTACCATTGCCAAGATCAGGTAAAAAAGGTTTTTATCTGCAAGTTTATTTTTGTAGATGATTAAACTTACTACGAAGTGAATAACTGCGTTGGCTAATGTAAAAAGACCAAGTAACTCTACGCTATTTTTATTTTGCGCGAGTATGAAATAACCTATTCCATAAAATATAAAAGAGTTTAGAAGTAAAATTACCACGTCGCCAAATTCGAAAGTTTCCTGTTTAGTGATTTTATAGGCCAGGTTTGTGATGTAGAATGTGATAAAGAATATAGCTGAAAACAGCAATGATAGAGTAAAGAAATCAGCATTGGAGCTGAGGCCTAACCTCCATGTCAAAAATATGATCCATGATAATATGAAGGAGGCATAAAATAGTGGTTTCCAATATTTTTTAAAGCTTAGGATAAGAATACCGATGTTGATAATTGCCATGTAAGTAAACAACACTCCCACTTTTCCTGAACCATTGCTGAGTAAAAAGGGGACTGCATAAGCGCCAACGAGCCCAATATGCGCAATGACCTGTTTGTTATATTTTATGGCGGCCACTACGGCGAATGAGGTGAATACGACCATTAATAAAAATGCTAAAGCTTGCGGAATCAGGGCATAAAAATCGTAGGCAGCATAGGTGATAAAGTACATTATGGCAATGGCACCGCTCACGAGTACTGCGGAAAAGTTTTCGTAACGGGTTTTCAGTTTTATCGCAAATGCCATTAAACCTGCACCTACTGCATATCCTAAAATAATGCGTGTTAGCGGGCTGACCATATCGTGGTCGATGGCATATTTGGCGCCGATGGCAACACCTAAAATCAGGATGAGGATCCCGATTTTGCTGATAAGGTTCTCGCCAATGAATTTTTCGAAATCGGATTTAACTATGTTCTCTCGTTTAAAACGATCTGCAAAATTAACTTGTGGTTGGTTTACAGGGGATTTAAATCTTTCAGGAACCGGCTGCGACGGTACTGTATTGTTATGAACAGGTGTTGGCTGCGTTTTTAGTGGTGGGGGTACAGGTAAAGGACCTGTTTGTGATTTTGGTGACAAACCGGCGGTTCCAGTGGACTGCATTGCTCTTACCTGTTGTTTTAAGGCTTCGATTTCTTGTTCGAAACCTTGTTGCCTCAGTAGCAAATTCTCGAGTTTGACTAAAAGCAGATTTAACTGATCCGAATTATCCATTCTATATCTAGGTTGATGTGCGTAATTTACGTTAATAAATATAGGAATGAATTTTTAAGATTTATCCATATTCAATTTTGTATTTTTATCATTCAAAAAAGATGTATGGAATTATCGTGTCCGGTTTCTGCCGAAAGAGTTAATGAAAATGTAGTAAGGATTGTTGCTTTTATGGTTGCCTTAATTGAGATAGGCTGTATTTTGTTTTCAAATTATTGGGCAGTACTATATCTAGTTGCAGATTTTGCTTTGAGGGCTTTTACTTCGGGAAGGTTTAGCCTGTTGAAATTTATGGCCATTCATTTAGCTGGAGCATTGAGGTTTAAGCCTAAAATGACTGACCTGGCCCCAAAAAAGTTTGCGGCAACCATGGGCTTAGTTTTTTGCCTTCTGATTACCGCAACATTTATTTTTGAATTTCCGGTTGCTGCACTTATTCTCACATCGGTAATGACAGGTTTTGCATTACTAGAAAGCCTGTTGGCAGTTTGTGTAGGATGTTATGTTTATTCTATAATTCAAATGTTTAGCAGAACCAAAAGCTATTGATTTGCTGATTGGGTGAGAATATACTTCCTATTTTTCATCATTTTATTTTCAGTTCAATGCTGCCCTGACCTTTGGGGCTATCTGTGTCCCGAAAATTTCTATTGATTTCATCATCGCTGAATGTGAAGGCCCTCCAACATCCATGTGTGCTGAAAACCGGGTTAGACCAAATGTTTCTTCCATCGCGAGAATTTTATCTACCGATTCGTTCACGTCACCAATAATGAGTGCGCCATTGCTGCCTCTTCCGGCTTCAAATTGATTGCGCTGAAAGGGAGGCCAGCCGCGTGTTTTCCCAATTTTATTCATTTGAGCTGAATATAACGGGAAATAATAGTCGGAAATTTCCTGACTGTTTTCTCCGAACAGGGAGTGCATGTGTACGCCTACTTCAAACTTACTTATATCATGACCATAAGCCTGATATACTTTTTTATAGTAATCGAAAAGTGGTTTGAACTGTACAGGTTGCCCGCCGATGATGGCAAACATTACGGGTAAGCCCAATCTTCCTGCTCTTTCTACAGATTCAGGCGTACCACCAACGGCCACCCAGATTTTTAAATGGTCGTTAACCGCGCGGGGCAAGACTTCCTGGTTAGCTAATTCGGGGCGGAATTTACCTTTCCAGGTAATTTTTGGCTCCTTATTGATTTTTAGTAAGAGTTCTAATTTCTCTTCATAAAGTTCATCATAATCCTGAAGGTTATAGCCGAATAGGGGAAAGGACTCAATGAAACTGCCCCGGCCAGCCATTAATTCAGCCCTGCCGTTGGAGATTAAATCTACGGTAGCAAAATTCTGGTAAAGCTTAACCGGATCGGAAGAGCTTAACACAGAAACTGCGCTACTTAATTTGATGTTTTTTGTGACGGTTGCAGCGGCTGCCAGAATGATTTCAGGACTTGAAACCGCATAATCAGGGCGATGGTGTTCACCAATTCCATAGAAGTCCAAGCCGACTTCTTCCATCAGCTTAATTTCTTCTATAATTTCCTGAAGTCTTTGCTGTGCAGACTGAATTTCTCCATTTGCATTGATTTGCAAATCACCAAACATACCGATACCTAATTCCATTTTGCTAAGATTATTTAGCAAAAATAATGGATTCAGGGATAATGGCATTTGATGTATGGTAAGAAAAGAAGTTACATTAACAGGACTTCCGGTTACTCTATTTTCTTACCTTTCATGGCTGTAGAGATGGCTGCATCCATTACTCGTTCGGCAAAAGGCCGGGTAAATTCATTCAATTCGTCAGCTTTTTTGAGGATAGTATCTTTTTCCTGCGAGGCTAGTGCGGTTTTCAATGCTTCGATGTGGATTTTTGTTTCAGCGATTTCCTCAGATGTTAGATGTTCCTGGTGTTTTTCGATGAAACGTTCAGCTGTATAAAGAAGTTGCTCTCCTTCACTACGTGCTTCAATGAGCATGCGTTGTTCTACATCACTCTTGGCGTGGGTAATGCTATCTATGAGCATTTTTTCCACGGTATCATCATTCAAGCCATAACTTGGCTTCACTTCGATTTCCTGTTTTACTCCCGACCGCAATTCTATTGCCTGAACAGTTAGAATTCCATCTGCATTAAGCAGGAAGTTGATATCTACTTTTGGCAAACCTGCAGGCATTGCAGGGATTCCTTTAAGATCAAACTCAGCGAGTTTACGATTTTCTTTTACCAGATCCCGTTCCCCCTGGTAAACAGAAATTTTCATGTTTATCTGTCCGTCGATAGAAGTTGTGTATTGGCGGCCAGCTTTGGTAGGGACTTTACTGTTACGGGCAATAATCACGTCCATCAGTCCGCCCATAGTTTCAATTCCCAATGAAAGAGGAGTAACATCAAGCAATAAAATATCAGAGCGGTTTCCTGCCAAAACATCTGCCTGTATAGCAGCACCTAAGGCTACAACCTCATCGGGATTAATGTTATCCTGGGGTGTTTTGCCAAAGAAATTTTCTACAGCCTGTTTTACAAATGGGGTACGGGTTGATCCACCAACAAGAATTACTTCATCAATATCGGCGGCTGTTAGTTCTGCATCGTTCAAAGCATTTTTACAGGCGGTGATGGTTTCTTCCACCTTAGCTGAAATGAGTTCCTCAAAGGTTTGTTTATCCAGCGTACACCAGATTTCACCAACCTTTTCGTTGTACAAATTCTGGGCTGAGAGCGCTTTTTTGGCAGCTTCCGCCTGTAAACGTAGAGTTTGCATTAAAATATTGTCTTTAGCTACTATGCTCAGCTCAAGATTGTTTTTCTCCAGCCAGTAGTTTAGGATTGCACGGTCAAAATCATCGCCTCCCAGGTAAGTATTTCCATTTGTTGATAAAACTTCAAAAATACCGTTTTGAATTTGAAGGATAGAGACATCGAAAGTTCCACCACCCAGGTCGTAAACAGCAATCGTTTTCTGCTCGCTGGGATCGAGACCTATTCCATAAGCCAGGCTTGCTGCTGTTGGCTCGTTTACGATACGCATTACATCCAATCCTGCAAGTTTTCCGGCATCACGTGTGGCCTGGCGCTGGCTATCGTTGAAATATGCCGGAACGGTAATTACCGCGCGGTTAACAGGCGTTTTCAATGCGTGTTCAGCCCTTGCCTTAAGTTCTTTTAATATTTCTGCCGATAATTCTATAGGCGTGTAGAAACGATTCCCTGCCTGAATTTTTACTAACGCGTCAGTATCGTCATCAATGATTTTATAGGAGAAAATATCCTTGTGTTCGGCAACATCTTTATAAGAACGACCCAACAGTCTTTTTACAGAAAAAATAGTATTTGCAGGATCGGTTGTTAAAAATTCCTTTGCTTCGTTTCCAACAAGCGCTTCGCTTTGATTGTTGAAATAAACTACTGACGGAACGAGTATTCCTTTTCCTGCATCGTTTATCACCTGAGGATTTTTTTCAGGATTAATAAATGCTACCAGACTATTGGTTGTACCCAAGTCGATACCAACAATGATTTCTTCTTTCTGTAATGAACCTGTGGCCAGGTTAATCGATATTTTCGCCATGGGGCGAATTTACGTAATAGTTAATTTAAAATTGTTGGAATGTTGTAAAGTTGGCAGGTTGTTGGGAACACGTGCTTACTTTCTGTTTTTTTCTTCTATCCAAAGCGACATGTATTTTGTGCTTTGTAGTGTATGGTGATTTAAGATTTGCCCGATGAAATTTTTGTTCCGGTGAGCAGTTAAATCCAGTTTTTCTATTTCAGCAATAAATCCATCGGCAAAAGTAACGGCGCTATAACGGTTGTTGATAATAATTACACCTTTTTCCTGAGCTGACAGCCATATATTTTGATTCAAATACAACTCAACCGCCTTGTCAACAAATATTTCCAGATTATCTTCAATAAATCCACACCAATCAAAGTCGCCCTTCATGGCTTCGGCGCCGGTTGTTGTGGTTATTGATGGCGTTCCGGTGTGCATGGCATCGATGAACTTGCCCTTTACTCCTGCGCCAAACTGGATAGGGGCAATTAATACTCTGTGCCTGGCTATGGTTTGCTGGGCGTTTCCGGCCCGGCCACGAATAAAAAACTTTTCATTCTTATTATCTAATTGCAAAGCTTTTTGAGCGGCATATGCGCCATAAATGTTGATGGCCACTCCCGGTAGCTTTTTTCTGAGCAGCGGCCATACTTTTGTTTTCAACGTTTGAACGGTATTCCAATTTGGTTCGTGCAGGAAATTGCCAATAAAGATAAAATCGGCTCTATCATCAAACGGCACCCATTTTTGAATGGCTTCCTGTGTAATTTCTTTTTCGAGAAAGGGGAGGTAATATAGTAGAACGGGATCGATATTAAACTTATCCTGAAGGATTTCCATTTCCTTTTCGGAAATGATCAATGATATATCGCAGCGTAGTATCGAAGCTATTTCGCGCTTTGCAACGTCATTGTACAAATTCAGGGCTTCCTGCTTTTTACTGCCGATTTGACGGGCACTGCGAAGAAAGTGCAAATCTTCTGTATCTAATATCCGCATAGCCCCGGGGCATTCCTGTTGTACCCGCCATCCATACTGTTCTTCTATGATAAAGCGATCGAAAAGCACTACATTAGGATTTAGCTCTTTCAGCAAGCGGTTAAAGCTTTCATCGTTAAGTTTGATATGCCGTTCAGTTACTGCCTTTCCGGTAAAATCATAACTGAATTCACCTTTAGATGCAGCGGAAGCAAAAGTGACCATATAGCCTTTGCTTAAAAACAAATCGACCAATTGGATCATCCGAGTTCCTGCCGCCGACGAAGAGGGCTCAGGCCATACTAATCCAATAATCAATAATTTTTTCAGATCCATATTTATGTAGCTACAAAATAAGTGCTTTTTTCTGGCTCCCGCAGATAAATTTGATTTCCGCAGATTAAAAGCTATACCATCTTAATCTCCGGGACGTATTAAATGTATGTTAAATATTCTTAATTTTGCAGCTCAATTGATGATATCAGATGCTAGGATTAAAGTTGTTGACAGACCCACGCTGGGCAAATATTGCTGAATCTAATTTAGAGGAAATTCTATCCGACCATGCCTGGTGTGAGCAAAAGGCTGCTTCAAATGCGATTACTTTAATTACTCAAAATTCTGAACATCAGGATTTGGTTGAGGAGCTGACATCCATTGCCATTGAAGAAATGCAACATTTTCAGATGGTGATTGATATTATCAAAGAACGTGGTTATACTTTGAGCCGTGAGCGTAAGGATGATTATGTTGGCAGATTGGTGAAATTTAGCAAGAAAGATGGCAGCCGGAACCAGGCATTTATTGACAGGTTGCTATTTGCGGCGATGATAGAGGCCAGAAGCTGTGAGCGTTTTCGGGTACTTTCACTAAATATTAAGGATGAGTCGCTGGCAAAATTCTACCATGAACTAATGGTTTCTGAAGCGACACATTACACTACTTTCTTAAATTTTGCACGGAAGTATGCTATTGATGTTGATGTAGATAAACGGTGGAAGGAATGGCTGGAATTTGAAGGAGAGCTGATCCAAAGTTTCGGAACGAGGGAAGCTATACATGGGTAGCTGATTTGCGATGTAGGATTTGTGATATTTTGTTTTTAATGATTTTAGATTTATGCAGGTTCCATAACCAGATTACAATATCCTGGTAACTATCTGTTCCCTTTGGCTGGTTGTTCATTTTCAAAAATCTATCAAATGCTTTATCCATGTAGCCGAACATCTGTCCGTTGTATTTTCGCCAAAATTCTTTTTCGGTTTTAAAATCAGCTAAAATATCAGCCGAGAGTTTATCATGCAGGATTTTATAATCATCAGGAGATTTCATCCTGATTTCAAATAAGATATATCTCAACATTTCGTAATTGGCTGAATATTGGTAATTCACATCAGGACTATTGTTTGCGGTTAAATAACCTAAAAGATTGGCTTCATCCTCGTAGGCAATTCCCAACTGGTGCGCAATTTCGTGGCAGGACACATAAGGTTTTACAAAATCGGGGAGGGCCATGTTCATATTGGCCTCACCTGTTAGGGGGGCATAATAGCCTTCAATACCTGCTTTGCTGGTTAGCCAGGCACTTGAAACTGCTTTTAAACAGGGGTAAGGATATTTAAATAATGGATTTTTATGTTCCATTAAGTTGTATGCCGAGGCTGAGTTATTTTCCAGGTCTTTTACGGTATAGACCATGTTTTTATTTTGTTTGAGCTTTAACATATTTGTTTTACTCACAAAATAATCACCCAATAAAACCAATTCTTTAAGGCTGTATTTCTCATTTCCCATGCCTAGCTCCTCGCTAACGCTCGGTCGGCTGTAGTTTAACCCCCATGATAGTTTAAACAGGATGTAAAGGATTAAAGAGAAATTTAAAACCTGTAGCGGAACTATAATTCTGTGTTTAATCTTTAATTTTTTACGGTGTAGGTAAAACCTGATAATTTTATACAAGACATAGCCAATCAACGCTATGTAAACGATATCGCCTAATGCAAAGGGGAAAAATGTGGAAACAAAGCGAAGTGCCGAGGAAATGTAAGGGTAAATGCCCAGGCTGTAATATTTTTTAACAATGTAAGGGAAGAAGCCAATAATAAAAATCCCTGCTGATAGGGTAAGCAACACGGTAAATTTACTGAAGATTTTTTTATTGGGCTGCATTGAATTTTAGCTAAAAATAATAATCATCATTATAATTACCACAATAAATATTGGTCTTAACCAGGCTTGCTGTTCTGCTTTACGGATATAGCCGTCGGTTCTTAATTCCATCGAGAATAGAATTTCGAACCAGGTATGCAGAGGACTGAAAATGAAGTCCAAAATAGTGTATGATTCTCTGGCTGTTTTCTGCTGTTCCAGTCTGGTGTGTTTTTGTCCCAGGTAAATATGATGGTTGATTTCGGTTTCGGGAACATTTCTGGTTTTTAATTCTGCTTTAGCCTCTTTATAGGCAATTTCCGACCAGTCGTGAGGATGACTTACAATTTCAAGGAGCTGTTTGTTAGTCCGTTCTTTTATCGGCGGAATGGGTTGATCCATGGTGAGCTAGTTAGATATTAATTTCTTTGTATCGCGTTTTGGTGTTGATATGGATCAGGCGAAAAAATGATAATCTGAAAACTTTAAATTCAGTATTGATTATTTATTATAGTGGCCTCTCCAAGAATATAGGTTTAGAACACTGTTTGTTGTATCATAAAACAATTCTGACTATTGCCTTATCTTCATTTTTGGGACGAATGATTAAAGTTTCCATTTTGATATTGCCTAATAAATAAATATAGCAAACCTATCTTTCGAAAGTTAGTCGCTTACCAATCTGATCGGTGGTGAATCTGCCTTTTTGGTAAGCCAGGTTTCCTGATACAAAAGTGTGAGTAACGCTTGCCTGGAAGGTATCGCCATCAAACGGACTCCATCCACATTTGTAAAAGTTATTCAGCTTTGTTACTTTCCATGAGTCGTTTAAATCAACCAATACTAAATCTGCCCAGTACCCTTCACGGATAAAGCCGCGCTTTTCAATATCAAAACATATTGCCAGGTTATGTGCTGTTTTTTCGACAATTTTCTCCAGCGAGATCTTCCCTTGTAAATGCATCTCCAAAAGAGCAGGAAGTGCATGCTGAACCAAGGGGCCTCCTGAAGGTGCCTGAGCATATGGTTGATTTTTCTCTTCCAAGGTATGTGGTGCATGGTCGGTTGCTATCACATCGATATTGTTATTGAGTACACCCTGAAGAATACCATCCTGATCTGCTGAAGTTTTTACAGCTGGGTTCCATTTAATGAAATTACCCTTAGTTGCGTAATCAGTATCGTTAAACCAAAGGTGATGCACACATGCTTCCGCAGTAATCTTCTTATCCTTCAATGGGATAGTGTTATCGAACAATGAAATTTCTTTTGCTGTAGAAATATGAAGGATATGCAGGCGGGTTTGATATTGCTTTGCCAGTTCAACAGCTAAGGATGAAGATTTATAGCAAGATTCGGCACTGCGGATAAGCGGATGCATATCAATGGTTAAGTCATCACCGTATTTAGCTTTAAATTGCGCGAGGTTATGGCGGATGGTTGCTTCATCCTCACAATGGGTAGCTACTAAAATCGGCGCTTTGCTAAAGATGTTTTCCAGTGTCTTTTCGTTATCAACCAGCATATTTCCGGTTGATGATCCCATGAATACTTTTATTCCACAAACATTTTTCGGGTTTGTTTTAAGTACCTCTTCGATATTGTCGTTGCTTGCTCCCATATAAAATGAGTAGTTAGCCAGAGAACTTTCTGCTGCAATTGCATATTTATCGGTCAATAGTTCCTGCGTTAAGGTATTGGGAATCGTATTGGGCATTTCCATGAAGGATGTTATACCTCCCGCAACGGCAGCCATGCTTTCAGTGAAAATATCGGCTTTGTGCGTTAAGCCCGGTTCGCGAAAATGTACCTGGTCATCAATCATTCCTGGTAAAAGATATTGTCCTTCAGCATTTATTTCTGTTGCACCATTTGCAGAGAGGTTCTGACCAATTTTCGCAATCATTCCATTTTGTACTAATACATCGGCAACAAGTTTCTGCCCTTCATTTACAATTGTGGCGGCTTTTATCAGGTAAGTATTCATGGGTTCAAAGTTAAAAATAGATTTGAGAAGTTTGATGTGAGATTTTCGAAACGTAGGATGAGGTTGGGCGGGTAAAAGGAGAGTTCAAACCCTCAACCTTAATCACTATCTTTGCGGTCTATGGCAAAATCTTTCGAGGAATTTAAGTTAAACAGGCAAATTTTAAATGCAGTTGCGGATGCAGGTTACACCGTTGCGACGCCTATCCAGGAGAAGGCTATTGGTCCGGTACTATCGGGACAGGATATTTTTGGTATCGCTGAAACAGGAACTGGAAAAACTGCGGCGTTCGTATTGCCGATATTAATGCAATTGAAATATGCGCAGGGTGAAAACCCAAGGGCATTAATTTTGTCTCCTACACGAGAACTGGCCATGCAGATTGCTGAACAGGTGAAGTTATTTTCAACGTATACCGATTTGCGTTCGCTGGTGATTTTTGGCGGAATCGGCCCAAAAACACAGAAAGAACGGATTGCAAAGGGGGTTGATATTTTAATTGCTACTCCGGGCAGATTTTTAGAATTATACCTTGCCGGTGATATTAATACACAAAGCCTGAAGTTTTTGGTGCTGGATGAGGCAGATAAAATGATGGATATGGGCTTTATCGGTTCGATTCACCGCATACTTGAAATTGTTCCGCGTAAACGTCAGAACTTATTATTTTCGGCAACAATGAGCGACCTGGTTCAGAAAATAGCCGGAGATTTTCTTAAGAATCCAACGATCATTGAAACTTCGCAACAGGCAACGCCAGCCGCAAACGTTACGCAAACATTATATCATGTACCAAATTTCAAAACGAAGATTAATCTGTTGCAGTATTTGCTCAAGGATGATGAGGCTTTTAGCCGGTTGATTATTTTTTGTAAAACTAAAACGGTTGCTGATAATATTTTCAGTTTTATTGAACGGAGGTATGGTGCGGAAAATGTTAGGGTAATACACGCAAATAAGGGGCAGAATACGCGGATCAATTCAATAAATAGTTTTAAAGAAGGTAATATCAGGGTTTTGGTAGCTACAGATGTGGCCAGTAGAGGGATAGATGTAAGCGATGTAAGCCACGTTATCAATTTTGATGTGCCGATTATCATCGAAGATTATGTTCACAGAATTGGGCGGACAGGAAGGGCATTTGCAAAAGGCGACGCTATTACTTTTGCTACGGAGGCTGAACAGTACTATATCAGAAAAATTGAAAAGTTGATCCGCCAACATATTCCTGTATCTGAAATACCTGCCGGTGTTTATATTGACGAAACGCCTTATGAAGAACGCCAGCACATTGCCCGGGAAATCGATATGCAAAAGCGTAAGGATGATCCTGATTTTAAAGGGGCTTTTCATGAAAAAAAGAATGCGAAAGTAATTGAGCAAAAAGCCCGAGATAAGGCTAAAGCAAAATCAGGTAAGCAGATAAAATCTTTCAAAAAAGGCAAACGTTTTGATAAGAAAAAATAATGAAGTTTAGAGTAACGCCTTTAAATATCATCAGCTCAATTGCGTTTGCTTTTTTGATGGTTAGTCTTTTTCAACCACGTGGAGGAAATCAGCCATTTGATATGAGTGGTTTTTATAAACTCATTCTGGGATGTTTGATTCTCGTAACATTTATTACCGATTTGATTTTTCGCTTTACCTTAAAAAGTTTGAAACGAATCTGGATTATTGAATCGATTTTCATTCTGATTACCGTAATCCTGATGGTAATATTACAAAAAGTAGCATAGGCAAAAGGCTAATTATTTATTAAAATCAGCATCTTTGCAAGCGTAAAAAATTAAAATGAAAACAGCAGAAATAAAATTAACAGTTGAGTTAGACGAAGCCAACAATCCAGATAATATCCTTTGGGAGAGTACTGACTCTGGAAATGCCGATAAAGTACCTGCGAAAGCAATGTTCTTATCAGTTTGGGATCATAACTATAAAAATACATTGAAAATTGATCTTTGGACTAAAGATATGCCTGTTGATGAGATGAAAAGGTTTTTTTATGAAACTTTGCAAACTATGGGTGATAGCTTTTTAAAGGCTACAAATGAGACCTTGATTGTAGAAGATTTACGTGATTATTGTGCACATTTCGCGGAGAAAATGGGTATTATTGAGGGGCAGTAATTGTTAAATTAAAAAACTCAAAACATCTATGTTAGTGTTAAACAAATTCAGGGCCTGGTTGGGTGTATTACTTTGTGTAATTGCTGCATTTTGCCCCATGTTAAAAGTTCCGATTAAGGGTAACTGGAATTTATATCAGTCGGATGCCAGATTGTTCCTGATTACATTTGTGATTATAGGGTTATCTGTACTTTTCCTTTTTATCAGGAAAGCCGGGGCGTTCAAGTTTATGAGCATTGTAATGACTACATGGTTCATTCTGGCTGTTGTAGCTGTATATTTCACAGCAAATAACTATACAAAATATGGTTTCGCAAATAAGTTGATCGGTAAAGTTGTCCACTTCCAGTGGGGTTGGATTGTATTTCTGGTAGGAGTGATTTTTATGTTATTTAGCACAAAAAAGGGAGAGCAACTGAGCGCCTAATTCAGTGTAAGGTATTTAAGCCTCTTTTGACGAAATCAAAAGTGGCTTTTTTTATGGATGTGTTTTAGCTATGGTGTTGAGAAGTCAACTTGCTTACGTCGTAACCTTTTGATTTGCAATGTGCCACAATTTCTTCATAGGATTTTTTGGGTATCGATTTATTGCGGCTCATGATGAAGAGAAATTTATGGTCTGGGTGACCGACAACTACATAGGAGTAATCATCAGCCAGTTCTATGATCCAGTAATCAACCTTGATTGGCCAGATAAACTGAGCTTGTAGTTCGCCGCTATCACCATTTTCTGAGGGAAACATTTTTGAGTTTCTGGAGTATATTTTGTCGTCGTTCGGTTTCTTGTAAGTAGTGAGCACATTATAGTACCCTTCTTTGTTTAAAGTGTATTTGGTGGTAGTTTCCCTACTTCCCTTATCGAAAATGGTTGGTATTGAATAGAGCGAATACCATGTGCCTGAATATTTTCGAAGATCGAGTTTAGCAACGGGTGCATTTTTCTCCATTGGTAAAACACTCATAAACATTAAAAGGATTGCACAGATCAGTTTCATAACATCAGGATTTGATATTATTTACGCAAGAAAGCATAAAACAGTTTCTTTTAAAACTTATTTTTCGATTTCCAGATAAAGCCATCCAGAACATAATGTGTTGATTGCGGTAATGAAAGCAGGGGTACAATCAGCATCAGCGCATTGTTGCTGTTTAGGTAAGGTAAAAATACAAATGGCTTAAAAACAGATTGATGTTCACGCCAGACCATCCCATCCCATAAGCCTTCTTCGAGATAGGCAAATACAAGCAGAATCATTACAAAATACACAATACCAAATTTGTCAAAACATAAAGAGCATATTTTACTCTTTAAACTGAGGTTGTGATTTTTCTTTTTTTCGAAAAACCAGATCAGTGCCATGTATGGGATTCCATGCGATATTACATTCAGTGTGGTAAAGGCCATATCGCCATTGAAATACACAATTCCAAAATACCACGATAAAAATGTACCGATGATGATCAGGTTGCGTGGAACATTCACCCATTTGTTTTTCATGCAGCTTATGGTTTCTTTTAAAACGTAAACTGAAATGATCGCCACGTATAATATGGTGGCATAGTGCAATAAAAAATCGTTCTCAAAGCTTAAAAAATCTCCTTCTACAAACCAGTTGAAGTTTCTTCCGGGGCTGAGGTGCCAGAATATAAGCGGGTAAATGGTTGCGGTATAAATAGCTACCTGATCGATAAGCTTAACGGCTTTTGATGTTTTTTCGGTCCGCGAATACAGACGCATAAACCCATATTGCTGCCTGATGAAATGATAAACTGCCAGATAGGCCAATAGCCGCCAGAACCACAAGGCATCAAACTTATAAATGATTATCCCAAAAATATAACATACGAGAGGAACCGAAAGGAGTAAGGTTTTTTGATTTTTGAAATTTTCTGAATTAAAGTAAGTGCGGTACAGTGTGCTGTAAACATGCGCTACATCGATAAATAGGATCAGAAAAACCCAGTAAGCTACCGGAATACCGACTGATTTTTGAAACTGGGCAGGAAAAAGCACAACCAGTAAAAGCGATATAAATGCGGGCGAGAGGATAAAAAATATATCACTCCATTTCGAATTTAGCCAGGGTTGCCGATTATCCATTCAGATCGAGTATTTGCTGTGCTGCGTTGATTCCCTGGTGAAAGGCTTCTTCAAAAATCGAAATACCGCTTAAATCGGTATGGGCAAAGAAAATTTTATCAGCTATGTTGTTTCTGGCTGTTTCCAGGTTTTCATTCCAGATAAAATCTTTTCCGGGAGCAATCATGCCGTGCCCCCAAACCCATAAATCGATATTTTCGATAGTTTGGGTAATGTTTGGGTGGATCATTTCCAGTTCGGACATAATGATGTCTAACCATTGCTCATAGCTTCTGGAGTAGGCGGCCAAACGTGCAACCGCAGGCTCATAATCGCATAGCGGTAAATAATAAGTTATTACCCTTTTGTTTTCTGAAATTTTAAGGTGTTGCTGTGCCGAATTAACATAACCTACAGACGGCGTTCCGAACGCCACGTTATCCCAGCATAAATCTATCCCCTTTGATTGGGGAAGCGCACTGATGGTAATGTTTGCAATTAACCAGGGCGAATAGCTGAAAGCCGTATAATCGACCTCACGCTTCAGTGTTTTAAGCAATCTGTTGTTTACAAATTGCGGCGAACATAAAATTATCTTTTGTGCTTCTATCTGTTCCGTTTGCTGGGTTTCGGTATTAAAAACCGATGCGATAACCGTTCCGGCCGGTGATAGTGATACGTTATAGCACATCGTACCTGTTCTGATATGAGTTTTTAGGCCCGACGCCAGCTTGTTCATTAGCCAACCGTTTCCTTCGGGCCAGGTTAAAATGGCATTTTGCTCTGCATTGGCTGCTTTTCCCCGTCGCGATGCAAAATAATGCAAGCCTGCCCATGCAGAAATTTTGCTGGCTTTCTGCCCGTAATCATCTTTACAGGCGTAATCTAAATACCATAGCAAGAATTTGGAATGATACCCTTTTTCTTCGAGGTACGAACTAAAAGTTACCCGGTCCAGTTGCCGGTATGTGGGGTCGGCCGATGAATTTTTAAGCGGAATATCAAAAACAAATTTTCCGTCGCTGCCTTTGGTTTGTTTAAGCAGATCAACCTCTTTTAAAAAAGCCCTGATCTGTTGTTTATCGGCTTCGGGCACGCCAAAATCGGGAATCAGTCCTTCCTGCCATTCTCCGTTAATCAGCAGGCGTTCTTCGGGATCGAAGGTTAAATAATAATCGTTGTAGTAAGGCAGGCCGGCTTCGGTATGGGTAATTACTCCAATCTCCCTGAAAAAATCAATAAGCAGCCCATCTTCATTGTTGGCTATGGTTACATAATGGGCACCCAGCGGATAGGCACTGATATTGTTTGTTCCGCAATGGGCATTTCCCCCGGTATGGTTTTCGAGTTCGAGGATTTCGAAATCTGTCTCCCCATTATTTTTTAACCACCTGCCGGCAGATAGCCCTGAAATGCCTGTTCCTACAATTAGGGTTTTAATTTTTCTTGCGCTTGTGGGTTCCGGTAACCTGATGCGGTCTCTTAAGATATGTCCGGCTTTTTCGTTGGGCCCTTTCAGGCTTCCCTTAATGTGATACGGATGGCCCTTAAGCTTTTTGATACACCCGTTAATGAAAATCCCACCTGTAATTAAACCAACCCTCAATAAAAATGAGCGCCTTTTCAGGTACGACGAAAAGTTATCCTTATAATACGTTTGCCCACTCATCTTCGAAATACTTCACCAAAATCTGGTTGTTCAGCTTGTTAACATTGGTTTCTACCCTGGCCATATCCTTCGGGAAATACAGCATTAAATCTAAACTCTGTTTAGACATGAATTTTAAACCGGGCAGATATTGTTTCGGTTTTACATAAGGATTACCGGGTTCGGTAGCCAAAATATATCCCCATTCGCCAAACGATGGAACATAATTATGATAGGGGATGGTTTTTAAGCCTACGCTTTCGAGGGTTTTGTTTACCGTCCAGAACGATTTTGGAGCAACATACGGAGAGGTAGACTGAATTACCATCAAGCCCTTTGGGGCCAATATCCCCTTTACCAGTTTGTAAAATGCATTGGTATAAAGCTTGCCAACAGCATAATTTGAAGGGTCGGGGAAATCGATCACGATAAAATCAAAGGTGTTTTTTTGTGCCTTGATCCAGCTAAATGCATCGGCATTGATTACCTGTACTTTTGGTGAAAGCAGCGAATTTTTATTCAGGCCCATCAATATTTTGTTCGACTGGAACAAACCGGTCATTCCTTTATCCAAATCAACAAGTGTTACCGAGCGGATGTTGGGATATTTGAGGATTTCCCTTACGGCAAGCCCATCGCCACCGCCCATTACCAAAACATTTTGTGCCTGTGGCAAAGCCTGCAGGCCGGGGTGTACCAGGGCTTCATGGTAACGGTATTCATCATCAGAGCTGAACTGAAGATTACCGTTTAAAAAGAGTTTTAAAACCTTGTTCTTTTTGGTGAGGATGATGCGCTGATATGGAGTGCTTTTGGAATAAATAATGGTATCGCTATAGGTTTGGCTTTCAGAAAAACTGGTAATTTTATCGGCATATACAAATCCGGCCAAAAGGAAAACGATGCTGATGATTGAAGCACTTTGTAAATACCGCGAAGCTTTAATTTCTTTTTTAAAGCTGATACATACAATCAGTGCCACCGCAACATTAAGCATTCCAAACAGATAGGCCGTTTTTACCAGGCCCAGGTGTGGGATGAGGAGCAAGGGGAAAACAAGCGATGCGAGTAAAGCGCCAATGTAATCGAAGGTAAAAACTTTAGAAACGAGGTCTTTAAACTCAAAGCGGTCTTTCAAAATCCGCATTAAAAGGGGAATTTCCAACCCGACTAAAATTCCGGTTAAACTTACAAATGCGTAAAGTACAATGCGGAAAGAGGCAATACTTTCGAATACCAGAAAGAGTACCGTTGAGCTTAACCCGCCTACCAACCCCACCAGGATTTCGATCTGTATAAACCACGATAGTATATTCTTTTCAAAATATTTTGAAACCCATGAGCCAATGCCCATAGAGAACAGGTAAACGCCTATGATGGTCGAAAACTGTGTTACCGAATCGCCCAGCAGGTAGCTGGCCAACGTACCGGCAATGAGCTCGTAAATGAGTCCACAGGTTGCAACAACAAATACAGAAATAAGTAAAAGCGCAGGGAGTTTTTTATTCATTTCTAGCTATGGATGGCTGAACTGATAATAATCGCAATCGCGATAATAAATGCTGCCGCAATAATTGCCAAAGCCATGTTGCGCTTTTCCAAAATCTCTTTCCACAGGTTTTCGGGTGTAATTTTTTCGATAATCCAAAAGGAAACAAACAGTACGGAGATTCCCAAAACAGAATACACCACAGAGGCGATGATGTATTTGATGTTGATTAATTCACTTAAGCTCATGGTTTTTTTATTTATGGTAAAATCTGTTTACAGTTCCCGAATGGCTTTTGTTTCCATTAAATTCGGTGTTTTTTTCTACGTTATCCTGGTAAAAGGCGGTGCCGGTAATGCCGCAATAGCTATAGTAGCCAATTGCAAGTATTAAAATAACCAGGTAATATTTAATTGATTTGATGTTCATTTAATCGTTTACAAAAGGTGAGTAATCGCTGTTGCTCCACCGTCTTTTTTCATAGTTACGCATCAGGTACCAGGAAATAGCAGGGAAAATGGCAAAAGCAAGCATGGTTAAAAGCGTGTTGCGCCACATACTGGAGTTGGCTGTGGCCTTAATATATAGGTTTGTACTTGTTGTATCGCCCGAGGCGGGATATACATTGAGGTGGTATTTACCTTTTGGAATTCCTGCCACCATTACTTTTTCTGTTGTAGAGCCTTCACTCCATTTTTCGCCATCTTCGTAACCGTGATAATACTCAATGCCCTTGCTTACTTCCCAGGTGCGGTTGTCTTTTTCGTTTACAAGTACTATAGTTGTTTCAAACCAGTTATTGTCAACATTGGCGCTGATGTTAAATTCAATATTGGAAGAATAATCTTCAACATTAAATGAAGGTGTAATGAAAGGTTTAAAGGAATTGGGATCGGTTTTGCCGTCGAATTGAATTGCAAAGTCGTCGTTGATGAGATCTTTTTCGGGTTTGAAGATCTCGAATGCAAAATGTAAACCCAAAACAACCAGCATGGCAATAATACTGATCTGTAAAGTTGGGATCCACCTGTCGTAGGCCTTTGATGGTTCGTTGGCGCCAATGCCCGTTTTAACCGGTAGTTCTTTTATATTCAATCCAAACGCTGCGGCTATCTCATCAGGTTGGAGGTATTCTCCTATATAATAGTTTGTTAAGCCGTTCGATTTGCCGATAATTTCCTTAACAACCATAAAAGGTGGTGCAATGTATTCGGTAGCTTTAACCTTTTCATTAAGAACATCCCAGTCTAATTCCCCTAACATGGCAGTTATGGCTGGTGTGTAATGGTTAAAAAGTTTGTATTCCACATCTTTATAACCTACGCTGTTTCCATACGAAATCGGCTGTTTAAAATCAGGCAGAAATTCCGGGCCTGCAATTAAATTCCAGTGGCCGTTAAATTCCGAAATCGTTACATAACCCTTGTTGTGGCTTGTTAAGATATACTCTCTCCAGTTGTAATCGGTTCCTGCTTCTTTTTTTTCGAGGTAAGCAATCACTTTTAGATCTACCCCATGGATATTTGCAGTGGCTCCGAGTTTTAATAAAGGCTGTTTTTGCGGCCCATCCAATTGTTTTTTTTGCTTTTTTAAATCATTACCGACTATCTGGAAATATGACCGGCAAAATGAGCATATGGTGAACTCGCTGCGTGGCAGATCGTAAAGTATCACGTTCTGCCCGCAATCCGGGCAACTAATTGCTTCAGATAGTTTGAAATATGGCTTAGAAGATGTTCCCATTAGCGAACTACTTCTGTTTTCCGGATTTCTACCCCGGCGAAATAGATTAATACATCCTTATAAATTGACCTTACTTTTTCGGTATTGTCTTTCTGGTAATTGGAAAGAAAAATATCGAATGTTGCGAGCTTAAATTCAGGCCACGTATGGATTGACAGGTGAGACTCTGTAAGGCAGATTACCGCTGTAAAGCCTCCATTTGGGAAATCGTAATAAACTTCACCTACTTTTTCTAACTGATTTTCCTTTATAAGCCCGTCGAAGAAAATCTTTGAATCACTGTAATTCGAAAGCTGAATGTTTTTCGAGGAAGAAAATTCTGATAATATATGTAGTCCCGGACTATACTTCATGGAGCGTTTGGTATTTTCCAAAAATAATAATTATTTCAAAAAGTAGCGATTAAATCGATGGTTGGGAGTCTATAATAAA
The DNA here is from genome assembly GCF_032678525.1 of Pedobacter frigidisoli. GTDB lineage: Bacteria > Bacteroidota > Bacteroidia > Sphingobacteriales > Sphingobacteriaceae > Pedobacter > Pedobacter frigidisoli_A. Next base: position 549,574 of record NZ_JAVTSE010000001.1, read on the forward strand.
ATGATCATCTGCATCTTCATCTAATGGAAGATAAATCCTTTCCCATTCAGTGCCGTCAACAATTTCCCAGGTGTGGCCCATTCCCTGCGTATCATCGGCAATCAGAATGATGCCCGGCTCTAGGATAAAGGTTTTTCCATCGGTAACCGTGAATTTTAATTTCCCCCTTAAAGTAATTACATATTGCCTTCGTGGTGCCGGATGGGAGGAATATTGTAAAGAAGTATCTGTTTGGGCGAAAAAGTAACCGGTGTTTATGTGCTGCCTGATTGGTATTTTGCCTATGTCAAAAGTACAGTCGTTGTTTTCTGTATTGATTAATCTAATGGCCTTTATGTAATTTTTAGTCTCGGCTTTTTCTAGTGTCATCTTCAAAATATTTTTAAAATTTTAGTGTTGTTTGTCCTGTTTGTTCGGTATCACTTTCGTGTTGTAAAAGCCATTGTTTACGCCACAACCCACCTGCATAACCTACCAGTTTGCCGTTACTACCTATTACCCGGTGGCAGGGAACTACTATGGCAATGTCGTTTTTACCGTTTGCTGCGGCAATAGCCCTAATGGCTAATGGCTTATGCGCTGAGAAGTTAGCATAAGAAGTAGTTTTTCCGTAGGGAATAGTGAGGAGGTTTTGCCATACTTCCTGCTGAAAGGTTGTGCCTTTTTGTTTAACGGGGAAATCAAAAACTTTTAGTTTGCCGTTGAAGTATGCTTCCAACTGGCCGGCAGCGTTTCTTGTTAGCTCGTTTTCCAGCAGGCCATTTGTAACTTTTTCAGCAAAAGTGATACTGTATACGAAATCATCATCAGCGAGGATGGTAATGTTGCCAATAGGCGATGTTATAACGGATGCGTAATTCATATTGATTTATGGAAACACGGCGATTGCTGAATTGAAGGATAAAATTTTCATTATATCCCTGTGTTTTAGTGGCCGTTATCTGTGCTTAAAACTTTAAACAATATTACAACAATCATACAATTTTTATATCCAATATTTGTCAATAAAAGTATCTTTGCGGTTATGCAACTGGCCAAGGAGGTTAAATATTTAATCCATAAGGAAGTACTGTTAGAGTGGCGCTCCAAATACACTATTAATGGTGTGTTGTTATATGTGGTTTCTACTATTTTTACCTGCTACCTTTCTTTTGTAAGCCTGAGCGATAAGCTGGCCTGGAACGCACTTTTCTGGATAATTATGCTTTTTGCATCTATTAACGGGGTTTCGAAGAGCTTTTTGCAGGAAACCAAGGGGCAGCAGTTATACAGCTATATTCTGGCCAGCCCGGCTGCCGTATTAATATCAAAAATAGTCTACAATATTTTATTAATGCTTGTTTTAACAACAATTGCACTGGGGTTTTATACACTTGTTTTTGATACGTTTACTCCACCCGATTTAATGTTATATTATATTGCGGTTGTAATCGGCAGCGTTAGTTTTTCGACGGTTTTTACCATGGTTTCGGCAATTGCCAGTAAAGCTGGTAACGGTGGAATGTTAATGGCCATTTTAAGTTTTCCTATTATCATTCCTGTATTGATTTTGCTGATTAAACTGGCTAAGAATGCCGTTGACGGATTACCCTGGGAAAATAGCTATGATGAGATAGGAATGCTGGTAATTGTAAATGTACTCACGGTTGCGACCTCTTTATTGTTATTTCCTTACCTTTGGAGAGATTAAAGTGAATGATTGAATTGTGATTGATAGCGTGATAGAATTAGTGAATGATTGAGTATTCATCATGCTAGTAATATTCACTCATTTAAAATCCATTCATTAAAATTAAATATAACATATGAATAAAACCTGGTGGAAAATTTTAGGTTCGGTACTGGTGATTTATACTGCAATTGCAGGTTTGTTGCTTGGGGTGCCACGTTTGCCAATTTTAAATGAGTCAATCAGGAACCTGTATTTTCACGTTCCGATGTGGTTTGCTATGATTGTATTGTTTTCGATTTCTGTATTTTATAGTATTAAATCTTTGAGTTCAAAAAGTGAAATTGATGATATCAAAGCGGTGGAAAGTGTGAACGCGGGGATTATTTTTGGCCTTCTGGGGCTGATTACCGGTGCAATCTGGGCTAAATATACCTGGGGACAGTTCTGGAGTTTTGATCCGAAACAGAATTTCGCAGCCATTTCAGTTTTATTATATTTCGCTTACTTAATCCTTCGCAATGCGATAGATGAGGAACAAAAAAGGGCAAAGATTTCTGCCATTTACAATATTTTTGCGTTTCCGATGATGGTCGTTTTACTTTTCGTTTTGCCACGTTTAAAAGATTCGCTCCATCCGGGCAATGGCGGTAATCCGGGATTTAACAGTTACGATTTAGATAGCCGCATGCGGATGGTATTTTATCCGGCATGTTTAGGCTGGATATTAATAGGGTATTGGGTTTACACTATCCGATTCAGACTACGTTCAATAGAAAATAAACAACAACACAACTAATGAAAAAGATATTATTTTCACTCATATTAATGCTTGCCGGTTTGCAATTGTTTGCGCAGGACAATGGTGTAGAAATGGCCGATAAGCTGCGTAGCGATGGTAAAATTTACGTTGTGGTAACGTGTATTGTTATCATTCTTGTTGGTTTGCTTGCCTATCTTTTCTCGATCGATAAAAGATTAAAAAAAATAGAAAAAGATAACTTTCCTAAAAACTAACTTTAAACTGTTCAGAGCCATTTTTTAAAACATTTTCTATTGGTGTGCGCTTTACACTAAGTGTTTTTCCATTTGGATATATGCATTTTTTTTAGGCAATTTTGCACCATACTTAATTCATAAAAATAAAAAATGGCTAATCTAGCAGACGAGAACAAGTTTTTTGCTGACGTATGCAAAAACTTTGACAGTGCGGCTCAATTTACCAATCATCCGGAAGGTTTATTGAACCAGATTAAAGCGTGTAATAGTGTTTATCGTTTCCAATTCCCAATTCGCAGAGGAAACGGTTTTGAAGTTATCGATGCATGGCGTGTAGAGCACTCGCATCATATGAGTCCAACCAAAGGTGGTATTCGCTACAGCGAAATGGTGAATGAAGATGAGGTGATGGCGCTTGCAGCTTTAATGACTTACAAGTGTGCGATAGTAAACGTTCCTTTTGGTGGTGCAAAAGGTGGTATCAAAATTAACACGAAGCAATACAGTGTGGCGGAATTAGAAACCATCACCCGCCGTTATACCACAGAATTAATCAAGAAAAATTTTATTGGTCCTGGTATTGATGTTCCTGCACCAGATTATGGTTCGGGTGAGCGTGAGATGAGCTGGATTGCTGATACTTATATGACTATGAATCCTGGTCAGTTAGATGCTCTGGGTTGTGTTACCGGTAAGCCAATTGCGTTGCACGGTATCCGCGGCCGTAAAGAGGCTACTGGTCGTGGTGTAGCTTATGCTGTGCGCGAATGTGTAGAGGTTGCTGAAGATATGGCTAAAATTGGTTTGAAAGCCGGTTTAGGTGATAAACGTGTTATTGTTCAGGGGCTAGGTAATGTAGGGTACCACTCTGCAAAGTTCCTTGCAGAATTCGGCGCAACTATTGTTGGTTTATGTGAATTTGAAGGTGCAATTTACAATGCTAACGGTTTAAATGTAGACGAAGTTTTTGCACACCGCAAAAATACAGGTTCAATTTTAGGATTTCCCGGAGCAACTGATTTTAAAAATTCAATGGAAGGCTTAGAGCAGGATTGTGATATCATTGTTCCAGCAGCATTGGAAAATCAGTTTACTGAAAGTAATATCCGTAATATTAAAGCAAAAATAATTGCTGAAGGTGCAAACGGACCAACAACTCCAGAAGCTGAAGCTATTTTCACTGAAATGGGTGGTATCATTATTCCTGATATGTATTGCAATGCCGGTGGTGTTACTGTATCTTATTTCGAGTGGTTGAAGAACCTTTCACACGTGGCATTCGGCCGTATGGAGAACCGTTATGCAGCTAATTCAAATGCGAACTTAATTGCAACATTAGAGAATTTAACAGGAAAAACCATTCTTCCTGAGCACAGGTTAATGATTGTTAAGGGCGCTTCGGAAATGGAACTGGTAAATTCGGGGTTAGAGGATACGATGATTCATTCTTACCATGAAATTCGTGAAACTTTGAAAAATAAGCCGGGTACGCAGACCCTAAGAACTGCTGCTTTTGTTAATTCGATTGATAAAATTGCAGTTTCTTATATGAATTTGGGTGTTTGGCCTTAATAACAAAGGCTAAAAGTTAAAACGAAAAATCCCTGCAGATTACTCATTTGCAGGGATTTTTTATATATAGAGGTGGTTATGTTGTTATCCCCAACTCTTCCAGATCAAGTCGCCATTCTTCTTTTCTGATAATCTCATCGTCGTAATTTTTGTTGTGTTTAAGATGATGAAGCTCATTTCTCTGGATCTCAATCAGCTCTAGCACAATCTTTTTATAGGCACTTAAGTCTTCTTTATCAATATCTCCACGCTTGTAGGCCTGTATTGTATCTTTCTTTTCTACTAATGAATGCTGAAGTTCGGCTTTTAAATTTACCATCAATTCGTTGTGCGTACACTGGTGCTGATAGTCTGACTGCAGTTTTTCCAGTGAGAGATCCAGCAGTTTTAATTTAATCTGGTTGCTTTGTTCTGATTCAGATAATTTGTGTTTGGCTTCAGGTATTTTTAGTAATTTAATGAAGAACGGTAGTGTAAGGCCTTGCAAAACAAGTGTTACAAAAATTACTACAAATGTGATAAACAGGATGAGGTTTCTTAACGGAAATGGAATCTGTTCAGAAATCATAACCGGAATGGATAGGGCAGCTGCGAGCGATACCACACCTCTCATACCTGCATAAACGATTACAAGGGAGGAATGCCAGGTTAAATCCTGATACCTGACGCGAGTTTTTTTGTTAAAAACCTTGGTGATGTTAGCTGTTGAAAACAGCCAGATAAACCGTACAACAAGGGCAAGGAGGCTAATCCCTACACCATAACCTACTGCAGTCATCATTGGATAATCCGGACCCAGGCCGTGTACAATATCAGGCAGGGCCAATCCGATAAGGATGAATACCACACCATTAAGCATGAAAGTGAGTGCCGACCACACTGAAACCGTTTTGATCCGGGAATTTGGGGTCAGGATTACATGCGACTGACTGGAGAGTAATAATCCCCCCGATACTACAGCCATTACACCCGATGCTTCGAAATGTTCTGCTACTACATACATAAAATATGGGGTAAGTAATGTGAGTACGGTATCGATATTTTCATTGGTAGGCAGCCATCTGTGGATGCAATAGAATATTCCTCCAATTGCCAAACCGATTACGATACCCAATCCTGCAACTGAGATGAAACTTACCGCCGCTTCGTGAAGTACGAAGCTACCTGTAGCAACAGTTGCCAGAGCAAACTTGAACACGATTAAACTGGATGCGTCGTTTACCAGACTTTCTCCCTCTAACAGGGAGCTGACTGCCTTTGGGATTTTTAATCCTTTTAAAACTGCTGCAGCAGCTACGGCGTCGGGAGGGGAAATGATCCCGCCCAGAAGGAAGCCAAGAGCGAGGGTAAATCCTGGTATAAATGCTACGGATGCATAGGCTACAGCTACAGATGTAATGAAAACTAATCCTACTGCCATAAGAAAAATGGCGCCTTTATATTCCCAGAAATCTTTCCATGAGGTAAACCACGCTGCTTCATATAGCAGGGGTGGCAGGAATAACAAGAAAACGATGTTTGGATCGATTTTAATCTGTGGCATACCGGGAATAAAGCCAATAAGTAGACCAGCCATCACCAGAAATATAGGGTATGAAATCTTTATTTTCTGGCCCAACATCACCAGAAGGGTTACGCCTAGCAGAAGAACAAGGATAAGGACGAGATTGTCGTGTAGCATGTAGAATTTTGTTTGGTATACTAATAGTAACAAAAAAATGGATATTATTTGTAAAACAGAAATGAAATATGCAATTCTGCCACATTGTTATGCCAGGATCCAAGCACATATGGTTTGAGGTGATTTAATCCATTCGTTTTTAAGGACTGTAAAACTGTATTTTCCCGCTCTATTTAAGAACGTAGATAAATAGGGTGATGCAACTTAATTTGTTAAGCTCAACTATCAGGTAATTGTCAATATAACGACACGAAAAATGTAAAAGAATGCTTGCTAAGGCTATTTTTCTATCTTTGTTGCCAGCTTTTACAATAACATATAAAATGAAAAAAAGTGCGATAATTGGTCTGATTACCATTGCGATTTCTGTTGGAATTCTTTTTAGTTTAAACGCAAATACTGACACGTATTCTAATTTTAAAGAGGCCGCTGCTTCTCAGAAAGAAGAGCATGTTATGGGTTACTGGGTAAAATCTATGGGTGCCTATTATGATGCCGCGAAAGATGCCAATCATTTTGCTTTCCATATGAAGGATGAAAAAGGTGAAGTTCGGGAAGTTGTATATAAGGGAACGAAGCCTCAGGATTTTGAAAAATCAGAAAAGCTGGTGCTTATCGGAAAAATGGATAAGGATAAATTCTATGCGTCTAAAATATTAATGAAATGCCCATCTAAATATAATGATAATCTGGTTGAGATTAACAAAGATGGTAAGGTGGATACAGTGGGCAAATACGGCGAAAAATATAATTAATTTAATGGACATTCAATTTATAGGCGAAAACCTGTTGCCGGGTAAAATCGGGCAGTTTTTTATTGTGCTGGCGTTTAGCGCATCATTATTATCAGCCATTGCGTATTTCTACGCCAGTCGCGAAAAAAACTTAAATGATAATTCCTGGAGGAACCTTGGCCGAATTGGATTTCTGGTAAACTGGGCCAGTATTATTGGTATTGGTGCCATTCTTTTCTATCTTGTTTTAGGCCATTATAATGAATATAGTTATGTTTACTGGCACTCCTCAAAACAGTTGCCTGTTTACTTTATCATTTCTGCTTTTTGGGAAGGTCAGGAGGGAAGTTTTTGGCTTTGGGCTTTCTGGCAGTCGTTTTTAGGTGCGCTGTTGATCTGGAAGGCCAGGACATGGGAACGTCCGGTAATGACCGTAGTTGCTTTTTCTCAGGTTTTTCTAACTTCAATGCTTTTGGGTGTTGAGATTTTTGGCGAACGTATTGGCAGTTCCCCATTCATTCTATTAAGAGAATCTCTTGATTTGAAGTCGATGGCACCTGTAGTTTTTGCCAATCCGGAGAACTTTGCCAACTATCTAAAGTTTATTACCGACGGCAGGGGATTGAATCCGTTGCTGCAAAACTATTGGATGGTGATTCACCCGCCTACCTTATTTCTTGGTTTTGCCAGTATGGTGGTTCCGTTTGCATATGCAGTTGCGGGTTTGTGGCAAAGAAGATATAAAGAATGGATTAAACCAGCTATGCCGTGGACGCTTTTTGCCGTAATGGTTTTGGGTACAGGCATTATTATGGGTTCTTTCTGGGCTTATGAAGCGCTTAACTTTGGTGGTTTCTGGGCATGGGATCCTGTTGAAAATGCATCATTAATTCCATGGTTGACATTAATCGGAGCTGTGCATGTGATGATTGCTTACAAAAATACGGGTCACGCCTACTTTACGGCTATTGCGCTAGTTTTTTTAAGTTTCTTACTGGTACTGTATGCATCATTTTTAACCAGAAGCGGGATTTTGGGTGATACATCTGTCCACTCGTTTACCGATATGGGGATGTTCGGGCATCTTATCCTATACAATGTGGTTTTTGCTATTCTGGCTATTGGGTTGATCATCTGGCGTTGGAAAGAATTGCCGATTACAACGAAAGATGAGGAAACTTATTCCCGTGAATTCTGGATGTTCATTGGTGCCTTAGTGGTTACCATTGCCTGTATTCAGGTTATTTTCTCCACATCGGTACCAGTGTTCAATAAAGCCTTCGGAACAAACTTTTCTCCGCCTATTGATGCTGTAAAATATTATAATCAATGGCAAGCACCATTTGCTGTATTAATCACCCTTATATCAGGTTTCTCTCAGTATTTGAAATATAAACGTACAGATCCACGCAAGTTTTACAGCAGCTTGGTTTCTGTGGTATTGTTTTCAATTGTACTAACTGCAGGATTGGTGTATGTGGCCGATGTATATACGAACACCATGTATATTCTGATTACTTTCAGCTGTTTATTTGCAGTGCTTTCAAATGCTGCTGTTTTATATCAGGCTTTTGGTGGAAAGGTTAAGCTTGCAGGGTCGGCAATTGCACACATTGGCTTTGCTTTTCTAATATTAGGTGCGTTAATTTCCGCAGCTACTAATAAACCGATTTCTATCAATGCCAATAACTTTATTCCAGTTAAAGATTTCGAGAAAACTGAAAAGCCAGGAGAAAACATTATGTTGTATAAGAACGAACCTAAGCAAATGGGTAAATACACCGTTACTTATACTACTGATACGACTGTAGCACCAAATACCATTTACACGCTTAATTTTAAGATTGTAGATAAAGAAGGTAAGGTAAAAGAAGACTTCGATTTACATCCACACGTTCAGGACAACGAAAAAATGGGTTTAATTGCTTCGCCTGATACGAAACATTATTTAACATATGATGTGTACACGCATATCACCAGCGCGGCCATAAAAACGGCATCGCATGACGATCATGAAGGGCATTCTGACGATGAGAACTACAAAGAACCCCGCATTGTAAAAGTTTCTGCAGGAGACACCATTCATACTTCCAGCGGTGTAGTAACCGTAAAAGCATTAAACAATAAGCCTGAAGCTAAAGATTTAGTTCTGGCCCAAGGCGACTATGCTGTGGGATTACCATTGGAAATTAACTCGGCAGGCAAAGTTTATCAGGCTGAACCGATGTTCTTAATTAAGGGAAACAATACTTTTGATTTTGCGCGGAAAGTTGACGAACTGGATTTAAAATTCCGTTTTTCCAGAGTTTTACCTGACGAGAAAAAAGTGGAGCTTCAGATTTTTGAAAAGCCACAGCAAGCTAAGGATTGGGTAGTTTTCAAAGCGATAGAATTTCCATTTATTAACCTTTACTGGGCAGGTACAATTGTGATGGTTGTTGGCTTTTTACTTTCCATTTTTAGAAGAAGAAAAGAAGCTAAACTAGCGTAGAATGGATATTGTATTACTCGGTTCGGGAAATGTTGCAACAAGTTTAGCCAAAGCTTTGAAGAATGCTGGTGAAAGGTTATTGCAGGTTTACAGTCCAAACATCGAGCATGCCGTTTTTTTGGCTAAACAAGTCGGAGCGGAAGGCATATCCAATTTATCTGAAGTTGTTCGTGATACCGATTTATATATCATTTCTGTTAAGGATGATGCAATAGAACAAGTTGCGCAATCGCTTACTGAAGTTAGCGGGTTGGTAGTTCATACCTCTGGAACTACTGATATTAAATCTTTGGCAGGGCATTTAAAAAGGGTAGGGGTATTTTATCCTTTACAAACGTTTTCAAAAAGCCGATTGGTTTCATTGGACGATGTTCCCCTTTGTTTGGAGAGTAGCAGTGATGATGACTTGGGCATTCTAATTACATTAGCCGAGCGATTAAGCAGCCGGGTTTACCAGTTAAATGGTGAAAAAAGAAAGGTGTTGCATCTTTCTGCAGTTTTTGCCTGTAATTTTCCAAATCATCTTTATGCATTAGCAGCAGAAGTTCTACAACAAAGCGGACTTGATTTTGATATCATGAGGCCATTGATCAGGGAAACAGCCGATAAAGTGATGGTAAATATGCCTTTGGATATGCAGACTGGTCCATCTGTACGCAAGGATGAAAGTACTGTAAACAAGCATTTAAGTATGCTAAATAACCTTCCTCATCTGCAGGAAATTTATCAAACCTTAAGCAATAGCATTAAATTAATACATAAATAGCGTAAGTGCCGCTTTTGCTTATTACTTTTGCATTATATTATGAGCATTTTTAAATTAAAAATAAATTTTGAAGAAGCAGATCACGAATCGATAGAATTGCCTATTGCTGCGGGAGAGTCTGTTTTAGATGTTTGCCTTGATAATGGTGTTGATCTTCAGCATAACTGCGGGGGTGTTTGCGGTTGCAGTACATGCCACGTATATGTAACCAAGGGAATGGATAGCATTCAGGAGATTTCAGACAAGGAAGAGGATTTTATAGACAGGGCTGTTCGTCCGAGAATTACTTCGAGATTAGGTTGCCAATGTATCGTAATTGATGGCGATATTGAAGTGACCATTCCGGATCAGTCTGGATTTATGGGACACTAAATAAGTCATTTGCTACATCCTTTAATCGGAAAATCACATTAAACAAACATTCAACTTTACACAAAACAAACATGAACAACGATAAATTTGCCTTACCATTTTACTGGAATGATTATGAAGACATCGCAATGTCTTTATATGAAAAATTCGGAGACGAATTTGGCGAAACTAAAATTTACCGCATTCGTTTTACCGACTTATTAGAATGGGTTTTGACCTTGCCTAACTTTAAAGGAACCCGCGAAGAAAGTAATGAAGGTCATCTGGAGCAAATTCAATCTGCCTGGGTGTACGAGTGGAGAGATAATCAAGACTGATTTCGGATTTGAACGGGCTGTTTAACAACAGTCCTTCCTTTTTTTATAACTGCTCATGTTTCTAGAAAAGCTCAAAGATATTACTACATTTATTTTTGATGTTGATGGTGTATTGACAGATGGATCTGTTCAGGTAACTGATAATGGCCAATCGCTTCGCACTTTTAATATTAAGGATGGTTACGCTATGCAGCTTGCGGTAAAAAAAGGCTATAACCTCTGCATCATTTCCGGGGGCGATGGGGTTGCGATGGGAAGGCGCTTTTCTAATCTTGGTATTTCAGATGTGTTTTTAGGTACTGGAGATAAAGTGGCTGTTTTTAGACAGTATTTAGCTGATAAAAACATTAATGCTGCCGAGGTGCTTTACATGGGCGATGATATTCCGGATTTAAAAGTAATGAGGCTTGTGGGGTTGCCTACCTGCCCTGCAGATGCAGTCGAAGAAATCAAGGCAGTTTCTGTATTTATTTCACCTTACGCTGGTGGAAAGACCGCTGTACGTGATATCATTGAGAAGGTGATGAAGGTTCAGGGAAGATGGCACGACGAACATCCCAATGCCGTCGATTCCGGGGTTTAAATTCTTTTTCAATCATTATTATTTTCTTTGTGTATAGGGTTGTTGAGTGTAACAGTTAAGTTGCGTTTTTACTGTTAAACTTTCAATCTTATTATGACTCCAATCAGTCTAAATTTCAAAACAAAAACAACATGAAAAAATTAATGATGATTTGTGCATTGTTATTCTCTGTAGTAACTTTTGCAAATGCGCAGCAAGGTGGCGGCCCTGGAAGAGGTGGTATGATGATGAAGCCTGAAGAGAGGGTTAAGCAACTGGATGAAAAACTTAAACTGAGTGATGACCAGAAAACTAAGCTGACAGCTATTTATACCGAGCAGGCGGAAACGATGAAGAAAATGCGTGAAGAAGGTAAGGATGGCGACCGCGATGCAATGAGAGAGAAAGTTCAGAAAATGCGTGCGGAAAGTGAATTGAAAATAACTGCTCTATTAACCGAAGATCAGAAAAAAACTTATAAAACCTGGCAGGATGAGCAACGTGCTGAAATGGAGAAACGCATGAAAGAGCGTCAGGGTGGTGGAAATAACTAAGCTTTTTAGTTTAGGAATAATAATAATTAAAGCGGCTTATCGGCCGCTTTTATTATTTTAGGGGCATATTAAATATTATGTTGAAACACTTGTCAATTATATTAGCTTCGAAGTCGCCACGCCGGCAAGAACTTTTATCCTTAATGGGATTAAATTTTGAAGTAGTGCTTAAAGATGTAGATGAAAGCTACCCTGAAAACCTAAGCCCGGCAGAAATAGCAGTTTACATATCAGAACAGAAAGCAATGGCTTTTGAAGCTGTTGAGGAGATTGTAATTACAGCCGATACTATTGTAGCCATTGGCGGTGAGATTTTAGGTAAACCGCGCGACAAAGCACATGCTCAGGAAATGCTAAGAATGCTTTCTGGTCAGACACATGAGGTGTTTACGGGAGTAACTGTAATTCAGGACGGACATTTAAATTCTTTTTACGATCGGACCGTAGTACATTGCCGAACGGTCAGTGAAGCGGAAATTGACTTCTATATCGACCATTATGAGCCCTTTGACAAGGCTGGTAGTTATGGTGTACAGGATTGGTGGGGGAATACTGTCGTTGAAAGGATAGAAGGGTCGTACACCAATGTAATGGGATTACCAACCGAAAAGTTATATAAGGTTCTTTCAACAATAGGTTAAAGGATTGATATCAAAGGTATAACGCAATGATTCCCATCTTTAAATCGTAGGTAGAAAGCTTTAAATTAACAATCTGCAGCCGGTCTAATACGCAATTCGTAATTAATGTGGCCATCACAATCATATCTACGCGCAGGGGTATCATTCCCTTCATGTCTGAACGTTGCTGATGCGTTGATTTGATAATATCTTTACTTATTTCGATATAATCACCATAGTTAAAAGTGTGGTTTTTGATTTTTGATACCTCTATCCTGCGGTGATGTTTAGCTTCTATCAGTTCAGCAAAGGTTTCGAATGCACCAGCTGATCCGATAAGGGTTTCGGGCTGATGGGCTTCGCAGATATTGAATAAATCTGTGAGTTGATTTTCAATGTGATCAAGTATATTGTTTTTTTCATTATCAGAGATTGGATTGGATTTGAAAAACTGCTGCATCAGGCGCGCGGCACCTATGTTATAACTTTTCTTCCAGAATATTTGCCGCTCGTCGCACAAAATTAACTCTACGCTTCCGCCACCGATATCCATGATGAGTGATTTACTATCAATGGCGCCACTCAGCTTTACGCCTCCATAAATCAACGTTGCTTCTTCATCGCCGGTTATTGCTTCAATACGGATATTGGCATTAGCTTTCGCTGCATCAATAAATTCCTGCCCGTTATTTGCACTTCGTACTGCAGATGTTGCCGTGGCTTTCACAATATCGACGTTATATGCTTCGATTCTTTCATTAAAGACCTTGAGACAATTTACCCCTCTCTCAAAAGCTGCTGGGACGATGATGTTTTCGTTGATTCTTCCTTCGCCGAGTTTTACAGCCTGGTTGGTTTTGTAAAGCACCTTAAATATGGAATCTTTAATTTCAACAATAATTAAATGAAATGTATTCGTTCCTAAGTCAATAGCAGCAACACGCATAGTAGTTTACAATTTGAATGGCTACTAAGGTAACCAGAAATAGGTGTAAACAAAAAAACCGGTGCTTTTGACACCGGTTTCCATTTATATTTAAATAATTACTCAAAATATTCTTTCATTCTTTCGAAAAAGCTTTTATCATTTTTTCCTGGCTGTGGTTTGAAATTCGGCGATTCGCGTAATTTCTCTAAAGCAGTACGTTCTTCACTGCTCAACGCCTTAGGGGTCCAGATATTAATATGGATAATTTCATCACCACGATGATAAGAATTAACCTCCGGCAAACCTTTACCTTTCAAACGTAATAGTTTTCCGCTTTGTGTACCCGGCTCGATTTTGATCTTTGCTTTACCATCGATAGTTGGTACCTCAATACTCATTCCCAGAGCCGCATCAACGAAGCTTAAATGTAAATCGTAAACAATATTATTTCCTTCGCGTTTAAGCGTTTCGTGGGCAGTTTCTTCGATTAGAATAATCAAATCTCCTGGAATACCACCGTTAGGTGCAGCATTTCCTTTTCCACTCATGCTCAATTGCATTCCTTCACTTACACCAGCTGGAATATTAATGGTAATGGTTTCTTCACCACGAACAACTCCATCGCCATGACATACGTTACATTTGGCTGTGATTTGCTGGCCGCTACCATTACAGGTAGGGCAGGTAGATGCGGTTTGCATCTGGCCTAGTATGGTATTGGTTACTCTTCGTACCTGGCCGCTACCACCGCATGTACCACAAGTGCTTACTGATGATTTGTCTTTTGCACCAGATCCATCACATGTTTTACATACGATTAATTTGTTAACCTTGATTTTTTTCTCTGCACCATGGGCGATTTCTTCTAAGGTTAATTTTACTTTTATACGAAGATTAGATCCTTTAGCTACCCGTCGGCCGCCACGTTGCTGGCCACCGCCGCCGCCGCCAAAGAAACTTTCAAATGGGTTATGGCCACCGAAGATATCTCCGAAATTACTGAAGATGTCGTCCATGTTCATGTTACCGCCACCATAGCCACCCGAGGCACTTCCGCCTACACCTGCATGACCAAACTGGTCGTAACGCTGTTTTTTCTCCGGATTGCTTAGAATTTCATAAGCTTCTGCAGCTTCTTTGAATTGATCTTCTGCTGCCTTATCACCAGGATTTTTATCAGGGTGATATTTTATCGCCATTTTGCGATACGCTTTCTTGATTTCTTCTGCAGAAGAACTTTTGGTAACGCCTAATACGTCGTAGTAATCTCTTTTACTCATCTTTATTTTAATGATTGAATGACTGAATGATTGAGTGAATGAATGGGGTTAATATTCTATCATTCAAAATTCTCTCATTCAAAATTAATTTATGCTCCAACTACAACTTTAGCAAAGCGAATTACATTATCATTTAAAGTATAACCTTTTTCTACTTCATCAATTACCTTTCCTTTAAGCGCTTCATTAGGTGCAGGGATATTGGTGATGGCTTCATGGAAATCAGTGTTGAAAGGCTGATTGATACTTTCAACATCTTTAAGACCTTTTTGCGATAAGGTGTTCTTTAATTTATTGCTTACCAATAAAATACCTTCTTTAACCGGTGCAACATCTGCTGCGGTTTCCATTGCCTTTAAAGCGCGGTCGAAGTCATCTAATACCGGAAGAAGAGAAACGATTACATCTTTACCTGCAGTTTGCAATAGCTCAACACGTTCCTTTTGGGTACGGCGTTTATAATTGTCAAACTCTGCATAAAGGCGTAGATATTTGTCGTTTAGTTGTTGAACTTCTGCCTGTAATTTCTCTTCTGCTGATAATTCAGGAGCTTGTTCTGTTTCGTTAGCAGTTGTATCAGTATTTTCTACATTTTCAGCAGGATTTTCTGATGCATTTTCAGTGTTCATTATATTTTCTTCTTGATCGTTATTTTTCTTCTTATTAAACATAACAGGAGGCTGAATTTTTTGTGGGATGATCAACTATTTTGCCATAAAGCAAAATCAGCCAAGCTGTCAGATTTATTTGGAGTTATCTGTACAGATTGGCTGATTGACTGACGGATGTCAGCGTTTTATACGATTTGGCCGCCTTCTAAAACGGCACCGTTTTCACATTTAATGATTCGTGATGGAAAGGTACGGATGATGTGATAATCGTGCGTAGCCATCAGCACTGCAGTACCATTCTGACTGATCTGCTTCAACAGGGTCACAATTTCCTCAGATGTTTCCGGATCCAGATTACCAGTTGGTTCATCGGCCAGTATGATTTCCGGATCATTCAACAGTGCCCTTGCGATTACAATTCTTTGTTGTTCACCACCGGAGATTTCATGAGGCATTTTTTTGATTTTAGAACGCAGTCCAACTTTATCCAGAACATCTTTGATGCGTTCACTGATCAGCTTCTCGTCCTTCCAGCCTGTTGCTCTTAAAACGAATTCCAGATTTTTCTCTATGGTACGATCGGTAAGCAACTGGAAATCCTGAAATACCACGCCCAATTTACGGCGTAAGAAGGGAACCTGATTTTCTTTTAAGTTTTTAAGATCAAATCCGGCAATATTACCTTCACCATTACCGATGTGTAAATCGCCATATAATATTTTAAGTAAACTACTTTTACCTGAACCTGTCTGACCGATTAGAAATATAAATTCATCTTTCTCGATATGTAAATTAACGTTTGAGAGTACTAAGTGTTTCTGTTGAAATACATCAACATTGCTTAAATGAATTACTGCGTTTCCTGCCATTTTATATTTCTAATTTTTTGATTTCCCCAAAAGGCAAATCCTTAACCATTTCCATTATGTAATCTTGCTTATCTGCCAATCCCAGTTTTTCGAGTGATTTGTCGGGTCTGTCTACCCTGAAATAAGCGAGCAGTGTAAACTTGTCATCCCTTAACTGAACATAATCAGGTATTTTGGCTATGCCTTTTACTTTAACGATATACATTGTGTTCAAAAATAGCATTTCCGATCGATAAGCGAAAGGTAGAATTTCTTTTTATACCTTCCAACCAGACTATAAACTGGTCAAGCTACCTAAAAAGGTAACTGTATTCACATTATCAGCATAGTCCCAAAGTCTGGGGTGCTGACTCTCTCCAAAAGTGAATGTTTTTAAATCCAGATCTATTTTTGAAACCACGCATTGAATCTGGTTTTCAAGGGATTTAAGTTTAAGGTTAACTTCATCAATATTTTCATATTCTTCATAGAATAAAACAGCTAGGGGGGAAGCCATACTGTCATCTTCTTTCAGCAATAGAAAGCCATTGTCGAAATGTTTAGCGCCATTAACCAGATAAATGGACTTGTTGTAATCGTAGTTATTCTGGTATTTGAAGTGGTTAATAACCGGAAGGAAAATTTCAATTCCCTCATATAAGCTGGCGACATCATAATTTTTTGGAAGGTAAACCTTTGATACGTTTCTACATCCGAGACCAAAATAATCGAATATATCGTTTCCAAGTCGTCCAATTTCCTCCTTTGTTTCTGATCCGTCTAGCACCGCTACACTATTTCTGTTTTTTCTGATGATATGAGGGACTTTGCTGAAGTAAAAATCAAAATATCGTGATGAGTTGTTGCTTCCTGTGGCAATCACTGCATCAAAATCTTTCAATCTTTCTACGTAGTGAATTCGCTCTGATATCAATGGTTCTATGCTCATTAATTCAGCAATTACCGCTTTAATTAGCTTATCATCTGAAGAAGACAATTTAATTAGCGCAGTATTACCTGTTGCGAGGACGCATAATACATCGTGAAAACCAACCATCGGAATGTTACCAGCCAGGATTAAGCCCACTTTTTTTGGAGATTGACTGAAGGTGATGTTGCTGAACCAGAAATCAATATCAGCTGAATTCAACATTTCGGCAAATGATAAAATTGATTTTTTTATGTTTTCTGGTGTGAACCATGTATTGCTGTTTTGGGCACTATAAAATGCATTTCCTAGTATGTCAGTGGGGTTTGTGAGCTTTTGCCCAAGTGCTTTAAATGCAATAATTACTTTATCTTGAGTTAATGCTGACATATTTAGAATTATTATTAATTGATTATATCTTATATTTGCATCGCAAAGGTAAACTAAGCAAAAGAATTAGAAGAAGACATGGCAATTAAAATAACAGATGAGTGTATAAATTGTGGGGCCTGTGAACCAGAATGCCCTAATAATGCAATTTACGATGCCGGTACTGCATGGCGTTTCTCTGACGGAACAAATTTAGAAGGTACTATAGATTTTGGTAATCAACAAATTGAAGCTGATGCCACTCAGGAAGCGGTATCCGATGAAGTTTATTACATTGTTTCAGATAAATGTACAGAATGTAAGGGTTTCCATGATGAGCCTCAATGTGCTGCAGTGTGTCCGGTAGATTGTTGTGTTGACGATGAGGATATTCGCGAGACGGAAGAAGAATTATTGGCTAAGAAAGCATGGTTACACCAGGAAGGTTAGTAATCTGAAAGATATAAAAATTAAAAGTCCCGGCATTGCCGGGACTTTTTTATTTACTTAACTATTTTATTGCCTGATATATCAAGGATTTAAACTGATCAGAAAGTTGGCCATGGGTAAATGGCCATTGCTGGATATAGATCTGGGCAACAATCTTTTTTTGTGGATCAACCCAATAAGTGGAGCCAAAAAAGCCTCCCCATCCATAAGAACCAGCGCTTTGGCCAAGCTTCCTGCTTCCTTTTTCGGAAATAATTTCAAACCCCAGCCCAAAATAGTTTTCGCTGAAAGGGATTTTCCCGAGCTGATTCATAGTCATTAACGCTACACTCCGTTTAGTGAGTATTCTTTTGCCATTCAATTCGCCGTTATTCAATAGCATTTGCAGGAATTTTCCGTAATCTCTTGAAGTTGAAACCAGGCCGGCTCCACCTGCGAAATATCCGTTACCATTTATCGGGTAATTAATGGTAGCACCAGGGAAAGTACCGTCTTTCCAGGGCTTGACAGTTTTGGTAATAGGATCTTCGGTATACACTGTTGCCAGCCGGAATTGCTTTTCTCTTGGTAGGGCAAAATAAGTATCGTTCATTCCCAGCGGCGTAAAGATCTTCTCTTTAAAATATTGGTCCAGATTTAAGCCTGACACAACTTCTACCAACCGGCCTAAAACATCCATACTTAAACTATATTGCCATTTCTCTCCGGGTTGCAGAGCAAGTGGAAGTGTTCCCAGTTTATCGATGTCGGTTTCCAGTGTTTTCTTTTTGATGACAAAGCCGGCTTCAATCCCTGCTTTTGCATAAATCGCATTCATCTCCGGCGATCCAATCTGAGCATAACCCAGTCCTGACGTGTGTGTGAGTAAATCCCGAATGGTAATTTCCCTTTTTGCAGGCCTGGTAGTGTAAGTTGTATCCTTTTTATTAAATTTATCTAAAACCTTTGGGTTTTTAAAAGCGGGAATAAATCTTGAAATTGGATCGTCGAGTATAAACTTGCCCTGATCGAATAACATCATCACTGCGACACAAGTCACTGCTTTCGTTTGCGAGGCAATTCTTAAAATATCATCCGTTTTAAAAGGCCGGTCGACCTGACTGCCGAATGCTTTGTTGTATACCGTATTTCCTTTATAAATTATGTTAGCTGTAATACCTTTGATCCATCCGCTATCTAAATATTGCTTAAATAGCACATCTATTTTGCTAAGGCCTTTCTGCGATAGAGCGGTTCTCGAATCCTTATTTTGAGCATAGGAAACATTAAAAATCAATAAAAGAGATATTAGCCGAAGGTAGAAGTGCTTTTTCATCACTTAAGGGTCAAACATCACATTTATTTGGGATAATTAAAACAGGACAAGCAGATTTCCGCGCTACATGCTCTGCCACGCTACCCATCAGGAAATGATAGAGTCCGCTTCTTCCGTAGGTTCCGATAACAATTAAATCCGATCCCCACTCGTCAGATTGCTGGATAATACCATGAGCGGCTGTATCTACCACACTTAAGTAGGTGGTTGTTATTCCGTTCCCAAATTTAGTTTCTATTTCCTTCAGGAGAATATGACTGTTTTCCTCACTATTATCATAAGTTTCTAAAAATACCGGGGCAAGTGTTAAATCAGGATTTACATTTGCGGGTACAGGCTCGATAATATTGACCAATGCTACCTCGGCACCAAACTTTCCGGCCATATCGTAACCCGCTTTCGCCGCTTTTTCAGAGCAGGTACTATTGTCGACAGCAATTAATATTCTCTTAAAATTCATAACGGGCAGCTTTAAATGTTTACATCATAAAAATAACAAATTTCATATCAAAATGTTAGGCAATAGATGTAATTTGTTAGTTTTACCAAATCTTTCACGGACATCATTAAATGGAAAATCAATACGGTATTTGTAGAATTGCAGTAGCTCCTTTAAGGGCTGAACCATCAGACAAGGCGGAGATTGTTTCGCAATTGTTATTTGGTGACCATGTGGAGATTATTGCAAAAGAAGAAAGATGGTGGCTGGTGAAAAATGGCTATGACAGTTATGAAGGCTGGATGGATTTCAGGCAACTGGCTGGCATTACTTACCAGCAGTTTGTTGAAGTTGAAAATCAGAAACAGCTTGCCCCGTTAGGTTTTAATAATGTGTTGACTTCAGCCGATGGCAGTTTATATTATCTAAGCCCCGGAAGTAATCTACCAAATCTTACTGATGGCTATTGCTATGCAGGCGCTGAAAAGTTTAAGCTGAATTTCGAACCCTTCGATACGACAGTATCCGATTTTAAAACAGACCTTGCATCTACTGCTAAATTTTTCTTAAACGTTCCTTATTTATGGGGTGGCAGGCATCTGTTTGGCATGGATTGCTCAGGTTTTGTTCAAACCGTTTTTAAAATGTTCAACATAAAACTCAATCGTGATGCTTCACAGCAGGCAGAGCAAGGAGAACTGGTTGGATTTCTAGCGGAAGTAAAATCCGGAGATGTAGCTTTTTTTGATAATGAAGATGGTAAAATTACCCATGTTGGAATTATGTTAAGCCCCAATGAAATTATCCATTCATCAGCCAAAGTAAAGATAGACCCGATTGATGATCAGGGAATTTTTAATAAAGAGCTAGGGAAATATACGCATAAGCTGAGAATTATTAAGCGGTTTGTGGATTGATGAAGGAAATAATGATATTATTCTTCCATTTCCCAAACCATTACCTGCCTGTCGTCTCCGGTAGAGATTAAATACCTTCCATCATTGCTCCATATCATTTTGTTGATAGAATGCGTATGTCCGGTTCCTGATTTTTCCAGGCTCAGGATTTTGTATAGCTTAAAATTTTCTGCATCCCAGATTTTAATACTTTTGTCCTGGCTGCTGGTGGCAAAATAGGGTAGGGTTGGATGAAAAGCGATATTATATACTGTGAACATATGCGCCGGGATAGTCTGTAATAGCTCATAAGTGGGCAGATTCCAGATTTTTAATTGCGCATCGCGGGAACCTGAGATCAAATATTTTCCTGCCGGATGATAGGCCAGCGCTGTAAGGGGTAAGGTATGTCCGTCAAGGTTTTGCTTTAAACTGTAGTCTTCCAGGTTGTAGATTTTAATTAGATGGTCTTTACATCCAAAAGCAACTTCAGTTTCATCAGGTGATACTGCGATTACTCTTACGGTATCATATGCTGCCTGAAATCGATAAATCTCAGTAAAATCGTTTAAGGACCAAACAGCAACAGTACCGTCTTCGCCGGTAGTCAAAAGCTCATTTTTGCTTTTTATCGTTTGAATATTAAAAATAGGTTTTGTATGTGCATTTATTCTTGCTACCACTTTTTCCTCAGTCAAGTCATAAACGCTGAAAGCGCCACTTCGCTCACCAATGAAAAGCTGATCGTTATCATAATGCAGGTAATACACAGAACTTTGAACGGGCATTTTAACCTTTACAAAAGCCATGCTTTCAAGCGACCATTCTACTATACCTTTATCGTTGCCTGCGCTAAAAAAAGCTGTTTCGTTATCTGATTTGGCTAAAGCGTAAACAGGGTTTTGATGGCCGGAAAGTGTTTTAAGGTGTTTAAGCATATCTAGGGTCCGAAGTTGAATGGTTGGAAGGCTGAGGAACTTTGGCCTGCAACCGTCAATCTTATTTATGTCTACTTTCTAAATTCTTTGCGATATCCTGAATTGATAATCCTTTTTCTTTTAACAGGAATAACAGGTGGAAAACCAGGTCAGAAGCCTCACCGATAAACTCTTCTTCAGTTTCTGCTAATGCAGCAATAACCGTTTCTACACCTTCCTCGCCAACCTTTTGAGCGATTTTATTCAAACCCTTGCTGCGCATCTTATTGATGTAAGATCCTTCAACAGGATTTTCGTACCTATCGGTAATGATGTTTTCGAGTTCGAAAATAAAGTTTTGATTGAAATCTGTTTTAAAACAGCTGCGGCTACCGGTGTGGCAGGTTGGCCCAACAGCATCAGCCTTGATTAAGATGGTGTCGTTATCGCAATCCACAAAAAGTTCCTTTACATAGAGGAAGTTATTACTGGTTTCTCCTTTAGTCCATAGTCGGTTTTTAGAACGTGAAAAGAAAGTCACTTTGCCATCAGCCTGTGTTTTCTCTAAAGCCTCAGCATTCATGTAGCCTAGCATTAAAACTTCTAATGTTTTGTAATCCTGAATAATTACCGGAAGTAAGCCTTCAGTTTTTTCCCAATCAAGGGAGTTCGTATCGATTGTCATTTTATTTTTTTATTGCGGAAAAACAGACACATAACTATGGACTGCAAACTCCGGACTTATTTATATCCTCACCGGAATATTATTCTTTCTTAATTCCTGTTTTAAATCAGGGATCAGGATTTCCCCATAATGAAATACCGAAGCCGCAAGTGCTGCATCAACGTTGGCTTTTTGAAAAACCTCTGTAAAATGCTCCATGCTTCCCGCACCGCCCGAAGCAATAATGGGAATGTTGATCATTTGGTTTACCTTATTTAATAAACCACAATCAAAACCTGCTTTTGTACCGTCATGATCCATTGAGGTGAGCAGAATTTCTCCTGCGCCTAAATCCTCTGCTTGTTTAATCCAGTTTTCGGTTTCCAGTTCGGTAATTAATCGCCCACCATTCAGGTGAACCATATTTCTGCCATCCACATGCTTGGTATCTACAGCCAGAACTACGAACTGTACACCAAAGGCTTTGGCCAGTTCTTCAATCAATTTAGGATTTCTGACAGCGGCAGAGTTGATGCTGATTTTGTCGGCTCCTGCATTCAAAAGGGCTTCAGCATCTGCAATTTCGGTTATTCCACCACCAATGGTAAAGGGAATATTCAACTGGCGGGCTACTGCCTTAACCATTTCAATCATCGTTTTCCGACGTTCGTGGGTAGCGGTAATGTCTAAGAAAACCAGCTCATCGGCACCTTGCTGTGCATATTGAGCGGCTAATTCTACAGGATCGCCTGCGTCACGTAAATCAACAAAGTTCACACCTTTTACGGTGCGGCCGTCTTTAACGTCGAGGCAGGGGATTATTCTTTTACTAAGCCCCCCTCCGCCCCCTAAAGGGGGAACTGCAAATCGCTGAGCCTGTATGGCTTCTTTTATTTTTTCCAAAACAATGTCTATGTTTTTATAAATTTCTTCATTTTTGAACCTTAGTACCTTTATACCAAAGGCTTCAATCGCTGTTTGTCTTTCTAAATCGTTTTCGATTACTTCTTTGAGATTATGAACACTGCCATCAAGTTCGATTATAAGTTTAACTTCATGGCAATAAAAATCAGCAATGAAAAAAGAAATAGGATGTTGGCGTCTAAACTTAACGCTAAATTTATTTCCTTTTAAATGCTCCCAAAGTAGTTTTTCAGCCTCTGTAAGTCTGTTTCTTAATTCTTTGGCATATTGGAAAATAATGTTCGATGCCCCATAAAACATATTAGGTTTATTAACTTTTAAAAAGTCAAAATCTTCATCATTCATGATATTTTCCATCTTGAATTATGCTATTTCAACCCCGCCTAAAGCTCCCCCTTTAGGGGGCTGGGGGGAATTAAATCGAACTCAGCATCTTCAAATTCCAGTCCTTCACTTGTTCTATCGTGATTCTGTCTTCGTAAATGGCCTTTCCAACCACCACACTTCTGATGGGGAATTTTGCCAGCTCATAAATATCTTCCATTGAGCTCACACCGCCTGATGCAATTAACTTAATCATCGGCGAGTGCTCCAACAGTTTTTTATACAACTCAACCGCTGCCCCGCCCAATTTTCCATCTTTGCTGATATCGGTACATAAGAACCTAAAGAAACCTAATGCAAGGCATTTATCAACATAATCCATCAGTTTGATTGGCGAACTTTCCATCCAGCCCGAATACTTAATCACTTCATCCAAAACATCAATGGCAATTACGATGCGGTTGGCATAGTTATCTTTTTTGGCAAAGGCTTCGCTCAGTTGCTGCAAGAAATCAGGATTGGTAATGGCCTGTGTACCTACAATAACACGGTGTATCCCGGCATCAAGCAAATTGGTAACCTGCTGAATGGTACGGATTCCGCCGCCGTACTGCACTTTCATTTCAGTTTTTTTAATGATTTCAAATAGTGATTTCTGGTTGCTGAAATCGCCTTTTGCACCATTTAAATCAATGATATGGATAAAATCTGTACCGTTCGACTGGTATTTCGCAATCATATCGGCAATAGAAACATCATATTCAGTTTTCTGGTTATAGTCGCCTTCGCGCAGGCGAACAACCTTACCGTCCAAAATATCAATAGCAGGAATTATGTACATTTTATAAGCTTAAGTTTGAAAAATTTTTTAGTATCTGTTCGCCAGCTTTCCCCGATTTCTCCGGGTGAAACTGAACCCCATAAAAGTTGTCTTTTTGCACAGCAGCCGAAAATTTCAATCCGTAACCGGCAGATGCGATGTCAAAAATAGGGTTATATTCAATAAAGTACGAATGAACGAAGTAAAATTGTGTATTATCTTCAACACCATCGAACAACAGATTGTTTGCCGGCTTCACGGCGTTCCATCCCATGTGCGGGATTTTGATATTCAGCGACTTATCGAATTTTTTAGTCTTTACCGGAACGATGTCCAAAAGGGCCGCATCGCCTTCTTCCGAATGCTCGGTGATCAGCTGCATCCCTACACAAATACCCAGAACGGGCTTGGTTAATGCCTTTATTGCCTGGACTAAACCTGTTTGATTTAGCTTTTCCATGGCTGCGCCGGCATGGCCTACACCAGGAATAATAATATGCGAGTATTTTTCGAGGTCGCCCTCGGTATTCACCATACCATATTCCAGGCCCAGGCGTTCTAAAGCAGCGGTTAAGGAAAAGATGTTGCCAGCGCCATAATTTACTATTCCAATCATATGTTTATTGAGTATTTAGTATCAGGTGTTTAGTATCGAGTATCAAGTGCTGAGTATCGAAACGAGTGTTCATTAATGGCTTTAAATTTACAACATCCCCTTCGTGCTCGGCAACACCATTTTCTCCGCATCGCGTTTAATGGCCATTTTTATCGCTTTTGCAAAGGCTTTAAAAATAGCTTCAATTTTATGGTGCTCGTTATCGCCTTCGGCTTTAACGTTTAAATTACATTTTGCCGCATCGCTGAAAGATTTAAAAAAGTGATAAAACATTTCAGTTGGCATATCCCCGACCTTTTCACGTTTAAATTCAGCATCCCACACTATCCAGTTGCGGCCTCCGAAATCGATCGCTACTTGAGCAAGGCAATCATCCATTGGTAGGCAGAAGCCATAGCGCTCAATACCGAGTTTGTTGCCTAAGCCTTTGGCAAATGCTTCCCCAAGCGCAATTCCTGTATCTTCAATGGTGTGATGTTCGTCGATATGAAGATCTCCTTTTGCGATCACTTCTAAATCTACACTGCCGTGTCGGGCAATCTGATCGAGCATGTGGTCGAAAAAGTTCAGGCCTGTTTCGATTTTTGCTTTCCCTGTCCCGTCTAAATCAAGATTGATGGTGATATCGGTTTCATTGGTTTTGCGCACATGATTGATTTTTCTGCTTCCTGCTTTAAGCAAGTTATAGATGTCTTCCCATTTTTGCGTTTCCAGAATAATGATGTCCAGCAAAGTTTCATGTTTGTCCAATGCTTCGGTCGAACCTAAGGCATCGTTCTGACGCAGAAAGATGGCTTTCGCCCCTAAATTTTTTGCCAATACAACATCGTTTAAACGATCGCCAATGACGTACGAATTTTTCAGATCATACTCTTCGCTAAAATATTTCGTCAATAAACCCGTGCCTGGTTTACGGGTAGGGGCATTGTCTTTTGCAAAAGTTCTGTCGATAATAATCTCACTGAAATTTACACCTTCACCTGCAAAAGTATCAAGCATAAAATTGTGGATCGGCCAGAAATTTTCTTCAGGATTCGAAGGTGTTCCCAGTCCATCCTGGTTGGTTACCATCACCAGTTCGTAATCCATTTCGCTGGCTATTTTCGAAAGATAATAGAGTGATCTTGGATAAAATTTTAGCTTCGCAAAACTGTCAACCTGTTCATCGTCCGGTTCAATATTTAAGGTTCCGTCGCGGTCAATAAAAAGTACTTTTTTCATCTCTTAAAAGTTTTTCAGAATGGTTAATAGTTTGTCGTTTTCTTCTTTCGTTCCTACGGTAATCCTTAAACAACCTTCACACAAAGTTACCTTCGAACGGTCGCGAACAATGATTCCTTCATCAACTAAAGTGTTATAAATTTTAGTTGCATCTGTTACTTCAGCCAATATAAAATTTGCATCCGATGGATAAACCTTTGTGACGATATTCAGGCTGTTTAAATCGACAGAAAGTCGCTCTCTTTCGGCAACAGATTCTTTAATCCATTCGTTAACCTGCGCAATGTTTCTTAACGCTTCAAACGCTAAATCTTGTGTAGCTTGATTGATATTATAAGGAGGTTTTATTTTATTCAAAACATCGATCACATTTCGTGATGAAAATGCCATCCCTAAACGTAAAGCGGCGAGGCCCCAAGCCTTAGAAAAAGTTTGCAAAATAACCAGATTTGCATACTCGGTTAACTCTTGTATAAATGTCTTTTGACGGGCGTAATTAATGTACGCTTCATCCACTACAACGATCCCGTTAAAGTTGTTTAAAATGGTTTCAATATCTTCACGGTTTATAGAGTTTCCTGTAGGATTATTCGGCGAACAAATGAAGATTAGTTTGGTGTTTTTATCAATCGTTTCTGCTATCTTTTCCATGTCCAGCTGGAAGTTGGGAAGCAGACTTACTTTGCGGATTTCCACATCGTTAATATTGGCCGAAACTTCGTACATTCCATAGGTTGGCGGAAGCACAATTACATTGTCTTTTCCAGGGTTGCAAAAGGCACGAAAAAGCAGGTCAATTGCTTCGTCGCTTCCGTTACCCAAAAAGGTATTTTCGATGGGTACACCTTTGATTTTGCTGATCGCATCTTTTAAGTCTAGCTGTAACGGATCCGGGTAGCGGTTATAATTTGCGGGTAGGGGAGAGCCATAGCTGTTCTCATTGGCATCTAAAAATACTGATGCCTGACCTTTAAACTCATCTCTGGCGGTAGAGTATGGTTTAAGGTTTTTTATATTTTCTCTAACTAAATCGTTGATATCCATTTTCTTTTTGTTTTGAGATTTTGGAGGTAAGATAGAAGAATGGGGTACATTTTAGTTTCACCAATCTCATATCTAGGTTCTTATATCTCTTTCAATCTAATTGTAATCGCATTTTTGTGGGCCTGCAGGCCTTCTGCTGCGGCAAGTGTTTCCACGGTAGTTCCAATGTTATTTAGTCCGTTTGCAGACAGATGCTGGAAGGTTATTTTTTTAAGGAAAGCATCTGTTGATACACCCGAATAAGCCTTTGCAAACCCGCTGGTAGGTAAGGTATGGTTAGTTCCGGAGGCATAATCGCCAGCGCTTTCAGGAGTCAGGTTTCCTAAGAACACAGAGCCCGCGTTAATTATCTGAGGGATTAGTGATTCAAAGCTTTCGGTAGCAAGAATCAAATGTTCGGGTGCATACTCGTTGGAAAAGGCCATGGCAGTGTTTAAATCGCTGACTAATAAAGCGTAAGAATTCGCTACGGCTTTAGCGGCTATTTCTGCTCTAGGTAATTCTTTAAGTTGATCTTCAACTTCTTTTAAAGTCTTAGCTATGATTTCATTTGAGGTAGCAACTAAAATAGACTGACTATCAGTTCCATGCTCGGCTTGTGCAAGCAAATCCGCAGCTACGTATGACGGATTGGCAGTTTCATCAGCTATGACTAAAACCTCTGATGGACCTGCTGGCATATCAATAGCTACTTTGTTTTGCACCATCGTTTTGGCAGTTGTTACATAACGGTTGCCAGGGCCGAATATCTTATATACCTGGGGTACTGTTTCGGTTCCGAAGGCCATTGCCGCTACAGCCTGTGCGCCACCAATCAGGTAGATTTTTTCTATTCCCAGTAACACCGCACAGTATGCAAGATAGCAATTTGTTTTACCATCACTTTGCGGTGGCGAGCAAACAATGATTTCTCTGCTGCCCGCGATTAATGCTGGTGTGGCCAGCATTAAAAATGTACTCGGTAAAACCGCTGTCCCGCCCGGGATATATAGCCCGACCTTCTCGATTGCTCTGGATTCACGCCAGCAAATAACGCCTGGCATGGTCTCTACTTTATCTTCTGTTTTAAGCTGTGATTCGTGAAATGCCCTGATGTTGTGATAAGCAGTTTCAATCGCTTTTTTTGCATCTGTAGGAATAGTCGACGCAATAGTTTTTAACTCCTCAGCATCTAAGAACAGCTTTCCCAGTTCCACTTTATCGAATGCTTTTGCGAAATTGAAGAGTGCAGTATCGCCATCTTTTTTAACGATATTAATGATGTCTTCCACACGTTCTTCAACCAATTTATCGTCTTCAATCTGTCGGGAACACAGTTCCTGAATTTTTGATTTAGATAAATCTGTATAATTATAGATCCTCAATGTCTTATAATTTAATATTAACTAATAGTTAATGTGTTTTTAAAGCTTTTTTGGTGTTTTTTAACGGATAATCTTCTCGATTGGCATCACTAAAATTCCTTCAGCGCCCGCTGCTTTTAAGCTGTTTATTTTATCCCAGAAATCTTCTTCAGCAATTACAGAATGAACGGCAACCCAATCCGGTTCAAACAGCGGAACCACGGTAGGACTTTTAACACCAGGCAGTAAATCTACAACTTTTTGAAGGTTGTCTTTCGATACATTTAATACCACGTATTTGTTAGATTTTGCACTCAGTACCGAACGGATTCTTTGAAGTAATTCGGCAACTTCAGGGTTGTCTGCTATTGATTTGTTACCAATTAAAACAGCCTCCGACTGCATTACATCAGCGAACGGTTTTAGTCCGTTACTCTTCAATGTTCCCCCAGTAGAAACGATGTCAAAAATCGCATCGCTTAACCCTAAGCCCGGACCAATTTCTACCGATCCTGAGATTGTCCTGATGTCGGATTTTATGCCTTTTTCTGTAAGGAATTTTTCGAGAATTACAGGGTAGGAAGTAGCGATTGCCTTGCCATTTAGTTCTTCTAAATTTTGAACATCGCTTGTGGCCTGAACTGCGATTTTTAGCGTGCATTTTCCGAACCCTAATTTCTGTAAATAATCTACTTCGGCTTTAGTTTCTACAATCACATTTTCGCCAACAATACCAAGGTCGGCAATACCGTCTTGTACGTACTCTGGAATATCGTCATCGCGAAGGAAAAGAATTTCTAAAGGGAAGTTGGTAACAGTCGAAATTAGTGAACTTTTATAGTTCTCGAAAGAAAGACCACAGTTCTTTAATATTTCTACAGATTTTTCGTTTAACCTACCCGATTTCTGGATAGCAATTTTAAGTGTTTTCAAAGTATTGAATATAGAATGAACAAGAAATAATTTTACGGAAAAATAGTTTTGAAGTACAAAACAAACATATATCATCGCCTAACGGCGATGGTGCAAATGTAAGTGATGGTTCAAAGTTAATTTCATATATTTATTTCTGCCAATATCAATGCTTTAGCTGACTAGCGTTGGCAAATATAGCGTTTGAAACCGTAAAACAAAAAATAATGGCATTTAATTTGCCTTTATGCTGTTTATATATTGCAATCGGCTTATTTTTGTACTAAAACATCACGCATTGAAAAACTTTCGCTTTCTGATTATCCCCTTTATATTAGCTATTTCTTCTTGTGGTTGGTTTAAGTCTCCACCGGAAATAGGAAAAGTTTTAGCTGAACATTTCAAAAATAAGATGTACAAAGACTTCGATACAACTGCTTATGATAGTGTTTTTGTTGAAACGATGAATGAGCTTTCTCCAGGTTTTATCAATCCGAAAACTATAAAAGCCTTTTATGCTGTAAATAATGATGCACCTGAATTAGTTACCAGGTTTTATATCAACGGTGAGTTGGATTCTTTGAACAGTTACCTTGAAAATAGTACAGTTCACGGGCTGAATCCTAAAGTTTTTAAAACCGAAGAAATAAAAAACCTGCTAAGCCAGCTTGGCGAAAATAATTTTAAGAAAGTTGAAGATAGCTATCCGGTTATTGCCAGGCTGGAGATTTTGAGTGCCAATGCCTATTTAAACTATACCAATTTCCTGAAATACGGAGTGGTAAATCCACGCAATATTTTTTCAAGATATTACATCAAAGTTAGGCGTCCGGACAGCGCGGGAATGGTTAGGCTTTTATCAACTGATCATTTACTTGATTCCCTAAAATCTGCACAGCCAAAATCGCCTCAATATAAGGCTTTGCAAACTGCTTATCTCAATACGG
Source organism: Pedobacter frigidisoli (assembly GCF_032678525.1). GTDB lineage: Bacteria > Bacteroidota > Bacteroidia > Sphingobacteriales > Sphingobacteriaceae > Pedobacter > Pedobacter frigidisoli_A. The sequence continues at coordinate 579,707 of NZ_JAVTSE010000001.1, forward strand.
ATATAGCCAGTGAAAAACGGATTCTGTTATTAAACATGGAGCGGTTTCGCTGGCAGATGCCTGCAACCGGAAATAATTTTGTGCAAGTGAATATTCCGGATTTTAAACTTACCTGGTTCGATGATCAGGACACCGTAATCAGCATGAAAGTTTGTGTTGGCGGCAGACGCGAAAGTGGTTATGAAGAAAAGTTAAAAGCTTTTGCGAAGTCGGGTAGTCTTGATGACAAGCCGAAGAACCATGAGACGCCATTGTTGTTTAGTAAAATCAATTCCATCCAGGCAAATCCAATCTGGAATATCCCGGTAAGTATCGCGCAGAGCGAGATATACTGGATGGCTCGGAAGGATCCGTATTATCTTTCAAACAGTAATATTAAAGTTTATTATAAAGACAAATTGATTGGCGAGCCTGATACCATAAACTGGAATAAATACTCGAGAGAAAAACTACCTTTTAAATTTAAACAAGGCTCGGGTGGTGGTAATGCCCTGGGAAAATTCAAATTTATTTTTGATAATAGTTCGAGCATTTACCTGCACGATACAAACAATAAAAACGGTTTCAATTTGAGTAACCGTGCCATCAGTCATGGTTGTGTGCGTATTGAAAAACCATTGGACTTTGCTGAAAAGTTGGTGGGAGATACTTATACCTATGACAAGTTAAGAGCTGAGGTTGATTTGCCTCCGGTTGACAGCACGCATAACAAATGGTATAAGAAACGTATGGCCGCCAAAGCCGATACCTTAAAAGCTTTTCAATTGAAACCGGCATGGTTCTCTCCTAAGAAAAGTGTTCCACTTTTGATCACATATTTCACAGCCTGGTCGGAGAATAATAAGATTGAATATCGTCCGGATGTTTATGATATGGATGAGAAGCTATGGATGGCGATGAGAAAATTCAGATAGAAGCTGTAGATTTGCCACATGCAAGGTACCTCCCAGTTCAACCATCAGGCCGACATCGTAAATTCAGCCATTAGATTTATCAGCTCCTGGTTTAAACAATCAAAGTCGATAACAGCCGAATTAAATGATTTCTTTATTCTTCCCCAGGGAAAAGTGATTGGCAAAGAGGTGGTAATTGGCCGCTTGAAAGGTATTTTTGGACAGTCAGACGAATATGCAGGCGGGCGGTATGATATCATCGATGTAAATTTTGAATTGCTGGATGGCGGCAAGGGAATGGGATATGTTGAGGGTGTAGCAGGTTTTAGAGCCGTATTGAAAACGGAATCTAAAATCATCAGCGGGCCATTTAAGCTTTACTTCGCGTTAAATAACGGCCAGTGGAAAATTGTAAATATCGAATTTCCAGGTTTCAGCTTTTAATCCTGCTGAGCATATCTATCATGTAATTGGGAAAGCCAGTTTGCTTTGATACAAGGTTACATGGTTTTATTACACTTCTCATTCGCAGCTTTCCATAATTTTTCTATCTTTGGTTTTTAATGAATTTTCTTTATCCGGGCTTTCTTTTTGCACTAATATCGGTTGCTATCCCGGTTGTTATTCATTTATTTAATTTCCGGAAATTTAAGAAAGTCTACTTCTCAAATGTTCAGCTTCTTAAAGAGGTAGAACAACAAAACTCATCAAAAGAGAAACTAAAAAACCTTCTTATTCTGGCTTCCAGGATACTGGCAATTATCTTTTTAGTACTTGCCTTTGCACAACCTTACATTCCGTTATCCGATCAGAAAACAGTTTCTTTGAATAATGCTGTAAGTATCTATATCGATAATTCTTACAGCATGGAGGCCGTTAATAAAGATGGCACTTTGTTAGATGAAGCCAGGAGGAGGGCAAAGGAACTGGTTAACGGTTTTGGGATTAACGATCGTTTTCAGCTTTTAACCAACGATTTCGAGGGCAGGCATCAGCGGTTGTTAAGCAAAGATGAGTTTCTCAAAGCACTGGATGATGTCAAAATATCTTCAGCACAAAGAAACCTGCAGCAGATTTTAAACCGCCAGGGAAACGTATTAACTGCTTCTGCCAACAAATACAGTTTCCTGATCTCCGATTTTCAACAGAATCTCTCCAACGGAAAAAAACTTGAAACGAAAGCTGATATCCGATATTCACTTCTTAAATTAAATGCTACTTCCTTAGCAAATGTTGCTGTAGATAGCGTTTGGTTGCTTTCGCCGAATCACCAACCCAATGCAAGCGAGAAACTGGTAGTCCGTTTAAAAAACTATTCAGATGAAGAAGCAAAAAATATCCCCCTGAAGTTAACTATTAACAGCCAGCAAAAAGGATTAAGCGCAGTAACTATACCGGCGGGCAAAACTTTATCCGATACTTTAAGTTTTTCCGGATTAAAGACGGGGTGGCAAAAAGGTATTATTACCATAAAAGATTTTCCTGTAACTTTCGATGATACCTTGTCATTTGCATTTAAAGTAGATGATAGTATGCCCGTATTAAATATCAACGGTATTAATGGAGGCAGTTACATCAAGTCACTTTATGCTGCCGATCCTTACTATAAGCTAACAGAAAATACTGAAGGTAACATCAGCTACAGTGCTTTTCCCAATTTTGGTTTGATCGTGTTAAGTGAATTAAAGAATCCATCAAGTGGATTGGCTCAGCAACTGAAGGCCTATCTGAAATCTGGTGGTAAAATTGTGATCTTCCCGGATATGGATGCCGATGAGCAAACTTATAATACCTTTCTCCGCGGTCTTTCGCTGCCCGTTATAGATCGCTTGGATAAAACTGAAGCTAGGGTTGATCAGATTGACCTGCAAAATCCGGTTTTTAAATCTGTATTTGAGGAAATTCCAAAAAACCTCGACCTACCTGTTGCTACCAGGTATTTTACCTTTGCTGAAAGCAATGCCGCAAATAAGGAGTCTGTTTTGTCTTTACCTGGTGGTAAGCTTTTTTTTGCAAAGTTCGGTATGGGTAACGGATCAGTTTACTTATCCGCATCAGGGCTTAATCCGGCTGATGGAAATCTCGCACGCCATCCGCTTTTTGTTCCACTGATGTATCAGGTTGCCCTAAATGGAGGAAACGACAACGCTTTATATTATAGCCTTAATAATGATAATGCGCTGGCGAGCACAAAGATCAACCTGGGCAGAAATCAGACGCTGAAATTAACTGCTAATAATTTTGAGGCCATTCCGGAAATCCGCCAGACTGATGGAAAAACCCTTGTATATGTTGCCGACCAGGTTAAGCAGGCCGGATTTTACAACCTTACTCTAGCAGATTCATTAATCAATGTGTACGCTTTTAATAGTGGTAGAAGTGAGTCGGACATGCACTACCTGAGTAAAACCGAGCTAAGCAATCTTGCTGAAAAGAGCAACCTGAAAATATTTGATACAGATAAAGATGCGGTGAAATTAATTTCTGGCAGTAACAAAATCGGACAAACATTATGGAAACTTTGTCTAATTTTGTCGCTGATTTTTATTGCAGCAGAAATTTTGCTCATACGATTTTTTAAAAACCCTAAAAAAACAATATGAATCTCCTAGTTAAAAATGTAACCATTGCCGATCCGCAAAGTAGTTTCAATAAACAAGAATGCGATGTCAGGATCGTTGATGGTAAAATTCAAAGCATAGGAAAAATATCTCCTGGAAAAGATGAAACACTTTTCGATGCTCAGGGAGCTTTTCTAACACCTGGTTTTTTCGACCTGAACTGTGTTGCAGGTGATCCGGGTTTCGAAACCAAAGAAGATATTCAAACGCTAACCCAAACCGCCAGGGCAGCAGGTTTTACGGGTTTGGCCCTTTTACCGCAAACCAGCCCGGTTGTTCAATCGAAATCGCAGGTAGAATATATCATCAATAAAGCCAAAAATAACCTTGTTGATGTCTATCCTGTTGGCGCAATCAGTCAGAATCGTGAAGCCAAAGAGCTAGCTGAATTATTTGATATGCAGCAAGCCGGAGCAGTGGCATTCTCTGATGGTGATAAAGCGCTGCAAGACGATGGCTTTATGAGCCGTGCATTGCAATATGCCAAAGGTTTGCAGGCCTTACTAATGGTTTATCCGGAAAATAAATCCATAGCCGGTAAATCACAAATTAATGAGAGTAAAAATTCGGTGCTTTTCGGTATGAAGGGATTGCCAGCTTTAGCTGAAGAAATGCATATCGCACGTGATATCTTTTTGGCGTCCTATAATGACACTAAAATTCACATCAGTAATATTTCAACAGCAGGTTCGGTTGCCTTAATTCGCAAAGCGAAAAAAGATGGCGTACAGATTTCCTGCGATGTTACCGCTCATCACCTGGTTTTTACCGAAGAACTCTTATCCGACTTTGACAGCAACTATAAAGTGAAACCGCCACTGCGGGGCAAATCTGATGTGAAAGCATTAATAGCCGGTTTGAAAGACGGAACGATCGATGCCATTACTTCACAACACCGTCCTGAAGAAATTGAATTTAAAAACGTGGAGTTTGAGATTGCGCATTATGGAATTATCGCGCTGCAGACGGTTCTTCCTTTGTTAATAAAGGCGGGACTGGATGCCGGATTAATTGCAGAGAAGTTATCAATAAACCCGCGAAAATTACTAAATTTAACTATCCCCGTTGTGGAGGAAGGGGCGGTAGCAAACTTTACCATCTTTAACACGAGTGACAAATGGTTGTATAATGCTGCCAGTAACTTTTCCAAATCAGCAAATAACCCGCTGTTAGGAACTGAACTTACGGGAAAAGTGATCTTAGTTTATAATAATAATCAATACCAGGAAAATTAAAAGACAAGCTTTTCCAGATCCACTACCTGATATTGGATACCTGATACTCATTACTGGGGCTACTCGCTACTTAAACAAAACACTTGATACGATAAAAACATGGATAATAGAGTAAAAAAAGCGCTTGTCGCTTCATTAAATAAATATGCTGAAGTTTCTGAAATAAACGTTGAAGGTTTCGAAACGGAGTTGATCGCAACTTTTGAGCTTGACCTTAACTTTTTAGACAAAGCAACGGCTTTTGATGCTGTTTTTGATTCCCATCCAGACTTTGAACCATTACGCGAAATTTTCTTCGACTTACTCATGGTAAATTTCTTCAGCAGCGATGTTCAGAAGCTTGAGGATGACTACCTGGAAAGTGATGAGTGGGCAAATATTGAGGAAGAGACAATTGAGCGTGGCTCCGAGTTGTTAAACCTTCTACTCTATATCAAAGAATGTAAGGATGAGGATATTGAGCCTGAATTGGGCGATTTCCTGAAAGAGTTTTTATTGGTAGAAGATGATGAATTTCAAGATGAATTTGAAATTTATGAAGAAATGATCAGCAACCAGAATTTAGCGGAGAGCAGTGTAGAGGATATTTGTAAAGCAGCTAAGAATTTAAATATAAGTGAAGAGCTACAGGAACTTTTTGTTCCTTTTATGGTGTTCTTCCTCGATGTGGAAGGCAGTGCAACCACCAATAAAGAATTAATTCAGTTTAGCAGTAACAAAGCCTTCGATGCGGCATCTTATACTTTGATTACCACAATCAATAACTAAATTAAACATATATGGACAAAAGTGCTCAAATTTCACAGCTATCTCTTAAATACGGCTTTATACTGGCAGCAGTATCAATAGTTGTTTCGTTAACACTACATTTTATCAATCCGGTGCTTGTATATACGAGCTTCGCAGCTCAAATTGGAATCTTTATTTTATTTATAGCCTTACTGGTTGTCTCAGGAATTAATATCAGAAAAGAAATCGGTGGATACTGGAGTTTCGGAGAGGCTTTTAAAGCATTTTTAATTATTTCGCTTATCCTGGCGATAACAGCAACGCTATATAACGTGATATTGATGAAAGTTATTGATCCGGATCTTCCTGCCAAAGCAGCTGCTGCTATTGAAGATGCACAAAGAGCCATGATGGCTAAGTTTGGTTTGGGTAACGAAGAAATTGACGAAGCCTTAGCCAAAGCAGGCAATATGCAGGAAAAGCTTGAACCAACCTTCAAAAATATTCTAACCAGCTTTGGTGTTTCAATTGCTATGTATGGTGTTCTCTCACTAATTTTGTCTGCAATTCTAAAGAAAAAACAGCCAGAAAGTTTAAGTACATTCCCTAAAGAAGCTTAATTAGCAATTACAAAATTTCGAACGTGCAGGTTTTATCATTTAATTTGATGAAATTTGCACGTTTTATTTTAAAAGAGTTTTGCTGACAGGACTTAGGTTCTGATACCAGATGCTCGAATCTTGATACTCATAAATGGATATATCAGTTGTAGTACCTTTGTTTAACGAAGACGAATCTTTACCTGAATTAACGGCATGGATCGATAAAGTAATGGTTGAAAATAGCTTTACTTATGAAGTTATTTTGGTTGATGATGGTAGCACGGATAAATCATGGGATGTTATCGAAGCGCTTCGGGCAAACAATCCTGCAATTAAAGGAATCAAATTCAGAAGAAATTATGGTAAATCTGCAGCCTTAAATGTAGGCTTCGAGGCAACCCAGGGCGACATAGTGATTACCATGGACGCCGATCTGCAGGATAGTCCTGATGAAATCCCCGAACTGTACAGAAGAATTAAAGATGAAAAACTGGATTTAGTTTCAGGTTGGAAAAAGAAACGCTACGATCCCATCACTAAAACAATACCTACTAAACTGTTCAATGCTGCAACCCGTAAGATGAGCGGCATAGAGCTGAATGACTTTAACTGTGGTTTAAAAGCGTACCGTTGCGATGTGGTTAAAACCATTGAGGTATATGGCGAAATGCACCGTTACATTCCGGTTATAGCAAAATGGGCAGGTTTCAGCAAAATCGCAGAGCAGGTTGTAGAACACCGTGCCCGTAAATATGGTACCACAAAGTTTGGTTTCAGCAGGTTTATCAATGGCTTTTTAGATTTACTCTCCATTTTCTTTGTCGGTAAATTTGGAAAACGCCCGATGCATTTTTTTGGCTCACTAGGCGTTTTGAGTTTCTTTATCGGCATTATCATGTCGCTTTATATTTTAATAGAAAAGAAGATCTTGATCTGGCAAGGCCTGGCTTATCGCGATGTTACCCAGCAACCCTTATTTTATTTATCATTAGTGGCTATTGTAGTTGGCTCCCAAATGTTTCTTGCCGGATTCATTGCTGAACTTTTATCCCGTAATGCACCAGAAAGAAACCAATACCTGATAGAAAAGGAACTAAAATAAAATGTTTTTCTCCATCATCATACCGCTTTACAATCGTCCGCAGGAAATAGACGAGCTTTTATATACCCTTACCAAACAAACCTATTTGCAGTTTGAGGTTCTGGTGATTGAAGATGGATCTAAACTTGATGCGAAGGCAATTGTTGAGTCCTATCAGGATAAGCTTGATATTAAATATTATTTCAAAGAAAATGCTGGTCAGGGTTTTGCCCGGAATTATGCCTTTGAAAGGGCAAATGGAGACTATTTCATTATATTTGATTCCGATATTCTCGTACCACCAGACTACCTGGAGATTGTTAAAAACTATTTGTTCGAACATCATTTAGATGCTTATGGCGGTCCTGATGCTGCACACGATAGCTTTACGCCTGTACAGAAAGCCATTAGCTATGCCATGACCTCGCCCTTTACAACTGGCGGAATTCGTGGCAATAAAAAACATGTAGGCCAGTTTCATCCGCGTAGTTTCAACATGGGTATTTCCCGTCAGGCATATGAAAAGGTAGGAGGTTTTATCCTTACCCGCCTGGGCGAAGATATCGAGTACAGCATCCGGATTCATGAAAATGGTTTTAAAATCGGTTTAATCCCAAATGCAAAGGTGTACCATAAACGCCGTACAAGCTTTATCCAGTTTTATAAACAACTGCACTTTTTTGGCAGGGCAAGAATTAATATTTATAAACATTTCCCCAAAGAATTAAAGCTGGTTCACTTCTTCCCGGCAATGTTTACCCTGGGCCTTGGATTTACCGTATTGTGCAACTTTATTTACCCGCCACTGGCCTATGTTTGCAATTTCTTTTTGCTGATTTATTTTATGTTGATATTTTTTCACGCCTGGTCTGTAAATAAATCTTTAAAAGTTGCATTTTTGAGCATTATATCCTCCTTCATCCAATTAACTGCCTATGGCTTAGGATTTATACAGGATTTATTTAAAAGAGTGGTATTCAAACAACAATGATCAACTATTTAAAAGAAAGTACGTTTGCCGTTAACGATGTGATTCAGAAGGCATGGAGCATCACCAGAAAACATTATTTTTCTATTGCTACCCTGTGCTTCCTCATGTTTATCACAGCCAGTGCATCCAGCCTGATGGCCTTTTTTATTAAAGATGTAAGCAAGGCGCTCAGTTTTGTAATGGCAGCTGTTTTCGTGTTTTTGTATTTCACCATTAACCTTTCTTTGTTTAAATACATTTTTCACCTGATGGATGATGAGGAGCACGATGTTAAAATTGTTGATACCTTACCAACCAGACAGCAGATTATCAGGTTCCTGATTGCAACCCTGTATTTCATTGGCTGTATTTTATTCATTGGATTGATTTTGTTTCCGGTGCTATATATATTAGACCCAGTTTTGAGGTATCTGGTCCAAATTGGCTGGGTAAGCAGCTTCAGGGAAACAGGCGTCATCATTACTCAGGTGGCAGTGGGGATTGCAATTCTAGCCTTATTTATTACCTGGCTGAGAATTTCTTTTTTTCCATTTTTTATTATCGATAAAAATGCTGCCCCTTTCGAATCAATCAAATTAAGTTTAGCCATTACAAAAGGGAACTTTACTAAAATTTTATTACTGTTATTGGTTTTGGGTGGAGGCTATTTAATATACCTGCTATTTAATTTGTTACACTGGCCATTTGTGGCTTTCATCGTTAATATTTTAAGTTCATTTATCATTGTTCCACTATCTAGTGTTGCCCTGACGGTAGCCTATCGTAAAATTGCAGGCGAATATAAAGGTGATGAGCATCCGGATATCTTGCATAATATCGTTTAGCATCGCGGTTGTTCACCATCAATCATCAAATCTTAAAGTATGGGATTAAAAGCGGCATTGAGTAAGCCTTTTGCAGCGTTTGCTGTTTGGAAGATTAATAAATGGAAAAAAAACGCTGTTGGTGCGCAGACTAAGATACTTCAGCGCCTGATCGCTGAAGCTAAATATACAGCCTTCGGAAAAGACCATCATTTCGGAGAAATAAAAAATTATGCAGATTTCCGCAAAAAAGTACCCGTTCAGGACTATGAAGGTTTAAAACCTTATGTAGATCGCGTGGTGGCGGGAGAGGCCGACGTGCTTTGGAAAGGTAAGCCACTTTATTTTGCCAAAACATCAGGAACCACTTCAGGGGTAAAATATATTCCGCTTTCTAAAGAGTCGATGCCCGAGCACATTAAGGCTGCAAGAAATGCCATTTTAACCTATATTCATGAAACCGGAAAGGCTGATTTTGTAAACGGCAAGATGATTTTCCTGCAGGGGAGCCCGGTATTGACCGTGAAACACGGGATCAATATTGGCCGCTTATCTGGAATTGTTGCACACCATGTGCCCGCTTATTTGCAGAAAAACCGTTTGCCATCCTACCCAACTAATATTATCGAAGACTGGGAGCAAAAGGTTGATGCCATTGTTGAGGAAACGATCGATGAAGATATGACCCTCATTTCTGGTATTCCACCATGGGTACAGATGTATTTCGATAAACTTTCTGAAAAAAGCGGAGGCGCAAAAATTGCATCAATCTTCAGGAACTTTAGCCTGTTTATCTACGGGGGCGTAAACTTTGAACCATACAGGGCAAAGATCGAACAAAGCATCGGAAAAAAAATAGATTCTATAGAAACCTATCCCGCATCAGAAGGCTTCATTGCTTACCAGGACTCACAAAAAGAAAAAGGATTGCTGCTTCTGGCAGATGCAGGGATTTTTTATGAGTTTATTCCTGCAGATGAATACAATGAAAATCCAACCCGTTTGTCACTGGGCGAGATTGAATTAGATATTAATTATGCACTAATCCTCAATACCAACGCCGGTTTATGGGGATACAGCATTGGCGATACCATAAAATTTGTTTCAAAAGATCCCTATAAAATTGTTGTAACAGGCAGGATCAAACACTTCATTTCGGCATTTGGCGAGCATGTTATTGGTGAAGAGGTAGAACATGCCTTGTTAAGTGTAGCCAACGAAGAACAAGTAGAAATTACCGAATTTACAGTTGCACCACAAGTAAACCCCAAAGCAGGGGAATTGCCTTATCACGAGTGGTTTATCGAGTTTTCGTCTGCGCCAGAAGATTTGGCAGCCTTTAGTAAAAAGGTAGATCAGGCTTTGCAGAAGAAAAATATTTATTACTTTGACCTCATTGAGGGAAATATTCTTCAGCCTCTTGTAATCAGGTCGCTTCAAAAGGACGCGTTCGTTAACTACATGAAGAGCGAAGGGAAATTAGGTGGACAGAATAAGGTGCCAAGATTAAGTAATGACCGGAAACTGGCCGACGGCCTTAAACAATATGTGATTTAAATAGAGATTCAAAAAAACATTGACAAAACAACATAAAAATATAACCATTCTCGGCTCTACCGGGAGCATCGGTACTCAGGCGCTCGAGGTGGTGCGCGATAATCCCGGTATTTTCAAAGTATCTGTATTATCTGCCTTAAAAAATGCCGAGTTGTTGATCCAACAAGCCAAAGCATTTAAACCCTCGGTTGTTGTCATCTGCGATGACAGTCAGTATAGCTATGTGAAAGATGCCCTTGCGCCTCTATCCATCACCGTATTAGCTGGTGAGCAGGCACTCACAGAAGTAGCTGCTTATCCTGACAGCGACATTGTGCTCACTGCCCTGATGGGCTCTGTTGGGTTAAAGCCCACTATTGCTGCCATTAAAGCAGGAAAAAACATTGCTTTGGCCAATAAGGAAACCTTAGTGGTAGCAGGCGAATACATTACCCGCCTGGCTGCCGAATATCAGGTAAAGATTCTCCCTGTAGATTCTGAACACTCTGCTATTTTTCAATGCCTGGTGGGTGAAACGCAAAACGAGATCGAAAAAATTTATCTGACCGCATCTGGCGGACCCTTTCTGGGCAAAAGCCGGGAATTTCTCTCAACCGTAAAAAAAGAACAGGCTTTAAAACACCCTAACTGGGTAATGGGGGCTAAAATTACTATCGATTCTGCCTCATTGATGAATAAAGGCCTGGAAGTGATTGAAGCTAAATGGCTTTTTAATCTCGAAGTAGATCAGATCGATGTAATTGTTCACCCGCAATCCATTATCCATTCAATTGTTCAGTTTACAGACGGATCGATGAAAGCGCAAATGGGTGTGCCAGACATGAAATTGCCTATTCAGTATGCATTGAACTATCCCGACAGGCTAAAAAACGATTTTAAACGTTTTAATTTTCTGGATTATCCCAACTTCAGCTTTCAGCAGGCCGATATGGAAACCTTTAGAAACCTGGGTTTAGCATTCCAGTCATTGCGAAAAGGAGGGAATATGCCCTGTATCTTAAATGCAGCGAATGAGGTAGTAGTAGAATCATTTTTGAAAGACAAAATAGGTTTCCTGCAAATGAGCGATGTAATTGAACGGTGTATGGATGAAATCAAATTCATAGAACTCCCGCAATTAGACGATTATTTAGAAACTGACAAACATAGCCGTATCTTAGCCGGCGAATTGGTAACAAAAAGTATAGTTTAACATCTAACATAAAAATATTATAATAGAATATGAATGGATTGATTATGGCGGGGCAGCTGCTGCTTGGATTGTCTTTATTGGTTATCTTACACGAATTAGGACATTTTCTGGCAGCCAGGGCATTTGGTATTAAAGTAGAAAAATTTTATTTGTTTTTTGATGCATGGGGTTTTAAACTGTTTAGCTTTAAAAAAGGGGATGTGGAGTACGGTGTGGGATGGTTACCCTTGGGCGGCTATGTGAAAATTGCCGGAATGATCGACGAAAGTATGGATACTGAGCAAATGGCTCAACCTGCTCAACCTTGGGAGTTTCGCTCAAAACCAGCCTGGCAACGTTTAATTGTGATGCTTGGTGGTATTATCGTAAATGTCATTGTGGGCGTCATCATTTTCTGGATGCTTACTTTCAAATACGGACAGAACTACACCGTTAATGGCAAACTGACCTACGGAATTTCTGTAGGGAATATTGGGAAAGAAATCGGACTGAAAAACGGGGATAGGATTTTAGCCATCAACGGAAACAAACTGATCCGTTTTGAAGATGCCATTTCCAGCAAAGTTTTGTTTGACGGTGCCCAGCTGACTATTTTGCGTGGCAACCAAACCCTTTATGTTTCAGTACCTGATACCATCTTAAACAAAATCTCTAAAAACGAAAAAGATAACTTCATCGCGCCCAGGTACCGGATGCAAAGCATAGAAAAAGTTGTGGTACCGGATCCTTCTGTGGATGAGCAATCTTTTATCGGTAAAATTTTAGATAAATTATTCGGACGGAAGTTCGAAAAGCCATTATATCCGGCTTATAGTGCAGGTATAAAACCTGGGGATAGTATTTTAACCGTTAACGGCAAGCCTGTCACTTTCTTTGATCAGTTTAAAGATGAGGTTTCGGCTAATAAAAATAAAAAGGTAACAATCGTTGCTTTACGTAAAGGCAAGGAAATCACCTTTAATCCAATCGTGAATAGCGACGGAACAATAGGTGTTGGCCCTAACTTTAAATTGCCTGAAAGTGCTCACATCGATTACGGATTTGCTGAATCACTTCCTATTGGTGCTAACATGGCCTGGAGCACCTTCCTTGATAATGCGAAAGGTATTGGTAAAATGATTACCGGTAAATTAAGTGCACGTAACATCAGCAGCCCGGTAGGTATTGCCAAAGCTTATGGCAGTAACTTCGACTGGGTTAAGTTCTGGACCTTGACCGGGCTGATTTCAATGGCACTTGCCTTTATGAATTTATTGCCGATCCCGGGTTTAGATGGGGGGCATGTCGTGTTCCTGCTCATTGAAATGGTTCAACGAAAACCAGTAAGCGAAAAAGTACTGGAACGGGCTCAGATTGTAGGCTTTGTGATCCTGATTTGCTTAATGGTGTTTGCGTTTGGTAATGATATTTTAAAATCTTTCGGTAAGTAAAACCAATTTGATAATATTGCCGCAAATGCAGGGCTGATTGTAAGCCGGTGCATTTGCGGCTTTTTTAATTTATAAAATCATGAGCGAACAAACATCACAGCCCGATTATTTCGGATTTTACGAATTACCCATATCGTTCAATCCTGATCAGGCGGCAGTCAAAACCAAATTCTACGCCTTAAGCAAGTTATACCACCCTGATTTTTATGCAAACGAAAGTGAGGATAAACAAAATGAAGTGCTGGCACTATCTACATTGAATAATAAAGCTTATCAAACCTTAAGCAATACTAAAAAGCGTCTGAGCTATGTATTAACGCTTAAGGGGATAGTCGAAACAGATGAAGGCTATCAGTTGCCGCAATCGTTTTTAATGGAAATGATGGACGTTAACGAGGCGCTGATGGATTTGCAGTTTGAGCCTGATGCTGAAAAGCTGGCCGAAGTAAGTAAAGCTGTTGCAAACATTGAACAGGAACTTGCTGCGGAAATGAAGGAACTTACTAATCAGTTCGACGAAAATCCGGCAGCTTCGGAAACATTGTTTCCCGCCCTTAAAGATAATTTTTATCGGCAAAAATACATAGATCGTATCCGGGAGAAACTTCCTCGCTAAGTTCAGATGGAGTAGGGTACTTACAGAATAAATATTTTCTATAAATAGAAAAGCCTTAGATTTCTCTAAGGCTTTAATCCGTACCCGGAGCCGGAGTCGAACCGGCACGGTTTCCCACAGGTGTTTGAGACCAGCGCGTCTACCAATTCCGCCATCCGGGCATGTGTTGGACGGGGTTGCAAATGTAGATAACGAAAATGAAAAAGCAAAAAATATTTTAAAATAGTTCGTAATTGATTTACGGAGTGTTGTTTGCATTTTCCGGCCGCTCGTCTTTTAACTTCCTATCCACTACAAATGGCGCAAAGGGAAGTAATGAAGCCAGAAAAATCAAAATGGCTTTACCAAATTTCCATTTCTGCTCTTGCCAGGCCATCACCAGACAGGCTATATAGGCAATAAACAAAATCCCGTGTAGCCAGCCAGTATACTTAACTACCTCTTTATAATGCAACAGGTACTTAATTGGCATAGCAATCAACAACAAAAATAGATAAGAAATACCTTCTGCTACGGCAACTTTGCGAAAAATGGAAAGAGAACTCATGAAACTGATTTTTTCCGAAAGTAAGTTAAAGCTGTGGCTGAACAAAAACTAAATCATGATTTTACACTTTCCTGTTTAATTTCGAAATTGTTTAAACTAACCTATTAATTTGTCTCCTGTATCCGTGTAGTATTAACGACCTTGATGGTCACCATTGGGAATTTGTATGGATGGATCCGAATGGCATGCCGGAAAATCAGGTTTAATACTGGGTAACTGATACCCGGTACTCAATACTTTCCATTATCTTTGCTTGTAATTCAATTTTTTCATACTGTGATTAATGTAAACAACATCTCCGTTTCGTTCGGCGGAACTACGCTCTTCAGCGATGTAACCTTTTCGATAAACGAGAACGATAAGATAGCCCTGATGGGCAAAAATGGCGCGGGTAAATCTACCATCCTCAAAATCATTGCAGATGTAGCCAAACCAACTTCAGGAAATGTAACTGGTCCTAAAGATGCAGTGATAGCCTATTTGCCGCAACATTTGCTTACCCACGATAAGGCTACCGTTTTCGAAGAAGCCATGAAGGCTTTTGAAGAGGTTAACCAAATGCAAAAAGAGCTCGACGAATTGAATGAACAGCTCACCGTGCGTACCGATTATGAAAGCGATGATTACATGAAACTCATTGAGCGGGTGTCAGAGCTGAGTGAGACATTTTACTCCATTGAAGAAACCAATTACGATGCTGAAGTAGAAAAAGTGTTGAAAGGCCTGGGTTTCGAGCGTAAAGACTTTACCCGACAAACATCAGAATTTTCAGGTGGATGGCGCATGCGTATCGAACTGGCAAAAATCCTGCTGAAAAAGCCTGATTTAATTTTACTGGATGAGCCTACCAACCACATGGATATCGAAAGTATTCAGTGGCTGGAAGATTTTCTGGTTAATTCAGCAAAAGCAGTAATGGTAATCTCGCACGATCGTGCTTTTGTAGATAACATTACCAACCGGACTATCGAAGTTACCATGGGCCGGATTTACGATTATAAAGCGAAGTATACCCATTATTTGCAGCTGCGGGCTGAACGCCGTATACACCAGCTCAAAGCTTACGAAGAGCAGCAACGGTTCATTGCCGATAACCAGGAGTTTATCGATCGTTTCAGGGGTACCTATTCCAAAACCCTCCAGGTACAGTCGCGCGTAAAAATGCTCGAGAAACTGGAGGTTATTGAAATCGATGAAGTGGATACATCGGCGTTGCGGTTGAAGTTTCCTCCTTCACCGCGCTCCGGGCAGTATCCGGTAATGGTAGAAGAGCTGACCAAAACTTATGGCGATCATACCGTATTTCAAAAAGCATCTATGGTTATTGAGAGAGGGGAGAAGGTTGCTTTTGTAGGTAAAAACGGCGAAGGTAAATCAACCATGATTAAAGCCATTATGAACGAAATTGATTTTGAAGGAAGTTTAAAAGTAGGGCATAATGCCAAAATCGGCTACTTCGCCCAGAATCAGGCTGCTTTGCTGGATGAAAACCTGACCGTATTCGAAACGATTGATCAGATTCCGTTAAGCGACAATACCATTAAAATCAAAGACCTTCTTGGTGCTTTCATGTTTAGTGGTGACGATACCACTAAAAAAGTTAAAGTGCTTTCAGGAGGAGAAAAAACGCGTTTAGCCATGATTAAATTATTGCTTGAACCGGTTAATGTTTTGATCCTCGATGAGCCCACCAACCATCTGGACATGAAAACCAAAGATATCATCAAAGATGCCTTAAAAGATTTTGATGGTACCCTAATTCTGGTATCGCACGACAGGGACTTCCTCGACGGTCTGGTACAGAAGGTGTTTGAATTTGGAAACAAAAGGGTGCGCGAACATTTCGAAGACATCAAAGGATTTCTGGCTTATAAGAAAATGGATAGCCTCAAAGAAATCGAACAAAATTAATAGCGTATTTACAAAGAATTCACCCTCTATAACTCAAAAACCTTCGGTTTTTCCGAAGGTTTTTGAGTCTTAAAAAATCCATTTCCCCCATTCCTACAGGTTTTTGAATACTTTAAGAGTTGCTCAATGAAAGCCGGAAGTAAGCCTAATAAGTGCTTTCCGTAAAGTTCGCAGTTTTAAGTTTGCTCACATTTTTCTGTTCAATGGCTTTGCCGGCATAGGTTGGTTTGTTCGGTCCCCAAATCACCTGGCTGTTAGATACATTCATATTCCCGGTGTTCTCAAAATAGAACCCTGCAATCGGGCTTTTAACCAGCCCATCTACATTACTGGGTCTTCGATCGTAAATCCCACCCGTTTCTGTTGTGCTTTTATTCATGAAAACACTTACCTGATCGAACTCGATGTTGCTGATTTTTTCAGGCGATTCTCCGCTGATGTAAACTCCTCCTTCTCCTGTACAACGGATGTTGCTGAAATATATATTTTTAACCGCGCCTACAAAACCCTTCGTTTGTCCTTTTGGTAAACGCCAGCCCGCATCTTTATTATTGGCAGTTGCCCTCGGGTAAGCGGTAATGTAAATCGGCTCAGATTTACCCCACCAAACATCCGAAAATAGCTTCGATTCAATAATCAGATTAGAGAAAATGACGTCGCTCACTGTTCCTTCATCCCGGTTTTGAATACCTATGCCGCGGTTACTTTTTCGAATATTACAGTTATTGATCAGCACTTTGCTGATCCTGTCCATATTTTCAGAACCTATTTTGATGGCGCATGAACTTGAAGTCATGGTACAATTGCTGATTACGATGTTTTCACAAGCACCATATTCTTCAAATTCACGGCGGTTTTTCAGACAAATGCAGTCGTCACCCGATTCAATATAACAATTGGTGATCCTCACATTTTTACTATGGTCAAGATCAATCCCATCACTGTTCCTGATTTTAATACTGTTTAGTAAAGTGATATTGGCGATGGATACATCATTACAGCCAATCAGGTGAACAGTCCAGTAGGCAGAGTTTTGAAAAGTTACCCCTTCGATGTTCAGCTTGTTACATCCCTCCAATGTTAACAGGTGTGGTCGTGGATCAATGATATTAAATGGTTTAAGTACATACGAATCACTTAATTCTTCGCCCATAAATGAAATGCCGTTCCCATCAATGATACCACCGCCGGTGATGCTTACCCGTTCCAGGTTTTTACCGCCGATCCAGATAGTACCTTCACCCTTATTGTCTCTGAATGCACTTTGTTTGTAAATACTTTCATCAGGGCTTGCCAGGATTTTCGCGCCGCCTTCAACCCTCAGTTCTACAAAAGATTTAAGGTCAAAGGGACCTGCCAGATACACATGACCTGCCGGTACGAGTACCTGTCCTCCGCCAGCAGCAGAGCAGGCATCTATTGCCTTTTGGATGGCTTTAGCATCGTTTGTTTTTCCATCGCCTTTGGCACCGTACCGGATAATGTTGTATTGGGCGCCCGCCTGTAAACTAATCGTGATCAGAAGGGCAATGGCAATAATTAATCTCATGTTAAATGTGTTGATGATAAAATATGATATGATAAAGGGGATGAATTTACCAGAATACGGTGTACAGTGCTGCAAGTATTCCACAAATTATCACCGAGGCTACCGCAAATGCAGGCGTAACTTTAAACATGCTTCTGTCTAGTTCCAGTCCCTGCTTATTGTCTTTACTGTTCGGATCGGCAAGTGTAACCAAAACCATAAGTACAATAATAATCAGGAAAACCCACGACATTCGGTTTAGAAAAGGGATGGGCTCAACCCAGCTACCGGTTAAAGTTGGCAAAAATTTGAGTAGTATGGATAGTGGAATGGTGAGCAAAGCTGCAGAAAGCGCAGCTCTCGAAGTAGTCCTTTTCCAGAAGAAACCCAGCAGAAAAATAGCGAAAACACCGGGGGAAATAAATCCTACATATTCCTGGATAAACTGATATACCTGATCAAAACTCCTTAAAGCCGGAGCGACCACTATGGCAATCAGCGAGGCGAGAACTACGGCCCATCTGCCCACATTCACCAGCTTCCGTTCTGAGGCGTCGGGGCTAATGTATTTTTTGTAGATATCCAATGTAAAGATAGTCGCAATGCTATTTGATTTTCCGGCAAGTGAGGCAACAATGGCGGCGGTAAGCGCTGCAAAAGCCATCCCTTTAATGCCCGTTGGAAGCAGGTTCATCAGCACAGGATAGGCATGATCTGGCTTAACAACCCCAGCCGCATCCAGCATTTCAGCCTGAAAATAGCCCCTTTGATAAAGTACAAATGCAGCAATACCCGGAATCACCACCATCACCGGGATGAGTAATTTTAAGAATGCTGCAAATATCAATCCGTTCCGGCCGGTTTTCAAATCTGCCCCAAGGGCACGTTGAACAATGTATTGGTTACATCCCCAGTAATTCAGGTTATTAATCCACAGGCCCCCAACCAATACCGCAATACCCGGTAACTCATGGTAAAACTTGTCTCCTTTATTAAAAATCATATGAAAATGATCAGAAGCTTCAGTCCGGAGCAGGGGGAGAGCATCCAGTACCGTTTGGGTGTGTAGTTTCTCCGACACCAGTTTAAGCGCCATGTAGCAGGTAATTAATCCGCCAATAACCAGTACAACCACCTGTATAACATCCGTATAGCCAATCACCTTCATTCCTCCAAGGGTTATGATTGCAGAAAATATAGCGAGAAAAATGATGCAGGTACTAAAAGGGATTCCGGTAATGGTTTCTATGGCCACTGCACCTAAAAAGAATATGGAGGTGAGGTTTACAAAAACATATACCAATAACCAGAATACAGCCATTAAAGTACTTACCGTATTATTATACCGCCTTGATAAAAACTGCGGCATGGTGTATATGTGATTCTTGATGTAGATGGGGAGGAAGTAAACCGCAACAATAATCAGCGTTGCGGCAGCCATCCATTCATAACTGGCAATTGCAAGTCCCATAGCAAAACCAGATCCCGACATGCCGATAAAATGTTCT
The DNA here is from genome assembly GCF_032678525.1 of Pedobacter frigidisoli. Lineage (GTDB taxonomy): Bacteria > Bacteroidota > Bacteroidia > Sphingobacteriales > Sphingobacteriaceae > Pedobacter > Pedobacter frigidisoli_A. The sequence goes on from NZ_JAVTSE010000001.1 coordinate 598,951, forward strand.
GCAGAGATATTGGAAGCAATAATAGATGCACCGATAGCCCACCAGGTTAAAGAACCTTCTGCCAGAAAATAGTCTTTAGTATCGGTTTTCTGTTGTTTTTTGCTGCGGTAAACCCAATAACCGTAAGCTGAAACGATAATAAAATAAATAAAGAATACAGTACAGTCAAGCCCTGATAAATGGTTCATAGAAAGGAATTATATTTGGTTGTTTTAAAAGTCCGAAAAAATCCCATAGTTAAAAGAATTAGCAGCTTATTTAATTACGTAAACGTTTTCGGGTAGTGGCTAAATGCCTGGCTGTCTAACAGCCTGTAGAAGCCCGTTTAATGAGCACGGATTTTAGCACTACATCCCGCTCATCATCAATACCTTTCTTGTTTAAAATTTTAAACAAACATTTGGCAGCTTCATTCCCGATTTCAAATGCGGGTTGCGTGATGGTGGTTAGCGAAGGATGGAGTAACCGGGCCGAGCTCATATTGGAGAAGCTTAAAATTTTTACATCTTCAGGGATATTTAGTTTCAGATCAATGCAAGCCGAGTACGCAGGAATGATAAATTCTTCAATTGAAGAAAAAAGTGCATCAGGTTGCTGATCTTGAAAAAGCTGTTTGATCTGCTTTAGGTTTACTTCCTCTTCGGGTTGGTATTTTACAATAAGTTCTTCTCTCGGTTCAAGTCCGTTTGCATGCAGTGCGTCAGTATATCCCATAAACCTTGCCCTTCCGGCAGGCAATTGATCCAGCCCATACAGGTAAGCAATTTTCTTACAACCACATTCAATCAGGTGCGTTGTTGCTTCAAACGATATTTGATAGTCATCGGTAGTCACCTTGAAGGTATCCAGGCTTTCATATACACGGTCGAAGAGCACCACAGGTATTTTCTTTACCAGCTCCCGGTAATACTCATCATTGTATTCATTGCTCGAAACGGAGGTCAGTATGCCATCTACTCTTCCATTCAGCAAGCTGTTGGTAAATGATTTTTCCATTTCCGTATCTTCATGCGTTTGATAGATGAGTACATGGTAGCCATATTGCCGGGCTATTTCTTCAATACCTTTAATGGCGAGCGAAAAAAAGTTATTGGCCACACATGGAATAATTACAGCGATGGTTTTGGTTTTATTGCTCCTTAAATTGCTGGCTGCAGGATTTGGGGTATAGTTAAGTGCTTTCGCCAGTGTCCATACACGGGTTTTGGTTTTTAAACTGATTTCGTAACTATCATTTAGCGCCTTAGAAACCGTTGCAATAGAGATGTTCAGCTCCTGCGCAAGTCTTTTAATATTAACTTCCCCCGACATTTTATAATTCTTAGTTTGTTAGTCTTTAATTCTGCTTCAATATCCTGAAAACACCAGACATTGGCTTATTCATGATAGACTCTGCTATTACGAAAATATAAAATAATTGTTACAATAGCATCTTTTTAACATGTGATTGAGCAGGATGTTTACAACCTTGAATCATTCTAAACAAATAGATAATGTATTGATTTTCAGTAATCAGTAATCTATTTTTTAAAATTTACGTAATCGTTTAAGTAAATATAGTTGCCAAAATATAATGCTTTACGTTTTCAAACTCTCAATTTTAGCTAACCAAAGAAATATTTTTTAACCAAATCATTTCTAGTATTATGAGAAACGAAAACCTGCTTTCAAAGGAAAATGAAAACCCTTTGAAAAATCTCGATCAGTGGGAGGAGGATTTATTAGTCCGTTATCCCGATCCAACAACCATCAATACCGATAAAAAAGAGGAACAGTTCCGGAATTACGAGGAAACCGAAAAAGATGGGGTAAAGGAGTTTTACAGACTCAATCATACCTATCAGACATACGACTTCGTTCAGCAGAAAAAAGCAGATTACCTGAAGTTCGATAAAGAGGAGATGCCGATATGGAGTGCTTTCGATTTTCTCAATCAGCTGGTAGATGATTCAGATCCCGACACCGACCTCGACCAGATGCAACATTTACTTCAAACATCCGAAGCCATCCGCAATGACGGTCACCCGGATTGGATGGTATTGGTGGGGCTGATCCATGATATGGGTAAAGTGCTTTGCCTGTATGGTGAACCACAGTGGGCTGTAGTTGGTGATACTTTCCCGGTTGGATGTGCCTATTCAGATAAAATTGTTTACTCAGAGTTTTTTGCCAATAATCCCGATTATCATAAACCAGAATACCAGACTAAGCTGGGGGTATATACGCAAAATTGCGGATTGGATCATGTGCATATGTCGTGGGGCCACGATGAATATGTGTATCACATGATGAAACCCTATATACCGGAAGGGGGGCTTTACATGCTGCGTTACCATTCCTTTTATGCCCAACACAGAGAGAATGCTTACGATCATTTGATGAGTGAGAAGGACCACGAAATGTTTAAATGGGTAAGGTTGTTTAACCCTTACGATCTTTACTCGAAAAATCCCAATCAGAAAAGCTGGGAAGAATTAAAACCCTATTATCAGGCGCTGGTAGCCAAATACCTGCCGGTAAACATAAAGTTCTAATCAATAACAAATATCCTTATAACCAAATTAAACTAACCAATTATGAACCAAATGCTACACGAATCATGAAATCAAAATTAAAAAGCTTAAATACTGGCTGCATTATTTTGCTCTTTCTATTGATCAGCCAATCGTTCAATATCGCCTTTGCGCAAACTGAACGGAAAATCACCGGAAACTTAGTTGAGGCTTCCGGGGCCCCCATTATCGGTGCCTCTGTATCGGTAAAAGGAACCAGCAAAGCAACAATTACGGGTGATAAAGGTGCTTTTAGCATCGCGGCAAAAACAGGTGATAAACTTGTTTTCACTTTCATGGGCTTTGAAACAAAAGAAATCAGCATAGGCGCCTCTTCTAACTATAAGGTAACCATTGCTGAAGCTACTGCATCGCTTACCGATGTAGTGGTTGTAGGTTATGGAAAAAGCTCCCGTAAAACGTTGTCGAGTGCCATTACCACTATAAAACCCGAAGAACTGAATAAAGGTGCCATTTCTGATGTGGGTCAGTTATTGCAGGGAAAAGTTGCCGGTGTAAATATCAGTGCCAGCGGCGATCCGAATAAGCCTGCAGCAGTTATTTTGCGTGGAGCATCCACTGTAAACAGTCCTGGAGCGCCCTTCTATGTGATTGATGGAATTCCAGGAGCCGATATTGCTGCAATCGCACCAGCCGATATCGCCTCAATCGATGTGTTGAAAGATGCTGCTGCAACGGCAATTTATGGTAACCGCGCAGCTAGTGGGGTAATCATGGTGACTACTAAAAGAGGTAAATCCGGTAAACCACAACTCAGCTACAGCGGTTATGCCGCTGCGGAAAAAGTGAGCAGCCAGCTTGATTTAATGGATGCCGATCAACTCAGAAGTTATCTTACCGCCAATAAAGTTTCCTTTTCTCCAAACGATGACAAAGGCCAGAATACAAACTGGATGAAAGCCATCGAGCGTTCTACCGCATATTCACAAAACCATAACCTTTCCTTTAGCGGCGGGGCAGAGCACAGTAACTACAGTGCCAGCTTAAATTATTTCGATAAAGAAGGGATCCTGTCAAAAAGTTCACTCGAAAGGATCATCGGCCGTTTGAATATCGATCAATATGCTTTTAACGATAAGGTGAAATTTAGCTTAAACTTATCCAATTCGAGCAGCAAATCAATAAATGAGCCATTGCAAAACATCGTTTTGCTGCAGGCCGCTAAACGTTTACCCGTTTCACCGATATACAATGCTGATGGAAGTTATTTTGAAAACCTGAATAATACAGGGTATTTCAATCCCATCGCCATTTCAGATAATGCACAGGATGAAACCAAATACAATGTACTACTCGGTGGATTTAATACAGAAGTAAAGTTGCCATTTGGTTTTACGTATAACGTAAACTTATCTTACCAGAAAACCACTGCCGCACACGGAGAATTCTACAGCAGCTATTTTGGTAAATACCCAACGTCAAACTTTTATAATAATCCTGATCCTGGTATAGGCATAGCGCACACCCTCATCGGAAGCTTGTTCGGAACAAACGGATCTGCATTGAGAAGCAATTATGAGAACTCCACAAAAACACTGGAAACCTTTTTAACCTGGGATAAGAAGATTGGTGACCACAGCATCAACGCAGTATTAGGCTATACTTACCAGGATAACGTGGTGGGTGACGGGTTTCAGACTTCAAGTACCAATTTCCCGACAGATTACATTGGCTTTGCCAACCTGGCACTTGGAAATCCTTATGCCATTTCCTCTTACCGTATTAATCTAGGTAACGACCTTACCTATGGAAGAATCAAGATGATTTCCGACTTCTTCAGGGTGAACTATAATTATAAAAGCAAATATTTATTACAAGGATCGATCAGACGCGACGGGAGTTCAGTATTTGGTAAAAACAACCAGTGGGGTTATTTTCCTTCAGTGGGTTTAGCATGGAGAGTGAGTGAAGAAGAATTTATGAAAGGGCAAACCGTGGTAAGCGATTTAAAAATCCGTGCCAGTTATGGTATTACGGGTAACTCTTCGGGCATCGGAGCATACACCGGTCAGTTAATTTATGGTATAAGCGGTACTTACTACAACAATGGGGTACAGGCTGCTGCTTACGCCCCGATTCAGGGTTCAAATCCCGATTTGAAATGGGAGCGTACAGCAACCAAAAATTTAGGTGTCGACTTCGGTCTCTTCAACAATAAGGTTTCCGGTAGTGTTGATGTTTATGATAAAAATACCACAGATATGTTATTCAAATATAGTGTATCGGCTTCTCTGGTACCTGGAGGCGCAATCTGGGCAAATGGCGGAAGTATCAACAACAAAGGTATCGAAGTAAGCTTAAGCAGCTCACCGGTAGCTACAAAAAACTTTAGCTGGTCTACCACCATTAACATGGCTTACAACAAAAACAAAATCACCAGCTTAAAAGGGCCGTATTCAAACGGAGATTCTGTACGCTACTCAGATCCTGAGGGGCCGGGTCAAACCAATGCCACTTTGCAGATTCTTAAAGTAGGCTACCCGCTAGGTCAGTTTTTCTCCCTTAAATATGCAGGAAAAGACGCCGCCGGCAATTCACTTTTCTATAAAAGAGACGGATCCACAACTACCACACCCGCCATCGGAACTGACTACTTTTACCTTGGCAGCGCACAGCCAAAAGTGCTGATGGGCTGGAGCAATACATTCAAATATAAAGAGCTGGAGTTAAACATCTTTTTAAGGGGGACCTTTGGCAATAAAATCTTTAACGCTACACGGGCCGATTTATCTTACACAGCAGGTGCAGCAGTAAATAACATCCTCAACAGCGCTGCTGATGATAAAGTCAGTGACACCCGGAATTCATTCTATTCTGACAGGTATATTGAAAGTGGTTCATACGTAAGGCTTGATAATGCTACACTGGGTTATAATTTCAAAAACCTGATTAAGAATGTAAGCAATGTAAGGTTGTACGTTTCCACCAACAACTTGTTTACTATCACCGGATATAAAGGAATTGATCCGGAAATTAACCAGGGAGGCGTTGCACCGGGGATAGATTACAACAATTTTTATCCTAAAACCCGCACTTTCTTATTGGGCCTTAACGCATCATTTTAACAAAATAATTTTAAGAACATGAAAAAGATATTATTTGGAATATTATGCGCACTAAGCGGGGCATTGATATTCTCCTCCTGCCAAAAGCTTGAGGTACCCATTTCTTCAGAACTTACCCCCGAAACTTACCCACAAACAGCTGCTCAGTTAACCTCGGCATCAGGGGCGGTATACATCAATTTAAGAAGTGATTATGCTACAACCTACTTCTTTTTGCAAAGTTCATCTACCGATGAATCGGTATTGCCTATTTTTGCTTCCGATTGGATTGATGGAAATAAATACCTCGAACTGCACCGCCATACCTGGACTAAAGACAATGCATGGGTGGCCGCAGGCTGGTCGTACCTCACTAATATTATCGGTACCGCTAACCAAACCATTTCAATCATCAGGCAGTCAGCTCCCGCAGGTGATGCAAAAAACACCAACCTTGCCGAATTAAAAACCATGCGTTCGCTGGCTTATTTCATGATGATGGATTTATATGGTAATGTACCTCTGGATACACTTTACGGATCAACTACGTTAAAAACCAATTCGCCACGCGCAACCGTTTTCAATTTTGTAGAAAGCGAACTTAAAGCGGCTATTCCGTACTTAAAAGGAACTTCAGGTATCGCAACCTACGGCTTGCCAACAAAATATCTGGCTTATTCCATCCTGGCTAAAATGTACCTGAATGCAGCGGTATATACCGGTACTCCACGTTACGATGATTGTATCGCGGCCTGCGATCAGGTCATCAGTTCAGGCTTGTACAGCATTGAACCTTTGTCTACTTACCTTCAAATGTTTTATCCGACGAATGGTCCTTCGCAAAAGGAATTCATATTTGCCATACCCTATGATGCCTCTACCTCCACAGGAAATATGTTTATGGCCCGTTACGATTTAAACCGGAACCTGGGTATCCGTTACCTTTATTCAGGATCAACACCAGGCTCATTCACTAACCCGGTAATGAACCAGAGTAGCGGTGGCGGTTTGGTAAACAACAAACCCAGCGGACCACGAATGACAACGACTGAATTTTATGCCAATTTTAACGATGCCAATGATGTGCGGAATAAACAATGGCTTACAGGTTTGCAATACTGGCAGGATGGAAATCCGATTATGGTGAGTACCACAAACTTAGGCTATGATCAGTTTTACACAGGCGGTACACCGGCAGGAACTTATACTTACCAGTTAAATCTTACTCCATTATCAAGTTCGCGCTTAGGCGCATCTTCCTATGATTTAGGTAAGGATGAAATTGCCTGGAACACTGGCTATCGTAACATTAAATTCATAGCTGATTATACCAATACCACTAACCGTAATCAGAATAATGATATGCCTTTGTTCAGGTATTCAGATATTGTATTGATGAAAGCTGAAGCCATTTTCAGGGGAGGTACACCAACCCTGGGCGCTACTGCTTTAGGTCTGGTAAATAGCGTTCGAAGCAACAGAACAACATCTGCTGTGTTAGGCGCACTAACCCTCGATGTATTATATAACGAACGCTCAAAAGAATTTGCATGGGAATGCTGGCACCGTAATGACATGATCCGGTTTGGTAAATTTGAAAATACTTACGGTTTGTCTAAAACCAATGCCGACACTTACCGACGCATTTTTCCTATACCGAGTACAGCCATTGCCACCAACAATACCCTGGTTCAAAATCCAGGCTACTAATTTATTGCATTCTTTTTATTAATTAACATTCCCCTTCATTTCATGGGGAATGTTAATTTTAACCATCAATTAAGCGATTTTTAATTTGCTGATCGCACAATAATACCCTGCCAAAGGATAAAAACAATATGAATTTCAAACAACCCGCAAAAGTCGGATCGGATGAAAAGCCAAGAAGACTAGTTTCTTTGGATGCCCTGCGCGGTTTCGATATGTTCTGGATCGTTAGTGGTGAGGGGATTTTTCATGGCATAGCAAATGGAATAAAAGAACAGCATAGGCTGGTGAGAAATCCCTTAGACTGGACCATTGCCACCAACGACAATCTTTCTTTTTTCGAGCGATTGTTTATCGGACTAAGTAATCAATTACACCATTCCCCCTGGAATGGTTTTACCTTTTACGACCTGATCTTTCCGCTTTTTATATTTATTTCAGGAGTATCAATGCCTTTTTCCTATCATAAATACCTCAGTAACGGTGTAAAAAATAAAATGTCAGTTTACCTTCCATTAATCAAAAGAACCCTGGTACTGATTGTGCTGGGAATGATTGTTAATGGATTATTGCAATGGAATGGTTACGAAAACATTCGCTTCGCCAGTGTGCTTGGGCGTATTGGTCTGGCAACTTTCTTCGCGGCAGTTATTTATTTAAACTGTAAGCTCCCGAAGCAGGTTTTGTGGTTTGTTTTAATATTGGCAGGCTACTACTTACTGATGGCCTTCGTTCCGGTTCCTGGTTTTGGAAAGGGTGTGTTTACAGCGGAAGGCAATTTATCTGCTTACGTAGACCGGTTGTTTCTACCAGGTAAGCTCCATCGCCTGGTGTACGATCCCGAAGGTTTATTAAGTACCGTTCCGGCGATATGTTCGGCAATGATAGGTGTTTTTACAGGAACATTCATCAAAACAGAAATGCAACGGATTAGTTCCCTTAAAAAAACCGGAATCATGTTGCTCGCTGGCCTGCTGTTTATTCTCGCAGGCTGGGTTCTGAATCCTGTTTTTCCAATCAATAAAACGATGTGGAGCAGCACCTTTGTGTTATATGCAGGGGGCTGGAGTATCGTTCTTTTTGCTGTCTTCTACTTTATTATTGATGTTCAGTTCTGGCAGAAATGGAGCATACCCTTTATCTGGATGGGAACAAATTCAATACTCATTTATGTTTGTGCCCACGGTTTTTTTAATTTCGAATCTTCATCAGCATTTCTTTTCGGCGGACTGGTCAAAATGATCCCGTCAATATGGCAATCAGCGGCCTTGTGGGCAGGTGTTCTGGTCATACAGCTCTTACTCTTTAAATTTCTATACGATAAAAAGTGGTTCTTAAAAATATGAAATACAAACTATTACTATCACTTACCGTATTTACGCTGCTGGCAACAAAAACATGGTCACAGCCATTTCTGAAGGCCTCAAATGCATTGATCAGCCGCATTGTTCCCAAGCAGCACCAGTTTTTTGTTACGCAAAGCATTGGTTTGGAAAGCGGAAAAGACGTTTTTGAAATTGAAAGTAAGAACGGAAAAATTATTTTAAGGGGCAGCAGCGGTGTAGCAGTGGCTTCCGCATTTTATCATTACCTAACTAACTATACCCATAGCCAGGTTACGTGGAATGGGACAAATTTGAACCTGCCTCCAAAATTACCTGTGGTTGCCAAGAAAATCAGAAAGCAAACCCCTTACGATTATCGCTATTACCTGAATTATTGTACCTTCAACTATAGCATGAGCTGGTGGGACTGGGCACGATGGGAAAAGGAAATCGACTGGATGGCATTACACGGCATTAATATGCCCCTGGCCATTACTGGTGAGGAATATACCTGGTATCTGCTTTATAAAGAAATGGGTTTTTCTGACGATGAATTAAAGGGCTTCTTTACCGGGCCGGCTTATTTTTCCTGGTTCTGGATGGGTAATATCGATGGCTGGGGTGGCCCGCTTCCCCTAAGCTGGATGAAAAGTCATTTCGAACTACAAAAGAAAATATTGGCCCGGGCACGTTCATTGGGGATGAAACCCGTTCTGCCCGCATTTACCGGTCACGTTCCGGCTGCTTTTAAACAAAAATTCCCAAATGCAAAGCTGAAAGCCACAAACTGGACCAACGGCTTTGCCGATACCTATATCCTGGATGCCGGAGACCCGATGTTTGCAACAATCGGAAAGAAATTCCTGCAGAAACAAACAGCACTTCTGGGAACCGACCACCTGTATTCTGCAGATACTTTTAATGAAAATGAGCCCCCATCATCCGACCCTGGATTTTTAAGTGAACTGTCTGCAAAAGTATATGGTGGTATGTCGGCTGCAGATCCCCGGGCCATTTGGGTAATGCAGGGCTGGCTGTTTTATAGCGATAGAAAGTTCTGGAAAGAAGCGCAGACAGAAGCCCTTCTACGTGCCGTCCCCGATGATAAAATGATTCTGCTGGATCTGGCTACCGAAATTGAACCCGTTTGGAAACGAACTAATGGCTTTTATGGTAAGCCCTGGATCTGGAATATGCTCCATAATTTCGGTGGAAATACCAATTTGTTCGGCCGCATGGATGTCGTAGCAACGCAGCCCGCCGCCGCACTCCGCCATCCGCAAAGCGGAAAAATGAAAGGCATTGGCCTAAGCATGGAAGGGATTGAACAAAACCCGGTACTCTATGAACTTATGATGGCTAATGTATGGACCTCGAAACCGATTAACCTTGATAACTGGTTGCCCGAATTCGTCCGTAACCGCTATGGAACCCCTGATGTAAATGCAATAACAGCATGGCTGATTTTGAGGCAAACGGTATATAAAGTGCCCGAAGACCGATATATCAGAGATGGGGCCGAATCTATTATTCAGGCAAGGCCAACTTTAGATTCCCTTTCAAGATGGGCAAAAACAACACTTAATTATCACGAAAAGGATTTATTACCCGCATGGGACGAACTGATTAAAGCAAGTGCGGCATGCAAAACAAATGATGGTTTTCAATACGACCTGGTAGATGTAACCCGGCAGGTTCTGGCCAACTATGCGCTACCGGTTCAGCGTAAATTTGTTGAAGCATATCGGAAGAAAGATCTTCAAACCTTCAAGACTGAAAGTCATAAATTTTTGCAGCTTATCGATGACCTCGACAGATTACTGGCTACCAGAAAAGATTTTATGCTTGGCCCCTGGGTAAGTCAGGCACGGGCCTGGGGCACTACAGCCAAAGAAAGATCTTTATATGAAATGAATGCCAAAGATTTGATTACTTTGTGGGGCGATGCTAAAAGTCCGTTGAATGAATATGCCTGCAGACAATGGAGTGGTTTACTCTCTGATTTTTACAAGCCACGATGGGAGCAGTTTTTTAGCAAACTGGAACAATCTATGGCACAAGGGAAGGAAGCTGATCTGAATCAGTTCAAAGATGAAATAAGCGCCTGGGAATGGAAGTGGGTAAATACACGAAAAGATTATCCTTTAAATCCTAAAGGAAATGCAATAAATACCGTCATTGAGTTACACAGAAAATACAGAGAAATAGCTGGCACCAGCCATGCAAAATGAAGATAAATCATAATTAAGATGCTTACGTTACCCTATCAGAATAATTTTTTTAAGTGCAGTAACCGGTTTTTACTGATGGCTTTAATAGCGCTTGCGTGCAATCAAAGTTTCGCGCAAAAACAACTCATTAAATACGTACAGCCATTCTCCGGCACTTCAGCAAGTACAACATCTGCAAGTCAGCATATTGAAGATAAAACCGAACGCCTTGCCAATACCATCCCTGCGGTGGCACCGCCATTTAGCATGACACAATGGACGCCGCAAACGCAGCTTTCTGAAACAAAATGTTTGGCGCCTTACTATTACAACAATAAAAAAATCTACGGCTTCAGGGGCAGTCACTGGATTAGTGGTTCCTGTACACAGGATTATGGTAGTTTCACTATAATGGCCATTTCGGGTAAACTTAAAACCCTGCCATCTGCCTATGCAGATGATTACAGCCATAGCGGAGAAGTAGCTACCCCGGCATATTATAAAGTGAATTTGCCCCGTTACAATCTTCAGGTTGAGCTTACCGCTACGCTGCGGAGTAGCGTAATGAAAATTACTGCATTACAAGCCGATAGTGTTTACCTGCTCATTACACCAAACAGCGACCAGAAAAAAGGGGCAATTCGTATTGACGCAACTAAAGGGGAGGTTACTGGTTACAATCCGGCACATCGCATCTATCAGGGATGGGGACAGCCTGCGGGGTTTAGCGGATACTTCTTTACACAGATTAAGCGTGGCTTCAGCAACAGCGGGGTATTTACAGAAGAAAAAATCCTTCATCAGCAATCCATCGGCAATCAGAAAGATATTGGCGCCTATGTGGGCTTCAAACTTCAAAAAGGAGAGTCTATCCTGGTATACTCAGGTACCTCTTTTACAAGTGTTGAGTCCGCAAAGCTAAACCTGAAATCGGAAATCAATACGGATAGCTTTGAACAGGTGCTAAGCAAAACAACTGCAGTTTGGGAGAAGTCGCTCTCGCAGATCGATATTACTGATCAGGATGAAAAGAGAAAGAGAATTTTCTACACCGCATTGTATCATGCAAAACAGCATCCCCGGTTGTTTAATGATGTTGATGGTGGTTATCCTGCCTTTTCGGGCAACTACCAGCGTAAGGTAATCGATAAGGGTGATTATTATGATGATTTCTCCATGTGGGATATTTACCGCGCGCAGCTGCCTTTAGTGGAGTTGCTAAATCCTTCATATGCAAATGCATTCGCCAAGTCACTTGTTTTGAAAGGTCAGCAAGGTGGCTGGTTGCCTATTTTTCCATGCTGGAACAGCTATACCGCTGCAATGATTGGCGACCACAGTACGGCTTTCCTGGCTTCCGCCTACAATAAAGGTATAAGGGATTATGATGTAAATGAGGCCTACCGTTTGATGAGGCAAAATGCGTTTGATATGCCCGATTCTGCGAGTTATCTGGATGGCAAAGGGAGGAGGGGGATAAACAGCTATCTGAAATATGGATACATCCCAATGGAAGACAGTATTCCCAACGCCTTTCATAAAAAAGAGCAGGTAAGCAGAACGCTTGAATACGCCTATGATGATTACGCGCTCGCAACGGTGGCTAAAGGTTTAGGTAAAACTGACGACTACAACACACTGATGAAAAGGTCTGGAAATTATCAGCACGTTTTCAATAAGGAAGTGGGAATGGTGAGCGGCAGGTATGCCAGTGGAAAATGGTATCAGCCATTTTATGCTGATCATCGTGAACCCTATATCACCGAAGGTACGCCAAGGCAGTATACCTTCTATGTGCCACAGGATATGCCCGGATTAATTAAATTAATGGGTGGGCAAAAACAGCTGGAAAATGAGCTTGATTCGATTTTTAAGAAAAAAGAATACTGGCATGGAAACGAACCAGGGCATCAGATCCCATTCCTCTACAACTTTACCAACTCGCCCTGGAAAACTCAGCAGGCAGTAACCCGGATTTTAGATGAAGAGTATAGTGATGGACCGGGTGGCTTAAGCGGAAATGATGACGCAGGACAAATGTCGGCATGGTATGTATTTGCTGCTTTGGGTTTCTACCCTGTAGATCCGGTTTCCGGTATCTACCAGATGACATCACCCGCATTTACACAGGCCAGCCTGAGCTTTTCAAACGGAAAAGTACTCAGAATTAACCGCGTCAAAAGCAGCTCAAATGCGATGTATATCGCTAAGATAACCTTGAACGGGAAAACCCTCGCGGGTAATCAGATTTCGCACAAAGAACTTACTGCGGGAGGGGTGCTCACGTTCTATCTGAAAGAAATGAAGTAACCCCGTTACTGATGATTTTGTTATGATGACCATAAGGAAAAAAGTCCTGCTCGTATTTGAGCGGGACTTCCTTTTTTATTTCGAAATGAGTATAGCGAATGCCTGTTATCCTATAAACTTCAAATTGCTGTTGTTCTTTTCTGCGGCCTCAATAGGAGCATAGTCTGACAGGATCAATGCCTTACCTTTTTTAACGCATACATCATGCTCAAAATGAACAGAAGGCTTTCCGTCTTTCGTTCTCACCGTCCATCCGTCTTTCTCAATGTATACCTCTTTCTTGCCAAGGTTAATCATGGGCTCAATGGCTAGCACAAGGTTTTCCTTTAGCATTAAACCCGATCCGCGTTTTCCATAGTTAGGCACCTGAGGATCCTCGTGCATACTTTTTCCCAATCCGTGGCCAACAAAATCCCGCACCACACCATAACCCTTTTTCTCATTGTGATTCTGAATGGCGAAACCAATATCACCTAGTCTTTTACCAACAACAGCTTCAGCTATTCCTACAAATAGCGACTCTTTAGTTGTTCTAACTAAATCCAGAATTTCCTCGCTTGCATCGCCAATTACAAAAGTATAGGCATGGTCGCCATGGTATTCATTTTTAATCACACCAACGTCTACAGAAATGATATCACCATCTTTTAAAATTTCTTTACCCGGAAAGCCGTGAACCACTACGTCATTAACAGAAGTGATGATGTGGTGGGGAAATCCACTATAATTATAAAATGAAGGTACGGCACCATGATCCAAAATGAATTCATTCGCCAGTTTGTCTATTTCAATCGTGGCCAGGCCGGGACGTAATATCTTCGCGATTTCGGCCAGCGTTTCGCTCACCAAAAGTGCACTGATTCGCATCAGTTCTACTTGTTCGTCAGTTTTGTAAAAAATCATTGGCGCAAAATTACGAATAAAGTAGCAAGAATTGAGTATCAAGTTTCCCTTCCTTTTTGTAGTTTTGAAAACAACAGGTCAACACCACGTATCAAACATGAACCATCAGGAAAATCTTTCCCAGCTCAGAAAATTAATGCAACAGCATCAGGTAGATGCCTGTATTATTCCTTCAGCCGATCCTCACCTCAGTGAATATGTGCCTGAGTTTTACAAACAACTCCGGTTTATGTGTGGGTTCACGGGTTCTATGGGCACGGTGGTAGTCACACACGATTTTGCTGGCTTGTGGACAGATTTCAGGTATTTTCAGCAGGCCGAAAAAGAATTAAATAACACAGGCTTTGAACTGGTTAAGCTGAAGGTGCAGTATCAGCCCGAATATATTGAATGGCTAAACGGCTCGCTTGCACAGGGCGCTACAGTAGCTTTTGATTTCCGCTTGCTTCCTGTTTCACTGGTTGCACAGATAGAAGAAGGCCTTTCACACAAAAAGGTGGCATTGAAAAGTGTCGATTTTGTCTCTGAGATCTGGACCGAAAGGCCAGCAATGCCTTCGCAACAAGCGTTTTTGCTGGATGAAACCGCATGCGGAATGTCGTTTTCCGAAAAGCTACATCAGCTGAGGAATAAAATAAAGCAGGAGAAAGCAAATACTTTAATCCTTTCTGCCCTTGATGAAATCGCCTGGCTGTTTAACCTGCGTGGATCGGATGTTAATTTCAACCCGGTTGTAGTCGGGTTTGCCATTGTCACAACCGCTGAAGTTAAATTATACCTTGCGGAAGGGAAATTAAGTGAGCCGGATTTAAGCTTCCTTCAGGCACAGGGTATTTTTATTTATCCTTATGATGATTTTGAAGGTCATCTGGCACCACTTCCCATTACTTCCGAAGTCCTGATCGATCCGAAGAGAACCAGCTATCAGGTTCAACATATACTTCCCGGGCAGGTCAAATGCAAATTTGGCGATAGTTTAATTGCGCCTTTAAAATCAATTAAAAACGATGTTGAAGTCGCAAACATCCGCTTATCAATGATTAAAGATGGGATAGCAATCACGCGTTTTTTCAAGTGGCTGGAAGAAAATGCGGGTTCAGGTGAAGTGACAGAGTGGCTGGCGGCTGAGAAAATAACGGCCTACCGTGCAGCACAGCAAACCTATGCAGGGCCAAGTTTTGCACCTATTTCTGCATATGGCCCTAACGCCGCAATGCCACACTATTCGCCAGATCAACGGGATGAAATAAAACTTAAACCTGAAGGTCTGTATCTGCTAGATTCAGGCGGTCATTACTTTCACGGTACAACAGACATTACGCGGACATTACCCCTTGGTGCATTAACCGAAGAAGAAATGATGGATTATACGCTGGTGCTTTCCGCGATGATCTCCGGTTCGATGGCTAAGTTTCCCAGAGGCACCCGCGGATACCAGATTGATGGCATTTGCCGTAAACAAATGTGGGAGCATGGCATCAACTACGGGCATGGTACAGGGCATGGGGTAGGTTACTTTCTCAACGTTCATGAAGGCCCACAGAATATCGGGCCCTCAAATGTCCCGGTTGCCCTTGAAGCCGGCATGTTAACCTCCATGGAACCTGGAATTTATCGTAACGGAAAACATGGGGTTAGAATTGAAAACCTGATCCTGACTATTGAAGACCACACCACTGATTTTGGCGAATTCCTAAGCTTTGAAACCCTTACCCTTGCACATATTGATACCTCCTGTATTGTAAGAAGCCTGCTCAACGAAAAACAAATCAGCTGGCTCAATGAATACCATCAGGAAGTGTACCGCCAGTTAAGTCCGTTTTTAAATGCAGAAGAACAAAGCTGGCTTTCAGGGAAGTGTAAGGCAATTTAAGAAAATATCAGCATTCCGTAGCTGCTCCCGCTATCGGCAGTTCAAGTATCTGGTGGTCTGCCCATTGCCTCAACTGATCAATGATCGGAATAAGCGCTGTGCCGGCAGGTTGCAAAGAATACTCTACTTTAGGCGGTACTTCCAGGTATACCTCTCTGAAAACCAATCCGTCCTGTTCCAGTTCCCTTAAGGTTTGGGTCAGCATTTTAGTGGTAATGCCTTTCAATAAACGTTTAAGCTCCCCATATCGTAAAACCTTGTGCTCATTCAGATACCATAATATCCTTCCACGGTATTTGCCACCAATGCGTTGAAAAGCAAAATCAACTGCACAATAGGCTTTAACATGTTCATTTTTCATGACAGACAAAAATTAATTTGCTGATAATCAGCAATAGATTACAAAAGGTATGTAGGTTACAAAAAAGTACATACTTGATGCAAATATACCAATATGCTAGTTTTGAAAGAAAAAAGATGGACAGAAGGACAGCAATAAAACAATCTGCGCTACTCGCTTTAGCGGCAGTGGTTAATACAAAAGTAATTTATGCCATGTCTGAAACAAAGCAGGAGATCAGGGGTTACAGCCGATTTAAGCTTGGCAAGCTTGAAATTACACTGGTTACGGATGGTCACATTCCGATGACCCCGGTTCAACCCAACTTCGCTCCCGGAATTGACCCTAAAAAAGTTAATCAGGCGCTTGAAGCTCATTTTGCTTCGAAAAAAATGGTAGACCTCGGTATAAATATCATGATCATCAAGTCAGGAAACCGGATGATCATGATCGACAGCGGCTGCGGAACCAGTTTTGGTGCAAACTCAGGGTGGCTGGTACCCAATCTTGAGAAGGCCGGTATCAAGGCTTCCGATATTACCGATGTAGTCATCAGCCATGCGCATCCCGATCATATAGGTGGATTGACTAATGAGGCTGGCAAGTTGGTGTTTCCGAATGCTGAGATCTATTTATCACAAATCGAACACGACTTTTGGATGGCAGACCAACAGGATTTCTCAAAAAGTAAAATTAAAGATGAAGAATTGAAGCGTATGGTAGTCTCAGTAGCCAAAAAGAATATTACTGCAGCAAAATCCCGATTATATCTGGTCGGAGATGGTGATGAACTTTTCGGCTGTATAAGGGTTCATCTCGCCCCGGGGCATACACCAGGGCACTGTATTTTGGAGGTGTATGCTGGTAGCGACCGGCTTTTTCACCTGGCCGATCTGGTGCATTCAGCAGCACTGGTCATCGAACATCCGGAATGGGGTTTTGAAGGTGATACTGATTTTGAACTGGCCATCACATCCCGTAAAAAAGTACTGAGTGATTTAGCTGCAGCGAAACCCCTTGTGTTTTCCTACCATTTGCTTTGGCCGGGATTAGGACATTTGAAACCTAAGGGACAGGCGTACGAATGGTTGCCCCAGCAATCTGCGCTCCCAGACTGGCCTCAATAGAGAGCGTAGAAAAGCAGTGAAGATCAAATAGGAGTGTAGTGCTGTTGTCGAAAATTCCCCGTGTTTGGTCGCAGAATTTCTGCGCTGTGTCGCATATGTAAAATAAACTTCCATCTGGTTGGTATTTTTCCGCCGCTTATCATCAGGCAAAGCCTGGGCATAACATATCACCATGGAAAATATATTTTTTTTAGAACGGGAGGGGGTAGTACGTGAAACCATCCTTAAAGGAATGCTTGACCGGAAACTTCCTGTTGTTGCTTTTCAAAGATCAGAAGATTTATTAAACAGCGGGGAAAACCTGAAAGCAAAATGGTGTATCCTGGATATGGATGTCCCTGACCATAATCCTTATTACGTAGCTGGCAGCATACGCAGGAAATATCCTGATGTTATTTTGCTTTTTTGGGGAACTATACCACCAAGTAGAACCGTATTGTTTGAACTGGGCATTCGTGGTACGGGCTATATCAAAAAAACACTCGATCTCGATGAATTTATGCCAAAATTGCTTCACTACCTGAATGACGATCACAAGCGCCTGTGGCAGACCGGTGAAGCCGCATTCAACTTTGGAAACAGCAGGTTAAGCGTTGGCGATCAGCAACTATCAACTCCCGTAGATAATTATCACCTGACTTTAAAAGAAACAGCCTTGCTCGAAATGCTACTGCTACATAAAAATGATGTTCTGCCGAGGGAAAAATCACTCGGTTTGATTTGGGGAAGATTGGATTATTATACGGCCAGAAGCATGGATGTTTGCGTTTCTAAACTAAAACGCAAGCTCTCCGGCGACAGTGCCATTTCAATTGTTAACCTGAGGTCAATCGGTCATAAACTTTTGATTTCGGGAAATTAGATATTATCGGGAGCTGGATAATGTTTTCAGGAAATCCACGAAATAATAAACTGTGCAGACTCACACTGAATGCACAGTTTATTTTTATTTTTCAGGTGTGATTGAATCGTATTTAGCACATATTAAGTAAACAAAGCGTTTTAGACCTGAGGATTGCAATGATACATTTTGAATTAATTTGACCAGGAGACATTATCTAAAAATATAAAGTCGTCAACCGGAGCCGCCCAACTCAATGTCGATCCACCCCGATAAACCCCTGTTATGAATTCGTCAATTTCGCGTCCAGCAGCTGTAGTCGCATAACGAATATTTGTTTTGTTAATCAGGGTTTGCGGTGATGACCATGTTCCGCTATTGTTTTCGCTTACTGTAATTTTTAATATTCCATTGGCATTTGTAGAGGTATTGAGCGTAACTTCCATTCTAACTCTGTACCACTTCCCGCTTTTTAAACCTGTGCCGTCGCCTCCAAAATACTTTGCACCAAAATTATCTCCACAGGTGGCAGGCTTATCTACGTAATACACATATGGCATCAGATAAGGTGTGCCGGCATCATCTGTATTCCACATTACCCTTGATGACCACCCGTTACCATCTGTTGTAATTACACATCCGGTGTAAGTTGTGCCGCCTCCAAGACCAGGGATTTTACCTCCCCAACTCCATACAAATGGTTCTTTTACATAACCAAATTTTACGTCATATTGTAATATTTTTCTTGTAGTGCTTCGTCCGATTGTAGCATTTGACCACATTCCACCATCATCCCCAATTTTATTCGCCAGTAATTTTACCCTCAAAGTATTGGATTCGGTATACAACCGACTGACTTCATCAGTATTTAATGAAGATGAACCACTGTATGCTGAGTTATCATTTCCAAAATCAGTGTTCCAGTAGTTGAGGGGGTATCCTCCATTTGTCCGTGTAAAGTAAATCGTTCGAGTGTCATAAACGGTTTCCATTACAGCAGCTGCAGACACCGAAGCATCTTTAGCAGTGGCTTCGACTAAATTTTCCTGGCTTAAACCAGATTTTTCAACATCATTTTTACATGCAAGAATAAGTATTGCAAGTAGCAGGATTAGATTTGTTTTTTTCATGATTAGCTTTTTAGTTACGGTAAAAATGATACAGGCACAACTGCGTAAGCAGTCGTGCCTGTATTCTGTTACTTTTTGGAAACAACAATGGAAGAAACATTGTCATTGAAACCGATATCAACCAGACATTTTTTGCTTGATGTAAGCACTGTTGATTCACCAGTTAGATCTTCGCTCTTGTAAAGCGTTACTTTTAGCCCTTCAGGCACAGTCACAGATGATATCTGATTTTTGGTTACACCTGCTTTAACCAGTTCTGCTAAAGTATACTTGCCTACGCCGAAAGATGCAGACCAGCCGCCGTTACTGCAACCCTGGAAAACCGTTACTTTGGGTTCCTCTGGTTTTGTAGCCTTACCAGGGTTTGTTTCCTGGTATGGTTTTACATCCGTTCCGGTAAGGCTTACCTTTAACACTGCATTTTCCATAGAATTGATTACTTTACCGGCCGCTTTCGCCGCATTCATTTGGGAGTATCCTGCCAAGCCTAGTGCCAGCGATACAATCATCATTTTAGTTTTCATTTTTTTGTTTTTTGATTTATCGGTTATCCTCCACTTTTATCAGTGTTGAATAATCTAAATTTAGATACGGACCTTGAGCAAATAGGGCTAATATTCTAACTATTTAGGGGGAAAATTGCTGAAGATAGCTTTGTAAGATCACACATGTATTTCTGCCAGGCAAGGGTTTTCTCCTGTATTCCTTCGACCACAAAGGCACCACGGCATATAACCGATACAGTTCAAAGGCATCCCTGAAGCTGGGGTGAAACGTGCCATGAATGTGAAAACACGTAGCAGACACGTTCGAGACACGTTCCAGGTACGTACGAAACACGGACAAGTTATACTGTATTTAAGGTGAATTATGCCTTTAATATGCCTTCATACCTAGCCCAGGCTCACCCAATATATCCTGATAAAGTTTTCTATCATTTAATCATTTATCACCCTAATTGCTTAGGATTTTCTCCCATTGGATTGAAGTGCTCCAGATAAATTTGCTGGTAACAAATCAGCAAATAAAATGAGTAATCAGAAACCCCCGCGCAGAAGTTTCCTAAAAAAGTTATCCAACCTTGGCTTGGCAGGATTTTTAGGTAGTGCATTACCTGCATTTTCTCAGGTCAAATCCAGTGAATCAGCAACCAGCCAGGCTGATAAGGATTATCAGTTTCTCACGCAGCCCTATCTGCAATGCTTTTCGCCTAACGAAATCATTGTTCGATGGATGACCAATAAACCCGGGAAAAGCTGGGTGGCTTATGGGGAAGATAAAAATCTAAATAACATCGCTACTCCACAGGTTAAACTCGGATTTGTGGAGGCCGATAATACTGTAAACACAATCATACTCAAAAATCTTAAACCGGGTAAAACCTATTATTACAAGGTTTGCTCCAAAGAGATCACCAGCTTTACTTCTTTCCCAAAATATGGACTGACAATAGAAAGCCAGGTGTTTTCCTTTACGGCGGCCGATGAGCATGCAAAAGAAGTTTCGATGCTGATCCTGAACGACACGCACGATCGTCCTGAATCTATTCCGCATCTGATCAGCCTAAATAAAAATAAACCATTCAATTTTACTTTTTTCAATGGTGATATTTTCACCTTTGTGCACAATGAACCGCAGATTATTGATCACTTCATTAAACCGGTTTTACAATCGCTGGGCTCCACAAAGCCTTTTATGTTCGTGCGTGGTAACCACGAAACCAGGGGACGCTATGCCCGGCAGTTCGACCGTTATTTCCTAACCCACACCAATCAGTTTTATTCTACCTTCAACTGGGGTCCGGTGCAGTTTATGGTACTTGATACGGGTGAAGACAAGGTTGATACACATAATGAATATGCCGGTGTAGTTGATTTTGATGATTATAGAGTAGAACAGGGCAAATGGGCGGAATCGGTAATGAAGAGCAAGGCCTTTAAACGGGCCAGATACCGTGTGGTGTTGATGCACATTCCGCACTTTAATTCCGACGAAAAACATGGAACCACGCATGTGCGGAAACTGTTTCACCCGCTGTTCGAAAAATATAAAGTCGATATTGTGCTTTCCGGGCATACGCATACCTACGGTATACATCCGCCGGATGAGCAGCATAGCTATCCGTTGATTATTGGTGGGGGACCTGAAGACGGTAAGCGTACGCTGATTCAGCTCCATGCCGATGCTAATGAGTTAAAAGTGAATATGCTCCGCGATGACGGTGTGGACCTTGGAAACTATATCATAAAATCCTAAAACCGGATTTTTACCAATTTTGTATGATATATCCCCCTTTTTAAACGGAATTTTCACCCCTTTATCATTTTAAACCACACTAACTTAGTTAATGAATTTAGGGTGAGCCAAAACAACTGTGAAACAATTAAAATTACGCATAAATCAAATTTTTAAAACTACATGAAACAAAGCATTTCATTTTTTGTAATCCTTTTCCTGTATGGGACTACCACACTCGCTCAGCAAACTAAACCCGATCTTTCCTGGTTTCAGGATGCTAAATTCGGTCTGTTCATCCATTGGGGCTTATACGCCCAAACTGCTGGCGACTGGGAAGGCCATAAAACGAAGGGTGGCGAACACTTTATGATGTACGAAAAAATCCCATTAAAAACCTATGCCTTAATTGGAAAGGACTTTAACCCTACGAGATATCATGCGGAGGAGTGGGTAAAACAGGCTAAAGCTGCAGGCATGAAATACATTGTGTATACCAGCAAACATCACGATGGTTTTGCCATGTACCATTCAAAAGCCAGCGAATATAATATCTATAATTATACTCCTTTTAAAAGAGATCCATTGGCGGAGCTGGCAAAAGCGTGCAAAAAATATGGGCTGAAACTTGGACTTTATTATTCTCTGGGACGGGATTGGCAGGATCCTGATGTACCTACTAACTGGCCGCAGAAGGCAGGCAGAAGCAATACCTGGGATTATCCTGATGAAGATGCCAAGGTGTTTAACCGTTATTTCGAACGTAAAGTTAAACCACAGATCACAGAACTTTTAACCAATTACGGCGATATTGCTGTAATGTGGTTCGATACACCCGAACTTATCAGCAAAAATGAAAGCGCTGAACTTCGCAGTTTAATTAACAAACTTCAACCCGCATGTTTAATCAATAGTAGAATTGGCAATGGCAGGGGTGACTTTGAAATTTCCGAACAAAAACTTCAGGCATCGGCCACTAAACCATGGGAAGCTTGTATTACTATTGGCCAAAACTGGTCGTATAATAGGCATGACAGTACTTGGAAGTCAGCAGAATTATTAGTTCGAAATCTGATTAATGTGGTGGGCAGGAATGGGAATTTATTACTCAATGTAGGTCCTAAAGGAGACGGCACTTTTCCTTCATGGGCTACCAAAAGGCTCGATTCTGTTGGTGCCTGGATGAGCATCAATTCAGAAGCCATTACCGGTACAAAACCTTATAGAATACCTGCCGAAGGAAATGAAGCCGAAAATGCAGTTATCAATAAGCCGAAGGTAGAAGGAAAAATGGCCGACGCCGTTTATGATGCCACTCCAAAACTTCTTTCTCCGGATATTTTCTTTACACAAAAAGGTAATGACGTGTTTGTATTATTGAGAAGCTGGGATAAAAAGCAGTTCGATATCAAAAGTTTAAAAGGCATTTCTATTTCCAGTGTTGAATTACTCGGGAGCAAAGAAAAAGTAACCTGGAAACAAACTGATAGTGGTGTTTCCGTTACCCTCCCTGCGAATTTTAAAAAGCTCAGCAAAATACCAGTGTATACGCTTAGAGTAACGCTGAAATAATTTCTTGTTAAGAATGACTAACGCCGGGCAGCCAATACCCGGCTTTAGTTATTTCATTTCGCTAAGCCCTGCTCTCAGGTCTCACTGCCTAAATCTTCCTGCTGCTTCATTCCACTCTGGTATTCCCTGGGGCTCACGCCAAAAACTTTTCTAAACTCTACACTGAAATATTTTCTATCATTAAAGCCAACAGAATAGGCAATGTCGGAAATACTGCCTGACCTTAAATTCAATAGCTGTGCGGCACGTTTCAATCGGATAGACTTTATAAAATCGTTAACAGAAATGCCGGTAAGTGCCCTAAGCTTTTTATAGAGTACCGGCTGGCTCATGCCCATCTTTTTTGCTAAGAAGGGAACATCAAATTGTTCAACAATATTTTCTTCGATGGTTGCGATCAGTTTATTCAGAAAATCTTCATCAGCTTTTCTGATCACTACATGTGTAGGTTCCAGCACCATGACGTTGCTAAATTTGCTCTTGATCTTCTCGCGTGTAGCCAACAGGTTTTGAAGGTGAACTTTAAGCAAACGGATGTTAAATGGTTTGGTCATGTACACATCTGCACCGGTTTCCAATCCGCTGATCTGGTGAACATAGGCCGACCTTGCGGTAAGCAAAACTATTGGAATATGGCTGGTGCGCTCATCTGTTTTCAGCTTGCTGCAGAGGGTAAGTCCATCCATTTCCGGCATCATCACATCACTGATGATGATATCCGGAATCTGCTCAACGGCATACTCCCAGCCCTGACGGCCATTCTCACAAATCACCACATCGTAATCCTGACTCAGGTAACTTTTAATAAAGATCCGGATGTCCTGATTGTCTTCAACAAGCAGTACCGTGAAACGCTCCTTAAAGTCTGAATCCTGGCTTGTTTCCACATTAATATTCTCTTCGCTAAGCGCAACAGGGGAGAAGCTATAGCCTGATAAGGCTTCATATTCGCGGTCATCTTCCACGAGGTCTTCTGCTTTGAAAAAATCCTTACCTGTTTTCAGCATTACAGTGAAGCGGGTAAAGCCTGTTTTTTCAATCGTTTCGGGCGTGCTCTCAAAGCTAATCTCACCATGATGAAGTTCAACAATGGTTTTAGAAAATGACAAACCTATTCCTGTGCCAATATTCAATCCGGGATTTACCTGGTAAAAAGCATCAAATAGATTAGACTGTTGGTCGAGCGGAATGCCTTTGCCTTCGTTAAAAACACTGATGGCTACGCTTCCGTTCTCCGGCCTCAGGCTTACCACGACTTTGCCATTTTCATTACCGAACTTAATTGCATTCGATAGGAGATTGTACAACACCTTCTCCAGTTGTTTCTGATCAAAATATAATTTAATGTCGCTCTCTGCGCTTTCAAACCTGTAGTCAATCTTTTTTTCGGCAGCGAGATCGCGGAAGGCAAGGTAAATTTCCTTGGTAAACTGAACAATATTACCGGGACTTACTTCCAGCTGCATTTTGCCGCTTTCAGCTTTTCTGAAGTCAAGAAGCTCCGTTACCAGGCGCATCAAGCGGTCGGCATTATTTTTAATGGGCTGCAGTTCCTTATTCCACTGCCACTGATCGCGTGTTTCTTCGATGAGTTTGTCGAGAGGGCCTAAAATCAAAGTTAAAGGCGTCCTGATTTCATGCGAGATGTTAGTGAAGAACTCAAGTTTGTGTGCGCTTATTTCTTTCTCTTTAAACAAGATGGCTCTCAGGAAAATGTAGCGTAGAAGCAATGCCACAATAAGTGCGGCCACCAGCAAGTAAAACAAATAAGCCCACCAGGTACTGTAAAACGGTGGCTTAATTCTGATGTCCATGTTGAGCATATTGGAGCTGTAAATTCCATCATTGTTAATTCCTTTAACCAGAAAACGGTAATTACCGGTAGGCAGATTGGTATAGGTAACAGAAGGGATGTTTCCGCGGTTCCACTTCTTTTCAAAGCCTTCCAGTTTATACAGGTACTGGTTCTTTTCCGGTTTAATAAAGTTCAGTAAGGCAAAGTCGAGGGTAAAAGTATTCTGATCGTTCCCCAATACCAGCTTTTTAGTCTGAACAATGTTTTTCTCCAACAGCAGGTCTTCTCCATTTATTTTAACCGGTTGATTGTCGAGGATCAGATCGGTAAAAGTCATTTCAGATGGCTGATTATTGGTTTGAATCTTATCCGGATAAAAGCCTGCAAAGCCGTTATAACCTCCAAACAGCATTTCACCATCACTTTTTCTGAAAAAGGCATTGCTATTGAATTCGTTGCCCGGCAGGCCGTCCGATATGGTATAGTTTTTAAAGCTTTGGTTTCGCTGATCCAGCATAGAAAGGCCATTGGCTGTGCCAATCCAGATGTTGCCTTTTTCGTCCTCCATCAGCCCGAAAACATCATCGTTTGGTAAGCCGCTTTTTTTAGTATATCGGATGATGCGGTGATGTAGCTGGTCATATTTTATCATGCCGGCATGATTGGTGCCGATAAAGATTTCACCGTTTTTGGTTTCGAGCAAACAATTCACGAAGAAATTGATCCGTTCTTTGGTTTGCGGATCGTTAATGCTGTAAAATTCATTGCGTAATGGATTCAGAATGAAAAGGCCATAGGTAGTTCCGAAATATACGTGTTCATTGATCATCATATATTTCACCTTTGCAGCTTTTGGAAACGCAGCAGGTAAAGCGTAATTTGAAAAAGTAGTTTTGGTGGTATTGGAGATTTTAATTCCGTTCCGCTGTGTAGCCACCCAAAGTCTTCCCTGTTGATCTTCTGCAATAGACACAATTTCATCAAGGAGATTTGTTTCTTTTTCAGTGCCCAGGTCAAAATGCGTGAAGGAAGCCGTTTTGGAGTTATAGCAACTTAATCCACCTGAATGTGTGCCCACCCATAGCGTGCCGTTTCGGTCGTAGAATATTTTCTTGATTAGATTTGATCTCAATGCGCCTGCGGCCCCTGTATTCAGGAAGGCAACATACTGCCGGCTGATATGGTTATAAAAGTTTAATCCGCCACCTTCGGTTCCTATCCAGAGATTTTTCTGATTGTCTTCGGCAAAACCGCTGATCACATTGTTGTTGATACTTGATCTGCCATTGCTTCGCTGGTAAATTTTGAAAGAAGTGTGATAAGGGTAATTGATGTTTACACCGCCAAAATATGTGCCCACCCACATCGAGCCGTTTTTATCTTTGTATAACTTGTAAATGGAGTTTTGATTCAGGCTGCTTTTATTGTCGGGCTCGTATTGAAGATTAGTGAAGGTGCCCTGCTGATTTAAAATACTGATGCCGTCGAGCGTCCCAACCCACAATCGGCCCTGGTCATCCAGTTCGAGGCTTCTAATGGTATTGTTCACCAGGGAATGTGAATCAGCGGCTGAATGGCTGAATATACTAAAGGTTGCGGAATTGCTGTTCCATAGATTTAGGCCATTTCTTTGTGTACCCACCCAAAGCCGGTTTGTACGGTCTTCCAGAATGGAGGTGATGTTGTTATCGCTGATACTCCCTGCCTTCCCATTAGCCTGATAACTGACCATCCTGAACTTCTGATCCTGGGGCACCAGGCAAAACAGGCCGGCAGCCGTACCCACCCAAATGTTGCCAAGGTGATCTTCTTTGATTGCCCTTGCATTGATCGCTGGTTTCTGTTGTGAAGGATTAAAGTATCTTGTCAAGTGTGTTGGATTGCCATCTATAAACAGGAACACACCGCTTTGTGTGCCGATCCAGATATTACCCTTTCTATCTTCCGTGATGCAGTTAATGCTGATGCCCTTTAGCGTATTTGGTTTTTTTGAATCATTTAATACCTGCTCAAAATGATCGTCTTCGGGATGATAAATGTTGAGGCCTGAAATGGTACCTACCCAAAGCGTTTTCCTGCTGTCTGTATATAATGCTGTAATGTAATTATTGGAGATGGATGTCGGTTCTTTCTCATTGTGCTGGTATACCTTAAAACGATAACCGTCATAACGGTTTAAGCCAAGGCGGGTGCCGAGCCACATGAATCCCTGCTGATCTTGTGCGATGGAGATCACAGAACTTTGCGACAGTCCTTTTTCCACACCAAGGTGATCAAACGATATCGTTTGTTGGGCAGCACTTTGCATGCTGATTATTAAAAAAGAAGAGAGCAGACAGGTTAGTAATCTACAATTCATGAATGGTGGTTTTGTTGTTTGGATGTCTTGTTATCCCTACTAAAATAGGGTTAAAATGTATTTTTCACGAGAAATTTAGGATTTTCACCCCTTTTAGTTTGAAAATTACCCCAAGTGGATGGGAAAGTGCCAGTAAGTTTGCTTTTAGATCAGCCATTCTGAACCAGGCTGGTTAGGAAAGCAAACAATTATAACCAAACAAAACAAACAGACTATGAGTAAAATTTACTTGAAGGCCAAACAGCGGGGACTGGTGCATTTCTTTGCACATCAGAAAATCCTGATTTGGGTAGCCTTATTATTGTTAAACAGTGCCGCCGCTTTTGCGCAGACGAAGAGCATTACCGGGGTTGTAATCGATGAAGGAAAAACCGGAATACCGGGAGTGTCTGTATCGGTGAAGGGAACCAAAACAGCTGTGCAAACCGATGCCAACGGAAAGTATAAAATTTCGGCAACGCCCGCTGATCAGTTGGTATTTAATTATGTGGGTTACACTTCACAGTCTATACTCGTTGGGACAAAGACAACTATTAATGTAAGCCTTGTATCAGCTTCAACTGGTTTGAGTGATGTAGTTGTTGTAGGTTATGGAACTACTAAAAGAGGGGATTTGACAGGTGCAGTAGGATCGGTAAATATGAGGGATTTTGAGAAAGCTCCTGTAAAATCATTTGACCAGGCGCTGGCGGGTCGCGTGGCAGGGGTACAGGTTTCTTTAGGTGATGGACAACCAGGAACCGTTGCAGATATTGTAATCCGTGGTGCCGGTTCTATTACGCAGGATAACTCACCTTTGTTCGTAATTGATGGCTTCCCATCAGAAAGTTCTGAGGCGAATTCCATCAGTCCATCCGATATTGAAAGTATTGATGTGCTGAAAGATGCTTCGGCGACGGCCATTTATGGCGCAAGAGGCTCAAATGGTGTGGTGTTAATCACCACTAAACGTGGAGTGGTGGGGGCACCCAAAATCACTTATAATGCCTATTATGGTTTAACTAAAAAACCTAAGCACATGGAACTGATGGATGGTTATGAGTATGTGAAACTTATTGTTGAGAAAAGCCCCACAGTTAATGCCAGCTATCTTGCTAACGGCGTCACATTAGATGACTATAAAAATGTAGAAAGTTATGATTTGCAAGATTACATTTATCAGATCGGAAAAAATCAAAATCACGATCTGGCCATCAGGGGTGGGGCAGATAAAACCACCTACTCCATGTCGCTGAACTACAATGACCAGCAAGGTAGCGTTAAAAACGGAGGGTTTAAACGTTATCAGGGTCGTTTGGTATTGGATCAGAATATCTCGAAAAAAATTAAGGTGGGTGTGAATACAAATTACTCCTATTCAGAAGCCTTTGGACTACAGCTGAATATTAATAACCAATATGCATCAGCAAACTTTTTATACTCAGTTTGGGGTTACAGGCCAGTTACTGCGATTGGAGGAACTTTAACAGCCGATGATTTGCTAAACCAATTGTATGACCCTGAAATAGACACGAACGGTGCCCAGGATAATCGTGTTAACCCACTCATCAACCTGAACAACCAGCAAACGAAAACCAAAAATACCAGCAACCAAACCAATGGATATGGGGAGTACTTGATTACCCCTAAACTGAAGCTTCGTATTTCTGCAGGTTTTAACAACGGTAATATCGAATCAAATATTTTCAATAATTCCCAAACACAATCAGGTAGTAAATATTCCAGCAGCGGACCTAACGCTACAGTTGGGAATGTAAAGACCTTTAACCTGGTCAACGACAATATTTTAACTTATGCAAATAAGTTTGCAAAGAAACATAATGTAAGTTTTATGGTGGGTTATTCTACTCAGTCAAATAAAACTTCAACACGATCGATAACTGCGAAGCAAATTGTTGATGAATCAATGGAATTAGATGCCATTGACATGGTTCCGGCAACAAATCTCTCTGCCGCCTCTTCATCATCAACCTGGAAACTGCAATCCTTTTTAGCACGTGCCAATTATGATTATAAAGGTAAATACCTTTTAACTGCCAGCTATAGGGCTGATGGATCCTCTAAATTTGCACCCGGCAATAGGTGGGGATACTTTCCATCGGCTTCAGCAGCCTGGAAATTTGGTCAGGAGAAATTTTTGAAAGATGTGAAATGGTTGTCGGATGCGAAGCTTCGTTTAGGGTATGGTGAATCAGGAAATAATCGTGTAGGTGATTTTGCGTATGCCTCACAGGCTAACTTAACCAACCAGGAGTACTGGTATTCTTACAACGCACTGCCATATCAGTCGGGTTTCCTGATTACTGCAGCTGACAATGCCGACCTTAAATGGGAAACCAATAAACAGACCAATATTGGTTTGGACCTAAGTTTTCTTAAAAAACGCATAGAGTTAACCGTAGATATATATAAACGCATAACCGAAGATCTTCTACTAAATGCTTTGCTACCCTATGCATCTGGAATACCAAGTGCCAGGGGGTTTAAAAATGTGGGTAGCCTGGAGAATAAAGGGCTGGAAGTTACCATCAACACAACTAATATTCAGTCAAAAAGTTTCAGGTGGACGAGTAATTTCAACATCTCATTTAATAGAAATAAAATACTTGAACTTACTGAGGGAACCAATGTACTTACGGCAGGTTCGGGTCAGTTTTTTGATACTAACTATTCAAGTTTGTCACCGTATATCTCAGTTAAAGGGCGTTCTGTTGGTGATATGTACGGCTTAGTCTTTGACGGTGTATATCAATACAGTGATTTTGATAAAATGCCAAATGGTACTTATCAGCTCAAATCTACCGTTACCACCAATGGCACCACCAGAGACAAGGTTTTTCCTGGGGATATCAAGTATAAAGACTTAAATGGCGACTTAGTGGTAAATGCTGATGATTATACCATTATTGGTCGTGGTTTGCCTATTCATGTGGGAGGTTTTAGTAACAACTTTACTTACAAAAATTGGGATCTTAATGTGTTTTTGCAATGGAGCTATGGCAATAACATCATTAATGCCAACCGTTATGCGTTTGAAGGTGGGATTGCATCTAACCTATCCCTTAACCAGTTTGCAAGTTATGCTAACCGCTGGACGCCTGAGAATCAGACTAGCGATAATTTCAGGGCTGGTGGAATGCCTAATGCCAATTATTCATCACGAGTGGTTGAAGATGGTTCCTACCTGCGTTTAAAAACACTAAGGTTAGGGTATAATTTTTCTCAAAAAGTGTTAAGACGCGTGGGCATGGCTGCACTAAACTTAAACGTTTCTGCCCAGAATATTCTAACCCTTACCGGTTACAAAGGGTTGGATCCCGAGTCGTCGGCTCGTCAAAGCAATCTAACCCCAGGCTTTGATTACGGAACCTATCCACAAGCCAGGGTAGTCACTTTTGGTCTGAATGCAACATTTTAATTTTTATAAAATCAATCATGAAATATCTATATAGCTTTATTTTGGTGTTACTGATAAGCATCACCACATCTTGCCAAAAGTATCTTGATACTGAACCTAATGATTTTTACTCCACCGTAAATTATTATGAAACGCCTGCGCAGTTGCAATCTGCCTTAAACGCGGTTTATGGTACAATGATGATACCACGGATGTTCGGACAGGTACTGAACTTCAACTTCACCAGCACTACTGATGAAATGATTCCAAACCGCTCAATAACTCAGGACAACCGTGGGATGCACTATAGCAACTGGACTGCCGGGCATGCTTATGTAGCAACAACCTGGGCCTATCCTTATGTGGCCATTAACCTGGCCAATAACCTCATTGATAATATTAACAAACCCACGATGGATGAAACGCAACGCGGCTACATCAAAGGACAGGCACTCTTTTTACGAGCTTATTGCTATTTTATTCTAACAACTAATTTCGGTGAAGTTCCGCTTATTCTCCACAGCCCCGGAATTAATGATGTTAATATAGCTTCTTCATCTCAGGTAGCCATTTATCAGCAGATGGAAGCTGATTTTAAAGAAGCAGAAACGCTTTTGGCAGGTCGGACTGCGGCATCTCTTGGATATAATGATGTGGTGACCATTACTGCTGTGCAAGCGATGCTTGCCAAGCTTTATTTGTATTGGGCGGGGTATCCGATTAAAGATACAAGTAAATACGATAATGTTGTGACTTATGCAGATAAGGTAGTTAATTCGGGTTTACATGCACTAAATGTCGACTACAGGCAGGTTTTCATCAATATCTTTCAGGATAAATATGACGTAAAAGAAAATATACTGGAGTGGGGAGCTCAGGGAGCGGCGGCTGGAGCAACAACCAAATCCAGCAGTGATATCGGAAGTACAATTGGTATCACCTCAACGCTATCCACTAATGTTACGCCGCTGTATTCTTATAGTGCTGTGGGTTGGATATGGGCAACCCGAAAGTTGTTTGATAGTTATGAAACTGTACCTACCAGTCAGCTCACCTGGAAAACATCTCTTGATCTTCGGAGAGACTGGAACTGTGCCGATTTTTCTTATAGCTACTCCATCGTCAACGGTACAGAATTCAGAACAGCAACGCCTGTTACTAATTTGTGGCAATTGAGATGTGGCAAATTCCGTAGGGAGTATGCCCCTCAAGAGCAAAGAAATAACGGTTATTATGGTACCAACTGGCCCGCTATTCGTTATGCAGACTTGTTGCTGATGAGGGCGGAAGCGAATATTTTAAAAGCGAGTCCAAATCTTACAGCAGCTAAAGAAGATATAGAAATGGTACGTCAGCGTGCTTACGGAACAAAGTATGGTAATATATTGAAAGATATTACGGTAACACTTGGGGGTTCAGGTTATTCCGCTACAACACCCCCGGCAGTAACCATTACTGGAGGAGGAGGCAGTGGCGCTACGGCGACAGCTGTGGTTTCAACAGCAGGAGTAGTTACAGGAATTCGCCTAACCAGCAAAGGAACCATTACCACTTCTGGTCCATACTATACCAGTGCGCCAACGATTACAATTGCGGCGCCTACCACAGGCACCAGAGCAACAGCGACTGCCACTATTACCAATGGTACAGAATATCTTTTAGCTTCTGGTTTAACCCAATCTGGTTTGTTCGATATTCTGAAAGCAGAACGGATGCGCGAAATGTGTTACGAAGCTTCCAGAAGATATGATCTTGTTCGTTGGGGTAATTTTGTAAACGATATGATTGATTTCAGAACTTATGCCAGTGCCAATGGGATAAGTGGAAATACCTATGGATTGAGCACCATCACAGGTATTGAATCGAAACATTTGTTATTGCCAAAACCTACCTACGAGCTCAATATCAATAAATTATTAAAACAGAATCCAGGCTATTAATAAAAATGGATATGAAAAAAATATTATATATAAGCTTTTTGCTGAGCATAGTCATAATGGCTTGCAAAAAGGAAATTACTGCAGAAGCCCCAACTGTCGACTTTACGGTAAGGAATGCGAAAAGCACTATTGGCGATACGCTGGTGTTCAAACTAGGCGATACCTGCAAATTTGATGTATCCGGATATGCCGATAATATCGCGCATTGGTCAGGTATTGTTGGAAATAACTACGATAACAGAAACCGCACGTCAGCTTTGGGTAAGTTAATTTTAACCTTTAGCACAACCATGCAATTCGGCACCCAGGCCAATACTTTTAAAGTATTGGCAATTAAGAACCTCGCAAGCTTAGATTCTGCTACGGTTGTTAATGCAAACTGGACAGATATCACTTCCCGCACCACGCTGGCAACAAGTGCCACAGCGGTGAGTACCGGAAACGTAGATGTTACTGATTTAGTAAGCAGTGCTGATGATGTGCTATACCTTGCTTTTAAATATTCCGGTGTAACGGGTTCAACCCAGCGTACCTGGGTAATCAGCAACTACAGTCTTACCAATATTGGAAGTGATTTCAGTTATGTATTGAGTAACCTGGCTAACGATGCATCATACTGGACCAGATACGGCAATGTATGGACGCCAACCTCAGCTCGATGGACAGCAACTAGTTCGGCATTAACTATTGTCGGCGGTGCAGCCACCTTACCAACCAATACAAGCTGGATTATTACCAAACCCCTTTATGTAGGAAGAATAACGCAGGATATCCCTACAGCTACGGTTAAAAACCTCGCAAGTGCTGCAGTTACTTATTATGAATACAAATATGCCGCAGTGGGTACTTACAAATCAACTTTTGCCTATTTCAGCAATACCAAGGATAATACAAACGCCGGTAGTAAAAACTTTTATATAAAAATTACCCAATAATTAACGTCCGGCCTCCCTGCAGCGGTTTTTGGTCTCTCTGCAGCGGAGGCTTTTTTAAGCGTTCTTTAGTTTCTGCGGATTACAATATTAAAAATACTGGGGCCTCCGTAATCAGGTTAGTAGTTGATGACGGTTGGCCCTTTTTAAGACATGAAAGACGTTGGGGTCAGACCAGGCCCCGATAGCCTGCCTTACGAAATGGATATTTTGTTTAAGACAACTCTACAGGTTTCAAATACATGGGTGAAATTGGAAATCTGGTCTGAAAACAAAAAATAGGGATGAGTCCATTCGTAACAGGTTTGCAGCGCAGCGGTGGATGCCGCTGCGTTTTGCTTAGTTACGAAACATAAAAAACATCAACAATTGGAATACAACAGATTAAATCTCGACAGAGATTTTATGAGGCATTTACAGACTGACAAACTACGCGCCTTCAATCATATCTTCAAATTTTCATGGATGCTGCTTTACAAAAAGGCAGTCTCAAAAGTAGGTTGTCCGGTTATTGCCAAAGATTTAGTACAGGATGCTTTTGTCGTGCTCTGGGGTAGAATGGATACGCTGGAGCAACAGCGTAGTGTAATCGCTCTTTTATATGCCATTTTGCGGAACAAAATATTCCATTTATACGAACATGAGCTGGTGAGGTTCAAATACGTCAATCAAACCGATTTTGCCGATAAAGAATTAACAGAAAGCGTGGAAGAGTTATTTATCACAAAAGAGTTAGGCCAGTTGATTGAAACCAATATTAAGGGTTTACCCTTACGCATGCGAATGGTTTATCGGTTAAAGCGGGAGAAAGGACTTACTATAACTGAAATCGCTGAAAATATGTCGATCTCCGAACAAACGGTAAGAAACCAGTTGCATATGGCCTATACACTATTGCGGGGAAGCCTGGAGTGCTATAAGCCAGCATAACAACCTCCCACGCAAATCTGCAAATAGAAATTTAAAACCCCTATTTATAATCCTTCATCAATCCATTCAAAACGGTGTTGCTATCGGTAAAGGATTTCGGTGTTTTTTTACCATACCATGAGTCCTCCCAGTTGCCGTACATCACGTTGGGCAGCACAATGAATTTCTTCCCGAACTGGCTTCGGTTTTCCTCTACCCATCGTTTTCGATCCTGCTCTGCGTGATTGTCGAACAGGCCTGAAAAGTCGCCAAGGTTATCACCCAGAAGCAATCCGATTTCATAATCGGCCGCTATCTTCTCCCGGCGTGCTACTTTTGAGGAAGTCGTCTCCAGCAATAACAGATGTTCCTCATCGGCGTTTGGAAAGCCAAATTTCTTCAGGTTTTCAATCGTCGCCGCCTTGTCCTGAAGAATTCTGTTGGTGACATAATAAATGGTTGCTCCTTTTGATGCCGCATACTTAAAGAATGAGGGGGCGCCCGGAACCGAGTCAGCCCGTACCTGCTTGGTCCACTGTACCCATGTTGAATCAGAATAATTTGCTTTAGCAATGGCCTGATGAATGTAGTATGGACTGTTATCCAACACCGTTTCATCAATGTCGGTCACAACAGCAAGTGGTTTTCCGGATGGCTTCCTCTCGAGTGCATCAAAGCTTAACCGGGCAAAGTTATAGGCCTGAAAAGACAGCGCGCGGTATTCTGCCGCCCGTTGTTGCCATAGGGCACCCCAGGCTGGTGCCTCGGGCATGAGTTGCAGCTGATCTTTTTGCTGCTGGGTATTCATTTTGCACGATAACACAGATACCGTGGTCATTGCGAGTAATAGTAGAGTTTTTTTCATTTTTATAATAAAAGTGGTCGATCATCATCTTTAAGGTTTACCCCGCTGAGTTTAAGCTGTAAGGAGCGCAGTACCAGATCTCTTAGTTTTTCTGCTGCCATATCAGGTGGGAGGCCCAGGTCGCGGATGTTGGAAATGCAGTTTCTTTTTTCATCAGTATAACCGGGCTGCGGCGTGTAGGTTATGTATGCGCCCAGGCTGTCGTAAGCACTTAGCCCCGGTCTTTCCCCAATCAGAATCACCGATAAACGGGCATTGAGGTGGTGGGCAATTTCATCCGCAATGGCCACCCTGGCTTGTTTGGCCAGTACAACAGGGGTAAAGGTAAAACCCTTGCTACTGAGCGACTCCATGAACAATGAAGTTACTTTTACGGCATTTTCATTTACAGCGAAGGCCGAAAGTCCGTCGGCAATCACGATACAGATATCTTTTTGAATACTTCTTTTATTTTGAAGTAATGCAGTGGAGTTGGCACTGAGTTTACGGCCGAAATCCGGGCGTTGCAGGTAGGTCGTCCGGTCGGTTGCGCCGCTTTCCACCATTACATGTGTGATGCCCAAACCATCAAGCGCTGTTTCGATAGCATTGACGTCCATATCGGAATATACCGCATCCTGTGCATGCGCATGGGCAAGTTTGAATTTCAGCGATTCGCTTAACGGTAACGACACACCGGTTCTCCCCAGCGCAATGCGGGCTGCCGTGAAAAGCCGCAACTCTTCCCAGAGATCTTTTATGGCAATTTCGTTTGTTTTTTCTAGCATAAACCCAGTATGGTTGAGGTTAATTCCTGGAGTTGCCTGGCTGAAGTGTGGGGCTTCGGACCGTTTGCATCAAAAAGTCCCTGATGTTGCAGCCAACGATCGAATTCAGGAGCGGGACGTTTATTCAGGATTTTACGGATGTACATGGCATCATGAAATGAAGTCGATTGATAATTCAGCATGATATCATCCGCACCCGGAACACCGATAATGAAATTGATTCCCGCAACACCAAGTAAGGTCAGCAGGTTATCCATATCATCCTGGTCTGCTGCCGCATGATTGGTATAGCAAATATCCATGCCCATCGGCAGGCCCATCAGCTTTCCGCAAAAGTGGTCTTCCAGGGCTGCTCTTGTAATCTGCTTTCCGTCAAAAAGGTATTCAGGTCCGATAAAACCTACTACTGAATTAATCAGAAGCGGATCAAAGCGGCGTGCAACGGCATACGACCGCACTTCGCAGGTTTGCTGATCAACGCCAAAATGTGCATTGGCCGAGAGCGCGCTGCCCTGACCCGATTCAAAATACATTGCCTGCTTGCCAACGGTACCGCGGTTTAAAGAAAGTGCTGCCTCATGTGCCTCTTCCAGTATCGACAGGTTAATGCCGAAACTCGAATTGGCTTTCTCCGTACCGGCAATCGACTGAAATACCAGATCAACAGGAACACCCTGTTCAATTAGTTGAATGCTGGTGGTAACGTGCGTAAGCACACAACTTTGCACCGGCATATCAAATTGTAATCTAAGGCGGTCGAGCATGTGAATAATTTCTGCAATTTTATGCGGGTTGTCGGTTGCCGGATTGATGCCAATCACCGCATCTCCGGCGCCATACATTAAACCATCGATAACCCCGGCCGCAATGCCCCTTAAATCATCAAGGGGGTGGTTAGGCTGTAGCCGAACGGATAAGTGTCCTCTTAAACCAATGGTGTTTCTAAAGCAGGTAACCACTTCCAGTTTCTTCGCTGCCAATATCAGGTCCTGGTTTCGCATCAGTTTGGAAACTGCTGAAACCATTTCTGCCGTGAGTCCTTTTGATATCGATTCTATGGCAGCTGCACTCGCCTCGTCACTCAGTAACCAGTCGCGCAGTGCGCCCACGGTAAAGTGTTTAATAGCAGCGAAAGATTGCTGATCTTGCCCGTCGATAATCAACCGCGTGATTTCGTCGCTTTCATAGGGCACAAAATCTTCGTTCAGGAAGTTGACAAGTGGCACATCTGCCAGTGCAATCTGTGCCGCAATACGCTCTTCGGCACTTGCAGCAGCAAGCCCGGCTAATACATCACCCGATCGTAGCGGGCTCGCCTTGGCCAGCAATACCCTGAGATTTTCAAACTCATATACATAATGACCGATGGTAAACTTATAACTCATGTTGATGATGATTTTCTGCTTCTTCTATGCCTATGGAGTTGTTGCCCATTTTCTTTGAGATCAATAATACAGCAAAACAAATCACCAGCCCGATCAGGAATATACCCGAAAGTGCCGGATAACCATAAACCATCGATACCAGTGTTATGGCGGCAAGGGTAAGTGCTATAGCCGGGAAATAAGGGTAGAATGGCGCCCGGAAAGGGCGGTTCATATCCGGCTCGCTTTTCCGCAGCTTAAATAAACTAAGCATACTGATGATGTACACCACAACCGCTCCAATGGTGGAAAGAATCACCAGTTTTCCGGTATCGAAAAACATAAGGGCAGAAATACCCAGCGCAGTTCCTAGAAACAGCGCCACATATGGAGTTTTGCGTTTCCGGCTTACCCAGCTCAGCGCTTTGGGAAGGTAACCCGCCCGCGAAAGGGCGAAAATTTGTCGCGAATAGCTGATGATAATGCCATGGAAAGATGCGATTAGTCCGAATAATCCCACTCCGGCAAAAAGACGCGTAATTTTGCTATCCCTGCCCAGTATAATGCCCAGAGATTCGGGCAAAGGATAATCGAGGTTGTCGAGTTCCTGCCATGGCGCAATTCCGCCCACACAAATCATCACTGCAAAAGCCAGGATAATTAAAGTGATCAAAGCGGAAATGTATCCGCGCGCGATGGCTTTATTGCCGTTTTTAACTTCTTCCGCAACCATGGCAATGCCTTCCAGGCAAACGAATAGCCAGATGGCAAAGGGTAAGGCACTGAAAACGCCGCCGAAACCGAATGGGAGAGGGTTATGCATAAACGTCTTTATCTTAAAATGCGGTGCGGCAATGAAGATGAAAATCAGTAACTCCGCAATAGCAAGTACCGTCATCACTAATGAGAACCAGGCTGCTTCTTTCAACCCCAATAAGTTGATGCCGGTAAACACGAGAAACGAAGCGATGGATACGGCCAGTGCAGGGCATGACGGATATAGGAAATGAATGTAGCTGCCTAAAGCCATGGATATAGCAGGGGCGGCGAACAGAAACTCCACCAGGGTAGCATAACCGGCAATTAATCCGCCTTTAACGCCAAAAGCCTTCAAAGAATAAGAAAACGGTCCGCCGGCAGATGGAATAGCTGTCGACAGTTCGGTAAAACTGAAAATAAAAGTGATGTAGAGGATACTGATAATCACGGTAGCTAAAAGTAAACCTACCGTGCCGGCCACGCCCCAGCCATAATTCCAGCCAAAATAGTCTCCTGAAATAACCAGTCCAACGCCAATGGCCCAGAGGTGTGTAGCACTAAGTGTCTTTTTTAATGT
The DNA here is from genome assembly GCF_032678525.1 of Pedobacter frigidisoli. Taxonomy (GTDB): domain Bacteria; phylum Bacteroidota; class Bacteroidia; order Sphingobacteriales; family Sphingobacteriaceae; genus Pedobacter; species Pedobacter frigidisoli_A. The sequence goes on from NZ_JAVTSE010000001.1 coordinate 637,805, forward strand.
TTGAGAATCTTTCACAAATGTTTGGTTTTTTGATATTGTTTTTGGGTATTTGTTGTCTCGCCTTTAAGTTAAGGCTTTTAAAATAAATAGTTCGCTAAAATATTTGCTAAATTCATTAATGAGGGGTGGTAATTCTCTCTATTTTGGGTGAAAATTGAGTTGTTTTTAGAAGAATCATTCAATGCTGGGAATATTTGGATGATTATTTTCTTTCAAATGGATTTTTACCCCATAATGCTTGGGATTTTCACCCATGGTTATTGTCTTCATGATTTAAGTTTGTTTCAGTTATAACCATTTAATCACTAAATCTCTAAATCATGAAAACAACCTTTTTCCCAGCTCTGATGGCTGCGACAGTCATTGTTTCCGGAGGGATCTTTGTTAGTTGTGCCAACAAAGACGACATCCCCGAACCCATCCCTGCACGGGCCACCGCCAAAGCAACATCGCGTACTTTGTTATGGGATGGGGCAGCCTCAGGCGGAACCAGTGTATTTAAACAGATTCAGTTTCAGGATGCAGCCGGTAATTACGGCTCTACAAAGGGGTCGTCAGTAACTGCTGTAACTGATGCCACTGAAGGAACAGTGTGGAAGATACATAAAGACGATCTCGACAGACGATGTGAAGCACTCGGTGCGGCAGGCGTAGTGCCTTCCGTCGGCCAAACCTATTTTGTTGGTTTTAAGTTCAAGCTGCCACAAACTCCGGCAGCCGGACAAACAGGTAGTGTTTTCACCATGATGCAATGGAAAACCGCCGGAACACCCAATACCCAGAATTACCCCTTTCTGCTGGTTTACAACAGCGGACGCGTGAAGCTGGAATTTTATCCGGATCTGACATCGACAACGTTGCTTTATACACATAGCGTGGTGGCAAACACCTGGTACAGTATCGTACTTAAAGTTACCGTGGGCAATACTGCAAGCACCGGAAATATTCAGGTTTACTGGGGCGACGATGCAACGGCCGAAACTTTAGAAACAGGTAGTACCAGTTTCACCGGCAAAACCTTTGATGGGACTTCAATTGACCCGAAATGGGGTTACTATAGGGATACAGGTGCAGATGGAGACATCTACTTTTCGCGCCTGAAAATCGGAAGCACCTATAACGATGTTAAACCTTATTAAAATATAAAGGCTCTGCGGAGCCTTTATATTTTTTACAACTTCTGATTGTTTGAAATTTGTAATGAATTCTTTGAAATCCGTAATATTTTCCTAACAATTGACCTTTACCTTTGTTAAGGTAATTACAACAATCAAAAATATGACAACAACAAAAGGATATGCAGCTCAAAGTCCGGAGACCGACCTGGCGCCCTGGAATTTTGAGAGAAGAGAAGTAGGCCCTCACGATGTACAGTTCGAAATTCTGTTTTGCGGCGTTTGCCACTCCGACCTTCACCAGATTAAAAATGACTGGTTCCCTGGGATCTTTCCGATGGTGCCCGGCCATGAAATTGTTGGCCGAGTAGTAAAGGTAGGCGATCACGTCAAAAACTTTAAAGTGGGCGACCTGGCTGGTACAGGTTGTATGGTAGATTCCTGCCAGGTTTGCGAAAACTGTAAACAGGATCTGGAGCAATACTGCCTGGAAGGGAATACCCAAACGTACAACGGACTGGAAAGAGACGGAAAAACACCAACTTATGGTGGCTATTCGGATAGCATCGTAGTAAGGGAAGAATTTGTATTGAAAATTAAAGAGGGTGTAGATTTAGCTGCGGTTGCACCATTATTATGCGCCGGAATCACCACTTACTCGCCACTACGCCACTGGAAAGTGGGTAAAGGCCATAAACTTGCGGTATTAGGTTTAGGTGGCTTAGGACACATGGCCGTTAAATTCGGTGTGGCCTTCGGTGCGGAAGTAACCGTATTGAGTACTTCACCTAAAAAAGAAGAAGATGCGAAGAAACTGGGTGCACATCATTTTGTGGTGACCACCGATCCGGCTCAGGTAGAAGCTGCCAAAGGTAGTTTCGATTTTATCCTGGATACGGTTTCTGCCGAGCATGATTTCAATATGTACCTTTCACTATTAAGAACCAACGGAACGCACATTTGTGTAGGCGTACCACCTAAACCGGCAGAAATTGCTGCATTCAGTTTATTGGGTGGAAGAAAGAGCCTTGCAGGTTCCGGAATCGGTGGTATTAAAGAAACACAGGAAATGTTAGATTTCTGTGCGGATAACAATATCGTGTCAGACATCGAAATGATCGATATGAAAGACATTCATACTGCCTACAAACGTATGGAAAAAGGTGATGTGCGTTACAGATTTGTAATTGACATGGCTACGTTATAAACGATATCACATTTATAGAAAAGGGCTACGTTGTAAAAACGGAGCCCTTTTTTTATTGCCTTTTTGAAGACGGAAAGCACTCGTGAATAAAAATCTTTTTCTACCTTCGTTAATCGTCATGATGACGTTTAAACTAACCAGATCATTACCCTTATCTCCGATAACGAATAATCAATATACTGATGCGCCATGAATAACACCATAAAAACAGGCATCCTGTTTCTTTTCACTGCTTCGCTTAGCCTGAACGCTGCGGCACAGAAAAGTATCAGGGCATTTAAGCTTACAGATGTCAGGCTAATGGAGAGTCCTTTTCTTAAAGCCGAACTGACTGATAAAGCCTATATGCTTTCCCTCAATCCCGACCGGTTACTGGCGCCTTATCTGAAAGAATCCGGATTGACGCCCAAATCCACTTCCTATGGCAATTGGGAGAATACCGGTTTGGATGGCCATATTGGTGGACATTACGTTTCGGCACTGGCTTTAATGTATGCCGCTACGGGCGATGCAAAAGTGAAAGAGCGGCTGGATTACATGATCGGTGAGCTGAAAAAGTGCCAGGACAATAATGGAAATGGATACTTATCAGGTGTACCTGGAGGAAAGGAGATCTGGAAACAGATCAAAGCTGGTCAGATCAAGTCTTCTAGTTTTTCACTGAACGACAAATGGGTGCCACTTTACAACATTCATAAGATTTATGCAGGCCTCTACGATGCTTATGCCGTCGCAGGTAATCAGCAGGCCAAGCAAATGCTGGTTAAACTAACAGATTGGTGCGTGGACCTGGTTTCCAATCTTTCGGATCAGCAGATTCAGGAACTTTTGAAAAGTGAGCACGGGGGATTAAATGAAATATTTGCCGATGTATATACGTTCACCGCCGATAAAAAGTATTTAAAGCTGGCCAGACAGTTTTCAGATCAGTCGATCCTGAAACCTTTGTTAAATAGTAAGGATGCATTGAACGGTTTGCATGCCAACACCCAGATCCCGAAGGTAATCGGTTTTGAGCAGGTTGCCCTGGCCGACCGCGATACCGCCTGGGCCAACGCGGCAGATTTCTTCTGGAAAACAGTAGTACAACACCGCACGGTTGCCATTGGTGGTAACAGCGTAAGAGAACATTTCCATCCGGCAAACGACTTTTCTTCCATGCTCGAATCCCGCGAAGGCCCTGAAACCTGCAACTCTTATAATATGCTGAAGCTGACCAGGCAATTGTTTTTGTCAGCACCTTCAACTGAATACCTCGATTATTACGAGCGGACTCTTTATAACCATATCCTTTCTTCACAGCGGGAAAAAGGAGGTTTTGTTTACTTTACGCCCATGCGTCCCGGACATTATCGTACCTATTCTGCCCCGCAACAAAGCTTTTGGTGTTGCGTAGGCTCAGGCCTGGAAAACCATGGGAAGTATGGGGAACTGATCTATGCCCACGACGACCAGAATTTATATGTCAACTTATTTATTCCTTCAAAATTAAACTGGAAAGAGAAAGGCATTACGTTGGTGCAGGAAACCAGCTTTCCGAATACGGAATTCACTACCTTGAAACTGGCCTTCACAGGCAGAAAAAAGTTTGCCATCCGTTTACGCCATCCGTCGTGGCTGGAGAATGGGAAAATGCAGATTACCGTAAATGGAAAGCCGCAGGTGGCGAAAGATCTTGGAAATGGTTATGTCAGCATCGACAGGATTTGGTCGGGCGGTGATGCGATAAAGGTAAACCTGCCGATGCAGACCCGCACGGAGTTCATGCCCGACGGATCAGATTGGGTGGCTTTTGTACATGGTCCCATTGTTTTGGCGGCTGAACTGGATACTTTAGGACAACCAAACCTGACCGGCGACGACAGTAGAATGGGGCATATTGCTTCAGGACCGCTATTCCCGCTTAGTGAAGCACCTCTGGTTTCGGGCAACAAAGCCGATCTGGCTGCCAGCCTCAAAGCCAGTGGGAAGGAGCCCCTTACCTTTACCGCCGAACATGCCATTTATCAGCAGAAATATAAAAATTTAAAACTGGTACCTTTCTCCAGTCTGGCTGAAAAACGTTACGTGGTGTACTTTCCCTACGCTTCAACAGCGAACTTACCGGAAAGAGCCAAAGCGATTCAACTGGCAGAAACGGAAAAAATGAAACTGGAAAATGAGACGGTCGATGTAATCAATACCGGGGAGCAGCAACCGGAGTCTGACCATGGTTTCAAAGGCGAGAAAACAGAAACGGGTACTTTTCAGGACCGCCATTATAGAAACGGAACCGGATGGTTTGCTTATACACTGAAGAATAAAGACCTCAAAGGCAAAAAGATCAGGCTTACGCTTTATGGAAAGGAAAAAAACCGAAGCTTTTCTTTACTCGTGAACGGTACGGTGATTCAGCGGATTAAGCTCGATGGGAGCAGGGGAAATGTGTTTTACACGCAGGATTTTGAAATCCCTTCAGCTAGTTTTACCAGTAATCTGGAATTGAAATTTCAGGTAGATGAAGGCTCAGCCATTCCGGGGATTTATGAAGTACGGTTAGTGAAGTAAAATTGTCCCTCAGCCAAATCAGCGCTGAGGGACAACATATTATTTAACCGCTTTAACTCCTTCACTTGTCATTATAATCCGTTTGATACTGCCATCCTTGTTATAGTACAAATCATCAATACAAACCGATCGGCGGTAGCTTCCGCCATCCGTATTGATCGATCCGTTATGGTAAATGAAATAGGATTTGCCTTTAAAATCAATAATGGCCTGATGGTTGGTATTAGAGTTTCCGGCAACTTCATTTAAAATGCCCTTATAGGTCCATGGGCCGTTTACATTTTTGCTCATTGCATATACAATCTTCTCCGGAAATCCGGAAGCGTAAGAAAGGTAATACCAGCCCTTGCGTTTGTGGATCCATGGGGCCTCCGTAAACTCAGGAACATCCACCACCTGAATCGGGCCATCAAGTTCGATCATGTTCTTTTTCAGTTTGGCATAATAACAGCGCTGGTTGCCCCAGAATAAATAGGCCTGACCATCATCATCAATGATGACGGTAGGATCGATGTCATCCCAGCTGATTTTTACGGCTGTGGTCATATCGTTTGTAATCAGTGCTTTTCCAAGGGCATCTTTAAAAGGACCACGTGGATTATCTGCAACCGCCACACCAATCGACTTACCATGGATAGACCCATGCGAAATGGCCACATACCAGTAAAATTTACCATCGCGTTCAATCACCTGCGATGCCCAGGCATCGTCGCTTGCCCATGCAAAGCTTTTCACATTTAAAGGGGATGGATGTTCTTTCCAGTTCACCATGTCTGCAGAGGAATAGCATAACCATTCGTGCATTTCATAGCGCTCTTTGCCTTTCGGTGGAACATCGTGGCCCGTGTATAAATAAACCGAATCACCATATACAAATGCAGCCGGATCGGCAGTGTATTTATCGGTGATGATGGGGTTGCCTTTTGCGGTAATGATTTTCTGCTGGGCCTGCAAAGAAAGGACGCAGCCTGAAATGCCTAAAATCGATAAGATCAGTTTCTTCATATTATTGTGTTTGTAATTTGGCCAGCTCTTTTTTAGTAATGGTCAGGATAGTGCCGTGTCTTAGTCCTTTCGGCAATGAAATCTGATCCGATACATCTTTCCAGTCTTTTAAATCGGATGAGACAATCGCCCCATAACGGTGATCCCGGTATTTGTCGAAATAAACCATCCAGTCTTTACCTATCCGGAGTGTAGTGGGGCCTTCAGCCCAGTATTGCCCCGTAATGGGTTCGCTGGCTCTGGTATAGGGGCCTGTCAACTCATCCGACCTGGCGATTTTCAAATTCTTCTGTGCAGGTTCACGGGTTTCATCTTTCAGGAACATCACGAACTGTTTGCCGTTTTGTACAATAGTGGCATCAATCACGTTGAAACCGGGATCGTAAAGTAATTTCGTATCAGAAAAGGTTTTAAAGTCTTTGGTTGTTACATAGTACATCCGGTGGTTATAGCCATCTTCCAGCGCTGAAGCCGTTTCGGCAAATTTGCCGGTAATGGTACTGGCCCAGTAAATCATATAGGTTTTGGTTTTGGCGTCGTAAGTAATTTCAGGTGCCCAGGTATTTCTGGCACCGTCCTCTTTTGCCATTACCGGTAAAAACTGTTGTTCGCTCCAGTTGATCAGGTCTTTTGAACTGGCATAGCCAATTCCTTTGTCTTTCCAGCTCACGGTCCACACCATGTGAAATAATCCGTCGGCGCCGCGAATGATGCAGGGGTCTCTCATCAGCCTATCCTTGCTTACGGTGGGTTTCAAAAAGGATGAATCGTTTTTAAGTGCTTTCCATTCATAGGCATTGGTACTGTAGGCCAGATGCAGGCCATCCTGTCCATTGTTTTTAAAGTAGGCAAACAGGTAAACGCTGTTTTTTTGTGCTATAGCGGTCAGGCAAAAGCCAGATAGCAGTAGGAATATGCAGATTAGCTTTTTCATCAATAATGCATTATTTGAGTTCCAGTACAACAACAGATTGCGCCGGGAGCTCAACTTTCAGGTTGTTCCCTGATTTTTTCGCGCCGCTGAATTTCGTGATGTGCACTTTATTAGCCTCGGTAAAGGAATTTACATCAGTCAACTTCGCAGAAGTCAGTATTTGTCCGCTTACGGTTTTCCATTTCAATTCTCCCAATTCGGTATCCAGGGAAATTTTGTGCTTAGGATCGAGGTTAACCAGCGAAATGTGAATGGCGCCAGTCGAATCCTGAGAAGCCGAAACATTAAGGGAAGGGATTTTTTTGTCTCCTAGAGTATAATCCGGACTGCTGAAACTAATCGGCAGGTACTTGGCATCCATATGTACTTTGTACAAATCGAAAACGTGGTAAGTAGGGGTAAGCACCATCTTATCTTTTTCAGTCAGAATAACAGCCTGCAAAACATTTACGGTTTGGGCCAGGTTAGCCATCCGAACCCGGTCGGAGTGGTTATTGAAAATGTTCAGGGTAGTGCCTGCAATCAAGGCATCGCGTAAACTGTTCTGCTGATACAGAAATCCTGGATTGGTACCTGGTTCCACATCGGTCCAGATGCCCCACTCATCCACAATCAAAGCCACTTTCTTTTTTGGATCATATCTATCCATAATGGCCGAATGTTTGGTTACTATTTCTTCCATACGCAAACAGTTTTTCATGGTATTGAAATACTGCTCTTCATCAAACTGGGTGGCAGAACCTTTGCTTTTCCAGTTTCCTGTAGGAAGTGTGTAGTAGTGAAGCGTTAAGCCCCACATGCGGCCGGCACCGATGTTTTTCATACAGGTTTCTGTCCAGCGGTAATCATCGGCGTTAGCGCCACTCGCAATTCTTTTCAATGGCGCCCCGGCATAGTCGCGGGCATAAGTGGCATATCTCCGGTATAAATCGCTGTAATATTCGGGTGTCATGTTGCCTCCGCAACCCCAGCTTTCGTTTCCTACTCCCCAGAAGGAAACCTTCCAGGGCTTTTCCATCCCGTTTTGTTTCCTGATGGCGGTCATCGGACTGGTACCGTCGAAATTCAGGTATTCTACCCACTTCGCCATTTCTTCTACCGTTCCGCTTCCTACGTTTCCAGCGATATAAGGTTCGCAGTTTAACATTTGGCACAGTTCCAGGAATTCATGAGTACCAAAGCTATTGTCTTCAGTTACGCCGCCCCAGTTGGTATTGATCATTTTCGGGCGTTGATTTCTTGGCCCGATTCCATCCCTCCAGTGGTATTCATCTGCAAAGCAACCACCCGGCCAGCGCAGGTTGGGTACTTTGATTTTTTTCAGGGCCTCTACTACATCCAGTCTGATCCTGCCTTTATTAGGGATAGCCGAATTTTCATCCACCCAGAATCCATCGTAAATGCAACGACCAAGGTGTTCGGAAAAATGCCCGTAAATGTGCTTGCTTACTGTTTGTTCTCCGGCAGCTTTAATGTTCAGCACAGTCGTCTGCGCATCCGCCAGCAATCCGCTGCAAAGCAGCGAAAGGGAGAGGACTAATTTTTTTATCATATGGTTTATTGGTGTGTGGTTCGTTTTTTAATTCAACGGTATTCTGATCACATTAAATGAATAAGGCTTCAGGTCCATATTCAGTTTTTTGCCTTTTAGAGCCACTGCCGATAATTTCGGGCTCACCGCCTTGGGCTGATCGAATGAGTTAAGCTGATCAAGATTGGAACTGGCCAGTTCTTCCAGTGTGCCTTTGCTTTTCAGTCTGGTTTGGCCATCAAGTGCAAAATCAACCGCTTTATGCTGATTTGAATTATTCGCGATTTTAATGATCAGCTCCTTCTTGTTTTTATCCAGTACAGAGGAGGCATACAAGCCGTCTTGTCCGGTAATGTTTTTGTCATCCAGCGTAATGGAAACCACATCCGTTCCCCGGTTGGTGGAGAATAGCTTTTGAACATAGTAATCGGGTGTACCGTACACATTCAAGTTATCTACCCAGATCATATCCGGAGCCCATTGCCAGCCATCAATATGGGCAAACAAAGGGGCATAGGATGCCATTTGAACCACATCGGCATTCCGCTCTAATCCCGTCATTAATGAAGCTGCCGCCAGCGCACTTTCCCAGTTGTTGCGGTTGCTACCCACATGGTTTTTATCCGCGTGTACAGCATATTCGCCTACAAATACTTTCGATTCATTTCTTGGATAGTTATCATAACGGCCTGCATTTTTCAAAAACCAGTCGGCCGGACGATAGTAATGTTCATCGATAAAATCAGCCTTGTTTGCTCTTAGTGAGGTGTTCAGCAAGTTGAACCGATCGCCTTCAGGATCGGTGCCGGAGCTATTGATAATTTTAAAATCAGGATATTTTGCTTTGATGGCTTTGGTGAAAATAGCCAGACGCTCCAGGTATTGCGGTCCCCAGTTTTCGTTTCCAACACCCATCATTTTCAGGTTGAAGGGTTTAGGGTGCCCAAGATCAGCACGCTTTTTACCCCAGGTGGTATTCACATCGCCGTTCGCAAACTCAATGAGGTCGAGCGCATCCTGCACATAAGGACCAAGCTCATCGAGTGCAACTACTTCGGCCGTGTTAAACTGGCAGGCCATTCCACAATTTAAAATGGGCAAGGCATCGGCACCAATATCTTCGGAGAGCTGAAAATATTCAAAAAATCCAAGCCCGAATGTCTGGTAATAATCGGGTGCCGAGCGGTAAGAGAATTCGGTATTCCACCTGTTGATCATTAGTTTTCGGTCTTCGATAGGACCAATGGTATTTTTCCACTGATAGCGGTTAGCCAGGTCGGTTCCCTCTACAATACAGCCTCCTGGAAAACGGATAAATCCAGGTTTCATGTCGGCAAGTAGCTGAACCATATCCGCCCGTAAACCTTGTGGACGGTTTTTCCAGGTATCGCCCGGAAATAAAGAAATCATATCCAGATCAACCTTTCCTTTTCCCTGAAACAGCATGGAGAATTTAGCCTTCGGATTGGTTTCGGTTGCCACAAAGCTGGCCGTTTGTTTTTGCCAGTCCTTTCCCTGCCCGGTAAAGGTAACTGCACCCTGACCGATAATTTTCTGGTCTGGATCTTTAAGCAAAAGCACCATCTTTACTCCAGGCTCCAGCTGACGGTACATAACAGAAAAATCGTAACGCACACCCTTTTTCACGCCAATCCCTTTAAAGCCTTCGTTAATCAGTTCAAAATCATCGGTAAGCTTGCTAACCTGTAAATAGCGTGGATTGGTAGTGTTTTCTTCCTTACGGTTTACCACCAGCACTTCACCTTCCTGCGGTCTCTTTCTCGAAACCGTCCACCCCATTAAGGGTTTAGCAAATTCAAAGGATCTGTTTTTGATCAGTTCGGCATAAATCCCGCCGTCAGCGCCAAAGTTAATGTCTTCAAAAAATACACCCCACATGTTGGGTTGAACTTTGGCAATTGGCTGATCCAGCTTAACTTTGATGATTTTTGCTTCCTGAGCCTGGAGAAGGGAAGGGAATGTAAGCACGCTCAAACTGCAGGCCAGGCCTGTAAAAAGCACACTTTTGAATGGTCGGTTTAATTTCATTAAGTTTTAATATTTGGTCGATACTATTTGTAAAAGTAAAATATTTAAGATAATAAACGTCATCTGTACGATTATTTATTTGTAATAAATTTATATACAATATTATCCTGCGCCAGCTCCTCTTTCAGGATACCACAGGACGCCAATTGCTGATTTTTTACTAAGTTAGCGGGCTGGCAGGTATTAAACGAGAAATATTATGCCTGTTAGTAACCAGATATTATCCACGAGCATGAAAGTTAAAATCAGTTTTTTTCTATTGGTACTGTTATACAATATTGCAGCAATGGCGCAGACCAAAGCCCCGGATTGGGTAGCAAAAGTTGGCAACAGAAATACAAAGTATAAAAGCACCACCTTCCAGGCCGGCAAGTACGGTGCTTTGGGTGATGGAAAAACCCTGAATACTGTAGCCATACAAAAGGCAATCGACGATTGTGCCGCCAAAGGTGGAGGAATCGTAACTTTTAAACCTGGCAAATACCTTACCGGATCGCTGTTTATAAAAAAGGGGGTAAACCTGAATATCGGAGCAGGTGTGGAAATACTCGGCAGCCAGGTTATTAAAGATTACCCTGAAATTGATACCAGGGTGGCGGGTATTGAAATGAAGTGGCCGGCTGCATTGATTAATATTGTCGGGCAGCAAAGCGCAACCATTTCAGGTAGCGGCCTGATTAATGCACAGGGAAAAGTTTTCTGGGATTACTACTGGAAGCTGAGAAAAGAATATGAACCCAAAGGCCTGCGGTGGATAGTGGACTACGACGCCAAACGCCCCAGAACAATCCTGATTGCAGAATCTTCAGATATCGTGTTAAAGGAGGTAAATATTCAACAAGCCGGATTCTGGACGGTTCAGGTACTGTATTCATCTTATGTAACGGTTGATAAAGTCACCATCAGAAATAATGTAGACGGGCACGGGCCAAGCACCGATGGGATTGACATTGATTCTTCCACATGGGTATTGGTTCAGAATTGCGACATTGATTGTAACGACGACAATTTTTGCTTAAAAGCGGGCCGCGACTGGGATGGTCTGCGAGTGAACAAGCCAACAGAATATGTGGTGATCAGAAACAGTATTGCCCGTAAAGGTGCCGGATTGCTTACCCTCGGCAGCGAAACTTCAGGCGGCATCCGCCATGTATGGGCAACAGATTTAACAGGTTATGATACCGGAAATGCACTGAATATTAAGTCGGCCACCATCAGGGGCGGCACCGTGGAAGATGTTTATTTCCGCAACATCACTATGCATGGCGTTGGAAATGTATTGCAGGTCAACCCAAACTGGAATCCCGCTTATAGCTATTCTACCTTACCGCCCGCATACAACATCAATGAAGTTCCTTTACACTGGAAAAAGATGCTTACCCATGTCGAACCAAAGGAGAAAGGCATTCCTAAAATCCAGAACATCAATTTGTTTAACATCAAGGCAACGGGTGCAAAGAAAGCCATCAATGCCATTGGCTTAGCGGAATCTACGCTTAAAAACTTCAGCTTATCGCAACTGGCAATAGAAACTGCAAACGCCGGAGCACTTGATTATTGCGCAGGCTGGAAATTCTATGATGTTAACATCAAAGCAGCAGATGGAAAAGCATTAAGCGTAACGAATTCAACGGACATAAAACTCCCTTAATGGTAACTTTTACATAGATGTTCGGTCACTGTACCTGCACCAGGCGGGTTATAATTGAACTGTATGATCTTAACCTTCCAATTGCAGGATACCACAGGATGCGCGTTAAAAATTTACTCTCTAAATTGGCCATTGATCAATCCTTTTCCCAAAAGTAAGATCAAACTAACCAATTAAATTTATGAGATCCATTGTTATTCATCAATTTTTGTTGATGATCAGCTTATATATAGCAATATACCGGCCGGAAAAAACTGGACTTTTAAAAGCAATTCAGTTTAAAACCAAAACCGAACGCAATGAAGATGAATAAACTATGTCTTTTTGCCTTGATGATACAGTGTGCGCTTTATGCTGTTGCACAACAGAACCCTAAACCGGTACCTGCTGCACCACAAACCATGAAACTGTTTTTTGAGAAGGTTTACCTGCAAACCGACCGGAGTTATTACAACACGGGAGAGGATCTATGGTTTAGTGCTTTCCTCAGTAATGCCAAAAGTACCAGTTTAACCTCCACCAGTAACAACTTGTACGTAGAGCTGATCTCGGCAAAGGCTGGTATGCTCGATCGAAAAATTATCCGGCTCGATAAGGGGCTGGGTAAAGGAGATTTCAAACTGATGGATTCTATCCCGTCAGGATGGTATAACATCCGTGCTTATACCAACTGGATGAGGAACTTCGGTGATGACTTTATCTTTCAAAAACGCATTTACATCAGCAACAACCTGGCTGAAAACGCCAGCTATACTACCCGAACGGCCGGTCAGACCGCCACTGCTGAAAAACCAGTCAAATCAATAGCCTTTTTCCCTGAAGGCGGTGCACTGGTAGAAGGGCTTACCAGTATCGTTGCGTTTAAAACCAACGACCAGTCGGGCAACGGAATAAAAGCCAAAGGGAGTGTAATTTCCTCAAAAGGAGATACCATCACCAGTTTTCAATGTACTGATGCCGGCCTCGGGATATTTGCATTTGCCCCAAAAGCAGGTGAAACTTATCAGGTATCAGGATATTATGGTACAGAGAAATTCACCTCAGCATTGCCTGCGATCTTAAAAAAAGGTATGGTGTTGCATGTGGTAAGCGACTCCACCAACATCAAAGCCTCCATCAGTACCAGCGAGGAATCATTTAAAGAATTAGCCGGGAAATCTGTATCTATCCTCATCAAACATGGGGGCGATAATGTATATACCGGTTCATTCAATATCACCAAACCAACGGTTTCCGTTACGATACCTACAAAAGATTTCCCTCAGGGCGTTGCCATTATCACCTTGGTTGATCAGCTGGGAAGGCCCAATTGCGAGCGCCTGGTTTTTATCAATGGCGACAATAAAGCCATGCTTTCCATTAAACCCGACAAAACTGCTTATAAACCGAGGGAAAAAGTGACCTTAAATATTAAAGCTACAGATGCAATTGGTTTGCCGGCCAGAACCTCATTTTCGCTGGCTGCGGCAGATGCCCTTTTGCCGGATGACGGCGGCAGTCTGATGTCTTATCTGTTGCTCCAATCGGAAGTGAAAGGGGACATCAAAAATGCAGCACAGTATTTTGACCCGAACAACCCCTCGCGTTTAAAACAGCTCGATCTTTTATTGTTAACCCAGGGCTGGAGGGATTATTTATGGCGGAGGATAGCAGATTCAACTGTACATGTGAGTTACCTGCCTGAAGCCGGTTTAGTGTTAAAAGGGACTGTGAGGGAAAAGGTGGGCAGTAAAATGCTCCCTGATATGTATATTACCTTGTTTGGCTCAAACTTTAGCGGCGACAAATTATTCAGCACCAAAACCGATCAGAATGGACAATTCTTTCTCGACGGACTGAAATGGTATGGCAATCAGGCCATCAAACTGTCTTCAAAAGATGCTAAAGGTAAAAAGGGAGGGTGGTTGCAAATCGATACCTTGGCTAAACCTCCGGTATCAGCATTTCTAAAAGGCGACCAGGTGGTGCAACCCGCCATACAGGCAGAAATGAGTAAGAGATTCGACTATAACCGTAAATATAAATTTGGGGATTCTATCACGCTAAAGGATGTAGATATTAAAGCCAATAAAAGTAGAAATGTACAAATGTTCGACCAGACACTGATGACCTTTGGCTATCCGGAGCAAATATTGGATGTCAAACCGGCAGACTACAGCTATCAGAGCCTGGAACATTTCCTACTCACTAAAGTGAACGGGGCGCAACCTGTTGATGATTCCGATTCCATAGGAAACGAGGGAGTTACTTTTATTTCCAATGGAAAGAAAATCCGTCCGAGAATTAAGGTGAATAACCGCGAAGAACTCGTGGCTGAACGTCTGGATTACTACAGCTTAACGATGGATCAGATCACTCAGGTAAAAGTACAGCACCTGGTTGATATGTATTCGAAAGATGTCTTTGTCATTAGTCTGACTGTTAAAGACGGTGCACTGGCGGGAGGAGCCAACCTCAACCTGATCAATACAAACTTAACCGGCTATTACACCGCCAGAGATTTTTATTCTCCTAACTACAGCACAGCTGCCAGTCCAAACAAAGATTTACGCACCACCATTTTCTGGTCGCCTTTAATCAAAACAAACGAAAAAGGGGAGGCACAGGTCAGCTTTTACAACGGTGATAACCCGACCAGAATCAATATTAAAACAGATGGCGTCACCGATAAAGGAACAGCCTTATCTGCGAAAGCAACCTATACCGTTCAATAACGAAATCATGATTAAAGCATTCCGCTATTTATTGATAATATATACCGCTGTGGCCACTCAGGCTGCCTTTGGCCAACGGCAAATGGAAAAACTTGACCGCGGCCTGGTAGCGGTACGGTATGCAGCAGATTCCGTTTTTCTCAGCTGGCGCATATCCGGAACCGAACCCGACGATATTGCTTTTAATCTTTACCGTAAAGCAGCTGGTGAACCGGTTAAAAAGTTAAATACAAATCCTTTAGTGAAAGGGACAAACTTTGTAGATGTTACCGCAGCAAGTGATCATGATAATCATTACGAAGTAAAAGCCATCCTGAATGGGAAAGAAGAGTCAGCCGGCAAACCCTTTACGCTTAAAGGCAATACAGCGGTTCAGCAATACCTGAACATTCCCCTTCGCACCCCAGCCGGATACACGCCTAACGATGCATCTGTAGGCGACCTGGATGGCGACGGTGAATACGAAATCATTCTTCACCAAACGGGAAGAAGCCGGGATAATTCTTCAAATGGCATTACAGATCCGCCCATATTTCAGGCTTACAAAATCAACGGAACTTTTTTATGGGAAATCAATCTGGGCAAAAACATACGGGAAGGGGCACATTATACCCAGTTTATGGTGTACGACCTTGACGGGGATGGTATTGCTGAATTTGCCTGCAAAACTGCCGATGGTACCATCGATGGAAAAGGAAAGGTGATAGGCGATTCGACAAAAGATTACCGGAATAATAACGGCAAGATATTAAGCGGCCCCGAATTCTTCACCATCTTCAGCGGTAAAACCGGTGAAGCCCTGGCGACGACAGATTATATCCCTTCACGGGGTGATCTGGGTGGATGGGGTGGAAAAGGAGGGAATGGCAAAAATGACAATACCGGTAACCGCGCCGACCGCTTTAACGCCTGCGTGGCCTACCTGGATGGCCTACACCCCAGTGTGGTGATGTGCCGCGGTTATTATGGACGTACAGTGCTGGCAGCTTGGGACTGGCAACAAGGGAAACTCACTTCACGCTGGGTATTTGATTCTAAAGATGGTAAGAATCCGTTCTCAGGTCAGGGAAACCATAACCTTACCGTAGCAGATGTAGATGGCGACGGAAAAGATGAAATCATATACGGTTCCATGTGTGTGGATGATAATGGAAAAGGTTTATATACCACTGGCTTAAGACATGGTGATGCGCTTCACGTGTCGGATCTGGATCCTGAACGCCCGGGTCTAGAAGTTTTTGGCGTTCATGAAATAGAAGAAGGGACCAAGGGGCCGGGTGCGGCAGTTTATGATGCCCGTACCGGAGAAATTCTATGGCATGGTTCTGAAGATGAAGATGTAGGCAGGGGTGTAGCAGATAATATTGATCACACCCGATATGGTGCACAAATGTGGTGGTCGGGCTCAAACGGCTTGTTCGACATCAAAGGAAACAGAATTGGCGAACAACCACGCTCCACCAATTTCCTGATTTACTGGGATGGTGATTTATCACGCGAATTGCTGGATGGTAACCACATCGACAAATACAACGGCGGAAGGTTACTCACCGCCAACGGCGCCATCGCCAATAACTGGACAAAATCTACACCTGCCCTGAGTGCCGATATTTTTGGCGACTGGCGCGAAGAGCTTATCCTCAGGTCTTACGATAACCAGAGTTTACGAATTTACACGACCACCATTCCAACGGATAACCGCAATTATACATTAATGCACGATCCACAATACCGCTTGAGTATTGCCTGGCAGAACGACGGCTATAACCAGCCACCACATACGGGGTTTTATTTCGGTCATGGCATGAAAAAAGCACCCCGGCCAAATATTAAACTTGTTGAACCTCAGAAATAAAACTCATGAAAATACTAAAAATAAGTCTGCTGATTAGCCTGCTGTTCCTGCAGTTTGTTGCCGTTGGGCAGGCCATAAAACAGGAGAGAATCATCAATAATTTTGATCGGGACTGGGCATTTATGCAACAGGACGTGAGCGGTGCAGAAAAGCCGGGTTTTGATGACAAGGCCTGGAGAAAACTCAATGTACCGCACGACTGGAGCATTGAAGGTGCTTATGATAAAACCAATCTTACTGCCCGGGGTGGTGGGTACCTGCCTTCAGGAACGGGCTGGTACCGCAAGAGTTTTAGTCTGGACGAAAGTTTAGCCAATAAAAAGATCACGATCGAATTTGATGGCGTAATGGCCAACAGTGATGTTTGGATCAATGGTTTTCATTTAGGCAAACGCCCTTATGGGTACATCAGTTTTAATTACGACTTAACTAAACACCTTAATTTCGGTAAAGGAAAAACAAATGTCATTGCGGTGAAGGCCGATAATACGGTACAGCCTGCATCCCGCTATTATACCGGAGCCGGCATTTACAGGCATGTACGCCTGGTAGCTACGGATCTGGTACACATAAATGATTGGGGCGTATTTATCACCACCCCTGAGGCCACTATTCAGAAAGCAATTGTAAAAGTTCAAACGTCCTTGTCTAATGAATCGGCGAAAGCCGCTCAGGTGACCATAGAAACGGCAGTGCTGGATGCAGCGGGTAAAGTGCTTAAAACCATCCAGAGCAAACAAAATATTGCTGCCAGTCAGTCGGCTAAAATAGAACAGGATATCGTTTTGTCCAATCCGAAGCTGTGGAATCCCGAAACGCCTGTGTTGTACAAAACGCTTACTAAAGTGATTCTGGGTGCAAAGGTGGTCGACGATCAGGTGAATAGCTTCGGTATCCGCAGTTTTAAATTTGATGCCGCTACCGGATTCTGGATGAACGGAAAAAACTTTAAACTCAAAGGAGCCTGCCTGCACCACGATGGTGGCGCTGTAGGTGCTGCGGTACCGCTTAGTGTTTGGGCATTCCGTTTAAATAAATTGAAGGAAGCAGGCGTGAATGCCATCCGTACGGCACACAATCCGGTAGCGCCGGAGTTTCTGGACCTTTGCGATCAGATGGGCTTCCTGGTGATGGATGAAACTTTTGATACCTGGACAGCAGCAAAAAACAACGGGGAGAAAGGCTATAACCGCTTCTGGAAAGAATGGTGGGAACGCGATACCCGCGACATGGTGATGAGGGACCGCAACCACCCATCCATTGTGATTTACAGTGTGGGTAATGAAATTCATGATGACCTAAACAGTCCGGAAGGCTTTAAAAAATATAAAGATCAGCAGGACCTGGTGCATCAGCTCGACCCCAGCCGGCCGGTCACCATGGCCCTGTTCCGCCCTGCCAATTCAAAAGTATATACCAATGGCTTTGCCGAAACCATGGACATCGTCGGACAAAATTACAGGGAAAATGAACTGGTGGCTTTGCATAACCAAAAACCCAATTTAAAAGTAATTGGTACCGAGAATACCCATGTCATCCAGCAATACCTGGCTTTACGGGATAACCCCTTCATGGCGGGCCAGTTTTTATGGACTGGATTTGATTACCTCGGCGAATCCGACTGGCCACAGATTACCAACGGGCAAGGCTTGTTCGACCGTATAGGCGAGTGGAAGCAGCAGAGCCTGCAACGCCAGAGCTGGTGGTCGGAAAAACCAACAGTCCATATCGTGAGAAAAGAAGACAATGCAGGGGCGGGCGACTGGATCAATAACTGGACGCCTACCGATTTCGATACCTATGATGATGCCAAAGTTGCGGTTTACAGCAATTGCGATGAAGTGGAGCTGTTTCTGAATGATAAATCATTAGGGAGCAAACCTAAACCAGCCGACGATTCGCCACGCCTCTGGGACGTCACTTTTGAGAAAGGATCGATCAAAGCAGTGGGCAAGAATAAAGGTAAAGTGGTTTCAGAGGAAACGTTAAAAACCGCAGGACCTCCGGCTAAACTTGTCCTTTCTGTTGATCAAAACAAGCTCTCAACAGCCTGGGATGATGTGGCCTTTCTTAAAGTAACCATTTACGATGAGCAGGGAAATGTTTGCCCCAATGCCGATAATCTCATTAAATTTACGGTTTCTGATTCAGGGATAATTGATGCTGTCGACAATGGTAGTATCATCAGTCACGAACCCTATAAAGCCCAGCAACGACATGCATACCATGGCGTAGCCATGGCAAACATAAAAGCCAGAACTGCCGGCAACATCGAAATTAAAGTGAGTGCTGAAGGACTCGAGGGGGCATCTTTAAAATTAACAGCTACAGAAAATGCACAGACAAAATAAACCCATGAGCAATAAGTCAATCAATATCGCAATCATGAAATCAATAACCTTTAAAGTACTTGCGGCAGCTGGAATCGTGATACTTGCCACTGCATTCATTAAACCAGACAAGCCTGCCCTTCATACCATTGGCGACTCTACGGTACGTAACTCAAATAAAGAAACCTGGGGCTGGGGAACACCCATTGCCGAGCTTTTTGATACCACCAGAATTCACGTGGAAAATAATGCCATGGCAGGAAGAAGTACCAGAACTTATCTTTCTGAAGGCCGCTGGGATAAGGTATTGGAAACACTCAAAAAAGGCGACTTTGTGACCATGCAGTTTGGTCACAACGATGGCAGCGAACCCGATACCACCAAAGCCGGAAGACGAGGTGTGCTTAAAGGTACAGGTGAAGAAACAAAGGTGTTAACCTGGCCGGATGGAAAAGTAGAAACCGTACATACCTACGGCTGGTACATCCGCAAGTTTGTGCGCGAAGCCAAAGCAAAAGGTGCCACGCCGATAGTGGTTTCCATGATCCCGAGAAATGAATTCAGGAATGGAAAGGTGCTCCGTGCAGATAAAGATTTTGGCAAGTGGGCCGCTGACGTTGCACAGCAGGAAAATGCATTTTTTGTCGACCTGAATAAAATTACCGGCGATAAATATGATGCCATGGGGCCTGAGAAAGTAAAAGCATTTTTTCCCGGCGACCATACCCATACCAACCTCGAGGGTGCAAAGGTAAATGCAAAATCTGTAGCTGAAGGAATTAAGGCCCTGAAAGGCTGTGAACTCAAAAAATATTTACTCTAGTTTAAAATCATGAAATCAAACACAAGATATTTAAGCCTGATATTAGGCGCCGCATTCATCATTTTTTCCTCCTGCGTGCTGTTGAAGCAAAAGGATAAACCCACTTTATTTTTGATTGGCGATTCGACTGTGAAAAACGGCAAAGGCAAAGGCGACGGCAGTTTGTGGGGTTGGGGAAGTTTCATCGGTGAGTTCTTCGACACCGAAAAAATTAATGTAGAGAATGATGCCCTGGGCGGTACAAGCAGCCGTACTTTCCAAACCAATGGTTTATGGGATGCGGTATTGGCCAAAGTAAAAAAAGGGGATTTCGTGATGATGCAGTTCGGGCATAACGACAGCAGCCCTCTGGATGACACAGCCCGCGCCCGCGGTACCATTAAAGGAATTGGCATGGAAAGCAAGGAAACCTACAACCCGATTAAGAAAAAGCAGGAAGTAGTATACACCTATGGCTGGTACATGCGCAAGTTTATAAATGACATTAAAGCAAAAGGCGCTACAGCAATCATCTGCTCGTCCATTCCACGTAATCCGGTAAAAGATAATAAGGTGGTTTTAGCAAACGATAGTTATGCAGCCTGGGCTGCAGAAGTGGCGAAGGCCGAAAAGGTCGATTTTATTCCGCTCAATCAATTGATAAAGGATAAATACACCACCTTGAAAGCAGAGGAGGTGAACGCTTATTTCACGGAGAAGGACCATACGCATACCAATGAAGCTGGCGCGAAAGTAAATGCCGCCGCTGTTGTAGAAGGGTTAAAAGCACTGAAATCAAGCAAGCTTAAAGCTTATCTGAAATAAGTAGTGTGAGGTGGTACAGGACACTACAGGTTGCCCGTTATGGATTTAAACCTTATAATAGTGGCCTCAACCAGATATATTTGTGCTTCGGCACGCTTTTCTTTTAAAATATGCAGATAAAGGTATTGTCGTTTACCAGATGGGTAGTTGCAACTATTTGTTTGATTTCTATATTTTCCGCTGGTGTTTCAGCTCAAACCATCTCATTGAAAGGGAAATGGCGTTTTAAAACCGATGCCGCCGATGAAGGGATAAAAGGCAAATGGTATTCCACTGTGCTTCCCGAAACGGTTAACCTCCCCGGCTCTATGGCTGAGAACCTGAAAGGGGATGATATCACCCTGAAAACAAAATGGACAGGTAGCATTTACGACAGCTCCTATTTTTTTCATCCACGTCTGGAAAAATACCGTAAGCCCGGAAACCTTAAAATACCTTTCTGGTTAACACCTGCCAAACACTATACGGGTGCCGCCTGGTATCAGAAAGATATCGAAATTCCCGCCAGCTGGAAAGATAAACGCGTGGTATTATCACTCGAATACCCTCACTCCGAAACCCGGGTGTGGATAGATGACATAGAAGCAGGAACACAGTTTACATTCGTGGTTGCACAAAACTTTGAACTGCCACCGAATCTGAAGGCCGGGAAACATACCATCACGCTCCTGATCGATAACCGGATCAAGGCCATCAACGTGGGTCAGGACTCGCACAGTTTAACCGACCATACACAGGGAAACTGGAACGGCGTAGTGGGAAAGATGTTCCTGCAGGCCGGTTCGCCCGTTTATTTCGAAGACATTCAAATTTATCCCAACCTCAGCAAAAAATCGGCAAAGGTTAAAATTCAGCTTAAAGCACCGCTTGGAAAAGCTTCTGCGGGAAAGATTACTTTATCAGCAAAGAGTTTCAATACCAAAAATCTCCTCAGCGTAAAACCGGTAACTGTTCCTTATCAGCTTAAAAACGGAACAGGCAGTATAGAAGTCGACTTGCCCATGGGCGATAAAATAGCCACCTGGGATGAATTCGATCCGGCTTTATACCGTTTGACAGCATCATTACTGGCTAAAGATGGTAAGAAAGATGAGAAACAGGTCCAGTTCGGGATGCGCGAATTTAAAGCCGCAGGCCGGAATTTTACCATTAACGGCCGTCCTGTATTTCTTAGAGGCACGGTGAACAACTGCGAATTTCCACTTACCGGATATCCTGCAATGGATGTAGCGGCCTGGGAGCGTATTTTCAAAATCTCTAAAGCCCACGGTTTAAACCACATGCGTTTCCACTCCTGGTGCCCGCCCGAAGCGGCTTTCATTGCTGCTGATTTAACCGGTTTTTACATACAGCCCGAAGGTCCGAGCTGGGCCAACCACGGTACATCGATAGGAGATGGTAAGCCCATCGACCAGTTTATTTATGATGAAACCAACCGCATGACGAAAAGCTACGGAAACTATGCTTCTTTTTGCATGATGGCATACGGTAACGAACCACGCGGCAGACAGGTAGAGTATTTAACTAAATTCAATAATTACTGGAAAGCCAAAGATTCACGCCGGCTTTATACCGGAGCATCGGTAGGTGGCAGCTGGCCGGTCATTCCCAATAACGAATACATGGTGCGTGCAGGCGCCAGAGGCCTGGATTGGGGCAAAAGGCCGGAAAGCATATCAACCTATGCCAAACAGATTGAGCAGTTTAATGTTCCTTTCGTGGCGCATGAAATGGGACAGTATTGTGCCTTTCCGAATTTTGAAGAAATTAAAAAATACACGGGTGTGTACCGTGCAAAAAACTTTGAAATGTTTCAGGAAGACCTGGGCGATCATGATATGGCGACTCAGGCGAAAGATTTCCTGATAGCCTCCGGTAAATTACAGGCCCTTTGTTATAAAAATGAAATTGAAAAGGCCCTAAGAACACCAGATTACAACGGTTACCAGTTATTGTCGCTAAACGATTATCCCGGTCAGGGTACCGCTCTGGTTGGGGTGCTCGATGCCTTCTGGGAGGAGAAAGGGTATATTTCTGCAAAAGAATTCAGGCGCTTCTCCAATAGTACTGTGCCTTTACTCGAAGTGCCAAAGTTCATTTACACCAATAACGAAACATTTGCCGCCACCGTCAAAATCGCACATTGGGGTGCCCGCGAAATGGAGAATGCCCGCATCAACTGCCGGATTACCGACGCTGAGGGTAAAATCTTTCATAAGGTGGAATTCAGCGGAATGCATATTCCTATCGGTGGGGCAATCAAAGTTGGGGAAATCAGTAGCACACTTCAAACCATTACCAAAGCGCAGAAACTTCACGTTGAAGTAAGCATCGAGGGAACTGAATTTGCCAACGATTGGGACATCTGGGTATATCCTGCCGAATTACCCAGGTTTAAAACAAGCTTTTATTATAGCGATAAACTGGATGATCAGGCAAAGAAAATACTGGAAGAGGGTGGCAATGTTTTTCTGAATGCCGCAGGTAAGGTGGTAAAAGGTAAGGAAGTGGTGCAAACCTTTTTACCTGTATTCTGGAACACTTCCTGGTTCAAAATGCGCCCACCGCATACTACGGGCATACTCTGCGATCCTAAACACCCGGCATTGGCCAACTTTCCAACCGATAACCATAGCGATATGCAGTGGTGGGAAATTGTAAATAAGGCCCAGGTAATGAATCTGGAAGATTTCCCTTCAGGGTTTAAACCCATTATCCAACCCATCGATACCTGGTTCATGAACCGGAAGCTGGCCCTCGTTTTAGAAGCCCGCGTTGCTAAAGGAAAACTCATTATTTCCAGTGCCGCTTTGTCGCCTGATTTAAAGAATTCACCCGCGGCTCAGCAACTTTTTTTTAGCTTACAGCAATACATGATGTCGGATCAGTTCAGTCCGAAATATGAAGTAGCCTATAATATCATCAAAGATATCTTCGAAAGCCCCTCAAAAATTCAATTCGATACCTTTACCAAAGACAGTCCTGATGAATTGAAACCTAAACCAAATTCGAATTAAAAATACTATTGAAATATGAATACTCCAACTATGAATAAGTTCCTTTCCACTTCCGTTTGTTTCCTGCTGATCACTACCCAACTCTTTGCCCAAAAACTACCTAACAAAAAAGAGGTTTTAAAAGCATTGAAGCTTACGAATGCCTACTTTATGAACAAATGGCCCGATGCAGGTAAATCAATCATCACGAACAGAGAGCGGCCAAGTAACATCTGGACCAGGGCGGTTTATTATGAAGGCTTAATGGGCTTGTATTCGATTCATCCGGATAAAGCCTACTATGATTATGCCGTTCAATGGGGTGAAAAACATAAATGGGGCTTAAGAAATGGCATCCAGACCCGCAATGGTGATGACCAGGCCTGCGGACAAACCTATATCGATCTGTATAACATCGATAAAAAGCCCGAACGCATTAAAGATATTAAAGCCTCAATGGACCTGATGGTTCAATCAGGAAAGGTGAACGACTGGACCTGGATCGACGCCTTGCAGATGGCCATGCCTGTATTTGCTAAACTGGGCAAGTTGTACAATGATCATACCTATTACGATTATATGTACAAGATGTACCTGCATAGCAAAAATGTAGAAGGTGGTGGCTTATACAATGCGAAAGATGGCTTGTGGTGGAGAGACAAAGATTTTGTGCCTCCCTATAAAGAGCCTAATGGAGAAGATTGTTACTGGGCACGCGGAAATGGCTGGGTAATCGCTGCATTTGTCCGTGTTCTGGAAACTATGCCTAAAGATGCTGCAGGACATGATGAATACCTGAAAACTTACCACGAAATGATCAAAGCTTTAGTGCCGCTCCAACGTGCAGATGGCTTCTGGAATGTGAGTTTACACGATCCCAATCACTTTGGTGGTAAAGAAACATCTGGCACTGCACTATTTGTTTACGGCATGGCCTGGGGCGTAAACCAGGGCATCCTGGATAAGGCTACTTATCTGCCGGTAATCATCAAGGCATGGAACGGAATGGCCAAGGAATCGGTTCAGAAAAATGGTTTCCTTGGATTTTTGCAGGGAACCGGTAAAGAGCCAAAAGATGGCCAGCCGGTAACCTATACCAGTGTGCCCGATTTTGAGGACTATGGTATAGGTTGTTTCCTTTTGGCTGGAACCGAAGTGTACAAACTGAAAAAATAATACCAATATCCCGGGAATTCCCATTCACAAGACACATATGTTAAAAAGATATTTAGCGTTTGCCCTGATCCTGTCTGCAACCGCTGCATTTTCACAAAGCATTGGCGATTACAAAGCCGGTTTCAAACGCCAGGGAAATGCCATTTCATTTTCCACCACCAAAGGCGAAATAAAACTGGATTTCTGCACGCCGGAAATGTTCAGGTTTCGCAGCAGCTGGAATCATACCTTCGAAAAGAATGAAGATTTGATGGTCATCAGGTACGATTGGCCGGCGGTTGCCGTTACCGTAGTGGAGAAGAAAGACCAGTTTATTCTGACTACCGGAAAGATAGTGGTTAAGCTCAATAAGTCGCCATTCAGGGTAAATGTTTACGATTTAAAAGGAAAGCTACTCAGTTCGGAAGTGAACGGTGCCACTGTTAAAGAAAATAGCAGGGTGGGCGTAACGAAAAAGCTTCAGGCCGATGAACATTTCTTTGGTTTTGGTGAGCGCATGGATTTCATGGATCGCCGCTTTAAAAAAGTAACCTTAAATGTCGGCCGCGGGAAAGGCCTGCCTCATGCCATTGGTGCCTACAATATCCTGGAGGCCAACTATTGTCCGGTGCCGTTTTTTATGAGTACCAAAGGTTACGGTATTTTCCTGCATAATTCATTTGCCACAGAATGGGATATGGGTGCATCCAATAAAAACCAATATAGCTTTAAGGCTGTCGACGGGGAACTTGATTACTATTTCATTTATGGGCCTACCTTCCCATCCATCTTAAATTCCTACACTGCGGTTACAGGTAAATCGCCCCTGTTGCCTCAGTTTGCACTTGGTTTACATGCTGGTACCTATAGTGGCGGCACCTGGGGTTATGAAGAAAAAACTTCAGATCAGTATGTGGTGGAACTGGCCAGAAAATACCGGGAGCTGGGCATTCCGGTTGATTTGCTCTGGCTGGATTCTACCTGGCGTTTATTTGGCGAAATTGGTGGCAAGGGGGCTACTTCCTTCGAGTGGAGAGAAACTTTTAAAAACCCTAAAGGCATGTTTGATAGCATTTATGCCATGAACTATAAAATGGTGGGACTGCATCTCCGCCCGAGATTTGACAATGCAAAAAAGCTTAACCTGCTTGATCAGGCACAGGCAAAAGGGTATACCTATCCAGAGAATGGTAAGCCGGGGGAGTTTGTCAACTTCTTCGACCAGAAGGCCACGCAATGGTGGTGGGACAATGGGGTAATGCGTGTAGCTAAACTGGGCGCCAAATTCCTCAAAACAGATGAAGGAAGTGCTTTTGGAGCTCTGGCAAACGAAAGTGAAAAAGTAGGCCCCACAGGTAAGGATGCAGAGCGCTTACACAATGTGTTTCCTGTGGCCTATGCAAAGGCGCCTTTTCTGGAATTTGAAAAGTTTAACGGTTTTAGGGGGTTGAACCAAACCCGTGAAGGCTATTCCGGTATCCAGCGTTACCCTTATATTTTTGCCGGCGACTGGCCTAGCGAGTGGCAATACTTCGCTCCGGTAATTAAGGCCGGATTAAATATTGGTATTTCCGGGGTAGGTTCCTGGGCACACTGTATGGGCGGTTTCGAGCATCAGGCCGATCCTGAGCTCTATATTCGCTGGGTGCAGTTTGGTATGTTCAGTCCCATTGCCCTGGTTTTCGGGATGGACTATCCTGGGTATAAAGAGCCCTGGAAATATGGTGAAGATGCTTTAAGAAATTTCAAAAAATATGATCTCCTGAGGTACAGGTTGTTTCCTTATCTCTATACCACCATGCACCAGCAATATGCAACAGGTATGCCGATGATGAGGGCACTGGTGTTGGACCATCAGGATGATGAAAATGTGTACGAAATCGGCGATCAGTACCTGTTTGGCGATAACCTGATGGTGGCTCCGGTCACCATAAAAGGAGCCATTACGCGCTCGGTTTACCTGCCTGAAGGAACCTGGTTTAACTACTGGACCAACGAAAAATATGAAGGCAAGAGCTACCATCATGTGGTGGCCCCCTTAGATACCATTCCACTTTTTGTTAAGGCAGGGAGCATTATCCCAATGCAGCCGGAAATGATCTATAGCGGCGAAAAACCGGTAGATGTAATTACACTGGATGTATTTCCTTTTGGCGATTCCCGGTATAACCTTTACGAAGATGATAACCTGAGTTCGGATTACAAAACCGGGAAATTCGCCACAACCCGCATCAGTTCATCGCTGAAAGTAAGCACACTGGTATTAAAAATAGAAAAGCCTGTCGGATCGTTCCAGCCCGGCAACCATCAGTATATGGCTAAAATCCACTGGAATAGTAAAACGGCACCGAAGCAGGTAAGCGAAAATACTGCAAAGTTAAATGCAGTTAATCGTGCCGAAAAGCTGGATAAAATTGCAGGCTGGTTTTATGATGAAAAAACCAGAACGCTCTGGATAAAGTCAAAAGGAAATAACAGTACAGACATCAGTTTTCAAATCAATTAAAATCTGCGTCATCCGTGTCATCTGCGGGAACTAAAAGCATGCATTAAAAACAAACAATGAAAATTGCCTTCAAAATGAAACTCAAGCCCGGATACGCGGCAGAATATAAAACCCGTCACGATCAGATCTGGCCGGAATTATCGGCTTTGCTCAAAGCCAATGGCATCAGTGACTATTCCATTTTCCTCGACGAAGAAACCAATACCTTATTCGCGGTACAACAGCAAAGAGGTAACTCTTCTCAGGATCTGGGCAGTACCGAAATTGTACAAAAGTGGTGGGCCTACATGGCCGACATCATGGAAACCAACCCTGATCATTCCCCTGTAAGCGTTCCCCTCGATATGGTCTTTCACCTTGATTAAGCTATCATGTTAAAAAAAAGAATCCTGCTTTTCCTCTCCCTCAGTGCTGCTGTACAATTACATGCGCAGCAGGCGGCAAAAGTCGTTGCCTGGCCGAAAATAGAACAGCAAATGAAACCCTGGACCCGCTGGTGGTGGATGGGCAATGCGGTTGATGAAAAGAACCTGGGTCTTGTATTGCAGAAATACAAAGATGCGGGTTTAGGCGGGGTGGAAATCACCCCGATCTACGGGGCAGTGGGTTACGAAAAACAATACCTGCAATTCCTTTCCCCCCAATGGATGGACATCCTGCATTTCACGGTGAAGAAAGCCAATGCATTGGGTATGGGCGTAGATATGAATACCGGTACAGGCTGGCCCTTTGGCGGTCCGCAGGTTAAACCTGAAAATGCGGCTACTAAACTCATTATTCAGGACTACGAGCTAAAAGCCGGCGAGAAGTTAAACGAGGGAATAAAAGTTAAAGAAGCTAAGCAGGATTTTGCACGGCTACAGGCATTAACCGCATACGGACCAAACGGGGAAACCGAAAATATACTGGGAGCTGTACAGCAGGATGGAACCTTGAACTGGTCGCCCAAATCAGGTACATGGAAAATATATGCTGCTTTCGCAGGCAAAACCCGCCAGATGGTAAAACGTGCTGCACCGGGAGGGGAGGGCTTTACGCTCGATCACCTCGACAGGCAATCGGTGAATGTTTACCTGAAAAGATTTACCGATGCTTTTGGAAATCAACCTCAGGGAATCCGTTCATTTTTTAACGACAGCTATGAGGTTTATGGCGCTACATGGACGCCCACTTTTTTCGAAACATTCAAGAAAAACAGGGGTTACGACCTCACAAGTTACATCAAAGACCTGGCAGGCAAGGATTCCACCAGCGTACAGGTTGCCCGTTTAAAGTCCGATTATCGCGAAACGATGGACGAACTTCTGCTGGATAACTTTACCAAAAACTGGAAAGACTGGGCCCATGGCCTGCATTCCCTGACCAAAAACCAGTCGCATGGATCCCCGGGGAACCTGCTTGATTTATACGGAACAGTAGATATTCCTGAAACCGAGATTTTCGGTTCAAGTGCTTTCGGTATTCCCGGACTGCGCCGGGATCAGGAGGACATCAGGAATGTTGATCCCGATCCGATCATGGGTATGTTTGCTTCATCGGCGGCACATACCAACGGAAAGAACCTGGTTTCATCCGAAACCTTTACCTGGCTCACCGAACATTTTAAAACTTCATACTCGCAATGCAAGCCTGAAGCCGAGAAGCTGTTCCTTTCCGGAATCAACCACATTTTCTATCATGGTACCACCAATTCGCCCGAAAATGTGCCCTGGCCGGGCTGGCTGTTTTATGCTTCGGTTGAAATGAATCCCAATAACAGCTTATGGCCGCACGCCAAAGGCTTAAATGACTACATCGCCCGCTGCCAGTCGATACTACAAGCCGGAAAACCCGACAATGAAATCTTAATTTACTGGCCGGTTTATGATGTATGGAACCAGGCAAAAGGGTTGGATATGGCACTGAAAGTTCACGACGTAGACGAATGGTTACACCCTTCGGCATTCTATAAACTGGCTACCCAGCTTTCTAAATCCGGTTGCGCCTATGATTTTGCATCAGACCGCTTGCTGGGCAGAACAAAAGTGCTGAACAAAACCTTACAAACAGCAGAAAATGCATCGCCTTACCGGGTGCTCATCGTGCCCTCCAGCCAAATGATGCGTTCGGAAACTCTAGATAATATTGTACAATTGGCGGAAGATGGTGCAACGGTTATTTTCCAGGAATTACCGCAGGATGTTCCCGGTTTAAATAATCTTGAAAACAGACGCGCTAAACTTAAATCTACGCTCGCCACACTTACCTTTAAAAAAGGTTCCGACGGCATCGGCGTTTATCCTGCCGGCAAAGGAAAAATACTCCTGAGCAGTAATGTGCAGCTGGCGTTAAGCAGTATCGGCATCAACAGGGAAGCCTTAACAGATACAGGCCTGCAGATGATTAAGCGTAAGGTTAATAATGCAACCTATTATTATACTGTTAACCATACGGCAAAAGATATCGATACTTACCTGCCGCTCAATACGCCGGGGAACGTGACCTTGCTTGATCCGCAGAGCGGCGCAATTGGTACAGCAGTACTGAAAGATCATAAAGTGCATGTGCAGATTAAATCAGGTGAAGCACTGTTTCTAATGGTTGCACAACAACAGCCACAGAATGCGGCATGGCGTTATCTGAATAAAGCTGGAAATCCCCTTACCCTTAACCAGCCATGGCACCTCCATTTTACCAGTGGCGGACCTGAGCTTCCCGCTGATCAGCAACTGGATAAACTGGTTTCATGGACGGATTTAAAAGACCCGAAACTGGAAGCCTTTTCAGGTACTGGTGTGTATACATCTGAGTTTAATCTGCCAGTCAAAAATGCCAAAGAATATGTGTTAAACCTTAATCAGGTTGATGAAAGTGCGAAGGTATGGATCAATGGACAGGAGCTGGGTATTTTATGGAGTATCCCATTTGAGGCACGTATTGGAAAATACCTGAAACCCGGAAAAAACACCATCAAAATTGAGGTCGTAAATCTGATGGCCAACCGGATCCGCGATATGGACCGGAAGAAAGTTCAATGGAGAAATTACCATGAAATCAACTTTGTCAACATCAATTACAAGCCATTTGATGCGGCAAACTGGGCAGTACAGCCTTCAGGACTCGTTGGACCGGTAACAATCACCCCGTTTTTTTAACAATAATTCTGGTTTAAATACTTAAAAAGTGCCTTTTGGCACTTTTTTTCTAAAAATAAAAATTAGGAGTAAATCGATTTATAAGCATCAGGCATGATGTATTCCTTTTTATGCTAAGATTTTATAATAACCGACAGGATAGTACAGGATGGGAGAAGCTGCCTATGTCTCTATATTTAAATCAATTATTTTACTAACCAAATAACCGAAAACCAAATATTAAAATTAACGATCGTTAAGCCTGATTTATGCAATAAAAATCTACTCTTATTTCTTATCCGCTCATTCCCTTTATTCTAACCGATCCTCATAGATTCTTGTTCGCAATTTAGCTTAAGACCGTCATGTCTAATAAAATTGCTATGAGTAAAATTTTACAACAATCATTATTTGTCTTACTGACATTTGTCATCGTGCTGAGCAGTTGCCGGAAAAAGGAATTCGATGAGTTTTATGGCAGGCCAGAAACACTTGCCGATCCCATTTACCAACAGCTTCAGGCAAAAGGAAACTTTACCAAATTTCTCGAGTGTATCGATAAATCAGGTTATAAGGAAACTTTAAGCGCGGCCGGCTCCTGGACCGTATTTGCACCTACCGATGAAGCTTTTGCGGTTTACCTGAAAGAAAATAACCTGACGGAGGTAAGTGTTGACCAGGCCTCTGCCATTGTGCGCTACTCCATGACCTACGATGGAGAGAAGATCGAACGTTTAAGCGATAACCTGACTGCCAGGGGTTTTGTTAAAAACTCTGGTTTCAGACGCAGAACGGTTTTCTACGACTTTGTTTACGATGGTACCGACAATGATGGCCGTTCAATAAAAGTGATCGCAGCTAACCGCAATGGCAGTTACCTGTCAACCGATTTCAATAACAAAAATCTGCCGTATTTTTTACCTCCTTTCATGACCTTTGCCGGCATAGGAGCTACTGATTATAATTACTTTTTCCCCGGAACAGAGTATACCGGTAAAAATGTTGGCCCGGCAAAAATTACCGAACAGGATATTGTAGCTGAAAATGGGGTTATCCATATCATTGATAGGGTATTAACGCCACCGCAAAGCATTGATCAGTACATTACTACCAAAACACAATACAGTGCTTTCAAATCGCTGCTTGATAAATACGTTTCATATAGCATCAACACCGATATCAGTCACCGCTATCAGGTGCTTACCGGTAAAAGTGATAATGTTTACGCTAAAATATATAGTGGTGTTTTAGGATTTTCACCAAACAATGAAAACTATCTAAAGCTTGATGCAAATGATGCCCAGGCGGGTATGTATACCATTTTTGCACCAACTGATGCCGCAGTGGAAGCTTATTCGAAGGTTTTGCTGAAATATTATGCGAAGAACAGGCTTCAGCCGGGAAACTACAAAGCACAGCTTTCAGAATTATATGCTTTGAGACCAGATATCATCAGGGATTTTGTGAATTCGCACTTTTATACTGTTCCGGTTTGGCCAGGAAAGTTCAGCACCGTAAACAGTGTTTTGGGCGAAGTAACCAAGCTCAGTCCCTCCAATGTAGTGGATAAACAATTCCTGAGCAACGGTTTACTATATGGCGTGAGTACGGCACAAAATGCCAATTCCTTTTCTACCGTATATGGAAAGGTTAACCTCGATCCAACTTTTTACATTATGAAGCAGGCGCTGGATGTGTTAGGTTATACCATTCCTATTAAAACCGCTTCCCTTAAATATGTGATTGTACCCATCCCTGATGCCACGCTGGTGAGTTTAGGCTTTTCTTATGATCCGTTCTTTCCTACAGCGCCGATCAGGGGTGATTTAACAATCCTTCGCCGTTTGCTTCAAACCCATATTATTCCTTTGGGCGACAGGGCAGTACCTAATTTCACAACTGCTGCCGGTATTCTGGAGACATCGAATGGTGAATACATCAAATACAACAGAGGGGTGCTTTCTTCTGCAGGAACGGAAGACCTTGCAGCAACCAGTGATAAAACCATTCCTATTGATTCCATCACCACGGCGGTTAATGGTGCTGACGTTTATGCCACACGGGTTTTAGCCTATACGGCATTACCGGTAAGTAAACACATTGAAAAATACGGAACGGCTACTACCGATCCATACTACTCTTTTTTTCAGTTCCTGAAGAATAACGTAACCCTTTATAATGCTACAACCGGCGCCATACAGGGTGTAAGTGATGGTAGCTTTTATTCAGTATTTATCCCAACCAATGCGGCCATTCAGGCTGCGGTAACGGCTGGTTTGCTGCCTAAACTGGCAAACGGGCTTCCGAATTATGCACCTACCGATGCATTGGATATCAGTAAGGTATCTAAGTTTATCCAGTATCACATCATTAAAAACAGCGTGGCCAGCGACGGACAAAAAACAGGGACTTTCGAAAGCCTGCTTAAAGATGAATCGGGAGATGCAGCGAAAGTAACGGTGGCCACCAATACAACCACTTCCCTTATTCTTCGTGATGTAACCAATGCTACGGTGAATGTATTACTAGGCGCAAACGACCGCAGTAATGTGCTGTCAAACCGCACAGTGATTCACCAAATCAACTCTTACTTAAAATATCAATTCTAACCAATATGCTCAATAGATATCATTTTAGTGTTTTTATCTGGCTATGCTGTATGCTGATGGCTGCTATTACCCATGCCCAGCAAATCAACTATGTAAAGGGAAAGGTAATTGATAAAAAAGACAAGCAACCCATCATTGGCGCCTCTGTGGTCATCATCGATAAAGATAAAAGGGTTATTAAAGGAGTTTCAACAGATATTGATGGAAACTACAGTTTGCCGGTTGCCGATAAAACTTACCGCATATCCGTTTCTTATATCGGATACAAATCTACAACAGGTGTGGCAATCGACCGCCCGGTAATCAATTTCCAGCTCGAGTCTGAAAATAACCAGATGGAGGAAGTGCAGATTGTTTCGAGAGCTAAAGCAGCGACAGGTAGTGGAATGGTTATCGATAAACGCGACCAGACCTCATCAACGGTTACGATTGACGCCAAAGAACTTGAAGATATGCAGGCTGCATCGATTGATCAGGCCTTACAGGGCAGGATGGCAGGGGTTGACATCACGGCCAGTACCGGTGATCCGGGAGCACCTATGCAGATCAGGATTCGCGGAACTTCATCAATCAACGGTGCCACAGATCCGCTTATCGTATTGGATGGTATGCCTTACGACATTACCATTCCTTCTGATTTTGATTTTGCCACTTCTGATGAAAATAACTACGGACAATTATTAAACATTGCACCTTCGGATATTAAAGAAATCAGTGTATTGAAAGATGCGGCTGCAACAGCCGTGTGGGGTTCAAGGGGCGCAAATGGCGTGTTGGTGATCACTACAAAAAGGGGATCGATCGGCCCCCCAGCCATTTCCTATAATTTTAAAGGATCGTATTCCAAGCAGCCAAGCCCAATCCCGATGCTGAATGGAAATCAGTATTCTTCATTGATACTCGAAGAATTTTACAATGCAGGACGTCAGTTTTCGACCACTGAATTCGCTAAAGAATTTCAGTACGATAAAAATGATCCATATAATTACTACAATTATAGCAACAATACCGATTGGCTTGCAGCCATTACCAGGGTAGGTTATTTACAGGATCACAATCTTTCCATTTCCGGCGGTGGTGAAAAGGCGCGCTATCGTGCCTCTGTAAATTATTTTAATCAAAACGGAACCACGATAGGTACTGACCTTAACCGTATATCAGCGAGGGTGAATCTGGATTATGTGGTATCGGAAAAGATTAGGTTTACGTCCGATTTTGCCTATACCCATATTGATCAGAATGCATTGTATAATCCACTGGGTGGCAGAGACCGGATCAGGGAAACGGCTTATACCAAAATGCCAAACCAAAGCCTGTATGAGTATGACGAATATGGTAACCTGACGGATAATTTCTTTAGCCCTGCTGCAACAGCTCAAGGGGCCTATTCAACTACTTTTAATCCATTGGCGATGGCGAGTGCAGGTATCAACCATCAGCTGGGAGAACGGATTACACCAAAGTTCAGTTTACAATATAAAATTATTCCTGAATTGGTCTTCAATGGAAGTTTTCTGGTAAATATCAACAACACCAAAGTTAAAACCTTTTTGCCTCAGATTGCAACCGGCCGCCCTTTTACTGAGTCTGTCGTGAATACTGCTTTCGACCAGGATGGTGATTCCTTTACCATGAATACCAGTATGAATCTAGCTTATAGTCCAACCCTGGGGCCGAAACACAATCTGATCGCCTTTTTAAGGTTTGATAGTGAAGACAGCCGCCGTGCCAGTCAATACCTCCTTGCCACTAATACAGCGTCTTCTTTTTTGACCGATCCTTCAGTAGATAGCCGTACCAACCTTTCAAATTCTACCAGTTCGGCTTTTAACCAGTCTCGCTCCGTAGGTTTACTGGCCACTGCCCAATACAAATTCCTCGACCGCTACATCATCAATGCAGGGATCAGGGGAGATGGAAACTCTAAATTCGGTGCAGGTAACCGTTATGGTGTATTTCCTTCAATATCCACCCGCTGGAGGATTTCAGGCGAACCTTTCATGAAAAGAACCGATAAATATATTGATGATTTCAGTTTAAGGGCCAGTTATGGTAAAAGCGGTAACGCACCGAGATATGATTATACTTTTTACAATATTTACCAGAATTATGGCTTTAGCTACCTGGGCAATGCAGGCGTTTACTCCACCAACCTGGAGCTTTCTAACCTGAAGTGGGAAACGGTAACCCAATCCAATGTAGGGATTACCTTAAACATGTTCAAAAGGTTGTACATCGACTTCGATCTTTATCGTAAACGTACAACCGATTTATTCTATGAAGACTTAGCGGTACCTACTTATAATGGTTATTCTACTGTTGATATGAATGTTGGCACCATGGATAACCAGGGATGGGAATTTAATGTGACGGGTACAGTAATGAAGTCACAAAAATTCAGATGGGACATGAGTTTCAATATCGCCCACAATGAAAATGTGATTCGGGAAGTTTCTCCGTTGTATCCACGTGAAAACAGGGGTAGGGTAACACAGAACAATGTATACAAAGTGTTCGTTCAGGAGAACAATCCTTTCGGATCTTTTTATGGCTTTAAATTTAAAGGCGTGTACAAAGATAAAAACTCCACAATCGCTGTGGATGAAAACGGTAACCAGATTGTAGGGCCTAACGGCGATAAGGTGTACATGCGTTTTGCCTATCCTTCTATTGATTATGTTTTCCAACCCGGAGATGCCATTTATGAAGACATCAATCACGATGGTAACATCGATTACAAAGATATCGTGTATCTGGGTAATGGTAATCCGAAAATCACCGGTGGTTTTGGTTCATCCTTTACCATAAACGGAAACCTTAAACTTAGCGTGAACTTCTCATTCCGTACCGGATATGACATTATTAACGGCACTAAAATCAGTACCACCAACATGTACAGCTTTAATAACCAGAGTACCGCAGTTTTACGCCGCTGGAAGAAAGAAGGCGACGAGACCGATATGCCAAGGGCAATTTATGGCGGTGGCTATAACTTCCTCGGATCGGACCGTTACATTGAGGATGGATCGTTTGTAAGACTACGTTCATTGGGCTTAAAATATGATTTTGCTAAAAATCTGATGAAACGCATTGGGATGAAGTCTATCTCTGCAAATGTCATCGTTGAAAACATCCTGACCTTTACGAAGTATACCGGACAAGATCCTGAAGTGCCCATTAAACTGAACGGATCAAATACTGTAGTTGATAATTCTACCACTCCGCCAATTAAAACGGTAACGCTTGGTTTAACTGCTAATTTTTAATATTCACCTGATATGAAAAAGATACTATATACTACCTGTTTATTGTTTATTCTGAGCTTAAGCAGTTCCTGTAATAAATGGCTTGATCTCGAGCCAAGGGATGGTATTACGCGCCAGGAATTCTGGAAAACCAAAGAAGATATCCTGGCTGCGGTTTCGGGTTGTTATACTTCTCTGCTGGCGGCGCCTCCAACGGCGGGAGACCGCTCCCTGCTGGAATACATGTTTATGTTCGGAGAATTAAGAGCCGACATGATTAGTGCCGGGCCAAGTATTACCCCTGCTGAAGTTGATATTATGAATGTAAACATCACTTCAGATAATGGCATCGCCAGCTGGGCGTCATTCTATCGCACTATCAATTATTGTAATACCGTTCTGGATAATGCCCCTAATGTTAAAAGTACCGATCCAACGCTTACTGATGCCATTTTAAACGGCTACCTGTCAGAAGCTTTAACATTGAGAAGTATGATGTATTTCTATCTGGTGCGTACTTTTAGTGATGTACCGTTGAAGTTAAAAGCGACTGTAAAGGATACTGATCTTGAAAACCTGGCTAAAACCAAACAGGCCGATATATTAAAACAAATTGTAGCCGACCTGAAGAAAGCAGAATCCTTTTCGGTAACTACTTATGGAAACACAAAATCAGATAAAGGCAGGGTAACTAAGTTTACCATCAATGCGCTACTGGCCGATGTTTATTTGTGGATGGAAGATTATCCGGCTTCAATAGCGGAGTGCAATAAAATTATCGAATCGCAGCGTTATGCATTGGTTGGTTCAAATTCGGCATGGTACAATACCGTGTTCTTTCGTGGCTCATCTACAGAAACAATATTCGAGTTTGATCAGGCCATTGAAAACCCGTTTTTCAACCTGCTGGTAAATACCAGAAGACGTTACATCGCTTCACCCTTCGTTGCTTCAGAAATCTATATCCCTGATGAAACCGATCCGGATAACGTTTACGACATCAGGCCGGGTTCATTTTATAACAATGCATTCACCATCCAGAAATACGGTACAGAAAATCCGTCTTACGTGAAGTGGCAGGCTTACCGTCTTTCAGATATCATGATGATCAAAGCAGAAGCACTTGCACTTACCGGCGGGGGTGCCGAAGCTTTAGAACTGGTGCGTACTTTACGTACAAGACGGAACGCCGTTAAAGCCACAGAGCAGAATGTTGATCCTGGCGATAGTGACGCAATATGTGATTACATCCTTGCTGAACGTGCCCGCGAATTTGCTTTTGAAGGAAAGCGCTGGTTTGATTTGTTGCGTCACGCCAAACGGAATAATTACAGCAGAATCGACATTTTGCTTGATGTCGTATCGAAAACCGTTATGCCAACCTTGCAGCAATCGGCAATAACCAAATTCAGGGATTATAACAGTCATTATTTGCCTATCCCTCAGGTAGATATTAATACCAATCCAAGTCTCATCCAGAACCCATTTTACACTAAATAGTATACTGACATGAAAATGAAATTAAACATTCACAAGATCACCTATTTGGTTTTGCTCAGTGCATTTATCCTGTTCGTGATTCATGCCTGCAAAAGGGAACAATATACCATAGCCACTACCGATGATGTGAACATCACGGGTTACCTGGAAAAATATCCTGATAAATTCTCCCTGTTTTCGCAGATTTTAGACCGCTCGGGCACTAAAGGTTACCTGGCCGCTTATGGTAAGTACACCATTTTTACCCCCGATAACAATGCGGTTAATGCATGGCTGAAAAAGATCAATAAAACAGCGGTCGATCAGCTCACTCCAGAGGAGCTGAAAAATGTAGTGCGCTTTCACGTATTGCAGGATACTGTTTCAACAGCGAAGTTTACGGATGGTAAGGTTGCGCAGATTACTTTGTACGGACAATATCTGCTTACAGGTGTTACTTTCCAAAATGGAACGAGCAACATTACCATTAATAAAGAGTCTTTAATTACCCAATCCAATGTAAGGGTAGGGAACGGGATCATCCACGTCATTGATCATGTTCTTGAACCCGCAACTAAAACATTGGCTGCTACTATCGAAAGCAATGCCCGTTATGGTATTTTTACCCAGGCTTTAAAAGAAACGGGTTTTTATGACTCATTGAACTATGCACAGTCTGCCGTGCCCGATACTACCCGCCGGTTTCAAACAGTCGTTCTGGAATCTGATTCTGCTATACGTGCAGCAGGGTTTGCAAATTTCGCAGCCCTGAAAGCTAAACTTTCTAAAACCGGGAATACCAAAAGCCATACCGATAGCCTGTGGATGTATGTGGCTTACCATGTATCTCCAGGCGCCAGTTATACAGCGGATATCGTTTCAACGCCATCATTATCAACACTTGTACCGGGGGAAATTGTAACCACTAAACTTTCAGGAACCAGAATACTGTTGAATGATGATGAATTTAATGGTGTGATCGAACCTGGCGTAGAGGTAAACAGAACCTTTAGCAACAATACCGCTTCGAACGGTGTTCTACACGAATCGAGGAGCTTTTACAAAATCAAGCCACGCGTTCCTACCGGAGTTTATTTCGACCTGGGCGATCAGCCGGAGCTAAAGGCCATGGCCGCCTGGAGGGTACCGGGACAATCGATTAGTTTGCTTCAAAACGGGAAATTGATTACGGCCGGCATCCGCCTCGACCAGATCAGGTCGAATACCATTGGTCCGGTTTACTCAACAGCATCCCTTCCATTGGGTGCCGATACCAGAAGTTACGCAAACCGTGATGTCATGAACTTTAACATGAGTATCAGTAACAATGCCCGTGCAGTCTGGATAGAATTCAGATCACCAATGCTGGTAAAAGGGAAATACAAAATCTGGATTTGCTACACCTATAATGTTGCAGGGCCACTCTTGCAGGTGGCTTCAGATGTGGGTACCAATCAGGAACAGATACTTCCCAATCTGGTTGATTTAACGCAGCAATTGACGTCATCAGGTGTTACCGATGCCGGAGCGCTACAATCCTCATCAGACGGGCTGATGCTGACCAATGGCTTTAAACGCTACCTGGGTACAACTGCTGAAACCGCAACAGACGGGGTAACGAAAGGTTTACAGGCAGTGGGAACGAGCAACGGCTGGAAAATTATGCCTGCGAAACTTGCTGGAACGGTAGATATCAAAACGACTGACCGGCACTGGATTCGTTTAACTGCTTTAAGGGGCAATGGAAATGGTGTTAACCTGGATATGATTCATTTCATACCTGTTGATGATGACCAGAACTATCCAAGATTTCATCCAACACCAGGTGTTATTTTTAAACGCCCTTAAGCAGTCTGTTAAGCTAACCAAATACGTATTGAAATGAATAAGAAATATCTGATATATATCACGCTTCTGGCCCTGAGCATGGGATTGTATTCCTGCAAGGATAATCTGGAGGTGCATAATGAGATCACAAATGCCGATAATACAGTAGACCTTTCTCAAAGACTGGATACTCAGGGCGACTTAAGTATTTTTAACGGCTACGTGAAGAGTACCGGTTATGATAAACTGTTGGCAACGGCACAAAACTATACCGTTTGGGCACCCACCAATACGGCAATTGCCAGTCTCGATCCTGCAATTGCTGCTGATCCGGTGAAACTGAAGGAATTTGTGGGGAACCACATTGCACTTTCCCTTTACCAGGTATCCGTAAAACCCAATGATACTTTACGGATAAAACTAATGAATGACAAGTATGGTAATTTCGTCAACAGTACTTTTGAAGAAGGAAATATTGTAGGGAGCGGTCAGTTTGTAAAGAACGGTGTCTTGTATAAAATTGATCAGCCAGTACCCAGTAAATT
The DNA here is from genome assembly GCF_032678525.1 of Pedobacter frigidisoli. Classification (GTDB taxonomy): domain Bacteria; phylum Bacteroidota; class Bacteroidia; order Sphingobacteriales; family Sphingobacteriaceae; genus Pedobacter; species Pedobacter frigidisoli_A. The sequence continues at coordinate 677,845 of NZ_JAVTSE010000001.1, forward strand.
AAGTATCTGGGATTACATGCAGCAAAGTACCGATGCCAACCTGCAAAAAAACTATATCAATGCCTTATCGATATCGGTAATCGATAGTGCTAACGCCACTATTATTGGTTACAACGCATCCGGAACCCCAATATTTGCACCTAATCCACCCATGATTGCCCGCAATACCTATTGGGTAAATGTTGCCGATCTGCGTGATGAATCGCAACAGTACACCTATTTTATGCTTCAGGATGCGGCCTTTACAGCTGAATCGGCAAAACTGAGTAGCTTCTTTTCACCAATAGACCCAAATCAGAATGCCGCATTCTATGTAGTGAAAGACCTTACAGTTAAAGGTGTTTATACACTCGATAAATTACCCGATACACTGATCTCTGTTCGCGGGGCAAAAGTCCCGTTAAGTAAAGCCAATGTGGTTAAATCTTACAGAAGCAGCAATGGGATAGTGCACGTCCTTCGTGCATTGCCATTCCGCGTAAAAGATAAAGTGCCTGAGTTTAAAATAGAGGGAGAAAGACTCGTGAATATATCCGCTTCCCGTACCGTTTTATACCGCACCAAACTGGACGATAAAGGAAAGGAATATAAAGATATTGAGGTATACAATCATGGAATCTCAGAGTTTGGTGTATTTTATAGTCGCGCTAACCTGCCTGTGGTTAAATATAAGGTTTATGCAAGGGCTATTTCAGGTGCACTGGGCGATTCGCAGGTGGCGGCATTTACCCAGCGTTATTTTATTTTTAATCTGAACTCAGCAACACCGGGTTACACGCTTGCCTTTACGCATCTGGTTAATCCACTTACTTATACTGAAACTTACCTGGGTGAATATACACCCGGCAGTTTTGGACCATTACTGCTGAGGCTGACATCTGCCGCAAGTACTTCCGTAAATGTAAACACGCTGATTTTGGATTACCTGCGCTTTGAACCTGTTTTACCTTAATTATTAACTCTGCTTTGAAAGAAAATACTATGTATAATTTTACTACGATAAAAAAAGTTTGTATGCTCACGGTGTGCTTGCTTGTGCTTGGCAGAATGGTTAAAGCACAGGAAACAGACTCTGTTGAAACAAAAACGGATACCACTACTGTAAAGGTGAAAGCCCGTGCAGTAAAGGGCGAAAGGGTGAGGGGGATTGTCATTGACGGAAATACCAATAAGCCTCTTGTTGGGGTGAATGTTACTGTACCTAATTTTACGGCTTCCATTACGGATGAAAAAGGAAGGTTCAATATTGTTGTTCCCGATTTCAACGCTACTGTAATCATTTCAGCCGATGGTTTCCAAACCAAGGTATTACCGGTTTACAAGGAGAAAGAAATCAAAACCAGGCTATATCCCTTAAGTTTCACTTCTGTGTACAATGAGGTCGTTACACCATCCGGAGTAGAGTCACAGGCCCGTACTATTTCCGCTGTAAGCAACATCGGTTTGCAAAACAGCTGGACCAACAACTCAGAAACCCCGATGAGTTTCCTACAGGGTAAAGCGGCAGGTGTACAGGCTGTACGGAAATCGGGTACACCAGGTATTGGTGCAGATGTATTCATTCGTGGTTTCAATTCACTATATACCACCAATCAGCCTCTGTACGTGGTGGATGGGATGATTTACGATGCGAATAGTTACGGCAAATCCCTGACTAAAGGTCATATTAACAATCCTTTGCAATTTATCGACGTTAAGGATATTGAAAACATCAGTATATTAAAAGATGCGCTTGCCGCGGCTACCTTTGGCACGCGTGCAGCGAATGGCGTGGTGATGATTACCACTAACCGTGCGCATGATCAGGCTACTAATATTGATTTCTCTGCTTTTAGCGGCGTAAACCTCAGACCAAAAAATCTGCCACTGATGAATGCAGATGAACATCGTCTGTATTTGTCAGACATTTTAAAAAGTCAGGGCCTTAGCAATGTGGCCATTGCTGCCAAACCCTATATGAATACCAATCCTGCAAGTGCAGATTATTTTAAATACCATAATGAAACGGACTGGCAGGATCAGGTATTAAGAACAAGTTTTGATCAGAATTACTTTCTGAAGGTATCCGGCGGAGACAACATCGCTAAGTATGCGCTTTCAGTGGGTTATAGTAATGATAAAGGTGTGTTGGACAGTACCAATAATCTTAAGTACAGTACAAGGTTTAACAGTGATCTGAACCTCACCAAAAAGTTAAAGGGAACCACCAGTTTATCTTTCACTTACACCGAGCAGCGGCTTAAAGATCAGGGCATTGCCAGTGCTACAAATCCACTGTTTCTTTCGCTGGTAAAATCTCCGTTTATGGGACGCAACGAAATCGATGCTTTCGGTTCGGTATCACCAAATCTGGCCGATTACGATACCCTTCAGGTGAGTAATCCAAGATCACTGATTGAAAAAGGAACCAATTTTAAAAAGGCCTACCGCTTTTTTGGAAACATTAATTTTGATTACACCTTTAACAAAAACTTTAAACTTTCCAATTTATCAGGTATCACCTATGATAAAACACAGGAAACACTGTTCATCCCAAGAAAGGGTGTTACCAATGATACGCTTTCGAATGTGGTGGGCGATAGTCGTTTAGGTACCCAGGTTGCCCGGTTCTTCAGCTTCTATAACGACCTGCGCTTATCCTACGACCAATCATTTGGCAAACACCATAAGGTACATGCTATTGTGGGATTCAGGTATTCGCAAAGTGAAGCAGAACAGGATTTTGCTACCGGATTTAACTCTGCAACAGATGATCTGATCAGTATTGGAAACAGTAACTCGGCATTCAGGACTTTCGGTGGTGACATCGGTAAATGGCGCACCTTGAATAATTATTTTACTGCCAATTACAGTTACGCAGATAAGTACCTTTTAAATGTTGCTGTTGCCGTTGATGGTTCATCGAGATTTGGAATCAAAGAAGGGCAGGGATTTATGAACTTCGATGATGGTTTAAGGATTCAAGGCAGCAGGTATGCCGTTTTGCCCGCTATCGGCGCAGCATGGGTAATTTCTTCAGAAAAATTTATAAGAAACCTGAACCGTGTTGATTTACTGAAATTAAGGGTTACTTACGGACTAACCGGAAATGATGATGTGGGTAACTACACGGCACGCAAATACTATGTTTCGCAAAACCTCTTTGGTATGCGTGGTGTAATGACCGGCAACTATGCTAATCCTAACCTGCAGTGGGAAACTGTTCGGAAGCTGAACGCAGGTATTGACGGATCATTTTTCGGCGAACGCCTGAGCATCAGTCTGGATTACTGGAATCACCATACCGACAACATGCTCACTTATCAGCTGGTGAATTCAGTTGGTGGAACAGCTTCTTATCTAAACAACAACGGTGGCATGAAAACTCAGGGATTAGACCTGGCGCTAAATGGCCGTATTTTAAACAAAACATTCAAATGGGATGCCGGCATCACCATAGGTACTTCGAAAAATAAAATCACCAGCCTGCCAGGTGGCAATGCAATCATCACCAGTTATGCCGGTGGCGCATATATCACACAGGTGGGTGGCGCGGCCAATCAGTTTTTCGGCTTAACCACTAATGGCGTCTATTCCACTGATGCCGAAGCCGCTGCTGCAGGACTGTCCATCCGCAACAGCCTGGGTAACCTCGTGCCATTTACCGGAGGGGATGTAAAGTTCACAGACCGTAACGGTGATAAAATTATTGATGCCAACGACCGCACCGTGATCGGTAATCCAAATCCCGATTTCTTCGGAAGCTTCAGTAACACCTTTACCTACAAACGCTGGAGTCTGGATGCCCTGATTACCTTTGTACAAGGAAATGATATTTACAATTATACCCGTGCACAGCTGGAATCGGGAAGTACTTACTATAACCAGACACCTAACCTCATTAACAGATGGAAAGGGAATGGACAAATTACTGATGTACCTAAAGTGGCCTATGGCGATCCGATGGGAAATGCGAAGTTTTCCGATCGCTGGATCGAAGATGGTTCATACCTGAGATTGCGTACCGTTTCACTTACCTACAACATACCACTTAAGTTAAAGTCGGTGAAATATGCCAGGGTATTTGCAACGGGTAATAATCTGTTCACTGTTTCAAATTATCTCGGCTACGATCCTGAATTCAGCAACTCGGCAAGTTTATTTACACAGGGTGTAGATACTACGCTCGAACCGCAGTTCCGTTCGTTTCAGTTGGGTGTAAGAGTAGGGTTATAATTTTAGAAAAATTCATTATGAAAATCAATTTCAATAAAAATATTGCAGCGTTATGCTTACTTGGTGTTTTGTCGGCGGGCCAGTGGTCGTGCAAGAAAATGCTTGATGTACCTGCAGAAGATAAACTGGATAGTGCCAATGGTTTTAAAACGGTTTCTGATGCAGATGCCGCCGTAATTGGGATTTACGGGCAATTCCAGGGGCTTGAAAAACTATACGTACTGCAAAACGAGCTTCGCGGCGACCTGATGGATGTGACCAGCAGATCGACTGCCGATTTACAGGAGCTATCTTCACATACCGAAACAAAAAACAATCCTTATGTGGATCCAAGGCCTTACTATCAGGTAATTGTGAATTGCAACGATGTGCTTAAAAATTTCGATGCGATGAAAGCCAGCCTGAGGATGAGTGTGGATGACTACAATAAACGTTACTCTGATATTGCATCCCTTAGAAGCTGGATTTATTTACAATTGGGGATACAGTACGGTAGTGTGCCTTATATTACCGATTCTTTCAAAACGGTTGAGGATTTAAATAACCTGAACACCTATCCTAAAATTTCTTTTGATCAGTTATTAGACCGTTTGATTGCTTTAAACGAAAATTTACCTTATAAGGAACCATATGCTTATCCGGCAGGTAGTTCGCTTCTGGTAACCATTGATGGGAACTTCACGCAAAAGCTTTTCATGTCGAAAGCATTTTTATTGGGTGATCTGTATTTGTGGAAAGGTAATTACCTGAAAGCAGCAGAAAACTATGCTAAACTGATGAATGCTGAAAATACTAATACTAACGATAACGTACGTTTTAACTTCTATAAAATAAACAATTTTGTTGATGCCGTATACTCTAACCTGGCTGTACAGTTTACCAGAAGTCAGGACGATAGTAGCTTGCTAAACAGTCCTGATGCGGGCTGGCGTGGTATATTTGGTTTGCCAACTACCCTCAGTGCATGGAGCTCTGAATGGTTTTGGGCGATGCCTTACGGATCTACGTTTAAACCTGTTAATCCGATGATTGACCTTTGCTCACCCCTTAAAAGCTACCAGATCCGGCCATCACAGGCCGTAAAAGACCTGTGGAATAGCCAAAGAGGTAACAATGGTATTCCTTATGATTCGAGAAGTAAACTGTCTTACACAGCTTCAGCAATGGGTGATGCCATCACAAAGTTTACCGATAACGGTGGTAAATGGGGCATCTACCGTGCTGCATTGTTACACCTACGCTTTTCAGAAGCGGCTAACCGGGACGGGCAGACCAAACTGGGTTGGGCATTTCTAAACATCGGGTTAAACAGAACTTATTATGTAGGAACATTTGTTGCTGGAGCGATGTCGCCCGCTACCGTCGCGGAACTCAATACCATGATTACTCCTTATCCACAAAGCTCGCCTTACTACTTTGATGCGAGAAAAAATAACGATGTGTCTGGTACCTGGTACCGCAGTATCGGTATAAGAGGCAGGGCAGTGTTAAATCCGATTGACGTAAGTTTTCAGACCGATATGATTGGCCTGGAAGGCAAGCTGATTGAAGAAGCCGCATTGGAGCTTGCATTTGAAGGTAACCGCTGGCCAGATTTATTACGCATTGCCCGCCGGCAGAATAATCCGGCATTCCTTGCCGATAAGATTTATCAGAAACTGTTAAAAGCCGGAAATCCCAATGCCAGTGCGGTTAGGGAGAAACTAATGGATCCTGCCAACTGGTATTTACCTTTCGACTGGGCTAAATAAATAATCCGGTGGACTCTTAAAAGAATAAGCAAAAGATTTTAATCCATATCTTGTATAAAAATTCAGTCATCATCAGCACTAATGAATAAATTCAAATCCATATCATCACTTTCCGTTTTACTTTTATCAAGCATTACACTCTTCGCCCAGCAAAGCAATTACAAATTTAAATTTGGCTCCGGCAAAGTACCAGCAGGTTATGTTTTGGTCAACGAAAAATCAGCATTTACACCTGAAAAAGGATATGGATTTGAACCGGGTACGCCGGTGAATGTAGCATTGGGTGGAGGGAAAGACCTCATCAAACAAAGCACGATCACTGCAGGTCAACCCTTTTATTTTTCGGTAAATGTACCGGAAGGCAACTATAAAGTGACGCTGACCCTGGGCGATGCCAAAGTAAAAACCGCGACGACTGTGAAAGCCGAAGCGCGCCGTTTGATGCTTGAAAACATCACCACTAAATCGGGTGAGTTTGTAACAAAAACTTTTATTGTAAATGTACGTAATCCTGAAATCAGCACAGGCGCCATGGTGAAACTCAACGACCGGGAACTAAACAGCAGAAGCTGGGATAAAAAACTGACGCTTGAATTTAATGGTGCAAAACCGTCTGTTGCTGCATTGGAAATTACAAAGGTGGATGATCAGGTGACGGTTTATCTGGCCGGAAACTCTACCGTGGTTGATCAGCGTGCGGAGCCCTGGGCTTCATGGGGACAAATGATTCCGCGTTTTTTCGAACCGGGAGTGGCTTTTGCCAACTATGCTGAATCGGGATTAACCCTGGCCAGCTTTAAAGGACAGAAACGTCTGGAAAAAATACTTACACTCATCAAACCCGGCGATTATCTTTTTATTGAATTCGGTCATAATGATCAGAAAATGAAGGGAGAAAATGATGGTGCATGGAAATCCTATACCGACAACTTTAAATACTATATCGCTGAAGCGAAAAAGAAAGGCGGAATCCCGGTAGTCGTAACTTCCACCAGCAGACGCCGTTTCGATGAGAATGGTAAAACGATCAATACACTTGGTGATTTCCCGGCCGCAGCTAAAAAAGTAGCAGCCGATGAAAAGGTGGAGTTAATTGACCTGAACGCTATGACGGCCGTTTTATACGATGTTTTGGGTGTGGAACCTTCAAAAAAAGCTTTCGTGTTTTATCCTGCCAATACCTATCCGGGTCAGGATAAAGAACTGGCAGATAATACCCATTTTAATCCTTATGGGGCTTATGAGCTGGCGAAATGCGTGGCTTTGGGTATTCAGCAATCCAACCTGGGGCTTAAAAAGTTTTTAATTCCCGGATTTAGCTTTAACCCATCGAAGCCTGATGCTGTAGCTGACTTTGACGTTCCGCCAAGTCTGGATATGGATTTGGTTAAGCCAGCGGGGAATTAGGCATTTACATGACAGGAGATTAGGCGAAGGTTTGTATAAAATTCACATTACGTGTTTAGCAAAGAAAGCTTATGATTCATCTGCTTAATATCATGTGCTAACCTTTTAATGAATCGTTTTGCAATATCGCAAGCAAAGTGGGCCAGATATTCTCAGCTGCTTTAATGTAGCCGCTGGCAAGTGGATGTACACCATCGATCATATTCAAGCTGCGGTTTCCTGTTACCCCTTTTAAAAATGAAGGTACCAGAAAAATTTTATTCACAGTGGCCAGTTCACGGAAGATGTTCGCATAACCTGATCCCTGAAAGGCTTGCGCCCATGCCGGTAATTCAATACCCAACAGCAAGATCCATGCTGCAGGATAGGCTTTGCGCACCTGGTTAATGATCGTTTGTAAATTTGCTGAAACCTCTGCAGGCGCATGCCCTCTTAGAAAATCATTGGCGCCCAGTTCCAAAATAAAACCAGCCACGTCGCCCTGTAATACTGAAGAAAGCCTGCTTAAAGCGGAGCGCGAAGTATCACCACTTATTCCTGCATTCACCACCTCATAGTTAAATCCTGCAACGTGAATATTTGCCGCAAGCAAGGCCGGGATGGATTCGTTTTGTGGTTGTCTCAATCCGTAACCTGCAGTCAGGCTATCTCCGAAAAATATAATTTTCTTATTTTTACTCATACTGGCATTCATAACCAAAATTTTGAGGAAATGGTTCATAGAAATGATTGAAAATGAAGTTTATTAACATACATCAATTCATTCCTTAAATTCAGGCACTACTTTTGAAATTCAAAAAAAGGGTAATTTTATTTAAACTTAAATTTATATCAGATGAAAAAACTATTTTTTGCGCTTCCAGCGCTTCTTTTACTTGCATCGTGTGGAGGTTCTTCGAACGATAGTGCGAAAACAACCACAGAACAAACTGCTGCAACACAAACAGGTGAAACTTTAGCACTTGATACCGTAGGTACTTCGGTTGACTGGAAAGCTACCCATAAAGGTGGACTTGCTCCACGTTGGGGTAAAATCAGCGTTACTTCAGGAAGCGTTTCTGTAAATAATGATTCATTAACTGGTGGGGAATTCACCATCAACCTGGCTTCTTTGAAAGTTGATCCGGCATCTGTTACTGAAAAAGACAAAAAAGCCAGTGATTTGGAAGGTCACCTGAAAAGCCCTGACTTTTTTGACGTAGCTAAATTCCCTACTGCTAAATTTGTGATCACTAAAGTAGAGCCATTTACCGGCGCACAGCCATCGAGCCTGTTAAAAGACCCTAACTATTTAATCAGTGGAAACCTGACTCTTAGAGACAGTACATTGAACATTACCTTCCCGTCTAAAGTTGAAGTTTCAGCTACCGGCGTTACGGCAACTGCCAAGTTCATCATCGACAGAAGTGCATGGGGAATTAATTATAAGGCAGAAGGAAGTCCTGAAAACTGGATTATTTCAAAAGATGTGGAAATCGGTTTGACGCTTAAAGCTGATAAAAAATAATTTCAGATACACAATCTTATCATCATATGAAACGCTCCGGATAAACATTCGGAGCGTTTTTTTTAAGATTACTTTCTTCCGGGAAAAATCTTATTTTCAATTACCTAATTATAGAAAACGCTACGGGGGCCATGGTTTGCCATAGGTTTCCTTATAGGTTCGTAGTACCGTCGCAGGTAACAGCTAGGATATTGCAAGGAACAAGATAGGAACCAGATAGGAACATGCTAGGATAAAATGCCTAAGAAAGTGCCAGCGTAATGCCGCCAAGGCCGTTTTTGAATACTTTTATCCTAGCCACTTGCTGGAATCGGCATTTTAGCCATTCTTTTATGCTTTTATTTGAACCTTCGGTTTGCTAATGATCAGATGGGGATTTAGTACTATTGTCAATAACATACGAAACCATGCGGACAATTTTATCGTTGGAAAAATGATAGATATCGCATGATGCACCACTGTACTGACTTCCATCTGGTCTTATACCTGCGCTTGTGCACTCTACGGATGCTTTGTCGCCTTCAATGATGATGGTTCCAAATTGAAAATACATCCGTTCAGGCATATTCTCGCCTCCGTCCATATTACTGATCTCCTCTTTTCCCCGTAATGTGGTATGTCCGGTAGATGAGCTGAACATCTCCCAGATAATGTCATCTGACAGGAAGTCTATAAATTCGTCCATCCTGTTTTCCCCGAAAATCTGATTGACTTTACTGATAAGTTCTCGTGTAGTTGCCATGAGGTTTAAACAAAGTCATAGCGCAATAGTTTCTTTCAAAGTCCTTTAAATTAGTTATTTAGCATCAGCGTTTAGTGAACAATAGCACTGATTGCGTGATAACCTCCGGTAATATTGGTCAGTTTCCTGATTCCCTGCGCTTTCAGCATGGAGATGAAGATCATGGAGCGGTAACCGCCTGCACAATAAACCAGGTAAGGTTTACCAGGATCAAGCGCTTCAGCGGCCTGAGCGATCTGATCGAGCGGAAGGTTCAATGCGCCGGATACCGTTCCTTGTTCGTGTTCTGATTTTGCACGCACATCGATGACATCATATTTCCCGTTTTGAAGGAGCTGATTGAAACTTTCAGCGCTAATGTTTTCAATGGTGTCTTTTGCGTTGCCACTGTTCACCCACTCCTCAAATCCGCCCATCAAAAAACCTTCGCACTGGTGATAACCGATACGGGCCAGTCGCCTGATGACTTCGGTTTCACGGCCTGGTTCAGCAATGATCAATATACGTTCCTGATCAATGGGAAGCAGGGCACCTATCCATGGTGCGAAACTGCCGTCGAGCCCGATATTGATTGATCCGGGAATATGTGCTGAAGCAAAAACATCAGGTTTTCGGGTATCGAGAACCAATGTTCCGGGTACCCCCATGCGGCTTTTGAAAGATGATGCGCTGAGCCCCTGGATGGCCTGATGAAGTACCTTTTCAAGCAGGGGGCAGCCTTTAATATTCAGTTCTACGTTCATGGGGAAATATGCGGGCGGAGCCGCAAGGTTCCCACATAGTTCGCTGATGAAATCTTCACGTGAAAGATCGTCAGCCAGAGCATAATTGCTGAGTCGCTGTGAACCCAGGTCGCCAATGGTTTCCTTACTCATGTTCTTGCCACAGGCACTTCCTGCGCCGTGGCCTGGATAAACAACGGTATGATCCGGTAATGGAAGTATTTTATTTCTAAGCGAATCGTAAAGCATGCCTGCCAGATCCTCCTGACTGATATCCAGATCAGGCGACTGCGCAAGGTCGGGTCTGCCTACGTCGCCAAGAAATAAGGTGTCTCCGGTAAAAATGGCTTGTTCAACTCCCTGCTCATCCAGGAGCAGGAAACAGGAGCTTTCCAGCGTATGCCCAGGGGTATGTAAAAGTTTCAGGGTTGCTCCTCCAATGGAGAAGTGTTCTCCATCGGCTCCGTTGTAGCTTGGGTAGGCAGTTTGTGCACCCGGTCCCAATACAATGGTGGCACCGGTTTTTGCCGCAAGTTCCAGATGTCCGCTCACAAAGTCAGCGTGGAAATGCGTTTCCATGATGAAAGCAATGCTCGCCTGATCCTGTTCTGCCAGCTCAAGATAAGCATCGATATCCCTAAGCGGATCAATCACCACAGCTTCACCATGATGTTCGATATAATAGGAGGCTTGTGAAAGACATTTCTCGTAAAGCTGTTTTATTTTCATGTGGTTTTTATTGGAATAAAATTATAGATTGCTGAGCTCGCCGGCCTGCAGGGCAAGAATGACAATGGCCAGTATCAGTATAAACCAGCCGAAGCAAAGCCTGAGCTGCCGGGTATTGAACAAGTGGGAAATTCGCTGCCCTGCCACAGCACCAGTAATGGCTAAAACGGTGGTTAGCAAAAGAAATGTCCAGTTGACTTCCTGTAAACCAAGATCGCTCAGGAAGCCTGACAAGGTATTCAGCGAAATGATAAACAATGATGTACCGACCGCCTTTTTGATGTCAAGATGAAAGAATAAGGTTAAAGCCGGAACAATCAGAAAGCCACCACCAGCACCAAGAAAGCCTGTTAACACACCTGTGGCCACAGCGCATCCAATCAATACCGAAATGGAATTTGATTTTTCAACTTGTTCCAGGTCGCAGTCGTTTTTCGCCTGCATCATCGTTCTGGCGGCCATCATCATCAGCAAAGAAAAAATGATCATGCTAAGCATTCCAAAAGTGAGCGTTACACCATGCCAATGCCATAGCACTGCAGGGATTTTCGGGATGATAAGACTTCTGATCAGCCATACCATAACAATGGATATGGAGGCAAAAATGATCCCCTTTTTGAACAGAACTTCTCCCTGTTTAAATTTAGCGATGCTGGATATGGAGCTGGTAGAGCCCACAATAAACAGCGAATATCTGACCGCAGAAGCTGGCTCCAGCCGGAAAAAATACACCAGTACCGGAACAGTAAGGATACTGCCCCCGGCACCCATGAGCCCCAGCGAAAGGCCGATTAAAAGCGTAGAGAAATAGCCGACTACCTGCATGTTTAGGCTAATGATAATGGGTATTTCAGGAGGCCTGCCAATGTGGTTATCGCAATGTCGATGTCTCCCATCCGCGTTAGCTTGCTGAATGAGAACCGTATTGTGGCCCCCGATTGCTTTTTACCCAATGCATGCATCACATGGCTGCCATGGTCGTCGCCGCTGCTGCAGGCACTACCACCAGATGCACATATGCCTGCCTGATCCAGCATGGCCAGCAGCAGATCGGTATCCATATTGCCCGGGAAGTTGACACTCAAAACTGTGTAAAGTGCGTTATCATTGTTGTTAAAGCTGATTTCAGGCGATAATTGCATCAGGCCATCGCGCATGGCTTTGTTTAGGTTGCTGATGTAGATCTGATCGCCCGGGTAATTTTCGTATGCCAGCTCCAGCGCTTTGGCAAAACCAATCATTCCATGTACATTTTCTGTTCCTGCCCGCACTTTTCTCTCCTGGCCACCGCCATGAATTAAAGGGGTGATTTTGGTACCTGCGCTTACATAAAGTATCCCGGTACCTTTAGGGCCGTGGAATTTATGTCCGGAAGCGGAGGCGAAATGAACACCGTATTCAGCCAGTTGCAAAGGATAATGACCAATGGTTTGCACACAATCTGAATGAAAGATGGCGCCATAGCGGTTACAGATTTCTCCCGCCCTTTTAAGATCGAGCAAAGTGCCGATTTCATTATTGGCATGCATGAGGCTAACCAGGCACTTTACGCCCGCTTTGACCTGGCTATTTAATTGTAGTTCGAGATCGTTATAGTCCACCTCCCCGTATTCGTTCAGTTTTACAAATGAACAGGTGATGTTTTTGTCGGCACAATAATGTTCAACGGTGTTTAACACGGCATGGTGCTCGATAGGAGAGGTGATGATGTGCGTGCAGCCCAGTGTTTTTACCGCCGTAGCGATAGCGGTATTATTGCTTTCGGTACCGCCACTGGTAAAATAGATGGAGGTGCTTTTAACACCCAGCAGATCTGCCACTTTTTTCCTGGCAGCCTCTATGGCTGTTTTACTTTTTCTGCCTATGCTGTAGGAAGAAGAAGGATTGCCATAGTGCTGCGTTAAAAAAGGCAGCATCGCCTCTAATACAACCGGATCCAGTGAAGTGGTAGCAGCATTATCTAAATATACGATCTCGTTCATGGTGAATTTATATTTTATATTGATGGTAACAGGATAGCGCAAACATTAAAACAAGGGCACGCTATCCAGCCATGCCCTCTGTTTATCATTAACTAACTAAAACTAGGTGGTAAACTTCTAAACACCTGCTTTTATCTTGTCTGGAAAGCAGCTAGGCCGGTTTCCAGGAATTTTTTATAATTGGCCACTTCGTAATCTGCTCCCTGCGGAGGGCTTAACAGCGTTTCAGTTGCCGGGTCAAGCAATACATAGAACGGCTGGGAGTTCGACTGGAATTTCCTGGCCTGCAAATCGCTCCACTTTTTACCAATGGTGCCAAGTGTTTTTCCTTCAGGTGTTTTTACCACATCTTCCGGTGCCAGCTCGCTCTTGTCGTCTACATATAACTGCACCAGGATGTAATCCTGACTGATCATTTTGTAGACTTCCTTATCCGGCCATACATTGGCTTCCATTTTACGGCAGTTTACACAGGCATGTCCGGTAAAATCGATCAGGATTGGTTTATACTGTTGTTTCGCAGCTTCGAGTGCTTCATTGTAATCAAAGTAGGCATCCAGTTTCAACGGAGCATGGAACTTATCGGCATATTTATGAGGGCCTCCCGACACCGTTTTTGCCGGTAATGAACCGCCAACTAAACTGCTGGTGTACAAATCAAAGTCCTGTGTATCCTGCGGAGGCAGAAAAGCGGATACTGATTTCAGTGGAGCTCCCCATAAGCCAGGGATCAGGTACATGGTAAATGCCAGGATAATCGTTGCCATAAATAACCGCGGCACAGATATGTAGTTAACCGGACTATCGTGTGAAAATTTAAGCTTACCCAGCAGGTAGGCGCCCATCATGCCGAAGATGATGATCCACAGCGCAAGAAAGATTTCCCTGTCGAACCATTCCCAGTGATAGGCCAGATCGACATTGCTCAGAAATTTTAAAGCAAAAGCCAGTTCCAGGAAACCCAGCACTACTTTTACGCTGTTTAACCAACCACCGGATTTTGGCAGTTTGTTCATCGCAGAAGGAAAAAGTGCGAATAAGGCAAAGGGAATGGCAAGCGCAAATGAGAAGCCGAACATGCCAATCGCCGGCCCTAACAGCGCTCCGGTTGTGGCTGCCTGAACCAATAGGGTTCCGATAATCGGCCCGGTGCAGGAGAATGAAACCAATGCCAGTGTACCTGCCATAAAGAATAAACCGGCAATGCCACCCTTATCTGCATTGCTGTCCATTTTGTTGGCCCATGAGGATGGAAGCGTCAATTCAAACGCACCGAAAAATGAAGCCGCAAAGGTGACCAGTAACAGGAAGAAAAAGAAGTTGAATATTCCGTTTGTAGATAAACTGTTCAGTGCATCGGCTCCAAAAATAACGGTCACCAGGAGTCCGAGTACCACATAAATCAGAATGATAAAAAAGCCGTAAAGGGCGGCCTTTCCAAAAGCCCTTCCTTTTTCTGCTCCCTTAGTGAAGAAACTCACGGTTAAGGGTAGCATGGGGAAAATGCAGGGCATCAGCAAAGCAGCAAGTCCGCCTACAAAACCTGCTATAAATATACCCCAGAGTGTTTGCTCCTGCGGTTTGGCCAGGTTTTGAACTTGTTCAGCTTTCGTCGCAGCTTTAACTATGGTAGCTCTGGTGTCAGTTGCCTTAGAGATCGTGTCTGCTGTTGCAGGGGTAATTTCCGTAAATACCAGATCATCCGTTGATGTACTGTCTTGCGCGTATCCGGTTGTGCATAGGGCACAGGATAGCAATAGCCCTAAAAATAAGACTTTAAATTTGTTCATCATGATGCTATTATTTTACAGCGATGCTGAATTCAATTTCCTCAGGCGGCAGACATTGTTTGTCGTTACACACCATAAATTCTACTTTTCCCTTAACCGTTGCGTTTTTTGCGGTTAATTTCACTTTCTGCTGAAAGATCACCGATTTCTCAAAATAGCTCACATCCATTTTGAATGTAGATTCGAATTTGGTAATTGGTTTTGGTTCAATGGTTTTTCCGACAAGTGTGTATCCCTTGCCCGCAGGAAAAGTGAAAGTAGTTTTCACTGGTCCGCCATCTTTAACAAATTGTGAGTACAGGTGCCAGCCTTCGTCAACAGTTGCTTTAATATAAAGCGTTGCAGTTGTTGTACTTGTTTTTTTTGCAGCGTACGACCAGGTAACTGGTTTAAGAATCTGGCTTTTTGCGCCTTGATAGGAAAGCGTTAGCAAAGCAATGGCGATCAGTAATTTTTTCATCGTGGTTGTTTGTTGATTATTTTGTAAATATCAGCATTGTTGTTTTTTATATCAATACAATGCCTTATTTCCGTATATTTTATTGTTAAAGGTTTTTATTTCGAATATTTTACGGAAAAGGGGTTGTTAAAGGGAGTAAACCGTACTTTCTTTCAGAATGGGCAATGATGTTATGGAAATTTTACAGAGCAACCCAAGGTGCATGACAGTTATGCTGGCTGAAAATATTAACTTACGGACATCATAACGAGCAAATAATGAAAAAATACTGGATAGCTTTTATTGTGATCATGCTGGCCATGCACGATAACGTATCTGCTGATTTTATATTTAGTAAAGGGAGAATATTAAAAGTTAGCCTCTCTAATGAGGAAGAACAAGTGGTGCATACCGCATTTGGAATGTTCAGCCACGATTATCATGTGGTGTTCGGTGGATATGCAATCTTGAGTGCGAGTTCAAAGTTGCTTATCGGTACGCTGGGCAAAGGCTCAGAGGCCGAAAAGCTGCTGGATCAGCAAGCATTGCAAGACTTACGTTTACACCCTGAAGCCTATGTAATCAAAGTACAAAACGACCATATCTGTATCGTTGGCAGTGATAAACGCGGTACCGCCTATGGGATTCTGGAACTGTCGAGGCGCATGGGCGTTTCCCCCTGGGAATGGTGGGCAGATGCCAAAATCAGTAAAATGGATTCTTTGGTGTTCAAAAATGGTTTTAAGTTATTTGAATACCCATCAGTAAAGCTCAGGGGAATTTTTATTAACGATGAGGATTGGGGACTTACACCCTGGAGCTACCTAACTCACGAACCCTCAAAAATCAAAGGGCAAATCGGACCTAAAACCCATGCGCGGATTTTTGAACTGCTCCTGCGTTTGCGCGCCAATACCTTCTGGCCGGCCATGCATGAGGTATCTGTAGCTTTTTATCTTACTCCGGGAAATAAAGAAATTGCCGATAAGTATGGAATTGTAGTAGGTGCATCACACTGTGAACCCATGATGCGGAATGCCAATGCAGAATGGAAATTAGAGGGAACAGGCAATTATGACTATGTACACAACAGACCTGCCATACTGAAATTCTGGGAGGAACGCGTAAAGCAGCTTAAAAACTCCGATAACCTTTATACGCTTGGCATTCGCGGCGTGCATGATGGCAAAATGCAGGGTGCCAACACTTTGCAGGAGCAGTACGATGCGTTGACGAATGTGCTGAAAGACCAACGGGAGATGATCAGAAAAAACCTGAACAGAGATGTAGAAAAAATACCGCAGGTATTTATTCCATATAAAGAGGTTTTGGATGTGTATAACATGGGACTGAAAGTGCCCGATGATGTGACCTTGATGTGGTGCGACGATAACTATGGCTACATCCGCCGTTTGCCTGACAGCGCTGAGCGTGCACGTAAAGGCGGCAACGGCGTGTATTACCACGTTTCTTACTGGGGAAGGCCGCATGATTACCTTTGGCTGTCAACCAATCATCCTGCCCAAATCTACACACAGATGAAAATGGCCTACAATAAAGGCGCTAAAGACATCTGGATACTGAATGTTGGAGACATTAAACCCGGCGAGTATCTGACTGAGCTGTTTCTGGATATGGCATGGAACATCAATGCCTTAACCGATAATAAAGAGGGGCTCGACAAGCACATGCTTAACTGGCTTACAAGGGAATTCGGGCAAAAAAATGCGGCTGATTTAGCTGAGGTAATGCATGAATATTATCGCCTGGCCTATATCCGCAAACCCGAGTTTATGGGTAATACCAGAACAGAAGAACAGGATCCAAAATATAAAACAGTTAGCGATTTGCCCTGGGATGAGCAGGAAATCAAATCCAGGATTGCTGCCTATGATAAAATTTCGGAAAAAGTAATTTCATTGTCTAAAGAAATCGGCGCCACCAAACAGGATGCCTGGTATCAGCTAATTGAATATCCGGTCAGAGGGGCTACAGAAATGAATAAAAAAATGCTTTATGCACAGCTGGCCAGACATGGTAAAGCGAGCTGGGAACAAAGCGACAAGGCTTTTGACACCATCGAAACACTGACTTCTAAATACAATAACCTGGGCGGAGGCAAATGGAAGAATATGATGGACGATCAGCCGCGAAAACAACCGGTTTTTATGAAAGTGCCACATACCACCAGTACAGCGCCAATGCCGGTAAGCCAGAAAGCGCTGGTGACGTTGAATGGCAATCAGTTTTCGAAGTTTGAAGGCAAGGCACCTGTTGGCCATGGCTTAGGTTACGAAGGAGGGGCAATCAGCCTGGGGAAGAACAGCTCCGTATTTTATGCGGTAAAAAAGATCAGAACCGATTCGGTTAGCATTGAGGTTGCACTGGCACCCAATCACCCGGTAGAGGGGAAGCTGATCAGGTTCGCCATTTCATTGAATGGAAAAGATGTGCAGATAGTTGATTATCACACGGTAGACAGAAACGAGGAATGGAAAAGAAACGTGCTGACCAACAGGGCTTCGAGAACTGTCCGGCTGAAAGTGGCGAAAGCATCATCCACAGGTGCGGAGGATGAGATCCAGATTAAAGCGCTTGATGAAGGGGTGATATTGGATCAGATTAAAATATTGGCATTTTAAAGTATCGCCATCATTTTGATGGCGATACGGTGTAACTTATTCCTCTTTTAGCACTGAAAGTCGTTTTGTAAAAGCCACCTGTTAGCGTGGAAGCGATTTTTACGCCCTTTACAGCAACCTTCATTTTGGTTAATAAAGTGCATGGCCCATTCAAATTGGCTTTAACGGTTGCCGTTGATAGAACACCTTTTTGCCAGGCGATATCTATCGTGTAGTTCCCTCTGGCCTTCAAACCTTTTACACTTCCGTTTGCCCATGCGGCAGGTAGTGCGGGTAATAATTGTATTTTATCCAGGTGACTTTGTAACAACATTTCCGTCATGCCCGATACGGCACCAAAGTTTCCATCGATCTGAAACGGAGGATGTGCATCGAATAGGTTAGGGTAAAGTCCGCCACCTTTAGATACGCTCAGGTCGCGCATTAAATCTCTGATCAGTTGATACGCGTGATCGCCATCAAGCAGTCTTGCCCAGAAGTTAATTTTCCATGCTAAACTCCAGCCGGTACCGGCATCGCCACGGAGTTCGAGTGTTTTCTTAGCGGCCTCGGCAAACTGCGGATCCAGTAATGGTGATATTTCCCGGCCCGGATGTAAGCCATAAAGGTGACTCACGTGCCTGTGGTGCGGATCAACATCTTCCCAATCCTGCGACCATTCCTGCAGATTGCCTTTGCTTCCGGTTTTTAGGGGGTAAAGTTTAGCTAGTTTCTGTTTCAAAACGGCCTGAAAAGCAGGATCTACATGTAGCGCTTCGGCAGCTTCCAGGCAATTGCGGAAGTGGTCCCGGATAATCGACATATCCATTGTGGTGGCAACCGAGGTGTTGGCCTCATGGCCTTTTCCGTCGAAGTAATCGTTTTCAGGAGAAAAAGAGGGAGCGGTAACCAGCTGGCCCTGTTTGTTTTCCACCAGGAAATTAATCAGGAATTCGGCTGCTCCTTTCATCACAGGATAAGCATTTTTTAAAAACTGTTCATCTTTGGTAAAGCGGTAATGTTCATACAGGTGGCGACAAAGCCATGGTGCACCCATGTACCAGTTGGCCCATTTCGGATCACCCTTTCCATAATCGCCCACCGGGTTGCTGAGTGCCCAGATGTCGGTATTGTGATGGGCTACCCAACCTTTCATGTTGTAATAATCTTTGGCCGTTTTGCTACCGGTGACAGACAGCTCCTTGATGAGATCAAAAAGCGGATACTCCATTTCTTCGAGATTACTGATGGCTGCCGGCCAGTAATTCATTTGGGTGTTGATGTTGATAGTGTAGTTGGAGCTCCAGGGGGCACGCATCAGGTTGTTCCAGATTCCCTGTAGATTGGCCGCAACACCTCCGGCTCTCGACGAACTGATGAGCAGGTAGCGCCCATACTGGTAAAACAAAGTTTCAAATTCCGGATCCTTTGCACCTGTACTGAACTGTAAAAGGCGTTCATCGGTTGGTAGCTTGGTTTGCGCTTCGCTGGAACTGCCCAGTTCCAGGTTTACCCTTTTGAAGTATTGCGAGTAATCGGCATAATGCCTTTGGTAAATTTCATTCCAGCCTTTAGCTGAGGCAGCCGAGAGGGCTTTTTGCGACAGGGCAAGCTCGTCTTTGCCGTCCTGATCAGGACATTTATCATAGCCGTTAAAGCTGGTTGCCGCAGTGAGATATAAGGTGACTTCGTCGGCATCGGTGATCGATAATCCAGTTGTATCGGTGCGTGATTTTCCACCTTGAACAATGGCTTTGATTTGAACTGCCGCACGCATTCCGCCGCAACCCGTACTATCCAGATACTTGACAGGTTCTTTGTTGTATTTCACATAATTTGGGTCTACATGCGCCGGTGCTTTTGCTTTCAGCAGGAGACCGGAAGTTCCGTCACCTGAAACAACATATTGCACCTGACTGCTCAGGCTGCTATGTAAACTGATGCTGCCGGGTTTAGAAGCGGTAAAGTGGATTACGATCGACTGATCAGGAAACGAAGCGATCAGTTCCCGTTTATAGGAAACGCCGTTCGCCTGAAAACTTACTTCTGCGATGCTTCTTTCCACAGAAAGGCTCCGTTCATATGCACTATATCCATTGCTTCCGATATCCTGTTTAATTTTTAGATCGGCAAGCGGAAGAAAGGATTGGGTGTAAGGGCCTTGGATACCTCGGATCAGTTTGTTGGCTTTAACGTAATCTTCTTCTTCGAATAAGGCTTTGCGCGTATTGGCGAGTGCTTGTGGTGCACTTGCTCTGGCACTTTGCCGAACAGGCCCTCCGCTCCAAAAGGTAGCTTCATTCAGTTGGATCAACTCTTCACCGGGAACACCAAAAATCATGGCGGCTAAACGGCCGTTTCCGATAGGCAAAGCTTCTGTCCATTTGCTGGCAGGTTTTTTATACCACAGTTTACTTTCTTTTTGTGCAAAGGATACGCCTGTGTTAAGAAAGGTGATGAGGAGCAATGCCCATCTTGTAAATCTTGAGATGTATTTCATGAAATATTATACGGTAATCTGGTTAGATACTGTGTGATCCCCCAAATATAAAACTATTAACCAAATCCTACCAATCCAGTTTCAGCAGCACCACCGCCTGCCGGCTAAGTTCTAGTTCAATTTCGCCGTTTGCGGAATTGAATTTGCGTGGCTTATCAACCCTTTTTAACTGACCTGATTGTTCCAGCACAGCGATTTGCTTTGCATCCGGCTGTTGTGGCGAACCCATTTTCTTCCACACTTCATAGGAGTTACTGTTTTCCTGATCAATCTGATACTGGGTTAAGGTTACTGTTGGCGTGGTCAGTCCGTTAAGTTTCACCCGAACCATTTCTTTATTTCCGGTTTTATCTTCATCATGGTAATTCCAGATCATGATTGCAGCACTGCGCTGATCTTTTGTAGCCAGGGCACCCAGATCGGTAGTGGCTTTTCTAATGCTTGAATCAAGTATCGTTTTTAACGGATACATGCCATCGCTTTTGGCTTCTACCCGGTTCCCCTTCATTTGTCCGAACATCCTGAACACATTTAATACTGGTTTGTCGACGCCGTTGGTGGCCAGATCTCTGAAACCGGCAAACCAGGGTTGATTTTCGAATTCAAAAGACCAGGTAACCGCTCCAAGCAGGTTGATGTTATATTGATCGGTAAGTTCATATAACCGCGCAAAAGAGGCTGCGGTGTAGCTCGAATACATGGTGCCATTGCGGTAGGCATTCTCCGGATTAGTCGACATACCACAGGCGGCACAGCCTTCAGGATCAGATTCGCCGATGATCACCGGGATGTTTTTCATCTGCGGATATTTGCTGATTACCTTGTAATTGGATTCAATATTTTTTAGTTGCGTTTTGATGCTCATCACCACCGTGCCATTCACCACCTTCGGCGACCCTTTAGCGTGGAACAACACCGCATCCAGAGGCGAGCCGACTTTACCGGTTGCATAATTGGTATCGACCAGGCAATGTTTAATAAAGGCATCCAGGTAGCTGGAGCCGCCACCGGTTACGTTTGCGCCACCAATCCTGGCTGTCGGTAAAGCCCTTTTCAAGCCGTCGGCGGCATAATCGTATAATTTGAAAAACTCCTGTTGTGTTCCTTTCCAATACGCCCCATCGGCTTCGTTCCATACTTCCCAGTACCAGCTTTCCACCTCGGCTTTGCCATAGCGGTCGATACTGTGTTTTACCCATTCATAAACCAGATTGCTCCACTTTTGGTATTCCTTTGGCGGATAGGCCCATCCCGTTAAGATTTCCTCGTAACGGGTGCCGGGTTTCCATTTATGCTGATAAGGTTGGGGGTGTGTAGAAAGTGCTTCGGGCATAAAGCCAATCTGAGCGAGTGGTTTCATCCCTCTCTTTACATAAGTGTCGAAAATCTGATCTACGATTTTCCAGTTGTAAACCGGATTGCCATTGGCATCTTCGGTATAGGCATTGGTAGAGCCCCACTTTAAAGCCGGGGTGCCATCGCCCGACGTAAGCAGATTATGTGCCCGCACAAATACCGGAACCGGACTGAGTTTCGAAATTTCGGTGAGCAATTTCTGCCCGTCTTTCATGTAAGTATAATTCGGTTCATCGTAACCAAACCAGGCCCATACGGGTTTCATAGGCGCAACATTACGATCAAAGTTAACTTCTATATTTCTTTTTTGCTGCGCGAATGCGCCTGCAGATAGAAAAGCAAATGACAGCCACAACAGCAATGCTTTGGTTGATGTTTTCATAGTAGAGATGGTTAATTTCAGCAGCGGAATATTTTTATGTTAAGGGTTTTCGTATATTTCTGCTTCAATAATGCTAAGTCCGCCGTTTGATTTTGTTTCTGCGCGTTCTATGCCATCATCCAGTTTCTTTCCATTTACCTCTACACCAATATTGGTATTCTCCTCTTTTCGTGAGCCGGCTAGCTGAATGGTTACTGAGCTTCCTTTTGTAGGCGTAAAGCTGGCTACGAAGTAACCCAAACTTGGCTTGCTGTTTCCGGTAAATACTGTTTTACCATCAACTAAGATTTTAATGGGGTAAACCTTTGTTCTGAAACCGTTGAGTTTTAATGACACTGCATTCACCAGGCTCTCTTTTCCCAGCTTATATTTAATCCATGCCGTTTGAATTTTACCATCATTTACCCAGTCGCTTAGTTCATTGTCGTCGAAACTTAGTTTGGCTTTGGTTTGATTAGCACCTGCTTCTGCATCTGTGATCTGCACAGATTTACGTGAATCGGTGTACGACGCACCTGCAGGTGTTGGGCCTTTTACCAAACCTGGTTTTAACCCTTCGGAAGGTAGTTGCAGGGTAAGTCCTTTTTCCACCTTCACCGGCAAAGTTTCCAGGCTGATCGTTGAAGATTTCAGTCCGTCGGTATTTGCGGTCAGGTTTATTTTTCCTGCCTTTATTGTTGAGCGGATCAGCACCCGGTTTACACCACCTTCTACGGGAAGTACTTTCGAAAGGATATAATTATCGGGGCCTTGTGCAAGGCCTCCGCGCCATTCTGCCGGTCCTTCCAGGTTGAACTTAATGGTGTTTAATGCAATCGGACAACGCATGCCAGATTGATCTACCACTTCTACCTGAACTAAAGCCACATCTGCACCGTCGGCTTTGAAGCCTGCAGGATTTTTTATCGCTGTTAATTTCAGTGCAAATGGATTGCCTGCGGTTTTTAATTGTGTTTCGGCTAGTTTTTTACCAGCAGCGGTGTAGGAAACGGCTTTCAATATTCCAGGCTGATAGCTGATGTTTTTGAAAGTAAAGAGAAAACCGTTTGATTTTTCTCCAAAGCCAAGAGACTTATTGTTTAAGATCAGTTCCACTTTATCTCCGGATGCAATGGCATAGACGTCTTTTTTGGTTCCTTTGTTATAATTCCAGTGGCCAACCAGGTGAATCCCTGTTTTTTTGGTGTCAACCCAGCCATCCCACATCACCTGATGGGCGAAGAAAGCATCTTTAGGAATCCTCATGGCATCTACTTCGCCACTCCGGCGGTAGTTCTCTTCGCCGCGGTAATGGGTGTTAGAATCGGAGAAAATGATATTTACGCCACCCGAGCTTACCCTTTTGCCCGTTCCCGGCCTTACTTCATAGTATTCATTCCACCGGATCACATCTTCAATAGCCTGCGAATCCTGATTGCGGTTATAGTCGCTTGCATCGGCTCCTTTGTAAAGCGGGCCGGCTCCGTTTTTATGGAACGGAGGTGAAAATTCGTCCCAGTATTTACGAAGGGCTTCATCTCTCGAATATTCCATTGACCATACGGGTTTGGTTGCACTTTTGTTGATGTACAGCATTTCTCCCCCATATTCTGCGGAAGGGATGTCGAGCATTTCACGGGAACCAATTGCCCTGCCGCCATAAGGATCAAACTGATCCCTGATCGCCCGCATTTCCTGCATGTGTTCGGCACTGATGGATTCGTTTCCACATTCGTAGAACAGGATGCTCGGGTTGTTGCGGTTGTAGATGATGGCGTCGGTCATTACTGCTTTACGCTGATCCCAGCGGGTACCAGTTACATCTTTCTCTGAATCTCCTGCCGGCATGGCCTGAATCAAACCTACCCGGTCGCAGGATTCTATGTCTTGTTTCCATGGAGTGATGTGCATCCAGCGCACCAGATTGGCATTGCTCTTCACCATCAAACCATTGCTGTAATCACTTAACCAAGGTGGAACGGATAAGCCTATGGCAGGCCATTCGTTGCTGCTGCGTTGGGCATAACCTTTCATCATCAATACCCGATCGTTCAGGTACACCATTCCATTTTTAAATTCGGCTTTTCTGAAACCGGTTTTAGTGCTGAGTTCATCAACCGGCAGCCCATTTACTTTTAATCTTGAGGTTACATTATAAAGGTAGCCATATCCCCAGCTCCAGAAGTTTAAACCCGATACTGCACTTTCGGCAGATAGGGTTGTACTATCTCCGGCATTAAGTGTTTTCGCTGCCGACTGAAATGTTTTGATGATCTTGTTATCGCCGTCTTTGATTTCAACTTCATACACAATTGATTTTGGCTCTGCGCTTTCGTTTCTTACCTGCGAGGCAGAAACGATTGTCGCCATTCTGTTTTTAATATCGAAATCTTTGGCGTAAATATAGTTTCCTGTATGATGGAGGATGGAATAAATTCGAAGGGTTTGGTAAATGCTGCCCGTAACATGCAGGCGCACATTTTTAGACATACCGCCATAGTTGGCATTGAAGTTTTTGTCATTCCACTGGTAGCCTGAGTTGGTTGCTTTTTCCCTGTAGTTCCATGCATTGTCGATTTTTACGGCAATCACATTTTCCTGTCCTTTTTTGATCAGTGTTGAGATGTCGAAGCCAAAAGCCATCACACCGTTTTCATGCCTGCCGATAAACTGGCCGTTCAGGTAAAATTCGCCTGCCTGTCTGATACCCTCAAACTCAAGGAAAACTTTTTGTTGCTCGTCGTTTTGAGGAACGGTAAAATGCTTACGGTACCATACAATGCCTGTAGATAGTGCTTCGATGGATTTTTTAAAAGCTTCATCTTCATTCCAGGCATGGGGTAGGGTGATGGCCTTCCACTTTGTGTCGTCGAATGAAACAGCATCAGCGCCTGTAGTGTCGCCGACAAACAGCTTCCAGCCGGGATTAAAATTATAGGTTTTCCGAAGATTGTTTTCCTGTGCACGGCCGATCATAGAGAACAGGCAGAACATGAAAATGAAGATTGGTCTTCTGATCATGATTAGCGTTGGGTTTAATATATCTGGTTAAATTAAACGAGGTTAAGGATTTTAGCTTTCATTGCCGTCCTGTGCCATCCTGTTGATGTGCACTGGCGGTTGACCGGAGCTTTGTATTCGGTTTCAATCGTTTGAAAAAAATGAGTGATGGCTTAGCAGATTGCTGTGAATTGCGTGGAAGCAAAAAAGGCAGTTAACTTTACGTCAACTGCCTTTAGCATAATAATTTAAAATATTTTACCAGCCTGGATTTTGCATGGCTTGTTTTTGGGCGCCGCTTAGTGCAGAGCCTCCACTTTTAAGTGCATCTAAAAAAGTTTGAGGAATTGGACGCAAATAATGTTTGCCGTCAATTGGTTTAGCCTCAGAGTTGAATGCTGCGGTGCGGGCAACCAAGGTTTTGGTGCGAGCCAGATCTTCCCATCTCATTAATTCTCCCATGAGCTCTCTCGACCGCTCATTTAAGATAAAGGCGGTGAATTTATCAGCTTGTGACGTTGCTCCAATTTTATCGTAGAAGTTAGTGGTTGAGTTGAAAATATCTGTCTCACTGTTCAAGTGCATGGATGTTAACGTACTTGCAGTTGTAGCCGTTAAATTGTTAGATTCGAAATAGGTATTTTTATCTGAATACGAAGATAAAGCACTTGAAATAGTTACAGGATTAGTTTTGTAAGCAATACCTCCATCTACATAGCTTTCTCTGTTTTCGCCGTCTTTATAAGCTGCGCGATCCCTAACCCTGTTGATGTAGGGTACTGCCGCCGCGTACTGACCTAAACGTCCATAAGCCTCTGCCGCGATCAAATAGGTTTCCGCTAAGCGTGCTAAAATACCATCACGCTGACCAAATTGAGAAGCCACCAGATTTCTCGATCCGTCCATGAATTTAGAGAGCGCAACAAACTGACTTACACCATAATTTCCATGACCGTTTAAATAGCTTTGAGCCTCTCCCGAATAATAGCGTACAAACATATTTGGCTTGCGACGACCAATATCAGTAGGTAAAGACGCTGAAGTTGTAGCAGGAGTGTATCTGGTGTCTCCAGCATTATTGATAATATACAGGACTGCTTCTTCTCCGCCTACAAATTTCACTTGGCCAGCTTGTGCAGCAGTTGGTGCATTTGCGGCAGTCCATTTAGGTGCACTGGCAGGATTGTTACAGATATATCTGGTTTTAAAGCTTTTCCAGAACCGTGAATCATTTACACGGTCGAAAACATCCAGTGCATAATCGGTAGAACGCATTCTCTGAAATTCACGTCCACCAGCTAAGTCGCGTACCATTCCTGGAAGTGTTTGATAAACTGAAGGATAATAAAGATGAATCTGATTTCCGTAACGCCCCTGGGTAGTCGTATTATTTGAAAATTGTGCAGCAAGTATTACCTCTTTATTGGTCTCATTTGCCCCATCAGGCGTAGTGAAATTCCATAGGTCGCTATAATTCGTAGCCAGGGTATAAGCACCACTATTGATTACCAGGTCGGCATATTTAACGGCATTTTGTAAGTCGGCCGTTTTAGTATCGCTATTCCAGTCATTATTTAATTCACTTGCACGGAACAAATAAGCTTTAGCTAAAAAGTGTGCAGCAGCCCATTTGGTAATTCTGCCGGTTTCTGCAGCAGTTGCCGGAAGCAGTTCGTAGGCTTGTGTAAGGTCTGAAATTACCTGTGCATAGGTTTCTTTTGCAGAGCTTCTGCTAAATTCTTCCTGAACGGTTTCGGAAGGCTCTAACTTTAAAACTACGCCACCAAACTGCTTTACCAGTTTGAAGTAATCAAATCCCCTCATAAAGTAGCCTTCGCCTAAGCGGGTATTTTTGTTTGCTCCGGTGTAATATTGTGGTACATTGGTGATAACAATGTTAGCGGAGTTGATATTGCCATACATATTGTCCCAGATAGATGCTATATCTCCGGAAATTGAGTTAAAGTTTCCGTCGTAAGAGTTGAACATCTGCTCCGTTCTGTCACCCCCCACAGTGAATTCGTCAACACCATAGTTTGTAGTCGTGTAAGCCCAGGTGTAATTAAAATGAAACTTTAAGCTCTGGTACATTCCGATTACCAGGCCATCTAAACCTAAAGTCGTTTTGAACTCAGAAGTATTATGTGAATTAATTACTTGTTCATCCAGAAAGCTTTTTTTGCAGGATGTAGGCACAATCATGATACTGCCTAACAAAGCCAATCCTGATACTATATTTATAATCTTTTTCATGTTATCTGTTATTAGAAGCTGGCGTTAACACCAAATACAAAACCTCTGTTGAAAGTTGAACCACCCAAATCCGGATCAATCCAACTGATTTTAGAATAAATTAAGCCCGGATTAATTGCCTGTGCATATATTCTCAATCTGGATAGTGTTAATTTTTTAGCAATATGATCAGCAAAATTGTAGCCTAATGAGATGTTTCTGATTTTGATGAAGGAAGCATCCTGATAGTTTAAAGCATTTACATATTGATCTCCCCCGGCACTTGCGTAATTTGGAGCTGGATAAGAATTCGTTGGATTTGTTGGCGTCCAGTAATCTACCACGCGCTGTGCGAAACGACCCTGTAATGCTTCTGCACCAGTTGCGATCATATAATTGAAGCGTGATACAATAAATATGGAAAGGTCAAAACTCTTGTACCCAAATGTATTGGTGATACCTCCTGTGATGCCAGGATTATAATGGCCTAAAATTTTACGGTCATTGTTTGCATCAATCTTGTAATCACCGTTTAAATCAGCAACTCTGACACTGCCTGGGCTAAACCAACTGGTTTTACTGGCAATATTCGCATTGAATTTAGCCATTTCAGCTCTGTCTTCTGGTGTATCCTGCCAGATTCCAACTTTCTCATAATCGTAAGCTACTCCAACTCTTTGCCCGATGAATAGGTTGTTTGAAACAATGTCGCCATTGTCAAGCTTAACGATCTGATCTTTACTAAGGGAAAGATTCAGTGTAGATTCCCATGTAAAATCTTTAGTCCGGACATTTGTTGAGCTTACCGTTAAGTCGATCCCCTTATTTTTAGTGGAACCCACATTATCGTATGCCGTTGTGTATCCGTTTACAGACGGGATTTTTTTCAGTAAAATCAAATCTGTGGTTTTAGACTTATAAACATCTAATGATCCACTGATTCTTCCTTTTAAGATATCAAAATCTAATCCAAGATTATATTGAAGTGTTTTTTCCCAACTGAGGGTTTTATTAGGTAAGGGGATAGGACTGGCTAAAGAAGCATCAGAAGATACGTAACCTGTTTGCGCCGAACTTCCAAAAGTGTAAGTTAAGGGTTGTAATAATCCTAGTGTACTTCCTATATTAACAGAAGAGTTACCGGTACTACCAACTCCAAGTCGTAATTTTAACTGATTAATCCATTTGATATCTTTAATGAAATCTTCCTGCTCTATACGCCATGCTAATGCAGCTGAAGGGAAGAAATCCCATTTATTGCCTTCCGCCAATTGTGATGCACCATCCCAACGTGCGGATGCCGTTAAAAGGTATCTGTTGTTGAAACTATAATTTACCCTCGCCATGTAAGAAACTAGGGTCGATTTACTTAAGTTGCTGTCAAATCCGTCTAAAGCAGTAACATTTGCTGAGTTCAATCCATACCACAGTGCGCCGGGTAAAGAGATTTTGCTTCCTGTTAGGGATGATGATTCATCTCTGTTTAACGATGAGCTTTGTAATAAGGTTGCTCCAAAATTATGTTTACCGATGGTTTTGTCATAGTATACAAGATGATCGAGCGTATAAGCAAATTTGCTGCTCTGATTTAACTGGGCATAATTATTTGTTGATCCCGGGACTCCGGCGTCACGGTTAACAGATTTAGCATCCTGATATCTGCCATTATAATAATTGGAAAAATCTGGACCAAAATTGATACGGTATTTCAGACCTTTCATTAAACTCACTTCAGCGTAGATGGATCCTAAAGTACGCAATGATTTACGAAGATTAATATTGTAATCAGCCTCCAGAATTGGGTTCTGGATATTAATATCACCGCCAGGCAAATTTATTCTGTTTCCATTCTCATCGTAAGGAATTGCTAACGGCAACATGCCTCGTGTGGCACTATATATATCCGCTGCACCAGATGCACTTGCAGCCTGGAAACCGTAATTCTGCAGGCCATAGGTAGCTGTTATATTTGCTCCCATTTTAAACCATTTTACCGGATTGATTTCTATACTAACTTTACTGCTATACCGCTGGAAATCCTGACCAAGTTGTGTTCCTTTCTGATTTAGATAGCCAAATGACCCATAGGCTTTAATTTTATCAGTACCACCACTCAAGCTCAATATGTGATCCTGTGTAACTCCGGTGCGCGTAACCAGATCTGTCCAATCTGTTGTAGGTACCAGGCTACCATCAAAAACGCCGTTCACCCAACCCTTATCTAAGTTGGTAAGCATATTAGCATCTTGTTTGAAGATTTCTCTGTCAGCTGCCTGCGTTGCTACAGTAGGATAATTGTAGATTGGTGTTGTTGTAGTTCCATTAATGGAATTCAAATAGGCAGTTCTGCGGTAAGCATCCCGACGGAATTCAATATATTGTCCCGAATTCATCATATCGATTCGATCATATAATGTTTCTATGGTCGCAGTACCTACGTAATCCATAGTCAACCTTCCGGCCTTACCTTTCTTGGTGGTCACTAAAACTACACCGTTTGCACCACGGGATCCATAAACAGCAGTGGCGGAGGCATCTTTTAAAATGTCAATATTCTCAATGTCGTTTGGATTAATCGCGTCGATACCGCCAAACTGCAATGGAATTCCATCAACCACATATAATGGCGAATTGCTGGCATTGATTGATCTGACCCCACGAATCAGAATACTTCCTAATTGACCCGGGCGCTCATTCGAGGTAACATCGACCCCTGCAGCTTTACCCTGAATGGCTTGCAGCGCATTGGCTACCGGCCTGGACCTGATCTCTTCCGCCCCAACGCTTACCACCGATCCGGTTAAATCACTTTTTTTAACGGCATTGTATCCCACAATCACAATCTCATCCAGATCGTTCGTGGTACTTTTTAAGTGTACGGTAAGTGTTGTTTTGCCATTTACCGGCACTTCAAGCGTTCCATAACCTACGTAAGAAAACACCAGAATGGGATTCGCTGTTCCGGTTGGTACCGTAATTGAGAATGCTCCATTGGCATCGGTTGTGGCAACAGCCGAAGTTCCTTTAACTTTCAGTACCACACCAACAAGCGTTTCACCTTTTTCGTCGGTCACTTTTCCTTTAATCACATCCGCAAAATGGATGGGAGCCATGGCCGGCGCATGATGGGTATGAATCGTATCAGCCGATACCTTTTGAGAAGCCACTGCAACAGAAAGGACGGACATACTGAAAATAACCAGCTTTTTCCCATGATAACGGGTAACGCGCTGATTAAAAAATGAGGGTAAATTAAAATGCATAGCTTTAATTTTTTAAATATTTGGTTTTGTTTATTATGATGTCTTGCGACATGATAAGCAATAGTATTCCGTTAGATGCTTCGAAACAGGGAAGGCAATTCCATCTTGTGGCATTAAAGGAGATTTTGAGTATTAGCGGAGGGCTTAATTAGAATGCAGCGGATAGGGACAGATATTGCTGATCTATCAGGTGCGTGTAATGGTTGTAGGTGACATTGAAACTGATTTTGATATATACCTGGTTAAATATTACACGAGATTAAGACTTTAATTTTGTTATTCCATCCTGTTCTATCCTGTTTTTGAAACGGGATGAAATAAACCGAAATAAAAACGGAATGATCCGAAGCCGGGAAGGCTCAGGTTGTGAAGTTTGAAGGTTGATTTTGAGTGCGTTAAAATGGGTTTCTGACTTCCTACAGCTTGTCCAGTTTAAAATAACCTAAGTGAATTTCATCTTCAGGCAGTTCAGTCTCTTGATGATAATCAATCTCTATTTCATATCTGGCTTTCATTTCAGCACTCAAAACATCTTCGATCTTGTAAATATCATCCACATCAATGCCATATTTCTCGTCGACATGGGCATTAGCTCCTTTAATAGAATTGGTTTTGAAGAAGACTGATTTTTTAGCTTCCTGAACAGCTTGTGCCCGGTCATCATGAACGGATAGCACGATATAGTGCTGCTCAGCAAGTACGTTCGACTGGTACCCACCAAGGTTGATGAAGAATAGTTTTTTTAAAGAAGCTTTGCTGTTTTCAGTTTTTTCTTTCACCAGGATGCTATATTCTCCCACCTTGTTTACCTCCCGCCATCCGTCTACATGGATGCTGTTTCCTGCTTCAGGCCAAAAAGCTTTGATTTCCCTGACAAGGTCTTTCAAAGCATAACCGATACCAAAGAAATAATCGTGCTGCTCTACATTGCGTTGGGGTGCTTTTGACCCCAGTAAAAGCATGAAAAGTTTAGGTCTTTGTGAAGGTTCCGGATTAGTCATTTTGGATTAATTTTATGGTTTGAGGGTCTTTCTGCCCGTTGAAAAATTTGTTTAAAACAGCTTGAAATACAGGCAATGTTTGAGGGAGACTGGAAAAAAGTGTCATGCAGGATTTTAATTTCATATCGTCAGGCGAACCAAAAATTTTAAGTGCGTCTATTTCATCAAGGTCCAGCAATACCTGTGAAATTTCTATGAGACGCTTACCGAGCACAGGGTGACTCATATATTCCTTAGCTTCAGTAAGGTTATTGATGGCATAAAATTTTGAAGTATCGCTAAAACCTAAACCACTCATCTGAGGGAAAATATACCACATCCAGTGGCTTCTTTTTCTGCCTCCTTTAATTTCGCTTAAAGCTTGCTCATAATCTGTAGCCTGTGCCGAAATAAATCGCTCAAGTGTTCTTTCTGCCATTGTTTTGTTAATCTTAGTGAACTAACAAGTCACACTGCATTTGGTTTAAGGAAATTTGCCAGTAAGTTTTTGTGGTGTAACAAAACAATTTGTTTTTTTATGGATTATAGGTGGATAAATACAGTGACGCGGAGGAATAGATAGCAGCCCCTAAGCGAATGAGGAAAAACAAGGTAAAACTTTATGAGTAAATTAACAACTAAGAAACGAATAGCAATCATTGGCGGGGGACCAAGCGGTCTGTTTATGTATAAACGTTTGGTGGAATCGGGACAAACTAATATTGAAATTGAGATTTTTGAACGAAAAGGATTTTTAGGTGCGGGTATGCCCTATAGTGAAGAAGGGGCAAACGTAGAGCACATTACCAATGTATCAGACAATGAAATTCCAGGTATCTTCAACTCCATTGAAGACTGGGTTAAGGTGGCCCCCAAAGATATACTGGAGAAGTTCCAGATCAGTTCAGCAAACTTCAACGAATTTAAAGTATTACCACGCCTGTTTTTCGGTGAGTATCTTAAAGCACAGTTTGATTTATTAAAAGCCTCTGCTGATGAAAAAGGCATTGTAACCAGAGTGCATTTGAATTGTTTAGTAAACGATTTGATCGATCGGCCTGAGCATCAGATGGTGAGTGTTGTTACGGCTCAGAACCCGGTGTCAGACTTCCATCACGTAATGATTTGCTCGGGGCACAACTGGCCCCAAAAATTTGAAGGTAAAATTGACGGATATTATGATTCGCCATATCCACCAAAGAAATTATTATTAAAAATCAACCATCCTGTAGCCATAATGGGATCATCGCTTACTGCAATTGATGCGGTACGAACACTGGCTAAGTTAAACGGAAACTTTGAAGAGGGGGAAGATGGCAAGCTGGTTTTTAAACTCAATGAAGATAGTAAAGACTTTAAACTGATTTTACACTCCAGAAACGGTCTACTCCCTGCAGTCAGATTTCATTTGAAGGATTCTCATCTGAGTAAAGACGAAACACTTACCAGGCAGGAGTTTATGCGGAACATAAAAGAAAACGGCGGGTTTGTAGACCTGGATTATGTTTTCGAAAAAAACTTTAAAGAAACTTTCATTAAAAATGATCCCTCATTCCACAAGATAATTAAAGATATGAACCTGGAGGAATTTGTGGATGCGATGATGAACATGCGTGAATCCATGGAGCCTTTTGAGCTTTTGAAAAAAGAATATGAAGAAGCTGAAAAATCCATTGAGCGGAAGGAATCTATCTATTGGAAGGAAGCTTTAGCGATACTGAGCTTTGCCATGAACTATCCGGCAAAATACCTTTCAGCTGAAGACATGCAACGTTTGCAACACATCCTGATGCCACTGATTTCCGTTGTAATTGCTTTCGTACCACAAAGCTCGTGCAGGGTTTTAATGGCCTTGCATGATGCAGGGGCACTGGAAATTGTTACTGTTGGGAAAGACAGCGAGGTTGAGCCGATCCAATCAGGGGGCATAGTTTATCACTATACCGATAGTGAAAATCAAAAGCAGGCTGTCTCCTTTAAAACCTTTGTAAACTGTGTAGGGCAACCGCACCTGGCATTTGAGGATTTTCCCTTCAAAAGTTTAATTGAAAAAGAGGTGGTAAGTCCCGCGAAATTGAGGTTTAAGTCGGAAGAGAAGGGGGATAGCGCACTTCGTGATGGAAATGACCTGGTGAATGTGGAAAACGGAAATCATTTTCTTAAGGTTCCGGGCATCACCATAAATGATAACTTTAATGTAATAGACAAACAGGGAAGGGTAAACAACAGAATCTACATCATGGCCGTTCCTTATATCGGTGGCTACAATCCCGACTATTCGGGAATTGATTTTAGCGAATCTGCCTCTGAAGCCGTTGTAGAAAGTTTGTTTAGGAACTGATGACAAATCAGATAGTTTTTAACTACAATATGTGTTGGTGAATACCGTTAAACTTTCTTTTTCAGTTGAATCACGGTGATTTCAGGCCATATCCCGATTCGGCCGGAAAAACCCAGGAATCCAAAGCCACGGTTCACATTAAGGTATCTGCCGTTTTCGGATTTAATGCCTGCCCAATGCTTGTATCTGTATTTTACCGGGCTCCACTTAATCCCAAAGGCTTCAATTCCAAATTGCATACCGTGGGTGTGGCCTGCCAGACTCAATTGAATTTTTGAAGGATAATTTTTAACCTCCGCATCCCAATGGGATGGATCGTGTGATAACAGAATCTTAAAGTCTTTTTGTGCAGTTCCTTGCAGCGCCTTGTTCAGGTCCCCCCGTTCGCCAAAGCCAATTCCCCAGTTTTCAATTCCCGTCAGGATTATTTTTTCTCCGTTCTTATGCAGTTCCACATGCTCATCCAGCAACAATCTGAAACCGAGTTGCTGATGGTAAGCTTTTAACTGATTCAGGTTCTTTGTTTTTTCCGCTTCACCAGGCCACTTCACATAATCGCCATAATCGTGATTACCCAAAACGGAAAACTGTCCGTATGGTGCTTTAATCTGTGAAAAATGGCCGATATATGGAACAATCTCTTCAGCTGTGTTATTCACCAGATCGCCGGTAAATACAAATAAATCACTTTTTTGTGCATTGATCATATCAATGCCTTTTTGCACGGCCTTTGGATTGGTAAAACTACCGGCATGTACATCAGAAATCTGTGTCAGCGTAAAACCCTCAAACTGTTCCGGCAGATCATCGAAAAATAAAGTGTGTCTGATTACCCGGTAAGCGTATTTTCCTCTGGTAATGCCATAAGCAAACAAAATCAGGGTTAAACAAAACATGATGAACGCGAAATCGATCCATTCACTACTTCTGCCAAGGATATGATAACCCCCTGCTTCAAATCGCGTGGGTAGAGACCAAAGTACCCTGTAAATATCGCCAAGAAATAAAAATACGGTAAAGATGATTTCAGCAACAAATACAATTAAAAAGGCATGCGCAACAACCTGGAAAAGTTTAGTCACACCTTTACGTTGAATGGTGGTGATGGCGTATATAAAAAGCAGGGCTAAGGCCGATATGATTATCCAAAGTGCAGGTTTAAGCCAGCTATTGTGAAATATAACAGCCAGGCCGGAAATGAAATAGGCATTGAGACTAAAAAATAAAATCGCAATGACCAGAATAGGAAGGAGGCTGAATTTTCTTCGCATGATAAATTTGTTAGCAGGACAGGTTAAAATTAGTACTTAAACACCAATAAGAGCCGGTTCATTGGTCGACCGCATTACTTTTACAATTATTTGATTAAGTGGAGATGACGGTTTTGGTCCATTTGATCATCACGGTTCTCAGGTCGTTCAGTGTGAATGGTTTAGCAAGAAAATCTTTCATGCCAGCGTTTATGCAGGCCTCCTTATCTACCTGCATGGCATTCGCCGTACAACCGATGATAATCGGTGGCACTACCTCCTGAGATTTGTAGAACGTTAAAATTTCGATAGTTGCGGCTATACCATCCATTTTAGGCATCTGCATATCCATTAATATGATGTTGTAGTATTCCGCTTTGGCTTTCATGAGTGCTTCTTCTCCATCGCTCGCAACACTATAACGGTATCCTGATTTCTCCAGCATTTTCGATGTGATGATCTGATTAAATATGTTGTCTTCTGCAATCAGGATGTGCATACCTGCAATTGTATAGGGATGGTTAGTGGCTTTCAAATCACGGTTTTTAATCAGCGAGTGCGCATAATATGATGCGGCAGGAAGCGAAAAGGTAAACACTGATCCCGCTCCCGGCTGGCTTTTAGCTGAAATTTTTCCGCTCATCATTTCAGCTAGCTTTCTGCAAATCACCAAACCCAGGCCTGCACCACCAAATTTACGCGTAGTGGATGGATTAATCTGAGAAAAAGGTAGAAAGAGTTTCTCCATATCTTCCTTGTCAATACCGATTCCGGTATCTTCCAAAACCGTTACAAGGGTTTGTACCTCATCAACTCGGATATATTGTACGTTAAGTTTGGCATAACCAGACTCGGTAAATTTTACCGCATTCCCGAGCAAATTGATCAAAATCTGCTTAAATCTGATCTCATCTGCAATGATAATTTCAGGTACACTATTTTCGACTTCGATAATCAGCTGCAGGTTTTTTCTGGTAAATAGAGGTTTTACGATATTCTCAGTATCGATGAGGCATTTCCTGATTTCAAATGGATGATTATGGATCTCCATTTTATTTGCCTCTATGCGCGATATATCAAGAAGATCGTTCACGATATCGGTCATAATACTATTGCTGGCCTGTAGCGTATTGAGTAATTCGGATTGTTCCTGATTGAGTTTAGTAAGCTTCAGCAGTTCCGAAGCACCGATAATTCCATTCAGCGGCGTTCTGATTTCGTGACTTACATTTGCCAGGAAGTTTGATTTGGCCATTGTAGCTTCCTCCGCTGTTTCTTTTGCCAGGATGAGCTCCTGCTGTGAACTTTCGAGGCGGTGTTTACTTTTTAGTAGTAAAATTCTTTCGTAGTCGAGCACCCTTCTGTAAGCAATAAGCATGAAAATCATCATGAAAGAGATGTTTAGGAAGGCAAAGATCAAATCCAGATTTCTTGCACCTTCACTCTCATAAGGACTCACCAGTGATGGAATGAATTGTTCGAGAAGAATACATAAACCAGCAGTGGAAATAAAAAGAAATATAAACCACCATCTGAATTTTTTGGAAAGGGAAAGCACCGCAACGCTCAGGTAAAAAATCAGGATAACAGGTGTAGAACCCCGCGAGCCCCCATTTAGAAACCAGGCCGGAAACATGGTGAGGCAATTGAAAATGAAAAAGCAGAAACGCCAGTTTTCAGATACCTGATCTTTAAGAGAGTAGTAATAGAAAAGAATGTAAACCGCGATAAAGAACAGTATAGATGCACTATTGATCCATGCCAAGCCTATAATCAGATTTAAAATAATGCTGAATGCAGAAACTATAATCATGCACAGGCAAAGCAGTGCAAAAAGTTTAGACTCAATGCTGATTTTTCGATTCCTGATGTTTAATAACCTTACACTTTGAAGCATTGAAAACAATATTTTTGATAAATATATAGAATAATGACAAATTTCAATTGCGTACCTGCCTTGGTTGTTACTCGCTAGAGATTAGTTTTATATATGAGTTACTTTTATTAGCTTTGTACGATATATGCTATCCAAAAAGACAAAATACGCCATTAAAGCGCTTGTTGCGCTTGGTAAAAATGTAGAAAAACCACCGATGCAAATCTCTAAGATTGCTGAGGAGGAGCATATCCCCAAAAAGTTTCTCGAGCAAATCCTTCTTGATTTGCGTAACGCAGGCTTCTTATACAGTAAAAAAGGTGCCGGAGGTGGTTATAGCTTAAACAAAAAACCTGAAGATATACTTTTAGTTCAGGTGATGCGTGTAACCGACGGACCTATTGCCATGGTTCCCTGTGCCAGTTTGAATTTCTACCACAAGTGTGATGAATGTGAGGATGAGAAAACCTGCGGTATCCGAAGTGCTTTTATTGATGTAAGAGATGCAACGCTAAAAGTGCTAAGTGAAACCAGCGTTGCTGATGTAATTGGTCGTGAAGACTCGCTGAAGCTGGGTATCAATACGCTGTAAAAACTTCCTTTTTTGTCACTTGAACCTAATGGTTGGAATTTTTTTCATAAAAAACTACGACTATTTCTATATACTTTATATATTTGAAGCATGAACTTCAAATTTACAGAGAATCAGAACCATATACTATACATGTGCTGTTGTTGCAAAACAAAGTAAGAGCGGGTATTAAATGATTTGACGTAAATATTTGAATGCCTTTCAATAACCAGGAAGGCATTTTTTGAATAAAAGCTAACAACACATATGCAAAGTTTCAGAACAGAACTCGAAAATCCGATTGTCGAGCAGGACATTATCGATTTAGAGAATAAGATTAAAGCTTTTCGTGATGGAACCATCCACGACGAAAAGTTCAGAAGTTTACGATTGGCCCGTGGCGTTTATGGTCAGCGGCAGCCGGGCGTGCAGATGATTCGCATCAAATTACCTTTTGGAAAGGTAACTTTTAAGCAGTTATTGCGTATTGCAGATATCGCTGATGAATATGGAAGCGGCAATTTGCATCTCACTACCCGTCAGGACATTCAGTTGCATTATGTAAGCCTGGATAGAACACCTGAATTATGGGCAAAACTGGAGCAGGACGATATCACATTGAGGGAGGCTTGTGGTAACACAGTTCGGAATGTTACGGCCTCACCGAATTCTGGTATTGATAAGGATGAACCTTTCGATGTTTCACCTTATGCCCATGCGGTATTTAAATATTTCCTGCGTAATCCGATTTGCCAGGAAATGGGCAGAAAGATTAAAATCTCTTTCTCCTCAAGTGATAAAGATACGGCATTCAGCTATATCCACGATTTAGGCTTTATTCCAAAAATCAATGAAGATGGAGAACGGGGCTTTAAAGTGCTTTTTGCAGGCGGTTTGGGTGCACAACCTTTTCTGGCCAGTGCCGTACATGAGTTTTTGCCTGAGGACCAGCTGGTTCCTTTTACAGAATCGGTTCTTCGTGTATTCGACCGTTATGGAGAGCGTTCAAACAGAAACAAGGCGCGACTGAAATACCTGGTTCAGAAACTTGGTTTGGAAGAAGTGTTGAAACTGGTTGCCGAGGAGCGCACAGCCAACAAGGTGAAAACCTTTTCCATCGACAGAGATGCCGTACTTCAACCTGAGTTGCCAATTGATCAGGAATATGCAGCAGTAGAGATTTTAAATGAAGCACACTATAAACACTGGTCGGCAACAAATGTTGTAGAGCAAAAGCAGGAAGGTTTCTTCGCTGTTTATGTTAAAGTACAGGTTGGTGACATTAAAACCGATAAGGCGCGTGCATTTGTAGAGGCAATCAGACCTTATGTGGCTGATGAAATCAGAATTACGCAAAACCAGGGATTGCTTTTGAAATTTGTACGCAAGGAAGCTTTGCCTTCGCTTTATTCAGCGTTGAATAAAATTGGCTTTACTACGGCAGGTTTCGATAGTCTGGCAGATATTACGACCTGCCCTGGTACGGATACCTGTAACCTTGGGATCTCCAATTCAATGACCCTTGCCGAGGTGCTGGAAGAAGTGATCTACACGGATTTTCCGGAATTTATTTACGAGAAAAATATTAAAATCAAAATCAGTGGCTGTATGAACTCCTGCGGGCAGCACGGCCTCGCCGAAATTGGTTTTCACGGCAGTTCGCTAAAAGCAGAAGGAAAAGTAGTTCCTGCAGTTCAGGTGATGCTGGGCGGCGGAACGGTTGGGAACGGTGTTGGGCGTGTAGCAGAACGTGTGATCAAAGTGCCATCAAAAAGGGCAACCAGCGTATTGCACTATATTTTGAATGATTTTAAAGCCAGTAATGAGGAAGGTGAAAACTTTCACCAATATTACGATAGGAAAGGTAAAGATCATTTTTACCAGTTATTAAAACCGCTGGCAGATCTGACTTCTTTACAGCAGGAAGAATTTGTAGACTGGGGCCATGTAGAGCAGTTTGTAACTGCAATTGGCGTTGGAGAATGTGCCGGCGTAGTGATTGATTTAGTGGCGACCCTGCTCCTGGAAGCGGATGAAAAATTCGGATGGGCAAAACAGAACCTGGATAAAGGGGCATATGCTGATGCGATTTACCATACCTATGCAACTTTTGTAAGCGCAGCCAAATCCTTGCTTTTGGATAAAGGCGTAAACAGCAGCACGCAGGTTGGCGTAATCAGAGAGTTTGATAATCACTATGTAGAAACAGGTGAATTCAGTTTGCCAACCAATTTTTCTGACCTGGTGCTGCAGATTAATAAAAATGAACCTACGGCCGAATTTGCCACAAGTTATTTTGCAGAAGCAGAAGCATTTTTGGGGCAGATTAAAGAGAAGAGAGCAGTATTAGTGAAGTAATGAATGATTGAATTAAAGAATGAGAGAATTCAAAACTCATTCATTTAATTTCACTCCTCAAAATTGAAAATTATGATTAATCAGAATAAAGAATCAAAAATAACCCTTTTGGGTGCGGGCCCCGGAGATCCGGATTTATTAACGCTGAAAGGTGTTAAGGCTTTACAGGCAGCAGATGTGGTTCTGTACGATGCTTTAACCAATGAGGCTTTACTGGAGCACGCTCCGGCAGAAGCCATAAAAGTTTATGTGGGCAAACGTTCAGGAGAACATTCTTATCCACAGGAAACCATCAATAAATTAATGATCGACTATGCTTTAAACTACGGCCATGTGGTGCGTTTGAAAGGTGGCGATCCATTTGTGTTTGGAAGGGGATATGAGGAGTTGGATTATGCCGCCTCGTATAGTATTCCAGTCGACGTTATACCCGGTATTTCCAGTTCTATTGGTGTTCCCGGATTACAGCAGATTCCGGTTACACACCGTGGTTTGAGCGAAAGCTTCTGGGTGATCACCGGAACCACCACTTCGGGAGAAGTTTCTGCAGATATTTATCAGGCTGCTGAATCGAATGCCACGGTACTGATACTGATGGGGCTTAAAAAGCTTTCCAGAATTGTAGAAATATTTAAGGCAGCAGGCAGACATCAGCTTCCTGCAGCGGTGGTTCAAAATGGCTCTTCGGAAGATGAAAAACTGGTAGTAGGTGTTGTGGATACCATAGAGGAGCTTGTTCAGCTTGAAAATGTGAAAGCACCTGCGCTGTTGATTTTTGGCGAGGTTGTTTCCTTACATCCATCATTTAAAAAACTTGTAAAACAGTATGCAAATATCGCCTAACCAACCCGATAATGAAACCATTCTCCATGAAGAGGAGAAAGGTAATCAGCTTTTTCCGGTTTTTGTAAAGCTGAACAAGCTGCGTACATTATTAATTGGTGCAGGAAATATAGGCCTGGAAAAGTTAACGGCTATAGTTAACAACAGCCGCCATGCAAAAATTACCATCGTTGCAGAAATCGTATCACCCGAGGTTTATGCGTTAATAGCAAATTTTCCCCAGATTAAAGTGAAGCAGAAAAGTTTCGACGTGTCTGATCTCGAGAACATTGATATCGTCTTTGCAGCAACCAACAACAATATCTTAAATGAAGAAATCAGGGTAGTTACCCATGAAAAGGGTTTGCTGATCAATGTGGCAGATAAACCTGATTTGTGCGATTTCTATCTGGGATCTATCGTTCAGAAAGGTGATCTGAAAATCGCCATCTCTACCAATGGTAAGTCGCCAACCATTGCGAAAAGATTAAAGCAGATTTTAAATGAGGGTTTGCCGGCAGAGCTTGATGAAACCCTGCAGAATATGAGTGCATTGCGTCAGACGTTAAATGGCGACTTTTCGGCAAAGGTTAAAAAGCTCAATAAGGTTACACAAAGCCTCATTAATCC
Source organism: Pedobacter frigidisoli (assembly GCF_032678525.1). Lineage (GTDB taxonomy): Bacteria > Bacteroidota > Bacteroidia > Sphingobacteriales > Sphingobacteriaceae > Pedobacter > Pedobacter frigidisoli_A. The sequence continues at coordinate 719,290 of NZ_JAVTSE010000001.1, forward strand.
CCGCAAAAGTTTTGCTGAAAGAAATATCAAATGGCTGATCTGGCTGGCTGCGGTTTTTTTAATCGGAGCAATTGGCATATCCCTTTGGACTACGGAACCAGAATTTCAGTCATTTTTAATTAATATCGATCCCTTATTTTACTGGTTCCTGGGAGCAGGATTTGTGTTCGCCCTGATTGATGGAGCCATCGGCATGTCGTACGGTGTAACAACAGCCTCTTTTTCACTGGCAATGGGCTTACCACCCGCATCAGCAAGCATGGCCATTCACATTTCAGAGGTGATGAGCAATGGTATTGCAGGTTGGATGCACTACCGCATGGGTAATGTGAACTGGAAATTGTTTAAGATTTTGATTCTTCCGGCCATCATTGGTGCCGTTTTAGGCGCATACATCTTATCCTCGTTGGAACATTACAGTGCCTATGTTAAACCCGTTGTCGCCGTATATACCTTGTTTTTAGGGGGTGTTATTCTGATGAAGGCATTTAATATCAAGAGAAAAAAAGCCGACGAGAAAATTAAAAAGATAGGTGTTTTAGGCTTCTTTGGAGGTTTTATCGATGCTGCTTTCGGTGGTGGTTGGGGATCTATCGTATTATCCAGTCTAATTGCCGGAGGACGCCATCCGTTATTTTCTCTTGGTACCGTAAAAATCAGCAGGTTTTTTATTGCAACGCTGAGCTCACTTACATTTTTTACCATGCTGGGTGGAAAGTATTGGGAAGCAGTAGTCGGTTTAATTATTGGCAGTGCTGTTGCTTCACCGATTGCAGCTCGGGTTTCGAACAAGATTTCGGCCAAAACAATCATGGTGGCAGTGGGAATTATCGTAATGATTGTAAGTTTGCGTAGCGTAGTGATGTTTATTTTAAAACTAATATAGTGATGAGTGTAGAAGGCCTTAAACAAGAATTATCAGGTTTAAATACGATAGAAAAATTAAAGTTACTGGCAGATAAATTTGCCGGCCGTATCATATTTTCTACCAGTTTCGGCTGGGAAGATCAGGCGATTACCCACCTTATTTTCGCCAATAACATCCCCATTGAGGTTTTTACCCTGGAAACAGGCAGGTTATTTCCTGAAACTTATTATGTTTGGAACAGGACGCTGGAAGTTTATAATAAACCAATTCATGCTTATTACCCGAAAAATGAGTTACTGCAGGATATGGTGAACACCAAAGGACCGAACAGTTTTTACGAATCTGTGGAAAACAGAAAAGAATGCTGTTACATCCGGAAAATCGAACCGCTAAAAAGAGCGCTTAAGGGTAATGAAATCTGGGTAACCGGAATTAGAGCTGAGCAGAGCCCTAACCGGGAAGACATGCATGATCTGGAGTGGGATGAAGGCAATAATTTAATTAAATTCCACCCCATTTTCGACTGGACACTAGATGATGTAAAGAGCTATATAAAGGAAAACAACATTGTGTACAATACTTTGCACGATAAAGGCTTTCCGAGTATAGGATGTGCTCCATGTACACGGGCAGTGCAGCCAGGTGAAGATTTTAGAGCCGGAAGATGGTGGTGGGAAGACCAGAGCAAAAAAGAATGCGGACTGCATGCTACCGAAAAGGCTTAATGTAGTCTGACCGAATGATAAAAACAACAACAACAACAAATGATATAACAATTGAATACCATAAAGAGAAGTTTGGTACTTACTCAACCGGGATTCAATCAATCAAAACTTAATAAATGAGTACATATAATTTCGATTACTTAGATGAACTAGAGGCCGAAGCCATTCACATCCTGCGTGAGGTTGCCGGTCAGTTTGAGAAACCTGCCTTACTGTTTTCCGGAGGAAAAGACTCAATTACCCTGGTTCGCTTAGCAGAAAAAGCTTTTCGTCCGGGGAAATTCCCTTTCCCTTTAGTGCACATCGACACAGGTCATAATTTTCAGGAAACGATAGATTATCGTGATAAAATGATTGAAAGAATTGGCGAAAGGTTAATTGTCGGTTCTGTTCAGGAATCAATAGATCAGGGTAAAGTTGTAGAGCAGAAAGGCAAAAACGCCAGTAGAAATGCCTTGCAAACGGTTACGTTATTGGATACCATTGCAAAATATGAATTCGATGCCTGTATTGGCGGAGCCCGCCGTGATGAGGAAAAAGCGCGCGCAAAAGAGCGTATTTTTTCTGTGCGCGATGAATTTGGTCAGTGGGATCCAAAACGCCAGCGGCCGGAGCTTTGGAATACATATAATGGCAAAGTTCATAAAGGTGAAAATGTAAGGGTATTCCCGATCAGCAACTGGACAGAATTAGATGTATGGAATTACATCCGCCGGGAGAAAATTGAGTTACCAAGTATCTACTTTTCTCACGAACGTGAAGTGATTACCCGCAACGGACAGCTCATGGCTGCCTCGCCATTCCTGAACATGGATGAGGAAGATTTTATTTTCCGTAAACAGGTCCGTTTCCGTACGGTTGGAGATATGTCCTGTACAGCTGCAGTAGAATCAGAGGCAACCCTGATTGATGACATCATCGACGAGATCAGTGCTTCCAAAATTTCTGAACGCGGCGCACGCCTGGACGATAAAGTATCGGAAGCTGCAATGGAAGACAGGAAAAAGGGCGGATATTTTTAGTCTTGAGTTCGGAGTATTAAGTCCGGAGTCATTCAAAATTTAATCCCTCATTCATTCAATCATTTTATTAATATGAACATTTTAAAATTTTTCACAGCAGGCAGCGTAGATGATGGTAAGAGTACCTTAATAGGCCGTTTGTTATATGATACAGATTCCATTTTAGCGGATCAGCTGGAGGCTTTACAAAGCTCTAACCGCAAAAACGATGATGGAACAATTGATTTAGCTATTTTAACTGATGGTTTAAGGGCAGAGCGCGAGCAAGGCATCACCATTGATGTTGCTTATAAATATTTCCAGACCGATAAACGTAAATTTATCATCGCGGATACCCCAGGGCATATTCAATACACCAGAAATATGGTTACCGGTGCATCGACAGCGAATCTGGCCATTATTTTGATTGATGCCAGAAATGGTGTGGTGGAGCAAACCATCCGTCACTCTTATATCGTTTCCTTACTGGGGATTAATCACTTAGTGGTTGCGATCAATAAAATGGATATGGTCGACTATAGCGAAGACGTTTACAATACCATCATTGATAAATACAAGGTGTTGGCCCAACAGCTTAAACTTGCTGATGTCAATTATATCCCCGTTAGCGCCTTAAAAGGAGATAACATTGTTCAGAATTCTGAGCGGATGGATTGGTACAGTGGTGAAAGCCTGTTGCACTTTTTAGAAAAAGTAGATACGGATAATCTGGACAAATCGCAGCTGGCGCGAATGCCTGTTCAATGGGTAATTCGCCCGCAGACAGAGGCATTGCACGATTATCGCGGTTATGCGGGAAGGGTACTAAGTGGAACATTCAACTTAAACGATAAGGTGACCATACTCCCATCAGGTGCAAGTTCAACAATAGAAAAAATTGAATTCTTTGATCAAACTCCAGGAGCCGCACATGCCGGTCAGTCGGTTACCATCCACCTTAAAGATGATGTGGATATCAGTCGTGGTGATACGATTGTAAATGCATCTGCTTTACCTCAGGAATCGAAACTAATTGAAGTAGATTTATGCTGGATGGATACACGTGCATTGGATACCTCCATCATGTACCTTATTCAGCATAACAGTAAGGTAACCAAGTGCAAAATTAGTGAAATCCTTCATAAGGTTGACATCAATACACTGGAAAAACATCAGGCTGATGAATTTAAACTTAATGATATCGGCCGTGTGATCGTCAAAACAGCTGATGCTTTGGCTTTTGATCTCTACGACGATAACCGGGCGAATGGTTCAGCCATTTTGATAGACAGCCGAACCAACTTAACGGTAGGTGCTTTGATGTTCAGAGCAGCGGTAGAGTAGGGTTAGGTGTTAGATCTGAGATGTGAGATCGGGGAGTTGAAACATGAAAAAACTACGACCAAATATAATTAGGAAAGCTTTTAGTATATCTTAAAGCGAAAGCAATTTCAGCGGGGCACCGATAAAGGTAGCTCCGTTTTTCATAAATCGGATTTTTTATGGAAAAGTCCTAAACCTTTCATCATGTTCTTAAATTAATAACACGAACTATTTGATTCGAACCATGAAAAAGAACATCCTGTTTTCAGCCCTTGCTGCTGTACCATTTATTTTTGCCTGTAATTCCTCGGACCAGAAAGCTGGTTCAGCAAAAAAAGATTCGTTGATTAATCAAACCTGTTATGCCGCCGCTTTCGAAAAAGACAGCGCTGCGATGATTGTCAGTGAGATGGCCTCAGGAAAGATTGAAGGCTCCTTGCTGGTTAAATATGCTGAAAAACCCCAGAATAACGGAAAAATTACTGGCAAATTCAACGGCGACACCTTATTGGTCGACTATCGCTTTAATACAGGCAACGATACGACAAAGGCTTTTACCAATCCCCTTGCATTCTTAAAAAAAGATGGTAAGCTGATTATGGGGGTAGGTCAGATTGAAACGACACTCGGACGTTCTTACTTCGTTAAAGGGAAAGAGATCAATTACGAAGCAGGTAAATTTAGCTTTCAGGAAGTGCCGTGTAAGTAGCCTTGAGGGGTATTTGTAGCCCTTTTTAGATTTAAATAAATTATTTTAAAATAAATTACTACCATTTCGATAGACTTTGTATATTTGTGATATTAATCAAGTTATCACGAGCTAATATTTTCTGTCATGATTTTAAGTAAAGTAGAAAAAGCGAACATTGAACCAAAAATTACACTAATAGGTGCGGGTCCTGGTGACCCTGATTTGTTTAGTTTGAAAGGTGTAAAATCATTAAAAACAGCTGATGTTGTTTTATATGATGCAAATGTAAACGAAGCTTTACTGTGTCACGCCCCAGATGGTATTCCAAAAATCTTCGTTGGTAAACGCAGTGATGATGAAGGTTTCTCTCAGGACGCGGTAAATAAACTGGTGATTGATTATGCTTTGAACTACGGACATGTGGTCCGTTTAAAAAGTGGCGATCCGTTTTTCTTTGCCAAAGGTTATGAGGAAATAGACGCTGCCGAATCATATAGTATTCCAACGGAGATTATTCCCGGAATTTCAAGCGCTACGGGCGCCCCAAGTTTACAGAAGATTCCAATGATCTACAAAGACCTAAGCGAAAGCTTTTGGGCCGTAACCGGAACAAATGCTAAGGGTGATATCTCCGAGGATTTATATATCGCTGCTAAAACCAAAGCCACAATTGTGGTTTTAAACGGAATACAAAAAGTAAAAGAGATTGCCGCTATTTTCCAGGCTGAAAATAAACACCTTTTGCCCGTGGCTGTGATTGAAAATGGTTCAACCCCGCAAGAAAAAATAGCTGTAGGAATCGTTGATACGATTGCTGAGCTTGTGGAAGACAAAAAAATCAGTGCACCTGCGCTTCTGGTATTTGGAGATGTGGTTTCCCTGCATCCTCAGTTCCAGCCCATCAGAGATTTTTACGAAACCCTTGCTGAAGAATACTAAAGGTAAATTACTCATATTTGTTTTGTTGTTAAAACCGCTGGCTAAAGCCCAGCGGTTTTTTTTGTGGAATTGCACTACGATTAGATCATTGATCCTTCAGAATAGTCCCTCAAAAATTAATTTTAGATAATTTCTAAATCAGAAAACAATTGCTAACTTAACAGGGTTATCTACACCAAATATTTAATGGAAATTATACATATAAGCGCCGAGTGTTACCCTGTTGCGAAAGTTGGTGGATTAGCTGACGTAGTAGGGGCCTTACCAAAATATCAGAATAAAACAGGCCACATTGCTAAGGTGGTTGTACCCGCCTACGAAACGAAATTTGTACGCGAAAGCGAGTTCGAAGTAGCCTACGATGCCTGGTCAAATTATGGGAATCATCATTTTTCCTACCGCGTACTCAGAGAGAAAACCAATAAACTTGGTTTCGATTTATATGTTGTACACATACAGGGGCTAACTGACAGGCCTAATGTTTATGGCTATGCAGATGATACCGAGCGTTTTGTTGCCTTTCAGATTGCTACACTTGACTGGATAGCGCAATGGGAGCATCGCCCGGATATTATTCATTGCCACGATCACCATACAGGTTTGATTCCTTTCATGGTTTCAAACTGTTTAAAATACCAGAATATCAGTAAAGTTCCAACCATTTTAACCATTCATAATGCACAGTATCAGGGGCAGTTTGGCTGGGAAAAATTGTATTATCTGCCGGCTTTCGACTTGTGGAAAGGCGGACTGCTGGGTTGGGAGGATGCCATCAATCCGTTGGCGGCTGCAATCAAATGTGCCTGGCGCGTAACAACCGTTTCGCCAAGTTATCTGGAAGAGATGATGAACAATGCCCGTGGACTGGAAAGTCTCCTTCGTCAGGAACGCTGGAAATCTGTAGGGATTTTAAACGGGATTGATAGTGAAGTGTGGAATCCGGAAACCGATCCTATGCTAGGCAAAAGTTACAATTTAAAAACGGTTGAAGCAGGAAAAGAAGCAAACAAAAGAGCGCTTTGCGATGTTTTTCAATTAGACTCCAGCAAGCCACTGTTTACCTTTATTGGCAGGCTGGTTGATGAAAAAGGGGCTGATTTGCTACCGGATATATTTTACACTGCTCTGCAGCAACATGGGGATAATATTAATGTACTGGTATTGGGTTCCGGAGAAAACTGGGTAGAGGGTAGGTTGAACCAGCTGAAAGATATTTTCGGAGGAAGGTATAATGTTTACATCGGCTATAATGAGCAGGTTTCTCATGAGATGTATGCAGGTGCAGACTTCCTTTTAATGCCATCAAGGGTCGAACCTTGCGGGCTTAATCAACTTTATGCCCTGCGATATGGAACGGTTCCGATTGTAAGAAGGGTTGGTGGTTTAAGGGACACTGTAGTAGACATAGGAGACGGCGGATTTGGGCTGTGCCACGACCAGACCAGCGTATGGGATGTAACACATTCTATAAACCGCGCTGTTGATTTATACAATAATAAAAAAGCATTTAAAGCGGTGCGTAAAACCATGATGAAGATTGATCATTCGTGGGACAGGGCAGCAACTAATTATATAGATTTATACCAAATATTAAAATAAGCTTAAACATGACTGACAAAGTTTTAGGCGTTATCCTTGGCGGTGGCCAGGGCTCTAGATTATCGCCACTTACACAAACACGCTCTAAACCGGCAGTTCCAATCGCTGGTAAGTATCGTTTGGTAGACATTCCGATTTCAAATTGCCTGAATTCAGGAATCCACCGTATGTTTGTGTTAACACAGTTTAATTCGGCATCCCTAAATAAACACATTAAAAATACCTATCACTTCAGTCATTTTAGTACGGCTTTCGTTGATATTCTTGCGGCCGAACAAACGGTTCAGAATTCGGGTTGGTTCCAGGGAACAGCCGATGCTGTGCGTCAGTGTATGCATCATATAGTATCTCACGAGTTTGATTATATCCTAATCCTTTCAGGCGATCAGTTGTATCAAATGGATTTCAAGGATATGATTGAAAAGCACATTGAAGCCAATGCAGAAATTACCATCGCCACCATTCCGGTAACAGCAAAAGATGCTACCGATTTCGGTATCCTAAAGGCAGATGAGGAAAATATGATCACCTCTTTCATCGAGAAACCAAAAACCGGTCTGGAAGACTGGGTTTCTGACACGGGTGAAGAAATGCAGGCTGAAGGAAGAAACTTTCTTGCCTCCATGGGAATCTATGTATTTAACCGGGAGTACCTGATTAATATCCTCAACGAGAATGTAGAAGAGAAAGATTTTGGTAAAGAAATTCTTCCAAGGGCTATTACCGAAAGCCGTGTGCTTAGCTTTCAATATGAGGGGTACTGGACTGACATTGGTAACATTTCATCCTTCTTTGAAGCCAACTTGGGCTTAACAGATGAAATTCCAAAGTTCAATATGTTCGACAGCAATCATACCATTTTTACAAGAGCAAGGATGCTGCCACCTTCAAAAATCTCTGGAACAACGCTCGAAAAAGCAATTATCGCTGAAGGGTGTATTATTCAGGCCAGTAAAGTTGAACATGCTGTGCTTGGAATCAGGGCACGCATAGGCCGTGATACGGTGATCACTAACGCTTACATCATGGGTAGCGACCGTTATCAAACGCTCGAGGAAATACAAAGTGAAACCAGTAAAGGAAATTCATTGATTGGTATCGGCGACAGGTGTTACATTAATAACGCCATCATTGATAAAAACTGCCGAATCGGAAATGATGTTAACATTAACGGCGGTCCGCATCTTGAAGACGGAGATCACGAGCTCTACGCCGTAAAAGATGGAATTGTTGTGGTTAAAAAAGGAGCAGTTTTGCCGAGCGGAACAGTTATATAAAATTATCATTATCATTAACTAAGCCAGTTTGAATTCGTTCACTCTGGCTTTTTTCATTCTATCTGAATATTTAAAATCCTAATCACCTCCAACATTTTCGCCATAATCTTGTTAATCAATAAACACAAAATGAGCTTATGGCAGAACAACACCTTTATGAAACGGGAATAATAGGTAACTGTGCTTTTCTGGCACATGTAAATAAAAATACAGATATCTCATGGCTATGCTGGCCACGCTTCGATAGCCCTTTTGTTTTTGGCAGTTTGCTTGATAAAAACAAAGGAGGACAATTTACAATCCTGCCTCAGGGCGAGTTTTCGTCCACACAATACTACATTGAAAATACGAACGTACTGAGAACAGAAATTACTGCCGAAGATGGGCGATATCGCATTACTGATTTTGCGCCCCGCTTTCGTCTGTACGACAGGTATTTCAAACCACTACTGTTCATCAGGAAGATTGAGCCACTGGAAGGAAATCCACGCATCACGATTAAATGTCAGCCGGTATGTGATTACGGAAAGGGCAAAATGCGTTCGAGCAGAGGGAGTAACCATATCGATTATCTGGGTTGCGATGAGAATATCAGACTTAGCTCAAATGTATCACTTACCTACATTATCGATGAGAAACCTTTTGTATTGAATGAAACGAAATACCTGATCATGACCTATGGACAGAATTTCGAAGCACCAATCATCAGTACTGCAGAAAACTTCCTTCGCGATACTGTTTCTTACTGGCGTTTGTGGATAAAACATTCGTCAATCGCTGGTTTTTATCAACCATTTGTAATCCGCTCTGCATTGGTTTTAAAAATCCACCAATACGAAGATACAGGGGCGATAATCGCAGCAAGTACCACGAGTTTGCCAGAATCACCCGGAAGTACCAGAAACTGGGACTACCGCTATTGCTGGCTGCGTGATTCTCATTACGTACTCACATCGCTTAATCACATCGGGCATTTCGAAGAAATGGAGAAATACTTCAATTATCTTTCTGATATATCTCATGCTGAAGATACCCGTTACCAACCGCTTTACGGTATTGCCGGTGAACGGGAAATTATCGAAACCACACTCGATCATCTGGAAGGTTATAAAGGTGAACAACCCATTCGCATTGGTAACCAGGCGTACGAGCATATTCAGAATGACATATACGGGCAGGTTTTAATATCCATGTTGCCTTTATATACCGATCATCGGTTTGTATTTTCTGAACGCAGCGACTCCGTAAAATGGATTGAAAGTGTACTTTCAAAAATCGAGATGACCATTGATGAGAAAGATGCCGGTATATGGGAATTTAGAAACATTGCAAATGTGCATTGCTACAGTAACCTGTTTCAATGGGCGGGTGCCCAGGCTGCATTGAAAATGGCCAAAACCATCGGTAACAAAGATTTCGAAGAAAGGGCACAGGTCCTCATTGATAAAGCGGCTGCACATATAGAAGCCTGTTATGATCCAATAAGAAAGGTATATACGAATGCCGTCGGAAGTCCGCATCTCGATGCCAGCACGCTGCAACTGATCATGATGAATTACCTGGATCCGGCATCAGACAGGGCAAAAGATCATTTAATTGCGCTGGAGAAGGAACTTAAAACTGAGGATGGCTTATTTTACAGATACCTGCATGCTGATGACTTTGGAAAACCTAAAACAACATTTTTAATTTGCGCATTCTGGTATGTGGAGGCTTTGGCCTGTGTAGGAAGAACGGATGAGGCTATTAAGGAATTTGAAAACATCATTAAATATTGTAATCATTTATTGCTTTTCAGTGAAGATGTAGATGCGAAAACAGGCAGTCAGTGGGGGAATTTTCCACAAGCTTACAGCCACGTAGGCTTAATGAATGCAGCATACCGCATTGCGATTAAGCTGGATAGGCCGATATTCTTATAAAAAAATATCCCGCAGTCTGGAATATTAATGCCATTTACTTTTGCATCGATATCTTAAGCTGCGGGATTTTTTTGTGAGGTGTTTAGATTAGTCTCGTTCTACAAACTCTTCCTTAACAAGGCTCCACAATAATTTCCGTACCTCTTTGTAATCGTTAAGGTAATATTTTGCCTCAGACAAGTTATTTCCTACTTTAACAGTAATGGCATCGTCAGGTAGCGCTTTAAAAATGTCTTCATCAGTATGGTCATCACCCAGGGCAATAATAAAATCAGGATGTTTATCATAAAGCCAGTTTAGGGCAGCTTTACCCTTGTTTACCTCGATGTTTTTAAATTCGATTACCTTATTCCCAGGCATGAGTTGAAGGCCCTTATCAGCTGCCAGAATCTTCATGTGACTGACAATTTCATTTGCCCGTAAATCACCTAATCCTTCTTCGGCTTTGCGGTAATGCCAAACCAGCGAGTAGCTTTTTTCTTCAATAAATGAACCGGGCGTTCGGTCGGTATACGTTTCCAGTAATGCCCGGATTTCGCTTTTCCATTGGTCAGTAAGCAATGGCAGGCAGTTCCATTTCTCTTGCTGGGCCTTTTGCCAGGCCCCATGTTCAGCAATTAAATCAACCTTCAAATGTCCGAACCAGCTTTCCAGGGTCTCATGTCGCCTTCCACTGATGATCACAACTTTGTTTGACTTGTCCAACGTCAGGTTTTCAATCAGATCATATAATTCATCGTCGGGCGAAGCATCGTCAATGTTGCCGGTAAAATCCACCAGAGTACCGTCGTAATCCAGAAATAAAACACGATCGTTCGTTTCTGCGTATTTAGCCGCAATAACTTCGTTCACAGCATTTACTGCATGTTTAGTTTGCAATGATTTTTGAGAATCTTTCACTTCGTTTAATCTTAAAATAAAATTGTTTACCCAATGTTTCACATTGAATTTTTCTACTATTGCACGCATGGCTTTCATGCGTTGCTGCTGTTCTTCTGAGGGCATTTTGAGCGCTGTTACGATGGCTTCCATAATGTCGCCCAAATTATTTGGATTTACCACTAACGCATCTGTCAACTCTTTGGATGCACCCGCCATTTCACTTAAGATGAGTACACCATCTTCATTATTTCTACTGGCAACATATTCTTTGCTCACCAGGTTCATGCCATCGCGCATGGGTGTAACCAAACAAATATCGGCCGATGCATAAAGTGCAGATAAAACTTCAATTGGAAAAGAACGGTAGAAATAGTTCACCGGAATCCAGTTCATAGACCGGTAGCGGGCATTCAGGTTCCCTACGAACTGATCAATCTGATCCCGAAGCTCGCTGTATTGCGGAACGGTATCTCTTGAGGGAACAACAATCATAAAAAGCTCGATTTTCCCGATGAATTCGGGATGCATTTGCAGGAGCAATTCCAAGGCCTTTAAACGCTCCAGAATGCCTTTGCTATAGTCAAGTCTATCAATTGAGAGAATGATTTTTATATCCTCCTTGCCGTTTCTGAAGTAGTTAATTTCTTTTTTTACTTTTTCGGTCGACGTGAGTGATGAGAATTTATCGTAATCAATTCCCATTGGGAAGGCTTCGATCACAATTTGCCTTTCATTGCTGCTGAGTACGTTGGAAGATGAATTTACCGGGAGCAGGCGGGTTGCTGTGCTGATAAAGTGGCGCACATCATCGTAGGTATGGAAGCCAATTAAATCAGATCCTATCAATCCGTTTAACAGTTCTTCCCGCCAGGGAATTAACCTGAATATTTCGTAAGACGGGAAGGGGATATGCTGAAAAAAGCCGATGGTGGCATTTGGCAGTTTTTCCCTTAAAATTCCGGGAAGTACGAGTAACTGGTAGTCTTGAATCCAGATCTTATCCCTTCTGTTGAGCACTTGCATGGCACTTTTAGCAAACTTTTCATTTACCGATTTATAGCAATCCCAATAACTTTGTTCATAATGGGCATAGGTAACCAGGTAATGAAATACAGGCCATAAAACTTCGTTCGAAAAGCCTTCATAATATAAGTTGATTTCTTCCTGCGTTAGGAAAACGGGGTAGAGGTTAAGTTCCTGTAGTTTTTCGGTCACTTCCTGCTGGCGATCTTCAGGAACTTCAATTCCCGGCCAGCCTACCCAAATGGAATTGCCTGTTTTATATACGTCGCCAAGTCCGGTAGCAAGGCCACCCTCACTTGGTATAAAGGTATACTGGTTGTTTTCTTCAATGATTTTAACGGGTAGTCTGTTCGAAATTATAACTGTCTTCATGCTTGTATTTGATGTATTCACATAAATAAAAGCAGCTAGCAACGGTTTTGTTTGAATTTTGTTTCGAAAGAAACATTCAAATGATTTTTCAAGGGGTTACTTAAAAGGAATGTTCGATGGCTTTCGACCAGAAACAGAGCTAAAGTATTGTTGCAATTACCTTAAACATAGTTGAACACAAGGGAGAAAGTTGTCTGTTCGTTTGGACTGGAAACTACTTCGATACTGCCTCTGTGCATTTTCATAATGTTACGGCTAATGGTTAATCCAATTCCCGATCCGTTTTTCCTGGTGGTGTAAAAAGGAACAAATATTTTTTCTAAATCTGCAGGCTCAATTCCCTTACCATTATCGGTTACATCGATATAAAGTCTGGTGTTTTCAAGCCGATAACTCACCGATATGTGTGGGTTTTCCTCTTCCTCAACAGAATAGATGCTGTTTGTGATCAGATTGATGAGCACTTGCTCCACCAGTTTCAGGTCGAGTTGTACCGTAATTTTAGAGGAGGTTTGCGCCACATCCAGCACCACATTCTTAACTTTGGCAAAAGGCTGCATCAAAACTTTAATGTGCTTCAGGATTTCGCCTATAGTGTGCGATTCAAGATTTGGAGTTGGCAGTTCGGCAATAAGCCTGTAATCTTTCACAAAGTCCAGTAAGCCTGCAGATCGCCGTTTGATAGTCTGCAAAGCCGTTTTTAAATCCTCCATTTCATCAATATCAAGATTCTCTTTATCTGTAACCATGCTATTTATGGTATCGGAGAGGGAACTGATTGGGGTGATGGAATTCAGAATTTCATGTGAAATTACACCTATCAAACGATTCCATGCTTCAGTTTCTTTCTGTTCAATTTCATCTTTAATATTTTGAAAACTAATAATTGTATAATTTTTACCATAAAGATTCAGAGGGATAACTTCTGTGGATAGCTGGATGAGTTTCTCCTGGATCTTCAATTCAAGGAAACGTTTCCCACCCGATGAAATCTGCTCAATTTCCCTGGCGAAAAGCGGAAGATGCAGTTGCAGGCGATGCCAGTATTTATATGCCGGCACGCCGAGTAAATTCGATGCCGCCTGGTTAAAAAATGCAATTTCCTCGCTATCCTGAGCAGTTTTGGTGTTATTGACTACAATGACTCCTACAGGAACCTGTTCGAGGATGGTCTTAATCAGCTGGAACATGGCTTCCTGTTCCATACGAATCTGTTTATGCACCTGAAGAATTTCGCTGAATGACTCATAGAGCTCAGGAAAACTTCCCCTCGTGGCCTTATTCTTAAAATTAAGTGTATGGTCGCGGGTTTTCACAGCCAGGATAAACCGCTTAATATCTGAGCGGATTTCATTAATGTAATAGTAAAGCGAGATAATTGCACTAACGAATATCAAGCTTACCCCAATAATCGTAAACCACAATTGTGTGTTGCTGATCAGATAGAACAAGAGGTAGCCCAATAGGTTAATAAGCACCAACCGGGAAATTAAACGAAAAGTAAAGCGTGTATAAAACATAGTGCTAAGCCGAAAATCTAAGGGTAGATGGTCATATTCCGAATTTCTCTATTCTTCTGTACAAGGCTGCACGGGTTAAACCCAGCTCTGCTGCTGCCTTTGATATATTTCCCTTGTGCTTGTCAATGGCCTTTTGCACCATCATTTTCTCCATATCTTCAAGCGCCATTTCATCTGGCATGGTATTAGTTTGTGCAAATCGCTGCGGACTTAATTGTAGATCCTCTTCGCTGATTTCATTGCCATCAGTCATAATTACAGCACGTTCGAGTACATGTTGAAGCTCTCTGACGTTTCCCGGCCATTTATAGCTCAGTAACACGTCCTGGGCTTTATGGCTTAAACTGCGTATTTCTTTGTGATATCTTGAGCTAAAAACCTGCATAAAGTGATTGGCCAGAAGGAGAATATCCTTTCCGCGTTTTCTTAATGGTGGCAGTAATAATTCCACAGTGTTGATGCGGAAAAGCAAATCCTGCCTGAAATTATTTTTGGCAACCATTTCATCCAATGGCATGTTTGTCGCAGTAATAAGCCTCACATTGATCTTTCGTTCCTTACTTTCACCCAAACGTGTTACGGTACGGTTTTGCAAAACGCTCAGCAGCTTGGCCTGCAACGGTAAGGTGAGATTACCGATCTCATCCAAAAATATTGTTCCTCCATCTGCCAGTTCAAATCTACCCGGTTTATCTTCTTTTGCATCGGTGAACGCCCCTTTTGCATAACCAAACAGTTCACTCTCAAAGAGATTTTCATTTAACGATCCTAAATCAACGTGCATAAAAACCTGGTTCTTGCGTTGCGAATTTCCGTGAATCTCGTAAGCAAAAACCTGTTTTCCTGTACCATTCTCTCCTAATATTAACACATTGGCGTCAGTTGGTGCCACTTTTAGCAAAGTTGTTTGCAGTTGCCTGATGCCATCAGCCTCTCCAACAATATGTTCGAAACCCCTGGTCATATCCTGATGAAGTGACGTATGTATTTTCTCCAGCTTTTTTACCTTTCTGGTCGACTGCCGAAGTTTTGATGCTGCGGAGAGGGTAGCAAACAGTTTTTCATTTTCCCACGGTTTCAGAATGAAGTCGGTTGCACCTTTTTTAATGGCACTAACTGCGAGTTCTACATTGCCAAAAGCAGTCATCAAGATCACCACATAATCTTTATCAATCGACAGAATGTGATCCAGCCAGTACAAACCTTCACGACCATCACTTGCACCTTTTTGATAATTCATATCAAGCAAGATGATATCAACCTCATTTTTGCTGAGCAAAACGTTAATTTCTTTGGGCGATTTACACGTAATCACCTGCTTTACCTGCTGTTTCAAAAACAGGCGGGCACTTAAGAGAATGTCATCATCATCATCGATAATTAAAACTGTGGCGTCTAACATGGATACTAAATTTGAAATACGAATTTAAATAAACTGTCCGATCCCGCACATAAACTGTTCGATAACGAACAGTAAAAATTAAATTAAATTATTAAAATACTGATATATAGTGTTTTAAATGTGATTTGACCTTTTGGCATAAGCTTGGTTAATAAGCAATCAAACAGTATAGCCAAACAATGGACAAAAAGATAGAGAAGAAAAGATTCAGCACCAAAGCTTTAATAATGATAGGTGGAGCAGTTGCTTTCGTAGCAATTGTAATTTATGGCTATACCTTATCCTTGAAAAAAACATATAGCGCCGATGCTGATAAATTAACCATTAGCAAAGTGGAATATGGCGACTTTGAGGATGTGGTTCTATTGAATGCCAGTGTTGTTCCCCTAACTTCTGTAATCGTTAGTTCATCAGAAGGGGGAACGGTTGCAGAGATCTTTACCGAGAATGGGGCTTCGGTTGTTAAAGGAACACCACTGTTGAGAATTTCGAACTCGAACGCCATGCTAAGTTATACCTCGAGTCAAACTGCGGCTACTGAACAAATCAATCAGCTACGCAAATCGAGACTGGATCTTGAGCAAAACCAAAGGGTGTTAAATCAGGATGTTCTGGATGTAGAAAATAGTCTGAGAACCGCTTCACGTCAATATCGACTGGATAGTTCGCTTTTTGCTAAAAAGGTAATCACCCTTCAGGAGTTTAATAAATCGAGTCAGGATTACGAGTATTACCAGGGCAAACTTAAAATTGTCCGCCAGGCAATTAAGCAGGAAAATCAAAGCCGTAAAATGCAGCTTGCCCAGATAGATCAATCGATGGGACAGATGAATGAAAGTTTGGAGATGATTCGTAAAAATATTGAGAACATGACCATCAAGGCTCCCGTTTCCGGCAAGTTGTCCTCTTATGATCCTGTTATTGGTAAGTCTTACAATTCAAACGAAATGATCGGTAAGATCGATGTGCTGCAAGGGTATAAACTTCAGGCAGGAGTTGATGAATATTATATTAACCGGGTTAAAGAAGGGCAAACTTCAACCTGCGAATTCAATGGAAAAACATACAATCTAACTGTAAGCAAAGTTATCCCTGAAGTTACTGCCGGTCAGTTTCAGGTAGAAATGGTATTTAAGGGTGCAACCCCTGAAGGGTTGCGACGTGGCTTATCGCTTCAAACAAAACTTACACTGTCTGACAATAGTAAATCGCTACTACTCGCGCAGGGTCAGTTTTTCCAGAGTACCGGAGGCTCGTGGGTGTTTGTGGTAAATAATGGTAAAGCAATTAAGAAAAACGTTAAAATTGGAAGAAAAAACTACCTGTATTACGAAATATTGGATGGGTTGCAGAAGGGGGATGAGGTGATTACCTCATCGTATGACCAGTTTAATCAATACGACCAGGTAGAAATCAATAAGTAAAGCTAAATACTGATAAACAACGCTATGATTAAAATAGAAAATCTCGAAAAAATTTACAAAACTGAAGAAATAGAAACAACAGCACTTAACGGGATCAATCTTCAGGTTAAGGAAGGTGAATTCGTTTCCATTATGGGCCCTTCAGGTTGTGGAAAATCTACCTTACTGAATGTTATGGGCTTGTTGGATAAGCCGGAGAGTGGTAGTTACAAGTTTATCGATACCGAACTTTTAACCTTAAACGACAGAGAACGTTCAAACTTCCGTAAAAGAAACATGGGATTCGTTTTCCAGAATTTCAATTTAATTGATGAGTTAACGGTTTTCGAAAACATCGAATTGCCTTTGATTTACAATAAGATTCCGGCAGGTGAACGGAAAAAACTCGTTAATGAAATCATTGAAAGGATGAACATCGTAAACCGGAGCGGTCACTTTCCACAACAACTTTCGGGTGGTCAGCAGCAGCGTGTTGCAGTAGCAAGGGCTTTAGTAACGAAGCCGAAACTGGTTTTAGCCGATGAGCCTACGGGTAACCTGGATAGTTCTCACGGTAACGAAGTAATGGAATTGCTTTGTGAGTTAAATGAAACCGGAACCACGATTGTAATGGTTACCCACTCCAGTCATGATGCCAGTTTCTCCAACCGGATCATCAACCTGAAAGATGGTCATGTAATTTCGGAAAAGATAAATAAAAGCAAAAATGAGGAACTGATATAGATTGAATGGCAGACGGTTGCAAGCTTAAAGCGGTTAAACCATCTTGTCTTTACTTTCGATTCCTCAACCTTAGTAATAGTTTTAGTTTAATGATAAGCCACCGAATCTTTCTGGATAGGAAGATTCGGGTAAGGCGCTTAAGAAGCTGAAAGACTAATACTGAGAGACCAAAGCAATTTGCGGGTCTTGATACTTGATACTAAATACTTGATACTATAAAATGTTCAGATTAAACTTAAAAATCGCGTTGCGCAACCTTTGGAGAAATAAAGGATTTACCCTGATCAATTTGGGTGGATTAGCCATTGGTTTGGCGAGTTGTATGGTCTTACTGCTTTATGTAGCTTATGAATACGGTTATGATAAACAGTTTACTGATTATGATAAAACCTATGTTTTGTATAATAATCAAAAAACATCAACCGAAACCTTCAGTTTCATGGCATTTCCTGGGAAGCTTAAGGAGGATGTGCGAACCAAAGTGAGCGGAGTTTCTAAAGTTAGCCGGTTATCCTACCCTGAATTTCAGTTGCTTACCTATAATCAGAATAATTTTAAAGCAAGTGCAAGTTTTGCCGATCCTGATTTCTTGAAAATTTTCGATTACAAGGTTTTGAAAGGCAATCCTGCGATATTTTTACAGAACCCTGACGGTGTAGTTTTATCGGAATCGCTTGCAAAAAAGCTTTTCGGTAATGAAGACCCGCTCAACAAAGTCGTTAAGCTGGATAATAATGAAAGCTTAAAAGTGGAGGGGATAATTGAAGACCGGCCAAAAAACACCACACTCGAAATCGATTATGTGCTTTCATGGAGTTTGTATGAAAAATTAAATCCCTGGGCAATAGACAGTCCATGGGGTAATAATTTTTGCATGATGTTTCTCCAGTTGGAGGATAATTCACGTTTTGATCAGGTAAACAATCAGCTACATGGTATGATTAAAGCTCATGATAAAGATGCAAATGGCGAACCTTTTATTCATCCGCTCTCGAAGTGGCATTTATATGAGAAGTTTGAAAACGGTAAAAATGTTGGTGGAAGAATAGACCAGCTTCGCATCTTTTTCCTTTTGGCTTTTTGTATTCTTTTGATCGCCTGCGTAAACTTTATGAACCTTTCTACAGCAAAATCTGAGAAAAGATCAAGAGAGGTTGGCGTGCGAAAAGCAATCGGGTCAACAAGGAAAAATCTGATCGCCCAGTTTATGTTCGAGTCCATTTTACTCACTACATTAAGTATGTTAATCGCCTTTGTTTTAATTGAAGTCAGCTTACCGTATTTCAACAGTTTATTAGGCATCACCTTGCAAATTAACTATGCCGAATGGCAATTCTGGTCGGTGTTTTTAGGTTTAACGCTCACCACAGGCATTATTGCCGGCAGCTATCCCGCATTTTACCTATCATCTTTTGATCCGGTTAAGGTACTAAAAGGCTTTAAACTTGGTGGTGGCTCATCGCTTTCTATCCGCAAGTTTTTGGTCGTTTTTCAGTTTGTATTTGCAGCCTGTTTAATTGTTTGTACGGCTGTTATTTACCAGCAACTCAACTACATCAAAAATAAACCGATTGGTTACGACCGTAAAAATTTAATTCAGATTCCGACAGTTGGTGAACTTGGTAAAAAAGAGAAACGGCAGGTTTTAAAGGATGAATTAATAAAATCGGGAGCCGTAGTGGCCGTAACAGAATATAGTCAATCTTTAACCGGAGGAGGAAACAATACCTATGGCATTAACTGGCCAGGAAAAAACCCAAGCGATAAAATTCTTGTAAACACCCGATTCACAAGCGTGGATTTGACTAAAACCACTGGGATGGAGATTTTGCAGGGTAGGGATTTTTCTAAAGATTATGTAGATACAGCCAGCGTTTTGGTTAATGAGGCTATGGTAAAAGTGATGGGTATGAAAGATCCTGTTGGCAAAATGATCGACTGGGGGCAGCCATTGCGTATAATAGGCGTCATGAAAGATTACGTGATGGAGTCAGCCTATCAAAAACCAATTCCATTATTAATTGCTCAAAATCCTGATAGAATTACAACCATGGTATTGCGGTTCAATCCGCAAAATAACATTACAAATTCTTTAAGTACTATTAATGCAATCGTTAAAAAAATCAATCCGGCTTATCCGGTTGATGTAAAATTCGTTGACGACAATTTTGAGGCTAAGTTCAGAAACGAAAAGCTTTTAGGCACACTTTCAAATTGGTTTGGTGGTTTTGCTATCTTCATTTCCTGTTTAGGCTTATTAGGATTGGCACTTTTCATGGCCGAGCAACGTAGAAAAGAAATCAGTATTCGCAAAGTGTTGGGTGCAAGTACCACCAACATTCTTACCCTTTTAAATAAAGATTTTATCAAGCTGGTGGCTATTGCTAATATCATTGCATTTCCTGTGGCCTACATTGTCATCAATAAGTGGCTCTCTGCATACGAATACCGCGTATCAATTTCGGCGTTACCCTTTATTACTGCAATCGGTTTATCTCTTTTAATTGCCATTCTAACGGTAAGCGTACAGTCGGTAAAAGTTGCCAAAGCTAATCCGGTGGATGCATTAAAATACGAATAATTAAGGCTATGCCTTCAGCCATCTAACCTTTCATCCCTCAACCCTAAAAAATATGTTCAAACTCAATTTAAAAATCGCATTGCGAAACCTTTGGAGAAACAGAGGGATCACAACCATTAATGTTGGTGGCCTGGCAATCGCTTTAGCAGCATTTATTTTAGTTGTAATGTATTTCAGTTATGAAACTGGTTTCGATAAAAATAACCCTAATTACGATAACATATATGTGGTAGGAAGAATCGAACCCGACTTCACTACAAATTATACTTCCCCTCCATTGGCCAAAGCCATAAAAAATAGTTTTCCTGAAGTAGAATTGGCGGGGATTACCAAAAAGGGCTTCTATGAATTGGCATTGAAAAATGGCAACAATGCACTTTTTGCCAAAAATTTTATGCAGGCAGACTACAGTGCGGCTAAAATTTTAAATTTAAAACCTACCGGCGGGCTTGAAAAGCCAAATGGCGAGATAGAAAGACTTTCATATTTGAGTAATGAGAATATGAAAACTCTCTTCCCGGATAAAAAAGACAACAGCCCGGAAATGGTAGTTGTAGGAAGTAGCAATTCAGGTATAAAAAGCAAAATAAATGGTTCCATTCTTAACGATTTACACTCTAACATCACTTTTGATGGAATATCAATCGCGAATGAGCTGGGACAGGATGAAAACTATGGCTACAACAATTATACGACTTACATTCAGGTAAAACCGGGAACTGATGTAGCTAATCTTGAACAAAAAATCACCAATTTATATAGGTCTGAATTATTAAAGGGAGAAACCGACAAGAAAACAATTGACGAGATAAAAAGTGTTTCTACGTTTTTAGATCCGCTTGCCAATCAGCATTTAAAACCAAAAGCCGGGAGTGACGCACCTTATAAGATATTACTCGCCCTGTCTGTTCTGGGTATTTTGATTTTGGTTATTGCCTGTATCAATTTCACTAATCTGAGCATTGCACAGGCTACAAAACGTGCTAAAGAAGTTGGGGTTAAAAAAGTAATGGGCGCTTATCGCCTGCAATTGACAACCCAGTTTTTAGTCGAAATTTTTATGCAGTGTTTTGCCGCTACCATACTAGGTTTAATTGTAGCCGAATTGGTTTTGCCCGCATTCAATAATCTTTTTCAGATTAAGTTATCCATCTGGCATATTGACAATCATCTGTTTTGGCAGTTGCCGCTAATTCTTTGCATGATCACCCTTATTGCAGGTATTTACCCGGCAATGGTATTATCTGGTTTTAAACCTGCATTGGTACTTAAAGGGAATTTTTCAACCAGTAAACAAAGCTACTGGTTACGTAACGGTTTATTGGTTTTCCAGTTCAGTATTGCTGTTGTGTTTATTATCGGTTTACTTATCATCAATTCGCAGCTTAAATATATGCGGAGCGAAGATTTGGGCTTTAATGCCAATCAGGTGGTATTCATTAAAAATATAGCCTATTTTAACAATCCGGCCAAATTCGAACCCCTCAGAGAGAAAATCTTAAAAATCCCCGGGATTAAGTCGGCAACCGTGGCTACCGATGTGCCCGACGGCGCAGAAAACGGTTCGAACGGTTATACCGTAAACGGCGTAAATGCAAGCATCGATTTTGTAGATGTAGATTTTGATTATTTCGAAACCCTGAGTATTAAACTTAAGGAAGGGCGGTTTTTCTCCTCTGCTTTTAAAACAGATACTGCAAATTCTGCCGTAATCAATGAAAGCGCAGTAGCAAAATATGGGATTAAAAACCCTATCGGTCAAACCATTAGGGGGTGCAATACCAATTATAAAATAGTTGGCGTAGCTAAAGATTTCAAGGCACAGGGTTTTGAGAGCGCAGTTCAGCCAACCATTTATGCTATTAAAAATTCCTGCGGAAATGCTAAACTGCAAATCATGCTCAAAATCGAAGAAAACAAAATGGCCGATGCTTTGGCTGCCTTGAAATCGCAATGGCCGGAAATCAACAAGCTGGACGGAGAAGATTTTCGGTATGAATTTTTGGACGAGCTTTATGGAAAACTTTTCAAAAAACAAGAGCAGCTACAGTCCGTATTTTTTGCGGCGGCAATGTTAACCATTTTCATCGCGGTTTTGGGCCTGTTCGCTTTTGCGAAATACATTACCAATGGCCGTATCAAAGAAATTGCCGTACGCAAAATTCTGGGAGCGAGCGATATTCAGATCTTCAGGCTCATAAACAGCTCATTTTTTTTAATGGTGCTTGTGGCCAATGTTATTTCGTGGCCCATAGCCTATATCCTCACTAAAAAATGGCTCGAAACTTTTGCTTACCGAATCGATCTGCCCATTTTACCCTTTATTACCAGTGCGCTGATCACTATTTTATTAACCATCATTACCGTGAGCATCCAGGCCAATAAGGCTGTAAAAGCTAATCCTGTTGATGCATTGAAATACGAATAGTTAAGGCTATGACCTCAGCCATCTAACCATTCATCCCTCAACCCTGAAAAATATGTTTAAACTCAACCTAAAAATTGCCTTACGAAATCTCCGGAAAAACAAAGGTTTTACCCTTATCAATATTGGTGGACTAGCCATTGGCATGGCTTGCTGTTTAATGCTTCTACTCTATGTAAATTATGAATGGAGTTACGATAAGCAGTTTAAAAATATAGATAAGGTTTATATCGCTGCATTGAATTTGAAGTTCAATGGCAAACTTGCTACTACTATGGCCTTACCGAATAAACTTTCAAAAGCCGCTATGGAAGAGTTGCCGGGTTTTAAGAGAAGTTCACGTGCCTCCAACGAAAATAACGTTAATTTGTACAGTCATGGTCAGGATCACTTTAAGCTTTCAGCATTCTACGTTGACCCTGATTTCTTAAAGATTTTCGATTATCATTTCATTTATGGTGATTCAAATACTGCTTTAAATGATCCGGCTTCGATCATTATCAATGAAACAACAGCCAAAAAACTTTTTGGTAATGAAAATCCAATCGGACAAAGAATAAGCTATAATGGTAAAAAAGAACTTAAAGTAAGTGCAGTAATCGAAGATTTGCCCAAAAACCTGAGCATGCAATTTGATGTGTTGCATCCCTGGGCCTTTTTTGATCAGATTAATCCTCAAGATAAAGAAAACGGATGGGGTGCCATTACCTGTTATACTTTTTTCGAATTAAAGGATAACGTTTCTATGGACGCAACCAACAACCTCCTCCGAAATTTTATAGTAAATAAAGAACCAGAGTTGAAAAGCATGATTTACACACCTTTTCTTTTTCCCTTTTCAAAACTTCATCTCTATAATGATTTTGATAACGGCAAGTCCACAGGAGGGAGGGTAGACCAGGCGAGATTATTTCTTTTTCTTGCTATTTGCGTATTACTCATAGCCTGTATCAATTATATGAACCTTTCTACTGCCAGATCTGAAAAGCGTGCCCGTGAAGTTGGTGTTCGCAAAGCTTTAGGGTCAACTAGAAATACAATAATGGGTCAGTTCATGATAGAGTCGTTTATCCTTTCTATCCTTGCCTTGGTGATTGCATTTACCATGTTAGAAGTTCTTTTACCCTATTTCAACAACTTATTAAACATCAGGATTGCTATTGATTATAGCTCATACACCATTTGGCTTACATTATTTATTTTGGTTACTATTACCGGTTTATTAGCCGGAAGTTATCCGGCATTCTACCTGTCTTCATTTATTCCAGTTAAAGTTTTAAAAAGCTCTAAGGGGGCTGCTGGCTCATTGTCTATTCGTAAAGTATTGGTGGTATTCCAGTTTAGTTTATCCATCTGTATGATTATTTCCGCCATCGTAATTTATAATCAGATTCAGTACATGCGGGATAAACCATTGGGATTTGATGCTACCGCCCTGGCTCAAATCGATTTGGAAGGCGAGCTTACAAAGCCCGGTAAAATGGAAGTGTTTAAAAATGAACTCAAACAAGCCGGAGCCATTGAATCAGCAACTGAATATGCAGGTGCATTTACCCGTGGGGGCAACATAACGGGCGATATATCTTGGCCAAACAAACCCAAAAATGATGTGTCTATTTTAAGTTACCGGAGTACAGGTTTTAACTTCGCCAGCACAGCAGGGGTGAAGATCATTGCGGGCAGAGATTTTTCTTCAAAATTCCCTGCGGATACGGCAACTTCATTATTGCTGAATCAGGAAGCTGTAAAACTCATGCAGCTAAAAAGCCCTATCGGAACAATCATTCACTGGGGTGATAATCCACCACTCAAAATTGTAGGTGTTGTACATGATATTTATAATGAATCTTTAGGCGCCAAAGTAACCCCAACAGTTTACTACTATAATGTTAAGAAAAGCAAAAGCCTGTTATTAAAGCTCAGTCCAAAGCAATCTCTTTCCGCATCTATTGAAATGATTAAGCAGATTAGCCGCCGGCTAAATCCTGCTTACCCAGCTGAACTTAAGCTTGTGAGCGATGGCATGGCAGAAAAAATAGCAAATGAAAAGCTGTTGAGCGTGCTATCCAATATTTTTGGCGGGTTTGCCATCTTCATATCTTGCCTGGGTTTACTCGGTTTAGCACTTTATATGGCCGAACAGCGGAGTAAAGAAATTAGTATCCGTAAAGTTTTGGGAGCAAACCTCTCAGATATACTTATGCTGCTCAATAAAGATTTCATGAAACTGGTCATTATTTCAAATGTAATTGCTATTCCGGTAGCCTATATCCTGGTTAGCAAATGGCTCGAGAAATACGATTATAAAATCAGCATCAATCCATGGCCCTTTTTATTAGCGCTTTTGACATCAGTAATTATCGCAGTTTTAACAGTTAGTACGCAGACCTTTAAGGTTGCAAATGCCAACGCAGTAGACGCGCTTAAATATGAATAATGGTGGGAAAGCGGAAGGTTTAAGGTGAAGGGCTAAAGCAACCAACACCTTCCAGCCTTCAAGCTTTTTAACCTTCAAACTTTAAAAATATGTTCAAACTCAACCTTAAAATCGCCTGGCGAAACCTTTGGAAAAACAAGGGTTATACATTCATTAATATTCTTGGTCTGTCTATAGGCATGGCCAGCTGTATCCTTATTTTTATTTTCATCCGCTATCAGATGAGTTTTGATGAAGGTTTTAAAGATCAGAACCGGATTTATCGCTTAACTACCAACTGGACTTCAGGAGATGGGTTTGAGGAATCGCAGGGCGTGCCGAAGCCCGCTCCGGATGCGTTGAGGAATGATTTTAAAAATCAAATTGAAAAGGTTGGAGCCATCCGACAGGACGGCGGAATTATAAAAGTAAAAGATGTTTCTGGAAAGGAAAGAGTGAAAGTGCTGGAGGACGTGTTTTATGCAGACCCGGCGTTCTTCGAGATCATGAGTTTTAAGTGGCTACAGGGAAATCCCGATGAATCATTAACGGCACCTCACACGGTTGTTTTATCAAAGCAGATGGCTGCCAGGTTTTTTGGGGACTGGACTAAAGCGATCGGTAAAACCATCAATTACCAAAACAGAGAAAACTTTAGAGTAACTGGTATTCTTGAAGATATGCCTGAAAACACCTCTTTTCCCCTTAATATTGTGGTCTCGTATCAAACGTTTAGAAGTTATAAAGATGAGAAATTCGATCAGTGGGGAAACACCTCATCAAATGATGAGTGTTACTTCCTTTTAAAGAAGGGTGTATCAATTGATGAAATAAGAGCCGCACTCCCTAAGTTTTCTGAAAAATACTTTGAAAAAAATGCGTCATCTAAGGAGGAAGTGAGCGCACAAGCCTTAACAGATATTCATTACAACGATAATCTGGGGAATTTTGCCAATAAAACAATGCCCCGCAAAGAACTTTATGGCCTGGCGATCATCGGTGTTTTTCTACTGCTTACGGCCTGTATTAATTTTATTAATCTGGCCACAGCCCAGGCCGTTAGCAGAAGTAAAGAAGTTGGAGTTCGTAAAGTGATGGGTAGCCTGAAAAGACAACTGGTTGTTCAGTTCCTAACAGAAACGCTGACGATAAGCACACTATCATTACTTGTTGCCTGCGTGTTAACTGAAATTGCTTTACCTGGTATGAAAAAGTTATTTCATGATGATATTTCCTTCAGTATCATTCAACATCCAATGATTTTTATTTTTATGATTGCTTTGGTGCTGGTTGTAAGCTTACTTGCTGGTTTTTATCCGGCGATGGTAATGTCGCAATTCAGTCCGGCTTTAGCTATCAAAAATAAAATTACCGCCAATGCAGGTGGCCTGAGTTTACGCAAAATATTGGTTATTGTGCAGTTCACAATTACGATAGTCCTTATTATTGGTACACTGGTAGTATTGCGACAGATGAACTATATGAGAGAAAAACCACTCGGTTTTAACCCCTCTGCAATAGCAATGGTGAGTGTGAGAAACGATAGTTTAAGTGTATTGAAATATCAGGTGTTTCAGGAGCGGATCTCAAAACTGCCTGGCGTGGTATCTAGCAGCTTTTGTAGAAATCCGCCTTCATCGGGCAACAATAACGAAAGCAATTTTAAATACAATGGTACTGAAACGGCCAATTTTCAGGCTAATACAAAAGTAGCAGATGAGCATTACTTCGACACCTTTGGGATGACATTTGTTGCCGGCAAAGGCTTTTCCAAAAGTGATACAATTAAAGAGCTCGTAGTTAATGAAACTATGCTAAAAAAATTAAATGTTGTCAACTTTAACGACGCGTTGGGTAAAAAGATCAGATTGTGGGGGAAAGAGGGGACTATTGTAGGGGTAGTAAAAGACTTTAATAACCTGAGTTTACATGATCCGATATCACCCATAGTGATTGTGCCAATGAAAGAAAGCTACCGGAACCTTGCCGTTAAAATGGATAGCAGGCTCATTCTTTCAGTGATGCCACAAATTGAGAAAATCTGGAATGACACTTTTCCTGAGAATTTTTACAGCTCTTCCTTTGTTGATGATGATATCAGTCAGTACTACGAAACTGAAAGAATCATGGGAACTTTATTTAAATTCTTTGCGGGTGTCATCATCTTCATTTCCTTTATCGGGTTATTCGGCTTAATTTCTTTTGTGGCTACCCAGCGAACCAAAGAAGTAGCCATCAGGAAAGTACTAGGTGCCTCAACTATTGAACTGGTAAAAATGCTCAACGGATCATTTCTGGTCATGGTTTTTATTGCCAATATCGTGGCGTGGCCCCTGGCTTATTTATTCATTTCGAAATGGCTTTCAGGTTTTGCTTACCGCATCGATATCAGTATCTGGCCATTTGCACTGGCTATGATTATTTCTATGGTCATTACATTGATTACGGTGAGTGTGCGCTCTTACAAAGCCGCGGTTACCAATACCATCGATGCACTGAAATATGAATAAACGCAGGCAGGTGGAAGGCTGGAAGGTGAAGGCTAGAGTAACCAACACCTTCCAGCTTTCAACCTTTTTTAACCTCCAACCATTAAAGATATGTTCAAACTCAACCTCAAAATTGCCTGGCGGAACCTTTGGAAGAACAAAGTATATGCTGCAATTAATATCGGTGGGCTGGCACTAGGCCTAACCGCTTTTGTACTGATGCTATTGTACATCAACCATGAAGAAAGTTACGACACTTGGTCGCCTGAATTAAAAAATATTTACCAGATCAGGGAGAAACATGATTTTTTCACGCCAGATAATAAAGAACATTGGAATGAGATAGCAAACAGCAGGGTGGCTGCAATGGTGCGAGATAAGTTACCTCAGGCAGTTGCTGTAACCAAAGTAGACAATGAATGGGATTTCAGAGGTGGGTATTCCTTAAAGGTAGACAATGCTGACCCGGTTATGATTACTAAAATCAAGGATTCCGACAGCAGTTTCTTCCATGTATTTCCTTACCAGTTTATTCAGGGGAGCGCAGACAAAGCCCTGGAGAGAAAAGAAACTATTGTATTGAAAGAAAGCCTCGCTATACAACTCTTCGGAACAACCAAAGTGCTCGGGAAAACTGTCAGAATGATAAGATGGAGAAGCGACGCCGGAAACCTGTTAACGATTACTGGGGTTGTTGCAGATCCGCAATCACCACAAAGTGTGAGCTTTAATGCCATTAGCCGGACAGGCGATAGAGACAGTGATCCTGAAAATCCAACCAGCAATAACTATTGCCTGGTTTTCGCTAAATTGAATAAGTTAAGTGATACACTCGTGCTTAATCAAACCTTAAAAAAACTGTATATTGATTTTAAAAAGAAACTCTTAAATGGACAAAAAACAACCTACGATGATATATACAAGGATGGAAAATTACCCGGTTTGAAAGTGATTCCAATAAAAGAGGTTCATGGTAATCCGCCATACACCATTAATTGGTTCGAAAAGCTAAAACCGGTGATAGCGATATCGGCATTCCTGTTGTTGGTATCGGTAATTAATTTTATCAACCTGGCAACTGCCCAATCGGTTCAACGTGCAAAAGAAGTTGGGATAAAAAAGGTGCTGGGATCATACAGGGCACAATTAACTGTGCAGTTTTTAATTGAGTCAGCGCTTCAAAGTGTTATATCTCTTTTTATCTGTATCATTCTAATTGAGATGGTATTACCTGCCTTTAATCATCAGTTTAAAGTTGATTTAAGTTTCTGGCATAACGCGCAACTATCTGTTATGCTAAGCCAGCTATTTGGATTATTCTTTTTTGTAACTTTGGTTGCAGGTTTTTATCCTTCGTGGATTTTATCCAATTATAATCCTGTATCTGTGCTCAAAGGCAATTATGAAAATGGTTTAAAAGGTGTTGCACTGCGTAATGTGCTGGTAGTCTTTCAGTTTATTATCTCAGTTACATTCATCATATCAATAGGGGTAATGCAAATGCAGTCCCGCTTTATAACTAATAAGGATTTAGGATTTGAAAGGGCAAATCTGATTAATATCAAAACCAATTACGAAGAGAAGTTTGCCGAACGGTTAAAGAAGATTCCCGGAATACAGTATGTTGCAACCACCACACAGGTAATGGGAAATACTTTTAATGTTCCGGAGGAGGTAAAATATAAGGGAAGTACCATTAATCTTAATACGGTTACAGTTACGATGGATGCATTACCTGCGCTAGGAGTAAAAGTGATAGCCGGAAGAATCTTTTCTAAGGAATATAAACAGGATACAGTGAATACTGTGGTTTTAAATGAGGCTGCAGCTGCTTTATTTGGTAAGAATATAATCGGGCAAACCTATGGAAAAGCGGATTGGGAAGGGAAAACAAATGTTTTTCAAATTGTTGGAGTGATTAAAAACTATCATAATGAAGGTTTTGATAAATCAGTTTTGCCAACAGTATATAAAGTTACAAGCTTGGGCGGAACATCAAATACAAATAATTTATTAGTCAGGTTTACCACTTCAGAATATCAGACCCTGATTGGTAAAATTGAGAAAGAGTGGCAAGCGATTTACCCAAATTTCCCAATGGAATACAGCTCTCTGGATGATGCATTTTCAAATACTCTTCAGGATAATAAGCGTTTTATTAACATGATCATCCTTTTCAGTGCTATTTCTGTATCCTTATCGCTGCTTGGCTTATTTGCACTTTCTACTTTTGTAGCCAAACGCCGTACCAAGGAAATTGCTGTAAGAAAAGTGCTTGGCGCATCAAATGTCCAGATTATAAATCTGCTGAACAAATCGTTCCTGATCCTGGTGATTGTTGCTAACCTGATCAGCTGGCCTATAGCCTATATTATTATTAAAAAATGGCTTGATGGTTTTGCTTACCGCATTGAAATGCCGATAGTACCCTTCATAATATCGACCTTAATTTCTGTTATTATTGCAATCTTAACCGTAAGTATTCAGGCCAGAAAAGCCGCAACTTCTGACCCCGTTAATGCACTTAAATATGAATAAGGGCAGTGAGGTAAAGGGGCTTAAGGTCGGAGGCTAATGCCTACGGAACCTTCTTACCTTCAACCTTCCGTCCATGAACCTTAAAAACATGATCGAATTAAAAAATATCGAAAAATACTATGCCTCAAAAGGCAACAAAAGTTACGTGCTCCGCAATGTAAGCGCAACCATTGATCAGGGAGAATTTGTGTCCATAATGGGCCCTTCGGGAGCAGGAAAATCAACTTTGCTTAATATTTTGGGGATGCTTGAGGACCCAACTTATGGTACCTATGAATTTTCAGGTGAAAATGTAACGAGCCTTGGTGAGCGTAGAAGAATAGAACTTTATCGCAATCACATCGGTTTCGTGTTTCAGGCTTATCATCTGATAGACGAAATGACGGTTTACGAGAATATCGAAGCCCCGTTGTTGTATAAAAAAGTACCGGGTTCCGAGAGGGCCAGCAGGATTGCCGATTTGTTGGATCGTTTCAATATTGTAGCGAAGAAAGATCTTTTTCCTAATCAGCTCTCAGGCGGCCAACAGCAATTGGTAGGCATTGCCAGGGCCTTGGCAGCACAACCTACAGTAATTCTGGCCGATGAACCCACCGGAAATTTACAGTCCGTTCAGGCTGAAGAGATTATGACTCTATTTAAAAAACTGAACCAGGAAGATGGCATCACCGTTATTCAGGTTACGCATTCAGAGAAAAATGCCACATATGGCAATCGCATTCTGCATATTGCTGATGGCGTAATCAAAGAAGATGTTGCGGTACCGCATTAATTTCGTGAAAACTTATTGCTCCATTAACACGATAGCACTTCTTTTTTGATTAAATAGGACTTTCTGCTGCCCCGTTGCTATAATCGGCGGGGCGCAGTAAAATCAGGTAATCAGTGCAACAGCGAAAACCCCTATATTTGCGCCATGCAAAAGTCCTTTACCGATCAGTTAGGAAATGGAATTAACATCAACTTCCCCCCTCAAAGGATTATTTCGGTAGTTCCTTCGCAAACTGAACTGCTTTTTGAATTAGGGCTGGATAAGGAAATCATCGGGCTGACGAAGTTCTGCATTCATCCCATTGAAAAGTTTGCCGGAAGAACAAAAGTGGGAGGGACTAAAAAACTCAATATCGATCTAATCCGCGCAATGAAGCCCGACCTCATCATCGGGAATAAGGAAGAAAATGCACAAAGTGATATCGAAGAGCTTGCCAGGGATTTTCCGGTATGGATGAGTGATATTTTTACAGTAGAGGATGCCATGAAAACCATTAGTCAGATAGGAGGACTGGTAGATAGGGAACCCGAAGCCGCTTACCTTAATCACCTCATATCAGCAGGTTTTAACGATTTGAAAACGTTGGCACTGCAGCACAATATTAACAAAAGGGTGGCCTATCTTATCTGGCGAAACCCATTTATGGCAGCAGGCTACAATACCTTCATCAATGATGTGTTGGTAACAAACGGAATGACTAACGTCATCAGGCAGGATCGCTATCCCGAAATTACAATCGAACAGCTGAAAGTCGCAAATTGTGATCTCATCTTGCTTTCATCAGAGCCGTATCCGTTTAAAGAAAAACATATCGAGGAAATCCAGGCTGCACTTCCTGATACCAGAATAATGATGGTAGATGGAGAAATGTTTAGCTGGTATGGGAGCCGACTAGTGAAGGCCGTGCAGTATTTTTTTGAATTCCAAAAAGAACTTTATTAGCTTTCTGATGTTCCTTGTTTATAAGTAAATAATTAACTACATCATGAAAAAAATACTCGTTTTAACCTTATTTGTAGCTGCCCTTTCTGGCTGCAGCTCAATGCAAAACACCAGTGGCTCTGATGTCGTTTCCTTAACCGGAAACCTACAGAAAATGGGTATTACCACCTACCAATATGGTACGCATACCATCAACTCGGGAGGGAAACCCTACGCTTTAAAAAGCAGCTCCTTAAATTTAGATACCTATCTGGATAAACAAGTTTCGTTGAAAGGTACGAAGGTTTCAGGTTATCCGGTCGAAGGTGGTCCTGAACTAATCGAGGTTTCGGAAGTCATCGTGAAATAACATCGGCTTACTTCAACCCGATTCTTTCTGCAAAAGCAGGTACGACGTAACTTTTCAATTCATTAAACGGAATGAATACCACAATCTGGCCTTGTGCATAACTCGCCACTTCATAGGGGTTATACATAAAGGCCAGGCCTTTGCTATTGAAGTAGAAATTACCATTAGGTTTAAGAAAGTTATCAAACAAAACGGTGCTTAGTTCGTCTCCGGCCTTAATGTTATATTGTTTTCTGAGGTTTTTTTCCAATAAGCCCTGCAAGGTAGTTGAATCGATTTTGACCACGTCGCTCAGAATCATCTGCTTTTTATTCCGGACGTCCAGACAATACATCGTACTGCTGTAGTTGCCATGTGCGCCACCAGTATAACTATCGGCCAGGAAATCAATCACCACGTAACCGTGATCGTTGTAAGCCAGCGATTGCTGACTGTTATTGGTATAATTCATCCACTGCATAAATCCCCGGTCCGGACCATTTTTCTGCTGTTCTGCAATTTCCTTTTTGTAATCGCTAAAATAAGCTTCAGCAATATTTTTAAACCCCGGTTCTCTATCTACCTTACCTAATCTGATACCCGAAATTCGTTTTAACTGGTTGTCGAGCCATTTTTCCTGCTCACCGCTCTTAACCGGTTTAACATATTCAAAGCTGATGGTTGCAACGGGCGATTTAGCCTGGCCATCAAAGGCCTTTACAGAATCTTCAACTATGCCTGCTTTAAATTCGTAACTTCCTTCAGGGTACTTTTCGGTAAGACTAACCGGAAAGGTTTTTGATCGATCCCCACTTGTCCAGCTTCCGCTAAAACCATTGCCCGTCCATTTCAGCGACAAGCGCGGTTGCTTTGCCGCTTTGTCAAAGTAGTAATCATAATAACTGTTTTCAAACAATACAACACTGTCTTTACCGATAATAGTATCGGTAGATAAATTCAGCCAGTAGCCATCGTAATAATAATCCCCATCGTAATCGCCGTCAATTTTCTGCAGATTCATGACAACCGTTTTTCCTGCAATCGTTCCCTCCAGCCGCTTATAAAAGTTTTCTTCAAGTTCTTTACGTACAGTTGTGGTACTATCCGCATCTGTACTACTTGGCTGCTGCTCTTTGCTACGGTTACAGGCAGTTAATATCGATAATCCCAACAGTGCTGGTAAGATGTATTTTTTCATAATATAATAGATGACCTCATCTTAAACCTACATACGAAGCTATGATTTTGTTTTATTAAAGCTTTTATTGATGCTGTAATATAGGTTTTTAGCCGTGTATCTACCCGGATCTATAATTCTTCTGATGGTGAGAAGGGGATATTGTTCATCTCTGGCAGTCGACAAAATGAAAGCTGCCTTGAAGCCATGTTCTTTAAGTTTATGTAAAGTCGACGATTTGTAAACACCATAGGGATACGCGAAGTATTCAATTTTCTTACCGGTTATTTCTTCAAGTTTTCTGGTGGGTTCGTCAATTTGTGTCTTCCAGTCCTCCTCAGTAAACTGCGCAAAGTTTTTATGGTCGTAAGTATGGCTGGCGATGGTATTACCCTCATCAGCTAATTGCTTAATTTGCGCTTTGGTCATGTAACTGATTCTGCCTTTTCTACCGATAGACACAGTCATGATAAAATAAACACCTTTGAAACTATATTTTTTTAAGGTTGTATTGCCAACAGTAAACTGATCTTCGTCGGTATCATCAAAACTGATGATGATTGGTTTCTCAGGGAGTTTTGAACCATATACCAGGTAATTGTAAAGCTGATCGGGCTGTATGGTGTGATAGCCGCTGTCGGCCAGCATCTTAATATGTTCTCTGAATTTGTCCGGCGCAATGATATCATCATGTGCCCGCTTACTGTCGCTGGCAATATTGTTTCTGATTTGATGATAGCATAATACAGGCACTTCTCTCCGGGACAGGATAGTCTTGTTATCTGCGGCTTTTTGATTTGCTGTGTCTGCAACCTCGATTTTAGTGAAGTCAGTTTTAGCTTGTGAAACTTGTTTTTTCGAATCAGCTGTGCAGGATGCGATCAGGGCCGGAATAACTATGGCCAGTAACGAAAATCTTTTCATGAGAGGGTGTGTGGTGATATCAGATAAAAGAAAACCGCTATCTTCAATAAGACAGCGGTTTCATAATACTTTAATTTTAAAAACTGTTTTTTATGCTGTTGCTTAATGTTTTAGGACTCCAGTAACCACTGGCAATTATCCTGCGGATAGTGAACAACGGATCTTTCTCATCACGTTTGGTCGATAGCTGATAAGCCATTCTGAATCCACGTTTCTTCAATTCAGGAATACCTTCCGCGTTCCATAAACCAAAAGGATAAGCAAACTCGGTCATGGTCTTACCTGTAATTTCTTCCAGCTTTTTTGTGGGTTTGTCTAGCTGCTCTTCCCAGTCTTTACCAGCATATTTTTTGAAATTTTTGTGGTCGTAGGTATGTGAACCAATAACGTTTCCTTCATCAGAAAGCTGCTTAATCTGCTCTTTACTCATATAATCCACAAATTTTCCCTTCCTGCCAATTGATACCGTCATGATAAAATAAACAGCTTTATATCCCAGTTTATCCAGCGTTGGCCTTACAATCGTAAACTGATCTTCATCAGTATCATCAAAAGTAAGCATGATGGGTTTACTTGGCAATGCAGCACCTGTATTCAGATAGGCATACAATTGATCAGGTAAAATGGTATGATATCCACTGTCCGACAACATTTTCATCTGATCCTTGAAATTCTGAATCTCTACAATGTAATCCTTTCCCACTTTTCCATCTGTAGGCTTCCAGTTTCTTACCTGGTGGTAACATAAAATCGGAACCTGTTTGCGGGCCAGGATGGTTTTAGCATCTGCCACTTTTATTTTTGAAACATCTGCAGCCGGCATTTTATTTTCCGTATCCGCACTTGCCTTTTGGGTAGAATCTTTTGAACTTGAAGTCTCTGTTTGTGATTTAGACTGGCAACTGGCCAATAAAATGCTTCCAGCCGCTATAATGGTTAATAATTTGTATTTCATTCTAAGTAAATATGTTTACAAAACTATAAATTATGCCAAATATTCAACGTCAAATAAACTGGTGTTGATAACTATTTCCCCTGCTGTATGGTGACCAAACTATCCGTATTATTACAAAGCAGGCTAATATTAATAGGCTATAATTAAATAATTTAGCAACTCAAACAAACCTAGATGAATAAATTTTACAAACTCCTTTTCTGCGGGCAGTTTCTGTCCTTAACCCTTGCTGCTCAAACTAAAACATTTACCATTACTGAGAATATTCAACTTCAACCTAAAGCAAACTACCAGCTGGCATCGAGGTTCTCTCCAAATAAATTAAAAAAAATGGTGTATTCAACCTCCGTCGACCCGCATTGGTTAAAGCTGTCTAACCGGTTCTGGTATACCTTCGAAACACCGAAAGGAAAGTTCTGGTATCTGGTAGATCCGGCTACGAAAAGCAAGAAACAGATTTTT
The DNA here is from genome assembly GCF_032678525.1 of Pedobacter frigidisoli. Lineage (GTDB taxonomy): Bacteria > Bacteroidota > Bacteroidia > Sphingobacteriales > Sphingobacteriaceae > Pedobacter > Pedobacter frigidisoli_A. The sequence goes on from NZ_JAVTSE010000001.1 coordinate 754,990, forward strand.
GATAATGCCAGAATAGCATCTGATATTACCCTGATTGTACGCGATCCCTTTGATGCAGAACACTTGCCACTGGAGAATCTTAAATTCTCACTAGATGAGAAAAGTGTGACTTTCGAAGTGAAAAGCACGATTGATGAGTTGAAAAAAGACCGTAAAGACAAAAAAGCGGCCGACTCCATGCAGAAGAAGATTTACTCGTTTAAGTATGAACTTGCCTCAGCAAAACTTACGGAAATTCCGAATTTCAGTAAACCCAAACCTAAGCCTGCATGGGGATCAGTAGCGCCAGATTCATCGGCCATTATTTTCTCCCGGAACTATAATCTTTACTGGATGGATAAGGAAAATTATAAAAAGGCTGTTAAAAACGAAGATGACAGTACCATTGTGGAACATCAGCTTACAAAAGATGGTGTGAAGTTTTATTCTTACGGCAGTGATGGTGACGGAGAGAACAATGTAGAAAACGAAAAGAATAATAAAAAACGTCGTGGAGCTTACGTACTCTGGTCGCCAAATTCCAAATATTTTGTATTAGACCGCACCGATTCGCGTAAGGTGAAAGATTTATGGGTAATCAATAGCGTAACGCCGGGCCGTCCAACTTTAGAAACCTATAAATATCAGATGCCGGGAGAAGCCGAAGCACCACAGGATGAGGTATTGCTTTTCGATTTTCCCGCTAAAACCTATAAAAAACTAACTATAGCTGCTTTTAAGGATCAAAGTGTTGGTGTGTGGAGCAAACCATCGCTGGCAAAAGACCGTGATAATGAATTCCGGCCATCAGTTTGGTTAGGTAACGACAGCCGCTTCTATTTCTCCCGTACCAGCCGCGACTTAAAACGCATAGATATTGGTACGGTTGATATTGCAACAGGAAAAGTAACGCCGCTCATCGAGGAGCGTTTTAATACTTATGTCGAAGTAAATCGCCCGGGTTTGGTAAATGATGGCAAGGAACTCATCCATTGGAGCGAACGCGACGGCTGGGCACATTTTTACCTTTTCGATGGAAATGGTAAACTTAAAAATCAAATTACAAAAGGTGCTTTCCATTGCGAAAGTATTGTAAATGTAGATGAAAAAAACCGGGTGCTTTACTTTACCGCTAATGGGAGAGAGGCGAAAGAAGATCCATATTACCTGCACCTCTACAGCATCAACTTCGATGGTTCGAATATGAAATTGTTAAATTCAGGAGATTTCGATCACGCCTCAAGTATGAATGATAACAATACTTGGTTTGTAGATAACTATTCAAGGGTTAATACCGCACCAAAATCAACACTATACGATAAAGCCGGCAAAAAAGTAATGGATCTGGAAACGACAGATTTATCCTTGCTGGTTTCCGCAGGCTATAAGTTTCCTGAACCCTTTAAAGTGAAGGCTGATGATGGTATTACCGATTTATACGGTGTGATGTACAAGCCATTCGACTTCGATCCGAACAAGAAGTACCCGATCATTGAGTACGTTTATCCAGGTCCGCAAACTGAAGCGGTAAACAAGGCGTTCAGTAAAAGTATGGATCGTACGGAGCGTTTAGCACAATTCGGCTATATTGTGATTACCGTAGGTAACCGCGGCGGAAATCCATCGCGCTCAAAATGGTACCATACCTATGGTTACGGAAACCTTCGGGATTATGGTTTGGCTGATAAAAAAACGGCAATAGAGCAACTGGCTTCAAAGTATTCCTATATCGATGAGTCTAAAGTCGGCATAACCGGTCACTCTGGTGGTGGTTTCATGTCTACCGCGGCCATGTTGGTTTATCCTGATTTCTTCAAAGCCGCAGTTTCAAATGCCGGAAATCATGACAATAGTATTTACAATCGCTGGTGGAGTGAGAAACATCATGGAGTTAAAGAGGTGGTTTCTCTAAAAGGCGATACTTCTTTTAAATATAGCATCGATAAAAATCCAGACTTAGCTAAAAACCTGAAAGGTCATCTATTACTGATGCACGGCGATGTGGATAACAATGTTCACCCGGCAAACTCAATCCGTGTAGCCAACGCTTTAATGAAAGCTGGTAAACGTTTTGACTTCCTGATCATCCCCGGGCAGCGGCATGGCTTTGGCGATATGACCGAATATGCATTCTGGAAACTTGCCGATCACTTTAACAAATACCTGATTGGCGATTTTTCTGAGCCCGGCGATGTAGACGTGGTAGAGATGGATAGGGAGATTGAACAAAACGGAAAACAGTAGTTGATGTAATTTGCCACGGCGGTTCAGAAAAGCATAATGTGTAATCCGGGTTTCCGTGGCAAAATTAAATTCTCTAAATTACCCTCTTAAACTTATTTCTAATGACTAAACCCATTCTTTATCTGGCAGCGGTTACTTTTTGCTTTTCATCATGCAAGCAATCTGCTCAAAGCAATTCCGATGGACCAGATTCGTTGGCCATTAAAGCCATAAACGACTCAAGCCTTACTCAATATTTGTCTGTTATTGCTGCTGATAGTCTTCAGGGTAGGAAACCTTTCACCATTGGAGAAACTAAAACAATCAGTTATCTTAAAAAGTCATTCAACGAACTTGGCCTTGAGCCTGGAAATGGTGAAAGCTATTTTCAGGAAGTGCCCATGGTCGAAATCAAATCCGTTCCACAGGATAAGTTAATCATCACCGGGAAATCTGGAAACTTAATCCTGAACTATCTGACCGATTTTGTTGCAGGTTCCAGGAGAATACAGGATCAGGTAAGTATTAAAAACTCCCCACTGGTATTTGCAGGCTTTGGTATCGTCGCGCCCGAATACGGCTGGAACGACTATAAGGATTTGGATGTAAAAGGTAAAACAGTTGTGGTAATGATAAATGATCCCGGATTTGCCGATTCAACTTTGTTTAAAGGCAAGAACATGACCTACTATGGCCGGTGGACGTATAAATTCGAGGAGGCATCCAGGCAAGGTGCCGCCGGGATTTTGATTATTCATGATACAGCTCCTGCTGCATACCCCTGGAGTGTGGTAAGGAGCGGCTGGTCAAAATCCAAGCTAACCCTGCAATCTGAAGATAATGGAATGAACCGCACTGTGGTTGAAGGCTGGATTAGTTTAGAAAAAGCTAAAGCCCTTTTCAAGCTTGCAGGACAAGACGAAAGTTTAATGGCAGCGGCTAATAAGAAAGGATTCAAGCCTGTAAACCTAGGTCTCACAACCTCGCTGAGAATTGAAAACAAACCCAGGAAATCGGTGAGCTATAATGTTATCGCTAAAATTACAGGTAATAAACATAAAGATCAAGCCATTATTTACTCAGCGCATTGGGATCACCTTGGAACAGGCGAGAAAATTCTGGGCGATTCCATTTACAATGGTGCAGTAGATAATGCTACAGGAGTGGCCTCGCTGTTTGAGATTGCATCTGCATTTAAAAAGTTACCACAGAAACCTGAAAGAACAATTCTCTTCATCTCTTACACCGGTGAGGAGCAAGGCTTACTCGGATCAGAATTTTATGCTAAAAACCCATCATTGCCTTTGGCTAAAACCGTTGCCAACATTAATATGGATATGATGGGAATAGCCGGTAAAACCAAGGATATTGTAGTGTATGGCTTCGGACAATCGGAACTGGAAGATTATGCTGCCACATCTGCCAAAAAGCAGGGAAGGGTGATCGTTCCTGATCCTGTGCCCTCATCAGGCTTATATTACCGTTCCGACCATTTTAACCTGGCTAAGTTCGGAGTACCATCCTTATTCACAGGATCCGGAGTTGATAACATGAAAAATGGCCGGGACTGGGGCTTAAAACAGGTAGCCGATTTTACCAAATCCAGATATCATTCACCACAGGATAATTTCGATCCGGAAACATGGGATTTAAGCGGTATTGTGGAAGATGTGAGAATGCTCTTTGATATGGGTTATCGCTTAAGCAATGAAGATAGCTATCCTAAATGGAAAGATGGCTCAGAATTTAAGGCCATCAGGGAGAAGAAATAGTAATGAATATACAAAAGCCGCAGGCCCGCAGATTAAATCATCTGCGAGGCTGCGGCTTTCTTATTTAATCAAAGATTAAAAGTGGAATTGCACACCTAATTTTGGCGCGAACGTATCAGCTCTGCGAGGATGCGGCTTCTTATTTAATCAAAGATTAAAAGTGGAATTGCACACCTAATTTTGGCGCGAACGTATCAGCTTCTAAACCGAATGAGTTGCTGGTAGTTTTAGCACCTGTAGCTTCTTCTTTAATCTGATTGTTAGCATAACCTAAACCATTTACCGAAACTTCAATACCAATTCTCTTAGTTGGGAAGAAAGCAAAACCTGGAGATACATTTACACCAATTGAAGTTGTAGATGCATATTTTGCACCGGTTTCACCATTTGCATCCACAGTTTTAGCTGTTCCAAATGCCATAGGAACTGATAATTGTCCGAAAAATTTAAACTGGTCTGATAAACCTACGTAGTAACGTCCGAAAGGAGATACCTGAAAAGCGCCAACCTGGTTTCTGTTTAATGCACCACCGCTAACCGTTTTAGAATAAGTATAACCTACACCAGTACCAATTGCGAAATTGTTACCTACAAAATATCCAATGCTGGGTACAACGCTGAAGTCAATGTCCGACTTCGCAGCACCTTCAACTTTTGAAGAACTGAAACCAACGTTACCACCTAAAATGATTTTCCCTTTTTCAGTTTGTGCGTTTGCACTGTAGAATAATCCTGCTACTGCTACCAATGATAATAATAATTTTTTCATCGTTTTATTAATTATATGTGTTAAAATTTATAGTCATTTTTACTTTTTTAATTTCTGACTATATTTGGATTAAAGTCAACTGTTATGCCGAAAAACACTGCCAGCGTCATCAAAAAATCAGATTTTAGACAACCTGTTCATTAATAAACAGATATAAATCTAGCGTTAAATTAATATTATTTTATGGTGACTAAAAATCAATCGGTTGATTAATTTTTGAATTGTGCCAGACTGACAAGCCGCTTTTTTTTGTATTATTGTCAGGATTATTCCGGTAGTTTTGACATCTTTCAGGAATAAATCAATTTCCTCATCATCGTTCCATCCCGCCTTTTCTCCACCTTTCAGCCACCTTTTGCCCTTATCATTTCCGCGGAACATAGTACATCGCACTGGTAGTGCTTTACAACCTCGTTCCGCCTGCATAACACTGTCTGCTAAAAATCTTTTAAAATTGCAAGGACATGTTGCGGATTGAAAAAACATTTAATCATTACATTTGAGAACATTAAAATCACCTTATGACCGAAAATACTTCTACCCAGGCTTTAATTGAGAAAACAGTATTTCCTATCTTATTTGCACTGAGCTTTTCTCATTTATTGAATGATACCATTCAGTCACTTATTCCGGCTATCTACCCAATCATCAAAACCAGCTACCATTTAACTTTCTCACAAATCGGTTTAATCACCTTAACCTTTCAAATGGCAGCTTCACTGCTGCAACCTTTCGTAGGGCTCTATACCGATAAAAAACCTCAGCCTTATTCACTTGCAATAGGGATGGGCTTTACACTAACCGGATTAATTACCCTGTCGCAGTCGCAAAATTTTTATACCATCCTGATGTCCGTGGCACTAATTGGAATAGGATCATCTGTTTTTCATCCGGAAGCCTCCCGAATGGCACATGCGGCATCAGGAGGGAAGAGAGGCCTTGCCCAATCTGTTTTCCAATTGGGTGGCAACGCCGGAAGTTCATTAGGTCCGCTTCTGGCCGCCTGGATTATTGTTCCATATGGTCAGTTTAGCGTGGTGTGGTTTTCATTTATTGCACTATTGGCCATCGTCATCTTAACTTTTGTCGGGAACTGGTACAAGGATTTTATTTTAGCAAGAGCGAAAAAGGTTAAAGTCCAAACCGTAGTGAACCAGTTCTCACGTAGTAAAGTGATATTCTCCGTAGGTATATTGCTGTTGCTGATTTTCTCCAAATACTTTTATATGGCGAGTTTAACCAGCTACTTTACTTTTTACCTGATCAATAAGTTTCACGTATCTGTTCAAACTTCTCAGGTTTACCTTTTCGTATTTTTATTCTCTGTTGCCGCCGGAACCTTATTGGGCGGGCCAATAGGGGATAAGATTGGCAGGAAATATGTGATCTGGGCCTCAATTCTCGGTACAGCACCTTTCGCATTGCTACTGCCACATGCCAGCCTGTTCTGGATTGGCGTTCTAATCGTGCCAATCGGGATGATTCTCGCCTCTGCTTTTTCAGCTATTCTGGTCTATGCACAGGAGCTTATTCCTGGTAAGGTTGGCCTGGTAGCTGGATTGTTTTTCGGTTTCGCTTTTGGAATGGGTGGAATAGGATCGGCACTGCTCGGCAAACTTGCCGATGCAAAAGGAATAAATTATGTGTTCAGCATCTGTGCTTTTCTACCCCTGATCGGACTACTTACCGGCTTCCTGCCTAATATCGAAACAAAGAAGAAATAAAAAAAAATCCCGTAGATGATCATCTGCGGGATTTCTTATCGGATAAGCCAGGCCTAACCTTGTTTTTGATTTAAGAACACAAAATTGTGATCGAACATATCCAGTTTAATTTTACTTTCTTTATCTACTTTGCCAGCAAGAATCTCTTTCGATAATTCATTCAGAATTCTCTTCTGGATCACCCTTTTCAATGGTCTGGCCCCAAACTGCGGATCATAACCCAATTGCGCCAGCCAGTCTAAAGCTTCCTCACTGGCATCCATTTCGATACCCATTTCTGCAAGCGTTTGCTGTACTTGTTTAAATTGTAAAGCCACAATGTCTCTGATTTCGCTGCGGTTTAACGGCGTAAACATAATCAACTCATCTATACGGTTTAAAAACTCCGGACGAATAGTTTGTTTAAGCACTTCAAACAATTCATTTTTGGTTTTTGCAATAACCTCATCGCGGTTTTCATCGCTTAAATCCTTGAAGTTATCCTGAATCAGGTGCGCACCAATGTTCGACGTCATGATGATGATCGTGTTCTTGAAGTTTACCGTCCTGCCTTTGTTATCAGTCAGGCGGCCGTCATCCAATACCTGTAACAGAATATTGAAAACATCAGGGTGGGCTTTTTCAATTTCATCAAGCAGCACCACCGAATAGGGTTTACGTCTCACTGCTTCAGTTAATTGTCCACCTTCATCGTAACCAACATATCCCGGAGGCGCTCCAATCAAACGTGAAACGGCATGACGCTCCTGATATTCACTCATATCAATACGCGTTAAAGCATTTTCATCATTGAACAGAAATTCTGCCAGGGCCTTTGCCAGCTCTGTTTTACCCACACCTGTAGTGCCCAGAAAAATAAATGATCCGATTGGCTTCCGCTTATCCTGTAATCCTGCACGCGAGCGGCGTATCGCATCAGAAATAGCCTCAATGGCCTCATCTTGTCCAGCTACCCTTTGATGTAATTCAGCTTCCAGGTTCAATAATTTCTCCCGTTCACTGGCAATCAGCTTGGTAACGGGTATTCCCGTCCACCTGCCTACAACGCCAGCAATATCATCGGCAGTAACTTCTTCTTTCAGCATGCGGCTATCCGTTTGCTGACTCTCCAGATCTGCTTTCAATTTGGAAACCTGATCCTGCGCTTCTTTTATTTTACCATAACGGATTTCGGCAACTTTGCCATAGTCTCCTGCGCGCTCTGCCTGCTCTGCCTCCAGCTTGTAGTGCTCAATAGCTTCCAGTTGGTTATTCACAGCATCTACAAGGTCTTTTTCTCCCTGCCACTTCGCTTTAAACTCATCACGCTCAGCAGATAAATTCGCAATCTCTTCTGATAGTTCTTTTACTTTCTTGTCATCTTTCTCGCGTTTTATAGCTTCACGTTCAATTTCCATGCGCATAATCTCCCTGTCTAATGCATCGACGTGCTCGGGTACACTATCCATTTCCATGCGTAGCTTTGATGCAGCTTCGTCCATTAAGTCAATTGCCTTGTCAGGTAGAAAACGATCCGCAATGTACCTTTGGCTCATCTCAACCGCCGCTATAATGGCCTCGTCTTTAATCCTAACTTTATGGTGCGTTTCATAGCGCTCTTTTAAACCACGAAGAATGGAAATAGCATCTTGAGTATCCGGCTCTTCCACCATCACTTTTTGGAAACGACGTTCCAGCGCTTTATCTTTCTCCAGGTATTTTTGATACTCATCAAGAGTAGTTGCACCAATGGCTCTCAGTTCGCCACGTGCCAATGCTGGTTTTAAAATGTTTGCCGCATCCATCGCGCCTTCACCACCACCGGCACCAACTAAAGTATGTATCTCATCAATAAACAATACAATATCACCATCACTTTGCGTTACCTCTTTCACCACCGCTTTCAAGCGCTCTTCAAATTCACCCTTGTATTTTGCTCCGGCAATTAAGGCACCCATATCCAGTGAGAAAACGGTTTTGCTTTTTAAGTTTTCAGGCACATCCCCTTTGATGATTCTGAAAGCAATACCTTCCGCAATGGCCGTTTTACCAACACCTGGCTCACCAATCAAAATAGGGTTATTTTTTGTCCTGCGCGACAGAATCTGTATCACACGCCTGATTTCCTCATCACGGCCGATCACAGGATCTAACTTTCCGCTCTCTGCATATTCATTCAGGTTCCGGGCATATTTGCTCAACGCCTGGTAGGTCGCTTCAGCATTCTGATCAGTTACACGGCTATCACCACGCAATTCCGTAATCGCTTTTTTAAGGTCTTTCTCATTTACACCTTGTGCTTTCAACAGTTTAGAGGTGCTGTCATTAGTAGCAAGGATGCCCAGTAATAAGTGTTCAACAGATACAAACTCATCCTTAAATTCCTTTAAAAAGGTCTGCGCTTTTTGTAAAACACTATTGGTATTTGATGACAGATAGACATTACTTCCACTTACTTTTGGGAATCTGGCAATCTCTGCGTCTAAGGTTTGATTTAACGAATTCAGATTAACGTTTAATTTCTTTAATACATACGAAACCACGTTTTCATCAACAGTAAGCAGTCCTTTTAAAAGGTGTGCTGTTTCAATAGCCTGTTGCTGGTTGCCCTGGGCTATTTCAGAAGCCTGTTGAATTGCTTCCTGGGCTTTTATTGTAAAATTGTTGAAGTTCATATATCCGATTTAATCAAAACCAATGCCACAGATGTTTTGATTTTTCGATCGGAAATTTTGTCTGTGTTAATGAATGTTTAATGACTAAATTACTGATTTATAGTACTTTGGGCTGCAAATATGTCGTTGTTTTTAATAAGCCCCACACTGCTCATCATCTGCGAGGCTTACTACAGCTGCTATTCCGCTATATGCTCAATTACATATTTTCCTGCCGCAAGTTCTATTTTATTTGTGCTGGTTTTCCCGTTTACTTTTATTTCCATGTCCCGGATAAGATCTAACTCCATACTTGCAGTACTATTCGGCGGAATGACAATATCATACCTGATGCCGCCTTTAACCCTTTTCCACGAACTGATAATTTTTCCATATGGACCAATATGGCTGGCTTCGAAAGCATCTAGTCCTTCAACGATGTGTGGATTGAGCAGCACATGTTTAAAGCCGGGTTGTTTTTCATCAGGCTTGATTCCACCGGGCGACTTATACAACCACGCGCCGATCTCTCCAAACATGATATGGTTCATCGAGATATCTGATTTTGCATCAATAGGCCAGTTTTCGTACAAAGTAGTGGCACCATTTTCCATCCACCAACCCCAGCTTGGGTAGGTTTTTTGAGCGGCAACTTTGTAAGCCCAGTTGCTGTAACCATTTTCGCTAAGCGCATTTAAAATCGCTTTGGTACCCAGCAAACCTACATCCAGATGAAAGCCATCTGCTTCCACCCGTTTTGCAAGGTTTTCGGCAACCAGCGCAACAGATTCCTGAGGTACAATTTTCCAATATAACGGAACACTCATCTCCGTCTGGATCCCCGAGCCATAAATGCCCTTCTCCTTGTTTAAGTATTTACCATTAAAGGCATCTTTTATTTTTTTTGCCAGCTCGGTGTACTTTCTATAATCTTCATCCTTATTCAGAATTCTAGCAGCCTTGGCCAGAATGACTACATCCGCATAGTAATAGCAAGTTGAGGTCAGTTCTACAGGAGATTTAGATTTTACAGGTATCCAGTCGCCCAGTCCCCATGTTGTTAAGCCACTTGGATAGGTTTCATCAATGTGGTTAACGTATTTTCTGATGTTGTCATAGCAATCTGCCAGCAGTTTCTTGTCGCCATAAAACAAATAAACGTTCCATGGAATAATGGCTATTGTACTGGTCCAGTCCGGACCATTGCCCCATTCGTAGCCCCAGCCATCCGTAGGAATAATGGAGGGAAGGACACCATTAGGCTGTTGTTCATCACGATGATCGGCAAGCCATTTCTCGTATATTGTAATACCATCAAAACCATATAACCCGGTTTCTATAGCAATCTGCGCATCGCCCGTCCAGCCATTTTTCTCCCGCTGCGGGCAGTCGGTAGGGTAGCCGAAAAGATTCGATAAGTATGAATTGTTGGTGGCGTAATAAATTTTGTTGATCACCGGATCCGATGATTTTACGTCACCTGTTAGTGGAACATCGCTATGCGTAAAATAGCCAATCAGGTCTTCTTTTTTCAATTCAAGCGGAACAGAGGTTGTTACTTCCACATACTGAAATCCTTTATAGTTAAAATGCGGAATAAAACTTTGCCGGCCTTTTCCGTTTAATATCAGGATATCGGTTTGAAAGGGATCGGTATTATCCGTAGGACGATAATGAGCATCAATATTTGAAATATCAAGCCTGCCGTTTGCATATAAACGCTCCCCATGTTTTAAACGAACGATAGTGCCATTCGGACCACCAATACTGATTTTACTCACCCCTGAGATATTGCGTCCTAAATCGAACAGGTAAGTAGTATCGTTTATTTTTTTTAATGTTTTAGTTCCAATCTCTTCAACATTACGTATAGGGTGTAATGCCTGCGCTACAATGTTTTTGGATGGGGCGGAACGGAACATTACATCCTTCCAGTCTTTGTCATCAAAATCGGCTGTATTCCAACCCGGCTTTTCCATTCTGGCATCATAATGTTCAGCAGTATAAATACTGTTAAATACTATCGGACTTAATGCCGTTTTCCAGTCCTTACCCGATTTGATGGTCTCCATCGTCCCGTCTTCGTAAGTTATCTTAAGATCTAAGCAGAAGGTAGGGCGGTTACGCCACGGTGCCTTGTCGAAATACCAGACTGCGGTAGACTGATGATTATACCAACCATTTCCCAGCAAGACGCCAATGGCATTTTTTCCCTGTTGGATTGCGTTGGTTACATCATAAGTCACATATAAGGTGCGTCTGTCGAAACGGGTATACATAGGATCCATACGGTGGTTGCCAATCTTACTTCCATTGATGGAAAGCTCATATAGTCCTGCAGCAGCAATGTACGCCCTTGCCGATTTAACTTTCTTAGCCGTATTAAATGTATTCCTGAAGTAGGGAGCAGGTTTGAGTTTGATATTTTCATTGTCCGAGATCCATGCCCCCTGCCAGTTGGCCATATTCATCATCCCCGTTTCGAAGCTGGCGATTTTACCAAATGTCTTTTTGTTTCCATTGAGTACATCTATACGCCAGTAGTATTTGGTAAAAGGTTTTAGTGGCTGACCCGAAAAAGTGGCAAGGTTAGCATCTGACTTAGACCAGCCTGAGTTCCATACGGCAGATTTTTCTTTAACCAGTTGGCTAGAATCTGTATCAACAAGAATGCGGTAAGCGGTTTGCCTGGCACCTGTGTTTGCATCATTCATTTGCCAGGTAAAACGCGGATTGGGCGTGTCCAGCCCCAGAGGCTCAACAAGGTATTCTGTTTTTAGTGCGTTTAACGACTGCGCATATACGTTTGAAATGGTAAAGATGGTGAATAGGAGTGTTAGAATCCGGATCAAATTAAAACTCATAGTTTAACGGTTATCAGAAACTAAGGTATTAAAATAAAACGCGGCTAAATAAGTATCAATGGAATTTTTACGCATAAAAAAGCATCGGCCGTTTACGGGCTGATGCTTTATATGGAATTTCAACTAACCGGTAAAATAACTTATCGGTTGCGCTTTTCCTACCCCAGAATTTCTTTTAGTTTCTCTGTCTGGTGATCAACCAGTTTTTGCAGTGGTCCGGAAGCCAGCATTTTCATCATCATGTTTAAATCAGCTGAAATAATATGTTTTGCTGTCGTTGTGCCATTGCCGTTATCGCTAAGCATCCATTTTAATTCAACATCAAAAGGGGCTTTTTCAGATGGGATCGCTGTTAATTCCCGGTTTTCAACGCGGTTGGAGATTTTGATCGCCAGCTTTGCCATGTTTTGAATGGTGAAACGTGCATCATCTTCTGTAGATTCCCAGTTATAGATGTTTTCAGGCATCAGTTGCTGATGGTTGTTCATATTTGATAAGAAAGCATAAACCTCAGCAACGGGTTTATTAATTTCTACAGCGCTCTCAATAATTGTCATTATATGTGTTGGGTTGATTTAAAAAGTAAGGCTTATGATTCAGAACTGGTTACCTGACCCCACTCTGATGGGTTTAAGCGCCATTTGCCTAATAATTCCATGTCGCTTTTAGCGATGATGCTGTGCTCAGCAGCATAGTCAATTAAAGCACCATAATTTGATAAAGTTAAATAACGGCATTTCGCAGCAGAAAAGTTCTCATCTGCTTTTTCGAAGCCATAGGTGAAAATTGCCGCTAAACCAGCTACTGATAAACCCGCTGACCTTAGTGCATCTACTGCTTGTAAACTGCTCTTTCCGGTAGAGATAAGGTCTTCAATTACAACTACGCGTTGCCCTTCAACCACTTCACCTTCAATTAAGCTGCCAGTGCCATGCTCTTTAGCTTTTGATCTTACATAAATAAAAGGTAGGCCTAATTCCTGTGCCACTAAAACGCCCTGAGGGATTCCTGCTGTAGCAACTCCTGCGATTACATCAACAGAACCAAACTCTTCCTGTATGGCTTGTGCAAGTTTCTGACGAATGTATGTTCTAACCTGAGGATGGGAAAGAGTAATGCGGTTATCGCAATAAATTGGAGACTTCCAACCAGATGCCCATGTAAAAGGATTATTAGGTTGTAATTTAATTGCCTTTATTTGTAATAAAAATTCCGCTACCTTTAATTCAATATCACTTTTATTATACATGGCCCAAAAATACAGAATTTATATCAACGATAACACCCTCTTTATATCAGATGTTTTGCCTGAACAAAAAGAAAAAATTCAACAGCTTGAATTTCAGGATTTTGATTTGCAGACATTTTACAAAAAATTGAAAAACGGGTCTAAAAAAAGCTACATATTTCTAACTAAAAATCCACAGGAAACCTTTAGAAAGCTCAAAAAGAACTGTGAGATAATCAAGGCTGCAGGTGGCCTGGTGGAGAGTGTAAATGGGAATTACCTCTTTATTTTCAGAAATAAAAAGTGGGATTTACCCAAAGGCAAACTCGAAGAGGGCGAAAATATGAAAGAAACTGCCGTTAGGGAAGTTGAAGAAGAATGTGGTATTAAAGTGGCCAAACGTGAGGAGAAACTCTGTAAAACCTATCATGTCTATCCCATAGGATCCAAAATGGTCATCAAGAAAACGAACTGGTATAAAATGAAGGTTAAGGGAGAACCAAAACTGGTGCCTCAAAAGGAAGAGGGAATTGATCAGGCCGTATGGCTGGATAAAAATCACATTGGTCCCGTGGTAAAGAATACTTTTCCATCTATTATGGATGTGTTAAGGGCCGGAGGCATATTATAGCTGAAACAGAATAAAGGAACCGGTAGCTGCACAGATGCAAAAACCGGTTTATAAAAAATTCAAGGCTTCCTGCGGTACAAAAGGACTCACGTCACCATGGTTTCTTAAAATATCCCGAACGATAGTGGAGCTGATTGCCGAATATTCAGGTTTGCTTAAAAGCAATATGGTTTCCACTTCCGGCATCATCGTCTGATTGATCTGAGCAATTGCCCGCTCATATTCAAAATCAGCGGCCGAGCGGATACCCCTCACCATATAGGTAGCGTTAATCTTTCTGCAAAAATCGACAGTCAGCCCCTCATAAGTTTGTACCTCAATATTCTTATAACCTTTAAAAACGGTTTCCAGAATTTGCAGACGCTGTTCTGCGGTCAGGAAGTTTTGCTTTGAACTATTCAAACCAATACCAATTACAATCTTATCAAAAAGGGGAGTAGCCCGCTGTAGAATATTTACGTGAGCAATGGTAATCGGATCAAAAGAACCTGGAAATAGCGCTATTTTCATCAGTTATTAGTTGTATTTCAAATATAAATAAATCTCTGGGAGATGCCACAGATTAGTAGATTTCTTAACCTGGGATTAATGATACTGGGTTATTTCGCTAGAATTTAAAATTAAACAGATTCAAAAAAACTAAACGACGAATTGCCGTATTTACGGGTTTCAGTGTAGCCAGGCTGGCTGTTTAGTTTCATATTGCTCTGGTGTTCCACAACCAGCAGTCCATCAGGTTTCAACAAACCCTGCTCTTTCACCATCAGTGGAATCTGGGGAATGTTTGGCATGTTATAAGGCGGATCTGCAAAAATCAGGTCATAAGCCCCAGTCATCTGCTTGAGCAATTTAAAAACATCCCCTTTGCGAACTTCTATCTGGTCAAAGCCGTGTTTCTGTGCAGTGGTTTTTACCCAGTTTACGCAACCATAATCCAGATCAACGGCCATAATCTTTTCCGCATTCCGGGAAGCAAATTCGAATGTCAGGTTTCCCGTTCCACAAAATAAATCAAGAACTGTACATGCTTCGAAATCAAAACGGTTATTTAAAATATTGAAGAGCGCCTCTTTGGCCATATCCGTTGTAGGGCGCACAGGCAGATTTGCAGGCGGTTGGAAACGGATGCCTTTTAGTTTACCTCCAATTATTCGCATAAATCCAAAGCCAGTAGTCCGCTAAAATAATGTTTGGGCATGTCAGCCAATAGTTCGCTGTTTTTCTTTCCCGCAGGTAAAAAGAAATAGAGGTTGTTAAAGTATTTCAATAAGGTATTATAATATTCATCATCCTCATTGATAATGCCCTGAAGGTATACAGCCATAGTTTCCGATAATCCCAACTGCTCAATAATCAGTAATAAAAAGTAATTAAACTCCTCAGGACTTTCTGATTCGTAGTGGTTCTGGAAATGTATTTTTCCGCCTTTTATCAATAGTACATTGAATGAATTGGCCGTAAAATCGATCAGTAAACCATCTCCCGAAATGTGTTTGTAAAATGCCAGTAAAGGTGACGATTGCGGGTAAATCAAAGTGTTTTTAGGAAGCTTGTTTTCTATCCTTTCATTTAGAGAATAAATTGTGTGGAAGCCCAGCTCAGCATGGGGTCGGGTATGCAGTTGTTTTCCCGTACCCAGGAAAGTGGAATACAACGAAAGTTTCTCTGCATCAAACCACTCATCAGGTATAAAGATAAAGTTTGAGGTATGCACCGCTGCTTTTACGGTACGGTATTTTCCGGATAAAAACTGATCAGTTTCGAAAGCAATTGTTAACTCCTGTTCAAGATTAGTACAGCCTTGCTTATCGAATATTAAATTAATCTGTTCTGAATCGTTGTCAACCACTGCATAAGAAAAGCTGTCATTTGTTATTTTTAGTAATAAATGGCAGTTATCTGTTGCATCAGCTTTAAAATCCGGATCGACTAATAAAAGGCTGTTTTTACTCATTGAAGCAAAAATAGCGTTTTTTAAGAATTAACCGCCACTCAAAATAAACAAAAGAAACAAACCCTGGTAAAAAGGAGATTTTTACCAAAATCAAACCTTTTGCTTAACTGAAAATTAAAATAATCCGCTTAAATTCGAAACATGAGTTACAAGCCTACCTACAAAGCCGCAAACACTGTTTCAGCCAAAATTGAGCAACATTTTATCAGATTACATGCCAATGCAGCAATACAGGGTGAGGTAGATCTGGCCCATCAACCTGATAAAAAAACGATAGAGGCGCTCATTGATGTTGCTTTCTGGAGTAGTCTACGAAAGGAAGAAGGGCACTCACCCCGCATTTCTGTTGCATTTCTACCACCCTCACAGACTTCAAAGCCGTTAAAATTTGCCAGGCCTTTGCCGCTCAATGCAAATACGCTTACCAAAATTGCTCCCGGGGTGGAGCGATCCGGAATACACCTCGGCGTTTGGGAAGAAGATGGAGAGCTCTACATCTGGGGAACCACTTTAAATATCCCGAATTTCTGTTTCGTTGTCGACGTATCTGAACCCGGACTCATTGTAATTAAACACAGAAGGATCTACGGTATTGGAAAATATACCAACGTAGCCGTGCTAAAGGGCGAACAGATCAGGATTGTTGATGATACCTCCTGCACCAACCGGGATTGCCCGCCTATTTTAAAGGCACTCCTGGATTTAACGGTTCTGGCCAGCTGGAACGACCCGATCAACATATTGATTCAGTTCTCGGTATCGATGCGCAGCCACGGACGAGGCGGGGCACTGCTGATCGTTCCAAAAGGCGATGTTAAATGGGAAGATTCCATCATTCACCCCATTCAGTATCTGGTGGAACCCCCTTTTTGCGGACTGGCCAACCTTGCCAAACAAAGTGGTAACCAAACAGAGATTTTTTCACAAGGTGCCTTGCGCCGTGAAGTTGAACACCTTGCTGGATTGACAGCTGTTGATGGGGCAACCATCATCAATGAGGATTTTGAACTGATAGCATTTGGTGCTAAAATCGGCCGCGCAAAAGGTAAACCAACCGTAGAACAAATCGCCTTCTCCGAACCTATTGTAGGTGGTGAAGATAAAGTTCTCTACCCGGGCCAGCTTGGAGGTACCAGACATTTCTCAGTAGCACAGTTTGTAAATGATCAGCCTCAGGCAATCGGTTTAGTGGCCTCGCAGGATGGGCACTTTACCATTTTCAGCTGGAGCAAACAACAGAAGATGGTAATGGCTCACCGTATTGAAACCTTACTATTATAAACAGAATTAAAAGTTTCTTCCAGATTACCCTCTGCCGTACATTGAAAATGCCTGGCAATACCATTTACCTTCTTGAAAAAAATAATTGGTTTCGGGAACAATTCACTGTTTAACCAGTTAACACAATTAAATAAACAGATGTACACAGATAAAAGTCAACTTATTGCACAAGCTTACGAACATAAACCTACAAAAGAGCAGTTGCTTTTTTGCGAGCGGATGTCGAAGTTTCTGCAGGAAGATGATGAGCACCGCTGTTTTGTATTGAAAGGTTATGCAGGTACCGGTAAAACAACCTCGGTAGCGGCCCTGGTAAAGGTATTACCGAAGTTTAATTTACGAAGCGAATTGCTGGCACCAACAGGTCGCGCAGCAAAAGTGATGAGCCAGTATGCCAACCGAAAGGGTTTAACCATTCATAAGCGGATTTACAGAAAAAGATCTGCTGCCTCGCCCGAAATGCAGTTTCAGCTCGCTCCAAACTTATCAGAAAATACGCTCTTCATCATTGATGAAGCTTCAATGATTTCCGACGAATACAATGAAACAGGATCTTCAATATTAATGGATCTCCTGGAGTTTGTGTACAATACCAAAAATTGTTTGCTGCTCTTTGTAGGCGACACGGCCCAGTTGCCTCCGGTAGGCAGCCTCGATAGTCCGGCACTTAATGAGCAATACCTGAAAGATAAGTTCTCCCTAAGCATCACCTCGGTGGAGTTAAAGGAAGTTGTCCGCCAGGAAAAGAAATCAGGAATTCTGGCCAATGCCACCATGTTAAGGAATCAGATTATCAGAAATCCTGAACATCCTTTACCCAAATTCCTCACCAAAAACTACACTGATATTTACAATATGGCCGGTGCCAGGCTGGTAGAGGGGCTGGAATATGCCTATAGGAAGTTCGGTATTGAAAATACCCTGGTGGTTTGCCGCTCCAATAAATCAGCCAATATTTACAATCAGCAGATCAGATCCAGGTTGCTGTATCGGGAAGAAGAACTTACCGGGGGTGATCAGATTATGGTGGTAAGAAATAACTATTTTTGGTTGCCCGAAAATGAAGAAACCGCATTCATTGCCAACGGCGATATGGCAAAGGTGATCCGGGTTCGCAGCGAAGAAGAACGCTATGGTTTTCGCTTTGCCGATGCCACCCTCGAGTTTCTGGACTTTCCGGCGGCAGGACAAATCAGCTGTAAGGTAATGCTCGATACCCTTAACCTCGAATCGGCCAATCTGCCCTATGACCAGAATAAAAAACTTTTCGATGGACTTAACCAGGACTATGAACATATATCCAATAAGCGCGAAAGGATGCTGGCTATAAAACAAGACCCGTTCTTTAATGCCTTGCAGATTAAGTTTGCCTATGCAGTAACCTGCCATAAAGCGCAGGGTGGTCAATGGGATGCCGTTTTTACTGACCAGGGTTACCTCACCGAAGAGATGATTGACCTCGACTTTCTCCGATGGCTTTATACCGCGGTAACCCGGGCTAAAAAAGAATTATATTTAGTGAATTTTGCTCCACAGCTATTCTCAAAAGCGGCGCAGGAAGATTTTTTTTAGCAGAGGCCAGGAATAAAATCCTTAACTTGAAATACCTAACCAGACTAAATTATGAATATCGAATTCAATAAAAACGAAGACGTCAATAAGCAATTGGTTTACGAGTTAAAAACTAAGCTGAAAAAGATTTACCAGGGCGGTGGCGAAAAAAATGCCGCTAAGCAGAAGGAAAAAGGCAAACTACTGGCCCGCGAACGGATTGCTTACCTTATCGATAAGGATTCAAATTTTCTGGAGGTAGGCGCTTTGACTGCCGACGGAATGTATGCGGAACAGGGTGGGTGTCCCTCTGCTGGCGTGGTTTGTGGTATCGGATATGTAAGTGGCCGGCAGTGTATGATTATTGCAAATGATGCTACTGTTAAAGCAGGTGCCTGGTTTCCTATGACGGCCAAAAAGAATCTTCGTGCGCAGGAAATAGCGATGGAAAACCGGTTACCTGTCATCTATCTGGTGGATAGTGCCGGTGTTTACCTGCCCCTGCAGGATGAGATTTTTCCCGATAAAGAACACTTTGGAAGAATGTTTCGCAATAATGCCATCATGTCTGCTGAAGGGATTGTTCAGATCTCGGCTATCATGGGGGCCTGTGTTGCTGGAGGCGCCTACTTACCCATCATGAGTGATGAAGCCATGATTGTGGATAAAACAGGCTCTGTGTTTCTCGCCGGCTCTTATCTGGTTAAGTCTGCCATTGGCGAAGATGTAGATAACGAAACATTAGGAGGAGCGACTACCCACTGCGAAATATCAGGGGTCACCGATTATAAGCATCCCAACGATCAGGCATGTCTCGATAGCATCCGCAATATCATGAGCATGCTCGGATCTCCGCAAAATGCCGGATTCGATAGAATTAAACCGCAAAAACCCAAACACAGTGAAGAAGAGCTCTATGGCATTATACCCGATAGCAGAGATAAACCTTACGACGTAATGGAAGTGATTTACCGCCTGGTGGATAATTCTGAATTTGAGGAATATAAGCAGGGTTACGGACAAAGCATTGTTTGCGGCTTGGGGCGTATAGATGGCTGGGCTGTAGGAATTGTAGCCAATCAGCGAACGGTGGTAAAATCTAAAAAAGGGGAAATGCAGTTTGGTGGTGTCATCTATTCTGATAGCGCCGATAAGGCTGCCCGTTTTATCATGAACTGTAACCAGAAGAAAATTCCACTGGTATTTCTTCAGGACGTAACCGGTTTTATGGTAGGAAGTCGCTCTGAGCATGGCGGAATCATTAAAGACGGCGCTAAAATGGTGAATGCCGTGGCCAATTCTGTGGTGCCAAAATTTACCATCATAATGGGTAATTCTTACGGAGCTGGCAACTATGCTATGTGCGGTAAAGCTTACGACCCGCGGTTAATCTATGCCTGGCCAACTGCAAAAATCGCCGTAATGGGTGGTGCACAGGCTGCTAAAACTTTGCTGCAAATACAGGAAGCTTCGTTGAAGTCGAAGGGAGAGGAGATTTCGTCAGAGAAAGAGGCAGAGCTATTAAAAGAAATAACGGATAAATACAACAGCCAGACTACCCCATACTATGCCGCTTCCAGGCTTTGGGTCGACGGCATCATCGATCCTTTGGAAACCCGTAAAGTAATCTCCATAGGAATTGAAGCCGCAAATCAATCTCCGGTTACCAGAAAGTTCAATGTAGGAATTATACAAACCTAGCTTGTTCTACCGTAGCCTCACTTGTTAATAAGTAAACTATGTTGACAATGTACTCTTGTTAACAATTGTTTAATCAACTAAATTTGGGCCATAATTAATGAATTTCAAACACACAATATAATGTCACAAGAAAACGAACACGTACAGTGTTTAATCATAGGATCTGGTCCTGCAGGATATACCGCTGCTATTTATGCAGCAAGGGCTGATTTAAAACCAATCATGTACACCGGAATGCAGGCTGGCGGCCAGTTAACGCAAACTACTGACGTAGAAAATTTCCCGGGTTATCCCCAGGGAATTATGGGCCCTGAGATGATGGAAGATTTCCGTAAGCAGGCCGAGCGTTTCGGAACTGATATCCGCTTCGGTTACGTAAGTTCAGTAGATTTCTCTTCTGCACCGCATAAAGTTGTGGTTGATGAAATTAAAACCATTACTGCTGATACCGTAATTATCGCTACAGGAGCAACTGCAAAATGGTTGGGTTTACCGAGTGAGCAGCAGTACAATGGATTTGGTGTCTCTGCCTGCGCAGTATGCGATGGGTTTTTCTTCAAAGGACAGGACGTTGCCATTGTAGGGGCTGGTGATACTGCCGCCGAAGAGGCCACGTACCTGGCAAAACTTTGTAAAACCGTTCATTTATTGGTTCGCCGCGACGAATTCAGGGCTTCAAAAGCCATGGTAAGCCGCGTATTGGCTACACCAAATATCGTTGTCCACTATAATACGGAAACACAGGAAATTCTGGGTAATGGAAAAAATGTAACTGCCGTTAAGGTATTCGACAACAAAACCAATATCACATCCGAAATTCCGGTAGAAGGTTTCTTCGTAGCCATTGGTCACAAACCAAATACCGACATTTTCCAGGGTCAGCTGGATATGGATGAAACGGGTTATCTTTTAACTAAACCAGGTTCAAGCTTAACCAACATAGAAGGCGTATTTGCATGCGGCGATGTTCAGGACATGTATTACCGTCAGGCGGTAACTGCAGCTGGTTCGGGTTGTATGGCTGCATTAGACGCCGAAAGATATCTGGCCGCTAAAGAACATCCTGTAGAGGCCTAATCATCAATCATAAAAATTTAGAAAGAGAAATCAAAAACGGTTTCTCTTTTTTTATTCTCCATTGTACGATCTTTTCATCATAACATCCTTACCGACCACTTCTTTTCCTGGTTTAATCTCTTTAGAGTACATTTAAACGCTGGCAACAAGCCTTAACCTTGTTTTGTAACAAAAATGTGCTCTTTAATATCTTCACATAATCTATATCTTGGTTGTTTGAAACAAAACCTAATAACAAAACCAATCATGAACAAAGCATTATCGATTTTTATTGGAGTGTTAATCAGTACCAGTGCTTTTGCGCAGGGCGATCCCAATCTGGGGATTATTCCGGCACCAGTATCCATCACCCGGGCAAGCGGAAACTTTACATTAGATAAAACAACAGTTTTAATCAATCAAAGTATTGATGGTACCAAAATGGCCGATTTATTAAATGCCTTCATCGTTACAAAGGCAGGTTTTGCACTGAGAGAAGCGAAGGTAAGTGAGCCTAATCAGAAAAGTATTGTTTTGACTTCAGTTGGCGCTGACAAATTGCCCGCAGAAGGTTACACCATAAAAGTTACCGCAAACCAGTTTGTGATTACCGGCAAGGGTGCAGGGCTTTTTTATGGTGTTCAATCAGCCATGCAAATGATGCCTGATAAAGTATCAGATAAAATTACTATCCCGGCAGTAACCATAAACGATTATCCCCGTTTCGGATATCGTGGAACTATGCTGGATGTTTGCCGCCATTTCTTCCCGATCTCCTTTATCAAGAAATATATCGATCAGCTGGCCTACTATAAAATCAATACCTTTCACTGGCACTTAACCGATGATCAGGGATGGCGACTGGAAATAAAAAAATATCCAAAGCTAACCACTGTTGGTTCATCAAGAAATGGGTCAATTATTGGCAATTATCCAGGTAATGGAAATTATTTGACTGAGGTGAAAGGTTTTTATACACAGGAGCAAGCTAAAGATATCGTTAAATATGCTGCAGACCGTTATATTGCTGTTATCCCTGAAATTGAACTTCCGGGCCATGCATCGGCAGCCATCGCAGCCTACCCTGAATTGAGTTGTTTTCCTGATCGAGATACTTTTGTTAGCGATAAAACCCCATGGGCAGGCAGCAGAAAAGGCAAGCAAGTTCAGCAAACCTGGGGTGTATTTGATGACATCTTCGTGCCATCTGAAAATACCTTTACCATGTTAAACAATATTCTGGATGAAGTAATCGCTATTTTTCCTTCAAAATATATCCATATCGGTGGTGATGAAGCCCCTAAAACCTATTGGAAAGAATCACCTTTCTGCCAGGCTTTAATGAAAGAAAAAGGATTGAAAGATGAGCATGAACTACAAAGCTATTTTATCCAAACCATTGAAAAACATGTAAATGGGAAAGGACGCTCCATTATCGGATGGGATGAAATTTTAGAGGGTGGTTTAGCGCCAAATGCTACGGTAATGAGCTGGAGGGGTGAAGCAGGGGGTATTGCTGCTGCACAGCAAAATCACGATGTAATTATGACGCCAGGTTCCATGGGTTTATATATCGATCACAAACAATCCAATTCTCCTGATGAACCTGTCACCATAGGGGGCTATGCACCTTACCAGAAAATATATGCCTATGATCCGGTACCTCAGGTGCTAACAGCCGATCAGCGCAAGTTTATCAAAGGTGTACAGGCAAATATGTGGACAGAGTACATCAAGACTCCGGAAAAAGCAGAAAATCATGCTTTTCCGCGTATACTTGCCCTTGCTGAAATTGCCTGGAGTCCGGTAGAACGTAAAGATTTGAAAAATTTCTCTGAAGAACGTTTACCTGTACATCTGGCCCGTTTGGATAAAATGAATATCAACCTTTGGGTGCCAACACCAATCGGACAAAGTGATAAAACATTAACAGGCGGAGAATTTACCATCGATTTAAAAGTACCGGTTAAAGGCGCAAAGATATATTATTCTCTGGATGCTTCACGACCTTCAGAAAATGCATTTCTCTATACTTCACCATTTAAAGTTACCGTACCAAAAGGTGAAAAAAGAGTGCTGAAAACGATTGTGATTGCACCAAGCGGAAGAAGAAGTGTAACTACAGAGACCATTCTGGACAATGGCGCACCTGATGTTAAACCTGAAGCGAAGAAGTAAAATAAATTGCTTTGAATAGTTAAAATCATTAATTTGGGACAAACTATTACTCCCAAACAAAATGATCATTCCAAAAAATAAATTACAGCATCTCATGCTTATGGCGGGGATGCTGTTTTGTTTTGCGTGTAGCGAAGATAAGCCGGCAGAAGTGCTGATCGCACCACCGGTGGTACAAAAGAACCCTTTTAAGTTTTATAAAGATATTGAAGTAAAACCCGGACAAAATTTCGAGATTGTGAGCTGGGGCAAAGGGGTAGATTCTATTGGCGGATATCAGATCCTCTTGTCAGACTCACTGAAAAATACTTATAAGTCTGTCGCTGTAGATCGCAAAGGCATAATCAGTGATGCATGGAATATGGATCTCGATAATGACGGGAACCCGGAGTTGTATATTCAGCTACTCCGTAATAAAACCATGGCCGACCTTAATGTATTTGAATATGCAGGAGGGGGCTTTAATAAAATTGGATTTCCGTCACTCAGTTCAAACCAGAAAAAGGGATATAGGGGTAACGATAAATTTTTTATTAAAAACGGCGATCTGTTCCGGTCGTTTTCGGTAAAGGATCCGGCAGATTCCACTAAAAATATCACCAGAACGTACCAATACAAATTAAGTGGAAACAGATTTTCTGCCAGTGAGCTGAAAAATGAAAGCGGGAAAAACTAAAGAAACATGAACCATAAAAACCAGAAGTTCTCAATTGCCGATAGAATTAAAAGTTTTAAATACGCTTTTGCGGGCTTTTGGTATTTTGTTAAAAATGATCATAACGGACGGGTACACCTCTTTGCTGCGGCAGTGTCGATAGGCTTGTCCTGGTATCTCCACATCTCCGCACTGGAATGGATTGCGATCCTTCTGGTCATTACATTGGTTATTGCTGCTGAAATATTCAATTCCTCTATTGAAAGGCTGGCCGATGTGGTCTATGCAGAACATCATCCAAAAATCAAAGTGGTTAAAGATCTGGCTGCCGCGGCCGTTTTACTGATGGCTTTTCTGGCAATCATTGTTGGGGCAATCATTTTTGTCCCAAAATTATTTTGCTGAATCGGCAAGGCTGGCCGCCCTTGATTCTTCAGTTTTATCCATAATAATCTGATCCCAGCGCGCCTGCATTTTATGATTACTCCCGTGCTCGGTTTCATCATCATAGTTGCGCTGCATCGTGTCGAAATAATTGCTGATTTCATTAGCAAGCTGAGAAATCTGAGCTTTGTAATTATTTACAGAATAGGTGCGGTTTTTAAGCACGCGTTCTGCCTCCATAAATAAGATATTCTGAATATCGGCATGTCCCTGCTCATGGTGCAACAGATCAGCGCTTACCTGTGGATCTTTGATTTTATCCCACTTTACCCACGACCTTCCTTTATCTACACTCACTTCGTTTTTTAATTTAATGACCACCCTGTTTCGGTATACGGTAGATTCGTAGCTGTATTGCCAGGTCATGGAGGTAAGTGCGAAGAAAGGAGAACGGGCATCTGCTTTTCCCTTGAAATGGGTTTGCCAGTCTAATTGAACGGGACCAGGGGTATCCTGTTTAAAACCAAACGTTAGTGGAATGATCAAACAAAAAAATAAAAGTGCAGTCAGCTTTTTCATCAGCATAAGGTTTCAATATGTAGAAATGCTAATGAAAAAACCGTGCCTAAATTACTCAGGAGTGGAAATTTGATCGCTAAGCCGTTCAAACTTCTCAATAAGCAATGCAATTCGTTCCTTTTCTCTTTTGATTACTGCTTTTCTTAAAATCGTTGAGCAGAATAGAATCCACAGAAAGGTAAGCCCGACAGCAATTACTTTTTGAATCAGATTGAAGTAAGCTAATATTTCAATAAAGTAGAAAATGAGCCCAAGCGAAAGCGCTACGGTATAAAACCAGTATAAGGAATTGTAAAGCCTGTAGCGATTGAGCTGGTAGGTTTTTAAGTTATTCAGGTATTCATTGGGATGAACGGTGTAATCATTTTTAGAAATTAACCTGTGATCACGGTAAAGAATCAGGGTATAAACCCCAATGGCAATCAATGTAATACTGATGCCCACATGGGTAGTCCATGAATCAAAGTGATAAAATGCCCACAATGCTGCAATAGCAATGAAGGATATGAGCATACCCAATAAGTTTAAGGCAGATTTGAACCTTAAACCATTCACTTCTTTCTTAGCCTGTTGCAGCATTTCATCAGCAGAAACTTTAACGTCTACCTCGTGCTTTTGCCACAGTTCCTGTAATTGATCAAACGCTTGCATATTGGTTGTATAGTTCTGTTAATTTTTGTTTAATACGGTGAATTTTTACTCTGAGGTTGCCCTCGCTAATTCCTGAAATATCAGCAATTTCATGGTAGGGAAGTTCGTCGAGAACCATAGTAATAATCAAACGGTCATTCTCCTCCAGCTTTGAAATGCATTTGTAAAGCAAAGCAACCTGCTCATTTTTCTCGGAGAACTCTTCTATCTTGTTTTCGATAATGTTGTCTGTCAACTCGTCTTTTGCCTGCCTTTTCTCCGAGCGTAAGTATGTTAAACAGGTGTTCACGGCAATTCTATAAATCCAGGTAGAGATTAAAGATTTGTTTCTAAACTTATCCAGGTTTTGCCAAACTTTTAAAAAGGTTTCCTGTAAAAGGTCATTGGCAGCATCCGCGTCGCCAGTGTACCCATAACACAGGTGAAAAATCTTTTTGGAATTAGAATCAAAAATCTGCTTAAATAACTTGTCTTTTTGCTCCATTTAGGTGGTTGTCGTTTTTTTTAGATAGAAGAGGTTTCCCATTGTTACAGGAAGAGGCGAAATTAACATATTTTTTTTGATGAGATGAAGATCAAAATTGCTTACCCCGCCTAAATATTGTAGTTTTACCAAATTAACGGAGCCACAAACTATTTTTATTCATGAAGAAAAACAAACTCACGCTTTTTATCTTTATAGCGCTGATTGCTGGTATTGCATTGGGCTACATTCTAAATGTTAATTCTATTGATGTTTATAACCAAAATATTCTTAATGCGGATGCTAAAGTTAAAAGCATCGAGGTAAATATTGCCAAAACCACCGATACCACCTCCGCGATGTACTCCCAACTCAAGGCTGAGCGAAAAGTCAATGCTAAAATCAAAAAAGAGAATGAGGATATTCGTGAGAAGAAGCTTGAATACTTCACGCTGTTGAGCGATATTTTTCTCCGTTTAATCAAGATGATCGTTGCACCACTTGTTTTTACCACCCTTGTAGTGGGTGTTGCAAAAGTTGGAGATATTAAAGCTGTAGGCCGGATAGGGGGTAAAACATTAGGCTGGTTTATGGCCATGTCGTTAATGTCGCTTGTACTGGGATTAATTCTGGTTAATCTCTTCGAACCAGGCAGGCACATGAAACTGACGCTTCCTGACCAATTGGTGAACACTGGTATTCAGAAGGCGGCAATGAGCGTTAAGGATTTCATTGCACACGTATTTCCTAAAAGTATAGCTGAATCTATGGCCACTAACGAAATCCTGCAGATTGTAGTATTCTCACTGTTCTTCGGTGTAGCTACTGCTGCGATAGGTGATTTGGGACAGATAGTGATCAAAGCATTTGATGCCATTGCACACGTGATTTTAAAGATGACCGGTTATGTAATGAATTTCGCCCCGCTTGCTGTTTTTGGCGCCATGACTGCCATTGTGGCCAAACAGGGTTTAAATGTACTCAATACCTATGCGATTTTTATCGGTGAGTTTTATTTCGGCCTCGCCATTTTATGGTCTGTATTGATTTTCTTAGGTTTCTTAATCTTAAAAAAACGCGTGTTCCGTTTGGTAAACGACATGAAGGAACCCGCTATTCTGGCTTTCAGTACGGCCAGCAGTGAAGCGGCCTACCCAAAAACCATGATGCTTCTGGAGCGTTTTGGCTGCAAAGATAAAATCGTAAGCTTCGTGCTACCATTAGGTTACTCATTTAACCTGGATGGATCTATGATGTATATGACCTTTGCTTCCTTATTTATTGCACAGGCATATGGCATCCACCTGGGTTTTGAACAACAAATCTCCATGCTATTAATATTGATGTTAACCAGTAAAGGTATTGCCGGAGTACCAAGGGCTTCCCTGGTAGTTATTGCCGGTACCATAGCAAGTTTCAATATACCTGAAGCTGGCCTGGCCTTGCTTATTGGTATCGATCCGTTATTGGATATGGGCCGCTCGGCTACCAATGTGGTAGGAAATAGTATTGCAACTGCCGTAGTAAGCAAATGGGAGGGAGAACTTAAAGACGCTTAGTCTGGAGTGCTGAGCAGGTGAATGACATCATTATATGATTTTAGTATGTTTCGAACGTCAACAAATTTTATCAGCTTTGCACCATTGATTTATTCATGTAGTTCATCAGCTATGTATTCAATAATTTACTCATTCAACAATTAGTAACCCGTGTCAAGTAGAGGAAAAAAAATATTCTTAGCCATTACCATCATCGTTCCGATGATTATTTACTGTTACATTTATTACAAGCCCATCATTCAGAATGCGCCTTTCCGTAAAGACGATTTTGTATCAATGCAGTTCAGATACGGATTAAAAGATACTTTGGAAAATACCTACAACTCAGCTACGGGCGAATATCAGTATGTGACCAACAAAGATTCTGTGATCAGAAAGAAGGTTTTTTTAAAGGCTGATGATATTTTGTATATGCACCGTAAAGCCAATGAAATAGGACTTTGGAACTTTCCAGACACCGTTGGAAAGAAAAGTGAAAAGTCTAAAATGGTTCCCCGTTACGATATTACTTTCAATTACAAGAAAAAGTCGAAACATGTAGTTATTTATGGCGATTTTGAGGGCAACCCGAAGCTGCTGGATGCTGCTGTTGAAATGAGGAAAGTAGTTCAGGAAACACTAACCCTTGCCGAAAGGCGCTCAGCACCTCTTAAATAAGGTTATAAACAGGATTTAATTTTCAAAATCCATTTAAAGGCTTTAACATTTGTCACTTTATCCGTGAAATGTTAAAGTCTTCTTAGTTTAGGATGTTTTCGTATATTTACGATATATTCGTAATAATGGAAAAACTAACGATACAGGAAGAAGAAGCAATGCTGGCCATTTGGCAGGTTGGTAAAGGGTTTATCAAAGATTTTATGGATGCCATGCCCGAGCCAAAGCCACCTTATACTACGCTAGCATCAACCGTCAAAAACCTCGAACGTAAAGGTTATCTGGTTGGCGAGCGATTTGCCAATGCCAACCGCTACGGCGCAAAAGTAAAAGAAGCCGACTATAAAAAACGCTTTATGAGTGGTTTTGTAGATAATTATTTTAAAAGCTCCTATAAAGACCTGGTAGCGTTCTTCGCGAAGGATAAAAAGATCAGTGCAGAAGAACTAAAGGAGATCATTAACCTGATTGAAAACCCTGAAAAATAGGAATTATGCCACATTTGTTTGTCGTTCTGTTCAAGATTAATCTGGTACTGCTACTTTTTGCAGCTGCCTATTACCTGATTTTAAGGAAGCTGACTTTCTACGTCATGAACCGGATGTTTCTTTTATTCGGTATACTTTTTTCTACTTGTTATCCTTTTATTAATCTCACGGCACTGCTGAACGGGCAAAAAGGAATTCCGGAATTCGTTCCAGAATTAAATCACCATGTAAGCAATCTGGTTCATTTGTCTCCGGTTTCGCTAATGTGGCAGCTCATCGAACTGGTGTTTTATACAGGTGTGTTGGTCATGGCGGTCAGACTTGCCATTCAGTTTCTCTCCCTGTACAGCGTACACCGGAAATCGAAGCCAGGCTTTTTAGATAATCATCGGGTACGTGTTTTCAAAGATCAGGTAAGTCCCTTCTCTTTCTGGCAAACTATTTATATCAATCCTGAGTTACATGCCGCAGATGAATTGCAACATATACTGGCGCACGAGAAAGTACATGTTAGAGAATGGCACACCATTGATATCATCCTTTCAGAAATAAGTCTGGTACTTTATTGGTTCAATCCGGGAGTGTGGCTGATGAAAAAGGCTGTGAGGGAAAACATTGAGTTTATAACTGATGCGAAAATACTAAAAAACGGAGTGGATAAAAGATCGTACCAATACAGCCTGCTTGGGGTTGGCACCTTACGCCAACCGGTAACCATTGTCAACAATTTTAACCTTTCAGATCTCAGGAAGCGAATCATAATGATGAATTCAAAACGTTCATCAAAAATGAATTTAACCCGTTATCTATTTGCACTTGCTGTTTTGATAGGTCTAACGTTGGCTTTCACAATCGATAAAAAAGATGCAAAGCAAACCCTGCAACCAATTACTGTTATGGTGAAACAGGATTTACCAGAAGTGGCAAAAAAGACTGTTGTTAGATTACAAGCATCATCAAAAAACGAGGTTAGGAAAAGCAGTCTACATTCTCCTGCTCAGCATACCGATTCAACGAAAAAAATAAGTTTAGTTTTCAATACCAGCTTTGACACGGCTGATACCAGCCAACAGGCTATTGCCGGTGAGATGCAGAAACTGGTAGGGCGGGCCATTAAAGTTAAAATGAACACGGAGTCTAAAGTAAACATGTATCAGTTTACTTTTAAAGATACACTGAGGCTTGATCCGACGCTGATGACCATGGTTCCAAATGATCAAAAAGATTCAGTCTCTCCTGATAAATTGAAGAGGCCTGTAACGAAAATGATCTTTATCAAAACCATAAATAAAATTCCCGGCCATGCTGCAGGAAACATCGCTATCAGCGGTTCAAATGGTGAAATGGATTTCTTTGTTAACGGCAGAAAGGTGGAAAAAGAGGATATAAAAGCTTTTGATGTGAATCAGATTGCCGATATTACATTGCGAAAGAACTCTACCAGTTCAGTTTACATCAATACAAAGCCTTAAGGTCATTCCGCTTAGCTATAAACTTCATAATGACGATTTTGATCGTCATTATGAAGTAATACCCATCATCAAATTAGAAATTGAATGTTGCTTTAAGCATCGCTACTCTTCCCGGAATCAGGTATGTACCTGTTGTAAGCGAATTTGCTGAAAGATAAGTAGCATCGTATTGTTTGATGTTTCCCAGGTTCGTTACCGCAAATTCGAGATCAGATTTGAGTTTGGTCAGCTTGTATTTTACATTCGCATCAGCAAATAAATAGTTCAGGTTGGGTTGGCTCGACTGGTGGGTAAAAAGGTGTTCTGCAGAGAAGTTAAGATAAACGTTACCCATCAGCGTAACGGACAGTGAAGATTGCTGTCGCAACTGCCGGAAGTTTGTTTTTATGGCTTCTGCCACTTCAGCTTTATTATTAGAAATGGAGTAGTTGGTGTTGTAGGACCAATTCATAAAACTTGCTACCTTGGCTTCAAAACCAGCTTTATAGGCTATCGTATTGGAGTTAAAAGGTATCAGTTCTCCATTTTGTAGTTGATTATATCTGCTCTCAGAAAAGCTCACTCCTGCGTTAGCGGTGGTTTTTAAAATAAAAAGGTATTTACTTGCATTGGCACTTACCGAAAAATTTCTGATGTGGTTTGGTAATGGAAGTACAATGCGCTGCTGGATATTATCAGTAAATGTGAAGGATGAAATAGTGTTGAGTTTTGTATCGCTATAATTTGCCGAGGCGTTAAAAAATAACATCTGCATGGCCTTTCTAAAATTAAAGGCTCCGCCAATGCTATGGGTTTTTGTTTCCGGCACGGGTGCATTGTTGGCAAATAATGATCTATAGTTTATGAGAACAGTTCCCCGGTAAATATCATCCAGGCCGCCAAGGTCATCTTTATAAAAGTAATTTGCAGTAACATCATTTTCAATGCCTGTTTGGTACTTGACGGTGAATGAGGGATTCACAAAAAACTTATGAAGATTTTCGGTTAGCTGATTAACATGGTCGTGATAGGCGATGCGGTTGTAGCTAACAGGTAAACTTAATCCTGCTCTTATTTTTTCATCTGCAAACTCATAGATGGCACTCCCATAAGTCCTGTTTTTGAACCATTTAAGGCGGTTTAAGGCATTTTCAGAAACCAATTCTGTACGTTGGTCATTTTGAATGCGGAAAAGCTCTGTGTCTAAATTCTGCTGCTGGATATTGAATCCCAATTTATAGGTTTGTGTGAACCTTCCATTTACAAAAGCCAGCGAAGCATAGTTATTCGTGTACCATGATGGTAATCTGATATACTGCTTTAGACCAAGGTAAGGATTTCCGTTATTTAAAATATCTGCATTTAACCCCGGAGTAATATCAAGAGATTCAGGCTGCGTACTTCTGTTCAGATACGAATACAGGTTAACGACTTGCGACGATTTCAGTTTTTTGCGGTAATTCAGTTCATTTGAGATATCAAAGCCTTCCTGCCGTAATGTTTGTATCCCGGCTACATGATTAATGGAAAAATTCGAAACCGTTTTTAATGGGCTATAAGCCAGCAACAGTGTATTATTAAAGTAATCGTTATCTGCATTTTTATTCAAATTCAACTGTGCCCTTAATTTTTGGGGATAAATATTATTATGCTGAAATTCGGAATAGGTGACGGTTTGACCGGCAAGAAAAGTCTGAGAAAGCTTGTTGTATTGCTGACTTCGGTCATCATATAGATAGGATAAATTTGCCCTGAGTTGCACATCATGGTTAAATTTGTAGAGATTATTCAAATTTACCAGTGCTGCTTTGTTAAATAAATACCTGCTCTGCGGAAGTGAAGGTACACCTGCAGCTCCAGTTGATAATAGTGCCGCTGGTTTGCTGTTATCGATGCGGCTGGTATAATCAGCTAAATTATGCGAGGTTAAGTCAATACCCGGATCGTTACCCGTATTATTGGCTTTTATATTATTGATGAATTTAAGCTTCTTGTTAAAAAGCATTGCAGTCAAATTTTCGTCAAAGCGATCGGGTGAACCTACGCCTGCCGTCGCATCGCCCATAATTTTTATCCTGGCATCATCTTTAATTACGAGATTCAGAGCCACGTCATCACTCATGTTGTTCTTCCGCATCATTTTAATTGGCTGATCGTTCTGAATCACCTGTACTTTATCTACTGCACCATGGGGAATGCTTTTCGTTGCGATATTGTATTTATCATCAAGCAGGTTATCGCCATCAACGTATAGATTGGAGATTGCCTTTCCGTTATAGCTGATTTTACCGTTCTCACTAATTTCAACCCCTGGCATCTTTTTGATGACATCACCGATGCTGCGATCCTGTTTGTCTGCGAAATCCGAAGTGCGGTAGTTTAGCGTATCGCCATTTACCTTAAGTGATGGACTATTTTTAACAGTAACGGTCTCCAGGTTCGTTTCGCTGTTGGCTAAAATCAGTTCATATGCTTTATCGATATTGGTGACAGGCATGGACTGTTTCTGATAACCTATACTCGAAGCTTCGATTTTATAACCCGTAACCTGATCGTTTTTAATGGCGAGCTGATACTCGCCATTTTTGTTTGTCCTAGTAAAGATAATGATGTTCCCTTCCACATCTTTCAGGTTAACATTCACTGATTCTATGCCTTTGCCATTAATGTCTTTAATTGTTCCCCTGATTGGTTTTTGGGCAAATAAATTCGAGGTTCCAATAACAAATAACAGTATTGCTGAGAGGAGCTTCATCATTTTTTATCTGATAATTCAATCGGATTGTTAATTTCTTTTTTAATCAAAGGATTTTTTTTGGCAGGCGTTGTAGGGATACTGCTCTTAAATGTACCCTGAATCCCATTTGCGGCCATTTGTGCCTGCATAAACCCCTGGGGATCCTGATCTCTGGCAGCTTTCAGCTTGTCGAGCTCCTTTTTTGTCGTTTTAACAGCATCTTTAGGAAGTTTTATTTCATCGCCTAAATAGCTTGTACTGGTTTCAATTCCTGCAATTTTAATCGTGCCTACAGAGCCGTTTGCAGTAGTAAATTTCTGATCACCCTCATCTGCCTGCTCCCTGTCGGTTGCCTTAACATTTTCCAGACCTGCGAATTCAAATTTTACTTCTCTCTTTTCGTCGCAGGCCTCTATAATTAAACCGGGTAATCCATTCAGCTTCCAAGGGCCACTTTGGAAAGGGATTTCTGTAGCATACCAAGCTATCCATTTTCTTCCTTTGAAATCCGCAGTTGCTTTCTGGCAGGGGATACCCGAAAGGGTCATGGTATCTTTCAAAATTTTCCAGTCGATCTGGGAGGCAGGCTCCTCAATCAGGTAGTTATTTAGCAGTTTTTCCTTGCTAAACATTTTGTGTTCATTTGCATAAAAGAACAGGTCCGCTGCTGTAATGGGAGATTTCATCTCGCTCTTAATTTCAATTTTCATGTTTGAGCTGCCCGCCTGATTTTTTAATTGCTCCAAAATCTGTGCCTTCGCTTTTATAGCCTGATTGAGCTTGTCGTAACTGGTATAAACCGAAGCATTTTTACCAGTAACGAGCAGCATATTTTCAATATGGGGTTTGTCTCGCTGCGAAGTGTCCTGAACATGTGTAAAAGTGTACCTCACCCTTGCGAGTGCCTGGTCCGGTTGCTGAGCAAATGATGTGAAGAACCCCAGTAGTCCGATAGTAGTAATTGAAATACGTTTCATAAGATTTAAAGTTAAATAACTATTTATTTATCGTAAATCTACGAAATATTCGTAATTAAACAAGTGTATTTTTAACCGTTATTTATTTGATTAATCATATGAGAAGCAGGCTGAAATGGAGCGGGATTGATGGTTTAACCGATACTGAGCAGAAAACTGCCATCATCGTTCATTAGATGCTCCAGCATAGGGCAAAAAAAAGATCTGCTTTTGCAGAACTTTTTTTCTATCCGGCTGAGCTTAGTTCTCTTTTTTGCTCGTGTATATTGGTAATATTATCTTCTTTTTTAAGAACTTCAGCTTGCCGCAGTTCCTGCTGCATCACTTTAGCAATTTTAGTGCTGCCATCATGGCTCCAACCCGGGGGGTTGAAAATGTATTTTACTTTATCAATAAATCTTGGGGCTTTTTTAACATCTGCACTCAGCGCGATAAATTCATGGAAGATGATGTTCATTGGCCCCGTATCCTTCGGCTGTGTAGTTAAGCCATATTTTACCTCATCTTCGGGAAGTTCAGCCTGGAAGGTTCCAAACCACCTGTCCCACAAAATCAGCACCATACCCATGTTCTTATCCAGGTACCGAACATTGCTGGCATGGTGAACGCGGTGGTGTGATGGCGTTACGAATATATATTCGTACCATTTTGGAAATTTAATATTGTACTGTGTATGCACCAGGTTACCGTAAATCTGCGTAACGAGATAGGCGAAAAGGATATCAACTGCAGTGAAACCCATAAATGCCAGTGGCAGGTAGAAAAATACACGATACAATGGCTCAAACACGGTAGAACGGAAACCTGTGGTCAGGTTGAAATGTTCTGAGGAGTGGTGCGTAACGTGTGCTGCCCAGAAGAAGCGTACATAATGTCCAACCGTGTGTAAAAACCAGTATAAAAAGTCTTGCGCTAAAATCAACACCAGCCAGTAAATCCAGATATTCTGGATCTGGAATAATCTGAACTCATAGCAGTAACTTAATAGAAAGAAGGTACCCGTTTTGGTTGCCAGATTGATCACGATGGCCGCCGTCATTAAATAAATGTTTGTCCAGGTATCGCGTTTGGTGTAGAGCTTCCTGTCGTGCATGTAGCTGAAATACATTTCAACCAGAGTTAAAACGATTACAAAGCCAAACAACCCTACTACAGAGATATCACTTCCAGTAAATTTCATCTATACTTAATTTATGGTTTAAGGTGGAGATCATCATCACTTTCAGCCTTGAAAGTGTGCTGATTGTAACCTATAAACTGTTATAATAATCTAAACTGCTTAAAATATCTGCAGTACTTACACGGCAGTTGAACGTGCATTTACCCGTCGATTCTAATAAAGAAAATAGAATATTTCCATCTTCGTTCTTCTTATCGCTTTTCATCAACTCCAAAAGGGCGTCGAAGCTTTCTTTTTCAATATGATATTTTGGATATAACGATAAAATATACTCGCTGATATCCTTCAGTTCTTCTTTTGTAAGCGTACTGTTTTTAATGGATAATGCTGCTTCACAAATAAAGCCTATGGCAATAGCCTCCCCATGAGTCAGCGGGTTTTCGTCGTTTGCCAGCGAATAGCCCTCAACAGCATGTCCGATGGTATGTCCGAAATTTAAAATCTTACGCAGATTTTTTTCATGCGGATCAATCGTCACCACTTCATTTTTAATTTCAACAGAACGGTAAATGTTTTCGGCTGAAGGCGTTAAGTAACTGGTGGTTTTTAGTTGCTCATAATAAGGCTTATCATAAATCAAACCATGCTTAATCATTTCCGCAAAACCCGATAATAATTCGCGGTCAGGCAAAGTTTCGAGGAATTTAGTTTCAATAAACACCATCTGAGGCAAGGTAAAAGTACCCACCATATTTTTCACGTTGTCGATATCTATGCCTGTTTTACCCCCTACTGAGGCATCTACCTGCGAAAGTAAAGTGGTAGGCACGTTAACGAAGTCAATACCACGCTTATATGTTGATGCAATGAATCCACCCATATCAGTAACTACACCACCGCCAAGGTTAATCATCAGGCTTTTACGATCGGCTTCAAAATCAAGAAGTGTTTTCCAGATACCTATACAGAAATCGATATTTTTGTTTTCTTCTCCGGCCGAGGTTTCAATTAAATCAAAATCCGAAAAATCATCCATTAACGACTGGAATACCGGTAAGCATATTTCGCTCGTGTGTTCATCAGCAAGGATAAATACTTTACTGTATTTGTTACTGTCTAACAGGTTCTTTAAGGCATCTAAATTGCTTTCGAAATAAAGCGAATGGCCTGCGCTCGTTAAGGTTTGCATTATATTACTTCGATTTTATCTTGTTCAAAGGTGATGATGTCGCCAACTCTAACTTTATAGCGTTTACGAAACTCTACTTCGCCATTGCATTTTACCGCGCCATCCATTACAGCAGCCTGGGCATCGCCACCTGTACCAACCAGGCCTGTTGCCTTTAACAGCTGAATTAATGGAATAAACTCGCCTTCTAATTTGAATTGTATCATTATTGCCGCAAAAATACGATTATTTAGTTGTTTTTAATTTCTACAACCAATGCTTTTTATAATTTTGCATCCTGCTGACTTATTAAAACATAAATGATGGATTTATCCTCCAATAAACAACCTAACTTCGATAATACGGAAGTGGCATTCCGCCAGAAAAGTAATGCTGAACTGAAAAAAGCCTACTGGCTTTTTAAAATGATCGGAAGCAATTTCTTGACTAAAGTTGGGCCTCCGGTTACCAATTTCTTTTTGAACATTGGCCTACCCATTCAAGGGGCCATTAAAGCGACCATCTTTCAGCAGTTTTGCGGTGGTGAAACCATTAGGGAGTGCGATAAGGCCATTGCCCAGCTGGCAAAGGGTGGGGTAGGCACCATATTGGATTATTCCGTTGAGGGGGAAGAAGAAGAAGCCGTTTTTGATGAAACCTGCCAGGAAATCATTCGCACCATTCTTCGTGCCGATGGCGATGTCAATATTCCGATCACTGTTTTTAAGATTACGGGCATAGGCCGCTTTGCCTTATTGGAAAAGCTGGATGCCAAACAAGCCCTTAATGCCGGTGAGCAGGCAGAGTACGGAAAAGTGAAACTGCGTTGCGAGATGATTTGCAGAACAGCATTTGAAAAAGGGGTGCCGGTTATGATCGATGCCGAGGAAACCTGGATACAGGATACTATTGATGAGCTAGCTGTTGAGATGATGCGTAAATTTAACAGGGAACGTATCATTGTTTATAATACTTATCAAATGTATCGCCATGATAAATTGGCTGATATGAAAGCCGATCACCTGATTGCCAAAGCTGCAGGATTTATCTTAGGCGTTAAAATGGTTCGGGGAGCTTACATGGAAAAGGAGCGTAAACGTGCTGCCGACATGGGGTATCCTTCACCAATCCAACCGGATAAGGAAGCTTCAGACCGCGATTACAATGAATCACTGCGCTACTGTGTAGATCATATTGAAGAGATTGCTATCGTTTGCGGTACACACAATGAAGACAGCAGTCGTTTGCTTACCTATCTTTTAGATGAGAAAAAAATAGCCCATAACCATCCCCATGTTTATTTTGCACAATTACTGGGGATGAGCGATAACCTGAGCTTCAACCTTGCCGATGCCACTTATAATGTTGCCAAATATGTTCCATACGGACCGATCAAAGCTGTAATGCCCTATCTGTTCCGAAGGGCACAGGAAAATACTTCAGTTGCCGGCCAAACTGGTCGTGAATTTGGGCTGATCGAGCGGGAGTTAAAACGAAGAAAACTCTAATTTCTTTGTGATTGCCGCAGATAGACAGTTCAAGAATTAATCAATCCGATTCTGTCAATCTGCGGCAAAAAAATATTGTCATTCTACTTCATCTGCTGACAGGCATTAATCTAAAATCCCGTTAGCTTTTAAAAGCGCTTCCAGCTTGGCAGGCTTTTCCGTCATTAGCAGGGTATTTAATCCTACTTTTTTTGCCCCCTCAATGTGTTGCGGACTATCATCAATAAACAACGTTTCAGCAGGATCCAGGTTATTCTCTTTTAATACCTGCTCAAAGATATTGGTGTTGGGTTTCCGGAGCTTCATTTGCTGAGAAAAGTAAGCCTTTTCAAAGTAATCATCGTAATTGTTTATATCGAAAGTCGTTTTTAGATAATTTATGATCCAGTTATAGTGTATTTCGTTATTGTTGCTCAGCAAAAAAGTACGGTATTTGTCTTTTACTTTCAGCAGCAATTCATGGTTTTCCTGTATGGTGCCAATCAGCAAACTGTTCCATGCATCGTCAATCTGCGCATCAGTCAATTTGGGTTTATTGGCAGCCTGGCGAATGCCTTCCCTAAATTCTGCAGGAGATATCGTGCCGGTTTCAAAATCATCGAAAAGCTGATTGTGCCCTTTATGAGCAAAGAAATTGTCTATATCTGTTATCCCCAGCTTTTCAAATGCCGCCTGTGTAATTTTGAAATCTATATCGAAAATTACGTTACCGTAATCAAAAATGATGTTCTTAATGTTTTGCATAACCTGAAATTTGATGCAAAGATATTATTGGAGAACAATCTTCATGCATCATTTACCTGATAAAATAAACAATTCCTAAACGGTACCTGAAATTTTTTATTTAATATGCAAAATGCTTAGGGATTTGAGGATGATCCGGCTTCTGTCTACATCCGCTTTTACTTTAAAAATGAAGTAAAGGACGTGGCGCTTATCATCTCTGATGAATTTAACAGGAATACCTTCTCTGAATGTCGACTTACCTATAACCAATCCCCTCAGCCCGTCAAGTCTGATTTCGACATTTCCGTCAACTCCGTTTTCCAGATTGGCATATGCAAAGCCAACAGTTCCAATACGATTCAGGTCAATGTTTTTCAGTGCAATCCAGGCCGTCTCTTTCGTCATGATCAGCTTATTTCCCCCGAAGATGTTTTTCTTTTCGAATCCTTCAAAATCTGTAATATCATCAACTTCAATTTCAGTGTTTTTCGGGTACTGGATATAAACGCCCTTGTCTTCAGGATGTTCATTTGGGGGATAAAAGCTGCATAGAAATACAGCTGCAAGCCCGGTTAAAGCAGCAATATATCTTTTGATCCTTTTCATGGTTGCTTGAAACGATTTATTAGTTTAAATCTACTCATTCATCATGAGTTTATGAACAGGATTTATTTTATCACCAGGATGGTACCGTCACCTTTTAGCTTGTAATAATATTGTTTTTCAGTTTTTCTTTCCAATACTTCTATGTTTGAAACTTCTCCTTTTTTTCCGGTGTCATCAGCAATTTTATCACCAGCTTTCACACTTTCCAGATCCTGGGTACTACTTCTTTTAGTTAGCTTTTTCATAATGGGGGATAGGTTAGTATTAATTGAACAATGAATGGCGATATAGGTTTTAATATTTGGGCTATATCTATTAATTTCAGGAAGAAATCTATTTGTTTGAAAAACTTTTTGAATATTTTTTATGTTTATCCATCAAAAAATAAGTTAATGCAGGGTGTAGTTAAGTTTTACAATGAATCTAAGGGATTTGGATTCATTACATCAAGTGACGGTGAAGAAGTATTTGTTCATGTTACCGGGCTCGTTGATAAGATTAATCAAAATGATCATGTATCTTTTGAAATTGTACAAGGCAAAAAGGGTCCGAATGCCGTTAATGTAAAATTGACCCGTGCATAATGAGACTAGGCACGGTTAAGTCTTACGATCCGCAGTCGGGTCACGGACACATCACACCTTCCGATGGTGGAAGAGAATTAAATGTCTTTGCACATGGCGTACTTGATGAAATTCATCCCAATAGTATTGTCCAGTTCGATATCGAATTTACAAAGCAGGGAGTTGAAGCTGTTCAGGTAAAATTGCTTTCCTCGTAATCACATTAAATCTTTATAGAAATAGCCTCCAATTTGTTAATTTTGGAGGTTTTTTTATGGATTCAGTATTTTGTTTAAAATAATCGGGATTCCTTATGGTATTTTTTCGATTGTGAACGGATATAGTATTGAATCAAAATAGTTTGTCTAATGATACAGTTGGAGCCGGTAAGCGGGAGTTTCAAAAGAGATCGGGCCTTGCAAGCCGTATTTCCTATGCGGGTGCTGATTGTAAAGGAAGGAGAAGGCTTTCTTTGTATGAACTCGGGGGATTATGAGCTTAAGGACGGAAGGATTTTTTTCATACCCGAAGAGGGATTAGTACGTCTTGAAGGCCGCATTGCAACAGGCTACTGGCTTAATTTCAGTAGTTTGCTGTATTCAGAATTTCTGCTTCAGCACCTCGATCCCCTTGCTAAAAATTTATTTCTCAATTTATCATTTCGTGATTTAGGCAAGGAATCCAAACAAACCTATAGCTTAATCGAGCAACTGAAAAAGGATATTAAGGCAAAAAAGGATCTTTCTTTTTTAATGCAATATATTTCTCTTTTTCTTGGCTTTACTGCTGGCTTAGATGGTTACATGGCAGCATGGACACTCGATGAGCTCGACCAGGTACTTCGTTTTCGAGCCATTCTCGAACAATTTTTTAAGAGCGAAAGGTCTATCGGTTTTTACGCGGAAGGCATGGGCGTCAGTCCGAAGAAACTAAATTCCTTTCTCCACAAGGTACTGGGGAAAAGCTTTTCAATATTGATTAAAGAACGCGTGATGAGGGAGGCGGAAGAACTTCTTCTCCACAGCGAGAACAGCATTGATGAGATTGCTTCTTCTTTAGGATTTGATAGTGCAGCCAACTTTTGTTCTACTTTTAAAAGGCATCGCGGTATCACCGTTAATCAGTTTACTCATCTGGGTTAACATTGCCAGGGAGTAACGATTATTGAGTAAAAAGTGTTGAATAAAAAGTATAAACTAGCCAAAAAGGGGGTTAGTTTAGTCCTCAAACAGATATCCGCTGTAGGCCAGTCCTTTAGCCACACTCTTAAAGTTGTCACCCGAGTTTAATGGAATATGCGGAAATTTTGATTTGAACAGTTCCTGAATGGCAGCTACCATTGAGGTTCCTCCGGTTAAAAACAAACAATCAATATCATCCGGCTTAACCTTGTAGGTTTCCATGAAATGGTCAAGGTAGTTTTCAATCTTATTAATATCCTTTTCAATAATGCTGTTGTACTGCGCCAAACTGATATCCTCATCAATTTCTATGCCCATGTTGGCATAGTTGAAGTTCGATACAGGTTGATCCGATAGTTCTATTTTCGTTTTTTCAATAGACCGGAAGAGCGAATAGCCCAGATTATTTTCGATTAGTGTGATTAAGTTTTTGAACTTTGGATCGT
The DNA here is from genome assembly GCF_032678525.1 of Pedobacter frigidisoli. GTDB lineage: Bacteria > Bacteroidota > Bacteroidia > Sphingobacteriales > Sphingobacteriaceae > Pedobacter > Pedobacter frigidisoli_A. The sequence continues at coordinate 796,453 of NZ_JAVTSE010000001.1, forward strand.
TACCCGAGTAGTAATAATAATCGTCAATTTCCCTCTGAATTTTCAAGCCATTAAAAAAGTTCATTTTATCCCAGGTACAAATATTGGCAAACAATGATTTCGGAACGGTTAATACTTTACCTTTTGTAGCTTCATAGGTCGTGTTTTTTCCGAAATATGGCGTTCCCTTTTCCCACATAAAAGCCGAGTCCAGACTGTCTCCGCCAATGTAAATACCTCCCGAAGCAATCATATCATTTTTACGGTCTTTGCTACCAACCTTCGCCGGGTCAAGAATCAAATAAGTGAAATCTGTTGTTCCCCCACCTAAATCTGCTACCAGTACGCGCTCTTTTTTAGTAATGGTTTGCTCATAGGCAAAAGCTGCACCGATAGGCTCAAATTGAAAACGTACATCGGTAAAGCCGGTATTTTCTGCAGCTTTCTTTAGCCGGCTTTGTGCTAAAGTATCTTTTTGTGTATTGTCGTCGTCAAAAAAAACCGGGCGCCCAATTACCGCTTTTGTACAGTCGACACCCGTAATCTCGTCGGCTTTGCGCTTCAAGTCTGTCAAAATCAACGTAACCAGATCGGCTGCAGTGTAGCGTTTGTTATGAATCCGTGTTTCGGTAAAAGTGCTGCGGGATAGAATTTGCTTAATTGATTTGATGAAACGGCCCTTCATCTTGTCGTTTAAATACGCTTCAATGGCTTTTTCTCCCACAATGTGACTTTCCCCATCCACAAAACTTTTGCTTTCGGTAAAATAAATCAGCGAAGGGATCGATATGGTATCTACAATTTCCTTCTTTTCTTCATCATAAATTGAAAGTGCTGAGTTGGTTGTACCAAAGTCGATTCCGTATAAAAAATTACTCATGTGTTGGGAGGTTACCGCTTAAAAATGGGGGTTGCGAAAGTATTAAAAAAAGCGTTTAAAGCAAAATTAATTTTCTAAAACTTATTATTTATTAAAACGTTAAGTTGTTATCTTTATACAAAAAGCCAGCCTGTTCCGAATTGAGAAAATATTTATTCCTGCCCGTTATCGTGTTGATCCAGATGCTGTTGTCAGCAGATCACTCAGCCGCACAAAATCACGCTGATACGGTTAAAACCGGAATCTATGTCACCAGTATTCATGATATCAATTTTAAGGATAAAGAATATACCGTTAATTTCTGGCTGTGGCTTAAATATAAAAATAAAGATTTCAATTTTATTGAGAATCTGGAGATTCCCCAGGCTAAAACGGTCGATAAATCTTTCTCCACCATTGATACCTCAGGTAATGAGGTTTATCTGCTCATGAAATTGCAGTGTGTTATGAAAGATTCATGGGCAATTGATAATTTTCCTTTTGATCACCAGATGCTGCGGCTTTCTCTTGAAAACTCACAATTTGATTCCAAATCGCTTATTTTTGTTCCCGATACATTAGGTAAGCAATTTGATCCTCGTTTTACTTTAAGGGGATGGAATATTGACAGTTTAAAAACCACGTCAGGCATCAAGATTTACGAAACGGCCTTTGGAGATCCAGCTATTAAAATCCCGCAAACACAATACAGCAGCTATAAAGTCAAAATAGGCATCAGCAGAGATGCCATAGGCTTATTCTGGAAAATGTTTCTGGGCATGTACGTTGCTTTCCTTATCGCCTACATGTGCTTTTATATCCATGCCGACAGCATTGATTCACGTTTCGGATTAAGCGTTGGTGCGCTGTTCGCCGTAATCGGAAACAAATACATCATTGATGGTTCTCTACCCGAATCCACCACTTTTACACTGGTAGATACACTTCATGGCCTTACTCTCAGTTTCATACTGATCATTATCATTTCTACTGCCTATTCACTAAAAATGATCAAGCGTGAAAAGGCCGAAAAGGCAGCCCGCTTCGATCGCGTCTTTGCCTTCGTATTACTGGCGGTTTATATTGTTTTAAATGTGTTCTTCATTATGGAAGCGCTTCACCCCTAAACAGCCTTAAAATAACTCGCTGGTACCCAGGTGTGCATTTACAATTTTGGTGATGGCTTGTCCTAATTCTTTAGCATTGCCAAAGCCCACGCTTTTAATCGCGGCAAGCTGATCGGCGGTTCTGGGCAGGCGCTCGGCAATGGCCAGCAAGGCGAGGTCAGATAGTACTGCATAATCCTGAACGCCGCGTTGCACCGCTACAGTTTTTCTCCATTCTGTCAGGTTTTTATACACCTGCGGATTGGAAATTTCTTTTGGTTTAAATACAGGTTTGGGTACACTGCTTTCGGCAGGTTTTTTATTACTTGTCGCGTGGAAAGTGCTGATGTAATCATTAACGGAAAAAGGTATCCATGAAATCTTGAAGAGCGCCAGTTTAACATTCAACACATCCAGGCAGTCGTTAAGTTTATTCAGCAATTTTTCTGAATGGGTGTCGCTGTAAAATTTAATTGCAACTATCTTATTGAGCAGCGTTATGGCATGTTCCAGTTTTGGGACAAAATAAGCTGAAGCCTTTTGCAAACGTTCCATAAAAGCATTTTCATCTGCCGGGTTGCTCGCTGTTGATACCTTGGCAAACTCCTGAGCAAGGAATTTATGGGAAATTTTAACCACCTCATTCTCCAGAATCGGATTTGCTTCATCAAACAAGGTTACAAAAGCCTGTTTTTCATCTTTATCGATCAGTTTGGAACGGCCCAGCTTCGCCCAGTCTTTTGCAAGCAATGAAAAATCGAGTAACTCCTGAATAAGGCCCCAGGCATATTCCTGACTATATTTTTCCAGTAAAACACGATCTGGTTTCTGTTGATGAGAGGCCGAGGTAAAGCGGGTTACTTTTTCATCGGTCAGGATGTTTTCATTCTTTACCGGCGATTTTAAAATCAGTCCTTCCAGACTTCGGCAGCGGCTTAGCGCCACATAAGCCTGCCCATGGGTAAAGGCTCCGCTTACATCTACAATGGCCTTATCAAAGGTTAGTCCCTGACTCTTGTGCACGGTAATGGCCCAGGCCAGTTTAAAGGGGTATTGTGAAAACGAACCTGTACTGGTTTCGTCTATTTTGTTTTCCTGACTACTCAGGCTGTATTTTACATTTTGCCAGATTTCACGTTCCACTTCAATTTCATGACCATCTGCAATAAAAGCTACTTTAATAGTGTCGGCACTGATGCCGGTAATCCTCGCGGCCTTGCCATTGTAATATTGTTTTTTGCCCGATGAATCATTTTTAATGAAGATTACCTGCGCCCCTTTTTTAAGTTTCAGTTTTTCATCGGTAGGGTATGCGTCTTTAGGGAAATCTCCGCTTATCTGTGCATCGAACTCAAAAGTTTCACCTTCCAGTTTCTCCAGGCAATTCTGATTAATCTCCGAAACCAGTTGATTATGTGTGGTTAGTGTGATGTAATCGTCTTTCCATTCCTGGTCCAGTGATGGATCGTAGCGCTGGTTCAAGGCATTCAGCAAATCGGCGCTCAGGTTGTTTTCGCGCATGCCGTTTAAAATGTTCAGGAAAACCGGGTCCGACTGACGGTAAACTTTTTCAAGGGTAAAAGTTACCACAGGCATGGATCGAAAAATCAGGCTGTCGAAAAAGTACGGACTGTTATAATGCGCGCCCAGAATGTGCCATGCGTCATGAAATATTGGCGACAACTGATATAAGTCGCCGATCATCAATACCTGTACACCACCAAATGCCCTGTTCGAGCCTTTGACCCGTCTAAGTGTACGATCGATAAAGTCGATGATGTCAACCCGCACCATACTGATCTCATCAATAACGAGTAGCTCCAGGCACCTGAGCAGGCGTTGCTTTTCATCGGAATACCTCATTTGGTTGCCATCCTGCTCATCGGCATTGGGCACCAGCGGACCGAAAGGAATCTGAAAAAATGAATGAAGCGTAACGCCGCCGGCATTTATTGCCGCTACAGCAGTAGGCGCAACTACAGCAAAGTTCTTTATAGTGGTTTCCCTTATTTTGCGAAGCAGAGTTGTTTTTCCAGTACCCGCTTTCCCGGTCAGAAAAATGGGTTGATTGGTATTGGCTAAGAAATCAAAAAGTAATTGGTGTTCCGAATCAGGGCTATTCATATTAATGCAAAAATAACCATTTGAGCCCTGTTAATGTGCCCATATTAATTTGTTTTATCCACATTATCCCGTCAGTTTTCATTCAACTTAACCAAAATGTTATGCAAATATCCAGCTCAAAATTTTACTTTTAAGGCTTTAATTCATATTACTAAATCGATTAATCCTACAACAGCCCACATGATCAAAAACATATTCAGTCTGGCCCTGCTCTTTTCCGTTACCGCTTTCTACTCCATCGCTCAGGATTATTCTGGTACGGGCAATCTTAAGTATGTTGATCCCAGAATTGGTAATGTGGGGCAGCTACTCGAGCCCACAAGGCCAACTGTTCAATTGCCTAATCAAATGATCAGGATGTTCCCGATGCGGAATGATTATATGGATGATCAGCTCTCCGGTTTTCCGCTCAATGTTGTATCGCATCGATTGGGCGAAGTGTTTTCCATGATGCCCATTGCTGAAAAGCCTGATATCAATTCGTGGAGCAAACGTGCAACGTATGATCATGAACTGGAAGTGCTGCGTCCCTGGTACTACTCTACATTTCTCATTGATCAGGACATAAAGGTCGAGTTTGTACCCAATCAGAAAACTGGCTTTTACCGGTTTGAATTTCCGGCAGATGCACCCAAATCTATTTTGCTGGGTATGTATAACAATGGCGAAAGTGAGTATCGCTTTATTTCAAAAAACGAAATTACTGGTTTGGAAACTTACCACGACAAGGTTAAAGTATACCTCTACGGGGTATTCAGTGAGGGAGGAAGTGTTGGGGTAATTAAAAATGATCAGCTCAATGCGGATACTGTTGTGAAGAGTGATCGTACTAAAAATGTTAAAGCTTATATAAGCTTCCCGTCTAAATCGGCTACAAAGATTCAGTTCAGGTATGCAATATCGTATATTAGTGCCGATCAGGCCCGTAAAAATTTCGACCGGGAATTCAGAAACCAAACTTTCGAAACGCTGGTGAAGCATGGCGAAGAAGCCTGGTCTAAGGTAATTAATCAGATCAAAACCATTGGCGGGACTAAGGCTCAGAAACGTTCCTTCTATACGGCATTATACCGTACCTACGAAAGGATGGTAGATATTACTGAAGACGGAAAGTATTACAGCGGGTATGATAACCAGATTCATCAAACCACAAGGCCTTTTTATGTGGATGACTGGACCTGGGATACTTATCTGGCCCACCACCCCCTCAGAACGATCCTCAACCCGACGCAGGAAGAAGATATGCTGAACTCCTATGTTTCCATGTACGATCAAAGTGGCTGGGTACCTACCTTTCCGGTGTTGTTCGGTGATAATCCCTGCATGAATGGCTTCCATTCTACGATCGTATTTTTAGATGCCTACAACAAAGGTTTGAAGAACTACGATGTACAGAAAGCTTACGAAGGCATGAAGAAGAATGCCGATGAGGCGACCATGATGCCGTGGAAAAATGGTAGGGGTGGGGCCTTGGAGCAATTTTACTATAAAAATGGTTACATACCTGCATTGAAGCCTGATGAAAAGGAAACCGATACGGCTGTACACTCGTGGGAGAAGCGCCAGGCTGTAGCGGTTACGCTTGGCAACAGTTTCGACGACTGGGCACTGGGGGAATTTGCCCGTAATTTAGGCAAACGGGATGATTACCAGCGTTTCCATAAACGCGGCCAGAATTACAGAAACCTCTGGGATGCCAGCAGACAGATGTTCATGCCTAAAGATCAGTATGGTAAGTGGATCAGTATCGATCCGGTGTTTGGTGGCGGCATGGGTGCCCGCGATTACTATGATGAAAATAATGGCTGGACTTATCTATGGCAGGTGCAGCATGATATTAAAGGCCTGCAGGGACTGTTTGGCGGCAGTCAGCAATTTGAAAATAAACTCGATCAGCTTTTCCGCGAGCCATTGGGCAGGGCAAAATACGCTTTCTGGGCTAAACTTCCTGATGCCACAGGTTTGGTAGGGCAATATTCGATGGGTAATGAACCCAGTTTCCACATTCCTTATCTTTATAATTTCACTGCTTCTCCGTGGAAAACCCAGAAACGCATCCGTTTTTTATTGGATACCTGGTTTAAAGACAACATTTTCGGCATACCGGGCGATGAAGATGGGGGAGGGATGACCGCCTTTGTGGTGTTCTCTTCTATGGGCTTCTATCCGGTAACCCCCGGAATTCCACAATATACCATCGGTAGTCCGGTTTTTGAGCAGGTAACGATTGATTTGCCCAATGGTAAAAAGTTTGAGCTGGTTGCACACCACTGTTCGGTAGTCAATAAATATATTCAAAGTGCTAAGTTTGATGGAAAGGTATTGAATACGCCCTGGTTTACGCATGAGCAACTGATGAATGGGGGCAAACTGGAATTGGAGATGGGTGCCAAGCCGAATAAAACCTGGGGTGTAGTGCGTTGAAAATGAGGTAGAATAATATTTTTTATTAAAATTAGCAAAAAACATTTTCGAAAATTGAATTCAAATTTGTAACATTGCACTCGCAAAAAACGCAAGTTTTTTCCGGGCCTATAGCTCAGTCGGTTAGAGTAGAAGACTCATAATCTTTTGGTCCCTGGTTCGAGCCCAGGTGGGCCCACAAACCCTTCAGTATACTGAAGGGTTTTTTTATGTGAAAAAAACTGTTTTACAGACAATTGAAAATTTAAGTAATATTAAACAACAATACTCCCTTAAAGGATTAAACCATGTTGAACCAAACCCTAAAAAAACTGTTTAACCGCGATCTGTATAAACTAAAAACGGAAATTGAATCTTATCAAAACAACGAACCACAATTGGTCAATCATTTCCTTTGAAGTAGCAATTTGCCGGAGTAATTGATATCCTTCTCACTCAACACTTGATCGATTTTATAGCTTGTTAGGTTAATCTGGCTAAAGAGTTTTAAGATTGTTATTAAAGCCGGAACATCAATGTGAAAACTATTGCCGGCAATGTTTGATGAAATTTTATAACAGTTCAATGTTCTTAAGACAAGAATCTGCTCTCTTCAAAACAGCTTCTTTAACTTTTAAATCCATCTTGTCCCATACCCGGTAAACCATTGCAAGCCTGGGGTTATGCTCAAGCTTACTTCTGTGCCTGTCATGAAAATCCCAATATAAGCTATTAAAAGGGCATGAATTTTCTCCCTTTTTATCGCTGCGGTCGTATTGACAGGTTTCGCAATAGTTGCTCATTTTGTGAATGTAGTTAGCTGAGGCCGTGTAAGGTTTTGATCCTATAATTCCGCCGTCTGCAAACTGGCTCATTCCCCTTGTGTTGGTAATTTCGACCCACTGTATGGCATCGATATAAATGCCAAGGTACCAGAAATCTACCTCGTCGGGATGAATGCCCGCAATTAAAGCGAAATTTCCCGTAATCATCAACCGCTGAATGTGGTGGGCGTACCCAAATTCGAGTGATTGATTGATCGCATGCTTTAGGCAGTTCATATGTGTTTCACCGCTCCAGTACCATTTTGGCAGTTTTCTTGTATGATTGAAGAAATTCATAGATTCGAATTCCGGCATCTTCATCCAGTATATTCCCCTCATATATTCGCGCCAACCAAGAATCTGCCTGATAAATCCTTCAATTTGATTGAACGATATCGATTTTTTGTTTTTCCTCCAATATTCAATTGCAGTATTCACCACTTCTATGGGTGAAAGCAGTTTGGTATTCATGCTAAATGACAGTCGGGAATGGTAAAGCGACCATTCTTCGGTGTGCATCGCATCCTGAAAAGTTCCAAAAAGTTGCAGGCCGTTTTCGCAAAAATATTTCAAAAGCCTTAGTGATTGATCCCGGTTTATCGGCCAGCCTAAATATTGAGCATCAACTTTGCCAATAGTCACAATCTTTGCCCGGGTGATTCTGGTCAACTGGGGCCTAACGTCATTGTCAAACAAAAGCGGGGGATTTGGTTTGTGGTTCTTAGGAAGTTTTTTTCGGTTTTCCGCATCAAAATTCCATTTACCACCATGTGGGTCATCACCATCATCGAGTAAGATATGATGTTTTTTACGCATGTTCCGGTAGAAGGTTTCCATCAGCAATTCTTTTTTCCCAGAAAATAATGCGGCAACCTCGGCTCGGCTGGTATAGAAGTGCTCTGTATCGAAAGCTTGATGATCTATCCCCAAAGTATTACAAAAATGCTGTAGTTCATTGTCTAGGCGGTACTCATCAGGCAACTGATAATGAAATTCTTCAATGCCAAATTTCTTTACCAGGTATTTTAAGTTATCTGAAAAACTTTGTCTGTTTTCAGCATCGTCAAGCTTGAGGTAAAGCGTTTCAAATCCTTCATCATTCAGTTTTGCCGCAAAATCTTCCATTGCCGCAAAAAAAGCGCAAAGCTTTTGGATATGATGCCAGGCATAGTCGGTTTCTGTTCTCACCTCCATTAATACATAAAGGGTATCGGTTGCAGGTTTGGCAAACCAAGAATGCTGCATGTTGAGCTGGTCGCCTAAAATTAGCCTTAATGTATGATATCGTTTGCGCATAATAGAGGTTAATAAAATTTCATTATTGCTAAAATGTTGTTTTCAAGTTGCCAAGGCCACCATCTACAGGTATAATTTGTCCGGTTATCCAGTTGCTTTCAGCAGACAGTAAAAATGCAATGGCAGCACTGATGTCTTTTGCTGCACCATATTTCCCCAAAGGATGTCTTTTTGCTGCAGCTTCCATTTTTTCAGGCGTATTCAGAAGTTTTGAAGCAAGCGGTGTATCAGTCAAAGACGGCGCCACAACATTAACCCGGATTTGAAGGCTACTTAATTCTGCAGCAAGTGAAAGTGCCAATCCCTCAATCGCCGCTTTCGATGCCGCAATGCTAGAATGGAAAGCCATCCCGGTTCTTGCGGCAACAGAACTGATGAGTACAATAGATGCTGAAGAAGAATTCTTCAACGATTTTAGCGATTGCTGTATAGATGAAGCGGCACCAACCACATTGAGTTTGAAATCATCGATAAAATCACTCTCCGAAATTCTGCCAAATGGCTTCAGGTTGATATTTCCGACACAGTAAACCAGTCCATAAAGTTCTTCAGGCATGAATGAGGATAAAGCTGATGTAGAATCCAGTACATCCATTTCCAGATATTTCACCGATTCAGGCCAGAGGGGTGAGCGGCTTCTACAGGCTGCAAGAATATTCGCACCCTCTGCATTCAATGTATGAACCAGGTCCAGCCCGATGCCAGAACTTGCACCCACAATAAGTATATTTTTGTTCTCAAATCTCATAAATACTGATTTAGATAATTAGTATATTTATGAACCAATTTAGCGGGATAAAGTTTATAAATAAAATATTAGATCTCCGAAAACAACGGGCCAGAAAATTATCTAATCTCCCCGATATTTGTTTTACCACGACGATAAACATCTCTGATGACTTTGCAAAATTCTTCTGTGGTAATTAATTTAGGAATATATGCCGCTACACCCGCGGCCCGCGCCAGGCTAACATAACGTGAACCAGACTCATTGGTCATTAAGATCACCTTGCTGTCTGGCCACTCACTCAAAATGATGGCTGCGGCTGTAATGCCATCCCTTTCAGGCATATTCAAATCGGTAAGGTATATGTCTGGTCTTAGTTTGGCTTTACGCGCAGCATGAACCAATTGCTCACCATTGTTAACGGCAAAGTCAACAACAAATCCGTTTTCTGTAAGTGTTTTTACAGTGCTTTTCAATTCCCAGCTATCGTCTTCAGCATATCCGACAGTGATGTGGTGCTCAGGTTCATACGGAGTTTCTTTACTCATAATTAAAAGATTTAAAGTGTAAATTGTTTATCCACAAGGTCTCTTATCATCAATCCTACCGATGTTTATAAATTCAATCCTCGTTAAGCGTTAGGCCATTAATAATTCAATAACAACAATCAACTCCGATCTGTACAAACACAGGCGCAGATCAGTTATTGACCTTAATTAAAAAGAGATGATTTGGGATATCATTGCCAGGTAATAAGGGGTTTGGGAGCACCCGGTGCTTCATATTAACCTTTCAGCAATTGATATTTTAAATTTAATTGACAGATTTGTTAAAAGCAAACAATACTAAATATTTTTAGTTAAGTGTTCGCTTTCCTAGCCAATTCAGCATTCATTTTTGTTTGTAACCTTGCTTACCCAGTCACCGTGTAAACAAAATAGTGTTCAACCAAATTTGAAAATCTGAATACAACAATTACCAATTCAGATACATTTCACCAGGCAACTATTCTGAGATTTGTTCATGATATCTAAGCCGGCCTTTAGATAAAAATTTTAAAGAATAAAATTATGCAAAAAAGAAAATTAGGGAATAGCGGATTGGAAGTTTCCGCATTAGGCTTCGGGTGTATGGGTTTAAACTTTCTGGATGGCAAAGGTCTTGATAAAGAAGATGCCATTACTCTACTGCGTAATGCAGTTGAACGGGGTATTACATTTTTTGATACCGCGGAAGCTTATGGGCCTTATACCAATGAGGAACTGGTTGGCGAAGGGTTACAGCCTTACAGAAAAGACGTTGTGATTGCTACAAAATTTGGTTGTAAAAACGCCAGACCAACAACAGGATTAGACAGCCGACCTGAAACAATAAGGGCAGTAACCGAAGCATCTTTAAAAAGATTGAAGACAGATTACATTGACCTGCTTTACCAGCATAGAGTTGACCCCAATGTTCCAATAGAAGACGTTGCAGGGACGGTAAAAGACCTGATTCAAGAGGGGAAAGTGAAATATTTCGGTTTATCGGAAGCAAGTGCCAAAACTATTCGTAAGGCACATTCTATCCTGCCAGTATCTGCATTACAAAGTGAATACTCCTTGTTTTGGCGTGAACCTGAGAACGAAATTATCCCAACATTAGAAGAGCTTGGAATTGGCTTCGTTCCGTTTAGCCCTTTGGGTAAAGGTTTCCTCACCGGTACCATAGATTCAAAATTAGCAGATGTTGACCGCAGAAATGTCATTCCTCGTTTTAGCGAAGAAAACATAAAGGCCAACCTGATTTTGGTGGACGCACTTTCTGAGATTGCCGGGCAAAAAAATGTTGCAACCGGACAATTGGCATTGGCCTGGCTTTTAGCGCAAAAACCGTGGATAGCACCCATACCAGGAACAACTAAATTACATCGTTTAGAGGAAAATATTGAGAGTGTGAATGTGGTATTAACAGCCGCTGAACTCTTGAAAATTAACACAGCAGTAGATGCAATAACACTCGTAGGAGACCGCTATCCTGAAGTTTTAGAAAAACAAATTGACAAATAAAATTAACAGTAATGCAGAATATCAAAGGAAAAGTAGTGGCCATTACAGGTGCGAGCAGTGGAATGGGCAAAGCTATAGCCATAGAATTAGCAAAATACGGTGCGAAGGTGGTTTTAGGGGCAAGATGAACAGAACATTTGCAACAACTTGTTGAACAGATTAAAAGCAAAGGTGGTGAAGCCACCTTTGTTCAAACTGATGTAAAGTATAAAACTGATTTAGTTACAGGCATTTCACCCGGCTTTGTGAAAACCGATTTTGCGAATAACATCAAAAACGAAGAAATGAAAACAGTTATTCAAAATGGGATGGGCCAGATAGCCATAGATCCCGTTGCAATTTCCAATGCTGTACTATATGCGTTAAGCCAACCCGACGATGTTGAAATCGGCGACATCGTTATTCGTCCGTCCAAACAGAATTGATTAATTTCGTAAACGAAAATGCAGCAACAATCTAAAATCAATCAAATCAGTAGCATATCGCAACTGGTGCGTGCTTTAGGACTTCCAGCACCATTGCACCCATTGGTTGCTTTAATTGATTACAATAATGTTTCGATTGAAATGTTTCCAAAAGGGGAAAAAGTAAGTCTTGATTTTTATAAAATTTCCTTTAAACCCACCTTTACGGGGCAAATAAAATACGGACAAGGCCACTATGATTTCGAAGAGGGTGGCTTGGCATTTTTAAAACCTAAACAAATCGTTTTTCCACCAGTACACTCAGAAAGCTATGAAGGGATCGCTCTTTATTTTCACCCTGACTTTATCAGGAATTATCCCTTAGGAAAAACAATCAGTCAATATGGCTTTTTCTCTTATGATGTTTCAGAAGCCTTATTCTTATCAGCTAGGGAAAAGGAAACTATTGCTCACTTATTTGATACCATAGCCACAGAATTGGGCAATAATATTGACAGTTTCAGCCAGGATGTTCTGGTGTCTCAAATAGAATTGCTATTGAATTACAGTAATCGTTTTTACAACAGGCAATTTATCACGAGGAAAGCAATCAATCATGATATTGTAACTTCTCTTGACCTGCTTTTAAACCATTATTTTGAAGAAGAAAACAGCCTCAAAAATGGTTTGCCCTCTGTGAAATATATCAGTACGGCATTAAATATATCGCAACGCTATCTTAGCGACATGCTGAGCTCGTTGACAGGGCTCAATACACAGCAGTATATTCAGAACACGATTATAGAAAAAGCTAAAGAAAAATTATCAACAACCCATCTTTCCGTCTCCGAAATTGCCTATGCACTGGGCTTTGAACATTCACAATCATTTAGCAAACTTTTCAAAACGAAAACAAAAGTTTCACCCCTGGAGTTCAGACACTCGTTTAATTAATCGAACTCTTTTGCCGGGCAGGTGCAAACAAATACTAACGAAAAATATCACTTCAACAAATGAATTTGGCCAGGATAATACTAAATTTGAGTAAACATGGTCTTGTAAGCAAGGGGTGTAAGTTTTTTTTAAATTAAATCAAATATACCGTGAAATCCATCCTTACTAAAACACTTGTTTTCGCAATTGCTATAATTGCTTTATCGGCTAATATTTTTGCTGCCAAAGCGGTATTTTATTATCAAATTAAAGTATATCATTTAAAAACTACTGCACAAGAAAATACGATTGATGCGTATTTAAAAACTGCTTACTTGCCGGCTTTGCACAGGGCAGGTGTAAAAGATATCGGGGTTTTTAAACCGATAGTTCAGGATACTTCAGAAAAGCTTATTTATGTTTTTATCCCCTTTAAAAAATTAACCGATTTAGATAAAATCGATATGAAGATAAGCCAGGATAAACAATATGCTGAAAGCGGAAAATCCTATTTAAACGTTTCGTATAATGATGCACCGTATACGCGTATTGAATCTATTCTATTGAAAGCTTTGTCTGCGATGCCGGAATATTCGCTCCCAAAACTGACTACACCTAAAAACGAACGGGTTTATGAATTGAGAAGTTACGAAGCTGCTACCGAAAATCTTTCAGTCAATAAAATTGGGATGTTTAATGATTATGAAGTCGAGATCTTTTCGAAGCTGGACTTTAATGCGGTTTTTTACGGACAGGTCATTTCTGGCAGCAAAATGCCTAACCTCATGTATCTCACTACTTTCAACAATAAGGCCGATAGAGAAAAGCACTGGGCGGCTTTTGGACCGGAGTATAAAAAGATCAGCGGCTTACCAAAGTATCAGCATAATGTTTCTAAAAACATTACCTTATTTCTATACCCTGCTGACTATTCTGATTTTTAATACATTTAAGGTTTTTGTTGCCATGTAGATTGTGATTTTTTCTTAATGAAACGACAATTTTGTCTCGGCGGATCGGGTACTGATAAATAACCTCGAGGGATAATTAACAGGATTCTTACTTGGTTATAATAGGGGTTTCACTTGGTTCTTATTTGGCTAAAACCAAATAATACCCATTTTAAATGCCTTTAAACCCACTTTTTGAAGCGCAATAGCCCTTAGCCACTGTTTAAACCCGGTTTACGATAGCATTTTGTAGTCAGCTGATAAATCACCTGACTGGCGTACAGGAAAATAACTTTCTAACTAAAAGAGGTGCCTGTTTCGTATTTAAGACTCACTTCACCTTCAGGATATAGCCCAGACCATAAACATTTTCGATGCTTACCTGACCGGAAGCTTTGAAAAGTCGCCTTAACCTGGAGATGAACACTTCCAGGCTTTTGCCATTAAAATAATCGTCGTTGCCCCATAATGCAATCAACAGGTCTTTTTTCTTCACTACCTGGTTGATGTTGGCAGACAGATGATCGAGCACCTCAGCTTCTCGCACAGTTAACGATCTTTCTTTGCCATCGGGTAAAAGCACAAACAGCTGATCTTTCTGATAGCTGATGTCGCCGATTGTAACAACGCTCTCCATAGCTTTTGAAGCCATAGGTGTGTTAGGGAATTTATTTATAATGTTCCCGATGCGGAGCACCAGTTCCTCAATTTCAAATGGTTTAGAGATATAATCAATGGCGCCAATTTTTAGTCCCCGCATCCGGTCATGCTTTTCATTATGCGCAGTTAAAAAGAAAAAAGCCTGGTTTGGATTTAGCTTTACAATTTCGGTACTTAGGTCAAAACCATTCATGTCAGGGAGTTGGATATCAATGATCACCAGCTTATTATCAAGTTGATGCAGTCGGTAGTAGTCCAGTGTATCGGCTGCTGATTGAAACCAGCGCACAGTGAATCCCCTCAACTTCAGGTATTCTGAAACTACATTGCCCAAATCTACTTCATCTTCGATGATGACGATATCGTATTTCATGTTGATTTCAGTTTGAATTAATGATAACAGAACCCTTGGGGATGTAGACCATAAACTCGGTTCCGGTACCAATATCCGACTTTACGTCGATACGCCAGCCATGTAAATCTACAGATTGCTTAACGTAGTACAAGCCCAAACCCAATCCAGGTACGGTTTTATCCCTTTCTTCCCGAAAAAATTTATCAAAAAGTTTAGATATGTTGGCCGCTGCAATCCCTCTCCCGTTATCTTTAATGTGCAAAACGAAATCATCACTATCTTCGCTGAGGAAGATAAATGTGTTTTTAACCGCATTTTGATTGTGTTTAAATGAATTGTCGAGCATGTTTTGCAGCATGGTGGTAAACATAAAAGGATCAATCATTAATAAAATTTCGCTGTGATGCGGATCAAAAGTAATGGAATGTGGTTCAGGAACCTTAATTTTAAAATCATTTATAATGGCAAGAACAGTATAGTTCAGGTCAGTTTCCTCCAGATTAATTTTATTGCTAATTTCTGAGATCTCCAGCATCTGATTAATGTGTGAATGCAAACGCAGGGCCTGGCGCTCTACAATATTTACCAATGCTTTTACACGGTTGCGGTCATTTAACACTTCGTCTTCATGCAGACTTTTACTGGCCACTAATATGGTGGTAACCGGCGTATTGAATTCATGTTTAATGCTGTTAAGGAAGTCAGATTTCACCTCGGTTTCTTTCTTTTGCCGCATCCAGTTAATGTAGGTGTAATAATTGATGGCTACTATGATTGCAATGCACAAGGCTACCAGGAGGAAAGTGGGCAACATTTGCATCGCAACTCTTAATGGTCTGCCTGGGGCATCAACAAACAAATTGAATGTAATGCGGTAATCGTACATTAATGTTCCGCTAACCGAAAGGTTGGTTACCCGGTTTTGCAAATTCGGGAAGCTGAGGTTTCCATCGATAATTACACCAAAGGGATGAGCTGACGGAAGCAGCGTTTCATTATTGCTTTTGTGGTTAAAAAGGAAGACGTTTCCCTTGTTTTTATTGAAGTTAATCTCAAAGGATTCGAAGGTGAGCAGATACTGCAGGTGTGCATCCAAGCCATTCCTTTTGACAATAGATTTGAAAATACTATCCATTGAACTTTTCGCCTTCAGGTGAAGGAGTAAGGTATCGGCTACCTTTGCCGCCAGCGCTTTAAAGTTTTTACCATTGCCATCATACGCTGCTTTTAGCCCAGCCATATTTCGGGATAAGATGCTGTCTATGATCTTTCCGCCGCCCTGATAAAGCTTATCATCAGGAATGCTGCGGCCATATTCATCGTTTATTAAGGTTTTGTCTTTAATCTGGTAATCCCTGTCGCGAAGTACATAGGTATTATAAGTTAATCTCAGCTGAACAAAAAGCAATATGAGAAAGCTTATCAATACGACGGATTTATATAGGCGATCTTTCATATTTACCCCTAAAAATAGCGCTATTATTCCAAAATCTCATCCTGTTAAGCTTCTGTTAGGCTTTTGTTAGGTTTCCGTTAGATAAATGATTGAACGGGGTGCAGTATTTTTGAGTATCATAAAAATTAAATTAAGCCTTTACACCACACCAACTAAATCAATATGAAAATTAGAAAATTAGCACTAACGCTCCTTGTTCTTACAGGCTTGATCTTCATTGAACAGGTTTCTGCACAACAAACAGCAGGTAAAAAAAACTTAACAGATTTGCAGCAGGATTTTGTGAATCTTGGTTTTGGGATGTTTATCCACTACGGAATGCCAACGTTTATGGATCAGGACTGGTCTAATCCCGAAGCAGCGCTATCCTTGTTTGAATCGCCAAAGCTGGATGCGGATCAGTGGGCAAAAGCAGCAAAGTCGGCCAATATGACTTACGGTTGTCTAACTACCAAACACCATAGCGGCTTTCCCATCTGGAATACCAAAACCACCAGCTATAATGTAATGAATACACCGCTGAAACGCGATGTAGTGAAAGAATATGCTGATGCGTTTCGTAAAAACGGATTGAAAGTGATGTTATATTACTCCATTCTGGATACGCACAATGGCATCCGCCCAAACCAGATTACTCCTGCACATATCAAGCTGATTAAAGATCAGATTACAGAATTACTGACCAACTATGGTGAAATTACCGCTTTAATTATCGATGGGTGGGATGCACCATGGTCAAGAATTTCGTATGATGATGTTCCATTTGAAGATATTTATTACCTCATTAAATCTTTGCAACCAAATTGCCTGGTAATGGATTTGAACGCAGCAAAATATCCGACTGAGGCACTCTTTTATACTGATATCAAATCTTATGAACAGGGAGCAGGTCAGTTTATCTCTAAAGAGAGCAACAAACTGCCCGCATTGGCTTGTTTGCCCTTACAGCAAAACTGGTTCTGGAAAACATCGTTTCCGACTACTCCGGTTAAAAATGTAAATGAGCTGGTGAACAAGTTCATTATCCCATATAATGGTGTTTATTGTAATTTCATCTTAAATGTTGCGCCAAATAAAAATGGTTTAATTGATGATAATGCACTTGCCGCACTTAAAGAAATGGGAAAGCTTTATAAGCGGTCTGCTCATCCGTCAAAGTTGCCACCATTTTCGGCGCCTATCATCTCAAGCAATATTGCAAAGCATGTTGTGAGCAATAGCAGCTGGAGCGATGACATGAACTTAATGGATTTTGCCAATGATGATAGTTTCAGGTCCAGTTGGTCTTCGAATCCGGAGGTAAAAGCCCCCTGGTATGAAGTGAAGTTTGAAAAAGCCCTGCCTTGCAATATGGTTGTCATCACTGCGGGCAACGCGTCGGGCGCTAAATACGGTCTTGAATATTTCGCCAATGGAAAATGGTTGCCACTTAAAGCGCAGGCAGCCGGGGAGAAAAAGGTAAGTATTTTTAGATTTGAAAGGATCTGGTGCGAGAAAATCAGGGTAAAGCTGTCTGATTTCAAAGAAGCACCGGCAATAGCAGAGTTTGGGGTTTATAATGAAAGGAATTAGGGTTTAATTAATTATTGTTCTATCGGATAAACCATTAATAACTACCTAAAAATCTCCTCCAGGATTAAACATTCGGCATCCAGGCGTGTTACCTAATCATATGGTAAAACTTACACAATCTGTGAATACCCTGTTGCTCTTTGTCTTGTCATTTGGCGGGCTTTATTTTGCATCACCTTTTTTAATTCCCGTTATCCTGGCTGCGGTACTCTCAATGGTTTTTATTAGATTGTGCAGCTACTTTGAGCGGAAAGGTTTGAGTAGAAATGTTTCTTCCTTGATCTGTATTTTTCTTTTCGTGCTGGTGGTTGCCCTGATCATTGGCTTGCTTTCGATACAGCTGGGGAGTTTTGCCGATAATCTGGACGCGATGGAACAGCGGCTTGTCAGGATGCTGGAGTCGCTGAAACAGTGGATTAACGAGGCTGTTGGAATAAAGAAAGATACCCAACAGAAGGTAATAGACCAAAATACGAAAGGTAAATCCAGCAGTATGATTCTTTCGTTTGCTATGGGGATGGTAGGGATTTTAGTGAATACCATATTGGTTCTGGTATACATGTTTCTGTTTCTCTCCATGAGGCGTCACATTAAAAACTTTATCCTCAAACTGGTGCCCCGGAAAGAAAATGAAGATACCTCACTGGTGATCCATCAGGCGGGTAAGGTTTCGCAAAAATACCTGAGTGGGCTTGGAGCAATGATCGGAATGTTGTGGGTAATGTATGGCATTGGTTTCAGCATTGTAGGTGTAGAGAGTGCAATTTTCTTCGCCGTGCTTTGTGGGTTGCTGGAGATTATTCCATTTGTGGGAAATTTAACGGGTACTGGTTTAACAGTACTTGCAGTTGTAGCGCAGGGTGGCGATGCAAAAATGATCGTGGGCGTACTGATCACCTATTTTTTGGTACAGTTTATTCAAACGTATATTCTGGAGCCGGTAGTAGTTGGTGAACAAGTAAATATCAATCCATTGTTTACCATTATGGCTATTGTGCTCGGCGAACTGGTTTGGGGGATAGCCGGAATGATTTTGGCTGTTCCCTTACTTGGTATGGCCAAGATTATTTGCGACAGCTACCCCGAATTAAAACCTTATGGTTATTTAATCGGACCAGAAAACCCTGGTAAACCCAATACTTCGATGATTGACTATGTGAAAAAGTTATTTGCGAAAAAATAGTGTTACACGATGGTAACGATCATGATATGGGTGAAAATGAAGATCAATAAATCATTATTCTTCTTTACCCAGGCGTTCCAGTAATTCGTACCGTTTGGTTTGCTGCTCGGTTTCAATTATGCTGGCTTCCTGTATCTTAATAAACTTTCTGCCTTCTTCAGCACGATAGCGAGGCCATTCAACCTCGTTTGCTGCTTCAGTGACAGAGCTGTTGGGATTTCCGTTTTTGATGAAATTCACAAAATAACCCTGCATTTGTTCAGATACCCGGTAGTCGGCTTTCTGCCATGCATAATTGTCCTGGACATCCAGATTACCCAGGGCATATTCAATTTCGGAAGCATGAAAAGATGTTCCGGATATCGCGCCGTTGATTAATTTTTTAATCAGTACTTGCAGAAAACTGCCCTCACGAATGGTTCGAGGATTAAGTCCGGGATGGGGATGGGCAAAAAGGTAACGGTAAACCGACACTTTTGGGTTTGATGAATGGAGCTCCGCCAGTTTAAAGCTGCTGTAATTGATCAGCCGGTCACTCATCATTTCACCTGATGATTTTTTCAATTCAGCTTTGTTTCCTGACGGGTACAGGGCTAGCACTTCATCTGCGTGATCGCCATAGAATTTTCTCAGTGCTGTTTTATAGTTTTTATCATTCATTTTACGAAGACGATAGAGGGCAAGGGCAGGTACTTCCTGAGCATTCCAGCCCATCAATAGCGGAATTTTAGCCTGGTTTCCTTTTCTGAAAGTTTCCTCCGGACGTTCGACAAGAAAATAACCATCAATTGTTGGTTTAAAGCGCCGTGGGTTTCCTTTTTCAACAAGCTTTAATAGTTTAATGGGGCTCATGGCGCGAAGGTCTGCTATAGAAGGTGATTTAGCCTGGAGAGAAATTTCCGTTCCCATGGCCTCAGACTTTTTAAGCGGAATAACCAGCGCTTTTGAATCGAGCAGCGAGCCACTTTCGGCAATCGCACCTGAAAATAATCCTTTAGAAAGCGGGGTAGCCATCAGTGCACTTACCGACTGGGCGCCAACAGATTCGCCTCCGATGGTAATTCTGTTCGGATCTCCGCCAAAGGCCGCTATGTTTTCTCTTACCCATTTTATCGCAGCCAGTTGATCCATAAGACCGTAATTTCCCGATCCTCCATAGGTGGATTCCTTACTCAGTTCAGGGTGCGACATAAAGCCAAAAACGCCAAGACGGTAATTAATGGACACGTAAACAATTCCTTGTTTCGCCATGCTGGTTCCATCGTAAGCCACCTGGGATCCATCGCCATGTATGAAAGAACCGCCATGGATATAAATGTATACTGGTTTTCGCTCCTGATTTGAGGATGCTGAAGTCCACACGTTGAGAAAAAGGCAGTCTTCACTTACCTCTTCCGATCTGAATTCGTAAAGCAGATTTGAATCCTGGATCGGGCGGGCACCAAATTTATCCGCTGACCTGACCCCGTCCCACTTCGGCGCGGGTTGTGGCGCTCTCCATCTCAAATTCCCAACCGGCGCCGCGGCATAGGGTATACCTTTGTACGCGAGTACATTGTGTTCGGATCTGGTCCCTTGTAGCTGCCCCTGGGTAAGGCTGATCTTTGTGGTTAATCTGGATACCGGTGTTTCTGTAGCGATTGTAACCTTGGTAAAAAAAATAGAGAAGATGAAATAGATTACTGCTTTTAAGGTGATGGTACGAGTCATACAAATAAATGCGTCAGTGCTAAATTAAATTTAATTTGGTTTATTCGGCGACTTTACAATTTTTGAAAGCATACCCCTGAAAATGAAATAATGAAAAGGAAGCATCGCTATCCAATAAAGCCGCCCCGCCAGTCCAAGGGGACGGAACGTGGCTGTTTGGTGTACAAAGCCCTTCTCATCTATCCGAAACTCTAACCAGGCTTCTCCCGGGAGTTTCATTTCTGCATACAGCAGTAGCCGCTTCTGTTCCTTTGAAGAAAGAATTACGCGCCAGAAATCGAGCGCATCACCTGGAGAAACAACGGCTGCGTTTTTTCTCCCACGTTTAAGTCCTACTCCTCCGAAAAGCTTATCCAGAAAGCCCCTGAATTCCCACAGCCAGTTTCCGTAGTACCATCCGTTTCTTCCACCGATAGAGAAAATCCGGTTCAGTGCCTGCTCCGGATCTTTAGCCCGCATTTTTTGCTTGTCGCTTAACACCCCAAAGGCTGGTACGGCAATATGTTCAGAAAGCCGCTTTTAAAAAATACGGTTGTTCCCCGAATCGTTCCAGCTGGAAAGTACCAGGTTTTGTTCAATTTTTTCGAAGGCCATGGAAATGGCTTCTTTATAAGGGATGAGCTCGATGTTAAGTAGCTCATGCAAATCGTTCTTTTCCGGAATAACATCTATCTTCATACTCTCTACCAGGTTCCTGGCCAGGGGGTAGGAGGTGGAGGTAACAAAATAAAGCCAGTAGGAAGAGAGTTTTGGGGAGAAAACCGGAACGATAATGATTTTTCTGCGGAGCTTTCTCACTTCTGCAAACTGCTCCAGCATTTCTTTGTAATTAAGCAAATCGGGACCGTAGATGTCAAAGTGCTTATGGTAAGTTTCTTCTTTATTCAGTACGCCTGTTAGAAACTCGATTACATTCCGGATCGCCACAGGCTGACACCGGGTTTTAAGCCATTTTGGCGCTACCATTACCGGAAGTTTCTCGACCAGATCGCGGATGATTTCGAAAGATGCACTGCCAGAGCCAATGATAATTCCGGCACGTAAAACGGTTAAAGGGGTTTTGCCTTCTTTTAAAGTATTTTCAACCGCTTTCCTGCTTTCCAGATGCTTGCTTAGCTCTTTTTCGTTGATGATTCCAGACAGGTAAATGAGCTGTGCAGCCTTTGTGGTATCTATAAATTTTATAAAATTGCGTGCAGACTGCAATTCAGTGTCGCTGAAGTTTCCTTTTTTGCTCATTGAATGTACCAGGTAATAGGCAGCTTCGATGTCTTTTGGTACATGGCTCAGCGTCTCAGGCTTCATCAAATCGGCCTCCACAACATCAACCATCTCGGCTTTGAAAGCTTTGACATCTAAACGCTCCTTGTCTCGTACCACGCAGGTAACGTGATGGCCCATTTCCAGTAAAACAGGAAGCAGCCGTTTTCCAATATAGCCAGTGGCACCAGTAAGCAGGATCTTCATATCCTGTTAACAACTGTTAATGCATATTGTTCCGCACGCCGTATAATTGCAGCTTAGCCGTGCTAGGCGGGTTTTACCTGTCTGGAAATGCTTTCCAGCACTTTGAAGCTGAAAACATGACGACCATTAAGCCATCTTTTGATCTCATCAGGGTTAATATCCAAAGCAACCGCCAGGTCGTTTTCATTGAGCTGATTTTCTTTAATTGATGCCGCTGTTGTTTCGGCGAGTTGCTGGTTCAATCTATTGATTTCTTCAATAGCAGGGTTTCCGGTTTCTTCCAGCCAGATGGACACAAAATCATTTTCTTGCATGCGTATGATCAATTTGCCGCAAAAATAGGGATAATGATCGAGATGTAAAATCAATAATTAAATTGCCTTCCGCATCCTCAGATTTAGCTGTTGTCCTTCTCTGTTTCTGATCCGGGATAAGGTTTCCTGTCTCATGCCGAGATAGCTGGCTACGCAGCGGAGCGGTAATTTTTCGATATCCATGTTTTTATCATTTAAGAAGTGCCGGTAGCGGTCAATTCCTGATGGGAGTCTGGCCAATAATGCCCTTTGAGATGCAGTATGATATTGCAAGGCAAGAATCTGTCTGGAAATTACACTGGCTTCAGGGAACTCAGCATACAGCTTGTCAATCAGCGTATAGGGGATACAGATCACTTCGCAATCTTCCAGGGCCTGCAAAAACTCAGGCGAATAGGTGGAAACACCATCAGGATGCCTGATGGCTCCGATCAACTCATTACCAAAGCTGAACCAGGTGGTGATTTCCTTTCCTCCTTGTTTGATAAATCCCCTCATGATGCCGCTGCAGACAAAATAAAGGCACTCATTGTTATCAATAGGCGAAAGTAAATATTTGTTTTTTCGAACATTCATAGTGAATGCCTGCCCATCGAATGCTTTTTTATAACTTTCGCTAATGGGGTGGAATTTCTCCAGATAGTTAAATAGTGGCGATAAAAATGAACTTTGGTTCTGAAGTTTCATGGGACGCTTAGTTAGTTTGTTTGATAATTCGAATATAACAGCTTTGTTACATGTGTGCAAATGCTTTACGAAGATTTTAAATTAATTCATAATTTCTTCATGAAATTTCAGAAAAATGAAGCATAAATGGGAATGGAGTAATAGAATGCTAAAATTACAGGAAAGTTACAGTTAGATTCAGCTCGTCTGATTTGTTTTGATTGCCATGCTCGCTATATTTGCGCCGTGAACAGAGTTGTTATTATTTTCCTATTCCCTGTCATCATTTTTAATACTTCGGTCAGAGAGGTTTTAAAATTGCCGCAGCTTGTCTCACATTTCTGTCAGCATCAACAGATCAATTCACATATCAGTTTCCTGGACTTTCTGGAGATGCATTATCTGGGAGAAGACCTTGATGACGATGATGAGGAGGAAGATATGAAACTTCCCTTTAAAAAAGTCGATGGGCATCACGTAATCTCTATCTGCGTTCCGGCAGAAAAATTTACATTATTAAAAGCTACGTGTGTTAATCTTTTAACCGATTGCGCTATAGCTTGGACAAAAATGCATACCAATCCAATTACTGGCAGTTTATTCCGGCCGCCAATGGGTTCGGCGTAATATCTACCTATTTATTTGTTTCAAGTGTCTGATTCACAGTGCTTGATGATATGTCGATCCATTTTAATTAATTTATTATGCTAAATAAGATCATCGGCTTCTCCGTTCGGAATAAGCTGATTATTGCCTTGTTTGTACTTTCCCTTGTTGGATGGGGGAGCTACGAAGCAACAAAATTACCCATTGATGCGCTGCCTGATATTACTGATAATCAGGTTCAGGTGATCACAGTTTCGCCTTCTCTTGGTGCTCCGGATATTGAACGTTTAATTACTTTTCCCATTGAACAGGCCTGTAGTAGTATTTCTGGTCTGAAACAGATCAGAAGCTTTTCACGCTTTGGGCTTTCCCTGGTTACCATCGTTTTTGATGAAGAAACGGATGTTTACTGGGCAAGGCAGCAGATTGCCGAACGTTTACAGCAGGTTCAGCAGGAAATTCCGGCAGGAATAGGATCCCCTGCAATGGCTCCGGTTTCAACAGGACTTGGAGAAATTTACCAATACGTTGTGCGCGCTAAAAAGGGCTATGAAGGTAAATATGATGCACAGTCGCTACGCACTATTCAAGACTGGATTGTACGTCGTCAGCTTTTAGGCACCCCTGGTGTAGCTGAAGTATCCAGTTTTGGTGGGCGACTTAAACAATACGAGGTTGCCGTACGTCAGGATCAATTAAAAGCCTACGGACTTACAATTGCTGAAATTTTTGACGCCCTTGAAAAAAACAATGAAAATACCGGCGGCGCTTATATTGAAAAAGGACCCACAGTGCTGTACATCAGGAGCGAGGGCCTAACCACCAGCCTTGCTGATATTGAAAAAATTGTGGTGAAAACCCTGAATAACGGAATGCCTGTTTTGATGGGGCAAGTAGCTAAAGTACAGTTTGGTTCTGCTATTCGTTACGGCGCTATGACCTATAATGCATCTGGAGAGGTTGCGGGTGCTGTGGTGATGATGTTGAAAGGCGAGAATTCATCTGTAGTGGTTAAAAGAGTAAAAGAAAAAATCGCCGAGATTCAGAAAATGGTGCCTGAAGGGATAGTAGTAGAGCCTTTTTTGGATAGAACAAAGATGGTTGACAACGCAATCAGTACTGTAGAAACCAATTTAATGGAAGGTGCACTGATTGTAATATTCGTGTTGGTGTTTTTTCTTGGAAATATCAGGGCGGGGTTAATTGTCTCTTCAGTTATTCCACTTTCCATGCTTTTTGCAGTTATTCTGATGAATAA
This sequence comes from Pedobacter frigidisoli, assembly GCF_032678525.1. Taxonomy (GTDB): domain Bacteria; phylum Bacteroidota; class Bacteroidia; order Sphingobacteriales; family Sphingobacteriaceae; genus Pedobacter; species Pedobacter frigidisoli_A. The sequence continues at coordinate 821,353 of NZ_JAVTSE010000001.1, forward strand.
GTTTGGTGTTGGGGGCAATCTGATGTCTTTGGGTGCTATTGATTTCGGACTCATTGTGGACGGGTCTGTCATCGTGGTGGAAGCCATTTTGCATCGGTTTTCACACAGTAAACACTTTCGTGCCATAGGTCAGATCAATCAGAATCAAATGGATGTAGAAGTAGAAAAATCTACCGGTTCCATGATCAAGTCAGCGGTATTTAGTCAGATCATCATTCTGATCGTATACCTGCCGATTCTATCTCTGGAGGGAATTGAAGGCAAGATGTTTAAACCAATGGCATGGACAATTGCTTTCGCAATTCTTGGGGCTTTTATTTTATCGGTAACCCATGTCCCGATGATGTCGGCGCTGTGTTTAAACAAAAAAATAAGCCATAAGAGAAACATTACCGACCGGTTAATGGCGTGGCTGGAACGTCGCTACCAGCCCATTCTCTCGTCGGGACTCCGGTTTCCGAAAACCATCCTTGCCGTTACGGTTTCTCTCTTTGCCATTTCGGTATTCATTATGGGTGGTCTGGGAGGTGAATTTATTCCCCAACTGGAAGAGGGTGATTTCGCCGTGGAAACTCGTTTATTGACAGGAAGTAACCTGAACAATACCATTGAAACTACACAGAAAGCTTCAAAAATTTTAATAGATCAGTTTCCGGAAGTGATTAAAATAGTTACGAAAATTGGTAGTGCGGAAGTACCTACCGATCCGATGCCTTTCGAGGCTGGGGATATGATGGTTATTCTCAAATCTAAAAAAGAATGGACCTCAGCAAAATCATTCCCGGAGTTAAGTGCTAAAATGACCAAAGCTGTGGAAGTTATTCCCGGTATTACTGTTGGCTTTCAGTTTCCGGTTCAAATGCGTTTTAATGAGCTGATGACCGGTGCCAGGCAAGATATTGTATGCAAAATATTTGGGGAAGACCTCGATTCGCTTGCTGCGTATGCTAAAAGCCTCAGCAATATCATTTCCACTGTAAAAGGTGCAATTGATATATATGAAGAGCAGGTAACCGGAATGCCACAGGTGGTGATCAGATATAACCGTGATGGAATGGCAAAGTACGGCGTGAATGTTAATGATGTAAACAGAGTAGTGAACACTGCTTTTGCCGGCCAGATTGCCGGCCAGGTATATGAAGGAGAAAAACGTTTTGATATGGTGGTGCGACTAAATGAAGCAGCAAGGAAAAATATACATGATGTAGAGCAGTTAATGTTGCTTACCAAAGCCGGGAATCAGATTCCACTGAATATGGTGGCCAATGTAGAAGAGGTTGAAGGTGTGAACCAGATTCAGCGTGAAAACACAAAAAGAAGAATCATTATTGGCTTTAATGTTAAAGACCGTGACGTGCAGTCAATAGTAGAAGAACTACAACAAAAAGTTGCTGCGAAGCTTAAGCTGTCTAAAGGTTATACCATATCTTATGGTGGATCTTTTGAAAACATGACTGCTGCAAAGTCCAGGTTGGCAATTGTGGTGCCTATCGCTCTTTTGTTGATTTTTCTGCTGCTTTATTTCGCTTTCAGCTCTGTAAAACAAGGTTTATTGATTTATACCGCTATTCCATTGTCGGCAACGGGGGGTATATTTGCCTTATGGATAAGGGACTTGCCTTTCAGTATATCGGCTGGTGTAGGTTTTATTGCCTTGTTTGGAGTGGCTGTATTAAATGGTATTTTGCTGGTGACTGAATTTAACCGCTTGAAAAAAGAGGGCTGGACAGATGTTAAGCGCATTGTAATTCATGCTACAAAATCAAAGTTAAGAGCTGTATTGATGACAGCCCTGGTTCCTTCTTTAGGGTTTATTCCTATGGCCATCAGTACAGGCGCAGGCGGTGCTGTTCAAAAACCATTAGCAACGGTGGTGATTGGAGGCTTATTGGTATCAACTTTATTAACCTTGTTTGTTTTACCCATGTTGTATATTTTGTTTGAACGTGGCTTTGGTTACTTCAAGCCAAAAGCCACTGCTATGATACTATTTGCTATAATGTCAGTCGGTGTCTTGCAAGCAAATGCTCAGGAAATAACACTTAAAGCCGCTTTGGATACGGCGTCAAAAAATAATATTTCTTTAAAAATAGCCAGTACTGAAATCGATTATTATAAGCAATTAACCCGAAATACCTTCGATGTTCCAAAAACGGCGTTTGCTTTTGATTATGGAAAATTTAATAGTCTCGCCAATGATAACAAATTCTCGTTGGTCCAGAATCTTGAGTTTCCTACGGTTTACAGTAGACAATCGGCGGTGCATCAGGCAAGTGTTGGGGTGAGTTCCGCGCAGCTGAATGCCAGGGCCCTGGATTTAAAAGCCGAAGTTAAAAATGTTTATTTCTCTATCGTAACGATTGCAGCAAAACGCAGGCTATTGCTTTGGGCAGATAGTGTTTATGGCGCGTTTGCTGAAAAGTCTTATCAAAGATTTAAATCGGGCGACGTGGACGTGCTGGAATGGCGAACTGCCGAGAATCAAAAACAGCAGATCAGCAACCAGCTGGAATTACTGATTTCAGATTACAACCAATATTTGAAAAGGTTTAAATTTTTATTGAATAGCAACCATAATCCAGTTCCGGCAGACCGCGACTTGATATATCCGCTAAGCTTGATAGAAAAAGGCGGTGGGAATAATAGTCCCTTAGTTAGATTGAGCGAAACACAACTGGAGTTAGCAAAAAAGGAGCAGGCCTTGGAGGGGAGCAAGCTACTGCCATCAATCAGCTTTGGTTACAATAATTCCAGTATTGTTGGTTGGCAAACTAACAGCATGGGTGCTGAACAATATTTTGATCGGCATAACCGGTTTTCATCGTTTAGCATCGGATTGGGGATTCCACTTTTTTTCGGAGCGCAGCAATCAAAGATAAAAGCTTTAAAAATTGCTGTTCAGCAGAAGCAGGCAGAAGTAGATTTGATGCGTAAGCGTGTGCACAGTGACATTGAGATTGCCATTGATCGTTATCTGCAACTGGATAAGATCATTAAATCTTTTCAGAAAATTAACCTTAAAAATGCAGCGGATATTATCAACGCAGCATCGGCAAAACTGAATGCAGGTGAAATTGCTTATCTGGACTGGGTGATTCTCGTTAACCAGGCGATCCAGCTTAAAGCAGATTACTTTGATAAAGTGCAACAACTTAATGATACTGCGTTTGAAATAGAAAGATTAACAGCAAGAGATAATAATACATAATGAAAAATATAGTAAATGTGGGATTAATGGTGCTGGCAATGCTTGCGGCATGTGGCAATCCGGACAAAAGTAAAGACCAGGTTTTAACCGATACAACGTTGATGATCAACGCAAATGAAGTACAACTAAGTGCCGCGCAAATGAAGAATGCAGGGATATTAGTTGGTAGGGTGGGGAAGAAAAGCATGCACGACGCCATAAATGTAAATGGTGTTGTCGATGTGCCACCTGAACACGCATATTCTGTAAGTGTGCCTATGGGCGGTTATATTAAAAGAATGATTATTCTTCCGGGTATGCAAGTGAAAAAAGGCAGTGTACTTGTAACTGTAGAAGATCAGCAATATATTCAGCTACAGCAGGACTACCTGACTGCTAAAAATAAGCTGAAATTTTCTGCTGCCGATTATACCCGTCAAAAAGGACTAAACGAAACTAAGGCAACCAGTGATAAGGTTTTTCAGCAGGCAGAAGGAGAGTTTAATAACCAAAAAGTGCTGGTAAAATCTCTGGCGGAGAAATTAAGGCTTATTGGAATTAATCCAATAACCTTAACTGAAGATAAAATTACCAGAACAATTAATGTTTATGCGCCCATAAGCGGCTCGGTAACCAAGGTGAATGTTAATGCAGGTAAATTTGTAAATCCTACCGACATTCTTTTTGAACTGATCAGTCCGGGTGATTTACATGCCAGCCTTAATGTCTTTGAACGAGATGCCGCTAGCCTTAAGGTTGGTCAGGAGATCATTTGTACCAGCACTGCAAACCCGGATAAGAAATACACTGCGAAAATTCATCTAATTACGCCGAATATTGATGGAGACCGTACGATGAGTGTGCATTGCGATATCGAAAATGCGGATAGCAGGTTGCTGCCCGGTACCTTCCTGAATGCTTCAATTTCAGTATCAAACCGTTCGGTAGAGGCTGTGCCTGAAGACGCTGTAGTGAAATGGGAAAATACATATTATTTATTTGAAGATTTGGGTAGCAGAAAGTTTAGATTGGTACCGGTTGAAGCTGGTATAACTATGGATGGTTATACACAGGTTAGCTCTAAAAAGATGCCTGGACAGATTGTAATCAAAAATGCATATGCGATACTAATGAAGATGAAAAACAGCGGGGAGGAGTAACTTATACACACTGAATTCGCTTTTTTGCCACGGAAGTAAAGGGTACTTGGAAAGTCTTAACATCACTTATGACTTAGTGCTGTGCTTCCTTGGCTTTCTTATACCGCGAATTTGTTCGATAGTTTGTACGATGAAGGGCTGAAGCCTGTATGCTTTTTGAAGTACTTTCCAAAAAAAGAGGAGTTGCAGAAACTCAGTTCCATGGCCACCTCAGAAATATTCATCTGATGGCTGGTAAGCAATAACTTGGCTTCTTTGATCACCATTTCATCAATCACTACACTGGCCGTTCTGTTTGTTACCTGTTTAACCACCTGAGAGAGGTGCCTTGCGGTAATGCGTAAGGCATTGGCATAGTAGGTGACCTGGCGCTCGCTTTTAAAGTTTTCAGATACCAGATTGAGAAATCTATTGGTCAGATCGGCCTTGCTGTCATGTACTACCGGGCTATACTGTCTTTTCCGGTTGTAAACCAGGAAGACATCGTACATGATTTTCAGAAAACTATTGTGCGTGATATTCTCCATCTGAGGAATACTTTGGGGGGCATTCATTTTTTTATGCAGGCCCAGCATATCGTAATAAATGAAGGTATAATCCTCTTTGGTTAAGGTGAGTTTAAACGAAGGATTATCATGCGACATTTTATACATTTCTCCATAGTTGAAAAAAACACCCTGATTTAGCAGGTAGTTCTTGTCAAAGAAAATACAGATCATAGAGGCACTTCTATTGTCTACAATCTCGTAAGCAGAATTTGGTGCAATCAACAGCAGTTCGCGTGGGTTTAATGTTTGTGAGGCAAAATTAACGTTAATACTCAGCTTTCCTTTAGTCACCAGAAGTAAGGCATAACCAACGGTACGTATAGGGTTTCTAAAAGTAGGATGGGGGTGGCTGCTGGTAAAAATTTTGGTTAACAGGCCATTGTTCAAAGATAGGATCTCTTCGCAGGAACTTTCTTGTCTTGGCATTTTATAAAGGGAGTGTTGCAGTAGATTCATCTGTTCGTCTTTATAATTTCTTAACAAATAGCTTCTTTTGGTGCAACATTTGGCATATCATTGAATGGGGATGTTTAGGTTGCTGTTTTTTGTGAAAAACAACGTTGGCAAATCTAATATCTGAGATCAGATTTACAAGAAATTTTTTTTAAAATGACTAAATTCTGATTAGATTGCGCTGTTGTGATTAAAAATGAAATTTTCAATATGGAGTTAAAAATCAGTGTATTATATCCTTTTTTTGACTTAATGAGCTGTATTTAACCTTTTTACTTTTTTTTAAAAAAAGTCAGAATGTCAATTGGTCAATTCATTTAAATGTCACATTTTACCAATCCTACATTTTGACCAATATATACTACATATGAACCTTTTTTTGCCTTCAAATCTACGTTAAAATTGTGTTATCAAATCACTTGGTTTAGATGACCGGAATAAGGTGTCTGGTTTTTTTACAAGTGATGCTATTTTCCTTAGGGTAACAGGAATTGATAAACACCTTTTAAACTGAAGAACAATAACGTTCAGCATGCGTAAAAAATTACAAGATAGAATCGCATCTTTTAAAGATGCAGTACTGATTAAGGAGCGGGGTTTGTATCCTTATTTCAGGTCGATTGAATCTGCACAAGATACAGAGGTAATCATCAATGGCCAAAAAGTGTTGATGTTTGGATCAAATTCCTATTTGGGCCTCACCAATCATCCAAAAATAAAAAAAGCTGCGCAGGAAGCAATAGAAAAATATGGGACGGGTTGTGCAGGATCAAGATTTTTAAATGGAACACTAGATATCCACCTGGAACTGGAAAAGCGCCTTGCTGATTACGTGGGTAAAGAAGCTGCGGTATTGTTCAGTACTGGTTTCCAGGTAAACCTGGGGGTAATATCCTGTTTACTTGATCGTAACGATTACCTGTTGCTTGATGAATATGACCATGCTTCCATTATCGACGGTAGCCGTTTGGCATTTGCACGTACCATTAAGTACGCCCATAATGATATGGACGACCTGCGTAAAAAGTTAAGCCGCCTTCCTGAAGATGCCGCAAAGCTTATTGTTTCTGACGGGATATTCAGCATGGAAGGGGATTTGGTAAACCTGACCGAAATGACTGAAATTGCCCGTGAGTATGGTGCAAATATTATGATGGATGATGCCCATAGTTTAGGGGTGATCGGCTTCAATGGTTCTGGTACGGCTTCTCATTTTAATCTGAATGACGAGGTGGATCTGATTATGGGTACCTTTAGTAAATCACTGGCTTCGCTTGGCGGATTTATTGCAGGAAGTGCCGATACCATTGAATTTATTAAACACCGCGCCCGCTCACTGATGTTCAGTGCAAGTATGCCTCCATCGGCGGTTGCCAGTGTAATTGCAGCTTTGGATATTATTGAATCTGAACCTGAGCGTATCGATAAGTTGTGGGCAAATACGAATCATGCTAAAAAACAACTTATTGAGGCTGGTTTTGATATCGGTGAAAGCAATAGTCCGATTATTCCGGTTTACATTAGAGACAACGATAAAACCTTTATGGTAACCAATATTTTGCAGCAGGAAGGTGTTTTTGTAAATCCTGTTGTGTCTCCTGCTGTTCCTTCTGATGCATCGCTGATCAGATTTTCGCTGATGGCGACACATAGCTTCGAGCAGATTGATATTGCCATAGAAAAATTAAAATTTGCATTTAAAGCCGTTAACGCCGACCTGTTAGGCGTACAATCATGATAGATGTTGTAAAAGTTTCCGATAAGAAAGGCTTAAAAGCTTTTATCGATTTCCCTCATGCATTATATGCAAAGGATGTCAATTATGTTCCTGAGCTGTTTATCGCTCAGCGGGATTTGTTAAGCCCCGGCAAGCATCCGTTTTACGAACATTCGCAGATACAACTTTTTTTAGCCTATCGTGATAAGGAAATTGTTGGCAGAATTGCTGCAATTAATAACACCAACCACAACAAAACTTACGAAGTTACTGACGGTTTTTTTGGCTTTTTCGATTGTATTAACGATAAGGAAGTAGCGACAAAATTATTCCAGGCAGCTGAAGCCTGGTTGAAGGAAAAAGGCCTGACCAAAGTTTTAGGTCCTGCCAATTTTTCTACAAACGAGGTATGTGGTTTATTAATTGAAGGTTTTGACGGACCGCCGGTAGCAATGATGCCATATAATGCGCCATACTATCTGAACCTGTTAGAGCATCTGGGATTCACAAAAAATGTGGATCTGCGTGCCTACCGCTACACTGCCGGGAATTACAGTGAACGATCGGTTAGGTTAATGGAGGGCATTGAGGGACGCCTTAAACGTAATGACATTACCCTGAGAACCATTAACCTGAAAAACTTTGCAGCAGAAAGTGCCGCAATACGGGAAGTGTACAATAAAGCATGGGATAGAAACCTGGGTTTTGTACCGATGACGGATAAAGAATTCGATTATACGGCAAAAGACCTCAAAATGGTGCTGGATCCGGAGTTTTGCATTCTGGCCGAACAGCATGGTAAGATTGTTGGTTTTGCATTGGCAATTCCTGATATCAATCAGATTTTAATTAAAATAAAGCGTGGGCGTTTACTGCCAACTGGTCTCTTCAAACTCTTAATGAACAAAAAGAAGATCGATGGAATTCGTATATTGTTACTTGGTGTAGTAGATGGTTACCGTAAAATGGGTATTGAAGCCTGTTTGTACGGAAGAATTATCAAACACTTTAAAGCCCGGAATATGAAATATGCCGAGGCCAGCTGGACACTGGATCATAACGACATGATCAATAAACCCATCGAAGATATAGGTGGACAACTGTATCGGAAATACAGAATTCTGGAAAAAGCAATATGAAAAAGCGAGTACTCATTACAGGTGCAACAGGATTTGTAGGTTTTCATATCATTGAGGCAGCTCTTGCTGCTGATATGGAGGTGTTTGCAAATGTGCGTCAATCCAGCAAGGTTGATCATCTGCAGCATTATGCCATCAATTTCGTTGAACTGGATTTTGAGTCGATCTATGCTTTAACTGCGCATATCAGTGAGTACCGTTATGATTACATCATCCACGCTGCGGGAGTAACAAAAGCAGAAAGCCTGGCAGAATATAATCGGTTTAATGCTTCTTACAGCAGAAACCTGGCGATAGCCGCAACATCGGCCGCACACCGGATTGAAAAGTTTGTGTTTGTAAGTAGTCTGGCGGCATTAGGGCCATTAAACAGCTCGGCTAGTCTTCTGGAGGATAGTGGTGTTTCTAACCCGGTTACTTACTATGGAAAAAGTAAATTACTCGCTGAATCATACCTGAGTAATATTCCGATGTTGCCGTTGATTGTGTTTCGACCTACAGCTGTTTATGGTCCGCGGGAAAGGGAAATTCTGATTGTGCTGAAAGCTATAAAAAGAGGAATTGAAGTTTACCTGGGTAAAAGGGAACAGCAGCTAAGCTTTGTTTATGTGAAGGATCTGGCAGAAATTATGGTTAGTGCCCTCCAGTCAGATGTAAAGGGTAAAGCGTACAACGTCTCAGACGGTGAAGTATACGGTCGTTCTTCCCTGGCGGATTACACCAAAGCTTTGCTCCTTAAAAAAACCCTGAAAGTAAAGTTTCCGATCGGTGTGTTAAAAGGACTTGCCTGGTCGCTGGAAAAAGGATTTAAACTTTTCGATAAAGTTCCTACACTCAATATTGATAAAATTAATGAACTCACAGGCGTAAACTGGGCTTGTAACATTGAAAATATAAAAAAAGACCTTGGTTTTAAGCCCCGATACCAGCTTGAGCAAGGTTTAAGTGAAACGATAGATTGGTATCAGAACAATAACTGGTTATAAGAATTTAATAAAAATAGAAATGACAGAACAAGTAAAATCAGCTAATGGAAAGCTTGGAATATTAATGCCAGGGCTTGGTGCGGTAGCTACGACAATGATTTCTGGAGTGGCTGCGGTAAAAAAAGGCCTTTCTAAACCTATCGGCTCGCTTACACAAATGGGCACGATCCGTATTGGTAAAAGAACAGAAAAAAAAGAACCTAAGATTAAGGATTTTGTGCCTTTGGCCAATCTTGAGGACTTAGTATTTGGTGGCTGGGACGTTTATGAAGACAATGTGTATGAGGCTGCGATGAATGCGAGAGTGCTTGATGCCAATTTATTGCGTGATGTGAAAGAGGAGTTGCAGGCGATTAAACCTATGAAAGCGGCCTTCGACAGAAATTATGTGAAGAACCTTGATGGTACGCACATTAAAGATATCGATAACCGTTATGATCTGGCTTTAGCGGTAATGGAAGACATTAAAAACTTCAAGGCTGACAATAACTGTGACCGTATCGTTTTGGTTTGGTGTGGTTCTACCGAGATTTATTTCGAAGCTTCAGAGGTTCACGAATCATTAGCTGCTTTTGAGCAGGGATTAAAAGATAATGATGCCCGCATTGCACCAAGTATGATTTATGCTTATGCTGCATTGAAATTGGGTATTCCTTTCGCCAATGGTGCCCCGAACTTAACTGTAGATATTCCTGCATTAATTGAACTGGCGAGAGAAACCAACACACCGATTGCCGGTAAAGATTTTAAAACAGGTCAGACATTAATGAAAACCATTCTTGCTCCAGGCCTTGCTGCGCGTTCATTAGGTGTTAATGGTTGGTTCTCAGATAATATTTTAGGAAACCGTGATGGTTTGGTTTTAGATGATCCGGACAATTTTAAAACGAAAGAAGTTTCGAAATTGGGTGTACTGGAAGACATCTTCAAACCTGAGCTTAACCCTGATTTATATGGTGATATGTACCACAAAATCAGAATTAACTATTATCCTCCTCACGGTGACAATAAAGAGAGCTGGGATAATATCGACATTTTCGGCTGGTTAGGCTATAAAATGCAGATCAAAATTAATTTCCTTTGCCGCGATTCAATTTTAGCTGCGCCTATTGTACTGGATTTGGCTTTATTTATTGATTTGGCTAAAAGAGCAAACATGGCGGGCGTACAGGAATGGTTATCATTCTATTTGAAATCACCACAAACTATTCCTGGTGTACCTGCTGAGAATGATATTTTTAAACAATTAATGAAACTTCAGAATACCTTACGCTACATTATGGGTGAAGACCTGATTACCCATTTAGGTCAGGATTATGAAGAAGAAGTGATCGAAACGGCATAGTGTTCTTTCATAAAATCATATCAACCGGTCTGGGAATTGGCTACATTGGAAAAGGTGCAGGCACAGTTGCGGCTGTTGCTACCTGCTTTTTTTGGTGGCTTTTCCAGACCGATTATACCAATCCATATTTATGGCCATTTCTAGCCACCATGTTTTTGCTGGTATTAGGCATATACAGTGGAAACGTGGTGGAAGAAATCTGGGGGAAAGATCATCAAAGAGTGGTAATAGATGAGGTTGTTGGGATGTGTATTGCACTTTTATATATCCCTTTGAAATGGCCTTACATTCTTATCGCACTTATACTTTTTAGGTTTTTTGATATTTTGAAGCCCCTTTACATTCGAAAGCTTGAAGCTTTACCGGGAGGGTGGGGCGTGATGGCTGATGATGTGCTGGCAGGTATTTATGCCAACCTGATTCTTCAGTTTATATTGCTATTCAATCTGCTGTAAATGGCTCTGCTCACTTATATAAAGGCACAGGGATCTTCTTTGACTGCCTCAGCCGTCGACTTTTCTATTACCGTAGTTGCCCGTAATTTTCTCGGCCTATGGTATGTGTTGGCAAGTGTTTTGGGAACTGTAAGCGGTGGTGTGGTTAACTTTTATGTAAACCGAAAGTGGGTGTTCGAAAGCCAGACGCTAAATATGAAAAGGCAAATTGCCCGTTACATCCTGGTATGGGTAGGCAACCTTGTCATTGTTACAGCAGGTGTGTACCTCCTTACCCATTTTTTCAATCTCAATTACGTACTCTCCAAAATAATTATATCGGTAATAACTGGCTTAAGTTACAATTACATCATGCAAAGGCAGTTTATTTTTACAAGCTAAATGAAAGCCATCAGTTTATTCTTTTTATCTGTGTTATGCTGCTTAATGCTGCAGTTTAATGCTGTTGCGCAGCGAACCGTAGTATCGGGAACTGTGTGTGATGCCACTACTAAAGAAACCTTACCAAATGTTACTGTTTTCTTTAAAGACACCAGGATTGCTACCCAAACAGATATTAACGGAAAATACACCATTGTTTCTCCTTCAGCGCAGCAGGCATTGAGTTTTAATTATGTAGGCTACCTTAGTGTGAACAGATCGGTAATACCTTCTGCTACACAGGAGATCAATGTTTTTTTGGCTTCAGATTCAAAATCACTTGATGAAGTAGTGGTTATTGGAGGTAAGAAAGTACGGTACCGCAACAAAGACAACCCCGCAGTAGAACTGATCAGGCAGGTGATTGCCCATAAAGATGAAAACCGGATTACCAGCTATAACACCGTCGCTTTCAAAAAATATGAGAAAATGCTCTTCTCCGTAAGCAACCTTTCTGATAAATTCAAAAAAAAGAAAATGTTCCGGAATTACCAGTTTTTGTTTCAGGAACAGGATTCTACACTCGTTGGCGGTAAAAATCTGTTACCCGTTTATATTCAGGAAAGATTATCTGATCTGTACCTGAGCAAATCACCGGAAAAAAGCAAGACGGTGATTTTAGGCGAGAAGCAGGTAAACTTTGATGGCCGTTACATCGACAACAAGGGTATGAAAACTTATCTTGAGCGCATGTATCAGGATATTGATATCTATAAAAACAACATTTCTGTAGTGAGCAACGAGTTTCTCAGTCCCATATCGGATGGTGCTCCTGCATTTTACAAATTCTTTATTACCGATACCATTAAAACCCAGAAGCCAGAGGTAATAGAGCTGTCGTTTACACCCCGGAATACAACCGATATGCTGTTTGAAGGGAAAATTTATGTTACCAACGACAAGCACTACGCGGTAACAAGAGCATCTTTTGGGGTCAACAAAAACATCAATCTTAACTTTGTACGTGCTTTAAAGATCAATCTCAATTTTGAGCCGAACAGCAGCGGCAAGTACAGTTTATCGAAAAGCAACCTGATTGCCAATTTCGGTGTTGGTAAAACCAAAGGTATTGGCTTTACCGGCGACAGAACGGTGACCTTTAAAAATTATGAATTCGATGCTAAATTGCCTGATACTGTTTTCACCGGGAAAAGTACGGTTGTAGTGGCTGGTGCAGATAAAAAGAGCGATCAGTTTTGGGAGCAGAACAGGCTGGATACTATTTCTAAAAATCAGCTTAAGATTTATGGTAATATCGATACACTGCAAAATCTGCCTTCCTTTAAACGAACCATGAAAATTGTAACCCTGCTATTTGCAGGTTATCAAAATCTGGGGCCTTATGAGATCGGGCCGGTAAATACTTTCTACAGTTTTAATAATGTGGAAGGTTTAAGGCTGCGGATTGGGGGAAGGACTACCCCTGAATTAAGCAAGCGTTATTATTTTGAAAACTATGTAGCTTATGGAATAAAAGATGAGAAATGGAAATACTTCTTATCGGCAACTTATTCCCTGAACAACAAGTCTATCTATGAATTTCCGCAAAACTACCTGAGAGCCAGTTTTCAGCGGGATACTAAAATTCCCGGCCAGGAGCTTCAGTTTGTACAGGAAGATAATTTTCTGCTATCGTTTAAAAGAGGAGTAAACGACATGCTGCTTTACAACGATTTCTATCGTTTTGATTATGTAAAGGAATTTGAGAACCACTTTTCTTACAGCCTGGGATTGAAGAAATGGAGTCAGACTCCTGCTGGTGGCTTAAAATACCTTGACGCAAACAACCGCCAGATTGATCGCCTGACCACAAGCGAAATTTCATTGCAGTTAAGGTATGCACCAAATGAGAAGTTTTACCAGGGAAAAATTTACAGGGTGCCTATTGCCGACCGTTACCCGGTGTTTAATTTACGCTATACCGCCGGGTTAAAAGGCGTATTGGGGGGCGAATACAATTATCATAATCTGATGGGCAGTATTGATAAGCGTTTTTATCTTTCGCAACTTGGCTACAGCGATTTCTCAGTAGAGGGATCGTATATAGCCGGAAAGGTTCCGTTTCCGTTGCTGGCCATACACCGGGCGAACCAAACCTATGCTTATCAGCTTAATTCATATAACCTTATGAACTTCCTGGAGTTTGTAAGTGACCATTACGTAAGTGTAAACATTGATCACAATTTTAATGGCTTCATTTTTAATAAATTACCATTAATCAAAAAACTGAAGCTGAGAGAGGTACTATCATTTAAAGCCCTTTATGGCGGATTGAGGGATGAGAACAATCCAGCGCTGAGCACGGGCGTGTACCAGTTCCCAACATTTGAAAATGGTTTGCAACGCACCAACTCATTGGGAAGTAAACCTTACATGGAGGGAAGTGTAGGCGTAGGAAATATATTTAAGCTGTTAAGAATTGATTTGGTGAAAAGATTCAATTATCTTGATCATCCTGATGTTTCTGAATGGGGCATAAGGGCGCGGGTTAAATTTGACTTTTAAATTGAAGAAAATGAAAATGAGAGATCGCCTGCAACAAGGCATATATACAGTTATCAATCCCTTTGTTAAAGGATTAATTAAACTGGGGCTCACGCCGAATATGGTTACCACCATTGGCTTACTGCTTAATATTGGCGTAGCCATCATCTTTGTTATGGGAGCAGAGAAATCCAATCGGGGCGATATGTCATACATTGGATGGGGGGGAGCACTGGTGCTTTTTGCCGGTTTATTTGATATGCTCGACGGGCAGGTAGCCCGTTTGGGAAACATGAGTTCAAAATTCGGGGCCATGTACGATTCTGTTTTAGACCGATACAGCGAAATGATTATGTTCCTGGGGATTTGTTATTACCTGGTTTCTCATCATTATTTCCTTAGCTCACTGTTTGCTTTTATTGCGATGATTGGCTCGATGATGGTGAGTTATACCCGCGCAAGGGCAGAAGGCCTGGGAGTAGAGTGTAAAGGAGGGCTGATGCAGCGCCCTGAACGGGTTGTAACGATTGGTGTTTTTGCCATCGCTTGCGGGGTTGCCGGACATTTTCTGGGGGGGGATTACAAAATTTTTATTCCCGGGGTTTCTTTTCATGTGTTTGAAACCATGTCGATATTCACCATGCCAATTACCCTGATGGCGGTAATGACCAATATCACTGCAGTTAATCGTTTGCAGGATGCAAAAAGAGGACTTGAAGCGATGGAACGCAAAGAAAGAAATGGAGGAATTAAGGCGGCAGTGCTTATTGGAATGCTGCTGGCTTCGGGATTAGGCTTTGTAAGTAATGCCCATGCACAGGATGATCCTTCGCCTTTGACATTCCCTACACCAAAAGGCATCAATAACCAGCTGTTTTACGTACAGCGTGATCCAAACACGAATACCATCATCTGTCAGCTCAACATAGATAAGAACGGTGAGGTTGTGAAAGATCAACCGGTAAATGTTTTCTGGATGCGTTATGGTGATAACGGGGAAAAGAAAGAGCTAAGTTATATTCAGCGGAAGTTTGCCTACGGCATTCTCACCAAAAACCTGGGAAACGGTCAGTTTGAATTAAGATTTACATCACACAAAAAACTACCCATGTACCTGTACAAATCGACTACGGATAAAAAATACCATGTTTACGCAACTATTAACAACAAAAAGATGCAGCTGGACCGCATTTTTTTAAGAATTGAAGGGGGCTCATTCTGGCTTCCAAATGTGAAATATGTTGAAATAAAAGGGCATGATGCTGTAGAGCCCACAAAATCTTTAACCGAGCGTATCAAAATTTAATGTCTTTAAATCCATGAAAAAGAATTTCGTTTCTAATTCTTCAGCATCTATCAGGATGTTTAAGAATGATTTTTTGGAAAGTTTATCGAAAGTACGTTTTTACGTACCCCTTATCGTTTATGTTCCGGTAATCGTATTTTTGGCCTGGCAATCCTTGTTCCAGTTAGAAGTACCTTTAATCAATTTTCTGGGCTGGTTTTTAGTTGGTCTTGGAATCTGGACCATTACCGAATATGTTTTACACCGTTATGTATTCCATTATGAGCCAAAAGTAGAATTTGGCAAAAGGATCCACTTTATCTTTCATGGTGTACACCACGATTATCCCAATGATGCGAAACGGCTGGTGATGCCGCCTTCGGCAAGTATTCCGATGGCGTTGGGTTTCTATTTCCTGTTTAAATGGCTATTGCCTGCAGCGGGTCTGAATCCATTTTTTTCGGGCTTTATGATTGGTTACCTGTTTTATGATATGGTGCATTATGCCCTTCATCATGCCAATTTTAAAAGCGGCTTCTGGAAAAAGCTGAAGCAACATCACATGTTACATCATTATTCAGATTCGACCAAAGGCTATGGTGTAAGCTGGACTTTCTGGGATCATATATTCAGGTCGAACTTTGAAAAGAAATAACGTGCGGGAAGTCAGTTTGATTAAGAACCGTTTTTATTCGTTCAGAAATGTCTGCACCGTTGCGCTGATCGCAGTGGCTTATTTGTTGCTGTCGGTTGTTCTCGTTGGCTTTAAGGTTGATCAGCTGGTTTTAATCTTCATTTTCAGTTCCCTTTTTTTTATTTCAGAAAATACCCGCAGGTTTATTTTAGGCTTTTCGATATTTATCGTATACTGGATATTGTTCGACTACATGAAAGCCTTTCCCAATTACCTGTTCAATGAGGTACGTATCAGGGGTTTGTATGAAACAGAAAAAAGCCTGTTTGGCATCAATGGTGGAGGCATGGTGCTTACGCCTAATGAATACTTGAAATTGCATCACCTTGTTTTCCTGGATGTGTTGACAGGATTTTTCTACCTGATGTGGGTGCCGGTTCCACTGGCTTTTGCCACTTATCTCTTCTTTAAAAACAGAGACCAGTTTGTGAAGTTCTCACTTACCTTCGTTTGGGTGAACCTGATTGGGTTTGTGATATACTATCTTTTTCCTGCTGCACCGCCATGGTATGTACAGGAGCATGGCTTTGATTTTATTGCGCACACTCCAGGCAATACCGCTGGCTTAGCACGCTTCGACCAATATTTTAATATCAGCCTGTTCCAGGGTATTTACAGTAAGGGTTCGAATGTATTTGCAGCCATGCCATCCCTGCATTCCTCTTACCCGGTAATTGTTTGTTACTATGGCCTCAAAAATAAATCCGGTACAATCAATGTGTTTTTCGTAACTGTAATGCTTGGGATCTGGTTTTCGGCAGTGTATACCAGTCATCATTATGTTCTCGATGTTTTAGCGGGTATAACCTGCGCAGTAGTGGGAATTCTATCTTTTAACTATCTGATCGGAAAAACACGACTCAAAAATTTTATCATTTACCTGGTGAAACATATTTCCGGATAAATTACTAATTTATTAGACACCTTTTGGTGATAAAGGTCGTTTTTGCCTCCAAAATTTTTCTGAAAGCAGTTTTTCGCTTAAATAAGTTAAAAAGTAGTTGAAATAGAGAGATTTGTAGTTCTGTTTGCGTGTTTTAAAATAATAATTTTATATTTTTGATATACAAACAACTATCATATCCTTATTATTCCTTAATCATGACTACAACAGAAAAATCTACCGTTGTAAAATCTTCCCCTGTATGCCCAAAATGTAAAAATTTTGAAACTTACAGAATACCCAGAGGTTTTCTATTTAAGTCGATATTGCCATTTATAAATATTAAACGTTATAAGTGCTATCGCTGCTACAATAAGTTCTATGTAATGTAAGCAGCGTCCGGTCAACATAGGTTTCTTTAATCAAAAAATAATGATAGCCCTTAATTTCAAATTAGGGGTTTTTTATTGCCTTCTATTTTAAGACTTTCATAACCGAATGTTTTGCTTTTCAGTTACTTATTTTTGAAAAGAGTGGCTTTACTGATCATTTGATTAATTCATCAGGTTTTACTGAAAATTAGCGTATTTTTAGAAACCATAAAAAAGGAAAACAATTTTAGCTAAAAGTTATTTTAAGGAAATGTATTTTCTTCAGTTTAGAACTTTAACACCATCAAAACGACCTTATGAACTATAAACAATTGCAGGAAGATGCGGAGAATTATGTAACAGATTATTTCCATACGCACCATGATCCGCGGCTGGTTTATCATAATTTGGAGCATACCAATGAGGTTGTTGCAGCTGCCCGGCAAATCGCCAATCATTATCAGCTGAATGAAAAGGATTTTTTTACCGTAACAGTAGCCGCTTATTTTCATGATACAGGTTATTTTGAAGATTTGGTTAATCATGAACAGAAGGGTGCCGAACTGGCAGACGGGTTTTTAGCTGAACATCAGATTGACCAGGAAATACGTAACCAGGTTAAGCAATCGATTTTAACTACCAAGATTCCGCAGTCGCCTAAAAATCAAATCGACAAAATTCTTTGCGATGCAGATCTTTTCCACCTTGGTTTAGCTGATTTTCGTAAAAAAGGTAAACTGATGCATAAAGAGGCTGAGCTACTCTATAAAAAAGACATTAATAAACAGGAATGGCGTAGAAGGGATATTCAATTTATGGAAACCCATCATTACCATACCGACTATGCCATTTTGTTGCTCAACGATCAGAAGCAGGACAACATCAGCAAGCTGAAAAGTAAGCTCACCGTTCAGGAAGAAATTTCGGTTGAACAGGAAGAACCCAAAAACTTTGCTCCGGCAGTAGTGCAGGGCAAAAAGAATAAAAAAGAGAAAAACGGCAGACCGGATAAAGGAATTGAAACCATGTTCAGAATAACTTCTGCAAATAATCAGCGTTTGAGTGATATGGCCGATAATAAGGCACACATTTTAATTACGGTAAACTCTATTATGCTTTCCCTGATTGTGAGTTTATTGCTCCGCCGTCTGGAAGATCATGGTAACTTGATTATACCCACCTTCATTCTGCTCATAGTAAGTTTAACCTGTGTAGTCGTGTCGATACTTTCTACCCGCCCTTCTATTCCTAAAGGGGAATTTACGAAAGAGGATATGGATAATAAAAAGGTTAACCTGCTGTTTTTTGGGAATTTTTATAAAATGAGTTTACCAAGCTATACTGAAGGTATGATCAAGGTAATGAATGATACAGATTTCCTTTACGGAACGCTCATTACCGATGTATACTCACAAGGGGTTGTATTAGGTCGTAAATACAAACTTATTCGCCTGGCCTATAATATATTTATGTGGGGTTTGATTGCTGCGGTTTTTGCCTTTGTAATTGCCTATGCCGCTTACGGAAAACTTTAAGATATCAATGGTTGCAACAACGTACTTCAACAGGGATTTAAGCTGGTTAAAGTTTAACGAAAGGATATTGATGGAGGCGGAGCGGAATGCAGTGCCGCTGCTGGAACGAATCAAGTTTTTATCCATCTTCTCTTCAAACCTGGATGAATTTTACCGGGTGAGAATGCCTGTTTTGCTGGCTTTTGAAAAATTAAGCAACAGGGAAGATAATGATATCAAAATTCAGGACGATCTTTTAAAATCGGCAAATGATTTAATTTCAGCTCAGCAACAACGCTATGGAAAGGCATTAACGCAGGATATTATCCCTGACCTTAAAAACCACCATATTCATCTGATTTATGGTGCAGCTTATCCGGAAGCGATTCAAAAAACTGTAACGCAGTATTTTCTGAGTCAGGTGCTGGCTTTTTTGCAGCCGGTGATTTTAACCGAACAAACCAGTTTTTTTCCGTCAAATAACAAGCTTTATTTCATTGTTTCGCTCCGGACTAATGGTGAAAGTAAAACGGTTGTGCTGAACATCCCCTCAGATGAACTGCCCCGGTTTTACAGGGTAGATCAGGATGGAGAAACATTTGTGGTTTTTGTGGACGATATTATCCGGTACCATCTCGACCGGATTTTCCCGGGACAAGAGGTGACGGGTTGTTACAGTTTCAAAATTACACGGGATGCAGAGATTGATTTGAAGGATGAATATTCGGGCAGTTTATCTGAACAACTGGAAAAGCAACTTTTGAAACGTGATTTGGGACTGGCTACCCGTTTTTTACATCAGCCAAACATTCCGGATGATGTGATGGCATTAGTGAAAAAGGTTTTCAACCTGAAGAAAGCCAATAGTATAGAGGGCGGACAATATCACAACCTTAAAGATTTGATGTCTTTTCCGGTGAAATCCGATCAGCTATCACAACCCTCGTGGGCAAAAATCTGTAATACAAGCTTCATCGATGGTACGCTGAACGAAGCAATATACAAACAGGACATTGTTGTTCACACGCCTTATCAAAGCTATGATAGCATCCTCCGGTTTTTCGCTGAAGCAGCAATAGATCACACGGTAGAAGAAATCTATGTTACCCTATATCGTGTAGCAAGCGATTCGAAGATTGTAAATGCCTTAATGAGCGCTGCAAAGAACGGAAAAAAGGTTACAGTTCTGGTTGAGCTGAAAGCGCGGTTTGATGAAGAAAACAACATCAAATGGGCCAAGAAGATGAAAGCTTCGGGCGTAAACATTATTTATAGTGTTACCGCATTGAAAGTGCATGCCAAGGTTGCCCTGGTGAAACGTAAACTGGAAGGAAGAATGCATTATGCGGGGCTTTTTGCTACAGGCAATTTCAATGAAAGCACTGCCGCATTTTACACCGATCACATATTGATGACAGCCGATAAGGAGATGTTGAGGGAAGTGGAGTTGCTTTTCATTTTCCTGGCCAAGCGGATTAAACCTGGTCCTGGTCACTTCATTGAGTTTAAACACCTTTTGGTAGCACAGTTTAATCTGCAAGATCGCTTTCTACAATTAATTGACAGGGAGATTGAACAGGCGAAGCTGGGAAAAGAAGCAGCGATAACCATCAAAATGAATAACCTTGAAGAGAAGGTTTTGATCAGTAAACTTTATGAAGCTTCGCAGGCTGGTGTTAAGATAGAACTGATTGTGCGGAGTATTTGCCGGTTAGTAGCAGGTGTGCCAGGCATGAGCGAAAATATTAAGATCATCAGAATTGTAGACCGGTACCTGGAACATGGTCGGGTTTTTGTATTTCATAATCAGGGAAATCCTGACGTTTTTCTGGGTTCGGCAGATTGGATGAACAGAAATATTTACAGAAGGATAGAAGTTTGTTTTCCGATTAAGGACCAGAAAATTATGCAGGAGATTTTAGACATCATCAATATCCAGAAACAAGATAACGTGCAGGCTGTCACTATTGATGCAGAAATGAACAATGTTCCTGTAAAGAATAACGAGAAAAAAGTGGCTTCGCAACAGGCCATTTACGAATATTTAAAAGCTTAATCATCTATGAAAAAAAATAAAAACAGAATAGCTACCGCATTTGCCTTGTCGGCATTGGTTTTTGTCGCAGCATCCTGCGTGAACGAAAAACATGAAGAACAATCTTCTACAGAAAAATCAGTCACTGCTTCCGCTCCAACGGCGTTTCCTTACGATCTTGACGATCCGGTTAAGTACAACATGCCTCAAAACCTGTTTGAGATTTCGGGTATCGTTTTTCATAAAGGCGACTCGAAGGAGGTATTTGCCATTCAGGATGAAGACGGTGATTTGTTTCATCTGGGCTTAAGTGATAAAGAGTCGAAGTTTACAAAATTTGGCGGTAAAGGTGATTACGAGGACGTAACTATCATTAATGATTACGTAATTGTCTTGAAAAGTAATGGCGAGCTTCACACCTTTCCGATTTCGGGTATAAACGGAGCAGAAGCTAAAAACGTGGTAAAAACAAAAGATTTGGTGCCGAAAGCGGAATACGAAGGCTTGGCCGCTGATGAGAAAGCTGGGAAGATTTTCGTGCTGACCAAGGAAGTAAAGAAAGGTAAAGCAAATCAAACTGATGTATTTTCATTCAAGTTTAATGCTGGTAAATTTACATCCGATAAGACTTATAGTTTGCCATTTAAAGAGATTGCAGAAGTAGCCGGCGACAGTAAAATTAAGTTCCGTCCATCGGCTTTAGCTAAAAACCCAGCTACCGGCGAATGGTATATTTTATCATCAATCAATAAGTTACTGCTGGTGACGGATGCTGAATTTAAAATTAAAAGTGCCTATCCCCTTAAAAGAAGCTTTTTCAATCAACCCGAGGGCATTGCTTTTGATAAAGACAATAACCTCTACATCTCTAATGAAGGTGGTACACTGGCTGCCGGAAATATCCTGTTATTTAAACTGAAAAAGTAATAGGTTTAAAATACTTATCTTTATACAAAGGCCTGAATATGATTAAAAAATTTACCCTGTTTATTATCTTGTTATTTACTCGGTTTACTGTTTTGGCACAGGATGATGTAAAATATCGTGTTATTCTTTTTGGAGATGCCGGAGAAATGAATCCTGCACAAATGCTGGATTTAAAAAATGCAGCCAGGCAGATTATCCCTAAAAAAACTACGGTGCTATATCTCGGCGACAACATATATCCCACGGGGATGGGCTTGCCAGGCAGTATGGAGGAAGAAGAAACAAAAAAGATTCTAAGATCGCAGTTTGAGCCGATGCGCAAAATGGGTGCGCCGGTTTATTTTATTCCCGGCAACCACGACTGGGATAAGTCGGGGCCAAAGGGTTTGGCGAAAATAAAAGCTCAGGATGATTATTTGAAAGCACAAAATGATCCCTTGCTGAAACTTATTCCTGATAGAGGTTGTCCGGATCCTGTAGCTATTAAACTTACAGATAAGCTGACGATCATTGCCTACGACAGCGAATGGTGGTTATTCCCCTACAATAAAGCAAACCCTGCCGGGGAATGTGATTGCCGCACCAAAGATGAAGTAGTAGTGCGTTTGGAGCAATTGCTGGAACAAAATAAAGATAAGGTGATATTGCTGGCTTCTCATCATCCTTTTCAAAGTTACGGGCCGCATGGTGGTTATTTTAATCTGAGGAACCATCTTTTTCCTTTAACCTCATTAAAAAAAAATTTATATATCCCGTTACCAGTTTTGGGCTCAGTTTACCCCATGTTGAGATCAACTTTGTTGAGCCCGGAAGATTTAAACCATCCGGCATATAAGGATATGATTAAATCGATAACCGGTGTTTTCGGTGATTATCCTAATGTAACTTATGTTGCCGGACACGAACATGGTTTACAACTGATAAAGGGCAAACAATTACAGATCATCAGTGGTTCAGGTTCAAAAGTATCACCCAATAAAGAAGGAAAAACTTCCTTATTCCATGAAATGCAACAGGGTTATGTAGTTGCTGATCAGTTGATGAACAACGACATGCGCTACGAATATTATGTCTATTCGGATAGCAGTGTGAAAAAGGTGTACAGTTATATCAAGAAATTTGAGTCTATCCCCGCTAAAGTGAGGAACCGGGATAAACCAATCACGGCAGACAGTATTACTGTGCGTGTAAAGCCTGAATATGATAGCGTAGGACGTTTTCACCGGTATGTTTTCGGAGAGAACTACCGCAAAGAATGGGCTGCGAAAACCAAAGTGCCTGTATTGCGTATTTCAGAAATGATGGGCGGTTTAAAAGCTACTCAGCGAGGGGGTGGTAATCAATCGCGCTCATTGCGGTTGGAAGATAAAAACGGAAAAGAATATGTTTTGAGGAGTATTGAAAAATATCCGGAAGTGCTGTTGCCAGAAGCATTGAGAAATACTTTTGCTAAGGATATTATTAAAGACAATATGTCTGCCCAACATCCTTTCTCCGCACTGGTTGTGCCGGAACTGGCTAAAGCAGCGAAGATCCCTCACACTAACCCGATCATTGGCTGGGTATCACCAGATGATGGTTTAGGTGAATTCGAGCCCGCCTTTGCCAATACACTTTGTCTCTTTGAAGAACGCGAGCCCGCAGGCGAATCGGATAGCTCACCAAAAATGGATAAGAAGCTCACGGATGATAATGACAACAAACTGGATGGTCCGGCCTGGGTACGTGCCAGGGCTTTGGATGTATTGCTAGGTGACTGGGACAGGCATGAGGATCAATGGCGCTGGAAAGAAACCAAGACTAAAGATGGCTCGAAATATACACCGGTTCCGAGAGATCGTGATCAGGTCTTCTATCGTTCTGATGGTTTTCTGCAGCGTTATACACAATCTTCATCACTATTGCCTATGATGCAGGGGTATGAGAGGCCTATAAAAAACATTAACTGGTTTTTGTGGGAGGGAAGAGAGTTGAGCAGTCGGTGGACCGCTAATATTGATGAGGAAGAATTTGATCAGATTGTTAAGGACTTCTGTGCCAATTACAACGATGAGGTTTTTGAGAAGGCATTGCATAAACTTCCGGAGCCAGGTTATTCGTTGCATCACGACGCCTTGTTGTCGACACTCAGGGAGCGTATAGCTGATTTACCTAAGATGATGAATGAATACTATCATTTCTTTAATCGTATAGTTGATATTGAACTGACCAATAAAAATGAGCTCATTAAAATTACTGACGCTAAGAATAATGGTTTGAGGGTGAAGATCAATAAAATTTCGAAGGAAGGCAATATTAAAGACGAGTTGTTCGACAGAAAATTTGATCCGAAGGTGACGCGTGAGCTTCGGATTTACATGCACAATGGTAACGATAGCCTGATATTGGATAACAAAAATTCTGGTATTAAAATTCGCATCATCGGCGGCAAGGGGGATAAATACTATGACTTTGCCAAAAGCAATGGTTTTGTAAGACTTTACGGCAGAACTACAAAAGCAACCTACCAGGGAGAAGATAAGGATAAGGTGAGAAAAGTGATTTCAAACGACACCTCCAATTTTAGTTACATTCCTAAGGATATGTACCGTAGGAATTCCTATTTGATTAATGCTGGTTACAATAATGACGACGGTATTTTACTGGGACTGATCTATAACCAGACTAATCCGGGTTTCAGGAAACAGCCCTGGGGAAATTCTCAAACGCTATCATTCCTACATTCCTTTTCTACACGGGCATTCCGTTTCAATTATAAAGGGGAGTGGTTAAAGGCTTTGGGTAAGGCTGATATTGTGGTTAAAGGTGATGCCTATGCGCCTAATAATACGCAAAACTTTTTCGGCCTGGGCAATGATACGCAGTTTGATGAGCATGGCGATGAAATCCGTTACTATCGTGCCCGCTTTAACCTTTACCAGGTTGATGCGGCTGTGAGGTGGAGAAGGCCTAAATCTACCTTTTCGATCGGACCGTCTTATCAATATTATAAATTCAACCGCGAGGATAATGATGGCCGGTTCATCTTAAATGCCGGCGCACTTCATTCATCAGATAGCTTGACGGTACGAAACGAAAAGATGTTTGCCGGTGCAATTGTTAACTTTACCAACAATACCCGTGACAACGATTTGCTTCCTACACTTGGAAGCTACGTGGATTTCAAATTACTAGGTTATAAGGGGGTAAATAAATATTCCAACTCATTTGGTCAGTTGACGGCTAGTATTTCGTTATATAAAAATCTGGACGGAAGAAAGAACTTCATTCTGGCTGACCGTTTTGGTGGGGGCGTAACGGTGGGTAAGCCCGCTTTCTATCAGTCATTATTTTTAGGAGGACAGGGTAACCTGCTTGGGTACCGCCAGTTCAGATTTGCAGGTGAGCACGTTTTTTATAACAATCTGGAGTTAAGGGCTAAACTTGGTGACCTGGTGAGTTATGTTTTACCAGGACAAGTTGGTTTAATGGGTTTTTATGATGTAGGGAGGGTATGGAAAAGAGACGAAGCCTCACAAACATGGCATCACGGGCTTGGTGGAGGGGTTTATTTCGCGCCCGCATCACTCACAGTTGTGCGATTTGTGATGGGACACTCCACCGATGGATGGTATCCGTACGTATCGTTAAATTTTAGGTACTAAATTTGTGTAACGTTGTAGTAGGTGCTTTATCCAAGTATTACGTTAGGAAGACCGTTGTTGGTTGACTATCTGTTTATCTTTGTTGCAGATTAACAAATGATTAACTATAACATTTACACTATAGCAAAACATATACAATGAATACCGATGTAATAAAAATACATAAAAACGAATGTATAGGTTGCCAGGTAGAATCTTCGCTGTCTTTTCGCCCACTTGTGCGGTACCTTAAAGACAGGCTTAAAACAGAAAAATCTGTAAAATCAGAATTTTACAGATTTTTGCTTCAAAAAATTGAAAAGGATGATGTGTTGTTGAACAACATCAGTGCGGAGGACTTAGCTAAATACAAAGATACATTAGAGCTAATTTTTACTATTCTCACCCCTTTAATGGACGATGAGGAAGATTTGTTCTGGGCACTCAGTACCCCTATTCCAGATCAGATTTTTTTCAGTACAAATGCTTTTTACCAGTTTTTTAAAGATCATGATCCTAAAAATAAGGTGAATAAAGACGGAGAACCCGTAGAGAAAAAGCAGCTTAAATTTATTTATAATATTATTCTTGATCGCTTTTATAATTTCACTTCCGTTTTGCGGAATGAGATTATTTACGGCCATATAAACGAGAAAACCAAGTTAACTCAGTACTACAATATTCAAACGGACACCAAATTTGTTGATATTCAGCATAAGGGAAAATTGCCCGAAATTAACTTTGAAGAGTTAAGTCAATATTTTCAGGACAACAATGAACTGGAATATCTGATCACTAATCTGCCTCTGCAGAACTTCCATTTCGAAGGTTTTAGTATCATTTCGATAACCGATGTAACCTTGCACCATGCTATTGACGGCATCAGGGATGCGCTGGTTAATCATAATTACCAAACAGAAGCCTATACTCATGTGATACAGGCGCTAAAAAGTTTGAGCGGAGACGGAAATCTCGAATTTGGATTAATGCCTTTTTTAACGGTTAATAATAAGCTTGTTTTTGATAACAAGGAGTTTTCGCAAAGTATGTTAATTAACTCGGCAAAGGCATCTAACCTTGAAGAAGAAGTGTTTTATTCTTTGGTTGACAAATATAAGGAAAATCCGAGGGCCATTTTTGTCAGCGCCATCAATGACGATCAGATTGAGAAAGATCCTTTCTTGCGGGTATTGAAAGCCGCAGGAGTTTGTTCTTATTCAGTACTGCCAGTTTATTACAATACGCAACTGGCGGGTGTGCTGGAGGTTTACTCGAACCACGAAGTTTTGGTAGATGATAAATTGCTTTCACGCTTACGTCCTGCGATGCCGCTGATTGGTCAGATGTTTCAGTACAGCATAGAAGAGTTTGATGCTAAAATGGATGAGGTGTTGATGGATAAATTTACTGCGCTGCAACCATCGGTTCAATGGAAGTTTAATGAAGCGGTATGGCACTTCCTTCAGCAGCAGAACAGTCACAGTAAGGTGAAAGAAATTGAAACAGTTACTTTTAAGCACATGTACCCTTTATTCGGTGCTATTGATATCCGGAACTCAACTACGGAGCGGAACAGAGCTTTAAAAGATGATTTGAACGTATTGTTGAACAGTTTGATGACTGCTTTAAAGGCCATCCGCAAATCTGTAACACTTGAGCTAACTGATAAACTGCTATTTAACTGTAAGGATTGGATTAAGCGCATTGGAAACCTTGCCTCTTCGAATGAGGAAAGTCAGTTAAATGAGTTTCTGGAAGTAGAGGTTTATCCTTTTCTTTCCATCATAAAGGGGAACTATCCTGAAACGGCCAAAATTGTGGAAGGATATTTTGAAGTAATTGTACCTGAAACCGGTGCTGCGTATGCAAACCGCAGGCAGCTTGAGGTATCTATGCAGTTGATAAATACTGAAGTAAGTCAGTATCTGGAAAAATCACAGGCTAACTTACAGGCAAGTTATCCTTGTTATTTTGCCAAGTTCAGAACAGATGGTGTAGAGTACGACATTTACATTGGACAGGAGATTGCGCCACATAAGCCTTTTGATTTGCTTTATCTGAAAAACATCAGGTTGTGGCAACTCACTTCAATGGTAGAAATTTCCCGTTTATCAAAAAGTTTAATCGGAGAGATGCCTCGCCCGTTGGAAACCACGCAGCTTATTTTTATCCACTCGAACGCAATTGACATCAGTTTTAGAAATGATGAACGTCGATTTGATGTGGAAGGTGCTTATAACATTCGCTATGAAGTGGTAAAAAAGCGTATTGATAAAGTGTTGGTGAAGGGAACAGAGGAGCGCCTGACTCAGCCTCATAAAATTGCCATGGTTTATTTTAATCCGGATGAAGCGAAGGAATACATGGAGTACATTAAATACATGCAGGTTCAGGGTTATTTGAACGATGATCTTGAACAGCTTGAACTTGATGAGCTGCAGGGGGTTTCCGGATTAAAGGCTTTACGTGTTGGTGTGAAATATCCCGAAAATAATAAAGACATCACCAAAAAGCTGAAACCTAAAGAATTGAAGTCGATAGAAAAAGAAATTGCTAAGATGCTTGGTTAAATTCTGATCATCTCATTGCCCTGTTGAGTTTCCATTCAACAGGGTTTTTATTTGGGATTGATTATTTCTTAATGCTCATCTTTCCATCCTTAAACAGGTCGAAAGCTGTTTGATAGTATGCAATTCCTTCATCGATTATACCGGACGAAAGTTTCGCCGCTTTTTGCTCATTAGTCACTTTATTGTATAAATAAGTATCTGCCTTCCGCTGTGGACTTAAAAGAACCAGACTATCGGACTTCAAATAACCGAGTCGTTGATAGGTACCAATAAATGCCCGCGGCTGGTAATGTTCGGATAGTACATTTTGTCCGAAGAACTCACTTGTATAATTCCAGCCAAGTAAATGCCATAGGGTAGGAAAGAGGTCAACCTGGGAAGTCATTTTACTAATATTCATTACCGGTTGATGTGGCAGGTTGAGGATCATGCATGGGATCTGATATTTCGCAACGTCGATTTCGTTTTTTCCGGCACTACTGGCGCAATGATCGGCAACAATTATGATAACTGTATTTTTAAACCAAGGCTTTCTACTTGCATTGTCTATGAACTTGCCGATAGCATAATCTGTGTAACGAACTGCCGCTTCACGTGTTCCGGATGGCAGACTTATTTTATGTACAGGGAAAGTAAAAGGCCTGTGGTTGGAGGTAGTCATCACAAAATTATTAAACAAAGTTTTGTGTCTGTATTTCTCATCTGCATCATTTATCACCACATTAAATATATCCTCATCACAAATGCCCCAGGCATTTTCAAAGGTCACTTCTTCATCAGGTATGATTGTTCTTGTACCTTCGTAAGTCTCATTAAGCAATTTACGTCCACGATCTACAATGTTGTAACCATTGTTTCCGAAGAAATGGTTCATATTGTCAAAATATCCGTCTCCACCGTAAAAAAATGTATTGGTGTAGCCCTGTTCATTGAAAACATGGCCAACAGTATATAAATTCTCATTATCCATTCTTCTCACGATGCTACTGCCAGGAGTTGGAGGAATGGCAAGTGTAAGGGCTTCCATACCCCGCACGGTTCGGGTACCAGTAGCGTACATATTGCTGAAGAATACACTTCGATCGGCCAGCTGATCGAGTTTAGGTGTAAGATTGAGCTTATTGCCATAGTGCGCCAGAAAGTCGGCACTTAAGCTTTCTACCGTAATCATAATTACATTTGGCTTATAGGCCGAATCTGTCCCTGCTACCTTTCGTAAAATGGTATTTCCTTTTTCAAATGTTACATCAGAGTGGGCCAGCTGATTGCGGACAATTGAAAGCGCCTGTTTTTTATCAATGAGCTTATAAAATTCATTATAATTTAGTTCATTGTTTTTGAAAGCGGCAAAAAAGGAATAAATCCCCGCTTTGCTTAGCTCGTTTGCGTATCTGTTATTACCACATTCTGCGTTGCTGTTTTTAATGAAGAATGAAAAAAGTAATGCTGTACAAAGCAGAGCTGAAGAAATATAAAGCCGCACTTTTATAGTTGTTTTGCTCCCGAAACTATTTTTAAATGCATTAAAACGAAAGAACAGGAACATTACACCAGTGGAAATGAGTACGATAAGTCCCGATAAAATTGGAAGGGGATAAGACTCATTAATATTATTGATTACTTCATAGGTATAGATTAAATAATCAACAGCAATAAAATTAAACCTGCTCTGGAATTCCTGCCAGAAAGTTAACTCGGCAAAAAAAGAGAAGAGTGTAATTAAGATGAATAAAGAAAGTATAATCCTGGTTAATATGACGTTCCACTTCCGCCTGTATACACTTTCGGGTAAAACCAGCAGGTAAAGCGTGTAAGGTGAACTAATAATGATTGCTGTTCCCAGATCGAAAAACAAGCCCACCCCATAAAAACGCAGTACATCTGAAATACTAAAATCGGCATGTTGTACCGAGGCTATAAATAGTATGGTGCGGACGATGAAAGAAAATAACAGAAAGTAAATAATGAAGCCGGTTAGTATAGCATAGCGGCCCTTGAATACATTGGTCATTATGATCAGGGATTAAGGTACAAAGTAACCAACCAATTCTGAAGAAATACTGAACTTCCGTGAAGGTGATGAGTAGGGGGCATGGAATTAGGATAGAAGAAAATGAAGCCACAAATGTTTTGTGAATAGGATATTTAAAAAACATTCTTTTTACTATATTTAAAGAATAATATTCCTTAGTTTTTTATGAAGAAAAAGGTTGTGCTTGTTCAGGATAATAAAGATATCCTAGATATAATGGATCAAGTATTGGAAGAGGAAGGATTCGAAGTTACCCCGTCATTAACGACCGAGCCTATCGAAAACATTGACGAAATAGATCCCGACTTAGTTATAGTGGATGATCACATCAAAGGTGATAAAACAGGATCTGAAGTAATCAAAGAGCTCAAGTCCGACCCCGAGACAGAGGATGTATCAGCAGTTCTAACTTCTACATCAAACAATATTGCACAACAGGCAGAAGATTGCAATGCCGATGACTTTATTGAGAAGCCATTCGACATTGAGCATATGGTTGAAGTAGTCAAGAAAAATGCCTGACTAACGGTTTAGTGTAGGCTCGTATGTATCTGTATTTACAGTGGCCTTAAGTTCGTTTAAAATTTGATACAAGCCGAAATTAGTCCGGTTAACATAAATAAAATGTTTAACACCACGCGCCTGCTTAAATTCAGGCATTTTAGATATTTTTTCTCCGTAGGCATATAACTGTTCAAAAAATTCGGGTTTGCTGAAATCAAATATCTTGTTGATATAGGGTTTTGCAAAAAGGCTGATCATTTCCTTGTACGATTTATAATAAAATTCGACCTGTTCATCTGTATCGTCTGCGTGAATCATATCCAGCTTTCTGAAAGCGTCAATAGTCTTATTTTTATCATTAATCACATCTGTGGATATAAATGAAAAGAACGGATAGTAAAAATCATTTGGCATTTCTTTGATACATCCGAAATCAATTACGCCGAGGTTTTGATCAGGTGTAATCATGAAATTTCCGGGGTGTGGGTCTGCATGGACTGCCCTCAGTTCATGTTGCTGGAAATTATAGAAATCCCACAGTGCCTGACCGATTTTATTCCTTAACTCCTGTGACGGATTGGTTTTTAAAAATTCTTTAAGATGCAAACCCTCCATCCAATCCATGGTGATAATTCGCTTGCCAGATAATTCAGGATAGTATTTTGGAAATACCACGTGATCGAGGTTTTTACAGTCCTCAGAAAATTGAATCGACCTTTTAACTTCTAATTCATAATCAGTTTCTTCCAGTAAACGTTCTTCAACTTCTTTGATATAGATGTTGAGTTCTCTTTCAGACATGCCCAACAAACGGAATGCAAAAGGCTTTACCAGCTTAAGATCGGATGAAATACTATCGCCAACGCCAGGGTATTGAATTTTAATGGCAAGTTTTTGGCCATTTAGTGAAGCCTGGTGTACCTGTCCGATGGATGCAGCATTGCTGGATACCAAATTAAAAGTATCAAAAATCTGTTCAGGTGTTTTGCCGAAGTTCTTGGTAAATGTTCTTACAATTAGCGGCCCGGATAGGGGTGGTGCGTTGTATTGCGATTGGGTAAATTTATCCACGTATGATTTGGGAAGGATATTTTTATCCATACTCAGCATCTGTGCAATTTTTAAGGCACTTCCTTTTAGTTCGCTTAGCGATTTATAAATATCGGTAGCATTATCCTCATTTAACTGAGCCCGATCCATATCTGGATTAAATAGCTTTTTTGAATAGTGCTTAATATAATTGCCGCCTATTTGAAAACCGGTTTTAACAAATTTTGCCGAACGTTCTACTTTTGTGGTTGGAATACTCTCTTGTGCTTTCATCTAAAATTACAATCCCATCTTTTCCTTAAACTTTCCATTGCGCGATAAAAATTTTCCATAATCGATCAGGTTGTCGATTGGAGAATGTTGAAAAAGATCAAAGGTTACATTGATTCCTTTTTCGATTGCTTCATCACTTTTTTCAAATCCATCACTGTCATCATTTATCCAGAAATTAATTATGAAAGCAAACTGAATCCAAAGCGCATCTTTATATCGCTTACTTAAAAACCTGCGTTCAGCAAGTTCGCCGCTATCTAAACCTTCCTCAATAATTTCTTGTGCGAAATTTTCGAAAATGGGCTTTACGCCGGCAAGAACATCCGGAGTGGAGAACTTGCCCTTAAAATTCTTCAGGCTGTATATCACAAAACTTCTTTCGCGCTTCAGGTTTTCAAGATAGCTGTAAAAAAAAGAAAGTATCTTTTCTCTGGATGTATATTGCTGCCAAATCTCTTGCTCTTTAATTTTACTGATGGTTTCAAAAGTTAGCTCAAACCAAACCGTTTTCTCAATACTTTCAAAAGAGGAGAAAAACTGATAAAAATCAGCTTCGGTAATTTTAAGCTTTTTAGCAAATGAATAAACCGATTTCGGTTTTTCATTGTTTGTTAAAACATAATCAATATATCCATTTCTAATTTGTTGAGCGGTTGCCATAGTTACTTTTTTACAATGATAACGCTTTAGTGAATAGCTTGTTTTATTGGGTAGATAATTGTTAATCATGTAATTGTAATAATCATTTTCAAAAAAAATGAAAGTTAAGTGAGTGGCTAATAAAATTAGTCTGCCATACATGTATGTTGATATCTTGTTTTCTTAAAAGCTAAAAAATTTAGTAAATTTGAATTGTAATTTAAATGATAAAAGTTCGAGCAATGATACAGCTAAATGATTTTTTATATGGTAAAATGGATTTTCCGCAAGTGTTTGCAGATCTTTTAAATACAGATGCCCTTAAACGTTTAGCAGGTGTACATCAAAGCGGTGCAATTTTTCTGGTTAATCCTGATATCTGCCATTCGCGGCAGGAACATGCGATAGGGGTGACTATGCTGATTAAAAAACTTGGCGGGTCGGAACTGGAGCAAATTGCCGGCTTGCTGCATGATATTTCGCACACTGCGTTTTCTCATGTGGGTGACTATGTTTTCGATAATGTTGATGAGGATTATCATGAGCAGGTTTTTGCGGAGGTTATTTATCGTTCCGAAATCCCTGATGTGCTGTTGAAATATGGTTATGATGTAAAAGAAATCATTTTTGGAACTTTTAACATTCTTGAACAGCCAATGCCCTTGTTGTGCGCGGATCGTTTGGACTACACTTTACGTGACAGTATACACGGCGGAATTATTTCGCGTCAAAGCGCACGCAGCTTTCTCTCTTCTGTTGTGATGAACAACGGTAAAATTGCCATTAACGATGATCAGCAGGTGGCCTGGATTAACGAGGTATTTGAAAAATTAAACAATGAGGTGTTTAAGCTTCCGTTGCACCTATATGCCAATGGAAAGATGGCTGAACTGATAAAAAAGTTTTTGAATAAAGGATTACTAAAGGAGAGCGACATGTTTAAAACAGATACCTTATTATTAAATAAAATCAGAACGAACTACGAGGGATATGAAGCGATTAAGTGTATTAAGCAGCTTAAAGGTTTTGCGGAATACATTCGACATGGTTCGTTACCTAAAATTAAAACGCGAACCTTAAGAGCAATGCTGGCTTAGAACACCAACTGGAACCGGCAGGTTTTTTGTTTCAGACGGCAATGTTTTTAAAATGTTTGCTTTTAAAAAAACATTGCCGATACTTTTATCGTATATTGTATTAAAAACAAAGATATGTCGGCTATAGAAATCATTTTAATTGGCGCTGTAATACTATTAATATTTGGCGGTAAAAAACTTCCTGAATTAATGCGTGGGATTGGGAAAAGTGTTAAGGAGTTTAAAGACGCAAAGGAAGAGCCTTTGAATAAATAATACCTGCACATTATTTTTGGCGTCAAAACTTTCTTTCGGTGGAGTTGTTCTAAATTAAAGTTTAAATTCATGGAAAACCACGCTAAAGATCAATCAAGACCAAATGTGAATATACAGCATCAGGATAAGGCTTCTAAAGGGCTTAATGAATGGAATGATCGTTTAGATGAAAACCTGGAACCCAAATCGCATAATGATGAGACAGCTGACGAAAATGCTAAAGATTTTTCTGAGCGATTCGGTAGTGGTGATCAGTCTAATCAGGACTAATCATTTTATATTTTATTTAAGATCATTTCTATAACTGACTTTAAAGTTTTATTGTCTGTAGCATATTCTCACGTATTTCTGTACCAATTGATGGATTAAGATCTTTTCATGATCTTGAGTTTCTTTCTTTGCACAATATAAAAAGTGTTAAATTTCCATTATTGTCTTTTTTGTTCTATTGTTTAAATGGTATATTGCATATCTATTTAGAATAAAATGTCTTTCATAAGCCAAATTAACTAGTAAAATAATGTATAAGCTTTGGCTATTGGTTGGTGTTTATCTATTATTTCTGTTGCCGGTTACCGTTTTCGGGCAAGCAACCTCCAACAAGGGAAAAGATTTTTATCTGCCTTATTCTGCACATGTTGATGGTAAAAGTTCGAGGATGAATCTAATTTTATCTGCAGATTACAAAACAAATTACAAGATATCTGTCGGCAATACAGTAGTTGCTTCGGGAACAATAAATGCCAATAGCTCAGCACCTATTGTTATTGATCCAAATTCAATTAATGTTTATATCGAAAGTTCTGAGGTTGTAGAATCGAATATGGCCGTTCATGTTGAGACTGATCTGCAGATATCTCTGTATTGCATCATCTATAACAATAACAGGACTGGTGGAACAATGGTGATTCCAACGACTACCCTAGGTAAAGAATATTATGTGTTCTCTCATGAAAACCTTGGAAATAAAGGAGCAAATATTTACTCGGAGTTTAGTATTTTGGCGACTGTAGATAATACGGTAATCAACATAATTCCGAAACAGACTTCCAGGACCGGAGGACATGCAGCAGGGGTACTTTTCAGCATCACCCTAAACAAAGGCCAGATTTATCAGTATCAGGCTGTTGATGATCTCTCGGGAACTTATATCAGTTCTGAGGGAGACTGCAAACCGATTGCTGTGTTTTCAGGAAATAGTTGGGTTGCGTTTTGTGAATCTGGTAACTCGCGAACTCCATCAGGTGGAGATAATCTATATCAACAGTTGTTTCCTGTATCTGCATGGGGAAAAAACTTTGTTACTTCACCATTTTATAATACGTTACATGGAAATACTGATGCATTTAGAATAATTGTTGCTGAGGATAATACTACTGTAACTGTAAATGGGAGTACCACATCTGCAAATGGAACCACTTTATCTAATCCATATAAAAAGGGTTCGATCATCAGTTTTTATTCAACAACACCCAATGTAATATCCAGTGATCGTTCAATTGCCCTTGCTCATTATCAAACTTCCCAGACTTGTAATCCAAGTAACACAGGGGCCAATGCAAATGCACCTTTCCCCGGTGATCCGGAAATAACGGTGTTAAACCCAGTTGAGCAAACGCTTAATGATATTACAGTGTTCTCTGACATAAAGAGCTTTCTTGGTACAAAAACCAACATCAATAAATACTTTATTAATGTGGTGATCAAAACTGCAGAAGTTGCATCATTTAAATTAGATGGTACTGCTTACACTTCATCGTTTAATGCGATTGCTAACTCCGATTATAGTTATGCCGTAATAGATGTAACAGGTTTACAGGCTCAGCACAGACTTACTGCGAGTGGCGGGTTTTCAGCCATTGCTTATGGATACGGTGTTGTTGAGTCATATGCATATCTTGCAGGTGCAAACGTTCAGAGTTATACTTTTCAGGCAACTGATCTTGCAGAGAATACCATAACATCGGGATGCGCTGGGGAAGGATTTAAAGTTAAGATCAATCTTACGGGTGAGGCTAATGAACTGATTTGGAATTTAGATGGGGCTAATACTATTAAGCAAACGAATCCGGTTGCAATTCCCACTACCAAAGACGGCCTTCAATTTTACACTTACAATTTTCCTGATGAGATAGATCTAAACAAAGCAGGTGAATATAATTTTAGTGTACAGGTTACCTATAAGAATGCTAATAATTGTGGTAACATGGAAACGATTAGCAGTGGTTTTATTATTTATGAAAAGCCTGATGGCAATTTTAATGTGTCGGAACGGGTATGCCTGGGCAATTCCGTAACACCAGTAATCGTAAACGCCAGTGCCAACGCGCCCTTGACGAAATGGAAGTGGCAATTTGATGATGAAGTTATTGAGACAGAAAGTCCTAACTACACATTTAAAACGATTGGATCTCATATAATTAAATTATCTGTATCCAATTCGGGGGGATGCTGGTCAGATGTGATAGAAAAGAAAGTGGAAGTTTACCCGGTCTCTCAAAGCAAGTTTGATGCCCCTGCTGTAGGCTGTGTCAATGTACCGGTTGCTTTTACTGATCAGTCTACCGTAGATAATGCTGTTAATACATCATCAGTATCTTTCTGGAAATGGGATTTCAACGATGGAACAAATCCTGAACCTAGAACAGACAGTAAGCCATTTACCCATGTATTTACCAAAACGGGTACATATACAGTAAAGCTATACACCACCAGCAGCGCTGGCTGCAGTGGTACAACATTTGAAAAAAGGATTGACATTACGGCAATTCCATCGGCAGATTTTACTTTGCCCGACGTATGTTCGAGTGATGGCTTAACCACGTTTGTAAATACCTCGGTAGATGCTTTAGATGGCGCAGGAACCTTTACTTATAAATGGGATTTCGGCGACCCGTCGAGTGGAGCAAATACATCAACCGAGAGAGATGGTAAGCATCAGTATGTAAATCCTGGTCCTTATGAAGTCAAACTCACCATCATTAACTCTAACGGATGTGAAAATACCAGTTCTAAATCTTTTACGGTTAACGGGCGGGTAGATAAAGCTGAATTTACGGTGCTAAATATTGATAATTTATGCAGTAATAATGATGTTGTGATCAGGAGCGGTTTTACTGCGCTGGTAGGGAAAGTTGTAAAACTCGAGATTTACAAAGATTACAATGCAACAGGAGTCAACACGATTACTAAAACGGTAATGTACCCCAATAATACTGATGAAATTCATTTGACTTATGATGCTTTCGGAGGAAATCAGGTTCAGAAACATTCGATTAGAATTGTGGGTTATACTGGAGACAATTCGGTTTGTACAAAAGAGTCTATACAGGAAATTACCTTGAAGCCTGTGCCTCAGATTTCATTTAATGATATGGCTTCAGTTTGTGAAAATGATGGCACTGTGATGTTTAGCTATGCCAACGAAACTTCAGGAATAATTGGGAAAGGGATTTACACGAGTGATGGGAAAGGAATGGCTGAAGATGGTTTATATAATCCGAAAGTTGCCGGGCCTGGAAGTCATATGATTACCTATACCTTTAAGGCTGATAATAGTTGCGAAAATTCAGTGACTAAAACTATTGAGGTTTATGAGTCGCCTGTAGCTGATGTGGGGGAAACCATTTACATTCTGGCTGGTGGTCAGCTTCCCATTCCTGCCACAGCAGAAGGGAAAAACTTAAGTTACAGCTGGTCTCCGGCACTGGGGCTTAACCGTGCGGATGTACTAAACCCTGTTGCAGCACCAGAAAAAGATACTGAGTACACCCTTACTGTAACTACACAGCCCGATGGCTGTACGGCAACCTCATCCGTTCTGGTTAAAGTATTGCAAAGTATAAACCCGCCAAATGCATTTACGCCTAATGGGGATGGAGTGAATGATGTATGGCTGATCAAATATTTAGAATCGTACCCGCTTGCTACGGTAGAGATCTTCAATCGTAACGGAAACAAAGTGTTTTCCAGTAGCGGATATCAGACTCCATTCGACGGAAATTACCAGAATCAACCATTGCCCGTAGGTGTATATTATTATATCATCAATCCGCGCAACGGCCGCAAAACAGTGACAGGACCATTAACAATTATCAGATAAAATTTTGAAAAAGCTCATTCTTATTTTAGCACTCTCTCTTTCATTTAAAGGGTTTTCACAGCAGAAACCCCAGTATACACAGTATATATTTAACCAGTATCTGCTCAATCCTGCCTTATCTGGAATAGAAAATTATATGGATTTTAAGGCAGGTTACCGGAAGCAATGGGCAGGTATTAATGATGCTCCACAAACATCATTTGTATCAGCGCATTGGGCACTAGGCGATAATCAGCTTTGGAGTAATGCACTGACTTCTTTTCCGGAACAAACAGGAAATCCAATGGACCGAAATTACACGCAAAATTATACTTCGTCGCCTTCTCATCATGGTATGGGCGTAACTGCTGTATTAGATAAAACAGGGCCAATAAAACGGGTAGATGCAAACGTCACCTATGCCTACCATTTACAGCTTAATAATAACTTTAATTTATCTGCAGGCGTTGCCGCCGGTATTTCCAGTATTTCATTGGATGTTGCTGCCTTAACTTTTGATACACCTTATGATCCGGCACTGAACAGAGCGTTAATAAATCAGGTTAAACCTGACCTCAGTATCGGTTTATGGTTATATGGGGCACGATTGTTTGCAGGTTTATCTGTTCAGCAGATTTTGCCACAAACCCTGAGCTTTACCGGCGATGAATCATACAATGTTGGGAAAGAGGTTCCGCATTACTTTGCTACTGCAGGGTATAAGTTTTTCTTCGACGATGAAATTGCAGCCATTCCCTCGGTAATGATCAAATACGTTGAACCGAGTCCGGTTTCATTTGATTTAAATATGAAGATTGCTTTCAGAGATCGTTTCTGGCTGGGTGGAAGTTACCGGAAAGACGATTCATTTGCCGCGATGGCAGGATTCAATATCGGCAAAATTGTTAATCTGACTTACTCATACGATTTTACAACTTCAGATCTGAATCAGGTCAGCAATGGCAGCCATGAAATTGTACTTGGACTGATGTTGAACAATATTTACAAAGTTCCGTCTTACATTAAAATCTGGTAAAGCGGTTTTGGCTTGCAGCAGACGAATGCATGACTTTTAACACGAATCGCTTTTCCGGCAGTTTTGAAGTAGGGTGTAAATTACAGTTCTTTTCTCAGGCGGGCAACCGGGATATTCATTTGCTCGCGATACTTTGCAACGGTTCTGCGGGCGATGTTATAACCTCTGTCTTTCAGGATTTCAGTTAACTTTTCATCGGCAAGCGGTTTGCGTTTGTCTTCATTACCAATACAATCTTCAAGAATTTTTTTCACTTCTTTATTAGAAACTTCTTCTCCGTTTTCGGTTTGAATAGCTTCAGAGAAAAAGGATTTAAGCAAAAATGTGCCGAATTCGGTTTGAACGTATTTTGAATTGGCTACCCTTGATACAGTCGAGATATCCATATCGATTTTATCAGCAATATCTTTCAAAATCATAGGACGCATTTTACGCTCGTCTGCCGTTAAGAAGTATTCATACTGATAATGCATGATGGCATTCATTGTTTTCAGCAAGGTTTGCTGCCTTTGCTTGATGGCATCGATAAACCACTTTGCTGAATCGAGTTTTTGTTTTACAAACTGAACGGCTTCCTTAAGCTTTTTATCTTTTGAAGCAGCCTTATCATAATGCTCGAACATTTCCTGGTAGGAGCGGCTTACTTTAAGCTCAGGTGCGTTTTTTGAGTTGAGTGTCAGAATTAATATGCCATCATTATTACTGATGTGAAAATCAGGGATGATCTGCATTTGCTTTGTTGTCACCTGGTTGGCATCACCTGGTTTAGGATTTAGACGCAAAATCTCATTCACCACTTCTTTCAGCTCCTCGCTATCAAGTCCCAGACTCTTTTCCAGTTTATCGTAATGCTTGCGTGTAAATTCGTCCAGGTAATTCTCCACAACGTTCATGGCCTTAACGATGATCGGGTTGCTTGCATCTTTCCTTTTAAGCTGGATAAGCAGGCATTCTTTTAAATCCCTGGCGCCAATTCCCGGAGGGTCGAAGCTTTGAATCAGTTTCAGCATTTCCAATACATCTTCTTCCTCCACCATTACATTCTGTGAAAATGCCAGGTCATCGATCATTGAGCTTAAGGGGCGGCGCAAGTAGCCATCATCATCTAAACTGCCTATAATCTGTTTTCCAATAATAAAATCCTGATCAGATAACGGTACCAGGTCCAGTTGCTCCTGCAGGCTTTCAAAAAAGGTACTTTCTATCGCAATAGGTGTTTCTTTTTTCTCCTCATCATCGTCGCCGTTATTGTAGTTGGTGCTGTAGTCGTTAGCGCTATCATCTTGCAGATAGTCATCAACATTAAACTCATCCATGCCACTTTCTTCGGACGAGTTTTCGAAATTTTCAGAGGTGTCGTTCAAATCATCGTACTCGCCTTTCGGCTCATCCTGAGTCATTAAACTTGGATCTTCAAGTGCTGGATTTTCTTCTAGTTCTTCTTTAACGCGGGTATCTAAAGCAACGGTTGGCACCTGCAACAACTTAATAAACTGAATTTGTTGGGGTGATAACTTTTGTAATAACTTTTGTTGTAAATGTTGCTTTAGCATATGTAGTAATAGAATTGGAGCAAAAATAAACAAATCATTTCAGATATTTTGGGAATTAATCAAATGCTTTTGTTATGTTTGGTTTTAAAATCATCCCTTAAACATTTGCATGGGCATTATGTTTGCTAATTTGAAAATAAAAATACTAAAAATTTAATTTATGGGGTTTGTAAAAGAATTTAGAGATTTTGCAGTTAAAGGTAATGTACTGGATTTAGCTGTCGGTGTAATTATTGGTGCTGCTTTTAGTAAGATTGTAAGTTCGCTGGTAGAAGATATTATCACTCCGGCTGTATTAGGTCCCGCTTTAAAGGCTGCAGGATTGGAAGATTTGAGTAAACTGACTATTCCGGGAACCGCAATCAAATACGGGAACTTCCTATCTCAGGTAATCTCCTTCATTATTGTAGCACTGGTATTATTTATCATTATAAAAGCCGCAAATAACCTCAAGAAAAAAGAGGTCGCTGCACCTGCCGCACCTCCGGCACCAACTAAAGAAGAAGTATTGCTAACAGAAATAAGAGATTTGCTAAAAGCAAAAGCATAATAAAAAATCCGCCCGAAAGGCGGATTTTTTATTTGATATCAACTTAATAGCTTCTTTTTACTTTCGGGTTTGTGATAATCACGTAATCTCCGAGGTTGCTAAATTTACTCCAGTCTGGATTTTCAAAGCCATCATCTGGAAAAGCTGATATGTTCAGCATGCTGGCTTTAGGTGCATAGCGTACTAACTGCGCCACCGTTCCTAACTTTTCATCGCTGTGAAAGCGACCATTGATCTGAAACACTTTAGCCGATTTATTATTTTTCAGGAATTTGCTGATTGACCATGCCATGGTGGCATCCCAGAAGTTTTGAGTTTGGTACACTTTCATTGTTCCCATACTGTGCCCGCCGAGTAAATCTGTAAATTTTTCATAATATCTCCCGGATGCTGTATCAATAGGAACTGGAGGCAAAAATGCGAGGGATGATTTTGGAAATGACTGGAGAGCACCTAATCCACCTTTCGTTACCGCATTACTATACCTTGCGGCAGCATTAGCCCCAATAACAGCCAGTTTGCTCGATTTGGCATATTCAATTAGGGCTTTGTAATCACTATAGTTTGACCAGGCTCTGCCTTCTTTAATAAAATTCTTTTCAGAAATAGCGTCAGCAAGGTACTCATCTATCACCGGCTGAATATCTGTATGAAACATTTCGAGGCTTAAAGCAATTTGATTCGGATACTTTTGGTTTAATAGCTTGAATATTTCTGCTTCCAGATAATGTCCTACTGAATCGTTATGTTCTTCGCCAAAAAATAATACATCTCTTTTGCTCATGTCGGCTATGATTTCACTTAGGGAAACCACTTTTTGCTTTTTAATGCTGTAAATTTTAAATTGTGTATTCATATCCTGTGCAAAACACAGGCACGGCAGGCTTAATCCTATTACTATTAACAAATATTTCATGCTCTCAAAATAGGTAAATATTTTTCACCGATGAAATGCTGTTACTCACCGTTATTCTTCAAATCTTTAGAGGAAGCCTGTGGCAGTTGTAATCTCTTATCAATACTTTTGGGTATTAAATATTATAACAAATGGAAAATCTAAATATAAACAGGCAACCTTCGGCTAAAAGTTCCGGTCGGGTGTTAAGTGGTTTGGTTATCGTAATCATTGGGCTTGCCTTACTGCTTGATAATATGGGACTGGATATTCCAAACTGGGTATTCAGTTTCTGGACATTTTTAATTGCTTTAGGCTTGTTTTTGGGTGTTAAGCGACATTTTAAAGGTGTCGGCTGGCTGATATTAGTTTTAATTGGCTCGTACAATACCATTGATAATATGGGCTTTGATATCGATGTGTCTAAATATGCATTAGGTTTTGGTTTGGTTATCCTCGGTGGGTTTTTGATCATCCGTCCAAAAGATTCACTCAGAAGTAAAAAAAGTTTTAAAGAGAACCTGAAATCCGACTTCGGTATTAACCCGGGTGCAGATACAGGTTATAGTGAAGGAGGTCAGCAACCAACGGGACATGATATCATTGATGTTACTGCAGTATTTGGTGGATCAAATCAGACCGTTTACTCTAAAGATTTTAAAGGAGGCGATATTTCTGCGGTTTTTGGCGGTGCAGACATCATCATGACGCAGGCTGACTTTAATGAACGGGCCTCGCTGGATGTAACTGCAGTTTTTGGTGGTATTAAACTGATTGTTCCGCCAACCTGGGCGATAAAATCGAATGTTACTGCAATTTTTGGAAGTGTGGAAGATAAGCGCGGGCATATGCTACCGATAGATCAGATGCAAAAAACATTGTATCTGGATGGTACAGTGCTGTTCGGTGGAATTGAAATTAAAAGTTTTTAAAGTATTTGACCAAAATTCCGGGCAGAATTTATTTTGCCCGGCTTATTCAGTAAATTACCATTAACTAAACACGCTTTGACAACTAGACCTCTTTCCGTACCCAGAATACAAAAAACAGCCCTTATCATAGCCATTGCATGGTTTGTGTTGTGTACTGTCGGGTTGCATTATGTAGTTAACTTTTCTTGGTTAATTTCCTTTGCCGACA
Organism: Pedobacter frigidisoli; assembly: GCF_032678525.1. Lineage (GTDB taxonomy): Bacteria > Bacteroidota > Bacteroidia > Sphingobacteriales > Sphingobacteriaceae > Pedobacter > Pedobacter frigidisoli_A. The sequence continues at coordinate 864,254 of NZ_JAVTSE010000001.1, forward strand.
GCTTTGTAAGTAACTTTTTGCTGGTGATGGCCTGCATTGCAATAAGCAATATGCTTGGATATTATCAGCCCAAAAACGAACGTATCCTATATGTGCTGATTATTACCCTGGCTTTAACTTTTGTAATTGTTTATGCAGCCAAGTACTCTGTTATATATGTGTTTTCTGATTTCAAAGAATATATTGATTTCTATAACTTCTCTTTTGCATTTCGTGGCTTAATATCATTTATGTGTTTAGGCTGGTGTGCATTGGCCAATATTCTTTGGTATCGGCTGGAAGAACAATCTGAAACGCATGAAAGGTTATCTGCCGCCAAAACCCTGGCTAAGGAAGCCGAGCTCAATAAACTTCGTCATCAACTTCAACCTCACTTTTTGTTCAATAGCTTAAATTCCGTATTCGCCCTTACCATGGTAAATCCCAAAGAGGCGGGAGTCATGATTACCAAGCTGGCTTCATTTCTTCGCGGAACCCTGAAACGCGATGATGAATTATGGGTGTCTGTTGAGGAAGAAATGGAATACATTCAGCTATACCTGGATATTGAGAAGGTGAGATTTAGTCACAGGTTAAATATTGAGGTAAACGTAGCGGAAGACACACTGAACTTATGTTTACCGGGAACATTGCTTCAACCAATTGTTGAGAATGCGATTAAATTTGGATTGTATAATACATCTGCAGGGATTACTATTAAAGTTGATGTTACTGTAGACCGTAATATTCTCGAGTTACGTGTTCAGAATCCATTTGATCCTGAAATGAAAGCTGCAGGCGGTACAGGATTTGGATTGAGCGCTATTAAAAGAAGATTATATTTGCTGTTTGCCAATCCACATTTATTGCAAACGGAAATTGAGGCAAATAATTTATATATTACCACCTTAAAAATCCCTCAGAAAAATGATCAGAACGATTCTAATTGATGATGAACCTTTAGCCAGAGATATTGTTAAGTTTTATCTTACGGATCATCCTGAAATTGAAGTTGTTGCCGAATGTTGCGATGGATTTGAAGGATTGAAAGCAATTTCAGCCCATAAACCAGATCTGATTTTTCTGGATATTCAGATGCCAAAAATAAGTGGCTTCGAAATGCTGGAACTTGTAGAGGATAAACCTGCTGTAATTTTTACAACTGCTTTTGATGAATACGCGATAAAGGCCTTTGAAGTTAATGCGGTTGATTATTTGTTGAAACCAATTGATAAAGGGCGTTTCGATGCGGCGATGAAAAAATTACCTTCACGACTCAGTCAGACGGAAAATACGGAGGCAGTTTTAGATGCAGCGGCGTTGAGCCCTGCGCAAAATAACAGGGTAGTGGTAAAAAAAGATGGCGTAATCAAAATTATTCCAACAGGAGATATTAACTACCTTGAAGCTGATGATGACTACGTAAAGCTGAGTACAACTGATGGCGCATTTTTTAAAAATAAGACGATGAGTTATTTTGAACAGACTTTAGATCCGAGTCAGTTTATCCGTATCCACCGTTCGTATATCATCAATTTAGCCCAAGTTACCAAAATCGAGCTTAAAGAAAAAGATAGTTATGTGGTGCTGCTCAAATCTGATATCTGGCTGCCTGTGAGTAAAACGGGTTACGTAAAATTGAAAGCTGCATTAGGGTTGTAAGATCGCTTTATGTAACTTCATAGCCATTGGAGATTCGTTTTATTCAGTTTTTTTTGGTTGGAGATAGAAAGGTCAGGCTGAATTTAAAAAGAATTACTACATTTGATTTTAATTAAAAAATAAAATTAATCAGACTTGCAATTGTAGAGAAATCGCTTTATATTTGCACCTCTTAATTTTGAAATTATAATAAGATAATATACAGTCATGAAAAGAACATACCAACCTTCGCAAAGAAAGAGAAGAAACAAACACGGCTTCCGCGAAAGAATGGCAACAGCTAACGGCAGACGAGTATTAGCATCACGTCGTGCTAAAGGAAGAAAAAGATTAACAGTTTCTGACGAACGCAAGCATAAAGCATAATTTTTGATTGCTTTTCCGGACTCCCGGAAGCTGCAGATCAAATCTGCAATTATCAATCAAGAATATATGTACACATTCAATAAAGAAGAACGGTTATGCAGCAGAAAACATTTAGATCTGCTGTTTAAGAACGGTTCTTCTTTTTTATTATATCCCTTTCGTATTTCTTATCTTTTTATCGAATCGCCTGCTGAGGTTAAAGCTCAGGTAGTGATTAACGTTCCTAAAAAAAGGTATAAGCGGGCAGTAGATCGTAATTTACTTAAACGCCGCATCCGCGAGGCTTACCGCCTGAATAAGCAGGAAGAATTCTATAATCAGTTGCCTCTAGATAAAGGTTTATTACTCTTTTCCATTCAGTTTGTAGGTAAAAGCAAATACGAGTTTGCGTTTATGCAAAAGAAACTGATCGCTACGTTCAAACGTTTTAAAACACTCATTCATCCTGATGAGCATCATCAATAAAGTATTTGGATGGTTATTCCTGGGCCTGATAAGAGTTTATCAATATGCCATTTCACCGATGTTGGGTGCCAACTGCAGATTTACACCAACCTGTTCGCAGTATGGCATAGAAGCCATCCGGAAGTATGGCCCGTTTAAGGGTGGCTGGATGGCGTTGAAACGCATAGGCCGCTGTCATCCCTGGGGCAAGCATGGGCACGATCCTGTGCCCTGATTACAAATCATTACGGGTTCCTTAATGCACCCTTAGCTTTTAACCTTCCACCTTTTACCTTATATTTGCGGCATGGCTAACATACTTCTAATAGAAACAGCTACGCAGGTTTGTTCTGTTGCTTTATCAATCAATGGGAAAATAGTTTCTGTTAAGGAGCAAAACGGGCAGAATTTACACGCAAGCAACCTCACTTTATTTATTGAAGAGGTTATGCAATCGGCGGCTTTAACTTATGCTGACCTTGATGCTGTTGCAGTAAGCAAAGGGCCGGGGTCGTACACAGGATTGAGGATTGGTGTTTCTACGGCAAAAGGCCTGTGCTATGCCCTGGAAAAACCTTTAATTGCCATTGAGACCCTACGTATGATGGCAGCAGGCTTTGTGGCTGAATACCCAGGCTATTCGGGTTTGATCTGCCCCATGATTGATGCACGCCGAATGGAAGTATATACCAGTATTTTCGATAGCAATCTTGATATTCTGGAGCCTACGTCGGCAAAAATCATAGATGAAAGCAGCTTCAGCGATACATTATCTCAGCATCAGGTTACCTTTATTGGCGATGGTGCTGCGAAATGTGCAGAAACACTGGTTTCTGAAAATGCCGCCTTCAACGCCGGTAATTTTAACTCCTCCAAATATATGTGTGCTTTGGCAGACAAAGCCTACCAAAGCGGGAGTTTTGAGGATGTGGCCTACTTTGAGCCTTTTTATTTAAAGGACTTTGTAGTTACCCAGCCCAAAAGTAAAGTCTGATTACTTTCTTTTAAAAATTCCGAAAAGATTTCTGAAAAAGCTTCCCTCGTTTTTATCATTGATACCTGGCATGATATCGCTGAACTGAGGATGATTAACTGTATTACCAAATTTGATACCTACACCCATATAAAACGATGCTCCGTTAGGTCCGGAACCTACTGTAGCATCACTTTTAATAGTACCTATAGTTTGAAAGCTTGTGGCCACCAGGTCGTCGGTACCTAAGAAAAGCTCAAAATTTGGGGTCTGATACTTGGCTTGTAAGCCCACCATAAAAACGTCGTTCAGGTTGTATAGAGGTGTTATGCTACCCGAGAAATTGTTGGCGATAAATTCGTTCACAAATGCAATGTCACCCCCTTTATAAAACAGATTTTTCGAAGCTACAAAAGCAGGCTTATAGAACCCATACCTTCTTGATGCATACACATCGATTTTTGCATTTGTAGGCGCAAGGAATTTCTGTGGAGTCTGATTCAGCAAAAATAAATCGGTAATCTGTTGGTCGGTATCCGCAAATTCAAGATCGTTTATTGGTTTGAACTGGTTTATTGTGGTTCGTTGCGTATTGCTTCTCCACCAGATAAAACCCAGGTCTTTGATGTTCGCCATCAAAAACAAACCCTTCTTAGTGGTGTAATTTGTACCGAAGGAAAGTGATATCCCCGGATTTTTAAAGGTTGGAAAGAATGTTTTTTTATCTATTTCTTTAGTATCACTGAAATTGGCTGAATACGTTCCCGCTAAACCAATCAGTAAAGATTCAGACTCTGGGTCGACATAAAGGTAAGAATCGGTTACATTTAACTTGTTATATAAAATACCGCTCAATAGACTTGCTTTAACACCAAAAGCGAGTCTTTTATTCCAGTTTTCCCGGTAAGTAATACTGAACTGGTGGTAGGTTTGCTCGTATCCTTTTGAATTAAAAATATCGTTGTACTCCTGTCCCTCATTAAACCTTTTGTATGAATCGAATATTGCCAGGCTTTCATTGGTATAATCTATCTGAGAATCTGATCTGATTTGCCAGGCAAAGCCCAGTTCCTTCTGGTATTTATACGATTTAAACAACCTGAAAGCAGCTACATAGATATTGCTGTTTTGATAAAAATGGTTGTATTCACCGGTACCAAGAGGTAGTGACCTGGTATCATAAATCCCTTCCTGTGTAAGTCTTCGTAGTGCGTATTTGGATGTTCCTTTATTAAGCGCATTTGTGCCAAAGTAGGGTAAAAAGAAGTTTGAGGAGAATTTCCTCGACGAATCCAGAGTGAAAGATTTTTGTGAGGGGTTTTCGAAGGCATCGAACATTGTTTTGCTGCCAAAAAGTGCATATTGTTGGGCGTTCGCATATTGAAAGCCGGCCACAGCCAGCAACATAAGTAAAAGTTTCTTCATCTAAATTAGTTTTCTGGCTTGTTTTCTTATTAACGGTTGCTTAACGAATCTGGTATTTGTGGTTTTAAATATTTGTTTAATAGCAGGTTAGTTGCAAATTTATTTCGGTCTGCACTCATTTGATAACAAAACGTATCGAAGCTTTTTAACCCGCTATCAGCTTTTAAATGGCGATAAAATGGCAGGTTAATGCTATTCCTGAATAAGTTTGCCGAATTCTTCGTATTAATGTAATAGAACACGTTAGATGTGCTTGTAATCTGATTCATGGCATCGAGGTAAGATGGTGTTTGAATAAGCAGCCTGTTATTCTTGTAATCATTTAAAAATACCTGTACAGTGCTTGCATTGTTTGCAACAATTAAATAATTATCGATAACGGTATAATAGGGTCTGCCGAATTTTTTAAATGGTTCTCCGAAATAGCTAAATAACATGTCAGATGCTTTAAATAACTTCACATCCTCACTATAGTCAGCGCTGGCATCCAGTAACAGTTGTTTAACTTTTTCACCATTGGTCAAGGCAATGGCTCCGAGTTTTTCGGTTGTGCTCAGCTGAAAAAGTATGAATTGATTTTTAGTGTAGGCAGGAAAAACCGCATTCAGATCAATCCGGTATTCATTTTTTATTTTCTGTATAGTAGCCTGTACTTTTTTAGTGTCGCGGTTTTGCGATTGAATACTGATTAGTTTTTTTAACCAAGTCTGATAATTATCAAAGGCATAAAGGGTAAAATTAGCCGTGTTTTCTGGTAGAATATTCTGAATACTCGTAGCTTGCGCTGGTGTGTTTTCGAATAAAGTGAGATAGTTGTTTCTGTCCTCAATTTGATTGCTTCCATTAAAAAGAAGCTTTTCTTTACTGAAATTGTAATTTAGAGATGCAAAACTGTTCTGTTTATCGAACACAGACAACTCTCCGTTAAGGTTTCCTGCGATAATATTTTTAAGCAGTAAAGGTGCTTTGTTCAAATTGATGTAAAGTGTTAACAGTGCATTTGTGCTGATTTGACTATTTTCTTTAATGTATGCCGTGAAGGGGTTCTCTATGAGTCTTACCGCTGCATCTTCGACCAGGTTTCTGGATGTTGATAAAGTAATCACCTCTCCCTGAATTCCAAGGTACACATCCAAACTATCATTTAATTTAAGTACATATAGATCTCCTTCCTTTTTGGATATTTTACGGACAAGTTTCAAATAGTCGTAGAGCTTTTCAATTTTAAAATCAGATCTGATCTGCGCCGTTAATAAATAGTTAAGCGTTTTATTTGAGTCTGGTAGAATACTTACATACACAGGTTGATCCTGAATGAACCTGTTTAAAGTAACATCATTCACAATACTTTCTTTTAGTATATTTAAGTACATCGTTTTTTCAGTACCAAGTACTTGTTGCAGGATATGTTGGCTCCCTATGATTTCGTAGAAACTTTTATCGTTTTTGAATGAAAACACCAGCGCTGCATTATTGGTAGCCGATTGTAAAGCCAGGTCTTTGGCGTTGTTTTCAATGTTTAATTTAGAAAAATAGTAATACGCCATAAAGGCAATTCCTAAAAATAAAGCGATTACTAAAATAATGATCTTTTTCATTTGCTATGCAACAAATTTAATTTATTACATTGATTAGTGAGAAGTTCTTTGCCAATTTATTAATTTAGCGTTTGCCTTGGGCGCAAACAGATATGAATAAACGAATAATACTTACTGCTTCTTTTTTTGGATTTGTTGCTGTTTTACTTGGTGCTTTCGGAGCACATGGCTTAAAAGCACTGATTGATGGCCCTGCGCTTGAAATCTGGCAAAAAGGAGTTGACTATCAGTTTTACCATACCTTTGCGCTATTGTACCTCTCTACCTTTGCACGTTACCGTAATAAGCTGATTAATATCGCTTATTTCTGTTTTACCTTCGGGGTTATTTTGTTTTCGGGTTCGCTTTATTTGCTGGCTACCCGGAGCATTTTAAAACTGGATTTTGTAAATTTAATTGGACCGGTAACACCAATTGGAGGCTTACTTTTTGTACTGGGATGGGTAATGTTGTTTTTTGCAGCATTTAAAGATAAATAATGGACAATTTCGGGATCGACATTTTTACAGAAAGAGAAACACTTTTTGTTGAAGTTATTTTGCCTTTATCTCTGGCGAAAAACTATACCTATCGTGTTCCTTTCGATCTGAACGACCAGGTAGAAATCGGCAAAAGAGTTGTTGTACAATTTGGTAAACACAAAATTTATACTGCACTGATCAGGGCCATTTCCACGCAGCCACCCCATGCTTATGAGGCTAAGTACATCATTGATGTAATAGATGCTGAGCCGGTGATTACGCCTGCACAACTCAAATTCTGGAGTTGGATGACTGGTTATTACATGTGCAATGAGGGGGATGTTATGTCGGCCGCCTTGCCAGCAAGTTTAAAACTGGCCAGTGAAACTATATTGGTTCTCCGTGAGGATTTTAGTGATGAAATTGCATTGAGTGAAAAAGAGGAAGTGATTATTAGTGCCTTAAAAAAACAGCAGAAACTTACGGTGAATGACGTTTCCAAGCTTTTAGGTCAAAAAACGATATATCCCCTTATTAATGGATTGTTGGATAAAGAATTGATTCTGGTGGCAGAAGAAGTTGTTCAGAAATATAAACCCCTTCTCAAATCATTCATTGTTTTAAATGATTTTTACAACGACCAGGATAATTTAAAACAGTTGTTTGCCGTTTTAGAACGTGCACCTAAACAGCTGGATGCCTTATTAGCTTATTTAAAGCTGCAAAAAACTAACCTTCCAATTGCTAAAGAAACCTTATTAGAAGAAAGTAACTGCGGCGCAGGAGCATTAAAAGCTTTAACAGACAAAGATATTTTTATGGTGATGAAACGCCCTGTAAGCCGTTTGGCTTTCAATGGTGATGAATTTCATTCCAGTTTTCAGCTGAATGCAGGTCAGGAAACTGCACTGAATCAAATTAATCAAGCTTTTGGAGAAAAAGATGTGGTACTGCTCCATGGCGTTACTGCCTCTGGCAAAACGCAGGTTTACATCAAACTGATTGAAGAAATTATTCAAAATACTGACGGACAGGTTTTGTTTTTGCTGCCCGAAATTGCTTTAACCACACAGATTGTGGAGCGTATAAAACGATATTTCGGAAATACCATTGGGGTTTATCACTCTAAATTTAACAATAGTGAACGTGTAGAAATTTGGAATAAGGTAAGAACAGGGGCTTTTAAAGTGATTTTAGGTGCCCGTTCAGCTGTCTTTCTCCCATTTCAGCATTTGAAGTTGATTGTTGTGGATGAGGAACATGAACCATCATATAAACAATATGATCCTGCGCCGCGCTACCAGGCCCGGGATGCATCGATCTATTTGGCTCACCTTCACCAGGCTAAAGTAATACTTGGCTCGGCAACGCCTTCATTGGAAAGTTACTATAATGCGTTACAAGGCAAATATGGTCTGGTAGAGATGAAGGAGCGATTCGGGGGTGTTCAGTTGCCCAATCAGCAGGTGGTGAGTATATCCGAAGAAACTAAAAAGAAATCTATGGTTTCTTATTTCTCCAGTGTGCTCATCAAGGACATTGATCTTGCGCTGTCTAAAAAGGAGCAGATTGTTCTTTTTCAAAACAGGAGGGGCTATGCCACCATCCTAATCTGTGCAACTTGCGGCTACACGCCGAAATGTGTCAATTGCGATGTGAGTTTAACCTATCATAAAAGTAGCGGAAAGCTCCATTGCCACTATTGTGGTTTCCACCAAAGCAGTGTTAATATTTGCCCGGCCTGTGGATCTGTACACGTTGAACAAAAGGGCTTCGGAACCGAACGGATTGAAGAAGAACTAAAATTGCTTTACCCTGATGTGAATATTGCACGTTTGGATATGGACAGTACCAGAACGAAAAATGGTTTGCAACAGATACTGAATGACTTCCAGGATAAAAAAACAGATATTTTGATTGGAACACAAATGGTAGCTAAAGGTCTGGATTTTGATAATCTGAATTTAATCGGCGTAATTAATGCAGATACGCTTCTAGGATATCCCGACTTTAGGGCCTACGAAAGAAGTTTTCAATTGCTTGCGCAGGTGGCTGGAAGGGCTGGTAGGAGAGCTGATCAGGGTAATGTTTGTATTCAGACATACGACGCGGATAACAGGATTATTAAACAGGTAGTGAACAATGACTATGTAGGTATGTACAACGATGAGATTGCTGAAAGGGAACGTTTCTTATATCCTCCTTTTTCCAGAATGATCTTTCTTTACATCAAGCATAAAGATTCGCATGTGCTGGATCATGCAGCACTTACACTGGCTAATATTTTAAAGGCAAAATTTGGGAAGCGTGTGCTCGGACCTGAGCAACCACTTGTAAGCAGGGTGCGAAACCTGTACATCAAACAAATTATTATTAAGGCAGACAGGCATACAGCTATACAAAAGGTAAAAGACGCTTTGCGTGAAACCCTAACAGAGTTTAATGCCACTAAAGAATTCAAGGGTATTTTTACACAAATTGACGTTGATCCTTATTAACCGTCGTTCACTGATTCGCAAAGTAGCCGTGTGGATAATCTATCGTTCTCAAATTCAGCTAATCGTTATTTAATCACTCAATAATTGAGACGCCACCCTTGTATCACAGTTTAAAAAAGCTAATTTTGAGACTTCATGGCTTATAAATTTGTTGATAATTACCGGGAACGTGGTGCGAGAAAGAAGTTGGTTGAATTACTGAAGTCTCGTGGAATTGAGGATGAAAATGTACTTAAGGCAATTGGCAAAGTTCCACGTCATTTCTTTTTTGACGAAACTTTCTGGAATCAGGCTTATAAGGACATTGCTTTCCCTATTGGCGATGGACAAACCATTTCACAGCCTTATACTGTAGCCTACCAAAGCGAATTGCTCCATATTAAAAAAGATGATAAAGTTTTAGAAATAGGTACAGGATCTGGATATCAAACCTGCATCTTAATGGAGCTTGGTGCTCAAGTATTTACCATTGAAAGGCAGGAAAATATTTATAACAGAACCATTCAGGTGCTTCCTGGTATGGGATATCGTCCTACGTTTTATTGTGGTGACGGTTCAAAGGGCATTGCAAAACACGCTCCTTACGATAAAATAATTGTTACAGCCGGTGCACCACTTGTTCCGGAAATTTTACTGAAGCAATTAAAAGTCGGCGGTATTCTTGTCATTCCGGTAGGAGATGAGAAGACCCAGAAAATGGTCACTGTGATTCGTGTAAGCGAAACTGATTTTGAAAAAATTGTTTTAGATACCTTCAGGTTTGTGCCACTTGTCGGCGATCAGGCCTGGTAATGTTTTGAAGTTATTTAATGGTCAGTAATCACTAAACTTCGTTGTGAACCATTATCTTTTCATTGCCCGATCCAGCTCACGTTTGGTATCTCTGTCTTTAATACTATCGCGTTTGTCGAATTCCTTTTTACCCTGAGCAAGTGCAATTTCCATTTTAGCAAAGCCACGTTCATTTATAAAAATGCGCAAAGGAACAATAGTATACCCCTTTTCCTCTCCTTTGAGTTTTAGTTTCCTGATCTCTTTCTTTTGAAGAAGCAATGCCCTATCACGCTTAATATCGTGGTGATAAAAAGAGCTATGCGAATATTCTGAAACGTGAAGGTTGCGGACATATAGATTTCCGCCAATAAACATACAAAAGGCATCAGTCATATTGGCCTTACCTTGTCTAATCGCTTTTATTTCTGTTCCTAAAAGAGCAATGCCGGCTACGTACTTATCTAGTAAATTGTAGTCGAAATAAGCTCTTTTATTCTTTATGTTGATATCGTTTTTCAAAATTTGAATTTTATAATTTATAATCAGCTCAAAAGCCGGGTTGCAAATATCTTAAAAATTGATGTGATAATTTTGATTATCTTTTATTTCGTTCCCTTACAAAACAACAAAAAGAAAACTCATGAGTTTGTAAAAGGTCAAATGATGTATGTTTTCGTTGCGAATTATAATTAAGTTTGAACTTTAAGTCTACAAAAATGAAATTCAGATACCTGATCCTCGCATTATTCCTTGGGCTATGCATTCATGCCAGGGCCCAACAGCCAACGTTGCTGCCTCAGTTTACTTTCTTTAAACTGGATGGAAAGCCGTTTTCCAATAAAGACTTAACACAAAGTAAACCCAATCTTTTTATTCTCTTTGACTGCACTTGCGAACATTGCCAACGGGAAGCTAAATTGTTGAATGAAAATTATACGCAGTTTAAGAACGTAAATATTTACATGATCACGCTTGATGATGCCTATATCATACCTCAGTTTTTTAATTCTTATGCAAAGGGACTAAATACAAAACCGAATGTAACCGTGCTTCAGGATAAAAAGCAAATGTTTATTCCTGCTTTTTTACCCAAAATGTATCCTGCAATGTATCTCTATTCTCCGGCAGCAAAATTACTGGCTTATAACGCCGGCGATGGTGGAATCAAAAAGATGATTAAAACTATTAATAAAAAATAAGCTATCTGATAATCAATACCGGGATGTTTACTTTATGGCGGACAGAATCCACCGTCGTTCCGAAGATCAGGTCTTTTAGTCCCTTGTGGCCGTGAGCACCCATCACCAATAGTTCAATCTCGTTCTTGTTGCTGATATCAGCTATGGCCTTGGCCGTACTGCCAAAACCAATAAATGGGGTTGAATCGTAACCAAGGTCCTCCAGATTTGTTCTGTATTTTTCAAGATTGTCAGCATCACTTTGTGTTTCATGATCCATCGTGTTCTTTCCATGGTATCTTGCAGCAGCGGTTTCCACAACATGGATTAGGTAATAATGGGCATCTTTGCCCCCCTGAATCAATGCATGCCTGATGGTATTGACATCATTTTTGGAAAAATCGACCGCAATACCAATTCTTTGATAGCTTATTTTTTCAATTTTTCCTATCTCCAGTGCATTTCCATGGGGCACCATTTGCCTTTCACGGTTTTTCTTTTCAATAAGCGGATGTAAGAAAACGTACAAAAGAAGGAACACAATTCCAACCAGTGCAGGTACTACAAAAACGTAAATCCACCAGTTATTTGCTCCTTGCATCCATCCCCCGATCTCTTCAATTACAAGCTTCACATTTAAGGAAATAATAGCTAAAGCACTTCCCCATGCCAAAACCTTTACCCATGTTTTAATGGCAAAATCCTTCATCAGTTTTTTGTCTGATGTGAAGTGAATAAGTGGGATGATCGCAAAACCTAACTGTAAGCTCAAAATAACCTGACTTAAAACCAGCAATCCTCCCAAAGCATCATCGCCATAATGCAAAATGGTAAAAAAAGCAGGAATAATTGCCAGCAATCGGGTAATTAACCGGCGTAACCAGGGTTGAATACGCAGGTTGATATGCCCTTCCATAATAATCTGGCCAGCCAACGTACCTGTAACAGTAGAACTTTGTCCCGCGGCAATAAGTGCAATTGCAAAAAGAGCTGGTGCTACATTTCCAAATATGTTGGAGAGTAGCTTATGGGCGTCCTGAATCTCGGCTACTTCGTGCAAACCATTTGTGTAAAAAGCAGCTGCAGCGAGAATCAGAATGGCGGCATTCACAAAAAAAGCCAGGTTCAATGCAACAGTTGTATCAATCAGGTTGAATTTTAAAGCCTCTTTGATGCCCTTGTTCGAGCGTTCTATTTTCCTGGTTTGTACCAGAGAGGAGTGCAGGTATAAGTTGTGCGGCATTACCGTTGCACCGATAATCCCAATAGCGATATAAAGCGCATCGCCACCCAAAAATGAAGGTTCGAAACCTTTTGCAATTTCCTTTAGTGAGGGTTCAACTATAAACATTTCCACAAGAAAGGAAATACCTACAATGAAAACCATTGAAACAATAAAACCTTCCATCGCGCGCATTCCCTTGTTTAACAGAAAGAGTAGCAGGATAGTGTCGAATATCGTAATCGAAATTCCCCAGATAAGTGGAAGTCCGAACAACAGCTGCAGACCAATTGCCATTCCAATGATTTCGGCCAGGTCGCATGCAATAATCGCCGTTTGCGCTAGGCCAAACAATGGGATATTGGCCCAACGCGGATAAGCGTGCTTGGAAGCCTGCGCAAGATCTAGACCTCTTACGATGCCAAGCCTGGCGCTTAAAGATTGGAGTAACAAAGCAATCAGGTTCGACATGAGTAACACCCATATTAACTGATAGCCAAATTTACTCCCGCCGGCTAAATCTGTCGCCCAGTTCCCCGGATCCATATATCCTACACTGATTAGGTAAGCAGGACCAATAAATGCCAGAATTCTACGCCAACCTTTTCTTTTATTCGTATCTACGCTTTGATGTACTTCACTTAAAGATTCAGTTTTTGCCATTAGTACTGATTAAAATATGTTTTGCAACTTCTCTGCTAATGTTAATTTGTTTATTTGCCACCAATATCTCCATAGAACCGTCAAAATCGGTAACATCAGTAATCTGAATTTGTTTCCCTAAGGTTAAGCCCAGTTTTTCCAAATGCTTTAAAAACGCTGAACTGTGCTGGCTTACACCTGTTATTGTTCCACCGTCGCCGATTTTGAGATCAATTAGCTTGATAAACTGTGTTTTTGCAAACCGACCGTTTTTATCAGGAATAGGGTCGCCATGGGGGTCAGATTTTGGAAAACCCAAAAATTCATCCAAACGTTCAATCAAAGCTTCCGATTTGATATGTTCTAATTCTTCAGCAACTTCATGAACCTCATCCCATTTAAAATTTAATTTATCTACTAAAAATACTTCCCATAACCGGTGTTTCCTTACAATATCGATTGCTGCATTTCTGCCCCTATCGGTTAAAGTCACCCCCTGATATTTGATGTAATCTACAAAACCTTTATCCGCGAGTTTTTTAATCATGTCAGTAACAGATGCCGGTTTGGTCTGGATTTGTTCAGCTATCGCATTCGTTTGAACAGTATTGTTCGATTCAGATAAATGATAAATAATCTTTAAGTAGTTCTCTTCAGTAAAGCTTTGCATTTATGTTGCTCTAATATTATTTTTAGGTAAATCTAAAAAAATAATATTAAAATATATTAGATAAATTTTGTTAATATTTAGAATATAATTTGGTTATGTTTGTGTTCTCAACTCCTTTGAATTTATATGGCATCAGAATTAGATAAAATTGATTTTAAAATTTTAAGAATCTTACAGGAAAATGGTAGAATCACCAACCTGCTACTCTCACAGGAAATTGGTTTATCACCGGCACCTACTTTGGAGCGGGTTCGTAAGCTCGAAATGGCGGGTTATATCAAAAGCTATCATGCCCTTGTTGACGAGGAAAAACTTGGATTAGGTATTAAAACCTTTATTCAGATTCAATTAGATTTTCATAAAAACAACACCATACAAATTTTTTTAGATGAGGTGAATCAAATAAAGGAAATCACGGAGTGTCATCACGTAACCGGTCAGGCAGATTTTCTTTTAAAAGTTTATGTAAAAGATATTAAATCGTATGAGCGTTTAATTATGGAGAAAATCAGTAAGATTTCTGTTGTTAAAACATTCCAAACAATGATGATCATGTCTACTACCAAGAAAGAGCCAATAGTGCCTTTGGAGTATTAATTCAGATTCACGCATCTATCGGTAAATGCGCTAGTCTTCAGTGCGTGTCCTGATTCTTTTTCAGGACGTGCCAGTCTCTTTTCCTAGCAACAATACGTCGATGATTTTCGAAATGTCCACAGCATTCTGATAAATCATGAAATGCGTTCCGTCGTTAGCACCTAATCCACTGACAAAATACGCATTCATATCACTATACAGGCAAATTCCAATCTATCGGTGTTAAATTATTTTGAATAAGCAGTTGATTTGTTTTTGAAAAATGACGGGATCCCAAAAAACCTGTATGCGCAGAAAAAGGAGAGGGGTGGGGGGCGGTGAGTATATAATGCTTTTTCTCATCAATTAACGCTGCTTTTTGCTGTGCGTATTTACCCCATAATAAAAAGACGATGTGCTCCCGTTTTTGCGACAATGCTTTAATTATCTCATCTGTGAAAACCTCCCAGCCACGGTTTTGATGGGAGGCAGCCTCAGATACCCGTACCGTCAATGTGGCATTCAGTAGGAGAACACCCTGTTCTGCCCAGTGTGTTAAATTTCCGTGACCAGGCGTTTTAAAGCCTTCGATATCCGACTCAAGCTCCTTATATATGTTTTTTAATGATGGTGGCACTGCAATACCGCGCTGCACCGAGAAAGATAAACCATGTGCCTGGCCGGCGCCATGATAAGGATCCTGTCCTAATATTACCACCTTTACCTGGTCAAATGGCGTTGTGTTTAATGCGTTAAAAATATCTGAACCCTTTGGATAGACAGTTGCTCCGGTTTCTTTTTCTTTTTGCAGAAAAGCTTTCAGGCTTTTCATATAATCTTTTTCAAATTCACTATCTAAAATGGCTAGCCATCCCGGCTCTAAACTTGCAGGCATATAATTTTGATGTAAAAGAAGGAATGATATAATAAAATAGAACCCTTACTTGAGATAAAAGTTTTAAGATTTTGTTTTGAAAATGGCTAACAGGTCTCCTTCAAGTGTAGTTTTAGGCCCTTCGGTAATTCTGCCGAGCTCTTTTCCTTTCTTGTCGAATACAATAAAAGTAGGTACACGGGTGATATCCAAGCCATCAATAATGCCGTTTTCAGCTTTTTTGTGACCATCTACAGCAATTAAACTCACGTTTTTTTCTTTGAAGTGAAGGTCATCCAGAATTTTATAAAAGTTAGGGACGTTTACTTTACTGTCTCCACACCATGTACCAAATACGATTGTAATTTTCTCATCTTTCACGAGTTTCTTTAATTCGATCAATGTAGCGGCATCTGGAGTATAAGCCGCATAGAGTGGCTCAAACATTTCCTTGAATTCAGGGAATGAACTGACGCCTTCTCTGGTGCATTTATTGATCAGAATATCCTTACCTTTTGCTTCGTCGTGTATTTTTTTATTAATTTCCTGGGCAGAAACATTCATTGCGAGTATCGTTAGTGTTATCGAAAATAGGTATTTCATCGTCATTTAACTAAATCTGAGTTCTTTTAATTTTTTAATGAAATTATTGTTTTAAAATCTAATTTGTGCCATTTAAAAACGATATTTGCAAAAAAAAATAATTACAATAAAATTTATGCCAAATATTATCAGATTAATTGCGGGGTTTGCTTTACTGGGTGGCGCAGTAGCTTTATTTATTTTCGGCTTTTGGCCATGGGGCATTGTTGCTATATTGTTAGGACTAATTGTATTGGTTACCTATTTCTTCAATGAGAACATGCTTATAGCTCAGTGGTACTTGAGAAAGGATAATATGCCAAAAGCGAAACAGTTTTTAAATCGTATAACTGATTACGAAAAACAACTTATAAAAGTTCAACACGGTTATTATAACTTGTTGATCGGTTTAATAGAAAGCAGAACAGCACCACTTCAAAGTGAAAAGTATTTCAAAAAATCACTTGCTTTAGGTATGCAGATGGACCACAATGTTGCTTTGGCGAAACTTAGCCTAGCAGGTATAGCCATGGCGAAGCGCAACAAGCGTGAGGCTACCATGTATCTGGCTGAAGCGAAAAAGGCAGATAAAAACAAGTTATTGGCTGATCAAATCAAACAAATGAAAGATCAGATGGGCATGATGGACAAGCAGCAGCAAGTTCGTTACAGGTAATTTTATAGATATTTTCTCTGAAGCCATTTCTTAATTGAGATGGCTTTTTTTGTATCATCGATTTTCAGAAGTTATGAATTATATATCATAAATCTAAAACCAAAAGGATTTTATAGATGTACTATATAGGAATAAAATAATCATACCTATGGCAACATCACAAGAAGGCAGTACTAATAATACTCAGGAAGAAGGCAATATCAAAGATTTAGGCGGCAAAGAGGCTGTTGAAAAACTAAGAGATCTTGCAGAAAAAGCAGAGAGCTGCTTCTTCTGTACAAATATTAAAACAGGGGTTCCATTGTCGGTAAGGCCTATGGCCATTCAACAGGTGGATGATGAAGGAAATATCTGGTTTATGAGCTTAAAAGACAGCCATAAAAACGAAGAAATTTCTGCTGATCCATTTACTCATTTGCTTTTCCAGGCAGGGGCTCACTCAGGTTTTGTAAACATTTATGGGATTTCCGAAATCACCAGGGATCAGGCCAAAATAGATGAATTATGGAGTCCATTGATCAAGACCTGGTTTCAGGGTGGCAAAGACGATCCAAATATCACATTGATTAAAGTAATCCCGTCTGAAGGGTATTACTGGGATACCAAACACGGTACTGCTGTAGCGTTCTTAAAAATGGCTGCATCAGTAGTTACCGGAAAAACAATGGACGATTCGGTAGAGGGAAGTTTAGAAATTGATTAACTGATGGATTTAAATCAGGTTCGTTTTAACATAAATCGGCTGCTGATCACCAGCAGTCTATTTATCTCCTAAATAATCAAATCCTTCAAGCTCTTCTCTTTGAGATCTTTTACTGAGGATGTCATCATCCTCTACCGGATTTCTCGAGAAAAATAATGCTTCCGCTTGAATTCTTTTGATCAGCTGACGAACCAGCGTTAAATCAAATGCATCTTTACTCAATTTGATGCAGTATTCTCTTTCGTTTATTTCCAGGCTTGAAATATTCATAGTACAATCTTTAAATGATTATCGATTGTTGTAAAAGTAAAAAAAGCTTGCTAATTATTTGTTAGCAAGCCTTTTAAGTTTTTGTTATGTTTATGTTAAAACATGAGCCGATTTACCAGCGGTCTGTTAACCTTTAATCATGCTTTATCAACTATTTGTGAGATAAGAACAATCCCTCATCGGTTTTTGATACTTTTAATATTCCCTTACCTGTTAAGCCTTTCAAAGTAGTATCCCATTTTTTATTGCTCCATTCCGTTAATAAGGCTTTAATGTCAGCCAGAAGATATTCTTCACCTTCTTTTACCAGCGAATAAAGTTCTGTTTCTTCAGGAGTCAGTTCAATTTTCTTTTTCTCCGGACGCATCTGCGGGAAGAATAATACTTCCTGAATCGTACTCTGGTTCGTCATTAACATCACAATACGGTCGATACCGAAACCCAGACCAGATGTAGGAGGCATACCGTACTCTAAAGCACGAACGAAATCTTCATCCATTGCCATCGCTTCCGCATCGCCACGATCTGCCAGCTTTAACTGGTCTTCGAACCGCTCTTTCTGATCAATCGGATCGTTCAGCTCTGAATATGCATTACCAATTTCTTTACCGTTCACAAAAATCTCGAAACGTTCCACTAATCCATCTGCTGAACGATGTTTTTTTGCCAACGGAGTCATTTCTATCGGATAATCTGTAATGAAGGTAGGCTGAATCAGATTCGCTTCCACTTTCTCACTGAAAATTTCGTCTACAAGTTTCCCGCGACCCATTGTAGAATCTGTTTCTATGCCCAGTTTCTTGCAAGTTTCAAGAAGCTGTTCTTCAGTCATTGCCGAAACATCAATGCCAGTATATTTCTGGATGGATTCGTACATACTTAACTTCTCATAAGGTCCTTCGAAGTTTATAGCATGCTCACCAACTTTTACTACTGCAGAACCGTTCGTGGCTATGGCCACTTTTTCCAAACATTCTTCAACCATTGCCATCATCCAGATATAATCTTTATAGGCAACATAAATTTCCATAGAAGTATATTCCGGATTATGTGTGCGGTCCATTCCTTCATTACGGAACATCTTACCGAATTCATAAACGCCGTCGAAACCTGCAACAATTAAACGCTTTAAATATAATTCATTTGCGATACGCAAATAAAGTGGCATATCCAAAGTATTGTGGTGAGTGGCAAATGGGCGTGCAGCAGCACCACCATGAATGGGCTGTAAAATCGGTGTTTCCACTTCCATCCATCCCTGGTTGTCGAAATAATTTCGCATGCTGTTGATTACCTTGCTGCGCTTGATGAAAATCTGTTTGTAGTCTGGATTGACTGTCAGATCCACATACCGCATACGGTAGCGCAATTCAGGATTGGTAAACCCATCATAAACGTTTCCTTCATCGTCACGCTTTACAACAGGAAGCGGACGTAATGATTTCGCTAGAACTTTAAATTCTGTAACATGGATAGATATTTCACCTGTTTGAGTCGTAAATACATATCCTTTAACACCAATAAAATCGCCAATATCTAACAACTTTTTAAATACGGTGTTATATAAGGTTTTATCATCGCCAGGGCAAAGCTCATCTCTTTTTAGATAGACCTGGATGCGGCCCGTAGAATCCTGTAGCTCTGCAAAAGATGCCGCACCCATGATATTACGGCCCATGATACGGCCCGCCAGACTAACGGTTTTATAAGCTGTTTTATCTTTTTCGTAATTAGCCAGAATATCGGCAGCGGTTACATTAATATCGTATGCCTCTGCCGGGTAAGGTTCTATGCCTAACTGGCGCAACTGTTTTAGCGACTCACGTCGCAATATTTCTTGTTCTGATAATCCTATACTCATTTCGGGTATTTTTTGCAAAAGTAATGAATTCATTCGTCATTGCGGGGAATGAAGCAGTCTTAAAGCATTAGAAATTCAATTTTTTGTTTAAAAGTGTTTTACTTTTCAAATTTGTGGTTAGCCTAAGAATCGGCCTCAACACCTTCCTCGTACATGTCATTAATGGCACCGGCATATTTCTTTTCCACTATTCTGCGCTTTATCTTCATCGTTGGTGTAATCTCACCCTCATCGATATTGAACGGATTCCGTTTAATTTTGAAATTTTTGATCCTTTCGAATTTGGCTAATTCATTTGAAATCTTTTTAATGTCCTGCTCTATCCATTCTATAATTTCCTTATCCTGTATAAAGGGTTCTGTTTCTTCAAAGAATGATGGCTTTAAATTAAAGGTTTCTTCCAGTGTTTCCCTGTTAGGGATAATGATCGCCGTGATGAATTCCCGTTTATCCCCGATTAAAAACAACTGATCAATTTTCGGACTTTTCAGATAAATGTTTTCGACAGGAGTAGGATAAACATTTTTCCCATAAGCGTTAACAATCATGTTTTTCAAACGATCTGTGATTTGCAGATTTCCTTTGTAGAAACGTCCTATATCACCGGTATGAAACCACCTATCGCGGTCAATTGCCTCTGCCGTTTCTGCTGGCTTGTTAAAATAGCCTTTCATAACGCAATGCCCACGTACAATAACTTCACCCTCTGCACATTCGAAAGATTCATCGAAAGTATGGTGCGTTTGAATATTGATGATTTTTTTAGAGTCGACGTCCTGAATTCCAACCTCAATACCTGGAATAACACGGCCAACGGTTCCATAAACCTGTCGGTGATATTCTGTTACCGACATTACCGGTGAAGTTTCCGTTAAACCAAAGCCTTCTAAAATTTTAATGCCAAGGTCGCCAAAAAATTCGCCTACGTTTTTAGGTAAAGCGGCTCCTCCCGAAATCATAAATTTTAGTCTTCCGCCGGTTTTTTCTTTAATCTTACTGAAAACCAGTTTTTCGGCGAGCGCTTTTTTTGCCGACAGCATCAGGCCAGGATTTTGTCCGGCTTCTTTTGCCACCCGATACTTATTGCCTGTTTCTAATGCCCAGGTAAATATTTTTGCTTTTGTGCCACCAGCTGCAGTTCCTGATTTGATGGCTTTATCGTGAATGCGTTCCAACAACCTCGGCACGCAACTCATTACCGTTGGACGAACTTCACCCATGTTTTTTGCCAATAGTTCTAAGCTCTGTGCGAAGGCAATTTTACAACCCTGAGCACAGCAAACATGGTAAGTCGCCGTACGTTCGAATACGTGAGATAATGGCAGAAACGACAGGAATGTTTCGGTTTGATCAATAACAGGAATCTGCTGTAAGCAAACCTCAACGTTTTTAACAAAATTATGGTGCGTAAGCATCACACCTTTAGGCGTTCCGGTTGTTCCTGATGTATAGATTAAGGATGAAACATCTTCCGGCAAGACCATACTTCTGCATTGCTTTATTTCCGCCTTTTCGGCTGCGGTAATCTGGTGTTTAAGTGCCAGTATATCTGAAAAAGCAATCACGTCCACATTAACGTCTGCGGGGACAGTTACTTTTTCAAAATCTTTAAAGGTTGGGATAATATATTTCAGGTCTTTGCAGTTTGCAGCAACCTTAAGCACCTTGCGGTAGAGAAAATTGTTACCAACCAGAATTGATTTAATACCTGAATCGTTGATAATATAGGCAACTTCCTGCTCTGACAGGGTAGGGTAGATAGAAACATTAATTGCACCAATCTGCTGTATACCCTGATCGTAATAAACGTATTCAGGAGAATTTTCGATCATCAAACCTAAACGATCTCCTTTCTTAATTCCCCTCTCCAGAAAATAAGCAGAAACAGCGTCAGCCCTTTTAAGTGTATCCTCGTAAGAAATTTCAGCCCATTCAGTACCTTGCTTGTGAATTAAAAAGGTGTCCTCTGGCTTGTGGATGTTCTTGATCACATTTCTCAGGAGGGTAGGCACTGTAGAAAACTCGTTAATTAATGGCATTGCTCTTTATTTGGTGTTCATTATTTTAACAATTATAATGCTTTTTGGTTTAAAAATGCAAAAGGGCCCCGAAAATATCGGGGCCCTCTTCAATATAGATAAGGTTGTACTAAACCGAGAAACTTTCGCCACAGCCACATGTACGGCTGGCATTAGGGTTCACAAAGTTAAAACCTTTACCATTCAAACCATCTGTAAAATCAAGTTCAGTTCCTGCTAAGTATAGAAACGATTTCATATCCAAAGCAATTTTAATTCCCCTGTCTTCAAAAAACTGATCGCCAACTTTTTCTTCATTGTCGAAATCCAGATTATAAGACAAACCTGAGCATCCTCCACCTTTTACAGAAACCCGTAAAAAGTAATCGGCACCCATTTCAGAATCCTGCATCAGGTTATCGATCTTTTCTTTTGCTTTATCTGTTATTGTAATCATTTTTTCAAAATTTGAGATATTAGATACTAGATTTGAGATTGGCAAAATTGCATTCATACCTCAAGTCTATTATCTTATGTCTGATTAGTGATGTGATTTTTCCAATACGATAGCTTCTAAACCATTTTTAACACGGTAATCGTTAATGGCAGATTTAATCGCATCTTCTGCTAACACAGAACAGTGAATTTTTACCGGAGGTAAAGCCAGTTCTTCCACGATATCCATATTGTCGATTGATAATGCCTCATCAATAGTTTTTCCCTTTAACCACTCTGTAGCTAAAGAAGAAGAAGCAATTGCCGAACCACAGCCAAATGTTTTGAATTTAGCATCTGTGATTACATTGTCTTCACTTACTTCAATTTGTAAACGCATTACGTCACCACACTCTGGTGCACCAACTAATCCTGTACCTACAAATTTACTGTCCTTGTTTAATGTACCTACGTTACGTGGGTTATTGTAATGGTCAATTACTTTTTCTGAATATGCCATGATTTCTATTTCTTAAATCTTCCGTAGAAGATGATTTATGTTTTTATTTGTTTAGCGGTTAGCCTAAGGCGTTTATTTTAAACCTTAAACCTTCCAGCCTTCGACCTTCTTAGTGTTCTGCCCACTCAATTTTACTCAAGTCAATTCCTTCTTTAAACATTTCCCAAAGTGGAGAAAGTTCTCTTAAGTGATTAACTGCTTTTTGAGTAATTTCAATTGCATGATCAATATCTTCTTCAGTTGTAAAACGTCCTAGGCCGTAACGAATCGAAGAATGTGCTAGATCATCTGATAGACCTAAGCTTTTCAACACATAAGAGGGCTCTAAAGAAGCTGACGTACAAGCTGAACCAGATGATACGGCTAAATCACTCATGGCCATCATTAAACCCTCACCCTCAACATATTTGAAAGAGATGTTAGCTACGTGTGGTAAGCGGTGTTCAACATTACCATTTACATAACTTTCTTCCATTTGATTCAATGTAGATTCTAAACGGTCGCGTAAGGCAGATAAACGAATCGCTTCACTTTCCATTTCTAAACGGCAAAGTTCGCAAGCTTTACCTAAACCCACAATACCTGGAACGTTTAAAGTACCAGAACGCATTCCACGCTCGTGGCCACCGCCATCCATTTGAGAAGTTACTTTAACCCTTGGGTTTTTTCTGCGTACATAAAGCGCACCAACACCTTTCGGGCCGTACATTTTGTGTGCAGAGAAAGCCATTAAATCAATACCATCTGCATTAACATCAACAGGGATTTTACCAACAGCCTGCGTAGCATCTGTCATAAATAAAGCACCATATTTGTGCGCAATTGCAGAGATTTCCTTTACCGGCTGAATAACACCAATTTCGTTATTTCCGTACATAATGGAAACTAAAATGGTTTCAGGAGTCATTGCAGCTTCAAGCTCAGCCAGGTCAACTAATCCATCTTCCTTAACGGCCAGATAAGTTACCCTTGCACCATTTTTCTCAAGGTGTTTACAAGTATCCAACACAGCCTTATGTTCAGTAACTGCAGTAATGATGTGGTTACCTTTTTCTTTGTACATCTCAAATACACCTTTAATGGCTAAGTTATCAGCCTCAGTAGCACCTGATGTGAAAATCACTTCTTTTTCAGTACAGCCGATTAATTTGGCCACCTGTTCACGAGCATAATCTACGCCCTCTTCTGCAACCCAACCAAAAGCATGGTTACGACTTGCGGCATTTCCAAATTTCTCAGTAAAGTAAGGTAGCATCGCTTCCAACACACGCGGATCTAAAGGTGTTGTTGCGTTATTATCTAAATATATCGGCTGTTTCATCTCTATTCTGTTAATTATGACTACAAAGATACGAAAAAACTTTTTGAACAATTATAATTAATAGCTATGAGCTTATAGAGAAAAGCCGCATTTTTACATTCAACCAACCGTTTTAAAATCATGAACAAGATAGAGCATATTGGAATTGCGGTGAACAGCCTGAGTAAGTCTGTTCCACTCTACGAACTTTTACTGAACACGTCATGCTACAAAACTGAAATAGTGGCTTCCGAGCATGTAAACACTGCTTTTTTAAAAACAGGTGAAAACAAGATTGAGCTTTTGGAAGCAACGTCTACTGAGAGTACAATCGCTAACTTCCTCCATAAAAGAGGTGAAGGGGTGCACCACATTGCTTTTGCTGTAGATGATATTCTCGCTGAAATGGAACGACTTAAAGCTAATGGTTTCACCCTGCTGAATGAAGCCCCAAA
Source organism: Pedobacter frigidisoli (assembly GCF_032678525.1). Lineage (GTDB taxonomy): Bacteria > Bacteroidota > Bacteroidia > Sphingobacteriales > Sphingobacteriaceae > Pedobacter > Pedobacter frigidisoli_A. The sequence continues at coordinate 888,416 of NZ_JAVTSE010000001.1, forward strand.
AAAAGGTGCAGATAATAAAATGGTATGCTTCGTACACCCAAAAGATACCAATGGTGTGCTGATCGAACTTTGTCAGGAAATTAAATGGATTTGAGGATATTGATTCAGATGATATGTTGTATCCGTTTGTGGTTCCAGAAAAAATATAAAATAGGTTTGTAAATCAAAAATAAAATTAGGATATTTGCATCCTCTAAAATAGAGGTAAGAAAAGACTAATAGAAACTGTCATAAGCGTTGTTGCCAGCAAATTGCAAAAATGTTCTTGATGCTTTCACACAAATAACTAAAAATAATATTCAAATGAAAAAAGATTTGCACCCATCAAGCTACAGACCAGTTGTTTTCAAAGACATGTCTAACGAATATGCTTTCTTAACAAAATCTTGCGTAGATACTAAAGAAACAATTAAATGGGAAGATGGTAATGAGTATCCTCTTTACAAATTAGAGATTTCTCACACTTCACACCCTTTCTATACTGGTAAAATGAAATTGGTTGATACAGCAGGACGTATCGATAAATTCAAAAACCGTTACGCTAAGAAATAATTTTAGCACTAAAAAGCATTTTTTAAAGTCCCTTTGCCAAAAGCATCGGGACTTTTTTTATTTTTGCTGCTTATGACAATCAATCTTTTTGATGATTCTTCCTGGGCATCTCTTCGCCCCTTAACTTTTACAAGGCCTGTAGCCGATTTACGTATAGGTATTTTAACTATCGCAGAAAAATGGGCTAAATATTTAGATGCAGATTTCGGCTTTAGTACACAACAATATCTCTCGGTAAAATATCCGGCTAAGAAAAATGTAAAGCTGTTTATCAACGGGTCTGTTTGTCCTGATCAGGATTTACTGAATGTTATTTCAGCACTTAAGGATGGTGAATTGATTTTGTCAGGCAATGTGGTTATTGCTTTTAATTGTATAGATGGATTAAACTATGAACAGGCGCTGCAACAATTGAAACCCATCAATTATGAGCTCCCACTTATCAAAGTTGTTTATCCTGAACATATCTTCGCCAATAATCCAGCCGAAATAAGAAAAGATTTTGAACTGTTAACCAAAGGGCGCACATCAGCTAAAATCAGCAACACAAACCAGTTACTGGGTGAAGATATTTTTTTTGAAGAAGGTGCAAAAGCAGAATGCAGTGTATTAAATAGTGGCTATGGCCCCATCTACGTTGGTAAAAACGCAGAAATCTGGGAGGGAAGTCTGATCCGCGGATCTTTCGCACTTTGCGACAATTCGTCAATAAAAATGGGCGCCAAAATCTATTCCGGTACAACAATTGGCCCCAATAGCCGTGCAGGAGGGGAAATCAATAACTCCGTAATCTGGGGTAACTCAGCCAAAGGTCACGACGGGTACCTGGGCAATTCAGTATTGGGCGAATGGTGTAATATTGGTGCTGATACCAATAACTCTAACCTGAAGAATAACTATGCTGAAGTGAAGCTATATGATTATGAAAGCAAAAACATGCGGAATACGAATTTGCAGTTTTGCGGTTTAATTATGGCCGATCATTCGAAATCGGGTATCAATACCATGTTTAATACGGGAAGCATTGTTGGCGTAAGTGCGAATGTTTTCGGTGGAGGCTTGCCCCCAACTCATATTCCCGACTTTAGCTGGGGCGGGGCCAATGGATTCGAAAACTACAAACTGGATAAGATGTTCGAAACTACAGAAAAAGTCTTCGCCAGAAAAAATATAGCTTTCGATCAAACCGAAAAAGAAATTTTGACTAATGTTTATGAGTTAACAACAGCTCACAGACAGTTTTAATATAACCACGATCTTTTCGAGATCATTAATCAATAATATAATGAGAAAAAAAATTGTAGCCGGAAACTGGAAAATGAATTTAGATTATAACGAAGGTGTTTCGTTATTCAGTGAAATCGTAAACATGGTAAAAGATGAACGCAAAGGCGATCAGCTTGCTGTAATTTGCGCTCCGTTTATTCATTTAAACAGTTTAGCGAAATTAGGTGGTAGCGATGTAAAAATCGGTGCTCAGAATATTCATGATAAAGAGAGTGGTGCTTACACAGGCGAAATTTCTGCCAAAATGGTGAAGTCAGTAGGTGTTGAATATGTGATTTTAGGTCACTCGGAACGCAGACAATATCAGGCTGAAAGCAATGAACTTTTGGTAGCAAAAACCAAAATAGCCCTGACAAATGATTTAAAGCCTATCTTTTGTATCGGTGAAACTTTAGATGAACGTAATAACGGAAGTTATTATGAAGTAATTAAAAAACAACTGGTTGAAGGTTTGTTCAGTCTTACCGAAGAAGATTTTAGAAAAGTAGTGATCGCTTATGAGCCGGTTTGGGCCATAGGTACAGGTTTAACCGCAACACCAGAGCAAGCTCAGGATATCCATGCCTTTATCCGTTCCGAAATTGAAGCAAACTATGGCTTTAATGTTGCAGATGATACATCTATTCTTTATGGCGGAAGCTGTAACCCTGGTAATGCAGCAAGCCTGTTTTCACAAAAAGATATCGATGGTGGTTTAATTGGTGGCGCATCATTAAAATCACGTGACTTTACAGATATTATTAAAGCATTCAACAGCTAAATGCAGTACACAAAAGCAATATTTACATTCGAAAATATCGAAGACTATCAACAGGATTTGCTCATTAGCGATCTTGCAGAATTAGGCTTCGATACTTTCGAGGATAGTGAGGGAGGATTTACTGCCTTTGTCATTAAAGATAACTTTTCAGAAACCACCCTGCAAGACCTTTTAGATACTTATGCTGATGATTTTTCAGCTGAATACAGCCTGGAAGATGTAGCAGATGAAAACTGGAATGCAGAGTGGGAAAAGAATTTTAGCCCACTCATCATTGATGATGTTTGCTATGTTAGGGCAACTTTTCATGAGCCCCAGCCTTCTTATCCATACGAGATTGTAATTGACCCCAAAATGTCATTTGGGACCGGACATCACCAAACTACCACCATGATGATGCAGTATATCCTGTCAGCCGATCTTAAAGATAAAGAAGTGCTGGATATGGGTTGCGGAACAGCTATTCTGGCTATTCTGGCAGGTAAACTTGGTGCAAAAAGTTTAGTCGCAATTGATTATGATGATATATGTTATGAGAGCACAATAGAAAATGCGGCACTTAACCACATCAGTAACCTTAAAGCCATATGTGGAAGTAAGGAAGTGATTCCTGACGAAGAATATGATGTGATTTTTGCCAATATCAACAGAAACATTTTGCTCGATCAGATTCAACGTTACGCCGAAGTATTAAAAAACGACGGTAGAATATTTTTTAGCGGATTTTATTTAGAGCCTGATTTAAGCATGATCACTGCTGAATGTGCAAAATATGGCATTAAATATATTGATCATAAGCAAAACGGCGATTGGGTTGCCGCTCAGTTTGAGAAAAGGGCAGAAGGATAGTATATAAAAATAACAGCATCATGCGTATACATTTTATTGCAATTGGTGGAAGTGCTATGCACAACCTGGCCATTGCACTTCATAAAAAGGGGTATCAAATCACTGGTTCAGATGATGTCATTTTTGAGCCTGCAAAATCACGCCTGGATAAATATGGGTTACTGCCTGCAGAAATGGGCTGGGATGAAAGCCGCATCACTACAGATCTTGATGCGGTTATTTTAGGGATGCATGCCAGAATTGATAACCCCGAATTACTAAAAGCACAGGAACAGGGGATTAAGATATATTCTTATCCTGAATATATTTACGAGCAAAGTAAAAATAAAATTCGCGTAGTCATTGGCGGAAGTCACGGTAAAACTACCATTACCAGCATGATTTTGCATGTGCTCAACCACTATAACCGCGATTTCGATTATCTGGTAGGGGCACAGCTTGCCGGTTTCGAAACCATGGTCAAAGTTACAGAAGAAGCACCTGTAATAATTATTGAAGGGGATGAGTATCTGTCATCACCAATTGACAGAAGGCCCAAATTTCACCTGTATAAGGCAAATGTGGCTGTTATCAGTGGTATTGCATGGGATCACATTAATGTTTTTCCAACCTATGCCGACTATACCGCGCAGTTTGATAAATTTATAGATACCATTGAAGAAAACGGAACGCTGATTTATTGCAAAGCAGACATGGATTTAAATACCATTGTTGAGCAATCAAATGCAAAGATTAATAAAATTGGTTACGCCATTCCGGATCATGAAATTGAAAATGGAATCACTTATTTATTACCAGAAAAAACGCCTCTTAAAATTTTTGGTGATCATAACCTGATGAACCTGAATGCGGCAAAACTGGTATGTGAGCAGCTTGAAATTAGTCAGGGACAGTTTGATCTGGCTATATCTACATTTACAGGTGCAGCAAAACGCCTGGAAGTGATATCTGCCGATGAGTCGACAAATGTTTATAAAGACTTCGCTCACTCTCCTTCCAAGCTTAAAGCAACGATAGATGCAGTCAAAACTCAGTTCACTACCCGTAAATTGGTTGCCTGCATCGAATTGCACACTTTCAGCAGTTTAAATAAAGATTTTTTAAAGGAATATAGCGGCGCAATGGATAAAGCCGACGAGGCCATTGTGTTTATTGATTTAAAGAGTTTTGAACAAAAACAGATGAAACCCTTTTCAGAAGAAGATGTGCAAAAGGCCTTCGCAAATCCAAAACTGAAGTTTTTTAATAGTGCTGCTGATCTGAAAGTATACCTGCTTAGCTTAAATTATAAAGATACCAATCTTTTGATGATGAGCTCCGGCAATTATGCAGGTTTTGATCTACCGGAACTGGCCGCTGAATTATCCAGGTAGGAAGATAGTGGGTATAAGATACTAGACTTGAGAAACGAGATTGGGGACCTGAGAATACGCCAGCCGGATTGGACATTTTTCAACTTATATCTCAAGTCTCATATATCAATCTATAAGCAGAATGAAAAGCATAGGAAACCATATTAAGGAGTGCAGGGTAGGGCTTGGGTTAAGTCAGGCAGGTGCCGCAAAACTACTCAATATTTCTACCCCTGCTTTTTGCAAGATCGAAACAGGGCAAACTGATCTGAACCTTTCGCGGCTCTATCAGATTGCAAAGGTTTTCGATGTAGATGTCATTACCCTGATTTCAGGTAAGCCCGTCCACTCCACAAATAATGAAGATATCATATCCCTAAAGCAAAAGCTCGAACAAAAAGAAGAAGAAATCCATAAGCTGCGTAAAAAGGTAATTGATCTTTACGATAAACTTGGGATATAGTCAGCAGGCAGTTCCACAAAATTTTCTAATATCCAGCTCATATCGCCTAAACAAAAGATTTTTCATTTATATTTGGATTAAAAAACTAACCAAATATTTAAATGTCTGCTCCTATTGACCTGGACAATGATGTAGATTTATTGATCAAACTTAAAAAGGGTGATCAATCTGCTTTCAACATTTTGTACAAAAAGTATTGGTCGTACGTATTTGATAGTAGTTACAAACGCGTAAGGGACACTGCGTTAGCGGAGGATATTACGCATGACGTCTTTATACAACTGTGGAATATTCCTAAAACAACCCTTATTTCGAATTTTAAAGGCTATTTGTATGTATCAGTGCGCAATCGTGTATTTCGTGTACTTCAACAGCAATCCAGGTTTGTCCCAATCGAAGATGTGATAAATGAACTCGACAGACGCTGTTCCCAAAGCTCAGATGCTGAATTGCTTTTCAAAGAACTTACCCATTCCTACGCCGCATTGATACTCGATTTAACCGAACAACAGCAAATGATCTACGATTTAAAATATGCACAGGACTTTTCGCCTGATGAAATCGCCGAACGCCTTAATTTATCACCGAAAACGGTCCGTAATCAAATTGGAAAAATTAATTTCAAGCTGCGCTCCAGCCTCTTAGCGATCAATGTGATTATTTATTGTTTTTTAAAGTAAAATTATTATCGCTGTAAATCAATGTCTTAGCATGTATTTATTATCTTTTCATTCGCTTTCACGGGCAAAATTTCAGTTGATGTATCTATAGTATATAACCAAATAGATTATGAAACTGGAAAAGGCCGATTTCGACCAGATATTGCAAAAGTATTTGAATGGTCAGGCGGGTAAAAAGGAAATAGATTTCCTTCATGCTTATTATAACGCCTTTGAGCAATCTCAGGATTTCACCAGTCAGCTATCCGATGAAAAGCGTTTATCACTGGAACAACATCTGCAATCCAGAATTTTAAAAAACCTTGGTAATCATAAACGTTCACGTATCCTAAATCCTTTTTTCTTAAAATATGCAGCCGCGGTGATATTGATTTCAGGTATAACACTTGCTTATTTTTTATTTTCAGTTCGACTAACCCATCAAAACAAATTTCCACAACTTGTAGAAAAGCAGCATCAAAAAAGTAAGGAAATTGTACTTACCCTTGCGAATGGAAGCCAGATTAATTTAAAAAATGGTGTTCTTGCTACCGCTGTACAAGAAATTGGTGCAACGGTTAAAAGCAAAGAGAATGGTGATTTAGATTATCAGGCTCTTTCCGTAAAACCTGCACAAGAATCATATAATCAGATAGATGTCCCTGCCGGCAAACAATTTAAGATCACATTATCAGATGGTACAAAGGTTTGGCTAAATGCGGTATCTTCTGTGAAATATCCGGTAGCATTTCAAGATGCTCAAAGAGTCGTTTACCTTACTGGTGAGGCCTACTTCGAAGTAAGCAAAGATAAGACCCGGCCATTCATTGTCAAAACCAAGCAAAGTTCAGTAGAGGTAACCGGTACCGAATTCAACATCATGTCACTACCGGAAGAAAACGATGTGAGAACTACCCTGTTAGAGGGGAGCGTGAATGTAGCCTATGCGAACAGCTCAGTCAAACTTATCCCCGGTGAAGAGGCACTCAGCAACATTCCCAATCATACAATAGTAAAATCAAAAGCTGATATTGAAAATGCAATTGCCTGGAAGTCGGGATATTTCATATTTAATCATCCATTGAAAGACGTGATGGTAACACTTTCCCGGTGGTATGGGGCCAGAATCATCCTTGATCAGAAGCTGGAGAAATCCACCATTGCCGGTAAATTTTCTAACAAAAGAAGCCTCCTGCAAATTCTCACCTATATGGGTAAACTTAAAGGTTTCAGCATTCAGGTTCATGGAAATGTTTTCGAGATTACTTCCAAAAAATAGCCCCATTGTCTTTGGCACTATAAAATAAAACGTTTTAGCTAATTATTACTAACCAACTATAACTGATCACTATGAGTCAATATTTCAATTCGGAATAGGTTTGCTGCCTATAGCATTATTCAGGGAAGCCCTGCAAATAATTCGCTTAACACGATTTAATAAATAATTATCGCTTAAATCTTCCAATAATATATGAATATAAATTACTTGCTTAAATATAGCCGGAAATTGTTGGCTAAGTTTTCACCGCATGTCCTCACTAAACTAGTGGTGATGATGATGATTCTAACTGTGGTAGAAGTTAGTGCAAAGCCAACTTATGCGCAAAATGTGAGCTTAAACATCAAAAAGGCAAGCATTACCCAAATTCTTCAGTTGCTAATCAAACAAACTGGATACGAGTTTCTCTATGAGCCCGACGAATTATCAGCTTATCAGAGTGAAACGTTGAACATGACCAACAAACCACTAAGAGAGGTTTTGGATGTTGTTTTCAGCAATAAATCTTTAAAATGCAGTATCCAGGATAACATTGTGATTATTGAACGGTTAAAGCCAGAACAAACGAAGGCGATGCCCGTTACCGGGCAGGTTGTTGATGAATCGGGTTTACCGGTACCTGGAGTAAGCATTAAACTAAAAGGTGGTGCTCTGGTTGGTCAAACCAATAACAATGGTGAATTCACAGTACAGGTGCCTGATGAGCAGGCTATTCTGCAATTCACGGCGGTTGGATTTGAAACTCTTGAAAAAGTAGTAACCGCCGGTAAAATAAGGATTGTGATCAAAGCCGCCATTAATACCATGGAGGATGTGATTGTTGTGGGCTATGGAACAACAACCAGAAAAAAGATCGCTGGAGCGGTTGATCAGGTAAGGGCTTCACAGCTTGCTAATCGCCCTACGGCCAACCTCACCCAGGCCCTGCAGGGTGCAGCCCCAAGTTTAAGTATTCAGCAGCGTAGCATGGATCCGAACGGAAATACTACAAACCTTAACATTCGTGGTGTAAGCACCATGAATAGCAATACGCCACTTATCGTAATCGATGGACTCATCAGTGATGGCAGCAGCTTAAATAAACTAAACCCGGCAGACATCGAAACAGTGTCTATCCTCAAAGATGCAGGTGCATCGGCAATTTATGGTTCAAGATCTGCCAACGGTGTGTTATTAATTACCACCAAAAAGGGGATGAAAAACCAGGGTCCGGTAATCAGGTTAGATGGGCAGATTGGTCTACAGGATCCTAAAATTTTATTTACCCCTGTTACCGGCTACCAGAACGCCACATTAAAGAATTTATCGCTTACCAACGTAGGAATGGCCCCGCAATTTAGTCCCACGCAGATCCAGGATTTGTATGCCCATGAAGGGGAGGAAGACTGGTATTTTAACCAGATCCTTAAAACAGCTACCCAGCAAAATTATAATGTCAATGTATCAGGCGGCGGCGCAAATACCACTTACCTTTTTTCCGGCGGATTTTATGATCAGGGAAGCAATTACGAGGGCAATTATGGCATCAAGCGTTACAATTTGCGCTCAAACATCACAGCCGAGTACAAGCGCTTTAAATTCAGCTCCATATTAACCTACACCCGTAACAATTCAAATGCAAGTACTGCAAGCAATGCCATTGTGAATTCATCACGTATACCAACATACTACTATTATAAAATGGTTGCCCCAAATGGTAAATACCTTGTCAATGATGTATTAACCGACCAGAACCCCCTGGCTGAATTGAGGGATGGAGGATATATCAATTCTGATAACAACTATTTCAATGCTAATCTTAACGTTGAAGCCAGACTATTTGACGGCCTGAAGTTTAGAGGGGTGTTCGGAGCCGACGTGATCAATGATCATCGCTTTACCAGAAGAAAACAAATTCCACTATATTCATCTGAGACTGCAACAGCGCCTTTGGTATTCATGAATTCTACCAGAAACACGGAGGATTATAATCAACAGGTTTCCTTACTGAATTATCAGCTTCTACTGGATTATTCAAAAACACTAGGAAAACATAGCATTACCGGATTGTTTGGTGCGAGTAATGAATCCTATACAAGGCGTGCAAATGAGATCAAGTATAAATTTACCGATCCCATCCTGGGGACTCCCACAACAGGTACAGAGATTGATCCAACCAGTTACGGATCTTTGGGGGCAACAACCGAAAATAGCATTAATTCATTATTCGGGCGGGCAGGTTATGCCTATGCCGACCGCTATACTGCAGAATTTAATTTCCGCTATGATGGTTCTTCCAAGTTTGAAAAAGCGATCAGATGGGGCTTTTTCCCCTCCGGATCAGTGGGATGGTCGCTTTCAGATGAAGTTTTTTTAGCCAGATATAAAGAAAAAGTAGGCGACCTGAAACTAAGGGCTTCCTATGGACTGCTCGGTAATCAGGATATCGACTCTTATCAGTTCCTCACTTCCTATACACCTTACACCAATTCCTATGGATTTAATAATGTGGGTGTTACGGGTGCCGGTTTTACTTTCGGAACCCCGAATTTACTTTGGGAAGTAACCCACACACTCAATATTGGTGTAGATGCTAATTTTTTCAATAAAGCTTTAACGGTGTCATTTGATTATTTCAGTAAAACCACAAAAGATATCCTAATAAGCCCCACAATTCCCTCCGTATTCGGCACAACATTAGGAAAGTATAATGCGGGTCAAATGAGAAATCAGGGCTGGGAGCTCACAGTTGAGTACCAGGTTAAAACAGGAAGCTTCAATCACAACTTCAGCGGGAATATCGGCGATTCAAGAAACAAAGTCCTGAAATTCGTTGGCGATGAGCAAATCACCACTGCCGACAACATCAGTAAAATTACACGTGTTGGCCTCCCATTCAATTCTTATTATGGCTATAAAATCAGTGGCTTATTCCAGAGCATGGAAGAACTCGAAACTGCAGCATTACCCGTAGGCATGAGTGCGTCTGATCTGAAACCCGGAGATGTGAGGTATACAGACAGAAATGGCGACGGTGTAATCGATTCTAAAGACCGTTTTGTATTAGGTAACGCTTTTCCAAGGTTCACCTTTGGGTTCAACTATAACCTCAATTATAAAGGATTTGATTTCGGGATGCTTTGGCAGGGTGTAGGTAAACGCGATATGGTTGTTCGTGGCGAATTAATTGAGCCCTTCCATGAAAACTATTCTTACGTCATTTATCAGCACCAGCTGAACTACTGGACACCAACCAATACCGATGCCACTCAACCTCGCTTAACGCCTGCAGGGGCTACACCTACAAAAAATAACTATCAGATGGGATCCGATCTCTATCTTTTTGAAGGTAGTTACATCAGGTTAAAAAATATTCAACTGGGTTATACTATACCCAAAAATATTTCTCAAAAAATAGGTATGCAAAAATTAAGGGTGTTTGCCAATGCGCAGAACCTGCTTACGTTTAGCGCAAATTCCTGGATCGATCCTGAATCTTCAGAATTTGATTCAAATATGTCGGGTTCTGCCAATAGTGCAAGAAACTATCCGACATTAAAATATTATGGTTTAGGCTTCAACATAGAACTTTAACAGGAGAGAATATGAAAAACAAAAGAAAACTTACCACTCCGCTATTTGCCGGTATTTTATTCCTGATGGTATTTGGTGCCTGCAATAAGCTGGATACTATACCTACGAACAAATTTACAGACGCAAATTTCTGGCAATCTGTAGAGAACTCTGAACAAATGGTTAATATGGCTTATAACCAGATGTTTTCTGCCGACAAAATGTGGAATGATGAGGCGTTGAGCGACAATATTTTTGAAGGACGAACCAATACTGCGCAGCGATCCATCAGAAACGGCATCGCCGATCCGAGCCTTGATCTTTTCAGCAGCGAATGGAAGTGGGGTTACGAAGGACTTAAGAGCTGCCATGTATACCTCGCCAATATTGATCTGGTTCCAGGTATGGACCCGGTACTAAAGAATAAAAGAAAAGCTGAAATCCGCTTCATTAGGGCATCTATCTATTTCAGACTGGTCAATTTTTTTGGTGCAGTACCTTTTTTTACCAAGGATGTTACGCTGGATGAATCCGGTACAGTAGGTAGAACCCCTAAAGCGACTATTATGAGCTTTATCCACCAGGAACTGGATGAAATTATTCCGCTTTTACCGAAAAAAGAAAACCTATCAGCTGCCGATAACGGTCGTATTACCAAAGGAGCAGCCTGTGCTTTTCAGGCAAGGGCCTATCTTTATGAAAGTAACTGGGCTAAAACTGCAGAATACTGTCAGAAACTAATCACCAATGGTGCAGAATTCGGGACTTATAATTTGTTCTCTAGTTATACAGGATTATTTACTGCAGCTAATGAGTATAACTCAGAAGTAATTCTGGATTATGGTTATGTTCCTGCGGTTAAAACCTGGTCGAAGTTGTATGACGCCGCCCCGCTGTCGGTGGGTGCCCGCCTAAATGCCTACGCGCCGGTTCAGGGTCTTGTTAACAACTATCTAACCACAAATGGCCTAGCAATAGATAAAGATCCGTCATACAATGCCGGCAATCCTTATGTTAACCGCGACCCAAGGCTGGCAGCTACGGTAGTTTTTCACGCAGGAAAATGGACAAACTTTAACGGAACTGAATCTACAATTTATATCCGGCCGGGTACAGGAAGTAACAGCACTGAACGTGCCGACAACTATGTTAGCGCGAGTTCGAATTCCACCCCAACAGGTTATTATGTGAAAAAATACTATGACCAAACAGCTACGGCGACTTTCGCATCAGGGTTAAATATCATCATGTACCGCTACGCAGATATCCTGTTAATGTATGCTGAAGCAAAATTCGAAATGGGTCAGCTTGATGCCACAGTATGGAACCAAACCATACGGGCCATACGGAACCGCGCAGGCTTCACCGCTGCTACTGCGCTGGATTATCCATCTACACTATCCACAGCTGATATGCGCAGCCTCATCCGCAATGAACGCCGTAGTGAATTTGCTTTGGAAGGCCTCAGATATTTTGATATTGTACGCTGGAAAGCAGGCACACAATACCTCAATGGCTATGTTTACGGTGCCAGATTTCTCAATAATAATACAGAAGACATTCGTCTGGATAATCGGAAATTTGACGAATCAAGGGATTATTTATGGTCTGTTCCACGTTCACAGATGGATTTAAATCGTAACCTCCAGCCCAATAACCCAGGGTACGCAAACTAATTTTTAACGACTTTAAAAAAGACTAATATGAAAACGAACTTTAAAATCGGAATTTTCCTTTTTATACTGACCATTTTCGCCGCTTGTAAATCTGATGATATGATCTACAAAGACGCCAACGTAAGTGCAGTAAACGCACTTTATGAACCCATTAATAATAAAACGGTCAAGCTACTATCGTCGGCTTCTGCTTCTCTCTATTTCAACTGGGAAGCTGTAAAAGTAGAAGATAGTGGTGCCGCATTGTATGAAGTTATTTTCGACAAAGCAGGTGGTGATTTCAGCAAACCGATCTATCGTACTACCTCAGATAATAATGGCTACTCGAACGGCGCTACAGTTACCCATAAAATTATGAATAAAATTGCTTCGCTGGCAGGAATCCAGCCGGGTGGAACAGGAAATCTGATCTGGACTGTTGCCTCCTCGCGTGGTATCAAAACGGTCATGGCCAATGAGCGAAGAACCATTAGCGTAACCAGCTTAAATGGCTTCGTAGATATTCCGGATGAAGTGTTCATTACCGGTGAGGGGTCAGAAGGAGGTAGCACACTTTCTGCTGCCTTACCGTTTAAACTGAACGCACCCGGTGAATTTGAGATCTACACCAAACTGGAGGCCGGTAAAACCTATTACTTCGTTGATCGTAAAACCGGTACACCACGCGTGTTCTATTCTACTGATAACGCAACGCTTCGCGAAGCTGCACAAACCGGAACAATTACGCCTTCAAAAACAGCTGTCTATCGCATTAACCTCGATTTCACTACCGCAACCCTTTCATATACAGAAATTAAAAGCGTCGGACTATGGTTCTCCCCAAGTAATGCAATTACGCTAAATATGCCTTATCAGGGTAAGGGTGTGTGGACAGGCACTGGTATAGTCAATTTTAAAACGGAAAGCTGGGGCAAAGATCAACGCTACAAATTTCAGATTGTTACCGCTGTTGGGGGTAGCGATGTGGTAAAACAATTCGGTACACTTAACGGAACCGATTCTGCCCCGAATGATGCTTCTGCACCATCATATTATTTTGTGAAACTGCTCGCAAACGTTACCCAGTGGGATGATAAATGGAAATTCGCAGATAAAGTAGATGGTAAATCATCCAGCATTTCTTTAGTATTAAAAGGTGATGCCGCCTACACCCATACAATTGTTGTAAACTAGTATCGATGCGGCATATGCTATAACCGTGTGCCGCCTTAAATTGAAAACGATGAAAAAGTTATTAATATGTTTGGCCGTTGCCGTTTTTATGGCAGGCTGCAGTAAAATAGAAGATGAGTACCGGTATGGTGAGCCACAAGCAGTAGATTGGACAGTAGCAGCCAATAGCAGTACAAATGCATTGATCTCACAGTTCTGGAATAATGACGGCTACTTCAACTACGGCAGTAATGGATCTGATAAAGGGTTTCAGTACTGGCCCAATGCACATGCAATGGATGTAGTAATCGACGCATACATCAGAACCGGAAATGAGACTTACAAATCATACTTTGATAAATGGTTCGCCGGCATCAAGGTAAAGAATGGCGGTACTTATTTCAATACCTTTTATGATGATATGGAGTGGAATGCACTTACCATGCTCAGGTTGTATCAGGTAACCAAAGAGGAAAAATATTTAACTGCTGTTAAGACCCTCTGGACGGATATTGCTGCCGGATGGAATGAGACCTATGCCGCGGGAGGAATAGCCTGGATGAAAACCCAGTTATATAGTAAAAACGCCTGTTCAAATGGTCCTGCCAGTTTGCTCGCCATCAGGCTGTTCAATCTGACAAAGGAAGAAACCTATAAACAATGGGCATTAAAAATTTATGAATGGCAGAAAAACACTTTGTTCGAGAGGGCAACAGGTGCAGTCTACGATAATATCAATGGCAATACCAATGCCATCAGTACGGTTGCTTTAACTTACAACCAGGGAACTTTTATGGCATCTGCCGTGGAGCTGTATAAGGTTACAGGTGATAAAGCCTATCTGAATGATGCACAAAAAATAGCGAATTATACCCTTACTAAATGTATTGATACCAGTAATAACATTCTGAGGAACGAAGGTGACGGAGATAATGCGTTGTTTAAGGGTATCTTTATGCGTTATTTTCTCATTCTGCTTCAGCAAGGTGATCTCACTGATGCTTACAGGACAAAGTTCGAGACATTTTTTAATAACAATGCTCAGATTGCCTGGACGAAAGGCGCATATCCTACAACATTTCTGTTCGGCCCGTCATGGAATGAAAAGCCATTAGCCGAAGTACAGCTCACTGCTCAGGCAAGTGGCTGTATGATGATTGAAGCACGGGCCGCGTTTAAGAAATAATTTGCATGAGGGCGCTGTGGTCACACAGCGCCCCTTATTCTAAAACACCTTTCTCATCGTCAAATGCTTTTTTCCGAAAGTAGCACCCGTAGCCTTGTGTATCGCAATCATCTGTTCGTTAAAATCGCCTACCCAACTCAACTCCAGTTCCTTGTATTGGTTTTTAGGGAGTACATACTCGCCAAGTCTGATAAACAAAACAGATTCCAATCCGTGTTTTTGAAATTTAGGCTTAGTTCCCATCACAATTGCCCGCATGCGCGTAACGCCAACCCACCTTCTGTAAGCAAACTTTAGTTTTTCAATCAACCCTAGTTTACCATCAAAACCTTTAATCATCTGGTTAGCATCCGGTATCAAAACCACAAAAGAAGCTGGTTCCCCGTTAAAATAAGCAAATTGAATCAAATGCTCATCCATAATGGGTTCCATACTTTTAAAACTTTCCTGTAAGGTTTCTTTCTTTATCGGAACAAAGTTTTCAAAATCCTGCCATCCATCGTTGTAGATTTCCATCAAATCGTTGATGTATTTTTCTGAATTTGCTTTGCTGAAGTACTCGAAGGTATAGCCAGGTTTATTCCTTACCCAGTTCGCAATTTTCGTAAAGCGCTCCGGAAATGGAATGGTTAAATTAATGTGATTGGTCAGCTGTTCATATTCGGTAATAAACCCATAAGCATCAAAGAACTTTTGATAGTAGGGGAAGTTATAATTCATTCCGAATGACGGAGGGGTAAAGCCCTCTACCAGCAATCCCCAGAATGAATCGTTTTCCCCGAAATTAATCGGACCATCCATCGCTTTCATGCCGTTTTCAATCAGCCATTCTTTTGCGCTATCAAACAGAAGAAAGGCAGCCTTTTCATCGTCTATGCATTCAAAAAAACCAATACCTCCGGTAGGCTGTTCGTAATTAAACGCTTTTTTCTCATTGATAAAAGCAGCCACCCTGCCGATCAGGTTTCCAGCGTTATCCTTTAAAACCCATCGTGTACATTTACCATGGTTAAAAAAGTTGTTCTTATCGGGGTTGAAAACATTTTCTACCTCACTGTCTAGCGGGCAAATCCAGTTTTTATCATTTTTATAAAGGATTTTTGGAACTTTTAAGAAATCTTTCTCTAGCGAAGTGTTGCTTACCGATATAATTTGCATGGGCACGTTTTAAAGTAAAAAGCATCCTGCCAAAAGGTAGGATGCTTTTCCAAATATATAGTTTTTTATCGACTAGTAATCGTCATCGTCATCATCAAAATTATCGAAATTGTCAAGGTCATCTAATGGCATATCAAAATCATCTTCGTCTTCATCCTGAGATTTCGTTTTCGTAGTTTGAACATCGTCATCTTCAAGATCATCATCTTCATCTACCTGTTTTTTGGTAGTCGGCTTAGTAGGGAGTTTCTTTGGCGCTTTCATAACACAAAAATAAAAATTGCTTTTATAGTTTAAAAATACAAAAAAACTTTTTTTAATAACAGGTTGAGACCAAATAAATTAAAATATTCTACTCCATATTTTCGCCTACTGTATTCTCTTCTCTGGCAATATCCTTTAGCTGCGGAAGCTGGTTTAAGTGGTTTAAACTAAAGTAATCCATGAAAAGGGTACTGGTGCTATATAAAATCGGACGGCCTGGCGTTTCCGCTTTTCCGTCAATACTAATCAGCTCTTTTTCCAGTAAACGCTGAACGGAATAATCTGAATTTACCCCTCTGATTTGCTCTATTTCCAGTTTCGTGATGGGCTGTCGGTAAGCAATTATAGCCAGTGTTTCCATAGCGGCCTGACTTAGCTTTTTCTTTGAGCGGTGCAGCTGCAACTGATTAACTGTTTCATGGTATTCTTTCTTGGTCAAAAACTGATAGCCTTTGTTCAAATTCACCAGTTCTATCGCAAAATGAACAGCACTGTACTTTTCTTTTATCGCATCTAAACTTTCAAAAATCTGTGTTTCAATGTGTTCTTCATCAAATACGGCATTTAGGGCTAAAATAATTTCCTGGACACTAATACTTTGAACAGATGAGAAGATCAATGCTTCAATATGTTGCGTAAGATTGGGCTGTGGCATACACAAAATTAAAATTTTTGACATAAAAAAAGCGGTCTCGCTTTAAAAAACAAGACCGCTTTCAACACACAAATGAAACCTGAATTAAGATATAGTTTTAGGTTAGGTTATTAAATATCTATATCAATTCTATAAGAACGTTTTGATAAACACTATCGTTTATTTCTAACACAAGTTTAAGGCTAAACAGGGCGCAGTGTAACTTCTATTTAGTAAGTGGTATCAATAATTGAGTAAACGGTAAAAAAGCTATTTCAGCGGGATAGATATCGATACCGTTGTGCCATTTTCATCATTCTGCCTCACATTGAGGTGTATAGGTTTTGCTCCAATCTGTCCTAAAAGATTCAAACGCTCTTTTGTAAGTTGCATCCCTTTGCTGATGTGTTTTTCTTTTTTATTTTGCAATGAATTCTCTATCCCAATACCATCGTCGATAATTTCGATGTTTAGGTAATGTTCATTCTTGAGCCTTATCCTGATTAAAATGTTACCGCCTGTCTCTTTGGGCATAATGCCATGCCATATCGCATTTTCAACATAAGGCTGCAGCAACATGGATGGAATAAAGGTTTCTTCCCTGTCGATATCTTCCTCAATGTCAAAAGTATATTGCAGTTTTTCGCCAAAACGGTTTTTCTCCAGCTTTAAATACAGGTTCAGGTATTCTATCTCTTCCTCCAGTGAAATATAGCTTTTTGTACAGATCTCCAGATTCTTCCTGATCAATCTTGCGAAGCCTGTCAATACCCGGTTAGCAGAAGCTGTATTTTGCGTATTGATATAATGCTGAATCGAATTCATTACGTTGAACACAAAATGAGGGTTCATCATGGCCTGCAATGCCTGTTGCTCCAACATTAACACCTTATTTTTAACCAGTAGCTGCTCCTGCTCTTTATCTTTCTGCTTACGGGTAATGTTTACGGCAACTTTATAGAAAATGTAAGCAACCAACAAAATTAACATGGATAGAAACCACAAGCTTTGCCAGAAATGTTTTTTAATAGTGAAAGTGATTTTGGCTGAGGGCCCCCAGTTTCCATTCTGGCTCTTCGCGCATACTTCAAAAACATAATCTCCGGATTGTAGCGAAGAAAAGTCAAGCCTGCGGGTTCTGGTTTCCACCCAGGCCGAACGCTCATTCAACCGGTAACGATAGGTAATGTCGCCGGTAGTAAAATCAACGGCACTAAAAGTAAACAGTATGGTGTTGTTACCAGTTTCGAAAGTGAAATTACCTTTATTTACGGGTAGTCGCTCATTATCCTTAATGATCGACGTAACATATACTTTCGGCAGATTCTTACTGATATTGATATTGTTGTATTTAAATAGTATCAATCCCTTATTTGTGGCAAAATAAGCTGTGCTGTCGTCAATAAACAGGTTATTAATATCATCGCCCAGCAAATCTTTGCCATAATCAAAATTCGCAACACTTATATTATTGGGATAGTCAGCAATTTTATTTACCCCTTTGTTGGTAAGCACCCATATCTCATCGTTTTTCACAAAGATTTTTGTGCAGATATTGTTGGTAAGGCCATCTTTCTGCGTTACTTGTTTAACAATCTGATCACCTTTGTAAAAAATTAATCCGTAACCGTCAGTTGCAAGAATCAAAGTCCCGTCTGCCAGTTGCTGGATATCGTTAATCCGCTTGGTAAGAAGCGGATGTTTTTCAAAATGTTTGATGAGTTTTCCGGCAATAAACTGAGATAAACCACTCACATTTGAAAACCATAAACTGCCCGATCTGTCGTAAAACACATGGTATGACCGGTCTTTGAAAAAATCTTCTTTCTCCTTGTATTTGAACGAATTAAATTCAAAATTATTAATCCTGTCAGATAAAAATACCACACCCGATGATAAGGCGAGTGCCAGATGGCTGTTATTATCATCAAGGCTAAAATGTTTGATCACAAACATCAGGTCATTTGATTCTTTTAAATAGCTGACATCAGTCGTCGATTGGTAGATATTTTTGAAAACCCCCATCCCATAATCCGATGAAAAGTAAACCGATTGATTTTTCTTATCAAAATTAATCTGTTTAATCGTTTTGTATTTTTTGAAATCATCCAGCCCATATTCCTCTACCTGATAATTGCTGATGTTTAAGATATCAATAACAGCGTCGTCCGTTCCAAGCCATAGTCTGTTTTTGCCATCTTTGGTTATACTCTTGATCACGTTACTGCTTAAACCAGATTCCGCGTCGATGATCGATAGTCTGTTATTAACATTCGGAAGCATGAATATCCCTATGTTAGTAGCGAACCACATGTTTTGGTTATTGTCTTTAACAACCTGATTTACGGATATGTCCTGAAGATATTGAACAGTTTTTCCGCTTTTATCTAACGCAAAGGCGCCGTTCGCATTTGCCAGCCAAACTTCACCCGAACTTTGGTTATAGTAAAAGTAACCAGACATGTTTTTGATCAGGTTCTGTGGAATAGAAATCATTGACGCTATCTTCCCGTTTTTAAATAACTTAAAACCTTTTTGGTCAATATAGGATAGCGAATGGTTAGGCTGTGTATTGGCCGCCAGATATGAAATGGGCTGAACATCTGATTTGATGACGTTAAAAGTTTTGCCGTTAAATTTCTGAACGCTCTGGTCACTGAAGGCATATATATTTCCCTGTTCATCTTCGTGGATAAAGGCATTGGTAAACTTATCTTCATGGTTAGGGGAAATATACTTTTTGATCATTTTTCCATCCCAGCATACAATCAGATTTGAATTGGTGCCCAACCAGATCCTTCCTTTTTTGTCGATAATGAAAGATACAATGACTGTATTTAAGCTCAGTTTTTTTAAGAGCGCATCGTTATCCTGATTGTAGAATTTCCCATCCTGCAAATAGCTCAACTGTCCGTTTAAGGCAAAAGACCAGATACGCCCGTTTTTGTCTTCAGCCATTCGTAAAATCTGTGTATCAGGCAGGCCGTCCTCAATCGTGAAATTTTGAAAATTTGTGCCGTCAAAACGGCTCAGTCCATTATCCGTAGATATCCATATAAAACCTTTGGCATCTTGCAGAATATAATAACAATTATTGCTCGCAAGTCCGTTTTTCGATGTATAGTGTGGAAGGTAGGTGGTTTGAGCAAAGGCAGACGAATAGCTAAAAAAAATAGCGGCAGTGAGTGAAAATGCAAATATAAGCGCCGCAATGCGTGTTGAGATCCGATTGCCTTCAGTACCGATTTTTATTTTTTTAATGATCACTGCTCACTTTGGTAAATGACTTTATTTTTTCAAAAAAATCGCTTGCGCGCCTTCGGGAAATATTAATGCTCTCGCCGTTCTTTAAGAAAACCTGGAGTCCGTTTTTTGAATTGTATTCTTTCAGATGGTTGAGATTTATAATGCTTGACTTGTGAATCCGTGCGAACTGATCGTTCGGAAGTAACTCCTCAAATTCCCTCAGCACTTTTGAAACTGTTATCTTCTCCTGATTAATCAGGTGTACAACAGAGTAATTGCTGTCTGCCTCAATGTAAATAATTTCATCAACATCAATCATTTTAAAGCCCTGTCCGTAAGGCAGCGTCAGCTTTCTGATCTCTGATTTAGCACTCAAACTACTGGCCAGATTGCTTATCCGCTCATCATTTTCGTTCTGATTATGAAATAATCTCAGGTGTTGGGTGACTTTTTCAACCGCTATTTTCAGTTCATCAATATCAATCGGTTTCAATAAATAATCCAGCGCATTTGCCTTGATTGCTTTCAGTGCATACTGGTCATAAGCCGTTGTAAAAATGACTGCTGCTTTGTGTTTTTGTGCATCAGGAATTAAGTCGAAACCGTTACCGCCAGGCATAGCTATGTCTAAGAAAATCAGGTCGATAGAGTGGTTGAATAAGATTTCTTTCGCCTCCTGTACAGACCGTGCAATTCCGGTAATTTCTACATCCGGACAGTTCTGCTGCAGAAGAAAAAATAGTGAAGATCTGGCAAACTCCTCATCGTCAACAATAATGGCTTTTAATGTGTTCATGGTGTTGTGTTGGTGAATGTATTAAAATAGCCCCACAAAAAAAAATGCGAATCCAAAAATCCAGTATTAAAATTGTCACGTATGTATCATCAAACGAAATCAAAATACCTAAAAATTCTCATTATGAAAAACAATGAACTAGAAACCAAAAATAAACTTGATGAAAGTTTGTTAAACAGTGCAGTTGGCAGGAGATCGTTTCTGCAATATGCAGGTGCAAGTGCAGCAGCTCTCGCCCTGGTAGCAGCAGGATGTAGAAAAGACCGCAACTTTGGCGATATCTCAACTGGCGCTACTTTAGATTTTAAAGATGATTTCGGGGTTTTAAACTATGCCTATGCATTAGAACAGCTTGAGGCTGCATTCTATGTAAAAGTAGCTTCTGCTCCACCATCAACTTTTACTACCGCTCAAAAAGCTTATTTCCAGGATATACAGTTTCATGAAATTGCTCACCGCGAATTCTTTAAAAATGCGTTAAGCACAGCTGCTATCGGAAGTTTAGAAGTAGATTTTTCTTCTATCGATTTTACCAGTGCAACAAGTGTTTTAGGTGCCGCAATGGCTTTTGAAGATTTGGGCGTTGCAGCTTACAATGGGGCAGGAGTTAGAATTAAGAGTACAGATTATCTGGTATTAGCAGGAAAGATCGTTTCAGTTGAAGCACGTCACGCTGCTTATGTAAGAGATATTATTTCGAACGGATCTTTTGCAGATTTAGCGAGCATGACTACCCTGGGTGCCGTAAATGCGAGTGGTTTGGATGGCGCTTTAACTCCTGACAGGGTTTTGGGTATTGCCGGAAAATACATCAAAACGAAAATTAACGTAATTAACCTTTAATCTTTAAAATCTACAATCATGAATATCCTAAATATATTAGACGAAATAGAAAAAGTTGATGGTGAGATCTATGAAAGATTAAACCCTCGCCGTAAAGCAATGAGAGACTTTTACAATATCGGTAAAAAAATCTCCCTTGCTGCTTTACCACTTGCCATGGGATCTATGTTTAACAAAGCTTACGGACAAACCAACCCAAGTACCGTAACTGATGTGTTAAATTTTGCTTTGGCGTTAGAATATCTGGAATACAATTACTATAACCACGCACTGTCTGTAGCAACTGCTACCTATATTCCTACAGGTGCACCAAGAGCGGCCATTACAACCATCCGTGATCACGAACGTGCACACGTTGACTTGTTAAAAGGAGCTTTACAAATTACTGGTGCTGATGGTTATGTTTACAGTGACTTTGATTTCACAGCTGGCGGTGGCTTTGGAGATGTTGATACCAACTATCAGACGTTTTTAAAAGTAGCATTGGCTTTTGAAGATACAGGTGTAAGGGCATATAAAGGTCAGGCGCCAATTTTGAAAGGTAATGCCGTATTAACTACAGCACTACAAATTCACTCTGTAGAGGCTCGTCATGCTTCCCACATCCGCCAGATGGTTGCTGCTAATGTTACGGGCGCAAGTGCATTAAAACCATGGATTGCTTATACGTCTACTGGTAATGATACTGGTGTAACAGCTGTTGATGCTGTTTATGCAGGTGAACAAAATACTACTCAGGCAGGGATTCAGATTACAGGTATCAATGGTACTGCTACTACTCAATCTCAGGCTGCTGAAAGTTTCGACGAATTCTTAACAGGTTCTGATGTTAAAAAGATTGCCAACCTGTTCATTAAAGTCAAGAAATTAAGTTAAAAAAAATCTATCTATAGAGATAATTGATGTTTAGTTTAAGGTAGGGGAGTGAGACTCAGGTTTTGCTCCTCTTTATTTTACTCACATTCATTTCACAACCTACCTGTCATTAACAGAGAAGAGCCATTTGATTTTCAAATGGCTCTCTTTTTTTTTAAAACTCTGCGTTCTTCGGGAAGCGCGGAAACGCAATTACATCCCTGATATTGGTCATTCCGGTAACGAAAAGTACCAGACGCTCGAAACCTAATCCAAATCCGGCATGTGGTGCTGTACCGAAGCGGCGTGTGTCTAAATACCACCAAAGTTCGTCCTGAGGAATATTCATATCTTCCATACGCTTGGTTAAACGCTCTAAACGTTCTTCCCTTTGCGATCCGCCGATCATTTCGCCAATACCGGGGAATAAGATATCCATAGCCGCTACAGTTTGTCTGCCTTCCGCGTCTGGTTCATTCTGGCGCATGTAGAATGATTTGATATCTGCAGGATAATCCGTCAAGATTACCGGTTTTTTAAAGTGTTTTTCAACAAGATAACGCTCATGCTCACTTTGCAGATCTGCACCCCACTCATCGATTAAGTATTTAAATTGTTTTTTCTGGTTTGGTTTTGATGATTTTAAAATCCTGATGGCCTCAGTATAAGTCAAACGCTCAAAATCATTCGACAAACAGAAATCCAGTTTCTCCAGTAAGCCAAATTCACTGCGCTCGTTTTGCGGCTTTTGCTTATCTTCTTCAGCCAAACGGGCATTTAAAAACTCCAGTTCTTCCTTGCAGTTATCTAAAGCAAATTTGATTACATACTTCATCATATCTTCCGCAAGCTGCATATTATCTTCCAGGTCTGCGAAAGCAAATTCTGGTTCAATCATCCAGAACTCTGCCAGGTGTCGGGTTGTATTAGAGTTTTCAGCCCTGAATGTCGGTCCGAAAGTATAAATCTTTCCGAAAGCCATTGCTGCAAGCTCGCCTTCCAGCTGACCTGAAACAGTCAGATTCGTGGCACGTGCAAAAAAGTCTTGTGAAAAATCAACCTTCCCATCCTCAGTCCGGGGCGTGTTGTCAAAATCCAGAGTGGTGACTTTAAACATTTCACCTGCACCCTCAGCATCACTTGCGGTAATTACCGGGGTATGCATATAAACGAAGCCTCTTTCGTTGTAAAACTGATGAATGGCAAAAGCCAGCGCGTGGCGAACTTTAAAAACCGCGTTGAAAGTATTGGTGCGGAAACGAAGGTGAGCTATCTCACGCAAAAACTCCAGGCTGTGTTTTTTAGGTTGTAAAGGGAATTTCTCCGGATCACTGTCCCCTAAAATCTCCAGACTGGTCGCTTTAACCTCCACAGTCTGACCTTTTCCCAATGACTCAATAAGTTTACCCGTCGCAGAAATAGATGCTCCGGTAGTGATTCGTTTTAACAGCTCCTCAGGTAAATTATTAAAATCAACCACAACCTGGATATTGCTCATGCAAGATCCGTCATTCAATGCAATAAACTGATTATTACGGAAGGTCTTAACCCATCCCATAACCGTTACCTCGGTGTCAAATGCTGTCGATTTTAATAAATCTTTAATTTGCTGTCTCTTAATCATATTGTTATTTATAATAAGCCGCAAATTTAGAAAAAAAACGCTACGAGTGCTCAGTTTATGAGCGCCAAATTTCAGTTTTTTGCAGGTGTACCTTCAGTATGAAAATTCCTCCCTAAATAGCGCTTATTGTTGTTGCTGTTGTTGCTGCTGCATGGCTTCCATATATTGCTGGTAACTGTTCTGGGCTCTCGCGGTGCTTGTTAAACCCGATGGCTTGGTATAGTTCACTTCTTTCGGCTGAAAATAAATGTCGCTGTCAAGATCTTCATCATTATAACCAACAGAGACATTTACTTCCATAATGTGTTCGAAACCACCTTTGTAAACGCCTTTAACCGGGGAGCAGTCTGTAAAGTTTCTTCCAACCGCAAGGCGAACGTGGTTTTCGTTAGCAATGCAGTTATTGGTAGGGTCGAGGCCCAGCCAGCCATATTCCGGTAAGTACGCCTCAGCCCAGGCATGGGTGGCCCCTTCACCCCGCATGCCATCCCTGTTCGGACAAATGTATCCACTCACATAACGGGCAGGAATACCGGTTAGCCTCAGCATCGCAGTAAGTACATGCGCAAAATCCTGACAAACGCCGGCTTTCAGCTTCAAAATCTCGTCGATAGTAGTATCTACTGCCGTAATTCCCTTAATGTACTCATAGCTGCTGAAAACGTGGGCACAATATTTTATAGCCGTTTGAAAAGGAGTATCTTCACCGTTTTTGATACTTAAGGCAGTTTCCTTAAGCTGGATAATGCCATCAAAAGGTTCCTGGCGTAGGTAATCTATATAGGGAACTTCATATTTTAGATATTCCAGACTGTTCCATTGCTCACTGCTGAACATATCATCTTGCGGTAAGGGTTTCGGAAAGGTCTCCACACTTACTTTTGAAAATATTTTAAGCTGGGTATGGGGTTCATTTTGTGTAAATGTGCCCACTTCATTCCCATAATAGTCGATAAACAGCTCAATTTCCGGGCTTCCGGAAATATTCAGGTCATGTTTCACCACTTTTTGGAAATCATCCTTTATCGGGAATAAAATTATCTGGTTCGCGCTGTCCCGAACCGGCGATTCGTATTTGTAATTGGTGATATGTTTGATTTTGAATACTGGCATATGGTTTGGCTTTTGTTGATATCGGCTCTGGTTATGAATTTGCGAAATAATATTCGTTTAATAAATTACCGATGCCGTAAAGTTCAGATCTGATTTCTGTTAGATAATGATGCAATTGTTCCTCTTCCATGGTATTCACGGAGCTATAAGTGATCATACTTTTTAACCTGCCGATTTTGAACAACAGATTGTTATAATGTTCTATATTACTTTCACTTTTTAACCGGCTAAAATACCTGTCGATATTGTTCATGGAGTACAGTGCAGATCTGGGGAAATCGTTGTTCAGCATCACCAGCTCAATGATGTTCTTGGCATCAAATCCCTGGCGGTAAGTCTTTAGGTACAGCTCGTAGCCTCCAATGGAAAGCAGCAGGTGTTTCCAGTAAGCAATATCCGTAAGTAAATCAGGATTATCCGTAATAAACCTGAATTTGATATCCAGGATATCAATCGACTGTATACTGCGTTCAAGGTGCTTGCCTATTTTCATGAAGCTTCTGCTTTCTCCGCGTTCCATTGCGCTATCTGCCGTTCCGTGGTACAACATTACCTGTTTAATCAGGATATCCAATGCGGTAATGGGGTCATCTTTTTGAACATACCACAGCAGTTTTTCGTCCTTAACCGTATGGTAATATTCATTCAGGCATTGCCATAAATCTTTTGGGATATGTTCCTGTACGCTGCGGGCATTTTCCCTCGCCAGGGTAACGATGTTTAAAATGGAATTCGGGTTATCCTTATTTAAAAGCAAATATTCAATTACGGCCCGGCTGTCGTGCTGAATGTTTAACAATTCGGGCTCATCATCAGAGGAGAAAATCCTGATAATCGGTTTCCAGGTAAACTCCTGTATGGTGTCCTGCGATGAGGCGTAATTGATTTTCAACATGCGTAACATGCCATCGCTGCGCTCCACATATCTGCTTAACCAGTATAAGCTTGATGCTACTCTACTTAACATATTATTATTTTAAGAAGTTAAAACCCAGGTATCTTTGCTGCCTCCGCCTTGTGAGCTGTTCACTACCAGAGATCCCTCTTTCAGGGCCACTCTTGTCAACCCGCCTGGAACAATAGATATTCCATCCGGTCCGTTAAGTGCAAAAGGGCGCAAATCTATCCTCCGCGGCGCCAGTTTACCATTGATGAAGCAGGGAGCAGAAGACAAACTGATGGTTGGCTGTGCGATAAAGTTTCTGGGGTCTTTCAGGATTTCCAGTTTATACTCTTCAGTTTCCTGTTCGGTAGCCGAATGCCCCATGAGCATGCCATAACCACCACTGCCGTTTGTTTTTTTGATCACCATCTTATTAATGTTCTCAAAAACATAATTTAACTCGTCCTGATTGCTCAACTGGTAGGTCGGTACATTTTTTAACAGCGGTTCCTCATTCAGGTAATACCTGATCATATCCGGAACATAGGTATACACGGCCTTATCATCGGCGACCCCATTTCCTACTGCATTTACGATGGCCACATTTCCTTTACGATAGGCCCCCATTAAACCGGCAACGCCTAGTACACTGTTCGGATTAAATACCAAAGGATCCAGGTAATCGTCGTCTACACGGCGGTAAATCACATCAACCTGCTGCAGGCCAGTCGTGGTCTTCATAAAAACTTTCTGATTTTTAACCACCAGATCCCGGCCTTCTACCAGTTCTACGCCCATTAGTCTGGCCAGTGTGGTGTGTTCGTAATAAGCAGAATTATACATCCCCGGGCTCAACAATACAATTGTAGGATTCGAAACCGCTCTTGGCGAAAGCGCCATTAGGTTCTTATACAATATGGCCGGGTACTCTGTTACACTTCTTACCCCGCATTGCGGAATCAGATCAGGAAAAAGTCTTTTAGTGATTTCTCTGTTTTCCAGCATATAACTCACGCCTGATGGCGTGCGCAGGTTATCTTCTAGTACATAGAAGGTTCCGTCGTGATCTCTGATCAGGTCTATACCGGCAATATGGATATAGATGTCGTGAAGTACGTTAACATTGTGCATTTCCCGTAAAAAATGCGGACAGGAATAGATTACATTAATTGGAACGATCTGATCTTTGATAATAAACTGATTGCTGTAAACGTCTTTCAAAAAAAGGTTCAATGCCCGCAACCGTTGCTTGATGCCTTTTTCGATAAACGACCATTCCGTTGAGGTGATGATACGGGGGATGATATCAAAAGGGAATATTTTCTCAATTCCTTCTCCGCTGTCATACACGGTAAAGGTAATTCCCTGGCTCATGAATAACTTTTTTGCCAGTTCTTCTTTTTTGTTCAGATTTTCGAGCGATTCCTTTGAGAAGTTGTTAATGAAGTTTGAATAATGATTTCGATAGTTGTTACTATTCAAAAACATTTCATCATAAGTATTGGGGTGATTTAAGTAATTTCTTATAAAATTTTCTACCATAAGACTTAAATATTTGCTTAAAGTATGATTTTGATATCAAAAAATACAAGTTTTATTTTAAAAAATATATAATAATCCAATTTACAAGATGTTTTTAGGGTTTTAATAAGCTTGTTTTTGTAATTATTTACGTTTTTATTAAAATTATTTAATTTATTTATGAAAAACACTTGCGTATTTAAATAATATGTGTACTTTTGTAATGCTCGTTAATTATTATATATTTGGTTTAAAAAAAGCGCTGGTAACGGCGCTTTTTTTATAAAGCTTACAAGACTTATTCATAATCAACATAAACCAAACAACCTAAACTAAGAGAAGCTTCTATGTAAAACATAGGAGCTTTCTTTTTTAACATAGATTCATTTCAAAACAAAAAAAAGCCATTTCTTTCGAAACAGCTTTTCCATATATGTTTTGTTAGTTGTTATTCTAGTCTTCAGAATAGGTGATGTCATTAACATGCTTGTCAATTTCCCATCTTCCAGTACCTTCTTCACCGATCACTTCGAATAATTCGAGTGCTCTGCGCGCTTTGTACTCTTCTTCACGTTGCTCTTTCAAGAACCAGTTTAAAAATTCCATCGTTACGAAATCCTGTTCTTTATGGCATCTTGATGCTAAATTTTTAAAGCTTTGAGTAATGGCAATTTCAGCTTCAAGTGCATCTTCGAAAACTTCTCTGAATCCACCGAATTCTGTTTTGATACCAGTTACTTCCGGAGAAATTGCATTACCGCCCATATCCAAAACATATTTGAATAATTTAAGCTGATGCATTCTCTCCTCGTCAGATTGCTTGGTGAAATAATCGGCCGAATAGTCATAACCGTTTTGGTTACACCATGATGCCATTGCTAAATATAGTGATGAAGAGTGAGCCTCTTTTTTAATTTGCTGATTTAAAAGTGTTTCAATATCCTGTGATATTAAACATTTGATACGCATTAGATCTTTCATAATTCTGTGCTTTAATAACAATACAAATGTAAACCGAATTTGTTCATTTGTAGAATTTATTTGCAATATGAAATTAGTCTAAATTGCTGATAATAAGTTATTTGTAATGATTTTAAATAGCGACAATCGCATGTGAAACAAATGATATAACGCTATACGGATTCTATTTGATTAGCAGTAAGATGGGGGTAAGGTTTGATACAAAGAGAAAGATTTTTGTCTCGGTTTCCCTTGTCTTAAATAAGCTGGTTTGTTTAGTAAACCAGTCTGTACAGGCAATCGTTCACCAGGTGGTTTAATTCAAACATGGTAAAAGTGCCATGCAAAAGATCCTTTAATGCGATAATTTCAAGCGCACTAAGCAGATAGATGTGCTCACACCCATTGAAAGTAACTAATTCGAAATCTGCTCTTTTAGTATTTAGTAAAAGATCTTCGATATCAATTTTTTCAACAGTCTTCTTAAGTTTTTGAAGAGAAAGGCAATTGAAACGGGCAAACTTACCTCCGAAATCGATATAAAAACAGTTTAGCTTATCAGATTGATAAACAGAACCATGATTATTAGAGAACACGTTAACGAGTTGATTGATATCAATACAAGCTTTTTCCATCGGACACAAAAATTCACATTATTTAGATTAAATACAAATAAAAGTGAAAATAAATTTATGGCCTTGCTGTTTCGGTTACCCCAGCTCTGCCAGGCGGAAAATCTCTGCTACCCTAATTCCTTTTTCAGTCCGCTGAACCGTACAACACTCATTCACCGGATCGTGCTCCAGATATAAGATATAATTGTTGTCGGCAGCCTCCTCGAGGAAGGCTTGTTTTTCTGTCAATGTTTTTAACGGAAACATATCATATGCCATTACATAAGGCAGGGGCAGGTGTCCTACTGATGGTAGTAGATCCGCCATGTAAACAATAGTGCGGCCTTTGTAACTGATTTTCGGAAGCATCATGGCATCTGTATGCCCATAGGCAAAGCCAATTTGAATATCTTTTTGCCACTCAATATCATCAGTTTCGTCAATAAACTGTAATTGTCCGCTTTCCTGAATCGGTAATATATTTTCTTTTAAGAATGAAGCCTTTTCCCTTGCATTGGGTACCGTGGCCCATTGCCAGTGTTTCTCATTGCTCCAGTATATCGCGTTTTTAAACGTTGGTGTGAGTTGTGACCCTTCACGGATCACTGCCCCACCTACATGGTCGAAATGCAGGTGTGTTAAAAAAACATCTGTAATATCGGTTTTGCCAAAACCCAGTGCTGCCAGTGATTTCTCCATCGAATCATCACCATGTAAATCATAATGACTGAAAAACTTTTCGTCCTGCTTGTTGCCGATACCCGTATCCACTAAAGTTAAACGGTCACCATCCTCAATGAGCAGACACCGCATTGCCCAGGTACAAAGATTGTTCGCGTCGGCTGGGTTCGTACGTTGCCAGATGGCTTTTGGTACAACACCAAACATAGCGCCACCATCAAGTTTGAATAATCCGGTATTTATAGTGTGAAGTTTCATTTACAGGTATTTAGGGTCAGTTATTCAGGTATTGGCAATACAGTATCAGGTGTTTAATATCAATTAGCTGGCATCAAGTCTGAAAGCATTAAAAATAAGAAAACCCTTCAGTTTATCTAAAGGGTTTTCTTTTTTAATTTATACGAATCAGATTTCCGAAAGGAATTCCGACTATAAGTGGATCACTTCACCGTATGCGTCAGCAGCAGCTTCCATAATCGCTTCACTCATGGTTGGGTGAGGGTGTACTGATTTAATCATCTCATGACCGGTAGTTTCCAGTTTACGGGCAACCACAATTTCAGCAATCATCTCGGTAACATTCGCACCAATCATGTGTGCACCAAGTAATTCGCCATACTTCGCGTCAAAAATTAATTTAATGAAACCATCTTTTGCACCGGCAGCACTCGCTTTACCAGATGCGGAGAATGGAAACTTGCCAATTTTTAATTCATAACCAGCTGCTTTAGCTGCTTTTTCAGTGTAACCAACAGAAGCAATCTCTGGTGTACAGTAAGTACATCCCGGGATGTTGTTATAATCTAATGGCTCAGCATGCTGACCAGCAATTTTCTCTACGCAGATAATACCTTCCGCAGAAGCAACGTGTGCTAAAGCTTGTCCGCCAACCACATCACCAATGGCATAATAACCTTTTACTGAAGTATTATAAAATTCATCCGTAACAATTTTGCCTTTCTCCGTTTTGATACCTGTTTCTTCCAAACCGATGTTTTCGATATTGGCCACAATACCAGCAGCAGAAAGGACGATGTCAGCTTCGATCGTTTGCATACCTGATGCTGTTTTTACCGAAACTTTGCAACCTGCACCGCTCGTGTCAACCGCTTCAACAGATGCTGAAGTCATTACATCGATACCGGTTTTCTTCAGGCTGCGCAATAATTGTTTGGAAACATCTTCATCCTCAACCGGAACAACATTCTCCATAAATTCTACGATCGTCACCTTAGTTCCCATCGTGGCATAAAAATAAGCAAACTCCACGCCGATAGCACCCGATCCTACCACTACCATACTTTTTGGTAACTCAGGAAGCACCATTGCCTGACGGTAGCCAATGATTTTTTTACCGTCTTGTTTCAGGTTAGGTAACTCTCTCGAGCGCGCACCTGTTGCGATAATAATATTTTTCGCTGTTAATTCTTTTTGAGAACCATCAGCACCCTTAACTTCTAGTTTGTTTCCTGGTTTCACTTTACCAGTACCCATTACTACGTCAATCTTATTTTTCTTCATTAAAAATTGAACGCCCTTACTCATTCCGTCGGCAACACCGCGACTGCGTTTTACCACAGCTGCAAAATCTGCAGTGGCTCCCGAAGTAGTAATTCCGTAATCAGCAGCATGGTTAATATATTCAAAAACCTGAGCGCTTTTTAAAAGCGCTTTAGTTGGGATACAACCCCAGTTTAAACAAATACCACCTAATGATTCGCGCTCTACAATGGCAACTTTCATTCCCAATTGTGAAGCTCTGATTGCAGCTACATAACCACCTGGGCCGCTGCCTAAAACAATAACGTCGTAGTTCATATCTATATAAAGAGATTTCTTTTAATTGTTTTGTATTTAAGTAATCTCCTGGGCAGGAGGAGGCTCTCCGGAAAGATTACCCTCGCTTCTATGAAACACATCAGCATTACAATGTAGAAACATCAGTTTCTTACAATCCCCAAAACTAAAAAAAAATGTTTGTTAATGAATCATAAATGGAAATTCATTAAAGTTATTCACAAGTCATTTCTCTTGTCCGCGTCCTAAACGTAGTTTCTGACTATCGGCGTTAATTTCAAAAATTTTATAAAAAGGGGATTTTGTAAACCGATTTTATACCTAAATCTCAGTTTATAGATTTTTTTACTAATAAAAACATTGTTTTGTTGATATATAAAGAGTTACAAGGCGGAAATCCAATGTTAAGTTAGTGTTAATTGTTGAATATTTTCGTGCAAATGTTAAAATCTGTTAAATTTTATTAATTACATTTGTGCGCAATTTGAATCGGTCATAAACACCGTCAGCTTGTGGTAATTAATCACTAACGATCATTATCAAACAACGACAAAAAAACAATTAAAAAAAAAAGTATGAAGAAATCTTTACTTTTAAGATTTGTACTCGTTATTGTTGCTTTAGTAGGTCTTACCTTTGGTGCAAACGCACAGGTAACCACTTCATCAATGACTGGTACAATTAGAGACGCCAAAGGCGCATTACCGGGTGCCAGTGTTAAGGCAACACACACACCTACCGGAACTGTTTACTCCGTATCTACTAACAATGATGGACGTTTTACAATTGGTGGTATGCGTGTCGGTGGTCCTTATACCATCGAAATAAGCTTCGTAGGTTACAGACCAGAAAAACAAACTGAAGTTTATTTGAAATTAGGTGAGCCTTATTTGGAAAACGTAACTTTAGTAGATAACAGTTCTACACTTGCCGAGGTAAAAGTTGTTGGTCAGAGTAACAACGCGATCATGAACTCTAACAAGAGCGGTGCTAATACTGTAGTTACCAGACAACAAATCCAGTCTTTACCAACCATTACCCGTAGTGTCAACGATTTAACCCGTTTAACACCTCAGGCAAATGGTACTGCTATCGGTGGTGGTAATTACCGTTCTAACAACTTCACTGTTGATGGAGCTAATTTTAACAACCAGTTCGGAATTGGTCAGAATATTCCCGCGGGAGGATCTCCAATTTCAATCGACGCGTTAGAGCAAATCTCCATCAATGTAACGCCTTATGATGTTCGCCAGTCTGGCTTTACCGGTGGTTCTGTTACCGCTGTAACCCGGTCGGGTTCTAACACTTTTTCTGGTAACGCTTTCTATACCATGCGTGGTGAAGAACAACAGGGGAAAAGAATTGGTGAAACTTACAGGATACCAACTTTACAGAAGTTAGATGAGAAAAACTATGGCTTTAGCTTAGGTGGTCCGATTGTAAAAGACAAATTATTCTTTTTTGTTAACTACGAGAAAAAACATACTATCGAGCCTGGAAATAACAGAATTGCTGCAACGGCTGCACTACCGTATAACAGTGGTGTCTCAACTGTTGCACCAGCTACTGCATCGGATTTAGATCAATTGAAATCATACTTAATCTCTAAATATGGTTATGACCCGGGTGTATACCAGGGATATTCAAACATCAGTGATAATGAAAAAATGTTTGCCCGTTTAGACTGGAACATTACAAGCAATCACCGTTTCAGTGTGCGTTATAATCAGGTAGAAAGTACCTCACCAAGTTCAGCAAGTACTTCAGTTACTGGTTCGGGTGTAACTGGTAATTTAGGTTACGGAAACAATAGGTCTGGTAGCAATACCAATGCTGGTTTAAATTTTTCAAACTCCAACTATTATCAGGCGGCTAACTTGTATTCTGCAGTTGCTGAGTTAAACTCCAACTTCGGTAGTAAAGTTACCAACGTATTGCGTGCTACTTATTCTCACCAAAACGATCCAAGAACTTCTGATAGTTCTCCTTTTCCTTTGGTTGATATCTTAAACAATACCCAATCGGGAACATCTGCTGGTAGCGTATTAACTACTTTCGGTTACGAACCGTTTACTTACGGTAACTTAAGAGATGTTAAAGGATATACCTACAGTGATGATTTAAGTTTGGCCCTAGGTAAACATAACATTACTTTAGGTGTGCAAGCTGAATTCAGTACAACTAAAAATGGTTTCCAACGCTTTGGTACTGGTTTCTATACTTTTGCTTCTTATGCTGATTTTTATAACAATGCAAGACCATTACAGTATTCAGTAACTTACCCTTTAACTGCCGATGGATCGCAAGCTTTCCCAAGCTTTAAGTTTGCTCAATACTCTGCTTATTTACAGGATGAGTTTACTATTTCGGATCGTTTGAAAGTAACTGCAGGTATCCGTTTTGAACAGGCAACATATCCTAATGTTTCAGAAATTAGAACACATCCATTAGTAGCTGCTCAAACTTTTGCCAACGGTCAAAAAATCGATACAGGTGTTTTACCAGAAAATAAATTAACATATTCTCCTCGTTTTGGTTTCAACTGGGATGTAATGGGCGACCGTTCAGTACAAGTTCGCGGTGGTTCAGGTATTTTCACTGGCCGTGTTCCTTTTGTATGGATCGTTTCTCAATCGGGTGACGCTGGTTTACTTCAATATACTCAGGTTTATTCTGGTGCTTCAACACCATTATTTAATCCAAGCATTGCTCCAAACTTAACTACTGCTGCTCCAGCTGCAGGAACAAGTATCCCTGGAACAATCAGCGCTATGGCTCCTGATTTGAAATTCCCTCAAACATGGAAGTCAAGTTTAGCTGTAGACTTTAAATTACCTGGTGGCGTAGTCGCTACTTTAGAAGGTATCTATGGTAAGGACCTGAATGTTGCCGTTGCTAAAAACGTAAACTTACAAGAACCAACTGCTTTAACTATAGCTGGATATCCTGATACAAGACCGTTTTACGGAAGCTCTGTAACTTCAAGACAGGTTGTAAATATCACAAGTGCAGGTATTCCAAGCACAACTGGTACTTCTGCGTTGAACGTTATTCAGATGACAAATGCTAAAGGTGGTTATAACTGGCAAGCAACAGCTCAGTTGACAAAACAATTCCAGGGTGGTTTATCTGCAATGATTGCTTACACCCGTTCTGATCAACGTAACTTCGGTGATGGTAGTGGTGACCAGTTATTAAACTTATGGTCTATTCCATACACTTCAACTAATTCGAATAATCCAACATTAAGTTATTCTCAGAATTTAGTACCTGACCGCTTTATTGCCAGCATTTCTTACAGAAAAGAATATATCAAGAATTTGGCTACATCATTCTCATTATTCTATCAAGGTCAGCAACAAGGACGATTCTCTTACTACTATAGTGCAGATTTCAACCGCGATGGACAAACAAATGATTTGATTTACATTCCGCGTGATGCTTCCGAAATTACTTTCACAAACATACCTTCAGGTACAACAGGTTATGCAAGAGCTTATAGTGCACAGGAGCAAAGTGATATCTTCATGAATTACATCAATAATGATCCTTACCTAAGCAAACGTAAAGGTCAGTATGCTGAGCGTAACGGTGCATTATTGCCATGGAGAAATCAGTTTGACTTCAGATTAACTCAGGAAGTTTTCAGAAACTACGGAAAATCTAAAAATTCATTCCAGTTTACAGTAGATATTTTCAACGTAGGTAACTTGTTGAATCGTAAATGGGGCAACGTCAACTTCGCTAACAACTCAGCGATTCTTGTTCCTCAGAACGTTTCATCAATCAGCACCACAACCAAACCTACATTCAGGTTAGCCAATACGCAAGGTGATATCGTTAGAGATTCATATGGTACTTCACAAACCATCTCATCAACCTATTACATGCAGTTTGGTGTACGTTATAATTTTAACTAAGGCTGTAAATTTTTAAATTGATTAAAATGAAAAATATATTATCAAAAATTATGGTCACAGCTAGCGTTATTGTATTATCAATGAGCGCTTGCAAAAAGGACCCTAATGCTGAAAAAGAAGTTTCAGGTACCGGTGGTACAACCATTGAATTAGCAAAAGGTAATCCAATTTCCGCTACAGGTACTGTTGGAACAAGTGTAGTAACATTAAATTACATTGTTGGAGAAAAACTTTTTCCTTCTAAAGTAATTCCTAAGCTAACCGTTTTCTATCTTACCAACACACAAACCAGCGCAACTGCTGTAAGTAGTTCTGTAAGGACTCAACTTTACACTGCTACAAACGTATCGTTGGCAGCTACCGCTTCACCGGTTGCTGGTGCACCTGTTGTAACTTCAATTGGCGCTTACGGTAACTCAGCTAACACTGTTTGGGGACTTACCTATACATTCCCTTTAAGTTCAATTGGCAAAGGCCTTTTCACAGTTAGCAACGGCGCTTCTTCTCAGTCAAGAGGTACAAGTATCATTATTGTAGCTCAGGATGCAGCGAATGTAACACTTGCTGAATACACATTTGCACTGTCAGAATTTGGGTTGAGAGCTGCTCTGTAAGCTTTTAATTCCTATATATTAAGCCCCAACCATCGGTTGGGGCTTTTTTGTACACGTCAAATAAGTTTAACAGAACATCGCAAAAAAAGCTTCGCATACCTGCGAAGCTTTTGTCAATCCGATAACTTTTTTCGATCTATTTATAAACTACACCATTTTCAAAAAGCTCATTCAAAACACCAGCCAAACGAATGCCGCCCATTTCAATGCGTTTATTTGCAATATCAATGTGAGATTGATAATAATCTTCTCCGAGTTTGTTGTTGGCCTCAATCTCCTCATATAGCTTACTACTGATCCGATAACTTTCATACAGCCAATCAACCGGTGCGGCTCTTTGCCATCTTCTGATTTTTGCCCGGCCAATCTGATCTTTCGACGACAACTCTGCTATGCTTAATCCCTGATGATCGAGCAGGCGGCTGTCCCAAAGGCTGTGTAAATTCGTTCCCTTTCCGTCAAACTGCACCTGTATGGTATTACCTCCTTTGTCTTCTGCTCTGCTCACATGCATGGGTTGATGAGCATCAC
Organism: Pedobacter frigidisoli; assembly: GCF_032678525.1. Taxonomy (GTDB): domain Bacteria; phylum Bacteroidota; class Bacteroidia; order Sphingobacteriales; family Sphingobacteriaceae; genus Pedobacter; species Pedobacter frigidisoli_A. Next base: position 925,237 of record NZ_JAVTSE010000001.1, read on the forward strand.
CCACCAGGTGTATGATAAACTTGAGCGCCACTACCTTTTGTGCTTTTGTAGCATTAGGGTCCTGAATGATATGTTCATTCAGCTCTAGTGCACTCAATAAATTATCGGTTTTTAAGGTGGTAATACTATCCCGGAACTTTCGCTTGTTTAATCCTGGTGGAAGATTCACGAAATGCCAGTTAGCAGTATTCTTATAAGCCGGTTGGTTGCGAACTTCGTCGGCCCATGAAGCCACATCTATCATACTTTCATTTTCCAAAAGTAATTTTACAGCCTCTTTTGCTTTTATGCTGAGGTGTTGTTCTGCTATGGTGGCCACGGTTTTATGTCCGAAAAAGCCCCACGAACCAAACAAGAGTGCAATGCAAATTAGGGACATTGCTGTTGTTATTTTCTTCATGCCCCGAAGATAGGCAGTCACATGGTACGCTGTTGGATTGTGCGCTAAATTTTACACAAAAAAAGGTCCTGAACACAAGTTCAGGACCTTCACATTTATATTTCTTTCGATCTAATTATACACAAATGTACCTTTATCACTTTCTATAGTCACCTGCTTTTGCGTTCCGCTTTCCACATGCCCGATAACCTGCGCATCGATGTTGAAGCTTTTAGAAATGGCAATGATATTATCAGCAATCTCCTGCGGCACATACAACTCCATACGGTGACCCATATTGAATACTTTATACATTTCCTTCCATTCTGTACCAGATTGCTCCTGAATCAGCTTAAACAGCGGCGGAACAGGGAAAAGGTTGTTTTTAATCACATGGATATCATCATTAACAAAGTGAAGCACTTTGGTTTGCGCGCCGCCACTGCAGTGAACAATACCGTTGATCTGGCTGCGGTAGCTTTCCAGTATCTTTTTAATCACCGGTGCATACGTACGGGTAGGAGAGAGTACCAGTTTCCCTACTGTAGTTTTACCGAAACCTTCAATCTCAATTTCCTCTGTTAGTTGTTTCCGACCAGAAAATACCAGGTCGAACGGAACCGCCGGATCGAAACTTTCAGGATAAGTTTCGGCCACCGATTTTTCAAAAACATCATGACGGGCCGAAGTTAAACCATTCGAACCCATACCGCCGTTATATTCAGTTTCGTAGGTGGCCTGACCATATGATGCCAAAGCAACAATCACGTCGCCAGATTTAATATTATCGTTACTAATCACTTCTTCACGCTTCAGGCGGCACGTAACCGTAGAATCCACAATGATGGTTCTTACCAGGTCACCTACATCAGCAGTTTCGCCCCCTGTTGAGTAAATAGTAATTCCCTGTTCGCGTAAGTCGGCTAAGATTTCTTCAGTACCATTAATTACCTCGGCAATCACCTCACCTGGAATCAGGTTTTTGTTACGGCCGATAGTAGATGATAACAGGATATTATCGGTTGCACCCACGCAGATCAGGTCATCAATGTTCATGATGATGGCATCTTGTGCAATGCCTTTCCAAACCGATAAATCTCCGGTCTGTTTCCAGTAAACATAAGCCAGTGATGACTTCGTGCCTGCACCATCGGCATGCATGATATTGCAGTAGCTCTCGTCGTTGCCTAAAATGTCGGGAATGATCTTGCAGAATGCTTTCGGGAAAATACCCTTATCGATGTTTTTGATGGCATTGTGCACATCTTCTTTTGAGGCAGAAACGCCGCGTTGATTGTACCTGTTATCACTCATGTTGCCGCAAAGATAATGGAAAAAGTCGGGAGTCAGAAGGGAGAAATCAGAAGTTTTCTGCACCCAAAAAAAGAGGCGTAAAGTTTTCACCTTACGCCTCTTAAAGCTTAAAACCTGATGGTTTTTTATTTCATGAATAACAATTCTCTGAATTTTGGTAAAGGCCAAACACTGTCATCAACAATTTGCTCCAGTTTATCAGCATGGTAACGAATGGTATCGAAGTAAGATTTAACTTTCTCGTCATAAGCAATTGCTTTCTCACGGGTATCCTCGATTTTGTTGGTTACTTTACGCTCTTCAAGCATCGCATCGATATTGGTTTTAACGATATCTAAATGCTCAGATAGCTTTTTAACAATCTCTAAAGAAGCTTTGCTGTCTACACCGATTTCTTTTAAACCTTTAACATTAGCAATTAATGAGTTCTGGTAAGCGATAGCAGCAGGGATAATTGCTGTGTTAGCCACTTCACCCATTACACGTGCTTCGATCTGAAGTTTTTTGTAGAAGTTCTCCAGCATGATTTCATGACGGGCATGAATCTCGCGTGCGCTATAGATACCGGTTGTTGCAAATAACTCAGCAGATTTATCTGTTAAGTAAGCGTCTAAAGCTTTCGGTGTAGTTTTGATGTTTGATAAACCACGTACTGCAGCTTCATCTTCCCACTCCTGGCTATAACCATTTCCTTCGAAACGGATCGCTTTAGATTCTTTGATGTATTTTTTAATTACTGTTAATAAAGCGATATCTTTTTTATCACCTTTTTTGATCAGTTTATCAACCTCAACTTTAAATTTAGTTAATTGCTCAGCCATAATCGCATTTAAAATGGTCATTGGTGCTGAAGAGTTAGCAGAAGAACCAACGGCTCTTAACTCAAATTTATTACCTGTGAAGGCGAAAGGAGAGGTACGGTTACGGTCGGTGTTATCCAATAAAATCTGAGGGATTTTAGGGATACCTAACCATAGTGCGTTATCTTCTTTAATTTTTTTACTGATACGTGAGTGCTCAATCTCATCTAATACATCGTTCAGTTGTGAACCTAAAAAGATCGAGATAATTGCTGGTGGCGCCTCGTTAGCACCTAAACGGTGATCGTTGCTTACCGATGCAATACTTGCACGTAATAAGTCTGCATGCTCGCTAACCGCTTTAATTGTGTTCACAAAGAAAGCAAGGAACATTAAGTTATTTTTAGGTGTTTTACCTGGAGCAAGTAAGTTTTTACCAGTGTCAGTAATTAACGACCAGTTGTTGTGTTTACCTGAACCGTTGATACCTGCATATGGTTTTTCATGTAATAAAACACGGAAATGGTGACGGCGGGCAACTTTTTCCATCAAGTCCATCAACAATTGGTTGTGGTCGATAGCTAAGTTGATTTCTTCATAAATCGGAGCACACTCAAACTGAGATGGTGCAACCTCATTGTGACGGGTCTTCAAAGGAATACCCAATTTCAGAGCTTCGTTTTCGAAGTCTACCATGTACGTGAAAACACGCTCAGGAATAGAACCGAAATAATGATCTTCTAATTGCTGACCTTTAGCAGACATGTGTCCGAATAATGCACGGCCGGTTAATAATAAATCCGGGCGGGCATTGAATAATGACTCATCAACTAAGAAATATTCCTGCTCAATACCTAAAGAAGCATTTACTTTAGTGATGCTTTTATCAAAATACTGGCAAACATCAACAGCAGCTTTATCAAGTGCAGCTAATGCTTTTAACAATGGAGCTTTGTAATCTAATGCCTCACCAGTGTATGAAACGAATACAGTTGGGATACAAAGTGTTTTTCCTGCTTTGCTTTCCATAATGAATGCTGGAGATGATGGATCCCATGCGGTATAACCACGTGCTTCGAAAGTGTTACGAATTCCACCATTCGGGAAACTCGATGCATCAGGCTCCTGCTGAACTAAAGCACTTCCTGCGAATTTTTCGATAGCACCGTCGCCACTTGGCTCAAAAAACGAATCATGTTTTTCAGCTGTAGTGCCTGTTAAAGGCTGGAACCAGTGCGTATAGTGAGTGGCGCCAGCGCTCATTGCCCATGCTTTCATAGCTGTAGCAATTTGGTTCGCGTCGTCAGAATTAATCAGCTCACCTTGGTTAATAGATGAGATTAATTTTTCATATACGTCTTTAGATAAGAAATCTCTCATTTTTTTCTTATCAAATACATTAGCGCCGAAAAAGTCAGAAATTTTCGATGAAGGAGATTTAACTTCAGGTGAAATTCTGTTTTGAGCCTCTTTTAATGCGATGGTTCTTAAGCTTTTCATTAATCTATTTTGTTTTTTGTCAAAAATAGCATATTTTATTAATTTTTGTAAAACAATCGTATTTTTTATATCAATTTTACAGAAAGTGAAATAAAAAAATGTTTTTTAAGTAGCTTTTTTCATTTTTTGTAAAGAAAATGCATTTTTTAATCGTTTTATGGAATCGCCGATTTTGTTGCATCATGGTATAAAAAACTAAAACTATGTTCAACTCTTCATTCAATCTGTACAAAACCGAGTGGCTCGATCTTGTATTTGCTAACCGCAACAAAAACTATGGTGCTTATGAGTTAAGATCCAAATCTTCTGCGATCACAACAAGAGCACTTTTTATTGCTTCAGCACTTTTCCTGCTGCTCTTCTGCAGTCCGCTCATCTACAGCAAACTGGTTCCTAAAGAGATTATAGTAGAGGATAAGGCGAAACTGGTAACACTGGATAATGTGATCCATCAGATGAAGCCTAAAACAGAACCTGAAAAGAAAGCTGAACCTGCAAAAGCTGAGCCTGTGAAAGTAAAAACTGTTGCACTTTCTCAGAATATTGTCGTGGTAAATAAGGTTGATTTACCTGATCCTCCAACTGTAACAGAAATCGAAAATGCGGTAATCAGTGATAAAACTCAGGAGGGTATCATCAGCCCTGCGGCTGTAGTAACCACAAGCACAGGAACCGGCGATGGAAACGGAACGGCAAAAGATGGAGAAGGCACGGGATCAAACGAACCTGTAGGGTTGGAAGGCGTTGATGAGTATCCTGAATTTGCGGGCGGTGCAAAAGCATGGTCGAAATACATGGAACGCAATTTACGTTACCCGTCACGTGCCCAGGAAGAAAATATTCAGGGAAAAGTATTCGTAAGCTTCGTAGTGGAACGGGATGGTTCAATTACTGATGTATCCGTAATCAGGGGAATCGGTTTCGGCTGTGATGAAGAAGCCATGAAAGTAATTAAGAAATCACCACTCTGGAAACCAGGTAGAAATAAAGGAACCGCTGTACGCGTAAGGTATAATATGGCGATTAACTTTCAGATGATGTAATCAATAAAAATAATCGTCATTGCGAGGCACGAAGCAGTCTTTTTCGAAGGATCAGATTAGATGATTCTATAGATTGCTTTGTGCCTCGCAATGACGAAAACTACATTTTATTTCTTTTCAATCCATTTCCTCGCATTCACAAAAGCTTCCATCCATGGCGAAACCTCATCTTTACGGCCTGCCGGATAGTTTGCCCAGTGCCACTGGAATAATGAACGCTCAATGTGTGGCATCATCACCAGGTGACGACCGCTTTCATCACACATCATAGCAGTGTTGTAATCAGAACCATTCGGACTGGCAGGATAACCTTCGTAACCGTATTTAGCTACAATCTTATACTGGTCTTCGGCATAAGGTAAAGAAAATCTTCCTTCACCATGTGATACCCAAACACCCAGTGTGCTACCAGCTAAAGTCGACAACATCACCGAATTGTTTTCCTGTAAGGTTAACGAGGTAAATATACTTTCGTGCTTACCACTCTTGTTGTGTAACATCTTCGGTTTAGCGTCATGGTTTTTGTTAATCAGGCCAAGCTCAACAAATAACTGGCAGCCATTACAGATACCTACTGATAGAGTATCTTCGCGTGCAAAGAATTTCTCCAGTGCAACCCTGGCTTTATCATTATAAAGGAAGGCACCGGCCCATCCCTTTGCCGATCCCAATACGTCAGAGTTAGAAAAACCGCCGACTGCTCCGATAAACTGGATATCTTCAAGTGTTTCCCTGCCGGTAATTAAATCGGTCATGTGTACATCTTTTACATCAAAACCAGCTAGGTACATGGCATTCGCCAATTCACGTTCAGAGTTACTTCCTTTTTCACGGATAATCGCCGCTTTAGGTCTTGGTTTTGAAGCATCTATAACCGGTTTCTTTCCATCAAACTGATTAGGGAAATTATATTTTAAAACCTGATTTTTATAGTTGTCGTAACGTTCTTTAGCCAAACCATTTCCAGTTTGTCTGCTGTCTAACAAGTAAGAAGTTTTAAACCAGATATCACGCAGGTGATCAATGTCAAAACTCAGGTCGGTCGTTCCACTTTTAACACTCAGCTTAGCTTCACTCGTAACTGTACCGATTTTATGGAAGTCGACACCAGCCTGGCTTAATGCATCCGCTATAGCATCATCAGCCTGGAAAACAATTGCAATGTTCTCCGCGAATAATAATTTAATGATATCCTGCTCTGCCAAGGATGTTAAATCAATGGCTGCACCTAAATCACGGTCTGCAAAACACATTTCCAACAGGGTAGTAATCAAACCACCGCTACCAACATCATGTCCTGCATCAATTTTTCCATCCTTAATTAATTGCTGTATGGCATTGAATGCTTTAGATAATTTGGCAGCATCTTTAACATCAGGAGTCTCAGTACCGATTTTATTTAAAATCTGGGCAAATGATGATCCTCCTAATTTATAAGTATCATGAGATAGGTTGATATAATAAATGGAACCACCGTCTTTTTGTAATACCGGCTCCACCACTTTTGTAATATCGTTACAGTTACCGGCAGCAGAAATAATTACGGTTCCCGGCGCAATGACATCGCCATCTTTATACTTCTGTTTCATCGACAGTGAATCTTTTCCCGTTGGGATGTTGATTCCCAAGTCAATGGCGAAATCCGAGCAGGCTTTAACCGCTGCATATAAACGGGCATCTTCGCCTTCGTTTTTACAGGCCCACATCCAGTTGGCTGAAAGCGAAACACTTTTCAAGCCGTCTTTTAACGGTGCCCATACAATATTAGATAATGATTCAGCAATGGCATTACGACTACCGGCAGCAGGATCAATTAAAGCCGAAAGCGGCGAATGACCTACTGAAGTGGCAATACCTTCTTTACCCTGAAAATCTAAAGCCATTACACCACAGTTGTTCAAAGGCAACTGTAAAGGACCTGCAGTTTGTTGCTTTGCAACCCGGCCACCTACGCAACGGTCAACCTTGTTGGTTAACCAGTCTTTAGATGCCACCGCTTCCAATTGCAATACCTGCTCTAAATAGGTATTCAATTGTGCTGAATCATAAGCAACCGCTTCATAACCTCGGTCAACTGTATGGTCTTCCATCACAATTTTCGGAGAACTGCCGAACATGTCTTTCAGCTCTAAATCCATTGGTTTAACGCCAGTTGTTTCCGATTTGAAAGTAAAACGATGATCACCGGTTACCTTACCAACCGTATACATTGGTGAACGCTCGCGGTCTGCAATTTTTTGTAAGGTTTCGATATGTTCATTTCCGATCACCAATCCCATCCTTTCCTGAGATTCGTTTCCGATAATTTCTTTTGCCGAAAGGGTAGGGTCGCCTACCGGAAGTTTATCCAGATTGATTAATCCACCGGTTTCTTCTACCAGCTCCGATAAACAGTTCAGGTGACCACCCGCACCGTGATCGTGGATGGAAACAATAAAGTTTTCTTCGCTTTCCACCATCCCACGAACAGCATTTGCCGCGCGTTTCTGCATTTCCGGATTAGAACGCTGAATCGCATTTAATTCAATACCCGAACCATGCTGACCCGTATCTGCGGATGAAACTGCTGCTCCACCCATTCCGATTCTATAGTTTTCTCCGCCCAGGATAACGATATTATCGCCTTCCTGTGGTTTTTGTTTTTGTGCCTGACTCGCTTTACCGTAACCGATACCGCCGGCAAGCATAATTACTTTATCGTAGCCTAACTTACGCGATTGCTCTTCATGCTCAAATGTTAACACCGAGCCGGTAATTAAAGGCTGACCGAATTTATTTCCAAAATCCGTTGCGCCGTTAGATGCTTTGATCAGGATATCCATTGGTGTCTGATATAACCACTCGCGTTCTTCAACGCCTTTTTCCCACTCACGATTGTCTTCCAGACGGGAAAGGGCAGTCATGTAAACTGCAGTTCCTGCCAATGGCAAAGAACCTTGTCCGCCCGCTAAACGGTCCCTGATTTCACCGCCTGAACCAGTTGCTGCCCCATTAAAAGGCTCAACAGTAGTCGGGAAGTTATGGGTTTCTGCTTTGATGGAAATGACCGAATCAAATTCACTTATGGCATAGTATTCCGGAACATCAGCACGCTTCGGTGCAAATTGCTCCACTTTCGGGCCTTTGATAAAAGCTACATTGTCTTTATAGGCCGATACAATATCATTGGGGTTTTCTTCAGATGTTTTGCGGATCAGTTTAAACAACGATGTAGGTTGTTCAACGCCATCAATCACAAATTTGCCGTTAAAAATTTTATGGCGGCAATGCTCAGAGTTTACCTGCGAAAAGCCAAAAACTTCCGAATCGGTTAAAGGTCTTTCTAATCGTTTTGCAAGTGAATCCAGATATTCAACTTCTTCATCGCTTAATGATAAACCTTCCTGTTGATTAAATGCTGCAATATCGCTGATTTCAAGAATGGGTTCAGGTTTTATATTGATGCTGAACACTTTCTGATCAAGTTTGTCATATTTTTGTGAAAGCATTGGGTCGTAATCAGAAAAATCTTCGGCTACTGCTTTAAATTCTTCAATTCTGATCAGCCCCTGCATGTCCATGTTTTGTGTAATCTCCACGGCATTGGTACTCCATGGTGTAATCATGGCCGCTCTTGGTCCAACGAAAAAGCCACTTAAAGCTGTTTCCTGCGAGATTTTGGCACCGCCAAATAACCATTCAAGTTTAGTAATATCATCTGGAGAAAGCGTTTTGTCTGTTTGAACTACAAAAACCGCCTGCGATTGACTAAGGAAGAAATGAATCATGCTTTTTTTTTGAAAGCGCAAATTTAGGCTTTTTTCTGCAACTTTGCTTCATAATTCACTCATTCAATCATTCACACATTCATTCAATCCTTAATCGATTCGATCCTTCATTTATTCAAAACCCGATAAAACTATGTTCCTTCGAATTCATCACCTTGCCATCATCTGTTCCAGCTATGAAATATCGAAAGATTTTTATGTCAATAAATTAGGCTTTACAGTCGTTTCTGAGGCTTACCGGGCAGAGCGGAAATCCTGGAAGTTAGATCTTGCAGTAAATGGCATTTATCAGATTGAGCTTTTTTCCTTCGAAAACCCGCCGGCACGCCCTTCGCGGCCTGAGGCACAGGGATTGCGCCATTTAGCCTTCGAAGTGGCCGACATTGAAGAAGAAATCTCAAGATTGAATGGTCATGGTATTATTACTGAAGCCATCCGGGTAGATGAGTTTACTGGTAAAAGATTTACTTTTTTCGCCGATCCGGATGGATTACCTTTAGAGTTATATGAAGCTTAGTCAAATCCGGTCGTCAGTTTCAAATAGCCCACGTCTCATATCTCACTTACCCCCTCTAAAGTCAGCAGCACATGAGCAGCTTTAAGTTTAAACAATTTGAGATTAATCAGTCGGGTTGCGCCATGAAAATCAATACCGACGGCGTGCTTCTGGGCGCCATGGCCGCACATGCCATGCCTCGTAGGATACTTGATATCGGAACCGGTACCGGGGTAATCGCACTTATGCTGGCACAACGCTTCCCAGGTGCCTTTGTCGAAGCCGTAGAAATCGATCAGCAGGCCAGCGAAACCGCGGCGCAAAACTTCATGAATTCCTCTTTTGCTGGGCGCCTGAATTGCAATCACATAGCTATTGAAGCCTATGACGATGCCGGAGAATTTGACTTAATTGTTTCCAACCCTCCGTTTTTCGTAAATGATATGAAAAGTGAGGAAAAGCGTAAGGAAATTGCGCGGCATACTGATTCGCTTTTCTTTGCCGCACTGGTTTATAAAATTAGTAACCTTCTGGCAGATGATGGTTTATTCTGGTTGGTGTTGCCGGTGAAACAGGCTGCTGAAGTAGCCGCCATCGCGATTGACTATGACATATTTCTCACCAGTAGGATAAACCTCCGTTCCGATGAAACGAAACCGGCATTCAGGCAAATCATCTGTTTTGGCAGAAAAGCCAGTGAATTAGTAGAAACTGACTTTTTTATTTACGATGGACCAAGACAACACACCCTGGCTTATCAGGAGGTATTGAGGGATTTTTTTCTTGCTTATTAACGGAAAATCAATCTGCAATCCATGTCAAGATTGTACAATATTGTCTGAGCAGTATAACAATGAAATGATAAAAATAAAAATGGCGAACTTCAGATATGCCGTTTATTAACGGAGCATTTAAACAAAAAATCCGGAGCAGTTTTCAGCAAAATCCGCTACCTTCCAATATAAAAATGAAAAAAATAGGATTAATATCAGATACTCATGGATACCTCGATGAAGCGGTGTTTAAGCATTTTGATGCTGTGGATGAGATATGGCATGCAGGTGATTTCGGTCCAGATGTTGCGGAACCCCTGGCAGCCTTTAAGCCCCTGCGTGGGGTGTTCGGAAACATTGATACTGCGGACATCAGAAGTGACTTTCCAGAACAAAATCGATTTAGCTGTGAGGCTGTAGATGTGTGGATGACGCATATTGGCGGATACCCGGGACGTTATTCTAGTTTTGTTAAGCCGGAAATATACACTAAGCCACCAAAATTATTCATTGCCGGACATTCCCACATCCTCAAGGTAATGTACGATGAGAAAATTAAATGCCTGCATATAAACCCGGGCGCAGCCGGAAAACACGGCTGGCATAAAGTAAGAACGTTGATCCGTTTTTGTATAACTGACGAAAATATTCATACCTTAGAAGTAATAGAGTTATCGGGTAGATAATGTAAAAATTACACTAAGTATGGTTTGTGGCGTTAAAACACTAGGACAATTTATCATAGAAAAACAAGCAGATTTCCCTTATGCAAAGGGAGAACTTTCCAGGCTTCTCCGCGACATTGCGATTGCCGCCAAAATCGTAAACCGGGAGATTAATAAGGCAGGATTGGTCGACATACTCGGCCACATCGGAACCACCAATGTTCAGGGTGAAAAACAGAAAAAACTGGATGTTTATGCCGATCAGCAATTCATTGCCGCTCTTACCAGTGGAGGAGAATGCTGCATTATCGCCTCAGAAGAAGAAGAAGAAATTATTCATATTGAATCGCCGGTTTCACAGAACGCCAAATATATTGTATGTATCGATCCGATGGACGGTTCATCCAATACAGATGTTAATGTGGCCGTGGGCACTGTGTTTTCTATCTACAGGCGAAAATCACTGGAAGGCAGGGCAAGTATTTCCGATGTGCTGCAGAAAGGCACCGAACAGGTTGCAGCGGGTTACATCATCTATGGATCTTCAACCATGCTGGTTTACACCACAGGCAAAGGCGTTAACGGTTTTACCCTCGATCCTTCCATAGGCGAATTCTGTTTATCTCATCCGGAAATGACCATACCTGAAACAGGCGCCACCTACTCAATCAACGAGGGCAATTATGTACACTTTCCTGAAGGCGTTAAAAAATACATCAAGTACTGCCAGGTGGAAGATGAAGCAACTAACCGTCCTTATACTTCCCGTTATATCGGCTCAATGGTTGGCGATATCCACAGAAGTCTGATCAACGGCGGAATTTACATTTATCCAACAACAGCCCGGTCACCGGAAGGCAAACTCAGATTACTTTACGAGTGCAATCCAATGGCATTCATCATTGAACAGGCAGGAGGGAAGGCCTCCACAGGTTTCGAACGTATTCTCGATATTCATCCAACCGAAGTACACCAGCGTGTACCCATCTTCGTAGGCTCAACAAAAATGGTAGAACTGGCCGAACAAATGATGCTGGAATACACAGACAGACCCTTTTCCAGATTAGAAAGGGCAGATGCCAAGCTGGCAGATCTTGGCATCATAGGAGGAATAGACTAAGTCTGTTCATCACACCATTTAATGGTCAAAGCGTAAAGCGCCCCAAATACTGGCTGTCAGATTGAGCACTCCGATCGGCAGCCATAAAACCAATGTAAATATCCACCTCTTTATTGCGCAACTTTACCTTAGGTGTCATCTTAAATTCTCCCGCCTGCCGGTAAGCACCGTCGAAAATTCTTTTATCTACAACTCCTGAAACTGCATCATACACTAAAACCATCAGCTGATCGCCTCTGTGTTGCCATCCTGTGTTCGATTGGTCCCAGCTGATCCTCACTTCTTTACCAGCTCCGATTTCCACTTGCGGATTGACTGCTGGTGCAAGTGTACCGCCACTGATCTTTATCAACTGCGGGTCAATGAAAAAACCATCTGCATTTTGTTGAATTACTTCTTTCATCGTGTAAGAGATTGCACCTCTGAAGCCACCTGTTTTGGTATAATAACCAGCGAAGCCAACCCTCAGCACGTCAATGAAAGGTGAAAGGTAAGTTCGAACCATTTTGAACTTAGCCTGGCTCAACAATTCCTTCGGCGTGAACTTAGTTCTCGGCCTGCGCTTTGCGCGGATGTAGTATTCCTCACCAGTTTGATAGCCCTCTACCGGGCCGATTTTTCCCGAAAATCCATTTAGGATTCCATTTTTTAGTTTTCCCATAATATTGTTTTTTATTGAAGTTAATCATAATGAGTGACTTATGCAAAACTTATAAGAATATTACACAGATCTTACCCAATCCTTATACAGTTCATGACTGGGTAACCACTGGGTAACCACTGGGTGAGCACTGGGTAAGCAGTGGGTAAGTCTGCCCGGAGTATGATCATTATTCAGTCTTTCTATGAGTATTTAAAACATGAGGGATCCAGGCCCATAATCATCACATTTATGCAATCTTTAGCCTCGTGATTTGTGAGGGAAATATCTTTTGTGTATATTTGTAACAAATAAATTACTAATCGCCTATCGAAAAAAACCTACCTAATCAAATCAATCGTTTATGAGAAAATACGTTTTAGGATTGTCAGGTTTATTTATTATAGTTTCTTCACTATTGTTTACTGCTTATAAAGGCAGCAGTCGCAAAGACGAAAACAAAATTAACAGTAAAGCCATGCCGCTTGAAAAAGCATATGAAAGCTACGCGAAGCATGTGTACGATGCTGCACGCCTTCAGCAGGCAGGACTTGCGTTTCCAGTATTTGAAAGGGCCTTAACGGGTTATTACAATCTGGGTAAAGATGCGAAGGCTGCACATAATTCATTGCTTACTATTGCCGACTTTGATCAGCTGAGCACCAAAAAGCGTTTATATGTGATCGATCTGGAAAAAGATAGTATTGTGCTGAATACCTGGGTTGCCCACGGGCAGCGCAGCGGGGAAGATAATGCTGTAAAATTTTCCAATCAGAATGATTCATTTAGCAGCAGTATTGGTTTTTACCTTACCGGAGAACAGTATGTAGGTAAGCATGGTCGCTCGTTGCGGCTGGAAGGTATGGACCCGGGGTTTAACGACAATGCACGTTTGCGCTCCATTGTTATCCACGGTGCAGACTATGTGAGCGAAGGAACCATTGCCGCGCTTGGCCGCCTGGGTCGTAGTCAGGGTTGCCCGGCAGTGTCAACGGAGCTTTCTGATCAGCTCATTAACACACTTGGATCGGGAAGTGTACTTTTTATTAATAAATCTGATCAGCAATATCACTCCAGCTATTTAAATGAAAAGGAGGCTGCAGTTTATGCGAACCTCCCTGAACATGTTAGTGATTATACTTATGCTTCAGCTATGGTGGATTAAGCCTGTTAAAGGCGTCCGAGGTAGGTGAAAAGCACCGCATCAAGGCCATAGATATCTCTTGCGAACCTGAGCTTTCCTGTTCCTGCATCCATCCAGCAGTTTTGATAGCTCAGGTAAACAGGTACTTTTTTATCCAGTGAGAGATTTTCTGCTTTTGGTGTTTTGCTAGCCATCTCTGTTTTAATTTTTTCAAATTTGCTGCCACTACCAAATAATGCCTGCGCCAGTTCGAGTGGTTTTTCAACCCGCACGCATCCGTGGCTCACCGCCCGAACCGGTAGTGAAAAAGCGGCTTTCGCTGGAGTATCGTGCAGATAAACACTGCTCTGGTTATCAAAAAGAAACTTGATTTTACCCAGGGAGTTATCATCTCCCGGACGTTGTTTGAAGGTATAAGTTTTTCCTACTCCAGCAGCCGACCAGTCTATCGTTTCCGGATCGTCAACTTTTTTTCCATTGTAAAACACATCAATATTATTGTTTGAGAGGTAATAGCGGTCTTTTGCAGCCTGTACGCTTATCTCATTTGTAGCGATACTTTCGGGTATATTCCAAACCGGGTTTACCTGAACACTGTGGATTTCACTGCTCAGCTGTGGGGTTTCCCGGTTAAATGGCCTGTCTTTTTTAAGGTCATTTTCATCATATTCAGTGAGGGCAACAGCGGCGTTATCATTACGACCTTCACCTACACAAACCTTCATCGCAAGCTCAACACGGTTCTGGTTGATCACCTGAAGAGAAAAATCAGGTATGTTCACAAATACATATTTATCCTGCGTGGGTCTGTTTTTCCAGCGCATGCGTTCCAGGTTTACTTTGAGGATACGCGCTGTTTCTTCTGCCGACAAACCGGGAGCGGTCTGCTTATCTGCTAAGGCAGCCTGCATCAATAAATAAGCTTTATCTTTTGGTTGTATGCTATCCAGAAAAGCGTCCAGGTCTTTGGTTTCAAATACTTTTGTAAAGCTCACTGAATCTGGTCTTTTTGTGGAGGTATAATATTGTGCATAAATGCGCCGTGGAGAAATGATACCAAACTGCATGGCGTTCGCATAATCCGTAAGGCTTGAAGCTGCAGCGATTTCCAGTCCCACCAATGCAGCATAAGCTTCGTCTACATTTTTAACTGATTCCTTATCGTAGATTTTACTAATGAAGCCATTTAGTTTTTCCAGTCTGAACATTTCCACGGGCAGGCCGTGGGCCGATACCCCGGCAATACGGAGTGCGGCTTTTTTGATGCTGCTGTCAGCCAGGAACTTCATGGTTAAAACCGGTTCATAATCTTTGGCAGCATATAGCGCTGCGGTGAAATCCGGATTGCGTAAGCTTTTGTCTGCTGTGATAGCGGCTTTCAGCTTTTCTGCAAAAACCTCCGCATCAATTTCTTTAAAAACTTTATTTCCGCTTTCTTTTGCCACCAGGGCACCAATATCCGAACGACTTCTTTTACAACCTTCAAACATGAACAGTAGCGCAGAAAGTACAATCAAAAATAGTCCGGCTATAACCGGACTCGGGAATCTCTTCATTATCATACCCCTATAAATACAAAAAACCGCAAATTGTTTTGGTGAATCTATTCAGGTTTATTCGCCGGTTATCTGCTGAGCAAACATGTGGCATCGTGAATAAAGGATTTCTATGATAAGGGTCCTGGTAAATTTTATTAAATAAATATATAATCTATGGTTTTGGTAGATTAAATTTAATTTTCTATGTTTGCTTCATCATGAACAAAGCATTACCACCACTGCTAAAAGCATTTAAGTTATTTGATTACAGGATCTTGAATCATCTTATCTCTTTCCCGAAATTGATTCCCTGTTGTAGGTAGCCATAATTCCAAATCAAGATATTTTCCAACCAGTCCTATCTCAATTTAAACATATGTGTTAAAACACCTCATAAAATAACCGGCAAGGAAGCCTTGCCGGTTGCTCAGGAATATCAACTCTGTAACGCCAATCACGCGTTGATATCCTCCAGTTTTCAGCCAATGAACCGAATCATTAACATAAAACCCAGTTAAATATGGACATATTTCTCCATAAGAAAAAGTATTTTATACAGTCGAGCCTTGTTTTTCTTCTTCTGCTCATTACCGCAAGTGCATCTGCCCAGGTAGAACCGCCGCCAATTATCAATTCAAATCTCCAGGGGATTGTTAAGGATTCTTTAACCAGGCAACCCCTTCCGGCTGTGGTGGTACGGATTAAAGGCGTTACGCACTCAGTATCCACAGATGGAGATGGAAAGTTTGTGTTTGTTACCGGACAAAAGCTTCCCTATACCTTAATTTTAAGCTACATCGGTTATCAAACCAAAGAAATTGTGGTAAACCAGAGTCCGGTAACCATTATGCTTAGGGAAACCAGTAGTCAGTTAAACGACGTGGTGGTGGTTGGATATGGCACGCAGACCCGAAAATCATTAACCGGTTCTGTCTCCACCATCGCAGTTGATGAAGTGAGAAATAAACCAACCGCAACTTTTGCGGAACAGCTTCAGGGAAAGGCACCCGGATTACAAGTAAGTACATCCACCGGTATTCCTGGTGACGGAATGTTTATCCGAATCCGGGGAACAACTTCTATCAATGCCAGTAACGATCCGCTTTATGTGATAGACGGCGTTTATGTCAATAACAGTTCCCTTCAACGCATTACTACCCAGGGACAGGCCAATAATCCGCTATCCGACATCAATCCGGAGGACATTGAGAATGTAACGGTACTTAAAGATGCTGATGCCACGGCAATTTATGGTGCGCGGGCGGCAAACGGCGTAATTGTGATTACCACCAAACGTGGTAAATATAACACCGGACCGAAAGTAAGCCTGAATACCTATGTAGGTTTCGCTAAAAATCCTAAGCTGTGGGAGCTGGTAACAGGACCTCAGCATGCAGAGCTGATCAATGAATTCTACCGGAATTCGAATGCTGATGCCATTGCAGCGGCAGCCGCTACCGGTACAGCACCGGTTACCACCTATCGCTTTCAGCCTTTCAGGGCATTGACAGATAACCCTGGTGCTTCACCAGCACCCCGGGGCTTGCCTCAGGATCAAAAAACATACGACCGTTTAAGCAAAGCCTTCCGCACCGGATTTCTGCAGAATTATGATGCATCGGTATCAGGTGGAAATGATAAAACCACTTATTACATCGGTGGGGGGCTCAATAAGCAGGAGGCAACACTCAAAACGAACGACTTTCGCCGTGGCAGTTTTAAAATCAATCTGGATCAGAAAATCGGCGACCGCATTACCATTGGTACAAGCAATATCATTACGCAAACCTACCGCACCAATGCCCGGGTAGGGGATGGTCCTCAGGGCGGTATTCTCCAGTCGGCCCTGCACACACCAACTTACCTGCCCGAGGTAAATGCCGACGGCACACCAGGAAAATGGGCAGGATTTGATAACCTCGACATTCTGCTGGCGAATACCAATATGAACAGTACCAGTAACCGCTTAATCAGCAATGTATATGGCGAGGTGAAGATTTTTAAAGACCTGACATTCAAAACCAGCTGGAGTGTGGATTATAACCAGTATAACGAATATCAGTACTGGAACAGCCTCACTAACCTGGGCATTGCCAATAAAAACCTGGGTTCGAACAGTGTAAGCAATAATACCATCTGGACAAACGAGCAAACTTTAAATTATAATCATACGTTTGGAAAGCATGCTGTTGGTGCTTTAATTGGTAACTCGCTGCAAGGTTCGGTAACCAATCAGGTACTGGCCACCGGAACGAATTACCCTAACGATTCATTCCAGCAGATTGCTTCTGCCGCAACTACTACCTCTTCCGCTCAGGAATCAAAATATAAGCTTTCTTCATTCTTTGCCCGGCTAAACTACAACTACAATGGCAAGTACTATGCGGTGTTTAGTATTCGTGGCGATGGCTCATCCCGTTTCGGTACCAACCATCAATGGGGCTATTTCCCATCGGGCGGTTTGGCCTGGAGGGTTAAAGGAGAAAACTTCCTGAAAGATGTAACCTTTATTAGCGACTTAAAACTTCGTGGAAGCATTGGTATCACGGGAAATCAGAACGGCATTAATGATTTTGCTTCGCGTGGCCTTTGGGGCGCCGGTGCAAACTACCTTAACAATCCCGGAACTACCCCTTCACAGCTTGCTAATCCTGACTTAAAATGGGAAAGTACGCGTCAAACGAATATTGGACTTGATTTAAGCCTGTTTAAAGACCGCCTGACCATTAGCGGAGATGTTTACGAAAAATACACCAGTAATCTTTTGCTCAATCTTCCGTTGGCATCCAGCAAAGGCTTCTCCTCAATCTTAACGAACGCCGGGGAAATGAGCAACAAAGGGCTTGAGCTGAACATCAGCAGCACCAATATCGACAGTAAACTAAAGTGGAATACCAACTTCAACATCTCCAGAAACATTAATAAAATTGAAAAGCTGCCAACACCTGTGGTAGCTGCCTATGCTGCCCAGAGAATGGTTCAAGGCTTGTCGATGTATACTTTCTTTGTTTATAACCAGCTTTATGTCGATCCGCAAACCGGTAATTCGGTTTATGAAGATGCTGATAAAAACGGCGTGATCAATTCGAACGACCTGGTGCCTGCAGGGAATGCGTTGCCAAAGTTTAGCGGCGGGATCACCAACAACTTCAGCTATCAGGGATTCGATTTGTCGGTGTTTTTCAATTTCGTGTACGGAAATAAAGTGTATAACAACAACAATTATTTTCTGGAAGGTGGGGGTACCCGCGATGCCAACAGGGCAATGGATATTTATCAGCTGAGCCGGTGGCAGAAGCCTGGCGACATAACTGATCTGCCACGTCTTACTGCCTATGGCCAGAACTATACGTTAAGTCCAACCAGCAGAAATATCGATGATGGTTCTTTCATCCGCTTAAGCAATATCACACTGGGCTACAACCTGCCCAAAGCTTTTATCAAAAAAGCCCGGATGTCGGCGGTAAGGGTTTATGCCAGCGGCTCGAACCTGGCTTTATGGACAAAATATAAAGGTCCGGATCCGGAGATCAATGTTTCATCGTCGGCCACTGTTCTGGGCTACGATTTAGGCACTCCTCCAATGCCGAGAACTTTTCAGTTGGGCGCAAATATCACCTTTTAATTCCTAAGCAATTACAAAATGAAAAAGATTATATACCTCTTCGCTTCCGTTCTGCTGCTTTCATCCTGCAAAAAATTCCTCGAAACACAGCCACAATTACAGGTTGACCAGGAGCAGGCCATTATCAATGCCGGCACAGCATCAACAGCGGCAAACGGGCTTTTTAACCTCCTGGCCAGTAACAGCTATTACGGCTCCAACTTCCCGGCACTGTCATATCTGTCGGCAGGAGATATTCAGTGGTCCGGATCTCAATCTGACCCTAATGAAATTACCAAGCACCTCACTTCGGCCACCAATGGCTATGTGCAGTCGGCATGGACCGCGATTTATAAAACGATATCACAGGCCAATCACATTATCGATAAAGTTCCGGGTGTGGGCGATCCCTTGTTAACGAACACATTAAAAAACCAGTATCTGGGTGAAGCTTACTTTGTGCGGGCCCTGGCCTATTTCGATCTGGCCAGAGGATGGGGTGGTGTTCAACTTATCCTAAAACCCACCAATTCTTCTACAGACAATTCAGATATTCCACGCAGTAGCCTCGCAGATACTTATGCCCAAGTATTGAAGGACCTTAATGCAGCTGAAGGGCTTGTTCCTGTTGCGGTAAACAGAAACCGGGTAAGCTTAAAAACCGTTCAGGCACTTAAAGCCAGATTTTACCTGTACCAGAAAAATTGGGCACTTGCAGAGCAATTTGCCACTTCGGTGATTGGCGATAATTCAAATTATGCCCTGGTAACGCCATATAGTGCTTTTTTTGCCAACAGTGCCGTTACCACGAGCGAATCGGTTCTGGAGCTGGCCTACACCACTTCCAATACTAACGGACATAGCAACTGGTGGCTGCCACCAGCTTTAGGTGGCAGAAGAGAATGGTCTCCTAACGATGCATTGGTTGCTTTATTGAACAACCCGGCCATAGGAGGCAATCGCAGTGCGTTGATTGCACAAACAGCCGCTCCTGGGAATTTATGGTATGGAAAACTTTACTACCGTACCCCTTTAGGTACCGACCCGGCTTATGTGATCCGCATTTCAGAACTTTACCTGATCCGTGCAGAGGCCAGGGCCTATCAAGGTAACCTTACAGGTACAAACAGCGCCATCAGCGATTTGAATGCCGTAAGGGCGAGGGCTGCTGTTACCGCCAGCACGGCCGCTACACAGGCAGATATCCTGCTGGCCATTGAAAAAGAACGCCAGGTGGAGTTTCCGTTTGAAGCCGACCGCTGGTTTAATCTGGTGCGGACTGACAGGGCACAAACGATTTTAGGCCTGCCCGACAAACACCTGTATCTGTTCCCTATACCTTATAACGAAACCCTGGTTGACCCGCAGCTTGCCGGTTCGAACCGTAATCCCGGATATTAATCATGAAAAAATTAATTATACTACTATTCGCAGTACTGGCAATTAATCCAGTTGTTTTTGGGCAGCGTTCTCCAATAACGGTGAAGCAATCCGTTACCCGGCATGGTCCGGAAAAGGGATGTCTTTTGATTATTGGAGGTAACGTAGGCAGTCAGCGCGACATATGGGATAAATTTACAGCGCTTGCCGGCGGAAAGGAAAAAGCGGTTGTAGTGGTGGTGACCACTGCCGGCGGGGATTCTGCGGCATACGATCAAAAAGGGGTAGAGGAAGTAAAGCGCCAGACCGGGATCAGGAATGTTACCCTGTTTCATACCAATGACCTGAAAGAGGCAAACAGCGAAAAGTTTATTGCACCACTCCAGAAAGCAACAGCAGTTTATTTCCAGGGGGGCAGGCAATGGCGGATTGCCGATTCTTACCTCAACACCTTGAGCCATCAGGCATTTATTGATGTGTTGAACAGGGGAGGTGTAATCGCCGGAAGTTCGGCGGGTGCATCTATTCTCGGTTCTTTCCTGTGGCGTGGCGACACGAAGGGTGCTCAGCTTTTGGTGGGCGATCATACACAAGGACTTGGCTTCCTTAAGTCTTCGGCAATCGATCAGCATTTGCTCGTTCGTAACCGCCAGTTTGATCTGGTGAATTTTATTCGAAGCGCACCTGACTTTATTGGGATCGGGCTTGATGAGGCCACTGCGGTGCTTGTGCAAGGCGATAGCCTTCAGGTTTTAGGACGTTCGGTAGCCGCAATATATGATTATCAAACCATCATCAGCAGCGAAAACAAGCATGTGGTTAATGGAAGCGAGGACTTTACCGCTTCCAGCGGGCCCTTCTTTTTTCTGCGCGCCGGACAAAAATATGATTTATCCAAAAGGCAGGTGGTTAAAGAGGAACGGGTAACCACTGCCGCTGCGGGCAAACTCTAAAAACCGATAAACAGACATTTATATTTTTTTGATAAAATGGCGATGAATAACAATAGTATAAGCAACGAAAGTGGATGGACCGTTACTGAAAAGGGATTTTTCAGGTTCTTTTTTATCTACTTCATTCTTCAGTCCCTTCCATTAAGTGTCGATTTTTTCCATATCGTTTTTGGTTTCAACTGGTTCCATATCCGTTATGGAGATATTTTTAACATCAGCCGGCTATCGGCGAAATTTATTCCGGGGGCAGATAGTTTTTTAAACTGGATCATCCTTGCCATATTTTCAGCTGCAGGTGCTTTTTTATGGTCGAAACAGAAAAAAGAAAACTACAACTATAATGAACTTTATTACTGGCTAAGGGCAATTGTCCGCTACAGGCTCGCTATCGGAATTATTGGTTATGGTTTCCTGAAATTCTTTCCAATGCAGGCACCCTTTCCGTCAATCAGCAATCTGAACACGGCCTATGGAGATTTCTCTGAATGGAAAATTTTTTCCATGAGCCTGGGGATTGTTCCGGGTTACGAATCTTTTTTAGGAGGCGTGGAAATTGTAGCGGGCTTACTCCTGCTTTTCCGTAAAACCGCTTCTATCGGGGCCATCATCATTTTGATTTTTACCGGTAACGTGTTCATCTCCAATCTGGGCTATGGTGGTGGGGAATATGTTTACGCTTCTTACCTCATCAGCTTTGCGGTTTTTGTGTTGTGGTTCGATGCACAACGAATTTATCGCCTCATTTCTCTGGAGCTTCCTACTCAACCGAATTTATATCAACCGGCGTTCAGGCCTGCAATGAAGTCATTGCGCCTGGTGGCAAAGGCATTTGTCCTGATTTTCTTTGTGTTCTTCTACGGTCTGAAAACCTATTTTGGCCTGCGTCGAGATCCTTATCAGTTTCCCCGGAAAGCGGGACTGGCCAGGGCGGCCGGTATTTACAATGTAACTGAGTTTAAGCTGAATGGAAAAGTCATTCCATATGATCCGTCAAATACTTCGCGCTGGCAGAATGTCGTTTTCGAAAGGTGGGCAACGATCAGTATCCGTTCCCCGCGTACTGTAATCACCGATTCTGCCAATTATGAGCAAATTCTTTCGGATGATAAAAGCCGGAACTACGAACTGGCAGGTTCTGGCGGACGGCACTATTACGATTATACCGTGGATACCCTCAAAAATCAACTTTTGCTTGAAAATAAAAATAGTCATTACCTGCAGGAAAGGCTACGCTTTAATTTCAGCAGGCCAGATACGGCAACCATTATTTTATCCGGACAAAACGAAATCGGAGATTCAATAGCGGTAACGTTAGTCAGGCTCCATAAAAAATATCCGGTTAAACTTGGGCGAAGAAAAACCCTGAAACTTTAACCACAACGCAAAAAAAAAATAATATGTCTGAGGATATACAACAAAATACAGCCACAGCAACCCAGGTGAAGCTGGCTCCTTCGGGACCATGGTCAGGGCCAAAACGTTTTGGCTTCGGGGTGCTTTTCATTTTTATGCTGGCCATGTGCATTCCATTTTCATCCAACTGGTATAAAAATCTTTTCACGTTAGACTGGACGCGGCCGCATTACCGCGATCTTTATGATATTGCACGTTTTCAGCCGGCTTTCGTTTCCTTATTCAGTGGTAAACGAAACCGTGATATTACGGATGCTCCAGGAGCAAATGATCATGAGGCTAAGAAAAAGAAAACCGGTCAGAAGGGTGAGCCTGCAGAATTGAAAAAAGAGAAATCTGCTAACCAGACTGCTACGGGCATGCCACCGAAAAGAGGATTTCTAATTGACTATATTGATTGGGCAATAGCTTTGCTTATTGGATTAATTGGTGCCCTGATCTGGTCGGCATTTGATCGGAGATCAAAATCCTACCCTATACTATATTACTGGATCAGGGTTGTAGTGCGCTACCGTGCAGGAATCGGCATCATTGGTTTTGGTTTTACCAAGCTGTTTCCAACGCAGATGCCTTTTCCCTCACTGGGACTTTTAAATACCAATTTCGGAGATTTCACTGCCCAGAAAATTTACTGGCTTTCGGTAGGTATAGTTCCATGGTATCAGGTTTTTGGAGGCGTTGTGGAGATTCTGGCGGGTGCACTGCTTTTCTTCCGGAAAACCACCACCTTTGGTGCCATACTGCTGATTGCAGCACTCGGAGATATCACTTTTGTAAATTATGCTTACGATGGTGGCGTGCATGTATATGCATTTTATTTCGTTGTACTCGGGCTTTTCCTCGCAGCCGACGATTTTCCTAAACTTTATAACCTGCTGATTTTAGAAAGGTATACGGTTCCCTTTAGGATTTACCCGGATTTCAGGAAACCACTATTGAAGTACACCAGAATTGGATTGAAGGTACTTACCTTTGTTATCTTTTTTGGGGTAATGACTTACACCGAGATCATCAATTTTAAATATGATCCATATAAACAACCTGCCACTGCCGGCGTCAGGAATCTTCGTGGAAACTACCGTGTAAGCGTATTCAAAATTAATGGCGTGGATATTCCCTACAACCCGCTCGACTCGACGCGATGGCAGGAAGCCACTTTTGAAAACTGGAGTACCCTGACTTTTAGGGTCAACCGCCCTGTACTAGTCGACCCCTCTAACGGTGGGGGGAGCCCGATGCGTGATATTCAGCGAACTTTTGAAATCAGCGGGGTTGCAGGTGGACAAAGGGCTTTCCACTATTATGCTGACACGCTGGATAAGGTATTATACCTGCAGGATAAGAATGTGATGGCGCTCCGAAATGTAAAAACGGCAGATACTTCAGGGAATAAGGATAGTTCTTCTGTAAACTGGATCAGCCAGAGCGCCTGGAAGCACATTGGTGATGAGAATAAAATGATCGATCGATGGGCATGGTCTACCCGGCGCGACAGGGAATTTGCAGAAAAGCCACGGGATTTGAAAAGAAACCGGATGGTGTTAAAATATCAGACTACAGATGGTTCGAGCATAATCCTTTATGGAAAAAATGAAAACAGCGATTCTATTTATGTGGTGTTAAACCGCTATGAAAGAAAATATGTGCTGCCGAAAAGCAGTTTAAACGCAGGGAAATACTAAGCGATGAGAAAAGTAATGATCATGTTCTGTTTTGTATCGCTGGCGATGTGTTGTGCCGTCAACGAAAGTTCAGTTGCGCAGTTCCGCTATGCTACGCCAGCGGATAGTTTGAAGCGGATGCTAAAGTTTGGCTTCGGCCGCACAGCAGGAAAAGCTGAAATCGCTGCCTGGGATATCGACGTGAGGCCAGACGGCAAGGGCTTGCCGGCAGGGAGGGGGGATGTGAAAACAGGACGGCTCATTTTCGTTAAAAAATGTGCACTATGCCATGGCGCCGGGGGCAAGGAAACTCCGGGAGTCAAGCTGTTGGGCGGAGCACTGGTAGGTGATTCCCTAAGTAGCGGCAGGGTAAAAACCATCGGCAACTATTGGCCATATGCCACAACGCTTTTCGACTACATCCGGCGGGCCATGCCTTACAATCTTCCAGGCTCACTGAGCAATGATGAGGTTTACGCTTTAAGTGCTTACCTGTTGCATGCCAACAAAATTATCGGGCAAACGGTGGTGATGGATGCCGTCAACCTCCCTAAAATTGTAATGCCTGCCAGAAAAATGTTTGTGATGGATAATAGAACCGGCGGAAAGGAGATCAGGTAAATGGCAGGAAAGGAAAAGATAAAACAGCAAACAGGGAAGATCAGCAGAAGGACTTTACTTGGGGGGGTGCTCGCTGCTGCAGTATTGCCGGTGGGCGACTTGCTGGCATTCGAAGATTCGAAAGCGCGAAGGGCCGGGCTTGCCGATGATCCAACCAAAGTACCCGGCCCCGGGCCAGGTACCCTTGGAAAACGATCGCCTTTTGAAAAACCGGTTAAGAAGCCTTCAGATATATCTTCACGCACACCATTGCAGGATTTGCACAGTACCATTACGCCCGCCGATTTGCATTTTGAACGCCACCATGCCGGTGTTCCGACAATTGATCCGGCAAAACACGAGTTGCTGATACATGGCCTGGTTGGTACGGCAATGAAATTTACGCTGGCTGATTTGAAAAAATTCCCATCGGTTACCCGGACCTGTTTTATTGAGTGTGCCGGAAATTTCAGGACGGGAAAAGAAGAAATGACCCCTCAGGATATCCTTGGACTTACCAGTCAGAGTGAGTGGACCGGGGTAATGTTGTCGGTGCTGTTTAATGAAGTCGGGATCGATCCGCAGGCGAAGTGGTTTCTGGCTGAGGGTTCGGATGCAGCAGTGATGACCCGAACCATACCGCTTGCAAAAGCATGGGATGATGCGATGATTGTATACGCGCAAAATGGAGAGGCCATCCGGCCGGAGCAAGGTTATCCCATGCGTTTGTTACTCCCCGGATTTGAAGGAAATATGAATATCAAGTGGCTGCGCAGACTCAAACTTTCTGAGGAACCATACATGACCAGAGAGGAAACTTCAAAATATACATATCCGGTAAAGGATAAAATAAGAATGTTTAGCTTTGAGCTGGATGCTCGTTCCATCATCACTTATCCGTCGTACCCGGCAAGAGTTGCCAGGGGTTACGTGCAGATCCGTGGGATTGCGTGGAGCGGCAGGGGGAAGGTAGACCAGGTGGAGGTAAGCACCGATAAGGGAGAAAGCTGGCAGAAAGCCGTGCTCCAGGAACCGGTTTTGAGCAAGGCCCATACTTATTTCCGGTTCGACTGGAACTGGAATGGTGAGGCTACGGAAATACTGAGCCGGGTGACCGATGAAACAGGATACCTTCAGCCCACTTTGAAACAGTTAATTGAGGCCAGGGGACCAAATATTGGTGGCTATCATATGAATCCGGTTACGGCCTGGCAAATTAAACAAGACGGTTCGGTATTATTTAAGCCCGAATCTTTAAAATAAAGCAGATGAAACTCGAAAAGCGTGATTATGATGCGGTAGTGGTGGGATCGGGACCGAATGGCCTGGCGGCGGCAATTTTAATGCAGCAGCAAGGCTTGTCGGTACTGATTATTGAGGGTAAAGATGATATCGGTGGTGGGCTTGCCTCCAGGGAACTCACCCTGCCTGGTTTTACGCATGATGTGTGCTCAGCTATTCATCCGATGGCGCTGGCATCTCCTTTTTTTAAAACACTGCCCCTTGCTGAACATGGTTTGCAGTATATCCATCCGCCGCGTTCTGCAGCACATCCGTTCGACGACGGAAGTGTGGCCGTACTTGATCAGTCAATAGCCGCCACAGCTGAGTATCTCGGGGTAGATGCTGCAGAATACACCAGACTGATGCAATCACTCAGCCAAACCTGGCCACTGATTGATAAAGATGCCCTTGGAACCCTGCATTTCCCGGAGCATCCGCTGGAGATGGCAGGTTTTGGATTAAAGGGACTGACCAGCGCCAGCCATTTCGTTAAGCGGTTTAAAGGTAAACATGCCCGCGGGCTTTTTGGCGGGATGGCAGCACATTCCATTCAGCCATTAAACAATCTGAGTACTACAGCCATTGGTCTGGTATTAATGACTACAGGTCATTTACAGGGCTGGCCCATTCCAAAGGGTGGGTCGGTTGCTATCGCCAATTCGCTGGCAGGTTATTTTAAGTCGATTGGCGGTAAAATTGAAACCGGAACATATATTTCTTCGCTCGCCCAGTTGCCTGGTTCACATGTTGTGTTATTTGATATCACCCCCAAGCAGTTGTTAAAAATTGCCGGACACGAATTTTCTTCGATTTACAAATGGCAGCTGGAGCGCTACAGGTATGGAATGGGTGTATTCAAAATTGACTGGGCACTGGATGGACCTATACCATTTACCGCCGAAGCATGCCGGCAGGCCGGCACTTTACACCTGGGTAATACTTTTGAGGAAATTGCCCAAGGTGAATGGCAAACCAGCCGGGGAAGGCAGTCTGAAAAACCTTTTGTGCTACTGGCACAGCAAAGTCTTTTTGATGCGTCACGGGCTCCGGAGGGCAAGCAAACAGGCTGGGCTTATTGCCATGTTCCCAATGGTTCAACGCAGGATATGACAAACGCAATTGAGGCACAGGTAGAACGTTTTGCACCAGGATTTAGGGACAGAATTATCGGGCGCCATACCTTTAATACCAATCAACTCGAAACGTATAACCCCAATTATGTTGGTGGCGACATCAACGGCGGGATACTGGATATCGGTCAGCTCTTTACCCGTCCGGCATTGCGCTTATCGCCCTATAAAACTTCCAAAAAAGGATTGTACCTCTGCTCGTCCTCAACGCCTCCGGGTGGGGGCGTGCATGGAATGTGCGGGTACCATGCAGCTAAAGCTGCCTTGAAAGATATTTTTAATATTAAAATCAGATAAAAACAAATCACATGTCAACAGAGAACACTGCTATAGACCAATCAGCGGCACTTACAGATTCGGGGATTGTACCAGATAAGAAAACCTTTTTTCAGTCCATTACCGAAGACTGGTGGGCGGTTATTCTTGGCTTTATCATTATCGGGGTAGTACTTTATTTAACCCAAAACGGAACCACTATCAGCTTGCCTGCCTACAAATGGCGTAGCCAGACCGATCTTTTCGAAAAAATCCTTTCACAGGCAAATTTGCTCCTTATATTGGAAACAGGTGTCATTTTTCTGGTGCTGGCGGGCTTTGCGATATTTCTTTCAGGAGGAAATGTGTTACGCTTTTCTGCAGGTTTTCTGTTGATTTACCTGTTGGCCACTGTTTCCTTCATCATTGGAGGAAACAAAAATGTAGCCTACTATGGTTTGGAATACGTGGTTTTTGCCCTGCTTATTGGTATTGTGCTGGGTAACCTGATTTCCTTACCAGCGTGGCTGAAAGAAGCCGTGCGGTCAGAGTTTTACATCAAAACCGGATTGGTAATCCTGGGAACAACTATTCTTTCTGCAGATTTGATCAAAGCGGGCCTACCGGGCGTAATCCAGGCCGTAATTGTGGTCAGTGCAGTATGGTTCTTTTCGCTTTGGCTAAGCCGGAAACTGAAAGTCGACGATGAGTTCGGGATCATTCTGGCTTCGGCAGTTTCCATTTGCGGGGTTTCTGCTGCTATCGTAGCTGCCGGTGTAATTAACGGCGACAAGCGTAAGTTATCTTATGTGACTACGCTGGTGCTGATTATGGCCATTCCAATGATGGTTATACTGCCCTGGGCGGTTAAATACTTTCATATTCCGGAAGTGATCGGAGGGGCCTGGTTAGGGGGGACTTTAGATACCACCGCTACAGTTACTGCGGCCGGAGATCTGGTTGGTCCGGTAGCGGTAAAGGCCGGTGTGATTGCCAAATTCTCGCAAAATGTGTTTATTGGTGTTGCGGCTTTTTTTATTGCGATCTGGTGGGCCTATAAAAAACCGAAGGACAACGGAGCGCTTGCAGCATCTATCAAAGTGGAGCGCCCCGGGTTAAAGGTAGTTTGGGAGCGTTTCCCAAAATTCGTTCTGGGTTTCATTGTCGCATCGCTCGCATTTTCTTTCTTACTGTCAGTAGAAACAGCAAAAAGTGTGGCGCCCACACTGAATGGCCTTCGAACCATCTGGTTTGCGATTGCCTTTATTTCTATAGGGATGGAAGCTAAATTTTCATCACTTGTAAAGCTGCAGGGGGGTAAACCGGCATTGACTTTTGTAGTTGCCCAGATTTTCAATATCTTCTGGACATTATTATGGGCTTACATTCTATTTGGAGGATATTTATTGCCTGTCCCGGATTTTAAGTAGGGGCGTAATAAAATCGTGGCTTTCAGGTTTAAACCAATTTTTGATTTTATCTACCACCCATAAGTTGGTTTATTAACGGTTCTCATTTTGGTTGCAATGTTAAAAATGTCTATCTTTAGGTTATGACTACAATGACAATACGTGTTCCTGATGCACTTGAGAAAGAGCATGATGAAACTATACGCCTTATTGCAGCCAAACTCTATGAAGCAGGCAAACTAAAATTAAGAGAAGCTGCTGAAATGTGTCAGATGGAAAAATGGGATTTTGCCGAAATTTTAATCCTCTACGGTGTTCATTACCTGGATGAGAGTGCAGCTGAAGATCTCGAAACTTACAACCATGCCCAGTCTGGATAAAATTGTAATTACTGATGCCAGCTGTTTCATTACGCTGGATAAATTGGGGGTCTGACTTTACTTCAGCACTTATACCAGCAAGTGATAACAACACCTGAAGTCGCAGCTGAATACCGAAAACGGTTGCCGACTTTGTAGAAGTAAAGGCTGTTAAAAATCGTGATTTACTTTATCAATACGCAGAATCCGTGGATATGGGTGAGGCTAGTGCAATGGCGCTAGCTTCAGAAATTCAAGCAGATTTACTTATTATTGATGATGCAGAAGGACGAAAATTTGCCAAAAAACTCTAACTTAAAATCACAGGCACTATTGGTGTTATACTTAGCGCAAAGTTAAATGGTATTATTTCAGCTGTCAAACCATATTTGACAAAGGTTCAGCAAACAAACTTCCGCATATCTGAATCATTAATTACTCAAATTTTGAAAGCAGCCAAAGAATAAGATTGCTGCTAAATAGAGGCTTACTTCCCCTGCACCCACGATCCGCACATTAGCGCAAATTTATGCATATTCGAAATCCTGATCCGGCGATCCATAATCTGGGTGGCTGATTTCTTTTTAATCTTTTCAAAAAGCGCTCTGTAATAAACATAGGCCAGGTAAACGCCTTTTCTGGATGATTTGGGTAACTGGAGAATACCTTTCAGAGAAGCATCGAAATCTTCCGTGATCTGCTGCTGGATCATCAGTTTCTCCTGTTCCGAAAATGCCGACAGGTTAACCCCTGGGAAGTAACT
Organism: Pedobacter frigidisoli; assembly: GCF_032678525.1. Lineage (GTDB taxonomy): Bacteria > Bacteroidota > Bacteroidia > Sphingobacteriales > Sphingobacteriaceae > Pedobacter > Pedobacter frigidisoli_A. Next base: position 955,227 of record NZ_JAVTSE010000001.1, read on the forward strand.
TCGGTTCAGTAAAAAGTAATCCGCTTTCAAATCGCGTAAAAAGTTTACTTTTTGAAAGGCGGCACCCAGTTTCATGGCTGGTTCTTTCAATTTTTGGTAGCTGGTTTCATCACCGTTTACGAAAACATGCAGACACATTAACCCTACAACCTGTGCCGAGCCTAAAATATACTGTTCGTATTTTTCAGGCGTGTATTCCTCTTTTTGGAGATCCATCTCCATACTCTTCAGAAACAGGTTAATGAGCTCCATTTTGATATTGAACTTGTGCACAACCTGCTGGAAGGCATTTAATATTGGGTTTAAGCTGATCCGGAATTCAATGGCCTCCATGCAATCTCTCCTGAACTTCGCCAGTAATGATGGTTTATCATAATCATGAAAGCTATCTACAATTTCATCCGCCAGGCGAACAAAACCATATATAGCATAAATGGGATCCCGGTAGTTTCTATCCAGCGTACGTATACCCAAAGAAAAGCTGGTACTATAATTTTTAGTTACTATCTCACTGCACTGTGCAGAAACCCTGTCAAAAATATTTTTCATAATGATGGACAAATTGTATTGATCATTTTGTCGAGCGAACGTAAACGCTATCTGTTTAAAATTTTATGTTTTTCGAAAACCTGTTCATGATGGAAATTTTCCAGTTTTTGAAGTAAGGTAATCAATTTAATTTTCTCATCGGGCGAAAGTGGTTCGGTAACACTGGCGGATGCCAAACGGATTTTATCCATGATTTTTTCCAGTTCCTCAGTTCCCTTGTGGCTGATCCGGATCACACTACTTCGCTTATCTATATTTGAAGGCTCCTGTTCAATCAGTCCTTTATCGAACAGCCGTTTGATGATTAACGTACCCGCCGGCTTGTCGTGAATATTGTGCTTAATGAGGGCCGATTTGCTCATACTCCCTGCAGAAAGCAAACTAATCAGGTAAATAAATTCATCGGGAGTGGAAAACTTACTTCCCGCTATTGCGCTACGGGCATGATTTTTAGCATAACGGTAAAGGTGCACCAGCGAGGTGTTGATGACACTATCTGCCGATCGTCCACTGGCTTTACCCATCCATTCGGGTGCGCCCGGTTTAGTTGCTGAATGATCGTTTGCCTGCCCGTCAAGCCACATATGGAAAGCATTAAGATTATCCTGTGGGTTTAAACCACTGGTTTCATAACGCTTTACCAGTGCCAGTAGTTCATTCACAAGGTTATACATCATTTTGATCCGGCTAAATATAGGGCTGTATATTTATATACAATTATAATTAAATAAAGTTCATAAATACACCAAAATATCCACAAAAATCCTACAGCGGGTAAATGAAGAGGAGTCTGATAAGCGGGTTCAAGGATCCGATCTTAAATAATTTTAGTATCATGTCTTTCTTTCCTAAAAATAATTTCTTTTATTTAGGCATGTCCCAACCCCTTCCATTCCAGGCAATGCTTGAAGCTGCGCCGATCCAGATTTTGAAGATGAGCGGCTTTCATGATCCTTCATCTGATTTTCCCCACAGGCATGAGTTTTACATGCTTTACTGGACAGTGAGCGGGAGTGGAGCGCATAGCATTGATTTCAGTCCCTTTGAAATGCGTCCCGGAAGGCTTTTCTTCCTGCATCAAAACCAGGTACATCAGGTAGCGCAGTATCCTGAAGATGGTTGGATGGTGCTTTTCAATATGATGTGTTTCCGGGAATTTCTAAAAATGAACCCCAAGCAGGAGCAGAATGGTTTGTTCGATAATTTCAATAACATCCCTTATGTTGATCTCGACGACCAGCTCATCATCACGCTAAACAACATTGCCGCTTTGTTGGTGCAGGAACTTTCGACAGGTATCAATATGGATATCGCGCAAAATTACTTGTCTATATTGCTGCTGCACGCCGGGCAAAAATATCTGGCGCAAAATAAATTTTCGATATCAGGCCTCGATACAGAGATTGTGCGTGGTTTGAAAGTTTTGATTGAAGCCAACTTCAGATCGAAACGAACCAGTTCCTTTTATGCAGCCGAACTGGGGCAATCGCCGAGAAAACTAAACGAGCTTACCTTCAGGACCATGGGGGTATCGGTGCAGGACATCATTAACCAACGGCTGCTGGCAGAAATTGAAGCCGCACTGGTGGGGAGTAATATTTCTGTGAAGCAGTTAGCTTACGATCTGGGCTTCACCGATCAGCCGCACCTGACTACCTTTTTTAAGAAACACCGGGCAGAAACACCGGTTGCCTTCAAAAACAGGTATTTGCCTCCGCACAATTATACAACTAAAGTAGCGAGTTCGTAAAAGTATTTTTCTTATCCGGCAGCGCATCTTTGCGACTCAATATTTCATGTTTAATCAAGCCGATGCCATGCCGAAAAAGAAAATTATATATGCCTTTATTTTAGCCCTGATGAGTACGATGTTTTTATCATCCGGACTGATCATTAACAGCCTCAATTCCTATCGTGGCAACAATTGGGCGTGGACGGCTTCTTTACGTTTTCTGCTTTCGGTACCAGTACTTTTTATTCTGGTGTGCGCAAGGGGCAAGTTCATGGGATTAATCAAGGCCATGAAGAAACTGCCTAAAACTTTTTTACTTTGGGGCAATCTGGGCTTCGGCGTTTATTATGCACTGCTATCCTATGCAATTGTAATGATTCCGGGATGGTTGGTTACTGCGGGATTTATGACCACCGTTTTAGCAGGGGTATTGATTGCGCCGTTCATTTATGATGATCACCGGGCAACCATCTCTAAAAAAGCGATTATTCTTTCGGTTTTGCTGGTGATTGGTTTATTGGTAATGCAAATGGAAAGACTGAGTCACCTTGAAAACCTGGGTTTAGCTATTAGTGGGATTTTGATGGCCATACTAGCTGCTTTTCTATGGCCTTTAGGTAACCGGAAGCTGATGCTAAAGCTTGAAAAAGAAAATATAACCCTCGATGCAACTCAAAGAATTCTGGGTATGACAATCGGTGCGTTGCCGATATTGATTTGTCTGGCCGTTTATGGTTTTTATACCTCGGGCTTTCCATCGGTAATGCAGCTGGAGACTTCATTTCTGGCGGTGCTACTGTCGGGAGTGGTAGGAAGCGTATTATTTTTCAAAGCCATGCAGATGGTTAGCAAAAATCAAATTGCGCTCTTAACGGTGGAAGCGATTCAGGTGGTTGGTGTATTATTTACCTTGCTGGGTGAAATGGTGATCAAGGGAACGGTGTGGCCAGGCTTCTATGGTAATCTGGGATTCCTGTTGATGGGTATCGGACTGTGCAGTTACGGCTTTCTGGCACTGAACAGTAAATACAACCCGGCGTAGTATTTTCCATCCGATGCTCCTATGGGATTCAGGTCAATTTAGACTATATTTGTTATATCCTTATGCATGCTTACCGTTCATATTCTGATAACGAATTGGCTTTTCTGTTAACACAGAATGATGAACACGCTTTTACCGAAATTTACAACCGTTTTTATGGGTTGCTGTTTATCCATGCATCAAGGCGTTTGAATGACGATGAAGAAGCAAAGGATGTGGTGCAGCAATTATTTGAATCTCTGTGGCTCAAACGAAACCAGGTTGAACCCGATGGTAATTTATCTGCCTATCTGTATACATCGATCCGAAACCGCGTGCTGGATGTATTCTCTCATCAAAAGGTAGAAACCAAATATGTCGATTCACTTCAGCATTTCCTGGACCAGGATCACATACTCACCGATTACCGTGTACGGGAAAAACAAATGGCCGCCCTCATCGAACAGGAAATAGATGCCTTGCCTCCCAAAATGCGTGAAATATTTATATTAAGTCGCAAAGAAAATAAATCTCACAAAGAAATTGCCGCCTTACTTGGCCTTTCAGAGCTTACGGTTAAAACACAGGTGAAAAAAGCACTCCGAATTCTAAAATCCCGTTTAGGTGTATTTGTTTATTTAGCTTTTTTGCTTAAAATTCACCATTAAATCACTCTTTGTTCCGTTTTCGCCAGTTATTCGCTCTTCTGCTCCGCTGGATTCAATTTTTTTTACAAAAAAACTGAATTGCAGATACCCCCATGATGCAGGCTTAGCCGTATATACATTAATCAGCCAAACAAACTTTCTTGACAAATGGAAAATAATGCAAAAAAGCTTTTAGAAAAGTACCGTTCCGGTAACTGTACGCCCCAAGAACAGGCTATGGTTGAAGAGTGGTATCTCCGTTTGCCATTTGCAAGAAAAGCACCTGATCACGGGATAATTGAGGCAAGTAAAGAAGAGGTTTATCAACGCTTAAAGCTGACACCAAAGCCCGGGTTTATCATCCGTTTAAAGCACATTGCTGTAGCCGCCAGTATTCTGATTTGTATTACTGCAGGATTAATCTATTTTGTTGGCATCAACAATACCCTTACGCCTGTGGCTAAAACGCAATTGAAAGATGTACTGCCGGGCCGAAATAAAGCGATTCTTACCCTTGCTAATGGCCGGGTTGTTGATCTGGATCAGGCAAAAAATGGTGAAATTGCCAGTCAGCATGGTATCATTATCCGTAAATCTCATAACGGACAGCTTGAATACGAAATCCAGGAGGATGCATCGGGGCTTGCTGGTTCAAATACGATATCTACCCCGCGGGGTGGTCAGTACCAGGTCAGTTTGCCTGATGGCACCAAAATCTGGCTTAATGCTGCCACTTCACTGAAGTATCCGTCTGCTTTTGCCAGTAATGAACGAGTGGTAGAACTCAATGGTGAAGCTTATTTTGAAGTAGCGAAAGATCAGAAACGCCCGTTTAGGGTAAAAACTGCACAGCAGACGGTCGAAGTATTGGGCACTCACTTTAATATTAATGCTTACCGGGATGAACCTTCAACCAAAACAACCCTACTCGAAGGATCGGTGAAAGTAAACCATACGGGGACTGAAGTGAGGTTAAATCCTGGAGATCAGGCGAGGCTGACATTGGCTAATAATGCGCTAACCACGATTCGCGACGTTGATGTAGAGCAGGAGACCGCATGGAAGAATGATGTATTCTCATTTAATGATGATGATTTGAAAACGGTAATGAGGCAAATTTCAAGATGGTATGATATAGACGTCGTGTATCAGGGTAAGATATCAAACGATCGGTATTTCGGCGAAATTCCAAGAAACAATAACCTTTCTGAAGTATTCAAAATATTAGAACTGAACCACGTTCATATTGATATTTCGGGAAAGACACTTACCGTTACCGGTAATTAAGTCATCGTTAACTACAGTAAATTAACTAAATAATCAACCAACCAATAACCTGAACTTTATGATGAAAAAACTACCAGAGCGTTAGCTTCACACCTAAAAACAAAAACCGAAAGCGCGGCAACGCTTCCGGTCAGAATTCGGAACAAGCAGCCTGTTTTAGACCCGGCTGCTTATTATTAACCTCATTTGATACAAAGGTATGAAATTAACTACCCTTTACAACCCCGTGTGCGAAATGCGGAGGGTAAAGACTAAACTATTAATGGTCATGAAGTTGACTGCAATTTTATTACTGGCCTGCGCGCTTCATTTGTCGGCAGCCAGCTTTTCCCAAACCGTAACGCTTTCCCGCAGAACCGTTCCCCTTAAAAGCCTGTTTAAGGAGATAAAAAAGCAAACCGGTTACTTTTTTTTCTATAAAGGGCAACTGCTTCAGGGCAAGCCCAGCGTTGATATTGAACTTAAGAAAGCCTCTTTAGTTGAGGCATTGAGCGCAGCGCTTCGCGATCAGAACCTCAGTTTCAATATCGTGAATAAGACCGTTGTCATCAGTCAGAAAGAAATAATGCCGGTAAGTATAAACAACCTGAAGATTGAAATAAAAGGTGTGGTCTCTGATAAGCTAAGCGGCGAAAGCCTTCCCGGAGTAAATATCTATGTTAAAAACGGAGCCAGTTTAGGCATCACCAATGATAAAGGAGAATTTCGGATTAGCGTGGACGAGGGTGTTATGCTCGTGTTTAGCTATGTTGGATATGAGCTGTTTGAAACGAAGGTTAGCGGTACAAAGAACCTCAATATTAAGCTATCACCCAAATCTACGCAGATGAATGATGTGGTGGTTACAGGGTATCAAACCATTAAAAAGGATACTTACACCGGTAATGCCATAACCATTAAAGGCGATGACCTGAAGCGTAACAATCCGCAAAACCTGCTGAAAAGTATTCAGACTTTCGATCCATCCTTTAAGGTACTCGATAATAATTTGTTTGGTTCCGATCCTAACGCACTCCCTAAAATAAATGTGAGGGGAGCTACGGCATTACCTACCATTGAAGATACTGACAATATTTTGGATCGTAATAATCTATCCAGTAACTATAACCTGCCGGCATTTATGCTCGATGGTTTTGAGGTTACCTTACAAAAGGTAACAGACCTAGATATTAATCGCATTGAATCGGTAACGTTGTTAAAAGATGCAGCTGCGACTGCGGTTTATGGCTCGCGTGCAGCAAACGGGGTAATTGTAATTACGACTAAGGCGCCTGTGGCCGGCAAGCTTCAACTATCGTACAATTATGAAATGAGTTTGAATGCTCCTGATTTGACCGACTATCACGTTTTAAATGCCAGAGATAAGCTCGCCTATGAAAAACTGGCGGGACTTTACGATTCCATGCAGAACACCGGATATTCGTCCGACCAGCTTGATGCCGAATACTTCAACCGTTTAAAAAATGTGGCCAGCGGTGTGGATACTTATTGGCTATCGCAGGCTTTACGCAATGCATACCGCCAGAAACATGCGATTTATGTGCAGGGTGGCGATCAGAAATTCAGATATGGGCTGGATCTACGTTATGAAACAACTCCCGGAGTAATGCTCGAATCAGACCGGAACCGATATAGTGGCGGGATGAATTTTACGTACAATCCCACGTCTAAACTGCTGTTCAGAAATGAGGTTACGGTAACGCAGGTGGTTGGACATAACTCTCCTTATGGTGATTTTTCTACCTATGTAAGGATGAACCCCTATTATCCCATCAAAGATGCCAATGGAGACATTGTTCAGGAACTCGCCCGGTGGAAAGTAGATACGCATCAATCTGGCCCGGAGCAATATAAGCCCCGGTACATTTTTAATCCTCTGTTTGAAGGAACCCTCGCCAGTTTTGATAAAACGGCACAATTTGAATTGATAGATGCTTTCTCGGTAGACTGGAAGTTAAGTCCGAGTCTTAACTTCAAAAGTCAGGTGAGCATCAACAAAAGTCAAACCAGCAATGATAAATTCCTTTCGCCGCTGAGTAATGCTTTTTATGAATATGCTACGGATAAACTGAATAATAAAGGATCGTATACCTTGCTCGAAAGTGATTACCTGGCGATCGACAGTAAGGCAACTTTAGGTTACAACAAACAAATCGGCGATCAGTATCTGAATCTGGTCATCGGTGCGAATGTTGTGACTTCAAAAACGGACGATAAACTGGTTGAGGCGCAAGGCTTTTCGAACGACCGTTTTACAAATATCGGTTTCGCCAGAATTTATAAAGAGAATTCAGCACCTGGAGGGAATGTTACCGAAAAACGTTTGGCAGGAGCTTTCTTTTCCGGTAACTACTCGTTCAAAAATAAATATTTACTGGATGCATCTTTCAGGTACGAGGGCTCATCGGCTTTTGGTGCGAATAAACGCTTTGCACCTTTCTGGTCAACCGGCCTGGGCTGGAATATGCATAAAGAATCTTTTATGCAAAACCTCCCTTTCATTAGCCAGTTGCGCTTAAAAGGGAGTGCGGGTGTTGTAGGTTCTGTTTCGTTTCCAGCATACCTGTCCAGATCCCTATATCAGTATCAACCAGATAACTGGTACTCTACCGGTTTAGGTGCCCAGGTACTGGGGTATGGTAACAGCAATTTGCAGTGGCAAAAAACTACTACTTATGATGCAGGAATAGACCTGGGCTTTTTTAAAGACCGACTGGTGATTACCCCCCGTTATTATTATAAGCTAACAAAGGGTCTGATTACTGATATCGATTTGGCACCCTCAACCGGTTTCACTACTTATAAAGAAAATTTAGGCAATGTATCCAACACAGGTTACGAAATGTACCTTACTGCAAATGCTCTCAGGACAAACGATTTCAATATTAATATTACAGCAAACATTGTGCATCAGGAAAACAGGCTGGTAAGCCTTTCTAACTCACTGAAAACATTGAATCAGAAAATAGATGAGTACCAGACTGATCCGGATAAAAAAGCCCAGTCTACACCCCTGGTACGGTACAACGAGGGGCAGTCGATGAGTATGATTTATGCCGTACGCTCTCTGGGTATTGATCCTCAAACCGGAAAAGAAATTTTCATGAAGAGAGATGGCTCGGTGACCTATAACTGGGATGTGAAAGATATTATGCCCATTGCAGATGGATCGCCAAAAGCAGAAGGGAATATCAATCCTAACATTACTTATAAAAGCTTCATGCTAAGCTTAAGCTTTTATTATCGCTTCGGTGGCTATAGTTATAACCAAACCCTGGTAGACCGGGTTGAAAATGCCGATCCGCGTTTCAATGTAGATAGCAGGGTGCTTAATCAGCGGTGGATCAAGCCGGGCGACCAGACCTTTTTTAAAAATATTGCCGACCTGTCCATCACAAATGTATCATCAAGGTTTGTGGAAAAAGATAATTTACTGGAATTGAGATCAATTTACTTTTCATACGATTTCAAACGGGATATGATCAAAAAATATGGTTTTCAGAACCTGCGTACATCCTTAACCCTGAATGACATATTCCGGACATCAAGCATTTTAATGGAAAGGGGAACAAGCTATCCTTTTGCCAGAAGTTTAACGGTTTCCTTACTGGCCTCATTCTAACTCTACGAACATGAAAAAATACTTATTCATACTAATCAGTATCATTGCCTTGTCATCCTGTAAGAAATTTCTAGATATTCAGCCAGAATCTGAGGTTTCAAAGGAAGAATTATTTGAAACCGAAGATGGGTTTAAGGAAGCTTTGAATGGTGCCTATGTGGGATTTGCCGGGGCAAACCTTTACGGTGGAAACCTGACGTTCAGCAACCTCGATATCATGGCGCAGAACTATACCTTTACGAATACCGATTTCATGAGCATTGCTGCATTTGATTATACGCTTCCCAGCTACGTAAGTAAAATCAGCGTGATCTGGACCAATGCCTATAAACAAATTGGCAATGTGAACCAGATTCTGGAAGTGGTAGATCAGCGTAAAAGCGTATTCAGAGGTCAGAATTACGAAATTATAAAAGGGGAGGCCCTTGCCCTCCGGGCTTATATGCACTTCGATCTGCTGCGCATGTTTGGTACTTCGTATAAAAATAATCCTTCGTTTAAGGCACTTCCTTATGTGACTACGGTCGGCACCAAAACCACGCCTTTTTCTACGGTTAGCGAGGTGATGGACAAAATTATTGCCGATTTAAATGAATCGAAAGCATTGCTCAAAGGTAAAGACCCGATTTTGGCAGCCAGTTATGTGGTTGGATATGCCAACTCGGAAAAGGGCACGGAATTGAAAAATACTTCACTTTTTCTACAGCAAAGAAGACACCGGCTTAATTACTATGCCGTAACGGGTGAACTGGCAAGGGTATATCTGTATAAAGGAGATATGGTGAACAGCCTGAGTAATGCCAGAGAAGTGATTGAATCATTGAAGTTCCCTTGGACGGTAAAGGAAGATTTCTTCAATGACAATGTTTCTGCAAGAGACCGCATTTTCTATAATGAGTTGTTATTTGGGTGGTTTGTTCCGAAGTCGCAGGATCAGCTAACCGGGTTGTTTTCCAATACCAATCCGGATTACACTGCCACAACTGATCAGATTAACTCCATTTATAATCTTGGCACTGTTGGGGCAGATGACTGGCGTTATAAACAATGGTTTAAACTGGTTAAAGCGGCGAATAGTTCTGACAGGTTTTTTCTTCAAAAGTATGTTGTGAATTCCACCCCTTTAGTAAATCTGCATCCGCTCATGGCACCTGCACTGCGCTTAAGTGAGATGTATCTCATTGCGGCAGAAGCTAGTTTTGATACTAATCCTTCTGCAGCTGTTGATTATTTTAATACGTTGAGAACGCACAGAGGAATCGGCACAAACATTGCCTCAACCGTTTCCAGGACTGATTTTATTGGGCTGCTGGAAGGCGAATACCGCAAAGAATTTTATGGTGAGAGCCAGAATTTCTTTATGCATAAGCGACTGAACCTAAGTGTGATCACCACCTCCGGTTTGATCTATCCGGCATCCGATAAAATATTCGTATTTCCACTTCCCGTTGATGAGCAATCTTACAGAAATTAAACATGAACCAGAAAATGAAAAATAATATAATTTATTTCCTGCTATTGAGCACGATGTTGTGGGCTTGTAAAAAGAATGACATGATGCCCTATAGCTCGACAGATAATGTGTACCTCCGTTATCTGGATAAAGACGGCAATCAGGATACCACTACCCTCAGCTATTCATTTGCCTATAATCCAAGCCTTGCGCAGGATACCCTATGGATTCCTATTGTGGTAACCGGACCACGCGTTTCGCGAAACCGCCAGTTTAACCTGGCAGTGGTGGATTCGCTCACTACAGCAATACAGCGAACGCATTATGAGCCTTTAAAAGCCAGCTATACTTTGCCTGCTGATTCAGCGACGTTACGCATTCCGCTGATTCTAAAAAACACCGATGAATCACTGGCCAACAAATCGGTTACACTCGGATTAAGAACAGTAAGCGGTGGCGACTTCGCAGGCGATATGCCGCTGGCGCTGCGCACTAAGAAGTATATCTTTTCCAACCGGTTGGAAAAACCAGCCTGGTGGATGTACTGGGGGCAGCTGGGCGACTATGGCCGGATCAAGCATCAGCTTTTCCTGATAGGTTCCGGAACGGTAGACCTCGTTGATCTGTCTAAACCTAATGCCTATATGGAAATACCCAGGAGCCTTTATTACATCGATAATTTCCGCATCTTTCTGAAAGACCCCGGCACCTGGATTGCCAGAAATCCCGCCAAAGGATATGTCCTGGTGAAAAAAAGCGGTTCGGACGATTATGAATTTTATAGCGAAGCCGCACCCAACAAACGGTTTACCCTGAAATATTTTGCACAGGTTAACGGCTATTTCTTTATTGATGAAAGTGGAAAACAGATTATTATTTAACAATCATTAAGGCAACCTAAAAATGAAATTTAAATTGATATTAGTACTGGCCATAATGGTTGGTTTATATACGGCCTGCAAAAAGGATTTAGGTAATTACGATTATCACCCGCCTTCAGAGCCTACCCTGACTGCTTTTAAGGATTCGACTTTCGCCGCACTTTTAGGCGATTCGCTGATCCTGAAACCAGGTATTAGCCTGGCTGATGCCAACCCGCAGACAGATCTTGAATATCAGTGGAGCATAGAAGTAAATGAGGAACTGAGAAGTGCTGTTTATACCGGATACCCACTTAAAACTGTATACAATCTGGCTCCCGGACTGCGAAATGCGAAATTGACGATTACCGACAAACGCAATGGGCTAAAATATGTTATTCCCTTTAAGATATTGGGCACCACACAGTTTAGTTTAGGTAAGTTGGTGTTAAGTGATGATAATGGTGTCGCTAAACTTTCATTTGTAAAGCCCGACAATACAACCGTTATTGCCGATATTTACAAATCGTTTCATGGTGATGAGTTACCAACTCATCCGGTTCAGCTGTATTTTAATGATCCGCTGCCTTATCAGCCGATAACGAATCAGCAGTATTGGGTGCTATGCAATGATCCGAATAAAAAGAGCCCGATTTTAGAGGCCAGCACTTTATTGCGCAAGTCGTATTTCAACGACCAGTTTTTTACGCCTCCATCCACGATTACGACGGGCCGGCTGGAAGCTTATATGGGTACAGTACCAACTGGTGTAATCAATGGGCGTTTATATGTAGGTGTTTTGTCGACCGCCCCATTTGCACCGGATTATGGGAAGTTTGCCAATGATCAGGCGGGCGATTATACTTTGTCGAAATACTTTACGCGTACATCGGGCTTTTATTTTGCCTTCGATATCAAATCAAAAGGCTTTGTCACATTTGCAGGAGACGGAAGTTATCTGGGCATGGATTATCTGGTAGATGCTGATGGAAAAGCATTTGACCCCAAAAATGTTGGTATGGATGATTTGCTGTTCATGCAGACCGGCCAGGCGGGTACATATTACGCCTATTTCAAATCTCCTGATGGAAACATCTATGAATTAAGCTTTACCTATACTTTCGACTCGGTAAACAGGAAAATAAAGGCCGAAAGCAAGCGCTTATTTAAAGGAGCATCACTTATTAATGCCGACACGAAATGGCAGCGCAACAGCCTTAATGTATTTTACTTCACTTCGAACGATAAGATTTATAGGTATAACCCACTGAATGAAGATCTTCGGGCGCTCAATGCGGATTTTGGAGGTAAAAAAGTCTCTATGCTCAAAATCAGTGCAGATGACAACACCCTTACAGTTGGAACCGCCGGATCAGTGTATACACTTGATGTAAGCGTAGGGAAAAACGGCGTCGTTACTCAGACCATTAATGGCATTCCCGGATCCCCGGTAGATATCATAATCAGAAAATAATTTAAAACAACCAATGAGCACCAAATTAAAATACAAGATATAACACATTCATATGAAAACTTACAACATCATTTTATTGGCAATATTGCTGCCCTTTTGTGCATTTGCACAGGCGCCCAATTTCAGTTTAAACGGCAAAATCGGAACACTCGATAAGCCTGCTATGGTCTATATTGATTACATGGACAATGGGGTAGGACATGAAGATTCTGTAGCACTGGTTACTGGCAGTTTTAAGTTCTCGGGTTATGTTTCAGGCAATGCCTATGCCCGTATGGCACTCGACCATACAGGTGGGGGTAAAGGAAAGGCAGTGTATACTGGTGATGTAATTTACTTTTACTTCGGCAAAGAGCAAGTTTCAATTATTTCCAAAGATTCCTTACAAAATGCGGTTTTCAAGGGTTCGAAGGTATACGATGAATCGGAAGCTTATAATAAGGAAATTGGCGGAACGATTATGGCTTTAACCAAGGCGGTGAATATTGATTTCAACAGGGGAACGGAAGCACAAAAGAAAGATACCGCTTATACAAAGGCAGTAGATCAACGTTTCCGTAAGAACATTCAGGACCGTAATGAGAAGCAGTTTCTTTTCGCGAAGAACCATCCAAATTCCTATTTTGCTCTCGTAGCGCTTTCTGAGGCTGCCGGAAGTAAAGTTGATGTAGCAAGAGTAACTCCACTTTTTAATGCATTGCCAAAAGCACTCAGAGAAACCGATACAGGTAAAGAGCTTGCTCAGCGGATTGAAGCGAATACCACCACCGCTTTAGGTAAACAAGCACCATTATTTACGCAAAACAATGCAGTAGGAAAACCGGTGTCTTTAGCTGATTATAAAGGGAAAGTAGTGCTGGTAGAATTCTGGGCCAGCTGGTGCAGCCCATGCAGGGCTGAGAACCCCAACCTGGTAAAGCAATATCAAACTTATAAAGACAAAGGCTTTGAAATCATTTCTGTTTCACTGGATAATGTAAAAGAGCGTTGGCTGGAAGCTATCGAAAAAGACGGGCTGGCATGGACACATGTGTCAGATTTGAAAGGCTGGAATAATGAGGTTGGCCGCCTTTATGGTGTACGTGCTGTTCCTGCCAGCTTTCTGCTTGATGCTCAGGGTAAGATTATCGGTAACGGCTTAAGAGGCGAACCGCTTAATAAAAAACTTGCTGAGATCTTTAACCAGCCACGTCTAACGAATTAAAGATTTACGATTAATGCCCTCCATTTACCTGTATACCCGGTATTACCTGTTCAAGGTGTACCGGGTTATTTATTACCCAAACGAATGAAAAACAATTATAAAAACTTTTGTGCCTGCATGGTTTTCTTACTGATCCATATCAGTGCTGATGCACAACAAAAAAAGATTAAGCGTTTCGAAGATGCCATTAACCTGGCCATCGGAAAAGCTTATCCTGCCTCTGTAAGGATGTGGGGTTTCGACCTTCACCAAAATCAGCGGACGAGCGCCCAGTTCAGTGGGGTAGTGGTCACTGCTGACGGCTACATATTAACTGCGGCACATACCACCATTCCGGGAACAAATTATAAAGTTTTCTTTCCTGACGGTCGGGAATGTATTGCTTTAGCGTTAGGAAGGATTGATAACCCGGCCACGCCGGGTATGCCCGACGTAGGGCTGATGAAAATAACTGATAAAGGTGTTTGGCCCTTTGCAGAAATGGGGTATTCGGGGAAGCTTGTTCCGAATGAGCCTTGCCTTAGTATTGCTTACCCTGAAAGTCTGAACCAGAACCTGCCGACCATCAGGATTGGGAAAGTGGCCGAAGTAAAAAATCAATACGGTTTTATCAGGTCGACCTGTAAGATGGAGCCCGGAGATTCCGGAGGCCCGCTGTTTGACGCATCTGGCCGGGTGATTGGGCTCCATAGCGCAATAGATGTTGCTGAAGATCAGAATTTTGAAATTCCGGTAGACCTTTACCGCAAATACTGGACTGCATTAGCGGAAGCACGTACTTATACATCCTTTCCCGAAAAGGAGGATGCCATCACCGGCAATTCCCGTTCTTTGGTACCATTAAACAAAGGTTTGTTGAGGCAGCCCGCCGCTGCACCTAAACTGAAAGAACAGTTTTTTTTACTAAACAGCTTGCTGAACGACCAAACTCAGCATATTCAGGCTACTTTATTTACCAGCAGCGCTAGCGGGGCGAAGAGGCAGTTTTTGATCAGCAAAAATTCCATGCTTGGTGAAAATCCTAAACTTACAGGCTATCCGGAAAACCAGTTGAAAGTTTTGTCGAGGGATAAGGCAAATGATCTTGTGCTGATTGAAGTTCAGCATCCAATACCTGGTGGAATTGATGTGGGAAGTCTGATGGACGATTCATCTGCGGTAAGGCCTGGTCAATTAATTTATGCAATAATGGGCGATGGTATTGTGAGCAGCAACCTTTTAAGTATGCCAAAGGTAAGCAGTCAGCCTTATCTTGGGGCAATGGTAATGTACAACTCCGAGCCTGCACAGTTTTCGCTGATCAAGCCAGATAGTCCGGCGGGTGAGGCAGGTTTGAAAATCGGAGATGAACTCCTGAGTATTAATGGCAAGACGATTACGAAAGCGGATGAATTTGCACCAGCTCTCATGAGTTTCTGGCCCGGTGATGAGGTTGTTCTTAAATGGAAAAATGATTCTGGTAGTTACATCAAACCAATCCTGTTGGCTTCTCGTTTATCAGCGCAATCCAAACATCCGGCAGAGCAGTTTGCAGGAGGCAAATCAGTCCGTCGTGATGGTTTTGAGAAGGTATTTATTCACGATATTGCGATTAAACCTGAAGAATGTGGAGGGCCGCTATTTGACCGTAAAGGACATCTGCTGGGTATAACCATCGCCAGGTATAGCAGAACCAGCTGTCTGGCTATTCCAACGGCAGTATTACTGAATTTTTTGAAGTTAGGGATGTAAAATATGATATTAATGGCAAGATAAAATTGCTTGATATCATGAAATTTAATGCGCTGTTGGGTTTTCCTCTTCTTCAGGATTAAATCGCTTGTACATCTCCATATCAAAAAAAGATGCTGTATTAATTTTGTCGACCTTGAGCACAAGGTCTGTCATCAGTTCGCTTTGATCTGACACAGAGCCATCTGTGATATAGGAGGCATATACGCTCAGGTATTGTGTAGTAAATACCAATTCCTTTTTTTCATTTCGATAACCACTTAAGGCCGGTGTGATTCTAATATAATTGGTGGTAAATGGCTTAGGAATTTCTTTTACCCAGCCAATGTATACCTTACCACTATCCATGGTAAATTGTAGTAAATGTGCATCAAAAAATGATGAACTCATTAATAGTTCGAGTTCATTTCCAGCTTTTTTTAAGGATTGTTTAATTGCATTTTTCCTGTTGACGAAAAGATTTGCGATCTCTGTGAATAAAACGGCTGCAACTAATGAAAAACTTGTGGTACCGAAATATTGAGACTTTATGGGCATATGTTCTCCAAGGTATTGGATCACAGAAGGTAATATGATGTTGACTAAACCCCTCAGTACGAAACAGCAAGCTAATAATATTATTCCTGCAAAAGCTGAATTTAAAAGAATGCGCTGACTTTCAAGCCTATATTGAATATAGCGCAGGAGTTCGAAACGAATTAGAATGTAATAACCGCCTACCAGGGGGAAAAGCAGGAGATTAAATGGCATACTACTTCAGATTTTTTTCCTTGGTAATTTTTTTGAAGATGTTTGATTCCATCATCGAACTTACCATCTGTTTAACTTTAGGCTGGCTGAAAAAATCATTACTTTTGATGTAAAGCTTTCCAGAACTATCCGAGTGTATAATATGATCGAAATCTTTGGTATTACTCATAATCAAATATACATAAAAAATGTAAAACAATTAAAATACTGATAAGTTTGAATATTACGGTGAGATTTCATCAACATCATTATTAAAGCACCCACCTACTAACTAGAAATGGATATCTCCTCAACAATCTTATCTACTGCCGCAAAACGTGGTCCTGAGAAAAGTACTTGTCCGTCGGAAATTGCCCGCATGTTATTTCCCAACGATTGGCGTAAGCAAATGAAAGCTGTTCTTGATACGGCTATCGAATTGCATCGCCAGGGTAAAGTGGTGATCACACAAAAGGGAATACCTGTCGAAGTTGATCATATCAAAGGCCCAGTTCGGATTAAGATTCGGGAGTAGCATCTGGCACTTCGTAACTAAACTCCAGCACAACTGATTCCCCCAGGATGATCTGATCGCCTTCTTCAAGCTCCTGACCTATTTGTGTGGCGTGGAGTTTCACTATCTTCTCAGTGAGTGCTGAACGGAGCTTTACTTTATTTCGTGGTGGTATTCCTCCCTCATCTGCATAGATTACAAATTTAGCGAGATTCTTATTCCATTCAATGTGGGCATGCTGGCGGCTGATGTATTTATTCCGTTCATCATCACTTTCTGATGGAAATGCGATATGGTTGGTGCGGAAATAACCTTCGTCAGACTGCGCTTTTTCATCTCTTCCGATATTATATTTACCTCCCTCTGAACTAATCAGATATCCTGGACGGGAGGTTTTGCCACTAAGTGCTTTGATGTAGGCAGTTGCCTGCAGTTTAACAAAATGGGTTTTGGTTTTCACAAAAAGTGCTACCGGCAATTGCGACATCCTTATGGCTTCATCGGGAATGGTTTCATTGAAATGAATGGTAAGCAACCAATTCCCAGGTAAATCCAGGGAGTAGTCATCGCTTATGCGTTGTATTTCATTTTTAAGCTGCTTAGGTTCATCGGCATATACAGCGGCTTCGTAAACCTGGCGCTCTGCCGATGAACAGTTGATATAAAGCGCGAGTCCTTTAATGTTTGCACCCTCGCCACCCTCGGCTTTCTGTAGCTCCTGTTTCACAAACTGAAGTAACTCATGTCTGATTCCTTTAACATCATCCGGTTGGCTGTCGCCTTTAATTTTAAATAGGTCGAATATCATTTTCATTTGAGTTAATAGGGTTAAGGGGCTTCTGTAGCAGTTAAATCTTCGTCAGATGGTGTGATGTTTTTGATATAGCCACCTTCTTTAAGGAATGGTATTACGTGTTTACCCGCCAGTTTTACCGCATCTGAAGAGCCTTTCGTGGCTTCTATACGTACGCAGACTACAACATTATCCTTGCCGTTTGCGGTGGGAGCGAAAAATACATACCAGCCATCATTAATCTGGGCTTTCTTCCATATCCGCTCAGGGGTACCTGTTTTTCCTGCAACCTTAACGCCCAGGATACCTGATTTATATTCACTTTGTTTAATCATGTAGCCTTTTAATAGCTGTGCATATCTTGGATCATTCACTAATTTCGTACCATATTTTTGCGGCTGGGACTGATCGTTTACCTTCAGCACAAACCTGCTGGCAATCATATCTCCGTTGTTGGCAATCCCGGCCGCCATCCGTGCCACTGCTGCCGGTGTGGCAATCAGCGCTCCCTGGCCCCATGACATACCTGATATTCCTTTAGCCCGTGTCCTACGGATGTTAGCAGGATCATACTTTGGTTTGGTATTGAATTCTGTTTTACGCCACAGTTGTTTCCACTTTTCTTCCTGAACGGCATTTTCACCAGGTTTATTGTAATAATATCCTCCTGCTCCATGCAGAAACATTCCTGTTTTCAGGTACAGGTCGCCCATGTTTTCCTGTAGTTGTTCCTGATTGGCCAGTTTGATGAAATACACATTGTTGGATTTTACCACGGCACGTTCGAGGTTAATCCAGCCTGTTTCATCAGGTTCAATGCCTTTGGTACGGATACGTTCTCTGGCTTCCACCTGATATTTTTTATCAGGAGCAGCCATACCCAGCTTGTTGAACGATGCCATGGCGGTGATGAGTTTGGCTGTTGAGCCAGGCTGTGTAAAGGTGGTAAAACCCAGGTCGGATGTCGTCAGCCAGCCGGCAAGCTGGTTCTGCTCGGCATTGGTCATGGTTAACCTTTCCCAATCATGGATAGGGGGTAGGGGGTAAACTGCTGAAGTGAGTACATCGCCGGTGCTGGCTTCCATAATCACTACCGAAACCCGGTTATCCATTAGTGAGGTATCCCGGGCAATAGACTTTTGTATTTTTGTTTGTAATCCAGCATCTATCGTAAGCTGTATGTCGCGGTTTTTGTTTCTAAAGGCTTCTACTTCCTGGCTGCTGATCCCGGCAAGCAATAATGGCGACAGTGCTGCATAATCTTTTTTCACTACCGTCATTTCTTTTACACCTCGGGCAAGAAAACGGTTCTCGGTGTATCGTTTTGCAAGTACCTCAAAGCGTTTAGCAGGCAGTTGAAAACCACGAAGTTCAGCTGCGTGTTCATAATCGGCGAAATATCCGTTGATACTTCCGTTAAATACCCCCGAATTCGCGTCGCCTGTCCAGAAGAATAACTGTTCTTCGAAGGGGTAGAAACGGTCTAAACGCTGATGAACCGCAGAGTCGAGGTTGTAGTGGGGAATGCCTGCGCCGATAAGTTTAAAATGCTGGGCTTTCACACTGTCGGCATTGCTTGTTGCCAGCAGTACGCCATTGCGGTCGTGAATGCTGCCAGCCTTCAACCTGTTCATCAGTATGGCAATCCTTGGGTTGTAACTGAACATCCTCGCACCGCTACGATCGGCAACCAGTGCGGGCTGCACTACCCACTTTTTGTTGTTAAGCACATAGCCTGCTACATTGATGCCCAATAAAATAATGCCCAGGCAGGCTGCTATTAATGCGGGTACAAGATTTCTATCCTGTTGTTTGGCTATGTATTCCATTTGTAGTGCGGTACCTCTAACCCTTGAAACCGACATTAAAAATCCGGCAGCCAGAAAGTTGAGTACCAGCGACGACCCGCCATAACTTTGAAAGGGTAATGATACCCCTGATAAAGGTAGTGCACCGGTTGAGCCACCCGCAATCAATAAAAATTGTACAAAGGTGGAAGCGCCGATTCCTGCACTCAGATAAAACAAAAAGGGAGATCCGGTTCGGCGACCAATGATGATCGACCGGTGCAGGTATATCAGAAAAAGCAAAAAGATACACAACATTCCGGTGAGTCCGAATTCTTCGCCTATGGAGGGTAAAATCATATCAGTATGGGCTTCCGGAATGGTTTTCGCGAAGCCTTCTCCGATTCCCTGACCTGTTGCACCGCCGGTAGACATGGCCCATAAACCATTGGCTACCTGGTCGCCGCCATAAACTTCGTTGTTCCAGGCATCATTCCAGATGGCTTTCCTGTCGCCCAGGCGTTGTACTGGTCCGGGGAACACACGATCGAGATATGGAATCTGGTCGATGGTTAAGAAGGCCGACATAATGACCAGTACCATGATGGCAGATTCGCTGAGCTGCCTGCGCTGGAAGAACATCAACATGCCAACCAAAACCAGGGTTATTCCCGTAGCGATCCAGACGTTATCAAAGATCCATGATGCCAGCACGTATAGCACCACCGCTCCGGCCATAAACATAAAATCGCCTCGCGAGAAGGAGAATAAAACAATAAAAGTGAAACAAACCACCATCGCCGGACCCAGATCGCCGAGCACCAGAAAGAACATCAGGGTGAGCAGTATAGCCAGGAGCGCGAAGGAGAAGAATGACCACCTTTTGTCCCAGCTGGTGTATTCACTGATCAGTTTTTCGTTTACGGCGAAGAATCCCGCCAGGAAGAAAATGATGAGGTATTTAACTACCTCGCTTGGCTGGAAGCCAAAAAGGTTAACCTTTACACCACTACCCTCGGGTCCGGTTCCAAATAAAATAGTAAGCGCCAATAATCCTATGGCAGCCAAAGCCCAGGGCCATCCGTTGGCGGCAGAACGAATATTTTTAAAAAACAGCAGCCTGTAAATTACAGTATCGGTGTTGAACGGGCGCAACTTGACGCATAACATGAGCAGGATACTGCCAAAGCCCATGAGCAGATATAAAAGTGAATCTTTGGCTAAAAAACGATCGCGCAGGGGATCCTGCAAACTTAGCAGGGTGAGGAAAGAAATACCGGTGAGCAACATGACCGCCGGTAATATGACCTCGTCGGTGGTGCTGAATTTCCAGGATAAAACCAGGTGAATGAGAAAAAATCCACCAATCAGACTGGCGCAGATGATGAAGAACCATTTGTTGAATTCTTCGGGCGTTCGGATAATTAATGATTTTTCCTTTTTGAGGATATTGAAATCTCTGGTAGAAAAAAGCTTTATGGTATGCGGGCGTTGCTCAAAAGAGAAATCAGCATCATCAGTAAGGCTTTCCACACCTTTGGAGGCGCCATACTGAAAGCCAGGTTTTAATGGAAGTATTTTAAAGGCTTTATCGGGTAGCGCATCAAAATGGAATTCCCCATCGGCATTTGTTCGGGCATAGGCCGTTAGTTGCTGCAGTTTTCGTTTGCCGGCACTATCTGGTGTAAAAACTTTAGTAATGCCGTTTGCTTTTTCCACCACGTTTTCAACCGCCTCAGTGGGTTCATCGTTATAGATACTGTCTTGTGGCAACACCATTTCCAGACGAACCAATACGCCTTGAACCGCCTGATCATTTTCTCTAATTTTTCCATTGATGCGATGTGCTCCCAGTCCCACATTTACTGTCGCAGCATACTGTGCTGGGTTTCGTTGTTCCCGGGCAAAGGTTAGCGAATCATCACCTGTATAACCGAGCAATGCCCGGGATGCCAGCACCCTTGCCTTGAATGACTGACCGCCGTTTCTGAACGCTTCATCGGCCAGCAGAAAGTAGCGGCGCTTATTTATCTCACCAATGTTATCAAGATCCTGCTTACTTTCTGTCGCACTGGCGATTGTTTTTTCAATCAGATCCACATCCCTGGGGTCTTCGAAATAATACCCTTTTTTTAGCAAACTTTTGATGTTTGCGGCCGGGTTTGCTGCATTCAGGTTTACCATGGTGCCCGCTTTCAAACGTGGAGCCACCTCTGCAAACCTGGTCTGAATAACGCTGTAAAGCTGATAAAAAAACAAAGCAAGTACCAGTCCTATGGCCAGGATAAATATTCTTTCCCGGGAACGGCTCACGGCAATAGTCCCTTTATTTTGCTCCATTGTTGGGGTTTGTGGTTTTTGGGGAT
Organism: Pedobacter frigidisoli; assembly: GCF_032678525.1. Taxonomy (GTDB): domain Bacteria; phylum Bacteroidota; class Bacteroidia; order Sphingobacteriales; family Sphingobacteriaceae; genus Pedobacter; species Pedobacter frigidisoli_A. The sequence goes on from NZ_JAVTSE010000001.1 coordinate 976,996, forward strand.
ACACTGTTTGATAAAAGTATATTCGGGAACCCGGCACTTACCATTTGCTGATCAGGAAAGTTAAGGCTGTTTTTTACGTGTAACAGGCAATCTGTGAAGCGCACATTTTTTAGTAACAATGCCTGGTTCGAAATGGAAACGGCAGTAGCAAAGCCATTAAACTGCAGGCTATCCAGACCCAATAACTTTGCCTGGCTAAGCATGGATAGTGCTGCACCCTTATAGCTGGTGTCCGCCTGCAATACGAGGCCCCGGGCAAGAACATATAAGGTATCCTTGCGGATTCGTAAAGTATCAGTAATCAATACGGGACTTTTGAAAATCGAGTCGGAAAGTACGACTGTATCGCCTACGGCATTATCAAATGCATCCTGCAATAATTTTTCCTGACTGTTTTTAACGATTTTTTCTGGTAGCTGAACCACTGCCGGTGCCGGTTCGGCTGTGCGCTGTGTTAGCAAAAACAAAAATATCGTAGTGCCGAGCAAAACCAGGCACAGAAGGATCAATACAGTGAACCAGTGATTTCTTTTTGGTTGTGTTGAAGCGGTTGAAGGAATGTGCCCATGCTGAATGTTAGAATCAGTTTTAGTTGAATCTGCATTTGCCGCGCTTTGTTGCACAGGGCGTGGTTTGGTTGGCTCGGCTTGCTGAAGCTTTTTATTGTTCTGCACCAATACCACGGTGATGTTGTCTCGTCCTCCGTTTTCATTGGCCATCGCTACCAGGTTTTCCGCCTTCTTAGCGAGGTCATCTCCCTGAAGCAGCAGAGAAGTGATGTCCTGTTTATTTACCATATCGGTAAGTCCATCACTGCAGAGCAATAACAAATCGCCAGGAAGAAAAGGCGATTGCCCCGTCTCGATGTAACTTTCATCGCTGGTCATCTGGTCACTAAAACCTATCGCCTTGTTGATCTCGTTACGTTTTGGATGCGCCATGGCTGCGGTTTCATCCAGTCTTCCGGAGTCTTCCAGGAAACCAACAAAAGAATGGTCTTTAGAGATCTTGACTAAAGAACCATCACGCAGCAAATACAATCTGGTATCGCCAACATGGGCGTAGTAAAACTGATTATGTTCAATATCTGCCAGCACAAGTGTAGCTACGCAAGCCATTTCCGAAAGTTCTTTCTCTGCTTGTTTACGGGCAGCAATAACCTCATTCGCTTTGGCGAAGGCGCTGATCATTTTTGCAATGGGATCTGCCGGACGATCGTTGAATTGTTTTAAAATTTCTTCTTTAGCAATGGCAGCCGCCACTTCGCCACCATGATAGCCGCCAACGCCATCAATCACCGAAGCTAAAATCAGCTGATCATCAGTAAGCGATGATGCAACAAAGCTATCTTCATTGTTGTCTCTGCTTTTGCCAGTATCTGTAATTCCGAAAAAGTACTTATTCATATTAGTTTCGGGTATTTTTAATGTCTTTGAAATGTACAACCAGAAGCGCGGTGACGAGGGTTAATAAAATTATCGATAATAACTGCGACATATACTCAGGATTTAAACAGGTTTAGGCCAATAATGCCGTTTAGCAGCATCCGTGAATTGAGCGGCAATGGCACCCATTGAGGTGCATTGATTTCACTTTGTGGCACCAGCACCTCATTTAACGTAGTGACTTCGCCAAAAGAAGCCAGATAGAAATTGCCGTCGGCTTTATTGTAGCGGATATGCAGGTGTGGGGAATTGGCCCATTCAGTATCAATTTTGAATATATTGGGGTCATCCCGGTCATCTTCATTCCCGGAAACAATGGTGTCTGTTGTTTTTATCAGAAACTCTATTTTCTTGCCTGAATATTGCTTGTCAGGAATAATGGTTTCCAGGCGGGCAATAACAGGCTGTTCTGCAGGACTAGGTGCTCCCTCTGTATATTCCAGCTGTGCCTCATAGGGAATTTCCATATAACCATCGCTATAATAGGTAAAGCCTTTTAAAATGTCATTATTCACATCGAAGGTTTGGGCTATACCGGTTTGGCGGGGAATAAAAGTGACGCGAAGATTCTCGGCTTTATGGTTGTTTCCGGGAAGGAGTTTTCCGATGAAGCCCTTGTCGCCACGGGCATAATCAGGATGGGAAACCAGACGGAAGACCCATTTCGATCCTGAGGGCTCTACCGTTTTACCTGCCTGACGATGTTCTTTCAGAATATCGTAGAATTTTTTAACCGACTCCTGTACGATTAAACCAAAAAGGCCTTGTTTATTGTCGGTAAAGGCCTGGTAATCTTCTGCATTAAAAGTAATAATGAATTCGTGATAAAAGACTACGCGGTCGCCAAATGACATTTCATTAATCGAGTCGCGGAATTTATCGACAATAAAGCTATAAATTGTATCTGGTGTAAGTTGGGGTAGCTTTTCTATCTTGCGCTTGGTTTCATCGGTCAGAAACCAATCCTGAAGTCCAATGCGCTGCCAGAAATTTGATTTTGTGTCCATAAATTACGATGCCTAAAAAGCCAAAAACGGCCTTGTATTATTTTCACTAAAACTGTAATTGTTTAAGCGATGTGTCTGGTTTTACTTCCTCTGTACTATCTGCAGCTTTCTGCTGCGCTTTTTTAATTTCGGCCTTAATGGCGCTATCTACCACGCGTTTGGTTGCTGCGGCCGCTGCTGCTCTGCGTTCGTTAGCCAGTCTTATTCGCTCTGCATCAGAGGTATCCGGGGTAACCTCCGGAATTGAATCTACAGGACTTTCCACCTGCTGCATTTCTTCTTTTTTGCCGAATTGCGAATAGCCAACAATAGCCATCAAGCCAACAATCACGATAATTAAGCAGGCAAATGCGAAATGCGATAGGTGTATACCACTTTCTTCGGGCGCAACGGTCTTCTCTAACGTTTCAATTTGCTGGCGAAGGGATTCGTTTTCTGTCCGAAGAAATTCCAGGTCGGGGTTAATTACCGGAGTTGCAGTGGCTGCCGGAGCTGGCGGTACTGATAATCCTCCGTTTAACACCGCCTCATGCAACTCCATTCCGTCTGCATATCTAATCAACGGATCTTTCTGGAGGCATTTGCTGATCAGGGTGAGCAACCACTCCGGTACTTGCATTTCCCGGTTTTTCTGTTCCTCGCTCCAGCTGGCTGGCAGGTTGTTTTTGCGTAAATCGAGGAGGTTGGGTACTTCACTTTCCATATGCCCGATCATAACACTATTGCGCCCCGTATCGCTGTTGCCGGGGAGTGGAAAGGGTACCTGGCCACCCAGTAATTCATATAAAATAATGCCGTAGCTATACACGTCACTTTGCAGGAGCATTTTGCCTTCATTTTGTTCGGGCGCCATAAACTCAACTGCACCGGCATGCCTGATACTGCTTCTGCGCTGCTCGTCACTCAGTATAGCCAGACCAAAATCGAGCAGTACATAGTTGCCGGTGTGCACATTGTATTTAACGTTGTTACTCTTTACGTCCCCGTGTTTTACACCCAGGTTATGGCAATGTGCCAGTGCTGCTGCCAGCTGATGGGCTACCTTAATTGTTTCCTGAATGGTGAAGATCTTTTCATGTGGTTCCTGAAGCAGTTCGCAAAGATCCGGACCATCTATATATTCCATTTCGATAAAGGGGAACGACCCGCTCTCGGTGATGCCGAAACTCAGCATCTTCACCACATTGGGACTCGGATTCTCATTTACCTTGAGCAGTTTTGATACTTCATTTTCAAAATTCCGGTAATTTTTATCGTTGCGGTCTTCCGTGTAAATGGGTGTAGGGATGAGCTTCACGGCAGAGTAAATTGCACCAATACGCTTTCCTTTATATACAGAGCCTTGTCCGCCGGTACGCAGTGCTCCTAAATTCTCAAGTCCTTCTGTAATTGTAAATACTTTGCTCATAGTTTCCGTATTAACAATTATAAGGAATTTTTGTTGCTGAATAATTTATTAATTACAGATGCGGTTAACTGAAAAATTGGAAAATGCCCGCAAACATTGTTCATCTTGTCTGGTTTAATATTTCAGCATCACTGAATTGATGTATATTGGCATATTAAAAAAGGAATATATGAGTAAGAAAATTGGAATTATAGCAGGAAGTTTGCATAAAGCTTCATTCTCAAAGAAAATCGCAGCAGCGGTCGTTGAAATGGTCCCTGAGGGCTTCGATTTTGAGATAATTAACATCGCCGATCTGCCTGTTTACAATCAGGATTTTGATGATGATGGCGATGTGCCGGAAGCTTATACGATCTTCAGGGAGAAGATGGCTACTGTTGATGGCGTGATTTTCATCACACCGGAATATAACAGATCGGTACCTGGCGTATTGAAGAATGCTATTGATGTCGGCTCTCGTCCTTATGGAAAAAGTATCTGGAGCGGTAAGCCGGCAGCGATATTCAGTAATTCGCCGGGTAATCTTGCTGCTTTTGGTGCCAATCACCATTTAAGACAAAGTCTGGTGTTTTTAGATATGCCGATTATGCAGCAACCTGAAGTTTACCTGGCAAAAATCGGTGAATCTATTGATGAGGATGGGAAGCTGAAAGAGGGGAAAACCAGGGAATTTCTCCAAACTGCTATAAATGCCTATGTAGATTTATTCAAAAAGGCTGGCGTTACTGGTTAAGCTATAAGGGTTATTGCAATAAACAAGAAGTAAATCAGAACTATCATGAAAATAGATTTAACAGGTAAAACAGCACTGGTTGGTGCCAGTTCACAAGGCCTGGGATTTGCCAGCGCTGTTTCGCTAGCCGAATGCGGCGCAAGTGTTTTTTTAATGGCCAGGAATGAAGAAATGCTGAAAATTGTCCTTGCTAAGCTTCCTGTAAATCATGCACAGCAGCAGCATGGATATCTGGTGGCAGATTTTTCTGATTATGCAGCCTACAAAATCATTATACATGATTTCTTTGCGGAACACGAGGTTGATATTCTGGTGAATAATACCAATGGTCCGCAATCAATGACTGCTGCCGATGCAGAAGTTGAATCTTATCAAAATGCATTCGATCTGTTGTTTAAAACAGTTGTAGAAACCACTATGCTGGCTGTTCCGCATATGGTCAGTCAAAAGAGCGGGAGGATTATTAACATCAGTTCCACTTCAATTGTGGAACCTATTGCCAGTCTGGTATTATCCAATTCCATTAGAAGTGCAACCGCTGCCTGGGCTAAAACTTTATCGAATGAACTTGCACAGTTTAATATCACTGTAAACAATATTTTGACCGGAAACTTTGATACGCAACGAATAGAGAAAATGATTGGCGATCAGGCTGATTCGAAAGGTCTGTCAACTGAAGAAGTGTACAGGCAAAGGGCCGATGCAATCCCGATGAAACGATTTGGAAAACCTGAAGAATATGGTCAGCTGGTTGCATTTCTGGCTTCAGATTTTGCAGCTTACATTACCGGTGCTGATATTCCGATTGATGGGGGATTATTGAGGTCGCGATGAGCAGATTCTTCATTTTAATGATAAATTTATATCATCTGTTAAAAAAATTAAACAATATCTTAAGGTTGTTGTTATGCACTCAACCCAAATTGATTTACTAAGATCAGCATGCCAAAAAAAATATGTATTCTCGAAGACGATGCCGATATAAGAGAAGTGATTACCCTGGTGCTGGAAGGCGAGAATTATGAGGTGTATGCCTTTTCAGATGTTTCTTCATTTATGGCCCGTAAAATTGTGAATGAACCTGATCTTTATTTGCTTGATATCAGGCTTCCGGACGGAAACGGCCTTGAGGTATGTAAATTCCTGCGGGCTGGTGAAACGACCGGGCATATTCCTATTATTATGATGAGTGCGCATGAACGGATCGACCAGATGAAGCTCCAATGCACAGCGGATGATTTCATTGCTAAACCTTTTGATATCTATCAGTTGTTAGGGCGGGTTAGTGAGGCACTTTCAGCTAACTAGTTTCAATATACTTTTTAAGTTTCTAAAATCTTCTGGGTTGAGTGTGCTTTTTTCCGTTTGAAGTGAATCAGTATAACTTGAGTTCCTTTGGCGCTATCAGCTTTATGGTCTTTATGCCTGTAAGGAATGGAATATTTTATTGAAGATTGTTTAATTTGGTATCTTTACGAAAAATAATTATTGCTTGAATAACGATAAAATCTATCCATCTTCAACAGCTGAAGATCTTCTAAAAATACTATTTCATTCGATAGAAGGAATTGTGGTTTACACATCTTCAGAACTCCACATTGGCTATGTGAATGATGCCATGCTGAAGTTATGGAGAAAAGATATTAGCATCGTTGGTCAGAAACTGATTGATGCCGCACCCGAATTTGCTGAATTTATTCCTATACTTAATCAGGTATGGCAAACGGGCCAAACCTATCAGGCCAAGGGTGTTTTAGCCAACATCGATATTGATGGGGTTTTGACTCCAACGCCATTTGATTTTGCTTATCATCCTGTTTTGGGAGATGATCGAGATACCAAAGCGATCATCAATTCTGCTACCGATGTTTCGGAGCGCTTAATGATTGAGAAACAACTGGAAGCAAAACACCGGGGGGAAGAGCAGGCGCGCCTCAAAATCAATATCCTCAATCAAGACCTTCAGGCGATCAATGAAGAATACCAGGCTACCAATGAGGAGCTTCAGGTGACAATGGAAGAAGTGGCCGCCCTGAATGAGGAGTACCGTACCGTGAATGAGCAGCTTAATGCCATGAATGAGAGACTTCAGGAGAATGAGCACACCCTGTCACTGGCACTGGAGGCGGGCAATCTGGGGATTTACGATCTTGAGCTGAGTAGCGGAAGAATGGAATGCAGTGAACAATGTAAACTGAATTTCGGCCGTCCGGTTGACAGGCGCTTCGATTTTTCAGATTTATTTGAGACTATTTTGCCTGAGTACCGGGAAATGGTGCGCAGGAAGGTTGCAGATTCCATTGAAAAGAACACCCTTTATAATGCGCAATATCAGATCGAGCGCCCAGATGGCAGTATTCACTGGATTCAGGCTAATGGTAGTCCGAAATACGATGCCAATGGCACAGCGATCCGAATGGTAGGGGTTACCCAGCTGATTACCGAAAAGAAAAATTATGATCTTCGTAAGGATGAATTCTTATCAGTTGCCAGTCATGAACTTAAAACGCCACTCACCGCACTGAAAGGGAATCTGCAGATGCTGGAGCGGATGAGAGACAGAATTAAGGATGAAGCCGTATTGAAGCTATTAAATGCTTCTTTGAAGAGTATGAACAAGGTGGATGGAATGGTTGGCGACCTTCTGGAAGCGGGGAAATATTCAGAAAGCGGCCTCAGTCTTAAGAAAACATCTTTTGATCTTGCCGAGACCCTTGAGGAATGTTATGTACACCTTACCGCTGAACAGAGAATAAAACTTAATGTTGAGGCAGAAAAGGCCATCATCGAAGCCGATGAGAAAAGAATTTGTCAGGTAATCATTAATTTCCTCAATAATGCTTACAAGTATGCCGGACAAAGTGAAAAAATCACGTTGAAAGTAGCGGATTTGGGGCAAGAGGTGAGGGTTTCTGTAATCGACCAGGGTGTAGGTATACCACCTGAAAAAATACTTCATCTCTTTGACCGGTTCTGGCAGTCGGGAGACAAGACCCGTAGTTCGCAGGGGCTCGGATTAGGACTTTACATTAGTGCAGAAATTATCCGCAGGCATGGTGGGCAGATCGGTGCCGACAGTGAGTTGGGTAATGGAACTACATTTTGGTTTACCTTACCAAAAGTTGGTTAGTGCGCAGTAGTGGTGGACTTCATCAGACCCTTTGCCCTTTCAAAGAAACTCTTTTCCGCTAATTGTTGCTCCACTTCAACGATAGCTTTCATCAGGTTGTTTTGTGTGTTTGTGAGTTCGGTCATTGCAGAGGTGATAATGCCCCAAACGGGCTGCATCTGTTCAACCAGTTTTTTCCCTTTAACCGACAATTGCACCAATCGTTTGCGTTCATCATTTTTATCCTTTTTGGATGAGATTAGCTTTTCCTTTTCCAATTCTTTTAACAACGTAATCGTAGAGGGATGGGAATAACCGATTTCTGTAGCCAGTTCTACCACGCCTAATAACGGTTTTAAGTGCAGTGTATAAATTACCGGGAACCACTTAGGCTCGAAGGTGATCCCGTTCGCTTTGTAAATCAGAAAGCCATCCTTCCTAATCTGTTCGCTCAGGCGTTGTAACCTGGTGGAAATCGCCAGCAGGCCTGATTCGTCGATTACATTCATGAAATTATTTTAAGCACTCAAATGTAAATGATAAAATTTATTATCCGCCATCATCCTTGGGAAATAGCTGGGTAGCTCAGCTGCATCGATCTCATTAAAACTGTTTTTTTCGTAAAACCGGTGTGCTGCTTTGAGCATATCCACTGTACCCAGGTAAATGTCTGTGATATTTTTTTCAGTACAAAATGCCACTAGCGTTTCCAGCAAAAGCTGGGCAATGCTGTATTCTTTACCCCTGAATTCTTTTTTAACAAACATTTTGCGAAGCGCACCTGCCTGGTGTCCGATGTTGAGCAAGGCTATTGTACCCACCAGTTCGCCGTTTATTTTTACACCCCAGAAATTACCGCCTCCCTGGTGGTAGTTCGATTCGATATCGAGCAGGTCGGGCTGCCCTTCTATAGTAATGGGCACATTAAATTCAATTTGTTGGATCGGTAAGATCAGGTCGATAATCGTTTTGCAATCTTCATTCAGCAAAGGGGCAACAGTTAAATTCATAGTGTTCATATGCGCTCAATTAATTTATGTTCAAATATACGTAGTTGACTACGTAAATACAATGGTGGTTTTGAAATAAATATTGAGGAAGGGATAGGTAACAATTGGTAATCACTTAATTATTTCGAAAGCAAAACCTTTGCTTTGGCTGGTTGTTTATCATTAAATTCATTCGATTTGGAAAATTCCCGTCCACAGGACCTTGCTGTACTGGTCCAAAATAAGCTGAGGTTAAATAGAAGCAGGGTGCCAGTTCCTGAACTGAGTGTTCTGGAGGCACTGTTTGATTGTTTGTTTTATTCGAGCATGTGCAAGGAGGAAAGTGATTTGATAAAAGTAACCGTTACTTTTATTGATCCGGAGAATCCTGATCCAAAACCACCGGGCTTTATTGTTCCGGAAAGGTGGAGCTGTGTGGCTTTTCAAAAGCCGATTGCAATGAATACCAAAGCGCTCGCCAAGCTTTCGAAGGCTGCTGATCCTTCCAGCTCGTCGCTGGCTGTATATTACAATGAAAAAGGGGGGCTGTATATCTGGGGCATGATCGATCAGGCCATGCACTACCAGAATTTCCTTAATTATGAATCAGATACCGACTCTGAACAACCCGGCCTTTTTCAGGTTGCGGTGAGCGATATTGGTACACTTCACGTATTTTTCGATTATGAACTACTGGCTACCCTGAAGCAGAATGTGCTGGTAAAGCGCTATCTGGATGTTTTAACTATTGGGCCGATATCAAAGATGCTGAAACGGAATGCGGAGTTTTTGAAGGTAGCTGTACACCAATATCTGGATGAATTTCATCCTAAGGAAAAATATCAGGACTGGGAAGAATACCTGGATGGGCTATGGATCCAAACCTTTTCCAGACTTTTACTGAAGATTCAGAATTATCAGCACGGTGGGGCCATCCTGATTGCGGATGATAGTGCTGATCTGGATATTAAATACCAGATTCGCTATGAGCGGCTTACACTTGCCATGATTGCCCATGCTAAATCGGCAATTGATAACTTCGTTTCAGAAAATACCATTGAGGGCCAGTTTCAGTCGGGGAAAAGTTCGATTAGCAGAAAACTTTACCAGTGGGAGTCGCAGGCTCTGAGCGAAAAGAAAGGAACCGCAGATGAAATTAAAGGTTCAATCAGTTTTATTGCTTCGCAAACCTGTGTGGATGGAGTGGTACTTTTTGATCGCAATATGATTACCAATGGCTTCGGCGCGGTACTGCGTGCGAAAGGGATGCCCAAAAAAATCTATGTTTCCTCAACAGCTACCGCTACGCTAAAATCACTTGTACCATATGACCCAAAGCATTATGGCACTAGGCACCGCTCAATGATTGCCTATTGCTGGAAACATCCGAATTGTCTTGGCCTGGTGATATCGCAGGATGGCGATATCAGGGTATTCTCAAAAATTGAAGACAAGCTGATTATGTGGGAGAATATCAAAACCCAGCAGTATCTGACGAACCGCTCGCAGCGACAGAAAGGTGCTTTGATTTAGTGTGTTATAGCTCTATTAAAGTCGAGACGGATTAATCCTTCGAAAAATGGCTTCCTCATCAATATTTTTCTTACTTTTCCGTTTAAAAATAATATCTGAATTGATCTTATGAGTAAACCATCTGGCAAGCCACATTCAACTTCTACAAACGATGAACGTTTTAAAGCTTTACTAAAAGCGACATCCGACATCGTGTATAGTCTGAATCCTGACTGGAGCATCATGCATGAGCTGGATGGAAGGGGCTTTCTGCTGTATGCAAACAAGCCGACAACAGAATGGAAAACCAGAAATGTTTACCATGAAGACCTTGAGATGGTAGAGGCTGCAATAGCATACGCCATTGCAAACAAAAGTATTTTTCAGCTCGAGCATCGGGTGAACCGTGCAGATGGAGGAATCGGTTGGACATTTTCCCGTGCAGTGCCCATTTTTGATAGTGAAGGCGAGATTACGGAGTGGTTTGGTTTAGCGTCGGATATTACCGAACGAAAATTAGCTGAACAATCTCTTGCGCAATCAAGGGAAATTCTTGAGCAGCAAAAGCGCACTTATGAAACCATCACTTCGGGTACCCCTGATTTAATGTATGTTTTTGATTTGAACTACCGCTTCACGTATGCCAATACGGCCCTGCTCAACATGTGGGGAAAAACCTGGGATGAGGCCATTGGAAAGGGACTTATTGAAAATGGGTACGAGCCTTGGCATGCCGAAATGCACGAGCGTGAAATCGACAGCATCAGGGAAACAGGTATTAGTATAAGGGGTGAAGTTGCATTTCCGCATGCTACCCTGGGCAGGAGGCTTTATGATTATATATTAAATCCTGTATTTAATGAAAGTGGAGAGGTGATCGCCGTATCCGGAACCACGAGGGATGTTACAGAAAGAGACCAGTGGGAGCAGCGGCTGAAGGAAGGTGCAGAAAGACTGCAGGCGATGAATGAAGAGTTTGCTGCTATAAATGAGGAACTCACCTCATCCAATGAACAGATTCTGGCAACCAACGAAGATCTCACCGCTGCAAATGAAGCACTTCTGGGTGCAAAATATACCATTGAGGAAAGTAAACACGCTCTTCGCCTGGCTATTGATGCTGCGAATTTCGGAACCTGGTATATTCACTCTGTCACCCGGGAATTTATAACCGATGCGCGCTTAAAAGAGCTGCTTGGATATTATCCTGATGAACCGCTTTCTATTGAGCAGGCTATCGCACAAATTACCGATGAATACAGGGATTATGTGTCGCAAAAATTCGAAAACGCCATTTATAATAAAGGCGACTATGACGTTACCTATACCGTTGTAGGCTTACATGATCAGAGATTACGCTGGCTCCGGGCTATTGGCAACCTCAAGGCCGACCCCTCCGGTGCTTTTTCAGCTTTTACGGGTGTGGTGATGGATATTACAGAGCAAAAAATGGAGGATATCCGGAAAAATGATTTCATGGGTATGGTGAGCCATGAGTTAAAAACACCGTTAACCTCACTATCGGCCTACCTGCAGTTGCTTGATATGCGTTCTCAGGAGAATACGGACCAGGTTAGCCGTCGGGCAATATCACAGTCGGTAAAACAAACCAAACGCATGACTGATATGATCAACGGTTTCCTTGATTTTTCGAGACTGGAAGCTGCTAAACTTAAAGTCAGCCGTTCTGATTTCGACATTGCCCATCTGATTAAGGATGCGCAGGAAGAAGTAACCATGCTTTACAGCACCCATAAGTTTATTTTTGAGCCAGTTGAAAGCCGCATGATTAATGCCGACAAGGGTAAACTGGGGCAGGTGATTGCAAATTTAATTGGGAATGCCGTCAAATACTCTGCACCTGATTCGATGATTCAGGTTTCGTGTATTTCTAATCAGGATGAGGTAAAAGTTAGTGTGAAGGATCAGGGAATCGGTATCAGGAATGAAGAACTTCCAAAATTATTTGAACGCTTTTATCGCGTAGATAACAATAACCTGATCTCCGGTTTTGGAATAGGGCTTTATGTATCTTCAGAAATCGTTAAGCTTCATGGTGGAAAAATATGGGCTGAAAGTGTATTAGGAGAAGGTTCTGTATTTACTTTTACTATTCCATTAAAATAGAAGCGCATTTAAAGTATTAAATATTCCACGCGTTTTAAATGATTTGCTGATACTAATCATGCAACACTAAGATGGCCTTGACAGATTTGTTTAAAACCTTATTTACTGTACTACTGGTAAACAGCCTGTAAATAATGTTGTGATGATGTTTTACCAGACATAAAATGTCGGTATGGTTCTGCTCAATAAAATCCATAATGCCGTTAGGGGCACTGTTGTGCCGGATATAATTGAAGTCAATTTGGGTGTGTGGTAGGAGTGTCCGGATGCTGTGCTCACCGGTTTGAATGTGTTGCTCGTCAGATTTTTCTGCTACATAAAGCACCTGCATTCTTTTGCTGCCCGAAGCCTTGAGCATTTCGTTGAGCGCAATCACGTCTTTGTGTGATAGTCTGGTTTCGTAGTCGGTTGCAAGTGTAATTACTGGTTCGGAAGGAAAAACACTCTCTATCGGCACAATTAGGGTTGGTATTCTCATTTTAGAAACCACCATACTGGCATTACTTCCAACAATGCCGGCAATACCTGTGGCGCCTGTTATACCCATAATTAGCAATTCTACCGGATTCGATTTCATATATTCAAGTATCACCGATCTCAGGAAACCCACCTCACAGCTTGTGGATATATTAATCTCTGTGAGCTCTTGTTCTTCACGGATATGGTTTGCCCAGGCTTCGAGCGCATTCCGTTTATTCTGGTAATATGATTCGATAAAAATGGCGTTGTAAGTACTGTTATTGATGCCTTCTGTCGGATGAATGGCATGGATAGCGGCAACATCCATTCTCAATACCCTGGCCATTGAAAGGGCATAGGCAAATGCATTGGCTGCACTTTTCGAAAAGTCGGTGGCAACAAGTATTTGTTTCATGGCTCGTTTGTTATAAAATCAGGTTAGATAAAAAGATGGAACAACATAAATAACAAGATAGCAAGAATGATGGACACAGGGAGCGTAAGCACCCAGGCGAGGCCAATATTTTTCAAAGTATTATTGTTTAGATTGTCTTTTCCTCCCGAAGCCACCATAGCACCGGCAATGCCGCTTGAGAGTACGTGGGTAGTACTCACAGGTAAGCCGAAGGCTGTACTCAGGCCAATGGTTGAGGCTGCTACAATTTCAGAGGTCGCCCCCTGTGCATAATTCAGGTGCTCATTGCCAATTTTCTCGCCAATGGTAACTACAATTCGTTTCCAACCGATCATGGTGCCGAGCCCAAGAGAAATGGAAATTGTTAGGATTACCCATAATGGGGAAAAATCTACCAGTTTCGAAAGCTCATCTTTATTGCTGCTGAGGTTCCGGTGATCTTCTGCAGAAATAACAAGTGTTTTATCGTCTTCAACTATTTTGATTGCAGCTATTACGGCTTCAATCTGTTTTCTGAATTTATAGGTGTTTTCTTTATCTGTCTCGCTCTTCAACAGGAGATGTTTTTTCGTTTGTTCTATCTTAGAAGTGAAAGCGGCGACATTGACAGATTTAGCATGATTTAGAACGGCTATTTTCTGGATAATCTGTTCAGTGCTGTTCAAATCACGCATAACCTTATCCTCTTGAATGTGGTGATTTACGGCAAACCTGGCCGGCAGGAAAGCAATCAGGATGAGCATGAAAAGACCAACACCCTTCTGCCCATCGTTGCTGCCGTGGAAAAAGCTCACCAGTGTACAGGTGGTGATTAATAAGCCTCTGATCAGCAGCGGTGGACGATCATTTTCGCCATGCGGGATGTGAAAAAGCGCATGGTATTTAATGATATGCTTTAAAAAATACATCAGTAAAACAGCCAGTCCGAATCCGATGATCGGTGAAAGGATGAGTGATAGTCCAATTTCTTCCGCTTTACCCCAATTCACGCCATTGCCACCATAATACCAGGTGAAAGCTAGTCCGGCGCCGATCATGGCACCGATCATGGTATGGGAGCTGGAACAGGGAATGCCCAGATACCAGGTTCCAAGGTTCCATGCAATAGAGGCCAGCAAGACAGCCAGTACCATGCTAGCCCCTACACCTACCGGCAGGTTCATTAGCGCATCAAGTGGTACGAGTTTCAGAATGCCCATCGCAACAGCGATACCTCCCGTGAAAACGCCAATGAAATTCCAGAAACCCGACCAGGGAATAGCAATAACCGGTTTCATGGCTTTGGTGTAGATCACCGTAGCTACTGCATTAGCGGTATCGTGAAAGCCGTTTACAAATTCGAAGGCCACTACAGCCAGCAGGCACACTAAAAAAATGATGGTAAGCGGAATACTCAGGTGGGTTTCGCCGATAAAGGGTAGCACTACATTAGCTGGATGCATATCAAATGTGGAATCGTTAAATAGAAGAATTGCGACTCAATCAAATAACCACATAAATCAGTTCACTTTCCGGATACAACCTGTTAAGTTATTGTTAAGTTTTTTCGTCAAATTGCAATTGGATACGGCTCCCCTGAATTCGCTATCTTTGCCCATCAGAACCCGTACTATATGTCTTCACAGGATATTTTGAAAAATCACCTTACCAAAACCATTGAGCTTACTGATGTAGAGTTTGACTACTTTTATTCACACTTTAAACCACTGTCGTTTAGAAAAGGCCAGACAATTATCAACGTTGGCGACAGGGTGGATTGTGAGTATTTTGTACTGGATGGGTGTTTGAAGACCTTTTACATTAATGATGATCAGAAAATGTTTATCCTGCAGTTTGCGATGGAAACATGGTGGGCCTCGGATTACAATGCTTTATATAATGGAGAGGCTGCAACAGTGAACCTTGATTGTGTTACTGATGCGCGGGTATTATGCCTGAGCAGTGAGGATAGGGAGAAGATGTGCAAAGAAATTTACCCTTTGGAATATTTCTTTCGATGGCGTTCCAATAGAGGTTACGTAGCCTCGCAGAAAAGATTGTTATCGTTCATGAATAACGATGCCAAAACCCGTTATGAAGAGCTACTGGCCATGTACCCGCAACTTTATAATATTGTCCCTAAACAACTGATTGCAGCCTACCTTGGCGTATCGAGGGAAACACTCAGCCGGTTGTATTAAACGCTGCCGATTGCAGGTAAAGGCTGTATCATTTTTTATTTAGTGATACAGCCTTTTTATCTGGTGACTAATATTATGCTTCTAAAATTTCAATTACCTTTAGCGCTGTACCACGTGCAGATGCCGGATTTTGACCGGTAACCAGATTTCCATCTGCAATGCTGTTATCCGACCATGGGCTTGCCGCATGAAACCTGCCACCTTGTTCAGTAAGCGCACTTTCCAGCAGGAACGGAACATCTTCTTTTGCATAGTGATTTTCTTCTTCATCGGTAAAAGAGGTGATGTTTTTGTCCTTTACCAGATAGGTGCCATCGCTAAGTGTTACATTTAATAATGAAACCGGCCCGTGACATACTGCGCCAACTACGGCGCCTCTTTCGTAGGTTTCTGCAATCACTTTTTTCAACAGCGCATCTTCGGGCATGTCTACCATCGGCGCTAAACCACCAGGAACAAAAATCGCATCATAAATACTGGCATCTACATCAGCTAGTCTGGTGTTGTGCTGCATTTTTTCCCAGCCGCCTTCCTGCAGAAATCTGGCATTCGATTCTTCGTCCTTTGCCTCCATATTATCAAGAGCTGGTACCGCACCGGTGATGCTGGCAAAGTCGATCTGGTAGCCGGCGTCATCAAATGCTACATAGGGGTGGGCTACTTCATCAAGAAATACACCTGTTTTTCTGTTTTTTGGTCCAATTAACTTTGCATTGGAAACAATGATTAATATTCTTTTTGACATGATATTTTGAGTTAGAAAAGTTTTTTTAAGATGTTTACCTCGCGGACTTCCAGATGTGGAATAATCTTTTGAAATACAATTTGCTGATAGTGATCTGAGCTTTTATGCAACTCTACAGCATCACTATCTACATAGCGCTCGTGCAGGATGAGTTCGTTATTGTTTTCTGCAGACTGGTAGATATGGTAAGAAATATTACCTGGCTCGTTTCTGGTTTTTTCAACCAGTTCTTCCAGCAGGTTTAAAATTGCCGGAGTTTCGCTCTCTTTGATTCTCCATTTTACGATGAGTTCTTTTTCCATTTTATTTTTCTTTTAATATTGAATTTATACGGTTGTTTTGAGGGCACACACAGCAATGAATCTCTGCGAGGTGCCTTCGTTTTGTTGACAGTTCAAAAGTGAGGCTTATAGAAAAGAAAAGCAGGTGATGTAGGTCACATTCAAAAATGTTGCAGACGAATGTGACATAAGTCACACCCGCTCAAAATGGATACACCTTCCGTGGGTCTGGATACAGTTTATGTTTTGTACTGTCCCATCTTTGGGGTATACAAAAAACATAAAACAATGAACAATATTTCAGGAAAAGTAATCATCATTACAGGCGCCAGCAGTGGGATTGGTTTAGCCACAGCAAAATTTATTTAACTTTGTGGCACCACCTTATGAAAAAGTCCATCCATACCCCCTTAGTATTTCACTCCATCGCAGCCATGAATAGTGCGCTGGGCCTGGCCGAACCTAAGCATCCGCTCATTTGCCTGAATGAATACAAGGATATCTCTGTTGATGTAACGGAATTTACCCGGGGCATTATGATGGACTTCTATAAGATTTCCTACAAAGAGCCTTCGAGTGGACGGATCAGATATGGACAGGATCACTATGATCTGAATAATGGTGGACTGTCTTTTCTTTCACCCCGCCAGCTCGTTGCAGAGGCAGACGGTGCCCTTGATTGCTCGGGTATGACCTTATTGATTCATCCTGACTTTCTAAAAGGTTATTCGCTGGCTGCCAACATCAAAAAATATGGTTTCTTCTCCTATGGAACCAATGAATCGCTTCAATTAACGGCGGAGGAGCGGGAAATGATTTTTACGCTTTTCAGGCAGATTGAAAACGAGCTCAATCAGCGGCTGGACCATTTCAGTCAGGATGTAATAATCAGTCAGATTGAACTATTGCTAAACTACAGCAACCGTTTTTATAACCGCCAGTTTTTATTTAGAAAAGTGGAACACCATACCCTGCTCGAAAAAATGGACCTGCTGTTGGAAGAACACTTCAATTTTGGAACTACTTTGGGGGAAGGATTGCCAACGGTACAGGATCTGGCAGCAAAGTTGAATGTATCTCCCAACTACCTGAGCGACCTGCTAAGGGAACTCACCGGTATGAATGCACAACAACACATACACCAGAAACTGATTGACAGGGCCAAGGAAATTCTCAGTACAACCAATCTTTCAGTGAGCCAGATTGCCTATCAACTCGGTTTTGAATACCCTCAGTCGTTCAACAAACTGTTCAAAAATAAAACCAACCTTTCTCCGCTCGAATTCAGGCATTCTTTTAATTAACCCAAGTTCCGCTAAAAGGAACTATTTATTACATCTAACATGAATATCACACATTTTATCAGTGAGTGGATTGCTGCGGGCAATTCTTTTGATACCGACAGGTATCTTGAATTTTATTTACCTGATGCCATTCTGGATGATCCCTCGGTAGGCAGGGTTTTCAGTGGACGAAAGCAAATCCAATCATACTTTGACAGCTATTTCATCGGCTATCAAACCCAAACCAGACAGGTGAATCTCACCGTCGCTGGTAATACTGCACACCTGGAAGTTGTATTTAAAGGGAGCTTCGCTGAACAGGAAATAGGCGGGACTTTTGATTTTGTGTTTGAAAATGGTAAAATTGCTACCGTGGAAGCTAATCTTATTCACGACTAAGATACTTTTTTCTTTATCGCCTGCAGGTACGCTGTTGGCGTTTGCCCGAATTCCTTCTTGAAGGCTTTTGTGAAATAAGACTGGGTTTGTATGCCGATGCGGTACATCACCTCAGTCATTAATACATCTTCCGTCTTCATAATTTCTACGGCTTTTCTAAGCCTGGCCGACCGTACAAATTCACCTATCGACTGTCCGGTAATGGTTTTGATTTTCTGATAAAGCTTGGTGCGGCTCATGCCGATTTCCCTGCACAGGTAATCAATGTCCATTTCCGGATTAATCATCTGCTCTTCAATGATGGCGAGTAGCTTCGACATGAAAACCTTATCTTTTTCTGAATGGACAAGTTCCTGAGGTGCTGTTTCCTTGTTATTCAGGTAATGGTCTTTTAGTTTCTCGCGTTGCGCCAGAATGTTTTTTACCGTAATGAGTAACAAGTCTATGTTGATGGGTTTGGTGAAATAAAGGTCTGCACCCGATGATGCCCCTTCAATTTCCGCTTCAATGCTGTTTTTAGCCGTAAGCATGAGAAAGGGGATATGACTGGTGTTGATATCATCTTTGAGCAATCTGCAAAACTCGGTACCGTTCATGCCTGGCATCATTACATCACTGATGATGAGGTTTGGCATTTCCGCCCGTGCCTGAATCAATCCGGCTTCACCATCGCTGGCTTCGATAATCCTGTAAAAGGGATTCAATGTCTCTGTCAAAAACGTCCGGAGTTCTTCGTTATCATCTACAATCAGTATTGATACATCTACATTTTCTACAGTCTGTGGAATAGATGCGGTTTGCGAAGCTTTTTCCAGTTGATAGGTAATGCTTTCCAAACGGGTACCTCCGGGCGCATGATTCGGATTAAATTGCTCGGCTAGGGTATAATCTCCCTTATTTGCCGGAATACCGATGATAATCTCCGTACCCTTATTTCTTTCGCTCGATACCTGGATTACACCTTTATGTAACAGTGTCAGGCTTTTTACAAAGGCTAAGCCAACCCCTGAGCCCAAATGGCTTTCAGTGATGCGGTAGTAACGTTCGAACAAATGCCCGATCGATTCTTTTGATATGCCAATCCCGCTATCTATTACCCTGAAGTATACGTATGACTGGCCAACATAATTGCTTTTGATGCTCAGCTGATTCTCAAAGGCCGGCGCTATGCCATTTAATGAATGGAGTATCTGAAGTTTCAATTTTCCCCCTGTTTGGGTATATTTTATGGAATTGTTGATCAGGTTCAGGATAATCTTTTCGATAACCTGCCTGTCAAACCAAACCTCAGCAGGGATGCTAACTTTTTCTACCTCGAAGGTGATCTGTTTTTCCATGGCCATCTCCGAAAATTCTTCAGCCACTTCATCGATAAACAAATTGAGGTTACCGTTAATCACATTGAGTTTGAGAGCACCTGTTGCGGCCTTTCTAAAGTCCATCAACTCGTTAATTAAGCGAAGCAGACGGTTTGCATTCCGGTGGATGGTATTGTAATAATTCACAAAGGATTCGCTGGTATCTTCCCTGAGCAGACGTTCTATCGGTCCCAGGATTAACGAAAGCGGTGTACGGAATTCGTGCGAAATATTAGTGAAAAACTGTAACTGCGTCTGGTGGATTTCCTCACGTTTCTCTTCCTCAATTTTTCTCAATTCTAATCGCCTCTTGAAGCTCAGTGCAGCATAAGCAATGTAGGCTGCAAGTGAAATGGCAATAAGTCTGAACCACCATGAGGACCAGAAAGGTGGAGCAATCACAATCCTGATGGTTTTGCCGGCTTCATTCCATACATGGTCGTTATTTGATGCCTTCACCCGAAAGGTATAAGTGCCGGGATCGAGGTTGGTATAGAAAGCCTGAGTCAGGTTTCCAATATTAATCCAGTCCTTATCTTCACCCTCTAGTTTATAGGCATAGTTGTTATTTTCACTCGATACGTAGTTTAGCGCTGCAAAACGGAAAGAAATTGATGCCTGATCGTAGTCGAGCTTAATCTCATCGGTAAAGCTGATGTCGTGATCTAAAACACTTTCCGGTGCATTGGGGATAATTTTCTGATTAAAAATCCGGAATTCGGTGATGAAAACCGGAGGGACAAATTTATTGGTTGCTATATCAGAGGGGAAGAAGGCATTAAATCCGTTCACGCCGCCGAAGAAGATTTCACCTTTTCTGGTTTGCAGGTAAGCGTTAGCCTCGAATTCTAGGCCCTGGAGGCCATCGCCGGTATTGTATTTTTTGTAAGTCTGCTTTTGGGGATTAAATTGCGTTAATCCTTTTGAAGTGGATATCCAGAAGTTTCCCAGCCTGTCTTCTGCAATTCCTTTGATAAATTCTGTTCCCAAACCCGCTTTTGTGGTATAGAGGTCGAACTTGTTTCTGGCTTTATTCAAACGGTACAATCCGGTTTGTCCAACCCACACCGTTCCTTTCCGGTCGATAAAAATAACCCTAAGATCGGGTAGTTTGCCACCCAAAAAATAATGAGTTACTAGCTGTGTGCGCAGATTATAGCAGTTCAAACCTCCGTCATCCGTGCCTATCCAAATGTTTTTATCCTGGTCTTCGGCTATAGACACCACATTGTTTCCCATGATTTTGCCGCCGTTTTTTCCGGTAGTGATGCGCCTGAACTGCCTGGTTTGTGGATCGAACAGATTTAAGCCACCATAGTAAGTGCCTATCCAGATTTGATGTTCGCTGTCTTCAAAGCTTTTCTGCACATAATCGGAAGAAATAGAATTCGGATTACTGTTGTGGGTAAAACGGGTAAAAGACCCGTCACTGTTCATGAGGTTCAATCCACCAGCCCAGGTGCCTACAAGGATGTTGCCATTGCTGGTTTGGGTAACATCAAGTACGGCATCGGCACCAATACTTTTCTGATCAAAAGGATTATACCGGTGATGCCTGAAAGTATTTGTGCCTGGCTGGTAGAGATCAAGACCTCCGCCATCTGTACCAATGTAGATGTTTCCCTGCTTATCTTCGCAGAAAGCTTTTACGTCGTTATAGCTTAAACTATTTTTATACGGTTCCTGCCGAAAAAGCCTGAATTTTTCTGCCTTTGGACTGTAGAGGTTCACACCACCACGGTGCGTACCAATCCACAGATTTTCCTGCCGGTCTGCAAATAAGGCAGATACAGTCCGTTGCGAAAGGCTGGAAATATTGCCTGGCTCATTCTCGTAATGCCGGAATGTTTCTGTAGCGGGATTGAAAAGATCCAGGCCACCGTTAATTCCGCCCAGCCATAAACGCTGATGTTGGTCAAAAGCAATCGCTCTCACCAGATCGCTGGCAATACTGTTCTTGTTTTTTTCCTGATGCTGATAAATTTTAATGCTGCCTGTAGTTAACTGATAACGGATCAGTCCGCTTTCTTCTGTCGCAAACCAAAAATCGCCGCCAGGCGATCTTTTGATACTCCGGATAACATATTTGTCTAAACCAGCAATTGCCTTAGCCCTTTTGGTTTTCAGGTTGAGGATTTGAATGCCCTGATCGGTTGCCATCCAGATATTGCCAAGTCCATCGTTAAACAGATCGTTGATGAAATCTTTTTTGCTGAGCTGGCCGGCAGTGTGATATGTAAACGGTTTAAGACCTTGTGTTTGCTGATCAACAATATTCAGTCCGCCGCCGTAGGTGCTTACAAAAATGATCTTCCCAATCTCCAGGATAGCGGTGACACTATTTTTATTGCTTTTTGTTTTATAAGTAATAAAGTTATTCTGTTCGGCATTAAACCTGTTCAGCCCGTCTGATGTTCCTGCCCAGAGGTTATGGTGCTGATCTTCGGAGATGCACCTGATGAAATTGTCGCTTAGCGAATTTCTGGATTTATCGTTTTTAAAAACCGTGAGCTGATTCCCGTCATATTTGTTTAAACCATCCCGGGTTCCAAACCACATAAATCCACGGTAATCCTGAAAGATGCATTCAACGGTACTGTTCGATAAACCGTCTTCCACACTGATGTGGCTAAACTTTAAATTCTGGGCAAAAGCTTGTCCTGCAGAAAATACAATCAAAAAAAATAAGAGGTTTTTGGTTAGTGAAGTCATCAGGTTTTTCTGGACGTTAAAGTTAAGGTTTTATTTCAGTAATAGGCGAAAAATGCTTTCAACGATCGCGTTAACGCATATTATGTTCGATAGCACAAAATAAAAGAACGATAGCACAAATGGAAAATGGAGAATTAGACTTGATTTGTAGCTACTAATTCTAACCATATTTTCTATGCACATTTTTACATCTTTTCTCAGGAGTAACAAGCGGATTTTAATGCTTTTACTCATGATTTTTACCCACGGATATCTATTTGCACAGCAGGCTACCATTAGCGGGATTGTGAAAACCGCTCCTGATAATCTGGGAATGCCGGGTGTGAGTGTTCGTTTGAAGGGTACTACAATTGCCACTTCTACGGATGCCAACGGTAAGTTTACCATCAGGGTTCCGGCGAAGGCTGGTGTACTGGAATTTTCTTCTATTGGTTTTAAAACACAGGAAATTGCAGTATCAACCACCACAACACTTACAGTAACCTTATCAGAAGACGCTGCTACACTAAATGATGTGGTTGTTGTGGGGTATGGTACAACCAGAAAGCAAGACCTGACGGGTTCTGTAGCAGTAGTAAGTGTAAAAGATTTCCAGAAGGGAAGCATCAGTACGCCCGAACAAATGTTATCGGGTAAAGTTTCAGGGGTGGCCATTACATCCAATAGCGGACAGCCGGGCAGCGGTAGTACCATCCGTATTCGCGGAGGTTCATCGCTAAATGCGAGTAACGATCCTTTATTTGTAATCGACGGCGTACCGCTGGAAAACGGTGGCGTATCCGGCGCATCAAATCCCCTAAGTTTTATCAATCCAAATGATATTGAAACTTTTACTGTATTGAAGGATGCTTCGGCAGCTGCAATTTATGGTGCCAGAGCTGCCAATGGTGTAATTATCATCACAACCAAAAAAGGTCTGGGTGATGCACTGAAAGTAAGCTTCAATTCGGTGAACTCGGTTTCCACCTTAACCAAACAGCTTGATGTTTTAAGCGCCGATGAGATCCGTTCGATTGTAAATGCAAAAGGTACAGCAGCACAGAAGGCTCAGGTTGGAACTTTCAATACCAACTGGCAGGATCTGATTTATCAGGATGGTTTTTCTACCGATAATAACATTAGCATCAGCGGGGGGATAAAAAAGCTGCCATATCGTTTATCCGTTGGTTATCAAAACCAGACTGGCGTGTTAAGAACCGATCAGCTGGAGAAAACTTCTGCAGCCATTGTATTTAATCCCAGGTTCTTTGATAATCACCTGAAGCTGGATGTAAATTTGAAGGGTAGTATGCAAAAGACACGTTTTGCAAATACTTCGGCCATTGGCGGAGCAGTGAGTTTCGATCCCACACAGGCCACTTATACCAACCGTGCTGATTATAACGGCTATTGGGAGTGGCTCGATCCCAGCACCCCAACAGGATTGGTGAATCTGGTTGGCCGGAATCCCGTAGGTTTACTGGAACAACGTGAAGACAGGGCAAAGCCGATGCGCAGTATTGGAAATATCCAGCTGGATTATAAATTCCATTTCCTTCCTGAGTTGCATGCCAACCTGAATGCTGCTTACGATGTGGCATCAGGGAAGGGTACCGTTTACGTAGATCCAAATGCTGCGGAATCTATCTTAAGCAACGGCGTTAGTAATCAATACAAACAAAACAGGAGAAATACCGTACTCGATTTTTACCTGAATTATGTTAAAGAATTTAAATCAATCAAAAGCAGGGTAGATGCAACTGCAGGTTACTCTTATAATGACTATTTAACTACACAATATTTTTTCCCGAGCTTTGATGCTTACGGAAACAAGGTGATCAATTCAGATCCGGCCTTTGCTTTCAATAAGCCGCAATACAGGTTAATATCTTACTTCGGAAGGTTGAATTACAGTTATGACGAACGTTTCTTACTTACCGGAACCATTCGGAGAGATGGTTCATCACGTTTTGGTCCGGCCTTTAAATATGGCGTATTTCCATCGGTAGCATTAGCCTGGACGGTAAAGAACGAATCCTTTTTAAAAGATATTAAAAGCATATCTGCTATGAAATTGCGTGCCAGTTATGGTATTACCGGGCAGCAGGATGGCATTGGCAACTACAGCTATATGTCTACCTATGGTTTAAGTTCATTAAATGCACAATATCAGTTTGGAAATACCTTTTATCAGATGTACCGACCAAGTGCCTATATCTCCAATATTAAATGGGAGGAAACAGCAACCCTGAATATTGGTTTAGACTTTGGATTGATGGATAACCGCATTACTGGTAGTGTGGACTTCTATAAAAAGAAAACCAGCGATTTGCTCAACCTGATCCCACAGCCAGCAGGTACCAACTTTGCAGCTAATGCCATTGTAAATGTTGGTGATATGGAGAACAAAGGGGTAGAGCTGACCTTAGGTTTTAATCCGGTGAGGGAAAACGATTTCAACTGGGATTTTAGTTTTAATGCAACTTATAATAAAAATACAATCACGAACCTCACGGTACTTCCGAATGATCCAAATTATGCTGGTTTTCCAAGCGGAACCATTGCCGGTGGGATAGGCGGACAAAATGCTTTCATAAATGCTGTTGGCGGTCCGAAAAGTACCTTTAACCTGTTCGAACAAGTTTACGATCAGAACGGAAACCCGGTTGAAGGGGTTTATGTAGACCAGAATGGGGACGGGGTGATTAATGAAAACGATTTCAAGAAAGGCAAACAGGCCGATCCGAAATTATTTCTGGGTTTCAGCAATAACCTGAGCTATAAAAAATGGAATTTATCATTCACGCTAAGGGCTAATCTGGGCAACTATGTTTACAATAACAATTATAGTCAGAGCGGTAACCTGAATCAGATTCTGGGCACCTCGGTTATTCTAAATGCCTCACCAAATTACCTGACTACAAACTTTAAAGCACAGCAGTTACTGAGTGATTACTATGTGCAGAATGCCTCATTCTTAAGGATGGATAATGTTAACCTGGGCTATGCTTTCGGCAAGATTTTGAAAACTAAAGCCAACCTGCAACTCACAGCGAGCGTACAAAACGTATTTGTAATTACCAAATATCAGGGACTGGATCCTGAGGTAGCATCAGGCGTAGATAACAACATCTATCCACGTCCACGTACTTTCTCTTTGGGCTTAAATGTTAATTTTTAAGATGATGAACAGCTTTAACAATAAATATATGAAACCACGTGTTTTACAACTATTCATGCTGCTTTGCACAGCCGCAGTTTTAAACAGCTCGTGCAATAAACTTGATCTGGTACCTACCAATGACCTCACTGCCGATAAGGTTTACACATCAGCGGCGGGTTATAAACAAGCCTTGGCAAAAGTTTATGGTGCTTTTGCACTTACCGGAAACGCTTCTGTAGGGCAGGCGGATATTCCTGCAGAAATAATTAAAGATGAAGGAAACTCTGATTTTCTTCGTTTATACTGGAATTTACAGGAGCTGACCACCGATGAGGCCGTTTGGTCGTGGCAGAATGATGCAGGTATCCAGGGTTTGCACGAACTCACCTGGGGTTCAATCAATTCAATCATTAACGGATTATATTACCGATCCTTTTTTCAGATTACGCTTTGTAACGACTTTATCAATCAGTCATCGGATGATAATTTAAGTAAAAGAGGGATTGTGGGTGCTGATGCCGATCAGGTGCGCCGTTTCAGGGCTGAAGCCCGTTTCATCAGGGCATATCAGTATGCCGTGCTGATGGACATTTATGGTAACCCGCCTATGGTAACTGAAACCACTGAAATTGGAGGCAAGGATTTGCCAAAACAAATTGCCAGGAAAGATTTGTTCAGCTATGTTGAATCAGAACTGAAGGCTATTGAAAATGATTTGGCTGCACCCAAGGCTAACGAATATGGCCGGGCCGACCGCGCGGCATCCTGGGCTTTACTTTCACGCATCTATTTAAATGCCGAAGTGTATACCGGAACAGCAAGGTACACAGATGCAATTACTTACTGCAATAAAATTACGGCTGCAGGTTATACCCTGCATGGCAATTACCGTGAGTTAACCATTGCTGATAATCATCTGAATACAGACGAGAATATATTCACCATTAATTACGATGGTACCAGCACACAGAACTATGGAGGTACAACCTATCTGATGCATGGGCCTGCAGGTGTACCTGCTGATGTTTCCGGTTCAAGCGGTAACTGGGGTGGGTTAAGAATTACGCAGCAGTTTGTAAACCTGTTCGCCGATAAAACCGGTGCAACTGACGCCCGTGCACAGTTTTATATGTCGGGACAAAACCTGGAGGTAAATGATTTATATGTATCAGCAGATGGTTATTCAAGTACAAAATTTAGAAACAAAACCCGTTCTGGTGGGCCTGCTCCGCATCAGGATGTAGCGAAGGATTTCTCTGATATCGATTTTCCTTTGTTTCGCCTTGGTGAAACCTATCTCACTTATGCAGAAGCCGTTTTGCGTGGAGGTGCCGGCGGTAGTTTAGCCACCGCCCTGGATTATGTAAATAGGTTACGTACCCGTGCTTATAATGGCAGTACGGCAGGTAACATCAACGCAACAGCCTTAACAACAGATTTTATTCTTGATGAGCGTGGACGTGAACTGTGGTATGAAGCTACGCGCAGAACTGATTTAATCCGCTTTGGTAAATTTTCTACAGCGGCTTATTTATGGGCCTGGAAAGGCGGTGTAAAAGGAGGAACAGCTGTAAACAGTAAATACAATCTGTTTCCCTTGCCACCAACAGATTTGTCCGCTAATCCAAACTTACGTCAGAATACTGGTTATTAATCTTTTGCAGGATAAGCTGCCCTGATCACATCATCAGGACATGAAGACCAGGGCAGCTTCATCATTCATGAATATAAAATTAAAACGATGAAAAAAATATTCCTCACCATCATATACAGCTTTCTTTTGATTGGCCTTTTTCAGGCCTGTAAAAAAGAGGCCAATACAAATGTAATTAATCCTCCTGCTGCAGGTTCGCTGTCCTTTAAAAGCTCTGCTACCAATGTAGTTTTATCGGCAGCTACTGATGCCAGCAATGTAGTGACCTTTAGTTTCAATGCTGCAAATTTTGGGGCAAGCGTGGTGCCAACCTACTCGCTCGAATTTGACTTGCCTGCAGATACAACTGGCGCAAACGCCTGGGCAAATGCGGTATCGGTGAAACTTCCGACCGGAACACTGACAAAAGTTTACACTGGTGCAGATTTCAACTCCCTTCTGGCCAACCAGCTGATGTTACCTACAGGTGCAGCAAGCACCCTCGCAGTCCGGTTAAAAGCTGAGGTTAACCAGAATACTGGTGTTGCATCTGCCATTAAGCCGGTTTTTGCTACCTTAACATTAAGTGTTAACCCTTATAAAGCAATCATCGAGTATCCGGCATTAATCGCTAAAGGCGGTAACTCATGGAAAACACCAGCGATCAGATCGAACGGATTTGTACTTACTTCAGCTAAGTTTAATAATAAATACGAAGGGTATTTGAACCTACCCAATGCCGATGGTTACGGAGGTGATGCCTTTCAGCTGGTATCTTCACTTGATGCCACAAAAGTTTATGGCTGGGGTGGAACAGCCACTACTATGAGTTTAACCGGAGGTAATTTATACCTGACGCCGGCACCCGCCTATATGAAGGTGAATGCAGATGTAACGGCCATGACCATTAGCTATACACCGGTTAAATTTTATATCTCGGGCGATGATAACGGCTGGAGTACATCTGCAACGCCATTGGTTTACAATGCAACTACCATGAAATGGGTGGCTGCAAATGTAGCACTTACTGCAGGTAAAACTTTTGTATTTACCGCTAACGGTGGTTACGATATCAGTTATAAAGTTGATGCATCAGGTGCTTTGGTTTTTGCCGGCGCACCAAACTGGGGTGGTATTAATATACCAGTAGCCAAAACAGGAGTATTCACGGTGACTTTAGATTTAAGTGCCGGTGATGGAAATTATACGTATTCGGTTAAATAAGGAAACAATGTTAAAGAACATAAAATTAAACCGCACAAAATGGCTCGCAGTTGTTTTGTTACTTATGATTGCAGGGGCGGCCTGTAAGAAATCAGTTAAAGGCGAAACACAGATTTATCCTTTACCGGATCCGGCTGGAACTTATGCACTGGGTGCAGATGTGAGCTGGCTAACAGAAATGGAGGCAAACGGAAAAAAATTCTACAATGCTGCAGGAGAGCAGCAGGACTTACTCCGTATTTTAAAAGATAAAGGGATCAATACCATTCGTTTGCGCGTTTGGGTAAATCCGGCATCGGGCTATTGCAATACCGCTGATGTACTGGCGAAAGCTAAAAGGGCACAGGCTGCCAATATGCGCCTGTTAATTGATTTTCACTACAGCGATTCATGGGCCGATCCCGCGCAGCAGAACAAACCTGCGGCTTGGGCAAACCAGGATTTTGCCACATTAAAAACCTCGGTTTATAACCATACGGTAGAAGTATTGACTGTTTTAAAAAACAATAAAATAGTCCCTGAATGGGTACAGGTAGGGAATGAAACCAATAACGGCATGCTTTGGAATGAAGGAAAGGCTTCGGTAAATATGAAGAATTTTGCTGACTTGGTACTATCAGGTTATAATGGTGTGAAAGCAGTAAATCCCTTCACTAAAGTAGTGGTGCATATTTCCAATGGTTATGATAATAGTTTATTCAGGTGGATTTTCGATGGGTTAAAAAATAATGGTGCCAAATGGGATGTGATTGGCATGTCGATGTATCCATCGGCTACAGACTGGTCGGCGAAGAACACACAATGTTTAACCAATATGACAGATATGGTATCCCGTTACGGTTCAGAGGTAATGATCTGCGAACTGGGCATGCCGGTATCAGAAGCGGTGGCCTGCAAAGCGTTTATCAAAGATCTGATCGCCAAAAATAAATCATTGCCGAATAATAAAGGTTTAGGGGTTTTCTACTGGGAGCCACAATCATACAATAGCTGGAGCGGTTACAAGCTTGGTGCTTTTGATGATTCGGGTAAACCGACAGTGGCCATGGATGGTTTTTTACCTTAATATCGCCTAGAATAAAAAAAAAGATTTAGCTTAAAGGCTCTTATATTCGTTTATGGATTTATTGAAGAAAATTCCCCTGGTTTTGTTTTTTGCGTGCTTGTGTCTTACGGTTAATGCACAAAACAGGCAAGGCATTTATGTAGATGCAAAAGGCGTAATCAGATGGGAAAAAGACAATAAGGAAGCCGCATTTTTCGGTACAAACTATACCGCACCTTTTGCTTATGGTTACCGGGCAATACTGAAGACCGGAAAAACGGCAGAACAGGCTATACAAGACGATGTTTATCACTTTTCGAGGTTAGGCTTTGATGCTTTCCGTGTGCATGTGTGGGATCAGGAAATAACTGATATAAATGGTAACCTGCTTAATAATGAGCAC
This sequence comes from Pedobacter frigidisoli, assembly GCF_032678525.1. Taxonomy (GTDB): domain Bacteria; phylum Bacteroidota; class Bacteroidia; order Sphingobacteriales; family Sphingobacteriaceae; genus Pedobacter; species Pedobacter frigidisoli_A. Next base: position 1,006,605 of record NZ_JAVTSE010000001.1, read on the forward strand.
TTACGCCTGTTTGATTTTCTGATTGCAGAATTAAAAAAACGCCGCATCAAAACACTGGTAACGCCGATTGCTTTTTGGGGAAATGGTTATCCGGAAAAAGATGAAGCTACCGGTAGTTTTTCGAATGTATATGGTAAGCAAAGGGCACTGAAAGATGAGGCTGCTTTTAAAGCGCAGGAGAATTACCTCAAACAGTTTTTTAGTCATAAAAATCCCTATACCGGCTTAACCTATCAGCAGGATACAGATATTCTGGCCGCTGAGGTCAATAATGAACCTCAGCATAGTGGCCCTAAAACACTGGCAACAGAATATGTAAACCGTATGGTGGCTGCAATAAAAAGTTCAGGCTGGACTAAACCCATCTTCTACAATATCAGTGAATCGCCATGGTATGCTGATGCCATTGTGAAGGCTAACGTTCAGGGGCATAGTTTTCAATGGTATCCAACCGGGCTGGTTGCCGGGCATACCTTGCAGGGGAACTATCTGCCCAATGTAGCCTCTTATAAAATACCATTCGACACGATTCCGGCTTTCAACAGTCGCGCTAAGGTTGTTTATGAATTCGATGCCGGTGATGTAATGGCTCCTGTAATGTATCCTGCTATAGCGCGAAGTTTCAGAACAGCAGGCTTTCAATGGGCTACACAGTTTGCCTACGATCCGATGGCCACGGCTTATGCCAATACCGAATATCAAACCCATTATTTAAACCTGGCCTATACGCCTTCTAAAGCAATCAGCATGCTGATTGCCTCAAATGTATTTCACCAAAATCAGCGCCTGGCTGGTGCCGAAAACCCGAATGCCTTTGGGCCCTTTAGAATAGATTATAAAAAAGGATTGAGCGAAATGAATAGTCCAAATGCATTATACTATTCGAATAGCACACCTTCGCTTCCGGTTCAGTTAAAAACCTTGCAGCATATAGCCGGTGTAGGAAGCTCGCCGGTAGTTAATTACCAGGGGAGGGGTGCTTACTTTCTCGACCAGATTGAACATGGGGTATGGCGCCTTGAAGTGATGCCCGATGCTATTCAGGTGAAAGACCCTTTTGAAAAAGCTTCGCCCGCTAAAGCCGTAACCTTAATCAACTGGGCTAAGGTTCCAATGGAAATCAATTTACCTGATCTGGGAAATGGGTTTATGATCAATGGTTTAAATGCCCGTAATACGATGAAGTTTGATGCAGAGGGGCGGCATTTTAGCATTACACCTGGAACTTATTTACTTACCAGAAGAGGGCTGAACACTAAATTAAATTCCCAAACTGTTTATGGAAATATTCGTTTGGGTGAGTTTGTGGCGCCTGAGTCGTCCGTAAATACCATTGTGGTGAAACATCAGCCTTTCAGTACTTTGACCGAACAGCATGCTTTTGTAATTGATGCCGAAATTGCTGGCTTGACTAAGGGTGATTCAGCTTTTGTTCAGTTAAATGCTGCGGGTCGCTGGAAAAAGATTCCTTTGGAGAACAAAACACCTTACCATTACTCCGCTGAAGTACCGGCTGTGCTGGTGAAGAATGGATTGCTTAAATACCAGATTATCGTCCGTCAGGCCAGTGGTGGATACCTCAGTTTTCCAGGAAATGTGAAGGGTGACCCAGCTGCCTGGGACCGCCTGGAGTCTCCGGAATACCAATCTTATGTTGCAGCGGCATCTGCACACCTGGAAATTTTTAATGCCGCAAATGACGGGAAGCAAATCAATATTTACAATGCCGACTGGCAAAATAATAAGGTAGACTATAGCACCGACGAAAACCCTACCGTATTAAATCTTGGGCTGGCAATGAATAAACCCAAAGCCGGACAATTGATGGGTTTTCAAACTTTTTTTGCCGATAAAACGGCAGGAAGGGCAACAGAACTGGATCATTTTAAAACCCTTGTGGTTAAAATAAAATCGAACACGGATGGTACAAAAGTGAAGATTGGTTTGATTGACAGCGATGCGCAATTTTTCTCTGCTGAAATCCAGACCTCAGATAAGTTCCAGTCATTAGAAGTTCCATTAAACCAGCTGAAGCCCGACCATCAGCTTTTGTTACCCAGGCCTTATCCGGGTTTTCAGCCGCTTTATTACCAGGGCGCAAACCAGTCGCCTTTTAAGTTAGGCAATGCCGAAAAACTGGAGCTTACCTTTGGCTATGCTTCAGGTGAGTTACCACTTAGTATTGTTGTTGAATCCATTTACCTCAAATAATTATCTTCATGTATCAGTTTAAAAAAACGTTCCTTTTACTTGTCGTTGCCTGTAGTGCTTATGTAAATGCCGTTGCCCAAAGGAAAGAAATTTTGCTGGAAACCGGCTGGAAGTTTTCAAAAGGGGCTTTCCCCGGCGCATCTAAATCAGACTTTAACGATAGCCGCTGGGAAAATGTAACGGTTCCTCACGACTGGGCCATTAGCGGCCCCTTTGATAAGGAGATCGACAAACAAGTTACGGCCATTACCCAGAATGGGGAAACCCACCCAACGGAAAAAACCGGCAGGACCGGAGCACTTCCTTATGTTGGTGAAGGCTGGTACAGAAAGAAACTGGATATGCCGGTGATAAAACCGAATCAGAAAGTACTATTGCAGATTGATGGCGCCATGAGTGAACCCCGGGTTTACCTGAACGGAAAACTGGTAGGGGAGTGGAATTATGGCTATAACTATTTCTATTTAGATATTACGAAAGAGATTAATGCAAAAGGGAACCAACTGGCTATACAGCTAAAAAACAAGGCTAAATCATCGAGGTGGTATCCCGGGGCAGGTTTGTACCGCAACGTTCACCTGATTATTAAGGATGAAAAAAGTATTGATCAGTGGGGTATAACCGTCACTACACCAGTTGCAAAAAAAGAATTTGCGAAGGTAAACATCAAAACAAAGTTATCGGATGCCAGGTTGCACCTGGTTACGCAGCTACTGGATGCAACCGGAAAGCAGGTAGCTATCGATACGGCCAGATCGGTTTTCGGAAATGAAGCTGATCAGAACATTCAGTTGAGCAACCCGAATCTCTGGAGCCCTGAAACGCCTTATTTATACACTGCAGTATCGAGCGTTTATGAGGGGAACGAACTTAAAGATGTAGTGAAAACTAAGTTCGGCGTACGGGAAATTAACTACAGTGCGGCCAAAGGTTTCACCATTAACGGACAGGTAAGAAAGTTTAAAGGCGTTTGCTTGCATCACGACCTCGGACCTTTAGGTACGGCAATCAATACTGCTGCATTGAGAAGACAACTCACCATACTCAAAGAAATGGGTTGCGATGCCATCAGAAGCTCTCACAATATGCCTTCGCCCGAACAACTGGAGCTTTGTGATGAAATGGGTTTTATGTTTCTTGCCGAAAGTTTTGATGAGTGGGCAAAGGCGAAAGTAGAAAACGGCTACCATTTATATTTCAACACCGATGCTGAAAAAGACATCGTAAACCTGGTAAAGGCAACCAAAAACCATCCCTGTATTGTGATGTGGAGTTCGGGTAACGAAGTTCCCGATCAGTTTGGTGCTGAAGGTGTAAAAAGGGCTAAATGGTTGCAGGAAATTTTCCACCGCGAAGATCCAACCCGTCCGGTAACGGTGGGCATGGACCAGGTGAAGGCGACCATGCAATCGGGCTTTGGTGCTTTACTGGATATTCCGGGTTTAAACTATCGTGTACACTTATATGAAGAAGCGAATAAAGCTTTTCCTCAGGGATTTATTCTGGGCTCAGAAACGGCGTCAACGGTAAGTTCAAGAGGGATTTATAAATTTCCGGTTGTGAAAGGTTTTAATAAACAGTATCCTGATTTGCAGTCCTCCTCCTATGATATGGAGTATTGCAGCTGGTCTAACCTGCCCGACGATGATTTTGTGATGCAGGACGACAAACCCTGGGTAATCGGAGAGTTCGTTTGGACAGGCTTTGATTATCTGGGAGAACCTACTCCTTATGATGAAAGCTGGTCTTCCAGAAGTTCTTATTTTGGTATTTCTGATCTTGCCGGTTTACCGAAAGACAGATATTATTTGTACAGAAGCCGCTGGAACAAAAAAGAACCTACATTACACCTTTTGCCGCACTGGAATTGGGAGGGCAGGGAAGGACAAACCACACCTGTATTTGTGTATACGAGTTATGACAGTGCCGAACTTTTTCTGAATGGTAAAAGTATGGGCATCCGAAAAAAAGATAAATCTTCGCCACAGAACCGGTACCGCCTGATGTGGATGGACGTTAAATACGAACCGGGAACATTAAAGGTAGTGGCATTGGATGAAAACGGAAAAGCGGTAAAAGAAGAACAGGTTGTAACTGCGGGAAAACCTTATCAGATTAAATTATCTGCAGACCGGGTGCGTATCAATGCAGATGGCAAAGACCTGTGTTACGTAACGGTTTCAGTTACCGATCAAAATGGGAATCCGTGTCCGACGGCAACTGACGCTTTAAATTTCGAAGTTAATGGGGCTGGACATTTTAAAGCGGTTTGCAATGGCGATGCCACATCGTTAGAATCTTTTGTTAAACCCACAATGAAGTTGTTTAGTGGTAAACTGGTGGTAACCTTGCAGGCTGATCAAAAGGCTGGAGCAATTGAATTAAATGTGAAAGGGAAAAACCTGAAAACCGGAACGATAAAAATTGAAGCCAGATAACAGGCGTTTTTCCCTCTGAATCATCTTTGGTTGCCAGTAGCAGCAGGGGTTTGCCAGTAGTTTCCCGGCACCGTCGCAGGTAACAGCTGGGATACTGCAAGGAACAAGAAAGGAACCAGATGGGAACATGCTAGGATAAAAGGCCTATAAAAGTGCCAGCGTAATGCCTGCAAGCCCGATTTTGGGTGCTTTTATCCTAGCCAAATGCTCCAATCACAGTTTTTATATATGAAGTGCCATTAATAGCGGCAATTTACCAGGGGCAGTTTGCCGGTTCAGGAAAGTACTCTTCGCTAAAATATTTACCTGTTGGCCCATCCTGGTCTATAAGTGCATATTTGGCGATTCGCTGACCTGCCTGCTCAGGTGTGCTGGTACCCTGGTGATTGGTAAAGTCGGTTTGGGTGTATCCCGGACATACAGCGTTCACTTTGAATTTGGTATCACGAAGCTCATAAGCTAAATTGATGGTGTACATATTGAGTGCTGATTTGGAAGATTGGTAGATCACATATCTTTTTGGAAAATTGTTTCCAAATATGTCTGCAGCCATTGTGAGCGAAGCCATGGCTGTACTCACATTCACAATTCTCGGTTCAGGGGATTTTTGCATCAAGTCGATAAAGGCCTCGGTTACCCTGACTACGCCAAAAACATTTGTATTGAACACTGTTTGGTAAGCTGAAATTTCCGAGCTTAGTGCAGATTGCTCAAAAGGACCGGAGATACCGGCGTTATTAATAAGCACATCCAAAGTTGCTGTCTTGTCTCCAAGTGTTTTACGGGCTGTCTTGACTGATTGATCATCTGTAACATCAATTAAAAGCGCTTCAATATTTTGAAATCCTGCACTTTTAAGTCGTTGTTCGGCTGATTGTCCGTTTTCTAATGTGCGGCATCCCAGGTAAACGAAAAAACCATTTTTTGCCAGTATTTTTGCTGTTTCGAAGCCTATTCCTTTATTTGCTCCTGTTATTAATGCTGTTTTCATGTCTATAAAAATTATACAGCAAAGATATGACTGGTAAAAAGGGGGCGTGAGGACAAATCTCTTTAGTTGCGGGACGAATCTCGTTCAGCGAGGTAGCGTGTGATGCTTTTGCCTGTATTGCGCCTGAACACGCGGGAGAAATATCCGGGATCGGTAAAGCCAAGTTCATAGGCCAGTTCTTTAACCGATGGGTTAGAGTACTCCAGTTTCCGCTGCGCTTCCAGTATCAGTCGGTTAGTGATCCATTCTTTTGGGGAAAGGCCGGTATGTTCTTTAATAATGCTGTATAGCGTACTGGAATGGAGGGACAGCTGTTCTGCGATGGCCTTAATATCCTGATGATTGCTCAGATTATCTTCCACCCTAAGCCTGAATTCCTGGTATTTGGATAGTTTAAAGTTGGTTTCTATTTCCTGTTTCGGGTTCTGCTCGAAATAGGCATGATTAAATTCAACCATCAGGGTATGAAGATGTGCCAGTATCACCTCTACTTTTTGTTGCTTCCCCGGGTTGTGAAGAAGCTGGAAAAGTCCTTTTAACAGGTTTCTTATGCGTTGTCGTGAGGCCTCATCAAATGATATGGAATGGATATTTGTGGTGTTGGCAAGGAAGGGATAAGATCCCGGTAAGAGCGATAGGGTATGTTCATCGAACGATAAGGCATATTGCTGATTGCTTTTATCGTAGGGGAGCTTGGTGAAGATCTGATTAGGTAAACCAAAAACCAGGTCGCCATCTCCTGCGCTAAACTCAGTTAAATCCGTTTTAAAGGTAGATTTTCCTTCGTCAATGTATTGGAAATAATAGAAGGAAAGCTTGTGGGGTTTGGACAAAATTTCCATCACCTCCTGGGGCAGGGAGATTTTACAATTTTCATTTAGTGCAACAGCTACCTTATCGTGGTGTCTGATTTTTTCCAGTAAGCCTATTGTGCTCTCCATAATGTTGGTTTAACCCTGGGGTTTTATTCACATGCAAAATAGCAACAAAATTATAACTGGCCTGATTTGCAATTTGGAATTATACGATAAAATGACTGAGGTTGCTGATCTTTTACAACAATTTGCGCTCTGCTTCAAAAGCGGTATCTATGGCTTGTTCGGCTTTGTTTTGCGATGCCGCAACAGCTAAACGGTCGCACCTTTCATTCTCGGGATGGTCATTATGTCCTTTGATCCAAACAAACTTTACCTGATGAAGTTTATAGAGCTGTAAAAAGCGGATCCAAAGGTCTTTGTTCTTTTTATCCTTGAAGTTTTTGGTCTGCCATCCGAATACCCATTTCTTTTCTACGGCATCGACTACATATTTAGAGTCTGAAAATACAGTAACCTGTTGGTTGAGGCTTTTCAATGCTTCTAGACCTTTAATTACTGCCAGCAACTCCATACGGTTATTCGTGGTCATTCTGAAACCACCACTCAGTTCCTTATAATGTTGTCCGGCCCTCAAAATGGTGCCATAACCACCTGGTCCGGGGTTTCCACTGGCTGCTCCGTCTGTATAAATTTCGATCATAAACGCCATAAAGGTATGTTTTTGGCATTAAAATCGGTTAGGATCTCCGTACCAGAAAAAATATTTTCATTTCAAACTATTGAATTTTAGCATATTAAAAAATTGTTACCAAATCTTTGAAAAAAATATTTGGAGGGAATAGTAAAAATCGTACTTTTGTGACACTAAAAAACACGGTGGCTGTAGCTCAGTTGGTTAGAGTATTGGTTTGTGGTGCCGAGGGTCGTGGGTTCGAGCCCCATCAGCCACCCCGAGTTTTAAAAGCAGTTCTGAAAAGAGCTGCTTTTTTTGTTTTCGACTTTTAGTTTTAAGTGGGAAGTGATGATGGATTTCAATATTTCTCTCAAACAAGAGTGGAAAACATTTCGAATAATGGCTTTACCGAAAATGTAAACATTAGTAAAGAACATGGGCTGAATTATGATGCGAACGGGAACATACAGACTTAAGAACGGAATAATAACTCAGGTAATCAGTTAAGCCTTAATTATCGTTATCAGGCCAATAGTAACAAACTAAGTAGTGTGGATAATTATGCCATTTACAGCTATGACGATCTGGGTCAAGTGATTGCAAAGCAAAGCGTAAATGGACAGGGTTTTTATATATACTACACTGCAAGCGGAAAAGTGGCAGCCATTTATGCCGATGCCGCCAAAACACAGCTTCGTGCAAGTTTTGTTTACGATAAATCCGATATGCGCATTCTTAAAACAGATCACCTGCAAAACAATAACACCTATTATGTTTATGACGCAGCTGGTAACGTATTGGCGGTATATGATAATAACGGTACTGGTTTGGATTAAAAAGATTTACCAGTGTACGCTATAGGTCGTATAGGTATCTTTAGCCGCTTAGTCAATAATTATCAATACGAATTAAGTGATCATTTAGGTAATATAAGGGTTGTTATTAACCGGAACAAAAATGTGAATGGCCAGGCCAATGTTTCCTATTGCTCTGATTATTATCCTTTTGGTTCGCCATTAACATTGGCAAATAACGATTATCGCTATGGTTATCAGGGGCAGCATGCAGAAGTAGATAAAGAAACCAGCTGGAATAACTTTGATTTCAGGATGTACGATGCCCAGATTGGAAGATGGCTGAGTACCGATCCGATGGGGCAGTATGCTTCACCCTATTTAGGTATGGGGAATGATCCTTTAAATCGTGTAGATCCTGATGGATTCGGAATTTATTCTCGAGATCAAATAAGTGCAAAACAATTTAACTTTTCGGATAGGTTTGCCAGTAGTAATGATTTTTCTGTTAAATTTACTTATGATTTGATAGATGCTCCATACGTTTAGTTTACGCAGGCTTTTTCAATGGATAAGGATGCTAGGCATCTTGACCAAAGCCCTGCAACATATGATGATAGGATGGAGGTCGGGATTAGCACTATGCTTACGGCAGCAGGCCCAATTGCTGGAGCATCTTCTAATATTAAAACATATACAAAGTCGAGTTTGCAGCTTGGACGGGAAATGCATGCAGCGTATAAAGCAGGGCTTGCGGATAATCTAAATACTTTTAAAGAATTTACAAAAATAAAAGGAATATGTCCTGATTTTGTAGACTTTGTAACAAAAACAATTTAGGAGCTTAAACCGCATAACCCAAAGCAAATGCAGTTAGAAGCCAAGCAGTTGGCTAAATGTAAGTTGGCTTTTGAAAAGTAATTTGGGGGAGTTTGGAAAACTGTTTTGGATTTTTACTAAAATTTTATGGGAAAAAAAGATTTAATAGGTGTGTTAAATGAGGTTTTTATAGCAAATGGATTTAATAAAAAAGGTAATTATTGGGTTTTAAATGAAGCTCAGTTAGCGAAGATGATTAACTTACAAAAATCTCAGTATGGGAATCAATATTATATAAACTACGGTTATATTATAAAAACAATTCCATTAAATGGAATGATGCATATTTATAACAGAGTTACTTCTCTTAATTCTGACGAAAGAAGTAGAATATTGTTTTTATTAGATCTCGATAGTAATATTGGAGATGTCGATCGATCACAAGGGCTAAAAGACATATTGATACAAGCACTTGTAAAAAAAATGGAAAGTATAAATACTGAAGATGATTTATTAAATGACTTAAAAAAGAGGCAACAGTTGAACGATATTTCTCTGGATGTTAAAAGATATTTTAATTTAAATATATAGTTATAAATAAAACATAACAACCAACAATGCCTGCCCGGATAAATTGAGCAATAAACAAACTGCGCTTTTCTTAATTGAGGTTCTGATATTGCTTGGGACTCAAGCCTGTTTGCTTCTTAAACAGCCTTGAAAAATAGGAGAGGTTCTCAAAACCCAGCATGTAAGCGGTTTCTGATATGTTTTGAGCGGAGCCTTTCAACAGATTTTTGGCCTCCGAAATCAAAAAAATATGTATCAGTTCAAGGGCCGTCTTTCCCGTTTCCTGCTTCAACAGATCACTCAGATAATGTGGAGAAGTATTGAGCTGCTGAGCAATAAAAGTAACTGACGGTAAGCCTCCTAGTTCGCCACCCGCTACGTATGTTGACAGCATCTGATTGAATCTGGACAATGTTTTACCGCTGGCCTCCCTGCGGTTGATAAATTGCCTTTTATAATAGCGCTGCGCATACCTGAGTATGGATTCTATGTGGCCTATCATAATCTCCCGACTATACTCGTCCTGGTTGTTTAGGTATTCCGATTTGATCTTATCGTGCAGTTCCCATATTATTTTTTCTTCGCTCGGTGAGAGGTGAAGGGCTTCATTGACTTCATAATCAAAAAAAGTATACTTTTTGATATCTTGATACAGGGCATGGGCCAAAAGAAGATCTTCATGGAAAAAAATTAGAAAATCATCTTCCTCGAACACCAGATTCTGAAAGGCGATTATCTGTCTGGGCCTTGTAAAAGACATCGAGCCGTTCTGGTGATCATATTTGGTCTTACCATATCCAAAAGTGCCCGATTTCAGCTTCTTAAATCCGATCATGTAAAAGTCCGTAGTAAACTGATGGTAATCCGTCGAGCAACTTCCGCCACATTTGACCAGGCTGATCAAAGGGTTCTCGGGTTGGGCAAAGCCATTGCTTTTATGGAACTCACTGATCGTTTTGTAATGTTTCATCGCTTGCAATTTAAACAAACCTACGCTTTATCAGCCGTAGGTTTGTCAGTAAAATATAAATCTAAACGATTTGTTAGCCACCATGTGCCGCGGCAGAAATCTCTTTCCACGCATCCCACGTCTCCAGTCGGTTTTGATAAACTGATTTGATCCATGGAAATGCCACATTTCCCAAAAATAACCTTAAAGGCGGATTTTCACTGTCGATAAGCTGCAGGACTGCCGCAGGTGTGGCAAGGGGATCTCCATAATCGCTGGGTTTTGAATTTTCTTTCATCGCTTCACGCATCGGTTCATAGATTTCAAGAGGTGAACTCTGTACCGCTGAAGCACCTGCCCAGTCCGTAGCAAAGCCATTTGGTTCCAAAAGAGTCACTTTGATGCCGAATCCCGCGACCTCGGTGGCAAGTGATTCACTCAACCCTTCTACGGCGAATTTTGAAGCGCTGTAAATTCCCAGGTTTGGAATTGCCGTTAGTCCCAACGCACTTGATACCTGTACGATATGGCCGTGGCCCTGATTTCTCATCACGGGTAGGGTGGCCTGGGTTACCCAAAGCAGACCAAATACATTAGTATTGAATTGTTGCCTGGCTTCCGCTTCGCTGGCTTCCTCTATAGCACAGAACAAAACAAAACCGGCATTGTTGATCAATACATCAATACTGCCCAAAGCCTCCTTGGACAGTGCTACCGCTTCAAAAACGGCTTTACGATCATTGACATCCAGCTCTATAGGTGTAAATGAGTGCGGGAACTCATTCTTAAGGTCATCAAGATCCGAAAGTTTCCTTGCCGTCGCGGCTACTCTGTCCCCACGCTCTAAAAATGATTTTGCCCACAGCTTTCCAAAACCCCGTGATGCCCCTGTTATTAAAATTGTTTTCATCTTCTAAATTTTATAATACAAATCTAGTCCCGATAATCTGCTTAGGTTTATACAAAACGGGGAATTTTTGATACATAAAGGCGACAAACAAATGAATCTTAATTTTTTGGTGTATGCCAAAAATATAATTATGTAAAATAGGGAGGATCTTGGATTAGGCAAGACTTAAAAAAACATAATTGGTTTAGTTTACCTAAATTTCCGGCAATGCACTTTTTAATACCGTTTTGATTTTGGGTAGCAATCCGCTGTCGCTCCTCTTTGTAGCGAGCAATGATTTGATAAGCCCTATCAGATCGGATATTCCGAAGGGCTTTTCCAGTATTGCATCACAGCCGTATTCGGAAAGTGAGAGTATGATTTTTGCATAGGCGGATGTGATAATGATCGGAATGTATTCAAAATCATCAATCGCTCGTATAGCGCTACAGAGTTCCCCTCCGTTCCATTCCGGTAGCATGTAGTCCAATATCACCAAGTCAGGTCGATATTCTTCGATCATCCGGACCGAATTTCCGGGATGGTAGCAACCCTGGCAGTCATAGCCGTGCTCTCGCAGGATATCCTGGATGGTTTCCAGGAGCATTAGATCATCCTCTACGATGAATATTTTCTTTTTTTCCATTTTTCCTCTCTCTAACTGGTCTGGAACATTTGATTTTAGGTTTGGTCTACGCTATCTAAATCTTATTGAAGGGGGATGATATCTCCCTCTTCAAGCTGGGCTATTCGGAAAATCTCTCTGGAAATTACCGCGACATTTTCCTTTAGTTCTTCAAGGCTGCAATAGATCATGCTTATTGGAACAGGAAGACCTGCAATTTCCTGAGAAAGCTCCATTTGTATGGCACAGGAATGTCCGTTCTCATTCTTGCCTTTTAGCATCGAGAATATTTCCATTGACGAGGCTTTCTCCCTGCCAAGGCTGAATTTTCCGTAGGGTAGTTTTTTTTTCTTCAGATTGAGTGTGACCGCGATCGAAAATGTGGTATCCATAGGTTTTATCTTTTGAGCTTCCTGCCTTTCAGTTTTCATTTGGATGATAAAAAAAATGCCGCCCTAGGCGGCATTTTTTTTATTAGCGCTTAGCTGATCTCGATCTGTCTTGATACTGCTTTGGATTCTTCTTTTTTTGGAAGGCTGAGCTTTAATACCCCGTCGGTGTAGCTGGCCTGAATCCTGTCTGTATCTGCGCTTTCGGGCAAGGTGAATGATCTGGTGAAAGCTGCATAGCTGTATTCGCGTCTATTGTAGACCTTGCCTTCCGAGTTGTGCTCCTGAGATCTTTGCGCAGAAATATTGAGCATGTCCCTTTCTACAGAAACCTTAAAATCTTCTTTTTTGAGGCCCGGTGCAGCCAGCTCAATCTGATACTCTTCGGCTGATTCTGAAATGTTCACTGCAGGAACGCTGGCTGTACGGCGATCTGAGAAAAATGTGTCGCCTAGAACGGATTCGAAAATGTCATTAAAGCCTGGCAATAATGCGCTGTTTTTCTTTTCTGGACTGAATTTAACCAATGTCATAGTGTGTTCTCCTTTTAATGTTTTAATAATAAATGGACTATAAATTAATTAATTTTATCTTTGGGCACTTTTATTTGTCTGTCCCTGTTTGTATTTATCAAGCGTTGTGCCAGCATATTTTGAAGGCTTTTCGGAGGCCTTTTTATGAAATTTTTTCACTTTTTCTGATTTTTTTTCAGTTTTTAGGCTGAAATTTTTTCAGTGCTAATTCCAGCGGCTGGTCCAAAGATGCTGGAATTCGACCTGCTATATTCAGGTCTGCTCTTGCGGATGCCTGGTAAGGCACTTTATCCCGATGCTCTTACCTTTCCCGGATCCCCTGTTTTTTTATTACAATGGAAGGCTGAAGTGGAACGTGGATCCTTCTCCTATTTCGCTTTCTACCCATATCTGGCCTTTGTGCACAAACCAACTCGTTTGACCCCTTTCCGCCAATTTACTAAAATACACACAAATAAATCTTTACAACAATTTTATTTCTGGTGAGAAGGGGTCACTGTATTCAGATTTATCCAACCTGGTCAATATAGCAAAACTTTGATGATGCCCCGAAAAATCGCAAATTGCACCAAAGTTAAATTGAATGGCAAGAAAAGTTACTGATGGACCTGTTAGGAACAAGGAGCGTACGAAAGCGAACCTGATAACTGCGCTTGGAAAAATCCTGAAAAAAGATGGTTTTTCCGGACTGAGTATTACCAGGGTTGCAGAGGAGGCTAAAGTGGATAGGAGATTGATCTATGACTATTTCGGTGGATTTGAGGGAATGGTTAAGGAATATCTCAACAACAATGATTACTGGAAGATTAATCCTGAAGATATTGGGGACATCGTAGAAGCGTGTAAGGCAGATTCCGGAAAAGCCCTTGCCTATAGTGTGCTGGAGAATCAGTTTGACAGTCTGATCAATAACAAAGAAATGCGTTGGATCATTACCTGGGGGCTTAGCGAAAAGTTGCCCATATTAAAGGAGCTGGACCTTAAGCGTGAAAACATTGGTGATGAGGTATTAAGCGCGGTGTTCGATGAGCATTTTCACGCTAGTGACAAAAACTTCAGGGCCTTGTATGCGATATTGATGGGTGGTGTATATTATTTAACGCTACATGCCAAGATGCAGGAAAATCCGTTCTGTGGTATTGACCTGCAGCATCCTTCGGGTGAGGAAGAGATCAAAAAGGCGCTCAGACAATTTATCGATCTGATCTATTTATAATCACTATTTGAGAGTAGAATTTTCAGATGAGTTAGTCTACCTGAAAAAGAGCTTTGAGAAGTTATTATTAAACTTTCAAAATCAATTATTAATGATACAAATAGACATTTTCATACTTGGAAAAGTGAGTCCAATTCTGAAGATTATGAGGTTATGCAATTAAATCAAAAATATTTTATAGAGCTGACAATGATTAGAAGAGATGAGATAAGGTTCATTATCAACATAATTCTCCGTTTGGTATATACATCTCTAATGTTGATGCTTTAATAAATGAATTGATTCTAGGGATGAAACTTAAGGAAGTTGAACCATGTTAAAAATTATGGAAGTTAAGGTAAATTAAGCCAGTAATCATGAATTACCTAATGAGCCAGTTACTTTTGCATTCATTCCCTGTCATACCAATTGAATACATCAATCCTTTTAGGCAGTCATTTTAATTCTGAGATGATTTCTTCCACTTTTCCTTCATAAGTTTTATCGAGGAATTCATTATTGTACCAAAACTCCAGTTTTTCAATGATTTGTGGTAGATAGATAAACGAACGGTTTTCGATATTGTCTTTTAAAATCACATTTGCCTGGGCTTCATCGCCCAGGTGCCTCGCTATAATCACTTCATTGGCCCGGTTAAAATGTTCGTAAAGGCAGATTTTCCACTGATTATAACCTTGCTGGCTCATTTTATCTTTGATGGGGTCGAAAAGAAAAGCCTTTTCCTCAACCGTTTTTTCATCTGCTTTGTCTATCGCTGGGTTGACGAATGAGTGGCCGAACTCATGGATGCAAATTGTTCGGAGCGACAAAGCATTGCTATAACCTAACTTGAGCTTTGCCACATCGTTTATTTCCTCGGGCTGGTTAAAGCTTGCAAAGATATTTCCGATTGTATTTCTATCTCCAACTGCAAAACCAGAGCTGAAGGGGAGCGTTAAACTTGGGTAGAGGACATACTGAGATACACTTTTGCCAAAGTAGTTTTCCATTTCTGAAATGAAATTTTCTTTGGGCAGGTTTATAGAAACCTCTTCAGTCATCTTTTTGTAGTATGGAGCATATCTGGTCAGGAAATCCTGGAACTGAACTTCTTTGAAAAAACCGTTGAAGGCGATTACAAATCTTTCTGCATCTTCTCTTGATTTGAAATGCGTGATATCGGCAGCACTAGTCACCTTCGCGTTTGGAAAGTCATCCAGGCTCAGTATAAAATTGGAATAATGCAGATAGAAATCCCTTTCGAGATAGGTTTTGATTACCTCAAGGTTTTTGGAGCTTAAAAAGGGTTTGAAATCGGAGGCTATTTTTGAAGTCAACGCATATAAATCCTTAAAAACGGGTGCTTTGCCAGAAAAGTCTGTAAAGTCTTCGTAATTAGCCAGAAGATAGCTCAGTGCTAAGAGTTCGATATTCGTTCTGTAAATGATCCGGGTATCTTTTTTCTTGTAAATTGGGTAACTCAGGCTGAATGAACCTGCTGCATTTTTGCCCGCTAGATTGATGACCGCCTTTTTATTAAGATTTATCCGGTAATGGTTTACTTGATGCTTTTCTGTTAACTTTTGATTATTCAGCAGTAAATCCAGTGTTCCCTTATCAGTATTGATTTGGGAACTTAAATACAAAACAGCATCCTTCTGCGCACCGAATTTTAGTTTTTCTATGGCATTAAAGCTACCGTAAGTGGCTTTCCATTCCTGACCGGTCTGCGTGCTTTTAAAGTTTTTTGTGGTGGCGCAGGCATTAATCAGCAGCGTAATCATGGCCAGGGAAATTAGCTTTCTAGTCATTTTTATCTTTTAATTTTCAGTCTTTGGATTCAATTGAAATTTTTTTGGGTAATAATTGCTTGTTCTGATTTGGGTGTTTACTTCATTTTATTTCACGGGCTTTCTGCATCGTTTCTTCAATATTTTGGGTTAAAATTTTCGGCAGAAAATCTTCTCTTGGTGTTCCGTTAATGTGGTAAAGTCTTTCTGTTGGAAATTGAAACCCGATTTTAGTTCCCGACATCCGAAAGTTCGAAATTGCACCCAGCAGACCTGCCATTTTTGTCCCGATAATTTTTGCCCTTCCCATACCGTCAAAACCAATCGCCATTCCCTCTCCCATACTTCCTGTCCAATGACCCACCAAAACATAAACTTTACCCGTGTAGATTTTTTTGCGCGGCGTTACATATTCTTGCCAATGTCTTTTGGTCTGGTATTCTTTTTCATCAAATTCATGAACCTGGAAGGGTAAAAGCTTGCCCGTAAATCTTCCCATTATGGCTCTGGCGACGGTAGAATTTCCGCCACTCGGGGTTTCCGTTAAATCGATAACCAGATTTTTATAATGAAATAGACTATCGAGTGCCTGATCGAATGCTGCAATAAGATTGTTGTTTCCCAGGGAGTTGTTTATTTTGATGTAAGCGGTGCTGTTATTGAGTATTTTATTGTAGGAAAGTTCATTCCTATTCCCATAGCTGACAGGATGGAAAGTTGTTGGCTTTCCATTTTCCATGGCAACAATTTCCCTGTTTGTATCGGGCGTTCCCGCAAAAAGCATATCAATGGCATATTGATACATTTTTTGATTGTATTGGTCGGTGAATTTTGGCAGGAATTTTTTTAGCTGTTCATCAATAGGTTTTCCATTGAACAGGGTGATTTCCATTCCTATCTTTAATCCAGCTAAATCTGCCCCAAAACCTTTTCTTAAATCTTTTACAATATACTGGCTTCCTGATTTTTCAATATATAGATCCGAACCCGACGGAATTAACCTGTTGGATGTTTTTAGATTTGTGCCTAATGATGAATGGCCATTGTAAAGTTCATTCAACATATTTTCAAGCAACCGAATAAATTCATTGTCATTTGAAATTTTTTCGGCCTGTGGTTCGTAGATTGCTTTAACTTTTTTCCAATCAATGCTTTGTTGGTCGAGGTATGCATAGTTATCATTGATGTCAGACCAAAATTCGATCAAGTCCTTTTGGTATTTTGTTTGTGCGACAGCAGAGTAACCGTTAATTAAAACAATTAGTATTACTGCGAATTTTGTTAAAAGGTTATTCATAATAGTTTTTTACGCCAATCCCGATTGTCCAGAAATTTTTTGCCTTATTTAGATCTTCATTGAGCCAATCTTTGTTTTCCTCATACTCTTGGTTAGCTTTCATTTCTGCGATGCTTTCATCAATGCCTTTTTCTGTCGACTGCCGCCAGATTCCTACGGAGATATTTAAAAACGCATAACTATATCCAGCTTCACTGTCGTCTATTTTTCCCTTATTTTTTTCTTTAAGGATTTCAATAAGTTTATCCGCTCCAATCTGAAATGGATTGATCCCGTAAATGGAAAGCTCCGTTCTTTCCTGAAACGGGCCATAGATGAATTCTATGAACTCCGCATTTTCATTATGATCAAGGTCGATACGGAGTTCGTAGTGGTCATAAAAAAGTTGTTGTAAATTTGAATTGGCAGAAGGAGTGCCTAGTAATTTTTCAATGTCCGGTTTAGCCTGTCCCAGGTAAAGTTTTCCAATGTTTTCAATCTCGATTCCTTCTAATGGTAGGATTTTAATTTTGATCATTTTATAAATAATTTTTAAAAACTTGATGAAGACTATACTTGATCACTAAACCATAAAGCAAATATATCACATGTTTGTGATATTTGTACATCTCTTTAACTTTGCGTTGATAATTTTGTGCTGAGACATGAATATTGATGTGGTCATAGGCGACGAAGTGATGAAGGATTTCAATGTATCTCGCAAAACAATAATGAAAAATACCAAGCCCTAATTTGCACACTACTAGCTTTGCAACATTTCCAAAATGGTAATTATTGACATAGAAATGGCTATTCTGAACTTGCTGATGTATCCCTTATGAAATCTACAGGTACTCCTGTTGGTAAGGTTACAAGGAAATTAGGGACAAATTCTCTGAGTACAACAAGATTTAGGGACAGTTGAACAGTGATGGAAAAGATGGTAAGGCTAATTATAAAATTGAGGTTACTGCCACAACGAACAATACCTTCACTGCAAAAGCAACGGCTGTTGCCGACTTTGATGGAGGCGGTGTGTGTAATGTATGGCAGATAGATCAGGATGAAAATCTGATGGAAATAACTGACAGCCGGTGTTGGAGCAGGACTTGAATTACGTGCCGCTGGCGCTAATATAAAAGCTTCTGCAACATTATAATTTGTTTCAATTACAGGTACTGGAAGATTTATCAAGTCTGATGCCTTGCAGAAATAGAGAACATTTAATAAATTAAGTTATGAAAAAAGTAATGATACCAATAGTACTACTAATACTGGCCTTTTTTCTTATCTATTTTATGTATGATAACTATTCCTATAACAAACGGATTTTAGAGAGGGAAATTAATTCTCATATTATTAAAGTAATAAGAGATAGAGCTAGATACAAAATTTATTACTATCAGAAGAATACCACTGGTTTTAAGTTAAAAATTACCGAAGATATTTCATTTGGCTATAATAACTTCTTTTACAGTGAAACATTTAATATAGATGAGCAACTTCATGTGGGCGATTCTATACTGAAGGCCCCTAATAGCCTCTTGTTAAGGGTTTACAGGAATGATGGTATAGATCATAAAAAGTATAAAGTGTTCAAAGGATACAATTAATATGAAAGATTAACCGCTTAATAAGAGGTGAAATTTCGTCAACGGTAAACATCGCGTAAAAGAGTTGGTCAAGAGTTATTTCTATGACGTGACAAATAAAAAGTAAAATGGGAAATATTCAATTTATTGTTGGTATAATTTTCAGTTCCGGTATCATGTAGATAGGAATATTGAAAATTTCAAAACGTAGGGAACTAATCAAATATGGTTTAGAGACAGAAGGTTTTGTTGACTCTATAGAAAAAATTATAAAACACAATAAAATTTCTTTTTATCTAGATATTACCTTCACAACTTTTGATGGGGTTAAATTCATTGTTAGAGTTGATTATGGATTTTCAGCGTCTATGTTGAGAACTGGTAGTAAGGTGAAGATAATTTACAATAAGCAAGTGCCGAGCGAGATTGTACTTGTTTCAAAATCTGGCATTATATTCGAGTACTTGCTTTTTCTGTTTGGTTTAAATACTTTAATCTTATTTATTTAGTTAGTATTTTCTGTTAATTGAAATCCCCACCCAATTAGAATGGGGCTATAGTTTGGTGAAGTCAATCAGCTATTATTAGATGACAAGAATAAAAATTGGTGATATATTTGAAATCAATACTCCAATGGGTAAAGCTTATCTACATTATATTCACAAACATAATGTAACTTGTGAATTGATAAGAGTTTTACGAAGGTTATACACTGTCCACTTTGATCAATCGAGCGAACTATTTTAAGGTAGTTCCGTCTACATAAAATCTTTTTAATTTTAATAAGGCGTTCTGAGGCGAGATCCTCCTCCGGAAATAATAACCAGGATGGAATACACAAAACCTTTATTATGATATAGTTGAATCCGCCCCCATTTTTCGAATTGGCACATGATGTTATATTTTTTTTACAATTTGGGAATCTTATTCCTGTTATTCTTGAATTGGATTTCTAATTTGTAAGGAATTTAATGGATGTTGGCTATATTTCCAATATGATCAATCCTTCGTGAACTTATCTGAATTATGATAAAATAAACTAGATAAGTATCATGAAAACATTTAAATTGACGCTCATATTCTTCATTTTATCCCTTTGCTTTGCTCAAACCATTAAGGCCCAATCCGAATATGTTGTGACGCTCCAAAACGATACCATCAAAGGAGAAGTCAAAAATTATTTTGATTATTTGGTCAAATTTATTCCGGAGGGCGGCAGTGAGAAAGTAAAGTATAGTACTAATGAAATAAAATCTTTTCATGTTGAAAAAACCAGAAAATACCCAACAGATTGTGAGGCTGTAAAATTACCGGATAAAAAAAATATCCTGTTCGCACATAGGGTAATTTCAGGTAAGATTACCTTGTACGAGTTGATAGAAACCTCAGTTTCATATGATGGAAGAAGTTCGTCAAGTGTAACCTGGTATGTTAAAAAACAGGGGCAGGAAATCATAGCTATCAAAACCAGTAGAATTTCCTTTAGCCGGAAAGAACGGGACGAAGCACTTTTTGCACTGCTAAAAGATAAGCCTGAAGTGGCAAACAGGTATCAGAACGAAGATAAGTTTAGTTTTGATTTTATCAGATCAATTATAACAGATTAGAATCAGCAATAATCAAAGAACTTAATGATATGAACCGGATTGGAGTCAACTAATTCAGAGTGGGATAATTTAGTAATGATAACAGAAGAGAAAATAAGAATTTACAAGTATTATAAAGGCGATATTGATGGTTGGGCCAGGCTTGGGACGCCGGAACAAAAGTCTGAGATGATAGACCAGGATTGGCTAATGATAGAGGACCTCATACAAAGCATTCGACTTTTTAGAAAAGGTCGTGCTTCTGAAAACTATATTGAATCTGTTTATGGTAAAGCCATAGCCAATTTTAGCAAACACGAGGTTTTAAGGGAGCTTGAAGAGATACTTTAATTTATAAAACGAAGTCCAATTAGCATTGCCGCAGTTCGGCCTGTCCAGTATATTCGTAGTACCGTCGCAGGTAACTCGCTTGAATTTTCCTTGTACTTTCCTTGGACATTCCTTGGGTCATGCTTGGGTAAAAGCAGGTAAAACCCATTCAAAACCCCTTTAAACCCACTTTTTTGTTATAAAATCTCCTTGAATTCACCGCCAGCGCACTTTATTAACTACACTTCAAACTTTAAGGCGAACAAATCAAGGGGCATCTCTGGAAATTATTATATTTGGTTTCTACGCTTTATTATGAAACTTCTACATAAACTACTTCTATTTAGCATTGTTTTTTCTTCAATATCCGTAGCCGGCGCGCAGCAGAAAGCGATTCACATGCAGTATTCAGTTTCTATGGAAAAAGCAGCTGAACACCTCTATCATGTATCTCTCATGAGTACAAGTCCGGGTAAAACGCTGGATTTTAAAATGTGTACATGGACACCCGGCTATTACCAACTGATTGATTTTGCCGGAGCAGTTCAGAATTTTAGCGCAACTGATGCGAGTGGGAAAAACCTGAAATGGGAAAAAACTGCACCGGAAGTGTGGCATGTTGAGAACAATGGAAAACCTGTACACATCAGCTATGATGTAAAGGCTGTTGTTCCATTTGTTGGGAATGTATATCTCGACGAATCAAGAGGTTACATTACCCCCGGAGGTTTGTTTTTATACCTGGATCAGGAACTGAGAAACCCGGTTAGTGTGGAGATGAAACCCTACAGAAAATGGAATTCGCTGGTGGCAACAGGTCTGGATACCATTCCGGGTAAAAGGCATACCTTTTTGGCCGATAATTTTGATGTGTTGTATGACAGTCCGTTTTTAATGGGTGAACTTGAGGTACTGCCTTCCTTTGAGGTAGCGGACAAACCCCATCATTTTATTGGTTACAAACTCCCTGAATTTGACCGTCAGGGCTTCATGAATGATCTTAAAAAAATCGTGGAAACCGGCAGCGCCATTATCGGTGAAATTCCCTATACCCACTACAGCTTTTTATCCATAGGCGCCGGGGGTGGGGGTATAGAACACCTTAATTCATCTTCATTGAGTTTTAGTGGCGGGGAAGGATTTAATACAACAGCAGCCAGAAAAAAACTATACAACTTTATTGCCCACGAATATTTTCACCATTATAATGTAAAACGAATACGCCCTATAGAGCTGGGTCCGTTTGATTACTCCAAAGAGAACCATACTAATATGCTTTGGGTATCGGAAGGATTTACCGTTTATTATGAATACCTGATTACCAGGAGAGCAGGCATCATCACTCCGGAAGACTTTTTTCAGGACCTGCAGCAGAATATTAAGAATTATGAGAATCAACCGGGCCATCTGTATCAATCTGCTACACAAGCCAGCTATAATACCTGGAGCGATGGTCCGAACGGAAGGGTGAATGACACCTTCAACAAAACCATTTCTTACTATGATAAAGGACCCATTCTGGGAATAATGCTTGATTTTAATATTCGAAATGCCACTAAAAATAAAAAGTCACTTGACGATTTGATGCGCTTGCTTTACTACAAATACTACAAAAAGCTGAACCGGGGTTTTACAGAAAAGGAATTCAGAAAGGAATGTGAGGTAATGGCAGGTATTCCAATGCCTGAAATATTCGAATATGCCTCAACGGTAAAAGCGCCTGATTATCCAAAATATTTTGCAATGGGAGGACTAAAAATTGATACAGTGAGTACGGTTCAATACGATTCATGGGCGGGGTTGAATATCCGTAAGCAAGGTGACTTCATTAAGGTTGCTTCAATTGATTATCAATCGCCTGCCTGGTATCTGGGGATTAAAAGCGGGGGCAATCTCCTTGAGGTTAACGGAATTGCGGCAACGCCCGAGCTGTGGTACAAAACCCTGGAATCGTCCACTGCGGGAGATACGGTGAAATTACTGGTGGAGAATGCAGGAGAAAAAAAGCTGATCAGCCTTGTTTTACAAAAGCGGAAAGAGAAAACATTCAAAATCAGCAAACTGGAGGAGCCAAATGCATTACAAAAGGAAATATACGACAGCTGGATCGACTAAACCCTTATGTTAATGGTAAACTGAAGTGGAAGGTAGAGCCTTTACCCAATTCGCTGTCTACCCATATTTCACCATGGTGTCTGCTCACAATTTCTGCGCACAGATATAGCCCGATACCAAAGCCGGCAATGGTAAGGTGCTGATCGGCTACGCGATAATAGCGCTCGAAGAGCTTATGCTTATCCTCTTGCCTGATGCCACTGCCCTCATCAGCTACTGATACCACGGCGAAGTTGTCGTGTTGTCTACAGGAAATATCAATAGTGCTTCCAGGAGGAGAATACTTTACTGCATTACTGATGAGGTTGTTCAGTACGTGGCCAATTTTATCTCTATCCGCATCTACCGTTAACTGTTCGCATTTTGCAATCATGATGTTATGGCTGTTTGCTGTTACGGTAAACTCGCTTTCGACCTCGCTAATCAGTTCGGCAAGATTAAAGTGCTGTTTATGAATATGTATTTTTCCAGATTCAAGCCTCGATACATTTAAAAAGCTATTAATCATGTTCGCCATCTTCTTCAGCTGGTTGTTTGCTTTCTCCAAGGCACCAGATGCAAAAGCGTCGTCATTCTTTTTTGCGCGAACCTGAAGCAGTTGCACATAACCTGTAAGTGAAGTTAAGGGCGTTTTGAGCTCGTGGCTTACCATTCCGATAAAATCATTTTTGCGCTGCTCATCGGCTTTGTGTTCAGTAATGTCTGATATCACGCCAACCATTTTTACCGGAATTCCATCACTGTCATACCTTGCCCTTCCATGTGCACTAATCCAGTGGATGGATCCATCTGGCCAGGCGATCTCATACTCAGCGCGGTAAATGCTGTGATTTTCTTTGGCTACCGTAACCAGTTACCTGATCCGGTCTCTGTATTGAGGTAACATGGCCTCAAACATTTCTGCATATACAAAGTCCTGATCAACGTTGCGGCCAAAAGCACGTTTAAACTCGTCATTACAAACCATGGTTCCGGTAGCGAGATCTACCTCTGTAGAGCCAAGAGAACCGGCATCCATGGCAATTTTAAGCCTGTTGTTCACTTCCAGTATTTCCTGACGTGAATTGACTTGTTCTGTGACTTCTGTGACCACCTGCAATACCCGTTCTATATTGCCGTTCTCCTCTTCGATAGGTTGGTATACAAAATTAAAATAACGTTCCTGCGGTACATTGTCTTTCAAAATAATGGCTTTGCTCTCTACACCATGATAAGGCTCTCCGGATTCCAGTACCTTCTGCAGGATATTGATAAAAGGCTGATCGGCGATTTCGGGTAAGACTTCATCAAATCTTTTTCCTTCGACAGCTGAAGTTTTACCCCAGATTTCAAGCATTCGTTCATTTGCACTTTCAATAATCAATTCGGGTCCCTTAAATACCGTAATGGCTACCGGAGCCTGTTCAATAAGCCTGCGGAACCTTTGTTCGCTGGCTTCGAGATTGCTGATGAGTAATTGCATCCGCTCTTCGCTGGTTACCTGTTCGGTAACATCCTGCAAAACACCGCTAAGGCGGATGGCCTGTTTATTTTTGTCAAAGAGCGTTTTACCCTTTGCTTTAACGATTTTAGGAATTGGATTTTCGGGATTGCTGATGGCGTAAAGCACCTCGTAATTTCCTCCGGAATTGAAATCGAGTGCCTGCGCTATAGCATTTGTTACACGCTCTCTATCTGTTGGGGAGATTACATCAGTTGCCTTTTCGAGTTCAATCAGATCTTCAGGCTGAAGGCCAAACCAGGATTTTAAGGTATCATTACCGGCAAATTTTCCGGTAACCGGATCCAGATCGAAAGTCCCGAGTCCGGCAGCGCTGATGGCTAATTCAATATCATCCTGACTGATTTTTAATTTTTCATATACACCCGTGATTTCCTGGGTGAATTTATACATCTCCTCGTTCGAGGCAGCCAGTTCCTCATTGGATGCCCTGATTTCTTCATTGGACGCTTCGAGTTCCTGATTGAGAAATGCGATGGTTTCTGTTCTTTCCCGCACCTTGCTATCTAAACGTTCGTTAAGCTGCTGGAGACTTATTTTTGTGGTTTCAAGCTCCTGATTGGCGAGCCTGAGTTCTTCCAGTGCAGCGGCCAGATCGATATTTTTGCCAGCGAGCTCTTCACTATGCGCCTGCTCCCGTGCCAGATAGGCGGCATTCTGTCTGGCTTCCTCAATGGCATGTTGTTTTAAATAACGCTCCGTAATGTCGACAGCACTGTGCAGAATACAAATGGTTTTGCCATTGTCATCTAGGATAGCCCGATATTCGAAATCGAAATAAAAAATCTGGTTTTTACCATCAATGTTGAGTTCTGCCGGGGTATCTGAACCGGAAATGGTTAAACCTTCCAACCACACTTTCCTGAACATTTCGATGAATGGCTGTCCAACGAGTTCGGGAAGCGCGTCTGCCAAAGACTTTCCGAGCACACTTTTATCCTTTCCCCAGATGTTCAGCATGGTATCATTTGCAAACTGAATGTGCGCATCTTCTCCAACGTGAATAGCTGTTGCAGTTTTGGTTTGAGCAAAAACCTCAATGATCTTTGCGGCATCAAGGAAAGGTATTTCAGGCATAGGGACAGGCATTATTTTCCAAAGATAAGGTATTCTTTGCGCTGAATACAAACTATAACTTTGCAGAATTAAGCTTTTGAAGGTACCTGCCAGCGAATGTTTTTATATCGCGGTCGGATGACTGAGCTGCTTTTGTAAGCAGTGTTTGTGCGGTCTCACGATCGCTGATTAACAGGTTTTGGTAAGCTTTATCGAAAGCCCCGCCTTTCAGTTTCTTCAAACTTTCGATAAGCGCATTGCTTGCGGCATCGTTAATACCGCCTACAGATTCTACTTTTTTTGTCCCTTCATATCCGGCTTCTCCACCGCCATTCTTAATTCTTGAGGTGTCGCGAAGGTTTTCGGGAGATGAGTCCACGCGTCCATCAGGCCGTTGTCCACCTTCAGGGAGTGCACTGCTCAGCACAATTTTTTTGTTTTTTGCCAGTATCCTGATTTCATCATTGAATTTGCTTAAGGTAACAGACAGCCGGCTTCCCCAATCACCCGCTTTGGTACCGCCCTGCTGACTGGCAAGTGCTGATGCCCGCAGTTGTTTGATACAAAGTGCGTTCAGGTCGTTTAACAACGCAGCATCACTATTTTGTTGGCTGCCCCGTTGAACCAAAGCGATATCGCCTGTTTTAATATTTACCTCTGCTGAAGAAGATAATGCTGATGCGGTAATGGCTATTAAGCTGATTTTAAGAAGATTCATCATAACGGTGTTTTAAATTATAACACTGATGAGCCCCTTAAGTTTTGTTATTTATGAATTCAAGGCGCATTTAGCCGACGGTTTCTACTAATTTTAAGCTCCATACCGGATAGGGTTTCCCTGCACCATCAAAAGGATATTTCTTAACGATCCTGAAACCAGCCCGGTGATAAAATTGATAAGCGGCAGTATTTTGTCCGTTTACATCCACCTCTTTGATTTGTTTATCTTTGATCGCAAAGTGGAGCAGTTTTTTTCCAAAACCCATCCTCATGCTATCCGGGGAAATGAAAAGCAAACGGATCTGGTCGCCGGATAGTCCGATGAAGCCTTTCATCATTCCATTTTCTTCCAGAGCATAAAGCCTGGTTTTTTTTAGGTATTGATCTTCCATCAGGACGCGGTAGTCGATGATGTCCTGCTCATGAAGAAAGTCGTGACTGGCCCTTACCGATTTTTCCCAAAGCCGGAGTACCTGCTGATGTTCAGATTTGCCAATTCGCCTGATGCCTGCCGGCGTTAATTCGGTGAACAGGCCTGTTACAAAACTTATGATTCTATTGAAGCCATTCATGGAGCAGGCGGATTAAAGATTGCTTACTGCAGTTAGGTAGCTAGTTGAAAGGCCGATTTGCCGCTTTTTCCACTTGTTACCATTTCCGATCGGATTCTGCTGAGCGTTTCGAGCCTCATTCCCAGAAAGGAAGCAATATATTTAAGAGGCACACGCTCTAAAAGATGGCCATAACTTACCAGGAAGCGATGATACCGAAGCTTTGCCGTTGGTAAGCGGGCAATGAAAGCCCTTTCAGATGCACCTTGATAATAAAGCTCAGTCATTTTCCTGCCAACATAATTGGCTATTGGAAAGTGTTCATATAAGTATAGCGACATCTCATGTGGAATGGCAATTGCCAGAACAGGCTCTATCGTTTCGATGTATTCTTCGGATTCGCCACCGTGCCATAAATTGCTAATCGTTCCAGCAAGCTCCTGCTCAACTGCGATCCAGGTGGTTATTTTCTTGCTTTCTGCTTTGATAAAGCCATGTACTGCGCCTTTGAGAATAAAAAAAATGTATTTATTGCGTTTAAGGGGCGACGCAATATGTTTATTTTTAGCAAACTCTACCGGGAAGGTTTGCGTGTTAATTACTTTTTCGATTTCAGCATTTAGCGGATGAAAAGCTTTGAAAACGGGAATCATTGGTGACTGTCCCCCAAAGGGTATCCAGCGTTCGGCAAGAGGTGTTGGCGTTAGGTTCATTTCAGTGAAGTTCAAAAATGGTAAAAAGATTGCATTAAAAAAAGCACATCAGCTACAACTCACTAATTATGGCAATAGTTAAACGATAATTACCGTTTATATATCGTAAACAGGCTGTTAGGCCATTTGGTTTATTGAAATTTCACACCCTGTGGGTGTAAAAAGAAGCTTTAAAAATGACAAAACCGGATGAATATCCAGAATTTTAAAACAAATATGCCTTCATCATGATTTTACATAAAAACTCTAAACCATGAAAAATTTTCTTTTTACATTATTTGCCGCTGCCATTCTGTTTTTATCTTCTTGCAGCGGAAAGAAAGCTGATCAGGAAAATGCCGACAGCACTTATCAATATCCTGATACCTCGAAGTTGGATAGCACTGCTACAGATACCACTCCAATGTTTGCTGACTCAACCACAAATGCTCCTGCTGACGCAAAGCACTAAGGTCATCTTTATGGACAGAGATTGTCTGCGATAGGTTTTGTGGTGCTATTTCACCTGTTCTGCTGCACGGATGCGGCTAAGCGTCTCCATTCTCATGCCCAGATAGCTGGCCAGGCATCGCAAAGGTACGCGGTCCATCTGGCATGCTCCGGATTTTAAGAAGGTTTCATAGCGATCGGCAGCCATGGGAATCCGGGCTAGTATTGCGCGCTCGGATGCCATGTAATAATGTAATGAAAATATTTTCCGACCAACAATGTGGGCTTCGGGATATTTACTATAAGCCAGTTCAATCACGCTGTAGGGAATACGGATCAGGGTGCAGTCTTCCAATGCCTGAAGGTATTCTTTAGAATGGATTTCAATGCCATCAGGGTGGCGGATGGCGCCGATCAGTTCGCCTTCGAATGCAAAACGGGTAGTAATGTCTTTATTCCGGTCTTTTACAAAACCGCGTACACAGCCAGAGATAATAAAGAAAAGTGACTCGTTATGATCGATTGGGGATATGATAAATTTGTTTTTTTTGATGTTAATCAAGCTGCAATTCAACAGATAATCCAGTTTTAAGGTTTCTGGTACCGGGTGTAGGTTCTCGAAAAAACTGAACAAAGGATCAAGAAAAGTAGATTTTTGCATATGATTTATTAAGATATCCGACATCATTACACTAATAGTTTTCATATACGACGTATTCCCCAAAGTGGTTTTGAGAAATATCCACAAAAAAATCATTTATTTTTTCTTTTAAACAATCTGACTAATTTCTATCTTGCATTCCTAATCAAACCTATACAGTAAACATTAAAACATTATTATGGCATCAGGTACAGTAAAATTTTTCAACGAGTCGAAAGGCTTTGGTTTCATCATTGATGATGAAAGTAAGAACGAAATCTTCGTTCATGTTACAGGCTTAAAGGATCAGATTAAAGAAAATGATTCAGTAACATTCGAAGTAAAAGATGGTAAAAAAGGTATTAACGCGGTAAACGTTAAATTAGCATAAAGACTAACTGCTTTCTTTTGAAACGCAGCCCTAACCAGGCTGCGTTTTTTTTTACTCAAAAATCCGGGCTTTGTTTAGTAAGCAGCCAGATATTTTTACCTTTGTCGTGCTTTTGGTTCCTCAACTGATGTTTTGGATTAAAAGGGAATCCGGTGTAAATCCGGAACTGTCCCGCAGCTGTAAGCTCCATAACGGATTTCTATTCAGTTTGCCACTGTGCTGTCTTCAGCGCGGGAAGGCTGGAAATACCGGGAGATAAGTCAGAAGACCTGCCACTTGTATTGGTTATTTATGCCCTCGGGAATTGGGGTTTAGATACAGAATCTGTTATTCAATTATATTTTAAATCCTATCGTTACGAGCCCGATTACTCAAGTGATAAAGGAACCGGCATGTAATTCACGGCGAAATAAAGCTGAGATGCCGCTTTCTGTTTTAATGAAATGCTGTTTAATTACCGGCCTTAGTTTGTTATGTACCCACATTTACGCGCAGCAGGCAGATTCAGCAAAAGTCAACCACCTTAAGGAAGTTAGGGTTCAGGGCAAAAAAACAGGTATTGTCAATAGTTCTGCCAGTCCGGCCCAGGTGATTGGTGGCGAAGCGCTACAGCGGTTAAATAGTTTTTCTGTTGCAGATGCCCTGCGTTATTTCAGCGGGATTCAACTGAAAGATTATGGGGGCGTTGGTGGTTTGAAAACCGTGAACGTACGGAGCCTGGGGAGTAACCATACCACTGTTTTTTATGATGGCGTTCAAATGGGGAATGCCCAGAACGGGCAGGTAGATCTGGGCAGGTTTTCTTTGGATAACATGGAAGAAGTATCGCTGTATAACGGACAAAAAAGTGAGATCCTTCAGCCTGCAAAGGCGTTCTCATCGGCAAGTTCGATTTACATGCGCAGCCGGCAGCCGCAGTTAGCCGGTGATGAAATGAGTCAGGTGAGATGGAGTCTGAAAGGAGGATCCTTCGGCCTTATCAATCCTTCGGTTTTATACGATCAGAAAATAACAAACCATACGGCACTTTCCTTGAGCACCGAGTGGGTGAAGGCCAATGGTGAATACCGGTTTCGATATACGAATGGTGTTTATGATACCACTGCCCGCCGTAATAACACGGATATTAATGCTTTTAGGGCAGAGCTTGGGTTTGCCGGAGTGTTAAAGGATAGTTCAAGCTGGTCGGCAAAGGTTTACGCTTATTCATCTGAAAGGGGATTGCCGGGAGCAATTGTAGCGAACAGGTTCGATTATCATCAGCGGCAGTGGGACAGGAATTTTTTTATTCAGGGACATTTTCAAAGCAATGAAAACAAGACTTATGCCTGGATGGTCAATGCAAAGTATGCCAACGATTATCTTCGTTATCTGGATCCTGATTTTGTAACACTCGATGGATTCCAGGATAATAGATTCAGACAGCAGGAGATCTATTTATCAGGTGCCAGCCGGTATTTCATTTCACCAGGATGGGGTGTTTCTTTATCTGCCGATTATCAGTGGAATGGTTTGGATGCAAACCTGTATCGTTTTACATATCCCACCAGGCACACCGTGCTGGCTGCATTGGCTTCAGAATTCAAGCTGAATGATTTTAGTTTTCAGGCATCGTTGCTGGGTACATTTGTTTTCGACCGGGTGAAGGTGTATAGCAGCGCCGGAGATAAACAGGAATTTAGTCCGACACTGATGGCAACCTATCATCCCTTTGGGAGCAAAAAGCTGATGTTCCGCGCATTTTACAAGAACATTTTCAGACTTCCTACTTTTAATGACCTGTATTATACCTTTATTGGAAACGCACTGCTCAGGCCTGAGTTTACCGATCAGTATAATCTGGGTTTTACCTACACTTTAAAACCTGCAAATGTAGCGCTGGTTTCATTCGCTCTGCAAGCAGATGCCTATTACAATGAAGTTAAGGATAAGATTGTGGCGGTGCCGAGTGCCAATCTGTATCGTTGGACGATGTATAACATTGGTAAAGTGGCGGTAAAGGGCGTTGAGACGAATATTCAAACGGTTTGGAGAATCGCACAGAATCTTGTTGTCAATGCATCCATCAGCTACACCTTTCAGCAGGCGAGGGATGTTACCGATGGGGAAATTTATCCGTTCAATATTCCTTATGTTCCGGTTCATAGTGGCTCATTTGTATGCAGTTTGGACTGGAAGAGGCTGGAATTCAATTACAGTTATATTTATTCAGGTTACCGGTACAATCAGCTGAGTACGGCGAACAACGCTGTTTACAATTATATGCAGCCCTGGTATACCCACGATGCTGGATTGGGCTACGGCATTAAGATATCGGGGAGGCCGGTAAAAATGAACCTGGAAGTCAATAATATTTTTAACCAGGATCGGGAAATGATTGCAAACTTCCCTATGCCACGCCGGTTTTACCGGTTCAAAATAAGCTTTACGATATGATCAAAAACCAAATAACATTGGTGTTAAGTGTCCTTTTTGTTGCGTTGCTGGGGGCATGCAGGAAGGACCCAGGCGTTACCCCCGAGCAGAATGAAACGGCTTTTCCTGCAACTCCACTCAGTGTAGTGAAGGGTTTATACGTGCTGAACGAAGGCAATATGAACATGAATAAGGCATCGCTTGATTATGTTGATTTGCGCACTGGTGTATACCGGCGAAACATTTACGGACAAGCCAATCCTGAAGTTGTAAAAGGTCTGGGTGATGTGGGGAATGATATTGGCGTGTATGGATCGAAGCTATATGTTGTGGTTAATGTTTCCAATAAGCTGGAGATTCTGGATGCTAAAACAGCTAAGAAAATTAAGCAGATTGACATTACCAACTGCAGGTACATTACTTTCAATAAAGGCAAAGCCTACGTGAGTGCTTATCTGGGTAAAGTGGGCGATCCGAATGCGCCGGATGGTAACATTTCGGAGATTGATACTGGTACGCTTGAAATTAAACGTAAAGTGGACGTTGGGCGGCAGCCAGAGGAAATGGCGATCGTTGGAGAAAAACTTTATATCGCCAATTCAGGTGGCTATAGTCCGCCGAATTATGAGCGGACTATTTCCGTAATCGACCTGAACAGCTTTACCGAAATCAAAAGGATTGACGTAGCCATTAATTTAAGCAGGTTAAAAGCAGACCGCTATGGCGATTTATATGTGACTTCGCGGGGCGACTATTATCACATTCCTTCGAGGTTATATGTGATCGACACCCGGACAGATCAGGTGAAAAAGACTTTTGACATTGCAGCCAGTAATCTGTGGATTGACGATGATACCGCTTACATTTATGCCACTGAGTGGAGCTATATTCAACAAAAAAATACCATTAGCTATTCGATGATAAACGTTAAGGATGAAACGGTTATGAGTAGAAAATTTATTACTGATGGGACTGATTCGCAGATAAAAATTCCTTACGGGATTATTGTTGATCCCAACACCAAAGATGTGTATGTAAGCGATGCAAAGGATTATGTTACGCCGGGTACACTTTATTGTTTCGATCCCAATGGCAAGAAGAAATGGTCGGTTGTTACCGGAGATATTCCTGCGCATTTTACGTTTGTGTATTAAAGATTAAATTTTACCTTTGCCACGCTTTTGGTTCCCGGCTTTGTTCGGGATTAAAAGGGAATGCGGTGAAACTCCGCAACTGTCCCGCAACTGTAAGCGTCATAACGATTTTCTATTCTCGCCACTTTCGTGTTTCAAATCATGATGGGAAGGCAGAAAATCGGACGTAAGTCAGGAGACCTGCCTAATTGCATTATGATTTGTAGTCCTCGGGGATTGGGACTAACAATGAGACTTTGAATTTAATAATCATTTTTTAACCAGGTTTTGTCGCTGTTTTTGCCGATGAGATTGAGCATTTGAATGATGCCCTGCTTTACGCGTGTGTATTTTTCAGCTGCCGTAAATACTTATACTATGAAAATCAACTTTCCCGGAATTTTGATTCTGTCCACTATGTTGCTTATTTCCTGTAAAAAAGAGGTGAGCGAGGTAAAGGAGGAAGAGAATCCGGTTGTTCATTCATCTCCCTACATCAATAAGATTTACGAATTCAAACAGGCTCCCGGACAGTTTACCAACGACCTGGTTAAAACAGATATTCTGATCGGTAGCGCGGGCAACGGCCTGGTTTCACTTGGGGCTTACGGTGGTTTTATTGTTTTTGGTTTTGATCATCCGGTTGAAAATGGTTCGGGGGCAGATCTGGGAATTTATGGCAATCCCTTGATTGCTTCGGGTATGGAATTCTCTGAGCCCGGAATTGTTTGTGTGATGAAGGATGAAAATAAAAACGGTTTACCTGATGATACCTGGTATGAGCTTGCGGGGAGTGAATATAATGCCTCGACAACAATTAAAGGTTATTCCATTACCTACCACAAGCCTGCTACACTGAGTGATGATATCCGGTGGACAGATAACCAGGGTAAGGAGGGGCTGGTATTGAGAAACCAGTTCCACAGCCAGGATTATTTCCCGTCCTGGGCAACTAACAGCACCATCTCATTCACGGGTACCCTGGTGAAAAACACTTTAGTGGCCGGGGCAATCATTAGTAATAAACCATTGGCATATGGTTATACTGATAATGGCTCCAGCGAATACCTGGCTTTACAGGAAAAGTTGGGCAGGGGTTACAATACATTTGATATCGACTGGGCGGTAGATGCTTCAGGGAAAAGGGTAACCTTAAATGCGGTCGACTTTGTGAAGGTATACACTGCGCAAAACAATAATGGAAACCCTTTTCATCCGGACCTGAGCAATGAGCGGTCGAGGTATATTGGCGAAATATCAACGGAGTTTGGTGGCGCTGCAGATCTGAAGCTTTTAAAATAAAATAATAAATAGATGAAACAATTTAACACAAAAAAACTATTAATCGGTGCTGTATTGGTGAGTTCGCTGCTCTACTCTTGTAAAAAGGACAACGTAGCCGAACCGGTTTCAGATAGCGCTGCACGTAAATACGAAAATGGTTTTTTTGTCATTGGCGAGGGCTCTTATGCTCAGAATTCGGGTGCGGTAAGTTTTTACCGCTATGGAGATGATACCCTTTCCATACGCGCTTACGAAAAAGAAAATCCTGGAAAGATATTGTCTAACACGGCTAAAACTTCTACCCTTCAGTTTGCATCGATAATTAATGGCAGCATTTACCTACTGTGTAAAGTGAACGGGCCTATTGTAAAGGTAAATGAATACACTTTAAAGGAGGAGGCCAGATATGTACAGGAATCCAGTAATTGGAGAAGCATCATTCAGGTAGATGGCACAAGGGGTTTGGTGAGTGCGAACGATGGCGTTTACCAGATAGATCTGAACACCCTGGCGATCCAGAACAAATTAGCTGCGGTTGGTGCAGTGAATACCGGCGACATGTGGAAGAAGGGTGATTATATTTATCTTTTACAATCTAACGGCGCTAAAATTGTATCTGCGGGCAATTACTCGCTTGCAAAAAGCTTTTCAAATATTACAAGGGGATTTGCGCAGACTCCAAATGGCAAACTATGGGGATCTACCGGCTCGCGTTTGATAGCGATTGATAACAATCTTGATACTGCGGGTGTGGCATTGCCGGTAGCTGTAGGTACGTTTGGTCTTGATGCACCTACCAGGCTCACCGCATCGACTAAGGAGAATGCAGTTTTCTACCATTCAGGAACTTCTATCTATAAATATGTTGATGGTAATGCATCGTCTTTAAGTCAGCCATTCATTACCATTACTGACACTCCTTTTATGATTTATGGTGCTATCCGTTACGACCGGAATAAGGATTATATCGTGGTCAATGGCATTCAGGGCTATGGGGCTGCCTCAACCGTTAATTACCTGCTGATCTACAACGCCTCAACCGGTGCCTTGGTTAAGAAAATCAGGTATGGAGGCGATGGTGTGGTAGCAGATTTCAGCAAGATATTTTTTAACGACATCGCTGTCTTCCACTAATCTTAATTATAGTCACGTTCTCTGGCGCTACCCAAGTCATTGGGGGCGCCTCTTTCGTTTTCGGGCAAGGTTTGAGAGCTCTTCAGCCATCTACTGTATTAACTCCCAGGCAAGTTAAGGTCAATTTCGGGAATTTTACGGGTGTTGTTGTGGCCACGTTTTGGTGTGTGCTGACGATTTTGGAGGCAGCAGGGGGTAACCTTGTGCAGTCCCCGGCGGTGCTAAAAGCCTTCGTAGTGGAGCATTCCCGAGGTAGACCCGGAGTTGTGTTGCAGTTGTTTCGAGGTTGGGGTAGACCGGAGGTGGACAGGGGGTAGACTTGAGGTAGAGAAAAGGTAGAGTAATCGATGTGTTTTGAAGCAGGTGATCATCAGGGATATTGATGGAACCTTTGGAGGAATATAATGCTAAAGTAGCAAAAAAAGAGGAGATTACATCCTGATTTTTTGTTGTAAAAAAGATAACTTAGTTGATATGAAAAACATAACCTATACTGTCAAACTCCTCGTTACTGTATTGATTCTCGGTATATGTAACCAGATAAATGCGGCAGAACTTACCATCAAGGTGACAAAACAATACCTGAATTTGCCTATTTCGCAGCAGCAGGAAAGAAAAAAGATGACTTTTGAGGTGAATGGTAAAGAAGAGCGGTCGTTTGTAATTCGCTTAGCGAATGGCTCTCCCGAATACTGGGTTTTTTGTGATGTAAGTGCTTTGAAAGGGAAAACGATTAAAATCAGTTATGAGGGCGATGGAAGTGGCTTGACTAAAATCTATCAGGCTGACGAAATTGATGGACAGGATGTTTTATATGAAGAGAAAAACCGTCCACAGTTTCACTTTACCACCAAACGGGGCTGGATCAACGACCCTAACGGAATGATTTTTTATGAAGGAGAGTACCACCTTTTTTATCAGCATAACCCTTATGAAAGAGAGTGGGAAAATATGTCGTGGGGACATGCGGTGAGTAAAGATATGATTCACTGGCAGGAGTTGCCTACCGCTTTGTTTCCGGATGATTTGGGTACGATGTTTTCGGGTTCGACGGTAATTGATTATCAGAATACTGCTGGTTTCAACAAAGGAAAAACCCCGGCAATGGTAGCCGCTTACACGGCGAATACAGCTGATAAACAGACGCAGTGTATTGCTTACAGTCTGGATAAAGGCAGGACGTGGACGAAGTACAGCAGGAATCCGGTTATTGATTCGAAGGCAAAATGGAACAGCGTCGATACTCGGGACCCCAGAATATTCTGGTATAAACCGGGTAAGCATTGGGTGATGGTTTTAAATGAGCGCGACGGGCATTCGATCTATACTTCGGATAACCTAAAAGACTGGACGTATCAAAGCCACACAACCGGTTTCTGGGAGTGTCCGGATTTGTTTGAGTTGCCTGTTGATGGGGATAAAAGCAAAACGGAATGGGTGATGTACGGGGCATCGAATAATTATATGATCGGGTCGTTTGACGGCAAGAAGTTTACACCGGAAGCGGGGAAATACTACTATGTTACCGGAACGATTTATGCTGCTCAAACCTTTACCAATATTCCTGAATCAGATGGGCGCCGTATTCAGATTGGCTGGGGCAGGGTGAATCACCCGGGCATGCCTTTTAATGGTATGATGCTGTTGCCTACAGAACTGAAACTGAAAACAACAAAAGAAGGTGTACGTCTATTCAGTGAGCCTGTTAAAGAGACTGAACAGCTGTTTACTCCGGTGGATAAATGGTCGGCTTTAAGTGCTGATGAGGCAAACAGCCATTTAAAACCCTTTGCAGATGCAGGCACACTTCGTATCAAAGCTAAAATTAAATTATCGCATGCGACGAGTGCAGGTATTAGCCTAAACGGGCAAAAGATACTGGATTATGATATGAATTTTAATCTGGTAAAAGGGATGTTTTATTCTCCGGAAGACCGGACGAGCATGGAGCTATCTGCTGACATCTATATTGACAAAACATCAATAGAGGTATTTATTGATGGTGGTGCTTATTCATATTCAATGCAGCGTAAAACAGACGATCAGAATAAAGAGGGCTTTCGTTTCTGGGGGACCAATATTGAGGTTAAGGCGCTGGAAGTGTTTTCAGTGAAGTCAATTTGGAAGTAGCGGCAGGGAAGGCACAAAACGATATTGGCATAGCTAACTATCGTTTTGTGCCATTTGCTTTATATTTTATTGCTTTAAAGAAATGAGATTAATCCAATAAGGTCCATGTTTTGCGGGCCTGTACTTGGTGTACAACCTGTTGTTCGGCAACTACAATGTTTTCTTTGCGCTGACCGATGTATTCCAGTCCGCTCAACTTATTCCATAGGGCTACCAGAACCGATAAAAACTCATTTACAGTTACCATAGACTGGTTGATTTGTTTATGGTCGTACACCAGCTCTATGGTTTTAGCAAGCAGTTCTTCAAAATTACCGGGGGTAACATCTTTCCATTCGTAGAAATATTTTAATAGTTCTTCCCTTTCGCGCGGATCGATTAATTTGATCGCGGTGAAGAAGATGTGCGCCAGGCTGGAGAAATAACCTACCAGCATGGATGGTGATTCGCGGTGTGCCACATTGCGGTAATCGTAAAAAATAGCGGCAATATAGTCGACCACTTTTTCGGAGATGAGGCGGATATTTTTGCCCAGGGGAGTGATGTTGTCTCTCCCTCCGGTTTTGTCGATAATTTTGAAAGAGGCCAGTTGCAGATCATTCAGCAAAACACTGAACGTTTCATAATATCGGATTAAAGCTGGGTGACTGGTGATGGTTGCACTAGGTGCAATATATGATCTGTTGATGGTCAGGCGGCCATTTTCATGGTATACCTGACCTATGGTAAGGAAGTAGTTGTCGGGTAACTGACTGGCGATTTCACTTTCAGGTAATACCACAATGCTATAAGCTTTTGCCAGTTCGGGATATCTCAGGGGGCTTTCTTCAGGATCAGGAATTCCTGCGGGCACCCGGTTGAAGGGATTCACGACGAGGAGGATTACATAATTGCGGGGTTCAGACTGTCCGAAATAATGATTGTGCACCAGGTTGTCGATGGCATCGCTCTGGAGGATATCAATGTGGCAACCTTCAGGGGTTACGGCATTACAATATTTAACCCTGATTTCGATGTGATTTGTTGCTTTCTCTGTAATCTCGATTTCATGGGAGCTGTTGTATCCCGCAAAAGGGGGTAGAAAACCGTAATTACTGTTATTGAGGTGCAGAGATGCCGCATCGCGCACAAAATCCTGGAGGTAGAGGTCGCTCCTGGTAAAATGCCCGCTGGAGAGTTTCATTCCATTTATCCAGTTAATCGGCTTATATCTCAAAGGCTTAATCATAGTAAATGTTTTTTATAGGTGAGATTAAATAAAGATAGCACTTTCTCCGGTCTCGTGAGCGACGTTAACGTTTTCAGATACCCGTTTGGCGTAGATGGTCATTTTCTCTGAGATGCCGTTCTGAGCGATATCAAGATCGGGATCGATAAAGAGGTTACGTTTGAAAAAAGAAGTCTTCACAAAAAAGATCCAGCGGTACCCATCCTGGTGATCGTCCCGGAATTCGACAGGGTTTTTGGCGAACTTGAGGTTGTAATCGTCGATAAACTTATGGAACCAAACGCCGAAGTTCATGTTTGCCGGTGCTTTTACCTTCACCTTAAGGGGTTCAGGATCGCTGCTTTTTTTATACAGTTCCAGTTCAAGAACGAGGAGTTTATTGAAATCGATGTGATCCATATTGATATCCAGCGGAACGTCAGGATACTTCCAGATTTTGTAAATTTCTGAAGGGATATTGAGCAGGGCTACATAGGCCCACCAGAAAATGAGGGGTACGAAAAACCAGGAGATACTGCCTGCGCCCCACCAGCCAAAATTGACATCGCTGAGCCAGTTGAAAGCAAGCTGATACAGGTATACGGCTAATAATGCGGAGATAAATGCGGCAAAGAAAATAAATACTTTGCGATCGAGGAGTGGTGCAGCATAAAATTTAGAGAGCAGGTAAACCATTAAAATACCTGTTAAAACATAGTAAATGCAGCAAATGATGTATCCCCAGGGCATAAAATTAAAATTGAGGAAACCTAAAAAGCCGGGCAATGCTAAAATGATGCCTGTGAGCAGAACACTTACGATCAGTTTTTTGTTATTGAGAAACTGATTCTTCTTATTGATGATGGAAAGTACCGCTGCGGATACTAAAAAAATTAAAGGAAATAAGAGATAACGTATAAAAAATGATTGAACGTCCATTGTTAAATTAGGTAAAGATGTATTGCAAATATAGTATCTTTAAGAAATGATTCTAATCCTTAGTCTTAGTGATAATATAAATTTAACGAATAACAAAGAAGCTAGCTGAATGTTTAAATGAAAAAGGCAAAGATTGTAAATAACGAACTTTTTACCGATTACAAAGCAGTGGTACATGCTGCCGACCTGATAGAAAGAGAGGTAGTCCATCCGGATGCGCTGGAAATTTTACCCATTGGGGGCGATAAACGGGCCTTTTCGAAAGACATTGCAGAGACGGAGCAGTATTACAGTGAACGCAGGCGGCAAGACCGGGTGCGCATAGCGGTAAACAGGGAAGGACTTTATGATATGTTGCCCGAAGGGCTGTTTCATCGTCCGCCGCGAGGTTCTTCGGGGATGGATGAGGAGGGGATGATTAAAGACATTAAGGAGCGGAGGGAAGAAGAAAAAGAAGCGCGTTTATTTTTCAGTCCTTTTGATGCCGAACTGAACCATGCCCGATTGATTGCTGAATTATACGAGAATAAACTGGATAAGAAAACCACCTATCCGCACCTTAATCTGATTTTTGAAAACAGCTGGGATGAGTTTAGTTTGCTTAATAAAGAGCAGAGTATTATCTGGATGCATTTGCTTCCGGAAATACAAACCCGAAGGAACGATATTCCTTTTGTTTCTCAGGTGCTGACTGCACTTTTTAATATCCCGATTCAGATTTCGGATATTTCCAGTCACGTTAAACCGGAACCTGTAGCTGATGATATGCAAATGGAGCTTGGTAAAAGTGATTTGGGGATTGATACCATTATTGGCAATGATTTTATGCCTGATTATGATTTGCTGAACATCAGTATAGGTCCTGCTTTACCTGGCGAACTGGTTGGGTTTATGCCTGGAAAAAAGAACCGGGAGATTATGGATATGGCTTTAAGTTATCTGGTTCCCCTTGAAACCGAGGTGCAGGTAGATTTACTCACCGACCCCGATTTTCAGGAAACAACTTTAAGTGAAGACGGTGAAAATGCCTATCTGGGATTCACCGTATTTCTCTAACGAAGTTATTGCCTGATGTACATCAGGCAAAGCTATACCCGGGCGTTTTCAGCATCATTCTGAAATGGATGTTCATTGTACTTCTTAATTTTATTTTCGACAGTGTGAGGTCTAACAGCTCATTCCAGCTTTCGGTGGATAAGCCTGAAAAGGGGGCTGGTTCGATGATGATATCGGTGGTTTTGATAAAGCCTGAATTGGGCTTATTATCGAGTATTAAGCCTTTTGCCAGGGTTACCCCTACAATTTTATCAGCGAGTTCGTACTTGCAAAAGCTAATGATATCCGCGCGGGTAATTAATCTGTCGGCCGTTGTTAATCCATATTTATAGGCCTGCACCCTGTTGGTTGCTGTAAGTTTTGAGCGGCCGCCTTTGGTTTGGGTAAGAAATTGTATGCTTTCTGCATTTAGTTTCGGATTGTTATAAGCTGCAAGTTTGTTCCCGGCGTTGATTTTATTGGCTTCTTCCGCCTGTGTAACCCAGATATCAAGAAATACGATATCGGCATCGTCTAAAGGTTTGAGGATGATGTAGCTTGGTAACTCTTTCACAGCGCGAAGCGCAGAACGGCTTTTCTGCTCAATGAGTGCGATATTCTGTTCCAGGTTTTTAAGTGTAGTGCTTAAGAAATCTGGTCCGTAAGCAGAGAAAGCGGCCTTCTCGTCGCGGAGGAGTTCAAATAGATAATCCATCAATTCTTTGGCATTCCGTGTATCGAAACGTTCGGTACCTCCATATCGTATAGAAAAAGAGCCATCTCCTTTTTCATTTTCGTTGGTATAAGGGATTTCATTATAACTTTTTCCTTTATTATCTCTCAAGCTTTCCACGGCCAGCATATGCTCCAGGTCTTCCGTTTTAATTGGAATGACGTTGTTCATGGTTTTGAGGCGGTGTTTAATCTGGTGGAGTTTTTTATTTACTACGGGGAAGGCGTTGATGGTGATATGCAGTTCATTCAACATTTCCTGTGTAATGGATGCGGGCAGCACCAGTTTTAACCAGAGTACATTTTCCAGCTGCTGTAATGTTGCGGGCTGAAAGACCTGATTAAAATCTGCAGGCCATTTTTCTGAGCCGGTTGACACCACGTCATTTAAATCTGCCAGGGTAATGAATCTGTTGCTGTAGAAATGGAGTACATCGGCTTTTATGAGATTCAGTAATTGCTTATGGTGGAAAGGCGCATTGACTTTAGATGCAGAATGATCATCCATAAAACGCTCTGTGTGGGCGCTGACCGGATTATCCTGATAGAACCACTTTCCGAGTGCGAGCAGATCATAGGTATTGTCGGGAACTGCGTAGTTTTTCCAGTCGAAAAAGAAATTTAATTTATCCAGTTCCATCCAGTCTTTGATGCCGTTTAGTCCGATGTATACCGTGTTTTTTTCGAGGGTAGCGCTGGCAAAGTTGCCTGCAAGGGGTGTTCTTTGATTTTGTTCTATTTTATGGATGAGGCTGCCGGTGGCTACGTATTTCACGGCTCCTTTCAATAATTTTACCTGATGGAGCGGACTGAAGAAGATGTCGGTTTTTTTGTTTTTCGTTTTATCATCTTCCTGGCTTTGAATGTTCTTTTTAAAGGAGAATTGCGTATGCAGGGAAATGAGTTCTTCATTTTCGAGCGGGCTGGCCTGGATAATAGCATGGGCAGGGAGGGCAGAGGTGAGGTGATCCGGTGCGAGAATCCTGCTGATTTTATCAAAGATTCTGTTTTCGAGGTTCCTTACATCATTGGTTACATTGAAAAGTTCGTTGCTTAAGGCGTCGATGATCAGTTTGATGAGGGGATCGAAGTCGTTACTGTCTTTGATGTTCCAGAAATTTTCGGCATTTTTTAAGATTCTGTTTCTGATTTCTTCCTTTGATGAATAAAAACCTGGTTTCATGTGTATAATATTTTGGGCGATAATTTATTAAGTAGAGAGTGGGCTTAAAAAAAGTGCGATATTGAAAAAATATTTTTCTCCTGTAGCCTTTATCAGACCACGGACACTAATATCCACCTTTTTCTTGATCTCAGTAATTTTACGAAGGGGATATACATTTTCGACTTCGGTAATCCGCACCTCTACCTCGATCTGGTAAATGCGGGTTTCGTATTCACTGATGGACTTCTGTAAAGATTTACGGAATTTTTCTTCCCATATACTTTCGCTCACGATGAGTTCGAAATCAAGATCCCATATCTCACAACCGAAATTGTGGTTATAACGGTTTTCTCCGTAACGAGTAAAGATAATCAGCTCCAGGTGGTTCGAAATAGACTTTCCGAGGTCAGTAGTCTGAAGATCAGCATCGAGGAAAAGTTTGTTAAAACGAAAAGGCTTAGCATAAAAATTTTCAGACATTGGGAATTTGGCTTAGTGTTTGTTAAAAGTAAAATTAATCATTAACAATAAAAAACGTTTTAGTTTAAAACAACGAAAACCTGATTTTGTTATAGATCAAAAATTAATCCGAAATTTCAGTGAGGGGTTTAGCGAAGGGAGACGTCGGATTACTTTTACAACAATGTAATAAATTAATATCCACTCTCTATGAGACCTATTAATGCACTCGAAATCCGAAGCTCTTACTGGCGCTTCATTCTCAGTTTTACTTTTTTAACGGCATTTTCTTTATGCTGTATTTATCTTTTTTTTGCTGCATCAGATAAGGAGTATGTTTTGCTGGAGCAGAAAGTAAAAGAAACGGAGCAACTTTCTTCGCTCCGGAAAGAAATCAATACCAATTTTGATCTGATTCTGTTACGTTTTAAAGAGCTTTCCAAATACCGGAATTACAATGCAGATGAATTGAGCAAACAGGGTATTTTGCTGGGCGAAATTCAGAATGCCAATTACCGGATTAAAGACCTGATCGCTAAAAAACCGTATTCCAGTATCAGTTTTGACCTGTATGATAAGCTCAATAATAATGTGGGTGCTATGGCAGGTCTTCAGGATTCCCTGTCAGACAGCCGCTTCAGCATTGAAAGTTACCGTGATCAGCTCGATCACTGTTTAAAAGCAAACCGTACTGCCGTTACCCGAATTCGCAGTGGCCGCTTTGGCCGTTAATTTACGAACATGATAAAATTAAGTTTAAAAGAGAGAAGAGAGCAGTTTTTGTTTTTCTGTGCACTTTTTGTGATTGCCGTCGGGCTGTTGAGTTTCGGCATATTCTACACTTCAAAGTCGCGCTATGAGATATCGAAGCAGGAGCTTGAAGTAAAAATCAGTGAAAATCAGGCTTTTGAAGATATGGTTAAAGAGACCATGCCCGCAATTGACTCTTCATACAAGCAGATTATCCGTTTTGATCCTAATGTGCAGGCCGTTTTTCTGCGTAGTGATATCCAGAATCAGCTTAATTCAATTAAGGCGGCTTATGAGAGGAGGGCGGCCGATTCGAGATACAAAACGTTTATTCAGACCTCTCAGCTTTACGACATTCTGTTTTATGATAAACAGGAATTGAAAGGCAATTTAAGAGATGTTGAAGGGCTAAAAAGAAGTCTTGATGATTGTGTGATCTCCCGGCGACAACTACAGCAAACCATATCTACCCAAAAATAAAAAATAAACATCAACCTATAAAAACGCTAATATGTCTGACACAAACACCAAACAGGTCAACTCGAATTCGCAGGGCTACGTGATTTTGTACATTCTTCTTGCTGTACTACTGCTCAGTGGCCTGATTTTCCTTTTTAAGAGTTCTCTGTTTGAAAAGAGATCAATTGAAGCAAGAATTTTAAAAGACGAAATTTATTTAAATGAAGATTTAGTATATACCGATAATACACCAAAGGCTGCGAAATGGCAGTGGGAATTTGGGAACGGGGAGAAATCGAATACGCAAAATGGTTCTTATCACTATGCAAAACCCGGCTCATATATTGTGCGGCTTACTGTTGACGGCGAGTTAAGAGAACAGTTTCCTGTAAATGTGCGCGACACCATACGGAGCATTGTGGATAGTGTACTTACGATCAGCGGCCCAACAGCGGGTGTGGTGAACGAGGAAGTAAGGCTGGAAGGGGATGGCGAGGGTAAGAATTTCGAGTGGTCGTTTGGTGAAACTGGAAGGGTGGATGTGAAAGGTAAAACGGCACTTTATACCTACCGGGCACCTGGGAAGTATGTGGTACGCTTAAGATCAGATAAAAGTGCGAGACCTATTTACCACACCATTCTGATTACCGATCCGAATTCTGAAATCGTTCAGGATCTGGTGGCGCCTGGTGATGGCGAGCGCAAAACCATCGACGATATCCGGGCACGGTTACAGGCTATTGCCAACGGTGCTGATTTCAATTACAATTATTATTACCTGGTTAACA
Source organism: Pedobacter frigidisoli (assembly GCF_032678525.1). GTDB lineage: Bacteria > Bacteroidota > Bacteroidia > Sphingobacteriales > Sphingobacteriaceae > Pedobacter > Pedobacter frigidisoli_A. Next base: position 1,050,819 of record NZ_JAVTSE010000001.1, read on the forward strand.
AATACATGTGTGGCAATGAAAAAGTAACGGTAAATGTGGAGATGAACGGAAAGAAAAAACAGACTGATATTTACTCTTATTGTATGGGCTTAACCTTCGGTGGAGAGATTGCCGTTGATGAGGCGCAGCTCACCATCAAGCCTAACTCGTCTTGTGCCAGTCTGGTAAGCATTAAGCAACACTCTGCTACCGCACAACCCACACCAGCCACTAATTCGGCAGACATTCAGGCCAGAAACTAACCCTAACTCTACACCTCACCTCAAATATCATTGTATTGACTATGAAAAAATATTATGCACTCTCGATACTTCTTTTAGCTGTGTTTACGGTGCAGGCACAATCGCCTGCTGCTTTCGGAAAGAAAGTGAAGTACATGCCTAAATCATATGAAAAACCTTCGGAAACGATTAATGTAAATGAAAGTACCAGCGGCAGCAGTTTGCCCTGGATTGTATTTTCTGATCGCGATGATAACTACACCACGACTGCACCCGGTGGAAGTTTAATTATGAAAAAGCTGAATTTTATGGAGCCATTTTATGTTTCGAAAGAAGATAATGGCTACCTGAAGCTAATTAAGTACAAAGCAGGGATGATCAGGGGAAGAAAGATTAATGACAAAAAAAGTGCGATTAGTTACGGATGGATTCCTAAATCGAAGTTGTTGCTTTGGCAACGTTCTTTTTCGAACCAAAAAAATGGTTATGCCGAGAAAGCAATTGGTATCATCAATGGTAAAACACCATTGAGTGAGGCTAAGTTTTATTATGATACGACCGATTCTATTCTGGTTTACAATACACCTGAACTGAAAGACCGGAGGACCAAGGTTCGTTTGCATGAAATTGCCTATATCTATAAAAAGAGTGAGGACGGTAAAAAGTATCTGATTGGTTCATCTGATCAGCTGGTTGCCGACAGTGCTTTGAGGAGCATTTATGGATGGGTATCGGCTGAGGCAGTGCACAGCTGGGGAGACCGTTTGTACATCACCTCAAACAAACCTGGGAATTATGATGTAGACGATTCAGCATCGACCGCGATTAAAAGCGGGTTGAGCGGAGCCGGAAAGTTTGTGGTTGATCCGTTATTGCAGCCTGAGAACCTGATATTGAGGAGTGTTCCGGTTTTAGCCGATCAGGACGGTACTTATTCTGTTGGTTTGGCAAATGATGTTTATAATAAAAAGGATAATCGGCTTTTAACGATCAACGGTTCATCATTAACGTTTCAGGATTACCTTAACTTAAGAAAAAACAAGAATAAGGTTAATGTGGTATTTGTAGTTGACGGGGGGAGTGCGATGACAAAGTATTTTTCGGGCATGACCAATACCATTTCTTCGTTTGAAAATATATTGAATGATTTCGGCCATGGTACCAAGGTAAGTTATGGTGGTGTGGTTTACAGGGGAAATGGTGGTTGTTCGGTTCCGGGTATTTTTGTAAACAACATCCAGAACGATTACCGTGAACTGATGTCGTTTCTGATTAACCAGGCAAAAAATACAGACAGGTGCAACGGTGAGATCACCGATCAGCCGGTATTCTCCGCGGTTAAAGCAGGGTTAAACTTATTTAAAAATAAAAAGAATGAAACCAACCTGATTATTCTTGTAGGCAGCACCGGTGACTCGGGCGGCACCAACAATTACCTGATTAATGAGCTGAGCGAGCAGGTAGCCGTGGCAGACGCAAGAATACTGGCTTTGCAGGTTTACAGTGATTTTAATCAATCGTTCAACAATTTTGTCATCCAGTCGCGTAAGTTGGTTTCAGAATCGGCGATCCGGGCAGCCGATTACCGGAAAAGTATTATGGTTAAAGGAGAAGGTCTGAAAACGTTTCAACCCTACAATACGAGTTTGCAGGATTCTATTTCCTATTACCTTGATTACCCTACCAATAGTCTGATTCAGGGCGGGGTCGTTTTCCCGACTAAAGGATCGGTAAACTCAAATCAGAGTATGGGTATCGCTTTAAGGCGATTTGTGAAGCAAACGAATATGGATATTTATACGCAGATCAGCTCACTGGACAGTGCCTTCCGTTTAACCGGTATTGCACGTAAGAACCTATCGGCTGATGTGGAGGGTATGTTGAATCAGCCCGTTGGTGCGGAAGTTGCGGATCATATGCCGCATAATGCGTTTAAATATTTTAGTGCAGGCAATTTTTCGGGCGATGCGGTGAAAAACAACCGTGGTTCGCTGCAGTATGCCATTGTATTAAATGATATGGAATACAAGCAGATTACAGATATTTTCTCGGTCATGCTGGGTGAGAATCTTCAGCAGGATCTGTCTTCTTTCAGGAGCAAGCTGGTGAAGAACTACACGCAGCTTCCGAAGCAGCTTCTGGGCATGAAAGTTTCATCTGGTACGGTTAAATCCATGACACTTGCGGCCTACCTTAAGCTGGTAACCGGTTTACCGGTATCAAACGAAATGTTGAACCAATATACGGTTGGGGATTTGAAAAACAGCTCAAAAATGCCTTTGCCACAATTTGAAGCTTACATTAAGTTATTGAGCCAGTCGGTGCAACAAATAAAGCATGCCACCCAGGTGGAGCAGCAGTTTTTATCGAACGGAAAAACCTATTACTACATTACCGAAAACAATTTTAACCCGGCTTTAACGCCGAACACCAAATAGCTATGGCCATTACAAATTTAAGCGAGTCGGTTAAAACGGCATTGCATATTGCACAGTCGCTGGCGAAGGAGTACCGGAATGAGCGTTTCACTGCTGCCCATCTGCTGAAGGGACTGATGCATAAGGATGTGGGATTGAGGTCGTTCTTAAGCTCGATTGGAAAGGATGAAGAATACATCAGCGAATGGGCTGAAGTTCGGATTGATGAACTGGAGAAAACGGCCAATGTAAATGAACAGGTTATTGGCGGGCCGGAGATTGCTGTGATTTTTGAAGAGGCCGACAATGTGCGGATTAAACTTGGATTAGACCTGGTTACCCCTGTTTGTGTTTTAACCGCACTGTGTAAAGCTGGTGTGGGCTTTAAGGCCGATCAGTTGAAGTCGTTTCCGATTAAGGAAAGAGAGATTCTGGATTTATATGTTAAAGACGAAGAGATCAGCCGTGCCGTATCGCCTGAAAAGGGGGGAGTGGTAAAGGATTCCAAAACCACGGGCAATGCCCTTTATAAATTTTGTATTGACCGGTTGCAGCAGGTGAGGGACGGAAAAACAGACGCGATTATCGGAAGAGATAAAGAAACGCGGATGATGATGGAGATTTTGTGCCGGAGAACCAAACCGAATGTGATTTTAACCGGCGACGCGGGTGTAGGAAAAACAGCGTTGGTAGATGGCTTTGCACTTGATTTAGTAGAGGGTAATGTTCCTGAAAGTTTAAAACACGTGCAACTTTTTGAACTTGATTTAGGTTCGCTCATTGCGGGTGCATCTTACAAAGGTGAAATTGAGGACCGTTTAAAAAACATTATCAAAGAGATTAAGCAATTTTCTAAAGCCGTATTATTTATCGATGAGATACATACACTACTCGACAGTAAAGGCCCGGTGGGTGCGGGTATTGGTAATTTGCTGAAGCCGGAACTTGCCAGAGGAGAAATAACGGTTATTGGTGCAACAACGATTGATGAGTACAGGAAGATTATTGAACCTGAGCAGGCTTTTAGCCGGAGGTTTGAAGTTTTACAGGTAAATGAACCCAATGAAGAAAGTACCATCAAAATGCTGGAGAAACTGACTGTAAAATATGAGGAGCACCATGTGTTGAGTATTGACCGGGATGCCTTATCGGAATGCGTACGGTTGGCTAAACGCTATATGAAAGACCGGAGGCTGCCTGATTCTGCATTCGATTTACTGGACCGGACGATGGCTGCGATGAAGATGATGAATGATACATCGGACCGTGCTATTGAGGGTTTGACTTCGGAACTTGAAACATTGCGGGCCGGCGAGAATTTGGATGAGGCTGCAAAGTTTGCCGACTATAAATGGCTTTACAGTTTGCTTCAGAATAAACTTAGTCCGGTTTTATTGGGCCGACTGACGGATGAGACCCAAACCGATGCCTTTGAAACTGCCGAAGAATTTGAAGGATACCTGCAACATAGTTTAGATGATTTGAAAATTTATGCGGCCGATAAACGCGACAGGATCACGAAACAGGACATTGCTTCGATTGTGTCGTACAAAACCGGAATTCCGATGGGGAAACTACAGGCTGGCGAAAAAGAAAAGCTGCTGAATATGGAGCAGTATTTAAAGAAAAGAGTTGTCGGTCAGGATCAGGCTTTAAAAGCTGTTTCTGACGCAATTCTGGAATCGAGGAGTGGTTTAAACAAAAAGGGCCAGCCTATTGGTTCATTTTTTCTGCTGGGCCCAACGGGTACCGGTAAGACTGAGCTTGCAAAATCTATTGCGGAGTTTTTGTTTAACGATGAAAAAGCCATGATCCGGTTTGATATGTCGGAATTTAAAGAAGAGCATAGTGCTGCCTTATTATACGGTGCGCCTCCGGGCTATGTTGGCTACGAGGAGGGTGGTTTACTGGTGAATAAAATCCGCCAGCAACCTTACTCTGTTTTGCTTTTCGATGAGATTGAAAAAGCCCACCCTTCGGTGTTTGATACCTTTTTACAGATTCTGGATGAAGGCCACATGCATGACCGTTTAGGTAAAGAAGGCGATTTCAGCAATTCACTAATTCTTTTTACTTCGAATATCGGCAGTGAATGGATTGCAGAGCAGATTGCACAGGGTCACGTACCTGTTTCCAACGAGCTGATGGAGGTGATGGCCGGACATTTCCGTCCGGAGTTTCTGGCCCGTATTTCGGAAATTGTACCATTTGCGCCAATCAATGAAAGTAATGTGGTGCGGATTTTCGAAATTCAACTGAAGAGCCTGATTGAATCGCTGGCTAAACAGGGCATCTCTTTCGAGATTGCTGAAGATGCCAAAAAAATGATTGCACTGGATGGCTTTACGCCTAAATATGGCGCGCGGCAGTTATCGGCAGTGATCAGGAATTTACTGCGCCGGCCGATTTCGAAATACATCATTTCAGGTGAATTGAAGAAAGGTTCGGTCATTAAAGTGAGCAAGCATCCTGAGGAGGAAAAGCTGGAATGGGAAATAGTTGAGCCAGCGACTGTTGCATTGGAACAAAATTTGAATTAAAACGTTAAGTACATATAACTTACAAAACCATTAACCCTAAAATCTACATACTATGTTTAATTATGAAATTGGCGGTAATGAGCGCAAGGTGGACACGTCGGAAGCCTTTGCTGAAATTGCCCACAACAAAACGCTTTTTGTACAGAAACTAACCGATAATGAACCTATAAAGCCAGAAAAAGTTGAAGGATTGAAAACCGTGAAGGAAGTATTTGATCATTATAAGCCGAGTGTAAAGGTAGCCTTTGAAAAGCAAGATGGCTCTACTGTGGGTGAGACGCTGAACTTTCATGAGTTGGGCGACTTTGGCGTGAAAAATATTATCAATCAAAGCAGTTACCTAAGCGACGTAAACATTGAACGTGAAATGTCGCTTAATGTAATTAAGCAACTCAAGTCGAACAAAACATTGAAGGCCACACTGGATGATGAGGAAACAAAAACTGCATTCATTAGTGCCTTAAAGAATTTTGTAGACGAATTGGAGCAAAATAAATAGTTAACGATCTAAAACTTTAGTTATGTCAAATCCTCAGGAATTACAAACCGAACAAAATAACGATCAGGCTGCATACCGGTCAGCTGAGACGAGAACCATAGAAAAAACACCATTAAAAGATAACCTGGAACAACTGGCCAGGGTGGGAGGTTTCGATTTATTAGAAGCTACCGTAGACGGGCTTCAGAATTTAAACCCTGAACGTAAGGCCAGGAAGCAGATTTTTTTAACGGGTGATGAAAAGAAAAAAGAACGGGCAGAATTGCAGAAGAAGCTTCAATTGTGGATTGATGTTCTGGAATCGTCGAACTCTGTAGCTGACATGGTTGAAAAGAGCACGGGAAAATTAGCTGCTGCGGAAGAAAATTTAAATAAAAACATTGGTACTGCTCTTGAAACGACAAGAGAACTGGAACAGGCTTACCGTTCTGTGCATTTGTTTTATAAAAATACCGAGTCAGATAAACTTAAGAATGTGGTGTTGCTGAATGCTTCGATGGATCAGATCAAAGATCTGGATAATCCACGTTTCATTGAATATGTTGATGATGAACTGAAACAGAATTACGACCGCCTTGATTTGCGTAAAAATTACTCTCTAGTGGTTGTTCCGGGGTATATGGGATCAAATAAAGTGGTAGAGCGCTGGGGTAAAATTGCGCACAACAACAAGGCCATGCTGGTAACTGACTTTGCGGATCTGGATCAGCCGGATGATGTTCTTGATTTATTTACTGCTGCTAATCTGACCGGGGGCGATGCCTTCCGTTCGAACGTGATTATGACCTGTAACTGGTTAGTGGGCAGGGGTAAAGTAGCAGAAGTTGGAGAGGAAGATGATTTGACGGTTCCGGGATCGGCGGCACTTGCCGGGAAGATGTATTATACATTAATGTCGCAGGTTACAGCAGGTAAGAAACATGGTGCAATGAACGAAGTTGACGGGGTAAAATTCGATTTGAAAAAAAGCGAGATCTCCCATCTGGAACGCGTTGGTTTAGTGCCTATGGTAAACGAATATGGTAAGGTGATGGCTTTTTCTGCAAAAACTTTGTTTAACGGCGACAATATCGGGCTACAAACGTATTCAGTGGTGAGGGTATTTGACTACATTACGAAAGTTTTATTCGATTTTCTTAACAGACGGGCATTTGAGAACTGGACATCGAAAACCGAACAGGATTTGCGTGGCCAGATTGTGAAGTTTCTGGATGGTATTCAGGGTGCTGACCGATTGATTGAAAGGTTTAAGATTATGCGTTTCGAGCGTGATGAACAACAAAAAGACAGGATTCATCTGGATATTCACATTACGCCATACTTCCCTGCAAAGAGTTTTGTGGTGAAACTAGATGGCCACAAAGGTGAGGATGAAAGTACCACCTGGAATACCGCATACGACCAGCAATAAGCTGAATTTAATCTGAAATATAAAGAACCCAGCCCAAAAAGCTGGGTTTTTTATTGGCATATCTATTGGAGTTAACAAATTCTTTATAATTTTGTAACGCATCGGCCAGATCAGATTAATCCAAAAAATGAAGCAAGTACTTATCCTAAACGGGGATATCGAAAAAACCGAGTCTACAAATTTCCTGATTAATGCCTATAAGAAAGGTGCTGAAAGTGCAGGTGCAACAGTAAAAGAACTGGCCATAATAGATCTCATTTTCAATCCTAACAAATTATTTAACAACCGGCAGATTGCTGAGCTGGAACCAGATTTGCAGAAATCGCTTCAAGCCATCAGGCAGAGTCAGCATGTGGTATTGTTTTGCCCTGTGTATGTAGATCATATTCCTGCAAAAATCAAAGGTTTTTTCGATCGTTTGTTTATGCCTGACCAGATTTTCAGCTCACATCAAAACATCAATAATAATTTCAGTGGCCGTTCAGCGCGCATTGTTTCTATCCTGGATGAAGCTACTTTTAAGGAATGGAAAGCGAATAAAAAAACCACTTATTTATCAATTAAGAAGCCGGTACTGGAAAAATGCCGAATGAGTCCGGTTTTGACGAATACGATCGGCGCTTTACATTCACTGGATAACCATTATAGTCAGAAATGGCTGGTCAAAATGGAGAAGTTTGGCAGTCAACTGATTTAATGAAGATTTTTAAATACGGAAGTGTAGAAAAAAGCTACAGGTTGTTGCCTTTTTCTACATCACTTATCATTTTGCGATTGTATTAGAAAAAATACATTTCTTTTTTACCTATCTCCTGGAGCCTGTATTTCTATCAGACTTTCTACTGTAGCCCAATTCTGACTTGTTCTTGTCTGTTCAAAGTTGAAAACGTCTACATATAACCATTTAGCGAAAATTCTATCGCGTGTTTTTGGCCTGATCTTTGGTTAATATTGGATGGCGGCGGAGGCTGCAAATATTCAATTTTATTTAACCTTTAAATTTTAAAACTATGGCTTTCAAAGCTAGATTAAATTTTTCAGGCAAGGAGTACGATGTGCTTCATTGTGCCTATGCGTTAAATCGCGATGTAGATGCTAAGGGAAGACCTTCTTCCGGAGTCTATGGCGGAACCATTGATATTGAGATCGAATCGACAGAGGACACCTCAATTATCGAAGCAATGGTAAACAACCAATACAAACCTATTACGGGAACCCTTCTGATCAAGAAGACAGAGGAAGATGCCAAAATGAAAGAAGTAAGCTTCGAGGATGGCTACATTGTTAAATATTCCGAAGGGATAAACATTGTGGGAGATCATCCGATGACGTTGAAATTTCAGATTTCTGCGCGCAAGCTTAAGCTTGGTAATGCAGAGCATCTGAACGACTGGCCTAAAGCTTAATAAGCTTCAAGTCCAAAAATTATTATCTTTCAATTATTAAAAAAAACTTATCATGGCATTTAAAACCCGTTTAAATTTAGGATCAAAAGAATTTGATGTATTACAGTGCAGCTTTTCTTTAAGCAGAGATGTTGACGCAAAAGGCCGTCCGTCGTCTGGTGTTTATGGTGGAACCATTAATATCGAAATCGAGTCGACTGAAGATACTTCAGTGATTGAGTCGATGGTGAACAACCAATACAAGCCACTATCAGGCAATATCATCTTTAAAAAAGGAGAAGAGGATGCGAAGATGAAAGAGCTGTCGTTTGAAGACGGCTACATCATCCAATATAATGAGGGCATTGCGGTTAACGACAATACGCCGATGACCTTAAGTTTTGTGGTTTCGGCCAGAAAGCTGAAGCTGGGTAACGCCGAGCATGAGAATGACTGGCCAAAAGCGTAACCGGCAAATAAAATATTTTAAAGCGACCGGTTAAACTGGTCGCTTTGTTTTATACAGATTTTTACTCATCATTCTGATTAGTTTTAATTTTTTAAACGCGCTCCCGGCTGTTTTCATCCGGTCCGGAATTTCGGCAAACTGAAATATTTAAATGCTCTACCTATGCAAAATCATCTCACCATTCCATTGCTGACACCCATCTGGTTTCCTAACCAGTATCTATATCTCAAATGTGGTTCATTGTACAATGGACTTCTATCTAATGTTTGCAAGTATTTCATTTGGGGGTTTGTGGCGTAATGGATCGAATACTATGGAAAAGAAACTATTTACAGAAATCAATATAGAAGATAAGGCAATTACGCATTTTGCTTCCTTCACATTACAACAACAATTCAATCATCATCATTATTTTGAGCTGCGTTTCAACCATGATCAAATGGGGGCACCCGGACTGATTAATCTGGATGACAGCCGGGATTTTGTAGGGAAAACCCTTACCGCATCTTTCGGCTTTAGTCAGGAAGGTTTACAGCGATTTTCGGGGTTGGTCACTAAAGTAGAATTGTCGCAAACCCACGGTTACCACGGCGTTTTAATTGTTAGCGGATACAGCCCGACTATATTGATTGATCGCGGTGAAGACCTGGGATCGTACCTGGATAAGGATTTAAATGAAATTGTGAAGCTGGCTACCCGGGATACTCCTGCAAACGATTTGAAGATTGTTGCTAATGCCACGCGTAAATCGCATATCGACTACATCATTCAATATAAAGAGAGTGACTTTGAGTTTCTGAACAGGCTTTCGGGCGAATACCACGAATGGTTTTTTTACGACGGAAAGCAGTTGCATTTCGGTAAGCCCGATGAGCAAAAAGAAGTGGCCTTGTTTTATGGCAGGGATGTACAGAATCTGCAGTATGCGATGGAGGTTGCGCCGATTAAAAATAAGCGTTTTGCCTACAATCCAAAAGCCGACGAGGTGTTGCAAAGTGAGAGTAGCGGAAAAACTGACGGGCACCCTGATTTGGCACATGCGGTAAAAGCATCGAATAGCATGTACAGTAAAATGTATAATCAGCCGACAATGATCCGTGTTGATAATAGCGAGGATATAAAAAGCCATGTGGAGAATGAGGAAAAGGCTAATATTTCGGGACTTTTAAAGATCACGGCTAAGGGAGACAATGCGGAGTTGAGTATAGGTAGTATTGCGGAAATTACGATGAGTGTAAGGAAAGAGCTGGCTTTTGTTACGGAAAGTTTGGGTAAGTTTCTGATTACGGGTATCCATCATCACGTAGATGGGATAGGTAAATATTACAATACTTTTGAAGGTCTGGTATCGAGCACGGAGCGGATTACGGTAAAAAATTACCGGAAGCCCTATGCAGATATGCAGATTGCGGGGGTAGTGGACAATCACGATCCGGAGGGTCTTGGCCGAATCAAGGTGAAGCTGAAATGGGAATGTTTAACGAATGATACTACGGAGTGGCTGAGGGTTGTTAGTCCGAACGCCGGAACAGGCGAGCGTGGGTCTAACCGTGGATTTTTTGCCATTCCTGAAATCGGTGACCAGGTGATGGTGGCTTTTGAGGAGGGGAATATTGCCCGCCCGATAGTGATGGGAAGTATTTATAACCGCAGTAATGTGGACAGTGCACCGCAGATACAAAATCATTTAAAAAGCCTGACTACCCGGAGCGGACATTTGATTGAGTTTGACGATAATGCCAATACGCAAGGAATTAAAATTACCGATATCCATAATAATGTGATTCATATTGATACGAAAGGCAATAACATTACGATCACTGCGCTTGAGAATATGAGTTTGAACTGTAAGAATATGCAGATCAACGTTCAGGAGAATATGGATATACAGGTGGGGCAAAACCAGTCGACAAATGCGGGTAAAGATATTGCCACGACTGCCGGAAATAACTATTCGCTGAGTGCGGTTGGTAATGTTTCGGAAACATCAAACAACCGGACGGAGCTGGTAACCAAGGATTTTAACAGGATATCGGACACTTCGAATGAGATTGCATCGGAAATCAGCCTGTTTAGTGCCAAAGAAAATATGACCATGCAAAGTGGAAAGATCGTTGAACTGAACAGTGCGGAAAAATCTAATCTATTCTAAATGGCGATCATCAGACAGGCAAAAAATATTACGATAGCAGTTACACAGCACTATGAGTTGCGTGTTGGAGTCAAGCTGGAGAAAATCAGTCAGGTAATGAACGTAGAGGCCACATCGGGGAATCTCGCCCTGGCGAGCAACAAAAAAATAGTATCCAGCGGGAATAAATCATGATTTTTAAGCAAAACAGGTATGCCTTGCTAGTGCTGGTATTGCTGGCAATTACAAGTTGTAAAGGACAAAAAATGGAAGAAAAATTTGAGTGGACCGGTACTGTTTCGGCACCAGAAGAATATCCTATGGAGGTTTATAAAGGCGCGATCATTGCACAGGATTTTACTTATGGTTTCGATGCGATATGGGGTACACAGAATACGGGTTGGGGAAATGACGGAGGTATTATGTCGGTAACCGAAAAACAAATGGAGGCACCAGACTCGCTGGCTTTTACCTGGTTATCACTTATGGAAAAGAAATTTTATACGGGCAAATGGAAGCTTGACAAGAGCCGCATTGCGACCTTATTTGCGCAGGGTTTTATTGATGACCGGACGAAGCAGAAGGAAACTTACAAACTGGTTAAAGTTGGTTTAGCGCCGAAAGGGAAGGTGGTTGTATGGTTGAGTGGTGCGGGTTTTCAGACAGAGGTTGGTGCATTTCAGGCCCATGATACCACCATTACTGCCGAACAGGCCTATGATAATGCCAAATACATGTTCAGGCCGGATTTTATTGCAAAAACGTTGGGGAATGATATGGTGATGAAACCGGAAATCAAAGCGAAAGTAGCCCAATACGGCATGCCTGATATGGATGTTTATGAGCGCTATAGAAAGAAATATGAGTGGAAGGTAAATGTCTTAGTTCCTGAAGGGGAGAAAGTTTCTTTAGTTTATTATAACCTGTTGAATGGGGAAGAAGAGAATCTTTTTGGTGATGCGCTTAATAGCTATTCGAAACGTGCATTGCCAAAGTATATATCTGTAAACTGGATGGATAAGGCAGGCCAAAGGAACGGCGTGGAGATTAAGCCGATTGATGAAAAGGAGATTAGCGGCGCTTTTGAGGCTTTGGGTGATGAGTCTCCGATAGATTTGGTGATCAGGTTGAATGAAACCGCAACGGATGCACAGCTTTTATTAAAGAATGCTAAACGGGAGGTAAAATTGAACAGTAATAAGGTTAGGATCAATAAAAATCTGGATTGATATGACTAGTGTTCAACTTGGTGCCTACACCCCTAAAAACAATACTGTTGAGTATCTGGATATTAATCTGGGGATATTTTTTGATGGCACTAAAAACAGTAAAACAAATACTGAAGAGCGCCAGAAAAACAGTGCTGCGTTTAATAAATACGGAAAGGATGATGATGAAAGCAGTTACTGGAACGACTGGTCGAACGTAGCCCGTTTGTGGGATCAGTATGATAAGAGCAAAAGCCTTTATATTGAAGGTATTGGTACAGAAGACCGAAAGGAAGACAGTACCATTGGCTATGCTTTTGGTTCGGGTGATACTGGTATCAGGGGTAAGGTGCGCATTGGGTGCGAAAAAATTGTGAATGAAAAGATTGTGAAGATTCTGAAAGCGAATGCAACCAAGAAACTCCGCAGTATTACTTTGGACGTTTTTGGTTTTAGCAGGGGTGCAGCTGCAGCCCGCAATTTTGTGTACGAAATAGGGAAATCTGAATACAGAGCCAGTATTATTGTTGAACCGAGATCTGGGACGATATCGAAATTCGATTCGGATGGAAAACCAACGGGTCTGGATGTTTTACCAGCTTGCGGTCATCTGGGATTGACGCTGAGCCAAGCGGGATATAAAATTACTGCTAACCAGATCAAAGTGCGGTTTCTGGGGGTTTTTGATACGGTATCATCTTATTCAAAATATATCAGTCCGATGCCTAATTTCAACGATGTTGAGGAACTGCATTTAAATGCGATTGGAAGGGCTCAGGCTGTGGTACATTTTATCGCTGAAGACGAGCACAGGCAGAATTTCTCTCTTACGCGGGTAAACACAGGTAAGGAGAAATCGTTTCCCGGTGTGCACAGCGATGTTGGCGGAAGTTACGATACTGGTAAGGAAGTAAAGGAAGAGCTGGAAACCTCCTGGACCAGTAAGTTTAACCTTGATCCCTTTAAAAAAAACTTAATAGACCAGGCCTGGTATAAAGAGAGTGAACTGGAAATTACCGGAGGTTTTGCGTATTGGGCACTAAAAGGCACCCGTTTTATCAAAAAAGAATATAGTTATATCCCGCTACATTTTATGGGGGAGTATGGGAAAAATAATAGTGCCCCAATTAACCTGCAGGCACTAACAGACAGTAAATATATTATTTCTGATGATCCGTTGCTGGTTAGGGTTAAGGGCTATTTAAAAGACTATGTGATGGGGAATGGAGCGCCTTATCGTTTTAAATCTTTGGCTCAGCTGGATCAAAAATATGCCGGTGCCAGGATACCGGAAAAAAACCTGGCCGAATATCAACAGGAGCGGAAGAAGCAGGAAGACTTACGCGTGCTGAGAAATAAATATTTGCACTGGTCGGCCAGGCGCGAGGGGATAGGCATGGACCCAAATTCGGACGGCAAACGTGTGATTTACTAAATTGAGGAGATGGATAAGACGATTGATCAATTGAATACTTCAGCTACATTAAAGGTTTCATTAATTGATGGGAACGCGATAAATTTCTCACCGAAGCCCCGGTCCCGAAAGCGGTACGGGGTTACGGTCAGGTATTATGAATCGGGTAGTGAGGCGGTATCTAAGCGGATTGATTATCAGATTGAGTTGAGTGTAGAACAGTTTAAGAACGAGCACAAAACCTGGCAATTGTGTTTTGATAAAGTGGAATTATACATTGACAGGCACGAGCCTGACCTGGTAAGTGAGCAGCTGGCCAGCCTTGCAATGGGGGCTATTTTTCCGGTGAAGGTTGATGTGAATAGAGAGAATGAGATTTTCAGGGGGATTGTAAACCATCCGGATATTTTAAACCGGTGGATGAAGACTAAGGAAAGAATCAGCGATAAATTCGAGGGTGACATTACAGAATTGTATTTGAAAAAGATGGATCAAAAGCTGGCTAACCGCGTGGAGCTTGAATATGCGCTTCGGTTAGACATGTTCTGGAGTGTGTTTTTTCATCCACAATATTTTAAATACGGATCGGGCCTGGATCGGGAGATGAGATTTAGTTTTCCTGCTGTTGCTTACCGGAATCTGGTATTTGAAGGCCGGCAATGGATCGATCCAGTATATACCGATTATGGAACCTACCATGTGGGTTTCCGTTCGACGGAAATGCTGACTGAGGATTTACGTTTTCAACTGCGCGCGAAGGTGGCTAATGAAATGCTTTTAGAGGCCCAGTGGGATTTAGACCAGGCCGGCGGTTTGCTTAAGCATGCCACGGTAAACTGGAGCCTGCTTAATGGCAGGGAAAGCGAGAAGCGGATTTTCTTCTCTGCTTATGAGATGGAAACCATGCAAGAACCCGTGAATGGACAGCTTTTGCAGGAGAAAGACGAGGAGATGTTGGGGGAGGTAAAGAAAAAAGGTTTTTGGGCAAGATTAATGAGTTGACAATTAAGCTAGAAAAGGTATGTCGCAGAAAGAAATAGTTGTTCAGGGAGCCACCTGCCAGTGTAAATATGGTACGGCTCCTGACAAATTGAAGGTGCTGACCCAGGAGAAGCACTATGTAAACGATATGGATGGCGGGCAGAAACTAATTGCCTCGCACGTTGATATCGGGATGACCTTTGAGAAAAATACTTTTGGGCAGTGTAAGCTGCAGCCAAATGGGGGCGGTTATAATCCTTGTGTTCCGGCGCTCACAGAATGGAAGGAGCAGTATAAAGATATGGTGCTGATTAACAGCGGGCAGGTTTTGGTTGAAGATAGCAAAGGGGTATGTTCGATCAGCGGATCGCCATGTATTTTGATCACGAAAACAGGACAAAAGGGGCAGCCCTCACAACAAAATGTAGATAATGCGGATGAGGATCAGCAGTCGCAGATCAATCCTTTGGTTAATATGAAGGAGCTGAATAAACAATCGTTTTACGAATTTTTAAATGCCGAATAAGTAACATGGCGAGAGGAATAAAAAAGTGTTATTGGAAAACGACAAACGGCACGATCTACACTGTAGCTGAGGGTGGAGAATATCAGTTGAATGCCGATGAGCTTAATGAATTTTATGTTGATGAAAGCTGTATCGATGATAGTAGTAAAAATAAAAAAGCTACTGTTGATGGCGCAAGATGGGCATTTATATACAATGGTTTTTTTTCTGCCGTACAGAAAAGTAATGATAACTCACTTTGGGGTAACCTGTCGGGTGGTACTGCGCCGGTGAATAAGTGGGGGTTGGGTACGAAATACAAAACCGGCAGCAGCATCAGGTTTGCACCGGCCGGAGATCATTTTTATTTCGGTTTTAAGCAAAGAGTCGAAGTCTTCAGTTTTGAGCCTGGCTCAGGTTTTTATTTCTACATTGTACCTGTTACCAAATCCAATATTTTATATGCTTACTTTACTGAAAGTGAACGGATACGACGATATGGAGAGACCATACCTTACCAGATTGCCTTTCACGGTTATAATTTAGAGAAGGGTAAAGACTATAGCGTAAAGATGTATCTTTTAGAGAAGCCGACAGGGGCTGGTTTACATGAAACGAAAGATTTTGAAGCGCATAATGTATGGGAAAAAATCAAAGTTTTTGATATTCCCCGAACTGGCGGGGGTGATGACTTTAATGTGCGGATGAGCGGGAGTTTTCCAATTGACATTGCCTGGAAAAAGGGAGAGAACCGGGAGAAAGAATTTAGTCTTGTTGTAGAAGTTTACCGGAAAGATAAAAACGGGCAGACACTGGTTAAGACGAAGAATTTTGCAGCGGAGCCTACAATGGATCTGGTGCAGTACGATCCGTCATTACTTCAATTAAGGGATCTTGATAACAAACCATCTGAGTCGAGCAGGTTTATCGTTTCTTCGGAGTTAATGGATCAATATCTGAAGCGCATGGAGGCCCAAAAAGCTAATCAGCTTCAGTTTATTGGTGATATCAGGTACACCCATAAAGAATTTGATCCTTGTGGGTATTCGACGATTACGGTAAAGAGTGACGATACCGAATTGATTATATTTGATGAGGACGCCGCAGATAAGGTTATTGACCGGACTGCACAGACCTTCGATATTATTGCGGGGGATGCCAGGAAAGAAATTAGTATTAAAGTTGGTAAGCTTACTACAAAAGGAGTGTTATGTAATGGTTTACTGTTGGAGGCCGGACAAAAACATGCGGATCAAAAGAATCTATTTCAAGTGGATAAAGTTCAACCCGCATTGAGGTTAAACGGTGGGGTGTACATTACACAACCTGATATTAGTCAGAAAGATGATCAGGATGTTCAGCCGGATACTGCAAAGGGTTTATCCAATGATGTGAGTGAAATCCAGGATTGGCAGTTAAATCGCGATTATAAATTTAATGGGGATGATGAAGCGATTTTGATGTTGCGGTATGTTTATAATAAAACAGTGCTGGAAAACCTGCAGAGTAAGGTTTCAACTCAAAATAACAGTGCTTTAAATTCACTTTGGGTATTCAATTACTTTATTTTGAACGAACAGGTTTCACAAAGTTATTTTCTTCCCGTGAGTACCTGTCGTTATCCTAACCAACTGGTTAAAGTGAGGGTATTCCCAGATGTTGAATGGGAAATTGCGTTTATGGTTACAGTTGGAAGAGGTTATAGTGGCAAGATCAGATATGAAAGGGAACGGATGGAGGGGCATCACCGGGGATACGACTTTAAATACCTGAAAGATGATTTGCACGTTGAAGCGACTCAAACTTCAAATCTGGGGTGGTCATTGAAGGGGAAATGTGTAGAAAATGGCAATGAACATACCCTGGGGCTTGAAAACGTAAAAAAGACTATCGATACTGCTGTATATGCATTTGATATGGTGCATGAAGGATTGCAGGTATTAAATCCACAGGGCGGTGTTGGACAGAGCGCTGCGGTGAGCAAAAGGGTGATTGAAATTGATTTTGCTATAGATCCGCCGAATCTTGGTTTTGCTTTAGGCTGGAAATTTGGTGCAGCCAGTACCAAAAGTATTGTACCAATCTATACTGGCGGATTGAGGGCAGACCCGCTAATCGGATTAACTATTTCGGTTGACCTTGTACCGTTGATCGGAAAGATCCCATATGTAGGTGCCATTGTGCGTGCAATTATCAGTGTTATTGAGTATTTGTCGGATTCGGACATTTACATCACATTCGAAGTTGCGCAAGCTGTGAAGGTAAATTTAAGTTTATCTTATAATAAAATTGACGGTTTCAGGAATAAGGGACAGCAAAAGGTTGAGTATGAAGTAGCCATCACTATAAAGGCAGGCTGTAAGAGTAACGATGTGATTATGATTCCGACTGTAACCAGGGGAGGGGTTACAGAAACTACTGAAATGGAAAAATGGAAAGTAGAGGGAGCTGCCAGCACCACCTTTACTTTTACTGAGGAAGTAGGGTATAACCTGAATACTGGTAAACAATACAAAGAATCGTCAGTGGTGTGGAATCCAGCAAGCATTACCATAACCTGTTATGAACTTTTGCTATCAAAAGTTACCTATAACCCAAGTTATTCTAACAAGATGAAACTATTTGACGATAAAACGCTTTATAAATCTGGTAAAATCGAATTAAATGAAAAATAGTATATTATTCACTTTTATTGCATTGTTTTTCCTGTCGGGCTGCGATGCTCAAATCAAAAAAAATCCAAAATACCTGGGTTCGAAATTTGGAAACTTTAATTTGGATGCTGTAACGTTTGCTGAGAATTTGGACACATTATTTTCAAAGTCGACAGGGTCTTTTAAACGGAGTGAGAAAGGCAATTCGTCAGCTGGTGGTATTGTAGGTCACCAATATTTTTTAAACAGTAAAAACAATCCGGGTTTAAAAGTTTATTTCATTGATGAACAGTTTAATGATGTTAAAAGCCAGTTTATTTCGGATCAGACCGGGAAATTTGCTGCGGTAAAGCTGAGCCTGGTTAGTGCGAAACCTATGGATATTTTATCGAAGATTAACCAGAAATATGGAAAATATGAAGTAAAACTTAAGATCAAAAATGCGCTTCATAATTACCAGTGGGATACACCGAAAAAATACATTTCTCTAGCCTATTCAGATAAGATGGAAGGTGAGGGCTATCTCTATTATCTGTTGATTACTGAAAAGAAAAGGGCTGATAGTAAGTTTGATATATCCCGTTTTTCGAATCCTATCCAGTTGTGTTTAGATAAATCCTGTAAAGAGTAAATTATGTATCATAGTTATCAGCATCCTTTATACGAAATTGAAGTCAGGTCGAGAAATTGCCGTGTGGAACTCACTGTTAATGATATGCCCTGCTTTAAGAGTGATGAGCAGGGAGGGGTGGCGGTGGACTGGCCTGTAAATCCAAATATTCTTTCGTCAGGAAGGCAATCATTCACAATTACAAGCAAACCCTACGAAGGCGATGATTACATTCATAAGAGTGCCAGTTTATCACTGAAGGTTTATGTTCGTGATGCATTTGTAAATGATAAGCCCAGAACATTGCTGGTAGAAATGCCGGAGGTTGATTTTTCCACTAAATCTCCGAGTCAGACTTACGTTTATGCCGGTAATTTCGATGCTTCAGTTCCATATCATCAATTGGGTTGGCAATCTTCGGTGCCATTGATAGAAGAAGACAAAGAGAGAATAATCAAGGAGGTTGGATTAATATATGATGAGCTGCTGGACATATTTAGAAACAGGGACTTAAGCCGTTACCTTGCATTATGCCATGAACGGCAGGAAGAAGTATTTAATTCATTCTACTTTAAGGGGCCATTGGATGAGAAAAGGCAGAGCCGGCTTATTCCAACTTTACCCGGCCTATTGATGAAGATACCCTATCAGGATTATCACTTATCTTTCCACGGATCAGGAAAGGTAGTAGGATTATCCTTGCCATCGAAGCCATGCGGCTTTTTGTTCTATTCTTCAGAAGATCAAAAAAATGCGGTTTTGGAGATGGCTCTTTTTCACAGAAAAAGTCCGGGAGCAAAGCTCACATTAATCAGGTAATCATCGAGGAATGAGAATTAAAAATATTTTACAGGTCGTATTTTATTATTCTTTAGCATTCCGGGCATACATAATCATTTCCCTTATATCTTCTTTTTTTCTAAAGTCATCGAGTGCGTATGCAATTGCCTCTACAAATGACGGTTTTCAGTTGACGATATTTCAAATTGAATACTATTGTCTGGTCGCTGTTTTGTTCGCCTTCAGGCCATCCCGTTTTCGAGGCGTGATTATGAGGAGTTATTTAGCAGAGCAATCGAAAGAATTCGATAAAAAAACATTTTTCCGGATCGTATACATTGGCGTCTTGCTTGCTGTTTTCGGTATTCCATACTTGCTGTTTAAAAATGCTATTCATGATATACTGGCTGACGTTATGGATACAAACCAGTATATTTTAGATCATACTTATTTATTACTCATATCACTTTTTTTCCTGCTACTTAATTTTTTAGATCTTTATTACAGTACGAGTGAAGCAGCGGCAAATGCTAAGAACAATTTGTTCAAGGGTTTATATACTATGGCATTGATTATTCCGATTGGTTTAATTATTTATTTGATCTCTATGGCTCTTGGTTTGAAACCTGATGTGTTGGTGGTTCTTTGTCTGTCATTTAATTTTGCTTTTTTTTACCTTAGTTTACAAGTTTTCTGGGGGTGCAGAAAGGCTACATATCAAGTTAAAAATCATTTATCTGTTCACTAATAGGGAGATCACATATGGTATACTTCTTTATGCGAATTACCCTGTAATAGAGCAATTTTGGAAAGAACAGACAGAGGATACCTGGAGGACGAACTGATTTCAGCTCTATTTTATTTATCGCGGCAAAGTTATCAAAGTTTATATTGGGGGCTATGATAAATCGGTGGAAGAGATTGTTCACTATGTTGCACTATTCAGGCGGTAGCTATCTTTATTATTATTAAGATCGTGATCGTATGATAGGTATGGATAAAAAATACACACCCTGTAGCGAAATGCTACACTGTTTCTAATCAGCTGTTTGGTATTCACATTTGTGGAATACTTTTCTGAATTAAATTAATCCTTCTCCAGATTACCAGAAACATAATGTGAGAAGCATTTGATGGCGGTTTTTCGTTTATTAAACTAATGACTGCCGTTACTAGTCGCTCATAATGAGTGTGATATGTCGGTGTTTGGCCTGATCTTTGGACGTGTTTTGATGCCGGCGGATGCTGTGCTAAATCAATTTTTATTTTAACCTTTAAATTTTAAAACTATGGCTTTCAAAGCTAGCTTAAATTTTTCAGGCAAGGAGTACGATGTGCTTCATTGTGCCTATGCGTTAAATCGCGATGTAGATGCTAAGGGAAGACCTTCTTCCGGAGTCTATGGCGGAACCATTGATATTGAGATCGAATCGACAGAGGACACCTCAATTATCGAAGCAATGGTAAACAACCAATACAAACCTATTACGGGAACTCTTCTGATCAAAAAGACAGAGGAAGATGCCAAAATGAAAGAAGTAAACTTCGAGGATGGCTACATTGTTAAATATTCCGAAGGGATAAACATTGTGGGAGATCATCCGATGACGTTGAAATTTCAGATTTCTGCGCGCAAGCTTAAGCTTGGTAATGCAGAGCATCTGAACGACTGGCCTAAAGCTTAATAAGCTTCAAGTCCAAAAATTATTATCTTTCAATTACTAAAAAAAACTTATCATGGCATTTAAAACCCGTTTAAATTTAGGATCAAAAGAATTTGATGTATTACAGTGCAGCTTTTCTTTAAGCAGAGATGTTGACGCAAAAGGCCGTCCGTCGTCTGGTGTTTATGGTGGAACCATTAATATCGAAATCGAGTCGACTGAGGATACTTCGGTAATCGAATCGATGGTGAACAACCAATACAAGCCACTATCAGGCAATATCATCTTTAAAAAAGGAGAAGAGGATGCGAAGATGAAAGAGTTGTCGTTTGAAGACGGCTACATCATCCAATATAATGAAGGCATTGCGGTTAATGACAATACGCCGATGACCTTAAGTTTTGTGGTTTCGGCCAGAAAGCTAAAGCTGGGTAACGCCGAGCATGAGAATGACTGGCCAAAAGCATAATCATTAGTAAAAACATTTGAAGGCGCCTGTTATCTAAGGGCCCCTTCAAATGCATTTTTGATTCCGTTTCATTCTGGTAAATTGTTTCGGTTGATTTGATTTTCATTTACGCTCAAGCCTATGAGAAAGAAAAAAAATGTCAAACCAGCGGTAAAATCGAAAGCAGGACCTGTGGTAAAACCATCACAGCCTACTGACCTGGAATATATTAAGCTTTTTGAAGATTGCGTTATTGATGCAACTAAAATTGGCGATATAGACAAGGTAATTGATGATAACGTTGTAGCCAATAAGAGTATCTACACTAAAATTTCGGATGCTGTTGCTGGTAAGGTGAATCTGAATCCACCTGTAAATTTCTTTTCATTTACACCTCAATTGGAAGGTGCACAACGTGATTTTTTTAGTCTGAAATCGCCTGAGGAGAGTGATTTGCTCTCGATGGGAATTCCTAAGAATCCATTTCAATTTAAAAATCCGTTTGATACTGCCCTTGTAAACTTTGCTTCGGGGTCTTCAAATATCCCCTGGTACTTTATAGCCTGTGCACACTATCTGGAGTGTAGTTTCTCGTTTAAAAAACACCTTCACAATGGTGATCCTTTGACAAATTATACGGTAAGGGTTCCTGCGAACCGACCGAAGGTAGGGCATGAGCCGCCTTTTACTTTTGAAGAGAGCGCGGTTGATGCGTTGAAGTTTATGCGGTTTGATCAGATACAGAACTGGAACCTGCCTACAATTTTGAGAAAGCTGGAAGCCTATAATGGTTTCGGGTATTTCAAGTTCCATAGTATTAATTCGCCTTATTTATGGAGCTATTCTAACCACTATACCAAAGGAAAATATGTAGCGGACGGAAAGTTTGATGCCGAAGCCGTTTCAAAACAACTGGGCTCGGCAGTTATCCTGAAAAGAATGGAAGAGCGGGCATTGATTGGAATTGCCAGACATTAATCAATATTCCTTCATGAAAAAAAAAGCGATCATATATTTTTTATACATGCTGCCGATTTTCGCATCGGGATGTGAACAGCCGGGTAAAAAAAGCAGTACGCCAATACACGCTGTCTCCAAGGTTGCACAGTCGAAAGTTAATGATGAAAAGGACTTTTATGCTGCCCTCAGGTTATTTAAGAAGGAGTTAGCGGTTAAAAACATTGGTGCGGTGGCGCAATGCATGCACTTTCCTTTTTACACCGGCCAGCAGCAATTGCCTGACGGAGGCACCGGTAACATTTCTGATCCGATTAGTTTACAGGATTTTAATACTTACAAAAGTTCCATTTATCACCGTGATGTGTTGCGGCTATTGCCGGGCACAAAGGATGACAACTTATCTGAGATAGATAATAAAACTGATGATCCGTATTATTTATCGGTTAAGAAACTTACCGATAGTGGCAGTAAACTTTATGAACTGTATGTGCAATATGCGGAAAGCAATACTCAGGCCGAGAATTATTTTGCTTTTGTGTTTGGCAGGGTGAATGGAAAGTATAAAGTGGTAGCATATTATGCGAAATGGCCGGTAAAATAAATTATCATGGAAAAAAAGCTTATAACAGAAATCAATATAGAGGGTAAAGCGATTACACACTTTGCTTCTTTTTCTTTACAGCAACAGTTTAATGCCCATCATTATTTTGAGTTGCGGTTTAACCATGACCAGATGGGCGCTCCTGGTTTGATATCATTGGATGACAGCCGTGGATTTGTTGGCAAAACGCTGACGGCTTCTTTTGGGCATGCCGGGGAACAACTACAGAATTTTGCTGGTTTGGTTACGAAAGTGGAACTGGCACAGAGCCATGGCTACCACGGAGTGATTATTGTGAGTGGTTATAGTCCGACAATATTAATAGACCGGGGTCCGGATCTGGGGTCTTATCTGGCAAAAAGTTTAAATGATATTGTAAAACTGGCTACCAGCGATACGCCGGCGAACGACCTTAAAATTGTTGCAAACGCCAGCCGGACGGCTCCGATCGATTATCTTATTCAATACAGGGAGAGTGACTTCGATTTTTTGAACCGCTTATCGGGTGAATATCATGAATGGTTTTACTACGATGGGGAGCAGCTTAATTTTGGTAAGCCAGATGAGCAGCAATCTATTTCTCTTTTTTATGGACGGGATGTGCACAACCTTCAATATGCGATGGAAGTTGCTCCGATTAAAAACAAACGGTTCTCGTATAATCCCAAACAGGATGAGATGTTATCGAGCGAAAGCACAGGCAAGGCAGACGGGCATCCGGATCTGGCACATGCCATTCAGGCTTCGAACTCTATTTACAGTAAAACCTTTAACCAACCCTCGCTGATCAGGGTAGACAGTAGTTCGGATATTAAAACTTATGTAGAAAATGAGGAGAAGGCTAATATCAGTGAGTTATTGAAAGTGAATGCGAGTGGTGATAATGCACAGCTGGCAATTGGCGCTATTGCCGAGGTATCAATGAGTTTGCGTAAGGAACTTTCATTTAGTACAGAGAGTTTAGGGAAGTTTTTGATTACCAGTATTTACCATCACATAGATGGTACTGGGAAATATCACAATACATTTGAAGGGCTGGTTTCTACAACTGAGCGTTTGCTGGTGAAGAATTACGATACTCCGTACCCTGATATGCAATTAGCCGATGTGGTGGATAATAATGATCCACAGGAACAGGGACGTATAAAGGTTAAATTTAAATGGGAATGTCAAACGAATGATGTGACGGAATGGTTGAGGGTAATTACACCTGATGCAGGAAGCTCGGACAAAGTGAGTAAAAACCGTGGTTTTGTTTTTATCCCTGAAATTGGGGATCAGGTGGCTGTTACCTTTGAAGAAGGAAACGTGGCACGACCCATTGTTATGGGATCGGTATTTCATGGTAAAAGCGGAAGTGGTGGCAGTGCAAGTAACAACAGTAAGAGCTTAACTTCTAAAAGCGGGCATACCGTTCAATTGAATGATGGTGGCGGTATCACGATTAAAGATAAGACCGGCGGAAACCACATTATTGTTGACGGACAGAATAAAGTTACGGTTACCTCCAGTCAGACTGTGGTGCTTACGAATGGCTCGTCTTCCATCACTCTAGAGAAAGATCAGATCACGATCCACGCGGATAAGATAGAGATTGCGCAGAAGGGTGGTGCCAAATCAAGTAAGATTGATATCAACGGAACGGCAACTAATGTGAACACCCAGGATATGAAAATAACCTCTACAACTAATGTGATAACTGGTTCAAATAACACCATTACCGGTACCAATCATGTTACAGGTGGAAATACAAAAATAGATGGAGGCGATGTATTTATAAACTAATGATATGCTAGATGACTCAAAAATAAGGGTTAAAAGCCCATTTAACGATCAGTACACGATTATAATCGAATCGGAGGTAAAAGGTGTTGACGTTCATATCCATTCGAAGGTGCAGCTACGTTATGATTTTAGCGTATTGCAGGCCAGTTCTGATCAGCTGGAAGTGCGGCTCATCCAGCTGGATA
Source organism: Pedobacter frigidisoli (assembly GCF_032678525.1). Lineage (GTDB taxonomy): Bacteria > Bacteroidota > Bacteroidia > Sphingobacteriales > Sphingobacteriaceae > Pedobacter > Pedobacter frigidisoli_A. The sequence continues at coordinate 1,075,687 of NZ_JAVTSE010000001.1, forward strand.
ATGTGGTACTTGAAGCCAACAGCCCTTTGGTGACCGAAGTAGCTCAGGTGAGCCAGATTTTTGGAAGGATGTACAGCGAATTGCACCTGTTGCTTAGTGCAGGTGGAGAAGTTTTAGAAGTTTTGAATATCGGCCTCCTGCTTTCCAAGTGGAAACAAACGAAGGCAGAGATGGAGAAATATATTTTCGGCAATGATGCCCTGAAGGATGCCATTATCCTCAATGACGAGATTTTTAATAACCCGGAGAAGATCAAAATTGCTGTTCAGGTCAACGAATTTTTAAGACTTTATTTTGGCCAGGTTTTTAACCGTGACACGCTGATGAAAGCTACGGTAAAGGGGACAAATATTTTTAATACCACATCACTAGATTGGACCTTAGAAACAAAAATAACACCAGTTGCTACCGGAAGTGGTGACGGTTTGGTACAAGTAGATACTATTGTTCTTCCTGCAAATGCTATAAATAAGGATTTTATCAAATCGGCTTATGGGCAATTCGAAGGAAAAATTGAGCTATCGAACCTGAAACCGGAACTCAATCAACACGAACAAAGGGTGATCGATCCGGTTACAGGGCGTTTACAAGAGGCAAGTGTTTCGAAAACTGAGGTTGCTGATGAAACAAGGTTATATAATAAGTTAGCCTACACTTTAAACAGCGATCACAGGGTAAATGCTAGTGATGTGCCGCAACCGGTATCTACAGAGACAGAAAGTTCAAAAAGCAAGTTCAGTTTTTTTTAAGTGGAGCGATAAAATTGAAGGGTATGGAAATTGAAAAATCAAATTGCAAGGCTGAAAAAACGTGGGTAAAGACCTGGCGCATTGGTAAGTCGGTTTTGAGGTTTGGCACTTTGGCTGAGGATCTGGAAGGAAAACACCGTTCCAGATCGTATTTTTTCTCTTTTCAAAATAAAGAAGCACTATATACCGGAGATCGATTCAGTATTACAACGTTGGGTATAAAAAGCATTGAGGTGGGAAACAGGGTAAGGTTGGGTTTTATCAAACGTAAACAGGTTTTAGAAAAAAGTTAACAATGGGCAACAAGATCATCACAGAGAAAGATTTCTGGAAATGTAGTTGTGGTGCCGTTCCTGCACAATTTCAATCGATACAGAAATCGACAAAGAAACAGTCGGGTGAAAAATTCATCACCGTTAAAGATACGGCGACCAGTAGCTGGATAGATTTCGGCTGTACTCGAATGATGCTGATTATGGCTATTATTGCTGCGGCTGTTGTTGTTATTGCTGCAATGACGGTGGCTACAGGTGGGGCGGCATTGATTGCGTTGGGTGCTTTGGCAGGATTGGCAGGAGCTGCCTGGGGAGCCGTAATTGGCACCATGCTTTGCGGTCAGCTGGCAGCCAAGGCCCGGAAGTGGGTAGGTAGCAAAAACAATTATATTATTCAGGGTGTTGAAACCATCACGGGTAACCAAACGATGACCTGTCCTGTTGGAGGAGTAGTTACGTTTGCGCCTGAAATTAAGAACTGGAGTCAGGCTATTGCACTTGGTGCATCGAACTACATCAGTGGTTTAATGGAGGGAATGATGGCCGGAGCTGCTATTGGAATGGGCGGTGCCGCATTGAGTGGTGGAGCGGGCGCATTTGCCAGTGGTGGTATGCGGGGTGTTGGTCAGGCGGCCTGGCAATTTGCCCGGAGCGCGCCGATGAATGTAATTCGCAATATTGGTGCTACCTTTGGTTATGCGGGTGCAGGAGCCAGCACCACTACTGTAGTTACTACTGCGACCACAGCAGTTGGTTTACGTGGGGTAACTGCTACACAGGCTGGTTTGGCACATTACGGAAATACAGGCGAATCGGGTTGGGGTGCTGCAGGACGTGGTGTTTTTGGAATGGAAGAGGGGATGTACCACTCGGGTTCGAACATTTTAAGTGGCAATGCAAGCTGGCAGGATGTTGCGGGGATGGCGTTGTTATTGTCGCCGGTGCATAAGGCCCCCGAAGAACTGAAAGGAAATAACGGTGAGCCTGTACGGGATGGGGAAACAGCGAGGGATGGTGAGCAGCCAAAAGATGGTGAGCAGCAAAAGGCTGATGAGGAAACGGTGAAAGATGCCAATACGGCTCGGGAAGAAAGTGCTAAGAAAGAGGGTGAAGGGGAGGCTTATGAGGCAAGATTAGGAGACAGGAGAATATCAGATGATTTGTATAGTGAACTGCGGGATCAAACTCCTACACAAGAAATCCGCGATATGGTGAATGAAGGTATACAACTACCAATGCCTGACCCCGTATTACCGGGACTGGAGATTACAAAGAGGTTGCATGCCGATCATATCGTTCCAATGGATAGAATTACCAGAATGGAAGGATTTGATCAGTTGACTTTATCTCAAAAATTAGAAGTGTTGAATAATCCTGATAATTTCGTTGGCTTAAGTCCTTCTGCGAATACTTCAAAAGGGCCGAAAACCTTTTCTGAATGGACCCAGCATATCAGCAGGGGGATTGATGTTGAACCTTCATTTAGAGCGGAAATGATCAGGAGAGAACAAATATTAGAAGGTCAGTTACAAAAACAAATTGATGATTTTCTAAGTTTAAATAATGGATAACAAATTACTATCGTCGTAAAACAATGAGCAAAATAGAATATCTGAAAAAATATAACTCGAAAGTAGAGTTAATAGCATTTGACTCGCTAACTGAAGAGGAAATTAAATTATTGCCAGAATACTGGATTGATGCACTTAAGAATCAAGATGTTTCATCCAGGATAGGAACGGTTTTGTCTCAGTGGGAAAAGTTTCCTTACCAATTTCAATCTACCATTAGTTATCTTCAAAATAATCTGGTTGGGGTTGAACTCATGAGGGAAAATGGTCAGATTGCGTTGCTCTACAGCATAAAAAATATTAAGGGTTCGGAGGTTTATTACATCGGCTATAATAGCAATACAAAATCCGTACCTGCCTACTTCGAACGATTACCCCAAAGCTTTAGAGAAATATATGACCAATTGCATAATGGATGGGTATACTATGCTTCAAAAGCCAACGGGCTGTTAAGAATTGAAGATACCATTATTCTGGGTGACGAAGACTGGGGGATTCTTGAGGAAATAGACTTGAGAGGTCTTCCTTTCAAACTGGAAGATTGTATAGGATTATTTGATAATGGAATGGGGGATTATGCCTCGCTGGATTTATCCGCTGAGAATAAAAAATCAGGATTCATTTGGTGGCATACCAAAGCACCTAAACTGAATATCGAAATCTGGCCTGTTATAGATGAATGGACTAAAATTGGTATGGAAAGGTAATGAACATAAGAGTTATTATAAATTGTTTACAATACGCATATTATAATGGGAATGGCTAATCATTTAATCGAAGAAATTTGACAAACTGTGTTTGACAATGTTCCGGTTGACGACTGGAGCAAGATTTTATTAGAGGCTTCTATTTTATCGACTTATGTTGAGTTAACCGTAACCTACTATGTGGAAGAAAAAATAGGGAAATCTTTTGATGCCAACTACGAAAATGCTCCGGAAGAAAAAGAAGTGGATAACCTGCTGATTCAGTTAAGGAACGAAATGTATAAGCTTAGTCCTGGCAAAGGTGCTTGGTATAATGTTGAGATGATTGTAACTGAGAGCGGAGATTTCGAAATTAAATATGATTATGATAACCGACCAAATTTTGAAATGGAACCCGAAGATGATGAATTTGTGATCGACAATGAAGAATTTCCGCGTGAGGCTGAAGCCACGCCAGCCTGGTTAAAAGAAATATTGAACAAATAAGGAATAATAAATATTCTCAATTTTCTGATCAGACAATTGAAATTAAAATTATATGGTTGAGGATTTAAATCTGAAGCATTTCTTGGGAAAATTGAATGTCGATAACCGGATCATTAAATTAATAAAAAAGGAAGTTTCCTTACCCGATTATATCGATGATCTGAATTCTGTTTCAGAATATTGGTATCCGCATCCGCCATGTTTAATTCCACTTTTTTTAGGACATGGGGCTTCATATAAAGGGATCGTTAACCATTTTTTCTGTGACAGGGAAAATACTTATGTTGAATATTTTCTGGAATCAGGTTTTCTTTCAGAAATAGCCCGAAATGCCGATCAGTTTCTTACGCTAATTGCATTGAGAATGATCATTACCAAAGACGAGTTAACAGATGAAATTATTGAATTTTGTAAGCTTAATAATCTCGAAGAATACAAAGCTATTGATGAATTTGTGGTTGATTATGGTGATGATCCTGAAGAGTTCGATCATCTTGTTTATTTCAAGGGTAACAGACCATTCAAATATTTGAAAACTATTGATGGTTACCGGGGAGACTTTCCTTCATCACTTTTTATTTTGAACACAAAAAAGCACCTGGAAAATGCAGCGTTTAAAGAGATAGCCCCAATAGAATTGTTAGATCAGCTTGAGGAAAGAGCGCCATGGTTGACAGGTAAGCAATCTGGAATGGATCTGTTTCAAAACTACGTCAACAATGATCAACTTAAAGAAGCCTGGCTGACCTTAGACGGTGGAGGCTGGCTGCTTAGTGATGTAGCTAATGCGCTGGAACAACTGAAACTGAAAACAAAAGATGATTTATTTACAGCAGTTGCTGATTATTGGATCGCAGGTTGGAAAAACTCAACATTTTTGGATGGGAAATATTAATGAGGTTTAGTCAATATCCTATTTTACAAATCATATTTGAATTTCTACGGCCAAAATATTTGATCATATTAAATCTGTGTTAAGTTTTTGACCGAAGGGCATTTAGAACAGATTTGTGATTTAAATTTGTATTTTACCGGAACAAGTTCTGGTTATTCATTTCTGTCAGTAATTTATTGCTCATGTCATCTTCAAGAAGAAATTTCATAAAAGGAACGGTATCCAGTTTGTTAGTAGCTGGGATCAGCACCTCTGCTGATGCATTCATTCTGGATCAGGCAGCTGTAAATGCGCCTGTGAAGTTAAGGTTTGCTATTGCCTCTGACGGGCATTACGGACAGCCCGGGACGGAATATAAGAAGGATCATGAAAATATGATTGGGTGGCTCAATCAGGCACACGAGAAAACTCCTTTTGATCTGGTGATTATCAATGGCGATCTGGTACACGATCGACCTGAACTTTTGAAGGAGGTAAAGCACAATTATTACGATAAATTGAAAGTGCCATTTTATGCACTTCCTGGTAATCATGATCATGCAGATACTGCACACTGGATGTCGGTATTTGGTTATGAGGATAATTATGCCTTTGAAAAGAATGGTATTGGTTTCGTTATGGCGAATACTTCAAATATTAAGGGCGCTTATTTGAGCCCCGATAACCATTTCATTAAGACAGAGCTCGACAAGTTCAGGGACTTAAAAACTGTATTTGTTGTATTGCATATTCCGCCCCACATCTGGGTGCCACAGCATCCTTTTGTTGATGCGCCGGATACGGTTTCGCTACTGCACAGTTACCCGAATGTTAAGGCTGTATTTCATGGTCATGACCATAGCTTAGATGCGGTTTTTTATACCGATAAATTACCGCACTTTTTTGATTCGCACATTGGGGGTAACTGGGGAACGGCTTACAAGGGATTCCGGATTGTAGAAGTGGGAGAGGGTGATAAAATATCAACCCGACAGATCAATGCCAGTGGAACGCCTGCATTGAATGAGACTTCATTTTAGTGCATTCAGTTTTTGGATCTGGCTAACAAAAAAGGCCGTCCCCCCGGACGGCCTATAACCCTAATGCGCTCAAACATTGGGCTGTCTGCTACATCGCCAACGATAATAACAAGACAGTTTCGTTGTATTTTCCCAGACTCGGGAACTAATATTTAAACCGTACGAAAGCTTCAATTGCTTCATATTCAGCTAAACCCAGCTTATTGTATCTGAATGCTGTTTCACTGGTACGTTCTTCTGCGCGAACCCAGAATTCACGGGCATCATCGCCGGGGAATACCGGAATATCTTTTTGCGACTGGTGTTTAAAGATGGCGTGTCTTTTCCGTATTACTTCCTGAGGTGAAAGTGGAACAGCCATTTCAATTTCGTGTATTTCGAATTCGTGCCAAGCTCCCCTGTATAGCCATAGCCAACAATCAGCTACCCAATCTTCGGTAGCTTTGAGTCGTTTTAAAGCTTCGTGAATGATATTGAAACAGATTTTATGTGTTCCATGAGGATCTGCAAAATCTCCTGCAGCAAATACCTGATGTGGTTTTACGTTTTTAAGGAGTTCCATCGTTTCGATGATATCATCCTCATATGAAACATTTTTATCGTATTTCGCGCGATCGTAGAAAGGAAGGTTTTGAAAATGAATATTTTCGTCTTTTACACCAGAGAATCTGGCTCCGGCAACAGCCTCACCTTTTCTGATCAGGCCTTTGATGTTTTGAATTTCTTTGGTATCAGCCTGGTTTGGTGCTTTATTGGCAAAAAACTCACGGGTTTCAGTGTAAGCTTTTTCCAGTGTTGTTGCATCTGTTCCCTGACTTTTAGTAAGGTCTATATAGAATTCCAGGTAGCGTAACACGTCATCATCCCATATGGCTGTGTTGCCGGAAGTCTGGTAGGCTACATGGACGTTATGTCCCTGCTCGGCAAGGCGTATAAAAGTTCCACCCATGGAAATTACATCATCATCAGGGTGCGGGGAGAAAACAATGCTGTTTTTGATTTCAGGTTTTGCTCTTTCAGGTCGCTGACTATCATCGGCATTTGGTTTGCCACCCGGCCAGCCGGTAATAGCATGCTGTAACTGGTTAAATATCGAGATATTGATGTTGTAAACAGGGCCTTTTTCTGTAGCCAGCTGTGCCATGCCATTGTTGTTGTAATCGTCTTCGGTTAATTTTAATACCGGTTTTTGCAGGTGCTCTGCCAGCCAGATTACTGCTTTTTTAATCAATTGCGGGTTCCAGTCGCAATCTTTAACCAACCAGGGTTTATCAAATCTGGTGAGTTGCGAAGCAGCGTCCTGATCGATAATGAATTCTACGTTATTGGAAAGCTGAAGGTAAGTTGCAGGTACATCGGATGAGATCTCTCCTTCAACTGCTGCTTTTAAGATATCGGCTTTTTTCTCGTTCCATGCTACCAAGACAATTTCTTTGGCATTGAAAATTGTTCCTACGCCCATGGTAATGGCTTTTGTAGGTACATTTTGTTTAGAACCGAAATCTTTGGAAGCATCCCTTTTGGTCAGGTCGTTTAAGGTTACCAGTCTTGTGCCGGAGTTCGGAGCAGAGCCTGGCTCGTTGAAGCCGATATGACCTGTTCTGCCTATTCCCAAAAGCTGGAAATCCAATCCACCATTTTCGGCAATCTTTTTTTCATATGCTATGCAGTAGGCCTGTATTTCATCTTCACTTAATGTTCCGTCGGGAACGTTAATGTTTTCGCGAAGAATATCAATGTGGTTAAACAGATTCATGTCCATGAACTTTACATAGCTTTGCAGGCTATCCGGATTCATTGGATAATATTCATCAAGGTTAAAGGTGATTACATTTTTAAAACTCAATCCCTCTTCTTTATGCAGGCGAACCAACTCTTTGTAAATTAAAATCGGAGAAGCACCAGTAGCCAATCCCAAAACGGTTTTAAGTCCGTTTTTCTCTTTTTTCCAGATGAGGGTTGCTATTCTTTTTGCAATATGTACCGAAGCGTCAGCCTGAGTAGCGAAGACATTAACCGGTATTTTTTCGAAACGAGTTTCTTCTAAAAAGTTTAACCTTGACATATATGAATTAATTTATGTCAAACTTAATAAAACATTTTAATAAGTTTAGCTACTTTATTAAAATAAATTAAATGTTATTGCCTTCGCTCGACCTTTTGATGGTGAATCCTTATCATGCTAATTCTATATGATGATACTAAATAAGGTGTTCCAGATTTTCAATTACCAGAATTGAGGCTCCGATAAGTTCAGCATCGAAGCCAAGGTTGCTTAATTTAATTTCTGTGCCGGCAAACAGGCGTGGGATGCAATATTTGTTGAGTGCCTGCTGAATGGGGGCCAACATGATTCTTCCTGCCCGTACCATTCTCCCGCTTAATATGATGGTTTGGGGGTTCATGATATGGATGAGGATAGAGAGCGCTCTGCCGATATCATAAGCCGATTCAGATATGAGTTTAATGGAAAACTGATCGCCCTGGTTAGCTTTGGCAAGGATGGCATTGCTCATGTCGATCTTCGAGTGGTAGTGCTTAGGGTTGCGGAGGCTACTCAGTTTGCCGGCTTCCAGTCCGCTGATTGCTTTGTTCGTAACGGCCAAAAGACTTGCTACTGCTTCGAGGCAACCTTGCTTGCCACAGCTGCAAAGGATTTCCTTTTCGGTGATTGGGATGTGGCTGAATTCACCTGCGAAACCATTATATCCTCTGTATAATTCTCCTTTCACGATCATTCCCAGTCCGATTCCCCAACCAAGATTGATTACCATCACTTCTTTTTGTTGTGCAGCGTTACCTAATTTATGTTCCGCTAAGGCCACCAGACTGGAGTCGTTGTCAATAAAAGTTGGAATACCGATTTCTTCGGATAGGTAGTTTGCGAGGCTTTTTTCCTGAGGTTTCAGGTATGTGAAATTTATGCCTTTCTTTGCGTCGACAAAGCCCGGCATACCAATACCGATGCCCATTATTTTGGATTTAGCGATTTTGGAATCGCTAATGTAATTTTCAATGGCCGAGATGAGTTTTGCTAATGCTTCATCATCATGTATCAGATCAATTTCAAGCGAAACAGCTGTGTATGCCTCATTATTTTGCAGGTCAACCAGTCCGATTCTGGTGGAAAGCTGATCCATTGCAATTACAATAATATAGCTCTTGTTTTCTACCAATGCATACATCAGTGGCCTTCTTCCCCCGCTAGATGGTGCAAGACCCTTCTCGGCGACATATCCATCTTCAATTAAATCAGCTATCACTTTGTTTATTGAGGGGATACTTTTATCCAGTCGCAATGAAAGTTCTGCAGATGTAGCTGATTTGATATAAAATAGTTCTTTTATAACATCCAGGTGTATTGCCGAGTATTTGGGCTTTTTGTTTTTCATTTATGCTGAGGGCGGGTGATTAATCAAAGATATATCTTTTTATAAAAATGATGAAGGAATTGTAACCAGAATGAGTGATATCTGATTACTTATTAAAATAAATTAAAAAGTATTACAATGATATTAAAATTATTTGGTATGATTGTGTAATTTTTAAATCATTCAGGTTAGATCTTTAGCCCAAAAAATAATATGTTAATCATTGCTGATAGCGGTTCTACAAAAACAACATGGAGTATTACGTATCCAGGCGGAAACAACGAGGTATTTGCAACCGAGGGTCTAAACCCTTATTATATGGATGAAACCTACATTGTAAACGCGATAAAACAGGGGATGGGTACAGGTATTGTTTTTGATGAGGTAAAGCAGATTTTCTTTTATGGTGCAGGATGTGACGGGGATAAGAAACAGGTATTGGCGAATGCCCTTTCATCGTTGTTTCTAAATTCGTCGGTTGAGGTTGATTCGGATATGATGGCTGCGGCAAGGTCGCTTGTTGGGAATGGATCGGGTCTGGTTTGTATATTGGGTACCGGAATGAACAGTTGTTTGATTGAGGATGGTAAGATTTCCCATCAGGTAAATTCGCTTGGTTTTTTAATGGGGGATGAGGGCAGTGGCGCCTATCTTGGCAAGCGATTGCTTGTACTGTATGCCCGCTATGCGCTTTCACAGGAGGTGATGGATTTGTTTTTTCAGGAATATCAGATTATGCCTGATGATGTGCTTGATTTGTTTTATGCCCAGAAATTACCAAACAGATTTTCGGCAAGTTTTACGGTGTTTTTAAGTAAGTATATTGGACATGCCTGCATTTATGATATCGTTAAAAGCGGCTTCTCAGATTTTTTTGTGAATATCATTTCCCGCTATCCTAATTATAGGCGGTTTAGAATCAACTGTGTAGGTTCAATAGCTTTTGTTTTTCATGAAGTATTGGAAGAGGTTGCCCGGGAATTCGGTATGACATGCGGAAAAATCTCTAAATCGCCAATGGATGATTTATATAAATTTCATCTTTAAATTTGATTTTTTCGGACGTGTTTTTATCTTCGCGTTGAATTTGTAATGATTCATCGGGACGTAGCGTAGCCAGGTATCGCGCCAGCATGGGGTGCTGGAGGTCGGAAGTTCGAATCTTCTCGTCCCGACCAATTTCATTCTTTTTAAGGCAGGCGAAGGATGAAAACCATAGTTTACGCCACATCCGCCCGCCTGATCTTTTCTATATAGTGTATTTTACCACCAGGCCAAGGGGAATTTGATTTCGTCGACTGAACTGGCTATCATATCGGGTTTGAAGGCATAATGACCGAGTGTATCTTTGGTTGCTATTCCTGATAATACCAGGATGGTTTTGTATCCCATTTGTACACCTCCCTGTATATCAGTCTCCATGGTGTCGCCGATTACCGTTGTTTCACTGGTTTCTAGCCCGAGGAATTTCCTTGCCGAGCGCATCATCACCGGGCTGGGTTTACCCGTTACAAATGCTTTACGACCTGTAGCTTCTTCGATCATTGCTGTGGTTGCTGCTATGCCCAAATTATTCCATCCAGGTTTCTTAGGAGATGGGTCTCTGTTTGTGGTGATGAACTTTGCGCCAGCCAGGATCATATCTACAGCGCGCTGAACCATTTCGAGGGTAAAGTTTCTGCCTTCACCAAGTACCACAAATTCGGGATCGGTATTGACTAAGGTAATTCCGTGGGCATGTAAACTACTCAGGAGGCCGCCTTCTCCCAGTACGTATGCGGTTCCATTGGGGCTTTGATCAGACAGGAATTTGGCTGTGGCCATTGCACTGGTATACACATGGCTTTCTTCTACCTTAATGCCCATTCCTTTGAGTTTGCGAACCACTTCCAGACTGGTGCGTTGGCTGTTATTGGTCATAAATGCAAAAGGTATAGCTTCGTCGATCAGTTTTTTTATAAATTTATCGGCACCCGTTATCATCGCTTCGCCGCTATAGATCACTCCGTCCATATCTATTAACAATCCTTGTTTCATGTGTTTGATTTAAAGTGAGGATAAAATGTATTCGATCAGGCCAAATTTAATTACTTTATTGGTATTAGAAGACAGAGTTATGTTAATTCAGTAAGAAGAAATTCGGTATTGTTGGCTGTAGATGGCAATATTTCTGGTCTGCTTAGGGGTAGTGGATGGGCAAGCAATATCTTTAGCGCGTGCTATATGTGGTGGGATAGTTGAGGGACAGTTAATAAATATTGCCAAAATTGGTTAATTATTGCAGGAAATTGATTCTTTTGAAGATAATTGCTCCGATATTTTAATAATAATTATATTTAGCCTGATGATTTCATTACAGTCGGCTATAAATTCTGATATTCTGATCTATTTTTTGAGCGAGGAGGCAGTAAGCGTGGTTTTTGGTCAAGAGATTAATGAAGTAACCTTTAAACGAATTAGTGAATTTAATGCACTGCTTACCGACAATCCTTTTACAGGGTTTAGGACGACAGTTGTTTCCTATACCACGCTTAGTGTTTTTTATTCACCTATGGAAGTGATGCAATCGGCATTTCCTGGAACTACTTGTTTTGAAAAGGTTTGTGCTTATCTGCGTCTCTTGAATGCGAATAGCAAGAAACACTATTCTTTGAGGCAAAAACGGATAGAAATCCCTACCTGCTACGGGGGGATTTTCGGTCCCGATTTACAGGAAATAGCATTTTTTAACCGGTTATCGGAGGAGGAGGTTATTCATTTGCACAGCAGTGCAGTTTATAAAGTTTATATGATTGGCTTTGTTCCGGGATTTGCTTATATGGGGGGGATGGACGAGCGGCTGGCTACTCCAAGAAAGGCGCAACCCAGACAGTCAGTACATGCAGGTTCAGTTGGAATTGCCGGAAAGCAAACCGGCATTTACCCGCTAAGTATTCCGGGTGGATGGCAGATTTTAGGGCGAACACCCATTCATTTATTCGATATCAACCGAATGCGGCCTTCATTTTTAGAGGCTGGTGATGAGGTGCGGTTTAAGGCTATTGATGAGCAGCGATATTATGAATTGAGTAATCTTAAAGATGGCGATCAGGATCATTAGGGCGGGCGTTTTAACAACGGTACAGGATTTGGGCCGGCCCAGGTTTCGCGGTCAGGCGGTACCTACTTCAGGTGCTATGGATCAACTTTCAGCCCGGCTGGCCAATAAGGCAGTTGGCAATCCGGATGGTTCAGCCTTAATCGAATTTAATTACGGTGGAGCTTCATTTTTTGTTGAGTGTGACTTGCTTATTGCCTATAGTGGATATGGTGCCATATTTACTGTTAATGATGTTGATTTACCCTGTAATCGTCCTCTTTTCATACCTGCGGGTACAAGTATAACACTGAAGGAAAATCTGCAGGGTTCGAGATCTTACCTGGCCGTAGCCGGGGGATGGAAGGTAACGGAGATCATGGGGAGTAGAAGCACCTATCTCTCTGGCGGCTTCGGCGGTTTTGAGGGGCGAGCATTAGAAGCCAATGATTCGCTTATCAATGAGGCTGGTATGAGTTTATTGTCTAAATCTATTTTAGAGCATTTAAAAAGCAGTGAAATTAATTTTCCTAAATGGAGCATTTCGGATTCCCGTTTTAATCTCAAAAATGAGGTCAGGGTAGTGCCCGCACAGGAGTTTTTATGGTTTGATGCAATTTCGATTATAAGCCTGCTTACTAAACCTTTTGTGGTAAATGCTCAGGGGAACCGTATGGGGATACCTATTAATGGTCCATTAATGAGTAGAAGAAAGACTGATGAGCTGTTATCGACTGCTGTTACTATGGGTACAATTCAGGTTACCGGAAACGGAAATCTTGTTTTACTAATGGCTGATGCGCAAACAACCGGTGGTTATCCACGAATTGCCCAGGTAGCCTCGGTTGATTTGGTAGCTTGCGCACAAATGAGGCCGAATAAAGAGATTTTTTTTAAAGAAATTAGTAGCGATGAAGCAGAAGAGCTGTATCTTGAACGCGAAATGCATCTTAAGCAGCTCGATACTACAATTGCCTATAGATTTATGATTGAATGATAAAAACTGTTGATCTAAACTGCGATCTGGGGGAGGCTTTTGGCAATTATCCGATGCCGAATGACAGCTTGCTGATGGATTATATCTCTTCTGCCAATATTGCCTGTGGTTTTCATGCGGGCGACGCCCATGTAATGGAGGAAACCATCAAACTGGCAATAGCCAGAAAGGTGGCTATTGGTGCACATCCGGGTTTTCCGGATTTACAGGGTTTTGGTCGCAGGGAAATTAAATGTTCTCCGCGGGAAGTTTACCAGATTACCTTATATCAAATTGGCGCGTTATATGCTTTCGTAAAAGCAGCTGGAGCCAGACTTAACCATGTAAAACCGCACGGGGCCCTGTACAACATGGCTGTCAGAGAATATGCTTTGGCTGAGGCCATCGCCAGTGCGGTAAAAGATTTTGATGAGCATTTAATTGTTTATGGGCTTGCAGGTAGTGAGCTGATCAATGCTGCAAGGAACGCCGGGCTTAAAACAGCATCTGAGGTTTTTGCCGACCGCACCTATCAGGATGATGGTTCACTTACACCGAGGTCGGAACCAAATTCCGTGATAAAAGATGATCATTTAGCCATGGGTCAGGTTTTGCAAATGGTTAATGAGCGGCAGGTGGACACTACCAGTGGTAAAACTATTTCCCTTTTGGCGGAAACAATCTGTTTGCATGGGGATGGGCTTCATGCAGTTGATTTTGCCAGGGAAATATCGGCAAGTTTACAGGCGGAAAACATCATCATAAAAGCGCCGCATTCATGAAAAAGAAATATAACTGGAATGTGCTTTTAGGTGCCGCCTTTTTAATGGCTTCTTCGGCTATTGGACCAGGGTTTTTGACCCAGACAGCCGTATTTACCGAACAGCTGGGTGCCAGCTTTGCATTTGTAATCTTACTATCTATTGTTCTGGATGCTATTGCACAATTGAACATCTGGCGGATTATTGCGGTTGCGGATCAGCCTGCACAGGAAATTGCGAATAAAGTCTTTCCGGGTCTGGGTTATTTTCTTTCTTTTCTGGTTTTCCTGGGAGGCCTTGCTTTTAATATTGGTAATATTGCCGGTGCAGGATTGGGCTTAAACGTGCTGTTTGGGATAAGTGTACAACAAGGTGCTGTGATCAGTGCTATAATGGCGGTTGGAATTTTTGTGTACAAAGAGGCGGGAAAGGCTATGGACGTGTTTGCTAAGACTATGGGTTTGATTAAAATTTGTCTGGCACTTTTCATTGCCTATATCAGCAATCCACCGCTGTCTGAAGCAGCAATACGTTCAGTGAACCCTACGCAGTTCAGCTTTGGGGCGGTGCTCACCATTGTTGGTGGTACTGTAGGAGGCTACATTACGTTTTCAGGGGCTCATCGCTTATTAGACGCCCGGCAAACGGGGATAGAAAACCTCTCAGCTGTAAACAAGGGGGCATTAAGTGCTATTGGGCTAGCCTCATTAATGCGTTTGTTGTTGTTTATCGCTGCCTTAGGGGTAATTTCTACCGGCGCTAAATTAGATCCGGCGAACCCGGCAGCATCGGTATTCCAGCTGGCAAGCGGACAGTTTGGTTATAAAGTTTTTGGTGTGGTTATATGGGCTGCAGGAATATCTTCAGTGGTTGGTTCGGCTTATACTTCAATTTCTTTCATTAAGAGTTTCCACCCTTTTATATTAAAATATCACAAAGTCATCATTATTGTTTTTATCATCAGCTCGTGTATCATATTTCTGATTGTAGGTAAACCGGTTAAAACCTTACTTGCTGTCGGCGCCATTAATGGGCTAATTTTACCTATTGCATTAGGAGTGATGCTCATTAGTGCCTACCGTACTAAAATAATTTCTAACTACAAGCAGCCTTTATGGCTGACAATAACCGGTGCAGCTGTTGTTGTCACAATGATCTGGATGGGCTATGGAGCCATTGCCCAACTGTTAACTGTAAATTCGTAACCATGTTTAAGTTTTTTGCCTTTTCTCTAGTATTACTATTTTCCATTCCATTCGACAGTACAGCTCAAAAAAGCCTTGAAATAAAACCGGGCGTGTCGGAACAACTGGCGTTGAGGAGGAGCGAGCTGATCAGCAATGTCCGATATGAACTTCATTTCACTATCCCTCCACAGCTGAATGCAGCCATATCCGGAGAAGAGCAGCTTAGTTTCATTTTAAAAGATCATGTGGAGGATTTGCAAATTGATTTCAAACAGCCATCTACACATGTTAAGATGTTGAAGGTGAATGATGAACAGGTGACTGTTCAACTTGTTAATGAGCATTTGATTATTGCTGCGAAATATCTTGTAAAAGGAAAAAATGAAATTGAGATTAGTTTCATTGCGGGGAACGAATCCCTAAACCGCAATAATGAATATCTGTATGCCTTGTTTGTTCCAGATCATGCGAGGAATACTTTTCCTTGTTTCGATCAGCCTAATCTTAAAGCCAGATTTAATTTAAGCCTAACCGTTCCTGAAGGATGGAAGGCCCTGGCAAACGGAAGGCTAAAAAGCAGCAGCAGCGGAAGCGGCAATACAAGATATGATTTTTTACAAACGGACATTTTGCCAACCTATTTATTCTCATTTACTGCAGGGAAATATACCGCACTGGAAAAGAATATTAAAAAGTACAATTATGCCTTTCTTCACCGGGAAACTGATAGTTTGAAGATTAAATTAAGTGTTGACTCTATTTTTAAAGCTCATTCTGATGCCATCAGTTTTCTGGAAAACTGGACTGCGATTCCATTTCCTTTTCAAAAAATAGGTTTCGTTGCCGTTCCTGATTTTCAGTTTGGAGGGATGGAGCATCCTGGAGAAGTACAGTATAAAGCTTCCAGTTTATTTTTGGATGAGGGCGCGACCAAGGATCAGTTCATTAGCCGGTCAAATCTGATCTCTCATGAAACTGCCCACATGTGGTTTGGCGATCTGGTGACTATGAAGTGGTTTAACGATGTTTGGATGAAAGAAGTTTTTGCAAATTTCATGGCAGACAAGGTGACGGAGAAACTGATGGGAAAGGCGACCTTTGATTTGAAGTTTTTGCAGGATCATTATCCGGCAGCTTATGGTGTAGACCGCACGCTGGGTGCAAATCCAATCAGGCAGCAGCTGGATAACCTTCAGGACGCAGGATCGATGTATGGCAACATTATCTATCACAAAGCGCCTATCATGATGCGTCAGTTAGAGCTTTTAATGGGAAAAGACAAGTTTCAGCAGGGTATCAGGACTTACCTTAAAAAATATGCTTACCGCAATGCCACATGGAATGACCTGATTAAAATTCTGGGCATGTATACGAGTGAAAACCTTGAAGCATGGAATAGGGTATGGGTAAACACAGCAGGAAGACCTGTATTTGATTACGGTATCAGTTTTAAGAACAATCAGATTGATCAGTTAAAAGTTATGCAGCACGCGGAGGTTGGAGCAAATGCGGTATGGCCACAGGTTTTTAGCATAACGTTATTTTACCCTGATGGCAAAAAACAAATTGCCATTAACATGAACCATCCTGAGGTTGAGGTAAAAGAAGCGAAGGGGCTGGGCAAGCCTTTGTACATCTTATTTAACAGTGATGCGATGGGCTATGGTTTATTTCCACTGGATCCAAACAGTGCTAAGCGGTTTTCGGATTTAAAAAACCCATTGGAGCGTGCTTCTGCTTACATCAATGCTTATGAAAACATGCTGGCTGGACGTAACGTGAAGCCTGCTGAATTGCTTGAACTTTTTGCCGAAAATATAAAACAGGAAAAAGACGAAATGAATCTCAGGCTTTTGGGTGGTTATATTTCGGGTATTTACTGGTCGTTCCTCAAGCCTGTTCAGCGGTTGGAGAAATCGCCAGAACTGGAAAGCGTTTTGTGGGAGACCATGCAATCTACACCGCTTTCGAACAATAAGAAAGCTTTGTTTGGAACTTATCAGAGCGTTTATATGAGTAAAGATGGAGGGATGAAGCTTGATGAGATATGGAAAACCCAAAAGGGGCCGACAGGAATTAAGTTGACAGAAGATGATTTTACCGGCATAGCCTTCACTCTTGCTCTTAAGAGTGATACCGTTTCGAGTTATTTGAAGATACAGCGTGACAGGATTACCAATCAGGAGCGAAAAAACAGGATAAGTTTTTTAATGCCGGCGCTATCAACTGACGTAAAAGAGCGGGATTCTTTTTTTGCGAGTTTATCTGAACGGAAAAACAGGCAGAAAGAGGCATGGGTAGGCAGTGCATTAACTTATCTAAACCATCCATTAAGACAGTCGACTTCTATAAAATATTTGCCAAAGAGTCTGGAGATTCTCGAGGAAATCAAAAATACAGGGGATATATTTTTTCCTCAATCGTGGCTTGGCGCAATTTTCAGTAGCTATCAATCAAAAGAGGCCTATCAGATTGTAACTGATTTTCTGAAGAAGTATCCTGATTATAATCCTAAGTTGAAAGGTAAAATTTTGCAGGCTACTGATCATCTTTACCGGTCGCAAAAGATTGTGCCGGATAAATAAGTGCCCTGATTAATATACTACTTTTGCGTACAGCTCTTGAAAAACCGGATCACAACCTCATTTGCTTCCTGGGGGTAAACATGCCCTCCGGGATGCTCGTATAGCACAAATGGTGTTCCTGATGTTGATGGATAAAGCGTAGCATATTTTGCATAAGCCTCTCCGGTTTTGCTGCAATTGTTGATCCTCATTACATTGTTGTACATTAGTTTCTGCCAGGCTGGTTTTACCAGTGGGTCAGTATCGCCGATAATGTGCAGGGCGGGTTTTGGTTTGAGTTGGCCGATAAGTTTCAGGGCGGCTGCGGACGATGGTGCAAATGCTGCAAAGACATTGCCCCTTACCGCCCAAAGAATGTAAGTGAAACTACCCCCGTTTGAGTGCCCGGTTGCATAGATGCGTTTTTTATCGACTTTGTAGTCGGTTTCGAATTTGGTAAGCATGCTGTCGAAAAACTTCAGGTCTCTGTCGTTCATATCGCCCGGTGCTTTTTGCCATCCGGCTCTTGCGCCCTTTGGATCTGTAATTTGGCCGGGGGTGTTAAGGCCTTGCGGGCAAACAATAATGGCCTCGGGTCATAATTTCTCAAATTGCCTTGTATTTGCCATGTTTTCCATTGTTCCGCCATGGCCATGAAACGCGAAGATGACTGGTGTAGGTTTCGTTTTCGCTGTCGCCGGGATGTATACCAAAGCCTCTCTGATGGTATCGTTTACCTTCCAATGCATGATTGTATACGAAGGTAGAGGAGGAGCTTTTGATGCTTTCACCTGTAGGGAAGATACAATGCCTATGCTTAGCAGCATGAGCATTTTGAAATATGTGTAGAACCGTTTATTGCTTAACATATCCATAATACTTTCACATTGTGGGAAAGTTTAAGAAAAAACATTCCATTTGAAAAGTTTACCTTACCATATATTGGTATTTAAAGCTTTTTGATAGTTTTCCTCATCGAACTTATACAGGTTGGGTGCTTTATGTGCGCCGCCTTTCCGTAGTTCATCCAGTTTAATAAGGATGTTGTAACGAAGTATTTTTCTGTAGAAGTTGCCGCGGTTGAGTTTCTGACCCAATATCGTTTCGTAAAGTGCCTGCAACTCCGGCATGGTAAACGTTTCTGGCAGCAGGTTATAGCCAATAGGCTTGTAGCTAATATGCTCTCTGAGCGACTCCAATGCTTTTCCGATGATATGTTCGTGATCCATCACCATTTTAGGCAATTTGTAAACGGGCATCCATTCACAACGGTCGGAATAGCTATCGGTAACTGGCGTAACTTTGGTATGATCTACCAAGGCATAGTAGCCAATGGTGATAAACCTTTGCTTATGCCATAAATCATCAGGATAATCTGCGAAATAATCTTCGGAACGGTTAAGGTTGCCAAAGACACCAAAATTATTCAGAAAGATTTTTTCGGCGCCACTTCGCTCGAATAATATCCTTTGTGCTGCGTCGTCTATTGATTCGTTTTTGTTGATATACCCACCTGGGAGAATCCATTGATCGTCGCCACTCATTCTTAGAATTAACACATTCAAGGTGTTATTTATGAATCCAAATACCACGCTATCAATCGATAAGTGAGGTAAAGATTTTGCCCATAGATCGGCGCTTGCTTTCTGAATTTCTCTATTAATCATCAGCTTAAGGTAACATTTTTTAGGGGATCTAAATTAATAATTTGTTTTTCCAGATTAAACAAACTAATATTGCTTCTTAATGAAGCAATAATAAAATCTTTAGATTTTTTCTGACCAATCTTTAGTTCTCATCAGGTTTGTATTGCACTATTAGCATTTAAGATTATCAGATACTTAACTATTTGTTTAATGATGAGCACTTCAGAACGTATTTTTTAATTTAGGTAGATGAATTATTTAACCCATTCTGATGACTTCGTTAGGAAGCTTGAAACTTCAATCACATTGAATAATAATAATATATAAATCATGAAAAAGAACGACGTAAAAAGGGTGCTCAAGCTTTCGCTGTTGGGGGCAATGGTATTGTCAAATATCTCGTGGAAAAATGCCGGCGATAAAAACAAAAATACTGTTGCTACGCTTACCATTAATGGTTTCACATTTGCAGATTTAAACAAGAACGGGAAGTTGGATAAATACGAGGATTACAGATTACCATTGGGCGAGCGGATAGATGATTTGATCAGTAAAATGACCGATGATGAAAAAGCATCAATGCTGATGGGTACAGGAATGCCTGGTTTTGACGGCTTAACACCGGTAGTTGGCGCAATAGAAGGCCGTGTTCCTGGCGCTGCTGGTGGTACCTACGAAATTAAACGTTTGGGTATTCCGGAAATTATTGTAGCTGATGGCCCTGCCGGTTTGCGAATTAAACCTATCCGGGATAACGATAAAAACACCTATTACTGTACCGCATTTCCAGTGGGAACGGCCTTGGCCTCTACGTGGAATCCTGAGCTCATTCAAAGTGTGGGAGAAGCAATGGGGAATGAGGTAAAAGAATATGGTGTGGATGTATTGTTAGCACCTGCGCTAAACATTCACCGTAACCCATTGAATGGCCGTAATTTCGAGTATTATTCTGAAGATCCACTTGTGGCGGGAAAGATCGCTGCTGCGATGGTTAACGGAATTCAGGCGAATGGGGTAGGGACTTCGATCAAGCATTTTGCTGCGAATAACCAGGAAACCAATCGTCTTTCCATAAACGAACACATCACTGAAAGGACCATGCGTGAGCTTTACCTGAAGGGTTTTGAGATCACTGTGAAGGAGTCAAATCCATGGACGGTGATGTCATCCTACAACTTAATTAATGGAACCTATACTTCAGCAAGACATGATTTACTGACTGATATTCTTCGGGATGAGTGGGGATTTAAGGGGATTGTGATGACAGATTGGTTTGGAGGCTATGCAGGCTTCAATTCACTGAAGGGCGGAACGAGTAATGTTGTTGCGCAACTGGAAGCCGGAAACGACCTCCTTATGCCCGGACTGCCTGCTCAGAAAACGGCCATACTTGAAAACCTTAAGAATGGCAAACTATCGAAAACAGCCGTAGATGTAAATTTGAAGCGTATTTTAGCATTGGTATTCAACTCGCCCACCATGCAAAAATACAAGTACAGCAATAAGCCTGACCTTAAGAAGAATGCTGAAGTAACGAGAAATGCTGCGGCAGAAGGCATGGTGCTGTTGAAAAATAATGATTCAGTTTTACCTTACACCTTGAAAGCGCAACCGATTGCTGTTTTTGGCGTAACTTCTTACGATTTTATAGCCGGTGGAACAGGTAGTGGAGATGTAAATGAATCTTATACTGTTTCTTTAATTGAAGGGCTTGAAAAATCTGTTTATAAACTGGATAGTGACTTAAAGGACATGTATACCCCATTCGCGGCAAAGGAAAAAGCTGCTGAATT
The DNA here is from genome assembly GCF_032678525.1 of Pedobacter frigidisoli. Taxonomy (GTDB): domain Bacteria; phylum Bacteroidota; class Bacteroidia; order Sphingobacteriales; family Sphingobacteriaceae; genus Pedobacter; species Pedobacter frigidisoli_A. The sequence goes on from NZ_JAVTSE010000001.1 coordinate 1,096,763, forward strand.
GGAAAGCCGTAAAAAACGTGGTATCCTGGCTTTACCCGAAAGGTTGCCTGAACTGGATTTGAGTAAAGATTTGATCAATAAAAAAGCTGAAACCAACTCATTAGCCATTATTACTTTAGGTAGAAACTCAGGTGAAGGAGGGGACAGATCTGTTAATAATGATTTTAACCTTGCTAATGATGAAATTTTGTTAATTAACAACGTAGCGGAAGCTTTTCATGCCAAAGGCAAAAAAGTTGTGGTAATATTAAATATTGGCGGTGTAATTGAAACTGCCAGCTGGAAAGACAAAGTTGACGCCATTCTTTTGTCATGGCAGCCGGGCCAGGAGGGCGGAAATTCAGTTAGTGATATTTTCTCGGGCAAGGTGACCCCGTCTGGTAAGTTAACCATGACTTTTCCTGTTAAATACGAAGATACACCATCAGCTAAAAACTGGTTAGGTACACCGTTAGACAACCCGGAGAATGTAACTTACGAAGAGGGTATATATGTTGGCTATCGTTATTTTAACACTTTCAAGGTTAAACCTTCGTTCGAATTTGGCTACGGTTTATCTTACACCAGTTTTGAATATAGTGATGTAAAACTAAGCGATAAAACTTTCAACGGAAATTTAATTGCTACGGTTACCATAAAAAACACCGGGAAAGCAACGGGTAAGGAGATTGTCCAACTTTACCTCTCAGCGCCTCACCAAAATATTGATAAGCCAGTTGCGGAACTAAAAGCCTTTGCAAAAACCAAGTTATTAAAGTCAGGACAATCGGAAACTTTACAGCTGGCGTTGTCGCCTAAAGACTTAGCTTCGTTTATGGAAAGCCAAAGTGCATGGGTTGCCGAAGCGGGTATCTATAAAATATCGGTAGGATCGTCATCACTAAATGTGAAACAAACGGCTGAGTTCTCATTGCCAAAGGAATTAGCTGTTGAGAAAGTTCATAAAGCATTTGCATTAACAAGTCCTGTTAATGAACTTAAAAATAAATAGACCAATGAACCGCCATTATTGATGGCGGTTTAATTTTTTAACATCATTCTTCTAACATACGATGAATAACAAAACTGCAGAAAGCCAGACCAGATCAAATTACGCCGTTCCCTTAATTACCATTACCCTTTTGTTTTTTATGTGGGGTTTCATCACCTGCATGAACGATATCCTTATTCCATATTTGAAGCAGCTTTTTAAATTAAGCTTTTTTGAATCTATGCTGGTACAGTTTTGCTTTTTTGGTGCATATTTCATCGGGTCGTCGATTTACTTTTTAATTTCTTATTTTAAAGGTGATCCTATTAACAAAGTGGGTTACAAAAAGGGTATCCTTTTTGGAATCGTGCTGGCTGCGATAGGCTGCGTATTATTTTTTCCGGCAGCTACCTATTCGGTATATCCATTATTTCTGGGTGCATTGTTTGTATTAGGACTTGGATTTACTGTACTTCAGATTACTGCGAATGCGTACGTTTCGTTATTGGGGCCAGAGGATAGCGCTTCGAGCAGGTTGAACCTTACGCAGGCATTTAACGCTTTCGGAACCACCATAGCGCCGATTTTAGGTGGTCATTTAATCTTTGAGTTTTTCTCGGAAGCTGACGGAAGTTTTAGTGCTTCTGCAACGCGCATTCCCTATTTGATGTTTGCAGGTATTTTATTGCTGGTGGGATTATTGATTTTTTATGTCAAGTTACCTTCTTTTAAACCGGATGAAGCGGAGCAAACCAAAGGCCTTGGCGTATTGAAGTTCCCACATCTTAAGCGTGGGATCATTGCGCTTTTTTGTTATGTGGGTGCAGAGGTTGCTGTTGGCAGTTTTATCATCAGCTTTTTACACTTAACAGAAATTACCGGTTTAGAAGAGGCCGTGAGTAAGAATTATTTATCTCTTTATTGGGGAGGAGCCATGATTGGTCGCTTCGTAGGGTCAATCTCTCTGAATCATGGTTTAAGCCAATCGAAAAAGATGGTGTATATGCTTGGAACTTCTATCCTTGTTTTTGCTGTCATTTACGGGATTGTAGATCTAACATTTGCCCAGATGAGTTTCTTTCTGATATTCATAGCCTTAAATTTTTTAGGTTTTCTTGTCGGTAAATCGGCACCGGCCAGAACGCTTGCTATTTTTTCAACCATCAATGTACTTTTACTAATCTCGGCAATGATCAATAAAGGGGATTTTGCGATGTACAGCATCCTTGGTATAGGAATATTTAACTCTATCATGTTTTCTAATATTTATACGCTATCGATTGCAAAACTAGGTGCTTATACCAGTCAGGGGTCTTCATTATTGGTTATGGCGATTTTAGGCGGAGCAGTAATGCCACTTATTCAGGGGGCGGTAGCAGATCAGATCGGAGTCCATCATTCATTTGTGCTGCCATTATTGTGCTATTTATTTATTCTTTATTTTGGTATTTATTGTAGTAAACATCTCAAGGGAATCGAGCAAACGGAGGTAAAGGGGGGACACTAGTTGTGATTTGAAGTTTGAGCTGGGGCGAATGATGTTGGATTTTTTGGTTATTTACAGGTTTAAGTATATTTTCTGTTACAATTGGTTGCATGTTTGTGAGAAATAATACTATTTTTGGTTGCGCATCTCCCTGTCCCTAACTAAAAAAACATTTAAAGCTGAAATGACCAATAATGGCATCTCATATTCTAGTTTAACTGACAATGAGTTGTTGTATCATCTAAAGAATGATGATCATCTGGCATTTACTGAGATTTTTAGACGATACAGTGCCCTGTTGTATTCCAATGCCTTTAATAAACTGAGAAATGAAAGCGATGCCAGGGATGTTGTTCAAGAAATGTTTATCAAAATCTGGACGAAGCGTGAGTCCATCCAAATGGACAACAATCTTTCCGGATATTTATTTGTGGCTTTGAGAAATGGTATTTTTAATCTGATTAAACATAACAATCTGGTTAGTGCTTATGCAGATCAATTTTCACAGGCTAACGCTGACAGTGGTGTTTACACTGATACTTTGATTCGTGAGAAGCAGTTTGCCGCCATGATAGAAGCTGAAATTGCCAGCTTGCCTCCACGTATGAGAGCAGTTTTTGAGCTGAGAAGGATGGAGAACCTTTCTAATAAAGAGGTAGCAGCCCGTTTAGGAATTACAGAATCTACGGCAGCTGATCAAATGAAAAAGGCACTTAGGATATTAAAAACGAGGATTGGCTTAATCTTAGTGGTTGTACATTACCTTAACGTAAAATAAATTTTAATTCTCTATCCCCAATCTGTATTTCACAGTTGTATTACATATAACATTCCGTAATCAACTAAATGGACGAACAGCAATTCAGTGAAATTTTAGACCGGTATATTTCAGGTACAGCCAATGCTGAGGAGCAGGCCTGGCTGGAGTCTGCCTATATCAACCTGAACAAAAAATCCTTTTCTGTTTACGATGACGGTTTTCTCGATGCCCAAACCGATCAGATTTGGCATGTTGTTGCCAACGCTACACAGCCACCGAAAAAGTTGACAGGCTTGATGCCATTGATATATGCCGCCGCCGCGTTGCTTATTGTTTCGCTGATAGCTGTTTTGGTTTATAACCAAAGTCATCCAAAATCTTATCTAACGAATCTGCCTGCAGCCAAAGATATTAAAGCAGGCAGGGATAAAGCCGTTTTGATACTCGCAAACGGTAAACGCATTGATCTGGATAAAACCGGAACCGGATATCTTGCCGATCAAACAGGAGTTAAAATATCGAAAACTGCCGACGGCCAAGTTGTATATAATATGCCTCAACAGATTGAACAAGTTGAGAAGCCTGAATATAATACCATTCAAACGCCTGCCGGGGGGCAGTATCAGGTTAATTTACCAGATGGAACCAAAGTTTGGCTTAATGCTTCTTCGTCGGTAACCTTTACGACTTCATTTGAGGTTGAACGGAGGGTAAAGCTTAAGGGTGAAGCTTATTTCGAAGTGAGTAAGATTTCCGTTGATGGAAAAAGAATTCCATTTGTTGTTGAGACTCAAAATCAGAAAGTTGAGGTGCTGGGTACTCATTTCAATGTAAATGCTTACAGCGATGAGCGTACAACCAAAACCACTTTACTTGAAGGTAGCGTGAAGGTTAATAATGATGTTTTACTTCAACCTAATCAACAGGCACGGGGAAATGGATCGGACATAAAAGTATTGAGTGTGAATGCACAGAATTTTATCGACTGGAAAAATGGTGATTTCATTTTAGAGAATAATGATTTCAGGAGCATTATGCGTAAGATAGCTCGCTGGTATGATGTGGAAATTGTATATAGTGATGATGCGCCTCAGAAACTCAACCTGGGGGGATGGATTTCACGCTCCAAGAATATTTCGTCTATTTTAGGAGTAATGGAGCAAACTGGAAAAGTTCATTTTAATATTGAAGGAAGGAGGATCACGGTAACCAGATAAAAATAAAACGTGGTTCTAAAAAGAAAGCCAGAAGTGGTGGAACACCTCCGGCTTAGGATTTTTAGAGCTCAAAATCAATCGACTGACTAATAAACTTTAAAACCAAACAAATGTACAAATTTTACCCAAACAAACTGGGTGGGGCGTCTGTCCATATCCAAAAAATTCTGCTGATTATGCGTGTAACTACGTTCCTGTTATTGGCTGCAATGATGCAGGTAAGTGCAACAACGCTTGCGCAAAGGGTTACAATTAATCAAAAAAATGCAAATTTAACTGACATATTCAAAACAATAAGGATCCAGACAGGATACGATTTTATTTACGATCAGGATTTAATTTCTAAATCGGTACCCGTAAATATCAATATCACCAATACAGAACTGAGCGAAGCACTGAAACGCTGTCTGGATAATCAATCTCTTACCTATACAATTAAAGATAAAACCGTAATTATTCAGGAAAAAACCTTTCTGGATAAGGTTACCGGTTATTTTGATAATATCACTGTTAACGGTACTGTGCTTGATGAAACCGGCACGCCCTTACCTGGTGTGGTGATTAAGGTAAAAGGCACAAACAGAACAACAATATCGGGAAACAGCGGTAAGTTTTACATTGCTGCCACTGATGAAAATCCCACTCTTGTTCTATCATATGTTGGTTATAAAACTATAGAAGTAACTGCTACACAAACCTTAACTGTAAAAATGGTTTTAGATCCTGCAAAACTGGATGAAATTATGGTGATTGGTTATGGTACAACCACACGTCGCCTTAATACAGGTTCGCAGGTTGGAATCAGTGCAGACGAAATAGCTGATCAGCCGGTTACCAATGTTTTACAGGCGCTGCAAGGACGTCTTGCAGGTGTTACCATAACACAAACCAATGGTTTACCAGGTGCAGGTATTAACATTCAGGTTAGAGGTGCAAATGCAATCGGATTAAATGGTGTAAAAGCAAATCGTCCTCTGTATATTATTGATGGTGTACCTTTTCTTTCCGAACCTATTAATACAGCTTCTTTTATATCAACTGCAACTTCAACATCTGCCTTGCCATCTGCAGAAGGAAATACCAGTCCGATGAACACAATTAATCCCTCTGATATCGAAAGTATCGAAGTGTTAAAGGATGCCGATGCTACTGCTATTTACGGATCAAGAGGAGCCAATGGTGTAATTTTAATTACAACCAAAAAAGGAAAGGCTGGAGCAACAAAATTTAACGTAAATGCTTCATCAGGAGTTTCAGAAGTTACACATTTTGTAGAAACTGTGGGAACTGAGCAATATCTTGCCTTGAGAAGAAAAGCCTTTGCAAACAATACCACCAATCCGGCAACTCCAAGTGTAACCACAGCTCCTGATCTATTGGTTTGGGACCAGAACGGGTATACCGATTTTCAGAGGTATATGCTTGGAAATACTGCTAAAACACATGATGTCAATGCAAGTTTATCTGGTGGAGATAACCGTACTAATTTTTACCTGAGCGGAACATACCATAAGGAAGGTAATGTGTATCCTGGCGATCAGGGATATCAGAGAGGAGGTGGTAAATTCAACCTGAACCACAGTTCACTTGATCAGCGTTTCAGTTTATCCTTATCTGCAATGTATTCTACAGATAAGAACAATATTTCAACAACAGATTTAGCTAGCTGGGCTTACGCACTACCTCCAAACTTCCCTTTATACAAGGCAGATGGAAGTTTTAACTGGGATGGGGGGATTAGTAATCCATTGGCATATTTAAACCAAACCAATGATAACCGTACCTCTAACCTGTTGACTAATTTGTTGTTAAAATACAATATTGCAAAAGGACTGGATTTTAAAACCAGTTTGGGATATAGTAAAACTGATATGACTCAGATAGCCATCAGGCCACTAACTTCACTTAATCCAAATTTTACACCAACATCGGGCACTGCCAGCTATGTGTATAATTATACCAATAACTATATACTGGAACCGCAGTTAACGTACACCCGTAAAATCTGGAAAGGTACATTAAATGCACTTGCAGGTGGTTCTTATCAGTTTAAGCAATCAAAAATGCCATATAGTACTTCTGCATCAGGATTCTCGTCAGATGATTTTTTAAGAACCTCTACAGCAGCAACTACTGTAAGTACAACAAGTAGCTCTATAGATTATAAATACACTTCACTGTTTGGACGTGTGAATTATAATTTAATGGATAAGTACATTCTGAATGTAAATTACAGAAGAGACGGATCATCGAGATTTGGTCCTAATAACAAATTCGGAAACTTTGGATCGGTCGGTGGCGCCTGGATTTTCTCTGAGGAAGACTTCTTAAAAAATAAATTCAGCTGGTTTAGCTTTGGTAAAGTCCGTGGCAGTTACGGTATTGTGGGTAGTGATGATATTGGCGACTACGGATATTTTGACTCTTATACTGCATCAACTTATAATTATGCCGGATCTACAGGCTTAAATCCATCACGTCTGGCTAATCCTGATTATAAATGGGAAGAAACTAAAAAACTGGATGTTGGTTTAGAGTTAGCTTTCTTTAAAGACCGTTTGTCGATCAGTGGATTATATTACCGTAACAGAACAAGTAATCAGTTAATTAATCAGACTGTAAGTACACAAACCGGATTTTCTGGTTATCAGAGTAATCTGCCTGCAACGGTACAAAACTCAGGATGGGAAATTACCTTAACAAGTACGAACATCAAAAACAAGGATTTTAACTGGATTACATCTTTCAATATCAGTGCGAACCGCAATAAATTACTTTCGTTTCCCGACATTGAAAAATCTTCTTACTACACAACTTATATCGTTGGTAATCCGATCAGCTCATATTATGTTTACCAGTATGCAGGTATAAATCCGGCAACTAATTTACCAATGTTTACCGATTTTAACGGCGTTGGCGGAGTTAACAGTCCTACTACAGGTTTTGCTGCAACAGGCCGTGGCGACCGTTATTTTGCAGGCACATCTTATCCTAAATTTTTCGGAGGTATTACCAATAGCCTTTCCTACAAAAAGCTTACATTAGATTTTACCTTCCAGTTTGTTAAGCAGCAGGGCAGAAGTTTACTTACTTCATCATTCTATCCTCCGGGATACTTTAGCAATGCTGCATTAAGTATAGTAAACGACTATCTGGCACTTGGATCTCAGGACTATCTGGTGTCGGCAGGAACACGTGGTGCAGCAGGTTCTGCAGCTTACCTGGCTTATTCTTACTATGCAGGTTCTGATGCTTCGGTTGTTGATGCCTCTTTTATCCGGTTGAAAAACGTAAACATATCTTACTCACTTCCTGCTAAATGGCTGTCGAAAGATACAGGTACACAGCTACGTGTTTATGTACAGGCACAAAACCTGTTCACCATTACCGGCTACAAAGGTTTCGATCCTGAATCGCAGAGTGTGGTAACACCGCCATTGCGTACTATAACCGGAGGTTTACAATTCACTTTTTAATCTGAAACATCATGTCAAAATCGATATATAAAATAATGGCCACAATGATGGCTTTAGCCGCAATGGTTAATACAGGATGTGAAAAACTTATTGAAATCGATCCTCCTGTAAACCAGGTAACTACTGATCTGGTTTTTGCATCTGATAAATTGGCGACCAGTGCCCGTTCGGCATTGTTCAGCACGCTTTCACAAACTTCAACGCAAAATGCAAGTTTAAGTCTTTACAGTTCTTTACAGGCAGACGATCTACTTTATCTGGGAACGAACGCAGGTGTGCAGGAATTTAACAACAATACCTATTCTAATGTAAGTACCATACATCCGACAATTTTTTCAGAATGGTATACCGTTATTTACCGTGCAAATTCCATTATTTTAGGTCTGCAAGGTACTTCAGGGACATCTGATGCCATTAAAAAGCAATATACTGCAGAAGCTAAGTTTGTAAGGGCTTACTGTTATTTTAACCTGGTAAATGAATTTGGAGATGTGCCCCTGGTTTTAGTAACCGACCCAAACATCACCGCTTTTCAGGCAAGAGAAACTACTGCAAATATTTATAATCAGATCATAGCCGATTTAACCGATGCAAAGGCAAATTTACTTAGTGATTATTCGGCAACATCGGGCGACAGGATAGGTGTTAATAAATTTACTGCAGCAGCACTTTTGGCCCGGGTTTATATGTTTACGAATAATTATGCTGCTGCAGAATCAAATGCATCAGAAGTAATCGCTTCATCACAGTATAGTTTAATACCAAAAGCCGGTATTGCAGCAGGTTTATTTATTAAAAACAGCGCCGAAAGTATCTGGCAAACACCGCCACCGGTAGCGGCTACGAACCAGTACACAAATGAAGCTTTAACTTTCGTTCCATCAACATTAGCTACTCTAAGTACTTATAATTACAGAATAGACCCACGATTGATTCAGTTATTTTTAACTACAGATCAGCGCCGTATAAGCTGGATGGCTAGCACAACATTTTCCGGTGAAACATATACTTATCCGTTTAAATACAAATACCGTACTCAGACGTTGGCAGTAGCCGCGGGTATAACTGAATATCAGATTGTAATGCGTTTAGCCGAACAATACCTGATCAGGGCAGAAGCGAGAGCAAGAACTGGTACTAATTTGACCGGTGCTTTAAGCGATTTGAATGCCATTCAAAACAGGGCAGGAGCAACCTTAACAACAGCAACAGATGCGGCTACACTGATTAATGATATTGCATTGGAAAACCGCAAAGAATTTTTTACAGAGCAGGCATTTCGCTGGAACAATCTAAAACGTACGGGCCAGGCCGATGCCGTTCTTGGTGCTTTGAAAAGTAGCTATACACCTAAATCCAAACTTTTACCTATTCCACAGGCAGCTATAGATGCCAATTACAATTTAACACAAAACCCAGGTTACTAAACACACAAATGAACACAAGAAACCAATTTAAGGTCAGGTATTTTTACCTGGCCTTAGCCATCGGCATGCTTGGTGCAACCGCCCAATCGTGTAGTATTCTAAAAAAGAAAAAGAAAGCACCCGTGGCAACAGCTGTTGCACCCAAGCCTAAAGCCGATTCGCTTAAAAATCCGATAAAACCTTATGCAGAAGTAATTACTTCAAAAGCGGTAACACAGAAAGGACTGTTTACCGTTCATAAAATTGCGGATAAATATTTCTTTGAAATCCCCAATAAGTTGCTTAATAAAGAAATTTTAGCTGTAAACAGGTTGAGTAAATCAACTCCGGGAGCAGGTAATTACGGTGGCGAAGAGGTAAGCTCCAGGGTAATTTACTGGGAATTAGGTCCGTCAAATAAACTATTCCTTAAAGTATCGGCAACGGTAAGTGTAGCCGATTCTACAGATATGATCTCAAAAGCCGTGGCCAGCTCAAATATGAACCCGATTATGGCGGCTTTCCCAATTAAAGCGAAGGGAAAAGATTCCTCATCTGTTGTTATTGATGTAACAGACTTTCTTTTAAGTGAAACCCCGTTATTGTCTTTTGACGCTGAAAATAAAAAAGCTTACAATCTGGCCGCACAGGTGGCAGACCGTTCTTACATTGAAAGTGTAAAAAGTTTTCCCATTAACACAGAGGTTAAAACCATCAGGACCTACACTTCATTTGCGGGACGTTTGCCAGCTACAAGCGAGGCAGGTGCCATTACCTTGGGAATGAATACCTCATTTGTAATGCTTCCCGAAATACCCATGCGCAAGAGAATGTACGATGCCCGGGTAGGTTTCTTTGCCAGTGCCAATATCAGGTATAAAGACGACCAGCAGAAGGTAGAACAGGAAGCCTTTATCCACCGATGGAGGTTAGAGCCTAAAGAGGAGGATATTGAAAAATTTAAAAAAGGCGAACTGGTAGAGCCTAAAAAACAAATAGTTTATTATATCGATCCGGCTACCCCAAAAAAATGGAGACCTTATTTAATTGCAGGTGTAAACGACTGGCAAAAAGCATTTGAACAGGCAGGTTTTAAAAACGCCATTGTTGCTAAAGAATGGCCGGAAGCAGACACCACCATGAGCCTGGATGATGCACGCTTCTCGGTGATCCGTTACTTTGCTTCACCTCAGCAAAATGCATACGGGCCAAATATAGCCGATCCGCGTACCGGAGAAATCATTGAAAGCCACATCGGATGGTACCATAACGTAATGAACCTGGTACACCGCTGGTACATGATCCAGGCAGGAGCCATCGATCCAAGGGCACGCAAAAATAAATTCGATGATGAATTAATGGGCCAGTTGATCCGTTTTGTTTCCTCTCACGAAATTGGTCATACCTTAGGCCTACGTCATAACATGGGCGCAAGCAGTACCGTTCCGGTTGAAAAACTGAGAGATAAAAAATGGGTAGAAGCTCATGGACATACGCCGTCTATCATGGATTATGCCCGTTTCAATTACGTAGCGCAGCCTGAAGACCATATCAGCGAAGCCGGGATTTTTCCTCGTATTAACGATTACGACAAATGGGCAATTCAGTGGGGTTACAAGCCGATTTTTGGAACTGCAAATGCTGCAGATGACAAGAAAATATTAAACAAAATTACCATAGATAGTCTGGCTTCCAATAAAAGGCTTTGGTTTGGTGGGGAAGGTAGAGATCAGGATCCGCGTTCTCAATCCGAAGATTTAAGCGATGATAACATCAAAGCCGGTCTGTATGGAATTAAGAACCTGAAAAGAATAGTTCCACAACTGATTAACTGGACCAGGGAAGATGGAGAAGATTATTCGGACCTTAAGGAGATGTACAAAGAAGCAGTTGGTCAGTATAGCCGCTATGTTTTCCATGTGCTTAAAAATCTTGGCGGTGTAATGGTTACCGAGAAAACATACGACCAGCCCGGTGCTGTTTATCAGCCGGTAAGTCTTGCCCGTCAGAAAGAAACCATTAAGTTCTATAACGAGCAGGTATTTACTACACCAAAATGGTTGCTCAATAAAGATATCCTGAACAAAATAGATCCTGGTTTTTCTTTCAACGATGTTCAGATAGTACAGCAGGGAGTAGTGGCATCGGTAACTTCACAAACCCGCTTGTATAGAATGATGATTAACCAACGCGATTATGGTAAGGGCGCCTATTCTCCGCGAGAGTGGTTAAAAGATCTTAAGGCGGGTATTTTTAGCGAACTAATCAGCGGTAAAGCTACAGACGAATATCGCCGCGCTTTACAGAAAATGTATGTAGGCAGTATCATTACCATGTACAATAAACGCTTCGCATTGCAGGGCTCTACAGATAATATTCTGGCTTCTGTAACACCTACAGATGTTTTATTGTATTCTAATGTGAAGTCGCTGGCTTTTGCGCATCTTAAAGACCTGCGTAAGGACATTACTAATGGAATATCAAAAACCAGTGATTATGATACTAAAATCCACTATCAGTACTTAAAGCAGATGTTGGATAAAATAGTAAACGAATCGCCGATCCCGGGTTTAAATTACTAAGACTTAACAACCATATATCATGCTGAAAAATAGTAAAAAAATCACTTTCCAAATATTAGTAATGATGATATGTTCTTCTGTGTATGCGCAACAATTTGCGCATACTATAGGGAACATAGAAGATCTAGGCAGTGGATATGTTATTTTTTCTTATGAAATCAATAATATTCTTTATAAGGACTCTGTACAAGCCAGGTCTGATATTTTCACAAAGAAAGTGGCTGTCGTCGAATCAACACTTTGTACTCTATCGAATAGCGTTAATCAACAAATCAAAATTTTTATTTTAGAGCCTACACTTATCAAATTCAGAGGGCAGATCACTAAGTTTTACGATTTGGAAGTTATCGGTGGTAAGGAATCTGAATTGTATGCCCAATATCGGCAAGCGCTGAGATTAAATATTGGCAAGCGACCGCTACTAACGGGAGACGAAGTAATCGATAAAAAAAGGCGTACCAGCTTTGGTGCTGCAATGAAGATTTTAAAAGATAGTGTTGTAACCGACTTTGTCAATAGAAACCCAGGAAGTGTTCTGTCAGCAATTGCCATTTATGATACTTACGTCACCTATCCGGATAGAAACAAGGCAGATATACTGTATAAATTGTTAAGTCCGGCTATTCAGAGAAATGATTATGGAAGGCGTATTAAAACCTTTGTAGACGCATTGGGTAATACCTCCCACGGGGCTATTGCTCCTGAGTTTTCTTTGGCAGATCAAAACGGCAAATTCTATTCATTGACCAATTTCAGGGGCAAATATGTTTTAATTGATTTTTGGGCAAGCTGGTGCGGACCATGCCGCCTGGAAAACCCTAACCTGATCAAAGCCTACCAAAAATTTAATGATAAAGGCTTTACGATTGTTGGTTTATCTATGGACAGTTCGAAAGAAAACTGGTTAAAAGCTGTTGAGCAGGATAAGTTACTTTGGCTTCAGTTAACTGATCCTAAAACAACAAATGGCAAAACAGCAGAAATATATGGTGTAAAAAGCCTTCCTGCTAACTTTTTAGTTGACCCTTCGGGAAAGATTATCGCAAGAAATTTACGCGGTGATGCATTGGGAAAGCAATTGTCTGCCATTTTCGGAAAGTAGAATATTTAAAATTAACAACCGGGTAGAAACGGTTTTTTAGTTAATAGTTAGTGATGACAATGCAGGATGATGGATGTCTCCTGCATTTTTTGATTAATATCCCATTAATACCATAAATATGAAAATAGTAAATATTGTTGTTTACCTGATTTTAACTGTAATTCTCTCAATCTATAATCCATCTGTAAACATGGCTCAGGAAAAACAGGATGTATATCTTACTTTAAAACATGCCAATATTATAGATATAGAAAAAGGCAGGGTGATAAGTGATATGACGGTTTTAATTAAAAATGACCGCATAGCATCTGTTTATAAGGGAAATAGAACCAAAGGAGAGGTAATAGATATTCAGTACAAATACCTGGTGCCTGGTCTGGTTGATTCGCATGCACACGTAACCAATATCAGCGGATCACCCATCGAAAGATCGTATAAGGTACTTGATTACCTGCTCAAACACGGAATTACCACCATCCGCGATGCCGCAGGGAACGGGGCAATTATGCAGAAGGTTCAGGCCGATGTAAATCACGATATCAAAACAGGTGCCGATATTTATTATGCTGCCTTTATGGCGGGCGATTGGTACTACAACCGCGATCAGCATATCCGAAAAGAACCTTACCATCCATGGGAACAACTGATAGTGCCGGGAACAAACCTCGACAGTGCTATGAAAGCTGCTAAGGAGTGCGGTGCAACAGGGGTAAAGTTGTATCATTCTTTTGATGGTACTTTTTTGAAGGAGGTAGCCGCTGCTGCAAAAAGAAACGGCTTGCTGGTTTGGGGACATGCCATGATGTATCCTGGAAGGCCTTTGGAAGTGGTGAGGGCAGGTGTTCAAGTTATATCGCATGCCAGTATGTTGTCGGCATTGATAAATGATCCGAAAATGAATTATAGAAAAGTTCCCCAAGCCTATAAGGACAGTGTTGGAAGCCGCATAGACGTATCGGAACTGGCCGGGGAAATGAAACGTAGAAATGTAATTCTCGATGCCACACTAACCGTTTCGGAAGTTAAGGAACAATGGATATTTGAACTGGTTAAAAAGCTTCATCAAATGGGCGTTAAAATTTCTGCAGGCACCGATAAAATTACCGTGCTTACCAATCCAGATCCTTTTTTAATTGAAGAACTGAATTATTTTGTAAACGACTGCGATTTTACACCTGCCGAAGCATTGAAGGCAGCGACCTTGATTTCGGCTGAAACGATTGGTCAGGATAAAAATATCGGTAGTATTAAAGTTGGTAAAAAAGCTGATCTGCTGGTTACCGAGCAGAATCCTTTGGAAGATATCAACGGGTTAAAAAAGTTATCAATGATTATCAAGCATGGGAAAGTTATTAATTGAGTGAAGGACTGAATAGTTGGGTTTTCTCGAAAGAAGATAAAAAAAAGCGCAATAAATATTCATCGCGCTTTTTTTATGTTCTATATCTTTAATGCTAGATTGCAGTATATCCGCCATCGGCAATGATATAACTTCCTGTAGTAAATGTTGATTTATCTGAGCTTAAAAAGGCAACCAGATCTGCAATTTCCTGCACTTTACCCAATCTGTTGATCGGACTTTTAGCTGCGATTGCGTCTTGCATTTCCTGACTAAGGTTTGCACCCAGTAGTGGTGTTTCAATATAACCCGGGCCTACAGCATTACACCTGATGTTTTTCTGCCCATATTCGGCGGCAATATTTTTAGTAAGTCCAACTACAGCATGTTTTGAGGCGGTATAAGCCGGACTATTCGGTGCAGCAACTTGTCCGTGAATAGAAGCGATATTGATGATTGAACCACCACCGTTCTTCTCCATTTGTTGTAACTGATATTTACAGGCATAGAAAACGCCATTTAAATTAAGTGCAATCACGCGATCCCATTCTTCAGGTTCATAATCACCTGTTGGTTTTGCAGGCCCGCCAATTCCAGCATTATTACAGGCAATGTCAAGGCGGCCATATTTGGCTACTACTGCTTCGACCAGCGACTTATTTTCTTCCGCTTTTGAGGCGTCAGATTTTACTGCGAAAGCTTCGCCTCCATTTTCCTGTATCAATTTTACGGTTTCATTTGCATGTTCTTCGTTGATGTCGGACACAACTACTCTAGCACCTTCCTGTGCATAAGTGATGGCAATGGAGCGACCAATTCCTGAACCTGCGCCAGAAACAACCGCTACTTTATTTTCTAATAATGACATATTGTTTTGTGTTAAATTCTATGTAAAAAACGGGATTGTAGCCCGAATGTTTGTCAGCATAATGTGTTTTAACATTAAATAACTCCATTAGTTGAAAGCACTATTCTACAATAAACGGCAGCGTTACTATAAGAATTTACAGGGCAGTACATAGCAGGATGGATTATTCTGAGAGTACACTATATTTGTTGGAATTGATAGCCAATCATTTTCATAACCAGATATATTATGCCAAAAATTCAATACCTCCTTGCGATTACATTTTTCCTGTTTACTCTTTTTTTATCGCCAGCCGTAGTTAACGCGTTTGATACCAGTAAATTTAATTTGTTGATCGCACCAGGTACATTATCTGAACGATCGGTTACGCTGATATGGGAAAAGCAGGATGAAGCTAAGTCATTGGGTTACGAGATTGTGGTGAACAATAAGAGAGTTAGTTATTGTGGCAAAACCAATTTTACAATTACCGAATTAAAACCTAATACATGGTACATTGCGAAAGTGTTGATAAAAGGGAAAGCAAGGGCAAGTTACTTAAGCAATAGTATTCGATTTAAAACAATGGTATCAGGAAAAATCTTTAATATTTTAAGTTACGGTGCATTGGCAGACAGCACAAGGATCAATACGAAATCCATTCAGGCTGCCATTGACGCCTGTTCAGCGGGAGGTACAGTATTCATTCCGAGAGGCACGTTTTTATCCGGCGCTTTACATTTAAAGAGTAACATGACATTAAAAATTGAGGAGGGGGGAGTATTAAAAGGGACGCAGGTTCCGGAAGACTACCTGCCAATGATTTTGAACCGATTTGAAGGCTGGGAAATGAAAACTTACGCCAGCTTATTAAATGCAGGAACGCTTAACCGTGACGGGAGTTACAATGTCAGAAATTTAACCATTACCGGAAAAGGTAAAATTGTAGGTGGTGGACGAAAGCTTGGTGAGGCCATGACTAAAGCCAATGGGATCAGAAGCAGAGGGCGTTTAATCTGTTTAATGAACGCCAAAAATGTAAGTATTTCAGGACTTACCGTTACCGAACCGCCATGCTGGACTATCCATTACATCTATAGTGATGACATAAGTTGCTATAATTTAAATATCATTACTAAAAACATCAGAAATGGCGATGGTATAGACCCTGATTCTTCAACTGATTCCTATATTTTTAATTCTACTTTTGATACGGGGGATGATTGCATTGCCATCAAATCTGGCAAGAACCCCGAAGGATTCTTAATAGCAAAGCCAACGAAAAATGTTCGTATAACTGATTGTGATTTCAAAAATGGGCACGGAATATCTATTGGCAGTGAAATGTCGGGCGGGGTAAGTGATGTATTGGTGCAAGACTGTAAAGCCGGGAAACTCCTTCATGGTATGCAGATTAAAGGGACTAAAGATAGGGGAGGTTACGTTAGGAATGTAACTGTTGCCGATTGTGAGCTGATGAAAATCACCATATTCTCTGCAGTAAATTATAATAATGATGGCGAGCCGGCAACAGAAATCCCAACTTTCGAAAACTTTGTATTCAGGAATATTGATATGTCAATCGCTGTTCCGAACGGCGTAATAATTGATATCAATGGTTTTGAAGATGTTTCGCATCGGTTAAATAACGTATCGTTCAGTAATATTATACTACCGGAAAATGCAAAAGTGCATGTGACAAATGCCGAGGATATTCAGTTTAATAAGGTGAAATCAATATCAGGCATGTTACCTACATATAAGTTTGTAAATGTGGGCACAATAATTAAGGATTGATTTACCATATACTATTAGAATTGCGACGTCTTGTTATACAATAATTTCTCGCAGATCGCGCAGATTTCGCTGATCTTTTAGATTTATTGCCATGAGAGTTCTTCATAAAATCCAATCTGCGGCATTTGGGAGATCTCCGGGTAACATAGTAATAGAGTTCGTGGATAAAGATTTTTTAACTAAACCGATTTAAGTCCACAAATAAATGTCTTGCCGAAATAATGTCTATTAATTTTGTAGTTATTTTTTTGTTTTGACATTGAAATAGTGTTTAAACTCTGTTCAAATCCTTATATTCGTCTCATTGTATGGCGTCTGTAAACGAATTATCGGATAATGACTTGCTACTGCGTTTAAAAAACGGGGAGCACACAGCCTTTACAGAAATCTATAACCGCTTTTGGGAAAAGATGATGAATTACGCTGTCAAACTCACCAAATCAGAAGATGAAGCCGCTGATATTGTACAGGAGATTTTTGTATCCATCTGGAACCGTAAGGAGTCATTGGAAGTTAAAGGGCCGCTTGGAGCCTATCTGATTAAATCAGTTCGTAATCTTTCATTAAAGTACATCGAAAAGAATATCCATAAGGAAAATTTTATGGAGCGCCTCGGATATCATTTTGAAAACACCACAGCGCAAACTGAAGATGATATTTCTGTAAAAGAACTTCAGAAAAATATTGATACAGCGGTTTCGAAACTACCTGGAAAGATGCGGCAAGTTTATGTTTTGAGCCGTGATGAACAGCTTTCTCATAAGGAAATTGCTCAAAAACTTGGGATATCGGAATTAACTGTTAAGAAACAGATTAATAATGCACTTAAACTGATTGCAAAATCGTTGAAATTGAATCTATCAGGGGCAATGCTAGTGCTTTTTGCGCATCTTTTAAAATAATTTTATTTTTTTCTAAAATAAATCTACTACCAAAGTCCTCTTTTCGGAATATAGTATTGTAAGGCGTCCTCTAGCTTGCCTAAATACCTATGAAAACCGAACAAGTTAAAGAACTTTTAAAGCGTTATAATGACGGACAGGCAAGCGTGAAGGAAGCCGATGCCGTTAACGATTGGGTGGAACAAGAGCTTGAACAAACTGGCTGGAATAAGTCTGAAGAAGATAAGTTAGCTTTTGGTATCGCATTAAAACTAAAAATAGATGCTCAAATTAACCTAAGTTCAGAAAAGGAAGCAAGCGGCACGAATTCCCTTAAGGTGACGAGGTTTCGAATGATCTCAGCCATTGCAGCAGCTATAGCGATTGTGCTGTTAGGTACCATTGTTTTCTGGAGAATGAGAAACGAAGACGCTTCCCGCCGATATGCAAATGATGTTGCTCCAGGTAAAAACACAGCGGTTCTTAAATTGGCCAATGGACAGAAAATCAATCTTGATGAAAGAAATGGTACGCTTGATACGCTGAACGGAATTAAAATAGAAAAGGCTGCAAACGGTGTTGTTGTGTTCACCATTCTCGATCGTGATGCTGACACAAGGAACCAAAAGAACACCATTGAAACCCCTGCTGGCGGAAAGTATCAGGTGGTACTAGCCGACGGAACAAAGGTATGGTTGAATGCAGCCAGTTCCTTAACGTTTCCGGGCGAGTTTGGTGGGCAACAAAAACGTATAGTTAGTTTAACTGGGGAGGCCTATTTTGAGGTGGCAAAAGATAAGACCCATCCGTTTTTGGTCGAGACTGCAAAACAGGAAGTTGAAGTATTGGGAACCCATTTTAATATCAATGCTTATGCTAATGAAGCTGATATCAAAACAACTTTGCTCGAAGGTTCAGTTCAGGTTTCGGCAAGCGGGCAACATGAGGTTTTATCACCTAACCAGCAATCTGTATTTAAAAACAATGCTTTAAAGGTTAGTGAAATCGATCCGGCACTGGCTACCGACTGGAAAAACGGGGAATTCCGTTTCAAAGATGAACCGCTTGAAAGTATTCTACGCAAATTGTCACGCTGGTATGGTGTACGTTTTGTAAGTGAGCTGAATGAAAATAACACTCCTTCGTTTACAGGCTCTGTATCCCGCTTTGATAACATTTCTTCGGTACTTACCATGCTCGAAGAAACAGGCAACATCCGTTTTTATATCAACAATAAAGTAATTACCGTAAAATAAAACACTGCCTAAGGGATTAACCACCCTTTATAAATAATAAAAATAAACAACTAACTAAAAACCAAAACATGAAAAGAAAACTACCAGCCGCGGCGTAACATGAGCAGGTTTTTAAGCAAAAAAGCCACGAAAGTGTTACCAGCACTTCCATGGCCATAAGCTGAGTTAACCCTTGAAAACAAATTTCTGAGATCCATTACGCATTAACCCAAACAAACGAAAGTATGAATTTTAATCCTTTATTTCAAGGGAAGCCACGACTGTGCCTTCCTCCCAAATTACTATTGACCATGAAACTTACCATTGCCATCATGATTGCCTTTATGGTGCATGTAAGTGCTGCCAGTTTCTCTCAAAAACTAACCTTTTCGGCTAAAAATGTCAGCATTGAACGTGTATTTAAAGAAATAGAAAAACAAACCGAATACCGAATTTTATATACTACTCAAACACTTAACGATGCGACTAAAATCAATGTTGAGTTTAACAACACTCCGTTAGCCGAAGTAATTGATTATTGTTTGAAAAACAAGTCGTTAAGCTATAAAATTGAAGCTAAAACGGTATTGATCAAGAAGGAAGAGTCATCATTTATTGATAAAATAGGCGCCTTCTTTAGCTCTTCGCGTTTCAACGGGCGTATTGTAGATGAAAATAACAATCCGCTTATTGGCGCCACCGTATTGGTTAAGGGAACCAAAAAATATGCCTTGACAGGTTCGACAGGTTCTTTTGTACTGGAGCTTAATGAAAATGATATCCTGGTAATTTCGTACATCGGTTACGAAACGAAAGAGCTAAAAATTACCGGCGGTTTATTACAGAGTGGAACCGCGAGTTTACTTGATATTAAATTAAACCCTTCGGCAGCAGCTTTGGATCAGGTGCAGGTAATTGGTTATGGGAGTACTACAAAACGTTTGAATACGGGGTCGGTAAGTTCGATTACTTCGGCTGATATTGGTAAACAAACAATAGAGAATCCTTTACTGGCTATGCAAGGAAGAATTTCCGGAGTTCAGATTACCCAGGATAACGGTCTACCCGGAGCGGGAGTGAGGGTCAATATCCGCGGTTCAGCAACGGCACTTTCAGGAGCGGGTTTTATTCCGTTGTATGTGATTGATGGTGTGCCGTTTACTCTTTTTAATGCTGCGCAACCCGCCACTGACAATTTGAATGCTTACGGAGTTTCGGCTGCGAACGGAGGTGTTAGTCCATTCAGTATGATTGCACCTGAAGATATTGAACGCATTGATATTCTGAAAGATGCAGATGCCACAGCAATTTATGGATCACGTGGATCTAACGGAGTGATTTTGATTACCACAAAAAAAGGAGGGAAAGGTAAAACTGCTTACAATTTTAATGTAAACAGTGGTATTTCCAATGTTTCGAACTACATTCCCATGATGAATACAGAACAGTATTTAGCCATGAGAAAAGCTGCCTTTGCAAGAACAGGTGTAACACCAACAGCAACGAATGCACTGGATCTGACAGTTTGGGATCAAAATGCCTATACCGATTGGCAAAAATATTTTATTGGCCATACAGGACACCTGACCAATGCTACGGGTTCAGTAACTGGTGGCAATGCGCAAAACTCTTTTATGTTCTCATCAACCTATCGCAAACAGGGTACAGTATATGGAGGCGATTTTGGTGCCACGACATTTTCAAGCAGGTTGAGTGCAGGACACAAAAGTGCAGATGGTAAGTTCAATATTGACGGCTCGGTTAACTATGCCTACATGAAAAACCTGATGCCGAATACAGATTTAAGTACCATTTATACATTAGCGCCAAATTATCCATTATACAATGCAAACGGATCGGTAAACTGGACTTCAACCAGCCCGCTATCTTATTACCCTAAAACTACTGATGCACAAACCAGTAACCTGATCTCTAACGTTAATCTTTCGTATAAGATTATTAATGAATTGACAGTAAAAGCTAATTTAGGCTACAGTACCACGAGATTGAGGCAGCAGCAAATTAATCCTGCCAGCTCTCAGAATCCTGCAGCTTCACAGGTAAGTTCGCTAAGATATACAGATAATAGCAATACGAACTATATCATAGAACCTCAGTTGCTTTATAATAAAAAAATAGGGGAAGGAAGTTTTGAAGCGTTAATAGGTACTACATTTCAGCAAACCAATACCGAGGGGATTTCATTAACTGGTACAGGTTATAGTAACGAAGCTCTGATTAATTCCCTTTTAGGTGCCTCTGCTGTTACTACAAATCTAAATTCCAATTCCATTTACAAATACAATGCATTTTTTGGTCGTTTAAACTATAACTGGAAAGGGAAGTATATCGTTGACGGCACTTTCAGAAGAGATGGTTCTTCACGCTTTGGTAATAATAACAAATTCGGGAATTTTGGTGCTTTAGGAGCTTCATGGATATTTACTGAAGAAAACTTTATGAAAGATTTAACCTTTTTAAGTTTTGGTAAATTAAGAGCCAGTTACGGTGTAACAGGTAATGATCAGATTCCAAATTACCTATATTATTCGCTTTATACGACATCAGGAACAAGCAGCAATTATGATGGCAACTCAACGTATGTTGCTTCAAATATTGAAAATCAGGACTTGAAATGGGAAAGCACTAAAAAGCTTGACATTGCTATCGAATTGGGATTTCTTAAGGACAGAATTTTACTTAAGGCCGATTATTATCGCAACAGGACTTCTAATATGTTGAACTATATCAGTACTCCTCTGCAAATTGGAACCTCAGGATATTATGCAAATCTTGATGCAACTGTTCAGAATAAAGGCTTCGAGTTTGAGTTGAATACCGTAAATGTTGCATCAGGCGACTTCAGATGGTCGACCAATATCAACATGACCATGTTGCGCAACAAGTTGCTGAAATTTGATAATCTGGCGAATACATCTTATGCCAGCAGTTATGTAATTGGTTTGCCGGTAGATATAACAAAAAGATACCAATACAATGGGGTAAATCCTCAAACTGGCTTGCCCACTTATCAGGACATAAATGGTGATGGTACCATTACTTTTGCAGGTGACCGGTATATTGTAAAATATGGACATCCTTATTTTGGTGGCATCAATAATAGTTTTAGCTATAAAGGATTAACGCTTGATTTTATGTTTCAATACAATCATCGTTATGGTGTGCTTAACCCAACTTTAACCTCAAGCCCTGCCGGTATTAATTATGTAAATCAAAGTACTGCAATATTGAACCGCTGGTCGGCCGTTGGTGATGTGGCATTGTATCCTGCGGCATCAACTTCTTCTGATGCGTCATATAATAACTTAACTTCATCAGATTTAAACTGGGGTGATGCTTCTTACTGGAAATTAAAGACTGTGAGCTTAAACTATACGCTTCCAAAGCAAATTGTGAGCAAGATTAAATTATCAAACCTTAGTGTCTATGTACAGGGACAAAATATTTATACCTGGGCGAAACAAAAGTATGTTTATGATCCGGATACGACGGTTCCGGGTACAGGTTCTGGTTTAGGAACAGGACAATATACCGCTATACCTCAGGTCAGAACAATTGTTTTCGGTATAAATTGCTCACTTTAATCTTAAGAAATCATGAAAATTAAATTTAATTTATACATCATAGCTGCTTCACTGTCACTTGTATTGTTGTCTCTCTCATCGTGCAAGAAATATGTTGAGGCAAAGCTGGCTACTAACTTAATTTCAAAAGATGATGCTTTTGCCAGTGATAACTCTGCAACCAGTGCAACATTGTCTCTTTACTCTAATTACTCATTCCTTAATTCTATTCAGTACGAAACATGGGCTTCGGGATTATCGGCTGATGAGTTGCAGAATACAACAGCAGTTTCTGATTATGTTCAATTCACACAAAATGTTGTTTCAACCACAAACGGAACATCATCAAACTATATTTGGGGTTATTCTTATCAGGTGATCAGGTATGCTAATCTCATTATTGACGGATTGGATAAGACAAGCGGTGTGAGTGCTACTGTGAAAAATCAGCTTACTGGTGAAGCTAAGTTCTTCCGTGCATTTATGTTTCTTAACCTCGTTAATTTGTACGGAGGAGTTCCATTAACCACAGATCCGGTTGAGCTAAACAACGCCACTAAACCCAGGGCTTCTGTAGCTGAGGTTTATGCTCAGGTGATTAGTGATTTGAAGGATGCACAAAATCTGCTTCCAACAGCTTACGTGGGAACTGCTGCGCTTAGGGTGAGGGTAAATAAATGGGCAGCAACTGCACTTCTTGCAAGGGCATATCTTTACAATAAAGATTATGTAAATGCGGAAGCTGAAGCGACAAAAGTAATTGGCGCAGGTACTTATACTATGGCTACAACTGCAAATGCTTTTATAAATACCAGTAGTGAGACCATTTTACAATTATCTTCGTTATACGGTGCATCAGGGTTTACATCATACCGTACTACGAGTTCTGCGAACAACATTGTGCCTCCAATCTTTGTTTTGTCTGGTGCGTTCACAAAAGATTTTGAAATGAATGACAATCGTAAAACAACCTGGGTTGACTCTACCACTTATAACGTGGTAAAATATTACAGAATTAATAAATACAAGGTTCAAACGGCTACGGCGTCCACTTTAGGTAATGAATATACTGTGTTATTGCGTTTAGCAGAGCAATATTTAATCAGGGCAGAGGCCAGAGCGCAACAATCGAATATCACAGGTGCACAGGCTGATATTAACATCATCAGAGCCAGAGCTGGTTTAGGTAATACAACCGCATCTACTACCGCAGGATTACTTACCGCAGTGGCTAAGGAAAGAAAATTGGAATTATTCGGTGAATATAGTCACAGATGGTTTGATTTAAAAAGAATGGGATTAGCAGATGCTGTTTTGGGTTCGTTAAAGACCACGTATAAATCGAGCGCCCAATTATTCCCAATCCCATCAGACCAGATATTGCTAAACGCTAACCTTACCCAAAACCCGGGATATTAAATATTCTTCCCGCCGTTCTGTAATGATTGAATGGCGGGTTTTTAAATCAACACTAAATGAAAAATAATATGAAACTCTTAAGAACCACCGGCTTGTATCTACTGGCAAATGCTGTATTGATTTCAGTGAATGCACAGGATAAAAAAACTACGGATACTACAGCACAGTACCTCGATAAACTAGTTTTATCAAAAGATACAGCCGATAAAATACAGCTGAGAAGTAAACTTGCCGAATTATCTGATGGCAAAACAGAAGCTACCGTATTAATGGCAGCAAATTACTACTATCGGATTGGAGATCAGAAAAGATCAGAGCAGTTATATAATGATGTAGTGACGCGTTTTCCTTTAGGCACACAGGCCAGAAGTGCAGCATCCAAAGATTTTTACCTGCTAAAAACAGCTAATGAAGCAGAATCTGCCTACAAAGGCTGGATTAAAAAATTTCCACCGGCTAATTATCCCAATGTAAAAGTTGATGATCGTTTGGCATATGATTATGTAAGAGCAAATGTAGCCGGTAAATTTGCCGCAGAAAAAAATGTTGTCAAGGCAAATGAATATGCAAATATGCTTGAAGTAGACTTTTGGAAAGGCAATGCCTACTCTGGCATCACTACTGCTTTTTATAAAAATGGTGATCTTGCGAATGCAGAGATCTATGCGAAGAAAGCAATGGATAATGCTTTTTCTTATATTGATGGCAAAAAGGGAAATGAAAACTGGGCAAAGTTCTCTGCTTCGGGTTATCCGGGATTAACGAGTACTTATGCTAATATTTTGTTCGAAAGGAAAAAGTATGATGAGGCATTAAAATATTCTGAAATGGCCTATGCTAAATCGCAGGGTTTAAACCCACCTTTAAATTATCGCTATGCTCAGATTTTGATGGGATTGAACAGAAATCAGGAAGCTTATGATAAACTGGAAGAAGTGGTAAAGGCAGGAAAAGCTACTCCGGCAATGGCCGATGACTTTAAAAAGCTTTATGTGAAAGTTAAAGGAAGTGATAAAGGATACGAAGAGTACGCTGCTGCAACCCGTAAAAGTTATCTCGAAGCTTTAAGCAAAAAACTGACTAAAGACATGGTTAACGAAACGGCAGTAGGTTTTACGCTAACAGATTTAAATGGTAAACAGGTTTCTTTAGCCGACTACAAAGGTAAAACAGTGATTCTGGATTTCTGGGCAACCTGGTGTGGGCCATGTAAAGCCTCTTTCCCGGCAATGCAGATGGCTGTTGATAAATACAAAGCAGATGATAACGTGAAGTTTTTATTTATTCATACGTGGGAAAAAGTAGCCGACCCTGTTAAAGATGCCGGAGATTATATCAAAAGCATGAAATATAATTTTGAAGTGTTGATGGATTTAAAAGATGCGCAAACTAAAGTAAATAAGGTAGTAAGCAGTTATAAGGTTAACGGAATCCCAGCCAAATTTGTTATTGATGCCAATGGAAATGTAAGGTTTAAATTAACCGGTTTTGATGGAAGTAATGAAGCTGCCGTTGATGAGCTTACCATGATGATTGATATGTGTAAAACCGGGTCATAGCTAAATTGATCGCTGGTGATCCACAGATTAGGTTAGCCACGGAAGCACAGAATACACGGAGCTTGTTAGTTTTTCGTGGTTTCTGTGTTTCAGTGGCTATTTTATTTGCAGTAGAAATGAATCTGCGGCTTTCATTTATTAACTTGCCTTTATGAGTTTGAAAGAAATAAAGTGGGGCATTATTGGTTGTGGCGATGTGACCGAAGTTAAAAGTGGTCCCGCTTTCAATAAAATAGAAAATTCTTCCTTAGTGGCAGTGATGCGGAGAGATGCTGCAAAGGCGGAAGATTATGCTAAACGTCATGGTGTGCCGAAATGGTATATTAATGCAGATGATCTGATTAATGATACTAAAGTAAATGCCATTTACATTGCAACGCCTCCAGGAAGTCATGAAGAATATACATTAAAAGCGCTTGCGGCCGGAAAGCCGGTTTATGTAGAAAAGCCAATGACGCTTGATGCAGAATCTGCAAAACGAATGACAGAAGCTGCGAATCAAAGCGGGGTCAAGCTTAGCATCGCACATTACAGGCGGGCGCAACCCATGTTTTTAAAAATCAAACAATTTATTGATGAAGCTGTAATAGGCGATATCCGTTTTGCTAAGTTGGAAATGTTCCAAAGTATCAGTAATGAACTGATTGCCAAGAGCGATGAAGACTGGCGAACGAATCCTGCAATTTCAGGTGGCGGACTTTTTCATGATCTTGCACCGCATCAGCTAGACCTAATGTATTATTTCTTTGGAGAAATCGAGTCATTTAATGGATTGGAACTCAATCAGGCTCGCTTATCTGCTGCGGATGATTTTGTAACCCGGCAAATTAAATTTAAAAATGGTGTGGTATTCAATGGAACCTGGTGTTTTACTGTGGCAGCTGCAGATCAAAAAGATGTTTGCGAAATCTATGGCTCACAAGGAAAAATCAGTTTTTCCGTATTCGGGAATACCGTTACCTTATCGGTTGGTGGAAAGGAAGAACATATTGTATTCGATTCTATTCCTCATGTTGAGCAACCCATGATCGAAAAAGTGGTAAATTATTTTCTGGAGCAAGGCCCCAATCCATGTCCACCGGAAGATGGAGTGCTATCCATGATTCTGTTGGATGGTAGGTAAAGAATGCCTGCAAAAGCCTGGAAGATGTCAAAAAAAGTAGCCGCAGATTCACAGATCTTGGGAGACTGCGGCAAAAATTAAAACTATTTATTTAGTCAGTAAGTTATAGCTTTGGTGAGCAATTTCATATTCTTCATTCGTAGGAACAACCAGGATTCTTGCTTTTGAACCCACCGAACTTACATCCAAAATGCCGCCTGAGTAGCTATTGTTCTTTGCTACGTCAAGCTCAATCCCCAGATAATCCAATTTGCCACAAGCGGCTTCGCGCATGGCTTTATCGTTTTCGCCAACACCAGCAGTAAAAATCAATGCATCTACGCCGTTAAGGATAGCCGTATAGGTACCAATAAATTTCTTAATTCGGTAGGCGTAAAGTGCTAAAGCCAAAATGGCTTCTTCATTACCTTCAGCAGCTAGCTTCCTGATGTCGCGCATGTCGCTTGAACCCCCAACGCCGAGTAATCCCGACTGTTTGTTAAACAATGCACTCAACTGTGCATGGCTATATCCGGCATGTTCAATCAGGTGAAATATTGCCGAAGGATCGATGTCGCCCGATCTGGTGCCCATTACCAGTCCGCTTAAAGGGCCGAAACCCATGCTGGTGTCAATTGATTTTCCGTTTCTGATTGCTGTTATACTGCATCCGTTTCCTAAATGAATACTGATGATTTTACCCTCTTTTTTATCCAGCCAATTGATAGCTTGTTCACTAACATACTTATGGCTGGTACCATGAAAGCCATAAACACGAATCCCATCTTCCTTATAATATTTCTCAGGGATAGCATATCTGAAGGCTTCAACCGGAATGGTCTGGTGAAAAGCAGTATCAAAAACAGCTATCTGTTTAGCTTTTGGAAAAGTTTGTTCAGCTACTTCAATACAGGTTAAATTTACAGGATTATGCAATGGTGCAAGGGAAAATAATTTTCTGATTAGTGACTTAACCTCTGCTGTAATTAAGGTAGGTCCTGAAAATTGTTCACCACCATGCACAACGCGGTGACCTACGGCAGCAATATCATCTGAACTACTAATTACCGACTGATCCCCCTCGATGAGCATGAATAACACCTGGCTAAGGGCATCGTTATGATCGCTAATAAAGCCTGACTTTTCGCTTGCTGACTTTTCACCTTCGTTGAATACGGTGTGTTTGATATAGGAACCGTCAATGCCAATCCGTTCTACCAATCCGCTACAAACCGGTGATTGGTTGGGCATGTTGAAGAGCTGATATTTGAGGGAACTACTTCCAGAGTTGATAACTAAAATATTCATTGATTAGATTTCCTGACATTGAATGGCTGTAATGACAACCGTGTTAAATATATCGTCGACTGTACAGCCGCGGCTTAAATCGTTGATGGGTTTGTTTAATCCTTGTAGCATAGGGCCAATGGCTAATGCCCCTGTTTCCCTTTGAACGGCCTTGTAGGTGTTATTTCCGGTATTCAGATCGGGAAATATTAAAACACTGGCGCGTCCGGCAACTTCAGAATCAGGTAGTTTCTGACGGCCAATTGCGGGATCTACAGCCGCATCGTATTGTATAGGGCCTTCAATTTTTAAATCCGGGAAACGCTCGCGCACAATTGCTGTGGCTTCGCGAACCCTTTCTACATCCTCACCTTCACCAGATGTTCCTGAAGAGTAGGAGAGCATGGCAATCCGGGGCTCTATTCCGAACCGGGCACTACTTTCTGCAGATGAAATGGCAATTTCTGCGAGTTGCGGGGCTGTTGGATTCGGATTTACAGCGCAGTCGCCGAATATGGCTACCCGTTCGGGAAGGCACATAAAAAAGATCGATGATACAACTGATACACCTGGCTTGGTTTTTACAAATTGGAGGGCCGGCCTGATGGTATGTTGAGTTGTGTGCACTGCTCCGGAAACCATTCCGTCGGCATCCCCTTTGTAAACCATCATGGTACCGAAATATGAAACATCGGTCATCATATCTGTGGCCATTTCCATGTTTACATTTTTTGCTTTGCGCAATTCGTATAGCGTTTCAACATATTGATCATAGTGTGGCGAATGGGTAGGCTGATGGATCTGAATGGCGTTTATATCGAGACTCAAGCCAAGTCTTTTGATCGAGTTGCCAATTTCGACCGGATCACCCAATAGGGTTATGTCTACAATGTCCTGAGCAATTAATTTTTCTGTTGCTTTTAAAATGCGATCGTCGTTTCCTTCGGGTAAAACAATATGTTTTTTCTCCCGCTTAGCCCATTTAACCAGCTGATATTGGAACATATGTGGAGTAATGCCCTGATAACTGAAGGTAATTATTTTATCATCGAGCGCTTTAAGGTCGACATGCCTTTCGAAAATATCTATGGCCAGCTCAATCTTCTTTTTATTATCAATGGTGATTTTCGAATGAATACTACCAATGGTTGTAGTAGTTTCAAATGTACCCTTCTGCACGGAGATAATCGGGATGATGGTTTGCAGACCTTCAATCAGTTTAATCATGGGTTCATCCGGTAAACTTCCTGCAGTGAGTACAATCCCGGCAATTTTTGGATAATTGGCTGATAGATTAGCCTGGAGTGATCCGATAATAATATCGCCACGATCGCCCGGGGTTACAATAAGGAGATTATCTTTAATGTGCCTTAAAAAGTTTGGCAACATCATGGCGCCGGTAACAAAATTATCTACCTGGTTATCTAGCAAATCCGCGCCAAAAAGAATGTTGGCATCCAGTGCGGTAGCGATTTCTTTCATTGTCGGACTTTGAAGTCCACTTTCGATGGGAATCACCGCAATTAGCAATTCTGGCGGTAGCTGGTTGGTGAGTGCTTGTTTAATTCTTTCCGCTTCTTCAGGGTTAACCATGTTGGCTACTACACCCAATACCTGCACATCTCTAAGTAAGAAATTACGGTAAATATTAATAGCAGATTTAAACAGCTGGCTGGCAGTTTTATTCTTTCCAGATACCACAATTAAAACAGGTGCCCCCAGGTTTTTGGCCATTAATGCGTTTGATTCAAACTCAAAGGCGCTGCCTTCACCTAAAAAGTCGCTTCCCTCGATAACAGTGAAATCATAGTTGTCTTCCAGCTTTTTGTATTTGCTGATGATGGTATTAATAATGGTGCCACTATCTTCTGACTGGTGTAGCATATCCTGACGGGTAAAGGCAAATGCATCTTCATAAGGTACGGGAAGTGAGAAGTAATCGAGCATAGCCTGAACGTGCTCATCCTTTTGATTTGGATCCTCCTGTGCAATAATAGGTTTGAAATAACCAACCTTCTGGGTTTTAGCCAGGAGCATATTGATCATTCCAAATGCAATAACCGATTTTCCGGTATAGGGTTCTGCTGATGCTATAAAGATGTTCTTCGTCATGATTTGATAGTAAGTGATATTAACCAACAACGACGAAGATAGTTGTTATAAAACTAAATTTATTACATTATTGTCAGGGGTGAGTCTTATTTTAGATCGATTCTAAATAGTGTGAGTGTTATTAGGAAACACTTTTTTAAGTTTTTGCGTTTGGAATTAAGCTTAAATATGCCTGGGCATTTGCTGCATATTTCTTTTTATCAAGTTTAAAATAGTAAGCCCCTTTTTTTGACCCTGTCTTATCTTTTTCATCTAATTTGATGAGCAAGCCTGTAGAGGTAATTTTGCGACTGAAATTTCGGGTGTCTATTTTGGTATCGTTTACTTCTTCAAACAGGATGTGAAGCTGTGGAATAGTAAACTTTTTGGGAAGCATTTCGAATAGGATAGGGTGTTGAGCGGCTTTGTATCTGAGTTTTTTACGGGCATCGGAAACCATCTGTTCGTGATCGAAAATTAGTTTAGGACGATCGTTGATCAGAAACCATTCCGCTTTATGGTCATTGTTCAGCTGCGCTTCATATTTATGAATATCAATCAGTGCGAAGTAACCCACTGAAAGTGTACGTTCGATTGGATCCCGGTCTGGCGCTCCGTAAACCTGGAGCTGTTCCAGATAAACACCTTCCAAACCTGTGGTTTTTTTAAGTACCCTGTTGGCCGCATCGTCCGGAGTTTCATCTGGACCAAGAAATCCGCCCATTAAACTCCATTTGTTTATTTCAGGTTCAAGCCCCCTTTTTACCAATAGAATTTTGAGGTGTTCGCCATCAAATCCAAATACAATGCAATCTACAGCAACAAGGTAATGTGGCTGCTTAGAATACTCTTTCATTTAACAATACTATTTTGAAAGCTTTAAGATGTTCATTTTTTTACGAATATAAAAATTATTATTAAATGTCTGCTTGACAATTAATAATAATTTTATAATTTGCGCCATAGATATTTTAACCAAAAAAGAGGCTAAATCCTGACAGCACAAACACAATATGAATTCTACATTTGAATTAGACAACAATCCGCATACCCGTTTAAATATTTTAACAGGCGAATGGGTTTTGGTTTCACCACACCGCACTAAAAGGCCCTGGCAAGGAAAAGTTGAGGATTTAACACCAGACAACCGTCCGGAGTATGACCTAAAGTGCTACTTATGTCCGGGAAATGGCAGGGCTGATGGGGATACCAATCCCGATTATAAGGAAAGTTTTGTTTTTAACAACGATTTCGCCGCATTGTTATCTGATACGCCTGATGGTGGACTAAATGAAGATAATCTTTTGGTTGCCAACAACCAGAAAGGTATATGCAGGGTGATCAGTTTCAGTCCTAAGCACAACCTAACCTTACCTGAAATGAGTATTGACGGGATTACGGCGGTTGTTGAAGTGTGGCAGAATGAATTCAATAAGCTAGCAGAACAGGAGTGGATTAAATATATTCAGATTTTTGAGAACAAGGGTGAGATTATGGGTTGCAGCAATCCGCATCCGCATGGTCAAATCTGGTCGCAGAGTGATATTCCTTTGGAAATTGTGAAGGAAACTGGTCGTCAGAAAACCCATTTTGCTGTTCACCGCAGAAGCTTGTTAGGCGATTATTTGAAACTGGAGCTTAAAAAGGCTGAGCGGATTGTATTTGAGAACGATCATTTTGTTGCACTTGTTCCATTTTGGGCTGTTTGGCCATATGAGGTGATGGTCATCAGTAAACGCCATATCAATAGCATTAAACTTTTTACCAGTACTGAAAAGAGAGCGTTGGCCGAAACCATCAAAGTGGTGACTACTAAGTACGACAATTTATTCGAAACCTCATTTCCTTATTCAGCAGGTATGCATCAGGCGCCCGTAAATAATGGCGACTACCCTGAATGGCACTGGCATATGCATTTCTATCCACCACTTTTACGCTCGGCAAGTGTGAAGAAATTTATGGTGGGTTATGAGATGCTGGCAAACCCTCAGCGTGATATTACACCTGAATTTGCTGCAAACCGACTAAGAGAAATGTCAACAGTTCATTATAAAACCAGCAAAGCTGAAAACTAAATATTTCAAATATGAATTTGGAAAACCTTAAATCTATATTTAAAGGCATTTTTAATGCCGATCCATTAATAGTACGTTCTCCTGGCAGAATTAACATTATCGGAGAACACACCGATTACAATGAGGGTTTTGTAATGCCTGCAGCCATTGATAAGGCCATTTATGTAGGGATTTCTAAGCGGGATGATCATGAAGTTCATCTGTTCTCTGAAGGCTACCAGCAACTTGATGTTTCTTCAGTTAAAGATCTTAAAAAATCGGATAACGATTGGGCAAATTACATCCTTGGCGTTGCCGATGAAATCCAGAAGAGAGGATATATTCTTGGGGGATTTAACTTCTATATTGACGGAGATGTGCCACTGGGCGCCGGATTATCCTCTTCGGCCGCAGTGGAGTGTGCAACAGGTTATGCGCTTGATCAATTGTTTAATCTAGAGATTCCGAAAATGGATATTGCCCTCATCGGGCAAAAGGCTGAGCATACCTTTGCAGGAGTAAACTGCGGAATTATGGATCAGTTTGCTTCGGTGTTTGGAAAGAAAGACCATGCGGTTATGCTTGATTGCCGTTCGATGAAGTACATTTATATTCCTTTAAAACTGGATGGATATAAGCTGGTATTGCTGAACACCAACGTTAAGCACTCTTTAGCCGATTCGGCTTACAATAAAAGAAGAGCCTCATGCGAGCAAGGGGTGGCATGGGTAAAAGAAGCTTACACAAGTGTAAACAGCCTGCGCGATGTTGATTTAGCGATGCTGGAACAATATGTGAAACCCAAAGACCTGGATGTTTACAATAAGTGCCGTTTCGTGATTGAAGAGATTGAACGCTTGCTTACCGCTGCAGAACAACTTAAGAATGGCAACCTTGATGGCCTTGGTCAGCTGATGTATCAAACTCATCACGGATTGAGTGTTGATTACGAAGTGAGCTGTGCCGAGCTCGATTTTCTTGTTGATTCAGTAAAAGAGCTTGATTATGTTTTGGGGGCCAGAATGATGGGTGGCGGTTTTGGAGGCTGTACCATTAACATCGTTAAGGATGAAAAGATTGATGATTTGATTGAAAACCTCAGCTCGAGATACGAAGAGAGATTCGGTCTCAGCCTTGCAGCATATGTGGTAACAACAGATCAGGGAACCAGTGTAATTAGCTAGAAATAAATTAAAATAACCAAATAAATAAAATGAAAGAAAACATCTTGGACACTAAGGATTACATTGTTTTTGCAGTGTATTTCATCATTGTGGGCGCTTACGGACTTTACATCTACAACAAAAAGAAATCAGAATCTACAGGTTCTAAAGATTATTTTTTAGCTGAAGGATCTTTAACATGGTGGGCTATCGGGGCGTCACTTATCGCATCGAACATATCTGCTGAGCAGTTTATCGGCATGAGCGGCTCGGGTTTTAAAATGGGACTTGCCATTGCATCATATGAATGGATGGGTGCGGTAACCTTGCTTGTAGTAGCCGTATTTTTTATGCCGGTTTACCTGAAGAATAAAATTGCAACCATGCCACAGTTCCTCCACGAACGTTATAATGGTACTGTAGCCATGATTATGGCGGTGTTTTGGCTATTACTTTATGTAGTGGTAAATTTAACCTCAATCCTTTATTTAGGTGCTTTGGCAGTAAGTAGTATCTCAGGTTTCAATCTGGAATTCTGTATGTATGCCATTGCCGTTTTTGCTATCATTATTACCCTGGGCGGTATGAAGGTAATTGGTTATACTGACGTTATACAGGTTTTCTTTTTAATCCTTGGTGGCCTTGCTACTACTTATTTAGCTCTTAATTTAGTGTCAACACATTATGGCACTTCGGGGATTTTGGAAGGGTATAGCCTAATGACGACTAAAGCTTCCGAGCATTTCCACATGATATTTAAGCCAGACAATGAAAACTATATCGACTTACCTGGTTTAAGTGTATTGATCGGGGGTATGTGGATTGTTAATTTGAACTATTTCGGCTGTAACCAGTATATCACTCAGCGTGCTTTAGGTGCTAACTTAGAGACTGCCCGTGGAGGCTTATTGTTTGCTGCGTTATTGAAATTATTAATGCCAATTATTGTTGTTTTGCCTGGTATCGCGGCTTACGTGTTATATAAAGATGGCGCCTTCCAAACGGAGATGCTTCAGGATGGTGCGGTAAATCCGGATCGGGCCTACCCGGTACTGCTGAATTTACTTCCTGCCGGATTAAAAGGATTGTCATTTGCAGCCTTAACCGCTGCTGTTGTGGCATCTTTAGCTGGTAAGGCAAATAGTATTGCTACCATTTTTACTTTAGATATCTATAAAAAAGTGCTTAAAGTTGATGCTACTGAGAAGAATCTGGTTAACACCGGGAAAGTATCTATTGTTGTAGCCATGATTTTAGGTGTATTAATTGCACCACATCTGGGTATCGACAAAAAAGGCGGTTTCCAGTACATTCAGGAATATACTGGTTTCGTTTCTCCAGGTATTTTTGCCATGTTTATTTTAGGGTTCTTCTGGAAGAGAACAACATCTGCGGCAGCATTATTTGCAACCATTGGTGGATTCTTATTGTCGATTGTGCTGAAGGTCCTACCAGGTCTTACCGATTTGTCGTGGCTTTCGGGAATCGGATTCAGTGTGAAAACTGCTTCCGGTGTGTATGAGATACCGTTTTTAGATAGAATGGGTATCGTGTTCGTATTCTGTATCTTAGGGATGATCATCATTAGCAGTTTCTCAGATAAAACGAAAGCAGAAGCTAAAGGACTTGAAATTGATGTTAAGATGTTTAAAACCTCGAGTGCATTTGCAGTGGGTGCATTGCTTGTGTTAGGTTTAATCGTAGCACTTTACAGCGTTTACTGGTAAGAGGTATTTGCAAAATAAATGATTATTTAGGGGTAAAGTCATTCAGGCTTTATCCCTTTTTCATAATCGGTTATTTGACGATGGAAAGCGGAGAGTGCAGTGTGGGTTTTGCGACGGACCGAGGTAAACTACACAGCATTAACTGCGGAAATCGATTAGACTAAATTGAAAATATTTACTAAAAGGAATTAGTTCTAAATGAAGAAGAGCTCAAGTAAACGAATTGAGTGGTAACTAGCGTTGTACCCTTGGTCTTTTGCTTTTGAAACCTGTACTTTGTCCGGTTGGTTTTGGTTTGAAAGCTTTTTTCGGAGCTTCTTCGGCGCAAAGTTTAACAGTGATTACATTGCCCTTAAAAGTTTCGCCATCTAGCATAGAAATGATATTTTTAGCATCATCCAAACTTAAAAGCTCAATGAATGCATATCCTTTACACTTTTTTGTAGCGCGATCACGTACTACCTTAATCGTTTCTATTTTTCCATGAAGACTAACAAAAATTGCAATATCCATTTCCTGAATATTCTCAGCCAGACCGCCAATAAAAATCTTTACCATTTAACTTTGCGTTTTTAGGACAAACCAACATGAACGCCATTTGAAGTATTTGCATTCAGACAGTTTATAATGGTGCAAAATAAGCAAATTGCTGCGCTCAGTCAAAATAATTGAGAAAAATATATTGCTTTTAACTTCTTTTTACAATTGCGAAGTTATTACTGAAATTTGATCGTAATGGTGTGGACCAAATGTGCTATTATCAAAAGAAAATATTTGAAGAGTTGATGGCATAGTCTGTACTAGACTTGATTATTTTAAACGGAAGGAAAGCTAAAACGTTTTATTAATTCAAATGGAATTGTTAGTTTAGTAAAAATATCTAACCGGGTTTTCTTATATGAGCATAATTCTTAAATCGCTTTGCGTTACCATCATATTTTTGGCTGTATTGGAGGTAAAAGGTCAATCAAAGTTAAACGAATTCAACAGGCTCCCCTTGAAACAGGATGTTTATGTTCAGTTACCAATAGGAAGTATTAAGGCTAAGGGCTGGTTATTGAAACAACTGGAACAACAACGCGATGGTGCTACTGGGGTTGCCGAAGCGCTTTATCCGGAAGATGATAACCTGGGTAAAAATACAGATTGGTTAGGTGGCAAAGGCAATGGATGGGAGCGGGTGCCTTACTACGTAAAAGGTTTAGTTGCCCTGGCTTACACACTTGATGATGCAAGCCTAAAGGCAAAAGCGCAAAAGTATATTGAATGGACACTGAACAGCCAACAGCAAAGCGGTTTATTCGGACCAGAAAAAATGAAAGACTGGTGGCCAAGGATGCCCATGATGTATGCACTTCAAAGCTATTTTGAGGCCACAGCAGATAAGAGGGTAATCCCTTTTTTAACCCGCTATTTTAATTATGAACTTGCCAATCTGGATGCTGATCCACTTAAGGAATGGGGCAAATCAAGGGCTGGTGATAATATGGAAATTGCATTATGGTTGTACAATAAGACCGGCGACCCAAACTTACTTAAGCTAGTGGAAAAATTGAATCAACAGGCTTATCCATGGATTGATATCTACAGCAACAACCAATTTTATTTCTTTGGAGATGACTTTCAGCCAAAACATATGGTAAATGTGGCGCAGGCACTCAAGTATCCGGTAATTTATGCTCAACTAAACGAAACGAAAGACAATATGGATGCGTTTTCAAAAGGAATTGAGCACATCATGAACGACCATGGACAGCCTCAGGGTTTAGGTTCGGGTACTGAGTTTCTTGCGGGCAGAAACTCTACGGCAGGTGTCGAGACCTGTACTGTAGTGGAGTGGATGCAAAGTCTGGAAACTGCAGCAAGGGTTATCCACGACTCCAGTATTGGCGATCAGTTGGAAAAGGTGGCCTTCAATGCACTTCCCGCTCAATTTAGCAGTGATTTTAAAAATCACTCTTACTACACACTCCCTAACCAGGTCATGAGTGCGCATGGAGAACTGGGATTTAATCAGGACTATAGCTCTGGTATTGTTTCAAGTCCGTATTCAGGCTATGGTTGCTGCCGATATAATATGCATATGGGTTGGCCTTACTTCGTTAAAAATGCTGTTGCTGCTACCCCTGATAAAGGTTTGGCTTTAATTACTTACGGCCCTATGGAGATCGAAACCTTCGTTGAAAATGCTAAAAAAGTCAAAATTGCGGAAGACACAAATTATCCTTTTGAAGAACAGATCAGGTTAAAATTTTCAATAACAGGTGCGGCTGTATTTCCTTTGATTTTAAGAATCCCGAGCTGGTGTAACCTTCCTTTGATAAAAATTAACGGAGCAGCAGTAAAAGGCGTTAAACAGGGTAAACTGTTGAAAATTAAGCGCCAATGGAAAGACGGTGATCAACTTGTGTTAAATTTCCCTATGCACATTGCTACGAAGAATCAGGTTAACAATTCTGTTAGCATTGAGCGCGGACCTTTAGTGTATGCATTGGAAATTATGGCCGAGAATAGGGTTACCAAAACACATGCATTAGCCGGTTTTGCAGATTATGAAATCTATCCAAAATCGGCATGGAACTACGGGCTTACTTTCGATAAAAATGATCTCGCGCATTCGATCCAGGTAAAAAAGGGGGCTATGCCAGCAAATCCATTTATTGCTGAATCTTCGCCCGTTAAGCTGAAGGCACAGGCAAA
Organism: Pedobacter frigidisoli; assembly: GCF_032678525.1. GTDB lineage: Bacteria > Bacteroidota > Bacteroidia > Sphingobacteriales > Sphingobacteriaceae > Pedobacter > Pedobacter frigidisoli_A. The sequence continues at coordinate 1,134,547 of NZ_JAVTSE010000001.1, forward strand.
AAAAATATCTTCCTGGAGTTTGGCTCCAAATAAACTCGTTGCGTTTGATGTACCTGTTAGTCCTGTTTTCTCCAACGAGAAAACTGAAGAAGTTACTTTGGTGCCTTATGGCTCAGAAAATATTCGTTTGAGTCTTTTTCCAACCATTGGTCAACCAAAAAAAATAACAGGTAATCTTGTTGAAAATTTCGACAGGGGAATGCCTGATAACTGGGTTTTTTATGGTGGAGGTTGGTTTTATAAAGATGGAACAATACAATGCGCTTCTAACGCGGGTTCGGGCGGGTATGGCATGAACGGATCAAAATACGTTGCTAACAATACTAATTTTAAAGATTTTAGTTATGAGGCGGATATCAGAATTACGACAGAGGGTGATGCTGGATTGATGTTCAGGGTTTCGTACCCCGCGATTGGGGCAGATGCTTATGAGGGCTATTATGTTGGCTTGAATGCAAATAGCGGTCAAATTCAAATAGGTAAAGCTGTTAATCAAAAATGGGTTCCGTTGGCAACAGCGAAATATCCGATAAAGCTAAATACCAATCACCGGATTAAAGTGGTAGCTAAAGGAACCAAAATCGAGGTGTTTTTAGATAACATGGCTGGCTCTGTGGCTTCGGTAACTGATGGCGAATACCACTCAGGATGTATCGGGTTAAGGACTTATAAGGCATTGGCATCTTTCGATTCATTAAAAATTAACTCGCTTTAGCAAGCGGGGGTAGCGTATGCAAACATTGCGGCAAGGAAATTGTTATGGTATAATCTTAAAAAATAGAAGATTATGAAATTTTACAGATCAATCCCCATGATGTTGTTAGCGGGAGTTCTGATTTCGGGTTGTGTAAGCAACAAGAAATACGCAGAACTTCAAGATACCTATGCTAAACTGAGAGAAAGGAATCAGGAGCTAAGTAATAAATATCAGGATAGCCAGAGAGAACTATCGGGCTCAACCAGTAGGGTAAAAAGTTTAGAGGAACAAATTTCTTCTGAAAAAGCCAATGTAGCAGCCTTACAGGATGCCCTGAATAAATGTTTGAATTCCAGTAATCAGGGTAATGTAAACATCTCGAAACTGGTGGATGAGATTAACAGTTCAAATAAGTATATTAAACAGCTTGTTAACGCTAAAAACAAAAGCGATTCACTTAACATGGTGTTGACAAATAATCTTACCCGTTCTTTAAGCAGGGAAGAGTTAAGTGATGTTGATGTACAGGTGTTAAAAGGTGTAGTTTACATTTCACTGGCTGATAACATGCTTTACAAATCCGGAAGCTTCGAGGTATCGGATAAGGCAGGTGAGACCCTGAATAAAATAGCAAAAATTATTAAGGACTATAATACTTATGATGTTTTAATTGAAGGAAACACTGACAATGTTCCCATAACGCAGCCTAACATTCGAAATAATTGGGATTTAAGCGCATTGCGTGCATCATCAGTGGTGCAAGTTCTGCAAACCAAATATGCAGTTGATCCGAAACGGTTAACTGCAGGCGGTAGAGGAGAATATAACCCGATAGCCGATAACGCTACACCGGCTGGTAAGGCGAAGAACAGACGTACCCAGATTATTATTACACCCAAATTAGATCAGTTTATGGATTTAATTGGTAAGGCACCTGAAGGGGCGCAGAAGTAAAAGTGTAGCACCAGGATATGAATAAAAGGTAGGCCATTTTGGTCTACCTTTTTTGTTATTAAATTGTTTGGCTTCACTCACTCAATCAAAATTGTTTAATAAAAATAAAATAAATCCCCTCTTATAGTTTAAATTTGCCTCATTACTCTCATCTGTTTTTCCATTAATGAGGACATTAAAAGTATGAATCCTGAAAGAAAAGTTGCTAAAGATAAGTGGGCTGATTTTAATGGATTTTCCCCATTGATCACTGTATTCAGGAATTTTCATGATTTAACGCCAGAGATTGAATTTATTATCAACAACCAGACTTTCCCCGTAGTTTATAAGAAGAACAAATTTATTTCATCACCGTTGCATCGTAATAAGTATATTTTTCTTCTGCTTAAGGGGGTTGCGCGTGGATATATGAAAGAAGAAAACAAGGAAATAACCACATGGATTGCGTCCGAATATGAACTTGTTGGTAACATACGCAATTTGTGGGAAGAGGATATAGATACTGAAGAATACGTACAAGCCATTGAAGATGTGATTGCCATTGCCGTTCCGCATAGTATGTCGCGCCAGCTCTATTTAAATTTTGATATCGCAAATTATGTAGGCAGGAAGATGACGCAGATACACTACCTGGCTGCCTGCGAAAGGGCATATATCTCCAGACTGCAATCTGCTGAAAAAAGGTATCTCCGATTTACCAGATCTTATCCTGAATTAGTGAACAGGGTACCGCTAAAACACATTGCTTCTTTTCTTTGTATGAGACTGGAAACCTTAAGTAGAATCAGGTCGAAGTTGACTGGCATTGCGGCGGATAAAACCGGCTGATTTATAATTTAAATCTACGCTGTTTATTTTCAGATTGTTGATTGATTTTTGTTTTATTGTTCCTGAAATGGATTTTCATTGTTTCATTTTGAGTCAATAAATTTGGCTGTATTCGCCGGTCATAGGACTGCTTACATAATATTTACATGCAAAGGATGGTATTATTGTCTGTTTTACTTCTTAAAAATAGCTAATTTATTATACAAACGAATGTCGTTACATTCGGGTATTTATCATTTTAATTGTGAACTTATGTTCCGTAAGTCTTTTTTTATTAAATTAATCTATTGATATTCAGTATTTTGTATTTATTTTAAAAAATATCGTAATCATTAGTACTATTTAACGTTTCACAATTATCTTTTTTTAAAAAAATATATATATTTGTTCTTACCCTTTCGAGGGTATGTTTTTCATAGGTAGATGTAGGGTCAGAACAATGTTCTGGCCCTTTTTTTATGACCTAGATTAGCTACTTTTGTATAATGAATAAAAAGAAAGTAATTGTTGCGGTAACTGGTGCGAGTGGGGCTATTTATGCAAAAGTTTTATTTGATCATTTGAATGATTTGAAAGATCAGATTACTTCAGTTGGTATAGTAATGAGCGATAATGCCAAAGAAGTCTGGGAATTTGAGCTGGGCAACAAGCGTTTTAACGATTACAATGACTTTACTTTTTATAGCAAAAACGATTTCAATGCACCTTTCGCTTCCGGTTCTGCAAAGTACGACACGATGATTATTATTCCATGTTCTATGGGGACGCTTGGAAGGATAGCGCATGGAATCTCTAATGATTTGATTTCGAGAGCTGCTGATGTAATTTTGAAGGAACGTAGAAAACTGATTGCTGTTGTTCGTGATACCCCTTTTAGTTTAATCCATATTAACAATATGAAAATGGTAACGGAAGCCGGGGGAATCATTTGTCCTGCAAATCCCTCTTTTTACAGCTTACCAAAAACTATCGAAGAAGTTGCAGGTACCGTTGTAAACCGTGTACTGGATTTGGCTGGCTTTGAGCAGGAAAGTTATCGTTGGAATGATAAATAGGATTCAATAGTCAGGGTTTCGTTAAATGAAATGTTATTTCACTGTAATTTACCTCTAATGTAGAATCCTGCGTCTTAATACTCAAATCTAATTTCCTATCTTTGCACGCTAGATGAAAAAGGTCGCATTTTATACATTAGGTTGTAAGTTAAACTTTTCAGAAACTTCTACCATTGGTCGTTTATTTACCGACGCAGGTTATGCCGTAGTAGAATTTCAGGATAAAGCCGATGTGTATGTGATTAATACCTGCTCTGTTACCGATCATGCAGATAGAAAGTGCCGCAAGGTTGTTAAGGAGGCATTGAAATATTCCCCGAATGCCTTTGTGACCATTGTGGGCTGCTATGCTCAACTTAAACCACAGGAAATTGCCGAAATTGAAGGTGTGGACATGGTTTTGGGAGCAGCTGAAAAATTCAGAATTGTTGAATACATTACCGACCTGACCAAAAATCCAAAAACAGTAGTTCATCAGCAAAATATCGAAAAAGTGAATCACAACTTCATTGCCTCTTATTCAATTGGCGATAGAACCAGAACTTTCTTAAAGGTTCAGGATGGTTGTGATTACCCTTGTACCTATTGCACGATTCCGCTTGCCCGGGGCGCCAGCAGGAGCGATACCATCGAAAATGTGGTTAATCGTGCGAAATCGATAGCTGAGAGTGGTGTTAAAGAAATCGTATTAACCGGAGTAAACCTTGGCGATTTTGGTATTCGCAATGGTCAGCGAGAGGATAAATTTTTTGATCTGGTTAAAGCGCTGGATGAAGTTGAAGGTATTGAAAGAATTCGTATTTCGTCGATTGAGCCTAACTTGTTAAGTAATGAGATCATTGAATTTGTTTCCACTTCAAAGCGATTTGTCCCGCATTTTCATATCCCATTACAATCGGGTTCTGATAGGATATTAGGATTGATGCGCCGCCGTTACCGTACAGATTTGTATGTGGAACGGGTGGCAAGAATCAAGGAAGTGATGCCACACTGCTGTATAGGTGTTGATGTAATCGTTGGTTTTCCTGGTGAAACCAAAGAGGATTTTCTTGATACCTATCAGTTTTTAAATGAGCTTGATATTTCATATCTGCATGTTTTTACTTATTCTGAAAGGGAGTTAACAGTAGCTGCTGAAATGAAAGGCGTTGTGCCTGGTAGCGAACGCAACGAACGTAGTAAAATGCTGCATATTCTCTCTGACAAGAAACGAAGGGCATTTTACCAATCGCAGATTGGTACAGAAGGTGAGGTATTATTTGAAGCTGACCATAAAATGGGCTACATGCACGGTTTTACTAAAAACTATGTTAAGGTTCGCGCCAAATATGATCCTTTAATGGTTAATGAATTAAAAGCAGTTAAGCTATTCGAAATGACTGCAGATGGCGAAGTTGAAGTTGCAGAGCTTGAAACGGTTTATGCACATCATTAATCGTTAGTATCAGGAAGGTTATGATCTGGTAGCAATTATCAGTTTGTGGTACCAAAACTTTAACCTTTCTTTCCTATCTTCGTTGCAAATTATTATTATGTTTCCTACCGTATCTCATTTTTTAGAATACCTACTGGGCATCAATCTGCCTTTGCCATTTAATACTTTCGGTGTTTTTGTTGCCCTTGCTTTTGTTGCAGGTTATTGGGCTTTTACTAAGGAATTAAAGCGTAAGGAAAGTCTTGGCGTTTTACATCCATTTAAAAGGATCGTTATAGTAGGACAAAAAGCAACCACTTCTGATCTGATCATGAATGGACTTTTTGGGTTTATCATCGGTTATAAACTGGTTTATGCCTTGTTAAATTATTCCATGTTTGTGAATGATGCGCAAGCTATTCTAATGTCAGCAAAAGGGAATATTTTCGGAGGATTGTTCTTTGCGGGACTTTTTGCCTATTGGGATTATAAAGAGAAAGATAAACATAAACTAGATAAACCAAAAGAAAAAGAGGTTACAGTACATCCGTACCAGATTATGAGTAACCTTATTGTGTGGGCAGCAGTTTGGGGTTTTTTGGGTGCTAAGTTTTTCGATAACCTGGAATATTGGGATGATTTTGTTCAGCATCCCATAGAGCGCCTGTTGTCTTTTAGTGGATTAACATTTTATGGTGGGTTAATCTGCGGTGGTGCTGCTGTGCTGATTATAGCTAAACGCAATGGGATTAAACCCTTACACATGCTCGATGTGGGTGGACCGGGAATGATGCTCGCATATGCAGTCGGCAGAATTGGTTGTCACCTGGCAGGGGATGGCGACTGGGGTATTGTGAACGCAAATCCAAAACCTTTTTCGTGGCTACCTGACTGGTTATGGTCGTATCAATATCCAAATAACGTAGTGGGCGAAGGAATTCCGATTGCTGGGTGTACCGGTAAGTTCTGCAATGAACTGGCTCAGGGAGTTTATCCCACTCCAATTTATGAAGTAATCATATGCTTTATCCTTTTCGCATTCTTATGGAGTATACGTGACAAGATTAAAGCACCGGGACTGATGTTTGGGATTTATATGATTTTAAATGGTATTGAACGTTTCTGTATCGAGTTAATCAGAGTAAATTCTAAATACCACGTACTTGGTTTATCCTTCACACAGGCAGAAATGATATCTACTTTTCTGGTTGTGGGAGGCATTGCATTAAGTGCTTATGCTTTAAGAAATAAAAATAATTTCGCACAATAATTTCATTAAAATGACAACAACCCATCCGGGGATTTGTTAAACGGCTATGAATTACGAATTACTATGCAATAAAGTGATCTCAATTGTACGACTCACCGGGAATTTCATCCGTAAAGAGTCTATGCAGTTTGACGTCAATAAAATTGAATACAAAGGTTTAAATGACATGGTTTCTTACGTTGATAAAACGGCAGAGCGAAAGCTAGTTCAGAACCTGGAAAAATTGATCCCTGATGCAGGCTTTATTACTGAGGAGAAAACAATTAACCGGGCAGGTAAAACCTACACCTGGATTATTGATCCGCTGGATGGAACTACCAATTTTATACATGGTATTCCGGCTTATGGCATCAGTGTAGCGCTTTATGAAGATGGCCTACCGGTTATTGGCGTGGTTTGCGAATTGAACCGTGGTGAAATGTTTTATGCTTACAAGGATGGACTAGCCTATTTAAATAAGAAAGAAATCAAGGTATCAAATAACCCGGATATAAAATCGAGCCTTCTGGCAACAGGATTTCCATATTACCAGTTCGATAAGCAAGCTCAGTATTTAAAGTTACTTGAAGAGATGATGCAGAAAAGTCATGGCGTTCGACGTATTGGTGCTGCTGCTATTGATCTTGTTTACACCGCTTGTGGTCGTTTTGACGCATTCTTCGAGTATAATCTCCAACAGTGGGATTTTGCTGCAGGGTGTTTCATCGTGCAGCAGGCAGGAGGTGAGGTGTTCGATTTTTCCGGAGGTAATGATTATTTCGTTAAAAGGGAGATATTGGCAACCAATGGAAAACTAACCGCTGAGATGCTCGAAGCTATTAAAAGATATTTTATCTAGTTAACATCCACCGCCAATCTATCCCGGAGAAATAGCTCATTATATAATAGATATAAACGAGGAATGGCCTGCTCATTAAGCAGGCCATTCTGATATGTACTATGAAAAATGCGCGATATTAAAGTGCCTCAGAAACAACCTCCGTAACTTCTGGAACCATTCTCTGCAACAGATTCTGAATACCTGATTTCAAGGTAATGGTTGATGAAGGGCACCCACTGCATGAACCGCGTAATTCTACTGTTACCACGCCTTCATCAAAAGATTTATAGGTAATCGCACCACCGTCTTGCTCTACAGCCGGCCGAACATAATCGTGAAGAATCTGCTGAATTTTAATTTCAGTTTCAGAACCTTCAAAAGCTGGTGCTTCCTCAGCAGTCGCTTCTTTGATTTTTAATTCAGATTCAACTGCTCCCTTTACGAACTCTTTCAGAATCGCTTCGATATCTGACCAGTCTGCATCATCTGTTTTGGTGATGGTTACAAAATTGCTGGCGAAAAATACACCAGAAACAAAGTTGAACTTGAATAACTCTTTCGCGAAAGGAGATTGCTCAGCACTTTCTTTAGTTGCAAAATCCTCACTTCCATTAATCAACAGCTTGTTCACCATGAATTTCATGGTAGCTGGATTCGGCGTTTGTTCTGTATATACGTTAATCGTCATGTCTTAATCAATTTGAATAAACAAAATTAAGAATTAGTCATCAATTATCTTTTTTAACGCTGTCTGTTTAGCGTCAATTTAATGGGCTTAAAAGATTCCTGTATAATTAAATGGGGTAATCGTTCTCAATTGCTTTTTTACATCGTCAGTTACAGCCAAACCTTCGATAAATGCAGCAATACTTGCTGCGTTTATTTTAGTATTTGTTCTGGTTAGCTCTTTCAAAGCTTCGTAAGGATTTGGAAAGTTTTGTCTACGCAATACGGTCTGAATAGCTTCGGCAACCACCGCCCAGTTATCTTCTAAATCGGCGTTTAAAGCAGCTTCATTAAGTAGAATTTTGTTAAGCCCTCTCAATGTAGCATTAATTGCAATTAAAGTGTGACCAAATGGAACGCCAATATTTCTTAGTACCGTTGAGTCAGTTAAATCCCTTTGCAATCTTGAGATGGGCAGCTTTGCGGCAAAAAATTCAAATAATGCATTCGCAATACCTGCATTTCCCTCTGCATTTTCGAAGTCAATTGGATTTACCTTATGTGGCATAGCTGATGAGCCGATTTCTCCAGCTTTAATTTTTTGTTTAAAATAATTTTTTGAAATGTAGGTCCAGATGTCCCGATCTAAATCAATGATAATGTTATTAATTCTTTTCAATGCGTCGCACTGTGCCGCAAATTGATCGTAATGCTCGATTTGAGTAGTATGTTGTGCTCTGGTTAAGCCTAAGGTTTCATTTACAAACTGATTTGAAAAATCAACCCAATTTACTTCAGGGTAGGCAATATGGTGCGCGTTAAAGTTTCCTGTTGCCCCCCCGAATTTTGCGCTGTTAGGAATTAATTTCAAAGATTCAAGCTGTATGGTCAGACGATCGGCGAAAACCAGAAATTCTTTTCCGAGTTTAGTAGGAGAGGCCGGTTGTCCGTGAGTATGTGCAAGCATTGGAATGTGTGCCCACTCAACAGCTAATTCCTTTATTTTTTCAATTAGTGATTGAATAGCAGGGAGGTAAGTTTCATTCAATGCCAACTTCACAGAATATGGAATGGCTGTATTGTTGATATCTTGTGAAGTCAAGCCGAAATGAATGAACTCTTTGTAGTTATCTAATGCCAACGAATCAAATTTGGATTTGATAAAATACTCCACTGCTTTGACATCGTGATTGGTTACTTTTTCTGTTTCTTTAATTTCCAATGCATCTGCTTCAGAAAATTTCTCATGAATTTCACGTAGATTGGCATACAGGCTTTTATCGAAGTTTTCTAAGCCATTTAAATTAATTTCGCACAAGGCAATGAAGTACTCTATTTCTACAAAAACACGGTATTTAATTAAAGCTTCTTCCGAAAAATAGGCAGACAGGTTTTCGGTTGTCTTTCTGTAACGACCATCAATAGGCGAGATTGCTTGCAGCGATGTTAAATTCATTATGCGGTTTATAATTTTGCCGCAAATTTACTATAATTGATCGGTTAATAATCCATTTCGGATGTATAAAAACAAAAAGGCTTTGGATTTTGTCCAAAGCCTTTCTGCGATTGCTGAAAAGATTACATTTTCGTGGCTGTATCAATTGTCGTAGAATCTTTCATTGTATCTACAACTTTAGTGTCTTTTACAGTGGTATCAATAACAGTGCTGTCGGTTGTAGCAGAATATGCGCCATCAGCTTTTTTGTGTGAAAAATAGAATTAGTGGATTGGTTGTATATATGAAATGGGCAGTTATTTTGATTTATTTATGTTTTAAAGGTTTAAGCGAGGTCAATAATATGGGAGCTTCCTGTTACTGACGGTTTTATCAAGATTTAAGTAAATTTCAACATAAAAAAAGGGCTTTAGGTAAAACCTAAAGCCCTTTTTTTATATTAAAGTTAAACTAGTGTTTAACTTCAGTTTTCTCTGTAGTTACAGCAACTGTAGTATCTTTAACAGTAGAGTCTTTTACAGTAGTATCTGTAGCAGTTGTATCAGTTACAATAGCTGAAGAATCAGTTAATGTAGTATCAGCGCCGTCAGCTTTTTTTTCTGAGTTACAAGCAACAACTGATAGAGATAAAGCTAAAGCTAAAAAGCCTAATTTGAATGCATTTTTCATTTTGAGATTTCTTTAAGTAATTAATTAATTTATTGTTAATACGGGAAACCTTAAAAGGTAACCCTGCAGGACAAAAAAAATAAATAAATAAAAATGGCCTTGATAATTAAATCAAGGCCATTTTTTATGTGTGAAGTCAGACTAGTGTTTAACTTCTTCTGTAGTAGTTGTTGTAGCTTTTACAGTAGTATCTTTAACTGTAGAATCTTTAACTGTAGTGTCAACAGCAGTTGTATCAGTAACGATAGTTGAAGAATCAGTTAAAGTAGTATCAGCGCCATCAGCTTTTTTTTCTGAGTTACAAGCAACAACTGATAGAGATAAAGCTAAAGCTAAAAAGCCTAATTTGAATGCATTTTTCATTTTGAAGTTCTTTTAAGTAATTAATTAATTTATTGTTAATACCGGAAAAGTGAAAAGGTAACCCTGCAGAACGAAAAAAAAATAAAATAAATAAAAATGGCCTTGATAATTAAATCAAGGCCATTCTTTATAAGTAAAGTTAGACTAGTGTTTAACTTCTTCTGTAGTAGTTGTAGTCGCTTTTACAGTAGTATCTTTAACTGTAGAATCTTTAACTGTAGTATCAACAGCAGTAGTATCAGTAACGATAGTTGAAGAATCAGTTAATGTAGTATCAGCACCTTCAGCTTTTTTCTCTGAGTTACAAGCAACAACTGATAAAGATAAAGCTAAAGCTAAAAAGCCTAATTTGAATGCATTTTTCATTTTCTTGAATTTTTTAAGTAATTAATTTTCTTGTTAATGCCGCAAAGGTAAAAAGGTAACCCGATAATTTTACAAAAAGTGAAAATATTTTTTATTAGCAAACTTGGGTTACCGAACGGCCCGGGAATGTATTAACCAAACATAGTAGCTGTAAATATTTTTTTATCTAATATTGGGTTACTATTTATCGAAAAATGTATTAACTAGTGAATAACAGTTTAAAGAGTTCAGTTCCAACAGATAGAGAAGTTATTTTAGGTATTCTAAATAACTCGGAAGACATACTTAATAAGTTATATAAGGCATATTATCCGATGGCTTTGCAGTTTATTCTCAATAATAATGGAGATGAAGACGATGCAAAAGATGTATATCAGGAAGCTATTATTGTTTTGTACAATAAAATTAAGAGTGGCGATTTTGAGTTGAGTAGTAAACTAAAAACGTATATCTATTCCGTTTGCAGGCGCACCTGGTTGAAGAAGCTGAGTCAGAACAGTAAAAAGGCTGGCAGCATTACTGATTATGAGGAAGTGTTTGCAGTTGAAGAAGATGTTGAACAACATGAGGACAAGGATGCTGCCTTTATTAAAATGCAATCAGCCCTGGAACACCTCGGTGAGCCTTGTAAAACCATTATTCAGGATTTTTATATACATAACTTGTCGATGCAAGAGATATGTGAAAAGTTTGGCTATACCAATACAGACAATGCCAAAACACAGAAATATAAATGTCTGCAACGTTTAAAGAAAATATTTTTTCAACCATAAGAAGTGAAATGAGAAACGATTTAGAGTTAGATGCAATTATTGAAGATTACCTTTTGGGCAGGTTGAATGCTCAGGAAACAGCAGCTTTTGATGCTTTGCGTGCGAATGATGCTGCCGTTGATCATAAGGTTGTTTCACATAAATTCTTTTTGGAGTCTATGGAAGCCTTTGCAGCTCAAGTGCGTTTAGAAGAACAGTTAAACAGCATCCATGCGGAGATCGATGTAGAAACTTTGGCGGATGCATTTAAACCTCACCCATCAAAGGTGGTACAGCTTTGGCGTAGGCATAAGTCGGCCATTGCGGTTGCGGCTTCTTTCCTGGTGCTATCTCTTGTCTCAGTTTATTCTATCCAGCACAATACACGCCAAAAAGAACAACTTATTTTGTTGAGCACTCAGGTTAACAAAGCCATTAAGACCCAGAACAGTCTGATTCGTAAGATAAACAGTACGTCTGCCGCTGCGGGTAAACCTGCGGTACAGAACAGTGTAGGGGGGACGGGATTTGCTGTATCCACCAATGGATATATACTAACCAATCTTCATGTGATTAATGGAGCAGATTCACTTTATGTACAAAACAGTAAAGGTGAATCTTTTAAAGTGAAGTCGGTGTATACAGATCCGCAAAACGATATCGCAATATTAAAAATCAGCGATAAGAATTTCTCTAACTTATCTTCTATCCCTTACACCATTAGAAAGAGCACTAGTAGTATTGGAGAAATGGTCTATACTTTAGGTTATCCTAAAGATGACGCCGTTTTGGGTGAAGGCTATGTAAGTTCAAAAAATGGGTTTGTAGGAGATACTACTCAATACCAGGTGGCAATTTCGGTTAATCCGGGCAATAGCGGAGGGCCCGTTTTGGATGATAGCGGAAATTTGATCGGTATCATCAGCAGTAAACCAGATCAAACTGAGGGGGCAGCTTTTGCAGTAAAATCAAAGTATATCCTTGAAGCGATGAGGGCAATTCCTCAGGATTCACTTGGCAAAAACAAACTATCAGCAAATAAAAGAAGTACGCTTTCTGGTTTAAAGCGTACGAAACAGATCGAAAAAATACAAGATTATGTATTTATGATCAAGGCGTATAATTAATTTCCCAAATAAATTAATATTCTTGAGACCCTGTAGAATTCTTTCTGCAGGGTTTTTTTATAGAATTATAATCTCATTGTATTAATCGATATAATGTCTATGTATTTACTGTAGTATTGTTTAGATTTGCTCTAATCAACTTTAAAAATATGTTATTATGAGTATCAGACTAGGCGATGTTGCACCAAACTTCCAGGCAACTACTTCAATAGGTGAAATTGATTTTTACGACTATCTGGGTGATAGTTGGGGCGTTTTGTTTTCCCATCCTGCAGATTATACACCCGTTTGTACCACAGAGCTTGGACGTACTGCTGCTTTGAAGGATGAGTTTGCGAAAAGAAATGTGAAAGTTCTTGCGCTTAGTGTTGATTCTGCGGAATCACATAAAGGCTGGATTAGCGATATTAATGAAACTCAGAATACTTCAGTGGAGTTCCCCATTATAGCTGATCCGGAACGTACTGTAGCAAATTTGTATGATATGATTCACCCGAACGCTTCAGAAACTTTAACAGTGAGGTCGCTTTTTATCATCAGTCCCGACAAGAAGGTTAAACTGATCATTACCTATCCTGCATCGACCGGAAGAAATTTTAATGAGGTACTGAGGGTTATTGACTCACTTCAGCTTACGGCTAATTATAGTGTAGCTACGCCGGCTGATTGGGAAGATGGAAAGGACGTTATTGTGGTGAATAGCATAAAAACGGAAGATATTCCTGCCAGATTTCCAAAAGGTCACCAAGTTATTAGACCATATTTAAGAACAACACCTCAACCTAACAAATAATTCCGTTCTAATCGCAACTTTTTTGTGAAATTAAGGTAGATATTTAGGAATGAAAAATCAAATTATTATATTTGGTTAGTTTTGTTTCAATATTAGCGTCATTTAGATTGTTTAATTTATTTAAATAATAAAATGGTTTAATTAAGTGCTGATCAAAGCGTTAAAAATTTATTATTTTATATCTTTTTTAATTTTTTTTATGGCAACCGGTAAAGTAAAGTGGTTTAATATACAAAAAGGCTTTGGATTTATTGTTCAGGAAGACAACAAGGATTTGTTTGTTCATTTTAAAGATGTTTTAGGTGGGATAGACAGTTTGCAGGAAAACGATAATGTGGAGTTTGAAGTGGCTGAGGGCAGAAAAGGCTTGCAAGCCGTAAACGTTAAAAAAGTTTAAACGTTCATTACCTACGTATAATAATATAAAGGCTCTTCTTTACAAAAGAGCCTTTATCATTAATAATGCTGTTTTATTGATCCGATTAAAACAATGTTATTCCCATTCAATATTTTCGTGAAAATCAGAAACTGCAAATCGGACGACTTAATCTTATATTTTTTAACCAATTCTTCTGCTTTCGCGGGATAGTTTCTCACAATTACGTTGCCTTCGATATTTTTCCTCTTCTTTAGTTCAGTAGTTGTTAGCACCTCGTCAACCAGAAAAATACGTCCAGGGAAACTTTCGTTTATATTTTTAGAAACATATAACTGCGTTTGTGGATGCAGTTTTAGAAGCTCATAGTGCTGGCCAATAAAATTGAAGGCCCCAGACTTTAAAAGGGCAGCATCGGGTTCATATAGATATTCTCCAGGCAATATGTCATCGACATATTTTATCTTACTATTTTGATTGGACTTATTGATAACAAGGCACTTTTCAATTTCATTCAAGGTTGTGACAATAATTTCCACTTCTCCTGAATAGCCATTATCAATGATCCATAAAAGCTCTTTACATTCGTTTTTAATACTCAAGATATGAATCTGGCTGACATGCTTCAATTCTGATAATCCAGCAGAAAGATCCAGTAAAGGAGCTGTTTTAATGATTATTCTGCTTGTTTTGGTAAGCAGCTCGCTCAAGCTGTCTACAATATCAGGAGTACAGTCTTTCAGCATAAATACCTTGCCCTTTTCTGCGCGCCTTGCAGGATCAACATAGATGGTGTCATAAACAGCTGTGCCGGATCTAATATACCCAATACCATCCGTATTTTTAAAGTCAAGATTTCGAGTATCCAGTAATAGGCCGTTATATTCTGCAATTTCTGATAATGAAGTATCAATCTCGCAATGCACAACTTGAGCTACTTTTTTCGAGAAATAATACGCATCCACTCCAAAACCACCAGTTACATCGATAAGTGATGCGCCCATCGCTAATTTGGCTTTATATGCTGCTGTAATTTCAGATGAAGTTTGTTCAATGGATAGTGGAGAGGGGAAATACATTCCCTTTGTATTAAACCATGTTGGTAGCTTTTTTTCGGCTTTTTTTCTGGCCTGTATCTGGCCGGCCAGTTCAGCTGCAGTGATGTCCTTAAACGGACTTTTAGCTAAGGCAACGTCATTTGGATCTGCATTTTGGTTTGTATGCAGGTACTTTTGAACTGCTTCATCTAATATCTTCGTATTCATTTCTACAGCAGAGATCTATTTTTCATTACCATCTGGCAAGTATGCCTGCTCTTCACTTCTAGCAATATATCTTTGTCGATGGTTACCCGATCGATGGTTTGCTGGTTATAATAGCGAATCGTTACTAATTCAAGTCCCTTATTGTACTTTACGGTAAACTGAGTTGATAAATCGTTAATTAATTTTTCAATTTGTCCCGCATGGTCATCAACACTCACTGAAAAACTTATTGCAGAGTTCAACATGGTGTTAATTTTGATTTTATGTTTGTGGAATAGTTCGAATATGTTACTCAGATTTTCTTCGATGATAAATGAATAATCTTTTGGAAAAATAGATATAAGCGCCTGGTTTACTTTAAAAATAAACGACGGTACTGGCAACGGATTGCTGTCTTTTGTGATCGCTGTGCCCGAACCTTTTGGCTCGATAAACGATCTTACAAACAGCGGAATTCCTTTATTTTGAAGTGGTTTAATGGTTTTTGGATGAATGACAGTTGCCCCATAATAGGTGAGCTCAATGGCATCATGGTAGGATAGCTGGGCAATTTTTTCTGTTTCATCGAACCACTTAGGATCAGCATTTAGAACTCCGGGAACGTCTTTCCATATTGTTAATGCAGCAGCATCAAGGCAAGACGCAAAAATAGCGGCCGAATAATCCGACCCCTCTCTACCCAAAGTTGTGGTGTAATTTTCACTGGTACCACCAATGAAGCCTTGAGTTACGACAATTTGATCAGTTAGAAGAGGCAAAAGATCTTTTTGAATCATCTGATTGGTTTTCACCCAGTCCACCTTACCTTCCTTATAGGTATTATCGGTTTGAATATAATTTCTGGCATCTACCCATAGTGCTTTATTACCTGTTTCGTTGAGCCAGGCTGCAATAATTTTTGTAGAAACCACTTCGCCAATGGATACGATCTGATCGTAAATGTAGTCAGCATTTTCATCTGCTTCGTCCTCGATCAGCCATTCAATTTCAACAAAGGTGTTTGCTACATCGTCTAAAACCACGTTTTGCTTTCCTTCAAAAAGTTCTTCAATTAAACTAAAATGGAAACGTTTGATTTCTTCTAATATACTGTGTGTATCCTCACTTTGTGATAAAAATGCATAGTTAAGGTCTTCCAGCCGATTTGTAATTTTGCCCATTGCAGAAATTACAATAAGTAAGCCTCCCTTTTTGTAGTTTCTTATGATGTTAGCTATATTTCTTACCCCAGCTGCATCTTTAACTGATGCTCCTCCAAACTTAAATATGTCCATACACTAAAAAGTTTTTACCTGCTCAGTTGAAAGTGCAGCATTTAACCATCCACTTTCCAGGCTTGCATTGTATTTATTGTAAAAATTGATTGCAGGTTCGTTCCAGTCTAACACCTGCCACACCATACCATTATAGTTTCCGTTTTTAGATTCTTCAATAACTTTCTCGAAAAGAACTTTGCCTATTCCTTTTCCTCGCATATCTTCGGTAACAATAAAATCCTCAAGGTATAACCTGCTGCCTTTCCACGTGGAATAACGGGTATAGAACAATGCAAATCCAACCACAAGACCATCTACTTCAGCAACGAATGCTTTCCATACTGGATTTGAGCCAAAACCAGCATCAATAAAATGATTAAGCTCAACCGTTACTTCATCAGGAGCATTTTCGTATATTGCCAGTTCATTAATGAGTTCCAGTATTCGGAGGCAATCTTCTTTTACGGCAATTCTGATATTTAAATTCATTTAATTTGCAGAGATGTTTTTAAAATGTTTGATTGCTCTTTTTCCAAAAATACTTGAGCCTATTCTTACCATTGTACTTCCTTCTTCTATAGCAATTTTGTAATCAGCACTCATACCAGTAGATATTTCAGAGAAGGTTTCGATGTCTTTAAAAAAGCTGGCTTTGAGTCCATCAAAAAATACTTTTAATTCGTTAAACTCAATTGTTATCTGTTTCTCGTTTTTAGTATTGGTTGCAATAGCCATTAAACCAACAATGCGAATATTTTTGAGCTCCTGGTACTCTTCTGACCTCAGCAGCTCAATGACTTCGTCATAGCCCAATCCAAATTTGGTATCTTCATCGGCAATATATACTTGCAAGAGGCAGTCAATAACACGCTTGTTTTTTAATGCTTGTTTGTTGATTTCCTGTAATAATTTCAGGCTGTCGACTCCATGGATAAGGTTGACAAAGGGAGCAATATATTTAACTTTATTTGATTGCAAATGACCAATCATGTGCCACTCGACGTCATTCGGGAGTTGTGCCTGCTTATCAACCATTTCCTGTACATGGTTCTCCCCAAATGCCCGTTGTCCCGCATCGTAAGCTTCCTGCATCAGTTCGGCTGCTTGAGTTTTGGATACTGCAATTAGCTTTACCCCATCAGATTCTACTTCACTTTTATATTTTTTAAGATTATCAGCTATGCTCATTTATAACTATTTTTGGTAAAATTAATAACCTTGCCGCAATTTGGGCAATAATAATGATTAATTAACAATGAAGAAACTAATATGGGTATTGATGAGTGGTATATTCTGGCTCAGTTGCAAGCCTGGAGTGCCTGCTAATATTATCCAGCCAGATAGAATGGAAAAGATTCTGTTTGATGTACATGTAGTTGATGGGTATCTCTCTACCATTTACGTCCCAGACTCTGCAAAAAAAGTAGCCTCAGGATATTATAAGGGAATATATAAGAAGTTTTCCACTGATTCTGCTGAATACCATACCAGTTTGATCTGGTACAACAATCACCCGGCAGAGCTTGAAGCGGTGTATAAAAAAATACAATCTTCACTATCAAAGCAAAAAAAGGCTATGGAGATTGCAGATGCGATGATTAAAAGAAAACAATTTAAAACTGACTCTACTAAAATAGCCAAAAAATTTAAGGCTGACTCGTTGGAGATCAGAAAAAAGATGAAGCCGGATTCTCTATCAAAAGTAAAAGCCCTGGGGCAGATTGCGAAGAAAAAGAAGCAGGCAGACTCGTTAATCAATTTAAAAAAGACGACCGAACTTCCGATGGTTCCGGCACAAGTACGATAATATGTTATATCCCGATAATTGCTTAGAACGTTTAGGATTTGTTGAAATCAGGCAACTGATCAGCAAACATTGTCTCAGCCCTATGGGGCAGGCCATGGTGGAAAGGATGCAGGTGATGACCCGTTTTGATCAGATTGAAAAATTTTTACGACAGACAAACGAGTTTAAAAGTATTTTGCAAAACTATGAGCCTTTGCAGATCAATTCTTTTTTTGATATCAAATCCCTGGTAGATAAAATAAGGGTGGAAGGAACGTACCTGCTGGAGGATGAATGGTTCCAGGTTTATACCTCTTTACAGACCGTTTTCTCTGTTTTACGATTTTTTGAGGAACGAGCTGAAGTTTATCCCACTCTTGAAGCACTTTTTGAGCATCTGCCGATCGAAAAAAGTATTTTAAGGAAGATTGAGACTGTTATCGATCCAAAAGGAAAAATTAAACCCAATGCTTCTAAAGAACTGCAGGAGATTACTTCTGCGATATCAAGGGCGGAGCAGGATGTGCGCAAGCGGATGGACTCCATATACAAGCAAGCCATTGCCAACAATTGGGTAGCTGATGGCAGCTTAACAATTCGCGACGGCAGAATGTGTATCCCTGTTCTGGCAGAAAACAAACGTAAATTGAAAGGCTTTGTACATGATGAATCAGCAACGGGCCAAACGGTATATATTGAACCAGAAGAAGTGTTTACACTTAATAATAAGCTCCGCGATTTAGAATTTGATAGACGCAGGGAAATTATCAAGATATTCATTGCCCTGACCGATGATTTACGTCCATATTCTCCGCTTTTGCTTTCGTATCACGGCTTCTTGACAAAGCTTGATTTTGTAAGGGCGAAGGCTTTATTTGCTTTGGATATTGAAGCTGAAATGCCCGGATTGCTGAAAGAGCCGAAAACAAAATTAATTAATGCCCGACATCCGCTTTTGTCCATTTCTTTTGCCAGCGAAAAGAAGACGGTAACGCCGCTAAATATTCATATAGATGCTGAAACCCGTGTTGTGTTAGTTTCCGGCCCAAATGCCGGAGGTAAATCTGTTTGTATGAAAACGGTAGGCCTGCTTCAGATTATGTTACAAACCGGGCTACTTATCCCGGTTGACGCAAATAGTGAGGTCGGAATTTTTGAAAATATATTTGCCGATATTGGTGACGATCAGTCAATTGAAAGTGATTTAAGTACCTACAGCGCTCACTTGAAAAAAATGAGGTATTTCGTGGAGCATGCCTCACCGAAAACAATGGTTTTAATTGACGAGTTCGGTACGGGTACTGATCCGCAATTTGGTGGACCTATGGCCGAGGCCGTACTTGAGGTATTAAATAATAAAAAGGTACGCGGTGTAATTACCACTCACTATTCTAATCTAAAGCTTTTTGCAGGGAATACCCCGGGCCTTGAAAATGCGTCTATGCTCTTTGATAATGCGAGAATGAAACCGCTTTATATATTGGAAATGGGCAAGCCAGGCAGTTCCTATGCTTTTGAAATTGCTCAAAATATCGGACTTCCAAAAGAGGTTATCGCATTGGCAAAGGAAAAAACTGGCTCCAATCAAAACAGGGTAGATACGATGTTGGTTGATCTTGAACGGGAAAAGAAAAACGTTTATGATGCCAAAGTAAGTTTAGCCAATCAGCAAAATAAGGCTAAAAACCTGGTTGCCGAAAACGAAAAGCTAAAAGCATTTTTAGAAGAAAATCGTAAAGTGCTGATTAAAGAAGCAAAGCAAGAGGCGCAGAATATTATAAAAAATGCCAACAAGCTGGTTGAAAATACAATTGCTGAAATTAAAGAAAAGCAGGCGGATAAGTTGGTTACCAAAGTCCTGCGTCAAAATCTTCAGCGTGAACTGGTTAATAATACAGTTCCAAAAGAACGTCCTAAACCGGTTCAGGTGGTGGTTGGTGGTGAAGTTGAAGTGGGCGACTGGGTAAAATTTACTGATAGTGAAACTACTGGCCAGGTATTGGAAATCAACCGTAACGAACTGATATTGGCGATTGGCGATTTACGTTCAACGGTTAAGAAAACCCGGGTACAGAGAATTAGTAACAAAGAAGCCAAAAAGGTCATCCAGAGTAGTGCAGGTTCTTTTGCAGGGCGCATGAATGATGCAGTTTCAGGTTTCAGGGCGGAGCTTGACCTACGGGGAAAACGTACGGAAGATGCCTTATTCGAAGTTGAAAAATACCTGGACAAAGCAATCATGCTCGGCTTTCCATCCATTAAAATTATTCATGGTAAAGGTGATGGGATTTTAAGGAAGATGATCAGAGAGTACCTGAGGAAATATAGCCAGGTGGACAGAATGGAAGATGAACACGCAGACAGGGGTGGAGACGGAATTACCTATGTTTATTTAAATTAAGAATATTAAATTAAACAATTGTGGTCGGCTAATCTCTTAACCGACCACAATTACTAAATATATAAATTACTTTTTCTTATCTCCCGGGCATTTTTTGCAGCGTTTACCTTTCTTAAATTTCTCACAGCATTTCTTATGTTCTGCGGTACAACTTAAAATGAATCCCATTCCTTTTTGGAATTCAGGGTCGGTTGGAATAATAAATGTTTTGTCGTCTCTATCGTAAATCATTGCAGTACAAAGTTAGTAGATGTTATTGTTATTTCCAATTTAAACTTAATCTAAACAAAATTGGATTGTTTTTATAACGCAAATTGATTCAGATTTATTACTTTAGAGTTCTAACCAAAGTTCATAAAAATGATCAATAAAGTTGTATCTGGTGCTGAGGAAGCCACTAATGACATTTTTGACGGTGCTACCATCCTCTTAGGCGGCTTCGGTTTATGTGGTATTCCTGAAAACTCTATAACCGCCCTGGTAGCCAAAGGCGTAAAATCACTAACTTGCATATCTAACAATGCCGGTGTTGATGATTTCGGAATTGGATTGATGCTTAAAAAGCGTTTGGTTAAAAAGATGATCTCCTCGTATGTTGGTGAGAATGCTGAGTTTGAGCGGCAGTTGTTAAGTGGAGAACTTGAAGTTGATTTAATTCCGCAGGGAACGCTAGCTACACGATGCTTGGCGGCCGGCTACGGTATGCCTGCTATCTTTACTCCGGCCGGGGTAGGAACTGACGTTGCAGAAGGTAAGGAAATCAGAAACTTTAACGGTAAAGATTATCTAATGGAGTATGCCTTTGATGCCGATTTTGCGATAGTAAAGGCGTGGAAGGGAGATACAGCAGGTAACCTGATATTTAGATCCACAAGCAGAAATTTTAATCCACTAATGGCAATGGCTGGGAAGATTACCATTGCAGAAGTTGAAGAGCTTTTAGATGCAGGGCAACTCGACCCCGACCATATTCACACACCTGGAATTTATGTTCACCGGATTTTTCAGGGGAAAGATTATGAAAAACGAATTGAGCAAAGAACAGTTAGAAACATTAACCAGGCCACAAGGTAATTCTTTAGTTTTATCATTTTGTAAATCAATCAACCACTCATCTAATATGCCATTATCAAAAGAAGAAATAGCCCAACGCATTGCAAAAGAAATAAAAGATGGATACTATGTTAACCTGGGGATAGGTATTCCAACACTGGTGGCCAACTATATTCCTTATGATATTAATATTGTGTTGCAATCTGAAAATGGCTTATTAGGTATGGGGCCTTTTCCATTTGATGGACAAGAGGATCCGGATTTAATTAACGCAGGTAAACAAACCATTACCACTTTACCTGGTTCCTCGACATTTGATTCGGCCATGAGTTTTGGAATGATCAGGGCCCAAAAGGTAGATCTTACCATTTTAGGTGCAATGGAGGTTTCTGAAACTGGTGATATCGCCAACTGGAAAATTCCGGGTAAAATGGTCAAGGGAATGGGCGGAGCGATGGATCTGGTCGCTTCTGCAAAGAATATTATTGTAGCTATGCAGCATGTAAATAAAGCTGGGGAAAGTAAACTACTTCCGAAATGTACGCTACCGTTGACTGGTGTGAGGTGCATTAAAAAAATAGTGACCGAACTTGCCGTTTTAGATGTGTTGCCTGAAGGCGGGTTCAAGCTTTTGGAAAGGGCACCAGGTGTAAGTATAGATTTTATTATGCAATCGACTGCGGGCCGTTTGTTTATTGAAAGAGAAATCCCTGAAATGAAACTGAACTGAAATAAAAAAGTCAGACTGGTTAAGCCTGACTTTTAAAATAAGTTTTAAATATCGATCAGAATACTATTTCGCAGATTATTGGAAATGTCTTCCGTAATAGCAATAATTTCATCCGGCTCGTTGGTATTGTTCATCACTACTTTGTGGCATTGCTCCCGATAGGGTAGAAGATATTCCTTATATGCCGGAACAACATGGTTGTGCCATTTGTATAGCACATCCTCTTCTGGGTAGCCCCTTTCTAAGCCATCCCGTTTAATCCGGCGATCGAGAGCTACCTGTTCATCCGAATCAACAAATATGGTATGGTCAAGCAGGTTAGCTATTTCATTAAAATGAAGAATAAAAAGTCCTTCAACAATAATAATAGGGGCTGATTTAATTTCAAGAATTTTGACAACCGCCAATGGGTTATTAAAATTGTATTCCTTCTTATACACGACCTCACCATTTATCAACTGTTTGATATCTCTTAAAAACTGCTCACTATCAATGGTTGATGGAAGATCAAAGTTGTAAAGTTTATTCTCTTCCTGGGTCATTTCACCCGCAGGGATATAATAATCATCCTGAGAAACTAATGTAACTTCATCCTGTTTAAAATGATGTAGAAAGCAGTTTAAGAAAAATGTTTTACCTGATCCACTACCCCCGGCAATACCAATTATAAAAGGCTTTTTATTTGAACTCATTGAGCAGCACTATATGTTAAATTGCAGAAAAAACGCTTATCTAAAGCTCCCAAAGAGTCGGCTACGGCTTTAGTCATTACAATGATAACATCTTTTGTTGATTCATTCTCGGTAAATTTACCAACAACTTTTGCAAAAGTCGTTTTGTTAGTCATTGGATTGGTAATCTTAATTACGCGCCCAACTGGCGCAGTACGGTGTAAAACCAACATTTTTGTTCCATCCAAATCTGCATCAGCAATCCAGATTGCTGTTCCTTTTTCCTCAATCTGACTCAAACCGTAAACACTAGGGTCGCGACGCAGTTTCGGATCTTTTATCACAGTACTATCAGGTTCATTTTCCTGGGCTTCTTTCGATAAGTCATTTACGGATTTAGGCTGGGGCGGACTAGGAATAATAAGTTTCTGGCCAACTTTCAAAATATTGTCGTCCATTTTATTGGCAATCCGGATTTGATAAGCGGTAAGGTTGTATTTTTTTGCAATGCTGAAAATGTTCTCTCCGTCAGCAACCGTATAAATAAAACTTTCTTCTTTGGAGGTGGAGGTGGTTGAAGGGATTTGTTTGGCCTGTTCTCCCTGTTTTTCTTTCGGTACCTGAACTTCGGTTACTATTCCTCCCGGAACTTTTATCACCTGGCCGATATTCAGATTATTATCAGGCAAATCATTCAGTTTTCTGAGTTGATATGCAGTAACCCCGTACTGCTTGGCGATGGTGAAAATCGTTTCGTTTCGCAATACTGTATGGCTTCCTGCAACATCAGCTGTCTTTGTTGATTCTGGTTGAGGTTGCTCAGCAACACTTACAATTTTATTTTTGTCAACATTTTTTGTGGCAGGAATCCTCAGCTTCTGTCCGATTCTAAGATTGTTACCAGACAAATTATTTGCTTTTTTGACCTCTTCAATCGTAGTCCCATATTTCTCTGCAATTTTACCCAAAAACTCCCTTGGTGCAACCGTATGCTCGATCATGGTTTGATCGGTAGTCGTATTTTCCTGTTTAGGCTGTGCCGCAATTTCTTTGTTTGGCGTATTTTCGCTTTGTTGAACGGATTGTCCGGCAGTTTTGGAAGAGATTTTTAAAATCTGACCGATGCTGAGATTGTTTGACGATAAATTATTCAATCTTTTGATTTCGCTCACGGTTGTGCTGTATTTCTCTGCGAGCATATTCAGGTTTTCTTTTGCTTTAACCGTATGCTCAATAATTCCCCCTTCTGCATTTGACGGAGTTTGAACTACAGAAGGTGATGATCCAAAGGGAATATTTGTAGGTACTTTAATCACTACGCCAATTTGAAGATACTTGTTATCATTATAGATCATAATGTCTTTGGGAGCGACATTGTATCTTCTTCCTATCGAATAATAAGTGTCTTTTGCTACAATCTGATGAACGATAAGCTTTTTGCCATTATTGTTTTCTACGCCGATAGAGTCTCTTGCTGAGTTAGCCTTTGCATTTGCAATGTTTAAAGCAAATAAAACTACAGCAGATAAATATATTTTGTGCATTTATTTTTATGTAAATTCTAAGTCAAAGAAAGCAATTATACGAATAATATTATAAATGAAGCGGTATGTGGGATGAACAAGATATGCCGGATACGGACACGATTATATTCTGTCAACCTATATTTTATTCATTTCTAATCATTTGTAAATTGGTGTTTGTTTTGATGTTGAAATATAAACGACCGAATAATAATGGTATTGTTTAAACTAAAAAATACATTAAAACTTTTGCCATTGTAATTTGTTACTGTCTCATTAAAAACAATGTAAATAAATAAAAAAATGGACGCTAAAGAGATAAGCTTAAACGAAAAAGAAGTTAAACCAGTGGTTGATCTTTTAAATGATTACTTAGCTAATTATCACATTCATTATCAGAAGTTGAGAGGGTGTCATTGGAATATCAAAGGCCAGAACTTTTTCACCCTTCATATTAAATTCGAGGAATTATATACAAATGCCCAGGTTACTATCGATGAAATTGCCGAGCGTGTGCTAACTTTAGGTAAGCCGCCGCATAGCCGTTTTGCAGATTACATCAGTGAATCACAAATTAAAGAAATCGATACCATAGGAATGAAAGATCTGGATATGGTAGAGGCTTTACTCGATGATATGTCCAAACTAATTGAGATTGAACGAGAAGTGATGGAAGCTGCTGATCAGGCGGGTGACGAAGGCACGAATGACATGGTAAACAAATTCATGCAGTTCAAAGAAAAAACAACCTGGATGTTACGCTCATTTGCAGGTAAGAAATAGCAAGTTGAAAACAAATTCTCTGCCCCGGATGAATAGATGAATATTAAAATCTGTTTATCCGGGGCTTTTTGTTTTATAGCATAAGTAATTAACTATCTTTGGTGCATGGCATATAAAAGTTTGGCAGACTGTGTTGCAGACCTCGAAAAGCATGGTCATTTAATTCGTATTAAAGAAGAGGTAGACCCTTACCTGGAAATGGCAGCCATCCACTTAAGGGTTTATGAAAAGCAGGGGCCTGCAATATTTTTTGAAAATATAAAAGGAAGCCCCTTTCCTGCAGTGTCAAATTTATTCGGAACGCTAGAAAGATCTAAATTCATATTCAGAGATACTTTGCCAAAAGTGCAACAATTGGTTTCGTTACGAAACGATCCGATGAAAGCCCTTAAAAGCCCTTTCAAATATGCAGGTTCAGCAATGTCGGCATTGTCAGCCCTACCGTTAAAAACGCCGTCAGCAAGGCATAACTTTCTAAAAACAAGTATCAGTCAGCTACCACAAATCGTAAATTGGCCAATGGATGGTGGACCGTTTGTCACCATGCCGCAGGTATACACGGAGGATGTAGAAAAAAAAGGCGTACTCAATGCCAATTTAGGTATGTACCGTATCCAATTGAGTGGTAACGATTATATTCCGGATAAAGAAATAGGATTACACTATCAGATTCATCGCGGTATAGGTGTACACCAATCCAAAGCGAACCAACTTGGCTTGCCATTAAAGGTGAGTATTTTCGTGGGCGGCCCTCCATCACACCCCCTGGCAGCGGTTATGCCGTTACCTGAAGGATTATCTGAAATGACTTTCGCCGGTGCATTGGGCGACAGAAGATTCAGGTATTTTTATGATGAGGAAGGTTTTTGCATTTCTGCAGATGCCGATTTCATCATTACAGGAACCGTTTATCCAAATGAAAATAAACCTGAAGGACCATTTGGTGACCACTTAGGCTATTACAGTTTAACACACCCTTTTCCCTTAATGAAGGTACACAATGTGTATCATAAAAAAGATGCCATCTGGTCATTCACCGTAGTCGGGCGTCCTCCTCAGGAAGACACCAGCTTTGGCGCGCTTATCCATGAAATTACTGGTTCTGCCATTCCTCAGGAAATTCATGGCTTAAAAGAGGTTCATGCTGTTGATGCAGCCGGGGTTCATCCCTTGCTTTTTGCCATAGGAAGTGAACGGTATACTCCTTATTTAACAGAAAGAAGACCACAGGAAATATTGACTATTGCTAATCATATCTTAGGGAAAAATCAACTTAGTTTAGCCAAATATGTTTTCATTGCAGCGAAAGAAGATAATGAAACACTAAGTACCCATCATGTTCAGGCCTTTATTTCTCATATACTGGAGCGTATCGACTTAACCAGAGATATACATTTCTACACCAATACCACAATTGATACACTGGATTATAGTGGAGATGGATTAAATAGTGGATCGAAAGTTGTGATTGCAGCGGCCGGTGAAAAAAAACGTGAATTGTGGGAAACCCTTCCCGAGAACCTAAAGTTGGGAGACGGCTGTTATAAAGCAGAAGTTGCGATTGCGGGCGTGATGATACTGGAATGTGATAAATTTGTCAGTGCCGAAAAAACGGCTGTTGAAATTGCACGGTTGAATATTTCCCTTATTGATCAGGATCTTAGTGGATTTCCTTTACTCATTTTAGCAGACGACGCGGAATTCACTGCTTCAAATATTGATAATCTGGTTTGGATTGCATTTACCCGAAGCAATCCCGCTGCCGATATTTATGGTGTAAATGATTTTACCATAAACAAACACTGGGGATGTAAAGGTTCTTTGATAATCGATGCCAGGAGAAAACCTCATCATGCCCCGGAACTGATTCGTGATGCTGATGTTGAGAAAAAAGTAGACCAGATGGGACGCCCGGGTGGTTCACTGTCAGGCATAATATGATTTCAAGAATTTAATCTTTATTGATTTTAAACGGAAGATTGAGATGTTAACTCAGCTTTTTCGTTTCGTTATTTTATTTGCAGTGCTTTCCAGCGCTTTAAAGGGGTATGGCCAAAAGCTAGATAGCATAGCCGATAACCTGCAAAATTATGGGAAACATCATGCCCAATCAACCTTATTCGTTCATTTTGATAAGAATGTTTACACCAATAATGATCAGGTTTGGTTTACCGGGTATTTACTAAAAGGCAAAACAGATTTAGTTAATTACCACACACTGTATATATTATTGGTTAATAACCAGGATAGCACTGTAATTATGCAGGATAAGTTTCTCATTGAAAAAGGACTTTGCTTCGGTAATTTCATGCTACCCGACTCATTACCAGGTGGCAATTATCGTTTTGTAGTGAATACCAATCTAATGATCAATAATAAATCTGATGCAGAATTTATTCAACCCATTACAGTAAAGTCTACGATAGTGAATACGCTAACGGCAAAGGTCTCTGTTTTTAAAAGAAATAATGGGAACAATAACACTGGAACGGCTTTATTAAAAGTGCTTACAAGTGATAACCGATTTGTGGAGGACGCTGAGATTCGCTATAGCATTGGAACGATCAAGATATTGAAAAAAGGTATTGCTAAAAGCAGTGTGATTGGGGAGTATATGATTGATTACCCATCTGACGAAATCACGGCAGATAACAATTTACTCGCAATAACTGTTAAAAAGGGAAACGATATCCGTCATGTTAAATATGAGTTGCCTTATAGCGGTCAACAATCCTATCAGGTTAAGTTTTATCCTGAAGGGGGGTATCTCGTAAATGGATTAGCCAGTAAAGTCGGTTTTGAAATTAAAGGATTTGATGGTACTTCAGTCAAAGCAAAAGCATTATTATACCGTGATAATGAAGTATTGGATACTATTGCTACCAATTCGCTTGGTTTTGGCTTTTTCAATATTCAGCCTAATCTAAATTCAAAATACTATGTTAAGATTTTAAGTGCTGATGGTCCGGGTAAAACTATATCCTTGCCAGAGATCCTTAAAACAGGCATCACAATATCTGCTACTGAAAATATCTGTAATAATATTTTGCGCATTCATTTAAAAAGCAATTTCAATACAAAAGTCCACCTGCTATTACATAACTATTCCAGTATATTTCTTCAATCAGATTTGAATCTAAGGGCAAATATGCTACAGCCAGTCAGGTTCGAACTGGATTCAGTACCCGCTGGACTTAACAGCGTAACCGTTCTGGATAGTTTATACCGTCCATTAACAGAGAAAATAATTTTCGTACATTATGACCATTTGAATAACCTCAGCGTGGCAAGCGATAAAGAAACTTATTCAACCCGTGACAGTGTTCTGGTACGACTCAATTTGCAGTCTCAACGTCCATGGGAAAGCGGTTTTGTTTCAGTTGCATGTGTTCATGCAAATCGGTTAACACTTGCAAACGAAAGAAATATTGTTGATTACTGCTTACTGGAAAAAGAATTAGGTATACTTCCCAATGGTATGTCAGGAACAAGGTTTTCTGATCGGGAATTGTTGAATGAGCTGTTGATGATCAAAGGATGGAATCGCTATAAGTGGCCAGCAGAAAAACAAAAGTATCATGCTTCCATTTCAAGTCTGGAAGTAACCGGCCAGGTGAAAAAAGGGAAGAAGGGTCTGAAAGCGCCGGTCAGCCTTTTCACACTTGCAGCAAATAATGTGAATACAGTCAAAACAGATAGCACTGGTCGATTTACAATACCAGTTGAGTATTTACTTATAAACGATAGGGGGAAGGTGTGGCTAAACGTGCAGGAGAAGAGTTCCTCAGCTTATGACCTCATTCTTAAGGATCCTCTAAGTCAGATTGAGACAAACGTTAGTTCGCAAGGTTACGAAAACGCAGGCTCGAAGATGATCTCAATAAATGATAGAAGTGAATCTCAGTTATTTACCGGTGGTATCAGATTGAAGGAGGTTATCATTACCGCAAATAGAGATGAGAGCCTTTTTCATCAGCATGCCAATGAATGCGGCGATTATGTATGTACATACAATATTTTAAATTGCCCTAATCATCCTGGAGATTCTGGAAACCGTCCGCCAGTGAAAGGACAGACATATGGTAATGGAGGTAGGGGAGGAAGTATACGGTATGTAGGATGCACAGGTTATGAATCAAAACCGAATGTCTATGTTTTGACTGGGGTCAAACTCCCAAAGGATTTTTATATTTCAGATATCGCCAACAAAAATGAACCGATAAATTTTGCAACAGTATACTGGAATTATCAATTACCATTAACCGCGGATAAGCCGACTATAATCAAATTCAATACCGGAGATCTGACCGGAAAATTCAGGATCGTTGTACAGGGGGTTACAGATAATGGTTTGATTTACGGGGAAAAGATAATTACAGTTCAGCACAGATAAAAATGCCCCCAATAAGCAGTTAGCTTTTTGGGGGCAATA
This sequence comes from Pedobacter frigidisoli, assembly GCF_032678525.1. Lineage (GTDB taxonomy): Bacteria > Bacteroidota > Bacteroidia > Sphingobacteriales > Sphingobacteriaceae > Pedobacter > Pedobacter frigidisoli_A. The sequence continues at coordinate 1,164,053 of NZ_JAVTSE010000001.1, forward strand.
GAAAGATATTACACTTTTATATTTTCGCCATTAGAACCTAACACCGAAGGTTAGGAATACATTATTTCTTTTGCTATTAACGTCAGCAACAGGCTCAGAATAATCGTTAAGTTCATATGGAGCAGAACTGAAGTTGGTTTTGTAATTCTGATAAGCCAAGTCGAAGTAATAATTATCAACACGATAACCAATACCACCTGTAAAGTATTGGCCCTGATAAAAGGAATTATCGCCACCTTTAACTCCGTTTCCATTTACACCATAACCACCTCTAACACTCACTTCAGGGCTCACTTTAATTTCAGCGCCTACACGATAGTTTACAGCTTCTTTGTAAGAATTTTTGATAAAGGTGTTCGAACTATTGATTGTTGCCGGATCTGAACCATTGTCTGACGAGAATCGCATCGAAGCATAATCAATGTAATCAACATCTGCTGAGATTAACGCAGTTCCTGCAATAACGTAACTTAAACCCGCTGATGCTTTTAAAGGCGTACGCAGATTATAGGTAAAGGTGTAATTTCTGCTTGGGTTGTTTGAAGAATAGCCAGATAATTGACTGTTTACAGTTTCGCTTGTATTATCCTGTATATTCATCCACGTCGGAGTTTGAAAATTCAAACCAATTCTAAACTCGCTTACCGGTCTGAAGATCATTCCCAGTTTCAGGTTAAATCCGCCGCCTTTCGTTTCCTGGTTTCTGAAATGTGTAAGGTTATAATTTTCATTACCTGCATATCCGTCAGCAGGATCGAAAGTGTTAACCAAACCACTTTCAGTAAATGTAGCGTCGCTGATATATCTAACGTTTACAAAACTAGCGGTAGCGCCAATGTAAACCTTATTGCCAAAGTTCAGGGCACCCGCAACGTTGAATTCAGATGTCGAACCAAGTCGCGCTTCATTCCAGTTTTGATTAAAGCTTGTACCGGTATAAGGTTCTGCAGAGAAACCGTTAGGAAAATTAGTAGCATTTCTGTTGATTAAATAACTGTCATAGGCATCACCAGCAACTGTATTTTCAATGCCAAAGGCATTTGCCTGTTCAGCATATGCATCTCTGATTGAACTATTGGTATTTACACCACCATAGTTGATGTTATTTAAAAAGTCGTTGTTACGGGTGTAGCTCAAACCAAAAACGGTACTTACCAATCCCTTGTTTACATCGCTTCCTTTAACTTTATAGGCAGGGTTGTAAAATACAACCCCAATGTTATTCAGGTTGATCTGGTTCTTAATTGCCTTGGTGTCTGTTCCAAGAAATGAACTGTTGTTTGAAACAGAATTGAATTCAGGGGTTAAGCTAAACTCAGATTTAGTAAACAAACCCAATCCAGCAGGGTTAGCGTTGATAGAACCCATATCGCCACCTACGCCAATTTGTGCACCACCCATTCCTTTAAAACGGGCTGAACTACCATAGTTGGTTTGTGAAAAACGGAAAGCATCGGGCGCGTAACTTTGAGCGTATGATGTTCCTATAGTAGCTACTGTAGCTACTATGGAAGCCAGTATATATTTTTTCATGTTATGTGTTTCGCTTATTAACCTCTACCTGCTCTTGATGGTCTGCTGCCACCGCCACCACCGCCGCCGCTTGAACCAGAGCCTGATCCACTGCTTGCTGGAGGCGAGTAACTTGGAGCACTCTCCGTTCTGGTCGGACGACTCATTTGTGTCGGACGTTCACTAGGTGTATAGGTATTTCCATTGTTTTGTGGCTGATAACTTCTTGTTGGTCTGCCACTACCATTAGGGTTAGTTGAACTGATAGATCCATTGCCATTTCCGGTATATCCAGATCTGCTTGGGCGTCCATAATTTGGATTTGTACCTGCCACAGATGTTCTAGGAACGCCGGTGTCATTGCTTCCGGGCCTTGGTCTGTAATTACCGCGGTTGGTAGCAACTCCACCTCCGTAGTAACCACCACCTACACCCCAGCCGCCGCCATACCAGCCGCCACCCCAACCGAAACGATCGTAGTAGGAATAAGGACCCCATGAGTTCCAGCCATATAAGCCGCTGTTCCATCCAAAGCCAGAATTACCATAGTAGAATGGATTATTCCAAATGCTACCATAGTAACTACCACCCCAGCCACCTAGTCCGTAACCGTTACCCCATCCTATTCCGTATCCAAGATAGTTGGTTGCACCATAGCTGTTGCCATAGTAATAGTTGTCGAAATAAGGATCATAGTAGCCCTGGAAACTGTAACCATTGTAAAAACGATTAATCCTTGATGAATAATCCATGTCATAGTAAGGATTACTTGTTCCATAGTATTCATCATAGTAATCATTCTGACCCTGCTGTGTTTGGGCCTGAGCCTGATTTTGAGTTGGAATATATCGTTCAACTTCTTGTGCCTTTGCAACAGAGTTGTACACATCATCAACCGGCTTATTGCTAGCCAATTTTGATGTAGAACATGATGCTACCAACCCAGCGGCAGCAATCATGAATACGGGTAAAAATTTAATTGGTTTCATTGTGTTTATATTTAGTTGTGTGTGTTCACTGATAAATAAACAAATCAAAGGTATTACTAACTATGTGTTAAGTGAATAAAATCATATAAATTTTACAGCTAGTCAATGTTAATGGCATTTGTTAGGCATAAATTTATAAATTTGTGCGCTAATTTTACACTTTTTAACACACAAATTACGTTCCAAATACATAACATGAGCAAAGAAATTACAAGTAGAGACGCCGATTATTCTCAATGGTATAACGATATTGTTTTGAAAGCTGACCTCGCTGAGCATTCTGCAGTACGTGGCTGCATGGTGATCAAGCCGAATGGTTATGCTATATGGGAAAAAATGCAGGCAATTTTGGATAAAATGTTTAAGGATACCGGACATCAAAATGCTTATTTTCCTTTATTCATTCCAAAGTCATTTTTTTCCAAGGAAGCTTCTCACGTTGAGGGTTTTGCAACGGAGTGTGCCGTTGTTACACATTATCGTCTAAAAAATGACGGGAATGGAAATATTATCGTTGATGAAACCGCAAAGCTGGAAGAGGAACTTATTGTACGCCCAACTTCTGAAACTATCATTTGGAATACCTATAAGGGTTGGATTCAGTCCTATCGTGATTTACCTATCCTGATTAATCAGTGGGCGAACGTGGTGCGATGGGAAATGCGTACCCGGTTATTCTTGCGCACTGCTGAATTCTTATGGCAGGAAGGTCATACAGCACATGCAACTGCCGACGAAGCAATTGAGGAAACTGAACGCATGCTTCATATCTATGCCGATTTTACAGAAAACTGGTTGGCAGTTCCCGTGATCCGGGGGAGAAAGTCTCCAAACGAAAGGTTCGCCGGTGCAATTGATACATATTGCATTGAAGCATTAATGCAGGATGGTAAAGCACTCCAGGCAGGTACTTCACACTTTTTGGGTCAGAATTTTGCTAAAGCATTCGATGTTAAATTTACTGGTAAAGATGGAAAGCTAGACCATGTTTGGGCAACCTCATGGGGTGTTTCAACACGCTTAATGGGGGCACTGATTATGGCACACAGTGATGATTCAGGTCTGATCATTCCTCCGAAACTTGCTCCGATTCAGGTAGTCATCGTTCCTATATACAAGGGAGATGAAGATTTAGCAAGAATTTCTGCTTACGTAAATGAGCTGACTATGCGCCTACGTGGTATGGGTATTTCGGTTAAGTACGATGATCGCGATACACAACGTCCTGGTTTTAAGTTTGCCGACTACGAACTAAAAGGTGTTCCGGTTCGTATTGCAATTGGTGGACGAGATCTGGAAAATAAAACTGTTGAGATTGCCCGCAGAGATACAAAAGTAAAGCAAACTGTGCCTCAGGAGGGCCTTGATATTTATATTGTTAAATTGTTGGAAGATATCCAGACCAGCATGTTCAATAAGGCATTGGCTTTCAGAGACGAACACATCACTGAGGCAAATACTTATCAGGAGTTTAAAGATTTACTTGATGATAAGGCTGGCTTTATTTCAGCACACTGGGATGGAACCTCAGAAACAGAACAGAAAATCAAAGAGGAAACCAAAGCAACAATTCGTTGTATTCCTTTAGACAATAAACTGGAAGATGGAGTATGTATTTATTCAGGTAAACCATCTACACAAAGGGTATTGTTCGCAAGGGCATATTAATCAGATTTAAGATCGGAGATAATGGATTTGGGATTTATCTCCGGTCTTATCTCCCGTCTCACCTCAAAATATAAATAAATGAAATTCGCAACAAAAGCAATACATGCTGGTCAGGAACCCGATCCAACAACGGGTGCGGTGATGACACCCATATATCAAACTTCCACATACTGGCAAAAATCTCCTGGCGATAACAAGGGATATGAATATTCAAGGGGAACGAATCCAACGCGCAAAGCACTTGAAGATTGTTTGGCCGCATTAGAAAATGCCAGCTATGGTTTAGCTTTTTCAAGTGGAATGGGGGCTACAGATGCCGTTTTAAAACTTCTTCAACCGGGAGATGAGGTAATCACCGGCAATGATCTTTACGGAGGTTCCTATCGCATCTTTACCAAAATTTTCACGAAATACGGTATCAAATTCCATTTTCTGGATCTATCTAAGCCAGAAAACATGTTACCCTATATCAATGAAAAAACAAAGTTGGTGTGGATCGAAACACCTACCAATCCAACCATGCAGATCATTGACATTGAAGGTGTAGCTAAAATTACCAAAGAAAAAGGCCTCATTCTAACAGTTGACAATACATTTGCCTCCCCTTACTTGCAAAACCCCATAGACTTAGGTGCTGACATTGTGATGCACTCAGTAACGAAATATATTGGCGGGCACTCTGATGTGGTGATGGGTGCACTGATCACTAATGATGAGCAATTGTATAAAGAACTTTGGTTTATCTATAATGCATGTGGCGCTACACCGGGTCCTCAGGATTCATTTCTCGTGCTAAGAGGGATTAAAACGCTGCACTTGCGCATGAAGGCACACTGCGAAAACGGAGAGCGCATCGCGCATTACCTAAAAACCCATCCTAAAGTAGACAAAATTTACTGGCCTGGTTTTGAAGACCATCCGAACCATGACATTGCCAAGAAACAAATGCGGGGCTTTGGAGGCATGATTTCCATTACGTTGAAGGGTGCAGATCTTGCCGAAACTTTCAGAATATCATCTAACTTCAAAGTATTCACCCTGGCAGAGTCGTTGGGAGGGGTGGAATCATTAATCAACCATCCGGCAACGATGACTCATGGATCTATTCCAAAGGAAGAAAGAGAGAAAGTAGGTGTTACGGATAACTTACTTCGATTAAGTGTTGGCGTAGAGGATATTGATGATCTTTTGGAGGATCTGGAACAAGCACTTTCATAATGAGAACGGTCAGGTAAATTACAAATTGCCTGACCAATTTTAACAACTTTAAATAGCAGCAATAGCTGCTATTTTTATTTTATTTACAAGCAAGATGGAATTTCTCGAACTCAGGAATTTTCTTGATAGAAAGGTAGAACAATACAATACTCCAGATTTCATTGCAAATGATCCGGTTTGCATTCCTCATCTTTTTCAGCAAAAACAGGATATCGAAATTTCTGCATTTTTTGCTGCGGTACTCGCCTGGGGACAGCGTAAAACAATCATCAATAAATGTAAGGAGTTATTAAATCGTATGGATAATGCGCCTTACGATTTTGTGTTGAATCATACAGATGGCGAGTTAAAACGCCTTCTCCATTTCAAACACCGAACATTTAACGACACTGATCTTCTTTATTTTGTCTCATTTTTCAAAATGCACTACAGCAACTTTGACACATTTGAGCAGGCATTCATCCCATTAAATGGCGCGTTTAGTATTGAAGATGCATTAAATCATTTTAGAAGCTATTTTTTCTCGCTTGAAGATTTTCCTCATCGCACCAGAAAACACATCTCTTCTCCCATGCAAAAATCAACCTGCAAACGTCTGAATATGTTTTTACGATGGATGGTAAGGAAAGATGACCATGGGGTGGATTTTGGCCTCTGGAATAAGATTCAACCAAAGGACCTGGTGTGTCCTTGCGATGTTCACGTTGATCGGGTAGGCAGATTACTCGGTTTGATTACCCGAAAGCAGACCGATTGGTTAACCGCTGTGGAATTAACTACACAGCTTAAACAATTTGATGAGTTGGATCCTGTTAAATATGATTTTGCATTGTTTGGTCTGGGTGTAGAGAAAGTTTTATAATGTTGTTTCAGCGCTGGAAAATAACATAAAAAACCTTCTTTTTTTCTTTTAAACTTCCTATCATTACATACTGATTTTACATTTGATGTAATTTGTGTCTATCGCTTAGCTAAACCTACATGATTGCAGTTAATTTACCTGATGAAGACAGGTGGAGGAAATACAATAATTCCTCGCCACTAATAGCTGTATTTAAAAACTTTCATCCCCTAAACGATGAAATCGAACAGCGAATTAATCAGCATACCTTTCCAATCAGTTATAAAAAAAGTAAATTTCTGGTATCACCCGTAGATCATAACAAGTATCTGTTCCTAATTGTCAAAGGAATAGTTAGGGGGTTTATTAAAGATGGTAAAACCGAAATTACCACCTGGATCGCAAAGGAGAATGAGGTTGTAGGAACCATCCGCAATTTATGGATCGATGGTGATTCAGAAGAATACCTTCAGGCACTTGAAGATGTAGATTTAATTGCAATTCCACATGTGCTTTCAGAATACTTGTATGAAAACTTCCCTGAAGCAAATATCGTTGGTCGTAAAATGATGGAACTATACTATAGATCTGCTGAAGAAAGGGCATATTTATGCCGCATTTCATCGGCAGAGAAAAGATACAAACGATTTCTCGCTTCATTCCCCGATTTGATCAACAGAGTGTCTCTCAAATACATTGCATCATTCTTAGCCGTTCGGCTCGAAACTCTCAGTCGCGTCAGGGCTAAACTATAAATTTGAATCATACCTTTTGGGTATGTAAGTTCAACTCAACAAAAAAAGGGCTCTATTGTTTTGGCAAAATTTATTTTTTTGACCTAATTTTGTATTATTAATACTACTTGTTAAAGAAATGTTGTTGATTATTATCAAATAATCTCACTCATATACCTTTAGTTGAATTACAATGACAAATTGTAAGGTTGTTTTTTAGTTACTTTGTAGTATTGATAATACAGTATTTAAAGCTTTAAGTATCATTTTTGTCCCCGGATTCGAAATTTTTTCTAGAATCAGGAAGTGAGCTTAGCTTAAAGAAGTCGTCTATCTAAAAACGCTGAACCCGAAACGTTCTCTAACCTGTGGTTGTTAACTGATTCGATATAAGCTTGTTATTTGATGTGTAGGTTCTCTTCAAACCAAATGCGGTTTAGAAAAACTTAACAGACGATTCTTTAAGGGTATTCAACTACTGGAAATTGATGCTCATTATATCACAATTTAAATGAAAAAACAACTATCTCTCAGTTTCGTTCTTGTATTAAGTGTTTTCGGAGCCCTGGCTCAACAAAAAATGAAAGATGGCACAGTTACTTATGGTAATTTGCCCAATAAGGACGCCATTCTTGAGTTAGAAAGCACAAACAAAGGATTACTGTTCTCGAGAGTAGCACTTAAGGATTCCAGGGATGCCTCACCACTGTCTGCACATATTGCAGGTATGATGGTTTACAATACCCAAACTGTATCAGATGTAATACCTGGAATCTATTACAACGATGGAACCAAATGGATACTCGCCCGTCAGGGTCAGGCAACAAACCTATCTTATAACCCTACAAATTATACTTTAAGTTTTGTTGATCCCTCAAGCAACGCTTCTGTGCTGGTTGATCTCCGTGATGTGGTAAAGAAAAATGAAACCTTAACATCGCTAGTTAAACAAGAAAACGGAACCTATGTTTATACTGCAGAGGACGGTGCCAAAACAACTATCAATGTTCCTGCAGATGTAATTAACAATTTTCAAACCATTGCAAATACATCATCTGTAAAACAAATCATCGAAAACATCGTGAGAAATACCGCCGGAAATGTACTGTTCGATGGTACAACTCTGACTTATATAGATAAGAGCGGCACAACTCAGGTAATCAATCTTTCACAAATAGTAAAGGGAGGAGAAACGGTAACAACCCTGATTAAAAATACAGATGGTACATATACCTACACCAATGAAAAAAATGATAAGGTAAATGTAAATGTAATAGGTGATGTGAATACCAACATCGTTAACGAAGGGGCACTTTACACCACAATTAAAAATTTAATTGATAAAGAAGAAACAGTTACCAGTTTAGTTTACGACGTAGTTAAGAATACCTTAACATACTCAGATGAAAATAAAATTGTTAATACGATTGATATAGCTAAACTGGTCACTAAAAATCAGTTAACAACTTCACTATCCAATAGTGAAACAACTGAAGTAACTTCAAACGCTGTTCTGAATAATACTAATTATAAAGTTGAGGTTAAGAATGGTGCCATTACTTCTATTAAGTTAGCTAATGAGTCTGTTACTACGGATAAAATAGCCAAAAGCGCGGTTACGGGTGATCAGGTTGCAGTTAAGGCCATTAGTGCCGACAAACTTGTCGCAAACCCTACTGATAAAGGAAAGGTTGGTGTTGTACAGGCTGATGGAACAATTGTTTATCAGATTTTGTCTTCCTCCAACATATCTGGCAAAGATTTAACTGCAGAAGATGGTTCAATCGCAGTAACCGATGGAGCCGGTGCAACTCTTGTACATGCAAAACTGAAGGTTTCTGATGGTGGTATCTCTACTGCTAAACTTGCTGAGGGTGCAGTAACTAACGCTAAAGTTGGTGCTGATGCAATCACTACAGATAAAATTAAAGACGGTGAAGTTAAAACTGCTGATGTTGCAGATAAAAACATTACTGCAGCAAAACTAGATGCGGGAACAGGAACAGCAGGTCGTTTGGCCATTGCTGATGCAACAGGTGCTGTAACTTATTCCAATGCTATCCCAATTGGATCGATTACGGGTGAGAATGTAACCGCAGGCAGCAATAAAGTAACGTTAGGAGGAACCCCAACAGCAGCTGTGTTAAAAGCCTTCTCGGTCGATGTTAATGAAGCAAACCTAACCTTATCTAATATTGGAGGTAAAGTAACCACTAACCAGATCACCACAGGCACAGCAAACCAGATGTTGGTGACCAATGCTGCTGGAACAGCTACAGAGTGGGTTGATAAATCAGCTGCAACTTCAGTTAGTAATGCTTCAACAGGAAACACCATTGCTACGACAGTAAATGGTACAACCGGCGCTGCAGTAAACATAATCAATACCAATGTAACGAGTTTAGATGCCGGCAATAAACTGATCAGTACTATTAATGGCGTAGCTAGTACACCACTGGATATTTCAACTGCAGTTGTCGCTACACAGAAAACCACGACATTGTCTAATGGTAGCAATACCACCGCTAACGGCACAACAACAGGAAATGTTACCGATTACCAAGTAAATGTAAATAATGCTACGGCAACGACAACCGGTGCAGTTAAGCCAGGCGCTGGTTTGGCGGTAGACGGAACAGGGGCACTTTCAGTTGATGCGTCGGCAATTTCTACCGGAAAGGCCTTATCATCAAATGATTTAACCATCTCTGTAAACGGAACAACTTCCCTATTAAAAGATGTAAGTATCGATATTAAAAATGGTGCAGTAGCTACTGCTAAACTTGCTGACGGCGCAGTGACCAATGCTAAAGTTGGTGCTGACGCAATCACTACAGATAAAATTAAAGACGGCGAAGTTAAAACTGCTGATCTTGGAGATAAAGCCGTAACCGGAGATAAAATTGCTGATAAAACAGTTACAGCTGATAAGTTAATCGCAAAGCCTGCAGATAAAGATAAAGTAGGTGTAGTTCAGGCAGACGGAACGATTGTATATCAAACCTTATCTTCTACTAATATAACAGGTAAAGATTTAACCGCTGAAGATGGTTCTATCGCAGTAACCGATGGAGCTGGTGCAACACTGGTAAACTCAAAACTGAAGGTTGCTGATGGTGGTATCTCTACAGCTAAATTAACTGATGGTGCGGTAACTAACGCTAAAGTTGGTGCTGATGCAATCACCACAGATAAAATTAAAGATGGTGCAGTAACTACTACTAAAATAGCTGACGGGTCAGTAACTAACGCTAAAA
>NZ_JAVTSE010000002.1:0-929114 GCF_032678525.1 Pedobacter frigidisoli
GAATCGACGAATAAACAGCGACCTAAGGGTGATGAGTCTATCCAGATATATTAATGACTGGTTTGTTTATTTATTGGTGGCAATTGGGATCTGAGTATTCAGCTATATGGTGACTGATTAGTCTAGTTATCAGTTGCAATTGCGGGATATGGATGGTGATCAGGTTAGGAAGCACTTATTATGTTTGGCATGATGGACAATTTTGCAATTTATTAATACTTTTACAGCCAATTTAAATCTAGACTGCTGATGAACTTGAAACTCTATGTTACACTTGCCGTTGTTGGGTTGGTGAAATTAGGTCACGCCCAGAATTTTAAGAATGAAGTTTCTGTGATCAGTGAAAATGATGCTTATGTAGATATCACCAGCGACCGGTATTATACCAATGGATTCTTCGTCAGGTATAAACATGCAGTTGACGGGAAGAAGTTAAGCGCTAACCCGACAAAAGAAATTCTTGGCTTTGAGGTGGGGCAAAAAATATATAACCCTTTTTACAGCTATGCACCTGATCCGGCAACTCACGACAGGCCTTTTTCCGCATACTTATATGGAGAAGTGAATTATAGCAGGTTCTACAGCCAACAACAAATGCTAAAAGTTTCTGCGCAACTTGGTATAAGCGGTAAAAATGCATTGGGTGAAACCTTTCAAAAGGCCTTTCATAAGCTAGTGGGACAGAATCAAATATCTGGCTGGGCCTATGCCTTGAATAGTGAGCCAACGATCAATCTTGGTGCGGAGTATAACAAAAGAATATTTAGCACGGAAAACGGGATACTGGATGGAACTGCAATGGCATCAGCATTTGCAGGAAACGTGACTACTAAAGCTAGTTTGGGAAGCATATTCAGATTTGGAAGATTTAATGAAATGGATGGATCAGCTGCGTTTGGTAGCCTGGTGAGTAATCATCACACCAGCAAAGCACAGCGAAAGTATGAGCTGTTCCTTTCTGTGATTCCACAAGTACATGCCGTTGCTTATGATTCGAGCATAGCAGGCGGTTTGTTCCTGAAGAACAAAGGGCCGGTTTCATTTCAGTCTAATCCTTTGGTTTTTACCGGCCAGGCTGGCCTGACGGTTTCTATAGCGAGATGGACAGGTAGTTATATGGCAACCTTCATTACCAATGAAGTTAAAAACAGCGCCCGGGGTTACCATTATGCATATTACAGTTTAGCCTATCGTTTCAGTAAAAGTTAATATGAGAAAACACCTACTAGCTATATTTTTTATTTTCGGGTTACTTTCAACACATGCACAGATTGCGCCTGAAAATCATTCCATCTTTTTCAAACCGGTATTTGGCACCCACATCAACAGCGATCAGGGGCATTTGTTTCAAGACCAGACCATTGGATTTGATGCTGCATATTTTAAAGACATCGAACAAAATAAAGATCACTGGATAAAAGCACTCGGTGCAAAATCTTATGGCTTAGGTTTTATTTTCAGAGATATCAGCCGGTTGAAAGGCGCAAAAGATACTTCAGCAAATTCTTTTGGTCAGGTATATGGACTGGTTGCCCAAATAGATTTTGAGCTTTTTAAATTAGGAAAGGCAAAATTTAACTTTACCCCGGGTATTGGCTTAAGTCTTACCAATAAATACTTTGGCAATCATCCGAAAAACAGATTTCTGGGAAGTCCGGTAAATGAAGCTATAAAAGCTGACCTGGGAATGGAATTACCAGTTGGCAAATACACCAGTTTACTCGCAGGATTTGGCTTCCTGCATATCTCGAATGGTGGGTTAACCGTACCCAATGGCGGATTAAATACCGGTAATATTTATCTCGGTTTAAAGCTAAATAACCCAAAAAACCCAACTGAGGAGAAAAGAAGCACATATGTTCCGTTACAAAAAAATTCAATCGAAATCAGTGCCGGTTTAGGCGCCAGAGGCGTTCCGCAGCAGAGTGATAAACATTTATTTAAAAGCGGCTTATATGCCGGATATAATTTTTATCTGAATGATATCATAGTTTTGAAGGCAGGTGCTGATGCCGTTTATTATTATACAGTTTACAATCCTGATGACTATGCCGGGACTTACCAGAACTACGGTACCTCTTACGACAGGTGGCGTACCGGTTTAAGTGTGGGTGCAGAGATCAACCTTTGGAGAATCACTGTAGGTGCCCAGGTAGGCAAGTATCTCCATTATAACAGATACAAGGAAGATGCCACCTGGTACTGGACATTCGGGCCAACTTACAATATTACCTCCCGTCTGGGCATTCAGGCAAAAACGTATATGCACTTTGCTCAGGCTGATTACGTAAACTGGGGATTGGTGTATCGCTTTTAATACTGTCCTGTACTTAACAAAACCAAAGTACAAGCTCTTACAGGCTCAATGTCGTGTTGATCGAGCATTTTTTCAAGCTCATAATTTTCTGTTCCCGGATTAAATATAACCCGTTTGGGCTTGGTTTCCAGAAGGTAGTTTTCATATTGAGGCTGCAAAGCAGGACCGATGTATAGCGTTACCGTATCAATATCCTGGTGAATTTCGTCAGGCCTTTCAATCTCAATTCCTGCGACTTCTCCTTTTTTAATCCCCACATTAATGATATCGTGATTGAACCTACGAAGCATGTGTGCCGCTTTATATGCATATCTGGATGGATCCGGAGATGCACCAATGATGAGTGTCTTTTTCATTCTAATATTAACAAGCCAGAGATTATAAAGTTTGTTAGGATTGACCTGGAATTGCATTGGCACAGTTAATCCCATCTATGGCGGCAGATACAATTCCGCCTGCATATCCCGCACCTTCAGCACATGGATAGAGTCCTTTTAATTGGGGATGCTGAAAAGTTTCCTTATCACGGGGGATACGAACTGGTGAAGAAGTGCGGCTTTCAACACCAACCAGAATCGCTTCATTGGTATAATACCCTTTTATTTTATTTCCAAAAAGTGGTAGCGCTGCTCTTAAGCTTTGCGACACAAATTCCGGAAGCAGGTTGTCGAGCATCACGCTTTTTGTTCCCGGAAGGTAAGAGTTTTTCGGAAGATCAATTGACAATCTGTTGTTTACAAAATCGACCATTCTTTGTGCGGGGGCAACCAGATTACCTCCGCCAGCTTCAAAAGAACGTTTTTCAATTTCAGCCTGAAAATTCAGCATACGCAGGGGGTCATATCCTTTAACATCATCTAAAGTAACCTGAACAACTGTACCAGAGTTGGCATAGGGGTTATTGCGTTTAGATGGCGACCAGCCATTTACTACGATTTCATTTTCCCCGGTAGCGCAAGGTGCAATGATTCCACCCGGGCACATGCAAAACGAAAACACGCCACGCGCACCTACCTGTTCAACAAGGCTATAGTATGCCGGAGGCAGAAACTCGGATCTGGTATCACAGTGGTATTGAGCAGTATCAATAATTTCCTGCGGATGCTCAATGCGTACACCCAAAGCAAAAGGCTTTGCTTCAATTAAGATATTTTTTTTATGTAAAAGCTCGTAAATATCCCTCGCCGAATGTCCGGTAGCCAGAATGATATGATCGGCAAATAGTTTATCCTGATAGTTAATTTCAATGCCTTTTACCTGACCAAATTCTGAAATGATATCGGTCATTTTTGCATCGAACATCACTTCTCCGCCTGCATTAAGGATGGTATCTTTGATCGATGTAATGATATGAGGCAATTTATTCGTCCCGATGTGCGGACGGGCATCAATGATGATATCTTTTTCAGCACCATGATCTACAAACACCTGTAATACTTTATTAATGTCGCCACGCTTGTTCGAACGGGTATACAACTTACCGTCAGAATAGGTTCCGGCACCGCCTTCACCATAACAATAATTCGATTCGGTATTAACCAGGCCTTGCTTATTGATTGCGGCTAAGTCTCTACGTCGTTGCTTCACATCTTTTCCCCGCTCAACGATCACTGGTTTTAATCCGTTTTCGATGCATTGCAAAGCTGCAAACAAACCTGCAGGACCAGCTCCGATGATGAGCACCGGTTTAGCATGACTTACATTTGGATAATTTATGGTATTGACTTCGGGGATTGGCTGTTCATCTACAAAGGCTCTGACCTGCAAACGGAAAATGACTTTCCGGGATCGTGCATCGATTGATCTTTTTAAGATTTCGTAACCATTGATACGATTTTCAGTAACCTTAAGCCCTTCGGCCAGTTTGGTTTTGATTATTTCGGTTTGCTCAACCTGATGGGGAAGCAAGGTGATCTCGATATCCTTTTGCATACAACTTGTCAGGTTTTTATCCTGAACCGATACAAAGATAAGATTTGATGCCGAAATAGCGCAGTGAAAATTCCGGAGGATCAGGATAGAAAACAAAATGTCACTTATTCTGATTAAATGTAACAAAGGCATGCAATTTGATATCTAATTCGTAAATTGAATAAATTTCAGTTGACATAACAAAAGACAAAAACCATAAAAATGAAAAGATTAGTATTTGGAATATTAGCTGCTGTGATTGCAGTTAGCACATTAAGTTCATGCGGTTATAATAGCATGGTTAAATTAGATGAGAATGTGAAATCGAAGTGGGGAACTGTGCAAACCCAGTATCAGAGAAGGGCTGATTTAATTCCAAACCTTGTGGCAACGGTTAAAGGGGCTGCCAAATTTGAGCAGGGAACGCTAACCGCGGTTACTGAAGCCCGTGCTAAAGCAACGCAGATGACCGTTAAAGCAGATGATTTAACCCCGGAAAATATTCAGAAATTTCAGGCCGCTCAGGGTCAGTTAAGTCAGGCATTAGGAAAATTATTATCTATTACAGAAAATTATCCTGAATTAAGGGCAACCCAGCAGTTCAGTGACTTATCGGCACAACTGGAAGGTACTGAAAACAGAATCACTGTTGCCCGTAAAGATTTCAATGATGCTGTGCAGGAGTACAATGGTAAGATCAGGTCATTTCCAACTAACCTGACAGCAGGTATGTTTGGTTTTAAACCTAAGGGCTACTTCGAGGCAGATGCTTCGGCAAAAGATGCTCCTAAAGTAGAATTTTAATTTTCAGTAATCATTTGAAGGGTAGTGGCTGTTTAATTGTGAACAACCTCTACCCTTTTTCATTTCATTTATACTATAGAAATGCCATTATTTTCAGATATAGAACAAGATAAAATAGCAAAGGCAATAGCTGATGCCGAAAGGGCTACTTCGGGAGAAATCAGAATTGCGATTGATAAGCATTGCAAAGCGGACCCCATTGAAAAAGCTGTGGAGTATTTCTCGAAGCTTGATATGGACAAAACAGCGAGAAGGAACGGTGTTTTAATTTACCTGGCCTATGCAGACCATAAGTTTGCCATTATAGGCGACTCCGGCATTAACAAGCTGGTTCCTGATGATTTTTGGGAAACCACTAAAATTGCCATGACCGCTCACTTTGCCAAAGGGAATTTAGCCGAGGGAATTATTGCTGGCGTTGCTTTGGCGGGAGAAAAACTTGCATTATTTTTCCCTCCACAAAAAGGTGACATTAATGAGTTGCCGAATGATATTGTATTTTTAGATCACCCGGAAAACAAATAAACCATGAGAAAACTATTGTTATTCATATTACTCGGGTTTACGTTTAGCTTGTCTTTTGGCCAGGATTTCCCGGCCAAACCGTCTACACTCGTTAATGATTATTCCGGCGTACTATCGGCCGATCAAAAACAGCAGCTGGAAAATAAACTAGTTGCTTTCGATGATTCATCTTCTACGCAAATTGCCATTGCAGTTTTAAAATCTGTTGGTGATTACGACATCAATGAGTATGCACTTGAGCTCGGAAGGAAATGGGGTGTGGGCCAAAGCGGCAAGAACAACGGAATTATGATTGTTGTAGCCGTGGGCGATCGTAAAATTTCTATCCAAACCGGCTACGGAGTGGAAGGGGTACTTCCTGATGTGTACGCTAAAAGAATCATAGATAATGATATTAAGCCTAATTTCAGGGATGGAAATTACTACGCGGGGCTGGATGAAGCTACAACTTCCATTATCAAATACACCAAGGGTGAATATAAAAACGACAAGCCTAAAACTTCTTCAAAGAAAGGAGCTGGTTTAGGTAGTGTATTTGTGATTATCATTATTGTGGTGATTATCATCATCATCAGCAGGCGTGGCGGCGGCGGTGGCAATCAGGTAATTGGCGGTCGCGGTGCATCTGATGCACTATTCTGGGCTATGTTATTTGGTAGCGGAAGCCGTGGTGGCGGAGGCAGTGGCTGGGGAAGCGGAGGCGGATCATCAGGTGGTGGTGGTTTCGGAGGCTTTGGTGGCGGTAGCTTTGGTGGTGGCGGATCAAGCGGTAGCTGGTAGGGTATATTTTTTTTATATTTACCATTATAATATTTAAATAGCTTGCATAGAAGAGAATTGATCATGGCGGAGATACAACGTTTGGCAGAGGTATTGTCGAAAATCATGGGCCTGAAACTTGAGGGGAAAACCGATGAGGCCAGCAGGCTCTTTGACCAAACCATCGTATCTAACTTCTCTCTTCCGGTTGAAGTACTGGAAGCTGATGGCGCAGATGCTTTTGATGAATGGCTGAAAGGTAACGAGATGCCTCCCGAGAAACTGGACTCATTAAGTGAATTTCTCTATTATGAACTGGGGTTAAGTGCTGAACGGAACAGCGTGATTGCGCCAAAGCTTAATTTGGTTTATCAGTATTTATCGGCTCATCACAAAATTGTGCACCTGGTAAATTTCCACCGTCAGCAAACCATACAACAATACCTCTAGGATTAAACCAACAGATTAAATTTAAACGAATGATTATAGAAAAGTGGCAAAAGCTTGCCTCTAAATATTTAGTAAGGGAGAGATGGGCAACCCTGAGGGTTGATGAACTGAAATTACCAAACGGAACGATCAAGGATGATTATTTTGTATTGGAGTATCCTGACTGGGCATCTGCAGTTGCGGTGACGGAAGAAGGTAAAATTATTATGGTTCGTCAATACCGCCATGCAGCCGATATTGTTTCATTGGAAATCCCAGGTGGAGTAATTGATGGTGACGAGGGTCCTGAAGCAGGAATAAAAAGAGAACTGGTAGAAGAAACCGGGTATACGTTTAAAACCTGCAGGCTCATCGCAGAACTTTATCCAAATCCGGCTACAGCGAACAACAAAACCTTTACTTACCTGTTAACGGGGGGCGTAAAAACCCATGAACAACATCTTGATGAGCACGAAATCCTGAATGTAGAAGAATATACCATCGACGAAGTAAAACAACTTTTAAAAGAGAATAAAATTGCACAATGTATTCATGTAGCTGCATTGCACTATGGGTTAATCGCTATAGATCAGGCACACATTTAATTACCTCGAATTAATTTAATATGCTGGAAAGTGCGGACTTGAGTCGGTCTTACTGCGTTGATAATGGCGGGGAACCCTTAATGATACTGCACGCAGCGGGGGATGAGCAGTAGCTGCGTAAAGGTACAGAAAGCGTTTGTGTTTAAGTAAATAAAAAAAGGGTGGTGATTTGAATATCAAATCGCCACCCTTTTTTTATTAAAAGTACAAGTGCAAATTAATTCTGCCCCGGACTAGCTCATTTTCAATTTCTTCTGGATATCGTGTACGTAAGCTTTGAACTTTTTATCCGTATCAATCAAATCTTCAACGGTTTGGCATGCATAGATTACGGTACTGTGATCACGTCCGCCAAAAAATGCACCGATTGTTTTCAAAGATGATTTTGTATGGCTTTTCGAAAGGTACATCGATATCTGACGGGCCTGAACAATTTCGC
This sequence comes from Pedobacter frigidisoli, assembly GCF_032678525.1. Lineage (GTDB taxonomy): Bacteria > Bacteroidota > Bacteroidia > Sphingobacteriales > Sphingobacteriaceae > Pedobacter > Pedobacter frigidisoli_A. The sequence goes on from NZ_JAVTSE010000002.1 coordinate 7,790, forward strand.
GTTTACGTGTTTGTGATTTCACCATATCAACAGGTACCTCAAAATACTCACATACCAGTTTCTGGATATATTCCATGGAGATTTCTTTGGAAGTATTTTTAATAAAGTTTTTCAACATCTGTTTAGCTAACGCTAAATCGATCTCTTTCTTATTTAAAGTGGCTTGTGCCAATAAAGATACCATAGCCCCTTCAAGCTCACGCACATTATTGTCAATGTTGTGTGCAACATACTCCACCACTTCTCCTGGCAGTTCAATACCATCGGCATACATTTTCTTTCTAAGAATTGCGATACGTGTTTCCAGATCCGGAATCTGCAAATCGGCAGATAAACCCCATTTAAAACGACTTAACAGACGTTCTTCTAAACCGGCTAAATCTTTTGGCGCTTTATCTGAAGTTAAGATAACCTGTTTACCAGACTGGTGCAGGTGATTAAAGATGTGGAAGAAGATATCCTGTGTTTTCTCTTTACCGGCAAAGTTGTGAACATCATCCATGATGATGACGTCCATTGCCTGATAGAAGTTAACGAAATCGTTTATGGTGTTGTTTTTTAATGAATCAACGAACTGCTGACAGAATTTTTCACAGCTTACATAAATAACCAGCTTATCTGGCATGCTGCGTTTAATTTCATTACCAATTGCCTGCGCTAAGTGGGTTTTCCCTAAACCTACTCCCCCGTAAATCATTAATGGGTTAAATGAGGTACCTCCTGGTTTAGCTGCAACAGCATAACCTGCGGAACGTGCAAGGCGGTTACAATCGCCCTCGATGTAGTTTTCGAAAGTATAGTTAGCATTTAACTGCGGATCTACATTTAATTTTTTTAATCCAGGTATGATAAAAGGATTTTTGATGTCCTTATTGATGGAAACCGGAATAGGCATAGATTGTACCTTAGCTTCAGCTCCGTTTCCATTTGATGGCATGTTAGTGGTATAAGGACTACCACTGTTGGATGATTTATCTACAACGATATTATATTCTAATCTGCCATCCTCTCCAAGTTGTTTTTTTACGGTCTTGCGAAGCAAGCCTACGTAGTGTTCTTCAAGCCATTCGTAAAAGAATAAACTCGGCACTTGTATGGTTAAAACCTTACCTTCTAATTTAAGGGCAGTTATTGGCTCGAACCAGGTTTTGAAACTTTGGGTCGGGATGTTATCCTTAATTATTTGAAGACAGTTCTTCCACACTTCTGTACAAGTTTTTTCCATTGCGATTTCTATATATTATTGATTTTCAGTACCGATTCGACATAAAGGGATGGTCCGTTTCGGGACTACGAATATTGATAAAATTATCAACATTTTAAACAAAATTCTGAAATAAATTGTAACCTACTGATAAGGAATTGAGTAGCCCTGTTAACCTCAATTTTTTATGTTGATAACTATTTATTAACATCGTTTTTCCACATTTATCACGATTTATTGGTTTCATCCAGATATTACTTCGGATCGCCACATGAAAAGCAAAATTCGCGCCATGAAGCCTTAAAACAAAGCAATATCGGCGAGTTTTAAGGTGTTAAACACAAAATACTGAGAATCAAGACACATATACCAAATGATTTTACCCGGAGATTATTTTGGATGGTATCATTGAAGAAATACATGGTATTTTAACCTCACACCGGACAAATATTTTGAAAATTATTCCCGATAAAATCCGCGAGCTAAACAGGGGTGAATGGCGGTGTAAGGTGCTGTAATATTAAGGTTTCAGACGACTCAACTGCGGGTGAACATGCAATTGATTAAGGGCGCTTTTAATACTCCCCAAATACGCTACGCAGTACATCGGCAATCTCTCCCAATGTTGCATATTCTTCAACTGCTTCAATGATGAACGGCATTAAATTGGCGTTTCCGCGGGCGGCTGTTTCTAAGGCAGCTAAAGCGCCAACAACGGCTTCATTGTTTCTGGATGCCTTCAGGTTGATTAGCTTGTCAATCTGAAGCTTACGGATTGAGTCGTCAATATTGAAAACTTCGGTTAAGCCCCCCTCTTCCTGGGTGAATTTATTTACGCCAACAGAGACTCTTTCGCCGGTTTCAATTTCTTTCTGGTATTGATAGGCAGCGCTGGCAATTTCATTCTGCATGTAATCATTTTCAATTGCTTTGACTGATCCTCCCATAACATCTATTTTTTCGATGTAAGCCCATGCGGCGTTTTCAATTTCATCGGTTAGGTTTTCCACGAAGAAAGAGCCTGCGAGAGGATCCACCGTATCGGTTACACCGCTTTCAAAGGCAATAATCTGTTGTGTACGCAATGCGATTCTGGCCGCAGATTCAGTTGGCAGAGACAAGGCCTCATCATAACCGTTGGTATGCAGTGATTGTGTGCCGCCGAGCACCGCAGCCATAGCCTGGTTACTAACCCTGATCACATTATTAAGTGGCTGCTGAGCGGTTAATGTGGAGCCTCCGGTTTGCGTATGGAAACGAAGCATTTGTGCTTTTTCATCGGTAGCCCCCAGATCTCTGGTTATTTTCGCCCACATTCTCCTTGCAGCCCTGAACTTACCAATTTCCTCAAAAAAATTATTGTGGCAGTTAAAGAAAAAAGACAGGCGTTTGGCAAAAACGTTGATATCCAAACCTTTTTCTATCGCGGCTTTGAGATATGTTTTCCCATTGGCCAGGGTAAATGCCAGTTCCTGTACGGCTGATGAGCCTGCTTCACGAATGTGATAACCGGAGATGGAGATGGTGTTCCATTTGGGCACTTCCTTACTGCAGAACTCAAATATATCGGTGATGAGCCGCATGGATGGTGTTGGCGGATAAATATAAGTTCCTCTTGCGGCGTACTCTTTAAGAATGTCGTTTTGGATGGTACCGGAAATCTGCCTGATGTCTGCTCCCTGCTTTTTTGCCAAAGCGATGTACATGGCCAGCAATATGGAAGCCGTAGCATTAATCGTCATCGAGGTTGTAATGTCTTTTAATGCTATTTTATCGAAAAGAATCTCCATGTCTTTCAACGAATCGATGGCTACCCCAACTTTACCCACCTCGCCGTCAGCCATGTCATGATCGGAATCATAGCCGATTTGGGTGGGTAAATCGAAAGCTACCGAAAGGCCGGTGGTTCCCTGTTTCAACAGATAATGATAGCGTTTATTGGATTCTTCAGCGGTTGAAAATCCGGCATATTGCCTCATCGTCCAAAGCCTGCCCCTGTACATATCCTTTTGAATGCCCCTGGTAAATGGAAATTCACCAGGTTGTTCTTCCATTGGCCTTGATGAAGTGTAAATTTCCTTTATCTCAATGCCGGATGTGGTGGTGTGTTTTTTGTGGCTCATGGTATATCTGGTTGAAGTTAAAATTATTTAACCGGTTGCGATGCGCAGCTAATGATCTGCGCAATGGTTAAAATAACACGGCAATATCTTTCTTAATCAGTTCGATTGTCAAATCGTAGGGATTGTCGCTAATGACAGCCATGTGCTGCAAAATAGCTTTGCTGAGTTCGACACCGCTGGCATTGACGGGCAATCCCTGAACTGCATTATTAATCATGGCTATGGTATCATCTTTCAGCTTCCGTACAACTGTCCAGGTTTGGCTAGCCACATATAACTGCTGCGTGATGTTGTGCTGATATTCAGAGCGGACTTCATTTAAAATTCCGGCCTGCAATGCAGCAATACTAATGCCCTGCTGATGCAAACGAACCAGTAAATTTGCAGGATTGATCCGATCGGTAAAAATAATCAGCCGTTCATGAGCCTGAAGCCGCAATGGCAGCAGATGTGCCCTGCTATCCTTATTCAGTTCGATATCTTTTAAATTAAAAAAGCGTTGTATATCGCCTTTTACGATATAATAGATTGCCATGAAGGCTAAAAAGATGCCGGCGAATAAAATGACTATATCAGTTAAAACTTGTTGAATGCCCATGCTTTGTTTACTTACGGTAATGTTAACGTTGAGTGAAAAGCAAAAATGTGCATTATTATTTATATTTCCTTTATGAGTACATATTCTCATTGATAAAAGAGCGAACGATAAATTGCTTTTTTATGATGTTAATTATTATACATATAAAAGCAATTTATCTAAGTTTGTAAAAGATAAAACTTGAAATAACATGAGCACAACAGTTGATACATCATTTGCACCGGTTACATTTTCGGAGGGTGCAACTAAAGAACTTACTAAATTAAGGGATCAGCAGGAAATTGGCCAGGATTATGGTTTACGCGTAGGCGTTGAGGGAGGTGGCTGTGCTGGTATGAATTACGTTCTGGGCTTTGACCAGAGAAAAGATGGTGATCAGGAATTTTTTATCGATGGCATTAAGGTTTTCATGAATAAGGCACATCAGATGTACTTAATGGGCATGATGATTGATTGGCAGGACGGGCTTAATTCACGTGGTTTTACCTTTGTAAATCCTAATGCAACCAGCACTTGCGGTTGTGGAACGAGTTTCTCGGCATAATTAAAAATATTATTGTAACATATATTGAAGTCCCGATGTCTAAACGTCGGGACTTTTTTATTGGCAGCGGATATAGCGGAGACATGAAGATAAACCAAATAGATTTCCCTATATTGACACTCAAATAATGAATTACAGAGAAAACATCAGACTGGCATTAGAATCTATTAAGGCAAACCGTTTGCGCACCATGTTAACGGCCTTAATCATCGCAATAGGTTTAATGGCCCTGGTGGGTATTTTAACTACGCTTGATGCTGTAAAGAAAAGCATGACTGATGCATTCAGTAGTATGGGTGCCAATTCTTTCACCATTAGAAATCGTGGTACTGGTATCAGAATCGGGAATGGAAAACGGCCAAAACCATTTAAATCGATACGGTATGAAGACGCAGTAAAGTTTAAAGACAGCCTGAATGCTCCGGCCACGGTTGCTGTGAGTGTTTTTGCCAGTGGTGGCTCTACGGTGAAATTCGGAAGTTTAAAAACCAATCCAAATATCAATATCCAGGGTATTGATGAAAACGGACTGGCTTCTCAGGGGCTTAATTTATCTGAGGGCAGAAATTTTGGCCTGTCTGAAGTATCACTGGGCAGCAATGTTTGCATTGTGGGTAATGAGGTTGTTGAGCGCTTGTTTAAGGATTCAGATCCGATGGATAAGTTGATTAACGTGGGGAATAACCGGTTTAAAATCGTTGGGATTTTAGAGAAGAAGGGTTCGAGTATGGGCTTTAGCGGCGACAGGGCTGTTTATGTTCCTTTGCTTAAAGCTAAACAAATCAATGCGAATGCTAACCCATCTTATACGATTACCGTTATGGTTGGCGACAACAATGACCAAGACGGTGTAATTGGTGAAGCCACTGCCTTATTCCGGAATATCCGCAAGGTGAAGGTGAGTGAATCGAATAATTTTGAGATTACCAAGAGTGATGCTGTGGCTCAAACCCTATTTGAGAATCTGGCATTTGTAGCAGTAGGTGGCATTGCCATTGGAATCATTACGCTGATTGGCGCTTCTATAGGCTTAATGAATATTATGCTGGTTTCGGTAACGGAACGTACCAGGGAGATTGGCATCAGGAAGGCTATTGGTGCAAATCCAAAAGTCATCAGGCGTCAGTTTTTAATTGAGGCGGTTGTAATTTGTTTGATGGGTGGCGTAATGGGTATTTTCCTGGGTATTGTTTTGGGTAATATTATCTCTCTCGCCATGGGGGGATCATTTCTTATTCCATGGGCATTTATTCTGGGCGGCTTTGTTCTGTGTGTATTGGTTGGCATTTTATCAGGATATTATCCGGCAAAAAAAGCGTCCCGACTTGATCCGGTTGAAGCATTAAGGTACGAATAAGCCTGCAGCCCCAGGGGCGGGCGAATAGTGAGCCTGGATAGAGATCCCGACGCATGGATGCGTCTTAAAGCAGTGTATTGTGCAACTGATGTTGCCCCAAAAGGCGTTGCATTAATGGTGTTGTCAGGCTATTTTCGAGTGCAGCGGCGTGTTTGAGGTGGTGCATATCGCTACCAATGAAATCTACCATATGATTTTCAACCATTTCTTCAGCCGTTTTTTTGGCGCCGGAGCCATAATATCCTGTCAGGGCAATAGAGTTCATTTGCAATAAACATCCTGTTTCCCTGATCTGATGGTAACTTTCGAAAGATGCATAATAGTATGGATACCTTTCGGGATGGGCAAGGATTGGTTGGTAACCGCTGTCCTGAATCAGTTTAATAAAGTCAAACAGATTTTGAGGCGGATTGATATAGGATAGTTCAAAAAGCATATAACCTGCCCCGAAGGTAAGGACATCTTTTTGTCTAACCTTTTTTTCTAAAGTTTCATCCAGATAATATTCTGCCGCTGCATCTATTTCTAGATCCAGTTGAATATCATCCAGACCTTTTCTTAACGTATCGAGTCCCCGATTGATGGTATCAGGCGTATTGCGAAAGTAGTCGGCCATGATGTGTGGTGTGGCGATCAACTTTTTGAAGCCAAGGGCCTTAAATTTATGCGCCAACGCCAACGAATCCTTTAAAGTTTGTGCGCCATCATCGATTCCCGGAATAATATGGGAATGCATATCGGTTCCAATACTGGAGAAGTTAAATTCGGGTACGATTTTTTTCTTTTTGAAGAATCCGAACATAAGAGGATACAGGTATTTAATTTATTTCTTTTGGCAAGTGAACATCAGCAGCTGCTGATGCCAGCTTGGTATCATAAATGCGTCTAAGCAGTTCGTTTAAATCATTGCTCAGATCGAACTGAATATCTTCATGGAGTTTTCTAAACTTATTGACTGTTACTTCTACGGTTTTGATGTAATAGGCAACAAAAAGGAAACCATAATCCCTGTAACCAAATGTTGATTTCCTATATTCAACCGGAATATGGTTTAGCACGAAAATTTTTAATTCGACTTCACCAACAGGATCTTTAGTGATTTTATAGAAACGGTTAACCGATGTAATCATTTTCCTGACTTGTGCCAGCGCATCTTTTGCGGCAAGCTTTTTCAATTCAGGAATGAGTTGAATTACATCGGCTTTAATGGTTTCTTTTCTATCTTCCAGATCACTTTCATCTTCCAGTAGTTTATAGTGAAGGTGTTCTGTGAGCACTTTATCTTTCGCGATTAAACGCAACAACAATTTGTCTTTTTCCTTTAGGGGTAAATCTGTGATTGCTGTTTTAAGATCTTTGTGCTCTGATAATTTCATTAATCAATTTTATTTAGCGAAGCAGGGGCTCAGCAAAGTTGTTCGTTAAAAGGGATTCGCTTTAATATACTTCTCCCACTCCCATGCCGAACGCATCATCTCATTTAAATCGAGTTGCGCTTTCCAGCCCAATTCGTCATTTGATTTCTGAACATCGCCATAAATCTGGACGATATCTCCGGCTCTTCTGGGGCCAATGTTATAATTTAATTTTTCGCCGTTCACTTTTTCGAACGCATCTATAATTTCAAGAACAGATGAACCTTTACCTGTTCCGATATTGAACACTTCATAGCCGGGTGATGTTTTGTTTTCGGCTAATCTTTTTACTGCGGCAACATGTGCTTTAGCCAAATCAACTACGTGAATATAATCGCGGATAGCAGAACCATCAGGCGTTTCATAATCGTCGCCATAAACCGTGATGGGGCCTCTTTTACCAATTGCAGATTGTGTAATAAAAGGCACGAGATTAGCGGGAACACCGTTTGGAAGTTCACCAATGAGCGCAGTTTCATGTGCACCAACCGGATTAAAGTAGCGAAGCGCAATCACGCGCAGATCGGGTGTAACTGCCGCAGTTTCTTCCAGAATTTCTTCAGCAATCTGCTTGGTATTTCCATAAGGAGATTCTGCTTTCTTTACAGGTGCCGCCTCAGTTACAGGTAAACTATCTGGCTGACCATATACCGTACACGATGAGGAGAATACGAAATCAATTTTGCTGTTGAAAGAAGTAAGCAGATTGATCAGGCCATAAAAGTTATTTCTATAGTATTTCAATGGTTTCTGAACTGATTCACCTACGGCTTTAGAAGCTGCGAAATGGATGATTCCTGTGATATCTTTATTCTGCTCAGCAAATTCCTGAACCGCCCTGTCATCCTGAAGGTCGATTTCCTGAAAATCGAACCATTTGCCTGTAATGGCATGAAGCTGGGTTAAAATTTTAATGTTAGAATTGGATAGATCGTCTACGATGACTACCTCATAACCTGCATTATGCAGTTCTACAACAGTATGGGAACCGATATACCCGGTTCCACCGGTAACTAGTATTTTTGACATCTTAAGGATTAAAATGGTAAAGTGCTATGCTGTGTAACCAATTGATTAGCGTATACAAAGCCTAATGGGTTTATATATTTTAAGCTTTTTAAATAAATTCGCTTTATCTTGCCACGAAGATAGGAATTTACAGCAATGCTTTTACTTTATATATTAGGAATTAGGGGTTACAATTTAATAATCCTGATTTTTTCTTTATTCAATACCAAGGCCAGATTATTCATAAACGGACGTAAGGATATTTTTAAAAAGATTGAAGAGCGCATCAAGAAAACAGATAAACCCATCTGGTTTCATTTTGCATCATTAGGGGAGTTTGAGCAAGGCCGGCCTGTTCTTGAAGCAATTAAAAGTGCACGGCCAGATAAAAAAATAATCGTTACCTTTTTCTCGCCTTCAGGGTATGAGATCAGAAAAAACTATACATTGGCGGAGGTTTTTTATCTGCCCGTAGACACAGCCTTTAATGCGCGCAAATTTCTTGACATAGTAAATCCGGAGATGGCCATTTTTACGAAATATGAATTCTGGCACTTCTATTTCCTGGGGCTAAAGGACCGCAATATTCCGCTATATGTAATTTCGGGAATTTTCAGACCTGGCCAGGCATTTTTTAAATGGTATGGTGGTTTTTATCGTAATATCTTAAAATCAGTAACCTACTTTTTTGTTCAGAATCAGGAGAGTGAAGAGCTGCTAAAATCTGTAGGTATAGACAATGTTACGATAAACGGCGACACACGGTTCGACAGGGTTTACGAAAATGCACAGATACCAAAACATCTGGCAGAAATAGAAAACTTTATTAAGGAGTCGCCAACCTTAATTTGCGGCAGCACCTGGCCAGAAGATGAAACATTACTTGCTTTGTTGCCTGGTAAATATCCTGACTGGAAGTTTATCATTGCGCCACACGAAATTCATGAGGGCCATATTGAAAACATTGAAAAGCTGTTTCCGGCAGGTAATATACGCTTCTCTGTTTTCAGTAAGCAGGCACAGGAGAATAATCTGCACCCGTCTGTTTTAATTATTGATAATATAGGTATGCTGTCCTCACTTTATCAATATGGTAAGGTAGCTTATATTGGTGGTGGTTTTGGCGCGGGAATACATAACACCCTGGAGGCTGCTGCATTTGGTAAGCCTGTTATTTTCGGACCGAAGTATGATAAGTTTCAGGAAGCGAAGGATTTGATCGCTATTGGTGCAGCAAAAAGTATTGCGAACTCCGCAGAACTGATTGAGGCATTTGATTTTTTCAAGGAGAATAAACCTGCAGCAGAGGCGTCGAAAAAGTATGTTGCGGATAAGAAGGGTGCGACAGCGCTTATTGTTTCAATGCTTACGAGATGAGTTTAGCATCAATGATTTCATCGATGATTTTACCAACAGGCTGATCGATTGAAACGGTAAGCACATCATTTTCTGCTGACCCAGGCTTTTCAAGCGTATCAAACTGACTTTTTAGTAAACTTGAAGGCATATACTGGTGTGATCGTTTACTAATGCGGTCGTGAATCAATTCAAAGCTACCCTCCAGGTAAACGAAGTGAATGGCAGGGTTATCCACCCTAAGTAAATCGCGGTAAGCTTTTTTTAATGCTGAACAGGCGATAATGCAATTTGCACCAGTTTCGGCATGCTCCCGCCCCACTTTTGCAATCAGTTTTAGCCAATCTAATCTATCTTCATCAGTAAGGGGGATGCCGGCAGCCATTTTATCTACATTTCTTTGCGAATGAAGATTATCGCCATCAATAAATTCGGCGTGAATAGCGGGCGCAAGGGCTCTGCCTACAACCGTTTTGCCACTTCCTGAAACCCCCATTAAAATGATGAACCTTGCCATAAATATATTATTTTATCATACCTGCTAAAGCATCGATGAACATTGGATTATCGTTCAAGCTTTCTACCAGCTGAACATGTTCTCCACCCAATGCCCTGAATTCTTCGTGATACTCAACCGTAATTTCGTAAAGTGTTTCCAGGCAATCGGCAACAAAGGCGGGACTGAAAACCAACAAACGTTTCTTGCCTTCAGCGGCAAGCTTTTTTAATACATCAGTTGTATATGGCTGTACCCAGGGTTCTTTTCCAAGTCTGGATTGAAAACAAACGGTATACTTATCTTTCGGAAGATTGAGTTCAGCTGCGATTAGTCTGGCTGTATCGTGGCCCTGCGCAGAATAGCAGAATTTATTGGTGTTGTTTAATGTCTGGCAGCAGTCGGCGCTTTTGAGGCAGTAATGACCCGTATGATCGCATTTTAGCAATTGCCTCTCAGGCAGGCCATGAAAGCTGAATAACACATGGTCATAACTTTCTACCTGATGTTTTCTTGCATTTTCTGCAAAAACCTTAATCATCAATTCGTTATCATGAAATGAGTTGACAAAAGAAACAGGCGGCACTGTGGGCCACTTACTTACCAGTTCCATTACCAACTGGATTACAGAGCCCGAGCTTGCAGATGCATATTGGGGAAACATTGGTATGACCTGAATACTTTCAACCAGACCTGCTTTAAGGTTTGCCAGGGCAGATTCAATTGAAGGGCTTTGATAACGCATGGCTAATTCCACATGATAATTGTTTCCCAACTTTTCCTGAAGCATTTTTGCCTGAATACGGCTATAGTATAAAAGCGGTGAACCGTTTTCATTCCATATTTCTTTATATAATTTAGCTGTTTTAGGGCTACGGAAAGGAACAATAATTCCTTTTACCAATAGTGTTCTGTTTAATTTAGGAATGTCAATTACCCGTTCATCCATTAGAAATTGATCAAGGTATTTCCTCACATCTGCAGTTGCCGGACTATCGGGGGTTCCTAAGTTGACCAGTAAAATTCCCTTTTTGCTCATTATTAATAAAGATATGTTTTGAAGCGCAAATATCGCTTTTTTATTGATTTTTGCCTATCGCTAACATGTGACGGCAAACATTTTTTAGTCAAATTTTAATCGGAGGCCGATATACTATTTGGTTTTATAGAGCTGCCACCAGGGTGTATAGGGTTTTTCGTGGTGTTCGAAATGGTAGCCAAAAAAGTAGCAGGTGATAAAGGCAAGGAAATGATTTTTTGGCAATGTTGAAGAATGATGTACATTATCGTGTTCCCCCTTGTGTGGAACGTAGGTCCCGAAATAAAATAACTGGAAGGTGCTTAACAAAGATGGCAGCACCCAGAATAAAAGAAGATTTGTTTCATCGATCCAGATTTTAAGCACATTGAAAGCTATTGCCATAATAAGGAGCTGGATAATACTTACGTAGTTTAGCATAAAGCTGAAATACCACCTCCAGAACCCATGGGGAGCATAGTCGGGATCTTCACCTGTATGAACATGCTGGTGATGCTGGTGGTGCTTGCGGTATAGCCTGTTGTAAAAGAAACCTGCATAAAGGAATACAGAAATATATCCAATTGCATTATTAACGAATTTATTTGATGATATGGTTCCATGCATGGCATCGTGTGCGGTGATGAACAAGCCGGTGTAGAGATGCATCTGCAAAAATATCAAAGGATACACCCAGTAATTATTCCATTGAAAATTTAGTTTGAGCAGAAAAAACAATAGTGCAAGCCAGCAGGAAATTACTGCTAATGCGATTACTATTCCAAAATTTGAAGGGGCTGTTTTCAATGGGTGCGTATTTATACTATAGCGATAACAGCAGAAAGCGGAAAAAGTTGTTTATTTAAATCTGCTCCAGCGCTGCTTTAACATCTTCCATGAGCCACATTGGGGTAGATGTGGCACCGCATATACCAACCTTATCGTTTTCTGAAAACCAGCTTTTGTCGATTTCTTCGACATTGGAAATGAAGTATGAGTTGTCATTGTATTTTTTACAAACATCATAGAGTACTTTTCCATTGGAAGACTTTTTCCCTGAAACAAAGACGATCTTATTGTAGTGACTTACGAAATCTTCCAGTTCCTCATAGCGGTTGGATACCTGCCTGCAAATGGTATCATTTGCTTTTACCTCATACCCGCGGCTCAGCAATTCATCTTTGATGTGATAGAATTTATCTGTGCTTTTAGTGGTTTGACTGTAAAGGGTGAATTTAGCTGGTAATTCAACGTTATCGAGTTCTGCAAGATCCTGAAAAACGATGGCCTTACCATCTGTTTGTCCTTGCAAACCGATTACCTCTGCGTGCCCATGCTTTCCAAAAATCAAGACCTGCTCATCATCATCATGAGAGTTTTTAATCCTGTTTTGCAGTTTTAGCACCACGGGGCATGAGGCATCAATGAGGGTGAGGTTATTTTCTAAAGCCAGTTGATAAGTAGATGGAGCTTCACCATGGGCCCTGATGAGTACTTTTTCATTGCGAAGTCCTTTTAAGATCTCGTGATCAATAATTTTCAACCCCCGGTTGGTGAGTCGTTCCACTTCCTCATCGTTATGTACGATATCGCCAAGGCAATACAAATAGCCTTCACTATCCAAGATATCTTCAGCCATTTCTATAGCGTAAACGACGCCAAAGCAAAAGCCCGATGATTTGTCGATACTGACTTGTAAGTTGTAACTCATTGTTGCAAAATTAAGCAAAAATATTTGTTCCGGCTGTCATGTATAAGACAACAAAAAAGATTAGCTGCGAAAGGAACATGGCTATGCCGATATACCGTTGTTGTTTGAGCCCTAAAGCGTAATAAAATTTCAAAAGAATGATTGAAACGATGAACCAGGCTATAAAATTCTGGAATGGTATTTCGTGCCAGTCCCACTGCCAGTAGTCGAACTTCATGGCAACCGGTTCGAGAAAGAAATCGAATAACACCAGAAGCAATGCGCCAAGTAATGACGCAAGAATGCTGTTCCTGATTTTGAGTGCCTTCATCATTTGTCCGACGCTGAAGATCAGTATTACCCAGTTAATGCCCATTAAAATAGGAACGGCAGCAATTTTATAGCCCAGGGTATTGCCATAGTAGTAACTTCCGAATATTTTTCCGGTATGGACGCCGAGTACTTCAACCAGAAATCCGCAAACGAATACTCCACAAACAAACAGGAGTAATCTTTTGATATCTGCATTATAAGTAAATACGATTACAGCAAACATTAACAGCAGGTGAAAAGGAACCAGCTTAATGAAGTAGGGTTGTGCTGCAGGAATCAAAAAACCAAGCAGACCAACTAAATGGAAAATAACAATTACAGCAACTGCAATTTTCTTAACTTTTAAATCGTCCTGATCGGTCTGCCCTTCCATGTACCTGTTTTTGAAATGTATTTTGTTATTGAAATCATTGAAATTATCAGAAAGAATAACATTTGAAAAGGATGCAAAATCAAATTTATCAAAACATTCTGTCCGGATAAATAGGAAATCATCATTCTGCTTAAAATGATCAATGTTAATGGCAATAACAGTAATGATAAATTAAAGTTTGCGATTAAAATTACTGGTCCGATAATCACCAAAAGCAGGTAAAATAGCAATATAAAGACGTTATTACCAAAACCTGCGAGTAAATTTTTACCAAAGCCAGCCAGGCTTTCGTGCAGATTCTTATACATTCTGCAATGTATCAAGCCATTAGCCAGCAGGGCTTCGGCATTAAATTTCTCCATCTTAACCAGCTTAATAATTTCCACATCTTCTACCACCTGATTTTTTACCTGTTGGTGCCATAATTGTTGACGGTAGTTGTCGGCATTGAAAAACATGCACTGTCCGCTGGCCGCTGCCAAAGCAGGATTCCGGGATATTCGGACTAACCTTAGGGGTAAGAGATTAAGTAAAATAAAATGCATTAAGGGAACAGTTAATTTTTCTCCCAGTGTTTTCATTACCTGATTGGTAAAAACACTTAACAATGCCAGGTTTCCCATCTCCATCCGGCTGATCAAGCTATTGATCAATCCTCTGTTTAGGGTTTCATCGGCGTCGACAAAGAGAAAATATTTACCCGTTGCTACTGAGGCCAGCTGATGGCAAGCATAGTTTTTGCCAAGCCAGTGTGCCGGCAGCGGTTCACCTTTGATAATGCTGAAATTAGGATTTACCGAACAGAATTCATTTACAAGTCCGAAGGTATTATCCTCGCTATGATCATCAAGTACAATGACTTCATAGTTGGTGTAGTCCTGATTTTTTATGGAATGAAGTAATGTTATTATATTTTCTTCTTCATTGCGGGCGGGAATGAGGATAGAAACTTTATCGTGATAATGCCTGATTACCCTCGGCAATTTCGGATTGGAGATAAAATTAAAAACTGTAACGGAAAATCTGATGACCAGAAAGATTAAAACTGCGTAGATAAAAAAGCTCATTCGATGATTTGTGTTTGTTTGACAACCGACTGATCATAGTGTTTATTGTAAGCGCTTTTTAACAGCTGCAAACTTACATATTCTTCTGTTTCCCAATTGTGGAGATAAGTTTGAACTACTGGTTTTCTTTTAGAAAAGTAATCGGTGAATGTGGCTGCAAATATGATGTTCATTCTCTTTTGACTGGAATTAATCATCTGCATAACACCCTTTTCGAAATGTATGTTTTTTACATGATTTGAATAGAGCTTTCCCTGCGGAAAAACAAGGACCAGGTTGTCTGGATTATCCAGCAGTTGCCCGGCATAATCTAAAGTTGCCAATACGTCTTTTCCTTTACTTTCTGCGGCAAAAGCACCAAGATATTTAAGAAATCCAACCTTTTTGTAATTCTCAGCACTTACCAGAACATGAAAATGTTTTTTAAAGAGCAACCTATTGAGGTAGAAAATAAAAAAGCCATCCCACCAGCTAAAGTGGTTGGCTAAAACCAGAATGGCAGCAGATTCTTTGATTTTCAGGTCGTTAAACCTAAAATCCGAAAAATCTTTTTTAATGATCAGCTTAATGTACCAGGAGAAAAAATTATAGATTAAATTATTTTTAAGCGGTCGATACATATATGGAAATTGCAAAAAATCTGTGTTAATTGCAAATTTTGCGGCATTTGATCATGGATTAGCTATGCCCGACAGCGATCTGATAAGATCCCTGGGACAGGTGAAGAAAATTTAGCTTAGATAAACCCTGTCTTCTTCTCCTTCAACATCCATGATTACATCGACATGCTCCTTCAACACTGTTGCGAGTTCAAGGCCGACAAAATCGGTTGCAATAGGGAATATTTTATGACTTCTGTCGATAAGTACTACGGTGCGTATTTTTTTATGTGGTGTATTCAGGAAAACGCCAAGGCCATAGGCCAGTGTTTTTCCACTGTTTAATACATCATCTACAATAATAATTACTTTATTTTTCCATTGCGTTTCATCGAGATCAGTTTTGGCAACCAGCTTACTGCTTTCTTTTTGAAGATCGATGCGAAGCATTGTTACTTTCAGTCCGGAAATTTTTTTCAGTACTTTTTCCAGCCGTATAGCCAGTTTATATCCACGATCCCATATACCTGCCAGAACAATTTCCTTTTCGTTCAGATTATCTTCTAAAATCTGATAAGCGATACGATCTATTTTCTGTTGAATCTGTTTCTGGTTGAGAATAAGTAATTGCGATGCCATGTATTTAAAGGTTGAATACAAAAAGAACGATTTTAAGGATGAAATTCAAACTATTTAAAAAATAATTTCGATTGGTTGCAACGTTTTGGCCCCAGGTGCGTCTTATGGATAACCTTAGAACAAAAACATGAAAACACTGACCAAATCTTCGCTGATTTTATTTTTAGTAACAGCCGGCTTTTTAGCCCGGGCACAGGAGGCAAAAAACTTTCCTGTAAAAAACTTTAACAGCATAGGTATAAGCAGTGGTATAGACCTGTACCTTACGCAAGGCGGGAGTGAAAGTGTAACTGTAAAATCGGATGCGGCAACCTTGAAAGATATTGTAGTTGAACAAAACGGCAGCAATATCAACATTAAATTTAAGGACGGCATTAGCTGGAGCGGCATGTTTAAGAACAGAATCATCAAAGCCTATGTAAGCTATAAAACTTTAACTGCTCTTGCTGCTTCAGGCGGTTCGGATGTGTTTACGCAGAACCTGCTTAAAACTGAGAAATTTGCTATCCGCTCATCAGGAGGTTCTGATTTGAAACTGGAAGTTTCCTGTGGAGATATCACCATTCAATCCGGTGGAGGAAGCGATATCGATTTAAAAGGAAAAGCCAATAATATGACTATTCAATCGAGTGGAGGAAGCGATATAGATGCTTACGAGTTTATTACCGATTATGCAAAGGTTCAGGTTTCCGGCGGGTCGGATGTTAATATTTATGTTAACAAAGGCTTAGAAGCGGCTGCGAGCGGCGGTGGCGATGTGAGTTATAAAGGCAATGCAGCATTGAGAAAAACATCAAATTCAAAGAGTGGCGACGTTCACCACATAAATTAAGAACTTTAGTTTAGTTAATGATAATTCGCCGTTTTGTGGATGCAAAACGGCGTTTTCTGTTTTCTGAGTGCTAGCCCCTACCCTTGTTGTATGGATAGTAAATGAAGTTTGCCCCTTCAGGAACAACCACAAAAATACACATGTGTTCTTCAGGACGTTTGTAGGCTTTTAAAAATGTATCCTTTTTTTCTTTATTGATAATTCCCTTTTCTACAAATTCCTCCAGGGTTGAGGCCTGTATTGTCCAATCTGTATTGAGTTCTTCTTTATTCAGGATCAGTTCGCCAATGTTTACTTCATGCTGGTGGGCAATGAAAATGGGATAAGCGGAAATCCCTTCAACCATAATTTCAACAGCTACCTCTTTAATGGCATCTGCATAGAATTGCAAATCTTTCTCCAGGCTAACCAACGGGCTTTCTTTTTTCCCCTGTGGTTCGCCGCTACCCTCGGGTGTAGCACTTAATAATTCTTCTCTATCCATATTGAATTTTGAATGAAATTCTATCTTCTAAATTTTAATAATACCACATTTTCTACATGTTGGGTATGTGGGAACATATCTACCGGTTTGATGCGTACCACATCATACTTTTCGTTGAGTAATTCCAAATCACGTGCCTGCGTTGCAGCGTTACAGCTTACATAAACAATTTTATCAGCTTCCATTTCCAGCAGGCGCTGCACCACATCTGCATGCATACCTGCCCTTGGCGGATCTGTGATCACCACATCGGGTTTGCCGTGCGCTAATATGAATTCTGCAGTCAGAATATCTTTCATGTCTCCTGCATAGAAGATTGTGTTATCAATTCCATTTAATTCCGAGTTAAACTTAGCATCCTCAATTGCAGTGGGTACATATTCTATTCCGACCACCTGTTTAACACTTTTCGCCACAAAATTGGCAATGGTTCCTGCTCCGGTATACAAATCGTAAACCAGTTCATCACCTTTAAATCCGGCAAAATCACGGGTGATTTTATATAATTCAAAGGCTTGCTCCGAATTGGTTTGATAGAAAGATTTAACACCGATTTTGAACCTGATGCCATCCATCTCTTCAAATATGTGATCGCGACCGGCAAAAAGATTGACCTCCTGATCAAAGATGGTATCATTTTTCTTTTGATTCACGATATAGAGTAAGGCGGTAATCTGGGGGAAAGCTTGTTTAA
This sequence comes from Pedobacter frigidisoli, assembly GCF_032678525.1. Taxonomy (GTDB): domain Bacteria; phylum Bacteroidota; class Bacteroidia; order Sphingobacteriales; family Sphingobacteriaceae; genus Pedobacter; species Pedobacter frigidisoli_A. The sequence continues at coordinate 25,620 of NZ_JAVTSE010000002.1, forward strand.
GAAATCCCATCAAGCCTTCTACCTGATCCTCTTCAGGATAGGCAAAAACCACCGCAACCATCACTTCTCCGGTACTGGATGTACGTATAATTAAATTACGCAGTGCCCCTTCATGGTTGCGTAAGTCGTAAAACGACAAACCATTTTCCAGTGCGTATTTACGTACTGCGTTTCTGATGGAGTTCGAGGGTTCGGCCTGTAAGTAGCAATGTTCGATATCGAGGATTTTATCGAAACGAAGCGGAACGTGAAAGCCCAGTGCGTTCATATCGAAATCTTCATCACGCTCTATATCAGTTCTATCCAACCAGCGTTTATTAGAGAAAGTAAACTCAAGTTTATTGCGGTAATAGCGGTCTTGTGCAGAACCTAAAATCGGCTCGGTATTGGAAGTATCTATTTTGCCGAGACGCTGAAGGGCTGCCTCAACATTTTTCTGTTTAAATTTTAGCTGAGAATCGTAACCCATGTGCTGCCATTTGCAACCGCCACAGGTACCGAAATGCGGACAGAAAGGCTCGGTACGTAATTCGGATTTTTGATGCAATTGCTCAATAATCGCTTCAGCAAAGTTTTTTTTCTTTTTGGTTAAGCGTACGTCAACCACATCTCCCGGAACTGCTTTATCTACAAAGATAACCAATTCATCGGCCTTGCCAACGCCTTTACCTTCTTCAGCAATATCAATTATCTGTACGTTTGGAATGATCGTTACCGTACCTGGTTTTCTTCTACTCATTATCGTGCAAAGATAAGGGGAAAAGCTGAAAGACTAAAGCCTAATGCTCAGGTAAGAATGAATACAAATAACGGCTTGCCCAGGGAAAGTTGTTAAGAAAAAGTTATGGCAGTATCATTTTATGCCGGATCAGGAAAACCCGGAATAAAGAAATCAGATTAAGCTCTACTTTCCGAAAAATTTGAATGCAGCTTCCCAGAAGCTATCTGACCAGTTAAACTTTAAGTCAAATTTCTCATCTACTTGTACAGAAAACTCTAATATTTCTTTGCTCATGATAAAAAACCTCCTCTATATTTACAATAATATCTAATTTATACCGGAAACCATAACAGTTCAAATTAAATTTATGTTAATTCATAGTCTAATACCATCAAATTACATTTGAAGGACAGACTGATAGTTTAAAAGCGGCAGTTACCATTATTGACACGGAATTTTCTTAGTATCTTTCGTTTTTAAATTACTGAATGAAAACGAAAATACTGTTTACGCTGCTTTTTGCGGCAGTGACAAGCTACGCACAAAATACAACTGATTCCTATTTCAAACTTACCCGCAAAGGTTTTAATGAAAAGGAGGCCTATCATACCACTGCATTTGTCGAGAAGTTCTTCCGTGTTCCGGGTAATACGGGTTTTAATGCGAGCATCCATCATATAGAACAGATTTTAAAAAATGCCGGATTTTCGGAGCAAAAGCAGAACGAATCGGAAGGCCTATTGACTTACCGCATTGAGAAGCGTCCAATGAAGAACAATACCTGGGAGCCTCTGGATGCGCGTATCGATATCGAAGGGAACCAGGAGCCTTTAATTTCATTCAAAAGCAACAGGAATATGATCCCCATCAACTGCGTGTCTACGCCTGCAGGAGGCATTAGCGCTGAAGTTGTATTTATCAATAATACGTCGGATCTTGAAAAAGCTGACGTAAAGGGAAAGATTATCTTTTCAGAGAATCATCCCTCCAGATTACTTGCTGCTGCAACAAAGGCAGGCGCGACGGGTGTAATCGGCTATGCGATGCCTAAATATACACAGCCTAAGATTCACCAAACTTCGATACAATTTAGCAGCATGAAAGTCAATAGCGAAGTATGGACATTATTATTGTCATATGCAGCGAAAGAAAGGCTTAAAGCTGCCTGCGCCAAAGGCATCACTAAATTGAAAGTAAATATTCAGACAAAGATTTATCCATCAGAGGAGTTAACTATTGTAGCCAACGTTCGTGGAAGTGAGCGGCCGGGCGAAAGGTTTGTATTTAGTGCCCATGTTCAGGAACCTGGCGCAAACGATAATGCGAGTGGAGTGGGTACACTTGCGGAAATGGCAAGGTTAACAGCAGATCTTGTTCAGACAAAAAAGATTGATCCTAAGCGAACAATTACCTTTTTATGGGGGGATGAAATTGTATCGACGAGGCGTTATATTACAGAAGACACTATCAGAGCAAAAGGTATTTTATGGGGCATGAGTCTGGATATGGTTGGGGAGGATACCAAAAAAACAGGAGGATCTTTTCTGATTGAGAAAATGCCTGATCCGTCGGCAATATGGACCCGGGGCACAGACAAACATACAGAGTGGGGGGCGGGAGATATGACAGAAAAAGACCTGTTTCCTCATTATTTTAATGATTTCATTTTCGACATCTGTAAGAAACAGGGCAAATTTGCCAACTGGACTGTAAACTATAATCCATTTGAAGGGGGCAGTGATCACACTCCGTTTTTACAGCATCAAATTCCGGGCTTGCTGATGTGGCATTTTACGGATGTATTTTACCATACTGATAACGACCGGATAGATAAGGTTTCGCCTACTGAGATGAAGAATGTTGGCGTGAGCGGTCTAACTGCTGCATATACATTAGTTTCTGCCAATGAATCGACAGCAGCGGCAACTGTTGCACAAGTGAAGGAAGATGCACTTGTACGTTTAAAAACCGAGTTCGAGCTGAGCAAAAAGGCATTATCGGCCGGCAAATCTGTTGCTGAAGAGCGGCATATTATTGAAGTATGGAGTAAGTGGTATGTTGATGCACTGGCCACCATTGGTAAGATGCCTGTTAAAGCAGAAACTACCAGAATCGGATCGGCTATAAAGGTTGCAACAGGTGATATTGAGAAGCAAACCGGTTTATATCTGAACGCATTAAAATAGGTTCTAAAGATAATTAAATATTTATCCTATTTTCGCATTATGCCAAAAGCAATAATTGTTGGTTCAGGGGTTGCAGGGATTGCTTCAGCCATCAGAATGGCTGTAAAGGGTTATGATGTAGCAGTATTTGAAGCCAACGGGTATCCAGGCGGGAAGCTCACGGAAATTTCTGTAAATGGATTCCGTTTTGATGCCGGACCAAGTCTTTTTACCATGCCACAATATGTGGATGAACTTTTCCGACTGGCGGGTAAAAATCCAGATGATTATTTCCAGTATGAAAAACTGGATGAAATATGTAAATATTTTTACGAGGATGGGCTTACATTAACCGCTCAGGCAGACCTGAACGAATTTGCCAAAGAGATTGAAGAGAAAACAAATTCAAGTGCTCAGGAAATCAAAAAATTTCTGTCAAAAAGCCAAACGATATATGATGTTACCCACCGGGTATTTCTTGAGCGATCTATCCATAAAATCAAAAGCTTTCTACATTGGGATACGCTTAAATCGGTATTTCGGTTTGGTAAAATTGATGCTTTCAGAACACAGGGAAAGGCTAATAATCTTTTTTTTAAAGATCAGAGAATAGCCCAGTTATTTAACCGCTATGCTACCTATAATGGTTCAAACCCTTATCAGGCACCCGCAACATTAAATGTAATTCCACATTTCGAATACCACTTTGGTGCTTTTTTTCCGAAAAAGGGGATGCATAGTATCACATTATCATTAATCCAACTCGCTAAAGATCTTGGGGTAAAATTCCATTTTAATTCAAAGGTGACTGAGATTGTGTATGATAAAGCGAAGGTTGCCGGGATTAAAACTGGTGGTACTTTCATTTCTGCAGCGCTAGTGATTTCAAATCTGGATATCTGGTTTACTTACCGTAATCTGCTGAAAAAACTCTCGCCTCCGACGAAATTATTATCACAGGAAAGAAGCAGCTCAGCACTGATTTTTTACTGGGGAATGAAGGGCAATTACCCCGAACTTGGCCTGCATAATATCATATTTGCGGAAGATTACAAGGCAGAGTTTGATGCGATATGGAGAGCCAAAACCATTTATCACGATCCTACGATTTATATTAACATCAGTGCGAAACACGTTAAAACTGATGCGCCGGATGGACACGAAAACTGGTTCGTTATGATTAATGTTCCAGCCAACAACAGTCAGGACTGGGATAGTTTAATTCTATCGGCAAAGCAAAATATCATCGCTAAAATTAGCCGTATTCTCAATAAGGATATTAATGGGAATATTTTATGTGAGGAAATATTAGATCCGCGGAGTATCGAAATGAAAACAGGCTCTTACCAGGGCTCATTATACGGAAACAGTTCAAACAACCAGTTTTCGGCATTTATGAGGCATTCTAATTTCAGCACTCAAATCAAGGGGTTATACTTTTGTGGCGGTAGTGTTCATCCCGGAGGCGGAATTCCATTGGCGCTTTTGTCGGCTAAAATAATCGATCAGGAAATAAAAAATGCTGAATAATTGAATTGTGCGTTTTTGCTATGCCTCTCCTTTTATTGCTGCCTCCAGTTTTTCGCCATCTAAGTCGAAAGCATCAACAATGATTTTTGCCTGTGTATAAAAGGGGTCTCTTTCAAGGAGTTTTACTTTTATAAATTCCAATAGTTGCTCATCGTTAAGATCTTTGATTAGCGGGCGTTTCTGGCGGTTGTGCAGCCTTGATACCAAGGCAGCCGGAGCCATTTGAAGATAAACCGTTTCGCCATGAGCATTCATCCATTGCATATTATCAAAAAAGCATGGTAAGCCCCCTCCCGTTGCTATCACACAATGTTCAGGATAATTAAATGTTTTAAGCATTTCACTTTCGTATTCCCTGAAGCCGCTTTCGCCAAATTCTGCGAAGTATTCGGCAATTGTTTTTCCGGTTCTGGAAACAATCTCTGCGTCAAGATCTATTACCGGACAATCCAGCCGGTGTGCCAGTTGCTTGGCTTTGGTACTTTTACCGCAGCCCATATATCCGACTAAAAAGATTTTCATCTGTATATTAATTTTAAAATTAATGTTAAGCTAATTTTATTCTCGGATCGATGTAAGCATATAAAACATCGACAAGAATATTGATGACTACAAAAACTAAGGCTATAAATAAGATTGAGCCCATTACCACCGGAAAGTCAGACATTTCGAGGGCTGCCACTGTTGTTCGCCCCAAACCATTATAACCAAAGATATATTCTACAAAAAATGAACCAGCCAATAGTGAGGCGAACCATCCTGAAATGGCTGTGATAACCGGGTTAAGTGCATTTTTTAAGGCATGTTTATATATGATCGTTTTGCTATCCAGGCCTTTTGCCCGTGCAGTACGGATATAATCCTGGGCGAGTACATCTAACATGGCGCTTCGGGTAAGCTGGACAATAATTGCCAGTGGACGGAGCCCCAGCGTAACCATTGGCAACCATAGGTTTCTTAATGTAAGTATTTCTCCATTGAAGGGGTCATAAGAATATAAACTGCCACTCATCTTCAATCCTGTATAATCGCTCAATACAAAGCCAAATAACCATGCAATAATGATTCCGGCAAAAAATGAAGGCGCAGATATACCCATGATGGCAAACGCATTTGCCGACTTATCAATCCAAGAGTCTTTATAAACGGCAGAGAGTACCCCCAGGAATACACCAATAATTGTGGCAAAGATCATCGCCGTTAAGGCGAGTATAAAAGTATTGGGAACAGTTTCTCCCAGAATATCCCGCACATCTCTTTTTGTTTGATAAGAGCTTCTGAGATAAGGCCACTTCAATACCAAAGCTTTGTTAGTGAAATTAATCAGCTTTACATATCTATATTTCTTCGCTGCAGCAGCATCGTTATCCAAAATGCTGAGGGGTGAGAGATCGTTTACATAAAGCAGGAACTGTTCGGGCCTGGACTTATCGAGACCAAATTCTTTACGAACAGCTTCCAGCGATTGCACATCGGCTCTTTGTCCCATGGTCATCCTGGCAGGATCGCCAGGGAGGATGTTGAAAAGCACAAAAACAACCAGGATGATACCGGCCATTACCAGTATTCCGTATAATAGTTTTTTTAGTGCGTATGCAATCATTATTTATCGAAATACTTTCTGCTCAACTGATCGAAGGTAGGTACATTGTGATTATGCCACTTATTCACCACCACGCCATTTCTTAATAAAATAACACCCGGGTTAGCCCTCACCATGCTCTTCAGGGGAACAGCATCGGCATAGAATACTTCTGAAAAAAGGTTGTTCTTTTTGATGAAGGCTTCAGCATCCTGAGCTGAATTGGAAGTTAATAAGACGGTTCGGATATTGAATTGCTGTGTTGCGTTTATGGCTAAAGCATTTAATTTTGCAATTGCATTTTCATTGGTATTACGCAAATCATAGGCTACAAAAACCAGACTGTAGTATGGATTTTCGATCAGTTCTTTAGTGTAATCGGTACCTGAGGCATCAGTGATAATCAGATCTTTAATTTTGGGTTCGTAGCCCTTTTTAACCAGGCGTTTAGTTGGCTCTCCTATTATTTCCCAGTTATTATCTTTCCAGATTTCTGTTTTAAGATAGGCCTTGTCGCTCATATCTTTTTCCTCTTTTGTTTTCTTGTTTTTAAGGTGATACATGATCTCAAATTCATCTGGTTTTTCTCCCGGAGGGATTACCATTAACGAAGGAATATGGGCACCCACTTTGTAGGGAAGAAAATCGATAACGGGCAAAACGTTATAGGTAAAAAGGCCGAAACCTAAAGAAACCAGGGTTACAACAACTGCAATATTGCGCTGAGTAGATTCTTTGCTGAAAAGTGGTTTGATGCGATCTTTGTATAAAAAGATCACGACGATTAATACCAGCAGAATCAAGTCTTTACTAAAGGATTGCCAAGGGGTTAGCGGGATGGCATCTCCGAAGCAACCGCAACTGGTTACTACTTTGAAGGCTGCAGAAATGAATGTTAAAAGGGTGAAAAATATGATTAATAACAATAAGCCCCATGCCACCTTTTTACTCCAGAAGCCCAGCAACAGAAGTGCACCAAGAACAATTTCGAGGGTACACAATAAAATGGCTATGGACGTGGCTGCGCCATTAAGAAAATTGAGATGAAAGACCTCGAAATATTCCTGCAACTTGTAGCCAAAACCTAGCGGATCGTTTGCTTTAATTAAGCCTGAAAATATAAAAAGTGCACCTACAAAAAATCTGGAAAAGCCTAAAGCAATATTTTTCATTATTTAACTCCTAATTTAATCAACGCAAAAACTGAATAGTTGAGCATATCCTGGTAATTGGCCTTAACCCCTTCTGATGCCAGGGTATGACCTTCATTGTCTTCTATTTGTTTGACACGGAAAATCTTCATCAGTATCAGGTCCGTTAAAGAACTGATGCGCATATCCCTCCAGGCTTCACCATAATCGTGATTTTTTGCAAACATAAGGTCTTTAGTTTCCTTAACTTTTTCCTCAAATAAGCGTTCCACAAGCTCATATGGCAGTTCATTCGGGTCAGTATCGGTTAATTCGAGCTGCATCATGGCTATGGCACAGTAATTTACAATCCCTATATACTCGGAGGTAGCTCCCTCGCCTACCAGACTCACCTTTTTTTCTTCTAATGTGCGAATACGCTGCGCTTTAATAAAAATCTGATCGGTAATTGAACTTGGCCTTAAGATGCGCCATGCAGTTCCGTAATCTTTTGTTTTTTTAAGAAATAACGACCTGCAAACTGCGATCACCTCATCAAATTCTATAGCGGTTTTTGTTTGTGCCAATTCGGTAAAATATTTAGTTTTAATGTATTTTTGCTGCGAAACAACAAAAGCTAAAGATACATTTTTAAAGCGAAACCCAAATCCCGAAAGGGTTTATTATGGCAGAAAAAAACTTTTTTGAACCCCGCCGAACGTTGAATATTCAAGGCAAATTAATTGATTTGAGCACGCCGAAGGTGATGGGAATCGTGAATATTACGCCTGACTCTTTTTATAGCAGCAGCCGTTCCAAATCTGCTGATGAAGCATTACGCAAGGTCGAACAATTGCTCGGTGAGGGTGCGACTTTTATTGATATCGGGGGATATTCTTCGCGTCCTGGTGCAAAGGACATTTCCACAGAAGAAGAGCTGGCCCGTCTAATTCCTGTTGTTGAAAATATCAGCAGGGAACTACCTGAAGCAATTATTTCAATTGATACATTCCGGGCCAAGGTTGCGGAAGAAACGATATCGGCAGGTGCCCACATCATCAACGATATTGCCAGTGGCGACATGGATAGCGGGATGTTTGAAGTTATTGCCAGACATCAGGTGCCCTACATGATTATGCACATGCAGGGGACTCCGCAAAATATGCAGCAAAACCCAGTTTACAATCAGGTAACCCTTGAGGTGATAGATTACTTAGCCAAAAAGGTTGCTGAGCTAAAAGCCTTACATATTCACGACATCATCATTGATCCTGGTTTTGGTTTCGGCAAAAGCATTGCCCATAATTACCAGTTACTGAATGAAATGGAGGACCTTAAAATATTTAATCTTCCGGTACTTGTGGGATTTTCAAGAAAAGGCATGATCCATAAAGTATTAGGCAATACTGCAGCTGACTCCTTAAATGGCACATCGGTACTCAATACCATTGCCCTGCAGAAAGGGGCGGGTATTTTGAGGGTACATGATGTTAAGGAGGCCGTGGAGTGCGTGAAACTGGTGGAAATGCTGCACGGATGATTTAACTATATAAAATTCAGAATTGTAAACTGCTCAGGGTTTTGCTATCTTGTGCCTAAATGAAAGGACTTGATTTCGATTTTGTGCAGTTTACGGTTACCGACGTGGTAGATATTGTGCTTGTGGCGCTTTTGATTTACTATGTCTACACCCTTATCCGTAATACCCTTGCTGTAAACCTATTGGTAGGAATGCTTATCATTGCGATTTTTTATCGTGTGGTGGATGCCCTGCATATGAAATTGCTCACCACCATTATTGAAAAGTTCATGAGTGTGGGTATTATTGCACTAATCGTAATTTTTCATCCGGAAATACGTCGCTTTCTGCTACTTATCGGTAAGAATGCTTTTCTGCAAAAAAACAAGGCCTGGTGGGGCTATCTTTTCGGCCGTAAAGAAATTGAGAGAAATAATCTGACACGGATAAAGCCTATCATCGACGCCTGTAAAAGCATGAAAAAAACCCGAACGGGTGCGCTAATCGTATTTGTAAAATTTTATGATGAGCAGTTTTTTGCGAATAGCTGCGAAGTGGTGGATGCAAAAATTTCAAAGCGCCTGCTGGAGAGTATATTTCAGAAAAACAGTCCGCTGCACGACGGTGCGGTGGTGATTTCTGAAAACAAGATAAAAAGTGCGAGCTGTATTTTACCGCTAACGGATAATGACCAGTTGCCTTCGCAATTTGGTTTAAGACACCGGGCAGGTATTGGTGTTTCTGAAACTACAGATGCCGTGGCGGTGATTATATCAGAAGAAACAGGCGAGATTTCTTATGCCAAACAAGGCAGGGTAAGAATGAATGTATCGTTTGGAGAGCTTGAGAAATTACTCAACAAAGATTTTTGAGTGAGGTAATATTAAAGAATGAAGAATCGGCAAGCGATATAATAAATCTTTATTGCCGATTCTTCATGATCATTTTCTAGCAATATTGCTCGAATGCACCGATCAGATTATCCGCGATCATTTGAGCCGGACGACCTTCGATTTGATGACGTTCGATCATGTGAACAAGTTTTCCATCTTTAAACAAAGCCATAGCTGGCGATGATGGAGGGAAAGGCATCATATGACTTCTTGCCTGATCAACAGCTTCTTTTTCCATTCCCGCGAAAACTGTTACCAGTTTATCAGGATGTTTCGAGTGAGCTGCTGCTGCTCTTGCTGCAGGACGAGCATTTGCCGCCGCGCAACCACATACAGAGTTTACAACAACAAATACAGTTCCCTCACCTTTAATGGCTTGATCAACTTCCTGTGCATTTTTTAATTCTTCAAAACCTACGTTAGTTAATTCCTTACGCATTGGTTCAACTAAATATTCCGGATACATTATGTTAGTTTTTTAATTACAGTTTTACCGTACAAAAATAAGAAAATCGGATGTGATGCAACATCCGATTTATATTTTTAAGGTAAAATTAAGTTAAGGGCTAATGAAAACCCTTAAAGAAATCATCGTATGCCTGAGGGCGTGTTAATGCTCCAACAACAGCTAGTACAATCAAAACGATAAACAGGACACTTAGAATGGTAGCAATCATTCCGCAGATTTTTCCTGCTTTTGCATTTTTATAGGAAGACTCGCTATACAATCCTGGGTTCTGATGATATTTTTTTACATCGCCGGCACCCAGAATCCAGGCAATAATACCAAAGACAATGCCGAATATCCCATAAAAGCAACATGCCGGGAGGGCAATAATTCCTAATACCAATGCAGCTGTTGCGTTAGGCAGATTCTGCTGTCCCATACCGAAACCACCCTGAAACTGTCCAAATGGAGGAGGTTGCTGAAAAGAAGGAGGTTGCTGAAATGGTGGAGGACCTGAAGACCCGGTATTAACTGGTTGTTCCGGAGTGCTTTCGTTTTTACTTAAATCTATAGGCTTGTGTTCCTGAGAATTATCTTGTTCTTCTGACATAGATTAGCTGATAAGTTGATGAGTAGATATTTTATAAATGTAGTTGATTAGGATAATTATTGCAATAGCTGCGTAAGCGATTTTGATTATCATGGCACCTGTTTTAATATTTACTGAGAGGTGCATAATGGTGAATAAGGCAATCATCAGAATAGGTATGGTTGCCGGATAAAAACGGAACGATTCCTCGAAATTCCCCTTGAATAATGAAATGACTGATCGCTGAAAGCCGCAGCCCGGACAATCAAAACCAAAGTAAGTTTTGAAAGGACAGGCAAAAAGATGATGACTGAGCCAGTGAGAGAAACTGTTATGATGCGCCATCGATGCTGACTATTTTACCTTGGCCCTCTTTCCAGGTTTTATATTCTTCGAGGTCTTTCAGCACCTGTTTATAAACCAGGTTTAAAACAAATATATCATCTATAAAACCTAAAACCGGAACAAAGTCGGGCACTACATCGATCGGGGATAGAAAATATACCAGGCCCCCGAGTATTGCAATAATTGAGCGTTTAGGAATTGCGGTGTAGTTTCCATTGATAAAGTCTTTCGAAACGGCTAACAGCAATACCATCTTATCCCAAACGCCTTCTAAGTCACTTCTATTGGAAACGGCTTTTCCGAGCGCATTTTCGACGGTGACGCTGACTTTTGATTTATCTTTTAGGATCGCTGATGCTCTGCTCTGCGATTTTTTGAAAAGATTCAGTATTTTATTTGTGTTCAGACCCATACACAAGATACAGCAATTACCAATCCATATTTTATTATGCAGCTGCAGACTTGAGTATTTCCAGGATATCATCCAGATACTTGCGTTCATTTGCCAGGCGTGGCACCTTGTGTTGCCCTCCTAATTTATCTTTCGATTTCAGCCAGTTATAGAAAGTATTGGGAGCCGCATTGTGCACTTTCGGCCTGCATAAAGCCATATCCTTAAATCGCTTTGCATCGTAGTCTGAATTAATTTCCCTAAGTGTTTGATCCAGGATATCGACAAATTTCTCGAAGTCATCTGGTTGTGTATCAAATTCAATGATCCATTCATGTCCACCGGCTTTCTCGCCCTCGAAATAAATGGGTCCGGCAGTATAATCTTTAATTTCAGCCCCGGTAGCACAGCAGGCTTTTGTTAATGCCTGTTCGGCATTATCTATGATCACTTCCTCACCAAAAGCATTAATAAAATGCTTGGTACGACCAGTGATTTTGATTCGATAGGGGGCCAATGAGGTGAACTGAATTGTATCACCAATCATGTACCGCCATAATCCGCCATTGGTAGAAATTACAATAGCATAATTTTTATGGAGTTCTACTTCTCCCAACAACAGGGCTTGTGGATTTTCCTCACCAATGTTTTCCATTGGGATAAACTCATAGAAGATACCATAATCCAGCATCAGTAACATTTCCTCTGAATTATCCTGATCCTGAATACCAAAAAACCCCTCTGAAGCATTGTAGGTTTCCAGGTAATACATATCATCTGAAGGAATTAGTTGTTTGAATTGCTCACGATAAGGTGTAAAATTAACTGCTCCATGGATGTAAACTTCCAGATTTGGCCATACTTCAAGCAGATTTTGCTTACCAGTTAATTCTAATACCTTTTTTGCCAGGACGATAGTCCATGTTGGAACACCCGAAATACTGGTTACATTTTCGTGAATGGTGGCTTCTGCCATCCTATCCATTTTGATTTCATAGTTATCCATCAGGGCAATGGACATATCCGGTGTGCGGTAAAACTCAGCCCAAATGGGAAGATTTTTGATTAATACGGCTGATAAATCGCCGTAAAAACAATCTTCATTTAGTTGGTTTACCTGATGGCTCCCTCCTAAAACAAGTCCTTTCCCGGTAAACATCTGGTTTTCCGGACAATTATTGCAATAAATAGAGAGCATATCTTTGCCCCCTTTGAAATGGCATTCTTCTAAACTTTCTTTGGAAACCGGAATAAACTTACTCCTGTCGCTTGTGGTTCCTGACGACTTGGCAAACCATTTAATATCTGATGGCCAGAGTATGTTCTGTTCACCTGCAAGCATCCGCTCAATATAGGGTTTCAGGGTATCGTAATTCTGGATTGGAACACGTTCCTGATATTGTTGGGGGGTTAGAATGGTTCTATAATCAAACATCCTACCCCATTCCGTATTTTCGGCACTATCAATTAAAGTGTGAAACCACTCCTGCTGTACATCGTGAGGATATTTCATAAAAAGCTCGATCTGGTGGATCCGCTTTTTCATTAACCAGGTAAAAATTGAATTTACAATTGCCATTAGCTTTAATTAGACATCGAATTTTTTACGTTTGAGCACAAAGTTCGAGCCAAGGTAAACCTTTCTAACCATTTCATTCTCTGCCAAAACTTCGGGCACCCCTTGCTCAAGAATTTTGCCCTCAAACAGCAGATAAGCCCTATCAGTAATTGAAAGTGTTTCCTGCACATTATGATCGGTAATTAGAATTCCGATATTCTTGTGTTTAAGTTTAGCTACAATACTCTGGATTTCTTCAACAGCAATCGGGTCTACCCCGGCGAAAGGTTCATCGAGCAATATGAAATTCGGGTTAGCGGCAAGCGCACGGGCAATTTCCGTTCTGCGTCGTTCCCCCCCGGATAATAAATCGCCCCTGTTTTTGCGTACTTTATGCAGACTGAATTCATTAATGAGTTCTTCAAGCTTATCTTTTTGTTCTTCTTTGCTCAGATTACTCATTTCGAGTATGGCGAGGATATTATCTTCTACAGTAAGCTTTCTGAAAACAGATGCTTCCTGAGCCAGGTAACCAATACCCTTTTGAGCACGGCGGTACATGGCATCTTCAGTGATATCTTCTTCCTCCAGGAAGATACGACCTTCATTTGGTTTGATTAAGCCTACAATCATGTAAAACGAAGTGGTTTTCCCTGCACCGTTTGGTCCGAGGAGACCCACAATCTCACCTTGACTAACACTAAATGAAACATCGTTCACTACAGTACGCTGCTTATATTTTTTTACCAGATTTTCGGCTCTTAATATCATATGTTTATTCGAAACCTTTAGGCTTATGATTTTAACTAATTAACTTTTATACCTTTTATATTGAGTTGCAAACGCCGCTTTTCCCTCCAGACGTTTTCTTCGATGGTGTAACAAACAGAAAACGGAACTTTTGGTTGAAGCAGATTCTGGAATTCGGCCAGACCAAACGCAATGCCTTCAAAAATAGGCGAATTTTGTTGTTTAATATTTATTTTTAAATGATTTGCACCCACTGTCATCGCAGGCTTACCGAGGTACACCTGGTGGGTTACAAATACGGGGGCTAAATTTTCGGGACCGAACGGCCCCATTTGTGCCAGGATGCGGTAGAACTTACCATCAATTTGAGATAATTCTATTTCTGCATCAATTTTAATCATTGGCGTTAACTGCTCTGAAGTAATGCTGGCGGATACAATTTCTTCGAACTTATCGGCAAAGGCATCTACATTATGCTCCTGCATGGTCAGGCCTGCAGCAAACTTATGACCTCCATACTGGTCAAGCAGATGGGAGCATCCGCTTAGCGCCTCGTAAAGATCGAAACCAATTACCGAGCGACAAGATCCTGCTACATGCCCGTTGGATTTGGTGAGTACTATTGTTGGCCTGTAGTACGTTTCGGTTAATCTGGATGCCACAATACCGATGACACCCTTATGCCAGTTTTCATTGAAAACAACGGTCGTTTTTTTATTTATGAGTACCTCACTATCCCCAATCAATGCCAGTGCTTCGCGGGTAATATCCTGATCGAAAGCTTTACGTTCAGTATTTTTAAGGTTGATGATTTCGCTTTGCTCCAGTGCGTTTCCATCTTCCTGGCACAGAAGCATGGCTACTGCATGTTTAGCATGATCTATCCGCCCGGCTGCATTAATACGCGGGCCGAGGGTAAATACCACATCCATAATGGTGTAGTTTTCCTTTTTACCGGAAACTTCCATTAAAGCCCTTAAACCCTCGCAAGGGTTTGTATTGAGTTTTTTTAAACCATAATAGGCAAGAATTCTGTTTTCCCCAACGATAGGAACAATATCGGCAGCAATACTGATCATTACGAGATCAAGGTATTGCAAAAAGTTTTCTTTAGGGAGATGATGTTTTTCTGAATAGGCTTGTGCCAGTTTGAAACCGATGCCACAGCCCGCTAATTCTTTAAAGGGGTAATCACAATCCTCCCGTTTTGGATCCAGCACCGCAACCGCGGCAGGGAGCTCGGCCCCAGGCAAGTGGTGATCACAAATGATAAAATCGATCCCCAACTGATTTGCATAGTCAATTTTGTCAACCGATTTGATTCCACAATCGAGGGCGATAATGAGCGTAAATCCATTTTTATGGGCGTAGTCGATCCCTGCGGTTGAAATTCCGTACCCTTCCAAGTAACGGTCGGGAATGTAATATTCGATATTTTCGGTAAGCTGCGAGAAGAAACTAAAGGTCAGGGCGACCGAAGTTGTGCCGTCTACATCATAATCGCCGTAGATCAATATTTTTTCATGACTGGCCAATGCATCATCGATTCTCTGGATGGCAACATCCATATCCTTCATCAAAAAAGGATTATGAAGGTGATTGAGATCCGGGCGGAAGAAATCTTTTGCCTCCTCAAAACTGCAGATATTCCGTTGCACCAATATCTGCGCAAGTGAGCGGTCAATATTGAGTGCTTCTGTAATTTTGGTTACCGTATCATCGTTACAAACTGATGCTTTTACCCATCTTTTTTCCATTTATTCTATCTCCGAAGAGTAAATATACATTTTAATTAAATATTGTTATACCAATTTGAGGAACTGCTAAAGTGAGCCGCTTTATTTCAGAATGTTAATTTATTTTTTATCTCCGGGATAATCCGCCAGGAGTTTAAGTAAAGTGGTTTTTTGGGTTGCGTATTTAGCATCATCGAAGAGATTTACGCGTTCTGAGGGATCCCAGGAAAGATTGAAGAGCTCCATTAGCGTCTGCTCTCCGTTTTTTGTAGAGCGGAGTTTCCAGTCACCATCTTTAACCCCTTCGAGCACATAATTGTGGTAGTAAATTGGACGATGGGCTTTATTGAAATTTTTAACAGTAAGCAAACCTGCTATTGACTCGCCGTCGAGTGTATGAGCGGGCAGTTTGGCGTTTGTCCATTCTGCGAGTGTGGGCAAAACATCGAGGTTTGAGAAAGGTTTTGAGAATTGCCTATCTTTCAGGGTGTGCCCTTTCCAGTAGATGATGAAGGGCACGCGGTGTCCGGCCTCATAGGAAATCCCTTTTGACCCTCTAAATATTCCGGCAGTGCCCACATGATAAAATTTCGTGAACCCATCGTCATACATGCGTTGTGGCGCATTAATCCAGGGACCGTTATCACTGGTAAAAATGAAAATGGTATTATCTGCCTCGCCTGATGCAACCAGCTGTTTCCAGATTTGTGCCAAACCTTCATCCATATCTTCAATAACATCACCAAGTTCACCTCCAGACGAGTGTTTTTTCCTGAACTTCTGCGCAGCAAAAGCAACAGGCAGGTGAGGCATATTCTGTGCAAGGTATAGGAAGAATGGTTTTTTTGCTTCAGCACTTTTCTTTATAAATTTAATTGACTCATGGGTATATGAGCTGGTTAGTATGCTGTCGTGGGGTTTGTATATTTCGGGTTTTGCATTTCTGAAGATTTTGATTGTCGTATCCGTTTTAACATAAGGGTAGCGGTAGTCGTGACTGTAAAGTGTTCCGAAGAATTGATCGAAACCTTTTTTGTTAGGCAATGAGGCGCCGTGATCACCAAGATGCCATTTACCAATCAATGCGGTTTGATAGCCAGCTTGCTTTAGCATTTGTGCAATGGTGACTTCATCTTCAGAGATCCCGCGTTTATCACCGGGGCCAATCGGGCGGGGCAAATCCATCCGGCTGCAGTACCTGCCTGTTAAAAGTGACGCTCTTGATGGTGTGCAGGTTGGTGATGTGGTAACGAAGTTTGTCGCCATGATTCCCTTCCCAGCCATGCCATCCAGGAAGGGTGTTTTGATTAAAGGATTTCCATAACAAGACAGATCGCTATAGCCCATATCATCGGCAAGGACAAGAATAATATTGGGTTGTTTTTGTGCGACAACCCAATGGTTGACCAGCAGCGAGCATATGAGAAATGTAAAAATCCTTTTCATGCCACCAATTTAATCATCATAAACCACAATAAATAAAACATGGCTGATTTTAACAAAACGATTAAATAAATAGATTGTTAACTTTGCAGCACATTAAAAACATCAATATTTTGCAAGTCCACACCCTATTTGAAGGAACCTATTCCGTTGATGCAACAAAGAAATTTGTTCCATTCGATTCTTCCATACATAGTTTTAAAGACCGTCCTGGTTCTTTATTTATTAACGTTCAGCCATTCCTGGTTGAATTAAAAAATGATCTGGTTTTGTTTGATACGGGATTGGGTTTCAGTGATGACCATGGTGAACTGATTTTGCATAAAAACATTCGTAATGCAGGCTTCGATCCTACAGATATAACGAAGGTGCTGATGTCTCATTTGCATTATGATCACTCTGGTGGTATGATCCATAAACTTGGGGATAAAACAGAATTAAGTTTTCCTGATGCAGAATATGTGATTAACCGTGGCGAATGGGAAACGGCTTTTAGTAGTACGTCTTCCTCTTATCATACTGATATTTTTGAATTTGTGCAGCGCAACGCGCAATTGCATTTTGTAGAAGGCGACGGTTTACTGGACGAATCAATTTCTTTTGAATTTACCGGAGCACACTGTCCGAATCACCAGGTATTTCTGTTAAGTGAAGGCAATCAGAAGGTGTTTTTTGGTGGTGATGTTTTGCCGGAGCCGGAAGAGCTGGTTAAAAATTTTATCGCCAAATATGATTTTGATGGACGCAAGGCGATGGAACTAAGGAAAGTGTTTGGCAAGCGCGCAGCGGAAGAGAACTGGGAATGTTTGTTTTACCATGGTAAAAGTGCCGCAACAGGTTTTGTAGACGAGGTAGAAGGTGGATTTAGAATCAGATAGGATAGAGACGGGAGCTTAAAATTATAATCACAAAAAAAGCGCTCAATAAATTGAGCGCTTTTTGCTTTCCCATCAAGTGGAAATTATTTTTTTGCTACTAATTTTACGCCGATTTCGAAGTTATCATCAATTGCTTTGTCGCCAATGCTATCAAAGAAAGATTTCGAACCATAACGGATGTCGTATTTAGTTCTGTCAACAGTGATTTTACCAGCTAAAGCTGAAACCGTACCATCTGTGTTAACTGTTACAGAGGCAGGAAAGCTTAGTGGCTTAGTAATACCTTTAATTGTTAGGTTACCTGTTACTGTTAAGTTTGCATCTGCACCAGTAACTTTAGTTATTACGAAAGTTGCAGTTGGAAATTTAGCTGTTCCAAAGAAATCGTCAGCTTTTAAGTGACCTTCTAATTTAGCGCTTCCATCAGCATCTTTGATAGAGTTCATATCAATAGTAAAAGTACCACCGGTTACTTTTTTGCCATCAACGTTTAAAGTTCCTGATTGTAGAGAGATTGTTCCGTTGTGAGAACCTGTAACTTTTTTACCAATCCAGGTGATGGTTGATTTTGCGGCGTCAACAGTGTAAGTAACTGGTTTAATAGTTGTAAAAGCTGATAATGACACAACTGCAACTAATAAAAAGATTGAAGAGATTTTTAATTTCATTTTCTGGTTTTTAAATTATGATACAAATATATGATTAAGGCCGGACCATTGTTATTGACCTATGTTAAGTTTTTTTAAAAATAACCCGTTTTATTTAAATTCATGCTATTGACAACAAAAATATGCTGAGGTTTAATAAGCGCTTTAAATCATTTAAATAAATTTCAATCATGGCGAGGATTAGCTAATTTTAAGGCATGAATCACTACGCAAAATCAATCCGTCCGTTTATCGGTGCCAAAGACTTTGAAACATCCAGAAGTTTCTACCGGGACTTAGGTTTTGAAGAAACGACTTTAGGCACCAACATGTCGGTTTTTAAAAGCGGCGTAATGGCCTTTTATCTGCAAGATGCCTATGTGAAGGACTGGGTTGACAACACGATGATTTTTATGGAGGTGAATGACGTTAACCAGTTTTATGAAGCGCTCTCGGCGCTTCGTTTGCCAGACCAATATGAAGGGGTAAAAATATCCCCGGTCAGAAAAGAGGACTGGGGAAGCGAATGTTTTTTACACGACCCATCAGGGATTCTGTGGCACTTTGGTACTTTCAGTTAAAAAAAAATCTGCAAGCTTCATGAAATGAATTCATAAAACTTGCAGATGACTTATTTTATCATATTGCTTCGTCGGCTGAAAAAGGCGCCCCGCAATGAAAGATAGATATATCTAAGGAACGATTTCCTCTAAATAACTTTCAACCGGCGGACAGGCACAGATTAAGGAGCGATCTCCATGGCTATCATTAACACGACCTACCGATGGCCAGAACTTACGTTCCAGAACATAAGGAAGTGGGAAAGCAGCAGTCTGGCGGCTGTAAGCATGATCCCATTCGTTGGCAGTAATTACTGAAACGGTATGAGGTGCATTTTTTAGCGGGTTATCGGCTTTATCAAAAGTACCATTTTCTACTTCGGTAATTTCTTTCTTGATCGAAATTAATGCATCGCAGAAACGGTCAAGCTCATGTTTTGGTTCTGATTCTGTAGGCTCAACCATTAATGTACCTGCTACCGGGAACGATACGGTTGGCGCATGGAAACCATAATCCATTAAACGCTTTGCAATATCTGTCACTTCGATTCCGAAAGCTTTAAATGAACGGCAATCTAAAATCATTTCGTGTGCACAACGACCCTGGGCACCAGAGTAAAGTACAGGATAATGTTGCTCTAAACGGGCTTTCATGTAATTGGCATTCAGGATAGCATACTTCGTTGCATTGGTTAATCCTTCTGCACCCATCATTGCGATGTAAGCGTGAGAAATAATCAGAATTGATGCTGAACCCCATGGTGCAGATGAAACTGCAGAAATTGATTTACCTTTTTCGATATCCACCACAGCGTGACCTGGAAGATATGGTACCAGGTGTTTTGCCACTCCGATGGGACCCATACCAGGACCACCACCACCGTGAGGAATACAGAAAGTTTTGTGCAGGTTTAGGTGACAAACGTCAGCCCCGATATTAGCAGGGCTTGTTAAACCAACCTGTGCATTCATATTTGCACCGTCCATGTAAACTTGTCCGCCATTAGCGTGGATGGTTTCACATATTTCGATAATGCTTTCTTCGAATACACCGTGTGTTGACGGATAAGTAACCATCAAACATGAGAGATTATCTTTATGCAATTCTGCTTTAGCTTTTAAATCTTCAACATCGATATTACCATTCTCTAAAGATTTAACCACAACAATTTTCATGTCAGCCATTGCTGCTGAAGCAGGGTTAGTACCATGTGCAGATGCAGGAATTAAAGCCACGTTACGGTGGAAGTCGCCTCTATCATGGTGGTAAGCACGGATAACCATCAAACCAGCATATTCGCCCTGAGCACCGGCGTTTGGCTGCAAGCTCATTGCTGCAAAGCCTGTGATTTCACTTAACCATTTATCCAGCTCATTGAAAACGGAATAGTATCCTAATACCTGGTCGGCAGGTGCAAATGGGTGGATACGACCGAAGTGAGACCAGGTAACCGGAATCATTTCTGCTGTAGCATTTAATTTCATGGTACAGCTACCCAAAGCAATCATTGAATGGCAAAGCGATAAATCTTTTGCTTCTAATGATTTGATGTAACGCAACATTTCATGTTCAGAATGGTGCGAATTGAAAATCGGATGTGTTAAATATGCAGAACTACGTTGTAATGCATATGGAATAACAGTTTCGACATTTTCTACCACTTCCACCTGATCTCCTGCAACACCTTTGGCTCTGGCAAAGATTTTAGCTATTAAAGTAATATCTTCAAAAGTTGTAGTTTCATCAACTGAGATGCTTACCGTATTGCCAATGTAGTTTAAGTTGATTTCATTATCCAGACAGTAAGCATGGATTCCACCTTTTGAATCACCCAAATCGAAACGAATGGTATCGAAGTAAGCTGAATTCAATTGCTCGTAACCAAGGTTTTTTAGGGTAGAAGCTAAACTTACAGCCAAACCATGTGTACGTTCTGCAATGGCTTTTAATCCTTTCGGACCGTGATAAGCTGCGTAAAAGCCCGCCATAATCGCCAGTAGTGCCTGAGCAGTACAGATGTTTGAAGTTGCTTTATCCCTGCGGATGTGTTGCTCACGGGTTTGTAAGGCCATACGCAATGCGTAGTCTCCGTGGCTATCGATGGTTACACCAATGATACGACCCGGGATAGAACGCTTGTATTCTTCTTTAGTTGCGAAGAAAGCTGCATGCGGACCACCAAAACCCATTGGAATACCAAAACGTTGGGTAGTACCCACAACGATATCAGCTCCCCATTCGCCTGGAGGCGTTAGTAAAGTGAGACTTAAGATATCGGCAGCAACTGTTAGTTTAATATTTTGATTATGTAATTCGGCAGCGAAGTTTTTATAGTCAAACACCTCACCATTACCGGCAGGGTACTGAACGATGGCTCCGAAGAAATCTTCAGTGGCAACAAAGTCTAAATGACTACCAATTACCAATTCAATACCATAAGGATTAGCACGGGTTTTTAAGATATCGGTAGTTTGAGCGAAAAGCAGTTCTGAAACGAAGAACTTTTTAGCTGCCTGATTTTTACGCGTACTGTATTGCATAAACATCGCCTCAGCAGCGGCTGTACCTTCATCTAAAAGTGATGCATTGGCAATTTCCATTCCGGTTAAATCGATAACCATAGTTTGGAAATTCAACAAAGCCTGCAAACGACCTTGTGCTATTTCAGCCTGATATGGTGTGTATTGGGTATACCATCCCGGATTTTCAAATACATTACGTAAAATTACTCCTGGCGTAATGGTATCATAATAGCCCTGACCGATAAAGCTTTTGAAAACTTTATTCAACAATGAAGTTTGTTTTAAAGCACCCAGATATTCAGTTTCTGATTTTGCTGCAGGCAGATTTAATGGCTGTTTTAATCTGATTGCCGTGGGAACAGTTTGTTCAATCAGCTCATCAATAGAATTTACGCCAACTGTTTGCAACATTTCAGCTGTATCAGCCTCATTAGGAGCAATATGACGATTTTGAAAATCCTCTTTGTAATGGATATTTAAGCTCATGCGGTATGAATAATAAATTTCGTGCAAAGGTAGGAAAAACGAACAGGTATTTCGCTATAAACCAGTGTAAAAAAGGTGTATTATCCATATAATAAAAGCGACAAAAAAGATCGATTTTAAGGCTAATTCACAACCTCAAGATTCGTGTATTGTACCGCAACTTCTATTTATTCGGAACGCCATGGTAATTTAAAAATTAAAGTTCGCTACAGGCACTTCGAACAAACTTTCTTAAAAAAGGTATTCATCTATTTAGTGTTACCAAATTCCTACCGTTGCACCTTCCAGCCTTCATCTTTACTTAATTTTAACTTATAGGTTTTAGTGATGAAGTTGCTATTTTTATTGGCATCCTTATCAAAAGGTTCAAAATCTGTGGTGACCATTTTTAATGACACCGTAACTTTGGCAGTGCTTGAATTTACCTGCTCGAAATTTACCGGCTTTTCATCGGATAGTGCATACTCAAGCACTTTAACAGTCGCTTTGTCTTTATCCTGTTTTAATACCAGGGGACTGGCTTTATCGGTAAGGGTTATCTGATAAACGAAACTGCTGTCTTTGGATAGAAATTTCTTTTTTGCTTCTTTCAAATTTAAGGTAACCAGCCCTTTACTTGCCAGGGTTTTGTATTTACCAAGCTCAAACATATCGTTGGTACTGTTAAACTTGATTTCGCCAAAGTTGAAGCGGGTTGTCTTGTATTCGGGGTTTGCTTTTAAATAATCTACAATGACCTCCCCTGCCTGATCCTGATTAATGGTGGTTTTAGTTTTGCATCCGGCAATGCCTATGATCAGAACTGATAAAATATAGGTAGCGATTTTTCTCATGGTTATTGCGTTATACTTTAAAGGTATTTAATTTTAGGTTAAACCGCAAAGAGTGAAAAGTGTTTCGAATTGAAATCTTATTGTCGCTCCAATATTTCCACCAGCAGCCGAATACTAAGCCGATCGTTTCAAAAATTTGAGGTTTGGCAAAACCATGGCAGATAAAATGATACAAACACCCAGCCACCGGAGGAACGATACCTGCTCTTGCAGCACAAAACCTGCCATCATAACTGCGACAGGTAGTTCTGCGGCGCTTAGTATAGAGCTTAATGCGGTACCTATTTTAGGGACGCCTTCTGCGTAAAATAAAGGAGGAATAACAGTACCGAAAACAGCAATGATTAACCCCCATTTCAACAACCTTCCGTGTAGTGCGCCATTCCAGATAAATGCCGGAGGAAAAAGTATGAAAATCAAAATGCATGCTCCGCTGATCATGAGTGCAGCTTTCTGAAGCGGCGGGTATTCATTTCCGATGCGTCCGCTCAACATGAGAAAGCCTGCATAACAGACTGCAGCCAGGAGGCCAAAACCTATTCCTTTGAAGTTTAAATCATTGATATTCGATTCCGCCATTCCGCTGGCCAGTACGGTTCCGGCTAAAACCAGAAAAACGGCAGCAAGCTGAAGACCAGATGGTTTCTTTTTATAAATAATAAAATCTAATAAGATACTTATCCATATAAACTGCATCAATAAAATGATGGCAACTGAATTGGGTACAAGTTTTACACACTGATAGTAGAAAATACTAACTAACCCGGTGCAAGTGCCCGCCAAAACCATTTTCCAATAAGGTGTGATCAGTTTTGGTTTCCTGGTTTTATATCCGGATATTCTGCTTTGGAAGAAAAATAAGACCCATAAAATTAACGCACCAAAAAATGCCTGGGCACCCGTCACATCTCCGAGCGTGTAGCCATCATGATAGGCCAGTTTAACAAAAGTAGACAGGATACCAAAGCTACAAGCGCCGACAAAAACAAGGAGGATTCCTTTTAGCATATTATTTTTTATCGCTAAATGTATTTTTAAAGTCTTTCAGCTTATTAAGTCAGTTGTTGTAAATACTTTTGGATAGTGGTTTCCAAACCCAGATAGAGTGCATCACTGATTAGGGCATGACCAATTGAAACCTCCAGTAAACCTGGAATACTTTGGGCGAAATAATGCAGGTTATGCAAATCCAGATCATGACCGGCATTAATTCCGAGTCCTAATCTATTAGCGTGATGTGCCGCAGCAATATAACTGACAATGGCCTTCTCCCGATCGGCAAAATAGTTATGTGCATAGGCTTCCGTGTATAACTCTATTCTGTCTGTTCCTGTTTCCACGGCACCTTCAACCATTTCCACAACCGGGTCGACAAAAATAGAAACGCGTATTCCTGCTTGCTGAAAAACGGCGACCATTTCTTTGAGGTAGTCTTTATGCTTTACGGTATCCCATCCGTGATTACTCGTGATCTGGCCTTCTGCATCGGGCACTAAAGTTACCTGAGCGGGCTGATTAGCTAAAACCAGATCAACAAATTTATCTTCGCGGCAATTGCCTTCAATATTAAATTCAGTAGCGATAACCGCTTTCAAATCGTAAACGTCCTGATAGCGGATGTGGCGTTCATCGGGACGGGGATGCACCGTAATTCCCTGTGCTCCGAAGCGCTCACAATCAAGGGCAACTTTAACCAAATCAGGATTATTACCGCCGCGGCTATTGCGCAGTGTAGCAATTTTATTAATGTTTACCGATAACTTTGTCATGAAACAAAGATAATGCTTTGCTCCTTTTAATCTGAAGCCTTAAAAAATTTTGACTTTTTTTTGCTCATATTTGCCTATCTGAGTGATTTAGTGCGGTGCATGAGTAACTGAATAAGTGAGTTATCGGATTTGTGAACGAAGTATGAATGATTGGATGACCAAATGCTGTAAATGAATATAAAAGACACTACGCTATACAAAATTTTAATTGCTGCTATCGCAATCGTGAGTTCACTGGCCTTGTTAGGCGGCATTATGGAACCTGATTCGGCCCTGTACGCCTCTATTGCCAAAAACATGGTGTTGCGGAATGACTGGATCAACATTTATGTTCGGGGTGCAGACTGGCTCGACAAACCTCATTTAACGTTTTGGCTGGCAGCCGCATCTTTCAAAATATTCGGAATTAATGCTTTTGCCTATAAGCTTCCATCATTTTTATTCGGATTGATCGGTGCAGGCTATCTTTACCAGTTAGCAAAAGATATTTACGACAAAAAAACAGGCTTAATCAGTGCTTTAGTTTTCCTGAGTGCACTTCATATCCTGATCTCCACATTCGATGTGAGGGCCGAGGTTTACATCACTACTTTCACTTTAGCTGCCATTTATCACTATTACAAGGCTCACCATTTTTCCTTTTGGCATATTCTTGCGGGTTCTCTTTCGGCTGCATGTGCAATTATGATAAAAGGCATTTTCGTTTTAATCCCTGTTTTTGGTGGGTTCATCATTTACTGGTTGTTAACCAAACAATGGAAAGAATTGCTGAAATTGAAGTGGTGGATAGCCATTATTCTTATTCTCATCTTCATTCTTCCTGAACTTTATACACTATACGTCCAGTTTGATTTACATCCTGAAAAAATTGTTTTTGGAACAACAGGTGTTTCAGGCATCAGGTTTTTCTTTTGGGACAGTCAGTTTGGACGGTTTTTCAATAATGGACCAATAAAAGGAAAAGGAGATATCTCATTCTTTTTACATACCACCTTGTGGGCTTTTCTACCCTGGTCGGTTCTATTTTACACAGCAGTGGTTACGCTTTTTAAAAAGAAAAACAGGAGCGCTTTACCCGCGGAAAGTATACTCATCTGGGCAAGTGCAGCCATTACTTTTTTACTGTTTTCATTATCTAAATTCCAGTTACCTCACTACATACTCATTATTTTACCTCAGTTTGCCATTATCACGGCTTGTTACGTACAAAAGCTTAATGGAAGGATGCTGAGTATTTTCACTGGCATTCAGAGCGGAATAGCAATTTTAGTAGTAGGAATATTGAGTATTCTGGCGCTGTTCTTTAAGTTTGAAAATTATTATTTATCCATCGTGATCATTGCCGTTTTTCTTATAGCGTCATTTATCATTTTCAAAGGTTCAAAAACCCAGACATTAATCGGGCGGAGCTGGTTCACCGCAGCGGGATTGATGATCTTTTTTTCCTCTTTCTTTTATCCTGCGCTTTTAAAATATGAGGCTGGTATGCAGGCTGGAAAGTGGCTTAAAGAAAATTACCCAGAGGCTAAGTCGACGGTTCTTCTTTACCGAGATGCCTACTCATTTGACTTCTACGCCAAAGGGGAACCTCAATATTTCTGGAGTTATGAGGAACTGGAAAAAGTAAACACAAAGGGACGTATTCTATTTGTTGATCAAAGAGAGATGGAAAATTTAAAATCCAAGTATCCTACTACGGTATTAAAAGACTTTGAATACTTTCATACCACTAAGCTGACGCCTAAATTCTTAAATTTAAATACGAGAAAAGAAGTGCTGGAGCATTTCTTTCTAGTTAAAATACTTTAAAATGGATTTATTTCTTCGAATTTTAAAATTTGGATTAACCGGCTTACTGGGTATGGCAATCGATTTTGGAGCGACATGGTTATTTAAGGAAAAGGTTAAAGTTAATAAGTATATCGCAAATGCTATTGGATTTACCCTTGCGGTAACTAATAATTATCTGATTAACCGTATCTGGACTTTCAAAAGTACGAATACACACTGGGGTACTGAATTCAGCAAATTTTTAATCGTGAGCTTGATTGGACTGGGTTTGAATACCATTATTATTTATCTGTTCCATCAGCGGAAAAACGGCACTAATTTTTATATCGCCAAATGTTTCGCGATACTGATCGTGTTTGTATGGAATTTCCTGGCAAATATGCTGTTTACTTTCAGGTAACGTTTTTGCCAATAAAGTAGAAGACAACGAGCCAGATGATTCCTTTAATCAGAAAAAACAGGAAGCCTGCGAGGCCTACCCTTTTGAACCATAATTTTACTTTTTCTTTATTCATGCCTTGCTTGTAAAGATAAAATTTTTGAGATAAATTAGAAAGATTTTAAATAAGGAATCATGAAGTTATCTAAAATTCTACTGCTCATCATTTTTGCAATCTTTAACTCAGATACGAGTCTTTATGCTCAGGATATGGAAGGTATAACGCGTTATAAGGTTAATTATGCGCTGGCGAGCACAGGGACGAATGACATGACTACCGTTCTGGCAACAAGAAGTTTTGTAGTCAAGGGTCAGAAATATGTTTTATTGCTAAACCCAAATACTTTCGAAACCAGGATAGATTTGGCCAACAAGTATTCAATGAGGAAGGTGGAGTGGCCTAAAGTTTTGGCGATTTTTAAAAACACGCCTTATGTAAAATCTTTAGAGGCAGCAGCCGCAAGAGATATTCAATTACAGAATGCAGGTATAGATCATGCTATTCCGAATGAGACCGGCATAGTCCTTACCATTGATTTGTGCCCTTCACACAAGCCACTCGACAGAATTATATTCGAATCGGTATTTGCCGAATTTAAGCGAATAGAAAAGCCTGCTCCAATTGCTATTTCCGTATCAGGGAAATGGATGTTGAAACATCAGGATGATTTGAACTGGCTTAAAAGTTTAGTAAAGAAAAACGAATTAAATATTACCTGGGTAAACCATACTTATAATCATGAAGTAAACAGCCTGCCGCTGTCGGAAAACTTTCTACTCGCTCCCGGCACTCAACTTGATGTTGAAGTACTGGAAAACGAAAAACTGATGTTGAAGAATGGATTGACACCGTCGTTATTTTTCCGTTTCCCCGGATTGGTTTCTGATAAAACCGTAGTGCAAAAAATTGAAGGGTACGGCTACCTTCCAATTGGAAGTGACGCCTGGTTAGCTAAAGGTCAGCAGGCAAATGCAGGCAGCATTGTATTGATTCACGGTAATGGAAATGAAGAAATCGGCGTTAAGGATTTTATTCAGCTATTGAAAAGCAAACAGGCTGATGTTAAAAACAGGCAGTGGTTGCTTTTTGACCTGAGACAAGGCCTGGAAAAGGAATTTGAATAGCGCTACTTCCCTTTGGTTAATAATTTTATCTCTTTCGCCTTAAAACGGTTATTTACGATTTCTCCGGTTACCTCGGCCTTGCTTACTGCATTACAGAAACCATGTTTACCATGCGCATCGCCAAAATCGTCGATTCCTTTGCCATCGACAAAATATGGTTTACCCTCAATCCTAACGGCTAGCTCACAATCTTTCCCTTTCATTTTAAACTGGCATTCGCCACATGCAATTTCTACAGTCTGTTTATTGATAACCCTGTGTTGCTGATCCGTTTTAGTGGATGCCTGAGCATGAATCTGTGTTGCAAACAGGCATAGGAATAATGCAAATAGTAAGTTTTTCATCTTTATATTTTTCAAATATATGTTTTCACCAGCAAAAGGAATTCTAAATATTTGTTAAATAACCTAAATCCATTTGATGAAAGGGTTAGCGTTTAAACCAAAAAGGGGCGTAGAAACTGCACACCCCTTTTTGACTTATTTATTCACGGCCTTTACCGAGACCGATGATTAATTTTAGTAACGATATTCGTCTGCTTTGAATGGACCTTCAACAGGAACGCCGATATAGTCAGCCTGATGTTGATCTAACACTTCCAGTTCCACACCGATTTTTTCTAAATGCAAACGGGCAACTTTTTCATCTAAATGCTTAGGTAAAGTATACACTTTGTTTTCGTAAGCAGCAGTGTTAGTCCAAAGTTCTAACTGAGCCAAGGTCTGGTTAGTGAATGAGTTACTCATCACAAAACTTGGGTGGCCTGTAGCACAACCTAAGTTAACCAAACGGCCTTCGGCAAGAACAATTACATCTTTACCATCGATAGTGTATTTATCCACCTGAGGTTTGATTTCTACTTTGGTATCGCCGTATGCACCGTTTAACCATGCCATATCGATTTCGTTATCGAAGTGACCGATGTTACAAACGATGGCTTTATCTTTTAATGCACGGAAGTGTTTCTCACGAACAATATCACAGTTACCTGTTGTAGTGACCACGATATCGGCTTCTTTAATGGCAGTGTCTAAACGTTTAACTTCGTAACCTTCCATTGCAGCTTGTAAAGCGCAGATAGGATCGATTTCAGTTACGATTACACGTACACCCTGAGAGCTTAAAGATTCTGCAGAACCTTTACCTACGTCACCGTAACCGCAAACAACAGCTACTTTACCAGCCATCATTACATCGGTTGCACGACGGATCGCATCAACCAATGATTCGCGGCATCCATATTTGTTATCGAATTTGGATTTGGTAACCGAATCGTTAACGTTAATTGCAGGTAAATGCAATGTACCGTTTTTCATTCTTTCGTAAAGGCGGTGAACACCGGTTGTAGTTTCTTCGGATAAACCCTTGATTGCCGCAATCAGTTCTGGATATTTATCGAAAACCATATTGGTTAAGTCGCCACCATCATCTAAAATCATGTTTAATGGTTGTTGCTCCGGGCCGAAGTGTAAAGTTTGCTCAATACACCAGTCAAATTCCTCCTCATTTAACCCTTTCCAGGCATAAACCTGAATACCCGCAGCAGCAATAGCCGCAGCAGCATGATCCTGAGTTGAAAATATGTTACAAGACGACCAGGTAACTTCTGCACCTAAAGCCGTTAATGTTTCAATCAATACAGCCGTTTGGATGGTCATGTGCAGACATCCTGCAATGCGGGCCCCTTTTAACGGTTGCGAAGGACCGAACTCTTTACGTAAGCTCATTAAACCTGGCATTTCTGCTTCGGCTAATTCGATTTCTTTACGGCCCCATTCTGCCAGTGAAATGTCCTTAACTTTGTAAGGGATATAAGTTGTCTCTACTGATGACATAATTTATTGTTTTTAAATGTGATGCAAAGTTACTCTATCCACACGTTAAACCCAAATAATTAAAAGAGCAAGGTGGTTTAACGATTGTAAAATCTTTCGATATCCGGAATGGAAAATGGGGTGAATTACCTCATCATTACCATCTCCATTCACCAGCAATGGTTAGAGGTTCTTTCAAGTTCTGCGATTCGAGAAAAGCTTTCAGTTCTTCTTCGCCCTGAACGCTAACAGGAATTTTTGCTGTTTTTGCCAAGGCGTAAGTAAGCATTGCACTATAGCGAACGGTATTTTTGAGTTGCTGTTCGTCAACGAGTTTAAAGCTATCGCCATCCGAATGGTAGAAAGGGCCCGAATTATTAGGTAATTTTCCTCCAAAACCACCTCCTGTTGGGATTCCCTCCAGCATAAATGGCTGATGATCGCTATGTAAGCCTGCACCGGCATTAAATAAATTTTTAAAGCCTGTATCTATCTTCACAATATCAGCTCCCCAGGCAGTAAACAATTCTTTCATTTCTGATCGGGATGTGGAGAAGCCTTTCGGATCGTTTGTCATATCATAATTGAGCATGAACTTAACCTGCCCAAGATTTTTATCTTTCTTTGCCTGATCGATATAGGCTTTTGAACCCAACAGGCCTTGCTCTTCACCCATAAACAACACAAATTCTACAGTTCGCTTAGTTTTTAAATTGAGTTTTTTGAATGTACGGGCCATATCCATAATGGCAAACGAGCCAATGCCGTTATCAATTGCGCCTGTGGCCAGATCCCAACTGTCTAAATGACCACCAACGACAATTTTATCTTTTGGTAGTTCACTACCTTTAAATGTGGCCACCACATTCCGCGCTTTGATGACACCCGAAAAGTTAGTCATGGCAATATGGGCAATTTGAGCCTGACCTTTTAGTTTTTCTTTAAGTGCCATGCCATCTTCAAGGCCGATGCACACTGCCGGAATTGGAATGAGTTTACCGGTAACTGAGGCTGTGCCGGTGAGCAGTACGCCACCTTTCACGGTATTGATGATAATCACACCTGTTGCACCATACTTAGTGGCAATTGATGTTTTTTCTGACCGGTGTAGTGATTTTGTTCCGGCCGGAGATCCGGGCAATACTCCAAGATAAATTAAAGCGATTTTCCCCCTGAACTTATCCTGATTAGCCTGGTAGTCTGCCTCCAATCCGTTACCGGCATCAACAATATCTCCTGTGACATCAGCACTTACCGGCGAATGTGCCAGAGTTACTGCCTTAATTTTAGATAAACTGTTTTTATCAGATCCGATCTCAACACTGATTGTTTTTCTCGCCCAGCTTTCCACTTCAAAAGGCTGGAACTTCACCTCACAACCGTAAGATTTTAATAAATCGAAAGCATACTGTTCAGCCTTCGCTCCATTTGGTGACCCCGTTAAACGGTGTCCGATGCTTTCGGTTTCATATTTTAAGGTTTGGTAAGCCTGTGAATGCTCCTGAACTTCGGTGTTGATCTTCTTGAAGGTATCACCGAAATTATCCTGAGCGTGAGCAAACAATGTGCTGCAAACCATTACAGCTGAAAAAAGGTATTTCATGAAATTTAAGTTGGTTGAAGTGTTGAAAATACAAAAATTAGTTCAACGGATTGGCCTGTAACGTATATTTTGCTTGAAACGTAACATCATACGCTGTTCTATCCTCAAAGGATTTTAAAGAGCTATAAATTCAATATTGAGACGAAAATATCAATACATATACCCTACTTGTGCGCTGTTTTCTTTGGAAAAACCAGCGATGCCACAATACTAATCACCAGAATAGCCAGAATGATAATTAAAGAATGTTCGGTGGTGAAGCCAATTTTCTCCAGGTAAGTATGCCCCAGCATTTTTACACCGATAAAAGCCAAAAGCACGGCCAGGCCTGTTTTAAGGTAATGGAACTTATGGATAATATTTACCAATAAAAAGAACATAGAGCGCAAGCCCATAATGGCAAAAATATTGGAAAAGAAAACAATATAAGGATCTTTGGTTACCGCGAAAATGGCAGGAATGGAATCGACGGCAAAAAGCAAATCGGTAAATTCAACGATCAGCAATACCAGAAACAAAGGGGTTACAAACCGCTTGTGGTCAATCTTCACAAAAAAGTTTTTGCCTTCATATTTTGGGTGGATGGCAAAAATTTTAGAAGCCCATTTTACCACAGGATGGTTTTCAGGATCGATCTTTTCATCCTCCTCTTTACTGAAGAACATTTTTATACCAGTGAAAACCAGAAATGCACCAAAAAGATACAGGATCCAGGCGAATTTGGCGATAAGTGCTGCACCTACAAAAATGAAGATGAAACGCATGATTATTGCACCAAGTATTCCCCAAAACAATACCCGGTGATAGTATTTTTCTTCAACTGCAAAAGCCGAAAATATAAGTACAATTACGAAGATATTATCTACAGAAAGGGCGTACTCAATTACATAGCCCGTTAAAAATTCCAGACCTAAATTCGATCTGTAAGTGGCTAAACTTCCTTCAAAATCGGCGGGATTAAGGGTTATGTGATGCTGATGTTTGGCCACGATCTCCTTTAAATGCGCGAAATCTCTGATGCCATGTAGCTGATGGCCTTCGGTAAGGAGAATGAAATAGAAGCCAATAGCCAGGGCAACCATAATGAGGCTCATTATTCCAGCCTGCTTCAAACTAATTACATGGTCTTTGCGACTGAAAAGTCCCAGATCCAGCGCCAGAATAAGCACAATAAACAATAAAAAGCCTAAACTGAACAGTAATTCGTTACCCATTATTTTTTTCTTTCTGTAGTGTATAGCACCAGTTGTTCTAATCCGGTTCTGGCTTCCCCTGCATCAAAAGCATGGAGGATGCCAAAGGCTTCATTCTGGTATTCCAACATTTTTTGATTGGCGTAATAAACGCCATCTTTTGCATTCACAAAGTCGATAATCTGCTGTATTTTAACCGGATCATCCTGGTGATTTTTAACCAGGTTGATGATCTTTCTGCGTTCAGCTTTATCTGCCTTGTTTAAGGCATAAATGAGTGGCAAAGTGACTTTCTTTTCTTTGATATCAATTCCCAAGGGTTTCCCAACATCGTCTGTTCCAAAGTCAAATGTATCATCCTTTATCTGAAAGGCTATTCCTACCTTCTCGCCAAAAAGTCTCATCTTTTCAATGGTTTCATCATCGGCACCAGCTGATGCCGCTCCGGCAGCACAGCATGAAGCAATCAATGAAGCTGTTTTTTGCCGGATTACTTCAAAATAAAGATCCTCAGAAATGTCCATCTTGCGAACTTTCTCCACCTGCAGCAATTCTCCCTCACTCATTTGCTTCACCGCTTCACTCACAATCTGTAACAATCGGTGTTCATTATTGTTTACCGAGAGCAACAATCCTTTGGCCAGTAAATAATCGCCAACCAGCACTGCAATTTTATTTTTCCATAGCGCATTGATTGAAAAAAAACCACGGCGTTCGTAGGCATTATCCACAACATCATCGTGAACTAACGTCGCAGTATGCAAAAGCTCTACCAGAGCTGCTCCCCGATGGGTTGACTCGGTAATACCCCCACAGAGTTTTGCAGCAAAGAACACGAACATTGGCCGCATTTGCTTTCCTTTTTGCTTAACAATATAATGGGTAATTCTATCCAGCAACGGTGCGTCGCTATGCATAGATTCTTTAAAGGTTTTTTCAAACGCTTTAATGTCAGCAGCTATAGGTTTCTTGATCTGTTCGATTCCCGGCATTAAGTCGAAAAATTTTGATTGCAAACTTAAGCTTATTTCCCATAAAAAGATAATGTACAGCATCTAATATTCGGCATATTACAGGCGTCAGGGCAAACAAGGGTGCATTCAGGGGCGCTTTGCAAAAAAATTCGTGATTTTAGCTTTCAAAGTTTACATTTAAACCACTATAACTTTGTTATGAAAAAGCGGTATAAATTGTTGGCTGGGTTTTCAGCACTTTTGGTGGCAGGCTATTTTTTGGGGCCAAAACCTAAGAAGCCAATTTATGATGCAGCGTTGCCTAAAATCCCTGAATTACGGGATTTAGACCTTTTCATTAGCAGCATAGAAAACCAACATCAGATTAAGCCAGGAAATGAAGCGGAAATTTTATGGGCCGGCCGTGCACATGAGCAAACTGAATATGCCATCGTTTACCTGCATGGTTTCTCTGCTTCAAAAATGGAAGGAAATCCGATCCATCTTAATCTGGCTAAAACCTTAAGCGCGAATCTTTTTCTTGCGCGTTTAGCTGATCATGGTATAGATAGCATTTCGCCTATGCAACAGTTTACTGCAGACAGGCTATGGGAAAGCTGCAAGCAAGCTTATGCTATCGGAAAGAAACTGGGAAGAAAGGTTATTTTAATTGGCACCTCAACGGGAGGGACTGCGGCCATCAAACTGGCTTCAGTTTACCCTGAAATTAATCGTCTGATATTATTGTCTCCTAATGTTGCAATCAATGATAAAAATGCCTGGTTGCTAAACGATCCCTGGGGTTTGCAAATTGCCAGAAAAGTACTGAGAAGCGAGGAACGAAAAGTAGACGGCAGAACCGAAGAATACAAGAAATACTGGTACACCAATTACCGCATTGAAGCACTGGTGGAACTGCAGGAATTTGTAGAAAGTACGATGTGCAAGGCTGTATTCAAAAAAGTAAAGCAACCCGTTTTAATGTTATACTACTATAAAAACGAACTTGAGCAAGATCCTGTAGTACGGGTTGACGCTATGTTGAAAATGTTTGCTCAACTGGGAACACCTGCTGGTTTGAAAAGAAAAGTATCGGTTCCAAACGCCGGGAACCACGTTCTTGGTTCGTATATTACTTCGAAGGATCTGCATACAGTGGAAAAAGCCATCAACGACTTTGCCTTGAATACTTTGCAGTTCAGCGAGGAGAAATCAACTATTTAGAGGTGATTTGATTCTTACTCACTATCTTGCAGAACCATATGAAATACAATATCCTAATTCTGTTGCTTCTTGTTTCTTTATCTGTATCAGCGCAAAAAAAGCACGCTAAAAATCCTTTGATTATAGGAGAAATCCTGGAAATACAATCTAAAGTATTAAATGAATCTCGAAAACTGAACATCTATTTGCCTGCAGATTATGCTCCCGATTCCGCGCGCACATATCCCGTTATTTACCTCCTTGATGGTTCTGCCAACGAGGATTTTTTGCATGTGGCCGGCTTGGTACAGTTCTTAAGTATGATTGACAAAATGCCGCAGAGTATAGTTGTAGGTATCGCCAATGTAGACCGTAAAAAAGATTTCACCTTCCCTACAAGCATTCCAAAAGATTTGAAAGACTTCCCGACTACAGGAAAATCCGACCGTTTTATTTCTTTCATTGAGCAGGAGTTGCAACCCTACATACAACAGAAGTACAAAACCAACTTTAACAGAACAATTATCGGCCAATCTCTGGGTGGCCTGCTTGCTACGGAAATACTGATGAAGAAACCGGAGCTTTTTAATCGCTATGCAATCATCAGTCCGAGTTTATGGTGGAACAACGAATCGTTACTGAATGATTTTACAAAGATTAGTCAGAAATATCCTCCAGGGCTTAAAGTGTACATTTCTGTTGGGACAGAGGGCAAAAGAATGGAAGACGACGCAAAGCTGCTGGCAAACATTTTAAAGGATGACAAAAAAATAAGCGTAAGTTATGTTCCTATGCCTGAAGAGAATCATCTTACCATTTTACACAAAAGCCTTTATAAGGGGTTGCAACTTTTAAATGCTAATTAAGATAAGCTTGAAGAGATATTCTTCACAATGATCTCGGCATGTACCCTGGAATTTTCGATAAACAGCTTGTGTGTGTCTAAACCTCCACAAACTACTCCGGCTAAATATAAGCCTTTAACGTTAGTTTCCATGGTTTCTTCATTATAAAACGGACATAAGCTTTCGGGCAAATCTATGCCGAACTTTCTTAACATAGAGAAATCCGGTTGATACCCAGTCATTGCAATTACAAAATCATTAGGGATTGTTTTTACTCCATCCGGTGTTTTAATGTCAACCTCATGATCTCTGATTTCCAGCAATTCAGAATTAAAATGGGCGGTAACTGCTCCCTCTTTAATGCGGTTTTCAATATCGGGACGAACCCAATATTTAACATGTGGACCTAGTTGGCCACTTCTGATCACCATGGTTACATTCGCGCCTTTGCGGTAAGTTTCAAGCGCAGCGTCAACTCCTGAAT
The DNA here is from genome assembly GCF_032678525.1 of Pedobacter frigidisoli. GTDB lineage: Bacteria > Bacteroidota > Bacteroidia > Sphingobacteriales > Sphingobacteriaceae > Pedobacter > Pedobacter frigidisoli_A. Next base: position 61,566 of record NZ_JAVTSE010000002.1, read on the forward strand.
TATTCGCCCCGACTACCAGAACATTTTGAAAAGCGTATAAGTGTGGGTCTTTATAATAATGGGTAACCTTAGGCAATTCCTCACCTTTAACATTCATCAGCAGAGGCACATCGTAAAAACCAGTGGCAACTACTACATTCTTCGCGGTATATGTTGCTTTGAATGTTTGGATTTCAAAAACGTGATTATCCTTTACCACTTGCATTACTCTTTCAAAAAGGTTGATTCTGAGGTTAAATTTTTCTGCCACGCGCCGATAATATTCAACTGCTTCGTTTCTGTTAGGCTTTGGGCTAATCGTTACAAAAGGGACTTCTCCAATTTCCAGTTTCTGTGATGTAGAGAAAAAAGTCATAAACACGGGGTAGTTGAACAAACTGTTTACCAATGCACCCTTCTCGATGATGAGGTAACTCAAGTTTGCCTTTTGAGCCTCGATGGCACATGCCATCCCGATGGGACCAGCACCAATAATTAAAACATCGTAATGATTTTCGTTTTCAATCATAGTAAATTATTAACCACCTTAAGCAACATGGGTCACCGATGATTGTTTAAGCTTATTTAGAAATAAATCCTAACGTGTTACTAGTGGTGTTATCTGGAAAAATTAAGCCTTCATCGCCTTACTCGGGCAGGCAAAATCTGTTCTTTTTAAACTCGTATTTTTGATTGCTCCATAACCACCAGCAACATCAATTACATTTTCTACACCCCGTGATTTTAATATTGACGCAGCAATCATTGATCTGTACCCTCCTGCACAGTGAATGTAATAAGTGGATTTGGGATCAACTTCGTTTGTCCAGTCGTTAATGAAATCCAATGGTCTGCTTAAAGTAAACTCCAGATGTTCAGATTCATATTCACCAGGTTTACGAACATCCAGTGCAGTAATGTCATTTTCTTCAGCTGCGAGTTCAAAGGCTTCGGCAGAAATGGATTCGATGGTATCAATTTCTTTTCCGGAATCTGTCCATCTTTCGAAGCCTCCATCTAAATAGCCAATAGTACTATCATAACCAACACGTGTTAACCGTGTTATTGTTTCTTCTTCTTTATCCCGATCTGTTATCAATAAAATGGGTTGCTTCAAATCAGTGATCAGTGCACCAACCCAGGGTGCAAACTGCCCGTTTAATCCAATATTGATTGAATTTGGAATAAATCCCTTCGCGAATACCTGCGGATCACGGGTATCGAGTAGAATTGCTCCGGTTTGATTTGCGGTATCTTCAAATGCCTGAGGCATCAAAGGGTTCAAACCCTTTTGATAAACATTGTCAATGCTTTCAATTTCTCCTTTATTTATTGCCGCATTTTTAGCGAAATATTGTGGAGGAGGCATTATCCCTTCAGTGACCTCAGCTATAAATTGCTCTTTACTTTCAGCCTTAAGCGCATAATTAACTTCTTTTTGATGCCCCAGCGTATCAAATGTTTCCTTGCTCATGCTTTTGCCGCAAGCCGAACCTGCTCCATGGGCCGGATAAACAATAACATCATCTGCTAAGGGTTTAATTTTCTCGTTTAATGAATCGTAAAGCATTCCTGCTAGGTCTTCCATTGTCAAATCGCCCTTCTGTGCAAGATCAGGACGACCAACATCTCCGATAAATAAAGTATCACCGCTAAAAATACAGTGATCTTTACCGCTTTCATCGGTTAATAAATAGGTAGTTGATTCCAGCGTATGCCCTGGTGTGTGCAGTGCAGTAATGGTAACATTTCCAATTCTGAATTGCTCACCATCTGTAGCCACATGTGATTCAAATTGAGTTTTGGCGGTCGGTCCATAAATGATCCTTGCTCCGGATTTCTCAGCTAAATCCACGTGCCCTGAAACAAAGTCTGCATGAAAATGAGTTTCAAATATATATTTAATTTTTGCCCCGGCTTTTTCTGCTTTCCTTAGATAGGTTTCCACCTCCCTAAGAGGATCTATAATTGCAGCCTCTCCATTGCTTTCGATGTAATAAGCAGCCTCTGCTAAACAACCGGTATATATTTGTTCTATTTTCATGTTACAGATTTGAGATTGAGACAGGCGATTTGAGAGCTGACAGAGCCCTTTAATTAATCGTCATCTTTATCTTATAAACAAAAATAGAGCTAATTAACAATAAGCGAAATGATCGGAGTCATAATTGCAGAAGTTTTACCTAAACCTTATCATTAACTGACACCTCGTTTATAGGAAATAAAAAAATCTTGCCGGTTTTTGAACCCACAAGGCTTGAATAGGAAAAGATGCAAATGTTAATCGTGACTTAATTCTCCTCTAATTGATTTTTCCATGAGCTTACTGCTGTCCTCAACTGATAATTTAAGCCCCATAACAAACATCAGTTTGGTTACAGTTGCTTCGAATGTTAAGTCATATCCGCTCAAAACCCCCATTTTCTGTAATTCGCGACTGGTTTCGTAGCGGCCTAATTGTACAGAACCTTTTTTACACTGGGAAATATCGATAATAATTTTGCCTTTACTGATTGCACTGCGCAAACTGTCTAAAAACCATTCGGCGGTAGTTGTATTTCCTGAGCCAAATGTTTCCAATATAATGGCGTCGACTTTCGAATCGGTAATGGCCTGTACTGCCTGCGGTGTGATACCTGGATACAATTTTAAAACACCGATATTTGAATTAAAGTTGGTTCGGAGATTGAGCTTACCATCCGGCGCATTGAGCATATCATTTTTATTGAACTGCAAATGAACGCCCGCTTCAGCCAAAACCGGGTAATTAGGCGACCTGAATGCTTCAAACTTTTCACTATTATATTTGATAGACCGATTGCCACGGAACAGCTGCGCATCAAAATAGATGCAAACCTCGGGCACAAGTGCCTGGCCGTTTTCTTTAGTCGCTGCAATCTCCAATGCTGTAATCAGATTCTCTTTAGCATCAGTTCTGATCTCGCCAATGGGCAATTGAGATCCGGTTAAAATAACTGGTTTACCTAAATTTTCGAGCATAAAACTGAGGGCCGAGGCAGTGAAGGCCATCGTATCTGAGCCGTGAAGAATTACAAAGCCATCGTAAAGATCATATTTACTATAAATAAGCTCAGCAATTGTTTTCCAGATTTCAGGGTCCATATTGGAGGAATCCAAAACGGGGTTAAAAGAATGTACATCTAAATCGTAATCTAACCGGCTTAGCTCAGGCACATTATCTTTAATCTGCTCGAAATCGAAAGGAATTAACATCCCATTACTGGGATCATTTATCATACCGATGGTTCCACCGGTATAAATAATAAGTATTTTGGTCATTTGGTTGGTTGGGTTGCTCAGCGCAAAGAAACTAAAAAATTACAAATGATCAGGCATATTTTTAATATTGATAATAAATAGATATTTTTCAGCCAGATAAATATCAAATCAATAATAAAAGTGATTTAAATTAAAATTATAGCAACAAACGTACTAACTACGTCAATCAGTTTACGATTGGGTGATCAGAAACTTTAAGATTATTACTTAAACACCGAAAATCTTTCTGGAATTTTCTGTTGTGATATTCGCCACTTCTTCTACAGATACACCATATATATCAGCAAGCTTTTGAGCGATATAGATGAGATAACTACTTTCATTCGGTTTTCCCCTGAAAGGCACCGGCGCCAAATAAGGTGAATCAGTTTCCAGCACCAAATCATTCAGATCGAGTTCGGGAAGTACCAGGTCTAATCCAGCCTTTTTATACGTAACTACACCACCAATACCTAAATAGAAATTGAGATCAATCGCTTGCCGGGCCTGTTGAACATTTCCGGTAAAGCAATGGAAAATTCCCCTGAGTTTTTCATCCCGCTCACTTTCCAATACTTCAAATACTTCATCGAACGCCTCACGGCAGTGTATCACGATTGGCAAACCTAATTCTTTAGCCCACACAATCTGTTTTCGAAAGGCATCCTGCTGAATTGCCAATGTTGTTTTGTCCCAATATAAATCAATGCCAATTTCGCCAATAGCGTAAACAGACCTATTTGGAATACTGTTTTTAATGGTATCCAGTACTGAAATATAATCATCTTTAACATCACAAGGATGAAGGCCTGCCATCGCAAAACAGTTATCAGGATATTTACTCACCAGGTCATCAATCATGGCAATTGATTTGACATCCACATTTGGAAGGAACAAACGGTTTACATTATTTTCAAAACAACGCTCCATCAATTGCGATTGCTTATCGTTATCTTGTTCGTAATATAAATGGGTGTGCGTGTCGGTGAAAATCATTTGGTATCAGGCATATTATCAGGCACTAATCCTGATCGTCAGTAACAATATATTTATGTTTAAATTAAGCTTTCTTCTTTTTTGCTTTTTTAATTTCCGGTTCAGGTTCGAATGAATAGCCGTCAAATTCAAATTCTTTTTTTAAGAACTTACCTGTAAGGCTGATTGGATTTTGAACTAATCCCTCTGGTGTACCCTCAAAAAGTATTCTTCCTCCACCTGCGCCACCTTCTTGTCCAAGATCAATTACCCAGTCGGCAACTTTAACTACATCCAGGTTGTGTTCAATAACCAGCACGGTGTTTCCTTTTTCAACCAACTCCTGCAATACACCTAAGAGCACATTGATATCTTCGAAATGAAGGCCCGTTGTAGGCTCATCCAGTATATAGAATGTTTTGCCTGTATCTTTTTTCGAAAGTTCGGTTGCAAGTTTAACACGCTGCGCTTCACCGCCGGATAAGGTTACAGAGGATTGACCCAAAGTAATATAACCCAAGCCTACATCCTTAAGGGTTTTGATCTTTCTATATATGATCGGAATGTTTTCGAAGAAATTACATGCATCTTCAATACTCATATCCAGCACATCGCTAATTGATTTACCACGGAAGCGAACTTCTAAAGTTTCGCGGTTGTATCGTTTTCCGCCACACTCTTCGCATGGAACCTGAACATCAGGCAGGAAGTTCATTTCAATCACTTTTAAACCGGCCCCCTGGCAAGTCTCGCATCTTCCACCTTTAACGTTGAAAGAAAAGCGACCCGGTTTGTAACCACGTATTTTTGCTTCAGGAAGCTGAACAAAGAGGTTCCTGATATCAGAGAAAACGCCTGTATAGGTTGAAGGATTAGAGCGGGGCGTTCTTCCTATCGGAGCCTGATCAATTTCAATAACTTTGTCTATCTCTTTCAAACCACTTATTTTCTCGTAAGGAAGTGGTGTTTTTTTTGCTCTGAAGAAATGGTGATTTAGAATCGGATAGAGCGTTTCGGTAATCAGACTTGACTTTCCTGACCCGGAAACACCGGTTACTGCGATAAATTTACCCAAAGGAAAATCAACTGAAACTTCTTTCAAATTATGTCCGGTAGCTTTGATAATGGACAATTTATGCCCGTTTCCTGATCTGCGGAGTTTTGGGATTTCGATTTTTTTATCTCCGTTCAAATAAGCCGCAGTTAGGGTATTTGATTTAAGGATATCTTTTGCAGTTCCTTCAGCAACAACGGTTCCTCCGTGTATTCCTGCTCCCGGACCAACGTCAATTACCCAATCCGCTTCCAGAATCATGTCTTTATCATGCTCCACTACTAAAACGGTATTGCCCAGATCGCGAAGGTTTTTAAGTGCATTGATCAAACGCTCATTATCACGCTGGTGCAAACCGATGCTGGGCTCATCCAGAATGTACATTACATTCATTAACTGCGATCCGATTTGAGTAGCCAAACGAATACGCTGTGCCTCACCACCTGAAAGTGTACGGGCAGTACGGTCTAAAGTCAAATAGGTTAATCCCACATCGGTTAAAAAACCTATCCGGGCATTAATCTCCTTTAAAATTTCTTTAGCAATGATGTTCTGACGGTCCGTTAATCGTTCATCAACTTTCTCAAACCATTTGCTAAGGTTGTTGATATCCATGGATGAGAGATCGAAGATGTTCATTCCATCCACCTTGAAATGCAGGCTTTCCTTCTTCAAACGGGCACCGTGACACTCGGGACAGGTTTTTAGTTTGCGGAAGGCATCCATATCATCAGATGCAGACTCACTCCGCTTTTCGTTTTGCTCTTCCAACATCTTGATAATGCCGTCGAAGGTGATGTTATAATTCTGAACGTTCCATTTATTGTATTCTACTTCAACCTTGATCAGATCGGGTGCACCGTTCAGGATGATGTTGATCACCTCGTCGCTCAGTTTTTCGATTGGAGTCGACAGCGAGAAGCTGTATTTTTTGGCCAGAGCTTTTAATACCTGAAACATCCAGATATCACGGTATTCACCAAGAGGCGCTAAACCGCCATTGAGAATACTAAGTTTGGGATTTGGGATAACCGACTCTTTATCTACTACGAAAATATACCCTAAACCGTCGCAACGTTCGCAGGCACCATATGGCGAATTGAAAGAGAAGCTATTTGGCTGAGGTTCATCATAAGAAATACCTGTTGTCGGACACATCAGGAACTTACTAAAATGGGCTACATGATTATCTTTATCACTAATCTTTATTACACCCTTACCCATTTTCATGGCGGTTTGCACCGAATCTAACAGGCGTTTCCTGTCTTTTGTATCTACAATCAAGCGATCTATTACAACCTCGATGTCGTGGATTTTGTAACGGTCGACCTGCATTTTAGCTGTGATATCTTTGATTTCGCCATCTACCCTCACCTTCACATAACCCTGTTTACGGATTTGCTCGAACAACTCGCGGTAGTGACCCTTTCTCCCTTTCACCACGGGTGCCAGTATATTTACTGGTGCACCATCAAATTTATTGAAGATATTCTGGAGAATCTGGTCTTCGCTCATGCGCTCCATTTTCTCCCCGGTATTGTATGAGTAAGCATCGGCTGCACGGGCGTAGAGTAAACGCATGAAATCGTAAATTTCAGTTATGGTACCTACCGTTGACCGTGGATTTTTACTGGTTGTTTTTTGCTCAATGGCAATAACCGGGCTTAGCCCGGAAACCTTATCTACATCCGGACGTTCCATACCTCCCATAAACTGGCGGCTGTAAGCACTAAATGTTTCCATATAGCGCCGCTGCCCTTCGGCATAAATAGTATCAAATGCGAGGGATGATTTTCCACTACCACTCAGCCCGGTAATCACTACCATTTGGTTTCGTGGGAAACTAACGTCTATATTTTTTAAATTATGTACCCTGGCACCGTATACTTCTACATCTTTTTGCTCACCGAGGTCGATAGATTTATTGCTCATATTTGTTGAAAAGTTGAGGAGAAACTGAACCCGTAAGATGGCTGAATTTCAACATGCAAAATTGCTAAAAATTTTATCAAAAAGAAAGCTCAAAGCAATCTGTATTGAGGATTAATTGTCATAATGTCGACTTCGATTTCTGAGGAAACCAGAAGACAAACCAAAACGCAAATAACTGTAGTGATCCTGAAAATAAATATTGTAATTGTCCTCTCCATAATAACCAACCGCAGCCATCAAAAACACATTGTTCATGAAAGGAAAACTATAATTGAAATTAATCTCGGCATTCAACCGCTTCTGTATATTGGTCATGTTTTTTAATGGAATCTGATTTACCGCATAAGAAATCTCACTATTTAAACGCCAAGTTTCTTTTTCGGTTTTGACTTTTGTCTTATTTCGGGCATTCTTCTCAATCTCATCGTACCTGCGCAGCGAAAAACTGTACAATAATCTGGTAAAACCAAAACCTCTGTCTAAAACAGGCTCGTACCTAAAAAACTTATACCACTGCAAACCTATGCGGTGGTTAAAGGAATAAAAACGCTCGTCAGGCTTTACAGCGGTGAGAAATCCAAAGCGGTAAGATGCCGTTAAGTAATTGGCATTGAAGTTTCCGGTTGCCGTATTTATCGTTCCATCGGCATTTACCGCATCCTGATCCTGCCCGTTGGAGTGATGGGTAAAAGCCAGCTCTCCGTATCGATAATTTTCGGGCTCGGTATTTAGCCTGGCATAGAGCACACCACCCAGCCTGTAACTCGGCGTACGTACACCTGCTGAAAATTCATTTCTTACGCGAACGGTAAAATCGGGGATGATGGAAAAGGCAACCGGAGACTTATAACTTCCCAACAACATGTAAGTTGTGGTTAAGCGGCCATTGATCACATATTTCGACGGTGCACCTAATTCTCCATACGGGGAAGTATAAGCGAAATCAGCATTTTCTTTATAAAGGGACACGTATTGCTTGTTGGCATATTCCCTCCTGATGGCTAAGGAGTCTTGTGCCTGTAGCTGAAAGGCGGCAACAGATAAAATGAGCGTTAAAAAAATTTTCATCATATCCGAGATAAACGTTGATGAATGCTGTATGGTTTTATTTCCTGGTAAGATATATTGAAATGCCGCAAACCATTACCACTCTATGGTTGTCCCGTTCTCAGTCGGGTGACCGGTACATACCAAAACCCTTCCCTCTTTTATTTCTTCATCTGTGAGTATCTCATTATAATCCATGCGCACATTTCCACGGGTGCAATTGGCCACGCAGGTACTGCAAACTCCTCCGCGGCAACTATAAGGTAGCTTGATTTTATTTTCGAGCGCTACATCCAAAATCCGTTTCGGCCAGGGAACATCCAGATAATAAGTTTCGCCTTTAAAATTCAAAATTACGGAATAAGTAGTTTTATCTACTGATTTCTCCGAACCATCATCCTCATCCACTTCATCCTCGGGTAAAACAAAGGTTTCCCTTTTAATCTGCTTGATATCAAAACCCATCCCAAGTAAAGTTATCCTACACAGATCCATATAAATGATAGGCCCACAGGTATAAAACAAAACCTTATCCCGCTCAAAATGTAAATGTTCTTTTAATAACTTTTCTATATAAAATTTATTCAGTCGGGCAGTCATCAGGTTTTTGCTATTACTAAATATCCAAATGATTTTCAATCGTTCAGGATATTTCTGCTGCCACTCGATCAATTCATTATAAAACAGAGCGTCATCTATTGACTTGTTACTGTAGATTAAGGTGATCAATGATTTTGTTTCGCGAACCAATGCCGTTTTGAGGATAGAGAAAAGCGGCGTAATCCCCACTCCCGCAGCAAATAGAAAAAGATCCCTTTCCAGCTCCTCTTCGGGCAAATAACTAAACAGTCCCTGCGGTTCTTGTGCCTCTACTATATCGCCAACAGCAGTTTTATGATGCAAAAATCTGGAAATCTCACCATTTTCTACTCTTTTAACTGTTATAGCCAATGGTTCGTCTACATCAGGCGAACTGTTGAAGGAGTAAGATCGTCTAACTTCACCATGCTTGCCTTCAAAAACCAAAGAAACAAATTGCCCTGCCATGTATTTGGGATATTTCCCTTCTACCTCCTCAAATTGAAAAGTAATATTTTCGCCAGGCTGATTGATGATTTTATTGGTGCGCAGTTTGAACATAGTGCAAAGAAAAGGATTAATGTTGAAAGACTAAAGCTGAACGGATAAAGACTTGCAGGGACGGACTGTGGGGGAAAATACATTCAAAAAAAAACGTCCCGATTTTATATCGGGACGCCTTACCAAATGCTTTGTCTTTATCTTAATTCTATTACTCGGCGTTATACGCCAATAATACACGCGGTTTTTCGTATCCGTAACGTTTAGGGTGCTCCATAATCTGCTTCATGGAAATTACTTTGTATACGTAACCACCCGTTTCACGGTTTAGTCTCATTTTGTAGTAATTATCTTGATTTTGATTATTGATCTGCTTGCGCAGGCGGCCATCGCCAACATTGTAAGCAGCAGCAACTAGCGTCCAGCTCTCCAGCCCTCTATACATTTCTTTAATGTACTTACAGGCTGCGATGGTTGACTTACGCAAGTTATAGCGTTCATCCACGCTAGTGTTTACCTTTAATCCATAGGTACGCGCTGTACCCGGCATAAACTGCCAGATTCCTGCTGCACCTTTAGGCGAAATTCCTTCCCGCATTCCTGATTCAACCAAGGCTAAATATTTGAAATCATTGGGAATTCCGTAGGCGGCAAGAATTGGCTCTATTACAGGAAACCATATTGCAGCCTTTTTGTGCAAGATATTCGTTTGTGTGTTCTTGTACATGTGTGCGGCAAGAGTTTTTTTCATTTTTCTTTCTACCCTTTTATCGCCCAAAGGCAGGGTTTCATCCGCGAAATTTAACTGGGCCATTAAAGTAAGAGGTTTCACAACGTCTTGAACTTTGATACTATCAGTTTTTGTTATTGTAGAGCTTAATTTTTCTTCCTTAAAAAGACTTTTTTGTACTAAGGGCATTTGGTAAGTGAACACTTTTGCCAAGATAAATAGTGTTGCCACTACTGAAAATGGTACGATGTGTTTCTTTAACATCTTCCTCCTTTTTTTGGTGAAACTTATATAAAAACGTCGGCAAAGCTAAAAAATAATAAGCACATTATCAAATAGTTACAATAAACACCCCGAAAAACGGCCTTTAAAGTGCTTAAAACGTGGATTTTAAATTTTGATTTTCGACTCATTTTTTCTATTTTAGAGGCTATTTTTGAGCTAAATTTTTCGACTCCTGCACATTGTTTTGTTCAGCATTATTTCATAAATTTGCAGCCCGCATTTCCAATGCGGTTAAAAGCGTATCATGATAAATAAAAACAACAGGAACAGTCGGGATGACAAGTCCAAACCGGGCAACCGGAGAACAGAAGGCAGAAGTAATTCAGCCGGATCTGATAAAGACAGTAAATTCAAAAGATCATCCGATTCAAAAGAAGGCTTCAAACCCAGAAGCGCAGACGGTAAGGATTTCAAATCGAAATCATTCGGCGACAAAAAAGATTTCAAACCAAGAAGTGGCGGACGTGATTTTAAATCGAAAGATGCAGAACCACAAAGTTTCAAATTTGGAGACCGTGAATTTAAATCTAAAGATGCTGGTGCAAAATCAGAAGATCGTGGATATAAATCGAGAGAAGGCGGATCAAGAGATTATAAAAGCAAAACCGGCGATCGTGATTTCAAACCAAGGGAAGGTGGATCAAGAGACTTTAAACCCAGAACAGGAGACAGAGATTTTAAATCAAGAGAAGGTGGAGCGAGAGACTACAAACCAAGAACAGGAGAGCGTGATTTCAAGTCTAAGGATGGAGATTCGAGAGATTTTAGACCGAGAACTGGGGAACGTACTTTCAAATCGAAAGACAGTGGATCGAGAGATTTCAAACCAAGAGAAGGTGGCTATAAGGATTATAAATCCAGAGGTGGAAAATCTGATGACTTTAAGCCAAGTGCCGGAAGCTCAAGAGATGTAAAGCCCAGGGAACCAAGGGAAGGTGATACACGTCCTTTCAGAAAACGCGAGGATGCGGCACCGAGAGACACTGAATTTAACCGCCCCGAAAGAACGGTTATTGCCCCTGCCCGCAAAACCAACGAAGATAAAGGCTTAATTCGCCTGAACAGATATATTTCCAATGCCGGAATTTGCTCTCGCCGTAAGGCTGATGAATTAATTGCAGCTGGTGTAGTTACCGTGAATGGCGAGGCTGTTACTGAACTTGGACACAAAGTTGACCCTGCGAAGGACCTGGTTCGCTATAATGGTGAATTATTAAAACGTGAGAAAAAAGTTTACGTACTGTTAAACAAACCAAAAGATTATATCACCACTACTGACGATCCTCAGGAACGCCGTACAGTGATGCAATTGGTGGATAAAGCCAGTCGCGAACGTATTTACCCTGTTGGTCGTTTAGACCGCAATACTACCGGCTTATTGTTAATGACAAATGACGGTGACCTGGCAGATAAATTATCTCATCCTAAGAACGGGATTACCAAAATTTACAACGTTGAGCTAGATAAGGCTTTATCACAAGGCGATTTAAATAAGATTGCTTTCGGTTTAGAACTTGAGGATGGCTTGATTAAACCAGATAACATATCTTATGTTGCGGGTGGAACCAAAAAAGAAATTGGTATCCAGATACACAGTGGTAAAAACAGAATTGTTCGCCGTATTTTCGAACATTTAGGTTATAGCGTAGAAAAATTAGACCGTGTAGTATACGGAAATTTAACTAAAAAAGATTTGCCTCGTGGCAGATGGCGTTACCTCGAAGATCATGAACTGATTCAGATCAAACACCTGATAAAATAAAATACAAAGGCAACCGAGAGGTTGCCTTTTTTGATTTAAATACCACTGGAAAATACGTTTAAACTCTATCCCGCACTATCGTATCGCTATTAAAAACGTTTGCGTAATTGGCTTTATAAAGATTATTTAACCAATGGCTGAACATTTTTTTTCTCATATTTGTTGAACACAAGGATTAATTATGAAAAGGTACTTTGGAATATTTTTAATGTCGCTCTTATCGACAGCCGCTTTCTCTCAGCAAAACACATACAACCTTATTGTTGGAACTTATACGGCCCCCGGAAAGAGCGAGGGCATCTATACCTATAGTTTTGATATTACTGGCGGAACAGCGACACTTAAAAACGTAACCCGGGATACAACAAACCCGAGCTACCTTGCTATTTCATCAGATAGAAAATTTGCTTATGCAGTAAACGAAACCGGCAACACAAGTAGCGTAAGTGCTTTTAAATATGACGCAAAGACTGGTAATTTAACTTTTCTGAATAAGGTAGATAGCCATGGTGCTGATCCGTGTTTTATTACCGTAGATGATCAAAATGTCATTGTAGCAAACTATTCAGGCGGGAGCCTGGCTGTTTTCTCCCGTGAGGCTGACGGATCAGTATCAGAGGCCATTCAGGTAATTAAACACACGGGAAAAAGTATCGATCCGCAAGGCAGACAAAAAAGTGCACATGTGCACATGACTAATTTTACGCCAGACCATAAGTATCTGGTGGTTAATGACCTGGGCGAAGACCAAACCTATATTTACAACTATAATCCCGTTGGAAAAGAGAAAACGCTAACTCAAAAATCAGTTATCAAAGCTACTCCAGGTACCGGGCCAAGACACATCACTTTTAGCCCGAATGGTAAATTTGCCTACCTGGCCCACGAATTCAATGGCGCTGTTTCTGTATTTGCTTACGCCAATGGAAGCCTGAGAAAGATGCAGGAAATCAACACCACCCCTAAAGATTTTAAAGGAAAAATTGACGGGGCAGATATCCACATTTCTCCTGACGGTAAATTTTTATACGAAACCAATCGTGGCGATGCCAATAGTATCTCTGCCTTCTCCATCCTGTCAAATGGAAAATTAAAGTTCATCGAAACGGTAAGTACCTTAGGAAAGGGACCGAGAAACTTTTCGATCGATCCATCCGGCAAATTCTTATTAGTGGGCCATCAGTACACCAACAACGTCGTGATTTTCAACCGCAATAAAACCACAGGAAAACTAACCGACAGCGGAAACAGAATTGATGTAGGCGCTCCTGTTTGCCTGGTGTTCGATAAATAAACAAAAAAAAGATTCACATTTCTGTAAGTCTGTATTTTGTTTCACTATATCTAACTAAGCTGTTTCAGCAACTTTAGCTACATTACGGTAAGGGTAAGAATTGCAAATGTGGCGGCGAGCGAAACGACCTGGTGAATCTGCATTAACCAGTTTGATATAGATTGCTCTTGGTACATCAAAATACTCATACGCACTACCATCGAAAAACTGAATGTTTAATACCGATTGTTTATATTCGAAATCAAGAATATTTGAATTGGTAATGGTTTGTGTGTAAATCTCTAAATTTTGTTCGCATGTTTCAGGTGCAATGCTAACCAGGAAGTGATAAGCTTCGATAATCTCTTTGCTCTTTGCCTCTGCCTCCAGTCTCTCCTCCTCTACCTGAAACTTATCAGGGTGGTATTCTTTCATCAGGGTTCTATAAACCGACTTAAGGTCTGCAAGCTTGGCGGTTTTATCTACACTCAAAAGCCTTCTATAATCTACTATTTTCTTCATTTGCGGCAAAGGTACGATTTATAATGATTTGATTTTGAGAAAGTTTTAAAATTACAAGTATTTCTTTTATAGCCTTTAAGCAATTGGAATGGCTGCCCTTTGAACCCAGAAAGCAAAAAAGGTCGCCCGATATGGGCGACCTTAATTTATAGAAGGAGATTTTGAACTATTTTGGCAAACCGTTTTCGGGTTTAAGTTCTTCAAGAACTGGAGCACTTAATCCAATTAAGCTTTTTTGAAGCACGTCATTCTTTTGTTCGAAGATTACAATATCATTTTTACCGGTTTTAAGCCAGCAACCTGGCAGGTATAAGGTTTGCTGGGGCCCCACGCTCCAGTAACGCCCTATATTAATCCCATTAACAAATACAATTCCTTTTCCAAAGCCACGCATATCCAGAAAGGTATCACCTGTTTTGGTCAGATTAAAACTACCTCCATACAGCGCTGGCCTTCCTGCAGTGGCAGTATTCCTGGCGCCGGTTAGATCGGGCACAACATCCATAGGCAGTTTGTACATATCCCAGTTACCTGTAATGGTTTGTCCGTTAATGATAACAGGCGAAATAATTCCCTTTGTACTATTGGTAATTTTGGCGCCGTAGTTAATCCTTCCCATATTCTCCACCACAATATCAAGCGTTGCATTAAATGGTATATCAATCTCGCAGTCGTACTTTTTGTAATAGCTGTTTAATTCAGCAACCTTAGCACCATTTACATATACAATCGCATAATCGCGCAAACCTGCCAGTTCTAATTTACCACTTATGGGCTGGTTAAATTTTTTACTATATAAAACGTAACCGTGTCCCTGGTTTAATTCTTCAAAAGTTAAAGGCTTATCATCATTTACAGGCGCTATTTTATTTCTGATATCATCTAAATCTACAAACTGATTTAATGCAATATTATTAATCTCGATGACTGGGTTCTTTGCAGGCACAGGCGGCGTATCTGCAGTTTTAAGCATCGATCGCAAAGTATCGTATTTTTTAGTGGCCCAGCCAGCCTCACTGATAGGCGCATCGTAATCATAACTGGTTAAATCTGGCTGTATATCATGTTTGTTATCATAATTAGCCCCCGAAGTAAAGCCGAAATTTGTACCGCCATGTACCATATAGTAGTTAAAGGAAACGTTACCATCCAGGTATTTTTGCGTTTGTTTGGCGACATTTTTATAGGAAACTATAGGGAACGGCTCTGCCCAGTGATCTAACCAGCCCGGATAAAACTCTGCTACCATGTAAGGGCCTTTCCCACCGTTAAACTTATTAACGGTTTCTTTGAGTTTAGCTACATCATCCTCTCCGTTTGCAGTAGGCAAGGCACCTGGTAAGGCACCCCCGTCAAATAACCAGCTTCCATCAGATGTAAAAAATGGCACATTAAATCCAACATCCTTTAATTGCTGAAACACTGCAGCACTGTATTTTTTGTGGTCTTCTATACTGATGTCCTTACGTTGTGCCACATATGAACCAAATTCATTTTCTCCCTGAACCATAATAATCGGGCCGCCGTTTGAAACCAATAAATTCTTAACCTGACCATATAGCGCGGTGAAATAGGCTTTTGTTGCTGCAAGATATTGCGGATTGTTGCCTCGGATGACCATTCCCGGAACTTTCACCAAAAACCATGGATATCCACCAAACTCCCATTCAGCACAAACATAGGGACCGGGGCGAAGAATTACATACAACCCCTCTTCCTGAGCAATCTTGATGTACTCGGCAACGTCTTTATTTCCCGATTTGAAATCCCACACACCAGGAGCGGTTTCATGGTAATTCCAGAAAACGTAAGTAGCTACAGCATTTAAGCCCATTGCTTTCATCATTTTGAGCCGATGACGCCAGTAAGGCTTTGGGATCCGGGCATAGTGCATTTCACCACTATGAATTTGAATGGCTTTACCGTCGAGCAGAAAGTTGCCATCTGCAATAGCAAATGTGTGTTTAGCAGTTTTGGTCTGGGCATCAGCATTTGATGCCATCGCACAGATTAAAAGCAGCGAAAAAAGTTTGATTTTCATTTTAGTTCATTTTTTTTCTAAGGTTCGGCATCACAAGAAAGATCTTGACAATTAATAGGGATATTTATTTAAAAAGATGAAGCAGCACGATTTTCTTTTAGAAAAACTGTTGTTTCTATCCTTTTCAGGCGAAAAAATCTGCCGGAAAGACAAACGTTTGATCACGTTCAAATTTGCTGAAACAAAGATTTTCTGTTGCTCAAGGCATACTTAAGCCTTTAAATATAAACCAATAAGCAACAGAAATGCAAATTTTAGTATTTGACTTGCATCGAATTTTCGATAACCTCTTTATAAAAATCAATATAAAACGGAAGGATTTTTTTGAGATCAAAATCCTGCGCCCTTGTAAATGCATTCTCTTTAAACCGTTGTAAGGTATCGTCGTTTTGTAAGATCGTTATTGCATTTGCAGCCATCGCATCTACATCGCCTACATTACTCATATAGCCGCAAAATCCATCAACATTTAATTCAGGTAAACCACCTGCATTTGTTGTAATGGCAGGAACCTTACAGGCCATTGCTTCCAATGCTGCCAAACCGAAGCTTTCAGATTCTGATGGCATCAGGAACAAATCGGAAACAGAAAGGATTTCTTCGACCGCATCCTGCTTACCCAGAAACCTTACACTGTCGCAAATGTTCAGACTTCTGCAAAGTTGTTCATCATAAGCGCGCTCAGGCCCATCGCCAACCATCAATAACTTAGATGGAATAACAGCCTGCACTTTTTCAAAAATTCTGATTACATCAGCAGTTCGTTTAACCTTTCTGAAATTGGATGTATGAATCAGTATACGTTCATTGTTTGGGGCAATTGCCTTTTTAAAATGGTCTTTGGCCTGCAAGCTAAAACGGCTGAAATCGATAAAATTAGGAATTACTTTGATTTCTTTAGTAATTTCAAAGTGGTTGTAAGTGTCTTCCCTTAAGTCATCCGATACCGTTGTAACGCCGTCGCTCTGGTTGATGGAGAATGTAACCACAGGTTTATAGGTTGGATCTTTCCCTACCAAAGTAATATCAGTTCCGTGTAATGTGGTTACAACGGGTATATGAATGCCGTAACTGGCCAGAATCTGTTTCGCCATGAAGGCTGCCGAGGCATGTGGAATTGCATAATGTACATGCAACACATCAAGCTGTTCAAACCGAACTACATCAACCAGTTTACTGGCTAGTGCAGACTCGTATGGTGCATAGTCAAACAATGGATAATCACGTACAGAAACTTCATGATAAAACAGGTTTGCCGAGAAAAAATCGAGCCGCGCAGGCTGGCTGTAGGTAATAAAGTGAACCTGGTGTCCTTCGTTTGCAAGGGCTTTTCCAAGCTCTGTTGCAACTACTCCACTACCGCCAAAAGTGGGGTAGCAAACAATTCCTATTTTCATTTAATAATGCGTTGTTGTTAATGCAAATGTAGCCGATTTTAATGTATAATATGTGTCGGTGGATTGCAATAAAAAGAGACCGGAGAATTCTGTAAAAGAGACCAGTGAGGCTAGATAAAAGAATAAAATTCCGGATTGTAAATTCACTTGATTACTTCAGATTACGCATCTCTTCTTTAATGACGAGAAAAAGCTCGTTTGGTCGCTGCGTTCCGATGAAGTATTCCAGGCCATCGCGATCGGTAAGTACCACTGCGTCTTTACCAGAAGAATAAAAACGGATGGTGCCCTTGGTATGGAGATTATATACCGGGTTGTTGAAAAAGTAGCGGCTATAGGTGGCTTTCCTTACGTCAACGATACTATTGAGATCAATTTTAACACGTTTGGTAGTCCACAGGCCGTCGAGAATCATACTGCCGTTATCCACTATAATTTTATACTGGATTAAAAACAGCAGCAGCATGGAAACACCGATAATACCGAAGCCAACAACCAGAAAAAGGTCCTGTGTATTGTCGCGGTCACGCTCGTATACGTAAGCGGCAAAACAAAAGGCAGCCATAATCAAGCGGATGAAAATGCGAACATAATCACGGCCGATGTATTGTTTTTCGATATAGGCGTACCTGCTTTCCACTTAAATAATTTTGAGTTCGAATATAACAACTTTTTTGGTTGCTTGTGACAATTTATATCTATTATCCTGCCGCATGCCTGCAATCCAGATGATATCGCCATTACCGTTTACAAGAATCGGGCAAGCGCGCTTGATGTGTACAGGTACTTTCTCATCAATAAAATAATCGCTTAATTTTTTAAGGTTTCGCATGCCCAGGGGAATAAACCTGTCGCCATTTTGCCAGCTTCTAACGACTAATGGAAAAATCAGTTGTTGAGCATCAACAAATGCCTTATTAACGTTCACTTCATACTTAATTTCTTCTGTGTGTACTAATGAAATTTTTTGACTTCCGAAAATGATTTGGGCTGTTGCAGGATGGAAAATCTGATTGGGTAAATTACCCTTCATTTTTTCTACCACTACAAGATCACCCCGGTTAACAATGAGCTCATGCGTAAGGCTATAGAAATGTATTCCGCTTGGGGAATCCAGGTTATTCAGCACATCGTCAATTACACCTGATGTAAAACCAAAGGGCTTGAGTAATTCAAATAACAGTAATTTCCGGGGCGATAATTGTTTGACCTCTGCTATAGAAAGATAAATCCCGTCTGTTTTTTTTCTTAATAATCTTTCGCATAATACTTTGACCTGCTTTTTCAGGAATGACTCGATTTCGGCAAAACGGGCAATGTTCTCTGCAAACGTTTTTTCCAGATTTGGATTGATCTCCTGCAAATGAGGAATAACCTGTAAACGCAGTTTATTTCTGGTATAACTGGTACTTAGGTTCGAGCTGTCTTCAACAAAATCAAGGTGATTTTCATCAACCAGATGGTTAATCTGCTCACGGTTTAAAAACAATAGCGGACGAATCAGTCTGCCTCTCTTTGGCACAATGCCATGCAAGCCACTAATGCCTGTTCCTCTGGTGAGATTGATTAACACTGTTTCGATAGCATCATTCTGATGCTGGGCTAAAGCAATATACTCATATCCATACTGTTGCCTGATTTCCTCGAACCAGGTATAGCGCAAATCGCGTGCAGCCATTTGAGTGGAAACTTTATTTTCCGCTGCATATTTTTTAGTATCAAAATGCGTTATATGGAAAGGGAGATTAAGGGTTTCGGCAAGTAGTTTTACAAAACTTTCGTCCCGTTGCGCTTCCTCTCCGCGTAAATTGAAATTACAATGCGCTATACTAATATTTGCGCCTAAGGCCTTGAACAAATGAACCATTAATACCGAGTCTTTCCCCCCGCTAACGGCCAAAAGAATTTTGTTATCCGCAAGAAATAGCTTATGCTGCGCTATGAAGTCCTGAAATTGCTGTACGGGTAACATTTGTCAAAAATATTTAATTTTAACTGGTATTCCGAACGTTCGGAACAAAAAACTAACTTTGTAAGGTGCAAAAACTATTTGTCTTTTTCGTATTACTAATCAGTCCAATCTTTTTACTCGGCCAGCAAAAGGGCTCGAAAATCGAAATTGTTTCCTATTCAAAAATTTATGGCGATATAAAGAATAATTTAACCCGCCTTAGAAACCCCGTTTTTAAACAAGATAACGCTACGCTGACCTGCGATAGCGCCGTATATTACAACAAGAGAAACTATTTCGAGGCTTATCAAAACGTTCATATTAACCAGCTAACAACAGATATTTATTCCGATCAACTGGAATATGATGGTAATAAAAAACAGGCTCACCTGACAGGGAATGTTAAAATGATTGATCCCACATCCATTTTAACAACTAATATTTTAGATTATAACACGCTAAGCAAAATAGGCACCTATACAACAGGAGGCAAGATTGTAAACAAGGAAGTCACCCTTACCAGCAAGAACGGCTATTACTTTAGTACGAGCAACGACTCCTATTTCAGGTATGATGTAGTAGTGGTTACACCCCAGGTAACCATTAAGTCGGATACGATGCGTTATAACACCCAAACCAAATGGACATATTTTTATGGCCCAACCAACATTAAAGGTAAAGACGATAACCTTTACACTGAAAATGGCGCCTATAACACTTCTACAGAAGATGCTTATTTCGGCAAGAAAAACCTTTATACCCAAGGTACCCGCTCACTGAAGGGCGATAGTTTGTATTACTATGGCAAAGTAGGCTATGGCCGGGCTGTTAAAAACATTGTATTTTCTGACACCAAGGACAAAATGAAAATGTTTGGTGATTTAGGGTACTATTACAAAGCAGATCAGCGAACCCTGGTTACCAAAAATGCTTATCTGGGTATCGGAACCGAAGATTCTGTTACTGTAAAAAACAAAAAGCAACCTGATAGTTTATGGATGGGTGCCGATACCCTGGAGACGCAAATGGTTTTACAAAAGTCATTGAAACTAATACCTAAAATCTCCATCAAGGCCGATAATCAGATTGGAGATGATGATGAAGAAACTGGTGGGACAAAAGAAAAAAAAATAACCGAAGCAGAACTTAAACAAATGACTTCCCCTAAGGAAGAAAAGGATAAGCGTGGTGGAAAAAATAAAAATGCTAAAAACAAGCCAAAAGATGGCAAAGAAGGTGTAATCCCTCCTGATGCGTTAAAAGATAAAAACGCAGCCAAAGACCAGATAGACTCTACTGCGAAAACATTAAAGGTTTTAGTGCCAGATAGTGTAAAGCAAAGTAATATTCTAAAAAACAAGGCCGATTCTATAGTGAAAAATCTTCCGACATTAAACGCTGATAGTTTGAAAAAGCAGTCGGGCGCCAAGGTGGCTGACGCACTAAAGAAAACGCCAAAAGCAAATCTGGATAGTCTGAATAAAGGTCTGGATAAATTGGTATCTAAAACAGATAAAAGCAAGCTTACGGCGAACCAGAAAATTTCGCTTAAAAGAACGGATACCACTGTTCGAAATCCGGCAGATACCCTTCAGGCACGGGTTATAAAGGCTTACCATGGTGTGAAAGTTTTCAAAACCAACATACAGGCAAAAACCGATAGTTTATTTTACACCAGTGCTGATTCTACATTACGGTTGTACAATAACCCGATCATCTGGTCGGAAGGGTCTCAGCAAATTGGCGATACCATCTATGTACAATTTAAAAACAAAAAATTAAACAATTTACAGGCCATTAGAAATGCCTTTCTGGTTAATACCCCTAAAGACTCCCTCCGCTTCAATCAAATCAAAGGCAGGCTGATGACGGGCTTTTTCAAAGACGGAAAGTTCAAAAACCTTTATGTTGACGGCAATGCAGAAAGTATATATTATACCCAGGATGACAGCACCAAAGTTTATAAAGAGATGAACCAGACGGTAAGCAGCCGGATTAAGTTTATTTTCAAAGACAATGAAAACGACATCGAGGATATTGTTTACATTAAAAGTATTGAGGGGGCATTAAATCCTGAAGTGAAGGTAGCAAAAGACCTTACTTTAAAAGGATTTTCATGGAAACCAGGTGAAAGGCCAAAGTCTAAAAAAGATGCTGTCGGATCATCCGGGAAAAATAAATTCAAGGCAAAACCGCAGAACGGGAAAGCACCGGTAAAACCTAAAGTAGTGATTGCTGCAAAACCTGCGGGCGCTGCGATATTGGTTAACAAAGCCAAAACTGCAGCTAAGAGCGATAGTACTCAACTGAATAAAAAGCCGTTAGTAGGCAAAGCCGCAGATACAACAAAGGCACCGCTTAGGCCCCAGTTAATTAAAACAGACTCCATCCCGGCTAAAAAGGCAGGCTCCGTTCAGAAATAATCTGATTAGGCCCGCAAGGTAGAAGATAAGGCTAAAGCTAAATTCAAAAAGCCTCTTCCTGGTGGGTTTAAGGGCATTTATGCGGAAAAAAGGGGATTTAAATGGGTTTAGACCGGGTTTTACTTGCATTTACCCAAACAAGGTGCAAGGAATGTGCAAGCAAAGTGCAAGGAAAACCCAAGTGAGTTATCCGCGACGGTACTACCAATCTGCCCGGAAACTACCGGATATACAGGTCTGGCGTCTCTCTTATTTTGAAAAACTCGAATTAATCAATGAAAAGCAGGTGAGTGAATATTCCTGACTGTGGTTATCGGGAATTAGTGTTTAAAAAATCGATCATCTTTTTTAATGCGATGGCCCGGTGACTGATTTGATTCTTTTCAGCCATACTCATTTCTGCAAAAGTAATGGCATAACCCTCAGGTTGAAAAACAGGATCATATCCAAAACCTGCAGAACCAGACAATTCAGTTCTGATTGTTCCTTCAACCGTTCCCTCAAAGAAATGGTTAACCCCATCCTGAACCAAGGAGATTACCGTCTTGAATCTGGCTTTCCGGTTTGACTGGTTTTTAAGTTTTTCAAGCACAAGATTTATATTCTCCAGACTATCCCTGCTACCACTGTAGCGCGCCGAATAAACTCCTGGTTCATTATTTAAAGCGTCTACCTCCAAACCACTGTCATCCGCGAAACAATCGAGATTGAAATGTGCTACCACATACTGGCTTTTTAATGAGGCATTCCCTTCGAAGGTATCAGCCGTTTCAGGAATATCGTCGGTACACCCAATATCCTGCAGGTTTAAGACTTCGTATTGCCCTTCAAGAGCCTGTCGAATCTCCTGTGTCTTATGTTTATTATTCGTTGCGAAAACTAGTTTTTTCATGGAATTATATGAGTTTTACCTACTAACCTGAGGATAACCTCTGCAGCATGGCGATAAACCTGGTACTTTATGTCTGAGTATCTGTTATCTATTTGATCTTTTGAAGATTTCCCCACAGTAACTTTTTCGCAGCAATATCACTGTCGAGTTGATGCAGGTTTGGGGCAAATATGATTTTGGTATTGGCATGAAGAATAATTTCATTCTGCCAGGTCAGGTTTAATTTTAGATGACTGATTTCTACTCCAAAGGATAACATGATAACAGGTTTGAAAAACTGCTGCAAGGCAATGAAATCGGACCCAGTATAGTTTGCATAATTTACCAAAGCGAAATCAGCTGTAGCGAGATCTACTGCTTTAACAATTTTCCGCAGTAATTCGCGCCCTTCAGGCGTACTTACATCGTTGTCTTTATCATTAACCAGAATCAGCACTGATTTCTTATTTCCGCCGAGGAACTTGAATTCAACAGACGCTGTTGGTTCAGCGACAATAGGTATTGATTCTGCTTCTGAAGTGTAATTTTTTAACTTTTCTTCAGATATAGCAGTAGGAATGTGAGCCGTTGAGGGAGTAGAAAGCGATGGATCAGGCTTTTTATGTTCGACAATTGTATCAGGCAAAACGGCCTCAGTAATAGCAGAATGAGGCATTTTTACGGTTTTATCCTCCACTGCAAAAACCTCATCTGTAAAAAATAAGCGTAAAGCGTTTGCATTGTTGGTAAGCTGGTTTTCCATTCGTATTTTTGCCCGATAATATTTTCTGTTAAAATTAGTTAAATATCTTATAATAGCACCGCTAATTGTTACTTTTATCCATTAAAATTTATAGACTGCTCTGCGTGAGGAAAGCTTTTTGCTTATTTATTTTCAGCTTTGTTTCAGGCATTTCATTTGCCCAGAATGTTGCTGTAATAAATGGTAAACCTGTTAGCGCCAAAGAGTTTATGTGGGCTTACAAAAAGAGTCATAACGGAAGTCTTAGCACTGATTTAAATGAATTGCAAGCCTACTTAAACCTTTATGTAAATTTTAAGCTAAAGGTTTTGGATGCCAGAGAAATGGGTCTTGATAAGAGCAATACCTATCAGGAAGAAGTTAAAACTTATGAGGAAGCGCTTGCATCCCATAAAAAAATACCTTCTAACAGTAAGGACCACGATTTGCTGGTAAATGAATACAAAGAAGGCGTGTTAATGTTTAATGCCTCAGAACAAAAAATCTGGAACAAGGCACAGGAGAGCGATCAGGCAATTGAAGATTATTATAAACAAAACAAACAAAATTACAACAAACCTTTAAGCGAAGTGAGAGGTGAAGTGATTACTGATTATCAGCAAAGCCTCGAAGAAAACTGGGTGAAAGGACTTAAACAAAAATATCAGGTAAAAATTAACGAAAACGAGTTGAAAAAACTTGCCAGGTTATAATATCAGCTTACAGTATAAAATTGAATAACATAATAATTAGAATGAAGAAAGTTTTTTTAGTAGCAACCGCTTTAATCTGCTTATTTTTAAGCAGCTACGCTCAGACAAAAAAGCATAATATCGATAAAGTTGCTGCTGTGGTGGGAAATAACATTATCCTGCTTTCAGATTTAAACCAACAGTACACCCAATATCTTTACCAGGGAAATCCTGCAAATGAAGAAATCAAGTGTAAAATTTTACAGAATACGCTTACTCAAAAGTTGCTTAAGCAACAGGCTGAAATAGATTCTGTGATGGTTGAAGACAATCAGGTAGATGATGAAGTAAATAAACGTATGCGCTATAGCATGCAACGTGCCGGTGGACAAGAACGCTTAGAGCAGTTCTTAAATAAATCGGTGCTGCAATACAAAGATGAGATCAGGCCATCAGTAAAGGATGAATTGATTGCTCAAAAAATGCAGCAAAAAATTACTGAAAACATCAATGTAACCCCGATGGAAGTTGAAAAGTATTTCAAATCACTGGGTGATAGTATCCCTGAGTTTAACACTGAAGTTGAAATTGGAGAGGTAATTCTAAAACCACAACTGAGCAGGGAGGAAAAACAAAGATTTCGCGATAAGATTGAAGCGCTTCGCCTGCGTGTAAAAAGTGGTGAAGACATGGGTGTGTTAGCGAAAACTTATTCAGAGGATCCCGGATCTGCAGCTGACGGCGGTGATTATGGTTTTATCGACAGGAATACAATGGTAAAAGAATTTACCGCATGGGCCTTTAAACTAAAAGCCGGAGAGATATCTCCTGTGTTTGAAACCGAATACGGTTTTCACTTTTTACAGGTGCTGGAACGCAGAGGAGAGCAGGTTCACGTTAGACATATTTTGATTATGCCTAAAACTACCCCAGAGAGTTTAACCCGCCTGCAGAAACATGCAGATAGTATTTATAACAATATCGTAGCGAGGAAATACAGTTTCGCAGCTGCAGCGAATTTGTTTTCTGATAATAAAGAAACCAAATACAATGGCGGAATGATGCTGAATGCGGAAGATGTTCAGTCAAGAAGTACCTTTATCCCGGTTGATAAGCTTGATCCATCGGTATTCCTGGTAATTGATACCATGAAGATCGGAGGTATATCTAAACCGAACCTTTACACAGGTGCTGATGGTAAAGAAGGTTACCGTATTCTTTACCTGAAATCGAAAATCCCTCCTCACAAAGCTAATCTGGCACAGGATTTTCCAAAAATCAGAGATGCTGCACAACAAGACAAAATTAGTCGTACCTTAAGCGAGTGGTTTGAGAAACGTCGTGAAAGCACTTACATTAAAATTGACGATGAGTTCGACACCTGTAATGAATTAAAAATCTGGACGAAGCATAAAGAAGCAAAATAAAATTAATGCATTATAAAAACGAAGTAGAAGCTGTTGATGCGCTTCATCAATCTTTCAACAAAATAAAAGCCGAAATCGGTAAAGTTGTAGTAGGTCAGGATGACATCATAAAATCTGTTTTAATCGCCATTTTCAGCAACGGACATTGTTTGCTGGTTGGGGTACCCGGATTAGCAAAAACCCTACTCGTTCAAACTGTAGCTTCTGTACTGGATCTTGATTTTAACAGGATTCAGTTCACCCCCGACTTAATGCCAAGCGATATCATTGGCGCAGAAATACTTGGAGAAGACAGGCACTTTAAATTTATTAAAGGCCCTGTCTTTTCTAATATTATCCTTGCTGATGAGATTAATCGGACACCCCCTAAAACTCAGGCGGCGCTTTTAGAAGCAATGCAGGAAAAAGCAGTTACTGCAGCTGGCCAAACCCATACTTTACCGAAGCCATTTTTTGTGCTGGCTACCCAAAATCCGATTGAGCAGGAAGGAACCTATCCTTTGCCAGAAGCACAACTGGATCGTTTTATGTTCAACATTCAATTAAACTATCCTGCTTTTGCAGATGAACTGAATATCGTTCGTAACACAACCAGCAACAAAACCGTTCAGCTTGAAAAAATTATTCATGCCGATGAAATCCAGTACTTTCAGAAATTAATACGGGATATTCCGGTAACGGACAATGTGTTGGAATATGCCGTAAAGCTGGTAGCCAAAACACGCCCGAATAGTGAATACGCTACTGAGGCAATTAACAAATACATCAGCTGGGGTGCAGGTCCAAGGGCTTCGCAATTCCTTGTGC
Source organism: Pedobacter frigidisoli (assembly GCF_032678525.1). Taxonomy (GTDB): domain Bacteria; phylum Bacteroidota; class Bacteroidia; order Sphingobacteriales; family Sphingobacteriaceae; genus Pedobacter; species Pedobacter frigidisoli_A. The sequence continues at coordinate 87,835 of NZ_JAVTSE010000002.1, forward strand.
TCGGTGCAAAATGCCACGCTGCAGTGACGGGGAAATATGCTCCGGACATTGAAGATGTACAGGCTGTTGCAGAAGCGATTTTACGCCACCGTATTGTTCGCAACTACAGGGCCGAGGCTGAAGGGTTATCGATTGAGAAAATCATACAAAACTTATTGTAAGCAGCGCCAAAAAGTGATTGGTGCAACTATAGTTTTTTAACGCAAAAGGCAACATATATCCTGATACAAATGGCCAATTAATCTTTTTATTTTAATTTTGTTATTATCTTTACCACTCAATTACAAAGCATAAATTAAAAATATTCGATATGTCAGCTCACGATTCACACGCACCGGCTCAGGAAACAAAAGGCATTTGGGCTTTACCATTAACAGCCTGGATTATTGTATTGCTTCTTCTTGTAGCTTTCACAAGACCAATTTTTCATCACGAAGAAAGTGCTGCAGATGGTCATGAGAAAACAGAGGCAAGCCACTCAGAGCACGCTGAGCCGCACCACTAGGCAAAAATAGTTAGTAGGTATAAAAGAGAAGCGCTGAACCATTTCAGCGCTTTTCTTTTATCTGTTCAGTTGTCCCATAATGTTGGGGTAGTCTGTTATAATGCCATCAACGCCAAGGTTCATAAAGTACTTCACTTCTTTAACGGTATTCACCGTCCATGGAATAATTTTAATTCCCATGTCATGGCAGCGATCAACAAGGCCCTTGCCTACCAGAACAGAATACGGACTGTAAATGGTTGGCTTAAATCCTAATTTTTCAATATAATCTTCGAAAGGTTCTTTCTCATCGATGAGCAATGAAGTTTGAACTTTAGGATATTTTTCATGTAAATACTGCAGCGTACGCATGTCAAACGATTCGATGATGACGCGCTTAGCAAGCTTTTTTTCATTGATGATATCCATAATCAAGTCAACAAATTCTGCCGGTTCAGGCTGAAATTCATGGTCACCATTTTTGATGGTTTTGGTTTCAATACTATAAACAGGCTTTTTCAACTTATGCTCTTTTACATATGCTTCAACCGCATCAATGGTTTCTGAAAGTAAAGGTTTATAAGCTTTAAACTTCATCTGACCAGGAAAGCGGCTATGCACCTTGCTGCCTACATCGAACTTTTTAACTTCTTCATAATTCATTTTATAAATGTTGAAGTTCTTTTGATCCTTTAATGTAATAGGTTTACCATTGGGCTGAAGTGAAATTTCATTATTGAAATAGGGTTCTTGCGACAATACCACCATTTTATCTTTAGAAACTACAGCATCCATCTCCAGTGTTGTCACCCCCAGATCGAGTGCTTTAAGCATTCCTTCTATCGTATTTTCGGGCATGATCCCCCTTGCACCTGCTTTTCCCTGAATATCAAATTTTTGTTTTTGCGCCGAGGCAGCAGTAAGCAACATGGCGAATGCCGGAACTAAGAGTAATTTTTTATACATAAACTTGAAGAAGTTTGATTGGTTTAAAATATGTTGACTTATAGCAAAAACAGTGCTCGTTTTTGTTTAACGGAAAAATAATTGCCCTGCCCGGCATTCATCACTTCAGGCAAATGAAAATTTTGCTAATCTGTAATACAGTGCAGGGCAGCTGACTTAAACGAAAACACAACGCACAAAAAAAAGGGCTCCTTTTACAAGTAAGCCCTTTTTCAATTCACATTGGTTGTATTTATCTTTCAGCAGGTACAAAGGCCTGAACAATTAAATTCCAGCTTGAATCTGCCGCTTTTTCGTATACAAAAACATAATTAAAGCTTTCACGTAAATCGGCTTTATAGTCTACTGTTGCAACACCATATGTATAAGCCAGATCGCTGCCTATTGCTTTATCAACGCCTGTAGTTTTAAGATTGATTTTACTGATCATGCCATTATAAAATGAAACGATTTTCCCTTTGCCTTCTATAGCTTCATTCCCAGGGAAAAGTAAACGGGCATTATCCGTTAAGAAACCGCCAAAAGCCGCGATACCGTGAGTTTTTAGTAATGTATTTAAAGTTTTCTCAGTGGTTAGAATAATTTCTCTTCCGGCTTTAATTTCCCTTTCGTTCATGAACTTTGGTGCAACATGATCTTTTGGCTCAACAAACTGTGGGGTTACTTTAGCTAAAGGCTTGTTGCTGGTTGTTCCTAAATCAACGGCCAGCTTCCATTTACCATTTTCAGATTTCCATACGGTTAAATATTGTCCGTATTTCTTTTCTGTACCTCCCAATTCATAGGGCCCTGTTGTAAATCCGAGATCTCCGCTGCGTGAAACCTTTGCGAGGTTTGGTGTCCAGCTTACTTCACTATCACCTTTCTCCTGTCCGGCATAAAAAGTTTTAGCACTAACCGGATTAGGTCTGAAAACCAGTGTATTTGCCGAGGAATATTCAATATAAGATTCCTTATCTCCGTTTTTTGCAATCGATTTGGCAAATTCCTTTTCAGCATTGACCAGCGATTTGGTTGTACCATCGTTTTTTTGTGCAAAAGCAGTGAGCGCTATAACAGAAGCTATTGCTGTAGAAAATAAGTGTTTCATTATAAATTTTAGATAATATGTTTGGCGAATATAAAATTTTATTAAGTGTATAGCCCTAAAAGTAATTAACAATTACACATTTCATGTGTCCTGTAAATCCTTTCCAAAACCGTTTGCCCACTCAAAAATAACCGATTGCCATTAATTATACCTTGCTCCAGGTTGTACCCTCTTTACTATCTTTCAACTGTATACCTAATTCCTGCAAGCCAATCCGGATTTTATCTGAAGTAGCATAGTCTTTATTTGCTTTGGCTTCGGTTCTTAAATTAATGACCATATCTAAAACCCCGCTCAAATCATTGCTTCCTGCATCTTCATCTTTCAATGCAAGGATATCAAAAACGAAATCATAAACCAGGTTTTTAAGCTGAGCGAGCGATTCTGCAGAAATCTTCCCTTTACCATCATAAATGGTATTGATAATCCTTACCGCTTCAAAAAGTTCAGCAATTAACACAGGGCTGTTAAAATCATCGTTCATGGCATTGATACAGTTTTCTCTCAATGCGTTGATGTCGAAATCATTTTGTTCGGATACTGTGAGTTTATCCAGCAAACCTACTGCCGACATCAGTCGCCGGAAACCTTTTTCAGAAGCATCGAGTGCATCATTAGAAAAATCCAGCGTACTTCTGTAGTGTGCCTGTAACATGAAAAACTTTACAGTCATAGGGCTATACCCTTTTTTTAGCAAAGGATGATCGCCAGTAAATAACTCTAATGGCAAAAACCCGTTGCCAGCCGATTTCGACATACGTGTGCCGTTAACCGTAAGCATATTGGTGTGCATCCAATAACGTGCAGGCTGTTTATGACTGCATGCTTCGGACTGGGCAATTTCGTTGGTATGGTGTGTAGCAGCAAGATCCATTCCACCTCCATGAATATCAAATTCATCACCCAGGTATTTAGCGCTCATTGCCGAACATTCTATATGCCAGCCGGGAAAACCCATGCCCCATGGCGATTGCCATTGCATTAATGTTTCCGGCTTTGCCTTAATCCATAAGGCAAAATCCAGCCTCCCCCTTTTTTCATCCTGTCCACCGAGTTCCCGGGTGTTGTTCAGCATGTCTTCGAGGTTTCGGTTGGTAAGTATAGTGTAATTATATTCTTTACTGTATTTCTCTACATCAAAATATACATTACCGTCAATCTCATAGCCATAACCATTCGCGATGATAATTTTGATCATTTCGATCTGCTCGATAATATGGCCTGTGGCGGTTGGCTCAATGCTCGGCGGCAATGTATTAAACATTCGCAATACATCATGAAAGCCGAGTGTATACTTCTGCACAATTTCCATTGGCTCCAGCTGTTCCAGCTTTGCGCGCTTTGCGAATTTATCATCTCCTTCATCCCTATCGCCTTCCAGGTGACCTGCGTCGGTTATGTTGCGTACATAACGCACCTTAAAACCTGAATATTTTAGGTATCTGAAAATTAAATCGAAAGAAACAAAGGTGCGACAGTTACCTAAATGCACATCGCTATAAACTGTAGGACCGCAAACATACATTCCCACATTAGGGGCGTTTAGCGGTTGAAATAATTCTTTTTTACGTGAAAGCGTATTATAAAGCTGTAAGCCAGTATTCATATTGCAAATGTAAGATTAAGTTAGAAACCTGAAATGATTTAATAGCGGAATGTGTATCCACGATAGGCTTATGATTTTTCACTAACAAATGATCACCAGAAATTAACTTAAACCATATTATTACAACCTTCAAACATTTCAATATTACAACATTCCAATCCTATTCATTAACTTTGCATCATGATTGATTTACCGGTAGTACCTGCTGTAACTGAAGTTAAACGTAAACCAGATTGGTTACGTGTTAAATTGCCTGTTGGAAAAGAATACGCACAGGTTCGCAGTTTGGTTGATACACATAAACTTCACACCATTTGCGAGAGCGGCAATTGTCCGAATATGGGCGAATGCTGGGGAGCAGGTACCGCAACATTCATGATTTTAGGAAACATCTGTACCCGAAGCTGCTCATTCTGTGCGGTTGCAACAGGACGCCCATTGGCGGTTGATGTTGATGAGCCCAACCGGGTAGCAAATTCTGTTAAATTGATGGGTGTTAAACATTGCGTAATTACTTCGGTAGACCGTGATGACTTAAAAGATGGCGGATCAATTATCTGGGCCGAAACGTTACAGGCAATACGCCGTGAAAGTCCTGTTACGACATTAGAAACATTAATTCCTGATTTTAAAGGTCAGTGGGATAATTTATACCGCGTTTTGGAAGAACGCCCCGAAGTGGTTTCACATAATATGGAAACCGTTAAACGCCTCACCAGACAAGTGCGTATCCAGGCCAAATATGATAGAAGCTTAGAAGCTTTAAAAAGAATATCTGAATTTGGTTTAAGAACTAAAACAGGCATTATGCTTGGATTGGGTGAAACCGAGGAAGATATATTTGAAGCGATGGATGATTTAGTCGCCAATGGTGTGCATATTCTTACTTTAGGACAATATTTACAACCTACCCGTAATCACCATCCTGTGGTTGACTGGATTCATCCAGACACTTTTGCGATGTACAAGGAAGTTGGTTTGGCTAAAGGTCTGAAATATGTAGAGAGCGGACCGCTGGTGCGATCTTCATATCATGCTGAGAAACATTTGTTCCCAATCGAAGGAATTAAATAAGACCTGATTAGTAATTGTTTTATAAATCGCATTCCCGGCAGGAATGGTTTTACAAAACATTTCTTTGCAATTTATGTTCTGATTTGTATCTTAGTAACCAATAGTGACTGCATTAAAGAAACCATCCCTAACCGAAGCTGAACTAGTTTTAGCACTGCAATCGAAAGATTCTGCGGTATTAAAAACACTGTACAGCATGTATTCGTCGGCCCTTTACGGGGTGATTACCCGCATTATTACCCATACCGAGCTTGCAGAAGATGTATTACAGGAAACATTTGTAAAGATCTGGCAGTCGGCCGAAAACTACGACAGTACTAAAGGACGTTTGTTTACGTGGATGATGAATATCGCCCGTAACCTTTCTATAGATAAGCTTCGCTCAAAAGATTTTAAGAATTCACTCAAAAACCAAGATATAGAAAATAACGTAAGTTTCGTTGATGAACAAAACAAGGTTACTTTTAATCCCGACGTACTGGGAGTTAAGCAACTTGTAGAGAACCTGAAACCAGACTTACAATCAGTTCTCAATTTAGTTTATTATAAAGGCTATACGCATGTAGAAGCCGCAGAAAAGTTAGATCTGCCCCTAGGTACGGTGAAAACCCGAATCCGACTGGCTATTATTGAATTGAGAAGGAGTTTTAATTGAGCGTGGAAAATTTAAAAGCATATATCGAATCTGGAGTACTTGAATTGTACGTTCTCGGTGATTTATCGCCGGAAGAAGCGTTGCAGGTAGAGGAAATGGCAGCACAAAACCCTGAGGTTAAAGCAGAACTTTCTGCTATTGAGCTGGCCATGGAAGAGTATGCGATGCAAAACGCTGTAGAACCATCTGCAGGTGTTGAAGCAAAACTATTTGAAAAATTGGGATTTGAAGCTGAACAGGATACTGTTTACCAATCTGATACTACTACTACGGAGCCCAAAATTCTTCGCCTTGATGGCAGTAATGGCAAAGTCAGAACCTTGCGTTTTGCATTAGTTGCCTGCATTGCTTTGTTGGTGATTAGCACGGCTGCATTATTTATCACTTACAACAAGCTTAATGATGCTCATGACCAAATTGCTTCGCTTAATTTAGATAAGCAGAAATTTGCCGGAGTGGTAAGACGACTTGAATTTGATAATAAGGGCCTGGATAACATGGTTGCAATGAATGATAGCAAAGAATGGGCAACCATTCGCATGGCTGGCCAAGCTTTTAGTCCAAAATCTAAAATGAATGTTTACTGGAATAAAAATGATAAGAGCGTTCTGATTAATTATGTGGCGATGGATTTACCGAAAGCTGATGCAGAACATGAATATCAGTTATGGGCACTGGTAAATGGTAAGCCAGTAAGTTTAGGTGTTTTTGGAAAAAGTGATTCAACGAATGCAGAGGCGCTTCAGAAAATGCAAACCATACAGGAAGCACAGGCATTTGCAGTTACACTTGAACCAATGGGTGGAAGTGTAAATCCGACAATGGAAAAATTAACCGTAATGGGTGGTGTTTAACGCCTGTCATGGAAAAGTATATATCCCGGTAATGTGTATCACTACCGGGATTTTTTTTGCTTAAGATTTTTGCGCGTACTTTACTTCTTCATAGGGTTGCACCAATACCCAGCCTTCTCCAAAAAACTCCAGTTGAAAAGACTCCCCACTGCCCCGGCCAATAAATGAGCCGAAAGTGAGATTGGTTTTGATGTTGGGAGATAGATTCTCAGACCAGGCCACAGTTGCATTTGGATCTGTGTAAACTGGTTGATTGGCACTAACCCTAAGTAAAATAGGTTCTCCATGGGTAGTAATGGCAATATAACCACTACCTGAAAGCTTCACCTGAAACAGTCCCCCACTTAGCATGCCAGCGATACTTTTCAGCATTTTTATTTCATTTTTGATGCTGTCGTCAATTGCCAGGACATCATTTCCATTTACAAAAACGGACTCATTCTGAAGCTTGATAATCTTTACTTTTTTACCCTCATCTGCCAGATAAAGTTTTCCCGTTCCCGCCGCGTGCATAAGTGATGTTCCTTCTCCTGAAATCGCTTTTTTAAGCAAACCACCAAGGCCTTTACTTAGAAGCCCCTCGCGTTTAAAATCGATATTACCAATATAGGCAACCATCGATCCTGCTTTAGCCATGATTTTCTGATTTCGAAGGTTAACCTCCAGCATAGCCGGTTTTTCCAGTTCGAAAAAATCATTCTCGTTTGGGTCCTCTGCTGACTCCTGAATTAATTCCTTTAGGGTGTATTCTTTTTTTGATTCCATAATTGAGATGGTATTTAGTTTTCCAGACAAAACCCCGTCAATTCCCAGGCCAAAACTCCAAGGCTTTATCGCTTATCGATTTGATGATTAGACAAAGCGCTAAAGAGCAGAAGCAAATAAATCAAATTATCTGTTTTATCGTGTGGGAAACCTTTTCGGCAAGCTGAGCAGCATTCACCACGAATTGACCGGAGGCCAGATCATCACCTGTTTTTCCGTGGATGTAGCAAGCTAATAGGGCGGCATCGAGTGCAGTATAGTTTTGAGCCACAAAGGCAGCAATAATCCCTGTTAATACATCTCCCATTCCGCCTTGTGCCATTGCAGGATTACCCGTTGGATTGATGTAAACCTCTGAATTGGGAGAACAGATGAAAGTATACTGATTTTTAAGCACGATAATAATCTGAAGCTCCTTTGCTTTAGCTTTAGCTGTTTCTACCCGGCTCCACCAGTTATCGTGCGATCCGAAAAGGCGATCGAACTCCTTCATGTGAGGGGTGAGAATTGAATGTTTAGGCAACTGCCTGATAGACTCAGAATTTTCACCGAGTATATTTAATGCATCAGCATCGATAACTAAAGGCTGCCCGATTACAATGAGGCTTTCCAATAATTTTGCGTTTTCAGCAGATACACCCAGGCCGCAACCGATGGCGATGCTCTGATATTTTGATGCATCTTCTATCCGTGTGTACTCATCTCTGGGTAAAGCCATCACCTCGGGCAAAAGGGTATTTAATGCTACTAAACCGCCAGGTGGGATGCAGGCAGTTGTGAGACCTGCGCCGGCATGTAGGCACGCCATTGACGATAATATTGCAGCCCCCATGGTAGTGGTATTTCCTGCAATGATTAAAGCATGCCCATAAGTCCCTTTATGACTAAAAGTTTTTCGGGGTTTGAGGATCTTGCGAATGTCTTCCTCTTCCAGCAGGTGAATATCGCTGTCTTGAGAGGCTATAAACGCTTCATTGAGACCAATTTCGACTACTTCATAATGTTCTGTTGCTTCAGCCGACTCCGGAAAAAAGAAATTGATTTTAGGACGCTGGAAACAAATGGTCTTGTAGGCTTTTATACCATTGTAGTTTTCAAAGATCATTCCCTCAGATGGAAAACCTGTAGGGACATCCACGGCGTATATGCGTGAAGGAAAAGCATTGATGATTTGAACCAGTTCAGCATATTCACCCGTCAATGGCTTGTTTAAGCCTGAACCGAGAATGGCGTCAATCACGACATCGGCTAAGACTGCTTTTGCCCCGGCGGGTTGGTTCAGCGTTAAAATCTCACAACCTGTTTGTTCCAGGCATTTTAGATTTTCGCTAAAGTCATCACTCTGTTTATTACTGAAATTTACAATATATGCTTTGATATGCCTGTATCCGATTTTGAATAACAAACGCGCAATCCCCAAACCATCCCCGCCATTATTACCTTTGCCGCAAAAAACAGTGATATTTGCACTCAGATCAGTTACCTCTTTAACAAAATTCGCTACGAAGGCCTGAACAGCCCGTTCCATCAAACTGATAGACGAAACCGGTTCGTTAGCGATGGTAAAAGCATCTGCAAGACGCATTTGTGATGAAGTTAACAGTTTTTGCATATTAGCCTGAATAGATCATACCTTATAATACCCGAATCTCAATTTTTGTTTGACAGGGGAAGCGAAATGATTTGAGCTGATTCTGGTTTAGAATTAAACGGTAACATTTTGCCCTTTTACGTCAAATGCGTCGCGCAGGCCAATTGCCAGAACGTTAAATGCATACACTGTTAGCATAATTGCAAGCCCGGGCAAAATGGCCAGATAGGCAGCATCCATGATGATGTAGCCATAGTGTTCTTTGATCATACTCCCCCAGCTCGGGGTAGGTGGCTGGGCACCGAATCCTAAAAAGCTTAAACCTGTTTCTAATAATATTGCAGATGCAAAGTTGGAAGAACCCACCACCAGAATAGGGCCGGCGATATTTGGAAGGATATGTTTAATGATGATTCTGCTTTTGGTAAAACCCAATGCACGGGCGGCTTCAACAAATTCAACCTCTTTTAAAGCCATTACCTGTCCTCTAACCAAACGTGCCACATCAACCCAGGTAGATAATCCAACAGCGATAAAAATTTGCCAGAAACCCTTTCCTAAAGCAAAAGAGATGGCAATAACCAGCAGAAGGGAAGGTAATGACCAGATCACATTCATCACCCAGCTGATCAGCGCATCGACCCTGCCGCCAAAGTAGCCTGCAACAGCGCCTAAACCAACGCCAATAAACAAGGATATCAGTACTGCCATTATTCCTACAGAAAGCGAAACACGTATACTCAAAATGAGTCTGCTTAGTAAATCCCTTCCGTAAATATCGGTTCCCAGAAGATAGGTTTGACTATAGATATTATGTTTCTCGAACAAAGGTTTAACACGTTCGATATTATTCGGGAGCACACAGTCAGGACAAAGATCAGCCAGCTTATATTTCGTTTCCTTCGATTTTTCTTCCTCACCGATGTATTCCGTTACGAAGACATCCCGGTTAGCAATACGGTAGGCGGTAATTGGAATACTTTTAAAATCCGGAGTTTGACCGTTAAGCATTTTCTGAAACCAATTTACCTGTGGGATATGGTAATAACGCTCCACAATCAGAAACATGAATTTTGCACCGGGTTTTTGCTTGGCAATCTGCACTTTCTGGATGTTTGCATCGGGAGAACTATCAGGCATAATTAAATATCCCAGAATGCCCATCACCACCAATAATAAAATGAAAATCAGGCCCACCAATGCCAGTTTGTTGCGCTTAAACTTTAACCATACTTTTCTTGAGGGGCTATTATCCATCATCTCACCATTCTGCCTTTCCAGTTGTATTTTCCGCTATTACCTGCGATTCCTATGTAAATAATATAAATGATATGCAACACGTTCAAAACAGGTATCAGTACGAGTAGGCGCCGCCTGTTGGCAAAACCTGTTACATCCCATAAAAATAACATTTCTAAAATCATTTTGACTAGTAACTGATACAATGTAACCGTTAAAAGCAAGGGAAAAAATAATCCTGCAATAAAATTTGCCAGGATACTCAGGTTAAACAACCACACGAAAACACCCAAAACGATGATTGACTTGTTTTTATACCTTGTACTTTTAGAAGCCCATCTCTTTCGTTGCTGAATAAATGATTTTAAATTCTCCTTCGCATGGGTATAAACAATTGCTTCCCTGTTTCGAAGAAAACCAATCTGGTTAGGGTATTTCGCGGCGATTTTATGAAGCAGTAATTCGTCGTCGCCAGAGGCGAGATCGTCAATACCCTGAAATCCACCTACTTCATAAAACGTTTTTTTCTCGTAGGCTAAGTTTGCACCATTGCACGTAGAAGGCTGCTTGTTTCCAATAGTCGATGCACCCAAGCCGATGAGATAAAGGAATTCCAGAGACTGCAATCTTTCAAAAAAGCTTTTTTCTTCAAAGTAAGCCACGGGTGAAGAGATCATTTTGTAATCTTTATCTTCATAAAAGCTTACGATGCCCGAAAGCCAGCGATTGCCCATTACACAATCTGCATCCGTTGTAATGATTAAATCGCCGCTGCATGAGCCAATAGCGGTTTGAATGGCCTTCTTTTTATACGAATTCAAAGCCCGGTCTTCGTTTAATTTAATGAGCTTGATCCCCTGATCGGCATAGGCGCTTACAATGTGAGCCGTTTGATCTGTAGAATGATCATCAATGAAAATAATTTCAGTCAGCGTTTTTGGATAGTCCTGAGCGATGAGTGCCTCTATTGTTCTTTTAATATTTAGCTCCTCATCTCTTGCCGCAACAATTACCGAAACCTTTGTATGAGGAATGCGATCAATGGTTTTTACAAAGCGCAATTGATACCATCCTTTAATAAAGGTAAACACAAGAAAACCATAAATAAAGGTTAATGCAGCAGAAAAGAGACTAATTAGTTTTAAGATTTCCAAAAAAATTAAGTTTAAAGACAAAATATGAGCCTAAGATAGCAGGAATAATGATATTTATGAGCCAAATGCTGGCAGTACATGCAATTACAGCAACATGCTGATCGGTGATGTGTTTAAAAAGTTCGACAGCAGTGACACTTCTAATGCCTACATCGAAAAGATCGAGCGAAGGAAGTGCTGATTGAACCAAAAATAACAAGCAGGTCATCATAATGATATCACCATAGTTTAAGCCCGGAATTAACCAAACAAAAAGGATGAAATACTGAGAGCTGAAAACCAGATATCTTGCAAAGCAGAATAAAATGATTTTAAACAATTCTCCTTTTCGGTAACGACCTAAAATACTATAAAATTTTTTATACTTCCTGGTAAACTTAAAGGATAGCAACAGGCCGTTTAACCAGCGTATGTTAAAATAGAAAACCAGAAAAAAGAGGCTAAATACAATAGCAAAGAAAACAACCGTGATAAAGAATACCCTATCCATAGGTACAAACCTGTAAACAAAAAAACATGCAGCTATGGCGCCAAACACATTGGTAAGTACTAACTGGCCGATACTCCCCACACTCATCGCCACAATACCTACTACTCTTCTCTTGGGGGATAAAAAGAACACACGGCCTCCGTATTCACCTAAACGATTAGGGGTAAAGATTGCCATCGTTAAACCACAAAAAACAGATTCAACTGCCCTATAGAAGCTAATGCGTTCAATGTTATACATCATGTGCTTCCATTTACCAGCCTCTAAAAACCAGTTTAAAAACATCAGCAGCACAACAAGTCCTATAACGCCAACAATTTCAGGTTTTGGGATGTCTTTTAGCAGGCTTCGGAAATTTTCCAGATTCTTGTTTGCAATCAGTTTATGGTATATGAACCAAAAAGCGAAAACCACAATTGCAACTTTGATGAGTATGGATAATATTTTTTTCTGCTTGCCTGTCAAGATTATCTATTTAGTTTGCAAATATGCTTAATATTGCTGTAATGTTGAACGAAAAAAAGGAGCGCATCATTTTAGGTATTGATCCTGGAACTGCGGTGATGGGATATGGTATCATCTTAGAAAAGGGTAATAAAACCGAATTGCTGAGTATGGGGGTTGTTAAAATGACTCACCTTGATGATCCTTTTCTTAAACTTCAACGCATTTTTGAAAAAACAGTTGTACTTATCGATCAGTATAAGCCAGATGTTTTAGCTATCGAAGCCCCTTTCTATGGTAAAAATATTCAGGTATTACTAAAACTCGGCAGGGCTCAGGGTACGGCGATAGCAGCAGCGCTTTCGAGAAACATCTCTGTAACTGAATACTCACCCCGGAAAATTAAACAATCTATTACCGGAAATGGGAATGCCACTAAAGAACAGGTAGCCGCTATGTTACAACGTTTACTGAATTTTAAGGAAACCCCTGAGTTTCTGGATGCCACAGATGGCCTTGCTGTAGCGGTATGTCATTCCTTTCAAAAAGTGACCACCAGCGGCAAATCGAAAACATATTCGGGCTGGGAATCATTTGTGAGTGATAACAAAGTGAAGGTTAAAGGCCTCGCGGTTAAGACTAAAAAGTAAACTAAGTGCTAAAAATTAAAGGTACGGAGCGCGCTTTTTTGTTTAGGTTGCCCCGTACCTTCCAATAATTTACATTGAAACCTTACTAAGATTGGCTTTGATTAGCCCAATTTCTGGCAGCCAGGTCTCTCGCCTTCTTATCTTTTTTAACAAAATACTTAATGATGAAAAACAAGGCTAAAGCCACTATAATCAACATCCATAAATTAGCAATACCCAGAATAATTTCTTTGAATATAGTCCACCCGTTTGTAATACTTAGCCATAGCCGGTTTGCAAACCCGGGCTTATAATCATACACATTATCGTTGGCAACAGTCATGGTTTTGATGGTATTGTCCTGATAAAAGTTCAATGTGATGGTGCTGTATTTTACGCGACTGTCTATCAGCAGATTCTGTATTTTTTTATCGACATAATCATCTTTGATTAGGAGCGAGGTTTCTACATTTGGACTTTTCTTCGTCGCCAGTTTATTGATTCTCCGAACAGCATCTTCCCTGTTATCGGCCTTCAGTTTGTTTGCGAGATACATTAGACTCTGGTCATCTAATTTCATGGACTGACGATCAACAAACAGGGCCATTTTAGCGATGGTGTTGGTAAAGTCGTCCAGGCGTTCAGCAGGAACTTTTGCCACCAGGTAGCCTTCGGTTCTATAGGCAGTAATTTCTTTTAGCGAATCGGCCGATAATTTTACCTTTTGCGTTTCCTGAATAATGCTTTCTGTTGAAAACTCTGCTATAGTCCCACCCTCTGCTTTGATGCGCTTGCTAAGGTTCTCTTTGGTCTGCTGCACATCTTTAACGCGAAAACGGATGTCGGCAGTTTTAACAATTTTCTCTGTAGCGACCGTATCTGCCATTTCAGCTAATCTGATTTCCTCAGTTGATGCAACAGATTTGTCTCTTTTTTCATTCTGGCAGCCGAATAATCCTGCTGCTAAAGCCAGTACTACGATAATTCTTTTCATAATTCAATAATATTATGCTCGTGAGCGTTTAGTGCTGAAATGTTTGAATCCAAAAAAAACAATAATGCCGATCACGATCAGTATCCACGAACGTGCGATAAGAAGTAAAAACTCCTGAAACATTTGCCAGCCTGAATTCAGTCCTGTGCTTAACCGTTTTAAAAAACCTGGCCTGTGATCAACCAGATTATCATTTGCCACAATTACTTTCCTGACACCTTTATCCTGATAAAAACTTAGCATTACAGTGCTCAATTTGGTCTTTTGGTTGAGATCCAGATTATCCATCTTCCTGTCTACAATTCCGTCCTTCATATCAACCAGCTCCTGACTTGATTTGGCTTCTTTTGATGCGAGCGCTTTCGCAGCCTTTAGTGCTTCTTCCCTATTTTTTGTTTTTAAGCTATTGCGTAAATATGCTATACTCTGATCGTTGGCCTGCATTTTGGCACTATCAATCTGTTCGGCCCTTGCAGCAACCAAATCACTAAAAACATTGAGGTAAGCCGGAGGTACACGGGCAATAATTACCCCCTCTGCTTTGAAAACGGTTGTTTCCTGAAGTGAGTCGGCACTGTAGGCAACACGTTCCTGATCTAAAGTGGTGGTTTGAATGCTTGATTCTACAATACTGCCTTCCAGATTGGAAACAATCTTACTGATCTCCAGTTTAGTTTGTACGGCGTCTTTTACTTTAAAACGCATATCGGCAGTTTTAATAACTTTACTTACCAGCTCGGATTGAGCTGTTGTTCGCTCGTTATTAACAGATATGGTATCGCTTGATTCTGATTTTTTCTCGCTATTGCAGCCAAACAGTATGGCACATAAAGCCATAGCAATGATATTCCTTTTCATGATTCAATGGTTTAAAATGTATGATCAATTTAAAATATTGCTTCAAATGGCCATGAGAAGTGAGCATTTCCGGTTAGTGTATCCTGCTCTATTTTCTCTTTATACAAAAAAGTGATTTAGGTAACCCTGTGAACAAAAATCTCTTTAAGGAGATGCTGATTAGCTTGAGATTCCACAAGTTCGAAAATAAAAAAGCCGATCATGATGGTTCATAATCGGCTTCATATTTAGAGAGAAATTTTATTTATGCATCTAAAATTTTGAAAACACCCTTAATTGCGATGATTGCGCCAATGAATAAAATTATCCATGAAACTAAAGAGAGTTGCCAAGAATCGTGAGCGAAACGCAGATAAGTTCCAACAATGCAAACCAGTACACCAAAAATTATCATTCTATAAATTCCTGGCTGATTCGCCGTTTGCATACTCTCTGTATTGTGCTTTAATTCGTTGTTTTCCATAATGTTTATTTTTATGATGCAGCAAAAGTAATACTTATTGCCGAATATTTATACATACTTAGTAACTTTTTAATCGTTCTAAACGCTGTTTTCCCTTGTCTTTATCCGAAAGGTTTTCGCCTTGATACAAAGGCTTTTCCCAGTCGCCATACATTGGGTTTGGCAATACAATATATTTTATGCCAAAAATGTTTTGATTGGCATTTACCTGTTCATTTGTGTTCTTCTTTTCCCGATAAAAGATATTGGAAAAATCACTTAAATTATCCCCACATAACATTAAAATATCATGGGTTTCGGCTATCTTTTGTCTACGTGGTTCTTTATTTGATGTTCCCTTTGAAACCAATAAATGTGCATCATCAGCATAAGGGAAGCCAAAAGCTTGTAGGTTTTTCAGGGTCGCTGCATGGTCTTTTTCATCACGGTTACTCAGGTAAAAAGTTTCGATATTCTTCGAAGCCGCAAACTTTAAGAATGCCAGTGCGCCGGGAACAGTATCTGCCTTTGCCAGATTGGTCCACTCTGTCCAGTCTGCGGGGTTGTAGCTTAAACCTTTTCTGATTTCACGGCCCTGAAAGGGAGAATTATCTAAAACAGTTTCATCTATATCCACAATAACACAATTCGGTTTTTTACTGGTATCTGCCCATAGTGTTTCTTTTAATGATAAGCGGGCAAAGTTATAAGCCTGAAAACAAAGTGCCCTGTACTCGCCACTTGTTTGCTGCCAAAGTACGGCATTGGTGTAATCACGTGCCGGCGATTGTGCTTTTGCAAAAAAAGAAGTGAGCGCAAAAATGATGGAGATATATTTTTTCATTTTTATTTATTTGCCGCAAAGATAAGGCTCATAAACCAGATAGTCATTTCGAATCTGTGAAATAAATTTTAGCGGCTTAAAAAATCTGCCCTCTCGTTTCGTGATGGAAACATTTGAACTTTCGAGAATCGATGCAAGAATAAAATAATTTTGAACTACCAAACAGCGCACAACAAAAAAGCCCATTTCAGTTAAGAAACGGGCCTTTGTATTTTTAAATATTTTATGCCTTCATACTTGAAACGCCCGACTTAGTCTTATCCGTTCAATGCAGCTGCACCACTTACAATCTCAGTTAGCTCAGTTGTAATGGCTGCCTGACGAGCCTGGTTGTATGAAAGCTTTAACGACTTTAATAATTCACCTGCGTTTTCAGTTGCTTTATCCATTGATGTCATCCGTGCACCATGTTCTGAGGCATGAGAATCAAGAACAGCTTTATATAATTGAATTTTAATTGACTTTGGGATTAACTGCTCTACAATCTCTTCCTTAGATGGCTCTAAAATATAATCGACGTTTGACGTTTTAACCTCAACCTGTGCTGCTTCTTCTGCTTTAGGCAAAGGTAATAATTGCTCAGTTGTGATGAATTGAACGGCAGCATTTCTAAAGCGATTGTAAACCACCTCAACACGATCAAAATCACCATTAAGAAAGCCAGCCATAATGACATCAGTAATCTTGGTTACATTCTCAAAAGATAAAGCAGAATACACTTCGTTATTGTTTCCGATAACGTTGTATTTACGTTTTTCGTAAAAATCCTGAGTTTTCTTACCAATAGAGATAATGCTAACATGACCATTTTTGAATTGCTCACTATACTTTTCTGCAATTAAGTTGTTGGCCGCTTTAATTACGTTCATGTTAAAAGCACCAGCCAAACCACGGTTTGAGGAAACAGTAACAATTAAAACCTTATTGGGTTCACGCTCCTGGATAAAAGGTGATGAAGAACCCTCTAAACTTGCAGAAAGATTTCCTAAAATCTCTTTCAGTTTAGTTGCATAAGGACGTAAAGCGATAATTGCATTGGTGGCACGTTTCAACTTAGCCGCCGAAACCATTTTCATAGCTTTGGTAATCTGCTGGGTGGATTGTACTGATGCAATACGGTTTCTTACTTCTTTTAAATTAGCCATTCTTTAAGTATCGAGTATTGAGTATCGAGTATCAAGATGGGATTGTCTTCCTGTCTTGATACTTGATACTAGCTACCTGTATCTAATTAATATTTACTTGAAATCTCTTTTGCTACTGTATCTAAAACACCTGTAATGGTATCATCAAATTTACCAGCTTTTAGTGCTGCTAAAGTTTCCGGATGACGCATTTCGAGTTGAGTTAAGAATTCAGTTTCGAATTCTTTTACTTTCGCAACCGGAACATTACGCATTAAGTTTTTAGTACCAGCGTACACAATCGCAACTTGTTTCTCAACAGAAAACGGAGAGAATTGTGCTTGTTTTAACATTTCCACGTTACGTGCACCTTTATCTAAAACCGATTTTGTTGCAGCATCTAAATCAGAACCGAATTTAGAGAAAGCCTCTAACTCACGATATTGTGCCTGATCCAGTTTCAAAGTACCGGCAACTTTCTTCATCGACTTAATCTGAGCGTTACCACCTACGCGGGAAACCGAGATACCTACGTTAATTGCCGGACGGATACCTGAGTTAAATAAATTTGACTCTAAGAAAATCTGACCATCGGTAATTGAAATTACGTTAGTAGGAATATACGCAGATACGTCTCCAGCTTGTGTTTCAATAATCGGCAAAGCCGTTAATGAACCGCCACCTTTCACGATATGTTTGATAGACTCTGGCAAATCGTTCATTGCTTTTGCGATATCATCGTTAGCATTGATTTTTGCAGCTCTTTCAAGCAAACGACTGTGTAGGTAGAAAACGTCACCAGGATAAGCCTCACGGCCTGGTGGACGACGTAGTAACAAAGATACCTCACGGTAAGCAACAGCTTGTTTAGACAAATCATCATAAACAATTAATGCTGGTCTACCTGTATCTCTGAAGAACTCACCAATTGCAGCACCTGCAAACGGAGCATAAAACTGCATAGGAGCAGGATCAGCAGCAGAAGCAGCAACAACAACTGTATATGGTAAAGCACCGTTCTCTTCCAGTGTACGTACAATGTTTGCTACAGTAGAGTTTTTCTGACCGATAGCTACGTAAATACAGAACACAGGCTGACCTGCTTCATAAAATTCTTTTTGATTGATAATGGTATCGATACAAACAGCAGTTTTACCAATCTGACGATCGCCAATTACCAGCTCACGCTGGCCACGACCGATTGGAATCATCGCATCAATTGCTTTGATACCTGTTTGTAAAGGCTCGTTTACCGGCTGACGGTAAATTACACCCGGAGCTTTACGCTCTAAAGGCATTTCGTAAGTATCACCTAAGATTGGTCCTTTACCATCTAAAGGCTCACCCAAGGTATTTACAACACGGCCAAGCATACCTTCACCAACTTTAATAGAGGCAATTTTTTTGGTACGTTTGATTGTATCACCTTCTTTGATCTCGTCTGATGCACCTAACAGTACCACACCAACGTTATCTTCTTCAAGGTTTAATACAATACCTTGTAATCCGCTTGCAAATTCAACCAACTCACCCGATTGAACTTTAGTTAAACCGTAAACACGGGCAATACCGTCGCCCACTTGCAACACGGTACCAACTTCTTCCAGTTCGGTTTCTGATTTGAAGCCCGCCAATTGCTGTCTGATAATTGCCGATACTTCGTCTGGTCTTACCTCTACCATAATTTTATGTTATTTTGATATCTTTTTGTAAATGTTTTCTATGTTAAACGTTTGGCGTAAAGCGGATGAAACGCAAAACGCTTATCGCCATGCGCAAAACTTAGTGCGCAAATTCCTTTTTTAGCTTATTTAAGCCGCTGGCAATACTCGCATCAAACTGCTTGTCACCTACTTTTAAAATAAACCCGCCAATCAGCTTTTCATCAATTTTTTCATTAACAATTACTTCATTGGCACCCAATTCTTTTTTTACAATTGCAATAATCTGTGCTTTAGCTTCATCGCCCAGGGCAGTAGCCGAAGTAACATCTGCAGTAACAATACCTTTAATTTCGTTGTATTGCTTAATGAATTGTTTGGCAGTAGCAAACAAGATTGCCGAACGACCTTTATTTACAACTGTTTTAAAAAATGTAAGGGTTAGCTTACCTACTTTATCTGTAAAAATTCCATTCAAAATGCCAATCTTTTTATCTAAAGGCACAATTGGATTTTTTAATATCGCTTCTAGTTCAGGTGTTTCATCAACAACCTTCTCAAACAATACCATATCATTATACGATTCAGCTAAACCGTTGTTTTCAACAGCTAAGTCGATTAATGATTTGGCATACCTGCCTGCAACTTTAATTTCTGACATATTCTTAGGTGTGAGATGTGAGCGGTGAGATGAAAGATTTGAGAAATAAACCCAGATCTAATATCTAATGTCTCAAATCTATATTCTCAAACTAGTTTAATTCAACGTCTTTTAACAAGTTCGCAACCAAAGCTTCCTGTTTTGATTTATCATCCAGTTGTGTACGTAAAACACGTTCAGCAATTTCTAATGATAAAGTAGAAACCTGATCTTTAACTTCAGCTAATGCTACTTTTTTCTGATTCTCGATTTCTATTTTGGCTTTTTCAATTAATTTCGAACCTTCAACCTGTGCTTGCTTCTTAGCTTCATTAAGGATGCTGTCTTTTAAAGTCTTTGCTTGCTTTAAAATCTCATCACGCTCAGCACGGGCTTGCTGCATTAAGTCTTGATTCTGACTGGTTAAACGAGCCATTTCCTGTTTAGCCAATTCTGCCTTGTTTAAAGCATCATCAATACTTTGCTCACGCTCATGGATCGACTTCATAATTGGTTTCCATGCAAACTTCGCCAACAAAAACAACAACAATAAAAAAGCGATGCTATTCCAAACCAATAAGCCTACTTCAGGAACTAATAAATCCATTTTATATATCTAATATTATTATTACAACAAACAATTTAAACAAGAACCTAAACGGCAATCCCGAATAGGTTCTTGTATTGAGTTTTTCTTTGATTATTTTGCGATCAAAGAAACTACTACTGCGAATAAAGCAACCGCCTCGATAAAGGCTGCAGCGATAAGCATAGCAGTTTGAATTTTTGAAGCGGCTTCTGGTTGACGAGCAATTGATTCCATTGCAGATCCACCGATTTTACCGATACCTAATCCAGCGCCTATTGCAGCTAAGCCTGCGCCGATTGCAGCTAATGTTCCAGTCATTTTCTGATTTATTTATATTTATTTAACAATAATGTTCAACTATTAATGGTGGTCTTCTACCGCCATGCCTATAAACAAGGCCGAAAGCGTGGTAAAAATAAACGCCTGGATGAATGCTACCAAGAATTCGATTAAGCCGATAAACACAGCGAAGAAAATTGATGCAGGAGCAATCCAAAGCGAGTTAAAGATAAAGATCAAGCACAATAAAGACATTACTAAAATGTGACCAGCGGTAATGTTTGCAAATAACCTGATGGCTAAAGCGATTGGCTTTGTTAATGTTCCGATTAACTCCAAAGGAGCTAAAAAGATTTTCATTGGAACAGGAACGCCCGGCATCCAGAAGATGTGTTTCCAATAGTGTTTATTTCCTTTAAATGTGGTGATCAGATAAGTACAAACTGCTAATACAGAAGTTAAAGCGATATTACCTGTTACGTTAGCGCCCCCTGGGAAGAATGGCACCAAACCCAGTACGTTGTTCATCCAGATGAAGAAAAATACTGATAACAGGTACGGCATAAAAGCACTGTATTTATGACCTAGATTTGGTCTGGCAATATCATCACGAACAAATAAAATAATTGGTTCTAAAAACGACTGTAAACCTTTTGGTGATTTACCGTTTCTTTTGCTGTAAGATGATGCAATTGAAGTAAACATTATAACCAGTACCACTACCGACAACAACATACTAAAAACGTTCTTAGTGATTGAAAAATCTAAAGGACGAACATTAGTTACTACTTCAGCACCATCTTTTTCTACATGAGAAACAAATGCACCATGCTCGTTTGGCGTTGCATTGGCATAATAAATTTTATTATGTGCCATTACAAAACGCTGTCCGTTTTTCTCTACCACTTCCTTGCCATCATCATTGAATTTGAAAGCGGAAGAACTAAAGGTTACCAAACCATTATCAGTCCATAAGATAATTGGCAAATGCAAAGTAAAACCATGCTCACCATGACCGAAAAGTGTAAAGAAATGACTATCGCTAATGTGATGGAAGATGAAAGATGTAATATCAAAACCTTTTTCTTTTTCAGTGTTTCCTTCACCGTGATTAGCTACCGCTCCAGCCTCATGAGTAGCGGTTACTGCTGTATCTACAGGCAACGAAGAAACGGTGTCAGCTTGAGCGAAAGTATCATTCTTGATAGATAAAAACGCTATTAAAAGCGTAAAAGCAACAATTACCTTCTTAACTTTCGACATAAAAACTTGGTTAAAATCCATTTATTGGCAGTTTTTTACTTTAAATTTTGGTGGCGCAAGTTACGCAACAAACAGTACATTTCAAAGACGGTAAACAATAAATAAACAGAAAAAAAATTTAGTATAAAAAGAAGCCCATCTCCCTTAGCTTTTATACTGTAAATCAACACAAAAGCCATACAAAAAATCATCTTCACTCCAATCGATCCCATTATTGCCATTACACCAGCCTGGGGGTTACGTTTCAGGCCTATATTAACCAACACATAAGCCAGATAGGTGATTACTGCCATGAAACCAAAAATCAGCCAGAAATCTGAAACAAATAATAAAGTATTCGGGAATAATGCAGGTAACGTAGCTACAAAAGCTACTGAGATACCAATCAAAATTAAATACAGGCTTGTAAATTTGGCTAGATTCAACTAAATAATTTCTTTATTAAAAACTTTCGCAAAGATAAGTTTTAATCTGATTTTAATCCGCATAATGACGCAAAATTTTGATAATTAAATTGTTGGCCAGCAACCGGAAGGCTATAAACCTATATGGTGAAGACTATTTTTGCCTGGTTACCTGCCTGATCACCTGATATAAGGCAATGCCAACTCCAAGCAGTGCGAAAGCCGCAGTAATGAGCTTTGTTTCACTATTTCTGGCCTCATCAATTTTATACCCTATGAAGGTCAATAATCCAATGGTAGCCACCATTTGAAAGCCTATGGCTGAATATTTTGCAGCCGCATTTACTTTATTCTTTGTATCTTCTTGTTTAGGATTTTCCATTTATTAATGCAATAATTAAATTAACTTTGAATAATTAAAATCTGGTACCTGATAAAATAATTTTATCGGAATTTTGTTTATTGAATATCCACTAACGCGATTATCATACTTGAAAAACATCAACAAAGCTTTCACTCCACTCATTTTTTGCGTCGGCCTGCTGTTTATCTGTGGCTGCGTTGCAAATAAAGATACAGGCTTCGACCGTAGATTTCAAAACCTGACGGCAAGATATAATTATATATACAATGCTAACGTGCTCCTCTCAGAATACAATGAAGGCCTGCTACAAAGCTACACCGATAATTATGAAAAGTTTTTACCCGTTTACCTCGATCCCGAGCCACAGGTAAATCTGGTATTGACATCTGGCGCACCCAACAAACAACTGGACGAAGTCATTTCCAAAGGCCAGTCAATCATTAACGAGAAAAGCTTCAGCAATTATATTGATGATGCCTACATGCTGCTCGGAAAAGCCAATTACCTGAAAGGAAACTTTTTCATTGCCTCCGAGTATTTTGATTATACAGCCAGAACCTATAAAACAGATCTCAAAACTTTCATCATGGCCATGAACTGGAAAGCCCGTAGCCAGATGGAACTGAACAACATGGTTTTTGCTGATAAAATTATCGATACCATGTTACGTGCATCTGATGAGCTGAAAAAAGACCTTGCAGAGCCACTTGCTACAGCTGCCCAGATGCGCATTTACCAGAAACGTTATAAAGAAGCGATGCTGTTATTGCAAAGTGCGGTCAGATTAGCTGATGAAAAACAATTGCGTATCCGCTGGCAATATATACTGGCACAACTCCAGGAAAACGATAACGACCTGCAAAACGCATTTATCAATTATACCAAAGTTGAAAACAGTAATGCGCCTTTTGAAATGTACTTTCATGCCAACTTACAACGAATCAAGCTGAAGGCATTGATTAGCGGTTATAAAGTTAATGAGGAAAAGGCTCTTCTGGCATTGTTAAAAGATGATAAAAACTTCGATTATACTGATCAGATTTACTACCAGGTAGGTGAGCTGTTTGCAAAGGAAAACAATTTCGTTAAAGCTCAGGAAAATTATCAGAAGTCTGTAGAGAAAAGCGCTAAAAACCAAAATCAGAAAGCACTCTCCTATTTAAAAATTGCTGACTTGAATTTCAGGGAGTTTAAGAATTACGTAAAAGCAAAACTATATTACGACAGTGCCGTAGCCATTCTTCCGAAAAATTTCCAGGATTATGACAACATTGTTAAGAAAGCAGAAAATCTGCAGTACTTAACTGATCGATTTACAATTATCGCAAAAGAGGATACGGCTCAGTTTATTGCCAGACTCCCTGAAGGTGAACGTATTGCCCGTGTAAAAGCATACCTTATGCCTAAGGTCGAGGTAACAGACATAACCGGTACAGGCAGCCAATCCATCAACAACCCGTCTTTTCCCAATCAAACACTTAACCCCTCTTCACCAGCAACAGGGAGTAGTACTTTCTATTTCAATAACAATGCAGCCATAAGCTCCGGCTTTGCTGATTTCAAGAAACGTTGGGGAAACAGACAGCTGGAAGATAACTGGCGCCAGAGTCAGCGGTCTTCTGCCCAGGAGAATAACCAGGTCATGTCCGGAGGGAAAGTAGCCAACAAGATTGTTCCGGCAAATGGTACCGATACAAAAAATGCCGATGGCCAAACCTCTCTAGAAAAGCAATATCTGGAGGCATTACCAGTTACGCCAACATTGCTCGCTGCTTCAGATCAGAAAATTATTGATGCTTATTTCGAAATCGCCAGTTTTTATCAACAGGAACTAAATGATAAAGCAGAGGCCGTTAAAACCTACCTGGAATTATTAAGAAGGTATCCGGAGAACAATCACCTTGTTGCCATCTATTATAGCTTGTACCTAAATTATCAGGGGCTGGATCAGAACAAATCTAATGAATACCGCCAGCTGGTATTAACCAGATTTCCTGAATCGAGCTTTGCAAAAACCATTCTGGATCCTTCTTACTCCGCTAAACAAAGTCAGATGGAAAATATGGCAATCAATAACTACAATCTTACTTTCAATGCCTACGCCAAGAAAGATTATCCTGGTGTAATCAAGCAAGCCGATGAAAATATTACCGCATTTCCTGATAATGATTTTGCACCACAGTATGCCTACTTGAAGGCGATTGCAATAGGCAGAACTTCAAAAGTAGACGCGTTATTAACCGAGTTCAATCACATTACTTCAACTTATCCAAATGATATGATCATTACACCGCTTGTTCGTGATCACCTTAAATATATAGAGGCAAACATGGAGGAGTTTAAACAACGCCCGGTAGCGCTGATTGATTTCGATTCAAATGAACCACGTTTTGTTAATCAGGCTCCAGCGGTTGCTCCGGCAAAACCACTCGATCCTGAAAACAAACCGGCAGAAGTGGAAAAAGACGCCGAACCTGTTACCAAACCCGTTGAGAAATTAGCAGAAATCAAACCAGTTGATCCTGTGAAGCCTGCAAGCATTTTCAGTGCTGCAAAATCTGAGGAGTATTATTACGTTATTGATGTTGCAGATGCAACATTGACATTAAGTTCATCCCGTTTTGGTATTGGCCAGTTTAACCGCGGAAACTATCCCGACAATGATTTGGCGCATAAATTGATAGAGCTGGATAACGATCAGCTGATTTACGTGACCAGTTTTATCGACCTTGATGATGCCAGACTTTATGAATCGAGCATTACAGGCCAGTTGAAAAACATTATGAAAGTGCCGGCAAACCTTTATAAAGGCTTCATCATCAGCAAGGAGAATTTTGAAAAGTTAAATTCAAGAGCCCGTATTAATGAGTACTTAGATTTTTTAAAAGACAATTATAAATAAGATAGTAAAGGCCTTCAGCCGTATCCTTTCTTAAAAATTGATAAATTTGCCCCTCAATCTGTTTTGATTGAAGCATATTTTTTAACAACAACACACAAAATGAACAAAGCCCTTTCTGCACAGGAAATAAAAAGATATAGTTTAGTGATCTGGAAAGTATTAATCGGTGGGATAGGCATCTTTGCAATTTTCATCTCTATGATAGGCTTTGGATTGTTTGGAGCTTTGCCCTCATTCAGGGATATCGAACACCCAAAAAGCAACCAGGCATCAGAAATTATTGCTGAAGACGGGCGTACCCTGGGAACTTATTTCGTTCAAAACCGTTCTAATGTTACTTATAAAGAAATCTCACCAAACGTAATTAACGGTTTAATTGCCACGGAAGACACCCGTTTTAAAGAACACTCGGGAATCGACTTCAAACGTACTTTCACCATCATTGGATATAATTTAATTGGAAAAAAACAAGGTGCCAGTACCATTACACAACAACTGGCCAAAAACTTGTTTCCAAGAGAATCTAACCTGAACTTTTTCTCACTGGTACTAACCAAATTCAAAGAATGGATTGTGGCAGTTAAGCTGGAGCGAAACTACACAAAGGAAGAAATCATCACCATGTATCTAAATACCGTTGATTTCGGTAATCAGGCCTATGGAATTAAATCGGCTGCAAGGGTATATTTTAATACCAGCCCGGATCAGCTTACTTTAACCCAGGCAGCAACTTTAGTAGGGATGCAAAAGGGAATTACTATGTACTCGCCTACCCGTCACCCTGAGCGCTCCAGAAACCGCAGAAATACCGTTATGGCTATGATGGTGAAATCAGAGCTATTAACCCAGCAGGAGTTCGACGAGCAAAAAGAAAAACCGCTCGATCTGCACTTCAATGCAGCTACTGTAAATGATGGAATTGCACCATACTTCCGTTCGGTATTAAAAAATGATATTAAAGCCATTTTTCAGGATCAGGGAATTAATAAGCCTGATGGAACACCGTATGACCTGGACCGTGACGGACTGAAAATCTATACTACCTTGAATTATGATATGCAGCTTTACGCTGAAGAAGCGCAAAAAGAGTATATGAAAATTTTACAGGCGCAATTTATCAGTAGCTGGAAAGACCGAAACCCTTATAAAGACAAAACTTTACAGATCGAACAGGGGATTAAGCGCTCCGACCGTTATAAATCGTTAAAACTGGAAGGTAAATCGGATGACGAAATCACGGAAGATTTTAATACCAAAACGGATATGACCATTTTCACATGGAAAGGAAATATCGACACGGTCATGAAACCAATCGATTCAGTACGATATTATAAAATGCTGTTACGTAACGCCATGATGTCTATGGATCCAACCAACGGACATGTAAAAGCCTGGGTAGGCGGGATCAATTATGAACATTTTAAGTATGACCAGGTAAAAATGGGAACCAGACAGGTAGGTTCAACCGCTAAGCCATTCACATACACGGTAGCTATAGAAAATGGGTATTCTCCCTGCTACTCGGTAGCGAATACCCCGGTTACCATTGAAGGTTTTGGCGATCCGTGGACACCCCGAAATTCGGGAAAACCACTCCCTGGAAACATTACTTTACAAAAAGCACTTGCCTATTCCCAAAATTTTGTGACCGCCTATCTAATGAAACAGGTGGGACCGGTTGCTGTATCGAACCTCGCTACGAAAATGGGTATTCCCAATGTGCCACCGTATCCTTCTATATGCCTGGGTACATTTGATTCATCAATATACAATATGGTAGGTGCTTATGGTGCTTTCGCAAATAAGGGGGTATACACAAAACCAATCTATCTACTACGGATTGAGGATAAAAATGGCGTCGTTCTCTTTTCCCAAAAGGAAATCCCGAAACCAGTAATGAGTGAAGAGGTAGCCTATGTAATGACAAGAATGCTTAAAGGTGTTGTTACTGGTGGAACCGGCTACCGACTTATTGGGAAGTACAAGGTAAATGCGCCAATCGGAGGCAAAACCGGTACCACCCAAAACAACTCGGATGGTTGGTTCATGGCCATCACACCACAGCTGGTGACTGGGATCTGGACCGGATGCGAGGATCGTGCATTTCACTTCATCAGCACCAACCAGGGTGAAGGAGCCAATACTGCATTGCCAATTTTTGCAGGTTTTATCAAGCGTGTTTATGCCAATCCTGCGCTAAAAATCAGTCATGCTGATTTTGAAGCACCAAAATCCGGCGTTACCATTACTTACGATTGCAACCAGTATCAGCAACAGGAAGAAGGAACAAATGAACTGGATGAGAAGCTCGGCTTTTAACCTGAACCACCGATACCGCTAACAGAAAGGTAAAAACTTTCAAACAAAATTGAATCTCTTTCTTTATCGTTAGAGATTTCTTTTTTATAAACATATTTTTGTACCAATGAGCATTTTCGATCACAAAACAGCATTAACAGCCATTCCTCACAAACCTGGCGTATACCAGTATTGGGATGCTGATGGTAAACTGATGTATATCGGAAAAGCGAAAGATTTGCGTAATCGGGTAGGCTCCTATTTTAATACCGATAAACACCAGTTTAATGGCAAAACAAGAGTATTGGTTTCCCGGATCAGGAAAATCACCTTTACCATTGTAGACACTGAAATTGATGCCTGGCTGCTGGAAAATAGTTTAATCAAAAAACATCAGCCGAAATTTAACATCAATTTAAAAGACGATAAAACTTACCCATGGATTATCGTTAAAAATGAAAATTTCCCGAGAATATACTGGACCAGGAAAGTGATTAAAGATGGTTCAACTTATTTTGGCCCGTACGGCTCAATAGGTATGATGCACACCATCCTCGATCTGATCAAGGAAACCTATCCCCTGCGTACCTGTTCATTACCCTTAACGGAAAAGAACATTGAAGAAGGTAAATTTAAAGTTTGTCTGGAATATCAGATTGGTAACTGTAAAGGCCCGTGCCAGGCCTATCAAAAGGAAGCAGACTACGATCAGAACATTGCAGAGATCAAGGAAATTCTGAATGGAAAAATCGGAAACGTCATCCGGGAAGTTAAAAACGTAATTAAAAAAGCATCAGAAGAGCTTAATTTTGAACTTGCACATCAGTATGCAAGGCGATTGGAGGTTTTGGAAAAATACCAAAGTAAATCCACTGTTGTAAACAGTGCAATTACTAATGTTGATGTGGTCAGTATAGCCTCTGATGAAAGATACGCGTTTGTAAACTACCTGAAAGTAATGAATGGAACTATCATTCAGACACAAACCATCGAAATAAAAAAGCAACTGGATGAAAGCGATGATGAGCTTCTGATCACTGCTATGCTCGAATTCCGTACGAAGTTCAGCAGCACTTCCCGGGAAATTATTGTACCCTTTGAACTTTCACTGGAAGATGAAAGTCTTAAATTTACGGTACCAAAACTAGGTGAGAAAAAGAAACTCCTCGAGCTTTCTCAAAAGAATGTCTTGTTTTTCAAAAAAGAAAAACTGAACCAGTATGAAAAACTGAATCCTGACCTGAGGACTGATCGCATCCTGACTACCATGCAAAAGGATTTACGTTTAACCCAGCTGCCAAAACACATCGAATGCTTTGATAACTCCAACTTTCAGGGGAAATATCCGGTGTCAGCTATTGTCGTATTTAAAGATGCTAAACCTTCAAAAAAAGACTATCGCCATTTTAATGTGAAAACCGTTGAAGGTCCTAACGATTTCGCAACAATGGAAGAGGCAGTTTTCAGACGCTACAGAAGAATGCTTGATGAAGAACAAAGCTTACCTCAACTCATCATTATCGATGGTGGTAAGGGCCAGCTATCTTCGGCTTTAAAAAGCCTGAAAGCCTTAGGCATTGATAAAAAGGTAACGGTTATTGGTATCGCCAAGCGACTCGAGGAACTTTTCTACCCTGGCGACTCATTTCCGCTATACCTGGATAAAAAATCTGAGACTTTGAAGGTGATTCAGCAACTACGTGATGAGGCCCACCGTTTTGGCATCACCTTTCACCGCAAAAAACGCGATCAGGGGACTTTGAAAACGGAGCTCGAACAAATAGAAGGGATTGGCAAAACAACCGCGGATAAGCTTCTAAAACACTTCAAATCGGTAAAGAAAATACGTGAAGCAACAGAGAAAGAACTGGCAGAAGTACTGAATAAAAAACAGACGGTAACTTTACTCGAATACTTCAAGCAAGATGCATAGGTTTTTTTTCGCAGTGACGACCACCTCTTTACATCACTCGCAAAAATAGCTTGTAAAATAAAAAAGCTTCGATTTACATCGAAGCTTTTTTATTTAGTATTCCCACAGGCCTTGTTCGTAATCCAGAACAGATTTTTTAATCCGTTCCGATTCGTACAAACGTTCCTTAGGATCACTGATAATATCTCTGATTTTGTTATCACCAGGATTTGATTCTTTAACAATGTAACTGGCAAATAACCGACGGATAAAGAAATCATCGAAGCTTAAATTCGAGGCATCATTATTAGTGTTGATTAATCTTTTGTGCGCAATAATGGGTCTTAAATCATCGTATGATACCCAGAATACGGGTTGCCATGTTTTAGACAGTTCATTGTATTTCAAAGGCGCAATACCCACAATGCGTGGTTCAAAGATTGATCTCTTGGTATCAAAAATCCAGTCTTCTTTAATACGAAACTTCAGGAATGATTCAGGATTAAAATCATTAACCACTGTGGTTACCGTACCGGTTTGATTATTTGAAATTTCAGACGTTCCTAACGCTGCTTTAGCCGCAGAGTCTGCACTCATGGGAGTATGGAAAGCATCATCTTCATTTAAAACACTGTCAATCGGAGAATAGGCGGTTAATTCTTCAGCTTTAATTGAATTAACCAGCACATCAATAAATCTCCCTTTTGGTGATTTCAAAACTGAATTTACAGTATCACGAAGATCGATTTCACGCCAGATACGCTTAGCATAGAAAACATCTTCCTCACGAACGTCTGCAAAAGGAACCATTTCCGTACTGTCTACATCCTTGCGGGCATAAAAACCGTCCTTTGGTGGTACTTTTAATTTTTTCTTAGCTGTTGAAGCATTAACCGGTAATGTAACAGGTGTATTTGTTTCTGCTACAGGTGCAACAGCCGTTGATGCCGGCTTTTTAGGCGCCAACTTCGTTGGCTTCTTCTGTGCGAAAGCCGCCGTTGTTAATACCGTTAAAATTGCAATGCTTAAAATCCTTTTCATCTCTATTTATTTAACGTTGAATGATACCGAAGGTAAAATCTTCTGACGACCATCAGGTCCTTGTGAAACGATATCGTCAAAAAATACTTTTGACCCAGGAGTAATGGCATTCATAGCGCTTTTTACTGCACCTGCAAAGCTACCACCACTTCCCTGAATGGTCACAGCTTCAGAACGAGGCTTGATCACAGTCAGTTTGTACCTTAAAATCTTAAAGCTTACATCAAAAGGGAAATCATCCAGATCTGCATCAATCTGAGATTCGCTCTTCAACTGTACAGAAGAAACATCGCCACCGATTCTGCCACCAACTTTAGCAATTGGAGCAGGAATAGCTTTCACCCTGAATTTTTGCGAGCCTAAACTTACTGTCTTACCGCCGCTGTTTGCCGTAACGTTAATGGAAACCTCCTGGCCAACTTGTGAACCACTGGCTAAGACATTGTATTTACCCGCACCAGATTTACTGATGGAAGCACCGGATGCACTTGCAACTACACTTTCCAGCGGAAAGCCAGCAGCTGAAACTGAAAATGGATTAGGAATACCAGCATAAATTACGTTCATCTTATCTGATGATACGCTTGCAGATGGTTTTGCCACCTGATATTTCTGTGGCTGTGTTTTGTATTCTTTTACCTGACCGTCAGTTTGGCGAACACGGATCGTTCCAACCCAGGTAAATTCACCTACAGAACCGGTACCGCCAGTATAGGTACCCTTTCCTTCTTTGATGGATAATTTGTTTCCGTTCACTGAAATATCAGGAGTGGATCTCGAGTCACTTGCTGTCAGGAATACTTCCGCTGTGTACGGTTGTCCCTGAATTACATAAGATGTTGGTGCAACAGCAACAGCAGCAAACTGATCCAGGTTAACCTGAGCTTTATCCATGTTACCGAATAATTTTTTGATTACCTCAGCCTCCGCATTCTTAGTATCTGTTTGCAATTTCGTTAAAATCGTCATTGCAGCAGTTAAAGGAACACCTTCACCAAAGTAGGTAGATTGCCAGTTTCCTTTTCTCGCACGTTCAGGATCTTTTGCTTCAAGCGAGAAGGCAACAGTTGCCCTATCCTGAGGATCAAGTAAAGCGATTAATTTCTGACGGGTGTCATTGATTTTAGTTTTCAGAACATCTGCCTTCTTTTGGTTGATCATGATATTCTGAGCAATATCCTGATTGGACCTGTTTACAAGATCTCCTGTTTCCTCATCAATACCATCACCAGCCTGTGTAAATTCTTTCTTTAAGCTTTCAATGTAGTTATTCAGTTCATCAGCTGCTGCTCTGGCTTTGGTAGCCTTTTCGTAAATAGGTTGAGCACGAGCAGGCTCTTCTTTCAGTTTCGAATTTTCGAAAGCAGAAAATAACTGATTAATACTGGTATTAACGTTGTTTTTCGAAGTATCCAAACTATCGTTGATATTTTTGAATGCATCTAAAATTGTATCTGATACGTTTAAGGCAAGCATGGCCAACAATACCAAATACATGATATTGATCATCCGCTGCCTTGTTGTTTCTTTTCCGCCTGCCATGTGTTATGTAGCTTTCTTTTTAAAATTAAAAACTAAATAATTAAACACGTGGGCTATTCATAGCCGATAACATGTTACCATAAATCGCATTAAGTGATGATAAGTTTTTAGCCAACTTGTTAACTTCCTCTTTAAACTGTTTTGAATCTTCCATTGATTCATTAAAGTTCTGCATAGTAAGTGATAAGTTTGAATAGAACTTATTCATTGATTTTAAGTGCGCGCTTGAATCCTGTAGCTCTAATTCATATACTGCATTTAAAGCAGAAAGATTCTTAGCCAGATTATTTACCTGATCGTGGTATGCCTGAGTGTCAATATTGCTGTCGCCCATAGCTTTCAGATTAGCAGTAGCTTTTTCAAAAGAAGAACTTAAGCTGTCGAAACCTGCAGAAGCAGTTTTAACTTTTCCTGTAAATTCGTTCGTAGCAGTAGCTGCGTCGGCTACATTTGAAATTGAACTCACTTTATCACCAAAGGTACGTAAACCAGAACCAAGGCTTTCAATTAATTCAGGGCCGATTTTCGCATCAGATAACATTTTATCTAAAGCTGCTGTATTTGAAGCGGAACCAACAGCTGCAACAGGTCTTGCAGAAGCAACCGGTAATTCACCTTTAAAATCTTCTCTTAATTCAGGATATACTTTTTCCCATGCTGGTTCAGGTTCTGGTGGAAAAAATCCTGTTAAGAAAAATAAGAAAGCCTCTACGCCAAGACCAAGACCTATCATATAGTTACCCACAATTCCTCCAATGTGAAGGATTTTGAATAACGCTCCGATAATTACAATACTTGCTCCCCATGAAATCGCTACGTGTAACCAGCTTGGTTGTTTTTTTGCTGCCATAAAATTGATGTTTTTCTTTAGTCTTTAGTTCTTGTTTGGTTTGTTTTTAATTTCTTAAATCTGTACCTGGGTATGATGAAACGCATCTGAATCCGATGTAAGATCTTTGCGTATCCTGATATTCATATGTTCCAACCGAATTCTGTAAAAAGTAAGCGGTGTCTTTCCATGATCCGCCTTTAACCACTTTGCGCTTTTTGTATTTGCTATCGCCAGCAGCGGCATCATAGGTAAAATTAGGATTTAAATCATGAAGCAATGGCGAAGCACTCTTGTTATAAGCAGTCAAAGTCCACTCAGACACATTCCCTGCCATATTATATAAACCATAGTCATTAGGAAAGTAAGATCTTACACCAACAGTATAAATACCTCCATCACTGGAGTAGTCTCCACGACCTGGCTTAAAGTTAGCTTGTAAACAGCCTTTTGTATTTCTGATGTATGGTCCGCCCCAGGGATATTTGGTTTTGGTATTACCGCCACGTGCAGCATATTCAAACTCTGTTTCAGCAGGTAATCTGTAATCAGATCTTGATCCTACCGGTAATCTTCTGGATGCCGCAACACCGTCGTACAATCTGGTTCTCCAGTGTGAAAATGCTTTAGCTTGCTCCCAGCTTACACCAACAACAGGATAATCATCATATGATGGGTGATTATAGTATCCGCGAACCATCGGATCATTTTGTGAATAGGAATAATCGGTTTTCCAAACCATGGTATCTGGATAAATTGCAATGGTAAAGCGATCGATATAATCCTGGCGTTTACTGTTAGGGTCTTTATGACCTGCCGCAGCTTTATCCATATTTAGTTCCGCATAGGTGTAAACAAATTTACGGATGTCAAATTCTTTCTTACCTGGAAGTGCATCTAAACCCGAATAATACATCCCATCTAACTGACTTTGCTGCGCCTGATTGCCGCCTCTTCCTTTCGCACGCCAAATGTTTGCTCCATTATAGCCCACTTTTTTCCAGTCAATATACTTATCCCCACCAACTGCTGTAGCGGCACCATTTCTTGGCGTAACGGTAAATTGTTGAGGCATTCCCATCATGGTCACTGCAATTGAATCACGTACCCAGTTGGTAAACTGGCGGTATTCTGCATTGGAAATTTCCGTTTGATCCATAAAGAATGCGCTGATGGTTGTCATTCTGCTCGGGCCGTTTTGCGAAAAAGTAATATCCTCATCTGCCCCTCCCAGCGGAGTATGACCTGGCGGGATGTAAACCATTCCTAAAGGAATCCTGTTGTTTTTGAATTTTCGGTTATAAGACCCTACTAACTCGCCCTGACCTCCATGGCCACAGCTTGCCAGCAATACAGTTATACCTACAATAGCTAGAAGGTAAATTTTCTTCATATTCGTTATGGTGTGCAAAGCACGATTAGGAGCAATTTTCTCAAAAATCACTGAAATTATCAACAAAAGCAAATATTTTACGCCAAATAGTATTATTTAACACAGAATGTTGGTTTATCAAAACTACGGAGCCTAATATTCTTGTTACAATAAACGCGTAACTCTCTTATAACAGCAAAGTTACGCATTTATTGTATTGACTAACAAAAAATATTTAATGTATTATTTATTAGATACTTTAATGTAATTCTCAATAGCCATTGTCATTGAGGGAACACCTGGGGTTGGTGCTGCAATATCTACGATCAGATCCATATCCGTACAGGCTTTACTGGTATTCACACCAAAGGCTGCGATACGGGTATTGTTCTGCTTAAACTCAGGGAAATTTTTAAATAACGATTGAATACTGGAAGGACTAAAGAAAGCGATTACATCGTAAAAAACTTCAGCAAGATCAGACAAGTCACTCACTACCGTT
This sequence comes from Pedobacter frigidisoli, assembly GCF_032678525.1. GTDB lineage: Bacteria > Bacteroidota > Bacteroidia > Sphingobacteriales > Sphingobacteriaceae > Pedobacter > Pedobacter frigidisoli_A. The sequence continues at coordinate 122,736 of NZ_JAVTSE010000002.1, forward strand.
CTAAATAATACAGCCGGTGTAAAATCATATCCGCTTTTTTCCAGAAATTTCATCGTATCTTCTGTAGCCACGTCAGAACATGGATACAAGAATTTTTCGCTTGCATGTTTTTTTAACACTTCCGCAAGGTCGGCCGCTGTTTGCTTTCCAAAAAAGATTTTGCGTTTACGGTATTGTATATACTTCTGTAAATACAACGCGATAGTTTCAGACAGACAAAAATACTTCAGCTCAGCTGGTACTTCATAACGCATTTCTTCGCAGATTCTAAAGAAATGATCCGCTGCGTTGCGGCTGGTAAAAATAACCGCCGTAAAATCAGCAAGGTTAATCTTATCTTTCCTAAAGTCCCTTGCCGGCACTCCTTCAACATGGATAAATGACCTGAAATCAACCTTTAAGTTGTGTTTTTTAGCCAAATCGTAATAAGGAGATTTTTCTGTTTCAGGTTTTGGTAATGTAACCAAAATACTTTTCACTTTGCGAATTCTAGAGTCGTTCTTTTCTTGCATTTTCCTTTTTCCTGCTACAATCCTATAGTTTTAATTAGTATTAAAATAGGACATATTTCGAGGGCGCAAAAGTACAAAATTAAATGCATTTTCGAAAACTTATTATTTGAAAGTATCGTCACTCCCGCCCGCAACAATTGAATAGCAAAAATCAGTCCTAACAGCAAGAATGCCAACACAATATATGCTTCACCATATTTAAGGGGTGATAATGCAAATGATACGACCAAAGGAATAAATAAAAGTGAAGCATTGAAATAACTTAAGTATAATATAGAGATATACTCACCTACTGGCTTCTGAACGTTAAAGAGAAAACCCAAAAATCTTAGAACCAACATTTTAAGGGCATAAAAAACGATGATCGTGACTGATATAGTAAAGAAAAACTTAAATCCGTCTTTTGCCTGATACATGTCTTTCCACTGAGCCACCAAAAAAAAGAACATTCCGAACACGAAACCAAATTGCACAAAAAGCAACAAAAACGGCCAGGAACTGAACAGATTATCTTCTTTATTGATATTATTCAAGATCCGGTTACTAAAAAAAGATTGAACTATGGCGTAAAGCTGCTTCGAAAATGCATACTTCAGTATGGCAAAAATGATCAGCATCAGAAAAACAAAACCCAATAATCCTACATTCCCCTTTCTTATGCGGGTGCCAAGCTGATAAGGATTCGCTTTTTTCTTCAAATGCTGGTATTGGTGTTGCCAGGCAAGTAAATCAAGTTTGGGATAAACGTATTCTTTCTGAAGTGTATCAAGCAAGGCTGCCTTATTAATCAAACTATCGGGTAGCACCCAGGTGTGCCTGATCAAAGAATCTGTAACAAACACCTGACGTGCTTCTGTTGCTGAGTCTACCCGATATCTTCTGTACCGATATTTCACCACCGCAACCGAATCAATTCCGGTAACAGGCTCCTGAGCCGGCAAAATATTGGCTGACAACAGAAATGCAAACAAAAAGAAAAAAAATTTCGACATGCTTTAAAATACCTCAAAGTGCAAAAGTATGGCATTAATTACTGTTTACCTAAATAAATAAACAGATTTAAGAATACATAAAAAAGGGTGGAAAACTGCTGCGCCTAAATTATATCTACTAATTCTATGGATATTATTGTTGTTATTAATTTTATTTTTACATTTGCCCAAGATAACCGATTAAAAACCAATAAACCATGTCAGTTCACGGTGCCATCATCCCCCCTGATTCCATAAAGAATTCCATATTTTCTATGCGAATGGCAAACATGTGTTGTTGTTAAGAAGATAAATCCGATAGCCCGGTGATTAACCGGGGTCTTAATACTATAGATTTCTCTTCGCTTAATCAAAAACAATACCTATAAACCTAAAATATTGAAAAGAAGTATATTATGCCTGGGCATAGCCATGTTTTACACCCTCACATCTTGTCACCAGATGAAAGAGGCTAAATCCACCGCAGGTGCAACAAATGCATTCAATAAAAACGTTGCCATTTGCTGTGAATCCAATATTCCATCCAGGTTCAGCGGGGCAACAAATTCAGTTCCTGCCGGTAAGGCAAATAAAACTAGTCATCAAAATATGGTGTGGATTCCAGATGGTGATTTTCAGATGGGAGGAGATAATAAACAAGCCTCAGCAGATGAATTTCCAAAACACAGGGTTAAGGTTTCAGGCTTCTGGATCGACCAGACTGAAGTAACCAATGCACAATTTGCAGCATTCATTCAGGCTACTAATTATAAAACTACTGCCGAACGAAAACCTGACTGGGAGCAATTGAAGCATCAGGTTCCGCCAGGAACCCCTAAGCCACCTGATAGCGTACTGGTTGCGGCATCTTTGGTTTTCAAACCATCAAAAACCCAGGTCGACCTGAATAACTATTCGCAGTGGTGGAACTGGCAGAAAGGAGCTGACTGGAAACATCCCGAAGGGCCAGAAAGTAATATAAGAGGGAAAGATCATTATCCGGTGGTGCATATTTCCTTTGAAGATGCACTGGCCTATGCTAAATGGGCAGGAAAGCGTTTACCAACTGAAGCTGAATGGGAGTGGGCTGCCAGAGGCGGTTTAAAAAACAATATCTACCCCTGGGGAAATGAGTCAGTAAATACGGGCAAACCGAAAGCCAACAGTTGGCAGGGTAATTTCCCTTATAAAAATACCCTTACCGATAAATTTTACCTCAGTGCTCCGGTAAAATCTTTTGCACCAAATGCTTACGGTTTATATGACATGGCCGGGAATGTGTGGGAATGGTGTGCCGATTACTATGACAGTAATTACTATGCAACAATTAATAAACCCGATGGTGTAAATAACCCGAAAGGCCCTGCTACATCGTTTGATCCGGACGAGCCTTATGCCGTAAAACACGTGATCAGGGGCGGCTCGTTTTTATGTAACGACAGCTATTGTTCGGGATATCGGGTAGCAAGAAGAATGAAAACTACAGAAGACAGCAGCATGGAACACCTTGGATTCAGGTGTGTTGCAGACAAATAAGAAAGGAGGAATCAACAGAAATCAATTAATACAAAAGAAGAGGAATGCAATGCATCCCTCCCAGGTTCAAATTAATGAAACAGGCTATCAATTGGCGTTGGCGCCTGTTCCAACTGACAAAATAAACCCATTAAAGATATGCAAATAAATGAAAAGGTCGGGACGACCTTTCAATCTGTGCTGCGAAATAGTTTCAACAAACTGAGGTACAGGTTTAAAGAAATCAAAAAGCCAATGCTTGCCGCAATGGCTTTTAGCCTGTGCGTCGTGTATGCCCAGGCACAAATCAAAACCCAGCCTCTGGTTAATTCAACCCTCACCGGGCGGGTACTGGATGCGAAAGACAAACAGCCTATTCCGGGCGCAATTGTACACATTCAGGGCACCACACACGAAGTAGTAACAGATGACCAGGGTAGATTCAACTTTGTAACCGGGCAGAAATTCCCCTATACCTTATTGGTAAGCTACGTTGGATATAAAAAAACCGAGGTCATAGCAACAGGTAAACACCTTGATATCGAATTGGAAGAAACCGCCAATAACCTCAACGACCTGGTTGTAGTGGGCTATGGTACTCAAAAAAAGAGCGACTTGACCGGATCAATTTCAACGATTTCACAAACAGCATTAAAGCAGCCGGTATCGTCACTGGATCAGGCGCTGAAAGGTGCCGCAGCAGGCGTACAGGTTACACAAACTTCAGGTCAGCCGGGAGGCGGCGTAAGTATTCGAATCAGGGGAGGAAGCTCAATTCAGGGAGGAAATGAACCGCTGTATGTGATCGATGGATTCCCGGTCTATAATAGTCCAACCACGTCTGGCGTAGTCAGCGGTACGTTAATCAATCCCTTATCCAGCATTAATCCAGCAGATATCGAAACCATTGATATTTTAAAAGATGCATCTGCAACTGCCATTTATGGATCCCGCGGGGCAAACGGTGTTGTGATCGTAACTACAAAAAAAGGCAAGGCAGATCGTGCCGCAATCAATTACGAAGGCAGTGTCGGTGTGCAGTCGCTACGCAAGAAAATTGATTTATTAAACGCCCGCGACTTTGCCATCCTGCGCAACGACGCCTTATATGATGCAACGCCTGCAAACGGTCGTTTTCAGTACCTGAGTCAGGCGCAGATTAATAATCTCGGCGCAGGTACCGATTGGCAGGATGAGGCGTTCAGATCTGCAAATACCCAAAACCACAACCTTTCCGTAAGTGGAGGAAATTCAAAAACAAGATATCTCCTTTCGGGAAATTACTTCAGCCAGGATGGGATTGTTAAGAATACGGATTTTAGCAGACTGAGTTTCAGAGCGAATGTTGATGCCAATCCATTCGAAAAATTGAAAATCAGCACCAGCCTGAATTTCAGTAAATCTGATGCGAACCTCTCTCCTTCTGGTATCATTAGTGGCTTACTCACCATGCCTGCAACTGCAAGCGTATATCAGCCTAACGGGACTTACACACTCAGAAACCCATTCGAGAACATTTTCGCAAACCCCATTGCTTCCCTTAATGAACAAGTTAATAAATCAACCACCAACCGCTTACTGGGGACGGCCTTCGCAGAATACACCATCATCCCAGGATTAAATGTGAAAGTATTATTTGGTACTGATATAAATAATGGTGTTGAAAAAAGTTATATCCCGGCTACAATTTACGAAGGTAGCCTGACAAACGGAACTGCCGCCAGAGGTGCTTTAAACTCGTATTCATGGCTAAATGAAAATACGATCACTTACAATAAAACCATTGGCAAAAACAACTTTGATTTATTGGCAGGCTTTACACAACAGGAATACCGGATTGAAGAATTCAATGCAGGAGCGCAAAATTTCATACTCGACGACCTGAGCTACAATTCGTTGCAAAGTGGATCAACCCTTGTACGCCCGGCTTCAGACGCCTCACAATGGATTCTTCATTCCTACCTCGGCCGTATAAACTACAACTACGATCGCAGATACTTTTTAACTGCCAGTTTACGTGCTGATGGTTCATCGAGATTCGGTGCGGGCAATAAATGGGGTTACTTTCCTTCTGCCGCCTTATCATGGAAGCTAAGCAGTGAAAAATTCTTCCAGCCTTTGCTTAAAACATTCAGCGATTTAAAACTCCGTGCAAGCTTTGGTACTACAGGGAACCTTGAAATTGGAGAATATCAGTCGCTGGCTACTTTGGGAACTTATACCTACATCATTGGCGGGAATATTCTTACCGGTTTCGCACCAACTCGAATTGCCAATGATCAGTTAAGCTGGGAAACAACCTACCAATACAATACAGGCTTAGACATTGGCCTGTTCAACAACCGTATCCAACTCACACTGGATGCCTATTACAAAAAAACAACTGATTTATTACTGAACGTAGAATTGCCCTGGACTACCGGACAGACTTCCGTTTTACAGAATTTCGGATCAGTAAGCAATAAAGGTTTTGAAATTGGATTGAACACCAGAAATTTAACCGATGGCTTTACCTGGAACACAAATGTAAACTTTTCTGTAAATAGGAATAAGGTATTAACCATTGGTAATGGCGCAACATCCTATATCACTGGCAACTACATCATACGTGTTGGTGAGCCATTGGGAAGTTTCTATGGAACAGTCACAGATGGAATTCTGCAAACGGGTGAAGAAGCTGCCAAAGGTAAATACACCGGAAGCGCCGTTCCTAAGGCTGGTGACAGAATATATAAAGATTTAAATGGCGATGGTACTTTCACTACGGCATTAGACAGAACCATTATTGGCAACGCCCAACCAGATTTTATCTTCGGTTTAACCAACACCTTTGAGTGGAGGGGTATCGATTTGTCTATATTTATCCAGGGTGCTTATGGCAACCAGATCCTGAATGCCAATAAGCAAACACTGGAATTGTTCACCGGACAGCAGAACGCTTCAGCATCGGCATTAGATCGATGGACACCCACAAATCCAAGCCAAACTATTCCAAGAGCAAAACTGGATCCTGCGCCTGTGTTCTCAGACCGGTTTATTGAGGACGGTTCTTTCCTTAGATTAAAGAATGTGAATCTAGGCTACACCTTACCCAAAGCTTTTACTCAAAAGGCTAAAATAAATAACATCTATTTCTACGTAAGCGGTCAGAATCTATTGACATGGACAAAATACACCGGATTTGATCCTGAAATTACATCAGGAAGCAATGTTTCTCCCGGAACAGATTCAGGGATTTACCCTGTTTCCAGAGCCATTTACGCCGGAATAAAAATCACACTATAACCTGATCAGATATGAGAAAGAATATAATATTGTACCTTTTCACTGTTAGTTTGCTTACGGTGTGGAGTTGCAGCAAACTTGATGAAAAGCCCGAATCGATATTGGTAACCAGCGAATTTTATCAAAATGAGTCACAAGCCACCGCTGCTGTTACCGCCGCTTACCGAAAATTATATGATAGTGGTCAGTCGCTTTACAACAGCCTGCTCCAGATAGGAGTTGAAATGGCTACCGATGACTACGAAGCCGGACCACGGGCAAGAAATGCCCATGTACGGGCAATTTCAGGGCTCACACACGATTCATCAAATGACAGAATGGAACAACTCTGGAAACAAAGTTACGACGCCATCAACGTTTCAAACATTGCTATCGAAAAAATTGCTTTGATTGATGCCAGCCAGATTAGTGAGCAATCAAGAGCGAAACTGATTAATGAAGCAAAATTTTTGAGAGCACTGCATTATTTTAATCTTGTGCGGTGGTTTGGCGATGTGCCGCTCATACTAAAAGAAACCACGAGCTTAAGCCCTGAAAGTCTTTATATCGCGAAATCACCGGAAGCAGATGTTTACGCACAAATCATTAAAGATTTAAAAGACGCCGAATCCTTACCCACCCCCTTGCAACAAACAGCAAAGGATATTGGCCGTGCAACAGCGGGCTCCGCTAAAAGCCTGCTATCGAAAGTTTATCTCACACGAAAAGACTGGTCAAATGCTGCTGCCAAAAGCAAAGAAGTGATTGATAGCAAATGGTATAGTCTCTTCGATAATTTTGCTGATGTATTCAATGTAGCTACCAAAAACGGAAAGGAACACATCTTTTCAGCACAATTCCAGGGAAATTCAGGCTACCAGGGCAATAGCCTTGCAAGCAGATCAGCTTCGGCAGATGTACCTGGAATTAATGGTGATTACGCCGATGCACTTCACACCGCAGGAGGGCTTTATAATACCTATGCAAATGAAGATACGCGAAAAGCAGTGACTTTTGTAACGCAATTGGTGAGCCCAACAGACGGCAAGCTATATACCTTCGCGCCACAGTTTAATAAATATTACGATCCCGCTGTGATCGGCAATCAAAGTCAGTCGTCTAAAAACACGCCAATTATCCGATATGCAGAGGTTTTATTAATCTATGCAGAAGCCACTAATGAAATCAATCATGGGCCAAATGCCGACGCTTATGCTGCTATCGACCTTGTTCGCCAACGGGCACGTATTGCGAAACTTGCCGACATTTCACCAGCTTTAAACGAAAGTGATTTTAGAGACGCTGTATTCCTGGAGCGCCGCAAAGAATTCGTTTATGAATATCAACGCTGGTTTGACCTGGTTAGACGAGGCGCTGATTATTATATCGCAACTTTGAAGGCTGCAGGAAAAACACTCGCAGCTAAACGTCACATCCACTTCCCTACTCCGCTAAGGGAAATTAACCTAAACCCCAAACTGAAACAGCACCCTGATTGGGTGGGATATTAATTAACCCTCAATGCAAAAAAAACATGAAGATATTAATCAGTAAATCCGCCATCAGGGCGGCAATATTAATCGCAGGAATCGGATTAACGGTGTCAACTAGTTTTGCACAACAAAAGAAACCAAATATCATTCTCATTCTCGTAGATGATTTAGGTTTTTCAGATACCGGGCCTTATGGTGCAAATGAAATCCAGACTCCTAACCTGAATGAACTCGCAAAGGGAGGATTAAAACTCAAGGAATTCTATAACAACTCGATATGTGCCCCCACCAGGGCCTCCGTATTGACGGGTCAATACCAACATAAAGCTGGCGTGGGCTATTTTAACGTTAACCTAGGTCTGCCAGCCTACCAGGGCTTTCTCAATAAAGAAAGTTTGACCCTTGCAGAGGTTTTGCGCAATGCCGGGTACACTACGTTAATGTCGGGAAAATGGCATGTTGGCGACGACAAAGACCAGTGGCCAAATCAACGTGGCTTTGATCAGTTCTTTGGCTTCATCGGTGGTGCAAGCAATTACTATGAAATTGCCGATCAGCAAAATCCAACTGTTCCACTAGTCAGAAACAACAAGCCGGTTTACCTGGAACCGGGGAAATACCTCACAGATGAGATTACCAATAACGCGCTGAATTTCATTTCCCAGTCGGATAAAGATAAAAAACCGTTTTTCCTATATCTGGCTTTTAACGCACCCCACTGGCCTCTGCAAGCCTTACCAGCCGACATTGAAAAGTACAAAGACACCTACAAACTTGGCTGGGATTCGCTCCGTAAACAACGTTATCAAAATGCCATTAAAGCGGGTGTCATTTCTGCGGATCAAAAAATTACCTCACACGATCACGACGTGAAGCCGTGGGATAAACTAACCTACGATGAACAACAGTACTGGTCACTTCGTCAGGCCGTTTTTGCGGCCATGATCGATCATGTAGACCAAAGTATAGGCAAGCTCCGCAGTAAATTGAAAGAGCTTAAAAAAGACGATAATACTTTAATCATTTTCATTTCCGATAACGGCGCTCAGGGTGGCAACGGAACACGACCTTATAGCCAGCGCATTACAGAAACAGTAGGTGCCCCTGGTTCCTATGAAACCCAAAACAGCAACTGGTCACAAACCGGCAATTCACCTCTCCGCAATTATAAAGCTACGCCCTATGAAGGTGGCATCAGTGCCCCATTTATTGCCTGGTTTCCTTCAAAAATTAAAGCAGGGACAATCAAAAAAGGAACCGGACACATCATCGATCTGGCACCTACTTTCTACGAACTGGCAGGAGCCAAATATCCAGCCACATTTAATGGCGTACAAACAAACCCTTTAGCGGGCCAGAGTCTGCTTCCGCTGTTGACCGGAAATGCTGAAGAAATCCAGAGAAAAGAACCACTGGCATGGGAAAGGGGTGGTAACAAAGCCATTCGTGATGGAAAATGGAAACTGGTTTCAATAGGCACCAATGGAGGCAAATATGAGCTGTACGATATTGAAAAAGACAGGGCTGAAAATAATGACCTCGCAGCAAAACACCCCGAAATTGTAGATAAACTTAAGTTGGAATATGCCCAATGGGCTCAGAAAAATGACGTTGTAGATTACAATATCCTCCGCCCCAAAGCAACTGTTCAACCTGGCAGGCAACAAGCCTCAGCAGCGAGAGAAAGAAGAAATTAATCAATAAATTAAAAGCGATGAAGAATTCATTTTTAATATTGCTGGCTTTGACACTAATCAATTCCTTCAATACCAATGCACAAAAAAAACAGCACCCAAACATCATCCTTATTTTAGCTGATGATTTAGGCCATTCGGATATAGGAGCATATGGATCTGAGATTCAAACCCCGAATCTGGATAAATTAGCGAATCAAGGTATCAGACTGAAAGAGTTTTATAACAATTCCATCTGTGCTCCAACGAGGGCATCTCTACTCACAGGGCAGTATCAACACAAAGCTGGCGTAGGTTACTTCGCTAACGACTTGGGTTTGCCGGCCTATCAGGGATACCTGAATAAGGAATCGCTAACCCTGGCAGAAGTACTCAAAAGTAACGGGTATACCACGTTGCTTTCGGGTAAATGGCATGTTTCAGGAAAAGATCAAAGTTTCCCATGGCAACGAGGCTTCGACAGAAGTCTGATGGCCAATAATGGCAGTTACTTCGATCAGGGCGACTTTAATGGCGGAAAGAAACAGCCTTATATGCTGGATGGAAAACCTTACCCTTTGGAAGCCGGGAAGTTTTATCAAACAGATGTGGTAACCGAACAGGCAGTAACTTATATTGCTGAAGAAGCAAAAAAAGACAAACCATTTTTTCTTTATTTAGCCTACACCGCGCCCCATTGGCCTTTACATGCCCTGCCTGAAGATATAGCCAAATACAAAGGCAAATATGACAAAGGTTGGGATGAATTAAGAAAAACGCGTTTTGCTAAACAGAAGCAACTGGGAATTGTAGCTGACAATACCACTCCATCAGTTAAAAATGATGACATCTACGACTGGAGTAAGCTTTCTTATGATCAACGCCATCAATGGGCCACTAAGATGGAAGTCTTCTCTGCAATGGTAGATCGGATGGATCAGGGAATTGGCAAGGTATTGGAACAGTTGAAAAAAAGCGGAGCAGACCAGAACACCCTGATCGTCTTTATATCCGACAATGGTGCTCCCGCAGAGGAGATGATAAAATGGCATAACGGAGCCATCAGAAACACAGGGCCTGTAGGTACTATCGGGTCGTACGAATCGCAAAGCAAAAACTGGTCTTATGCTTCCAATACGCCGTTTCTTGCCTTTAAAGATGACATGTATGAGGGTGGAATCAGCTCTCCCTTTATAGCCTGGTTTCCATCGAAAATTAAAGCCGGACAAATCAGAAAAGGCACAGGACATATTATCGATTTAGCACCAACCTTCTACGAACTATCAGGCGCCGCATATCCTAAGAAATTTAATCAGACAGTACCAAACGCGCTTCCGGGTAAGAGTTTATTGCCTGTTTTATTTAGCAAACAGGATACTGTTCAGCGAAACGAGCCTTTATTTTGGGAAAGGGCAGGAAACAGGGCAGTAAGATCTGGTAAATGGAAACTGGTATCACATTGGCCAAGCTACAGCTGGGAGTTATACAATCTCGAGAATGACAGAGGTGAAACTCAAAATCTCGCAGCGAAAAACCATGAGCTGGTTAGTCAGTTATCAGTTAAATATTTTGACTGGGCAAAGAAAACCGGTGTAGTAGATTTCAGCACGCTTGAAGATAAAGAACCGCAATCGATGAAGGACTTCAGGAAAAGTAAAATTCAGGATCCCGTTGGCCCCAGCGGTTTCGGATTCTGAATTTGGCAGATGAAGTACAAAAAAAAAGCAACAGGGAAATTCCTTGTTGCTTTTTTTGTAAAATAACCTGAATGTTTTTTCTGGCACTTAATATATCCAGCCAGGAGAGGGCTTTACATTGCCGCCAGTAATCTGCACAACAGAGTTAGGTATTGGCCAGGCTGTTATGTAATCGCCTTGCTTAACATAAGTAACATAGGGTTTTCCCCATGGATATAACGCGCCGTTATTCGCTTTGAATTTATTGGTCAGCCAGGTACCCCAACGTAGTTCGTCGAAATAGTTGATGCCTTCATTCACAAATTCAATCCTCCGCTCATTTCTGATCCGCTCCCGAAGGTCTGCCTGCGAACTCACATAAGTAGGCAATGCAGCATTGGTAATCTGTAATAAAGCAACTCCTGCTCTGGACCTCACTAAATTAACCAAATCTACGGTTGATTGTGTTACTCCTGATACTTCGTTCGCGCTCTCTGCCCAATTCAGCAACACATCAGCATAGCGAATAATCGGAAAATCAACCGGCGTTTGGGTCCTCACCCAGGTCTCAGCGGTACCGGTTTCCACAAATTTCCGGTAGTAATAAAAACCAACTGTATTGTCTGCCCTGATATCGAACGAAGGTGCCGTCTCTGCCCGATATGGCCAGCGCCAGTATTTGGCTACTGTATTCGGACCGAAAAATGTACTGTAAGGGGTAATTAAACTTTGGTTCATCCGAGGATCCCGGTTGGCGTATGCCCTGAGTATCCTGGCTTCGTTTCCAGCTGGCAGATATAGCGACACCTGTGCCCCTCTCGTAGCAGCAGCCGATAATTCCGCAGCTGTTGCACCGTCACGAATAAAATAGACTTCGCGCTGTGCTGGTGTTAGTGCAGAATAGCCAGGAATAACAGTATCCCAGTTAAATTTAGAGCCATCAACATTCTCGTAAAGATCCGCAAGGTAGGGCGATGCATTGTAGTAACTCCAGCAAGATCCATTCGCAGCTCTGGTTCCGTTATAAAAACTGATATCCGAACCATAACCAGCAAGATCTATATTCTGCATCGAAAAAATCATTTCCGGCGACTGCTCATTAGCCAGCTTGAACAGCTGATTATAACTGTCTGCGCCCGCCCCTGTATATAGAGCAAATCCTAAGCGTGGTAGCTGCTGAAAATCTGCAATAGCAGCAGCCCAGTTCTTCTGATACATGTAAACTTTTCCACGTAACGCATAGGCTGCTCCTTTAGTTATACGTCCGTAATCACCAGACCCTGCGGCGTATTTACCAGGCAGATTAGTCTCATTGATCGCATCGGTAAGATCGGTGATAATGCTTGTCCAAACTTCATCTGTAGTGCTGCGGGCCTTATTGAATTTATCGTATTCCGTAGGTTCAAGATAAATGGGAACCCCCTGGAAAACCTGATTTAAACGGTAATAGAAATAGGCCCTTAAAAACTTACATTCTGCCACATACTGCGCTTTTTTTACCGCTGTAGACGGCGATTGAAGCGGGATATTCTTAATCGCATCGTTCGCCCGTGCTATGCCTTCGTATAATGCCTGCCAGGCGGTGCTGAAAAGCGACAAACTTGGCGTTGCAGTTCCTGCGGTAAGATCAGTAGCGAAATAGGCCTGACCAGTATAGCCGTACCGGTCAGTACTGTATAGTTCATAAAGCATATCGCCCTCCCCGTTTTTCGTTCCACCCCTCAGCGCGGCATACACACCATTTACACCTTCTATGGTCGATGCATCGGATGTCCACATCGTTTTTGATGACAATTGATTATCTGGCACCGTATTTAGTAAATTCTTTTTGCAGCTGCTTACAAATACCAAAGCAACAACGAATATTTGTATTATTTTTTTCATGATCGTGTGATGATTATTTGTACTTAAAATTTAGCATTAACACCTAAAGAAAACTGTTTCATGATCGGATAAGGCGTTCCCAGGCTACCTTGTTCAGGGTCTCCAAGTTTAAAAGCACTAAGGGTTAATATATTTTCACCGGTAACATAGAAATTGAGAGATTTCACTACACCTCCCAGGCGGCTCATTAAACTTTCGGGAATGGTATAGCCTAGCTGAACATTTTTGATCTTTATATATGACCCGTTTTTCAACCAGAAGTCACTGGCGACATCATTAATTACATCGGCTGTTTTTATCCTCGGATAATATCCGTTCAGATTGCTTGCCGAGTAATGATCATCTGCTACTTGTTGAGGAATGCTGGAAGCCAACCGCACAAATGAGCTGTTGATGTAAGCGTAATTGGTATAAAACTTCATTCCTGCTCCACCTGCCAGAATGACTGAAAGATTAAAACCTTTGTAGCTCGCGTTCAGGTTCAGGCCGAACACATATTTTGGCAAGGTTGAGTAATTCTGAAATTGTGCATCTCCTGCATTACCATAAACACCATCATTATTGTTGTCTGAGTAAAGCAAATCACCCTTGTATAGATTTCCTGTCGCAACGGTATTCACAGGGCCGAAACTATAACCGGCAGCCTTCATGGCAATCACCCAGTTCAAATCAGCATCCGTTCTGATCATACCATCTTTGGGTCCTCCTTTCGGATCAACCGCACCCGACGATGTAGTGTAGGTACCTGAGCCTTTGTAAACGGTCTGCAAATAAAACTCATTAATCAAATGCCCCTCTACAACACGGTTATTACCACCACTGGAAACCGCTGAAATATTGTTCGAAGTGGAAACACTGCCGTTAACTGCATTGACACCGTATGTAGTGGCGATTAATCCCTTGTAATTTGTCACCTGATTTTTGTAATAGTATGCCAGGTTAGCTGTAGCACTGTAATGCAACTGGCCTTTATTACCCTGCCAGCCCAATGTAAATTCTATTCCCTTGGCACTTACGCCTGCCAGATTAACTGTGGGAGCGGTAGCGATACCGTGGGTGATATCAATTGTCGGAAGAAAAAGGATTCCCGATGTTTTCTTACTAAACCAATCCGCGGTAAAGCTCAATCCTTTTAGCGCAGTCAGGTCAATTCCAAAATCAGTTTCTTCAGTGGTTTCCCAATGTAATGCGGGATTCCCTATTTTGGAAGTGTACAATCCTACTACTGACGTACCATTAAGTGAGTATGCCGTTGTGGTAGCACTGGTTGTAGAGTACAACGATTGCCAGTCATAATTTCCTGACGCTACATTACCTACCCTTCCCCATGAAGCCCTAATCTTGAATGTATTAACTTTTATTTTTTCCAGGAAATTTTTCAAAAATGCTTCTTTGTCTAAGTTCCATCCTGCCGAAAAAGAAGGAAAATATCCGAATTGATTTACCGGTCCGAATTTAGAGGATCCATCTCGTCTCAGATTTGCCTCAAACAAATACTTGTCTACGTAACTATAATTCAAGCGGCCGAAAAATGATCGGAAAGCATAGTTGTCGCCCGCGCTACCTGTTGGATTGGTTGGAAAAGAACTGGCTGTGCTGATTGCTGTTACAGAACCATCAACTAATCCTTTGGCGGTAATACTGGTTGCATAAGCATAAACTTTGTATTGATTATACCCCGCAAGTAAACCAAGATGGTGTTTTTCTCCAAAATTAGTATTATACCGAAGGAGACTTTCCATTGTCATGTTGTAAGATTTGCTGAAGGTATTAGCTGTTGTGGAATTAACCGGATCGGCTTGATCATTACTTTGCGTAATTGCATTCGTTTGAAAGTTTTTAAAACGCAAGGATTGGGGATCGGTGAAGCTATTGGTTTCATTAAATTTGGGTGCATAACTAATTCTTGGTTCAAACGTTAACCCTTTAGCGAGATTGGCTTTCACGTACCAGGTACTACTGATATTTGTGGAAATCCGGTTCCCTTTTGTTCCTCGCAAACGTGAAAGCACATTACCTGTACTCCCGTTTACAGGTACCGGATCTATACCATAATAACCATCGTAATAGGGATATGCCATAGGTGCAATCTGTCTGAGGAAATTCAGAAAGTCTGAAACATTGGTCAGGCTGTATTTACCCAAATCGCCAAATGTGTTGGTGCCAACAGTAATGTAATCATTGATCTTTGTTTCCAGATTGATGCGGAAACGGTAATCGCTATAGGCGGTATTGTCGATTATTCCGGGATTATTGATGTAACCGAGGGAAAGAAGATAGCTAGTGCTTTCCGATTTACCATTTAATGAAATATTGTTGTTTTGCAATGCGCTTCGGTTTATGGTGGTTTTAGCCCAGTCTGTATTGGCATACGCAACATCATTTGGTATACCTTGGGCAGTTGTACCATCAGGGTTAGAAGCCGCGTCTATGTAGGGTTGGATGATATCCGGGGAATAGATTACTGCCCCACCGATGTTTGCTGAAGCCTCATTGATTAACCGCATATAATCCACACTATTGGTTACGAATTTTGGCAGCTGTGAAGGTCGGGTGGAAGAAAATATACCGCTGTAACTCAATGTTGGTTTTCCTGATCCTTTTTTAGTCGTAATCAGTATCACTCCATTTGCAGCAAGCGAACCGTAAATTGCGGTTGATGCAGCGTCTTTTAACACCGTTACACTTTCCACATCCTGTGGATTCACTGCATCGATAGAACCGCTAATGCCATCAATCAAGACCAGAACACTTGAGCTGCTAAGCGTACTTAGCCCGCGTATGGACAAACTCGATGCATCACTCCCTGGCTGTCCTGAAGATTGATTCGTGTATAAACCTGAAGCCAAGCCTGCAAGAGAATTGGACAAATTGGCAACCGGCCTGTTTTCGATATCCTTACCGCTTATTGTTGCAATAGATCCTGTTAAGTTCACCTTCTTTTGCGTTCCATAGCCTACTACAACCACTTCACTTAATGAACCGGCTTCAGGAAGCATGGTAACGTTTATCACTACACCAGTGCCAACCGGCTTTTCCTGCGCCTGATAGCCTACATATGAAAACAAAAGCACCGCATTTTTTGGCGCTATAATGCTGTAGTTACCTTTTGGGTCGCTTACAGTAATCACCGTACTACCTTTTACCTTAACACTTACTCCTGGTAAGGTTTCCCCTTTTTCATCTTTAACAGTCCCTGAAATTTTAGCTTCCTGTGCCAAAACATGAGTTACCGTGCATAAAACAAAGACGATTCCAAGCCATACGCACCTCATGCGCGATAAGCTCTCATTTTTTTTAGGATGTAAGTAACCCTTTTTGTAAATTTTGATCATATTAGTTTAATGTTGGTTAATTTGGTTATACCTCAAGCAAGGCTTACGAATTGCTGCAATCATAAATTGCTTGTTATACCAAATTTGATCATTATCATAAAAGGAGTAGGGTGAAAATCCTTAATAAAAGGGATGAAAATTCTAAATCTTTCGGAAAACTAAGGTCCTCAACTGAATCAGGTAAGTGGTACTAAAATTGAATTTCGCAAAATCTGTTCTGTGAAAGCAGAATTGTACCGCGGTAGAGCAAAAGAAGATTGGTGAGGTATTAAAGAGCTGTGTTTTCTCTTATTTAAGAATTCTGCTTAATGCTTTTCCCCAAAACGTACCAAGCGCCTGTGCCCCCTTTTTGTTTGGATGAAGATAGAATGTACCGGCGGGGCCATGTTCTTCATTCATATCGCTGAGGTAGCTTTTCTTAAAATATGGATATGCATCTTCATCGCCAAGGTAAACCCGCCCTGGCTGCACTTGCTTGTATGCCTTAACCAAAGACCTGATCTGAGGGAAATAGCTCTGCAATCTTGCTCTTCCTGCACGGAGATATATGGATCGGTTTTGTGTGCTGTCACTGTAATAAATCGGTGTATGGAATACAACTTTAGCATTAGGGTACATGCTCAGTAGCGTGTCGGCCAGGGTTTTTAAATTAGAGCGATATGTCTCAGCGGAAACGGGAGATCCATTAGGTCCCTTCTCTGCGCTGTCGTTGGTGCCCAGCATAATACTAAAAACCAAGCCGGCATTTTTTTCAGCAAAAAAAGCATCTGCAGCTTTTACCAGCCCCGGAAATGCCTTATGGGTAACGGGCAAAAAGTCGACCGTTGTATAGCCGCTGTGTCCCTGATTGCTGAATCGGACATTTTGAAACTTTCCTGAAACCTTTAAATAATCTGTTGCAATAGCCGCAGGACCGAAAGTGCCGGCATTTTCTACCATCCGCGATTCTGTAATACTGTCGCCGATAAAAATGATATCGTAATTGTTCTTCTCTTTTAAACGAAAAGCGGCTGAAACGGTTAAACATATTACCGCAAATAAAAAAAACAATTTGTAAAGGCTCATTCTATTCATATTGGCCGGAATCGATTTTAACCGAATGTATTAATTTTTTTCCTTGCCGCGGTATTGTGCAACGGCCTATTCCCAATTGATAACTGGATTGCCCATACAGATGGATCATGAAAAAGACCGTTGTTGTTGTTTCATCGAGTATAAGTTAAGGGTATTCCTTTGCAAGCATATCCTCGGTCAGCTCTGCAAAAACCTGTTTAATCATTACTTCCGTCGCTTTTATGGCATCAATAAGCGCGGTCGTTGGAATCCTTTTGGAAAAGTTCGGTGAGGTTTGCGGATAATTCATTTGCATTATTTTACATTTGAAAATTAATGATCTGTTATGAAGTATAGATTAATCTTTGTTAAAGTTTTGATTGCTTTTTTGCTCTTTTCCATTAACCTTTTTGCTCAGAATAAACTCAACAGTTCTTACGTAGCGGCAAAGATTAATTACCTGAGCGGGGAAGATCTCCCTGATGACAACATCCTGAAATACACATATGTAAAATATACCTTTACCCCAACCGGAGAATTTGGTAGTTCATCAGCTTATAACGATAAAGGTTTAGAATATCTCTATCAGGTATCGGGCAACCGTTTGATGATTAAAACCCTTGAAGGTTCGGTGATCAATACTTTGAGAATCATGGAATGGGACAATAATAAGATGGTGTTAGTTAGCGCTTCGGCTACCGGGGCACTTGATGATGCAATGTCTCTGCAATACACTTTCTACAATGAAAAACTGGTTTAGAGAAGTATGCCGTTAAAAGCTGATGATATTTTCAGCATTAAAGAAAATGATACAGTATATAAATCGGGACAAAAAATATATGCATCCTTTAAAGGCTCTTCCTTTCAACGGTATTTACAGCTGGAAATTGGTAAAAAGAACCTGAACCCAAAAGATGTGGAACTCATTTCTACCTTTATCATCAACGAAAATGGTAAACCTGATAGTCTGAGAATCCTTCAGGGCATCAGCAAAAAGTACGACGAAGAATATCGGAAAGCTTTCAACTCGGCCGCCGGAATGTGGTTACCGGCATATCACAACGGAAGAGCTGTTAAAGTATTGATGAATATATCATTGAAATACCTGAGTATAGGTGTGGCGATGCCTTCTTATTTTAGTTCGAAATCTGCAAATGACGCATACCAGCTAAAAGATTATACACTTGCCTTGTATCATTACGATAAATCACTTGAGGCAAACCCTAATGATGTCAGCAATCTTTACCGCCGCGGGATTTGTAAGCAGATGCTGGGCAATATGGAAGGTGCCTGTGAAGACTGGAAAAAGATCAGGCAACTCGGTAATAACACCGCAAATGAATTGCTCTTAAAATATTGTAATTAAAAAGGACTATTTAAATCAAGATTCAAAACACATGCATCAGGCTTACATACCTTCTGCAACTTTCAGATGTCATTTTTTTCATCAAAATAACTTTAACGCTTTGATCATCAGTCCGACCATTAACAAAAAACAACTCCTAATGCGGCTTTATCGGTTACAAAGTGAGTGGGGGCCAACAACCTTCATTCCACAGCTTTCATGAATTTCGTCAACCTCCTTTTGGGTTGGAGCGTGTTTGAGGTTATTCATGGTTCTGAAAAATTCCTCGGCCCTGCCTGCGGGCTGAACAAAGTAAACCAGCTTGTCCTGACCGGTGAGCTGTATCCAGGTATGTGGAATATTTCGGGATTTAATTTTTCCAAACCGAGGCCCAGAGCTTAACTAGATGTCTTGATTTTTAGTTTTGCACTCAAGTCGTGGAAATAACTTGGGGACCATATTTCAAGTACCTTTGGATCCTTTATAAATCTGGAGATGTCAGCTTTGACAAAGTCCATTTTAACCCTTTCAATCTTTTCGCCCAATAATTTCCTGAACTCCTCTTCGTTGATGGTCTCTTTTTTCCAGTCACCGCTATCGATTGCCCTTAGCAAGAAATGGTCGAGATTGAGGGGGTATCCTTTTTTGATGTACCATTCCATATCATACCAGTCCCGTCCCTTTACATTTGTGCCCCACTTGCGAAAAAGCAATGCATGCATTTTTCCCGCAAAAAGATCGGGAAGCGACAGGCACTTCACGTAAAATGAAAAAGGTCGAAGCAATAATTTTTGTTCGGTAGAGAAGCCCAATGGCGGTTCTCTATCCACTTCTATCTTTATCTTGATATTGGCTACTTCCTTAAGTCCGTTCTGTGGGATGACACCCTCCAACACCAATTCCTTCCAAATGGTTTCCGACTTTAGAAAGGCTGAGTTGATGTTGCTCTTCGCTGCCTTCTGTTTTTCCGAAATAGATACTTGCATTCCTAGTGCGGCGAACTCGTTTATGATAGCATCTTGGTATTTTTCCAGCGAAAAATCTGGATCAACGACAAGCAACGAAAAATCCAGATCCTCCGAAAATCGGTCTAGCCCATAGAATATCCTAAGGGCAGTTCCGCCATAGAATGCCGCTTTTTCGAAAAAACCAGCACGGTTAAGTCCAGCCAGGGTAATCTCCTGCATGATTTCCCTCAATGCATCTTTAGCTTCCTCCCTGTTTGCGGGATGATAATCTTCGAGCCATTCCTTTATCATAATTTTTCAATCATTTTGATTAACATTTCCAGGCTTTCCCTTTTGGGTGCATTTTCCAGCCAGCTTAACATCGCATTTAGATTAAACTTAGCGAGATCTTCTTCTTCCATTCTCAGGTTTCCAAAAACATAGTCCCTTGTAGAAGACTGGCTTCTTAAGGTTATGCCTGCTGTTGTAGCTATTTTATCGCATAGGGCCTTTTCGGGGGTTGCCATTATGGCTTGCTGATCTTTAGACAGATTCACAGTGGCAAGGCCGAATGCATAATAAGGCAATGGCAGGTTGGTATAGCTATATAGTCCAATGCTGGTTTGAAATTTCCTCGATGCTTTTGTAGTCATTGAAGTTACCGCAAACACTTTTTCTGGAATTAGCCCGTAATGGGCGAGCGCACTTTCCATTGAAAGGTAGCTTGGTCCGAGTATATGGTTGGCAAGCAGAGCGCTTTCAGGCCGTTCAGCACCAAGAGACCTACCTGCTATATAAAGTCCCTTTTTGATCGGTTCGATCAGACCATCTGCTTTTAAAGATAGTATCTTATCATTTGGCCGTTTATAGTCTTTCAAAAGGCCAGCCAGTAGCTGGTGGGTCAGCGGTTGGTTAGATAACTCTCTTAGTGCTGTCTGAATATCCATTGTAAAATATCAATGAGATAAACGGCTTAATTTCGTTTATCTTATGTTAAAGTTACATAAAACATTTAAATATGCAAAATATTAACAAGATAAACGGACATTATTCGTTTATCTTATGTTTATTCAACAATAATACTGAATTAAAAGATGGAAACTACTAAGACAAGCTGATGGCTGGAGCCTCCGCTTTAATAGACGGAAGCTATCGTGTGTCGTTAAGACAAAATGGAGGTAGGAAACTTCCTATTATGGAAATAAAAAACCCCATCCTATTAACTAGAAATGGGGTTTTCATGTGATTTTCGGACTTGAAAATCTGAGCTCCTTCTGCTGGGCTCGAACCAGCGACCCTCTGATTAACAGTCAGATGCTCTAACCAGCTGAGCTAAGAAGGAATATTTTTTTTCCACCAAAATCCTTTGGCAACTTTGTTATAAAAAATCCCCACATTGCTGTGAGGATTTTGCTCCTTCTGCTGGGCTCGAACCAGCGACCCTCTGATTAACAGTCAGATGCTCTAACCGGCTGAGCTAAGAAGGAATCCGGCTACCAAAAAAACAAGTTTCTTAAAGCTTTTGGGCGAATATCAACTCGTTCGTTTTGGGAATGCAATATTAGGGCTTTTAAATTATTTATGCAATATTTGCAGTGAAAAATTTTTAAAAAAATTCAATATAAAATATATGAGCCTGATAATCATAGGTACTGTAGCTTTTGATGCTATTGAAACTCCTTTCGGAAAAACGGATAAAATTGTTGGTGGTGCCGCAACTTACGCAAGTTTAGCTGCTTCATATTTCTATAATAAAGCAAAAATCGTTGCCGTTGTTGGAGATGATTTCCAAAAAGCCGATATCGACACCTTTACCGAACATGGAATTGATACCGAAGGATTACAGATAAAAGCTGGTGAAAAATCTTTTTTCTGGTCGGGAAAATACCATAACGATATGAACAGCCGCGATACTTTAATTACTGAATTAAATGTATTGGAAAACTTTGATCCGGTTATCCCTGAGAGCTATCAGGATTGCGAATACCTGATGTTAGGCAACCTGACACCACAGGTACAGCAAACCGTGATTAAACGTCTTAAAAACCGCCCGAAATTAATCGTGATGGACACCATGAATTTCTGGATGGATATTATGATGGATGATTTGCTGGAAACCATCAAACTTGTTGATGTCTTAACGATTAATGACGCGGAAGCCCGTCAGTTATCAGGCGAATATTCTCTGGTTAAGGCAGCTAAAAAAATCCTGACCATGGGCCCCAAATACCTGATCATTAAAAAAGGTGAGCATGGCGCATTGTTATTCCACGAAGATCAGATCTTCTCGGCACCAGCTTTACCTTTGGCAGAAGTATTTGATCCGACCGGTGCAGGTGATACATTTGCAGGTGGTTTTATTGGCTATTTAGCAAAAGTTGGAACCATCAATTTTAATAACATGAAAAATGCCATTATTTATGGGTCGGCCCTTGCTTCTTTCTGTGTAGAAAAGTTTGGTACTGAGAAGTTATTAAACTTAACAGAAGAAGAAGTTGCAGAGAGAATTCAACAGTTTGTAAACTTAAGCGCCTTTACTATCGAGCTTTAGTTTCATTACATCATGTTAGCCGCAAATTCACAGCGATAAGATATCATCTGTGAATCTGCGGCTTTACTTTTTAAAATCCTGCTGCTGCGGGATGCTTGTTCCTGAGGTTGATTACAGTACGACTGATAACAGGTTGCAACGCAATCAAAATAATACTTACTACGCAAAGCACAGCAATCCATTCATAATAACTTACGCAGAACTGCAAAAAAGTTTGCTTCTGCACTGCCTTGTTAAGTAATCCAATGGCTGCCTTCCCGGCCTCATCCCTCGGCATTCCCCTTGCTGTTAAAGCCGATTGAAAAATTTTCAACCGATCTGCCAGTGTAAAATCAATCATGGAAAGGTTTCCGCGCAATTCGTTGTTGTGCTCTCCTTTGAAATAAATCTGATAAAAATTAATAAATGCCAGACTTAAGCTAAACGTCGAAAACCGCACAAATACCCCAACAGAAGATGCCGATTGACTCATACTATCTGGAACAGACGACATGATGAACATCACTATGGGCGACATCACCATCCCAGCACCTAGGCCCTGCAAAAACAAAGGAATATAGAAGTTATTAGTTCCCGCTTCACTGGCAAAAAGTAAGCACATCCAAAGAAAGAATATGAATAGCAAGGTGAAACCTGTTACCCACAAAACCCGCAGATGTTTTTGTTGGGTTAAAAACCTTATGGCAATTGCAGAACCGAAAATAACGCCAGCAATATTGAAAAGCATAATCTCATTGGCATGTAATGAATCCATACCCAATACATTAATAAAGTAGGATGAGGTTAGGGAGAAAGCACCGCGAATAATATACAAAATAACCAGAAACACGATCCCGATTGAAAAATTCCGGGACTTAAAAACACTCAAATCTATCGCCGGCCTTTTTAATGTCTTCTGCCTTAAAATGGAAGTGAGCCCCAAAGTGACAATGGCCACAATTGATGCTACAATACCCGGATCATCAAGCCAATCCCGCTCCTGGCCATACACCAGTACATAGGCAATTAGGACCAGCATAACCGAAAACAACACAAAACTCATCCAGTCGATTCGATACAATGGCATTTTCCTCAGCACATGTACCCGGTTCATTACACTGAAAAGTAAAACAGCACTGGGTAAAAAACAAAAAATAATGGCCTTATACACCACATTGTATTCAAAACTCTCAACGATAGGTACAGAAAACAAAGCCGTAATAGGTGAAACACAAAGAATCATCCCGTAGAATATAGTATAACCAATTTCCTTTGCATGTTCAGATTTTAAGCGACTAAAAAGCAAATTCAAAGAAATACTGGTAATTCCACAATTTACAACCCCCTGTAAAAACCGGAGTGCAAATACAATACCCATAATTCGCGTATGGTAACAGCAATAGGCAATGGCAATTTCCAATATTACACAAATCAGCAAATAATCCTTCGTCACCACACGGGCAAAAAAGCGTCGTTCAACTACCGCAAAACTCGCTACAGCAGCATAAAACATCAATAATGAAAATTGTACATCAGCAGGCTCAGCGCCGTAATATCCTGCGGCAGCAATACCATCAGCAGTAGATAATGCAAAAAGCAAAACCGATGACAGCAATACCGATACAATGCTGGTTAACACCAACCATTCGGGTACTCTTGCCTTAAATATGGACAACACCTTAGTCATTTCTCTTCACTTTAACACTTGCACTCATCCCGGCACTTAACAAACCAAAATCCTTCCCGGTATTTGACAGTTTGATTCGAACAGGGATACGCTGTGCAATCTTCACAAAGTTTCCTGTCGAGTTATCTGGAGGAAGCAATGAAAACCTCGAACCTGTTGCACCCGATAATGACTCTATTTCACCTGAAAAAAGCACATTTGGAAAAGCATCAACCTCTACATTAACCTTTTCGCCCACATGCATTTTGGCAATCTGTGTTTCCTTAAAATTTGCAACAACCCATTTACCGGCACTTCTATCCACAATATAAGCGATTGTTTGTCCACTTTGAACCAATTGCCCTGCCTGAATGTTTCTGCGCCCCATCTTCCCATCATAAGGCGCAACAATTACCGTATAGGATGTATTCAGGTTATTTCTTTTCACAACAGCCGCCCTCCTTTTGATCTCTGATTCAAGCACGTCACTTTGCGCCTTGATATCATTGGTCTTTGAAATTGCTGTAACATAATCTTCTTTCGCAGCCTGATACTCAGCCTGAGCAACCTGTAAAGTACTTTCGATGGTTTCCAGCTGCTGACGGGTAGCAGACTCGGCATCAAAAAGTTTTTTGTATCGGTTATAATCCGTTTCAGCCTTCCATAGTTTCGCTTTAGCTGCAGCAATTTTGGCCTGAGCAACTGAAGCGGCACTTTGAGCCGTTTTGATATTGCTCTGCTGAACCGAGACCTGAGCTTTTGCATTCATCAGCGAAGCAGAGGCCTCATCCTGCTGAACGGTGTAATCGTCGTCATCTATCAAAACCAGTGTATCGCCCTTTTTAACCTCTTCATTCTCCTCAAACTTAACCGATTTAATATAGCCACTTACCCGCACAGTAACTGGATTAATATACTCATCTACCTGAGCATCATTGGTTTCTTCATATTTTAAATAGCCGAGAAGCGTTTTAATGCCCCATACTAACAAAACCGCAAGAACAATGAATGCTATGATCGTGGTAATCTTACTGATCATTTTATCTGCCTTATTTTGTGTTTGTGTTTTCATTTTTATAAATTTCCTACAGCTTTTTGTAATTGATAGTATTGAATTCTGGCGTTTACTTTTGCAGTGGTCAATTCGAATTTCGATTGTAAAACCTGTGTTTCTGCGTCTAGCAAATCTGTTAATAGTGAAAGTTGATTGAAATAAGTATTCTGAACAATCCTGTAACTTTCTGTGGCCTGTCTGATATTTTCTTCTGCCAGACTGATCCGCTGCAATGATTCCTTGTAACGGATATAATTTTCCTGCACTTCCTGCCTGATATTGTCCCTCACATCTTCATCCTCAACCTCCTGTTGCTTTAACCTGATCTGTGCTTCTTTAACTTTATGTTGATTGGTATACCAGGATGATATTGGAATCTTTAACTTCAAGCCAAACATCCCGTTGCTGTACAGCGAAAGCGCATAAGGATAAAACTGAATCTGAGGGTAAGCGTAAGCATATTCTCCAAAGAAGCCCAGGGTTGGCAAAATATTAGATTTAACGTTCTTTAATTTAAGCTTAGCCAACTCCTGTTCCTTTTCCGAAAACTGAATTTTAAACGAAGAATTTTTTGCATCTGAAACATAATCTTCAATCTGTTTTAAAGCAACTGCAGCGGATTCAGCCTCTTGAACCTCAGGTGTTAAAGCAGCATCATCAGGTCTTCCAATTAAAATATTGAGTTTCTGCTTCGCAATTCTGATACTGTTTTCAATTTCTGTAAGGAGCATTTTTTGCTTTGATAAACGCAGCTCAGCCCTCAGTACGTCGCTTTTCAAAACGGTTCCGTTTTTATAAAGCTGATCGATTTCGGCAAGTTGCTTTTCTCTGTCACGGATATCCTGCTCCAGCAAACCTTTGTAGGATATATTGCGAAAAACATCATAGAAATAAACAGCAGCAGTATAATGAATTTCCTGAAGGCTTTGGCGCCTCTGCACATTACTTAACTCACTTTCTACCTTGGAGGCTTCAATTTCAGTATTGGTTTTCCCACCGTTATAAATGTTTACATAAGCTTCAGCTCCCGCTTTATAATACGTTGGAGCAACTTCAAACTGCGATGGCGTATGAAACAAACCGCTGTCATAAATGGGCAACGGAAGCACATGTGCATAGGTACCTGCCGCTGAAACCTCTGGCAGCCGCTCTGCTTTACTCACTTTAATATGTGCTTCTGCCGCCTGAGCGGCTAATTCGTGTAACTGATTTTTTTTACTGTTACTGTCTGCAAGCGCCCAAACTTCATTAATGGTAATATGATCCGAAGGAGCGGTTTGTGCATGTAAAAAATTGGATAATAAAAGAAAGGACATGCACATCCAAAACATTCTTTTATATGCTATAAAATTCATACCTGTTAATTAATGACGCAAATTTCGATAGAGATTTGTTTCTTTGTTTTATCTAAAGTGACAGATATTTATTCAAACCGGCCAAATGTTAAAAGTTAGCAACGAAGACCTTTTATTTGCAATCGAAGAAAAACCACAAACCATGTACGTTTGGCACAGCAGGTTCGAAGATCGATTTCAAGACCATACTCACACTAAAGGACAATTGACTTACGTAGAAGGAGGCATTATCTTTTTATACACCAAAGAAAAGTCTTACTTTTTGCCCGCCAGGCATTACGTGTGGATTCCGGCTGGGACAGAACACCATTTACAACACCGGTATCATGCAGCTGTGGTACGTAATATTTATTTTGATACCCTCACAGATAATGAAAATCCGTTCTATAATCAGATTGGCATTTACCCTGTGAATAACCTCCTGCTCGAAATGTTTTTATATTCGGAACGATGGAATGGAAATATTGAGCCGGAAACCAAAGAATATGATTTTTTAAATACACTGAAAAACATTCTGCCTGAAGTGAGTCAGCATCCCTTACCCATTGCACTCCCCACTACCGAAAATCAGCGTTTAAGACCAGTACTAAAATATATTATCGACAACCTTTCAAATGATACTATGAGTCTGGAGAGTGTTGGAAAAGCAAATGGATTTAGTGAGCGTACCTTATCACGTTTATTTCAATCGGCTATGGATACGTCTTTTTTCCAGTACCTAAAACTGGCGAGAATGATAAAAGCAATGGAGATGTTGCTCGAAACCGAACTCACCATAAGCGAAATTGCCTATGATATTGGCTATAACAGCATTTCATCTTTCAGTAACACATTTTATAAAATGGTTGGCAAGCGACCCTCAGAGTTTAAAGACCTGAAATTGGCTACTCTAAGCAAAATCAACCTGGTATAGCCAGTATTGCAACAGGGCTGAACTTTTCAAATACAGCATCGGTATGTGGCGCATCTGGCAATTCGTCCGTCAGGTCCTGACCAGCCCAGTGCTCGTAATGCTTACCGTTTCGCCATAAGCGGCTATCGGTCATATCATATATCAAACCTTTATAGGCCACCCATATTTGCGGCTTATCTTGGCCGTTTCTTAAAGCAAGCTGTTGTTTGGTATAAACCGGTAAATCCATTTAATTTATTCTAAAATGCTAAAGATATAATCACTTACACAACCAGATGTTAAGTGAGCGGTTTAATAGTGCTATACCTGTCTTTAAAAAATTCGTATAGATAAATATTCATCAGCAATAAGCCCATTAAATAAAAATGGTCTTCAAACGGAATGGTACCGACCCTAAAACCAAGATTTTGCTTATCGTTATACATCACAACGGGTATTGCGGTTAAAAAGCCATTTACAATGTAAAAGGGCACGAGCGAAACAAGATAAGCCCTGTAAAACTTATACATAAACCGAAACTTAATATTTACATACTCTACGTAAGAAAGCAAAATCAGCAGGAAGCCAAAATTTATAATCGTATACCACCGGTCATAACCAAAAAATAACATGGCAACACAAAGTCCAAGGAACATATTGCTCAGTGAAAAACTGTATTTCTGCAAATCGTTCTTTGGAAAATAAACGTTCAAACATTCATAAATAAAAATACAAGCATAGGGAACAGTCAGGAAAAAAAGTATTTCTTCAAGTGGTAAACCAAAAAACTGAATACCCACAATGTAATCAGGATTGAATGACCATACATCGAGCTTGACAAACAATAAATCCCACACCAGAAAAACAACACCTGTGATTAAAATGGCAGGTATTACAAACCTCCATCTACTGAAAAAGTGAACCTTTTTATCAAATGATAGCAGAAGCGGGAAAAAGATGACGGCGATATTAATCAGCAAATAGATGTACTTCATTAGATAAATTTCTTTAAAATATTGACTTCAGCCGCAGAACATCGTTTGCTGTCAATCATAAACCGGGCAACATTTTTAATTAACTCCTCGTTAGCTACGCCAAAGTTACGGTTTTGGTAATGCTTAATAATTTCTTTTCTGTCTACAGTCAGCTCTTTACTAAAGCCCAGAAACCCTGGTGTAAAATGTTCAATCGAAAAACGCATAAAACGAAGCTCCAAATTTTCAGCATCCATATCAATAGCTTTTTGCATCGTTTTTAGCGACTGCTTCACATATTTGATCTTATTGTATGGATTCCAGGCGTGTTTGGCTTTGAGCGCCTCTAAAGTGCCACAATACCCGTTAACTAAAGCCGTCTTGTTTTTGAGTCCGCTTAATTTGAGATATAGCGAGTCGGTAAGTGCTGAATTTTCAACAGCCTTGATCAAGTCAGTCTTCAGCATGGCAACCTCTTTCGGAGACAATTGTGAATAGCTAACCTGAATGGAACCAAAAAAAAACAGTAATAAAATTTGAAATTTCCTCATCTAGTGAAACAAAGGTATAAAAAGTGAATTTGTTTTTTGGGAGTGTAATTAATCAGCAGTTAAAGATTCAAAAATTAGTTCGGAATGGCACATTCATGTCCTTGGTTTATAAAACAAAATCGGTAAAAAATCACTTTATTTACGCAATGGATAATAAACCAAAAGTAATTGTGATCGGCGCGGGCTTTGCAGGGTTGGCAGCCGCTGCAGTTTTAGCTAAAGATGGTTTTGAGGTTACCGTACTCGAAAAAAATGAAATGGCGGGCGGAAGGGCCAGAACCTGGGAGAAAGACGGCTTTACCTTCGATATGGGCCCGAGCTGGTATTGGATGCCGGATGTGTTTGAGAATTTCTATCAGCTGTTTAACAAAACCACTGCTGATTTCTACGACCTGCAACGCTTAAGTCCATCATACAGGATTTATTTTGGAAAGAATGACCGTTTGGACATTCCTTCCACCTTAACGGAACTATATCAACTGTTTGAAGAACTTGAACCCAACAGCAGTAAAAATCTCGACTCATTTCTGGCACAGGCAAAATACAAGTACGATGTAGGAATGAACGAGTATGTATTCAAGCCATCCCATAGTGTAATGGAATATTTTGATCCGCGTTTAGCCCTCAGCGGAATCAAGTTACAGCTTTTAGGCAACATGAGAAAACACGTACATCAGCTGTTTAAAAATGATAAGCTCAGAAAGCTGCTGGAATTTCCCGTTCTGTTTCTCGGGGCCACCCCTCAAAATACACCCGCACTATATAGCTTAATGAACTATGCAGATCTGGTATTGGGCACCTGGTACCCGAATGGCGGTATGCACAAAATTGTTTCGGCCATGCAAAGCATTGCCATGGAACACGGCGTAGAGTTCAAATTTAATACCGAGGTTACGAAAATCAATGTAAATAATAATATTGCAGAAGAGGTGGTGACCAGCGAAGGGAATTATAAAAGTGACTTCATTATCGGAAATGCCGATTACCAACATATCGAGCAAAAACTTTTAAACTCCGAAAACCGAAGATACACCGATAAATACTGGGACAGCCGAACGATGGCTCCATCTTGTTTATTGTTCTATGTAGCTGTAGATAAAAAGCTGAAAGACATTTTACACCATAACCTGTTTTTCGATGAAAACTTTGATATACACGCTGAAGAGATTTATACCGAACCTAAATGGCCATCAAAACCATTGTTCTATGTATGCTGCCCTTCTGTTACCGACAGCAGTGTAGCACCTGAAGGATGCGAAAACCTTTTCTTTTTAATTCCTGTAGCACCCGGACTGAAAGATATCGAAAGCAAAAGAGAAGAATACTTTAATTTGATTCTCGAACGCTTCAAAGAACTAACAGGAAACGACATCCATAACAATATTTTGTTCAAAAGGAGCTATGCCATGAAAGATTTTGAGCGCGACTACCATGCCTTCAAAGGAAATGCCTATGGATTAGCAAACACATTGAAACAAACTGCATTCTTAAAACCGAAGATGGCCTCTACTGTAACAAATTTTTTATACACCGGACAATTAACCGTTCCAGGCCCTGGAGTGCCCCCTGCAATCATATCCGGACAAGTGGTAGCAAAAGAAATAAAAAAAAAGTTAAAAAAAGCTTGACAAACCTAAAATTTCCCCTATCTTTATAACCACAAAACAAAAACACTATTTAAAAGTCTGAAAACACATAATCGTTCAAGGTTTTCATTTGTTTCGAAATAAGAGAGAAGATAAGTTGTTGAAAGCAAAAATAAGAATCAACTAACCAAATATATGATAAGCAAGAAGGCCTGGAGACATCCGGGCCTTTTGCTTTTAATTCAATTTCCCGCCAGGCGTACACCATCTAATTTTTTAAATACGAATTCTTGATGAAACCTCCGGTAAATACAAAACAAAAAAGCCCGGAAATAATCCCGGGCTTCATATTTTTCATGTGGTTTATTTTAAGCCATTTCAGCTAAAGCAATATCTTTAGAGTATGTTTTCAGGTATTTTTTAAGAATTCCACGAGCAACGTGAATACGAGTTTTTACTGTTCCAATTGGAATGTTAAGCATATCTGCAATTTCATGATATTTGAAGCCTTCGAAATAACGTATAAAAGGAACATAATATTCTTCAGGTAGTTGCGCTAAAGCCTTATCGATATCGCCAAGCACAAACTTGCTTTCTGCCTGATTTTTAGTTGCACTATAAGAAAGATTCGCTGAAGATATATCGTCGCTTTGGGTAATTAAAGTATTGGTTTTAACCAGACGGCGATAGTTATTGATAAAGGTGTTTTTCATGATGGTAAACAACCACCCTTTTAAATTTGTACCTTCTTTAAACTTATTATAATACGTAATAGCCTTAAGCATGGTATCCTGTACAAGATCATTTGCATCTTCTACATCTTTGGTAAAATTTAAAGCGTAAGATCTAAGCGATACTGAATGGTGATTAACTAGGTGATTGAATTCGAATTTTGTCATGATGTTTAGCTTTAGGTAAGATAAAAAGTCAAATGAACTATGTTTCATTCCCTTTAGCTTAAACAAACTTAGTACCAAAATTTTTTGGCACGGCCGCTAAACCCTGTAGGGGTTTGAGGGGAAGATTTCGTCACAGAATATTTACTTCCCGTTCGAGGGTGACTCCAAAAGTAGACTTTACACTGTCTATAATCTGGGCAGAAAAATCGAAAATGTCTGTGCCAGAAGCCCCTCCATGATTCACCAGTACCAGTGCCTGGTTTTTCCACGTACCAGTTTTACCTACAACTTTTCCTTTCCAGCCACATTGTTCAATCAACCATCCCGCTGCGAGCTTAATTTTATTATCAGCTGTTGGATAATGCACTACATCCGGGTGCCTGGCAATCACATCTGCGAACTCGAATTTTTCAATAATGGGATTTTTAAAAAAACTGCCTGCATTTCCGATAGTGGATGGGTCGGGGAGCTTACTCACCCGGATATGAGACACCGCTGCAGAAACATCTGAAATTCCCGGCGCTTCAATACCACGTTTTTGCAATTCGGTCTCGATTGCACCATACGATGTATTAACATTTGCATCTGTTTTCAATCTGAATGTTACAGATGTGATGATATACTGACCTTTTAATTCGCCTTTGAAAACACTTTCACGATAACCAAAATGGCAATCATCGAATGTAAAAACCTTAAATTCACCTGTACTGATTTCAAAAGCCCTGCAACGCTCAAATACATCTTTTAGTTCTACGCCGTAAGCGCCGATATTCTGGATAGGTGAAGCGCCAACAGTACCGGGAATCAGGCTCAGGTTTTCTACACCCCCAAAGTTATGTTCCACACAATAATTAACAAAATCATTCCACACCTCTCCTGCTCCGGCAGTAACCAGTACATCTGCACCATCTGTTTTCGAAGAAATACCTTTGATACACATTCTGATGATCATACCATCGTAATCTTTGGTAAAGAGCACATTGCTTCCACCGCCGATAATAAAAAGTTCCTGATTTTGAGCTCGCTCCAGTTCGAACAAATCTGTTAAATCCTGTTCATCAAAAATTTCCACAAAATAAGCCGCTCTTACATCGATACCAAATGAATTAAAAGGCTTAAGCGAAACGTTTTCCTGAATTTGAAGCATGGTTGAAATATTATGCTGCAAAGTAAAGCAAAAAAAATAACTGCCCGGATTTTAACAGGTAAAAGTGTTTCAGAAACTGATTATCTGGGTATAGAAGTATTCGCTGCTGAAACCGACTTTCAACGGAGATTGTACGGAGTTTCATCGGAGTTTGATGGAAATCAGCCGGTTAACATGAGACCAAATGAAGTCTAAGCAAAAAATAAATTTGCAATTCATTCTTAATAGTTGTAAATTCAATTATTAAATTTTTTCGATATGGGAAGAGTAAAAAATGGCATCTTAGGAACTTTCAGTGGAAAAGTGGGTGCAGTAGTAGGAGTTGTTATGCGGGGAAAGAATTATGTGAGGGGTTTGCCTGAAAAATCAAGTAAACCGGCTACCTTGAAACAAATTGCCGCCAGGGCAAAGTTCAGATATTTTAACGAATGGCGGAATCCCTTTTCTACATTCTTTGCAATTACCTTCTTCAATCAAACTGCAACACATTCTGCCCAGAATGCAGTTCACCGTTTTAATAAGGATGTCGTAATTGGCGAATACCCGGATTTTGATTTAGATTATCGAAAAATCAAAATCAGCGAAGGCACCTTAGCCTTACCGGAAAATTTTCAACTTCAATTAAGTGATCAAACTCTTTTGTTTACCTGGAAAAAGTTGCCCTCTGATTACCCGAACATGAAGATTGATGACCTGCTGGCATTTGCGGTATTCAAAAAAAATGATAAAATGGATATCGCAGCTAGCACATGCGCCGCGAGTAGAGGATCTGGCCATTACGAATTTACCCTACCTGAAAATTTTCACGGACAGGAGGTTTATGTATATGGAACATTTTTAAGTAACAACAGACAGCAGGCATGTACAAGTATTTGTTTCGGACTTTATTCCGTCCCTCTTCCTTAGACGGAAGTTAAATGATTACAGAAACCTAATTTTGCTGCACAACAACGGCGAATGAACAGAATTAGGGCAAACCTTATTTTACTTTGCCTTCAAAAGCTTTTTGTTTACGAATAGCAATCCAAAAGCCTTGCCTTGTTTTTTATTTCTGTTTTTATGGTGGATTTTGTGTGCTTTTCTCACCGCCATTAAATAGCTGTTCCTGCTCGAAAAGGTTTTTAATCTTCGATGAACAAACCAGTCGTGCACAATAAAATAAATGACCCCATACACACTGATTCCCAAACCGACAAAGAATACATTGCCGAAATAATGTCTGTCTGCAAACATCAGGGCTAGCGAAATCATAGCAAAACCAACCGCGAACAAATCATTCCATTCGAAGAACGATTCCTTTTTTTGATGATGACTCTTATGTAAAAACCATAATGGTCCGTGAAACAGATATTTATGGATGCACCAGGACAAACATTCCATCAATACAATGGTCACTATAACTACGAGAAGCCTGACAACTACCACCTCCATAAAAATAAAATAATTCCTAAATATACTATAAACAGACTAAAAAGCTTTTAATTGTCACAGAATTGTAAGCTTGCATTCGAATTATGAATCAGCCAATTAACAATTTCATTTAAAACATCTAACTTTGACCAAAGTATTAAAAAAGTCAGAAAGTAGAAAAGTAAAATGATTGTAGCTGATAAAAAGCGAGAACAAATTATTGAAGGAGCCATCAAGCGATTCAGTCACTTCGGAATTGGTAAAACCACCATGAATGATATTGCTGAAGATCTCTCCGTTTCCAAACCATCCCTTTATTATTATTTCCCCGACAAGAAAAGTTTAATCGTGGGTGTGATTGAAAAAGTATTTACCGATTATTTTGATTTGTTAAAGAAAAAGTATAATCCGGATGCATCGTTAGAAACTGTTTTGTATCAAACCATCGACATCCGAAGCAGCTTCTTCCTGAAATATTTCATGCTGAGAATATCAGAAGGTTTGCCGGATATTTTCAACGATGACTCAATGAAGAAAAAGTTGACTGCACTAAAGGATAATGAAAAAGTTTTTTTTGCAGATATTTTCGAAAAGGCGCAGCTTAACGGAGAGATCAAACACGAAAGCATGTCCCATGTAGCAGAACTCTATCTGGAAAGTTTGATGGGTTTAGTAAACATGTGTTTGCTGGAAATGGGAAAAGATTTAACTCCGGATAAAAAAGCAGTGAACAAAATGGCACAAAAACAGAAAGATCTTTCATCGATTTTTATAAAAGGATTAAAGTGCTAAAGCCAGATAACCGAAGCAAAAAGCGGAAACAGAATTGTGTGCTGTTTTGATACCTGATCATCGCCACTTGATACCAGAAATTGCTAGAAAAAAAAGGAACCCAAAAACAAAAAAACAATACATTATGCTTAGAGTAAAAACGGTAAGATTAATGCTCATCCTCTTTGCTGGAATCGCCATACCTCATCTGGTGGATGCCCAACAAAAGGTTACCCTAAAAGACGCATTAAATTATGCCTTACAAAACAATGCCCGAGTTCGCAAAGCGAAACTGGATATTCAAGGGGGGCGCTACAAGGTTGAAGAAGTAAGGGCCCAGGCTTTGCCACAACTTACTGGTACTGCCGGCTTAACCTACAACCCGGTTATCGGTCAGTTAGTTGCCAATTTGGGTGGACAAACACAAGCTTTTAAATTAGGCCAGAACTGGAATTCATCCGCCGGCGTTCAGCTTTCGCAACAACTTTTCAACCAGCAGGTTTTCACTGGTCTTCAGGCTGCAAAATCAAGTGAGGAATATTACAACCTCACTTCTCAGTTAACTGAAGAACAAATTATTGAGCTGGTAGCAAACAATTATTATCAGGTCCTGGTAAACAGACAACAACTGAATGTAATTGACACTAACATCAAAAATGTAAAAATCGTTGAAAAGGTGATCTCAAATCAGTTTAAAAATGGTTTAGCCAGAAAAATTGATGTTGATCGGATCACGGTTAACCTCACAAATCTGAATACTCAGCGCGATCAGGTGGTTAACGCCATCACTCAATTGGAAAATCAGTTGAAATTTTCAATGGGTATGCCGGTAAGTAATCCCATAGAATTGCCAGCTACAGAGTTAACACAGGTTACACAATTACCCGTATTTACCGATTCTGTGGACTTAGCCAACAGGACTGAGGTTAAATTATTAGATAACCAGGATAAACTGCTCAACCTGCAACGCAAAGCTTACCTGGCGGAATACTATCCTTCACTGGCATTGACCGGAAATTACACCTATTCGAGCCAAAGTGATGGCTTCGATTTCCTTAACTCAAATGCAGCTGCAATTGGTTACGGCGCTTCTGCAATTGGCTTAACGCTTAAGGTGCCAATTTTCAATGGTTTTTTAACACGTTCGAAAGTTCGTCAGGCTAATGTTGATATACTAAAAGCTAAAGAAGACCGCAAAGAATCGACAAATTCATTGAATCTCGCTTATGAGAATGCAAAAATTCAGCTTCGTAATAACCTGAATACGATTAATTCGCAGCGCAAAAATGCAGACTTAGCTCAGGAGATTTACAAAAGCACCCAGAACAACTACAACAATGGACTGGCTTCCCTGACAGATCTACTGGAAACAGAAAACTCATTAACAGAGGCGCAGAACAGCTATACCCAGGCTTTATTAAATTATAAGATCGCCGAAATACAACTTATCAAATCAAACGGAAATATTAAATCGCTAGTACAATAGAAATGAAAAGAGTAATTACCATAATCATCGTAGTTGTTGTTGCCCTTGGTGCAATAGCCTATGTTTTAAGCAACAATAAAAAGAAGAACGAAGAGAAAACTGCTTTCATTGCTAAAGGCGGAGGTGCTGTTGCCGTTCGGGTTGCTACTGTTGAGAAAAAAGTTGTGGACATCGACTTCGTGGCAAACGGAACCTTTGCGCCGAAACAGGAACTTAATTTCTTATCTGAAAATGCCGGTCGTGTTACCGCTATTTACGTTGACGAAGGTTCACGTGTAAGCAAAGGACAGGTACTGGCACGTATTGATGCTGAGATTATCAATACTGATAGAGAAACTGCTCAGGCATCTTACGAAAACGCCAAAAGAGATGAGGCAAGATATCAAAGCTCTTACGAAACCGGCGGGGTAACCCAGCAACAACTTGACCAGGCTAAACTGGCTACCAGAAATGCAAAACTTCGTTTACAAGCCTCACAAAGAAAAGTAAGCGATGCTAACATTAAATCACCAATTAACGGTATTGTGAACAAGAGATACATAGAAGTTGGTGCGTTTGTAACCGCACAGGGAACCCAGTTATTTGAATTGGTTGACGTATCTAAACTGAAACTGAAAGTAAATGTAAACGAAGCTCAGGTTGCAAGCTTGAAAATCGGCGACGATATCGCGATCAAATCTACTATTTTCCCGGATGAAAAATTCTCAGGAAAAGTGACTTTCATTGCAGCAAAAGCGGACGGAACTTTAAACTTCCCGGTTGAAATTGAGGTGAGCAACAACACCAAAAACAGCTTAAGGGCAGGAATGTATGGAACTGCAGTATTTAACTTCCCAAAACAGGCTCCAAGCATTTTGATTCCCCGTACTTCATTCGTGGGTAGTGTAAGTAGCAATCAGGTATTTATCTATGATAAAACCAACAATACTTCTAAAGTTCGTAATGTGGTTACAGGCCGTATTTTAGGCGACAATGTAGAAGTTCTTGATGGACTAAAAGAAGGCGAAACAGTGATCACCAGCGGTCAGATCAACTTAGCTGAAGGTACTGCTGTAAGCATTGTAAAATAAGTTAGAGAGATTAGTCGGCATTGAAATCGCGAAATGCCAATCGCAAAACGCAATACGAATTAAAATGAAGATAACAGATATATCTATAAAAAGGCCCTCGCTGGTAATTGTGGTTTTTACCGCGCTTACTTTATTGGGGCTACTCAGTTACTTTTCGTTGGGCTATGAATTACTTCCAAAATTCTCGAACAACGTAGTATCTATTTCAACAATTTACCCTGGGGCTTCCCCGAATGAGGTTGAGAACACCGTAACCAAGAAAATCGAGGATGCGGTATCATCAATGGAAAACATCAAAAAGATCAACTCGGTATCTTATGAGAGTTTATCGGCAGTGACCATCACCTTAACGGATAAGGCCAACATCGATATTTCCCTGAATGATGCACAACGTAAGGTAAATGCGATCCTGGCTGATTTACCTGAGGATGTGAAAACACCATCTCTAAGTAAGTTCTCGCTGGATGATTTACCGGTAATTACCATGACCGCATCGGCGAATATGGACGATGTTTCATTCTACGATTTAATTGATCAGCGTATTGCCCCGGTTATCTCGAGGGTAAGTGGCGTGGCACAAGTAAATTTAGTTGGGGGTTCAGAACGTGAAATTCAGGTTTCACTTGATGCAGCCAAACTTCAGGGTTATAACCTTTCTGTACCTCAGGTACAGCAAATGATTTTAAGTTCAAACTTAGATTTCCCTACAGGAAGTGTAAAAACACTTAAACAAGATGTATTGATCCGTTTATCGGGTAAATACAGAAGCATCGATGAGTTGAGAAACCTGGTTTTAACCACTTCAAAAGATGGTTCTCAGATCCGTTTAGGTGATGTTGCAGATGTACAGGACTCGAAAAAAGAAACTGAAAAACTTGCACGTATTAACCGTCAGGCGTCCATTGCCATCCAGATCATCAAACAAAGTGATGCGAATGCCGTAGAGGTAAGTGAAGGTACACATGCCATCATTGCCAAACTGAAACAAGAATATGCAGCCAATAAATTAGATATCAATATCGTTAACGATAGTTCTATTTTCACACTGGAATCTGCAGATGCCGTAATCCACGATTTAATTTTAGCGGTTATCCTGGTAGCGTTTGTAATGCTCTTCTTCCTGCACAGTTTGCGTAACGCATTAATTGTAATGGTATCAATCCCTGTTTCATTGGTAGCTACATTTATCGGGATCAGCTTATTCGGATTTACTTTGAACCTGATGTCGTTACTGGGATTATCACTCGTAGTAGGTATCCTGGTGGATGATGCGATTGTGGTACTGGAAAATATCCAGCGACACATGGAAATGGGTAAAAACAAAGTAAGGGCAGCATCTGATGCGACCCGCGAAATTGGTTTTACTGTAGTATCCATTACATTTGTAATTGTAGTGGTATTCTTCCCGATCGCTGTCAGTAGCGGACTGGTATCAAACATTCTGCGTCAGTTCTGTATTGTGGTAATCATCGCAACTTTACTGTCGTTACTGGCTTCATTTACGATTGTACCTTTAATTTTCTCTCGTTTCGGAAAGTTAGAGCACATCGAAGGCAAGAACGTGTTTGGCCGCTTCATCTTATGGTTCGAAAAACAGTTGAAGAAATTCACCCTGTGGATCACGAGTATCTTAACATGGTCGCTTAACCACAAGGCACTTACCTTAATCATGGTATTTGTAATGTTCCTGGGCTCATGTGGCTTGTTAGGAGCAGGATTTATTGGTTCTGAATTCTTCCCTAAATCAGATAAAGGTGAATTCCTTGTTCAGATTGAATTACCTAAAGATGCGCCATTAGAACAAACCAATTTCTTTACTCAAAGAGCTGAAGCTTTCCTGGAGAAACAACCGGAAATTACCCAGTTGATTACCACAGTTGGTCAGGCCAGCGGCGACATGGGTGGTACGCAGGCTACTGCTTACAAATCAGAGATTAATGTAAAATTAGTTGATCGTAAAGAAAGAGAAGGCGTATCTTCAGATGTATTTGCAACAAAGATGAGTCGTGCTTTAGCCAAAGAATTAGTGGGTGCGAAAGTGAAAACGGTGCCTATCAGTATTTTGGGTATTGCAGAAAATGCGCCTATTAGTTTGGTGGTGATGGGATCGAATTTAGACAGCGCACTTAAATATGCAGAAGGCGCGCAAGCACTACTTAAAACCATTCCCGGAGCAACTGAGATTAAATTGTCTGTAGAAAAAGGTACGCCTGAAATCAATGTTCAGGTAGACAGAGATAAGATGTCAGCAGTTGGATTAACCCTTTCAACCGTAGGTTCTACTATGCAAACTGCATTTGCCGGAAATACGGATGGTAAATACAGAAAAGGTGAATATGAGTACGACATCAATATCCAGTATCAGGATTTCAACAGAAAAAACATTGATGATGTACGCAACCTGATCTTTGTAAATGATAAAGGTGCGCAAATCAAGCTATCACAATTTGCTGAAATTACCGAAGGTTCAGGCCCAAGTCAGCTGGAGCGATTGAATAAATCCACTTCAGTATCTGTTCAGGCGCAATCTATTGGTAGGCCAACAGGAACCATTGTTGCAGAATTCCAGCAGAAACTGGAAGACATGCAGAAGAATGGCAAGCTTAAAGCACCTGTAGGGGTAAGCTATACCTGGGCAGGTGACCAGGAAAATCAGTCAGAAGGTTTCGGAACATTGGGTATTGCCTTATTAGCATCGGTAATTTTAGTTTATCTGATCATGGTAGCGCTATATGATAGTTTTATTTATCCGCTGGTAGTGATGTTCTCGCTTCCATTAGCAGTAATCGGAGCATTACTGGCTCTGGCATTGACCAATAATTCGATCGGTATCTTTACCATTTTAGGTTTGATTATGTTAATGGGTCTGGTAGCGAAGAATGCGATTATATTAGTCGATTTCACCAACCACCTTAAAGCAGAAGGCAAAGAAACTAAAGAAGCACTGGTACTGGCTAACCATGCCCGTTTACGTCCGATTCTAATGACCACCATCGCCATGGTATTTGGTATGCTTCCGATTGCATTGGCAAGCGGTGCAGGTGCCGAATGGAAAAATGGCCTGGCCTGGGTTATTGTAGGCGGATTAACCAGCTCATTATTCTTAACCTTAATTGTAGTACCGGTAGTTTATTTAATATTCGACAGAATGTTGGAACGCTTTGGTTTCAATAAAAAAGGAAAAACCATTGATGAGTTAATGGTTGAACCTTATGATCACAAAGATGTTCTGGAATACGATTTAGACCACGGACACTAATTAAATACCCAGATTAACAATCAGAAAGCCCCGCCAACCCGCGGGGCTTTTTTCGTTTACCTTAATAAAATTTGCCGTGAACATCAGTACATTATGTTAAAAGGTACGTTAGAAAACATTTCGGCCTCATTCTTGTATATTAGCTGATATGTTTAAAATTATTCAGCAAATAATTCTAGCGTTTATTGTTTTCACCGCATACGCTCAACACCCTCCTGTTTTTTCTGCAATGACTACTGATTCATCATTCATTAAAGTTGCCAATCTAAACATCAATCTGGTAAAGTACAGTTACAAACCCAATGGAATAAGGTTTCTGGTGGTGCATGATAATGAAGATACCGGTGTTAAGGCAGGATTTGATTATATCCGGTGGAGTGGCGGCGAATTGATCGACAGCCAGTATGGCGGAGCAAGAGACTACGTTTTCAATTATATGGATGACCCGTATCGCATCGACCCCAATGCCATTTACACAGAGAAAGGAGTAAATACACGTCTGAAAAAAAGCGCCTATAGCTCGAATGAGGTGGAAAAAATGATTTTGAATGCCGGCAAACAAATCGTAGATTTCTATAACCCGAAAGAAACAGGGTATATATTAACATTGCATAATAATGCTGATGGTGGTTTCGGAATATCTTCTTACCTCCCCGGCTATGATTTATCCAGCACAGCAGATTCTGTTTACATCAATTTCCAGATGGACGGCGATGACCTGGTTTACGTTACCGAGCCTCGCTTATTTACCAGTTTTAAAAAAGCGAATGTAAATGTAATTCTGCAATCGAAGTTTGTAGAGAATGACGGATCCTTATCAGTATACGCCATGCAGGAAAAAATTCCCTATATTAATGTTGAAGTGCAGCACGGACATCAAAATGAAAACCTGAGGCTCATAGAACTTGCAGTGGCGGCGCTGAAGGAACACGGACTAATTAAAAATACAATGAATACCCCAAATGAGAATCTGACCAATAAACCTACTCAATAGCACTCATTTTACTCACCAGAAAACTAACCAGCAATCCAAAACAGCCGATTACCGCATAAGAGTATTGCAGGCTCGACAATTCGGAAATACCACCTATTAATGGCGGACCAAGTAAAAATCCGAAATAGCTCACACTGGAAACAATGGCAATGGCAATTCCGGGCGCGATCTTTCCGTTTTTACCAGCAACAGAATAAACGGTGGGTACAATACTGGATACCCCTACCCCAACTAACATAAAACCAATAGTGGCCGTGAGTACATATGGCAAAAACACAGAAAGGAACATCCCTGCTGATATAATCAGTCCGCTGATTTGAATGGTGCGTTTGCGTCCCAGGCGGGCAATAATTTTATCCCCTATAAAGCGGCCGGTAGCCATCATAATCATGAAAGAAGTATAACCTAAAATCACCAGCGATGAAGGTGCGCGAACGATATCCTTAAAATAAACACCGCTCCAGTCGAACATTGCCCCTTCAGTTGCCATACTACAGAAGCCAATGATGCCCAATTGAATCAATCCCCAGTCAGGCATTACAAATTTCTTCTTGCGTTCGCTAACAACTCCTCTTCCAGGAACCAGATGCTTATAGTTCAGGGTGACGTTTCCAAAGATTAGGAGGGCAATTATCCAGAAGTGATAATATGGGACAATATGCAGGTTAATCATCAGTAAGCCTACCAAAGCACCGGTAAACCCTGCAATGCTCCAGGCACCATGGAAAGAAGTCATGATCGGGCGTCCGAGTAGTTTTTCAGCTTCCGAACCCTGGGTATTTACGGAGATGTTGCACATATTACCTACGATTCCAAAAAGGAAAAGAAAGGCGGCAAGATGCCAGGGGGCAGTGGCAAGGCCGAGATTAGTTAACGCTAAAACATACAATGGCGCCGTAATCGTTAATATTCTTTTGCTTCCAAAACGGGTGACTAAACGTCCTGAAATAATCATGGTGAGTAGTTGTCCGGCAGGTAGTGCGAGCAATATACTTCCCAACTCTCCATCTGAAAGGTTTAAAGTATGCTTGATATCAGGAATACGACTTGCCCAGGATGCGAAAGCAATTCCTTGTCCGAAATAAAATAGTGCAACAGCAAGACGAATGCGGTTTAATGTGCTTTCTGAACCTTCAGTTTTAATATTCGATCGACTTAGAATTTCCTGACCAGGACTTATTTCTTCCAAAATAAAGGGTTTAAATGGTATTTTGCAAAGTTCCCAAAATGAATTGGTAAATGGAAGACCTATTTATCATTTAGATACAATAAAAGCAGGTTAGAAAAAATCCCCGTGAATTATTAAATTCTACGGGGATTACATTCCGAAATGATATGACCGAAAGCCGATCAATAAGGGCGATTATATTTTATTTGGCTGGAAAAACTTAACTGTTCCATCTCCCTCGCTGGCAACAATAACTAAACTTCTGCCATTCGGACTATCCTTAGGTTTCACGAATAAAACACCTTCAGGCGCATCGCCAGTTGAAAACAATTGAACAAATTTTGGAGATGCAGGTATAGAAACATCATAAACAGCGATCATATCTACCCGCTCCATCCCAATAAAAGCAAGTGTTTTTCCATTAACCTGAGCTACTGTTACGCCCTCAACCTCAACACCTTTATTATCCGAACGTTCATCGTCGTATTTACCGGCATCTATAACATGCTGCTCCAGGTCCTTACCTATGTTCGCTACTAATGCACCTGTACTTGCATTTAAAATACTTAAGCTTCTTCCGCCAGTTGCATACAATTCGTCATAGTCACCATCACCGTCCGTATCGCCGAATGCTTTAGTTACAGTCAATCTACCCAGATTTGCATCGAGCTGTAATGTTGCAGCTGTTGGAAACTTTGCGGCATCTAACCTCAAACTTTTCACTCTTGCTTCTTCATCATAACCTTTCCAGGCGCGGGTATCACCTTCATTTGCCAGCGCAAGGTATGATGTACCACCTGTAGTAAAATAGGAAATGGCATCAGGCAGGTAAAAGGCTTTGATAGGCCATGTCCCCAAAACCGTTTTGTTATCTTTATCACTTACATCAAATGCATTTTCTGACAAACTGATATCCCTTGTGCCTAATGGATTAATTTTGGTAATGGTTCCACTAACGATATCCACTTCTGCAACACCATTGTTTTCCTGAAGTGTTACAAATGCTTTCTTGGAATCAGCACTTACCGCGATATATTCAGGCTCAATATCCTGCGCAAAACTTGCATTGGGACCATAAATTCTAAAACCACCGGCAAGCAGAGCGGCTTTTTGAGATTCGAATCCGGAGAAATCTACTGTTTTAACCGAATAGTTATTTTTCACATTGATAACCGATATGGATCCTAATGGATCAACCGTATAAGCATCATTTGGTTCACCTTCGTTAGCCGACAGGATGTAATTTCCATCAGGACTAAAGGTTACCATATCAGGCATGGCGCCTACGGCAATTTTTTTCACTTCAGATAAATCGGAAGTCTTTAAAACCACCACATCTCCATTTCCCTGCTTATCAGCACCATCTAAAGCTACAGCCAGCAAACCACTGTTAACAGCCACGCTGTTAATTCCCGCATTGGCAGGATAGGTAAGTGTTCTTAATTTAGTTACCGTTGGATAGTTGGTTAAATCGATTACTTCCACTTTCGCACCGCCTTCGTTACTCACCACGAAAAGCTTTTTGGTAGATGGATCGTATGCTGAAATCTCTGCTGAGGTTTCGCCTCCAAGATCAATAGAAGCAATTTCTTTGAAAGAAGCAATATCCTCCGCTACAAT
The DNA here is from genome assembly GCF_032678525.1 of Pedobacter frigidisoli. GTDB lineage: Bacteria > Bacteroidota > Bacteroidia > Sphingobacteriales > Sphingobacteriaceae > Pedobacter > Pedobacter frigidisoli_A. The sequence continues at coordinate 166,836 of NZ_JAVTSE010000002.1, forward strand.
CGGCTCAGTTTCATCTACAGGTTCTGAAGTTTTTTTACAGGCAGAAAATGCCAGCGTTGCCGTTAATAAGGCAAAGAAAAGTTTTTTACGGTTCATGATTATTTTATCTGATCCGCAAAAATAGATTTGGATAACGCTGATTTTCAGCCTTTACTTGTTATCTTTTTGTTAAGGAATTGTTGGAGAAGCGGAAAAAAGCAAAGCCCGCAGATTTTGATCATCTGCGGGCTTCACAGGATGTTTAAATGTGGATGGCCCTGTTATCAGTTGCAGCTAACGCTGCTTCTTTCAAGGCTTCAGTATAAGTTGGATGAGCATGGCAGGTACGTGCAATGTCTTCTGCTGATGCACGGAATTCCATTGCAATTACAGCCTCTGCAATCATATCTGCAGCACGTGGGCCAATCATATGTACACCCAGAACTTCATCAGTTGCAGCGTCTGCCAGAACTTTAATGAAGCCATCTGTATCCATACTGGCTTTAGCACGTCCGCTCGCCTTGAACGGGAATGAACCTGCTTTATATTTCGTACCCTTTTCTTTCAATTGCTCCTCTGTTAAACCTACAGAAGCAACTTCAGGCCAGGTATAAACTACCCCAGGAATTAAATTGTAATTGATATGCGGTTTTTGCCCGGCAATGGTTTCAGCAACATACGTGCCCTCATCTTCGGCCTTATGTGCAAGCATAGCTCCGGTAATTACGTCACCAATTGCGTAAACACCTTGTACTGAAGTTTCCAGATGCTCGTTTACAGGAATTTTTTTACCCCGTTCCTCAACGGTAATCCCGATTTTTTCTAAACCTAAACCTTCAGTATATGCTGTACGGCCTACAGCTACAATGCAATAATCAGCTTCCAGTGAAATTGATTCACCTTTGGCCGTATCAGCTGTAACGGTTACGGTTTTCCCTTTGGTAGTAGCTCCGGTAACTTTATGCCCCATATAAAATTCCATTCCCAGTGTTTTTTTCAAAACACGCTGTAGTTCCTTACCTAAACCAGCATCCATAGTAGCGATGATTGATGGTAAGTATTCAATAACGGAAACTTTTGTACCTAAACGAGCGTATACTGAGCCTAATTCAAGACCAATAACGCCCCCGCCAATTACGACCATTGTTTTAGGAACTTCTTTAATGTTTAAAGCTTCTGTTGAAGTGATGATGCGTTCTTTGTCGATTGGCAAAAATGGCAATGCAGTAGGTTTAGAGCCCGTAGCAATAATCACATTTTTCGCTGTCAGGGTTTCAGTACTTCCATCCGCTTTGGTAATGAGTACAGTATTCTTATCCACAAAGGAACCTACACCTTCGTATGAATCAATTTTATTTTTTTTGAACAAATAAGTGATACCCGCTGTATTCTGAGCAACAACGTCGTCTTTACGGGCGATCATTTGCTTCATATCAACTTTTAGATCTTTAAGATTAATACCATGGGTAGTAAAGGTATGAGCGGCGTTGTGAAAATGCTCTGAAGAATCCAGTAAAGCCTTAGATGGGATACACCCTACATTTAAGCAGGTACCTCCAAACGTTTTATATTTTTCTATAACTGCAGTTTTTAAACCTAACTGAGCACAACGGATTGCGCCTACATAACCGCCCGGCCCTGAACCGATAACAACGACATCGTATTGCATAATTCTTTTAAAATTTTGATTGACCAAATGTAGGGAAAAAAGGCGGAAAGCTGAAAGTTAAAACCTTAAACACTAACTTGAAAATGAACATTTTTACCTTTAAAATGCATTCAGCAAAATCAGCGCTTAGCTAAATTTAATGTGAATCAAAACGAGACGAAGAAAAGTAGCGACAGAAAAAAAAACAACAGACTTCAACCATTGTGAAGTCTGTTGTACGAATCATCCTTAAAAAGAGAGCGAAATTTTACAGGCTGTAAGAAGCAAGAGCACTGAGAACAGCTCCGGTTGATGAACCTTCCTTCTTTAATTCTCCATCCACGTAAATCTGTGCTTTTAATGATGAGGAAGCATCTACTCCGCGTGCATTTCCGGTTACGTTTAGAGAAACGGTTCCGGCAGGAACGGTGATTTCAGGGCTTGTCCAGGTGGTACCGCTTAATGTTGTTGCAGAAGTAATCTGGCTGTCGTAACCATATACTACAGTACTGATGCTGCTACCTGCAGATGCCACCATTTTAAAAACTACCTTATGTGATGTTTTCGACGAGCCATCAACGTTGTCATCGTCTTTCTTACATCCCATAAAACCGGTAACGAGCATGAGCGCAAAGAAAGAAAGCACCCAGGTTTTAATTTTTGTGTTTTTCATAATTAGATTTAAATAATAGATACACAAATAAACGAACGGACGTTTTAGTACACAATAACCTTAATCCGGCATTTTTTTATACCTGTTTTCAGGTATATTATTGATTAGATTTCGCGTTGAGGAATAAACCTTGCATTTTTATTTTTAATGAGAAATTATATCATCTTTCTGCTACTCTTAATTTTTTATCATTCAACCAGCCATGCACAACTCAGGGAAACAGACCGAAAATTTACGGATAGTTTAACCCGGCTGATAACCGGCAATGCCAGCGATAGTTTAAAAGCTGAAGCTGCATTCAGACTAACTGATTTCTGGGCGGAAACCGATAGTTCAAAAGCGATTTGCTCACTTAATAAAGGGAGATCCTTTGCTGCAAGATTCCCGCTGCTCGTGGCCAGGTCATACTGGTATGAGTCTCAGATTTATCAGGAAAATAATTTTCGAAAGGCACAAATGCTGCTCATGAAGGCAGAGGCTTTGCTTAAAAAATTTCATACCAAAAAAATATACAGATTACGATCAATGGTTTGGCATAACTATGGATTAATCCTCCAGCATCAGGATAATTTAAAGGGCATGCTCGAGGTATTGATTCATCAGGTACTTCCGCTTTCCAAAGTGGCTGGCGATAATGAACTTCTTGGAACCGAGTACATTTCTATCGGAACAGTATTCATGAACCTGGAACAATACGCGAAAGCAACACCCTACCTTAGCCAGGGAATACGGCTCTTGAAAAGTGCCCCGCCCAAACAACGCTATTTACTCATCAATGCCTACCTGGTAATTGCGGATAACTATTGTCAGCTTAAAGAATATGAACTGACTAAACGCTATCTCAACCTTTCCAAAAACACACTTGAGGAATCTGAAAACAAGCAATTTGGTGCTTTACTGGATAACTTCTGGCTCGACTATTATAAAACATCGACACGTTTTTGCATTAATACAAAGCAGTACAATACAGCTTTGCAACATACAAAGGAAGCATCTGCTCTTGCAGAAAATTCCGGCGATCATTATTCTATCCAGGAAATGAGTTTTGAACGCTATAAAATATTCTTCGCGCAAAAAAAGTATACTATGGCTAAAAGCGCGCTGAATGCAGTGATTAATAAACCAGAGTTTAACGCTCTTGCCGGTAATCAACTTGCATTGGCAGAAGCTGTAGCAGAATTCAATTTTGCCACCCGTAATTTCGAGGAAGCATATGGCTGGTTACAGAAAAGCAAACACCTGAATGACAGCCTGAGCGAAAGCAAACTAAAACAGGATGTGAATGCACTTGAAATTAAATATAAGAATGCCGAAAATCAGAAAAAAATAGCAACATTAAATGCCGATAAAAAGCAAAATGCACTGATTATCAGGAAAACCAAAACCACCGCTTTTCTTTCGATTGCTGCTTCAGTACTGCTGCTTGTCATTTTGATCCTTTTACTGATTTATTACCGGAATTACCGAAAGCTTGCTGAGCAACGGGCAATTAATTACCAGCAGAAAATGGCAGATTTAGCGCAAAAACAACAACTCGAAATTGGAAGGGCAATGTTAAACGCAGAAGAAAAGGAACGAAACCGGGTGGCGAGAGACTTACACGATGGTTTGGGTGGCATGCTATCGGGCTTGAAGATCAATTTATCAAACTGGGCGAAACAACAGGAAGCTACACTTCCGGATATTGAACTGCAAAGAATTGTCAATCAGCTAGATGGATCAGTAACTGAACTTAGACATATTGCACGGAATATGATGCCGCAAACCTTGCTGAAATTTGGATTGGAAACGGCGTTAAAAGATCTTTCAGAATCGGCTATGAGCCATGATATGCATGTAGACTTTCAGGCAATCAACATTTCCGGAAATATTGCCCTCGAAGAACAGATTATCATATACCGGATTGTACAGGAAATGCTGAATAATACCTTAAAACATGCCCGGGCCAGTGAGGTGGTTTTGCAGTGCAGTGAAAATGAAAAACGCTTTTACGTTACCCTCGAAGATAATGGCAACGGTTTCGATACTTCAAATTACACAAAAGGTATGGGCTTAGAAAACATTAAAAACCGTGTTGCTTACTTGAAAGGGAATTTCGATATTGAATCGCAGCCCGGAAATGGAACAACCATTAACATTGAAATTCCACTACGATATGAATAAAACAATCAAGCTGGCGGTGGTAGATGACCACCCCATTGTGGTACAAGGAATTGTTTCCCTGCTGAATAACCTGGGGAACATGGAAGTTGCAGGAAGTTTCCAGTCGGGTAAAGAACTGATTAACTTTTTATCATCGAACCAGCTGGATATTATTTTACTCGACATTATGTTACCCGATATCAACGGGATTGAACTGTGTGCACATATTAAAAAAATATCGCCGACAACGGCTGTGATCGCCATAAGCAATCACACGGAGCGCAGTATCATTATGCAGATTCTACAAAATGGTGCAAGTGGATACATTTTGAAAAATGCCTCGGTAGAAGAACTTCAGGCTTGCATCGAAACTGCCCTGAAGGGTGAGATTGCCTTTAGCAGGGAAGTGATTGAGATTATCGCCAAACCTTCTGTAAATGATCTAAAGGGTCGTCCGAAGTTTACCAAAAGGGAGAAACAAATCCTTCAGCTCATTGCGCAGGGAAAAACGACACCGATAATTGCCGAAGAACTATTTTTAAGTCCGCTTACTGTAGAAACCCACCGTCGCAATATGATGCAGAAACTTGATGTCAAAAACTCCATTGAGCTGATTAACATCGCCAATGAACAATTGCTTATTTAGGTATCTGGCCAGCTAAAACATTTTCGAGCATATAGTTTTTTGCATGTGAAAAGTTAAGGAACAGTTGATCGGCTGCTTTTAGTTTTAAATGTGCCCTGATATTATTCTGGATAGCATAACAGGTAATTCCTGCGGCAACCGCAGCTTTCACGCCATTCAAGGTGTCTTCAAAAACCAGACATTCTTCTTTGGCCAGACCTAGCTTCTCTACACACAAGTTATAGCTTTCAGGATCGGGCTTGCTTTTGATTACATCCGTACGCGTAACGAAAACACTAAAATATTTGGCCAGTCCGTTTTTTTCAAAAACGGCTTCTACATCCGCGCGGGGGCTTGCCGTTACAACGGCCAATGTAAAACCTTTCTGGTAAAAATAGTTCACAAAATCAAGTGCGAACGGCATGAGTTCTATATCCTTCGTTTTAAATCCTGCTAAGGTAATCTGCTCCCGTCTTTCGATAAAACTTTCCAGATCTTCATTAAGCTTATACCTGCTGAGGATGGTTTTGGCATTTTGTGGCAGAGGTATTCCTGCGTAATTTGTTAGCCAGTCTTTAAAATCGAGCTGAACACCGTATTGGAGTAGAAAATCATTCCAGCAATTGAAATGGAACTTTTCTGAGTCAATCAATGTACCGTCAAGATCAAACAACAGGGCTTTTATTTTATTCATTTTTATTTCAGACAATTACTTAAATTGAGCACCAGCTACGGTAGGATTTCGAACAGGAAAAACTGCTGAATCTGGGTTTTACCGAAGTTATTATCGACACAAAAAACAAGACTATTGTGGCCATTGGGTAATTTAGGTCCAAAAGTTATGCCTTCAATGTTATCGATATGCATGTTTAGACTATCAAAATCAAATAGCAGTTTTTTAGTCAATGGCTTTGGAGGGTGGCTGATAAAAGATGGATTATCCATTACATTTTCTGCTCCATCCAGATCTACCAGATAAAGCTTCACAAAAGAATGATCATCGCGGCCTTTTGCCCAGGCCCTTTCCATTACCAGAAGCGTATGGTTATTTACGGCTAAAATTTCAGAAATCCCATTGATATTCCAATCGCTTTCAACCGTTGGGTTTATGGGCAACGCATCCAGACGATAAGCATACTGTGCAGTATTCTTTTTTGTTTTTATATTAAACTTCAAAATCCGGGTCACTGCTCTGTCAAAGCCAAAATGTGATTGCTCCCCGTCCTGATAAAGTGGCTCTTCCAGACTCGCAAATAAGGTTTTATAGTCGCTGGTGTAGCTCAATCCTTCAAAAAACGCATTCTTTCTCACCCCATATGCCCTTTTGGTGATGTGAAAACCTGCGGGTAGTGGAATCGTATCTATATATTTACCAGAAGTAGAAATAAGAGTCAACGCCGGCTGCACAATAGTGGTATCTGTTTTCCGGAACAAACGCTCTCCCTCATTGCTCCAGATAAAGGTTTTGTTTCGGGGATTGTATCTCAGGGATTCTCCATCAGCCTTTGAGTTTTTACCATACTCATATTTTGGATACGGTAATCCGTTCTCCTGCAATATAGAGGTAACCCCGGTGATATTTAACGTATCTATTTTATTTCTGCTGATATCAATCTTCGCCGTATAAATCCTTGCCGGACTAAATTGCGAAGGATCATCACTGATCAGGTAGTATTGATCTTCTTTACCATCGTAATCGATACCAGATAACCCGCCAACCAGGGTGTTCTGAAAAGTTTCGTTAAGCGGCAGAACGTATTCATCCAGAAAATGAACTGCTGATATGTTAAGTTCCTGTTTCTTTGTAGAAATACTTTTAATGGAGGCACAGGAAGAAATAATAGCAGCAAGTAATAACAGAATAATGCTAAAGGATGTTTTTTTCAAACCGGAACATTTTATTGGTAAAAGTATGGAAGCATATTGGAATTAAAAAACAAATGAAATTTAATAACCAAAGATTTGATTCCAAAAACCGATGAGTCGTCGCAAACAAAAAAAGCCGTTCCAAATGGAACAGCTTTTTTTGTTTTATCAGATATTTATTAAAAAAGCTTACCAATAACCCTGTACGAAATACTGCTTCCATCAACAACTTCTTCATAGTATACGTCATCAGGAGAAACATAATATTTCTCATTTTTGATGGTCACTTCTCTGCATCCTTCAGGTAGCTGCGTAATGATATCACCAATCTGGTGAGTATCTACCGGTCCGTCAGTCGTATTGAGTACGCCATCCTTTCCTGCAACAACATACACCGGCTTACCATCCGCATTTTCTCCCTGGGTGTAATAAACCCCTTTATATTCATAATAATCTACGCCATTGATGGTAACCAGATTCGCATCCTGAGGTAGCGATGGTACTTCTGCACCTACCGGTGGGATAACTACTTCGTATTGATTGTTATTTTGCTGATAAAACAAACCTCCCGAGTAATAGAACTGTGCATTGCCGTAATAAAAAGGATAATAACCATAGGGCAAAACACCTATCCGGAAACCTAGAAATGGTCTGTAGAAATTATAGTAGCTGTAATACGGGCGATAATAGGGTCTGCCATATCCCGGGCGACCACCATATCCTGGACGACCTCCAAAACCTGGACGATAACCCGGTCCGGGGCGATAACCTGGTCGGTTGTAACCGTAGCTCGGTCTGCCCGGCCTGCCTGGTGCCGGAGCATAATTACCACGATTAGGGGCCAGTGAAATTCTGTTTCCTGATTGTGCCTGACCTCCGCCTCTTGAAACAGAGCTACCTCTCGAGGGTGCTGCACTGGATCTGCTACCACCTGAAGAACCACCTCCCCTGCCAGGACGCTGAGCAAAAACACTTTCAGTACTCCATGTTGCAATCATCGCTGCTGCAGCGAAAACAACCAATCCTTTATTTAATAACCTATTCATCTTTTGTGTCTAATTCAATTGATAGTATGACGGGAAAAATTTCCTAAAGATTATCCCTTAACACAATTTAACTAAATTTTGATAAAGTGATGACGAATAGCTTTGTTCATGCTAACAAACCTTTTACGGGATGTTTTTTCTAATCAAATCTTAATCGCCTATATTTAAAGTTTATTCCTAAATATTAAATTAAATGAACTTTTCAAGATTTTTCAGCCTCCTGTTTTGTCTGTTTATTTCTCATCAATTGCTGGCTCAACAATCTGATTCGGCTTATGTACGGGAAAACTACAACAAAATAGAACGCCAGATTCCCATGCGAGATGGGGTCAAACTTTTTACCTCGATTTACATACCCAAAAATCAAACCAAAAAATACCCTTTTCTGATTAACAGAACCCCCTATACCGTAGCACCTTATGGTGCAGATAAGTACAAGATGACTCTTGGAAATTTCCCTGCCATGATGCGGGAGGGATTTATTTTCGTTTATCAGGACGTACGGGGAAGGTGGATGAGCGAAGGCAACTTTGCCGATATCCGGCCACAAACCACAAAAAAAAGTAAAAAAGATATTGATGAGAGCACGGACACCTACGACACTATAGATTGGTTGGTAAAGAACATCAAGGGGAACAACGGAAATGCCGGCATATACGGAATTTCTTATCCGGGATTTTACTCCACAACATCATTACCTAATGCACATCCTGCTTTAAAAGCAGTTTCGCCACAAGCACCCGTAACGGACTGGTTCATGGGCGATGATTTTCACCATCGTGGCACTTTGTTCCTGATGGATGCCTTCGGATTTATGAGCAGTTTCGGGGTACCACGTCCGAAGCCAATTACTCCAGATAAAGGGCCAAAAGGTTTTGAATTTCCTATTCAGGACAACTACCGTTTTTACCTGGAATCGGGTTCGGTTAAAAACCTGAAAGATAAATATTTTGCCGACAGCATTAAATTCTGGAATGACCTGTTTAAACACCCTAACCTCGATACTTTCTGGAAAGCCAGATTAATTACACCTCATTTAAAAAATGTGAAACCGGCAGTAATGGTTGTAGGTGGTTTTTTTGATGCTGAAGATGCTTACGGTACATTCGATACCTATAAAGCCATTGAAAAACAAAACCCTGGTGCCAACAACATTCTGGTAGCCGGCCCTTGGTTTCATGGCGGTTGGGTTAGAAGTGACGGTTCGTATTTCGGAGATATCCCCTTTGGACGAACAACCAGCATCGACTATCAGGAACAATATGAATTGCCTTTTTTTAAACACTATCTAAAGAATGAAGGTGATTTCAATGCGGCTGAAGCGAACATCTTTGTCACCGGATCTAATGAATGGAAAAAGTTTAAAACCTGGCCACCGCAGGATATAGAAAGCAAAAATCTTTACCTGCAGCCCAATGGAAAACTTAGTTTTGAAAAAGTGGGCAGAACCGACAGCTGGGATGAATATGTGAGTGATCCGAACAATCCCGTACCCTATCAGGATGGTATCCAGGCGCGACGTACACGCGAGTACATGATAGATGATCAGCGTTTTGCAGCACGCAGACCAGACGTTAAAACCTATCAAACCGATGCTTTAAGTGAAGACATCACCCTAACCGGACCCGTATTGGCTAACCTGGTGGTTTCAACAAGTGGTACAGATGCCGACTATGTTGTTAAACTTATTGATGTTTATCCTGAAGACGCACCAAACCCCAGTCCAAATCCTAAAAACCTGATTATGGGCGGATACCAAATGTTGGTTCGCGGTGAAATTATGCGTGGAAAGTACCGAAATAGCTTTGAAAAACCAGAAGCTTTCACTCCCGGAGTGGTGACTAAAGTGAATTATCCACTTCCTGATGTAGCGCATACTTTTAAAAAAGGGCATAAAATCATGATCCAGATTCAGAATACCTGGTTTCCTTTAGCGGACCGAAATCCCCAAAAATTTATGGATATTTATCAGGCTGAGCCGGCTGACTTTCAAAAAGCGACACACAGGATCTTTCACGACGTAAATAATAGTTCATTCATCACCATTTCTGTTTTAAAATAAACCCACATGAAATACCTCATTCTGTTTATCACGCTTTTTTCTGCTGCAACAACATTTGCACAGGAAGCTGGTTACCCTAAATCGAATTATGTAAAAAAAGAAGTGTATATCCCCATGCGCGATGGCACTAAGCTTTTTACCGCAATTTATAGCCCTAAAGACGCCGCAAAAGACAAAAAATACCCGGTGATCATGCAGCGCACCTGTTACAGTGTTGCACCTTATGGAGAAGACAAATTTCCGGTGCGTTTGGGCCCATCGGAATTAATGATGAAGGAGGGATACATTTTTGTTTATCAGGATGTACGCGGACGCTGGAAAAGTGAAGGCACCTGGACCAACATGACCCCGGTAATCGATAACAAAAAAACTAAAAAAGATGTAGACGAAGGTTCAGATACCTATGACACCGTTGATTGGCTGGTGAAGAATGTAGCCAATAATAACGGTAAGGTGGGGCAGTGGGGTATTTCCTATCCGGGCTTTTACACCGCAGCAGGTATTTTAAGTAACCATCCTGCGTTGAAGGCTTCTTCCCCACAGGCACCGATCTCAGATTTCTTCTTCGATGATTTTCACCATAACGGATCTTTCCTGCAAAGTTATTTTTCTACTTTCCCGGTTTTTGGCGTTCAAAAAACAGATACTACATCAAAGCCATGGTACAACATGCAAATGATCAATCCAAAAACAAAAGATGGGTATCAGTTTGCTTTAGATTTAGGACCTTTAACCAATGCCGACAAATACTATAAAGACAATTTCTTCTGGCAGGAAACAGTGAACCACCCTAATTACGATGAATTTTGGCAAAAACGGGGTTTATTAAAGCATTATAATACTGTAAAACCGGCCATAATGGTTGTAGGTGGATGGTATGATGCAGAAGATCTGTCTGGCCCATTAAACATTTACAAAACTATTGAGAAGAAAAACCCGAATGCCTATAACACGATTGTGATGGGTCCATTCGGACATGGCAGGTGGAGCCGTGAAACCGGGCATACGATGCATAGTAACGTATATTTCGGTGATAGCATCGCTACCTTTTATCAAAAAGAAATTGAGTCTAAATTCTTCAATCACTTCCTGAAAGGTAATGGCGATAAAAACACAGGTTTACCGGAGGCCTATATGTTTGATACCGGTAAAAAGCAATGGGAAACCTTTTCCAAATGGCCAACAGAAAAAGCAATAAAACAAAAACTGTATTTAGGCGCTGATGGTAAACTGACTTTCAGTCCTCCATCTTCGGCAGCCTTGGTAACTTACATCAGCGATCCTGCTAAACCTGTGCCCTACACCGAAGATATTACTACAACGCTCGGCTTCACGCCACACAATTACATGAGCGAAGATCAGCGCTTCGCAGGAAGGAGACCAGACGTCCTCGTTTTTCAGACTGACATTTTGGAAGATGATATTACCCTGGGCGGAGAAATCATGTCGCATCTTAAGATTGCCACAACCGGTACCGATGCTGATTTTATCGTCAAGCTAATTGATGTTTATCCGGCAGATGAGCCAAACAACCCATACATGCCAAGCAAAAGCATCACCTTGAGTAACTACTGGCAAATGGTGCGTTCGGAAATCATGCCCGCGCGTTTTCGCAATAGCTTTGAAAAGCCTGAGGCCCTGGTAGCAAACCAGAAAACTGATGTGAATTTCAAGTTACAGGATGTACTGCACACATTTAAAAAAGGGCATAGGTTAATGATTCAGGTACAAAGTACAGCCTTCCCATTATTTGCCCGTAATCCTCAAAAATTTGTAGATAACCCTTATAAGGCTACTGAGGCTGACTATATAAAGGCAACGCAATCTGTTTTTAATGATAGCTTTGTGGAGGTTGATGTAATTAAATAATGAACGTTGCGTCATTGCCTGTAACATATTAGGAAGCAATGATGAAAATGATAAATAAATGAAAAAATTCTTAATTCTTTTTATTGCAGCATTAGGTATATCTACCTCAAAAGCACAGATGCTGGGTAAAGACCAGGTTAACTCCACAGCAGACAGCCTGCGTGGAACACTTACCCCACTCAGGACGTGTTACGACATTAATTACTACCACTTAGATGTTAAAATCGATATTGACCACAAATCGGTTTCTGGAAGTAATCAATTTGCTTTTACGGCTATTCAGGATTTCACCAGACTGCAATTTGATTTATTTGATAATCTACAGGTAGAAAAGGTTGTTTACAATGGTCAAGACATCCCCTTCACACGCAAATATAATGCAGTATTCGTCACTTTCCCCAAAACGATAAAAAAAGGGAGCAGAGATCAATTTACAGTATTCTACAGTGGCAATCCACGCGTAGCCAAAAATGCACCCTGGGATGGAGGCTTTATCTTCAAAAAAGATCCAGCCGGAAATCCGTTTGTTTCTGTAGCCTGCCAGGGATTAGGGGCAAGTGTTTGGTGGCCAAATAAAGACCATCAAAGTGATGAAGTAGACAGCATGCTGATTAGTATCAGTGTTCCTGGAGATTTGCAGGAGATTTCAAACGGAAGGCTCCGAAATACAATAAACAAGCCAGATGGATACAAGCAATACAATTGGTTCGTAAAAAATCCAATCAACAATTACGATGTGACTTTCTATATTGGTAAATATGCACATTGGACTGATCAGTACGAAGGAGAAAAAGGGAAACTCAGCATTGATTTCTGGGCCTTGCAAACCGACAGCGCCAGGGCGCGCCCGCACTGGGGTGCTGATGTTAAGCCTATGCTAAAATGTTTCGAATACTGGTTTGGGCCATATCCATGGTATGAAGACGGGTATAAGCTGGTAGAGGCTCCGCATCTGGGCATGGAACACCAAAGTGCAGTGGCATACGGTAACAAATTTATGAAAGGATACCTGGGAAGAGATTTGAGTGGCACGGGACTGGGTTTAAAATTTGATTTCATTACCGTGCATGAGAGTGGTCATGAATGGTTCGGCAATAACATTACGGCGAAAGATATTGCTGATATGTGGATACATGAAGGCTTTACAAATTATTCTGAAGTACTGTTCTCAGAATGTATAGGATCAAAAACCGCTGGTGATGAATATGCAATCGGCCTGAGAAAGGGAATCAATAATGATGTACCGGTTATCGGTCCTTATGGCGTGAACAAGGAGGGCTCAGGAGACATGTACCCTAAAGGTGCAAACCTGATCCACACCATCCGTCAGTTGATTGATAATGATGAGAAGTTCAGGCAAATTCTTCGCGGACTGAACAAAGCCTTTTATCATAAAACCGTTACTACTGCTGAAGTCGAAAATTATATCTCTAAACAAAGCGGATTGAAACTGGATAAAGTTTTCGACCAATACCTTCGCTTTACGAAAATTCCGGTTTTTGAATATAAAATCAGTAATGACATCCTTTCTTATAAATGGAATACCGATGTTAAAGGTTTTGACATGCCGGTAAAGGTAAGTCTTAATTCAGGTGGGTATACGTTAATTAAACCTGGAAACGATTGGAAAACAATCAATCTTAGTGGCATTACGGCCGAGAATTTCAAAGTTGATCCTTCATTTTATGTTGAGGTAAAGAAAGATTGATAAATGATACAAATTTTCTTTCCTGTGCAACTTTTTGATCATCTATCCGTCTTATAGAAAAGAATACATTATCATCTATTAAACTAACATTTATTCTCCTGAAATTATGAAAAAGATATTTTCCACACTATTAGTTGCTTTAACACTTACTGCAACTATTGATGCAATCGCGAAAGACCAGATTAACATTTCCTCATCAAAACGTTTTGAAGACGAGCGTGCTGTAAAAAGCTTTAATGGTGTTGCTGCGGCAGGTCCGATTAATGTAGTGCTAACCATTGGCAATACCGAAAGTTGCCGGTTAGAGGGCGATGAAGAAGCTTTGGAAACGATTGTAACTGAGGTTAAAGGAAACATACTGATCATTCGCCCACAAACCAGTATTACCAGCTGGTCGAGAAAGTATGATGGCAAGAAAATCACTGCCTATGTTACCGCAAAAAGCATTAGCAGTTTAGCGGTAAGTGGTTCAGGGAGCATGGTGGTGAATGGTAAAGTGGATGCACAGTCTTTAGCAACTACAATTAGTGGTTCTGGAAGTATCAAAGCTACTGCGGATGTTGATAATCTGAGTGCAGTAATCAGCGGATCAGGATCAATCAACCTCAGCGGGACTGCGGAGCATGCTAAAATTGTAATGAGCAGCTCAGGTGCTTTTGCTGGTAAGTCATTTTCAGTAAGCACGCTGTCTGCCACCATCAGCGGCTCAGGCCAGGTAAACATTAAAGCAGATGAAAGTATCAAAGCAGTCATCAGCGGGTCGGGAAGTATTAATTATTCCGGCAACGCCACAGTAGAAAAAACGGTGATTGGATCTGGCGGTGTTAGAAAGGTTTAACTAATTACTAACAAAGCAAAAAGCCCCGATTAATTCGGGGCTTTTTGCTTTACAGCATACTGCGTATTATTTAGTAATCAACTCTCTTATTGTCGGACTGTTTTTGATCGTAATCAATGCCTCCTCATGGGCCAGCCAGTAAATGTCTTCCGCACGCTTCATATCAAAAGTACTGATCGCTCCCAGTCCCTTAGGTTCAATCATTACATTACAAAACTTTGCTTTTCTTTCCATATCGTGGTTAATAGACATCACTCCCGCTCTCCCCATCAGATTGGTAATACCTGTAATCTTATCCACTGGTTTAAGGTGATTGCAGGAAGAGCCAATGATGAAATCGCAATTCTGCATTAGCGGTTCGACCGGAAAATTATTTAGAATTCCACCGTCTACATACATCTGCCCGTCAATCATAATAGGCTTAAAAATCCCAGGGATACAGCTTGAAGCATGTATAGACCTGATTAATGGACCTTTTGTAAAATACACCAGTCTTCCCTCACTAAAATTAACGGCTGCAATAGTTAGTGGAATTTTAAGTTTTTCTATTGAATCTTCAGGAAAATACTCTTTTAAAATTAAAGCCGTATTTTCGATATTGATGAGACCCAAAGAACCTACCGCCGGACGAACAAAGCGCCACAGTTTGGTTTTTAGAAAAATACTTAATCCCTCTTCCGGATCAATACCAGCTGCAAAGAAAGCACCAGCTATTGCACCCGCACTTGTTCCGCTAATGTGACTGAAAGTGATACCAAGATTACTGAACGCTTTTAAAACACCCAAATGTGCTATCCCCCTGATTCCTCCTCCAGATAATACGATTCCTACTTTCATTGATCAGATTTTTGTGTCTATTTCTGTTTAGGTTTATACTTTGACTGGTTTAGAATTTTCTGCGCATCATTATCAGCCATGAGTTGTTGCAAAGTAGTCTTCGGATTTTCCTGCATGTACTTTTTAACGATTTGCCAACCAGTGTAAACACCTAACTTGGGAGCAGAATCTCTGTTTTCCCCAAGGCCTGGGGTAAACGGGCCTTCCGATAAAAAAACCTGAATCTTCTGGTAATCCGTTTCATACAGAAAGTTGTTCTCCAAAAAGTATGCCCATATATCGCCTTCAAAATTCTGTGCCCACTTCAACTGTTCTGCACTATAGCCTATCTTTACAGAGTCCGCCATATTTTCTGGTAAAACCTGATCAAGAAAATAAAGAATCTTACCCTGAAAGATCATTTTAGCAAGCAAAGATCTGTCTTCATCAGGCTCCTGAAAAAGCTCCTCGTGCGCATAGGTTTCAGCTACCCTTGGAACAATGTATTCAGGACTAAAGCGCCTCGAAAGGTATAGAGGGACGCTTTGTACTATGGCCTTATAAAACTTGCTGTCTTTCCCCAAAAACATGTCAAGGCCAATGCCCAGATACTGATCTCCTACCGGCATCTGGTAGGCAAAACCAGAAACGAAAGCTATAAATTTTGGAAGCTTTGCTTTTGGGTAGTAATATCTGATATATTTAAAAGTTTCAGTAAGTCCTTCTTCCTGAATTTTCAGATTAGGATAAACACTGTCTACCTCTTTAGTCAGATCGGTATAGGCCTGATCTCTGAAAAGGGTGTTCAGTACCTCTCCATTGCTATAATCTGGCGACCCCACCATCTTTTTGATGTAGTCATCGTAAAAGAAACCATATTTATTCGACAGTAATGTGTTTGTTTTTTCAACATCTTTACCCTTCCGGGCAAATAGTTCCTGATCAAATCTTTGAATCTTCACGTCGACATTTACCTGGCTAACATCTGGCCGCTTACTTTCATTGCAGGAAATAAATGCAAGGGCAAAAAGAAAAATTAGATAAATTTGCTTAGCTTTTACGTTGTACATCATGTAAAGCAAATATAATCACATAAAGCATGAAAAAACTAGCGACAATTTTAATTTTATCATTTATAAGTACAGGCCTTTGGGCACAAATTTCACCCCTAACCAGTTATGGTTTCAGATTGGGACTTACTGCTACTCCTACTGTGGGATGGATAAAACCTGAACAAGGAAAAACCAATGGAATCAGTCTGGGTTTCTCATACGGTTTAATGGGTGATTTTAATTTTGCCCCGAATTACAGCTTTTCCACAGCCTTAACCATTACTACTATTAACGGAAAAAGTACAGAAGCCAACGTAATGCCTTATTTCGGCGTAAGCGGCAGTACAGACCCGAAAGCGTACGATCTGAAGTATAAGCTTCAGTATGTTGATTTACCGCTTACCATTAAACTTAAAACTGTTAAAAACAACGACACCAGATGGTATGGCCAGTTTGGGTTATCCAATTCTGTAAATATCAGCGCCAAACAGGATGCAATTTCAAACGGCGTCAAAATTGCAGACGGTACTAAAATATCAGATCAAACCAGATTTTACCGTGCTGGTTTAATTATTGGAGGCGGAGGTGAATTTGACATTAGCGGTAATGCCAGTATCATGGCTGGTTTAACCTTTAACAACGGTTTTACAAATATTGTAACTGACGGCAGAACGGTCAAAAACCATTATCTTGCCCTTAATTTCGGCGTATTTTTTTAAACAGCCTATACCTGGCAATTGGCTATCTGATACCCGCCTTTTGATACTTGATACTAATACTTAATACCTGATACGACTAACATGAAAATAGCCTTAGCGCAACTCAATTACCATATTGGAAATTTTGAGTCTAATACACAAAAGATTATTGAAAACATTCATACTGCAAGAAAAAAAGGTGCAGATCTGGTTGTTTTTGCGGAGCTCGCCATCTGTGGCTATCCTCCACGTGATTTTTTAGAGTTTGATGAATTTATTGCACTGTGTGATCAGGCAGCTCTGGAGATTGCCAAACATTGCGGCGACATTGCCTGCATTGTCGGTCTACCCATCAAAAATGAGGTGTTGCAGGGTAAGGATTTGTTCAATGCAGCCTATTTCATAGCAGATGGAAAGGTACAATCGGTGACTAAAAAAGCATTGCTTCCTACCTATGATGTATTTGATGAATACCGCTACTTTGAGCCTGCTACCTCTTTCAATTGTATCGATTTTAAAGGAAAGAAAATTGCCTTAACCATCTGTGAAGATTTATGGAATATTAATGATAACCCCTTGTATGTTTCGAATCCTATGGATGAGCTCATCAAAGAGCAACCTGATCTGATGATAAACATTGCAGCTTCGCCATTTTCTTATACGCATGATGATGAACGGATCAAAGTGCTTTCAGATAATGCCAGAAAATACCAGTTGCCTGTTTTCTACGTTAACCAGGTAGGTGCACAAACCGAAATCATCTTCGATGGTGGCTCATTGGTTTTTGATGCTGAAGGAACAATAAAAGCGGAAATGAAGTATTTCGAGGAAGACTTACAGGTATTTGATCTGGAAGAAGTCGAAAACGTCCGTAATAAATATCCGCAGCCACAAAGATTAACTGATATCGAACAAATTCATGATGCGCTTATTTTAGGGATTCAGGATTATTTTCAAAAATCAGGCTTTAAAAAGGCTGTTTTAGGACTTTCAGGCGGAATTGATTCAGCGGTAGTTTGTGCACTGGCTTGCCGGGCACTGGGGCCGGAAAATGTCATGTCAGTTTTAATGCCATCGAAGTTTTCATCCGACCACTCTGTTCAGGATGCTTTAGACCTCGTGAACAATATCGGCTGTATGCATGAGATCATTCCGATCAAAGAAGTTGCAGAATCATTTGATCATATCCTGGCGCCTGCATTTAAAGGCTTGCCTTTTAATCTTGCCGAGGAGAATATTCAGGCCCGCATCCGTGGAATTATAAATATGGCCATGAGCAATAAGTTTGGCTATATTTTACTGAACACTTCCAACAAAAGTGAATGTGCGGTTGGTTATGGAACCCTTTATGGCGATATGTGCGGCGCAATTGGAGTAATTGGCGATGTGTATAAAACCCAGGTTTTTGAACTGGCGAGATACATTAATAAAGAAAGAGAAATCATCCCCATCAACACCATCGTTAAACCACCTTCAGCTGAATTAAGACCTGATCAGAAAGACTCCGACTCCTTACCTGACTACGATATTCTAGATCAGATCTTGTACCAGCATATCGAGAAAAAACAAGGCTCTAAAGCAATTATCGCACAGGGTTTCGATGCGGCGCTTGTACAAAGAATTTTGAAAATGGTTAATGTGGCAGAATTTAAACGCTATCAGACACCACCAATTTTAAGGGTATCGCCAAAGGCTTTCGGCATGGGGCGACGGATGCCAATTGTAGGAAAGTATATGGCATAGAAAAAGCTTAGACAACCTGAAGTTGTCTAAGCTTTTTTTGTTTATGCTAAAGTGGCATCAACAGTAATTGTTGTATTTAATAATTTCGAAATCGGGCAGTTTTTTTCAGCGTCTGTAACCAGTTCATCGAACTTTTCTTTTGATAAGTCTGGAACACTTGCAGTTAAAGTTAAGTGCGATTCTACAATTTCACCTTTAGAAGGATCAAGATTAATTTCACATTTGGTTTCCAGTTTATCAGCAGTAAAACCGGCTTCTGCCAGGTTAGCTGAAAGTTTCATGGTGAAACAGCCTGCGTGTGCTGCAGCAATTAATTCTTCCGGGTTGGTACCTACACCTTCAGCAAACCGTGAATTAAAAGAATATTGAGTATCATTCAAAGTGGTACTTTGAGTGGTTAATTTACCACTACCTTCTTTGATGGAACCTTGCCATACGGCTGATGCGTGTCTTTTCATAATATGATCTTATTGTTGAATGTTTTTAGATGGTTAAACACCTAAAGATAATGATATGTTTGATCAAAATATGGGGATGCCGTTAAGAAAAAAACAACTTTACATTATGCTTCGTCCGAATGATGCTCTACCTGTTTGACCACCTTTCCTTTAATTGAAAGAACAAACAAAATCCCAATCCCGATCATAATGGAAATATCGGCAAAATTGAACACGCCAGTCTGAAAAATGTAAAAGTCCATGTGCATGAAATCAGTTACGGAACCATACATTACCCTGTCATAAAGGTTACCAATCCCCCCTCCAATTAAGAAGCAAAGGGCGATCTGCATGCCAGGGGCTAAATTCCGCCTGGCAAATAAATAATAGGTGCCATACCCCAACAACAGAAGCGGAAAGCCCGTAAGGATAATTAACCGAACGAGATAGGGCATCTCATCTCCCAGACTTAAAAAAGCACCTGAATTTTCTACCTTTAAAAGGGTAAAATGATTTTTTATAATGCTGATATGCTCAAACTCCCCAATCTCAGTTCTCGCTACCTTTTTTGTAATCTGATCGCACCCAAAATTTAGTGTTAATAATAACAGTAGAATAGACCAGCGTAAGTTCTTTATTTTATCCATAAATTGATTTCGATCGCCCGATCCATTTTTTGTAGGGAATAATCAGGGCCAGTACAAACGCCAGAATACATAATAACTTTGCAATTACATCGCCGCTTTTTACATAAAAAGTTATTTCATCATTCAGATTGACATCCCCTTTCAATGCTGTTCTGGTCCACCATTCGGTATGTTGTGTAATATCTCCGCGCTGATTAATGAAACAAGAAATCCCGGTATTTGCAGATCTTGCTACATCCCGACGGCTTTCTATAGCCCTAAGCCGCGCATACATCTCATGCTGATCTTTGCCTGAGGTATTTCCCCACCAGCCATCATTGGTAATGATAGCAATAAATTGTGCGCCATCCTTCACCTGCTGACCAATCCAGTCGCCCCATAAGCTTTCATAGCAAACCACCGGAGCTGCACCTATCCCACTTCTGGAATACAGTACACTCGGTTTTTCCTGCCAGCCCCAACCACTCACGCTCCCGCCTAATTGAGAGAAAACGGCATCCATAAATGAAAATACCTTCGGAAAAGGCATTTTTTCAGCGCCCGGAACGAGTTTTGATTTATGATAAAACTGGATATTGGCAGAGTTTTCGAGCTGCATGGCCGAATTAAAGTTATCCCAGTATTGTGCACTGCGCTGATCGTACTTTGCAGATAGGGTTCGTTTATCCGGATAAACTTTAACGGTTTCTATTCCTGTTATCAGCGTTCCGTTTTTATACTTATTCATATAATTCTGTAAACTCTCAATTTCAGGATAGGTCCTGATCTTGTCTTCATCAGCATAAATAGGTAAGGCGGTTTCAGGCCATAGGATATATTCTGTATCAGGTTGCGCTAAAGAATCAGTTAAATGAGTTAATATGCCAATCTGCTCCGCAGGGGGAATTTCGCTCAACTTCAGGTAAGGATCTATGTTAGGCTGTACCACTACCACATTACTGGGCGTACCTTTTTGTTCAGCCGTAAAATATTTTGTTAAGGAAATCACCACCGGAATGAAGACAACCAAAGCCCAGACACCAGTACCTCTGAACCTCAGATAGCCGGTTTGAGTTTTATATTTCTGATAGGCTTCAAAAGCCAGGATATTACTTAACAAGATCCACAGCGAACCTCCGTAAACGCCTGTATAGTCATACCATTGTGCCAGCTGATGCATACCCGCCAAACCATTCCCTAAGGTCATCCACGGAAATGCGAGATCCCAGGTTTGCTGCAGATATTCTAAAGCAATATAAAAGGCAATAAGACCCAGATAAGCCAGCTTTTTCACGGTGTATTTCCCCAGGCGATAATACAACCAGAAAGCAAATGTCATCAAAAGAGCACCTAGTCCGTAAGGAATTAATGAAACCGGAATCGCTACAATCGTCCCGTTATAAGCACTGATGGCATTATATACCCAATAAATTGAAGCAGTATTCCACAGCAAAAAAGTTATTCCAGCTGTTAAAAAAACGCGTCTTCCGCTTTTTGCAGTTTCACTTTTTGAAATATCATCAACCGCGATGAGCAATGGTACCAGGGCAATTAAAAGCAATGGAGTGGTAAAGGGCATGGGCGGCCAGGCCAGCCAAAGCAAAAATGCGCTCATTAATCCGAGCAGGTAAGTTTGTCTGGATTTCATTTTACAAGCTATCTAAAATAGCCGCCTTTTTAGCTTCGTATTCTTCCTGTGTAATCAGGTGTTTATCATACAGTGTTTTGAGCTTACGCAACTTTAATGTTGTTTCATCTTCCGGCTCCTCAACAACCTCAGCTATCTGAATCAACTCAGGTTCAGCCTTTTCCAAAAGCGGAACATCTAGAAATGGTTGCGCAGAAAGATTAATAGGCGAAGCGGTTGCCCTGTTTTCTTCCAGTTTCTGCTGGCGCAACAATTCTTTATATTCCTCCAGCTGCTGGTTTGCTGCCTGATGTAGTTTGCGCGCCTGCACCTTCGGTATAAATTCGGTCACAATATTTTCACCCTGTTGGGGTACACAAATAAATTTCGAACCAAAAAACTCTTCTTTGAAAGAAACTTCCTTGATATTTTTCCAGGAAATATCTTTAAAATTCATCGTTAACCCCAGGTTACCAGGCTCACAGTAGAAAATTCTCTTATTAGAAATCGCTATACTATCCGGCAATAAGTTTACAGCAGGCTTTTTTTGTACCGCCAGGTATAAAAGCTCCTCGCCGGAAGTTAATAGATCATTTAATTTACCAATAACCTTTTCAACTGCCTTTGGGTCTTGCTCGTCACTAAGAAATCTATCTATGCTAATCATAATATTTTTAATTGATTGGAAATTATGGTGATGCTATTCTTCAGCATCACTGTATTTATTTTTGTTTTTTACTGTTGCAGGTTTCCCGGCAATGCAAATTACAAATTCTCCTTTTAAAGTATTGTTCTCGAAATGTGATTTTATTTCTACTAATGTCCCGCGGACAGTTTCTTCAAACATCTTGGTTAGCTCCCTGCTTACCGATGCCTGCCTCTCCTCTCCTAGGTATTGTGCAAATTCCTCTAAAGTTTTTAACAAACGATGCGGACTTTCATAAAGTATAATGGTACGATCTTCTTCCGCCAGTTTTTTAAATTTGGTTTGTCTGCCTTTTTTCACAGGAAGAAATCCCTCAAAACAAAATGCATCTGCCGGTAATCCCGAATTCACTAATGCAGGTACAAAGGCTGTTGCACCCGGCAAACATTCTACAGCAATCTCATTTTTAATGGCCTCACGTACCAAAAAAAAACCCGGATCAGAAATCGCAGGGGTTCCCGCGTCGGAAATCAACGCAATCTGCTGGCCTTCATTTAAAAATCTGATGATCTCTGCAGTTGCTTTGTGTTCATTATGCTGATGATGGGAAAACACGCGTTTGTCAATGCCAAAATGCTTCAACATCGGCGCACTCGTACGGGTATCCTCTGCCAGAATTAAGTCGCATTCTTTTAAGATACGGATTGCCCTGAAAGTCATGTCTTCCAAATTGCCAATCGGAGTAGGTACGAGATATAATTTGCCGTTCATAGTGCCTGTATAGCCGTCATTTCGGGTAGAACCAACTGAGCAATCTTTTAAAGAGAGATTGCAGCACTACGTTCGCAATGACGACTTAATTATTATCTTTGTAAAAAAATTAAATAATGCTGCAAGTTAATTATATCCGCGAAAATAGAGAGAAAGTTTTAGAACGTTTAAGTGTGCGTAACTTTAAACAACCTGAGTTGGTAGATGAAATCATCAAAATTGATGAAGAGCGCCGTTCCACTCAAACTTCACTTGATCAGATTTCCGCAGAAGCGAATGCAGCAGCAAAACAAATTGGCGATTTAATGCGTACAGGTAAAAAGGATGAGGCAGAAGCGATTAAATTGAATACCGCCACGCATAAAGACACCATCAAAAACTTATCTGAAAAACTAACTGAACTGGAAACAGCTCAATTTAACTTAGTTGTTCAGTTGCCCAACTTACCCTACGAATTAGTACCTGCAGGATCAACTGCTGAGGAAAATGAAGTGGTTTTTGTACATGGTGCACCCGCGGAATTGCCAACAAAGGCACTGCCACATTGGGAGCTTGCCGCGAAATACGACATTATTGATTTTGAACTGGGTGTGAAAATCACTGGTGCAGGTTTTCCGGTTTATAAAGGTAAGGGTGCCAGACTGCAACGTGCTTTGATTAATTTCTTTTTAGATCATGCTACAGCTGCAGGTTATAAAGAAATGCAGGTACCCCATCTGGTAAATGCTGCATCGGGGTTTGGAACCGGCCAGTTACCTGATAAAGAAGGTCAGATGTACCACTCAACGGTCGATGATTTATATTTAATTCCAACAGCAGAAGTTCCGGTAACCAATTTATACCGTGATGTGATTCTGAAAGAGGAGGATTTACCGGTTAAGAATACCGCCTATACGCCTTGTTTCCGCCGCGAAGCAGGTTCTTATGGTGCACACGTCCGCGGATTGAACCGATTACATCAGTTTGATAAAGTGGAAGTGGTACAAATCACTCACCCTGAAAAATCTTATGAAACTTTGGAAGACATGAGTCAGTACGTGCAGTCATTGCTTAAAGAATTGGGTTTACATTACCGTGTATTGCGTTTATGTGGTGGCGATATGGGCTTTACATCTGCAATGACATACGACATGGAGGTGTGGAGTGCCGCGCAGAAACGGTGGTTAGAAGTATCATCGGTTTCAAATTTCGAAACTTATCAGAGTAACCGGTTAAAACTTCGTTTTAAAGGAAAAGAAGGAAAAGCACAACTGGCACACTCCCTTAATGGAAGTGCCCTCGCGCTACCGCGTATTGTGGCTTCAATATTGGAAAACTACCAGACTGAAAAAGGAATCAGAATTCCGGAAGCATTGGTAAAATATACAGGTTTTGATATGATTGATTAGGTTTTTTTAAATCCAATCTGAAATGTCTGAACATAAAAAAAGCTTTGCATCGCTGCAAAGCTTTTTTTATTTATAGGTAGATGTAGTTGTTTTGATTATAAAATCAAGATCAATAATAAGATGATGATGATAATTGCACCAACTGAAAGGTAAACACCTCCAGACATTGCACGTGCCTGATTTTTCATCTCTTTTAATTCCTTACGTAAAGCTTTACGCTCTGCAGAAGTTAAATTAGATTTATCCATCGATTTAATCTCTTCTACACGATCTTTAATCTTTTCCAGTTGCACAGTTTGTTCCGCAGTTAATTCTGATGGATTTTTAGCGGGCTTGTCAGCTGCTTGCACTGAATTGAAACTGATTCCTAATGTGAAAATAAGGGCAAGGGTGTAAATGAATTTTTTCATAATATTTAATTTTTTAGTGTTTCGATGTGTACTTAACAAAAAACCTACCAATTTGTGTTGGTAGGTTTTAAAAAAAGCGTTAAACTAAATGTTAAATAATTTACTTGATCTCAAAAACCACATTTACAGTGAAATTAAGTTTAATTTTTTTGAAATCTATTTCCGGTGCAGTGTCTGCTTCAGCCACTGATGATTTGAGCATGTAATTTCTGTAAACAGGTTGTATAATATTGTCGCCACCATCCTGTATATCGATTACGCTACCCAGTTTATCTCCCAGTGCTTCTACCATGTAAGCAGCTTTTTCTTTAGCTGCGAGTAATGCTTTTATTTTTAACTCCTTTTTCAGGCCTTCAATCTTTGAATAATCATAACTCTCTATATTTGTGCTCGCAATACCTTTTGCATCAATCGCATCGATGATTGCGTTAAATTTATTCAGGTCGTTCACTTTCAGGCGATATTGTTTACTGGCCAGAAAATCAGGATTTTTCTTTTTCTCTGTTGCATAATTCCAGCTACTCAGGTTACTGATGGTCAGATTTTCTTTCGTAATACCGGCTTTTTGTACCGCAGCATAGAGTTGTTTTTCCAGTTCAGTAATTTCGACCTTCTTCTTTCCGTTTAAATACTCTTTAAGAGATATACTGATATAAATGATATCCGGTGTAACTTCCGTTTCTGCTGAACCACTTACATTAATTTTCCTGCGTAAATCTGCTTGTTGTGCCATTGCCGATGAGAGCCCTAAAAATGCAACGAATGCAATTGCTAATAACTTTTTCATAATGATGTTTTTCTTTGTGTGTATTCTATAGATGTGAAAGTGGCACAAATTCCACACCGGTTTTGATAATATTTGGTTTGTATCAGAACATTATTGGCAGACAGAACAGCTAATCAATTGATTTACAAAAGCTAAATAGCAAAATTATTATTTTAACTGTTTCGCCAAACCCAGTTTCAGTTCTTTAACGCCTTTGGCTGCCAGGCCTGCAATTTCTTTTGCACCATAGGGACTTAAATGGGTATCGTCTTTTTTGCCCTTGGGATAGTTAACATTCCCCGAATCTACATGATTAAATAATTTAACAGACTCCTGCTCTCCCAATCGGGTCAAAAGTGATTCGGTTTTCAATAGCAAATCAATCAATGGCACTTTCAATGAATCAGCTACTTGCCGTGTGATGCGGGGATAGTCCCCATGAGTATCGATCAATACTCCGTTTTTAAAACTTCTCCTTGCAATTGGCGTAAGGAGTACAGGAAGTGCTTTTTTACTTCTTGTCTCATTTACATAATTCACCAGATTAATTTTAAAATCATTTAATGAAACCCCAACAGTTGGCTTGTCTACCTTTTCATCATTGTGGCCAAACTCTATAAAAACGTAATCACCAGGTTTCAAATTTTCAAAAACAGGTTGCCACCTTTTCTCAGCCCGGAACGACTTTGTGCTTCTTCCATTCAACGCACGGTTATCAACTTTAATCTGTTCTTTAAAAAAAGATTGGAATTCCATTCCCCAGCCCGTTTCCGGATAGGCATTAGGACTTTTATTGGCAGCGGTTGAATCACCAATAATGTATACGGTGGTTTGTTTTTGCACTAATCTAAAGGCGCTTAATCCAAGGAGGATGGAAACCGCAATCAAAGTATAAAGTTTTGTTCTCATTATTATTCAGAAATTAGCGGATTCCAGGAATCTGTTCCACTGAGTATATTTTTTATGGTATATTTTTTATTTTCCTTTTCGCTCAACTGCCTGGCCCACGGCACCCTGCTTTGAGTAGATGCACCAGCGCCGGTATTATAGTACTCGGCATAAAATGTTGTTTTTTCCTTTTCAGGGAACATTAAATCCCCCTTCCATGGATTCCATCCCGCAGGCACAATATGTTTACCTAAATCGCATCTGAGAAATACAGTTTTCGCGTATGGTCGCCACGGCCTCCCCAGATAGACTTTGGTTACCAGTGAATCGGCAATGAGTTTACAATTCAAAAATACAAATCCGAAAGGCTGATTTTTGGAGGTAGATGCGGCAGTTACGTAAGAATCTGATAAACTTTTAATTGTGCAATCCTGAAATACAACCGTTGCGGTACCAAATATGAAATCTGTGGTACCTTCAATAAAACAGTTCTTATAAAATTGCCTGCTGTTCTCTGTAGCTGCATAGAGTGTGTCCTGGTTTCCTCTTAAACTACAATTCACGGAGATAAAACGATCACCCTCTATATGCAGTGCAACAGCCTGCCCCACCCGCCCTGAAGCATTAACAATTGTCAAATTCATCAGTTTTATATCATTAGCCTGTACCAGAACAGTGTAAGAGTTATAGGTCGTAAACTTATCTTTCCCAAATTCATCTTTCCCTGCTGGAATAATTTTCCCCGAATAATCATTAAAATTGATTATGGTATTTTCCCTGCTCTCACCAATTAAGGTGATCTTCGTTTTCCACGATGGTATGATCACTTTTTCATGATAAACTCCATTTTTGATATAAATCTTAACTTCTTTCTCACCAAGATCGCGCACAGCATTAACAGCTTCCTGGATCGTTTTGTAGTGAGCTGATCCATCTTTAGATACCGTGATTTCTGAGGGATATTTTGGGTCTTGTGCAAGGGCTTTTTCCCACGGATTTGTAGTGAATAATATAAAAACAAAAAAAAGATTAAAGACAGATTTCTTCATCTGATTAGCATGTAATAGTTAGGATAAATTTCAACAAAAAAGGGCAGAAAAATCTGCCCTTGAAAAAATAAATTAATATGTCCACCTTGGATCGCCGATTGCTGTAGCGGTATTACTAGCCGTTCTCAGCGCAGAACCAGCTGGAAGCTGAAAGTTAGTTGTGGAGGCTGTCCAGCCTAAATCTATTGTCTGGTTACCGGTTAATGTAGCTGTGCCAAAAGTTAATGCTGTGCCTCCGGTAAGTGCTGTAGATAAGTTGAAATAGTTGCTGTTGGAGATATTCTGCGAACTTCCGGTTCCGGTACCTCTGATGGCTGAGGCATTCACCGTAGATGATTTTGGTGTGTTGGCAATAATACTGTTTTGAATACTAAAGATAACCGGATTAGTATTCGCATCAAGTAAAGCATATTTAGCGCTTCCGCCAAAACCATTTATCGTTGAATAACTGATTTGTACTGAAGGAGTCTGATCTCCAGTAGCAATAGTAGAAGCCAATACCAAACCAGGGCCACAATTATAGAATGTTGATTTTGAAACGATAATACTATTAAACTGAAGTTTTGTGATGTTGAAAGTATAGTAGGTTGAAGTTCCGTTCGCCCCCATATCGTAAACTAGAGAATTGTTAACAGTAATCCCGGTAATTTTAAAATCTTTAGCATTTGTTCCCCGGTCACCGCGCAAAAATGCTGTGGTAGATCCATGGGCAATACAGTTGTCGACAACGATATTGGTGAAGGTAGCCGCAGAACCATTCGCGGCCTGCGACCCGATCAGGTTAAGAAAATACAAGGATGCACCGGCAGTTCCGTCAAATTCAATACCGGATAAAGTAATTCCGGCTCCGGTTCCTTCCAGATCGAACTCTTTATAATTAACTTTAGTATCAGATGGGTTACCCGAGGTTGATTTAATGGTTATTGATTTTTGGGTGATGAAAGAAGTAGCGCTTAACGCGTAGGTCCCTGGATTTAATCCGATAACAGCTCCGTTCGCGGCTCCGGTTATTGCCGCTGCCAGATCATCCCCAGGATTAAGTCTTACCGTATAGGTTGTGGGTGCAAGGGTAGTGAAGGTGGAGATGCCTTTGCTTTTAGTCCCGTCGAAAAGCTCCGCAGTATATTTGGTGGCAGCAGTTAAACCTGTGATAGATTTTAAACCGGCAGAAGCATCTGCAGGGCTCAAGGTTGTAATTATTGCAGTTCCGGTTGCCGGAGTTAAAACAATAGTACTCAAGCCTACAGTTGGCGTATAACGCAACACTACATTATTTTCTTTTACTTCGCTATCCCGTATGGGTAAAAACAACTGGATACCCGTTAACTGGAAACCACCGCTTCGTACATATTTTGATTCAGGTTGTGTTTCCGTTGCATTGGCCTTAATCCTTGCATAATATTTTGTACGTACGGCAAGATTATCCTCGGTAACTGTCACCCCCGCAGTATCCGCGGTTGTACTGTATTTAATCGTCGAGAACAGTGAATCGGTTGAAAAATCGATACTGTATTTTAAAACCTTACCAGTAGACATTAAGGGCAATGTCCATGTTAATTTAGCAGACGTTTCGCCTGCAGAAATTTTAACATCGCTAGGCTTAAAAATCCGGGCCGGGTCTGTTGGTGCATCATCGGTCTTTTTACAAGATGAGGCCAGCATTACAATTACTGATAAAAACATCAGCTTAACCCCTGTTTGCAATATAATTTTTTTCATGATTAGGATGTAAATAAATTAGTAACCATTATTCTGAATAATATTCGGGTTTTCAATCAAAACCGTTTTCGGATAAGGAAAAAGTTCTTTCTTATTCGCTTCGAAGTAATATGCTAAACCCGTAGATGTTCCTGTAATTGAATTATCTTCAGTCACCGCTTTTCTCCAGTTTTTAGTGGTATAACCCGTTGGCGCAGTTGAGCTACCCAGTCCTGTTGATACAAATACATTGTTAGGTGTACCCCCATACAGGTCTAAGGTTGCAACTTCATTTACACTGGTTCCCTGAAGGTAGTTCCCTTCTTTTGCATATAAATAATCTGGCACACCCGTGTATGCACCGGTTCCGGCAATTAAGGCCCTTAATTTTGTCCTGGTTTCATCAAATTTGCTCCCCAGCAAATTCCAGCGGATCAAATCATACTTACGTATTCCCTCGCCACCAAATTCCAAAAGTCTTTCTTTAACAATTGAGGTGAAGAAGCCTGCTTTATCAGTTGGTGTAGCCGGAATTTGAGTCTCAAAGCCTGCATAGGCACGCCTTTGTACTTCTTGCAAAGCGCTGACAGCTGCAGCGGATGGCGCACCATTGATTTCGTTATCTGCTTCAGCATACATCAGTAAAACATCTGAAAACCTCAGTATCGGCCAGTTAATGGCAAAGTTTTGAGACGATGAAGAGCCGTTAAAAGCGGTCCACGATTTGCGAAATTTCGCATCAGTCATATTAAATAAGGTATTGATGATCTTTTTAGAGGTCGCTGTGATTTCAAAAACTCCAATAGTAACATCTCTTCTGCAATCTTTCGTTACATCAAACTCATAGAAATATGTCGGGATGGCATTCATACCGCCACCGCCTGAGCCAAAAGTAGACGCTGAATTGAATCGGATACCATTATAGTAACCCAGTTTACTATCAGTTGAGGCATTGCTTCCATAAGCTGCTACCTCCATCATTAACTCATGAGCATCATCGTACCGGGTTCCATGCAGGGATTTAAAAACGTTTTCGTAAACCGGATTTAATGTATGCTGAGAACGGTTGTTCATCAGATCCAAACATTCATCATAGGCAATTTTATAATAAGTGATGTAATCATTTGCACGAACATTTTGTGTTCCTTTCAGGGAATAACCACCTCGTGCCAGTGCAATTCTTGCCCTCAATCCTTTAATGGCACCTTTGGTAAACCTAAAACTGCCATACTCGGTTAGGGCACTTCTCCATGGAACTAAATCTTCAGCTATTTTCAGGTCGGCGATGATCTGGTCATAGGTTTTGTTGCGATCAACATTTGCGCCGTAAAGCGTTTCGCCATCAGCTGCAGGGACAAATGATGCCGGTACATCTCCCCAGTTTCTGATCAACTCATAAAAAAACTGTGCTCTCAGTGCCAGTGCCTCACCGTAATAGCGTTTCATCAGTGCCTGTTCAGCAGCAGAACCGCTGCTATATAACCTGGATGCAGGGATATATTTAATACAGATGTTAGCCCTTTCTATACCTGCATATAACTGCAGAAATGGATTGATGAGATCTGTATTATCCGAACTTGCACCATACATACTTATCCCTCTGCGATCAGAAGAACTGTAACTGCCTGAGGTCTTGAAATCATCAGCACTTAATCCAAACAGCGTGGAAATCCGGCTGCCATACCCATTGTCACCACAAAGGCGATTATAAACGGCAATCAGAGCTGCATTCGTATAAGTTGTACTTTCAAAAACCACATCCGGTGAAGAAGTTGACGGTGATTCTACATCCAGATATTTTTTACAGGAAGTAGTTATACTCAATGCTCCAACAGCAATTACCATTAAAGCAGATTTTATAAATTTATTGTTCATTGTTCTTTAATGTTGATGTTAAAATACCATGTTGATTCCAGCAAGGATATACCTGCTTCTTGGGTATGCTGCATAATCTACCCCCGGAGTAAGTGGATTGGTTCTGCGGGTATTGGCTTCGGGATCATAACCGGTATAACCGGTAATGGTATAAAGATTATTCACTGTTCCGTACACCCGTAATTTAGAAATGAAGCCTGTCTTTTTAATTAATGATGAAGGCAGGGTATAACCTAAGGTAACGTTGCTTATTCTCAGGAATGATCCGTCTTCGATTGCATAAGATGTTAAAGCGTAATTACCGGTTGTTGGCGTCCACATGCTGGTATTGGCATTCATGGCAGTTAACAATGCCGGATCAGTAACCTTTACACCATTGGCATCGAAGTTTTGCCAGCGATCATTCATTACAGCCAGTAAATTATTATCCTTTACATTATACTGGGAAGTAAATTCAAGCTTATTTGCGTTATACACTTTACTTCCGTAACTAAAGTTTACGAAAACAGTGAGGTCAAAATTCTTGTAAGCAAACTGATTGTTAAAGCCACCTGTGAATTTCGGCTGTGCATTCCCTAAAACTGTTCTGTCATCATCGCCGATGATCATGCTTGATGATGAAGATAACTTTTTAACTTTCATATCACCTGGCTGTGGATTCTTATTACCCAGCAAAGCATAACTATTGGCAATTCCCGATTTTAAAGTGTAGGTATAGCTTCCATTTGTATTTTGCACATAGGTAAAATCATCAACCGTATAACGCCCATCTGATACAAAGCCATAGAATTGCCCTACCGGCTGACCGACCTCTACTTTAAAATCGCCCAAACTATTTACCCAGCCCGACTGGGTAATATATGAACTTACACCATTTTGGAGCGCAACAATTTTGTTCTTATTAAATGAAATATTGAAGCTTGTATTGTACGTAAAGTTTTTAGTTTTAACTGCCTGATAGTTCAACTGAAATTCCCATCCTGTATTCTGGGTTTTACCCACATTTTGCTGCTGGGTAGTGTAACCTGTAGTTTGTGGTACATTAGCATTCAATAATAGGTTTTTTGTTTTGTTATCGTAATAATCAACAGTTAGTGTCAACTTGTTTTTAAACAGATCAATATCCAAACCTGCATTAGTCGACGTGTTGGTTTCCCAGGTAATGTTTGGATTTGACAGAATTGTTCCTGTACTGGAACCGGTAATGAGTCCGGTTGTAACACCTGCGTCAGAAGCTGCATAGCCTCCTGCGGTCGAATTTGAATAAAACAATGTTCTGAATAAATCCTGTCCGATGCGGTTATTTCCTGCAGCACCATAACTTAGGCGAACCTTTAGGTTATCCAGCCAGTTCAAGTCCAGCCCTTTGAAAAATTTCTCTTCTGATGCACGCCAGGCTACCTGACCTGATGGAAAATATCCCCATTGCTTACCTTCAGCAAATAACGACGATGCATCTGTACGGAAATTGAAGGTAGCAAAATACTTATTTTTAAATCCGTAAGATGCCCTTCCAAACAAAGAAAATTGTCTTGTTCCGGAAATTAATGAAGTTGGTTTATCCTGCACGGAACCTGCTGGCGGCTCTGCTTTCTGAATACTGCCAAATGCCTCGTCTGCAGTAATGTTTACCGGGAACCACTTAATGGTCGAACTTCCTGAATTTACATCAATCATGTTTGTTTCCTCACCAATGAGTAAATCCAGGTTGTGGTCTTTACCCAGGGTAGGTTTATAATTTAATGTATTGGTATTTAAGATGCTTTTTGTGCTGGAGTTATCCAGTTGAATAGCTGGTAAGCCTGCATTGTTTCTCGCCACATTACTCACCGGTCCGTTAAACGTATTGATTTTCCTGTCAGAGAATGTCATCCCCACAGTACTCTTAAAAGTTAAATTCTTAAGGATCGTATATTGCAAATATCCACTGCTGATCAGGTCATTTCTGTAATCGTATTTTAACTCCTGATTAGCCAGCGTAATGGGGTTGGTTAACCCGGTTGTTAAATAATCTGCATCAAATAAATCTCCCGAATCGCTACCACCGTTATAAGGTTGATAACGAACGGAATTCCTCAGGCGATTGGTTCCCTGCGAACCTGTAGATGAGGTTCCGACCCCATCAATACGCTGGCGACTATAACGAACATTCACCCCCATTCTGAGCTTATCTGAAATTCTATGATCGAAACGGAAAGATGCAAAAGTCCTTTTATAACCGGAATTAAGCATGATGCCATCTTCTCCTGTATTATTTATTGAGAAATTATAGGTTGTCTTTTCGTTACCGCCTGATAAATTGAGGATCTGGGTATTGCTCCATGCCTGACGGCCGAAAACTTTATCCTGCCAGTCGATATTCTGGATATTTTTATAAATGTCCAGATCCTCAAAAGTTCCATATTTCTTGGTAAAAGTATCTTTTACATCCTGTGCTGTATTGTTGTTATACAATTCATACTGGTACCTAACAAACTCGTAAGGGTTCATCACATCAAGCTTGTTCACAATTTGCCTCGCACCTGCATAAGCATCGAATGAAACAATCGTCCGACCATTTTTACCACTTTTAGTCGTAATGATGAGTACACCATTGGCGCCACGGCTACCGTAAATGGATGTAGAAGCGACATCTTTCAGCAAATCCATACTCTCAATCTCGTTCGGCGATAAGATCGAAAGTGCATTCTCAACCTGAATACCATCTACGATATACAAGGGAGAATTGTCACCTGTTAAGGAACTTCCGCCGCGAACTTTAATCACCACCTCTGCTCCCGGGCTCCCCTCGGTAGAGGCTACCGATACGCCGGCCATTTTACCTGCCAAAGCCTGAGCTACAGTACTTACCGGAAACTGATCTATATCTTTACCTTTGATAGATGACACTGAACCTGTTAAGGCTTCCTTTCTAACAGACCCATAACCAATATTCACCGTTACTTCCTGTAAGGTGTTGGCATCTTCTTCAAGGGAAACATCGAGTTTCGTTTGGTCGGTAACCCCAACACTTTTGGTTTTATAACCAATGTAAGTGAAGGTCAGTATCGCACCTTTGGCAGGGATACTGATTTTGTAAACACCATTGCCATCTGTACTGGCTCCTGTTTTCGAATCCCTGACGGTGATGCTCACACCAACAAGTGGCTGGCCGTCAGATTTATCCTTCACCGTACCTGTTAATTGTTTGGTTTGTGCCTGAGCCACAGAAAATCCGGAAAAAGATAGAAATGCAAAAAAGAGTAGAACTCTGCTCATAACTGTTATTTTAAAATATTTGGTTGCTTTTTAATGGCATACATTCGCATGCCTGTAGAATTGAATTCTATTTCGAAATGTTATTGTTTATTAATATTTGGTTACGTTGCGAAAACAATTTTACAAACTTAAAACGGTATGAAACTTAATTTAACTAAAAAAGTGTGCAAACGTTCCCAAAAACGTAGTTTAAACGTTTATTAATCTTCACTACAAAACCAGTAGAAGAGATATTTTTTGTAACTTGTAACCCAATACGAAAGATGAGATTTGAAACTTCGACCATAAAAGATATTGCTAAAGCTTTGGGCCTTTCCACATCGACTGTCTCCAGGGCTTTAAGAGACCGTTACGAAATCAGTGAAGAAACAAAAAAGCTGGTACTGGCATATGCTGAGAAGGTAAATTACAGGGCAAACCCGATTGCACGCAGCCTTAAAGAAAGAAGAAGCTACTCCATTGGTATTATCGTAAGTGAGATAGCCAATAATTTCTTTTCACAGGTAATCAATGGCATCGAATCAATTGCATACGCAAAAGACTACCATGTCATCATTTCGCAAAGTCACGAATCTTTTGCGCAGGAAAAACTCAATGTTGAACACCTGGCATCCAGATCTATTGACGGTTTGCTGATCGCCCTTTCATCGGAAACACAAGACCTTCACTATCTTCGAGATTTATATTCGAAAGGCCTCCCTATCGTATTTTTCGACCGGGTTCCACAAGATTTTGAAACGCATAAAGTCATTGCCAACAACTTTAAAGGTGCATTTGACGCTACTGAACACCTGATTTTATCAGGCAAGCGCACCATTGCTCATTTAACAAATTCCGAAAACCTCTCCATAACCCGTGAACGTCTGAAGGGTTACCAGGCCGCATTAAACAAATACCACATCGGGTTTAATCCTGATCTGGTAAAATATTGCCAGCACGGAGGAATGCACAGTGAAGAGCTTGAACAAGCGGTGAAAGAGCTTTTACCTCTAAAACCTGATGGCATTTTTATATCAAGCGACCGCCTCACAACAGGTTGTATCATGGCTTTAAAAAAGACCAATCCTGAAGTCGCAAACACAATCGCTATAGCTGGCTTTACCAATTCCAATCTGGTTGAACTCTTTTCTCCTTCCCTGACTTCAGTTAAGCAACCCGCCTTTGAAATGGGCCAGGTAGCTACCGAACTACTGATATCGATGATCGAAGCCAAGCGTCCCGTAACTGAATTTCAAACTAAAATATTAGATACTGAACTGGTTAAAATGGTAAAACCTAAGCTATAACCATTCGATTCCTTACTCAAACACCTATCTCCAAACTAATTACTACCTTTGCAAAATGGTAGAAATCGTATTAAAAAAGGGAAAAGAAAAAGCTGCACTGCAAAGACATCCATGGGTATTTTCTGGTGCTTTGGAAAAAGTTAAAGGAAAACCTGAAGATGGGGAAGTAGTTAAAGTTTTTGCTTTTGATAATGAATTTCTAGCCTACGGCTATTATAATAGTAATTCGCGTGTAGCCGTTCGCCTTTTAGAATGGGATGAAGCGCAGGCGATTGACAAAAAATGGTATGAAAACAGACTGAGACAAGCTATTGCTTCGCGCCAGTTCATATTAAGCGAACAAACCAATACCTGCAGACTGGTGTTCAGTGAGGCTGACTTTCTACCAGGCCTAATCGTAGATAAATATGCAGATTTCCTATCCTTACAGATTTTAAGTTCAGGAATTGAGAAAGAGAAAGCCACGATTGTTGAAATACTTAGAAACCAGTTGCGACCGAGGGGTATTTTTGATAAGAGTGATGCTACTGCAAGAACTCACGAAGGCCTTCCTATTGAAAATGGACTGTTGTGGGGTGAAACGCCCCCCGAATTTCTTGAAGTAAAAGAAAATGGCATTGCCTACAACATTAATATTGCCGAAGGCCAGAAATCTGGATTCTATTGTGATCAGCGTGATAACAGGCAAATTCTGGCTGGCTACACAAAGGGTAAAAAAGTATTAGATTGTTTTAGTTATAGCGGTGGCTTTAGCCTGAATAGTTTAGCAAAGGAGGCAAAAAGTGTAACCAGTGTGGATAGTTCGGGTTTAGCAATTGAAACCTTGAAACAAAATGTGGAACTCAACAAATTTGATGTAAGTAAGGTCAACACCGTCCAGTCTGACGTGAACAAACAATTAAGGGCTTTTAAAGAAGCTGGTGAGTTATTCGATGTAATCGTGCTTGACCCACCTAAGTACGCTCCTTCACGTTCGGCATTAGATCGTGCGGCGCGCGCTTACAAGGATTTAAACAGACTTGGAATGCTTCTTCTCGAAAAAGGTGGCTTACTGGCTACTTTTTCATGTTCGGGCGCAGTGGACATCGAAACCTTTAAGCAGATAATTGCCTGGGCGGCACTCGACGCAGGTAAAGAAGTGCAGATCATTAAACAATTCTGTCAGCCGGAAGATCATCCTGTCCGCATTTCTTTCCCGGAAGGGGAATATCTGAAAGGACTTTTACTGAGGGTTTTATAATTTCATTCTACAGATATTTGTGACACGAAAACACGGAGCTCCGTTTTTTCGTGTCAGAAGGTCTATATCTCTTCCGAACTGTCCGGAAGCTTATCATACTCCCCTTTCCAGGCATAAAAGCCAAAAATCATCAGGCCCAGGCTTATTGGTAAAAAGATAAATAGAATAATTGCCCACTGTAACATGGTATTTGTTCTTTCAATATCCGTATGGGTTAAGCCAACTTTGTCTATTGCCTGCAGAAACAAAAAAGTCATCGCAACCGGGCCCAATACCATCCATACTAATCCTAAAAATTTCTTTAAAATATTCATCCTTTTAATCATTAATGTGTTCGTCCTTTTTGTTTGATAGATATATTGTTCCGATGATTAAGCTGAGTGTAGCAATCCCGATAGGATACCACAAACCTGACAACGGAGTGGAACCTGCAAAACTTGCAATCAGGGTTGCGATAAAGGGTACAAGCCCCCCGAAAACACCATTACCGATATGGTAAGGTAACGACATAGAGGTATATCTGATTTTCGTAGGAAACAATTCAACCAGAAAGGCTGCAATTGGCCCGTACACCATAGTAACCAGCAAAATCTGAAAAAATATTAAGCCAACAAACTTCCAGAAAACAGGTTTCGAGAGTATCTTATCCTTTATTACTTCTTTTGCTGGCAAAACTCCCCGGCTTGCAGATACCGTATCAACCTGGACTTTCCTAAATGAAGTTCCATTTACAAGAATTACCTGGGTTACCGAAGTATGTAAACTGTCTGGCGTGCCCGCAATAAGTTCATGGTTTACCTTTGGCTTCATTAAAGTAGCTCCATTCATATCCATTTTTGCCACATCTGTATCATCCAGGAACATCTGGTACACCGGGCGGTAAAAAATAATACCTAAAAGCATTCCGGTAAGCATGATCCATTTTCTACCTACCTTATCGCTCCATGCCCCAAATACAACAAAAAACGGTGTGGCAAAAGCAATTCCCCAAAGCAAAATGTACCGGGAATCATTGAAATCAAGTTTGCAGGTGTTTTCCAAAAATGATTGTGCATAGAACTGTCCCGTATACCAGATTACCCCCTGGCCCATTGTGGCACCAAAAAGGGCCAGCAACACCATTTTAAAATTGGCTTTATTATTAAAGCTTTCTTTCAAGGGATTTTTTGAGATGTTCCCTTCAGCTTTGAGTTTAGAGAAGAGCGGCGATTCATGCATCTTCATCCTGATGTATATTGATACCACCACGAGCACAATGGAGAGCAAAAATGGTATTCTCCATCCCCAGTCGCCGAAAGTGTCGGCCCCCAGAATATTTTTTGTAATCACAATTACGCCTAGCGACAAAAACAAACCAAGCGTTGCCGTTGTTTGAATCCAGCTGGTAAAGAAACCTCTCCGGTTTTCCGGGGCATGCTCTGCAACATAAGTTGCGGCGCCCCCATACTCACCTCCCAGGGCTAAACCCTGTATCAACCTCAATATCAGCACCAGGATTGGCGCAGCATAGCCAATACTTTTATATGAAGGAATTAAACCAATAAAAAAAGTTGAGCCACCCATCAACACCAGGGTCAGAAGAAAAGTATATTTTCTTCCGATCAAATCGCCCAACCGGCCAAATACCAGCGCACCAAAAGGGCGTACAATAAAGCCTGCAGCAAAAATAGCCAGGGTATTAATCAGTGCGGATGCCCCCGCATCCTCAGGAAAAAGCTGATGTCCGATGATAACAGCTAAGCTGCCAAAGATGTAAAAATCGTACCATTCGATTAAGGTGCCCAAAGATGATGCACCGATAACTTTGAAGATGTTATTCTTCGGCAAGGTTTCGCTCATAAGTTAAAAATATTTGGTTTTCCTAATATAAACATAGCAAATCCAAACGGCAACCTGTACTGTCGGCTTTTAAAATTTTATTGTTTCCAAACATTTCGACTTTTCTTTTGTATTTTCATTTTCCAGTTCAAGAATATGCTCATTATACAGAATATCCGACTTAGTAGAATTTTAAGAAATACGTGGCAGGTTGATTTAATTATGATTGCCTCCTGCACCGCAGCTTACTTTGTAAGGGAATATCTTATTGCACATCACTTTGTTATTCCAACAATCATCCCAACGGTTTTAGGTACTGCTATCGCATTCTTTATCGGTTTTAACAATAACCAGGCTTACGACAGGTGGTGGGAAGCCCGCAAAATATGGGGTGCACTGGTGAATGATTCACGGTCTTTTGCGCGGGCACTGATTAATTACGTTGATGAAGATGAAGCAGCTGTAAAAAGGATGGTGTTCAGGCATATTGCATTCCTCTATGCGCTAAAAGCAAGCCTTCGTGGAACAGTAGATGAAATCTATATTAAATACCTCCCAGAGGAAGATCTCAAAGAAATTGCTAAGCACAACAACGCACATAACGCCATCCTTAATATTCAATCCAGGGATTTGCAGAAATTATCAAAAGCCAACGCAATTGATGGGTTCCGCTTCATGGAAATCAACGAAATGCTGGTTCGTTTTTCTGATTCAATGGGGATGAGTGAAAGGATAAAGAATACCATATTCCCTACAACATACTCTTATTTAACTAAAGTATTTATCTGGCTTTTCGTCGTTACCTTTACCCTGGTTATTAGTCAGGATGCAGGACCCGCCTCCATATTTTTAGGCTGGCTGATCGGATTTGTTTTTGTATCTACACAAGTTAACGGTATGAGCCTGGTTGATCCGTTTGAAAATAATTCCGCCGGCGTTCCATTGAATTCCATCACCAGAACCATCGAAATCAACCTGTTACAAATGCTGGAAGAGACTGATGTTCCGGACCCGGTGAAACCCATTAATGATGAATATATTCTCTAAAGTTTACTACTCCTTTTACCAATCCAGATCAGCAGTACAGAAAGCAGCCAGAACAATACCACACAAAAAAAAGCATTCACAATGGCTTTGGGGTACCCAAGATTTACGACATTAATAAAGGGGTAAGGGTATTGATTAATGATTAAGCCTCTCACAACTACGAAGGCAATATAAGCCAGCGGATAGATTAACCATTGCTTTGCAGAGCTATAGCGAAGCGTGGATTTATCGACGAAAAATATCCAGAAGATCAACACCAGCAAAGGACTTAAAACATGCAGGAGTTCATCCGCCACACGCGACCACCCTTCTTGTACAACCAGACCACGCAGCAACAAGTTATAGATTAATCCAACCACAACAATATAAACCGTAATGGCTGTAATGGTTGACGGGCTGCGGAAAAACGCACCAATTTTACCTTTCGGAAAAATACTGATTACCAGAAAGCAGCTCCCCACAATCATGTTTGTGGTAACAGTAAAAAATGAAAGGAATATTTTCAGGGTTTCTACATAATTGTAGTTAGCTTGTTTTAAACTGATCACAAACTGCAATACAATGGAAAAACACACAATCATTGTTGTAGCTGTTGCGTAAATCTTTGCGGCCAGGGAACACTTCATAATAATAATCAGGAAATAAAAAATGCTTATCAGATTCAAGATAAGCATTTCATATTTTATTTAAAGCTTGTTTTAAAAAAAGCAAATGGCGCAGGCCTGATTTTATAAACTGCCTGTAAGTGCCACTAAAAATTCCGTGGGTATTTCAATATGGGGAATGTGCCCGCAGGACTCAAATTCAACGATTTTTGCTCCAGGTATTTTTGCCGCAGTTTGCTTGCCCAACAAGCGGTACTGCCCGTGTAACGCTTGTTGATCAGCACTTAATAATGCTTTACCAACAATGGTTTTATCTTCTTTGCCAATAAATAAAATGGTAGGCACCCTGATATTCTGGAACTCATACACTACGGGTTGTTCATAAATCATCGTAAAAGTAAGGGCTGCTACTTTTGCCCAGCGTGGGTAATCAGCACTTGCGGTTACCCCTCCGGCAATATTCACGAGGTATTCGTAGTCAGGTTTCCAATAGGTGAAATAAGAGGTTTGATAATATTTGCGAACACTTTCAGCAGACGTTTTCAGCTCAGTTTGATATTGCTGGGCAGTGGTAACATATGGTACAAATGTCCTGTAGTCCTCTAAGCCAATCGGGTTTTCCAAAAGCAGCTTTTCGGTTCTATCGGGATAAAGCAAAGCGAATCTGGTTGCCAGCATCCCTCCCATACTATGACCCAGTACCACAGCTTTCTGTACTCCAAGGGTATCCAATAATTTTTTGTTCCATGCGGCCAGCTGATGAAAGCTGTAGTGAATAAAGGGTTTGGATGATTTACCAAATCCAATCTGATCGGGCACCAATACTCTGTAGCCAATGTCAGTTAATGCCTTAATTACATTTGTCCAGTAATATCCGCCGAAGCTTTTACCATGAAAAAGTATGGCCGTTTTGCCATTTGCATTTGTTGTTGGAGCAACGTCCATATACGCCATTCTCACATCCTGGTTTTCAACCGTGACCGGAAGATATTTAACAGGATAAGGGTATTTTACATTCTCCAGGGTAATGGAAAGCGTATCCGGCTTTTGTGCATTTGATACACTAAAAATACAAACTGAAAGGGCTAGTAAAAGCAAAAATTTCTTCATAAAAAGATTTGAACTTGATCTATAAACAATGAGCATGATTAGGCTTAAAAACCATGCCTGTTTTGAAGTGTTATCACATAAATGACAAAATTATGCCTGTACCTTGTGGAGAAAATAGTTAAGTAGCAAGGTAACCAATTTTATATATTT
The DNA here is from genome assembly GCF_032678525.1 of Pedobacter frigidisoli. Classification (GTDB taxonomy): domain Bacteria; phylum Bacteroidota; class Bacteroidia; order Sphingobacteriales; family Sphingobacteriaceae; genus Pedobacter; species Pedobacter frigidisoli_A. The sequence continues at coordinate 208,296 of NZ_JAVTSE010000002.1, forward strand.
ACCATTATGCAAAGTCAAGCCCCTCTAGCCGAAAGAATGCGTCCTCAAAACCTCGATGAATACGTAGGTCAAAAACATCTTGTGGGGCAAGGTGCGGTTTTGCGAAAGGCCATTGAAAGCAGCCAGCTTCCTTCCATGATTTTCTGGGGTCCACCGGGGGTTGGCAAAACAACACTGGCCAACATCATATCGCAGGCATTAGACCGTCCTTTTTTTAATTTGAGTGCCATTAATAGCGGCGTGAAAGACATACGCGAGGTAATTGACCGTGCAGCACAACTGAAAGACAGTTTTCTTGGTCTACCCATATTATTTATTGACGAGATTCACCGCTTCAGCAAATCACAGCAGGATAGCTTACTGGGTGCTGTAGAGCGTGGTTTAGTTACCCTGATCGGTGCCACTACAGAAAACCCGTCATTTGAAGTGATCTCCGCCTTGCTTTCCCGCTGTCAGGTTTACATTTTGAAATCACTCACTGAAGAAGAACTTGCTGGTTTACTTCAAACCGCTATAAAAAAGGATCCTGTTCTCAGGGAAAAGAAGATAACCATTAAGGAGCATGAAGCGCTGATCAGGCTAAGTGGAGGCGATGCCCGAAAATTGCTCAATGTATTGGAAATAGCCATCAATGGTATCGGCGGCAATAAAATTACCCTCACCAACGACAATGTACTTGCCCATGCCCAGCAGAATCTGGCACTATATGATAAAGCGGGAGAGCAACATTATGATATCATCTCGGCCTTTATCAAATCTATCCGTGGCAGCGATCCAAATGCGGCAGTATATTGGCTGGCGAGAATGATTGAAGGTGGTGAAGACCCGTTGTTCATCGCACGAAGGCTTTTAATTCTGTCATCAGAAGATATCGGCAATGCCAATCCAAATGCGCTGCTATTGGCCAACAACTGCTTTACGGCAGTAAATGTGATCGGATACCCTGAGGCCAGAATTATCCTTTCCCAATGCGTAACTTACCTGGCCAGTTCTGCAAAAAGCAATTCTTCTTATGAGGCAATTAACCACGCACAGGCATTGGTGAAGCAAACCGGCAATTTACCAGTTCCCCTACACATCCGGAATGCACCCACCAAACTGATGAAAAACATAGGCTATGGAAAAGACTATAAATATTCACACAGCTATGATGGTAATTTCGAAGCGCAGGAATATTTTCCTGATGAGCTAAGCGGAACCAAACTTTATGATCCCGGTAAAAATGCCGCTGAAGAAAAGCTACGGGAAAAGCTGCGCCAGAACTGGAAAGATAAATACAACTATTAGTGTAACATTTAACCGCAAATGGCTACTAAATAAAAGAACTAATACCTAAACTTATATGTTGAGTACTTTTTTAAGCCACCAGCGAAAAGGCTTTTGGCGCTCCCGAAATCGTGGTGGCAGCATTGCCACCCAAATTCTGCTCGGTTTTTTCATGCTTTATTTCCTTGCCGTAGCACTTGGAATTGGTTTCGGGATGACGGTCTTTCTTCCGAAAATTTTTCCTAATCAAGACATTCTCAGGAGTTTTAACGGTTTAATCCTTTATTATTTTGCACTCGACTTTATGATGAGGCTGCAACTACAGGAGTTGCCAACACTAAGTATTATACCCTACCTGCACCTAAAGGTTTCGAAAAATAAAATCATTAACTTCCTGAATATAAAGGCGCTTTTTTCGGCTTTCAATATCTGGCCTGTATTTTTATTCTTCCCTTTCATTTTTATCGAAATTGCGGATATCTATGGTGGCTTCACTACGGTGATGTATATCGTTTCGATATTATCGCTCACCATTTTCAATAATTATCTGATCCTTTATATTAAAAGGAAATCGATTACAAACGCATTATACACTGTTGCAGGTTTAGTGGTTATTGCAGCATTTGCCGCCCTGGAATATTTTAAAGTGATATCACTGATGAAAGCAGCAGATATGGTTTTTAAAACCCTTGCCGCACATCCTTACATCGGCTTCGGTTTTACCATTGCAGCAATCATCATCTATATCCTTAATTCGAGGTTTCTGTTGAGCAACCTCTATGTAGAAGAACTTAGCTCAAAAAAGGAAAAGAAAGTCAGCACAGACTACGCCTTTTTAAACCGGTTTGGAAAGGTGGGTGAGCTCGCGGCGCTGGAGTTGAAATTAATTTTACGCCATAAGCGTTCCCGTTCATCATTAATTTTAGGCGTCCTTTTCCTCTTCTATGGATTCATATTTTATAAACAACCTATGATCGCTTCTGACTCATTCGGCAAAATGATGTTCGCAGCCATATTTATGACCGGTGTTTCCATCATCATCTACGGACAGTTCATGTTCGCCTGGCAAAGTGGCCATTTTGATGGCCTGCTGAGTAATAAAATCAATTTCAAAGATTTCATTAAGGCCAAGTTCCTGCTTTTCACCATCGCTTCAACCATTATGACCTTGCTGTCAACTTTCTACGGTTTTCTAAGCCCGAAACTGTTGCTCCTGCACCTGGTCTGCTACCTTTACAACATTGGCTTCGGAACCGTGATTGTTCTTTATCTGGCTACCTTAAATTACAAACGACTCGACATTACCAAAGCAGCTAGCTTCAATTACCAGGGAACAGGCGCAACGCAATGGTTATTAATGTTTCCCTATGCACTAACCCCTATCTTGATGTATATGCCATTTGGCTTGCTAAAAATGCCTTACTGGGGCTTAGCGGTAATAGGAATTTTTGGGGTAATTATGTTATTGCTCCGTAACTTCTGGATCAACCTGATTACCGCTAAATTTGAAAAACAACGTTATAAAATAGCCGAAGGCTTTAGAGAATAATTATGATTATAGAAGTAAAAAATTTGAAGAAAGTTTACGGCGATAAAACTGTTGTAAACATTAATAGTATACAGATTGAAAAGGGCGAAACTGTTGGTTTGGTTGGGAATAACGGAGCTGGCAAAACCACATTTTTTCGCATGCTTTTAGATCTGATTCGTCCTACAGAAGGAGAAGTACTATCTAAAGGTCAAAATGTGATGAAAAACGGAACCTGGAAAGATTACACAGCGTCTTTTCTGGATGAAGGTTTCCTGATTGATTACCTCACGCCAGAAGAATATTTTATTTTTATTGGCAGCCTGCACGATCTGTCCGTAGCAGATGTTTCAGCTTATCTCACTCAGTACAATGAATTTTTTAACGGGGAGATATTAAACAGCGGCAAGTATATCCGTGATTTCAGTAAAGGAAATCAGGTGAAGGTAGGAATAGCCGCTGCGTTAATGCAGAAGCCAGAAATCCTGATTCTCGATGAACCCTTTGCCAACCTCGATCCAACCACACAGATTCGGCTAAAAAATTTGCTTAAAGCCCAAACCGGCAGCATGACTACCTTTATTTCAAGTCACGATTTAAACCATGTAACCGATGTGTGTAACCGGATTATACTGGTAGAAAAAGGACAGGTAATCAAGGATTTCAAAACCGATGAAAACACCTTAAAAGAACTGGAGAGTTATTTCTCTGCATAGTTTGTACTAAGAATGATACAATTTGAGATCACCGGATATCCGGTGATCTTTTTTTTAACTGCTAAATTTTAAAATTTCTATCATTATTAATTCAAATCATAAAAAAAATGAATAGACCGGATTTTTGGCATCGTGTTTGACTACGAACCATTAGAATTTAAAATCTAATCATCATGAGTATTTCGAAAGTAAAAATAGCAACATTAAGTATAGGTTTAGCGGTAGGTTCAATGGCGTTCCAAAGTTGTGATAGCTTGACTAAAACACAAAAAGGTGCTGGTATTGGTGCGGCTGCTGGTGGTGTTGTAGGTGCATTAATTGGTAAAAAAGCGGGTAACACTGCTGTTGGAGCATTGATTGGCGGTGCCATTGGTGGTACAGCAGGTGCATTTATCGGACGTAGAATGGATAGACAGGCTGCTGAAATTCAGAAAGCAATTCCAAATGCGGAGGTAATTCGCGAAGGTGAAGGTATTATCGTGAAATTTGATAGCGGTATTCTATTTGACTTTGATAAAACAGCCTTAAAAGATGCGGCAAAAACCAATGTACAGAGTTTAGCGGCATCATTGAATCAATATCCGGATACAGACATTAAAATTATCGGTCACACAGACAGTAAAGGTACTGAGCAATACAATCAAGGTTTATCTGAAAGAAGAGCTGCAGCCGTTAAAGCCTACGCTGTTTCTCAAGGTGTACCGTCTTCAAGATTGGTTACCATCGGAAAAGGTTTCTCTGAGCCAATTGCCGATAATGAAACAGATGCAGGTCGTGCAGCTAACCGTCGTGTAGAAATTGTAATTGTAGCTAACGATGCCTTAAAATCAACAGCACAAAAACAAGGATAGTATAGCATATTCCCTCTACCTATGAGGTCATTATATATCCAACCCCAATGTTTAACATTGGGGTTTTTTATTGTTTAAAATTTAGGAATAGATATCCTGAAAGTAATTAACCACCAACGATTTCATGAGCATCTCCTGCTCAAGCATGGTATAAGGCGGAATGGCCTTAACCAGTTTCCAATGTGGCCAGCCATCCTGGTCTACTCCTTCTAACTCATAAAAGTCCATTTCACTTAAAAGTCTGCAGGTCGCAATATGCATCAGCTCTTCCTTCTGGCGCTTACTATACTTTTTCGCTCCCTTTCCTAACTCCTGTACACCAATCAGGAAAAGCATCACTTTTAAATCGGGAAAATCTGAATCGAATTCCCGAGCAATACGTTCTTGCAGTATTTTCCACTTTGCATTAATCTCCGAAGGTTTCATGGCCCAAAGATAGTGTTAAAATGAATGATGCTGTAAGTTCCCTTTCAAATCAAAATAAATTGACTTCATAATGTAAAAGTTAACTGTTTGGTCATATTGGATACAGGGCAAAAAATATTTTTGGTTACATTTATAACCTATGAGTACAAATTCTGATAAAATAATACAAGCCGGACTATTGGCTTATGGCATGTCGGGAAAAGTTTTCCATGCTCCGTTTTTAAATACCCACAAAGGTTTTCAACTGAAAGCAGTGGTAGAAAGAAATCAAAAAAAAGCTGCTGCAGACTATCCTGAAATTATTAGCTATAACAGTATTGATGAATTGCTAAATGACAAAGAAATCGAACTCATTGTCATTAACACCCCAAACAACCTGCATTTTGAGCACGCAAAAGCAGCCTTACAAAGTGGGAAAAACATCCTGGTTGAAAAGCCATTTACAGCAACTTCTGCACAAGCTAAAGAACTTTTCCAACTTGCAGACCAGGTTGGCAAACAGATTCTATTCTACCAGAACCGCAGGTGGGACAGCGATTTTGCTGCGGTTAAAAAGGTATTGGCTAGTGGCAAATTGGGTAAGTTAAATGAAATACATTTACGTTACGATCGGTATAGAAATGAAATTGGTGTAAAAGTTTTTAAGGAAGAAGCAATTGAGGCAAGTGGCCTGCTTTACGATCTGGGGCCTCACTTGCTGGATCAGGTGATTAGCATATTCGGTAAACCACTCAGCTTTAATAAAATCCTGGGTAAAAATCGAAAAGATACCAAGGTTGATGATTATTTCGCTATACAGCTGAGCTATCCTGATAGCGTAAACGTCTTCGTCACTTCAAGTATGCTGGTAGTTAATCCTCAGCCCGCATTCGTGTTACACGGAGTTTCGGGCAGCTTCATTAAAAAACGAACAGACATTCAGGAAGAGCAGTTGCTAAGTGGCAAAAAGCTAACCGATGAGGGCTTTGGTATCGAGGCCGCCGGATCGGAAGGCCTGTTAACTACTATTGACGGTAAAGGAAACAAAACCAATGAAATCATTCCATCTGAAGTTGGCAGCTACCTGCCATTATTCGATGCCGTCTATCAGGCTCTCGCAAACGGTGTTGCTTATCCGGTAAGCAGACTTGATGTCATCACCCAGCTGGAAATTCTCGAAAGCTAATCCTGTATTCATTAACGTAAACTCCCTTAACGCACAAACAATGAATTCATTGCCCTTTGGTTACCTTATTCCGATATTCCTGATCGTTCTGTATTTTATTCTAAGAAAAAAGAAGCAACATATCGAACCGCTGACAGAAACCGACAAGCAGATTTTAAATGATTATGTAGCCTATTATCATCACCTGGATTCCACTGATAAACTACGTTTTGAACAAAAGGTTGCAGATTTCTTTGCCATTGTAAAAATAGAGGCTGTTGGTTTAGAAATGACTACACTTGATGAATTGCTGATTGCCTCAAGTGCTGTTATTCCAATTTTTGGTTTTCCAGACTGGCAGTATAAAAACTTATCGAGTGTATTACTATATCCCGATACCTTTGATAAGGATTTTCAGTTCGAAGGTGGAGAAAGGAATATTATGGGAATGGTAGGCAGTGGTTATATGAACGGGCAGATGATTTTATCCCGTTCAGCCTTAAGACATGGCTTTTCTAAAAGTGCAGGTAAAGAAAATACAGCGATTCATGAGTTTGTACACCTCCTTGATAAGAGTGATGGCGCAACCGATGGTGTTCCGGAAAATTTACTGAGCCATGAATATACCCTACCATGGATTAAAATGATGCACGATGAAATGGAAAAAATAGAAGATAATAAGTCGGATATCAATCCATACGCCATCACCAATCAGGCTGAATTCTTCGCCGTAGTTTCCGAATACTTCTTCGAGAAACCTGAATTATTGAAAGATAAACACCCGGACCTGTACCATCAGTTAACCCGTATCTTTACTCAGCAACCTGCAGGATAACGCCTAAAAATAAAACCAATGAAGAAGACCCCTTTTCTTACTGTATTATACACTTTAACTATATCTGTAAGTTGCTTTGCTCAAAAATCTTTTACCCTGAAGCAAAATCTTCCGATAGGAAAAAAATATGATTTCAATATGCTTTCCGACCAGATCATCACTCAACAAATAGGTGATAAGAAGATTTTATTAAACCAGAATATTGGAACTGATTATACCTTTTCGATTAAAAACGGCGATAACCTGGAGAAAGATATTGAGGTGATTTATAACCGCATTTTCATGAAGTCGTCGGCTGGCGGGAATGTAATGCAAATGGATTCTGATGACCAGGACACCACAAAGCAAAACCCATTTAGCGGATTAAAGGGTGCATTTTTCACCATGACCATGACATCAGACGGATCGGTAAAATCAATTAACGGACTGGATCAGATGTTAAATTCGATAGCTGATAAAATGACAAAAGATACCGCACTGGTCAATTCCATAAAAACACAGCTGGCGAAACAGTTTAATAGTGAGGCGATGAAGCAAACCATGGAATCATCGTTAAAGATATATCCGGAAAAACCTGTAAAAATTGGAGATAGCTGGACTGTAGATACTAAAATGCAAATGACAATGCCAATAGAAACCATCACAAAATACACGCTTAAAGAGGTCAAAGACGGCATTGCCTACCTTAACATCAATGGATCCCTGATTTCTAAAGGTGCATTTGAAACCATGGGAAACAAAATGGAGACAGATTTAACAGGTACCAATAACGGCGATGCCGAACTGGATGTTAAAACAGGTTTGATTCTGGATAGCCATCTTCGGATAGAAATGTCGGGTACAATGCAATCAATGGGGCAGAAAATTAATTTCGATTTACAAGGCATCAATAAAATAAAAGGTAAAGCAATTAACTAAGGTCTTTACCCCCTAATGGAATCATCAATATGGTTCCCCTAAAAAATGAGAACAAAAAAGTCCTGCTCAAAAAGCAGGACTTATAGTTTGTTTGACCTAAATTCTTATTTAAAGGTTACTGACCCGTATTCAGTCTTCACCGAAACATTGGCAGTGCCTCCACTACCTATTTTACCTGTGTATTTTTTGTCTTCATCATCTTTACTGGCAAGACTAGCCGTAACGTTAGCCCCGTATTTGAATCCTGCATATGACGTTGAAACATTAAAATTAGCATTATAACGATCAGCAAAGCCAAGACCAACACTTACGTATTCCCCGTCAAAGCTAAAGTTCCTGCACGCAGGCGTAATTTCACTCACACTGAGCTTATTGTAGTCCATACTAATATTAGCATCTCCATTCAAAGTTCCCAATGTAACATTTGAATATTCAGCGTTGATGCCTGTTTTACCTGCTGAGGCTATATTTAAATCGCCATAGGCTTGTTTGATAACTGCGTTTCCTTTTACCGTATTGATATTCACCTTTGCATATTCAGCATTCAGCAGTAAGTTCCCTCCTATAGTACCTACAGTTAAACCTTTACCATATTGAACTTTAATATCGGCAGACTTCCTGATGGTGTTGATATTAACCCCAACATATTCAGCCTCTAACTGAAGGGTACCCACAGCTCCAATCGTTACAGGGCCATTATATTCATGTTTGATTACTGCCGCATTCAAATCCTGAATATCGCATTTACCATACTGAACATTAATATAGTTGTTACCATTGCTTAGGTTTCCCGCAACAAGATTGCCATACTGAACCTTCAGCGAAGTGGGGCCGGAAAAATTCCCTAATTCTACATTACCGTATTGCTGGAGTATACTTAAAGGATTAACAGCAGGCATAAATACCACATAATTAATCTTAACTTCGCGTCGCCAGGTCGTTACTCCATTTTTAACGCTCCTGCCATATCTCCCGCTTCTGTCAGACATATTGGTTTTCACCGTGATGACATCCCCGTTTTTTGAAGCATCTATGTTTACAGCGTCGATTAATTTCTGAACGTCGCTATCAGAACTGCTGTAGGCCTTAATATCTACATCTACCTTAACCTCTTTCTTATCCCATGTTTTGATGGTTACAGATCCATACTGGTTGTTCAGGTTTACTTTGTCGTTGTTATCTACACTAAAGCTTTTGCTAAATGATTTCGATCGTTCTCCATCTGCGCCAGTTTGGATATCCTGTGGTAAAATAACACGGGCACTTACGTTAACATTATTCGATGCATAAGTATCGCCTGTAGCTACTGAAACCGATTGTTGTTGTGCATAGCTTTTTCCGGCAATGATGACCATAGCGGCCAGAAATATTGTTAGTTTTTTCATTTTTTTATTTTTTAATACACCCTCTGAACCACAGTCTGCCGACCGACTAAAAGCATGAAGAGCGTGCGTAAATGGAGTACTAAATTTGATTTACCCTTTTATAATCGTCAACCTGATTAATAATCAACAACTGCTGTTTTAATAATTGCAGCTGTATTTCCCTGTTTTTCACCATCGCTTTTACCACGAAAGTTTGGTTTGGGGAATTCGGCAATTCTGCCTTCAACCGTTCATATTCCTCATCCAGTTTCACCAGATCTGCTGTAAACTTTTTATATAATTCAGGATTTGCCGAAGCAAAAATGGCCAGACTATCTCGTTTTTCGGTGATTAAACCTGCGTAATGAACCTCCTTCTGCGCATAACCAGGATTCACATCGGCCAGTTCAACGTCTTTACCCTGTATTTTACCGGCATAAAGCCAGCCTAAAGCAAAAACTACCACTACAGCTGCCGCAGCACTCATCCATAAATAAAGTTTTACAGGCTTTTTTTTAATGGTTTGTTTTAACTTTTGTTGTGCATCAAGCTCCACTTCTATTTTTGCCCATAGTTCCATCGGCGGTTCCATCACATCAAACGACCTGCGGTTTTCTTTAACAAAGGTTTCTAATCTATTATTCATCTCTCATCCCTTTCTGTTCTAAAATACTTTTTAGTTTCTTCTTCGCCCTCATGTATTGTGTGCGACTGGTGTTTTCACTTATTTTTAAAATGTGTGCAATTTCTTCATGGTCATAGCCCTCCAGCAGGTATAAACTCAGTACCACACGGTATCCGTCAGGAAGTTCGGTAATGGCATTTCTGATTTCCTCTGCCTGCAGCTTTACCTCATATTCATCATAGCCAAGCTCATCAGGTACTTCTGAAATTTCTTCTGTACCAACAAATTCAAATTTTCGCTTACGCAGATAGTTGATTGACTTGTTGATCACAATTTGTTTAAGCCATAAACCAAACGTAGTCTCCTGTCTGAAATCTATAATTCTGGTAAAAGCATCCAAAAAAGATTCCTGCAAAACATCTTGTGCTTCTTCCTCGTAATTTAAAATGCGTAATGCGACGTTGTACATGGCCTTTGCATACAGCTTGTATAAATCAAACTGTGCTGCACGGCTGCCTTGCATGCATTCTTTAACTAATTCCAGGTTTTTATCTACGTAAACAGCTTCCAAAATTTCGAATATTCTGATTATAAGACATGGGGGATTTTAAAACGTTGCATCAAGGTAGAAAATATTTACTAGAATATATATTTATGGATACAATCATAGTGATGCATCATATTTTTGTATTCTATTAACAAAGCCTTAACTTCATGCCATGGATATCGACTCAACTATCTCAGACATTAACGCCTTACATCAAAAATCCAATCAGGCCTTTCAGGATAAAGACATGGAAACCTATGCAGCCATTTTCGACTATAACTTTGAATTTAAAGGAGTGGATGCCAAACCGGTTAACCTGAGAGATTATAAGCTCGACATTCAAAGCCTGTTTAAAAATTCAAAAAGTCTCGAAACAAGTCATTACAGAATTAAATCCTCATTCGAGGATGGGATATTTACAGAAAAGATCGCCCGTAAGTCGGTTATTATCAAATCAAACTTAATCCTGCTTACTAAAAAGGAAACCATTCAAACCGAAGAAGTTTACCATTGGAAAAATGTGAATGGCGAGTGGAAGGTAATCAGCATCGAAGTAGTTTTAGAAGAGAAATACTAAATTGCATCATAAATCCATTAAGGATTAATGCCTGATTTTTATAGTGAACTGGCCAGAAAGCAGAAAAATTAAGCTGTAAAATTTCCTTCAATCTTCATTTCCAAACTTTAAAACAAAATCGGTATTTTTGCCGCTCAATTTAGATTACAAAATATGTTAAGAACAGTAACTTGTGGTGCATTAACCCTTAATAACTTAGGCGATAATGTAACCTTGTGTGGTTGGGTACAAAAATCAAGAGATTTAGGCGGAATGACATTTATAGATATCCGCGATCGTTACGGTATTACACAGCTTGTTTTTAACATGGACGACAACCGCGAACTGTGCGAAGCCGCACGTTCCCTGGGTCGTGAGTTCGTAATCAAAGCAACCGGCATTGTGGTTGAACGAAGCAACAAAAACCCGAAAATGCTTACAGGTGATGTGGAGATTAAAATTACCGCATTAGAGATTTTAAATGCCGCAAAATTGCCGCCATTTATGATCGATGACGAAACAGATGGCGGGGATGAGTTACGCATGAAATATCGTTATCTCGACTTACGCCGTAATCCGGTTAGAAATAACCTGGTTTTACGTCATAAAATGGCCCAGTCTGTGCGCCGCTATCTGGACGCATTAGATTTCATCGAAGTGGAAACACCGGTGCTGATTAAATCAACGCCAGAAGGTGCAAGAGATTTCGTTGTGCCAAGCAGAATGAATGAGGGTGAGTTTTATGCTTTGCCTCAATCGCCACAAACTTTCAAGCAATTATTAATGGTTTCCGGCTTTGACCGGTATTTCCAGATCGTAAAATGTTTCAGGGATGAAGATTTACGGGCAGACCGCCAGCCGGAGTTTACACAGATCGATTGTGAAATGTCGTTTATCGAACAGGAAGATATCTTAAATACTTTTGAAGGCCTGATCCGTACACTGTTTAAGGAAGTTCGTAACTACGACTTACCTGAAGTTCCACGGATGCAATATGCTGACGCAATGCGCTTATATGGCTCAGATAAACCCGATACACGTTTCGCCATGCAATTTGTTGAGTTGAATCACCTCGTTAAAGGTAAAGGTTTCCCGGTTTTCGATAATGCAGAACTCGTTGTAGGAATCAATGCAAAAGGTGCAGCGGGCTATACCCGTAAGCAACTGGATGAACTCACAGATTTCATCAAACGTCCACAAATTGGTGCTACTGGTTTAATTTATGCCCGTCATAATGATGACGACACCATTAAATCTTCTGTAGATAAATTCTTTAACGAAAGCGATCTTAAACAATGGAGTGAAGCTTTTGAAACCAAAAAGGGCGATTTGATATTGATTTTAGCGGGTTCTACTGATAAAGTGCGCAAACAGCTGAACGAGCTTCGTTTGGAAATGGGGAATCGTTTAGGTCTCCGCGACAAAAATACATTCTCTGCGCTTTGGGTACTCGATTTTCCTCTTTTAGAGTGGGATGAAGAAACAGAACGTTACCACGCCATGCACCATCCATTTACCTCACCTAAACCTGAAGACATTGCATTATTGGATACCGATCCGAAAAATGTGCGTGCAAATGCTTACGACATGGTGATTAATGGCACCGAAGTTGGCGGAGGCTCTATCCGTATTCACGACAGAGCATTGCAGGCACTCATGTTCAAACACTTAGGATTTAGCGCTGAAGAAGCTCAGAAACAATTTGGTTTCTTGATGGATGCTTTCGAATTTGGTGCACCTCCACACGGCGGTATCGCCTTTGGCTTCGACCGCTTAACCTCGATTTTTGCAGGTTTAGACTCGATCCGTGATGTGATCGCTTTCCCTAAAAACAATTCCGGAAGAGATGTAATGATCGATAGTCCGAGTACAATTGACGATAAGCAATTGAAAGAATTAAAGATCAAAACAGATCTTTAGCATTATTCCCGGTTCAAGCATAAAAAAGCCACTTAGCGTAAGTTAAGTGGCTTATATTTTATGGGGATAAATGAACTAAAAAGTCTCACTATCCGGCGGAATGCCATAGTCGATAAACTTCTTATCCTTCTTTTCTTTCTTTTTACCAAACCAGCCCTTTACAGAGTTGAAAATGGCAGACAGATGTTCTGCATCGAGCGATTTACCCACTTTACCCGACACCAGCCCTACTGCAGCCTTAGTCAAAAAGCCTGCGCCACGGAAAAGCGTTTTATTCATAAACATCGGCAAAAGCAATGACATTGCTGTCCCGCTGATATTTAATTTATCATCCACTTTAAACAGATTATTCGGAGTTGCATATTTTTTAATTAATGCACCCAGCGTAAACTGTTTAGCATAAGATTTTGAGTCAGCAAAAAGCATTTTCTGCTTTAAAGTGTATTCTACTTTAAGTTCAAGTTTTTTGGCCTGCAGATCGTCCAGATTACGAATAGTTTTATAACTTCTCATCTTCCTCCTCCTTATCAGCAAGTTTGTCAAAATATTTTCTTATCGCCACATTGATGATGGCTTTTTCAATGTATTTATCTTTGGTCAGATATACAATCACTGCAATTAAAATATAAAATAGGGATACGCATCCAAAGCCTCCGGCATAGCTGCCAAGTACCTCACCCAGGTAAAGCGCCAGGGTAACCGAACCCAATAAGAAAGCCAGAATAAAGCAAACAATTACCGTAGTATTGGTTACCAAATCAGCAAATATCTTCGACACCTTTTCTACAAGGTATAGCCTGGTATATTCTACTCTGGCATCCAGGTAGCCTTTGGCATCGTCGATGATATCTTCGATACTTTTTTCTTTGTTTTCTTGCATAGTTTAGATGAAATTTAACTGGACAGCCATACTGTCCAGTTATATCTTTATATTTTTAAGCGTGCTCCACGTCATCACTGTATTCTTCTTCAACACTTCTCAATTTGGTTTTAATCGAGTCTACTACTTTGTCTTTCAGGCTCGCTAAATTATTAATTTCATCAGCAGCCTTATCTTTGATAGAATCACCCAAATCTTTTAAAGACTGGCTTAACTTATCACGGGTTTCATCACCTTTATCTGGTGCGAATAAAATGCCTAAAGCGGCACCGGCAGCTAGTCCTGCTAATAGAGCAACTACAACTTTTGAATTATCATTCATAATCTATGTATTTAAGGGTTAAACAATGTATGCACAATATAACAATACTATATTATTTAACTGTTAAGCTATATTTATAACTCACCAAGTTCATTATTTGTTTTAATTCTTTCTAATCTTTCTGAGGCAAGTGTACTCGTCTCATAAATTTTAACAAGCAATATAAAATAAGATAGCAGCAGCGGTCCAAAAACAAGACCCAGTATTCCAAATAAAGGGATACCAATAATTACGCCAATTACTGTAATGATCGGATGAATGTTACCAACTTTTTTGGCTATAATAAAGCGGAGTACATTATCAATGTTGATAATAACCACAAAACCGAATATCAGCATGGCCCATCCGGCAAAGTTATTCCCATTGGCAATCTGCAAAATTGCGGCAGGAACGAAAACTACAGGAGGTCCTAACACAGGCACAAAAGAAATAAAGGTGGTAATCACCCCCCAGAATACGGGATCCTTGTATCCCAGTACATAAAACGATAAGCTTACCAGCGAGCCCTGTACCAAACAAATGAGTCCCTGTCCCAGCACATTAGCATAGGTTGTATTTCTCATCTCATCACCAAATCTCAGCGCATTCTGTTCTCTTAAAGGGGCATATTTAATTAACGAATGCTCAAATTTTTTACGCTCTATCAGCATAAAGTAGAGTAAAAAGTACATCACCAGCAAGCTCAGAATAATATTTACTGCACTCGATATCAGAGACGGGAAAAGTTGCGTAGCCCAGTTCCCTAAGCGGTTCATACCTTCCTGAATTAAATCCTGATTAATTTTAATCGGAATGAGGTGTTGCAGTTTTACCAGCAGGTTTTTGAAGAAAATTTCGTTATTTCTGAGCTCAGAAATTTTACTGATCACCATACTGCTGAGGGCGTAAAATGGCAAAACAATCAATATAATACTAAAAGCAATTAATGAAATGGCCACTACCCGTTTGTTCCACCCTTTAATTTCGGCCATATGAATATACGCAGGGCGCATAATGGTGTAAAGAACAAGTGTACTTAAAATTGCACTGAATATACTCTGTAACGAATACGCAATTAATATACCCAGCGCTATAATAATTACAAGATTAATATTATTTCGCTGTTTATAAGAGAATACTGACATGATCTGAAAGGTGTTGCTACTCCTTAAATGTAAAAAAGAAACATATTGTTTTGTTCAACACGAAATTATTATTCGTTTTCAGCCTGATTTGCTTTTATCTTGTTATAGAGTGTTTTACGGTCAATATTGAGAATCTTGGCAGCTTTCGATTTATTAAAACTAACCTCTTTTAAAACCCTCAGTATGGTATCGTACTCTGCTTCCTGACTGGCATTTTTTAAATTCCTCGGATGATCAGCATTTCTTGTTTTGATCAGGGGAACAGGGAAATCATGATTATAGTTTTTGATTCCGTTTGATAACTCGAGCGGCAGCACCTCCACCTGAATTTCCCTCCCGTCAGTTAATAATGCTATTCTCCTGATCACATTTTTAAGCTCTCTTACATTGCCCGGCCAGTTATAATTCAAAAGACAGGTCTGAACCCCTTCCGAGAAGCCCCTGATGTCTTTATTTAATTCCTGGTTAGCAATTGCTAGAAACTTATTCGCAAAAATCAAAATATCATTCCCACGCTTTTTTAAAGATGGGATATGAATCGAAAACTCGTTAAACCGGTGATATAAATCTTCCCTGAATGTGCCCTTTCCTATATTATTAACCAGGTTTTCATTTGTTGCTACAATGATCCGTACGTCGAGATCAATTTCCCTGGTACTTCCAATCCGCTTCAACTTTCTCTCCTGCACAGTACGCAGTAAGCTTGCCTGTATTTCATATGATAAATTGCCAATCTCGTCAAGAAATAATGTACCCCCGTTTGCCTGTTCGAAGTGACCGATTTTGGTGTACAATGCGCCCGTGAAAGATCCCTTCTCATGACCAAAAAACTCACTCCCCGCAAGCTCTTTTGTCAGGGAGCCGCAGTCCATGGCCACAAAAGGTTTATCCCGCCTTAAACTATTCATGTGAATGGTCTTCGCTACACATTCTTTTCCAGTTCCGCTTTTACCGGTTAAAATAATGCTGTATGAGGTAGGAGCAATTAACTGGATTTGTTTAAACAAAGCCGCTGATGCTTCGCTGGTGCCATCAATGTATTCTGTATAGTTGATATAATCGGCACCTGAATCAGCATTATTCTTTTTCTTTGATGATGCCTGATCAGCATTAAGCGCCCGCTGTGTTTCGAGGGCCTTATTAATGGTATTTAAAATCTCATCCGGATACAAGGGTTTAATAATGTAGTCATAAGCCCCCAGCTTGATCAGTTCAACAGCCAGCTTGATATCTGAGTAGCCTGTAATAATGATTACTCCTGTTAAAGGATAGAGATCTTTTATTTTAATTAAAATTTCTCTGCCATCTGTATCATCCAGACGGTAATCGCAGAGTACAAGATCAAATGTTTCTTTTGCAAGTATATCGAAAGCCCCTCCGCCCGTGATAACAGTCGAAACATCAAAGCCGTTCTTGCCTAAAAACTTGGATAACAATGATCCGATGTTTACTTCATCATCTATTATGAGTATTCTTTTTTTCATCCGGTTAAACTGTCATTCATTTTAATAAAAACAATCCAACAGCCATGTTATGGATAGGGATTTTTATTTTAATCGACACAACATAAGTAATGAAAAAAAATGAGATTGGGAATTATTTTCCACACTTTTTTCTCAAAAAAATCAAATTAATCATACAAACCTACTACTTTCCAGAGAAAACTGCCTTTCTTTTTTCCAGGAAGGCGGTTGTACCTTCCTGGAAATCAGCTGTATCAAAACACTTTCCAAACGACTCTATTTCAACCTCATAACCATCTGTTTCATTTAAAGAAGCTATCACCGATCTGATCGCTCTTGCTACGGCCAGGGGAGCCCGCAGCTTTACCAGGCTAAGTATTTCCTCCGCTTTGCTGATCAGGTCACCCTGAGGCACAACATAATTCACAAGACCAATCTTCTCTGCCTCTGTTGCCGTAATCATACCAGCGGTAATAATCATTTCAATCGCCTTACCCTTTCCTACCAGTTGGGTCAAACGCTGGGTTCCACCATAACCGGGAATCAAACCCAGGGTTACCTCTGGAAGTCCTAATTTTGCCTGATCAGCAGCAACCCGTATGTGGCAGGCCATAGCCAGTTCTAAACCTCCGCCCAGGGCAAATCCGTTGATCGCTGCTATAAAAGGTTTTGGAGAATTTTCTATTGCATTAAAAACAGCTGCTTGTCCATCTCTGGCTAACTGCTCCCCTTGCGAAGCATCGTAATCTGAAAACTCTTTAATATCGGCACCGGCAACAAACGCCTTATCTCCGGCACCAGTTAAAATTACTCCCTTCACCTCTGCCGTATCTCCGGCAAACTGAATCACCTGGGCAAGCTCCTTTAGCGTATCTCTGTTCAATGCATTTAATGCCTTTTCCCTGTTTATCGTAATATAAAGAATGTTTTCTTTTACTTCTGATATTAAATTCTGATACGTCATGATTTAAAAATTTCTATGTTCTGTAACCCAGTTTTGAATATATTCCACTATGCTTGCCATGGTAGTTCCCGGAGGAAATAACTCCCCAACCCCAATATCGGCAAGTTTTTCCCTGTCTGCTTCCGGTATGATCCCTCCGCCGGTTAATAACACATCATCAAGCTGTTTTTCTTTCATAAATTGTATAATTTTTGGAAAAACAGTCATATGTGCCCCCGAAAGAATGGAAATACCTATCGCATCCACATCTTCCTGCAGAGCAGTATTTACCACCATTTCAGGCGTTTGGCGCAAGCCGGTATAAATCACTTCCATACCCGCATCACGCAGGGAGGTGGCGATCACCTTAGCACCCCTGTCGTGGCCATCAAGCCCAACTTTAGCTACTAAAACACGTATTGGCCGGTTTAATGCTTTGCTCATCATTCCTATTTAGTTATGTAAATGTATTCATTTTGATGTTTAAATTAATCATTAACTAAAACAACCAGAATTGCACTAATCTTTTTACATTTGCATTCCTAATTTACAGGTTTTTATGAGTGAAGAAAAGTCATTGAACTTTATTGAAGAAATTGTTGAGAACGACCTAAATAGTGGTAAGTATGAAACCCTGGTTACGCGTTTCCCGCCTGAACCTAACGGTTATTTACACATCGGCCACGCTAAAGCGATATGCTTAAACTTCGGACTAACACAAAAATATGGCGGTTACACCAACCTCCGTTTTGACGATACCAATCCCGTTACAGAGAAGACAGAATATGTAAACAGCCAGCAGGAAGATATCAAATGGCTCGGTTTCAACTGGAAAAACGAATTATATGCTTCTGATTATTTTGATCAGTTATATGCATTCGCAGTAACACTGATCGAAAAAGGATTAGCCTATGTTGATGAAAGTTCAGCAGATGAGATTGCAGCATTAAAGGGTACGCCAACAGAACCTGGTAAAGATAGTCCGCACCGCAACCGCAGTGTAGCAGAAAACCTGGATATTTTCACTAAAATGAAAAACGGTGAATTTGCCGACGGTGCTTATATCCTGAGAGCAAAAATTGATATGGCCAGTCCGAATATGCTCATGCGCGATCCGATTATCTATCGCATCAAACATGCTGAGCATCACCGTACAGGAAACAAATGGTGTATTTATCCAATGTACGATTTTGCCCATGGTCAGAGTGATAGTATAGAGAACATCACCCACTCCATCTGCACATTGGAGTATGTATCACACCGCGAATTATATGATTGGTTTATCGAAAAACTGGAAATTTTTCCTTCAAAACAATACGAGTTTGCCCGTTTAAACCTTACCTCTACGGTAATGAGTAAACGCAAGCTTCTTCAGCTGGTTAACGAAAATCTGGTAAGCGGGTGGGACGATCCTCGTATGCCTACTATTTCGGGTTTACGCCGCAGGGGGTTCACCCCAAAAAGTGTTCGCGAATTCTGTGAACGAATTGGTATTGCCAAACGCGAAAATTTAATCGAACTCAGTTTATTGGAGTTTTGTATCCGCGAAGATCTGAACAAAACAGCCAATCGGGTAATGGCAGTTTTAGATCCCATTAAACTGGTTATCACTAACTACGATAAAGGAACAGAAGATTTAATCGGCGAGAATAATCCTGAAGCAGAAGACGGTGGCGGCACACGCGTGATCCCCTTCAGCAATGAGCTTTATATCGAGCGCGAAGATTTCATGGAAGTTCCGGCAAAAAAATGGTTCCGTTTAGCCCCGGGCGCAATGGTTCGTTTAAAGTTTGCTTATATCGTAAAATGCGAGGATTTTATAAAAGATGAAAATGGGAACGTCACTGAAATCAGGTGTACTTACATTCCGGAATCGAAAAGCGGTAGCGACACCAGCGGCATCAATGTAAAAGGTACTATTCACTGGGTAAGTGCTCCACACGCAAAAACTGCCGAAATCAGATTATACGACCGTTTATTCACATCTGAAACACCCGATGCGGAGGAAGGGGATTTCAAAGACTATTTGAATCCGCAAAGCTTAACGCTATTGCCAAATGCCTACATCGAGCCGGCTTTGGCCGAAGCTGATTTAGACGGCCGCTACCAGTTTATCAGAAAAGGTTATTTCTGCTTAGATAAAGATTCAACTGCAGAGAAACTGGTTTTCAACAGAACAGTAACTTTGAAGGATACGTTTAAAAAGCCTAACTAGATTTAGCGCTTTAACAAAATACAGGCACGGATGAACACAGATTCATCCGTGCTTTTTTATACCCCCTGGCAAAATACAGCCCATAGCAGGTAAATTCCTACGTTAATATTTCGTATAAACATTATACAATACCAGAATATCAACCGGTGTTAATTTTGGTGTAATGTCACTTTGTATAAAATGAATCTTAAAGGCCGTAATGGCAGCAGGTAGATTGCTGGTATCGTAACCGATATATTTTAATGCCATTTCGGCATTAAAATCAAGCGGTGGATTTTTCAGGATGCTATCATACCAATATCCAAAACCTGCATCGGCCAGTTTTTTCCAGGGAAAGTTCCTGGGGTCATTTTTTCTTTTTGGTGCAATATCGGCATGACCGATGAAGTTAGCCACCGGAATATTATATGTTTTCTTCAAGGTGGCCAGCAACTTAATTAAACTGTTAATCTGTGCATCAGGCCACACATCGGTAGTTCCATTATTATCCAGTTCAATCCCGATTGAGGAAGAATTCAGGTCAGTATCCTTTCCCCATTTACTTACACCAGCATGATTGGCTCTCAGATAATCGTTAACCATATGTACCACTTTGCCATCTCTACTGATCACGTAGTGTGCACTCGTTCCCGCTGTTGTAGAGAAAAAAGTCTTAACCGTTTGCGTTAAACTATTCTGGGCAGTATGGTGTATCACCACAAAATTCGGTTTACGTATCCCGAAATTTACAGATCCGATCCACTCCTGATTTGCCGTATTTAACGAATCATAAAGCTGCCCTTTAGGAGGCGTACTGCTAATAATTTCAGAGAAGTCTTTGGCTTTGTTTTTATAGATTTTTTCGGTTACGGCATATTTTTTGGAGCTGCAAGCCGAAATGAAAGTCGCCAGAGACAGAAAGAAAATGGATAAATACCTGCTAGATTGGAAAGATAACATGTGCTGAATAATTGATTTGCTGATCTGCAAAGTTATACTAAACTCGGAGCAATGCATCAAACTTTATACAAAGCTTTCAATTTTTACTAATTTAGCGCTATTATCTGTTAACTATGAATAAATTATACAAATCAACGATATTACTTTCAGCAGTAGCCCTTTCAACAGGCTTGTTTTCTGCTTGCTCAAACAATGGTAAATCAAATACCACTGAAGGTGCAATAGTTCAAAAAGATAGCCTTACAGACTACGTAGAACAACGTTTACCCATCTACGAACGGGTAAAATTAACTACCAACCTCAATCAGTTAAGCGTTAACGATCGTAAAATCCTCCCGCTCCTTATTCAGGCTGCAGAAATTATGGATGAGCTGTACTGGAAACAGGCTTACCCCCAGCGAGACAGTCTGCTGGCGACCATTAAAGATGAAAAAACCCGTGATTTCGTCAATATCAATTATGGCCCGTGGGACAGGCTAAACAATGATAAACCTTTCGTAGCTGGCATTGGTACTAAACCTGAAGGGGCCTCATTTTATCCTTATGGCATTACAAAGGCTGAAATTGAAAAATCGGATCTGGCCGACAAGTTTGGCGCCTATTCGGTGGTTCAAAAGGATACGGCAGGAAAACTCACTACAGTACCTTACCATGTGCTCTTTGCTTCTGAATTGCAGAAAGTAAGCTCATTGTTAAAACAAGCTGCCTTAATTGCTGAAGATGCCGGATTAAAAAAGTATTTAAACCTGCGTGCCGATGCATTGGTTACAGACAATTTTACCGCGAGCGATTATGCATGGCTCGACATGAAGTCTAACGGACTTGATATCATTATTGGCCCGATTGAAAATTATGAAGATAAACTCTTCAATGCCCGCACCAGTTATGAAGCCTATGTTTTAATTAAAGATAAGGAATGGAGCAAACGTTTGGCAAAATATGTAAAGCTTCTTCCCGAACTTCAAAAAAACCTCCCTGTTGCAGCAAAGTATAAAACGGAAACTCCCGGAACAGATTCAGAACTGAATGCCTACGATGTGGTGTATTATGCCGGAGATTGTAACGCCGGATCGAAAACAATTGCTGTAAACTTACCTAACGATGAAAAAATTCAGCAGGAAAAGGGAACACGCAGGTCGCAGCTAAAAAATGCCATGCAGGCCAAGTTTGATAAAATTCTTGTCCCGATTTCAAAAGAACTGATTGAGGCTGATCAGCAAAAATATATCAAATTCGACGCTTTCTTTGCTAATGTAATGTTCCACGAAGTTGCACACGGATTAGGCATTAAAAAAACCATTAACGGTAAAGGTTTTGTGCGCGAAGCACTAAAAGAACAATACAGCTGGCTTGAGGAAGGCAAGGCCGATATTCTGGGCCTGTACATGGTAACCGGTCTGCTTAAAAAAGGCGAACTGCAGGGCGATATAAAAGATTACTACACTACTTTCATGGCGGGCATTTTACGTTCCGTTCGTTTTGGTGTTTCCGAAGCACATGGCAAAGCCAATATGCAATGTTTTAACTATTTCCAGGAGAAAGGAGCTTTCGAGCGCACTTCAAAAGGAACTTACAAAGTAAATTTCGAAAAATTTGCATCCGCCATGAATGACTTAAGTGCTTTCATTATTACGCTGCAAGGCAACGGCGACAAAGTGGCTGTTGAAAAGGCGCAAAAAGAAAAAGCAGTAATCTCCTCTACCCTTCAGCAGGATTTAGACCGCCTGACTAAAAAGAATATCCCGGTTGATGTGGTGTTCGAACAAGGAGTGGATGTACTGGGGGTAAAATAATATTACAGTGATCAAGTGAGCCGCAGATTTGCAGAATTATTCTGCCAGTCTGCGGCTTTTTACGTTACGGATTAGTTTTTTACTTTTTCCTGTAACCTTTCTTAAAAATGGTCGTCATAATAATAACTAAATACCTGAAGCTTTCGTTTCAGGGCTAAGCTTTAAAATATAGTGAATCAGTTCTAAGCTACGGAATAACCGTTCTATGGAATTCTTTTGCCCGATTTTTTAAGAACAAACCAAAAAAAATGAAAAACTTATATCAGATTATACTATTAATAGGAAGCCTTTTTTCAACATTTACGGCGTCTGCTCAAAGTATACCAAAAGCAAATATTACAGGTGTGATTCTGGATGAAAATAAAAAGCCGGCCGATTATGTAACTGTCGTATTATTTAAATCTGCCGATTCAAGCGTGGTTAAAACAGCCTTTACAGATCAAACCGGAACTTTTGGCTTTTCAGTTTCTCAACGTGGAAATTACTTCTACAAAGCCAGCAGCATGGGTTACAAAACCCTGAAAAGTAAAACAATCAGTTTAACCGAACCTGACCAGAAGATCGATTTTGGCTCGAACCAGCTTACTCCAACCAGCCAAAACCTGAAAGAGGTGACTGTAGCAGTTACGAAACCATTAATAGAACGCAAAATGGATAAAGTAGTCATGAATGTATCGAATAGCTCCATTATGACAGGATCAACTGCGCTCGAGGTTTTACAGAAAGCACCAGGTGTATCGGTTGATCAGAATGACAATATTTCGATGCAGGGCAAACAGGGAGTATTGATTCAGCTTGATGGAAAGCAAACCTATATGAGCAGTGCCGACGTGGCGAACCTACTCCGCAATATGCAAAGTTCTGAAATCGAAACCATTGAATTAATCACCAATCCTTCTTCCAAATATGATGCCGCCGGAAACTCCGGGATTATCAATATCAAAACCAAAAAGAGCAAGAGCGGCGGAATCAACGGCAGCCTGAGTGCAACAGCGGGATATGGAAAGAATTTTCGCGGTAACACGGGCATAAATCTGAACCACCGCACTGAAAAACTAAATCTGTTTGGTAACTACAACTACGGAACAACAGAAAGGGAAAACCTCATCACGATTGACCGCGTTTCTAACGGAACACCCGACACTTATTTTATGCAAGCCGGTGATAGCCGCCGTAAACAGCAAAACAATAATTTTAAAGCCGGACTGGATTATTTCATTGATAAGAAAAATACCATCGGGCTGTTGGTAAATGGCTACTTTAATCACGGAAATGAAAAATCAGCCAATAATACTTTAATCGGTCCCTCTTTTAATCAGGTTGATTCTTCACTGGTTTCTAAAACTTTACAAACCAACAAATACAACAATCTTTCCTATAACCTCAATTATAAGTCGGTATTAGATACTGCTGGCTCTGAACTTTCTGCCGATTTAGATTACTCAAGGTACAGCGGCAATGATGGCTCTGATTATGAAAACGATTACCTCTTTGCAAACGGAACCAGAATGCGCCCTGTAAATTATATTAGAAACAATACGCCATCTAAAATTGATATCAAGGCTTTTAAAATAGATTATAATGTATCCTTAAGCAAAACAGTTAAGCTCGAAGCAGGCTTAAAAAGCAGCTGGGTAAAAACCGACAATGATTTACAGGCAGAAGAACTGGTTAATAATAACTGGCAAAACGATGTTCGCAGAAGCAACCGCTTTGTGTACGATGAAAATGTAAATGCCGCATATACCAATATCAACAAACAATTCAAAAACACCAGTATACAGCTCGGTTTAAGGATGGAACAAACCAATTCAAAAGGAAATCTGATCACAACTAATACAGTTGTTGATAGAAGCTATTGGGATTTTTTCCCTACCCTGTTTGTTCAACAAACACTTTCCAAAAACAATCAGCTTGGCTTTTCATACAGCAGGAGAATCGACAGGCCAAGTTACGATGCGCTTAACCCCTTTGTTTATTATTTAGACCAGTACACTTACAATAAGGGAAATCCGTTTTTGAAACCGCAATACACCAACAACCTCGAGCTGAGCTACACTTTTAAACAAAAATACATGCTTACCCTGGGCTACAGCAGAACAACCGACGTAATTACTGAAGTACTTTTACCTGATGCAGCACAAAAAGCATTGTTTCAAACCAATGAAAACTTAGCAAAGAATATCAGCTATAATGCAAATTTGAATGTACCGGTACAAGTAGCAAAATGGTGGCAGATGAATAATAATCTAAATGTGTTTTATCTGAGTTTCGAAGCACCTGATCTGGCAGGGAGTGCGCTAAAAACCGGAAAAATATCCTTCCAGTTTAAATCACAACAAACCTTTACTATTGTTAGCGGCTTTACCGCCGAACTAAACGGAAGCTATGAATCTCCTATTGATTATGGCACACTTAGCTTAAAGTCGCGCTACTATGTTGATGCGGGTTTAAGTAAATCGCTACTCATGAAAAAAGCCAGCTTAAAATTTGCCCTTTCAGATATCTTCAATATATCTGAAAACAATTTATCAAGCACCTACCCGGGCTTAAACTACTATGTGCATCAAAAAAACGAATCACGTATTGCACGTTTAAGCTTTACCTATCGTTTTGGGAAAAATGAGATTAAACCCGCCCGCCGACGTGCTACAGGTACAGAATCAGAGCAGGGAAGAATGAAAAATTAGTCAGTTTTGAAATTTATATTCCATCACATAGTCATCCATAATGAATCCCCCACCGATATCTATTTTTACCGATTCCTTTATGGTAAATCCGCCTTTTAAATAAAATTCCCTGGCTTTATTATGCTTATTTACATTGAGTTCCAGAGCCGATCCCCCGGCATCTTTAATCTGGTTAAAAACCTCATTGATCAGAATTTTACCCACCCCTTTGCCGTGGGCTGATGGCAGTACATAAAGCTTGTGGAGTTTATAAATTCTTGCGTCATGGTCAATGATCGAATAACCTGCAAATCCCAGTTCATTGGAACCCGCTTCAGCGATCAAAAAAGTGTGCCCGTCCATCAGCTGTTTCAGCAGTTCGCCTTTATTGTACATTTTCTCCAGCATGTAATCAATCTGCTGTTGACCAATGATATCCAGATAGGTCGATGGCCACGTTTCCGCAGCAATCGCCCTGATCAGTTCAACATCATCTTCTTTTGCTTTCCGAAGGGTAATCATAACGGCTCGCTGATATAAATGGGTTGACCAGAAAAAGTAAATTCTACAAAACCATCGTTCACCACTTCAAACACCTCATCTTCATTTTGCGTGAGGTTGGTAACTTCCAGATATCGGTTGCCATGAATCAAGAACTGACTGCCCGCCGGCTTCCATACTGAAAAACCCGTTTTTATCGGATAGTGTTTTGCCTTTTCAGTGAAAATAACCAGATTAATTTCTTCTTCGAAACCGGCATATTTTTCAAGGTCGAATTTTTTAGTGATGACATTTACTGCCGGATATTTCTCTCCAACCAAATGGTTCAGCGTAACCATAAAAGCGTCGGCAGGGCCTTGAATAATTTTAGTATCTTCCTGTACCTGCTGGTCAGATCCGTTGACCAGAACATCAACTTTTAATCCCAGGGAAAGAATTTTATCATAGTTTTCTCCGTTCACCAGAAGCGTCGGGCTCCACTCTAAAAGCTGCCCCAAAAACTCTTCATTAAAATTACCAAGCTCGTCGATGTATAAAGCCGGCTCCTGTTTTTCCTTTACAATGTGATGTGATGACATATTGCGAAGATAGAAATTAAAGTTTCAAGATGTATCGCCTGATCAGGATTTACACCCGGGAACTATAATTTCACTGCTTCATAAAATTCCTGGTAGGCACCAACAAAATCATCTGCACAATTGATCGCACCGGAAACCGCTATCCCAAATATTCCAGTTTGCAGCAATCCATCAACATCCGAAAGTTTAATCCCTCCTGCTGCCAGTACCGGAATCTGTAAATTTAGATCCTCCAGGTTATCCATCAGATTGGCATAACCTTCAAAGCCGATGAGCGGATCGTTGTTAGGTTTGCTTCCTGTGGTGGAAAAGGGACCATAAATAATATAATCAACCCCTTCATTTACCAGTCTCATCAAACCTTCAACAGTGCTGGCCGAGCCACCGAGGGTGATATCGCCCCCAACTAACCTGCGCAAGGCGATAAAATCAGCATCTAAATCCTCCATATGAAAACCCTGAATATCAGCTTTGCCATGGAGATGAACATGATCCGTGACGATTAATGTTGTTCCCCAGTCATCGCAAATTTCAGCAATGGCGTTGATGTCCTGCAATAATGCATCATCTGTTTTACTTAAACACCGGTATTGAATCCATTTGGCACCCGCTTCGCAGGCAAGCTGAACCTGTTCAACAGCTGTAAATTCTGGTAGATCATGAGTGATATACTGAAGCTTTTCGATGTATTTCATATCCTTTTAAAACAAAATCGTCATTACCACACACCGTTTGCACTGATGTATCAGAGTATGCTGTGTCGGGTAATGACGAAAGTAATCAAATTAAGCTTCCGGTTTTTTAAAACTTCACGTTTAAGCTAAGTAAAAAGTTACGCGTGGCTTGCGGATAATAATAGTTAAACCGTTCTAAAGTTCCACTGTATAAATAGGGGTAAGTGCCGCCATTGCTTTCATAAAGCGTGCTGAAAACATTATTGATCAGTAAACTCAAACCAACGTTTTTCATTCCTGCCAAAGGTGTATTGTAGCTTAACCTGATATCGTTTACGAAGAAACTCGAAAGTGTACGCGTCTCTGCCGAGGTATTATCAAGATATTGTTTACCGACATATTTACTTAAAAAAGCAACACTCGCTTTTGGCAAAACATTATAGTTGATTTCACTTGAAGCAATAATGGATGGAGAAAAAGCAATAGTAGTATTATGATAGTTGTTTACAACAGTTGCAGTGAATGCCGCCGGATCTTCATCATAAATATATTCTGCAAAATCTTTTATTTTATTCCTGCTCAGGGTTGCGGTAGCTGCCCATGAAAGGTTTTTAACAATCTGCCATTTCCCGTCAAACTCAATTCCCAGTCTGTAACTGTCGGGCACATTCTGGCGGGTTTGCCCGCCAACATCATTTAATTTCCCGGTGTTAATCAGCTGATCTTTATAAATCATAGCAAAACCATTGATTCCAAAACTTAATGTAGAAAACTGAGTGCGGTAACCTGCTTCAAAATCTGTCAGGTGTTCTGCCTTTGGCCTGCTGTTAATATTTGAATCTGTAAAATCCCTCCGGTTAGGCTCCTTGTTACCAAGAGCAACCGAAGCATACACATTACTGGTATTGCTGAAACTATAGGTCAAACCGGCTTTAGGGTTGAAAAAATTCAAAGTGGCATTCTGCTGTGCAGGCGTACCATTTGGATCGATTCCGAAATAGGAATAGTATACCCTCCTGTACTGTAAATCTGCAAAAAGGCTAAGCTGATCAATCTGATAGTTCGCCCGGCCAAAAATATTGAAATCGGTTTTGAAGGCATCATTGTCATCATAACGGTGACGAATTGAACCGCTGCCATCATAATTAGCATATTGCGCCCAAACAACCTCATCGAAGTGGCGCCCTTTATACTCGTTATATGCCCCACCCAAAACAAAGTTGAGGTTGCTTTTTGGCGTATAGTTCAGGGAATAAGTCACGCCATAAAAATCATTGTCCAACCAGAGTCTTCTTACCAGGTCAGATGTATTTTGCGTAACCCCACCAATTACCACTGCCGGGATGCCATATTTTGATAAGGCCTGATCCTCCTTGTATTCTTCATAATAACCCCGGCCGTAAGTATAATGTAAAGCGGCATTGGCTATCAGATTACTGGAAAGATTCCGGGTATAAAATAACTGGTAATGATCCTGCTGATAATTATCAGTTTGATTGTCATAAGTAAAGTCGTTGTGCGTGCGGTCAGTCTTTAAAGTCTCTTCACTTACCCCGTTCCATGCCTGATAGGTTTTCTCTGAACCGCTGAAAACGTTGGCACGAAGAATATCTTTTTTTCCATAGTAGGCACCTGAAACAAAGAATGATTTGAGATTGGAAGAGGCACGGTCTACATAGCCATCTGATTTAATCCTCGATAAACGCCCGTCGAAAGTAAATTTCTTGTCGATCAAACCTGTTCCCACGCTAACCGTGTTCTTCCAGGTATCGTATGAACCGTAAGTGTTATTTAGCTCAGCATAGGCTGAATCTCTCCTTGTGGTGGTTTGAATATTTAAACTTCCACCAAAAGCACCGGCGCCATTCGTTGATGTACCGACTCCCCGTTGAATCTGAATATTATCGACCGACGATGCAAGGTCAGGCAGGTTGATAAAAAAACTACCCTGACTTTCAGCATCATTAAGCGGGATACCATTAAGGGTAACATTGATTCGTGTAGCGTCGCTCCCGCGGATTCGCATTCCGGTATAGCCCACGCCTGCTCCGGCGTCTGATGTTACGACCACGGAAGGCGTCTGATTTAGTAAGTAGGGCAAATCCTGACCTAAATTATTCTTGGCCAGCTCTGCTTTGTCTAAATTACGAAAGGTAGTCGCCGAGTTTTTAGATGCCCTTGTTGCATTTACAACGACTTCATCTGCCAGGAAATTCTGAGCAACCAGACTAAAGTTCAGGCTTAAACTTTCATTTAGATTGATAGACTTTTCCTGACTTTTATAGCCAACATAGCTCACCACAACGGTATAACTCCCACTTTTCAGATTGCCGAGGGTATACTCACCATTAACATCACTCACCACGGCAGTTTTTTGATTTTTCAGCTTGATCGTTGCGCCAGGCAAAGCATGCTGGTTAACATCTGTGATTTTCCCGGTAACAGAATTTTGTGCCAATGCAATGAAAGGCAACATTGCAACTAGCGCTGCAAAAAGTAAATTTTTCAATGTTTTTGTTTTTAGTTAAACCCATCGGAAATAGGGGTACTCCCGATTTCAGTTAAACTTCCATAACTCCAATCCCTACGCCGGCATTACCCGGATCAGGTGCATCCAAAATAGAAACTTTCGCCTTCTACCTAAGAATGGGTATGATCTCAGCCCGTTTTTGTGTTATTTAAAACAAGGCACCCCTAATGATGAGGCAAATGTAGAGAAATATGTTAATGATTGTTAAAATATTATTTTTTTTGTGCCTTAGCGTTTAGCTTTCGGATAAAAACGCATCTACTGCCCTAACCGCGTGCTCAAAACGTAAATCCCCCAAACCACCGATCACTTCATAACGCGCATTCAATGCCTTTAACTCAGTATGCCAAACGCCCA
Source organism: Pedobacter frigidisoli (assembly GCF_032678525.1). Classification (GTDB taxonomy): domain Bacteria; phylum Bacteroidota; class Bacteroidia; order Sphingobacteriales; family Sphingobacteriaceae; genus Pedobacter; species Pedobacter frigidisoli_A. The sequence goes on from NZ_JAVTSE010000002.1 coordinate 237,980, forward strand.
TAAAATATTCCCGCTTATCCGGAAAATCCCGCAAGGGGTCATCCTGCCAGGGCAAATCAATATCCATTAAAAGATAAAGATCGTATGGCCTTGCCGGCAGTGCATCCAGAACAAGCTGTGGTGTTTCACCCAGCATTTCATCACTCCAGATTTTTACGGTTACAAAAGTAGTATCGCAAATGATAAAGTCTTTCTCGCTAACCGTTAAAATGGCATCTTCCAGAGCTACCTGACCGTAATACATATTCACCTCATCCTGTAAAGTATACGGGCCAGTTAGGTTTTCGCAATAATAGCGGGCATACTCCGGTACCCATGAAACACGGTAATGATTGGCCAGCAACTGAGACATGGTAGATTTTCCGGTACTTTCCGGACCTACAATAGCAATTTTTTTAATTAACTTGTTCACAATGGATGTTTCGGCGATTTAGCCAAATGTAGAAGAAACCTTTTAAAAGAAAAAATCCGGTTGAGGAGGGCTCCTCTAACCGGATAATAAACCAAACAAACTATTTATGAAGAAATCCTCATGGCGGTTAACTACTCCGCAGAGGAAGCTTTAGATCGTTTTCTAAAGTATATACTAAACGCGTATATGTTCTCCTTATTACAACATTATTGCCAATATTTCCTCCATCACAACTTCGTGACTTAAATCTGACGGGCTGTGGCACATTTTCAATTTCTTTTTAACAGTTATTAACGTTTCTAATGGCTTTTTAATGCGGTGAGGTAAAACGATGTACCAATTTAAGTACGATTAGTAATTTTAGTGTTCATTTTTTAAAACTATTCATACAGGATTGCGTTATAGGATGTACATCCTAATAAAATAATCTAATGAAAAAGATATGTGCAATATTATCGATCCTGATTGTGATGGCACTCGGCGCTATAGCATTCACTAACGCAAAGCTCGGTGGCATTACCGGTAAAATAAGCCCTGTTGATGGTGCTGCAACTGTTACACTTGTAGGAGGAACAGATACCTTAAAAGCTGATCTGCTACAAGGTGCCTTTGGTTTTTCAAATCTAAAAGAAGGTGTTTATACCATCACCATTAAAGCAAATGCGCCTTACAAAGATACCACAATAGAAAAAGTGGCCGTTAAAGATAGTGCGACAACCGATATGGGCGAAATCAAATTACAACAATAAGCCTTTCTACACAAAATAATTTCACTTAGAGGGTCTTTCAGGCCCTCTTTTTTATTTTAAAAAAATAGTCCCTAAATACCTTTTAAAGGTGTATCTTTGCATCCCGACAGAACAGTTGGGATTTTCTTATTTTCAAGGCAAAAAACCTCCTTGCTTCTTCACCTATAACAGGTCAAAACTTTAGAATTTTAATTTTTGTATTAAGCTATCATGCCTAAAGACACTTCCATTCGCTCAGTATTAATTATCGGATCAGGACCAATTATTATTGGACAAGCCTGCGAATTTGATTACTCGGGTTCTCAAGCGGCCCTTTCTTTAAAAGAAGAAGGAATCACCGTTTCTATCATCAACTCAAATCCGGCCACCATCATGACGGATAAGGTCATCGGCGATCATGTTTATCTTCGCCCGCTAACCGTTGATTCGATTGAGACTATTTTACAGGAGCACATTGCCTCTTCAGATTTACCAAGAATTGATGCTGTATTGCCTACCATGGGTGGACAAACTGCGTTAAACCTTTGTGTAGAAGCTTCCGAGCGTGGTGTTTGGGAAAAATATGGTGTTAAGGTAGTTGGTGTAGATGTTGCTGCGATCGAAAAAACTGAAAACCGCGAGGCTTTCCGCCAGTTAATGGTTGATATCGGTGTAGGAGTAGCGCCATCTAAAATTGCGAACTCCTTTTTAGAAGGTAAAGAAGCCGCTCAGGAAATCGGTTTTCCATTAGTAATCCGTCCATCATACACATTAGGTGGTTCTGGTGGTGGTTTTGTCCATAGAAAGGAAGAATTTGATGCCGCACTTAAACGCGGTTTAGAGGCATCTCCAACTCACGAGGTTTTGGTAGAACAGGCTGTTTTGGGTTGGAAAGAATATGAATTGGAATTATTAAGAGATAGCAATGATAACGTGATTATAATTTGCTCGATCGAAAACTTTGATCCAATGGGTATTCATACCGGAGATTCAATTACGGTTGCCCCGGCAATGACATTATCTGATCGTTGTTATCAGGAAATGCGAAATCAAGCCATCAAAATGATGCGTGCCATTGGAACTTTTGCAGGCGGTTGTAATGTACAGTTTTCAGTAAATCCTGTAAACGATGATATTATCGCAATCGAAATTAACCCACGTGTTTCACGTTCATCTGCACTTGCAAGTAAAGCAACAGGTTACCCGATTGCCAAAATCGCTGCTAAGCTAGCCATCGGCTACAACCTGGATGAAATTGAAAACCAGATTACCAAAACTACATCAGCTTACTTCGAACCTACTTTAGATTACGTTATCGTAAAAGTTCCCCGCTGGAACTTCGACAAATTTAAAGGTGCAAACAAAGAACTTGGTTTGCAGATGAAATCTGTAGGTGAGGTAATGGCAATTGGCCGCACATTCATCGAAGCTTTACAGAAAGCCTGTCAGAGTCTTGAAATTGGCCGTGCAGGTCTGGGTGCAGATGGTCGTCAGGTGCGTAACATCGAAGAAATTATGGACGGTTTGGAGCATGCTTCATGGAATCGCCTGTTTTTAATCAAAGATGCGATGGCAATGGGTGTTCCATTAGAGTCGATCCGCAAAGTAACCAAAATAGATAAATGGTTCTTAAACCAGATTCAGGAGCTTGTTGCTTTAGAAACTGAGTTAAAAAGATATTCATTAAATAATATTCCGCGTGATTTCTTCTTCACGCTAAAACAAAAAGGCTTCTCCGACGTGCAGATTGCCTGGCTGTTAGGTAACGTAACAGAAGATGATGTATACGACCGCAGAAAAGAATTAGGCATCCGCAGGGTTTACAAAATGGTTGATACCTGTGCGGCTGAATTCCCTGCACAAACGCCATACTATTATTCAACCTTCGAAGAAGAAAATGAATCCATCGCGTCTGACCGTAAAAAGGTAATCGTGCTAGGTTCTGGCCCGAACCGTATTGGTCAGGGTATCGAGTTCGATTACTCTTGTGTACACGGCCTGCTGGCTGCCAAAGAAACAGGGTTTGAAGCCATCATGGTTAACTGTAACCCTGAAACGGTTTCTACCGATTTCAATATGGCAGATAAGCTTTACTTTGAGCCGGTATTCTGGGAGCATGTTCGCGAAATTATCGACCTGGAAAAACCTGAAGGTGTTATCGTTCAGTTAGGTGGACAAACCGCCCTTAAAATGGCTGAAAAGTTAACCGAAAAAGGGATCAAAATCATTGGTACATCTTTCGAAAACATGGATATCGCTGAAGATCGTGGCCGTTTCTCAGACTTGTTAAAAGAGCTGAACATTCCATATCCAAAATATGGCGTAGCAGAAAATGCCGAAGAAGCAATTGTGGTTGCGAACGAAGTGGGTTATCCGGTATTGGTTCGTCCGAGTTATGTATTGGGTGGCCAGGGCATGAGTATTGTCATCAACGATGAAGACCTTGAAAAAGCGGTAGTGAAGTTATTAGGTGATTTACCTGGAAACCGCGTATTAATTGATCACTTTTTAGACAGGGCTGAAGAAGCTGAGTCTGATTCCATCTCTGATGGTGATGATGTTCACATTGTAGGGATGATGGAACACATCGAGCCCGCAGGGATCCACTCAGGAGACTCCTTCGCAGTACTGCCAACCTTTAGCTTACCTGAAACGGTAACCAAAGCAATGGAAGAATATTCGATCAAAATCGCAAAAGCTTTAAATGTAAGAGGTTTATTGAACATTCAGTTCGCCATTAAAGATGAGAAGGTTTATGTAATCGAAGCCAATCCAAGGGCATCCCGTACAGTTCCTTTTATTGCAAAAGCTTACGATGTTCCTTATATCAATATCGCAGCTAAAATTATGTTAGGGGTGGCAAAATTGAAAGATTTCACCATCGAACGTAAATTGCAGGGATATGCAATTAAAGAACCTGTATTCTCTTATGAGAAATTCCCTGAGGTGACAAAGGAATTAGGCCCTGAGATGAAATCAACTGGTGAAGCGATCCGTTTCATCAAAGATCTTGAAGACCCTTACTTCCGTAAGCTTTATAAAGACAAATCGATGTATTTAAGCAAGTAATCTGCTTAAAGATAATCTACAAATAGTAAAGGCCGGTGCAAATGCACCGGCCTTCTTTGTGTAATATACTTTCTGATATTAAATCCGTTTAGCCTAATCTGCTAGGGCTTTAACTTAGGGATTCTTGTTGGCGTATCGGTGCCGTTCACAATAGTAGTTGCACTCTTGGCAATAGCCTTTATGGTTGACAAAATATTCTCTACATCTAAAGAACTGTATTCATCCTTAACTGTATGGTATAATTTGTCAATATCAATTTTATCGGTGCTGATGGTGTGGGCAGGAACACCTAAGGCAGCTAATGTCGCATTATCGCTTCTGTAAAATAAGTTTTGCTCAGGATAAGGATCCGGATGGAAAGTGAATTCTGTTCCGGCAAGATTCTTTTGTAATATTTGTCCGAAGTCAGATCTTTCATACCCTGTTATAAAGGCTGTATTCTTGCCAAATTTCGAATCTTTACCAATCATTTCGATGTTGAACATCGCTACAACTTCATCGGGATTCAATTTTTCTGAAAAATACTTGGCACCAAAGCCACCAATCTCCTCTGCAGTGAAAGCAACAAAAATCAGTGTACGTTCATTATTTTTTTGTGCCTTATAATATCTGGCAAGGGCAATCATCGCCGTAGTACCCGATGCATCATCGTCGGCGCCATTTGCAATGCTATCTCCCTCTACGCTTTTCAATACACCCAGGTGATCATAGTGACCGGAGAAAACCACCAGCTCTTTTGCTTTCGACTTACCGGGAATCATTCCGGCAACATTAAAAAGCGGCATTTTTTTGATGCCCGCAGTAAACTCTGCATTGAAAGCAGTGGCAGACGGTGTTCCTAAAACGAAAACCTGAACAGCCTGCTTGCCAGGCTCCATATCTTTTGCATCAACCGTTCCGGCCCTGTTAAAACGTCCCTTATACCGGTTAAAATATTCAGTAAACTTTTCATCTACCAGAATCAATTGGTTTTTAGTCGAGCCCATTACCGCCCGGAGCTGTTCAACAAAAGGCTTTTCCGGATCAAACCTGATCACAGCAGTATTTGACTGGTTTAACGTTACTTTCTCTGCATTTACACCGATAGCAAAAATCTTTTCGGCCGGTATTGCCTGACCATCAATTTTTACACTGCTGCTTTGTGGCGTAATCTGATACTTGTAAAAGGTCTGACGGAAAGTCTTCTCGCCCGTTAAAGGTTTTAAACCGATCTGCTGAAATTCCGATTCGATGAAAGTTGCAGCCTTATCTATGCCGGGTGTAAACGTAGCGCGTCCCTGCATGTCATCAGCACTTAAAGTTTTAATCAGGTGATCCGTATATGCTCTAGTGATGATTTTATCAATATTTTGCGCCCTCAGCTGCAAACCCGCCATCCCGACAAGCGTAAATAGGAATAATTTTTTCATTGTTGTATGTTATTTTGATTTTATTTGCGAGTTTAACCAATTATCCCTGAAACTTTGCATAGCCGGTGTTAATGTTCCTCCGGTTTTCTCTATCGGTACGATTTCCAGCCCCGGGTCTTCGGCAAAAGTTAGCCTGGTTGATTTTGATTCACCACGATAAAGATAAGTAACATCAACAATGTCGCCGGGTTTGGAGTCTGCTGAAGCAGCGTTCAGGCTTGCCAGATCTTTAATTTCTTTGCCTCCTATTGTTAGGATCACATCATCAGCATCCAGTCCTGCCTGGTAAGCAGGAGAGCCCACTAAACTTTGCGGCAAACTTACTTTCCCACCTTCAACGCTTACCCGACCAAAGCCCGTATAGGCTTTACCCGGATTTGCTTTGCGCAAAACGAAACCCGCATTTAACAATAATTTTGCATAGTCGTTTTTTTCCGTACCGTAAATGTACCTGCCGAAAAAGTCTTTCGCAAAAGCGGAACTTTTTGTTAATTCACCAAGCGTTTTTTCCAGGTCGGGTACCGTATAAGCGATTTCAGGTTTGCCGTATGCTTTCCAAAGCGCCCTCATGTAATCATCGAGCGTAAGTTTGAATTCCGAGCGCAACCGAAGATCAAGCGCTAAAGCAGTGGCAGCACCATAAGTATAATAAGAAAGAAATATGTTATTTTTATTGGTCTGGTCTATTGCAACTCCTGCGTCGGCGAAAACAGCATACCGGCTTGCCTGGATCGGAGAATAGCCGTTGGCGCCGGGTGAATTGAGCACTGCATTTACCATTCCGTTGAAAGCCTGAACCGCATTGTCTACCGTCTTTAAGCCCGATCGCGTTAATAACAAACCACCATAATACTGTGTAAAACCTTCAGCCAGCCAAAGCTCATCACTGATATTGGAGTGTTCAAAGTTGAAGGGCTCCAAAGTTTTCGGCCGCAAACGTTCTACATTCCAGCTATGGAAATATTCGTGAGAAAAGGTGCCCAGCAAATTGCTTTCGTAGCCTGCTATTTTAGGTGTTCGCTGAACAATTGATGTCGAATTGCGATGTTCCATACCGTCTCCGGCATTTGCCGGATACACGTCATCAAGAAAGTAATAATGGCCATAATCGTAAACAGGAAATTCACCCCATACCGCGTAATGTTCTGCAACCATTTTCTTCAGCATTTCTGCATATTGGTTAATGGTTTCCTGACTATCATCGGAATGAGTAATCAAATGAATGGTCTGCACTTTTCCATCCTTATTTTTAACGTCCCAGATCGCAGTCTTATAATCAGCAATTTCTGTGGGGCTATCCATAAAATACTGGAGGTTGGCCGCATAAAAAGTATTGTTGCCCATTGGTTTAAGCTGTGTGGCTACCTTCCAGTTTTGTTTTTCATCATAATTGAACTTGACCAGGCGCGCACGTGCATCCAAACCAAGCGGAAAGGCAAATGTGGCAGGGATATTCATATGTGCATGGGTTTCATCGAAACCGGCATAGGTGCCATCAATCCAATTGCCAAATAAAGTGTAAGTCACTTTGACCGTACTGCCATGATCAGGAATTTCATAAACGTCGCCAGCTGGCTGCTTCAAGGCCAGAACCTTACCGTTTGGGTCAAATGCCTTAAAGTTGTATACATTTTTCCCGAATTCGTGTGTGGCATATCGCCCCGGAGAGGAGCGGCTCATCCTCACTTTTAAAGGGCCTGCCGGCACCCTCGGTATCACCATAGTAATTTCAGCCTCGTGGTGGATGGCATTTGGAAAGGAGACGGTGTAACTAATTTCATCCTGAGCAAAGCAGGCGAATGACAGCACGCTGAATAAAGCGGTGCCTAAAAATTTCTTCATGGAACTAAAATTACAAATAAATCAGGATACATTTCCATCATCCGGCACTCCGCAATTGTCTTACGCTTATTCTTCATCCCGGTTATAGCGTTCCAGATCGCGATACGCCTTTCCTTTAATGATTTCTTTCTGTTTGGTTGACTCCGAGTCTACCCTCGTTCCGTGGATTTGATCGGCAACCTCAAAATGAAAATCCTTATCTTTTTTAGACAGGTAAACCGAAACCTCATCCCCATCAGATAGGGCAAAATCGTATGGTCCGCGGGTACTCATCAGCTTGACGAAAACCGGTAAACATTCGAAGAAAATAAACAACAGGCCGATAAAAGTAACCGCAGTAGCCGTATTGTTATCACTTGAGCCATCTACGTTAAACTTCAACTGACCCAGCGCCCAGTTGCGGTCCGCAAACCCCGCCACATCGGCAAGGCTGTCGAGCTGTTTTTTGGTATACAACTTTTCATTAAACAGGCCATCAAATTCCTTGCGATTATCAACAAAGTTCTCTGATTTGGCAATACTGGCTTTTAATGAATCGAGCTCCGTTTCGCGTTGCTTAATTTCTGCTTCCTTACGTTTGGCATAAGGTCCATAGCCCATTACGCCTGAGGTTTCAGTCGTTTTATTGCCGAATATCTCAAAGTTAAGTTTTTGTCTGTCAGCCTTTATTCCCTTTTCCAGGGAGTCGCGCGTGGCTTTCTGTTGGTTTAAACGCCCAAATTCAACTTGGTATTTGTTTTCAAAGGCCTTATTTAAAGTATCAATTTTTGCCCGCTGTCCGTTCAGATAGCTCACCTTCAGGCGTTCCTTAATTTCCTTATCAAAAATCTTGAGCTCAATTGGCCTGGAGATCACCATACCAATCATAATTGCCAGTAGAATACGTGGCGTAGCCTGCAAAAGCTGCTTATTGGTACTGGCACTTTTATTAATGCTCGATACAATGTAGCGGTCCATGTTAAATATAGCGGCACCCCATAAAAAGCCGAAAACAATGGCAAATATTACAGCCAGATCGTCGCCCTTAAAAACGAAATACATGGCATATCCACCCGAAAGGGCAGCAAATAAACCTGTAAAAAAGATGGTAGCGCCAATGCCGGTATATTTATTCTGCTCTGTAGGATACTTTTCCAGTGTAGGGATATGTGCGCCAGAACAAAACCAGAAAAAACGGTTAAGTTTGTCCATTTTAAGAATTTATAGTTAAACGCCTAAGCATTAAAGTTGTTACAGTTTAACGCGAAATTATATGTCTTTTTTTTGATCATTTCCGTAAACTTGATTTTCCTATATTTGCATAAACACAAAAGATCAAAATGAAAGAGATATCGGTACAAGAACTAAAAGAGAAAATCGACAATAAAGAAGATTTTCAATTAATCGATGTTCGTGAAACATTCGAATATGAAGTTTCTAACCTGGATGGAGAGAATATTCCATTAGGTGGAATTTTAATTGAGGCTGATAAAGTTTCAAAAGACAAACCCGTAATTATTCAGTGCCGTAGTGGTAAAAGAAGTGCTGCTGCTGTGATGCAATTAGAAGCACAGTATGGCTACGACAATTTATATAACTTAAAAGGTGGAATTTTGGCGTGGCAGGAGGCTTTTGATCCGAACATGCCAGTGTACTAACTTTGAAGGAGTGAATTTTGATTGAGTGAATGTAGAAATCCATTCACTCAATCAATCATTCAAAATTCAATCCATTCTCCACTCCACCATTCTAAATTCAATTAAAAGTTTTGGGTAAAAAATTCGCTTTAAATATCTTTTATAACCTCGCCATCATCCTTTCTGTGCTAGGGGTAGTCTGGTGTTATAACAATGCTAAATACCTTCCCGGAGGTTTTTTAATTGGTGTAGCCTGCTGTTTATTTTATTTTAAATATCAGCTTACCAAAGACATCAGGAAATCTTTTAAAGGAAAAGATCCGAAGTAATCCCTTCGAGCCCTAAACCGGGGCTGTCATTCAGAATATACTTACCATTCTCAAAAACAGGATTGGCAAAAGGGTTATTGATGGTTAACCAGGGCCCGTCCAAATCTGCCCAGTTACATAATGGCGCCAGCGCCGCAGCCGCCAGCGTTGCGCAGCTCGTTTCACTCATACAGCCAATCAACACTTTCATACCAAAGGAACGGGCTTTTAGTATCATTTGATTTCCCTCATACATCCCACAGCTTTTCATCAGCTTAATGTTAATCCCATGATAAGCACCTTTCAAGCGCTCCATATCGCCCAAACGCTGCACGGCCTCATCTGCGAGTAAGGGAACCGGACTGCGATGTGTAAGCCAGGCATTCCCATCCAGATCATTTTTATCCATAGGCTGCTCTATCAAAACCACTCCCTGATCATGCAACCAGTAAATCAGGTCTATCGCCTTGATGCGGTCGCTCCAGCCTTGATTTGCATCAACATATAAAGGTACATTGGTCATGCTCCTGATGGTTTGGATAATTTCACGGTCGTTATCCCTACCCAGCTTTACCTTTATTACTTTGAAGTCTGCAGCATCCTTCAGTTTTTCCCTGATCACTTCAGGCGTGTCTATGCCTATGGTATAGGAAGTAACAGGCATTTTTGCAAGGTCAGCACCGTAAATTTCATAACATGGTTTGCGCTGTATTTTTCCATTAATATCGTTCAGCGCAATATCTATGGCGGCTTTTATAGCTGGCTGGCCTGGCGCAACAGTGTCCAGATAACTGATGATCTCATCAAAATTGAAAGGATATTTAAAAGGGCTTAAATCCACATTGCCTATAAAGGCTGCAGCGCTTTCGTAGCTCTCGCCCATATATGGAACCATAGATGCTTCCCCATAACCAATTACATCTTCATATTGAATTTTCAGCAGTATTAAAGGCGTACTCGTTCTGGTAAACTTTGAAATTGAAAAAGGATGTTTTAGAATCAATTCAAAAGGCTTGCAACTAATTTTCATATCTGATCGTCTAATAATAAAATCAAGGTGGTGATAGCCTTGCAAAAGTACAGTTAAAACCAATCAATGAATGAATAAATTGCACTATATTCATCCCTTGAATAAATTCGCTCAGCCATGAAAACGATTTCAAAACTCCGGTACTTTCTTTATTTATGCTACATCATTTTAGCCGGGTGTACCACGGGTAAAAATGCTTTGCAAAAAGGAGATTATGATGCTTCTGTAGCCAAAGCCGTAAGCCGTTTACAAAATTCACCAAAAAATGCAGAAGCCCAGCAGGTTTTAAAAACTGCTTACGAGTTTGCCATTCAGGATCACCTTCGCAAAATAGATGAAGCTAAATTATCCAACGATTTATTCAGATGGGAGCAGATCATGTACGATTATCAAAAACTCAACCAGCTGGCCGATGATATCAATACCTGCCCCGCGTGCTTAATCATTGTACCCAATCCGGCGAAATATATAAAAGAAGTTGCGGATAGCAGGTACAATGCTGCGGCGGCAAGATATAGTTCGGGAACAGGCTTCCTGAATGAAAACACACGGTTATCGGCTAAAAAAGCTTATTATGAATTTGAAAAAGTCCAAAACCTGCAACCCAATTACAAAGATGTAAAAGCTAAATTGGATGAGGCCTATTGGGCGGCTGTAACGCGCGTGGTGGTGCAACCTATCCTGGTAAACAGAGGGCCTTATAAATTAAGTGCCGACTACTTCCAGCAGCAGATTGATGGTTTTATAGGCAACTATTCCAGAAACAAATTTGTGATTTTTTATTCCGAAGACCAGGCAACCGATCAGAAAATTGTTCCGGACCAGGTACTGAGCCTGAATTTCGACGATTTTGTTGTTGGCCAGACCTACGTGAAAGAAAGGGTTGAAAAAATCAAACGCGACAGTGTGGTGATTGGCGAAACACGCGAGCGTAAACCCATTTATGGAACAGTGAAAGCAACGCTGAGCATATTTGATAAAAATATCTCTTCCTCCGGATTATTGGATATGACCATCATGGATTGGCAGAGCAAAAAAGTTATCCGCCAGCAAAAGTTTCCGGGAACCTATGTATGGAGGGATAGCTGGGCCAGCTACAAAGGCGACGACCGTGCTTTAGATAAAAATCAGCTGGTACTCACCAGAAGAAAAGAATCCCTGCCGCCGCCACCAAATGTGTTGTTCCTGGAATTCACAAAGCCTATTTACAGTCAGCTGGTCGACCAGATAGGCTACTTCTACAACAATTATTAAAATCAGACAGCCTAGCAATCCCCGCAGCGTTTTGATCTCGCTGCAGGGATTCAAAATAGCTTAGGCTATCGCCACAATAATTCCTTCGGTAATCCCAGCGTTAAAATAAATCATGCTTAACCTGCCCTAAAAATATAATAGCTAATATTGTACCGATGAATACCGGCTTATACAATCCCTTCCAAAAGTTTGATTTTTTATACAAAAAATGCTTCTTAAGCGGCAGTACTTTTAACACTCCTGTGATTCAGGCACCGCTGATACCAAAATGGCTGCTGGAGCAATCTGGTTTAACCGGCGAAGAGCAGATTCAGTTTCTGGATGAAAGTATCCGTTCCTACAATACACTTGTGATTCCGGTGAATAGCGAAGTGAATGAGCAGTTTATCAACCCGCTGGAAGAAAAGATGGAGCAGGCCTTCGCTAAAGGTTATGCAGCGGTTGCTGCGTTGCCTGAGCGTGATCTTTTCAACTGGATCGGGAAATTTCTATATGGCTTTGTGTATATCGAAATGCATTCTGCCTTACGAAATGAAATGACAGCCGACGGACTAAACATGTCGCAATCTCTGATGATGAAATTTGCCAACCTGAATTTCATGCTGCAAAGCCTCTATACCAGTATCGAATTTGAGCAATTTACCCCCTGGTCTATCACAGTAGTAAAACTGGAAAATACAGAAACCCCTTTTAGCTTCCGCGATGAAATCAATACACTGACCTTTTCACTAAAGTTTAAAGATTTTGGTATTGTTGCCTGCCTGCAAGACAACGGAACCAATAAGCGTTATCATCATCAGATCATTGAAGAGATTGCAGGAAAAGCGCTTACCGCCGAACAGTTTGAGGAACTTACAGCCAGATTTTACTATTCAGCCTACCTCTTTAACCGGTTGCCCGAATATACCTTTATGCCGGTTGAAGGCACTACCTATATTGAGGCCATGCCGCTGCGAGGAAATATGAGCAAACCGCTGTTTGATGTCTGGCAACACAAAGTTTACGCTCAGGTGTTGGAAAACTTCTGGAAACCATGGGGCTATGTTAAGTTCGAGATCATTAAAGATCCCGAAAACCCGATGAGCTTTTTCGAAAACCCTTGCCTGCCTGCCGCAGGATAACTATCGCCCGTTCATTATGGCAGCAATAAAATTCTGCAAAATACCAGGCACAAAGATGATGGTAAATATCAATCCTGTTAATGCCCCAAAAAAGTGAGCATCATGATTGATACCGTCTCGTGAGTTGCGGGAGGCATAGGCACAATAAATCAGATAAAGAAAGCCGAAAACAACAGCAGGTATCCCTATCGGAATGAACATGATGTAGAGTTTAGTCATCGGACTAAATAGGACGAAGCTAAAAAGCACCGCACTGATGGCACCCGATGCGCCGAGGCTATTATAATTAAAGTTTTCCCTGTGTCTGAAAATCGTAGGCAAATCACTCAATATTAAAGAAAGAAAATATAACAGTCCGAATTGCCAGCTACCCAGCAACCTTTCCAGCGTAAAGGCAAAAGCCACAAAAGTGAACATGTTGAAGAAAAGGTGCATCCAGTCTTTATGAATCAGCCCACTGGTAATGATTGTCCATACATTGCGGCCTCTCGAAACCGTGAAAGGATGCAGCATAAACTTGCCATAAAGCGATTGATCGTAAAACGCGTATAAACTGGTTACTATAGTAAAAACAAAAATCAGTGAGGCTACAGGAGCAATATTGAAGTATTCCATGGGTTTATTTTAAATCGAGTTTCACATCTGTTAACAAACGTGCAACCGGATATCTGTTGTGTGTTTTTTCGTAATAATCAGAATTTTTATAGACAAAATCAAGCTGAGCAGCACCATTTCCGGCAAATTCTTTATCTGTGGATTTCTTTGCTTCCAACCGGGCTTTCAAACCGGGATTGCTTTGAAGTAACTGAGCCGCTGTATCTTCAAATACATAAGCAGAATAATGTTCTTTCTGATCCAGAATGGAATCGAAAAAGTTCCAGTTAAAAAACGAATCTGTTGCCCGGGGCTCCAGCGTTTCCACAATATAACGGTTGGTAGATTGGTTTACATAAACCACAAAATCACCGGCATAGTACTGCAGCCTTTGTAAAACAGGACTCAGCTTTATGCCCGAATGCAGATAATGCCCCTCATAGGGCCTGGAACCGGTTTTCAGGTCAATGATATAATAGCTTTCAACCGGAATTTTCGAATCTGATTTCAACTCAAACAACTTCACATCGTTGAGCTTCAACAGATCTATCACTTTATCCCAGGCCTTGGGAATAATGTAGGCAACAGGCTTTTGGATGGTGATACCCGGTTCAAATTTATTCCATTCCTTAATGCTTTTAGTATAGGGTTTCGTCCGGTCGTAATACAAACGATCTGCTCCGCTTACCGCACTGGGTTTTTGTCCGTCTTCGTACCCTTTAAAAGAAATATCATTAACCTCCGACTTGTTCAGTTTCCAGTCTAAAGGAAAGTCCTTTTGCCTCGCCACATCCTCATCGGCTTTCTGTTTATTGGCGATAATCAATCTGGAATCGCGTTCTACGATATCAATATAGCTTTGTAATAGTTTATAGGTTGCATCCACACGCAAATCGTAAGATTTCAACATGTGCGTTTCGGGCATAAATCCAATGGTGTTGTGCAGGGTCGTGTAGCCTGTCGAATATCGTGGCGACTCGATAAAACCAGTGATTCCTGTTTCAGGGGTTTCGCCAATCGAATTTACGTAGGGAATCATCGGGTAGCCCATCTTGTCCATTGCGGCATACAAACCGGGAACCAATGTCTCGGTAAGGTATCCGGAGAGAATGGGATTTAACTTATCTTTCTGCGTCGGGATGAGCGTCATTACATACTGATAGTCGGCACCATTACTGGTATGGGTATCCACAAATATTTCCGGCTGCCAGGTATTGAAAATGTGTTGAAATGTGGCGGAATTCTTTGAATCTGTTTTGATAAAATCCCTGTTGAGGTCTAAATTTTTACTATTGCCCCTGAACCCATATGCCACCGGACCATTCTGGTTTGCCCGTGATGTCGCGGTTCGGTTAAAACTGCCGTCGATATTATAAAGCGGGATAATACAGATCACTACATCCTTAGGCAGTTTGTCGGCTTTTAATAAATCCCTGGCCAGCATCATCGATGCATCTATGCCTTCAGGCTCTCCGGGATGAATCCCGTTATTGATCAGCAAAATGCTCTTTTTGCTTTTCCGGAGACTGGCCGGATCAAAAACCTGACTGTTCGATAGAACCAACAGGTGCAAAGGCTTCCCAAAATCAGTTGTGCCATAGCTTAATAGTTTTGCTTTTGGATAAGATTTAGCGAGTTGTTTATAATAGCTTATTGCTGCATCATAAGTGGCAGTTTCTGTTTTCCCACTCTTTTCAAATGGTGTTTCTTGCGACAAAGCGTGAAGCGTGCAGAGAATCAGGCCCAGCATGAAAATATTTCTCATGCGGTAAATATAAGAATTGAGTTTACGATTAAAGGGTTTTACGGTAGGCTTTAATTGTACCAAACATGTATCTGAACCCTATCGTATAAGCATTGAAGATATCAGGCGAGTAGTTCTTGAACTTATTGCTGGGGTCATCATAACCATCCAGTCCTTCTCCAAAAGTATAGTTTGCCTGGGCATTTATGTTAATGATATAGCGCTGGTAACCATAGCCATCCGTGATAAAATAATTGAAACCCACGTTAATGGGTACATGCAGATTAACACTTTTATCTTTACCAGGAAAGGTATAGCCCGGATCATTAGAAAAACTTGGCCTCTGCCTCACTACATCGGTTACTTTGTTGTTGATGAAGCCCACGCCTAAACCAAAATATAACCCTCTTAAATTATATAAAAACTCACTTTTATCGTAATACACATACTCGCCCATCATCACCTTGGCATTAAAGGTAACGCTGGTATATTTCGTAATAAACTGCCTGTTGTAAGGATCTGTATGAATGTCCCCGCCCTGAACCATTCCGTACTGACCATCCAGGCCAAGCGTAACATAGGGGGTTAAATTGTACTCAAATACACCATAAGTGGTATAGCCTATACTTCCTTCGTAAACGTCGGTATAGGATTTATTTATTCCGCCGCCAAATCCATATGAATATTTAAAATAGTTAGATTGCGCAAACGTGAAATTGGCAACGAAAATGAAGGTCACGGGTAGGAAAGACTTTTTCAAACGGCTTAATATCATATCGTTTTTTTAACAAAAATAATATGTTTATTCAATATCTATAACTTTTACCTTTGAATTATGAACAAATACACCAGTTTTAACAACTCTTTAGCGCAGCGTTTTATAAAATATGCGAAGATCGACACACAGTCTGATCCTCAATCGCCAACTTGTCCATCTACAGAAAAACAGAAAAATCTGGGGAGGGTTTTAGTTCAGGAATTACAGGAAATGGGCATATCTGATGCAGAAATGAACAATAACGGCTATGTATATGGTACAATTCCCGCTAACAGCGATAAAAAATTACCGGTTATATTTTTCTGCTCCCATATGGATACCTCTCCTGATTGCAGCGGGGAAAATGTTAAACCGATTATTCATGACAATTATCAAGGCCACGATATCATCCTTCCGGATGACAACAAAATTGTTCTAAAATTGTCTGAACATAAAGACCTGCAGTATCAAATCGGAAACGATATCATTACAGCAAGTGGCACCACATTACTGGGTGCAGACAATAAGGCTGGCCTGGCTGAGATTATGGAAGCGGCCAGGTTTTTCATGGAAAACCCGGAGGTAAAACATGGTACAATCAAGGTGCTTTTTACGCCCGATGAAGAAATTGGTCGCGGCGTAGATCAGGTAAATTTGCAGAAACTTGGTGCTGATTTTGGCTATACCATTGACGGCGAAACCTTAGGCTCAATTGAAGATGAAACCTTCTCTGCCGATGGCGCATCCCTGATCATCCATGGGGTAAGCACACACCCGGGCTTTGCCAAAGGAAAAATGGAAAGTGCCATTAAAATTATTTCTGAAGTCATAGATACACTCCCGAAAGATACCTTAAGCCCTGAAACCACCAGTCAAAAGGAAGGCTTTATCCACCCTGTGAGTATTTCGGGGCAAGTGGAGCAGGCTGAAGCACATTTCATTATCAGGGATTTTACAGATGAAAAACTGAGGGCCCATGGAGATCATCTCAAAAGCACGGTAGAAACAGTAATGGCAAATTATCCAGGCTCGACTTATGAGCTTAAGATTTCCCCGCAATACCGAAACATGAAACAAATACTGGATCAGTATCCCAAAATTGTGGAATACGGAGTGGAGGCAATTGAGCGGGCAGGTGTTATAGCCAAAAAACAAAGTATCCGCGGCGGAACCGATGGCTCAAGATTATCTTTTATGGGCTTGCCCTGCCCAAACATCTTCGCTGGCGAACATGCCTTTCACAGTAAACAGGAATGGGTAAGTGTACAGGATATGGAAAAAGCCGTGCAAACTATTATCAATATTGCCTGTATATGGGAAGAGCGTGGTGAGTTTTAAATGGAATTTGTTATTTTTAGCACCTCATGATCACCATCGAAAACGATTACTTAAGGGTAAATCTGGCTGCCAAAGGCGCCGAACTACAAGGCCTTTTTAGCAAGGAAACAAATATCGAATACCTGTGGAATGCCGATTCTAAATACTGGGGAAAACACAGTCCAGTATTATTCCCTATTGTGGGCTCTTTAAAGAACGACAGCTTTATTTATAATGGGAAAAACTATGCATTGCCAAGGCATGGTTTTGCCAGGGATCATGTTTTTGACGTTGAAAAAATAAACCAATCCGAAGCAGTCTTTACCTTATCCCAATCGGAAGATACTTTAAAGATTTATCCCTTTTACTTTGAGTTACAACTGAGATACCGGTTAATTGACCGGAAGCTCAATTTAACTTATGAAGTAATCAATAACGGGACCGATGAGCTATTATTTTCTCTTGGAGCCCACCCTGCATTTGGGGTACCTAATACACCTGACACGACCTATAGCGATTATTATCTAGCCTTTAACAGCGATGATAAGTTAACCTATTGGGAACTTAACGATGGCCTGGTAGCTGATACCACAAGCAACATCGAGCTCAACGGTCATAAACTTGAACTTAGGCATGAACTCTTTTATAATGATGCTTTGGTTTTTAAAACACTGCAAAGTAACTGCATCAGCTTGCTGAATAGTAAAAATGACTTTGGCTTACATTTCCATTTTGAGGATTTTCCTTTCTTTGGCATCTGGGCAGCAAAGGATGCACCATTTGTTTGTCTCGAACCATGGTGTGGGGTTGCCGACAGTGTGAATCACAATCAGGACCTCCGCCACAAGGAAGGTATTATCAAATTAGACCCCAATCAAAAATGGTTGCGCTTCTGGGAAGTCGAGTGTTTCTAAAGTTCATATCTTAATTCAACTGCTTAAAAATCCAGGGCAAAATTGAACCTGTTTTCCAAGAGGGGAACAGGTATTTCACGTTTGTTTTTACCCAGTGCTTACCCAGTGCTTACCCAGTGCTCACCCAGTGGTTACCCAGTCGTGCATTGTTTAAGCTTTGGGTAAGGAATGGGTAATCTCTTGTTGATTTATGGGGAAGTATAAAAGCAATGTGCCTCATGAAATAAACGCTGGTGCAAAGAAGAATTGTCAGCTCCAGGTGCATCTCAGTATTTGGATAGCGGAAAATAGTTGAAACGAAAAAATTAATTTCTAACATTCGGGGAAACCTGGCCAATGGGAAGGCAAATGAAATAAATCCGGAATGTAGCAGATGCGGGTAAAAACCTGAATAGAGATCTTATACTTTTGAAAAAAAGATCAGTCGCCTGTTGGGATATTTCGGTTTGGATATTTTTTTACAGAAAAGATAATCCCTGATCGGGTGGTGATGGAGTATAGTTTAAATTAGAATTACTGATACAAAGGCCAGGGTATTTTTACCTTTTACTTTGAATAAGAATATAAAACACTTACTTTTAGATCGTTATAATTGAATCAACGGGACGATTTAGATTAAAACAAAGAAGCCTTTCCAAAAGAAAGGCTTTTTATATAGTAAAACTTTTGAAATATCATCTTGACCCTGCTTGATTTTGGTTTGTAACAACAATACTCCATTCCTCAAATAATCTTTGCATTTTTTTTATCCTTGCCGTAAAGCCATAAAACGGCTCAACCTACTGATGAACACGATCTCCTATCGCACCAATGATACGAGGCAACACTTTGCCGTTCTTGATGGTTTACGTGGTGTAGCGGCCTTGTCTGTTGTCATCTTCCATTTTATGGAAATTATTTTTACCGACTGGACACAAAACTTCATTGGCCATGGTTTTCTGGGTGTAGATTTCTTTTTCTGTCTCTCGGGCTTTGTAATCGGGTACGCTTATGACAACAGAATGGAAAAGCTTGGAATAACAGAATTTTTCAAAGCGAGGGTCATCAGGCTGCATCCGCTGGTAGTTGTTGGATCAGTTTTAGGGCTTTTGACATTTTTATTTGATCCTTTTTCTACTGCAGCTTCAGGTTATGGCCTCGGCCGGATCATAATCCTTTTTATCAGTTCATTATTATTGATTCCTTTTCCTGTGATGGAAGACCGTGCATTTAATCTATTTGGATTAAACGCCCCGTCATGGTCTCTTTTCTGGGAGTATATTGCCAATATTTTATATGCTTTTATTCTTTGCCGCTTGTCCAGAAAATACCTGACCGGTCTGTTCATCATCGCAACAATAGTCCTGTTTTACGTAAGCTACACTACGGGCTCACTGATGGGTGGCTGGAGTGGTGCTACCTTCTGGGAAGGTGGAGCCAGAATTTTTTATTCTTTCCTGGCCGGGTTATTAGTATACCGTTCGTCATGGATCATCAAAAACAAACTGGGCTTTATTGTACCAGCCATCCTTTTATTCCTTGCCTTTATCATGCCGTTTATTTCAATCAGCTGGATTACGGAAACGCTGGTGGTGTTCCTTTACTTTCCGTTTCTGGTTGCACTTGGAGCAGGTACGGATGTATCGGAAGGTATAAAAAAATGCTGCAACCTGATTGGTAAAATTTCCTATCCGCTTTATATGACGCATTATGGAGCATTATGGATATTCGGAAATTATTACAATACCTATAAACCAAAAGGTAACGACCTGGTGCTGATTGTGGCTATTTCCGTAATCCTCCTGGCGCTAATCGCCTATCTGATGATGATATGGGTAGATCAACCACTCAGGAAATACCTGCAAAAAAGATGGTTATGTACTGAAACTAAGAATATTTAATTTTTTTAAAAAAATTAAAAACAATTCAAACCGGCTTGCGTTTAGTATATAGTTTGTTTGGTTTAGTTTTATCGGTGGATACTTATAAGACATTCATTTTAGCCTCATAGAGATATGGGGCTTTCTCATTTTTAAACATTTCTGTTTCCGCAAAATGGCCTGAAAATAAAAAGAGCAACCTATCCAGGATTGCTCAATTAACTAACTTATTATTCATAAAAAATGCTGTTGGGGAAGGAGTCGAACCTTCAAGGGGTAGTTAGCTACAGTTCAAAAAATTAATTTGTGGTCAACCCAATAAACTGCGTTTGTCCCATTATTCCCCACCACCGAGACAAGGAGGCGTGTCTGCCAATTTCACCACCCAACATTTCAAATTAACAGTTTACAATCAGTTTTCATTTAAAATTAAAACGTACATTGTCAACTGCAATGGCTGTAGGGGAAGGAATCGAACCTCCAAGGAGTGGTTAGCCATTGCTGGTATTCCCATTATTCTCCGCCACCGAGACAAGGAGGTGTGTCTGCCTGTTTCACCACCCTACAGTATGTTAAGCAAATCTGTTAAAGAACGTTCCCTTTTTGTTAATTGCTTGATACAAATGTAAAGGAACTATAAATACCTTGCAAATATTTTAAACATTTAATTTTATTTTTATAATATTGATAAATATTCGTAAATTCGCTTATCATAATTCAAAAATATGCTGAAAAAAGACAATTCCAATTTAGAAATTGACAACCTGGATATCGATATATTAAAGCAATTGATGCAGGATGCCACAAAACCCTATACAGAAATAGCAAAAGATTTGATTGTTTCGGGCGGTACAATACACGTTAGAATGAAGAAACTGCAGGAAATGGGTATCATTAAAGGTTCGCATTTGATTATTGACCCCCAAAAAGCAGGTTATGATATCTGCGCTTTCCTGGGTATCTACTTAGAAAAAGGGATTCAATATAAAGATGCTGTTGCCCAGTTAAACAAAATCAAAGAAGTGGTTGAGTTGCATTATACCACCGGATCATACAGCATGTTTGCTAAAATTATCTGTCGCGATACCAATCACCTTCGCCATGTACTCAATGAAGAGATTCAGGCGGTAAACGGAATTCAACGCACAGAAACCTTAATTTCTCTGGAAGAAAGCATTAAAAGGCAAATTGAGCTGGGCTAAATAAATCCTTAAGGAATTCACAAATGATGCTATGATGCCTACTTCAATAACTGATATGCAATTAATGCGGAGAAGTAGGCCATGGCTGTCATGTAAACGATCTGGATAACAGGCCATTTCCAACCTTTGGTCTCCCGGTATACAATGGCTACCGTACTCATGCATTGCATAGCAAAAGCATAAAACAACATCAGTGATATTCCTGTTGCGAACGTATACACCGGTAAGCCTGTTCCTGAGTGAACAGAGGCCGACATGCGCTCGCGGATGGTTGAGGTGTCTTCATCACCACCATCAACGCTATAAATGGTCGCCATGGTGCCTACAAAGGCTTCACGGGCAGCAAATGAGGTAATTAAACCAATCCCGATTTTCCAGTCGTAGCCCAAAGGGCGAATGGCAGGCTCGATCCACTGACCCAGTATACCTACATAGGAGTTTTCTAATTTTTCAGTAGCAATCAGAGTATTGATATGGTCTGTGTTCCTGGTGGTGTCGGCTAATGCACTTTCGTATTTCTTTTCAATATTTTCAAAACGGTTTCCGGGTCCGAAAGATGCCATCACCCAGAGGATAATGGATATCGCAATGATGACCTTACCAGCCTCGAAAACAAAAGTTTTCGACTTCTCGTACATGGTATAAAAAACGTTCTTCCAGCGTGGCATGCGGTAAACAGGAAGCTCCATAATAAAATAGGCACGCTCTTTGGTTTTAATGATGAACTTCATTATCCAGGCGACGAGAACTGCAGCAATTACGCCCACCAGATACATCACCATCAGGGCCAGCCCCTGCATGTTAAATATACCCCAAACGTTTTCAGAAGGAATAATTAATGAAATGATGAGGATATAAACAGGCAACCGCGCCGAACAGCTCACCAGTGGCGTTACCATGATGGTAATCATCCTGTCTTTCCAGTTTTCGATGTTACGGGCAGCCATAATGGAAGGTACTGCACAAGCTAAACCACCAATCATCGGAACAACCGACTTCCCGCTCAGGCCAACTTTACTCATGATTTTATCCATCATGAAGGTCACCCGAGCCATATAACCGGTATCTTCCAGGATGGAAATAAATGCAAACAATATGGCGATCTGGGGAATAAATACGAAGATTCCCCCTAACCCGGCGATCACTCCATCCAGAACTAAATCCGTTAGCATACCTGCAGGCAGATATTCGTGACCCAGATTGGTAATGTAACCAAAGCTGCTTTCTATCAGATCCATAGGATAGGATGACCAGGCAAAAATGGCGTTAAATATAACAAAGAGAATGAGTAAAAATATGGCAAAACCCCAGATTTTGTGGGTTAAAACACCATCCAGCTTATCACTGAATACAAACTTCTTGGCTGTTCCACTATCCGATACCACACCCGACAGTATGGAAGAAAGGTGTTTATAACGGGCTATGGTTTCTGCAGCCTGAATCTTTGAGGATTCAAAGTGATGCGACTGCTCAATATCCTCAATTTCCTGCTGTTCCTGATCCGTAAAGAATGTCAGATATTCATGCTGATGCAAAACCTGTAAGGCATAATAATCATTATCTGAATTCAGCTTTGATTTAATGGCGTTAATTGCAGCGGGTGCTAAGCTGCTTACATCAACATCCTGAAACTGGGTAGCAATTTTATTGGCGTTACAAATGGCTTGTTTCAAGGTATCCATGCCGGTGTTATTTCTGGCAGATATAGATACCACCTGAACGCCCAGCTTCCCGGCTAACTTATCCAGATCAACTTCTATGCCCTGTTTCTCTGCCAGGTCGATCATATTCAAGGCCAGTATCATCGGAATTCCAAGATCGGCAACCTGCGAGTATAACAGCATGTTGCGCTTCAGGTTTGATGCATCTACAACCAGGACAATAAGATCGGGGTGACTGCTGTTCTGTTCATCAGCCAATACCTGAAAAACGATACTTTCATCACTGCTTTTCGGATAGAGACTATAAGTTCCGGGTAAATCAATTATTTCAGCGTCCTTGCCATTAACAAGCTTCATATAGCCTGTCTTTTTATCGACAGTAATACCCGGGAAATTTCCTATTTTCTGATTTAACCCTGTTAAACGATTAAAAAGGGTAGACTTACCTGTATTGGGATTACCAACTAATGCGACTTTAATATCCAAACCAGCTTATTTATTGTATGATAATTACCTCAGCTTCGCTTTTACGTAAACAAAGCTGATAACCTGCCACACGAATCGCCATTGGATCACCAAGTGGAGCAAAACGTTCCACCTCCACAACTTCGCCAGGCAAACAACCCATTTCCATGAGTTTAACCGACATGTCAAGATCTGTGAAGGCCACTATTGTCCCTTTTTCCCCTACTTTTAGATGCGATAGTTTCATCTGATGCCTTTGATTTAATGAACATTTTAACAGCAGATCCGATACAGTTATCGGGTTCTGCTGATCCATGTGCTGATTGGGCGCAAGTTAGCCTTTCTTTAGATTTATTCCAAATAAGAGCACTCTTTCAGTAGCCAAATTTCGGTAAATTTTACTTAAAAAGGTTGATATCACCTATAATTTTCTAGTTTCTCGATCTGCCGCCGCCGAAGCCGCCACCACCAAATCCACGGTCTCTTCCCCCGCCTTCCTGATTGCCCCTGATCATATTCCGACCGCCCATTCTATTTAAGGAGTAAGTAAAAGAAAACATAAAGTAACGCTTTAAAACATTAAAACTTTCATCACGGATGGTATTGTTGTTTGCCGTTCGACTCACACCCTGATTTTCGTTTAATAAGTCGTTCACCGCAGCTTTGAAAGTACCCCGGTTTTTGAAAAGCTGTTTACTGATGAAAGAGTTAATGAGTGTGAAATGCGTATCAAAATCTGCTCCTCTTCCGGTATTCTGATTGTAATCGGCATCAACCGACCATCGGATGTCCCCCGGAAAAAGATAACTTACACTTACGTTGGGACTAAAAGTATAATATCGGGTATTGGAATTTGGCTGTACTGAGTAGGTTGCACGGTTTACAGATCCGTTCACACCTGCAGTTAAGTCGAGTTTCTCCAGATTGGAAACCAAACGGTAACCGTTAGTAACCGACCAGCTGTTGGTGATGTTCTTTAGCGAGTTCGTGAAATTCACATCCCGATCGTAATTTCCCCCAATATTAATGTGAAAGTTAAGTTTGTTTTCTTGCATAATGGGTAAGCTCAGGGAGGAGGTAATATTCCCTGAATAAACGCCGTTCACATTAACCGGAAGAATGGCCAGCTTACCCTGATCGTCGCCACTTTGAATCAGGCTGCTGCTGTTTGCAATACGGTTGGAGGTTTGTGTAAGGTTCAGGTTGACAAACAGGGACCGGTTTTTACCGGCGGTAAAAGTATTGTAGGCTACCCTAAGCGTGTTATTAAATTCAGGTTTCAGATCGGGATTACCAACGGGAATACTCTGTGTATTGGTGTTATTAGGAATAGGCTGCAACTGCTGTATGGTTGGCTGATTCGTAGTTCCCCTGTAATTGAATACCAGTCGTTTGCTATTGCTGAAATTATACCGGAACATGGCAGAAGGCGTGTAGTTGAATACATTTTGCCTGAGTACGTAACCCCGGCTGATATTGTTATTGGTCCGGTCGGTGTTCTGCACGGCTATACCCACATTCCAGTTATATTTTTTTTCGTTGGTGTTGAAGCTAAACCCGGCATTATTAGTCAATATGGTATTTTCATAGACGTTACTGTAAGTCTGATCAAGCAGATCATATTGTAGCGTAGCCGGATTGTAATTATAGGTGTAGCGATCGGAGGTATTGTGGTTATAACCATTCTGATAGTTGAACTCCAGACTTAAAGTTTTACTGATCGGTTCTGTATACACCAATCTGGTATTCTGGCTCAGTGATTCACTTTCCTGATCATTAAACTGATTGGTTATTTTTGGTGTGATGACATTACCACTGTCAATCCTGGTCTCCGGATTATTATTGTAATTTTCTGAATCATTATTATTGATGTTGGTACTCAGGTTTAGCGATAAAGTCCGGCCACGTCTCATGAATTTTTTACGCAGCAGGATATTATTGCTGATGGATGGGGCGGTACTATGATTCGTTAAGGTTTGTGAGCCGTCAATCATGTACCGCTTATAATCGCGGTTATAGCGGCTAATGTTCAGGCTTTCATTATTGGTATAGCTTAGGTTGGGTTGAATACGCAGAGAGGTTAAAGAATCCAGTTTGGTATCGACCATAAAATTTAAGCGGTGATTTAACCGATCAGAGGTATTCACTTGTTTGTTGTCGAAGATAGTGGTTACATTTCCCAGGAGATTTTGGGTAACACTGTTTCGTTCGATCAGATTATCTGATTTATTTACAAAGTAGCTAAAGTTAACCTCGGTTTGATCGGCATAAACATCCACAAAGTTAATTCCGCCAGCTTTGGTATCCGTGATACCGCCACGGCCTCCATTATTTCCACCATTGCCACCGCCGAGGCCGCCGCCAAAATTCTGTTTATTTACATTGTTAAATTGTGCGACTACACTGATTTTACGGTCCTGATTAAAACGATTCATGTTGGCATTAATATCATAGCGGTCATCTGAGCCATAACCCGCTGTCGAATTCCCGAAATAGCCATTCTTGCGGTCCTTCCTGGTGGTGATGTTGATGATTTTAGTACGCGAACCGTCATCAATCCCTGTAAATTGTGCCTGATCTGATAGCTCATCAATGATCTGGATTTTATCGATCATATCAGCAGGGAGATTTTTAGTGGCAAGCAAAGGGTCATTACTAAAAAATTCCTTCCCATCTACCCTCACTTTGGTAATGGTTTCCCCTTGTGCTTTTATTGCGCCCGCCTTATCCACCTCAACCCCCGGCAGCTTTTTCAATAAATCTTCTACTACAGCATTTTCAATAACTTTAAAAGAACTTGCATTAAATTCGAGTGTGTCTTTCTTGACCACAATAGGCGGTATTTCCGCTTTGATTTCGACTGTCTGTAAATCGATAGCTGCCCCTTCGAGCACCACATCCCCCAATTCAATATCAGTTTTATCAGCAGAAATAGTGAAATCCTTGGTGGTATTTTTTAATCCGAGAAAAGCAGCATACAGGCGATAAGTACCTGGCTTTAACCCTTTGTATATAAATTTTCCATCTTCACCAGTACTCATCGCACCAACGGTTACAGAATCTGAAAGATTCTTAATGGCAATTGATGCGTAATCAATTGGTTTTTTGTCTTTTGACTGAATGACCCGGCCGCTTACATTACCTGTTTTTTGAGCGTAGGCAAATGCAGAACATAAAATAAGTATAAGCGTAAAAATTCTCCTCATCTGGTTAGCTTGCTGATTATTATTAAAGACTCACAGAAGGTTTAAAAGTTTATTCGCTTTAGGTAACAAATGAAATACATAAATGTCATTCATACATTTATAAAAATCAAAAAAAAAGGTCCTGATTTGTATCAGGACCTTGAAGTATTTTTTTAGAGTTGCCTACATTCTTTGGCGCTGACCGCCGCCGTTGCCCATTCCAGGCATCTGCACGTCGCCACTCATGGTTTTTCCTCCAATACGCGTTAAAGAGTATGTAAATGAAAGCATATAGTAACGTTTCAATACATTGTAGTTCACATCAGAGATGGATGTGCCGGATGTTGTTCTGGTAATTCCTGTATTTTGATTTAATGCATCATTTACAGAGAATTTGAATGTTCCCCTGTTTTTGAAAAACTGACGGCTTAAATAAGGATTGATCAGCGTATACTCTCTGTTGAATAAATCGCCGCCACCCAGGTTACGGTAATATTCTACTGTTGTTGCAATCCTGAAATTTCCGGGCAGCACATAGCTGACATCAAAATTAGGATTAATAGTATAATATTCTGTATTAGCCGAAGATTGTGCAGAATAAGTAGAATGCGTAAAACTTCCTGTAATACCACCCGTTAAATCAAATTTATCAACATTGGTGACCAGTTTGTAACCATTTGAAATGGTATAACTGTTAGTGATATTTTTAACCGCAACAGTACTTCCAACCGGGATGATGAAGTTAACATTACGGGCATAATTTGCACCGCCGGTAATGTTAAGATTTAGTTTACGCTCTGGTAATAATGGCAACGACCAGGTAGCACTTCCATCACCTGAAAATACTCCGTCAACGTTCACGTAGCTTATGGCTTGCTTACCAAAATTCTTATCATTCTGGTCGGTAATTAATGATACGTTGTTACTGATATTGTTAGATGTCTGACTTAAATCTAATCTGGCAAAGAAAAAGCGGCCTTTTTCAATATTAAAATTATTGAAGTTTACCCTTAACCTGTTATTGAATGCTGGTTTTAAATTAGGGTTACCTGTATACACAGATTGTGTATTGGTATTATCAGGGATTGGCTGAATCTGATCAATTGTTGGTTGATTGGTAGACCCTCGGTAGTTGATGAATAATCGCTTACGGTTACTGAAATTATACCTGAACTGCGCAGATGGTGTAAGATTAATAAAGTTTTGGGTACGTACGTCTCCAGTAGTCAGGTTCGTGTTTACCCTGTTGGTTTGCTGTGCAGCCAAACCGATATTCCAGTTGTACTTCTTTTCAGTAGTAGTAAAACTGAACCCAGCGGCATTGGTTAGCGTACGGTTATTATAAATATTTGAATAGGTATTATCAACCAGATCATACTGTAAGGTAACCGGATTAAAATTGTATACATCTCTTTGCGAATCACTGTCTGAATAACCATTCTGATAGTTAAATTCAACACTCAGGGTTTTATTAATTGGTTCGGTATACACCACTCTGGTGGTGTTGTTTATCGCATGACTACTGGTGTTATTCAGCTGATCTGTTAAAGATTGTGTTTTGGTAGTACCTACAGTGGTAGTGTCAGAAATATAATTCAGGTTTCTTGCATCATTATCATTGATGCTCGTACTTAAGTTCAAAGAAAGGGTACGTCCACGGCGC
The DNA here is from genome assembly GCF_032678525.1 of Pedobacter frigidisoli. Classification (GTDB taxonomy): domain Bacteria; phylum Bacteroidota; class Bacteroidia; order Sphingobacteriales; family Sphingobacteriaceae; genus Pedobacter; species Pedobacter frigidisoli_A. Next base: position 266,130 of record NZ_JAVTSE010000002.1, read on the forward strand.
TTAAAGCTTTTACGTAACAGTAGATTATTGGAAAACGCAGGTGTAGATGAACTGGTATTGTAACGTTGTAAACCATTGGTTAATGAGGTTACGTAATCACGATTATAGGTAGTTAAGCTGTTCGCATCTGTTTCGGTGTAGGTAAAATTAGGTTGGATTTTTATTGACAGAGAGGGGTCTATCTTTGTATCGACCATGAAGTTAAACCGGTGATTTGTTTTCTCTGTAGTCCTGTCCAAAACTTCATTCACCCTACGGGTCGTATTCCCAAATAAATCCTGATTGTTCGAGGTTTGCAATAAATCAGAAGTGGCATCATTAAAGAAATAACTCGCCTGGAATTGTGTTCCATCTTTGTAAGTATCGGCAAAGTTTAAGCCTGCAGCATTGGTTTTTGTTATTCCGCCGGTATTAGAAGTGCTGTTGTTGCTGTTTCCACCACGGCCACCGCCGCCGCCGCCGCCGCCACCGAAACCGTTTCCAACACCGCCACCTTGCCCGAAATTTTGTTTATTGATATTGTTAAACTGACCGATAAAACTGATTTGGCGGTCTTCATCGAACTTGTTTACGTTTAAACTGGCATCGTAACGGTCATCTGATCCGTAACCTACGGTACTGTTTCCAAAATAGCCGTGTTTCATGCCCGCTTTGGTAGTAATGTTTAAGATTTTATTTCGGGTTCCATCGTCAATTCCGGTAAATTGTGCCTGCTCAGAAAGCTCATCAATCACCTGGATCTTATCCACCATATCTGCCGGCAGGTTTTTAGTGGCCAGCAACGGGTCGTTACCAAAAAACTCCTTACCATCCACCTTTACTTTCGTAATGGTTTCACCCTGTGCTTTTACACTACCGTCTTTGGCGACTTCAACACCAGGTAGTTTTTGAAGCAAATCTTCCACCACAGCATTCTCACGTACTTTGATGGATTTGGCATCAAACTCCAGGGTATCTTTTTTCACAATGATGGGAATACTTGCTGTAACATTTACGGTACTCAGATCCACGCCATCATCGGCCATGGCAATTTCGCCTGCATTAACTGCGGCTTTGGCCACTTCTATATCTTTAGTAGCCGTTTTCAACCCAAGAAAGGCAGCATAAATCCGGTATTTTCCCGGAGCAATGGCCTTAAAACTAAATGTCCCGTCTGCAGCAGTCTGACCAGAGCCTACTACGCTGGAGTCTTTCAGACTCTTGATAGCAATGGTTGCGAAGTCGACCGGCTTCTTATCTTTCGCGTTGATTACCTTACCGCTAACCGAACCCGTATTTTGTGCATGGGCAAAGTAGCCGCAAAACATAAGAACAAGTAATACTGCTCTTTGAACGTTCTTTTTCATTAAAAAAAATTAGATATAATTACAAAACTATCCTATCAGACTAGGCGAACGCCCAAAGGTTTGTTAACGATTGTTAAAAGTAAGGTAACATTTTAAATACAGCAAAATACCTGTTACCAAAACCTGGCAGAATAATTGGAGAAAGCTTAGCGCTGGGATGGGTAATTTCTATAATACACTTTAGGGCAGTTACAGCTTTTCTTAAAAATACTGCAGCTGCTTAAGCAAACTACCATTAACAAGCCAAATAAACTAATCTTTACTTTCATTGAAATTTAATTTATGGAGCAGAACATAACTGAATACAGCCATGCATGCACCTAACATATCACAACCGAAATCCCACCATTCGGCTGACCTGTAGGTAAAAACCTTCCACTGTAACAACTCAATTCCACCGCCAATTATTGCATTAATGCAAAGAATTTTAAATATGGTGAGTGTGCGAAAAGCAAATGTATGCTGGTACCTGATTTTACCATAGAAGAGTAATACCGACAAAACAAAGAAAAAACCCAGGTGGGTCATTTTATCGAATCCCTCGAAAAAGAAACCCTCTCCTTCGGTATCGGGCATTCTCATATTACAAAGCACTAAAACAACTATGGTCCATAGTAGCGCCCATTTCTGTTGTTTTAGTGCTTTGAACAAAATCTTCTGATTAAGCGCCAACCAATTCCTGATAAGCTTCTGCAGAAAGTAAACCTTCTACCTCAGCTAAATCGCTCAATGAAACTTTAACCATCCATCCTTGTCCGTATGGATCAGAATTTACCAGTTCAGGGTTATCATTTAATTCAGCGTTGATTTCCAACACTGTTCCGGTTACGGGCATATATAAATCCGATACTGTTTTTACGGCTTCAACAGTTCCGAAAACTTCTTCTTTAGCCACTTCTGAACCTACTGAGTTGATGTCAACGTAAACAATATCACCCAATTCGCGTTGTGCGAAGTCTGTGATACCTATAAAAGCTTCATTACCTTCAACTTTAACCCACTCGTGGTCTTTAGTGTATTTCAATTCTGATGGAAAATTCATGTTTTTTAAATTAGTTTGTCAAAGTTAGCTAGGATTTTTGAGATTTACATCAGATCTCGTTTAAAAGCGCCCTAGTTTATCGTAAATCTTAAGCTGAAACCAAAATTACTGTAGGACGTATTAAAGGTTTGCGAGGTGTAAGGTTTGGTAATATTAGAATCATAGAATAACTTGATATTAAATTTCTGATTCAATACATAATCTACACTTGGCCTAACGGTAATATTCTTTGCTCCTGAAGAAACTTCAGCTTCCGTAACATCAGCACGGTATATCACAGTTTTATTATCACGGATGGCAACATCAAGTTTAAAGTCCATGTTGTTATCCATTTTCAGGGTTTTGAACCACCCAAAAGGGAAGCGGAATTTATTGGTTCTATATCCTAATCCCAATACCACATTATTCTCCGAAAGCTGAGCCAGCTGACTATTAGATAAGCTTAAGCCCAGTAAGCGCGAACGGTTTAGTTCGAATGAAGCGGTTAAGTTATTTTTAAAGCGGGTATCAACACCTACAAGTGGTGCAAAATATTCGGAGATGGTAACCTGGGCAAATTGATATTCAGGTAGGAAATTATTATTTACGTCTCTTGTACTGGAGAATCCTCCGATTTCCTGATACCTCAGTAATGAGCTATAGCTGTTAATATTATATGCCGACCGGTAACCATGTCGTATATCAACCGAAGAAACATTTTCTGCGATAAAAGGGATCCGGGTCAAACCACTGTAAGTAAGGTTCCAGTTTGGCAGTGGAATTCTTGGAAAGGCATTAAGCTTCGATTTAGAGGCATCTTTACCGGAATAGGCGGCAAGGAAGGCAGAGATCAATACATCCTGGCTTTCTTTGCTATACCCATCCGAATAACCACCGGTTACGCCGCTGGAATTTGGATTCTGTGCACCCAGTCTCCGGGATATCACAATTCTGTTGGCCATAAACTGATTGAACAGCTGAGAAACCACAGTCGCATTGTTTTCTTTGAAAGACGTACCAATGGCGATATAAGAAATGCTGTAGTCGCCACTGGTAATAGCACTCAGGTTTTGGAAAGAAGCTGAGCTGGCTACATACCTGAAATTACTGGAGTAGTTACGGTTCTGCGCTTTATTTGCCTTTAGCGTAATTCTTAAATCTTTAAAAGGCTCTATCTGCCCGGTTAACTGGAAGTCTTCACGCAGTGTGTTTACATATAACTGCGTTTGTAAAGTATCAGTGGTCAGCCATCCGCCGGCCAGGGCATTGGCACGGATATTCTGCTGACTGCCAAATACGAAACCCAAACCAGGTGCTCCGCTTACGTTATCCAGACCCAGATACTGGGTTTTTGGCAGGTACCCCGGCAGGTAAATTCCTTTTGTCTGCACATAGTTTCCACTTACATTTTTTAAACTGGTTAACAGGTTAATGAAGAAGTTTTTAACTTTCCCTTCTGTACTTTCATCACCTGCCTTTCTGATGAAGCCAAATTTATTATAAAGGCTGGTAAGCGTTAAGGTTGGATTAACCTGAACTGTTCTGGTGTTCTGAATGGTGTTACCTAAATTGATATTGGGATCCTCAAGCGTGGCTAGCGGTTCGGTTTGCCAGTTAAAGGTCGTACCATAACGTGTGGTGACCTTCACCCAGTTAAAGCCAGGGATTTTATCAATCGGTAGATTGTAGGTTACATTCAGATTGTGGGTATAATCAGTTGTGCGGCCTAATTTTTTTAGATTTTCCCAAACCGTATCTCTTTTTAATCCTTCCAGTCTGCCACTTGGCTCATCTATGATGGAATAATTAGTGGCATTGAAATCCAGCTGCATCGACCGGGTTAAATTCCAGGCAATACCATAGATGCGGCTCATGGTAAAGTTCTTGTTGAAGGTAGTGCCGTATCCTGTTTGATAAACACCAAGCGTATTATTAGGATCGTTGTTTCTTAAAGTATTTTCCGAGTACAAACGATCCACGTCAACTCTGAAATTGATAGCGCTTGGCAAAATGCTAAAGTTAAAATCCTTAAGCAAGGCCAGTGTGTTAGTTTTTATAATTTTTTCGAACGGCGCTATCGTTTTGGCTTCTCTTGAATAACTGTACTGAAGCGATGCCCTGTAGGTATTCTGTAGACTGCTCTCATTAATGAAATCGCGATGGTTATATTGCGTATAAGCATAGCTTGCGGCAAAATTTTCAATATCCCATAACTGTGCAGGCTTGCTGTTATTGGTACGCTCTTTCCTCACATTGGTAAAGTTAATACCCCTTCTCACCGTATAATCCTGAGCAAAGTTTAAAATGGAATCCTTCTTCGCCTTTGTGCCTGCCTTATCCAACGCATTTTTCAGTTCGATATCTGGAGTACGCGGATTGTACTGTGGCGTAGAAACCTGTTTCGAATAGTTCACGAACATTGGAATCTTAACCCCCGATTTCTGAGGCAAAAACTTTCCAAGCTCCACTGAGGATGAAACATCCAGCAGTACATTATCTGCCCGGTTGCGTTCACTCACTTTTGAGTCGATGGAACCGAAACCAATGGTCGATTTGCTGCCTGAGATATTTACATCGGCAAAATCAGCCAGCTTCAGGTTCAACCTGCCGGTTGCAGCCCAGCCCCCTTTTTCATCAAACTCAGTTAATCTTAACTCATTAAACCAAACCAGTACATTCTTTTCCAAACCATCATCATTCTCACTGATCTCCAGGTTCCGTAGCGGGTTTTTAACCCCGAGCATATATACCCTCACTTTACTCATATCCGGCTGCCCCTTTACCACAATGGTACGCATACCATCAGTGTAAGTAAAGGGAACATTAATAGGCCACGGCTGACCATTGCTTAACCGCGCATCATTACGCGCGAGTTTTGCATTCTGGAATAAGGTCAGGTCGATATCCATCCTATTGGCTTCAGGCCATATGGCATCAGGATCGCTGGTACCCGGAGCAGTGACCTGCAATGGCATCACATATTCGTAATAGTTATCGATGTTATCCGTTCCAATTCTAAGGAAAGCAGATACGTCATTTGTAGCCAGGGTTTGATTGTTCACCGCTTCTGCGTGGACATACATTTCCAGATGCTTGTAAGAACGGAAATCACTGTAAGCGGTTTTGAAAGCAGCCCGGCTGTAACCATCCTTTAAACTTTTTACTGTTACTGAGAGCGACTGCTCATTTAACCGGGTATCTCCACGGTAGTTGCTATAATCACGCTCCCTTAAAATTCCCGGAGGAGTGACGTAAGGTATTGGCGAACGTTTTCCGTTCTCTTCAATATTTACAGTAGAAACTTCTATCGTCGAATTGTCTGGAGTAAGCGCTGGTAGAGAAGGATCAGCAATCACCTGAGCTGCTTCATTTTTTGCGTTGAAAGCTCTCCACTCTCCGCGGATCAGCTGCATCTTCGCAAACCGCAAAACGGCAGTATCTGCGAAATTGGTCATGAACATTCGAAAGAAGCGAATGGATTTAAAATCTTCAATACTTCCTACTTTCTGCTGATAATCGCCAATTGGGATCCTGAACTGATACCAGGTGGCAGGTTGTGTATTTCCATTAGCCAGTTTCACCTGCGAGGTTACTTTATCTGTAATGAAGTTCTGGCCAATAACCAGATCGCCGGGACGCATCGATACTTTGTATTGAAAATACTCATCGCTCTGGGTCATGTTATTATCCCTGTTGATGTCTTCCCCATCCGGTAGTGATGTTGATGCCGAGTTATCCAGGCCTAATTCTTCCTGCGACTGCTGAGAAGTTTTAGAGTTTCCTTCCGTACCGTTGTATTTTTCATAGCGCTTTAAAATACCGGCATTGATCTGATCCAAAGCTGGCCCTCTGAAATACGTGTAGTTATCTGATGAAGGATCGGCGTCAATCGCTGTGGAAGCCGTAGAATTGAGCTGGGCTTTAATCTGTGTAATGGCTGAAGCAAATTTAGTTCTTTCGTCAGCATCAGACAGTCCGTCTAAACCGACATCCTGTGCTTTACGCGAATCAGCATTGTTATCAAAAGCCTGTACAACCGGTTGCAGTTTTGGAACACGGCCCCAGTTGGTTTCATCGAATTTTGTAGGATCATTACTGGCTGGCAAACCATTTTCCAAAGATTTGCGGCCGTCTTTAAGAATATCTTCCGAGATATTACCCAGGTTGAAGTATAAATCCCCTCCGGCAGAGTTGGGTTTATAAATAAAGGGATCGAGTACCCAGAATTCAATGAAACCAATGTTTAAGGCTTCAAAATCGTTGGTCTCAATTTTCCGCTGGAAACCGCCCCAATTGTTTTGAGGTTGCAATAAGCTACCATCAGCCCTGAAACCTGTAGTTCGGTAATTATAAGGTCCGCGAACAGTAGGATAGTAAGCTACATCTAGCGTGGTGATGTTCAAGGCTTGTCCGGTTGCGGTTTCTTTAAACGGGAATACTTCCTGCTCAATTACCTGCCTTACGTAGTGGTTCGAAAGCTCATTTCTGTTATTGCGGATATTTGAAGGCGTGGTAGAAGATGCCGAATTGTAAAAAGTCGGGTCAATATTATAAAAAGCAATCCTTGCCCTGTTATAGCCATAAGCTAAATTATCAACCAGTTGCGATTCAGAGAAAAGCTGTGGTGTTCCCGAAAGCTGCCAGGCAATGGCGCTCTTTAAGTCAATTACTGATCTGGATGATTCAAAATCATCTAAATAACTTACGCCGTTTTTACTGCCTGCAAAATTCAGTGCACGCGGATGCCCGGGAATCAGTTGCGCAAATTCCCCGTAAAAGTTTACACTGGATGGTGCTTTGGTAGAGATGAACGGAAGTTTATCTACCATTTTCGTTAAAAACCGCGATGGAGAGCTGTAATTGATATCCGCGCCCCAGATGGTATTTGAAATGGGCTCTTCACCGATATTAACTTTTTGGGTTAACGGTTTTTCGGTCAGGTTCATAATGGTACCACCCAGGTTTAATTTATTATTCACCTTGTAATCTAAACGCGTACCAAAAAGCGAGCGTTGTTGCAGACCAAATAATTCATTGTTTTCCGTAGTGATCCTGATCGCCTGTCCTGATATCAATAAAGCCTGGTTAATGATACTTACCCGGCCGCCCTGATAATCAACAGTAAAGTCTACACCTTCGGTAAGAGGCATAGTACCGGCGAAAACCTTTACCGACCCTTCAGGCACATTGATGGCATTCAAACTGAACTCAGAAGAAATATCAGACTGATAGTTTACTTTGATGACATATCGGTTTTGATTCTGGAAAAGCTGTTTAGCAATCGTTTGGGTTGAATCGTATAATGCAGTAAAGGCATACTTATCAATCAGGTTTTGCTCGCCTGGTAAAAAGCGGGCAGCAAGGTCCTTTCCAAAGGGCTCAATTACCGGAAATATAATTCTTCCGTTTGCTGGATCAATGGTGATGTAACCTGAATTGGTATTGGTAACCAGTGAAGCTGCCCCGGAACTGTTGGTAGAAAACAAACTGCTGGTTGCAGAATTATTGGCTGTGGAATAAGCACCGAACGCGTTATTTGAGGCCACAAAATCGAAAATACCATCTGATTTACGTTCATTCTGCTGGTTCAAACGATCAAACTCTGTCAAAGCAATCCATTGCCTGGAGGCGGTATTCTGACCTTCTGTCATTACCGGGTTTTCAACGCCGGTTTCGTTGTCTATACGGTAAATATCTAGTTTGAAATTCTGACTGCTGATCTGGTATCCACCGATATTATAAATATTTTTCATCATCAGGTCCCAGATCGGGAGGCTGATTTTGTTGGTCTCATTCTTTAATAACTTCGTGTATAAAACCTTCGGACTGGCCGCATCGAAAGAGATATCGGTAGAAAACTCTCCTACCTGATATTCTACCCCATTATAGGTATAGCGATAGGCTACAGCTAAAACTTCATCCGCATTTAATGGATTGTTTAATGAAACATAACCTAACTGAGGCTGAAAAGTAAATTCCCTATCTGTTAGCTTACGTGCATAAGTGAGTTTAGCAAAGTTGTCGGTACCACCATTGGCCTGAAAAAAAGAAATGACGTCATTTGAATTGGTTTGTCGGGCTCCGGCGGGCAATCTGGAAAGTAAGTTATTGGATTGCTGAGAGAAACCTGTAGCGGTTGTTCCTGCGGGAAGCGCTGATGTTCCTCCGGTGAACAAAGCCGTATTGTAAGGTTGATTTTCACCCAGGTCCATAAACCCGAGCACATCCCTTGAATCGGTAGTGCTACCCGATTTATTGGTGATCCATACCTCCACTTTAGTGATCTGAACCGGAGAGGTAATTACCGGTGCATTGGCCAGGTTTTTATTGTAGTTATTTCTGAAATATTGGGAAAGGAAATAATGTTTATTGGCTTCGTAACTGTCTACCTGTACAGTAGTGGTATTTTGTTGCGCACCATTGGAAATATTGAGCTCCCTCGACTGCGATTTCTGCTGGGTATAAACACTGGTTACGTTGAGTTTACCAAATTTCAACTGGGTTTTAACACCAAACAAGGCTTGTGTACCTGTAATTAAACTGGTGTTTAGCGGCAAGCTTACATTACCTGCTTCTATTTTCTGAATAATCTCATCCTTACCTCCGGTGTATTCAAGCTTGATCTGATTTTCAAAGTCGAACTGGGCTTCAGTATTGTAATTACTTTTAATTTTCAGTTTAGTCCCGATGTTCCCCACCAGATCCATCTGAATGCGCTGGTTGAAATCAAAGTTGGTTTGTACCCTTTGACGTTCGTTAAAAAGTGGGTTCTCATTTTTATTAATGCGCCCCAAAAACGTCAACTCAGCCTCACCACGGGGCTGTATATCAATTACAGTTCCACCAAATAGTTTTTCGAAAGATTTACTGTTGATCTGTATTTGCGGAATAATGCCTGTATTGCGGTAATCGCTCACCTCTGCATTGGAAATGCTTCGCCAGTTGCCACGTTTAATTTCACTGTTTACCAGACGCTGATATTCATCAATGGTTAAGTATTGAGTTTGCAATACATAGCTATCGCCTATCAGCTCTTTAACAACATAACGTTTGTTTTTAGCATCATATTCAACGATTCGTTTGAGGTTAGAAGGTAAGGGATTAAAGGGATTAGCAGAAGTTCCCAACCCTAATCGTTCCTTTTCCTGAAGGCCAAAGTTATTTTTTGATGCAACAGAATCTGTTTTGCCTGTTACCACCTGAGAGAAAGTGTTTTGAGAGGCAATTAAGAATAGTAAGATCAGAAAAAGAAATGTAAAAATTCTCTTCAAAGGCGTTAGATCTATAGTTTTTTTAAAGCTTGTTTAATTAGTTGCTCTACCGAAAGCGTTCCTTCTGTACCTTTTAAAATCTGGTCGATTGTTTTTTCAGCAGTTTGTTTGGCAAATCCGAGCATTACCAAAGCTGATAACGCTTCATCTTTAACAGTATTGTGTTGAGGCATAGAAATTAATGAATCTACTCCCTCTTTTTTTAATTTATCCTGCAATTCGAGCACGAGGCGTTGTGCAGTTTTAGCACCTAATCCTTTAATCCGCTGAATAAGTGGCAGATCAGCTTTCACAATTGCAGTTTGAATTTCTTCCGGCGTTATTGAAGATAAAATCATCCGTCCGGTATTTGGACCGATACCTGATACCGATATCAGGTGCAGGAATAAACGGCGTTCGCCTTCTTCGGCGAAGCCGTATAGTGTATGAGCGTCTTCCTTTACATATAGCCAGGTGTATAATTTACACCTTTCTGAATCGCCAAGAGCGCTGTAAGTATTTAATGAGATGTTTACATGGTAGCCTATACCTCCGGCTTCAATCACAACATATGCCGGATTTTTAAACGTCAATCTACCATCAATATAGGCGTACATGAATTATTATTTCTTAGTTGTTTTCCCAAATATACCTTTTCGCTTCGATGTTTCAATGTCCTCTTTGGCCTGAACATCTACCACTGCAATAGTAACCATATTTACAATCTCCCGCACCGAACTTCCTAACTGAACAATATGAACAGGTTTATTTAAACCCAGGAGAATCGGACCAACAGCTTCAGCTCCGCCAAGTTCCTGCAGCAGTTTGTAAGCAATATTTCCCGACTCTAAATTAGGGAATATCAGCGTATTAGCAGGTGCATCAGCCAGGGTACTGAAAGGGAAATTATCTTTCAACAGTTCATTGTTGATTGCAAAGTTCCCCTGCATCTCACCATCTACTACTACTTCAGGATGATTTTTATGAAGCAAGCGTACCGTTTCACGTACTTTTTCAGGTGTTATGCCATCATTTGATCCGAAGTTGGAATAGGATAACAAGGCAATTCGTGGTTTGATGTTGAACTGCTTTACTGATTTTTCAACAAGTAAAGTGATATCCACCAATTCCTCAGCAGTAGGATCTACGTTTACGGTTGTATCGCCAAAGAAAACAGGTCCCTTTTTGGTCATCATCATGTACATACCTGCCACACGTTTCACACCAGGCTCTACACCTATTACCTGAAGAGCTGGTTTGATCGTTGCACCGTAGTTTTTGGTCAATCCCGAAATCATGGCATCGGCTTCGCCGAATTCTACCATGGAAGCGCCATAGTAGTTGCGGTCTCTCAGCAATTTCACGGCATCACGCATAGAAGAAACCCCTTTACGCTGACGTTTTTTAAATAAAGCCTCCGCATATTGCTGGGTTTTATCCGGATTCTGCATCTGATCAATGATCTCTACGCCTTCCAGCTCTAACCCGTGCTCATTAATGATTGCCTGAATTTTATCTTTATTTCCAAGAAGAATTGGAATAGCAATGTTTTCATCTTTAACGATCTGTGCCGCTTTCAGGATTTTATAGGTATCGGCCTCTGCAAATACCACACGCTTAGGATCCATTTTTGCTTTGGTCGTAATGGCACGCATAATGGCATCATCTAATCCTAAACGTTTCCTTAGTTCCTCGTTATAAGCTTCCCAGTTGGTAATGACCTTTCTGGCCACGCCACTTTCGATTGCCGCTTTTGCCACAGCCGTAGAAACCTCGGTAATCAACCTGAAATCGACTGGTTTTGGAATGATATAATCTTTTCCAAACTTTAAGTTTCTGGCATTATAGGCCAGATTAACTGCTTCCGGTACTGATTTCTTTGCCAGTTCAGCGATTGCTTTTACTGCAGCAACTTTCATTTCCTCGTTTATGGTGGTAGCACGAACGTCTAATGCACCGCGAAAGATGTATGGGAAGCCCAAAACATTATTCACCTGGTTAGGGTAATCAGAACGGCCTGTAGCCATAATGATATCCTTACGGGTTTTAATTGCCAGATCATAAGAAATCTCAGGATCAGGATTAGCCATTGCAAATACAATCGGATTCTTGGCCATCCCCATCAGCATTTCGGCAGAGATGACGTTTGCAGCAGAAAGACCAATCAATACATCGGCACCTTTCAAGGCTTCACCAATAGTTGAAATATCCTTTCTGGTGGTTGCAAAGCCCATCCTGTTATCATCCAGATCAGTTCTTTTCACATCAATTAAACCATTGATATCGAACATGACCAGATTTTCTTTCTTTACCCCTAACGAAAGATACATTTTAGAACAGGAAACTGCAGCAGCACCGGCTCCACTTACCACAACCTTAATCTTATCAATTTTCTTTTTCTGAAGCTCGCAGGCGTTCAATAACGCTGCACCAGAGATTATGGCCGTACCATGCTGATCATCGTGCATTACAGGAATATTCATCTCCTGTTTTAAACGTGTTTCAATCTCAAAACATTCCGGAGCTTTGATATCCTCCAGGTTAATACCGCCAAAAGTTGGCTCCAGGGCTTTAACGATTTTAACAAAATCATCTACATTCTGGGTATCCAATTCCAAATCGAACACATCGATATCAGCAAATATCTTAAATAAAAGGCCTTTGCCTTCCATCACCGGTTTACCTGCTTCGGGGCCTATGTTTCCAAGACCTAAAACGGCAGATCCATTACTGATCACCGCAACAAGGTTTCCCTTGGCCGTGTATTTGTAAACATCTTCAGTATTGTTAGCTATTTTTAAACAAGGTTCTGCAACTCCAGGAGAGTATGCCAGTGTTAAATCCCTTTGCGATGTTGTAGGTTTAGTAGGTACTACTTGTATTTTTCCCGGACGACCTTGCGAATGGTAATCCAATGCATCTTGCTTTCTATTCGTATTACTCATTAAGTAACTTATTAGTGACGGTGCAAAGGTACAATTCTTTTTATGAGGCTTAAAATAAAAAGCCATTCAAAAAAGTTAAATAAGGAGCACAGCTTTAGCGGGATACGTTCTTCTCAGCTTGCATTATTTTATCCTTTACTGATTTTTAAAACCATCCCCGGCTGTAAAGCGGCTTTATTTAAGCCGTTATCCTTTTTGATACTCTGAACGGTTGCGCCTTCAAATTTTTCGGCAATTCCCGAAAGTGTATCACCGGTTTTAACCTTGTAACTTAAGAATGTTACCGGAACTTTTAATGGTCTTGAATACTTGGCAAAAACTTTCAGTTTTTGGCCGGGTACGATTGTTTTACTTTTCAACCCATTCCAAACCCTTAAATCCTGTACTTCCACGCCGTATTTATTGGCCACAGCGGTGAGGCTTTGTCCGGAAACCACTTTATGATAAATGACATTAACCGCGGTTGCCGACAGTTTCTTTTTGCGCAAATCCCGCACATCGTCGGTGTTGGCCTGCACAACTTTCATATCTACATCCACCTCAGTATTGTAAAGGACATCATAGATGCCTGCAAAGTCTGCATCACGAAGCTTAGGCATCACTATCCTTTTGGGTTCATCTTCCGTTCCGTTTACGATTCGTTTTTTATAGGAAGGATTAAGCGCATACATGGCTTCTTCCTCCACATTCAGCACTTTTGCAAGAGACGATAAAGATACAAAGCGCGAGGTTTGCACAGTATCCGTTTTCAGAAACAGATTACAGGCTTGAGCTGAAATCTGGTGGCGGCCAGAGTAATTCATCACATAAACTGCTGCGATGAATGCGGGAACATAATTCCGTGTTTCTTTAGGCAGATATTGCCTGATTTCCCAGAAATCGCTGGAGCCTGCTTTTGCCATGGCGCGGGTAACATTTCCTTTTCCACAGTTGTAGGCAGCAATGGCTAAAAGCCAGTCGCCAAGTTCTTCATAAGCATCTCTGAAATATGCAGCTGCTGCGTAGCTGGCCTGAATCGGATCTTTACGCTCATCAACAAAATTATCCATCTTCAATCCATAGGCCTTGCCTGTACCAAACATAAACTGCCAGATTCCTGTCGCGCCTACCCTGGAGATGGCGTGAGGATTCATCTGCGATTCTACAATAGTGAGGTACTTTATTTCCTGTGGGATATTGAAATCTTTTAGTGCTTTATCAAAAATCGGAAAGTAATAGTTTGAAAGGCCCATCATCTTACCAAACATATCCTTGCGTTTTGCATAGATATCGATATACTGCTGAACAAATTCGTTATAGGGAAGCGGAACGGTTTTCTTTATTGAATCAAGCCTGAGTTTATAAATATAATTCTGGCTCATCATTAACGGGTTTTCACTAACTAATGGAACCGCCGAAGTATCAGTATTGATGAAGATGTTGTTTTGTCCTTTAGGGAGACTGTCGAGTTTTAAAACCTGCTGCGCAGAAGAAACGGAAACTAATCCAAAGAAAGCACAAATAGAGGTAATGAGTAATTTTTTAATCATGGGCTATTGGTTTAATAAGCGACGCCATTCTAACGGATTAGAATCAAAAGATGCTGAGCCAGCATGGCGAAGCGTTACATAGCTCGAAAGGAGCTAATGCCTATTTTAAAAATGCCTGAGAAAAAGCCAGAAGCTTATCTTCCTCAAAATGTTTGGCTGTAAATTGAATACTTAACGGTAAACCTTCAGAATTATTGCCTAAAGGCAAAGCGATGGCCGGGTTACCACTTAAGGATGGCAGCACTGTAAAAATATCTGCCATGTACATTACCAGTGCATCCTGTACGTTATCGCCGATTTTAAAGGCAACTGTAGGAGCTACAGGGGATAAAATTAAATCGTAATCATTGAATAGCGCGTCTACTCTCTCCCGAATGAGTCTGCGTACCTGCTGTGCTTTCTGGTAGTAAGCATCATAGTAACCTGCGCTTAAAACAAAGGTTCCAAGTAAAATACGTTTCTTTACTTCTTCACCAAAACCTTCAGCCCGGGATCGTTTGTAAAGCTCGTTGAGTGAGATTGCATCCGTATTTCGGTGTCCGTAATGAACACCATCATAACGGGAAAGGTTAGATGAAGCCTCAGCCGTAGTTAAAATGTAATAGGCCGGAACAAGATAATCAAGCAAATCAAATGATACGTACTCCACTGTATGTCCTTTTGATTTCAGCTCATCTATTGATTTTAATATAGCTGATTTAATCTCGGGATCGAGGGCATCGCTTTCGATCGTTTCCTTTAAAACAGCAATTTTATGATTTTTAGTTTCGTTGATTGCTTCAGGATAATCTGGCACTTCTAAAGCTGAGACCGTCGAATCATGTTCATCAGCACCCGCGAGAACCTGCAAAAGTAAGGCAATATCCTCTACAGAGGAAGCTATTGGCCCTACCTGGTCAAAAGAAGATGCATAGGCAATTACACCATATCTGGAAATCCTTCCGTAAGTGGGTTTCAAGCCAATTTGCCCGCAGAATGCCGCCGGCTGTCTCACAGAGCCCCCGGTATCAGTTCCTAGTGCTGCCAGACAAAGATCTGCCTGTACAGCAACCGCCGAACCCCCTGATGAACCACCAGGGACCAGATCAGGATTGGCCGCATTTTTGGCCGGTCCGAAATAGGAAGTTTCATTAGAACCACCCATTGCGAATTCATCACAGTTCAGACGGCCGATAATTACGGCATCCTCTTGTAACAAACGCTCCACAACAGTAGAAGAATAAGGGGATACAAAACCTTCCAGCATCTTTGATGAGGCTGTAACAATGTGATCTTTATAACAGATATTATCTTTTATACCGATCACCATACCGGCAAGTTTGCCTGCGGTACCGTTTTCTATCTTCTGCTGAACCGCTTTTGCCTGAACTTCTGCCGAATAAAAAAACACCTCGTTGAATGCATTGAGGTGTTTATGGTCTTCAATCTGCTTAAAATAGTAAGCCAGTAGATCGGGTAAGTTTAAAGCCTTTTGCGAAATGAGTGTTTGAATCTCCTTTAGAGAACTGTATTTCTTCAAAACTAAAATCTATGAAATTAAACAGTTTTATCGCGGTTAGACGGATCTACCTGATCGCCATCAACACCATCTTTTCCGTCTTTAAATTCTTTAACACCCTTACCTAAGCCACGCATCAGTTCAGGAATTTTTTTACCACCAAACAATAACAATACCACTACCGCGATAATGATGATTTCAGGTGTTCCAAGCATTGCTGCTATTGTTGTATTTAACATATCTTATTGATTTAAACTTTTTCTTTTTCAGCGTCGGCTGTAGTATTCACCGGAGTGGTACCTGCAACTTTTTCATCAACCGGGGTTTCATCGGTTGGATGATGACGCTCATTATTGTTATTTGCAGCTGTTCTGTCTGCTTCTTCCTTATCAATATCCATAGCGTTTATATTTCTATGAATTTCTCTCTTGACACCATCAGATGCATCTTTGAATTCTCTGATCCCTTTTCCCAGTCCGCGGGCCAGTTCGGGCAATTTTTTACCTCCGAATAACAAAAGGACAACTACTAAAATGAGTACGATCTCCGATCCACCCATATTTAAAAACTCTAATAACGTGCCTTGATACATCACTAATCTATTTTATACAAATATAAACATTTTAAAACTGTGTTCTTTTATTTACTGATCCAAGCCTCTGGATTTAAAGGGGTGGAAACCCTTCTGATCTGGAAACTTAAGATCGCATCGTCTCCTGTATTTCCGATCACGCCAATGGTTTGTTTCGTTTCTACTTTATCATTAACGCTTACGCTAACGGACTTTAAGTTGGCGTAAACAGTAAAATATTCACCGTGACTTATCAATACAATGTAACGGCCGTACTGGTTGAAAACCGTAGTCACTTTACCATCAAAAACTGCCCTTACCGCACCCCCTTGAGCCATGGTAATGTAAACCCCTTCATTGTTAATTGATGCTTTATCAACCATATGCACACCAAAACGTTCGGTAATGGTTCCTGATGCACATGGCCATGGCAACCTGCCACGATTATTTTCAAAACCAGCGGAAAGCTTTGCATTCTCCGGCGTTGCCGTTAAGGCCTCACTGCTGGTCTTGGCTTTGGCCGTTGCAGCTGCCGGCGCAGTTGGCACAGGCCTGTTTTCGGCCCTGGCTTTATCAGCAGCGGCTTTGGCAGCGGCGGCTTCCCTTGCCGCAGCAAGCCTTGCTTCTTCTTCAGCTTTCTTCCTTGCTGCTTCCACAGCACGCCGGATAGCGGCAGCAATAGCCACATCCAACTGCTTTTGCTGCTTCCTGCGCTGGGCTATATCCTGCTGAAACTGCTTTTCCTGTTTGCTCAGTTTCCCCAATACTGCCGATTGCTCACTTTTATCTTTACCAAGCTTTTCTCTTTCCCGCTCCTGCTCTTTTAGCAAACTACTTTTTTCCCTCAGGGTTTTATCTAAAACCTGGATTTTACCATTTAGGTCTTTTTGGGTGGTTTCTATATAACCTGCCTGCTTTTTTCTGTACTGGCTAAACTGTTGCAGGTACTTGATGCGTTTATAAGCCTGGTTAAAATCTTTGGCCGCAAAAACAAACATCATTTTATCGTATGCATTCCGGTTCCTTTGGGCAAAACGAATCATGGCCGCATATTCTTTTTTCAGATCACCCAGCTGACCTTGTAGTGTATGTACGGTATTTGTGTTCTGAGAGATTTGGTTATCGAGGTTTTTAATTTCGGAGTTAATGGTTCCGATCTTTTCCTGACGTAAGCGAATCTGGGCATTGATGCCGTTGATCTGCTGTATGGTAAGTTTTTTACCATTTGCAGTCTTACTTAAATTCTTTTGAAGCTGTTCGATTTCGCGCTGTATAGCTTCCTTTTTTCTCCTTAACTGAGACTCGGATTGCTGCGCTTGTACAGAGAGTGCAAAGGCGCTTAAAAACAGTATAGATACAAGTTTGTGTAGCTTCATTAAGCCAAAAGTATAAAAATTTTATAGTAAAAAATATTAAAACTGAGATACTAAAGCGATATCAGGCTAACGCAGCACCATCTTCATTGATTCTTCATCGAAGGCCTGCAACAAAGCCTGATCATCCTTTTGCATTTATTCAACATACCATTGCAGGTCAGTCCCGCCGTTTTGCTATAACAGATACCGCTGTAAATAAGGAAGCGTGACGATGGCACCTTCATCAAAGAAGATTGCAGGCTATTTCACTAAAGTATAACTCTTTGGAACTTTAAACGGAAATTCGACAGGAACATTGCCATCAATTTTAACAAACTGCAAACTGATATTAATCTTTTTGGTTCCTGATAGCGTATTGATTTGAAGAGCACTAGGAAAAAGTGATTCATTTAATTTCTGATAATCTGTATAGCTTACTTTAAGCGCCTGTCCGTTTTTTGTATCGTTGAGATTGGTCTCTGCAACTTTAAAAAGTGTATTGAAGAGCAGGCGATAATCAAGATCCTGTTTCCTTCCTGAAACCAACCAGACACCATTTTCCTGTTTTACATCCGATTGCGCGGTTAAGAACTCACTTGCCGCATTCCCTGTTAAAATAGCCTGGAGTGTATTGAAATTTACCTGCTTATTGGTAAAGTTATAGATGTAACTGAAAGGCTTGCTGAGGTACTGGCTTTTGGCGCGGTTCATAATTTTAATACTATCAGGCGTGATTAAAGCTCTGGCAGGTTCATAAGCTCCCCCCAATGCTGTAATACTTACCCAAATAACTTCCTTATCTTTTATTCGGAAGTTCATGGTTACATCATTCGCATCACCTGCTATATCCAGACTTGCCTTAGCTTTCAGGGAAAGCGTATTGAACCTGAGTTGTTTATTGTTTAGCAGCGTTAATGCCTGGGTTTTTGAATTGTCGGTCTTAGTTTCAGTTGGAGTGGTAGGTGGTGCCACTACAATTTCTTTTTTAGGCTTACAGGCTGTAGCAAAAACAATCGACCCCAGTAATAGTGCGCTATTTATAGTATTTCTTTTCATTAATCTTTTTATTTAAAACTTCTGATGCGTTTCCCGCAGTTTTTGCTTTTATCCATTGTTCAACCGCAGCATCTTTTTCGCCTTTCATATAAAGGATATCGCCGTAATGCTCCAGATAAACACCGTTTTTGGCGCTATTGTTTTGTAGCGCTTTCTCAATCCAGGTTTTAGCAAGATCGTATTTCTGCTGTTTGAAAAGAATAAACGCATAGGTATCAGTAACCGACGAATTATCAGGCATGGCGTTCGCCGCTGTTTCGGCATACTTTGCAGCTTTCGCCAAATCATCATTCTTTAATGCCAGGTAATAAGCATAATTGTTCATGATCAGGTAATTATCGGGCTCAATTTCTATTGCCTTTTCAAATGCAACTCTGGCCTGCTGAAAATTATTCTGATTGATATAAATATCTCCCTGGAGGGCATAAACCTGCGCCTGGAGGCTTTTGTTGTCGACATCGAGTTGAAGCGCTGTTTTTAGATTGCTCAACGCCAACGGTAATTTGCCGGTTTTGAATAATGCATAGGCAGCGAAATAGTATAAACTTGCCTGATTGGGATATAAGGTGAGAGCTTCATCCGAAATTTTTACTGCATCTTCATAGTGCCCCAGCAAAGTTTGAATGTTGATGGTCTGCTCCCAGACAGCATAAACCTGGTCATTTAGTTTTAAGGCTGCCTGATACTGCTGTAAGGCATCTTTCAGTTTATTCTGCTGGTAAAGCACATCTCCAAATAACGCCAGTGCTTTGGCATCGCCAGGGTTTTTCTCGACTATGATCTTGCTTAAGGCTGTTACATTTGTTGCTACAACGGGCTGATTTAAATTTGGGAATAATGCTGCAATGATCTTAATCTTTTCAACCAATGGCATTTCATTGCTTTCAAATGCGAGTTTCAATGAAGCAAATGCAGCCTCATCGTTTTTTTGTTTTCTATAGATATCGGCAAGTGCGAGGTTGATCTCATAATTACCGGGCTCAAGCTGCCGGGCCTTTAAAAGCACTTTCGATGCTTCCTGCAGGTTATCCTTTTGCAATAGCAAGCCCGCAGCATACAGGTAGTTTTTCACATCGGCCTGATTTCCTTCAAGCAACTTTACAATGTCACTTTCGCTGGCACTTCCATTTCCCTGCAGTCTCCTTTGAGCAAGCTGTAATTCTCTGGATTGGCCAAATTTACTTTCAATTTGATTGTACACCCCTTTGGCATCCTCTACCTTATTGGAAAGGAACAGCGCATTTGCCTTATCGAAATAGTAGGCATCGTTTTCCGGATTAATACGGATCAGCTGGTTGAATGCCTCCACCAACGCAGGCATGTTGTTGTTTCGCTTGTATATCTCCACCAATAAACGATAATACCATTGGTTATTGCTATTTAAGCTTATGGCCTTTTTGATATTGATTTCTGCTTCCGTTAACTTTTCCATGCGGAGATTGGCATTGGCCAATTCGAAATACGCCGCATGGTTTTTAGGATCAATGCCAACTAACTTATTGAAATTTGTGGAGGCGTTACTATAGTTTTCAGACATTTTTTCCCGCAGCCCTGCAAAAAAAAGCTGCTTTACCATGTTGCTATCTCTATCTGCATTAGATACAACAGGCATTTGAGCGAAAGCTTTTCCACCAAAACTTAATATTGCAAGAAAAATGTACTTCTTCATGTTAATGATTTAAACAAACACTAGCGCTTCAATATTTTTAAAAGATCATTCCGTTCAAAATATGCAGCCCCGGCAACAAAGGCTATCAGCATGGCATTTCCAATATAAATATTTCTGTTGAAAACGAAAAATGATGAAAACACCAATATGATAGAGATAACCAGGTAAGTCAGGATTTTTTTGAGGTTATATGGAATAGGATAATATTTCTGCCCAAGGACATAAGAGATGATCATCATGGTGCCATAGGTAGCCATTGACACCCAGGCAGATCCCATATAACTAAACTTTGGAATAAGCAAAATATTAAAAACAACGGTAATCACCGCACCCACTAAAGAAATATACAAACCAAACCTGGTTTGATCTGAAAGCCTGTACCAGATGGAGAGATTCATATAAATACCTAAACAAACATAACCGACAAGCAGATATGGAACAGCCGGCAGGCCCACCCAATACTCTGCCAGGTGTTTTGCATCGCGACTGATAAAATACTTTAATATTTCAATATTTGCGGTAAGGGCAACAAATAATATGGAAAGTGCAATTACAAAATATTCAAGAATTTTGGCATAGGTAACCTTAGCATTTTCATTCTTTGCGTAACTGAAAAAGAACGGCTCTGCCCCCAGTCTGAAAGCCATATTAAAGATACTTAAAAAGATGGCCAGTTTACACACTGCGCCATAGATCCCTACCTGCGCTTCAGTTGTAAACCTATCTAAAAGAATTTTATCCAGATTTTCATTAATGATAAAGGAAAGGTTGGCCACCAACACGGGCCAGCTATAGGATAGCATTTTCTTAAATAAATCACCGTCAAATTTGAACTGGACTTTCAGGAACTCGGGTACAAGCAACAGAAAGGTAAAACCACTCGCAATCAGATTGGCAATGAAAACATAACCCACCCATTTATCACGGAACCAGGATTGAAAAAAAGATGTTCCGGGAAGATGATGTGAGATGACAAATGGAATTCCATAGATAAAAAATAAACTCAATAAAACATAGCTCAGGATATTAACGAACTTGATGATACTATATCTGAACGGTTTTCCGTCCGCTCTTATCCTGGCAAAAGGAATTACACAGATTGCATCTGAAAACAATAACCACAAGAAATATTGAACATACCTTTTTTGATCCTGATAGTGCGACATGTTATTATTTAAAAGCCATTTGGTAATGCTTTCCGTACAAACCAGTCCGGTTAGGAGAAATAATGTGGAAATGAAGGCAACTATGAGAAAAGAGTTATTGTAAACCTGCTGCTTTTTATCTTCGTGTTTATTCAGATACCTGAAAAAAGTAGTCTCCATCCCAAAAGCCAGTATGGCGTTAATCATCGATGCATAGGCGTACATCTTGGTGAACACACCTAACGCACTTGCGCCATAGCTCCTGGTGAAAATGGGAGTTAATATAAAATTGAGCAGCCTGGAGGCGATGGTACTGATTCCATATACCATGGTTTGCCCAATAAACTTCTTATATACAGACATCGTCTATTTAATTGTTTAACTGATGAATATTGAAAATTACCAAAGCAGATTTTTCTTAACTACCTCAAAATTTCGAAAGCTTTTAAGCTCACCATCGTTTATTTCCACTCCATCAACAACTGATTTTTCCGGACCTTCTTTGCACCAATCGATAAAGGCATCTAAAATAACCGGCTCGGCTTCAGCCTCGATATACACAGAACCATCCTTTTCATTTTTCACAAAACCTTTGATCCCCATTTGATCGGCTACAGCCTTTGTGCTCGCCCTGAAGAATACTCCCTGCACTTTACCGGTAACTTTAATATTGATGTGTTTCATTAAGGCTGTTTATTTTTTCTTGTAACTGATATGGTTACAAAGTTACTAATCAGGTTTTATAACATCAGGTCTATTATTTGAAAAACAGCGCTGATGGATTTAAATAAGTTTGAGCACTTCATCACGCTCAATAATGAAATCTTCCGATAACTGAACCAAATTCAAACCTGGAGATTTTCCAACCTCAATAGTCCCCAACTGACCCTGCAAGCCTAAAAATTCAGCACCGTTTTTTGTTGCCCATAACAAAAGATCTTCGAAACTCACTTTTTTGTGTTGCTGCAAAGTTTTCATTTCCGCTAAAATATTCAGCTGGCGATTGCTGGCTAAACTATCTGTTCCAAGCGTAATTTTCAGGCCTTCCGAAATCAGGAGATCTACATCAGGCAAAGCATTTTCGATGTATAGATTGGCCAGCGGGCAAAGACACCAATATAAATCAGGGTGATTTTGTTTAGCAAACTCAACATCGCCTTTTCCGGACATGGTATTGTGAACCAGGAGGGTTTTCTGACTGGTGCTATAGGGTAGCCAGCTGGGCAACGAGGTTTTCCCGGTGGGTTTAAAAAAAGAAATATCTAAACCTAAGAATTCGTAAAGCCCCAGAAAACCTCCTGTTTTGGATTTGAAGAATAAATTCTCGTTTACAGTTTCCTGATTGTGTATACTGATAAAAGTGTTTTCTTTTTCTGCACAATGGTTGATGAGCTCAAAGAGCGCCGGAGACACTGAATACGGCGCATGTGGAACAACCGAAGCCGGAAGAGGGGCGAAATCATTCTTAATTCCCAGAGCATACTCCATAATGGCGGTTGCCCTTTGGGGATTGAAACCCATGGCTTCCACAAAAGTATGGTAGTAAATCTGACTTTTCTGCTTGACTGCTTTCGATATCAGTTGATTGGAAATATCTCCAACGGCTACAATGCCATTATCGAACATTTGCTGATCAGCTTGCAACATCGCATTCTGAATTTGCACAGAGTCAGCCTGCCTGCTTTCGATAATGGTTTGTACAAACTCTACCAGGCCTGTATTTTCAGGAACCCGCCCCAGCATGTGCGACAACTCCAGATGACAGTGCGTATTCACAAAGCCGGGTACTATTGCACCTTTATATTTTACAATAGCTAAGCCGAGCAACTCTGCGTTTTCAAAAGTGAGTAATTGTGCAATTCTCCCCTCAGCATCAACAGCGACGACGCCATTGCGTATAGGTGATTCATTTACGGGAAATACCCAATCGGCAGAAAAGTATGTTAACATGGTGCAAATTAAGCGGATTATCAGGTTGCAAAAAAATTATTCTTTTTAAGCCTGCTTAATTTGATGATGAAATGATTTTGATTGAATGTCAGGATGGACTAAAGAAGAAAAAGAGCCTCCTATCGGAATCGAACCAATGACCTACTGATTACAAGTCAGTTGCTCTACCAGCTGAGCTAAGGAGGCTTTCAATCGGGCTGCAATGATAGAAAAAATATTTCTTTTCAAAAAATAATTTGGAAAAAAAGCCCTGAAAACGATGACATCTTGTAGCCCTTCACCCCAACCTGTGGAGAATCTCCACAGGCAGCATTTTCTGGCACAACAATAAAGTGCTCACCATAAGCGATTTACATAAATACACCGCTTTGGCATTATTATGAAACATTAGCAAGTATTGTTACACATATAAATTTTAAAAGTTATATACTATGAAAAAGTTCATTTTATCAGCTACATTTTTAGCTTTCGCAGGGTTCTCAGCAGTTCAGGCAAGTGAAGTAAAAGATTTAAAATCAGCTGCAATTGTTGCAGTTCAAGATAGCGCAGTAAAAACTCCGGTTAAACTGGAAGAATTACCAGAGCCGGTAACAACAGCATTAAAATCTGACGCTTATAAGGGTTGGACAGCAACTGAAGCCTGGTCGGTTAAAGAGGGTGCTAAAGAGTACTATTTAATCAACGTTAAAAAAGAAGCAGAAACTGGCTCAGTAAAAATCGATAAAGACGGTAAACCAGTTCAATAATAAACTGCCTTTAACCAAGGCATAATCAACCAGACCGTGGCCTCCGGGCCACGGATAATTAAATCAGAATAACGAAATTGCTAACCACAATTTCATAACATTTAAATAATAAGACGATGAAAAAGTTAATTTTATCAGCTGCGTTCTTAGCTTTTGCAGGATTCTCAGCAGTACAGGCGAGTGAAGTAAATACAATTAAAAATGCTGCAATTGTTGCAGTTCAGGATAGTGCAGTAAAAACTCCGGTTAAACTGGAGGAGTTACCAGAGCCAGTTACAACCGCATTAAAATCTGATGCATATAAAGGCTGGACGGCAACTGAAGCATGGTCAGTGAAAGAAGGTACAAAAGAATACTACCTGATTAATGTTAAAAAAGAAGCAGAAACAGGATCAGTGAAAATTGATAAAGACGGTAAGCCCGTACAATAACCCCAAATATTACATCTACCTAGTATAAGAAAAGCCGGTTTTTAACTGGCTTTTCTTATTTTTGTTGTATGGCGAGAATCCTGATTTTAGAAGACGATACAACTTTTGCGCAGTTACTTGACGGTTTTTTAACTAAAAATGGCCACGAGATTTCTCTTGTAACCAGCATTAAGCAATGTGTTAAATTAATTGAAAATCAGGAATTTGATTTGTGCCTGATCGATTATCGCTTGCCCGATGGAATTGGATTTGAAGTAATTACACACACCCGGAACTTAGGTTTGAGTGTGCCAATTATTATCATGACCAGCTTCAACGATGTTCGGACGGCAGTGAAATCTATGCAAATGGGCGCATTCGATTACATTACCAAGCCGGTTAATCCTGATGAACTTTTGATGGTGATTAAAGATTCTTTAAACAAGAAGGATCAAAAAACGGTAATAGCCGATAACACTGATGAAGATTTTATTAAAGGTAAAAGTGCAATTGCCGACCGCCTGTATGAACACATTGCATTGGTAGCACCAACAGATATGTCGGTAATTATTCAGGGGGAAAGTGGTACGGGTAAAGAATTTGCCGCGAGGACCTTGCATCAGCAAAGCAAGCGAGCAGATAAACCATTTATCGCCATAGATTGTGGGGCCCTATCAAAAGATCTGGCCGCAAGTGAGTTGTTCGGACATATGAAGGGCGCTTTCACCGGCGCACTGAATGACAAAAAAGGGCAGTTTGAAGCCGCCAATGGTGGAACCTTGTTTTTGGACGAAGTTGGAAACCTGAGTTATGAAGTGCAGATTAAGTTGTTGCGGGCGTTACAGGAACGGGTAATACAGCCATTGGGGAGCACCAAACAGGTAGCAGTTGATGTGAGGATAGTAACCGCTACAAATGATGACTTAATTAACAGTATATCTGGCGGCGAGTTCAGAGAAGATTTATATCATCGCCTAAACGAGTTTAAAATTCAACTTCCGGCTTTAAGGGAAAGAGGGGGTGATCTGGAACTCTTCATCAACCACTTTATCCGTTTATCCAACCGTGATCTGGATCGTAATGTAAAAAGCATATCGGCCGAAGCCAAATCGCTGTTATTAAACTACGACTGGCCTGGTAACCTTCGTGAGTTAAGCAATGTAATCAAACGGATGGTATTGTTAACACCAGGAGATGTTGCACAACTTAGTGCACTTCCCGATGAAATGACTATTGCAGTCAATCAGCAAACTATGCCTGGAAGTTCATCTGATTTAAAGGCATTAAATGAAGTTAACGAGAAAGCGCTCATTGCGGAAGCACTGATTAAGGCAAAATATAATAAATCTAAAGCAGCAAAAATGCTGAATATCGACCGGAAAACATTATATGCGAAAATGGAGCGATATGGCATTGAGTAATAAGTAACCGGATTTCACTTACATCTTCTATCGTTTTCATACCTTTGTTCAATATATGCAGGGCTTAGTTATAAAATCTACAGGAAGCTGGTATAGTGTTTTGGCTGATGATGGCGAACGCTATGATTGCCGGATTGTAGGGAAATTCAGAATTAAAGGAATTAAAACCACAAACCCTATCGCTGTTGGCGACCGTGTAAAGTTCGACATGGAAAGAGACAGTAATCAGGGCTTAATCAACGAATTGCTGCCACGCAAAAACTACATCATCCGGAAATCGATCAATTTAAGTAAACAGGCTCAAATTCTGGCTGCAAATCTGGATATGGCAATTTTGCTGGTTACACTTGCCTCACCCAGAACCTCATTAGGATTTATCGATAGATTTCTGGTGACAGCAGAAGCTTATGATGTACCTGCTGTGCTTGTTTTTAACAAACTGGATTTATTCAGTAAACAGGGACTGGAAATTCTTCAGGAATTTAAAGATATATATGAAAACATTGGTTATCCATGTTATGAGGTGTCGGCACTTAAAGGCATCAATATTCCAGTGGTTCAGGAATTGATTACTGATAAAATCACCCTGATATCAGGCCATTCGGGAGTGGGTAAATCAAGTTTGATTAATGCCCTTTTACCCGACCGGGATCTGCGGACCGGTGAGGTATCTGACTGGAGTGATAAAGGGCAGCACACTACCACCTTTGCAGAAATGTTCCAGTTACCACAGGGTGGCTTTATTGTAGACACGCCGGGAATCAGGGAATTGGGGATTATAGATATTGAGAAAGAAGAACTCGGACATTTCTTTCCCGAAATATTTAAAACTTCACACGATTGCCGCTTTAATAATTGCCGGCACATTAATGAACCCGGCTGCGCAGTGATGGAAGCGGTTGAAGCAGGCGAAATTGCCGGTTCCAGGTACGACAGCTACCTGAGTATTTACCATAACAACGACACCAGACATTAAGCAGAAGATCTTTGCACTTTACCTTTGGTTAAAAATTAAATA
The DNA here is from genome assembly GCF_032678525.1 of Pedobacter frigidisoli. Classification (GTDB taxonomy): domain Bacteria; phylum Bacteroidota; class Bacteroidia; order Sphingobacteriales; family Sphingobacteriaceae; genus Pedobacter; species Pedobacter frigidisoli_A. Next base: position 293,060 of record NZ_JAVTSE010000002.1, read on the forward strand.
TGAAATTCAAACTTGGAGATTTTGTCCGTTTTGTTGATGAAAAACGAGAAGGTTATGTGACCAGAATTATTGATGCACAAACACTTGGTGTAACCGATGAAGATGGTTTTGAAATTCCGGTTGCAGTAAGTAATTTAACTTCGGTTCACGGCTACGGCGAAACTGCAGCAGACCATGATGCGCCGAAGCCAATTCAGGTTAATGCACCCTCTATCCATAAAATAGAAAACGGAATCTATGTTGCCGTAGCTACCGATAATAAAGCGGGAAACGTAGTACATTTTCATTTGGTAAACCACCTGCCTGTGGTTCTTCTGGCAAGCTTAACCAGTGAGAAAAAAGCAAAATATGCGGGACTGTACCATGGCATTATTCAAAGTTCTGAGGCTACATTAATACATTCGGCCTCACTGGCTGATTTAGACCTTTGGCCTGAATTTATCTTCCAGATATTGCTTTTCAGCAAGAACGATATAAAGCCTGCCGATCCGTTAGTGATATACAAAAAATTCAGGGCTAAGGATTTCTCTACTGAGCAAAAAGATCTCCCTTACCTAAAGAATAAGGGCTGGCTTATTCGGCTGGATGATATTGCCCAGGTCAACATCGACCCGCAAAAACTAAAGGAAAGTTTCTATAAATCGGCTGCCGAAAAGAAAACGGTAGATATACCTGCCAAGGAAATCGACCTTCATATTGAAAAGCTTCGCGATGACCATCATTTTCTGGAAACGGATGAGATTTTACAGATTCAGCTTAACCATTTCCAAAATGCACTGGATGCGGCCATTGTACACCATTTCGATAAAATTATTTTCATCCATGGAACGGGCAACGGAACGTTAAGAAACAAAATCCATAAACTGATCAGCATGAATCCACATATCAAAACTTATATGGATGCACAAAAAGAAAAGTTTGGTTACGGAGCAACTGAGATTATATTTAAATAACAAAATATCAAAGTAATAATGAATTTAAACTTGTTTATTTACAGATAGCAAATCCATCAAAACTCTAAAATTAATATGATAGCGTTATTGCTGAGGGCTTCCAGTTCTACCTGTTCGGTATCCCAAAGCGATAAACTATCTCTGGCATGCATTAACCTGCCTTCAATTTCAAATGCGCCATCAATAACGATACAAAAAAACTTACTTTGATTATTTTGCATGCTATAGATGGCTTCCTCGCGTCCCGCAAAAATACCAGCACTAAGCTTAAAGGGCAATTTGGGATGTGATACAATCTGGATCAGCTGGTTGGGATTTTTCTCAAAATCAAAATTAAAAAGCATATCACGCGCCCGCAGCAAAAACATATCTGTATTTATGCCTAACTGGATATAATTCACCACACTGTTAGCATAAGGGTTACTAATCTCCAATACTTCACCTTTCCCTAAGTTAAGTACCTGTACCTGCCCGGTATCTATCGAAAATTCATTACCGCCCTGCACCAGATCAATGCCCCCTGTTATCGGAAAGAAAATCTGATAGGAGTCTTGCTTTGAAAGAAAGAAATTAAGCTTCCCACCGGCAATAGATTCGTCGTTGCATAGGAACAGATCTCCATATGGCGCTCGGTGTTCACTGTAGTATTTTTCAAAATTGAATGTGCTGTATCTTCGGAAGATAGCGGTTTCATCAAATCCGCGCTGATCTGCCAAAAATATTTGTCCAGGTGTAAGTGCCATAACTTTAGCTTAAATGTTTGATAGAATGAATGCTCACAAATGGTTGCAGTTGAAAAAGGTTAGTAAATATTTCATCACCTTCTGTTGCCTGCTCCTGTGAAACAAGCAACTGATTGTCGACGGTATCATGCCAAACCATTGGTTTCGAAAAAAAGTTAATAGCGACTTTATGCCTCCCAATATCATTAATATCAGAGTTAATAATCTCAAATTTAAAGTTTTCGAAAGTTAGAAACCGCCTGCCTAAGTTGTCAAGTATATCAGGGATAATACCATTTAACTGCCGTAGATAGCCTGTAACCGCTGCACTTACCAGAAAATGAAGCTTATCTGCTCCTGGCACATTGATTATTAACTCAGCAAAGGTATTGTATTTCAGCTCCTGATTATATAATTGCGATTGCATTTTAAATTCCAGAAAACTGTCTTCATGCACAAATTTGTCCCAGGGATTTGCGTTCGAGTCGTCGATTATTTTTCGGTAGCAGAGAATAATTTTTTTCTTAGGCATGGCATAAAATTAAAAAAGACGTCAGGAAATCCTAACGTCTGATTGAAAATAAAAAAATATAAGGATACTACGCTTTTACGTTTAACTTAAAAGTAAGATCGAACCCGGCAGCGAGTGTACCTGTTACTGCTGCTATTTGCACACCTGTTTTATCATCACTGAAAACATTGTCGGCATTATTATAAGTATAGCCTGTTAAACCTTTGCTATAACCGTTTACCAATGCAAGAGAAGTACCTGAACCTTCAGGAAAAGCAATTTGGGTAACATTCAATGATGTACCTGCAGCATTGTAAACATGCACATGTATATGTGTTGCGCGCCCGCTGTACCAGCCGGGAAAGATAGATGTAAAAGTTACCAGACCATTTGAATCGGTAGTTTGGCGCCCACGCAGGAAGTGAACAGACTGATAGTTGGTGGATTGCATACTGGTACCGCCATATTCTGAATAGTTACCTTCTGCATCGCAATGCCAGATATCTACAATTGCACCGGCTAAGGCTGCACAACTATTGTTAAGGTTACCAATGGTGATTTTAGCTGTTAACTTATAGCCGGTCCGTCCGTCGGTAATATCACTTCGAACATAAGATGCCGGGGTCTTTGTAGGGAAAGGCCCTTCTGTTTCCGTTGGCGCAACTGTACAGGTACCATTTGTACTTGCCGTTGTGCCAGCACTGCCTGATCCAGATGTAGTACCATCGTCACTAATGCTGCTCTTTTTGCAGGCTTCAATAATTACCGGAGTGGAGACTGCCCCAATCATCAAACTCCTGATGAAATTTTTTCTTTCCATGGCTAGACTGTTTTGTTTCGTTAGATAAAGTTAAGAATACGTCAGGATGTAACAACGATGTGACGGTGTATGGCAGAATTGTATCGTTAAATACTAAGTTGTTTAATAAAAACAAGCAGCGATAAGTTAGCCCTTAATTTGAGGTACAGTTTTTGACCGGATGTAATTTCGTTTTATAAAAGATTAAAACTAGCTTTGCCCCAATTTAATGAAACACCTCGTTACCATATCTCTTGTATTCTTTAGCTTAACACATTTGGCAAAAGCCGAGCGCGTTGAGGGGCTTCGGATATTAAATGAATATTGCAATGAGCACAAAATCAGCTTTAATGCCACAGGCAGGACAACCATTCAGCTCAATGAAGATAGAAATCCTTACCTGCTATCGTACAGCAAACTTGCTTTAATAGGTACGCAGGCGCCATTAAAAGTAGCAAAATATATCAGCGCAGACCAGGTAATTGCTGACCTAACGATTCGGAGAAAACCGAAAAACAACAGCCCTTAGTTCTTTTTCAAAAATCTAATACAAGATTTTCCCCACCCCATTTAACTCAATAACGGCCAAATTGACTTATTAAAGCAATGGCTCGCTTATTGAAATTCAATTTTATTTATATACAATACGATTTAAAATATAATGTTAGGATTTTTAGCAAAGATTTTCGGAAGTAAATCTGAAAGAGATATCAAGACCATTCAGCCATTGGTGGTCAAAATAAACGAACAATACAGTAAACTATCAGCACTTAGCAATGATGAGTTGCGCGGTAAAACCATTGAATTCAAAAGCAGAATTGCAGACTTTTTAACCGAAGTCGATGGCAAAATCGCTGCACTGAAAGCTGATGCAGAGAATGAAGCACTTGATCTGCATGAAAAAACAGCCATTTATGATCAGGTTGATGCTTTAGGCAAAGACCGTGATGCAGAATTGGAGAAGGTACTTTTGGAAATTTTGCCTGAAGCATTTGCAGTAGTTAAAGAAACTTCACGCCGTTTGAGTGAAAATGACTATCTGGAAGTTACGGCCACGGAGTTTGACCGGAACTATGCTGCGCGCAGAAACAATGTTAAAATTGTTGGTGACAAAGCACACTGGGCCAATAAGTGGGAAGCTGCTGGTACTGAAGTTGCCTGGAACATGGTTCATTACGATGTACAGTTAATTGGTGGTATTGTCTTGCACAGTGGTAAAATTGCTGAAATGGCTACCGGTGAGGGTAAAACCCTGGTAAGTACACTACCTGCATATTTAAATGCATTAGCAGGTCAGGGTGTTCATATCGTTACCGTGAATGATTACCTGGCCCGACGTGATAGTGAGTGGAATGGCCCGTTATTTGAATTCCACGGTCTAACAGTAGACTGTATCGACAAGCACGAGCCAAATTCTGAAGAAAGAAGAAAAGCTTATGCTGCTGATATTACTTATGGAACCAACAATGAGTTTGGATTCGACTATCTTCGTGACAACATGTCGCAAACACCGGATCAACTGGTACAACGTAAGTTGCATTTTGCAATGGTGGATGAGGTCGATTCAGTGTTAATTGATGATGCCCGTACGCCTTTAATTATATCAGGTCCCATCCCGCATGGAGATCAACACGAGTTTTACGAGCTGAAACCACGCATTGAGCGTTTGGTAAATGCGCAGAAAGCTTATGTTACACAGGCATTGAACGAAGCAAAAAAATTAATCAATGCAGGTAATACCGGAACCGAAGAAGGTGAAGGAGGTTTAGCATTGTTACGTGCTTACCGTGGTTTACCAAAAAACAAGGCACTAATTAAATTCTTAAGTGAAAGCGGTGTCCGCGGACTGTTATTGAAAACTGAGAACCATTACATGGCCGATCAGTCTAAGAATATGCCGAAAGTAGATTCTGAATTGTTTTTCTATATAGATGAGAAAAACAATCAGGTTGAGCTTACCGAAAAAGGTATCGAACTGATTACGCAATCAGGAGAAGACCCTCATTTCTTTGTATTGCCTGATGTTGGTACTGAAGTAGCAGAACTGGAAAAATCTGCTTTACCGCTGGAAGATAAAGTTGTACAGAAAGATGCTTTAATGCGCGACTATTCAGTAAAAGCTGAGCGCATCCACTCGGTGAACCAGTTATTGAAAGCCTATACCTTATTTGAGATTGATGTGGAATACATCATCGATGAAGGAAAGATTAAAATTGTTGATGAGCAAACCGGCCGTATTATGGATGGCCGCCGTTACTCAGACGGATTGCATCAGGCTATTGAGGCTAAGGAAAATGTTAAAGTTGAAGATGCTACCCAAACCTATGCAACTGTAACCTTACAGAACTATTTCCGGATGTACCACAAACTTTGCGGTATGACGGGTACAGCTACTACAGAAGCAGGTGAGTTCTGGTCGATCTATAAATTAGATGTTGTTGAAATTCCAACCAACAGAAATATATCCAGACAGGATGAACAGGATTACGTTTACCGTACTGTTCGTGAAAAGTACAATGCTGTAGCGGATGAGATTGTAAAATTAACGCAGGCAGGTCGCCCGGTACTGGTAGGTACAACTTCGGTTGAAATCTCTGAGCTATTAAGCCGCATGCTTAAACTTCGCGGAATAAAACACAATGTATTGAATGCGAAGATGCACCAGAAAGAGGCAGATATTGTTGCCGAAGCCGGACAGGCAGGGCAGGTGACCATTGCAACGAACATGGCCGGTCGTGGAACGGATATTAAACTGGGTGCTGGTGTTAAAGATGCCGGTGGTTTAGCTATCGTAGGTACTGAACGTCACGAATCCCGTCGTGTTGACAGGCAGTTACGCGGTCGTGCCGGTCGCCAGGGTGATCCGGGTTCTTCTCAGTTCTTTGTTTCATTAGAAGATAACTTAATGCGACTATTCGGTTCTGAAAGAATATCAAGCATTATGGTGCGTATGGGAATCGAAGATGGAGAAGTGATCCAGCATTCTATGATTACCAAATCTATCGAACGCGCACAAAAGAAAGTTGAAGAGAATAACTTTGGTATCCGTAAACGTTTACTGGAGTATGATGATGTGATGAACTCACAACGTACTGTAATTTACGCTAAACGTAAAAACGCCTTGTTTGGCGAGCGTTTGGATGTGGATATGAACAATATGGTTTTTGATGTCGCTGAAGATATTGTAACAGAATATAAAGAAGAAGCAAATTATGAAGGTTTTAAACTGGAAGTAATTAAAAACTTCTCTGTGGATACAGCCATCACTGAAAAAGAATTCACATCGACCAATGTGGCACAGTTAACGGAAAGATTATTTGAGGAAGCTGAAGCATTTTACAGCAGAAAATCTGAAGCCATTGTTCAGCAGTCACTACCTGTTTTAACTCAGGTCTATGAAGAACGCGGTCAGCATATCGAACAAATCGTGGTTCCTTTTACAGATGGCATCCGCGGTATTCAGGTGGCTGTTGATTTGAAAAAAGCAATCGATAACAAAGGAAAAGAAGTTGTACGCTCATTTGAAAAAACGATTGTATTAGCCTTGATAGACGATAGCTGGAAAGAGCATTTACGTGAAATGGATGACTTAAAGCAATCGGTTCAAAACGCTGTTTATGAGCAAAAAGACCCATTGGTAATTTATAAAATGGAAGCATTCAACCTGTTCAAGAGCATGCTGAATGCGGTGAATAAAGAAGTAGTAAGCTTCCTGTATAAAGGTGGAATCCCTGTTCAGCAAGATCCGGAGCAAGTTAAAGAGGCACCAGCACCTGTTAAACAGCCGAAGTTGCAAACCACCAAACAAGAGTTTGGACGTGAAGAACCAGGCATTGAATTTGGTGACACCCGCGAAGCGGTTCCGCAACAACCTGTTCGTAAAGAAGCGACAGTTGGCCGTAATGAACCCTGCCCTTGTGGTAGCGGCAAGAAATACAAAAATTGCCACGGCGCGAATTTGTAAGTAAATTCAAGCTAAAATATAAAAGCCTTTTCGATCAAATCGAAAAGGCTTTTTTGTTAATTAAAATTCAAATAGTTTTCCTTTATTCCTGATAAACGTGAAGTAATACAGAATCCCTTGTCATTGCGGTAAAAATCCCAAGGCCATTTTTGATATTGGTTGGCGGATTGGTGAGGTTTAAAGAACTTGTTGAACTGCTGTTCACGATATTATTGTATTCTGCATTGACATGGTAAAGGTATACATCATAATAGCCAGAGAACTGGAACATCATTCGCTGCGTTTTGAACGTCGACACCTGCCCGAGATACTCTTCAATATCCTCATAATCATTTCGGCGTCCAAATCCACTCCCAATACGGTTCGGGCTGGTTTCCTGGTTTTTAAATACCATCAGATATTCGCCCTTATCCGGATTACTCCAGGAAAAATTAACTGCCGTAAAAGTGGTTGTGCTCGAATCAGGATCTGGATCCGGAACAGCCTGTTCAATAGATGAAGAGGCAAAAGAAACCGGTTTAGCAGGAACAAGAGTTTCTCCTGATACTGTTGTACCATTGTACACAAAACTGAAAGAGCAGGTGTTACCCGGAATAATCAAATCTGTTTCTGTACTGGTATAAACACCCCCTGATGATTCCTTCAGGGTGAGGCCTTTACTGCCATTGTTAAAACTTACAGTCAGCCCGGTTACTGGAGCACCGTAACTGGCGGTATCCAGTAAACCTTTCTGCTTATAAACCTTCAATATTACGATCTTTCCATTGGTTAAATAAGCTTGCACTACAGGACGGTCGGCAATTGAATCTTCGCCTCCATCCTTTTTACAGGCCAGGTAAGCAGTAGCGATGAGCAGCAAGAAGAATATTCTTTTAAGTATATTTTTTATTTCCATTTTAAGCTAAGGGTAATGTTTGGTGTAAAGCCCAGATAATTTACGTTGGTAGTAATCACCTGATTATTGTAAATGGTATATTCCTTATACCAGACATTTGTTCTGTTGTAAACATTAAATAGTGAGAAGCTAATACTTCCGGTTTTCCGGTTGTCAATCTTGATTAAATCTAGTGTAGCAGCAAGATCCAGCCTGTGGTAAGCCGGCATTCTTTCCGTATTCTTTCCGCTGATGGTTAAGTAAGTTTTGCTGCTTCCACTGGCATTATCGATAGTATAACTGGCTATTGGTGCGGTGTAAGGTTTGCCGGTAGCAAATATCCAGGTGGCAGAGAATGTCCAGTTTCCAAGTTTGTACATGTTTACCGCTTTGAATTCATTTCGTGCATCCTGGTTTGCCGAGTAATAACTGGCTCCGTAATCGTCGAACTGGTTTCTGGCAATGGCCATGGTATAGCTTAGCCAACCGGTATATTTCCCTGCTTTCTTTTGCAGCAAAAACTCCACTCCAGAGGTATACCCGTGCCCGTTGTAAAAGTGCTCTTCTAAGGTAGACGACATCCTGTTACCTGACAAACGCTGTGAATATTCTGTTAATCCATTGAGTGTTTTATAATAGCCCTCTACATCGAAGAGGTATTTATCGGTTTCGTAACTGAAACCGGCAATGTAATGATTGGCACTTCCAACAGGTATACTGTTTCCGTTAGCCAGCACCCAGAAATCTCTGCTACCCGAGAGGATATCCTCACGTACCACCCGGTTAATAAACTGATAAAACCTGCCAGTGGCGGCTTTCAAGGTAAAGCGGTTAGTTAATGTATAGGTTCCTGAAAAACGGGGTTCAAAATAGGTTTTACCCGTAGACGAATAATAGGTTTCTCTTACTCCGCCTTTAAACTGTAACTTTTCCCAGGGGCTGAATTCACCTTCTGCATATGCAGCAACAGTTTTGGCGTCTTTTGACTGATCAATTAAAGTGCTGGTGTCGTTCTGACTGTACTTATAAATCACATTTTGTGCCGATCCGTATGCTCCGAATAAAAACTTAACCTTGTTATTCACCTGATATTCCCAGTCTGATTTAAAACTCCAGTCTTTTAACCGGTTACGTTCAATGGTTCCGGTACTTACCGAACTCTCTGTGCCATCGGCATTGGTAACACCAATGGTATTGGTTCTATCCCGATCGCTATGGTAGCTGGAGTAACTCACCAATGTATTGGAATATAATTCACTATTCCAGCGTCTTGACCACTTCATGCTGGATCCCAAATTACCATAAGTGGTTTTGTCGGTAATCGTTGGACTTATAGACGAACTGCTGGTGGTCAAAAATGATGGCACACTGATCGTGCGACTGTTGTCGAGGTCATCATCACCCTGGTAAACGCTCCATGCAACCAAATCTTTTTGCCCTAAATTGAGGGTGTATTTAGCATTTAAATCGTAAAAAAATGATGTAGGTGTAGTTGAAGCCTGAGCTCCCCCAAAACCTCCACCACCGCCTGGACCTGCGGAAACAGTACTGGTTTTGTTAAACTGGCTAAAAATTTTATTGTATAAAGGGCCCTGATACGATTTTCTAAGCGCCAGTAAGAAGGATCCATTCTTCTTAACAGGTGTTTCCAGATAAACATTGGCCGACAATAAACTGATATCCCCTCCAACATTCCAGTCTTTCTTAGTTCCTTCTTTACCGGTAATTTCTGTGACACTTGATAAGCGTCCGCCATATTTTGCAGAGAAACCACCTTTAAACAGCTGCACATCTTTTACAGCGTTACTGTTAAACGCACTAAAGAAACCATAAAGGTGATCTACCTGATAAACCGTAAATCCATCAAAAAGTACCAGGTTCTGATCAGGCGTACCACCGCGCACATAAGCGCCGGAGGATGATTCATTACTCGCACTCACCCCAGGCATCAGCTGAAAGGAACGTAAAATGTCTTTTTCTCCTAAATTTGGAAGTTCTGCAAGTTTAGCCGGCGATATCTGCAGCACACTTACCTTGCGCTTGTCGGTGCTCATGATCCCATCATTCTTCTTACTTTTAATGGTTACCTCTTCCAGATTATTTCTGGCAACTGTTAAACCAATGGATAGTACTTCCTTAGGATTTATGGAAGTGAGTGCCAAACGATCAGACAAATAGCCAACATAAGCGGTAGCCAATACGCAGGTATCAGCCGGAATGTTGGAAAGGGTAAAATAGCCGTCGGCATTGGTGGTGGCCCTTAAGCCTGTGTTTTCAATATTAACCACAGCCCCCGGCAGCGATTCTCCGCTAAGCTGATCCACTACCCTGCCTGTTAATTTAAACCGTTGCAGGTTAACCTTCCCGCCACCTTTACGAACCGTATCGACTTTTTCTGTGGTAATGGTCCTCACACTCTGGCTTTCCAAAGGCTGGCTTGATCGTTGTGCACGTTGTAAAGCCCTTACCTCTTCAGGAGTTCTGACGATGTAGATGGTACCATCGGGCTCTACCCAATAATGGAGTTCGGCCGATTGACAAAGCATTTTCAAAGCAATGTTTAAGGGTGTATTATCAAAGCGCTCGGAAATCAGCTTTTTTTCAGCAAGACTCCGGTCAAATACAATTTTAAGTTGGTGTGTTTTGACGAAGTTATCCAAAACAATATCAAGCGTTGTAGTATAAAAGCCATTTACAGTTACTTTGCTTAAAAGCTTTTGTTGAGCGGAAGAATAGTGGATGGAAATAAAACCTAGAAATAAGGTAATGAGTATCTTTTTTATCATAATTGGAGCTAAATTTAACTGACAATAAGTGGCTCATTTTAAAATATCGACAGAACGGCCTTATGTATCGATAACTATCCCGGACTTTGAGACGACCGTTAAATTTGTTTTCTCTAAACAGAATTATTGTTGGTTTGCAACGCCAGGTTTAATGCATTTGCACAACCCATTAAGAATGTCGATTTTTGCAACAGGTTTGGCATTTCTATTGTTCAAACAATTTTTGAATCGCCAAGGTTAATGATACATGAAAATAATACTTACCTCCATTTTTTGCTTATTACTGTTTAATGCATCATTTGCACAAAAAGGTGAGGTAACCGTGATTAAAGATCCTTTGATCGATAGCCTGATTGCGAAACGTGCTCAAGTATATAGAGCTGTTGGAGAAGTGAAAACAGGAAAACCTGTTGTATCGGCTTATGGTTATCGCGTACAGGTATTTTACGGCTCTGACCGGCGTGAAGTATTTAACCAGCAGGCACGTTTTAAAAGCTTATATCCGAAACTAAATACCTACCTGGTTTACAAAGAGCCAAACTATTACGTGCGCGTAGGCGATTTCCGGACACGTTTGGAAGCCCAGCGCCTAATGAATGAGATCAGACCAACATTCCCTACATTGTTTATTTTCAGGGAAAAAATTAATGCCCCACAATTAGATACCACAACAAACGATGATCAAAAATAAAGTTCAGGACTTAGCCGCTCAGATTTTTAAAGATGTAGTTGGTTTTCGTCAACATTTACATGCCCATCCCGAATTATCCTTCAAGGAATTTGAAACTTCTTTATATGTAAAAGATAAATTGAGTAAATGGGGAATTGAATTTACAAGCTGTGCGAATACAGGCGTGGTAGGTTTAATTAAAGGCAACAAGCCATCGGATAAAGTAATTGCACTAAGGGCAGATATGGATGCCCTGCCGATCCATGAGGCTAATGACAAGCCCTATGCATCAAAAAATCCCGGGGTAATGCATGCCTGCGGACATGATGTCCATACTTCCTCTTTATTGGGTACAGCATACATATTAAATCAGTTAAAAGATGATTTCGGTGGAACGGTTAAACTGATTTTTCAACCTGCGGAAGAACTTCTTCCTGGAGGGGCGAGTATCATGATCAAAGAAGGTGTGCTGGAAGATCCTAAGCCAGATTATATTGTTGGCCAGCATGTAATGCCTTTAATTGATGCGGGCAAGGTGGGCTTCCGTTCCGGGATCTACATGGCCTCTACAGATGAATTATATGTTACCGTTACCGGAAAAGGTGGCCATGGTGCACAGCCTCACCAAAACATAGACCCTGTACTCATTGCTTCACATATTATTATTGCCTTGCAGCAAATTGTATCACGCAATGCCGATCCCAGGTTGCCGTCTGTACTTTCTTTTGGTAAGGTAACAGCAAACGGTGCAACGAATATTATTCCCAATGAGGTAAAAATTGAAGGTACTTTTAGAACTTTAGATGAAGATTGGAGAGCGGAAGCCCATAAAAGAATGAAAAAAATGGCAGAGGGAATTGCAGAAAGCATGGGCGGAAGCTGTGATTTTGATATCCATAAAGGTTATCCGTTTTTGATTAATGAAGCAAAACTAACGGCTAATGCCAGAATATCTGCAGAGGAATATCTGGGCCAGGAAAATGTAGTTGATCTGGATATCTGGATGGCTGCAGAAGATTTCTCCTTTTATTCCCAGGTAACTGATGCTTGTTTTTATCGCTTAGGTACTGGCAATGCAGAAAAAGACACACAGTATTCGGTGCATACGCCAAGGTTTGATGTAGATGAGGATGCATTACAATTATCTACAGGTTTAATGGCCTATATTGCACTGAAACAACTGGATTAGTACAGTGGATGATGAGATCCAGATTTTTCAAGGCATTTTTTTGCCCTATCATTAATATGAAAAAAACATTATCGGCTTTATTATTCCTTTCCCTATCTTATTTTGGTTATGCGCAGGAAATCCCGCGCTTTAATCCTGATACGATAAAAACCATTACACTTGATTCTACCGTTAGTATAAAAGCAGAGCGATTGAATATTGAAACTTTTATCAACCGGATTGTGAACGATACCTCCTTCTATGAATCATTCCGGGATATGAAGCGATACAGTTTTATTGCTGAGAACCGGATTTATAGCTACGACAAGAAAAACAAGGTAGATGGAAAAATTTACCGTAAAATAAAACATAATAATGCAGGTCAATACAAGATGGAATACCTCGCAAAAGAAGAGAGCGGCAACCTTTATAAAAAGAACGGGAAATATCAGCTTTACACCGTGGAAATGTTCGATTACATTTTTATGAATGCCTATAACAGTGATTTTGTTCCCAATGCCCCGGCCAGTGACGGCAAAGGAGGCACCAACGAAAGCTATAAAGATAAACTCAAAACCCTGATTTTTAATCCGGGGCGACCAGTTAAGGTCCCTTTCATTGGCAGTAAAACTGAGATTTTTTCTGCTAATATGCGCCAGTATTATGACTACGCATTTTCAAGTGGCACCTACCTGGATTCCATCCCTGTATATCGCTTTAAAGTATCTGTTAAACCTGATTTAAGCAGCTGGACCAAAGATGGGTTGATGATAAAAGACCTGGTGACTATTTTCGATAAGCGAAATTTCAATATCTTGGGCAGGTACGTAGATATGAAATACAGTAACATGCTTTTTGATTTCGATGTACAGATGAATATTGAGATGGGTTATTTCGGAGACGATAAGCTACCCACCAAAATTACCTATCAGGGGAACTGGGATTACCCATTCAAAAAAGAAGAACGGGCCAGTTTCCTGATTGTACATAAAGATTATAAGCTTGAAAAGGGCAAGTGATATAATACATCCATGTGAAAAGACTTATCTTTAATATCATAAATTATTAATCAGGCTTAAAACCAAGAGCCATTATATCATTAGAAATAAATATGAAAAAATTAATCAGAGCCACCGTTTTACTAAGTTTTTGCTTCATTGCGTTCACATCTATGACATTTAAACCCAAACGAATTATTTTCTTCGGCGACTCCATCACTCAGCAGGGGGTTTCAAAAAACGGTTATGTAACATTAATCAGGAAAGCACTCGATTCTACTAAATATGATGTTATTGGTGCAGGTATTGGTGGCAACAAAGTGTATGATTTATACCTTCGTTTAGAAGATGACGTTTTAAATAAAAAGCCGGATTTGGTGGTGATCTATGTTGGCATAAACGACGTGTGGCATAAACAATCTTCGCACACCGGAACAGATTACGACAAATACCTGAAGTTTTACCAGGCCCTAATCAAGAAGATTCAGGATGTAGGTAGTAAAGTAGTTTTGGTTACGCCATCAGTTGTGGGCGAGAGGAAAGACGGCACCAATCCTTTAGACGGGGATCTGAATAAATATGCTGCCGGGATTCGCGAGCTTGCTGCTAAGAACAACCTTCCCGTATGTGATTTGAGAAAAGTATTCACGGAATACGAGAATAAAAACAATCCTGAAGATAAGGAAAAAGGTGTTTTAACAGTAGATCGCGTTCATTTAAATGAAACAGGCAATCAGCTGGTTGCTGACCAGTTACTGCCCTTGGTAAAATAATATTTCTTAAAACCTCAGCCTTAACAAGGCATTTTATCAGAACACAAAGATATTTCTTTGTGTTCTTTGTGTTTTTTCTCTGTTATCTTTGTGGTGAACAAGAAGAGGAAAGCGCCGTGCGTATATGATCAACCGCGAAACGATAGATAAGATAATGGATACCGCCCGTATTGAGGAGGTAGTTGGGGATTTTGTGCACTTAAAAAAACGCGGAACAAGTCTAATTGGCAACTGCCCCTTCCATGGGGAAAAAACGCCTTCATTTCACGTGTCGGTAACTAAAGGTATTTATAAATGCTTTGGGTGTGGCAAAGGTGGTGATTCCGTTAGGTTTATCATGGATCATGAGAAATATTCATATCCTGAAGCACTTAAATTTTTAGCCAATAAATACAACATCGAAGTTGAGGAAGCAGAGCTGTCGCCCGAAGCTGCCGAAGCACAGAGTGCTAAAGAGAGCCTCTATATTGTATCGCAGTATGCGGCGGCATTCTTTGTAAAACAGCTTTGGGATACTTCGGAAGGAAAAGCTATTGGCCTCAGCTATTTTAAAGAACGGGGATTCAGAGAAGATATCCTAAAGAAATTTGAAGTGGGTTATTCACCCGATGTTTGGGATGCACTTACTCAAAGCGCAACAGGAGCGGGACATAAAATGGAGTTTGTGGAATCTACAGGATTATCCATCAAAAATGATAATGGAAAAATTTACGACCGGTTCCGCGGTCGCGTAATGTTCCCCATTCATAATTTCACAGGCAGAATAATTGGTTTCGGAGGTAGAACCCTAAAAACCGACAAAAATGTTCCCAAATATGTGAATTCGCCTGAGAGCGAGATTTATCATAAATCTAATGTGCTTTACGGCTTATTCCATGCCAAAAAAGCCATTCGCGACCTGGATAACTGTTATCTGGCAGAGGGCTATGCCGATGTGCTTTCCGTTCATCAGGCTGGCATTGAGAATGTGGTGGCCTCTTCAGGAACCTCATTAACAGTGGAACAAATTAAGCTAATTGGCCGTTTCACTCAAAACATTACCATTCTGTTTGATGGCGATGCCGCAGGAATAAAGGCTTCTTTAAGAGGATTGGACATGATTCTGGAAGAGGGGCTTAACGTTAAAATTGTTTCTTTCCCGGATGGGCATGACCCAGATTCTTATATGCACCACGTTGGAGCGGGAGCGTTCAAAACTTATCTCGAGAACAACCGGAAAGACTTTATCCTGTATAAAGCAAATGTATTGCTTAAAGACGCCGGAAACGACCCGATCAAACGCGCAGGCATTATACGCGACATTGTAGAAAGTATTGCCAAAATACCCGATCCGATTAAAGCTTCGGTCTTTGTACGCGAGTCGAGCAACCTGCTGCAAATTGAAGAAAGTATTTTAATGAGCGAGCTGAACAAAATGCGTTCCGCTAAGTTGAAAAAAAACTTTGAAGGAAGTCAAAGGGCTGGGAATGTAAATTCGAATAATAGCCCATATTCTTCAGGTCCGCCTGAGCCCCTTGGACCACCGGATGATTTATGGGATGATAGTGCAGGGCCTGGTGGCCAGGAGCAGCAAACAGCGAATACCGATGAGATACAGGAAAAGGAGATTGTTCGCTTGTTGCTCACATATGGGCACGAGTTCGTAAACTGGGATAAGATCGATGATATGTATATAGGCCCGTTCATTATGCAAAACCTGGCCGATGTGGAGTTTGAGGATTTACTCTGCAAGAAAATTGTAGACCATTATAGCTCAGAAATTGATCAGGGCAGACTCCCTACAGCCAATCATTTTATAAAACACGAGGAACGTGATATTGCAGATCTGGCGATCACCTTATCTACATCCGAATATGCATTGAGTGAAAACTGGTTAAACAAGCACTTAATTTATGTTAAAGATGAAAGCATGAACCTCAAGGCAACTATCCTGGGCGGAATTTTTCACCTGAAAAAACGTAAAGTTGATAAAATATTAACTAATCTGCTAAAGGAAATAAAAGAGGAGAAAGACACCGATAATCAAATGATTTTAATGCAACGATACGGTGTGATTAAGGGTGTAGAAAGGGAGATATCAAAATTTCTGGGGTCAGTAATTGTTAAATAAGATCAATATGCAGAGATTTTATTTTCAGTCTTAGCCCGAAAGATTCGATTTTTATTTTGAACCTGATACAAAAATTAATACTTTCAAACTTAGTCATCCCATTCTATCAGTTTATCATTTAATTATTGATCAAATGGCAAGACATAATGAATTAGGAAAAGAAGGAGAAGGTATTGCAAAAACATATCTGCAAAAGCAGGGATTTGAAATCCTCGACGAAAACTGGACGAGCGGAAAATCTGAGATAGATTTAATTGTCCGCAAAGACCGGGTTATCATTTTTGTAGAAGTGAAAACAAGGAGTTCAGCTGCATTTGGCGAGCCTGAGGATTTTGTTGAAAAGCATAAACAAAAGCAAATGGAATTGGCAGCTACTGCCTACATCGCGATCATGAATCACCGCCATGATATTCGGTTTGACATCATAGCAATTACTTTTACCACTAATAAAGAATATAAATTAAATCATATAGAAGATGCTTTTTGGCCACAAGATTAAAAACATTAAAAACAACTTATTAGCATGTGCAATTTTAGCGTTTATAGCGGGTTGTAGTGATGATGCGCCCAACACCTACAGAAGCTTCGCTTCACCGATGATCGGTCAGAATGTGTCAGCAGGAACGGAATTTGAAATCAAGGTACTATTTGGAAAAGAGAAGAAAGTAGATTCAGTTGTTTACCTGATTGATACAGGTACGGTTGCCGCTAAAGCAGATACAGCAGCCTTTAAAGTAAAAACTGAGGGACTGAAATTGGGAAACCACCTGCTTACCGCCAGGATTTATGGCGAAGGCGAACCGGAGGAACTCACCTCTAACATCAATATTCTTCCTGCACAGCCGCCTGTTGAATATACCTATAAAGTAGTTAAAACATTACCTCATGATACTTCTTCCTATGTTGAGGGTTTAGAATATCATGATGGCTTTTTTTACGAAAGCGCGGGGGATTACGGTAATTCCAGCTTAAGAAAGGTCGACCCCTCAACAGGAAAAGTACTGAAGAAAGCAGACCTTGACAAGCAGTACTTTGGCGAGGGAATGACAGTGATTGGTGATAAGATTATTCAACTCACTTACCGGGAGAAAGTTGGCTTTGTATACGATAAGGCAACTTTTAAAAAGCTTTCACAGTTTTCCTACGGCGAAGGAACCCAGGAAGGGTGGGGTTTGAACTTTGATGGCCAGAGAGTCCTTAAGACCGATGGCTCAAATACCATATTTTTCCTGGATAAAGATTCCTACAAAAAAACAGGATCTATTGACGTATTCGATAATAAAGGAAGTATTCAACAACTTAATGAGCTGGAATACATTGATGGAAAAATATATGCGAATGTATATACAACCAATAATATCCTCATCATTGATCCCGCAACAGGGGCGGTAGAAGGAAAGATTGATCTTTCGGGCCTGTTACCTGAAGGTTATTTTAAAACCGAGGATGCTGTTAACAACAACGTATTAAATGGAATCGCTTACGATAAAGCTACCAAGCGCTTATTTGTAACCGGTAAAAAATGGCCACATATTTTTGAGGTAAAAATATTCAAAAAATAAACATCGAAGCCAGATCTCATGATCTGGCTTCGATGTTTTAATCTTTTTAACGGGCTCATCTAAGTAGCCGTTGAAAACGATAGGCTGCTTGTTTACACTACTTGCGGTTAAGGATGCATATCCGTTTTGTGAAATATTGATGGTAAACCGATAATTTTCCCGGGTTACATCCTTTGTATTGATTTGAATAATGTAAGCCCCTTTTCTACTCTTGCTTTCTGTATAGGTAAAGTTTTTGGAAGTAAACTTAATTCCTCCTTCATTCGAATTGTAGGGTGCACTGAATGCTCTGCCATAATAGGGTAAGTAGGCGACTACACTGTCTTTTGTTACCTTAACATCATACTGCGAGCCTGTCAGGTTAATCATGGTGCCACTCTGTGCGCCAGGCATTGCACTCATAATTCTATTGATGTCATTATTCGCCATTGGCAATGCGGTGTTGGCAACGAAATTGTAGGCCTTATTACCAACAATCTTTGCAGTAGTTTCTTTATCAGTTTGAGCGTAGGAAGCAAATGATATTGAAATCAGGGCCAATCCTAAAAGTCTTCTTAAATGTTTCATAATATGTGTTTTAACTATTGAACATTTTAATGATGCACAGGTTTAAACAATTCCATAAAATCAGGAGTATTGTTAACCGTGAATAAATAAAGATACGAAATCGTAAACTGAGCAGTTTAGTAAAAAATAAACCTTTAGAAAATGATTACAAAGATTATACTTAATAATTAAATTTGCATCATGTTATTAAGCTGTTTTCAGGACGATTTTTTAGAGGCGGGCTGCGATGAAGCTGGAAGAGGCTGCCTGGCCGGACCAGTATTCGCCGCCGCGGTAATATTGCCAAAAGGTTTTATACTGGAGGGTTTAAACGATTCAAAACAGCTAAGTCACGAACAACGGGATATGCTCCGCCCCATTATTGAAAGAGAAGCCCTGGCCTGGGCAGTAGCATCCTGCGACCATGAGGAAATAGACCGCATAAACATATTAAATGCATCTTTCCTGGCCATGCACCGGGCGATAAAAAAGTTGCACACTCCACCTGAATATCTTGTCATAGACGGTAATCGTTTTAAAGCCTACCCTCAAATCCCGCATAGTTGTATTATTAAAGGAGATGGAAAATACCTGAACATTGCTGCAGCTTCCATCCTGGCTAAAACGCATCGTGATGAATTTATGAGTAATTTACATATTGAATACCCCGAATACGGATGGCAGAAAAATAAAGGCTACCCAACCATTGCACATCGCAAAGCGGTAATCGAAATAGGCTTGTCTCCATTTCACCGCAAGACTTTCACTGTTAGCGCACCACAGTTAGATTTGTTTTCAAACAACGCCTAATTTTTAGTATTTTCACATCATTGTGAAAATTCTGCTGATTACCAAGAAGATCCCTTTTCCACCAAACAGTGGTTATCCGATTGTGGTGTACAACACCATGAAAGGCCTGCTGCAACTTGGTGCAGATATCACTTTATTCAGCCTCAACCCCGAAAAAGGCCGGGTTGACGTAGAAGATATTTACGACCCCATATTCGAACAGATTAAGCACCATACAGTGGATCTGGATGTTGATGTAAATGTCTGGTCGGCATTTTTCAATATCTTCACGAATGAATCTTACAATGTATCCCGGTACTACAATGAAGATGCAGCCCGTCAGCTTGAAAACCTGCTCCGCGAAAACACATTCGACATCATCCAGTTTGAGGGCCTTTTTGTAGTCCCTTATCTTGATGTGGTTAAGGCCAATAGCAACGCAAGACTAATCTACCGCGCACATAATATTGAGTTTACGCTGTGGGAACGTTTATCTCATTCCGAGCAATTTTTGATCAGGAGAAAATATCTTGCCTTTCTGGCCCAACGTTTAAAAGCCTACGAAACAGACCAGATTAACCGTTTTCACCATATTTTTGCCATTAGCGAGCCCGACAGACAAAGCATTTTGCGCTTTGGATGCAAAGTGCCGATGAGTGTATTTCCGGTAGCCATCGATCTGGAGAAATATAAGATTGATAAATCGAAAACAAGTTTCCCAACGCTGTTTCACCTAGGTGCGATGGACTGGCGTCCAAACCAGGAAGGATTGGAATGGTTTCTCGATGATATATGGCCTGATATTGAAAAGCTGAATAAAGACCTGCGGTTTTATATTGCAGGTAAGAACATGCAGAAACACTTTTTTGAATATGATTCGGAAAACCTGATCGTGGAAGGTGAAGTTTTTGATGCCATAGAATTTATCAACTCCAAAGCCATTATGATTGTTCCTTTAATTTCAGGAACAGGTATGCGTGTAAAAATTATCGAGGGTATGGCCATGAAGAAATGCATCATTGCTACGGCAACAGCGGCTGAAGGAATTAATTGCAGGCATGGATATGATATATTAATTGCTGACACCGCCGATGAGTTTTATCGTTCGATTTTACAATGTGTCATCAACCCTAAAAGGTGGATGGAAATTGGTGAAAATGCCAGAAAAACGGTAGAAAATGACCATGCTGTAAATTTGGTTTCCGTCAAAATGCTTAAGGTTTATGAGGAGTTGATGAGTGCTTAACTTATTCGTCGACCACTGAAGTTTAATCAATAAAATTTAAACAAAAAGATTCTCATTTTCTTAGTACTTTTGCCGCCAACTAGATTTTAATCATGAAAAATACCGCTTTAACAGAAAAACACATCGCCCTTGGAGCCAAAATGGTTTCATTTGCAGGATATAACATGCCTGTAACTTATGAAGGTATTAATGCCGAACACGCAACCGTTCGTAACGGTGTAGGCGTTTTCGATGTTAGCCACATGGGCGAATTTATTCTGAAAGGCGAAAATGCATTAGATTTAATTCAGCGGGTTACCAGCAACGATGCTGCTAAACTTTATGATGGTAAGGTACAATACTCTTGTCTGCCCAACCTGGATGGTGGCATCGTTGACGATCTATTGGTTTATCGAATTGACGAAAAAACCTACATGCTGGTTGTAAATGCTTCCAATATCGATAAAGACTGGAACTGGATACAGCAGTTCAATGATAAAGGTGTTGAAATGCATAACATTTCAGATCAGACTTCTCTTCTGGCTATTCAGGGGCCAAAAGCTGCTGATGCATTGCAAAGCTTAACCGATGTAAATTTAGCATCGATGGAATATTACACTTTCGTAAAAGGAACATTTGCCGGCGTTGATAATGTAGTGATTTCTGCTACAGGCTATACTGGTGCAGGTGGTTTTGAGATTTATTTCGAAAACCAATATGCAAATCAAATCTGGGATGCAATTTTTGAAGCAGGTGCCCCCTATAACATCAAACCAATTGGCCTTGGTGCCCGCGACACCCTGCGTTTGGAAATGGGTTTCTGTTTATATGGAAACGACATTGATGATACCACTTCGCCTATTGAAGCAGGATTAGGATGGATCACCAAGTTCTCAAAATCATTTACTAATTCAGAAGCTTTACAAGCCCAGAAAGAAGCCGGAGTACAAAAAAAACTGGTTGGTTTTGAAATGATAGACCGGGGCATTCCACGTCACGATTATGAAATTGTTGATGCAGATGGCAATGTGATCGGTAAAGTTACTTCGGGCACACAGGCTCCATCCCTGCAAAAAGCAATTGGTATGGGCTACATCACTAAAGATTTCTCAAAGGAAGGTACTGAAATTTTCATTTCTATCCGCAACACGTCAATTAAGGCGAAAGTGGTTAAGTTTCCTTTTTATAAATAGATTGGAGACTCATAGATATGAGATCTGAAAGTACCACATATCAGATCTCACATCTTAAATCTCACATCCCATATCTCTTGCTATGTCAAAAAAAATAGAAGTTTGTTTAACGCCGGCACTGATTGATCTTTACGATATTGAGCAAAGTATTGTGGTGGTGATTGATATCCTCAGAGCTACATCGTCCATCACCTATGGCATAGAAAATGGTGCTGAAGCCATTATTCCTGTTGCCAATGTAGAAGATTGTTTAAACTATAGCGATAAAGGATATTTACTGGCCGCAGAGCGAAATGGTGAAGTAGTTGCAGGTTATGATTTTGGTAATTCCCCGTTCTCATACACTAAAGAAAAGGTTGAGGGTAAAACCGTGGTATTAACCACCACCAATGGCACAAAAGCATTGCATCTGGCTAATAAGAGGGCATTTCAAGTGGTCATCGGCTCTTTTTTAAATTTAGATGCGCTATGCAATTACTTGCAACACCAGGATAAAAATGTACTCTTGCTTTGTGCGGGCTGGAAAGATCAGTTTAACCTGGAAGACACTTTATTTGCAGGAGCAGTGGTGAGCAAATTGCGCAGAAGTTTCGAACATTTTGATGATTCAAGTGTGGCTGCTGAAGATTTGTACAATCTCGCTAAAGATGATTTAAGAAAATACCTACATAAATCATCACACAGTAACCGCCTTGCACAACTGAATATTGAAGAAGACGTTGTATTCTGCCTTCAGCTGAATATTTGCGACAGC
This sequence comes from Pedobacter frigidisoli, assembly GCF_032678525.1. Taxonomy (GTDB): domain Bacteria; phylum Bacteroidota; class Bacteroidia; order Sphingobacteriales; family Sphingobacteriaceae; genus Pedobacter; species Pedobacter frigidisoli_A. The sequence continues at coordinate 315,457 of NZ_JAVTSE010000002.1, forward strand.
ATACCGGTTTTAAAAGGAGAACGTTTGGTAAAGCTTGAAGCTTAAGATAATGCCTAAAAACACAAGAGGCCGGTTGAATCAACCGGCCTCTTGTGTTTTAGAATTGGACCCCAATTACCCACATATTTTCGAGGTAATTAATTTTCTGACTGGCCTTATCTACCTTATCATATCCGGTAGTATGAACGTTTGTTAAATTAGTTGCCCCCACTTTGGTCGTATTCTGAAGATAAACATTTTTCCAGACGTAAAACTTAAGACCAATTTTGGCAGAAACGCCATAACCCGAAACATTAAAATTATTATTTCTTCCCTCTCCGAATAAACGCACATCAGACCTGGGAACCATTAACCCGCCACCAAGTCCGGTTTCAAGCGTTAATGAGGTGTTTCCTCCGGGAGCAACCCAGATATCATCATACCGCTCAATTTCGATGTTAGCATAGTTAAAACCATCAGTATGCTCGTAAGTGAGCATGCTTTCCTTAACATTGATCGTTTGACCGTTATAATCACCTGCCATATTCCCGGTTGGCACATTATTTTGTGAAATGCTGGTACCGATGTGACCGGTAATAGCAACGCTTTGCGGAATATCCATCACATATTTCATGTGATCCCACCCAATGGAAATACTATAATTATCTTTAATGAAATAGCCTACACGAATATTGTATTGTGGAACAGTTATTAATCCCGGATTAATATAATCCCAGCTGAGTTTTGACTGGCGATCATGCGCTACCACATCCTTCAAGGTAAAATCATAATTTGGCCCCTGGAAGTGAATGTCACTTTTTCCATACCAGGATTGATTATACCCCCAGTGAAAATAAAAATTACCTTTACGGGAGAAGTTTCTTTTATGTTCGGGATTAAATAAGCTCTTTGATGCTGGAGTGTTCTCAGTTGATGAGGCTTTGATTTCCTGGGCCTGCATTCTCTTTCCGAATAACATTGCCAGAAATAATATCGATATTCTTTTCACGCAGCAAATTGAGCAAAAAGCACGAACTAATACAAATGCTTTAACATTTTGTCATCGCCCCGACATCAAATATGACTTTAAATCATTAAAACAGCATTAGAATCTGGTGTAAACTGCGAGCTGTATAATATTATTATTGGTGTGTCCTGAAATATTTTTCACCGCCTGATTCATATATCCCACTTCCAGATCAAATTTCTTCGAGAAACGATAGCCCAAAGCTAAATAGGCTCTGTTTTGATCAAATACACTATTGCTAATTTTGTCGTTATTCTGGATGTTCAAAAACACTTCGTTCTGCAGGGCAATAAAGGGCCCGGCTACAAATGCTGCTTCTGTCTTCTTTAATGGTTGGATCAGCCTGAAAAAATAGCGGAATCTTTGTGAAAAAACATCTTCACCTGCCCGGCCAATAAATCGTTGCTCTACCCTGAATCTGTGGCTCGCGAAAATACTGCTCAGTTTGTGTGTATAAATATATTGCTCGAAAATCCGGTGTTCATGTTGAAATGTATTACCTGCAATAACAGACTGCGATTGGGTAGTCTGCCATAAGTAACCCAGGGCTACATTATGCTGATCATTAATAAAATATTGCACGGCAGGGCGAACCAGCGTATTCCGTACATATTTCCAGTCATCTGCACTGCGTGCCTGAAAATCAAACTGCAAACCCCATTTTTTATTAAATTTGGTATTGTTTAAAAACATAAACCAGCCCGAGTTCTGGTATTGTGTTTGCGCCATAATACTTGCACTGGCCATGAATGATACCAGGGCCAACAATAATAATTTCTTCATTCTGAGATATTCCGGTTATCTGTAACCGCTAAAATTACGAAAATACGGGTCAAATTACCTCCGCACAAGTTGTTAATTTCATTTTCATTTACCGTTAATCGATTAAACATTTATCTTCGTTAAAGATTTGGCCCTGACTGTTATTTCAGCAGCGGTCGATTTTAAGATTACAAAACGTAAATAAGAACAACATGATTATTGAACCGAGAATGAGGGGCTTTATTTGTTTAACAGCACACCCGGACGGATGTGCTCAAAACGTAAAGAACCAAATTGAATATGTAAAATCTAAGGGTGCTATCAACGGTCCTAAAAAAGTATTGGTAATTGGTGCGTCTACAGGCTTCGGTCTTGCATCACGCATTACCGCTGCTTATGGTTCTGATGCGGCAACAATCGGTGTGTTTTTTGAGAAAGCACCCTCAGCAGGCAAAACAGCATCTCCGGGTTGGTACAATAGTGCTGCTTTTGAAAAAGAAGCACATGCTTCAGGTTTATACGCTAAAAGCATTAATGGTGATGCTTTTTCAAATGAAATCAAGCAACAAACTATTGATTTGATCAAAGCTGACTTAGGCCAGGTTGATTTGGTTATTTACAGTTTAGCTTCCCCGGTAAGAAAACACCCGGTTACTGAAGTTTTACACCGTTCTACTTTAAAACCAATTGGCACAACTTACACCAATAAAACAGTAGATTTTCATACCGGTAATGTAACTGAAATTTCTATTGAGCCCGCTACCGACGAGGATATTGCAAACACCGTTGCCGTGATGGGTGGCGAAGACTGGGCGATGTGGATTGACGCATTAAAAGCAGAAAACTTATTGTCGGAGGGTGCTACAACTGTAGCCTATTCATATATCGGCCCGGCATTAACCGAACCGGTTTACCGGAAAGGCACTATTGGCCGTGCTAAAGATAATCTGGAAGCAACCGCTTTCACCATTTCAGATAAACTGAAAGACATTAATGGTCAGGCTTACGTTTCAGTAAACAAGGCATTGGTAACTCAGGCAAGCTCCGCCATTCCGGTGATCCCGTTGTACATTTCATTGTTATACAAAATAATGAAAGAAGAAGGTATTCACGAAGGAACAATTGAACAGATACAACGCTTGTATGCCGATCGCTTGTATACCGGTAGCGATATTCCTGTTGATGAGAAAGGAAGAATCAGAATCGACGATTGGGAAATGCGTGACGATGTTCAGGCAAAAGTGGCTAAGCTTTGGGAAGAAGCCACAACTGAAACCTTGCCGGCAATTGGCGATTTAGCTGGTTACCGTTCAGATTTTCTAAGCTTATTTGGTTTCGAAATTGATGGGGTAGATTACGCGAAAGATGCCAATGAAGTAGTAGAAATTGAAGGTTTGGTAAGTTAGTGAATCCGTCATTTATTGAAAGCGATACTCATATTTTAAACAGGTGGCTGACGCAAAACGTCAGCCACTTTTGTTTAGTTTTATCTCCGGATGTCCCTGAAAAAGAGGAATGCGAGTCTGATCACATTGAAAATAATGTCAGGCTGTAAAAAATCCAGAATAATTAAAATGTTATTTTCGCTTAACTATTGCTATATTTGATCAATTCCCATTACTACTCAACATTATAACATCGAAAAGGATTAAATAAAATATGGCTAAATCTCAGGCAAGCTACACCAAACAGGAGAATGAAAAAAAACGTTTAAAAAAACAGAAGGAAAAACTGGAGAAGAGAGAAGAGCGCCAGGCCAATGCAAAAAAAGGCTTAGCTCTTGAAGATATGATGGCATATGTTGACGAGAACGGAAACATCTCATCAACCCCACCTGATCCGGCTAAGAAAAAGGTTATTAATACTGAAGACATTCAGATTGGTGTATCCAGACAAGCGGACATTATTGATGAAAACCCTGTTAAAAAAGGAACAGTAAGCTTTTTTAATGATAGCAAAGGTTATGGTTTCATCAAAAACACGGAGACACAAGATAGCATTTTCGTTCATGCAAATGGATGTATTACGCAAATAAAAGAAGGTGATAAAGTAACTTTCGAAGTAGAGATGGGACAAAAAGGCCCGACTGCTGTCAAAGTAACCAAAGCTTAGTTTTACAAACGCAAAAAACAAACTTTGCCTGTGCGCCACGCATAGGGTAAAGTTAAAAAATAAAACCCCGGACTTACAGCCTTCAGCTGTTCATCCGGGGTTTATGTTTTGGAGTAATTTCTAAAAGATATACTTCGTACTTAAGAAATTCGAATCATCTCCTTTTACAATTTCGTTCAACAGCTTCTTGTTATCATCAGTAAACTTTGTTGCCACTAACGAACGGATAGAAAATGACCGTAAAGCATCTACAACCGAAAGCGTTCCCTCGGCACTATCTTTACGCCCGGTGAACGGGAAGGCATCTGGTCCTCGCTGACATTGGCAGTTGATATTCACCCGACTTACCTGATTAACGAGTGGATCGATAAGTGAAGATATTACAGCTGCATTATTACTGAAAATACTAACCTGTTGCCCATGTGGAGAATCAATTAGATATTCTATTGGCTCTTCTAAATCATCAAATGGTACTACCGGAACTATTGGACCAAATTGTTCTTCTCTGTACAATTTCATATTACTGTTTACAGGATATACTACTGCAGGGTAAACAAAGGTCTCCAATGTTTGTCCTCCATTGATGTTTACAACTTTTGCACCATGAGCAACTGCATCATCGATACACTCTTTAAGGTATTCCGGTTTATTTAATTCAGGAAGAGGGGTCAGGTTCACACCTTTCTCCCATGGCATCCCAAACTTAAGTTTTCCTATCTCTGCAGATAGACGTTTTAAAAACTCCTGCGCCAGACTCCGATGCACATAAACGATTTTGATAGCGGTACAACGCTGCCCGTTAAATGACAATGATCCTAAAACTGTTTCGGAAACTGCCAGATCCAGATCTGCATCTTTAGTTATGATAGCAGCGTTTTTAGCATCTAAACCTAAAATTGCCCTCAGTCTGTTTACTTTAGGGTGCAGTTTTTTAAGTTCGTTAGCTACTTTGCTTGATCCGATTAAGGTTAACACATTGATTTTTCCGGATTTCATTAATCCCGGAACAATTGTATTTCCCCTTCCGTAAATGGTATTCACCACGCCTTTTGGAAAACTTGAACGAAATGCCTCAAGCAAGGGATAATGTAATAACGTACCGTGTTTAGGTGGTTTGAATAACAGCGTATTTCCCATAATCAGTGCAGGAATAAGCGTTGTAAAGGTTTCATTTAAAGGATAATTAAATGGCCCCATACAAAGCACTACCCCAAGCGGAGAACGACGAACCTGGGCGATAATACCCTGTTCAATTTCGAAACGGGAGGATTGTCTGTCAATATCTTTTAAGGCATCTATTGTTGCGTAGATATACTCAACCGTGCGATCAAATTCTTTTACAGAATCAGCATATGACTTACCAATTTCCCACATAATTAATTTCGCAACTATTTCCTTTTGCTCCATCATTTTATGTGTAAAGTTCTCTACACAGGTAATTCGGTCTGCCACGCTCATGGTTGGCCACTGTCCGCGACCGTTATCATAAGCGGCAACAGCGGCTTCCAGTGCTTCCTGAGATTCTTTTTCAGTACAAACAGGAAAGCTGCCAATCCGTTTTCGTTTATAACCATCAGGAGTTTTTATACATACGGGAGAGAAAACTTCGTTAAAAGGTCCACTCCAGGTTTTCATCTCTCCATTAGAAAGAAATTCCTTCTGATTGATTTCTTCCTTTAGCCTAAATTCCTCTGGAATCTGGCTTTCTTCAACGAAAATACTTTCGAGGTTTAGCGGTGTGCTCAATTTGATTGTTTATTAGGTTTATAATTAGGTTAATCTATGGTTCAAGTAGATTAATCTTGCGTAGTGCAGAAGACACAAAGGCCTCCTGCAAAGGTTTTTATTTTAGCTCGATCACTTTATATTTTGGAACCAGACTTTTCATCACGATCCAGCCAATTAAATAACAAACGGCACAGATAGAGAAGATAATGAAATAACCAGCTTCCTCGCCTTTGAATCCCATGAAGTCAATTTTATTCTTACCCGTGTAGTCGAACAATAATCCAGATCCTTTATTGATAATAAAAGAGCCCAGTCCACCTGCCATACCACCAATACCGGTAATGGTTGCTATTGCTTTTTTTGGAAACATATCGCCCACAGTTGAAAAGATATTCGCCGACCAGGCCTGGTGTGCCGCACCGGCAATACCAATAATAATTACCGGAATCCAATAAGTAATGTGACCAAGCGGTTGAGCTGCCAAAGCAAGAAGCGGAAAGAAGGCAAAAATCAACATGGCTCTCATTCTTCCTTCATAAGGATTCATCCCCTTTTTATCTACGAAATAGGTTGGCAACCAACCTCCGATAATGGAAAGCAGGGTAATCATGTACAAAACGAATAAAGGCAGTGCACTTTGCGTTGAATCCATTCCATACACCGATTTCAAATAGGCAGGAGTCCAGAATAAGAAAAACCACCACACGCCATCAGTCATGAATTTACCAAAAGCAAATGCCCAGGTCTGATTGTATTTGAAACAATCAATGAAAGAAACCTTTTCCTTAGTCTCTTCAACATAGTCTGCCAGTTTGCGGTCATTAATCAAATCCTGCTGTATGTAGGCAAGTTCTTCCGCGCTAACTCTTTTATGTAATTCTGGTTTATTATAAACAAATACCCATAGTCCCATCCATATAAAACCTAAAGCACCAATGATGATGAAAGACATTTCCCATCCGTAAGCTTTGGCTATAAAAGGAATAGTAATAGGGGCCGCCAGAGCGCCTACGGTTGCACCGGCATTAAATATACTCGTTGCAAATGCGCGGTCTTTCTTAGGGAAGTATTCGGCCGTTGCCTTAATGGCGGCAGGAAAATTTCCAGCCTCACCAACAGCCAATACAAATCGGGCAAAAATAAATAGGGTTACACTAACCGAAACAACCATTCCTGTGTCATTAACCCGGGCAATAATTTCTTTCGCACCCTCAAAACCAACAAACCAGTTTCCGTTGATGATACCGGCGGTGGCAATACCACAAAATGCGTGTAAACATGCCCCAACAGACCAAACTCCGATAGCCCATAAGAAACCTTTCCTGGTATCTAACTTATCAACCAGCCTGCCAGCAAAAAGCATTGAAACTGCATAAAAAATTGAGAATAATGCGGTGATATTTCCATAGTCATTATTGTCCCAATGAAATTCTGGTTTAATGAAATCAGTCCATGTTAACGAAAGTACCTGTCTGTCTAAATAATTGATTGTTGTGGCAAGAAATAGAAGCAAACATATTGTCCACCTGTAGCTGCCTGTTTTTGGTTGTTTCATTTGGTTAGGTTCTAAAAAAAATTACTTGCTTTGTTGAATAAGGTCCAGCGCCAATACCGTGTTATCGTGCAGCTCCTCGTAAAGCCCTTTAGTCATTACGTCTTTACTGATTAATTTACTACCCATGCCTACCGCACAAACGCCAGCTTTAAACCAGGTTTTGAGGTTATCGGCATTAATTTCTACTCCGCCAGTTGGCATGAACAGCTGTCCGGCAAATAAATCTTTGATTGATGAAATAAATTCAGGCCCCAGAATATTGGCTGGAAAAATTTTGATTAACATCGCTTTGTGTTCCTGCGCAACACTGATTTCGGTTGGCGTCATACAACCGGGAATCCAGAGCATACCAATTTTATTGGCAATTTCTGCAACCTCCGGATTTACAATAGGGGCCACAATAAAATCGGTTCCTGCATCAATAAAAGCATGCGCTTCTGCAGGAGTTTTTACGGTACCAATACCCAGATAAAGATCGGGCATTTCTGCATCACGTACCTCTTTTAGCTTTTTAAAGTTCGGCAATGCCGATTTACCCCTGTTGGTATATTCAAAAACACGAACACCAGCTTTGTATAAGGTGCGGAGGATTTCTACACTGCCTGCTTCACTATCCTGATAAAAAAGCGGGAGCATTCCCTGTTCCAGGATGGCATCTAAAATTTTGTGTTTGTTGTTAGTCATGGCGTATAATTCTTTTTTCTATATCCGTAACAGTGCTGGTTGTAGCATCACTCGGAATGTATAATTTATCGTATGCGGCAGCTGTAGCGAAATTCAATGTTGCTGAAGCCGTAAGGCCCTGGTAAAATCCGTAAATCAATCCGGCCATAAAGCAATCTCCACTGCCTACTTTATCTAAAATTTCTTCTGATACGTATTCTGGCGATACCGTTAATGTACCATCTGCATAAAGTGCAGTATAATACCTGATTCCTTTACCATGATCAAAACGAAAGGTATTGGCCACAGCTTTACAGGAGGGAAACGATTTCAGAATTTCTGCTGAAGTATCTTTAGCCTGTTGTAACAAAGTTTCTTTGGCATAACCTTCCGATGGCAATAAGTCTTCGTGTATGGCAGTCCCGAGCATTTTATTTGCTGCCCATACATTGCCCATAATTAAGGTTGCATATTCTGCCAGCTGTGGTAAAATGTCTATGGGTTGCTTACCGTATTTCCAAAGCTTGGCCCTGAAATTTAAGTCAAGAGATATAGTAATATTTCTGGCATGGGCTGCTTTAACAGCTTCCAGGCAAACATCGGCAAGAGTTTGGTTAATTGCCGGACAAATGGCACTGAAATGAAACCAGGTTACGCCTTCAAAAACACTATCCCAGTTGATCTGGCCAACTTTTAAATCGGCGTAGGAGGAATTTGCCCTATCGTAAATTACACCTGCATTTTTCAAATCCTTTCCCTTCGGAAGATAGTATAAACCTAAACGATCACCGTGAAAAACCATTGGTGTGGTATCTACATTTCTTTCATTCAGATAAGCTACAATTTCCTCAGTAATTGAATTAGCGGGCATCGCCGACAAGTAGGTAGATGGCACTTCCCACAATGCTAATGCGGTAGCTACATTAAGCTCGGCACCACCAATATAGAACGGCAGTTTATTTTCTTTGAGCCATTGTCCATCCATATCCGGACAGATGCGCAAAAGTATTTCCCCAAAACTTAAAACTTTTTCTCCCTTTTTTACCAGGGTTGATATCTGGTCGCTCATTTTTATATTCAAGTGGCGCATTTTATGCAGTTTCTATCAACTGTATGAAAAGGAAAGGAAAACGTTTGAAATGATTTTATTCCAACGATTTCCTTTCAAAAAGCCTTATAATGGTTAAAATGTAAAGTAATTTTTTGCGTTAAAGTACGAAATATCCTGCACTATTTTACCCACCCACTCTAAATCAGCAGGCAATTCACCGTTTTCAATATCCTCTCCAAACAGGTTACAAACTATTCTTCTGAAATACTCATGACGGGGGAATGACAGGAAACTTCTCGAATCGGTCAACATTCCTACCAGACGGCTTAACAAGCCCATGTTTGATAGGGCATTTAATTGCTTAATCATTCCGTCTTTCTGATCTAAAAACCACCACGCTGATCCAAACTGAACCTTACCGGCAACAGATCCGTCGTTGAAATTCCCGATCATGGTCGCGATTAATTCATTGTCGGCAGGGTTTAAATTGTAAATAATGGTTTTAGCCAGTTTATCCTGATTATCTAAACGATTTAAAAATTTAGAAAGCATTCGCGCCTGACTAAAATCGCCTATCGAATCCCAGCCTGTATCAGGCCCTAACTGGCGCAGCATGCGGGCGTTATTGTTTCTCAAGGCGCCCAGATGATATTGTTGAACCCATCCTTTTTCGTGGTCCCACTCTGCAAAATAAATCAGCATCGCCGATTTAAATTTGAGGTTTTCATCGTACGAAATGGCTTGTTTCCTTCTTATTTTATCAAAAATAGAGGTGATCTCCTCATCGGTATAATCTTCAGCATAAATTTGCTCCAAACCGTGGTCAGACACCGAACAACCGTTTTCAGCAAAATAGTCATGACGGCCTTTTAAGGCATCAATATACTGTTGGAAGTTTGTAATTGAAATCCCCGAAACAGTTTCCAGCTTATCAATGTATTCGTTTAATCCCTCCACATCGTCACTGTTCATGGCTTTATCCGGACGGAAAGCAGGCAACATTTTCAAAGCTACCCCTTCTGAGGCCAGTTGCTGATGAAAATTCAGACTATCCAGGGGATCATCGGTAGTACAAACGGTTTCCACATTCATTTTTGCCAGTAAACCACGTACCGAGTATTCCGATGTTTGTAATTTGGCCGCGCACTCATCATAGATTTTCCGTGCAGTTTTACCTGATAAAATATCGTTGATGCCAAAATACCGCTGCAACTCTAAATGTGTCCAGTGGTATAAAGGATTTCTCAGCGTATATGGAACAGTTTCTGCCCACTTTTCAAATTTCTCGAAATCTGATGCATCGCCTGTAATATATTTTTCATCAACGCCGTTTGCACGCATCGCTCTCCACTTATAGTGGTCGCCTGCTAACCAAACCTGAGTAATATTTTCGAATTGCTTGTTATTAGCAATCTGCTCTGGAATTAAATGATTATGGTAATCGATAATGGGTAATGATTTTGCGAAATCGTGGTACAGCTTTACAGCCGTTTCGCTTTCCAAAAGGAAATTGTCGTCTAAAAAAGGTTTCATTCTTTTCTTTATAATTGGAGAAAGCGGGTGGGCGATTATGAAACCCGCTAACTGTAAAAATTTTTATTAATTCTATGTCCGTTAAAGACTTACGCCACGTTTCCATGGAATAAAATCATCCTGATTTAACAGAACAGCCTTAGGGATCACTTCCCCACTTGCCGCCCTGATACAGTATTCCAGAATATCTTCACCCATTTGCTCAATGGTTTTTTCCCCCTCGATTACCGGACCGCAGTTGATATCAATGATATCACCCATACGTTTGGTTAAAACATTATTAGTGGCTACTTTAATCGTCGGACAAACAGGATTTCCGGTAGGGGTACCCAAACCTGTGGTAAACAGTATTAATGTTGCACCGGAAGCTGCTTTACCTGTTGTGGCTTCCACGTCGTTTCCAGGTGTACAAACCAGGTTTAATCCTGGCTTTGTTGCCGGTTCGGTGTAATCTAATACATCTTCAACCGGCGATGTCCCTCCTTTTTTGGCTGCACCGGTACTTTTTATGGCATCGGTTATTAAACCATCTTTAATATTTCCCGGTGATGGGTTCATGAAAAAGCCTGATCCAACATTTTCTGCGGCCTGGTTATAGGCAGTCATCAGCTGAATAAATTTACGCGCAGCGGTCTCATCTTTCGTACGGTCAATCAATTGCTGTTCGGCGCCGCATAGCTCTGGAAATTCAGCTAAAAGAACGGTCCCTCCCAGTGCTACCAGCAAATCTGAAGTATAACCCACTGCAGGGTTTGCGCTAATACCACTAAAGCCATCACTACCGCCACACTTTACCCCTAAAACCAGTTTGCTAACTGGTGCAGGCTGACGTTCAATTTTATTGATTTCGGTTAAGCCGATAAAAGTTTTTCTGATGGCTTCTTTTACCAGTTGCTCTTCACTTTGCGACTGCTGCTGTTCAAAAACAAATAAAGGCTTATCAAAATTTGGAGACCGCTGTTTAAGGTCGTCCATAAAATCCTTTACCTGTAAATTCTGGCATCCCAAACTTAAAACGGTAACTCCGGCAACATTTGGATGATCAGCATAAGCAGCAAGAAGCTTGCTTAACACGGCTGCATCCTGGCGGGTACCTCCACAACCACCCTGGTGATTCAGAAATTTAATGCCGTCTACATTTTTAAAAATACGGTTCGCAACCGGATTGGCCTGTCCGATGGAAGTGGTATCGGCATCTTCGATATTTTCTCCGTTCTTATAGGCTTCTACAAGATGATGCGCATACGATTTATATTTATCAGTTACCGCATATCCCAACTCATTATGTAAAGCTTCACGGATCACATCAAGATTGCGGTTTTCGCAAAAAACTGTCGGGATAAACAACCAGTAATTGGCAGTACCTACGCGGCCATCACTCCGGTGGTATCCATTAAAGGTTCTTCCTTCAAACTTAGAAACATCAGGTGCCTGCCACTGATAATGGTAAGGCTTGAACTCAAAAGGTTCAGATGCATGTTTCGTGTTCTCCGTGTCCATCAATCCACCCTTTGGAATGAAATGCTGTGCTTTTCCTACCAACACACCATACATCATGATGTGATCTCCCTCATTCATATCCTGCATAAAAAACTTATGCTTCGCCTGAATGTCATCATGCAGGATATAATCTTGCCCATCGTAAATAACCGTTTCGCCTTTTGCTAAATTTTGCAAGGCTACCAATACGTTATCGTTAGGATGGATTTTTAAAATTCTAGTCACCATTTTTTAAGCTGTTCTTTCTTTGTGTAAGTTACTTAAAGTTTCCTTAGCACCTTTATTTTGTAGTGATTCAACGTGCGATTTTATTGCAGCATTAAAACCAGGATAATTATTCAAATTTTTATTCCAAAGCCTTCTGTCGCCCAGAATACTATCAACTACGGTCTCCGGATTTTTCCAGTATTCATAAAGTTCACTGGCCATTTCATCTTGTATCGGAAAGGTTTTACCATCTACACCTGCAGTATATACGTCACCGTTTTTATGCACATTCATAAATACGATGTAGGCCGCAACCCCCAGAGCCGTAAGCTGTGGAACTTCATTTTTCAGGGCATAATAACCTCTGATTAAAGGCATATTACGCATCTGTAATTTTGAGGTATAGTTGAGTGTAATGGCTTGCCACTGGTGTTCAAGAAACGGATTACTAAAACGGTCTACTACGCTTTTTGCAAAGGTGATCGCTTCATCTTGGGTAATGTCCGAACTTTCTACAACAGGTGCAATCTCCTCTTTCATGAGTGTTAAAACATGATTTGAGAACTCTTCATCCTGCATGGCTTCTTTAACAGTGTGGAATCCGGCCAGAATAGCCAGGCCACAACTAATGGTATGGGTTCCGTTTAGTAAACGAAGTTTCAACTCTTTAAACTTATCGATCGAAGGAACAATAAAAATACCTTTATCCGCCTTTGCAAAAGATAGAATTTCTTTCACCTTGTCGCTTGACGATTCTATTGCCCAAAGTCTGAATGGTTCGGCCATAATCATCAAACCATCGCTGTAACCCAATTCCGCCTCAATTGCTTTCTGTTCCTCGACAGGGAGTTTGCCAGGCACAATACGGTCAACCAATGTTTTGCAAAAATGGTTAGCCGTTTTAAGCCAGTTCTCAAAATCCCAGCCTAATTTGTTTTGGATAGCCAGGTCAAGAATTATTTCTTTAAGCTTGTCTGCATTGTCGCTGATTAACTCAGTAGGCACGATAACCATTCCACTTTCTTCCGAGCCGTTGAAGGCTTTATATCGTTCAAAAAGAAAAGCCAGGAGTTTGCCTGGAAAAGACTGTGGCGGAAAGTCGGTAATCTTATCTTCACTTTTCACTATACCTACCTCGGTAGTATTGGAGACAACCACCTTCATTTCTGGCTGATGAGCAGTTTTTAAAATCTCTGCCCATTCAGAGGTAGCCGATAAAACACGACTGATGGATGAATTGATGGTATTTTCCTCTACCACAACCCCGTCTTCAATCCCTTTTACGCAAAGCGTATATAAGCCGTTCTGATCAGCGAAATCGTCAACACCTGCTTTGGAAGTTGTTTTAACCACCACTATCCGTCCGTTGAAAATCCCCTGGTGATTGGCTTTATCAATAAAGTAATCAGGCAAACCGCGCAATAAAACACCAGTCCCAAATTGGATTACTTTTTCTGGTAACTCCAGCATTCCGGCTGTAGGCTTCAAAACCTTGTCACCATTGATGTTTTGTAAATTCTCCTTGTTTAAAATCATGTTCTTACGATTTCCGTTATATAAATTTTCTATTTTCCCTTAGCAGCTAACCACTTCGGGTATTCTTTTTCAATTAATTTTTGCGCCCAGTTTCCGTACCACGCATAACCACTTCGTCTTTCAGGGCTTAATTCTTCCAGTTTAGATTTAATGGTATTGTCACGGTCGCCAAAAATAGGAGCGTTCTTATCCAGATCATAAAACCGGGCCCACACCATGCTGCTATCATCGGCTACCAGCGCTGCCACTTTTCCTTTTTCCCTGTCGAAACGATAACCCTGTATCTTATACGTCTCAAACCATTTTAAAGCAGCTGCTACAGCAGTTTTGATCTCTTTAGAAGGTTTATCCAGGGACATTAGAAAACGGACAATACCCACCGATTCGCTCGTGGCCAATGATGCTGGCTCAAAGTTCCGCGCCTTTGCAGGCAGAAGGGAATCTTTGTCATATTGGGCAGCCCAGATAGTTAGCTGACCATTTTGCTTAACCTGTGTTTGTAAAATACAATTTATTCCTGTCGTAACTGCTTTTGCGGCTTTGGGAACGTATTTGGCATCTACCGCCTCGAAATCATTTCTTTTGGTTGCAACATCCTGAAGGATGTTTAATACGTTAATCATTGCATCATCATTGAAAGTAATTTCCGATCGGTACAATGCTTTATCCGGGTAATATTGCGGCCAGCCACCATTTGCATACTGAGCAGTCAGAATATAATCTATCCCTTTTTCGGCAGCCTGTAAATAGGCTTTGTTCCCTGTCTTTTTATATGCCTTAACCAAATAAATCACCTCTCTGCTGGTGGCTTTGTTATCAAAGGTTGCATGCAGATCTTTAGTTGACTTAATTTTAGCCAGTAATTCCGGACTGAGTCCAGCATCATAATTCACCACACTTTTATCTTCAAGCTGCTTAGGCCAACCCCCGTTTCCAAGTTGATAAACCAGCATTTTTTCTGCAGTAGAATCTGTTGCTACCTGCCCATAAGATGTCGCAAGCAGAATGCTACAAAAGCAGGTTGCCAATATTTTAATTCTCATCATGTTTGCTAGTTTCATTGTTATCCTCGGAGATTTTATTTCTTACCTGGAACCTGCTTAATTAACCAGCTCACTAAATCATTAGTGGCTTTGAAGTTCTCAAACTCCGCGGGCAGCTTTCTTCCATCGATATACTCATTATAAAACCAGGGATCACCAACAGCGAAAACGGTTCCTTTTCCATATTTAGCTGTTGCGATAACCACATCTCCTTTATCTGTTAATGCGGATGCTGCAGGACTCTTCGCAACAATGGTTGAAATTTCTTTGATGTAAACCTTTTTTGCTGTTTTAAATATGGAATTCCCGGCTGGAATGTAAACAGCACCCTGCTCAAAGTTTGCCCCCTGCACCTTATTGCGGCTATCTTCGTTAAAGTGAATACCGAAGCTTTCAGGCAAAACATTAAATTTCGCTATTTCACAGTTTCCTGCATCATTCAGCAACAATACCAGTACGCCACCGGCCTTTACCCATTCACTAACCTGCTTTGCATGCTCCGCAGTCATAAAGTTGGGATTGGCCGTTTCCTTTTCAGTGTCCGGATCTACGATGATATAAATATTCGTACCCTTTAAATTTGCAGTTGTAGGCGCAGATTTTAAGGTAGTTGTTTTCACCCCGGCATCGTTGAATACCTTACCAAACAATGAAAATCCATTGTTATCATCTTCATTCCAAACATAATGAAAGGGGATTTTATCTCCGGCTGGACCGGTTATATATTCGTTATTAAAAAATTTATCAACCGTTACAGTTAAGCCCTTACCAGGTTTCGGTAAAGCATCTGTTTCCATCTCTGCCGCAGCGCATACAAATGCCCCCATACCCTTGGGGTCGTTTGTAATTACTTTTTCACTGATGTAATAATCGAAACTTCCATCACGGTATTTTGGCTTACCTCCTAAACCGGAAACAGAAACCGTTTTAGTTAAGTTTACACGTTCATCACCGGCATTTTCAACAAATTCCTTTTTCAGTCCGGCATAACCTTTATTCGCCGCAGCCATAAAAGATTGGGGTAACCAGCCTTTCCGAACACCTTTTGCCAGTCCGTAAACGAACATGCTCGATGCTGAACTTTCAAGATAATTGCCTTTTCGTGCGGGCATATCCATGATATCAAACCAAACACCTGATCTGTGGTCCTGATACTTTACAGTTGCAGTCGCTGTACGGTTTAATATCGCTAACAATTCCTTTCGCTGTGGGTGATTTTCAGGGAAATTATCTAATACATCAACCAGAGCCATGATGTACCAACCCATTGCCCTTGCCCAGAAATTTGGCGAGCGTCCTGTGGTCTTATCTGCCCATTGCTCGGCTTTACTCTCATCGTAACCGTGGTAAAGCAAGCCCGTTTTTGCGTCACGTGCATTCTTTTCCATTAAGATAAACTGCTTTGCCACGTCATCAAATGCAGCGTCTTTTTTCATCAGTTTGGCGTATTCAGCATAAAAAGGTTCCCCCATGTACAAGCCATCCAGCCACATCTGATTGGGATATATTTTTTTATGCCAAAAGCCTCCCTCATTGGTACGGGGCTGCTTTTGCAGCTGATCGTACAAACGTGTGGCCGCAAGTAGATATTTTTGCTGACCGGTTACTTTATATAACAGTAAAAGGGATCGGCCATTTTTAACATTGTCGATATTAAAATCTTCAGCTTTATAGGTGGCAATATTTCCTTCTTTGTCCAGGTAGGCATCCATGGAAGACTGGATGTATTTAAAATACTTTCCGTCACCGGTATTCCGCCAAACTGCCGCTGCACCTTCAAGTACCACCCCCATATCATAACTCCATCTCGGGCCTTTTGCACCTTTTAAAACTGTTGTATCCTGAAAAAGCTTTTCCATCGCAGTTAATGTCAACTGTTCAGAAAGTTTCTTTTGAGCAAAACCATTCTGTACAAAAGATGAGCATCCTAATATGGCTACCGCTGTATATAAAATTGTTTTCTTCATGTTTTTCATTTTGCAATTTCCAATACCGATTGATTAATACCTTCGCCAAATGCCGATGTTTTCTTTGCTTTTGACACATCTGTTCTGGTAACTTTTATCCCCCTGGTTTTATCGCCACTGATATTAAACAGAAGATCAGCACCGTTTTTATATAGAAGTCCGTTGAAGCTGATGTTTGTACCATTCTGTACGCTTACAATCGGATTGGTATCATCCGTAATGACCTTAACATTTTTAAGCGAGATACCTGATGCCTCAATGATTTCAATTCCTTTTTTTGCCTGAATGGTCACATTTTCAAGTTGAACACCTTTAATATTCATCTCTGGTAAACCCCTGAAGAAAATTGCTTTATCAGCGCCGTTTGCAACGACGTCTTTAATATAGAAATTTTTAAACTGGGGTGTGGCTTCAGTTACTGGTACTGTTACCGTTTTAATTGCCTCACGTTTTTCTCCTGCCAACGGAACAGGATCAACAGCAGCATAATACATGTCAAACAGAATAGCTTCGCCGGGAATATCGATCATATTGATATTGTTCACGAAGATATTTTCCACTACGCCGCCTCTTCCACGTGTGGTTTTAAAACGCAGGCCAATATCAGTGCCAATAAAAGAACAATCGTAAACCCAGATATTCCTGGCACCACCACTCATTTCACTGCCAATCACGAAACCGCCGTGTGCGTGGTAAACCACATTATTCCTTACAATCACGTTTTCGGTTGGAACGCCTCGCTTGCGCCCGGCTTCATCCCTTCCTGATTTAATACAAATGCCATCGTCGCCAACATCAAAGGTACTGCCTTCAATAAGTACATTTTTACATGATTCAACATCAACACCATCTCCGTTTTGTGCATACCAGGGGTTTTTCACCTGTAAATTTCGTAGCGTTAAATCCTGGCAAAGTAAAGGATGTAAATTCCATGCCGGCGAATTCTGAAAGGTTACGCTTTCTAACAATACTTTTTTGCAATTGGTAAGTACAACCAGGTTTGGCCTTAAAAAATCTTTAATATCTTCATAATCAGCAGCAGTTTTTCCGGCAACAATCACCCCTGCATTTTTAGTTTTCGAGCCTTTAACTGTTTTTTCGGATGGGTACCACATTTTCCCGTCTTCACTAACCACACCACCTGAAGCAATTAATTTCTTCCACTGTGTTTCCGTAAGCTTATCTTTTTTAACCATGCGCCATGCACCACCATTACCATCTACAATACCTGTACCTGTAATGGCGATATTTTCGAGATCAGTACCCGAAATCGGACTTTGGTTTCTCCATGCAGGTTGCCCTTCCCAATTGCCTTCAACCAGTTTATACTGATTGAAATCATCGGTAAACTGCAGGATGGCATCACGCTTCAGATGAAGGTTTACGTTGCTCTTAAGTTCAATAGGGCCAGTCAACCATAATCCCGATGGGATTAATACGACCCCCCCACCCTTTTTGCTTACAGCAGAAATTGCCTGATTAATCATTGAGGTATTTAAAGTAATACCATCACCTTTAGCACCTAGAGAAACGATGCTTGTAGTGTCCTTTCTAAAATTAACTTGCTGTATGACTGGAAGTTTAGGATTTGACTGTGCCAGCACCGAACCTGCAGATAACAAAAAAATACATGCGAGAGCTATTTTAGAACGGTATAAACTACCAGAAATATGTTTCATTATTTGTGCTGTTAAATTATATTTGGTTATCGTAATAACAAGTGTACGTTGTTTGGGTGTAAAAGAGAAAAGAAATCTATGCAATCGTTGCCGGAAAACGCAACAAAAAAAGAAAAAAGGTATACTTTAAGATACTGACTTAAAAGAACTTACAATCTACTTATCATTGAGGCAACCACCCACGGAAAACGTTTTCCAAAATGTAACTTTTATATTCAGTTTCTGAAAGCTGATGCGACCAGTTTGCCCTGCCTTTGGTATCGGCACCCTTTCCTTTGTTTTTATACTCTGCATAATAGGCTGTTTGCTCATTACTCGCCTTGCCCCAGTTATTCCATCCCTCACTACGAATCAGCTCTGGCAAGTCACAGTTTAAAAACACAACCTTGGCATAGGGTCTCCATGGACGCCCAAGGAAAAAACTATTTATCGGCGCGTCTCCCTTAACTTTGCAGTTATTGAAAACATAGCCGTAGCGGGTCGTATCGGCAGTGGAAGCAGCAGTAATATACCCTTGCTTTTTACAAAAGAGGATACAGTTCTCGAACCAGGCGGTAGCCGCACCGAAAATATAATCTACCGTTCCTTCAATGTAGCAATTTTTATAGTATTGACGGTTGTTTCCCCCATAAGTGTATAGCGTATCCTGAAAACCTAAAAATCTGCAGTTGGTGAAAACAGATTTATCTCCTCCTGCCCAAACGGCAACGGCCTGGCCAACCGGACCAGACGAATTTTCGAAGGTGATGTTTTCAGCAGAAAATCCTTCCCCATAAATATAGAAACTCGATGAGCCCGAAGTACCTTTCTCTTCCCCAAAAGTGTTTTTCTTCTGTGCATAATCATCATAGGTTAAAATGGTTTCGTTTAAACTCTCTCCAATAAATTTCACGTTTTTTTTAGATGCCGCAAGGATAAGCTTCTCTTTATAAATACCTTTTTTAATAAAGATTACGGTTACTTTATTTCTAAAATCAGGAACAGCTTGAATCGCTTCCTGTACGGTTTTAAAGTTACCACTTCCGTCTGCAGCGACTACAAAATCTGCTTTTATTTCCATTGCATCTACGGCAAAAGAAATGATGGTGAATAAAAATAGGATAATGGATTTCATAAATCTGGTTAGAGTAAAATAAAATCGGCCACGTAAAGGTTTAAACTCCACCACGCAGCCGTGTTTTACAATATATGATAAACAATGTTAAACATTATAAATCAGCAGAAAGAAAAAAAATAAATAATAAACACCGCAAACGATGTCGGGAACGATTGCATAGTAAAGATTGGGCATCAGCTAAAAAATGCTTATTCTTGTTCACAAGCCAATATTTGCGGTGATACACTACCAGGATCATGTGGCTGCAGATTTTGAGCAATTTACTCCTAACCAAATACAATGGAAATGAAATACTTATTGCACTCCATGCTTGCTATCATCCTTTTTGCAACCATGGCTGCTCAGGCCCAAAAGCCAGCTGAAGTTTCGAAAGTGTGGGTATCCGATCTGGGTAACGGAACCTATCAAAACCCGGTTCTGCATGCAGACTATTCAGATCCTGATGCCATTCGAGTAGGCGATGATTTTTATATGATTGCGTCCAGTTTCGATGCCATACCCGGCCTGCCCATCCTCCATTCAAAAGACCTGGTTAACTGGAAAATTATCGGACACGCTTTGAAACGCCAGCCACCATTTGAACATTTCGAAAAAACACAGCACGGAAATGGCGTGTGGGCTCCGTCTATTCGTTACAGAAACGGCGAGTTTTATATCTATTATCCCGACCCGGACTTCGGAATTTACATAACCAAAGCAAAAAGCATTACCGGCGAATGGTCATCACCAAGACTGGTAGCAGGCGGGAAGGGTCTCATCGATCCGTGCCCACTTTGGGATGACGATGGAAAAGCATATCTGGCATATGCTTATGCAGGTAGTCGTGCCGGTATCAAAAGTGTATTGGCAGTGATGCCCCTATCAGCCGACGGAACGAGGGCAATGGCAACGGGTAGAATTGTTTACGACGGCCATGAACTCGACCCGACCATTGAGGGGCCAAAATTTTACAAAAGAAATGGGTATTACTATCTGTTTGCGCCTGCCGGCGGTGTGTCTACTGGCTGGCAACTGGCATTAAGAAGTAAAAATGTATTTGGACCGTACGAACGAAAAGTAGTGATGGATCAGGGTAATTCAATAGTTAACGGCCCTCATCAGGGTGCCTGGGTAAATACCCAGAAAGGAGATGACTGGTTTATACACT
Organism: Pedobacter frigidisoli; assembly: GCF_032678525.1. Taxonomy (GTDB): domain Bacteria; phylum Bacteroidota; class Bacteroidia; order Sphingobacteriales; family Sphingobacteriaceae; genus Pedobacter; species Pedobacter frigidisoli_A. The sequence continues at coordinate 336,063 of NZ_JAVTSE010000002.1, forward strand.
TTCAGGATAAAGATGCTTACGGAAGAGTAGTGCACCTGCAGCCTATGAAATGGATTAACAACTGGCCAGTTATAGGAACAGATCAAGATGGTGATGGGACGGGTGAGCCGGTAACGGTTTATAAAAAGCCTGATATAGGTAAAGTTTACCCCATTGCAACACCTGCAGAAAGCGATGACTTCAACACTATTGCTTTAGGTCTGCAATGGCAATGGCAGGCCAATCCTCAGCCAGCCTGGTTTTTCACCGACGCAGGCAAAGGCGTACTAAAACTCTACAGCGCAAAAGTTCCTGACGAAACAAAAAACCTTTGGGATGTACCGAATTTACTGATGCAGAAGTTTCCTGCAGAGGAATTTATGGCAACGGCCAAAATAAATTTTAAACCCAATCCAAAGTTAGAAAATGAACAGACAGGCCTTGTAGTAATGGGGAGGAGTTACGCTCAGCTCAGCATTAAGAGTAAAAAGGACGCGCTGTATCTCGTATATGGTGTATGCCAGAATGCAGATAAGGCAAAAACCGAAAATGAAAAAGAGATCGTTAAACTTAAATCCGGACAGCTGCAATTGCGTGTACGGGTTTTGAAGGGGGCACAGTGTCAGTTCAGTTATAGCGAAGACGGAATAAACTTCTTTAATGCCGGTGAGGTGTTTCAGGCAACTGCCGGACAATGGATTGGAGCCAAGCTGGGTTTATTTTCGATCAGAGATACCCAAACCAATGATTCTGGTGTGGCGGAATATGATTGGTTTAAAATAGAAAAATTGATACCGTAAATTAAAATCTGCTATTTATAATGAAAAGATACCCTTTTGTAGTTGCATCGCTGGGCGTTGCAGTTTTGTTGATGTCATTCCTGTTAAAGTCTCCGCCGGTTAAAGTTTACTTAATCGGAGATTCTACTGTAGCCGACTATAGTATGGAAAAAGATTATATGGAGAAGAAATACCCTATCACCGGCTGGGGGCAGGTTTTTCAACCTTTTCTGAGCTCAGACAGTTTACCTAAGCTCCGAAAACTGATTAAAGGTGACAGTGCCATTGTGATCGATAAGGCAAAAGGCGGAAGAAGCACCAAAACCTTTTTTAACGAAGGCAGATGGAAAGAGGTAATGGATTCTCTGAATAAGAATGACCTGGTATTGATCCAGTTCGGCCATAATGATGGTGCAAAAGACCGTCCCGAGCGCTACGTAGATATTCCTGGCTATAAAGATTATTTGAGAATGTATGTCAAAGACACAAGGGCTAAAGGAGCAATTCCTGTATTACTAACACCGGTTGCCAGGAATAGTCCCTGGAAAGAGGGGAAATTATTCAATTCTCATACCGATTACCCACAGGCAGTAAAAGATGTAGCCAAAGAGCTTAATGTTAAAATGATCGACCTGAATGAACTTTCGGCAAAGTTCTTTACTAAGAAAGGGAAAGATTTTTCGGCCAGAAACTATTTTATGAATCTGGATTCGGGTAAATATGTTGCTTATCCGAAAGGACAAAAAGACAACACCCATTTCCAGCCAGAGGGTGCCAGAGAAGTAGCCAGAATAGTGTACAATGCGCTAAAAAAGCTTTGATAATTGGCTCCCGGTACATTAGATGACATATCCCGGAGCCAACTACGATGATTGAACAAATGCGATGGACTGTTAAAAATTGAAAACTTTCGAAGCTGATAAGGCCTCCGAACCCCAGTCTTTTAGTGCGCCAGCTACAATTTTACCCAGGGCCGCGTTTGTAGTGGGTTTTCCTTTTACTGGTGCAGTCAGATCTTTTTCAGGAACGGTAACCTCGGTTACTTTAGTAGCAAACCAGGTCATATTCTCATGAGGCACAGCAAGGCCTAAAATCATGCCAGGCAAGCCTGTAAAAGATTCAGGGCCACCAGACACTGCAATCTGATTAGTATAATAAGCTACGACATAAATTGAATCCATAATCACCGCATTTGCCCGTCTGCATTCATACCCTGCAATCTCACGTGTTTCATCGGTAATTTTCCAGTTAATTTTACGCAAACTATCCTTAACCAGATAGGTTTCCTCGTAAACTCGTTTTTGGGAAGTACTTGTTTGTGTATTAAAATCAGTAGCAATAGTATTCTTTAAATCAGCAAACAAATCTCTTGTTACCCAGTTGTTGCTCATCGTCTCTTCAGGCGAAGTCCATTTATATAAACTTTTGTTTTTTGTGAAACTCAGACTACTTTTTGAGACTTTAAACTGAGGGAAATTTTTCTTATACTGATCAAAAGCCGGTCCGTACCAGGACTCGTTTTCCTTATTAATCTTCTTTTTGATAATGGCATACATATTCGATCTTTTCTCAAACTCGATTACCCCGTTTTGAACGAAGTGTACATTTTGTGCAAACAGGTTTGCATTAACGAAAGTAAGTGTAGTTATGATGAGATATTTAAGCGTTTTTTTCATGATTATTTTTTTGTTTGAAGACCACCACCCATTTTACTAAAATCCCATATTAGGGAGAACAAAAAGTATCGTTGAATAGTAGTATAGCTACTTTGTGTTATGTTCCCATTCGAGGCAGAACGGTCAAAACCAACATTTTGATTAAGAATATCGTTCACTGCTAAAGAGGCCTTCAAATTTTGCGATTTGAAAAACTTTTTAGATACCGAAGCGTTCCAGAGAAAACGCGAAAAATCCTGGTTAAAGGTTTGGGTTGCTCCCTTAAACTCGTATTGCCCGTCAGTATAAACCTCAAATTTACCCGGAAGCTGGACTTCAATTCTTCCATAACCGTCCCATCCCCATCCATCACTGTTACTGGAAGTATTCACACTCGCCCTGGCAACATTGTAGGTAGGCCCAAAACGTCCGTAGAAATTATACTTTTTCTCTATATATTTTGAAATGTTAACCCCACCCTGGTAAACATAATTTTTTGTATTGTTTAACACCCGGTTACCAACACCATTTACAAGGCTGGTAATGTAATTGTAAGAGGTATTTCCGTATACATAACCATTGATACCAACGTTCATATCAATGCCTTTTATTTTTCTGCTCGTTTGACCATTAAATGAAAAGTTTGATGGTATTTCATTAGAAAGATTGACAGATTTATAAGTACTCTTTGCTGTCGATGTCTCCGTAACCACATCGCTCACAATCGGATTTGCAGTAAAGCTGTAATAGGCGCTTAGCCAGATTGACTGATCGGAAATCACTTTATAAGAATTATAATTTGCGCTTATACTACTTCTGAAAGAAGGACGCAATTCGGGATTACCAAGCGTAATATTCAATGGATCCGTATTGACACGAATAGGCTGAATTTGCTCCAGGGTAGGTTGATTGGTGTTACCGTTGTAATTAAACCTTAATGATTTCTGCTGTGAAAACCGATACTGATAGGAAGCCTGAGGCATATAATTGACAAAATTGCGCGTATACGCCCTGTTGTTATATACATCGAACTGTTTGAAGTTAACCCCGCTGAACTTGGAGCCTAAGGTTGCAATTGATTTTCCTTTTTTATAATTTAATACAGCACCGCCCTGATTGATGATCTGGTCCAGTTCATAATCATTACTAAACTCAGTATCTAAAATATTGTATACACCATTTGCAGATTGATTAAAAGATTTGCGGTCTGATTGACCATTCATTAAACTCAATCCATAATTCACAATTACACTTAAAGAAGTCGTTATGGGTTCTGTATAAGCTAGATTAGACCTGAAGGTGGAATTGGTAATCTGGTTGACTTTATACTGATTAATCAAACTGTCAGGCCTACCTGTTGCATAAAATTTATTATCCGAGTTTAGATAACCTTCCGTATCGCTTTTGTTGATAGATTCACTTAAACTTAACGAAAGGGTACGTCCTTTTTTCTTAAGCCGCTTGGTTAGTAAAGCAGTGGCATTAAACACCTGATCCTTTACATTGTTCTCGAGCTTCCTGTCGGTTGAATTAATAAGCGAACCAGCGCCATTCCGGCTTTCAGTGTTATATCTATTGAAGGTGTTACTTTCTTTTAAAGTTCCATCAACACTTACTTTAAGCGTTAAGGTGGTATCTAATTTAATTTCGTACGTGGCATCCAGTTTCTGCCTGAACATATCATTATTGTTGTATTGATCCGACACGTTATTGATCACCCCAGCAGTTTGATTATTCTGGCTAATGGTATTCCGGTCGCCACTTACCCGTATCGATCCGATTTTGTAGTTCGTATTTAGCGATTCTTTGTCTTTATTCCACTTACTGTCGAAATGCAAACCTCCCGTTCGTGCTACCGGTAAGCCCTCACCGTTATATTGCCCGTCGTAACTATCAAAATCATCGCCACCTGAATTGAAATACATATATCCATCGTCGCTCATCGTCATGGCGCTACCGCTATATTTATCCCGGTCATCCCAGCCTAAACCAACTGTACCGTTATTGCCAAAAATACCATAGGCAGAAAACTTCTTTTTACCCCAGAACTTGTTTAGCATCAATTGTCCGGAATAATAATCATCAGTTCCATACCCGCCCTGTGCTTTACCAAAATAACCATTCTTTTTATCCTCTTTCAGTTTCACATTGATTGTTTTGGTTTTTTCACCATCGTCGATACCGGTAAAACTGGCCTGATCACTCGCTTTGTCGTAAAGCTGAACAGATTCAACCATATCTGCGCGCAGGTTTTTGGTTACCAGCGTTGGGTCGTCACCGAAAAACTCTTCTCCATCAACCAATACTTTCTGAACAGTTTTACCCTGTGCGGTAATCTTTCCGTCTTTATCTACCTGTATACCTGGAAACTGCTTAAGCAAATCTTCTACTTTCGAATTGGGCTCGATATTAAAAGCTTTAGGGTCAAACTCAACAGTGTCCCCTTTTATTTTCATCGCTGCGCGGTTACCCTTAATAATGACATCGGCTAAAAGCTTTGCCATGCCTGTTAAATTTATCTTCCCAAAGTCTTTGACCTGGGTAGTTGAATCGAGGGTAAAATGCTCCACAAAATCGGCGTATTTTGGATAAGAGGCTAATAAAATGAACTTACCGTTTTTTATGCCATTGAGTTCAAAAGTCCCATTTTCAGATGTCCGTGTAAATTTCACCAGTGTAGAGTCTTTGGCATTTAAAATCGCCACGGATGTTCCAGACAGTAGTGTTGTTGAAGCAGTATCGATCGTGCGTCCTTTAATGCTGTGCTGCTGTGTTTGCGCCTTTAAACAGGTGCCAAAGGAAAACAGCAGGCACACAGAGAGTAAGAGTCGTTTCATTAAGTAGATTGTTTTGTTTCCCCTAAAGTAAACTAATCCCTTAGTTTTATAAAACGTTTTAACCTTTTTTAACAAAAAATTATGTATTATCTTCACTACATATTCTATGAAACGCAAATATGAAGCTTCCGTCTCTAAATCATCTTTACACCGGATTAATAAACGTCATTAGACGGTTCCCGCTTGAATTTTTATTTGCGCTTTGCGCTACATTTTGCTGGTGTTATTATATTCACCTTTCCGATTACAGGCAGCGAACTGAGTTACACGAAGAACTTCGTGATACGCTCATAAAGTGTATCATAATGATGAACCTGGCACTGGCATTTATGCTGGCACTGGATTTATTTGCAGAACGGAACAATTATCCAACTGTAAAAAAATGGATGATGCGAATGGTTGCGCTCGCCTTTTGCGTGCTGATTTTCTTTCTGCTTGACCCAATCCATCGAATTGCAGACATGTTCAGGATTGTGCTGCTGGCCTTCGCATTTCATCTTTTAGTCGCTTTTTCCCCATTTACGGGCAGTGACAATACTCAGGGGTTCTGGCAGTTTAATAAAATCCTCTTCCTGCGGTTTCTAACATCAGCCTTATATTCGGCGGTGCTGTTTGCAGGACTGGCAATTGCCCTGGTTGCCATAGACGGTCTATTTGCAGCAGATATCAGATGGTCTACCTACATGATAGTTTTTGCCATTATTACTGCAGGTTTCAATACCATATTCTTCCTTTCTGGGTTACCTACTGATATTCCCGGCCTAAATGAAGATCACAGTTATCCAAAAGGTTTAAAAATATTTACCCAGTTCGTGCTCATTCCGCTGATGACCATTTACCTGGCCATACTATTGGTTTATGAAATTAAGATCATCATCCTTTGGCAATTACCCAAAGGCCTTGTGTCGAGCTTAGTATTGGGTTACGCTGTTTTTGGCATATTATCGTTGCTGTTAATTTACCCAATAAAGGATACTGCCGGCAATGGCTGGATTAAATTATTTTCTAAGTTTTTTTACGTCATGCTTATCCCATTAATCATACTGCTAACACTTGCCGTATCAAAACGTGTGGGGCATTATGGAATTACCGAAAGCCGGTACATCATCATCGTATTGGCTTTGTGGCTGGCGGCCATTACAATCTACTTCCTGTTCAGTAAAAAACAAAATATCAAAACCATTCCTGTAAGCCTTTGCCTCATTGCTCTGCTGGCTACTTATGGCCCGCAGAGTGCGTTTTCAGTTTCAAAGTATTCGCAGCTGAACCGACTGGAAAGAATGTTGAAATCGAAGAAACCTGAAGACCTGAAAGAGAGACCATCCGTAATCAGATACCTCATACAAGCCCATGGGTTAGCCATCCTTCAGCCATTTGTTAAAAAAGATCTTTCTGAAATTGAACGTAAAATAGAACTTAAAAATGATTACGTCTATAAGCAGCGGGAAGATAAAATAGATACGGCAATGGCGTTGCTAAAGATAAAAGACGAAGGAACTGCCAGAAAGAGCATTAGTTTCACACTAGTGAATGATGAAAATGAGATTTTAAAGGTTAAGGGCTATGATTATGCAATAGAGATGAACACTTACCCTCAGCCTAAAAATTTCGTAGTAAATGGCCACAAAATAGAAACCAATAGCAATAATGCAGGAAACAAACTGACCTTATCAGTAGATGCGATAGAAGTCTTATACATTGACGTAAACAAAATTTTCAAAGAAGCCATACCCGCCTTCAAGAGAGATAGCCTGAAAGCAACAAAAAATAAGCAGGAATTTTATTATCCCGGAAAGCTGATGCAGTTTAGCAAAACACTGGCAGGTTATGAATATACAGTTGTTATTACTTCGCTGCAACAAACCTATTATCCTGACGATGACACGGAGATTGCGAGAAACTGGGGAGATTCCAAAAGCTATTTACTTATTAAAAAGCTTTAGCAAAAAATATCAATAGCGTTACTAAATGGTCATTTAGTAACGCTATCAGTTTAGGGGTTGGTAGACCAGGCAGAAACGTCTTTAATAAAAATCCTTCTGTTTAACTTCAGCTGTGCAATAATCAATTCAGCCAGATCTTCAGGTTGCATCACCTTATCCGGGTTGCCATCTGTTAACTTCAGATCAATTGCCATATCCGTAGCAGTGGTACTTGGTGCTAGTGCAGTAACCCTGATGTTATGCTTCCTCATTTCCTGCATCAGAGAAGTCGAAAATGCATTAACCGCTGCTTTTGAGGCAGAATAAGCACTGGTTACAGCCGCAGGACTAAAAGCAGATGAGCTGGAAATATTAATGATATCTCCGGTTTGCTTCTCCATCATTTGCGGAACAACAGCACGGGTTACGAAATAAGTACCGATTAAATTGGTTTGTATTACTTCCTGCCATTCGGTTGGATCAAGCTCTAAAAACTTGGCAAATTTTCCGATTCCGGCATTGTTGATCAGGATATCAATGAATCCAAGTTCTGACTGTATTTTCTCAACAGCACTGTTTACCGAGTCCAGATTTGCTACATCAGCCGTAGCTGTAGCCACCTTAACATGATATGTCTTTAACTCTTCAGCAAGTTGATCCAGATGACTCTGGGTTCTGCCAACCAGCGCAACATTTACACCTTCATTCGCCAGGGCAATGGCAATTGCCTTGCCTATCCCTCTTCCTGCACCAGTAATTAATGCATTTTTCCCTGATATATTTTCCATTTTATTGATGTTATTTTTACTACAAATCAAATTTAATCCCCTGTGCCAAGGGCAAAGTATCCGAATAATTGATGGTATTCGTTTGCCTGCGCATGTAGGCTCTCCAGGCATCCGATCCGCTTTCCCTACCGCCGCCTGTTTCTTTTTCACCACCAAAAGCGCCACCAATTTCGGCGCCTGATGTGCCGATGTTCACATTTGCAATACCACAATCAGAACCTATAGCAGATAAGAATTGCTCGGCTTCTCTTAAGTTCAAAGTCATAATTGCCGATGACAAACCCTGGGGCACGCCATTTTGTAAATCAATTGCCTCTTTCAGTGTACTATATTTAATCAGGTACAGGATAGGAGCGAAGGTTTCATGCTGCACAATTTTGTATTCATTCTTTACTTCAGCGATGCAAGGCCTCACATAACAGCCACTGGTATAATGATCACCTGTTAAAACGCCGCCCTCTACAATAAAATTACCACCTTCCACTTTACATTTCTGTATCGAATCGAGATAAGCTGCAACAGCATCCTGATCTATAAGTGGCCCCACGTGATTATGCTCATCAAGGGGGTTGCCGATACGTAACTGATCATAAGCTTTAACCAGCTTCTCTTTAAACGCGTCATACACACTTTCGTGAATAATCAACCTCCGGGTGGATGTACAACGTTGCCCGGCAGTACCTACGGCACCGAACACCGCGCCTATCAAACTCATATCCAAATCCGCATATTCAGAAATGATGATCGCATTATTACCACCTAATTCTAAAAGGCTTTTCCCCAGGCGTGCGCCCACTGTAGCAGCAACCTCTTTACCCATCCGGGTAGATCCTGTTGCCGAAATTAAAGGAATCCTGCTGTCATTTGTCATTAATTCACCAACTACCCGGTCACCTAAAATCAGGTTGCAAACGCCTTCTGCTACATCATTTTGCTTAAAAACATCCGCAATAATGTGCTGACAGGCTATTGCGGTTAGCGGTGTTTTTTCTGATGGTTTCCAGATGCAAACATTGCCACAGACTAATGCCAGGGCCGCATTCCAGCTCCACACCGCCACAGGGAAGTTGAATGCTGAAATGATACCTACAATCCCAAGCGGATGCCATTGCTCATACATCCTGTGGCCCGGCCTCTCGCTATGCATGGTTAAACCATAAAGCTGACGTGACAGTCCTACGGCAAGATCGCAGATATCTATCATCTCCTGAACTTCCCCAAGCCCTTCCTGAAGACTTTTACCCATCTCATAAGAAACCAGTGTTCCTAAAGCTTCTTTCTTCTGCCTCAATGCATCACCAAACTGGCGCACCACTTCACCTCTTTTCGGTGCAGGAACGGTTTTCCATTGAGCAAAAGCAGTTTTTGCTTTTTCTACAATGGTTTCATAGTCTCCAGGGCTGGCTACTTTAGCTGTAGCAATGAGTTTTCCATCAACAGGAGAGAAGCTTGCTAAACTTTCAGTGTTTAAATTGCCTCCCCAAACCTTTCCGGTACTGAAAGCGGCATTGTTGATTTCTATACCAAGCTCATTTAAAATAGACTGAATATCTGTATTCATATATCTAACGATTTACACAAAAAAACGAAAAATTAAAGTAAAGCAGCCTACATTTGAGTCTTTACTTTATCACAATTGTTAAAGGTTGTGACCTGGTAAATGCATTAAAATCATAAAAAATGAATAAAAAATCCCTACGCATTAGCCTTTTCCTGGCTATTGCACTCCTCTCAAATGCCGTTTTTGCACAAGAACAATCACCGGAAAAGTCTGCCGGTCTTTCGCCTTACCGCGTCACAGCAACCAAGGTCAATGATTTGGTACACACTAAACTCGATGTATCTTTTGATTATGCGAAACGATACTTATATGGTAAAGAATGGCTAACCTTAAAGCCTCATTTTTATGCTACCGATTCACTAACTCTCGATGCACAGGGAATGGACATCAAGACTGTAGCGTTGGTTGGCGCAAAAGGAAATACGCCTTTAAAGTATACCTATCATGATAATAAATTATTTGTAGTACTCAATAAGAAGTACACTAATGCGGAAAAGTATATCATTTACATTGCCTATACTGCCAAACCAGATGAGCTTAAGGTAAAGGGCAGCGCGGCAATAACCGATGCTAAAGGCCTTTATTTTATTAATCCAGACGGAACCGACCTTAACAAACCAACACAAATCTGGACACAGGGGGAAACAGAATCTTCTTCTGCCTGGTTCCCCACTATTGACAAACCAGACCAAAAAACCACTCAGGAAATTGCAATTACCGTTCAATCTAAATATACCACCCTATCAAACGGTAGACTGATTACCCAAAAAGTAAATGCCAACGGTACCAGAACCGATACCTGGAAAATGGACTTACCGCATTCGCCATATTTGTTTATGATGGCTGTTGGTGATTTCAAAATCACAAAAGATACTTACAAAGGCAAAGAAGTAAATTATTACCTCGAACCTAGATTCGCGCCTTATGCAAAGCAGATTTTCGGTAAAACTCCGGTTATGATGAAATTCTACAGCGATATCTTAGGTGTAGATTACCCCTGGAATAAGTACGCGCAGGTAGTGGCAAGGGACTACGTTTCTGGCGCAATGGAAAACACTACAGCTACCCTGCATGGCGAACATGTTCAAAAAACTGACCGTGAACTGTTGGATGGAAATGAAGAAGGAACGATAGCACACGAACTTTTTCATCAGTGGTTTGGTGATTACGTTACCGCAGAATCTTGGTCTAACCTTACCATGAATGAATCTTTTGCAACTTTTGGTGAAATCATCTGGCATGGATATGATGCCGGGAAAGATGCCGAAGACAGATCGAGATATGAAAAGTTACAGTCTTATATCAGCTCTACCAAAAACGGAGACAGTCCTGTTTTAGCCAGATTTCATTATGCCGATAAAGAAGACATGTTCGATAACGTGAGTTATGCAAAAGGCTCGGTAATTCTTTATGCCTTAAAAAATCAGTTGGGGGATGCAGCCTTTTACAAAGGCCTCAATAAATACCTCACTACCAATGCATTTAAAAATGGCGAAACCCATCAGCTAAGATTAGCCTTTGAAGACGTTTCAGGCAGAGACTGGAGTCCTTATTTTAATCAATGGTACTATGCCGGCGGGCACCCCATTTTAGCAGTAGACTACGGCTATAGCAACGGAAAAGCAACCATAAAAGTAAAACAAACACAAGATGCAAGCGTTCAGACCTTCACGTTACCCGTGAAGGTTGACATCTATGTTAACGGGCAGAAAATCCGAAAAGAGATTTTAATCAATCAGCGTGAGCAGGATTTCGCTTTTGAAGTAGCAGCAAAGCCAGCACTAATCGATTTCGATGTAGATAAAATTATTGTGGGCGAAATCAATGACAATAAAACGGCAGAAAACTATTATTACCAGTACAAAAATGCACCAGGCTATGCCAACAGAATAGAAGCTTTACAGTTCATTATGCAAAGCAAGGCCAAAAGTGGTCAGCAGATTTTACTTGCCGGATTAAAGGATATTTCGGGCGATTTACGCGCCTTGAGCATTGACGGTTTAAACCTCGAAGATGCGGAGATTAAAGCAGCCGCTTTACCCGTTCTCCTGCAAATGGCCAAAGCTGATAAAGATACAGAAGTGAGATCGGCTGCAATATCCAAACTTGCTGAAACAGGAGATCAAGCGTACACCACGCTGATGAACGAGAGTGTAAAAGACAGATCTTACAAAGTGATAGCGGCAGGGATTGCTGGCCTTTCCAAGCTGGCTCCACAGCAAAGTTCAGCGGCTTTGGCATCCTTGGATCAGGATACAAAAGATCATATTTCAACCTCAATTGCAGCGTTATATGTTGCAGATCCGAAAGATGGGCATCAGGCGTTTTACACCGACATTATGAGTAAAGGCGATCGCAATAAAATCTTTGCGGTAATCGGTCAGTATTTCCAGTATTTACGTGCTAACAATAACCCCGCTGTTACTGAAAAAGGCATTGGGGATATCAGAAATGTTATTGAACGGTTAAAACTTCAAAGCTACCTGAACAAGCAACTTTCAGGTGCGTACTCAGCTGCAGCGCAAGGCAAATCACAGCAAGCTGCATCGGCTACCGGAATAGCGAAAGCCAACCTAACAAAGCAGGCTGATATATTTAATAAAGCTGCAGCAGAATTGAACAAAGAATAAACTAGTGGGTTAAACAAAAAGGGCTGACGATATAAGCTTATCGTCAGCTTTTTTTTTTTGCGGTAAGTATATATCAATCATCTACCTGCAGTTCCGATAAAAAATGGCCGTCACAGTCATTTTTTCATGACCTACTCATTACCCTACTCCCGTAAATTTATCTTATTTTTGTAAAAGTAGGGAGAAAGGAACCGCGATGTTGAAAAAACAACAGATTATCTGAACACGATAATCACACCTGATAAGCTTTATTTTCAGTCATTTACATTGTTTTCAACGATTGATGTTAATAATTATTTGTAAAACGAACAATTTAAATTATTAAACTTATAATGTGTTTATCTGATACTGGCACGGTTCTTTAATAGATTATAGATATGGAAGAAGAATTCTTTTTTGAATCCAACGAAGACGCACAACGCTCTGTGGAACGTTATGAAGAAATGCTTCGCAATCAGGATCAGTATTTTTTTGATGCTGGCGCATTCGAATACATCGTAGATTTTTACATCGAGAAAAATGATCCTGTTAAAGCATTACAGGTGGTTGATTTCGCCATTAACCAGCACCCTTATGCAACGGTGTTTTTAATTAAACAAGCACATTTATACATTCTCACCAACAATCACGAACAGGCATTTATTTCCCTGCAAAAGGCAGAGTTGCTGGAATCATCAGAGCCCGACATCTATTTGTTAAGGGGAAATATATACCAGAATACCGAACGGTTTAGCGAGGCGCTGGAGAATTACGAAAAGGCCCTTGGCCTGGCTGAAAGTACTGATGAAATTCTGTTGCAAATGGCTTATGTTTATCAAAGCATGGGCGATTATGAAAACGCCATCAACTATATTAAACAAAGTTTGGAACAAAATATGGAAAACCAGGACGGTTTGTACGAACTGGCATTTTGTTATGATGTGCTGGATAAGCAGGAAGAAAGCATTAAATTCTACCAGCAGTATATCGATACCGATCCCTATTCTTATGCCGCCTGGTATAACCTGGGCAACAGCTTTCACAAATTAAATCTTTTTGAGAAGGCCATTGATGCCTATGACTATGCCATTCTGATCAAAGAAGATTTCAGTTCAGCTTATTTCAACAAAGGCAATGCGCTGGTACAGCTGGATAAATATGACGAGGCTATTGAAGTTTATAAACAAACCTTCGAATACGAGCAACCAAATGCCGACACTTACTGTGCAATAGGCGAGTGTTACGAAAAACTGGAAAAAATGGACGAAGCCCGTTCATATTATAAGAAATCAGTAAAAATGGATCCGAAAATGGCTGATGCCTGGTTTGGGATTGGTGTTACCTTAAATCATGAGGAGCGTTATTTCGAATCGTTACATTTTTACAAGAAAGCAATTGATTTAGAAGCAGAGAATGCTGACTTCTGGTTTGCAATGGCTGATGCTTACTATAAGTTGGGCCAGATTGAAGAATCTATTGCGGCATACGAAAAGGTGCTCGAATATAATCCTCTGGATGTTGAAGCCTGGCTGGACTTCAGCACGGTACTTTACGAACAGGGAAAATTGTTAGAGGCCTCTGAAACCATGGCACAAGCAATTAAAAATAATCCGGAAGCTGCCGAACTATATTATCGCATGGTAGCTTATCTTTTCGCATTGGGTAGCTATGCCGACGCATTGGGATACCTCGAAACCGCATTGACTACCGATCCTGAAAAACATTATATTTTATTTGAATACCTGCCCCAGCTGCAGGATAACAGCGCCATTATCAACGTTATAAACCGATATATTCGGTAACAGCCTTGTGAGAAAAATTTAACAAATAAATCTCAAAATTTTTTTCACTTTTGTACACATATGAATTACCCATTATTAAACGTTCCTGAACGTCCAGATAAACCACGCCAGAAAGGCTTAACGATGGTTATGGATAAGGGATTGAGTCTACGCCAGGTTGAAGATTTTATCGAAGTTGCTGGCGTACATACCGACATCGTAAAATTAGGTTGGGCAACATCGCATGTTACCCCAAACCTCAAAGAAAAATTAGCTTTATATAAAAGTGCAGGCATCCCTACCTATTTCGGAGGGACGCTTTTTGAAGCATTTATCATCCGTGATCAGTTTGCAGATTATCAACGTGTTTTAGATCAGTATGGAATGGAGTACGCCGAAGTTTCTGATGGCTCTATCGAAATTGAACACGATAAAAAATGTGGTTTTATAAGCGAATTGTCAAAGCAGGTAACGGTTATTTCTGAAGTTGGAAGCAAGGACGCTGCAAAAATATTTGCCCCCTATAAGTGGATAAAGTTAATGCAGGCTGAAATTGAAGCAGGATCCTGGAAAGTGATTGCCGAAGCACGTGAAGGTGGAAATGTGGGTATATATCGCGGAAGTGGTGAGGTTCGTGAAGGTTTGGTTGATGAAATTTTAACTCAAATCCCTGAGGAGACCATCATCTGGGAAGCACCACAAAAAGAACAACAGGTTTGGTTCATCAAATTGATCGGCACCAATGTAAATTTAGGAAATATTGCACCGGCTGAAGTAATTCCGCTCGAAACCATTCGTTTAGGACTTAGAGGAGATACCTTTGATTATTTCCTGAACAAATTAAAATAATTACAATTTTTTTTGGCAAGGCAAGATTAATCTTTCTTATTCGACGGATTAGTCTTGCCTTGTTTAATATGATAAGAATATGAAAACATACGGACTAATCGGATATCCATTATCACATTCTTTCTCCAAAAAATACTTTACGGAAAAATTTCTGAACGAAAGGATTGCTGATCATCGTTACGAACTTTTCCCCATTGAAGACATTAAAGCTCTCCCTGACTTACTGAACGCAAATCCCACACTGTGTGGCATAAACGTTACCATTCCGCATAAGGTGAATGTACTTTGTTATTTAAACGAAGTTGATGAGGCAGCAGATCAGATAGGTGCAGTTAACTGCATCTCCATCAAATCTTTCGATGGAGAAAACTATTTAAAAGGATACAACACCGATGCTTATGGCTTTGAAGAATCGCTAAAACCATTGTTAGCCCCCCACCATCAAAAGGCGTTGGTGTTTGGAGATGGCGGAGCCGCTAAAGCTGTAAAATATGTATTGGAAAAACTGGGTATCGCTTATCAGGTTGTTGTCCGAAAGGCCACTCCCGGCGCCATATTGTATAGCGAAATTACACCCGAAATATTAGCATCGCATAAGCTGCTAATTAATACCACCCCTTTGGGCATGTCGCCAAATATTGATACTTATCCTGAAATAGATTACAGCTTAATGGATTCGAACTACCTGGCTTATGATTTGGTGTACAATCCTTTAGGAACAGCCTTTTTGGCAAAGGCCGCTGCACAGGGTGCCCAAATCAAAAACGGTTTAGAAATGTTATATCAACAGGCAGAGAAAGCCTGGGCCATCTGGAATAAATAATCAGGCCGATGATTAATTATTGAAAAGCCAGGCAATCAAATCCGGTGTTTAATGCTATGAAAATACAACAGATAATTCTTTTACCATTTGCACTACTGCTGGGTTTTTCCGCCTGTCGGAATAATGATTACAGCCCTAAACCAAAGGCATATTACAGAATTGAATTTCCCAAAAAATCATATCAGACATTCACTGCACCTGTGCCTTTCGGATTTTCTTATCCCATATATGCTTCAGTTGAACAGGATAACAGCCGCGATGCACAGAAAAACTGGTATAACTTACATTTTAAACAATTCAACGGTTATCTGCATTTAACCTATTATGATGTTTCCGGAAAAGAAGCATTTAACGAAATGGTGGAAGATGCCCGAAAGCTCGCATTTAAGCACACCATTAAAGCCAGTGCAATTGATCAGAAACTAATTAACTATCCAGAGAAAAGGGTTTATGGCGTGTATTATGCCATAGAAGGAAATACTGCGTCGTCCGTACAATTTTTCTTAACAGATAGCATCAAACATTATTTCAGAGGGGCACTTTATTTTAACGAACGCCCGCAGTATGATTCCATAGCACCCGTAATAAAATTCATTAAAACTGATATCGACACGCTTATTTCAACATTTAAGTGGAAAAACTAAAGAACTATGATTACCGTAAAAACATTCACCTTTAACGCGTACAGTGAAAACACCTACCTGCTTTTCGATGAAACCAGGGAATGTGTAATCATCGATCCAGGGATGTACGATGCATCAGAGCAGAACGAAATTGCCTCGTTTATAAAATCAAATGAATTAACACCGGTATTCCTGCTAAATACACATTGCCACCTGGACCACGTGTTTGGCAATAAGTTCGTTTTCGATACTTACGGACTAAAGCCTCAGTTTAACGAGGGAGAATTAACGATTATCAGTGCAATTCCGGGTTATGCCCCATCAATGGGGTTTACCCACTATGAGCTTTCTCCTTTACCAGATGTTTTTCTTCCTCAATCAGGTACAGTGTCATTCGGCAATAGTACGCTGGATTTGATTTTCGCACCGGGACATTCTCCTGCTCACCTGTGTTTTTATAACAAAGAAGATCATATCCTGATGGGGGGCGATGTATTATTTTATGGCAGCATTGGCCGAACCGACCTTCCTGGCGGAAACCATCAGCAACTTATCGAAAACATTTCAACCAAACTTTTTGTATTACCAGAAGAAACCAAAGTTTACCCTGGCCACGGTCCGGCAACAACTATTGGGTTTGAAAAAAAACACAATCCTTTCTTTTAACGAAAAGTGAGTTAGGGCAGGTTGCATTTTCCATCTTACATGATACATCTTACATTTTAACTATCTTTACCAGCGTGAATGCGTCGTTCTATATTGCCAAAAGGTATTTGTTCGCAAAGAAGTCTACAAATGCCATCAATCTGATATCAGGCATATCAATGGTTGGTGTTATGGTTGGAAGCGCCGCACTAATTATTATACTTTCGGTTTTTAACGGACTGGAAACGGTGGTTTTGGGAATGTTTGATACCGTTACCCCACAAATCCAGATTACGCCTGCACAAGGCAAAACCTTTGACCCCAACACTACTTATTTCAATTCCCTCAGAAAAAACAAAGCTGTTTACGCTTTCGCTGAAGTACTGCAGGAAAATGCCCTGTTAAAATACAATAACAAGCAGGCCGTAGGTATGGTGAAAGGCGTAAGTGATGCTTATTTAAAAAATCCAAAACTAGACAGTACGATTAGAGAAGGAAAGTTTGTATTAAAAAGCAAGAGCGGCAACCACGCAGTGATCGGTAATGGCCTGCAAAGTTATCTGGCGATTAATACTTTCGACCCCTTCACCGAACTGGAATTATACTCCCCAAAGAAAACGATTGCGGTGAATTCTATCAATCCGACTGAAGATTTCAATTTAAAGAGCATACCTGTTAGCGGTGTTTTCGAAGTGCAGGAAGAGTTTGACAATGGCATCATTGTGCCGCTCGAATTTGCCCGGGAATTACTTGATGAGCCTGTAAATGTTTCATCACTCGAAATCAATCTTAATCAGGGAGTAGACGTTGATGATTTCAAAAGTGAAATTGCCAGTAAACTTGGTGATACTTTTTCAGTGAAAAACCGGGCTGAACAAAATAGTTCTCTGCATCATATTTTCAATTCGGAAAAAAGCATGGTTTATATCATCCTTACCTTTATTCTGATCATTGCCATTTTTAACGTTGTGGGCTCATTAACGATGCTGGTAATTGATAAAGTAAAGGACATTGCCATCCTTAGTAGCCTGGGCGCAGGAAGAAAATTAATAAAACGTATTTTCCTCATAGAAGGGATGATGATTACGATGTCTGGATGCGTACTGGGATTAATCATTGGTATTGTATTTTACTATATTCAGCATTCCTTCGGTATTATAAAGATGGGAGAAGGGTCGATGCTGAGTTCCTACCCGATAGGATTGAAATGGAAAGATTTTGTATTAGTTTTCATTACTGTTGGTATTTTCTCATTTTTGGCATCTGCTTTGTCATCTAATTTAAGTGTAAAGAAGATCGATCAAATAAATCAAACTATATAACATGAAGTTTTTTAAGCAAGCAATAGTATTCGTTGTGCTCCTTGGCGTAGCCGTTACAGCTTGTAATAGGGATAATAAAGCCGAGGGTGATAAAACGAATGTAAAAATGGTTAAAGGCTTGTATACCTTTGGCCCGGAAATGAAGTCCTTTACACTTTGTGAGGATGGACGTGAATACTGGGTTACCGATAGTGTTAAAAACCTTGAACTGCAATACAACAACCTTGGCTTCGAAAAACCTTATGAACCGGTTTACGTTGAATTAGAAGGCTATTTTACAAAATCTGATACCGCTACCGTTTCCCAGGACTTTGATTCTACACTGGTTGTAACCAAAGTGGTAAAAATCAGTAAAGAAATCCCCGACGGATCCTGTTCTCAATAAGATAGAAATTTCCAATATATAAAAGGCGGCATCTGGATTACAGATTGCCGCCTTTTTCGTTTTGCAACCGCAGCATTTTTGTTCAATTCCAGCCCAATACTGATAGTTTATTTACAGGGGCTCAACAGGGAATCCAGAGGGGGTTAACAGGCATTTGCCCCTACTAACCCCCTGTTAACCTCCTGTTAAGCCCCTGCCAAGCCCCTGTCAATCTAAGCCCGTTACAGAAAACGGGTATAAATAAAAAAGCTCCTTGACATAACATCAAGGAGCTTCAGTTTTGTACTAAAGAAATCTACTGTGCAGGGAAGCTGAAATTGTAAGTTCCTTGCTCACCAATACCAGAAATATTGATCATATTGTTTCTGCCCATTGGCAACGCCTTCTGCACATCTGCAACAGAGCTTACCGGCTGTCCGTTAACTTTCGTAATAATTAATCCCTTTTCTACACCAATGTTATCGAAAGCTTTACCAGTAACAACTGAAGTCACTACAACCCCACTATTGATTCCATACTTAGATTTCTGGGCTTGCGTAGCAGGAGCAAACGTTGCGCCCAACTTAGAGACCTCAACACTTTTTGCAGCATTGTTGCTGGCGGTTAAACCAACACTTGATTCGCCTTTTAGGGTTACTGTAATGTCTTTCAATGAACCGTCTCTTAATACACTTAATTTCACTTTATCACCTGGATTTAAGCGGCCGATTTTCTCCTGTAAATCAGGTGAGTCGTTAATAACCACACCCTCTACCTTTTTGATAATGTCACCTGGTTTAATACCAGCTGCAGCAGCACCGCCACCAGCGACTACATCACTTACATATAGGCCACTTACCTCGTTTGTTTTGATGTTATCTGGTTTTTCCTCTGCACTAAGCGGGAAGAAGTTAACACCAATATAACCACGTTTAACAGAGCCATATTTCATAAAATCATCAACAATTTTACGGGCAAGGTTAACCGGTATAGCAAAACCATAACCCTGGTTATAACCACTTTGAGAAGCGATAGCTGAATTGATACCTACCAGTTCGCCGCTTGCATTTACCAATGCACCACCACTGTTTCCAGGATTAATGGCAGCATCTGTCTGGATAAACGATTCGATACTGGTGTTGGCCGGTGCCTGTGGTCTTTTACCTGTACGCTGATATTCACGGTATTCCTGCTCCGTCATTTCATTTCCACGTTGTTCCTGACCGATAATACCAATACTCCGGTTTTTTGCGCTTACAATACCTGCAGTAACAGTTGTATTTAAATCTAGCGGGAAACCTACTGCCAGCACCCATTCACCAACCTGAACATTATCAGAGTTACCCATTTTTACTACCGGCAATCCTGTAGCGTTTACTTTGATCAAGGCTAAATCTGTATTTGGGTCACGGCCAATTACCTTGGCTTCTACTTTTCTTCTGTCGGTTAATACAACCTCTACTTTTGAAGCATTTTCTACCACGTGGTTGTTGGTAATGATATAACCATCCTGACTGATAATCACACCAGATCCGGATGCTGCCCTTGGCTGACGTTGTGCCTGACGGCCACCGCCTCCGAAGAAATCATCGAACATATCAAAAGGAGATGAACTGCGTTCATTACCACCACTTTTTGCTTCATAAGTAGTTTTGATGTGCACTACGCCCGGCGCAACTGCAGCTGCTGCCTGTGTAAAATCTGCAGTACCCGCAGATGAAACCTTTAACGGGTTATTGGCAAAGTAAAGATTCTGCTTTTCAGAAATTGTACTGCCTGTTTGGTTGCGCTCAAATAGCTTATAACCCCCAACCGCTGCTACCCCACCTATAAAGGCAGCTAATACGGTAACTCCTAATATTTTTTTCATGTGTTTGTATATTGTTTTTTAATAGTCATGAAGCCATTAAAACCTATTGATTGGTTAGACTCTAGTAACTTCACTTGTTTGATAATGTTAATTTAAAAACCTGATCTGTTATAAACTACTTTGCTAGCTAATGGTTTGCCTATAATCGATTTCGGTTAATTTGCTTAAGCACCTGGTCACTTTGATTTAAGCAGGATGCTCAGGCAGTTTTTATCTGCTCAAATTTTCTTTCGTAAGTTTATTCAAATTTAATACCATATAAACGATATTTGCATCTTCAAAGCGCTTCAAACCTTGTTAAAAAATGTTAAATTACAAAACATCAGGGGCCGAAGAAACATTGCAACTCAAATATTGCATAAAATAATGAAGAATAAATGAAAATCAATTTTTTAAAATATCAGGGTGCGGGTAACGATTTTATTTTGATTGATCACACTGCAGAACCACTAAAAAACATTGATAATGAAATGGTTGAAAAACTATGTCACCGACGTTTTGGCGTGGGAGCAGATGGGCTCATGTTTCTGACCAAACATCCTGATTATGATTTTGAGATGCACTACTTTAATGCTGATGGAAAATTAGGTAGTATGTGTGGAAACGGTGGCCGCTGCATTGTGGCCTTTGCTAAACACCTGGGTGTCATCGGTAACGAAACTAACTTTTTGGCAGTAGATGGCCCCCATTATGCCAGAATTTCAGAATCGGGAGATTGGGTTGACCTTCAGATGATTGATGTGGATTCCATCACAAATGATGGCGAGGCTTTCGTACTGAACACAGGCTCTCCTCATTATGTTGCCATACAGGATAACTTAAGCAGTTTTGATGTATTTAATGCAGGAAAAAGCATCCGTTATAATTCAACTTATAATGAAAAGGGTATTAATGTAAACTTTGTTGAAGATCAAGGCGACCATTTATTCGTGCGTACTTATGAACGCGGGGTTGAAGATGAAACTTATGCCTGCGGCACAGGTGTTACCGCTGTTGCAATGGCGATGGCAAAATACAAAAACCAGACAGGCCACATCACAACTGCGATCAAAGTATTAGGTGGCGACATTAAAATAGAATTCGATTACGACGGACATAAATTTACCAATGTATTTTTATGCGGGCCGGCAAAGTTAGTATTTGAAGGCGAGGTAGAATAACTTCGCCGTTAATTATCCAGCTGTAACAAAGCCTGCCATTTGATATCTTACTTAAAAAGCAAAACATGAATTTTTTAGGCAATATCATCTGGATTATTTTTGGCGGTATATTTATCTTCTTCGAATACATTATTGGCGGGTTGATCCTATGCCTCACTATTGTTGGCATACCATTTGGCATTCAATGTTTTAAATTTGCGATAGTTGGCCTTGCGCCCTTTGGCGTCAAAATTAAAGATACATCCTCCAATACCGGTTGCCTGTCAACAATTATGAACCTGATCTGGATTTTCTGTGGTGGATTCTGGATTGCCTTAACGCATCTTTTCTTTGGAATATTGCTTTGCATTACCATTGTCGGCATCCCTTTCGGACGTCAGCATTTCAAACTCATGAACCTGGCGTTTACACCTTTTGGCAAATCGATTTCTTAATAAGCTATACCTGATGATAAAGCGTACAAACTATTTTATCAGGCCTATTTTTTTTGAATGAATGATGGCTTCTTCACTATTATTGAACAAACAGGTTTTAACTCCCTTGAGCTCAATTTTATCTAAAGCAGACCTTGCATCTGCTTGTTTTTCAGGTCTGATGTTCCGGATGTAGACTGCCGCAATATTTTGTGGATATTTTTCTACAATAGCAGCGTATATAGTAGGATCCTGCTGAGAATTGTCCCCAAAAAAAACAAATTTCTGATTCGGGAAAGCATCAAGTATCCGCATTACCCTAAGTAATTTTCCCTCGTGTCCGGTTTTACCTGTAGCTATTAAATCCTTCCACCTCTTTAAGGTGTTCAGGAGAAAAGCTCCGTCTGGCAGTTTATGGTAATGAAACGTTTCAATTAAATAATCATAGAGATTCCACTCGCTGCTGCTGACATAAAAGAACGGGTTGGGCTGATCCTCCTGAGTATGTGACAAGGCAAGCTGCCGGTAATGTTCCGCAACATTCGGAAAGGTTTTACGTGTATGGGGATTTTTAATAAACAGTTCCCTTAACCTCCTGGCGACGGTAGCAGAGTGAGATACCATCACGGTATCATCTACATCAGAAATAAAAGCATATTGTGTAATATGGGGAACGTAAACCTTACCTTCACCGGCACTTAATACGTTGCCGGCCTCATCCACCGCTTCAACTTTTACAAAATGCCATCCCGCTTCTACATCTTCAGTTGCTTCCCATTCAAACCTGAAAAAGCCGTCATGTTCTGTACGGTTATAAATGGTTTGATCAAAAAACTGCAACCTCACATTTACAAATGAATAGGGCTTCAGGATAAAAAGCTTTAACAGGTGTAGAATATTAACAAATATTTTGTTGCTGTAAATCTGCCGGGTTTTAGCCCTTTGTTTGAAAACATGGCCATAAACTACCAGATTATGCTTGTGTCCGTATCCATGATAAACTTTTACACTTGCAGATTTATTCATTGTTGTAAAACAGTGTTTGTTAAAACTTGTTTGTGTTGTAAATCATTAAGGTTAAACATGAAACTTCAATTCATCATCAATCCCGGTTCCGGAAGTCACGATATTGACCTTAAAGAGGCCATCACTTCGCATTTTGCCGACAGAGAAGCAGATGTAGTAATTTATGAACTACCGGATAATTGTTCGCTTGCAAAAATTAAAGAAGAAATTGAATCTGGTCAGGCAGACCGGGTGATTGCGGTTGGTGGTGACGGCACTTTAAAACTGGTTGCAAGTTGCTTACTCCAATCAGAAACACCCATTGGGATTATTCCTGCAGGCTCGGCAAATGGTATGGCAAAAGAGCTGGGTATCCCCACAGATATTAATGAGGCACTGGATCTGGTTGAGCATGGAACTGTCAAGCAAATCCATGTGATTAAGATTGATGATGAGATCTGCATTCATCTGGCAGACCTGGGGTTTAATGCTTATCTGGTTAAAAAATTCGATACGCTGCCAGAAAGAGGAATGTGGGGTTATGCTAAGGCTACCTGGCACGCGCTATGGAATCACAAGAGAATGGAAGTGGAAATCACTCTGAAAGGGGAGAAAATAAAGTCAAAGGCCGCAATGGTGGCCATTGCCAACGCGACGATGTACGGAACAGGCCTCCAAATTAATCCGGATGGAAAACTGGACGATGAGCTGTTTGAAATTATCCTGGTGAAAGATTATTCCTATCTGGAAATTTTAAAGATCTGGTTGACCAGACTGCCCTTTAACCCTAAAAAGATTGAAGTGTTTCAAACTGCAGCGGTAAAAATATTTTCAAAACACCAGGTACACTTTCAGGTTGATGGGGAATATATAGGAAGGGTAAACGAAGTAAGTGCAGCTGTGATACCACGTGCGATATCAGTAATTGTTCCTTAACTGGTCGCGATGAATCTGGATAGTAAAATACAGCCTGAAAAACTCTGCGACAAAGCATACTTTGAGTAGCACATAAAACCATTTTTCGCTTAAACTAACCTGAAACAATTCAGGGAGGTAAGTGAGAAACCCGATGGAAAATACCCATACGATTAATCTGAATGGGAACTGAACATAATAGGTAATGAATCCAAAGCGTTTGTATTGGAGCAGTCCCGCGGCAGAAATAAATAATGATAAAAACAGTGGAATTAAGAAGGCTACCTTGATCTGAGAGAGTAGCTGATCTGGAATTCGATCCAGATGGGTGACTACATTCCAGAATTGACTGGCTAATAACATGATACTGATTACATCCAGCAATCCAAAAAATCTGCCTGTATTTCTCATTAAGCGATATAGTTATGCTTACTTGCAATATTTAAGCAGAAATTCATCTGCTAATTTACTACCCATGTATTTAACGAACAGAAAGTCTTCACAAGCGCCTTGTTTATCGCCCTGCTTTATTTTTTTCATTCCGCTATCAATGCGCGATCTAAGGTAATCATCATCTATCCCCAACTGATTTTTGATGGCGATAATCTGTGCTTCCTGGCCTGGTTTGGCCTGATCTATATTTTTATAAAAATTGATGACAGAATTGGTTAATCCCTCCTCAGCCTGATAGTTTCGTATAGCTTCCTGAATATCTGAACTGGATTTACCCTCGCAATTATAACCCGAGAGCCTGAAATTAACAGGTACCACAACAGAAGCAGTTGTATCGTAACCTGCCGGAACCTGCCATTTCCCGCTACTCATCCGTATAAGCCGAAGCGCTTCCTCATCCAGTTCGCTCAGGATCCCTTTACTCACTTTCGACGAATACACTCTTCCTTTTTCATCTAGTTTAAAACTGATATTCACTGTGCCCTGGATACAGTTATCCTTCGAAAAGCCGGGATAAATCATCTTGTCCCTCAAAAAAGTAGCGAAGCCGGTTTTACCAGACTTGAATTGCAGCTGGGCCATACTGGCACCACTGTACAACAGCAGGCAAAGGATAATCAACTTTCTCATCATACTAATTTACGGTTTCTCAGGTAATAAAAGTTGATTGAAAAATAATATTCGGATCGGGACAGTTGGCCAGATATTTTTCCCGTTCGCTATACTTGCAGACTCCAGGATAGTCACCTTTTAGATTCTCCATATCCTGAATGACTTGAAAATGCAAATGAGGAGGCCAGTAGCCGTTTTCTTCCTTCACACCTAAAGAAGCAAAAGCAGTGGCTGCCGGAATAAATTGCCCCTCAGCTAAACTCTCCAGAGAACTAAGACTCAAATGTCCGTAAAGCACGTTAAATTGAATGCTTTCGATCTCATAAGTCAGGATAATCGTCGCACCATAGTCGCCGAAGCGGTTATTATTGGCAAAACTATGCACAACGGCATCATGAAAATTATAAACCGTTGTACCTGCCGGCGCCCATATGTCAACCCCTAAATGCAATCTCCTGGGCTCTTCGCCAGTATCAAAATGTGCACTTCGGGAATAGATGGTTCTATGTTCATTATAACCTCCGATTCCATAGCGTGCATCATAAACGGCAAGCTTTTGATTAACCCAGTTGGAGAACAAGACGGTGTCATCTAAAATCTCACTGTTCAGCTCAGTATTCTGAGCTGTGAAATCCATATTAAGTAACCGGTCTTTCAGGCAGTCAAAATCTACAACCCGCTGAATTGACCGCCTGTTGGCTTCAATGAGCTGTGCAAAAGATGGCTTTGAAAAATCCGACATATTTACTTTGAAACTGTTCAGAATTATTCTTCGTCCTCGTCTTTTTGTCTGGGCTCTTTGGCAATCTTATCAAAAAGATGATCCATGCGCTCTACATATTCGTTGGTATCATCAACAAAAAATGTTAACTCGGGCACCACCCGTACCTGATGACGGATTCTGCTGCCTAGTTTATATCTGATTTCACCTGCGTGTGCATTCACAGTGTTGATTGAAAGCGTAGTATTATTGGTATTAAAAAAGCTTAGATAAACCTTTGCCACAGCTAAATCCGGCGATACGCGAACGCGGGTAATGGTTACCAGTGTATTTGGTAAAAATGCAGCACCCTCACGCTGAAAAACCTGTGCTAACTCCTCTTGCAGTACCCCTGCAAACTTTTGCTGACGTTTACTTTCCATATTCTAATATAGCAAATTACTATCATACGGGTATCTCGCTACGTGTGCAGCTTTGATTTTATCGTACAATAGTGTTTTAAATTCTTCAATATTTTCTTTTTCTGTTGCCGAAATAAAGAGAACAGGTACTTTATCATGACTCATCCAGCTGCGCTTAAAATCCTCAAGTGTTAGTTTTCCATCATCCTCTTCGCTGTCAACTTCAGGAGATACATATGCATCTATTTTATTAAATACCAGGATAGTATCCTTATCTACAGCGCCGAGATCTTTCAAAGTTTCATTTACAGTATTGATCTGGTCTTCAAAATTGGGATGCGAAACATCCACAACATGGATCAATAAATCCGCCTCACGAACCTCATCCAGGGTAGATTTAAAACATTCTACCAGGTGGTGAGGAAGTTTGCGGATAAAACCTACTGTATCAGACAGCAAAAAGGGCAGATTCTCAATTACCACCTTCCTCACTGTAGTATCCAATGTGGCAAATAATTTATTCTCAGCGAAAACTTCAGATTTGGAAAGCATATTCATGATGGTGGATTTACCCACATTGGTATATCCTACCAATGCTACACGAATAAGCTGCCCACGGTTTTTGCGCTGGGTTTCATTCTGTCTGTCAATATTCCTCAAACGTTCTTTTAGCAGGGATATTTTATTTAGAATAATACGCCTGTCGCTTTCAATCTGCGTTTCTCCTGGTCCACGCATACCAATTCCCCCTTTTTGTCGCTCAAGGTGAGTCCACATCCCCGTTAAACGAGGTAAAACGTATTGTAATTGGGCAAGTTCTACCTGCGTTTTTGCCTGTGCGGTTTGTGCACGGCTGGCGAAGATATCGAGGATTAAATTACTTCTGTCGAGTACCTTTACCCCGAGTTCGCGATCAATATTTCTTAATTGTGATGGAGAGAGTTCGTCATCAAACACAACGGTATCAATCTCTTCCGACTTCACATAAGCTTTAATTTCTTCCAGTTTTCCTGTACCTACGAAAGTTGCCCGTTCAGGTTTAAGCATTTTTTGAGTAAAAACCTTCTCCACTTTTCCACCAGCCGTATCAACTAAAAAGGCAAGCTCATCTAAATATTCTTTAGTTTGCTCTTCTTTTTCACCCGGTGTTACCACGCCAACTAAAATCACCCGCTCCTGCTTTATAGCAGTATCATAAAATTTCTTTTTTCCCATGTAATAATACAAATATACGAAAATTGATCAGCTGTAAATTAGCGAACCAAAAACCCGGATTAACAAAATGTTACCGGTTTATGAAATTTATGAAGCCAGAACGCTTATATCTGTGTTACAAAATCTTTTATCGCCCTACCCGGATCATCTGTTTTCATAAAGTTTTCACCAATTAAAAAGCCGTTAAAGCCGGCAGCTTTTAGCTCCTTAATGGTTTGCGGATTACTGATTGCACTTTCAGAGATCTTTAAAAAATCGTTAGGTATCGTATTGACCAGATCAAATGAGGTCTGAATATCGACCGTAAAATCGGCGAGGTTCCGGTTATTAACACCAATAGCATCCAAATGCGGACATATACTTCTTTCCAGTTCCTCCAGATTGTGCACCTCTAAAAGCACATTTAAACCAAGGTTTTTGGCAAATTTACCAAAATCACTGATTTGCTGAGGGCTAAGGATTGCAGCGATGAGCAGAATGATATCTGCCCCCCAGGCTTTGGCCTCCAGTATCTGGTATTCATCAATCATAAAATCCTTACGCAGGATAGGAATTTCATTTGCGGCTCTCGCGGCCAGGATATCATCGGTTTTACCGCCAAAGAAATCAACATCAGTTAATACAGAAAGTGCCGACGCACCAGCCTGGTTATAAGCCTGCGTTACCTCAGCTACATCCGCTATACCGTTTATCAATCCTTTTGAAGGAGAGCGCCGTTTAAACTCCGCAATAATGCCGGTACGGTCTTCCGCCAGTAAAAACTCTTTAAAGGAATATGGCGTTCTGTTAAAGTGAACCGATTGCGTTAAATCATTAACAGAAATCAATCGCTTCGCATCAGCAACTTCTTCCTTTTTTCGTAGTACGATTTTATCTAAAATATTCATGTAATGTCTTATTTCTTAACTCGTCAACCAGTTTTCCATCATTTGCTTACCATATTCGGTAAGCACACTTTCGGGGTGAAACTGTACTCCGCGAACGTCGAGCGACTCATGTCGTAACGCCATAATTTCACTTTTGTGGTCCCTTGCAGTAATTTTAAGGCAGGCAGGAAAGTTTTCTTTGCTTACCACCCAGCTATGATAGCGTCCCACATTGATGGTTTGCGGACATTCCCAGAACAAGGGTTCATCACCATCTACCACCGTAACAGGTGTTGCAATGCCGTGCATTGGGCGTCCAAGGTTTAGTAAATTTCCGCCAAAAACTTCTGCAATTGCCTGTTGCCCTAAACAGACCCCAAAAATACTTTTGGTTGGTGCATAAGTTTTGATTACATCCAGGAGTAAACCAGCCTCTTCCGGAATGCCCGGACCTGGAGACAGTAAAATTTTGTCGTATTGTGCTACATCTGCCAAATCAAACTTATCATTGCGCCATACCACAGCCTCGTATCCAACTTCATTAATTAAATGAACCAGGTTATAGGTAAAACTGTCGTAATTATCTATCACCAGTACAGGTTTTTTATCTTTATTTTCCATTGTGATTCTTCATTTATTCATTTATCCCACATCATCCGTCTTACCTCTTCTGTCAGATTCCCTCTGCCATTTCCAGCGCTTTTCTTAAAGCGGCAATCTTATTATTCACTTCCTGCATCTCAGTTTCCGGAACCGAGTCTGCCACAATACCTGCCCCGGCCCGGTAATGCAATTCGTTATTTTTACTCATGAAAGTCCTGATCATAATGGCATGGTTAAAATCTTCATTGAAGCCCATAAAACCAATGGCACCAGCATAAAAATTACGTCCCAGTTTTTCATTCTCATCAATCAGCTGCATGGCTTTGTATTTAGGCGCTCCGCTAAGCGTTCCTGCCGGATACGTATCAGCGACAACTTTAAAAGCACTTACATCTTCCTGAAGGTGACCACTCACTTTACTTACCAAATGGATGAGGTGAGAGTAGTACTGAACTTCTTTAAACGATTTTACCTCAACACGGTTACAATGCCTGCTTAAATCATTACGGGCTAAATCGACCAGCATCACATGCTCGGCGCTTTCTTTCGGATCCTGCTCCAGTTTACGGGCCTGTTCTGCATCTTCGATATCATTTCCACTGCGTTTAAAAGTGCCCGCTATCGGAAAAATATTGGCCGTATTATTTTTGATCGTAATTTGAGCCTCAGGTGAGGATCCAAAGAGTTTGAAGTTGCCATAATCGAAATAAAACAGATAAGGAGATGGGTTGATGGAACGCAGGCAGCGATATACATTGAACTCGTCGCCAGAGAAGGCCTGTTTAAATGCACGCGACGGAACAATCTGAAAAACATCACCGCGATAAATATGTTTTTGAAGCTTTTCCACCAGATCCATGAAGCCTTGATCGGTTAAATTTGAGCTTTCCTCACCGCGAAGCTGAAACTTATATTCAGGATAGTTCTTGTTTTGTATCAGATACTCCATTTTTTCCAATCCACCTTCTTCTTCACCTTCAAAAGTATTTTTAAACAAGGTGATTTCATTCTTAAAATGATCGATAGCAATCAGATAACGATACAAGTGATATTGCATTTCCGGAATTTCCTCGCCCTCAGGGGTTTCGGATTTGAACTGAATATCTTCAAAATGCTGAACGGCGTTCCAGGTAAAATAACCGAATAAACCACTGGAAATAAACTTAATTTCAGGAAAGTCAGTTTGTTTAAACTGGTCTTTAAATTCGGCTATCTCTTCCGTAAGGTTTCTACTTTCTTTTATCGCAACGGTTCCATCCGGGAAATAAGTCTCCAGGCGTGTGCCTTTCAAAACAATTCCGGCTACAGGTTCGGCACAAACAAAACTCATAGAATTCTCACGACTGTGATAATCTGAACTTTCCAGTAAGATGCTGTTTGGATAAACATCTCGTAATCGTAAATAAATGCTAACAGGCGTTGTGGTGTCAGCAAGCATTTTTTTATAGGTGGTATTAATTTTAAACATTTTTATCGTCATTGCAGGGAGGAACAACGAAGCCATCTCCCCTTTGTAATTTTCTAAAAAAATAAAAGCCCGGCGTGTGGTTCTACGCCGGGCTTTATTGGTTCAATTAAGGTTTAGGTTGATAAACTATATTTTTCTCATACGCAGCCAGCGCAACTCTTTTTAGAATTACCGCGCCAAAGCCATGTATGTATATTGCTGATCATGAGCGACAAAAATATAAAGAAATTTGAAAAAGCAAAATATTTACCACAATTAATTCCACATATTTTATGTTGAATTTTTATTTATTAACGAATAAAGCCGGCTAGCGGGCCGGCTTTATTTAAAATATTATTAATATTCGACAGTTTTTGTTGCAAAATACACTCCTGCTAATTCAGGAAGCAATCATTTTTTATGAAACTCCAAAAAATGATCTTCCGGGAACTTCTTTGATCATTAGAGAGATGGCCACAATGATAATGATTAGGGCCAATCCAAAGAAAACAGCTATCGTGCGGTGTTTAGCTGCAGCATCTGCTACTTTTTTTGATTTCGAATTACCAATAGTAATCAGGATAATGGCAATCAGCATCATGCTGGTATGCTCAGCTTTGAAGTATCTACCTATCGTATCGCTCATGGGAAGTTTTGTAAGGGGGCTTAAAAAATAAAGCACCAATCCGATCAGAAACTGAATATGCGCGCTGATAAGGGTGAAGACATTTATCTTACGGTTACCTTCTGTATACGTTTTTTTACCTAACCATCCCTGAAGGGCATTAATTACGGCAACAACTAATAAAATTAATACGATGTAGCGCCACCCTGAGTGCGCAGATTTTAAAATACTATACATTTTTCCAAATATGTTTCTTCAAAAATAGTCATTAATTGTAAAAAATAGGATATTCAGCAATACCAACGCTAATTTATATTAGTTTTAAACAAAAAACCACTAAACTTATTATGAAGAAAATTTTACTTGCCCTTGGGCTGGTATTTTCTACTACGATGATGTTTGCACAACAAACTACTTTCCCTGTTAATGGTTCTTATGATACCCGACCTGGAATGTTTGCTTTTACTAATGCAACTATTGTAGTGAATGCCAACCAAACCCTCACCAAAGCAACACTGTTAATTAAAGGCCAAACCATTCAGGCCGTTGGAGCTGGATTGGCAGTACCAAAGGGATACGTTGTTGTCGATTTAAAAGGAAAATACATTTATCCATCCTTAGTAGATGCTTTTACGAGCTACGGAATTGCCGAAACTCCGGCTCAGGGACGCGGTTTCGGAGGGCAGCGTCAATCTATTTTTGTTTCGACTAAAAAGGGCGCCTATGGATGGAACGAGGCCATTAGACCAGAAACCTATGTTAAGAATATCTTCTCTGCCGACAGTAAAAAAGCGGATGAGTTGCGCAAAGTGGGTTTTGGGAGTGTTAATGTCATCAGCCGTGATGGCATTGCCCGCGGGGTTTCTGCCGCCGTTACACTGAACGATGATGCTGACAATAACCTTATTTTGAAAGATCAGACCGCAGCTAACTATTCGTTTAACAAAGGCACATCATCAAATGATTATCCTACCTCTTTAATGGGGTCGATCGCCTTACTCCGCCAGACCTATTATGATGCACAATGGTATAGCAAACAAAAAGATGAATATAATATTTCTTTAGATGAGTTTGGGAAACAGCAGGCCATGCCGCAGATTTTTGAAGTGGACGGTTGGGCAAATATCCTCCGTGCAGATAAGATCGGTAAAGAGTTTGGTAAAAAATTCATTATCAAATCCGCGGGAGATGAGTACCAGCGAATCAATGAAGTTAAAGCGACAGGAGCGAGCTTAATTATTCCTTTATCTTTCCCTAAAGCTTACGATGTAGAAGATCCTGCTGAAGCGAGAAATGTAACCTTATCGCAGATGAAGGGCTGGGAGCTGGCACCAACCAATCCTGCAGCTTTGGAAAAAGCAGGCGTAAGGTTTGCATTAACTGCATTTGGTTTAGAGAACAGCCGCGATTTCTGGGGCAACATCCGCACCGCTATTGAAAACGGATTAACCGAAAAACAGGCTTTACTGGCAACAACTACTATTCCTGCAGAACTTTTAGGAATCAGCGATAAAGTAGGCTCACTGGAGAAAGGTAAAGTGGCCAACTTTCTGATCTCTTCCGATAACCTATTCAAAAACGGCAACATCATTTTTGAAAACTGGGTTCAGGGAAAACGCTTCATCGTTAACAAAATAGACGTAAGTGATGTTCGCGGAACATATAACCTGAACATAGATGGTGTAGGTGCCTTAACCTTAAAAATAACCGGAACGGGTGGAGGCTCTGCTGCAGCGATTGAAAGAACAGGTGCAGATAGTGTAAAAACGACTGCAACCTTTACACGCAATGGCGACTGGGTGAGCATTAACTTCAACCTTAAGAAAAACCCTATAGGTGATGTTCGCTTAAGCGGATATATTACCTCGGCAAATCCGATCACCATTAAGGGTGAGTCTGCTCTTGCTGATGGTTCGGCGGGTAAATTTACGGCCAGCTACAAAGAAGCTGCCAAAGAAATGCCTAAGAAAGATGAGCCTAAACCTGCATTAGCTGTTGGCCCGGTAATTTATCCTTTCACCGCATTTGGCAGTGTTGAGTTGCCTAAACAAGAAACTGTTTTGATTAAAAATGGTACCGTATGGACGAATGAAAAAGACGGTGTTTTGCAAAATGCGGATGTTTTGCTGGAGAACGGAAAGATTAATGCCGTTGGTAAAAACCTTTCTGCCGCGGGCGCGAAAGTAATTGATGCAACAGGCAAACACATTACTGCCGGAATTATTGACGAACACTCACACATTGCCGGTAGCGGAGGGATAAACGAAGGCGCTCAATCGGTGTCTGCGGAGGTTCGCATAGCTGATATTATCAATTCGGAGGATGTCAATATTTATCGCCAGCTGGCAGGTGGTGTCACCACTTCGCATATTTTGCATGGTTCAGCAAACCCTGTTGGCGGACAGTCTCAACTGATTAAATTACGCTGGGGTAAATCGCCTGAAGAACTGAAATTTGCAGGTGCAGATGGTTTCATCAAATTTGCCCTTGGAGAAAACGTAAAGCAAAGTAATTTTGGTACAGGTGCCCGTTTCCCGGTTACCCGTATGGGCGTAGAACAAACTTTCGTTGATGAGTTTACACGTGCAAAAGAATATGCCAAAGCGATGTCGGTTAAAGGCAGTAATGTCCGGAAAGATCTTGAACTCGATGCCATCGTGGAAATTCTAAACAACAAACGTTTCATCACCTGTCACTCTTACGTTCAAAGCGAGATTAATATGCTGATCCATGTTGCAGATAGCTTAGGCTTCAAAATCAACACCTTTACCCACATCCTTGAGGGCTATAAAGTGGCAGATAAAATGAAAGCACATGGGATAGCCGGTTCCACTTTTTCTGACTGGTGGGCTTATAAGAATGAGGTTGCAGAAGCCATTCCTTACAATGGTAAAATTATGCATAACGTGGGCATTACTACAGCATTCAATTCTGACGATGCTGAGATGGCCCGTCACTTAAACCAGGAGGCTGGTAAATCAGTATTATACGGTAATGTACCAGAAGAAGATGCGCTGAAATTTGTAACCTTAAACCCTGCACACATGCTTCATATTGATGACAAGGTGGGTAGTTTAAAGCCTGGAAAAGACGCTGATGTGGTGATCTGGAGTGCAAACCCATTATCTATTTATGCAAAAGCAGAAAAAACTTTTGTAGATGGGATTGCTTACTGGGATATTGAGAAAGATGGGCAGATCATCAAAGCACAACAGGCTGAAAAAGCACGCTTAATCCAGAAAATGCTGGAAAGTAAAAGTAAAGGCAGTCGCACACAGCGCCCTATGGGCGATGCGCCACGTCTGTACAACTGCGAAACATTAGAGAACTATTCAGCCGAATTAACCGAGAAAGAACATGCACACTAACATGAAAACGTATTTAATGAGTCTGGCTTTTTCGGCAACGAGCCTGATGTGTTTTGCCCAGGCAAACATTTCGCCAGCTAAAAAACAAAGTAAAACCATTGCCATTACAGGTGCCACGATACATATCGGTAACGGAACGGTAATTGAAAACGGAACCATCGTTTTCAGCAATGGAAAAATTATATCAGTTGCTGCAAACGGACAGGTACCCCAGGATGATGTAAGCAGAATTGTAGCTACCGGAAAGCACATCTATCCTGGCTTTATTGCAGCAACAACCAATCTGGGATTAACTGAAATAGAAGCCGTGAAAGCGACATTAGATTTTCAGGAAATCGGTGATTACAATTCACACATTCGTTCTATCGTAGCTTATAATACAGATTCGAAGGTTCCTGCAACCTTACGCAGTAACGGCATATTAATGGCCCAACCTACCCCACAAGGTGGCACTGTTTCAGGAAGTTCATCGGTTGTACAGCTTGATGCATGGAACTGGGAAGATGCCGCTCTAAGGACTGACGATGCCATGCACATGACCTGGCCGGTTACCCCACGTTTCAGAGGTGGCTTTGGCGGTTTCGGAAGACCACAAATGTCGCCCGAAATGTTAACAGAAAGGACACAGGCCGCTATTGCACAACTTGGCTCCTTCTTTGCAGAAGCCAAAGCATATGTTGAAATGGGTAAGCCAGAGGTGATCAATACCCGGTTTGAGGCGATGAGAAGAGTATTTAATGGCGAGGAGAAACTTTTTATTGCTGCCGACTCTCAAAAAGACATTGTTGCCGCCGTTAATTTTGCCAAAAAGTTCGGCATCACACCTGTAATTACGGGTGCAGATGAAGCTTATCTGGTTATCGATTTCTTAAAAGAGAATAATATCAGTTTAGTGGTTAAACAACCACATTCATTACCAAATAACAATGATGATGATGTAAATATGCCTTACAAGAATGCGGCAGTTTTAGCAAACGCGGGCCTTAACGTAGTACTCAGCATTGACGGTTACTGGCAGCAAAGGAATTTACCCTTCATGGCAGGTACAGTTACTGCATGGGGTTTGGATAAGGAAAAAGCTTTATCAACCATTACCCTGAATGCTGCAAAAGTAATGGGTGTTGACAAAACTACAGGCAGTATCGAAAATGGTAAGGATGCTACCTTCTTCATTTCTGCTGGTGATGCCCTTGATATGAGAACCAATAAAGTGGAACAGGCTTTCATTCAGGGTAGAGATATTAACCTCGACAACCTGCACAAACAACTGGATAAAAAATTCAGCGATAAATATAATGCTGAGAAAATTAAGTAAAAAGCAATTTAATGAAAACGGCCAATATGTTAATGTTGGCCGTTTTTTATTTTAACATAGGGCGAAAATAAGACCATTTGTAAACCATTTAATAACATAAAATAGAAATCAGCTTAACACTACAACAACAATTTTGCATCATAAAAATCAGAACTAATCATGATGAAAAATTTACTAGTTGCAGTGATGCTACTATTGTCTTTTGCAACTAATCCGGCAATTGCACAAACCACACAGGCATCCATATCCGGTATTGTAACGGATAATCAGAAGAAGCCCATACCCGGAGTATCGGTTCAAATCAGAAACAATTCTACAGGCTTCACCACCAGAACATCAACGAATGCTCAGGGAGAATATACTTTTAAAGAGCTTCCTTTAGGCGGGCCTTATACCGTTAAAGCAACTTACATTGGCTTTGCAGAGCAAAACAGAACAGGCTACATGCTTAACCAGGGCGATGCGGTAAGTGTCGCAGTTAACATGCAGGAAGACGCCCAAACCCTTGATGGTATCGTAGTTAATGGTTCGGCATTAAGAAATAAAGTGCAGCAATTTGGTGCCTCTACGGAAATTTCATCAAAAACAATGAACTTATTGCCTGTAAATGGACGTAACTTTTCGAGTTTAACAGATTTATCACCCTTATCAGGTCCCGGAGGAATTTCTGGTCAGTTAGGTTCTTCTACTAACTTTACCATTGATGGTATGACGGCAAAAAACCCAACTTCAGCAGGAAGTACAACCAGCCGTAGTGGTGCACCGTATTCCATCTCCATTGAAAGTGTACGTGAGTTTAAAGTAGTAACCAATCAATACGATGTAAGTTTAGGCCGTTCGGGCGGTGGAACAATTAGTGCCGTAACGAAATCTGGTACAAATGAAATTACAGGTAGTGCATTCGCTTATAACAGAGCCGATTTCTTAGCCAGTACTTACGACATCAGAGGAAATAAAAGAGTGAACGATTTCTCTACTTATCAATATGGATTTAGCTTAGGCGGACCGATCATTAAAGACAAATTACATTATTTTGCAGCTTGGGACCATCAGAGAGATTCCCGCCCGCTTATTATTGCTGATATTAGTTCGGATGCAGATATAGCTCGTTTCAACATCACGAACAGCACCCTGAACAATTTTTTAGCTGTAGCAAAAACAAAATATGGTGTAGCAAATACCCCCCAATTTGGATCTTTCCCTAAAAAAAGAGGTACTGACGCCGGATTTCTTCGCTTAGACTGGCAGATTAACGATAAGAATTTATTAACGGTTAGAGATAACTATACAAACGACAGAAATCCGTTAGGTTTAGCTGACAATACCGCCATTAACTTCTATGAAAGCTATGGCAATGATAAAAATGTGGATAATAGTTTATTGGCCACCTTACGTTCTACCATTAGTAGTAAAATTACCAACGAATTAAAACTGCAGCATTTATACACCTACCAGGCCAGTACTCAAAATGATGAGCTAGGTTTTGCCATCCCGAGGGCTGTGGTTTCTAATTTAGAGTCTACATCACCTACCGGAGCTACACTAGCAACTTCAGTTCAAATTGGCGGACACCGTTTCGGACAAGAGGGTTTTACCAACAACGTTTTCCAATTAGTAGATAATTTTTACTACAACACAGATAAAATCAAATATACTTTTGGAGTTGACCTGATGTATACCCATGCAAAATCGTTGTATGGTAGTGAAGTGAATGGCCGTTTTACATTTAATACCTCGGGTACTGTAGCAGCAGGAAACAGGCAAACTGCTTTACAAAACTTCGATAATTTAATCCCAATCAGTTATTACCGAGAAGTTCCATTAGTTGCCGATCCGACAGTTGTTGGTAAGTTATGGAATACGGCAATTTATGGCCAGATGCAAACTAAACTGGGTAAAGGTTTAGATTTTACAGGGGGCTTACGTTTAGATTATAGCAAATACCCAACATCACCGCTAAACCAGGATCTTTTTAATGCCATTGGGGTAAGAACAGATCATAAATTAAAGCAATTTTTAATTCAACCCCGTATTCAGTTTAACTGGGACGTGAATGAAAAACATACTGATTATGTACGTTTAGGAGCCGGAATTTTCGGATCGGATGTGAACAATTATGTAACCATTAATAACCTGACATTTGATGGTAAACACTTTGCAACGGTTGACGTTACAGGCACAGGCGTTCCTACTCCAAACTTTATTGGTTACAGAAATGGAACCGCTACAGCGCCAACTTTACCAGGATTACAAATTCCTACCATCAATACTTATGCTGAGGACGCAAAAATACCAGTAGTGTATAAAGCTAACCTATCATATAATAAATTAATAAATGATAGAATAAGGGTAGGTATTACCGGTTATGCAACATTGGCACGCAATAACTATATGTATGTAGATAGAAATATGGTTGCCAATCCTTTCTTCAGGCTGTCAAATGAAGGGAACAGAGGCGTATATGTACCGGCAAATTCTATTATTGCGAGTAACGGAGTTACAGATTGGAAAACAGGCCGTTTAACGAATTTATTTGGCAGAGTCCTGGAAATGAACAGCAAAGGTAAAGTAAATCAATTTGCTGTTGTTATAGATGGTACATGGAGATACTTTAAAGACGGGGAAATCTCAGCGAGTTTTACCTGGAATGATACTAAAGATAATACCTCATATAATGGTAACGTAGCCAATTCTGCAACACTATCTTTACCTGTTATCGATGACCCACGCGACTTAAGTAAAATGACTTATTCAAATGGCCAGTTTAGAAACAAAGTAGTTGTTTACGGAACTTTACCTTCATTCTACGGCATTAAAGCCGGTATCCGTTATTCGGGCATTGGCGGTACAAGATACAGTTTACTATCTGGAGGAAATACCAATGGTGATTTCGTAGCAACCAACGATTTAGCTTACATCTTCAACCGATCAAATGCAAATGTTCCGGCTGCGCTTAGAACTGCTTTACAAACATTACTTGATAATGGTGCTGCAAGCCAGAGCTTAAAAGATTATATCACTAAATATGAAGGCACATTTGCAGAGCGTAATGGTGGTATAAACCGTTTCTACGGTACATTTGATTTGAGACTAGCTTATGAGATTAAATTTGGCAAGAAACAAAAGGTAGAAATTTCTGGCGACTTGTTTAACGTCGCAAACTTAATTAAGAAAACCTGGGGAACATCAGAAACCTTAGGTACGCAGGCTTTATATGCTGTTACCGGCTTTGATGCTGCAAGCTCGAATTACAACTACCGTTTAAACAACACTGGTATTGTAACGCCAACCGGAAACCCTTGGCAAGCACAGATTGGTTTGAGATACGGATTTTAGTCATAGAAAGATACGTTGTATCTTTCCAAAAAGTCATAAAAAAAGGGAATGGATTTTTATCCGTTCCCTTTTTTTATGTTTGCATTTACAAACAACAAAACTTTCATGGGATTACTACTCAACTACCTGAAAAGCCACAAATGGATTGTGGCCCTGGCGCTATTGCTTGCGGGTTTAAATATTGGATTTTCTTTGATGGACCCACTAATTACCGGGAAAATTTTAGACCGTTTTATCAATAAAAAAAATAGCTTAACCTACGCGGAGTATCTCTGGGGATCCCTTGGACTCATTGGTCTTGCAATTGGCGCGGCTATGGTTTCAAGGATAGCGAAAAACTTTCAGGATTACTTTACCAGCGTTATCGTACAAAAAGTTGGTGCAAAAATGTATGCCGACGGCTTGAAGCATTCGTTAAAACTGCCTTATCAGGTTTTCGAGGATCAGCGAAGCGGAGAAACCCTGGGCATCCTGCAAAAAGTAAGGCTCGACTCCGAAAAGTTCATCACTGCGTTTATCAGCATTTTGTTTGTAAGCCTTATCGGAATGGTTTTCGTAATCGTTTATTCATTTACGGTAAGCTACAAAGTTACTTTGGTTTATTTCTCGGCCATACCAATCATCAGCTTTGTAAGCTGGTTTCTTAGCAGAAAGATCAAAACCATCCAACGTTCCATTGTGGGTGAAACTACCGCACTTGCAGGCTCCACCACTGAATCATTAAGAAATATCGAGCTGGTTAAAAGCCTCGGGCTGGCAGATCAGGAAATTGAGCGGTTAAATAAAACGACATACAAAATCCTGGGTTTAGAACTTAAAAAAGTGAAATACGTGCGCAGTATGAGTTTTGTACAAGGTACTACCGTAAACCTGGTGCGAAGCACCATGGTGTTGGTACTGCTGTTACTGATCTTCGACAATACCATCTCGGCCGGACAATACCTAACATTTTTATTTTATTCGTTTTTTCTTTTCGGTCCGCTGCAGGAATTGGGGAATGTAATACTTGCCTGGCGTGAGGCAGAAGTGTCCCTTATTAACTTCAAAAAGATTTTAAGTACACCTATTGACAAAAAGCCGGAAAACCCTGTTTCTATTCAAAAGATTAAAGATTTAACTTTTAGTGGAGTAGGCTTTAAACACCAGACAGCAAACCGGAACGCACTGGAAAACATCAGCTTTAAAACGCAAAACGGGCAAACAATCGCATTCGTAGGCCCTTCCGGATCAGGAAAAACGACTTTGGTAAAACTATTAGTAGGTCTGTATCAACCAAAAGAGGGAGAGATATTATACAATGGAATTCCAAGTAATGCCATAGATCTTGATGCTTTACGCGAAAAGATTGGTTTTGTAACACAGGATACCCAACTTTTTTCGGGTACCATCAGAGAGAATCTATTATTTGTAAATCCGACTGCGACCGATGAAGAATGTTTCAAGGTATTAAATCAGGCTGCCTGCCAGACGCTGTTAGCGAGAGCAGATAAAGGGCTGGACTCACTTATCGGAGAAGGAGGTGTTAAGGTCTCTGGCGGAGAGAAACAGCGTTTGTCTATTGCAAGGGCATTACTCCGCCAACCAGATATCCTGGTTTTCGATGAGGCAACCTCTTCACTTGATTCAATCACTGAAGAAGAAATTACCAAAACCATCAGAACGGTATCTAATCTTACAGATCACATTACCATTTTAATTGCACACCGGTTATCAACCATTAAGCACGCAGATGTCATTTACGTGCTGGAGAAAGGTAATATCATTGAGCAGGGTAAACATGAAGCGCTTATTGCACAAAATGGTTTATATCAGGCCATGTGGCGCCAACAAATTGGCGAAAGAATTGTTGAAGCATAAGAAAAACAGGAAATGATGTTAATAGCACAAATCGAAAGTAACCAGATCGGAATGATTATTATTCTGGCGGCCATTCTTTGGCTGGCCCTCATACTCACTGCGCTCTATCACATATCAAGGAACACATCGATGATGTTCCCGGTAAAGATACTTTGGTTTATTATTATTCTTTTAGCCCCCTTTTTAGGATCGATCATTTATCTGATCTGGGGCAAAAATCGGAAGTTCTGATTTCCACAAATCTATAAGGCTGTGAAAGCCTTATAGATTTATATAACGGGTTTTATCATTTAGTGGTTTGCTCATTAATATCCTGCAAACTGAGCTTTATGAGTGGTTTAGTTTTCAGCCAGGTGAAAAAGGCAATTCCAATCGTCATACTTCCTCCGAAAACCACAGCAGGTACGAGGCGCATGTACTTTGCTGTAAGTCCCGACTCAAATTCGCCGATTTCATTTGATGAACCGATAAACATGCTATTTACCGCAGACACCCTTCCCCGCATTTCGTCGGGTGTAAGCAATTGCATAATGGTTTGTCGGATAAGCACACTAACACTATCGAAAGAGCCTTCTAAAAACAGGAAAAACAATGTAAGGTAGAAGTTTCTTGACAGGCCATAACAAATGATACTCAGGCCAAAACCTGTAACTGCGATCAGTAGATTCCGCCATGGTTTTGCCATTGGTGAAAACCGTGTCATACCCAGCATGGTAATTACTGCCCCCAACGATGCCGCACCACGCATCATCCCCAAACCGAAAGAGCCGAGGTGGAAAACATCCTTGGCAAAAATGGGCAGCAGCGCCACAGCTCCTCCAAAAAACACCGAGAATAAATCCAGGCTCATTGCCCAAACCATCATTTTGGTTTTAAACACAAACTGAATACCCTCTTTTAAACTGTTAAAAATATCTTGTGTTGGCAGATAGGTAGCCGGATGTTTTTTAAAGGTGAATATGCAAATTAAAGCAACGGAAACAAAGAAAACGATTACAGTATAAGCCGCGGTAATGCCCCAAAGCCAATTTACTAAACCTCCTAATGATGGTCCGATAACCGTAGCCAGCTGAAAACTACTGGTGCTCCATGTACTCGCATTCGGATACAGTTCTTTAGGAACAATTTTAGACATTAAAGAGAACGTAGCCGGACCGAAGAAGCCTCTCGCAATACCGATGCAAGAAACCAATCCATACATAATCAAAACTATCAAATCCTCTTTCAGGTGGAGGTATTCACTGGTAATGAACAACATCAGCACTGATGCTAGCCACACGCCCGAAAAAATCCTGATTAATAGCCCTCTTTTTTCACTTTTATCAGCAATGTAGCCGCCATAAAGGGCGATACAGATTGCCGGTATTACTTCACAAAGTCCGACTAAACCAAGCTTTAGAGGATCATGAGTTAAATCATAAATATGATAAGCGATAACCACGGCCTGCATTTGATAGGCCAGAGTAAAGAAAAAACGCATACCTAAAAACGATTTGAATTCTCTATATCGTAAGGCTGCAAAGGGGTCGGGTTTTGTTACAACCGGATTGGGGTCTGAATCTGCCACTTGAAAAATGTTTCTGCAAAACTAAGGTTTGAAAAACTAAAAGTACAATGGAATCAAAATACTATTATAAACGTTACTGTGCGATGATGATTAAGATATCTTATCAAAGGAAATTCCACGCTCCAGTTTTTGCAAATGAATTTTTAAGATCCTGTTTTCAGGCTTTTCCAATTGAGGGTCCTCAGCAAAAATTTCAATGACTGTATTTCTGGCTTCTGAAAGCACAATCTGATCTTTAGCTAAGTCAGCTAGCTTTAAATCCAACACGCCACTTTGCTGCGTACCGGTAATATCTCCCGGACCACGTAGCTGTAAATCAATTTCAGAGATTTCAAAGCCATTGTTGGTTCGTACCATCGTTTCCAAACGTACTTTACCCTCCTTGCTTAATTTATTCCCACTCATCAAAATACAAAACGATTGCTCTGCACCACGGCCAACCCGTCCTCTTAATTGATGGAGCTGAGAAAGGCCAAAACGTTCAGAGTTCTCGATCACCATTACCGATGCATTGGGAACATTTACCCCAACTTCAATTACCGTTGTTGCCACCATAATCTGGCTTTTCCCATCAATAAACTGTTGCATTTCGAACTGTTTATCGACATTGGGCATTTGTCCATGTACAATACTAATCTGATAATCGGGACGGGGGAACTGG
This sequence comes from Pedobacter frigidisoli, assembly GCF_032678525.1. Taxonomy (GTDB): domain Bacteria; phylum Bacteroidota; class Bacteroidia; order Sphingobacteriales; family Sphingobacteriaceae; genus Pedobacter; species Pedobacter frigidisoli_A. The sequence goes on from NZ_JAVTSE010000002.1 coordinate 379,010, forward strand.
TAGCTCAACTGTTCTACTCCGGCTTCAAGATGCAACAGGTCGAGTTTTTCACTTTCTTTAATGAGGGGATAAACAATATACACCTGTCTTCCTTTGGCAATCTCCTGTTTCATAAAACCAAACATCCGCAAGCGTTGCCCTTCAAACAAATGCTTTGTTTCAATGGGTTTTCTGCCAGCAGGAAGCTCATCAATTATGGAAACATCCAGGTCACCATACAACGTCATAGCCAGTGTACGGGGAATTGGGGTAGCAGTCATGACCAATATATGGGGCGGAATGATATTTTTCCGCCAAAGTTTGGCTCTCTGTTCAACGCCAAAGCGGTGTTGTTCATCAATCACCACCAGACCCAGATTTTTGAACTTCACTTTATCTTCAATTAAAGCATGGGTTCCGATCAGGATATCGATTTCACCGTTTTCAAGCTGCTCATGTAAAAGCGTTCTCTCTTTCTTTTTGGTATTTCCCGTAAGAATAGCCACCTTCACCAGGTCATCCGTAACCAGACTTACAATAGAGGCATAATGTTGTCGGGCAAGAATTTCAGTAGGCGCCATCATACAAGCCTGATAGCCGTTATCGTTCGCCAACAGCATGCTCATTAAAGCTACAGCTGTTTTGCCACTTCCTACATCTCCCTGAACAAGCCTGTTCATCTGCACACCACGTTGTGTATCTATCCTGATTTCTTTTACTACACGCTTTTGTGCATTGGTGAGTTCAAAAGGAAGAAATTCATTATAAAACCGGTTAACCTTATCTCCAACCTTATCGAAAGTTGCCCCTTTAAATTTGAGTTGCCTCAAATGTTTGTTGTGCAGCAACTGCAGCTGGATGAAAAATAACTCTTCGAACTTTAAGCGGCGTTCCGCAGCATTTAACTCACTCTGGTTTTTAGGGAAATGGATATTTAGTAAGGCCGTTTTTTTATCGGCCAATTGATACTTATCTAAAATATAGGCAGGTAAAGTTTCAGGAACCTGAGGAATCACCTGATCGAGCAAACCGGCGATAAGCCTTTGAATGCCTTTCGAATCAAGCATAAATTTTTTAAGCTTCTCTGTAGAATGGTACACCGGCTGTAAGGTCAGGTTACCTCTCCCTACCGACCGGTTCTGGTACAATTCCATTTCCGGATGAGAGATACTAAATGTACCATTAAACAGCGTTGGTTTCCCAAAGGCGACATATGCGGCGCCTACCAAAATATGATCTTCTACCCATTTCAGACTCTGGAACCAAACCAGTTCCATTAATCCGGTGTCATCCTTAAAAACAGCAACAATACGTTTTGCTCTTTTATCCCCGATCACCTTTTTACTCACTATCCGGCCGATGATCTGAATATAAGTGGAATCTGGATTAATCTGATTAATTTTAAAATACTTTGTACGGTCAATGTAGCGAAAAGGATAATGGGCAAGCAGATCATGATATGTGAATAGACCCAGGTCTTTCTTCATCACATCTGCGCGACTTGGTCCTACGCCTTTAATAAACTCTATACGTGTATCTAAAATTGAATTTTGCAAAATAGTTATTGCTGCGGTTTGACTATATTTTTTAGCAATATCCGTTAAAAATAAGCATCAACAAGAGCAAAAGCAAATGGATAAAATTCTTAATAAAAAGAAACAGGCATTAATTTTCCTTTATGGGAAAAATAATGCCTGCCAAAAAAGTGATCAGGTATTAACCTGTAATAGCTATAACAGAGATTTCTACGTTAACATTTTTCGGTAATACCGAAACCTGAACAGTCTCACGAGCTGGAAAATCTGATTTGAAGTATTGCCCGTACACTTCGTTAACCTGCGCAAAAGTGCCCATGTCGCTTAAAAAGATACTCGACTTCACTACGTTTTCGAAAGTTAGACCTGCTTCAAGTAAAACAGCTTTAAGGTTACGCATCACCTGGTGGGTTTCCTCTTCGATATTAGTTAGATTTAATTCACCGTTTTCAGGATTAATCGCAATCTGCCCGGAGATAAATAAAAAGTTTCCTGCCTGCACGGCCTGACTATATGGGCCAATCGGAGCGGGCGCATTTGTTGTATTGATTATTTTTTTCATAAGATGGAATTGACTAGTGACTTAGCCACTGAATAAGCTTGTAAATAATTCCTGCAAGAAAGATCGTAATCGCCAGTGCATTGATAAAGTGCATAATTTTAATATTCGTATTTGTTGGCCTGTTAGGATCCTTTTTTCTGAAGAAGTACATTACACAAACTTAGCTAAAAAGCGTTATATGGAAAATAAAAGACACAAAAAAAGTCCCGATTTTCATCGGGACTCTTCTTTAACTTTTATATTGAAATACTAGTTTCTAGCAGTTTCAACACGACGGTTTTGGATACGACCTTCTTCAGTATCGTTAGAAGCAATTGGATTAGCTTCGCCTAAACCTTTAGTAGCAACTTGACTAGCGTTAACGCCAGAATTTACTAAGTAAGTTTTAACAGAGTTTGCTCTGTCTTTAGATAACTTCAAGTTATATGCAGCAGTACCTTCGCTAGAAGCGTAACCGTTTACAGTTACTTTACCACCGTTTTCACGTAAAGTTGAAGATAATTTATCTAAAGTAGGATAAGACTCAGTTTTAAGAACTGAAGAGTTGAAATCAAAAGCGATTTTCTCGAAACCAGTTACATTAGATGTTGCAGCTGCAGTAGTATCCATTTTTGGAAGTGGACATCCTGAACCATCAACAGCAGTACCTGCAGGAGTTCCTGGGCATTTGTCGAATTGATCAGCAACACCGTCACCATCAGAATCTTTTTTCAAATCTTCAACAGATTTCTCAACAGCAGAAACACGGTTTTTCAATGCTTCAACTTCTTGACGTAAAGTTGGATCTTTTAACTCATCGTACATAGTAGCTAATGGGTTAGTCCACTCTAAGCTTGGTTTAGCTGAAGAACCTAAAGAGAATTCTAAACCAGCATAACCGTAAGAATATTTATCTTTAGTAGTTCCTTTTGCATAAACTCCATCAACGTTATCAGCATCAACAAAGTTCATAGTGTAACCTAAGTTAAAGTTAACACGCTCAGAAACTTTGAATTTAACACCAGCACCAACTGGAATATAGAAACCTTTTACGTAATCTTTAGCATCGTGTCTGTCATCAGCAGGACCAGTAGCTCTACCTTTCCAATCGATAACAGTTCCGTTAGTTAAAGTTACTTTTGGAGCGTAAGCGATTAAACCACCACCCGCAGTTACGAAGAAACCAACTGAATTCTCACGACGTAAGAAATCGATTGAACCAACGTTGATTACACCACGTAAGTCAACAGCATATTGTAATTCTGTTTCGAATTCTCTAACACCTGTAGTGATACCTTCGTTAGTACCTGAAAGTTTACCACGTGTTCCGTTTAATTCTAAACCGAAAGAGTGACCTAATTGCTTACGGATGTTTAAACCGTAACCTAAGTTAGCATCCCATCTGTTGAAGTCATTTGATCCACCGATAGCAACAACTGGCATTAAAACACCACCGTGTACACCGATCGACCAAGTTCTGTACTGAGCCCTTCCGCCAAATACCTTGGCAGAAGAAGTAGTTGCAGGAGCATCCTGAGCGACAGCAAGAGAAGCTACTCCTGTTAATGCCACTAAAGAAAGCGCAACACTTTTCTTTAAAGTAGAATAATTCATAATCTTTTTTCTTTTTTAAGGGTTAAACAATTTAATTGATTAATTTTTTAGTAATCGCAAAATTAAACAAATATTTAAAATTTCAAACATTTATACAAACTCCGTTCCAAACTTCCCCCTGAATAATCATTTTCTTACATTTGGCATTTTCTTATTTAAATTTGCCTTACTTATGAAATATCCAACTATTGATCAGTCATTATTTATATTAAACAGAAAAAACTTCACTAAAGAACTCAAAAACAATTCATTAGCTATATTCAATGCCAATGACGAGTTCCCCAGGAGCGGTGATCAAAGCTTTATATTCAAGCAAAACCCCGATTTATTTTATTTATCAGGCATCGATCAGGAACAGACAATATTACTGTTATACCCAGATTGTCCTAATCCTTTATACAGAGAAGTCCTGTTTTTAAGACAGACCAATGATTTCATCAAAGTTTGGGAAGGATATAAATATACAAAAGAGCAGGCAAAGAGTGCTTCCGGTATTCAGTCGGTTTACTGGCTGGAAGATTTTGATAATATACTTCATAGTATTGTTCATTATGCTGACCATATTTATTTAAACACAAACGAAAACGATAGATATGCCCATGCTGTCCCTTACAGGGATATCAGGTTTATTGACAAAATGAAGGCCAACTATCCATTGCATCATTTCGAAAGAGCAGCTCCAATTATGCGGAAACTGAGGGCGGTGAAATCTGATGTGGAAGTAGAACTCACCAAAAAAGCAGCTGCCATTACCAGAGATGCCTTTATCAGGGTACTAAAGTTTACAAAACCCGGCGTAAAAGAATATGAAATAGAGGCAGAAATCATCCATGAGTTCATCAGGCAGGGCGGAACAGGGCATGCTTATACGCCAATTATTGCTTCAGGGAATAACGCAAATATTCTTCATTATAATGATAACAACCAGGAATGTAAGGATGGTGATGTGATTCTTTTTGATTTTGGAGCAGAATATGCCAACTACAATGCAGATATGAGCAGATCAATCCCGGTGAACGGAAGATTTACCCAACGACAAAAAGACGTTTACAAGGCTGTGCATCATGTGATGACAGAATCAATTCAATTAATTGGGGTGGGGACAGTGTGGAATACTTACCACGAACAAGTTGGGGAATTAATGACAGAGCAGCTCATTAAGCTTAAGTTAATAGCAACGGATGATGTAAAAAACCAGAATCCGGCATGGCCAGCCTATAAAAAATATTTTATGCATGGCAACTCCCATCATCTGGGAATAGACGTACATGATTTTGCAGGGCGGTACACGCCATTTGCAGCCGGAAATATACTGACAGTAGAACCGGGCATTTACATCCCTGAAGAAGGGCTTGGTATTCGCCTGGAAAACAATATTCTGATTACTGAAAATGGAAATATCGATTTAATGGCAGATATTCCTCTGTATGCAGAAGAGATTGAAGATATCATGAACGGATAACGCACCTTTGGCCATTTAACCCGGTAAGCAATTGTTACTATTAATGATGCTACTTCATGATCTCCGGATTAACCTTTTGTTGAGTATTTGTTAACCTATTCTTAACCCTGGGGGTTAAGAATAGGTTAACAATGGGTTAACGTAGGGTAAGCAATAGGTACAGAAAAGGTTAAGGATGGGTACAGAAAAGGTTACCAAGGTGTTAATCAGGCACGAACAAAGGGTTAAAAAAAGTAGATCACATTTCGACGAATTAGCCGTCTGATTTAATAAAGCTCTCCGCAAAACGATAAACATTAAAGTCATTCTTTAATAAAGCTGCCTGAATTTCATCATGCAGCCTTATTTTATCAATAGCTTGCATTTTTCGATGTTGGATAATTTTCCAGGCCTTTTCTGCTAGCAGGAAAACTTTCCTCTTATTGTCGCTTTCAAGAGGCTGCTCAATCCACTTTACGAGCTCGGAAATACCAATCCCCTGATCGGCTACCGTTTTGATCACAGGAACGGATTTTACCCCCTGATGGATCATCTTCTGCAGGTTATTGGCAAAAACTTCCGCCCCATCCCGGTCTGCTTTATTCACCACAAAACAGTCGGCAACTTCCATTAAACCGGATTTTATATTTTGTATCTCGTCGCCTGATTCAGGAACCAGAACCACAACTGTTTTATCAGCCAGTCCGGCAATCTCCACCTCCGATTGACCTACACCTACAGTTTCGATCAGAATCACATCGAAGTCTGATGCTTTTAATACGTCGACCATTTCAATGGTTTTGGCAGAAATTCCCCCCAGTGCTCCCCGGGTGGCCAATGATCGGATGAAAACATCGGGATGGTTAAACTGGGCAGCCATCCGAATCCTGTCGCCCAGTAGCGACCCGAAATTGAATGGCGAAGTGGGATCTATAGCCAGAATGGCAACTCTTTTTCCATCACCAACCAATTGACTGGTTAATGCGTTAACAAGGGTGCTTTTGCCTGCACCGGGCGGGCCGGTAATCCCAATAACAAAAGCTCCTGATGAAGTATCCAGATTTTTTAGAATTAAATCTGAAGGCGCAATATCGTTCTCAACAAGAGTTAATGTTCTTGCCAAAACCTTATAATTGCCATGTTTTAATTCGTTTAAAATGGATAGATGTGTATTCATCAATAAAACTATCTTTGTACAAATAAACTGATTTATTTTTAATCGACGATCGCATTTATACGATAATAAGGGTGATCCAAATCCAGTATACATGAAAGTAAGCGGCTTCAGCTATATGAGAAATAGCTTTAAATATGGCTATCCTGTAATCGAGTCAATCAAATCCATTTTGCCCCTTTGTGATGAATTTATTGCTGTTGTAGGTAAATCTGAAGATGGTACCAGAGAGGCAATTGAAGCAATCGGATCGGATAAAATCAGGATTATTGATACCGTATGGGATGATTCGCTTATACAGGGGGGAAAAGTTTTCGCTCAACAGGCTAATATTGGTTTAAAGGCTGCAACCGGAGACTGGGTTTTTCATATCCAATCTGATGAGGTATTTCATGAAAAAGCCTTACCCAAAATCAAGAAGGCAATGGAAGACAACCTTTATGACACTAAAGTAGAAGGCTTTTTATTTGATTTTCTCCACTTTATAGGCGATTACAAACATATTGGGACTACTAGAAAATGGCATCGCCGGGAAATTCGGATCATCAGAAATAATCCGACCTATTATTCTTATAAAGATTCGCAAGGCTTTAGAAGTTATCCTACTTTAGAAGATTATCAAAACAATACAAATAGCAGAAAACTAAAAGTAAAACTGATCGACGCTAAAATTTTCCATTATTCATACTGCCGAAACCCAGATTTACTTTTAGGTAAAGTAAAGAGATTTACCGGATACTATCAATCTGAAGAAAAAACGGTAGAGCAATATAAAAATTATAAAACTTTCGATTTCAGCAGCGTAGCAGACATACTTGCGCCTTTTAATGAATCCCATCCGGAAACCATGAAAGATGTAATCGCTAATCAGGATTGGACATTCGTACATAACCCTAATAAAATAGATTTATCTCCAAGGAGAATGTTTTTACATAGAATTGAGATGCTTACCGGATGGAGAATAGGTGAATATAAAAACTATAAACTCATTTCAAAGAAATAATAATCCGCTTATGAAAGTGATTTTTGACTGCGAAAGGATGAAATATCCTTTTACCGGATTATTCGAATATTGCCATAAATTAGGAAATGCCCTTCAGGATACAAAAGAAACTGCTGACGTAGTTGGTTTATATTTGAGGAAAGGAGACCAGCATTTCTTCAAAAACACTTCGCTGTTTATTAATCAAAATAGTCTCCATAAATTTATTTTTCCAATTTTGCCCGCAAATGTCAATGTATGGCATGCTGCGCATCAAACTTCATGGTACATTCCACCCAAATCGCGCAAAATCAAGGTTGTAGTGACTGTTCACGATTTGAATTTTTTACATGAAGAAAAGTCTGACACCAAAAGAATTAAGCTGCTCAAAAAACACCAGGAAACTATTGACAAGGCTGACCAGATTATCGCTATATCTGATTTTACCAAACAAGATATTTTAAAACATTTAAAAGTCGACAAACCGATATCTGTTATTTATAATGGCTGCGACTTTGAGGTTTACCCTAATTTCGACTCACCGGTTTACCGCCCTCAAAAGCAGTTTATATTTGCCATTGGTACGGTTATTCCAAAAAAGAACTTTCATACTTTGCCATGTTTGCTGGCTGGCAATGAACTTGAGCTGGTGATAGCTGGAAAAGAAAATTCTGATTATGTGAAAGAAATCCTTGATGAGGCAAAAAAACACGGCGTTGAAACCCGTGTACACATTACCGGCCCGATAGGCAAGGAGGACAAATACTGGTATTATAAAAATTGCACGGCATTCGCATTTCCGTCGCTGGCAGAAGGCTTTGGGATTCCCGTTATTGAGGCAATGAACTTTGGTAAGCCTGTATTCTTATCCACCCGAACCTCACTGCCCGAGATAGGCGGCGAACACGCTTATTATTTTGAAAACTTTGAGCCAGCGTATATGCAGAATGTTTTTAATAAAGGAATGGAACATTACCTCAGTACAGATTCTGCTGATAAAATCAGAGCACATGCTCAAAAATTCAGCTGGGAAAAATGCGCTGATGCACACTGGCAACTTTATAAATCGCTAACTGGCGAAAGTTGATTAGTTTCATCATGCTTTTTGAAATCCATGGTCAACATCTGAAAGATAATGGTGAACCAAATTATTGCACATGGCAATGCTTTCAGTGAATAAATCCTGATAAAATAACGGACATCTCTGGGAATAATATCTGTTGGGGATAAACTGGTAACCACAAAAGCGAAAATTAACAGGGATATTACCAACCAATTTTTCTTCGGTTGCAACATAAACCAGATGGCAATGCCTGCAAAGGCGATGATGTAGGTAGGAGATTCTGAACCGGTGCTGAAAATAACGGTGAAAATCAAGGTAGAGGCCAACAACATTAACCTAAACGCAACTTCTTTGTACTGACTGATCCTCATGTAAGGCAACAGGAACAATGCTAGTCCCCCGAGCAGCATGGGGCCATTAGGGATGTCTTTATTATGTGCAACCCGCCTCACCAAGCCCATTAGCGAAATATCCTGAAAGGAGTCTAGCGTAGTGTTGCTATCATTCTTTTCAACCAAAGATATATACCACTCATGATACGTTTTTAAAATATACGCCGGGGAGGAAAAAATCATCGGCACTAAAAAAAACGATATCAGACAAATTAATCCATATAAAATAAACTTCCATTTATCCTTTACAAAAAAGAAAAAAGCGAGCGACACTATCCCATACAATTTTACCATTGTACCAAATGCAATAAAAAAAGCAGACTTAAAATTTTCCTTTTTTAGAATATAGGAAAAGCTCAATAATATAGTACCTGTCAGCGCCACATTAAACTGATAGCTAAAAAGGGCTGTCAACGCTTCATGCGCACAGATATAACCAATAATAATTTTGGTATTCTTATTGAGCGGCAGGCTGAAAATTCCCCAAAGCAGTACAATGACATTTGCAACATTCCATAAAACCGTTCCCGCCCAATCAGGTAAAACTGCAAATGGAGCGATAAAAAGAGCGAATGCCGGACCATAATGGTTACAATCCAAATAAGGGTTTAGCGGTGAATTGACGTATAAAGGCTCTAAATCAATCAGGTGCCAGAAAGTATATTTAAAGATGAGGTAGTTATTGAAAGTGTGATGCAAATATTGTTTCAATGCGGCAACAACCGCCAACAAAATATATAAACCGTAAACAAGTTTCTGATTTAAAAAGATACTCCAACGAAATCTGTTCAACATAGGTAGTCAATAATTAGCCCTGCAAAGAAAGAATTATTTTTTCAAATTATTATTTCAACTGATGCAATAATACATTAGAAATCATCGAAATGTCGATTTAGAGCCATTGCTTAACCGTCTTTATTAAATAACTTGTCTAAATGCTTAACTTTGGCATTTAAACATTTTTGATGAAAATATACTTTCGGTTATTATCTTTTGCCAAGCCAATAGAAAAGTTTGCAATTCCATACGTAATCGCAACGCTGTTGTCGATCTTATTTGGCACGCTAAATTTAGCACTGCTGTCTCCGCTTTTTGAAACACTTTTGAATACAAACAAAGGCCAAAAGGAGGAATCATTGGTGGATAAGGCTTCATCATCTTTTGATATACTAGGACAATTTAGACAAACGGTAAATCAATATAGCGCAACTCATGGCCTCGAAAAGACTTTAGGTCTGGTTTGTATAGTAATCATTGCATCAGTATTACTCTCAAACTTATTCAAGTATTTTTCACAACGGTACATGGAAGATTTACGCGTTCATACACTCTTAAACCTTCGTAAAACGGTGTTTAACAATGTAATGAATATGCATGTTGTTTTTTTTAATAATGAACGTAAGGGTGATATTATCTCAAAAGTGGCATCTGATGTACAAGTTGTTCAGTTTACTGTGACGAACACCTTACAGGTTGTTTTTAAAGAGCCTGTAACTTTGATCGTTTACATATTTTTTCTATTTAACATATCAGTGAAGTTAACACTATTCTCGTTATTGGTGATACCGGTTTCCGGCTTTATTATCAGCAAGATTGTAAAAAGGTTGAAGCAACAGGCGAAGGAATCTCACGAGTCGTTTGCCAAAATGATTGGCTTTTTAGATGAATCTTTAAGTGGTATCAAAATCATCAAGGCTTTTAATTCAACAGAACGGATTAAAGAAAAGTTCAATAAGGAAAATATTTACTATTCAAACCTAACGAGAAAAATGACCCGCCGTCAGCAGCTCGGTTCCCCTGTTTCCGAGTTTCTAGGTGTACTAATGGTTTCGGCAATAGTGTGGTACGGCGGTTCACTTATCATCAACAAAGAAGCTAATGCTTTGGCTGCAGCAGACTTTATTGCTTACATAGCTATTTTCTCTCAGGTGATGCGCCCTGCAAAAGCACTAACTGATTCATTTAGTGGTATTCACTCAGGCATTGCCGCAGGAGAGCGTGTATTGGACTTAATTGACACCAAACCTCAATTGGTGAATGCCGATGATGCGAAACCCTTAAGTGGCTTTAATAGTGCTATAAAATTTGAGAATGTTTCTTTCAACTATGGCGAAAAACAAATTCTGAATAACATCAATTTCGATGTCGAAAAAGGCAAAACCATTGCTTTGGTCGGTCCCTCTGGTGGCGGAAAAAGCACTTTGATGGATCTCATCCCACGCTTCCATGATCCTAAATCAGGAAGTATTAAAATTGATGGTTTTGATTACAAGTACTTAACTGTAGAAAGCATCCGCGCACAAATGGGGATCGTGAATCAGGAATCTTTCTTATTTAACGATACAATCTTTAATAACATTGCTTTTGCGAAACCTGATGCAACAGAAGAAGAAGTAATCGCTGCTGCAAAAATCGCGAATGCACATGAGTTCATTCAGAATACCGAAAACGGGTACCAGTCGTTTGTAGGTGACCGCGGCAACAGGTTGTCAGGAGGCCAGAAACAACGTGTATGTATTGCAAGGGCAGTATTGGCAAATCCTTCAATTATGTTGCTCGATGAAGCTACCTCTGCATTGGATACCGAATCTGAAAAACTAGTACAGGAGGCATTAAATAACCTGATGAAAAACCGTACTTCAATTGTTATTGCCCACCGACTGAGCACCATTCAGCACGCTGATCAAATCGTTGTTATAGATAAAGGAAGTGTTGTTGAAACAGGCAACCATAGTGAATTGATGAGTCAGAACGGCCTTTATAAAAGGTTAATTGATATGCAGGCTTTTAACGATTAGTTTCCGAGGAAACATAATCAACTGCTTTACTTACTTTATCAATTACCACATCCCAGTTATAATTCTCTACAACATATTTTTTTGCATTGCTTTTTAGCAATGCAAAATCGGTTGCCGGACTCGTTAATCTATCGAGTGCCTTTTTAAAAGTTTGGCCGTCCGAAAACAGGTACCCTCCGCCACTTTGTTCAATATGGTCTCTTAACACTTCACTAAAATCATTGGCAATAACCGGAATCCCTGCCATCATGCTTTCCAATGTAACTAATGATAAACTTTCATAAAATGAAGGAATAATTAATGCCTTGGCATATTGCAATAAGCCCCCTTTTAATTCCTCACTTACAAAACCCTGAGGCAAGATATCGTTGTGCGTTGGGATCTCCATGAACGGCTGCCCCACTAAAACAAGCTTTAAATTACTAGTGTCAGTTTTTTTATATTCAATAAAATACTCAAACAAAATATCGCATCCCTTTGCAGGATCAATCCTTCCGATATAAATAATATAAGGATCCGTTACAGGTATTAGGTCTGGCCTTACATAATAAATAGGCTCATCTATTCCCACACCCACTACGTCACTGTAAATCCCTTCATTATGGAAGAGCTGATTGACGAAATGCTGCTCAGCTTTAGTATTGTATAAAATTGCTTTAGGTAGCTTAAAAAAGCTTTTAAAATTAGGAAAATAGATTGGTGGCTCGTCATGAGCAGTGGGGATTAAAATAGATCGCTCGGATGCAGTCTGTAATCCATAAAAAGTAGGATAATATAGATAGGTAAAGAAAATAACGGCGTCATAGTACTGCTTATTGTGTTGTAGAAAATCAATAAGTGAAGGCGTATATGGTCCTTGCTGTTTCGCCCATTCATTCCCAAGCTCTTTGAGATTATCGTTTAAGTTAAATAGTGTTTCCACAAAAGAAAGAATTCCAAACAGCTGCAGACTTTTATGGAAAAAGGTTTTTTTTCTCAGCCTCCGTTCAATAGATTGAGTCTTTTTTTTGTTTCGCTCTTGTACAACTTCAAATCGCCTGACTTTAACCCCATTGACACTTGAAACACCAGGTTGATATTCGTTCCGCCATGTGGTATAATCCTTGGCACATGAAGTAATCACTTCCAGATCAAATAAAGGATTAAGCTTTTCTGCCAGTATTCTACAATGATATTCTGCACCTCCATTAACCTCTAAACCATATCTTTGTACAACAATTGCGATTTTTTTCATAAATTTTCTATTCCTGCAAAGTTATATTTAATCCATTAGTTAATATAACTTTGGAATCTTATTAACAAACCTGTTTAGGCATTATTTCACCAATAGAATGAAAAAAAGTGTTACTGTAGTTATTCCTATATACAAACCTTCGCTGAGTGAAATGGAAATCATCTCGCTCAACCAGTGCTTTAAAGTACTTGGCGAATATAATATTGTTGCGGTAAAGCCCCTGTCACTAGATTTAAAAAACTATAAGTATCCTTTTAACACCGTTTACAGCTTCGATGATGTATATTTTAAAAACATTGCCGGATATAACAGATTGATGTTGGCATCGATATTCTACGAGAAATTTCTTGCCAATGATTTTATCTTAATCTACCAGCCTGATGCTTTTGTATTCAAAGATGAGTTGCAACAGTGGTGCGAGGCAGGGTATGATTATATTGGTGCTCCCTGGTTAAGAGAAGCAGACTATCCAGATTTATTCAAAAAACTAAAGAATCAGTTTAAGGCTTATTTTCACATTAAGTATGATGTAAAACAAAAAAGGACTGGTATCCCCAGTGACTTACAGTTTGAAAATAAAGTGGGTAACGGCGGATTTTCGCTTAGGAACACCAAAAAGTTCTTTGATTTATGCCAGTCAAAGCAGCAATTGATTGCTGATTATACTGCTCAAAACTTTCACCGTTTCAACGAGGACGCCTTCTGGAGTATAGCGGTAAACCGAAAATCAGAACAGTTAAAAATCCCAAACTATAAAAAAGCAGCTCTTTTTTCTATTGAAAATCATGGTGAATATGCATTAGAATTAACCAAAGGGGTACTTCCATTTGGTTGCCATGCCTGGGATAAAAACCTTGATTTTTGGCGGCCGATGTTTAAAGATGAAGGTATCGTAATTTAATACCGGCCAATTAGGATTTTAAAGTTGAATGATAAAAACCCACCAAAGCCCAATACCCTGTAAAGCTTAAAGTTCCACAAAACACTGACTTTGGCCCATGCGCTATACTTCTCAGCTGACAGCATTTTTAGTAAAGCTCTACAAGCCATTTTCTCACCTCTGGACGACGCTTTTGCATCAAGGCCGGAAATGTTCAACGGGAGGCACTGCTGATGCTTTAAAGAGATTTGCATGGCCGATTTTAGCCAATCAGTGGAGTAATTACCTTCAGAAAAATGATCCAACAATATATTGAACGTAACTACAACCTTATGTTCCTTAGCAACCTGCAACGAGATATCTACATCATAACCATGAAATAACGGAAGCGTTTGCTCATCAAACTTAACCGAATCTGTGATACTTTTCCTTGTACACATCCATACCCCGTCTATAGTTGCTACCTGCGAAAGCTGCTCGTTTTCAGAATTGAAGTATTCTTTTTTTGTGCCACCCTCGGAATACTTATAACGCTGTATAATATTCACCTTATTGGTTTTTGCTTCAATTCCCGGACAAGCCCATCCACCGGGTGTTAAAGATTTATAGCTTGATCCAGCTACGCCTAAAAGACCTATCGTCTCATCACCCATAATTTCGGCTACTTCATCTCCCCAGTTTGTAGTAAGAATTTCTACATCTTCGTGCATAAAGCAAAGTAAATCATACCTCGCCTTTGAAACTCCCGAATTGTAAATTTCGCATAACCCCCTTTTTCCACTGGCATTGTCAAAACTAATTACCTCGTAAGGCACACCAATGGTATCAGCTATGTTTTTTTTAACGGCCGACAACATTTTAGCATTAACAGAACTAATAATGATAGAAATCATGATATTGACTTTTTAACCTGTAATAAATTTTCAACAAATGCTGAAGATTTCTTTATGCGTGTTGTACTAAAAAAACCTCTATTTTTTTCAAAGGCAAATAATTGATTAAAATTCAGGTAGATGAAAATTTTCCATTTCAATTCCTGTTTTTCATCAATTGTGTGATACATACTGAATATTGTTGTAATAAATGCTCTGTCAGCTTTTGCTATCCGTGAACAACCGGCAAGCACGGTTAACATTGTTGAAGTTGAACGGAAATCGACTTTATTACGCTCCGATTGATTATTCGCTGATGGTTTAATTTCCTTATTAATTACCGATTCATCATGTTGTCTATAAAGTGTTAGTTTCAGATTAATGAAGGCTATCTTATGATGATAAAGCGCTACAAACCCCATCCACCAGTCATAATAACCTCTTTCGGGCATAGGGTAGATCTGATCTATAAAGCTTCTGGAAAACAAACAGGTATGTCCTGTTACAAAATTATTAATCAAAATACTTCGATAACTGGATTTTTTTATGCTGAAAGCATCAGATAAGAGACTTTTCTCAATTAACTGATCATTTTCATTTATCAGATCTGAGTTAGAAAAAATCAGCCAATTGTCTTTGATATGTTTCACTAAGGTTTCTATTTTGGCTGGAAGCCATATATCATCCTGGTCGCATATAGCAATATAATCACCCGCTGATAATTGAATAGCTTTCTCGAAATTTCTGTTGAAACCAATATTTGATTCATTCTGATAAACTTTTATTGAGGGGTGTCGAACCGTATAATCTGATAAAATGAAAAATGTGCTATCCGCCGAGCAATCATCAAGCGCTATGATCTCAATATTTTTATAGGTTTGATCAAGTAAACTGTCAATAAGCTTTCTGATGAAAATCTCGCCATTGTAAGTGCACAAAACGATTGATACTAATGGCTCAACTGATGTAATCATGATGCTAAAGTAATCATTCCGTTCTATACCATAAAGATATGCGCGGAATGAAAGCTGTTAAAACCGCGTCATTTCCCTGTTAATGAGTTCAGTTAGCGCAACATGCGCCTGTGCCGGTGTGAAATAAATTTTGTTATTTTTTGGTGCGGTATATAAATTTGCGCAGTCGTTACCAATAGTTAGCGTTCCGTTTTGCAAACCCAGCCAGTGTTCGAAGAAGTAGCGGTCATGAGTAATTAAAGGTTCATCACAGTTAACAATATAACTCCCCCGTGCATACCAGAAATTGTACCAGATCCAGCCTCCTCTTACTCCAAATATTTCCTTATCATCATTACTTCCTATAGCGGGAAACAAGCCTGCTTTATTTATTTGAGGATTTTTAAATAGTTCTAGTTTTTTACGCCAGTTTTCAAAAGTTTTGGTTAACAAAGCTACCTCATCAATTCGCCTGGTCGTTACATTGTAACTCATAGCTTTTGAATGGAAATAAATAAAAATATCATCAGGAAATTGCTTGGCTAGATTGTAAACTAAGCTGATGGCAGGATATTCAAACAGATTTTCGTTATTGGTACTTATAATAGCATCAGATACAAATTCTCCTATAAATCTAATCACTTCATCTGCTTTACCATCAGTATCCGTTATGTGAATGTATAAGGCTGCCTCGTCTAACAATCCATAGCCTTTAATTTGTAAAAGCTGTCCGGATACAATTCCGCGCCAGTTTGAGTTACGATTGATGTAAACATAATAGATAATTCTGATCTTTTTAACTGTTTCAGAAAGACTGATCTCAATATCATAATCATAATCGGCTTCGATAATATCATGCTTGCGTCCCCTGTGTTCTATTTGTAGAAACTTTGGTTGTCCGAAAGCAGGATCCGTAAAAGCATCATTAAAGCTCAGTCCGGCAGGGATGACAACCGAATCACCCTTTAAAAATCGTTCCTTTAAAATCTCAGTTATATCGGTTGCTGTAACCGGGTTCATATCGATGTTAAAGACGCCATAAAGGGCCTTAAATTGATTCATATCCATAAAAGTTTAATTGCTTCCTACAAACTTACGCATTTTGGTTTTGAGTATAAGTTTCACCAGGGCTAGGGTTACAAAATAGGCAATGCTAAACTTAACAATACTGAAACATGTATTTGTCCATACACCATATAATTTCGGATCCAGGTGCATTGGCATAAATATTAATGGAAATAACCTTTCAATTACTACTGCATGAATAAGGTAAATTCCAAAAGTTGTTTTGCGTGGTTCCAGCTTTTCCTGAAGCCATTTAATATTTCCAATTTTAAGAAGCAGGAAAAATGCTGCCAGAGAATATAGTATATTTGAAACTCTAAGTGTATTAAATGGGTCGGAATGATCCGCTTTTAACAAATAAGCTGCTTCCCAGTCGGCAAAAAAAAATGTTGCCAGCACTAATAAGATAACCAACGTCCACCTACTTCTCTTAACGAACAACATTACCTGATCATAGTATCGGTTCATAAAAACACCAAGCCACAAATAAAATACAAAGCCGAAAATAGCGGTAGAATGCTGGGTTAGAATCCAATGGTAATATAAGTTGAAGCTATAAAACAGGGTAAGTAAACCTAGCACAAGTCCAAACCAAATACTGTAAAGATATTTTTTAAAAATAAGCAATAAGCTAATGCAAATCAGAAAGTTTAAGATAAACCAATAGCTTGTAAAAAAAAGTGTATTTACAAGCCGATCCCCGGCATATCCTAAAAAGTCGACAATAATCCTATCGTCCCCCCCCTTACTGTAAGCCACATACCTGTCTACAAAATCAAGCAAAACAAAAATCATAATCCAAAATAACCAAGGTTTAATGGTATTTTTAAATCTGTTTTTAAGGTATTGGCCGGGAGTATACTCCTGAAATTTATGGTTAATCAAAAAACCACCTATTAGGAAGAAGGCAATAGTTCCAAACTTGAAAAACTGCATTACTGAAACCTCAATAAACGTATCCATTTTGCCTGAATAAGTCACTCCGTAAAAAACAGAGGCATGTTCAAAAACAATTCCGATCATGGAAATGCACCTGATTGTATCAACAAAGTCAAAATTCTTTTTAGTGTTTTTTTCTGTACGTTTTAATTCTATATCCATTAAAAAGGGTCAAGTAGATAAAAAACAAATATCTATTAAAAAATCAGCCTGAAATATTTCTGAATAAATTTTAACATTTATGTATGTAAAATTTTACACGCCAAAATAAATCATGATTTGTCCAGATATTATTTGAGAATGTAAACAGATCTTTTACTATCCCACTCTCAAAAACTTAATACTATGTGAAAGTATGTAAGGTATAAAAAAAGGCCTCAATCACTTGAGGCCTTAAATATTTATATTGCTTTTAGCTGGACTACAACTTCCTTGCTACTTCTACTTGTTCATAAGCTTCAACGATATCGCCAACTTCAATGTTATTAAAGTTCTGAATGTTTAAACCACACTCGTAACCTTTATTAACTTCTTTAACGTCGTCTTTAAAGCGTTTTAATGATGCCAGTTCACCAGTGTAGACAACTACACCATCTCTAACAATACGGATTTTGCTGTTACGGGTAATCTTACCATCCAATACCATACAACCTGCGATGGTACCCACTTTGGTAATTTTGAATGTCTCACGGATTTCAACATTAGCCACAATTTTCTCTTCGAACTCAGGATCCAACATACCTTCCATTGCCGATTTAATCTCGTTGATTGCATCGTAAATGATAGAATATAAACGGATGTCGATTTGCTCTGCTTCTGCAAGTTTACGTGCACCTGTTGACGGACGAACCTGGAAACCAATGATGATCGCATCTGAAGCCGAAGCTAACAATACGTCAGATTCTGAAATCTGACCAACACCTTTACTGATGATATTGATTTGGATCTGCTCAGTCGATAATTTCAGCAATGAATCGGCTAATGCTTCAATAGAACCATCCACATCACCTTTAACGATGATGTTAAGCTCTTTAAAGTTACCAATTGCCAAACGACGACCGATCTCATCAAGCGTGATGTGTTTCTGCGTACGCAAGCCCTGCTCACGTTGCAATTGCATACGTTTGTTTGCAATATCACGTGCTTCAGTTTCGCTTTCCAGTGCATTGAAACGATCACCTGCTGTAGGCGCTCCTTGCATACCCAATACCTGTACCGGTTGTGATGGACCTGCCGACTCTACTTTAGCTCCACGCTCATTGGTTAATGCTTTAACACGACCACTGTAACTTCCTGCAAGAATTGGATCTCCAACCCTCAACGTACCAGCCTGAACCAGTACTGTAGTTACAATACCACGACCTTTATCTAGTGCCGATTCAATTACAGTACCTGTAGCCCTCTTATTCGGATTAGCTTTAAGTTCTAATAATTCAGCTTCTAATAATACCTTATCTAAAAGCAAATCGACATTTAAACCGCTTTTGCTTGAGATCTCCTGTGACTGATATTTACCACCCCAATCTTCAACCAGAATATTCATTGCTGATAACTGCTCACGCACCTTATCTGCATTTGCACCTGGCTTATCTACTTTCGTGAAAGCAAATACTAAAGGTACACCTGCCGCTTGTGCGTGGTTTATCGCCTCTTTTGTCTGAGGCATCACCGCATCATCCGCAGCAATTACAATAATGGCAATATCTGCTGCCTTAGCACCACGGGCACGCATCGCTGTAAAGGCTTCGTGACCTGGTGTATCTAAGAAAGTTACTTTTTTACCGGTTGGTGTAGTTACCATGTATGCACCAATGTGCTGTGTAATACCACCCGCTTCACCTGCAACCACATTCGCTTTACGAATATAATCCAGTAATGAAGTTTTACCGTGATCGACGTGACCCATAATCGTTACAACCGGAGCTCTTTCGATTAAGTCTGCCTCGTTATCTTCTTCTTCAATTACATTTTCCTCATCTTCATCAGGCTTAACAAACTGAATTTCGTAACCAAACTCATCAGCAACGATAGTTAAAGTTTCAGCATCTAAACGCTGATTAATGGAAACGAACATACCAAGACTCATACAAGTACCAATGATTTTGGTAACCGGTACATCCATCATGCTCGCTAACTCATTAGCAGTAACAAATTCTGTTACCTTTAATATTTTCGATTGAGATTCAAGCTCGTTTGCTGCCTCTTCTGCATTGAACGCTACATCATCACGCTTCTGACGACGTAATTTAGCACGCTGAGCAAATTTACCAGATTTACCTGCTCCACTTAAGCGGGCAAGGGTTGCCTTGATCTGATCTTGAATTTCTTTCTCTGTAGGTTCTTCTTTTGGTCCGCTTGGGGTAGCGTTCCTGTTTTGGAAACCAGGTCTGTTATTATTTCTGTTGCCCTGATAACCTGGACCACCTTGTCCCGCCGGACGGTTGCCTTGATAAGGCGTACCCCCCGGTCTGTTACCCTGATAAGGCTGACGAGGTTGTCCTGGCGCTCCACCCTGACCCTGACCTGCTGGGTTTTGACCCGGCTGGCCCTGACCACCCTGTTGTCCGGGTTGGCCTGGTGCTCCTGGCGTTTTTTTACGCTTACGCTTACGTTTAGCAGCCTCACTATCACTAGACGACGCTACCGGGTTACTTCTTCTATCAGGAGTAGTAGGTAAAGTAATCTTTCCAATGATATTTGGACCACTTAATTTTACCGTTCTCGCCTTAATTACTTCCGGCTCTGCATTTGCTGGTTTTTGTTCAGCTTTTGGCTGCTCAACAGGTTTAGCAGGTTCCGGTGTTTTAGCAACAGGTGCCGGAGCAGGGACTTCTTCTTTTCTAACTTCCACTGGTTTTTCTTCCACCTTCGGCTGTTCTACCGGTTTTACAGGTTCTTCAACCTTTACTACCGGTGTTGGTGCCGGAGCAGCTGGTGCTGGTGCAGTCTCCTCTTTTTTAACAGGACGTGTTTTAGAGTTAAGGTCGTTTAAATCGATCTTACCTACAATTTTTACTCCTGGTAAACCACTGTCTTCAGATTTGTCTTCCGCTTTTGAAGCTGCAACAGGCTCTGCTGCCGCAGGCGCTGGTGTTTCTACTTTCGGTGCCGGTGTTTCGGCAACTTTTGGTTTCTCCGCCGGTGCTGTAAATGACTGAGCATTTTTTATTAAAATCTCATCACTTTTTTCAAAGTCGGTATTTTTCTTCGGCGCTTCTACTGGCTTTTCAGTCTCAGGCTCGTCACGACGTATTTTACCAATCACTATTTGTTTGGCTTCTTCTCTTACGATCTTATCTCCCTGATACTCTTTCAACAAGGCACTGTACATGTCTGGCGTAAGTTTAAACATAGGGCTCTTCTCGGCAGAGAATCCCTTTTTGTTTAAAAACTCAACGGCCGTACCCATGCCTATGTTAAGTTCTTTAATAGCTTTAATTAAAATGATTGGTTTGTCGTCTGACATCTAGCTCCTTTTATTTTTTAATATAATACAAAAGTAGTGTTTATTTGGCAATTACACCACTTATTCAAATTCTGACTGCAAGATCTGAACCACTTCTTTAATGGTTTCCTCTTCTAAGTCGGTGCGTTTAACCAAATCTTCTACTGTAAGTGCTAAAACACTCTTAGCAGTATCGCAACCGATAGCCTTTAATTCATCAATGATCCAGCTGTCAATCTCATCTGAGAATTCCTCTAAATCAACATCCTCGTCGTTTTCTTCTCCAGCTTCGCGATACACATCAATTTCGTAACCAGTTAATTTACCAGCCAGTTTAATGTTATGTCCGCCACGTCCGATAGCCAATGAAACCTGATCTGGTTTTAAATAAACAGATGCATGTTTTGTTTCATCATCTAATTTAATAGACGTGATTTTCGCCGGGCTTAAAGCACGGGTAATGTATAATGAAATGTTATTTGTGAAGTTAATCACATCAATATTTTCGTTTTTCAATTCGCGAACGATACCATGGATACGTGATCCTTTCATACCCACGCAAGCACCTACCGGATCGATACGGTCATCATAAGATTCTACCGCAACTTTAGCACGTTCTCCTGGTTCACGAACAATTTTCTTAACGGTAATTAAACCATCAAAAATCTCCGGAACTTCAAGTTCGAACAAACGCTGTAAAAACTCAGGTGCTGTTCTTGAAATAATGATCTTCGGATTTGCATTGATCATTTCTACTTTAGAGATTACTGCTCTCACAGAATCACCTTTTTTGAAATAATCTGCAGGAATCTGCTCCGTTTTTGGCATTAAAAGTTCATTACCTTCATCATCCAGAACCAGGGTTTCTTTCTTCCAAACCTGATAAACCTCACCGGTAATAATTTCACCAACACGGTCTTTATACTTTTTGAAGATCTCGTCTTTTTCTAACTCTAATACTTTAGAAACCAAAGTCTGGCGTGCTGCTAAAATTGCCCTGCGCCCGAAACTCTCTAATGTAATCTGCTCAATATAATCATCACCAACCTCTAAAGTCGGGTCAAACTGATGTACATCAGCAAGTTCAATTTCTAAATCATCATCTTCTGAGAAACCATCCTCCATGACTTTTCTAGTTCTCCAGATTTCCAAATCCCCGTTATCGGGATTTACAATCACATCACAGTTTTCGTCTGTTCCGTATTTTTTACGCAACATACTACGGAAAACCTCTTCCAACACACTGATCACCGTAGGGCGATCTATATTTTTAAAATCCTTAAACTCCTGAAAAGAGTCGATCAAATTAATTGTTGTAGTACTCATTTTACTTAAATGAAATTAACACACTGGTTTCTAATATATCATTAAGCGACACTTCAGTTTGAACTAAAACCGCTTTTTTCCCTTTTTCCTTAACCGATTCCTCCATCAGCAGGTTATTTTCTGCAACTTCTAAAAGTTTCCCTTCCTTCTTCCTGCCGTCCTTTAATTTCAGACTTAACGTTCTGCCGATATTTTTTTGATACTGACGGATCAGTTTCAAAGGCTCACCAACTCCGGGAGAAGAAACTTCTAAATTATAAGCCTGTTCAATTGTATTTTCCTCTTCTAAATGAAAACCAACATGCCTGCTTATGTCCACACAATCCTGTATGCTAATACCTTCGTCACCATCAACATGAATAATTAATTTATTGTTTGGCAACATTTTCACATCAACCAGAAACAGTTCTGGCCGGTCTGCAATTTTTTCCTCTACGAGGTCAGCAACTCTCTTTTCTACTTGCATATTTTAACCTGATTTCATAGAAAAAGGGGACATTGTCCCCTTCTCTTTTCTTCGATTACGATGCAAATGTAATAATTTTTTTATAAAATTTCAATAGTTGACTGAATTATTATACTGATTACTACCGCTTAAGAATTTGTTTTTGCGGCTGCAGGTTCTGTTTGATGGTACCAGAGAATAGTTTACTCACGGTAGCAAACTCAGCACCGATAAAACTCTCAACCAGATATCTTTTATTTTTCTTAAAAGGCTGATCTGGCTTAAACAAGATGGAATCTCCCTGAAGCACATAATGACCCTTTACCACAATTTCATCCTGCAGGCTATCCAGCTCGCCTGGCAAGGCAATCACTGAAAGCAGGTTTGATGAATCAAGGTTTTTTGAATAAACATTTTTGACCTGAACAAGACTGGCATCACCAAGATTGTTAAGAACAATTGAAGTACTATCTATCGAAAACTTAATGACTGCTTTGTTGTTTCTTCCTGAGCAAGAAATAAAAAATGCAGCCACTATAAAAATGATCAGTTGCTGATTTAAATTTTTAACCATTGTCAAATTTAACATTATGAGATTAATTATCGAGATCCTTTTAATGGGACTAGCCTTTTTTATCGGCGCAAAATTAGTTCCCGGCGTAGAAGTAGCGGGCTATTCGAGCGCCTTGATTGCCGCAATTCTAATCGCCCTTGCAAATGCAACAATAGGGTTTATCCTGAGGCTATTAACCTTCCCGATTAATTTCCTAACACTAGGATTGGTATCATTCATCATTACTGTGTTAATGATTCTTCTGGTAGATAGCATGATGACCTCATTCAATACATCTGGTTTCTTTGCAGCAGCCTTTCTGGCGATCATTGTAGCCCTGATAAAAGCGATATTTGGCGCAATTGCCGGAGAAAAGGAATAGTATAAACTGGGCGTGAAAAACAGGAAAGTTTAAACGCCCAGCCTTAGATTATCTGATCACCTCACGAGATATGACCATTTTCTGGATTTCAGAGGTCCCCTCGTATATTTGTGTAATTTTTGCATCCCGCATTAAACGCTCTACATGGTATTCTTTGACAAAGCCATAACCCCCATGAACCTGTACGGCTTCTATGGTCACATCCATAGCAACTTTAGAAGCAAAAAGCTTGGCCATTGATCCCGCCTGAGTATATGGCAAACCCTGATCTTTAAGCCATGCCGCTTTGTAAACCAATAACCGGGCAGCCTCGATTTGTGTAGCCATATCAGCCAGTTTAAATGCAATTGCCTGGTGTTCAGAAATTGGCTTACCGAATGACTTACGCTGCTTTGCGTACTGCGTAGCCAGTTCAAACGCACCTTGAGCAATGCCTAAAGCCTGGGCAGCAATACCAATACGGCCGCCTTCGAGTGTTTTCATGGCAAATTTAAAACCAAATCCATCTTCACCAATCCTGTTTTCTTTAGGCACCTTAACATCGTTAAACATCAACGAATGGGTATCAGAACCCCGTATGCCGAGCTTGTTTTCCTTAGGACCAACGGTAAATCCTGGTGTTCCTTTTTCCACAATAAAAGCATTTATCCCTTTGTGTTTTAATTCAGGATGGGTTTGCGCAATAACAAGATAGGTTGAGGCTGTTCCACCGTTCGTAATCCAGTTTTTTGTTCCATTAAGTAAATAATAATCGCCCTTATCTTCGGCAGTTGTGCTTTGCGAAGTGGCGTCCGATCCTGCCTCAGGTTCTGAAAGGCAAAATGCTCCGATCTTTTCTCCTGAAGCCAATGGCTTTAAATACTTTTCCTTTTGTTCTTCTGTTCCGAAAGCTTCCAGTCCGTAACACACCAGCGAATTATTCACTGAAACCACTACAGATGCTGAGGCATCAATTTTGGAGAGCTCCTCCATTACCAATACATATGAAATGGCATCCAGGCCGCTTCCATTATATTTTTCATCAACCATCATCCCCAGAAATCCCAGTTCACCAAGTTTTTTAACCTCCTCTGCCGGAAATTTCTGATGCTCGTCTCTCTCAATCACCCCGGGTTTTAATTCCTGCTGCGCAAAATCGCGGGCGGCCTGCTGGATCATTAATTGCTCTTCACTTAATTCAAAATGCATAACATTTATATATAAAAAGGTTAGTAAATCAAATGTATGATTAATAGATCAAAAATACTATGGCTGCATAGTATTTTTTGACGACTTTTTAACTAAACAAATACTAAAGGAGCGCCGAAGAAGGGGGTACAAAATGTTAGGTTTCACTTTTAATGTCAGATTTGTTTTCTGGTCAGCACCATGATTAAGCTCACACTTCCTAAAACCAGGACCAATAATACCTGAGAGGAGTGAATAATGGCAGCATAAGCTAAACCGTCTTTAAAAGGCACAGTGTAAAGCACAAGCGATTGCGCAACCATCCAGTGAAACACGCCGATACCACCCTGAACAGGGGCCGCCATAGCAAAACCTGAGAATACAATAGCTGTAGCGGCAACGCCGACTCCCAGCTGAGCTGTCGATTGTAAAGCGAAAAAGCAGGTATACATAGACAAGATGTAAAAAAACCATATCGACAATGTATAAATCCAGAAAATTCCTTTCTGGTTTAGTTTTTTATAAGAACTAAAACCCTGCCGAAGGCTGATAAATAATTTCAGCAGTTTCCGCCCCACCTTTTGCCTTAATAAATAAAATACAAAGCCGCCCAGAACCACCATAATTAGCAAAACTGCGAGGAACCACCAGTAACTTATATGATCAAACCTGTCCCTGATATTCTCAACTAATATTTTTTGAAAAAACGAACTCAGCTTATCGTATTGAAAAAAAGTGATACAAGTTGCACTGGCTAACAACATGCCCATGTCAAACAGCCTTTCGGTAATGACCGTTCCGATGGAGACAAACATGGGAACTTTATTTGTTTTATGAATAACCGAGCAACGCCCGATTTCACCAAACCGCGGTAAAGCTAGATTTGCCAGATAACCAATCATGACAGCATGATAGATATTATTGATACCTATGTTATATTTCATTGACTGATATAGCAACTGCCAGCGCAATGCTCTCAATACATGCGCAGCCAGAACAGCTGCCATGGAAGCGAGAACCCAGAAATAATCAGCGGATTTAATCTCCCACCATAAACTTCGTAAATCCTGACCCCTAAACGCTAAATAAAGTATCCCTACACCCAATGAAAATAAAAGGAGATACTTCAGAGCCGTTTTGAGGTCGAAAGTCACAAGGCTATTTTAGCAAGTGGTTATTATCATCAGGAAAAACTAAAATCGGACTGTATTTTTTTGCTTCATCAATTGGCAGGGAACCATAAGACATTATGATTAAGATATCACCCAACTGAGCCAAACGGGCTGTAGCTCCGTTTAAGCAGATGGTACCTGTACCGCGTTCTCCTTTAATTACGTAAGTTTCAAAACGGGCACCATTATTATTATTAACGATCTGCACCTTTTCATTAGCGATAATGTTAGCTGCATCCATTAAATCTTCATCAATCGTAATACTGCCTACATAATTCAGTTCAGCCTGTGTTACACGAACACGATGTATTTTCGATTTTAATATTGTAATAACCATGGTGCAAAGTTAACTATTTAATGATCATATTATCAATTAGTCGGGTTGAACCTACTTTGGCCGCCACCAAAACCACCAGACTATTTTCCTCTTTAGATTTAGCAGGTTCGAGGGTATGTCCATTTGCGATGGTAAAATAATCAAGTTCAACACCCTCAATCCCTTGATAAAAGGCCTTACCTTGTTCTTCAAGTTCATGAATAGTATATTCTGCCCAATGATCAATAACGAATTGAAGTGATTCGCTGAGTACTAAAGAATGTGCTCTGTCGGCTGTAGAAAGATGGATATTTCTGCTGCTCATCGCCAACCCGTCATCTTCGCGGATAATGGGACATGTGATAATCACAATAGGCAACTTGAAATGATCCAGCATATTCTTAATCATAAGCACTTGCTGGTAATCTTTCTGTCCGAACATGGCTAAATCCGGTTCAACGGCATCGAATAGTTTTTTCACAATCTGAGTTACCCCCTGATAATGTCCTTTCCTAAATGCACCTTCCAATAGGAATTCAGCATTCCCCAAATCGATGTGCCATTTCTCATCGGCTCCCTGAGGATACATCTCTTCCACATTTGGCATAAAGACACCATTACAGCCAGCTTCTGCAAGCATAGCCAAATCATGTTCTATCGGCCTTGGATATCTCTCAAGGTCTTTTGGATCGGTAAACTGCGTAGGGTTGACGAAGATGCTACAGATAATGATATCTGCATTTTCCTGCGCCAGTTTAATGAGTGAAATGTGTCCGTTGTGCAAAGCACCCATAGTAGGCACAAGCGCAATTTTTTTACCTGACGCTTTTAAGGGTGCAATAAAAGCCTTAAGTGCTGATTTGGTTTTAAATACTTCCAAAGTCGACAATCTAAATTAAAGCCGTAAAGGTGTAAATTAATCTAAATGAAACCAAACAATACTTGCCAATCTTGATAAATAGTATTATTATACTTATCTTTGCGGCTCATTATCTTTTATTTAACTTAATATTTTCTTAAAATATGGAGATGGCAAAAACGAAGCTGCTGATTGTTACACACGAGATGTCGCCTTTCCTCGAGCTTACTAAAATTTCTGAAATTACGCGTCAATTACCACAGGCCATGCAAGAGAAGGGATTCGAAATCCGCATTCTAATGCCCAAGTTCGGTAATATCAACGAGAGAAGAAATCGTTTACACGAAGTAATACGCTTGTCTGGAATGAACATCATTATTGATGACAATGATAACCCTTTAATTATAAAAGTAGCCTCCATCCCAGCTGCACGCATGCAGGTTTATTTCTTAGATAACGAAGAATACTTCCAGCGCAAGCAGGTATTCAGAGACGCTAGCGGTAAATTCTTTGATGACAACGATGAGCGTACCATTTTCTTCTGTAAAGGTGCATTGGAAACTGTAAAAAAATTAGGCTGGGCACCGGATATCGTTCACTGCCACGGCTGGATGAGTTCTCTTGTTCCTGCTTACATCAAAACTACTTACAAAAACGATCCTACTTTCAAAAACTCAAAAGTAGTTTACTCTATTTATGAGGATTCATTTGCTGAGAAACTGAATGCCAACTTTGCGAAGAAAGCAGTAATGTCTAACATGACAGAAGAGGATACTAAAGCATTCCTTCCTTCAGATTGCAATAGCATGCACATTGGCGCTGTAACACACTCTGACGCAGTCGTTTTAGCAGATGAAAACCTTGATAAAGATGTGTTAAAATTTGTTAAAGATTCCAATAAGCCAACATTAGCGTTTAACTTAACCGAGAATTTTGAAAACTTCTATACTTTTTACGAAGAAATTTCAAATGATGAATTGGTTTCAGTTGCTTAATTAGGTATTATTATTTTAAATATGAAATTTACAAAACAAGACTTATTAACCCTGTTGATAAGTCTTTTTCTTTTTGCATCGTGTAAGAATCCCGATGGCGTTGGTTTAGACATTGATTCGAACACGGCCATCACCGGCAATCTGGTTGTATCTAACGTGACCACGCAAATCGTTAAAGAAGCAGATATCAGTACAATTGCACTTGCCCGCTACCCTATAGGCTACATTACTGATCCTGTTTTTGGTAAAACTGAAGCCAGCATTGCGATGACAGTTGCGCCACCAACTAGCCTTACTCAGGATTTCGGAACCTCTCCAACTCTTGATTCTGCGGTATTGGTGTTAAGCCTTCCAACTACCGATGCAGTAACTAAATTCTACGGTGACACCACCAGTTCAATTTACAGTGTTGACATTTATCAGTTAACGAATAATATCACCAGATATAAAAACTCTGACGTGCAGGCGCACAACAGCCAGCTGCTGGGAAATTTCAGAGGTAAAATAAACCCCAATACCCCGGTAAAAGTTTATGACATTGTTACTGCTGCTGCAGACACGGTTAAAACGATGCCTGCGCAGCTGAGGATCCCGTTGAATAAGGCTTTTATACAACAACAGATCATGAACCTGGCGATAACCAACTTCACTACCAACGCCAAGTTTGCTAACATTTTCAAAGGGTTATATGCGCAGATCAACAAAACGACGTCCAGTGGTACCGGAGGAATCGCGTTCATTGACTTTTCAAGCAGCACTTCTTATTTGCAATTGGTATATAAGCATACCAACACTTCAAGCGGCATTGATACTACATCTGTTAACTTCCCTATCGGAACCAGTTCGACGGCTTTACCGATTACTGCTACGATTAGTCATGACTATACCGGAACACCTGTTCAAACTCAACTATTAGCCCCAACAGCTGATTATCAAACTACCTATCTTCAAGGATTGGTAGGTGTTAAAACAAAAATTAAATTCCCTGATCTGGCTAAGTTCAACAGTACATATGGAAAATCAGTGGTAAACAAAGCTGATCTGATTATTGAGCTGGGTAGCGGAACTTCAGTTTATCCTTTCCTGGCTGCACAAAGGTTATCCTTATACAGATGGGACCTTGCCGAACAACCGGCTAATATTTCAGACTATACAAGTTACGTTGCCAATAGTACACCGGCTTTGTTTGGTGGTTATTTCGATTCCATTAACAACAGGTATATTTTTAACGTAACCAATTACGTGCAAACATTAATTGATGGAACAATTGAGGATAATGGCACCTTTCTGGCACCAACATCTTATACCTTATTCGAAACTACTCCCACCGCCACTTCAGCAGAGAGAGCAATTATCGGAGCCAAAACTAATACAACGAACAAAATTAAGCTGAACATTTATTACACGAAAATAAATTAGGACTTAAAATTAGCATTCCAAAAGCCAGCGTATCCCCGATATGCTGGCTTTTTTTTACAGATAATTTTCATGGAAAATTCATTTAAGTCAAACGTTTGTTTTAGTATGTTTACACAATTAAAATTTTAAAACATTATGTGTGGAATAGTAGGCTATATTGGCTATAGAGAGGCTTGGCCAATTGTATTAAAAGGCCTTAAAAGACTAGAGTACCGGGGTTATGATAGTGCAGGTATCGCATTGATGAACAACAGCGGTCAGCATATTTATAAAAAAGCTGGCAAAGTTGCCGTATTGGAAGAATTTGCAGAAAACCATGATAAATCCGGTACCATTGGAATGGGGCATACCCGCTGGGCTACACATGGTGTCCCATCCGACAGGAATTCACATCCCCACACGTCAAACAACGGGCAGCTATCCATCATTCATAATGGAATTATTGAAAACTATGCTACGCTGAAAGAGGAGCTTAGCAGACGTGGACACACTTTTAATAGTGATACAGACACTGAAGTACTCGTACACTTAATTGAGGAGATACAAAAGATTGAGCACATTGACCTGCTGGAAGCAGTACGTTTAGCATTACACGAAGTAATTGGTGCTTATGCCATTGTAATCATGGATAAGAGTAATCCTGATCGCCTGATCGCTGCGCGTAAAGGTAGTCCGATGGTGATTGGTGTAGGCCAAGGTGAATATTTTATTGCATCAGATGCAACACCTATCATTGAATATACTAAAAATGTAATCTATCTTAATGATAATGAAATCGCTTTGATTACGAAAGACGATTTGTTGGTTAAGCGCTTAGATAACGTGGTGCAAACCCCATTTGTACAGGAACTGCAGCTACAGCTGGAAATGCTGGAGAAAGGTGGCTTTGATCATTTCATGCTAAAAGAGATTTACGAGCAACCCAGATCAATTAAAGACTGCATGAGAGGACGTATCTATCCTGAAGAGGGTTACGTTCAACTGGGTGGTATTAAGGAATTCTCAGAGAAGCTTAAAAATATCGACAGGATCATCATCGTAGCATGCGGAACATCGTGGCATGCCGGTTTAGTAGGCGAATACTTAATTGAAGAGTATGCCCGGATTCCGGTTGAGGTAGAATATGCTTCTGAGTTCAGGTATCGTAACCCTATTATTACAGAGAAAGACGTTGTTATAGCTATCTCCCAATCCGGAGAAACGGCTGATACCATGGCAGCGATTGAAATGGCAAAAGAACGTGGTGCAACTATCTTCGGAATCTGTAATGTGGCAGGTGCATCTATTCCACGCTTAACACACGCCGGTGTATATACCCATGCAGGCCCCGAAATCGGTGTAGCGTCTACCAAAGCTTTTACTGCTCAGGTAACAGTACTTACACTGATGGCATTTTACATGGCACAGAAAAAAGGAACCATTACCACATCCAAGTTGATTGAACTATTAACGGAGCTGGACAATATTCCTGATAAGATTCAAATCGCCCTGGAATCAAATGACTTGATCAAAGAAGTTGCAGAAAAAATAAAGGACTCCAGAAACTGCTTATTTTTAGGCAGAGGCAGCGGTTTTCCGGTTGCACTTGAAGGAGCCTTAAAGCTTAAGGAGATCTCCTATATCCATGCAGAGGGCTATCCGGCAGCCGAAATGAAACATGGCCCTATTGCGCTTATTGATGAGGAAATGCCTGTGGTATTTATTGCCACACAAAACTCCTCATATGAAAAAGTTATCAGCAACATACAGGAAGTTAAAGCCAGGAAAGGTAAGGTGATTGCAATTGTTACACAGGGTGATACAGAAGTAAAGAAAATGGCAGACTATTGCATAGAAATACCGGATTCAGATGAAGCATTTTTACCTTTGTTAGCAACCATCCCACTGCAGTTGTTATCGTATCACATCGCTGTAATGAGGGGATGCAATGTTGATCAGCCAAGAAACCTCGCGAAATCGGTTACTGTTGAATAATAAATGAAAGACCATAAAAAAAGCTACCTGAAGAATATTCAGGTAGCTTTTTCTATATAGATTAAATTTTAGAATGGAAGATCCCCGTTCTCATCAGATGGACCAATCGTAAATTCATCCTGTATTTTAGGTTCAGTGTTTTGAGGAAGAGCTGCAGTTACAGGACTTTGTTCGAAATCACTTTTCCTTCCCAGCATGGTAAAATTTTCTGCAACAATTTCAGTTACATATTTTTTCACTTTTTCTTTGTCTTCAAAAGACCGGGTTCTTAACTTTCCTTCTATGTAAACCAGTTTACCCTTTTGTAAATACTTAGAAGCTACTTCAGCCAGACCGCGCCAAAGCACGATGTTATGCCACTCTGTTTGTTCTACTCTTTTACCATCTTTATTGTAAGTTTCAGAAGTAGCTAATGGAAAACTTGCTACTGTTACGCCTCCTTCTAAATGACGTACCTCTGGGTCTTTACCCAAATGGCCTACTAAAATAACTTTGTTAATGCCCGACATAAATATTTTGGTTAGTTGTTTTTTTACCCTTTTCCGCTAAAGATGGTTAGTTATTCCAACTTTTTTCCGTAGAAGTATTCCTGCACAAAATCATGAATAACTTTCGGTTGCGGCAACTCATCTAGCTTCCTTAAAGAAACCCAATTAAGTTCCTTTTGTTTATTAAAGTTAAATATATAATTTTTTAATGCAAAAAATTGTATATGGATTATTTGGTGAGTCAAAACATGTTTTTTAGTTGTCAAAAGAGTATATTCAGCATGGCTGCCGAACATTGCACTGACCCTATCAAGGAAACTAATGTCAGAAATAAGTTGAGGCTCTTTGGTATCGATACTTGGAAAATCGTATAAATGCTGCCACACATCTCCTGCTTGTCGTTCGCGTACCAGTATTTTATCATCATGCTGACAAATAAAGTAGCTCATGAACCTATGCTTCGGAGCTGCCTTTTTAATTTTAACAGGTAACTGATTAACGGTATGATGACTGAATGCGTAACACGATAAATTAACCGGACATACGCTACAGTTTGGCGATTTCGGCTTGCATTGCAATGCCCCGAATTCCATTATTGCCTGATTATAAAGTGCAGGATCTTCCTGATAAAGCAGCTCATTTGCCAGCATGAAAAAGGTCTTCTTACCTGCCGGAGAATTAATAGGGGTATCAATACCAAAGTATCTTGAAAGCACTCTAAAAACGTTTCCATCTACCACAGCCCGGGGCTCGCCAGACGAAAAAGACGAGATAGCTGCAGCTGTATACTCACCAATCCCTTTCAGTTTTAAGAGCTCATCATGCTGGTTTGGGAAGATTCCCTGATAATTCTGCATTACAATTTTGGCAGTTGCATGCATATTCCGACCTCTTGAATAGTAGCCCAATCCTTGCCAGAGTTTTAAAACCCTGGCCTCTTCTGCACCTGCAAAGTCGGCTACAGTCGGGAAGTTCTGAAGAAATTTATTGAAGTAAGGCATACCCTGTTCAACCCTTGTTTGCTGAAGTATAATCTCTGATAACCAGATGGTATATGCATCATTTGTGTGCCTCCATGGCAAATCCCTTTTATTATTTTGATACCACTTTATCAGTTCTAGTTGGAATGTCATTGCTGCAAATTACGGTGTAATTATTGGTTTAAAAAAAAACTTGCAATTGGATGATGAGCACCATGATAAAAAAATCATCTTTTATTTTCCTATCTCATTAAAAAGCAATACTTTTGCAACCCCAAAACAGTTATAATATTAAAACACAATATATATAAATAAGTAAATATGACTAAGGCAGATATTATTTCAGAAATATCAACAAAAACCGGAATTGAGAAGGTTGATGTACAGGAAACAGTTGAGGCATTCTTCAAAGTTATCAAAACTAGCATGATTGGCGGTGAAAATGTATACGTTAGAGGCTTCGGAAGCTTTGTTGTTAAAAAGAGAGCGCAGAAAACTGCCAGAAATATCTCGAAAAACACTGCAATAATTATCCCAGAACATTTCGTACCTAGCTTTAAACCAGCAAAAGTATTCGTTGACAAAGTTAAAAGTAACTCAAAAAAAATCAGCGTAGAAGCTTAAGTCGTCATTATGAATAGCAGCATCAGATCAAAACAAATCATCATCATTGGAGCGGTTGTATTGTTGATTGCTTTCCTATTCACAAGAGACATTAAAGGTTTAGTAAAACCAACTGAAGAAAATGGCAAAATGCCCTCAACTGGTCAGGTATCAGATGCAGGTGCTGCAAGTCCTTCAGCTTTAAGTATCGAAACTTCATCTACAGCAGCAAAAAATGTACTTAACAAAAATTTAGCTACAGATATTACTGCCTTAGAGAATAGTTATAAAGGTGCTTCGGGTACAGAAAAAACCGACCTTGCAAAACAGCTGGCCCAGAAGTGGGATGATGTAGAGCAAATTACCCCATCGGCACTTTATTTAGAGGTTGTTGCGGAAAACGAACCATCAACAAAAACATGGTTGGCTGCAGGTAATCAATTTATAAAAGCCTTTGAAAGTACGCAAGATAGCCTGGCACAACCTGCATTATTGCAAAAAGCCAATACATCTTACAAAAATGCATTAGAGAAAGATTC
The DNA here is from genome assembly GCF_032678525.1 of Pedobacter frigidisoli. Taxonomy (GTDB): domain Bacteria; phylum Bacteroidota; class Bacteroidia; order Sphingobacteriales; family Sphingobacteriaceae; genus Pedobacter; species Pedobacter frigidisoli_A. The sequence continues at coordinate 413,135 of NZ_JAVTSE010000002.1, forward strand.
AACAAATATTGAGGCTAAAACAGGATTAGGAGTAACGATTGTTAATGGCTTAGGGGCACCAATGCAGGGAATTGCAATGTTACTTGAGGTTGTTGCGAAAGAACCTAAAAATGTTAAAGCTAATATGAACCTGGGTTTATTCTCTATTAAATCAGGTCAGTTTGACAAAGCAATTCCACGCTTCAAAACGGTTATTGCTCAATCTCCAACGCCTGAAGCTTACTTTTACCTGGGCACAGCCCTCGAAAATTTAGGCAAAAACAAAGAAGCAGTTGAAGCTTATTTAAACAGCAAAAAGTTAGCGGCTAACCCAACCTTATCATCATTTATCGATAAGAAAGTGGCTGAACTAAAAAATAAAATTTAATAAACAGATTAATAAAAACATTTAAAACTTAAAACTATGCCAAGCGGTAAAAAAAGAAAAAGACATAAAATGGCTACCCACAAACGTAAAAAACGCCTAAGAAAAAACAGACATAAGAAAAAATAATTTCTTATTTTGATAAAACCCTTCTAAACCTCATAGTCGATACTATGAGGTTTAAAGTATTTATACGAATTTCCATTCGTGCTTATACCTGGGGCAATATCAGTTTTTCAATTTTACGATCCATTTGTTAACAGGCGGAAGCCTTAAATCTGTAGCTGTTGGTAAAAGAATTAATGATCAATTCGACTCCTGCCGGAGTTACCATAGCTTTAGTTGAAGACAAGCAACTTGTTGAGCTTCATAAAGAACAAATAAATAACAATTACGCCGTAGGCGACATTTATTTAGGCCGCATAAAGAAAATTATGCCAGGTTTGAATGCTGCGTTTGTGGATGTTGGTTATGAAAAAGATGCATTCCTGCATTATTTCGATTTGGGCCCTCAGGTGCAATCTTTAATTAAGCTGACGAAGATTAAGCGTAATGGTTCGGTAACTGGTACACTATTAGATAATTTAAAGCTGGAAGCCGATATTAACAAGGCTGGCAAAATTTCTGAAGTGCTTGCCAAAAACATGCTCATTCCAGTACAAATTGCCAAAGAGCCAATTTCTACTAAAGGGCCTCGTTTAAGTTCCGACCTATCAATCGCCGGCAGGTATGTGGTATTGGTGCCATTCTCCAATACCATATCCATATCAAAGAAAATAAAAAGTAATACTGAACGTAATCGTTTAAAAAAGATTATCGAAAGTATTAAGCCTCAAAATTTTGGGGTAATTATCAGAACGGTTTCTGAAGGCAGAGGAGTTGCCGAAATGCAAAAAGATCTGCTTGATCTGATTGCAAAATGGGAAAGCTTTATCAAGAAGCTACCTACAGCCGAACCCTCAAAGCGAGTTTGGGGCGAAATGGACAGATCATCTACGTTAATTCGTGATATTCTGAATCCTGATTTCACAAACGTTTACGTGAGTACACCGGAATTGTACGACGATATACGTTCTTATGTACACGATATTTCTCCGGAAATGGAAAAAATCGTTAAGCTTTATAAGCAAAAGGAACCTATCTTCGACCATTTTGGCATAGAAAAGCAAATTAAAAATGCTTTCGGAAAAACTGTAAACTTACCCGGGGGTGCCTATCTGGTGGTAGAACACACCGAAGCACTACACGTAATAGACGTAAATAGTGGAAACCGCACGGCCAGTAAAGAGAATCAGGAAGAGAACGCTTTACAGGTAAATAAAGAGGCGGCAAAAGAAATTGCCCGGCAATTACGCTTGCGTGATATGGGCGGCATTGTGGTAATCGATTTTATCGATATGCATAAGCCAACAAACCGTAAATTACTATTCGATCATTTGCGTGAGCTGATGCTTTTGGATAGAGCAAAACATACCATTTTACCACCGAGTAAATTTGGTTTAGTGCAAATCACCAGACAACGTGTTCGTCCGGAGATGAATATTGTAACGGTAGAGAAATGTCCGGCCTGCGATGGGACCGGAGAAATTAAAGCGAGTATCGTTTTAATGGATGATATTGAGAATAACCTTAATTATATTTTACGTGAGCAAAATGAAAAAGGAATAACACTTTGTGTTCACCCTTACATTGAAGCTTATATTACAAAAGGTATTTTTAACTTACAACGCCGTTGGTTCTTTAAATATGGCCAATGGATTAAAGTTAAAGCACAATCATCATATTATTTAAATGAGTTTCATTTTATTTCATCAAAAGACGAGGAGATTAAACTGTAATTCAAAGTAAATTATCAAAAAGCCTGAATCATTAGATTCGGGCTTTTTTGTTAAATAACTTGCTTACTATATGCAACCTGATCTGGGAGAAGAGGTTTATTGTTCAAAAAAATAAAAACAGTTTCAACCCTGAAAGCTTAAATTCGTAGTCTAAATCAATATTCAATTGGCAAAATCAAAAACAGCATATTTCTGCCAGAGTTGTGGCTATGAGTCGGCAAAATGGCTAGGTAAATGCCCGTCATGCGGACAGTGGAATACCTTTGTAGAAGAGATTGTAGAAAAAAATTCTGCTGCTGTTCCGGCATGGAAAACAGAATCAACTACCAGAAAGGTAAGTAAACCCAGTAGAGTAGATGAGATAAAATCATCCGTAGAGCGCAGAATATTAACGGGCGATAAAGAATTAGACCGCGTCCTGGGCGGTGGATTAGTAGAAGGTTCACTGGTTTTGATCGGAGGTGAGCCAGGCATTGGTAAATCTACACTTATGCTTCAGCTGGCACTAAATCTGAAAGGTAAAAAATTACTGTACATCTCAGGTGAAGAGAGTGAGCAACAGATAAAAATGAGGGCAGAGCGGATTAAAGAAAGTCCTTCTTCAGACTGCTATATATTAACCGAAACCTCTACCCAAAATATCTTCAAACAAATCGAAATACTAGAGCCGGAAATACTGGTTGTTGATTCGATCCAAACCTTGCACTCCTCACATATCGATTCCACGCCAGGCAGTGTATCGCAGGTACGGGAATGTACTGCCGAATTGCTGAGGTTTGCCAAAGAAACTGGTGTTCCGGTTTTTCTAATTGGGCATATCACGAAAGATGGCGCCATAGCAGGCCCAAAGATACTGGAGCATATGGCTGATACCGTATTGCAATTTGAAGGCGACAGGCATCATGTTTACCGCATTCTACGCTCAGTGAAGAACCGGTTCGGAGCAGCTGCCGAACTGGGTATTTACGAGATGCAGGGAAGTGGGTTGAGGGAGGTATCAAACCCGTCGGAGATCTTACTTTCGCAAAGGGATGAAGAGCTCAGTGGCATTGCTGTTTCAGCAATGCTCGAAGGTGCTAGGCCCATGTTAATTGAAACACAGGCGTTGGTAAGTGCCGCGGCGTATGGCACACCACAACGATCAGCAACCGGATTCGATACTAAAAGAATGAATATGCTTCTCGCGGTGCTGGAAAAGCGTTGCGGGTTCAGACTAAGTACTCAGGATGTTTTTCTCAACATTGCAGGTGGTATAAGAGTGGGAGACCCGGCAATTGATATGGCAGTATTAATTGCCATCATATCCTCCCATCAGGACATTCCAATTTCCTCGAAAAACTGCTTTGCTGCGGAAGTTGGACTATCGGGTGAAATAAGAGCTGTGAATAGAATAGAACAGCGGATAGCAGAAGCTGATAAATTGGGCTTCGAAACCATTTATATTTCAAAGTATAATTTAAAAGGAATAGATTTTTCTAAATACAATCTCGAGATTAAAGCGGTGAGCAAAATAGAGGAAGTGTTTGAAATGATTTTCGGATAGAATAAGTGGGGAATATGGGGAAATTTTTCACCTATTTTTCATTAGAATCTAAATAATTCCACAATAAATATTGAATTTTTCTTTGGCATGTCTTCCGTTAAAAACATTAAACAACTGTTTATCAATACATTATATTACAATTAGGTAAATTATAAAAAACTGGATTGGCATTTGCCTAATGTATTATGTTCGCGCATCATGGGATGTGATGGCAACAATAGGGATGATTTTCCCCGTTAGCGATCGCTAGCGGGGATTTTTTTTGTATTTAATATTAAGATAAATTTTAAATAACTTTGAAATAGAGAAATAACAGGAAAATACATCGAACCATGAAAAAGATCATTCTAAGTTTAAGCTTTTGCTTGTTAGCAGCCCTGGGCTTTTCCCAAACTGCATATACCGGCCAGAAATTTGGTGAAGAAGTGAAACCCGGAGAGGTGAAGCCTGCTGCTAAAATGGAAGCAGCAATGGGCGAGAAGAAAGCTGTTGACATGAAAATTGAGGGAAAGGTTGTCGACGTTTGTAAAAAGAAAGGATGCTGGATGGCCCTGGAGATGCCGAATGGCGATCCAATGCGCGTTACCTTCAAAGACTACGCTTTTTTTATGCCGATGGATATCGTTGGTAAGAAAGTAGTTTTGGATGGAATTGCAAAGAAACAAACGATATCTGTAGAAACCTTACGTCATTACGCAGAGGATGCAAAAAAGACTCCGGAAGAGGTAGCGAAAATTACCGACCCTAAAAAAGAACTTGCATTTGAAGCAAAAGGCGTAGTGATCCTTGATAAATAACGGAATATTTTAAGCAAATAAAAATGCCCCATGCTTAAAAAGTCTGGGGCATTATTTTGTAAATGGTAAGTCCTCTATAAGACCCAGTTCCAGCGGAATTCATCCGGAACTAGTCCGTAACGGATGTCATTAAGTTTTTTAGCAATGCCATTTGATATGTGTCTTGTTGAAGGGTCTGTTAATTGATAAACCTCACCTTTGTAACCAATTTGGCCAACGTGAGTTACTGTTGCGGCAGTACCCGCAGCAAAAGCCTCAGTTAAACTGCCATTCTCAATACCCTCAATGATTTCTTTAACAGAAACTCTGCGCTCCTCCACCTCTATACCATCTCGTTTAGCCAATTGAATAATCGTGTCGCGGGTTACACCGTCTAAAACAGTACTCCGAACCGACGGTGTAACCAACTTGCCATTGATCACAAAAATTAAATTTGCGGTTCCAGCTTCCTCAATATATTCATGCGCGACCGAATCCGTCCAAATCAACTGATCAAAACCTTCTTTTTTCGCCTGCTCAAAAGGGTATAATGAACGTGCATAGTTTCCTGCTGTTTTCGCGAAGCCAACACCACCATCATCTGCACGGGTATACTCGGTTTCAATTTTAACTTTCAACGCAGAACTGTAATAAGGACCGGTAGGCGTAGTCAACAGCGCAAATTTATAGGTATCGGAAGCCTTCACTCCAAGATAGGGATCGGTAGCGAACATTACAGGACGGATGTATAAAGCATAATCCTCCTGATCCGGCACCCATTTCTCGTCTACATTGATTAAAGCAGCTAAACCTTGCATGAAGATTTCTTCCGGCACAGTTGCCATCGACATTCTTTGTGCAGATTTATTAAATCTTTCGAAGTTCTTATTTGCACGGAATACACTAATTTTCCCATCGGGCTGACGGTAGGCTTTTAATCCTTCGAAAATTGCCTGACCATAGTGCAATGCAGATATCGCCGGACTCATTGGAATGGGACCATAAGGAAGAATTTGTAGATTTTTCCATTCGCCATCTTCAAAATCGGCGGTAAACATGTGGTCGGTAAAAACTTTACCAAAGGGTAATTGAGAAAAATCAGTAACAGTCAATCGGGTTTGATCGGCTTTTGTGATTTTTATATCTAGGGTCTCGGTCATGATATAGAAATTTTGAATGAGTGAATAACAGGATGAATAAGTGTAAATGATCACACTCAACAGCTCAATACCTCACTAATGCTGTCAATAATTATTTTGCGCAAATTAATAAAAATGATGCGCTTTTAATAGCTTTATTTAATTATTAGTCTTTGTTTTTGAGTGTTTTGAGTACACTAAGCACCCAACCTTTTCCCCACTCTTCCATCTGCTCGTTTGTCCATAAAAACGGATAAAAGATCCTCTTTTGAAAACGCGGAGGCAAATATTTTTGCCAGTTTGTCCCTCCGGTTGCAGCTACATCTACAGGATCTTTTTCCAGGTAACGAACAGCCGATTTATAATGTGATAAAGGCCATTCAACATTAACATATAAATCAAGTTTTCGCAGTTCTTCTGCAAGTGCTGAAACATCTTCACCGTCCGACTCGAGTTTATGATAAAGTGCTGAGAAATTAGTTCCTGTTCTTTCCTTTGCCAGCTGCAAAAATTGAGCAGCATATTTTTTAATAAACTGCTTTAAGGTTAACGTTTGCTTGCCTGAGGCCAGTTCTGTAGCGCCAAACTTCCAGTAAATATGTTCAAACTGCTCATCAATAGTCGCGTTTTTTAAATCCTCCCGTTTGCTTTTATCCACCAGGCGAATGAAATCTGTGGCGCATATCTCAATCATTCGATACTGCCCGGATTGAAAGCCGCTTGCAGGTAACAGAGACATTCTGAATTTTAAAAACTGTTCTTTCTCCATGCCATCAACCATCACCTCAAAAGAAGTCGTCAGCGCATTGAAATAGGAGTTGATCCGCTTAACCCTCGCTGTAAAAAACTCTGCTGTTAAATTTTTATGTTCTGCAATCTGTTTGAACTCATGTAATGCTAATTTAAAATAGAGTTCGGTAATCTGATGATACATGATAAAAATTTCTTCATCAGGAATAGGGGTTTTAGGACTCTGAAGACTCAACAAGGTATCAAGATGAATGTAGTCCCAGTAAGTAAGAAAATCTGCATAAAGCAATCCATCAAGGTATGAAGCCATATCCTGCCCCATAGCGGTGTATTTTTCCTGCAGCTGGTTTAATTTGTTTAAAATTTCTGGTGTAAAATCCATTTAAATCATTAAATATTTATTCAGGGTCATTTGCTTCTAATACAGCACCCTGAACTTTATGGTATGTTCAATTTTTTTCAGCGACTTAAATAACTGTTTGTCGTATTCCGTATTAATGTCGGTAATGGCATATCCGATTTCCGGATTAGTCATCAAAAACTGACTTACGATGTTAATGTCATGTTTGGCAAAAACAGTATTAATTTTTGCCATGATTCCCGGAACATTTTTATGGATATGGATTAAACGGTGAGACTTGTCGATTTTAGGAAGTTGAAGATTAGGAAAATTGGTGCTCAGGTAAGTAGCCCCCGTATTCATAAAATCAGCCACACGCTTTGGAATAAAATCGAAATTACGGGGATTATGCTTTGGATCGTCAAAAACCACGATCCCTTGTCTGGTACAAAGATCCAGGTCAATTTTATTTTTCGAATTGCCCAGATAACCGATCGTTTTAAGTTTTGCGGCATCCTTAAGTTTTTCGCTGTCCATGTTTTCTCCATCTGCGTAGAGAATCATGCCCACATCTTTTATGTATTTGTCTTCAAACGAAGTTTTATGCCTGATAGAAAATCCATCATTTTTAAGAATTGCCAGACTCCTTTGATCCACATCCCCAATTACCAGACATAATATTCTGTTCTTTGGATACGATATAGCCCGGGGAAGATCATTTACATACAAAAACTCGTCAAAACTTGGTGTAACGTGATCAGCTTTCGCAACTATGCTTTCTCTCGAAATATTTTCAGTAAACGCAAAAAACTTATTAATCAAGCCGCTTTCCCTCAACTGAAAATCTGAGTATCCGTCGCCTATACCAAAAAGTTCTCCTTCCAATTGAAGATGCTGGAGCAATTTTACTTTGCCGCCTTCCTCGCTCAATGGGTTAGCATGATCATAGTCGATGATATTTCCATCACCTGTAGTAACAAAGGTATTGGCATAAATATTTTCCTTTTTAATGTGGTATTGGCTAACAACGGGAGTAATAAATTCTTTGAAACCACCGGAAACAATCAGTACATCATCGCTGTGTTTTTTAAAAAAATCAGCATTACGCGAAAAAGAAGTAGATACTTTTTTCTTCAGATGCTTAATCAATTGTTTCAGATGCGCTTCATTTGCCTCCAGGAGTTTAACACGCTGTGCTAAACTTTCTGAAAAAGACAGCTTACCTTCCATAGCCAGGTTGGTATAACCTTCAATTTTTTGATAGATGGCTTCTCTTTCCGGGTGGTTCTTTAAAGAGATTCTGGCGAGTTCATCAAGCGCTTCTACCTGCGTAAAAGTGCTGTCGAAATCGATGATGTAATACGATTTTTGTTTGGGCATTATTTTAAATATTGGGTAATTTCCTTAATGCTTTGCAAAACTGGTTTAAATGTAATTCCAGTTTGCTCAATCACTTTATTATTATTGTAATAACTAAAAGTTATACTGCTCTTTGCTGTATCTTTAGTTATTGATGGTTCACTTCCTGTAAAAAAAGATCCTAATTTCAGTGCCCTCCATGCAATGCCAAGCATCCAGGGCTTTGCTTCTTTCTTGGGTGGATTAACACTAAAACCATCGGCTATCGCCGCAAATAAGTCTTTATAATGAATATCTCCTGCTGATATGATATAGCGTTCATTTTTTATCTCAGCATTCATCAGTAAAATCATTGCCCTGGCCACGTCTTCTACATCTACAAATCCCGATGCCCCATTGGTATAGAAAGGAAAACCATCTTTAACAAGCTTAAAGATCGCACCACTTCCCTCATAACCCGCATTTTTCCCGATGATAACGGATGGATTAACAATAACAGCATCAAGCCCTTCGTTAATTCCGCGCCATACTTCCATTTCGCCCTCATATTTGGATAAGCCATAGGCATGCGCCTTTGAATCATACTCCCAGAAGTCTTTTTCAGTGATTTTACTGCCTTTCTTTGCCAGCCCCAATGCGGCAACCGAACTTACATGAAGCAACCGGCAGTTATTGTCAATGCAAAGATTAACAATATTAGAAGTACCCTCTATGTTGACGTGGAAAAGTTGCTTTTTAAATTTTGGACTCAAAGAAACAAATGCCGCACAGTGATAAACCTGCGTTATGCCTTCAAATGCTGTTTGCAGATCTGCAGGTTCGTTAATGTCCGCAATAACCCATTCTACCAACCGATTTTCGGCTATGAAAGCCGGAACTTTAGAATTCACCCTTTTTAGCGCCCGGACGGCAGAACCGTTATCAGTTAACTGCTTAATCAATTCAGACCCTAAAAATCCAGTTCCTCCGGTTACCAGTATCATTTTATTTTTTTCAAGCTATATGTGGAAATACGCATTCAAAAATAGATATTTGAGGCGAGAGTTTTAAATATATGTCGCTAACGGATTTCTTTTCACCAGTAAACCCTGATAGTTTTACACCCAAACAAGGTTTTTTTACCAGTCAGCTTGGTTTAAAAGCACACATCCATTCTGAATCATTTCCCGATTTTGACGAAAACACCTACGATTTAGCGATTATTGGCGTATTGGATGGACGGGGTGCAGTTAATAATGAGGGCTGTGCATTAGGTCCTGACTACTTCAGAGAGAAGTTTTACCGCCTCAATGAGGGAGCTTTCAATTGCCGCATTGCCGATTTAGGAAATATTAAACATGGTGCTACCATTGCGGACACCTACATAGCCATGAAAATGGTTGTTTCTGAACTGATCAAGAGAGATATTGTTCCGATTATTATTGGAGGAGGACAGGATTTGACTTACGGGCAGTACCTGGGCTATGAGGACCTGGAACAAAAGGTAGACCTGGTGGTAATTGATAATCAGTTTGATATAGGGGGTGACGAGCGTGAAGGGATTGAAACCCGTTCGGATTGTTACCTGAATAAAATTTTCCTTCACCAGCCGAACTACTTGTTTAACTATAGTAATGTTGGTTATCAGACTTATTTCGTGAATCAGGAAAGTTTGAGCGTAATGGATAAACTGTATTTTGATGTTCACCGCCTTGGTGAATTTGCACAAGACATCACCTTAACAGAGCCCATCATCCGCAATGCCAACATGATTAGCTTTGATATGGGTGCAATACGTTCGGCAGATGCAGCTGCAAACTCCAATACCACACCCAACGGGTTTGATGGAGAAGAAGCTTGCAGAATTTCCAGATATGCCGGGATGAATGATAAATTAACATCTATTGGCTTTTACGAATTCAATCCTGCCTATGATAACAACGGTCAGACCGCCTTTTTACTGGCACAAATGGTTTGGTATTTTGTAGATGGATTTTATGCCCGTAAGAAAGATTTCCCATTGACACCAAAATCACAGTTTATGATTTACCGGACGAGTTTGAAGGATGGTTCGGGCGAAATGGTATTTGTTAAAAGCAAAAAATCAGACCGGTGGTGGATGCAGGTACCTTACCCTTCAGGCCAATCGCAAAATGAACGATACCATTTAGTGCCGTGCCGCTATGATGATTACCAGACTGCCGTTAATGGTGAAATGCCCGATCTGTGGTGGAGAACCTATCAAAAGCTATCATAATTTTACATATCAATTTACGTTTTAGGCATACAATATATCTATCTTTGAACCGATTAAACTAACCCCAACATGAAAAAAATATTATTTTCTGCGATTGCACTTTTGCCACTCGCAGCAATTGCTCAAAAACCATTTACCCTTAGCGGAGATGTGAAGGGTCTTAAAACCGGTGATAAAGTTTACCTTATTTATCAGGGTGACGCTAAGAATGTAACCGATTCAGCAACCGTTGCCAATGGCACATTTGCATTCAAAGGAACTCTGCTTAGTCCTGCGCAAGGCAGTTTATACCTGAACAAAAACCCTTACGTTAACCGCCCGGCACAGGGCGAGAAATTAGATGGTTTATCGCTGTACGTTGAACCTGGAAACATTAAATTAGCCGCAGCCGATTCTTTAAAAAATGCAACCATAAGTGGCTCTCTGGTAAATGACGATTCGAAAAAGTTAAAAAACCTAACGAAGTCTGTAAATGATCAGCTTGCAGCAATCAATGCTGAATATGCCGGGTATACTCCAGAGCAGAAAAAAAACAAAGATACCATGGATGGCTTAAGAGCGCGTTACGATAAAGCAGCTGAAGGTATGCCACCATTATTGCTGCAATATGCAAATGCCAATCCTAAATCTTTTATCAGCCTCTCGGCAATTAGTCAGTTAGCAAGCGATCCTGACCAGGCCGTTGCTGCAGAAAAAGCATTTACGGCATTGTCTCCCGAATTGAAAGCATCAACCATTGGAAAGCAACTTACCCAAATGTTCGAGGCAGGCAGAAAAACAGCTGTAGGCGTAATGGCCATGGACTTTACACAGACAGATACCGCTGGAAAACCGGTGAAATTATCTGATTTCAAAGGCAAATACGTGCTGGTTGACTTCTGGGCATCATGGTGTGGACCATGCCGTCAGGAAAATCCAAATGTCGTAGTGGCCTATAACAAATTTAAAGATAAAGGTTTTACAGTTCTTGGTGTTTCATTAGATGGAGGCAACACCAGAACAACTAAAGCCGCGTGGGAAAAAGCAATTGCAGCTGATCAGTTAACATGGACACATGTTTCTGACTTAAACGGATGGAACAATGAAGTTGCAAAAATGTATGGGATCCGTTCAATTCCAGCGAACTTTTTAATTGATCCAACCGGTAAAATCGTTGCTAAAGGATTAAGAGAGCAGGCTTTACAAGATAAACTTCAGGAATTACTGGGAAGTAAGTCGAAATAAAATACCGCAAAAAACCAAAGCCGCAGGTGAACAGATATTTAAATAAGTCTGTCAACCTGCGGCTTTCTCTATTTAAGTATATTAAACCAGATCGAATCCGATATCTTCCCTGAAATATTTCCCATCAAAGTAGATTCTTCCTGCATCAGCAGTGGCAGATTGAAGAGCAGTAAATAAATCTTTTTGCAGGCTGGTAATTGCAATCACGCGCCCGCCGTTGGTTTTAACCACGTCGTTATCTAAAATAGTTCCTGCATGAAAAGCATTGGAGTGACGAAGGTTTTCAATCCCTGCAATAGCTTTCCCTTTCAGGTATTCGCCAGGATAGCCTCCGGCAACAATCATCACCGTCGCGGCAGTCTGTTCAGAAATAACAAGATTTACCTGATTAAGTTGCTTATTTGCTGTTGCTAAAAACAACTCTACAAGGTCATTTTCAACTCTTGGAATCACGCTTTCAGTTTCAGGATCACCCATACGTGCATTGTATTCGATAACATAAGGATCATCACCCACCTTAATCAATCCAAAGAAAATAAAACCTGTATAGTCGATATTATCTTTCTTTAAACCATCTACAGTAGGCCTGATAATTCTTTCTTCTACTTTTTCGAGAAATTCAGGAGTGGCAAAGGGTACTGGTGAAACCGACCCCATACCGCCGGTATTTAACCCGGTATCGCCCTGACCAATCCGCTTATAATCTTTTGCAGATGGCAGAGTAATGTAGTTTTCACCATCGGTTAAAATGAAAACAGAAAGTTCAATTCCACTTAAAAATTCTTCTATTACAACTGTTGCACCTGCAGCACCGAATTTACCGCCAAGCATTAATTTAAGTTCTTCCTGTGCTTCAACGGTTTCGGTACAAATTAAAACACCTTTGCCTGCTGCCAACCCATCAGCTTTTAAAACCACAGGCAGGGCATGCGTTTCCAGGTAAGCTAATCCATCTTCAAGCGTTTCTGGCGTGAAAGATCTGGATGCCGCAGTTGGGATACCATGACGCTCCATAAACTGCTTTGAAAAGTCTTTACTACCCTCTAAAATTGCGCCTTCTTTTTTAGGGCCAATTACAGGGATATGTGATAGGGACTGATCGGCAAGAAAGAAATCATGAATACCGTTTACCAAAGGCTCTTCCGGCCCCACAACAACCAACTCGATGTTTTCAGCCAATACCACCTTTTTGATGGAATCAAAGTCGTTTACATTGATGTTAATATTTGTACCGTAAACACCTGTGCCACCGTTACCTGGTGCAATGATCAACTTATCGCAGTGCGAAGACTGGCTCATTTTCCAGGCGAATGCACTTTCTCTGCCGCCTGAACCTAATAGTAAGATATTCATGCCGGCAAAGATAATTAAAAATGTTATCCTACATCACCCAATTCACATCTAACCGCTTATCTCATTTGGCGCTTCTTGTCATCTGCTCTAGCATATCCCACATTTCCGACGGAATGGCTTCCAGACCATTCATTTGACCCGCTCCCTGCAGCCATTCTCCGCCATCAATGGTAATCACTTCCCCGTTAATATAACCAGAAAAATCACTCACCAAAAATGCAGCAAGATTAGCCAGTTCCTGATGATCGCCCACTCTTTTGAGGGGAACACGATTTTTAAAATCAAATTTCTTTGCTAAATCACCAGGCAATAAACGCTCCCAGGCACCTTTGGTTGGGAATGGGCCAGGTGCAATGGCATTGGTTCTGATTCCGTATTTGCCCCATTCAACAGCCAGTGAACGGGTAAGGGCTAATACCCCGCCTTTTGCACAGGCAGACGGTACAACGTAGGCAGAGCCTGTAAAGGCATAGGTGGTAATAATATTCAATACTGTTGCTGCTTGTTTTTCCTTAATCCAGTGCTTCCCAAATGTTAAGGTACAATTAACCGTCCCTTTCAATACAATATCAATAATGGAAGAAAAAGCATTTGCCGATAACCGCTCGGTAGGTGATATAAAGTTACCCGCAGCATTGTTCAGTAATATATCAACTGAGCCAAATCTTTCCAGTGTTTTGGCCAAAACATGTTCTACCTGATCCACTTCACGTACATCGCAGGCCACGGCCAAAACTTTACCGCCCGTTTTCTCCTCCATCTCATCAGCAGTTTTCTGCAATACCTCCTGTTTACGGCTGGTAATTACCAAATTCGCCCCCAACTTCAAAAAGTATACCCCCATTGCTTTGCCTAAGCCTGTACCTCCACCCGTTATCACAATAGTTTTTCCTTTTAAGGCGTCTTCTCTAAGCATGGGTTGATTAAATGCGAACATAATATCGGGTTGTTATAGGTAAATTATTGGATTGATTACTGAGACCGCGAATAAACTATTTTCGCTGAAGATTCTCCAGAATAGTTTTAAGGATATGACGGGTAGATGGCGACCACCATTGATTCAGCATTTTATCGAGCGTTTCAGACTGATCGGCTTTCATTGACGCAATCAATTCCGCCCTGATGTTTAACTTACTTTCCGACCAGGTGTTACGCTCCAGCTCCATGAATTTCTTTATTTTTCTTTCAGCAGCAGTAAGTAAACTCTCATTTTTAACCAATTCATCAACCAGGCCAACTGAAAGTGCTTCTTCAGGCTGGTACAATTTACCGGTTAATAAACTTCTGGCAGCTTCCGCTTTCCCTATCCAAAATGAATAAAGCTGGAAGATGCTGTTAGGTACAATAATGCCTACAGGAACCTCATTCAAACCAATAATAAATTGCCCCTCTGCCATAATCCGAGCATCGCAAGCCAGCGCGATTACACATCCACCTGCCGGACTATGCCCGCTTATTGCTGCTATTATAGGCTTTTTAAAAGAAACAATGTTAGCTGTAAAATCAAAGAATAGCTCAAAAAAAGACTTTGCTTCTTCTTCATTGTAATGGTAAAGCTCTACCAAATCCAACCCTGCTGAAAAAAAAGGTGCTGTGCCCGTTAAAATTACGCCGCCAATGTTATCATCCGAAGAGATATTCTTCAGCATATCATCAAGCTCCGTAATCAGCTCCCGGTTTAAGGCATTTGACTTACCACGACTTAACGTGATGGTGGCTAAACGATCTTTTACACTTACCTTAATTGTATTCATGTTTCAGGGCTTAAATTTAATATTATGCAAACAACTATGCTTGCATAATATTCAAATTTATTTATTTTTAGCTATTTTACATCATAAGTGTAAACTTTTCTTCCTAAATGCCCCACAGCATCTATCCCCTCAATTACCACACGGTAGGTTCCTGGCTCATCAGCGTTGTAGAATTCAAATTTCGCCTTACCATCTTTGTCTGCTATTACCTGTGGGTTCCAGTAAATGGTTGTTCTATAATCAGCTTTATTGCTATTGCTGGCAGAATCGTACTTGGGCGCATAAAATTCCCTCGAAAGTGAGAAGCCCTTTGGATTAAAGGTTACAATCCCCGGAGCGTAGCGATCGTATGTTCTGCCACCGTCGCCCCGTTTGGTTGTGATAATGATAACCCCGCCACCGCCTTGTGAACCATAAATAGCTGTATTGCCAATGCTTTTCAGCAATTCAATCGATTCTACATCCATGGGCGAAACGTTATCCAGAAAATCAGCTTCCATTTGCATTCCATCCACAATCAACTGAATAGGGGTATTCTGACTACGCATCAGATAGGGGATATTTCCGCGGAAAATAACACCAGGCAGGCGCCCCTGGAGACATTGAGATAAGGTAACGCAGGTTGACAGGTCGGCGGCTGTCATTACATAATCTGCATTGCCCGCCCCGTTTAAATTTGACGAGTTCTTCGCCGGATTTTTCTTTTCGGTAATGGTTACCTCATCCAGCTTGATTGTTTTTTCGAGCAAACCTAACCTTGTCATTTCGGTGAAGTAATTGTCGCTCTCCTTAATATACTTCATCAGCGTACTATTCACATTTACCTCAACCTCCGCCCCATTTTTATTTTTGGTTACTATTTGTCCCGGAATAAAGTCCAGATTAATTTCAACAAACTTCCGGTCGGTTTTTGTTCTGGCCTGTACCACAAACTTAGTGCTATCGCTAAAGCTCAGGTTATCGAAAACAAACTTACCTTCCGCATTGGTCACCGTATCCAGAATATACATCGTACCCTTTGTAGCCATCAGCATTACTTTCCCATTTGGAACCGGCTTATTCCCTTTCATTACAGTTCCACTAACTGTAATGGATTGCTCTGGCTTGTAGGTAATATTCGGACCAACATTGTTAATGATATTTTTCCATAAAAATCTTCTCCATCCCTGCGTGAGCATCAGGTTATCAAGTTCTTTCTGTGTCTGAACATCATCCTTTAAAAAATAGTGATTAGGTTTTTCTACATAACCGGTCAAATCTGAGGTGAGTAACAGCGAGGTGTAAATATTGCTTTCATTATCCTCATCGGGCGAAACTTTACTGGCATTCGTTACCGCAACAGAGAAACTACCCAGCACCGGGCTGGAGCCATTACTGGCATCAAAGGCGAAACTGGCCTTGCCTTTTCTTTGTGCTGATACACCTGAAGTGCCGAGGTTAAGATCAATGAAATCAGCTTTATTATGGTTAAATACTAATCGTTCGGCGATTGGCTGATTGTTAGCGGAAAATAAAGTAAACTGTACAATCCCTTCCGGCAAATTTTTCCTGGGAATGTTTGCCAGCAATACTTGTTTGTCCATTTTCGCTTTGGAAACATAGTATACATTTCCTCCGCTTTGTGCCACTACTTTCAACTCTGCGCTGTTTACCAGATCAGCACTTGCCATAATCCGCAATACAACCTTACTGGTATCGGCATTATTCAACGAAATTGCATATCCGCTTTTAGCTGCCACAGGAAGTTTAAACGTTTTTTGGGAACCATCTTTAAATTTGACTTTCGCAGTGTAGGTTTTTCCGCTTTGAGAATTGAATACCAGATTGCCCATACCCAGGTAAGCCGTCGAAAAAGTCGTAACCGTATTGCCTTCGTTATCAACGATCGCTCCTTCAACATCCTCACCACGTCCATTAGATGAAATGGCCTTTATCCCCAATTTTTGAGGTAGTTCCTCAACCAACGTTCCTCCTTCAGGGAAAAACTGAACATCTACATCATTTGAAGTCGATGTGATCGGAATGGATTTAACAACCTTCTCTTTATTCGGGAGAGTAAGTGTTGCTAAAATCTTCCCTGATTTATTCTGGAAAGACTGATTATTGGCAAAGTTGATGATCACGTTACCTTGCAAGTCGGTCTTTGCCCTGCCCTTTGCAACCGAGCGATAATCCAGTTGTACATCATAACTTACATCATTTTCACTGTAAGCGATGCCATTCTTATCTTCAAAATGAATAGTTGCGGTAACTTTATCGGCGGTGTTTTCCTTGCTGTAGCTGTAGTTTGTTTTGGTAAAAACCTTGTTGGCCCAACTGTTTCCGATTTTGATGGTTTTGTCAAAGAAAAAATCAGTACCAAAGTTACGCATGTAATTCGTATAAGCGCGAATCCTGTAATTTCCCTCTCCAAGCGAATCAGTAAGTTTAAAATCGCCCCAGGTAATTCCGCCCATCACAGGAAGCTTTAACAATTTTTTAACAGAATCTTTTTCATTAATCAGCTCTACGTATAAAATCCTGCTGATATTTGATGGTGCCGCCGTTTTGGTATTCAACACATATGCCTTAAACCACATATCATCGCCTATGGCATAATACGGCTTGTCTAAGTGTAAATGAACTTTCTCTTGTGGATAGTTAGTGGTATAAGCTTCAAACTTTTTGAGTAATTCTGCAAACGGATCATCATCTGATACAAATGCGGTGAAGCTAAATAATCCAATAAAAAAACAGAGCGTTAATGTAATTTTGAGTTTCATTTGTCGAGGTAAAATAAATATGCCTCAAGGTACAAAACCTGAGGCACATTTTTATGAAGTTACAATGAATTTCGACTTTAACCGAAATGTTACAATCGACTGCAAAATAGGACTTTAATAACTAAAAATAACCCCCCACAAATTTTGATTCTGCTGTTAACGCTAAATAGATGGTATTATAAAAATTAAAACTTATTTTTCCACATCATGCTTTCAACAGGCCTGGTGGTTTTATTGTTGTACTTTGCATTGCCCTTAGTATTGTACATGGTGTCAATCTTCCCTTCAACAACAAAGTAAATCAGCTGACCTATGGGCATGCCTGCATATATTTTTACCGGTTGTGCTACAGAGATTTCTAAAGTCCATGTATTACAAAAACCTACATCTCCCTTTCCGGCAGTAGCGTGAATATCAATTCCCAATCGTCCCGTACTGCTTTTTCCCTCCAAAAACGGAACATGCGCATGTGTTTCCGTGTATTCAAGCGTAACCCCCAGATATAATGTTCCCGGCTGAAGCACAAAGCCATCCTTAGGGATTTCGAAATGTTCAATTTCGTTATGGGCTTTCGCATCCAGAACACGGTTTTTATAAGTAGCTAAATATTTACCCAAATGAACATCGTATGAATTGGTCCCTAAACACTCTCGTTTAAAAGGCTCGATAATGATTGTTCCTTTATCTATTTCCTCTAATATTCTGCTATCAGATAATATCATTTTTATGCGTATTTTTGGACTAAATTATCATTTATTTAAGATAATTTTACATGTAATCTCCAATTAAATAAATGCCAATTGTTTACAACAAAAATATTGATCAGCATTCGGTTTTAGCCATCTGGAAAATTGAAGAAACCGAGGAAGAATTGTTGGCTGGATTACAGCTGAAACAACACGAACTGGATATTATTTCATCATTAAATAGTGGGAAAAGATTATTGCACTGGCTAAGTACCCGCCTCCTGCTCAGAAAAATGTTGAATACTGATGAATATATTGACTGCCAGTTTGATGGTGATGGAAAACCTTACCTTGTTAATTTCGACTACCACATTTCTTTAAGTCACTCTTACGATTATGCCGCTGTGATGATCAGCAAAGCGCATGCTGTTGGGGTTGATATAGAGTTAATTAAGCATAAAATAAAAACAATAAAACATAAGTTTTTAAGCGACGTGGAACTTGCTCAAAAACAACTCGGCGATAACACTGAAGGCTTATACGTGGCCTGGTGCGCCAAAGAGGCCATTTATAAATGGCATGGTAAAAAAGGACTTGAATTTAAGGCGCATATTCATATCAAGCCATTTAAACTAAAAAATGAAGGCAGTTTAAGTGCAATTGTTGAACTGCCTGCAGGCACCAGAGAACTGGATGTAAATTATTTTAAAACAGAAGATGGATATATGTTAGGCTATGTAGCCAATCCTTCTTAAACATATTTGTGATGAACGAAACAGCGGGAAAGGATTTGAATTTGATACCCACCCAATTTATAGACTGGGGTTTAACAGATTACCAGGAAGCCTGGGACAAACAGGAGGATTTGCTCAATAAAACGGTAGCGATTAAAACTGAAAACCGGCTAAACAATACCCATACACCCACACCGAATTACCTGATCTTCTGTGAGCACCCACATGTTTATACGCTTGGTAAAAGCGGCCATCCTGAAAATCTGTTGTTAGATGAACAGGGGCTTGAAGATAGGCAGGCAACCTACTATAAGATTAACAGGGGAGGCGACATTACCTATCACGGACCAGGGCAAATTGTAGGCTATCCGATTTTAGACCTCGATAACTTCTTCACTGATATTCACCTCTATCTTCGCACACTGGAAGAAGCCGTTATACTGACACTAAAAGATTACGGCATTGAAGCAGGAAGATATCCAGGATATACTGGTGTATGGCTTGATCCCGACAACGATAAAGCCCGCAAAATCTGTGCAATGGGTGTTCGTTGCAGCCGCTGGGTAACCATGCACGGATTTGCCTTCAACGTAAACGTAGATCTCGATTATTTTAAAAATATTGTACCTTGTGGTATTGATGATAAAGCCGTAACCTCGCTTAAAGCCGAACTTGGGTATGAACTTAATATAAAAGAAGTGGAAGATAAACTTAAAAACCATATTGCAGATTTGTTTAGAATGGCACTGCTTTAGCAGGCAAATCTATTTTCATATACTTTGCGTAAGTTCTTTTATGAAACTTACCACCTGCATTTTATTTTCTTTATTATCTTCGGCCTGTACTAAAAAAGCAGATATGTCGGATACGCAGAAAACCGTTCAGGTCATCACTCAGGATACTTCAGCACAAAAAACGAAATTCACTTACCTGGCCCTAGGCGATTCCTATACTATAGGCGAATCTGTGAGCCAGTCAGAATCCTTTCCATATCAACTCCAGGAATTACTAAAAAAGAATAACTTCCAGGTTGCTGATCCAAAAATTATTGCCAAAACCGGGTGGACTACTGATGAGCTTCAAACTGCAATCAGGAACGAGAACCTGACAACTACCTTCAGTTTCGTTACCCTGCTGATAGGCGTTAACAACCAATACCGGGAATATCCGTTATCTACCTATAAGAAGGAATTTTCAGAATTATTACAAAAAGCCATTGCCTTCGCGGGAGGAAATAAAAATAGGGTTTTTGTAGTTTCCATTCCGGATTGGGGAGTTACACCATTTGCAAAAAGTTCGGGGAGAAATCCGGAGAATATTGCGAAGGAAATTGATGAATTTAATAAAGCTAACGAAGAAATTACCCTTGCGGCCGGAGCGAATTATACAACCATTACCGCAGCATCCAGGAGAGCAAAAACCGATACCTCGCTTATTGCATCAGATGGTTTACACCCAAGTGCTAAGATGTATGGCGAATGGGCACAAAGTTTATTTTCAAGGGTTGGTAGCATTCTAAAGTGAAATTGTAAGCTTATTTGTTTAGATTTTAAATTAAAAATTTTACTTTAGTTTAACTATTTAAATTAATTACTTAAATCCTGTCTTATGAATGACTATGAAGCAAGCGGTGTAGCCGCAGGAATTGGTGCTGGTGCTGTTATTTTTTATCTGGCCATTTTGGTCGTAATGATTGTAGGAATGTGGAAGGTCTTTGAAAAGGCCGGTAAACCAGGATGGGCTGCCATCATTCCTATTTACAACCTGATTATCTTACTTGAAATTGTTGGCAAGCCAATGATTTGGATTCTTTGGTTAATTATTCCTTGTGTAAACATCGTGTTCGCAATCTGGCTTTACAATCTGGTAAGCAAGAGCTTCGGTAAATCAGAAGGATTTACAGTAGGCCTGGTTATTTTCCCTTACATTTTTTGGCCAATACTAGGCTTCGGAAATGCGACATATTTAGGCCCGTCTGCTGCAGAAGCTCAGAATGGTGGTTTTGGCAATCCGCAAAATAACCCTTTCAACAACCCGAACAATCCGTTTAATAAACCTAATAACCCATTTAATAACGAGAATGATAAACCTGAGCCACCAGTGGTATAATTTGTTTATTTCATGATCACCTCACATGTATTTTGCAGCTCAGTTTCATTTGTAGACTGGCTGCAAAATCATTTACTACCCTGCCCTTTTAAAACTATTACAGGATTTGACTGTCCCGGATGTGGCTTCCAGAGATCTTTGGTAGCATTAATCACGGGAGACTTTTTTAAAAGCTTACTTCTCTACCCCCCAGGCATCTCTATCATCATTTCATTCCTGTCTGGACTGTTCTTCTACAATTTCCCAAAGAACCGGAAATATTTCCTGTTTAAACCTATAGTAATTATCACAGGAAATATAATCATGTTCTCCTACATCTACAAAATGCTCTTTGCTTAGTGATCGATTGAGGTCAGGTGTTTATAATCCTTCAATACTGCTTCGAGAAACTGCAGTTCATTCATGCCGGCAGGTACCTGCACTGCGATATGTGATTTGATTTTTGCCGCCAGAGCATAAATCAGTTCAGTATTGTTGGTTTGATAATAACCAACCAAAACTTCATGGATCAGTTCCGCATCACGATCAGTCAGGTGTAATACTTCTTTAAATTGCGGTTCATATGTTTCCGGTAACAAAAAGCTAAATGCCACGTTTTCGTACTGGGTGCGGGGTGTAGTTTTAATCAAAGTAGTTTTGGCCAGCATATCTCCCAACCGTTGATGGTTTTTACTTACCGCCACTGCTACCAGCGCCACGACACCCCATCCAAATGGAAAACCAAAATCTATTGCCCTGAACAACCAGCGCATTAAATACTGACTAAAGGTAGGCTGGGTACCATCGATACTAATTACCTTTATTTTCATTGCCCGTTTACCAACGGTTTGTCCATTCATCACCATCTCACAAACCAGGTCATAAAAAACAAAAATAGCCATATATACGAAAAATAAAGTCATGGCAGCATAACCCGACATGCCCATCTGTGCTATAAGCATTAAAACCACAAAAATTATGGCCAATGCTAAAAATATGCCAATATCAATGCACCTCGCGGCAATCCGTTCCCCTAAACCTGCGATTTCATAATCAATATCTATATTCTGAGAGGTGTTAATCCTGATACTATCCATATACCAAACATAATTTTTTTTAAGGAGATCTCCATAGCCCCTGCACAATTTATTGACCGACTTTTTACCCGGCATTTTTTTTATCCCTGAAAATTTAGCTATTTTAACCCAAGATTTGGTAACGCCATTACATGAGAGAAGCTTTATTTGTTAAACAAAATTCAGACAAGTGGCAGCAATATGAGAATATGCGCCAGGCTAATCCCGATGAAATCGCTAATCAATTCATTGAAATTACCAATGACCTGGCTTACGCCAGAACTTTTTATCCCAATTCAAAAACTACAGCCTACCTGAATGGACTGGCTTCAAAGCTCCATCAATCGGTTTATAAAAATAAAAAAGAAAGTACAAGCCGCTTTATTACTTTCTGGAAAACAGAACTGCCACTACTTTTCTTTGTTCACCGAAAGCAAATCTTCTATGCCCTGGCCTTTTTTCTGGTGGCATGCGCAATAGGTACGTTATCCGCAAAATACGACGACACTTTTGTGCGACTGATTATGGGAGATGAATACGTAAATATGACCAATGAAAACATTGCAAAAGGTGATCCATTCGGCGTATATAAACATCAGAATGAATTTTTAATGTTTGTTCAAATTGGCTCAAACAATATTTTCGTAGCCCTTTATACTTTCGTTTTGGGTATTATTTTTTCCTTTGGTACCATTGTTTCATTATTCAGGAATGGCATCATGCTGGGCTCATTTCAATACTTCTTTTTCAGTAAAGGCCTCGGTATTGAGTCGGTGCTCGTCATCTGGATTCACGGAACACTCGAAATTTCAGCTATCGTATTAGCGGGAGCCGCTGGCCTGGTTTTAGGTAATAGCTTTTTGTTCCCCAAAACTTACACGCGGAAGGTATCCGTTTTAAAAGGTGCAAAAGACGGACTTAAAATGGTCATCGGTCTGGTGCCCATCTTTATCGTTGCCGCAATTTTCGAAAGCTTTGTTACCCGCCATACTGAAATGCCATGGATCTTAAGTTCGCTGATTCTCGTAACATCCGCAGCATTTATGGTTTGGTATGTAATTATCTATCCGCTCAAATTATCTAAAAAAACGACTGTTAATTAATATGCTAACACCACTTGAATTTAAAAAAAGAAGAGATTTCGGACAGGTCATTAATGATACGTTTACCTTCCTGCGTCAAAACTTTAAGCCGCTCATCAAAATTTATTTCATCTTTTGTGGCCTTTTTGTGCTGGCTAGTATGGCAACAATGCTGTTGCAACAATACAAAATGGTTAATGTGATAAACAATGTCAGTTTGGAAAATACCCGTGCTTTTAGTTTTGGGTCGATGTACGGAGTGGAATATTTCTTATCCATCTTCTTCAGCATCATTTCATACACCAGCATGACTGTAGCTGTTCATTCGTATATCGCTATCTACGTGCAAAAAGAAAATACGACTCCTACAACTGATGAAGTGTGGGGATACTTTAAATATTATTTCTTCAGGGTTTTCTGGAGTTCTATCGCACTGTCGCTTTTGTTGGGAGTAGGAATGTTATTTTGTCTCGTTCCTTTTTTCTGGCTCTTCCCTTACGTCTGCATGGTTTATCCGATTATGATTATTGAAAACGGCAAATTAAGCTATGCTTTTAACCGAAGCTTTGCACTGGTGAAGGATAACTTCTGGGTAACCTTCGGTACAATTGTGGTTGTTTGGATTATTGTGTATGCCTGCATGAGTATGGTTGTATTACCTACAAGTTTATTCAACATGGTTGGAATGTTCTCACACAAGTCTCCACAAATGTCATTAACACTTACCATGATTACTACAGTGCTCCAGTCATTATGCCAGGTATTTTTTATTGTTCCTATCATTACCATAACCTTGTCCTATTTCAGTTTGGTGGAACAAAAAGAGAGCCTCGGCTTAATGGAACGTATTACGCAATTCGGAAATACTGAACAAACAACCGATCACAGACCAGAAGAATATTAATATGTTGCGATTTCTTGCCGGGTTTCTGTTTGTCCTTGCGCTCTACTTTCACCCTGCCCATGTTCATGCAAAAGCTGTAAAGCCCCTAAAAGCCGATACCATCTTAAGGAAAGACAGCAGCAATATTGCACCGGCAGAGTTTAACAGGGAAGCGATAAGAGACTATCAGGATCAGAAAGAATTTCAATACGACGATAATCAAGCACAACAACTGTCATGGTGGGACAAATTCTGGATGTTGGTATGGGGACTAATCGCCAGACTATTCTATGGTGCCGCATCTAACTATGTTTTGAAGTATTTCTTTATCGGTGCCGGAGTAGCCATTATCATTTACATTGTCATCAGAATGGTGGGTGCAGAAAATATTTTTAGCAGGCGATCACCGGAAACGATATTACCCTACGATGTAATTACTGAAAATATACATGACATAGATTATGATCAGGAGCTTAATCGCCTGATCAGTGAAGGCAAGTATCGCCTTGCAGTAAGGATGCTCTATCTTCAGTCATTAAAAAAACTGAGCGATGCTCAAATCATTCAATGGCAGCCTGATAAAACCAATTACAACTACCTGACGGAAATCAGCGAACCTGCATTGCGAAACAACTTCAGTCGTTTAACCATTAAGTTTGATTACATCTGGTATGGCGATTTCCCTATAGACAGTCATAATTTCCAACCAATCAACCAATTGTTTAATGAGTTTAAAACCCAGATTAAATGAAAGGTTATAAAATCATTTTTGCTGTTGGCGTGCTGATCATCCTGACTTATCTGGTTGCGCTCTATAACAAACCTACACCAACCAACTGGGCGCCAACCTACCTAGGCAATGACAAAATTCCTTATGGTACCTTTATCCTGCATAACAGGATTAAAGATATTGCACCAAAGGTAATTGTGCAACAATCAAAATTAGCTGTTTACAATACCCTCAAAAATGCAAAAGTTACCGGCTGTACCTATTTCATAGTTGCACAGAAAGCAGAAATCAGTACAACTGACTTTGGAGAGATGAAGAAATTTATGAGTGCTGGTAATTCAATCTTCATTGCAAGCTATTCTTTTGGTAAAATGGCCATTGAACTCAAACTGAAAACAAAGTTAGGTTTGGCACAGGAGGGGAGGATACTCAACTTCACTAATCAAAATCTAAAAACCGAATCGAGTTACGGATTTAAACGGGGAATCGGTAGCCAGTATTTTAGTACAATAGATAAATCCAGGGCAATTGTATTAGGGGTAAATGGTTTGCAACAGCCCAACTTTGTTAAATATGAATTTGGTAAAGGTGCACTTTATTTGGTAGCCGAGCCTGGCTTTTATACCAATTTTACTTTACTTGATAAATATGGTGCCGAATATGCTGCAAAAACACTTAGTTATATTCAAAAAAGTAACCTGATTATTTTTGATGAATACTTTGCAGAAAAAAAGAATGAAACCACTGATGTACTTCGGGTTCTCTTTGAACACCCTGAACTAACCTGGGCTTATTACCTCGCCATTTTTAGCTTAATCCTATTTGTTTTATATGACATGAAGCGCAGGCAACGAATAATTCCCTTAGCTGATCCCTACAAAAACTCGTCCGTTGAATTTGTCAATGTAGTGGGAAGTGTCTATTATCACGGAAGAAATAACCTGGATATAGCCTTGAAGAAAATCAGTTATTTTCTGGAATACCTCCGCAGCAGATACCACCTCAAAACCAATGATATGGAAAGCGGCTTTGCAGAAATTTTAAAAGAAAAAACCGGAATAAATGAAGTATCAGCAAAAACCTTGACCAGGCATTTCATTCAAATTCCAAAAATGAGCAATTTGAGCGATTATGAGCTCATCGCTTTAAATGATAGTATTGAACAATTTTATAAAACTACAACTAGAAATGGAGCAGGAACAATTTAACCAACGTACAGATCTGACCACTTTAAACGAGGCAGTTAATCAGATCAGAAACGTACTTGGCGATATTATTATTGGACAAAAACAGGTTATAGACTTCTTGATTGTTGGCCTGCTCGCTGATGGACACCTGCTCATTGAAGGTGTTCCCGGAGTTGCAAAAACGCTGAGTGCCAAATTACTGGCCAAATCAATTGATGCACAGTTTTCGAGGGTACAGTTTACGCCGGATTTAATGCCTTCAGATGTACTCGGAACACCAATCTTTAACACCAAAACCGGCGACTTTGAATTTAGAAAAGGTCCGATATTTGGCAATATTATCCTGGTGGATGAGATCAACCGTGCACCTGCAAAAACACAATCTGCTTTATTTGAGGTAATGGAAGAGCGTCAGGTAACTATTGATGGCGTTACTTATACAATGGACGAACCTTTTATGGTATTGGCCACCCAAAACCCGATTGAACAAGAAGGTACCTATCGCCTGCCTGAAGCCCAACTGGATCGTTTCTTACTCAAAATTGAGGTAAAATATCCATCCCTGGAAGAAGAAACCGCAATATTAGCTGCTCAGCATCATCTGGTGAACAAAACCTTGTCCAGTGAAGTAAAACCGGTCTTATCTGTTGATCAGATCATGGCTGCAAGAGCTATTGTAAGGAACCTATACGTGGAGCCTAAATTGTTGGAATTTATAGCGAAAATCGTGAGTGAGACACGCCATAATCCTGCACTGTACCTTGGTGCATCTCCACGGGCCTCACTGGCAATTGTGCACAGTGCAAAAGCCCTTGCAGCGATTCAAGGACGCGATTTCGTAACACCCGATGATATTATTGCGGTAGCAAATCCTGTGTTAACCCACCGTATACTACTCTCACCAGAAAAAGAAATGGAAGGCCTCACTACAAATGATATTATTAACCAGATCATCAGACAAATCGAGATTCCCAGATAAGAATTCTTACCTAACTTAACAGCTGACATTGAAAAAGATCTTTGAACAATATTATACCAATCTGTTTCTTAACGACCGAATATTTATGGTATTAGGAGCCTGTGTTGTCCTTTTTTTGTTAAAATTCTTTTTCCATTGGTTGGGCTACATTCCTCACATAACCATAGGAGCGGTATGTGTACTTTTTTTTACTGATGTGTTTATTTTATACCGCCACCATGGAATTGAAGCTAAACGTGTTACACCGAAGCGTTTAAGTAATGGGGATGAAAATCCGATTCAAATAGAAATAAAGAACCGTTACGGATTCGGAGTCCGGGCGCGTGTAATCGATGAAATTCCTTTTCAGTTTCAGGTTAGGGATAAAGACTTTAAATTTGATTTAAAATCTGCAGAGGCTAAATCCATTCATTATAACCTAAGGCCCACCAAACGGGGAGAATACGATTTTGGCTTTATCAGGGCTTACATCAGTTCACCATTGGGTTTAGTGTGCAGGAGATTTAATTTCGATGGTGCAGTCATAATTCCTGTTTACCCTTCCTTCATTCATTTGGGTCAATATGAATTGATGGCGGTTTCCAATCAGCTTACCGATCTCGGAATAAAAAAAATCAGAAAAATTGGCCAGAGCCGTGAATTTGACCAGATTAAAAATTATGTTGGCGGAGATGACATCCGTACCCTGAACTGGAAAGCCACCGCCCGCAAGGGAAGTCTGATGGTGAATACCTACACCGATGAGCGGTCTCAGAATATTTATTGTCTGATTGATAAATCCAGAGTAATGCGAATGCCTTTTGAAGGATTAAGTTTACTTGATTATGCCATCAATGCCAGCGTTGCGCTTGCAAAAGTAGCCATGCTCAAAGAAGATAAAGCCGGTTTGATTACCATTTCCGAACGTATTGGATCAGTTGTACAGGCCGACAGAAGAGCTGCTCAGCTCGGCAACATGATGAATGTATTATATAAGGAAAAAACAAGGTACCTGGAAAGCAACCTCGAAGCCCTTTATAGTTGCGTGCGGACTGTTGTGAAGCAGCGTGGGCTATTGATCTTTTTCACCAACTTTGAAAGTTTATCTGCCCTCCAACGGCAAATGCCTTATCTAAGAAGGCTTGCTAAATGGCATCTTCTGCTTGTGGTCTTTTTTGAAAACACCGAATTGAAATCGCTAAGCACCGAACCAGCTAAAGATATTGAAGGCATTTACCACAAAACAATTGCCGAAAAGTTCATTTATGAAAAGAAACTGATGGTTAAAGAGCTAAATAAAAATGGAATATTATCCGTTTTAACTGCTCCTCAAAACCTAACCATTAGTGTCGTAAATCAGTACCTGGCCATCAAAGCACAGAACAGAATTTAGCACCAACCCTAAACCGCCCGACACTATTCCTCTTCCCGAAAATAAACTTTATAAAAGTTCATCGACTTATCATCGTCATAACCTTTTTCAATCATATCCTTATTCCCATGGATATAAATATGAAAGTTTTTATCAAGCTTTAGCACACTCTTATAAGCACGCGCCTGCTTCTTCACTGCCGATTCGGCAATTTCGAAATGATCAGCAATAGGGCTCTCATACTCCTCTTCGTAGTTTTTCTTGTAGTTTTTGAAAGATTCAATGCCCTCTGCATTGCCGATAACCTCCGTACCGAACTCCTCAATATCAAAGGTTTCCTTTTCTTTAAAGTATTTCATAGAGCGGTTAAGCAAATCAATCTTATCCGCTTTGCTGATCTCGTAATCATCATCTAACTTCTGCGTAACGAAATTTTTGTAAACACCAAGTACGTTATTGGTCTGGTTATAACTGTCGTTTCTGATTTTCAATTTCAGGAACTCATCTTTCCAGTAAACAGCCGATTCATTGTTGCTTTTCGATTGATCTAACACCACAACCTTATACCCTTCTTCCTGCTCCACGTTAAAGATCAAACATCCCTTATCTAGCTTATTTATACTAATTGCCTCCTGTTCATAACTCATATTGAAACCATCTAATTCAGGATAAACCTTTAGATAAGTATCTTTGGTTTCCGATTTAAAAATCCCCACTACATCCAGCTGCTCACCTTCAATCTGTACCTTTTCGAAATAGGTAACATATAGCTCGCCCGATTTTATTTTAGGATGATTAGCTACATCATACAGGTACTTGGCCAACTGCTGTGAATTCTCGTGGAATAGCGTATTATTCTCAAAAATTTCATGGGCAAAATGATAAACCTCATTCAAATTGAGATTGTCATTCGGATGATAAAAGCGATAGACTTCATTTACTTTTTCAAAGGGCTTTAAAAAATACTGCATCAGTAAGTTACCCAATACCTCATCATCAATTTTCAATGGCGCATCAGATAGTTTATAATATTCTTCTACCAGTTTATTTCCCGTATGGTGGATAGATAATTGCTTTAATGAAGCTTCGAAAAATGAAATCATGCCGCAAAAGTAATCAAATATTAAAATAACCTGGCCGTCAAAAGCTGTTCAGTGAAAGGATATGAAAAAATACGTTTGTAATTTTTTTGATTGGACTTGCAACGGAAAACTCCACAAGCTATCTTTACCTAAAGATTTAGTTAATTATAATATGCAACATTTCCTTAAATGATGTGTCTGTAAAACAGATGGCAATTATCCATCACATATTTTGTAACGTTCATCACATTTTTAAGCACAACACCTCAAACAGTTCTATTTTTAGATCTCTAATCATAACTATACATGAAGAAACAATTACTTTTAATTGCATTTTGCCTTGTGTCATTACATCTTTTCGGACAAAAAAATGGTAGTATAACAGGTATTTTGGCTGATAGTGCCAATCATAAAAATACCCTGAACTATGCAACCATCTCGGTTTACAAAACTGGTGATAGTGTTTTAACCACTTACAAACTTTCTGATGAAAAGGGGCTTTTCAGAATCAATAACCTGCAAACCGGGATCAGATACAGATTAGTGGTGAATGCATGGCAGTATGGAATTTACAGGAAAGAAGTAGAACTTACTGCGCAAAACCCCACATTAAATCTTGGAACATTATACCTTTCCAGCAGAGCAAATGACCTGAATGAGGTGACTATAACAGCTGAGCGCCCTCCAGTAATTGTACGTAAGGATACCATTGAATTTAATGCCGAATCATTCAAAACGCTGCCGTCTGCAGTAGTGGAAGACTTGTTAAAAAAGCTTCCGGGAGTGCAGATTGCTGAAGATGGTTCGATAACGGTAAATGGCAAAACGGTAAGCAAAATCCTGGTTGATGGTAAGGAGTTTTTTGGTGGTGATCAGCAGATTGCAACAAAAAATCTACCTGCAAATATTATTGATAAAGTGCAGGTTGTAGATGATAAACAGGCAAAGAGAAGAAATCCAGACCTTGTAGCTGCAGAAATTCCGCAGGTAATTAATTTAAAACTAAAAAGAGCCATCAAGCAAGGTGCATTTGGTAAATTGTATGCAGGGGGCGGCTTAAGGGAACTCTATCAGGCAGGTGGATTAATGAACTTTTTTAGAGATACCACCCAGGTGAGCATTCTTGGCTATGGGAACAACATCAACCAGCCCGGCTTCAACCCTAATGATGTTCAGCGCCTTGGCGGTTTTAACCGAAGTGGCGTAAATTCAATGATGATGAATTCAGGAGGTTATTTTGAATTTAATGGTATAGGTTTTGGAGGTGCAACCAGTGGCGTCCAAACGTCATCTGGTGCTGGCTTTAACCTCAATACGCTCACCAAAAAAGGAATTAAGTTAAATACGCAATATTTCTTCGGTAAATCTGACAATTTACTGGAACGCTTATCCAATACCAATCAAACACTGGGTACCGACAGGTTGATCACTAACACCGATGAAAACACCAGCTCGATTACTTTAAAGCATAATATCGCCGGAAAACTAGACTGGCAGATCGATTCACTTACACAAATCACCATTGAGCCTTTTGTGGTTTTGAATTCTAATAATTCGGTAAGCAGAACGCTTTCCAGAAATACAAACGCTTCTGGTAACCTCATCAATTCACTCAGTAATTTAAACGACCGCAATAATGCCACCAATAAATATCAACTTATTGGCGATCTCAGCAAGGATTTTAAAAAGGCCGGACGCTCATTTAGTGTCGGGTTTGATGTGTCTTCAACCCCTAATCCCAACATAAATTTTAACCGGAGCACCCGCATTAACTACCTAACCCCCTCTACTACAGAAACAGATCAATTGAGGAATAACCAAATTGATAACTTCAGGTCGTATCTCTATGCCAATTATTCCGAACCCATTAGTAAGAAGTTAAGTCTTAAAGTTGATGTAAACGGAAATGTGATCAATAATGAAAATGCACTAAACACATTTTACCGTAATCCTGCAAATCAGTTGTATGATGTGGTAGTTCCAAGTTTAACTCAAACTGTTAAACAATTCGGCGTCAAAACCAATGCAAACCTGAGTTTAAACTATAAAATTACAAAGAATCTGAATATTCAACCCGGATTAATCTACAACTATATTGGCTTAAACAACCGTTTTACTAACAGGGAGGATATTGACCAACGGTATAATTTTATGTGGCCAACCTTTCAATTACGCTATAAAATATTCAGGCTAAGTTATTCCGCACGTTTCGCAGAGCCAGATGTAAATTACCTTCAGCCCGTGGCAGATAATACCAATGCGCTCTATATCCGGAATGGAAATCCTAATCTGTTACCTGCGCGTACACAGACCTTTAATTTAAACATGTATAAGTACGATCCTAAAAGCCAGATCAATTACAACTTATATGGATATGGAAACTTTACTAAAAACGGTATCATTAATACCGTAAATATCAGTAATGGTGTACAAACGGTCAATCCTATAAACTCAAGTGGAATTTACAGCTTTAGTGGAGGCGGTAATATCTCTAAGGACTTTAAAAAGGATAAAACAAGCCTTAAGGTTGGCGCAGGTTTATGGATGAACTTCAACCATTCGCCCGTAATCATTAATGATATCCGCAGCGATGCCGATGTATTTAACATTGGTCCTAACGCCAGTGCACGTTTGAATTTAAATGATGTTATAGAAATCAGCCAGTCTTACTCCATAAACCTGAACCGCAGTAAGTATCAGGATAGCTATTACACCAACTTAAGCAACAATACCCACCAAAGTACATCTGAACTGATTGTCCGCTATCCGAAAAAACTCGTTTTTGAAACCAGTTATGGGATGACCATCAATAGTCAGAGCATCAATGGTTATAACAATAACATTAAATTATGGAATGCAGCACTTACCTATTTATTGATGAAAAATGACCGTTTACAACTTAAGCTGTCGGTTAATGATATCCTACAAAGTAATGTGAGAAGGAGTATTCAAATCACAGGTAACAGTATCGTGGATAGTCAAAGTAATAATCTTGGAAGGTATGGAATGTTTACTGTAACCTATAATATTCAAAACTTCGGACAGAAAGTAGGTGGCAGATCCACATTTTTTAGTTTTTAAGGGGCATTGTGCAAAGTCAGTCTCATCAGATACTGATCTTCCCCGTCATCAAAAATCGTTTCGCAATTCCAGCCGGTTTCGTTCGCGACATTTTTAATGGTGTCTTCATCCATGTATACCCAGTTGAACCAGTTTCCTTTTTCACCCTTGTATTCATATTGATAAGAAACCTCACCATAATAATGATTCTGGGGTTTCGGCAAATCCTCATATAAATAGGAGATATCCGATGAATCAAATAATATCTGGCCTTCGGGGTTGATAAGATCTTTTAATTTAATCAGAAAATCTTTAAACCCTGCTAAAGTACCTGTTAATCCAATCCCATTCATCAGCATTAAAATGGTGTCGAACTTCTCTTTATATGTAAAAATGTCCTGGAGCACCGCTTTTTTAACCCCCCGGTCTTTCATAATATTTACCGCAGCATCCGAGACGTCGATAGCAGTAACATCAATATTGAAAGCTTGTAAAAGTAAGGCATGACTACCAACCCCCGCTCCAACATCCAATACTTTGCCATGGCACATCTGTAATGCCTGAAGTTCTAAAACCGGCATGTCCTCATCATCCCTAAAAAAGAATTCTAAAGGCATTTCCTCAGGTTCACCATAAGAATTGTGCAACCAGAGTATCTCGGCTTCGCCGGTTTTGTAAATATCATTCAGCGCTTTACCAAAAATATCCATAGCACAAAGATAGAAAACGGGCTTGTATGACGAAGTATTAAGTTTTTATTCCAATTCAAACTCCTGGTGATATTCAGGAATGGCAACATGTTTAAAACCTGCTTCCTTCAATCGCGCAGCAAAATTCTGTTGTACATCATATTCCCCATGAACCAGAAATACCTGTTTCACCTGCGCCGGATTCTGGCAAGATAGAAAATGTAACAAATCTTCATAATCACCGTGGGCACTCATTGATTTAATTGATTGTACTTCTGCCTTTACATCGTATTCATCCCTGAAAATCTCTACAACTTTTTTTCCGGCGATCAGTTGCCCCCCTAAAGAATTCGGTTCACAATATCCTACCATTAAAATCGTATTCTTATGATTACTGATATTATTTCTGATGTGATGTCTTACCCGGCCAGCCTCTGCCATTCCAGATGAGGAAATAATTACACATGGGCGCGGATCTTGATTCAGAGCCTTTGATTCCTCTACACTTTCAATAAAACGAAGTCCTTTAAAAGCGAAAATATCATGATCTACTTTAAGAACTTCTTTTACGCCGTTGTTATAAACTTCAGGATGGTTCTTTAAAATCTCCGTGGCTTTTGATGACAAAGGGCTATCAACATAATAGGAAACATCCGGCAATTTGCCTTTTAGTTCGAGCCCATTTAATGCATAAAGTAACTCCTGGGTACGCCCAACCGCAAATGCAGGTATAACTACTTTACCTTTCTTAATCTTACAAGTTTGATTAATCACATCCAGAAGCAGCTCCTCTATCGGATCCAGATCTTTATGCAGCGAATCTCCATAAGTAGACTCCAATATAATATAATCTGCCTGATCAAACTGTTGCGGACTTTTTAAAAGTAAATCTCCATATCGGCCAACATCTCCTGAAAATGTGATTCGTATCGACTGATTGTCTTCACGGATGGTTAAATGAACTGCTGCACTGCCTAAAATGTGTCCGGCATCAGTAAAGCGCAAGGTGATATATTGGTCGATTTCGAAGTCTTC
This sequence comes from Pedobacter frigidisoli, assembly GCF_032678525.1. GTDB lineage: Bacteria > Bacteroidota > Bacteroidia > Sphingobacteriales > Sphingobacteriaceae > Pedobacter > Pedobacter frigidisoli_A. Next base: position 447,235 of record NZ_JAVTSE010000002.1, read on the forward strand.
TTCATACTCCACAATTTTCATTTGACTCAAGGTTTTATTTACGTCCTGATCGGTATAAAGCGCCTCTTCCATTTCCTCGCCTTCACGTATATGCCTGTTAGAAAATTCTGCATCCTGCATTTGAATCTTGGCTGAATCCATCATTAATATTCTCGCCAGATCCATTGTAGCAGAGGTACAGAAGATGGTTCCTGAAAAGCCATCAGCAACCAGCTTCGGCAATAAGCCACAATGATCAATGTGGGCATGAGAAAGCACTAAATAGGTGACTTTAGTGGCATCGAACCCGAAATAGTCGTTAAGTTTATCAGTGACCCTGCCCATTCCTTGAAACAGGCCGCAGTCTAATAATATTTGAGTATTGTTTTTTAAAGTGATGAGGTGTTTACTGCCGGTAACCGTACGCGCCGCACCATGGAAAGCAATTTTCATTTAAATGTGGTTAGAAATATGAGCATAAAAATGCCGGAAATATCCGGCATTTACAATTCTTATGCATGTACTTCTGCTATTTTATCTTTCACCTTATCTGCAACGTCCGAAGCTTTACTTGCCAAACCTGCTAATTTATCTTTTGATGAATCCAATAGGTCTGCAAAGAAATCAGAAACCTTTTCTTTTAGGTCGCTACTTGAATCTGAAGATAATGCCAATGCAATGGTTGCTCCTAAAGCTGCTCCGGCTAATACGCCAACGATAATTTTTGTTTCTTTTTTCATGGTCTTAGTGATTTAGTATGTAAACATATTTAAGATGCTCGTGTTTTAAATTTTATAACAAAAACCAATCCACTAAAAAAAATGTCCCGATTTTCATCGGGACATTTAAGTTTATCCTATCCTCTTCCGCCTCTTGAAGGTCTGCCTCCTTCTGAACTGCGGTTTTCATTACTTCTTTGCTGTTGTTGCTGAGCCCTTTGTTGTTCAGCTTGTTGGGCCCGTTGTTGCTGTTGTTGTTGCTGCTGAGCTCTTTGCTGCTCCATTTGCTGTGAGCGTTGTTGCTGCATCTGCTCATTGCGCTGAGCCCTTTGCTGTTCCATTTGCTGTGAGCGTTGTTGCTGCATCTGCTCGTTGCGTTGAGCTCTTTGCTGTTCCATTTGCTGCGAGCGTTGTTGCTGCATCTGCTCGTTGCGTTGAGCCCTTTGCTGTTCCATTTGCTGCGAACGTTGTTGCTGCATCTGCTCGTTGCGTTGAGCCCTTTGCTGTTCCATTTGCTGCGAACGTTGTTGCTGCATTTGCTCATTACGCTGAGCCCTTTGCTGTTCCATTTGCTGCGAACGTTGCTGCTGCATTTGCTCATTACGCTGTACCCTCTGCTGATCTGTTTGCTGTACACGCTGCTCATTTGGTCTTCTGTCAATACCCGACTGAGCATCCCTTTGATTAACACCATTTGAATTGCCACGATCTGCTCTGCCATTTGAATTACGGTCATACACATTACCTCTGTTACCATTGGCCTGGTTTTCTCTTCCCGGATTCACATCATTGCCACGATTAGGTTGAGCTGGTCTGTTATCATTTCTCGATCCAAAACGGTTATCATTACCATTTGCACCACGATCGTTGTTATTTCCATTTCGGGGATCGCGGTTAGCATAACCTTCATTTCTTCCACCTCTGCTAAATCCTGCATTACCTTGCTCAAATTTTCGTGGCGCTGCTTTCCTGTTATCTACCTGATTGCGTTCAGGCCTTGGTCTGTAGATTGAAACCTCTCTTCCACCAATCCTGCTTGCGCCCGGGCGGTTACCTTGTGCATATCTGTAAACGGTTACATCACGGTTGGTTGCACGTCTGATATCTTCAATCCTGGGTCCACCGTAGTAAGACCTCCTATTGTATACATACGTGTTATTGATGATCGTTGTATTTCGGATGTATATATTGTTCCGACCATAATCATATCTCGGAAAGGTGTTGATATATATACTGGCCTGAGGAATAAAATTCCAGCAGAATTCCGGCACTGAATAACGGCGGCCGAAGCTTAAATTAATGCTGATAGCGGGAGCCATCGGCGCCCATCCATAATATCCATCACCACTTCTCCAGTCAACCCATGCTGGTCCCCATGTAGTATCTGGCAGCCAGATCCACTGGCGGTAGCTGTTAATTACCCAACGACCGTAGTGAAATGGCGCCCACCCCCAGTCATAACTAGAAACCCATGTATTACCGTATTCAGTCATCGCCCAGCGTCCATTCGTATAATATGGCCTGAACTCACTCTGGTCTACATCCGGACGCCATACGTAGCCGTACTGCGGATCCTGAATCCAGGTTCCATAAGGAGAAAGTTCATCATAAAAGGTTTGTAAAGATACGTTGCCAGTGCTATATCCGTCATCCTGGTAATCGTCCTGATAGTCTTGTGCCCTGACTAAGGTAGTGGTTCCGGCAAGGAGCGCAAAAAGCCCCAGCACAATTGCCTTTAATTTCAGTGTTTTCATTTGTGTGTTTATTTAATAACCTATGTTGTGTGTATCAATTAGAGCACCAAAAAAATACAAAGTTTAATATGCTTGCATAGTTTTTTGCTTTTGTGCCAAATATTGCGCTCCAGGGCACATTTAACTCTTATTTAACGTTTTAAGCCTGGCTTGATTGTGCAAAAAAGGAGTCAACCAGAAATAAAATTTGCTACACCACTGTTTAGAAAAGAGATTATATTGCCACTGGAGAAAACTTTAAAACTTAAATTCTATTTATTGTGAGTATTTTTGCAACATGCAAAATGGCACCCTATACCTGATACCCGTACCACTCGCCGAAGAAGTGGCTCATAAAACATTTACCCCTTATTTGGTTGATACCATAAACCAGATCGACACTTATATTGTAGAGAACAGCAAGACTGCCCGTCGGTTTTTAAAAGAGGCCGGCTTAATTACCCCTCAAAAAGACCTGATAGTGCACGATTATGGAAAACATAACCGTACCGATTTAGGCCAGTTTTTTAATGAATTAGCTGCGGGTAAAGATGTGGGCTTAATGAGTGAGGCGGGATGTCCCGGTATAGCTGATCCGGGAGCAGATATTGTTGCCGAAGCACATAAACGTGGTATTAAAGTGGTGCCTCTTGTGGGGCCGAGTTCAATCCTGCTCGCATTAATGGCCTCTGGTTTTAACGGACAAAGTTTTGCATTTTGGGGTTACCTGCCAATCGACAAAGAGCAGCGAACCAAACGCATTAAAGATCTGGATCTTTCCGCGAGCCGTTATAAACAGACTCAGATCTTTATTGAAACTCCTTTTCGTAACAATCAGTTGTTTGAAGAAATTTTAAAAAGTTGTAAGCCAAATACTCAGATTTGCGTGGCCAGCAACTTAACGGCTGAAGATGAGTACATCAAAACACAGAGTGTTTATAACTGGCGTAAGGAAGAAATCGATCTCCACAAAAAGCCTACAATATTTTTGATGTACTAATTATACATCATTGGTTAACTGTAAACCATTACAGTTAACCAATTTCGCCCTTACCGGTACATGCCTTTACGCTCAATAAAGTTGATCACTTCATCAGGAAGAAAGAATTGTACATTTTTTTTATTCTTGATGGACGAACGGATAAAGGTTGAGGATATTTCCATTTGTGGCGTTTCTGTGAATGTAATGGCAGGATGATTTTCCCATTCACTAACGTCAGCCCCCGGACGCGGATAAACGTAAATCTGGTAGTTTTTTAAGAGCGCCTGATAATTTTTCCATTTCTTTAAAGAGACAAGATTATCAGCTCCCATAATTAATACAAATTCCCTACCTGGATATTTCTCATTCAAATAGATAAGCGTATCCACAGTATAGGAGGGTTGAGGTAACCCGAATTCAATATCTGAAACCTTGATGTTTTCTGCACTTGTTGTGGCCAGTCGGGCCATTTCCAAACGATCGTACATGTTGCTCAATCCCTTCTTATCTTTTAAAGGGTTATGAGGTGAAACCACGAGCCACACTTCGTCTAGCCCGGTGTAGTTAGCCATGTAATTGGCAATGATGAGATGCCCTGTGTGAATTGGGTTATAGGAGCCAAAGAAAAGACCAGTTTTCATTATCGGATTTCATTTTTTTAGATCTCTCCGTTATCAAACAGAAACTAACTATTTAAAAAATCGCCAACAAGCTGCTCTGCCTCTGCACATGCGGTGGTTAAATCAAAATTCTTCAAAATCACATCAAATTTATCGGCATAGGTTAACTCCTTTTCGGCTTTGATAAATCGTTCCTGTAATTTCTCCTGACTATCGGTTCCCCTTCCACTTAAGCGCTCTTTCAAAACTTCCAGTGAAGGTGGTTGAACGAAAATCGCTAATGCATCATCTTCGTACTTTCGCTTTAAACGGAGCCCGCCCTCCACATCAATATCAAAAATTACATGCTGTCCGTTATCCCAAATCCTATCTATCTCAGAGCGCAATGTTCCATAAAAGGTACCGTTATAAACCTCTTCAAATTCTACAAACTCCTGATGGGCAACTTTATGTAAAAACTCTTCCTTGCTGATAAAATAATAATCGTTTTCATGTGTTTCGTCTCCCCTTAGCTGACGCGTTGTAGCTGAAATGGAAAAGCTTAACTCAGGAAACTTTTTTAACAGATGATGCACTATGGTTGTTTTACCTGCTCCGGATGGCGCAGAAAATATGATTAATTTACCTTGTTTCATTTTTTATGCTGAACGCTAACAGACAAAGGCCAGGAAGCTTTCGCATTAGCCATTTGTCTTTTTGCTATAATACATTAAGTAACTGTTCCTTGATTTTTTCTAACTCCTCTTTCATTCCCACAACAAACTGCTGCATCTGTGCATCGTTTGCTTTTGCACCCATAGTATTAATTTCACGACCAATTTCCTGAGAAATAAAACCCATTTTTTTACCATTGGCTTCCTTACTTGCCAGTGTTTGCAAAAAATAATCGCAATGGCTTTTCAAGCGGGTTTTCTCTTCAGTGATGTCAATTTTATCAATGTAATAGATCAGCTCCTGTTCAAAACGATTCTGATCGATATTAACTTTACCAACAGCATCTTCGAGAAACTGAGAAAACTTCTCACGGATGTGAGCAATCCGTTTCGGTTCCAGTTCCTCAACTGATTTGAAATAGGAAAGAATATTTTTAATTCTAAGCTCCAGATCTGCCTTTAAAACTGCGCCTTCATCCTCTCTAAACTTATTGAAATTAGATAATGCATCAAGGAAAATCTGATAAAGGTGATTCCATTCATCTTCACTTACACTTTCTTCTTTGTAACTGATTACTTCAGGAAAAGTCAAAGCTGTTTGCAAAAGATTGCTGCTTTCTGCCCCCAATTGTGAATTTACTTCAACCAGTTGATTATAGTAATGGGTTAATAACGCAGTGTTAATGGTTGCACCAGTAAGTTCACCACTTGCTTTTTCTACGTTAATACTCAAACTAACCTTACCACGCTCGATATCTTTGCTGCAGATATTACGCAATGTTAATTCTTTATCAGAAAATGCTTTGGGATACTTTAAATTAAGCTCAAGAAATTTGCTGTTCAGCGACTTGATTTCGACACTATACTTTGCGTTTGCATAATCGGCTGTTGCTAAGCCATATCCTGTCATGGATTTTATCATGCGCAAAGATAGAAAAATAAGTTTACAGTTTTTTGATCCGGCTGCGGTTTACATCGCGAAGATGCATCATATCACTGAAATGAACTGGCAAAGCATTAACGTTATTTAACAAATTTAAAGGTTAACAAATGTTAATTTTGTTAAAAATACCTGATGGATATAAAAGCCTGTTTACCAGCATTTATCCTGATTTCACTCTTGATCTCGCTCACAAATACACATGCACAACAAATTGTGGCGAAAGGAGTCATTTCAGAAAAAGGAACCAATATCCGGATTGCCCTGGTTCTGGTAACAGATACTAACAATCATGTGAGCGTTGGCAGCAATGATTTAGGTTTGTTTCAGGTTAAAGCCAGGGTTGGTGATACTTTATGGTTTTATAAAAGAAATTTTGAAAATCAGTTTGCGGTTGTTAAAAATAATCAGGATATGATTATTAAACTGATTCGCGCAGACAAAATGCTCGAAGATGTAACAATCAGACCCGAAAACAAACAAGAAAACTTATTAGCTGTTAGACTAGAACACCGTAAGAAAACTTACTTTTACGGACATAAGAGAAATCCTTTATATTACTTACGTTCGCCAATTGCTGCAGTACTTGAATTATTCGGTGCTGAACGAAAAAATGCCAGGCGTTTTGATCATTACCTTGATAGGGAAGAACAGGAAATGGAAATAGACAGGTTTTTCAATTTAAGCATGGTTAAAAACAATACAGGCCTGAAAGGAAAAGCGCTGGAAAAGTTTATGCTCGATTACCGGCCAAAACACGAACAAATAAAAGAATGGAATACATACGATGCAGCAACTTACATTAAAAAATCTGCAGCTTTTTACTTAGATACTTTGACCCACTGATAAATGATAAAATTTCTTAAATATACTTTTCTGCTACAGATACTCTGCTTGTTTTGTTATGTAGTTAAAGCACAGGATTTCATTGTTAAGGGGGTGGTGATCGAAAAGGGTTCAAACATCCGGATTGCCCTCGCCGAAATTACCAACCAACGTACCGGTTTAGGGGTAGGAAGTAATGACATCGGTATGTTTCAGTTAAAAGCCAAAGTCGGTGACACACTATATGTAAGTAAAAGAAACTTAATCGACCAGCAAATTGTAGTGAAAGGGGATGAGGATCTTTTGATTTATCTGGTAAGGGGAAGTACTACTCTTGATGAGGTGACCATTGTTGGTAATAACAAAAAACAGGACCTGACAGATTTAAAACGAGATTTTAAAAACAAAGGTGTCTATAACGGAGGTAAAACGACATTTCTATCAGCTGTGTTTAGTCCCTTAAATGCGCTATATAACCTGGTCGGAAAAGATCCTAAAAATGCACGCAGGTTTAGCAGATATGCAGACAATGAGCTAAAACAAACGCAGATTGATCAATACTTTAATGGTACGATCATCCAGAACAACACTAATCTGAGGGGGAAGGAACTGGAAACATATATGTTAAACTGCAGACCTGAATACGATAAAGCGCAGTACTGGAACAGCTATGACTATTTAAAATACATCAAGGAGTCTTCTAAGAAGTTTACTGACACGCTTGGTAAAGGAAAATAAGGTAATTCGATAAATTTGAAGGAACAATCTGATCGGTATTGATTAACAGTTAAAGCAGCAAACTAAATACTTAATGTTTCACAGGCTTTCTCGGCAGCGAGCTTTTCGGCATTCTTCTTATTATAGTCCCTGCCGGTTCCCTGTTTTTCGCCGTCCACAATGGCGCTTATGGTAAATAACTTTGCGCTCTCCCCTTCGCCGTTTTGCACCAGTTCAAACATCACATCTTTTCCATGGCGCTGGCACCATTCAATCAGTTTACTTTTGAAATTGGTTTCAGTAAGTTCAAGGGTGTGAATATCGATGTGAGGCTTAACTATTCTTCTGAGCAGAAAATCTTTGGTAAAGTTGTAGCCTTTATCCATATAAATTGCACCTACGATAGCTTCGAATGCATCACCCAGCATAGAATTATGCTTCGTTTGCACACTTACCGAGCGTTGATCAAATTGAATTAATTTATCGAAGCCAATCTTCTTAGCCAGCTGATTCAAATTTGCACGATTAACGATTTTGGATCGCATCTCTGTTAAGAAACCTTCTTCCTTATATGGATAATGCTTAAAGAGAAGCTCTGCGATAACCGAACCTAATACAGCATCTCCAAGAAATTCTAAACGCTCATTACTGCTTCTGCTGCCATTTTTAAGAACTTTGGCAACAGAACGATGCCTGAAGGCCATCTTATAAAGCGTAACATTTCCTGGTATAAAGCCTAAAATGTTTCTCAGCTTTTTTACAAATTCTTTCTCTGGAGAAAGATACAGTTTATATAATTTAAATATCGGCATTAAATAAATAACACAATTAACGGCTAATCAGCATATTTAACTAAGTTATCTATTTTTAATTAGCATACAAAATTATATAGCAAAGCAGTAAAATTAATCTTCGTATTTCTTGAAAATCACTGAGGCATTATGACCACCAAAACCAAAAGTATTACTTAAAGCAGCCCTTACTTCACGTTTTTGAGCTTTATTAAAAGTAAAATTCAGTTTTGGATCAAAGGCAGGATCATCTGTAAAATGGTTAATTGTTGGAGGAACAATATCATTCTGAACAGAAAGAATCGCCGCAATCGCTTCAATTGCACCAGCAGCACCTAGTAAGTGGCCAGTCATTGATTTTGTAGAACTGATGTTTAAGCGATAGGCATCTTCTCCGAAAAGATCAGCAATAGCTTTGGTTTCACTAATATCGCCGAGTGGCGTAGAGGTACCATGAACATTGATGTAATCAATATCGGCAGTAGTTAAACCTGCATCTCTTAAGGCGTTGGTCATTACCATTCTTGCACCTAAACCTTCAGGGTGCGGAGCAGTGATGTGATTGGCATCAGCACTCATACCACCTCCAACAAGTTCGGCATAAATCTTTGCACCCCTTGCTTTTGCGTGTTCAAGTTCTTCTAAAATAATGGTTCCGGCACCTTCACCAGCCACAAAGCCGTCGCGGTCTTTATCAAAAGGACGTGATGCGGTTTGAGGATCGTCGTTGCGGGTAGATAAGGCATGCATGGCGTTAAAACCACCCATTCCTGCTTCGTTAATGATGGCTTCCGATCCACCGCTAATGATCACATCGGCCATACCCAAACGGATATAGTTGAATGCATCGATCATTGCATTTGTTGATGAAGCACAGGCAGAAACAGTTGCAAAGTTTGGCCCGCGAAGGCCGTATTTGATAGAGATATGCCCTGGAGCGATATCTATGATCATTTTTGGAATAAAAAATGGATTATATCTGGGCGTACCATCTCCTTTAGCAAAATTTGAAATCTCGTCTAAAAAAGTTTTTAATCCACCTATACCTGCTCCCCAGATAACACCGATCCTGTTGGTATCCAGTTTCTCAAAGTCGAAACCACCATCCTTCACGGCCTCATCTGTAGCAACTAAGGCATATTGTACAAACGGATCTAGCTTGCGGGCTTCTTTTTTCTCCAGAAAATCTTCCGGATTAAAATTTTTAACCTCGCATGCGAATTTTGTCTTGAACTTTTCAGTATCAAAACCTTTAATAGGAGCAGCGCCACTCACCCCGTTAGTCAATCCTTCCCAAAAATCAGGGACATTATTGCCTATAGGAGTGAGCGCACCCAACCCTGTTACTACTACTCTTTTTAATTCCATTTATACTGAAAAAGCGTAATTCTATTTAACGTTTTTTTCCAAATAAGCGATTGCTTGACCAACTGTACCGATGGTTTCAGCCTGATCGTCAGGAATAGCTACATTGAATTCTTTTTCAAATTCCATGATCAACTCTACAGTATCCAAAGAATCTGCACCTAAATCGTTGGTGAATGAAGCCTCTGGTGTAACTTCACTTTCGTCAACACCTAGTTTTTCTACGATAATAGCCTTAACTCTTGAAGCAATATCAGACATAATTTTATAATTTAATGGTTAAATAATTCTGTGCAAAGAAAAATAAATTCTTACAATTTTCAAATGTTTTTATTTCGACACCTTAATTTGGCTCTCAAATAACAAGCGAATATAGAATTAGTTTTTTAATTTCGTTCTGTAAATAATTTATTTCGCCTTGAATAGAACATACTTAAAGCTAACTTTAGATCTTGATTTTATATTAATTGCAATCACTGCACCTCTCAAAGACTATGTTCTCTGCCACAAAATTAATACGCGGCTAAATACTCAATTCGAAAAAATCGACGATCATGAGATCTATTTCAATATAGATGAACCCGCATGGGCTTTCTCCAAATATTATTTTTTTGTGGAGCAGGGTGAGGTGGAATATTACCTCATCAGCAACAGAAGCAGTGATGGTTTACTCATTCCGGAGATGGCTAATGTGGATTTCTTCATTATAATTAAAGAATTTATAGACAAAGAAGATTTGAATTATTTGCTAAACGGACTAAATAAACTGCCTGATATTCAAGTAGCTGCAAAAATTGATCCAACCAAGTTAAGAAGCAAAGAGAATTTGGTAATATAAAAATTATATACTTCGTGTAGTAAATACACTATATTTGAGGGTTATAATCAACGAACAAAAAAACAAAATATATAAATTTTAATGCAGTTTAATTATTTTAGAGAATAATTAGCGACTCAAACTGCATTGCTAAAAATCGATTAATTAAATGAAACCTTTTCATTCCAGAACCAAAATTGTAGCCACCCTTGGGCCTGCATCCGCAAAACCTGATGTTTTATATAGCATGTTTAATGCGGGATTAGATGTTTGCCGTCTAAATTTCTCACACGGATCACAGGCAGATCACCAGGCAGTTTTAGATACCATCAAAGATCTAAACCAGAAATATGATTATAATGTAGGTATTCTTGCCGATTTGCAGGGACCAAAAATCCGAATTGGCTTAGTAAAAGAAGGTGGTATTAACCTGATCAACGGTAAAACAACCATCATCACTACCAACGAATGTATTGGCAATGAAGAGCGCATTTACATTACCTACCAGAACTTTCCTCAGGATGTACAGGCAGGGGAAATCATCTTATTGGATGATGGAAAACTTCAAATGAAAGTTTTATCTACAAACTTAAAAGATGAAGTAGTTTGCGAAATTGTTCATGGTGGTATCTTAACGTCAAGAAAAGGTGTTAACCTTCCAAATACCAAGGTTTCTATTCCATCGCTAACGCCAGAGGATAGAGAGAACCTGGAATTTGTGCTTCAAAATGATGTAGAATGGATCGGTTTATCTTTCGTTCGTAAGGCAGAAGACATCATCGAACTTAAAAAAATCATCGCAGAACGTGGTAAAACTGCACGCGTAATTGCAAAAATTGAAAAACCGGAAGCCATTGCCAACATCGATGAAATTATCGCTGTAACAGATGGTATCATGGTTGCACGTGGAGATCTGGGTGTTGAATGTCCGATGGAAGAAGTTCCATTGTTACAAAAAATGATCGTTGCTAAGTGTAGAGCAGCTTCTAAACCGGTAATTGTGGCTACACAAATGCTGGAAAGTATGATCACCACGCCACGCCCAACACGTGCAGAGGTAAACGATGTAGCAAACTCTGTATTAGATGGTGCAGATGCAGTAATGTTAAGTGGCGAAACTTCGGTAGGAGAATTTCCATTGATCGTTATCGAAACCATGCAGAAAATTATCCAGAACATTGAAGAGAATAACTACCCTTTCAATCCTGATAAATTCCTGAAACCAAAATCTCCATCATTCTTAAGTGATGCCATTTGTGATTCAGCCTGTTTCCTTGCTAAACAAACAAATGCAGTTGGTATTGTATCAATGACTTTAAGCGGTTATACTGCTTTCGAAATTTCGAGCCACAGGCCAGAAGCTTTAACTTTTATCTTTACCAGCAACAGGGCACTATTAAATGCCGTAAGTTTACTTTGGGGTGTTAGAGGTTTCTATTATGATAAGTGGGAAAGTACCGACAATACCATTATCGAGGTTAACGAATTCTTAAAAAGCAAAAAGCTGGTTAAACAGGGCGATATTGTAATTAATACCGCTGCAATTCCAATGGAAGCTAAAGGAAAAACCAACATGTTAAAAATTACGGTTATCGATTAATTCGCAGCCGGAATCAAATACCAGTAAAAGGTGCTCATAGTTATGGGCACCTTTTCTTTTTGACCGACAATACAACTGAAATTGCACCAGGTTAAGATGGAGTTTCATCGCAATGTTTCCGTAAAAGTCCGAACAAACTCCGTACAATCTCCGTTGGAGCTCCGTTTTAAGAGAGAACAGATCCAGATCACTTTCCACAGATTTTCGGTACTTTTCCTACAGAAACCCTGATGTTAGATCAGCCGGATTAAAAAAACCCGTAGAGAATTTCCCGATCTATGGTGTAGATATGAACAAAAAATATATTTTTGCAAACCCAAACACTGGAGAGGTGTCAGAGTGGTCGATCGAGCACGCTTGGAAAGCGTGTGTACTGCAAGGTACCGCGGGTTCGAATCCCGCCCTCTCCGCGTAATAAAAGGGTCGATAGTTTAAAAACTAACGACCCTTTTTTTGTATCATGATTAATACTCACCTATTTGTAAAACAGTGTTATTTTTACCTTTAAGATTAACTAACGAATGATGAACAAATATTGGCTCACCGCAATAGCTTGTACTTTAGCTATTGGCGTCAATGCCCAGCAAAAAACCTTGACCGCAAAAGACTATGAATATGCCGAAGGTTTTATGGGTTATAATACTTCAAAGTACATAGATAACCCTGGCGTATCGCCGAACTGGCTTGAAAATGATAAGTTCTGGTATGTAACCAGAAACCAGAATGGTGTCCAGACCTATTTGGTTGATCCGGCAGCGAAAACGAAGGTACTAACTACAGAATATAAAAGTGTTTCTGCGCCGCCACGCCGTAGAAGCCGCAACGAAGAATTATCTCCTGACGGTAAGAAAGCCGTTTTTATTAAAGATTACAACTTGTTTTTAAAAGATGTTGCTACTGGAAAAACAACACAGTTAACAACAGATGGTGTAAAGGATTACGGCTATGCAACGGATAATGCCGGATGGAAACATAGCGATGCGCCAATTGTACGCTGGTCTCCCGACTCGAAAAAGATTACCACTTTTCAGCAAGACCAACGCAACTCGAAAGATATGTACCTGGTTACCACAAATGTGGGTGCACCAAAGCTGGAAGCCTGGAAATATCCATTGCCGGGCGATAAAGAAATTGCAACGATTAGAAGGGTAATCATTGAGGTAGATCAGCCAAAGGTAATCTCACTTAATATCCCGCCTGATCAGCATCGTGCAACTTTAAGTGATGACATCTCCAGCAGTGGTACCTTTGACGATATCGACTGGAAGGCAGACGGATCGGAGGTGGCATTTGTTTCTACCTCACGCGACCATAAAAATGAAAAGTTCCGCATTGCAAACGCTACAACCGGAGCTGTACGTGAAGTTTTTGAGGAAACGGTAAAGACTCAGTATGAATCAGGACAAGGAGCAATCAACTGGAGATACCTTCCTTCTTCAAAAGAAATTATCTGGTATTCGGAACGGGATAACTGGGGACACCTTTATCTGTATGATGCCGCAACAGGGAAAGTTAAAAATCAGATTACTAAAGGCGATTGGGTGGTAAGTCAGTTAATCAAGGTAGATGAAAAAACACGCACTATTTATTTTATGGCCAATGGGAGGGAGAAGGGAAATCCTTATTTCAGCCATTTTTATAAAGTAGGTTTTGACGGCAAAAACCTTACGCTTTTAAACCCCGAAGAAGGAAACCATAGCATTAGCCTTTCACCTTCGGAAAAATATTTTATCGATACTTATTCACAGCCCAATATCCCTCAGGTGACTGTATTACGAAGCCTCGATGGAAAACTTGTTTCTACTCTTGAAAAAACAGACATTTCCAGGCTAACTGCAACAGGATGGAAAGCCCCTGCACCGGTATCGGTAAAAGCCGGCGACGGAAAGACAGATATTTATGGATTGGTTTTTACGCCAACTAAAATCGAAGCAGGTAAAAAATATCCGGTTATCGATTACATTTATCCGGGCCCACAAGGTGGAAGTGTTGGCAGCTGGTCGTTCTCAGCCGCAAGAGGAGATCACCAGGCTTTAGCTGAATTAGGATTTATTGTAGTGGTAATTGAAGGAACAAGTAACCCTGATCGTTCGAAAAGCTTTCACGATATGAGTTATGGCAACATGGCTGTTAACACACTGCCCGATCAGATTGCGGCAATTAAACAGCTATCGGCAAAGTACCCGATAGATACAACCAAAGTTGGCATCTGGGGTCACTCGGGCGGGGGATTTGCGACCGCGACAGCAATGTTCCGTTACCCTGATTTCTTCAAGGTTGGAATTTCCGAGTCTGGAAACCACGACAATAGAAACTACGAGGACGATTGGGGCGAACGCTACAATGGCCTGTTAGAAAATGCTGACTATGATGCACAGGCTAATCAAAATTACGCGAAGAATTTGAAAGGCAAATTGATGCTGGTGCATGGTTTGATGGACGACAATGTTCCTCCATATAATACGCTATTGGTAGTTGAAGCCCTCGAAAAAGCAAATAAATCTTTTGACCTGGTTATTTTCCCCAACAGTGCACACGGCTATGGCAGCTATTCTCCATATATGATGCGCAGAAGGTGGGATTATTTTGTGCAGCATTTGCTGGGTGCCGAACCACCAAAGGATTATCAGATGAAAGGCTCAAGATAAGTTTGAAGGATAGCTCGAAAGGCTATCCTTTTTTTTTGCATCGTCTATGTTAGTGAGATTGAAACAAAGCTTAACTTTAAGAGTTAATGTTTAAAACTTATTTCATGGGAAAAACAAGAAAGCCGAATCACGTCATCATCACCGGAACTACAGGAATGGTTGGAGAAGGGGTTTTAATCGAGTGCCTGAAAAGTTCTGAGGTAGATTCAATACTGGTAATTAACCGCAAACCCTGCGGTTACGCAGATCCTAAACTTAAAGAAATTATACATACTGATTTCTTCGACTTTTCATCTATTGAAAGCCAGCTAAGCGGTTACAATGCATGCTTTTTTTGCCTAGGAATTACCTCTGTAGGTGCTGCTGACGATGTTTATTATAAAATGACTTATACACTTACCTTACATGTTGCAGAAACATTGAGCAGGTTAAATCCGGATATGACGTTCTGTTATGTTTCGGGAAGCGGCACTAATGCAAATGGCCGCTTAAACTGGCAGAAAGTAAAAGGGAAAACTGAAAATGATTTAATGAAGCTTCCTTTTGAGCAAGTATTTAATTTCAGGCCCGGTTTTATTAAACCCATTAAGGAGCAGAAGTATGCGCACAAATTTTATAAATATATTAACTGGATGTTTCCAATTGGCAGGGCAATTTCGGCAAACGGATTTTGTACGATGCAGGAACTGGGCAACGCCATGATCAATGTGTTAAGCCATAACAACGAAAGAAAAGTTGTTGAAGGTAAGGAGATTATACAATTGGCAGGAGAGTAGAAAAAAAAGAGGTAAGATGGACGGTTTTAAATCATCCATCCTACATCATCTATTACTTTTTGTTATCGTATTTACGTTGGTTGTCTTTATTCGAAGTCTGATCTGACCGCTGACCGCCGCCGTTGGTTATCCCTTGAACTTTTTTATCAACCTTAACATCGTGATTGGCTCTGTCTGCAATTGAACTTCCCTGAACCGTAGGGTTGTTTTTTGGTGTGCTTACGTTTTTCATAACATGATCGTTTTAAGTTTTCAATAACGAGCGCTATTATATTAACCAATCTGTTTAAGATAAGTTTGAATTATTTCTGTAAGCTAGAAATTCAGACCACTTAACTTTTCAGCCAATACTTCAGAAATTTTACGGTAAGAATCAAAGGTCCACCCTCCCACATGTGGCGTTAAAATGACTTTCTCATTCTTTTTTAACTCATCATACCAGTCAGCTTCCTGCAGTGCAGGAAATTTCTCAGTTTGTAAAACATCCAAACCTGCACCTAAAATTTTACCAGAGGCCAAAGCACCGAGTACCGCCGTTGTGTTCACAATTTCTCCTCGTGCAGTGTTGATAAAGAAAATTGGCTTTTTAAAGTGGAAGAAGTATTCCTCATCTACCATTTGCCTGGTTTCAGTAGTCAAAGGAATATGCAAACTGAGCACGTCGCAATGTTTTACAATTTCCTCCATACTCACCTCGCGCGCAAAGGCATCAGAAAAGCCTGTTTTATATTTATCGTAAGCCATCACGTCGACTTCAAAGCCGGCAAGTTTTTTGGCGAAACTCTGTCCCATGAAGCCATAGCCAATAATACCAACCTTTTTTCCCTTCAGCTCATATCCACGGTTTCCCTCGCGATCCCATATTCCATTTCGAATTTCCATATCCGCCTTGCGGAAGTTATTCATCAGTGATAGAAGTAAGCCTGTTGCATGCTCTCCAACCGCATCACAATTACCTTCAGGTGCATTAATGAGTTCAATATTTCTTTCGAAAGCAATCTGATCGTCAATATTATCCAGTCCTGCTCCGGCACGGGCAACAAATTTAAGCTGCGTAGCAGCAGCAAAAACTTCTGCATCGATTCTGAACTTTGTTCTTACAGCAATGCCTGTATAATCTTTTATTTTAGCTAAGGTTTGCTGACGGGTAATCTGAGGTTCATCATCAACATGGTATCCCATAGCAATAGCCTGTTCCTTAAAATAAGGATGTAAGTCATCAACAATTAATATTTTTTTCATGCTAAAGCAAAAGTAACATTATAGCTGTTTTTAAACTCTTTAATGCTAAAAATGTTTTTTTGCTGATATTAATCCGTTGACCTGGAATGGTGCCTAAATAAACATGACAAGGGATTTTCAAATATGAAAACCTTGTTTAAACTCACGAAAATATTACCATAAAATAGCTGTAATAAAATAGTTACGGGCATTTATTTAAACTAACTCTCCGTTACTTTGTCTCCCTTTATAACAAAACACACACATATATTTTATTTAATGAGACTTTTACAATCGCGTACGATACCCTTTATTCTTCTTTTTATAAGTTTATCGCTAAGTCTTTTCGCCCAAAATGGTGGGAAAGCAAAAATTACCGGCGTATTAAAAGACGCCAAAACACAAGAAACTATTCCATTTGCCACAGCAGTTTTAATCAATAAGTCTACAGGTAAAAATGCCAAAGTTTCACAAACAGATGTAAACGGAGCATTTACCATGGCCGATCTGCCTGCCGGTACATTTACCTTCAAAATTAGTTACGTAGGTTACCAAACCATGGTTAGGGATAACGTAAATATTACGGCATCAACGGGTACATTAAATTTTGGCGACATTAAGATGAACTCGGCAAAGGGCAATATCCTGAGTGAAGTTACCGTAACCGGCCAAAAGTCGGGTATGCAAATGGGAATTGATAAAAAAATCTTTTCTGTAGATCAGAGTGTAATCAGCGAAGGTGGATCGGCGGGGGATCTACTTCAGAACGTTCCTTCAGTTTCAACTGATATGGACGGTAATGTGAGTTTACGTGGTTCTACAGGTGTGAAAGTATTAATAGATGGAAAACCTTCTTTAATTGCCGGCGGAAACGTTGCGCAAATCCTGCAGTCAATCCCGGCAAGCTCAATCGAAAGCGTAGAGGTAATCACCAATCCATCGGCAAAATATGATGCAGAAGGACAATCGGGTATCATTAATATCGTTCTGAAAAAGAATACTAAGCTGGGTCTTAACGGTTCAGTTGCATTAACGGCTGGTAACCGTGATAACTATAACGCCAATACCAACCTAAGCTTCCAGAACAGCAAAATCAATTTGTATGGAAACTATGGTTACCGTTATGGAAACCGCGTAGGTGGTGGATATCAGGATATTTTTTATAAAAGTGATAGTCTTCCTGCAAAATATTTATATCAAAATACAGTTTCCAATTCCCTGGACAAAGGACATAATGCCAAAGCTGGTATTGACTACTACCTGGCGCCAAAGAGTGTATTAAGTTTTTCCGGTGGTTTTAATTCAAGAGAAAATGAAAGAAATGATCAGCTTGACATCAGACAACTAGGTAAAACAAGGGCACCTGTTGAATTAAGTAACCGCAAAAATACTACGGAAGGGTATGGTAGTAGTTACGACCTGAATCTGGATTATGTGCAAAAGTTCAGCAAGCCAAAAGAGGAACTAACTTTTAATTTTGGCTATTCGCACGGGACAAATAACAGCGATCAGTTCTATAGCACCACCACGACAAATCGGAATGGTGTAGAAATGAATGAAAATTTATCCCTGCAACGGGTGTATAATACGGGCGATAATACCAACTATAACATTCAAACAGATTATAGTCTGCCAGTGGGTAAGGCCGGAAAAGTCGAGGCAGGATATAGAAGTCAGATTCGTTTGGGTAACAACAACCAATTCGCAGATGCACTCTTAACCAATACTGGTGTGGTAGTAAGAAATAATTCCCTGATCAATGATTTTGACAGTAAAGATCAGGTGCATGCCCTTTATTTGAACTACCAGAATCAGATTAAAGATTTTGGTTATCAATTGGGATTACGTGCTGAAGATGCAAGGCTGGATACCCACCTGGAAGGTTACACCAATAACGTGTTAACAGGAAGTGATGGAAATATCCATTACAAAAGACTTTATCCCAGCGTATTCTTAACCCAAAAGTTAAAGGGTGATAATCAGCTGCAATTGAGCTATACACGACGCGTTAACCGTCCGCGTCCATGGGATACAAATCCATTTCTGGATGTTTCTGAACCCTATAACTACCGGGGAGGTAATCCGAACTTATTACCTGAGGACGTGCACTCTTTTGAGTTAGGCTATAGCAAGTACTGGAAGAAAGTAACGCTGACTTCAAGTTTATACTATCGCCGGACTAACGATGTGATCCAAAGGGTAAGAACTACAGCGATTAGTGGAATCACTACTTCGACTCCCCAAAACTTATCAAACCAGATTAATTCAGGTTTGGAGTTAATTGGGCGTTTCGATCTGATTAAGGCTTTGAACTTTACGACTAACGTAAACCTTTATCAGGCTAAATTTGCAGGAGACAGCAGATTTAACATTGCTTCAAGTAGTGGATTCAGCTGGAACGCAAACTTAACCGGTAATCTGACAGTGGTTAAAAATGTTTCATTACAGGTAAGAGGTGACTACCGTGCGCCTGAAGTGATGGCACAAGGAAAACGTAATGCGATGTATGGGATAGATGGTGGAGCCAAATACGACTTCCCGAATAAAAAAGCTTCCCTAAGTTTCAATGTGAGAGACGTATTCAATACCCGCAGGTGGAGTATGACAACTGAAGACAATTTTACCATTGTTGATTTCCAACGCCAGATGCAGGGAACAATGGGTAGTCTGACGTTCTCTTATCGCTTCGGAAAGACAACCTTTACCGCTGCCAAAAAGAAAAAAGACGATCAGCAGGACAACAGGCCTGATGAAGGTTCATTCTAATTAAAATTAAAGGCGTTTAAAATGTTTTAAACGCCTTTTTCAATTCACTACCTTGCAGCATGGAAGATAGTAACCCCTGGAAAACTTTAGCAAGTGAAGTTAAATATGATAACAACTGGATTCGGCTAACGGAACACCAGGTACTCAACCCTTCGGGTGGAAAAGGAATCTATGGCGAGGTACATTTTAAAAATCTTGCGATAGGGATACTGCCTTTGGACGAGAATTATAATACCTGGCTGGTTGGCCAATACCGTTACCCTTTAAAAGCTTACAGTTGGGAGATCCCTGAAGGAGGAGGGCCGTTTCATGAGGAGCCAATGGAAAGTGCAAAACGCGAGCTTCTCGAAGAAACAGGGATAAGTGCCGAAAACTGGAGAGAGATTCAGCGCATGCATTTATCCAATTCGGTAAGTGATGAGTTGTCCATCATCTACGTGGCTACCGGCCTAACCCAGGGAATCGCCATGCCCGAGGAAACTGAACAGCTAACCATAAAAAAGATTAGTTTTAACGAGGCTTATCAAATGGTACTGAGCGGGCAGATTACCGATTCTATGAGTGTTGCTGCGATTCTAAAAGCTAAAATCATGATTTTAAATGGAGAGATATGATATTGGCAAAAAAGAATAGTTGCTATCTTTGCGGTTAAGTTAATTTTTATGAGCAAATTTTTTGGCTATATTCTAAGCCCCATATTCTATTTTTTCTTCGGATTAAGCTTATGTATCTTTCATCCCATTCAATGGATTTGCCATAAGGCTTTCGGTTACAAAGCTCATAAAGTATCGGTAGATCTCCTGAATTTTTGCCTCACCTATTGTCAGTTTTTTCTTTTTAACTCCATTAGCTTTAAAAACAAATATGATCTCCCTACCAACAGGCCGATCATCTTCGCCGCAAACCACCAGAGTATGTACGATATCCCGTCGTTAATATGGTTTCTGAGAAAGCACAGTGCTAAGTTCATCTCAAAGATAGAACTGGCTAAAGGGATTCCTTCAATTTCGATTAACCTGCGTTTAGGTGGAGGCGCTAATATTGACAGAAAAGACAATAAACAGGCTATTTCTGAAATAATAAAACTCGGCCGCAGAATGAAAGAAAATAACTGGAGTACAGTTATTTTTCCTGAAGGTACGAGAGCAAAAGACGGACAGGTAAAAACATTTCAGTTTGGGGGCATAGCAACCATATTAAAGGTTGTTCCAAACGCATTGGTAGTGCCCATCGCCATTGAAAATTCATGGAAGATTGTGAGATTCGGAATGTTTCCGCTTACTACCGGCAATGCCTTAAAATGGACCGTTCTACAGCCCATTGAGCCTGAAGGTAAAACGGCTAATGAGATTACCCTCGAGGTTGAATCAGAAATCAGAAAGGTTTTGGGCCAAGTATAATATTGATCTTACTCACCCAGGTCTTAGTCCCAAATCTAGATATTTTTATTACCAATCACTTTAAAAAATTCATCGCGGTAGGTATCGCCAACCGGGATGATTTTATCGCAAATGGTAATGCGGCTACGTTCAATACTTTCTATTTTATCTACAGCTACAATATAAGATTTGTGCACCCGGATAAACTGACTGCTGGGCAGGGCCTCCTCCATTTTCTTCATACTCTGAAGGGTAATTACCCGTTCTTCTTTGGTAAAAATAGAAATGTAATCTTTCAACCCTTCTATATACAGAATATCATGTAGGTAGATTTTTTGAATTTTGTGCTCCGTTTTAACGAAAATATAATCCTGAACTGGATTGGGTGAACCCGAGAAAGGAGCTGGCGTTACAATTGGCTGCGCTACGCTTGCGGGAGTATCGGCAGGTTTAGCCTGTTTATGTACTTTTTCTACAGCCTTGTAAAACCGGTCGAAAGCGATGGGTTTTAATAAATAATCGGACACATTAAGATCGTAACTTTCCAATGCGTATTGCGGGTAGGCTGTTGTTAAAATGTAGTGTGTTTTATTTCCGGCAATTTTAAGAAACTGAATACCCGTCAGCTCCGGCATTTGAATATCCAGAAAAACCAGGTCAATCCCACCTGCCTGAACAATCTGAAGCGCTTCAATGGGGTTCTCACATCTTTTTACTAAAGTAAGGAAGGGTACTTTTGATATATAGTCTTCCAGGATGTCGAGCGCTAAAGGCTCATCGTCAACAACAATACAGTTTAGGTTCATTTTAGGTTAATTGTTAATATCGGTTGTTTTTAACGCTGTAAATATCTGCAGCATTAAATGTCAATCATGAGTTCACAGGTATAATGAGTAGCCGAATTTACAACATTTAATTTATATCTGTCGGGATAAATCAGCTGTAATCTGCGTTCAACGTTTGTTAAGCCAACACCACCTTGTGCATCCTTGTTCTGCTGGTTCTTTTTATTGATGACACTGAAATGCAAAATCTTTTGGTTGGCAATGATATTGATCTTCACCGGGTTTTCAGGATCCGTTACCACCCCATGTTTAAAAGCATTTTCTACAAATGAAATGAGCATCAGGGGAACAATCTTCTGATCATCTATCTCTCCGTTAAGCGTAAGCTCAATAAATGCTCCATCTTTAAACCGGATTTTTTGAAGTTCAATATAGTTGGTTAGATAATCTACTTCTTTACTCAGTGATACGGTAGGCGTATTGCTCTCATAAATCATGTAACGCATAATCTCAGAAAGTTTCATGATCGCATCAGCTGTTTTATCCGATTTTTGATAGGCCAACGAATAAATGTTATTCAGCGAATTGAACAAAAAATGTGGGTTAAGCTGTGATTTTAGAAACTGCAGCTCCATTTCGCGGCGTTCACTTTCGAGGTTGCGTTGAATACGTTCGCGGGAGAACCAATCGACAGTGAACTTGATAATACAACTGCTGACCATAAAAAATCCAGCCAAAAATGCTTTCCCAAAGAAATACTGATTCACTGTATAGGCAACTTTTTCATCCCTAATGATCATCATATCTTTCGGATTCAGGACAGCGATTACAGTTTTAAGAAACGCAACAATTATGATAGCAAAGAAAAATGCAACAAGATACAACCAATACTTTTTCCTTTTCTTGATCAGTAGTGGTATAAGAAAAATGTAGTTAATATAAAAAATAGAAACATTTAGAATTCCGAAAAGGCCAAATGAAATCAACTCTCTTTTAAGGGTAATTTCAGAACCAGTGGTAAGGACAATTGTAATAGCAGCTGCGACTACAACACTCCAAAAAATACTATGTAAAATTAATGCTCCTTTTTCTTCTTTCATTTTAATATTCAACTTCAGCTTATCGCTTCCTTGCCTCCAAAGTAAATAAACTTTCCCTTTTTAAAAGCAAACAATCTACCAACGGGCATTTTTTTTCTACCAACCGTCCAAATGGCAAATTTTATCGACCAACGCCAAAAAAGCCTGTTGATCTAGAATCTTGAACACTTGGTATAATACATTTTAGCAGGTAGTTTTCATTCTGTTCCTTTGAATCATCAAAACGATAACAACCATGAAAACAGCGACAGTAAACCATACCTTAAGTACAGTGATGATTGCTGAAGATCGTTTAACCGCCTCAACAATAGAAAAAAAGATTATGAAAAAGTTAGCCAACACATCGCCATTTTTACTTTTATTAGTTCCAGTATTTATGATGATTATATTAACGCTTACTGTTAATACGAATCAAAATGATGAAATAGTAGTTAAGCCAGCTAAAACTTCTACAGCAATCGTAAAACAAGCCACTGCTCTTTTTTAATAAGCAATGGGTAATTACGCGATCGAAACTGTTGGCTTGAATTTCAACTTTGGTAACCAAACCATTGTTAAAGACTTGTCGCTACAAGTGCCAAAAGGAAGTATTTATGGCTTCCTCGGACCAAATGGTGCTGGTAAAACCACAACTATAAAACTCTTATTAAACCTGCTTCGGTCGCCAGCCGATCAGGTTTTTATTTTTGGAAAAGAAATTAACCACAACCGCATTGCCTGCTTAAAAAAGATGGGCGCGCTTGTAGAGCAGCCAGCAATTTACGCACACTTAACGGGCAAGGAAAATCTGATCAACCGATGTATGCTATTAGGCATTCCCAAAGTGAAGGCGAATGAAATGCTTGAGTTGGTAGGGCTAACGGAAGCAGCCAATAAAAAATCAGGAAAGTATTCCCTGGGAATGAAACAACGCCTGGGCATTGCACTTGCCCTGGTATCGGATCCGGAATTATTGCTTCTGGATGAACCTACGAACGGACTTGATCCCAATGGTATCATTGAAATCAGGAACCTGATGATTGAACTCTCTACCAGACACCATAAAACAATACTCGTCTCCAGCCACTTGCTAGCTGAAATTGAACGCACGGCAACACACGTTGGAATCATAAATAAAGGCCAGCTATTGTTTCAGGGTACAATCAGCGAACTACATTTATTAAGCAAACCATTACTTGAAATAGAAATTGATCAGGTGGAGAAAGCCAGAACATTCTTAATTAAGGCAGGTTTTAAGATTGTTGGCAACACCGATAAAATGATCACTTTACCATTTATCTCATCGAATCAAAGTGGTGAAATCAATACCTTATTGATTGAAAACGGATTCACGGTAAGTAGCCTTTATCAGCAACGCAAAGACCTTGAAAACCTCTTTCTGGATATTACTCAACAAAACTAAGATGCGCTCATTATTCATATCACTGCTATCGGAATTTTATAAATCGAAAAAAACATTAGCCTTCTGGGCTGCCATTCTGTTACCGGTCATTGTTTGCGGACTGATTTCTTTCGGCTTTTATTCAGGAGCTGAAAAAGTTTTGGCTCAACACTACCCTCCCTTACTGCTATGGCTTCGGTATATTGGTGCTGCACTGGGTGTAATGGGGGTATTAATTTTGCCATTCTACGTGATCTTTATGGCTTTTTCAGTCAATAACATCGAGCATAAAAATGATACCTGGAAAACACTTTTCGCACAGCCGTTAAATAAGTTTTCAATCTACACCGCTAAATATCTGTATGGCGTAATACTGATATTCATTTGCCTGCTGCTATTTGGGGGACTAACTTTAGCGTTTGGACATCTACTGCAGGTATTTGTACCAAAATATAGCTTCAACCAATATGATCCATCGCTGCTCTTATCGAAATTCTACTTTAAATTATTCTTGTCGTCACTGGGCATTCTATCCATTCAGTTCGTCCTGAGTTTAATTTGGGGCGATTTCCTGAAACCAATGGGTATAGGCTTCATTGGTACCATCATGGGCATCATCACCGGAAACGTAGGCTGGAAATATGCTTACTTAATCCCCTACAGCCATCCCTCATTGGTACTGAACAGCAGCACGGCAGCCAAAAAACTTTCAAACCCTGCCGACTTCGAAATCTTTACACAAGAAATCTACACCAGTTTAGTTTACGCAGTGGTATTATTCGTGCTCGGATACTTTATCGTAACCAGAAAAAGCGTTAAATAGCCTCATCAATTCATCTCTTACAGAAAAAACAGCCGGAAATTTGTAAAAATATCATGGTAAATCATGTAACGCCTGGTTTAACCGTATTTTAGAGTAATCAAACAACCAACAATTCTAGAATATGATTAAAAAATTTATAATGCCGGCACTGGCCATGAGCCTTTGTCTCTCTGCTTTTGCACAAGATGTTCCAGACGCAGCAATAGTAAAGAAAATACGGACTACGGGGTTAGAAAATTCAAAAGTGATGGATATTGCTTTTAATTTAACCGATGTTGCTGGGCCGCGTTTATCTAATTCACCGGGACTAAAACGGGCACAGGACTGGGCTGTAAAACAATTAACTGACTGGGGGCTGAAAAATGCTCATTTAGAAAGCTGGGGAACCTTTGGAAAAGGATGGCAGGTTGATAAGTATTATGCTGCTACAACAGCTCCGTTTTACCACCCGATTATTGCTTCGCCTAAAGCATGGACACCAGGCACCAACGGCCCGATTAAATCTGAGGTGGTACTAATCAAGGCAGATAGTGTTGCTGACCTGGCAAAATATAAAGGAAAGTTAGCGGGAAAAATTGTGATGATGGATCAGGGTGCGGCCTTGCCAAGCGGGGTTAAAGCCGATTTTTCACGTTATGCTGATTCTACATTAGCACAGATGGCAGCCGCAAAGCCGGCGGCCGCAGGCGCAGGCAGGCAACGGCCAGCAGGAGGACCAATGGCCGACCGGATGGCACAAATGATGAAAATGAGAGAAGTAAGGGCAGCCATGAGTGCCATGTTATTAGAAGAAAAAGTAGCCCTGATCCTTACCTATGCCAGAGGTGGACAGGGAACGTTTTTTACCAGTAACGGTGCTTCTTATGCTTTAGATGCTAAACCGGTTTCACCGGAACTTGAAGTAGCTGCTGAAGATTTCCTGCACATTTTACGTTTGTTACGCGCAGGTAAACCGGTAGAGCTGGAAGCAGAAATTAAAACATCGTTTTATGATCAGGATCCGAAGGGCTACAATGTAATTGCAGAAATCCCGGGAACAGATAAAAAGCTTAAGGACGAAGTGGTTATGATTGGTGCACATTTTGATTCGTGGCATGCAGCTACTGGTGCTACCGATAATGCGGCAGGTTCGGCCGTGATGATGGAAGCGATGAGAATTTTAAAAGCGATTGATTTTAAACCGAAACGTACAATCCGGATTGCATTGTGGAGCTCAGAAGAGCAGGGCTTGTATGGATCAAGAGGTTATGTCAACACCCATTTTGGTGATCCAAAAACAATGGAACTTAAGCCAGAGCAAAAAAAGATATCCGCTTATTATAACCTGGATAATGGAACTGGAAAAATACGGGGAATATATTTACAAGGCAATGCGGAAGCCGGGCCCATCTTTCAAAGCTGGTTGAGCCCTTTTAACGATCTTGGTGCAGGAACAGTTACCGTGAACAATACAGGTGGTACAGATCATCAGGCATTTGATGCAGTAGGTATTCCAGGATTCCAGTTCATTCAGGATCCGGCAGATTACAACACGCGTACCCATCATAGCAATATGGATACCTACGATAGATTGGTTGAAGATGACTTGAAACAATCGGCCACTATCATTGCCTCATTTGTTTATAACACCGCTCAGCGTGAGGCACAGATTCCGAGAAAGGAATTACCTGTCCCGCAACCAGCGAGGCCATAATACACAGAAGCCTGCTTTTTGATGAATCAAAAGCAGGCTTCATGATTTGAGAGGCTTTGCGTTAATGTGTGTATTTTTATCAGAAAGAGAGAATTCGCTCTTTAAAAGCCCATACGATAAGCTGATAAGAGTTTTTTAAATCAAGCTTTCTAACCATATTTCTTCTGTGGGTGTTCACCGTATGTTCACTGATGTATAACATTTCACCAATTTCTTTACTGTTGTAACCCATAGACAGCAGATGTACTATTTCAACTTCTCTCTCGCTAATGTTACTGTGGTTCTCCCTGAGCAGAATACTATTAATCATCATTTGGTTGTTTGAGACAGGCAACTTTTTATTTCAGCAGAAATTGCGTTTATTCCGGCATTGATGGATATCCACTAATAGGGAGATAGACTTGATTTCTGATCAGGAACAGTTGTTAGCCGTAATTGATATACCAAAATTAAGTATTGCCATTTTACATTGTCAGGCAGAAAGCACCCTTTGTACAAGGGTATTTTTACGGTATTACAATTTCCTAAAAATACTTGCTTAAGCATTTTAAATTATCGATTTTTAACCCAAACAAACTATCCCAATTTTATGAATGAGGAAAAAACGCTCACAAATGTACCTGCAGACATTGCAAAAGAAATGGTAGCCGCATACACTGAAGAAGCAGCAGGTTTAGCCAGCTACACTAAAGCAGTATGGTTCCCTGCCGACCAGATCCTTAGGATTGCCAAAAGCATTGAAAATGGAAAACATGATGGTCTCCGTATTTATTTCGGACAGTATACCGCCAATTCTTTAGATGGGGTTCCTAAAGAATATCTGGGAAGAAATACCGTTTTGTTAGTGCCGACGCTTTCTGGTATTACCGGTGGCTACGGAGATGAAGAAGAACATCAGGATGACCTCGGAGATATTGAAAACAAGGGAGAGTCATGTCCTCCAGTTTGCGAAGGAACTAATTTATAGTAAATATGTTCGGTCTGAGGGTTACTACTTTCTTAGAGTTATTGTGCTTTTTGACTGCTTTGGCAACCGTTAG
Source organism: Pedobacter frigidisoli (assembly GCF_032678525.1). Lineage (GTDB taxonomy): Bacteria > Bacteroidota > Bacteroidia > Sphingobacteriales > Sphingobacteriaceae > Pedobacter > Pedobacter frigidisoli_A. The sequence continues at coordinate 474,588 of NZ_JAVTSE010000002.1, forward strand.
GACAGATAAAAAACCGCTCTGGAGAGTTTCATTAACTTATATGTTTCTGGTATGCCTCACCGAGTTGGTTGTAGCGCGCTGGGCCGCAAAAACATTTCACAACAATCTCTTCGTCTATAATATTTATACCCTGTTTGAGGGTGCGCTGATCAGTGCAGGCATATATCATTGTTTGAAAGTATATACCAATCCAAAGAAAATAATCATCATTGGATTGGTTATATTTTATTCGCTCTGGATAGTCTTTTTCCTCATGCATGGCATTATGACCTACAATTCATGGGCAGGCGGGGTATTATCTGCTTTAATTATGCTTTATTGCTGTTATTATTATTATTTCGTACTGACAGATAACGCGATTATGGACATCAATACAAACCCGGAGTTTTGGTGGGTTACTGGTGTACTGTTTTTTTACTTTGGCACAACTACCGCTAATTTATTCCATGAGCTTTTTACATCTATCATGGTTAAAGGAAATTCCCTGAGAAACTGGATTTTCACTGTTCTTAATATTATATTTTACAGCATTTTAGCTTATTCATTTATATGCAGGAGCAAACAACGCAAATTACAATCCTAGTCGTCATATCTTCTTTAATCTTCTTACTAATGCCTTTAATTTTGGTATTTTATGTCAAAATTAGCATTAAGTACCGAAAAAATCACGCGCTGGAGAAAACGGCTATGAAGCAGAATTTTGATTCAGAAATTCTTCAAACCCGTATTGAGGTACAGGATCAAACCATGCAAAGCATTGCCACAGAATTACATGATAACGTAGGCCAATTATTAAGTTTAACCACTTTGACACTTAATTCTGTTGATCTCTCCAATTTGGAAAAGGCGAAAAAAAAAATCGAAAATTCATTGGGTTTCGTGAACAACTCCATTAAAGAATTACGCGAACTTGCTAAATTGCTTCATGGCGAGCAAATTGTTGCCAACGGTATAGGTCATGCCATTGAGCAGGAAATCAACTGGCTGAGTAAATCCGGTGTCTATGAACTAAAGGTAAATAATCAGCTTCTCGGCTATTCCGGAACTTCACCTGATAAAGACCTGATTATTTTGCGTCTACTCCAGGAAGTGATCAATAACATTATTAAACATGCTCAGGCCACGGTCATCGATATTGAAAGCTACTTTAAAGATGGTATTTTGTTTTTAAACGTTAAAGAAAACGGAATAGGTTTCGAGGTAGAGAATGATAATAAGTCGGGAATGGGACTTAATTCTATTTATAAAAGAATTGAGATGATTAATGGTCAATTAAATTTAACTTCGTCTCCCAACCAAGGCACATCCATTTTGATCGAAATCCCTTATCCATAGTTTTATGCAGTCCACTATCTCTATCGCCATTGTTGATGACCATACGCTTTTCCGTTCAGGATTAGCCAATTTACTGGAAGAATTTGATGAAATTGACATCAGGTTTCAGGCAGTCAATGGCGTAGATTTACAAAAGAAGATCGTAAATCAGCCAGATATTGATATTGTTCTAATGGACATTAACATGCCGGTGATGGATGGTTATGCGGCAACAAAATGGGTGAAGACAAATTATCCTAAAGTCCACGTGCTGGCTTTAAGTATGCTTGAAGAAGAAAAAGCCATCATCGCAATGCTTAAAGCAGGAGCAGGAGGCTACATGCTTAAAGAATCTACGCCCTTGGAATTATTAAATGCCATTAAAGTTGTAGTAGAAAAAGGTTTCTTTGTAAATGAGGTGGTTTCTGGCAGATTACTGGTCGCGCTAAAGGAAGTAGACAAGACCACTTTTACAGCCAGAGAGCTTACTTTTTTGCAGCACTGCAGTACAGAGCTTACCTATAAGGAAATTGCAGATTTAATGAACGTAAGTCCCAGAACGGTCGACAACTATCGGGAATCATTATTTGCAAAATTAAATATCAAATCCCGTACCGGGCTGGTGGTGTATGGAATTAAGCACCAGATCATTTCCATTTAGCGTAAAATCTTATTCTTCACTTTCGCAATCCCGGGACATTTTTTAATCTTACACCTTACTGTACACGTATTTTTAAGCTAAAGGTTGTCATACAGCATCTTTACAACAAAAAAATGTTAAAACATTTGTTTAACTAAATAATTAGTTTTAATTTTAGTTAAGCAATATTTATTGCCCTATCCTTATTACAGAATTATTATGGAAATTAAAGATTTAACCAAGGCAGAAGAGCAGATTATGCAAGTGCTTTGGCAATTAGAAAAAGCGTTTGTTAAAGAAGTTATAGACGAACTTCCTTTACCAAAGCCGGCTTACAATACGGTGTCGACAATCATCAGGATACTGGAAACAAAAGGCTTCATTGGTCACGAGGCATTTGGAAAAGCGCATCAGTATCATCCGCTAATCAGTAAAGAGGAGTATAAACGACATGCAACAGAAAAACTCTTAGGAAACTATTTCGAGAATTCTGTAGAGAGTATGTTTTCATTCTTTGTTAAAGAAGAAAAGTTGGATTTAGGTGATGTAGATGAGATTTTAAAAATGATTAATAAAATTAAAAACAGTCCAAAATGAGTTTTGCCCACTACCTACTGCAAGTAAACTTATATCTAATTGTTTTTTACGGCTTTTATAAGTTGTTACTGGATCGTGAAACCTATTTTACGCTAAACCGCTTTTTTCTGGTTGGCGCAGGCATCTTGTCAATCTGTATTCCGTTTATTCGTTTAGAATGGCTTACAGAACAAAAAGCTGCACAACAGGTATACACTTCGGTAAACTGGCAAGCCGTACTTCAGCAAGCCACTATAATAAGCGACAACAATACCGGCTTAAACTGGGGAAATGTTTTCGTTTATTTATACTGTGCGGGTATTGTGTTTTTCTTATGTAGGTTAGTGTTTAATCTGGTTCTGGTAAAAAAATCTATCCGGACTGCCAAAACAGGGTCGGCTTTTTCTTTTTTAACAAGGAAGGTGGTAGATGTAAACCTGCCCCAAAAAAATGTAATCGATATTCATGAAGAAGCCCATGTAAAACAACTGCACACCTTGGATATCCTCTTCTTTGAAATCCTCGGTGTGATTACCTGGCTGAACCCAATTATTTATCTTTATAAGAAATCGATTAAAAATATACATGAATTTCTAGCAGATGAATTGGCAGCTGATTATCAGGGCGACAAAGCAGCCTATGCTATGCTGATTTTGAGCCAGTCTTTCGGCATTTCACCCAACGCACTAACAAATGGCTTCTTTAATAAATCATTGATCAAGAAACGCATATTTATGCTTCAGAAAGAAAGGTCAAAAAAAATAGCCGTTATCAAATACGGTATTTCAATACCACTCTTTGCAATCCTGATTGTTTTCTCATCGGCCACTGTAAGGAAAAACGAGGAACTAATCTTATTTACCGATCAGATTCCTATGGACAAACCAATCGAACTTGTTCAGGAAATCGTGTCACAACCGGCAAAGGAAGTAAGCCAGCAGGCATCTGAAGCACTTAAAATTAAAGGTAACAGAAATACCCTGGCGGAAAAGGCAACAATGTCGAAAACCTCCGAAGTTTTAACTTCAACCGATATCAATACAAATGACGTCAGTCCGGTAATAAAAGGAGAAGCTGTTAATGAAACGGATAAAAAAATCTACGACTTTGTATCTATTACCAAGCAGCCGGAATATCCCGGAGGAATTAGGAAATTTTATGAATACCTGAGCAAAACAATCCGTTATCCTGAACTGGCACAGGAAAAAAATGTACAGGGGAAAGTGTTTCTTTCATTTATTGTCGAAAAAGATGGTTCCATCAGTGATGTGATGGTTACCCGTGGCCTGGGGAGTGGTTTAGACGAGGAAGCGGTAAGGGTATTAAACGAGTCCCCTCGTTGGAATCCTGGAGTAAAAGATGGCATGGTGGTAAGGGTAAAGTATAACATTAACGTGAACTTCACCTTAACGGATAGTGAAACTCCAAAGGCTCCGGTAAAAGAAGGGAAAAATTTAACTTTAAAAAGCGGAAAGGATTTTCCGGGAATCATTGTAGTTGATGGTGTGAAACTTCAGGACAATTCAACATTATCCGGTATCAACCCAAATAATGTCGAATCTGTATCGGTACTTAAAGATCAGAGTGCAATAAACCTCTATGGCCTGAAGGCAAAAGCAGGTGCAATTATCATCACAACTAAATCAACCACTAATAACCTATTCAGAAAACCTGATACGCAAGAGCTCACCATCGACAAGCCATCAACCATACTAAATATTCAGAGAAAGTTTTAAAAACTGACAACATGAAAAAGATCATCACCCTTAGTTTAATGCTTGGAACTGTCCTATATGGCTTTGCACAGAAAGCGGACAGCACCACAAATACAACAATTAGATTGCGCGGCACCGCAGCAGGCATAGAACCACAGCCGCTGATTGTAATCGATGGAAATAAGCAATATTTCCGCGGAACGGGATCGCTTTCGGAAATCGACCCAAATGCGATTGAATCCATCAACATATTAAAAGACAGCACAGCATTAATGAAATATGGCAGTGAGGGATTTGGTGGCGTTATTGAAGTCAAAACAAAGGGGACATATATTATCCCAAAAGGCAAAGGAAACCTTAAGCCCGACTCCAGCTTAATGTTAAACGGGAAAGTAAGCGGATTCTTTATTAAGCCAAATGGAAGTGCTAACAGAAGTACCCCCTTGAACGTTGATGCGGCTGCCAAAAGGTTTCTTCTTCTTAAGGATAACGATAAAAAGGCACAGCCACTTTATGTTGTCGACGGAAGAGAGGTTTCGGGCATTGAAAAACTAGACCAGAACACTATTGAATCTGTAACCGTGATTAAAGATGCAAATACAGCAAAGCAGTATTCCGGAAACACTAAAAACGGCGTTGTAATTATTACCACGAAAAAAAACGCCACGAAACAAAAGTAATAAACAATTTAATTTTTAAATGATGAGAAAGCTAATGATTTTAGCCCTAACGGGCCTCGCTATGCAATTAAATTCCGTCAGGGCACAAGACAAACCTGTTGACTTCACTTCAGTAGAAAAGATCCCGGAGTATCCCGGGGGGATCGCAAAATTTTACGACTATTTAGGTAAAGAAATCAGGTATCCGGAGGCGGCACAAAAAAGCAAAACACAAGGGAAGGTTTTTGTATCGTTTATTGTCGAGAAAAACGGCGCGTTAAACGATGTTATAGTGACCAGAAGCCTGAGCAAGGAAACAGATGCGGAGGCCATCAGGGTAATCCGTAAATCACCAAACTGGAACCCGGGTTTAATTAAAGGTAAACCGGTAAGGGTAAAATACAACATCAATGTGAATTTCAATCTGAATGACAATGGTCAGCAGAAAAAAGCGCTGAACAGCTCTCCTGATAAACCAACCGAATTTCCAGGCGGACCAGAGAAGTTGTATTCATACCTGGCTAAAAATATCAAATACCCTGCTATCGCAGTTAAAAATAAAATGCAGGGAAAAGTGTTTGTAGCCTTTTCCGTAGAGAAAGACGGTACCATAACCAATGCAAAAGTTACCAGGGGCATCACTAAAGAACTGGACGCAGAGGCGCTGAGGGTGATTAAGAAATCTCCAAGATGGAATCCTGCTATACAGAATGGAAAAGTAGTGAAAGTGCAATACACGCTTCCGATCAATTTCACTTTGAGTTAGATATTTTAACTAAACCATACGCTCGTTATCTCAACTGCTGTTCATGCAAATCAGGATCAGTTGTCGGGACTTATATTAGTCGTGAAGCCAGGATTCGCGAACAGCATCAAGCACAAAACCCCAGCAAAAATTGCCGGGGTTTTATGCTTTATCTCCTGTCTCGGAAGACTAAAAATATAAATTTTTTAACGTATATACAAATGTTACGAAATAAAATTTCAATAACTGAAATTTTATAATATGCTAACATAAGAAAATTATGGGTTTCGCAAACTTTTATTTTGGCACCTGCACTTATAAAATCTTTCGCCTGGAAATAATAAATGTTTCGAATCTTTTCAATTGCAGGAATATTACAGGAACGATCTTTAAACAACAACGTTAACGAAGTTTAAAAACACCGGCATAAAAAGACCCCAAACAAAGTTTGAGGCCTAAGAATTCCGGTTTCCCGGAATGCACAGTATGTCTTTTAAACCGTCTCTTCAGAGATGAATTTAGCGGTAGCAAAATCGCGGTTCATACGGGCAATGTTTTCAAGTGAAATGCCTTTCGGACATTCTGCTTCACAAGCACCTGTATTTGTACAGTTACCAAATCCTTCAGCATCCATTTGTGCAACCATACTTTGTACACGGCGGTAACGCTCTGGCTGGCCCTGAGGCAATAATGCCAGCTGGGAAATTTTTGCAGATACAAATAACATTGCCGAGGCATTTTTACAGGTAGCCACACAAGCACCACAACCAATACACGCGGCAGCTTCAAAAGCAGCATCAGCCTGCATTTTAGGGATGGGCAGGTTATTCGCGTCCTGGGCATTACCAGTGTTTACCGAAATAAAACCACCAGCAGAAATTACCCTATCGAAAGCAGAACGGTCTACGGTTAAATCTTTAACTACCGGAAATGCAGCTGCTCTCCATGGTTCCACAACGATGGTATCACCATCTTTGAATGAACGCATGTGTAACTGGCAGGTAGTAACCAGATCTTTAGGGCCATGCGGACGGCCGTTGATGAACATGGAGCACATCCCGCAGATTCCTTCACGGCAATCGTGATCAAATACTACCGGTTCTTCGCCTGTATTGATTAATTGTTCGTTTAACACATCGAACATTTCCAAGAAAGACATATCAGGTGAAATACCAGATAATTTATAATCAACCAAAGCACCTTTGGTATTGTTATTTTTTTGACGCCATACTTTCAGCGTTAAGTTCATATTTCCTGTACTCATGATATTGAGATTTAAGTATCAAGTATTCAGTGTCAGGTGTCAAGTTTGGATTTAGACCTTAATACCTGATCCTGTTAACTTGCTACTATTTATAACTTCTTTGTGCTACTTTAATATTTTCAAACTTCAACTCTTCTTTATGAAGATCGAAGTTTACCCCTTCCTTGAATTCCCATGCTGCAACGTATGCATAGTTCTCGTCATCACGTAAAGCCTCACCTTCTTCTGTCTGGTATTCTTCACGGAAGTGTCCGCCACAACTTTCGTTACGGTTTAATGCATCAATACACATCAATTCGCCAAGCTCAATAAAGTCGGCCACGCGGCCTGCTTTTTCAAGCTCTGTATTCAATTCATTTGCTACTCCTGGAACACGAACGTTACTCCAGAATTCAGCACGTAGCGCCCTGATTTCTTCGATTGCTTCTTTTAAGCCTTGTTCATTACGAGCCATACCGCATTTCTCCCACATAATGTGACCTAAACGTTTATGAAAATGATCTACAGACTTCGTTCCTTTAATATTGATTAGCGTATTTAAAATACCTACAGCTCTTTCTTCAGCTTCAACGAATGCAGGGTGATCTGTTGAAATTGCCTTTACAGAAATTTCTTTCGATAAATATGATCCGATAGTATAAGGCAATACGAAATAACCATCAGCCAGGCCTTGCATTAAAGCAGATGCACCTAAGCGGTTAGCACCATGATCAGAGAAGTTAGCCTCACCTGTGCAGTATAAACCAGGTACCGAAGTCATTAAGTTATAATCTACCCAAAGCCCACCCATCGTATAGTGCACCGCAGGATAAATACGCATTGGTGTTTCATAAGGATCCTCTCCTGTAATTTGCGCATACATGTCGAAAAGGTTACCATATTTTTCCTTGATAACAGCAGTACCTAAACGCATGCAGGTTTCTTTATCAGGATTATGATTACCCGCCTTAGAAGCTTCGATACGGCCATAACGCTCCGTATTAGCTTTGAAATCCAGGTAAACCGCTAGTTTAGAAGCACCTACACCATAACCAGCATCGCAACGCTCTTTAGCAGCACGCGAAGCCACATCACGGGGAACAAGGTTACCAAAAGCAGGGTAGCGGCGTTCCAGATAATAATCCCTTTCATCTTCAGGTATCTCCGAAGCCTTACGGTTATCATCTTTCTTCTTAGGAACCCAGATCCTTCCATCGTTACGTAACGACTCAGACATCAGCGTTAATTTCGACTGATGATCACCAGATACCGGGATACAGGTCGGGTGAATTTGAGTGTAGCAAGGGTTTGCAAAATAAGCACCTTGTTTATGTGCTTTCCATGCAGCCGTAACATTACTGCCCATTGCATTGGTAGAAAGATAGAATACGTTTCCGTAACCACCTGTTCCTAAAACTACAGCATGCCCGAAATGGCGCTCAATTTCACCGGTAATTAAGTTACGGGCAATGATACCACGCGCTTTTCCATCGATTTTAACAACTTCAAGCATTTCGTGGCGGGTATACATTTCTACTTTACCCATACCAATCTGGCGCTCTAATGCCGAGTACGCACCTAATAGCAACTGCTGACCAGTTTGGCCCGCAGCATAAAACGTACGTTGAACCTGAGTACCACCAAAAGAACGGTTATCTAATAAGCCACCATATTCGCGTGCTAAAGGCACACCCTGAGCCACACACTGGTCGATAATGTTAGCACTTACTTCTGCAAGGCGGTGCACATTGGCCTCCCGGGCACGGTAATCGCCCCCTTTTATCGTATCGTAGAAAAGACGGTAAACACTGTCACCATCATTCTGATAGTTTTTTGCTGCGTTGATCCCGCCCTGAGCTGCAATCGAGTGCGCCCGGCGCGGAGAATCCTGAAAACAGAAACACTTTACTTTGTAACCCATTTCGGCCAAAGTTGCAGCTGCCGAAGCGCCTGCTAAACCCGAACCTACAATAATAACCTCAATAGTTCTCTTGTTCGATGGATTAACCAAAGGCACAGAAGACTTATATTTAGTCCATTTGCTTGTTAACTCGCCTTCTGGAATATTTGAATTAATATCTGACATATCTCTTTTGTGCTAAAACTTAATCAATTAAATGGGTGTAAACTGCGATTGGCATTAAAGCGAAAACGATCGAAATGATAATCGCATACCAAACACCAACACTCTTGATAATTCCATTGTATTTCGAGTGATTCCATCCCATGGTTTGAAATGCAGATGCAAAACCATGAAGTAAATGGTAACACAACGAAATCATTAACAATACGTAAGCAGCAACCCTAACAGGATCCTGAAATTTCTCTCTCATTACTGCATAAAGGTCTTCGTGACCGTTGGCATCAACCGTTGGGATTCCTGTAAAACGGGATACTACCCAGAAATCTTTCAGGTGGATAACCAGGAAAATTAATAATAATGTACCTAGCAAGCCCATTGAACGGCTATACCATTTACTATTGGCATTTCCATTATTCACAGCATATCTTTCTGGTCTGGCTTTTCTGTTTTGAATAGTTAACCTCAATGCCTGAAAAATGTGGACCAACAAGCCAACAAACAAAATATACTCACCAGCTCTGATAATCCAGTTGGTCGCCATAAAGTGGGCACCAATGTTGAATTTAAGACCATTATCGTCAAGAAATATTAACGAATTGATACCAGCGTGTACAATTAAAAAAAGTATCAGGAACAAACCTGTAATACCCATAATGAATTTCTTTCCTATTGATGAAGAAAGTGCATTTCCGAAACCACTCATTTGATTAGGATTTATATCTAAATTTCTTGCAAAAGTATTTAATTATGCAATGAATTTATAAACGATTATGACAAAACAACGATAAAACATTTATTTAGAAACATTCTAAAGCTTAAGTGAAAGAATTTGAAAGATTTCGACAGGCTGTAACCGTTATAAGGAGGTTCTCAGCGGGATAGAGATGGTGAATAGAGAACCCCGGAGATCGGCAAGAGGTAAGAAACTGGCAAAAAAAAAGTCCTGATTTGCATCAGGACTTTTAACGATTTATGTGACCGAGTTTTCTTAAGCTACTTTTACATTTACCGCGTTTAGGCCTTTTCTACCTTCTTCTACTTCGTAGTTTACGGTATCATTCTCACGAATGTTATCGATTAGACCTGAAACATGAACAAAAATTTCGGCATCACCATTTGATGGTACGATAAATCCAAAACCTTTAGTTTCATTAAAAAATTTTACTGTTCCTTGTTGCATTATATTGTATTTTAATTTGTACCAAAGGTATGGTTAAATACTCATAATCAATTTTTTATTTTCAAAAATCCACTAAAAAGCAGAGAATAAGCCTCCAGGCTTATTTGGCGGCCCTATTTAGTCCATCCGTACTGGACGAATCGCCCGGTTTAATCAATAAAGCACGCTCAAAACAACCCTTTGCTTCTGCTTTTCTTCCTGAAAATAACAGCGCCCAGCCTAACATATGATTTCCATCGTAATCAAAAGGATAGGCACCAACCACTTTGGCGAAATATTTTGCTGCTGAAGAATATTGCTTTCTGTTATAGATAATCACACCAAGCCAGTAATTTGCCTGGGTATTCTGGGGATCTGTTTTTAGAATACTATTGTATTGCTCTACCACCTTTTCCCAATTACTTAATAACGAAAGTGGTTTGATCAAACCAAACCTGGCTTCAATAGAGTTTGGACGGATATTTACCGCCCGGGTATAATAGTTTTGGGAAGCAGTATAATTTTTAGCCAGATAATACAGCCAGCCTATCCTTAAATTGGTTTCATAATTTCCTTCGGCGTAAAAAGGCATCACATCACTAATGGCTTCTGCATAGTTTTTCTTGCTCTCTTCATTGTAACTACTCTGGAAAGCCCTTTGCATATTCACATTGCCCTGGGCATGTATCTCAAAAAAAGATAGGCCAAGAACAGCAAATAATGTAAATCGTGTTAAAAATTCCATGTAATGCCTGCGTTTATGGAGTGTTGTAAGTAACCAAATCTAAAAATATTATCTGATTTACGTTCAAATGTATAATTCAAACCCAATAGAACGTGTTGTTTTAACATAAAATAACAATTCGCCCCCGCCTTGAATTTAGTTTTATCAAAACCGTTGTAAATATACAGCGCATCAGCCTCTGCATAGTTATATTGATTGCCTAAAGTCACCATGGCCTCAAACCATAAATTCCTGACTGGCTTTATTCCAAAAGTCTGTTGAAAAACCGGGTTAATGTCATTTAAAACATCAACCATAGAAATTCTGCTGATGTTATAAAAATTTAAATTACCGTTAAGGTATCTGGTAAATTTCAAATCGTATTGCCTTGTTTTTTCGTCTCCTATCTGTGATAATATGAAATTAGCCTGTAAATCACTCCCGCTATCAGCATATCGAATTCCGATTAAACCGGCATGGTTCTGGTAAACCAGTTGTCTTAAATTAGAGCGCATGTAATGATAGGCGCCTATAAGGTTAATTTTCCTGAAAGGGGTGTAAGTGAGTTTAGTATAATACCCGGGTTGTTCTATGTTATCGTTAAATACAGGCTGGTTGAAGTAAGTGAACGAGGTAGAAAGATCCAGTTTGTATCCTAATCTCATATCAAAAAACGTTCTGGAGAAGAAAGAGTTTCCACGTTCATAAATATTGGTAAACTTTACTCCGCCTTCAGTACCGGCTGATAGTACCTTAAAGGGTTTTACAGCAGTCCCCTCAATAACATTTGTATCTAAAAGGGAAACCAGGTAGGCAGCGTCCGTTCGCCGGTTTAAATAAACATTGCTTAAATACGAATAGTATAATGCAGTCTGATTTCTTTCGTCATCAAACAAAACCTTATCATAATGCTTTAAGGCATCACTGTAATCTTGCCTCACAAATGAGGCATAGCCCAGTCTTAACCGCAACAAAGGAAAGTCTTCACCATTATTTAACGATTCCGTTCCAAACGCGAGAAGCCTTTGCCACTCCCCGGCTTTAAACAAACTAAAGGAAATGCTATCTGCCTTTTGATAGCTGTTTTGTGCCTGAGTGGTGGTTACCAACAAAAACAATAGCAGCATCAATAATTTTAATCTCGGTGCCATGTTACTTTTAACAGTTTGCCTTTTTGTTGTATGTTAAGTTGCGTGATGCCTTCAGATGTTATTTTGATGTTCGCTTGCATCAAGCTCCGGCGATGATTAAAAACCTGAGCGCATGCATCGACAGAAATATCAATTCCATCTCCATGATGTATGATAAAATTGCTATAGATGTTTTTAGTAAAAATGTAGAAGGGTGCAAGTAAATCCTGAAGCCACTGTGCAGGGTTAAACTGGCCAGTGTGCATTGCATAGGTGTCTTTGACGGCATGCGCGGAATAACTTACCCTGTAAGCTGTTTGATAAAAGCGATACAAAACGGAGCTTCTTGATCCATAAAATCTGCTGAAATAAAATACATACTCGTTACTCACAAAGTAAGCTATCGCAGCAGTTTCGTGGCAGAAAAAATAGGTATAGTTATAGTCATCAGTAAATACTTCCCAGGTTTCTTTTTGTCCGCCGTCAGTTGAAATATTGACAACATAACCAGGTTGAAAGTGGAATGCATTTTTAAGGTAAGGATTGATTTCCGGTGACTTTACCACCTCATCTTCTAATGGTATATCAAAGGATTTTAAAACATCGCTTTTTTCATTTACATAACTCACAAATGGATAAGCAATGGTTTTTGACCCAATAAATGGTGTAGCCTGAACCTGAAAATGCAGGTGCGGCTCTGGCGATCTTCCTGAATTTCCGCATAGTGCAATAATCTCCCCATGCTTTACATAATCGCCGGCTTTAACTTTTGCAGAATTCTTTTTTAAATGTGAAACTTTTGTATATAAGTGATCGCTGTGTTTAATCACGATTGTATTACCCCAATTCTGAGAAAGATTGATCTGCCCGATAGCGTTATCCTCAATGTGATTAATTACCTCCTGAATAACACCATCGGCACTAGCCAGAACAGGCTTGTTATAGCAATAATAATCTTCGGGTGTTGTTCCTGGCTGTGCATAGGTTTTTTGATCAAAATCAGTTAATACGAAATCTAACGCCTCATTCCATTCTCCCTTATGGGTAATCGTTCCATTGTAAGCTTGAGAAACTGTCCATGAGCCCATAAATGGGAGCCTTAATGCCAGATAGCTCAACTCTTTGAATCTCTTTCTACCGTTCACAAACTGGTATAAATTCGTTTCAGGAGAATAATTTTGAATTGCGGTGAGCTGTAATTTACCAGGCTGTTTTCTGAGAAGGAAAAAATGAAGCATACCCAGTGTAGCTAAACAGAATGGCATCGAAAATACGGGAAGATTATAAAGACCCAATATTCTGGAAATCCCATTCAACATTAAAAATATAAAAGGAATGGTTGCTATCGCCCATAAATAGGAACGCCAGGAAGGGATGAAAAAAAAACCACCTATTGCACAACTTACCATCATAAAATTAGCGCCAAGATGATAATTACTGATTCCTTCGGGATAGGTACCTGTAAGATGATTCACTACACAAGCCACAACGAAACCAATAACCAGCAAGCTAAAACCGATACGTGAGTGGATAAAAAAGCCAATGCTGATCAGTATACCGGCAAGAATGCTGTTTTGAAATAAAAGCGCACTCACAGAGCGGAAAAATAAATCTACATAGGCTGGCATATGCAGGCGGTCAAAGAAATTGCATATTCTGGTAAAATGCGAAGGCACCGAGGTTGTCAGCTCGAAAACTAGCGAACTGCTTTTCTGAATCAGCCCCATGCCTGTGTAGCCATTCGCCGCAATCAGTACGATCCAGAAACTGATAACAAAGGGGATGGAAAGTGTTGGCAAAGCATATTTGCCTAGCCATGCTGTAAGATTTACGCTCAACACCACACATAATAAACATGCAGCAGATAACCAAAGCCAGAAGGTGTAATTGTAATTATAGAAAGTGCCAAATCCAATCCCCAATAAAAGCGAGTTGAAGCTATACAATCCTGACTTGATCTCTTCTTTATTAAAACCCAGACCACTCACCAGCGCCAGCGAAACAATTAAAGCAATCAGACCAGAAATCCCCGCATTCGGGTCAAACATCGAAACGACAAACAATAACGCTCCAAGGATTTTGTTTTGTGAGAAAAACAAAATCGCATAGCTGTTCAAAGCCGCTTGAAGATAATATTGCAGTTTTCTTTTCAATTCTACTTTAAATAATCAGGTAATTGTTCCATCATTTCCAGATATTCAAGCGTTTCCTGCTTTCTGATTAAATGGCTTTGCCCATGCTGATCAATTAATACTACCGCCGGCCGCATATTAATAAACTGCATCCATTGTGTCATATTATACGCACCCACTTTATGTACAATTACATGATCACCTGTTTCTAATAGCGGAAGGTTTACACTCTCACGAATCACATCAATGTTCATACACAATGGCCCGAACAACACGGTTTCTTCCGTATACTGGCCGGCCTCCTGTGCAACTGTAATCTTATGATTGTACCAGTTTGATGTAAATAGCACATTCAGGCCAAAATCCATAATAGTTGCCCTACGGCCATCGCCCAGGCGCTTATTGGCAATTACACTCCCTATTAAGTAGCCGGCATCATCAATCAGTGCCCGCCCGCTTTCCAGAATGAGCATAGGAAGATCATCAGAAGAGAAACCGGATTCCAGAATAGTGGTGGTAATGGCTTCGGCAAACTCCTCCATGCTGGGAACAGTATCTACACCCGGCAAGTAAGCCCCCTTTAGTGTATTGGTAGAGGGGAAGCCACCGCCCAGATCTAAATACTGAATGGGGTTGTGATGTTCATTTTTACAGCGCAGAGCTAAATCGCATAGTTTTTTTGCTGCAACAGCATAGGCTGAAGTCGACAACATAAAAGTGCCGATGTGGCAGTGTAAACCAATCAGGTCTAACTTTTGTGCCGCCATAATTTTTGATATAGCAGTCCATGCCTGTCCGTTTTCATAATTAAATCCGAATCTATCCCATGCCGGATAAATACCTGTGTCAAAATTAACCCTTATGGCCACCTTCGCCTTTTTGTTGGTTTCTTCACTTATACTAATGAGCTGGTACAGTTCATCAAAATGATCGATGTGGATGAGCGAGTGTTGCTCAATCGCCAGAATTAAATCTGCTTCTTTTTTATCTGGACCGTTAAAAACAATATGGTTACCTGATACTCCGTTATTTAATGCCTTGCGGTATTCAAATCCGGAAACCACTTCAGCCCAACTTCCTTCCTGATGAAAAATCTTACATACTGCATTCAGATAGTTGGTTTTATAACTCCAGGCAAACTGAACTTTTGGATAGCGGGTTTTAAAAGAACGAACTGCAGATTGATAGTTTCTCCTGATCTGCTTTTCGGATAACACGAACACAGGAGATCCATAATCAGCAACCAGGCTTTTTATAGTAACACCATCGATCTCTTTAACAGGGTCCAGATCAGTTCTGCCCCCAAACTTGTTCATTAGTCCGGAGTTCATCTTTCTGATGGTTGGTCGTTCGTATTTTTGTTTCATTTATTTAATATCAATTAGCATAGGTCACCAAAGAATGTCTCTAAAGCTCTCCAAACGCCGATAGTTTTTGAAAATCCTCTACATCAACAATATTATCCATAGCATAGCGTACAAACATCTTACCCGTTTGATAACTCTTAAATTCTTCAACAGCCCTTCCAAGAGCCAGCTCAACCAAAGCCTTCGGTTGATTCTGACCTGCGGCGGCAGTTAAATATATCCATGCCGGAAAACGCGGGTTGACCTCTATGATATAAAAACTATCGCCATCCATAATCACCTCAAGCTCAAAACCGCCCTTCCAGTGGGTAGCCTTGGCAAAGTTCCGGGCTAAGTCTAATAGCTTATCGTTTTCAATGGTTATTCCAGCCCAGGCTTTTCCATTTT
This sequence comes from Pedobacter frigidisoli, assembly GCF_032678525.1. Classification (GTDB taxonomy): domain Bacteria; phylum Bacteroidota; class Bacteroidia; order Sphingobacteriales; family Sphingobacteriaceae; genus Pedobacter; species Pedobacter frigidisoli_A. Next base: position 490,462 of record NZ_JAVTSE010000002.1, read on the forward strand.
CCGTGATGTATAATTTGCGCATTGGAATTACGCTTAAGGTATTTCCTTTTCCATCTCCTAATGCTGCAATATTTATTTCTGTACCTTTTATAAATTTCTGTACAATTACCGGTAAGCCCCATTTGGCGTGTAGCTTGTGGAAAGCTTTATGCGCATCCGATAAATTCTGAACGGTATATGCTTCATAAAACTTACCCTTAATCATAAGCGGATATCCAAAACGATCTCCAAGATCATGAATTTCAGCTTCACTAAAAATCGCTTCATCTGCAGGAACATCAAATTGATGGGCATCTCCGAAGGCTTTTAAACACACTTTATCCCTTTGAGCCAACTGTTTATGGGAGGGCAGAAAGGTATGAATTCCCTGCTTAAGCAAATCCTGCTCAAGCTTAATAAAATTGTATAATTCGGCATCGAAGTTTGGAATCAGCACATCGATCTGCTCTGCCTCCTGTATTTGCTTTATACGTGCGCTCAGCGCTTCAATTCCTGCAGTTGGATAAGGAATCCGATACGTCTTGTGCACCATCTCTTTCAGATAAACCGCAGGCTCAAGGGTTTCGTATGCCAGGCCAATAATCCGCAGGTTGTCTCCGAAACCATCTCTCAATGCCCTGATTACTGCCAAACCCGGACCCGGATTGTCATTGGCATTTAAACCGGTAACAGCAACTGTTAAGGTTCTGGTTTGAGGCGTATGTAGAGAAACGTTCATGGTTAGCGGAATTGACAATTTCCTACAAATCTAACAAATTCGCCTCTTTCAGCTGAAGCATATAATCATCCCAGTCCCGATCCAGCTGGTAGCCTTCTACTTCGTATTGATCTAAAATTTTCCGTTTAATTCCCTGCTCATCTTCACCTGTTTTCATTAATGTTAAAATCTCCGCAGCAATTGGATTACTGATAAATGAATCGCCGGTTGCCGGATTAAATATAAATCCGTTTTCACTTGTTGCAATGTTTGCCTTTAACTTCATATCCCTTTCTGCTGATTAATAAAACCGCTATAGGCATCGCCAATAGGCAATTCGGCATTGCTTAGATTGACCTTTCTGTTGTGGATAGACTTAATTTTAGCCAACGCAACAATAAAACTCCGGTGAACACGGGCGAAACTATCTTCCGGTAATTTCTCCAGGATCTTCTTCATCGTCATCAGCGTTAAAACGGGCTTATCATTACCACTCTGGTAAATTTTCAGATAGTCACCCATACTTTCAATATATTCGATATCACGCAACACAATCTTAATCATCTTATATTCTGAGTAAACATAAATACTTTCATCACTTACGCTTTCCTGTGTGGCGCTCTTGTAATTATAAAAATCAACTGCCTTCTCTACCGCAGCGGTAAATCTCGAAAAATCAATTGGCTTTAAAAGATAATCTATGGCCTGCAATTCATAACTTTCAAAAGCATAATTACGATAGGCTGTGGTGAAAATAATCATTGGACTGTTAACGAGGCTGCGCACCAGCTCAACGCCGGTGATATCAGGCATGTTTACATCAACAAAAAGCAAATCTACGGGGTTCTGCTTCAGGTACTCCGCGCCCGACAAAGCATCTTCAAAAACCTGCACCAACTGTAAGCCCGGAAACCTGGCCACGTAGGTTTTTATCAGTTCCAACGCCAAAGGTTCATCATCAATAGCTACACATCTTAAGGCCATAAATTATTCTTTGATTAGCAATTTACACAAAGGTTAACCGAAAACATTTCGTTACCATTATTAATATTTAATTTAAAGCGTTCCGGATACAAATGTTCCAGCCTTTTGCGGGTGTTTGCAATTCCAATACCGGTACGCTCCAGGTTAAATTTGTGGTTGTATATTTTATTTTCGCAGGTAAAATCTATTTTATTTGCCTCAATACTTAAGTTGATATTAATGACCGTTCTCTCCTTTTTAGTAACGCCGTATTTAAATGCATTTTCAATAAAGGTCATAAAAATCAGAGGCGCAATTCGTTTACCTTCCGGATTCCCCTGAACATTAAAGTTGATCTGCGCATCGGCCCCCAGTCGTAGCTGCTGTAATTCAATATAATCCCGTACGCAATCAATTTCATCCTTCATATTCACAAAATCCTGTGTTACATCGTCAGTAACATAGCGCATAATATTAGAAAGCTTCATAATGCTTTCAGAAGTATGTTGACTGTTAATGACCGACTGTGTATAGATATTGTTGAGCGTATTAAATAAAAAATGAGGGTTAATCTGCGCCTTTAAAAAAGAAAGTTCGGCAGTGGCTTTTTCGGCCTCCGCTTTCACCACTTTTGATTCTGCATTTTGCCAGCGTTGTACAGTACTTGTGGCAATACTCAAGCCCATAATCATCATAAATATAAACAGACTGATCACATCTATATTTTCTGACTGATGAAGATCCAGAATACCACCAGGTCTTCTGAGGTTGGGGTCTTGCATCCGTAAATCTTCATTTGGAAGAGGCCCGAACGGCAGACCAACATCAGGACCAACATCAGGGGCTTTATCTGGCTGTAATGACTGATTTAGCCCTTTGGGCTGGGCATCCTGAAGTGCGCCCAAAGCAGTCATTACACTTTTATTATGTCCCAGGAGATTATCGTACGGCTGTGAATAGTAAACGAAACTAAATAAACCCAGTACTATGGCACTATAAAGTACATATCGCTTTCTGAACATTAAACGCGGTACCAAAAGCAAAGCGTTGACGTAAAACATCAGCATGTAAGTTAAGCAGAACAGCCAGTAATAAGGTGAAGCTAAAAGCAAAAGGCTGCTTTGCCCTGATTGCTCATTATTAATAAACAGGAGCGGAAAAGTTAAGAACAAAAGCCAACCTGCCACATGAATGATAAAAGTTGGTGTTTTAAAGCGCTGCATGTTTGCAAATTAATAATAAATACTTCGTATAGGGAGAAGAAAATCTGTTTTAACTATACACCAGTTCCTGATTTTTCTCGTAATTAATAACAATATCATCGGTCATCCTCACCATAAATGTTTTGTTAAACTTACCTTTCTCATCATAGCTTAAGATCAGTAGATCACCTACGATCTCATGCAGAACAAGTTTCGGACTGGTATAATTAATAGATATAACATGTGCCGCCTTGTTCAACAAATCAGACGAACAAATCCGAAGATCGGCCAGGTCAAATAAAATGCAATGTCCATCCACATCACTCAAAACCGGGATTTTGTTTTCCAGCGATACAATGGTATTCATTACTGCGTAATGAAGTTTCTGATGTAATGCACTTGCTTTCCCGTTTGCCTCGCACATTTGAGTGAAAGTATGAAAAGTTTGATTTAAACTATAGGGCTTAGACTTTTTCTGAAATTCTTTGTAGGTATCGTGAAAAATCCTCCGCTCAAATTCTGTTCTGCACATGAAATTAAAATACTGTTTCGCACTAAGGTTGATGTAAGCTAAACCCATAATATTCGGTTTTAATTGCTGGTTCAAATATGATGTATTAATAATTTTAATTTAATGATGTGTCGGTAAACACTGATTTTCAATCGGTAAATGCAAACCTAAAACCCAATTATGAAAAACGAATGAATATTGGTTTGAGTACATCAAATGATCAGGCACTGCCGAGTATTAAATGTCCTTTTACCCTATACGGTAGAAACAGTGTGAATGTTACAGGAAGAGCAATTAATCCATTGTTTGAAGTATATTGACATGCATCCAGTGCAATACTTATACAAAAAAAGGCGCTCAATGCTAAATTGAACGCCTTTTTTTTATCCTTTAATGCTGACTACCAATAAACGCTATAAAGTGCAACAAGTAATCCCACAATAATCAGAGTACCTACCGCAAAACCGGTTGTGGTTTTAAACATCTTCGCATCAATCTCAAGTCCTTTTGGATTATCTCCTTTTCTGTTTTCAAGGAAGCTGATCACCACCATCCCCAGTATACAGAATACAAACACAATACCCATCCGGTCGAGGAAAGGAATTTCATATAAACCTGAGGCGGCCTTTACAGAGAAGCCCACTCCAGAAAGGAAAGATAAATCCGTATAACCTGGCAATACTTTTAGGAAAATAGACATCAGGAAACCACCGATGGTGGCAAACAGTGCTGCATTCGAAGTGGTTCTTTTCCAGAAAAAACCTAAAATAAACATGGCAAAAATACCTGGAGAAACAAAACCGGTATATTCCTGAATGTACTGAAAACCACCTTTTTTGTCTATTCCCAAATGCGGGGCAATAATTACCCCTAATATCATCGCCACAACAATAGCAATCTTTCCGGTAGCAACCAGGTTCTTTTCTGATGCATCTGGTTTCAGTACTTTTTTATAGATATCCAGAGTAAAAATAGTAGCAATACTATTGGCTTTTCCAGCTAATGAGGCGACTACTGCAGCAGTCAGGGCTGCGAATGATAAGCCTTTTAATCCCGCAGGCAATAGGTTCAGCAATACCGGGTATGCCCGATCAGGATTTACCGAACCATCCTGAAGCATTTCAGCCTGAAAAGCACCATCTTTATACAGTACATAAGCCGCAATACCTGGTAATACCACAATAATAGGCATTAATAACTTCAAAAAGGCAGCGAAGAGAAGACCTCCACGAGCTGTTTTTAAGTCTGCACCCAGTGCCCTTTGAGTGATGTATTGGTTACAACCCCAGTAATTTAGATTCACAATCCACATACCGCCAATTAATACGCTTAAACCAGGTAAGTCGATATAATTCTCATTATCCGGCTTAAAAATCATATGGAAATGTTCTGAAGCCTTACTGGTCATTAAACTATAACCTTCAAATATACCTGTAGTGCCATAGTGAGAGGAAACGAGGTTCAGGGCCAGATAAGTTGTGGCCAAGCCCCCTAAAATTAAAAAGAAAACCTGAATAACATCGGTATAACCAATTACCTTCATTCCGCCCAGCGTGATGATGATGGCAAAAGCGGCAATGGCATACATACATAAATCAAGGCTGAAACCAGAAATACTGCTCACTGCCAAAGCCCCTAAATAGAGGATAGAAGTTAAGTTTACCACAACATATAATAGCAACCAGAAAACAGCCATAATCATAGCTACGGTACCATTATATCGCTGGTGCAGAAACTGCGGCATGGTTGCGATCTTATTCTTCAGGTAAACCGGTATAAAGAAAATGGCAACAATAACGAGTGTTAGTCCACCCATCCATTCGTATGTTGCAATGGCCAATCCCATTTTAAAACCAGATCCGCTCATCCCAATGAATTGCTCTGCTGAGATGTTAGATGCGATTAACGATGCGCCGATTGCCCACCAGGTGAGTGAACCTTCAGCCAGAAAATAGTCTTTTGAACCTGTTGAAGTGGATTTTTTCTTGTTGTAGATGTACAAGCCGTAAGCAGCTACAATAACGAAGTATACTGCGAATACAATGTAATCCTTCGTGTCCAGTAAATTTTGTTTCATTAAAATTTTGTGTTATTTGGTTTAGAAACCTAAATGTAGTAAAATCATAAAAGATTCTTCACATTTTTTTAAATTAAAAAGTGTTAAATTGACGTTTATTATTTTCAGGGCACTAATCAATTGGAAATTAAACCATTTGAATCAGGAATTCAGCCTGAAAAAAAATCTTCAGAAATAAAAAAACCTGATGCTGGCATGGCATCAGGTTCTGTATTTAATGTACTTTGTATTATTTTGCGATTTTAAACGGGATATACAAACCGAAGGTAATATTTCTACCCGTATTGTATACACCGAGGCTTGGGTCTTCAGAGCTGAAACGACCGGGTTTATAACGGCTCAATGCATCATAATATTTCTGATCTAACAGATTATTAGCCGCTACAGAAAGTTTTATTGGTTGCTTCCCTAAATTAAATGTAGCGCCGATACCTGCATTCAACAGCGTATAGCCACTCGTTGGTGTTTCGAAAACTTCGTCCACCCGGGCTTGTTTGAATGCCGAATTGATCCCCACAAAAACATAGGTATCATTTGTTCCTTTCAACTTTGGCTCAAAACGTAGTTCATTTCGCATTGTACCGGCAGGAATAAAAGCCAAAGGCTTGTTTAAACTGGTATTTTCTGCATGTACATAACCAAATGTATTTTCGAAATGGATAAACGGAACAGGATGTATGGTCAAAGTTGCTTCTGCGCCATAAAGATTTGCATTCACTTGTCCGTAGCGATAAACCGGATATTCATCACCTTCTGCCATAATGGTTTCGCCGTTATTTGAGGCATAAATAAAATTGTGAACATAGTTATTGTAGATGCTGGCACTTGCGCTCACAATTTTCCCTTCATATTCCAAAGCTGCATCAACCTGGTAACTGCGCTCAGGGTTCAAGCCAGAGTTTCCGATTTCATAACGGTAAGTACCTTCGTGCACGCCATTCGAGGCTAATTCTGCCGGATTTGGAGCACGGAATGCCGAACCCGCATTCGCTTTAAAATTCCATTCTTCATTAAACTGATGGGTAAATCCCAGGGCACCGCTTACATTCGAGAACTTATTCTGGAATGCTGCAAACTGCTGCTCCCCATCAACAAAAAGTTCCTTTCCATTGTTTTTCCGGTAATCATAGCGGGCGCCAATACTAAAAGTGTTATTTTCCCAGTTTTTCTTTGCAAAAGCAAAAACTCCTATCCCGTATGTTGTATAATCCGGAATCAAAAATTCATCATCAGCCTTGTTCTCACTGCGGCCCGCATCGGCACTTAAGCCAAAAACTGGCTGCCATCCATCTGTTTCGTGAATATAGTATTTCAAATCACCGGTATAGGTTTTAAGATCAAAAAATAACGACGGACTAGGGCCATCCTCAAGCTCGCGGCGCTGATTCTGCTGGTATCCAAAGTCTGCTTTTAAATTCCCATTACCTAAAATAAAATTGTTGTTTAACGCAATTTTAAAATGTCGGATATCCTGACGGGGGTAATCCAGATCACGGCTTTTGTAATCAGATGTCATAAAAGCTTCGCCATCTTCTTTAACGAAATTACCGTTAGCATCTAATGATGGATCGTAAAAACCGATATTATTACGGAAACTAGAAACATTTAAATGGGTATATCCCCAGCTTTTATTTAATCCTACCATACCACTTAAGTCCGTTTCATTAAAACCTGAGTTTGGAAAGTAACCAGCAGGGGTTTTGAAAGAATACGCATTTTTATACGTGCCACGTGCTCTCCATACAAAACCATTCTGATTACCTGTTAACATTAATGAATTTGCTGTAAGTCCATTATTGGTCGAATAATTGGAAATAAACTCACCTTTTACCTGTCCTTCAGGAGCGGCGCTTGGCTCTAAAATGTTAATTACACCACCAAGTGCATCCGAACCATACATTAATGAAGCAGCTCCACGCAAAACCTCAATCCGGTCTGATTTAAACTGGTCAATTTCGATACCGTGCTCATCACCCCACTGTTGTCCCTGTTGTTTAATCCCATCATCTAAAGTCACAATACGGTTGTAGCCTAAACCCCTGATTACAGGTTTAGATATAGAGGGGCCGGTGGTAATCTGTGAAACACCGGGAATCTTCGTCAGGGCATCTATTAAATTGGTAGACGGTGCCAGCAAAGCATCTTTTCCTAAAACAGCAGATGAAGCACTGTTACGTTTACTGGTGCTGCTGATCAAACTACCGGTGATGACAATTTCTTTGGTTTCTATTGCTGTTGGCTGAAGTGAAAATTCCAACCCTGCAGCATTGGCAAAGTTCACGATTTGCGTAGCCGTTTTATAACCTACATAATGTACCTCTACCAAATAACTTCCTTTAGAAGGGAGGTTGTTCAAAGTAAATTCCCCATCGTTATTGGTTACAGCGGTAACTTTTAAATCAGGAATGAAAATGGTTGCTCCAGGTAATGTTTGTTTGCTACTTGCATCAACAACTTTCCCTTTAATGTCTTTTAGCACAGCTGCAAAAGCTGTACTGCTAAATAATATATAGATAATTACAAAGCCGATAAGCTGTAATTTTTTCATAATGTGTGGTAAATTAAAATTCAAGAAGAAACGGAAACAGAAGATTTTTCAAATCTGACCATTAGTTCTTACTAAATAAATATTTGGATAATAAGGCTGAAAAAGTGACATCAAAGAATTAACTCATGTTACATTTCATGCCATACATACAGGACCGAAATGGTATCAGAAAATTTTCGACACGCTACAACCTTTAAAATTGCTTAAGAGGTTAAGCCATATGGGGGACCGCGTAAGCAGGTTCGTAAAAGCTGGGTGTAGGTGCTTTTTAAAACAATTTCTTTTTTGCTTAAAACTTTTGCCGAAAGAAAAACGCGATAAATGTGATGCGTTTGGATATAGTTTTTTTCAAAACTGGCATTACAGATTAAACAGGTATCGCCGTGTGCCTGAACGTGGCTGATATGTTTGCAGTTTTTTTCTATCGAAACAACAGGAAGAGTATCATGATGATGTAATACGCTCCAGGGCGTTAAGGCAATAGCAAAAACAATCAGCATAAATGCCGATAGATATTTCCCGATGTTTTGCCTGTGCTGTTTCAAGACACCAAAAATAGTCATTCCAAACCAAATATACACTCAGGAAAAGTAACATTGCTTTGATAGTATACTGATGGCTGATCAGCTCCAGGCATTAAACTTATACCTAATTATGCATAATCCGCTGATTGAAGTCAATGATGAGCTTAAAAAGATCATGGTATTCAGTTAACGGCAAGCCCTCCGCCTTATCAAATACATCGTGATAAGCTGGCGGTCCACCTTGGGTATAGATAAAAAATGCCGGAACACCTTTCTCGGTAAAAAAATAGTGATCGCTGTTTGCAGCCTTGCCGCGCTTATTGATTTTTGAAATGAGCTTATAATCCTCGTTCACTGCGTTTAAGATGGAAAAGGCTTTGGGATAAACAGTCGCATTAACCACAGTCATACCTGCCTCTCCCGTACCTACTAAATCCAGATTAAGCAGAAATTTTATTCTTGCCAGCGGAAAAAGAGGATTTTCCACATAGTACCTTGACCCCAATAAACCCGCCTCTTCGGCGGCAAAGCAAATAAAAGCAATAGAATAAGCCTGTGGGTGACTGGCATAATATCTGGCCAAACTTAATAAAGTTGCCACTCCCGCAGCATTGTCGTTCGCTCCGGGGAAATAAGTTTCGCTGCCCATCCCCCCCAGGTGGTCGTAATGAGCGGTTATCACCAGAACTGAATCCGGAAATTTCGTACCCTTTACCAAACCACAAATATTCGATGCCTTGAAATTATCGATAAGGTGGTTCTCAATATCTAAGTTAATCTGCTTTGGAACTTCGTTAAATCTATTCCTGTCTATTTGAATCTCCGTAAAACCGCCAGTCTCACTGGCTACAGACCAGGTTAGTTTGTTTTTCAATATTACCCTGATGTTGGGTTGACCAGCAAATCTTACGCTATCCAGCTGATCAAGATTGGCTTTTGCCCGGATGCCCTGGCTCTCATTGCTCACAATAAAGTCCCTGCCTGGCTTAAGCTTTTTGCCATTTACCGATACCTGCATTTTTCCAGGGAATGTATTCACCGCAAAAGCAAAGTCCTGCTGGTAATTTAGCGAAAGTGGAAGCAGTCCTATTGCTTTATATTCATCCGATAAAAAATCGGCTGCCTTTTTCATTCCATCTTTAGTATAACCCCGGCCCCAGAAATAGGGAGAGGTTAAATGGTTAACCGTTTTGCGTACATAAACTGAATCCTGGGCTGAGCAAATGTTAACAGCCAGACACAGCAAATAAAAAATACTTCTTCTCATTCCAGTCGCGATAAATTTAAAGATATGATTTATCGCCTAATGAACCATTATCCAATGAAAAACAGTTACACGGAAAACACTTTTCCTAACCTGTTTGACGGCTAAAAAAAAAGGCCGGCTAAAATAGCCGACCATTTGCTTAAATATTACGATCTTATTTTGCCAGATAAGGCAGTAAAGCCGCTTTGATTTTTTCCTTGTTCTGATTTGCTGACCATTTTTCTTTGATGGATTCATCACCCAGGGTAAACAAGGTTTCATAAAGCAATTTTCCATTGGCTTTGGTTTGCACCTTGAAATCGCTTCGGGTAGACTTTGCTAAGTCAGCCCAGACTTCGCGAACATCAGCCCAATAAGTTTTCTGGCTATCCCACCATTTCCGGGCATAGTCAAATTTCTTAGGGTCGATCTTAGTAAACTCTTCATATCCTTTTTCAACAGCCAGTACCTGATCGCCTTTCGCCGTACGTAAGACTTTCTTATTGTCCTGTTCAAACATCCATCCCTCTTTGGTAATGCTAATCCTACTGCCGCGGTTCAAAACATTATAGTCGTTACGGGTAGTCGATTCCCTCCTTGGCAGTGGAGAATCCGTTTCACTTTCCCAGGCATCATGTCCTCCAACATGGCTCCATGTGCCATATCCCTGGTACCGTGGACTATCATCTACCTGATAAACCTTCTGTGTCCATTTCCCTTTAACATCTGCAGGGGTCAGTGCAATTTTCTTCCAGGCATTATCCTGCGTGTAAAGCATAATCTCCGGATCTTCATAAGTCCAGTCCTGGCGCCAATGTTTAATCACCGTCGAATCATTTATAGCCAGCATGTGCTGAATAACGATTCTTTTCGGCTCATCTACAATAATTTCAGCCCATTCATTACCATGGCTTTTGTATGGTTTACTGAACTGATAAACGGGGTTTGGTGAAGTAACTTCAGCATAATTGAAATTTACTTTGTAAAATCCGGCAAGCGACCTGATGGCTTGTCTGTCTTGCTCCAGCTTGTCTTGTGCCTGTGCACCTGCCACAACCGAAATGGCAAGTATCAATACTAATTTTAAAACTCTCATTTTATAGTTTAGTTATTTTTAGGGTATGCAATTTAATTAACCTGCGTGGTGTAAGTCACTAAATGCCAAACTTTTTCATAGTCTTTACCATTTAATTTGCCAGGAGTTTTATCCTCTATAAAAACTTCAAAAAAGTAGTTTCCTCTAGTCTCTGGTTTAAAAACAAATTTCCCATCCGCATCTGTTTCTGCAGGTTGTGCCTTTTTTGCAGTATCCACAATTGTTAATTTCTGTTTAGCTAATGGTGCTTTGTTAAACACTACCTGACTTACAACTGCTTCCCCTGCTTTAGCAAACGGCTTCTCAGGTCTTATCGTTAAAGCGGCATCAGCAGGGAAGGTGGTATTTACTTTTCCACCGCCTACTGCAACATCAGCAAAAGCATAGTATTCAATTTTTGCTTTTTCAAAAACGGAAGCCACTTCATGTACAATCGACAATTTATAGGTTCCATTTTGATCAGGAGTAAAACTTGCTTTAAAAAACAATACGTCAGGAGCAGCAGTTAAAACTTTTGTTGTTCCGTTTGGAGCAGTAACTATTAATTTAAATTCTTTGAGGTTACTGAACCATTTCTTTGCTGAATCTGGTTCGTTCTGCTCATATTCTCCAAAGAAGATTTTTACTTCCTGCGCCTGACCTTTTTTTCCTGTAGTTGAAGTTTCAATCCACAATGCGTGAGAGAACACATTTGAAATGCCAAATGCAACAAACAATAAAACTAATGCGATTTTTGTTTTCATAATTTTTCGGGTTAATTGTAAAAGCCTGTACCGGATGATCTGACGCAACCGATACAGGTATGTTGTTTTTTAGAATTTGTAAGCAATGCTCACACGGTAATTGCGTGGTGCTTCTGCCTGCCATGAATATACTCCAAGATCGTAGGTTGGCGCATTAAAATAACCGGTGTAATAGGCACCACTATACAGGTATTTATCCAGCACGTTGAATACGTTCGCCGTGATTTTAATCTTTTTAGTACCCCAGAATACACCACCATCGACTTTGAAATAATTTGGAAGGTTTTCATTTGTATTTGTTCCGCTAAAAGTTTGGGTAGCGCGTCCGGCCAGATAAGTGAACCCTCCTGAAATTCCGGCTCCTTTAAGCGCACCATTTTGAATAGCATAAGTAAGCCACGCATTACTGGTATGTTTTGCAAATCCAGGCACTACCTGTCCAACGAAAATTGAAGTTACACCCGGAGCCACCGCTGTTACTTTACCATCTGTGTAGGCGTAGTTCGCAATTAGGTTCAAGCCTTTAGCCAGTTCTCCTCTTAAATCAAACTCAACACCTTGTGCTCTTTTCTCTCCGATAACAATGCTATAAGTTTCTCCTGCCTTATTAGATGGATCAGAAGTTAGCTCGTTTTGCTTCATGATTCTATAAACCGATAGGGTAGTATTCCAACGGCCATCAAACCAGTCCTTTTTAATACCGATTTCCTTGTTGTTTCCGGTGATTGGTTTTGGATTGCTACCATCACGCATCAAACCAGACTGAGGTGTGAATGCCTCATCGTAAACAGCATAAACCGATGTACTTCTATCAACGGATACACTTAAGCCAACGCGAGGGGTAAAGTGTTTGGCTTTATCCGGAGCATTTCCCCAGGCCGACTGACTCACATATGTATAACGGCCTGCTAATGTTAAACGAACTACGTTGTTGAAAAAGCCCAGTTCATCCTGTGCATAAGCACTTAGGTATTTCTGATCCATCAAACCACCCGCAGTAGCAGCCCTTTGCTCCAAAGAAGTGGTGCGATCAAATTGCGGATAGCCATTTGAAGGAAAACCGTAGTTTGGATTATTCACATTAAACGGTGAAGAGGCCAGATCCAGGTCGTGCGACTGTCCCCAATCTGCAAAATAATTTTTCTTACCTCCGTCAAATCCGGCCAGAATCCGGTGAATAATACCCCCTGTTTTTGCTGTTCCGTTAACAAATAACTGAGCAAGTTTCATGGCACTTTTTGCGTCCCAGATAGCAATATTGCGGATAATGGTTCCGTCCGTATTTACCGCTGATGGCCACGAGCTTGATCCAACCTGCATATATTTATAATATGCAGCCTGGGCGGTTAATTTCCAGTCCTGACCAAGTTGTTGTGTTAAGTTTAAAGTTAAACTGTTATCATTGATCCTTGTTGGGGCAGCGCCGGGCTGCGTCAGGATGAAATCCTGTGGCTTGGTTGCATAGCCATCTGTACTGAAAATATAATAAGAGCCTACTTCAGTCATTTTCGCATTCTGCAAAACATACTCAGCTGTTAATTTAGTACCTGGCGTGATCTGATAGCTTAATACCGGAGCAAAGCTGTAACGATCGTTTTGTTCGAACTGTCGGAATGAGCCTTTATTTTGCGCCGCTGCATTTAAACGGAACAAAAACTTTCCATCAGCAGTAAGCTTATGATCGAAATCAATAGCCGTACGGAACAGGTCATAACTGCCTGCCGTAAACGAAACCTCACCCTGATTCAGGCCGGTAGGTTTCTTTGTAACCACATTGTACATACCGCTCGGATCACCGTTACCCAACATAAAACCGGCAGGTCCTTTTACAAACTCAACATGGTCAACAAAACTCATATCTTCGGTTAACGGACCCCAGTAGGATGAAACCACATTAAAGCCATTACGCATAGCCTGAATCTGGGATCCCCTCATCTGGATGTTGGTATACAAATCACCCCAGTGTTCTAAACGTACCGCACCACTGACATTTCTAATCAACCCATCGCTCATGCTAATGATCTGCTGGTCTTTCAAGGTCTGATTGCTCACAATCTGGATATTTTGCGGAGCCTCCAACAAAGGCTCATTTAAGCGCAATGTTGCTGAAGGTAAACTCACCTTATATTTTTCATTTATTCCTGCTACAGTTACTTCTTCCAAAGCCTGATCAGTTTCTGATAAAGTAAAGTTGACAACTTTAGTCTCACCGCCTGTAACTGTAACAGCCTGTGCCGATGGCTTGATGCCTACCGCTGAAGCAACAATAGTATATTCGCCAGCTTTAACCCTGTGAATGATATAGTTACCAGACTCATCTGACGTAGTTCCCTGACCCTTGCCTTTTAAGCCGATAGTGATAAAAGATGCAGGATTTCCATTTGCAGTAGTTACTTTTCCTTTGATAGTTGCATTCTGTGCAAATGCAATCAGATTGATCAGCAGCATCGCTGCTGTTAGTGTAAATAGTTTTAATTTGCTCATTTTATATTGATTCGAAAAAGGGGGTATCAACCCCCTTAATAATTAAAATTTATAACTGATGTTAGCCGTAAAGTTTCTTGGAAGTTGAGCTTCAACTGTGGTCCATCCTTTATAATATCTTATGTCTCCAATGTTGTTAACTTTAGCACCAATCCGGTAACGTTTTTGGTCATAAAATACAGATGCATCATAAATCGTATAAGCTGGAAGAGTAAATGCTCCTGTTGTTGTGGTATTGGTAATGATATTATTACCACTGTAATTGACACCTGCACCTGCCCCTAAGCCGGCAAATTTTCCATTGCTTATCGTATAACTCAACCAGGCATTAAAGCTGTCTTCAGGGCCAGATCCCACCGGGCGTAAACCTTCAACCGTTAATGCGGACTTAGTCATTTTGCTATTGTTGTGGCTATAGCCTGTTGTTAAATTCAACCCGGCGATAGGACTTGCACTTAAGCTAATATCAACCCCACGGCTGACCTGAGTTCCATCCTGTACCGTAATATTGTACGTAGTACCATCACGAACAATCGATTCACTTCTGGTAGTATTATTAACTTTGATATCATAGTAGCTTGCGGTAAAGCTTAACTTATTATTGAATAAATCTGCTTTAACACCTCCTTCTATTTGATTCGCTTGCTGAGGTTTAAAAACACCTGAGATATCAGCTAAAGGTTGTGTTACAGTTCCAACATTTCTAAAGCCATTCATGTAATTACCGAAAACAGATAATTTATCTTTGACAATCCCGTAAACCAAACCAAATTTAGGTGAAACAGCAGTTTGCAAATAATTTCCTGTAACAAGGCCATTCAATTGATTATAGGTCCCCTTGTTGTCAAAACGATCAACACGTACGCTCAGCATTGCCGACAAGGCATCAGTTATATTAATTACATCAGATGCATAAGCACTGTAAACTTTACTTCGAGAATCATTTTTGGTAGGCGCATTAGCTGCAGTTAACGGAGGAAGAACAAATGTGCCAATCCTGGAATTCACAGCATCCTTCGAGATTACAGGAGCCATCCCTGCTGTACTAAATTGATCAAACAGAATATATGGCGTATTACTGTTATTAGTGTATTGGTTTAGATAGTCCAAACCAACTATCATTCGGTTTCTGATAGACCCGATTTTAAAATCGCCTATAAAATTTTGTTGAACGTCTGCTGATGTACTTACTGAATTTAAGTTCGCCACATATCTCGAAAGCACATTATCGTTTGCACCCAAAAACATCACATATTGATAATACCCCTCAGACTTACGATTGCTTTGCGAAAAATTCGTTTGCGAAGTCCACTCGTCAGATATCTGATATGTCAATTGCCCGTGAACATTTGAGGTAGGTGTTTTAACCGCCAAATCATTACTGGTATAAGATTTACCCCAGTCAATATTCAATTCAGTGGGCGTACGTGCAATCAGTTGTCTTGATCTGTTTAAGAAAATCATCGTTGGGTTAGTACCCTCGTACGAATAAAATTCGGCCCCTATGTTCAACTTTAACCTGTCGTTGATTCTGTATTCTAAAGCCGGAGCCAGAAATGTGGATTTACTAAACCCGGCATCCTGCCAGCTATTTTGTTTGGTGTTGGCAACGTTTAACCTGAATGACAAATCTTTGGCTAATGGACCGTAGATATCTCCTGTAAGTCTGCTTAATCCAAAACTACCAGTGTTATAAGTAACGTTACCACCTAATGTGTCGATTGGTTTTTTTGTAACAATGTTAATCAGACCGCCAAAATTGGTTAACGCACCGCCAAACAAAGTTCCCGACGGACCTTTAATTACTTCAATTGTCTCAATATTTGCGGGATCAAGATCACCATTTGTCAAACCGGCCACGCCATCAACAAGAGCTACCTGCGTTGAAAAACCGCGCAAAGTATAATACGCAGCACCATCACCAGCACGACCGGTTGATGTCCAGAGTTTATCTAAACCTGCAACATAAGTTAACGCGCTGCTAAAGTTTGTTACCATTTGATCGGCCATCAATTCCTTTGAAACCGTATTATAAACCTGAGGATTTTCTAAATTTTTTAGGGGCAGCTTAGCAACATAAGGACTTGCCTTTGTGCCGAATTTATTTGCTTTAGATGTAATGATGTTAACTTCTTTTAGCTGACTTGAGTTCTCAGCCAAAGAAAAATTAACTGTTATTGTTTCGCCCGCACTAACCGTCACATTTTTTTCATCAGACTTAAGGCCTACCGCAGAAACTTTAACAGTATAAGTTCCTGGTTTTACACGGGTAATCAGGAAGTTTCCGTTTTCATCTGAAGTATTACCAATCCCTTTACCTTTCAATCCTACTGATATAAAAGGAGCGGGCGCACCGTCTGATGTGGTTACTTTTCCTTTGATTGTTGCCAGTTGCTGGGCAAAGGAAGTAAAAGCGATAAGGGAGAGTAAGAACGTTAAACTGAAGAGTTTGGTTTTAAGCATTTTAAATTTATTTGGATTTATTCTAAACAGCCGCAAAATAACGTCAGAATTTTATATAATCCAAATAATTTGTAATAATTCTAAATAAGAAAAGTGTTAAAACAATAAATAATATGTTTTAACACTTTCTGAGAAATTTAATCCTGACATAAGAGTCATAAATCAAATAAAATACCGGTCTAATGGTGATTTGAAATTTACTTAAGCAATATCGCCTGAATGTTTAGCGATCTTTCTGTATCGTTTGCAGGGGTAACTAAACCTCCACAGATCACATCGTAATGATAACCAGCAGTAAAAGTAATGCTGGCTGAAGTAGCTTTAATTGTCCCGGTAGAAGTTTCCTTTGCATTCAGGGTATAGCTTCCACCATCAATGGCCATAAAGCCAGTGGCAGACTTGTAGGTTTTATTGGTAAACCAGGAGGTGGTAGTACTGGCTTTCGCTAAATCCAAAGCCGGAGCGTCAGGAGATAAGTTAATGAAACGTACATAGGCTTTGTCTGCAGATGGAACGGACAAATCGTCTCCGGTGGTAAAAGTATCCAAAGCCCCAGCCTTGTTCACCAGGTAATACGAATTATAAGTGGAAGGATTTAGAGCCAAAGACTTTGTTAACAAACTAACCGCCGAGCTTGCTGAAGTAAATTTAACACTGTAAGTAGCTGCACTGTAAGATGCGTAAGATGTACTGCCAATATATGGTAAAGCAGCTGAATTTATTTTAGAATCATTAACGTATACGTTATAGGTAGGCGACGATGGTGAAGCATTTACTACTCGTAAGTACGCAATGGTAGTGTCGGTTTCTTCTTTCTTGCAGGCACCCATAAGCGCAAATAAACAAATACCAAATGTGAAGATACTTAAATTTTTCAGCGTAGAATTTTTCATGTTTTTTATTTTATTGTTAGGCTAATGTTCATCTGCAGCGCTCCTGCAAGGTAAATTTATACAGGCTACAAATATTGCTTTTAAAGCGTATTGAATTTGTTAAATGTTGTTAAAGTAATGTTAAAATTTATCAAACTCCCAACGGCAAAGTTAATACTTTTTGTTCCGCATGAAAATGTGTTGATTTACGGGAACTATAATAAATGACACAGTGACACAAACAGGCGGTGTTCAGAGGCATTTCCGCGTCAGACTAGTTTAATAAATTGTAATCAAAACATAAAAAAATCAGTTTATTATTGCGTAACTCAATTATTATTTAAACCTTTGCACCTCAATAGAGTTAAAGCCGTTATAATGCGCAGGAAATGATTAAACAACTTTTACATAAACTTTCTACTTTCACAGCGCAACTGGCGTTTGGGAAGAGCTTGTTTATTAATCCTTTCATGCCTGTATTTAATTACCCCACAAGCCGGCAAAATTTTACTCCACGTATTTAGTACCCTATACTAAACGTTACGAGGAATTGATCCTCTCTAAAAACCCAATTAACAAGAATACTTTTATTTTTTCGTTAGAAAATTAATGGATATTAACGAATTTATTGTACAGGTCGCACTTCCTGAACATCGTGTATTTGCAGAAGAAATCGTAACCGAGATGGCCGAGTCTGCAAAAGCACGCGGCACCGGCATTGCCAAGCGTTCACCAGACTATGTTGCCAATAAAATGATTGAAGGAAAAGCGGTTATCGCTTTCCACAAGGACGGCACATGGGCAGGCTTCTGCTATATCGAAACCTGGAGTCACGGACAGTTTGTTGCCAACTCAGGTTTGATCGTTTCCCCAAAATTCAGAAAAGCAGGTTTGGCGCATGCCATCAAGGAAAAAGTTTTCGAACTTTCCAGGGCATTATACCCTAAAGCCAAAATATTTGGTTTAACCACCGGCCTTGCCGTGATGAAAATCAACTCTGATCTGGGTTACGAACCAGTTACCTATTCCGAGCTTACCCAGGATGAGGAATTCTGGAAAGGTTGCCAAAGCTGCGTAAATTTCGAGATTCTGAAAATGAAGGAACGTAAAAACTGTATGTGCACTGCCATGCTTTACGATCCGGCTACACAGAAGCACGATGCAGCCAAGCGCTTTGCCGAAGAATTACAAAAGAAACCCAAATTATACGAGCGTTTTATGCGCATAAAGCAACGTTTAGTTGTTAAACCTAAGCCAAAATCAGGCTTAAAAGTATTGATGTTTTTATTTACCCTGTTATTTAATAAATAATGAATTGCCTGTGGATCAATTAAAAACAAAAAGTCCACAAGTCAATTAGAAATATAATTATACCCATATGAACAAAGTAGTTTTAGCTTTTAGCGGAGGTTTAGATACCTCGTTTTGTTGCATTTACCTCGCTCAGGACCGTGGTCTTGAAGTTCATTCAGTAATTGTAAATACTGGTGGTTTTTCTGATGAGGAATTACAGGAAATCGAAAAAAGAGCTTACGCTTTAGGCGTAAAATCTCATGCTGTTGTAGATGAAACTGAAAGTTATTATGACGAATGCATTAAATACCTGATTTACGGAAATGTATTGAAAAACGCTACTTATCCGCTTTCTGTAAGTGCAGAACGTGTTAGCCAGGCAACCGCTATCGCCAACTACGTTAAAAAAATTGGTGCTGATTATGTGGCGCATGGTAGTACTGGTGCCGGCAATGATCAGGTACGTTTTGATATGATCTTTAACATTTTGATTCCGGAAGTGGAGATCATTACGCCAATCAGAGATTTAAAATTATCCCGCGAAGCGGAAATAGAATATTTGGCCGAACATGGTGTTGAATACAGTGCTGCAAAAGCAACGTACTCTATCAACAAAGGCTTATGGGGAACTTCAGTTGGGGGTAAAGAAACGTTAACATCTAACGAAACCCTTCCTGAAAGCGCATGGCCTACTCAGGTTACCGAAACGGAATCCCGTAAATTGGAATTAACTTTCGAAAAAGGTGAATTGGTTGCCATTGATGGTGAAACTTTGGAACCGGTTAGGGCCATTCAAAAACTACAGGCTATTGCTCAGCCATTTGGTATCGGTCGCGATATACATGTTGGTGACACCATTATTGGTATCAAAGGCCGTGTAGGCTTCGAAGCTGCAGGTCCAATTATCATCATTAAAGCGCACCACACTTTAGAAAAACATACATTAACAAAATGGCAGTTAAGCTGGAAAGAACAATTATCTTCTTTCTACGGCAATTGGCTGCACGAAGGTCAGTTTCACGATCCGATTATGCGGAATATTGAAGCTTTCCTTACCGACACTCAAAAAGTGGTAAGCGGTAAAGTATTTGTTGAACTATTGCCTTACCGCTTTCAGATTATCGGAATCGAATCAAACCACGACTTGATGAGCAACAAATTCGGCAGCTACGGCGAAATGAACAATGCCTGGAGTGGTGAAGATGTAAAGGGTTTCTCTAAAATCTTCGGTAACCAGGTAATGATATGGCATAAAGTTAACGGCGAAGAAGCCTAGAGCTGAAAGACTAAATAGGTTGAAGGCGGAAGGATGAAGGTCTCAAATCTAACTTGATACCTGATACTCACTACCTGATACTAAACTCCTATCCATCTACAGAAAATGACAGGACAGATTGTGAATAATAAAATTAAAGCAGGAATAATCGGAGGCGCAGGCTATACAGGCGGCGAAATGCTCCGCATTCTGATCAACCATCCAAATGTTGAAATTGCTTTCGTAAATAGTACCAGTAATGCAGGGAATTTAATTTCTGATGTGCATACTGATTTAATTGGTGATACAGATCTGAAATTTGTAAGCGATATTCCTCAGGATATCGATGTACTTTTCCTTTGTGTTGGCCATGGCGATGCAAAGAAATTCTTAGCGGCTAATCCAATCAATGATAACATTAAAATCATCGACTTATCTCAGGATTTCAGATTAAATGCCAACGCAGAATTTGGCAATCGCGAATTCGTGTATGGTTTACCTGAGTTAAACCGTGATCAGATAAAACCGGCTAACAATATCGCTAACCCAGGCTGTTTTGCAACCTGTATTCAGCTAGGTTTATTGCCTTTAGCATCAAAAGGTTTAATCAAAAGCGAAGTTCACATTAATGCAACTACCGGTTCAACCGGTGCCGGACAAAGCTTAGCAGCAACTTCTCACTTTAGCTGGAGAAACAATAACCTTTCGATTTACAAAGCTTTTGAGCACCAACATCTAAATGAAATTGGTGAGAGTTTATTACAATTGCAGCCATCACTTTCAGAAACTTTGAGTTTCATCCCGCAGCGCGGAGCATTTACCAGAGGTATTTTAGCTGCGATGTATCTGGAGAGTGATTTAACGCTGGACGAAGCGCAAACCATTTATGAAGAATATTACAGTGCTCATCCTTTCACACACGTGAGCCGGAAAAACATCGATTTAAAGCAGGTTGTGAATACCAACAAATCCTTGGTTCACATTGAAAAACATGGCGGTAAGCTGTTTATTATCAGCATTATCGACAACCTGTTAAAAGGTGCAAGCGGACAAGCAGTTCAGAACATGAACTTAATGTTTGGCTTGGAAGAGACAGCAGGCCTGCGTCTAAAGGCCGCGAATTTTTAATAACCCTTTCATGCTGAGGAGCGGATCAGCGGCGCAACCAGTGAACCAAACACCTCGTTCCTCAGTATGATAAAACCCTCAAAAAATGAACTTATTCGACGTTTATCCCCTTAACGATATAGAAATTACAAAAGCATCGGGCAGCAACGTCTGGGATGCTAACGAGCAAAAATATTTAGACCTGTATGGCGGCCATGCCGTTATTTCAATCGGCCACACCAATCCACATTACGTTACCCGCTTAACCGACCAGTTAAATAAAGTTGGGTTTTATTCTAACTCAGTTAAAATTCCATTACAAACTCAACTGGCGGAGAAGCTAGGTGAGGTTTCAGGGAAAAAGGATTATCAGTTATTTTTGGTAAACTCCGGGGCAGAAGCCAATGAAAATGCTTTAAAACTTGCCTCTTTTTATAACGGCAGAAAAAAGGTAATTGCTTTCAGCGGTGCCTTTCACGGTCGTACCTCTTTAGCCGTTGCGGTAACTGATAATCCTAAAATTGTAGCGCCTGTTAACCAGACTGAAAATGTAATCTTCCTTCCATTTAATAATGAAGTGGCTTTGGAAGAAACCTTCCGTGCACAAGGCAATGAAATTTCGGCTGTAATTATCGAAGGTATTCAGGGTGTTGGAGGAATTAAAGAAGCCTCAAAAAGCTTCCTGCAAAAAATCCGTTCCCTATGCGATGAATATAATTCAGTTTATATTGCCGATTCAGTGCAATGTGGTTATGGCAGAACGGGCTTGTTTTACTCGCACGACTATTCGGGTGTTGAGGCAGATGTTTATACCATGGCCAAAGGAATGGGCAACGGATTTCCGATTGCGGGGATTTCAATTGCTCCTAAATTTAAACCATGGCATGGCGAATTGGGTACTACTTTTGGTGGTAACCACCTGGCTTGCGCGGCAGCTTTAGCCGTTTTAGAAGTGATCGAAAAAGAAAACTTAATGAAAAATGCAGAAGAGACCGGAAATTACCTGATCACCGAATTGAAGAAATTCGAACAGGTAAAAGAAGTTCGCGGACGCGGATTAATGATCGGTATTGAATTACCTGAAGAACTGGCACACGTGAAAAAAGAGCTGTTGTTTAAGCATTTCATTTTTACAGGCGAGGCAAAACCAAATGTAATCCGTTTACTGCCAGCCTTGAACTTAACTAAAGCACATGCTGATGAATTCCTGGCAGCATTTGGGAAGCTGGTGAAATAGGCTGAGGGCGGGAAGGCTGAAGGCCAAAAGCCTGGAGGCAAAGCCAAAGGTTATCATTAAAATATTAATTAAGCGGTAACAATCGCATTTTATAAATTTTGAGTGCTCTAAGGTGAGACGGTGGCAAGCCTTCAACCTTTCAGCCCTCAACCTTTAACCTCAAAAAGAATGAAGTTATTCACTTCCGTACACGATGTTCCGAGCATCAAACAATTTGTAAAGGATGCCCTTGACTTAAAGGCAAATCCTTATGCACATCAAAGTTTAGGTAAAAACAAAACCTTAGGCTTGGTTTTCATGAATCCAAGTTTACGTACCCGTTTAAGCACGCAAAAGGCCGCCTTAAATTTAGGAATGAACGTAATGGTGATGAACCTTGATAAAGAGGGCTGGGCATTGGAAACGCAGGATGGTGTAGTCATGAATGGCTCTACAGTAGAGCACATCCGTGAAGCAGCAGCAGTTATGGGCCAGTATTGTGATATTTTAGGCCTTCGCTCATTCCCGAAACTGACCAATCGGGAAGAGGATTACAGCGAAGACTTTTTTAATAAGTTCGTAAAATACTGTGCAGTTCCGGTAGTGAGCTTAGAGAGCGCAACCCGCCACCCCTTACAAAGCTTTGCTGATATTATCACCATTCACGAAACCTGGACTAAACAACCCGACGGGCGCAAACCAAAGGTAGTTTTGGCATGGGCACCCCATGTAAAAGCTTTACCACAGGCCGTTCCCAATTCATTCGCAGAATGGATGTGTAAGGCACAGGAAGAGGGAATGATCGATTTTACCATCGCGCAACCTGAAGGTTATGAACTGGCTGAAGAATTTACGCCTGGGGCAAATATTCAGTATAATATAGAAGAAGCATTGGCAGGTGCCGATTACGTGTATGTTAAAAACTGGAGCAGTTATAAAGAATACGGAAAAGTTTTAACTTATCCTGATGGATGGATGATGAACAATGAAAAGCTGAAATTCACCAACGACGCCAAAGTAATGCACTGTCTTCCTGTACGCCGAGATTTAGAGCTGTCTTCTGAAATTTTAGATGGACCAAACTCGTTAGTGATTCATGAGGCAGGGAATAGACTTTGGGCTGCCCAGGCAGTAATCAAAGCGATGTTGGAGGAAATATAAACGATAAGAATGAACCAACTCACCATCATAAAAATCGGCGGAAACGTCATCGATAACTCCGAAAACCTGCATCAGTTTTTGCTGGATTTCACTGCTTTGCCGGGCGACAAAATCCTCGTACATGGAGGCGGAAAAATCGCTACCGAATTAGGACAAAGTTTGGGCATCGAAGCCAAAATGGTCGAAGGCCGCCGCATTACCGACATTGAGACTTTACGTATCGTAACCATGGTTTATGCCGGCCTGATTAACAAAAATATTGTGGCACAGTTACAAGCCAAAGGCAGCAATGCTATAGGCTTAACCGGCGCAGATGGGAATGTCATCAAAGCCAAAAAACGCCCCGTTAAAGACATTGACTATGGATATGTTGGAGATTTAGATGAACAATCAGTTGCTACATCTACTTTAGATAGCTTGCTTAAAGCGGGATTGGTTCCTGTTTTATGTGCCATTACACACGACGGCGAAACACAGCTGCTTAATACCAATGCCGACACGATCGCCTCTTCAGTAGCCGTAGCCATGTCGGATTTATACGAGACGCGCCTGGTTTATTGCTTCGAAAAAAAGGGGGTACTAAAAGATGTTAACGACGATGCCTCAGTGGTTAGAGAAATTAAAGCAAATGAATTCGAAGGACTCAAAGCGGATGGAACGGTACAGGGTGGGATGATTCCTAAGTTACATAACGCTTTCCAAGCCATAAAAAAGGGGGTATCAGCAGTTTACATTGGCAAAGCAGATGAGTTAGCCGAACTTGCTGAAGGAGTATTCGGAACGAAGATGTTGAAATAGAAAGAAATAACACGCAGATACAGATGAAAAAAATAGCCATAATAGGTAGCGGAAATATCGGTTTATCCTTAGCCAAAGGCCTGATAAAGGCTGATTTTGCAAAGGCTGGAGACATTGTACTTACCCGAAGAAACACCGATCACCTCAAATCCTTTGCGGAGGCCGGATATGTAGTAACCAACAACAACAAACAAGCGGTTACCAGTGCAGATGTGATTATACTTGCCGTTTTACCACAACAGTTAAATACGGTTTTAGATGAAATTAATGATTCTGTAGATCCCGCTAAACATCTGGTTATTTCTGTAATCTCTGGGGTAAGTTGCGCAGCAGTACGCGAAAAACTAGGCGATAACGTGGAAGTGATCCGGGTAATGCCAAATACAGCAATCGCTATCGGGCAATCGATGACCTGCATGGCCAGCGATAATGCCTCGGCTGAAAACATCGCCGATGTAACCAGGATGTTTGAAACTGTTGGTTCTGTGGTTAAAATAAATGAAGATCTTATGACTTCAGCGACGGCACTGTGTGCATGCGGCATTGCATTCTTTTTAAGGGCCATCAGAGCAGCATCGCAGGGTGGTGTTGAAATTGGGTTCCATGCAGATGAGGCGCTCAAAATGGCGGTTCAAACAGCAAAAGGAGCGGCCGATTTACTTTTATTACACGGCACGCACCCTGAATCAGAAATAGATAAAGTAACTTCGCCGAAAGGTTGTACCATTGCAGGCTTAAACGAAATGGAACACAACGGCTTTAGCTCATCGTTAATAAAAGGCATTAAATTATCGGCTTTAAAAGCTGGGAATTTATACACCAAAGAGAGCTAAAAGCAGAAGGCTAAGGCTTAAAGCAAATATAACAGTGGCAAGTTTGAGATGATCTGTCTTAATACTTGATACCAACTACTCAATACTATGTTGTTAGAAAATATAAAAAAAGAAAGCCTGGATTTGTTGCGGCAGTTAATCCGCATCCAGTCTTTTAGTAAGGAAGAAGATAGAACAGCGTACCTGATTGCACAGTTTCTTGAAGAGCGGGGAATTAAAACTCAACGTAAAATGAACAATGTTTGGGCTTACAATAAGCACTTTGATGCCAGTAAACCTACAGTTTTATTAAACTCACACCACGATACCGTTAAACCAAATTCCGGCTATACCCGCGATCCATATGATGCGGCAATTGAAGGTGATAAGTTATTCGGATTGGGCAGTAATGATGCAGGAGGCTGTCTGGTTTCCTTAATTGGTACATTTTTGTACTATTACGAACAAGAAAATTTAAAATACAACATCTGTCTGGCTGCCACTGCTGAAGAAGAAATCTCAGGGAACAATGGTTTAGAACTGGTACTGCCAGATTTGGGAGCGCTCGAATTCGGAATTGTAGGTGAGCCAACAGAAATGAATCTGGCAATTGCTGAACGCGGCTTGCTGGTTTTAGATTGTGTGTCTCATGGAAAAGCGGGTCACGCAGCAAGGGAAGAAGGTGAAAATGCAATTTATAAGGCCCTCAAAGACATTGAGTGGTTCAGAAACTACAATTTCCCAAAAGTATCAGAGGTTTTCGGGCCTCTTAAAATGACCGTAACCATCATTAATGCAGGCTCTCAGCATAATGTGGTTCCTGCAAACTGTACTTTCACCGTGGATGTACGCGTTACGGATGCTTATACAAACGAAGAGGTTCTGGAAATCATCCGTGCAAACGTAGATTGCGATGTTACCCCACGCTCCATTCGCCTGAAACCTTCTTCTATTGATAAAAACCACCCTGTGGTACAAGCGGGTGTGGCATTAGGCAAAACAACCTACGGATCGCCTACCACATCAGATCAGGCTTTACTCGATATTCCCTCTGTAAAATGTGGTCCCGGCTTTTCAGGCCGTTCACACATGGCAGATGAGTTTTTATATGTCAGGGAAGTAGCTGAAGGAGTTGAGGGATACGTAAACATGCTTAAACCAGTGATACAAGGTTAAATACAGAAGATTAAGGCCTTAAATTAAAAATCAAAAATGAAAATCTGGCAAAAAAATATTGATGTAAACAAGTTCGTGGAAAGCTTTACCGTTGGGAAGGATCGTGAACTGGATTTACAAATGGCAAAATTTGATGTTCTGGGATCGCTGGCGCATACACAAATGTTAGAAACAATCAATTTACTCACCGCCGATGAATTAAAAACGGTTCAACAGGAGCTCAAGAATATTTATGCAGAAATTGAGGCCGGGAACTTTACCATTGAAGATACTGTTGAAGATGTGCATTCGCAGGTAGAATGGCTGCTTACACAACGCGTTGGTGAGGCCGGTAAAAAGATTCATAGCGGCCGCTCCCGTAACGACCAGGTGCTCGTTGATTTAAAGCTATTTTTCCGTGCATGCATTGAGGACATCGTTAACCAGACATCTACTTTATTTAATCTCCTGATCGAACTAAGCAATTCACACAAAGATAAACTGATGCCAGGTTATACGCATTTACAAATTGCTATGCCTTCCTCTTTTGGTTTATGGTTTGGCGCATATGCAGAAAGCCTGGCCGATGATCTTGAACTCATGCTCGCGGCATGGAAAATCACCAATAAAAACCCGCTGGGTTCCGCAGCCGGTTACGGTTCATCTTTCCCTTTAAACCGAACCTTAACCACTCAGCTATTGGGTTTCGAAAGCTTAAACTATAACGTGGTTTATGCACAGATGGGTCGTGGAAAAACAGAAAGAATATTAGCACAGGCTATGAGTGCAGTTGCAGCAACCCTGGCAAAAATGGCGATGGATGTTTGTCTGTTCATTAATCAGAATTTCGGTTTTATCAGCTTCCCAGCAGAATTAACCACAGGTTCGAGCATCATGCCACATAAAAAAAACCCCGATGTTTTTGAATTAATCCGCTCACGTTGCAATAAAATCCAGGCCCTGCCAAATGAAATTGCCATGATGATTACCAACCTTCCATCAGGTTATCACCGCGATTTGCAATTGTTGAAAGAAAATCTCTTTCCAGCCGTTACCTCATTAAATGAGTGCCTGGAAATTGCAACCTTTATGTTTCAGAATATTACCATTAAAGATGATATCCTGAAGGACAAAAAATACGATTACCTGTTTAGCGTAGAGGTGGTAAATGATCTGGCGTTACAAGGCATTCCATTTAGAGAGGCCTATAAAATTGTAGGCGAACAGATAGAAAGTGGTACTTTTGCACCATCGAGCCAAATACACCATACACATGAAGGAAGCATTGGTAACCTTTGCAACGAACAGATTTCTGCAGGAATGAAAGAAGTACTCTCTCAGTTTGGTTTCGAAAAAGTGAATAAAGCAATAGAAGATTTAATACGTTAGGTCGTCATTGCGAGGTACGACGTGTCTAACAACAAACATAAATAATATGAAAGTTTCAGTATTGGCCAGTTCCTTAATTGGCTCGGAAATAATAAAAATCGGAAACGAAGTTAATGAGATGAAACGTAAAGGCGCGTCAATCGCTAACTTAACTATTGGAGATTTTGACGCAAACATCTATCCCATTCCAACAGAACTAAAAGCTGGAATTGTAGATGCATATAACGCCAATCAAACCAACTATCCACCTGCCGACGGTGTTTTAACATTAAGAGAAACGGTTTCTGAATTATTAAGTGATAGATTTGGTCTGGAATATAACACCAACAGTATTTTAATTTCCGGCGGTTCCCGTCCTTTAATTTACGCTACCTACTTAGCATTAATTGATCCCGGAGATACGGTAGTTTTCCCTGCGCCATCGTGGAACAACAACCACTATTGCCACCTCACCTCTGCAAAAGCAATTGCTGTTGAAACCGATGCTGCGCATCACTTCATGCCAACTGCAACGCAGTTAAAGCCTCATCTGAAAGGTGCAACATTATTGGCTTTATGTTCACCGTTAAATCCAACAGGAACCATGTTCGATGCGGATTCTTTAGCAGAGATTTGTGATGTTGTTTTAGAGGAAAATGCCTCACGCGGAGCAGACGAAAAACCACTATATTTAATGTACGATCAGATTTACTCGCTTTTAACCTTTGGAAAAGCGCATGTAAATCCTGTTTCATTACGCCCGGCGATGCGTGATTTTACCGTTTTTGTAGATGGTAGTTCGAAATGTTTAGCCGCTACTGGTGTACGTGTAGGATGGGGTTTTGGTCCTGAAGATATCATCAACAGAATGAAAGCCTTAGTTGGACACATGGGCGCTTGGGCACCAAAAGCCGAGCAGGTGGCTATGTCTAATTATTTTAATGATAAAACACAGGTTGATACTTTCTTAACCAGCTTTAAAGCGCAGATTCAGGCTAGCTTAAATGCACTATACAATGGCTTCAATGAATTAAAAAATGAAGGCTTCCATGTGGAGGCTGTTGAACCGATGGGTGCAATTTACCTGACCATTAAAATAGATTACATTGGAAAAACAACAGAAGATGGTCAACTATTAAAAGATAGTGCTGATGTCAATTTCTATTTAATTAAGGAAGCAGGTGCAGCCCTGGTGCCATTCTCAGCTTTCGGAAACGAAGATAGCATGCCATGGTTTCGCGCGTCGGTAGGTGCCTGCACTTTACAGGATATTAAAGACATGCTTCCCAGGATTAAAATTGCACTTAGCAAGTTAAAATAGCAAAAACAAATAAAATCTTGCTGCCGTTGAAAACACACCCGTTTACAATGGCGCTAATAATGAAACCCTAATTTCACATCCATGTTGCTGTGTAACAACATCAACTCAGAAGCATCCCGCCCGAAAGGAAAGGATGCTTTGTTTTTTCATCGGTTTATGTCGTTACGTTAATGTTATTGAAGCCATCCCGTAAAACAGGACTGCAATCGCTTTACCTTGTTTTGCAAACAACATTCGGGGATTTGCATACAATTGCCGCATCCATGATAACGAATTTTGTAGGCGAAGAAAACACTACATCATGGAAATTAAAAAAATCAAATTAGGAAGCAATGGGTTGGAAGTAGCTCAGATCGGCTTAGGCTGCATGGGGATGACCGGATTTCAGGAAGGACACATTTATGGCCCTGCCGATGAGCAGGAAGCCATTGCGACTATTCACAGGTCACTCGAACTCGGTGGAAACTTCCTGGATACAGCCGACCTGTACGGCCCTTTCAAAAATGAGCAGCTGATAGCAAAAGCAATTGCCGGAAACCGGAACCAATATACCATAGCCAGTAAATTTGGTTGGGAAATAGATGATCAGAACCAGGTAACATGGGCAATAAACGGGAAAAAGGAATATGTAAAAAAATCAGTTGAGCGTTCGCTGAAAAATTTAAATACCGACTACATAGACCTGTACTACATGCACAGATTGGATAAAAGTACACCCATTGAAGAAACGGTTGGCACCATGAGTGACTTAGTTAAAGAAGGAAAGATCGGTTATATCGGTTTATCAGAAGTTTCATCTGACACAGTAAAAAGGGCACATGCCATACATCCGGTTACCGCTGTTCAAAGTGAATACTCACTTTTCGAACGAACAGTTGAAGCTCGCGGCGTTCTGCAAACCCTAACTGAGCTGGGAATTGGCTTTGTAGCTTACTCCCCACTGGGAAGGGGCTTCTTAACGGGACAGATCCGAAGCATTGATGATCTGCCTGAGAATGATTTCCGCAGAGCAATCCCACGGTTCCAGGAAGCACATTTTTACAAAAACATAGAACTGGTAAAAGCTATTGAAACGCTTGCTGCTACTAAGGATGTGACACCATCTCAGCTTGCCCTGGCATGGATTATCAATAAAGGTATCCTGCCTATTCCTGGCACAAAAAGGCGAAAATATGTGGAGCAAAACCTGGCTGCTGCCAATATAACTTTAAGTGAAACAGAAATAAATAGTCTCGAAAGCATTATCCCGTTGGGAACCGATACAGGGCTACCTTACGATGAGTTCAGTATGGGACTAATCGATTAAACCACTTTCCATCTGCAGATAATTGTTTGCAGATGGAATACTTCTTTCAGAATGATTAAATTAGCACATATGAATGCCATTGAATCGATTTCACAGTTCCACAGGTTATTATCATTACCCGAACCCTTACATCCTTTGGTGAGCGTGATCAACCTTGATCAATGTACATTTCTGGAAGATGAAATCTGGGAAGGCTTTGTTAACCATTTTTACTGCGTGGCATTGAAAAGAGAGGCAACAGGAAAAATCAGGTACGGGCAGCAGCATTATGATTACGATAAGGGTGTGCTGAGTTTTACGGCACCAAATCAGGTTCAGCAGCTGGATTTACGCAATACCGAATGCGGATCGGGTTATTTATTGATTTTCCATCCCGACTTTTTGCTTAAACATCCGCTGGCGGCCAATATTGGAAGCTATGGCTTTTTTTCGTATGCGGTGAATGAAGCCTTGCACCTTTCAGATGATGAAGAGCATAATCTCATTGCCATTCTGGATAAAATAAACGTTGAATGTGGACATATCGACAGGCATACACAGGAAATCATCCTCTCGCAAATTGAGCTCCTGCTAAATTACTCCAGGCGCTATTACGAAAGGCAGTTCATCACAAGAAAAAACAATAATCACCATTTGTTAATTAGATTTGAACAAATTATGGAGGCTTATTTTTCTGAGCAGACTACCGCAGCAAACGGGCTGTTGACGGTCAATTATGTGGCCGGACAGATGAACCTTACACCAAATTACCTGAGCGACTTGTTAAGGATACATACGGGCCAAAATACACAACAGCATATCCATATAAGAGTAATAGAGAAAGCTAAAGAACAGCTTTCTACCACCAATCTTTCTGTCAGTGAAATTGCCTACAAACTCGGTTTCGAACACGCTCAGTCTTTCAGTACCTTATTCAAAAAGAAAACCAATATGTCGCCGTTGGAATTCAGGCAAACCTTTAACTAAGAGGCGTATCAGATTTCCTTTTTCAAGGCATTGATGGTTTCCATCACGTATTTGATTACCGGATCGTTGAGATCGGGGTTCCGGAGCCGATCTCTAAGCTTGTCGTTCCAATCTACCAATGCATCTTCGGGGGTATCGCCCGAACCGCAAATCCCATTTTGCAAATCAGGACCTAAGACGGCATAATAACTTGCGCCATTTTTAAAGAGCAATGGCCTGAATTCATTTACATACTGCGGCAAACGAAACCGGCTAAACTCGAAGCTGATCTCCTGATCAGGGCGAACACTCATCTGTTCCATAATCATCATTTTGATGAATATACAGCAAACATTAAAACTT
The DNA here is from genome assembly GCF_032678525.1 of Pedobacter frigidisoli. Taxonomy (GTDB): domain Bacteria; phylum Bacteroidota; class Bacteroidia; order Sphingobacteriales; family Sphingobacteriaceae; genus Pedobacter; species Pedobacter frigidisoli_A. The sequence continues at coordinate 521,988 of NZ_JAVTSE010000002.1, forward strand.
GTTTTTCAGATAAGATTAAGTTATTATTAAATCTACATCCGACACGTTATCCGGCCAATACAGCTTTAATTATTTCCCTGTTGGGTTTGGAAACAGGGATTTTCTCTCCGCTGTTCATCAGCAGTACCCCGCCATCTTCTTTTAGCCAGCTTTTTACAAATTTAGGGTTCACTAAGTGGCTTTGATGTGTACGTAAAAAGCCCTGTGGTTTCAGCATATCTGAATATTCTTTTAATGGCTTTGAGATCAGGATCTTTTCCCCGTCCTTTTCTCGAAGTGTAAACAGATGTAAACAATATCTGAGCACCTTTTACAGGTTTGTTATAAATAATGCTATAGCTTACCTTGCTTTTTTGTGGTAACTTATACATTCTTACCTCCAATTTTGTGTTGACGATATTGTAATTCCCCAAGTCCATGGTCAAATAACCTGGAAAATCGCTCGCACTATTCCACGTAAATTTTACCTTATCAGGAATCAATTGATCTTTCAAAAGCACTGTATCATTTTGTATTATTGAGTACCTGTAGAGTTGAATACTATCTTTGTGGATTCTTGTCTCAAGCTCAATCCTCTTTGCCCCCGTTAACAGCGATAGGTTTCCAAACGGAGCGTTATCTAAATTTAAATAGGGAACGACCTTTTTCGTGCCACCATCAACAAGCATAAATACATTGCAATTGGACCATCTCGATAGCAGTGAATAATGCATTGGGTTTCCATATTCGTCAACAAGGTACTTGTTTTTATTCTGTGCACTCAAAATCTGCGTAGTCACCAACAATAAATACAGTAACATTATTTTTTTCATGATGTTATTTTTTTCATAAAGCTGCACTTAATCGCTCAACTTGAAAACCCCAAAATAGTAAATGAAACTTTTAAAACAGTTTTTGATCACTTTGAGGCAGAATTTAGTTTTTATGAAATGCTTTCTTGCCCGAATCCATGACCTGGATAGTCGATTATACCCCGCTCATTTACGCAGGAAAGAGCAATAGGCAAAGCAATTTTTCTTGTCTTATTCAAGTATAAAACATAGTAAACAAATAGCAGTAACATAACTTCTTACTGTAAACTTATTCCAGTATACGACATCACCAATCGGCGCGCACCAGCCACTTTAGTTGACAGGGGATTAATAGTGGCTTAACAGGGGGTTGATAGGGGGTTAGTAGGGGCAAATCCCTGTTAACGTCCTGTCGATCCCCTGTAGATTCCCTGTAAGCACCCCGTGAACAAAGGCTCAACCAGGTATGGATGTTGGCTGCCGCTCACTCTAAAAAGGGTTGGTTTCATGTGCAATCTGTTAATTGGAAAAGGAGAAAAACTTCCGACAAAAAGAGCCCGGGGAAATAACGAATATAATACCTTGCTTTATAGGCAAAAAACTTAAATTTGCGACAATACAAATCAAAATTATCATGAGTTTCAGAATAGAACACGATACTATGGGCGAGGTTCAGGTGCCTGCCGACAAATACTGGGGTGCACAAACCGAACGCTCACGCAACAACTTCAAAATCGGCCCTGAAGGTTCCATGCCTAAGGAAATTATCCATGCTTTTGGTTATTTGAAAAAAGCCGCCGCTTTGGCAAACACTGAACTTGGCGTGCTTTCTGCCGAAAAAGCAGAATTAATTGCTAAAGCTTGTGATGAAATCATTGCAGGAGATTTAGATGATCAGTTTCCTCTGGTAATCTGGCAAACCGGTTCAGGTACACAAAGTAACATGAACGGAAATGAAGTAATTGCCAATCGTGCTCATGTGATTAACGGAGGGGCGCTGGCTGATGATAAGAAAGTGCTTCACCCAAATGACGATGTAAACAAATCACAGTCATCAAACGATACTTACCCTACTGCAATGCACATTGCAGCGTATAAACTTACCGTTGAAAATACCATTCCGGGACTGGAGCAATTGCGTAATGCACTCGCTAAAAAAGTAGAGGAGTTCTCAGGAATTACCAAAACCGGCCGTACCCACTTTATGGATGCTACCCCCCTAACATTAGGTCAGGAGTTTTCAGGTTATGTACAGCAAATCGACAACAGCATCAGAGCAATTAAAAATGCATTGGTAATGGTTGCCGAATTAGCATTAGGTGGTACTGCTGTAGGTACAGGCTTAAACACGCCAAAAGGTTACGACGTATTGGTAGCTAAAAAAATAGCAGAATTAACCGGCCTTCCGTTTGTAACTGCTCCGAATAAATTTGAAGCTTTAGCCGCTCACGATGCCATGGTAGAACTCTCCGGCGCGTTAAAACGCACGGCAGTTGCCTTGATGAAAGTGGCCAATGATGTTAGGATGTTGAGTTCTGGTCCCCGTTGTGGAATTGGGGAGATTGTAATCCCTGATAACGAGCCGGGATCATCAATTATGCCTGGTAAAGTTAATCCAACACAACCAGAAGCATTAACCATGGTTTGCGCACAGGTGATCGGTAATGATGTAGCCGTTTCGGTTGGTGGAATGTCAGGTCACTTCGAATTGAATGTTTTCAAACCTTTAATCGCAGCGAATGTTTTACAATCGGCTCGTTTACTTGGAGACGCCTGTGTTTCTTTCACTGTGAAATGTGCAGAAGGAATTACAGCTAACTTACCAGAGATAGAAAAGCACTTACAAAACTCTCTAATGTTGGTAACTGCTCTAAACCCTCATGTGGGTTATGAAAATGCGGCAAAAATTGCTAAGAAAGCACATAAAGAAAATAAAACATTAAAGGCTGCAGCTGTAGAATTGGGTTTACTAACCAGTGAACAATTCGATGAGTGGGTACGTCCGGAAGATATGGTTGGAAGCCTGAAATAAGCTTTATACAAAGTTGCTAACCCCTGCCTCATCAGGCAAGTGTTAGCAACCTTTATCAAATGAGCTACCTGGATTGTAACACGCGAAATTCGCCATTGAAATAGCTGTTAGCCAACATGGTTTAAATTTGTTAAATAAATATAGGAGATTCACTTATGACAGTATTGTATAGCCTTGTTTCACTTTTATCACCGTTGATTATTTTCATCGCTTGCTGTTATTATATTTCCAAACAAGTAAAAATTGATTCTATTCTAATGTTGATTGGTTCAGGTATTTCAATTTTGATCAGCGTTTTTTATACGGTACTAATGCCTTACCTGATGCAATCACGTAATCTTTCGATGACCGAAACGAGCAGCTATTACAGCATCGCAGGGATCATTGGATTTTTCGGTGGAATCTCTTTTTCAGCTGGCCTTTTGATACTCATTTACAATACCGTAAATAGCTTAACAAACTTCCCTGATTCATTCCCACCGAACGAGTTTAAATAAATATGTCTTCAATTATTAAGTTTGCCAACTTGAAAGCGTTCAATGCAGGTTTCCGGTTGAAGCATTTATTACTCCTGCTTTTGACAACCTCTGTTTTACAGTTTGCCTGTTCCTCCCGTCCAAACATTCAGGGCAAAGGAGAGGAATTTATGCAGGGCATCTGGAACGAAGATTCGGTTGCATTTAGCAATAAGTTAAGTAACTACACCCAGCATCACTTCAGGATCACCTGCGATTCAGTTTACATCGACTTTGTAACCCACAGCAAAACCAATTTTTACGAAGACTCCTGTTACAACCATGGCATCTGGAAAGAATATGCCAAAGGGGTATATGCCGTTCGGGGCGATACCCTATTTGTTGGCGCCACCTTCACCAATGCAAACTATAAGCAAAAGATTTCAGGGTGCTACAGAATCGGGCGATATGAAAAGAATTTCCTGATCAGAAAAAAATCAGCAGATACCCTGGTACTACAAAGCCTGAGCGACCAGAGAGAAATTAAATTATCCTTAAAGGAAAAAGTTACCTGTGTACAAAAAGAATTATAATATGATATTCAAATCAATCAAAAAGAGACTTATTACCGTAGCTACCGCTGGCTTGATAGCCTACCTTCCTCTGCAAGCCAACGCATGGGGTATGATTGGCCACCGCGTAGTCGGAGAAATTGCCGATAGTTACCTGACCGCTAAAGCCCGGAAAGCAGTACAGGCAATTCTGGGATCAGAAAGTATTGCAATGTCGGCTAACTGGGGCGATTTTATCAAGTCAGACTCAACCTACAACTATCTTTACAACTGGCATTTTGTCAATCTTCCAGGCGGACTGGACAAGCAAGGTGTATATAATATTCTGGAGACTGAAAAAGCCCCCAACCTATACAATAAAATCGTTGAGCTAACAGCTGTCCTAAAAAAACCAGGAAGCACAGCGAGCGAAAAACAACTTGCATTACGTATGCTAATTCACATGGCTGGCGATTTGTGTCAGCCCATGCACGTTGCACATAAAGAAGATTTGGGAGGGAACAGGGTTTCAGTACTTTGGTTCAACGAAAAATCCAACCTACACCGGGTATGGGATGAACAGTTGATCGAGTATCAGCAACTAAGCTACACCGAATACACTAAAGCAATCAATCATCCATCAGCTGTTCAACTATACAACTGGAGAAACACAAGCTTAAAAGATTGCATTTACGAGTCTTATCAGGTTTGTTCAAAAATATATGATTATACCAAACCAGATGCTAAGCTAAGCTATCGCTACAATTTCGACTGGGTTGGTACCCTTAATGAACAGTTGTTAAAAGGGGGAGTGCGCCTTGCGCAAATGCTGAACACCATTTACAAATAAGCTTTAAGCCCCTGTTGCTCATCAGCTAATAAACTAAACAGGCTAATCATTTTAATTGTATTTAAGGACTAATAATAAAGATCAGATTTTGAAAATTTTAATGGTTTGCCTGGGTAACATTTGTCGCTCACCACTGGCAGAAGGTATCATGCGACATTTATCGGCTACACAAAACCTGGACTGGGAAATCGCTTCTGCAGGAACAGGAAACTGGCATATTGGTCAAGCCCCGGATCACAGGAGTGTGAAAGCAGCAAAATCCTTTGGATATGATATCAGCACACAACGCGCGCAGCAATTCAACCATTCCATGTTTGCCAGGTATGACCTGATTCTGGTAATGGACAGGAATAACCTGAAAGATGTTCAAAATCTTGCTCAGAATGAAGAAGAGCGCAACAAGGTAAAACTGTTTCTCGACAATGACGAAGTAACCGATCCATACTGGGATGATGCATTATTTAATCCGGTATGCCTGCAGGTTGAAGAGAGATGTAAAGAAATTATCAAACAACTTTCTTAAATTTATCTTTTAAATTATCAAACTAACCAATTATGAAAAACGCAGTTTCTATATGCCTGCTGGTTTGCAGTATCATTCTGTTTCAAAGCTTCATTAACAGTAAAAAAACAGCAAGAATTTTAGTGTTCTCCAAAACCAAGGGATACAGACACAACTCCATAGAGACAGGGAAGCTGGCAATTCAAAAACTGGGTTTAAGCAATAACTTTGTGGCAGATACCACTGAAAATGCTGATGCCTTTACAGAAGAAAATTTAAAGAAATACGCTGCTGTTGTTTTCCTCAGCACCACAGGGGATGTACTGAATGACAAGCAACAGATTGCTTTTGAACGTTATATACAAGCTGGAGGCGGGTACGTTGGTATCCATGCCGCAACAGATACCGAGTACGACTGGCCATGGTACGGCAAACTTGCGGGCGCCTATTTCATTAGTCACCCGGTTGTACAGGAAGCCAGATTCATTGTGAAAGATCACAACCATCCGTCAACAAAATTCATCACCGACTCTGTGTGGATGCATAAAGATGAGTTATACAATTTCAAAAATATCAACCCCGATATCAAAGTACTCATAAATATTGACGAAAGTTCATATACCGGAGGAAAGAACGGACCGAACCATCCATTTAGCTGGTACCACGACTTTGACGGTGGAAGGGCATTCTATACATCCATGGGGCATACTAAAGAAACCTGGACTGAAGATAAATTCTTAAAACACCTTTCAGGCGGGATTGCATATGCCATTGGCAATCAGAAAAAGTTAAACTACAGCAAGGTATCGTCAAATTATTAAATGCGGATTTCTGGTCTGAACAATAAGTAAAAACCTGCGATTGAAACTTGACAGAAAGATATTGATGCTTTCTTTAGTTTGCATGCAACACCACCTGGGCATAGATTCGTTTTTACAAAAATGACAAACCTTTTGTGTCTGATCATGTTGAACCTATACATCAAATCTATAAACATGAAAACTACAACAGTAACATCAGAAATCTTAAATGATCTTGTTCAAATCAATAACGACCGTATTGCAGGTTATGAAAAAGCACGTAAAGAACTAACAGATGCCGACGCTGATTTGAAATCGTTATTCCTAAATATGATTGAAGAGAGTCAGAAATATAAAATGGCCCTTGCAACGGAGATTGCCGCTTCAGGTGAAGATATCGAAACGGGAACAACCACTTCAGGAAAAATTTACAGAGGATGGATGGACGTTAAAGCTTTGTTCACAGGCCACGATCGCCAAACTGTATTAAATAACTGTGAGTTTGGAGAAGACGCTGCTCAAAATGCTTATAAGTCAGCTTTAGAAGAAGAAGAACTTCCTGCAAACATCAGGGCGTTGATTTCTGATCAGAAAGCTTCATTAAGAACTTCTCATGATGAGATTAAAAGATTACGTGATTCACAGGCATAAGCAATAGCCTTAAAATCCCCCATTAAAAAAGCCGCCTGTTTACAGATGATGATCTGCAAACAGGCGGCTTTATAGTTGGTGCTTATGCTTCCAGCTCTTTATCTAAATGCTCGGTCACCCGTTGAATAGTATTGTCGATTGTATTGCTTAAAATAGTAAGATACGAACCTTTCTTAGCATGACTGATCGCATCTTGCAGACACTCCGTACTTCTGTTATTGATAATGATCTCCTTATTAGGATCTACCTCTTTAATCCCCTTCACCAGAAGCTCAACCAATTCCTGCTGCTCTCTGCCACGCAAATATTTTTCCTGACAGATATAGATTTTATCAAACATCTGGGCTGCAATCCGGGCAGTTTCCACAATGTCCTCATCCCTCCTGTCGCCTGTCCCAGAGATAATACCCACATGCTCAGTGGCCTCAACACTTTGCAGGAAAGCTTTTACGCCGTTAAAGCCATCAGGATTATGTGCAAAATCTACCAGAACTTTGAAATCTTTGAATCTGAATACATTCATCCGTCCAGGGGTATGTGCTGCAGATGGAATAAAGGTTTCCAGTGCCAAACGGATGTCTTCAGGTTTGTATCCCCATAAATAAGCCGATAAAGTTGCGGCCAGTACATTCTGGATCATGAAGTTTACCGCACCACCGAAGGTTAAAGGAATGTGTGTAGCCTTATCTACACGAAGCTTCCAGTCGCCGGTTTTAATGGTAATATACCCGTTTTCATAAATGGCAGCAATTCCACCTTTTTTGCAATGGTCTTTTATTACCGGATTGTTTTCATCCATACTGAAATAAGCCACATTACAGCGTGCATCTCTGGCAATCTTCACACAGTAGCCATTATCAGCATTTAATACTGCCCAGCCCTTCCGGCGAACGGCGCCAATTACCACCGCTTTAACCCGGGTTAAATCATCAAGATTGTGAATATCAGCTATCCCCAGGTGGTCTTCCTGAATATTAGTCACTACACCGATGTCACAGGCATTAAATCCCAACCCAGCCCTTAAAATGCCTCCACGGGCAGTTTCCAGAACGGCAAATTCCACTGTAGGATCTTTCAATATAAATTCAGCACTTACCGGTCCGGTGGTATCACCCTTCATCAACATGGTGTTATGTACATAAACACCGTCGCTGGTAGTATAACCAACACGTTTTCCATTGCTCCGGATAATGTGCGCAATTAAACGTGTAGTAGTGGTTTTTCCATTGGTACCGGTTACCGCAATGATTGGAATCTGTGACAATTTTCCTTGCGGATATAGCATATCAATTACCGATGCAGCTACGTTGCGCGGCAAACCTTCACTCGGTGCAAGGTGCATTCTAAATCCCGGGGCCGCATTCACTTCTAACACCACACCGCCATTTTCAGTTAAAGGTTGCGTTAAATTCTGCGCCATGATATCGATACCACAAATATCCAGACCAATTACTCTGGAAATACGCTCACATATAAATATGTTTTGTGGGTGAACAATATCCGTCACATCGATTGATGAACCTCCGGTACTTAAATTAGCCGTCGATTTTAAATACACAATTTCACCCTTCTCCGGAATGGTTTCTAAGGTATACTCCTTTTTAGCCAGCAAATCTAACGTATCGCGGTCTACACTGATTTCTGTCAGCACATTTTCGTGTCCGTAACCCCGGCGTGGATCCTCATTTTCTTTATCGATAAGTTCCTGAATGGTATGAATACCATTTCCTCTTACATGGGCCGGATCGCGCTGCGCTGCGGCAACAACTTTATGATCGATTACCAGTACGCGGAAGTCGAACCCGGTAATAAACTTTTCAATAATTACCCTACGTGAGTAGGTTTTGGCATATTCAAAGGCAGCTACAGCTGCTTCCATTGTTTTTACGTTAATAGTAGCCCCTTTTCCGTGATTTCCATCCAAAGGTTTAAATACGAGTGGGAAGCCAACTTTTTTCACCGAAGCTTCCAGCTCATCAGGGTTGGAAATGGTAACACCGGAAGCTACCGGAATGGCGGCTTCAGTTAAGAGGCGTTTGGTTTCTTCTTTATTACTGGCAATGTCAACCGCAATACTGCTGGTTTTTTCAGTCATGGTGGCCCGGAAACGCACCTGGTTTTTGCCGTAGCCCAATTGAACTAACGAACTCTTGTTTAACCTGATCCATGGAATGCTTCTGCTTACGGCTTCTTCCACTATAGAACCTGTACTCGGCCCCAATGCTTCAAGAAGACGAATTTCTTTCATTCTATGGATATCGTGTTCCAAATCGTATTCTCTGTTATCAATGAGTGCTTCAGCGATGCGAACTGCAGCTTCGGCAGAGTAGACCCCTACTTTTTCTTCCAGGTAGCTGAAAACCACGTTATAAATGCCTTCAGTTTTAGTTTGGCGTGTACGGCCGAAACCTGTATCCATCCCCGCAAGCGTCTGGATTTCCAGCGCAATGTGTTCGATCACATGGCCCATCCATGTTCCCTCTTTCACACGGGTGAAGAACCCACCTTCAACACCTTTTGAACAGCGGTGGGTAAACATACTGGGTAATAGTTTTTCTATTCTTTCACTAAATCCGTCGATGGTATTGGTTGGCCTCTGCTCCATATCCTCCAGATCCAGTCGCATTTGGATAAGCTTTTTCCTGCTAATTGACCAGATATTTGGCCCTCTTAATACTTGTATGTTTAATATCTTCATGTAATGTTTTGTTCGTTTTCTAAATGCAGTTTAGGATGGCCTTTTTAATCAATTTGATGGATAATATTAATGACTGTAAATTATACATTTATTTTGAAAATAGACGCCCAAATAGCTAAATCAAAAATCTGGCTTATTTGTTTTGTTTTCAGCATCATTCAAGTGAATTTAAAGGGCAAAAAATTTCAACTTTTGTTAATAAAGAGAATATTATTGACAAAAAAAGTCGTGTTTTTTATCTTAAGCTGATATATTTGGGTTTTTCGATATACTTATAATACACAAAGAATGGTTCCGAAAGGTAAACTCATTATTATTGGTGGGGCAATCAACACAGGAAGCTTTGCAGAAACGCAGTTCGGCTTACCTGACAATATGAATTTTTTTGAGCGTGGAATTTTAAAACGAATTACTACAGAATCCGTACGCGACACAGAATCCCGGTTTGAGATCATTACCACGGCCTCTCTAATGCCTGAAAAGGTTGGTGAAGAATACATTAAAGCATATGCTCAACTTGATGTGCATAACCTCGGCGTATTAAATATTACCAACCGCGAAGAAGCAAACGCCGAAGAAAACTATGAGCGGATAAAGGCTGCAGAAGTCATTATTTTCACAGGAGGCGATCAGTTGCGTTTGTCGTCTATTTTTGGCGGAACCAAAATACACCAGCTCTTATTAGAAAAATACAGAAACGAGCCTGTGGTAATTGCCGGTACATCTGCCGGAGCCGCTGCAAGTTCTAAAAACATGATCTATCAGGGCAGCAGTAAAGATGCCCTTTTGAAAGGCGAGGTTAAAATTACCGGTGGACTTGGCTTTATTGATGATGTAATTGTGGATACGCATTTTGTTCAACGGGGAAGAATAGGCCGTTTACTGTATGCAGCCGCCAGCAACCCAGGTATTTTAGGCATTGGATTAGGAGAAGATACCGGTTTGTTCATTTCAGAGGGTCATACCATGGAAGCCATTGGCTCCGGAATGGTAATATTGGTCGACGGAAGACACATGGCCGATACCAACTTGACCGATGTGGAAATGGGGCAACCCGTATCCATCAAAAATATGGTTGTACATGTCATGTGCGATGGAGATGTTTATGATTTAACAGACCACAGTCTGGTGATCCATCACCCTAAGGTTGCTCCAATAGCATAAATCTTTAACCCGATACTTAATACCCGACACCCGATACCAATAAAATGAAACTCATTATACACGGAGGCTTCTTCAGTGAGTCGTCCACCAATCAGGAGACCAAAAAAGCCAAACAGGATGCGCTTTCGGATATTGTTAGCCTTGGGCATGAATACCTTAAAACACATACCGCTTTAGAAACCGTGGTGTATACTGTTGCATTATTGGAAGATAATGAGCTTTTCAATGCCGGTATAGGTTCACAAATTCAAAGCGATGGAAAGGTTCGGCTGAGCGCGGCACTGATGGACGGTAAAACGGAAAAATTCAGCGGCGTAATTAATGTAGAAGATATTAAAAACCCGATAGCGGTTGCAAAAGAGTTACTCCCTTACGACGACCGCGTTTTGAGTGGCGAGGGGGCCCAGCACTTTGCCAGGGAGAATGGCTTCGGCTATTTTAACCCGGTTACGCCTCAGCGGCAGTCTGAATATGAGGCGAAACTGAATCAGCAAAACAACAAAGGCACCGTAGGTTGTGTAGCACTTGATGCAGAAGGGAATCTGGCTGCTGCCACCTCTACCGGAGGTAAAGGATTCGAAATACCATGCAGGGTGAGCGACTCGGCAACGGTGGCTGGAAACTTTGCCAATCAACATGCAGGCATTTCATGCACGGGTGTTGGAGAAGATATTGTAAGCGGGGCATTGGCGGCCAAAATTGTAACCCGCGTAACCGATGGCTTTTCTTTGAAGGATGCCGCAGATAAAACCTTTACCGAACTGGCTGTACTGGATGGCTTTGCCGGGATCATTGGCATTTCTGCTGCAGGTGAAATCTACCATTGCGATTCCCACCCTTACATGGTGTGGGCATCTTTTGATGTTAATTTACAGGTATTTAGCTGAAGTTTCAATTAAAGTATTATTTTTGTTGCATGACCAAAATTGTATTGGCTTTTATTAGCCTTTTTGCCTCATTACAACTTTACGCTCAAAACATCGAAAAATCCGATTATCAGGAACCAAACGGTGGAACAGCCATCAATATTGCCGTCTCTAAATTTGACCTCGAAGATGGAAATACCTTCTTTGAAGAGGCTGAAGATTCAGAACGTAAAGGTGACTACAATGAAGCACTAACACTTTTTGGTAAAGCTGCATTTGAATACAATGCCATAAAAAACTTCAGCAAGTATGGTCAGGCCATTTTAAAAATGAGCAACATGCACTACCAGCTTGGCCGCTTTGGTGATGCCGAACAGATTTTACTGAATGTTGCCTTGAAGAATTACTCCAAAATGGGCAGCAAGCCCGGTTTGATGAACTCCTATAATCTGCTGGGACGTGTTTATCTCGCTAATAACAAGTACACCCAATCCATGTGGTTTTACACGCAGCAAGGTATTTTGGCCAAACAATTGAAAAGCGACAATGCCTATATTGAATCCGTTCTGGGTATCGTTCAGGTAAAAATCAAGAAAAGGGATTTTACGCTGGCACTTCGTGATTTAAAATCTGCAGAGTGGCTGGCTACTGCGATCAAAAGCAATCAGTACAAAAGTCAGATCCGGGATGCCCGGGAACTCATTGCGGCTAAAACAAGCACCAAAGCAAAAAGCTAAACTGTTAAATCAACAATCAATTGTAATATTCTGTAATCGACTAGGTAAGCCTGGCGGATGATAAAACAATTTTAAATCTGTCACGTTAGCTCTAGAGATTGTTAAATAAAAAGCTTTTAGCTAGATTTGAGAAAGTTTTAACAAGAGACGGTAATAATGCTGTCTCTTTTTTGTTTTTTCGATAAAATGGTATCATATTGGCTATATAGAATTGAAAATGGATTTTAAATCATTTAAAGAGATGTTAAAGAGAGTATTTTTTGTAATTTTTACGGCTGCTGTTCTCGCTTGTCACGCGGCACCTAAAACTCAGCCTATGGTTGAGGGAGTTACCAACGTTAAACCTGATGAGCAACAACAACTGGTAATTAAGGAAGTTGTTAATCTGATTGAAAGCTACAATTACAAAAAAATTCAGATCAATGATTCCATTTCTTCACTGATCCTGGACAAATACATCAAAGCACTGGATCAAGGTAAAAATTACTTTATTGCTTCGGATATCAAAGATTTCGAAAAATATAGATACACGCTTGATGACGACTTTAAAAACGGAGATTTAAGCGGTCCATTTTATATATACAACGTTTATGCAAAGCGCTTAAACGAATATTTTAATTACTCTTTAGCACAAATTAAAACCAAATTCAACTTCAACGAAAACGACACCTTCGTTTACGACAGAGAGAAAATGCCATGGGCTGCATCTACCACTGCTTTGAACGACAACTGGAAAAAGCGCGTAAAATATGAACTGGTAAACTTGAATCTGGCTGGTACCGCAGAGGCTAAGAATGTAGAAACGCTGACCAAACGTTATCAGAATTTACAGTCACAAACATCTAAAACCAATAATCAGGATGTTTTCCAGATTCTGATGGATGCCTTTACCGAATCAGTAGATCCACACACGAACTATTTTGTTCCATCAAGAGCAACGGAGTTCAACGAGGAAATGTCGCGTTCATTTGAAGGCATCGGTGCACGTTTACAACTGGAAAATGAAGTGGTAAAAATTGCTGAAATTATTCCGGGAGGTCCTGCATTTAAGGGCAAACAACTGAGTGCCGGCGACAGAATTATTGCTGTTGCACAAGGTGATGGAGATTTCGTTGATATCGTTGGCTGGAGACTAGATGCCACTGTATCTAAAATCAAAGGGCCTAAGGGCACTAAAGTACGACTGAAGGTAATTCCTGTTGGAAAAGAAATGTCTTCTAAGCCAGTGATTATAGAGATGCTTAGAGAGAAAGTAATTCTGGAAGATCAGTCTGCGAAGAAAAAAGTAAAAACCGTTAACTCCAACGGAAAAGAATATAAAATTGGAATCATTTCCCTTCCCGCTTTTTACGCAGATTTCAAAGCTGCAAATGCCGGTGATAAAAATTATAAAAGCACCACCCGTGATGTGAGAAAGTTAATCGACTCGCTAAAAAACATCGATAAAGTGAATGCAATTGTAATGGACTTACGTGGCAACGGTGGAGGATCTCTGGTTGAAGCGATATCATTAACCGGTTTGTTCATTGATAAAGGCCCGGTGGTACAGGTGAAAGATTTACGCGGTAAGATTGAGGTAGATGAAGATGAGAACACAGGCGTAGCATGGGATGGCCCGTTTGGGGTGATGGTTGATCGTTTAAGTGCTTCTGCTTCAGAAATTTTTGCAGGTGCTATTCAGGATTACGGACGCGGCATTATCATGGGCAGTCAAACCTATGGTAAAGGTACAGTTCAATCATCTATCGACTTAAACAAGCTGGTTAATCCTAATATGTTGCAAAAAATTGCTTCGATCATCTCAAGAGATAAAACGGTAGGCACATCACCTAGTTCAACAACAACTGCTGATATTAACCTGGGACAGATCAACTTAACAATGGCTAAGTTTTATCGCGTAGCTGGCAGCAGTACACAACATAAAGGTGTAATCCCTGATGTTACATTCCCTTCAGTTTATCCAATGGATAAAATAGGTGAAGATACTGAACCATCTGCTTTGCCATGGGATGTAATCCCAAGCTCAAATTTTAAAGCTGTAGCAAACTTAACAGCTGTTAAGGCAGGTTTAATTAAAAACAGCGAGCAACGTATTGCAGGTTCATTGGATTTTAAATACCTGAAACAGGATATTGCTGACCTTAAAAAACGTGATTCGGAAATTTCAGTTCCGCTAAATGAGCTTAAACTAAAAGCAGAACGCGATGCTCAGGAAGCCAAATCTTTAGCCAGACAGAATGAATTGAGAGCACTAAGAGGTCTTCCGGCAATCAAAAAAGGGGAGAAGGTTACTAAACAGGATTCATTTGATTTCATTGAAGACGAATCGTTAAAAGTAATGGGCGACTTTATGCAACAGTCTGGTAATTATGTAATGAACCTCGGGAATACTACGCAGCAGTTCTAAGCGTAATGATTGAGATACAAAAAAGGCCTGTGAGACTTCTCACAGGCCTTTTTTATTTTGAATTAATTTTAAGCTTTCTTTGCATTATTCTGGCTTTGTTGCATGGCCATCATTTCCTTCATGGTTTTATTCATGCCTTCAGTACTCCCGTCTAAGAAAATCACATTTCCTTCGCTATACTCTCCAAATTGTTTGATGGCTTCTGTCCACATGGTAAAAAGGATTACCGATGTATCCAGATTGGCCTGCTGCATTTCATGAGCAGCATTAGTCATACCCTTTGCAACTTCTTCCCTGAATAAGGCAATACCCTGTCCGCGTAACTGAGCAGCCTCACGTTCTGCGGTCGCCGCAATTTTAATGGCATTTCCATCCGCTTCTGCACCTTTGGTTTTAGTAATCAATAAAGCCTGTCCCTCGTTTTCAGCTGCAGCTTTTAAATTATTTGAGGCCACAACCCGGCTCATGGAACGCATAATCTCTTCATCAAAAGTAATGTCGTTTAGTTGAAGATCTTGCAGGTGATAACCCCATCCGTCTAAAACCTGATCGATTTGTTCTTTTACATGGAGTACAATTTCATTCCTTTGCGCCAAAACATTTGCCTGCTTCTGCGTGGCTACGTAAGCACGAATGGAACCTTCTATAGTCCGGATCAATGCCTGCATTAAATTGCTTGCATCCACAAATTTGAAAGCCACATTTTTAATGGTCTCTTCATCCTGATTGATTACAGAATAAAGTAACATGGCTTTAAAATATACGTTGGCCTGGTCTTGAGTAACGGCCTGAAAGGATAGCTCCACAGATCTGTTCTGAATCGAAATCCGCGAATAAATCTGTTCAATTAAAGGTACTTTAAAATTCAATCCCGGCCTCAGCAGGCGCTGGTATTTTCCAAAAACCGTTACAACAGCGATTGTGCCTTGTTTAACGGTAACGAAAGAACTTAAGAGGATGAGAATTCCGATTACGACGAGAATGTAAATTGTGTATTGCATAATTAGATTTTTTTATGAAGTTATAAAAAATAAATACAAAGGTTTATGCATTAAATGTTCAGGTCAAAACAAAAGGAAATATTTTTTGTCTATATGATACTAAAATTTAAATCATGAACGTAAAAAGAACATTTGGTACTGTACTGACGATATTGGGAATAATCGGTTTAATTTATGCGGGTTATGGTTTCGTAAATCACAGCCAGAATACCAGAGGTCTCATGGTATATGGTATCATTGGCTTAATATTTTTCGTATCCGGAATAGGATTGGTAAAGAATACAAAAGACGAAGTATAATTTCCCGTTACTTTTGCTTTGCTTTCAGTTTAATGATTTGATATTGACTGAAAGCAACCAGACAACCGGCAAGTATGATAATGCCTGCCGATAAAAAATTTTTTGGATTCTGATTAATATAGTAAGCAGCAGCCAGCACCAGTATCGCTGCTGCAATGGCAATAATATAATGAATAATCAGTCCTTTTTTCATACAACAAAGATTCTGAATTAAATTGATAATGATGTAAAAGGAAACTAATCTTTTACAGTAATACGGTTGTTCTCGAACTGGAGTTGATGTCCGATGAAGTCAGCATTTGTTAATTCTATAATTCTTTTGAAAGCCCTCTCATTTCCATCAATGGTTAAACGGTTAATTTTGTCCTGTTGTACGGAAATCACATCAGCATACAGAAAATTTCCCTGAGCGTTGATTTTTAGCTGAAGCAGGGGTGCAATACCATTATTTCCTTTTAAGCTAAACATGCCATAGGTGCAGAAATTTCCGAGACTGTAAGCAATGAATTTTTTCTTATATACTTCAACCGCTCTGCTTACATGAGGACCGTGACCAAGCACCACGTCAGCTCCGGCATCAATCACAGCATGGGCAAAAGCATAAACATTACCCCTGTTTTCTTTATAGAAAATCTCATTCTTTCTGGGCACATGTTCAAACCGGGCACCTTCTCCGCCACCATGGAAAGAAACAATTACAATATCAGCCTGCTGCTTTAACCGGGCCACCAGTTCCTTAGCTTCGGTGATTTTATTGATCGACACTGTATTTTCATTGGGCGCAAAGGCACAAAAAGCATATTTAACGCTATCTTTCTCGAAAATCTCGAACGGCTTGTTTACCTGCCCGGCATAATGAATTTCAAGAGAATCTAATAGGCGGGCCGTATTTTTTCTTCCCCTGGCATCAAAGTCACCAACATGATTGTTCGCAATACTCAAGACATTAAAACCTGCTTTCTTATAAATTTCGGCATAGCGGTCGGGCATCCGGAAAGCATAGCAACTGTTAGGATTAACACCGTTACATTTGGTAGAATTTCCTGAATTTAAAAAGCAACCTTCCAGATTCCCGAAAACAATATCGCCCATCAGTAAGCTATCAACCGCCTCAAAACTATTAATGCCGTCATCGGGTGGCAGGTTGGTTTTTGATGGAAAAGCAGATCCAAGCATGATATCTCCAACTGCAGTAATGGAAATGGTATCCTTTATTTTTCCGGGGAGGGTATCCTGTGGGACAGCCGGAACGACAACCTGGGCGCTATTATTTGTGCAGCTTAATAGGACAAGAATGGTAAATATGGATAAAATCAGGTTACCGGAGAACTTCATGAATGGAATTTAAATGATATAAAAAATCCTCCGGAATTGCTTCGGGAGGATTATATATTTTAATAACGATGTAATTGGCTATTTGTGAACACCAAAACCGCTACGTAATTTATTCTACTGTAAACTCTTTCTTAAATGATTCCAGTACCCTGCCGCCTTTATAAAAATACCGGCTGTAGTATGGCTCATTTAAATTACTGATGACCACACCGCGAGAGCTGGAAGCATGTGCAAATCTGTTATCACCTAAATAAATACCGACATGAGAAATGCTTCTGCTTTTAATCTTGAAGAAAACTAAGTCACCTTCTTTTAGATCTTCTTTTGATAAAGGGTCAACCATGCTAAAAATATCGCGTGAGTTCCTTCTGATGGTTGTGTTGAAAACTTTATCGTAGATTGCTTTAGTGAAAGCGGAGCAATCTATTCCTTTTTTGCTCGATCCGCCATAACTGTATGGAGTTCCGATCCACTCATAAATAAACTTGTATAGCTTTAAATTCGATGTTGCGTCAACTGCAACGCCCATAACCTGCGAAAAATACTGAGAGGCTAAATTGTCGGGATCGTTTAATTCTTTACCAGATTCTTTTGTTTTTGTTTGCGCAAATGCGGCTGAGAACGTGCAGATAGCGATTAGGGATGAAAACAAAAATTTTTTAATCATGTTATACAGTTATGTTTGGGTATTCACTTACACAGTAACGTAAACCACATGGGCTTATTGTTGGTTGCCAAAAATATCAATTATACAAATGTTATCCAAATGTTAAATGTTAAAAAGTAAAAGTTATTAACATCTCCACCTTTTCAGCTGGTTAGGAAACGCGTATCTGGCCCATATATTGTCTTCAAAATAAAAAATCGAAAATTTTAACTGCGGCTGCTACAATAGTAATAAACCATCGTGCTCATTCATTTATTTTTTCAAAAAATTTGTAACAAAGGCCGCTATTTTGCCTCATTCACGGTAGAAGAATTTTGTAATTGGGAGAAATTAATAAATTAGGGTCAAAGACAATTTTGCAAAATTTAATTTCCCTTTGTATTCAATACATAATGCGATAAACCGGAAAGTTGAAAATCTTTAGAATGCCTTGTTTTCATAAAACAGATATGCTTGTAAGACTTTGATTGTAAAACAACTGTTAATTCTAAGTTCCATAACGATTTTACACTGCAAAGTGCCAAAAATTACAATAAAAAAATTAGATTTGCTGTCGCAAAAAAACAAATACCCTAAAATGAGTGCAGTAGAAATAAATAAAGATACTTGGTTAAAGTGGTTCGAATCGATGTTACTAATGCGTAAATTCGAAGAGAAAACAGGCCAGTTATACGGACAACAAAAAATTCGTGGCTTTTGTCACCTATACATTGGACAAGAAGCTGTAGTTGCAGGTGCAATATCTGCAATGCAAAAAGGTGATTCGATGATTACCACTTACCGTGATCACGCTCATGCTTTAGCTTTAGGCGTAAGTGCTGACAGCATCATGGCAGAAATGTATGGTAAAGCTACAGGTTGCTCAAAAGGTAAAGGTGGTTCAATGCACATGTTTAGCAAAGAACATAATTTTTATGGTGGCCACGCTATCGTTGGAGGTCAGATTCCACTAGGTGCTGGTGTTGCTTTTGCAGAAAAATACAAAGGAACTGATAATGTTAACATTTGTTATATGGGCGATGGCGCCGTACGCCAGGGTGCATTAAACGAAACTTTTAACATGGCTATGCTTTGGAAGTTACCGGTAATTTTTGTTTGCGAAAACAATGGTTACGCTATGGGTACCTCAGTACAACGTACTACCAACATGACCGATATTTATAAAATTGGTTTAGGTTTTGATATGCCATGCGCTCCGGTTGATGGTATGGATCCTGTTGCTGTACACAATGCAATGGATGAAGCCATTCAACGCGCACGTAAAGGTGAAGGACCTACTTTCTTAGAAATGAGAACTTACCGTTACCGTGGTCATTCAATGTCTGATCCGGCGAAATACCGTACCAAGGAAGAGTTAGAAGATTACAAAGCAAAAGATCCTGTTGAACACGCGAGAGAAACCATCTTAAAAGAGAAATATGCTGATGAGGCATGGATCGAAGAAGTGGAAACAAAAGTTAAAGCGATTGTAGATCAGGCTGTAAAATTTGCAGAAGAGTCTCCTTGGCCAGATGCATCTGAGTTATACAAAGATGTATACATGACTGAGAACTACCCTTACGTAATGGACTAATATTAACAAGATTTCAATTAATTAGATATAATGGCTGATGTAATTAAAATGCCCAAAATGAGCGACACCATGACCGAAGGGGTTTTGGCGAAGTGGCATAAAAAAGTAGGCGATAAAGTGAAAAGCGGTGATGTTTTGGCAGAAGTAGAAACTGACAAGGCAACAATGGATATGGAATCTTATTGGGATGGTACACTTTTATACGTAGGCGTAGAAGAAGGTCAGGCTGTTCCTGTTGATGCCATCATGGCCGTTATAGGTAAAGAAGGCGAAGACTATAAAGCAGCGTTAGAGGCTGAACAAGGTGGTGAGGCTCCAAAAGCCGAAAGCAATGAGGCTCCTAAAGCTGAAGATAAAAAAGAAGAAGCTGCTCCTGCTCAAGGCGGTGGTTTAAGTGAAGAAGAATTAGCAGCAAAAGGCGTAACGGTTATCCGCATGCCTTTGTTAAGTGATACCATGACTGAAGGCGTTATTGCTGAATGGCATAAAAAAGTTGGTGATAAAGTTAAAGATGATGACGTTTTAGCTGATGTAGAAACCGATAAGGCTACTATGGAAGTAATGGGTTATGCAACTGGTACTTTATTACACATCGGTGTAGAAAAAGGCCAGGCGGCTAAAGTAAACGGAATTATCGCTATTGTTGGTCCGGAAGGAACTGACGTAAGCGGAATTTTAGCAGGTGGGTCTGCTCCGGCTGCAAAAGCTGAAAGCAAAGAAGAAGCACCGAAAGAAGAAAAACAAGCTACAACTGCTGATTCTACTTCAGCTCCTGTTGCAGAAAGTTCTTCCGATAGCCGTGTAAAAGCATCGCCTTTGGCTAAGAAAATTGCTAAAGATAAAGGAATCGATTTAGCACAGGTTGCTGGTAGTGCAGAAGGTGGACGTATCATTAAAAAAGATATTGAAAACTTCAAAGCCACTGCTGCTCCGGCAAAATCAGAATCAGCTCCATCATCGGCTCCGGCTGCAGAAAAAGCTGCACCTGTTATTCCTACATTCGTAGGAGAAGTGAAATATACTGAAGCACCGGTTTCGCAAATGCGTAAAGTAATTGCAAAACGCTTAGCTGAAAGTTTGTTTACTGCCCCACATTTCTACTTAACTGTAAGTATTGATATGGATAATGCAATGGCTGCCCGTACGGCGATCAATGCAGTTGCTCCGGTAAAAGTTTCTTTCAACGATATCGTAATTAAAGCAGTTGCTGTTGCCTTGAAAAAACACCCGGCAGTTAATTCATCATGGGGTGGTGACAAAATCCGTTTCAATGAGCATACTAACATTGGTGTAGCTATGGCTGTTGAAGATGGTTTATTGGTGCCTGTAGTTCGTTTTGCTGATGGTAAATCATTATCGCACATCTCTGCTGAGGTAAAAGATTTTGGCGGAAAAGCAAAAGCTAAAAAACTACAACCTGCAGATTGGGAAGGAAGTACTTTCACAGTTTCTAACCTGGGTATGTTTGGTATCGATGAGTTTACTTCAATCATCAACTCTCCTGATGGCGCAATCCTTTCAGTTGGAGCGATCCAGGCAGTTCCTGTTGTTAAAAATGGTGCTGTAGTTCCAGGTAACGTAATGAAATTGACTTTAGGTTGTGATCACCGTGTGGTAGATGGAGCAACCGGAGCACAGTTCTTACAAACATTAAAAGGTTTATTAGAAGAGCCAATCAGATTACTCGCGTAAGCAGTTAACGATTATTTCAGCCCCCCGGCTGATTAACATATCAAGCCATTCCTTTTTCAGGAATGGCTTTTTTGTTTTAAGGGCTATGGAACTAAAATGTCCCGCAGATTAAGATCATGCAAGGCACATTGATCTAACGAAGCCTTCGAAATAAATCTTAAACCCTTTCTCCATTACTTTGTTACTTAATGAAATACCCTCGTCATGGATAAAGAAAAATTAGTACAGGAAGCCTATCTGGTAGCACATAAAATAGAAGAAAACGGTAATTTCCCCAATAACCCAAACCTTCCTCTAATGATTTATAAAGGTGCCTTTCTCATTCACCCTGATGAAACGGAAGAGGTTATTAAAAAGGTTTTTGCACAAAATGGCTATACAAATGCCTGGGTTGATGGTATTTTCGATTATCAGCATTATCACAGCAACACACATGAAGTGATGGGCGTATTCTGTGGCAAAGCAGATGTTCAGTTTGGAGGTGACCATGGCGTTTGCATTGAGCTGGATAAAGGCGATGTAGTGGTGATACCTGCAGGCGTAGCTCACATGAAATTAAAATCAAGCGAAGACTTCACTGTAGTAGGCGCATATCCCAACGGAGCAGATTACAATATTAAATATGGCAGGGCAGAAGAGCGCCCGGAGGCCGATGAGGAGATTGCAAAAGTTAAAAGCCCTGATAATGACCCGGTTTACGGCATGAAGGGTCATCTATTCGAATGCTGGTATAATCAAAACTGCGCAAATGTTTAAAACTCTTTCGTTTTAACGGTCTAAATTCTTTAATTTTCGGGTTTTAAATACACTATCCTTGATATAAATGAATTTTAGATACATATGTTCAGCATTAGCACTCTCCATAAGTTTAATCACTGCATGTAATAGTAAAAAATCTGAAGAGAAAAAAGCTGCCGATGCCAGAATACGCGTTAAAGAAGACGATAAAGCCGATAGCCTTCTAATCGCTTACAACCCTGCAAAAGGGGATAAATGGATTGGAGATTTTGTTGACAACCTTCATAGAAAATACGCTTTCAACGGGAATGTACTGGTTGCAAAGGATGGTAAAATATTGTATGAAAAAGCCGTTGGTTGGGCCGACTACCTGCATCGCGACAGCTTAAAAATTGATTCTGAATTTGAACTGGCTTCCATTACCAAAACCTTTACCGGAACAGCCATTATGCAGCTGGTTGAGGCAGGAAAACTTTCACTAAACGACAACGTTAAAAAATTCTTTCCAAACTTTCCTTACGATGGTATTACGGTGAAATTATTGCTTACCCACCGCAGTGGAATGATGAACTACGTTTATTTCATTGACGACATATGGCGCAAGGAGAAACGAAATATGAAAAAGGGTGTAACCAACCAGGAGGTCATGAATATCATTGCCGAGCGTAAGCCCAATCCGTATGTTAAACCCGACAACCGCTTCCACTACAACAATTCAAATTTCATGGTGTTGGGCGCGATTATAGAAAAGGTGACCGGTCAGCGTTACTCGCAGTACATGATGGAGCATATCTTCAAACCTGCAGGAATGAAGCATACACATGTTTATAGTACCACTGAATACGAAAAGATCCCGGTAGACGTGGTGGGACACGACCGCAACAGCTGGAGATACTCGGTAGCACAAAACTTTTTGGATGGCCCGGTTGGTGATAAAGGAATTTACAGCACCATACACGATCTGGTTTTGTATGATAAATATTTAAAAAACGGCCGGTTGCTTACAAAAAAAAGTAGTGACTCATCTTATGTGGGGCGAAATAAGCCTGTTAACGGTCACTTCAATTATGGCTATGGCTGGAGAATGTTCGACGGGGAGAAAATGGATAAGGTAGTTTATCATACCGGCTGGTGGCATGGATTCCGTCACATCTACGTACGTGATCTGAACAAGAACATTATCGTTATATTTCTGGGCAACCTCACCAATGGTAGTCTGATGCATTTAGATGATCTTTATAAGCACCTGGACATGCCCATCATCCGTAAGGGAGCTTACCATGGAAACGGCAGCCTACCGGGCAGCGATGAGGACTAGTGCTATCATCTTAACCTAAAGATGATATAAATTCATCTTTACAAAACACAATTTACCCTAATTTCGTTTGATATTAAAATAACAGATTATGTTTGATAAATTAATGGCGGCACAGCAAAAAGCCGAAGAGATTAAGAAACGCTTAGATACTGTATCCGTTTACGGAGAAGTAGAAAACGGAGCGATAAAAATTACCTCTACTGCAAATAAAACCATTACCGGTGTAACCATCAACGAGGAATTTCTAAAACAGGCAGATAAAGAAGAGCTTGAAGAACTGCTTCTAACTGCAATAAATAAAGCCTTAGCCAGTGCAGAACAGGTAAGTGCGACGGAAATGCAGGCATCAGCAAAAGATATGCTTGGTGGTTTAGGTGGAATGTTTGGTGGTTAAGACCAAACCATAAACTGAATGAATACATCATTATACCCCACACTTAAATCCAGATAGAATGAATTTCACCTATTACGGCCAGTCGTGCTTTTTAATCGAAGCAGAGGGCAAAAAATTCCTTTTCGATCCTTTTATTAAATCAAACCCCTTAGCCAAGGATATCGATTCTTCGAAAATCGAAGCCGACTATATCCTGGTGAGTCATGGGCATGGAGACCATGTTGCAGACTTAGTGGAGCTGGCAAAACAAACCAATGCTGAAGTAATTGCCATGGTTGAAGTTGCAAAATGGATTAGTGAGCAAGGCATTGAAAAAGTCACCGGACTTAACTTTGGCACGCAACAGTTTGGCTTTGGCAAACTACGTACCGTTTGGGCTGTACACAGCAGCTCAAATCCTGATGGCAGCTATGGTGGTAACCCGGCAGGATTCGTACTTACGCTGGAAGGTAAAACGATCTATTTTGCCGGCGATACTTCTTTAACAGTAGAGATGAAGTTATTGGCTGAATTGTACAACCTTGATTATGCCATTTTACCGATTGGTGGGCATTATACAATGGATGTGGACGATGCCATCATTGCAGCCAAATACGCCGAATGCGATCAGGTAATTGGCGTTCACTATAATACTTTCCCACCGATAACCATTGATACTGAAGAAGCAGTGGCTAAATTCAAAAGGGAAAATAAAACATTATTGCTTCCTGCAATTGGTGAAACCGTTACGCTATAAAACAAAAAAAGGGCCCCGACATGTAATGTGCGGGACCCTTCAATTATAAACCTAAACCTAGTTCTTTTTAGCAGCAGCTTTATTTGCTTTGTAACGCATATCGGCTGTACCGTCCTTTTTCGTAGGACCAGCAACTTTAGTTACTGCCTTTGCTTTATTTTCTTTAAAACGCATATCCGGCGTGCCATCAGCCTTTACTTTGGCAGCAGTAGTAGTCGTTTTGGTTTCCACTTTTTTCGCTTCTTGTTTCACACCTGCTTTAACCGGAGCAGTAGTGGTTTTTACTTCTTTTTTAGCAATAGTTTTAGCTTTTGCAGGTGCTGTTGTGGCAGGTGTTTGAGCAAATGCTGTACTCAAACCAAATGCTGCGATTGCGATTAAACTCAATAACTTTTTCATACTCGTTGTTTAATTTTTAACTCTTTAATTTGTTGATATAAAATTGATTAATCGGGATGAAGTTTTAATGAAGTTAGGTATTATTCGGGAAATAAAAAATCAGTGCGCCTCCAGCCAGTTCTCTCCCTCGCCAATTTCTACTACTATCGGAACGGTCAGTTTTATAGCATTGGCCATTTTATCCTGAATAATCGCTTTCATCATCTCTTTCTCTGATTTCACTACATCAAAAACCAACTCATCATGCACCTGCATGGTCATTTTCGATTGAAGCTTTTGCGCTTTCATTTCCCGATGGATATTGATCATCGCAATTTTGATCATGTCTGCGGCAGATCCTTGTATCGGTGCATTGATGGCATTTCGTTCAGCAAAGCCACGTACAGTCTGATTTGCCGAGTTGATATCTCTCAGATAACGCCTTCTACCCATAATCGTTTCTACAAAACCGTTTTCCCTGGCAAAGTTCATGGTATCACTCATGTATCGTTTTATTCCGGGGTATTGCGTAAAATACTGGTCAATGATTTCAGCAGCCTCTTTACGCGGAATGCCCAGATTTTGAGAAAGCCCGAATGCAGATTGCCCATAGATGATTCCAAAATTTACTGCTTTTGCATTTCTACGTTGCGTACTATCTACTTCTTCGATACTTACCCCATACACTTTAGCCGCAGTTGCTGTATGAATATCTATGCCTTTATTAAAAGCATCAAGCATATTCTCTTCTTTACTGATCTCCGCAATAATGCGCAGCTCGATCTGCGAGTAATCCGCCGATAACAAGATATGGTTGTCGTCGCGGGCAATGAATGCTTTCCGCACTTCTCTTCCGCGTTCGGTACGTATAGGAATATTCTGAAGGTTTGGATTGTTGGAGCTTAACCTGCCCGTAGCGGCTACGGCCTGATTATAAGATGTATGTACCCGTCCGGTTTTTTCATTGACCATTAAAGGCAAGGCATCAACATAAGTCGACTTTAATTTCTGCAGCTGGCGAAAATCCAGAATATCCTGAACAATATCACTTTTACTGGCCAGAGCGGTTAAAACATCTTCCCCTGTTTGGTATTGTCCGGTTTTGGTTTTCTTTGCTTTAGGATCTAACTGCAGGTGATCAAATAAAACCTCTCCAAGTTGTTTCGGGGAAGCCAGATTAAATTTAACCCCTGTTTTGTCGTAAACACTTTGCTCAGCTTTTCTTATTTCAATTTCAAGTTCGGCAGAGTAGGCTCTGAGTGTATCCATATCGATACGTACACCCTGCTTTTCAATATCTGCTAAAACATAAACTAAAGGATTCTCTATTTCCTCGGCTAGTTTAGCTGCATTTAATTCTTTTAATTTAGGTTCGAAAACATGGGCAAGTTGCAGGGTAACATCAGCATCTTCCGCAGCATAATCAACCACCTCTTCTACCGGAACATCCCGCATGGTGATTTGATTTTTCCCTTTAGCACCGATCAGTTTGGTGATGGAAATCGGAGAGTAACCCAGGTAATTTTCAGACAGCACATCCATTCCGTGCCGCGTATCCGGATCAATGAGGTAGTGTGCCAGCATTGTATCAAAAATCTTTCCTTTTACTTCGATGTCATACCACTTTAATACCAGGATATCATATTTGGTATTTTGGCCAATCTTTTCAATCTGTTCATTCTCCAGTATAACTTTGAATTCATCAACAACGGATTGAGCTTCCTTTCTATCTGATGAAACAGGAATATAATATCCCGTACCCGGTTTAACCGAAAAAGATAAGCCAACCAGTTCTGCTGTATTAGCATCTGTCCCCGTAGTTTCGGTGTCGAAAGAGATTCTAGGCGCTGCAAGCAACAGTTTTATTAATTCAGCACGCTTCTCTGCTGTATCTACCAGCTGATAGTCATGCGTTGTATTTTCGATCGTGTTCGCCGGAATTTTTTCAGCAGGTTCCTCTTCCAGTGTATTGGTATACTGAATGGTTTCTCCCGACTGATTTCCGAACAGGTCAGTTTGAGCTCCTTCCTGATATCTGGCTGTAGTAACTGAAAATTCATCTCCGAAAACACGGCGACCAAGCGTTCTGAATTCCAGTTCCGTGAAAAGCGGTTCTAATAAATCACGGCTAGGATCGCAGAGTTCCAGACTCGCCTCGTCCAGTTCAACCGGAACATCCAGTAGTATAGTGGCTAACTTTTTAGAGAGCAGGCCCTGCTCTGCGAAATTCTCCACGTTTTCACGTTGTTTTCCTTTTAGCTGATGGGAATTGTTAATAATTTCCTCCATCGAGCCATATTGTTTAATCAGAGCTTTAGCTGTTTTCTCGCCAATTCCAGGAATGCCAGGAATATTATCTACCGCATCACCCCATAAGCCCAGGATATCAATCACTTGCTGAACATTTTCAATTTCCCATTTCGCCAGCACTTCCTTAACCCCCAGAATTTCCATGTCATTACCCATACGGGCAGGCTTATAAATGAAAATATTTTCTGAAACCAGCTGTGCAAAATCTTTATCGGGCGTCATACAAAAAACCTGATAGCCTTTGGCTTCTGCTTTTTTCGCAAGCGTACCGATGATATCATCAGCTTCATAACCATCAGAAGTGATAACAGGAATATTGAATCCGGTAATTAACTTAATCACGTACGGCATCGCGGCCGCCAGATCTTCAGGCATAGCCTGTCGCTGTGCTTTGTAGGCTTCAAAGGTCGTGTGCCTTTCTGTGGGCGCTTCCGTATCGAACACTACTGCAATGTGTGTTGGCTTCTCTTTCTTTAACACATCTAACAAAGTATTGGTAAAGCCCATTACTGCTGACGTATTGATGCCCGTTGAGGTAAAGCGCGGATTTTTACTTAAAGCAAAATGCGCCCTGTACATTAGCGCCATCCCATCTAAAAGAAAGAGTTTTTTGTTCATGTTGTAAAAATAACCAATTTAGGCATACCGGTAAAATGCTTTATCCACAATTTCAGGTCCGCCATTAAATGTGATCTTCGGGGCTATAAAATGATAACATTTCAAAATTAGTTCCGTTATTTGTGAACAAGCCATACCATATATGAAATTTATACTTTCCGCTATTTTTATACTTACCGCTTTCATTAAGCTTTCTGCTCAGGATTTTGTTGTAAAAAACAATGATGAAGTCATCCGCGGAACAATAAAAGGTACCGATTATTACTCGGTGTACATTAGTGAAAACGATGAGAAGGATGTATTCTTACTGGCTAAGGATGTAAAGAATTTCTTCTGGAATGGGAATAGTTTCCTCAGCAAGGGTTTTGCAAATGGCAAAAATTTCGAGTACCGGTTTGTTAAGGTCATTGAAATGGGTAAAGTAAACCTTTACGCTTTTGGCGGAGGAATGCTGACACCACAAGTAAAACAAAAAAAGGTGAGATTTAGTCCATCAGTAGGTATCGGCACCGGGACAGGTGGATTTGGCGGTATGGGTATGGGCGGTGGAATCAGCATCGGCGGCGGAAGAAATTCTGCTCCTGAGCCCCCGGCAGGTGCTCCCGTTGTGCGATACTTTATCGAAAAACCAGGCACAGGCCCGCTACAGGAAGTACCGATGAAAGCCATTACCGACGAAGATAAAAAAGCTGGTGTAAAAGCTATTCTGATTCAGAAGCTGGGAGATAAACCGGCAGTAAAAGCCAATATAGAAAGCAGTACGGAATTCAACAGCAGGGATGTAATTAACCTGGTGAAAGCCTATAACAGCAACTAGGATCTGGCACAGCAGGTAAGAAGGTGATCATTGACCATTCCGGTGGCCTGCATAAAGGCATAGCAAATGGTGGTTCCGAAAAACTTAAAACCCCTTTTTTTCATGTCTTTACTGATTTGATCTGATATTTCAGTTCTTGCAGGTACATCACTCATCTGGTTAATTTGATGCAGAATGGGCTTTTTCTGAGGCATAAACCGCCAGAGATAGTTTGAAAAACTGCCGAATTCCTGTTGAATTGAAAGAAATAACCTGGCATTCGTAATGGCTCCGTTCACCTTTAAACGGTTACGGATAATACCATCGTCTTTCATTAAACGTTCAACATCCTGATCATCAAACACAGCAACTTTCTTTACGTCGAAACCGGCAAAAGCTTTGCGGTAATTTTCCCGCCTGCGTAAAATAGTAATCCAGCTTAAACCTGCCTGGGCTCCTTCCAGAATCAGGAACTCAAACAACGTTTTATCATCATATACCGCCTTTCCCCACTCTTCATCATGGTATTTAATGTACAGCGGATCTGAAGATGCCCATGAGCAGCGAATGATATTATCCATTCAACTCATCCCAATATTCCACTGCCCGTCTGTAATGCGGAATAACAATACTGCCACCAACCAGGTTAGCAATCATGAAAATTTCATTCATCTCATCGCTGTTTACACCGGCATCAAAACATTTTCCTAAATGGTACTTAATGCAATCATCACAGCGTAACACCATCGAAGCCACTAAACCCAGCATCTCTTTGGTCTTTACATCCAATGCACCGGCTGCATAGGAAGTGGTATCCAGCGCAAAGAAACGTTTAATGTTTGTATTGGCGGTCTCCATGATCCTATCGTTCATTTTCTCCCGATAGCCGTTAAATTCTTCTACTAATTTGCCCATGTAAATTTAATAATTGAGTAAGTGACTTATTGAATGCGTAATCTTAAAAATCCTGATCTATTTCGTAAAGCGGATCCCAGAAGACTTTTTTAAAGTTGACCACTTTATCATTCCTGACTTCAACGCCTTCCTTAAGCAACAGTTCTTCCATCGTATCAGGCGTTTCAAAATGAAACTTGCCCGTTAAAAGGCCGCTGCTGTTTACTACCCGGTGTGCCGGAACTTTAGGATGCGCTGTACCGGCGTAAGCCATGGCATGACCAACCATTCTGGATGACTTTGCTGCGCCTAAACTCTTAGCAATAGCTCCATAAGATGTTACCCGCCCGATTGGAATCAAACGTGCGATCTCATAAACCTGTTCGTAAAAGCTGGTATCCATTAATCAAATGAAAATTGAATGTAATTGATATTCTTATCGTGAAGCAAATATTTTTTCTCGTAATAAGTTTTTATAGAAAGTACATTATCCACCAGGTCAGACGTATATAAATGATCTGTATTTTTATGAATCTTTAAACCCAGTTCTGCTACCTTCTCGCAAGTGTATTGGTAAAGCTGATCGTTATCTGTTTTCAAATTTACACGTCCCCCTGTTTTCAGAATAGCTTTGTAACGGTTTAAGAATGCAGGAAAAGTAAGTCGTTTTTTCTCTCTGCTATCCTGTGGTTGCGGGTCAGGAAAGGTAATCCAGATCTCATCGATTTCGCCATCTTCAAAATAATCGAGCAGGTTCTCGATTTGTATTCTCAGGAAAGCAACATTATTGATGTGTTCTTCAATAGCAGTTTTTGCACCGCGCCATATCCGGTTTCCCTTGTAATCTATGCCGATAAAGTTCTTATCCGGAAACAAAGTTGCCAGATTAACCGAATACTCACCCTTACCACAGGCCAGCTCTAAAACGACAGGATTATTGTTTTTAAAGTGTTCTGCCGCCCATTTGCCTTTTAATGCCTTGCCTTGATCTAATTGATATACGTTTGCAAAAGTTTCTATTTCTGCAAAGCGCCTAAGTTTATCTTTACCCAAAAGTTTTTTCTTACAAATTTACAATTTAATACCTAATTGCAATTTCCTTTTTTTACACTGCCGGATAAACAGCAACAACCGGAAAGCACAACGAATCTGCTACCCGTCAAAAAACAGATCAATTAAATTTATATATTTGAGATATAAAATTGATTTTGACTATATGACACTTGTTCAGCTTGAATATATCGTTGCGGTAGATACTTACCGAAGTTTTGTAACAGCAGCAGAGAAATGCTTTGTAACTCAACCTACTTTGAGTATGCAGGTTCAGAAGCTTGAAGAATTACTGAGCGTTAAAATCTTCGACAGAAGCAAACAGCCCGTAAGTCCTACTGAAATAGGCTCCCAGGTGATTGCGCAGGCAAGGATAATCCTGCAGGAAAGCGGAAAGGTTAAAGAATTAATCAGCAGCCAGCAACAGGATGTTTTAGGGGAACTTAAAATTGGTGTGATACCCACTATTGCCCCTTATTTGCTGCCTGAAGTAATTTCGGCTATGCTCGAAAAATATCCGGATCTTAAGTTACTGATTTGGGAGTATACAACAGAAGATATCATTCATCACTTAAAAACGGGGGTGTTAGACTGTGGAATTCTGGCTACACCGCTAACTGATGCCAACATCATCGAAACACCAATGTATTATGAAACATTTGTCGGCTATATCAGTAAAAACAGTAAACTCTATAAAAAGAAAGCAGTAGACGCAGAAGACCTTAATGATGAAAATATATGGCTGTTGAACGAAGGCCATTGCATGCGCAACCAGGTGCTTAATATTTGCCGTTCTACCCGAAATAACCGATTACAGGGTTTGGAATATAATACAGGAAGTGTGGAAACACTGGTGAGAATGGTCGACCTGAATGGAGGGGCTACCCTTTTGCCGGAACTGGCCATCGCCGAACTTAATGTTAAACAGGCATCAAAAATCCGTCACTTTAAATCACCTGAGCCTGTACGCGAAATCAGCCTGGTAACGCATAAAAACTTCATTAAAAAGAGAATGCTTAATGCGCTTAAAGAGGAAATCCTGACCATCATTCCCAAAACGATGAAGCAAAAAAAGAAGAAAGACATCGTAGGGGTTTAACCCTACTGATTTTGCTTTTCGAGTGGAGGAGCAGAGAGCAATCCTTTGATATCGCTTTCTACCTCTTCTTCCTCGCCTTTTTTCTTTTTCTTTTTATTCTTGGCCGATTTTCCACTCAACCTTTCCTCAATGATCTTGTCGTACTCAGCAGTTTGTGTGCCCTTCAAAACCCCGCGGATGTTCTTTGAGGTCTCATTCTGCAGTTTATAAAATTTATCCACATCTTCTTCACGCGAAGTGCCAGCCTGCTGTCTTTTAATCATCTCAGCCTGTTCTTTGGCCTGCTCGTAGGTATAACGATAGATTACGCTTTTCTGGGTATCATTCAGCTTTAATCTTTTATCTAAATCCTCTACATTTTTTTTTGCAATTTCATCCGGAGTAGGCATTTTGTTTTGCTGTGCATTTGCAGCAACACCCAGTCCAACCATCATCAAGAATAAAAATATAACCCGCTTCATTTTTAATAGTTTAATTATGCGAAGTTAACTAATAATCCTAAAACAAGAAAGTCCCGATTTACACCGGGACTTTCTTATTATATTGGAATATCGCTTATAAAGCTTTTTTATAAAGTTCAGCAACAGCATCCCAGTTTACCACATTCCAGATCGCCGCTAAATAATCAGGGCGTTTATTCTGATATTTTAAGTAGTAAGCATGCTCCCAAACATCGATACCGAAAATCGGCGTACCTTTTACTTCAGCAACATCCATTAATGGATTGTCCTGGTTTGGAGTAGAAGAAACCTGAAGTTTTTTATCCGCACCAACTGATAACCATGCCCAGCCAGAACCGAAACGTGTAGCACCAGCTTCCTGTAATTTAGTTTTTAATTCTGCAAACGAACCGAAAGTTTCGTTGATTGCTTTTGCTAAATCGCCTGTTGGCTCACCGCCTTTGTTCGGACCTAAAATGTTCCAGAACAAAGAGTGGTTATAATGACCACCACCATTGTTTCTAACTGCAGCAGGATATTTAGAGATATTTTTTACGATTTCTTCGATGCTTAAACTAGCCTCAGGTTTACCTTCAACAGCCTTGTTTAAGTTGGTAACATAAGCCTGGTGATGTTTGTCATGGTGGATTTCCATGGTAGTTTTATCAATATGCGGTTCTAGTGCATCGGTTGCGTAATGTAACGCAGGTAATTCAAAAGCCATAGTTTTATGTTTTAATTTTTAAAATGTTTCCTGAGCAAATATAACATTCGTAGGTTAAGATTTGTTCATGTTATTATCATCAATTGGTTTTTTGCCTTGAAGGCATTGCAGAGTAACCAATAACAGGCTATCTCTTTTCAGCAAAGAAGTTTTTCATCATCTCTGCGCATTCAACAGCCAGCACACCACCCTTTAAAACTGTTTTCGGATGCAATAAACTCGCGCCCTTTGAAATGAAACCACGCTTTTCTTCTCTTGCTCCGTATACAATTCTGCTGATCTGTGTCCAGTAACTCGCCCCGGCACACATCACACAAGGCTCAACGGTAACGTATAAGGTGCAATCTTTTAAGTATTTCCCTCCTATCGTTTGTGCTGCAGATGTAAAAGCCTGCATTTCTGCATGTGCTGTAACATCATTTAACTTCTCTGTAAGATTAAAACCACGACCAATAATCCTGTTTTTACTCACCACAATTGCCCCAATCGGAATTTCATCTTCCGCCAAAGCCTTCCTGGCCTCTTCAATGGCTAGTTTCATATAGTGAATATCCTCTTCTTCAGGATCTGTATTTTCGAAATTGTAAAAACTCATGAAGCAAAGATGGTTAAACTTCTCAGCAATCAAAACAAGCGCAGCATGCAACAGCCACCTTAAACTAGATCAATCTGCTGCCATTGGGTACTTTACGCTCTACGGTCGTCAGCACAATATCTCCATTTTCATCGGCGAAACCCGTAACCAGAAACTCAGACATAAACTTACCAATCTGTTTTTTAGGAAAGTTAACCACACCTACAATCTGGCGTCCTTTGAGCTCATCAAGAGTATAATGTTTGGTAATTTGTGCACTGCTTGTCTTTACGCCCAATTCCCCAAAATCCACCTGAAGCTTGTAAGCCGGCCTCCTGGCTTCAGGAAATTCGAAAGCCCCGATAATCGTTCCAACCCTTAATTCCACTTTTTCAAAATCGCTCCAACTAATTTCGTCCATTCCTTTTAATTATTTTATTACGCTAAAACTATGAAAAACTATTAAGCCAATAAAATTATTTGCTATTCATCATTTATGCTTTACATTTATGCAACCATTTGCATAACCAGATATCACCCATTAGAAAAATGTTTTTATTAGGCATTGACATAGGCACATCCTCCATTAAAGTTTCAGTAGTTCGGACACTTGATCAAAAGTGTATAGCATCTGTTCAGTATCCCGATGAAGAAACAGGGATTAAATCTGTGAAAACCGGCTGGGCAGAACAGTCACCTTCAGACTGGTGGTTCCACACCCAACAGGCCATTGTACAACTTAACGCCACAAAAAAGTTCGATCCGAAAGCAATTGCTGCCATAGGGATTGCTTACCAGATGCATGGCCTCGTGGTAGTTGATAAAGATCAGAACGTACTTCGCGACAGCATTATATGGTGCGATAGCCGCGCTGTAGAAATAGGAGAAAATGCATTTGATGAAATCGGACATGAAAAGGCCCTGTCATCTTTGCTTAATTCTCCTGGAAACTTTACCGCTTCCAAGCTGGCCTGGGTAAAGCAAAACGAACCCGGTATTTATCAAAGCATTGATAAAATTATGTTACCCGGAGATTTCATCGCTATGAAATTAACAGGAGAAATTACAACCAGTATCTCTGCATTATCCGAAGGTATTTTCTGGGATTTCAAAAAAGAGGAAATATCAAAAGAGGTGATGCGGCATTACGGTTTTGCAGAACACCTCATCCCCCATGTTAATCCACTATTTTCAGCCCATGGCTACGTTCAGGAAGAAATAGCCGAAAAGCTGAGTTTAACACCAGGTATACCCGTTTCCTATAAATCGGGAGATCAACCCAACAACGCCTTATCATTAAATGTTTTAAAACCCGGAGAAGTCGCTGCAACCGCCGGTACATCAGGAGTTATTTACGGCGTAAGCGAAGGGCTGGCGTATGACAAGCAGTCGCGGGTAAATACTTTTGCACACGTAACCTATACCAATAAGCAGAAACATACCGGAATACTGCTTTGTATTAACGGTACCGGTAGTATGTATCGCTGGGCCAGAAATACCTTTGCACCAGATAAAAGCTATACCGAATTGAATGCACTGGCAGCAACCGCTAAAATAGGAAGCAAGGGACTAACGGTACTCCCTTTTGGAAATGGGGCAGAAAGAATGTTGAACAACAAGTATACCGGTGCACAAATCCTTGGAATCGATTTAAATCTGCATGGTCAGGCTGAAATATTCAGGGCAGTACAGGAGGGCATTGCTTTCTCATTTCGTTACGGTCTGGACATTATGCGTGAAAACGGCATGAAACCTCAGGTGATCCGTGCAGGGAAATCCAACTTATTTTTAAGCGACTTGTTTGTACAAACCTTTGTAGACGTGACCGGAATTCCAGTGGAGCTTTATGAAAACGACGGAAGCGTTGGCGCCGCTCTGGGTGCGGGAATCGGTGCTGGCATATTTAAAACGACTGAGGAAGCTTTCGTTAATCAGCAAATGATTAAATCAATCGCTCCGGAGAATACTGATGCCTACGAAGAAGTTTATCAGGCATGGAAAGTAATATTAGAAAAAGCATTAGCAAACTAGAACCACATAAAATCACATGACAAAAGTAATCACTGGCGAAAGAGAGTTTTTTAAAGGTATTGACCAAATAAAATATGAAGGCCTGGAAAGCGATAATCCACTTGCCTTCCGATGGTATGATGCCAACCGCATTGTTGCAGGAAAAACAATGAGCGAACACTTCAAGTTTGCCTGCGCCTACTGGCATTCTTTTAATGGAAATGGCGGCGACCCATTTGGGGGCGCAACACATGTATTTCCATGGGATGAAAAGAAAGATGTAATTGAGAGGGCTAAAGATAAAATGGATGCTGCTTTCGAGTTTATCACTAAAATGCAGTTGCCCTATTATTGTTTTCATGATGTGGATGTGGTAGACTATGGGAATAATGTTGCTGAAAATGAGCAGCGATTACAAAGCCTGGTAGAATATGCCAAACAAAAGCAGGCAGAAAGCGGTGTTAAATTGCTTTGGGGAACTGCAAATTTGTTCAGCCACAAACGCTACATGAACGGGGCGGCAACAAATCCCGACTTCCACGTACTTGCACATGGTGCAGCACAGGTGAAAGCGGCACTGGATGCCACGATAGCACTTGGCGGAGAGAACTATGTTTTCTGGGGTGGAAGAGAAGGCTACATGAGCCTGCTCAATACCAATATGAAGCGGGAGCAGGAACATTTGGCACAATTTCTACATACCGCTAAAGACTATGCTCGTAAACAGGGTTTTAAGGGAACATTTTTTATTGAACCTAAACCTTGCGAGCCATCTAAACATCAGTATGATTATGATGCTGCAACAGTTAAAGGCTTTTTACAGCAATACGATCTGCTGAACGACTTCAAACTCAACTTAGAAGTAAACCATGCTACACTGGCCGGCCATACCTTTCAGCATGAATTGCAGGTTGCTGTTGATAACGGTTTGTTAGGCTCAATCGATGCCAATCGCGGAGACTATCAGAATGGCTGGGATACAGATCAATTTCCAAACGACATCAATGAATTGACAGAGTCGATGCTAATCATTTTGGAAGGTGGCGGCTTACAAGGTGGCGGAGTAAACTTTGATGCTAAAATCCGCCGGAATTCAACTGATCCTGCAGATTTATTTTATGCTCATGTAGGTGGAATGGACATTTTTGCGCGGGCACTAATTACTGCAGATGCCATTCTGCAAAAGTCTGACTACAAAAAAACCCGGACTGAACGCTATGCGTCTTTTGATAGTGGTAAGGGAGCCGCTTTTGAACAAGGTCAGTTAACATTAGAAGATCTGCGCAACTATGCAGCCGAAAACGGTGAACCGGAAGTTCGAAGTGGTAAACAGGAATATCTGGAGAATCTGATCAACAGGTATATCTAGAATATGTTAATGGTTCATCTGATGGTGCTGACTCAGTAATCAGTGCCATCAGATGAACCATTTTTATTATAGTCCAACGTAAACTTTTTTGAAGGTTTATCTTTTCGCCCTTACATATTGATTTGGCCACTCCGTATCATCTCCCAATATTTGTGCGGCGTGGGTGGGGAAATAAGCATCACGTAGGGATTCCCGGGCAATAAATATCAAGTCGGCTTTATCCTGCTGTAAAATATCCTCAGCTTGCTGAGCTTCTACAATGATGCCGACAGCTCCGGTGTAAATACCAACCTCATTTCTGATTTTATCTGCAAATGGTACCTGATAGTTTGGCCCTGCCGGAATAAAGGCATCAGCAACATTGCCACCTGATGAGGTATCAATCAAATCAACCCCCTTATCTTTCAATACAGCGGCCAGTTGCAGGGAATCATTTTCATTCCAGCCATTCTCTGTCCAGTCTGTTGCAGAAATGCGCACAAACAGCGGCAAGTTCTCCGGCCAAACCGACTGAACAGCCTCTACCACGTCGATGACTAACCGGATGCGGTTTTCAAAACTACCTCCATAGATATCGGTCCGGGTGTTACTCAGCGGACTAAAAAATTCGTGTAATAAATAGCCGTGTGCGGCGTGAATCTCCACCACTTTGTAACCGGCATCTACAGCACGCTTTGCAGCCGCCCGAAATGCAAAAACCACATCCTGAATTTCAGAAATGCTCAATTCATGTGGCGGCTTCTGGCCGCTCTTAAAGGCAATAGGAGAAGGGCCGATGGTTTCCCAGCTGTTTTCGCCTTCTGTTAATTGTTCGCCACCATTCCACGGTAAATCGCAGCTTGCTTTTCTACCCGCATGTGCCAGCTGAATACCAGCAATTGCGCCGTTTTCATGAATAAATGAAACAATCTGTTTATACTTATCGACGTGTTCATCTTTCCAGATTCCTAAATCTGCATGGGTAATTCTGCCATTAGGCAACACGGCTGTCGCCTCCTGTATAATTAATGCAGCACCACCCACGGCACGGCTTCCCAGGTGTACAAGATGCCAGTCGTTTGCAAAGCCGTCAACAGCAGAATATTGACACATTGGTGAAATAACAATCCTGTTTTTCAAGGTTACATCCTTAATCTTAAAAGGAGAGAATAATTTTGACATATGATTTATTGTTTAATGATTTTACCTACCTCATAACTATTTAATGGCAGGTAGGAAAACTGTATTGATAAAACGCAATGTGAACTGGTTACAAACATACAATCCACTATCGAAGGAAGTTTCAATGCAACTAATATTAGACTTAGATTTTACAAAGGGCTTATAAAGGAGATGGTAACATTAAAGAAGCAAGGCATAACCTTGCGTAGTTAAATGGCGAAACAAAATTTCATGAATGAACGAAAACCAAACACAAGTTCCTTAATATTGTTTATAATCATGAAGATAATACAGCTATCCTTCACCTACATAAACATTAAACATGAAAGATAATTTTTCTACCCAGGCTGCAGAATATGCCATATACCGTCCAACCTATCCTCAGGAACTTTATGATTATCTCTATTCTTTGGTAAAGGGCAAAAGTGCCGCCTGGGATTGTGCAACAGGAAACGGCCAGGTAGCCAGAATTCTTGCTCAGGAGTTTGAGCACGTTTACGCAACAGATATCAGTGAAAAACAACTGAGCCAGGCATTGAAACTACCCAATATTACCTATCAGGTAGAGTCTTCCGATCAAACGCAGGTTCCGGATCAAAGTTTTAACCTCATCACAGTCGCGCAGGCGATACACTGGTTTAATTTTGATGCTTTTTATTCAGAGGTAAAACGCACACTGAAACCCGATGGTATATTGGCTGTAATTGGTTATGGACTGATGTTTATCGATCAAAAAGTTGATAAATCTGTTCATAAATTATATCAGGATATCCTTGGAAAATACTGGGATACAGAACGCCGCTACATCGAAGAAAATTACAAAACCATTCCCTTTCCTTTTGAAGAGGTTACCGCTCCGCATTTTCAAATCAAAACCTCCTGGACTTTCAATCAGCTGATCGGCTACCTGAACACCTGGTCTGCACTAAAGCACTATAAAAAGGCTAATGAACGGAATCCTTTGGAGTATATGTTTACAGAACTAAAAGAAGCATGGGGAAATGACGAAGTAAAAGATGTTCATTTCCCGATACTACTCAGAATTGGTAAATGAGGGGACACAATTTTCCCTAGCTCAAGCCTATTTCAGCAAATCCAGTATGGCTAAAACACTCATTTTGGTTTGCTCACCACTCTGCATGTTCTTAACGGTCAATTCACCGTTGGCCATTTCATCACCACCAATCAAAACCACAAAAGGAATATTTTTGGCATCCGCGTAAGCCATCTGTTTTTTTAACTTGGCCGATGATGGATACAACTCGGCTGCAATCCCTGCACTCCTCAACTGCTGCAAAATGGGTAAAGCGTACCTTTCTGCCTCATCATCAAAATTACTGATCAGCACCTTGGTACCAATCTCTGCAGAAGCAGGAAAAAGGTTCAGCTCTTCCAAAACATCGTAAATCCGGTCTGCGCCAAAAGAAACACCAACACCTGTCAAATCTTTCAGACCAAACATGCCAGTTAAGTCATCGTAGCGCCCGCCGCCGCCAATGCTACCCATGGCAACTTCGTTCGTTTTCACTTCAAAAATACAGCCGGTATAGTAATTCAAGCCCCTTGCCAGCGTAATATCCAGCTCCAGCTTAGCTGTTAACGGCAAACCATAGGCAATAAGACTATCCACATAGTCGAACACACTTTCAATTTCCCCGATACCTTTTAAGCCTGTTTCAGAGGCAGCTAGAACATCTTTTAAGCTTGCCAGCTTTTCTTCATTACTGCCTTCAAGTAAAATCACCGGACGAAGTTTTTCCAGATCATCTTCTGTAAATCCACGTTCCAATAGCTCTTTACTTACCCCATCCAACCCTATTTTATCAAGTTTATCAATGGCTACTGTCATGTCGATGATCAAATCAGGTTTGCCTATAATCTCTGCTATACCTGATAGAATTTTTCTATTATTAATTTTAATAGTGAAATCCCTTAGACCCAGTTTTGCCAATGCCTCATTGTAGATGAGTATAAATTCAGCTTCGTTCAATAAACTTTCCGAGCCTACAACATCCACATCGCATTGGTAAAACTCGCGGTATCTTCCCTTTTGCGGACGATCGGCTCTCCAAACCGGCTGAACCTGAAAACGTTTGAAAGGAAGGGTAATTTCACTCTGGTGCATTACAACGTAACGCGCAAAAGGAACGGTCAGGTCATAACGCAATGCTTTCTCCGATATGAACGGGATCAATTTATTGCTGTTATCCTCCTCCGAAAAGTCGAAGGCCTTCTTTTTAGGATCTTTCAGATACTCCCCGCTGTTCAGGATTTTGAAGATCAGTTTATCTCCTTCGTCACCATACTTACCTGTTAGGATCGAAAGATTTTCAAAGCTGGGCGTCTGAATTTCTGCATATCCATACTTCCTGAAAACCGTTTTAATGGTATCATAGATAAAATTGCGTTTTACCATTTCTACAGGAGTAAAATCGCGTGTACCTTTTGCTAATGAGGGCTTAATAACTGACATAGCCGCAAAAGTACGAAAATGTAAGGTTTATGAAGTAGTGCCCCTATACATTTTAATATATAAAAAAAGCCCCGCATTGCGGGGCTGATATAAATTGAAAACTAGCTCTTAAATTCGCTTGTCTTATGGAAATCGATATCCGGGTAATCCTGTTTGGTTAAATTAATCATGTATTCGCTATCTGCCAGATAAACCGGGTTATCTTCCTTATCAAAGCCGATATGTTGTTGCTTACGTTTAACAAACTCCTCAAGCTTTTTTCTGTCGCCGGAAGTTACCCAGCTCGAACGGGTATAGCTTAACGTACGGAAGCGACATTTTGCACCATATTCGTGTTCTAAACGGAAATTGATTACCTCAAACTGAAGCTCTCCAACTGCTCCGATCACTTTTCTGTTTCCCGGTTGCATCACAAATAATTGTGCAACACCTTCGTCGGTTAATTGTTCTATTCCTTTTTCCAGCTGCTTGGTACGCATCGGATCCATATTTTCCACTTCCTTAAAAATAGATGGTGAAAAACTTGGAATACCTTTGAACTGCAGTTTTTCACCCTCAGTTAAGGTATCACCGATTTTAAAGTTACCACTGTCATACAAACCAACCACATCTCCGGGCCAGGCTTCATCTACAATGCTCTTTTCATTTGCCATAAAGTCCATTGGGTTGGCAAACTTCAGTTTTTTATCTTGACGGGTATGGTAGTAAAATTTATTCCGCTCAAACTTCCCGGAACAAATCCTCAGGAAGGCAATTCTGTCACGGTGTTTGGGATCAAGATTCGCGTGAATTTTAAATACAAATCCACTAAAATTCTTTTCTTCAACTAACACATCACGCTCTTCGGCCTCACGGTGTCTCGGACTAGGAGCAATGTCGATGAAAGTATCCAACAGCTCTTTTATACCGAAGTTATTAATGGCACTTCCGAAAAATACTGGCGCCACCAATCCGTCAGTATATAAATCCTTATCAATTTCACCATATATGCCGTTAACCAATTCAACATCATCTTTAAGTGTACTGATTTCGCTGTCTTTTAAATAATTCAATAA
Source organism: Pedobacter frigidisoli (assembly GCF_032678525.1). Classification (GTDB taxonomy): domain Bacteria; phylum Bacteroidota; class Bacteroidia; order Sphingobacteriales; family Sphingobacteriaceae; genus Pedobacter; species Pedobacter frigidisoli_A. Next base: position 563,196 of record NZ_JAVTSE010000002.1, read on the forward strand.
AGAAGCATCGTTTAAATCACTTGCCGCAACAACCGAATCGGTAACTTTGGTTTTATCAGAATTAAACAGATTTAAGTGTTTGTTATAAATACTGTAAACGCCCTTAAATGTATGCCCCTGACCAATAGGCCACGAAAGCGGACATAAGCTAATGTTCAGCTTTTCCTCAATTTCGTCCAGTAAGTCGTAAGCTTCCTTACCCTCCCGGTCCATTTTATTGATAAAAATAATCACCGGGGTGTTACGCATGCGGCAAACAGACATGAGTTTCTCTGTCTGTTCCTCCACACCCTTAACACAATCCACTACCAGGATTACACTATCTACAGCCGACAAGGTCCTGTAGGTATCTTCAGCGAAATCCTTGTGACCTGGTGTATCCAGAATGTTAATACGTTTGCCATTATATTCAAAACCCATTACGGATGTTGCAACCGAGATACCACGCTGGCGCTCGATCTCCATAAAATCGGAAGTATTGCTTTGATTCGCTTTGTTACGTTTTACCGCTCCGGCCGTATTGATCGCTCCACCGAAAAGGAGAAACTTTTCAGTAAGCGTGGTTTTCCCGGCATCGGGGTGACTAATAATGGCAAAGGTTTTACGTTTTTCTATTTCTGGGTTAAGCATAAATTAAATTTTGGGGTAAGAAGGGGCGATGAAACCTGGTTAAAGGAACTTAACTGCAATAAGATTTGGATAATTTTGTTTCATCAGGCTGCAAAGATAAGAAAAACGATGAACAACAAGGACCACAGCTTTTTAAATCCTTTTAAGCTAGGGATAACCTGTCAGAGGTAAATTCTGAATAGCCTATTGCAAGTTGTTAAGCGCTTGCCTTACTGCACTGTCATTTAAATTTGCAGCTTTATAATAACCTACATCACCCAGGTAATAACGGCAAAGCAAGGCCTTCAGATCATTAAGGATAATGTTACGCGCACTATACAACTGATACCGGTCTATTGGCACGTTTTTGCGCTGAATAAAACCGATAAAATCTTTAAAATCATTATCATTAATCGTAAAGATATTAATGTTCTGCTCCACAAAACTGGCGCTGTACTTATTGGTTAGCACATTAAATACGTAATCTGAAAGGATTTTTTTACTCACCAGACTGGCATAAAACTTATTGTATCCTGTGGTATCAAGCTTAACAAAAACATCAGGCTGTATGCCGCCACTTATTTTAACTTTCCTGCTCTGTTGAACAGTTACACCTTCCGTCTTTTCAACCGAATCCTGAAAAGAAGTCCGGTCGCCGGTTAGTTCCCCATCCATCATGCGTTCATCCAGCTCATGCTTGTAAGCATCATAGCCCTTTTTATATGATTTCTGAATACTCTTTCCCGATGGGGTATAGTATCTCGCAATGGTTAAGTTTAATGCAGATCCATCACCGAAAGAAAATTGCTCCTGAACAAGCCCTTTTCCGAAAGACCGGCGTCCAACAATAATACCCCTTCCTAAATCCTGAATCGCTCCGGCAACAATTTCACTTGCCGAGGCCGTATTTTCATTAATCAGAATCGCAAGTTTTCCATTTTGAAAAGCACCATTACCGGTAGAGAAATAATCCGTACGCGGCTCATGCTTACCCTGGGTATAAACAATTAGCTTGTTTTCAGGCAAAAACTGATCTGCTAAGCCCGTTGCTGCAGAAAAGTATCCTCCTCCATTATCCCGTAAATCAAGGATAAGTTTTTTCATGCCCTTTGCTTTCAGGTTATTGGCTGCTGTAGAAAAATCACTATCGGTATTCGCCCCGAACTTACTGATGCGAACATAACCTGTTTCAGCATTGATCATATAAGCAGCATCAATACTGCTGATATTCACTTTACCCCTCGTAACCATTAACCGGCTGGGGGTTTGTGTACCATTATGAATTAAGGTTACCCCAACACCACTTCCGGCCCTGCCTCTAAAGCGCCCCGAAAGTTGTTCCTTTGGCAAATTCCTTCCGCTTACCACCGTAGTGTCGATGCTGAGAATTTTATCCCCCAGTTTAATACCCGCCTGAAAAGCAGGACCATCTTTAACTACACCTGTAACCATCATGGTATCATTAAGCATGTAATATTCTATGCCCACACCTTCGAAATTACCCTCCAGATTGTCGGTCATATCCTGGGCATCGGATGGAGGAAGATAGACGCTATGCGGATCTAACTGATGTAAAACACTATCGATTGGCAAATTTTGAAGAGAATCGGTGTTGATATCGTCAACATAATTTTTGTTGATGATGTGAAGAATTTCATCAAGCTTACCATCGGTATTGCTGGCCAGCTGCGGACTCCTTTTTACACCGAAACCCTGATCTTTAATGAATTTGATACCCAATACCATGCCCACTATTAAAATCACAGAATAGCTTAAGGCAATCAGTATATTCGTACGGGTATTCTTTTTCATCGGCGTTAATGCAAATTTATGAAAATTAGCGGCTTGATATATTTTTTAACTGCATTTTCCTAGCTTTTGTTTCCGATTTTTAACATAAAATAACTAATCCTGTTCTGCAGCAGATTTCTCAAACACACATTTTTGAATTTTTAAGTACACTTTTAGAAAGAATTTACCGAATTTTATCAAAATTAAATTTATGAACAGAGTTACCGAGCAGGAATCTAACTATAACCACATCGATGAAATGTCGGTTTTGGAAGTATTGCAGGGCATTAATAACGAAGACAAAACGGTTGCCTATGCTGTTGAAAAATCTTTGCCTCAAATAGAAAAGCTGACTACCGCTGTAGCCGAAAAAATGAAAAAAGGTGGGCGCCTCTTTTATATTGGGGCAGGAACAAGTGGTCGTTTAGGTGTTGTCGATGCTTCTGAATGTCCTCCAACCTACGGCGTTCCATTTGATTGGGTAGTTGGTATCATTGCAGGTGGTGATTCCGCGATCCGGAAAGCTGTGGAATTTGCTGAGGATGATGCTGAACAAGCCTGGAAAGATCTTCAGGAATTTGGCATTAATGATAAAGACTGTCTTGTAGGATTAGCTGCCTCAGGAACTACCCCATATGTAATCGGTGGTTTAAATACAGCCAGAAAGCATGGTGTGCTAACCGGTTGCATTGTATGCAATACCGGCGGACCAATTGCAGCAGAATCAGATTTCCCTGTGGAAGTGGTGGTTGGACCCGAATTTATTACCGGCTCAACAAGAATGAAATCAGGCACAGCACAAAAACTGGTTTTAAACATGCTGAGTACTACCGTTATGGTTCAACTGGGCCGTGTGGTTGGCAATAAAATGGTCGATATGCAGTTAACCAATCATAAACTGGTTGACCGCGGAACGCAAATGGTAGCTGATGAACTGAATATCGCTTACGAACAGGCGGCCGATCTTTTAAATAAATACGGTAGTGTTAGAAAAGCTGTGGAAGCCGGACAACTCTAGGAAATGACTGGAGAAAAGAATCATTGAATGAAAAGTTTAAATTGTTCACTCATTCGAAATTCAATCATTCAATAATTTTTACACATGCACGAAATAGAGCCTTATTACCAATGGAGAGATGATTATATCTCCGCCGAAGATGAACGTTCGCCTTTTTACAATACTGAATATTCTGAGTTTCATTTCGATAAACAGATTTATAACTTTCTGCTTCACCCGCAGTGGGACGAATTCGGGTCGAATACACTCTACATGAAAGTGCTGTATGCCGATTACGACAGGGCATACGCCATTATCGAATTTATTGGGGAATGGAACGATGCCATCAACAATGACATCATGCTTTTAAAGCGCGACATACTGGAACTGATGATGGATGAGGGCATTAATAAATTCATCCTGATCGGTGAAAATGTGTTAAACTTCCATGCCTCAGACGACAGCTATTATGAAGAGTGGTTTCAGGAAGTGGAAGATGGCTGGATTGTTGGGATAAACTTCCAGGACCATGTCATTGCAGAGTTCCGGGACAATAGCATCGATTATTATATTAACTTTGGCGGAGCCTTGAATAATATGCCATGGCGAACGCTGAAACCGTTACAGTTCTTCAAAAAAGTTGAAGAAGTGCTGACAAAAAGATTAAACTAAAATATTAACTTTATACTGTTTAAATACACATAAAACAAAATGGAACAACAAAATTATCAATATCAGGACAACAGTGTTTTCGTTCAGGAAAAGTCTGTTTCAAAAAAATTCTTTGCAAATGTTTTCTTATGGATGTTTGTGGCGTTGGTTTTATCAACACTTTCCGCATTCTACATTTCAAATACGGAAAGCGCATTAAGATTACTGATTAACTTTGAAACCGGTCAGAGAACGGCTTTAGGCTTTGTAGCTATGTTTGCGCCTCTGGGTTTGGTTTTATTAATGGGAGCGGGCTTTAGCCGCCTATCTTATGGCGCTTTACTGGGTGTTTTCGCGTTGTTCTCAGTTTTGCTGGGTGTGAGCTTAAGCTTTATTCTATTGGTTTACACAGGCACATCTGTTATCTCATGCTTTGGAGCCGCTGCGGTAATTTTCGGTATTATGGCAGTATTGGGGTATACCACGGAGGTTGATTTAACTAAATTCGGTCCAATCCTGATGGTAGGTGTTGCAGGCTTGTTTATTGCCGGGATAGCTAATCTATTTATCAGAAGCGAACAGTTCAGTTTGATTATGGCATTTGTGGGTGTTGCAGTTTTCACTGCATTAACGGCATACGACGTTCAGAAAATCAAGCAGATCGGAATGGGCCTTGAACAAAGTGGTGAAGCAATCCCTTCTTCCGATACCAAGAAATTAGCCATAATGGCCGCATTAAACTTATACCTTGACTTTATTAACATCTTCCTGTTCTTATTAAGAATTTTCGGAAGCAGAAAATAAGCTCACCAACAAAACAATATTCTAAAGGCCGTGCAGATTTGCATGGCCTTTGTAATTTTATTTGGCTAGTATCCAATAAATTTTGGAAATGATGCCGCTTTGTTGCATTTTTGTACGCTTATTAAGAAAGACGGAGGGATTAGACCCTACGAAGTCTTAGCAACCTGTGTCCACACAAGGTGCTAAATTCTATCCCGGTGTAATCGGGGACAGATAAGTTTAGGAAGGACGATTCCCGCGCCAACTTTTTGAATAAGCATTTTGAATATCAGGTATAAAGTATCAAGACAGGTTTGCCTTATATTTTTTGCCTAATATCTGCAGTTAGGTCGTTGTCAGTAAGTCTTGATAACCAGATACTAGTTGCTTGCTACTATAAAACAATGAACATTAGAGAAGAATTAGAAAAGCGTATTCTGGTAATCGATGGGGCAATGGGCACCATGATTCAGCGCTATACATTAACAGAAGAGGATTTTAGGGGGGAACGGTTTCAAAATCATCCATGTGATGTAAAAGGCAATAACGACTTGCTTAACATTACCCGTCCGGATATTATTAAAGCAATACATCTTGAATACCTGAGTGCTGGTGCTGACATTATCGAAACCAACACATTCAGTACACAAAGAATTTCCATGGCCGATTACCAGATGGAAGACCTTTCATATGAACTGAGCTACGAAGGTGCCCGGATTGCTAAAGAGGCAACCAGTGAATTTATGGCCGCCAATCCCGACCGTAAGTGTTTCGTTGCCGGTGCAATCGGCCCAACCAACCGTACCCTGTCCATGTCGCCAAATGTAAACGACCCGGGTTACAGGGCCATTTATTTCGATGAACTCGAAGCAGCCTACTATGAGCAGGTTCGCGGACTGGTAGACGGAGGTTCTGACGTACTGTTAATCGAAACTATTTTCGATACTTTAAACGCAAAAGTGGCTATTGTTGCCATTAAAAAATACGAAGAAATCATCGGCCGGAAACTGGAAATTATGATTTCCGGAACCATCACCGATGCCTCAGGAAGAACTTTATCAGGTCAAACTGCCGAAGCATTTCTCAATTCAGTAATGCATGCAAAACCATTAAGCATTGGTTTTAACTGTGCGCTTGGCGCCAAAGAAATGCGGCCGCATATTGAAGAACTTGCAAATAAGGCAGGTTGCTATGTTTCCGCCTATCCTAATGCCGGTTTGCCAAACGAATTTGGGGCTTATGATGAGCAGCCACATGAAACAGCACACCTGGTAGACGATTTCATTACCTCCGGGTTTGTCAACATCGTAGGCGGTTGCTGTGGCACTACACCCGATCATATTGGCTGCATCGCTAAAAATGCACAAAAAGCACAACCCAGGAAACTTCCTGTGATTGAACCCGTGATGCGCCTCAGCGGTCTGGAGCCGGTTACCATCAAGCCAGACAGTATTTTTGTAAACGTTGGCGAGAGAACCAACATCACCGGATCACCAAAGTTTTCTAAACTCATTTTAGGCGGTGATTATGAAGCAGCCCTTGCTGTTGCCTTGCAACAGGTTGAAGGTGGCGCCCAGGTAATCGATGTCAACATGGATGAAGGAATGTTGGATTCAGAAGCGGCGATGACTAAGTTTCTGAACCTGATCGCCTCTGAACCTGATATCGCCAAACTGCCGATCATGGTCGATTCCTCCAAATGGACGGTAATCGAAAACGGGCTGAAATGTCTGCAGGGCAAAGGAATTGTAAACTCCATTTCATTAAAGGAAGGTGAAGAGAAATTTCGTGAAAGCGCGCAGAAAATCATGAAATACGGTGCTGCAGTAGTGGTCATGGCTTTTGATGAACAAGGTCAGGCCGACAACTACGAACGCAGAATAGAAATCTGCAAGCGCAGCTATGATATCCTGGTTAGCGAAATTGGCTTCCCGCCAGAAGACATCATTTTTGACCCGAATATCTTAACCGTCGCGACAGGTTTAGAAGAACATAACAACTATGCAGTTGACTTTATAAATGCCACCCGCTGGATTAAACAAAACCTGCCTCATGCCAAGGTAAGCGGTGGAGTTTCGAACATATCTTTCTCTTTCAGGGGAAACAATGTTGTCCGCGAAGCCATGCACTCCGCTTTCCTTTACCACGCCATTCAGGCCGGACTAGACATGGGAATTGTAAATGCAGGTATGCTTGAAGTTTATCAGGAAATCCCACCCGAACTATTGGAACGGGTAGAGGATGTACTACTTAACCGCAGAGACGATGCAACTGAACGTTTGGTAGAATATGCCGACACGGTTAAATCAAAAGGCAAAGAAATTGTAAAGGACGAAGAATGGAGAAAAGGGACCGTAGAAGAAAGGTTATCCCACTCACTGGTAAAAGGCCTCGTAGAATACCTCGATGATGACGTTGAAGAAGCCCGCCAGAAATATGCCCGCCCAATCCAGGTAATTGAAGGCCCGTTAATGGACGGGATGAATATTGTCGGAGATTTATTCGGTGCCGGAAAAATGTTCTTACCCCAGGTGGTGAAATCCGCAAGGGTAATGAAAAAAGCGGTAGCTTACCTTTTGCCTTTTATAGAGCAGGAAAAACTGGATAACCCAGATCAAAATCAAAGCTCTTCTGCCGGAAGGGTTTTAATGGCAACTGTAAAAGGCGACGTACACGACATTGGAAAAAACATTGTTGGGGTAGTATTGGCTTGTAATAACTTCGAAATTATAGATATGGGTGTAATGGTGCCCGCACAAGACATCATTAAAAAAGCAAAGGAAATCAATGCCGATATTATTGGCTTGAGTGGTTTAATTACTCCTTCACTGGATGAAATGGTTCACTTTGCCAAAGAAATGGAGCGGGAAGGTTTTACCATTCCGTTAATTCTCGGAGGCGCTACCACATCACGTATTCATGCCGCCGTTAAAGTAGCACCAAACTATTCAGGACCTGCTATACACGTGCTGGATGCATCCAGAAGTGTAACGGTATGCAGTACTCTGATGAATCCGGATACAAAAGCCGAATACGTAGCCGGAATCAAAGCTGAATATGAAAAAGCCCGCGAAGCACATTTAAATAAACGCTCGGATAAACGCTTCAAAACCATAGCCGAAGCGCGTGAGAACAAGTTCAAAATTAACTTTGAACAGCAATTACCGGTTCCTGAATTCACTGGAACCAAGGTCTTCGACGATTATCCTTTGGAAGAACTCGTTCCTTACATTGACTGGACACCATTTTTCCACACCTGGGAACTTCGTGGCAGCTACCCGAAAATTTTCGATGATAAAAACGTGGGAGATGAGGCCAAAAAGCTTTTTGATGATGCACAAACTTTACTTAAACGTATCCTCGATGAAAAATTGCTTACCGCAAAAGGTGTAATCGGCTTCTGGCCGGCAAACAGCGTTGGGGATGACATTGAATTAAAAACCGGAAGTCTGGAAACTACCATTCACACCCTTCGTCAGCAGGCAGAGAAAGTAGATGGACAGCCTTATTATGCACTCTCTGATTTTATCGCACCAAAAGAAAGCGGAATTCAGGATTACTTTGGCGGCTTTGCAGTCACCGCCGGCATCGGCATTGATGCGCTGGTAGAAGAATTTGAAGCTAACCACGACGATTATAACAGCATCATGGCCAAAGCCCTTGCCGATCGTTTAGCAGAGGCTTTTGCCGAAAGAATGCACGAGCGGGTGCGTAAAGAATACTGGGGATATGCGAAGGATGAACACCTGAGTAACCAGGAACTGATTAAGGAAGAATACGCAGGTATCCGTCCGGCTCCAGGTTATCCGGCCTGCCCGGAACATACCGAAAAAGGAACCTTGTTTACCTTGCTGGATGCGGAGAAAGAAATCGGATTACACTTGACCGAAAGTTATGCCATGTACCCCACCGCAGCAGTCAGTGGTTTCTATTTTGCCCATCCCGAATCCAGGTACTTCGGTTTAGGCAAAATAACCAAAGATCAGATTGAAGATTATGCTACCCGTAAAGAAATGTCGGTAGAAGAAGTAGAGCGGTGGCTAAGTCCGAACCTAGCATATTAATAAACGAACCAAACTAAAAGCCCCTTTTGGGTTATGAAAATAATAGACCACATTAAAAACGCAAACGGTAAAACGTTATTCTCCTTTGAACTCTTGCCACCGATAAAAGGTCAAAGCATCCAATGGATATACGATGCAATTGACCCATTATTGGAGTTCAATCCTCCATTCATAGATGTTACCTCCCTTCGGGAAGATTATATTTATAAAGAGCAGGAAAACGGTTTATTACAAAAGGTTTCCTACCGTAAACGTCCGGGAACAATTGCCATCTGTGCTGCAATCATCCACAAATATAAAATAGATGCCGTTCCACATTTAATTTGCGGAGGCTTTACCAAAGAGGAAACGGAAAATGCCTTAATCGATTTACAGTTTCTGGGTATCGATAATGTTTTGGCATTACGTGGTGATGCGCGTTCTGCAGACAGCTCATTTATTCCCACAAAAGGTGGTCACTGCTATGCCACAGATCTTATTGAGCACATTAAGAATCACAATGAAGGAAAATTCTTACACGAGGATATTGAAACTTTCAAAAGTGATTTCTGCATCGGAGTAGCCGGATACCCGGAAAAACATTTTGAAGCCCCAAATCTAAACACCGATTTCAAATACCTCAAGAAAAAAGTAGACATGGGTGCTGAATTCATCGTAACCCAAATGTTTTTCGATAATCAGAAGTATTTTGACTTCGTAAAAAAATGTCGGGAAAACGATATCAACGTGCCTATTATCCCTGGATTAAAGCCCATAAGCACTTTAACACAATTGAATGTGTTACCAAAAATTTTCCATATCGATTTGCCTGAGGAGCTTACCGATGCCTTATCTCATGCTAAAAACAATGCTGAGGCAAAAGAAATTGGTACTGCAGCAATGATTAAGCAATGTAAAGAGCTGATGGACTTTGGGGTTCCGGTACTGCATTTTTATACGATGGGGAAACCTGAACAGACCAAACAAATCGCAAGGGCCATATTTTAAGCTTTTCTTAAAACATCTATAAATCCTTATCTGTTTTTAATCTGTACAACTTATATTTGTAGGAATGAGATGGATTTGTTTCAAATATTTAGTCATCATGTGCATTGCATTAACCTTGTTTCTAAAGGTGTGCAATGTAATGAGCTATTTGAAACTGACTAATCCCACTGTAGAGCTTGCTTCAATGAATGAAGATTCTACCGAAAAGGAAGAGAAGAAAATCGAACCGGAATATTTTACCGATCAATTCTTTCTGTTAAGCTTAGCTGAGCATTATCCATCCATTCAACAAAAAATAATCATCCCTGATCATTTTTTTCAACTGGCTTATTTTCCTGAGGTACTCACTCCTCCGCCGGCCATTTAAAATTTATTACCCATCCCTTTTGCCCCTGCATCACATGCGGGCACGTATTTTACTATAAAATTTAACACTAATTATATGAAACGAGCAATTTCATTTTCTTTCGCTGCATTTTTAGCGGCTGTATCTTTTCAGGTCAAAGGCCAGGAAATAGCACAAACCAATGTTCAACCAATTAACAATGCTTTAGCAATGGTTACCAAACTCGAACCTGTTAGCTTTAATTATGATAAAACCTGGGTTGAAAAGCTGAAACTGCCTTCAACCTCTCAATATGGTTTTGTGGGTGCCGATGCCAAAACAGCTGTACCATCTGTAATTGCAGTGGAAGCTAAGCAATATCCTGCGGGTAAAAATGCTTTCAATGCGGCAACCCTTACCAAAGTTGATTATGAGCGCCTTCTTCCATTACTGGTGGCCAGCATCAAAGAACAACAGGCACAGATTGAGGAGTTGAAACGCGAATTGAGTTCATTAAAATCTCAAAACGCTAAATAAAATCAGCTCAATTTATCCGATGAACACCAGTGTAGTACTGGTATTCATCGGATTATAGCAATACCTAGTCAGGAAGAACGGGAGGATTAATTTTGTTCACCTGAGTACTAACCGACTTCAAAAATGCTTCCAGCTGTTGTTGTTCCGGTTGCGTTAAATTTAGCTTTCTTAATATTGCCGACTTTGGCGTTCTCAGCGAATCCGGAATCTTCGACTGCAATGCCTTTTGTAAGGCAACAGGATTGCCCAGATTATAAAATTCGATCACATCTCTTAAGGAAGGAAAGTTTCCGTGATGCATCCACGGACCGGTAATGTTTGTTTCTCTTAAAGAAGGTGTTCTGAATGCGCCCACATCTTTAAGGTTTTTGGTCACATTATATTTTCCCAAGTCTTCAAACTTCGACCCCAGTAGAGTCTGGCCGTCATTGTGGAATTTATTATCGCTAAACAAGGGCGTATTATGGCAGTTGATACACCGCGCCTTCGTACGGAACAAGTGCAAACCCCTAACTTCATCATCCTTTAACGCGGCTTTATTGCCACGTACAAAGGCATCGAACCTGCTGTTCGTACTTACAATACCCCTTTCGAAGGTGGCAATCGCCTGCTGAATCTTTTCCAGGGTAATCTCATTTGAACCAAAAGCCTTATTAAAAAAATTCTTATATCCTTTTATTGCCTTTATGTTTTTAACCATGATGGTCAAATCGGTATTCATTTCCACATGATCCTTCACCGGGAAGCCAGACTGGTGTTCCAGGCTTGTTGCTCGGCCATCCCAGAAAAGCTCATTGTAAAAGGCGGTGTTCAAAATGGTCATCGCATTCCGCTTACCGTTCTGGCGGTCGTGCCCGTAGGCTACCCTTTTGCCATCCCCCCAGCCCAGTTCCGGATCGTGACAGGAAGCACAGGCAATTTGTTTAGATACCGACATACGCGGATCGAAAAATAACAGCTTTCCTAATTTTTCCTTCTCTGCGGAATAAGGATTGGATGCGGGATAAACCGGGCGCCCCAGATAGCCAATATCTCTGAATCCTGCTTTCGCTTCCTCATCCAGATCGGGTTTAGGCCAATGCGATTGATCACCGCTGTACAGCTCGCGTAGCTGCGCAATACTAAACTCCTCATCCTGCAAGAAAGCTGTAGTGCTTACGAAAAGAGTAACTATTACAGCAATAAATAAAAGTCGTTTCATTCTAAAGTGATAAGGCTGTAGGGCTCAACTTATACTGAAAGGTCCTGGTCGTTCCCCCGATAGCTGTTTCATTAAAAGTAATAGTCAAATCCATTACCTTGGTGTTCTCATCATAGGTTCCACTACCGCTCATGCCAATTTTAAAAGTTGTAGCATCAGATTTGGTCAAGATAACATCCTGGGTTTTTACTTTTACGATACCCGTTTTGGCACCCGCATAGTCCGGGAAGAATTGCAAAACCTGATCGACATTAATTTTAACAGTTTTGATATTTGTTGTTCCTGTATATGCACTGTATAGCCGAACCATATCGAACATGGCCGTTCCACTATCTGATACACCAGCATTTGTGAAGCCTAGGAAACTCGGATCTGACACTGAGACTGTGGAAAAATGACTCGCAATTCTTGAACCCCATGTATTTGTTGTAGGTTCTAAACGATAAACGAACATCTGGTAAAATGCTGTTGATTGGTGGAACACGGCTATTGTTGAAGAGTTAGCCGTTGCCACAGGTTGATCAGGATATAAATCTAACTTATCAGCTGGCTGGTCTTTTTTACAGCCTGTGAAAATAACCAGTACCAAAAGAAGTGAATATAGTGTTTTCATATGTTGTTTCATTAAAATTAATAACCCGGATTCTGAACCATATTAATGTTAGCATTTACTGTAGTAGCTGGCAAAGGCATAATCAGTTTGGGGTCGTTTGTTGGCAAATTCTTTATTGTTGCAGCTACATCCACACGCAATACATCTTTTTTCTTACGCAACAAATCAAATAACAAATTACCTTCAAAAGCCAGTTCTTTTCTTCTCTCCAATAAAATGGCATCAATCAAGTCTGCCTTTACTGCTAAGTTCAGGGTCGATGCATTCGCATCACCACGTTTGCGGATAACGTTTAAATCTGCATTGGCCTGAGTAAAGTCAGGTGTCGTTTTTTCTGCTGCCGCTTCTGCACGGATTAAATACAATTCCGATAAGCGGAGAATTTTGATCGGTGTTTGAGAGGTGCCGCCAAGTGCGTATTTTTTTGTAAAGGAATAGTTTACAGCACTAATGGCAACGGTATTAAACATGGATGCAGGACGACGAACGTCAGTAGCCGAATATAAGCTCATAAGATCGGTGGTGGCAGCAAACATTCTATATGAGGATGCATTGGTAGAATCGAAATAGCCTCCAAGTCCTGTTCCGCTGAAAGTAGATTCTATTGCCAGCTCGAAAATAGATTCGACAGATGGAATTCTGCCAGTCCAGCTTGCAACATAATTTGCATTACTGAGTAATGAGTATGCGCCATTTTTGATGATCTCGTCACTTAAGGCGTATGCCTTATCCCAATCGTTTTGGTTAAGATATACTTTCGCAAGAAGTGCTTTAGCAGACAGCTTGGTAAAATAATTTTGTTTATATCCAGCACTTAATACACCAGTATTGTCATCGCCCAATACAGCGATAGCTTCGTTAAGATCTTTAACAATGGCTTGATAGGTTTCTGCAACTGTTGATCTTTTTGGAGCCGGATCTGAGAAAAGCTGTGGCTGTGTTAAAACAACTATTCCAAGATGCGAGCCCGTTGTTGTATAATTAAATGGCCTTGCAAAAATCCGAACCAAATCGAAATGTATAAGCGCTCTGATACATTTTGCTTCAGCAACAATTTTGTTTTTATCCGCTTCAGCGCCATTTGCTAAAGGTGTATATTTAATAATATTATTTGCATTATTCAGTTCACTATACATCATCGTATAGCTAGTATTCATCGTTGATTCTATCGAATTTTGGTTCACATTGTAAACGTCTTCCAGACGCAGATTTGCGGTTTTACTAAATTTGATATTGCCCGCTAAGATATCCGGATAAACCATCATATTCTTCTGATAATGACTATCGTCAAGTAATGCTTTATACGAACCCGCAAGAACTGTTTTTGCACCCGCAACGTCTTTGAAAATATCTTCTAAAGATAATTTATCAGTAGGTTCTTTATCCAGTAGTTTTTCACAAGAGGACAAACTGATAATAATAAGACCAAGTATGATTATAGAATATTTTTTCATGTTTATTTTTTTAGAGTCCCACTTTTATTCCAGCAGTTAGTGCAGAGGTTTCAGGATAAGTAAATCTTTTTTCAGCTACCCCGTTTCTTCCCTTTATTCCCGAATCTTTATACCAATAAAAAAGGTTAGTAGCATTAGCAAATACGGAAGCACTATTGAGATGAAGCTTACGGGCGATACGGTTAGGAATTTGGTATCCTGCTGAGATGTTTGAAAGTTTTATATAGCTTATATCTATCAGGTATCGCGATGAGTTTGGCACTATTGATCTAACGATTAATAATTTCGGTATATCCGTAATATCTCCGGCCTTCTGCCACCTGTCTACCAAATTTACACTTTGGTTTCTGCTTTGTAAATTTCTTCCGTCGCCTTCATCAATATAATTCACTAGTTTGCTGGCACCGTAGCTATATAAAATATTAAAAGAGAAGGTAAAGTTTTTTAAACGGAAGCTATTTACCATGCCACCCTGAAAGCTAGGTAGTCTATTAGCCAATACGCTAGTTGAAGTTATTGGCAATGCATTAATCTCGCTGGCTGTTTTTATTTGCCCATTGGCATCATAAAAACGTTCTGTTCCTGTTTGAGGATCTACTCCTGCCCATTGGTAACCATAAATTGCGTTTGCGCTATTTCCCACTCTTAATGCAGCAGCATCTGCAGCTGTAGAATAAAGTGCAGAGTAGCCATTATTAAATGACAAGATGGTGTTTTTAACCGTTCCCAGGTTAAAAGCCAAATTCCAGTTAAGATTTTTAGTTTCAATGATTTCGCTATTTACAGAGAGTTCAAATCCTGAATTCCTCATTTTACCTGTATTTGCAGAAATTGTAGAATAACCCGTTTCCAGCGGAACATTAACAGATGAAATTAGATCTATAATTGTATTGTTGAAATACTCTGCGGTTAGCCGAACTTTTTTAAATAAGGTAAAGTCTAAACCAAAATTCAATTTGTGATTCTTCTCCCAGCCCAAATCTGGATTCGGGGCAGAGGATGACTCTGGATATGAAGCAACGTTACCATTATATAAATCGCCGGAACTAGTACCAAAACTATATAAACCTCTGGCAGAATAGTTTCCTATTCGTGAGTTGCCCGTTGAACCATATGTAGCCCGCAATTTCAAAGACGAAAGAACTCTATTACCTTTTAAAAAATCTTCATTACTGATTAACCAGGCTAGACCTGCCGAACCATTGAATGCAATTTGTTTATCGCCACCGAATATGGACGATTTATCTAAACGCCCGTTGAAATTTGCAAAATATTTTTTATCAAAGTCGTACCCTAGCTGCGAATAGTATGAAATAGTTGCCGAAGAAGAAGTAGATGAAGCAGAGGTTTGTAAAGATGCGGCACCAAGAGTTCTCAGCCGATCGAATGTAAATCCGGTTCCAGCGCCCCTTAACAAATCAGTATCCTTATTCTCAACCTGCGACCCTATCAAAAAATTTACGGTGTGTTTTTTATAGGTCTTATCGTAGCCCGCCTGAAGGAATCCTATGTATCCAAGATAGTTACGATCATAGATTTCAAGCCTTCCATTGACATTCCTCCCCGTTGCGTTATTTGCTGAAAAATATTGCGTTTGTTTATTCTGATAATTATCAGCGCCAAAAGTTCCCGATATCGAAATTTCTTTTGTGATCTGATAGCTCGCATTTGCACTCACCTGTAGTTGTATCCCCTGGTTTCGGTTTTCATTCTGTTCTAAAATTGCCAAGGGATTTGGAACACCCTGTATATCCTGATATGTTCCATTTTCAGCATAAGGAGAAATGTTTGGCACAAGTGTTACTCCACCATAATTTGATAAATTGCTGCTCTTGGTAAATGTGGGATTTAAATTAAAGCCCAGCTTTAACCTGTCTTGCTGGTGATCTACTCGTAAACGCGCATAAATTTTTTGTAAATCGTTGCCAATGGAAGTCGCTTCTTGTTTGCGGTAACCGCTAGAAAACCTAAATGATGTTTTGTTAGCCCCGCCTGAAATATCAAGCCCTGCATTCTGATAAACGGCATCTCTCTGAGTCAATTCAAACCAATCTGTGTTAATTGTTTTGCTTCCTGCTAATTGAGAAGCCTGGGTAGCTGATGTTCCGGCATTCATATAAGCTTCTCGTAGCAGGCTGTAGTATTGAGAGCCACTTAACCATTTATATTCATTAATGAACGAAGAGATTCCTGTATCATAACTAAAGTTAGCAGTCGTTTTTCCTATTGTTCCTCTTTTTGTTGTTATAATGATTACCCCATTAGCCGCATTAGCCCCGTATAAGGCAGAAGCCGTGGCATCTTTCAAAATGGATATCGTATTAATATCATCAGGATTGATATTCGACAAGGGATTCAGGTAACTTTCGTTGTTAAAAACCGTTCCTTCATTGCCTTTTTGTTGTTCGTAGGCAGGAATTCCGTCAATTACATATAGCGGCTGACTTGAAGTTGTTCTTGATGACCCTATTGTTGGCAATGATCCTATTCCTCTTATGTTAATCCTGACAGGTGTATTCAATTCAGTTGTTGTTTCCACCTGTACACCAGCAGCCAGCCCTTCAAGCATCTTGTCGAAGCTTTCGATAGGCCTATCGGTTTGTAGCCGCTCTGCCGTGATCTGTTCAATGCTCCCCACCACATCCTCACGTCTTTTATCTTTGGTGTACGATCCTGTTACCACCACTTCATCCATTCCCAGGGCATCATCCTCCAACTTTACATGAAAGTAATTTTCGTTACCCACTTTAATTTCCTGGGTTTTCATACCAACGAAATTGAAAGTAAGGATCAGGTTATCAATACTGTTTCCGCTTAGCTTATATACAAATTTACCATTGGCATCAGTTACTGCACCTTGTCTGGTCCCTTTAATAAACACATTAACTCCAGGCATTGGTCCCCCGGTCTTTGCATCAGTAACCAGGCCGCTTATCGATCTGTTCTGCACGGGAATAGCATTCGGGCCCTTTCTTATAGAAATATAGTTCCCATTGATATTAAAAGCCAAACCCAGTTGCCCGGCCAAACCATCAAGCGTTTGTTTCAAGGTTGTTTTTTGTTTAATGCTCACCGTTTGATTGATATTCACCTCGGTTTGATCATAGTTAAACTTGTAACCACTTTGTTTTTCGATGATTGTTAATACTTCGGCCAATGGCTTATTGACAACATTTATCGAAACAGCGGTTTTTTCAGGCGCTTTTACCTGGGCATCACTGGTAATGGAAAATGTGAGAGAGAAGAGCAATAATAGTCTGAATAAATAACGGGAGTAAGTTTTCTTCATTTTATCGGGTTAATATGATGGTGTTCTGGGTTTGTTTGAATTTCAAATGTTTAGAAAAGCATATGCTTTTGATCACGGTGATGTAGTCGGCCTTATCAAACTGAGCGGAAAAACTCCATCTGGTATTTTTGGTATGGTCAACTAGCTGAATGCCATAAACATTATAAAACCGGGCAGCAATTTCTTCGAATCCTGCTTCTTTGAAAATTAGCAATCCTGATTTCCATCCTGTAATGGCTGCTATATCAAAACTGCTTTTAACCAGATGTCTGGAAGTACCATTAAACGTGGCCATTTCCGAAGGCTTAAGCAGGAGTTTCTCTTTCCCTCTGTTAGCCTCTGCCATTACCTTTCCTTCAACCAATGCAATCACAGTATTTTTACCTGCCGGATAAGCTGAAATATTGAATTTGGTACCCAAAACAGTTGTCCTCGTGCCTTTGGCATTCACTGAAAAGGGTCGTGCCTGATCTTTAGTCACCTCAAAGAATGCTTCCCCTTCAAGCATCACTTCACGTTTCTTTGCAGCAAAAGATTTGGGGTATTTTAGCGAACTATTTGCATTCAATGTAATCGTTGTCCCATCGCTTAAGCTAAATTGAGTGATCTTGCCAAAACCATTGTGATAAGTAACATAACTTAAAGGTTTTTCTGCCATGTTAAACCTAACGAAGAAAAAACCCACGATTAAAAGTACGGCAAGGGAGCCAACTGAGGTCATCACCCGGGTATTCAACAACTAAGGTTTATCCGGTGCGTAAGGCGTTGTATTGGCGGCATCAGCTTGCAGAAAATCATCGAACTTAGCAAAAGCCATCTGCAAATTTTCATCCTCCAACCGGAGGTACAATGTGGCTAGAATTTGTTCCGCATTATACACCTCATCCATTTTTTCAGGATGTAGGCTAATCCAGCTCTCCCAGAATGCTACCGCAGCAGCATCTGTTTTCAGGTAATAAGCATTAAAAGATTCATCTGCTGCAAAATCTTCAGCATGAAACAAAGTGTAATCCACGGCAAAAAGTAAAAAGGTAAAAGATGTTTTGTTCGGTTTAAGCTATAGAGTAAGCAACCTCCTGTTTTTACCAGATTTTTTTTACTTTTTTTATTAATGTTTAAATCCTGAAGTATTATCGGATGTCTTAGGTGGGTAATCAAGTGCGCAACTTGTAAAGAAACTAGCGTGTTCTTAAGTGTCTTAGGTGGTAAAAATTATTAGTGCTTCTGCAGTAGCTTTTCTCTTAGCGTACAAATGGCCGCATAAACATGGTTGTACACCGTACGCGATTTAAGCTCAAGTTGCCTCGCAATGGCATCATACTCCATCCCGTCGAAAAACTTCAACCTTACAATTTCCCTTTGTGTGGGCGTTAAAGCATCTATTGCATGCGATATTTTGTCCTTCCGTTCAGCTATAATCTGCGATTCGATGAGCAATTGTTCGTAAGAATGTTCATTAATGGTGAGGAGTAAAGGAATATCTTCTATGCTGCTGAATTTCTTTGACTTGTTCGACTCCCTGATCAGGTTATTGCGAAGACTCGTCTTTAAGTAGCTTTCTACAAATTCAACTTGGCCAAGTGTATCCCTTTTTAACCAGATACCGGCGAAAAGCTCATGAAGCGTATCCTGGACAACCTGTCTATCGGGCAAAATTCTAAATCCATAAGCATACAAATCCTGATAACAATCCTGATATAGCATTCGCATTGCACCTGAATCTCCTCCACGAATTTTGTCCCAAAGCCCAGCTTTCATTTCCGCAAAGATAAGAGATTATTTGCTTATTTAGAACTTTTCTTAATTAGGCTTTTAGTATTTATAAAACAGCGACTTACATCGATGTGAAATGGAGATTTGGGCAGCTGAATTCCAAATCTCCAGTATGAGTTAAGCGATCTGTTTACGCGTTAGCGAGCAAATAAGCTTTGAAACCTTCAAAATCAACGCCTAGCTGATCAGCTTGTTTTGGTTTTCCAACCAAAGCAGTCACCTGTTCCGGAATTTCAATTTTAATGGCAATATCTTTAGGAAAAATATCCGGGAATTTACAAGCGTGGGCGGTAGATAAAAATACAGCGGCGCTGCTATCTTCAGGATTTTGTTTTCTGAATTGCTCAATGGCCAGATAGGCAATGGCAGTATGCGGACAGGCAACATAATCAAACTTTGCATCAATTTCCTTGATCCCTGCCAGCGTCTCCTCATCCGTGAAACGATATGAAGTAACCACTTCTTTCAATAAGTCGATTTCACCTTTAAATAAATCCATGATCCGAACCCAGTTGCTTGGCGCACCAACATCCATTGCGTTGGAGTAAGTTTGCGTAGAAGGCCTGGTTTCGTAAACGCCTGTTTCCAAAAATCTCGGAACGGTATCATTTACATTGGTCGCTGCGATAAATTGCTTCACCGGTAAGCCTAATTTATAGGCCAGCAATCCCGCGCCAATATTTCCGAAATTTCCGCTCGGTACCGAGAAAATCACCTCTTCCAGGCCTTGCCTTTTTAACTGGGCATAGGTATTGAAATAATAAAATGTTTGCGGAATTAAGCGGGAAATATTAATCGAGTTGGCAGATGTCAGTCGGAAGCTTGCATTGAGTTCAGCATCGGCAAAAGCCTGTTTTACCAAAGCCTGGCAATCGTCAAAAGTGCCTTTAATTTCAATGGCCCTGATGTTTTGTCCATTTGTAGTTAACTGCAATTCCTGTATCGGACTCACCTTTCCTTCCGGATAAAGAATAGTTACACGGGTATTCGGTACGCCTAAAAAGCCTAGTGCTACTGCACCACCCGTATCTCCTGATGTGGCAACCAATACATCCAGCAACTGTTCGCCGTCCCTTAAAAAATAAGCCATCACACGGCTCATAAAACGGGCTCCAAAATCCTTGAACGCCAACGATGGGCCATGGAAAAGTTCCAGCACAAAAGTTTTATCCGCCAGCTTTACTGCGGGCGCTTCAAAATTGATGGCATCTTCGATTAATGCTTTCAGGTCTGCTGCCGGAATTTCATCTTTTAAAAGGGCCGAAGCTACCTTATTGGCAATTTCAGGCAGCGAGTATTTATCAATATTTTCGATAAAGTCCGGATCGAGCTGCGGAATCTCCACAGGCATGTACAGGCCTTTATCCTGTGGCATACTATTAAAAACGGCTTCTTTAAAAGAAACACGTAAATCTTTATTATTGGTTGAATATAGTTTCATGGTTGGAGGGTTGTTTTACAGCACTCTCGGTCCTTCGGCATTAACCGAAGAAACATATGCTTTGCTGTTAATATTGATTTTATGTAAGTGCTGTTGCTGTGCTTTGGTTATTTTCTTTGCGGTTTCTTCATCTTTTGTCAAGGCAAAAACTGATGGACCCGAGCCTGAAATTCCAAAACCAATGGCACCGTTTTCCATGGCAATCGCTCTCATCTCCTCAAAACCCGGAATCAGGATGGAACGGGTAGGTTCTACCAGAACATCCTTCATACTGCGCCCGATTAAATCAAAATCATTCATAAACAAGCCGCTAACTAAACCTGCTACATTTCCCCACTGCGTCACCGCATCTTTCAAAAACACCTTACTGCGTATCATCTGGCGGGCATCTTTTGTGGGTACATCCACCTCCGGATAAACAATTGCGGCATACATTCCTGCGGGCGTTGGCAAGGAGATTACATCCAGTGGTTCATAACTTCTTACCAAAACAAAGCCCCCTAAAATGGCCGGGGCTACATTATCGGCATGGCCATAACCACAAGCCAGTTCTTCACCTTTCATGGCAAAGGGAACCAGTTCTTTTGCGGTTAATAAATCACCCATTAATTTGTTAATGGCAAATAAACCTGCCACCGTACTGGCCGAGCTCGAACCCAATCCACTGCCAATAGGCATCTTTTTATGCAATTCAATTTCCACGCCCACATCTAAGCGGTTTACATGTTGCAGGTAATGCTGAACACTGGCGCTCACTGTATTTTTAGCCGCATCCAAAGGTAAACGACCATCGTCTCCGGTGATACGCTTTATAACCACTCCGGGCGTATCGGTCAAACGCATTTCTACTTCATCACCAGGCTCATTCACTGCGAATCCGAGAACATCGAAACCACATACTACATTGGCAACCGTGGCCGGAGCGAAAACTTTTATACTATCTTTCATTTTTGATTATCAGTTAGCGGTATCAGTATTGAATATCAATCCATGGATGGATACCGCTATTTTATCATTAGTCTCTTATTGATCTTAGCTTAAAGAACCCACGTTTATAATATCTGCAAAAACACCGGCCGCGGTAACCTCTGCACCTGCGCCAGGCCCTTTCACCACCAATGGACGTGATTTATACCTGTCGGTAGTAAAGGAAATGATGTTATCACTTCCCGAAAGCATGTAAAACGGGTGACTGTCATCTACCATTTGGAGGCTGATTTCCACATCACCATCTTCCAGTTTTCCGATGTAGCGCAATACCTTTCCTTCGCTCGCCGCACGATTTTTTAAATCCTCAAAATAGGCAGCATTGTTTTTTAGTTCTCCATAAAAGTCATCCACCGTTGAAGCATTCAAACAAGCTTCAGGTAAAATATTATCAATCTTAACATTTTCAGCCTCTAACGGATAGCCGGCATCCCGCGCAAGAATCAACATTTTACGCATAAAGTCTTTTCCATTTAAATCATCACGGGGGTCTGGCTCAGTATAACCTAAATCCTGTGCTTCTTTCACCGTTTCATAAAAACCAGCTTCACCTTTAAAATTGTTGAAGATATAAGAGATGGTTCCTGAAAGAATGGCTTCGATGCGGGCAACTTTATCCCCACTCATCATCAGTTCCTTTAACGTACGGATAATTGGCAAGCCAGCCCCAACATTGGTTTCATAGTAAAAATCAACCCCAAACTTACGGGCTGTATCTTTAAACGATTTGTATTGTGCGTAGTCGGCTGAATTACCTTTTTTGTTGCAGGTTACTACCGAAATACTACTTTCAAAAATGCCCTGATAAAATTCAATTGGTGCTTCTGCAGCTGTGTTATCTACAAAAACACAGTTTGGCAGGTTTAATGCTTTCATGCGCGCTACGAAGCCAGCCAGATCAGCCTGCTCACCATTCGCATTTAATTCATCTTCCCAGCCTTCAAGCGATAAACCATCTGTATTGAAAATCATTTTACGGGTATTGCTGATGCCGGCAACTTTAACCTGCAAATCATTATTCTCAGCCAGAAAAGGCATTTGTTCTTTCAGCTGATTAAATAAAGTCTTTCCGATATTCCCCGTCCCCAGGCAAAAGATATTCAGCGTACGTTTTAAATCTGTAAAGAATGCGTCGTGCACGGCGTTTACTGCTTTCGATAAATCAGAAGCGCTGATAATCACTGAGATATTATACTCCGAAGATCCTTGTGCAATTGCCCGTACATTGATACCATTCCTGCCCAAAGCGTTAAATAATCTTCCGCTCATCCCCGGTGTACGTTTCATATTCTCACCAACAATAGCCAGCACCGCAAGATTATTTTCTACCTCAGGCAAAGCCAGCTTATTGGCATCAAGCTCCAGTTCAAATTCCTTTTTGATTAAACTGATGGCTTGTCCTGCATCTGTAGGCTTCACCGCAAAAGTGATGCTATGTTCAGATGATGACTGTGTAATCAACACCACATTGATCTGCTCACGCGAAAGAAGCGAAAACAAACGGCCGCTGAAACCAGCCTTACCTACCATTCCGCTTCCGGTTAAATTGATGATACTGATGTGGTCGATGGAAGAGATCCCTTTAATGGGTAAGCTTGATGTTTTAACATCGCTTTTGATATAGGTTCCTGTAAAATCAGGCTCGAAAGTATTCTTGATTACAATTGGAATTTTCTTCATGAAAGCGGGGATCATGGTAGGCGGATAAATCACCTTTGCACCAAAATAACTCAACTCCATGGCCTCAGTATAACTCAGTTCCGGTAAAGAGAACGCTTTTTTCACTATCCGTGGATCCGCAGTCATCATCCCGTTTACATCTGTCCAGATTTGAATTTCTTCGGCGTTCAAGGCTGCACCCCACACCGCAGCAGTGTAATCAGATCCTCCACGACCTAATGTGGTTACCCTTCCGGCCGAATTACTGGCGATAAAACCCGTTACAAAAAGCACTTTAGTACTGTTCGCCTGATAGAAATCATTAATCAACATTTCAGTTAGTTCGGTATCTACCTTTGCCTGTCCGAAATTACTATCCGTTTTAATCAGCTCTGAACCGTTTACATAAAGCGCTTCTGCAAATTGCTGAGAGGCAATATGGGCAATCATGAATGATGAACAACGTTCGCCATAGCTCAATATCTGATCCTTGGTTTGCAGACTTAGTTCACGCAGATTGGTTACCGCCTGCAATAGGTCCTCCAGCTCATTAAAGAAAATTTTAAGCCGGGTAAACACCGGGTTTTGCGCTGCCGCCGGTAGAAGAGCGCGAATAACCGCAAAGTGCTTCGCCTCAATTTCTTTTAAAGATGCGTCGTAATCTTCTCCACGCTCAGCCTTTTCGGCCATATCCGTCAGCAAATTGGTTACGCCACTCATTGCCGATAATACAACTACCGGACTGCTTTGTAATTTTTCCTGGGCTACTATGCTCAGTAGCGTTTTAATGTTCTCGGCCGAACCTACGGATGTGCCGCCGAATTTGAGTACTTTCATTGTTTTTGGTTTTAATGAAGCTTACACTTTTGCTTGTTAATTAATTTGGTTCTGTGCAGTTTCTATGGTTTTTGGTAAAAAAAAAAGCGCCCCGAATTCTATCGGGGCGCTTTCTGTGTTTTTATGTTAATTCAATTTACAACAAATTAGCCCCGCTGGTTTATACCGGTGGTAATAATAATCGTTGTAATAATTGAAGTGTTAAAAGTCATTGCTCTTCGTGTATTTTATACACCGTAAAGTAGCAGATTATTTTTCTTAATTGCAAACAATTTTAAAAATTATTTGAAAATTTTTTAATAAAACGTTTAATTGGATGTAATAGCAGCATTTTTTATACTCAAAACTAAAACAGGCAAGGGTATCGCCATCAGATGTTGATAAAAAGCTTAGTCGCCATATTTTTGAGTCATATCTTCGAAATATTGTTTTTTAAAATCTATCGCGTTACCGGTTTCAGGAACCTTTAAATTGTCAATATAGTCAACCAAAGATTGCCCATCAGCTGTCTTTGAGATATTTAAAAGATAATTTTCAACCAATTCAGAAACACTACTTCCAGCTTCTGAAGCGTATTTCTTCGCTTTAGTTAAAATATCCTGTTCAATTGTCAAATTAACCCTTGCTTCCATAACGATCTAATATACGTATATGTTTACATCGTACGTATTACTTCTAAATAATGTAGCAAAACAAATCATCAATCACTCCCACATCCGCTGCAACCATCACTGCTGCAGCCAGAATGTCCGTGATCTCTACCACCATGATCATGATGCCCGTGATGGCCATGATGTCCATCATCGTCACTAGAACAGGCAGATGAACAATCTCCATCACCACTGTTGGTTTTTTTATCAAGGTTTCTGTAAACTAGAAAAACAATTACCCCAAAAATGACCAGAAAGATGAAGGGCATATACGCAGCCTGATCTGTTGCCTGTACAAGTAACCATACTGCAGGAATGAGACTTGCAAATACTATCGCCTTCGCATTCCAGACTAATTTAGGGAAAACCCAATAATCGTTACGGTTAACACGCTCAAACTTCCTGATGGCAAACCTCTTTTCCTGTGCAGGCCATATATCAGCAGGTGCATCCACACCGAAATTTAATGCATAAATGCTAAGCGTACCAGTATAAAAATCATTGAATTTTTCTTTTTCATTAGCACCGCCTTTGGTAGGATGATGGTGTATTTCTTTTTTCAGTGTGTGCCGACAAAGGTTTACCCAGTACGATTTTGTATAGGTTAAATGCAAGTGCCAGGCCTGATCCACCTCGTCAGATGGCGTAACTCCATTTGGAGAGATACAACACATGAAGATGAACTTCTTATATTCCTCAATAACCCGCCGCGCATACTGAGCCGTCCAGCCATTTTCTCTGGCCAGCCGCTGTTCAAACCTAAATTCAGTATGTGGTTCATCTATTTCGAAAGCTTTTATCTTATCCCAAAGCAATTGATGTTCTTGTTTCATTTGAGCGTATTTATTGTTCTAAAATATGGATTTTACATTTACCAACTTCAGCAATGTCAATATTTCCTCATCAACGCTTTCCCATACTAACTATTTTAGTATTTTTGTTTCCATTCAATATCCCTATGGAAAATAAAGTCAGCATCAACAACAACAGCGTAGAGTTTTCGGGCATAACCAGAGAATATACCGAAGCCATTGCCGAATTAATCTGGAATGGCTTTGATGCTGGGGCCAGTAAAATCGACATTGTTTTCGACACCAACGAAATCGACTTCATCCCCTCCATCGAAATTATTGATAATGGCAGTGGAATTAACCTCCATTCCCTTCAACAAACATTTGGCTCTTTCCTCGATTCGCTGAAACGCGGTAAAGACCAGCGTTCTTCATATGTAAGAGGTAAAAAAGGAAAAGGCCGCTTTTCATTCATTGCTTTTGCCCAATCAGCCGTATGGAATACCACCTACATCGATGAAGAAACAGGAAATTATTATAACTACGATGTAAGCATCAATGCCTCCAATAAGGACTATTATTACGATGAAAACAGAACCATTGACGAGCTAAAGCAAACGGGAACCAGACTCAAGCTGATTAATTTATTTGGCGTTACCGCTTACTCATTTTCAAGCGAAGCGTTTATCAATTACCTCAAGCATGAATTTGGATGGTTTCTGCTGCTCAACAGTAAGCATCAGTATCAGCTATGCATCAATGGCACACCTATCCGCTACGAAGACAGCCTGGCCGACCATCAAATATTCCATCGGGAAATTGCAGATGCCTCCACATCCAGATTTAACTTCACCATTACCTTTGTACGCTGGAATGAAAAAATAGGGGATAAGTTTTACTACTATTTTCTCGACAACAGCAAGAAGGAAGTTTTCAAACAGCTCACTTCTTTTAACAACAATGCCATCAACTTCTACCATAGCGTTTATATCGAATCAGATTATTTCGACAATTTCAATTTCAGCGATACCGACGCATCAGAAAACTTATTCGGCTCTAACCCTCAAAGCCCGATCTTCAAACAATTGATCAAAGAGTTACAAAAAATTGTGGCATCAAAACAAAAAGAGTTTGTACGGGATGAGGCGGCAGTTGAGTTAATTAAAAGGCTTGAACTTACCAATAGCCTACCTGCATTCGGCTTAAGCCAGGAAGGAGAAGAGGGAAAACAACAGCTCCTAAATTTCGTAAAAGAATTGTATTGCATCCAGCCACGGATATTCAAAGGGCTCAATGAGGTACAGGAGAAAATGATATTGGCCCTGATCAGTCAGCAGCTCAATAATGAAGAAACGCTAATCTCCCTTGTCGAACAAATTATTCCACTGGCAGATGAAGAGCGGACACAGCTGAAAAGTCTTTTTAACTAATGCCTAAGCAGTAAATAATTAGCGGCTTAAATAACAGCTATACTAAACAAAAAATCAGATGAAAAATCTCGACCTCGAAACGATCAAAAAACGTACAGCAGCCATTCGTAAAAAATACCATCAACTGGAAAGGCAACACCATGGCAGCGAATGGACAATTGAAGAAGATGCACTGGCTTTTTTAACCGATGCAGGATTAGTAGGCAGATTAGTGATGTCGCAACAAGGTCGCTGGCCCCAGCCTGACACTGAAGAAGAATTGAAGCATAAATTAGGTGAATGCCTGTGGTGGCTTACAACACTCGCAGATCGTATGGGTATGGATATCAATGAATGTACCGAAACCTTCCTCAGTAAAACCGAAACACTAATGGGTGAATAGTAATAACATACTTTTAGCTCGTTACCCTCCTTTTAGAAAAAAGTAATATGAGAAGCCCACACAAAACGCCTATAGTGATATAATAGATCCATGTAAGGAGATCGATGATTAAGTTTTTTTCGGTTTCATACTTGGCAACCATATAAGCCGATAAAGGCAATAATCTTTTTGTCGTATCAACCGGATGGATACCGCTATCAGTGAAATATTCCGGTCTGCCATCTATTTTCCCCCACCACAATCTTCCGATATCACGTTTAGTTACTTTAGTAAAAAAAGGTAGCTTCTTCATAGATTTCATCCTATTCAGATCCAATGGAATAATGATACTGTTATCGGCAGTTTTATCACATGATATTGGTTCGTAGTCATAACCGGTCCAGTACATGCACTTCTCACTTGGCTTAGGTTCCCTTTTGACCAATACCTCTTGCTCCCAGATATAAAAACTAAGTTTTCCAATCGCTAGTAAAATGATAATGATCAAAATAAATATTAACCTGTAATCTGTTAAAGGAGTTACTGGATCATTTGAGGGTTTACCAGTTTTTTTTTCTCCATCATTTTCTTCCGTAGAATCCTCTGATTCTGCTTTTGTATCAACGGAGGTTGATTCTTCCTGTTTTTCTGCCGATTCCTCATTCAGATCTGGTATTACATCGACATCCTCTTTTTGATAAAAGCTTTTATAATAAGTTGTACTTGGCCTCGGTTGGAAATCAATAAGCCAAGCCAGCAATTCTGTGTTTTTCAAATCAGTATTGTCGGTTTTATTATTACCTACAATATGATTGTGAACGGCTTTGAAATCATCCGCTACTGACCTTTTCAGTAAAAGATGAAAGTTGGCGCCCATTTTATCTACATCAAAAAATTCAGCAAATATATCATCATCCTTTGGATGATACCTTTCATTAAAAACCTTTAAACACTCTTTCCTAAACTTTGCGCGAGTTGACAAATCGCTGTTAAGCTCTTTTGTCTCCTTCATTTTTTTATATGTAGCTAAAACCAGGGCTTGATACTCTTCGGTCATTTGAAAAAAAATTTAATAAAAATATCGTTTTGAGATCAATTTTTTTACGGAATCCCGGAATCCTTCAGGAATTACACAGGAATACACTTACAAAATCGGGAATTGTAGGAATTCCGCCTTCTTGGGCTATTTAAACCCTACATCTTTGTATCAGCAAACAGCGAAAGCGCCTTCTAATTAATCGCGCTTTATGAAAACATTGATTGCTAAAACGAGTGAAAATCGCGGTTGCCAATAACCGGTTTGGGAAGCAGTTAAAAAGCTCCCGCGATGGAAACTCACCACTTCCCAAAAATTTTCAGAAGGCCTTCTGAACTACATCGTAGCAAGCCCCGCGCATGGGTCGCGGGGACCTACACAGTAATTCAATTCTAAAATTTTTGAATCATGTTCATTCCTTTATTTATCGCAATTTTATTAGGACTCGTAAGTCCATCCAACACCAATTCAAATACTAACTGTAATTCTTCAACCACCGTTTCTGCAAGCAATGCTAGTGAGTCGGGTGATGAAGATCCTATCAATCCTGATACCCCTCCTGGGGATGATACTGGCGGACAAACTGGCCATACCCCTCCGAAGCCTTAAGTATTCAAAAAGCAGGGCAAAATTTGCCCTGCTTTTTTATATTTGTTTATCTAAATTTGTGAAATAGATAAACTCAATCCCTTGAAAAAATCTTTAATCGCTCTATGTTTAACTCTTGCTATCTCTTGTCAGAAAGAAAAGCTTTCCAATGAGCCAGAAAAAATTGACCCGCTCTACAACAAAGCCGCAAAGCTTTATCTGAATCAACCCGATAGTTCGTATTCTCTTTTTTCAAAAATTACCAGTACCTATAAAGACAGTACACTTATCGCAAAATCGTATTTTTATATGGCCATCATTCAATGCGATCAGGGAGATTATACTGGAGCTGAAGAAATGGCTGTAAATGCAATTCGTTACTCCAAACCTGGTAGCGATTATCTCTCAGGATTATACAATACCATAGCAATTGCCAAAGCCGGTTTAAATGATTTTAGGGGTGCAACAGCGTGGTATAGGAAAGCGATCAATCTATGCGTAGATACACCGAAATGTTTAATGCACAAAAATAATTTAGCCGTATCATTATCTGAACAAAAAAGATATCCCGAAGCGATAAGCATTTTAAAAAGCCTAGTAAATAACAGTTTAGTACAACAAGATCAGGAATTATTCTCTAAATGCCTCGACAATTATGCCTGGACAAAATGGCTCCAAAACCCTAAATACAATGCCGCTCCAGAATATTTACGTGCCATGCAAATCCGAAAAATAAATGACGACTTGTGGGGCCAAAATGCTAGTCTCGCCCACCTGTCTGATTATTTCCAGGAAAAAGATTCCTCCCTCGCACTGAAGTATGCTCAAGATATGCTCATCATTTCAAAAAAGATTAACAGCCCCGACGATCAACTTGAAGCATTGCAAAAACTAATCAACCTGGCACCCGCAACAGACTCAAAGCTTTACTTCAAAAATTATCAGCAGATCAATGACAGCTTAAAAACTGCGCGTAATGCAGCTAAAAATCAATTTGCACTTATACGTTTTGATGTTGAAAAACAAAAAGCTGATAATATGTTGCTGCAAAAGGAAAACTCGGCTAAAAATTACCAGCTATTGCAATTGGGCTTGGGAGCCATTGGATTAGGGATCTTCGGCATATTCTGGTACCGGAAACGTAAACAAACTTTGGCCTTCGAAGCAGATAAAACAATTCAGGAAAACCGCTTAAAAACTTCTAAAAAAGTGCACGATGTAGTAGCCAACGGACTGTACCGGGTAATGACAGAAATAGAAAATCAACCCGAAATAGATAAAGAAAGTATTTTGGATAAGATTGAAGATATGTATGAAAAGTCGCGGGATATTTCATACGATAAATCAGTGCTCACACCTCCTACAAATCTCTTCCATGAACAGATTGGCAAAATGCTTCAAACATTTAATTCATCATCTACCACAGTGATATTGCATGGCAATCATTCAGCCTTTTGGAAAGATATTCCTCTTGCAGCCAAACAAGAGCTGGAACCGGTTCTACAGGAACTAATGGTAAATATGAAGAAACATAGCAAAGCCAATATTGTGGAATTAACCTTTAGCAGAACAACAAATGAAGCAAAGATTAAATATCAGGATAACGGCATTGGCTTTCCTGATAAAGTGAATTTTAATAATGGCCTAACGAGTACGGGAACCCGTATTGAAAACATTTCGGGCAACATTACTTTTGAAAATGTAGATCACGCCGGATTAGAGATTCAAATTTCTTTTCCAATTCACTAATAAAGAACTATGTTACAAAAAGTATTAATCGCAGAAGATTATGAAAGTTCAAACATATCGGTACAAAAGGCATTAGAAGACCTGGGAATTTCACACGATATAAAAAATCAGGTTTATTATTGCGATGATGCTTTGGCACGTATAAAAAAGGCAATAAGCGAAGGTTATCCTTACGATTTGCTGATTACCGATTTGTCGTTCGATGACGATCATACCAAACAAATCATTACAACCGGAAATGCATTGATCAAAGCGGCAAAAGATGTTCAGCCAGATTTAAAAGTACTGGTCTTCTCCGTAGAAAATCGTCTTTCAGTTGCTCAACATCTGTTTAAAGAATATGATATCGATGCATATGTACCCAAAGGACGCAGAGACAGTCAGGATCTTAAATTAGCTATTGAAACCATTTCAAAGGGCGGCAGATATTTATCAGGAAACCTCAAAAAGGAAGAGAAAGCAGAAATTGATTATGACTTCAGCGTTGTCGAACTGGCAATCATTTCACAACTGGCGCAGGGTACCTCACAAAAAGACATTCCGCATTATCTGCAGGCAAATAGCATTACCCCATTCGGGTTAAGCAGCGTTGAAAAGAAACTAGGATCAATGAAGGCTATCTTTGGATTCACAAAAAATGAGCAGCTTATTGCTTACTGCAAAGACAAAAACATTATTTAGCAGATTTCCAGATATTTTTTTTTCGAGGCTTACGGTTTCCCGTAAAAACAGGTGAGTGGTTAGCGCTACATTTGATTAAATCAAAATCACCCTCACAATGGATCTCAAATTAAAGCTTGAGCAACTACACCAAAGAGTAGTTGGACTTAAAGATCAGATTAACACTGAAGAAGCGACCAAAAATGCATTTGTTATGCCCTTCATTCAAATCCTCGGTTATGATATCTTTAATCCGACAGAAGTAATCCCCGAGCACATCTGTGACATTGGTACCAAAAAGGGCGAAAAAGTAGATTATGTAATCCGCAAGAACAATGAGCCCATTCTGATTTTTGAGTGTAAGCACTGGAAAGAAAGTGCCGATGCCCATAACTCCCAACTCCACCGTTACTACCATGTTTCAAAGGCCAGGTTTGGCGTACTTACGAACGGTACCGTATATAACTTCTATGCCGACCTGGAGAAGCCTAACATCATGGATGAGAAGCCTTTTTTAACCATCGATATAGAAGATCTGAAAGATAACGCCATCAAGATTTTGGAGAGCTTCACTAAAAATGAATATAGCCTCGAAAACATACTAGATTCGGCCGAAGGATTAAAGTACATCAAAGCCATTAGGAAAGAGTTTGAGAAAGAAATAGAAAACCCCAGCGATGAACTGGTTAAACTACTGGTTAACCGTTTCTTCGACAAACCGCTTACCGCCAGCAGAATGACCACCTTTAAAGAATATGCCAAAAAGGCGCTAACACTTTCAATAAATGAATCCATTAGCGATCGTTTAAAGTCGGCCTTAAATATTAATGAAAAGGCTAAGCCAGAAAGTGATGGCAAAGCACAGCCAGTTACCGAAAGCAGCGATTCTAAAATTATCACGACCGACGAAGAGCTTGAGGCTTTCCAGATCGTTAAGGCCATACTGCGAGAAAAGATAGGTGCAGAACGGATTGCTCCCCGCGATACACAATCTTATTTCGGTATACTGCTAGATGATAACAATCGCAAACCTCTTTGTCGACTACACTTCAATACAGCAAACAAATATTTCGAAACCTTCGCCAATGGCAAAGATGCCGGCGAAAAGAAGCAATTGTACAGCCTCGACGAGATTTACAGTTTCCGAAATCAATTACATCAAACATTAGAAAATTACCAATAACGCTCCTCTCTTTAAAAAATGCAGGGATTGCCCTATTCTACAAATGGGACGTAAGTGGGCGATCCCGCATTTTTCGAAATTCATCCACAAACAATTCTGAAGAAAATAAATGAATGAATGATATTTTAACAAATGGCACAGAAATAAAACAAAGAATTATTTCTGAAATACGAAATTCCAGGCAGAGTATTTATCTAGCAATGGCCTGGTTCACAGACAGAGATATTGCCGGTGTTATTATTGAATCTAAAAACCGAGGCATTGCTGTCGACATAATTCTATCTTCAAACGCCCAAAATGAGACCGTTAAGGGAATGTTGAGGGAAGCCAATGTCAATCTTCATGCATTTGAAACTGGTGATGAAAGAGGAATGATGCATCACAAATTTTGTCTAATTGATAATAAGATTACCCTAAATGGCTCATACAATTATTCCTATAACGCAAGCAACAATAATGTAGAAAACATCCAAATTTCTGATGACCCCCATACATATCGACAATTTTTATCCGAGTTTGAGAGACTAAGATATAACATTGATCATCAGATAAACGTAAATGAAACAAATACTATGCAGCAAAATCTTTCCAAAGTTCCTACAAAAGAAATAGACATGGCCGATTCCTTTACAAAACAATTATCTGATCTTGTTTACGCTACGGCGAATATCAATACCGATGAGTATAAAAAACTGGGATACGAAAACTCAAAAGAAAGTTCAGGTAACATACATATTTTCAGTGCGAATTACGGAAATATTAAAGAACAAATTAGAATGTATGCAACCGATGTCAGCTTGAGTAGTAAAAAAAGCATCATGGTTGAAAACATCAATTCCGCCTACGAAAGCAAGAAGAAAGATATCGAAGCAGAAAGACAGCTTGATCTGCAAAGAATTAAGCTCAATGATGATTTAGAAAGGAAAATCCTAAATCAAAACATAACTACACTTAAACAGGATAAATCCATATTTGAAGCCGGAAATCAAGTGACAGCAGAAAAAGGCTTATTACAGATCAATAACGATATAGAAAAAAATAAACTTGAAAAAAGATCTCTAGAGTCATCTTTCGTTATCAAGAAATTTTGGACGATAGGAAACGTATTTGCAGTCTTGGGATTATTTATTTTTGCTTTTTACCTGTCAGTATTTTTTGCATCCGCAATTTTTAAAGTTTTTTTCGAATCGAATGAAATTCGAAAGTCTCTGGAAGCAGGGATCAACCCTGGTATACCTCAACTAATTGATGCCAATGCGATTGTCAAAATTTTTAGGCAACAAGGAATCTTATTTGGCATAATAGCAAGTTTATTCTTTGTAATACCCATACTGGTTTCAAATCTAAAATTAATTGGAAGCAAGAACAAAACAGTTAATACATTATGCTTTTGGCTCGGACTTGTGCTATTTGATGTCGTAGTTTCCACAATGGTTGCATTAAATACAGATGAAATTAAATCTTTACTTATTGGCCAGGGATCGCAAATGCAGGCTTGGGAAGTTATTAAACATGGTGAATTTTATATGATTTTCACCTTTGGTATGTTACCGCTATTTATAACTCATTTTATCATTGATTTTATTGTAAACGCTTATACCAAGTCAAGAAGAGAGCTTGTTGACTCTGATAAGCATAAAAGATTAGAATTATTAGAAAGAGATCATTTGGACTTAGCAATGGAGAAGGAAATATTGTCAATGAAACTGGCAGAAAATGAAAGTTTGATAAAACAAAAGTACGATGAACTACAGCGTCTTGACAGACAACTAACTTCTAATGAAATACTTGTTGAAAATAATAATATAGAGCTATTAAAAAACATTAAAATAATTTACGAAGATTTTATGGCGAAAATATCAACAGGTAAAGTCTTTACTGAAGAAATACTAAGTAGTGTAACTGCAGTTTATAAGTCTGGCTACATTGAATATTTGCCAGAGCTTTATGCAGAAAGAGAAGTCGCTAATAGAGTCAAAGATATAGAGCAAATTATAAAAACCTATTAGGATGAAACACCTTTTAAAATTGTTCGCGTTGATTGTAGTATTGCAATCATGTAATTCTTGTGAAGTAGAACCTGTAAAAAAAAGACTAACCTATCAAAACATTATTATACTATCAGATATGTCTGACAGAATTTCAAATAAAAATTTCTCCAATAAAGATTTTTTAGAAATTCAAAAATTATTGAAATACTTTGAAACTGAGTGTGTAAAGCCCGGTGAAAAAATCGGTGATAGGTCAAGCTTGTATTTTTCAACTTTTTCTGACAAAAGTAGTGTAAGCATTAATCTTGATGATCTAAAAACCCTGGGGGAAAAACAAAGTTTTATAAATTCAACTGGTAAGTATCAAAAATCCGGATTGAAACAAAAACTTATTGATTTTGAATTATCGGTAGCAAATAAATATGCGAATACCAAAGACCTTGGTTTGGATTTATTAAGTGTTTTGATTGAAAAAATTTCGAATGGTAATTTGATCAAAAAAGACAAGATCATAACTGACGGCATTGATTCTACCATTATACATTATGAGAATCATATCTATATATTCACAGATGGCTATCTAGAGTATAGTACCAAGACAAAAAATAGCCAATTCCGATTTGGACTACCGGAGATAAGAAAAGCAAGAATGAATTGTGTCGGTCGAAACTTAAACATCGAGCAAGTAATTGTAAATGATCCCAGCCTATCTTTAAGACCAGTAAAAAAGAATGAACATAAGCTGGTCGATTTACATGTCCTTGAAACACATGAAAGAGACTTTGATAAAGCAAAACATACTTATGAAAACCCAATTGGTTTACGAGATAATGAAATTCTTGAAGCCGTATGGAAGAAGTGGGCTGAAGAAAGTGAGTTTAAAAGCCTAGTTTGGAGCAAATACTAATCTAAATAATCCCTCTAAAATCACCCCCAATGAAAACCCTCTCCCTAATCATCCTTTTCTTTGCCACAATCGCTTGCAAAGAAACCCAAACCGTTTACCTTTGCGACAGCGAAGGCGGAAAAAAATACCACTACACCACGAGCTGTCGTGGTTTAAGCAACTGCCAGCATAAAATCATTAAAGTAACTTTAGAAAAAGCAAAGAGCCAGGGTAAAACCTTATGTGGATGGGAAAAATAGTTCTTTTGATTTTATTACTGTGGATCAAGCCATTAGCAAACCCGGCACTTCCCGATCTAAAAAACAAAACATTCAGTGCAAAAGTCATCCGGATATTGGATGGCGACACCATGGAAGTTTTATATCTGAATCAACCTGTTAAAATCCGTTTGGCAAATATCGACTGTCCTGAAAAGCGCGGTTCACAACCTTTCGGCAACAATGCCAAAATCGCCCTTTCTAACTTATGCTTCGGGCAGCAGGTAACCGTTTACGGAGAAAAATTCGATCGCTACAGAAGATTGATTGCTGTGGTGGCCAACCATAAAAAGCAGATTGTAAATCAGGAAATGATCAGACAAGGAATGGCATGGCACTTCAAAAAATATTCTACAGATCAACGTTACGCTCAACTGGAACTAACTGCCAGAAAACAACGGGCAGGCCTTTGGCATGATCAAAACCCAACGGCCCCATGGGAATGGAGGGCTGTAAAACACAAAAAGAGCAAACACCAGTTTCACACTGGCTTCACTCGATCCTGACTATTGTTAAAAAAAAAGCCCCGCATGTGCGGGGCTTTCAGTTGTTTGGTTTATTTCTCTCTTATATAAATACTATCATGGTTCGATTTCAAAATCAAAACCGTACCGCCCCCGTTAATCTTCCCCTTTATATTCTCCGATTCCTTGCGCATCGAAATGTTTATCGCACTCAGCACCCTGTTTCCGCCCTGGGTAGTTGTAAGTGTGCTGGTGCTGGCTTTTGCTCCGGTGCCCGAAACCAGTCCACTAAATAAAACACTTCCGTTGGTGGTGTATGCAACCCCTGTTGCAGGCTTATCGGTTTTTTCAACAGCTTCTTTTTCAATGGCAATATTCAGTCCTTCAGCGGCATAAATTTTACCGTAATTGGTACCTGCCTCTAAAGAAACTTTCGCCGTTTTAGGCAGTGCTACATCCACATGTCCATGTACAGAGACAATAGAAATAGGCCCCTTAATTTCACCAGCGAAAACCGCATCAACCGAACCATTCAAAGTTTTCACATTTACGGGCCCCGTATTATTTTCCAACTTCACCTCATTGAAATTAACAGAAACCTCAATTTCACTTTTCAGGTTTTTGAGTGTTAGGCTATCCTGATACATGGAGCTGTTATTTGTAAACACAACCTTTATATTTTGTGGTACCCTGATCTTGAAACGGCGGTCATCCGTTAAACTTACCGGGTTCACATTAATATCTTCGCCCTTAACCGTCACATCTAAACCCAATCCTGTATTGTCTTTAAAGCCTGAACTGTTAACAGCCTTCAGCCCCTTAGCCCTTTCATCAACCTGCTCCTTTTCCGAAGCGGGCGAGCTAAAAATAATCTCACCACCGTTATAGCCTTCTACCGTCGCACCACTTAAATTAAGATTAAGCTTTCCTGACGATTTAGCCAGTTTATATTCTTTCTGTGCAGAAACTGACAAGCCTAAAACCATCAGTGCTACCATCAATTGGAGTTGTTTTTTCATATCCTCTATTTTCTATTATTGCTTATTTTCTTTCATTAAAACCATGTAGGCCTCATCTTTTACCGCATCGAGCGTATTAGGGTCGTTCACCAGGGCATAAAGCCGGTCGTCAACCGTTGCATTGTTCATTGTTCCCAAAACCCTCACCAATTCAAGCTGCACCAGGGGGTCGTTCTGGCTGTTCAGCGATTTTATTAATAATGCTGAAACATGCGCGTCATTTTTATATTTACCCATCACATTCAGGGCCGCCAAACGAACGTTGCTATTTCCATCGCGTTCCAATGTTTTCGCTAACCGGTTGATCATATGTTCACTGATGTACCCGCTTTTATCAATTTCTAATATCAATGCTAAACGGTTACTGGCCGAGCTGCTGTCTGTCAGTTGATCAACTTTTTCAGCCATATATACGTGTTTGGAAACCTGCGCCACATTTACATTTTTGGAGGCTGTTATATTACCACTGCGGCCAGGCATAACTGCTGCAACATGCGCTTTAACCGGCTCCTTCAAATCAGAAACAACCTGCACAGGCTGTGTTTTTTTTGTCGTTGATGCCTGCGTATTCAAATGTTTCGTGGATGAAGTTCTGAAAATCAGAAAGCTCCCTGCCACAACTAACAATATAACTGCCGCAGCCAACCACTTGCCCATCTGTAAAAAGGCAGGTTTCGTTTTCTGTTGCACAGGCACCTCTTTTTGTTTCTTAAACAAATCCAGGTTAAACTGAGGGGCATCTAACTGATCAAATTCCTCCCGGTTCCGCTCTACAAAATCTTTTAATGGATCATTCATAATATGCCTTATCTTTTAATGCCAACAATATTCTCTTCTTTGCCCTGTGATATTGTGTTCTCACCGTTGCATGCGATAAACCCAGCACGCCTGCAATTTCCTCCTGACTCATCTTTTCAAAAAGGTATAAGTTCAGTATGGTTTTGTAGCCTGTTGCCAACGCATCAATACTTTTTTTCACATCCTCTACCTTACAATTAAAAAGCTCATCTTCCCCCATATCATAATCTTCCTCTGCCTGCGGGTCCATATCGCCCATATCGGCAAACTGGATTTTTCTCCTCCGCAGATGGGAGATGGCTTTATTAATTGCCATCCGCTTCACCCAGGCTTCAAAATTTAAAACCCCTTTCAACCGTTCCGGATCACTAAAGGCATTGAAAAACGTTTCCTGCAAAATATCTTCAGCCTCTGCCGTATGCACAATCAGACGACTGATCGAATTATAAATCCTGCGGGCATATTTTTGATACAGGCCTGTATAGCCTGCATCCTTTCCCTGCATGCACATGGAAATCAATTCCTGATCGGTGATATCGCGTGGTATCGGCAAAATTTGAGTCGTTAACAATCTGCTATCAATATGTTTCTATAGGGAAGTCGCAACCAGCTGATTAATGTTGCATGCTGATGTGAAATTAATAATAAAAAAAACGCAAAACACCATGGGCGTCTTATTATAGCTCAAATCGTAAGTCGCCAATAAGCTCCTTCCGTACTCCGTTTCGCCATTAAATATTGATTAACAATTTGTTAAGCCTTATTACAGGATTTTAAAAGTCTCCATTAGCATCCTGATCCCAAATTGGAAATAATCCTCGTTTAGTGCGTGTATCCCCACATTCTATAAGTTAACATTAGTATAGATAAAATGCCCGTTCGTCGAGAATCCTGGGCGGTAAGTATAAAGCAGGAAAATTGCGTGCAACGTTTTTCATGTAGCGGCGTCTCATGAGTATAAAAACAAAAAATTTAAACCCTTAAAATCTAAAGCATATGAAAACTTTCATCAACACCATCATCAGTTCAAGTTTAGCAATTGTATTAACTGCTACAACAGCATTCGCCGGCACTACTCCATCACCAATCCGAGGCGAAAACGCAAAATTCAATTCCATCTCTGTTCAGGGAAATGTAGAAGTTACCGTAAAACAAGGCAGCCGCAGTAGCATTGCTTACAGTGAAGACAATACCGGAAGTGTAAAAGTAACGGAGTGCGGCGGAAAACTATGTATCAGCACTAAAGGAAATGAGCAGGCAAAAGTTACCGTATATGTAAAAGACCTTTTCCGCATCCAGGCAGCCGATCACGCCATCGTTAAAACTGAAGGTAAAATCGAAACCAAATTTCTGCAGTTGTTCCTATCAGATTACGCACAAGCTACCATCAACTCTACTACCGACGGATTGTACACCGTATTAAAAGACCACGCTAACCTATCGTTGAGCGGCGCTACAAAAGATCATGCATTGGTAATGGGCCACACACCAAGTTTATCAATGAACCAGTTTGCAGCTTTAAAAACCAGCACCCAAAGCCTTGCCGAATACAGCGCTACCTATGCATTAAGTAAATAAAGTACACCTCTTATTGGACAGCGAAAAGCGATGGGCAGCAACTCATTGCTTTTTTTTGTTTATTAGCCCCACTTACCTCATCAAAGTCAAACTACCCGAAATGTTTTTGCAGTTTGCTGCAAGGTGAATGGTATAATAATACACTCCAACCGGTAGAATTTTGCCTTTGGTTTCTCCGTTAAACGGGCTTTTATAACCGGTACTGTTAAATACCACATTACCCAGGCGATTAAAAACCTTTATTACTGCCTGAGGATACTGTTCAATATTTTTGATTATCCAGGTATCATTCTCCCCATCGCCATTAGGGGTGAATGAGGAAGGGACATCAACCGGTTTTTCAGCAAACGTAACAGGCACAGCAGTACGTTTGCTTTCGCAGTTTCCGATCGCCAGGCTCACGAAATACGATTTTGATTTTACCATGTCCAGGGTAAATATTCCGGTGTTGTTCTCCATCAATGCCGGCCCGCCAGTGTCAAACTGGTAAAGTTTATAGTTTCCTGCAATAGGGTTCAACACTTTTATGGTTCCCTCCCCCTCGCCACACAACTTTACCTGTGCCAGCTCCGGTGCCGCAATTTCCTGGCCGATATTGTCGATAACAAATACATTTTCCACCACGTTACAGTTGCTATTGCTGTTGTCCATTACCCGTAGTTTGTATGATCCGTATGGCACATT
This sequence comes from Pedobacter frigidisoli, assembly GCF_032678525.1. Lineage (GTDB taxonomy): Bacteria > Bacteroidota > Bacteroidia > Sphingobacteriales > Sphingobacteriaceae > Pedobacter > Pedobacter frigidisoli_A. The sequence continues at coordinate 603,340 of NZ_JAVTSE010000002.1, forward strand.
TTCCAGCAGCGCTTGTCTGCTCACCACTTCTTCGTGGTCATTCAGCCACTCAAATTGATAAGGTGCCACCCCGCCATTAACAACAATGTCACTAACCGACCCGAGCCCCATACCACACTGGTCGGCCTGATTTTTTACCTGAGTTAAATCCATTCTGAGGGGTTCAATCCGCAAAACGGTATAGTCTTTATAATGTTGCTCACATTCTTTTTCATCTGTTAAAAACAAACTGTATACACCTTCCTTTAATCCCGTTACACTGTTCGTACTCCCAATGTTTGTGCCTGTTGCATCCGTCCAGCGCAGCTTTGTTGTGGGGTCGATACCCGAAGTTTGAACTGTAATTATCCCCGAATCTTCACCGCATGCGGCGTCAGTGATCTTATAACTCAATTCGGGAAAAACTTTTGCGCTTTGCCTGATGATGTTGTACTCCAGCGTGCGGTTACAATAAGTATTTGAAATGGTGAGTTTGTATTTTCCTGGCGGAAGGTTTTCAATATCTGGTTGGTTGCCAACAGTTGTTCCGGCATCATTTGTCCACCTGTAGCTTAAGGGCTCAGATGAGCTCACCTTCAGGTTTTTGATCCAGCCATCATTAACCGTACAACCCGCATTTTTCAGATTGTATGCTGAATCATCAACGGTTATGCCATTTTTCTCATCAATGGTGAAAAAATAAAAAAGCGATCCGCATGAGCCCTGATCTTTCACTTCTACTGTATATTTTCCTGCAGGTACACCACGTAAATCAGCTTCATTACCCATTATTTCCTGATTATTATTTCTCCACGTAAAAGATAGTACCCCTTTCCCGGTAGCTGCCAATCCGGTTACGCTCCCATTCTTCCGATCACAATCAGCATTTTCAGTCAGCACTTTTGCGATGTCTGCAACGGGAGCCCCCTCAGCAGGGATATTAAAAGGGCCAAACATTACCGTGCAATCGTAGGTGGTAACCACCTTCAGCCTGTAGTTTCCACCTTTAACATTTTGTAACGTAAGTGCAGTCCCTTTAACCTCACCGGCATCATTCAACCAATTAACTGATTTCGTTGTTGCGGTTTCAAGATTCGACAGATAGACGTTACTAATCCCGCCATTCTCCATGCTACAGGTGGCAGGCTGGATTTTCATCGCCGTGGTGTACAGCGCTGGCGTCACGTCTTTTAATTCCCATGTAGAGGTTTGCGTTTTACAGGCCGTACCCAGGTAGGCCGTAAACGAATAGGTTCCTGGCGCCAGGCCTTTCAAATCTGCATTGGTACCGATCAGTTTGTTTTCAGCGTTACGCCACTCTACCGCAGTAGCTCCCGTTACCACAATTCCGGTAATTGAACCATTTGCCTGGCCACAGGTAGGTTGTTTTACTGTATAGTTGCCCATCTGCAGGCTCATACCTAAAAACTCCGATGTACGGTTGTTCAATGTGGCAGAAGCGGTAAAGCCTATATCAGGTGTAATGGTCATTGTCCAGTTTCCCTGTGCATCAGCAAAAGTGCTTCCCTGGTATTTCTTGGCATCGCACTGGTAACATTCCCCATCCGAAAACACTTCAATCTCCGCATTTGGCGTAGCTGTTCCCGTTAGGGTACCGTTATTATACCCGTTAATTTTAATCACCGGTATTTCTACTTTCGATTTTTCTGATTTATAGGTGATGGGCATCGCAGAAATACAATAGATAGCATTGCGCTGTATCAATATGTCGCCGCAATTGGTGGCCCATATACCTGGCGTTCCCGACCCAAAGCTTACCCGGTTGGCCATCACATTTGCTTCACCAGGATTCTTGCCCCCAATAACGATGTTCGAACAATTCTCCAGGCCTATTGTACTGTAAACATAAGACTTACTGCCATCACTTTGTACGCCCATTCTGTTTCCCTGTATCTTTCCCGAATTATAAATGTTTTTAAAGTCGAAAGCGCCACTGCCAATAAAAGTATTGTTAATCAGTTCTACATTCTTCACGTCCTGAATAATGCCACGGTTGCTGATTCCGGAACTCAAGCCTTCCACGCCAAAACTATTATTTTTGATGATACATTTCTCACCTGTTGCTTCCACTGCTTGTGTATTAAGGTTAACCCCGGATACTACAACACCATAATAACGATAGCCCCAAAGGTTTCCTTCAGCCTTCGTGTCGCCCCCAATCATCACCTCATCACACAACCTGAAATCCAGTGTTCCGCCGAAGGCAGTGCCTACTACTGTTTTTTTATCTGCTGCAATTCCAAACCAGTTGGCCGAAACTTTAATTTTTTTGCATTTGAACAGGGTGATATCATAATCGCAGGCCAGGAAAATATTACCCTTCCCTGGTACGCCAAAAGTAAGGTCGGCACCCTGGTTGATGTAAATGGCACTGGCACCACGCCCTCCCGCAGCAAAATTTGAAAAACTTAATCCATAAATCTCGAGGTGGTTAATGCCCGCCCCCTTTAGTGCAGTCCGTTCCGTATAATCGGTATAAGGGATAGTGGTTTCGAGGGTGACTTTAGCATCCGAGAGGCCCAGCACAGCACCTGGTAAAGTGGTTCCATCGATCACAAGGTTAGAGGAAAGTATTAAAGGTGATTTCAAACTGATCAGCCTGGCAGTGGCTGTAAAATGAATATAGTCGGTTTCAGCAGTACCGTTTGCCGTAGCTTTTTCGAGCGCCTCACGTAAAGAACCTGGCCCCGAATCCAGTTGGCTGCTCACCGTAAATACCTCGGCATGGGCTATACCCAAGATTGACAAAAAGGATAAAAGAAGCAATAATCGATACATGGTGAGTGCGTAGTTTGGTAGGAGGCAAATGTAGAGAATTCCAACATCTTTTCTCATATGCATTGCTTAAGTAAACAGTTGCAATAGTGAGCTTTCCTGCGTAATGATTTCCACATTTGCCCTCATCCCATTTCAGCTATTTTGCAGATAGGTATTTATTTTCCTGCTGCGAAAATTCGCCTCTCGATCAGGCGCTAGTCTATCACAATACTTTCAATCCCCTTCGCCAGCGCGGTATCTTTCACTCCAGCAACCTTAACACCCTCGGCCCTGAAAACAGTTACATCTGTCATCCCCAAAAGTCCGAATACCGATTTCAGGTAAGGAGCTACAAAGTCAGCGCCTTTTGCAGGCCCATCAGCATACACTCCTCCCGACGACATCGCTACATACACCTTTTTATCTTTTACCAACCCAATCGGTCCGTTTTCCCCATAGCCAAAAGTAATCCCTGCACGAGTGATGTGATCAAGCCAGGCTTTCAAAGTAGATGGTACCGTTAAATTATAGAGTGGCGCACCAACCACCACAATATCGACAGCCAGCAACTGGGCAACGGCTTCATCCGAATAGCGTAAGAGTGCTCTCGATTCCTCCGTGTGTTTATCAGCAGGCGTAAACATCGATTGCAGTAAGGATGAATTTAAATGTGGAATGTTTACGTTGTTCAAATCCACTTCCTCAACCACACTGCCCGGATATTTATCTAAGATCTTTTTCAGGATTGCCCTGCTCAATTGTAGGCTATAAGACTGGTTTCCCTGTATACTGGAAATTAAATGAAGAATACGTTTCATAATTTTAATTGGATTTTTGTACCCGCAAAAGTAATTTACTCAACTATAAAAAGGTTAGTACTTACCTAAAGGAAAGCGCTTACATTCAGGTAAGTGCGTATCTTTGAAGAATGATTTCGACTGCAGAAAATATTCTTCCGGATAAAAATGAATGTTCCAATTCGCTCACGAATGTTATGGACGCCCTTTATGTATTAAATGGCAAATGGAAGCTTCCATTAATCTTAAGCCTGGTTCAATCTTCAAAAAGATTTAATGAGATCCAGCACGAATTACGAGGCATATCTCCAAAGGTGCTTGCAAACGAATTGAAAGATCTGGAGTTAAATGATTTCATCAGGAGACAAGTTTACCCTACCAGGCCGGTAAGCATTATTTACGAAGCAACCGAGTACAGTAAAACGCTAAAAGAGGTGATGCGGACGCTGAGTGAGTGGGGGTGGCAGCACCGGGAGAAAATAAAAGATAGTATGCGACAGGAAAAGGTGGAGGTTTTTGGTTGATTTCAAATCATCCCTGTATAACCCTATATTTGCCAGCGATAAAAACCAATAACAAACGCTCCGGTAATGAAACTTCTGCTTTCAAAATTAATTCTCCTCCTCCTGCCTGTAATCACTTTTGCGCAGGCCGATACCGCTAAAATTTCCATTTTCCCCCGTTGGCAAGTCAATGAAGTACATCATTGCAGCATTGCCTATCATACCACTGATGTAGAGGCGGGTGTAGCCAAAAAATATCTGAGCAATTTCAATGTTGCCATTACCGTTCTCGAAAAATATCCAACCGGCTACCTTCTTGATTGGCGGTTTACCGAAATCAATCTGGCCCCTGGAGAACCTGTATTCGAAAACTTGCTGACGGCTCCGCTTAAAGGACAGCCATTGCTGATCAGGGTGAATGAATTTGGCAGATTTATTGAAATTAAAAATTCAGCTGAAATCCGCGGAATAGCAGTTAAAAAGGCTGCAGAACTGGCAGAGAAAAGCCGAAGCTCCGAAACGAGAGCTGTTTTTCAACGGTTGAAGATCGGATTGGAAACCCCACTTGGTGTAGAAACCATCATTGCCAAACCAGTTAAATTTTTCCTCTTGATAAATGGATTTGATTACACACCTGGCAAAGTTGTTCAAAATGATATCAAAATGCCCAACCCAGTTAGTCCGGTGCTCATTGAAGCAGTAGAGAAGGTGTGGCTCTCCAGCGTTAAAGATTCCCTTTGCACAGTAGAAAGTACTAAAAAGGTCGACGGCAAAATATTAACCGCGATCATTCGCGATTTCCTCATCAAAAGTAACCCCGCTAAAGGCGAGGCCATTATGAAACAACTTGGAGGGAAGCAAATGGAATTCAGCGAATCCACTAAACACCTTTTTAATTTAAATAACGGAAGCCTCCTACAAGGCACTATAATCCGAACATCCAATCTGGGCATTAACAACCGGAAAATTGTCATGCAACTTAAGGTAACCGATTAATTCAATAATTGACAAACTAATTTAGCAATAACATTCGCGCTCCACGAAAATCCGCTTACTCGGTCTGCTCATTCAATAAATAAGGGAGTTGGAGTAAAAAAGGAATGTCATTTCAGGATTTTTTAAGGATATACTAAAGATTGCTTTCCCTGAGGTCTCGGGCTATGGCAAAAGGAGTTTGAGAATCGCTCTTGAATTTTACAATATTAAAAAGCTGCATTTGCTTGCGGTCAAAGCCTATCAGGCCTGGCTTAAAGTACCGAATAAAGCTGCGTTGATTGAGAAGGCATCTGCCGCATATTAAGTATTATTTCCCTTCAATGATATCAATCCCCTTTTCCAGCACTTCATCAATCCTGCTAGCAATTCCTTTAATAGAGGGTTCAATCCAATAATCAATTTTCACCCCCCGCTGTTGTGTATCTGTACCATCAGGATAGTAAACACCAATACCCGATATCCAGGTGGAGAAACCTCCGGGCAACATAATTTTAGAAATGTTGCCATCGGCACCGGCAGTTGTACTTCCAACTACCCTGGTACGGCTTGCGGTTTGGAACGCCATAGTTACAAACTCTGCATTACTTTGTGTGGTTTCGTTTACTAAAACCACCACCTTGCCTTTGTAATGTCCGGTTGCCGGCTTAGCACCGCCATAAGGAAGAGTAAAGGTAAACTGACCGGGTTGCTGCACTGAGCCCTCACTAAACCGAAAACGGGGCACCGAAGTATCCCGGATATAGGTACCAATGGTTGCAATCAGGTCATCAATGGGATACCCACGCATATCGATAATCATGCCCTTCGTATCAGAAAATAATTTCTTCATGCTATCCATATCTGTTTTGGTAAATTTATTCCCCTGTATGTATCCCACACCTGGTCTGATTAACCTAAAGGCTTTATCATCTGGTTTGGCATCAAATACAGAGTATTTAACAACCGAATTTTCAAGCCCCGTAACTGTCTTTCTCACTATTGCTCCATTCACCAAAATCCCCAGTACCATTTTCATCGTATCCGATCGCAAAAGATAAGTTGCAGGCATATCGCGCATGGTGGCGGCGAAGTTCGATGCCGGAATGTAAGGCGTATAGGCTTTAATCATATCCGGTACCGGTTTGCCGTTTATTTCTTCAATCACATCACCTACATTGATCTGTTTCTTTCGCTCTTCCTCTCCGCTCAAATATCCCGTTACCACCAGCTTGTTTTCCACGTACTTTGCCCTTACAGGAGCGCTGTATTTACCCAGGCTGTTTTGATATACAGCCGAACTCAGAAAACCATGTCCGTCTTTAATACTGCAAACCAGCCTGGCCAGTACATCGGCGTATTCGTTCTGGTTGGCCGCTTTTAAAATCTCGGGTATATAACGTTCCAGCACACTATCCCATACAACCGCAGTAAGTTTTCTGTTGGGCGAAAAATACTGTATCATAGCCCAATAACGGTATAGCGCCAGCAATCGGATCCCTGCATCAGGGTAGGCCTTCAGCGCATACAACTTTTCATTCTCAAATACCGGATTACCTACACCAGGCACCATACTGATATAATGACTTTGCTTTGTTCGCTGAGCAACAAAAATATTCGATAGTTGGTCGCGTAAAGTTTTACTCAGGCTATTGTCAGTTAATATGCCCGCATCATCAGGCAACAGGTGAACCCTGCTTTTTTTAACAGCCTTTGGCCGGGTTAATAATGATTGATCTGTTTTGCCCAAACTATCGATCCAGCGCAACATAAAATCCGAAAATGCTGCATCATCCGCTAAGCGCACAATTTGTGGCAAATGTTTAAAAAGTGCCGCATCCCAGTCGTACTGCCCACTTGTTACCGCCGGATGGTGATACTTTAAAAAAGACCAGATTTTGCCGGTAAGTGTTAAATATTTCAATACATGAGGGTTAACAATAATGGTATCCACCCGTGATGAATTTTCATAAAGTGTATCCGGAACGTTATCAGCGGCTATTGGCTGTACACTTTCAATCGGCTTTTCATCCAAATAAAGCTTTAGCTTATCAACCCATATTTTGCCCTTACCAAAAAGCATTGCCCCAAAGTTGATGCTCTTTGCATTCACCTGATCGTACGGTACCTGTATCAGGTATTCCTTCCAATCGTTGGTACCCTTTAAGCCCTGGCTTTCCATCATATCATAGGCCAGTTCTGTTGCTGTTCCATCCACCCTGATCCATAATCCTGCCCAGCCTTCAGTTACATTTTCTGTTTTAATACTGCCCACCAGCGAGAGTACTTTGCCATTAAAATTTTTCTTGCTGCTGAAAATAATCGCATTTCCCACTACAGGTCTGTTTGCCGCAGCAATCGAAACCGAGTATTTCCCATCAGCTTTAATTACACTGTCGAGTACTATATCATAGGTATTGCGCTTGCTGTAAGTCAGGTCCCATCCCTCTGGTATGCCAAGATGGTTGAGCGTTTCGAAACTTCCATTGATGTTGATCTGTGCAAATGAGTTATGGGCGATACATACTACCAGCCATACCAGGGCAGCGTTAATGATTTTCATAACAGCAAGTTAAGGTAATTTAAGGTGCTCCCCAATGCCAGGCCATCAGGTTTAACTTATTTTAACGCTTCTGAGCAGGTGAAATGTTTAATTGTCAATTGTGAACTGAAAACCGTTAACTGGCCATTTATCATTTCGAAGGTTCAGTAAATTACTAATCCGGTTTTAATAATTCTCGAAAAAATGTATTTTAGCGCACCAAACAAAAATGAAAAAGTCGCTCTTATTATTTTTCATGGCTTTGCTATGCACTGCCCTGAAAGCCCAGTATCCTTATTATGAGGATGACAGGCTGCGTATTGGTGTCCAGATTGGCGCCGACTACGACTCTCCGCTAGGAGAGCTAAAGTACATTTACAAACCAGCAATTTCCCCAAACATTAGTGTATTGCTATCTCAAAACGACAGGTTTTCGGCTAACATCACTGTCGGGCACCACGTTTATCAGCCACGTGCCGAAGCATTTTACTATCTGCTTGATGATGGAGAGAACTATGGCATTGACACGTTTACCCAGTATAAGGTAACTTCTATTTACCTGGGGTTTCTATACCATATTCGGTTTACAGATGTTATCAAAGGTCTTGCTGGTTTAAATTTCGGGATCTATAAAACCGATTACGAAACCACTTCTACCGACCCTTACCAATCGTCGTTTACCGGAATCGCTGATAGAAACGTATATATTGCCCCTAAGCTGGGTGTTTCTTTTGCAATTACAGAATCTATCGCCCTTAATGTATTGGCAAAATACAATCTTTATTCTCCTACCGGAAACAATGATAATTTCACTCCGGCAATATTTCACAAAGATTTAGGTAAAGTTTTTACCGCCTGGTCTGTAGGGACAGGAATATCTTATCAATTCTAAGCTCATGAAAAAGATACTTTTATTATCCATCTTTTTGGTTAGCCTGTTCTTTTCGTGCAAAAAAGCAGAAAATCCTTATGTCTCCAAAGAAGAGATCGACGCATTGATTAAGCTCAAAAATCCAGATGTAGAACATGTAGCGCTAATCTATAAAAACGATGTTTACTATCTCGAAAACATCACCAAACCCGGCAAACGCATCACCAATACACCGGGCGTTATCAAACGACTGATCAAAATGTCGCACGATCATAAAAAGTTCGCTTATCTGGAATATTACAGCAGCACCATTGTCATTACAGATATAAACGGCACGGTAACCAACCGGCTAAGCCAGTATAGCAATATCAAGTCGTTTGACTGGAGCGCCGACGATCAAACCCTCTACATCCTATCGGGTAATAAAATGGTATATTTTGGAACAGATATGAAACTGCCCGACTTTACCTACAATGGAATAATTGCAGGTTCTACACTCGAAGTGTTATCAGCCTCTGTCTCCATGAAAGGCGATCTGGCCTATGTAGTACACGGTTATCATTATTTATATGGCGACAAATACAAAATGATCATCAAACCAGCCGATAAAAGTGCAGATGTGGTATTTGAAGACAATTCCACTTATCCAACCATGCAATATGTCGCCTTCTCCAGCAACAATCAAGACCTTGTTCTCGGTTATATCTCCAACAGTACCAAACCCAACCACATCAACCAGGCTTACGTGTTTATCAACTTCAGGCGTGCCAGCGAGTACAGTTTTGGTAGCTATAACGGGATGGTCACCCCACTGTTTAATGAGAGCAAATCTTTTGCTGTAACCACCCGTACATCCGATAATCCATCAAGCACCAAGCCTGTAGCCATTGGCTTCAATAAACAAAAAGATCGGAATTTAACCGGCGAAATTTATACATCCGAAAATGATGCCGTTTACACCGACTGGAAATAGTTATTCTTAACATTATCAATCATGACAATCAAATTAAAACGCTTCGCTCTGCTGCTGCTCACGGTAGCTTCTTTCAGTGTTAATGCCCAGGTAAGCATCTTCGATGCGAAAAAGCTCAGCAAAATCAAAGAGGGTAAAACCTATATCATGGTGCAAAGCATCAAATTTCCTGGTGCCAGTCAATACCTGGAGCAAGCCCAAAAAAACTGGACACTCTCCAAAGGCATTGACTTCCTTTCGCCTGATCATCAGAGTACATTAAGCCCTAATGATAGCTTTCTGGCCCTTGAGGCGGTAACCATGAGATCGAACAACATAACCAACATTTACTATTCGCTATCCCTCTCCACCCTTAAAGAGAAATATTTTACCGGAAACCGCTTATTGAGAAAATCAGATCACGAGCCGGTAGCAGCGGTGGCATTGTCTCCCGATGAAAAAGCATTTGATGTAAAAAGCTTTTTTAAAAACAACGACTTCGATGGCGGTGGCTTACTTTATAACTGGAGCCCCGGTATGTTGCACAACTATCTCAGCCAGATTACTAATCTACTTTCGGCCGGCAAAAACGTAACTACACGTGATGATATTGCCAACAAAGCTCAACTCGCTAAACTAACAACGCAAAACCTGTATGTTCCGGATTTTAACCTGATCAGGTTTAGCCCCTTTGTTGGTAAACTGGAAAAAACTGCCGACGAGGAGCGCCTGTTCGACGACTATAAGTACCCCTATAAAGTCATCACCAAAGCAGAACTTGATAAGATGATTACCAGCTCAGATGAACCAGCTTACTATTTACTTTTCGTTAAAGATAGTTCGAGCAAAATTGTTTGTGTGGTAAATTCAAAAACAGGCGAAACCATCTATTCAACTTCAAAATCATTATCGTATAATCTTAAATCAGGAGATATTAAAGATCTTTCCAAGCAAATCGAAAAAAGTATGAGATAATGATGCGTCATCCGCATTAACAATCCGTCAAAGAACTACCATGTAAGTCATTATTTCTTACATGGTTTTTTTTATTCTAGCCTTACCGTTGTCCGCATCACCACTACCGTAAACACACAACAGTTCTATTATAAAGTTAATCTTGCTATTAACCCGCTTTTATAGTGTTTTCATTGGTTGCCATTGCAACATAATTTGAAGTATCAAAAAATGTAGGCTCATCCGGATGCACCTTTGTTAAATAGTTTTCTGAAGAGAAGAAGGTATTGAAATCCTCAAAGGAGTCAAATGAAATTTCCACTACAGCATCGTATAAAGGTTCAGGAAAACCTTCGGCAACCATTGGGTGGTTTACCACATACTTCCTCACATAAAGCTCGGTTTCGGGGATGGAACAGAATAAAGGCGCATGGTGATTTTTATGATAATCAACGAATTCCTCACGGCTCATGCCTGGCAGTTTGTGTACTAAAAATGTAAATTTGATCATTGTCTGTATATTAATTTCAACAAACCTACTTCCTTAGCAACCTTATATCAAGTACGCACAAATTTGTGCTTATTTGCTTTTACAATTGATTGACCAAACAATGTATCAAAAGAAAATCCCAATCAGAAAGGAGTGTGGCCTGCACATATTTAAGGAGCTTTTAAACGGGAAGTGGAAACTCATGCTGATCTACTATATCTCAGAGGATATTAAAAGGCCGGGAGCACTACAAAAGACCATCGCGGCCGACAGGAGAGTGATGACCAAACAACTAAATGAACTGGTGCTCCATGGCTTCGTAGAAAAGATTTCTTTCGATACCAAAATCCCTAAAGTCGAATATCGGTTAACGCCATTGGGGAACAGCCTGTTGCCACTAATTATTAGCATCGAGCAATGGGGCGAAAATAACAGAGCTGTTTTGGAGGGGGTTCTCAGGGACAAGCAACAATGAGCTTATAAGAAAATGGTAAGAGATCGCCTCGCTTCGAGGTTCTCGATTAGGATGTCTGGAAGGTGGCCATCTATTTCACTCAGCTTACTGTCATCGCTATATTTGTCTATGTAACAAATCCGTAAGCTGGAGTCCAAACAACTCTGCATTTTATGAATTGCATGAGCAACAAATTCCAATGAAAAATATTATCTACATCCTGGCAATCATGTCTCTCTGCCTAAGTTGCAGTGAAAAGAAACATGTCGAAAAACATGATTTAAACTCAGCACTTAAAAATCGAATTAAAATTCTTAGTAAGGATACATCCGTTGCACTTAATTTTTGCGAGTTAATTCCATTTGATTGGGACAACATATATATAGTGCCACCTTATGCTGAAATAAAACGATTCAAAAAAAGGAATGTTAAGTACTCAAATAACTTAGCATCCGAACTATCGAACTCTTCGCTGAATGAGCAAAACTGTATACTTGTTTTCGTAAAAAACAGAAGTATTTTAAGGTATAGCACAGTTTCCAGACAGATTTTGGATTTCGCCCATCTCGAAAGAAATGGACTTTGGACCGATTCAATCTCTAAAGTTGAAGTCTGCAAAAATCTGCAAACGAAAAAAGAGGGCAGTAGTTTAAAAGCTATATTGGATTAAGTGCTTAAAGTAAATTCATTATATGACTTAAAACACAAAGTTACTGATTGTATCATATTGCTAAAGCTATGGAGATTCTGGTTGTTACCATAGAGCCTTTCTGATCATGACAACGGTCGAAGCTAAATCCCCATCAGCTCTTCCATAAATTTACATTTGCTATTTGGATCATAAACAGGTAAGCCTGGTGGCGGCCACGCGTTAATGCTACATAAAAAAGTCGTCTTTCACCTGGTGTAAGTAAGGGAAGTTGGACACCATCACATCCTCCAGGCTCTTGCATACTGTTACGTTAAGTGAAATATTTCGGTAAGATTGTTCGTGCTTAAAATAATCGGCCTCCGTTTTAAAGTCGAACCGGTTTTGTGGTGGGTAGGCAAAAAAAGCGATAATATTGATGGAATGAGCGGTAACTTAACTATCGTAATGCCTGCTTGTTGAAAAGGCTAAGTACCAGGGTTGATCATTTGCTTTTTTAAAGTGTCTAAAAAATTCTTTTTATACGTTTCTCCAATCAATATTTCAGATGAGATATCTTTAAGTATTACCTGATTTCCGCTAATTGCGACAATTTTGTTCAAGGCAATTATGAATGACTTTTGAATGCGCATAAAATTTTTTTCGGGTAATTTTTCCTCGATGTCTTTCATCGTGGTAAGAGCCAGCGTTCTGATACCATTATGGTGAAAAGCAACATAATTCTTCATACCTTCTATGTAGTCAATATCTTTGACGTAAATTTTAACCATCTTACTTTTAGAAGCCGTTTTAACAATAAAGTAATCGGCATCCATTGATTCATTTTGTCCCTGTTGCGGCATAGGGTTTATTGTTTTCTGCACTTTAGTGATGGCCTGCAAAAAACGTGGAAAGGGAATAGGCTTAACCAGATAATCAATCACATCGAGGTCAAAGCCATTAGAAGCAAACTCACGGTAAGCTGTTGTGAGTATGAAATTATAGTTTTTGTGGCGAACTGTCTGGATAAATTCGAGGCCTGAGAGTGTGGGCATATGGATATCGAGAAATATCAAATCGATATGCTGCCCGCCTAGAAACGTAATGGCTTCCGTTGGTTTAGTGAAGCTGGCGATCAGGTTCAGTTGATCTACTGATTTAATATAGTGAGTTAATACTTCTATCGCATGGGCTTCATCGTCGACAATGATGCAGTTTATCATAATGTAGGTTTTTTAATTTTTGCCTGATATCAATATAGGATGCGTAAGTTCAACAGCATAATCGGTAGCAGTATCAGTAATCTCCAGGCTAAAATTCGTCCCATAATGGTGTGCAAGTCTGTTTCCAATGTTATTGATTCCAATTCCGCTTGATTGCTCCTTCGGACCTTTCTTTTTGATATTATAGGTTTTAAAGGTTATGCAATTTTGTTCTTTAACAACATCGAGCGTAATTCTGGCTGGATTAGCCGGATCAGTACAATCTCCATGTTTTAGCATGTTTTCCACGATAGTAATCAAAACCAGCGGAACAACGCGAACATTTGTAGTACTGCCCTTTACCTCGAGCAGGATTTGTAACTCATGATTAAACCGGAGTTGATTGATCTTAATTACGTTTCTGATGTGGTCCACCTCCTCTTCAATAAGTTCCGTTTGGCTTTCATGATCCTGTTTTAAGGAATAATGCATAATTTCACTCAAAGTCATAATACCGTTTGATAACTCTGATGATAGCGGGAGAGATTTGGCATAGAAAAAATTGAGGGTATTATTCAAAAAGTGCGGATTAATTTGTGCCCTGAGGAATGCGTATTGTGCCTGGTGCTTTTCCTCCACTATAATACGCAACTGCTTTTGGTATTTGATGTTTTCGCTGGCATAATGATATCCGAAAGCAAAAAAAGCATACTTGATGTATAGCCACAGCACAGGTACGGCAAACTTCCAGATGTGGAATTCTGGTGTGGCGCCACCATTGGCTTTGATCAGCGGCCTGACATGATAAGCAGTAACGTACCATATGAGGAATGAAATCAGGTATACCATAACGACCGCGCTCATCAGCGGGAATGTTTTTAATGGGTTAAGGTATCTGGAAAACACCAACAGGCACAGGTAAAAAGTACAGATATTCGGAAATTGTGTAAAAAAAAAGTCACCGATACTAAAGAAATACCCACCGGGGTTGCCCGCAAATTCAATCAGCGTGCTCACCAGCATGTATCCCAACCAGAAGAACAGGTGGTATAATATAATTTTCCGTTTTTGTTTCAATTTATCTTTCCTTATACGATTGAATAAATCCTACCCAATCCTTTATTTCCGAAGTTATTCGAACATCTGGTTGTATTCCGGTATTATCCAGCGGAAAATCGGGTAGTCTCGACGATTTGCACGCAGGATATCCCAGTGTGTATATATCGCAGGGTAGTTTTGTTTTCACCACTTCCAGATAATCAATTGCCCCTGAAGAACGTTCGCCAAATAGCTTTACCTTACTGCTTTGTTTAGCCTGGAGCATAAAAAGTTCTGCGGCACTGGCGGTATTCCTGTTTACTACTATCGATACCTCTTTGGGATAAGCCATTACTTCTTCGAGTTTGATTGTGTCAACAGGATACAAGGGATATAGCTGGTTAAGGTGTGCTTTTAAAACATTTAAATTCCTGACAAATCCTTTTTTAATGCTGTCGGGAATATTTGCAGGTATAGCACTATAATAGTCGCGTATATTTTCTTCAGTGGCCAATACACTTCCACCTTCAGTTAAAATGGGCCTGGTATAGAGGTATGGGATCAGTTTATCATACACCAGAACAGAACCACCATAATTATTCCGAATATCTATGATTAAATGCCGGTGGTTTTTAATTGCGTTTTTATGTTGTTTAAGAATGCTATCTACCGCTGCAACATTGGCCAATGTTGCATACGCTGGTAGCTGAAAAAGGCAAGTTTTATCGTCAAGTATTTTAAAAGATGGTTTTTCAGTAGATGTACCCGCTTGTTGCTTTCCTGACACACTAACCGGCGGACCGTTCTTAAACCATCTTGACAAAACTTTCCCATCTGTAAAAGTCAATGTATCAGCATTTTTATAAATGGAGAGAATGTTGTTCGAATGATCTATTGCCCTAAAATACTTCAGGCCATAAACATTACCTATTTTAGAAATACGCATTTTAACCTGCTGAGGCAACCATCTTTTTCCATCAGCCTTAATGATAAAGCCAATGAAATCGCCCCTGTCTTTTACAATACCAATCTGATAAGCCCCACTCTCATCCTTCCAAACACCTTCAACACTGTCTAAAACAGCCTTATTCCTGTCAAGATAGTCCTTAAAGGATAAGGCTGTCCAACTGGTTGTTTCCTCCCTGGCGTAGTAGTCTTTTATTTGCTCAACGCTGTAACCGCTATCATCATACGAAATGCTGATGTGCTTGTCATTAAAAAAAGATAACCATGTTTTTAAAATTGGCAAGCACTGATATGTGGGCACTTTGCCAGCTTCAGCGAGCAGGCTATCAGTTAAAAAATCGAATCTTTTTACCGTTTGAAGATTGACCTTATCACTGTAGCCCACATAATTCTTTTTAATTCTTGCCATTACAAACTCGAGGTTATCCTTACAGTTACAACTCTGTGCGTATGTTGAAGCAGTGGCAATGGTAAGTAGGATCAGGATTGAAAATGTAAGTGAAGCACGCATTGACAAGGAAGGTTAGTTTAATTGTAATGGTTTAAAACGTGAGGCATTTAAAGGCTGATGGTGCCCAACGTGGGTTTATCTTCAACGCATCCCGGAAGCGTAGATGGTGGAATGTCATCGCTGGTATTGCCTCCACCACCTTTAATCTTTTGCATTTCCTCTTTACTCAGATGAAAAGCAGGTTTTCTTTTAAAGATAAACATTGTTGTTTTTTTCAATTTCTTGTTCGTCATGTTTCCAAAGATTAAGTTAATCAATAGATAAAACTACCTCTTGAAAAGTATATGATCAAAAATAATACACCAAACCAGGTATTTCAAGGACAAAATACGTCTTTTTTGATACAAAAACCAGTTGGCATAAATACACCGCCTTTTCACGTTGACGAAAACCGACTTTTCTGAGCTTTTTGTCCGCTACAGGCGATTCTTATGGCACTTGGTATCGATAAAATCCATGTGTGTCCCAGGAAACTGGCATTTGGTGTAATAGGCATTATAGTGGCTTTGATTTAAACATTAAAAGCGGAAACTTCGTCATGCCGTAATAGCATATCAGCAGTATGAATATATTTAATTCACATCGCAAAAAAATGGAGGTTATTTTTGTCCCCTTACTTCTAACCCTGAGCAGTAAGGTAACATTTTCCCCTATTAAGTGCTGTTTAAATGACCATGCCCAATATAAAAATATTTTATTAACCATCTCAATCTTGTTTCTGGCGCTAGCATCGTACCTATCTATCTGGGGCGATGTTAGCCTGGATACAGAAGTATAAGAATTTTTGCAAAAAAGGAGAAGCATACGGTTGCAAACGGATCGCTTCCCGAAACGAATGACGGCGTTTACTGTCATCGCTTAAGTCAACCTTGCGTGAAAGGTTGACCAATATTACAATCACAACTTAAATTTTAAACATGAAAAAAGTAAATTTACTCAGCAAAGCTGAGATGAAAAATGTGATGGGTGGCTTAGCTGATACCTCAGACAGAGGTTGTATTGTTTATGAAATCAATGGAGACACCAGAACTATCGTAGCTTATGTAAACGAAGGTGGTAACGTAAACGCCGGCGATGTAGCTGCAAGTCACGCAAGTTACACAGGTAACAGAACAGGTTGGGATTGCCCTTCTGATGGGTGGCAACATGAATATGTATAGCAAATCACATGCATGGGAATGATTATTCCCATGCAAACTAATTTGAAAATATGAAGCTAAAGATCACCACACTACTATTTTTAGGGGCTGCTACCATCATACTGGTAAGCTACTTTATACCCGCACAAGCACGGGTTGCGGTAGGGGATATTAAAATCAGGGTTTTTCTGAAGCCGGCCGAAAAGTTTTCAATATTTTATGATGAAGATAAAACCATCGGATTCAGAAACCTGTCAAATCATGATACCATTCTGATTAAAACCATGGCCTCCAGCAAAGCTATTGAGTTTCGTTATGGACTCATTGACCACGGCGTGTTTTACCACCACAAGTTCTACCTTCATCCTGGTGATGAGCTTTCACTTCAGGTAAAAAATCAGTTTGATATTGAAGTTAAAGATGGAAACAGCTCCCGACTCTTTATCGATTCATGGTTCAACGAACAAGCTACAAAACTTCCGTCTTCTAAAGGAAAGGAGGCGCAATCGGCTTATTTCAATGCAATCAAATCAATATACCGCAAGCAGTTAAAACGTATTGACAGCCTTTCAGGTACCGGTTTTTTAAACCAGGCTACTGCCCATACCTGGAAGCTTGCCAAAACAACTGCCTATTATACCGCATTGCTCAAAGCCATTACACCACAAAACTTTCAAAATGTCCCTGCCGAAACAAAGCTAAAGGCACATCAAATCCTTAAAGAAATAAACACGCTCTCCCAAATCCAATCGCCAGATGTAGACGCATTGATATACTACATTACTTCTTATCACCTCACCAGAGATCAGCGGGATTTGAAAAATATTGATCAAAGGTTAAAATTTTTAATTAGTAATGAGCAGTTTTTTGGAGCCGAACGTGTCCTGTCTTCTGCTATTGCTTCCCTTAAACACTATTCGAGAAAATCCGATCCCGCTTACCAGGCCGCTTACAAACGTGCATCTGCCTATAATCAACTTAAAGGTAGCTCACATTCGGAAGTTCTCAACCATTTAAGTCAATATCAATTCCGGGCGTTAAATAGTGTACGGCTGATTGATCCTGTTCAGAAAACACAATCGCTTGAAAATGTCATTGATGAAAAAGATTCGCTGGTATTTATCGATATGTGGGCCAGCTGGTGCGTACCTTGCCGCAAACAAACGCCATTCCTCGAAGCCGTGAAAACAAGGCTCCGGGATAAACCCATTAAATTTATCAGCATCAGTATCGATGAGGAAAGCAAATCGGGTGAATGGATCGCGGCCTTAAAAGATGACAAACTGTATGGCGACTTATACCAATATCGTTTACTTGATAAACCGCACTCTCCACTGATGTCTTTTTTCGATATTCAGTCCATCCCGAGGTACCTGGTCATCAAAAGAAATGGAACAGTTTTAAATGATCATTTTGTTAGCCCTGATGATCCCGCTTTTGAAAAAAGATTACTCGAATTGCTAAAAAGCTGGTAGTTTCAAGCTTCAGTAAATCTAATTAACCGTTTATCACCTAACCCATCGCATTGAAAAAATTCACCTTTTATAAGCAGCCAGATCAAATGGATTGCGGGCCAAGCTGCCTGCGCATGATTGCAAAATATTATGGCAAAAGTTTTAGCCTGCAAAAACTCCGGGAAATTTCTGGCATCAACCGTGAGGGTGTTTCGCTGCTGGGCATCAGTGACGCGGCTGAAAAAATAGGTTTCCGAACTACAGCCCTCAAGCTTTACCTTAAGGAACTGAAAGATACGGAGCTTCCTATGATCCTCCATTGGAATCAGAATCATTTCGTTGTGCTGCATCGCGTAAAGGGCAATAACTATTATGTTGCCGACCCCGCCAAAGGTTTAATTGTTTACTCCGAAAATGAGTTTCGCAAATCCTGGCTCCCAAAACAAGGCCAGGGAGAGGGTATTGCGCTCGTGCTGTCGCCCAGTCCCAATTTTTTTGAGCAGGAGAGTGATCACCAACCTGCGTTGAGCTTTACCTATCTTCTCAGATATTTATATCAATATAAATCGCTGGTGATACAGCTTTTTGTTGGATTGGGGGTAGGAAGTTTGCTTCAGTTGATTCTTCCTTTCCTTACTCAATCTGTTGTCGATATCGGAATTAATACGCGAAATCTCAATTTCATTTATATCATTCTAATTGCCCAAACCATGCTATTTGTTGGGCGGATGAGTGTAGACTTTATCCGGTCATGGATTTTGCTCCACATCAGCACCAGGATTAATATTTCTATTCTCACCGATTTTTTGATCAAACTAATGAAACTGCCAATCAGTTTCTTCGACACTAAAATGACCGGCGATATTATGCAGCGCATGAATGATCAAAAACGCATCGAATCATTTTTAACAGGGCCTACGCTGAACGTAATTTTTTCCGTTTTTAACCTCATCATTTTCAGTTTCGTGCTGGCCTACTACAACCTCACCATCTTTATTATCTTTCTGGTAAGCACCATATTATACAGCTTCTGGGTAATGTTGTTCCTCAAACGGAGGCGCAATCTTGATTTCAAACGTTTTGATATATCCTCTAAAAACCAGAGTGCCATCGTGCAATTAATTACGGGCATGCAGGAAATTAAACTCAACAACTGTGAGCAGCAGAAGCGGTGGGAATGGGAGCGATTGCAGGCAGGCTTATTCAGGTTCAATATCAGCAGTTTACGCCTTGGCCAATACCAGCAGGCCGGTGCATTTTTTATCAATGAAGGTAAAAACATACTCATTACCTTTCTGGTTGCCAAATCAGTTATCGAAGGTGGATTAACATTGGGTGCCATGATGGCGGTACAATATATTATCGGGCAGCTTAACAGCCCTATAGAGCAAATGCTCGGATTTATCCAGCAGTTGCAGGATGCGAAAATTTCATTAGAACGGCTTGGTGAAATCAGAGAAATGGAAGATGAGGAACCTGCCGGAAAAACCCTGATCAAAGAACTTCCATCCGACCGGAGTTTAAGTTTACAAAATATTACCTTCACCTATCCCGGTGCGGGCAGCGAAGCGGTGCTCAGCAATGTCAATCTTCATATTCCCGCAGGTAAAACCACTGCTATCGTTGGGATGAGCGGCAGCGGTAAAACTACCATCCTAAAACTACTGCTCCGTTTTTACGAAGCGCAGCTAGGCGAAATCAAAGTAGGCCATACACCATTAAGTCAGGTAAGCTTCAGGCAGTGGCGAAGCCTTTGCGGGGTAGTGATGCAGGATGGTTTTATCTTTTCAGATACCATTGCACACAACATAGCCGTTGGCGATGAATACCCTGATCAGGCGAAACTAAAAAATGCTATAGAGGTAGCTAACATCACCGATTTTATTGAACGCCTTCCGCTCGGGCTCAATACCAAAATCGGTGCTGAGGGTAATGGCATCAGTCAGGGGCAAAAACAGCGTATCCTCATTGCCCGTGCCGTTTACAAAAACCCTGAATACATATTCTTTGACGAGGCCACAAATGCCCTCGATGCACATAATGAAAAGGTAATTATGGAAAATCTTGAACGCTTTCTGGTCGGCAAAACCGTTGTCGTAGTAGCCCACCGTTTAAGTACTGTAAAGCATGCCGATAACATTATTGTTTTGGAGAAAGGCAAAATTATTGAACAAGGTACCCATGCCGAGCTGGCGGGCGGGAAGGGTGTTTACTACCAATTGGTGAAGAATCAGCTCGAACTTGGAAACTAATTAAAGTTATGGAAGAGAAAGATTTTGAAGAAAACCTCCACAGCGAAGAAGTGCATGAAATTATCACCGCTGTACCCTCATGGATTTTAAAGTGGGGCATTACGTTGATCTTTGCCATATTAGCAGGCATTGTATTAATGGCTGCCTTTATCGATTACCCGGATGTGGTAATGGTGAATGTTAAGGTAAACTCATTGAATGCCCCAAAAGCTGTACTGGCCAGACAAAGCGGTAAGCTTGCAGCACTACTTGTTAAAGACGGCGATGAAGTACATGCTAATCAACCTTTAGGGTATTTCGAAAGTACCGCTATTCCAGCCCATGTATTGCAGTTAAGTAATAGCCTTAAATCATTACAAGCTAAGGTTAATCATGCTGAAGCACAACAGATGGTTGTACCTGAAGGACTAAACCTTGGGGAGTTACAAAGTAGTTACCAGAATTTTCACCAGCAATACCTGCAATATGTGGCTACATTAAAAAATGGTTATTATCTGCGGCGGATGGCATTTCTGGAAAAAGATCTTAACAGCATCAAAGCGCTGGGCAGCCAAATTGAAAAACAAAAGAAAATTCAGGAACTTGAATACGCCAATCAGGAAGCTGAGTATAAGGCTTACCAAAAACTTTATGGCAGCAAGGTGATATCAAGAAGCGAATTTCAACAACAGGAGAATAAATACCTGGTTTCGAAGTATCCCCTGCAACAGAGTGAAACGGCTATACTAAACAATATGAGCAGTTATAGCGCCAAAGAGAAAGAATTACTCGATTTAAAGCACACCATATACGAAGAACAGTCGAAATTTACCCAGGCCCTAAACCAATGTATCACTGAAATTGATAACTGGGTAATGCAACACCTGTTTATTGCCCCCGTGGCCGGGAAGGTTAGTTTTGCCGGCATTGTTCAACAAAATCAAAACCTGCAATCCGGGCAGGAGGTGTTTATTGTTAATCCAGGGAATACAGATTTCTTTGGTGAGGTACAAATTCCTCAATACAACATGGGCAAAATCCGGCGTGGCGCCACTACGTTGATTAAAATGCATAGTTATCCTTTTGAACAATACGGAATGATTGAGGGCAAGCTTAGCTATGTTTCGGATGTTGCTTACCGCGACAGCGTATTCATCGCGAAAGTGAGTTTCGACAGGTTTGAAAATAAAGATGTGTCTAGAAGAATTATTCTCAAAAATGGAATGCAGGGAAGTGCCGAAATTATTACTGAGGAAAGCTCCTTACTTCAGCGCTTTTTCAGAAATATTATTAAAATGATGAATAGCAGGTAAGTGTATTCGAGAAAAACTTTAAAAAAAACGCAATATGTTTCGCAAACCTTTAAGTAATTTAGAAAGTGTAGCTGTTGGACTAATAGAAAATCAAAGGTTTGGGATTACCCGGACTTCGGTTCGAACTTGTTTACAGGAACATCCTGAATACCCAAGCTTGCTATCAATAAGCGATTGTCTGGATGGTTGGAATGTTAGTAATACAGCCTATAATGTACCACACAGTGAATTTTCTTCCTATGCCACCGAGGTGCCTTTTATCGTGCACCTTCGCGAGGGAAATGGCAAGTTTCTTTTAATCGAAGAGATTAGGGATGAAAGCATTATCTATAGCAATCAACACTTGTCGAAAAAGGAAATGTCAAAACAAGAATTCCTGAATCGTTGGGGTGGAACAATTTTTCTTGTAGAAGAAAAAAATGAAAAAATAAGCGAGGATGGTTACAAAACCAAAAGACTCATTGAATTTGCACGCTCACTTTTGCTTCCTTTTATAGCCATCTCACTACTCATTTTATTTGGTTTGAAAGTCGCAGCCTCGAAATACACCATTGAACTGGCCCTAATTTTTTTCATCAAGACTTTAGGTTTATTAACATCCGTTGCCTTATTAATTCAGAAATTTAATTCAGATAGTCCCTTCATCAAACAGCTATGTAATATCAAAGGAAAAAATGGCTGTAACGAAATTTTAAAATCCAGCGCCGCTAATCTAACCAGCTGGCTAAGTTGGAGTGAGGTTGGTTTTTTTTATTTTCTAGGCTCAATAATATCACTTCTATCAGATGCCCGTTTCGTAAATGTATTTGCCTGGTTTAATGTTCTAGCTATACCTTACACTTTCTATTCAATAGGATATCAACTAAAAACAAAAACCTATTGTTTTTTATGTTGTACGGTCCAAATCTTGTTGTGGATGGAGTTCTTTGCCTTTCAATATTACGCTCGTGCATCCGGCCAATTGTTGCTCCAATCCTGGAACCTGTCTTTTTCATCAGTATTTGTTTTAGTAATCTCTCTCTTAGTTCCGATGATATCCTGGTGGATAATCAAACCTTTGATCCAGGCAAAAATTGATTTGACACCAATTAACCAAAAGCTCCGGAAATTCACTAATCATTCAGAGGTATTCAAAATGTTATTAACAAAAGAGCGGTTTTATGAAATATCACATGAACACATGCCAATTACCTTTGGTGATATAAATAGTGAAAATCATTTAGTTATTATCAGTAATCCCTATTGCCGTCCATGTGCCAAAATGCATGCTGAAGTAGTTGAATTGATAAAGACTTTTCCACATATCAAAATCAGCATACTATTTGCATTAAACGAGCGAAACAAAGACCAGGTAGAGATAGCATTATCACTACTTTCCTTATTTAGGACTTCACCGCCTGCAGACGCACTCATTGCGCTCGATGCCTGGTATCTCACAGGAAAAGATGACCCGGCTAATTGGAAGAACCGATTCCAGTCAACAATCAGCGAATTAGACCATCAAATTCTTAACGAACAGCAAAAATGGATTAGTAATTACAGTATTAAGTCGACACCAACATTGATTTTCAACCAATATCAACTTCCAGATTTATATGATTTAAAAACCTTGAAATCTGTGTTAAACTCGATATAATTTCCAGTTACAAACAAACATATTTTGTCCGCCCTTCAGTGGGTTCGGAACAGTAAGCTTATCGTTAACCTACCATTTAAGCTGCACCATTTCCCCCCTCACCAACACTATAAACCTCCATCAGCTCTTCCATAAACTTACTTTTGCTATTCGGATCATATAACATGTAAACCTGGTGGCGTGCACGGGTTAATGCAACATAAAACAGCCGCCTTTCCTCGGCATTTTCAAACGTTTCCCCTTCGTGCAGCAGGTTGCTCAAAATTGGGTCATCGGCCATTTCCGACGGAAAGCCGAAGACGCCCGAATTCAGGTCCAGCAGTACCGAAACGTCGCAGGTTAAACCCTTGCAGGCATGGGCCGTATAATAGCTAATCTTTAAGGCCGGGAAGCGCTTTTGCAGTTCGCGCAAATCAGACGGTGCATTATGGTGGTATCTGCCGATTAAAAATACTGTTGCCCTTTTATAATCCAGCGCGATTTTGCTCAGCACCCCACACAGAATATCGAATTTCTGCAACATGCGCTGTGCCCTGTTGCCAAAAAATTTATGGGGCACCAGTTTAAATGCCGGCAGTATAGCCTGATCGGGAGAGGTGAGTTGTTTCTTTAATTGTGCCGGATTACTTTGAATAAAGCCGCTGCTAACATCCAGAATCTGCCTGTTAAAACGGTAGGTCTGCAAAATACTGTTTACGGCAGTTACCCCAAAATGCTTCGAAAATTGCGTAATGATGCTAATGTCGCTACCGGTAAACCTGAAAACCGACTGCCAGTCATCCCCAACGGCATAAAGCTTCGCCTCCGGATTGGCCAACTTCAAAGCCTTCAGCAGGTCGTACCTACCCAGCGACATATCCTGAAACTCATCTACCAGAATATACTTGTGTTTTTTCTGGTATTCCCCTTTTGCAATGTGCGATGTAGCCCGGTTCACCATATCATTATAATCAATACCACCCGTTCGTGAAAGTTCAATCTGGTAGGCATCAAATAAAGGTTCAAAAACATCGAGAAAAACGTTGAAACGCTTATCGGCTGCTTTGTTCCTTAGCTGTTTAACCCCGGTGTTGTTCGATTTCATCAGGTTCAGGAAAGTATAAACCAGGCCCATAAAGTCCTCATAGTCGTCGAGGCTCTTCACCTTATCCAGTATTTCACCGGGAGGGCGCTTATTCAGTATCACCCCGTGGGCATTAAGCTGAATCCTGAGTGCCTTCAGCAGTGTCTGGTTTTTATTCTGGAAAGAATAGGTTTTAATCAGTTTGGTCTGATATTTTTCATGAATCGTGGCCTTCCATTGCATGCCGCTTTGGTATTGTTCCGTTGCCGACCGAAAGGGTGCTTTAAATTTAAAACGATCAGGAACATGGCCATTTTCATCAATACCATAATGTTCATAGTATATGCTATATTCAGGAAGATAAAAATCAGGTTGATAGTGCCCAAAGTCAGGATTGCGGTCTTCAGCTGCTAAAGGATACAAACACTCATACTCAAAAGTTACCTGGTGTAAGTAGAGGAAGTTGGCTACCATCACTTCCTCCAGGCTTTTGCATACTGTTCCGTTAAGCGAAACATTGCGGTAAGATTGTTCGTGCTTGAAATAATCGGCCTCCGTTTTAAAATCGAACCGGTTTTGAGGAGGGCGGGCAAAAAAAGCGATAAAGTTGATGGCTTTTTGCTGAAAGCTGCTATTAGTTAGAAAAAGCTGTTCAAAAGATTCCTGAAGAAATTTCCTCGCCTTTTTATCTATTCCATCAAAAGCAATTTTTGCAGGGTGAGGATTACAGTAACGCATCACCATGTTGCCAAAACTGTTAAAGGTTTTAAAAGTGATTAACCTGGCCAGGTCATCATCTTTAAGAAAGTTACAGGTCCGGTCGAACATCTCCTCTACGGCGGTATTGGTAAAGGAAATCACCAGCAGCTCTTCCGGCCTGGCCAGGTTCTTCTCCAGAATGTAAGCAACCTTAGCGCTTATGGTAGTGGTTTTCCCGGTACCGGCGCCAGCAATCACCAGGTTATTGTCTTCATCGCATATTACAGCTTTCATCTGCTCCTGTGAGAGCGGATACTTATCGAGCGCAGCAAAAAAGTCTTTAAACTCGGCCATTTCATGCTTCACAAAACGCGTATTGTAGTCTTTTCGTGTAGCTTCCAGGTTGTCATGACTGGAAATGAAATGAGCAATGGTAGCCACTTCAGCCTGATCCAGTCCACAAGTCCGATAGCTTCCTGGGATGGCACTCAATAATGCACCGTGCGAGGCCTGAAGCTTGCGGCAATCGCTGTTAGCAAAATACAACAGCATATTCTGTTTTTGTTTAATCTCATCTATAGCCTGCAGGATATCAGGAAGAAGTTCGCGGATGCCGGCTCTTTTTTCAAGTTCCTGCTGCCTCTGTTTTAGCCAGTAAAAAATTCCCAGCGTAACTATAAACAGCACAATCTGCAATCCCATAGGGAGATCACTAAGCTTATGCGGCCTGGCTGGTTTCTCTTTTTGAGGCATTAAATACTAGGGTGATTGATTCGCAAAGATAATGTTCCGGCAGGTAACATTGCGGAATTTGTGTGAGGACTTAGTTCAGTAAAGCGCGTATTGCTTCAATAAATCTAATAAAATACCAATATGATTCAGTAAAACAGATATAAAATCAATTAGCTATTGAGTAAAAGTGATTACGCGCAAGTATTACATGAAAATCTTGAATGAAACAAAAATATTTACTTCCTTCCAAAATCTAAATTTATGACCAAATGGGTTTACCAGCTTTAAGCTTAGAACCGGAAGCACGCTCATTGCTTGAAAACATTAAGCAAAAAGTTTCCATAGAAATTCAGAAAAGTAAAAAAATACCTGTCTCGGTATTGCTGTGGGGTCCCGCCCCTGACGATCCTTCAGAGATTGCCCAACTACGGGTTAAATTACGATCCGAGTTAACCGCTTGTGGCCATTTGGCCCAGTTCAGTGAGGAACTAATTGAAACTGGATCAGGCGTTAGCATAAAAACCCAACAACTCATACATGCACAACAATTCGATATGGTTGTTTCAATGCCATGTACTCCAGGATCCATCCGAATACTCACCTATTTCTTCTAAGCCCTTTTTAACGTCTTCATAAAAACTTTCCAAATCTTTTAAGTAATCCATTTTCTTATTTGATTAATCTGGATGAAAACCAATAGTTAAATGAGTACAACAATAATCGCTATACATCTTGGGATGATCAAAAAAACAATAGGGATGATTTGATATCCCGGAAAGGATTCGAACCTCCGGAACAGGTAAAATGAGATGTGATTACAACAATAGGATAGTCTAATTTAGGAAATCATTTTTAAAAATCAAAACTGATACAATTTATTTCACTTTTAGCCTATCTCACTTCCTGCATCATTTCAAACCCATTATTGCCCGATATAGTAATCAGTGGCTCAGTGGTCAATTTGAATTTAGCCTTTGTAAATATTGCTCTGATAAGCTCCAACAATAGAAATACTGATCCTTAAACATAAACCCTGATCAGCCGGACCCGGGCTTCTAACCATTTTCTAAATAATATACGTCATTGCATTACAACTTATATAGCCCCTATGGATTCGCGGCCAAAACAGGTATCTTGACCAGGTCTCTCAGTACCAAGGTCTATCTTTGCCCGTATTATCTAATAAGATTTCGTGAACTAAGATTAAATGCTTATTCTTACTCAACATTTATATTAATCTCTCAATTTATGAATACTCTTTTAAAAATAACTTTTGGTATTCACATGGTCTTTTCTACCATGTGCCTTTTTTCTTGCAAGAAAAATATTATTGCCCCCGAAATTGCAGATTTCATATAAAAAAAGAACACAGTAATTTCTAAAGCTATTTTTATTAATGACATTACGTATTCGGATTTTCTCAATAAAGTAAATCGAACAAAATATTGGTAGCAATATAACTTAATTACAGGAGATTGAAGGTTACACTTTTCTAGCCAAACTAAGCCGAAAACTGAATGGTACTGCATCAGCTTAGGTATTTGTTGGAACAGTTAACCATCGAAACAAGATATGTTGCTGTGATAATCCAAAAAACCATATATGAATATTAAACGGACGTAACTTTGCGAATTCCGTTCTGAATAGAAAATTAAAACGACCAAATGATACAAAAATTAATCTCTCAAAAAGTACGCATTGCAAACTTTATCATTATAATATTATTCTTAATACTTCAAAGCTGCCGAAAGGATCGTGTTTACAATGATCTAAATTTAGAAAATAACCAGTTGATAAAATATGAAATAATTGATAAGTGGATTAATGAAAATCCTGTAGCGAAACATATTCAATTAGATTGGAAAAAAGCAAAGCAAACTACCATTTTGGGCAAAAAGGTTGTATCAGTACCTGCTATGAAACTTTTAACAAATCATACTGGATCAATTAAACCTTTTTCTAACGATGATCAAGTAAAAATCAAATTTTATGCAGATCATCCAGCGAAGATGTATTTCGTACTAAGTCAAGATAATAATAAATTAAATTCTTTTTTGTTGGGTTTCGTGCCCCAAAGCTTTTCTAATAATTCAGTAGATCAAAAACAATTAACTGGTAAACTTATTGAGTATAATTTCATTGGCGATACCATTGCTGTTATAGAATATCAAAAAAGTAAACTAATTAATAAATATCTACTAAGACAAAGCCCTCCATCAAATTCCGAATATACTAATTATTTAAAATTAAATAAGCTAGAATCCTTAGGTGGGTTAAAAGATAAAGAGATTAGTAATATTTTCGGATGGTTAATAGATAAGATTGAGGCACTCGTTGGCTGGGTCGGAACAATGTTTAATGCATCTTACTGGGCGCCAAGTCATGTGATTGGAGGGGTAGATTATGGCCCAGGTTATCGTTTAACTTCAATTAATTGGAGCAATATTTTTTCATCTGATAATAGTCAAACTATCGATTATATTGATTCAAATCCGGGATACACAAGTTCAGGTGAGGCACTTTACGATCTATTTCTCGGATATTCAAATATGAGTCCTGAAACTTCTTACCCATTTGGCCCAGATGCCCTAATTCAAAATTTTGTAGCAGATTATGTGGTTGATAAATTTCAATTGGATTACAATGATAGGATCTTTTTGTATCAATACCCAACCATTGCTGAAAGTTTCAGGAAATATGGTGAATCTATTCCTGTCGGTCAGGAGGAAATAGAATTTATCCAGTGGTCACTGAAATATTTAGAATACTATCCTGATACATTTCAAAATTTTGAGGCGATATTTCTAGGTGACCCTAAAAGCTTAATTTTAGAAAATGCAAACAGTTTTGAAATACAGGGCAATAGTTTGGTGTCAGCTGTTATGACTTAAGTGGAATTAATGATGAATTTCAGGTTGCAGAATTTGATAATGTTATTAATAGCCTGCAAAACGATTTCAACGATGACAAGATTGAACTCTACCTTTTATTAGTCTATAGAAACAGTAAAATTCTAAATTCTTCGTCATACTCAATATCGAACAACCAAATTAAAGTTGGCGAATACTCATTGACACCACACTACAATTCACAAAATCAAATTGTTTTTTATAGTGCGTGGAGAAGTGCGAATATTGGAATTGAATATATTATCAAAGCTTCAGAATTAAATAAATTTAAAGAAAATTATTCCACTTTTAAAGCCGCAGCTAACTTGTTTTATTTAAATGGCAAACCTAATCGCAGCGAAATACAAATGGCTAATGGTGATTATTGGGAGGGACTTGTTGCATCTCACAAAGAGGCATTTACAAATCCTCTTTATTATCTATATCTTGCCCATGTTTTTACCGCAACAGCAACAAATCTGAAGTCAGTCCCTGTAGCGGAACGGGTTGAGATCAGAGTCTCTCCAGAGGTCGATGCTCTTAAATGGACTTCAACAACTATCAGAAACACGAATACGGTAAGTATTACTATCGAAAACAAAACCGTAGCCCAATACAAAGAATTAATTAGCCAAAAATATAGTTCTACCTGGCAAGATTTAGGCAATGGAAAAGCAAAACTTGAGGTTGGCCAAAATAGATACATTTACAATCCAGCAGCAGCTTCAACTGAAAAGCCATCAATATATTACTTCAGAAATGGAAAAGCTATAGGGAAATTTAGATTTAAAAATTAACAAGATGAATATTCAGCAACTTAATCACGAATTAAAACAAATGTTTGATGATCAAACAAACGGTGGCGATTTCGGTATAATAAAAATTAACTTCCCTCTGGATAGTAATCTCCTGACGATTTTTGTTAAACATTACAAACTTTCTGATGTCACCTTTAAGATCTCATTTAACGACTATCAGTCTTATATGTTGACAAAAGAAAATCTGCCTGATAAAACAAGAGAACAAGTCATATACGCACCTGCTACTCAAGCTATCTTTTTGAAAGAAATTGTTAAATCAGAGTATTTAAATTATTTAAACAACTGGACCGATCTTAAAATTTATTTTGATGATCGAAGTTTTGAGCAAATAAGGCAGTATTCAATAATTACGCAAAATCTTATTATTGATGTTGTCACAGATACTGAACCATCTATCGAAATTCTTTATTGATAAACGAGTTACATACCTAAAGACTTAAGACTTACCGCACACCAGTTTAGAAATTTTTGCTGATAAACTCCGTCCCATTATCTGTCGTAATACGTTCAGGCTTCCCTTGTCCTTGAAAATTCTTCCTAATAATGTGGTTAGCGTAGTTGTAGGAATACTGCGGGCAACTTCCACAGTAATGGCCTCTGGCCGCTCAAGATTACGGCAGATATCAGCTGCTGTCTACCTGCTTCATGTTCGTTGATTGCTGTTAATATCTAACCTTCACTGATTTTTGACTTTTTCATTTTACTATTTTAGAGTTACGAATTTCCTCTTCTAAGCAGTTCGATATTAGGAAGGTATATATTTAAACTTTCATTTTCGTCATCCATTCGTGCGGCTGCATTTGACATTAAACTCCTTCCATTTCTCCTACCTCTTGGGCATCAGCATTTCCCATGTTACATCGTATTGACGTATTACACCCTGGATTTCCATAAATGATTTATTCCCCAAATTTTGTATGCGTGCCACCTTATGTATACTGCGACGCAGCAAATCAGCCAACGTAATAATGTTGTCCCCTATTAATGCGTTTTTGGTTCGTGGAGATAATTCCATGTCTGCTATTTTGATTTTTAATGATTCGCTGATACGCAGATCCGCCATCTTTTCTATTAAAACAAAACATTGCTTTCTAACCAGTTTAACCCTGCGGTTCATTGAGTCCAGTTCATCCTCCTGGCTTTGGGGCGAATGCTCGCCAATTTCTTCTAAGCCCTTTTTAACTACTTGATAAAAATTTTCTAAATCTTCTAAGTAATCCATTTTCTTATTTGATTAATCTGGACGAAAACCAATAGTTACATCCGTACAACAATAACAGCTATACATCATAAGATGATAAAAAAACAATAGGGATGATTTGATATCCCGGAAGGGATTCGAACCTCCGGAATATGTAAAATGAGATGTGATTACAACAATAGGATATTCGAACTTAGGAAATCATTTTTAAAAATCAAAATTGATACAATTTATTTCACATTTAGCCTACCTTCCTTCCTGCATCATTTCAAACCCATTATTCCCCGCTATCGTAATTAGTGGCTCAATGGTCGATCTAAATTTAATCTTGTAATCATCCGGTAGCACCGTTAAGCTTTCCAGATCAGGAAAGATACTCAGGTAATCTTCCATTAAAGGCTCTTTAATGGCTTTATATTTTGTGATCTCGATTGCCTGTTTCTGCAAGTGGTAAAAACCATCAAAGTATTTGTCCAGGGGAGGGAGCCTATCCGATTTAGAACTGTTGAAAGAAGGACTGGCCGGAATCAAATTCCAGATCAAATCATGCGATACAAAAGCATAGGGAATAAAGTGTTCTACCGCAAAGTTACCTACGTGTAACTTACTATTGTTATAAATACAATCTACGCTACCAAGCTCGCCGATAATGGTATTCCAGAACTTACGTTGTTTAGCCAGGCCATTTCTTTTAGCTGGTTTTATCAGTTTGTTCGGAATATCAGGAACGTTAGGATTGTGTTTCTGTAAATACAAGCTCAAGTTCCAGTAGCAGAAACTTTTCAAAACACCCATGTTGTTTGTCAGGTAATCCACCCATATTGGGTTAATAGTTACATGCGTATCGTTTACCGCATATAGGCAATCATTTTCGAACCTGCCCGACGCCTCGTAAATATATTTCTGATTTTCGCCTCTGGCCGGACACCATGGACTCAAAAAACGGTGTGGCACCTGTTTATTGAAATGCCAAAGCAATCGTTGCGTTTGCGGATGATTACTTTCGTTTAAACGTTTCCTGATGCGGCTCCGGTCTTCGTCGATATTAATGCCTTCCAATAACCCAATTTCTTCCACCGCTTTATGCAACTGATCCTGCTTACCAAAACTAATTTTGAAATAGTTAATGGTGTACCAACTTGAAGCCACCATGCCTACAAATAAGCGATGCTTTGGGATGTGATATTCACCATCTGCCACCTCATCCAGTATAGATAGGAGCCAGTAAAATTTATAAGCCGCAGCAGTGCTGTTAAAACTGGCCGTTAACAGGTTTATCGGTAAGTGTTCGTGAAGAGGGATCATTCACCCGCAAGATAAACATAGGGAGGGGAAGAACAAATTTCTACATATTAATTAGGTGAAAAATGCTACTTTTATTCGAGCACAGATATCAGTACATTAATTTGATTTTATGGACCACAGAGCGGAAACGTTATTTGCCATCTACAAAAATGGCAATCACCTAGGTAACGAGCGCGCATACAACATCGAAGAGGCAATAAATAAATATCTAATCGCCGCTGGTTTCGAAACGCTCCTTAATGATGTGGAATTTAGAAATCAATACGCGGCCTTCACAGCTGTATTGAGTGAACACTACGTTTAAACTGCGCATCTACGATTACCAATGCCAAACGAAAACCAATCCTTAACAAACAAAAGTATCCAAGTTACCTGCGCCATCATCGAAGATAGCTCCGGAAATGTCCTCGTTACTCAAAGAAGCGCTGCGATGTCTTTACCACACAAATGGGAGTTCCCCGGCGGTAAAATTGAAACAGGTGAAACTGAGGAAGAATCTATTGTTAGAGAAATTGGGGAAGAATTAAACATTGAAATTAGCATTATCCGAAAATTAGAAAGCGTTACCCATGCCTATCCCAGCTTCACTATACAGTTAATCCCTTTTATTTGCGGCCTTAAAAATGGGGAAATAAACCTTACTGAACATCAAGCCTTCAATTGGCTAAATCCAAATGACTTATTATCATTGAATTTAGCTGATGCCGATATTCCGGTGGTTGAACAGTATTTGGTTACGCGAAGTGAATAGCTTCCATTGATGGAAAATAGGAAAGATTTTAATCTACCTAGCCTAAAAACTTAAATGCTGCTCTATGATAGGCTAAGTACTCCTGTTGTTTTTTATTAAAGCTGCCAACATTTGCCACCTTCAAATTCCAACTTTCAAATACTTCTTTAGCCTCGTCTTTAATAAGAACATTACCATCATTACTGAAACTGATAAACCCCTTATCAAAGAGCTTGTCAACATGCGGACTCAAAAGTAAGCCATTATTGCCATCTAGTTTCTCTTGATCATTTGATTTACACCAGGGTTTAATATGGCTAGCAATTAAAAATGTTAGTTCCGAAATGCCCGTTAACCTGCATTTTTTTTCAATGTTTACTACGCCTTTCCTAAAGTCTCCCTGGCCCAACCGAGCTTTAATTAACCTTTTTTTCTCGGTCTCTGTTCTATTGGAATTTCTTATTTTTTCTTCCTCCTGCTTTTCCCCTTCAGTTACGGAGGATACACTGTTACTTTCTACAAGTTTTGTATATATTGAAAGCATTGCTTTTAAATCGCTAATCATTTCCTCTTCAGTGGGTAAGGTAGCAAGCGTATAAAATTTAGAAATGATATTGCCGGCTTCATAATCACCCGGGAGTGAAGTTTTCGTTGAGCTCTTCTGTTTTAGATCAA
Source organism: Pedobacter frigidisoli (assembly GCF_032678525.1). Classification (GTDB taxonomy): domain Bacteria; phylum Bacteroidota; class Bacteroidia; order Sphingobacteriales; family Sphingobacteriaceae; genus Pedobacter; species Pedobacter frigidisoli_A. Next base: position 636,864 of record NZ_JAVTSE010000002.1, read on the forward strand.
TCTCTTTTGGGGTAAATAGGGTGGAGGCATAATCTATTTGCGATCTAAATGCCTCCGCTCTGCTTTTCAAGACACTTCTATAGCCTTTCTTTTCCGTCTGGCTAACAGAAGTTACACCCTGGTTCAATGTTAGGTAAAAACCCGACATATCTTCTCTAAAGATATAGACTGGATAATAACCTTTTTGAGTAGTTGTTGTAACTAACACATCAAGAATAGCCACCCAGGGACAAGCTACCCAACGGCCGTTACCAGCTGATCCGCTAAATATATATTTTTCTGCTTCTGGTGTTACGAGTTCTATGGCTTGTGGAAAGGCTGACCGCAGAGTATTTGCAATAGGATGTTTAGTAAAATTTTCTTCAGACGCAGCATCATAGTTCTGAAGAACTTCAATAAAATAGGAACGCATAAAAATGGGGATGAGGGATGATTATAGGGTTTGGATTATTTATTCAAAATTGTTTAATTTAATGGGTTTAAAATTCAGATTCTATGTTACTGTTTTAGCTAATACTTTGCTAAATCCCACACTCCTTTAACTCGGTTCCAGTATATTTTATATCGGTCATCTGGTGAGATTTTATAATTTACATATTTATTTAAACCTGTTAATATTCTGAAGAAAGCTTCTGTTTGATCAAATGTTGGAGAAATTTTATAGCTATCTCTTAAAGTAACTGGTGCCCAATTCTTTCCATCTAAACTAAGCGAAAATTTAACTTCTCGACCAGTTTCATTGATAATGTTATACGTGTACTGATATGTGCTTTTCAAGGTCGTATCGACAACAGCAACTACTTCGAGCCTTACCTCTAAGCCTTGTGTTAGGTTGTTATTTCTAAATCCAAAATAAATCTTTCGCGAAAGACATTCATCAGTTGAGAAGCAGCTGCTGCTTCGCCCTAACAGACTTTTACAGGCGCTCCAATCCTTAGATTTGGCGTAGAAATTTTCTGCATCTACAACATTGTTAAAAATAAATGCATCCACGGCATAGTTGTCGTTATTTTTTACTGCCAAGTTGGCGAAAGAGGTAGTTAATGCTACAGTTGACCCACCCATTTCATTTAACAATTTCAACAGTGAGCTGTTTATACCCGCTGCGCCCTTTGGCTGTACCGAAATGCGGTATATATAACTTTTGGTTTTCTCGGGTAAAATTACCTCTGCCTTATTGTAGGCGTTACCATTTAGCGCATAAACGGAATTGATAATTAATGATTCATCTGTAACAGGCACTAGCTGCTGCGCATTTACAAGTACTGAAAAAGCTAAAAGAGATGATAAAAATAAAAGAAGTGTTTTCAATGAATAAGAGCGTAAATGATAAAGTTCAAGTTAAATATATTAAACTTTTTTGATACTAAGTTTTAAATACTCGCCATTAAAGGCGAGTATTTTTTTACGGACACTCAGGTAAGCTTAATAGATTATCTGGTGTATCATTATCTGCCTCAGTTTTTAAATACTTTCTACCAGACCGAGTAGCGACGATAACCTTTCTCACATGTCCATTTACATAGGTGTAAAATGCATATGTTCCGTTTTCAATACCTGTAATTCCGTCATTCAAGGTAAGTTTCCATCGCTGATTATTATGGATACCACCTACATGAGTAATACGTTCATACGCATTATAGCGATCATCCTTATTGATGCAAGAAATTTGAACACTAGTTGCCATAATTCAATATTATCATTCTTCGCATTGTACGAATCCACGGGATCTTAATCAATTAATTGGCAAAATATCTTCACCCCTTAATATTTACCGAATCCAAGGTAAAGAGCTAATTTTTTCCATGGTTACGGAAAACCGTAACGTTGGCTCCTATATCACATATAATTTTGATACAATTTTCAGATCCAGTGAATCATTAACTATCAAAATAAATCATGCCAACAATAAATAGCTTTATACGCTCTGCAAATGCTTCCTATAAACGGGCTGCTCGTGCTAATGCTCGCCAAGAAAGAGAACGAGCGAAACAGCATCAGCAATTATTAAAAGAACAGTTAAAGAGTGATAACATTAGTGCTGTAAAAACATATAATGAATATGTGAATATGTTGGTTTCCATACACAAAAGCTGTGCTCAGATAATCAATTGGAATAATCTATCATGCGAGCCTGAGCCTACAAAACCAAAAAAAACAAAAAAGTATGAGGAGTTAGCAGCTGTTACGCTTCATTTATATAAACCCTCTCTTTTAGATAAATTATTTGGTGCTGAAAGTAAAAAGAGAACCAAGCTTAAAAATGCCATTGAACATGCCATTCAAAAAGATCTGTCAATATTTAATAATGCAGTTAGTGAGTACAATAATGAATTTGCAGATTGGAAAATTGTTAAACAAATCGCATCTGGAGTGCTTGCTAAAGAAGTAACAGCATATAAAGATGCGATCGATTATTTTGCTCCATTTACAAATATCATTCAATTAGGTTCTCAAGTAAACTTCGTAATAAATCAACACGGTTTAACTATTAATCTATCAGTAAGCTCTAGTGAAATTGTTCCTGATTACGTGCTCGCAATAACAACAACAGGAAAGCTATCGAATAAAAAAATGACCAATTCAAAATTTAACGAGCTTTATCAAGATTATGTTTGTAGCGCAGCCATCAGGGCTGCCCGCGAGATATTTGCATTGCTACCTATTGAATGTGTTTATGTAAATACTATCTCTGACCTACTCGATTCATCCACAGGACGCATTAAGCCACAACCCATATTATCATGCAAGTTTATCCGCGATAACTTATCACGTCTTAATTTCGATCAAATTGATTGTTCTGATGCCATGCGAAATATTTTACATAATATGAAATTTTCTAAGAATACCGGGTTTGCCGTGATTGATGTATTATAAATTTACTTTGATAATAATTAAATCGCTTTTTTGCAAGAAAATGCATGTTATTGGATATCGAGTATACTAATCGAATTCCTGTAAGATAATTAATTCCCTACGACCATTTATGATAAATTCTATATGATAGTTATCTCTAAATAGATATTCCACTTCTCCATGATCAAATTCTTTATGATGATTGGGGCATAAAAGAATAATATTCTCAATTTGCTCCGTTCCTCCTTTATGTTTAGGAGTGATATGGGCTGCTTCTATATAAAAACCGCCAGTCTTCTTTAAGATTCTGTAGCCGCATATTTGGCATTTGAAATGTCGTAAAATTTTAATAAAGGCAATTGCAACCACTGATCTTTTATAAACCTTTTGATTAATCGTCACATGCTCATGTTCCAATTTGCGAAGTTTTTTTAACTCCAACGATAACTCTTCCTTTGTAAATTTTAAAATAGTTTTCTTCAATTCCTCTTCTAAAACTACATCGTTTTCTGATTGCCGTATAAATTTAAATTCTAAATTGGAGTCCTCCGGAACCTGATGATTTAACTTTTTAACAATAAGTCTATCTTGTAGATCTAAAATTATATACTTGTTAGCGATTTTTTTTTCGAGAAGAGCTTTTATCTGTACTTCTGAAAAACCGTCTTTGACAAATGATGCAACAACATCATTATAGTTCCATCCTGTGTAGCGGCTTAAAGCACGTTGAGTAAAGTAAGATCCTGGCACGCCAAGAATTTTGGGAGATGAATTACCATTTTTAGTTAACCAAAAAAAGTTGGCTTTACCACTAAATAAGTTGTGAGGCTCATTCCTCAGGCTAGTCATAATACTTTTTTCATTAGTGTCTGGTCTAAATTTCAGAACATACTCAGCAATAACAGATATGTGCTGAGGCTCATTGTTTTTTTCCAAAAATTCACTAACCATTTTTCGAATAGAGCCGCCTTTGATATTACTGTTACTGTTTTGCCAGGTCAATAGCCCATAACACGAAGTCCTATTGAAACTAATAAAGGTTTCCCGTTTATTAATAATTGATGATTGGAGAGAGTTTTCGGTGAAAGCAACATTAGGATATTTCTTTCTGACAAAACTTAGAATTTCATTAATATGATGCCCTTTTGATTTAGGTCCAAGATGAAGCAGAGCTTCATAGCCATATTCCCAAACATATTTTTCATCAGTTTTTTTTAAAACGATCTCATTTTCATTTGCGGAGGTGATATCAAGCTCATGTAACAATAAATATTTGCATACACCCACGATTCCTGAATCACTTTCTAAATGCAATTTGTTGTAAAAACCAAACATAAGATTACTCAACGATGTCAGCTCAGTACCTTTTCTATGAATTACATTTTTTTTATCGTAGGTTTCAGAAACAAAGTCTACGAAGCGAAAATCATCACCAACGTGTTTTTTGATCAAATAAGATTTGTTCCATTCCCCAGTTAATGCGCGATGTTCATCATACAATAAAGTATGCGTTTTACTCATCAAAGCAAAAATTTTATGTATGAAATGTAAAGTGTAATTTGTTAGATCATTGCTATTTACCTTTTTTAATTCTTCTGGACTTATTTCAAATATATTGCCTTTAATGTCGATATCATAAGGATTCCTATGAAAATCTAATTCTCTTACAAACGAAAAATCTTTGTCAAAGAATTTAATATGTCTATCTTTTAATTGCCTTGCTCTTTCATCAGTACGTTTTATTCTTACAGCCAACTCCTTTAAGTTGAGACGATGGGAGCCTTTTCGATAATCAAAGAAATGTGAGTGGTATTCTTCCTGGAAGCTCTTATCTGAAATGAACTTTAAGGAAACGAGTAACTCTATTATTTTGAAAATAGGAAAGTATTTGCCTTGATGCTCCTTCAGTGCCTCCTCTATTATATTATCTGCTGATGGAAAGAGGTATTTTAATAGGGTTAGATTATATAGAAAGTTAATGGATTCTGATCGAGAAGAATTGACTATCTGCTCAAACTCTTTAATTTTTTTTTCAAAATCGAGATATTCCTTTAAACCACTAACACCGATTGATGGTAATTTTATAAAATCAAAGTCCTCTTTATTTGTAATCAAGAGATAGACTGCGTAGTCAATTTCATCTCCCAAAAGCTTGGAAATACCTTTTTTTAACTTATTTGAGGCTTTCTTCAATAAATATTTGAAATAAAGATTAAGCAGATTAGCCTTTTCAGAATTTGTTTCAACCATTATAATAAATTATTTTCATATGCTAATTTCATTTTCGAGAAAACGACTTAGATTGTAATTTTTATGGTATCCTTATACCCGACTTTAATTTTTAATACATCATCTAATTAAATGGATGATCATTTATAAAACATTGTATATTCATTCCTAGAAGAGTGACGCGATCTTTGAAAAGGTCAAAATTTGATGTTTTAGGCCCCCAATACACGTTTTTTAAATACGATACGCTATCATTGTGAAATGATAGATAATTTACATACATACGGCTATTATCATCAGTCACGGTTATACGAGAATTATTGATTAGTGGCTCTACTTGAATTACCCTGCATTCTTGCTCCTCTTTAAAATCATAATGCTTGATTAGGTATCGTAGATGGATTAATAGTAACGGAATGATCTTAAAAATTTCATTTTTTTTATCAAAATCATTCTCTATTCTATCGTAAGCATTATGTATCTCGGAATTTAGCAAATCCAATGCTTCTTCAACCTTATGTTTTTGCTCATCAATAAATTGTAAGTACTTATTAGCTTTTTTATCCATATCTTTTTTATCAGCACTCAGATCTTCTCTATAGAAAGTACAAGCTTCTTTATGCCCTAAAGATATCACCCGCCTGGAAATAGGGTCTATATATACACAACGAAATAAAGGTTGCTTAGTTAAGGGTTTTAACCATTTGTTCGCACTTACTAAACCATGATTGATATTTGCATCTTCACCAAAATATTTAAACGATAAAATAAGACTTACACCAGAGCCTTCAATATTGTTATTTTTCCCATAAAGCCGAAATTGATTTAAACTGTCAGGGTTAAAAGTAAAACTTCCAACAAATGCCTGATAAATACTAGGGGGAAACGATCCTGTAAAACCTAAAAAATTCAAAAGCGGGTATCCTTCCTTAGGATCGTTTGCTGTAGTTACTGAATGTAATCTGAAGGATGAGTTTTTGAAAATTAAGGCATTCGCTGTATCTTGTGTAGTATAATGTGCAAAATGAAATTCTTCTTCCTCTGAAGCATTTAATAACGCAACAATTTCCAATGACATTCGGTAAATTGTTAAGTAATCTTCATTATCAACTTTGCAATTACGTGTAGTTTCTGCGTAAAAAATATCCATATTAATCATTCCGCGAATGATTTGATCTTTTTCATTTTTTAATAGAGCCGCTTCCATGGAGTTTAAAGCTATAATAATATCTATTGCAGATCGGTTTGCCCGTGACAGGAAGTAGCCTACATCGTTAAAATCTCCCCTAGATTTATCACCAGATTTTATGAGAGCAATTAATAGATCACCCTTATTCAACCAAAATTCTGGGATATCTGAATCTTTCGAGATTGCTAGTTCTATAAAATTCCACGCAGTAGTGAGGTCAGATTGATTTTGATATAAAACAGACAGGTTGTTATATGGGTAAGCATTAGAAGGGTCTAGTGTAATTGATCTATTTAGTGTGCTTATAGCCTTTTCAATGCGTTTATTTAGAAAATAAGCATATCCCAAATTATTATAATACATACTGGTATAACTATTGATTCCAATCAGAAATTCAAATGTTTTTATTGCTTCATTGTATTCCTTACTGTTTGTATACAACAACCCTTTTGTATTCAAGGCATTTTCACTTTTATCATTTATACTCAAAGCCTTACCTACGTAGAGAGCAGCTTTGTCATATTCTTCATTGCTATATAAATAATGTGCCATTTGAGAAAAACTAGTTTCAGTTCCCTCAAGTACTTCAGCTTTCTTAAAACAATTGTTAGCATCCTCAATTTCTTTTCTCAAAAGAAAATACGAACCGAGAGACGTCCAGCTTTCTGCGTTACAATCATCTATCTTTAAAGCAGCTTCAAAGTAAATCCTAGCCTGATCTTGTTTCTTGAGTTTGAATAAGCACCATGCCTTAGATCTTAAAGCACTTATGTTATTTGGGAAGTTTTCCAATACTTTATCAAAGCATTTAAGTGCTCCCTCAATTTCACCTAATTTAAATAGATTTTCACCATCTTGAATCAATTTGTTAGTGTCATTCAGTTTTTTAGCCATAATTTATAATAAGCAGAAGCCCGATTCATACATCATTATAGATCTTATTGTATAATGTTTTTCAAAAAAAATTGTGTTTTTCAGCAGCAAGCCCAGCTTACTTCATAAATGATATTTGAGACATATAAGGCAAAGAAGTAGCAAGATTTGCTTTGAAATTAAGAATCACATTGATAAGGCTTTATTTTTGCTGAGGTTTAGATAACTAGGTCGAAATACCTTCTACTCCGAAATGCTTTACCCACAAAGTAATATTTTTCTAAATTTCATTTACTACCAAAAACTCGAATTCTGTCAAGCGTAAACTTCATCTTTACTTTTTTATATGTTCAATTAGGTTCTTGGTTTTACCAACTAATTTAAGATCTTGCTTCTCCTCAATATCAAAATCCGCGTTATCAATTATATCAATACATTTTTTAAACAACTTCAAAGATTTTGTATCGTCTTTCAAAATTTCTATCAACTGATTACAATATCTATCCATTTTTCTGCTATTAAATGGTGGAAGGGGGTCAGTATTTCCGAGTATTCTGAAAAGCATAAGCAAATGAAACCTAACTTTTTTGTAATTTTTGTCTAAAAGATTTTTTCTAAAATGAGATTCGAGTTTGTAATAGGCTAGGCCACTAACGAAATAAGGAGAGTAAACATGGTCTTCCTTAAAAATTTGGGCCTTCTTTTCGTTTAACCTTCTAACTATTAAGCCAAAGAAACTGGTAACATTATGAGGCTCATCCAAAAACATAGCCGCAAATGATTTAATTTGAAGTGGGACTGTAATGATTTTAGCTTTTATAACTGAATTATCCGAATTATATTGCTTCGCTCGACGTTCATAATAAAGCCGCTCATCTCCAGTAAAAGAATTATAATATTGCTCAAGACTTCTTTGAAAAGCTGTTAAAGCCGCTAGCTGCTCTTTTTTAATGGGCGTTTGATTATTAGTTGCTAAGGTAATACGAGTCTTTACTTCATCGTCGGTTGTTGCAATCAATTTTATTGGAATATGCACCTTCCTTATATTCGGTCCCTTTTTATTATTATAAAGCACATTACTTGTCTGACACCCATTAACGATTTGATAATCATTAATGGTAAACTGATCTCCTGTAGGGGAAATTGAACTTGCAACAATTGTAACTCCATTATTTAAAACACTGAATATCTCAGAATCATCGTTATTTAAAGTATTAGCAATTCCACCATTTACATCATTATTCTCACCTTGAAAATCCCTAACATTATCTTCAAATACATTAAATAAATTACCTTCTTTATCAGACACAATTTTTTCGAACTCGTCAAATGATAGAAACCCTATATACGCCTGAGATATACCATTAATTTTTGGTAGTGTAATTCTATTCGTAAAAGTAATCGTAGTGCTTATTGATTCTTTAGTTTTACGATAGGCATTTGCAAGTTCACGAGCTCCAAATGGATGGAACTGTATATTATCAAATAAATTGGTTTGTTCTAAATTATTTACGCCACTATCTATAATTCCCTTAATATTTGAATCATCCGACCACTTACCCGTTGTTACGTAATAAAGTTTTAAATTAGGGTTTTCTTTTAGGTGAGGGGCTTTACTATATATAAAATTAGATATTTCAGCAAATTTTATAATATCGAAGTTCCGTACTAATTTAGGTTGTTGAGAAAAAAAATCTAAGACACCAAAAAGAAACGTGTTTATATCTGAACCATCAAACGATGCACTAGTTTTCGATTGAATAAAGATATAGTTAACCTCCAAAAAACTGTTTCTATCTAACAAATCTTGAACTTCTTCAATACTTTCTACAAGCTGACCATTGACGATAATTGCTATTCCATCAATGCCAGTATCATTTCCATCTCCAACTGTTAAAGTTTCAATCTCGAAAGTTTTATTGTACTCATTTGATATAATTGAATAATTTGATAATCTTTCAAAATCTTTTGACTCTCCCTCAGAAATTAATTCCTGATTAAGTATCAGCTCAGATATTAAACTTTCTGTAATTCTATCCATAGTATATTATTACGCTTATTTGTGATGTAGCTTAGGCATATTTCATTAAAAACCTATTATCTCCTCAAAGTTCTTATTCGAAATTCTAATCAGTAATAATAAGTTATAAATACTTTTTTACGGTTGAATAAATAGTAAGAAACATTTTGCCTCGTTAAAACGATAAGGAACGGGATCTAGTTTATTCTGGTTTTGAGAGCAATTTAATAGAAAATGATGGATACTGAAATACTTAATAATCAGTATTTATATTAACAGATCAATGCAAATAGTCATTTAAAGTCGAAATATTAAGTTTTTACCCCTCAACCTAACCTTTACATTTTATAAAGCAGGCGATAATATTTAAGACATCAAGAAATATACTAAGATACAATATTCAGAAAAATTTGTTTTATGAATAGCAAAGATTGCTTTCTTCATAGATTTACGTAAGGGGAGATGAGCTAGAATTGTATTTTTTTAACAGACGAAATTATTTCTACTCAAAAAAGGCGGAGTTGATTTAGAGCTATTAAACATCTTATCGTTTAAGCAAAGGCCAAGCCCTTGCTTAAACCTTTAATACAAAGTATCCCCGTAAAACACGATCCCGATATCACATTCGTCACGATGATACCATACTTCAGTCACTTTTTGAATTAAATAAAGTTTATTATTTTCTAATTCCGGGATAACTTCATCCTCCTCGAAAATATAGAAAAGGCTCCCAAGTCCCGGGATTAATTGTAATTCTGTCAGCCATTTGCTAGTTTGCTTAAGGCATACGTAATCGTCAATAATAAAGACAAATGCTTTAATAACTAATTTTTTTCTCATTGAAATAAATTGAAAGTGAAACTTAAACCGTGTCACGCCATCGGATGAGAACTACATAAGGATTTTGGTTAAACTAATAATTTATGTACTAAATATTACATGCTATTTGCTCATATTCCGAAATCTTAGTATTTTGTGTTATGAAAAAATTAAGCACATTTTTTTTTCATCCCTAATCGTTACTGTTACTTACGCCTAGAAACAAATCTCAATGACGATTGCTATAGAAATATAGGGCAGAGGGTCACTATTTGTGATTCCGTATATGATATTAAGTCGTTATTAGATATTGATTTTATCAATCTGGGAGGAAAATTTCCTAAGGAAAAACTTACAGTAGTAATATTTCGCAGAGGCAGTGGCTTTTTGGAAATCAATCCGCCAACTATTTTTTTGAAAAAAAGAGTTTGTGTTAAGGGCATAGTAACACTTTATAAAAATAATCCTCAGATCGTTATAAGGTCAATCAAGCAAATTCAAGTAAATTAGATTTTTTCTACAAGAGGAAGATCACCCTAGATCGGCAGGCGAATGTTGCCTGTCGATTTCTCCCGTTTCCTTTCAATAAGAAAATTTAGCAAGTCTAGTAATATTATAATGAGTCTATTTTTATTAACTTGTAATATTCAGGTTTTGGCCCTTTAGTTGCATTCTCATCATCTTTCTTCCTATTTTTATTACGGTGCCTTCAAAACTGGTAGCTAAACGTTTGTTAATTTCACTAATCGTATATGTTGTGCCAAATTTATTTGTGAAAGAAAAACAGGTCAAAAGCGCATGTTTTAATTGCGCTACATTTTTTCTCCTTTGTCTTCTTTTGGTATTGGTCGAATCTCAATGACCTTTTCATCAAACTGTTTACTTTCTTTACCATCTTTATTTAACTTCGGAATCTTTTCGTAGACAATCTCAATCAGATCGTGTTTTACACTTATGCCCTCAAAAATGTCTTTGATATCCTCAAGTTTTAAAGCGTCTTTAATTAACCATAGATGCCGGACGCTATATTTTTCTGGCTGACCAAGTGCTTCAACCTTGCCAACAAAACTTTTGCTGAGTTTCATATCAACACTTAAACTTCTTTGTGACATATTACGGTCTATACGGAGTTGTTTAACCCGAAGAATAACTAAATAATCGAGCTCAGAGATAGGTTCAGAAATATATTGCATAAAATATGCTCCGTCTATTTGGAGCGTTCGTTTTTTTCACTATATTTGTTATCAGATAATTATAGCGACAAATAGAAGCGCGATAAGTCTCGCTTTTTACGATGTCACTCATGAAACGAAACCGTCAAACTTCGCATGAGCCGATCGTGAGTTCGCTTTCTATTGGATATTTATATCTTTGATATATTATTCAATAGGGCGAATTTCATGTCAGTCTTTTGCGAGGCTCAAGCTTGCGCTTGAGTGGTCCTGACGGTACCAGTTTCAAAAGCATTGAAGTTCGCCCTATTGGTTTTCCACCAATCCGGTTCCCTTTCTGCTTAATGAGTACCCATCGTTTTTACATAACCAAATACACCATGTAATGAAAACGAAAAAATTACGCTTTTTTGAGCTGTTTTATTTCCCTTGAATGGAAGCATTTGATCATTCCCCTTATTTGTTTAAGAACTTTACCAGTTCCACATCCCGATGCTTGTTAGAAATTCCAGGTAGAAAAATTGCCCTAAATGAAGAAGGCATGAATGCGGAAACGCAAACAGCTGCCTGATTGAGGGGTTAATTTTCGAACTGGTACTAAGCCCCTATGTTGATTAGGCATAAGGTGCATTGCTAGGGTTGTGTCGTAACGCCAAGGTAAGCAACTTTTTACTAATTACCATAACGGTTTTCCGGAAATAGCCCGGAAAACCATGGCTTAGTAATATTTTTTTGATTTTGGTCAACAAAAGCAAGATATCGCAAGAGAGGGCGATGTATGATTCCTGAGCGGCCTGCTGCATCACGAGGAGCGCGTGGTGCCAGGGCAGCCAGGTTTTAAAGGTTCTTTTGTGGTGAACTAAAATTTATATGGTTCATTGAAAATAAACCAAACTAACTATATTATGAAACATCGTTCATTTTACCACTTCAACAGGCTTCACGCAATGAAACCGCGACAGCCAGAGTAATTGTAAATGACAGGCTGCACGACAAATAATGGTTCTTTAATTCTTGCAGCCTGCTTTTCAACCTGTTCCAGTTTATCCGGAACTCACGAAAATTCTCTAAACTTTTACACAAATACTAACATGCAAAAAAATATACTATTTGCTGTACTGGTATTGCTATGCCTAAACTTTTCGGTTAATGGACAGGCTATCATCAGTATTAAGGGGCGGGTAATGAATCACATCGGTAAGCCGCTGGCACGTGCCTCTATAAAAACAAAATCAGCTGCAGCAAGCAGCACCAATGATGCGGGTGAATTTAAAATGCAAGTAACGGAAAGCATAGGCACACTATCGATTAGTTACACAGGGTACAAAACAATTATAATCAATTACTCCGCCGCCAACCGAAACAATCTGGAAATTATATTGGACGAAGAAACAGGCAATCTTGATGAAGTGCAGGTGATGGGTTACGGCCAGACTACAAGGCGTTTAAATACAGGCAATATTACAACCATAAAGGCCGCAGATATTGAGCAGCAACCAGTAACCAATCCACTGGCAGCGTTACAGGGGCGCGTACCCGGCTTAACGATTACCCAAACGAGTGGTGTTGCCGGATCATCGTTTAAGGTTTTGATTCGCGGGCAATCGGCACTGGATCTCAGTAAGTCACAAAATGATCCCTTATTTATTATTGATGGTGTACCTTTTGAACAGGGCAATACAGCTATCTCCCGTTTAAATTCGGCTGCAATGAATAGTGCCGGCGAAGGAGGATTAAGTCCCTTGAATACCATCAACCCTCAGGACATTGAAAGTATTGATGTGTTGAAAGATGCCGATGCAACCGCCATCTATGGGAGCCGGGGTGCCAATGGCGTGATACTGATTACAACAAAAAAAGCGAAGTACGGCAAAACCAACTTTGCTGTTAATAGTTATACAGGTTTCAGCCGGGTTGGCAGAACAATGAATATGCTGAATACCAGCCAGTATGTTGCCATGCGAAAGGAGGCCTTTAAAAATGATGGCATTACGCCTACCGCAGCCAATGCCCCTGATATTATGCTTTGGGACACCACACGCTATACTGATTTCAGAAAGCTGCTGATTGGCAATACGGCACACGATGCCCAGATGCAACTTACGGTTACCGGAGGCAATGAGCAAACCAATTTCCGTTTGGGTGGAAATTACCACAGGCAAACCGCTGTGTTTAGTAAAGATTTTGCTGATCAGGTGGCTTCTGTAAGTTTAAACGTTAACCACCGCAGTAACAATAACCGTTTTGCAGTTCAGTTTAGTGCGCAATTTGCCAATGACGAAAACAGGCTGCCAGGTAAAGACTTTAGCAGGTATCTCAATCTGCCACCTAATTTGCGCTTATACGACGAAGCGAGAAACCTGAGTTGGGCAGACAGTGGAGTAGTGTATAACACCCTCGGAAATGGGGATATAGTCAACCCGTTAGCACTGCTCAACGAAACCTTCAATGGCAATAACAGCAACCTGACAGGCAACCTGATTCTGAACTATATAATAGTGGAAGGATTAACCTTAAAAACGAACTTGGGATACAATGCTTTTTTCACTAAAGGTTCGTCACTGAAACCATCAACATCCATCGATCCTTATTTGATCAGCGATTATGGTGTTAGGGCGTCATCCGGGTTTTCATCCTCACAGTTGCAAAACTGGATCATTGAACCTCAGGCCGATTATAAGGTTTCGGTCAAATGGGGGAAATTAAGCGCAATGATTGGTTTAACGTTACAGTCTAAAAGCAGTGAGTCAGATTATCAAACCGGCAACAATTACAGTTCAGATTTATTGTTGAACAGCATCGCAGCCGCAGGGACGATCACGGCATCAAATGATGAATCTCTGTATCGTTATAGTGCATTATTTGGCAGGGTAAACTACAATTACATGGACCGTTACATCCTCAACATTAGTGGAAGGAGGGATGGTTCCAGCCGTTTTGGACCCGATAAGCAAATGGCCAATTTTGGAGCAGTAGGTTTGGCCTGGCTTTTTAGCAATGAAGATTTAATCAGGAATAATTTACCCTTTTTAAGCTCGGGAAAGCTTAGGGCAAGTTATGGTGTTACCGGCAACGATCAGATTGGTGATTATAAATATTTAAACTTGTGGAGCAACACTACAAGTACTTATAACGGGCTGGCAGGGCTACGCCCCAATACACTTTTTAATCCAGACTATAATTGGGAGCGCATCCGCAAGGCTGAAATAGGATTAGAGCTTGGTTTTCTAAATGACCGCATTTTATTGACTGCTGCATATTACCGCAACCGTTGCAGCAACCAGCTGATCAATTATACTTTGCCCAGTCAAACAGGCTTTTTTCAGGTTGTAAAAAACTTTCCGGGTCTGGTACAAAACGCTGGTTTAGAGTTTACACTCACAACTGTAAATTTGCGTAGCAATAAGTTTAAATGGACTTCAGCTTTCAACATTTCAGGCAATAGAAATAAACTGATCGATTTCCCAAACCTCTCATCATCGAGTTACAGCGGGTCTTACATTGAAGGTAAATCCTTAGGTGTAATCAGGGCACTGAAATACCTTGGGGTAAACCCGCAAACCGGCTTGTATACCTTTGAAGATTTAAATGGGGATGGTAGCTTAACCTCAGCTGACTATCAGGTTTTTGGCGACAAAGACGCGAGATTTAGTGGTGGACTACAGAATAATGTAAGTATAGGCAATATCGAGTTTTCTTTCTTCTTTCAATTTACGAGGCAAACCGGCTTAAATTATGTGAATCAATTATCGACCTCAACACCGGGTAAAATGTATAACCAACCCGAACTGGTGTTGGAGCACTGGCAAAACCCCGGTGATGATAGCCCGGTGCAAAGGTTAACAACAGCCGCCAATAGTACAGCGGGGCTGCTTGGTTACCTCCGGCTATCTGATGGTCTGTATACAGATGCTTCTTTCATCAAGTTGCGTAACATTAACTGCTCATGGTCATTACCCCAACGCTGGCTAAAACATTCGCCCTTGCAAGCGTGCAGGGTGTATGCACAGGCACAAAATGTACTTACCATCACTGGTTACAAAGGAAGTGACCCTGAAACGCAAAACTTCTATGTATTGCCTCCACTCAAAACATTTGTATTTGGACTTCAACTAAACTTATAACCATGAAAAATAAATTTTTACTTGCCATCCTGATCATTACTTTCAGCTCCTGTAAAAAGTTTGTAGAAGTAGATGCACCGACCACTCAGGCTGAGCTTAGCCGGGTTTTCGAAAGCGATCAAACGGCTATTGCTGCTGCTACAGGTTTGTATGCACAAATGATTGCCTCAGGGCTAACTTTTGCAAATGGAGGAATGACCATTTATCCCGGCCTTTCGGCAGATGAATTAGTCAATACATTATCAAGCACGGGAACCGATGCCTATAAAAACAATCAGTTATTATCTGATGATGCGACTGTACTCAGCACCTTCTGGAGCAATCCTTATAAAAACATCTATCATGCAAACGCCGTCATTGAGGGCTTACAAAATTCAACAGCCATCAGCACTAAGCTGAGAGATCGGTTGCTGGCAGAAATGCTCTACATAAGGGCTTTACACTATTTGTACATGATTAATTTATTCGGGAGCGTGCCTTACATTACCAGTACCGATTATGACCTCAACAGCAATTTATCCCGTACTGAGGTCCCGACGATTTATCCCCAGTTAATTGCTGATTTATTACAGGCAAAATCTTATCTCAATAACAACACTACTGAAACTAACCGGGTAAATAAAGAAACGGTTACCGGACTTTTGGCACGGGTATATTTGTACAATGAAGATTGGCAGAATGCAATAACGCAAGCGACAGAAGTAATTGCTTCAGGGAAATACAGTCTTGAACCACTGGCAAACGTTTTTCTTGCTACATCAAAAGAGTCATTGCTGTCTCTGGCACGACCAACTGCAAATGTATCAGAAGCCACTACCTTAATTCCATCATCCACCACTGTACGGCCCACGTATGCTATTCATAGCAATTTGTTAGTAGCTTTTGAGAATGGAGATAATAGAAAAACCAGCTGGTTAAAAAGTAATACCGTAAGCAGTGTGGTTTATTACTATGCAAACAAATACAAGGTGAGAAGTAGTACTACCGTGACTGAAAATTACATTGTACAACGGTTAGCTGAACTGTACCTGATTCGTGCTGAAGCTAAAACACAACTGGGTGATTTATCGGGGGCTATTACCGATGTTGATGTCATCAGGCAAAGGGCAGGATTATCATTAATCAAAAATACTAATCCTAATATCAGCAAAGAAGCATTGCTTAACGCGATTATGAAAGAGCGGCAAATTGAACTGTTTTGCGAATGGGGTCACCGTTGGTTCGATTTGAAAAGAACACAAAAAGTGAATAATCTCTTTTCAATATTAAAAGCGGCGACCTGGAAACCTTATGCCGCACTTTACCCTATCCCACTTGCTGAAATCAAAAAAAATCCAAACCTCACACAAAACGAAGGTTACACTAATTAAATACAGATATGAAAAAGTACACTTATTTATTAATTCTTGTGATGAGCACCCTTCAGCTCATGGCCCAGCAGAACGATAAAGAATATCCTGAAGTAGGCAAACCAATGCCCGATTTTAAATTTACAAACGTAAAATATGCCGATCAAAAGACCTTAACCAAAGCAAGTTTTGCAGGGAAATGGTTTGTGCTAGATGGCTGGAACCGGCATTGTTCTATATGTTTACACAAAATGCCAATCCTCAATCAAATGAAAGCAGTCTTTAAAGACAGTGTAAGATTCTTATTAGTTGGATACAACGGCTCATTGTATTCGAAAGCAGGAGATGACAAAGCCATTCGGGAACTCTTTGAGATGAACCGCAAAGAACAGGATCTGACACTGGCCATAGCTTATGATTCAGTGATGTTTCACCGTTTTAATATTGGCGCCTGTCCCTTCATGATTATTGTTGATCCAAAAGGAATAGTGAGGGCAGTTACCACTGGGTTCACCTCGGCCGATTTGAAGAACCTAATGAACAATAAGCCTGTAGTATCAAGAAAAGCATATCGGAGGGATGAAATTAGAACAAAATGATATAAAAATCCCGCAGAAAAGAAACTTCTGCGGGATCGCAGGCTACTCATTAGGTTTCTGGATTTTTGGAGTAGTTAAATCGTCGTTTGGAAAAACGGTTAACGGACTCGCAAAACCCCTTAAACAGTCTAATTCATCGCCCTCGTCGCAGGGAGAAACTACATTTTCCTGTTCCGCATTGGCATATACTGTAGTGCCGCTTTTGATATAACCATTAGGATGGTTGGTCATATCATCGTACGATACGCGGTACCAGTAAAGTGCCGCTCTGTTGTGTTTGCTTTCAGCAGGTTTAAATGCCGAACCAGCAAACACTAGCGCCAAACCGAAAGCAGCAGCCAACAGGCCTTTGCTTAGGTTTTTGATTGTATTGATCATAATTAAGGATGCTTTATTGCAATTGAAAAAGCAAGCGAAAAAGTTTAGTTAAAAAATATAAAACTTCTTTCTGTAACTAGGGAAGCAAAACCTGGTTTCACCAACCAATGTATGTTATTTATTCTCCGCTAACCTCCTTTCTCCAAAGTGAAAAGCCCAGTAAACTAAAAATTAAAAAAATGAAATTGAAAATCAGGTGCTCAGTCCACCCCAACTGAGAAAGTATGCCACCGCACGAGCAAGGGGTATCCTTAAAAAAGCCGGCAAGCACTAAGGTGATGTAACTGCTGAAACCCACAAGCAAAACAGCAGATAGAAAAAACCCTACCTTGATCGTAGCAGGAACGATGAGTAAACCGGCGGCCATAAGTTCAATGATCGGCAATGCCCAGGTAAGCACTGGAACTAAGCCTTCGGGTAAATGCTGTAAGCTTAGCTGATGCTCAAAAGTATGAACAACCATGAGTTTACTGCCCGCAGCGTAAACCCATAGCACAATCAGCAATCCGCTTAGGATATTCATAATAACTTGATCCGGTTTAACTACATTTTTCATGGTTATATTAATTTTCCCTGAAATTGAAAAGCTTCATCCCTGTGGCGGAACCACTCCGCTGGCTGGATCATAACCGTATCGGTACAGATTCAGGTCATCAGGACTTAGGGTATCAATCTCTGGTACTAAGTTCGGTAGGAAACCGCCCCATGCTGTTGGTGAAAACCCATGAAAATCACTTGAAAATCACAATGATCTTACTGTGAAATAATGGTGTATACCGTATTAAGCTTTATCATTATAAAACCCGAGGAAATAAGTGTATTCAATGTCCACGAAGCTGGCCATATCCTTCTTTGACATATAGTTTAGGTTTTTGCCAAAGTGCTTTTTAAACTCTGCCACACGTCGTTTTGCGTCGTATTCATCATGTAGCAAATGCCTGAAAGCAATCGATTCATCATAACTTTAAACTCAAGGCGCGGTAATAGTACCGATTTTTCATCCTCATTTTAGTCGTTTTATCCTCTTCAGGAAAGAACATTTTCTAATCTTTTTTTCAATTTTTGTTCGGGAGCGCTGGCCGGGTTGTTCGGGAGTTGTTCGGGAAACCCTTTACCCGGCTTCGACCAGTGTTCGGGAAGGCTTCGGGAAATGCCCCGGAAAAGTGGCACACAACTTCGGGAAAAGTTCGGCACAAGTTCGCCCCGTGTTCAGGTGGCACCAAAAGCCACGCGCAAACCCGCCCGAACTTTTCCCCCGTTTGGTAACCAGTTGTCTGGGAATTGAGTGATCCCTTCCCCGATCAGGCGCACATTTTTCTCACCTCTCAAATCTCGTGTCTCACTTCTCTTGTATCAGGTCTAATCTCTAAAATCTCACCTCGCGATACCTAAATTCAGTCCAAAACGGGTCAAATCAGTCCAAATCGGGTCAAAATTTTAACAGCCTCATTTCCAAGCCTATGTTTGTTTCGTGCTAGATGTACCGGCCGGCCATTTAGCCATTTAACTTAAAAATTAAGATTATGGGAATTATCAGAAAAGGGGCCCTGGGCGGCTTCTCCGGCAAGGCCGGAAGTATCATCGGCAGTAGCTGGAATGATTTGGATTACATCAAAGGCTTGTACAAAAAGAGTACGAAACCGGCCACAGAAAAGCAGATAGAGCAACGATTGAAGTTTGCCCTTGTGGTTGCTTTTTTATCGCCGATAAAAGATGTACTGAACATGGGCTACAAAGGCCAAACCAACAACAAAGCAACAGGCTATAACATGGGGGTACAGTTTGCCCTGGCGAATGCCATTACTGGAACATCGCCGGATTTTGCGCTGGACCATAGTATTTTGCAGATTAGTAAAGGAACGCTGTTGAGACCAATTGGTGTATCGGTAACCTCTACAGCGGCAGCAACGCTTACCGTGAGCTGGAACCCGCAGCTGAATGAGCTTAATGGGTTTACCGACGACAGGATGGTGTTGCTGGTGTACAACATGGCACAGGATTATTTCTCCATCAAATCCGATTTCGCCCTGAGGGGAGACGGTACTGCAGACTATGTGTTGCCCGCCGACTTTTCAGGCCAGGATGTGGAGGTGTATATCTTTTACATCGATCGCGATAACATCCGCAGGTCGAAAAGCACCTATGCCGGGCCAATTGTAGTGGCCTAAGCTAAATTAACCGGTGGGGCTTGTTCAGAGCCCCACTTTTTTAGAAAACATAAAAGAAAATATTATGGCATTTATGGGAAGAGGTCCGCTCGACGGATTTAGCGGTAAGCTTGGTAAAGTAGTAGGCAGCAACCGCAATGGAAAATTTTATTTGAAATCATTACCGTGCAAAAGCAATAGGCCGCCATCACCAAAGCAGCTGGAACAGCGCGAACGCATGAAGTTAGCGGCTCAGTTTGTAGGCGCTTTAAAAGAGGTGATTATGGTGGGATACCAATATGTTAAACCTAATCATCATCCGGTAAATAAAGCAACGAGTTACCACAGCAAAGAGGCAATTGCAGGTACCTGGCCGGAATTGAGTATAGATTATGCGAAAGTAAAGCTGAGCCATGGATCCCTGAATCCACCATCAACATGCAAGGTAAAAGCTGCAGGTGCAGGTACTATATTTTTAAGCTGGCCGGTATTAACAAATGCCTTCCACTGCGATGATGATGAACTGCTTGTGGTGGTGCTGGGAGATACCATCGACTGGCCTTGCTGGAAGTTCGACGTAGCCAAACGGACAGATGGTAGTGGTATTTTCACTTTGGATGAAAGTTATGTAGGTAAAGCCGTGCATGTATATGCTGCATATGTTTCGGCCAATGGCAAAAAGGTATCAAACAGCTGGTACCTGGGCCAGCACGAAATCACTTAATTGCGGCTGCGCTTTCAAAATTCACTCATTCATTAATTCAATCATTAACATTATGAAAACACTCATCATGGATCCGTTACTACGGATCAATAAAGTACACTATTATTGGGTTACAGGCATACTGCTGCTGATTTTAGCTTATCAGTTGGCACCGCTCTTCGCTGGCTTTTTCAATACCACTACAGCGGTACTTGATGCAGCGGTATGGCAGCTGTTGTTGTTCAGCATTCTGACTTTTCTGGCATTGCTTACCATCAGCTGGTATTTGCTTTGCGCCGCCTGGAGCACGCTGGGTTTACCCAACATTCATTTTATGGTTTTACAGTTTAAAGATTTATCATCATGGAAGCAATTAAGTTTTTACTATGCCTGCTTTGCGTTACTGTTTTTTGGAGCAGTGGCCTGTGTGGCAGCGATTTTCTAAACACCGGGCGAAGCGCCGGATATTCATCCTTGAGCAAACGCGAAGCCATCCTCCAGGTGGCTGAAAGTCAGCTCGGCGCCCGTGAAGCCACAGGCAAAAACGATGGCGTAGCCGTAGAAAGCTACCTGCATTACACCGGCAATAACAACGGCGATCCCTGGTGCGCTTCATTTGTGAGCTGGGTATACGGAAAAGCCGGCTACGAAACACCGCGCACAGCCTGGAGCCCGGGCTTGTTTCCTGTGAGCAAACGTGTATCTGTGCCGCAGCCTGCTGATGTTTTTGGGATTTACTTTGCCAGCCTGAAACGCATTGCCCATTGTGGCATCGTAAAAACGCAGCGTGGCTCGTGGATCATTACCATTGAAGGCAACACCAACACGGCAGGTAGCCGCGAAGGCGATGGGGTATACACCAAATACCGCCACATCCGCACCATTAAATATTTTGCCGATTGGCTGAAGGGAGGCGGGTTATGAGAAAGTTAGTATTGCTCGGGCTGGCGCTATGCGCCGCCTGCAGCGTGCTGCGTAAGGAAACTTTAACTAACGCCAAAAGCAATCAGCTGAACTTAAAAAGCGAAGTAACCGCAGCACAGCAATGGACTATATTAAGTCAGGATAGTAGCACCTCGGAACTTCAATGGCGTATATGGCCGAAAGGAGTGGTAAAGTATTCTGCTGATAGCGGCTTTGTTGGGGAGGTGGCGATGATGGAATTGTGGAAGAAAGAGCAAAGGAATACCGAAACGCTTAATACCGGGTCAGCTAATACCAGCACAAAAGTTCAGGTTGAACAGCGTAACAATGAAAAAAATACAGCGAAGAACAGCAACAAGATAACGGTGCTGGCCTGGTGGTGGTGGGTGATTGTTGTGGTGGGTTTATTGATAGGTTGGTTTGGGATAAGGTGGTTGAGGTTGGTTTTAGTAGACCCACCATCGCATATTGATAAAAAATGCTCTTAAAATTATATACATAACGAATCGGAGGTTTAATCGTCCTCAATCTCCAAATTATGTTTGATTTTGTCAGCCAAAATGAACGATGTGTCCTGGAAAAAGGTGCTTTGGTGTAATTGTCGTATTAGGCACTTGGATAATAGATAAATTGTCAGAAAATTCGTAAAAATAAAAACCCTCTTGATTCTCCTAAATCGATTAGTTAGGAATTTGAATGAGGTAATATATTTAAGCATTTAGAAACGTTTTTGAATTGATCAGATTTAAATAATACGCTTAAAACGCTTAGTTAAACCCAATAAACGCAAATCATTGCGGAGTTTTCATCAAGTACTAAAAGGCTATATTTTACGAAACTATAGATATAAAATGATTAATGTATGAATTCCAGAAGTCCAAATCTAAATTCAGAGTATATATCTTTTGAACTTTTAAGAAGTTTAAAGGTGAAGTTCAATAAAGACACTGTTAGATCAATTTTAAAAGATCATCCCAACTATCCGAGTTTGTTATCTATCAGTGACTGTCTAAGACAGCTTAAAGTTAGTAATGAAGCCTATAGAATAGAAAAATCTGAATATGATTCCAGTGAACTGAATTTTCCATTCTTAGCCAGTATAAAAGATGTGGAAAAGAAGTTTGTTTTGGTTCAAAAAATCGAGAACGGTAAAGTTAATTACAAAGATGAATTTATCGGAAAAATCAGTGTTCCTGAAGAAGACTTTTTAAAAATTTGGGATGGCATAGCGCTACATGCAAAAAAAGACCTAAGCAGCGGGGAACAAAACTATATGGACAATAAACTGAAGTATATCCTCAATCAGCTTACTATACCATTGTTTTTTTTAATACTTGGTTGGATAATATTTGCGGGTTTTCAGGCAAAGACTATTTACTTATCATTTCCCAGTATGATTTTTATAAAGCTTATTGGTGTGATAACAACAATTATGCTGTTATCACAGAGTTATGGTATAGAAAACATTACAGTTCAAAACATCTGTAAAATGGGGAAAAGTGACTGCTCTAAATTACTGAGATCAGATGCAGCAAATGTTACTTCCTGGCTTAGTTGGAGCGAAATTGGTTTTTTTTATTTTGCAGGTACCTTGCTGGCCTTACTTTTGGAATACAATGCAGTGTATGTTCTTGTTTGGGTAAATCTATTTAGCTTGCCATATAGTATATATTCAATTGTATATCAGTATAAAAATAATAAGTGGTGTATTTTATGTTGTACAGTTCAACTTATTTTGTGGATTGAATTTATTTCTGCATTCACTTTGGGCCTGTTCTCAGCAACTACAATTATTGACTTCAGAATCCTTTTCAATATATTTTTATGCCTACTTATTCCTATTGTAATATGGGGTTTATTAAAGCCACTCCTGAAATATAAGGTTCAAGTTGGAGGATTAAAGTTTCAGTTGAATGGCTTTAAGTATAATGCCAATTTATTTACTCAGGCTCTTTACAATCAGCCAAGATATGCAGTACCAGATAATGTAAAGCCTATAATTTTTGGAAATGAGAATGGAGAAAATGTTATTACAATTGTAAGTGATCCTTTTTGTTCACCATGTCTTCAAACACATGGAATTGCGAAAACCTGGTCATCAGAAGACGAAAGTATTAAAATAAAGATGCTATTTCATGTTGCTGATGACCTGTCAGATCCCGGGGCTCAAGTAGCTAATCATATTCTTTCACTAAATGTAAGCACGGAAATGTTAGCCCAAAATGCCTTGGAAGATTGGTATTCTGGCCGTATAAAAACCTTCAAACTTTTAAAGGAACAATATCCTGCTGTTGCAACAGATGAAAGTTTATCCCTTGCAAAAATGCAAAGGGATTGGTGTAAGATGGCAGATATTACCTATACACCAACTGTTTTTATTAATGGATATAAAATCCCTATTCCTTATAAGATTGATGATTTAAAAAACTTGATGTTTTAGAAAAGCTAAAGAATATTCCGGAAAATTGGGCTTTTGGTTGCAAACAAACGTCCTAAAATGAATGGCGGCTTAACTGCCATCGCTTAAGTTGTTCTTGCGTGAAAGAATGATAAAACCTTTATTTACTTCAAAACTTAAAAAAATGAAAAAAGTTAATTTATTAAACAGAAATGAAATGAAAACAATTATGGGTGGCGTAGTTGAAAAGCCTAAAAGCTATAAATGTTGCCCGAACGGATATTCAACAGGTTCAGGAGGTAAAGAAATTGTATGCAGTGACTGCGTTACAGGCTCAAACCCTACTTGCTCTCAAGGTAGCCTGGTGGAATGCTAGAATAGATTACTGGTGGTTTCATAGACTGATTCCACCAGTATATAATTCAATGAAAGTCTTCCCAAAACTTCTTGTAAAATTTTATAAATTGCGGAAGCGTGCAGGGTATTTAATTATCTCTTGATTAATGTGACCGATTTCACTCGGAACAAAGATGGCGACAGGTGAGGTATGGACTGTTATAACTTATGGAGGCCTGGCCTATACTTCCTGGCTTGCTAACGTTTTCAAAAAAAATTACTGTAGTTTTTGAAAACGTAAAATAATGCATCTATGGTTTCAAAGTCATAGATATTTCTTAATTTATAAAATTAAATTGAAGCATGAAATATTCAATAATCACGATTCTATTTTTTTCCATCATAAATATTCACAACGTCGTTGCCCAAACCTCAGGAATTAATTTCGAAAAATTGCCAGGCTGGAAAGCTATTATAGAAAAATCAAAAAAAGAAAATAAAATAATTTTCCTTGACGCCTATACAACATGGTGTATCCCATGTAAGGAGATGGCCTTAAACGTTTTCACAAAACAAGAAGTTGGGGATTTTTTTAATAAGAATTTTATAAATCTTAAGGTACAATTCGATAAGACAAAAAAAGATGATTCATATATTCAGGGATGGTATAATGATGTAGAATATTTAAGAAAATTATATAAAATCAATAGCTATCCAACTTATTTGTTTTTTAATACTAATGGAGAGATGGTCCATTCAATCTCAGCAAATTTTAATGCCAAGGAGTTCATCGCTAGTGCAGAACAAGCACTGAAGCCTGCAACACAATACTCAACTTTAAAGCATTTATTTGAAACAGGCCGTAGGGATACTACCTTTCTTCTGTCGCTAATTAGCTCAGCACAAATGAATAAAGATTATGAACAGGGGATGAACTATTCTAATCTTTATTTATCGAAACAAAAAAACCTGTTAACAACAAAAAATATTAAGCTCATTACCAGATCAACGACTAAAACAACTGATGTAGGTTATCCAATACTTATCAATAATAGCATTGCCGTTGACTCCGTAATGGGTGAGGGAACGGCAAAAGCTTTGATTAAGACTATTGTATTTGAAGAGGAAGTATTTCCACTGTTAAAGAAAAATGGTGTAAAGAAAATATTTGGAATTGGTTTCTATGAATATCAGGGGCAGAATAACAAAAATATAGATTGGGAAAGCATTGACGCCAATTTAAAAAGAAAATACCCGGAGTATGCCACAGAGATTTTAAATGAATCCAAAATAATGTACTATCAGTGGGAAAGAAATTGGAGGGGCTACACAGACGCAGTAAATGAGTACCTGAAAATAGCGGGAAAAGACCTTGAAGTAAGCAAACTTGATAGCTATGGAAGAACAATATTATTGTTTTGTGAGGAACCGTTGTACTTTCCAATAGCACTTGAGTGGTCTAGAAAAGTTCTTGATGCTGAAAGTTCTCCAAAACCCTGGTTTATAAATACCTATAGTAATCTTTTATTTAAGGTTGGTAATAAGGAAGAAGCAATAAAGAATATGGAGGAGGCTATAAAGTTGAGTGGGGGTTCAAACCCACAATATGAGAAAGAATTAGCAGCAATGAAGACCCCATTATAAACACTTAAAACCCAATTATTTAATCTAGATGAAAATTAAAACGCAAGAAATCAAACGTCTGACTAGGTCAGAAATGAAAAATGTTATGGGAGGCACTACTATTGATGCAGAGTGTCAAAGTCGTTGCTTTGATCAGAATATTCACAATCAATACAACCAAAATTGGACAGACCAAAATGGAAGTGTAATTGGTTATTGTACCCAAATATGTACAGTTGTGGAACAACCTTATTAACAAAACATAAATTGCTCGGAAAATCGAGCAGTTTATTTCAGCCCGCTGATATTTTTGGAGTTATTTTGCCAGCCTGAAACGGATGGCCACTGCGGTATTGTAAAAACGCAGCGTGGCTCGTAGATCATTACCATTGACGGCAACACCAATACGGCAGGCAGCCACGAAGGCGATGGAGTGTACAGCAAATACCGCCACATCCGCACCATTAAATATTTTGCCGATTGGCTGAAGGGAGGCGGGTTATGAGAAAGTTAGTATTGCTCGGGCTGGCGCTATGCGCCGCCTGCAGCATGCTACACACGGAAACTTCAACTAACACCAAAAGCAATCAGCTGAGCTTATAAAGCGAAGTAACCGCAGCACAGCAATGGACTATTTTGAGCCACGACAGCAGTACCTTAGAACTTCAATGGCGTATATGGCCAAAGGGGGTTATAAAGTATTCTGTTTATAGCGGCTGTGGGCGAAGTGGAGATCAGAGTTGTGGAAGAAGGAGAAAAGGAATACCGAAACGCTTAATACCGGGTCAGCTAATACCAGGACAAAAGTTCAGGTACAGCAGCGTAACAATGAAAAAGCTGTGGCGAAGAATTAGTAACAACATGACGGCGCTGGCCTGGTGGTGGTGGATGATTGTTGTGGTGGGTTTATTGATAGGGTGGTTTGGGATAAAGTGGTTGAGGCTTAAGCAACTAGTATAAAGTTTTAACCCTCTGATGGAAGAGTTCCCGGTGCAAAGAATTATGTTAAGGTAGAGAGAAACCCCTACCTTATTCAAAACTAGAGCAATGGTTCGTTTAAAACGGCATACCATCATTGAAGGTCGTAATGTTCCTCATTTCCTTTTATAAAACCATATTTGTGCAATTGCGCGTCGACCTCAATCTTTAAGTTTGAACCTTTAGGAGCATCGCCTGAGAGTATTAGTGCTATAGGTATTTCAGGACGATAGGAATGTTTTGGATTGGTCTTTTCCTCTATTAGTATCTGGTCTAATATTCCAGCAGCATTGCCAGTAATCTTCCATTCCCCATCAACCTTTCTTCTCATTACCTCCCCGCAATAAGCTGAGATGCACACTGCATATTTTTCTTCGAAATCTCCGGCATCATAGATTTTCAGTGTTTTCTTAATTGCCTTATCCAAATAAGTTAAACTAAGTATTGAATAATCCAGAACATCAGATTCTAGTGCAAATTCGTTCGCAAGGATTTTATCACTTTCTCCGATCATTACTTTAAAATGCTCAATTGTCACCTGTATTAACCCAGGAAAAGATGCGTTAGGAGATATAATCTGTTTATTTGCTCGCTTTATTCTATCTTCGAGTTTTTTATTAAATTCTACGTACTCAGAATATTCTTCATAAAGTGTAGCATTTTTCCGTTCGAAAGTATCTCTAATTAAGAGCCCGTTATTATCGAAAAGGTAATAGTCGGACCAACCTTCCATATCTTTAGGTCTCAAATCATTTCGTAATATGGCCCTGCCCATAAGTATCCATTCATCGATCTGTTTGGATTTAACCTGTTTTGTTTTTGGTTTCTTCATAATCTCGTTATTGGATTTCTTCATAGTCTGAGGTGTTTTAATCAATAAGATGAATTGGTGTGGATTCTTTAATGAAAAAAACACCATCGAATAATTTCGGTAATATCCCCTTTGCGTAAACATTTTTTCCTCTAAAGGAATTGATAATATACCCACCATTTGAATTATAGGTGAGGTTTTTGCGAGTCAATAAAATTTTAAATGGATCTGACTCTTTTAAATTTTTAAAGTCCAGAAAATAAAATTTCCTTCCAGGTTGATTCAACAGGCTCTCCGCACTTCCTTTTAAAGATTTTATTTGAAATCTGTTAAACTCCACTTTTCTGAGGGTTTGGTTATACTGAGTAGATAGGTATTCACCTTCAAAAACCAATATCCCTAGAGATATCAATAAAAGGAAGAGAAAAACGGGTTTGGTAATATTCATTTAGATAAAAGCGCTTTGACGTTAATTTAAGTGCCTCTCCACTTTCTGCAGGGAAACAAATGAAATCAAGGTACAAAAGAAAACGGGAATCATCACTATGGACAATTCCCGTTCATCTAAATTAACGCTCTCGATATATAATACGCCGGAAAACAGGCTTTATTGTGTTGCGTTGAAATTATTTTATTAATAAATGATGTTCGTGATTATGAAATAGCAATAAGTAAATGTTTTCATTAATAAACTGTTTTTTAATCTCAATCTCGTTTTTTTTTTTGGTAGTCAATGAGATCTCATA
The DNA here is from genome assembly GCF_032678525.1 of Pedobacter frigidisoli. Taxonomy (GTDB): domain Bacteria; phylum Bacteroidota; class Bacteroidia; order Sphingobacteriales; family Sphingobacteriaceae; genus Pedobacter; species Pedobacter frigidisoli_A. Next base: position 665,138 of record NZ_JAVTSE010000002.1, read on the forward strand.
ATAATTTGTTCCTTTCAGACCATTCCAGGTAGTTTTCCATCGCAAAAAATTCGTTAATAAAAATACCCAAAAAAGAAGATTGCTGTAAAATACCCCCATAATGTCGTAAACAATACATGGACACCCGTTTCAAACCGCTTTCCTTTCCACAACACTGCCGAGTATCCAAAAAACTGCACCAGCAACCTGAGGAACCAGAATATCCCCAGCCCCAGGCAGATGTGCTTTCCTAATGGTGTATGAAGCAGGTCATTAGCCGAGAACAGACACAACAAGCCCATCAGAAAAACAATGAAGGCAATGAAAAAGGTATGCACATAAATCATTTCCCGGTTAATAACACTTAAACCCGCTAACTCTTGCGACCAGTTGAAATAACGTGGAAAGATGACGTGAATAAGGGCAAGCAGAACGAGCAGAATGCCAATAATGGTAAGGTGGATTTCCATAGGGTAGAATGGCGGTTACGGCGTTACAGTGAAAACAGACATAAATGGCGTGAACTTGGTTTCATCGATTTTGCTGAAGCCTGCCTGCGTAAAAGCTTTTCGCCAGGTAGGGGCAGAGAAGAAATGGGTAAAGCCGATGGTAAAAGCAAGGAAGTTCGGAAGATCGCGCAGATGCTCAACCATGATTACCTTGCCGCCGGGCTTGCAAATTCGTCTGCACTCTTTTAAAAAGACAACCTTCTCTTCGTTACTTCGGATTTCATGGGCAGCAGATAACAGGAAAACCAGGTCTGCCGACTGATCGGATACCGGAATATTACCCGATTCGATAACCTGGGTATCAGGGTAAGTTAAACTCACCTTACGTGCCCTCACAATAGCGGTTTCGGTATGTTGCGATGCATTGTAAAAATCGAAAACCCTGATTTTAGCATCCGGAAAATGATCTTCAAGAATAAAACTGGTTTCATCGAAGCCGGCATTGATGTTTACAATATGGTTGGCCTTCGGGTTTAGTGCCAGTTTGTGCAACCAGTTAAAGGTATAGTATTCTGAAAAATCGTAAACATAGGCTGAAACAATGAGTGGCGCAAACAACCCATAGATAAAAGCTATAACTATGATCAACAGATATAGGTGGTTAATATGAAGCATTAAACCAGCTGTAATGATGCCGGCAAGGACCAGCAATCCGATCACATAAAAATGCCTGTTGAAACTTAAAATATTGAGTACACCCTGAAATGGTCGACGTTCTATTGCCATTTTTCGCGTTTTCCTTTCTTCCAATAATAGGGAATGTTTTCGATAATGAAGGCATTGGCCAGTACCGCACCCTGAAGTTTTAAACCATCGATGAAGCCGAAATGGTAATCATTTACGGTTACCGGCATGGGCACCCAGTTTTCGCGGACCCCTTCAATAATTAAAACTTCTTTGTTGCGCTCGTTGTAAGTGAAAGTGAATGGCAAGGGACCAGCAAAACGCCGGGCTTCTTTCCAGTCCGCAAAAGGTGAACCTTTAGGCAGTGTGGCATCATCAGATTTTGTTATCGTAACACTAAAGTCTGATCGCATGGAACTAATCGTGGAGCGGTCTCCCTCATGAACCTGGTGAATATCGGTAGTGGTGTAATTGTAGTGGGTAAACAGGTTGCCCATAAACTCCATCTTCTTTTTATCCGTTTCAGATTTAATGATATAGAGTCCGCGAAGGCGTTTGCCGGCAGCATTGGTGTAGCGTACAAAAACCCGGTAGCCGATTAAAAAGAAGTTATTGCCCATAAATTTGGGCATCCCTTTAGGCCTTAAAGCATTCGTTTGTACCATGGCTACTGCTACAAAAGCCCACTCATCCTGAAAAGTATCGAGCTCCAGACATTCTGGTATCATCTGTTCGAGCTGCTTTTTCGGAACAGCAAAAGTGAGCACAACGGAGCTTTTAAAGAAAGCTTCCACGGCGAAGGGGTGGTTTTTAAGTGCGGCTAACATTGGGATTGGCAGGCAATACCTGATGGAGTTTAAATTCGTTAATATAAATGGTGATGATGAGCAAAGCCGCAAAAATAGCGTTGTACCTGCCCCATAGTAACAGATGAGGCACTAAGATAAACTCCAGCGTATTCATAGTAGCAATAATAATGATCTGACTGATGGCATTTAGCTTGCTCCGATAGCGGCTGAGCACCCAGATGGCCATTAGCGTTTCGGCCAGGCCAATGATGATGGTAAACCAGCCTGAATATTGCTCTCCTAAAATAGCTGCAACAATTTGCTGGTGACGGGGAACCAGGTTTAATACCTTGCAATAAATCCCATTTACCAGCCAAACCGCTGCTATGCCGTAATTAAGAAGTTGATGAGGCGTTATTTTCATACCTAAACTTTGCCCCTAATATACTTTGTTTTAAACGGAAATGAGGAGACTCAGATTAATTTTCGTGCCTTCCGCTTTCCGCAGCAAAACAATCAAATCAGCATGCAAAAGAAAACGGGAATCATCACCATGGACAATTCCCGTTTACTACAAGGCACCATTCAAATCTGTGATGAACAGGTACGGTTACAACCGGAGATTTAAGAGACTACAGGTAAGCTACCTCCGTCAATAGCATAAATACTTCCAGTAAGATAAGCTGCTGACGGAGAAACAAGGAAATGTACCAGTGATGCAACTTCTTCAGGTTCTGCCATTCTTCCCATTGGTATACCACCTGTTTGTGCAAGTAATTGAACCAATGCGTCTTCTACCGGTATGCCCGAAGCTGTTGCATAGTCTTGAATAAATTTTTCCATTGGCGGAGTTTTGGTTGCACCTGGAGCCACCGTAACTACACGGATTCCCTGAGATGCTAACTCGCTGGCTAAAGCCTTACTGTAACTGTTAAGCGCTGCCTTTGAAACTGCATAGGCCATATTCAGGTTCCATAATGCCTGTTTTCCAGCAACTGAAGAAATGTGTACGATTACGCCGCTTTTCTTTTCGATCATAGCAGGTAAAAGTGCCCTATCGAGTCGGATTCCTGAAATAAGATTCAGTTGAAGCTCATTTTCCCAATGTTCATCGCTGAGGGTGCTGAAACCACCACCAGGTGTGGTCAGGCCACCAACATTGTTAATCAGAATATCAATACCGCCAAATTTTGTATTAATTTCTTCAGTGAGTTTTAACACCTGCTCGGGCTGGGTTAAATCGGCAGCGATAAAATGATGACCACCGTCATTTTCGGATGGATGGTTTCTGGCAGAAACGATTACTGTTGCACCCTGCGCCGCTAATTTATCTGCTATTGCTTTTCCGATTCCTTTAGTTCCACCTGTAACTAAAGCTGTTTTACCTAAAAGGTCTTTTGTTGTCATATGATTTAATTTATAATTCTGTATTGATTGTTTCAAAATGATCGCTGCGATTAGAAAGTGATTTTTATCTGAATCAATTGCTCCAGATTTGCTTAAAAAAATTACTTAGTGAGTTGTTTTACGAAATACGCGGCCATTTTCTTTATCTTCAAAGGGTTCTGGTGAAGCAAAAAAGATTCATGCCAACCCGTCCAGGTGCTGATAAAGTAATCTGCTAAAAGTTCCGGATCTTCTTCTTTAGAAATTTCCCCTGCTTCCATGGCCTTCGCGATATTGTTACGGATAAATTGATAGGCATAATCGCTATCTGCCTTCAGAATATCCTTGATTCTTTGATCATCAACTGCGGCCTCGAAAGCCGTTTTGATAGCCATACAACTATTCTCTCCGCTGATAATTACCGACACAGCATCGTCAATATATGTTTTTAGTGTGTTCAATGAAGAACCGCTATTCTTTTCCCGTGCCTGAAGATCCTTTTTTCTGATCTCGGTGTAATGATTAACGCACTTCACAAAAAGCTCTTGTTTATCTCCAAGGGTATTATATAAACTGCTGCTATTGATTTTCATTGCTTCGGTGAGGTCGCGAAGTGAGGTACCATGATAGCCCTTTTCCCAAAACACCTCCATAGCTTTTTGGATCGCTGCTGTTTCATCAAATTCTACGTTTCTCGCCATGATAATCTTTATACCCTGCAAACATATGACTAATCTGAAACACACGTTTCAGATTAGTGTCATAAATCAAAATTGTACCGGAACCCAGGCTGTAGTATTTCACCATTCAAAAGAAAACGGGAATCATCACTAAGGACAATTCCCGTCTATCTAAATTAACGCTCTCGATATATAATACGCCGGAACAAAAGCTTTATTGTGTGACCTCTGATTTTTTTGTTTTTTTTCTTTACCATCATTATTACTACCGGCTTCCTGTGTGCAGCATAGGCCGGGAGCTTAACGGGTAATTATGCCATTTCAACGAGGCATATTCCCCTTCTGCTGAATAGTGCTGAGCAAGTGTTTAAGTGTGCGCTAGATTTACATTAAGAAAATCAAAAACACTTAAATACATATCACATGGAAATTCAACAAACACCATAAAACGCATTATCACATTCAGCAGTTACCGCAATTATTAATGCACCTATTGAAAAAGTAAACATTACAGATTGGTTATTAAACCTTCCTGATGCAGAATATCAGCGCTGCTCTACCCAGCATATCGGGGCGGCCATTAGCAGTACTTATGACGGGCAGCCGGTTTCGTTAAATGTAGAAACCATTGGCGATGCCCTGATGGTGCAGCACTATGTGGCCGATGTGGCCCGTCCGGATTACTGCCGCATGCTCTCCATTTCAGATTCCATTACCAAAAGAGGCCGCACAAAGGTGCAGGTATTATGGGAACTTAAAGCCACAAAAATCGACGACAATACCACCCTGTATACCAACGAAATTCATGCTACAGCCACCCCTGAAATGTTGGAGTACATAAAAGCGAATGGATTAAACCTTAAGGATGCGGCAACAGCGCGCCAGGCCGCATCAGATGCACACAACCACGAGGAAACACCCAACTTCGCCAAAAGCATTGAGAACAAAGCGCTCACTGGAAAATACAATCAACCATTTTAAATGATTAGGCCGGGCAACCTCAAAAATAAATTATCATGGAAAAGCAGCAATTAAGGGTTTAGTGCGATAAACGACATCATGATTATCCAAACGAGGAAGGCCAGATATTGAAACAAGAAATTAAGCTGGCCTTAAATTACCCCACAATATGTAATACTTTTAATTCTCCCATTCATTGTACTTAGTAAAAATTATTCGATCCTGGGAATACTGATAAGCATATAAAATGTTTATCTTTCGTTTCATTATTAATTCTAAAGCACAAACACTCAAAATCACTAAAAAATGAAAGCAATTATTTTATTCGCACTAAGCTTCATCGCATTATCAGTAAGCGCTCAACCAACTAGCATGAGATTTGAATCCTCTGATGGCAGAGTCCTCGGAGCAAAAAAATACGATAAAGTTGAGGGAAGCCCCTATCTAATTGAAAACTGGAATAAGGGTTCGTTTAAAACAGCATCAGGTAAAAAGATGGAAAATGCTGATTTAAAATATGATATTGCTGAAGATTTGTTGGTATTTAAGGGTTCCGACAACGAACCAATGTTTTTGTCTGAACGGGTTTCATCATTTACCATAGAAACCCCTAATGGTCCACGTACTTTTGTGAATGGTTTTAAACCTGTAGATAAACTAAATGAAAAATCCTACCTGGAAGAAATTTCAGTTGGAAATATTTCGCTTTATAAAAGGTTTACGGTATCCATTATCGATAGTAAAGGCTATGGATCAAATGCTGTTAGCGCATTGTTTACTCAAAACAGCAATTATTATATTAAGCAGGGTGATGTTCTGACCAAGTTTACACCATCAAAAAAGAATCTCATTGCCTTGGTACCATCAAAAACGGATCAAATATCCGGATACTTAATAGCCGAGAAAACAGACTTCAAAAAAGATGCTGATTTGAAAAAGATATTTGACTTTGTCAATACGCTTTAAGAGATTGGAACAATGTTGAAGTAAAACAAGAGTGCATCGCTGCACTCTTGTTTTAAAGTAGCCCCGAGCAGAATCGAACTGCTATCTAAAGTTTAGGAAACTTCTATTCTATCCGTTGAACTACGGGGCCTGAAATAAGGGGAGCCTGAACTCCCCTTGAATGCGCAAATATATAAAATTATCTATTGTTTCAAACTAAATCTCGTCCTTCTACCTGATCACGCTACCTTCCGGAAGTTTATCAACCGGCGAAACGAAAGTCAGTTTACCTTCAGCATTCTCTGCCATTAAAATCATTCCCTGAGATACGATCCCTTTGATTTCACGTGGTGCCAGGTTCACGATAATGCTCACCTGCTTACCAATAATGTCTTCAGGCTTGTAATGTTCCGCGATTCCGGAAACAACCGTTCTTTCATCAATACCCGTATTCACCGTAAGCTTAAGCAACTTCTTGGTTTTTTCTACTTTCTCGGCAGCGATAATGGTAGCTACGCGGATATCCATCGCAGAGAAATCATCGAAGTTAATATTTTCTTTAGCAGGGGTAGCAGTTGCATTGTTCGCCGCATTACTGGCTTTACTTTGGTTGAGTTTCTCTATCTGGAAGTCGATTTCAGCATCTTCAATTTTCTCAAATAATAAGGTAGCTTCACCAATGTCGTGTCCGCGTTTTAACAAGCTGATAGAACCCGCATCATCCCAGTCGTGACCACCATTTTTCAGCATTTTCATTAACTTATCTGCAGTGAATGGCAGGAAGGGTTCAATCAAAATCTGAATGTTCGCGGCAATCTGTAGCGCAACGTGTAAGATGGTACGGACCCGGTCTTCATCGGTTTTGATCAGTTTCCAGGGCTCTGTTTCAGCCAGGTACTTGTTACCTAAACGGGCAACATTCATCACTTCCGAAAGCGCTTCTCTGAAACGGTATTGCTCTATAGAAGCCGATATTTTGGCAGGATAGCCTGCTAACTCATCAATTACAGCCTGATCTACAGGGGTAATTTCCATACAGGTAGGCACTGAGCCACCGAAGTACTTGAGGGTAAGCACCACCACGCGGTTTACAAAGTTTCCGAGTATAGCTACCAGCTCATTGTTATTTCGGGCCTGGAAATCTTTCCAGGTAAAATCATTGTCTTTGGTTTCAGGAGCCGTAGCCGTTAGCACATAACGCAAAACATCCTGTTTGCCCTCGAACTCACGGAGGTATTCATTTAACCAAACCGCCCAGTTCTTGGAAGTTGATATTTTCTGACCTTCAAGATTCAGGAACTCATTTGCCGGAACATTATCTGCCAGGGTATACTCACCATGTGCCATCAACATTGCCGGGAAAATGATACAGTGGAATACGATATTATCTTTACCGATAAAATGAACCAATTTGGTTTCGTCGCTTTTCCAGTATTCTTCCCAACCACATTTGTCAGAATCGAAATTGCTGATATAGTACTCCTCAGCCATCGGATTCCAAACATCAAGCTTGGCATAGTTACAAAGCTCTTTAGTAGCTGAAATGTAGCCAATAGGGGCATCAAACCAAACGTAAAGGACTTTTCCTTCCGCATCGCGAAGCGGAACACGTACGCCCCAGTCTAAATCTCTGGTCATGGCACGCGGCTGTAAACCCGCATTTAACCAGCTTTGACATTGGCCGTAAACATTCGGGCGCCACTCTTTATGGTTTTCGATGTAAGCTCTTAAACGCTCTTCATATCGGTCGAGCGGTAAAAACCAGTTTTTAGTCTCTTTTAGAATCGGCTGATCACCGGATAAAGTGGACTTAGGATTAATTAAGTCTGTTGCATTTAGGGTTGATCCGCAGTTTTCACACTGATCGCCATAGGCATTTTCATTTCCACATTTCGGACAAGTACCGGTGATATAACGATCGGCCAGGAATTGCTTCGCCGTAGGATCATAATATTGTTCAGTGATTTCTTCTGTGAATACGCCTTTATCGTAAAGTGTTTTGAAGAATTCTGCAGCAGTTTGATGGTGCGTTTGAGAAGAAGTACGGTGGTAGATATCGAATGAAACACCGAATTCCTTGAACGAATCACCAATGATTTTATGATATTTATCTACAACCTCCTGCGGCGTAATGCCTTCTCTTTTCGCTTTAAGCGTAATCGGCACCCCATTCTCGTCAGATCCACAGATGAACTTAACATCGCGTTTATTGGAGCGCAGGTAGCGGGCATAAATATCTGCAGGAATATACACTCCGGCAAGGTGACCAATATGTACAGGCCCATTGGTATAGGGAAGCGCTGCAGTAACGGTATATCTTTTTATTTTACTATTATCCAAAACAATTTTTATTATTTTGGCAAAGATAAGTGTTTTGAAGATGATAAAGCAGCCCCCGTATTTAAAAAAAGGAGATAAGATCGGCCTTGTTTGTCCGGCGAAGAAATTACCCAAATCCATTGATACCGCAATTGCAGTTTTAGAAAGCTGGGGACTGGAAGTGGTGATCGGAAAAAGCGTTTATGCCAGTCACCACCAGTTTGCCGGAACCGATCAATTGAGGACCCGCGACATTCAGCAGTTTCTTGACGATACCAGCATCAGGGCTATTATTTCCGGCCGAGGAGGCTATGGGAGTATCCGTATTATTGATGAGCTGGATTTTACGGTATTTAAACAACATCCAAAATGGTTTGTGGGTTTTAGTGACATCACCGTAATACTTTCGCACATCATTGCGCAAACACAAACACAGTGCCTGCATGCACAAATGCCTTATACCTTTGAGGAGTCGACCCCTTTGGCGATTGAATCTTTAAGGGCATCGCTGTTTGGCGAGCCGCAGGAATACAGCTACACCAGCACTTTCAAAAACAGGGCAGGAGTGGGTGAAGGTATTTTGCTTGGTGGTAATCTTACCCTTCTGGTTAACATGCAGGGTTCAGTTTCGGAAATGGATTTCGACAATAAAATTCTCTTTCTGGAGGATGTTGGGGAGCAGGAGTATGCCATAGACCGCATGATGCGCATGATGAAACGCGCAGGGAAACTCGCCAAATTAAACGGTTTGATTATCGGCGCTTTTAATGAGATAGCTGAAGAGAAAATATCTTTTGGCCAAACGGCTGAAGAGGTGATATGGGACGTGGTGAAAGAATACGCCTATCCGGTTTGCTTTAACTTCCCGACGGGGCATATAGAAAACAACCTGAGCATGGCACTGGGCGCTAACGTCGCTTTAACCGTGGAAACCAATAACGTTCACTTTAAATATTTATAACATGGCAATTCTGGATACTTTAGGAAAGTACCGCAACACCGGCTTATTACTACTCCGTTTAGGAATCGGAGTAATGTTCATCATCCATGGTTTCCCTAAACTGGCTGGCGGTCCTCATGGCTGGACGGGCTTGGGTGGAAGCATGAAAGTGGTGGGAATTAATTTTCTTCCTGTTTTCTGGGGCTTTATGGCCGCAGCGGCGGAAACCTTCGGAGGGTTTTTATTGATTGTGGGATTGTTTTTCCGCCCGGCCTGTATTTTACTGGTTTTCACGATGATTGTGGCAGCGCTGGTACATTTTGGAAAAGGAGATGGCTTGCAGGGTGCGAGCCATGCAATAGAATCGGGTATTTTGTTTCTGAGCTTGATTTTTATCGGGCCAGGGAAATATAGTGTGGATAAGAAGTAAGGCAATTTTGTCAGAATAAAAAAAAGGCGATTTGAAAGATTCAAATCGCCTTTTTTATTAATTATCTGTCATCAATTTATTGAGAGATAATTCATCTGATGAAATTGGCCAGATGTAACCACTTTCCGTTGGTCCTTTTGAAGGAGCGCTTCCTTTTGCCGGGATGGTTAATAATAATCTCGTTAAATCAGGTGCACGTAAGCCCTCACCTAAAAATTCGATTCTTCTTTCCAACAATAGTGCGTCGGTAAAGTCTGCTACGGATGTTGGTACAAGTGTAGTTGTTGCATCCGAACGCTGACGAACAGCATTGAGTAACAATAGTGCTTGCGGATCAATTGTATTGGTGCTACGAACCCTTGCTTCAGCTAAATTCAATAGGACTTCCGCCCATCTGATTACAGGAACATAATCTGTATAAGGACTTGCTGTGGTGTATTTGGCAACAAATTGCTTTGATGCCGATGAGGTGAAGATCAAAGCTCTTCTTTTATCAGCAGCTTTCCAGGCCGTATTTGCGATAATGCCCGTAGGATTTAATGAAAATTCGGTTGTTCCGGCTACCGATCCTGTCCAGTAAAAATAAGATGAAAGGGAATTCTGAGTACCAGGGTAATCAAGCGGACTCGCCGAAGAGGTCATTGGCAATGAGAATACAGATTCAGCAGTGGTATAAGGTGCTTTGAATACAGAGGCAATATCTGATACCAGATCATTAGCCACATTCACCTTTGCCTTAAATGGAGCAACAGCCGGTACCAGCTTATTTGCTTCAGTAATTACCTCTGCCCATTTACCCATTGTGAGATACACCCTGGTTTTTAATGCAATTGCAGTGTTTTTATGGGCTCTGGTAGTATTCAATAACGCTGTGGCATTGGTTGATGGCAGATTTGCTTCTGCGTAATTTAAATCAGAAAGAATCTGTGTATAAACCTGATCAACAGTACTTCGTGCCAGATCAGATGAACCCGGACCGGTAATTCCAGTTAACCGAAGTGGCAAACCTGGCTTACTTCCGTTTCCATCAGCATATGGCCTGGCAAAGAGCTGTAATAAACTGTAGTAAGATAAGGCTCTTATCAATCTGGCTTCGGCAGTATATTTTGCCCCGGTAGCTTCTCCTACAACAGAATTTCCTTTCGAGGTCATCCCGTCAATAAAAACATTACACCTGTTGATAGTAAGATAAGCCTGAGACCACAGTCCTTTAACTGAAGTTGCACTATTAGCCAGGTTCATGCTCCAAACATCTGAAGCAGTAACTAAATTCCCGGTTTCATTGATAAAGTCTTCACTTCTGATGCTTCCGTAAACCAAATAACGACCACCATAAAAAGCGCCATTCTTTAACGAGCCATATAATGAATTGGCCTGGCTCTCAATACGGAACTGCGTATCGAAAGCATTCTCTGCAGCTACAGATGTTTTAAGTGACGGATCGAGCAACTCTCTTTTGCAAGAGCTGGTAAACACGACTGCCGAACACAAAATAGCTATATATAAATTTCTTTTGTTCATGATTAATTCCTTTATATTTTAAAAGCCTAAACTAAGTCCCATAGTATATGTTCTGGCGTTTGGACCTGAGTTACGGTCTGAACCTTGTCCGGATGCGCTTGATCCATTGGATGACACTTCAGGATCCGGTCCGGGATATTTAGTGATAATGGCAAGGTTTTGTCCGGCTACGTAAACGCGTAAACGGTTTATTCCTGATTTACCGAATGCAGTTGAAGGAATGGTATAGCCTAAACTTAAATTTCTAAGCTTAACGAAATCTCCCTTGAAAACATTTATATCCAATGGAATGGTATTACCATATGAAACGTTATCTGTGTAGATGGCTCTTGGGAAATCGGTTACGTCACCTGGTTTTTGCCAACGGTTTAATACATCTACAGCATTGTTCCAGTATCTCTGATCGTGTAGACCAGCATTTGTTCCATAAGAAACCCAGAAACCTAACTGATAAGTTAGCATTACGTTTAAATCGAAGTCTTTATAACGGAAGGTATTATCAAAACCACCATAGAACTTAGGCGCAGTGTTGTGATACATCTCTGCATCAGCTCCTTGCGTTATTGGTGGTGCGGTTGCGCCATTATCTAAATAAGTCCACTGTGACGCACCTGTAGGTACAATATGCTGATAAGTTACAGCGCGGCCTGCTTTATTGATGAAGATTCTTCTACCAGTAGCCGGATCAACTCCGCCGGTACGCACAACATATAAGTAACCTACTGAGTAACCCGGGATACTGCGGTTAACATTTTCCCCTGTAGTGGTTGATCCTGTAGGCGTAACAATCTCCGTTAAACCTGGAGCCAGGGCTGTAACTTCATTTTTATTGTATGAAATATTGAAGTTACTATTCCATGAGAAATCATTCGATTTAAGTGGTGTTGCATTGACGTTAAACTCAAAACCTTTATTATACATCGAGCCAACGTTGGTAGCAACCGTAGAGGGAACACCTGTTGAAGGCGATTGCGAAACGTTCAGAATTAAACCGTCGATGTTGTTTTTGTAATAATCTATCTCAAATTCAATACGACCTTTTAGAATTCCGAAATTGATACCAATATCAGTTTTCTTACTGGTTTCCCAGGTAAGCTCTTTGTTGCCTGCTGCACTGTAGATTGACGAAGCTACACCACCATACAAGGCAGATCCATAAGTAGAAAAGGTGGCATAATCTCCAATTCCGGAAATATTACCTACTTTTCCATAGCTACCTTTCAATTTGAAACTGCTAAATACTTTGTCTAGACCAGCATCGCTCCAGAAATTTTCTTTCGTAATTTCCCATCCTGCTGAAGCTCCCCAAAAAGTTCCTTTTTTGATACCTAGAGCAGAATACTCGTCTTGTCTTAAATTACCACTTAAAAAGTATTTTCCGTTGTAGTTATAGTTCAAACGCCCGAAATACGACAACAGATAATTTTCACCGTAAGCGGCACCTGTTGAGTTATTTAATGTAAAGCCAGCCTGAACTACATCATAAGCAGGATCGGTTAAGCCCTGGCGATCGATCCCATAGCCTGTAACCGTATTGCGTTGTTGCTCTTGTCCGACTAACAGATTAAAGTTATGGTTGGAAACAGCATAATCTGCCTGTGCGGTATTGGTCCATGTCCAGTTTTTTCTTTTTCTGAAAGCACCGATGGCCTCACCGCTTACACCTTGTCCAGGACCGTGAACCGGGTTGTAAAAGATATCATTGTCGCTATTGATATAGTCAATACCATACATAGATTTCAGATTTAACCACTTAAATGGAGTTAACTGCAAATAGGCGTTCGACTGAAGATGGTCAAGCTCATTGTTCTCCCTGTTTAAAGATAGTACCTGAGCAAAGTTGTAAAATCCGACCTGATTACCGGTTACAATGTTGTTCATCGGACCGACAAAAGTTGCTCCTAAATTAAAGCTACCATCATTATTGTACGGTGAAACGTTTGGAGAATTGACCAGTGCTGTTCTGGCGATACCTGAAGTACCGTAAGCTTCGCCATTAAGCGAGCCTGAAGATATTGCAGCGAGGTTTTTTTCGTTTGAATAAGATAGTTTACCACCGATAGTAACGAATTTATTCAACTTGCTGTCGATATTAAATAATCCGTTTAATCGTTTGAAGTCGTTTTTCTGGTAGATACCTTGTTGATTGGTATAGCCAAAGCCCATGTAGTACTTGGTATTATCTGTACCGCCAGAAACATTTACATTGTGGTTTTGCGAAACACCTGTACGGTAAGCATAGTCGTACCAGCTGGTATTGATAGGTTGTCCGTCAGGACCATTGGTTAATGCAAATTTCTGTACCTGAGTAACACCATTCAATGTTACGTTCATACTGTTGGCACGAATGGCCACAGCGTTGGCAATAGCTTCATTTTTGTAATCGGTATACTGGAAAGCGTCAAGCAACTTTGGTAAACGGTAAGCCTCAGACCATCCAACATAAAAATCGTAATTTACTTTTGGAGCCCCTGTTTTACCTCGTTTAGTAGTAACAAACACTACTCCGTTTGCTGCACGGCTACCGTAAATGGCTGTTGAAGCGGCATCTTTAGCAATATCTATACTCTCGATATCATTTGGATTGATACTTGCAAGTGGATTGGCTGCAGAGGCTGTTAAACCTTGGTCACCTGTGGTCGCCACAATTCCATCGATAACAAATAACGGTTGAGAACTTAATGAGATGGAGTTCGTACCCCTGATCCTGAATACAGGTGGCGTGTTTAACACACCCGCAGGAACAGTAATTTGAACACCCGATGCCCTACCTGCTAAACCTGCCTCCAAACTTTGGATTGGCTTCTGGGCTATGGCGGCGCCGCTAACAGATGCGGTACTTCCAGTGGTTTCGCCTCTTTTTTGAGTACCGTATCCTACAACAACAACATCTGTTAATGTTTGCGAATCATTTTCTAACGATACGTTAAGTGTGTTTGAAGAGCCAATGGTTCGGGTAATGGTTGTAAACCCGATAGATGAAAATTCAAGTGATGTTACGCCGGCTGCAATCTTAACGGAGAATTTACCATCTGCGCCGGTTGTGGTTCCACCGGCTGCTCCTTTAGTTTTGACAGTTACACCAGGAAGTGGCATCCCATCTTCCTTCGCTGTAACAGTACCTGTGATTGTTCTTTGCTGAGCCATTGCAGTACCTGCGACAAACAGCAGCATGAACAAACTCTGTAAAAGTTTTTTCATAAAATTTAGTTTAGGTTAATTGATTATTTTCCTAATATAGAATTTAGGAACCTGTAATGCAAATATTACAAACAAATTTTATAATTTGAATTTTCACCTTTTACCCAAAAGCGATTAAACTAACATTAATAAATCCGCTAATTCAAAATATAAATTTTGACTTTTATCAAAATATTTAGAGAAAATAAGCATTTATTCTGGAGAAAAGCACATAAATACTAAAAATTCATGTCAGATATAATTGTTTATAGGTAATAAAAAATATCGACATAGATAAAAAAAAGCTAAATATCAGGAATGTTTGACAGCTGACTATAATAAATAAGTTGAATCACAACTACGCTTTTCACTTTATAGAATGCCTGGAAAGAAAAAAGCCGCATCCTCATTAATAGGATACGGCTTTATAATATACTAAAATTAAACTACCAACCTGGATTTTGAGTTAGATTAGGATTTAATAATAAATCATTTGTAGGCAAACCCCAGGTAAATTTAGGATCTGTAGCACTAATGGTTAAATTGATGAAACCGGTATTTGGATTTACAGCAGCCGGAACTTGAGCTGTACCTCTCGTGAAACCTAAGCCCCAACGCTTTAAATCAAATAAGTGCAAGCCTTCGAAGTTTAATTCACGTGTACGCTCAGCTCTAATCTGATCTAACAACGTTCCTCCTGTTAAACCACTCAAAGCGGTTAATCCTCTGGCTGTACGTAATGCGTTTAAATGAATAACTGCGTTACCAACATCACCGGCGTTCGCAGCAGCTTCTGCCGCAATTGCATAAATCTCACCAATACGGAAGATTTTGTTTGCATTCTGGTAATTGGTAATTGTACTGGTGAATAATGCTGGATTACCAGGATATTTATTAACCAGCCATACGTTATTATATCTTACACCTTGAATCAACAATGTTTTTTGTTCGAAGTATGTTGGTTTACGTAAGTCAGTAGCATCGTAGCTATCCACGACAGTTTGAGTCGGGATGAAATCCGGAACAAATGCTGTACCCGCACTGTTGAGACCTAAATAAATACTATTTGTATTTACTTGTTCAGCTAATGTAGCTGCGATACGGAAAATATCCTCCTGATAAGTATCATTAGTCCAATAACTTTTAATTGCTGCAGCAGTATTATATAATGGATAACGGCCGCTGGCAATTAATGTATTTGCTGCTGCGTATGCACCTGCCCAATCTTGCATATACAAACGTACACGAGCTTCAAATGCTAAAATTGCGTCTGGTGTAAAATATTTAGCACCCTTGTGATTAACACGTTTAGTATTAAGAGATTTTGCAACTGCAATATCAGCTAGAATTTGGTCGTACGTTGCTTTCAAAGTCGCTCTTCCAGGTTTTGCAGTTAAATCGAACTCCGTAAGCAATGGAATTCCCGCATCACTCGCTGCTGTAGCGGGGTTATAAGCTTTCGCATATCTTAATGCTAAGTTTTGCAAATAATAAGCACGAAGTAATCTGGCGTCAGCCTTAAATGTGTTTAAACTATCTGTTTCAGCGGCACTTGTTGGAGTAATTTGATCGTAGCCTTTTATCACAATGTTAACATTTGATAATCCATTGTAATAGCCTTGATAAACACCTGCTACATCATCGGCATTGAAAAACGTTCCCCAACGATGAGGTGCACCATTTCTGTTACCAAAATCTAATGATGCGTTTAATTGTTCGCCTTGCACTTCCTGAGGAATGTTGTAACTTCCATACACACGAGCCCTAAGCGCTGCGTATAAACCGTTATCCCAGTATTTTGCATCCTGAAGGGTTTTGAAACCTGTTTCAATGGCTACGGCATCATACGGTGTTAAATCTAATTTTTTACAAGAAGTAATCACCGTTAAAGCTAATATCGCCCCTACCAGCCCTAATATTATTTTTTTCATAACTTTATTTTTAAAGTAATTCAACTATTAAAATGTTAACTGCAGACCAAAACCAACTTGTTTTGTGTTAGGATTATTTCCTAAAGCTAAGTTACTATCAACTTCAGGATCTGGTCCTGTATATTTAGTAAATGTTAACAAGTTACGAGCTAAGAAGAACACTCTGGCTCCTTTAACTACCTTTGTTTTATTTAAAAGATTTTGTTTGAAATTGTATCCAACCTGCAAACTTTTTAACCTGATAAATGAAGCGTCTTCAATTAATCTTGAGTCAAATTGTGTAAATTGTTGGGTTAACGC
The DNA here is from genome assembly GCF_032678525.1 of Pedobacter frigidisoli. Classification (GTDB taxonomy): domain Bacteria; phylum Bacteroidota; class Bacteroidia; order Sphingobacteriales; family Sphingobacteriaceae; genus Pedobacter; species Pedobacter frigidisoli_A. The sequence goes on from NZ_JAVTSE010000002.1 coordinate 681,630, forward strand.
AGGGAACCTGGCGTCCTGACCCGGTGTTGTCCAGTAATCTAAAACCCCTCTTGCCTGGTTGAAACCAGCAAAGGTTGTTGGGTTTTCAAAGAAATATCTATCGTTATTGATTAGATATTTTCCTTTTGAATAAGTAAAATCAACTGATGTATAGAAACCATCATAACCAGCGTTGAAACCGAATCCACCATTCAACCATGGGTAACGCTCAATACCTGTGTTTTGCGCCAATCCAGCAGCTGAAAATGAGTTTGTGATAGCAGCATTATCTGTTCTTGTATTGATAATTCCATCACCGCTGTTTGGTAAATACCATTGAGGCAAACCATTTGCTGAATTAACTCCTGCCCACATTGGATACGAGAATGATACTGGCTGTCCAATTGCCCAAAGTACTCCTGTATTTGGTAGAATATAATAGTTCTTTCCCTGGAATAGTTCGGTGATTTTGTTTCTGTTAAAGTTTGCGTTGAAATATGGTGTGATATAGGCACCCTTAAGCGCTTTCGGACTTAACACATCGAAATCTAAAGTCACATCTAAACCTTTATTCTGTAATGCACCAATATTGGTTCTAACTGTTGCATAACCAGTAGTAAATGGTTGCGGAACATTAATCAACTGATTGCTCGTTTCACGGAAATAATATTCAAGGTCTAATCTAATGCGATTCAAGAACGAAGATTTAACACCTACCGATGTTTTCCTTTGTCTTTCCCATCCTAATTCAGGATTACCCGAGGCAGCTGTAGCTAAACCGAAGTTACCATTGTAGTTACCGGAAGCACTTGCAGTAGCTAAACTTTCATAGTTACCAATAGCAGAGTTACCACTTGTACCTATACTGGCACGTAACACGAGGTCATCAAGCCAGCTAACTTCACTTAAGAATTTTTCTTGCTTAATTCTCCACATTGCACCAACCGCCCAGAATGTTGCATTTTGTTTGTTAGCACCAAATCGTGATGATTTATCCTCACGGACAGACCCATCCAAATAGTATCTGTTTTTGAAGTTATACTCAAGACGACCAAAAAGTGATTTATAGGCATATTCTGTCAAAGATGAACTTACCCCTCTATTGGTTGCAGTACCATTTTGTAGTAAGAACAAGTCATCAGTTGGTAGACCAACAGTACTACCGCTAAATTGATTGCGCGTTCCATCAACATATTCCTGTCCGGCAAGGGCCGTAAAATTATGTTGATCAAAACTAAATTTATACTCTAATGTATTTGTCCACGTTTTGGTAAGATTCCTGTCATAGGTTTCATTTAAAGTACCTGCCCCTAAACCGCCCACAAATGATGGAAGGCGTCCAAAAGTTTCTCTGTAGATATAACCGTCCATACCCGCCTGAGATTTAAATGTCAGGTTTTTGATTGGTTTGATTTCAATATAACCCGTTGGATTAAATTGGAGATTATTTCCATTATAAGGGTTGACATCTTGCAGGTATCTAGGGCTATAACGTCCTAAACCCGGAATCAAAACACCATAATACTCATTTCCATTTGCATCATATGGCGAAAACCATGGCTGAGCCAATAGTGATAATCCACCATTTACACTGTTTGAATTGTATTGGTTGGATTGTCTGTTATCTGTACCAGCAGATAAGTTGATACCAAACTGAATATAATCATTAATCTTGGTATTAATATTTGAACGGAAGGTAATACGATCGAATCCAGAACGGTACATAATACCTGTAGACTTGAAGTAACTACCTGAAACATAGTAAGAAGTCTTGCCAGCACCACCAGAAACGTTCAAATCTGCCTGATAAACTGGTGCATCTTTTTTATAATAATAATCGTACCAGTTGAAATCATTTGGATATTGAGCAAGCAATGCATCCGAAGCAGCCTGGGTTCTTAGCCCTTGTCTAACTTGTAATGCGCTTAGTTCAGCTGTGTTCAACGTATTCTTGTAGAAGTCATCGTTAGCATTATTTGTTACTGAATACTGACTTTGTACAGTAATTGTAGACGTGCCAATCTGTCCACGTTTTGTAGTGATATACAATACACCATTAGCCGCACGTGAACCATAAATTGAAGTAGCAGAAGCATCTTTCAATACCGAAACCGACTCAATATCGTTAGGATTTAAACTTACAATACTTCCTTCATTCACCTGAACACCATCTAATAAATAAAGTGGCGTATTACTTGCACCCAATGATCCAACACCATGTAATCTCAAAGATGACGAGGCAGATGGTTCGCCTGAAGAGGTAAACACCTGCAAACCGGCAACTTTACCTTGCATAGCATCAAAAGCATTTGCAACTGGTTTGTTTTCTACAGTTTTCGCATTTACTGTTGTTACTGATCCAACAATGGAAGAAACTCTTCTTCCTGATCCATAACCGCTAACAACAACTTCGTCCAAAATTCTTGAGTCATTTTCAAGACTTCCGTTTAACGTAGTTGCACTGGCAGCTAAAGTTCTGGTAATAGTTGTAAATCCGATAGAAGAGAATTCAATTTCTACACTACCGGTGTTAGAAATTCTAAGTGTGTACTTACCGTTTACATCACTTGTGGTACCTGCTGTACCGTTTTTGACTTTTACAGTTGCTCCTGGAATTGGTAGTCCATCATCTTTTCCTGTCACAATACCTGTAATCGTTCTGTTCTGAGCCAACGCAACTGAAGCGAAGATTAAGAACATGAACAAACTTAGTAGAAGTTTTTTCATGAAATTTAAGTTAGTGAATGATTTGTTTGTAATAATTAATCACTAAATATAGAACACAAAAAAGTTACATTAACAATTTTTAACAATTTCTGTTTTAAAGATTATTTTGAAATGACACTAAATATTTAGTTATTCGTTATTAGAATACTACATTAAAAACTGATTAGAAATTCTATGATTACTATCATAATGATATTTGAATAAGAGCAATTTTTTAAACCTGCTGATCATCAAGTTTTTCAGGATGTAAATGGTATTATATTTCAGATAACAAATAAGGCGGTCAAATCTTTGGTGTAAATACTATAGTCAAACAACCTTATAAGCATTTAACTGAATATGATGATTATACTTCAGAAATCGTAGAGAAAACCGACTGCTATTGTTGATAGATATCTGAAATGTAAATCTTTACAGTAACAAACTTTTGGTCGAATGATGAACATCCAATTTCACATCACAAAGTATCATAGTAAGTTAAGAGTTTGACAATTCCGTCGTCTGTTTTCACATCAAGCTTATTCTCTTTGATATATTTTGATAGCTGATCAGCTTTCCCAAGTAAAGAAATAATAGATTTTTCATTATTCTTTACCTTTACAGGCCTGTTATCTTCTTTAACAAGGTAAAAAAATGTCTCATCTGCAACCTTGTATTCTATACTCGCACTATTATACGATTTACTTTCAAGTACTATTTTGGAATCCTTTTTAAGATATTTAACTTTTCCATCGTAAATCACGTTATAAAAGGTTTTTTGTGTAAATCTGTCAACTGCAGAAAAACCATTTTTATAAATCTCACTAGACCCCAATATTTGAAACTCTTTAGGTGGATCTGTGAACGTATACTCGTTGCCGCCTTCCCCCTTAACAACCAAGATATCATCTAAAAGATCATATTTGATTGACTCTTTTTTGGGTTGCACACCTTCCCCAAATTTAACTGTAGCAATTTGCCATTCCGCATAAAGATAAGGTGATCCCAACAAGTCTGCTCGAGACTCTTTAACAGTAATAAGATTTTTATAAGTATTTACAGTTGTAATTTGGGCATTAAGTTTTTCCGTAAAAATAACAGAAGCAATTAAGGTAATCAGTAAATAATGATGTGACTTCTTCATAAAATAAATTTAAATAAAAAAGGGGACAGAATACTGTCCCCTTCAAAAAAATAGTTCGACCTATCTCTCTTCATAATAAGTCCACGTTTCATTATATTGTGTCCTGATATACGGAGCAGTAGTGACTGTGTTTGGTTGTAACATATAGTATTTAATGTTGATTAGCCCCGAAGAATATTTATTAATTCCACTAGGATCTAGTGCAGCGGCCCTGGTATTTGCAGGAGTTCCATAGTAATTCGTAACAGAGACAATTTTATCTGTTGCAGGATCGAATTCTACAATCAGTCCGAAAGTTCCAAAATAGCTTTTACCTGTACCGGTCCAAAAAGGAGTAGCAGGAATACCTGTATAAGATTCATCAATTACCACACATTTTGTAGCAGACAAGGTCTGTAATGCATAATATAGCTTCTCTCCACTACTGGTATAATGACTCCATGCAGCATTTGTAACATCAGTTAGGGTACCAGTAACGGCATAAATGCCATCATATTTATTCTTAATACTGATTAACACGAATCCTGAACCATGGCCTGAAGAAATTTGGTTACCTGCCGGATCTGATATTTTAACTGAGAATGCATACTTTTTTGCTAAATCGTATTTACTTCCATCTAGTAAAATATCAATCTCCTTTGCAAATTCACCTGCCGCAAAGGTAACCGTATATCCTGTTGCAGTTTTTGTAACACCAGGATCAGCAGCCAATGTATAGATGGATGCTGGAAGCGCTTCGTAATCAGATTGATTTTTTGTGTTGTAATCTGTTATTGCAGCGGCATCAGTTGTTAAAACTATAGTTTGGGGCTTACTTAATGCATCTGCGTTTGCAGCATCTCTTCTTACGCTGATCAAGTGTACCTTTTTAATATCAGTGAAAGGAGTGAAGTAAATATTTGTTGGATTATTTTCCAAAACCTTTACAAATGTGTTACCTGCCGTATTGGTTGCTTGCGGGTCATCACCTACATAATCATCTTTCCTGCAAGAGGAAAACACAATTGTTGTTAATACCATTCCTAAGGAAAAGTATTTTAAAAAACCTTTTTTCATAATTTTATTTGTTAAAATTAATTTCTCCTTAACTATTATAAATCCCACCAAACTTTAGCATCTTGGGTATTACCACCCGTCAATCTTGCTATAGCTGCATTTACACTCGCTAAATTAGTTGTCAATTCTGTCGAAGGATAAGTATATCTGCGAGGAATTTGCTTGGTTGAATTTGTTGCTGCAACAGCAGGTACCAGAGCGGGGAAGCCGGTTCTTCTGAAAACATTCCAAGACCTCAATCCATTCGGATAACTCGCAACATATTCCTGAATAGCAATGTTCCTCAGATTGCCCGTAGCACCAACCGCACCAATTGCAACATTGGCATTTGCCAGATAACTGGCAGACGGAGCGCCTACGCCCCATTGCTCATGAGACAATGTGATACCTGACAGATAAACCGTTGCCAACACTTCAGTTGTCCAACCCATATTAGCCGCCTCTGCGCGGGCCAATGCAACCTCGGCTGCAGATAAAATTACATATGGACTACTCTCTGTACGCAGATCACCTCTTAAAACACGTGCCCAGGTAGTATTTGCATCAGTGAATGCAGTTGCAGTAACTCTGGCTACACCATAAGGAACACCTAAACTAGAAGAAGAAGTGTTTCCAAGTACTTCAGAAGCCCCACCATAGGCACCTTGCCTGGCATCGTTTGCTAAAGTGTTAGTCATCAAATCAGTCAAAGTCTTACTTTCAGCCAAATCTTTACGGCCGTTGTATTCATTAAATAAAGGATTTTTAAAATTTACATTATAGATGATCTTGGCATTTTGAGCATTTGTTGAAATGTAGCCATTTCCATCTGCTAAAGCTGCCTTAAACTGTGTAGCAGAGTAATCTGTCGCTCCGGGATATCTTTTCGATAACTGTAAAGCCATTAACATTCTCAGTGAGTTAGCAAATCTTTTCCAGGAAGCGACATCGCCATTAAAAACGATGTCTCCAGAAATTGCCGAATTATCAAATGCCCCAACCGCAGATGTCAGTGCTGCAATCATGCCTTTGTAAACGGATTCCTGAGTATCGTAGGCAGGCGCATTGAATTCTATTCCCTTTAGTGCCTGGCTATATGGAATGTCGCCAAATTTATCTGTAATCGTCCAAAAAATATATTGTTGCACAATTTTCGATACCTGCTTCATATTATTGCTGCTTTCCAGAAGTTGAATATTCTGTAAATCATATAAAGCACCACTATAGTAGCCAGTAAATGTCCTGGCCGTATTTATGGTGTAAAGTGAAGCATCAGGATATTGGGTTTCAGCGAAATACTGACCATAAAAACCTGCGTTTGTATCATAAGCATAACTTGCTAAACCAACTAACGTATTTGTTAACAATGCTGAGGGATTAGCTTGAGTAGTACTATTAGGATCGACGTTTGTGGCGCCGAAATCTTCTAGTTTTTTGCATCCTGCAGATGTTATCAAGAACAGTCCGGTGAATGCATATATAAATATCTTTTTCATGTCTTTTCTTTAAAATTTAATTGCCACTATTAAAATCCTATTCTCAAATTAAATCCTAAACCGCGTGTTCCTGGCAACTGAGACGTTTCCCCACTTGTTGCTGAGATTTCAGATGGATCAAAATCCTTTGTCTTCGCATAAATGAGCACCGGATTTCTTGCTACAACGGCAAAAGTTGCATTTTGAACGAATTTAGCAATGCCTAATTTTTTTACAGGAATGCGGTAACCAATTGAAACCTCTCTTAACTTAATGAATGTGAGATCATAGATATAATCATCAAATGTTTTAGAGTTGTATAATCCCTGGAAATAATCCTGAGCTTCGAGATAGTACGTTTTTGGCTGACCCGAAGTGGCATCAACACCATCAACTCGTACACCGCCGCCATCAGCAACTTTATCACGAATCGGATTACCCTTATCATTCACACCAGCAGTACGGGCAGTTACTCCACTGTAAGATCCCCATTGATTAGATAATGAAACGAATTTACCACCAAACTGGTAATCAATATTTGCCGCTACATCAAACATGTTGAGAATAGTAAATGCATTCTGTAAACCTCCGGTATGTTTAGGTAATACGCTGCCAAAGTAAACGTTTGGATCGTTTACAAAATGACCATTTGCATCTAACAATGGAACTCCATCTGCATTGCGCTTTTTACCATTACCCCAGATTTGACCCCATTCATAACCTGCATCGTGAACCATGATAGGCATGGTAGATCCCCAAACACCTTCTACAGTTGCCCGGGTAACTCCATATTTTTCACTCACCTCAACAACCTTATTACTGATCAGATTTGCATAGGTGGCCGAGATATTCCAACTAAATTTCGGTGTATTTACAGGAATTGCTGTTAGTTGAAATTCTAGTCCGTGACTGGTGATTTTACCTACGTTTGTTAGTATTGAGCTAAAACCACTAGCTCCATTTACAGCTACAGACCGTGGATAGTTGGTTTCTGTTTTATCCCAATAGGTTGCTGATACACCCAATCTTCTGTTCAGGAATTTTAGATCTAAACCAATTTCTGAGCTTTTCGCAACCGCCCCTCTGATATCCGGATCAACCAGCGCGTCTGGCGTGCTTTGTAGTAGGTTTCCGTTAAACTTCAAAGAATTTACACCGTATGAAAATCCCGGATAACGGTAAGCACCAAATGAATCATTTGTTGTTCCCAATGCTTGAGGAATTTCTCCATACGAGCCTCTGATCTTGGCTTCAGATAACCATCTGAAACCTTCTTTAGGCAAAAGTTCAGAGAAAATAAATGAACCTCCAAATGCTTTCGACAATACACCACTATGATCAGATGGCAAAGTCGAAAACCAGTCATTCCTTATTGAGGCATCAATAAATGCAAATCTTTTGTATCCAAAAGTTGCGCGCGCAAGTAAAGCCCTGTATTTTTCAACCTGTCTGTAGTTACCAACACTCGGCGCATCCACAGAGTTACCAACAGTGAAAAGGTTAGGGATTGATAAACCATTTACAGTACCAGCGTTATTGTAATTAGATTCTCCTTTAAAAATATCTGTACCGGCAGTTACATCTACCGAAAAATCTTTAATCTGTTTCGTATAGTGACCTAACACCTCATAGTTTTCTCTGTTTGAGTATGTATTTGCACTATAGTAGGAAGCTTTAACACCAGTTTGATTGGCACTGGTTTCAAGTTCAGTTCTTGTCTTGTTCTCAGTGAAAGTTGTGTTTTGTTGTTTGCGATATGTTGCAGTGAAATTTAAATCATTATTAACTTTATAGATAAACGATACGTTTCCATAAAAACGATCTCTTTGATTTAACTGACTGGTTTGATCACCAAAAACATAAGGATTGTACCAATAATTTCCACCATAAAAGGCTTTAGGATTTGACGGATCATATGCGGTTGGATCAGAGTGATTCCAGCTGGCATAAACAGTTTCCCCAGGAAGCCCCTGAACAGTTAACCCTCTCAACTGCTTCATGATGTCCATATCTAAATCTCTGTGAAACCACTGAGAAAATGAACCAGTTGCCAAATTACTGTATGCATCGTCAATAGCTCCATTAAGAACGGTTTTCACATAGTTGATATTGGCCGAAACCGTAAAGTGCTTGTTTAAATCGTAAGACGAATTAAAATTGAAGGTATTTTTAATTAAACTTGTATTAGGAAGCAAACCCGTAGTATTTTGATTTCCATAAGTCATCTTGAGATTATATTTTTCGCCCGAACCACTATATGAGATGGAGTTGTTAAAGGTTACTCCAGTATTGTAGAAATTTTTAGCATTATCTGGATTTGGAGTCAAACTTGCTGTTTTGTAAGAATATTCAGTACCAGGATACCAGGCATACCACGGAATGTATTCCTGACCGACCATGCGTGGACCCCAACTCGAGTCATCACTGTAGTTTGGATAGTACTTACCATCTAGTGCTTTCCATGCAACAGGATCAGTTGACTTCCAGGTATATCTTGTCATGTCTGCAGTGTTACCTCCGGCGTAAGTATTTTGATAATTAGGGAGAATGTAAGCGTTCTCGAAAAGGGCGCCTAAATTTACAGTAATACCCGACCCCGTTGTCGACTTTCCTTTTTTGGTTGTGATCAAAATAGCACCGGCTGCTGCTTGTGATCCCAGGATCGCTGCTGCTGCTGGCCCTTGCAATACCTGAACGTTTTCAATGTCGTCAAGATTTACATCATCAGCATTAGGAAGAATAGTTCCATCAACGACATACAATGCACCGCTTCCCGTACCGAAACCACCTGCACCACGTAACCTTACTGCAGTATTTCTACCTAAAGCAGCAGCAGACTGACTTCTAACCTGAATACCTGCCACTTTACCCGCTAAGGCATTGTTTACATTTGTACCCCTTACAGTATTCAGTTTGTCACCAGAAATAGTTTGAGTGTTTGTTACCTGCGAGCGCTCCGATGATTTGATACCATAAGCACCAGCCACCACAACCTCGGTTAATTGGTTGGCATCCGTTTCTAGTTGGGCATTAATTGTACTTGATGCACCAACAACAACCTCTTTTACCTTAAAACCTACGTAGGAAAACACGAGGATTGAGCCGCTGCTAGCTCTTAAAGAAAATTTCCCGTCTGCCCCACTCATCGATCCGCCGGAGGCACCTTTGATTTTGACACTTACTCCAGGAATGGGAAGATTGTCTTCCTGAGAAGTAACTGTACCAGTAATTGTTCGATCTTGTGCATACGATGCCGTAGCCATACACAAGATTATGAACAAACTTTGTAGAAGTCTTTTCATAATTTAAAAATAGTTTAGTTAATAATTTAATGATGTCCTAAAAGTATGGCTACTAAAACATTTAACCAAATTATTTTAACAATTTTTAACTATTTAACATATTTTTTATCGAAAAAGAATAAAAAAACAACTAATCAAACAGTTATAGCAAAATATTTTGGTAATAATTGTTTTTTTTACCATCGATTATAAATAAAATACAAATTTGAAAACTATTAAACTAATTTTTAAGCTACAATTCAACACAAGACACCATATTTAGGAAATAATTAAGATTATGATGCCTACGGTTATTGTTTTATATACTGTTAATGATTGATCTATATAGATAATTTATTATCCTCATTTACTATTTCAGATATGGATCGAAGGAAATTTAAGTATAGACAGATGTCCTTACTTACATTAATAACTTGACGAAATCAATAAAGAATTACTATATTGAAGTATGAAAAACTCTACGAGAAAAATAATGTTAGCCGGAGCTATGCTACTTTTTGCGACAGGTGTTACTAATGCACAGGTTGGTGTCGAAGTTACTTTAGCTAACAACGATATAAACCTGGCAGGGAGATCATCAACAGGTAAGAAAAACCCGGATTTCCTTTATCAAATTTGGAATAGGGGGTCGGTAATGCTCGATAATGATTCAATATACAGGAATTTGGATCTTATATATGACATCGCGGCAAATCGAGTAGTCTTTAAGTCAGATAAGAATGTCCCACAAGCCTTTAAATTACAAGTAAAAGAGTTTTCGATATCAACTACGAACGACGAAAATGGAACTATAGAAACAAGGAAATTTAGAAGTGGTTTCCCTACCATCGACGGTTCATCCGCTGCTACTTTTTATGAAATTCTGTCTGAAGGTAAAGTAAGCCTATTGAAAAGAACGCAAATAAAAGAAGTGGAAGAAAGAGCAGCCGGTTCAATTTATGTCATTAAACAGAAACAACCATTTTATAGTTACTTTTTATTCGAAAACAATAAAATCATCGATTATAAAAAGGATAAAAAATCATTGTTCGAAGCGTTCGACCCATCCAAAAAGATATTGATAGAAAGCTATATTACTGACAACAAAATTAAACTTAAGGACGATAAGGACAATATGAAGCTTTTCGACTATTATAATTCGTTATAAAAAAACAAATACTCTGATACAAAAAAAAGGTGGTTCAAATGAACCACCTTTTTTACTGTAGATAACAAAGATAATTAATTCTTCTTAACCACTTCATTTATAATTCTTGGTGCTGCAACGTTATAGGCATAATTTAGCGTAAATGTCTTGGTTGTAGGATTATAAGAGTTGATGCCGGTAGCAAAAACATCCTGAGCTCCTGCAACAGCTGTTGGGTCAGGAAGAATCGTTACTGAATTATCTGCATTCACTCTTATATACATATAATAACTGCTAGTTCCCAAATCACCCAACTCTATCCTACTAGTAGTAGCGTTAACCGTAGTTAAAGACTTAGCCCTGTTAGTGATCGCTCTTGAAGAAGATGCTACAGGGTGTGTAAAGAACCCATTAGCGGTATAAGCACCTTCATAGGCGTTCTTCGCGGATATACGTGCAAGCGTGGTGTTGTTATTACCACTTACTACATATCCAGGCTTATCTACACTCACGATATTAAATGCAAGTGCATATGGATGCGCAGGATCTAAATCCTGTTGATTGAAAGATAGCTTTAGAAAACCGGATCTGGAACCTTTTGGAATAGTTACTTTCAATGCATTTGGTAAAGTATATTTTGCTGACGGAAAGCGAACCAGGCTTGCACCATTTGCAGTATTATAAGCCGAAATTTTCGCATCAGTCTGATCGATGCTTAAAGTGACTACAACATCTTCCTCTGCAGGTTCACTAGCTGCTAAATTAACCTCAACAAAATCAAGAACAGTAGTTTTGTTCTCGAGCAATAGGGAGAATGCCTTAGCTGTACTAGGCAACTGCGCCACCTTGTATGCATCTACATTGATCATGCCATATTTCTGATCACTTACAAGATCATCTTTTAAGCATGACGTTAGTCCCATGGTTAACAAACCAAGAGATAATATTATCGAATATTTTTTCATGTCTACCTGATTTAATTATTTATCCCAGAAAATCTTTGATGTTTGTGCGTTTATTGTTCCTTGGGCTGCAACATTCGCGCCATTGGTATTGTACTCTGATTGAGGATACAAAAGTCTTGAAGGAATAATATTGCTTCCGCGACTTGGAGACAGAGATAATGGAAGGTCTGTTGGAACTCCTAATCGTCTGTAATCAACATAGGCCTCGAAGTTATTGATTCCAATTAACGCAAGATATTTTTGCATATCAATTAACTTAATTTTCGCATCAGGAGTAGTGGCAGCTGCCCAGGTAACTATAGGGTTGGATGCCTGATCAAGATAAGCGGTAGCCGTTGCAGTAGCATTGGTCACACCTAACCAAGTAAATGATTCTTGAACAGCACTTCTATAAGCCGATTCAGCAGTACCTGAAATCCAACCTCTTTGAATTGCTTCAGCTTGTAAAAATAAACTTTCTACTGAGGTGAATAACCATTGATCTTGTGTAGCGCTTTTAGCTAAACCAGGACCAGCAACATCTGATGAATTAATCGCTTTCGGATCACTGTTTGGAATAGTTTCACCGTAATTGTAACCATAATAAGTATTGCCATTTAATGGTGTACCTGCTGGACTGAAAACATACTGATAACGGATATCATTATTATTTCTGAATTTACCTAAAATAAAATTGTTAGCACGGTTATAGTCATCAACTATAGCACCAAGTTCTGTTCTTTTGTAAGCAGCCCAAAATGGGTTTTGTTGGTTTGCAACAACTGCGTAACCTGGGTTCACACTTGCTGTTCCACCAGCTGTAATGTAGCCACTACCGTCCGCAGTAATTTTGGCAATTTCAGTTGCAACGGCACTTGCAGTCAAATATTCAGATTGGTGTATTAATAACTTTAACCTTTGGGAATTTACCAGTTTCCTCCATTTTGTTAAATCACCTTTAAACATAATGTCGGCTGTCTGCATTTCTGCTGTAACTGTTGCTCCTGCAAACTGCTTAGCCGCCTCGTCAAGCTTTAATAAAAGGTTAGCATAGATATCCTCACCTTTATCGTAAGCAGGAAGGATATTATTCTGAAAATCAAAAGCTTTAGAATATGGCACATTCCCAAACTGATCAACCAGATACATAAATCCTATAGCTTTCACAACCTTTGCAGCTCCGCTATAGAAAGGTTGCCCTGCTGCTGTGGCTTTTTTATCCATTAAGTCTGCATCAGCTAAAATATCGTACCAGCCAGTATTGGTGTTTGTCCATTGGGTTGAACCAAAAGTGGTTGTAATGGCATAGGATTCTTGCTCTGTACTTGGCCCATATGTGCCAGAACGCGCCCAATATCCCATCCATAATGCCGCATAGTTGTAGGATGTCGCCATTCGGGCAGCCGTACGCTGTAAAGTGGAAGGAAGTAAAAGCTGCGCTGTTATTGATCCTTCTGTTGGAGCATTGGGGTTATCGTTAATATCGAAGAAACTTTTTTTGCAACCTGTTGCTGTAACCAGTAACAAGGTAAATGCATATATAATCTTTTTCATGTTCTTATCTCTTTATTCCTCTATTAAAAAGTTATAGTGATGTTACCACCAAAAGTACGAGTAGGTGGATTGATACTTGAATCGCTGATACCATTACGGTTGCTTGTTGCGGTTCCCGATGTTCCAGTACCGAATGAAGTATTTGTATCAGTATAAGTAAAATCAGGGTCAGTGTAAATGTTCGTTTTAGGTAACCAGAGTGCTAAATTTCTTCCAGTCAATGCAACAGATAGTCCTCTGATTATTTTCTGACGTCCTAATATACTCACAGGAATATCATAACCAATTGATACTTCACGCAACCGCCATGATGCTGCGCTGGTTAGGAAGTTTGTACCTACAGTTCTGTAAACACCTGTATAAAAATTCTCTGCACTATTGATGGTAACATTGGTATTTGGTGAATAGCTTCCATCTGCATTTCTAATTGATGAGTTAGGGAACACAAAGGGCTGGCGGTTATTGCTTGCCGTCTCATACCCAACACCAGTCCAGGCCATTGCCTGGCCGATATCATGGTAGGCATAGTTACCTGTTTTATATTCGAATAATGCGGATACATTTAAGCCTTTCCAGCTAACTGATGGATTCAACCCCAGAATCCATTTAGGCATGGTTTGACCGTAGATTTTAGTATTTGGATCTTGTGTAGGTAAGCCAGTTGTTGCATTTACTACAACACGCCCGTCTGGATCTCTTACATAGTCAGTTGCCTTTATTACAAATGCTGGACTACCTTTAACAACATAGTTAGCGCCATTTGTATATCCACCAATTAGCACTTCATCTAACCCGGCATACACACTTTTAACAATATTCTCGTTATAAGTTGCATTTGCTCTAAAGTTAACTTTTACCTCTCCGAGATTTACTAAAGGTGTAAGTTTCAAATCCAATTCAACACCTTTGTTATCGAAAGAAGCGGCATTAACATATGCACTAGTATAGCTAGTCGCTGCAGATACATTGATCGGTGTAATCTGGTCCTTCATTTTCTGCAAGTAGTAGGTTGCTTCAATGTTAATCCTTCCATTTAAGAAACCTGCCTCAAACCCTGCCTCAAAACTATTAATAAACTCTGGTTTTAAATTAGCATCGTATGTTGTATTGTTGGCTGTATAACCTGGCAATGTGCCAAAGGGAAACCCTGTAGGCTGAGAGAATGTTGCAGCTAATAAGTAGGGAGCAATATCAGCATTACCTGTTTTATTCCATGCACTTCTTAATTTCAAATATGATAGTACCTTGTTGTTTTTTAAACCCTCAATAGCATCTGTCAGTACTACAGCACCACTAACTCCAGGATAGAAAAAGGAATTATTATTTAAACCTAAAACGGATGTTTCATCATTACGGCCAGTTACTTCGATATTAGCCCAACCTTTGTAATTCAAACCCACACTACCATAGATACCTAATAACCTAGATTTTTGGTATGGTGATGAGCCCGTAAGTTGTCCAACTCTATTAGATACATTAAATAGTTCTGGAACCACCAAACTTGATGCACCTATTCTGTTATCCCGAGCTTCATCCTGACGAAGATAGGTTCCTGCGATAGCACTTAGTTTAAAGTCACTACCAATTTGTTTGTTGACTGATGCAAATGCTTCAGATGACAGACGAGTATTTCTAAATGAACGCTCTTCAATTGCACCTGGTATCAATTTGAATGATCTAGCTAAGCCATAGGCATTAGGAATCTCACCTTTCGAACTTCTTCTCTCGTTGATAGTTTGTGAAGTAAGACCAGCACGATAAGTTAAATTCAACCAATCTGTTGCTTTAAAATTTAAGTCAACATTCGTTAACAAATCTTCTCTTTTCCCTTCCTTACGCCAGTTATCCAAAGCAAAATATGGATTCAATCCGTAATCTGTAAAATAATTATTGTAGGTTGCGTATGGATTGTTATTGAAGTCCTTGTAAGACGTTAAAGGCACATATGCAGGAGTATTGAAAATCAAGTTCATCAACCCGCCGTTTAAACCTACGTTGTTATTTGCATTGTAAGTTGACATCGCAGCATCATCAAATACATTGTAGTTTTGCTGACTATAATTTGAGTTAAAGGCAATTTTAAATTTACCGTATTCTTTAGCTACATTTAATCTAAGTCCGGTTCTTCTATTTTTGTCATCAGGAACAATACCCTTGATATTGGCGTCCTGAAAACTGATATAGAAATCTTTCGCAGCAAACGATACATCGTTTTGAAGAGTTACACCAGTATTAAAAAATTTCTCACGCTCTTTGGTAGGGCTATAAGTAGCGGTTTGAATGGTGCCATCTGGCAAGGTATGGCCTAGCTCAACGGTTGAACCATCAAAAGCAGGTCCCCACGACCAGTTCTCGTAAGGGATATATTCTCCACTTCCTCCTAAACCAAATTTTTCCTGAAACTTAGGAAAGAATGAGATTTCAGTAAACTGTGTCGAATTACTTAACGTAACAACAGGCTTGTCGTCTTTTGAACCTTTTTTAGTTGTCACCACAATTACACCGTTTCTTGCATCTGGGCCATAAAGCGCAGCACCTGATGAACCTTTTAATACGTTCACAGATTCGATGTCATTAGGATTAATTGATGATAAATAGTTGATGTCCGATTGAACACCATCTAATAACAACAACGGATTGTTGTTACCTGTTAATGACCGGATACCTCGAAGGTTGATTTTCACGTTCTCGAAAACGCCACTATTAGTTGAAGTGATGTTCATACCCGATACCTTACCTTGTAAACCATTTACTGCATTCACAGCTTTCGCTTGCGTGATTTCCTTACTTGTTACTGTGGTTGCAGCATACCCAAGATCCTTTTTCTGTCTTGTAATACCGAGCGCGGTCACAACCACTTCGCTCAGAACGTTAGAATCTGACACCAAGGTGGCATTTACTGCTGTAGCATTGCCAATAAGTTTGCTTTGAGTTCCGTACCCAATGTACGTAAATTCGAGTGTTGTTGATCCCGAAGGAACTTTAACGGAATACTTTCCGTTTGCATCTGTAACGGTACCAACTTGAGTACCCTTTACTCTTACACTTACGCCCGGAATTGGCAATTTGTCATCCGACGACGTAACTGTACCCGTGATTGTTCGATCTTGGGCCATTGCTGAAAGAGCAATGAACATCAATACGAACAAACTTTGTAGAAGTTTTTTCATAGTAGAAATAGGCTAGTTAATGATTATTAATACGTTAAAAGTATAGTTACTTCTACATACTGCCAAATTTTTTTTTAACGTTTTTTAACAAATCGCGCTGCAACTAAGTTCTTGGGTGTTTTGTTACAAATTAATTACATTAAAACGACGTTAAAGGTAGCGCTTAAAATGAAATAATCCTGACTGAATCACCAAAAAGTGACCAAGGCAAAACAAAAAATCCCCGACACATGTCAGGGATTAATTTAATATCGTTAATACTTATTTAGCAGAATAAATTTAAGTTACCCATGATCAATACCCACAAAAAACCACATTCCCAAACAACGTCTTTCCACCTTCCCAGAAATTCCTGAATAGCGGGTCATTCGCCAGATAGACTACCTGACCACGACCAAACTCCTGAACGCCGATTAACAGCCCGGTTTTAAGTGCCTCTCTAACCTTTTTACCAACAACACCAGCCATTAGGCTTTTTTCATTAAGCTGCCCCACATTCCAGCCTTCACTAAAAGGCTCATAAATTTTCCTGTCAGTTTTCAGCGTATAGTAAAATTTACCCAAACCATAAGAAAACGGATGTGTGGAATCCATACTTACCTTATATATAGCACCAGGTATAGCCAATTCATAATCATCGCGGTCTTTATCTTTAAACAGCAAGGTACTTGGAGAAGGCTTTTCATCCTTTTTAACTACAGGAACCTTCTTTTTAATGTCGAACCCTTTCTTATCCAGAACACTTTCAATAGCATCTTCCATTAAAACCAGTCTGCCGCCTTTATTTAACCAGGCAGTTAAACCATCCCCGATGAAAGCGTTATAACTGCCGTCCGGCAAGATCAGGGTATTCACCTTATTAATATCTAAAGTATTAATGTCTTTTGCGGTGATAATGCTTGGAGATAGATTTAAATCCTTTTCAAGGTAGTACCACACCTCACCGAAGGCCAGTGAAGAAGCTTCATTTCCGGAAACAATAGCAATTTTGGGTTGCTTTAGAATGGGATAAACGTTAGATCCAAAGTCTTTTCCCTTATCAACAAAACCACTGCTAATGGCCAATACAGGCTTGTCCAGCTTGTCCGCAACAGCCAATACCTTATTTCTGACATCCTTTACCAGCCTTTCATTCTCCACACGTAATACAATAAGTGTTCCGGCAGGGTAATCTTTTCCCGCAACCGTAAACGGCTGGTCGGCCTGGCGAACCCTTATGCTTTCACGCTGCAAAGCAATTAAAACCTGTGTATCTTCAGATGCCCCCCATGAAAATAACCAGGCCAAAGGCTTATCGACAGCAGTCGAAGCCGTTTTATTTTCCTCTGCAGCATTGAACTTACCCTTAAAGCTTTCTTTACTGGCATAAGCTTTTAAACCGTAAACGTATGGCAGTGCCCAGGCAGTAATATCATAGGTATTTGAATCAGTTACCAGGGTTTGAGGCTCTAACAATACATTGGCAAGTACAGCACGTGGCTGTTGTATATTCACAACGATATCATTACGTCCTACATTGAAGCTTTCCTCTTTCTGACTATCATAGTCATAAGCCTTGCCGGTTTTATCCCCTCCATAACTGAATTCAATTTTATTCTTAGTCAGCAATTCCGCTAATTTTTTCTGGCGCGAAAGATTCGTTGGCTTAATTATATAAGTTTTATAAATACCGGGAGATGTCGTTATGCCCTGCTGGAAATACTTTTTATACTCGCTCAAAAGTTTATCATGATTGGCAGAAGAAACCTCAACAGTTGACATGCCTGTAGTAAAGTGATGTGCAATGCGGTCTTTCAAAGTTAAAGTGTCACCATCTTTGGTAATCACGGCCAGTCCGGCCCTGATGCCTCCCTGTTCGTAAGTCATGCCAATGGCACCATTATATAATGGGTAGGTATCCCCATAAGAAGGATAAAGCAAATCGAAACGTTCTTTGGTAAAGTAACCCCAGCCTTCAGCATCGAAATACTTCGCATTGTTTTTACCCACTACCACCTGAAAGCTCCTTTGCCATGGCGTGATATCCTGATGAACAGGCTCAGCAGCAGGGGCAAAGTAGTAAGGTTCATTATAACTTTGCTCATGAAAATCCACATGTACCTGAGGCATCCACTGGTTATACAAAGCCAGTCGCTGCTGGCTCTCCACCTGCGTTTGCCAGGCCCAGTCACGGTTTAAATCAAAATAATAATGATTTGGTCTTCCTCCTGGCCAGGGCTCAATATGCTCCCGGGAAGAAGGATCCGGATTTGCAACCTTACCAACAACACTGTTAAAATAGTTCACATACCGGTCTCTGCCATCAGGATTTAAACAAGGGTCAATCACCACAACGGTATTTTTTAACCACTCTTTGGCCTGAGCATTTTTACCTGATGCAAGTGTATAGAGCATCTTCATCGATGTTTCTGTCGAGTTTGCTTCATTGCCATGAACATTATAGCTGAGCCATACGATAGCGGGCTGTTTAGCTAAATCCAGTGAATTGTTATTGCCAAGCGACAGCTGTATATTATTGGCTTTAATTTTTTCCAGATTGGATATGTTTTCTGCAGAAGAAACTACTGCAACCAGTAAAGGGCGACCCTCATTGGTTTTACCATATTCAATTAACCTGACGTTGTTTGAAGAAGCCAAAGCCGTTTGCCTGAAATAATCTGCCACCTTATAATGCGGTGTGAAATGTGAGCCTAACTCATAACCCAAAAATTCATCAGGCGACTTTACCTGAGATTTTGCACTGAAAATGGCAGCAATAAAATACAAGCTGAGCGTAAGGCTTTTCTTCATAAACGGGATAAATTTTAACTAATGTAGTAAATTTGTTTTTTGTTATTGCTAAAGCTTAATTTTACAGCATATTTTTTACGAATAAGCATGATCTCGACCGAAAACCTTTACAGCCACTACCTTAATCACCCTGTTATCTCTACTGACACCAGAAATATTGAAAATGGCAGTATCTTTTTTGCCCTTAAAGGCGATAACTTCAATGCAAATGAGTTTGCCGCACAAGCAATAGAAAAAGGTGCAGCTTTTGCTGTAGTAGATGAAGAAAAATATGCTGTAAACGACAAATGTTTGCTCGTCGAAGATGTATTGACCACTTTGCAGGATCTGGCCCGCTATCATAGGAAACAATTGAATATTCCTGTTGTAGGCCTTACCGGAAGCAATGGAAAAACAACAAGTAAAGAATTGATCAATGCTGTTTTATCTGAACGTTATAAAACATTCGCCACTTTCGGCAACCTGAACAATCACATCGGAGTGCCTTTGAGCATTCTTTCCATCACCAATGACGTGGAGGTGGCCGTAATTGAAATGGGAGCCAATCACCAAAAAGAAATAGAACTGTTATGCACCATCGCCCAACCTACTCATGGCATTATTACCAATGTTGGCATGGCACATCTGGATGGCTTTGGAGGTTTTGAAGGCGTAAAAAAAGGTAAAGCTGAGCTTTATAACTACCTGAAGGCGAACAATGGCTATACCTTTATTAACAGAGACAATGCATACCTGTTGGAGATGAGTTCGTCTGCCGGTCTGAATAAAATGATTTATTACGGCACAGAACTCGGGAACGCCATTAAAGGCACTTTAAAGAGCAGTGATCCATTTATTGAGGTGGAATGGACAAACCACGACACCAACTCAGAGGTAACTACTAACTTAACAGGCAGCTACAATTTTGAAAACATACTGGCCGCCATTTGCATCGGCGATTTCTTTGACATGACACCTGAAGAAATCAACAAAGGCCTTAGGGGATACCAGCCGAAAAACAACCGCTCACAGCTCACCAAAACCGAAAACAATACGGTAATATGCGATTTCTACAACGCCAATCCAAGCAGCATGTCTGCTGCCCTCAATAATATATCGGTGTTATCGGCAGATAAAAAAACTGCCGTGTTAGGTGATATGTTCGAACTGGGTCCGGAATCAGAAAAGCAGCACGAAATCATAGCCACGCAAGCCACGAAAAGCGGTTTGGATGAGATTGTATTAATTGGCAAATACTTTTTCGCATTTAAAGAAAAGCTTAATGCCACTTTCTTTGAAACACCAGCAGAGGCTGCCGCTTATTTACAGGAAAAACAGATTAAAAATAACCTGGTATTGCTTAAGGGATCCAGAGGAATGAAACTGGAAAGCCTGCTACAATACCTTTAAAAAGCTACACGCTTTTATTCTACCATCTGAAATACTATATACCCCCGTCAATCCTGATCCCTGCATCGCTCACTTCCAGCAGGGGATTGTCCCTCATGTTCTGTTCAATTTCGATGCTGAACTTTCCGGTATGTGGAAAATGATAATTCGTTAGTAACGGCAATGTGTAATTAAAAATATTACCCGACCCGCTGCCTAACCATTCACCATCGTTTTTGGCCAGCTTATACTGATAGCGCTTCGTCGATACCGATTTCCCATCTTTAAAGTGCACCAGAATGAAGATATTCGAGTATTTGTAATCTGCAGTATGCCGCAGCTTGAAATAAATATTATATGCCTTGGTATTATCTTTAATTTCAAAGGGCGTAGTAATGTGATTACGGTACGTCCACCTGCGGTCGGCAATTTCTAAATTACTATCAACAACGCCAGAGGTACACCCCGAAAAAAAGGTAATCACCAATAAAAGGCAACCCGAAAGGATTAGCCTTTTACGCTGTAGTAGGTTTATTATCTGAGCCATTATTGTTATTTCGGCGGTTGTTATTCTTCCTACGGTTATTTCTGTTCTTATTTTTACTTTGCTCAGGCTTAGCTCCTTCAGTCGCGGCTACGCCTTCGGCCTTAACCACTGGTTTTTGATTTTGCTGCTGAACAGGCTTCTGACTTTGCTGCTGAGCGGGTTTAGGTTGATTGCCTTGCGGTTTTGGACCCTGTACGTGTTGCGGTTTAGTCACCTGCTGCTGCGCTTTGTTGCCCCCGGCTTGCTGGTTCTTCTGACCGTTTTGCTGAGGCTTCTGGGCGTTCTGCTGCGACTTCTGACCAGCCTGTTGTCCCTGTGGCCTTTGATTCGGAGCCGCATTCCGATCAGCCGGCTTATCTCTTCTATTGTCGTTGCGGTTACGGTTTTTCTGGTTTCTGTTCTGGTTGTTTTTACCTCTCGAACGCTCATCCAAACGCGTTAAACTATCCTGGCCAACTACATTTTCGTAATCGAACGATTTCTCTACCACTACAGGAGCAGCAACCTGTACTGCTTCCTCTTTAAGATTGGGTGCTTTCTTACCGGCCTTGTTCAGCGCCATAATCTCTTTCACGCGCGCAGCTTTCACAGGAATCCAGTTTTCATCTCCCTGATAACTGAACCACATGATTTTTTTGAAAATATCAGTCTTCTGATGACGTGCATATCCGGCTTCGGTATCCAGATTTTCAATACGATCAGGAATATCCTTAAGTGCATCCAGATAGGTATCCAGTTCGTAATTCAAACAGCATTTCAACTTGCCACATTGTCCGGCAAGCTTCAGCGTATTTAAAGAAAGATTCTGATAACGCGCCGCAGCTGTAGAAACGGTTTTGAAGTTGGTTAACCAGGTAGAGCAGCATAATTCTCTGCCGCAAGACCCTATACCACCCAAACGGCCAGCCTCCTGGCGCATCCCAATCTGGCGCATTTCAATCCGGATACGGAAACTCTCCGCCATTTTTTTAATGAGTTCCCTGAAATCTACACGGCCATCGGCGGTATAAAAAAAGGTAGCTTTAGTCTTATCAGCCTGATAGTCAACATCACTGATTTTCATCGACAAACGTAAATCCAATGCCAGCTTACGGGCTTTATGCATGGTTTCCCATTCCATCCCCTTTGCGGCATTCCATTTCTCTACGTCGGCCTCTGTGGCTTTCCGGTATATTTTTTTCGTCACCTGATCTAAAGCAGTCTTCCGGCGTTTCATTTGTATACGAACCAGTTCGCCTGTAAGCGAAACATGTCCCACATCAAATCCACCAGTTGGCCCTTCAACAGCAACAAGCTCACCAATCTCAAGATAAATATTATCGCTGTTCAGGAAAAACTCTTTACGGGAGCCCTTAAACTTTATTTCTGTAACCTGAAAAGGTTTATAATTTGAAGGCATATCCAAATTGGATAACCAATCGTGAACTTCCATAGTCTGGCACCCACCGGTACCACATGAGCCATTACTTTTGCATCCATTAGGGGTGCAACCACCACCTGTTGAACAACTTCCACATCCCATATCTAATTGTATATATATTGAGTCCCCGCGGGGAGCGTTTTAAACTTTATAATTTTTACCAACTGTAAAGATACATCTAAAAACAGAATTTTAGGATTTGCATTTCTTTCAATGTGGTAATGTGCCTTTTCCAGCTCACCAATAATGGCTTCAGCCATTGGCAGGGTAAGTACATGTGTACTTAATTTTTTTGCTGTATCAAGGGTTAGGGGCGGCAATTTAACAAGCGCCTCTGCACCACTTAAAATCAAACAGCATTCGCGCAGGTAATTTACACCATATTTTAAAAAATTCTTTTGATTCTCACGGCCCCATTTCGCTGCCTCATCAGTAAAGTCCACCAAATCGGGCACTTTATTGCCGAAACCCATTCTTAACCATGAGGTAAATGTGCCCGAACTATCTGTCTGAACATCTGCAGCAAGCGATTTCGCTTCAATCAGATTGCCATCTGCCAGGAACGCATAGTCTATTGCCTGGTGTTCAGTTAAACCACTATGGTTACGCAAATAATCCGAAACTTCCTCTCCCGTGAGTTTCGGGATTTTCACGATCTGTGTCCGCGAAAGAATTGTGGTCAATATCTGATCCTGGTTTTGTGCAATCAGAATAAAAAGGGTATTGGCTGGTGGTTCTTCAATCAGTTTTAGCAAAGCATTACCCGATTTGTCCAGATATTCAGGCAGCCACATAATCAAAACCTTTGTCTCCGCCTCGAAGGCCTTGTAACTTAATTTTTTAATGATGTCATGGCATTCAGCAATCGGAATATTGGCCTGTTTATTTGCCGCATCAAGCTTCGAACGCCAGATATCCATGTCAAAATAGGTATCCTGCATCAGCATTGCCCTCCATTCTTCCAATACGTCTACAGCAGTTTTTGTACTGGCCGAAGCAAAGAAAGGATAGGAGAAATGCAAATCAGGATGAATAAGTCGCTCATACTTCCTGCAACTCGAACACTCGCCGCAACTATCACTAACACCCTTATCTAAACAGTTGATGTACTGAGCATAAGCAATAGCTAAAGGCACTGCACCTGAGCCAGCAGGCGACAAAAATAGCTGCGCATGGCTTACCCGGTTTTCCTTAACCGTTTGAACCAATTGTTGCTTAATCCTGTCTTGTCCTATGATCTGTTTAAACTGCATTTGGTGCAAAATAAGAAATAGATATGATATTCGATGCTTCAGCACGCCAAACTTGCCGTAGATGATAATAAAATTATCTGGCTAAGACACTTAAAATTCCCGGGTTTCAACTACCTTTCTGCCTGGTTTCCCTTAAGCCTGCGGATGGGCAGTGTGCCATCTAATCTGACTATAATCCTGCATAACTCCACCTTTTAGCGTAAAACCCCGGTCTCCATGCGGAGTAGGGGTGGAGTCAGATTTCACAAATCTCTATATCCTGCAGCATGGAACAGCCGCCAGTAAAAAACCCATTCCGTAAAAAACCTTACCTTTGGCGTTTAAAATTAAATCAGCTGTAGGTGCTCTACCCGCAATTAAAGCTTAAAAAATTAATATGGCCCGTATCCTCGCCTTCGATTATGGAACTAAACGCATCGGTATTGCCGTTACAGATCCCCTGCAAATTATTGCAACAGGCCTCGATACTGTACACCCGAAGGATGCAATTGACTATATCAAAAAATACCTGTCAACTGAAACCGTAGAGGCATTTGTACTGGGTGATCCGAAACAAATGGATGGATCAGATTCCGATTCGAAACAACATGTAAAGGGCTTCTCTACCTTACTCAAAAAAGCTTTTCCTGCAATGCCTCAGCATTGGGTAGACGAACGTTTCACCTCGAAAATGGCGCACCAGGCGATCATGCAAAGCGGATTAAAAAAGTCCGACAGACAGAATAAAGAGCGTGTTGATACCATCGCCGCTACGATCATTTTACAATATTTTATGGAAACCAACCGTTTATAACCGAATACATGAGCTTGATAAACGACGATTTACAACACCTCCTCACTCAATATTGCGAGCCTGAAGATGAATTACTTCAGCACATCGATCGCGAAACCAACCTTAAAGTTTTAATGCCCCGGATGATTTCCGGCCACTATCAGGGACGTGTGTTAAGCATGCTCAGTAAAATGATATCGCCAAAACGGATCTTAGAGATCGGCACTTTTACAGGCTATGCTACGCTATGTCTTGCAGAAGGTTTAACCAGCGATGGTATGCTCTATACACTTGATATAAATGTAGAACTGGAAGATATGGTTCGGGCCAGTTTTGCACAATCCCCGTATAACGATCAAATTAAATACATCCTGGGAAATGCCAGTGAAACGATAGGCCTGCTGAACGAGGTTTTTGATATAGTATTTATTGATGCCGATAAAAAAAATAACGGAACTTATTATGATATGATTTTCGACCGGGTACGTTCTGGTGGGATCATTATTGTGGATAACGTGTTATGGAGTGGAAAAGTACTGCAGGAGAAACAGGATAAAGACACCAGGAATATCACTAGCTTTAATGATAAAATAGCTGAAGATGACCGGGTTGAAAAACTTATACTCCCTGTTAGAGATGGGTTATTTGTGATCAGAAAGAAATAAAAATGATCGTCATTACGTGGAACGCGGTAATGATGTTAACAGTAATAAGAATGAAATATATAGTTACTTTTTGTCTTCTCCTTTTATCAGGAATTGTTGCGAAAGCCCAGACAACAGAGGATTACATCACGGAACATGTAGAATTTGCCCAAAACCTGATGCGCGACCATAAAATTCCGGCGAGTATCATTCTGGCCGTGGCTATCCATGAATCAGCAGCTGGAAACAGCAGGATTGCTCAATATCTTAATAACCATTTTGGCGTAAAAGGTCCTAACAATAACGCAGAAATTCATTCCTCGTACCGGGATTATGAAAGTGCAGATGAATCCTACAGCCATTTCGTAGAAATCATGGAAACACGCGAACCTTTCAACAACCTCTTCGCCAAATATGATCAGTACGATTATAAAGGCTGGGCAAGAGGAATCCAGCGCAGTGGTTATGCCCGAAGCCGGAGCTGGGCCAGCCAGGTAGTAGCCGTGGTTAAAAAATATGAGCTTTACCAATATGATGAACGCCCTGAAGGATATGTAGAGCCTGTATATGCCACATCAACCTATCACCGGAAAAGAAGAACCTCCGCCAGAGTTTACGCGGTAAAATCAGGAGATAACCTTAGCGTAATCGCAAAGAAAAAAGGAACAACTATAAAGGCACTCATGAAGAAAAATGGCATGAAAAGCAATAAGATTAAGCCTGGTCAAAAAATCAAATACTAATCCGCTACAACTAACCAATTACCAAAAATTTGCAATCCACCATACCCATGCGTTCATACCTTCAGTTATCTGTACTAGCCTTTGCTTTTTTATTTTTATGCTCATGTGGCGCTTCCCGGAAATACTCCAGCAACAACAAGCAAATTGAAAAAGCAGCAAATAAAGCCAATAACAACAGTTACAAAAGCTATAATACGCTAAGCTATATTGATGAGTTTAAAGCTGTAGCCATAGAAGAGATGAATGCCTATGGAATTCCTGCCAGCATCACCCTTGCGCAGGGCATCCTGGAATCGGGGAGTGGAAACAGCGATCTTGCCAAATATGCCAACAACCACTTCGGAATTAAATGTACTTCGGATTGGAAGGGCAAAAACTATTTCCGCGATGATGACCAGAAAAATGACTGCTTCAGAGTTTATAAAGATGCTCGGGAATCATTTAAAGACCACTCCGAATTTCTGAAACGTAAACGCTATAGCTTTCTTTTCCAGTTAGATAAAAACGATTATAAAAGCTGGGCGCAGGGATTAAAAACGGCGGGCTATGCAACAAACCCCAGATATCCGGATCTGCTCATCAATACGATCGAAAAATATCAGCTCTATCAATATGATCAGTCTGAAAGTGAAAAACAAAAAATTGCGCGTGAAGACCGGGTGTTTACTGAAATCAATCAGAACATTCCACAGGAAAAAAAGAAATTTACACCTGTTGATACCCCACCGGCAGGTGCAAAGCCAATTCTGGCCGACGGCACTTATACAGTTGTTAAAGGTGATACGCTTTACAACATTGCAAAGCGATTCAACCTCACCGTTGATGAACTTAAAATGTTAAACGAAATGACAGCCGACAGCATCAGACTCGGACAAATACTGAAGGTTAAATAATGTTAATGCTAAACATTGCACTACAGTTATTTGTAGTTTTGTAGACTAATGAGACTTTTTGCTTTATTTTTTTTCTGCTTTGGTTGCTCTGCAATGCTTTATGCACAAACTAAACCTGTGCAGGGAATTGTAATTGACAAGGAAACCAAACAACGCCTGGCAAAAGTTTACATCTATAATATCCGCACCGGTGACGGCCTTTACAATAACACCAAAGGTGAATTTAGTACTTACGCAATCCCTGGCGATACACTCGTGGCAGCGCTATCGGGCTATGGCGTTGATACCATCGTCTTTAAAGGTCAAACAGCAGCCTATTTTCAGTTGAAATCTTTAGGCATACGCCTGCGGGATGTGGTAATCAAGGAAAAAAGATTAAGTCCTCAGGAACTCTATGAAAAATCGAAACAGGAATACCGCTATCAGATATTAAAAGGAAGCAGTAAAGACCTGCTAAATCTGGGGAATGGCGGGGTAGGGCTGGGTATCGATGCCATTTACAATCTCCTCAGCAGGCAGGGAAGGAATGCCCGTCACCTCCAGAAAATACTGGAAAAAGACTATCGTGAAGACCTTATTGATTACCGTTTCAATGCCAACCTCGTTCAGCAGGTATTGGGAATAAAAGATTCAGAGCTAACTGATTTTATGCAGCAATATCGCCCTACTTATCAGTTTGTGCTCGATGCTGATGACTACGCTTTTAATATGTTTATCAGAAACGCATACAGAAGTTATCGCATCAACCCCAGGGCACTTCAACTGCCTCCGCTTCCTAAATTAACTATTGAGAAACTGTGATGGCCCCCATCATTATCGTAAAGAGATTACCCGCAGCAGGAATGGCAATTTTTCCGTTTATCCTGCTTAAATCTGAACGTTATAAAGCTGATATGCAAATAATCAACCATGAACGGATCCATTTAAGACAGCAGCTGGAATTGCTTATTTTACCGTTCTATTTGCTATACCTGATCAACTACTTGATCAATTTGCTTCGCTTTAAAAACCATGATGTAGCCTATAGGAACATCATTTTTGAGAAAGAAGCCTATCAAAACGATAGCAATTTAAACTATCTGAAAAAAGGAAACTGGTTCGGCTGGTTGAAGCTGAGTTTATAAATTCATTTAAAGCGAGTTACAATTGTCAGTACGACAATCATTTTGTTAAATGCTTTTTATCTCCCGAATTTTTCTTTTTCTTTGTAGGTAATGAAGACCTGTTTATCTACCGTATTCCTGATTCTAAGTTTTTGCTCAGCTCATTTGTTTGCACAGGAAGTTGATACCGTTCCCATCAATACCAAAGGAATGGAAATCAAGTTGAAACGTAGTCCTTTGCCCAGCAGACAGGGTCCGTTAAATTTTGAACCGGTAAATATTAAGCCTTTGGTGGTGAATGCGAAGGTTAACTATTGGAAAACAAAAACCAATATTGGCATCAACGTAAACCAGGCACAATTTAGCAATAACTGGAAAGGTGGTGGAACAAATTCGGTAGCAGTTGGCGGTCTTATTAATTACAAAGCCGAGTACAGCAAAGACAGTTACAGTTATGTGAGCGAGGTTATTTTGCAGTATGGAAAAATTAAAAACAAAGATCAGCTGCAAAAGAAAACCAACGACCGTATTTATTGGGATAATAAAGCATCTTTTCAGCTATCGAAAAGCTGGTTCTTTTTCGGATCGGTAACCTTTGAATCGCAGTTTGACAGTGGTTACAGATACTATAGAGATGGCAACGGGGATGAACAACAGGTATTAATCTCAAGATTTATGGCTCCAGGGTATTTAACCGAATCTGTCGGTTTTGAATACAAACCTGTAAAATATTTCTCTACCAGAATTGGTACAGGTACTGCCCGTCAAACTTTTGTTCTCGATACCGCAGTTTATGACAATAAAAATGAGGTTTATGCAGTTGAAAAAGGCAAAAACATCAAAAATGAGCTGGCTTTTCAGGTAGTTACGGCTTTTGATAAAGACATTTTCACCAACACCAATCTGAAAGCCAGGTACGCAATGTTTATTCCTTACAAAGATTTTCAGGCAAAAAAGATAGATCATAGGTTAGATATCGCACTAACAGCAAAAATCAATCGTTTCATGAACACCAGCTTAACAGGGGTAATGCTGTTTGATGATGATACCGGAACCAATAAAATTCAGGCGAGCCAGACACTTGCGCTGGGCTTTGCCTTTACCTTTCCGAGATAAGTTTAAATCTTCCTGTGTTTTTTCTTCAGATCCAAATAGTCTACATAGTATAAAACCTTCACCGATAAACTGTTGTTCTGCGGCGCCGATAGAATACCATCAAGATTTTTGTTGTAGCGCTGAGTATAATAGGTGTTGTAAGTTTCGGCAGCATCTTTATACGAAACCGATAATGTACTACCCGGGGCAAACTGCCAGGTGTAAATCAGATCGATATTGAAAACATTATAGTTCCGGTCGGTCCCGGTTAAGGCAGGCCCCTGATAGTCTGTCAGATTGCCATCTGGCTTAAGCGAAAAGAAATCTTTATTACGCCTGTCGCTCCAGTAATGCCTCAACACAACTGTAACCCCCATCAGATTGGTAAAAGTATACTTCGCATCAAATGAGTTCTCTACCGTCCGCCTGTCATACCGCGAAAAGATGGATTGACCTCCTTGCAGGGTTACCCAGTTTACATAGTTGAAATTCGGGTTATAATTGAGGTCTAATCCAAACGCCACTTCATCATTTAACCTAAAGTTCTGGAACAGATAAAAATTATACTCTTTTCCACCAAAAAGCTGTTGTTCAAAAAAGCGGATATTCCCTCCGAAATTATAGGCCTTAGCCCGGTTAGGGTTAATGTATAATGAAACACCATACCGCTCCGGAGCCTTATAAACCTGCCCGTTTCGCGACTCATAATAATCGTTGCCCTTGGCATCATAACTCAGGTCAACTTCTGCCGACCATAAATTTTTAAAGCGTACATACGAACCTCCGTTCATCCCGGCACTTTGATAATTGCCCGGAATAGCCCTTCTGGAGTAATTTAGATTTAGCCAGTTTTGCCATTCATTATACCACTTACTGGGCTTATACACACTGTAGCCCAAACCAATACGCTGATCAAGGAAGTTATTATTGGTAAAAAATCCCATATCCGATGGATCGAATTTATCGTCAGCATACACCTGATTATAGCTCCAGGTAAAATTACCGCTCTGCTTTCCAAACCTAAGGGTATAACTATATCCGGTACTGGTTTCAGCTCCCCTCAAATAGCTCATTTTACCATTGCCATTCACAAAGTACTTGTTCCCTTTATTATTTAAATTGAACAGTAACGCTGATACATTGGCATCATAAGCGCTCCCTTGCCTTAAAACATTCGTATTGATAAAGGTTGCAGAACTATTGTTTTTCAACGACTGATCAAACACCAGAATGTTATAGTTGGTAAGCGGCTGCGTCTCTACTTCCTTTAAATTTCCATGAGTATCTTCAACCTCTGTTTTCATGCTATTGGTAATGGCATTAAATATCCCTATGCCCAACCCTTTCGCAGTTCTACCTGAAATTTTGGTCGCGTTCAACACCTTAGCCTCCTTTTGGTCTTTAATTATCTTATCGCTTCCAGTCACTCCGGAATAGTCATAGTAAGATGGTATTGAACCGATACGCTTCGAATAAAATAAGTCTCCCTTATTAAAAAGTTCCGTTCCCTCGGTAAAGAACTGCCGGTTTTCGTTAAACTTGACCTCAAAAGGAGTAAGGTTCAGAATGCGGTTATCAGATTGGACCTGTCCGAAATCCGGCACCAGCGTCATATCGAGGGTGAAGCTGTTATTGATCCCGTATTTCACATCCATACCACCATTGAAGCGTGCAGTAGTATTTTTTACACCTGGTAAATTTGCCGGATAATGGTTTACGTATGCCGAAACATAGGGCGAAAAAGACAATCGAAGCGGTGGCTTAATATCTTGAATACCCATCCAGAGGCCCTCCTGATTGATAAAGCCATTCACGGTCGGGTTTACAAAGTTCCAGAATGTTTGTGTATTGCTACGCTGAATTCTCCTGCTGAAATTAAGCCCCCAGTTTTGAATATCCTTTGTCGAAAAGCGTAAAGCCGAATAGGGGATCTTCATTTCACAGCTCCAGCCCAGATCATCAATTTTAACCGCGCTTTCCCATACCGCATTCCAGTTTGGGTCCTCATCGCCCACCTGAGAATATTTGGCATCGAATTGAACACCTGCAGCCGTTACAAAAAACCCATTGCCATTCATTTTATCATAAAACGGATCTACAATAATCGAAATGAAATCGGCATTCCCAATATTGTCGCGAGATACAAGTTCATGGGATACACTGTCCCTGTCGTCATACATTCGGGCATATACATAAATGGCCACGTCATCGTAGATTACTTTTACTTCTGTTCGCCTTTCTTTTGTCTCCACGCGGCCCGGAACAGGCCTGATCTCAAAAAAATCTGTGGCAACTGGCACATTCTCCCAGCAGGCATCATCCAAAACACCATCAATTTTGGGTAATTGATTCGTTCTTATCGCTTGTAATTGCTTTTGCTTAGCCGGATCCTGTGCCGCACAGTAAGCAGAAATAAAAGTTAAAAATAGGAATGCCCAGCGTTTCATTTGGTTTAGTTAGTGACTATAAGACCACCATGATGTGTAAATGTTGCATGGAGCAAAAAATATATTGACACATGAGTTTAAGTTTTGACTTTGAGTTGCAAAGATTTACAACCAAAATTTGATACATTTGCCTTTTATTAAAAACAAGTAGCTTTTGCACGGCAGGGGCTTTTAGCTTATATAAAGATGTTTGATAATTTACAGGACAAGCTAGACAGAGCATTTAAAGTATTAAAAGGACAAGGCAGCATTACGGAAATCAACGTGGCAGAAACCATGAAGGAGATTCGTAAAGCGTTATTAGATGCCGACGTTAACTATAAAACAGCCAAAACATTTACGGATGAGGTGAGGCAAAAAGCATTAGGTCAAAACGTATTAACTTCGGTTTCACCAGGCCAGTTGCTAACCAAAATCATGAACGATGAGCTTGCAGCCCTGATGGGTGGCGAAGCAACAGAGCTGGATATCAAAGTAAACCCCACCATTATATTAATTGCAGGTTTAAATGGTGCAGGTAAAACTACATTTGCAGGTAAACTGGCCTTGTATTTAAAAGGTAAAGGCAAAAAACCTTTATTGGTTGCAGGTGATATGTACCGCCCGGCAGCGGTAGACCAGCTCGAGGTACTTGGAACTTCTGTAGGCGTATCGGTGTACGCAAACCGGGAATCAAATGATCCTGTTGGAATCGCCCTCGAAGGTATCGCCCACGGTAAGCAAAACGGAAACAACGTGATCATTATTGATACCGCTGGTCGTTTAGCTATCGATGAATCGTTAATGAATGAGATTTCAGAGGTTAAAGCGAAAACCCAACCACACGAGATCTTATTCGTAGTTGACTCGATGACTGGTCAGGATGCTGTGAATACAGCAAAAGTATTTAACGACCGCCTGGATTTTACCGGTGTTGTATTAACCAAGCTAGATGGTGATACACGTGGTGGTGCAGCTCTTTCGATTAAATCTGTTGTAAACAAACCAATTAAATTTATCGGTACAGGCGAGAAGATGGAAGCATTAGATGTTTTCTATCCGGATCGTATGGCATCCCGTATCCTCGGCATGGGTGATGTGGTTTCCCTGGTAGAGCGTGCACAAATGCAGTTCGATGAAAAGGAAGCAGCAGAACTACAGAAAAAAATCCGCAAAAATAAGTTCGATTTTAACGACTTCTACAACCAGATTCAACAAATCAAGAAAATGGGCAACATGAAAGATTTGATGGGCATGATTCCAGGAGTAGGCAAAATGATGAAAAATGTCGACATTCAGGATGATGCTTTTAAATCTATTGAAGCCATTATCAATTCAATGACGCCTTTTGAAAAAGAAAACCCGGATGCCATTCAGCAAAGCCGTAGATTGCGTATTGCAAAAGGTTCTGGTAGTAAAGTAGAAGAAGTAACTAAACTGATCAAACAGTTTGAAGATATGCGCAAAATGATGAAGCAGTTTTCAAATCCTGCCGCCGCCGCAGCAATGATGAAAGGAATGCCAAAAATGCCTTTTGGTAAAAGATAATACGGTCTCCTGAAACCCATTATAAAACATAATCCTGATCAGAAATGATTGGGATTTTTTTATGTGTTGATTTATCCGTCCAACTGCATTACTTTTTTAAGACTGGAGTATGATATCTTCCATTAATACACAACCACCTATTTGATTTTTTCTTATATTAGTGTCAACCATCCCCGAATAACATAACATCCTTTATTTTCTAAAGAAATAAAATGCTTGTAAAAACTTTCGGAAGTGCCGTATTTGGGGTTAACGCCTTAACCATTACCATTGAGGTAAGCATCAGTCCAGGCGCGAAATATTTTATGGTCGGATTGCCTGATATTGCGGTTAAAGAAAGTTTACGCCGCGTAGACAGTGCCATTCGCACTGCCGGCTTCCGTATGCCTCGTCAAAAGATCCTGGTGAATCTGGCCCCTGCCGACATTAAAAAAGAAGGTTCGGCTTACGACCTGCCTATCGCAATTGGAATACTTGCAGCCTCCGGGCAGATTCCCTCTGATGAGCTGGAAAACTTTTTTATTATGGGTGAACTTTCGCTCGATGGGAGCATTCAAGCCATAAAAGGCGCCTTGCCAATAGCTATTAAGGCCCGTGAGGATGGCTTTTCAGGCTTCGTTCTTCCCAGGCAGAATGTTCGCGAAGCAGCAATTGTTGATGGTTTAACCGCTTATGGGGTAGATACACTTAGTCAGGTAATTGCTCTTTTCAATAAAACAGAACTCTTAACGCCCGTTAAAATTGATACCCGAAAAGAGTTTGTTAAAAACATCGCCAACTATGATTATGATTTTGCAGATGTAAAGGGACAGGAAAACATTAAGCGGGCATTGGAAATTGCTGCTGCAGGAGGTCACAACGTGATTTTGATTGGTCCGCCCGGCGCAGGCAAAACCATGCTGGCTAAGCGTTTGCCAACAATACTACCGCCACTAAATCTGTCAGAAGCACTCGAAACCACCAAAATCCACTCTGTAGCTGGAAAATTATCGGCAGCAGATGCCCTGATGACCATTCGCCCCTTTCGCTCCCCTCATCATACCGTATCAGATGTTGCACTGGTAGGTGGCGGAGCAAACCCACAACCAGGAGAGATCTCTCTGGCACACAACGGTGTGTTATTTTTAGATGAATTGCCGGAATTTAAAAGAACCGTTTTAGAAGTAATGAGGCAACCATTGGAAGACAGAAAAATATCCATTTCAAGGGCACGTCTTGCAGTGGAATACCCTTCAAGCTTTATGTTGGTAGCCTCCATGAATCCATGCCCCTGCGGTTTTTATAACCACCCCGAAAAAGAATGTGTTTGCGCCCCGGGCGTCGTTCAGAAATATCTCAGCAAAATATCAGGTCCTTTATTAGATCGGATTGACCTCCACGTTGAAGTTACCCCCGTCGACTTTTCAGAGCTTTCCTCATCAGAAAATGCAGAGAAAAGCGAGATAATCAGAACACGGGTAATTAAGGCAAGAGAAAAGCAGGACTTTCGTTTTGCAGATCAGGCAGACTTGCACTACAACGCACAAATGACTGCTAAAATGGTACGGAAAGTATGTAATATCAGTGAGGCAGGAACAAAGTTATTAAAATCGGCAATGGAAAGACTCGGCTTATCTGCACGCGCTTACGACCGCATCCTCAAAGTAGCACGGACAATAGCCGACCTTGATAATAGCGAGGATGTAGAACTTGAGCACCTTGCAGAGGCCATCAATTACAGAAGTCTGGATAGGGATGGGTGGGCAGGTTAATCCCATGCTCTGTTTTAGTAAACACTCTTTGCTAATAAAGACACCAGAAAAAATACTGATCATGACTAGTTTCATTGTTGTCCTGATAAAATCCATAAGCAGGAAATCCCTGTCTATTAAGCACTTACTACCTTATGGTAAAATTTTAACTATTACCACCTGAAGAAGCTTCATTCATTTTTTACACCTTTTGGCATAGTCATTGTAAACAGCCTGTTACATTTAACTAACCGAAATTGTCTCTACCAGACAATTTCCAAATTGAAAAACAAAACATGAAAAAGACAATTCAAATTTTCAGCATGCTTTTAATTGCATTAACTGTAATGGTATCTTGTAAGAAAGATACAGATCCGGCAGACAAAGATTTTTTCGTTGGTACCTATAACGGAACCGTTTCTTACCGTAATGGTCAAACAACAATTAACAGCTCTGACGGAAAAGTAACGGTGAGCAAAGTGGGTGAAACCTACAACTTTTACTTCGGCAGTAATATCCCCGATATCACTGGCGTAAAATTCGAGAAAACGGGCGATAATTCATACGTTAGTGTTGGTACGGGATTAACAGGAATCACTATCGATGCGAGCTCACTTAAAATGCTTGTTGTTAAAGATGGTCAAACCTGGACAGCAAACTGTACAAGATAATATTTGACCATAAAGCAAAAAGTCCCGCATGTCGGGACTTTTTGCTTTATACAAAGGGGTACTACAAATCCTCCTCGTCTTCTTCTTCAGGCTCATAATGCGCAATTGCCTGTCCAATAGCATTCACTTCTTCATCCTCCTCAAATATGGGAAGTTCGGTTTTATAGTCCATTTTCAGCCATATTGATGAGGTATCTTTCATGATCTGAATATATTCTTTTCCATCTTTAAAGATGGTATAGGTATCATTGCCTTCAGGAAAAACCGAATAGCTTACCGGGCCTATTTCTATATCAAAGGGTTCTTGCATACAATATGTTTTTTAACAAAGATACTGCTTTTGATCAGTAAGCGTAATGACTATCTAAGTCCACATAAATGTTTTCAGGAAACAGAACTATTTAAACAATGCGATAACTAAAAAATTACTTGCTGTTATTTAAAATTCCAACCATTTGTATTACTTTACACCAAACAATTTACGGAAAGATTAGAAGATGAAGTTAACGTTTTGGGGCGCAGCACAACAAGTAACAGGAAGTATGCACTTGCTTGAAATTGGAAATTATAAAATACTGATAGATTGCGGCTTGGACTATGAAAAAGAAACCTATCAGGAAGAAAATCAACAATTCCCTTTCGACCCAACCGATATTAACCTCGTAATTTTAACTCATGCGCATATCGACCATTCCGGCAATTTACCTACACTTGTACGACTTGGTTTTGATGGTCAGATACTTTGTACCGCACCAACCGCAGAATTAAGCTCCATATTATTGTACGACTCCGTCGAACTGTTTTTAAGAAAGCAAAGCCGGAAACCACGCACCAAGCGAGGTA
Source organism: Pedobacter frigidisoli (assembly GCF_032678525.1). Classification (GTDB taxonomy): domain Bacteria; phylum Bacteroidota; class Bacteroidia; order Sphingobacteriales; family Sphingobacteriaceae; genus Pedobacter; species Pedobacter frigidisoli_A. The sequence goes on from NZ_JAVTSE010000002.1 coordinate 717,911, forward strand.
ATTTTAGCGGACCAAAACCTTTATACCTGCACAAACATGTCATGGATACCATCGACCGGTTTGTAACCATTGCATTCAACAAACCCTTCAAAATTAATGGCGATATCAGCCTGACTTTTATTCCGGTAGGCCATTTGCTAGGTGCTGCCGCAGCCGTCTTGACCATAAACGATAACGGTGAAGAGAAAAAAATAGCCTTTTCAGGCGACATTGGCCGCGAGCACTATCCCGTTTTAGTGAAACCAGAACCTATTCCTCCGGTAGATTATTTTGTTTGTGAATCCACATACGGTGGCCGCTACCATAGCAAAGACCAAACGCTTGAAGAACGGCTAATAAAAGAAATCACCGAAGCCTGCATTAAAACTCCGGGACGGCTAATTATTCCCGCCTTTAGCATTGGCAGGACTCAGTCTCTGGTTTTTGCCCTGAATCAAATCTTCACTAAAAAATTGCTTCCCCCTGTTCAGATCTTCGTAGATAGTCCGATGGCTATCCAGGCAACTGAAGTTTATAGAAAACACCATAACCTGGTCAATCAGGAGGCAAAAGATTTCTATAAAACCATGGGTGATGAGTTTGAATTTGAACACCTGGCTTACGTTCAAACCATGAAAGAAAGTAAAGATGTTTCAAACTATTTTGATCCCTGTATTATCATTTCTTCTGCAGGAATGTTAGAAGGCGGAAGAATTCAGGATCACTTATATTACAACATTCAGAATTATTATTGTACCATTCTTTTCATCGGTTATTGTGCAAAAGGAACGCTTGGATACAAACTGCTAAGTGGTGCACCAATTGTAAGAATAAAAGATCGTGAAATGATGGTTTATGCAACCATACGCCAAACTGACTTATTAAGTGGCCATGGCGATCATGACGACTTAGTGAATACCATTAAACAAACCGGCAAGCCTAAAAAGGTTTTTCTGGTGCATGGTGAAGAAAAAAGCATGGAAAGTTTATCAATTGCCATACAAGAAGATGGTTTTAATGTCGAAATGCCCAAAAGAGGAGAAGTGTTTGAGATATAACCTTCTTCCTAAATTACCCTAAAGCATATACTTATTTACTTCCTCACTTGTCCGTCACCTCTGATTACCCATTTATAACTCGTTAATTCTTCAAGCCCCATTGGCCCACGGGCATGAAGTTTTTGAGTACTAATCCCTATTTCTGCACCTAAACCAAATTGTGCGCCATCAGTAAATCCTGTTGAGGCATTGGCATATACCGCAGCCGCATCAACATGGTTGAGAAACCTGGCAATATTCCCTGCATCTTCAGAAATGATGGCTTCACTGTGTTTTGAACTATACTCGGCAATATGGTTGAGTGCTCCCTCTAAATCATCAACCACTTTTACGGCCAGTTTCAAGGATAGAAATTCTGTACCGAAATGCTCAGGTGTAGCCTGATTCAGCAATTCAGAAGGGTACGAAGACGCTAATACTTCATAACTTTTTGCATCTGCATATATTTCCACATCTCCCGCGGCCAGCGGAGCTAAAAGTTCATTCAAATCAGCTAATCTATTCTGATTGATGAGAACACAATCCAATGAGTTGCACACACTAACTCTTCTTGTTTTTGCATTGAAAAGAATGTCTTTACCCTTTTGCAAATCACCGGATTCATCAAAATAAGTATGTACTATCCCAGCTCCGGTTTCAATAACCGGAATTTTACTATGCTCCCGGACATATGTAATGAGCGACTGGCTGCCTCTGGGAATCAATACATCCACAAAACCTCTTGCATTTAATAATGCTTCAGTGGCGGCTCTTTCAGCAGGAAGCAGCGTAAGTACATCAACACTGATCTCATACTTTGTCAAAACGCCATGGATGATATGTGCAATGGCTAGATTAGAGAATTCGGCATCGCTACCGCCCTTTAACACGGCAACATTCCCTGTTTTAAAGCAAAGTGAAAAAACATCAACCGTAACATTCGGGCGGGCTTCATATATTACACCAACCACGCCTAATGGCACCCGGACTTTCTGAATCTGGAGTTTATTCTCCAGTATCTTTTCCGAGAGAATTTCACCAAACGGACTGTTCAGGTTGATTACATTCTTCACATCCCCGGCAATATCTTTAATGCGTTGCTCAGTCAGTTTCAGTCTGTCGTATTTCGGATCGTTGGCATCCATTTTAGCCAAATCCTTTCCGTTCTCCTTAAGGATGTGTTCAGTATTTGAAATTAACGCATCTGCCACCGAGGATAACACCGTATTGATGAGTTCTTTATCAAGGCCAACCATTGTGCGTGTAGCTTTCTGTGCTTTTTCGAAGTATGTTATGTAGTCCATTTTTAATATAAAATAGCAGAATAAAGTAGAGAGTATCAATACAATTGCTCAAACAGTCCACTTTAACCTTTTTGTTTAGCCTTTCAGCTTATATCACCGAATAAAAATAATCATAGTGTACCAGCGCCTTTTGCTTTTTCTGCCCGATCCTTTCTTTAGCTTTATCCGATCCGTATTCAGCAATACCCAAACCAATCATCTGGTTATTCTCATCCACAATTTTAATGATATCACCCTTTAAAAAGTCGCTTTGTATGGCTATAATTCCAACAGGCAACAGGCTTGTAGCTTTGCCCGACGTTAATACCGTTTTAGCACCATCGTTCAATTTAACAACTCCTGTCGCCGATGTTTCTGAATGTGCAATCCATTTTTTCTTTCCTGATTTGGTTTTCTCCGGAATAAAGCGGGTGTGAACAATCGCATTATTTAGTAATGACGTAAGCACATGATCGGTTGTTCCGTTAGCAATGTGAACATTGATACCCAGTTTTGCAACCTTTTGCGCCATGGTAGTTTTCGTAATCATACCACCCCGGCCAAACTGCGATTTACCCGTCTGGATAAATGATGTTAAATTAGCCACTCCACCAGTCACTTCTTCAATAACACGGGAACCCTCAAGCTTTGGATCGCCATTGTAAATGCCATTTACGTTACTGAGAATGATAAGCGCATCGGCATTCAGCATGGAAGCAATCAACCCGGCAAGCTCATCATTATCTGTAAACATCAGTTCAGTAACCGAGACCACATCATTTTCGTTAACAACAGGGATAACTTCGTTCTGCAATAAGATCTGCATACAGTTTTTCATGTTCAGATAATGTGCCCGGTCACGAAAATCTTCTTTAGTAACCAAAACCTGTGCACATTTAATTTGATGAGGCTCGAAGAAATTTGAATAGGTGTTAATCAATTTTACCTGACCAATAGCTGCAAGCAATTGTCGCGTGGTAACAGCATCCTGTTTTTCAGAAACCTTGATCAAGCTCCTTCCTGCAGCTACTGCACCTGATGAAACTAATATAACTTCTATACCTTGTTTTTTAATCTCCGCCAGCTGATTAACTAAATGCTGAATCCGCGGTTCATCAGGTAAACCATTTGCTTGTGTAATTACATTTGATCCAACTTTAACAACTATCTTTTTGTACCCTAATTTCATTACTAATATTTGATGTGGCAATTTAGCATCTATTTTTTCAATTTGAATGAATATCAGAACGATGGTGAATTTTTATCAAAATGATAATATTCGTTTAGTGTAATAACTGATAATCTTTAAATCTGCGTAAATCAACTTGATCTGCGGGAGAAACAAATAATAAAAGGGAGTGGATAAACACCCATACAAGACCGAACCATCTCTTCCAAAATCAGAATCTCCGATAAAAAGTTTAAATTGCATAAAACCTGAACCAAACCATCATGATGAAACGTATCTTTCCCTCGCTGATTTTGCTTGGTGCAATAACAGCTTGCAATAATCCCACAAAACAAGAAATGAAATCAATAGCATGGCCGGAAGCCAAACCTCCAATAGCAGAAATTAAACCGCACAAACGAATAATCCATGGCGATACTGTAGTGGATAATTATTACTGGATGATTGACTATTTTAAAAAAGGACCAGATAGTACCAAAGTGGTCGATTACCTGAAAGCTGAAAACAAGTATCTGGATACCATGATGAAGGGAACCGAAAAATTTCAGGCAGATTTGTTCAATGAAATGAAGAACCGGATTAAGGAGAAAGACGAATCCGTGCCGGTTTTTAAAAACGGTTACTTCTATTATACCCGAACCGATGATGGCCAGCAGTACTATAAATATTGCAGAAAAAAAGGCAGTTTAAATGCTGCCGAAGAAATTCTGTTAGATGTAGATGATCTTGCAAAAGGTCACTCTTACTATAACGCTACGGGTTTTAGTATTAGTCCTGACAATAAACTGCTCGCTTTTGGCGTAGATAAAGTATCACGCAGGCAATATACTATACAGGTCAAAAATCTCGAAACGGGTGAAATATATAAAGATGCCATCACGAATACAGAAGGTGCTGTAGCATGGGCTAATGACAATAAAACACTATTTTATACCTCAAAAAACCCGGTTACTTTATTGAGCGAAAAAATAAAGAAACATGTTTTGGGAACCGATCCCGGAAAAGATGCGGTTGTATATGATGAAAAAGACAACACAAATTATATCGGCGTATCAAAATCGAAAAATGGAAAATACATATTCATTGGCTCTCAGGGAACGCTGACCACCGAGTACAGAATGCTTGATGCAGACCACCCAGAAGCTGCTTTTAAGGTTTTTTGTCCGAGATTCAAAGATGTATTGTACGATGTACTGCCTGTTGATGATAAGTTTTACATCATAACCAATTGGAACGCTAAAAATTTCCGTTTAATGGAATGTCCATTGGATAAAACAGAGAAGGAAAACTGGAAAGAAGTAATTCCCAACCGTAAAGATGTTTTACTGGAATACGGTGATGAATTTAAAGATCACCTGGTGCTTTCTGAACGGAAAAATGGTTTAACGGAATTACGTGTAATTAAAAAAGATGGGAGCGACTATTACATCAAATTCGATGAGCCTGTTTATGCTGCGGGAATTGGCGCTAACCCTGAATACACCGGAAAAACATTGCGGTACAACTATACTTCTTTAACTACTCCAAGCTCAGTGTATGACTACGATATGGAGAAGAAAGATCAGAAACTGATGAAACAGCAAGATGTTGTTGGAGGTTACAGCCCTAAAGATTATATCACCGAACGTGTTTTTGCAACGGCCAAAGACGGCACAAAAATTCCAATAGCCCTGGTATATAAAAAAGGTGTCGAAAAAAACGGAAATGCACCACTGCTGCTGTATGGTTATGGTTCTTATGGTGCAACAATGGATGCATCGTTCTCCTCACCACGCTTAAGTTTGCTCAATAGGGGATTTGTTTATGCAATTGCCAATATCCGCGGTGGCCAGGAAATGGGTCGCCAATGGTACGAAGATGGCAAGTTGATGAAAAAGAAAAACACTTTTACCGATTTCATCGCCGCAGGAGAATATCTGATTGACCAGAAATACACCTCAAAAGGACATTTATATGCACACGGCGGCAGTGCCGGAGGCTTGCTGATGGGGGCAGTTGTAAACCTCGCACATGATTTGTGGAACGGAGCCATCGCCGACGTACCTTTCGTAGATGTAGTAAATACCATGCTGGATGAAAGTATTCCGCTGACCACAAATGAATTTGATGAATGGGGAAATCCGAAGAAAAAGGATGCCTACAATTATATGAAAAGTTATTCACCTTATGAAAACGTGGAGAAAAAGGCTTATCCGAACCTACTCGTTACCACAGGCTTACACGATAGCCAGGTGCAATATTTTGAACCCGCAAAATGGGTGGCCAAACTCAGGGCGATGAAAACAGATAAAAACGTACTATTGCTTAAAACCAATATGGAATTTGGCCACGGCGGCGCATCAGGCCGTTTCGACTATTTGAAAGACGTTTCCCTGCGTTGGGCATTTTTATTTGCGCTTGAAGGAATTGATAAGTAACATTGTAGTATAAACGATTAAGAAATATAAGATCCATTGAAGCCAAGGTTCTTATATTTCTTAAATCAATTAATTGTTAATTAAACAAATGAACAACAAACTAAAACCGTTACAAACTATTCACCTCGCTTTATGCGGCGGCGTATTTCTTTTTGCATTGATTACCATTTTCCTTAACCGCGACATCATGTTTTTTGATGCCAACCCAGCACACTCGGCACCTTTTAACCCGATATTTCCAATTATGGGCTTAATGACTATCACAGCGAGTATTTATTTTTTCAGGAATGTAATTTCCAAGGTCGACAAAACTGCTTCAACCGAAAGCAAGATCGATCAATACCAAAGTGCCTTCATCATCGGCGCTGCTCTTTTAGAGGGCGGTGCGCTTTTCAATGTGGTTGGTTTCTACCTTACCCATAATGCTTTCTTTTTGATTTTTGCTTTTGCTAACTTTGTTTTCCTGGCATTACGCAGGCCAACAAAAGAGAAGCTGATCTCAGATTTAAACATTCCATACCCAGACTCGGAAATGTTATAGTTTAAATGGTTAAGGTATATGTCATGCTTCTGGTTGCCGTACAAATGGGGTTCAATATGGTCGGGTCGCTGAGAAAATCAATAGGGCTCCAGTTGTAAATCACGTTATTTTCATTTGTACTTGCCGCCAGCGTAATAGAATTAACCGCCACAAGGGTTTTATCAGGCCCTGCAAACATGGATTTATATTCCTGCTTAAATATCCTTAAAACTATGATTATTTCTTCCAGTTCAGCGATGAAAGCACTAAATGTGTCGATAAGCAATAAACTAGTCATTCAATAATTACATGAAAGAGAAAATCCACTGAAATATGTTCCTTATCTTTACCGGTCAATGGAATACAATGTTCATACCTTAGCTAATGGCATTCGTGTGCTACACGTACCTTCGGCTTCTACCATATCTCATGCTTGCATTATCGTGAATACCGGCTCCCGCGATGAACCCGAACAAAAAGCAGGTTTAGCCCATTTCATCGAACACTTAATTTTCAAACGCACCGAAAAACGCAGTACCAATCAAATCCTAAACCGACTGGAAAGTGTAGGGGCAGATTTGAATGCCTATACTACTAAGGAATATACCTGTGTTCATGCTTCCTTTTTAAATCCCTATCTTGATAGAACGCTGGATTTATTCAACGACATTATTTTTCATTCCACCTTTCCAGAAGAAGAAATGGATAAAGAAAAAGGCGTCATTCTTGATGAAATTGCATCTTATCTCGATCAGCCGGAAGAAGCCATCAATGATGATTTTGAAGACATGTTGTTTGCAGGTAATCCGCTGGGAAACAATATCCTGGGTACAACAGATAGCGTAAATAATTTTACAAGAGAAGATGTAATTAATTTCAGAAATGCAAATTACCGTACAAACGAAATTGTGGTAGCTGTTCTGGGAAACTACACCTTTAAAAATGTAGCAAATAAGGGAAATAAATATTTTTCTGAAGTGAAAGAAAACTCCCCTTCACTAAACAGAGTCAAACCAGTTATTTTAAAACCCCAAACCATTGAAATTAATAAACCTATAGCACAGTCGCATTGTATTTTAGGCATGCAAACCTTTTCTACTCATAGTGAGCAAAAGGCGGGATTAATGCTGCTTAACAACTATTTTGGAGGCAACGGGATGAGCTCAATCTTAAACCTGCAGATCAGGGAAAAATATGGTATAGCCTACACCATCGAATCAAACTTCTCTCCCCTAAGTGATACGGGCATTTTTTCCATTTACTTTGGAACTGATAAAGAAAAACACCAAAAAGCATTGTCATTAATTTTCAAAGAAATGAAAAAATTAAAAGATAATCCTCTGAATGATGTACAGCTACAAAAAGCTAAAAATAAATTTATAGGTCAGATTGCCCTGAGTGAAGAAAATAGGATCGGCCTTATTATATCGATGGCAAAAAACCTCATCGACCATGATCAAATTGATTCATTGGAACAGGTTTTTCAAAAAATTAATCAGGTTACTACAAGCGGAATTAATCAAATTGCAAATGAGGTTTTAGATGCAGCGCAATTGAATATTTTCACTTTCAGCCCGATACTGGAATAAATGCTTATTTTTGTGCCAATTTGTCTCTTGTAAGGCAACAACTCATATACGTTTTGTGGAACATCTCGAAAAACGATAAATCTTAACAGGCGTGGGGAAATAAAATAAATACCTTCAAACCTAAACGTTTGAAAAAAAATACTTTATAATGAAATTACCAATAGTAGCATATGGCGATCCTGTTTTGAAGAAAACAGGTGCTGATATTGATCAGGATTACCCTGATTTGAAACAACTTATTGCGAACATGTTCGACACCATGTATTATGCAAATGGCGTAGGACTGGCGGCTCCTCAGATCGGTTTACCCATCCGTTTGTTTATTGTAGATACTGGTGAAGATGAAGACGGAACACCCGGCTATAAAAAGGTTTTCATCAATGCCGAAATTTTGGAAGAAACCGGCGAGCCCTGGAACTTTAACGAGGGATGTTTAAGTATTCCTGACATAAGGGAAAACATTTCAAGAAAGCCCAACATCAAGATTAAATACCTTGATGAAAACTGGAACGAGCATATTGAAGATGTAGATGGATTACCAGCACGCGTAATTCAGCACGAATACGATCATATAGAAGGGAAGTTATTTACTGACAAAGTGAGTGTTTTGCGCAAAACTATGCTGAAAAGCAAACTTGATGCTATTGCAAAAGGAAATATCAAAACTGAATACAAGATGAGGTTTGTTAATAGAAGTAAAAAGAAATAGTCGTATTTTAAAAGCGGACTGAGGATGGGAAATGGTAAAACCGTTTCCCATTTTTTTATGTCCTGAGTTATTCTTTCAGGTGCAATAGATCACCTGTAATGGGGTTTAAGATTCCCGACTAATAATCTTCGCTACGTTTCTTGTCCCCGTCGAAGATTTGTTGCATTAACTTGCCCCAGGCAAAGGGATTGAGCAGAGGATTGGTCTGAACCATATTCTTGTTCACCATCCTGTCGAAATTATAACGATAATTCTGACTTGATATTTCCTGACCATCTCTCGGCAGCGTTTGAATTAGGCCATTGATAGAAGCTTTGGATAAGTTCTTTTTCGCGATGGCCATATCATCATCAGCCAGCTTCATTGTTAAAAACTCCCGCGTAAATTCTTCAGTGGTGGCCCAAGGGAAAACACGTACAGACGGTAAATCTACAACATTTGATTTTAACTTGACCATGATAGTATATTTACTATCTGGCGTGCTTTCGGGAATAATAGTAGAAAACTTCTTGTAACCTATGGCCGTAAAGAGAATGGTATCTCCGGGATTTACAATAAACGTAAAATAGCCTCTATAATCAGCACCTACCCGCTTACTGTTTGCTGAAAGGTTAGTAATAGTGACATAGGGAATAACATTTGTACTATCGATATCTGTAATTATACCCGAAAATTGGATAAGCTTGTCCTGCGTCCGCTTCTGCTGTGCAAAAGTAGATAAAGAAAACAATACGCAAATTAGGGCAACACAGAATCTCATGAAGGCAAAAGTAATTCTAATCGTAAAACTATCTTGTTAAATAGTGTTAAAGCTACTCTTGCTCTGCCATATTAACGGCAACTACCGAAGTAATCTGAGGTACCGCTTTCATAATCGCTTGCTCAATTCCTGATTTCATTGTCATGAAACTCATCGGACAAGAACCACAATTACCCAAAAGCTTTAGCTTTACCGTACCCTCAGATGTAATTTCTTCAACAGAAACATCACCTCCATCAGCCTTTAAATACGGCCTTATAGTTTCCAATGCCTGTTCTACTTGCTCTGTTAAATTCATTATCAGTTTTTTTAAGATTATAAAAATAGTAATTTTTTAGTAATTCACCAGCTGCGCATTATTGATCGATATCTGCTGTGCAACTTTACTGGCAATATTTCCGAATATTTCATCAAGCAAGGGATGCTGATCAAGCGCAACTGGCTTTCCGGCATCTCCGGCTTCAGCAATACTTTGTATGATTGGGATTTCACCTAAAAATGGAACATCAAATCTGTTGGCAAGTTCGGTCCCTCCACCTTTTCCAAAAATATAATACTTGTTCTCTGGCAGTTCTGCCGGAGTAAAATAAGACATGTTTTCTATCACGCCTAAAATAGGGATTTTAATTCCCGGCATTCTAAACATTGCCAGTCCTTTATGTGTATCCGCTAACGCAACCTGCTGAGGTGTTGTCACCACCACAGCCCCTGAAATTGGAAAACTTTGAGTAATGGTGATGTGTATATCGCCCGTACCAGGAGGAAGATCTACAATCAGGTAGTCCAGTTCACCCCAGTTGGTATCATTAAACAACTGTTTTACTGCATTTGAAGCCATAGGCCCCCTCCAGGGTACAGGCTGACCAGGATCAGCAAAAAACCCCAGTGAAAGTAATTTTATACCATATTTTTCAATCGGAATAATTTTAGTCTTCCCATCCGCCGTTTCAACCGCTCCTGGTTTTGCATCAACCAAATCAAACATTGTCGGCACAGAAGGGCCATAAATATCCGCATCAATCAAACCTACCTTTGCTCCATCCTTAGCTAGCGTTACCGCGAGATTGCTGGAAACAGTAGACTTACCAACACCACCTTTTCCAGATGAAACCAAAATAATGTTTTTGATGTTATCAAGTGATGATGAATTAACAGGCACTGTAACTCTGGATGTTACATTTATACTCACTTCTGCCGCTGCAGATACAAAATGTTTGATCGCATTAGTACAGGCATTTTTTAGCATATCCTTCATCGGACAAGCCGGGGTAGTGAGCTCTAAAGTAAATTTAATCTGGTTATCAGCTATGCTTAAATCCTTTATCATGTTCAGGGTAACAAGATCTTTTTTAAGATCCGGATCCTCCACATTTTTTAAAGCATCCAAAACTTGTTGCGGGGTTATCTGCATCGTATTAATTTAAATTCAAAATTAACAAAACATAGCCACAAATACTTTTATTTAGGCTTTTAAACTGTAATTTTAACACGAAATAAACATTTAATTGTTACGTTTAAGCAATTAACCATTTTAACGACTATATGCGAATACCAAAAATTAAGATCCCGGGAAAATATTTAAAAATAGGGGCATGGGGCCTGGGTGTTTTTTTGATCATTTCTATAGCTTTAGGTGCTGTAGCATATAGTAAACGGGAAGCGCTTTTAAAGAAAATGGTAGCGAAAGCTATAGCAAAAGCCGAGAAAGATTATGGTCTGGAAATAAAAATTGGTTCTGCCGGTTTTACCGGATTAAGTACAGTTAAAATGACCTCGGTTTCTATCGTCCCAAAGGATAGAGATACCCTTTCTCAAATCGGAGAACTAAGCGTCGGCGTGAAGCTCTTTCCTCTTATCTTTGGCAATGTTAAACTATCTGAGGTTCAACTGGCTAACGGATTTGTTAGCATCGTATTAAAAGACTCCACATCCAATATCGATTTTCTTAAGAGAAAGAAAAAAGACAGTACAGAGAATAAAGGCAAAGCCAACCTGCCTGAATTAGCCAATAACATCCTCAATCAGGTTTTGTATAAAATCCCGGATGACATGGATGTTAAGAATCTGGTATTTAAATTCAACGATCACGATACAGCTAAACTCAGCTTCGCCACCACAGCAACTATTGATGGAGGAGATCTAAAATCAACGATAAATGTAAATCAGGGGCAATCAACGTGGCATATTGACGGGCTGGTAAAACCAGGCAGAAAGCAGTTAAGCTTTACGGCCTATGCAGATGGTAAAAAGCTCGAATTACCCTACTTAAATAACAAACTCCATGGCAAATTAAGCTTTGACACCTTGCAAACTGAACTTAAAGATGCTGGCTATAGCGGCGAGGATTATAAAATATCGGGTTCATGGTCAGTAAAAAACATGCTCATCAACCAGGCCCGTATAGCAGGAAATGATATCATTGTACAGCGTGCAAGATTAGATGCAGACGTGCTGGTTGGGCCACATTATATCGCATTAGACAGCACTTCGACAGCCTACCTCCGAGATGCTAAAATACATCCTTTTATTAAATACACACTGGGTAAAAATAAAATATACGAGTTAAAACTGAGCGCCGAAGAACAGGAAGCTCAAGCTGTCCTTGACGCCTTTCCGCAGGGCTTGTTCGAGTCGCTTGATGGATTAAAAGTAGAAGGGAAAGTGAAATACAATCTCAATTTTTACCTCGATACTGCCATTCCCGACAGTGTTCGGTTTAGTTCTACGCTTACTCCATTAAATTTTAAAATCTTACAGTGGGGCAAGACCAATCTTCAAAAAATCAATAATCCATTCATTTATACCCCTTATGAATATGGAAAGCCAATGCGAGACATCACCATTGGACCATCAAATCCAAATTTCACACCTCTAAATGCTATTTCCAAAAACTTCATTAACGCTGTATTAACTGCTGAAGATCCGTCTTTTTACACACACAATGGTTTTGTCGAAGAATCGATCCGAAAATCAATTGCAGTGAATTTTAAAGAGAAGAAATTTAAGCGGGGAGGGAGCACAATCAGCATGCAGCTGGTTAAAAATGTTTACCTGAGCAGGCAGAAAACGCTGGCACGTAAAGCCGAAGAAATATTGATTGTATGGCTTATTGAACACAACCACCTGGTGAGCAAACAGCGTATGCTCGAAGTGTATTTCAATATCATGGAACTGGGAAAGAATATTTATGGAATAGGAGAAGCATCAAGATATTACTTTGGTAAGCAACCCGCAGATTTGACCATCGGTGACGGTCTATTTTTGGCCAGTATAGTTCCAAAACCAAAGGCATCAATGTATAAATTCATGGCCGACGGCAGTTTAAAACCTTATATGTTTAATTACTTCAGGTTTATGGGGAATATTATGGCCCGCCGTGGTTTGACCCCTGCTGATACTTCAGGATATGGCTTTTATAATGTAAGGTTACGAGAAGGCCTCCGCCAATATTTAGCCCCTGACACTGCAGCGGTTGATACCACAGACTTCGATACCGATGAGGAAGACGGAATGCCACCAGTAATTATGCAAGACAAAAACAAGAGTTTATTTGATCGGATTTTTGGGGGTGGATCCAAAAAAGATACCTCTACCACAAAATCTGCAGACACTACAAAATCAAAAAAACAACTTAGGCAGGAGCGACGCGAACAAAGAAGAAGAGAAAAAGAATTAGAAAATGGACAATAGGGCCAGATTGAGTATTCTCTCTGTCTATTAATTCTCAGTTTACAAACCACCATATGCACAAAATAAAAGTAGAAGATAAAGAGTTTGAGATTTTTCTTGAAAACGAAACACTAAATAAAAGAATACGCTTATTGGGCATTCAGATCAATGTAGACTACGAAGTCAAGTGCCCTTTATTTATTGGCGTGTTAAATGGTAGTTTTTTGTTTATGGCAGATTTGATAAAAGAGATTGATGTACCTTGCGAGGTGGCTTTCATGAAAGTAGCATCTTACGAGGGAACCAGCAGCACAGGGCATATAGAGGAGTTGATTGGTTTGCCGGAAAAACTTGAAGGGCGTGACATTATAATCGTAGAAGATATTGTTGATACAGGTTTAACGCTTACCCATATTTTAAAAACAATAAAAAAGAAGAAGCCTGCTTCACTAAAGGTTGCCTCGCTTTTATTAAAGCCCTCTGCATTAAAATACGAGATTGAGGAATTAGCGTATATTGGGTTTGAAATACCAAATGAATTTGTTGTTGGATATGGATTGGACTACAATGGGCTAGGTAGAAATCTAACTGACATATACAGGGCTACCACAGCATAACTTTACATTCTATTAATTATTTTTTTGCACCTTTGCGCAAAAATCATTTCAAATACAATGACTATACATAAAGAAGGCTACACAACCATTGCCATTACTATCTTACTCATTTTTGTAATCAATGCCGTTATTGACTACAAATATTATGACATTACGTGGCTACGTTGGTTTATCTATATTTTCTCCGCTGCGTTATTTATCATTGTGCTGCAATTCTTCCGGAATCCAAGCCGGACTTTTTCCGCAGGAGACCATCTCGTAATCTGCCCTGCAGACGGTAAAGTGGTCGTAATTGAAGAAACTGAAGAAGGAGAATATTTTAAAGACAAACGACTACAGGTTTCCATCTTTATGTCTCCGGTAAACGTTCACATTAACCGTAATCCTATCTCTGGTGTGGTTAAGTTTTTCAAATACCATCCAGGTAAGTATCTGGCAGCATGGAATCCTAAATCATCTACAGAAAACGAGCGGACTACAACAGTTGTAGAACATAAAAACGGCACTCCGGTACTCTTTCGTCAAATTGCAGGCGCATTAGCTCGCCGGATTGTGTGGTATGTAAAAGAAGGCGATCAGGTTAAACAAACTGAGCAGTTCGGGTTCATTAAATTTGGATCAAGAGTAGATGTTTTTCTTCCTGTAGGCACAAAGGTCAACGTAGAATTAAATCAGGTAGTTAAAGGTGGGATTACCACATTAGCCACACTATAATGCGTGGTTAAAATAAAACTATAATTCTAAAAGAGGGTCAATTAATATCAATTGACCCTCTTTTACTTTAACGTTCTTTGTCAGTCGGTTGCATCATCTCCAACCTCTTTTTCGTGATCACCGCCAAGTGGTCTGTCGCTTATCAATCTTTGTGTAGGATAAGCAAAATCTGATTTGTTTCTCATCACAATGTCCATAATCTCGAGATTAATTTCCTGCCTGATTTTAATGAATTCTGTATTATCCAGGATGGTGACGAAGTAGGAGATTTCAACATTGAGACCTGAATCACCAAAACTTTTGAAAGCAACACTCCCATCGGTAGTACCACTATGTGAACGGATATGAGTTTCAATATCTGAAACAATTTTCTTCACAGAATCTCCTGTTGTTTCATATGTCAACCCGATGGTAAATGCTACCTTTCTAAGGTTACGTAGAGACAGATTTTCCAATACCCCATCAATCATACCTCTGTTGGGAATGGTGGCCATTGTTTTTTCAGATGTACGGATCCTGGTACTTCTAAAACCAACTTTTTCAACCGTCCCTTCAACCCCATCTACCTTAACCAAGTCACCAACAACAAATGGTTTATCAAGAAAAATGGTAAATGATCCAATTAAATTTTCCAGGCTCTCTTTAGCTGCCAGGGCGATAGCAATACCTCCTATACCTAACCCTGTAATCAGCGTGAGTACATTTACTTCGAAAACGAAACCCAGCAATGTAAAGAATCCGATGAAAATGACAATCGTTTTAAACAACTCTTTAAGAAAAGGAACAAGCTGATCATCGGACTTATTATCAGTTAATGAGGCTTTGTATAATAGCACATGGCTAATAAAGTCGATTATTCTTAATATAATCCAGAAAATGGAGAGGATGATCATGAACAGGAATATCCTGTCAATACAATCTCCAATGCTTACAGGAATAGACTCTTTAACTTTTCCAACAAGCTTACTATAATGGAATACCGCAACCTCTAAGGGGTGTTTGAGCTGATTGATAGACAAATATAATGTTGAAAGCAATATAAAGGTCTCTATGGGCTTAATGAGCAGTGATACAAACGCATCATCATGAGACTGACTGGAAAAGCTCCTGAAGAGCTTAAATAATAGCTTACTTAAAAGTCTTGAGACAATACGCTTAAATAGTAGCCCTATAAAAAGAATGCCTCCAAACAGACAATAAGCCTTAATGCTGTTGCCCCAAAATATTTGATCAAAAAAAACAGAATCCAACATAAAAAATAAGGTGTAAACAAAAAAACCTCCACGAAATTAATCGTGAAGGCTATATCTTATAATAAAGAATATTATTTTCTTAAAGATTTGATACGAGCAGCTTTACCAGTTAAAGCACGTAGGTAGAATAATTTTGCTCTACGAACTTTACCATAACTATTCACTTCTACTTTCTCGATGTTTGGAGAACTAAAAGGGAAAATACGCTCAACACCAATACCATTGCTAATTTTACGCACAGTGAAAGTCTCGTTTGCACCAGCACTGTTACGTTGAATTACAACACCTTGGTAAATCTGAATACGCTCTTTATTACCTTCGCGAATTTTATAGTGTACGCTCACTGTATCGCCAGACTTGAACGCAGGAAAATCTTTTTTCGCGATGGCCTGCTCTTCAACAAATTTTACTAAATCCATGATTTTAAGCTATTAAATCGATATTTCAACCCGTGAAATTCGGATTGCAATATTAGGGATTTTTTTTTAATAAAAAAAACCTTTTTTATTTTTTCCACAATCTTTTAGAAATCCACATTTACAGAATGTAATCACTTATGTCTCAAAAGATCAGCAGAGGGACAAAAGCAACAAAAACTTCATTTTATTCCAACAGATCCGGGCGACGTTGTCTGGTACGCTCCAACGCCTGCTCATGCCTCCATTCGTTAACCTTTGCCTCATGCCCACTTAACAAAACATCTGGTACTTTGTGCCCCCTCCAGTCTGCCGGACGGGTATACACAGGTGCATCCAGCAGCTCTCCCTGAAAACTGTCAGAAAGGGCAGAAGTCTCATCGTTCAAAACTCCGGGAATAAGACGCACTACAGCGTCAACAACGATAGCCGCAGGCAATTCTCCGCCACTTAGCACATAGTCGCCAACCGAAATTTCACGCGTAACGAAAATATCGCGGATACGCTGGTCAATCCCTTTGTAATGGCCACAAAGAATAATGATATTCTTTTTAATGGATAATTCATTCGCTGTGGTTTGATTAAGTGTTACGCCATCAGGACTCATAAAAATGATCTCATCATATGCCCGCTCATCAAGCAATTTTTCTATACAGGCCGCGAATGGCTCTATGCTCATTACCATGCCGCTGCCACCGCCATATTGATAGTCATCAACACTCTTTTGTTTATTTGTTGCATAATCCCTAAGGTTATGCACTACAATTTCGGCTAAACCTTTTTTTTGAGCACGATGCAAAATAGAATGAGCAAAAGGACTTTCTAACAGAGCTGGAAGTACAGTAATAATATCAAAACGCATAGTACAAAGGTAACTCAACTTTATGTAATATTAAATAACTGGATAATTCAATGAGTATCTACTTTTGAAAAGTATAATCATCATCATATACCGCGATAGAATAATATTTGGCGCAACAAAAATGTCCCCCTACTGATCTAAATAAATATCCAGCAATCCCTCTGGCAAATCCAGCATCAGGATCTTTTCTTCATCATCAATTTCAACGATAAAGTCCTCATTTAAAGGAAAAAGGATTTCAGTCTCTTGATATAAAACAGTTGCAACAAATTGCTGTGGATATTCATTGACTTCTATAATCTCACCGAGCTCTCCAAGAACTTCATCGACGGCTTTAAAGCCTTTTAAATCAGTATAAAAAAACTCATCCTCATCCCGCTCCGGCATTTGGCTAAGCGGAAGATAAAGTTTTTTTTTAAGCAGGGATTGAGCTTTATCAATATGATCGAGATCGTCGAAGTTAAAATAACCAGTTTTATTGGCTTGTAGTTTAGCAGAAGCAACAAAATAGGGCACAAGCTTGCCGTTCATATCAGCAAAAACCACATCAAAGCTTAATTGCTCATAATCATCAAATTCGAAAAAAACCTGAACCTCACCCTTTAAACCCCGGGTTTTCGTTACGTAACCTATGTAAAATGCCTCTTCGTGTTTCATTATCTTAATTAATAATTATTGTTGTTGCGAAAAGAAATAACCAGAGATGAGTTGCCCCATAAAACAGTGGTATTTATCACTATGAATGGTTTTAAATAAAAATAGCGTTCCGATAATCGAAACGCTATTTTAATTTAAGAAAGAGGGAAAATTATTCTGCTCCTTCTGTAGTAGTTTCTGCCGCAGGAGCTTCTTCAGTTGCCTCAGCAGCTGGAGCTTCTTCTTCAACAACCTCTTCTGCAACTGGTGCATTTTTAGCTGCGATTGCTGCCGCTCTGTCTTCTTTTTTCTTAGCTTCCGCCGCTAATGCTGCTTTACGCGCATCTGCTTTCGAAGTAGCTAAACCTTCTGTTTTACCAGAGATTTTGTTTGCTTTAGAATCTAACCATGCAGTGAATTTCTCATCAGCCTGCTCTTGAGTTAAAGCACCTTTTTTAACTCCACCTTCTAAGTGTTTTTTATATAAAACACCTTTGTAAGATAGAATAGCACGAGCTGTATCAGTTGGTTGTGCACCACTGTTAACCCAGGCTAAAGTTTTTTCGAAGTTAATTTCGATAGTAGCAGGATTGGTATTTGGGTTATAAGAACCTAAACGCTCAATAAATTTACCATCACGTGGAGAGCGAGAATCTGCTACCACAACGTGGAAAAAAGGCTTTCCTTTTTTACCGAATCTTTGCAATCTGATTTTAGTTGCCATTTCTTATCGTATTTATGTATTCAACATAGTTCCCGGAGTTACATACTGCGGGGCTGCAAAGATAACTAAAATACTGTAAATTAAAAACATAGTTTAATTTCTTTATTTTCAGACCCTTTAAGCGAAATATTTGCAGATACATGTGGCAAAAACGGGCAAAACTAAGGTAAGGAACTAAGCCAGGCATCTGGTATTGAAATGTTGATTATAATACTGCTCCTTGTAGTGTTTCAAAAGTAAAATGGAAGTCCAATATTGGCAAGTGTAACAATTAAGGTTTAAAGGCTTCTAATTATAAAAACGAAAACTATGTTACTTACCACAACGCCTTCGGTTGAGGGCAAAAAAATTGTAAAATATGTCGGTTTGGTTACCGGAGAAACCATTATTGGTGCAAATATTTTTAAAGATTTATTCGCTGGTATAACGGATATTGTTGGTGGAAGGTCAAGTTCTTATGAACGCGTGTTAAGAGAAGGGAAGGACACTGCACTAAATGAAATGCAACAATATGCAGCGGCACTGGGTGCTAACGCAATCGTTGGTATAGACCTGGATTATGAAACGGTAGGTAGTGGAGGCAGCATGCTTATGGTAAGCGCCAATGGTACTGCCGTTATTCTGGAAGATCTATAAAAACAATCGGGCTCCAGATTGTGGAGCCCGATTGTTTAAAAAGAAAGGATATCGATCAGCTTCAACCATGTTGAGCTCACCTTTTCTGCATCAATATGTTTAATGGCATGATCAAACGGCGTAAACACGATTTCGCGATTCATTTGCCCAGCCATTACACGGCTTTCGCCATTGATTAATCCTTCAACCGCAGCAACCCCCAGCTGGCTCGCTAAAACCCGATCCATGCACGTAGGTTTGCCTCCACGCTGAATGTGTCCCAAAATCGAAACTTTAGTGTCGTAATGAGGATATTTTTCCTGTAAAATTTCTCCCACTTTAAATGCGCCACCAGTGTCGTCCCCTTCGGCAACGATAATAATTTTTGACGCTTTATCTTTACGGCTATGCTCCAATTTATGAAGAATATCATCCGCATTCATATTAGCTTCAGGAATCATTATTGCCTCTGCGCCAACTCCAATACCACTTCTCAACGCAATTAAACCCGAGTCACGGCCCATCACCTCAACGATAAAAAGCCTGTCGTGAGATTCTGCCGTGTCTCTGATGCGGTCAACAGCATCGATAACAGTGTTTAATGCAGAGTCATAACCAATCGTAAAGTCTGTTCCTGCCAAATCGTTATCGATAGTGCCAGGCAAACCAATGATCGGTAAATCGTGTTCCTTGGAAAAAACATTCGCCCCGGTAAATGTTCCATCTCCACCAATAACAACTAAAGCATCCACAGCCTGAGCTTTTAAATTCTGGTATGCCTGATTACGGCCTTCAATGGTTCTGAAAGCATCGCTTCGCGCAGTTTTGAGAATTGTTCCACCCCGCTGGATAATGTTGGCCACTGATTTACGGTCCATAGGAACAAAATCATTGTTAATCAAGCCCTCATATCCGCGAACAAATCCAACAACTTCAATATCGTAATAAATTGAAGCCCTTACTACAGCTCTGATTGCAGCGTTCATGCCTGGCGAATCGCCACCAGAGGTTAAAACACCTATTTTCTTAATTTTATTCATTTTACTATTTATTTGCAAATGCAGCAAGACCCTTATCAAGATATTGCAGATATGCATCTATATTAAATTCAACGCCTATTGGAGGAGAAACCAGTTCTTTTTCATCTGTGCCCAAAAGTACATAATACGGCTGCGAAATGGTGTTAAATCTTTCGGCTTGTAAATGCTTAAACTTTTTCCCCACAGTATTAACTCTTGTTTCCAGAACCTTTGAATCAAATTGTTCAGACTCTGGCAAGGCGGTTTTATCATCTGTGTACAAAGAGACAACGATATAGTCCTCTTTCAACTTTTTTAATACCCGGGGATCAGACCATACCCTCGCTTCCATTTCCCTGCAATTCACACAACCGTGACCAGTAAAATCCAAAAACAAGGGTTTTTTAACCTCTTTAGCATAGGCCAGCGCCTCTTCGTAATCGAAGAAGCCGTCTATCTGATGTGGAATATGTAAAAAATCAGCATACTTCCTTTTTGAGTGCGTTGCCGCATTGGGAGATACTGCCGAACCATTCTCTTGTCCTAATACAAAATCTTGGGTAGACATTGGTGGAACCAACGCACTTACTGCTTTTAATGGCGCCCCAAATAAACCCGGTATTAAATAAAATGCGAAAGTAAAGGCAATCCCCGCGATAAATAATCTGGCAGTCGACACGTATGGCAAATCGCTATCGTGCGAAAACTTAATCTTTCCAATAATGTAAAAACCAAGTATAAATGCAATTACGATCCAAATGGAAATAAATACCTCTCTGTCCAATATCCCCCAGTGATAAGCTAAATCCGCGGTTGATAAAAATTTAAGTGCCAGGGCAATTTCAATAAGGCCTAAAACCACTTTAACAGCATTCAGCCAACCACCTGACTTTGGCAACCCCGTAAGCCAGCTTGGAAATATGGCAAATACTACAAATATTAAAGCCAATGCAAGAGAGAAGCCAAACATTCCCATCACAGGAGCTAAGAAACCTCCGCTTTGTCCAACGGTAACAAGCAGTGTTCCGATCAGAGGCCCGGTACAGGAGAAGGAAACAACGGCAAGTGTCGCCGCCATAAAAAATATCCCAGTCAACCCCTTGGAATCAGACTTAGAGTCCATTTTATTTACAAAAGAACTTGGAAGGGTAATCTCAAATGCTCCCAAAAATGAAACACCGAAAATTAAAAGCACCAGGAAGATAAATACATTGAAGAAACCATCAGTAGCAAGCTCATTCAGTGCACTTGCACCAAAAATTACAGTGATTAAGAGCCCCAGTAGCACATATATTACAATAATAGAAACGCCATAAATAACAGCACCTTGTATACCCTTACCTTTGGTTTCGGCTCTTTTGGTAAAATAGCTTACAGTCAATGGCACCATAGGAAATATACATGGCAATAAAAAGGCAATTAAGCCAGCAATAAATCCGGCAGCAAAAACGGAAAATAAACTATCCCCACCTTTTTGTCCCGTAACAGCTTCCATTTTATCTGCCGAAGCAACGGAATCCTTTTTTATCGTGTCCTGAACAATGCCATTTGCTGCACTATCTGCCGCTGAGCCAACCTCCGTAAAAACGACATCATCAGGTACGCTGGCTGATGTGGTATCCTGCGCCTGAATGGCATAACTTTTAACAGCCGGTAATGCTAAGAACATTATGGCCGTTAATAACAATAATAAAACCTTTTTCATTTGTGTGTGTGTGTTGAAGGCGTGAAATTAAGAATAATTTTTAAAGGCTGGGACCGAGGGAGCTGTAAGGAAAAAGATTTTACTTTAAAAAGAAACAGTCCCGAGTTCTTCGGGACTGTATATAACTAATTTGTTATCAATTATTTATTTAACGGGAACACTGAATTCAACCTCTTCCGGTGGCAAACATTGCTTATCATTACAAACCATAAACTCAACTTTACCTTTAATAGTTGTTGCGCCTTTATTCAATTTTACTTTTTGTTGGAAAATTACCGATTTCTCAAAATAACTTACATTCATTTTAAAAGTACTCTCATATTTGGTTATCGCCTTTGGTTCAATAGTTTTGCCGATTAGTGAGAAATCTTTCGACGGAGCGAAAGTAAATGTTGTTTTAACAGGTCCGCCGTCTTTTACATTCTGAGAATAAATGTGCCATCTATCGTCAATTGTTGCCTTAATATACAAAACAGCTTCTGTACTGCTAATTTTTTTTGCAGAATACGCCCAGGTAACAGGTTTCTCAATTTGTGCGAAGGCACCAAACAGGGTAAATAATACCATTGAAACCACTAAAGTGATTTTTTTCATTGTGTGTTTATTTTGTGTGTGTAAATTCTAATTCTTTAAAGTTAAAAGATTTTAAAATGCCATCAACCTCTATCAAAAGCTGCCCGCGTTCTGCAACTCCTTTAATCGAGCCGCTAAAAAACTGCTCACCTTGCCTATATTCTGCAAGCTTATCGAAAAGATAAAGTTGCCGCATATATAAATCCATCAAAAATTCATACCTACCTGATTTCAAAATTAGGTAGTATTTTTCCATATAAACGAATAATTTATCCATAATATCCATTATTTCAACAGATCTATGTAAAATTTGAATTACTGAGGTAGCCTTGTGCCTGATACTGGCGGAAAATTCTTCTTGATTAATATTCAAACCTATGCCAATAACAGATGTCTTAATGGAAGATCCTGACAGTGTATTTTCTATTAAAATTCCGCCAATCTTTTTGTTTTGATGATAAATATCGTTGGGCCATTTAATACTGATTCCATCTGGAATAAAAACCATTAAAGCTTCGCTAACGGCCAAACTAACAGCAATGTTTAAATAAAACTGTCTGTGCAAAGGCAAAAAGAACGGACGAAAATAAACGCTTGTACTAATATTTTTACCTGGTTCCGTTTGCCAGACATTTTCAACCTGTCCTCTTCCGGCATACTGATTGTCTGCCATAATTACAGTACCTTCAGCTAATGGCTCGGAATTTGACGCCAAATCTTTTAAAAAGTTATTAGTAGAATCAATCTCTTTCAACTTGATTAAATTTTGACCTACAAATAGTGTTGAAAAAGTGTTATTTTGCAATGTTGAATTGATAGAGTTATAATTCCAAAATTAAAGTATTTTAATGGTAAAAAAGAAAATAGTAGCCCTTTCTACATACCTTTCAGAATTGGCCGTCCATGGCATTCAGGAAAAAAAGGGAGAAGATATCGTGCGGTTAGACCTAACTAATATTCACACATCAGTAGCAGATTATTTTATTATCGCGAGCGCTAACTCGGGAACACAAGTCAAAGCAATTGCCGATAGTGTTGAGAAAGAAATATATAAGGCCACTCAGAGCGACCCACGACACAAAGAGGGCCTTGAATCAGCCGACTGGATAATACTGGATTATTTCGATGTGGTTGTGCACATATTTAAGACAGAAAAACGCCACTTTTATGGCATAGAAGAACTTTGGGGAGATGCAGAAAGCACAAATTATCAAAGCGCATAACCAGTTGAACCACAATTTTGAAAAACAAAATGAACGAAAACCAAAATATTAACGACAATAAACAAGGAAAGAAGCTTCCAAATATCCCCAAAAAGCCTCAAAAGGGGTCTAAATTCAATATTTTCTGGATATATGCAGCAATAATTGTTGCAATTGTTGCAGCCCAATTCTTTTTCACAAGCGACAGTGGTAAGAAAGTAACTTACGAGGTATTTGAAAGTAAAATACTTATCCCGGGTGATGTGGATAAAATTGTTGCCTATCAAAGTGAGGATCTTGTTAGGGCAGAGGTGTACATCAATAAAGATAGCCTTGATAAAAAGCCCTTTTATAAATCGCTAAAGAGCGCTAGTTCGGTCAACTTCTCAAACACGCCGGTACCGACTGTTTATTTTGAAGTTGGCGGTAAATTTGCAGATCTAACCGCGAAACTAAAAGATTCGCAATCTAGTCTCCCTGCAGGTAGAAAGGCAATTTCTTACATTCCTGAAAACCGCAGCAGTCCGTTTGCCAGCTGGTTTTTAAGCATCATATTACCAGTACTTCTTTTAATCGGTTTCTGGATTTTCATGATGCGTAGAATGGGCGGCGGCGCCGGAGGCGGGGGCCAGATCTTCAGCATAGGCAAATCTAAAGCAACCTTATTTGACAAGGAGAGCCAGGTAAATATCACTTTCAATGATGTTGCAGGATTAGAAGAAGCTAAAACAGAGGTGATGGAGATCGTTGATTTCTTAAAAAACCCTAAAAAATATACAGATCTTGGAGGTAAAATTCCAAAAGGTGCACTTTTGGTTGGTTCTCCAGGTACAGGAAAAACATTATTAGCGAAAGCAGTTGCCGGAGAAGCGCAAGTTCCTTTCTTTTCTTTATCAGGCTCAGACTTTGTAGAAATGTTCGTTGGCGTGGGTGCATCTCGCGTGCGCGATTTGTTTAAGCAGGCTAAAGATAAATCCCCATGTATCATCTTTATTGATGAGATTGATGCCATTGGTCGTGCCCGTGGTAAAAACGGAGTAATGGGTGGAAACGACGAACGCGAAAACACCCTAAATCAACTTCTTGTAGAAATGGATGGTTTCGGAACCAATACACATGTCATTATCCTTGCAGCCACTAACCGTGCCGATGTTCTTGACAAAGCATTACTGAGGGCCGGACGTTTTGATAGACAAATTTATGTAGACCTGCCAGATGTTATCGAACGTAAGCAGATCTTTGAAGTGCACATCGGACCTTTAAAGAAATCTGAAGAACTGGATACAGAATTTCTGGCAAAACAAACTCCAGGATTTTCGGGTGCAGATATCGCGAATGTGTGTAATGAGGCAGCGTTAATAGCTGCCCGCAAAAATAAAACAGCTGTAGACAAACAAGATTTCCTTGATGCGGTAGACCGTATAGTTGGTGGATTAGAAAAGAAAAATAAAATTGTAACCCCGAGCGAAAAACGCGCGATAGCCATTCATGAAGCTGGACATGCTACGGTAAGCTGGTTACTGGAACATGCGGCACCTCTTGTTAAAGTGACCATCGTTCCCCGCGGACAAAGCCTGGGAGCTGCATGGTATCTTCCTGAAGAAAGATCAATTGTCCGTCCACACCAGATGCTGGATGAAATGTGCGCAACAATGGGAGGAAGAGCAGCGGAAAAAGTAATGTTTGATACCATTTCAACCGGAGCATTAAGCGATCTGGAGAAGGTAAACAAACAAGCCAGGGCAATGGTTACCATCTATGGCTTAAATGAGAAATTGGGAAATATTACATATTATGATTCTTCAGGTCAGAATGAATATAGTTTTTCAAAACCATACTCTGAAGAAACTGCATTAACCATTGATAAAGAAATCTCTATCTTAATTGAAGGTCAGTATCAAAGAGCAATCAATCTTCTTGAAGAAAACAAAGACAAACTGATACAGCTCGCTGATATTTTAATTGAAAAAGAGGTATTATTCAAAGATGATTTAGAGCAGATTTTTGGCAAGCGATTATTCGGAAGCGAAGAAAGCGGTAACACAGGACACATAAGTCCCGTAGAAGCATAAATAAATAGTTTCTATTAATTACATTTGCTACCCTGTTTTAATTATCAGGGTAGCTTTTTTTTATAATGAAAGATAACACGACAGCAAAGGAGCAGATCCTTAAAAAGATAAGAAAAGCACTTTTAGAAAAGCGTGAAAACCCTTATCCTAATTTAGAAGAAACCAAGCTCTATAAGAAAAATACAGATGAACTAGAGGTCTTGTTTGCTGAACAACTAACCGCGGTTTCAGGGAACTTTATCTTCTGCGAAGATGGTATCGATTTTTTTGAAAATATGCTGCAACTTGCCGACAAATTCAAATGGCGAAAAATCTACTGCTGGGAACCTGAACTGCAAGCCTTTTTAAGTAAATATGAATTTCCTTTTTACCAAACCGATAAAGATTTCGAACAGGCGGAAGTTGGTATAACCATGTGCGAAGCACTGGTAGCCCGAAATGGAAGCGTAATGGTATCCAATCAAAGTGCAGCAGGACGCAGGCTGAGCATTTTCCCTCATCATCATATTGTAATTGCTAAAACTAGTCAGTTAGTTTTAGACCTTAAAGATGCTTTTGCGCTATTAAGGAATAAATATGGAAACCAGATTCCTTCCATGATCAGCAACATTACTGGCCCTAGCAGAACAGCTGATATTGAAAAAACACTTGTTCTCGGAGCACACGGTCCAAAAGAACTTTTCGTATTTTTAATAGACGATTTTAACTAAACTAGAAATACTATTTTAGTTAAAAATTTCGTATTCTAAATTATTAACCATAGTTTTATACTACATACCGATTTAGTATGCGGTATTATAATTATGAGCAAAGCGATCAATACAGTAATTACCGGTACCGGAAGTTATATTCCTGAGAACATCATTTCTGGTAACGAATTCCTTAACTCCACGTTTTTCGAAAACGGAAATCGACTGGAGAAAGAAAATGCAGAGATTATTCATAAATTCTCTGAAATTACGGAAATTGTTGAGCGCCGGTATGCATGTCCCGGGCAATTAAGCAATCATATTGGTGCTAAAGCCGCTGAACAGGCAATTCAAAATGCTGGTATTGATAAAGAGTCTCTCGACTACATTATCTTCTGCCATAATTTTGGAGACATTCCTCTCAATAGTAACCGTACTGATGTTTTGCCGTCTTTGGCGGCAAAAGTAAAACAGCAGTTGGGTATTGTAAATCCGGATTGTGTAGCTTACGATATCATTTTTGGATGTCCGGGATGGGTTCAGGGATCTATACAAGCTGATTATTTTATCAAGAGTGGCGATGCCAAACGTGTGCTTGTAATTGGAGCCGAAACCCTTAGCCGTATCATTGACCCGCACGACAGAGATAGCATGATATTTTCTGATGGGGCAGGAGCAGTTATCTTTGAAGGCAAAGAAGAGGAGGAAGATAAGAAAGGGATCCTTGCCCACAAAACCGAAACACATGCGGTAAATTATGGTAATTTACTCACCATGGGGAAAGGCTCACACCCTGAAGAAACAAGCGGAAACTACTACCTGAAAATGAATGGCAGAAAACTTTATGAATTTGCTGTTGTACAGGTTCCTCAGGTGATAAAAAAGGCCATTGATAAAGCAGGGCTGGATGTTGAAGATGTAAATATCGTATTTGTTCATCAGGCAAATGGCAAAATGGATACTGCCATCATGAAACGCCTGTTTAAACTTTATGGAAAGGAGACGGTTCCTGAAAACCTCGTTCCGATGACGATCTCCTGGCTGGGAAACAGTTCGGTTGCAACCGTACCCACCCTCCTGGATTTGGTTCTGAAAGGACAGGTGCAGGGCTATAAAGTGAAAGAAGGAGATATCGCTGTATTTGCATCAGTTGGAGCAGGAATGCATATTAATGCATTTGTATATCGGTTTTAATTAATTCGCTTCAAACCGGCTTTTGCCTGGCTTTCAATACTGCTCTCATATTCGTGATTCCTCATCGATATTGCAAGGTTAAAGGCCTCCCTCGCCTTGGCAATATTATTTTTTTGCTCATAAACTTTTCCCATTTGCAAAGCTGCATTTGCAGCAAAATAATATTTTTGGTTTTTACCAAGGTTAATGGTATTCTGATAAGCTGCTAGTGCTTGCTCGTCTTTGCCCAGATCGTCATATATTCGACCAAGGCGATAATTAAATTCAATTTTATCACGCTCATTTGCAAAGTCAGCCGTCTTTTTATCATCAAGGATTTGCATTCCCTTTGCAAAATATCCACCATCAAAAAGAAGTCTTGCTTTCAATAAGTCTAGATTTGGAATTAATCCATTGGCGTCATTCTTTGCCTGCTTGTCTTTTTCCATATAACTATAGCCATTGTTTATTGCTTTAGCACAATAAGCACTGTAGCCACTCTTATCGCCTTTGAGTAACGAAATCCAGGCTAAATGAAGGTTTGCATCTTTGATGAAATTTACACCTTTATTTGATTGCAGAAATCGATTGAAACACGAGCTCGCATTGAGGTCCAGTTTATTTAATCTCGCAACCCCCTCCAGATATTCTAAATAAGGAAAAGATTGATAAAGACCTCCATCAGGTTTTTTCGACAAAATTGATATTGCCTCCTCACTATGTGAGTTTTTGATACAAACATAGCCCTGCAAATAACTCTTCAATAAACTTGTGTCAGCAATCCGCTCAGTATATTTCATGGTTTTAGAATAGGCTGATGAACTATGTGCAACATCGGTTAACACATATGCATAATAAAACACAACCTCTTCATAAAATGGCTCGTAAGTAGATTTGGGCAAATTATTTGCAAGTCGCTCAAACATATCTAACCCGGTTTGCAAATTACCTTTTATGCCGAAGGTTGAAAGCGCAGTCTTTAACGCTCCATCCGGGAGATTTCCAAGCACTGCATTGATCAATCCAAGCCCTTTATAATTAAGATGAAAATTAGGAAACTTCTTTGCATTTTCCACTAACAAGCCATTGGCTCGTTTCACCTCCATTGCTGCATTAAAATATTCACCAAACCGGCCTCGAATTAAAGCCCACTGAAGATTAATTTCTGCCTGTGCATACAAGTAGTAAGGCGATCCTTTATCATCCTCACTGATCTGATCTAGCCTTACCGATTTATTTCCTTTTAGTCTGTCAAAATCTGCCTTACTTTCCGATGTAAGGACAGTAAAATAATCAACATAATTTTCCAATAGCGGTATAATGGAATTATTTGGACGTTGTCTTTTTTCAGTTGAAATATAAGCCCGGGCATTTCCAAGCTTTAGCTCGAAAATGCTTTTATAGGCATTCAAACAGTTAGCATTAAAATCGAAATTGGCGAACAAAGACAGGGGAGAGGTAATGAGTAAAATCAGGACAAATAAACGTATGCATTTAGCCATTCGTAGAGGTTTCGGTTAAGCGCTGAATAAACAGCAGAAATTCACAATTTAACAAATATCTACATTTAACGCAGAAATCAAATTGTTGTTTTACCCATAAAAAAAGCGTCGGGAAAATAATCCCGACGCTTTTTCAATATGATTTGATAGTTTCTTATGCTTCAGCCACTTCATGGGTTAAAGCCTCATCAACTAAAATACGTCCACAGTGCTCGCACACAATGATTTTTTTACGCTGGCGGATATCTAGCTGGCGTTGTGGTGGAATCTGATTGAAACAACCCGAGCAAGAATCACGATCAATTGTTACTACCGCCAAACCATTAACCGCATTTTTACGGAGACGTTTGTACGCAACCAGTAAACGTTCTTCAATTTCAGGCTCTGCACTATCAGCCTTTTTCAACAAGTCCTGCTCTTCTTTTTCAGTTTCTGCAGTAATCACATCAAGCTCTGATTTTTTAATTTCAAGATCTTTCTTCCTACCCTCTAAATCAGCTAAAGCAGCGTCATAGATTTCAGTTTTAGAAGTGATTTCAAAACCATGTTCTTTAATTTTTTTCTCAGATACCTGGATATCTAATCCCTGAATCTCAATCTCTTTAGTTAAAGCATCGTATTCACGGTTATTTTTAACTTCTTTTAATTGCGTATCATATCTTTTAATTGCTGCCTGAGCATCCTTAATAGTATTTTTGCGGGTTACTATTGCGTCCTCGAGATCATCAAGCTCACCTTTGATTTTCGAAATCCTGGTCTCCAAACCTAAAACATCGTCCTCTAAGTCAGCCACTTCCATTGGCAGCTCGCCTCTTACCTGACGGATTTTATCAATTTTAGTATGAATATTTTGTAATTCGTATAAAGCCTTTAGCTTCTGTTCTACGGTTTGTTCCATTAAAACAAGTAATTTATGGGGTTTGTATTTTGCTCCGTTAAACGGATTGCAAAGTTAGTAAATTTTTTTTGAATAATTTCAAGCAATAAATCCGAGGTAAATTGTTCAGTTTCAAAGTGTCCGATGTCGGCGATAATGATTTTTTCTTCGGCATCGAAAAACTCGTGATATTTAAAATCAGCAGTTATAAACACATCTGCTCCTGCTGCGATAGCATCTTTTAATAGAAAACTTCCAGCTCCTCCGCAAACCGCAACTTTTTTAATTCTTTTACCAACCGGTGAGGTGTAACGAACCACTTTAGCCTGCATACTATCTTTAACCAGATGCAGGAAATCATAGGCATCCATATCATACTCAAGCCAGCCCACCATTCCCGATCCTACCAAATCGTGCTTATTCTCCAGCTTATAGATATCGTAGGCAACCTCCTCATAAGGGTGGTTCTCAAATAATGCAACTAAAATCTTCCGCTCAACCTGACTTGGAAAAACCACTTCTATTCTCACTTCCGGCTCTCTATGTCGAATGCCCTGTTCCCCAACAAACGGGTTTGATTGTTCGTTGCCTTTAAAAGTTCCAAAACCTTCTGCGTTAAAACTGCACTCACTGTAGTTCCCTATATTACCTGCTCCTGCATAAAACAAAGCCGATCGCAATTGTTCTGCCTGAGCGTTTGGACAATAGGTTACCATTTTTTTCAATAATCCCGCCTTCGGAGAAAGTACCTTGGTGCCCGTAAGCCCCAACCGCTCACAGATCCGTGCATTTACGCCAGTATGTATACTATCCAGATTGGTATGAATGGCATAAAGCGCAATATTATTCCTGATCGCCTTTAAAACTACCCGCTCAACATAATTTTTTCCGTTAAGCTTTTTTAGTCCTTTAAAAACGATGGGATGATGCGTAATAATCAAATTACAACCAGTCGAAATAGCCTCATCCACAATTGATTCTACACAGTCTAATGCAAC
Organism: Pedobacter frigidisoli; assembly: GCF_032678525.1. GTDB lineage: Bacteria > Bacteroidota > Bacteroidia > Sphingobacteriales > Sphingobacteriaceae > Pedobacter > Pedobacter frigidisoli_A. Next base: position 748,710 of record NZ_JAVTSE010000002.1, read on the forward strand.
CAAAGCTCCATGGACTTCCATATTAGGATCACCTACAATCAACCCCGAGTTGTCATAGTCTTCCTGATAATGAAGGGGAGCAATACTCTCCAGATAGTTGGTTATTTCAGCTAATTTCATTTGATAAAGATAAAAAAATTGATAAACAGAAAGTCCGTCCAGAAATAATTTCTGAACGGACTTTTGCAGTAAATTGAAATGACCTAAATCATCTTAACTGATGTATCAGATCATTTGCTTATTGAAATCCTCCACCCATTCTTACCATTTGTAAGCTTTCAAAAACAGCCTTTTGATTGTATTCAAAAGTTAGGCTTTTATGATTTATTACATCCACAATCGTTCCGATCATACATAAGCCTCCGGTAAAAAAGTATAATATACCCATTCCAATCTGCCCGATAACAAATCTGTGAATTCCGGCAAAACCTAAAAATCCGATTAATGATAACAAGAGGATTTCCGATGGTTGCTTTCTTCTACTCCCGTAAATCATCAGAAAGTTGCGCAATTGTTGTTCATTTAAACCTGTTGTGGCTTGTTGTAAGTATGCATATTCCTCAGGCGTTATTCCTGGTAACGACATTAAGGGCGATTGAAAGATATCCATGGTGCTATTTATTTAATGTTAAAGTTTGATGTGTTCTTCGTTGTGCTATTAAACTATAAATTCTGTAAATTATAATTGAAAGTGCCGGAAAGCCAAACCAATGTTCGGAAAAGCTTTCATTAAAACGGCCATGAAAAATATGACTTATTGACCTGCCCAATCCACATCCCGGACACCAGCCCTCGTAACCCAGGTTGGCAAGCGGGCAAAGTGTGAAGTGATGCTCATGGCCATTACTTGTAGCCAATAACACTAAAGCCATTACCCAGAACAACAGCTCCATTGGGAAGTATTTAATGTAATTCATCTTTTCAATTTATATCTTTTAGAAGGTTTCAACTTTGCTTTGTTACAGGAATATATGTTTATTCGACGAACTGTAAATATAATACGACGAATTCGGATTGGCAACCGAAGAATCAAAGTGCAAACTAAAAAACCTTTAATAAAATTGCGGGTTAATATTAAAGATAAGCTTATTTTTGTGCCTTGAACATTCGTGATTTATTAAACCGATACAAAAGCAACGATAGGGTAACACAGTTTACCAAAGCGTTGAATGCCTCTAAAAACCCGAAGATACAATTAAAGGGATTGGTCGGCTCTGCCGATGCAATTGTTGCCCTTTCCTCGTATTTTTTGCTCCATAAACCTATGTTGTTTGTACTTCCTGATCGGGAAGAGGCCGCATATTTTCAGTCAGATTTAGAAAGTGTTTTAGACAAGCAGGTACTTCTTTTTCCATCATCATATCGAAAGTCTTTTGATTTTACACAGGTTGATACAGCGAACGTTCTTGCACGTGCAGAAGTTTTAAATGAACTTAACCACGATTCTGAATATGGAAAAATCGTCGTTTCTTATCCCGAGGCCATTGCCGAAAAGGTTATCGACCGCTCAGCATTGGAAAAAAATACGTTAGAAATAAGTCTGGGCGCGAAATTAGGAATTGATTTTATAAATGAATTTTTAATCGACTACGATTTTGATAGAAGAGATTTCGTTTATGAGCCCGGACAATTTTCTATCCGCGGGGGTATTGTCGATATTTTTTCCTTCTCCTCCGATTTACCATACAGGATTGAGTTCTTCGGTGACGAAGTAGAAAGCATCCGTAGTTTCGAAATAGAGAGCCAGCTTTCTGTTGCCGATGTTAAATCACTAACTATTGTACCAAATGTTCAGGCTAAGTTTTTAACAGAAAGTAATATCAGTATCCTTGATTATATCGATCCGGATACTCAACTCTGGTTTAAAGACGTCGAATTCACTTTAGACATTGTTAAATCTGGATACAAAAAAGCTGTTGAGCTTTGGAAGGCCTTATCTGCAACAGATAAGAGTCAAAATCCAGACTGGATCGATCCAAAGTTTGCTTTCACTGATGAAAAGCTATTGGGCGATCATTTACATGACTTTCCCCTTGTAGAGTTTGGAAAACAGTTTTTCTATAAAACCGATGAGCGCTTCGAATTCGAAACAAAACCACAACCATCCTTTAATAAAGACTTTAACCTCCTTATTCATAACCTAAAAGAAAATGAGAAAGAGGGAATAGTTAATTTCATTTTTACCGACTCGCCAAAGCAGATTGAGCGCTTATATGCCATTCTGGAGGACATTGATAAAACGGCTAAGTTTACGCCGATTAATAGCATGCTTAGAGAGGGCTTTATCGATCCTCAAATTCAGACTGCATTTTACACCGATCACCAGATATTCGACCGATATTACAAATACAAGCTAAAGAAAGGTTATCAGAAAAGTCAGGCCATAACCCTGAAAGATCTTCGGGAGCTAAAATCGGGAGATTATGTTACACACATCGATCATGGGATAGGTAAATATGCAGGCCTGGAAAAGGTAGAAGTAAATGGAAAAACTCAGGAAATGATCCGGTTAATTTATGCAGATAATGATCTGTTGTATGTCAATATCAACTCATTGAACCGCATCGCAAAATATAGTGGAAAGGATAGCGGAGTACCTAAAATGAATAAACTAGGTACCGATGCCTGGGATAAATTAAAAAAAACAACAAAAAAAAAAGTTAAAGACATTGCCCGGGATCTGATAAAGCTATATGCATTACGCAAAACCCAGGCAGGTACAGCTTTTTCTCCCGATGGCTATTTACAAACAGAATTGGAAGCATCCTTTATTTATGAAGATACTCCAGATCAGTTAAAAGCCACGCAGGATGTTAAAAAGGATATGGAATCACCACATCCGATGGATCGTTTGGTTTGTGGTGATGTGGGATTTGGTAAAACTGAAATTGCAGTACGCGCAGCATTTAAAGCTGTAGCCGAAGGTAAACAGGCTGCAATTCTTGTTCCAACCACAATTCTTGCCTTACAACACTTTAAAACTTTCTCATCGCGCCTAAAAGATTTCCCCGTAACTGTTGATTATATCAATCGTTTTAAAACCAGTAAACAGATTAAAGATACCCTGGCTGAAGCCGCAGCTGGAAAAGTTGATGTTTTAATCGGAACTCACCGTTTGTTAAGCAAAGACGTGAAATTTAAAGATCTGGGTATCATGATTATCGACGAGGAGCAGAAGTTTGGTGTAACAGCTAAAGAGAAACTAAAAGCCTTGCGCGTAAATGTTGACACGTTAACTTTAACGGCCACACCCATACCGAGAACATTACACTTCTCTTTAATGGGCGCACGAGATTTATCTATCATCAGCACTCCACCGCCCAATCGTCAGCCAGTTAGTACCGAATTACACGTTTTTAATGACAAATTGATTCAGGAAGCCGTTCAGTTTGAACTGGATCGGGGAGGACAGGTTTTCTTCATCCACAATCGCGTAAACGACTTACCACAACTGGGCGGACTCATACAAAAACTGGTTCCCAAAGCCCGCATTGGTATTGCCCACGGGCAGTTGGATGGAGATGCACTTGAAGACGTAATGCTTGATTTCATTAATGGCGAAAAAGACGTGCTTGTAGCCACAACAATTATCGAGGCTGGTCTCGATATTCCCAATGCAAACACCATCATCATTAACCATGCACATATGTTTGGGTTAAGCGACCTACATCAGATGCGTGGACGGGTTGGCAGAAGTAACAAAAAGGCATTCTGTTATCTATTGTCACCCCCATTATCAACCTTAACTTCTGAGGCCCGAAAACGCCTGAGCGCAATCGAGGAATTTTCAGATTTAGGAAGTGGTTTTAATGTGGCAATGCGCGATCTTGATATCCGCGGAAGCGGTAACCTCCTCGGTGCTGAGCAAAGTGGGTTTATTGCCGAAATAGGCTTTGAAATGTACCATAAAATTTTAGATGAAGCCATTCAGGAACTAAAGGAAGCCGAATTTAAAGGCCTATTTGAAAATGAACCCACACGGCCATACGTAGGATTCACTCAGGTGGATACCGACCTGGAGCTGTATATTCCAGATGCCTACATCACCAATATCACTGAACGCTACAATCTGTATACAGAACTCTCAAAACTCGATAATGAAACAGATTTGGCAGTTTTTGAAAAGCATTTATCAGACCGGTTCGGACCGGTACCGCCACAAGTGAAAACCATGTTAAGCGTTGTTCGCTTACAGTGGTTGGGTAAAAAATTAGGTTTCGAGAAAATCAGCTTTAAGAAAAACAGTTTAAGGGGGTATTTTCTGAGCGATAAGCAATCCGCTTATTTTGATTCCAGTACATTTACGAAAATCCTTACCTTCGCACAGAATCACCCCCGAATGTGTAACCTGAAAGAAGTTAAAAACACCTTAAGAATAGCATTCGATAATATCAGTACTGTTGATGAAGCAATTGAAACTTTGAACCTTATTGATTAGCAGAAAAATTAACTATAAAAAATAGCGCCCCTTTCCCCAAAAAATCATGCTGAAGGGCCAATTTCAATCAAAAAATATTTAGATTAATTTCTGATGGACCCAACCTTATTAATAGATTTAGTGAAGATGCAGATGCCATATGGTAAATACAAAGGCTACCTAATCTGCAATATCCCTGAAAGCTATTTACTGTGGTATAAAGATAAAGGTTTTCCAAAAGGTAAGCTGGGAGAACTGATGGCAACTATGTTCGAAATCAAAGTTAATGGATTGGAATATCTGCTAACACCGCTTAAGGGCTACTAATTCAATCTATAGGGTGCAATAAGCTGAAAATCTGGTATATCAACATCAAACTCTGTTTCATCCATTAGCTGTTTCATTAGGTAAGTACCTTGCATACTGCCCATATCTGTCTTTAAATTGCATCCTGATACGTAGACATGAGTTTCTCCTGGCTCTATCACAGGTTGAACGCCAACTACGCCTTCGCCTTCAACTTCACGATGACTGCTGTTCGAATCAAAAATGAACCATTGTCTTCGCATCAACTGAACGGCAAAATCAGATAAATTAGATATTTCAACTCGATAAGCAAACATATAATGCTCATTCGCCGGATTAGAATATTCCGGCTGATAAATAGTTTCTACAGAAACCTTGACTCCATCTGTAATAGCTGTTACCATGATTGTGTACTAATGTAGTAAAAACTTTTCAAAAATCAAGCCATTACCGCTGTAGCATCATAACTGGCAAACTTTTCTGCCACTTCTTCTAATATGCTGTAAATATTATTCACATCAGGTTCGGCAACAAGTCGCATCCGGTAAGGCTTGAAGTCTGGCAAGCCTTTAAAATAATTGGCATAATGACGCCGCATTTCAAAAATCCCGGTTTTAGGGCCTTTCCATTCCAGCGATTTATCAAGATGGGTACGACAAACCTGAATCCGCTCTTCTATTGTTGGGCCGGCTAAACGCTTGCCCGTTTCAAAGAAGTGCTTTACCTCACGGAATATCCAGGGATAGCCGATAGCAGCTCTGCCTATCATAATGCCATCAATTTCATATTCCATACGCCAGTTTGCAGCCTTTTCAGGACTATCAATGTCGCCGTTTCCAAAAATTGGAATCTTAATTCGCGGGTTACGCTTAATTTCTTTTATTAATGTCCAATCAGCCTCTCCTTTATATAACTGCGCCCTGGTACGGCCATGTATAGTCAACGCCTGAATACCTACATCCTGAAGCCTTTCGGCAACCTCATACACGTTTTTGCTATCATCATCCCAACCTAATCGCGTTTTCACAGTAACTGGAAGGTGCGATGCTTTCACAACTGCTTCGGTCATCTTCACCATTTTATCTATATCACGAAGTAAACTCGATCCCGCGCCTTTACACACCACATTCTTAACCGGGCATCCATAGTTAATATCTACCAGGTCTGGTCCTGCTGCAGAAGCAATCTCAGATGCTTCACGCATATGCTCAATGTCGCCCCCAAAAATTTGAATGCCTATTGGCCGCTCATATTCAAATATGTCCAGTTTTTGTATACTCTTTGCCGCATCCCGGATCAATCCTTCCGATGAAATAAACTCTGTATACATCAAATCTGCGCCGTTTTGCTTACAAACATACCGGAAGGGTGGATCACTTACATCTTCCATTGGCGCAAGCAATAAAGGGAACTCGCCTAAATCTATATTTCCTATCTTTACAGACATTTATCTATCTTCAACTTTTTATAAAACATACAAAGGTACAAATAATGAATTTTGTAACACCTAATGATGAGGAAATCAATCCTTTCTTACAATTACTTTTACTTTTGGCTTACGCAGTTGCAGGTGCGGTAATCTTCAGCCTCATTGCCATATTAATTGTTTTGGTCATCTATGGAACCGGCTTCATCAGCAATCTCGACTTGCTCCTTTCGGGCGATCCAGGATATATCACTGGCTTTAAAATCATTCAGATTCTAAGCTCAATCGGAACATTTATTCTTCCACCAATAGCCCTTGCCTATACTGAACGTAAAAAACCAAATCATTTTTACAGTTTTGGCAAACCTCAACTGCTATTACTTACTATAGTAGTTTGTACCATGGTTGCGAGCATGCCTTTTATGGAATGGGTAGCTACGTCCAATCAAAAAATGATTTTACCAGAGTTTTTGAAGGGTGTAGAGAAATGGATGAGAGAAAAAGAAGACGCTGCGATGAAAGTAACCATCCAGCTCATTACCGTCAGGAGTAACCTGGATTTTGTGGTCAACCTCATCATGATTGCGGTTTTACCGGCGATAGGAGAAGAATTGATGTTTAGAGGAGGTATTCAAAGATCATTAAGTAAAGCTTTTAAAAGCCCACATGTTGCGATTTGGCTAACTGCAATTATCTTTAGTGCAATACATGTTCAATTTTACGGATTTGTTCCTCGAATGCTACTAGGAGCGGGTTTTGGCTACTTATATTATTTCAGTGGAAATCTCTGGTATGCTATTGTTGCGCACTTCTTAAACAATGCCTATGCCGTTTGTGCTGCATTTTATATGCAGAAACACAATATGCCGCTTGATAAAGCTGATGAACCTATAGGTTTTCCCTGGTATGGCTATTTAATTAGTGCGATAATAACCATAGCTTTGTTTAAATTTTTTAAAGACAGCGCAAAACGTGAGCGAAAATTGGATTAAAGTATATACCACAAGCAATGCATTCGCAGCTGAGGTATTAAAACAAGGATTAACCGAAGCCGGTATTCCTGCGGTGACCATAAATAAACAACTCTCTGCTTACAATATTGGTGAGATTAATGTTTTGGTAAATAAGGTCGATTTCGATAAAGCGATTGAGTACATTGTTCAAAACGAAATCGAATAATACCAAGCCATTCCACGTCACTTTTTCAAGATTATTCCCGTTATGAAAACAAGAGCTATAACCGCCTTTTTCTTCACCATTGTGATGCTGGCATCGATTTTTTTAGGTAGCTATACTTTTAGTATATTCTATCTTTTGTTAAGTATACTATCGCTGTTAGAATTTTACAAACTCATCAAAAATTCAGGGATACGCCCGCACCGGAACATCGGCCTAATCGCGGGTGCCCTTATTTTTTTCATGGCTGCCGGTTTGCATTATTTGCAATATGACGTAAAATATCTGCTTTTATGTATCCCGCTCATCTTTTCAGTATTTATCACTGAGCTTTATAAAAAGAACAAAATTCCCTTCGCCAATATCTCTTACACATTTGTTGGCTTTGTTTACGTTACCATCCCCTTCTGTTTTTTTCACGCTTTAGGCTTTCTAAAAAGCTGGAATGAATATAACTTTCATTATCCTTTGGCCTTCTTATTAATGTTATGGGCAAATGACACCGGCGCTTATCTGTTCGGGGTAAAATATGGTAAGCGAAAATTATTCGAACGACATTCGCCCAAAAAAAGTTGGGAAGGTTTTTTTGGAGGAATATTCGTTAGCGCATTGGTAGCAGTTGGCTTGTCTTTCTGGTTTACAGAAAGCCCTGCATGGGTTTGGTTAGGAATGGCCATTTTAATTTCAAACTTCGGAACCCTGGGAGATCTAGTTGAATCTATGCTGAAGCGCAGTTTAGATACTAAAGATAGCGGTGGCCTGCTTCCTGGTCATGGCGGACTACTAGATCGTTTTGACGGTCTGCTACTGGCCGCTCCCGTTGTATATGCCTATCTTTATCTGATTTTTTATTAAAATTCAGCACAGTACATAACAACTACATGCTGATAAATCTGCACATTTATTACTCGTTAACCACTTCTAACCGGGTAAGCAATGATTTTAAATTTTAAAATAAAAATAGTTGGTTTAACTATAGCCGTAGTCACTTTGCTGTCATCATCCCTGCGGGCACAATTTTTCAACATTAAAAATGACAACTTCTGGAATACCGCAGACCATCAGCCTATCTACAGCCAGGGTGGCGGGATCTTTAAATTTACCGACCCTGCCTCTAAAACAAAGAAATATTACTGGTACGGTGTTCACTATGCCGAGGCAGATTTGTACCGTTCAAACCCTGCCATAACCCAGCAGCAAGCCACCTTTCAATCGGTTAGCTGTTATTCTTCTACCGATCTGGTCAACTGGACACAGGAAAAAGACGTACTCACCAGCAAATACCTTAGTCAATACGGGGGCAAAACATGGGTGGGGAGGCTTGGGGTGGCATATCTCAAAAAGCTAAATCAGTATGCCATGTTTGTTCAATATGGAAAAAAGGTATTGGTTGCTGTTTCTGATTCGCCAACAGCAAATTTCACCTACCATCAGGAAATAGATATGACGCCTGTAATTGGAACATCGAATACAGGCGATCAAACAGTTTTCACAGACGAGGATACAGGAAAATCCTACCTCATTTATTCTTACGGACGGGGTAGAAATAAAATTTACGTTTCGGAAATAGGAATTAAAAACGGCAAAATATCCATTATCGATTGTACTGAAGTATTTAAGGGCGAAAGCAGAGAAGGTAACTGCATGTTTAAATACAAGGGGAAGTTTTACATGTGTGCCTCAAATATTTATGGGTGGGATTCATCTTATGCTTATTATCTGGTGGCAGATCATATACGTGGACCTTATAAACCCGTGAACAGTATGGAGGTTATGGAAGGGTGCGAAAAAGATTTCGCCCACATCACCCAAACAGGTTTCTTTGTTTTGGTCAAGGGATCTCAGCAGGAAACCATCATATATTGTGGCGACCGTTGGGCTGATTTTGCAGGCAATGGTTTGGGCTATAATCAATGGATGCCTTTGTCGTTTTCTGGAACCAAGCCGCATTTCAATTCACTAAGCTCATGGAACCTGAATGAAAAAACCGGCGAATGGAATATTGGTATAGACAATGACTATGTACTCAACGGAAGTTTTGAGGCAGACAGAAACCACATTCCAAGCCGTGTGAAGCCCGCTCAGGAGCAACTTACCGGTTGGGAAACTACTATTCTTTCAGGAAATAAAATCAGTACTGCCAACACTGAATCTCCAGTTTTAAACTACTTCAATTCTACAGCTGACCGTGAAAAGGCAACAGGTGAAAAAAGCCTGAATATTACCGATAGCATTAATTTTTCGAGGAAGATCAGCCAGAAAATCACATCAGACAATCTTAAATCTTTACCGAACGGAACATACCAGTTACAGCTCAAAGCAAAAGTGAGTGGCAGTTTTAACCAGCTCTATATGTTTGCTGAAGTTGATGGAAAAATATTTAAGCAGGAACTTTCAGACAGCCGTGGTGAGTGGAAAACTTTTAGGCTGCCAAATATTTCTATCGGGAACGGTAAACTCGAAATTGGCTTCTATGCCGATGGATTAGCCCTTGCCAGCTGCCTGATTGATGATGTACAACTAAAACAAGTGAAGTAGATGGTGATGATATGGTATTCTCTAGTTATCTCCAGATAAGGTATCGTATGCGAAAATGAAACCATTAATCTCCATGTAACAAATTTACGGCAAGCCATTTTTGGGTAACATTCTCTATATATTTGGTTTATCCAACCAACTTTTTCTTTATGATCAAAAAATACTGCAAAAATCTCTGCCTTGCTTTGTTATTGGCAGGTACCTGTAACGTCTATGCGCAACAAGTTCCATCCCCAAAGTCTCATTTCGGTTTTGATATTGGCGATAACTATCAACTTGCCAATTATACCCAAACCCAAGCCTATTTTAAAAAGCTTGCTGCATCATCCGATCGGGTAAAACTGGTTGATATCGGCAAAACCGAAGAGGGTAGAGCCCAATATATGCTTATAGTTTCTTCACCCGAAAACATAAAGAAACTAGATCGGTATAAAGAAATTTCGCAACAGCTTGCCCACGCAGAAATGACTGCAGAACAGGCAAAGGCATTAGCAGAGGAAGGTAAGGCAGTAGTTTGGATAGATGGCGGCTTACATGCGACTGAGGTAGTAGGTGCACATCAGCTGATCCAAACCGCTTATGAATTTGCTTCCAAAAGTGATCCCGAAACGTTAAAAATCCTCGATAACGTAATCATTCTCTTTACTCACGCGAATCCCGACGGGCAGGAATTGGTGAGCAACTGGTATATGAGAGAAAAAGATGAGAAGAAAAGAACAACCTCAGCTTTACCGGTACTATATGAAAAATATGCAGGGCATGATAACAACCGTGACTTTTTCATGCTCAACCTGAAAGAAACGCAGAACATAGGCAAACAGCTTTTTGTAGAATGGTTACCACAGATTATGTATAACCACCACCAGACTGGCCCTGCAGGCACTGTGGTTGCAGGGCCCCCATACCGCGACCCTTTTAACTATGTGTTTGATGCTACATTGTTAACCAGTTTAGATGCAGTTGGAGCAGCTATGCACAACCGCATGAATGTAGAAAACAAACCAGGTTATACCCAACGTGGCGGATCGGTATATTCTACCTGGTACAATGGTGGTTTGCGTACCACTACCTACTTCCACAATATGATCGGTTTGCTTACCGAAATTATCGGTAGCCCTACGCCTTCAGAAATTCCGCTTGTTCCATCACGGCTATTACCTAACGGCGATTCTCCGAATCCCATTACTCCCCGAAAGTGGTATTTTAAAAACTCTATCGACTACTCTGTTTCCTTAAACTATGCAGTACTGAACTATGCACAACGCTACCACGACGAGCTTTTGTTTAATATCTACCAGATGGGTAGAAACTCTATCGATAGAGGGAAAAAAGATAACTGGTCTTTCTCGCCTAAGAAAATAGAAGCCATTAACAATGCAGCTAAACAGGATAGAGGAGTAGCAATTCCAGGTGGAGATGCCGATTTCGGACCCAGAAGGCAAATCAGCATCAAGGCTTTTGATACCGTGATGAAAGCTCCCGAAAACAGAGATCCCCGCGGATACATTCTTTCTGCGGATCAGCCTGATTTCAATTCCGCAATTAAATTTTTAAATGCATTGATCAGAACAGGGATTGTAGTTCAGAAAGCTACCGCACCTTTTTCGGTTAATGGCAAAAACTACCCCACAGGAAGTTACATTGTTAAAACCGATCAGGCTTTCCGTCCTCATGTACTCGATATGTTTGAGCCGCAGGACCATCCCAACGATTTTAAGTATGAAGGCGGAGCTCCAATACCTCCTTACGATGCTGCCGGATGGACACTGGCTTATTTAATGGACGTAAAGTTCGACCGCATTCTCGATGATTTTTCAGGCCCTTTTGAGAGAAACCCTTACGGCAAACTTTTAAATCCCGAAAACAAATTAACTTCGGGGAGTACCTATGTATTAAGCGCTGCACAGAACGACTCGTATACAGCAGTTAACGACTTGCTTGAAAACAAGATAGAAGTTTACCGCTCTGCGGATAATGGCAATTTTTATGTTTCATCTGCGGGAAAATCAATTCTTGAAAAAGCAAATGTGAAATTGAAAACGGCAACAGCCCCTAAAAATAAAATAAAAATTTCGGCGGGTAGAATTGCCCTTTGGGATACCTACGGCGGATCAATGGCGTCGGGCTGGGTACGCTGGATGATGGAGCAATATCATTACAATGCCACGATTATTTATCCGCAGGATATTGATGCAGGAAACCTTAAATCCAAATTTGATGTGATTATCCTTGTGGGCGGAGCGGTACCTGCACTTCAGTCAACAGGGGGCTCAGGTCGTACCTTCGGACCTAAAGCGGAAGATATCCCTGCCGAATACAGAAACCGCTTGGGAAGGATTACCGCAGATAAATCTATTCCTCAGCTAAAGAAATTTTTAGAAGATGGAGGAAACATAGTAACCATAGGCAGCAGTACCAATCTGGCATATCATTTAAACCTTCCTGTGCGTAATGCTATGGTAGAGATAATAAAAGGTGAGGAGAAAAAATTACCATCCGAAAAATTCTATGTCCCGGGTAGCGTACTCAATGTTGAAGTGGATACCAAACTTCCTGCCGCATGGGGGATGGAGAAAGAAGCTGGTGTGTATTTTGACAACAGCCCGGTATTCAGGTTAACAGGCGATGCTATTGCTTCGGGCAAGGTCAAACCCCTGATGTGGTTTGGTTCAGCAACACCCTTAAGAAGCGGATGGGCATGGGGACAGGCTTACCTACAAGATGGCGTAACCGCATTTGAAGCCCGTGTAGGAAAAGGAAAGTTACTAGCCTTCGGACCCGAAATAGCTTTCAGGGCACAAACACACGGCACCTTTAAACTGATATTTAATCAGCTGTATAAATAAAACTCTTTTTATTTTATTTTTACCCTATAAATCTGTGTACAAACTACCTTTACCCTATGAAAGTAGAAATCTGGTCGGATATCATGTGTCCGTTTTGCTATATCGGAAAACGTCATTTTGAACAGGCGATTGAAAAACTGCCATTTAAAAATGAAATTGAGGTAAACTGGAAAAGTTATCAGCTTAATCCGGAATACCATAATACTAATAATGAAACTGTTTACGATTATCTGTCGAGAAGCAAAAGTATGCCAGTTGAGCAGGCTAAACAAATGACCAAGCAGGTTGTGGATATGGCTGCTAACGCCGGCTTAAAAATTGATTTCGACACCAACATCCCCGCAAATTCATTTAATGCACACCGCCTGATTCATTTAGCGGCTAAACATAATTTACAGGATGCTGCCGAAGAAAAGCTTTTCGAAGCCCATTTTGTACAAAGCAAAAATATTGCAGACGAAGCTGTACTGGTTGATATTGCAGTAGAAATGGGCTTAGATCGATCAGAAGCCATAGAGGTTTTAAAAAGTGATGAGTTCGCCGAAGCAGTTCGTTATGACATTTATGAAAGCCAGAATCTCGGTATCAGAGGTGTTCCTTATTTCGTTATGGATAGAAAATACGGTGTTTCGGGTGCTCAACCTGTGCAAGCCTTTACAGATGCGCTTACACAAAGCTTTAATGAATGGAAAGCTACACAGCCTAAAACAGAATTAATGTCCTTAAACAAGAGCAATGATGCCATTTGCGATGAAAATGGATGTGAGATATAGCGATCTTTAAAAAAACAAAAGCGGTCAGAAACTTCTGAACCGCTTTTTGCTTATCATAGATAGGTATATTTTTAATCTCTGCTTCTTCCAAAAAGCATCGACGCATAGTAAAGCAAATTGGCAAGTGCACCTACTGCCGCTACTACGTAAGTCATTGCAGCCCACCACAAGGCATCTTTTGCCTGTTTATTTTCCTCGGCAGTTTGCATTACACTATGGTTATTTTTTAGCCAAAGTAAGGCGCGGTTACTCGCATCAAACTCTACAGGTAAAGTAACAATACTAAAAATTGTCACCAGTGCCAATCCCAAAACACCAATTGCCAGTACAATAGGATTTCCGGTAAAACCAATTAACAATACCCCAATAAGCAGCACCCATTGCAGCAAATTCGATGAAATACTAACTACAGGTACCATAGTGCTTCTTAAATTTAGCCATGAATAGGACTTGGCATGCTGAACAGCATGCCCACATTCGTGAGCGGCTACTGCTGCTGCTGCAACACTTCTGCTGTAATAAACATCTGTGCTTAAATTTACAGTCTTATCTGATGGATTGTAATGATCGGTCAGTTGTCCTTCGGTACTCATCACTTTCACATCGTATATCCCATTATCGCGTAGCATCCTTTCTGCTACCTCCCTGCCCGATAAACCAGAGCTGATCTGCATCTCGGCATATTTAGAAAATTTGTTCCTGAATCGCCATTGCACAAACATGCTCAACAATAGTACGGGGACGATTAATATTAAATAAACTCCCATTTTCTGATGTATGTTTTTCAGATTCGGTTATATCAAAAAGCGTTCCCATATTATTTCACATCAATAAATTTGCATTCTTAAACAAGTCAAATCAACTGTCACACAGCGAAAAAGCGTTTTTTTTAGTTAAGATATGATCGTTGCCGGAAGTGAAATTGTTAGTCTAACTACCGCAATAAATCTGAAAGAAAAGTATCTTCTAGTAAAGATAGTTGCACGCTAACGACGATTTCTCCCCGCGAGCCCAATGCCAAAATACTGGATTCGCAGGTTTTGGAACTATTTCTGAACTCACTGAACAGGAAAATAAGCTGGTGCCGATGGGCTTTCCAAAATCACACAGAGCAAATGGAACACGCTGTTGAACTGCGCAAAAAATTTGGCAACTCAAGGATAGATTACGCAAACTTTGGAAGTCACGAAATTTTCGCGAAGATCGTGCAAAATTGACCACTTCCTGTGTAGATAAAATTGAACATTACAATTATCCCATCAGTCACACGATTGGCAAAAATGGTTTCAACGTGTAATTTCTATCTAAAAACAACCGTTTTATTCCCGCTCACAAAAACCCTGTCTTCAAAAACCAGTTCAAGCGCATCCAGCAAAACCTTCTTCTCTATTTCTTTTCCCGCACGTACCATTTCCTTCACTCCAAAATTATGGTCTACGTGCGTGGTATGTTGTGTAATAATCGGTCCCTCATCGAGGTTATTGGTTACAAAGTGTGCGGTAGCACCTATAATTTTAACACCACGTTCAAAAGCCTGGCGGTACGGATTTGCCCCTATAAAAGCAGGTAGAAACGAGTGGTGAATATTGATTATTTTACCTGCATAATCCTTTACAAAATCAGGCGATAGAATACGCATAAACTTGGCTAATACCACATAGTCAACTTCAAACTGATTGATAATCTGCTTAACTTCTGCTTCAAATGATGCTTTATCCTTTTCATTGTGATCCACATAAAAATAAGGGATTCCCAGCCTTTCGGCAAAGTCTCTTAAACCATCATAGTTGCCAACTACGCATTGCACATTTGCTCCAAGGGTTTTAAACTGGTTTCTGATCAGTATTTCAGCCAGACAATGATATTCTTTAGTTACCAAAACTGCAATTTGCTTTTGCTTATCTGTAACTAAGCTTACCGTTGCCTTGTCAGGTAGGTTCTTTAATAACTCTCCTTCCAGCAAATCCATCTCAGGTTGTGTTCCTGTGCAGGCAATCCTGGTAAAAAAAGCCCTGTTTTCCTCATCTACAAATTCACGCATGGCAATAATATTTAATTGATGAGCCGCTAAAATCCGCGTAATATTAGTTACCAAACCAACCTGGTCGGCACAGGAAATCAAAACTGTTAAGTAATTCATTTAAATGATTTTAAAACCAATGATAAAAAAATTAGCCTTAACATCCCAACAAATAAGCAAATGATAAAATAATCTGCCTATCTGTGGCAAATAAAAATTGCCACAAAACATTTTGCCAAAGCTATTTTTAATACCGACTTTTACTAAAAATTTTATCATTATGGAAATTTATGCCCTTGTTCTCCTCATTGTTATACTACTGGTTTTAGTACTTCTTTTTTTTAAAAAATCAAAAACGGAGATACCCTTAATATCCGTTGAAGATTTGGATAAACTTAAATCTGAAAACGGACTTTTAAAAATCAGTCTCGCTAAAACTGAAGAAAGGGTTTCCAACCTCACAGCCGAAAAAGATCACATCACCCTACTACTCAAAGAGGAACAACAGCGTTTAATTGAAGAATTACAGGCCGAACGCGATCGCCTTGCCGATGCAAATAGAGAACTTGAAAGCACCAGGTCATTTTACATGGCAGAGAAAGAAAAACTCGCAGAGCAAAAGTTAAGCTACGAACAGTCGCAGGCAAAACTGAACAAGGATTTTGAGCTGATTGCAAATAAAATTCTAGAAGAAAAATCGACAAAGTTTGTTGAGCAAAACAGAACCAACCTGGATATGATCTTAAATCCGCTAAAAGAAAACATTAAAGCCTTTGAAGATAAGGTAGAGAAAGTTTACAAAGCGGAATCAGACGAAAGAAATATTTTGAAAGGTGTGATTTCCGAACTTCAGATTCAGAGTAAGATGATTCAGGAAGATGCCAACAATTTAACAAAAGCATTAAAAGGCGATAGTAAAAAGCAGGGAAACTGGGGCGAGGTAATCTTGGAAAAGGTTTTGGAACGCTCGGGTTTGGTACGCGATCAGGAATACCGTATTCAGGCCTCCCATTTATCGGCCGAGGGTGGACGCTTCCAACCCGACGTGGTTATCGACCTGCCAGACGACAAACACCTGATAGTAGACGCTAAGGTGAGCTTGGTGGCTTATGAGCGCTCTGTATCGGCCGATACGGATGAAGAGCGTGAGGGCTACGTAAAGCAGCATTTGGCTTCAATAAAGAATCACATCCAGGAACTGTCCTCAAAAAATTATCAGGACCTGTACAAAATCAATTCCCCCGATTTTGTTTTATTGTTTGTGCCGATAGAATCCTCATTTAGCATTGCGGTACAAAAAGATGCAGAACTCTTTAATTTCGCATGGGATAGGCGGGTGGTAATTGTGAGTCCTTCTACCTTGTTGGCCACACTCCGCACCATAGCCAGCATGTGGAAACAGGAAAGGCAAAATAGAAATGTATTGGAAATTGCCAGACTTAGTGGAAGCATGTACGATAAGTTCGTAGGCTTTATCAACGATATGGAAAATATTGGTAAACACATTAAAAATGGTCATGATGCCTATGAAAAAGCGCTGAACAAGTTATCCGAAGGATCGGGCAATCTGGTAAACACATCCGAAAAAATAAAAAAACTTGGCGCAAAAACCACCAAACACATCGATACAAAATATCTGTCAGATGAGTTTTAGTTCTTTTAACCATTTGAAACTATGCAAAAGGTGGCGAAGCCACCCCGATTTTTTTTATCCAAAATGGCGCAAAAAATCAGGTAATATAGTAATTTTTATTTAAAGCCCCTAAACGCGATTTTTTTTACCAGAATAGCATCTCGATTTTACTGTAATACATTTTCAAATGAACATGCCCCTAAAACAAAAGCGCCTCAACGCTTTCTAAATAGAAAGGGTTGAGGCGCTTTACCTGATTCTGTTTTTTATTTATTAAAAGCGTTCCATCCCTGTGCTTTCAACTCATGTACATTGTTAGATTTTGATACCATTTTACATCCGGAGTTTTTATCTGTAATGTGACCGATTACCGTGATATCTACATCATGTTTTAACTTCTTGTAATCATCCTGGCTAATGGTAAACAGCAATTCATAATCTTCACCGCCGCTTAATGCACAAACTGTTGGGTCCAATCCAAGCTCACGCGCAGTTTCGTAAGTCATCGGATCCAATGGTATTTTCTCCTCATAAATGGTAACTCCCTTGTCCGACTGTTCTGCAATATGCAGTATTTCTGAGGCAAGACCATCCGAAACATCAATCATTGAAGTAGGTTTAATATCCATTTCCTCCAAAAGCGCAACAATATCCATCCTGGCCTCCGGCTTCAGCTGTCGCTCGATAATATAGTCTTTGCCTTCAAGGTCAGGTTGAATCTGCGGATTCTCCAGATAAATTAGTTTTTCTCTTTCCAGAATCTGGAGGCCAACATAAGCACCACCCAAATCTCCCGAAACGCAGAGCAGGTCATTTTCTTGTGCCCCATTTCTATAGGCAATTTTACCTTCATCTGCATAACCTATACTCGTCACGCTGATTACCAGCCCCTGTTTACTCGATGACGTATCTCCACCAATTAAATCAATATTATACTTATTGCAGGCCAGCTCAACACCCTTATAAATTTCTTCAACAGCCTCCAAAGGAAACTTGCTGGATAAACCTAGCGAAAAAGTAATCTGACTCGCCTTTCCGTTCATGGCATAAATATCACTCAAATTTACCTGTACGGCCTTATAACCAAGATGCATCAGCGGAACATAAGCCAAGTCAAAATGAATGCCTTCCAAAAGAAGGTCGGTAGACACAAGGGTTTTTTTTCCCTTACCATCCAGTACTGCAGCATCGTCGCCTATGCCTTTTACCGACTGTTCATTCTTAATCTTAAAATTGGTCGTCAGGTGTTTGATTAAACCAAACTCACCCAACTCATTGATATCTGTACGCTCTTTATTTTCAAACATATTCCTTTTCGGGGCACTTCCCCTTGATTTTTGTAATTAATTAAGTTCAGTTTCCATCCAGTTTTTACCCTCGGTAAACCTGGCAATCAACATCGCGGCAACATTATCACCTGTGGCATTGAGTAAAGTTGCCATCGGATCAACCAATGTACCGATAATCATGGCAGGCGGTAAAGCTTCGGGCGGCAATTGGTAAGCCGATATCATCAGCAACTCGCCGATATAGCCTCCGTTGGGTATTCCACCCTCTACAATACTTACCAAAACCGTTATCCCAAGGGCTAAAACAATAGTATCAACATGGGCTAAATCTTTTCCAAAAATAGCAAATACAACCGCTATTTTTACGATAGAGCTGATACTCGACCCATCTTTATGTAAGGTCGATCCCAGTGGGATGGTCACATTGGTAATATAAGCCGGAACACCCATTTTCAAAGTACCCTCCAGATTGGCAGGAATGGTGGCAATACTGCTACAGGTTCCGATAGAAGTTAAAGACGGTACTATATTATTTTTCCAGAATACTTTTATGGCTTTAAAACCGCCCGCAATAAATGCGTACAGCGTAAAAAATACAGTAAAATAAAAGGTGCCCACACCATAATACAGTCCCAATGCCTTTGCATAGGTACCAAAAAGTTGTGGTCCGAAAACACCTACCTGGTAGGCAAAGTAGGCGCCTAATCCAATTGGTCCCAATTTCATGATCAGGATAATCAGTTTTTTCATTACCTCATTTCCAGACACTAAAAAGTTCTTGAAACCATCGCCTTCCTTGCCCGAGTACAAAGTTGAAAAACCAACCAGCACAGAAAAAATAATCAGCGCCAGCATATTCTTTCTGCTCCCGATTTCGAAAAACTCACCAACCGTTAAAAACTGAGTCATTTGCTCACCAAAAGACTGTATTTTTTCGGGCTCAGCAGCAAGTTGGTTATTACCCAAAGCCTGGTGGATAGGGAAGAGCCGGGTTGCAACTAAAGTCAAAATTGCCGAAATCAAAATAGTCCCTAAAAAAACCAGTACCATAGTGGTCAGCAATTTTCCCAGCTTTTTGGTGCGGTCTATGTTGGCAATGGCCGATGAAACCGCAAAAAATACCAATGGAATTACTGCAGTAAACAACAGGTTCAAAAATATATCACCTAATGGTTTTATAGATTCTACGCGCTTTCCAAAAATTAAACCCACTACGCTTCCAACAGTAATTCCCGCCAAAAGCCATAATAAGCCCGAGTAATTTTTAAGAATGTTGTTCATTTTCTATCGGTTCTTTAGTTTCAAAGCCTACTAATTCCGTGTGATCCGTGCTTCCGTGGCAAATTGCTATAAGCCCAATTCAGCCGAAATATCCAGCATTCTTTGAATAGGTTTTCTTGCCTGCTCAATAATATGTTCAGGAACAGTAACTTCCGGGGTGCCGTTTTTAATGCATAAATATAACTTTTCCAGAGTATTTCTTTTCATATATGGGCAATCGTTACAGGCACAGCTGTTATTCGGCGGTGCCGGAATAAATGTTTTATCCGGGCAGGCCTTTTCCATCTGGTGTATAATTCCACTTTCGGTAGCTACGATGAATTCAGTTGCTGGATTTGAGATAGCATATTTCAACAATCCTGTTGTAGAGCCAATGTAATCGGCCATTTGAAGAATAGCCTCCTCACATTCAGGGTGCGCAATAAATTTAGCATTCGGATGACGTTCCTTTAAGCGGGTGATTTTTTCCTTCGAAAAAATTTCGTGAACCATGCAAGCTCCATTCCACAATACCAGATCTCTACCCGTTTTTTTTGCCACATAAGCGCCAAGATTCCGATCTGGCCCGAAAATTATTTTCTGATCTTTAGGCAAACTTTCTACAATCTGAACCGCATTTGTAGAAGTACATACAATATCGCTTAAAGCTTTCAGTTCGGCTGTACAGTTTACATAGGTGATCACCAGGTGATCGGGATATTTTTCCTTGAATTTTTTGAACAGGTGCGGAGGACAGCTGTCGGCCAGTGAACAGCCGGCCTTAACATCTGGCAGCAGCACCTTTTTGTTGGGCGATAAAATCTTTGCCGTTTCTGCCATGAAATGCACACCTGCAAACACAATTACTTCAGCATCCGTTTTAGCTGCTTCCTGAGATAAACCCAAACTGTCACCAATATAATCAGCAATATCCTGTATATCAGGTTCTTGATAGTAATGTGCTAATATAATGGCATTTTTTTCTTTCTTTAGTTTCTCAATTTCAGCAAACAGATCCAATGTTGGATCAATGTCTTCTTCTATAAAACCTTTTTTATTGATTTCTTCTAATACATCTATGTTCATTATCCGGCTTTCCTTTTTTGAATTTTTGACGAGGCTCAAAGATAAAGCTTTCCACGTCTCAATAATTAATAAGTATTTTATTTAAATAAATCTTTGTTTGTTTATTAGTGTGTTAGTATTGTTAAGAAGTTTCAAAAAAATATTCTTTCAATTAAGTTGTTAATGGTTTACTAACATTTCGATTACATTTTTCTAATATGATAGGATTGATTTTCAGCACTATCTATAAGTGACTCAAATTTTATCAATAAGGTAATGTTAATTGTTTATAAGTGTGTGAAAAGTTAATTACTTGTACAAAGTTGCTCAAAAATTGCTTAAAAGATTGTGGCAAATTGTCTTTTTACAGTAGCTTTAAACATTCAAATTTATTTGTTAGCATAATTTCTACATGATGCCAACAGTTGTTCTATATTTATCAACATCGTTGATAAAGTAAATGTTTTTTAAATGAGAAAAGTTGATTTTCTGGTAATTGGTTCAGGTATAGCAGGTTTGAGTTTTGCACTTAAAGCCGCAAAATATGGTAAGGTGTTAATTGTTACCAAGTCAAACGAAGATGAATCCAACACAAAATATGCCCAGGGCGGCGTTGCTGTTGTTGTTGATAAAGATGATTCTTTCGAAAAACATATACAGGATACCCTCATTGCCGGCGATGGATTATGCGACGAAAAAATTGTGGAAATCGTTGTAAAAGAGGGACCTCAGCGTATTCAGGAGATCATTGACTATGGTATTAACTTCGATAAAGACAACTCTGGATTTTATGATCTGGCCAAAGAAGGAGGTCACTCTGAACATCGTGTATTACATTATAAAGATATCACCGGATACGAGATTGAAAGGGTTTTACTAAAAGAGATTCACGAGAATTCCAACATAGAGATATTAACACATTACTTTGCACTGGAGTTAATTACACAGCATCACCTGGGTGAGTTTGTGGATAAACGTACCGAAGATATTAACTGTTATGGTATATATGCCTTTAACACAGAGCTTAACGATGTGGAAAAGATTGTGGCAAATGTGACTGTGATGGCTTCTGGTGGTGCAGGTCACGTGTATTCTGCTACCACAAACCCCATAATTGCAACAGGTGACGGAATGGCAATGGTATATCGTGCCAAAGGGAAAGTCAGGAATATGGAGTTTATTCAGTTTCATCCTACCGCTTTATATCATCCTGGTGAGTATCCTTCATTCTTAATATCGGAAGCTGTGAGAGGTTTCGGTGGTGTTTTAAGGCGTAAGAATGGCGAGGAGTTTATGCACGAATATGATGAACGTAAATCGCTTGCTCCACGTGATATCGTTGCCCGCGCTGTGGATAATGAAATGAAAAAGTCTGGCGATGATTTTGTGTACCTTGATATTACCATGCGGAATAAGGCTGATATATTAAAACATTTTCCAAACATCTATGCGAAGTGCCTTTCTATAGGTATTGATATGACCAAAGACTATATCCCGGTCACACCTGCGTCTCATTACATGTGCGGTGGAATCCTGGTTGATGAGTATGGCAGATCGTCAATTAAAAATCTTTATGCTTGTGGAGAATGTTCATCAACTGGTTTACATGGTGCTAACAGGCTGGCTTCAAATTCTTTACTGGAAGCTACAGTTTTTGCTCACCGTATTTATCAGGATGCTATTGAGAACTTTACGAATAATATAATACCAGATCATATTCCTGAATGGGATTCAAAAGGTGTAACACAAAGTAACGAAGATGTTTTGGTAACACATAATCTAAGGGAGCTGCAGAAAATAATGGGCGATTATGTAGGTATTGTTCGCTCTGATTTCAGATTGGAACGGGCACATAGGAGGTTGTTTCTAATTCATCAGGAAACGGAAGAATTTTACAAAAGGAATAAGGTATCTGTAAAACTGTGTGAGCTGAGGAATGTGATTCAAACAGCCTACCTGGTAATCAAATCCGCCATGCAACGCAAAGAGAGTAGGGGATTACATTATACCACGGATTATCCTAAACATGCAAATGAACTGATAGATACCGTTTTTTAATACTCAGTTTAATAATATGTCAATTTAAATAGTTTTTCAATTTAACCATTAAGCCACCATGCCATTAATCCTACCTGTAAAAGATAAATTTCCTACGTTTGGTTCAGATAATTTTATAGCAGAGAATGCAACAATTGTAGGCGATGTAGTGATAGGTGATAAGTGCTCGGTTTGGTTCAATGCGGTAATCAGGGGCGATGTAAATGCAATTACAATTGGCAATGAATCCAACATTCAGGATGGTGCAGTGATTCACGCAACTTATTTAAAAGCAAGCACTCATATTGGAAACCGTGTATCTGTAGGTCATAATGCAATTGTTCATGGTTGCAATGTTCACGATAATGTGCTCATTGGCATGGGTGCTATTGTAATGGATCATGCAGTCATAGAACAATACTGTATCATCGCTGCAGGGTCAGTAGTTTTAGAGAATACGGTTTGCGAAAGTGGGTATTTATATGCGGGTACACCCGCAAAAAAAATAAAGCCCCTTACTCAGGAGCAAAAGGCTTTATTAAATCAGTTGCCGGATAACTATGTAATGTATTCGGGCTGGTTTAAATCAGAATAAGCATCAGTTGTTTTTTAAACCCGCAGGTGGTTCACTTAAACCGTTATTTGGTTTGTTTTCTGGTTTTTTTTCAAAAATACTGGTTTCCTGTACTTCGGGTGGGGTTACTGGAATTAGCAGTTTTTCTTCTCTTTCCCAGTTAGCCCTTAATGACATTTCAGTATTGGAATACCATATTTTTTCTGGCTGTGTTCCATTCTTTATATTTCCTGTATCCCAGATGCCATTTTTATTATCGTCATAAACTACCCTGATAAAATATTTTCCTGCCGGATAATTCGCAAAATTGATGGTCATATTTTGCCTGATTGCGGTTGATTTAATAACATTCTTTTTTTCGTCAATAAATTGAACGATATAAGCTCTTGTAGTATCAGGAACCTCTACTTTTAGTCCCAGAGTCCCATAACTATCAGTGGTTTCTAAGGTAAATCGTTTACTTATTTCTTTATTTTTTGTATTGAATATTGCTGTAAATGCACCTGGAGCAAACTTTATATCGTATGTTTTTTTGTTTTTCCAGGGGTAGGTCAGATAGTATTTAAGAAAGTCTACGCTGTCTTTAACTAGTTTAAAATTATCTCTTTTAACTGAGTCTTCCAGAAGTATTATCTTTGATGGATCTGCGCCTGTGATCGGAAATGGAAATGATAAGGTGTACCGTTGGTAAGGATTTAATTTATTACCTGCAGTATTATCGTTTAAAGTTAAATCCCGTGTATAGGTATCCTTTTTTCCTCTGGTGATATTTACATTTTGTAATACTTTTCCCTGATCTTGTACTTCAATTCTTACTGAATCAAAACTCAAATCATTTAACCATACTTTAGCCGTATCGTTGGTTTTATTAAAGTGTACGTATTTCCCTGCATCTAGATTAGTGGGTGCTACCACATTCAATTTCGGACTTTTCAGTTCCTGGTTAAATGTCATCAGTATACTACCGTCGCTATTAAGTTTACGTTCGGTTATTCTGAAATCAGTTGCAAGCTCTTTAAAAGTTTTCAGATTCTGGTTTTCAAGGTTTTTATCTATCACAATTGGCTCCTTGATAAAGCCTATTTCATCACTGACTTGCTGATATATTTTATCGCCTCCACCGCTGTTTTCTTTTAAAGCATATAGCTTATAAGATCCTTTTCTAAGGTTATTGAGTTTATAGTTTCCGGCACTATCAGTTGTAGTGTATATTGATGGACGTTTCTTACCAAATATGCTGTCACGCTCAACGGGTATGATAAATACGGTAACGTCCTTTTCTGCTTCTGCGGTCAATGCACTAATTACTTTTCCAGATACCGAAAGTGAATCAATCTCTGGTCCTGTAGAGAAAACATAAGATAAGTTTTTAACCACATTGCCTTCATTAACATCGGCAATTGATTTTCCAAAATTTAAAGTATAGGTGGTGTTTTTTTCAAGTGAATCCTGAATAGTAATCTCCAGTCTTTTTTGCCGCTTCTTTAAAATTGGTGCAGTTTCCTGATCTGGAGAAATTGAAAATTCCTTATACTCATCTTTGATATTGAAATATTCGTCAAATTCGATTAGAATTTTTTTAGCTGTAAAATTTCTTGTCTGATTTTTGGGTGTCATACTTAAAATTTTTGGCGGCTTGGTATCTTTCGGTCCACCTTGCGGACTTTGGATACTGGCACATCCAAAAAACAGGAGTGATGCGGTAAGCACTGCAAAATTTTTAAGGTTATAATACTGACTTTTTAAATTTGACATGTTTTAATCGATCTAACAGATTTTCAATGTTTTTGGAGTAATAATATTAAAAAAAGTTTTTTATCGCTTATATCGCTTTATTTAAAGTTAATTTTTAATACATTAAGTAACTGGTTTTCAATTACTTAGTTATATATACCATTAAAACCGATATATCTGATGGTGAAACACCTGAAATTCTTGAAGCCTGACCAAGTGTACGAGGTTTGATCTTGAATAACTTCTCCCGTGCCTCTTTTGAAAGCGATACGATTTTATTATAGTCAAAATCAGGATTTATTTCCCTGTCTTCCATTTTTTGCATTTTGGCTACAATTTCATTTTCCTTTTCAAAATAGCTTTCGTATTTTATTTTGATTTCTGCCTGTTCAATGGTTTCTGTGTCGAGTGTTTTCGTAGCTTTGGATAATGGTTCGCTCACTTTAATCAGGTCGTTTAAACCCACATGTGGCCTTCCAACCAGACTGTGGATTTTAACGTTCTGGGCAAGTACGCTGGAACCAAGTTGCTCGAGCATCGGATTTGCATCGTTCATGTCAATACCCTGATTTCTGGTAAATTTAACCAATGCATCTGCATTGGCAATTTTTTTGTTAACCTTATCTAATCTCTCGTCCGATATTAATCCAAGTTCATGTCCGATAGGAGTAAGGCGTATATCTGCATTGTCTTGTCTTAATAAAAGTCGGTGCTCTGCCCTGGAGGTAAACATTCTATAAGGCTCTTCTGTTCCTTTTGTAACCAGATCATCAATCAATACACCGATATAACTTTCCGATCTTTTCATAATCAGTTCATGTTTATCGGTTATTTTTTGATGCGCATTTATACCAGCCATAAAGCCCTGGCAGGCCGCTTCTTCATAACCCGTTGTTCCATTGATCTGGCCGGCAAGAAAAAGATTGCTGATTAATTTCGTTTCCAATGTTAAAGACAGCTGGGTAGGAGGAAAGAAATCATATTCGATGGCATAGCCTGGTCTAAACATTTTTGCATTTTCGAAACCTGGGATTAACCGTAGGGCTTTGAATTGTATATCCTCGGGTAGGGAGGTGGAGAATCCATTTACATAGATTTCGCAGGTGTTCCATCCTTCGGGTTCAACAAAAATCTGATGTCTGTTTCTTTCTGCAAATCTATTGATCTTATCTTCGATGGAAGGACAATACCTGGGGCCGAGTCCTTTTATTCGACCTGTAAACATCGGTGATTTTTCAAATCCCTCTTTCAAAGTTTCATGTACTTCATCATTGGTATAAGTAATCCAGCAACACCTTTGATCTTTTGAAACTTCTGTATCGGTAAAAGAAAATTTACCAGGGTTTTCATCTCCCCACTGTTCTTCCATTTTAGTGTAATCCAAGCTTCTGCCATCAACGCGGGGAGGAGTTCCGGTTTTCATCCTTCCAGATTCCATACCTAACTCTACCAATTGTTCGGTGATTCCTGTGGATGCCCTTTCGGCTGTTCTTCCTCCACCGAATTTTTTCTCACCAATATGCATTACTCCGTTCAGAAACGTTCCGTTGGTTAATACTACCGCCGTACTTTCCACTTCAATTCCAAGGGATGTTTTAACACCGTAAACGGTATTATCCTTGACTAAAAGTCCTATTACATTGTCTTGCCAAATGTCTACGTTAGGTGTTCTTTCTAATGCTAATCTCCATTCTTCGGCAAAGCGCATTCTGTCTATCTGCGCCCGCGGACTCCACATGGCGGGTCCTTTAGATTTGTTTAGCATTCTAAACTGAATGGTCGATTTGTCAGATATTATTCCCGAATAGCCGCCCATGGCATCGACCTCGCGCACTATTTGTCCCTTAGCCACACCTCCCATTGCAGGGTTACAACTCATCTGGGCAATCACCCCCATATTCATTGTAATGAGTAAAACTGATGATCCAAGGTTGGCGGCAGCAGCAGCAGCTTCACAGCCTGCATGCCCGGCACCAACAACAATCAAATCGTATTTTGAAAACATTTTATTTTTATTTCTTAGATGTTCCACGTGGAACATGTTGTTTTTATTATTTACTTTAAGATATTTAAGAATGATTATCTTACTAATGTTCCACGTGAAACATAACGTGAAAACATCGTTAAGATTGTTTATTCAGAAAGTTCCAGCCAGCGCATAGTGTAATCATCAAGCTTGAATTTTAATTTTTCTATTTCGTCAGAAACCTCCTGAATTTTAATATAGTCAGTAGCATCAATTTTTAAGAGTGATTCATTTAATTTGGTAATGCTGTTTTCTGTATCAGATATTCCTTTTTCACATTCATCCAATTCTTTTTGCTCTTTAAAACTTAGCTTTTTTACAGCCTTGATAGGGGCCGATTCCACAACCGTGGGAGGAGCCTTTTTGGTATCGGTTTTTACTTTTGGTTGATCTAAGCTTAAACGGTACTCTGAATAATTACCGTTATATACTTTAACTACGCCTTCTCCCTCCATAATGAATAACTGCTCACTCATCTTATCTAGCAGATACCGATCGTGCGATACCAACATCAAAATGCCTGGGAAGTTTTCGAGGAACTCTTCCAGTACATTTAGGGTGTCAATATCCAGGTCGTTGGTAGGCTCATCCAGTATTAAAAAGTTTGGATTCTGCATCAGTACTTTCATGAGATTCAAACGCTTCTTCTCTCCACCACTTAATTTTTCTACCATGCCGTGTTGTTTCTTTGGCGGGAATAAAAAAAGTGTAAGTAGGGCAGAAGCAGTGATTACTGAGCCATCAGCCATTTTAATATATTCGGCGTCTGATTTAACAACATCGATAACACGTTCTTTCGGATCGAATGTTAACCCCCCTTGTTTGTAATATCCAAAAACCGTCGTTTCTCCGGTATCTACAGTTCCTGAGTCTGGGCTGAGGTTACTGGTGATTATATTTAACAGGGTAGATTTACCAGTACCATTTTTACCAGCTAATCCAATACGGTCACCTTTTTTAAAAGTATAGCTGAAATCGTTGATAATTTCACGACCATCGAATCCCTTTTTAATGTGATCCAATTCGATAATCTTGCCACCCTGACGTGACATTTTCATTTTCAGGGTAATGCTCCCTGTATCTGATTTTTTCTTGGTTTTTTCCTCCAGATCGTAAAAGGCATCAATCCTCGCTTGCGATTTCGTTGCTCTGGCCTGAGGCATTCTCCTCATCCATTCCAGTTCTTTCTTGAGTAACTTTTGATTTTTATGAAGGACCGTTGAATCTAATGCTTCCCTTTCAGCTTTTTTCTCAAGAAAATAAGCATAGTTTCCATTGTAGTTGAAGATCTTTCCGCCATCTAACTCAACAATGGTATTACATACATTATCTAAAAAATATCGGTCGTGGGTAACCAGTAGTATGGTTTTCTGACCAGTAGTCAGCAATTTTTCCAGCCATTCTATAGTATCAATATCAAGATGGTTGGTAGGTTCATCCAATACGAGGATTTCAGGATCTTCAATAAGTAGCTTGGCCAGAGCGAGCCTTTTTCGCTGGCCGCCGGAAAGTGTATCGATCTTTTGTTGAAGATGGGTAATGCCCATTCGGTTAAGGATAGTCTTAATCTCATGTTCATATTCCCAGGCATTATGTTCGCTTAATTCTTCATATAACCTATTGAGTGCTTTATCATCAGGATGCTCTTGCTCAACTAGTTCTTCATATTCTTTAATCAGCTGTTGCTGCTTGTTTTCCAATGAGAAAATAAAATCACTAATAGAATATCCTTCATTAAACTGGGGCTCCTGATCGAGAAATCCAATTTTAACAGATTTGTTTTTTACAATTTTTCCTTCAAGCGGAGGAAATCTTTCTGCCAGTAGTTTTAGGAGTGTGCTCTTTCCTGCACCATTAATTCCAACCAACGCAACGCGCTGCCCCGAATTGATTCCAAGAGTTAAGTTTTTAAATAGCCATTCATCATGATAACCATGACCCAGGCTTTCTGCCGCAATTAAAGTGCTCAATGTAATTTGTGTTTCAGATTTGCAAAGAAAAATTAGAGCAAAAGTACGGATAATATATTTGGAACTTAGTGATGTATAGATGTCGGACAACATATTTTACTCAGCAGTAATAATTGTCAGTAATACAAAATCCTGGCATGCTTAACAATTACTTACATTAAATTCTTTGTTTACTATATTGCTGGAAACGAAAACAGTGGCAGGAATCGCTCCGCCACTGCTTCTATCATTAACTAAAACTAAACTTTTATCTTGATGAACCGGGTATTCAAATATTCATACTGAGTTCTGTATCTCTTAAAGTATATATATAAGACTATCAAGTTCAATAAATGTTATAGTAGAGCAGCAGTTATTATACCACCAAAGGCTTAATATCGACGAACTGACATTGCTTTACTACGAACGCCAGTTATAAATGTGTTTATCGAAATTATCCACGGTTATTTCATACCAAAGTGATGATACTAAACTATGTTCAGCGCTACATGTGGCGATAACACGGAACCATGATCCAGATTATCCCGGAGCCATGTCCTGATGATGGAAGTATTAGGGATATTTTATTCTCAGTTTCTAAAGCTCACGCATTGCGAGATATTCATTTTCTTTATCAGTCATGAGTGTTTTCGCAATTTTGCCCTTGTCTTTATAACCAAGTAAGTGCAAGGTGCCATGTATAATAATTCGGCATACCTCATCAAAATCATTAGTTTTATAGATTTTAGCGTTTTCTTTCACACGCTCTATACTGATAAAGATGTCGCCAATGATTAGTTTTTCTACTTCTGAATTATCAAATGTGATAATATCAGTGTAGGTATCGTGGTTGAGGAACTGCTGGTTGATGCCAAGCAGGTATTCATCACTGCAGAATATGAAATTTAATTGTTCAAGATTGTAGCCTTCCTTTTCAATTGTACTTTTAATCCATTTCTTCAGTTTAAGCTTATTAGGAAGCTTGTAAGACACAGACTCGTTGAAAAATGAAATAGCAGGCATAGTAAGTTCTTTATGTGGCAAATTTAGAAAATATAAGTCAGCAATTGATTTGAAAACAATTTTTGGTCAACCATCATCTTTCATCAATGATGTCAAGAGCGTAATTACTGCATTTTTTGAATTACTTTCTAATGTTCTCCGTGTATTAACCGAGTTATAAACTTCTTTTTTATGAAAAAAATAAAAAAAATATTAGGTTACAATTAACAGGGGGTTGATAGGGGATTAACAGGAGATTGATAGGGGGTTAGTAGGGGCAAATCCCTGCTAACCCCCTTTAGATTCCCTCCCAAGCCCCTGTTGAAAAGCTGCCACGGATGGGCTGTCCTCTACAGTTAAAACGGACAGACAGCTGACCATTTCCACAGATGTTCATATGGATTTTTTTATTTCCCGCAGGTTCAGCCAAGTACGCAGACCTTTCGTTTTCCAGTATTATGGGAAATTAACTTTGTTAGATAGGTAATGGCTATTTTTTAACCGGTTTTTACCGGTTGATGTTTAGTGATTTGAGGTACTGAGAAACTTTGTTTTTATAATAATAATTCAATGTTGGTGGTACTTTCTGCAACATGTCATTACCGTTTTGTTGTTGTCTTTTGAAGTCATCAAGCATTTTCTGATAGGATGGAGGGAACTGCTGAGCTGCTTTACTTTCGCGTTTTGAGTCTTCCTCCTGGTCACGTTCAGCTTTTTCAGCTTCCAGTAGTTTGGTTAAAAGATCCTTTTGTCGGTTAAGCGTTTCCTGTTGCAGTCGTTTATTAACTAAGTCGCTTTCTGTTTGCTTCATTTCTTTTATGGCTTCGTTAAGATTGCCCATTTTGCCTGAACCGTCTTTGTTATCCTCTCTGTTTATCTTTTCAAGGGCCTGTCGAATCATTTGCTGTTGCTGTGCCATTTTACCAAATTCCTGGCTCATTTCTCCTTTTCCTACCGTTCCCTGGTTTCCACCTTGCTTCTGCATCTTTTCGCGTGCCTGTTGCATACCCTTGTTCAATTGCTCCTGCATTTGCGACAGCTGCTTCATTCCCTGTTTCTGCTTCTTTCCACTTCCGCTTTTACTGTTTTTCTTCATGTTTTGCAATTGGTTCAATGCTTCGCTTAACATTAAACTCAGGTTGTTAATCGAAGTCATGGTAAATTGCTGATAGCGGTTAGCTTCGGCTGTTTTACGATCACCTAAACTTTCCAGACTTTTATCGAGGTTGAAGTTAATTTTGTTCATTTCTTCATTAACTGTCGATTCTATCTGGGGAACGCGTTTGCTTAATGCATATAAACTATCAGCAATGGTTTTTAAATTTTCTTTTAAATTTCGCTGTTTCTGCACATTTGAAGTATATGCAGGGTCGGTGGCTGTCATCGTTTTTAGGTTCAGCATTACTTTTTCCTGCTCAAACGAAGTGTTCAACAGGTTTTCAAGCAATCTTCTCAGTTCTTTGGCATTCAGGTTATTTTCCATTTCTTCTCCCTGCTGCTGCATATCACTCATCTTCTTGGATAGTTTTTCCATTTGCTCACCAGCTTTCTGCTGTTTTTGGCTGGCGGATTTATGATCTTTCTTGTCCAGTGATCCCTTACTGTCCTGCTGTTCTTTCTGAATATCCTGAATATCCTTTTCGGGATTTTCAAAAGGATTGGGGCGTTCAAGCGCCTGGTTCTTCTCTTCCAACTTCTTTAAATCCTCTTTCAGGTCGTTCATTTCCCTGTTCAGTTCGTCCTGTTTCTTTTTTAGAGACTCATTATCCTGTTTTTTGTCGGTTGTTTGTTGCGCCAGATCTTTTTGTTCTTTGGCAAGGTCATTCAATCGGTTAATATCATTTTGCAGGTTTTGTTCAAAATCAAGTTGTTTATAAAGCTCAAGGATTCTATCCAGCTCATTTTTAAGCGTTTTATTATCCAGCTGCATTTTCGATAGTTCATTCTGAGT
The DNA here is from genome assembly GCF_032678525.1 of Pedobacter frigidisoli. GTDB lineage: Bacteria > Bacteroidota > Bacteroidia > Sphingobacteriales > Sphingobacteriaceae > Pedobacter > Pedobacter frigidisoli_A. Next base: position 780,732 of record NZ_JAVTSE010000002.1, read on the forward strand.
CTGATCTTTATTTTTTTCATTAATCAGATTTTGAAGTTTCTGTAGCAATTCTTTGGTTTTTTCATCCAGCACGTTGTCGAAAAGGTCTTTGATCTGTTTCTGCTTTTCTAAAAGTTCCTGCGTTTGTTGTTGATCTTCCTGATTCTGAATGTTTTTGTCGTTCTGCGCTTTAATTTCTTTCACAGCTTCATCCAGCTGCTTTTGTTTATCTAAAAGCGATTCTATCTGTTTTTTGTCCTCAAAGGAAATTTGTTTTTTATCTATCAGGCTTTCTGCTACTTTTTTACTTTCTTTCTCAATGGTATTTGCCAGCCGTATTGCAGATTGCATTTTCTGTTTCAAAGCCTGATTATCTGCATTGATCTGATCGTTGGTTTCCTTTTTAGTTGGCTGTTTAAAGGTTTTGATTTCAGATCTTGTAATTTTTGAACCATTTACGCCATCATTATCTGCTACTTCAAAATAGTATTCTATCTCCTGGCCAGGTTTAGCCATGATGCTTTTTAAATCCCAAAAATGAAAAAACAAATTTTCAGTGGCATTAGGCTTAATTGGAATATTTTGTGTAACCGTTTTAACAACTTTGTTGTGCTCTTTAACATTGTATTTAAAACTTAAACGGCTGAATCCATAATCGTCTGTTACCTGCCCGCTAAAATAAAGTGTTTTATTAGTTGTTGAGTCCGGTTTCTCCTCTACAATTATTGCGGGAGATTGATCTTTGATGATCGTAATCCGATGGGATAGTGAATCTCTGTTGGCTACATAACTATTTATGGGGGTAATACTATAATTACTGTTTTCCATTATCCTGGAAACAAAACCTGTTGCGTTCGAATGGAGGGGAAGATCAAACACCTTTCCATTCAATACAAACAAAATAGCGTCGCTCTTTTGTGTTTTAAAATGCCAGGTTACTTTTGTTCCTTCTGGTAGTAACATATCGCCAACATTAGCAATATCTTCAGTGTGTTTGCCCAGATAGGTTGGGTAAGATAGCGTTGCAGTTGTGCTTAGAAGTTCCGGACGTGGTTTAACAGTCACTGTAAAAAATGACGAACTGAAACCGCCACCTTTAAAAATCAGTTTTTTATCCTCCTGGATATTTTTTAAAGCGTAGTTAAACTTACTAATACCTTCTTTTTCAAGCTTGTAAGTGTTTTTTCCGTCTTCAACATAAATTTCTGCCGGAAAGTTATCACCATCAAGTTTTAAATTGATGATTAAATCATCCCCCTGAGTGGCAGTTAAGCTTTTGTTTAGTATAATAAATTCAAATGGTACCTTTGGACTGATATATTCATCGTATTTAAAAAAACTATTCGTTCCTTCTCGCAATATTGCCGGGGCAATTATTCCGGTTAGGAGGATAATTGAAACTGGGATTAAAAGATATTTTAAATATTTTCTATTATCGTTAATGCTTACGGCAGTGTAAAATGGAACAGGTTGCAGTTCCAGAATTTTCTGATCAATACTAGCTAAAATGAGCTGGCTTTGCTCAGGTTTGCTATCGGCAAGCCGCTGTAGCTGAAGGGTATTGAGTAATTTATCTTTAATATCCGAGAAATGATTACCAATAATGATTGATGCTTCATCAAAACTCAGGTGTTGGCCCAGCTTAAGCATTGATAAAGCCGGTTTAAGAATAAGAAAATAAATTAACGTTACGCCCAGAAACAGGTAAGCATAGAAAACAAAGGTTTTGGAAACAATTGAAGGGTGGAAGTAATAATTACTTAAAAAAATAACGATGTATACCGCCAACAAAATGGTTGATGTATAAATACTCCCCCTCAATATCTGGTTCAGATAGAATTTACGGATGAATTCATCTATTTTTTTTAGTAACTCATTGTAATTATTACTCACCATATCACCGTAAATGTAAAAATTGTTCGCCTCAATTAAAAGAGATCATTTTTAAGCGCTTTATATTTTTTCTTAAAATCGTTCGGGTCTGTCAAGTTATTCCTTTAATTTTAGTTAATACAAAGGTTACATGGATTTTAAACGAGTGTTATGATAAAGGCATACTTTTGATTTTTTTATAAATATCTAACACGATGAAACAAGCATTTATTTTTACCCTAATGGTATTCATTTTCACTACATCTTTTGCTCAGAAATTTAGCTGGAACAAAAATCAGGTTATTGCTCACCGGGGAGCATGGAAAAAAAACAATTTTCCGCAAAATTCTATTGCTTCGCTAAATGAAGCAGTAAGGCTGGGCTGTTACGGATCAGAGTTCGATGTTTGGATGACTGCAGATGGAATACTAGTTGTTAATCATGATCCTGAATTTCAGGGCTTAACGATTGAAAAAGTTAAATATGAGGAGTTGCTAACCAAAACGATGAGTAACGGAGAGAAAATACCAACGCTCGAAGCTTACCTGAAAGAAGGTAAGAAGCAACGGTCAACAAAGCTCATTCTGGAAATCAAGCCCTCGTTAATCAGTAAAGAACGTGGAATCGAAGTGACCAATAAATCGATTGAAATGGTTAAGAAAGTGGGGGTAATCGATTGGACAGAATACATTAGTTTTGATTACGACTATTGTAAAAGGGTTCTTGAGGTTCTTCCCAAAGCTAAAGTAGCTTATCTAAAGGGTGATATTTCTGCAGAGCAAATGAAAGCCGACCACCTAACAGGTGTCGACTACCATTATAGCATATATCAGAAAGATGGATGGATTGAAAACGCAAAAAAAATTGGCTTAACTGTTAATGCCTGGACGGTGAATACAGTTCCTGAAATCCAGTGGCTTTTAAAACAGCAGGTTGATTACATTACTACAAATGAACCTGAACTTACCTTTGAGGAAGTGAAGAAATTCTCTGAAAAAAAGGAAAATTAAGGTGTCCCGGTGAGTGATGGGGACATCATGTATTCCGGGTGTTATAACCGGTTATTTTCGAATTTTACATCAGATATATAGTACTTTTTGCTTCTTGAAAGTATTTAGGTAATAATACATTGTTTATGGACTCAAGAAGAGAATTTCTAAAAAAAGCAGCCTTATTTGCTGGTACAACCGGAATGGCCAATACCCTGCCTGGATCAATATTGAAGGCCATGAGCATTAATGCTGATCCTGGTACTACATTTTACGATGCTGAACACATTGTGTTTTTGATGCAGGAGAACCGCTCTTTTGACCATATGTTTGGAAAAATGAAAGGGGTGAGGGGGTTCAATGATCCACACCCGCATATTCAACCTGATGGTAACAAGGTATGGTTACAAAAAGATGGTCAGGGATATACTTATGCACCTTTTCATATTGATATTAATAAAACAAAAATTACCTGGCAGGGGGGATTGCCACATTCATGGAATGATCAGGTAGCGGCAAGAAATGGCGGTCGATACGATAAGTGGTTGCCCGTGAAAACCCCTATGACACTCGCCTATTATAACCGGAATGATATCCCATTCTATTACCAACTCGCCGATGCATTTACAGTTTGCGACCAACATTTTTGCTCTTCCTTAACTGGCACTACTCCCAATCGTTTGTTCTTTTTTACGGGAACAATCAGAGGGGAGAAAAGTGAAAATAAAGTTGCAGTAGTGAACAACGACCAGGCTGAATCACAAAATGATGTTTTTGTAGATTGGCCAACTTTCCAGGAGCTTCTGGAAGATAACGGAATTGACTGGCGAATTTACCAGAACGAATTGTGGACTTCAAGGCTTCCGGCGGGCGAGGTTGATGACTGGTTAGGTAATTATGGAGATAACCCTATAGAGTACATTAGCAGGCACAATGTGAAGCTTTCCGCTTACTTTAGGCAAAACGGCGATAAAACGGTCAAACCTGCATTGAGCGCAGCAGAGGTTCAGGCCAGATATGATAAACTTTCACAAAGGGAGAAAAATCTTATCGACAAAGCTTTTCAAACAAACATTAGCGAGAAGGATTACCTGGACTTAGCTCCCTTCTCCTTTAAAAATGATTTAGGTAAAACAGAGACAATAAATCTGCCAAAAGGAGACATTTTCCATCAGTTCAGGAAAGATGTTGATATGGGAAAACTACCTGCGGTTTCATGGCTGGTGGCACCACAAAAATTTTCCGACCATACCAGTTCCCCGCTTTATGGTACCTGGTATGTAAGTGAGGCATTAGATATCCTAACCAAAAATCCGGAGGTTTGGAAAAAGACCATTTTCATACTTACCTATGATGAAAACGATGGTTATTTCGACCATCATCCACCGTTCGTAGTACCCAATCCCGGTGATCCGGCAAGCGGAAAGGTATCTGATGGAATTAATTTTGCCACTGATTTTGAATTAAAGAAAGGCAGTCCGATTGGATTAGGTTACCGCGTACCCATGGTAATTGCTTCTCCGTGGAGTAAAGGGGGATTTGTCAATTCTCAGGTTTTTGACCATACTTCATCGTTGATGTTTATGGAAAAGTGGCTGAGTAAAAAATCAGCTAAAACCATTAAAAGTAATAACATAAGTGATTGGCGCCGTCATATTTGTGGTGATTTGACCTCTGCATTCAGGCCATATAATGGTGAAACAGTACCTTCTCCTGAATCATTAAAGCGGGAAAATGTTGTAACCAGTATTATAAATGCCAAAAATAAACCCGCTCAAACTGGTCCCGTAGCATTAAATAAAACTGAGGTGAACAAGGTTAACACGCTTGAATCATTTTCAAAACAGAACTCAGTTTATGCGCCAGTTCAGGAACAAGGTGTCAAACCAGCCTGTGCACTGCCATATCAGTTAGCTGTTGATGCCAGATTAGTTAACAGTCAACTTGAAATTACATTTAAGGCGCTTAAAACACCTTTTGGTAACGAGATTGAAACGGTGGGCGCCCCTTTTACCATGAATACAATTGCCAGTTTCAAGGGAGTTATCGGCAAAACTTGGGCTTATGCAGTTAAGGCAGGTGATACCATCACAGACAGGATCAGTATTGAAGATTTTGATGATCATGTTTACGATTTTAGAATCACAGGGCCTAATGGATTTTACAGGCACTTCATGGGGGATTCGAAAAACCCAGAAATAGAGATTAAAGCATCGCCGGAACAAAGTGGCCTTGTGAATAAGAAGAATACCGGAAATCTGATTTTTACCATTAAGAACGACAGTACATTGCCACTAACGCTTCAGATTATTGACAATAAATTTAAGGCAGCAAAACAGAATATCAGCTTGAAAGCTAAATCCGTTTCAACTGTACCCGTAAATTTATCCGGAAGTGCGCATTGGTATGATTTCAGCATCCTGCAAAGCGGCAATCCTGTCTTCAAACATCGTTACGCTGGAAAAGTCGAAACCGGAGCAATAACCACAACCGATCCTTTTATGGGAGATGTAGTGTAAATGTTTTAAATCAACAAAGGCTTCAGAATTTCTGAAGCCTTTGTTGATTTAATCGTATCCAACTAAAATATAATCGGTAACTCTATTTGTGTTTTATCCCATGCTGCTACCAGATTGGCACCTTTGTCACTATTTGTAAAGGTAATAGAAAAGTATTCGATAGGTTTTGGTAACGCTTTTACCGGGACATTAACACGAACAACATCTTTTCTGGAATCATAAGTAAATGCACCCCATTTGTCCGTTTGCAAATTCAAAATGATGGTCCAGCTATCTTTATCAGGAATAGCAAATAAACTATAGGTACCAGCCTTGATTCTCTTTCCTCCGATGTTTACCTTCCTGAAAAAACGCACCTCCGTGTTTTCATTCGCACCAAAGCGCCATACGCTTCCATATTGCTCCAAAACGCCGAAAATATCACGTCCCTTTTTCTGCGGGCGCGAGTAGATGACCTTGATGATCGGTTCAACCAAATCACTGGCTTTTGCCTTAGTTACATTTAAAGGAAAATATACAATATCTGCAGGACTTGAATCTGCAGCAGGAAATTTGATTTCCGTATTAGTTGCTACCTGAGCACTAACATTGAAAGATAAAAGAGCGAAAACAACAATGAAGATATTTCTCATTTGCTGCAAATTAATTAACAAGCTTTAAATAGGGATGTTCAATTGCCAGGGAGACAGCAGCAGAACTAGTATTTTCTGCCTTTTACTATAGCGTTTAAAAACAAGCCAGCTGAAAGTAAGCCAAATACGCCGCCCAATAAAGCGAAGATATAGTTTTGAGTAATGATTGCTCCGGTTAAAACTCCAAAGAATAAACCTAAAGCATAATATAACCAATTAAAATTATTGCTGCTGTTTTCTTGTACACTCATGTTTTTGTTATTTGGTGACAAAGTTAATATTTATTTTAGAAATGAAAGGCATGGCTCAAATTTTAAATACCAGTTCCAAAATTTGTGGTGATCAATTATCAGGATAATGTAAAAGATAGTGTGAAACATTTGGATATTAATCAATCGTTTGATTAATTTTGTGGCGTCAAAAAAAATGAAAACAGAAAAAACAGATAAAAAACAAGCTATTCTCGATGCTGCCGAGAAACTGTTTTGTGAAACAGGGTATGAAGGCACATCGACTCGCCAGATTGCAAAAGAATCTGGAGCAAATATGGCAATGATTAATTATTATTTCGGTTCAAAAGAAGGGGTATTCATTGAGATTATGAATAACCGAATTGCTGGCTTTTCTTCTCAGTTACGCATTATTAATGAAGATAAAATAACCTCGCTTGAAAAATTACACAAAGTGATTGAAGGTTATGCAAACCGGATTCTTGCAAATACGGCTTTTCATAAAATGATGCACAGGGAGTTGTCTTTAACCCAACGGCCTGAAATGTACGATAAAATAAAGGATGCCATGAGCCATAACATGCAGCTGATAGACCGGATTATTAATGAGGGAATGGAAAACGGAACTTTTAATCAGATCGATGGACGCATGATTATTGCAACTATAATGGGTACGCTCACCAATATTGTAATTTCACCGAACAAAGTGATGCCCTGCTCCAACTTCGATTTGAACGACCCAAAAGATAATAAAATGATCAAAGACAGGGCGATTGCCTATCTCAAAGACTTAACAACAGTTTATTTAACAACAAAAAAATGATACCCAAATCAATAAGATTAATGCTTGTGGCATCATTAGTACCTGCTGCTTTATTTGCACAAGGCATTAAGGAACTAAATATCAACCAGGCAATTGAACTTGGCATAGCCAATAGTAAGAATTTAAAACTATCGCAGAATAAAATAGACCAGGCAGTAGCGAAACTGGAAGTGGTAAAAGATAACGTACTCCCAACCGGTAATGCCAGCTTCATCTATAACCATGCCGAAATCCCAACCAACACTTTTAGTTTAGGTGAAGGGTCTAGTACAATTAATCTGCCTAAAAGAGCAGATGCTTTTGTAGGAACAGCCGCAATACAGGAACTGGTATATGGTGGCGGTAAGTTAAAATACGCTAAAGAGTCTACTAAGCTGTTGGCAGATGTTGCTCGCCTTGATGCCGACAAAAGCAAGGAAGAGATTACCTATGCTATAATTAGTACCTACTATTCATTGTATAAAGTTGAACAAAGCAAAAAAGTAATCGGTCAGAATTTAGAGTCGATAGCTGCTCAGATTAAACAGGCACAGCGCTTTTTCGAACAAGGTATTGTAACTAAAAACGATGTACTTAGGTTTCAACTGCAACAAGCCAATGTAACGCTAACACAGTTGGATATAGAAAGCAACCGTAAGGTAATTAATTATAATCTCGATATTTTATTGGGTTTACCGGACGATACTGAAGTTAAAATTGTTGACCCGGCAGCGGAATCAAAAGTAGCAGGTTCACTCAACGAATATATCAACATGGCCTTGGCTAATCGTCAGGAGCTAAAACAACTTGATGTACAAAATAAAGTAGCAGGGTTTAATGTGAAAAGCATAAAAGCAAACACCCTGCCTACAGTGGGTGTAGGAGCAAATCTTTATTACATTAACCCAAGTGGAAGTTTCGTTCCGCCAGTAAATCAATATTTGTTACCGGTAACCGTTGGTGCTACGGTTTCATGGAATTTTGCTACCCTGTGGACCAATAAGAATAAGGTAAGTGAGGCGAAGATCCAGCAAAGCGAAATTACATTGCAGAAAGATATTTTATCTGATCAGGTAAAAACAGATATCAATAAAAACTACCAGACCTATCAGGTGGCGGTAAACAAAATCCAGGTTTTAGAAACCTCAATTTCACAGGCTACAGAAAACGATAAATTATTAGCATCCAAATACAAAAATAACGTAGCCTCGGTTACCGATAGAATAGACGCGGAAACTTTATTATATCAGGCCAAAATCAATCTAGAAATAGCCAAAGCCGATGCCGGTTTAGCCTATTATACATTATTAAAATCAACAGGAAAAATAACGCAATAAATACAACAATGACAACTGAAAAGAAAAATAAAAGTAAGGTAGTACCCATCATTTTAGGTGTTTTACTAGTAATAGGTATCATTTTTGGTATCACCGAGTGGAGTTATTATAGCAAACACGTAGATACAGATGATGCACAGATTGATGGAGACATCAGCCCGGTAGTTGCGCGTGTTGGCGGTTATGTGAAAGACATCAACTTCGAAGAGAATACACATGTTACAGAAGGACAAGTGCTGGTTAAACTTGATGACAATGATTATAAAGTCAAATTAGAGCAGGCACAATCTGGTCAAAAAGGTGCAAGTGCAGGTGTTGGGGTTGCTGAATCTCAGATTGTTGCTACACAGGCAAATACCAGCACAGCTAAAGCAAACGTAGAATCAGCAAGAGCAAACGTTCAGGCAGCAGTTGTTAAATTGAATCTTGCGCAAAAAGATTTTAACCGTTATGAAAACCTGGTTAAGGATGGTTCTATTACACAACAGGCATTTGATCAGTCTAAAGCAAATAAAGAGGCAGCAGAAGCTGGAAAACAAGTTGCTCAGGCAGCTTATCAGGCAGCACAAGATCAATACACAGCAGCTGTAAAACAGGTGGGTACCACTCAGTCTCAGTTAGCGGTAAGCAGTAATGTGATCAGCCAGCGCCAGAGTGATATTGATTTCGCTAAACTCCAGTTGTCGTATACTGAGATTAAATCTCCTGCAACCGGACTGGTTTCTAAAAAGAATGTTCAAAAAGGACAATTGGTACAGGCTGGCCAGTCATTATTCTCAGTAGTTAATGATGGAAGTTTATACGTAACAGCAAACTTTAAAGAAACTCAGCTGGAGAAAATTAAAGAAGGATCTAAAGTTGAGATAGAAGTTGATGCTTATCCTGATGAAAAAGTGGAGGGTGAGGTTTATAACTTTTCACCAATCACTGGTGCCAAAGGATCTCTTTTGCCTCCTGATAATGCCACTGGTAACTTTGTGAAGGTTGTTCAACGTATCCCGGTTAAAATTAAAATTCATCCATCAAAAGAATTGTTAGCAAAATTACGTCCAGGAATGAGCGTTAAGGCTTCAGTTTCTACTAACTAAAAATCAAAATGGCCGAAGTAGGTTTAAAAAAGTGGATCATTACATTTACGGTAATCACGGCTTCTCTTCTGGAGCTGATTGATACAACGATCGTAAACGTAGCAATCCCTCAGATACAGGGAAACCTGGGTGCTACCCTCGAGGATATCGCCTGGTTATCCACTGGTTATGCCGTTGCGAATGTAATCATCCTGCCAATGTCAGGATGGTTAGGAAGTCGTTTCGGGCGTAAAAATTATTTCTTAGCCTCCATCATTGTTTTTACGCTGGTTTCCTTTCTATGTGGTAATGCAACTTCTTTGAGTGAACTGATCCTGTTTAGGATTTTGCAAGGGGTTGCAGGTGGAGGATTGATCTCAACAGCACAGGCAATTCTTATCGAAACCTGGCCACGTGAAGACGTAGGTATTGCTACGGCATTATTTGGACTTGGTGCCGTTGTTGGACCAACAGTTGGCCCTACTATCGGCGGTTATATTTTGGAAGTTGCGGACTGGCCCTGGATTTTCTATGTGAATATTCCCGTCGGAATACTCGCCGCCTACTGTACCTATACATTTATTCGGGAAACACCAAAAGATGGAAAAGGAAAGCCTGTAGATTGGTGGGGTATTGCCCTGCTGGCAATTGCAGTAGGTAGCTTGCAAACTGTGCTCGAAAAAGGAGAAAGCGAAGACTGGTTTTCCACACCATATATTACTGCATTGGCCGTAGTTTCTATATTCGGTTTATTACTTTTTATATGGAGAGAAACCGCAACAGAGTTTCCTATTGTAAACCTTCGGATCATGAAAAAGAGAAGCTTTTCAATCGGTATGTTTACTTCATTTATTCTGGGATTTGGACTATACGGATCTGTTTTCGTGTTCCCGGTATTTGCACAGAATCTTTTAGGCTTTACGCCACTGCAAACGGGTAAGCTTTTTATTGCTGGAGGTATCTGTACCATCGCCATGATGCCGTTCATCGGTATAATGCTTAAAAAGGGTGTTCCTGCACAATTTATGGCTACCGGAGGAATGTTTTTATTCTTCGTATTCTGCTGGATGCTGAGTAATTCGACACTGGCTTCCGGTACTGGCGACTTTTTCTGGCCATTAGTAATCAGAGGTTTTGGTATGGCACTATTATTTGTACCATTAACAACGTTGGCCATGCAGGATTTATCCGGACCAGAAATTGGTCAGGGATCTGGTTTAAATAACATGAGCAGGCAGTTAGGCGGTTCTTTCGGTATAGCAGCATTAACCACCCTGATTCATATTCGTTCAGGCTTCCATAGAAGTAGCTTGCTCACAAACATAAATGAATATAATCCAGCATTTGTTCAAAAATTAAATGTTTTAACAAGTAGTTTTATGGCCAAAGGCGCTTCATTTATTGATGCAAAATTAATGGCAATGAAAGCAATAGAAGGTTCGGTTATCAAACAAACCATGTTGCTCACCTATAGCGATGCCTACTGGGTGGCAGGGTTAATTATGTTGTTTTCAATTCCGTTATTATATCTTCAAAAATTTAAGAAGAATGCAAATATTGTCACTGATGCCCACTAATATTCGTAAAGAATAGGCATAAATAGTGATAAAAAACAAAACAGCCGGTGTATTTTATTACATCGGCTGTTTTAACCCAAAAAATTAACAATCAATGCAATGCCCTTAAACATTGCAAATGTTCTTAAGCGGCTACCAGGTAGCCAAATAAGATTCTAAAATTAAAATTTATTCTACAATTATCCAAATTGTAAGCCTTAGAATTTTAATACCTTAAGCATTTTTTGTAGTATTACCGTATACAAAACTATTGCTTACAACATGCCTAAACTCCGTTTGACCACACAGCGAGAATCTATTTTCAACAACGAGGTGATCTCGAAATTTGAACTTTTTAATAGTCTTTTTTTAACCCTCCCGTTTTATAAGATTAAGGATACCGGAACTTTACTCCCCCTATTTTTCAAAAGCTGTGAAGACGGTATTGCAAACGGACAGAAGCCTGCTCAGATTATAGAAGAGTTTTTCGCCAAGTTCACAAGTTACACGGAACGTAAGGATATTATCGATCTGCTTTTCCGATTCATTCAGTATATCGAACGTCAGGTAGTGCTTTTCGACGCGGTTGAAGATGCATCTTTTACTAAGCTCAACACCACAGATGAGCAAAGTACGCTGGCATTCATTCTGAAAAAAAATGCCGATAATAAGCCAATGTTGGCTAAAATTGAAAAGCTGATCGATGAACTATCACTTCGTTTGGTTTTAACCGCTCATCCTACACAGTTTTATCCTGGTAGCGTTTTGGCGATCATAACTGATCTAACTAAAGCAATTCGCGATAATGATATCACTTCAATGAATTCATTATTACAGCAACTTGGTAAAACGCCTTTTTTTAATAAGAAATCGCCAACCCCTGTTGATGAAGCACTTAACCTGGCCTGGTTTTTAGAAAATACCTTCTATTTCGCTGCGGCGAATATTCAGGAGGAAATTGACCAAAACCTTGACGAATATAACTTAGAAACAAAAAAAATACTTGAACTGGGCTTTTGGCCGGGTGGTGACAGAGATGGAAATCCAAACATTCATCCTGAAACAACACTTGAAGTTTCCAAGATGCTCCGCCAAATTCTTTTCCGTTGCTATTATCGCGATTTTAGGGTAATAAAGCGAAGAATAACCTTCAGAGGTGTTGAAGAAAATCTGGCTTACTTACACGATGTTTTGTATAAAAATGCTTTCGATCAAACTTGTGAATTAACCGATATATCTGAAGATCTCAGAGAGAATCTGAATAAAATCAAAGATACTTTACTTAATGAACATGATGGGCTGTTTGTTGATTTGGTGAATGATTTGATCCGCAAGATAGACCTCTATGGGAACTATTTTGCCTCTCTTGATATTCGTCAGGATAGCCGCGTGCTTAGAAACGTTCATGCCTATTGTCGTCAGAATAAACCCATTTCTTCTTTATACCCGGCTGACTATGACGAATTAGCAGAGGCAGAGAAACTAAAACTGATCTCATTTAAAGAAGCAACACCTGTTTATGCTACAGAAGGGGATGCACTGATTGAAGATACCTTACAAACCATAAAAGAAATTAAAGGAATACAAAAACGCAATGGTCAGAAAGCTTGCCACAGGTTTATTATCAGTAACTGCCAGCAGGCAAGTGATATCCTTCAGCTGATTGAGCTGTTCCTTTGGAACGGCTGGAGTAAAGATTCTCTGACAATCGATTTTGTGCCACTGTTTGAAACAGTAAACGATCTAAAAGGTGCTGCCGCAATTATGGAAACCCTTTATAGTAACCCCTTTTACAAAGCGCATTTGGCCACCCGGGGCAACAAGCAGGATATTATGCTGGGTTATTCGGATAGTACAAAGGATGGAGGTTACCTGATGGCCAACTGGTCCATTTTCAACGGTAAAACATCACTTTCTGAAGTAGCCAAAAAACACAACATTCAACTCGCATTCTTTGATGGCAGAGGAGGACCACCTTCACGCGGGGGCGGAAAAACACACCGTTTTTATGCCTCAATGGGTAAAGAAATTGCGAATAAAAATATTCAATTAACCGTTCAGGGACAAACCATTAGCTCTCAGTACGGGTCTGTAGAAAGTGCCGAATTTAACATTGAGCAGCTCATCAATGCTGGAATATCTTCCGGCCTTAAGGAAAAGCATAATGTACTTCTGGATCCTGAGAATAAGTCGCTGCTTGATGAAATGGCAGAAGACGGCTATAAGGCCTTTGTGGATTTGCGTGAGCACCCGTTATTCGTAAGTTATCTGGAAAAACTTTCGCCACTGAAATTACTCTCACAGGCTAATATAAGTAGCAGACCCGTAAAGAGGAATGGTGGCGGCGAACTCAAACTAGAGGACCTGAGAGCCATTAGTTTTGTCACAGCCTGGAGTATGCTAAAGCAAAATGTGCCGGGATTCTATGGAATGGGCACTGCGCTTAAAAACCAGGAGAACGCAGGTAACTGGGATAAGGTAGTAAAAGTATATGATGACTCAGATTACCTTAAAACCATCGTAGATAATTGTATGATGAGCATGAGTAAGTCAGACTTCGTAATTACGGCGCATTTGGCTAACGACAAAGAGTTTGGTGCTTTCTGGACTCAGTTACATAATGAATTCGAGTTAACGAAAGAGATGCTCTTAAAGTTATCAGGTCAGCCTGTATTAATGGCCAACTATCCTGTCGATAAAAAATCTATTGCCACACGCGAGAAAATTATTTTGCCATTAGTCCTGATCCAGCATTTTGCATTAGAGAAGTTGCAACACGATCACGATGATAAAGTTCAGCAGGCTTTAGAAAAACTAGCCGTTAGAACGGTATTCGGTATTGTGAATGCAGGCCGTAACCTGGCTTAAATATCAAAAATAAAGCCCTCTCAGACACATTCTGAGGGGGCTTTAATATTTCAATTAACCTGATTAAAGAGAATTATCTGTCAATCGAACCCATTACTTTCTGACCGAAGGCATTTAGCGCGTCTTTCTCAGCAGCGCCTTCACTCACCATTTGATGTACTTCAAGCGCGCCACAAATGTTGGTAATCATTTCGCCCGCAACATCAACCTCGTGCTCGCTCACGCCTCTAAACTCACAAAAGGCTTCTAAAACTTCTAAAGTGGTCTCCAGTTGTGCAGGAGTAGTATTCTGAAATAATTGTCTGATAACCGGAATCTTCATTACTTTATTTTATTAAATAATTCTACTAAACCTTCAGCCTTGTTGGTTTGCACCTGATCAACCAGATTTCCACCTTCAAATGCAGCAAAAGTCGGTAAATTATCAACGTTTGCGAATTTGCGTGAATTCGGAAGTTTCTCTGCATCAACGATTAGGAAAGCTACATCCTCATTTTCTGAAGCCAGTTTTTTAAACTTTGGTTTCATGATTCTGCAGTTACCACACCATGATGCAGCATACTGAACCATAACTTTCGAATGGTCGGCTAAATACTGTTGAAGATTATCTTCTGTTAATTCTAAAAACATAATGTTTTATTTAATTAGTTGGCAGCTAAATATTCTGCTACACCAGTTCTGTTTGCATTCATTGCTTCTTTGCCTTCTTCCCAGTTTGCAGGGCAAACTTCACCATGCTTCTGAACGTGAGCATAAGCATCAATTAAACGTAAATATTCTTTAACGTTTCTACCCAATGGCATATCGTTAACACTTTCGTGGAATACTTTACCTGTTTCATCGATTAAATAAGTGGCTCTGAAAGTTACGTTCGAGCCAGAGAAAGATTCGTTTCCCTCTTCGTCATAATTAACTTCCTGATCTAATATATCTAAAATACCAGAAAGCTGTCTGTGTGTATCAGCTAAGATAGGATAGGTTACGCCTTCAATACCACCATTATCCTTTGGTGTATTTAACCATGCAAAATGAACTTCATTTGTATCGCAGGAAGCACCAATTACAATGGTATTTCTTTGCTCAAACTCAGGCAAAGCAGCCTGGAAAGCGTGCAATTCTGTAGGACAAACGAAAGTAAAATCTTTTGGATACCAGAATAACAATACTTTTTTATTTTTGCTTACAGCTTCTTCAAATACATTGATTTTCAAGTCATCACCCATGTCTGACATTGCATCAATACTAACACTCGGGAATTTTTTACCTACTATTGCCATAATTTTTTGTCTTTAATTTTGTGCGACAAAGGTACGGTGAAATCACCAGTCAATCAAACGCAGATGACTAATAGTTAATTGTATTTATTGATATAGATATAGTTAAAAACTATAATTTTTGAAATAATTATCGTTGTCATAAATATTTAATTTTTCTTACGCCCTACTCAATCATGCTCACCAACTGATAAATAGGTTTTTGCTTTTTCAAATCAGAATTCATTTTTTAACTTTGATGTTTCGGAATTAACATAACATTTAATACTATAATGGCAAAAGCATCTGAAGTAAAAGGTGGAAACGTTCTTCGTTTTAACGGAGAGTTGGTAAGTGTTGAAGAGTATATTCACCGGACCCCTGGAAATTTAAGGGCGTTCTACCAAGCCCGCATGCGTAATGTGAAAACAGGGAAAATTGTAGAATATCGTTTTCGTACAGATGAAGAAGTAACGATTTGCAGGGTAGAAACCAACGATTATCAGTATTTGTACGAAGATGGTGATTATCTGGTGGTAATGGATAACAACACTTTCGAACAATACAATATTCCAAAATTACTCTTCGGAAGCTCAATTAAGTTTCTAAAAGAAGGAATGAATGTTACCATCGCTTTCGAAAGTGATGAACCAATCGTTGCCCAGTTACCCAACAGCGTTGAATTGGAAATCACTTATACAGAACCAGCTGTGAAAGGAGATACTTCCACCAGCGCACAAAAATATGCAACTGTTGAAACTGGAGCAGAAATCAGGGTTCCCTTATTTATTAATCAGGGCGACAAGGTTAAGGTTGATACCAAAACCGGTGATTATATGGAACGGGTAAAGTGACCTTAATCCCTTAGTCCTTACCGGCATAGGTTTTTGTTAAAATAATTTTACCTTTGCCGTCACAAAAAAAAGAAAACAAATCCAAATCAGGATCAAATAATATGGCTAAAGCATCAGAAATTAAAACAGGTAACATTCTTCGTGTAAATAACGAATTGGTTACTGTTGACGAATGGAATCACCGTACACCAGGTAAAGGCGGCGCTTTTTATACTGGTAAATTCCGAAATATTAAAACAGGTAGAATTGTTGAAGCACGTATGAATACCGACGAGGCTGTTGAAATCTGCCGTGTAGAAACCAACGACTATCAATACTTATATGAAGATGGAGACTATTTGGTTGTAATGGACAATAACTCTTACGAGCAATATAATGTCGAAAAATCTTTATTTGGTTCAGCAATTAAATTCTTAAAAGAAGGAATGAGTGTGATCGTTTCAATGGAGAGCGATGAGGCAATTATGGGTCAGTTACCAAACTTTGCTGAGTTCGAAATTACCTATTCTGAACCAGCGGTTAAAGGCGATACCTCTACAAATGCGCTAAAAGCAGCAACTCTTGAAAATGGTGTTGAAGTGAAAGTTCCGATGTTCGTGAATCAGGGTGATAAAATTAAAATTGATACCCGCACGGGAGAGTACGTTGAGCGCGTAAAATAGCACATAAAATGAACATCAAGCCCTGCATTGCGGGGCTTTTTGTTTTAAACGGGTTTTTAAAAATAGCGTACCAGCGCTTCATTTACTTAGTTGATACCATGTTAAAATCAGCAATCAGGAAACAGGCATTAAAAGAAAGATTGGCCGTTAGCGATAAAGAGTATGAATTACTAAGCAAAAGCTTGCTGGACCAGTTTACTGGTCTGGATTTTAGCGATATAAAAACACTCCACATATTTTTGCCTATTAGAGAGAAAAGAGAGCCGGATACATTTCTACTGATTAAATGGTTGACTGAAGTTCATCCAGAAATTAAAATTATTGTTCCAAAAGCAGATTTTGAAACCGCTTTAATGACTCACCATGAATATCTGGGAGCAGGTGATCTACAAAAAAGCCTTTATAGCATATTAGAGCCACAAAATGGTAAAGTACATAGTGGAGAAGTTGATCTGGTATTTGTTCCCTTACTGGCGTTTGACGAAAGAGGCTACAGGGTAGGCTATGGAAAAGGCTTTTACGACCGATTTTTAGAAAATACAAATGCTCGGAAAATAGGTTTATCTTTGTTGCCTGCAATTGAAAAAATTGATGATGTAAATGAATACGACATCCGTTTGGATTTTTGCATCACACCGACAGAAATTATTAAATTTTAGCAATCATGGCGAACGAAATCGTTATCAAAACAGAAAAACAATACGAAGACAATATGATTGCTCTGTTCGAATTGCAGGAAAAGGAAGAGCTAACACCGGCCGATTTAAAGCAAATTGAGTTGATGTTAAAGGCCGGTGAAAAATACGAGGCAGAAAACCTTTAATCCAGTTCCAGTAAAACCGGACAGTGATCTGAATGGATCGCATCAGGTAAAATCCTGACGTTTTTCAAGCGGCTTTCCATAGGTCGTGTGGCTAAATGATAGTCGATTCGCCAGCCCAGGTTCTTTCCTCTCGATCCGGCCCGGTAACTCCACCACGTATAATGATGAGGATCTTTGTTAAAATGACGAAAGGTGTCGATAAAACCATTGTCTAAAAACAGCTGCATCCATTCCCGCTCTTCAGGCAAAAAACCTGATGAATTGGCATTCGATTTAGGATTATGGATATCAATGGCAGTATGGCAGATATTATAGTCGCCACTCACAATGAGATTCGGGATTTCCTTGCGTAACTCACCTATATAGTTGTTGAAAAACCGCATAAAATCATATTTCTTTACCTGTCTTTCGTCACCACTTGAACCTGAAGGCATATATAAACTCATCAAAGAAAAATCGCCGAAATCGGCCCTTAAAATCCTTCCTTCTTTATCTATCCATTCTTCTCCACAACCATATTCTACATGAATAGGTTTGATTCTCGTAAGAATCGCCACGCCACTATATCCCTTTTTTTCAGCAGGAAACCAATAATGATGGTAACCTAGCTGCTCTATTAAAGCAATTATTTCAGGAATTTGCACAGGCAAGGCTTTCACCTCCTGCAAGCATACCATGTCTGCATCCGTGGCTTGTAACCATCCGAAAAAATTTTTTGTACTGGCTGCCCGAATGCCATTAACGTTGTATGAGATGATTTTCATGAGTTGCAAAAATACAATAAAACGAAGAAGACTTTAAAGCCTTTTGCATAACCATTTAGATTATAAGGAATCTGAAGTTACCGATTTTTCAAGTTTCCTGGCTTCCCGTTTCTTTAAAATGGTCACCTCCATTTTAACATCCTGTTTAGGCCTGTTATTTTTGTCGGTAGTCAGTACTGCAATTTTATCCACCATATCCAACCCTGAAATAATCTCGCCGAAAATAGTGTAGTTCCGGTCTAAATGGGGTGTACCACCAATGGTTTTATAAACAAGTCTTTGCCATTCGGGTATCTTAAACTTCAGACGCTTTTCCTCAACACTATTTAATTGTTCGTCATTAAAAACCTTTCCCTGCACCAGGTAAAACTGGCTTCCACTCGATGCTTTTGAAGGATTTACCATATCACCTTCTCTGGCGGCGGCAAGCACACCCTTTTTATGGAAGAGGCTGTCTCTGAATTCTGCAGGGATGGTATATTTAGGCCCCCCTTCGCCCAGCAAACTATCAGGTTTTGCATTTCTTGAATCAGGATCTCCGCCCTGGATCATAAAATCTTTAATCACCCGGTGAAATAAAGTACCGTTAAAATAACCATCTTTTGTCAGCTTTAAAAAGTTATCGCGGTGCAGAGGCGTTTCATTATACAGCTTGATAATACATTCACCAAATTCAGTTTTAATCCTGATATATTGATTTTTTGGCTTTACAGCAAATGCTGAAAGGGTGGCAAATAATCCAAGCAGCAGGAATAATTTCTTCATCTGGTATAGGTTTACGGCTAAATTACCTTAAAAAATGAAATTCAATAAATAAAAGCCAATGTTATTCGGTTTTTTTTGCTTTACCTTTGTATTGATGAAGTTAAAACAAAAAATAGCACTTTCTTTAGCCGTACTTTATACGGTAAGTGTTATGGGTTTTGCTTTAAGTTTGCATTTCTGTGGTGGTAAACTGGAAAACGTCAAACTATTCAGCGATGCTGTTTCCTGCAAATTCTGTAAAGATATTCCTGCTGAAAAGAAAGACGACGGTTGCTGTAAAAATACGCAGGTAACGGTAAAAGTAAAAGACAGCCACCAGGTTGAAGCTAAGATTGAAATGCCTAAGCTGTTTTCAATTCAGCTTTTTCTTCATCCGCAGGTGATCACTTTTAGTGATTTAAAATCAGGTTTCTTTAATAAAATAAGCAACAAAGCACCTCCGCTCAGGCTTGGTGTCGCACTGTACGTTTTCAATTGTATTTTCAGGAATTAGGATAATCAATAAACCTTAAATGGTGTATAACATCCCTTAGGAAAAGTTTATTTCTTAAATTCTAATTTCAAAAATCATGAAAACAATAAAATTATTCAGCATTATTATGCTTCTTTTTGCCGTAAACGTTTCGGCGCAACAAATTTCAACAGCCGATTTACAGGTTACCGGTTTAACTTGTTCCATGTGTTCAAATGCAACACAAAAATCTCTTGAAACACTCGGCTTCATCAATTCAGTAAAACCCGACTTAAACAAAAACATCTTTGTCCTGACCTTTAAAAAAGGTGCCGACATTAACCTTGATATGGTTCGTAAAAAAGTTCAGGATGCAGGTTTTTCAGTAGGAGGACTAACGGCTGAGTTTACTTTTAATCAGGTTAAAGTAGATGATAAAGGCCAGGCTATTGTTGACGGTAATGTGTATCGTTTTGTAAATGCTAAAAATAAAACGCTAAACGGAACAGTAAAGGCATCTGTAGTTGATAAAGATTTTATCTCAGGGTCTGCATTTAAAAAACAATCTGCAACCGTAAACTCTGATGCTTATTCAAGTGGTGTAGCTGTTGTTAATGGTAAGAAAACCCGTGTTTTTCACTTAGTTCTTTCTTAAAAAATGAAGAAATTACTATTTGCAGTACTGGTTTTGGCCGGTACAGTGTGTCATGTTGTAGCCCAGGAATTATATGTGTTTACAGAGCCGGCAAGCAATATGCCAACCAAATCCATTGGGGTTAGGCTAACCAACGAAGGTATGTTTAACAATCCTGATTTTGTAAGCAGAACAATCCCTGAAGTGATGTTTGGTTTCAATAAAAACCTCATGGCGCATGCACAGGCTTTTCTTTCAGATATGGATGAAAAATATCGCCTGGAAGGAGGAAGCTTATATGCCAAATATAGGTTTTTATCAATAGATGAAGCGCATAGTCATTTCAGGGCTTCAGCTTTTGGAAGGGTAAGTACAAGTAAGCGGCCAACCTACACGAGAGATATTAATCTCGAAGGAGATAACAGTGGTGCACAGGGAGGTTTGATTTTTACGCAATTGCTGCATAAACTGGCACTTTCTGCTACGCTTGGCTATGCTCATGCTTTCAAGGATAATGAAAGTCAGATTGCAGGAATGCCCCGGCCCAATAACATGTTATCCTACAGCCTGTCTTCAGGATATTTGCTTTTCCCCCTGGTGTACAAAAATTACAAGGAGCCGAATTTTAATATCTATTTTGAGATGCTGGGTAAGACCGATCCTTCCTCTGGCCAGTCATACCTGGATTTAGCTCCGGCACTTCAGCTGATTTTAAACAGCACAACAAGGATTGATCTTGGGTATCGTTTCCAGGCTACCGGAAATATGGTAAACAGATACACCAAAAATATGTACCTTTTAAGGGCAGAATTTAACTTTTTTAATGCTTTAAAATAATTTATAATATGAAAAAAATAATAGTAATGATAGCTGTGATTGCTATCTCAATGACTAAAACAACATTTGCACAAAGTAAAACTGATGCAGCTTTTAACCAACTGCTTGCGGCTTATTACGATGTAAAAAATGCACTGGCTGCCGACAAACAGGATGTAGCAAAAGAAAAAGCAAATGCACTTTCTGGCAAGGTTGATGCTATACAACATAAAGACCTTCCTGCTGCCCAACATACGTTATGGATGGAGCAATCAAAAATTATCAAGACAAAGGCGAGCGAATTGGCTGCCGGAAAGGATATCAAAGCACAGCGAAAATCTTTTGAACTACTTTCTTCGGCAATGATTAAAACCGTTAGAAACATCAAATTTAATAATGCTACGGTGTATGTTCAGCATTGCCCGATGGTAAAAGCCAGCTGGTTAAATGAGAAGGAAAACATTGAAAATCCATATTATGGAAGCATGATGTTTGATTGTGGTGATGTGGCAGAAACGATAAAATCAAAATAATGAAACTGCATATCAAAAACATGGTATGCAACCGCTGCAAAATGGTGGTCAAAGCCGAGCTTCAAAAACTCGGCTTTAACCCTGTTTCTGTTGATTTAGGTGAAGTTACGCTGCAAGAGAATATTTTATTAGCGGATAAACTGATCATCGGAAATCAGTTGAAAATATTTGGTTTTGAGCTGTTGGAAGATAAACGGGCGCAGATTTCGGAACAGATAAAAACTTCCGTTATCGATCTTGTGCATTACTCGAAAGAGCCCCTGAAAATCAATCTTTCGGCTTATCTGAGTAATCTGCTTAATCTGGAATACCCACAATTAAGTACTATCTTTTCAGAAGTCGAAAGTCAGACAATCGAAAAGTATTTCATCGCTCAAAAAATAGAGCGGGTTAAAGAAATGCTTACATACGGGGAACTCACTTTAAGTGAAATTGCCTTTGAACTCAATTATAGCAGTGTCGCCCATCTATCTTCGCAATTTAAAAAAGTTACCGGCTTAACCCCATCTGTCTATAAAAATTTAAATCACCGTAAACCCCTGGATGAAGTTTAACTTATCATGAGCTACAACCCGGCCGGAGAATCCGTTTTCTTATCATAAATCAAGACTTAACCTCATTTGGCAGTGTAATTTTGTGATTCAAACTTCTTGACCATGTCAGCATTATCACAGTTCAAAAACTTTACACAACGTCTGCCACAAACCGATTTAATGCCAGCCATTTTTATCGGTCATGGCTCCCCGATGAATGGTATTGAGAACAATGAGTTTAGCCAGAGTTGGGCGGATTTGGCGATGCACATTCCGGTTCCTAAAGCAGTTCTGGTTGTCTCAGCTCACTGGTATACACGCGGTACTTTTGTCACAGCAATGGATTTCCCCTCAACCATTCATGATTTTGGGGGCTTTCCGCAAGCACTCTTTGATGTGCAGTATCCTGCACCGGGAGATGCAAAACTCGCCGCTGAAATACCTGATCTCATGCACGTCGTCAATGTCGGGTTAGATCACGACTGGGGTCTGGATCATGGAACCTGGACTGTTGTAAGACATATGTATCCTGAAGCAAATATCCCGGTTCTCCAGTTAAGTATAGATTATACGAAAGCGCCGGAACAACACTACGAAATTGCAAAAGAAATTTATGCCCTTCGCAAAAAAGGTATTTTGGTTATTGGCAGCGGAAACATGGTGCACAACCTGCGCATGCTCAGCTGGGAAATGATCAATGGCGGAGGCTATGATTGGGCTAACGAAATGAATGGGAAATTTAAAAACCTGATCATGAACGGCGACCATAAGCCCTTAATTAATTATAGAAGTTTAGGTGCTGAAGCAATGCTTGCTGTTCCAACTCCGGAACATTATTTGCCCCTGATTTATACCTTAGGAATGAAAAATGAAAGGGAAGAAATTTCATTCTTCAATGATAAAGCGGTAGGCGGCTCGTTAACCATGACTTCGGTTTTGGTAGGATAGTGGCGTAATTTGCCCCCCTTATTAAATTCACTACGTTTTTCGCATACCTAAAATTATGTAATATTTTATGATTATTCTATAACGGTATTCGTGTGTTGAACAGGTATTTTTGTTTAAAATTTTTATGATGACACATACCTATCAACTTACAGGCATGACCTGCAGTGGTTGCGAAAATAAAGTTAAAAATAACTTACTCATCTTGCCCGATGTAACCTCTGTGGAGGTTTCCAAAGAAAATAATTCCGCTACCATTGGCATGGATAAGCACGTTGGTTTAGCGGCTTTGCAAAAAGCGCTTGGCGGAAATGACAGTAAATATCAGATTACTGAAACAGCTCATTACGAGGTACAGGATGAAACCAGATCGTGGGTACAAACCTACAAGCCAATTTTATTGATTTTTGGTTACGTAACGGCAATATCGTTAATGTTTGCGTGGCAAAACAACACCTTGAATGCCATGGTGTTTATGCGGGTATTTATGGCTGGCTTTTTCCTCGTATTCTCTTTTTTTAAAATGCTTAATCTAAAGGCGTTTGCCGAAAGTTATGCCATGTATGATATTGTGGCTAAAAAATTTAGCGCATGGGGTTATGTTTACGCATTCATTGAACTGGGTTTAGGCTTAGGTTTCGCATTTAACTTATCGCCGGTAATCTTAAACTGGGTAACATTGGTTGTAATGACTGTAAGTATTCTGGGCGTTTTGGAGAGCGTAATCAATAAAAAGAAAATTCAATGCGCCTGTTTAGGTGCAGTGTTTAATTTACCAATGAGTACGGTTACCATTGTAGAAGATGCAATAATGATAGCCATGAGTGCAGCCATGCTGATAGTGATGTAAATCAGGATATTATCATTACTAAATCTATTTCTGCTTCTGATATTAGTTGTTTATAGTAGTTGTAATATGTGCAAGATGATGTTTACCATGCCAGGCATACATTCCCAGCATATTTGCCAAAGTAAGTTCTTTACCCTGTGCCGGATGGATGTACCTTCTTTGATAATCTTCCAGCTTCAGTGTTTTTAGAAAAGTTACCCATCGCTGGTGTAAAGCACTTAATAAGGCAACAGACATTTCAATGTTACCGTTTTTTGCTTCGTCTGTTTCAGCCCAGCGCTCCTCATGGTAAGGTCTTATAACGGGTATATCTTCCGTTATGGCTTGCTTAAACCTGATATAGGCGTTCATATGGCTATCGGGAATATGGTGTATAACCTGTCTTAATGTCCAGCCCCCCGGGCGATAAGGCTGATCTAATTCCGCGTCACTTAAATTTTCAGTCGCTTCTTTGATTTCACCAGGTAAAGCTTCAATTTCCGAAATCCAGGTTTCTACCTGCTGCTGATCAAAAAGATCAGGCATTATAAACTGGCCGGTTGGGTATTTAAGTTGTTCTAAATCCATGTAAGCAATGTACTCATTTTATGAAAAAATAGTACTTAATGTATCATTGCAGCGGTTAATTTTAGTTAAAATGAATGTGTTTCATTAAAAATTCATGCATTTAAAGCATATTGCAGTTAATTTAAACTACGCTAAATGAAGATACTGTTTTTTGCTTTTGCATTCCTGCTTCCTTTACTCACTCGTGCGCAAACCATTAAAACAGATGTATTAATTTTAGGCAACGGAAATGCCGCCTTTGCTGCAGGTGTACAGGCATCTGAGTCGGGTGTAAATTCGATTGTTTTAACACAAAGCGATGGGTTTAAAATAGATGAATATAGAAAACTTACGCAAAGCGGGGTAACCAAAGCTTTTGATAAAAGAGCCAGAAAATCTTTAAAACTGGCAGATAGTATTCCGCTTCCCCTAATAACCAGTCAGATTTTCAACGCAGTGGTTAAAACTTGGTCGGATAGTTCTAAGCTTTTTGATGTGATTAATAATACTCCGGTAACTGAAATTGAGCGCTCAGGAAGCGGGTGGGAAGCAAAGATTAATAAAGACAGAAGCATTAAGGCAAAGGTTTTGATTATAACTGATCACCCTGAACAAATTTATGCTGCTTTGAAAGTACAAACTTTAAAGCCTGCACAAATAATAAAGGTTAATTATCAGGAAAATGCTTACCGGACTTCTATTGGTGCCATAAGCGGAAGTTTAAAATTTCTTTCACTTTATAATTTACTCATCCCAAATCAGGAAAATATTTTATACATCAATGCTGATGCTTTCGAAACAGGTCAGGCAGCTGGTGCAACAGCTGCTTATGCAGCTTTTTTTCAAACCAAAACAAGTTTATCAAACCTCAAACGAATACAAGGTGAATTATTAAGTTATAAACTATCTTTAATGCCTTTTGATGATGTTAAAACTGCTGATTCAAGCTGGCTGGCCATTCAGAAGGTCGGTGTTACAGGAATTTTGAAGGCAGAAACCAAAAATGAAAAGCTGTATTTTAATCCTGAAATAAAAGTTACTGATGAGGAAATTAAGCAGCCTATAAAAGATTACTACTATAAAGCACAGATTTGGTTCGATGATCACCAAAATGTTCCCATGAATCTGGAAAATACAATCTCTATGGTTTGCTATGTTGGTAATAAAGCGCCTGAGGCGACTAAATCAGAAATCGAAAGAAAATGGAGTAAAAACTACAGGTTCAATTCTAAATTCGATTTGAATAAGATACTAACACGCAGAGAGTTTTCGGTGATTATAAACGAGTATTTAAAACCATTTGATGTAGTTAATGTAGATAGAACAGGAAGGGTAATCAGATAACTAACTGCTTGTAACATTTCCATTTCCTTCATGATTTAGTTTCTGCATTGTCTAAATTGCATTATCCAAACCAATGTTCATGAAGAAATCTTTACTTTTCCTATTGCTCTGCACGGGCAGCTATACCTTTGCGCAGCAAATATCTCCGCTTACTGTCGAAAAAATCATGCGTGATCCAAAGTGGATGGGAAATTCGCCAACAAATTTCAGATGGACAGCGGATAGTAAAACTTTATACTTTAACTGGAATCCCGAAAATAAGGCCAAAGAAGAATTATATAAAATCTCTACAGTTTCGTCCAGTCCATTAAAGGCTGCCGAGAAGGAAGATGAGAAGCTTCTGAGCTTAAATTATGTTTATAACAAGGATAAATCACTCGGACTGGTTGAAAAAAGCGGAGACATCTACATCCGTGACATTAAAAGCAAAAAGGAGACAAGGTTGACCAATACTATGGAAAGAGAAAGTAGCCCTGCTTTCTTAACCAACGGAGATGTGATATATCAGCTTGGTGACAATCTTTTTCAATTGAGCCCGAAAACTGCTGAGACTAAACAGTTAACCAATTTTGTAAAAGGTAAAGCCCCCGGAAGGACCATTTCAAAACCAGCCACTGAACAGGATAACTGGCTAAAGGCGCAACAGACTGAATTGTTTGATATCATAAAAAAGAGGAATGCTGAAACACGTAGTGCAGGACGTGGCGGCAGGGGTCGTTTCGGAGCTCAGACTGCGGATTCAAAACCGCTTAAACCACTGTATACAGACGATAAGTTTTTAAATGGAATAGTAATCAGTCCTGATGGCCGGTTTATAACCTATAAACTTACAACTGCGGCTATCGGCAATCATAATACTATTGTACCAAATTATGTAACCGCTTCTGGTTACACAGAAGACATTGCGGGAAGGACAAAGGTTGGTGAGAATGAAAACCTTTCTCAGGGATTTATTTACGATACCGTAAAGGATTCTGTTTACAGCATTCAAACATCAACCATCACCGGAATAAAGGACATCCCGGAATTCTATAAAGATTATCCAAAGGAATTAGACAGTTTAAAAAAGAAGAATGCTGATAGACCCGTTAATTTTTTCGGTCCTTTATGGAATGAGAAAGGTACAACAGCTGTAGTAATTGCAACTTCTCTCGATAACAAAGACCGCTGGATTTTAAAGCTTGACGCTGCCACGGGTAAATTTAACCTCATCGACAGGCAGCATGATGAAGCTTGGATTGGTGGCCCCGGAATTAGTGGTTTTTACCAGGGAAGTACAGGCTGGATTGACAATAACCGCTTTTATTATCAAAGTGAGGCGTCCGGGTATTCGCATTTGTATGTCGCAGACGTAGCCAGCGGAGAGAAAAAGCAACTTACTTCAGGTAAATGGGAAGTTCAAACACTGGAGCTTTCCAAAGACAAAAACTATTTCTATTTCAAAGCCAATAAGGAACACCCCGGAATTATCAATTTCTTTAAGATTAGTGTAAATGGGGGTGAAATCATTCAACTCACTAGCATGAAGGGGTTGAGCGATATAACCCTTTCGCCTGATGAAAAATATATCGCCATCAGCTATTCGTATATGAACAAGCCCGGCGAACTTTATCTTCAGCCAAATAAGGCTGGCGCAAAGGCCCTTAAAATAACAACCTCCACATCTGCAGAATTTAATTCTTATCAATGGCGTGAGCCGGATCTGGTTTCCTTTAAAAACCGCTACGGGGCCGATGTTTATGCTAGGGTTTATAAATCTGCTCACCCCGCTGCCAGCCACCCTGCAGTGGTATTCGTACATGGAGCTGGCTACCTGCAGAATGTTCACTTCGGCTGGAGCACTTACTTCAGGGAATTTATGTTCAATAACCTGCTCGCAGATAATGGATACACGGTAATAGATATTGATTATACCGCCAGTTCTGGTTATGGAAGAGATCATCGAACCGGTATTTATCGTTTTATGGGCGGAAAGGATTTAACCGATCAGGTTGATGGGGTGAAGTTTCTGGTAGAGAAGTATAGTGTAAATCCTAAGCACGTGGGCTTATATGGAGGCTCGTACGGAGGTTTCATTACCTTAATGGCTATGTTTAACGAATCAGATGTTTTCGCCAGTGGAGCAGCCTTACGCTCGGTTACCGACTGGGCACACTACAATCATGGATATACATCTAATATTCTGAACGAGCCTTTCAACGACCCTATTGCCTATAAAAAAAGTTCACCCATATATTTTGCTGATAAATTAAAAGGCAATCTGCTCATGGCGCATGGAATGGTGGATGTTAATGTTCACTTTCAGGATATCGTTCGCCTCACGCAGCGCTTTATTGAACTTGGTAAAAATAATTGGGAGCTCGCAGTTTACCCGGTAGAGGATCATGGTTTTGTTGAGCCAGCCAGCTGGACTGATGAATATAAACGAATTTTTAATCTGTTTGAGAAAACACTGAAATAACAATGATCAACCCTGCTGATCACCATCAGCAGGGCTTCTGGAAATCCTGATGATAAAAAGTTAAGGGCAAAAGAAATGCCTTTGGGAACCACTCCAAAGGCATAATCAACCTAAACCTCAAACTAAACTATGAAAAAATCTTTTGCCTTTTACAGCTATATATTCAATTCCGCATAAACGGAAAATATTGTTGTTTCTAAACGATGAAATAATTAATATTTGTTTCTCGTTTTGGTGGTGCAAAGGTAAGAACAATTTATCAATTACAAAATATTTTTAATAAAATATTTTTATAATACAAATGAATGACAAATGTAAGTCTGTGTAGACATCATCAATCCGTAACAATTTACTTATAGTCAGCTATTTGTAGTTGCACATCACAGAAATCATACTCGAGAATTTGATTCGAACCGATAATAGTTAGCCTTTCTTTCGTAAATTTTTCCATGAGTTCACGATACCAGGTGATTCCCTGTACATCTAAATTGCTCGTCGGTTCATCCAGAAATAATATAGGAGAATCGGAGCAACAGGCTAAAGCAAGTTTGGTTCTCTGCTTCATTCCTGATGAGAAATATTTGATTTGTTTGTTCGCAGCCTTTTCCAGTCCTAAAATGGAAATAAGCGATTTTGAATCTACGCCATCCGCAAATGACTTGAATTTAAAGTGAAAGTCAATGATCTCCTTAAGTGTAAAGGTTTCGACGAGTTCAAGATATGGAGCTGCTAAACTGATGTATTGGTAGACCTCTTCCACAGGTAAATCTTTACCATTATAGAAGGATATATTTCCCTCTGAAGGGACTAAACTGCCTGTTAAAATACTTAATAAGGTCGATTTTCCTGAGCCATTAGGGCCCAAGATCGCATAGCTGATCCCCGAAGTAAACACTGTTGTTAAAGATCTGAAAATCCACTCTTTATTGAATCTGCGACCCACATTGTTCAAAGCTATTTCCATCCTTCGCGCAGCCGCTACAATTAACTACCCATTCCAAAACCTTTCATTACCCCTCTGTTTGAGTTCCGGATGAAATCAACAATCTCATCACGTATCTCAGTCGGTTTAAATTCCGCTTCTATCATATCCAATGCTTTGGTTACATTATTGTGCTTCACAAATAACACCCGGTAAATTTCCTGGATTTCATCAATTTGCTCGTTTGTAAAACCTCGCCTGCGCAAACCAACTGAGTTGATCCCTGCATATGAAAGGGGTTCACGGGCAGCCTTAACATACGGGGGGACATCTTTACGCACCAATGAACCACCAGTTACAAAAGCATATGAACCAACTTTTACAAACTGATGTATCGCAACCAAACCGGCAAGTACCACATTATTGCCAATGGTGATGTGCCCCGCAAGGGTAGTGCTGTTTGAAAATATACAGTTGTTACCAACTTCACAATCGTGCGCAATATGCGAATAAGCCTGAATCAGACAATTACTGCCTATAACCGTTTTCCACTTGTCTTTAGTTCCACGGTTAATGGTAACACACTCACGAATGGTCGTATTGTCGCCAATTTCTGCAGTAGTTACTTCGCCGGCAAATTTCAAATCCTGAGGTTCACCAGAGATCACAGCTCCGGGGAAAATACGGCAGTTTTTACCAATGCGTGCACCATCCATAATGGTAACATTTGAGCCAATCCAGGTACCTTCGCCAATTACAACGTCTTTATGTATCACTACAAAAGGTTCAATAACTACGTTTTCGGCTATTTTTGCCTGGGGATGTATATATGCTAATGGTTGTATCATTATTGGGCTGGTTCTGCTTGTTTAACTTTTGAAATTTGAGCCATCATTTCGGCTTCTACTACGATTTTTTCACCAACCATGCCCACGCCTTTCATTTGGGCAATACCCCTCCTGATCGGTTCAAGTAAGTCGCAACGGAAAACAATCGTGTCACCTGGTAACACCTGCGCCCGGAATCGCACATTATCTATTTTTAAGAAATAAGTAAGGTAATTTTCAGGATCCGGAACAGTGCATAAAACTAAAATCCCACCTACCTGAGCCATAGCCTCAATTTGAATTACTCCTGGGAAAACAGGTGCCCCAGGAAAATGCCCCTTGAAAAATTCCTCGTTCATGGTAACGTTTTTAACGCCCACAACATGGTTTTTTGATAATTCAAGGATCTTGTCAACAAATAGAAATGGCTGACGGTGAGGTAATATTTCCATGATCTTCACCACGTCGAAAAGTGGTTTGGCACTTGGATCGTAAACCTTCTGTATTTTTTTATTCTTCTCTTTTTTGATAGCAGCTTTTATTTTCTTAGCAAAGGCAACATTCGCTGCATGACCCGGACGGGCAGCCATAATGTGACCTTTCAGGTGCATACCAACCAGTGCCAGATCTCCAATCATATCCAGCAATTTATGTCTTGCAGGCTCATTCTGGTAACGCAGCTCCATATTGTTTAAAATTCCCTGAGGGGCAACGTCAATATCTGCACGGTTAAATAGTTTGGCCAAATGACTCAGTTCAGCCTTCGTTACCTCCTTATCAACAATAACAATGGCATTGTTTAAATCACCGCCTTTAATCAGGTTATGCTGTAATTGATACTCCAGTTCGTGTAGAAAGCAAAAAGTACGGCATGAAGCAATCTCTTTTTTAAACTCAGCAATGGTATTAATTCCCGCATGCTGACTCCCAAGTACAGGCGAGTTATAATCAATCATGCACGTAAAACGGTAGTCATCTAATGGCATCGCCACAATCTCTACCTTTCTGTCGGCCTCCGTATACGTAATGTTATGTGGGATAGTGAAGTATTCGCGATCCGCATTTTGTTCAATCGAACCAACTTCTTCCAGTAAATCAATAAACTGAATCGAACTGCCATCCATAATTGGCGTTTCAGGCCCGTCAAGTTTGATCAAAACATTGTCCAGATCCATACCAACTAACGAAGCCATCACATGCTCTACGGTACTTACACTTGCTCCATTCTGGGTAATGGTGGTCCCTCTTGAAGTATCAGTTACGTTATCTGCATCGGCATCGATGATCGGATGCCCATCTAAATCAACACGTTGAAATTTAAAACCATGGTTTTCTGGTGCAGGGCAAAAGGTAAGGGTAACATTAGCTCCGGTGTGTAAACCAACTCCAGAGGCTGATATTTCTTTTTTAATCGTTTTTTGTCTAACGTTCATTATGTAATGTGTTCTTTTCCAGTTCAGCAGTTAGCTTTTTCAGTTCTTCTTCGAGCGTATTTATTCTTTTCTCAATAGCAGGCAAATGCTTGAAAATAACCGATGCACGCATCCAGTTACGCAAAGGTTGGGCTGGACTACCATGCCATTGCTTATCTTCTTCAGTAATATTAAAATTTATGCCCGCCTGCGCACCAATCTGGGTTCCTTTAGCCAGCGTTAAGTGGCCTGCAATGCCTACCTGGCCTCCAACAACACTGTTCGGACCAATTTTAGTACTGCCCGATATGCCTGATTGCGCAGCAAGTACAGTGTTCTCACCAATCTCCACATTATGTGCAATCTGAATAAGATTATCGATTTTAGCCCCTTTTTTTACAATCGTAGAGCCCATTGTGGCCCTGTCAACTGTTGTGTTAGCCCCAATCTCAACATCGTCCTCTATAATAACATTGCCAATCTGAGGGATCTTATTGTATGTCCCGTCTTTCTGGGGTGCAAAGCCAAAACCATCACTTCCGATCACCGTATTCGAGTGTACAGTAACCCGGTTTCCAATGATTGAATTATGATATACCTTAACACCTGGAAAAAAGGTGCTGTTGTCCCCAACCTTCGAGTTTGCACCTACAAAGGTTTGTGCATTAAGCCGGCAGCCATCTCCAATAATTACACCCTCAGCTACATAGGCAAAAGCATCTATAAATACATTTTTGCCAATCTTGGCACTCGGATGAACAAAAGCAAGTTTATCTATACCTGATTGCGCTGCCTGTGCATTCATCGCCTCATTGTATTTATCAAGCAATATCGTAAAGGAACTGTAAGGATTGTCAACACGAATCAGCGTGCTGGTGTAAGATTGGGTAGGAGCAAAGTCTTTTGATACAATTACTACAGATGCCTCAGTAGAGTATAAAAAGTTCTCATACTTAGGATTGGAAAGGAAAGACAAAGAGCCTTCTTTTCCATCTTCTATTTTAGAAAGTTCGGTAACGGCGACTTCTGGGTTGCCATCAATGGAACCATCTAAAAACTCGCTTATCTGCTTTGCAGTAAATTGCATCGTACAAAGGTATATGTTAAATTGATATGAACAAAAAAACCTGCGAAGGTTAAGCCTTGTATATTTTACACAATAGTAAGACTTAAAACGGCAGCAAAAGTCAAATATTTTGTTAAAATTGTTTAAATCCCCCTCGGGTAGCACAGAATGTACTTCTCAACCGTTTTTTGAAGTGATTCCAGATTGGATAAGTCCGATGCCTTTGCAATATCAACAATGTCATTATTTTTCATTAAAATCTTAATGTTTCCTACGCCGGCATTATATGCCCTGTTTTGTATCGCATTGGTAAAAACGAAATAACGGGCTTCCTCGGCTTTAATTTCTAATATGTTAACAGCAGCATCCTTTAAGAAATCGACACGGTCTTGACTTGCCATTTCATTGCCCATTTCTACCTTATAAAGATTTCTCGAGGTAAGCATTTGGCAAAGGGTCGCAAGAATTTTGTCAGCATGATTCACCCATACCTTTACAGCAGCATAAATATCCTGATCATCAAGATTAGTAAAATGTTCCAGGTTTTGATGGTTTAAAAAGAAATTATCCTGGTTGATGTCGTTTTTTAAAAAATAGCTTAAAGATGGGGATGCAAATAAATCTGCTCCCAGCACCGTCAGTTCCTTCGCACGCTCCAATAACTTTACCAGGATCATTTCTCCCGAGATTACCGTTTTATGAAGATAAACCTGCCAGTACATCAAACGTCTGGCAATCAGAAATTTCTCAATCGAATAAATCCCTTTCTCATCGATTACTAAATTGTCATCGTAAACATTAAACATTTTGATGATGCGGTCAAAACTGATTACACCCTCACTAACCCCGGTAAAAAAGCTGTCCCGGTTCAAATAGTCCATCCGGTCCAGATCCAGCTGCCCAGATATCAACTGATGAAGGAATTTCTTCGGATAGGTACCGTTAAATACTTCGATAGCATGGGTTAACTTTCCATCAAAATGAGCATTCAGATCGTGCATTAGCTTCAATGAAATATCTTCGTGCCTGATTCCGGTAACCAGAGAATGTTCCAGCGCATGAGAAAAAGGACCGTGGCCAATATCGTGCAGTAAAATAGCCAGTGTGGCCGCCTCCTCTTCGCCATCTGTAATTTGATGTCCCTTGCTTCTCAGCACCTCAATCGCCAGGCTCATTAGGTGCATGGCTCCCAAAGCATGATGAAATCGGGTGTGCAAGGCTCCAGGATAAACCAGATGCGTCATTCCAAGCTGCTTAATGTAACGCAGACGCTGAAAGTACGGGTGCGAAATCACATCGTACACTAGTGCTGAGGGAATGTTAATGAAACCGTAAACCGGATCATTTATTATTTTCTTCTTATTCAATCGTTAAAAATAGTTAAATAGATAGATACGGTACAAAAATTGCTATTTTTATTGACAGTTTGATTTAACTACCCAAATTAAAAGGTAGTTCATACCTATTATAAAAAACATGCAAGAAACAAAGATATTGTGGGCCGATGACGAAATCGACTTACTTAAACCACATATATTATTATTGAATGACAAAGGTTACAATGTAACTACGTTCACAAATGGAAATGATGCCCTCGAAGCTTTTGGTAAAGCGCATTTCGATTTAGTTTTCCTCGATGAAAACATGCCGGGCATGAGTGGAATTGAAACCTTATCGGCAATTAAAAACCTCAATCCCGATGTTCCTGTTGTCCTCATCACCAAAAGTGAAGAAGAAAATTTAATGGAAGATGCTATTGGTAGTAAAATTGATGACTATCTCATCAAACCTGTTAATCCAAAACAGGTATTATTAACCATCAAAAAATTGATTGATAACAAACGCCTGGTAAGTGAAAAAACTTCTATGGCTTATCAGCAGGAATTTCGCCGACTGGGTATGACCCTTAGTGATCGCCTCAATTACGAGGAGTGGATCGACATGTACAAAAAAATCGTTTTCTGGGAACTGGAACTCGAAAAACTAGACGACTCTCAGATGCATGAAATTTTAACCATGCAAAAACAGGAGGCAAACACGCAGTTTTCCAAGTTTATAGAAGAGAATTACCTCGACTGGATTAAAAATAAAGACACCGCACCCTTACTTTCCAATGAACTGCTAAAGAAAAAAGCATTCCCGCATATTAACGATACTACTCCGGTATTTTTTATTCTGATCGATAACCTCCGGTATGATCAGTGGAAAATAATTAATCCGCTGATTTCTGAATATTTCAGAATTGAAGAGGAAGACATGTATACAAGTATTTTGCCTACGGCAACACAGTATGCCCGAAACTCAATCTTCTCTGGTCTGATGCCTTTGGATATGGAAAAACGCTTTCCTCAATTGTGGCAGAATGATGATGATGAAGGTGGCAAAAACATGCACGAAGAAGCTTTTCTGGCCGATAACATCAAACGCAGTTTAAGAAAAGACTGCAAGTTCAGTTACAATAAGATTTTAACTTTTGAACAAGGAAAGGAACTGGTTGAACAAACACATCAGCTGTTAAAAAATGATTTTAACGCCATCGTTTTCAATTTCGTCGACATGCTGAGCCATGCCCGTACAGATATGCAAATGATCCGCGAACTGGCAAATGATGATGCCGCTTACCGCTCCTTAACACTATCATGGTTTGAACATTCTCCGCTTTGGGATCTGCTAAAGAAAATTTCGCAGAAACAGGTTAAAGTAGTCATCACAACGGATCACGGAACCATAAGGGTTAAAAAAGCAGTAAAGGTGATTGGCGACCGCGCCACAAATACAAACCTGAGATATAAACAGGGTAGAAACCTTAATTTTAATGCGAAAGAAGTGTTTTTAATTAAAAACCCGCACGATGCATTATTGCCTAAAATAAACATCAGTAGCAGCTACATTTTTGCCAGGGAGGATAGTTACTTTGTATACCCAAATAATTATAATCAGTTTGTGAACTATTATAACGAAACTTTTCAGCACGGCGGAATTTCACTGGAAGAAATGATTATTCCCGTTGTAACCTATTCTCCGAGATAGTTACCGCTATTCATGAATAGCTAAGGCGAAAAATATGGCAAAAGCGATGCAATTATGTATTACTTTTGCCATTATTATTTTAACAATGGAAATAACTGTCAGTCTTTTGTCCGATCTGCCTCTTGTTGCCCGGCAGCTCGTTGCTTTCGCCGGTAACGAAAAAATTTTCATTTTCGAAGGCGATATGGGCGCCGGCAAAACCACTTTCATAAAGGAATTCTGTAGAATGCTGGGGGTACAGGATGTGGTATCAAGCCCTACATATTCTATTGTGAATGAGTATGTGGGTGAAAAAGGTTCGGTTTACCATTTCGATTTCTATAGAATAAAGCACATTCAGGAGGCTTTTGATTTGGGTTACGAAGAATACTTCTATGGCGATGGAATATGTTTAATTGAATGGCCGGAAAAAGTAGCTGAATTATTACCCGATCATTTCGTAAAAGTTAAAATCAACATTCTTGATGATAACAAAAGATTGTTCAACTTCTTAAGGCATAACATTTAATTCTCAATTAATTAACAGAATTTGCTTATCTTGAACAACCTAAAACTAACACATTTTTAAGCAGCATGGCTACAGGATTACGCGAAGGAATGGCTGATATTGCCCGTCAGGGCTTATTGCAAACACAGGAAGCAACACTCGAAACCAGAAACAGGAAAAACAATTTAAACATTGGAATACCCAAAGAAATTTCTTTCCAGGAGAACAGAATCGCTTTAACACCCCTCTCTGTAGCACTACTGGTTAACAATGGACACCATGTTCTGCTGGAAAGCGGTGCTGGTACGGCGGCAAATTTCTCTGATGCAGAGTATGCAGAACAGGGTGCAAAAATTACCTACGACAAAAAAGAAGTTTTTGAGTCAGATATTCTTGTGAAAATTGCTCCGCCAACATTGGATGAAATTGAAATGATGCATAAAGGGCAAACCCTCATTTCGTCGCTGCAAACCGGAACACTTAAACAGGAATACCTCAAATCATTAATGCACAAGAAAATCAATGCACTATGTTTCGAAAACCTGCGTGATGAAGGAAATGTGCTAAGTGTAGTCAGGGCGATGAGTGAAATTGTGGGCTCAACCTCAATTCTTATCGCAGCAGAATATCTGAGTAACGTGACAGGAGGTAAAGGCCTCATGCTCGGAGGCTTTACTGGTGTGCCACCAACTGAAATTGTGATTTTAGGCGCAGGAACTGTAGGGGAGTATGCAGCAAGGACGGCCCTGGCCCTCGGTGCTGAAGTAAAAGTTTTCGATAGTTCTATATACCGCTTACGCCGGTTACAGAATAATTTAGGTAGCCGCGTTTTCACCTCTGTAATGCAACCTATCGTGCTAAATAAAGCCATTGTAACTTGCGATGTTGTAATTGGAGCCATCAGGGCCAGTCATGGCAGAAGTCCTTGTGTAGTCATGGAAGAAACAGTTGCCAGAATGAAGCCACACTCCGTAGTCATCGACGTCAGCATCGACCAGGGAGGCTGTTTCGAAACTTCTGAAGTAACCAACCATACCAATCCTGTGTTCAGAAAATACGATGTCATTCACTATTGCGTGCCGAATATCGCTTCAAGGGTACCAAGAACAGCTTCTTACGCCTTAACCAACATCTTTGCACCCATCTTGTTAGATATTGGTGAATACGGTGGACTCGTCAATATGGTGTGGAATAATCCCGGAATAAGAGAAGCCTTATATATTTATCAGGGCAACTGTACCAATAAAGACCTGGCAGATATGTTTAACCTGCCATTCAAAAACTTAGAGTTACTGGTGTTTTCAAATCAGTAAGTCTCCTCATTGTGAGTGAAGGAGTATATAATTCAAACTGTATAAAAGTTCGCCGCTTTTCGCGCAACTAAGTATGTAAAGCTGCATAGTAATGAAAATCAGAACCTTTCTCTTCTTCCTGTCTTTGTATGTCTTTGCACTTGCCCAGACAAAACCAATACAAAAACCAGTTGTAATTAATTCTTATACCCAGTACCGGGCTTCTGTAAAAGCTAATCCGGATAATGAGTTAATAGAAATAAAAAAAGCCATTCCAGACGTCAGGCTGGATATTCGATACGCCACCAGAAACAATTTTATGAAACAGGTGATGTATAAGCAGGCAAGGGCTTTTGCAAGGAAACCAGTGGTTGAGGCACTGAAGAAAATCCAGAAAGAATTAAAACTAAAGGGTTTCGGACTGAAGATCTTCGATGGTTACCGGCCTTATGCCATAACTGTTGCCTTCTATCAAAAAGCAAGTGATAAGAATTTCGTTGCCAACCCGGCTAAAGGCTCGAAACACAACAGAGGATGTGCCGTAGATCTTACCATTGTAAACTTGAAAACAGGCAAAGATATCACCATGGCAACTCCCTATGATAGTTTTTTACCTGCCGCTGCGGCAAATTATGAGCCCGTAAGCAATGAGGTTAGAAAAAACCGGCAGTTTTTAATCAATGTGATGAAAAAACACAAAATGAATGTTTTGGAAAATGAGTGGTGGCATTATGATTACTCAGGCTGGCAGGGTTACCAGCTCATGGACATTCCTTTTGAAAAACTTTAAGCACTATACCAGTTAATATTTCCCGGCGATTGTAGATAATGCCCCCATTAATTGGTCGATATCATCAGTTGTATGCCAGCTGCTTAAAACAATCCGGTTTATAGATGGACTGTTATTGTATGGATAAGCAAAGGAAGAAATCAAAATCTTTTCTTCCATTAAATTCTTTCCAATAGCCTCAGAGTTTGCCAGAAACACAGGGAAGCCTTGTGCATGGTTCCAATCTTCCTTCATTTGCCGGCTTAGGTAGGAGATGTTCAATTGTAATTGCTCAAGGGCGCTATTATAGATATCCTGTGCATGAACAAATGCATACAAGCCCGCTGCGGCAGAAGGAGAAGCACCCGAAAAAACAGGGCTCGACTTCAACTGGCTGATTATCGATTTACTTCCTAAAATCACTCCGGCGTCAACGCCCAGTGCCTTTGCCATTGATGCTACCACCACAACCTCTGTATTTGGTCTTTTCGGAATTTGGCTAATTGCACCCAAACCATTGTTATTAACGCCTATTCCATGAGAATCATCAATAATCATAATCACTTTCTTCTTCACATCAATGAGCGATAGGAAATCAAAATTGAATATCTCGGGAAAAAGGTTATTCATAGAATTGCTGATCAAAACCCAGGTACTTTCCTCCGAATGGTTAATGAGTTCAACAGTTTCATTCTTCCAGTCTGCGAATGTTGTTCCACTAAATTCCGGTTCTGTATATAACCAGAGTGCAGGATGTGCTGCTGGCGAATACCTGACTTTTCCAAATGAGCTCAGCCCTTGTATAGCCAGCTGTGCAGCCAGATAACCGCTTGAAATGATTAACGCATCTTCGCTGCCAAACCTGTTGGCCGCAACTTGCTCCGCTTCATCGTAAATCCCCAGCTGGATATTGTTTGTTCGGCTGGTCCCGTTATTTAATCCATAACGTTTAACACCCTCAATGTACAATTCTATAAAATCCCCGTTGTTAGGCAAACCAAGATAGGCTGTGCCTCCAAAATATAAATAGGTTTTACCATCCAATTTAATCTGGTTTGAAAAAGGCTGATTAATAGAGGTAAAATCGTAACTCATTTACTTTGGGTTTTGCTAAAAATTGTCATGGATATAGGTCATGATCCGAACCATCTCAGCACGCACTTCCGATGTTGGCTTAACAAAATTATTATTCATAAATGAATAGATATAAGTTTTTCCCTTTTTAGTGAGCACATATCCGCTTTGATTGTGCACACCTCCCAGTGATCCTGTTTTTCCATATATAAAAGGCTTATCCGTTTTCGGATAGGCATTTTTTAAGGTGCCGCTCTTACCTCCGGCAGGCAGCATATCAAATAACTTTTCCTGGTTATTCACCAGATGATAGATAGAATCCAGTAAATAAACATTATCTCTTGGTGTAAACAGGTTTTGCCTCGACAAGCCAGAACCATCTGCCCACTTCACCGGATCAGGTAAAAATGACAAGTAAGTCTTATTGATGTGCGCTATAGCCTTGGTGGTACTCAGTGTGTCCCCGATTTGATTTGAACACACCAGAAGCAGGTGCTCCGCAATAAAATTGTCACTAGGTAGCATCATGTGTTTCAACACTGAATCCCTTTTTGCACCCGGCAATGTTTTTGCATAAGATGGAATTTTCATCTTAATAATACCCACAGGCTTATGCAAAGTATCTGAAAGTACTTCAACGGTAGTTTGTATACTGGTTTTATAAGGGTTTTGCTGATTGTAACCTGCCTTAATGTCAACATTAGGATACTTAAAATGATTAGTGAGAAAATCTCTGGTCACTTGAAAAACTCCGGTGGTTTTGCTGGAATCCACTTCGAAGCAGGGGGCAAAAACCTTTGGCTCAATATTCATTTTTTTAGCCGATAAGTAAGTGGACGTGACCATGTTGTCCATGATAGGCATTTCTGTAATCTCAGGCTGATAGTAATAATCGTAATCATCCCAGCTCCAGCCATCTCCAAAGAAAGTACCGGAATAACGACCCGGTGCAAAAAAAAGCTTTTTGTCTGATGCTTTTAAAAAATGATAAGCCGATTGGTCCTTAACCGCGAATTGTAAAAACGAAGGATCCCCCGTTCCCCAGAATATCAAGGAGTCATTCTTTTCGATATATTTTAGTGCAGGCATTTGCTCCGCAATCATTTTTAGGCTGGCAAAAAAAGTGTAAAGCTTCGTATTTGATGCAGGCGTAAAGTATTTATCAGCATCTTTTTGAAAGATCATTTTTCTGTTCTCCATGTTATATAAGGCAAAACCAACCTGATACTGCTTTATTACTGCTGAGTTTTTAAAAGCTTTGGATACCTTTCTGGATATAGTTTTGTCTGCCGAACAGCCCGCTAGGACTGATGTTAAAAAAATAGAGGAAATCAATAGGATACAGCAGCTTTTTAATCGGAACATGACATGCAATTAGTTGATAAGAATTAGCAACTAATTTATTAAATTTAATTCAATGTTAACCAGGTATAAGCCAGTTGTAATAATCTGTTTACGCGAAATCATATTTTGCTGTGGATTATTACTTTGTTTTATAGCCGTCAGATCACAGGAATTCTTATTCACCGGCAATCGCAATAAGCAATCTTTGGGGTTTAAAAATATTAAAAACCTGGTCATTATTCCGGTGATGATCAATGGTAAAGGACCCTTTGATTTCGTCCTGGACACAGGCGTTGGACCAATGATTATAACAGATCCTTCAGTGATCGACGCACTTGACTTCAGTTTACTCCGTAAGATAAACATATCAGGACTTGGAGTTGAGTCTGTCCAGGCATATGTCTCTCAAAACGTTACCGCTCAAATCGGTAGCGCAAAAATTGAAAATATCCCCACTGCAATTCTTAAAGAGGATTTGTTTAATCTATCGGGATATTTAGGAACAAAAATCTACGGCCTCATCGGGTATTATTTTTTCAATAGTTTTATGGTAGATATCCGATATAGCGCCAACAGAATAATCTTCTCTTCCAAACATGCAAAAATGCGGTACCGGGGCAGCAAAATTCCCATCGAGATAGACAAGCTTAAACCTTATGTATATGCACAGGTTGAACTCCCCGGCGGAGTTAAGGTTAAATCTAAATTTTTAATGGATACCGGTGCCAGTCATGCATTATCAATGGAAATGCTCAATGGAAAATCCTTTCCGTTACCCGAAAAAACAATATCTGCGAGCTTGGGAATGAGTTTAAGTGGGAAAATTAAAGGCCATCTGGGTAGAATAGCCAAAATTAACCTTGGCCATTTTTCATTTAAAAATGTACTATCCGGCTTTCCTGATTTTGAAACCATTTCCGGAAAAATTGATCTCAAATTTCGAAATGGAAATATTGGCGCTGAGATGCTGAAAAAGTTTGATATGCAGCTCAACTATCTTGAAGGGTTCATGTACCTCAAACCCAATCAGTATTACAGGCAACCCTTCGAGCACGATATGACAGGATTAACAGTTTATATTGATCAGGCGGGTTTTAAGAGGATTATCATTGCCGAAATAGACGAAAACTCGCCTGCGGAAAAAGCTGGTTTATGTCCGGATGGCGAAATTATTGGTGTCAATTTCAAACCAGTCGAATTCTACACACTCAACGATCTCTCTGAGCTTTTTAAATCAAAATCAGACCGAAGCATTGTATTTGAAATCGTTAGGGCAGATAAAGTCTTTTTTAAAATCGTAACCCTCGAAAAACGGATTTAGGGAGTAATTTTATAGTTACAACATCATTTAACCTGTAACAACCCCCTAACTTTAGCTTCTTATTACCAAGCAAACAAATTTTTAATTATTCATGAAGAGAAACTTTAAAGTACTTGCCTTGGCCGGTATTGTAGCACTTGGTGTTGCCGGATCAGATTCGGTATATGCTCAAAAAAAATCAAAAACATCTAAAGGAAATACCACTGCCACTCCAGCGGCTACAACAGCAGCGCCTAAAAAGGAGGGTATTAAGCCTTTTTCAGAAGTGGTAACCGCAAAAGCCCGAACAACAAACGGCCTTTTTAAAACGCATAAAGTTGACGATAAATGGTACTTCGAAATACCAGATTCAATGATTAACCGCGAAATGTTGGTAGTTACGCGCTTAGCCAAAGTACCGGCAAATGTTAAAGTGGGCAACCAGCAATATGGCGGTGAAGAAATTAATGAGCAGGTATGGAAATGGGAACGTAGAGGTAAACAGGTTTATATCCGTGTTCCAAGCTATTCAACAAAAGCTGATCCCAATAGCGATATGTACGAATCTGTTCAGAACTCCAACCTGGCTCAAATCCTGGCAAGCTTCGAAATTAAAGCCTATAATAAAGACACTACAGGTGTAGTAATTGATGTCACAGATTTTTACAATGGCGATGTAATGGCTATCGGGGCAACTGATCAGATTCGTAAAACCTATAAAGTAACCGCCTACGATCCGACACGGTCTTACATAGATACGGTAAAAACTTTCCCGATCAATCTCGAAGTTAAAACAGCTAAAACTTATCGTGCAGCAGAATCTCCAACCGATAACAGCAATGCTGCAATAACTTTTGAATTTAATACATCCATGTTGTTACTGCCAAAAACACCGGTAAAGGCAAGAATTATGGATAGTCGTGTCGGTTTCTTCGGCCAGTCACAAATTGACTACGGAACAAATGCTCAAAAAGCCGAAAGAACTGCTTACATACATAGATGGAATCTGGTGCCTAAAGATACCGCTGCATACAAACGGGGCGAATTGGTTGAACCCGTAAAACCAATCATCATTTATATAGATCCCGCAACACCAAAAAAATGGGTGCCATTCCTGATCCAGGGTATCAACGATTGGCAGGTTGCATTTGAAGCAGCCGGATTTAAAAATGCCATTATAGGAAAACAGGCTCCTACACCTCAGGAAGATCCTCAGTTTAGTGTAGAGGATTCCCGCTATTCGGTTGTACGCTACTTCGCATCAGACATCGCAAATGCCTATGGGCCTCACATTAGTGATCCACGTACAGGACAGATTTTAGAAACGCATATCGGTTGGTACCACAACGTAATGAACCTGCTTCGCAACTGGTACTTTGTACAAACGGCTGCAATCAACCCCGCCGTACGTAAAGCACAGTTTTCTGATGAGCAAATGGGTGAACTGATCCGCTTTGTATCCTCACACGAAATTGGCCATACACTGGGCTTGCCACATAACTTTGGCTCAAGCTATGCCTATCCCGTTGATTCTTTACGCTCAAAAGCTTTTACTGATAAACACGGAACTGCACCATCCATCATGGATTATGCGCGTTTCAATTATATCGCTCAGCCAGGTGATGGTGTAACCAAACTACATCCCCAAATCGGAGAATATGATAAATGGTCAATCAAATGGGGATACTCATGGATTCCGGGAGGTAAAACTGCAGAGCAGGAAAAAGACGTTCTCGATCAGTGGACACTTAAAAATGCCGGTAATCCACTTTATTTCTATGGACGCCAGGGAACAAGTCTTGACCCACGGTTACAAAGTGAAGACTTGGGTGATAATGCAATGAAAGCCAGTACATATGGTGTTGCTAACTTAAAACGCATTTTACCAAATGTAGAAAAATGGACCTACCAGAAAGGTAAAGACTATAGCGATTTAAAAGAAATCTATGGCGAGATCGTTGGTCAGTTCAACCGCTACATGGGGCACGTGGCAACCAATGTTGGTGGCTTGAGCGAGAATTTCAAAACTTAT
The DNA here is from genome assembly GCF_032678525.1 of Pedobacter frigidisoli. GTDB lineage: Bacteria > Bacteroidota > Bacteroidia > Sphingobacteriales > Sphingobacteriaceae > Pedobacter > Pedobacter frigidisoli_A. The sequence continues at coordinate 824,372 of NZ_JAVTSE010000002.1, forward strand.
GAACAGTCAGGTCCGGTGTATGCTTACTTGCCAAAGGCCAAACAAAAAGAAGCCATAACGTTCTTTAATCAACAATTATTTACAACGCCTCTTTGGCTAATCAGCAATGAGCAGTTAAGTAAGTTCGATAATGGCGTGTTGCTAAACAGAATCAAAGCCGTTCAGGCAAATACCTTAAATAACTTACTATCTCCATCGCGCATTGCCCGCTTGTTAGATAATGAAGTGAAAAATGGTGCTGTGAAAGCCTATACATTACCGGAGTTATTTACTGACCTCAAATCATCAGTTTTTGCAGCTGGACGGGCAGATGCCTTCAAACGCAACCTGCAGCGCGCTTACGTAGACCGCTTATCAGACTTGATGACCAAAGAAAATGATCTTCCGGCAGGATTCCCTGTTGAATCTGCAGCAAGTTACGGGTTAACACCAATTAATGTTGGCCTATCTGATATTCGTCCACTGGTACGTGCAGAATTGAAAAGTCTTTTAGCAACAACCAAAGCAAGGTCTGCAGCCGGTGATACCATTACAAAAGCACATTACGACGATTTAAGTATCCGGATCAAAGATATTTTAGATCCAAAGAAATAAAACCAGGTGATAGGGTAATTCAGTCATTCCCTCATGCACTCACTCAATGATTAGAAGGGAGCAGTTATTCAGTTAACTGCTCCCTTTTTTTCTCAAATCCATAATGTATAATTTCTGAAAGGTTACACAGAGTTTTAATGTGTTTCTTAATTTTATCCAAAACAGGTAACCATGCTGAAAAAAATTCAACTTCTTATTTTGATATCCCTTTGTGGATTTAAGGCTTTTGCACAGCAATCAGACTCCATTATTGTAGCTAAAACGAAATGGCAGAAAACTAAAATTGCAAGGCAAATAGCTTTGTATCAGCACCATTTTCAACAGGGCAATCTGTTTGGAGCCAACCAGAACGTTTCTTTTTTAGAAGTCAAAAACACAGGAAAGAAGATCTTCTTTGCCCTTGCGGCCGAAGAAAAAGTGCTGGTCACCACCAGCAATTTCGGGAAACGCGATACGGCTTTAGCTGCTGTAAATGGTAATTTCTTTGATGTAAAAAATGGAGGTTCTGTAGATTTTGTAAAAGTAAACGGGAAGATCGTGAATATTAATCAGTTCGATAAAAACGGTGTTAGAGCCCGTCATCAGCAGGCAGCAGTAATTATTAAAAAAGGGAAAATAGAAATCGCCAAATGGGATGGTACTCCAGATTGGGAAAATAAGATAGTAGCTGCTGATGTTTTGTTAAACGGACCGCTACTAACTATTAATAACGAGGATCAAAGTCTTGATACAACCGCTTTTAATCGACTTCGGCATCCACGCACCTGTTTGGGAATAAAGCATAACGGCAAAATCATTTTGCTTACAGTAGATGGCCGTAATGATCTTTCTGCTGGAATGAGTCTGTTTGAACTGACCAGACTCATGCATTGGCTTGGCTGTGAAAGCGCCATTAATTTCGACGGCGGAGGTTCTACTACCCTTTGGGTGAATGGTTTTCCTGACAATGGGGTGGTGAATTATCCCACAGATAATAAAAAGTGGGACCATCAGGGCGAGCGCAAAGTGGCCAATGTTATTCTCATCAAGAAAAGGTAAAAAGAGATTCCAGGGATTCTGATGGTAATTTGATTATTTTAGCCAATATTTTCTATGATGCTTAAAAACATATTCTACCTGCTTTTTTTTGTACTGATCCTGGCGGCCTGCAATCGTGGATCCAAGACAAGCAACCCCTCCTTAAGAGATTTTACTTTCGAGCCTGTAAAAGGGATCAGGTATACAGAAGTTAAACGGAGGTTTAAAGATGGCTACTCCTTCAATAACCAGGGCTTTATGCAAAAGCCCTCATGGATCATTGAGGTTGTGGCAGAAGATACAATGTCGGCATGGAGCCCGCAAAAACACCGGATGCAAAATTTCTATCTGCAATATGATCATGGCAACGTCTACAATTTTGCCGCTGAGTTTTTTAAAGTAAAACACATCAGTAAAGACAGTTTGGTTTTTCAGCGTATTCAGGTTGATGGCAAGGTAATCGCGTCAGATGTCAGGTCTGATGTGAATATGACTTTTTATGCCAATGATTATATAAAGAAGTTAAATGCAAAAGCTGAAGAATTACAAAAACCCACGAAGTCAGATACGGCTTATATTGAGAGGCGCTGTGCCACGGTGAATAATAATAGTGACAGCGCCTTTGCTGCAACAGACCCTGTTCAGTTTATTTCGAAAAGTAAAATCGCTAAGGTTGAAAAAATTAGCACGGTCGACCGTGCTAACAATAGAACTGAAGCCTACGACTATATGTTTCCGCAATACATCATTCGGATAGATAGAGCATATAAGGATTTTGCCTATCAGGTAGCCGCAGTGGTCGATTTTCAGGGCGGAATTCATGTAAAAACAATTTACAATGTACTTCCCGAAAATGCGGAAGCCAAAAAGAAGGTAGCGCAGGGCATAGCTGATATCTATCTTAGAAATTTGTTTGATGTTGCTCCAGGCACAACTCTTGGAATCCCGCACAATAGCGAAATTACGCTGACGATAATCGGTAAGGCAATTAAAAGGCCTTAATAATCTGATGTTTACAAGATTTTAACGTTAAAATAATGTTAAAATTTATTTTGATTTTAAAAATTAAAACTTACCTTGCGTTCTTAATTTAATATTTAATACAATGCAAGAAGGCACAGTAAAATTCTTCAATGTAACTAAAGGTTTTGGCTTTATTATCCCTGCGAATGGCGATAGCGAAATTTTTGTTCATTCAACAGGTCTTATCGACGAAATCCGTGAAAACGACAAAGTTCAGTACGAAGTTGCTAACGGTAAAAAAGGCTTAAACGCCGTTAATGTGAAAGTAATTTAATTAACTATCATATTTGCAAATGAGGCTTCGAATCACATCGGGGCCTTTTTTTTGCCCCTTTTTAATCTCAGGCAATTTCCCCCTCTATTTCCCTGCCGGTTTACTTCTGAGCAAATGATCCAGAAATATTAATCCGATAACAATGTCCGAGAAAACGAAAACGTTAAAAGTGGTAGGCGTAAATATCTGTTTAACATTAAAGTTCAGATTAAAATTGAAATCCGGCATCCTCAAATCTGAATAATAAAGGATATAGGCAAACATAGACAAAAGGGGAAGTACAAGGATCGAACCTATACCATACACCAGTTTTTTATTAACCTTAGTAGTTAGAGCGACTGGCTGTGGTTCATGAGCAATGCTTTCCATAACATTCCTCGTGAAAGACAAAGAGGGTTCATCCTGAGATAAGGCGCTCAGCGTTAAATTTAAACTTAACAACTGCTCGTATTGCTCTTTTAACTCCGGGTTCGAATGAATCTGATTTTCTATAATGCTTGCCTGAGCCTCATCAAGGTTCCCGTCAATGTAATCCCAAAGCTGTTCTTCTGGTGTATTCATAATAACTCCTTTACTTCATCTTTTAACAAATATTGTAATTTATCTTTGAGTCGCTGGCGTGCCCGGTGTAATTTTACTTTAACCGTATTCGGCTCCATGTGTAAACTTACTCCAATCTCCTCCAAACTTTGCTCGCCCTGATAAAATAGGGTGATGATGGCAGCATCATCGGGTTGCAATTGTCCTATGGCTTGATTCAAAAACTTATGGCTATCCTGCCTTTCGTATTGATTTGCATGAAAAGCCGATATATGATTCTCAAGCTGGAAAGCTGTTTCTTCATCATTAATTGATGAAGTTGCTACCCGCTTTTTACGCAAAAAAGTCATTGCAGTAGTATAGGTAATAGTATAAAGCCAGGTACTGAATTTGGAAGATTGCTTAAATGTACCAAGCGCTTTGTAAGCCTTTACAAAGCAATCCTGAGCAATTTCTTCGGCATCTTCCCGGTTTTTACTAAACCTTAAAGCAAGCGTAAATACAAACCTTTGATGTCGCTTAACAAGCATGGCATATGAAGTAGAATCACCACTCAATACCTGCTGTATTATCGCTAAATCTGTAGTTTGCTCCATCTTCAGCTGTTAGACAACATCAATGATGATCAGGTTACAGTAAATGAAGATAATCATTACGCCATTGAAATTTTACTTTAAGTGTAACCTGATCAAAAAACGTGTCGTCATAATACACAGAACACGGTTCAGGTAAAAATTTAAATATTAACAATTAAAGATTATAGTTATGGAAGGTATATTAGTTCCAATTTCACTTTTCTTAGGCGCATTCGCGATGGTATTCGGAATTCGTTATCTATCAAATAAAGAAAAAATGGCCATGATTGAGCGTGGCATAGATCCGGGTATTCACAAAGCAACGCCGAAGCCCTTTGTCAGCTTGAAATTCGGTCTCTTACTCGTGGGCCTTGGCTTAGGCTTATTGGTAGCATTGTTTACCGTTAGGGGGATATACGGCAGCGATTTGACGCACCAGGAAGAATCACAGTCAGTAGCAATTTATTTCGGATGCCTGGGTGTTTTTGGAGGAATCGGTTTAATTGTATCCTATCTGATCGAGAAGAAATGGTTGGATAGCCAGTCAAATACCGCCAAAGTATAGATGTAATAAGCCGGGTTCTCAAAAATCCGGCTTATTACTCCTGCTGTACATCCCTATTGAGGTTTGTTTATAATGGCGACAGTTAACCGGCTGATGCAGCTCATTTTGCCCCGCTCATCATAAATTTTGATGTCCCAGATGTGCGTTTTTGCGCCCCGGTGTACAATCGTGCAAATGCCTTTTACAAAGCCACTCTTCACAGGCCTTAAATGATTGGCATTTACTTCCAGTCCAACGGCCACATGTTTTTCGGGATCGATACACATATAAGAACCAATACTACCCAGCGTTTCGGCCAATACCACTGAAGCTCCGCCATGCAAAATGCCGGCAGGTTGATGTGTACGCTCATCAACAGGCATAATACCTAAAATATAGTTGTCGCCGATTTCAGTAAACTGAATACCAAGCAGTCCGCCAATGTGGTTTTTTGGGCGGCTATTTAACTCTTCTATTGTGAAATCTTTAAATCACATCATAACGATCTTTTAAAACACCAACATGATGAATCACATGTCCGGCAGCGATGAATAAAATCGATTTGACATTAATTTCCCTTCCCGAAGCATCCCCTTTCTATTTAACTCATCATCGTTCAGCGAGCGGAACAAAAATAAGTTGGCCTTACGTAGGCTTGAGAATTCCTCAATCAAATCTTCCAGCTCACGCGTCGCAAACCGGGCATTTAAAACATAGGCGTCTTCATCAAAACCAGGCAAAGGCTGTGCTTCATTTCTTGCAAAGCAGGTAATCCGATAGGCAAAAACTCGCTCAGTATCAATAATATGACCAAGCATCTCCTTCAAAGTCCATTTTCCCTCCGCATAAGCATAGTCAGCTTTATCAGCATTCCGCTTGAATAATTCAGGAAGTGTTTCTGTTTGCTCAGTTAAAATTTCAAATATCTCTCGGTCAAATTTGCTGATGTAGGTTTCACCCCAGATCGGATATTCATTAGGCTGTGGTCGGTTCATATCTCAAACTGCTTTTTAAAATTATTCTGAATGTAGTACCCTTACCAAGCTCCGAGTCTTTTACAAAAATCTCTCCGCTGTGATAATTTTCAACTATACGCTTGGTAAGCGATAATCCCAGGCCCCAACCGCGTTTTCTTGTGGTATAGCCCGGTTGAAATACTGCGTCAAATTTCGATCTGGGAATTCCTTTTCCCGTGTCGGTAACATCAATAAAAACCTGCTCCTTTGCCAGGTTCTCAATGATATTAATAGAAATCGATCCCTCGTTTTCAATTGCATTTGCAGCATTTTTAAGTAGATTTTCAATAACCCAGTCGAAAAGTGGAATGTTGAGCATCGCACGTACCTGCTCATCGCCAGTAATAAAAAACTTAACCTTGTCCGAAGTCCTGACTTTAAAATATCTGATAAAATCACTGATCACAATATAAACGGTATGATCTTCCAGTATAGGTTTTGATCCGATTTTTGAAAAACGGTCGGTAATGATTTCCAGCCTTTTAATGTCGTTCTCCATTTCCGCAATCAAGGGATCATCTTCAGCATCAAACTTTGATTTCATGAGCTCTGTCCAGGCCATTAAAGATGATATCGGTGTGCCAAGCTGATGTGCTGTTTCTTTCGCCAACCCAACCCATACATGATCCTGCTCATCCCTTCTCGCAGAACTAAATGCCGCATAAGCCGTTAACAGGAATAAAAAGATCACAGCCATCTGAATATAGGGAAAATAACGCAGCTGCGTAAGTATGAATGAATCCTTGTAGTAAGCTTTGTACTTAGTACCCAGAATGTTCATTTCGAGTGGTTTATGTTGCGATTTCATAACCTTTAGCTGCCTCACGAAGTAAAGGCTGTCATAAGTTAATTTTGCATCGGCAGTAATATAGTTCGTCTTCGTTGTGTCAAGCCCGAAAAACGAAGTAATCACGCCAGTAGAATCCACCATAATGGCCGAAACCTTCGTATTCGCCCTTACCGTCTCCACAATCGAAGTAAAGTTATCATTGTCCATTAAAAACATGGAGCGCTCTTGTATCCTAACCCATAGCTGAAACTGAATGGCCTCCTCACGCTCCATCTTCTTTACAAATGAATCCGTATAAAATACTGAGGCAATGCCGATTAAGATGGCAAAAATGAGAAGGAAAAACTTCCAACGGCGTTTCTTTTGATATGGATTCATGCTTTGGGTAGCCAAATTACAATAACAAAACGAAAAAAACATAATTCCATTACCCTTTTTCAAAATGCCTGAAGCAAACTTTTTAATAACTTCCGGGCTTCATCACAGATGAAAAGGGTATAAAACAGATGAAAAACTTATCTTTGCCACGTCTTGCGTTTTGTGCAGGGCGTTGAGCGCTCAATACGCCAAACGTCAAACGCTTAGCGCGCAAACAACCAACTATGGATAAAAAAGTTAGAGTAAGATTTGCCCCAAGTCCAACAGGTGGGCTGCATTTAGGTGGCGTACGTACGGCATTATTTAATTACCTGTTTGCCAAAAAGAATAACGGAACATTCGTACTCCGGGTGGAAGATACCGATCAAACACGCTTTGTAGAAGGCGCTGAAGAATATATAGCAGCGTGCTTAAACTGGTGTGGAATTACACCCGATGAAAGTCCCGCCAACCCAGGTGCTTATGGCCCATATCGCCAGAGTGAACGCAAGCCGGGATATCGCAAATTTGCAGAGCAGCTTATCAATGATGGTTATGCTTATTATGCCTTCGATACCCCGGAAGAATTAGACGCAAAACGGAAAGAAGTTGCCAATTTTCAGTATGGGCAAACCACACGCATGCAAATGCGCAACTCGTTAACATTAACATTAAGCGAAGTGGAAGATTTGCTTGCAGCAAAAACACCTCATGTAATCCGAATAAAAGTTCCGGAAAATGAAATCGTTCATTTCAACGATGCCATCCGGGGTGATGTAAGTTTTGATACCTCTCTTGTGGATGATAAAGTGCTGTTAAAAGCCGATGGAATGCCAACTTATCACCTGGCAGTTGTGGTCGATGATAAAGCAATGGAAATCTCTCATGCCTTCCGTGGTGAAGAGTGGTTGCCTTCAGCGCCGGTTCATATTTTACTTTGGAAATATTTAGGATGGGAGGCTGATATGCCACAATGGGCACATTTACCCTTAATTTTAAAGCCCGACGGCCATGGAAAACTAAGCAAACGTGATGGTGATCGATTAGGATTTCCGGTTTATGCCATGAACTGGACAGATCCTAAAACAGGCGATGTAACAAAAGGCTTTAAAGAGTTAGGATTTATGCCGGAAGCTTTCGTGAATATGCTGGCATTATTAGGATGGAACGATGGAACCGACCAGGAGCTTTTCACTCTTAAAGAACTGGAAGAAAAATTCTCTGTAGATAGAATAAGTAAAGCGGGGGCAAAATTCGATTTTGAAAAAGCTAAATGGTATAATCACGAATGGATCAAATCACAAAGTGCAGAGAAAATTGCGCCACAAGTCGCTGTAGAGCTTAAAAATGCTGGCATAGAAGTCAGCAATCAGCCTTTGCTGCTTACAGTAATTGATATGATAAAAGACAGGTGTACTTTGTTACCTGATTTCGTTGCACAAAGCAGCTATTTTTTTGCTACCCCGTCAGTATACGATATCAATGCTGTTAAGCCGAAGTGGACGCCGGAAAAGGCTGATTTCTTTACCGCTTTTGCTGAACGTTTAACGCTTGCTGATGCGGCGAGTGAAGAAGCTGCATTCAAAGCCCTTGCAGAAGAAAAAGGCTTTAAACCGGGCGAATTGATGTTACCTTTCCGGATCATGTTGGTGGGTGGTAAATTCGGACCTGGAGTATTTGATATCGCCGTGTTACTGGGCATCGAAGAAACAAAAGATAGAATCACAAAAGCTTCGATAGCTTTCAGTGCATAAATAATATGATGTAGCGGGTAATACATATTTAGTATTGCCAGCTACACTTTCCCTTATTGTTCAACCGCATCAAATGCCCGTCTCCGGATAGCTTCCCTGTGGTCAGGAGCGCACAAGCTCCACATCAAGTCCGCAGTATTGATATGTTGGGCGCTCTGTCTAACCCCGTGTTGCAGATAAGCAAGCCCGAACAAACTACGTGTTGTACATGATTCGCAGGCGCCATTTTCTCCTCGCAATGGGCTGGGGCATTGAATCCAATGCAATATCCTAAAAATAATTTATACTTTAGCATAACAATTGTCCCTCAGTTACGGTTATTCATTAAACAAAAAAGAAAGCTATGCAATGGTTTGGTAAAGGAAGTAATAATGTAGAGGATGGAAGAGGTAGTGGTGGGGGAAAAACCGCCTTAGGTGGTGGTATTGGTATCGTAATTGTCGTACTAGGCTTAATTTTCGGTAAAGATTTAACAGGTGTAGTAAGTCAGCTTCCAACCGGAGCAGGTACTGAAGAGGTAAAAAAGGGTGTTCCAGCTGATGATCCTCAGGCAGTTTTTGTCTCTGGGGTTCTCGAATCTACAGAACTTGTGTGGACTAAAGAATTTGAAGCCATGGGCAAACAATATGAATATCCCAAATTGAGATTGTTCAGGGACGGCGAGCAGACAGCGTGTGGCTTTGCTCAATCTAATATCGGGCCTTTCTACTGCCCGGGTGATAGTAAAGTATACATTGATTTATCATTTTATGATGAACTTAAAGATCGCTTTGGAGCAGGTGGAGATTTTGCGCAGGCTTATGTGATTGCTCATGAAGTGGGACACCATGTACAAAACCTCCTGGGAATTTCAGAACAACTGGATCGCGCACGCGGAAAAGTCAGTGAAACAGAATATAATCGCTTATCAGTGAAACTCGAACTACAGGCCGACTTCTTCGCAGGGCTTTGGGCTCATAATGCACAGAATCTGAAGGATTTCAGACTGGAAGAAGGAGATATAGAAGAAGCTTTAACTGCAGCAAATGCTATTGGCGATGATAAGCTACAAAAGCAGGCAACCGGGAACGTGCAGCCCGATTCCTTTACTCACGGAACGTCTAAACAAAGGGTGTACTGGTTCAGGAAAGGCTTCGAAACAGGCGACTTCAAACAGGGAGATACATTCAACTCAAATGATTTGTAAAAAAAGTTAAAACTTTTTTCAGCATTCCTTGTTTGTTTACAGTTATGAGATATTTGTCTCTAAACCAAACATAAATATCTCAGCTCCTTATTTGTTTTAAAAGATGATTCTTATAGTTGATGACAGGCCTGAAAACCTGATCTCCTTACAAAAAGTATTACAAGCACATAACTTTGATGTCGACACGGCATCATCTGGAGAAGAGGCGCTAAAAAAGGTTCTTAAGAACAACTATGTGCTGATCATCCTTGATGTTCAAATGCCCGATATGGACGGATTCGAAGTAGCTGAAGCTATTTCCGGCTTTAGCAAGGCAAAAGATACCGCTATCATATTTCTTTCGGCCGTAAATACAGAACTCAAATTTATTACCAAAGGTTATCTCAGCGGCGGACTCGATTACATCACCAAACCGGTGGATATTAATGTTCTTCTGCTTAAAATCAAAACTTTCTATCGCATTTACGAGCAAAGTAGAAAGCTCAACGAAGTGCAGGAAAAGCTTCTCGAAGAAATTGAATTCAGAAAAGAAGCCGAACACAAAAAAGATGAATTCATCAGTATCGCCAGCCACGAACTGAAAACACCTTTAACCAGTGTTAAGGGGTATATCCAGCTCCTGCAGCGTAGTTTGGATAAGGATAACAAGGAGCTGGCCAGAAACCATTTGGATAAGGCAAGTATTCAGCTCGAAAAATTGAATGATCTCATTGTTGATTTGCTTGATATTTCTAAAATTGAGAGTGGCAAAATGAAATTCAATATGAGGCCTTTTTGCGCTGATCATATGGTGAATAACGCCATTGAAATGTTGCAGCAATCGAATCCCGATTTTATGATTACCAGGCTTGGACAAACCAGTGAGCTGATATTTGGTGACGAAATGAGGCTGGAACAAGTGGTGATCAACTTTATTACGAATGCCATAAAATATGCCCCGGGAACTAATCAGGTTAATGTAACCATCAATATTAAAGATGGTAAACTCTATCTCGCTGTGAAAGATTTCGGCATAGGTATCTCGAAGGAACAGCAACAAAAAATCTTCGATAAATTTTATCGTGTAGAGGATAGTAGCAACAGATTTAATGGTTTGGGTATCGGATTATACATCTGCTCAGAAATCATTAAAAGGCACAGCGGTACAATCGGTGTAAACAGCACCCCGGATGAGGGCTCGGAATTTTACTTCATTATTCCGATCACCGAAGAAGAAATCGTTAAAAATCAAGAATAATTACCTCAAATAGTATAATGAAAACAACGCTTAAAAATAATTTACGCTTAGGCCTCGGTTTATCGCTGATTATTCTTTTCATCAGCTCACTGGCTTCATACGTGAGCATCAGAAACCTGATCCAAAGTACCGAACTTGTAAAGCATAGCGATGAGGTAATCTTAAACAGTGAAAATATTATCTCTTACCTGAAGGACGCAGAAACAGGGCAAAGAGGATTCCTTTTAACCGGTAATAAGGTTTTTTTAGCTCCTTATTATGGCGCAAGTGATTCTGCTGCCGCTATCCTTAAGCGGGTGGAAACGGCAACGAAAGACAATGCTGTCCAGCAAAAAAATGTTGCGGCACTTAGATCTATTCTCTTCAAACGCATGGGCATCATCAGCTCAACTATTGAGATTAAATCGCTCGGCGGCGCAATTGATCCTACAGTACTTTTTCAGGGTAAGGTATATATGGATCAGGCACGTGCCGTTGTAAGCAAATTGGTTGCTGAAGAAAAAAGACTTTTAAATGTACGTACAGAGGAATTAAACAAGCTGAGCGCTTATACACCGATACTAATCCTGATTGCAGCTGTACTGGCAATACTCATTACCTTGTTTTTCTACAGGAAAGTCTCGGTAGATTTTGATGAAAGAGTAAAACTCCACCAGGAAATCGAAGATAAAAAATATGAGATGGAAAAACGGATTGTGGCAATTAAGGAAATTGCACATCAGATTTCCATTGGTAACTATGGTGTAACATTAGAGGGGCAGTCAAAAGACGATATTGGCGAGCTTTCAGGCTCATTGAATAGCATGTCAACATCCTTGAAAACATCTTTTGATACACTTGCTGATAATGAATGGTTGCAAACTGGTGTAGCAAACCTGAATGTTAAAATGGTAGGTGAAAAAGATGTATTTCATTTGGCCGAAGATATTCTCGAATTTTTAGCGGTCTATACCAAAAGCCAGATTGGAGCCATCTACCTCTTTAAAGACGATGGATATTTACACCTCAAAGCACAGTATGCCCTGCAGGGAAAAAATCTGTCAGAAACCATAGAACTTGGCCAGGGCTTAATCGGGCAGGCAGTTAAGTCGGGCAAACGTATCCTCATTGAAGATGTTCCGCAAAATGAATTAACCATTTCGCATGCTACAGGAAATATAAAACCTGCTCAATTAGTAGTATTGCCCATTATTCGCAATGAAATTTCAATTGGTGGTGTAGAATTGGGCACTATTGGCAACTATACTGATCTACAACTCCATTTCTTAAATCTCGTCCTCACAGATGTAGGTACAGCCTTACTGGGCGCACAAAACAGACAGAAGCTTCAACAGTTGCTTGAAGAAACCCAGGCTCAGTCTGAAGAACTGCAGGTTCAGCATAATGAGCTGGAAGGACTTAATGCGGAACTTGAGGCCCAGGCACAAAAGCTGCAGGCATCTGAGGAAGAGCTTAGGGTGCAACAGGAAGAGCTGTTGCAGAGTAACCAGGAACTTGAAGAACGCAGCAGTTTGCTCGAAGAAAAGAATGAATTAATCGAAGAACGCAATATTGAGATTCAGCAGAAAGCCGAAGCCCTTGAACTCAGTACGCGCTATAAGTCTGAATTTCTGGCTAATATGTCGCACGAATTGCGGACTCCGCTAAATTCAATTTTGTTATTGTCCAGATTAATGGCTGAGAACGAAGAAATGGACCGCGAGCACCAGGAGTACGCAGAGGTGATACAAAGCTCAGGACAGGGCTTGCTGAGTTTAATTGATGAAATACTGGATCTTTCTAAAATCGAGGCCGGCAAAATGGAACTCGATCGCGCAAATATCAAAGTTGATGATGTTATGCTCAATATGCGCTCGCTTTTTAATCCCCTGGCTAAAGAAAAGAATTTAAACTTTGTAGTTGATAAAGCTAACGATGTTCCCGAGTATTTCCATACCGATAAAATGCGTTTGGAACAGATTATTAAAAATCTGCTCTCCAATGCAATCAAGTTTACAACACAAGGTTCAGTCAAATTAAATATCACTAAATCCGAAAAACAACAAGCCTTGATTTTCAAGGTTACAGATACCGGTGTGGGTATTGCCCCGGAGAAACAGGGAATGGTATTTGAAGCTTTTCAGCAGGCGGATGGGTCAACAAGAAGAAAGTTTGGTGGTACCGGACTCGGATTGTCAATAAGCAGAGAACTGGCTAAACTGCTCGGAGGTTATATTGATCTGAAAAGTACAGAAGGTGAAGGAAGTATTTTTACCCTCACGCTTCCTATAGATAAAAATAAAGGCCTGGAAGGTGCCGTGGAGTTCATTGCTCAAAAGCCACTTCCGGTAGCAGAATCCACACCAAAGAAAATTGAACGCTTGACTGTCGCAAACATCCCTCAGGAAATTGAAGACGATAGAGAAAATATTCAGCCAGACGACAAGGTAATCTTAATTGTGGAAGATGATACGCCTTTCGCGAAAACCCTGCTCGATTTTACCCGAAAACGCGACTATAAAGGTTTGGTGGCAGTAAGAGGCGATGTGGGAATAGAAATGGCCAGAACTTATAAACCTTTAGCCATTCTACTCGACATTCAGCTGCCTGTTAAAGACGGATGGCAGGTAATGGAAGAACTGAAGGCAGATCCGGCAACCAGGCCAATTCCTGTCCATATCATGTCATCCTTACAGGTGAAGAAAGAAAGCTTGCTAAAAGGCGCCGTTGACTTCATAAACAAGCCATTTGCCTTCGAGCACATGCAGGAAATTTTCTCTAAATTGGAACATGCTTTAAGCCGGCATCCCAAAAAAGTGCTGATCGTTGAAGAAAATGAGCAGCATGCCAAGGCTTTAAGTTATTTCTTAAGCAACTTCAACATCCAGACGGAAATTGTAAGCCAGGTAAATGATGGCGTATCTGCATTGCACAAACCCGAAGTGAACTGTGTGATTCTGGATATGGGTATTCCCGACAAGCATGCATATGAAACACTCGAGGTTGTAAAGAAAACACCAGGTCTGGAAAACCTTCCAATTATCATATTCACAGGTAAAAACCTTTCAAAAGGTGAAGAAAACCGCATTAAACAGTATGCCGATTCAATTGTAGTAAAAACAGCCCACTCTTACCAGCGTATATTGGATGAAGCAGGCTTGTTCCTGCATCTGGTTGAAGAAAAAAGTAAGGAGAAAAACAAAGCGCCTAAACGATTCTCAGAATTGCAGGATGTTTTGAAAGGTAAAACCGTTTTGGTTGCTGATGATGATGTGCGGAACATCTTCTCTCTGACAAAAATTCTTGAACAGCATCAAATGAAAGTTCTACCCGCAACAGACGGCAAAGAAGCACTAAAAATGCTAAATGAAAACCCCGCCGTTGATGTGGTTTTAATGGATATGATGATGCCTGAGTTAGATGGTTATGAAACCACAACAGCAATCAGACAAGACTTGAAACATAAACATCTACCCATTCTTGCTGTAACGGCAAAAGCCATGATGGGAGATAGGGAAAAATGTATTGCTGCCGGTGCATCTGATTACATTAGTAAACCAGTAGATATGGATCAGCTGATTTCGCTTTTACGTGTCTGGCTTTACGAAAATCATCATACTTCTTAAACCATTTTATAATTAATATGCCTCAAAAAACAATTCTGATTATTGATGATGATAACCGAAACATTTTTGCCTTAAAAGCTGTTCTAAAAGCCAAAGGTTTCGATTGCCTTTCTGCAACAAGTGCCCGGGAAGGCTTTTTAATCCTACAGCAAAATGCAAATGTAGCGATCATTCTGATGGACATGATGATGCCTGATATGGATGGCTACCAGGCAATTGCTGCAATGAAAAAATCCCAGGAAATGCAGAATATACCCGTACTAGCCGTTACAGCACAGGCAATGGTCGGCGATAAAGAACGCTGCCTTAGTGCCGGAGCTTCGGGTTATGTTTCAAAACCGATAAATGTTGATGAGTTACTAGTGCAGATAGAAAAATTTACAAATTAGGTGATAAGTGATGTAATAGATAATGAGCAGATTGAATTATTGCTCAATGATGTTTTGGAAACTCACGGATACGATTTTCTGGAATACTCTCACGCATCTATAAAAAGGCGAATTACCCGTCTGTATGCACTCGACAATTTTGTGAGTTTTGCAGAATTTAGATATACCATTCGAAGCGATAAACAATATTTCAAACGGTTTTTAGAGGAAATCACCGTAAACGTTACCGAAATGTTTCGCGATCCTTCTTTCTACAAAGCCTTAAGAAATGATGTGCTTCCCGTATTAGGTACTTACCCTTTTATTAGGGTTTGGGTAGCTGGATGTTCAACAGGAGAGGAAGCGTATTCCCTGGCAATAGTGTTGAAAGAGCTGAATTTATTGGGTAAGTCTTTGATCTACGCAACCGACATCAACCCGTCGGTTTTAGAGAAAGCAAAAAAAGGGATGTTTTCCATGAACTACCTGAAACAGTATTCTGAAAACTATATTCAATCTGGAGGAATAAAAGATTTTTCATCTTACTATACCGCTAATTATTCACTGGCTAAATTTGATGAAAGCTTAAATAGTAAAATGATATTTTCTACGCATAACTTAGTTTCTGATCACTCATTCAACGAGTTCCAGCTTATCATGTGCAGAAATGTTTTGATCTACTTTGATAAAGACCTTCAACATAAGGTATTTAATCTGTTTGATAGCAGTATTGAAAAATTGGGCTACCTCGCACTAGGCAGTAAAGAAAGTCTGGAATTCTGGGCCAAATCAAAAGAATATAAAAGAGTAAAACTGGAGAAAATATGGCGCAAACTATAGGTTCTGCAAAGTGTGAGGCATTGATCATCGGCGGTTCAGCAGGAAGTCTGGATGTATTGCTCGAAATATTTCCCGATCTGAAGTCCGGTATCACTTTTCCCATCATTTTAGTGATTCACCGTAAAGCCAATAACGAGTCGCTTCTAAGTGATTTATTGAGAAACAGAACCAGTTTACCGGTATTCGAAGCCGAAGAAAAAGAAATACTGCAGCCCGGCCAGGTTTACCTGGCTCCTTCAGATTATCATTTGCTTATCGAGCAAAACAGAAGTGTATCCTTAGACTATTCAGAAAAGATCAACTATTCCCGTCCGGCTATCGATGTAACTTTCCAGTCTGCTGCAGATATATTTGGAGATAAGCTGGTTTGTATTTTACTCTCCGGATCGAATGCAGATGGGGTAGAGGGATTAAAAAGTGTAAACAATTTGGGCGGTACCGTGGTTATACAGAATCCTGATACCGCTATAATGCCATACATGCCGCAACAGGCTGCTTTAAATGTGAAGCCACATATTTTACTGCATAGTTTTGAGATGGCCGCATACATTAATAATTTAAATAATTAATTGCTATTCTGGAGGTTAAAATGAGTTTAAAAAAGGTTTTTGTGTTTGATGATAATCGTGATATTCTTGATTTGTGCACCTTCATACTGGAAGATGCCGGCTATGAGATTAAAACATCAGAAAGCGCTAATGAAATAGAAAAACAGGTTTCGGAATATATGCCCGACCTGATCTTTATGGACAACTGGCTGCCGGATTTAGGAGGAATACAAGCCACTAGAGCTTTAAAAAGCCATCCCGACCTGAAACATATTCCTGTAATCTATTTTTCAGCCAACAACGATATTTCAGCACTTGCCGACGAAGCTGGAGCAGATAGCTATTTATCCAAGCCATTTGATATCCTGGCACTTGAAGAAATCGTAAAAAAACACCTCAGTTAACGCCGGTTACTTTCCGGTATTGATCAGTTCTTTCCCCAGATGCGGGTATTCAAATCCAGCTCCTGTATAATGTCATACATAAACCTGATGGCATTGATATCATCGTTCAATGCTTCAGGGTTGAGTAGTGATTTAAAAATAGGTGCCTCGAAATAATTCCGGACAAGCGGAAATGCAATGTACATTCTGGATTGGATGAATGATACGCTAATATCATATTTGCTTTCATTATTTAAACTCAAGATGCGCTCCATCATTGATGGAGTCAGAATATACCGGGCTTCAACCTGATCGCTTCCATACGTCACAAAGGTTTTGCTGAAGTCTGGATTCTCTAATTGAATCACATCTTTATTTCCGAATGAATAGATGTTTTTGGAAAACCACGCACTCAATGCACTTCCAAAATCCTTTGGCTTAACAACAGTAATACCATTAAAATGCTTATTGAAGTCAGCAGCAAATAATATTCCTTTAAAGATATCATGCCACTCAGTACGGGTGCCGTTCTTCGTTTGGGTTACGGTCTTGTATTCGGCATGAACCTCGGCAAAGTAAAACCTGGTTTGTCCTGATGATCCGCTTACCAGGTCTTCTGTATGGTAACGGTCGGGCTCCGTATTAAACATTTGAGTATACATAAACTCCGATGGCTCAATCCCCAAATGTGGCTGAATTGTTAAACTATCATCTAAAAATTTAAGCGCAGCACCAATCACATCCTGCTTATAAGCATCTTTGTAAGTTTTTACATCATCACTGATCTGGTAGAGTAAAACCCCACCATATACCAGCGGTACTAAACCCGATATAATCGCCACAACAGGAAAGCCTAAGAAGAAGCCAATCCCTGCGAGGGCAATTCCAATCGCAATAAAAAGATAGCCTTTAGTTTGAGTTGACGCTATTTTTTTTCGCTCAACTTCCATTGTAGCCAGTACATTTTGTAGAGCTACATTTGTATTGATGCTGAATGACATTAGCTATTGAAGAGGTCCCTGGCACTAACGTTTTTACGTTCTTCAGCCGCAGTTTCCAATACCGCTACAGGCTGATAGTTGAGCATTCCGGCAAAAATACTTCCCGGAAACATCATGATGGAATTGTTGTATTCTGTTACCGTAGCATTGTAGGTTCTTCTCGCTGCAGCAATCTGCTCTTCACTTTCCGTCCAGGTGGTTTGCAGGTTGATAAAATTGGTGTTCGCTTTTAAGTCCGGGTAGTTCTCTACATTAACCATCAAACGGCCTACATTGCTGCTCAATTCGCCGTCTAGCTGTGCTTTTTCTGTATCACTGAGATTACCAGAGGTACCTTTAGCTCTAAGTTCAACAATCTTGCTTAAAGTACCCTGTTCATAACTAGTGTATTGTTTTACTACTTCAACAAGATTTGGAATCAGGTCAAAACGTTTCTTTAACATCACATCAATGGCAGAGAACGCATTTGTAACCTGGTTTTTCTTACCGATTAAGGAGTTGTAGAACGAAATTCCAATGATGAATAACAGGGCGAAGATAACGAGGGCAATAATCATAGTAGTTTTTTTAATTTAGATATTAAAGTTATCAAAAGGTTACAAAACTTAGTGTAGTTGCCTAACGCTGTTCTGTTTTTTTTCTGCGCTCAAGCCGTTTTAGTTTGCGGAGACGGTGGCCTTCCTGCATGGCTTTAAAATTGGCAATATGTTTTTTAATCTCATTCTGTTTCTCTTCCGTTATGCCCACACTATACTTTATCCCAACAAACAAGCTTCTCCAGATCATGTTAAAAAAAGAAGAGTAGGAAGGTCGTTCGTAATTCACATCAACAGTAACTAACTTTCCACTTGGACCTGGATTTTCTGTTTTTATAATCAGTGCATTAGCAAGAAAGGAAAGAAATCCACGAGTAATTAGATGGTCTTTAGTCGGATCATTTTTCATAAGCGCAACAGAAAGATCATAGTAGGAAAAAGCCACTTTACCTCTGGCACCTGCGTCATTTCCCTTGAAACTGAACTTCAGCTGGTCTACCGTTCCGCGGTTAATTCTCACCAGACCAAGCGGCTTGGTAATCTGGTTCAAAATTCGCGCGTTAAAGCCGTGTAGCACACCGCTGTAAAGAAAGGCCCCATCTTTCGCCTTCAGGTCGAATTTGAAATTTACATCGAGTTTCCCCTGACCAAAAAGGTAAGACCTGAGGCTTACATCCATAATGGGATTTATAGCTTTGATTTTATCCAGGTTAGTCGCATTTTTGATGATACCCGAGGTGTTCTCAAAAGCAATTCTTCCCTTTTGCTGACTTTCACTATTAAATACCCCATAATTAATATTGATATCTTTAAGCTGAATTTTCTGTACCAGAATAGGTACTTCCACCAACTGCAGCAGCTGATGTGGAAAACGACCAACCTTACTCACCTTCTTACCCTCGTGTTCGTCGGGAAGCTCATCATTACCGTTGAAAACCGACACATGCCCATGTGCAATAGCCATCTCCTTTGCCCATATTTCCTGCTTGCTGATGTACAATGGTAAATCAATCCCGTTTAACTGCAAATCATTCATCCGAATATCAAACCGTTCTTTGCCAGGATGTATTTTGCTGAACTGCATCTCATCATACAGTGGCTCCAATGCAAAACGATTCACCCTCAACTTTCCTGTAGTAGCCCTGAAATCAAGTTGATCCAGTTTAATGTTATACATCTTGTTGGGTGTCGTGTAAACATAGTTGTTAAGATTAACCACGATATCCTTTAATAGATAAAACCTGCTTTCATCATCAGCAGAAGTAGAGTCCACAAGAAGATCAGTGAGGGTAATATTTAAATCATCAATCAGAAATGGGCGGCTGTTAGTCTGATTCTTGTTGATGTACTTGAAACTGGCATCCCTGAACAGAATATTTTTGATTGAAAACTCTTTTAAGTTTTTTGATATGAAAGCATAAGGTGATTTAACCGGTCTTGGTGCACGCCCCTCATTGAAGGCGAATTGCTGATTCTGCATGGATACTTCCGGCTTGTCGAAAATAATCTCATCCAGCTGTAGCTTTTGCTCCTGATATAAAGTTAAAGGGTGGAAATGTTTCACCGAAAGCTTTTTCAATGAAACAGAATAAAGATTATTCGGAGCACGTTTTAATGCAATAAGCTGCTTAAAACGTACCGTATCAGGCCTGATGTTAACATTTTCCAGTGTGGCATTACCTGTCAGTATATTCGTCGACACACTGGAGAAACTAATGGTATACAGGCTGTCTGTAGATTTGTACAGCAGCGTTTTGATCCGGTCAGTAAGAATCGGGCGGGATTTGATATTTAAAAACCAGGCCAAACCAGAAAGCAAAATAAGTATGGCGAATAGTACGCCTGTAATCCACTTAAAAACTTGATAACGGTTGCGCTTGGTATCTGGCATTTAATAAACGGGGCGTGC
Organism: Pedobacter frigidisoli; assembly: GCF_032678525.1. Taxonomy (GTDB): domain Bacteria; phylum Bacteroidota; class Bacteroidia; order Sphingobacteriales; family Sphingobacteriaceae; genus Pedobacter; species Pedobacter frigidisoli_A. The sequence continues at coordinate 844,469 of NZ_JAVTSE010000002.1, forward strand.
TTGTTTTATCAGCAATATACATTTATAAAATGAATTTACTGACCCTCCAGCCTGTTCTTCTCTTTTTTTTCTTTCCGGGCCTCACGGCGGTCTTCACGCTTTTGTTGCCTTATTTTCTTCGCAATAACTTTCTGTTGCTTTACAGGGTTCTTCTCCGGAACAATACCAACACCTACAATATCTTTTATGCCCACAAATATCGTCTTCCACATCAGGTTGAAAAATGAGGCCGAGCTAATTCTGGTATTGGTCATTCTTGCCGACCGCGGCGCCTCACCTTTTTTAGGATTCTCATCTTTAACCAATATCGCATTAGCCAGCAGGGATAAAAATCCCTTCTCTTTAGTGCCCTTTCCATCAATGTTATCAGATAAAAGTTTAACCTTAAGGTTGCTGTAAAGCATATTCATCGATCCGGTAGCGGAGCGCAGATTTCCACTTGCTTTAAAATCGATATGCTGCACATAGCCGCTTTCAATTTCAACTAAACCAAGGTTCTTTGATAAAGAATTAAGTTGCCTGAAGTCGAATTTACCCAGACTACCGCTGTAATCAAAGCCACCGTTTTGATCGGTGAGGTTGAAATCGATCTTAACATTCAGCTTCCCACTTCCCATTAAAAGGGAATTAAAATTAGCTTTAGCATGGTTGTTTTTTGTCAGGCGTAAACTGTCGTTGGTTACATTCAGGATAGTTCCGGTTAATGATTTAAATTCTACAGATCCGGTTTTCTTACTTGCCGGGTTGTATTCCGAATATTTTAAATTGATTTGCTGCAGTTTTACCGTATCAATTATGGTCGGAATATTCAAACGTTTCAGCGCCATGTGTGGATAATTTCGACCTTTATCTAACCCCGGAGGAGGGGGCGACTCCCGGCTCATAAAAACCTCAACATTTGCCGGGCCAATTTTTACCGACCTGGCATGCAGGCTTTGGTCGGTGTTTAACCCGATAAAGTCCACACCAGTGAATTCGATCTTTTCAAATGATAGGTTATACCGGTCTTTTTGAATGTTATATTTCCGCGCAAATGCTAATTCCGGATAGAGTGGAGTGAGTTTAAAACCTTTAGCCGTGATTTTACCGGTAGCATATGACCCCGAAATAGTATCTGCTCTCATACTATACATCCGGTCTTTGGTTATCGATTTATAACCCGCCAATTTGAAAGCAATATCTTTGGTATAATAAAAGCGTGATGTATCCTGCCCTGAAATTGAATCCAGCAAAAAGTCATTAACGGTTATATCAAGGTGCTTAATCGTATTTTTCACTTTTTTACCGCCGGCCTTGTTCACATAATCAAAGTCCGCATCAACAATTTTGATACTGTGCACCCGGATTGATTTAAACGTCCTGGAAATCTGCTCATACAATGATTTTTCTACTTTGGCGGTATCAGCCTTTTTTGGGACCTTGCTGAAAATCATATTAATAGATGGTTTATCCAGCCTGATTTCATTTACATCAACACGTTTTTTGAAATATGCAGTCAAAATTCCCACGCGTGTAATCTGAAGTTTTTTTAACTCCAGTTCAAAGATGTGTGCAGGTGCCAAACTTAGCTTTTTCAAACTATCGTAAACCGAAGTGTCTGGCTTTAAAGTTACCTCACGCAGCGCCATACTTCCGGTAATAATATTAAGATTAATACTTTTAAAATCTATAGTATACAGATGATGGGAGCCGTTATAAACCCCCTCTTTAATTTTTTCCGTTAAAATAGGCTTCCATCGCGTACTGATAAACATTGCACCAAAAGCTCCGATTAATATCAATCCACCAACGATACACGCGATCCAGGTCCAGAGTTTATTTCTTTTTTGAGCAGTCATTTTATTGGCTTATTGATAGGTAACAGATAGAAGTGTGAAAGGTTTGTATCTTCATGCGCTATCTGTTAGGCCGTTGAGACATCAGCCTGATTCGATACAACCAATCCGAAAATAATTAGTTTGTAAACATTACAACTAAATATGTCAATTTGTCACTTTTAATTTTATTTATGTATTTTTGCAATCCTCCAAATGTTTTTAAATAATGATTGATTTACAAGTACAGGATAAGACGCACGATGAAGCAAGGCAAGGTGAAGCTTTAATTTTAGATACACCAATAAAAGCCGATGCCCGTAAATTATATATCGAGAGCTACGGTTGTGCAATGAATTTTGCAGATAGCGAGATTGTTGCCTCTATTCTTTCTGAAACTGGATTTGAAACTACAGGCGATTACCATCAGGCAGATGTGATATTTATTAATACTTGTTCCATTCGTGAAAATGCAGAAACAAGAGTTCGAAACCGCCTGTCGCAATTTGGTGCAGAAAAACGCCGTAATCCAAAATTAATTGTTGGAGTGCTGGGTTGCATGGCCGAGCGTTTGAAATCAAAGTTTTTAGAAGAAGAACGCCTGGTAGATGTGGTAGTTGGCCCGGATGCATACCGTGATTTGCCAAATTTAATTGAGCAGGTAGAAAGTGGACATAAAGCCGTAAACGTGTTGTTGTCCCGCGAGGAAACCTATGCAGACATTAGTCCTGTCCGCTTGAATAGTAATGGCATCACTGCTTTTATCTCCATCACACGTGGCTGCAATAATATGTGCTCTTTTTGTGTAGTGCCATTTACAAGAGGTCGCGAACGCAGCCGTGATGCACACTCAATTATTCAGGAGGCTAAAGCCTTATTCGATGCAGGCTACCGTGAAGTTACACTACTGGGGCAAAATGTAGATTCATATACATGGACTTCAGAAGACGGCACAGAATCAGTTAACTTTGCTCAGCTATTGGAGCAAACGGCTTTAGTTAGTGCTGAATTAAGGGTTCGTTTCTCAACCTCACATCCTAAGGATATTACCGATGAGGTTTTACGTACGATTGCGAAATACGATAATATCTGCAATTATATTCACCTTCCTGTCCAGTCGGGCAATACCCGTGTGCTGGAATTAATGAACAGAACTTACAGTCGCGAATGGTATATCAATCGCATTGATGCCATCAGGCAAATCATTCCGGGCTGCGCAATTTCAACAGATATCATCGCAGGCTTCTGTACTGAAACCGAAGAGGAACACCAGGAAACCTTAAGTATGATGGATTATGTGCAATACGATTTTGCCTATAACTTCACTTATTCTGAACGCCCAGGAACTTTAGCCGCGCGCAAACTGGAAGATGATATTCCTGAAGAGGTTAAAAAACGTCGCCTAGCCGAAATCCTAGCTAAACAGCAGGAGCACTCGTTAATGCGTTTGCAGGAATGGGTAGGCAAAACAGTGAGGGTTTTAATCGAAGGCACATCTAAAAAATCAGATAAAGACTATTGTGGAAGAGGGGATAGTGGTGCAATGGCCATTTTCCCGGCTATTGAGGGCGTAAAACCTGGCCAGTATGCCAATGTATATATTGAAAGATGTACATCTGCAACATTAATTGGAAAGATCGTGGGTAACGCTTAAAAAACAGGCCTGAAGCCATCTTTGAATGACGGCCGGTCTTAATACTTGATACCCAATAGAAGATACTAAAGAATGGATACACAAAATATTAAACAACGATTCGGTATTATTGGAAATTCTCCACTGCTAAATCGTGCCATAGATATTGCCAGTCAGGTTGCACCAACAGATATGTCGGTCCTGATCACAGGCGAAAGTGGTAGCGGTAAAGAGGTTTTCTCTCAGATCATCCATCAAATGAGCGCCCGCAAGCACGGAACTTTTATTGCTGTAAACTGTGGTGCAATTCCAGAGGGAACAATAGATTCAGAATTATTCGGACACGAAAAAGGTTCCTTTACAGGTGCCCATGAAGCGCGTAAAGGATATTTTGAAGTAGCCAATGGGGGTACTATTTTTCTGGATGAAGTAGCCGAGCTGCCATTAGGCACGCAGGCACGATTACTCCGGATTCTGGAAAGCGGAGAGTACCTCAGGGTAGGATCCTCTAAAGTGCAGAAAACAGATGTTCGAATTATCGCGGCGACTAACGTGGACGTATATAACCGCGTTAAAAATGGAAAGTTTCGTGAGGATTTATACTACCGTTTAAATACTGTTCCATTGCGAATTCCCGCGCTTCACGAGCGAAAAGAAGATATTTTCTTATTGTTCAGGAAGTTCGCAGCAGATTTTAGTGATAAATATCGTTCACCCGGCCTGCACCTTGAACCTGAAGCTGTTCAGATTTTGACCAATTATAGTTGGCCGGGAAATGTGCGTCAGTTGAAAAATATCGCTGAACAGATCTGTGTGCTTGAAAAAGACAGAAATGTGAACGGACAAGCAATATTAAACTATATTCCCAACGAAGCCGGTAGTAATTTGCCGATGGCTATTAACGCGCAGTCAAAAGAAGATTTTACGGAAAGAGACATTTTGTACAAGGTTCTTTTTGATATGAAAAAGGATATGGTAGAATTGAAAAAACTGGTGGCAGAAATCATCCAGCATGGTGGTAATACCGCAACAGTTCTGGCCGATAATCCACAATATATCAACCAGCTTTACCGCGATGTAGAACTGCCTGCAGGTCACGAGCATGCCTTTACCATTCAGCATCCGGCACCAAACAACAATATTAATAGCAATAATGGAAACCCTGAATATTTTGCACACGATGCAGAAGAGGTGGAGGAGTCTTTATCGCTGGTTGATAAGGAATCAGACCTGATCAAAAAAGCGCTTAAAAAACATAAAGGCAAGCGTAAGTTTGCCGCTCAGGAGCTAGGTATTTCAGAACGCACACTATACCGGAAAATTAAAGAATTGAATTTATAGCACTTTAGCTTTTAAAGGATAATTCCAGCTTAAAAATCACGTTCTATTCCACACATGTGTTAAGATATAAACAGATGAAAATCAGACTTATTGCTTTAATTGCCCTCCTGACCATCAGTTCGGCCTGTACTTATAAATTTAGTGGCGCGTCTACCGACGGTTTAAAATCCGTAAACGTTCGCGTGTTCGAAAATAATGCGCCGCTTGTTGTGCCAACATTGGCCAATGCACTTACCGAAGCTTTAAAAACAAGGATTCGTAATCAAACCCGTTTAAGCGTAAGTACAGGAGAAGCCGATGCTGTTTTTGAAGGCAGAATCACCGGTTACGACATTAAGCCGGTGGCATTACAGGGAACGTCCACACCTACAGCAGGAGCTAATAGATTAACAATTACGGTATCTGTTAAATACCGGAATAATGTGAAAGACCATGAAAAAGAAAGTTTTGAAGAAAGCTTTACCAAGTACCTGGATTATTCTCCTACCGCTGCTGCAATACCTGCAGCAATAGAAAATATCAACCGCCAGCTTACGGAGGATATCTTTAACAGGGCTTTTGCACAGTGGTAATCGAAGCCAGGTAAAACAAAATATTTTATACCGACTACAATTTTTAACTTAGCACCAAACTCAGATCATGGATACCAAAAAGCTACTTGCTGATTTAATTGCCGAACCTGGAAAGGTGAGGAAGTCGCATGTACCTTTTTTAAAAGAAATGGTTGCCGAACATCCTTATGCACAACCGCTACATTTATTGTTGGCAAGGGCAGAGGCTTCATATGTGCCAAGAGCAGCACTATACAGTCAGGGTAATGTGCTTTTCCATATCTTAAATATGGTTCCTCTTGATGAGGAATTGACCCCTGTCACTACCGAACTCGCCGACTTGCCAGCCGAGGAAGAGTTGTTCATAGAAAGTGTCGCTGCGATTGATTTCTTTGAATTCGAGAAGAAGATCGATACAGTAGCGGTAGAACAGGTTCCGAAAATTGAAACTGTAATCCCTGATGAACCAGATTTTAGCCGTGTTTCCAAATATGATGATGATGAGCTTCCATATACATTCTTGTGGTGGCTGGCTAAAACCCGTAAAGAGCACGAACAGGTTTTTCAGCCATATGCTCACCGAAAACCAGTTGAAGTTTCTAACAAACAGGATAAACCTGATGAAAAAGAATTTCAGCAACAATATGTTGAACATATCTTTCATATACAAACGCCATTTGAGGTAGCAGATCACCTCGCAGAGTACCCGGCAGAGATTAAGGATACCAAAGGAGCACAGATTATTGAAAAGTTCTTAAAAGAAGACCCTACAATTAAGCCGCCAAAGCCCGAGCAAATCGACAATGAGAATAAAGCCAAGAAAAGCGCTGAAGACCATTACGACCTTGTTTCAGAAACCCTGGCTAAGATTTATATCGAGCAAATGCTTTATCACAAGGCCATAGATACTTATAAAAAATTAAGTTTGAAATATCCAGAAAAAAGTGGTTACTTTGCCGACCTTATCCAATCTATAGAAAAGAAATTTTAAAAAAATATAATTTTACCATGGTAACCTTTTTAATCATTTTATTAATTATTGCATGTATAGCTCTAGGTTTGTTTGTATTAATACAAAACCCTAAAGGTGGTGGTTTGGCTACAGGCGGTGGCACAAGCAATATGTTTGGTGTACAACGTACCGGTGATGTTTTGGAAAAAGGCTCATGGATTTTGTTAGCTGCTATTGTGGTACTAACACTTGGAATAACTACGGTGTCAAAAACCGGTGGCAGTGCTGCTGCTGTAGGTAATTCAGCTATTCAGGAGCGTTTAGATAAAACACCTTCTCCCTCTCCACTAGGTGGCGGCTTAAATAGCACCAAACCTGCGGCTACAACTCCGGCATCAACAGATACGACGAAGAAATAATATAATAACAACAAGTATTTAAAAGCTTTCCTCAAAAGGGAAAGCTTTTTTTATGAAATCAGGAGTGGTTAAATTCACGGCTGATTCACTCTGCCAAGCTGACATCTAAATTTTGGTCTTATTCGCCATTTGTTTAGAAATTTGACAGTACTGGTGTAAATTTGTCCCCGAAATGCTATTGGCATAAAAAGTGTTAATTGATAGCTTAGTTAAAAACAAAATCAAAATAAAAAATAATAAAAGTTATGGCGTTAAACCTAAAACCAATTGCTGGCAGTTCGAATAGAGTAATTGTTGAACCAGCTGCCGCAGAAGAAAAAACTGCATCGGGTTTGTATATCCCTGATACTGCTAAAGAAAAACCATCAAAAGGAACTGTAGTTTCCGTTTCTGAAGAAGATGCTGATGGTAAAAAAGCAAGCGTAAAAGTGGGCGATGTTGTAATTTATGGTAAATACGGCGGTACCGAATTCCCTTACGAAGGCAAAGATTACTTAATTATGCGTGAAACTGATATCTACGCAGTAGTAGGGTAATAATGATTGAATGACTGAAGCCTCCATGAGTGAATTCAGCATTGATCAAGGAAATAATCAAAAATTATAGAAGGAGTGATTTTCGAATGATAGTTTCTTCCGAAACCCAATTCAGTCATTCTCTCAAACAATCAATCAAAATTTAAAAAGAAATGTCAAAACAAGTAAAATATAACGTAGAAGCACGCGACGCCCTGAAACGTGGTGTAGATATTCTTGCAAATGCGGTAAAAGTAACTCTAGGTCCAAAAGGACGTAACGTAATCATCGATAAAAAATTCGGTTCTCCTGCAATTACTAAAGATGGTGTAACTGTTGCAAAAGAAATCGAATTGAAAGATGCGGTTGAAAACATGGGTGCACAAATGGTTAAAGAAGTAGCATCTAAAACTGCCGATATTGCAGGTGATGGTACGACTACGGCAACTGTATTAGCTCAGGCAATTATTACAACAGGTATTAAAAACGTAGCTGCGGGTGCAAATCCGATGGATTTAAAACGTGGTATCGATAAAGCTGTTGCTGCAGTTGTTGCAAATTTAAAAGAGCAGTCGCAAACTGTTGGTGAAGACAATAACAAAATTAAGCAGGTAGCTTCAATTTCTGCAAACAACGATGAGGTAATCGGTGCTTTAATTGCTGAAGCAATGGGTAAAGTAGGTAAAGATGGTGTAATTACTGTTGAAGAAGCAAAAGGTACTGAAACTGAAGTTAAAACAGTAGAAGGTATGCAGTTCGACAGAGGTTATTTATCTCCTTACTTCGTAACTAATGCTGATAAAATGGAGGCTGAATTAGATAATCCTTACATTTTAATCTACGACAAAAAAATCAGCAACATGAAAGAATTGTTGCCTGTTTTAGAAAAAACAGTTCAAACTGGTAAACCATTAGTAATCATTTCTGAAGATTTGGATGGTGAGGCATTAGCTACATTAGTAGTTAATAAAATCCGTGGTTCACTGAAAGTTGTTGCTGTTAAGGCACCTGGTTTTGGCGATAGAAGAAAAGCTATGTTAGAAGACATCGCAATCTTAACCGGCGGTATTGTTGTATCTGAAGAAAGAGGTTACAAATTAGAAAATGCTGATTTAACTTATTTAGGTTCTGCTGAGAAAGTTGTAGTGGATAAAGACAATACAACTGTAATCAACGGTGCTGGTAATTCTGATGATATCAAATCTCGCGTTAGCCAGATCAAAGCACAAATCGAAACAACAACATCTGACTACGATAAAGAAAAATTACAGGAGCGTTTAGCGAAATTAGCTGGCGGTGTTGCGGTTCTTTACGTTGGTGCTGCTTCCGAAGTAGAGATGAAAGAGAAAAAAGACCGTGTTGATGATGCTTTACATGCAACCCGTGCGGCTGTAGAAGAAGGTATTGTTGCAGGTGGTGGTGTTGCTTTCATTCGTGCAGTTGCTTCTATCGCTGATTTAAAAGGTGTTAACGAAGATGAAAATACTGGTATCCAGATCATCCGTCGTGCTATTGAAGAACCTTTACGTCAGATTTGCGAAAATGCAGGTATTGAAGGTTCTATCGTGGTTCAGAAAGTTAAAGAAGGAACAGCTGACTATGGTTATAATGCACGTACTGGTGTTTATGAAAACTTAATCGGTGCAGGTGTTATCGATCCGACTAAAGTTTCCCGTGTAGCTCTAGAAAATGCAGCATCTATTGCTGCAATGTTATTAACAACAGAAGTTGTTTTAGCTGATGAGCCTGAAGAAGGTGGTTCTCCTGCTATGCCTCCAATGGGCGGCGGCGGTATGGGTGGAATGATGTAGTCATTAAATCCAGATACCACGAAATAATTTCGTGTAAAAATATACCCTCAAGGTTTACAACCCTTGGGGGTTTTTTTATGCTTAAATTGAACTCAATGGGCTTTTTTGATGCTTGTAAGCCGTTCATTTTGTTCGAGTTGATGTAAACTTTTGTTAGTGTAAAGGAAAAATTACGTTCTTTGTGCTCGAATAATTATTACATGCGTTGTATATGTCATACACATAAGTAAGTACTATAATTAAAGCTTGACCACAACAAAACATCGCTTTAAAAACGCAATAAAATCATTCCCTAGTGTTAGAGATTTATGAAGATTCGTTGTAAGAGGAATTGGCTTTTATTTGCCCTTTTTTTAGGGGCAGTTTTTTTCACATCTAAAACTTTTGCCCAGGTAACGATTGGTACCGTTGATGGTGGTCCGTATACTCCTGGTAGTACAATTGCTGTTCCATTCAATGTAGGTACAAACTGCATTAATCCAGGCAACCAGTTTCAGTTATACCTTTCCGATCAGAATGGAAGCTTCGCATCCGAAACTCTAATAGGAAGTTACAGTGGTTTTTATAGTACCTATGTTAATGGTATCATCCCCGCAGGTACAGTGCCTGGTACCGGCTATAAAGTAAGGGTCAAAACCACTAACCCCACATCTGTTAGTAATGGCTCTGCCGGTTTCGAAGTGAAGGCAGGTTCAGCTATTGAGGCCAAGGTCAGCTCCAATTATTTAAATTCAAATAATACAGAAACCTTTGGTACCTGTATCAGCAGGGACAATAATCAGTTTTTCCTCAGCAATGAATCTACTTCGAACAGTAATGTTACCGCAACCATAACTGACGAACTCAATGGAGGAAGTCCCACAAACATCAACTTTTCCACACCTATACAATCTTTTACAGCGCAGTACGCACATTATACCATTTTTGTGAAGGCCATAATGCCCAACGGAACGGTGGGTACCAAGGCTTACTTACTGGTCAACAATAAAATCGTTACCGCATTTGGAACTTCAGGTAATAATGTGGTTTGCTTGCCACTGGGAATGCTCACTTTCAATGTAGACATCTCTTCACCGGCAGGGATACAATACAATTTCCCCGGTGATAGTTATACCATTACCTGGGGTGACCAAACCACTTCTGTATATTCGCTATGTGAGATTAAAAAAAATGGTGGAACTGTAAGCCACTCTTACATCCGATCCTCTTGCGGAAGTGTTTCCACAACAAGTGCCGGTACAATTTATAATGCCTTTCCGGTTACCATCAACCTCTCGAATTCCTTTTGCGGAACTATCGGTACACCAATATCGTCTTCTGCCAAAGTCGTTGTAAAACCCATTAATGCTTTTACATTTAATTCGCCTGGTTGCACAAATGCCGATATAACTTTTGCCAATACATCGGTTTTAGGAGAGGACCCAAATACAAATACTCCGGAATGTAAACCCAATACGGTAACTTACAACTGGTTTGTTGATGGTGTAGCCGTAGCGGTGAATAAACCGCTGTCTTACAGTCTTGTTTATAAGTTTCCTACACATGGAAAGCATATCATCCGTCTGGAATCTACCAGCTCCGGGGCATGTCCGGCAGACCCTGTAGAAATGGAAATCTGTATTCAGGACCCGCCAAAACCTGCGTTTAGTTTGCCTTCAAATACCATATGTAGTAATTCTATCTTAAAAACAGCCGATCTATCCGTGCTGGATAACATTTGTGAAGCAGCTAATGTGTATACCTGGAATGTCTCGCCTGCCGTAACTTATGTGAATGGAACGAACGCCGCAAGTAAAGAACCGGAGTTTAGCTTTGCCAATGCCGGTGTTTATACCATCACGCTAAGCATTACCACGCCTTCCTGCGGTATAGTGACTACCGCACCTCAAACAGTAGTGGTAAATGCTTCGCCAGTTGCAACTTTATCTCCCGATTTTACGCTGTGTAACCTGGCTACATATGATTTTAACAACACCACAACCGGTCCAACTAAGACAACAATATCGGGTACTTCGCAAGACCAGGCCGATACGTATACCTGGACCGTAAGTGCAGCTGCGGGTGGAACCTTTAGTTTTACAGGCGGCACAACGGCAAACTCGAAATATCCCTCTATCAAATTTGACAATTACGATAGCTATACCGTAACTATCGTACACAAAAATAACTGCGGAACTGCTACAAGCACTCAGAAACTCACATTTACCACTGCTCCGGTAGTCAATGCAGGTTCTGATCAAAGTATATGTTTTAATGAAACCGCTTTTACACTAAATGCAAGTATTACAGGATCAGTTAATAGTCAAACCTGGATAGGCGGCGCAGGTACATTTTCGCCCAACCGCAATACACTAAACGCGGTCTACACGCCAACCGCTGCAGAGAAGGCAAGCGGGTTAGTAACCTTGCAGCTTCGGGCAACTACAGCACTTGGTGCCCCCTGCAATGAAATAAATGATGATGTGATTTTGAGGATAAAGGAAAACATCAGCCTGAATAGTGCGCCATCTAAGAATATTTGTACCGGCACAAACGTTTCGTACACCCCCTCGTCTGCCGTAGCAGGGGTTACCTATAACTGGACCGCCAACGGAACTTCTGCAGCTTCGGGCTACTCACCTTCGGGAAGCGGTGCGATTAATGATGTACTCACCAATTCAGATCCTGTAAACAATGCAACAGTAACCTACAGCATAGTGCCCGAAAAGGAGGGATGCCAGGGTACGCCCTTTACTTTCGTCGTTACAGTAAGCCCCAATCCGGTAATGACAGCCACTCCTGCGGCATTAACCATATGCGACAATACTTCTTCGGCAATTACTTTAGCATCGAATATCAGTGCAGTCAATTATAGCTACACCAGTACTGTTACAGGATTGATCACAGGAAACAGTCAGATGGCCAGTCTAGCATCCGTGAATACTGTAAATGATATTCTGCTTAACTCAAGTACAACAACCGGCACCGTTACGTATGTTTTTACTCCTTTTTCTTCTGCCGGATGTCCAGGAAACCCGGTTTCTGTAACCATAACCGTCCAGCCGCGTACAACATTACCTGCTGCCGGGCCGGATGAGTCAGTTTGCAATGCAAGCACATACACCTTAAAAGGCAATACGCCCATAGTTGGTTCGGGTAAGTGGTCAGTAGTATCTGCATCAAACACGGTGAATTTTGCCAATGATACCCAGCCCAACACTGTAGTATCAGGTTTGCAGCCCGGAAACAGCTATATTTTTAAATGGACTATTAGTGATGCATCCTGCGCTACAGCATCAGATGATGTGCAAATAACGGTAAACCCATTAAGTATAGGGGGGAGTACATCTGGTGATGCGACGGTTTGCTCGGGTAGCAATGGCGGAAGCATTACGCTCGCGGGACAGGTTGGAGATATTATCCGTTGGGAAAGGTCAATCGATAATGGACTTACCTGGTCAACGATTACTTCAACCGCAAATCCACTGATATATGCTGGTTTAACTGTGACCACTCAGTACCGGGCAATCGTTCAGAGTGGTGCATGTATCGAAGCCGCATCAACCGCAACAACAATAACCGTGAATCCAGGTACGGTAGTCTCCAATGCGGGTCCAAACCAATCCCTGTGTAGCGGCAATGGAATTACCTTGAATGGGAACAACCCGGCGCCAAATGCTGGTATATGGACCCTTACAACAGGACAAACTGGTGTTGTCATTACCGATCCAACCTTGTATAATACTACCGTAACAGGTTTAACGCCTGGTAGTACTTATACCTTCCGGTGGACTATTAATGGATTCGCCGGGTGTCCACCATCCTCATCTGAAATAACGATAACTTATTTTTCACCAGTTACCAATAATATTTCTGTTTCTTCTTCACCGGTTTGTGCAGGGCAAAGTGTAAGTATATTGGGCGACGTCCCCACTGGCGGGGCAGGCAGTTTTACTTACCAGTGGCAAAGTAGTGCTGATGGGAATACCTGGGTAAATATAACATCTGCCACTGGTAAAGACCTGACGATAGGTGCCTCCCTTTCTGCCTATTACAGGCGGCTTGTTAACAGTACCATTTGTACTTCAGTCAGCAACAGTGTACAGGTTAATGTACTTCCAACCTTAAGCAACAATACCATTAGCGCAGACCAGCAAATATGCCAGGGAAGTGCCGCAGCAGTATTGACAGGTTCTACGCCTTCAGGTGGTAATGGAACATATAACTATCAATGGCAGTCTAGCTTAGATGCGGTTTCCTGGAGTGATGTATTGGGCGCAACAACAATAAACTATACACCTCCCGTACCCATTTCCACAATCTATTACAGACGGAATGTTTCCAGTGGATCATGTTCCGGCACCACAAGCAACCAGGTAAAACTTACGGTGAATCCCCCTGCAAAGGCAGAAATAACCTATTTAACCGATAAAGCCTGTGCGCCCTTCCAACTTAGTACTAATAATGTCGCAGCAACCTTATATCCCGATCGTAATGCCACCTATACCTGGTATGCCGATAACGTACAGATTGGGGATCAGGCCCTATTTCCTGGCTACACGATAAATGATCCAAATAGAACTGTCGTAATCAAACTGGTTGTTACCAGTAGCCTCGGCTGTAGCACTGCTGAAACATCACATACCTTTTCTACCTACCAGGATGTGCTACCTTCTTTTACCCAGAGTGCTACACAAGGCTGCGGACCATTGAACATTACTTTTACCAATACCTCAACTTCTTCAACCGACGCAACCTTCGCCTGGAATTTCGGCAATGGTACTACCTCAACTGCTCCACAACCACCCGCAGTAACTTTTCAGCCCGATCCTACAGGTAAAGACATTACCTATACAGTAACACTAACCGCTACAACACCTTGCGGACCATCTACTTTCACTTCAACGGTGATGGTCAAAGCTAGTCCTGTTTCACGATTTTCTCCTGATAAAACTACAGGGTGTTCGGCTCTGCTCGTGAATTTTAGCAATACTGGTCCTGAAAGTACAGGCACAACCTATACCTATGATTTTGGAGATGGCACTAACCCCGAAACTTTTAACGACAGAAGAACAGTTTCGCATACCTTCCAAACACTTGTTGTAAAGGATTTTGTGGTGAGGATGACGGCGAAGAATGATTGTGGGGAACAAACCACAGCTAATACCATCAGGGTTTCTCCGAATAACATTGTGCCCGAACTGGTCGTAAATGGTAATGAGAAGATTGGTTGTGCGCCACATACCGTAAACTTTGTCAATAATACCAGCGGCGCCAGCAACTTTGTTTATACTTTCACCAATGAAGATACAGGTGAGGTGAATACAGCATTCTCAACCGCGGCTGGCGTGTATCCCTATACCTTTACTAAACCCGGAAGATACACGATCAGGCTGGATGCAGAAAACGATTGTTCCAAAAACACCACTACTGAGACGGTAACCGTCAGGGCACAACCAACTGCGAGCTTTTCTGCTGACAGAACCAGTGGCTGTACTAACTTGTTAGTCAAGTTTAAAAATACCAGTGTTGGAGCTGTCGGTTACCTGTGGGATTTCGGAGACGGTTCAACACCATCAACACAATTTGAACCCGAACACACTTATGCCGGAACGGGCGTAAACTATACGGTTAAGCTAACCACCACCAATACACTTGGCTGTACCAACACCACTACAATATACAATTTCATCAGCATTGTTTCTCCTCCCGTTGCTGCATTCACTGTTAGTCCCGGAAATGAGTTGTCTATTCCGAATTATACCTTCGGTTTTAAAGATGTTAGTATGAATGCTATTAGCTGGGAATGGACTTTTGGCGATGGCGCGTCTTCTACGCTCCAAAATCCAAATCACACTTATGCTGAAAATGGTACATATACCGTTACGCTGAAAACTTTAAACAACGAGGGTTGCTCATCAGCCACTACCCAATCGGTTAGGATTATAGGCGTTCCCGGAAATTTAAGTGTTCCGAATTCCTTTATGCCCGCAAGCGCTAAAAATGAAATCCGAACATTTAAAGCTAAGGGTAGGGGAATTGCATCATGGACAATGTCGGTATTTAATAAATGGGGTCAGCTATTATGGGAAACAACAAAGCTAGATGACGGAGCACCTTTGGAAGGTTGGGATGGCACTTACAATGGACAAGAGCAGCCGCAGGGTGTTTATTACTGGAAGATAGAAGTGAAGTTCATAAATGGGAGCGACTGGAAAGGGATGACACTCGATTCATCTCCGCCACGAAAAACAGGTGTAATATATTTAATCAGATGACGATGAGGAGGGTGAGATTACTTTTAGTGCTGATAGCAGTGCCACTAATTACCTTAGGGCAAGACCATATTTTTTCGCAGTTTTATAATGCGCCGATCTATTTAAACCCAGCATTAACTGGTCAGTTTGAAGGCGATATGCGATTCAATGCCTTATATCGAAACCAATGGAGCGGTTTAGCGAGCGACTATGCCTACATGAGTGCGTCGGGAGATTTGAATCTCCACAGCATTAACAGTGGAGTAGGGCTGATATTTAACCGGAGTAGCGAAGGAACAGCTTACCTCGTTAAAAATAATATTGCAGCCAGCTATTCTTACATTATAGATGGCGACGACTTCACCCTATCTTTTGGATTACAGGCGGGAATCACCAATCAGAAGCTGAATTGGGATAAACTGGTCTTTGGTGATCAGATTGACATCGGGTCAGGATATTTACCCGGCAGTATTTCCGGAGCAGAAAGGCCCAGTATCGATAGTCGTTTTTATTTAGATGCGAATGCAGGCACAAACCTGGTATTCGGGAAATTTATGATGGGACTGGCAGCGCACCATTTAAACCGACCTGATGAATCAATTTCTGGCTTTCAGGCAAAGCTCCCTGTTCGGATCTCTGGAAACCTAAGCTACAAGCTAACGCTTATACCCGATCAGTATGATCGTGATGGGAGTTACCTGATTCCATCTATCGTGGCTTATAAACAGCAAAATGTAAGCTCATATAGTGCCGGGTTGCAATATAAATATGCAAGCATTAATGCCGGAATCTGGTATAGAAATGATGGAAATGCAAATGGGAATGATGCCATAGTCTTTTCTGTAATCTTCGATATTTTCAATCGCAGAACCAATGGTGAAAAATTCAGGTTGGGCATTAGCCATGATGCCACCACATCCAAAATCAATTACAGTAATACTGGCGGAACCTCTGAAATCGGAGTAGGGTATGAAAAATATTATAAAAATAGTTCCAGCGGCGGTAGGGCAAACGGTTTAAGGTGTTATGATTTTTATTAATTTGCCATTCATTAAATAAGGGCAATGAACAATATTTTAGATAATAGCCATTTTATTACTCAAAGCGAAGTCAACAAATTTTTGCTGGCTACGCTTCTGTGTGGTATAATTGGCGCTGAAAGGGAATACAGAAGCAAATCTGCAGGTTTAAAAACCATGATGATGATTGGCTTAGGCGCAACATTATTTACAATCTTATCTATTAAAATAGGGCCTACAAGTCAGGATCGTATAGCTTCGAATATTGTCACAGGTATAGGCTTTTTGGGGGCAGGAGTAATATTTAAAGAAGAGAACAGAGTAAAGGGCCTAACAACAGCCTGTATTATCTGGATTGTAGCTGCAATAGGGATGGCTATCGGCTCTGGATATTACGAACAGGCAATAGGCGTCACCGGAGTTGTTCTTTTGGCTTTGATCATCTTTCCCTTTTTAGAGGAAATCGGCGACCGCCGCTTTACCAAACGTGTATATAGAATAGTTAAAAAACAGCATGCCCATGGCGATCTGGAAAGTTATGAGGATGTATTCAGAGAAAACAAACTTAAACCTAACCGGGGCAAGCATTCCCTGGTCAATAATGTCATTACAGGAAACTGGATTGCTACCGGAACCCCAAAAAACCATAAGAAGTTCGTAGAGCAAATGCTAAAGGACAATGATATTCTTGAATTTGATTTCTAAGAGGTTTCAGGTGCATAAAATATTGTTTATGATCTTGGAAAACAAATCATAGCTTTGCATAACTAACTAACTTCATGATTAAGGAACAAATCTCCGTTTTCGATATTTTTAAAATAGGCATTGGCCCGTCAAGTTCTCATACCCTGGGACCGTGGAGAGCTGCACAACAGTTCACGGATTCACTTACCAGTCAAGAATTAATAGATAGTGTTGAAACGATAAAAATATTGCTTTACGGTTCCCTGGCCAAAACGGGTAAAGGGCACGGGACGGATGTAGCTGTGCTGTTAGGTTTAACGGGTGCCGACCCGGTGACTTTTGATGTAGATGCGGTAACCCCGACTTTTCTTGCCATTCAAAACGACCAGAAACTCAATCTTGCAGGACACCGTGAGATCAATTTCGACTATAATCAGGACTTACTTTTTCTATTTGCAGAAAGTTTGCCTTTTCATCCTAACGCCGTTACGATACAGGCTTTTTTAAATACTGGGAAGGCTTTTTCAGAAACATATTACTCTATCGGAGGTGGCTTTGTAGTTAAAGAAGGTGAAGATAATAGCTTAAAGCCTCAGGTTGATTTACCTTTCCCGGTAGAAAAAGCAAAAGAGCTCCTGCACTGGTGTTTATCTACCGGCCTGAAGGTGAGTGAAATCGTGATGGAAAATGAACTGGCATGGAGAGCTGAATCAGTTACCAAAGCCGGTATTTTACAACATTTTGCTGTGATGCGCGACTGCATCTACAGAGGCTGCCATACCACCGGTTTCTTACCTGGAGGCCTGGATGTTGCCCGTAGGGCTTTTGCACTGAATAAGCGCCTGATCGGCAAAACGGAATACCATGATTACAATTCATGGATCGAGGCAATTAGAAAAGGTGGTAATGGATTCAACTATATTTTAGATTGGGTAAGCTGTTTTGCACTGGCCGTAAATGAAGAAAATGCTTCTTTTGGCCGTGTAGTTACTGCCCCTACAAATGGCGCTGCGGGAGTTATTCCGGCTGTTCTGCAATATTTCATTGCATTTTGTGACGGCTATTCTGAAGATAAAATTATACAATTCATTGCCTGTGCTTCCGAAATTGGTAGCATTTTCAAAAAGGGCGCTACCATATCAGCCGCAATGGGTGGTTGCCAGGCAGAGATAGGAGTTTCTTCTGCAATGGCGGCGGCAGCATTAACAGAATGTCTGGGCGGCTCTCAGCGGCAGGTACTAATGGCTGCAGAAATCGCCATGGAACATCACTTAGGTTTGACTTGCGACCCTATTGGGGGGCTTGTTCAGATTCCCTGCATCGAAAGAAATACAATGGGCGCCATTAAGGCCATTACAGCAAGCCAGCTGGCACTACAAAGCAACCCCGATAAAGCGAAAGTCAGCCTGGATGCTGTAGTGAATACCATGTGGGAAACGGCCCTGGATATGAATGCTAAATACAAGGAAACCTCTGATGGTGGTTTGGCAACCAACATACCGATAAGTTTGCCTGAATGCTAGTTGTTGCAGTACCATGACCTTTGTTATCGATTTATTACAAACTTTCTGAACTCAAATCAGCAACAACTTCTACATTCGCCGATTATAAAATTATTCAAAAAAAAATGATCAACTACACCAAACTAAGTGTGATTGGTTTGGCTCTATCGTTATCAACCATGGTAACTTATGGCCAAGACAATCTGGTTAATTCTTTAAAAAACAACCAAAGTGAAAACAGCAAAGAAGCTTTTAAATTTACTGACGTCATTAATTTAACCAGTACCCCTGTTCAAAATCAAGGTTCTTCAGGTACTTGCTGGAGTTACTCCACTAACTCATTCCTGGAATCAGAAATGATGAAGGCCGGAAAACAGCCGGTTCAGCTATCACAATTGTTCTCTGCCCGTAATGCGTATGTAGAGAAAGGAATCAATTATGTTCGCATGCATGGTGCAGTTTCATTAGGCGATGGCGGAGCATTACATGATGTAATTAACATGTACAGAAAATACGGCGCAGTCCCGCAAGAAGTTTATACAGGCCTGAATTATGGTACAAAAACCAACAAAACAGCTGAGCTGGGCGATATTGAAAAAGGTGTTTTAGAAGCCGTTGTTAAAAACTCTAATGGCGATCTTACACCAAACTGGTTAAAAGCCTATTCCGGAGTAATTGATGCCTACCTAGGTGCAGTACCGGAAAACTTTACTTACAATGGTAAGAAATATACCCCTAAAACTTTTGCGAAGGAAGTGGTGGGTGTCAATCCCGATAGCTATGTTGAGTTGTCTTCTTTCAATGATCACCCATTCTATAGCAAGTTCACGCTGCTGGTTCCAGACAACTGGTCTTTCGATCAGGTATATAACGTTAAGGTAAATGAGATTACAGACATTATTGATCATGCGTTGAAAAACGGATATACTGTTGCCTGGGCAACAGACGTAAGTGAAAAATCCTTCAGCTATAAAAACGGCGTCGCTTTCGTACCTCAAACACCGTTCAACGACATGACAGTTAAACAGAAAGCGGAAATGTTTAATGGCCCGCAACCTGAAATGGAAATTACACAGGAAAACCGTCAGGCTGCTTTTGATAACTATCAAACTACTGATGATCATGGTATGCACATTGTTGGACTTGCCAAAGATCAGAACGGTAAAGAATATTATATCGTTAAAAATTCTTGGGGGGTTACCAACGATTATAAAGGATATTTATACGTAACTAAAAATTATGTTAAATATAAAACCACTGCATTCTTATTGAACAAGGCTGGTATACCTTCCGCAATTGCTAAGAAATTAGGATTATAACACAAATGAACAAGTTCGTGAGCCACAGGTTTAGCCCGTGGCTTTCTTGTTCTGGCTCCGTAACACTGGATTGATATCGCCCCAGATTAGAGGCCTAACAAAAACGCCAATCAATTTTGATCGGCGTTTAAATACTTTTAGCTTGGATTACTTGGTTTGGCTTTCTTTTTAAACCACACCTTTTTCTTTCCGTTATTCTTTTGATGTTGCGGCCTTTTCTCTTCAACGTGGCTGATTTCCATTGTAGCAATATGATCCGGTAAAGGCATTCGTGGTACTTCTTTTTCAATCAGCTTCTCAATATTGTCGAACTTACGCTTATCACGGCCATTTACAAGCGTAATAGCCGTCCCTTTTGTCGCAGCTCTCGCTGTCCTGCCAATTCTATGTACATAATCTGCAGGGTCGCCGGGAACATCGTAATTGATAACCAGATCAACTCCCTCTACATCAATACCGCGGGAGAGCACATCGGTTCCAATGATGATCGGCAGCCTTTTGTTTTTAAAGGCCAGCAAAATATCCTCACGTTCTTTCTGTCCAAGGTCTGAATGAAAAGCTTCAGCTTTGATTGTTAGTCCTTTAAAAGTTTTGTAAAGTGCTTTAACCTTCTCTTTCGTAGAGGCAAAAATGATCGCACTTTTATATGTGCCGTCTTTAAAGATATCACTCAGTAAAGCTTGTTTTTGCTGGTCATGGATGTTATATGCCTGCTGATCAATTCCTTCAGCCGGTTTGGCAATTGAAATGGTAATTTGCTGCGGCTCATGTAAAATACTGCCTGCCATTTTTCTGATCTTCGGAGCCATAGTAGCCGAAAACAGCAACGTTTGTCTCTTCTTCGGCAAATAGCTAACAATACGCATAATATCATCATAAAACCCCATGTCCAGCATGCGGTCAGCTTCATCCAGAATCAAATGCTGCAGATGCTCCAGCTTCAAGGCTCCTGATGAAAGGTGTGCCATAAGACGCCCGGGCGTAGCAATAATGATATCAACACCTTCACGCATAGAACGTTTCTGCTGCTCGTAGGCTATACCGTCCCCACCACCATAAACCGCTAATGAGCTGATGTTGGTAAAGTACGCTAGGGCTTCAACCTGTAAGTCGATCTGCTGAGCCAGCTCTCTTGTAGGTGCCAGTATTAAGGTATTGTTATGTCGCTCGGCCGCACGGCTAATCTTATCCATTACAGGAAGAAGGTAGCTGGCCGTTTTTCCAGTTCCCGTCTGCGCACAAGCAATCAGGTCGTGGTTTTCTAAAATTACAGGAATAGCTTGTTCTTGTATAGGAGTAGCGCTTTTATACCCCATTGCCATAAGGCCTTCGTATAAGTCGGGGTTAAAATTAAAGTCGTTAAAATTCAAACTGTTATCTTTATCTATTTCAGCAAAAGTACCTTAAAATATGGCCAATAGCAAGCGCGATTTAAATATCAGTCTGTTAAAAGATCCTGAAAGGGAAGTTCTGGTAAAATCACTTCCCTTAATAGCCCTTTTAAAATGAAAAAGCCCCGATTGCTTACAATCAGGGCTGCTGAAATTATAATAGACGAAACTTAGTTTACTGCGATATCTTTCGCAGGAATGTTTGTTTCGGGGTTTTTTGGAAGGGTAATTTTTAAAATGCCATCTGTATAATCAGCAGCAATCGCGTCGGTAATAACTTTTCCATTTAAGGAAAAAGCCCGTTGGAAGCTTCCGTTGCTGTATTCTCTTCTGGTAAACTTTCCTATAGTTTCCTCAGTTTCTTTCGGCGAATAGGCAATGGTTAATACATCATCCTTTGTATTTACCTTTAAATATTCTTTAATCAATGCAGGTGCAAATAAATAGATGATGAAATTTTCGTTTGTTTCTTCAATATTTGCCGGTACACGTCTGAATCCTTCCCTGAAGAACCCTTCAAAGTTACGTGTGAATTTTTCCCCATGGTGGTGACCAAATTTCCCTCTTTGTCTCCAGCCACTGTGTATTTTGCCTGAATGGCATGTATGTTCGTTGTACATTTTTATTCTTTGTTATTGTAAAATTTAATTTATGGATTTACTCAATATGACTAATTAGAGTTGCTGTATTGCAATCTCGGAATTCCGAGTAACCTCGTGATGATGCTGGCATATGGATAATCAGGTGAAAATATGGCATAGTCAAATTTCAATCCTCTTATTTGTACGGCAATATCATCGATGAACTTCATCGGTTCCAAAAGCGCTGTAATCAATCCAGATGTAGGTTTTTCTTCAGCATTTTTGTTAAATGCGTCCAGCTCCTTGCTGTAAGGTTTAAATTCAGCTCCAATATCTTCAATAGGCCGTTTGAATTCATCCGAACTGAAAAAGGTCACCTGTTCTCCAAGATTAATCAATTCACTGGCTAAGTGGAGAATTGGATTTACATCATCCTGAGAAGGGCTGCTGAGTAGTAAAATCTGCGACATAATTTATCTTATTTTGATTGAACTAGCAACGCGCACCACATTGCTATCTGTTACTTTTCTTACATGATGGTTATGGACGTGATTCTGATAATGTTCATCCTTACAGTCATATTCGTGATAATGTCTGTTTTTAAAATCCAGTCTGTCGCGATAACCATACTGCATAGCCAGTACATTTAAGCTGTAAAATGTAGCTCCAGCCACAACTAATGCTAATATTATTCTGAAAGCTTTCATATTACTGGTAGTTTATGTTAATGTTTTGGATGTATCCGTTTTCGCTGATTACAGGCTTATACCATTGGTTATCTATTGGAACAACCGGAGCATATTGCGAGCTAAAGTTTTCATAGTGCTGTTCAAATCTGCGATGATTTCGTCCCCTGAAGAACATTTTAAATACAAACCCTATGATGATCAGGGCAAAAATAAATTTGAATATAAATGGTATAAAGAATGCAATTGCACCAAGTATAATTCCGAATCCTATTGATTTTAATATTTGTTTCATGTTGATATCCTGTTATTTAATAGGGTAGACGGAGGAACTGAATTTTTACTTTAAAAAAAGTAAAATGTTTTTACCTGCGTTACACATCTATAAGCAAGAGTTATTAGCTCCACGGCATAAAAAAGCCAGCTTAAAAGCTGGCCCGTATTATTATTTGTTGCGGTGTCCCCATCCGCCACCACATCTTCGTTTATATTCTTCTTTGAATTTAGCGCGTTCTTCCTCGTTCATGTTGTGCCATTTCGATCGCATGGCCATTGCACGCTGTTTGAAGCGGCTGTTATCTCCAACCTTTTTAAAGTTCCCAAACAGTAATCTGCAGAGTACCAACAGGCCTAGTGCCTGCCAAAAGTTCAACCTGCCCGCGTGTACTACTTCAGGTAATATGGCGTTCCAAAGAAACATAACGATGTAGCCCAGAGCTGCTGCAATTAATGCTACAACAGGTAAAAAGCAAATCACTTTTTGCACTTTACTAAACTTTCTGTTTATCATATCTTCCTAAATTAATAGTTTATAAATTCCTGATATAAATTTTGTAAACGACTACGCAAGTGCTTAACTGCATAGCCCTTTCTTGAAATTAATGTTTTAATATTTTCACCTGTTTCATCAGCGATCTCCTGAAATGTCCTGTCCTCCAGTTCATTTTGAACAAAAATATAGCGTTGGTTTTCAGGAAGTTCTTCCAGTGCGAGGAAAAGCTGGTCCCAGAATAATTTTTTTAAACTTTCTTCTTCTGGTGAGTAAGATTCGGCCAGTAAAATTTCCCTGAAGTTAATTTCACCATCCTCATCTTCATAGCTAAGATCTTCAATCAGAACATCTTTTTGTTTGCGATAGCGGTCAGTGATTTTGTTTCTGGCTACACGATACAGCCAGCCACCAATCTGTTCAATCGCACCAGCTTCAGGCTGGTTACTCAGTTGATACCAAACATCCTGTAAAATATCTTCCGCATCCTCATCTGTATTCACCCTTCCCCGGATGAAACTAAATAAGCGTTTACCATAACTGGCAACAGTGGAGATTATATTTTGGGATTCGTTTGTAGGCACTACATTCTGTTAGATACACCAGTAAACGGATGAAAGCCAATATTACTTTAAATTATTTACGATTTTTTTAATGGCCTTATTGGCAATGGTAGCTGAACTTACTTTAGGGCTGC
This sequence comes from Pedobacter frigidisoli, assembly GCF_032678525.1. Lineage (GTDB taxonomy): Bacteria > Bacteroidota > Bacteroidia > Sphingobacteriales > Sphingobacteriaceae > Pedobacter > Pedobacter frigidisoli_A. The sequence goes on from NZ_JAVTSE010000002.1 coordinate 868,389, forward strand.
TGTTGGATATGTCCCTTTGTCTACAAGCACCTTAATATTGCCTTTTAAGTCAGAAATATAGATTTTGGTGCTTTCAGAATGTTTTTTCGATCCACTGAAAAAGATACGGTCGTCACCGGTAACAAAAAGATCAGGGGCGTCGGTATTTTGCGGAGAGATTCTTCTTACCGCTTTGCTTTTAAGGTCAAGAATATAAATAGCGGCACCAGTTTTCTCCGATCCCGGCAGTATCTCATTATTGTCGGCGCTGAAAATGATATGTTCGCCCTCGCTGGAATAGAAGAAAAGATTCCCAGCCGCTACCGTAAGTTGTTTACCGATCAAGCCAGAAATCAACTGTTTGGATAATTCTTTTCCGGATACATCATAGCTATACAGATTAGTTAAATCTTGAGCGATTATTTCTTTATCGTTTTTCCAGGTCGCTCCAAAATATCCGGTTCTAGAGTGTTCATCCAGAATAATGTTATGCGTATTATCAATTCGTGTTGCTCCGATTTTCCATCCGTTTTTAGTCTGTATCTGGTAGGCAATGGTTTGCCCATCAGGCGACCACGAAGCCTGGTCAAACTGTTGGCTGTCTGCATGTAGTTGTTGCTGACTCTTGTTCTCCAGATCTGCAACCCAGATACTTTTATTACCTGCACTATCGGTAACGGTATAAGCCAGTTTATTTCCGTCAGGAGAAATGGCCGGATGAGTTGCGCCACCAAATGAAATCTGTTTCATGGTGTCAATGCTGGTGGCCACAATTTTGTTGCCATCCTGATAGGCTAGTGCAAAGTTCTTTCCGCTAAGAGAAACCGTATCCAGAACGGGCGTACTGTTTTCGTTACTTTTATTATTGCATGAACTAATACCAACTGCAAGTGAAATACTCAATGCTGAAACAATAAAGATGATTTTCTTCATGACAGGGCTCTTGTGAATAACCTATTTCTTTTTATCAGCGTAACCGAATACTTTTTGTAGGAGTGTTGAGCTTCGGGAACTCAAATTATCTCTTATTTTAAGTTCTTCTTTGGCTACTTCAATGAATAAGCCGTCAATTGCTTTCTGTGTTACGTAAGCCGTTAAATTCGTATTCACTGGTTTCACTAAGGGTATTTTATTATATTGAGTCGTGAGGTCGCTGTAATATTTTGTCGCATTTACTTTACTTAAACTGTTGGTTACAATCGGACTGAATTTTTGAGTCAGGTCTGCTGTAGTTACTCTTTTAAAATATTCAGTTGCCGCATCTTTGTTACCTAAAAGGATATTTGTAGCATCAGTCAAAGTCATCTGCTTGATTGCGGAAACAAAAATGGGTTTTGCTTCTTTAGCCGCATCTTCAGCAGCACGGTTCAAACTGGTAATTACATTATCACAAAGTGAATTAAACCCAATACTACGAAGGGTTTTTTCCACCTTCTGAGCTTCAGGAGGCATTAAGATTTTCACTGCAAGGTTCCCCAGAAAACCATCTTTTACTGATAAACGATCAGCACCTGCCGAAACGCCGATTTGCAAGGCTTCTTTAATTCCCTGTCCAATCTCTAATGTAGTGGGCGTGCCAGTTGCACTGCTGGTGGTGGTTTTTTCAGTTACTTTTTTAAAAATATCCCCTAATTTAATCTGGGCAGATACATTCAGGTTTGTAAATAATATTAATGCCAGGGATGCAGATAGAATATTAATTTTTTTCATTCATAGTGGGTTTATCTTTTACGCTCAGCAAATCTTTTGCCATTAGTTTGGCTGATTTTACCAAACTTAAAAATTCTGAACGGTAACCTTCTTTATCTTTTCCTTTTGCGTTTTCAGCTAAAGAAATTACCTGCTCAAAGTTAGCATTTTGTTTGAATGAAGAGTTCCTTAAAATCATCCCGAATTCTGCAACTGCAGCAGCAAATCTGAAGTTATCACTCCTCACATTAAAACCCATAGGATTATCACTTAAGCCTCGTGTGATTAATTTGCTTTTATTCCCTGTTGGTTCTTTATAGCGTAATTTGACCGTTAGCATTTCTCCTGAATTTTCAGCTCCTGAGTGAATGGTTTTTTGATATTTCAGATCATCAACAGCACCGGATAGTATATCCTTAACACCAACCGGAATAACCTCATAGAGTGCCGTAACCGTATGACCCGAACCAATTTCACCCGCATCTTTCTTATCATCGTTAAAATCTTCTTTATTCAATAAACGGTTTTCATATCCGATAAGGCGGTAGGATTGAACCTTCGAAGGATTAAATTCAATCTGCAGCTTAACGTCTTTAGCAACGGTAAACAAGGTTCCGCCAAACTCGTTAATCAATACCTTTCTGGCCTCGCTCAAATTATCGATATAAGCATAGTTACCGTTTCCTTTGTCAGCCATTATTTCCATTTTACTATCTTTGTAATTGCCCATCCCGTAACCAAGAACAGTTAAAAAGATACCACTTTCTCTTTTCTTTTCAATTAATGTTTGCATATCTGCATCGTTGCTGGCGCCTACGTTAAAGTCACCGTCTGTGGCCAGGATTACCCTGTTGTTTCCGTTTTTTACAAAGTTTTCTGCAGCTAATTTGTAGGCAAGTTCAATTCCTTGCCCTCCTGCAGTTGAACCACCGGCGCTTAATTTATCCAGGGCTTCCTTTATCTTAATTTTCTCATCGCCGCTTGTCGCTGGCAAAACCACTCCTGAGCTACCCGCATATACTACAATCGCTACCTTATCTTTTGCCCTGAGCTGATCGGTCAGCAATTTAAAGGAGGATACCAGCAGAGGTAATTTGTTTTGATCACTCATTGAGCCTGACACATCGATAAGGAAAACCAGATTCGAAGCAGGCAAATGTTCAGTTGGAATTACCTTCGCCTGCAAGGCAATCTGAACCAGCTTGTGTTCCGGGTTCCATGGCGCAGTACCCACCTCTGCAAGAATGTTAACCGGATCACCGTTTTTTGGTTGTTCATATTCGTAGTCAAAATAGTTCACCATTTCTTCTATCCTTACCGCGTCAGCAGGAGGGAGGCTTCCCCCATTTACATATCTTCTTAAATTGGTATAGGAGGCCGCATCTACATCAATAGAAAATGTAGAAAGCGGGTCGCTCTTGGCTTTATGAAATATGTTCTCATTAATCAATGAATAGCTTTCATTGCTCCCGATGATGTTCATTTTTTCCATCCTCATTTTGCTTACAGATATCCCTGCAGCCCTCCCTTCAAAAGTGGGACGCTGGTTGATAGAGGCAACTGAGGCAGTGAGCATAGACTTTTTCTGAATACCATACCCAACTACGACAATTTCATCAAGTGATTTTAAATCCGGTATCAGCGTAATCGAAATCTTGTTATTGCGCCCGATTTTGATATGCTGACTGACATAGCCTATGTAAGATACCCTTAACTCTGTGTCCTTATCTGACACTGCAATAGTAAACTCTCCCTTTGAATTTGTAGTAGTGACCCCTTTGCTGATGTTGGTTGCTATAGCGGCATTGGGCAGCCTGGTGCTCCCATCAGTAACGATTCCGGTAATTATTCTTTTCTTATCTGGAGAGAAGGCCGCCAGTAAAATCATTGCTATTAAACATAAAAGTAGCTTTTTCATAATCGGTTAGTTTTAAGGATGATGTAGCTACTCTTACTTTTCCATATCGATACTCGAAAATATTTTTTATACTTGAAGGATAATTAACATAGCTACCCAATTTTTGAAGTTTATAAAGAATACAGCTGGAAATAACCAGCAGGAAGATGCAGAACTTATTGCCGCCTATAAGAATACAGGCGATTTAAATGCATTAGGTACTCTTTATAATAAATATATGCACCTGGTTTTCGGGGTTTGTTTCAATTATTTTAAAGACGAGGAATTGAGCAAAGATGCTGTAATGCATATTTTCGAAGAACTGGTTACTAAGCTCAAGATCCACGAGGTCCAGAATTTTAAAAGCTGGCTTCATGTACTAACCAGGAACCATTGCTTAATGGCTTTAAGAAAATCTTCCAGACAGAATAACGTTTCTATAGACGATACTTTTGTGGAAAATACGGAGTTTGTGCATCTGGATATTGACAACACAAAAGAAACTCAGCTTACCATTATGGAAAAGTGCATGGAAACTTTGACCGATGAACAGCGAAAAAGTGTAGATTTATTTTATCTGCAGGAAAAGTGCTACAAAGAAGTAGCAGAAATTACCGGCTATGATATGCTCAAAGTAAAAAGCTATATCCAGAATGGTAAGCGGAATTTAAAGATTTGTATAGAGAAAAACAGTGGTGAATAACGATTGGTTAGATATTGATGTACTGGAAGATTACCTGAATGGTAAACTTGACGCCAGGGGCATGCACTTTGTTGAGCGCCAGGCCCTTGAAGATCCCTTTGTGGCTGAAGCGCTTGAAGGTTTACGCCAATCACCAAAACGTAAACAAAGCCTTTCTATTTTACAAAAACAGCTTCATGACAGGGTTTCTGAAAAGCCGGTCAAGCGTAAAATGTGGGGAATAACCACTCAGCGTTTGAGTATTGCAGCAACGGCAACTGTTGCTTTCATTTCGGTAAGTATTTTGTTTTTTATGCGGGAAACCAACAGGAAGAATGCAGAAATAGCGGCCAGGAAAGCTAATGGCGTAATCGTTAATCTGGATACTACAAATGCTGTTGTAGTAACTAAGCCAGATAAGCTTACCGGTAAAAATAATGCCCCCGAAACAGCGCTCATCAACAAAGCAATTACTGAAGCAAAAACCGGCTATCTGGCAAAAAACAAAAGGCAGATTAACAAAGCTTCGGAGGCCGCCATTGCTGCTCAGGAACCATTGAATGAAGAAAATTTAAACAAAGCTCAAAGTCGTTCTTTTAGCCCTAGAGCTGAACAAAATACTGCATTGAAAGAAGCCGATATGGCGCAGGTAACTGCTGCAGGGAATGCTCAGGTAATCTTTAGCGGTAATGTAGTCGACAAAGTTAATGGTAAGCCCATTCAAGGTGCTATTGTAAAATCATTAGGCGCAAAAGGCATCACCGCCACTGACTCAAAAGGTTTTTTCGCACTGCCTGTTGATAGTGCATCAAAAGATAAGGATTTACTGATCAGTGCAATAGGGTTCAAAGAAGTTCCGGTAGTAGGTGTTCAGGATCCCAATGCCATCAGAAATGCAATGAGTGGGGATAAATCGCTACAGGAAATTGCATTAATTACCGGATCTAATGGCCGGAAGAAGGAAGACATTAAAGCGCCAACAATCACCTTGCGGGCCGTACAAAATCTTGATAGGAAGTTGCTTGAGGAGATTACCAAACCAATTCCGGTATCAACAGTTAACTATCAGGATTATCTGGAGCATAATAACAAATTATATAATCCTAAAGGTCCTGAACAATATGTTATTTTGAGTTTTAAAGTGAACAAAAGTGGTCGTCCTTCAAATATCAGAGTGATTAAGTCTCTTGATAAAAAAGCTGATGCCGAGGCCCGCCGTTTGATTCAGGCGGGACCAGACTGGGTATTACCCAAAAAAGGAACCAATGAAGTAGAGTTAAGTATTAAATTCTAATCGATATCAATACAGCAGGATATAAACAAAAAAAGACCAAAGGTTCACTTTGGTCTTTTTTATTCGATATGTCTTTTGCTTTTATTTCACAAAATAGATAATTGCGTAGATTATTGCAGCTAATGTAGCTGAAACCGGAATGGTTAAAATCCACGCCCAGATCAGGTTGATGGTTACACCCCAGCGAACTGCAGAAACGCTTTTAACAACCCCCACCCCAACAATTGAACCGGTAATGGTGTGCGTAGTAGAAACCGGAATACCGAAGTGCTCGGTAATTCCTAATGTTACTGCACCGGCACCTTCTGCTGCAACACCTTCAAGTGCTGTAACTTTGGTGATTTTTGATCCCATTGTTTTTACAATTTTCCACCCACCACTCATGGTACCCAGCGAAATCGCAGAATAACAACAGATTGGAACCCATGCAGGCATCGCTTCGAAATTTGGAATTACCTTCGCAGCAATTAATGCCGTAGCAATAATACCCATAACTTTTTGTGCATCATTACCACCATGAAAGAAACTTAAGGCAGCAGAAGAAAGTAATTGCAACCGTTTGAACCACTTCTCAGCAGTTGCCGGTTTAGCGTAGCGGCAAATATTAATAATGATCAAGGTCAATATTACAGAGATTACCATACCAATAATTGGTGCTAACACAATGAATGATACAATTTTCACAACATATCCCATCTCAACAGCAGCAAGCGGACTTGCGCCTGTGAGTAAAGCATGTGTCATACCCGCACCAGCAAAACCTCCAATTAATGTGTGTGAAGAACTCGAAGGGATACCATACCACCAGGTTAATAAATTCCACATAATTGCAGCTAATAAACCGGCAAGGATTACCTCCAGGGTAATGTAGCTTTCAATCACCGTTTTCGCTACGGTATTGGCTACTTTATGATCAGTAAAATAAAAATAGGCTGCAAAATTAAATAACGCAGCCCATAAAACAGCCTGAAAAGGCGTAAGGACTTTTGTAGAAACAACCGTTGCAATCGAGTTAGCGGCATCATGAAAGCCGTTAATGTAATCGAAAGCTATTGCCAGAATTACAACAACAACCAGTAAGGTAGTTACCATGTTTGTTTTTTATTAAGCGTTTTTAACCAGGATAGTTTCTAGAACATTTGCTACATCTTCGCACTTGTCTGTTGCTTTTTCTATCGTTTGTAAAACCTCTTTTTGTTTAATTAATTCAATTGCATTGGTTTCGTATTCAAATAAGCGGGCAACAGCTAGTGTAAATACGTAATCGGCCTGATTTTCTCCACTGTTGATACGGATACATGCGTCAGCAATCACGCGGATATTTTTAAAGCTGCGAAGTTCTTTAATCGCTTTGTCAATATCGGTACACATTTCTACCAGCAGTTCAGCAATTTTAACAATCGGTTCACTAATGGTGCTCATATTATACATCTGCATGCGGTTTGCTGTTCCATAAATGTAATCCGCAACATCATCAACAGCAGTAGCTAAAGCGTGAATATCTTCCCTGTCAAAAGGAGTAATAAAGTTCCTGCTTAACTCAAGAAAAATAGAATGCGTAATGTCATCACCAACGTGTTCTAAGCGTTCAATTTCTTTGAAGATAGTTTTTCTGCTTTCTGCATCTGCAGTGCTAACCATTTCTAAAAGAGCGTCAGCAATTTTTAAAGCGTTGCTTCCGGCTTGCTCAAAAAGAGGGTGGAATTTTCTGTCTTGAGGGGTAAAGAACTTAAAAATATTATTCATGTTAATTTTTAATATGCTGCAAAGCTACAAGCTCAATGTTAAGTTAATGTTAATTTCATAATTATATTAACTGATTATAGTCAATAAACGCAATAATATGGTTGTTTTAGCTGTTTGATAATGAATGCATAAGGATAAGAAAGCAGTTTATACTTCTAATTGCTGCATTGACGAGCTGAAGTTGCTGAACCCTTATCAAGATGGCTGGACTGAGTATCGCCTATCCTCCTTTTTGCAATGTAAATGCGAAGGTTGTTCCGATTCCTGGTGTGCTTCGGACCGAAATGGTTTGTTGATGGGCTTCCAGAATGTGCTTTACAATGGCTAAACCTAAGCCCGTACCGCCAACCTCTCTTGCTCTGTGGCTGTCAATACGGTAGAAACGCTCAAATAATCGTAGTAAATGTTTTTCCTCAATACCAATACCATTATCGGTAACTTCTATTAAGAACTGATCGTGGAGCTCAAAGATTTTAATTGCGGTTTCGCCTTGCTCTATTCCGTATTTTATGCTGTTGACCATTAAATTAATTAATACCTGGCGGATTTTCTCCCGGTCGGCATTGACCATCGTAAGGGCAGTGTATTTGTCTTTAAAGAATAGCTTTATGTGTTTATCTTTTGCCCTATCTTCGAGATTTTCCATCACTTCCCTTGCCAACTGCACGAAGTCAAATTTTTGATAGTGTATAGGAGACTCACCCGTCTCGAGCTTCGAAATAGCATCCAGGTCATTAATCAGATAGCTTAACCGCTCCACATTATTTTCAGCCTTCTTCAGGAATTTTATAGCCATGTCAGGGTCGTCTTCAATGCAATCCTGTAGGGTTTCTATGTAGCCCTGTATCGCAAAAAGTGGCGTCTTAAATTCATGTGATACATTGGAGAGAAATTCGCGGCGAAACTGCTCCTGTTTTTTGAGCATATCTATTTCCTTTTTCTTTGCCCCGGCCCACTCTTTTACTTCCTGTTCAACATCGTTTATAGGATCAGAGCTTACATATTCCCCCAAAGCATCTTTCAAGTCTTTCCCCAGTTTCAGATTATGGATTAATTTATAAATTAGCTTAATTTTGGTATAAATGTACTTTTCAAGCAGATAGTAGAATACAAGAAAACTGCTCAGGAATGAGACGCCGAAAGAAATGGCAAGATAATACCAGCTATGCTGAAAGTAAAAATTCACCATGCCAATAGATAACGACACAGCAAGGGCAGTAAATAAAACCAGCACGCTCAATTTCATGGCGCAATTTAAGGGTTTTATGTTAATGCGAAGTTAACTCAGCTGCTTTTCGGTCAAATATTTCCAATACCTTTTAGGGACATGCCTGATATGGAGCTTGGTGTTTTTCCGGGCCACTATATTCGCACTTTTAAAGTAGTCTTTCCATAAAACTGAAAACAACTCTTCTTTTCCATCCATTAACACAGGGTCTGGGTTTTTGCTATTTATGCCCTGCGAGAAATCTATGGTTATTTCTTCAACCGTATCAAGGTTATAATGCAGGCCATATTTTCTTTTTAAATCATAAATGATCCATTGTTGATCGGCATAACGGTTTTTAAAATGATTGGAAATCAAGGGTAACACATTGAAATCAGGATCGATTCCTGTATAAAATATTCCGTCAGCAGTATGTTGAAAGCGGATAAAAGCTTCCATTCTATGTTTTTCCCGTTCCACACTTTTCGCGTATTTCGATAAGGCAATAACGTGGTCATTTCCATAGTTGTTTTCCGCCCCTGTTTCATTCCTGAAAATGTATATGGCAAACTGAAACAAATGCAGGTAGGCTTCCGGAATTTCAGATAAATAACTGCAATAAAATTTTCGAATCCATTCGCGCTTTAGTTTTTTTTGCAAACCCGTCCAAACCCGATCCGCTTTTTCTGCATCAGTAATTATAGTCAGGTGCGGTGAGAAAGCTTCAGGCTGAAAGATTTCTGCATTTTTTAAAGTAACCATTCCAGGCTTGCGCTCAAAATACTCAAAAACGGCTGTCAAAAGACCTGGAAAGCTGCCATCGAAGATATATGTCATACTGATTATCCGTAGCGGTTTTATTAAAATCAAAAACCAGTGTTATTTAAAATAGGATCAGTTGATTGCTGTCTGTTTTCAGGTATTTGCTTTGACTATCGGCTAAAATGAACGCTTTAATTTGTGTTCCCTGATAATCTTTTAATTGATAAGGGCTATCTGCGCAGGTAATGAAATGCTTTGCGCGATTGTAGGCTACACCAATTTTTTTTAACTGATCAATTCTGAGCTTTCCAAATTTACGCGCCTGAACAATTTTCTGTGCCGACATTACGCCGATTCCCGGGATGCGGAGGATCATTTTATAGTCAGCCTTATTAATATCCACAGGGAAATGTTGCATATTGCGGATGGCCCAGCTTAGTTTCGGGTCGATATCAACATCAAGATTAGGATTAGCATCATTTAAAATTTCCTGCACCTTGAATCCATAAAAACGCATTAACCAATCCGTTTGATATAATCTGTTTTCACGCAGTAAGGGAGGCTGGGTGCCTAAAACAGGCATTCTGCTATCATTGCTGATGGGAACGTATCCTGAATAATAAACCCGTTTCAAAGAGAAGTTTTTATAAAATGAATTGGCTGTATACATAATATCCTTATCGCTTTCAGGAGTTGCACCGATGACCATTTGCGTACTCTGTCCGGCAGGAACAAACTTTGGTACATGTTTAATCAGTTTCTTATCTGCTGCAAATTGTTTAATATTTTGCTGTACAAATGAGAGTGGTTTTATCACATCATTGTGGCTTTTCTCTGGAGCAAGAAGTTTTAACCCAGCTTCAGTAGGCATTTCAAGATTAATGCTCATTCGGTCAGCATACAACCCGGCTTCTTTAATCAGCTCGTCACTTGCTCCGGGAATTGTTTTTAAATGGATATATCCATTATAATTCTGTTCAAGGCGTAACTTCTTGCAAACCAGTAGCAGCCGTTCCATAGTGAAATCAGCATTTTTGAAAATCCCTGAGCTTAGAAACAGCCCTTCAATATAATTTCTTCGATAGAAATTCATGGTCAGCTCAACCACCTCATCAACCGAAAAAGCAGCCCGTTTAACATCATTACTTTTTCTTGATACGCAGAAAAGGCAGTCATAGATGCAGTGATTAGTTAGCAGTATTTTAAGCAATGAAACACAACGCCCATCCTCAGTGTAAGTATGGCAAATGCCGGAGGTATGGCCGTTGCCAAGGCCCTTACCTTCATTCTTGCGTGTGCTGCCGCTAGATGAACAAGAAACATCATATTTGGCAGCATCAGCAAGTATATTAAGTTTTTCACGGATTCGATCGAATTGCATAAGCTTTTGTTTACTAACAAAAATAGCTAAAAAACTAAATAAATTAGCCTTTATTGTCTTAAATGATATTCGATAGGGGAGTAACCGGCTTTACATTCCAAGCGAAAAACTGGGTTTTTCAGGTGGGCCGAAAGTCTCTTTTGTTATTTTGTGGTCCTGATAATATTGCAATGCTTTGAAAAACTGATGGGCTTCCGGGTCAGCATTTTTCAATGCTCCAAGATTAATTACAAAGTTCGGAGATTTAAATGCAATCTGATAAAAAAAACCTCCGTTATGGTTATCGAACATTTCGGTTATCCTGTCAACATTCTTCCAGCTTGAGAAGAAAAGAGATCTGCGGTATAAAAAAGCTGTTCTTTTAAGCTTGATTGTTATTCCGTGATCATCTAAAGAAACTTTCGCTGCAACAAAAATCTGTGTATCTTTTACCCATATCAGAAGTAAAAAAATTACGCTTACCAGTAGTACCGTAAGTCCTAAAATAAGAAGCTCAGAACTAGGTGTAGGTATGTTGAATAGAAAATAAAACATCAAAGAAATAAAAAACACCGGGATGCCTGCCATTGCCAGCAATAGCACGCTGTTTTTGTGGTATTTAACTTTATAAGAACTCATGAGCATAATTTTAAGTAAAACTATGCACAAAAAATATATTTAGAAATACTTACTAATGAGTATATTGAAAAGCGTGAGGAATTATCTTCCTTCCCATTCCGCGTAAAAATGATCCAGATAAGCCAGCATAAAATCGTGTCTTTTCTGCGCTAGTGCAGTGCCCGTAGCCGTATTCATCATATCTTTCAATAATAACAATTTCTCGTAAAAGTGGTTAATTGTGGGTGCAGTAGTATTTTTATAGCTTTCTTTTGAATGGTGTTGCTCAACGGATATTTCAGGATCATATAATACCCTGTTTTTGAAACCGCCATAGGTAAAGGCTCTTGCAATTCCGATTGCCCCAATTGCATCCAGTCGATCTGCATCTTGTACAATTTGCATCTCTTTCGATGAAAATCCGTTATGATCAAAGCTGTTTTTAAACGACATGTTTTGGATAATCAGCTTAACATGAGCTACAACTTCTTTAGCTACATTAATGGATGTCATGAATTCTTCTGCAACACGCGGGCCGAGTTCCTCATCCCCATTATTAAACTTAGGATCTGCAATATCATGTAACAAGGCAGCGAGGGCAACTACCAATTCATCCCCATCTTCCTGTTTATTGATATTTAATGCGGTTTTAAAAACCCGCTCAATGTGAAACCAATCATGACCCGCTTCAGCATTGGCTAATGTAAATTTTACAAACTCGACGGTTTTATTAAGGATAGGCTGCATAAATTTTAATTTGATCCAAAGGTATCGGAAATCTACACAGGGAGAAAGAAATGATTTCAACACTCAGTGATAAAAACTAGCCCGCAGAAAGGGCTCTGTTTTCATCGTCTGTAATGATCTTGATCAAGTCCTGGTGATTTAAGGTAAGTAAATATGCTACCTCAACTTCCAGTATTGAAGCAATCTGAAAAAGCCGATCAACAGTTAACTTACTATAGCCAAGTTCAATTTTGCTGTAAGCATTTTGTGAAATTTTTAATTTTGCAGCCAGATAGTCTTGAGTATAGTCTCTGTATTCTCTTATTTTTCTAATATTTCCAGCGACATTTTTTGTTTTTAAAGCCAGTACATCTTCCATAAAATAGGGATAATTTTAACGTTTAGATAATATACGCGTTTTTTTTACGGGCAGATTCCTGAAACGATAACTTTTAATACTGTAGGGAATAAATAATTGATGTAAACCTGATGGAATGCCGGATAAAAAACAACTGAAAAGTCTGTTTGAGGTCTTTTAATGTTTGTAAATCAATTGTTTACCAGAAGTATAGATGGGGTGATCAAGGTGGTATTCAGATTTGACTATAGTCAAGGTCTATCTTTCAAGCGATAACATAATATTAGCTAAGTAGAAGTTTTGGGTATCGTTTATATAGTATGTGATGTCTGGGAGTTTAATACAAGCCCCAGTCATCCTCAAACTCATCTTTTTCGAAACATTTTACCCATTCAATAAATAATAAGCGAAATTTATCAATTTCATCTAATACGATGTCTCTGTATTCTGGAGTACAGATCTCAAACATATCAGCTGCCCTTACCTGGGTTTCCAGTTCCTTGCAATTGGTACGAATGATGGATGCATTTTCCATTCGCAGGATGTACATGTTCGCACCCTCCGCCCCAATTATTTTTGGACAGAGCATCATGGCATTTTGCATAATCAGGCTTCCGGTCATGTCGGCCATTTCACCTTCAAGCGTTTCGCAAAACAAGGCTGCATACTTATACACAGCTCTTGCCTGGTTGTAAAGATTTTTTGCACGATTGGCTTTTAGCCTCACTTTTTCAGCGTCGAAGGGAGATAAATTTTCTACATCCTCATCGTCTCTGCCAAAGCGGTTAAAGTGTTCCCATTCGGGCATATGGTCCATGTCATCAAACTCCATATTCTTCAATTTTTAACGTCATGGGACGTAAGAGAGCGTAATATATTAATTTTCAGTTAAAAAGACTATGCATCAGTTTGTGGTGTACGGCGAGATCCATCATACAATTCATATTCCAGCATTCTGCAATCCAGCTTGCCATTGTAGAATTCTATCTTTCTCGAAGCCTTCAACCCGATTTTTTTAGCAAGATCAGGGTTTCCGGTGAAAATATAGCCCGAAAAACCTTTGCATTTCGTTTTCATGAAATCGCCAATGCGTTTATAGGTCAGTTCTAACTTACTATGCACACCTAAGCGTTCTCCATATTCAGGATTAAAAACGACAACACCTTTTCCATCTTCCGGTACCGGAGTAAGCTCAAAATCGCAAACCTCAAATGCGATCAAAGTATCTACTCCAGCAGTTTTGGCATTTTTGCGGGTCACCTCTACAGCATCTTCAGAAAGATCTGAAGCTACAATTTTAAGATCAACATTTTTAATTACCTGGTCTTTTAAAACCCTGCGCTCTGAAAAAAATGCCTGCTCGTCGTAACCTATAATATGCATAAAGCCATAATTCATCCTGTATAAGCCTGGTGCACGGTTGGTTGCAATCAGTGCTGCTTCAATAGCCAGTGTTCCTGATCCGCACATCGGATTGATGAATGCAGATTTCCGGTCCCAGTTCGTGGCGTAAATTACTCCTGATGCCAGTGCTTCAAGCATAGGTGCTTTTCCCGGAATTTTCCTGTAACCATGTTTTGCTAAAGTTTCACCCGATGAATCTATAAAAACTTCCGCTTCTGCATCTTTCCAATATAAATGAACAACCGCTTTATTGCCATCAGATCCGGAATTAGGGCGAATGCCTTTTTTTTCTTTCATTCTGTCGACAATTGCATCCTTAACTTTTAAATTGGCAAAAAGTGGTGTGGTGATGTTAGGGTTATCAACATTTGACGTAACAGAAAAGTAACCGGCAAAATCGATCAGTTCTTCCCATTCAATTGTTTTAATCTCCTCATATAAATCGTCTGGTGTTTTGGCTGTAAAACTTTTTATGGAGTATAAAATCTGACTGGCGCAGCGCAAGTTTAAATTGAGCTTGATACACTCTGTAAGGGTGATATTGAGCTCTACACCGGTGGCAAATGCTCTTTCTATGGTGTAGCCTAAAGCCGTAACTTCATTTTGTAAATAAGGCGAAAGACGTTTGTTGCAGGTGATAATTACCTTGCTTTTATTGTGGAAAACTTGCATCATAATATATGCGAAGTTATCAATAAAATTATTGAGATTTGATGTTTAGAGTACAATATTAGTATTAGTTATGGAAATTAAAGGAAAAGTACACGAAGTAGGTGCAACGCAGCAAGTGAGTGAAACGTTTAAAAAACGTGATTTAATAGTAGAATACGCAGAGAATCCAACATACCCAGAATATATCCGTTTTGAGGCTTTACAAGACAAAACTGCATTATTAGATACATTCAAAGCCGGCGATGAAGTGGAGGTTTTCTTTAACTTACGTGGCCGTCCGTGGACAGATAAAACGGGAAAAACATCATATTTTAACAGTTTGGTTATCTGGAGAATTAATGCAGTTGCTGCAGGTGCTCCAGCTTCAGCCCCAGCTTATGCCGCTCCGGTTGATGTAAGTAACACCACTGGCGAAGACGATGATTTGCCTTTCTAAATAAAGAATCTTTTTTAAGCAAACAATTTTGAACCATGCCGGGACTTTTGTCCCGGCATTTTTTTTTCTAATTATCTTGAATCATCTTTATTTAAGCTCTAACGGATCATCCTTGTTACTGGAAAGTGATTTATAATGATGAAGATATTGCACATTTATTTCAGTATATAAATACAGTACTTAGACACGGATTAATCACTTGTGATTGTCACGGCAGTGTCTCGGATCTGAACAGGATCCGAAGAGGATCTGTGGCGCAAGATATTTTTTCACATTCTTCCAGTTTCATTTGGCTCTGAAATGGTATAATTTCATGTCACAAATAATTGGCGTGTTCATGTTAAATTTTGTTAAAAACAAAAGGTTCAGTCTATTAATGGTTAAATTTGAAATTTACAACGTGGAAGTTTGCAGTTCAAGCATGAACCAGATATTTGGGTAAATGAAGAAAAGAGGTTTTTGGTTAATTACCGTTTTAATGACGGTAGCTTTGCTCGGGGTTTTCGTAATGCAATTGTATTACATTAGGGAATCGTATAAGCTAAAATCTCAGCTCTTTGATGAGCAAGTGAATCAAACACTCACTTCGGTAGCCAACAAAGTTCAGCGCAGAAACGTTGCTGATCATCTAACCAGGAAAGATGCCGAAAATAAGTTAAAGCAGTTGCAGGATTCCAGGCAGCGGGCACTTGATATTAAAGATTTAAGACAGCAATATATTCAGGGCGCAGAATTGCGGCAGGCTGAACGCGAGAATGAGATTGAAAATTATTTAAATCAGCAGGATAGTATCATTCGGGTGTCCTACCGCGCCCCCGACGTGATTTCCGAAAAAGAATATAGTTCATTAACTTCTAAAAACGGCGATAAACTCGATTTGCAAATGGATGCGATTGTGGACCTGAAGAGCCTGATTTTAAGAGGCTATAGTATGCGTACCAAGCCTTTTTCAGCACCCCCAAAAGCTTTCGAATTTAAGAGCATGCAAAGCCTGCCTGATACTTTACGCTATCTGGTTTTTGATCCGAGAGACGGGAGTCCTGGTTTTGCCAATGTGCCGAAAATACCCAATGATCTGGAGAAAAAGTTTAAGCGCGAGGATGATATTGCCAAAAAGCAGCTTGAAATCAAAATTGCAGCATTAGGGAAGGATACTTTTACCTATACACGTTTAAGTGTAGTGGAAGATGTATCGAAAGAGTTGCAGGAAACCAATATTCCCATTTACAAACGAATTAATTTCGATTCCCTTGGTAATTTGATAAAAGGCGAATTGCAGGCGCACAACATCAATCTGGAGCCATCTTACCGGGTTTCGCTGGCGAAGAAGGATTCTACCATATTCATGACTGCCTCTAACGTTAAAGGAGAGTTTTTGCCTGAAAACACCTATAAAATCCCGCTGTTTGGGAACGATATCTTTCGGGATCCGGGAATGCTTTTTGTAAGTTTCCCGGATAAAAATTCTGCGATAGTTTCTAATTTAAGTGCCACTTTGGCTTCCTCTGTAGGCTTGTTGCTTGTGCTAGTTTTTATATTTTCTTATACGCTATATGCCATTCTTAAGCAAAAGAAGATATCGGAGATGAAAACAGATTTCATTAACAACATGACACACGAGTTTAAAACTCCGGTGGCTACGATTATGATTGCCAGTGAAGCGCTTAAAGATCCGGAGGTTACCGAAGATAAAAACCGGCTGAAGCGTTTAGCTAGTATTATTTACGATGAGAATGTTCGCCTCGGAAGTCACATTGAGCGGGTTTTGAGCATTGCCCGTTTAGAAAAAGGGGAGCTAAAAATGGAGATTGAAGAGGTTGATATGAATGATCTCATTGTAATTGTGCTGGATAGCATGGGTTTACAGCTGGAAAAGAAAAATGCCATTATCAACATCAATACCGAGGCTCGAAATGCCACAGTGTTGGGTGATGAATTACATCTCTCAAATGTGATTTATAACCTGATTGATAATGCCAATAAATATAGTGTTGAAACGCCAGAAATTACCATTACCACACGAAATACTCAAAGTCGGCTGATTATAGAAATAGCAGATAAAGGTATCGGAATGACAAAGGACCAGACGAAAAGAATTTTTGATCAGTTCTATCGTGTTCCAACAGGTAACCTGCACGATGTGAAAGGTTTCGGTTTAGGACTAAACTATGTACAGGATATTATCAAGCAGAGTAACGGTACCATAAAAGTGAGTAGCGAAAAAGATAAAGGAACAACGTTCGAAATATCTTTACCTTTATCAAATTAACTAACTGTCGGTACAAAAGCTTGCTTTATCGATACATCAATATCATAGCAGTTTAATTTATCTAATATAGTGTCGAATTAATTTAATCACCATATTAATTAAACCGTTATGCACACTAATAATCAAACCTTCAGTGTAGGTAATGCTACATATGTGAATAAAATTAAGAAAATGAAGAAAATACTTTTGGTTGAGGACGATCCGAATTTAGGATTATTGCTACAGGATTACCTACAGTTAAAGGGCAGGTTTGAAGTTGTACTTTGTACTGATGGCGAGGACGGGTTAAGGGCCTTCAATAAGCAAAGTTTTGATCTTTGTATTCTTGACGTGATGATGCCTAAAAAAGACGGTTTCACGTTGGGTAAAGACATCAGAAAGGTAAACGCTCATGTTCCGATTATTTTTGCCACTGCTAAAACCATGCTGGAGGATAAATCTGCTGCTTACGATTTAGGTGGCGATGATTATATTACCAAGCCATTTCGGATTGAAGAGCTTCTGCTTCGCATTAACGCTATGTTTAAGCGTGTGGCTAGTAAAGGGGACCAGGGTGATGAGGCTGCTGAAACCCAATTTTCAATAGGGAAATATGTTTTCGATTATACTACCCAGATCATCAGCAGTGGTGATGAGCATCAAAAGCTATCGACTAAAGAAGCCGAACTTTTGCGTTTACTCTGCCTGAAGAAAAACACTGTCTTAACACGTGAAGAGGCCTTGTTAAGTATTTGGCACGACGATAATTATTTCAACGGGCGTAGTATGGATGTGTTTTTAAGTAAACTGCGTAAGTACCTGCGGGGCGATTCGAGTGTTGAAATTATCAACGTTCACGGTAAAGGTTATAAGTTATTGGTTAATTAAAATAATAGCTATATGCTTTATGGTAGAGGATTGGCAGGTCTCAGGGATTACCCAATGTATAAGTCGTGTTGAATTGCGGGGATCAGCTTTCTTTCCTGTGCCAGAGAGAACAGTGTATCAACAGCCTGCCGGCCCTGTTCGCCTAGATTGACACTATATTGGTTTACATACAGCTCGATGTGTTTATACATCACCGCTTCGTCCATCGCCTGTGCATGCTGGCGGATAAAATCTATTCCTGATTTAGGATTGGCAAAGGCAAACTCAACTGATTTTCTGATTAACCTGTTAACTTTTAATTGCACATCCCTGTCGAGTTTTCTATTGATTACAATGCCGCCCAGAGGAATTGCACATCCGGTTAGCTTTTCCCAATAATCGCCCAGATCCACGATTTTAGTCAAACCTTTATCCTGGTAAGTAAAACGGTTTTCGTGAATGATTAGTCCGAGATCAATCTGATCATTAAGCAAGGCTGATTCAATTTCAGAAAAAATCATTTCCTGTTTATTCTGAAGCTGAGGATAGGCAATCCCTAATAAGAAGTTGGCCGTTGTATATTTCCCGGGTATACCGATTCTGAGCTTTCTGCTATCTTTGTTAAGCGCTTCGGCCAGGCTTTCTGCTGTATACTTGTGACTAATCAAGAGCGGCCCCACGCCAAAGCCTAATGCACTACCTGCATCTAATAACGCGTATTGATTTGCCACATAGGCGAAAGCATGAAAACTAAGCTTGGTAATGTCGAGTTGCCCTACAAGCGCTTTTTGATTTAGTGTTTCCACGTCATCGTAAAAAACTTCAAACTCTAAACCTTCGGTATCAATCTTATGATGAATCAGCGCATCAAAAATAAAGGTGTCGTTAGGGCAGGGGGAAAAACCAAGTGTAAGCTTCATGTTTCAAATGTAGTTACTGCGAAAAATTAAAAAGTCATGCTCAGTTCATTTCTCCGATAAATGAAATGGCCCAATCGTTCAGGTTTTTAATCGCCAAACCGATCTTCCAGTTTTCTTTATTGCGGGGTTCTACATAATTGGAAACACTTCTAATCTGAATACAGTCTATATGCTGTTGTTTGCAAGCATATAGCACAGCTGCGCCTTCCATGCTTTCTGTTGTTGGACTGAACCTCTTAACCAGGCTTGCAATACTTTTTTCGCTCCCTGTCACACAGTTTACGGTAATACCTTTTGCTAAAGGCAGCCCCACTTTCTTATCCGTTTTTGACTTATAATGATTGTCGCCAAAGCCCAGGTCAGTGATGCTGAGAAATTCATTTCCGTTTTCTGCCCCCAGTTCGGCAAAAATATCCTCGGTAATGTTCAAAACAGTGCCCAATTCAATATTTCTATTGAAACAACCGGCTATACCAAAGTTTACCACCAGGTTGTATTTTGGACTGAGGTGCTGCCCAAGGGCAAAAGCAGTTGCTACCATACCTACGCCGGTAATGAGTACGTCGAAGCTTTTGCTCTCCACAAAGTCGCCTCCCGGCAAATTGAAATGCTGGTAAAAAAAAGCCAGTTCGGCTTTTGTGGCGGCTACAACTAAAGTTTTCATCAGGTAAATTTAGGAGATTGTTTTAATTAAATGGCTTTCTTTAGTGTTAATGCTTAATGAGTATATTTGCACTTTATTTGATAATAATGATTTATATAACGAGAAAAGCATCATTCAACGCCGCACATAAATTAGCCCGTACCGATTGGGACGATGATAAGAACAGTGAGGTTTATGGTAAATGCGCCAATCCAAACTGGCACGGACATAACTATTGGTTATACGTTACAGTAAAAGGCGAGGTAAACCCTGAAACGGGCTTCCTTGTAGATTTGAAATGGCTTAAGGATGTAATGAATACGTATGTTGTAGATAAAGTTGATCATAAAAACTTAAACCTTGATGTAGACTTCATGAAGGGGAAGCTGGCCTCTACAGAAAATCTGGCGATTGAGATCTGGAAACAGCTGCTAGGCCCGATTGCGGAAAGCGGCGCGATTTTACATTGCGTTAAAATCTACGAGACGGAAAATAATTATGTTGAATATTTCGGTTAATAACCCCAATTAATGAGCACTAAAGACGTATTAAAAGGCGAATCGAGAGATGGCTATGTAAAAATAGACCGCTATAATGAGGCAAAAATCGAAGCCGTTGCCACGCACTATAAAGATATCCTGGGTCAGCTGGGTGAAGACCCTGAACGTGAAGGTTTGATTAAAACACCTGAGCGTGTGGCCAAAGCGTTACAGTATCTTACCCATGGTTATGACTTAAAGCCTGATGAGATATTAAAGTCAGCGATGTTTGAAGAAGACTACAGCCAGATGGTTGTGGTAAAAGACATTGAAGTATATTCCATGTGTGAGCATCACATGTTGCCTTTTTTCGGTAAGGCCCATATTGCTTACATCCCGAACGGACATATTGTTGGGCTGAGCAAAATCCCACGTGTTGTTGATGCCTTTGCCCGTCGTTTGCAGGTGCAGGAGCGTTTAACCAATGAAATCAGAGATTGTATCCAGAATACTCTAAACCCGATGGGGGTAGCAGTGGTGATGGAGTGCCGTCACCTTTGTATGGCTATGCGCGGTGTGCAGAAACAAAACTCTGTTACTACCACATCTGCTTTTACCGGAACGTTTTTGAGTAACGATAAAACCAGGGCCGAGTTTTTAAGGTTAATTACAGCGAGTTTAGATTAACCTCCAACCCCTGAATGGGAGCGAGGTTTCAATCAATTATCATAAAATTTTAAAACATTAATTTCCCCTTTAGGGGATTAAGGGTATGAAAGCATATATTTTTCCTGGACAAGGAGCACAATTTGTTGGCATGGGTAAAGATCTTTACGAGAATCCCGAGGCTGCAGCATTATTCGAAAAAGCCAATGAAATTATCGGATTTCGTATCAGTGATATCATGTTTGGCGGAACTGATGAGGAACTGAAACAGACGAATGTAACCCAGCCGGCAATCTTTTTGCATTCGGTTATTCTTGCTAAGGTATTGGGTGAGGAATTTAAGCCAGATATGGTTGCAGGACATTCATTAGGAGAGTTCTCTGCATTAGTTTCTGCAAATGCACTTAGTTTTGAGGATGGATTGAAACTGGTTATTGCGCGGGCAAATGCCATGCAAAAAGCATGCGAAGCACAGCCTTCAACAATGGCTGCTATTTTAGGATTAGCTGACGATGTTGTAGAGAAAATCTGTTCGGAAATAAATGCTGTTGTTGTTCCAGCCAATTACAATTGCCCGGGGCAACTGGTTATTTCCGGTAGTATTGAAGGTATTGATCTGGCTTGTGCAAAGTTAACTGAGGCCGGTGCTAAAAGAGCATTGAAGTTAAATGTAGGTGGTGCATTTCACTCACCTTTAATGGAACCTGCCAAGGTAGAATTACAGGCAGCAATTGAGGCAACCCATATTTCTGCCCCGGTTTGCCCGGTTTATCAGAATGTTGATGCAAAGCCTTATACTGATCCATCAGAAATTAAAGCGAATCTGATCAAACAATTAACTGGCGCTGTACGTTGGACTCAAACTGTTGAGCATATGCTGGCAGATGGGGCAACTGATTTTGTTGAGGTTGGGCCTGGAAATGTATTGCAGGGATTGGTTAAAAAAGTGAGCCGTGAAGTACAAACAAGTAGTGCTAGTGTAGCTTAATTTAAAGCCTGTTAAAATATTTGCAACGCCATAAACTAAGCAGTTTATGGCGTTATTTTTTATCAATATTTAATATCTTTATCAAAATCGATGAAATTGAGCTTTGGTGTAAAAATTAGGTTTCTCCTGTTAGTTTTAGGCTGCTGTCTGATCGCAACTTCTATTTCATTAAGCAGGTTTACTACCAAAAACGAACTTCTCGACCGCGATGCCAGAGAGATACAGGAAAACCTGTTGACAAAGGAAAAAGCGGTACAGGATTTTCTGGCCGATAAGCAGCAGGTTGCGTTGGCCAGGCAGTTTCATCTTAAACCTGAACATGCCATCAGATTCATTACTACCTACCGTAAAATCAATGGTATTAATCTGCTCACCTATCAAAACAACCAGCTCAAATTCTGGAGTACCTATAAGGTTTCGGATATTGACCCTCTTGGAATTAAAGAGGGGATTTCAGTACTATATCTGTTAAACGGTTGGTATGAAGTGATTAAAAGTACCCAGGGGAACTTTACTTTCGTCTTCCTCATCTCCATTCAGTCGCAATATCAGTTTAAGGAAACGCAGTATTTCAGGAACGATCTCGATCCGCTGTTATCCAAATCCAGGCTGTTAACGATTGCTTCATTTACAGATAAAGATATTTATACCATTAAGAGCAGCGATGATAAATTTTTATTCGGGCTGAAGGTTAAGCCTGGTTACATCGACTCGTACTATTCTAATACGCAGCTATGGATGTTCATTGCAGGTATTGCCTGCATTTGTATGTTCTTTAATTCATTGTGCTCGTACATTGCCCGTAGGGGGCATATCGCCTGGGCAACGTTCCTTCTGCTATTTTTCTTCCTGGCTTTCAGGCTTTCCGATCTGTATTATGGCTGGTTCAACCACCGCTTTGCGCTTGACTTATTCGACCCGAAGATTTATGCAGATAGTTCCCTTATGCCATCCCTTGGCGATTTCCTTTTAAATGTTGTTGTTGCAACATGGCTATTGCTTTTTATGTTTAACCACAAAGCACAATATCAGTTTCCGGGATGGGTGAAAAAGAATAAGGTGGTAGGTTTATTTATTCAGGCATTACTGATGGTTTTCATCGGATGGATCGGGTGGCAAACTGATGATATTTTCTTTGGGCTCATCTATAACTCGAAGATTAACTTCGACATCATCAACATTTTGAAGCTTAGCGGCACAAGTTGGGTAGGGATTGTGATATTATGTCTGGCCTGGTTTCAGATTTATCTGATTACCATCATCTCTGCTACGGTGAGCATGCAGCTCAACATTACCAACAGAGACCGGCTCGTTATATTTTTGGCGGGCTTTATGGGTGTTTTTGTTTACAAACTTGTAGTAGATTTTAATGCCTTTTTTATTGTATTTGCCCTGGTGCTGTTCATTGTAGCCAGAGCGGTTTATGTTCAGGACAAGAACTTCTCAATCGGTTTATTTGCGATTGTATTCTTTTGTCTGGCTTTTAACACTTCCATCAAGTATACCAAGTATAAAGACATTAAAGAACGCAGCTTACGGGAGCCATTGGCTACCAGGGTGCAATCTTCTTATGACCCCAGTGCCATTGTAGCGCTTGGAATTCTGGGTGACGAGCTGGTTAATGATGGTTTTTTTACCAAGTATTTCAGCAACATCCAAACCACAAATCCTGCGGTATTGAAAAACCATATCAAAGATTATCTGGATGGTTATCTCACCCGTTACGATTATCAGATTTATCCCTATAACAGATCCGGCGTTGCCATTGCCAATCCGGATAGTCCGCCTATCGCCAAGTATAAAAATCTGGTTGAGGTGGGGTCAGTTAAAATCGAAGGGTCGAACTATTTTTATCAGGTTAACAATACTTTTGGTTATCAGGATTATTTTGGAATCATTTCTATTGTGGATAATGGAAGCCTTCTGGGGACACTGGTACTTGAGCTGCGATCCAAACCTTATAATTACAATAACAGGCTGCCAGACCTGCTGGGCGACCAGAAACAGGCCAGGGATCAGGAATTCAAGGGCTATTCTATTGCTTTATACAGCAATAATAAATTGCTTAATCAATCCGGCACCTACACCTATCCGTTAGATGGAAGTATATTTAAAGGGAAGATAGATGATTTTATAGTCACCAACGACCCTGATTTACGCTATAGCCATCTGATTTATAAGCCCAGCGCAAGTAAAATGATTGTGATCAGCAAAGAGAAGGTTGATTATGTGGAACGTCTGGCTGCCTTATCTTTCTTTTTCCTGGTGTTCATCATCTTTTCGCTGGTACTTTATGGTTTAATCTGGCTGATCAAAAGTCTGGATGACGATAAAGTGGGCTGGTTCAGTATCAACCGGTCGCTGATGATCAATGCAAATAAGATCCTGTATAAAACCAGAATCCAGGTTGTTATTGTACTTTCGGTGGTGGCTACCCTGGTTGTTGTGGGGTGGGTAACCTATTATTATATGGACAAGGAGTATCGTGGACAGCAGGATTTACTGATCAAAGATAAGATCAGAAAGGTTCAGCAGAACTTTGAAAAGCAGATATTCAACAATGGAACGATTGCCAACGACGAAAATGCTGTTGCTGAATTTAACAACTTTGCTGATATCAATAATGCAGACCTGAATTTATATGATGTTGATGGAAATTTATTGATGACTACCTATCCGAAACTGTATAATTATAAAGTGATTGGTAGAAAAATGGGGCCTTTGGCTTATGCTTATCTTCATAGTTTAAACCGGTCGGAATACATCAATTCTGAAGAAAAGATCGGAACGCTTACTTATGCTGCAGCCTATGCGCCGGTTAGAAACTCACAGAATAAAACAGTAGCCTATATAGGGCTTCCGAACTATTCAAACGAGGAAGAGTATTCTGATAAAATTGCTTTATTCGTGAGCAATCTGATTAATATTTATGCTTTGGTATTTGTTGCTATTGGTGTGCTGGCTGTATTTCTGGCTAACCAGATTACGAGTCCTCTGACTTTCATACAGGAGAGCATCAGCAAAACCAAGATCGGGCAAAGGAGTGAGCCGATAGTTTGGCGGCGCCATGATGAAATAGGTTCGCTGATTAAAGAGTACAACAGTATGATTGCAGCACTGGAAGAGAGTGCTTTAAAGCTTGCGCGTTCTGAACGCGAGAGTGCATGGCGGGAAATGGCTAAACAAGTTGCCCACGAGATCAAAAACCCGCTTACTCCGCTGAAACTCGGGGTGCAGTTACTGGATAAATCATGGAGGGAGAAGGATCCGAATTTTGAGCTGAAATTTAATAAGTTTAGTAAGTCTTTTATTGAGCAGATTGACAGCCTTTCAAAAATTGCTTCGGAATTCTCAAACTTTGCAAAAATGCCTGATATGAATCTGGAGAAACTGGATATTCTTCCTGTTATAGAACAGGCCAGGGAGGTATACAAAAATACTGAAAACGTGGAGATTAATGTGTTTAACAAAACGGACCATGATATCAGGTTACTGGCCGATCATGATCAGCTGCTTCGCACGTTCAATAACTTATTTAAGAATGCCATTGAGGCTATGGATAGCCATACCCACTGCATCATCAATGTGAGTTTATACAATGATGATTTGAGGGCTTACATTGAAATTAAAGATAATGGTCAGGGAATTCCTGAGCTGCTGCAGGATAAAATTTTCGTACCTAATTTTACTACAAAAACTTCCGGTACCGGTTTGGGGCTGGCTTTTGTAAAGCAAGCCATAGAAAATGCCGGAGGAACAATCAGATTTACTTCGGGCAGTGGAACAGGAACAACTTTTTATCTGAGCTTAAAGCTGGCTTAGCCGCAAGTTTGATTTATTTCAGCTCGATCTGGGCTTTGCCCATGGTGTTTCCGTCTGCGTAAAGGATAACGGTGTAGATGCCTTTTATAAAGGCTTTAGGATTTGCCCAATCAATTACATAAGTGCTGTCGTCGTTATTGTAATCGATGTAGATGGAGTGGCTGAACTGCATTTCCTGGCCATCGGCTTCGAAACGATTGCTTTCGTCGGCAAGGAGATTTCCAGCCGGATCAAATACCCTGAGGTAAATATTGTGGTGGCCTTTCTCGGCAACCTGGTTAGGTACCACATTAAAGCGTACACTGAGCTTTTCTGCTGTTGAAGATTTTGTAACTTCTACTTTCTTGCCGCTGGATTTAGTTCTGAAGGCAACAATATCGGCCGACTGAAGTTTAAGTGCTGCGGCTTTCTTTACCTTAGCATTCAGGTTTGCGTTTTCACTCTCGAGGCTGGAAGCTTTGTTGCTTATATTTCTCAGCGTATTCTCGAGGCTATCTTTACTATTCTTTAAAAAGATATTGTCTTTTTGCAGTTGTATAATCTGGTCGTTATAGTTTTTTACAAAGGTTTTCAATTCATTGATTTGTGAATTGGCTTTATCAAGTTCTCCCTGAGTTATCTGGTTCTTTTCCAGCGATTGTTTTAATTCTTCAATTTTTTCCCGGGCAAGCTTTTGTTCTTCCACAAGTTTTTCGTTCAGATCAAGGTTGAGGGCATTTACCTTATCCAGTTCCACTTCAATTTTTTCTACCTCTAAACGCAGCTTATCTTTTTCAGTGCTCACCGTCACAAATTTTTCGCTCTGCTGTCGATCCTTAAAGAAAAGGTAGGCATTTACACCGACTAGTGCAGCGATAACGATGACCAGGAAGTAAATTTTGTTTCTATCGCCCTTATTAATCTTTTGTGGTTCCATTTTTTAATAATGCTGTATCTTCTTAAATTAATATACTTTTGTTGTTCCATAGGTAAATGGGGTACACAATTAAATTAGCGGGCGCAAATTATAATTTTTAAAAAAGATTATAAGACTTTTTAAAAAAAATCGTTTAATGCTAATGTTGATTTGTATTAAAATAACAGAATCACACACCCTGAACAGAAAACAATACAGAGATAATGTTTAAAAACTTACTATACGCACTTTTAACTTTAACAGTAATACCGAATATATTAAATGCACAACCATTATCAAAAATTGCACCAAAAAGAGAATTCAGGGGCGTTTGGGTGGCTACTGTGACTAATATTGATTGGCCTTCACGCCCTGGGTTAACGGTAGATCAGCAGAAACAGGAGCTTATCGGCATCCTTGAAAGGCATAAAAGTCAGGGCATGAATGCTATTATTTTGCAGGTACGGCCCGCCGGTGACGCCTTCTATTCCAAATCACGTGAGCCCTGGAGCCAGTGGCTGATGGGAAAACAGGGACTTGCGCCAGCACCTGGATATGATCCTTTGGCCTTTGCGATTAAAGAAGCCCATTTCCGGGGAATGGAGCTGCATGCCTGGTTCAATCCTTATCGGGCGAGCATGAGTAGCAGCACCGTTTTCAGTGAAGATCATGCATTTCGTAAGCATCCGGACTGGTTTTTTACTTATGGTGGCAAAAAGCAGTTTGATCCGGGGATTCCGGATGTAAGGGAATATATTGTTCAGGTTATTTTAGATGTAGTGAAAGGTTATGATGTTGATGGAATCCATTTCGACGATTATTTTTATCCGTATAAAATTGAAGGACAAACGATCAATGACAGCGCAACGTTTAGTAAATTCCCTAATAATTTTTCGGATATACGAGACTGGCGAAGAAACAATGTAGATATGCTGATTAAGCAGCTGGATGACAGTATTCATCATTATAAAAAATGGGTAAAGTTTGGTGTGAGTCCGTTTGGTATCTGGAGAAATAAGAATGAGGATCCGGAAGGTTCAGCAACCAGTGGTTTGTCGAATTATGCAGAGTTATTTGCGGATAGCAGGAAGTGGGTTAGAGAAGGCTGGGTAGACTATATCAATCCGCAGATCTACTTTACCTTTACCAGGCGAGTGGCTCCATTCGGAACCCTGGTAGACTGGTGGAGTAATAACAGCTATGGCCGGCATGTGTATATCGGGCAGGGTGCTTACCTTGTCAACTCCAAGGCTGAAATGGCATGGAGAAACCTTTCAGAGTTGCCGAGGCAAATTCGTTACATCAGAGATAATAGCCGGATACAGGGTAGTGTTTACTTCAGTTCTAAATCATTAAGTACCGTGGGTAGAGCAGTAGGTGATTCCCTGAAAAACGATTTTTATAAATACCAGGCACTGCCTCCGCAAATGCCATGGCTGGATGAGGTTCCTCCTAATGAGCCTCAGGCGCTAACAGCCGATGCGCTGAAGGATGGGGTGCATTTAAAATGGCAGAATCCACTGAAAGCAAAGGACGGAGAAACGGCCTCCGGGTATGTGATTTACCGGTTTGATGAAGGGGAGAAGATTTCCGTGTTTGATCCTAAAAACATTGTTAAAATCAGCTTTGAGGATTACCCGACATTTATTGATACGAGTGTTGAAGCAGGAAAGCGCTATAGTTACCTGGTTACGGCTTTAGATCGTCTGAAGAATGAAAGTGAACCAAGCGGGCCTGTAGGGGTTGAGGTGCCATTGGCAAAATAATGTCGTGATGATAGTTTGAATTGGCGATCAAAAGCTCTAAATTAGTTCGATTAACCCAACCAGACTATGACCGAACCCAAACAACGCCTGCTGTCGCTTGATTTTTTCAGGGGCTTAACTGTTGCTGCAATGATTCTGGTGAACAATCCTGGAAGCTGGGGGCACATTTACGCGCCATTGGAGCATGCAGAATGGAATGGCTGCACACCTACTGATTTAATTTTTCCGTTTTTTCTCTGGATAGTGGGGGTATCCATAGCATTCGCGATGGGGAGTAGTAAAACAGATGCAGCAAATCATGGTAAAGTGATACTGAAAGCGGTGAAAAGGGGAATTACGCTCTATCTATTGGGATTTTTTCTCGCGATATTCGGCAAGCTGATGGCTGTGATTCTGGATGGCAAGAGCTTGCTGGAAGCTTTCCAAACCGTTCGTTTGTTAGGCGTACTCCAGCGCATCGGGATAGTTTTTATCATCAGCAGCATCCTCTTTTTAAAATGTTCCACTAAAACGATATTTAGGATATTCATTGCGATTCTGGGCATTTACTGGGCGCTTATGACTTTTGTTCCCGTTCCCGGGGTAGGTTATCCGAATCTGGAGAAAGAAACCAATCTCGCTGCCTGGATTGACAGGGGAATCCTAACTGAAGCACATACCTGGGCATCATCTAAAACCTGGGATCCGGAGGGCATTTTAACTACTTTACCTGCGGTTGGGACTTGCTTGTTCGGAATTCTGGTGGGTGTTTGGATGCGGCGAAAAGATATCGACCATCCTACCAAGGTAGCCTGGTTGTTTACTGCTGGTATTGCCTCGGCTGTGCTGGGTTTATTATGGGATCTCCAGTTTCCCATTAATAAGGCATTGTGGACCAGCTCGTATGTGTTATATGCGGGTGGCTTAGCGGCTATGGGTTTGGCACTATGTTACTGGTTAATTGATGTTCAGGGTTATAAGCGTATGACCACACCATTCGTGGTGTATGGCGTAAATGCCATTACCGTATTTTTTCTGGCAGGACTGATGCCAAGATTACTGAACTTTATCAAGCTCAGCAACGCAGACGGATCGAAAACACCCTTGCTGGAGAAATTTTATAGCAGCTGTTTTACACCGTTCTTTTCTCCAATAAATGCTTCTTTGGTGTGGGCAATTTCTTACGTACTGGGGTTTTATGTGCTGCTATACTTTATGTATAAGCGAAACATCATTATTAAAGTTTAAAGAAACCAAAGGGGAAACTTCCGAAATCTGGCGGCGCCCGACTTCGGAAGTGTGAAAGTTAAGTTAGTCCTGGAATTTCCATCTTACGAAGGCTTCCATGGCCTCGTACTCTGCCAGGCCCAGGTCATCATAGGCTTTTGCCGTTTCGCGGTTTCTGTCTTCTGCACGTTGCCAGAACTCCCTTGCATCATCACCTGGAAAAACAGCCCTGTCTTTCTGACTCTGGTGTTTAAATATTGCATATTTTTTTCGTTCCAGCTCTTTCGGGGAAATCGGAACTGCCATTTCAATTTCGTGGGTTTCAAACTCGTGCCATGCACCACGATACATCCATAGCCAGCAATCTTTTGCCCATTCTTCGGTTTTACGCAGGCGGGTAAGGGCTGCCAGGATGATGTTGAAACATACAATATGTGTACCGTGGGGATCTTCGAAATCACCTGCGGCATAAACCTGCTGGGGCTTTACTTTTTGAAGCAGCTCAATGGTCAGTTCGATATCCGCATCTGTAACGGGATTTTTCTGGCTTTTTCCGCTTTCATAAAAAGGAAGTGCCTGAAAATGGATATGATCGTCTTCCAGGCCGCAATACCGGGCTCCGGCGATGGCTTCACCTTTCCTGATCAGGCCTTTTACCGTTTGAATTTCCGGAGTATCAATCTGATTTGGTTTCTTTTGTTCGATGAAGGTCCTCATTTTTTGATAGAGTTCCTTCAGGTGTGCATTTTCGATGCCCATTTTTTCTGTAAAATCGACATTGAATTCTACAAAACGAAGCGCATCATCATCCCAAACAGCCGTATTACCTGACGTCTGGTAGGCCACATGCACATCATGTTTCTGATCCACCAGCCGGATGAAGGTACCACCCATTGAGATGACATCATCATCAGGGTGGGGGGAGAAGATAATGACCCTTTTTTTCGCTGGTTCAGCTCTTTCCGGGCGCTGGGAATCATCAGCATTTGGCTTTCCTCCCGGCCATCCGGTAATGGTATGTTGTAATTTATTGAAAATATGAATGTTGATGTTATAAACCGGCCCTTTTTCGGTAGCCAGCTGTGCCATTCCATTGTTATTATAGTCGTCTTCAGTTAATTTTAAGATTGGCTTTTTAAGTGTATTCGCCAGCCAGATCACCGCTTTTCTGATGAGTTCGTCTGTCCAGATGCAGTCTTTAACCAACCAGGGGGTATCGAAGCGTGTAAGTTCTGAAGCTGCGGGGCTATCGAGGATGAATTCGACATTTTGAGAAAGCTGGAGGTAAGTGGCAGGAACTTCGCCTGAGATTTCACCTTCGACTGCCTTTTTAATAATTGAGGCCTTTTTGCGGTTCCAGGCCATCAGGATAATTTCGCGGGCTTTGAAGATAGTTCCGATGCCCATTGTGATGGCTTTGGTAGGTACGAAGCTCTTTCCGCCAAAGTCACGGGCTGCATCTCGTCTGGTCAGATCGTCGAGTGTTACCAGGCGGGTACCTGAATTAGGAGCTGAACCGGGTTCATTAAACCCAATGTGGCCTGTACGTCCGATACCCAGGATCTGAATATCAAGACCGCCCAGTTCGCCAATTTTTTTCTCATAATCGAGGCAAAAAGCAGCGATATCTTCCAAAGGCAGGGTGCCATCCGGAATGTGAACATTGTTTTTGTCGATATCAATGTGATCGAAAAGATTTTCGTTCATGAAGGTAACGTAACTCTGTGCGGCGTTAGGCTGCATCGGATAATACTCGTCGAGATTGAAAGTAATTACGTTTTTGAAACTTAGCCCCTCCTCCTTGTGCAGTCTTACCAACTCGGCATACACTGCTATCGGGGTTACACCTGTTGCTAAGCCCAGTACTGCAGGTGCGTTGTTTGCTTGTTTTGACTTAATGAGATTGGCAATGCGATGTGCCACATTAACAGAAGCAATTTTTGGATTATCGAACACGGTTACGGGAAGCTTCTCGAAGCGTGTCTCCTCCAGTAGATTTAATCTAGCCATTTTTTATGGTTTTTAATGTACGGAGCAGTAAATATATATAGTTATGATCAATATATAATGATGGTTATTTACTTTTATTGTAAGTATTTTTACAAATCTAATGCCCGTTACTAAAACAAACGTTTGATCATCTTTTAAAATAATTTGCCATGAATAACCAGATTGAAAAGTTATATCTGAAAGCCTTAAAAGAGGAGCGTTTAATCATTGGATTAATGAGTGGAACCTCTATGGATGGCTTAGATATTGCTTTGTGTAAGGTGAAGGGGAGTGGTGGGAATACGGAGATAGTGGTGCTGGAATTTAAAACAGGCTCCTACACAAATGATTTTAGAGATAAATTAAAGTCCATTTTTTCGAAAAGGGATGCCGATCTGGAACTCGTGTGTTTAATGAATGAGCATATAGCAGATGTACATGCCAGGCTCATCAATGAAGCTCTTGCTGAATGGGACATAGATCCTGTTGATGTGGATATCATTGCCAGTCATGGACAAACTATTTTCCATGCACCAAAGAGTCTGCATGGTAAGTCTGACTATCCCAATGGAACACTTCAGATTGGCGATGGGGATCACATTGCAGTGAAAACAGGAATTATAACATTATCTGATTTCAGACAAAAACATTTGGCTGCAGGAGGGGAAGGCGCGCCATTAGCTGTTTATGGAGACTATCTGGTTTTTTCGAAAAAGGGAGAAAACCGGGTCATGCTTAATATAGGGGGAATTGCGAACTTCACTTATCTGCCATCGGATTTAAATGCCAGTGATATATTTTCTACTGATGTGGGGCCAGGAAATACGATGATGGATCAATATATGCAGCAGCAATATGGCAAGTTCTATGATGAGGGTGCAGCAGTTGCCTTGGCCGGGAAGTGCAATGATCACCTTTTAACAGCACTACTATCCAATGAGTTTTTTGATTTGACTTTTCCCAAAACCACTGGTCCAGAGTTGTTTAATTTGCATTATCTTGCCCAGGCCCAAAAAGTATCTTCAACTGAAGAAATTGCTGATCAGGATGTTATGGCAACACTTTGTCATTTTTCGGCTCAGGCTATAGCAGGTGCCATTCAAAAATGTTTCGGCAATGATTTATCGGTGCAGATTTATATGAGTGGTGGTGGAATGCACAATCGCCTATTGGTAAAACTGCTAAAGGACAAACTACCTTTCGCCGCTTTTTATACCACGCAAGACCTCAATATTAATCCAGATGCGAAAGAGGCCGTTTTATTTGCGGTATTAGCTAATGAAAGTCTATGTGGTACCCCTATCAACTTCGGGAATAGGCAGGGGGTTCCATCAGTTTGCATGGGCAAAATCAGTTTTCCGGAATAGGGGATAGGTGATATAGTATTTCTGATCATTTAAATGATGATGGATTTTCGTTTGCCGGGTATTTTGTTAAATTTGTTTAAGACTAATCTCAAAACTAAATCCTGATTTATGGAAAAATATTACCTTACCTGGTTGTCAAAGTGGTATGCTATTTTGATGATCCCGTTTCTGGTGCTTTGTAGTGCAGAAATGGCCCATTCCCAAAGTAAACGGTACGCTATAACCGGTAAGGTTACAGATGGTACCGGTAATGAGCCGATCCCGGGTGTTGTGGTTAAGATTTTAAATACAAATCTGGCAACCAGTACCAACCCAAACGGGAGTTATTCATTTGCTGTTGATTTATCGCCAGGCAGTTATCAGGTTCAGTTTTCTTTTGTAGGTTATAAAAGTTTGAGCAAAACACTGAGTTTAGGTAGTACGGATGCTGTGCAGCTAAATGCAACCCTCATTACTGATGCGGTAGGCCTTGATGAGGTAATTGTAACCGGAACTTCGGCAGGAACAACAAGAAAGGAACTGGGTAGTTATGTGAGTACCGTTAAGGGAGATGATCTGAACAAGGCACCAAGTGGCAATGTACTTTCATCGCTGCAGGGTAAAACAGCAGGGGCGCAAATCAGTCAGAATTCAGGCGATCCTGCAGGCGGGATGTCGGTAAGGCTGAGGGGAATAAGCTCGGTAAATTCATCTTCAGAACCACTTTATATCATCGATGGTGTTATTGTAAATAACTCGACTACCCGGGTAACCAATACTTCGTCTAACTATGATGGAGGGAATTTTGTTGGCAGTATTGGCCAGAACAGGATGGTAGATATAAACCCCGCGGATATTGACCGGATTGAGGTTTTAAACGGAGCTGCCGCTGCGGCCATTTATGGTTCGAGGGCAAACTCAGGTGTGATTCAGATTTTTACCAAACGAGGCTTAAGCGGCAAGGCCCAGGTGAGTTTTAATACAAGCTTAACAATAAGTGAGCTGAGAAAACAAATTGAAGTCAACCAGGCACCCATTAAGTTTGGCGGATCGGTAAACTCGCAAACACAGGATATTCTAACCCCTACACTGACCAATACCACACCTGTTACCCGGTATAACTATCAGGATTATATCTTTCAAACCGGATATGGTACCGATAACACAGTCTCTGTAAGTGGTGGATCAGATAATACCAAATTCTATACTTCTGCAAGTTATTTTACCAATCAGGGGATTATTAAGAATACAGATTTTAGCCGTTACAATCTTCGCGCTAACCTCGATCAAAAAATTACAGACTGGGCATCATTTAGTGCCGGTTTGAATTACATCAGGAGTGCGGCTAATGAGAAGCCCGATGGAAACTCCTTCTTCTCACCCATGAACTCGGTAACCATTATCGGTAACTTTCATGATTTGTTTGCCAGAGATGCAAACGGTAACTTACTGGCTATAGGAGAACGCGGAAGGGTAAATCCGGTGTCGGTAATAGAGGATATTAAACAACGTCAGGAAACCAACAGGGTAATTGCCAGTGCAAACCTTAAACTGTATCCTGTAAAAAACCTCACTTTAAACTTCGTGCTTGGGGTAGATAATTCGGGCGCAAACGGAACAACCTATATTCCTCCTTTTGCTTATAATGTTAACCCCGATTTTTATGGAGGCGGAGCCACTTTAGATGGAACATTGAACGGATATGCCAGTGCCGCTTCAAATAATGCATTTCAGTTCAACAATGAGATCAATGCGAATTATCAGGCCAAAATTTCTGACCTTATTTCTTCTACAACACAGCTGGGTTACTCTTTTCAGTACGAACAGACACGTTATCAGCTTGTAAATGGCAGAGGTTTAGCTCCGTTAATCGAAACTGTAAATGCCGCAGCCACGCAGCTACCGAGTGTCGACGGAAGAACCCAGCTATCGGTTTCGGGCGGATATTTACAGCAAACCTTCAAATACAAAGATCATTTGTTTTTAACCGGTGCAGTTCGTGTGGATCAAAGTACCGTATTCGGGGCAAGTAACAGAACCCAGACTTATTTTAAGGGTAATGGTAGTTACGTATTGTCCTCAACAGATTACTGGAAGAATCTTGGAGTTTCATCCTGGTGGGATACTTTTAAAATCAGGGCTGCTTATGGCGAATCCGGAAATTTAACCGGAATTGGTGCATACGACAGGATCAATGCCTATTCTACCCAGTCATTTCTGGGCAGGGCATCTTTGTTCTCCAGTGCAACACTGGCTAATGAAAATGTTAAGCCAGAGCGTCAGCGGGAACTCGAACTGGGTACTGATTTATCATTCTTTAAAAACAGGCTGGGTTTTCAGTTCAACTGGTATAATAAAAAAGTTAGCGATTTGTTAATTGCCAGCGTTACGGCCCCTTCAACCGGTTTTTCGAGTTTTCTGGATAACATCGGAGCCTTGCGTAATAAGGGAATAGAACTGGTAGTTTCGGGCACACCTCTAAAGGCGAAAGATTTTAGCTGGAACAGCTCTCTTGTGTTCAACAGAAACAGAAATAAAGCCTTAAATGTTGGAGGACTAAGGTTGTTTAGTACTAATCCCGGTGCGCCGGTTGCCATTATTGATGGTGAGGCGATTGGTGTATTTTACGGAACTTTCTTTGCCCGAAATCCCGACGGCAGCCTGCTGACAAATGCTGCAGGAATACCTCAGTTAGAAAAGGGAACGCAAACCTCAGCCACCACTTACACACCGCTCAGGGATGCAAATGGTTTACCTACAGGAACCACCTTAAGAAAGGTGCTGGGTGATCCAAATCCGGATTATACCGCTTCTTTTGTTAATGATTTTACCTACAAAAAATTTAATCTTCACATACAGCTTGATGCTGTTCAGGGAGGTGATGTATGGAATGCAGACTGGAGAACACGCCAGGGGGTTGGCAATGGCAAAGTAGCAGAGATGGAAGATTTAGGGCAACTGCCACGCGGATATGTGGCCGGTGTATATGCTACTGAAGAGTGGAGAATTGACGATGGATCTTTTGTTAAGCTAAGAGAAGTTTCTTTAAGTTACAATATCGGCAAAGTGAAATATTTCCGTGATTTAACGGTAACACTCAGCGGCAGAAATCTTATATCCTGGGATAATTACAAAGGATATGATCCTGAGCTTAACTCGGGAGGCCAGTCAACCATTTTAAGAAACATTGATTTTGGTTCGGTTCCTATCCCCCGCACTTTCAGTTTAGGTTTACAGGTTAAATTTTAATCGCTCAGGGAAATTATGAAAAATTTGAAAAGTATTACATCGATATATTTAGGTGCCGCAATTTTAGGTGCCGTTTTCTTTTCGTCTTGTACAAAAGAATATCAGGATCCGTCACGTGCTAAAACAGACGTGGCCCTTAATTCCCAGCAGGGATTAACAGCAGTAGCAATAGGCTTGCAGCGGGTATATACATTGAGCAGAACCGGAGTGATGTTCAATGCCGTGGCGTCTAATGGCTTTGTAACCAACGAGCTCCAATTGCTGAATGCCGGTAATATCCCCGAACTACAGTTAAGTACCGGCGGAAGTTCGGTAGATGGTACCAATACCATTCTGTATAATATGTGGACCAGCGCAAATAAAATTGTTTACGATGCCGACCTTGTGATTACCAATGCGAACAATTTACCTGATAAAGGATATGCAGCAGGATTAATTGCCTATGCCAGTATTTTCAAGGCGCTGGCTATAGGAAGCATGTCGCAATACTGGGAGAATATCCCTAACGGAACAGGCGCCAATGTTACCTATATTACAAGGGCTGCAGGTTTTACAAAAGCAATTTCAGTTTTAGATAATGCCCTTACGGTGACAACAGCAAATCCGGTATCGGCAGCATTTTCGGCAAATGTACCAACAGACGTAAACATCATAAATACCATTCATGCACTTAAGGCGAGGTATGCTTTGTTTTCAGGTAATTACGCACTTGCTTTAAGTGAGGCTAATGCTGTTGATCTTACAAAATCATCATTCTTCAAATTTGATGCAACTTCTCCAAATATCTTGTTCACCATCATTTCATCAAATAATGTATTTCAACCCACAAATACTAATTTGGGCTTAACAGGAACGTATGTGCCGGATGCTGCGGATAAAAGAATTGCATTTTATACCACCACTGCCGGAACGCCTGCAACGATAAGAATGGCTGGTTTTGCTACAGCTACATCCAGTCCTTTCCCAATTTATTTGCCAGGAGAAATTACGCTGATCAAAGCCGAATCTTATGCACGCCAGAGTACACCTGATCTGACCAATAGTTTAGCTGAACTAAATAAAGTAGTAACTAAAACAACCGATTTGTTTGGTGTGGCGGCAGCCCTTCCTGCCTTAACAGGCCCTTTTACGCAACAGCAGTTGTTAAGTCTGATTTATAAGCACCGCTGCATTGAGCTATATGCTTCAGGATTGAAGCTGGAAGATATGAGGAGATTTGCATTGCCACTTACTGACCGGAAAAGGAATTTCTTCCCTTATCCTTTTCAGGAAAGGGATAATAATAAAAACACTCCTGCAGACCCAGCATTTTAAATAAAAACAGCTTCCTGCATCTTATATGCAGGAAGCTGTTAATTATAGTATTTCAGCACGCTTTTGCCTGTACCCCTCCAGCAGCCCGTGGCCCTTTTCAAGCTCCGTTACCAGATAGCTGATACTTTCGATGGGGCATACTTTTAGTCTGAGCGTAATGTCCAGTTTCTCTGAAATGCACAGTACCGCTGTTTTCTTTGAACAGGCAATCATGGCTTTTTTCAACTGGTTAATCTCCCAGTCGGTATCGGTTAATCCTTCTTCGTGATGTATGGCACTTGTTCCCATTAAACATAAATCAGCTTTGATTTCTGCAAGCTGACTGATTACGTGTCCGCCATAGGTAATCTGAGAGTTTTTAGAGAAGAGGCCGCCAATTAGTATCACTTCTACGTTATTGTATTTTGCCAGTTCTACAGCTACCAGGGGGCTGATGGTAAAAAAAGTTGCCGCTATATTTTGAGGGAGCTGCTTCACAAACTCAATTATTGTCGTGCCGCCACCGATAAGCACAACCATTCCATCTTTAATTAAAGAAATTGCTTTTTTGGCAATGATAATCTTACTGTCTCTGGCGTAAACAGTGCTGTCGTCAAAAGAGCTGTGGTATGACTTTGAAAGGGCTCCGCCGTGAACCTTGAACAGTAAGCCATCATCTACCAGCTCCTGCAGGTCTCTTCTGATGGTATCTTCAGAAACATTTAACAATTGTACCAGATCTGATGTGAGCACTCGGTTGTGCAGGTTAATCTGGCGCATAATAAAATCGTGGCGTTCTTTTTTTAACATAGTTTGATGAGCTTAGACGAATGTAAAAATTGTTTTCAAATATTTGCGTGTTTGTGCGTGTTTCTGCAATTTAATTTTGTTACGCCTTGTTAAATAGTTTGTTAAATTGTTTTTAATTCAAAAAACAATTATGATATTAGCTAAATGATAAGTAAAGTGCGTGATTATGCGTGTTTTATTAAAGGCAAACTACTAACAACAATCAACTAACTAATTCATTATCCTAAACTAGGAAGTTTATGAAAAAAAAACTACTACTAACTATTCTTGGTACGTTTTTGTTGCTGGCGCATGCTATTGCGCAACAAATTACGGTAACAGGTAAGGTCACATCCGCGGATGGGCCGATTCCCGGAGCATCCATTCGCGTGAAAGGCACAATGGTCGCTACACAAACAAATGCTGACGGAAATTTTTCTGTAAAGGCTATTAACACGGACATTCTGATTGTATCTTATATTGGATATCGGACTCAAGAAATATCAATAGGTAAACAAACATCAATAACCGTAAACATGATTACTGACGCGAGTAATCTGGAAGAGGTTGTGGTAACGGGCCAAGGGATATCCAGATCCAAAAAAGTTCTTGGATATGCAGCCCAG
Organism: Pedobacter frigidisoli; assembly: GCF_032678525.1. Taxonomy (GTDB): domain Bacteria; phylum Bacteroidota; class Bacteroidia; order Sphingobacteriales; family Sphingobacteriaceae; genus Pedobacter; species Pedobacter frigidisoli_A. Next base: position 907,011 of record NZ_JAVTSE010000002.1, read on the forward strand.
ACTCTAAAGGGGACAGAAATTGCGGAAACGCAAAGAGATAACTTTCTTAATGCGTTGCAGGGGCGCGTTGCTGGTGCTATTATTACACCCACCACAGGTGCTCCTGGAGCGTCTTCTCAGATCATTATACGCGGGGGTGTTTCTTTAGATGGAGATAATCAACCCTTGTTTGTAGTTGACGGTCTGCCGATATCAAATAAAACATTTTCTGATTACAGCCTTGTTGGACAAGGAAATTTTAACAGAACAAATGATTACGGCAACAGGGGAATGGATATAAATCCAGAAGAGATTGAGTCGATAACAATTTTGAAAGGTCCCGAGGCTGCGGCACTATATGGTACAGAAGGTGCTTCAGGAGCGGTAGTAATCACCACCAAAAAAGCTAAGGCGGGAACGGCGCGGGCAAGTTATAGCAACAACTTCAGAGTTGAGAATGCCTACCGGTTTCCGGAAATCCAGACCGTATATGGTGGTGGTGCCGGGGGGATTTTTGATGAGGAGTTGAGAACGCGTACATATTTTGGGGCGAAGTATCCGGCAAACCTACCTATGTATAATAATGTTGAAAATTTTTATCAGACTGGTTTCACTCAAAAACACAATGCATCTGTGGAAGGAGGATCTGAAAAGCTCTCGGTGAGATCAAGCTTATCTTACACAGATCAATCTGGTTATCTTCCTAGTACAGGTTATAATAGTATTAACTTTAAATTGAGTGGTGTTTCGCGAATAAGCGATAAACTAAGTCTAAACGCGTCGATTAACATCATATCTTCCAAAACAGATAAGATTTATAAAGGGTCAGGTAGTGCGATGCTAAGTGCGCTTTCGTGGCCGATTGTTGATGATATGCGTAATTACATAGATCCGGCTACCGGGGGACGTAGAACTATTACCGGAAGTTTATCTGGAGAGTTGGATAATCCTTATTGGGCAATTAATAAGAACCCAAACTCGGATAAACTGAATCGTTCTATCACTAACATCGGATTGGATTATACGCCAACCAAGTGGTTTTCCGTTGTCGGTAGAGTAGGTGCTGATATGTTTACACAAACGGGTATGTCCGCCTATCATCCGCAATCTTATTCATCTAACGTTTCCGGAACTGTTTATTCCGGAGGTGGTATAAATACTTATAGCGATGTTAAGCGTCTTTTCAATGCCTCATTAGTAGGTACTTTTCGGAAGGATTTCGGTAAATTTAAACCTGTATTGCGTATCGGCGGTGACTTATTAGACGACGCAGATGAAACCAATGCACAATTCGGAACCAGATTTTACGAACAGGATTATTACAGCATTAATAACACCGACCCAACTACACAACGGGTTGCTTACAATAACATTATCAAAAGAAAAGTAGGGGGATTTGCACAAGCGGAATTAGGGTACGACGACGTATTATTCCTTACATTGACAGGAAGACAAGATTACTCCTCTACCTTACCGATTGCTAACTACAGCTTTTTTTATCCCGCGGCATCACTAAGTTTTGTGTTTTCAGATCTGAAAGCTGTAAAGGATTTAAAATGGTTATCATTCGGAAAGTTAAGGGCTTCCTATGGTCAATCTGGGAAGGATGCAAGAAATGCATATGTGACTTCTACCAAATTACTCGCACAGACCACAACCGGTGGTGGTTTCGCAACAGATGTTACTGCAGGTAATCCTAATTTGGTGGCAGAATTTACAACCTCAAAGGAAGCAGGTTTTGAACTGGGTTTCTTTAATAACAGGCTTTCATTTGATTTTTCAATTTATGAAAATGTTTCGGACAAGCAAATAACTGCTCCCCGTTTAAGTTATGCCACGGGTGCAATTTTAGGATATATTAACAGCGGAAAGATTAGGAACAGGGGATTTGAGCTTATGGTTAAGGGCACCCCAATCAAGCAAAAAGATTTCAGTTGGGATATATCAGCCAATATTTCAAGAAATCGTGGAAAATTAATCTCTTTACCTGCTGGTCAAGATGTCTTTTATTTATCTGATACCTGGCTAACTGATTATGCAAGAGCTCAGTATTCATTAGGATCGTCTCTGCTTTCTATCGCAGCAACAAACTATTTACGTAATAATGCTGGACAGGTTTTAATTAATCCTACGAGTGGAATGCCTATAAAGGATACGAATTATACTTTTGTTGGAGACAGAACTCCAGATTTTACAGCTGGTATAACAAACAGTTTCACCTATAAGAATTTCAACCTGTCATTCTTACTCGACGTTAAAGTTGGAGGAGATATTTACAATGCTACTGAAGAGTACCTTTACATTCGGGGATTGTCTAAATTAAGTTTAGATCGTGAAACTCCACGTATAATAGAGGGGGTTTTTAGAGACGGATTGGAAAATACTGCTAATCCAACAAAAAATAATATCGTAGTGATCCCTTATATCACAACTAGTTATTATTCAACATCATTTAATACCGCAGATTTTATTCAGAAAGATGTTAACTGGGTAAGACTAAAAGATATTACCCTTAGTTATAACTTGCCTAAAAGTTTATTCACAAATAACAAAGTTTTTAAAAGTGCAAGTGTATTCTTTACCGGAACAGACCTGTTGATGTTAACTAATTATAATGGTGTTGATCCGCAAACCAGTGGTTTGAGTGCGGCTGCTGGAGGATTGGGAGGTAATGGAATCGACTATGGATCTGCGGGGCAGCCAAGAGGTTATAATTTTGGTCTTAAAATTGGTTTTTAACAAGAAGTAAAATGAAAAAGGCATATTTATTAATTGCATGTTGTGCAATTATACTATCATCCGGTTGTAAGAAATATTTGGATATTAATACAGATCCTGCAACTCCTCAAGAAGCTGAAAGCAGAACATTGACACCTCCGTTATTTGCGCAGATGGAAAGGGGAACTCAGTTTGATTCCCGATATGTGGGACCGATTGTACAATACTTTGGCGGAAACGTAAATGTAGGTGAGACCCACGGGTACATTGCATCAAGTGATGCGGCGGGTGAAATCTGGCGTACCAACTATTATGGTTTAGGCGGTAATTTAAACCTTATCATTTCTAAATCCACTGATAAGCAAGAATGGAATTTTGTTGGATTGGCCCAGGCATTAAAAGCCTGGGGTTGGCAGATCACAACGGATTATCACGGAGAGATTATCCTCAAACAAGCATATGAACCTAATCGATATACTTTTGATTATGATTCCCAGGCGGATGTATATGCTGAAGTCGTAAGATTGGCAAATCTATCAATAGCTAATTTTTCCAGAACCGATGGCACCGGAACTGTAGCGAAGATGGCAACTTCCGATTTGGCTTACGCAGGGGACAATTCCAAATGGATCAAGTTTAATTATGGCCTTTTAGCGCGAAATGCAAATAATCTAATCAATAAAGCGAGCTATGACCCTGCAAAAGTTATTGAATATGCTGATAAGTCTCTAGCAGCTAATTCAGATAATTTCATTGTTCCCAATACCGGCTCTTCCGCTGCTAATGGTAACTTCTTTGGTCCACTACGAGCTAACCTGGCTTCGTATCGCCAAACGAGGATGATCGTTGGTTTGCTTGACGGTACGTACCTTGTTGGAATAAGCGGAACAGTAATTGATCCAAGGCGGAACAATATGATTTCACCGTCTCAAGATGGACTTTACAGAGGAACTAATCCAGGCTCGTCAGATCCAGGAACTGTGGCTCTTCGAAATCAAGTTCCAAATCCATGGGGAAGTTTGAATGGGGTCAATCCAGGGGCAACATTTGGTAAATATTTGTTCAAGGATAATGCTGGTTTTCCGATTATGACGGCGAGCGAAATTCAATTTATAAAAGCCGAAGCTGCTTTTAGAATGGGGAACTTGAGTTTGGCACATACTGCTTATCTTAATGGCATTTCTCTGAGCATAGATTTTGTAAGTGCACTAGGCACGGCAATTACTTCAGCAGAAAAAACAGCTTATCTTGGTAGTGCTGCAGTGAAACAGACTCCAGCTACATTAACTTTGAGGGATATCATGTTGCAGAAATATTTAGCGCTGTATGGTTATGGTTTCGTAGAAACGTGGTGCGACCTGAGGAAATATAACTACAATGAAGGAGACTCTAAGGGTAATAATCCTTACTTAAATACCTTCTTTTTCCCACCATTATTCTTTTCCGATAATGGAGGGAAACCAGCACAGCGATTCCGTCCAAGATATAACTCAGAGTATATCTGGAACGTAGAAGCATTGAAAAAAATTGGTGCTGATCAGTTAAATTATCATACCGTTAAAATGTGGTTCTCGCAGCCTTAAACTCCTAAATTCAAAAGATGAAAAAGATATTCTATCTAATCGCGGTTTGTGTATTGCTGCTTTCAGCATGTAAGAAACTTTCCCTTGTGGAGAATAGTAAATATGAAACTATTGCTCCAGGTGATCCAAAGTACTCCTACTTGAAGATTATCAACGTAACTCCTAGTAGTCCAACAATAAATTACTTTATTGACGGAATTAAATTTTCGGCTGGTTTGTCTAGTACTGGTACTGAAAATGCAGGCTATAATTATACCACAGCAACATCATTATTTCCCGATTTAGGTTATGCCACTACTACTCCAGGAGCCCATGTTTTAACCGGTAAAATTGTAGCTGCAGCAACAGCTGATGGTGGCTTAGAAGTTTTTAACACTCCTATTAATCCAGTTGCAGGAAAATATTATACCATATTTACCACCGGCCAATACTCTACCGCTACCAAGAAAATTCCCTCTTCACTAGTCATCGAGGATATCAAACCTGCTCTTGACACCTCAAAAATATTCGTTCGATTAATCAACGTTTTAAACGGTGCACCAAATCTTGATTTGGTTCGAGGTGATGTAGCCACAGGTCCAAAACTTATTTCAAATGTTTCTTATAATGCATCATCGAACTGGGCAGAGATCCCAACTCCTGGATCAGGAGTAGCTCCTGTAAATAAGTTTATTTTAGTTAATTCTGCAACAGGTGCGGCATTTACAACTTCAGCCTCACTTACATTTTCTAAAGGAAGGGCATATACAATTTATATAAAAGGAGTTTTAGGCAACGCAAATTTTATCCCTACTATTACAACTTATACCACGTTCTATTAAGTAGAGATTGTTACCATAAGCAAAGTCAGTGAACTGACTTTGCTTTCTTTTCTTTCGAGGGTCATAGGTAATGACAAAGACAATCTTGTTTTTTATTTGCATCCTAATTACGGGAAAGCTTAGTGCTGCTATTTTTACTGTTATCTCAAACAGCGATTCAGGGCCCGGTACGCTGCGTGAAGCGATTATCCTGGCGAATGCAAATGGAACTGTCACTACCGACTATATCTATTTTGATTTAAGTGGAAGTACATCATCAGATGTTACGGTATCATTAGCAAGTGAGCTTCCTCAGATAAGTTCTAATGTTGTTATAGATGCAACCTCACAGCCGGTTTCGGCACTCAATAATCCGAACATAAAAATTTCGTTAATCAGGATAGCAAAAGAGTATTTTAACGGACTCAAGCTGATAAATTCTAAAAACATTGAAATTTATGGGCTTAGTTTCAATAATTTCAAAGCCGATCCGCTGGGTTCCCTTGACGAAAAAAAAGCTGGTATTTTTATTTCAGGCTCTTCTGATATTATTATAGGGTCGCCCGGTAAACCTAATTGTTTTAATAATTGCTACGCCGGCATTTTAGCGCCCTATACTATCCCCCGTTCCGATATTGAGCAAATTAAAATATCATCAAATATTTTTGGTTTGAGCGAGGATGGCGTAGTTGATATGCCTAATGAAACTGGAATGGATTTAAGTTTTTTAAAAAATAGTGTAATAGGAGGCAATACGATTGCTGAGGGGAATTTAATAGCCTCAAATATTCGTAATGGGATCGCGATAGGAGGGGGTGATGGTCTTGTAACTATTTCTAATAACATTATAGGATTGGATAAGAACTTGACTTTAAAGGCCTCTGCCTCTGCGAATGGAATATACGTTAATGGGAACGGCTGTACGCCAGTTATCACTGAAAATATAATTGCCGGTCAGTTAAAGGGAATTTGGGTAGACTATGTAAACGGGGGATTTACCATCTCTCGAAACTGGATTGGAACAGGATTTAATGGTACGGAAAACTACGCTAATGGCACTGGTATTCATATTAATTTTTCCAGCACTAAAAGTATGATCGGAGGATCCTCCGATCAGGAAAAAAACTTCATTGCCTACAATAAGGTCGCGATTATAATAGAGAATTCATACCCTATATCCATTTTGAGGAACAGTATTTATTGTAATGAAGACGGGGCAATCACTTTTAGAAACCAAAAATCAGATCCTGCAAAAATCTCAGTAATTACAGCCAACGAGATAAGCGGAGTGTATAAACCCAGCGCATTGGTAGAGCTTTTTTATTTAGATGAATGTGCGGGTTGTCAGGGAAAAACATGGTTCGCTACCTTAAGCACCGATCATAGTGGAGCCTGGAAGTATGTAGGAACTATTGATAATAAGGTTACCAGCCTCGGAACAGATGAGAACGGGGCAACTTCGGATTTTTCGAAACCAGAAATTGATGTAACTAATGTACAAAAGAACAATGTGTTTTGTAGTGAGACGACAGGCAGTATTAGCGGATTAAATGTTTATAATGCCAGTGTTTTCAGGTGGTACAATAGTGCGGGCATTTTGGTTGGGCAAGGTAAAAGCCTTGAGTATGTTGGAGCTGGAACTTATTATCTCAAAGCGGGCCAATTTAGTGCATGTGATGTTCAATCTATACCTTTTACCATCAGTGTTAGCGCCAGCAGCATTGATGATTCTAAAAAAGTTATCAAAGATGCAAAATGCGGACAGTCAAATGGGAGCATAAGAAACATTGGCGTCGCCAATAATCTGCAGAAAACATGGTACACAAGTTCAGGTACAAAGGTTTCCATTGGAGATGACCTTTTGGATGTTTCTTCTGGAAGCTATTATTTCAAAGCAGGAACAGGTGCATGTGAGGTTACCTCTGATATTTATACAGTGGCAGATGAAAGCAGGAATTATTTAGTTTCTTCTTACGGGATTATAAAAGCAAGCTGCGGAAATAACAATGGAGGGATTCAGATCAAAACTTACCAGGCAGATGTTCCTCTATTTTTTACCTGGCTGAATGAAGACGGTAATGAAATCTCTAATCTCGAAAATCTCGGGAATGTCTCCCCAGGGATATATAGACTCATAGCATCAGATGGGGAGGGTTGTAGCAATGAGGCGGGACGTTTTATGGTAACTGAAGCAATACTTCCTGTAATTGATTTAACAAAAATGCAAACTTTTACCAGCTGTGATGGCAAAACTATAAGTGTTACAGGAATTCACATAGTGGGCAGTACACAACCTTTTCGTTATCAATGGGCAGATGGTAATGGTAATATTCTTGCCGAAGAACTAATGTTAAAACAAATCGTACCCGGGATTTATCGTTTGATGGTAACTGATACCTATGGGTGTGAAGTGAGAAGCGACCTGATAAACTTTAACAACCAGAAGAAAGAAGTACTCACAGTACCCAATTCATTTACGCCAAATGGAGACGGCTTCAATGATATCTGGCAAATCGAGGGCATTGAAAACTACCCTAATGCCGAATTTGTTATCTTAAACAGAACAGGCAACCAGTTGTTTTACTCAAAAGGTTACACAAAAGCATTTGATGGGACTTTTAAAGGAAAACCTCTTCCTGTTGGTGTTTATTATTACCTGATCGACCTGAAAAATGACTGTGGGAGGCTAAGTGGCAGTTTGACACTTATTAAATAAGAAAGGCAACCTCGAGGCTGCCTTTGTATGTCATCTTTTACAGGATCTTAAACCCTAAACTCAACTGAAACAAGTTCGGTTTCTGGCTATACTTTTCGCTTTTGCTAATATTAGATAAACCAGCTTCGTAACGTAAGTCAACAGAAATTGCACCTACATCCACACCGGCACCTGCCTGTAAGCCCAATGCCTGGTTTTTGTAGTTATCAAAATCTGTAGCCTGCTGATAGGCCGAGCTAAAGCTGGAATTTTCATCCAGTACAAATGAAATTACCGGGCCGGCCATCAAGCGGAAGTTTAAGTTTTTCGCTCCGAATTTAGTTCCCAGCAAAACCGGTACATCTAATGTGGTGAATTTAACCTTACCTTCTGCAGACACCTCGGTTCCGTTATTTGTAGTTACACTAACAAATTTATTTCCTTTGCTGCCGATATAGGCTTCGGGCTGTACATAAAAGCTGGAACCACCAATGCGTGCCCAGGCACCAATCTGGTAACCCAGTCTGTTTTCTTCGCTGGCAAAATCAGCATTTATTTTGGCCAGATTTACACCTGCTTTAACACCGAGGTTAAAGCTTTGTGCCTGAGCTGCTGCCCAACCTACCGTTAGGAAAACAACAGATAGAATAATCTTTTTCATAATTGATTTTTTGATTTAAAAGGCTTTAATATGTGATTAGATTTTATAACGGCGATTTAACACAATTATCGTGCAGAAACTTTTTCAACACATAGTTTATCCTGTGCTGAAATAAAAAGCGCAATCCCTAACAAATATTTTTTATTACTTTTGCATCAAATAAAAAGTGCTATGGCTAATTTTCAACTTACTTCAGAAACTGCATTTAAAGTAAAAACAAAGTTCTTACGTAAATACCGCGACCTTGCGAATGAGCCTTTGGATTTTACGCCGGGTAATGAAGATCAGTTGGTGACAGACTTGATGCGTTTGGTTAAACGCGACCGCACTTATATTGAATTTACCATTCAAAAGGCGTTGGCCGATACTAAGGGTAACAGATTGTAGTTACTTTCACTGCGGTAACTATTATGGGTAACGCTTAATTTACCCTCATTCCTATTTTACTGTTTTTAATCCTTTGGGGTTTTTGTACATTTACTTTGTTTATAACCGGGCAATCAAGGCTATGTGCTGTGCTTTTTTGTCGGATTTACAATCTACAAGGAATGAAAAAATTAAAATATGTTCTTTTGGCAGTTGCATTCAGCGGCGCTGTTTTATCTTATTCTTTTAAAGAAGATTTATTTCTGGTATCAAAAAACCTGGATATTTTTGCCTCCCTCTATAAAGAGATCAACATCAATTATGTTGATGATACCAGTGCGCCACAGCTGATGAAAACCGGTATTGATGCTATGCTGGATAGCCTTGATCCTTATACTGAGTATGTGCCTGAATCCGAAATAGAAGACTATAAGTTAAAGTATGTGAGTACGCAATATGGCGGGATTGGTGCCAGCACGGTATTTATCGACGGGAAATTGTTTGTAAACGACATCAGTGAGGGATACCCGGCAAACAAAGGTGATATTAAATCCGGCGATCAGGTGGTAAGCATCAATGGTATTGCGGTTAAGGGTAAAGAGCGTCAGGAAATCAGCCAGTTATTACGTGGGCCAAAGGGAACACCTGTTGATCTTGTTTTACTGCGCGATGGTAAGGAAATGAATAAAAAGCTAATCCGGGACGAAATTAAGCAGCCTAATGTTTCTTATTCGGGAATGGTTGGAGATGGAATAGGATATATTAAACTGGATAAGTTTCTGGAAAATTCCGGACAAGAGGTGAAGGATGCGCTGACAGCGATACAAAAGGAAAACCCTAAAGGCCTGGTGCTGGATTTAAGAAACAACGGTGGAGGCATTTTACAGGAAGCGGTTAAAATAGTTAACCTGTTTGTAGGGAAGGATCAACTAATTGTGACGCAAAAAGGTAAAAACGCAGAAAAAACAATTGCCTATAAAACCCTGTCTGCACCGATTGCGGCTGAGTTACCACTTATTGTCTTGGTAAACGGCAATTCGGCATCGGCATCGGAAATCGTAGCAGGATCGTTGCAGGACCTGGACCGTGGGATTATTGTTGGTCAGCGGAGTTATGGTAAAGGGCTGGTGCAGCAAACATTCAATCTGCCTTATAATAGTTTGGTAAAAGTAACTGTAGCAAAGTATTATACACCCTCGGGAAGATGTATACAAAAGCTGGATTATGCACATAAAGATGCTAATGGTGTGGCAGAACGCTTTGCCGATTCGGTGATGGTGATGTACAATACCAAATCAGGGCGTAATGTTTACAGTGGTAATGGTGTATATCCTGACCTGTTTGTGAATGCAGATAAGCTGAGTCCGATCACGATTGCGATGATTAACAAGAATCAGTTTTTCAATTATGCCAATCAATACCGGAAAGCTAACCAGAGTTTGCCATCAGCTAAGACATTCCAGCTTACTGATGCTGATTACAGCAGTTTCACCAGTGGATTGGCAGATAAAGACCTGAGCTACCAAAGCCGTACAGAAAGGTTGCTTGCCGAACTTCGTACAGAGGCGGAAAAGGAAAATAAATCGATAGAAGTAAAGAATGATCTGGATGATTTGAAAGCCAGGTTAACTTCAGCCAAAAAGACGGATCTGGCCACCCATAAATCGGAGATTAAACGTGTACTGGAAACGCAGATTGTGAGCCGCTACTTTTATGAAAAAGGCAGGATTGAGCAGAGTTTTCAGTACGACAAGGAACTCGCTGCGGCGAAAAACCTGTTCACCAATCAGCCACAGATGCTGGCGATTTTAAAAGGTGACGGAAATTATAAAGTGATTGGAAAGCCATCAAAGGCGACTGCTTCTATCAATTAAATTCACCAGGCCTTATGATGAAGAGATTTTCCATAGGTATATTTTTATTGTGCTGGTTTATACAGCTTCATGCTCAGGATTACAGTCCATCTGCTACCAACCTGAAACAAAGGCAATGGTTTAGTGACGCTCGCTTTGGTTTGTTTATTCACTGGGGCCCTTTCAGTATTCCTGGAAGTGGCGAATGGGTGATGAACGACCGGAAGCTTACTGTGGCGAATTACAGTAACCTTAAAGACTTTTTTAATCCGGTAGAATTTAATGCAGCCCAATGGGTAAGCCTAGCTAAAAATGCGGGCATGAAATATATTACACTCATCACGCGCCACCATGATGGTTTTAGCATGTGGGATACGAAATATTCGGATTTCAATATCATGAATACGCCGTACAAAAAGGACGTAGTGAAGATGATGGCAGATGAATGTCATAAGCAAGGGATTAAGCTTTACTTATATTACTCTTTGCTTGACTGGCGTCGGGAGGATTATCCACATGAAACCGGCCGTACGGGGCAATACTCTGCGAGAAAAGGGAAGGGAGATTATGCCAGTTATCTTCAGTTTATGAAAAACCAGTTAACGGAGTTACTGACCAACTATGGTGAGATTGGTGGAATCTGGTTTGACGGGCACTGGGATCAGACTGCGCCGGAAGGTTCATCAGACAGAACATCGAGGATTGACTGGAAGTATAATGAAATCTATGGTTTAATACATAAACTGCAACCGCAGTGTATGATCGGTAATAACCACCACCTTACTCCCTTCGCCGGTGAGGATTTTCAAATGTTTGAGCGTGATTTGCCCGGAGAGAATAAGTCAGGATTAAGTTTTCAGAAAGCATCAGCACAACTTCCCCTGGAAACCTGCGAAACGATATCTAATTCCTGGGGATACAATTTAAGTGATACAGGGTACAAATCGACTAAGGAGCTGGTGCACATGCTGGTAAAGGCTGCAAGCCTTGGATCTAATTTGTTGCTGAATATTGGTCCGATGCCGAACGGTAAAATTCAGCCCGAGTTTCAGCATAGACTGAATGAGGTTGGGGAATGGCTGAAGATCAATGGTGAAAGCATTTACGGTACCCGGGCAGGGTTTTTGAAACCGGAAAAAGGGTGGAGCATGACTCAGAAAGACAATAAGATATATCTGCATTTCCTGGATCCGGGGCTTTCATCCGTAAGTTTTGCGCCTACAGGGTTCAAAAAAATCAAAAAAGCTTATCGCCTCTTGGGTGGGGAACCTGTGAAAGTCATTTTGAAGAATGGCAAATATCAAATTTTTAACGCAGACACCAAATCAGCAATCGATAATGTAGTGGTAATTGAAGTGATTTAAGTCGTTTTTTTGTTAAATCTATATTCTGAAGGGAAAATGATTCATTATTTCGCGGGAAAAATCATAAAACGTTTTACTTTAGTGATTTATTGGCGTCGGAAATGAGGTCAATGATTAATAGCATATACAGGTTGGTACAAATGGTAAACAATACCCCCGGATTGATTGCGTGCTGACGACCTGAACCATTTAACCGATGGGGAATTAGTAAACTAAACAAATCAATGAACATGAGAAAAATTTTATTGCTGGGGTTAATCTGCTTTAGTCTGGTAGCTGGGGCGCAACAACGTTATGAACTTAATAAAGACTGGTTTTGCAGTAATATTAAGGAGGTGAAGGTAACTGGTATGGAGCTTTCGAACGTTGCTTACCCCTTATCGAACTGGCTTCCGGCTACCGTTCCGGGAACAGTGTTGACTACATTACTTAATAATCAAAAAGTCCCGGATCCGTTTTACGGGATGAATAACCTAAAAATCCCTGACGTTTATCATACCGGAAACGACTATTATACTTACTGGTTTGTAAAGGATTTCAACGAAAAGGCCACTGGAAATGAACAGGTATACCTGGAGTTTCGTGGAATAAATTATAAGGCCGAATTCTACCTGAACGGCAAAAAAGTGAACCCGCAGACGCATGTGGGCATGCACATCAGGGCAAAGTATAACATTACCAGGCTTTTAAGTGCAACAGGTAAAAACCGCCTGGCAGTTATTGTTTATCCGCCTGATTTTCCAGGTGACCCGAACGGCGGGCAAGGTGGCGACGGTACCATTGCTAAAAATCTAACTACACAATATACGGCAGGATGGGATTGGATTCAGCCTATCCGCGATCGGAATACCGGTATATGGGATAAAGTGACCATCGAAAAAACCAGGGGGATTAATATCCAGAATCCACATGTGGTGACGCTTGTTCCCGGAAAACGCTTGCCAGATGCGCAACAAAAGCCTGCTGTTATCAAAGTTTCGGTAGAAGTTGAAAACCCAACAGGGAAACCGGTTTCCGGTATTTTACAATATCAGATTGCCGGTAAAACGGTGAGCAAAACCATTTCTGTTGCGGCAAACAAGAATACTGAGGTTGCCTTTGCAGATCTGGCTTTAGAAAATCCGAAGTTATGGTGGCCAAGTGGTTATGGTAAGCAGGATCTGTATCCGATGAATATTAAGTTTATCAGTGCAGAACAAGTTTTGGACCAGGAAAATCTGAATGTAGGCATCAGACAGATTGACAATATCTGGAATGAGCATACCCAAAGTATGGGTACTTATGTGAATGGGCAGAAGATTTTTATTAAAGGTGGTAACTGGATTATTTCGGATGCGATGCTGCGGTTTACTGATGCGCGTTATGATGCTGAAATCAGGTATCATAAGGATATGAATCTGAACCTGATCAGAATCTGGGGGGGGGCTATTCTGGAGCGACCAGAGTTTTATAATGCCTGTGATAAATATGGGTTATTGGTTTTTCAGGATTTTTGGTTTAGCGGCGACTGTAATGGCCGCTGGGTAGATCCGATGAAAAAAGAGGATCAGTGGACCAGGCGGAATTATCCTGATAACCACCCATTGGTATTAACGGCGATAGAAGATCAGGTGAAAATGGTTAGAAATCATGCTTCTCTTGCCTTTTGGTGCGGTGGTAATGAGATTACCCCACCTGACGATATTTTAAATCCGATAAAGAACGACATTTTACCACGACTTGATGGTACGCGCAAATTTTTTGACTTTTCAAACAGCGATGAAATGTCGTTTAATGCCCTGGGTGGGAATGGTGATGGTCCATACGGTATACAGGATCCGAAACATTTCTGGTCGGTTAAAACATTTCCATATAATTCAGAGGTTGGTTCTGTAGGCGTTGGTGATTACGAATCGCTTGAACGTTTTATGCCTAAGGAAAACATGGTTGCGCCACAATTTGGAAGTAAACTGGATTCGGTATGGGACTACCATAAATATATTGGTTATGATCAGTATATCAATCCTTATGGCAAAGCAAAAGACGCAAAGGATTTTGCAATGAAAGCTCAGTTGGTTAATTACGATCAGTACCGTGCGCTTATGGAAGGTTTTTCAAATAAGATGTGGGATTGGTATACTGGTTCTATTATCTGGAAAACACAAAATCCGTGGACCGCATTACGTGGGCAGATGTACGATTATTACCTGGACCCAAATGCCTGTTTGTATGGTTTACGTAAAGGCAGTGAGCCATTGCATATTATGATGAACCCGCTAGACAGCATGGTAACTGTGGTGAATAACGGACTAACCGACCTGACTAACCTGATGGTTCAGGCAAAGGTTTATGATATGGACGGTAAAGATTATTTTTACTCTCAGGCATTTAATTCAATTGGCCCCTCTTCCGTACGCAGGTATTTTCCATTAACTGACTTTCTGAAAAAGCTTGATAAAAAAGAAGGTGTTTTTGTTTCATTGAAACTTTTAAATATTAAGCAGCAGGTTATTAGTGATAATATTTACTGGCTGGCAGGTAAGGACGGGGAGTATTCGGGCTTGAAAAATATTAAGCGAGCGCCATTAAAGGTTACTACTGCCAAGCTGAAAAGTAATCAGGTTAGTGTAACGCTGAATAACCCATCAGGTAACCCCGTTGCCTTTTTCAATCGTGTTGCTTTGATTGACAGCGGAACAGGCAAACGGATATTGCCGGCTTTTTATGATGATAATTACGTGAGCGTTCTCCCTGGGGAAAGCAAAACGATTACCATCGAATATCCTTCCGGTGGCAGTAACTTATCAATCGAATATTACGGCTGGAATGTTGAGCGACAAAAAATAGCCATTCAATAGCTGAAGGCACAAAAAAGGCGATACTGTTTGCAGTATCGCCTTTTTCATTTATCATATTTTTCTGGTTAGCTTACTCCGTGTAATTTCACTTTCAAGCCATCCATATTGTTATTTAACTGCAACTGGCAAGCTAAACGTGAATTTGGCAACAGGTCTGGTAAAGTATCGAGCATGGCGTATTCGTCATCCGTCATTTCGTTTAATTTTTCCTCACCTTCCAAAACATCTACACAACAGGTTGCACATAAAGCCATTCCGCCACAAGTGGCTAAGATATCGTATTCTGATGCCTTTAAAAATTCCATCAGACTTAAGCCCATATCCGTTGGTGCTTCGTGTTCTGTAACTGAGCCATCCGGCTCCTGCATGTATATTGTAATGTTGTTCTCCATTTTGCTCGCTTATAGGCGCAAAAATAACTAAAACTGCGAAGCATTCATGAATACAGCTGAAAAAAATAACAGATTCATAATAGTTTTTTATTAAAACAATATTAGCGCAAAGCCTAAAATTCTGAAACTCCGTTTACAGTTGTATATTTCATGGTATACTTAACACCGGGATTCATATAGGAATAAGCACTGTGACTCATTAACGCTGCTTCGTGGAAACCGCAAAGAATCAATTTCAACTTATTTGTATAGGTGTTAATATCGCCAATGGCATAAATTCCCGGGATGTTGGTAGAATAATCATCTACATTAACCTCGATTGCACTTTTACTGATGTTTAGATTCCAGTCTTCAATCGGGCCTAATTTTGGACTTAAACCAAACAATGGAATTAAGTGATCAGCATCTACAACCGTTTTCTCCATGGTACGGTTCTGCACAATTTCCACTTTTTCAAGTTTATCAGTTCCGTGTACAGCCTGTAAGTTGCTGTTTAAAACCAGGTTGATTTTTCCGCTTTCTGCCAGGGCCATTACTTTAGCTACCGAATCTGGTGCACCACGGAAGCTTTCACTCCTGTGAACCAGGGTAAGTTCAGAACAAACTTCAGCAAGATAAATTGTCCAGTCTAATGCAGAATCTCCACCTCCGGCAATCACCATTTTCTGACCGCGGTATTTCTCCGGGTCCAGGATCATGTAATTTACCCCTTTACCGTTTTCAAAATTCTCCAGGTTTTCTACTGCTGGTTTACGTGGTTCAAAACAACCCAATCCGCCTGCGATTACAACCACTTTAGCTTCTATCACAGTACCCATATTGGTGGTGAGTACAAAGTCGGCTTCGCCGCGTTTTTCTAAACCTTCGATACGCTCCCCTAATGTAAAAGTCGGGTGAAAGGGTTTAGCCTGCTCCATCAGATTATCAATTAATTCCTGAGCCAAAACCGATGGATAGCCTGGGATATCATAAATTGGTTTCTTTGGGTAAATTTCAGAAAGTTGTCCACCTACCTGTGGCAGATAATCAATTAAGTGACAACGCATTTTTAATAAACCGGCTTCAAAAATGGCAAATAAACCAACCGGACCAGCGCCTATTACGGCTATATCTGTAGAGATCATGCTAAAAAAATTTGACGCAAAGTTACTAAATAAACTATTATAATTTTTCCTATTTAGAAATATTCTAGATAATTCTGTAATGTTTTTGTATTCAATATTTTATATGCTTTAACTTTAATTAAAGCAAAACTTAATGTTTTTTTAACCTTCAGGGCAAATTATAATTGGTCTATGGGTTTGGTAGATAATGAAGAATTTGAGCTTAGCATTGGTAAATGTTGCTTACCAGTTCATTCCTAAATTCTGAAATACAAAACTCCATACATCACTGGCTTCTTCAATCATTTTTGCTGTTGGTTTACCAGCTCCATGCCCGGCTTTTGTTTCAATTCTGATCAGCATCGGACTATTCCCTTTGTACTTTTCCTGTAACGTTGCTGCGAACTTAAAGGAGTGCGCTGGCACTACCCGGTCATCGTGATCGGCTGTGGTAATTAATGTTGCCGGATAATTTACGCCTGATTTTACGTTGTGCAGGGGAGAGTATTTGATCAGGTAGTCAAAGTCTTCTTTCTTATCACTTGTGCCATATTCCACTGCCCATCCCCAGCCAACTGTAAATTTGTGGTAGCGGAGCATATCTAAAACGCCGACAGCAGGTAAGGCTACTTTAAACAGATCGGGACGTTGGGTCATGCAGGCCCCCACCAGCAAACCTCCGTTTGAGCCCCCTGAAATGGCAATTTTATCTGCACTGGTATATTTTTCCTTTATCAGGTATTCTGCTGCAGCAATGAAATCGTCGAATACATTTTGCTTTTTGTTAAGCATTCCACCTTTATGCCAGGCTTCTCCATATTCACTTCCTCCGCGCAAACTTGGCTGTACATAAATGCCTCCTTTTTCCAAAAACAACATTCTTGATAAGCTGAAGGCAGGTGTCAGACTGATTTGAAATCCACCATAGGCATAAAGGTAAACCGGATTATTCCCATCGAGCTTGATTCCTTTTTTATGCACAATAAACATCGGTACTTTAGTTCCGTCCTTAGAAGGATAGAATACCTGTTTGGTTTCGTAATTTTCAGTGTTAAATTTCAGCTCCGACTTTTTATAAAGCTCAGATTCAGCCTTATTAATTTCGTAACGGTAAATTGTTCCGGGTGTAGTAAAATTGGTGAAGGTATAAAAGAACTCTTTATCCTCCTTGTAACCACCAAATCCACCAACAGTACCAATATCGGGCAATTTTACCTCCCTGATTTTTTTGCCTGATAAATCAAACTGAATGATGTTTGTGCTGGCGTCTTTCAGATATGATGCCCATAAAAAACCACCTCCTGTACCAATTCCTTCGAGGGCGAGCTTAGATTCGGGAATCACTTTTTGCCAGTTTTTAGGATCCGGATGTTTAGGATCGACTAAAACAACTTGTTTGTTTTCGGCATCAAGATCAGTATTCAATAATAGTTTATCGTTTACATTATCTATAATACTATGGTTGTTTTCGTAACCTTTTACCAACAAGTTAAGTTTGCTTAATGCGTTACTTAAGTCCTGATAATATAATGCGTTACCTGAGGTTCCGGCACTGGCATATACGATCAGGAAGCGTTCATCTTCAGTAACACTGGCGCCGAAGTATAAGTTAGGATTGGTTTTGTCTTCAAAAATCAATTGATCGTCTTTTTGCTGATCGCCAAGCTTGTGGTAATATACCTTTTGAAACTTATTGGCTGCTGAAAGATCAGTGCCTTTTACAGGCTCATCAAATTTGCTGTAATAAAATCCATCGCCTTTCCAGGCTGCACCTGAAAATTTTGTCCATTTCAATTCATCGCTAAGCTTCATTTTTGATGCCACCTCCATCACATATATATTGCTCCAGTCTGAACCGGCCTGCGCAACAGAGTAGGCTACATATTTTTTATCATGAGAAAATCCTAGCAGTGAAACGGCTGCAGTTCCATCGGCAGTTAAGGTATTTGGGTCCAGAAAAACCTGCTCCGCCCCATCCAGTCCTTTTTTTATAAACCAGATACTTTGATTTTGAAGTCCGTTGTTTTTGGTAAAGAAATAATAATCCCCTACTTTAAAAGGCGCTGACTCTTTAGGATAGTTCCATATCTCTGTTAACCTTCTCTTGATGTCATCCCGATAGGGAATTTGTGCAAGGTAATTTTGTGTAACCTTATTTTCAGCATCTACCCATGCTTTTGTTTCTGCAGAGGTGTCATTTTCCAGCCAGCGATAAGGGTCGGCAATGGTTGTTCCGAAGTAATTGTCGGTAGTATTATCTTTTTTCGTTTCAGGGTATTTCATTCTTGTAATGTTTTCTGCCGGCTTTTTGCTTTCGTTACAGGCGAACAGCGTGAATGCAAATAAGCTTAATAGAATTTGTTTTTTCATAGAAAGGAAAATTTATTTACTAATATATGTTTTTCCGTTGGGTTGATGATGCTAAGTACCTGAATGTTAATTTGGGGAATTTGTTTTATATCGCTATTGGATGTTGCGACTTCGGACTCCCGACTTTTTCATTTACCTTTGAAGCTGTACATGGCCAGGAATATTTATTTTGCATCTGATTTTCATCTAGGTACTCCAAATTATGAGGAGAGCCGTGCGCGTGAGGCACTTATTGTGAGTTGGCTGGACTTTATCGAGCCAAATTGTAGTGAGCTTTTCCTGATGGGTGATGTTTTTGACTTTTGGTTTGAATATGCTAAAGTGATTCCCAAGGGTTTTATTCGTTTGCAGGGCAAGCTTGCGGCTATGGCTGATTCGGGCATTAAGATTTATTTCTTCAAAGGCAACCACGACATGTGGGTTCGCGATTATTTTATCAAAGAAATCGGCGTGGAGATTATCAGTGACGAGCTTGTTATTGAGCGGGGGGATAAAAGATTTTATCTACACCATGGAGATGGCCTGGGTCCGGGTGATGCCAAGTATAAATTTCTGAGGAAAA
This sequence comes from Pedobacter frigidisoli, assembly GCF_032678525.1. Taxonomy (GTDB): domain Bacteria; phylum Bacteroidota; class Bacteroidia; order Sphingobacteriales; family Sphingobacteriaceae; genus Pedobacter; species Pedobacter frigidisoli_A. The sequence continues at coordinate 926,294 of NZ_JAVTSE010000002.1, forward strand.
TATTCAGGAGCGATCTTTGTCAGTGGCTGTTTGCCAGGCTGCATCCGAATCTGGGTATTGGTATTGCCAACACCTGGAGTCAGGGGAGCAGGGCTGCCCAAACGGAAAAAGAAGTTTTTTTAGGTGTTGACCAGGAATGGCTGGCTATATATGCCAAAGAACAACTGCAGAAGCAACATTTCGATTATTTCATATTCGGACACAGGCATTTGCCTTTGGATCTAGATCTGGGGAACGGGAGCAGATATGTTAATACCGGAGAATGGTTAAGTTACCATTCGTATGCGGTTTTTGATGGTGTTGATTTAAAACTGGAATACTATAAACATCAATAGTACCTGTTTTACCCTTTATCTTTTCAGCATAGCTATCTGCGGCGTTCAAACTAATTCATCTTTTTTCCTTATTTTTGCATTTCTTGAAATTTTGGAGTGATTCAGATTTTGAGAATTTCAATCAGAATATACTATGTTAGATAAATTAGAAGCTATAAAACTACGTTGGGAAGATGTAGAGGAGTCGTTGAGTAATCCGGATGTGATTCAGGATATGAAACGTTTTGCAGCTTTAAATAAAGAATACAAAGACTTAGGCAAAATTGTAGAGGAATACAAAGTCTACAAAAATGTGATGAGTAATATTGACGCCAACAAAGAGATTTTAGCGACTGAAAAAGATGCTGAAATGCGGGAGATGGCGAAAGAAGAGCTGGATCTGATGCTGGCACAACAGGAGGAGATGGAAAGTCGCATCCGGTTGATGTTGATTCCTAAAGATCCGGAGGATGCTAAAAATGCTGTATTTGAGGTTCGGGGTGGTACAGGTGGAGATGAGGCTGCTTTATTTGCAGGTGACTTGTACCGCATGTATACCCGTTATTTTGAAACCAAAGGCTGGAATGTTGAAACGGTAGATGTAACGGAAGGTACGGCTGGTGGCTACAAGGAGGTAATTTTAAAGGTGAGTGGGGAAGATGTTTATGGTCAGTTGAAGTATGAGAGTGGTGTACATCGTGTGCAACGGGTTCCTGATACTGAAACCCAGGGTCGTGTACATACCTCAGCTGCATCAGTAGCGGTTTTACCGGAAGCGGAAGAAATCGATTTGTACATTAATCCTGCAGATATTGAACTACAGACCTCCCGTTCGGGTGGCGCTGGTGGACAGAACGTGAATAAAGTAGAGACGAAAGTACAGCTGACGCATAAACCATCTGGAATAGTAGTGGTTTGTCAACGTGAGCGTTCGCAATTGGGAAACCGTATTATTGCGATGGAGATGTTGCGTAGTAAGCTTTATGATATTGAATTGCAGAAGAAAAACGGAGATATAGCGGCTAAACGTAAAACAATGGTTTCTACGGGAGACCGTTCTGCAAAGATCAGAACGTATAACTATCCTCAGGGTCGTGTAACAGAACACCGCATTGGTTTAACGTTATATAACCTGCCAACGATTATGGACGGCGAGATTCAGGAGATTATCGATGCGCTTCAGTTTGCCGAGAATGCAGAAAAGATGCAGGAAGGCGCTGGTAATTAGCGGGTTGTATTTTTTTTAAAAAAAAGTTTGCGAATTAGGATATACTCTCTATATTTGCATCCTCGAAAGAGGAAGAGGTTCTGACTTTAAATAGGAACAAAAGGAGTGGTAGTTCAGCTGGTTAGAATGCCTGCCTGTCACGCAGGAGGTCGCGGGTTCGAGTCCCGTCCATTCCGCAACAAAAGCCTTAACTTGAAAAAGTTGAGGCTTTTTTGTTTTTATAACTTTCCGAATTAAAATATTTAAATGACATTCAGGAGGTTACGAATTTATACCTTAAAATATCGCCTGGTATAGTGATAAACTGAATATAGTGTCTATATTTGCATCCTCGAAAGAGGAAGAGGTTCTGACTTTAAATGAGAACAAAAGGAGTGGTAGTTCAGCTGGTTAGAATGCCTGCCTGTCACGCAGGAGGTCGCGGGTTCGAGTCCCGTCCATTCCGCAACAAAAGCCTTGACTTGAAAAAGTTGAGGCTTTTTTGTTTCGATACCATTTCATTTCTACTTTATATCTTCTGATTAGTTACATCTATTTGCAACAGGTTATGTTCGTGTTTCGCAGTACCGTGGCACTTAACAGATAGGTACCACAAAGGAACAAGGTAGGAACCAGAAAGGAACATGCTAGGATCAGGAGCCTATAAAAGTGCCATCTTATTGGGTTGAAGGCCGATTTTGGGTGCTTTTATCCTAGCGGAATGCTGGAAACGGGGTTTTGTAGATTGGATATTGGGTTTTTAAGCTATTGACGTTGGGTGTGCCTTTTTGTATACTAGGGTCGGGTTTGGTGGCCCAGGGAATAGAGCGGGTAAATGATTATACCACAAAGACACAACAGAACACAGGAAAGTGAAGCTTATATATAGTGTTCTCTTACTGCCGGGGCCTGCAAACAACGTAAAGCGATAAATGTTTTAAGGCTTGTTAAATTTTTCTGCTTGAAAAACAGTGTTTTAGGAGAAAGAAGGGGTTTAAAGCTCAAATATATTTTGGGTGGTGGTTATTTTTCCTACCTTTGCACTCCGCTTCGGAGGAAGATGGGATGGCTGAAAGGCCAGATTGAAAAGAGAAGAAAACATTAACAGAAAAATAAAAATTATTTTATTTGGAAGTTAAAAAAAGTTTTCTACCTTTGCACTCCCAACCGAAAGGAATGGAAAAAAAGCTGAGCGGCGGATGTCGCGGAAAGCAAATGAAAAAAGATTGAAACAGACGAAAAACACGCTAAGACGAATACGACTTAAGCGAACTGAAGACTGAAGATATATAAAGAGGCA
>NZ_JAVTSE010000003.1:0-698306 GCF_032678525.1 Pedobacter frigidisoli
GAGAATTGAAGCTACAGGTTACGGACCTGATCAGCCAATTGCAACAAATAAAACTGCAGCCGGTCGTCAGGAAAACCGTCGTGTAGAGTTTACTTTATACTAGTCGTTAATTAAACGACAAGGATAAATGCCCCGATGAAGTTCTGCTTCGTCGGGGCATTTTGTTTTAATGCAAGGCTGGGATAACTAATATCTGTGTAAATCAGCGTGATCAGCGGGAATTTATCGATACCATATCATTAGAATTTTCTCCAGCAGATTAAGGAGATGCACGCAGATTTGTATTGAATGATCTGCGAAAATCAGCTTTATCAGCGGGAGCCTACCATATTAACTTTAAAACAAAGCAAAAATTAAAGCAACAATCTGCTTGCCAGCCCCAATATCAGTAAAAACCCAAATACATCAGTAAATGTGGTAATGATGATAGAAGAGGCAATTGCCGGATCTATACCCAGTCTTTTCAAAATCAGTGGTATCCCCGCTCCTGTGATACCCGCAATAAGCAAGTTACCAGTCATGGCCAGGAAAATAACCAGTCCGAGCAATGGGTTTCCATCAAAAAACCAGGCAAAGCCAAAAACAATTAGGCCGTTTGCTGCGCCGTTAATCAGGCCTACAGTGAACTCTTTTAAAACGGTACGATAAGCCTGTTTATCCGTTAAATCATAAAGAGAAATACGTCTTACGGTTACGGCAAGTGCCTGCGTGGCGGCATTGCCCCCCATGCCGGCAATAATCGTCATATAAGCTGCCAGCGATGGAATAAGTTTAATGGTAGGATCAAAATAGCGCACCACTGATGAGGCCAGGAATGCTGTGCCCAGGTTAATGATTAGCCAGGGCAAACGTGATTTAACCGCTTCAATCCAGTTACCGCTCAGTTCTTCATCTTCCGAAACCCCTGAAATCTTAAGGATATCTTCGGTACTTTCCGCTTCCATTACGTCGATAACATCATCGAAAGTTACCCTGCCGAGGAGCTTTTGGTTGTCGTCAATTACCGGGATACTGGTAAGATTATACTGAGAAATCAGATTAGCCACTTCTTCCTGATCGGTAGACGGGTGTACATATACGGCATCTATTTTAACTAATTCAGTAATTTTAGCATCGTGTTTTGCCTTAATAATATCTTTGAGTGAAACTATTCCTTTGAAAATCTCTGCGTCGTCAACTACATAAATGGTGTAAAACTCTTCCATTTCCTCACTTTGGCGGATAATTTCGTCAATGGCATCCTTTTTTGTGAGGTTGATGTTTACGCAGATGATATCGGTGTTCATCAAACCACCCGCGGTTTTCTCGTCGTAGGTTAAAAGGTTCCTGATTTCCGTTGCATGTTCATCCTGCAAATCCTCCAGTATCTCATTCTGCTCATGATCTTCAAGCTGTGAAATAATATCGGTGGCATCATCATAATCCAGTTCTTCAATTACTTCGGTACGTTTGTCGGGATGGAGCTGAAACAGCAAATCTTCAGGGTGAGATTCTTCGTCCATTTCAGAGATAATCTCTGATGCGGTTTCTGCAGGCAGGAGGTTAATGATGTGCTGCTGCTCGGACTTATCAAGTCGCTCGAAAAGAATGGCTATTTCTGAGGCATGGTATTCATCCAAAACCTCTTTCAAGATTTCATCACCAGCTAAAATGGCATTTTTAACTTTTAGTACGTCGCTTTTATCTATCTCGAATGACTGCATCTTTATTTAACCAATTTTAGCCAGGGATTTTGCTAACCTGCTTTTATCATATAGGGTAAATCTACCTTATTCACCTATAAATAGCTAAAATTAGGTACAATAAATATAAAAAACACGTTTTATTTAAACCATCCTTTGCGCCAGAAATAAATTACCTGTACAATAGCGATGATACCCATTACAATCCAGGTCCATAAATAACCGTGGGGACTGTAAAGCTCAGGCATATTGTCGGGCATTATTTTGCCAGTCGCCGGATCTTCCCTGCTAAAATTCATACCATAAATACCTGCTATAAATGTTAAAGGGATGAAAATAGACGAAATAATGGTCAGTACTTTCATGATTTCATTCATCCGGTTACTGATGATCGAAAGATTCATATCAATGTTTGCAGATGCAATCTCTTTCAGCGATTCAATAAAATCAATGATTTGGATACAATGGTCGTAAGCGTCCTTCATATAGGTTTTCGTCAAATCGGAGATTAAAGGGCTATCCGTTCTGATGATGTCATTGAGCTTATCGCGTTCCGGCCAGGCCACTTTCCTGATGGTAATCAGCGAACGTTTAATGGCCTGGGTATCGTACATGATGCGCCTGTCCGGGTGATCGTATAAACGGTCTTCGATGGCGTCGAGTTCTTCCCCCCAGAAATTGAGTAATGCGAAATAGTTATCTACAATGACATCCATAATAGCGTACATGAGGTAACTGCTGCCGCCGATACGGATATTTCCCTTGCCCAGTTCCAGCCGCTTTCTTACGGGTTCAAAGCAGTCTTCATAGGTTTCCTGAAATGTAATCAGGGTACGTTCTGAAAGAATGAATGAAATCTGGTCATTGGTCAAAACATCTTCATCATTCAAATACAAGTGTCGGCTGACTGCGAAAATATATTTGTCATTATCGTATTCATCTAACTTAGGCCGCTGATAAGAACTCGTGATGTCTTCCAAGACCAGCCGGCTGATATCCAGCTTGCTATATAAGGTCTCGAAAATACTGGCATCAGCTAATCCCTTAATGTCAAACCAATAGTAAAAACCCTTGTCCTCCACCAGTTTATCGATATTATTGATGTTTTGAAGCTCCTCTTTTTTATAGCTCTTTTCGCTATAAGTATGAAGGACTATTTTAGGTTTAAGCGCATCATCATCAATGGCGTATAAACCCGGACTGGTTCCGGGTGCAGGTACATTATAATGCTTGTGCCGATTACGTGGTTTGTTTTTACCCATAACTTATAAATATAACCGGGCTTGCGGGCCCTGATTAAATAACAAATCTACGATACTTAAGTTGGGTATAAACTGGTGTTTATCTTCGAAAACCTGGTAATAGGGTTTGTTATTGCCAAGCTCATCGGCTTTTTTAGGGTTCATGGCCGTTCTATAATCCATCCCTTCGCCAACTTCGCTTTCATAAGATGTAGTGGTATTCAGGCTAATATTCAGTTTCAGTTTTTTATTCAGCCATTCCAGAAGCTGCAGGTTGTAGTCGAACAGGTACTCAAACCTGTTTGTATAAAATACAGACAGCTCATCCTCATAATATTCAAAATAAGCAGAACTGCGATAGCAGGTTTCCAGGCTTAACCAATGTAGACGCTGCCAGTTGAAATCATAGCTGATCTTAACATCTTTCATCGTTGTATGCGTTTTGGAACCCTTTACCAATGGAACGGTTAAATCCAGCTTTCCATTTGGTGAATATATACTTGCCCGGTTTCTATAAGTTTGCTTCACCAGATGTTCATGCTTTTCGATCAGGAAATCCTGCCCGGCCTGTTGCAATAAACTGAAATAACCCACTGGAGGAAGATAAAATAAAGGAAGTATTGCTGTATTGTGCATTTGAAAATTTATGTTTGTAGCTGAAACGTTTAAAAATAATGATTAAAAGAGGATTTGCGCACCTGGGCGTATTTTTTTTATTTACGCTATCGCTGTTGCCGCTGCCTCTGCTCTTTTTCTTTGCAAGATTACTATATTATCTGCTTTATTACATAATTGGGTACCGAAAAAAAGTAGTCAGGGAGAATTTAACAAATTCTTTTCCTGAAAAGTCTTTGAATGAAATCATTGCTATAGAGAAGAAATTCTTCAGATTCCTCGCAGATCTCATTTTCGAAATCATCAAAATGTCTACCATTTCTGAAGAGGAAACCTTGAAACGGGTGAAGTTTACCGGACTGGAGCTTCTCGAGAAACATTTCAAAGCCGGCGAAAGTGTATTGGCCTGCACAGGTCATTATGGTAACTGGGAACTCGGAACACTGGCATTAGGGCTAAATATTTCAGCCAAAACCCTGGTTATTTATAAGCCGCTGAGCAATGAAATATTCGGCGCCTGGTTTGATAAAATGCGAACGAGATATGGCAATATATTTATCGCAATGCGCCAAACACTAAGGGGGATGGCCACTTATAAAAACGAGCCTACGTTGTTGTGCTTTGCCAGTGATCAGGCTCCCGTAAAACACGAAACAAAATATTTTGTCGATTTTCTTCATCAGCCCACCGCTGCTTTGCTAGGTGTAGAGAAAATTGCGAAATCTACAGGGCGACCAATCTATTACTTCAAGGTAACTGTGGTTAGAAGGGGGTTTTATCATGTAGAAGTTTTACCCTTGTGCCTCAATCCAGTGGAACTGGATGAATACAAAATTACACACCTGCACTTTAAATTTTTAGAAGATATAATTAATGAACATCCGCAATACTGGCTCTGGAGCCATAAACGCTGGAAGTTTAAACCCGAATAATGAGCATGAACCCATCTGTAGCTGTTGTCATTTTAAACTGGAACGGTAAGGCATTTTTAGAACAATTTTTACCAGGTGTACTCCTAAGCGATTATGATAACCTGCAGGTTGTTGTTGGCGATAACGGATCTACCGACGATTCTGTCGCTTTCCTGAAAGAAAACTTCCCTGCAGTTAAGGTGTTGAAGAACGATTCAAATTATGGTTTTGCCGGTGGGTATAATAAAGTTTTAGCGCGTGTAGAAGCTGATTATTTTATCCTCCTGAACTCTGATGTGGAAGTTACACAAAACTGGATTAAGCCGGTAATTGATTTGATGGAAAGTGATCAGGCTATTGCTGCTGCACAGCCCAAAATCAAGTCGCAATTAAGCAAAAGTTATTTCGAATATGCTGGTGCCGCAGGGGGCTATCTGGATATTTATGCTTATCCTTTTTGCCGGGGAAGACTTTTTAATGTGTACGAAGAGGACAAAGGACAATATAACCAGCAATCAGAGGTATTCTGGGCGAGTGGTGCAGCTTTTTTCATCAAAAGCAAATGCTGGAAAGAAGCAGAAGGTCTGGATGCCGATCTTTTTGCCCATATGGAGGAAATTGATCTTTGCTGGCGACTGAAAAACATGGATTATAAGATTGTGTATTGCCCCAATGCTGAGGTTTTCCATGTAGGTGGTGGTACGCTACAAACCGAAAACCCATTCAAAACCTATCTTAACTTTAGAAACAGCCTGATCATTATGCAGAAAAACCTGCCTGCAGGCGATGCGATTTTTAGAATCACCATACGGATGTGGATTGATTTTGTAGCCTGGTGGCACTTTCTGTTGTCAGGTAAACCCAAATTTACTATCGCTGTGAGCAAGGGACACTGGCATTTCATCAAGTCTATTGCAAAAACCAACAGAAAGCGTAAAAGCTTTCAAAAGCCCTACCAGTCACACACCGGGGTATACGCCCACAGCATCGTATGGTCATTCTTTATCAAAAAGATCAGGTATTTTTCTAAGCTTAATTAAGGGCCAGCGATTCATCGATTGACCTTTTGAGCCAATGCATGGTATTTGAAGCCAGTCCGACGGTTCCGAATTTAATGATGCCGTTTTTATCAATAACGACATGCGTTGGATATAACCTTAAATTATATTTCTCGGCAATAGACCTACCGCTATCAACAATATTATATTGAAAAGGATTGGTTTTAATAAAATTCTTTAAATCGTAACGGTCATCGGTAGCTATGGCAAGAAAGATCACATCTTTATTGTCCTTGTACTGTTCTACAAGCTCGTTCAGTTGTGGAATTTCGGACCGGCATGGGGGACAATTGATAAACCAGAAATTCAGAACAATAACTTTATCCTTTGCATTCCGAAGATCAAATTTATTTCCGTTCATATCTGTAGCTTTGAACCCTTTAAACTCCTCTCCTTCCGCGAAATTATCGCTTTTGCGGGGTTTTGGCATTTTATCGAAATAAGCTTCCTTTTGTTCATCGGAAAGTTCGTAAAGCAAATATTCGGGTTTTCCGCTATCTGTAAATGTCTTACGGTTTTTTATTGCATATTTGCCTGTTGACAGTAACTTTCGCCACACGGCATAAGGATAAACGTTGCCATCTTCAGCCCTGACAACGGATTGCTCGTCCAGTTTATTTGCAGGCTTAGTTTGGGCTTTAACGTTTCCCAAAAGAACGGTGAATAATAGAAAAAAGAGCGTTTTTTTAAGCATGATATTATTTTTTAATAAGTAAACTTTCCATTGCCAGCCTGTAGCCATGCATACCAAAACCCGTTAACACACCCTGGCAGTTTTTGCCTGTTAGCGAAACATGGCGATATTCTTCCCTGGCATAAATATTGGAGATGTGAACTTCGACTACCGGTGTTTTAATCGCTGCTATGGCATCGGCAAGTGCTACCGAAGTGTGTGTATATCCACCGGCATTCAGGATGATTCCATCGTAGCTGAATCCTACTTCGTGAAGCTTATTAATTAGTTCACCCTCCACATTGCTCTGAAAATATTCAATTTCAATATGTGTATAAATGGCTTTCAGTTCTCCAATATAATCCTCTATACTTGTATTTCCATAAATTGATGGTTCACGAACGCCTAACAGGTTTAAGTTGGGGCCGTTTATAATTTGTATTTTCATGTATTTGCAACGCTAAATATTGTAACGATGCAATGTTATAAAAAATCTTAAAGAAAAACATGCTTTGGCAATCATATATTAAGGGATTTACTGCTTATCTGAAGCTGGAGCGTTCACTATCTAAAAATTCAATCCACGCTTACCTAAGTGATATCGATAAACTTACCCAATATTTTGCCTCTGTTAATTTGTCGCCGGCACTGGCAGAGGTTAGCCCAGCTCACCTGAAGGCCTTTATTTCCTGGCTAAATGAGCTTGGTATGCTGGCCAGTACACAGGCAAGGGTAATATCGGGGTTAAAAGCTTTTTTTACTTACCTTTTAATTGAAGAGGAGATCACGCTTGATCCGACTGCTTTGATTGAAGCGCCTAAAATTACCCGCAAGCTTCCGGATACCTTAAATGTATTGGAAATTAATCAGCTTATCGACGCGATAGATGCTTCCAGACCTGAAGGCATGCGAAATAAGGCAATATTGGAAGTTTTGTACGGCTGTGGTTTACGTGTAAGCGAATTGACGGAGCTGAGAATATCCAATCTCTACCCTCAAATTGAATTTATAAAAGTGATAGGGAAAGGAAACAAGGAACGCCTGGTGCCCATAGGCGGCGTTGCGCTAAAGCTACTTGATATTTACCTGCACCAGGTTCGTGTACATATGAAGGTGAAGAAAGGAAGTGAAGATTTTATCTTTCTGAACCGGTTTGGCACAAAGCTCTCGAGAATAACCATATTTACCCTCATTAAGGGATTGGCCTGTGCTGTAGGGATCAAAAAGACCATCAGCCCACACACCCTCCGGCACTCTTTCGCCACACACCTGATCGAAGGTGGGGCAGATTTAAGAGCCGTACAGGAAATGCTCGGGCATTCCAGCATCACTACAACCGAAATTTACACTCATCTCGATCGTAATTACCTTCGTGAAGTGGTTACACAGTTTCACCCACGATCTTAGCTGGTGAAAATGCAAAAAGGGTTCTGGCATACCAGAACCCCTTTTGTTTCATACTCGCGAAATATTATTTTCCAGAGTTTTTCTTGTCAGTTACTTCTGCACGGATTTCTTGTGCTAAAACTTTAAGATCTTGCATTGCTTTACGCACACGAGTACCAGCAGCTGCATTGCCAGCATTATAAAATTTTTCTACATCTGCTTCGATAGCAGCAACAGCAGCTTTAACTTTTGAGAATTTTTCCATCGCTAATTGATGTTTTTAAAGGTTTAAAAAATTTATTTTTGTTCAATTATACATATTTACTCCGAATTAACAAGAGAATGCAAATATTAATTTAAAATAAGTTTTGCACATTTTCACATGTCAAAAATGCCGTGGCAATATAACAGGAGTATTTTTTTAATATTTTGCTGTGTTTATAGTTTTTTAATTCAGCTGTTTTGAAAGGTTGATCAGGTTGTTAAAGGTGTGATTCGCGCTGGCAATGCAGCGTTCATAATCTGCTTCTGAAACCGTATCGTTCAGGATGGACACAAAGGATTTCCATTTCGCGCTCAGCTCGTCTCCATAAACCCCGTAATAATTCAGTCCGCCTTCTTCATCCTTAAAATTCGGATTTGCTAAAATATGCCGTTTAATCATGTTTCCGCCCAGTGTTGCGCCTTCAAGAACGTATAAAGCACCCAACACTTCCGCATTATTTTTTTCCGGAATAAACAAATCGAAATTCAGGCCCGGCAGGGTAAGGCTATCAATATTCCAGTAGGTTAAATCTTTCTCCAGTGCAGAGAGTTTCAGCCTGCTATTCATATCCAGGTCACTGGCCAGATCGGCATCGAGCATATTCGCCAGCTTATTCTCCAGTTTCTGGTGAATGATGTAGTTGATGGTGAGTAGTTTTTTATATTGTTCAATGCTTAGTGAATTGTTCATAATTTCATTGACATACATGAGCGATTCCAGTTCTTTATGGCATGCGGCGGTCTCTGTTCTCAATAAATTGGCAATCATATTCGGAATTTTTATGCTGTTAAGGGTTATAAAAAAGAAAAGATTCGAATGTAAACATTCGAATCTTAATATTAATTTATTTAATGTTAATTCAGCCGAAGGTGCTGGTTAAACCAGAAATCGTGCACAGAGTGCAGGCATTTGACCAGATTTTCATATCCGTTGGGTTTGGTGAGATAAGCATTAGCACCAAACTCTATCGATGCTTTAACATCATCCGGATTATCGGATGTAGAAAACAAAATCACCGGTATGCTTTTAAGATAAGGGATGTCTTTAATAAATTTAAGCAAATCCAGTCCTGATAAGCCTGGTAAGTTCAAATCCAGCAAAATAAGTTTTGGTTTCACCTTACTGTCTACAAAGCTCTGTAGTTTGCTCAATGCCTCCGTACCATCTTCAACAATGGTTAAATTTAAAGTATCTTTTATTTCCTGAACCGCACTCTGCATAAAAAATGCATAATCGGTATCGTCCTCCACGTAAAATATATCTGGCGTTTTCATTTTTATCTATTCTTAAAAGCTACGTAAAAAGTAGAACCGCCGTTCAGTTTGCTTTCAAACCAAACGCGTCCTGAATGACGCTCAACAATTCGTTTTACAATAGCCAGCCCTACCCCTGTTCCTTCAATTTCCTTTACATTGTCCATGCGTTTAAACAGCTCAAAGACCCTGTCATAGTAACGGTTATCAATTCCTATACCATTATCTTTAACAGCATAGATAATTTCTGAATTATTTTCTGTAGCGTTAATTTCGATTCTCGGTTTTTGAGATGCTGATGAATATTTTACCGCATTGCTGATCAGATTGGTGAAAACCTGGGCAATCATGGTTCTGTCGCCCTTGATATCCGGTAGTTGCCCTAAAATAAGTTCGGACTTGTCTGCTTTATAAGCCGTCCACACCTCGCCTGTAATTTCATTAATCAGGTTGGTCATATTAACCATTTCAAAATTGATTTCCGAACGGCCAACTCTTGCCAGATTCAGGATTTCTTTGATCAGGAAGTTCATCTTATCCGCACCCGTCAGTATTCTGGATAACATTTTATTACCGTTTTCATCGATACTCTTATTCTTGAGCATCAGTTCTGCGTATGTTTTAATTGAGGTAAGTGGTGTTCTTAAATCATGTGAAATGGTGTAGCTGAAAGTGTCGAGTTCTTCGTAGGCCGTCTGAAGCTTCTCATTTAATAACCTGATTTCGTTCGCCTTTTTGTTAATGTGTGCAACAATGATCTCCCGTATGCGGAGTACTGAAGTCACTTCTTCCGGCAACCACTTTTCTGAAGTATTGTTCACCTGTTGCGACCAGATCTCAAAAGACTTCCTCGGGGATAATTGCAGCATTCCGTCAGCAGCCGGTACAGCTGCTTTGTCGGGATTTCCGGCCCAGTTTACGTTAGTGATTTGTTCCGGTTTAAACCAGATCATTACCTCATCCGGGTGTTTGCTGATTGAACAGGATAGAATACCTGAGCCGACCTGCTTGTACTTTTTAGCAGGGTTGAATATTTCTGAAAGGCGGTGGGTATAATATATCGACTCATCACTATTGGTTTTTAACCAATCCGCCAGTTCCCAAATATCCTTATCCTCGGGAGTTTTGCCGATAGTTTTAAGTTTGTTCTCAAAAATGATGGCTACCCCAGAAGCCTGTGTGGCATCCAGAATCGTGGTACTATGGCCTGTCAGGGCATCTACTAAATACTGATCTCTTGATAGGTGTTCTGTAAGTACGGAAGCAGCATCTTTAAAGCCTTCCAGGATTTCTGAATCCTCCTCTCCTTGTCTGAATTCTAGTGCTGAAGATAAAATTTCTCCGATGAGTTTGGAGCCTTCCCTTGCTTTATAATCAATAAATTTAGGGCTGTAGTTATGACAGGCGATCAGGCCCCACAATTCTCCATTAGATATTAGTGAAATGCTAAAGCTCGAATGCACGCCCATATTTTTGAGATATTGGATATGTATCGGAGATACTGCGCGTAAACTGCTGTTCGTTAAATCAAGTGGCGTATTTTCCTGAAAAGTGAGTATAGGAGAATCATTTGTATTGACGTCGGCAATTAACCGGGTTAAATTGAGCTTATATAATTCCCGTGCTTGTTTAGGGATATCTGAAGCAGGATAATGCAATCCGAAAAAAGGCTCAAGATGTTCTTCTTTCTCTTCAGCCACTACTTCTCCGTGTCCGTCGTCCAGAAATTTATAAATCATCACCCGATCATACTCGATCAGTCTTTTAACTTCAGCTGCTCCAGCCTTCAATAATGCAGGTACACTTTTCCCCTGCAGCATTGATGATGCCGAGCGGCCTATAGAACTTTGGATGTCGTACTGTAAGGTTACTGGTTCAAATTCCAGTAGCCAGCTGGATTCAGATTGATTGATAATAAGATAAAATGGATTGTTGTTGATTTCAACCGGTAGCGGACTAATCGCATCAAAACTCTTTTTTATGATGCCTAACCTTAGCACATCTTCAAGGTTGAAGTCAGGATCCTGTTGTGTTATTGAACCATTTAGTGCTGAAACCGGTTGATCAAGGATAGTTGAAACAGGATTACCCACAAAAGTTTCCGCGTTTTCACTTACGTAACTAATAGTATAACTGGCTTTGTTTACAGCAATCAAAAAACCATGTGACTGGACTTTACCGGGAATGTGTATAGGTTCCTTATCGCAGTTGGTTAAATCAACGGAAAAATTATTCATAATAGGGTCTCGTAATGCAAAAGTATCAGATTTTTTGAATTAATAAATGTCCGGGCTGTGTTAAGATACTCTAAATTGTTCTATACAGTATTATTGATTTGATTTTTATTTTATCTTTGTTCGGATTTTTAAATGTTCGCATCACACTTGGCAAAGAAAAATATACTCGTAATAGAAGACAATCACGCAATTTTAGATGTTATCACACTTATTTTAGAAAGTGAAGCCTTCAATGTAGCCGGATTAAATAAAGGTGCAGATTTTATAGATCATGTTATTGCATTCAAACCTGATGTCATTATTATGGACATTATGCTTCCTGATATTGACGGCAGAGTACTCCTGAAAGAATTAAAGGCAACCGACACTACCAACCATGTGCCGGTTTTAATGATTTCTGCACGTTATAATTCAACTAATTATGCATTAGATGGGATTTTAGCTGATGATTTTATGGCTAAGCCTTTCAATATTGATGAGTTGATGGACAAAATATACGCCTTAATTAAGAAATAACTCTTACGGTAGATAAGTCAGCTTCGCTCTCAGTTAAACAGACTGTTTAAGGTTTCTTATGCTTTGCAGTGCCATCTTTCGTTACTTCAACTTTTTTTGCGTCTTTCGCCGAAGTCACTTTTTCTTCTGCTCCTTTTGCTTTTTCTTTATTTGCGGAAGTAGCCTTGCTGCTTTCCGCTGCTGTTTTTTTGTCTGTCATATTGTTGATATTTTTCGTTAGACTTTTAAACGTGCATTCAGGTTGCTGTAGTTCCTGATCCCGTTTAGTAGGAGAACAACTTAAATACTCAAGAAGTTTGCAGTTTCGGTAAATTCTGAAAAGTTGTGGGTATGTAAAAACTCTTAAGATTTCAGGGTGTTATAAAACCAATACCTTGAAACAAAAATACCTATGAAAAACAATTTATTTAAATTCACTGCGGCCATATGTACCGTAGCGATTTCCGTGAGTGCCTGCTCAAGTGGCGATAAGTCAGCAAATCAAACGGATTCCATCATGGCTGATTCAGCAAAAACAGTTGGGCTTAAGCCTGCGGGCCCTGCGCCTGAATGGGGTAAAACCATCAAGCCTGAAATGCAGGTGGTAATCGAAAAGTTAGCAGGTTACGGCGACAAACCGATAGAAACATTAACCGCAACTGAAGCCAGGAAAAATCATACTCCTACAGATGCCGTAATGGATTTGGCTAAAGAGAATAACGTGACTATGCCTGAGTCAAAGGTGGATACCATGGGTAAAGATATAGATGTGAGCGGAGCCAAAGTACACCTGCGCATTTACACACCAAAGGCAGGTAACGGGCCGTTTCCGGTAATTGTATATTACCATGGAGGAGGATTTGTAATTGCTAACCTTGACGTTTATAATGCTTCGGCACAGGGATTAGCTGAACAGGTAAATGCCGTTGTGGTTTCCGTAGCTTATCGTTTAGCTCCGGAAAATAAATTCCCTACAGCGCATAATGATTCCTTTGCAGCCTATGAGTGGGTAGTTAAACATGCTGCTGATCTTAAAGGTGATCCGGCAAAAATTGCTGTAGTTGGTGAAAGTGCTGGTGGTAATCTGGCTGCGAACGTATCTATCGCTGCGAGAGATAAGAAAATCATGGTTCCGGTTCATGAAGTACTGGTTTACCCGATTGCACAGGCTGATATGAATACAGAATCGTACAAGATGTATGCAAGTGCTAAGCCACTGAATAAACCAATGATGGGCTGGTTCACTAAACACTACCTGAATACGATGATTGAGGCTCAGGATCCCAGAATGTCTTTAGTAAATGCAGACCTCAAAGGCCTTCCTCCTACCACAATCATTACTGCTGAGATTGATCCTTTACATGATGATGGTGTAATGCTGGGAAACAAGCTTTCAGCAGCTGGTGTTAAAGTGAACAGCAGAAACTACGAAGGTGTTACCCATGAATTTTTCGGTATGGCATTGCTGGTGCCAGAAGCCAAAGCCGCACAGGCTTATGCAGCAGAACAATTGAAAGAAGCTTTTAAGTAACCGAACGTGTTTAAAACAAAAAAAGGTCCCGGTATAAAACCGGGACCTTTTTTAATATCATTATCGCCTTAGCGAAAATTTCTATTTTACCGCATCAATCACTGCTTTGAAAGCTTCTGGGTGATTCATCGCTAAATCAGCTAATACTTTACGGTTTAAACCGATTTCTTTAGAAGCTAATTTACCAATTAACTGAGAGTAAGAAATACCGTGCTGACGAGCACCTGCATTAATACGTTGGATCCATAATCCGCGGAATTCTCTTTTCTTAACTTTACGGTCACGGTATGCATACTGCAAACCTTTTTCTACTGTGTTTTTAGCAACTGTAAAAACTTTACTTCTTGCTCCCCAATAACCTTTTGCAAGGTTAAGGACTTTTTTCCGTCTTCTTCTCGAAGCTACTGCGTTTACCGAACGTGGCATGTTGTTGTTGTTTTTTGGTAAGCGGCGTCCATCTAAGGATCTTTAAAGCCTGATACCTGGTGAATTAATAAATTACTTTCCGATACAAAGCATACGTTTAACGTTACCTGAATCTGCATCTGTTACAATTCCTGCATTTCCAAGAGCACGTTTACGTTTAGTACTCATCTTAGTTAAGATGTGACTTTTGTATGCTTTGTTTCTTTTGATTTTACCTGTTCCAGTAAGCGAGAAACGCTTTTTAGCACTGGAATTGGTTTTCATTTTTGGCATAACCTGTTTTTTAATTTATAAACCTATTTTTATTTTTTCACTACTTTAGGCGCAACTGTAAGGAACATACGTTTACCTTCTAACTTAGGTAATAACTCTACTTTTCCTACATCTTCCAAAGCCTGGGCAAATTTCAATAATAAAATTTCACCTTGTTCTTTGTATACAATTGCTCTACCTTTAAAATGCACATAAGCACGAACTTTTTCACCGTTCTCCAAAAAGCTAATGGCATGCTTCAGTTTAAACTGGAAATCGTGGTCGTTGGTATTCGGACCGAAACGGATCTCCTTAATTACCGTTTGTTTAGCATTGGCTTTAATTTCCTTCTGCTTTTTCTTTTGCTCGTAAACAAACTTACTGTAATCAATAATCCTACAAACCGGCGGTACAGCATTTGGAGAAATTTCTACCAAATCCAGTTCCAGTTCATCAGCAAGTGCCAAAGCTTTTGCCAAAGGATAAATCCCCGGTTCAACATTATCGCCAGCCAAACGCACTTCAGGCGATTTAATGTACTGATTAATGTTATGTTCTGCTTCTTTTTTCTTAAAAGGCGGACGTGGTCCCCTGTTAAATCCTGGTCTTCCTAATGCCAAATTTGTATTATTTTAATTTAAACTGTTATTTCTGTTCTTAATAAATTGTTGAAGTCTTCCAACGTCATTTCACCTAAATCACCCTCGCCATGTTTACGTACTGAAACTTTACCTTCAGCCATCTCTTTATCGCCGATAATGAGCATGTAAGGGATCTTTTTAACTTCAGCATCACGGATTTTACGTCCGATTTTCTCATCCCTAAAGTCAATCAGCCCGCGAATATCGGAATTATTTAGTTCATCTAAAACTTTTTTTGCATAATCTTCATATTTTTCTGAAATAGGAAGGATGATGAATTGCTCAGGACTTAACCATAAAGGGAAGTTTCCGGCACAATGCTCAATCAATACTGCAATAAATCTCTCCAGTGAACCAAAAGGGGCACGGTGAATCATTACCGGTCTGTGTTTCTGATTATCGCTACCAGTATATTCCAGCTCAAAACGTTCTGGTAAATTGTAATCTACCTGAATGGTTCCCAGCTGCCATTTTCTGCCCAGCGCATCTTTAACCATGAAATCGAGCTTAGGGCCATAAAAGGCCGCTTCTCCATATTCCACAACTGTATTTAAGCCTTTTTCAGCAGCAGCTTCAATAATGGCTGTTTCTGATAACCTCCAGTTCTCGTCAGAACCAATGTATTTTGATTTGTTCTCCGGATCTCTCAATGATACCTGTGCAGTATAATTGTCGAAACCCAAAGATTTAAATACATATAATACAAGATCAATTACTTTTTTGAATTCATCTTTTACCTGTTCAGGCATACAAAACAAATGGGCATCATCCTGAGTAAAGCCACGTACACGGGTTAAGCCATGTAACTCCCCACTTTGCTCGTAACGGTAAACGGTACCAAATTCAGCAAATCGAACCGGTAAATCTTTATAAGAGCGCGGTTTGGTTTTATAAATTTCACAGTGATGCGGGCAGTTCATCGGTTTTAAGAAGAACTCCTCTCCTTCCTGTGGGGTTTTAATCGGCTGAAACGAATCCTTTCCATATTTTTCCCAGTGACCGGAAGTTACATACAGGTTTTTATGTCCGATATGTGGCGTTACCACTTGCTCATAACCTGCTTTTGCCTGCGCTCTGGTTAAAAAGTTAACCAAACGCTCACGTAAGGCAGTACCTTTAGGTAACCATAATGGCAAGCCCATACCCACTTTTTCTGAGAAGGCAAATAATTCAAGCTCTTTTCCCAGTTTACGGTGATCACGCTTCTTGGCTTCCTCAATCATGGCAAGATATTCAGTGAGCTCACTCGCTTTCGGAAAAGTTACACCATAAATACGGGTTAACTGTTTTTTGGTTTCATCACCACGCCAGTAAGCGCCAGCTACGTTCATCAGTTTCACTGCTTTCACAAAACCAGTATTTGGAATGTGTGGTCCACGGCATAAATCTGTGAACGATCCCTGGGTATAGAATGTAATCTTGCCATCTTCCAAGCCATCGATCAAATCCAGTTTGTATTCATCGCCTTTTTCAGTGAAATATTTAACTGCATCAGCTTTGCTTACACTTTCACGGGTAAATGTTTCTTTTTGCTTAGCCAGTTCAATCATCTTGGTTTCAATGGCTTTGAAATCATCGGACGAAAATTCCTTTTCCCCGAAATCCACATCGTAGTAGAATCCGGTTTCAATTGCCGGACCGATACCGAATTTAGTGCCCGGATAAAGCGCTTCCAAAGCCTCGGCCATTAAGTGAGCCGACGAATGCCAGAAAGTTGATTTTCCTGCGGCATCGTTCCAGGTCAACAATTTTACAGCAGCATCAGCTTCGATAGGGCGTGTTGAATCCCATACCTCTCCGTTTACTTCGGCAGCTAAAACGTTACGGGCTAAGCCCTCAGAAATGGATAATGCAATTTGATGGGCAGAAGTGCCCTTTTCGTACTGACGAACCGAGCCGTCAGGTAAAGTAATGTTAATCATCTACAACTATGATTTGTTCCTCGTCTTCGTTAAAATCCGGAACGGTTTAAAAAATAATGTTAATTCTAAATCACATACAAAGTGATTTCTGATTGACGCGAAGATAGCGAAATAAAATGGAAACGAAACAAAAAAGCCTGTCTGGTTTTATCCAAACAGGCCTGTATATTAATTTTGTTGTGATAATTAAAAAGGACCGCCGCCAATGACTACCGCTCTGCCTCCACCGAAATTTCCACCCGGACGGTTATTTCTAAAGCGTTTCATCATATTTTCCATTTTAGCCTTATACTCGTCGGCCGTAATCAGCTTCGCTTTTTTCGGAGCGGTTACATCTTTGGCACTTACATTACGGTACTCAATACTGGTGGCAACAGATTTGTTTCCTCTGGCTTCAATGGCTAAAACTGCCCCTTCAGTCCAGATATTTGGGTTTGGTGAAAAGTCAAAGCCCAAATCTTTGGTATACCAGATCTTGGTCTCTTCAACTACGTTTTTGTCCATATCCAGAATTTTGATGGCTCTTGTAGATTTAACGATAGCCTGGTGACAGGTAAAACCGAGGATTTGTTTAGTAGAATCCGTTTTTACCACTTCTATTGTCGGCTCTGCTGCAGGTTTGGCTTTAGCCGAGTCGTTTTGGTTTCCATTACCACCCATTCTCATACCGGCCATTGGATTAGCCAGTGATAATTTTAGTTTGTTGGGCATGTAATAGGTGGTATCGTTCAAGTCGAAAACTTCAACCAGGCTTTTATCAGCGAATGTATAATAGTATTCACGGTTTCCGCCTGCACCTCCAAAACGCATCATCATACGGCCCATTCCACCACCGTTACCGCCACCACCATTACTGTCTTCTGTTTCTTCTACAGGCATGTAGCTCGCATTAGTTGCGGTAAATAATAACTCGAAATTTGTTTTGCTTGATGAGGGCATTCTGGCTTTCATCTGATCAGGAATCTGCATTCCACTTGCTGATGCCATTGCGGCTGGATCTATCGTGTTCTCAAATTGTATAGCTCCGGATGTTTTCTTTTGAGCATTGGCCACCGAGGCTATTGATAAAACGCCCAGTAAAGCGATGAATATTTTTTTCATTGTTTTATGTTTTGTTGTGGTTAGATATAAAACCCTGATGAAGGTTTAAACTGTAATTGATTTTTTACCGTAACGATGATGCAGCTTAGTATTCCGTACTTTCCAACCAGCCATTACATAATACATCGGCAATATGCATGGTTTTTATCGGCAGATTGTTTTGATCAATATAGCCCTGCAGGTGCAGCAGACAAGAAAGATCAGTAGAAATAATGTAATCTGCCTGCTGATCGAGTGCATGATTCACTTTTTGCTCCGCCATTGCTGAAGAAATGGCATTGAATTTTACGGCAAATGTACCGCCGAAACCACAGCACATGTCACTGTCTTTCAGCTCGAGCATTTCAAGTCCATGTACTTTCGACAATAACTGACGGGGCTCATCCTTAATTTTGCATTCACGCAGTGCACTGCACGAATCGTGATAAACGGCTTTACCCTCCAACTCTGCACCAAAGTAATCCTTTTTGGCTACATTGATCAGGAAATCAGAAAGCTCCCAGATGTTGGACTGCAGACTGCGGCATTTGTTATGCACAATGGTATTGGTAAACAGGTCATTATAGCCACTCTTAATCATTCCTACGCAGGAGGCTGAAGGCGCAACAACGTAAGTGTTTTCAGAAAAGTCGTTCAGAAATTTTGTTCCAACCTGTTTGGCTTCATCCCAGTAGCCGGCATTGTATGCAGGCTGTCCACAGCAGGTTTGTTTTGAGTTGTATTCTACATTATATCCTGATTTTTCTAATAACCTTAAAGTATTAAATGCGGTTTCGGGATATAACTGGTCTACAAAACAGGGAACAAACAATTCTACTTTCATCTATAAAAATTACAATTCGAGTTGCAAACTTACAATTTTAGCGATTCTTTAGTCTCGATTTTTTTCAAGAATAGCAAAAACACCAGTCCCACGATAAAAAATGATGCCAAAGCGATAATTGATTGTCGCATGTTATGGGTTATCCCTTCAATCATGGCGAAGCTAAATAGTCCGATAACAATCGCCAGTTTTTCTGTGGCATCGTAGAAGCTGAAGAAGGATGCTGTATCGTTACTGTTTTCAGGGATGTGCTTCGAATAGGTAGAACGTGAAAGCGATTGTATCCCTCCCATGATTAAACCAACAATTGCAGCTAAAGCATAAAACTGAATTTCATTCGTAATGGAATAGCCATAAATGCAACAGGCTATCCAAACCAGCACAACGATAATCAAAACGTTTGTATTACCTATTTTTTTTGCCAGTAGCGACATGATCCATGCGCCTAAAATGGCTACCAGCTGAATGATTAAGATAACAGCAATCAAACTGCCCGATTCCAGTTTCAGTACCTTAGCACCAAAACCTGCTGCCGCAAGCATAATGGTTTGCACCCCCATCGAATAAAAAAAGAAGGCAAACAAATAGGTTTTCAGGAACTTCATCTGTTTCAGCTGATTCCACACTTTCACAAATTCACCGAAACTGCTTTTGATAATCCCCTGATTTGCATGTGATGTATGAGGAATATCTTTTGGTAAAATTTTAAATGGAATCTGGGCAAATACAAACCACCAGATTCCCACCAGCAGAAAGGAGATTTGCGCCGGTAATGAAGGATCGGTTATTCCGAAGAGTTCGGGCTTTAATACAAACACAAAGCAGATCAATTGTAAAATCACACTTCCAATATATCCATAAGAGAAGCCCTGAGCACTTACTTTATCCTGATTTTCAGCAGTTGCAATAATTGGCAAATAGGCATTATTGAACATCACACCACCAACATAGCCCATTGCTGCCAACACAAAGCAGATGATACCGGTTTCCAGGGTTTCCAGCTTAAAGAAAAACAAACCCATACAAGCGAAAGAGCCTACGTAGGTGAAAAGCTTCATAAAGAACTTCTTTTTACCCCTGGCATCGGCATAGGATGAAAGTATTGGGAGTAAAACAACCATGATCAGGTAGGCAAAAGCCAGCGCATAATTGGATAATACGGTATTAATAAATGTTTTTCCAAAGAAAGTCACCTCGTCGCCATGTGCTTTGGTGGTGGTAATGGCAACGTAATAAACAGGAAAAATGGTAGAGGTAATGACCAGGTTATAGGCCGAATTGGCCCAGTCGAAGAAAGCCCATGAACGAATGGTTTTCTTATTGTTTTTTTCTATCATCGAGAGTTGAAACAGTTTATTGGCTAAAGATAATACTTCTTCCCGTCAGTTTTGATCTTACCAGCATCTAATAATTCACGGATGGCTTCTATGCGGTCATTCTCAGCACCGTTTTTTATATTGGTAACGAGGTCATCCAGGCTCAGTGGCTGTTGTTGCAATAGCGATACAATCTCAAACTCAAGCTCGTCAATGAGCTGCACTTGCTGACCTGATCGCTTTTCTGCCAGGCAAACATCGCAAACCCCGCATTTAGGTGCATTGGGTTCATCGAAATAGCTCAGCAATTGAACACTCCTGCAAATGTAGGTTGTCGTGTAATGTGAAACGGCATCAATTTGTTTAAGCAAGATTTTCTTCCTGATTTCCAGGTATTTTACATCCACATCAAAATGATCCATGTCTACCCTTGGCCTGATGTATTGCAATTGTGGCTGGTCTGTTTGCGGTATATAGGTAATCATTTCGATCTCCTGTAATTTATTCAGCACCGCAACAATATCTTTGTATGACAGGCCAATCCGCTTCGCCAGATCGGCTTCATTTATCTTTACAAATCCATCAAAGGCACCACCGTAAGACCGGAGAATGGTTTTGATGAGGCTGTCATACGCTTTATTTTCTATCTGGAAACGGTATACATCTTCGTGACCAGCTATAAACATTAACCTGGATGGTAGAAAAACACTTTCGGATAAAGTGACATAACCATCGTGCTCCAGAAATTTCAGTGCGGAAATGGTTTTTAATACGCTGATGTTAAATCTTTTGCAGAAGTCAGCGATGTCGAAGGTAAAAGTTAGCCCCTCACCTGCTCCAAAAGCCAGCTGAAAATAGTTGCCGAGGTAATGATAGGTCTTCCTGATTTCATCGGGCGATGGAAAGCTGTCTATATAGCGGGATTCGAGGTTGAGTATATCAGATTGGTTGGCCAGCAATACCGCATAACTTCTTTTTTCATCGCGCCCTGCCCTTCCGGCTTCCTGATAATAGGCTTCCAGACTTTCGGGGAGGTCGAGGTGTATCACAAAACGTACGTCGGCTTTATCAATGCCCATGCCGAACGCATTTGTTGCAACCATGATCCGGGTTTTATTCAGCTTCCAGTCTGCCTGTTTCTGAAAGCGGATATTTTTTTCTAAACCGGCATGATAAAAATCAGCACTGATCTGATTTCGGTTGATGAAATTTGATACTTCCGCAGTTTCCCTCCGGTTACGTACATATACCAGTCCTGTGCCTTTTACATTTTTGCAAATGTCGATCAGCTTCTTATATTTATCTTCCTGATCAAAAACCACGTAACTCAGGTTATCCCTGGCAAAACTTTTTACAAACACCTGGGGGTCTTTCATTTCAAGTTTCTCTACAATGTCCGTTCTTACATCTGCGGTAGCTGTAGCAGTTAAAGCGAGTACTGGAACATCAGGAAGAATTTCTCTGAGTTTGGCGATCTGTAAATAAGGCGGTCGGAAATCATAACCCCATTGCGAGATGCAATGGGCTTCATCTATTGCAATGAGGTTCACATTCATGTATGAAATGCGGACGCGAACCAGATCAGACAATAAGCGCTCGGGAGAAAGGTAAAGGAATTTTATTTTTCCGTATATGCAGTTATCGAGCAAAATATCGATTTCCCGTTTGCCCATTCCGGCATATATCGCAATGGCTTCAATACCTTTCGATTTAAGGTTCTCCACCTGGTCTTTCATCAAAGCAATGAGCGGAGAAACTACGATGCATATTCCATCTTTAAGCAAAGCAGGTATCTGAAAGCAAATTGATTTTCCCCCGCCTGTAGGTAAAAGTGCCAGGCTATCCTTTCCTTCCAGCACCGAGCTGATGATGTCTTCCTGTAGTGGCCGGAAAGCCTGATGTTCCCAATACTTTTGTAAAATCTCTATTGCTGTCATAAATCGGAAGATTCAAAACTATAAAAAAGCTGGTGATATTGCTAAATTGCGTTCCTATATAATCTATATTTTAAATGAAATCACTCTACCTGCTATCTGCGCTCTCTCTTTTCTACTTTACTTCAAACGCACAGGAAAAAAAATGGGACGTTGAGAAATTCCAGGGAACCACCAAAAACTTTACATTAAATACTGATGAAGGGACCTGGATGAATCTCGACGTGAGTCCTGATGGACAGGAAATCGTATTCGATTTGCTGGGTGATATCTATAAGATGCCGGTTACCGGCGGAGTTGCCAGTTTGATCAGCGGAGGCATAGCCTGGGACGTACAACCACGCTTTAGCCCGAACGGGAAATATATTTCCTACACCAGTGACAAAAGCGGGGGCGACAATATCTGGATCATGAATCGTGACGGGGGAGACAAAAAGCAGATTACCAAAGAAACCTTCAGGTTGCTAAACAATGCAACGTGGATGCCGAACAGTGAATACATCATTGCCCGTAAACACTTCACCGCAGGCCGTTCGTTAGGTGCTGGTGAAATGTGGATGTATAGCATTAACGGCGGTGAAGGTGTTCAGTTAACCAAACGTAAAAATGATCAGCAGGACGCCGGAGAGCCAAATGTATCTCCGGACGGGAAGTATGTTTATTTCAGCGAAGATGTGAGTCCGGGTCCGAATTTTGAGTATAGCAAGGATCCTAACGGAACCATTTATGCCATTCGCCAGCTGGATTTAACCTCGGGTAAACTTACCACCCTGATTAATGAACAAGGGGGTGCATGCCGTCCGCAGGTTTCACCTGATGGTAACCTGATTGCTTTCGTTAAGCGCGTGCGTTTAAAGTCAACACTCTATGTACAAAATTTAAAAACCGGTGAAGAGTGGCCGGTAAACGAAGATCTTTCACACGATCAGCAGGAAACCTGGGCGATATTCGGTGTATATCCAAATTTTGCATGGACACCCGATAGCAAAAGCATTGTGTTTTATGCAAAAGGTAAAATCAGGAAAACAGAAATCTTCACGCTGATTAATTCAACCATTCCCTTTCAGGCCAATACCATTCAAACCGTTCAGCAAGCTTTGCATTTCGAACAACAGGTTTTTAATGCAGACTTTACCTCAAAAATGCTGAGGCAACTGACCACTTCTCCGGATGGTAAACTGATTGCGTTCAATGCCGCAGGGTACTTGTATAAGCAGGAACTGCCGAACGGAACTCCGGAACGGCTGACAAACGGAATTGATTTTGAGTTCGAACCCGCATTTAGTCCGGATGGAAAATATATCATTTATACCACATGGAGTGATGAACTTCGCGGCGCCATTAAACGTTCGGATATTAAATCAGGTAAAACCATTACACTAAGCGATGAAAAGGGGTTTTATTATTCTCCACAGTATTCTACAAAAGGAGATAAAATTGTGTTCAGAAAAGGCAGTGGCAATGATGTATTGGGTTACAATTATGGTCGCGGAACAGGTATTTTTACCATGTCGGCGAATGGAGGCGCTAAAACCCTTGTTTCGGACAATGGAATAAAACCTTCCTTTAATAATACTGATACACGCATTTATTTTCAAAGTTATGCTGATGGTAAAAAGGCACTAAAAAGTATTGACTTAAATGGAGCTAATGAAAGAACACATTTTACTTCCCAATATGCCAATCAGTTTGTGGTGAGCCCTGATAACAAATGGCTGGCTTTTAACGAGCTGTTTAACGTATACGTTACCCCGATGATTAACATTGGTACCGCGCAAGATGCTTCTGCAGGCAATAAGTCGATACCAGTTACCAAAGTAACTACCGATGGCGGTACCTATATGCAATGGAGTGCCGATAGTAAAAACCTGCACTGGACTTTAGGCCCTAAGTATTTTACGATTGATGTAAACAGCGCTTTTAATTTCGATGGCAGTACGCCAAAAACGGCAGCCAGTTCAATTGATGTTAAGCTCACGCTAAAATGCGATGTGCCAACTGGCATTGTTGCACTGAAAGGTGCGCGTATTATTTCAATGAAAGGCGATGAAGTGATCGAAAACGGGACTATTTTAACCGACGGTAATAAAATTACTGCCATTGGGAAAACGGAGTCTGTAAATATTCCTGCCAATGCAAAAGTGATTGATGTAAACGGCAAAACCATCATGCCGGGCATTGTAGATGTACATGCGCACCTGCGCACCAGTCCGGATGGTATTTCACCTCAAAGCGACTGGAGTTACATGGCTAACCTTGCTTTTGGTGTGACCACTTCTCACGATCCGTCAAGCAATACAGAGATGGTATTTAGTCAGAGTGAAATGCTTAAAGCAGGGCGTATGATTGGTCCGCGCGTGTATTCAACCGGTTCCATTTTATATGGTGCGGATGGCGATTTCAAAGTTGTAATTAACAGTTTAAACGATGCATTGGCCAACCTAAAGCGCCTGCAGGCCGTTGGGGCTTTTTCGGTGAAATCTTATAACCAGCCACGCCGTGAGCAACGCCAGCAAATCCTGGAAGCTGCGAGGCAACTTAAAATGGAAGTGGTTCCGGAGGGCGGATCAACATTTTTCCATAACATGAATATGATTGTCGACGGACATACGGGCATTGAGCACAGCATTCCGGTATTGCCGGTTTACAAAGATGTAACCAGCCTTTGGAACAGCACCGCTGTTGGCTATACCCCAACATTAATTGTGGCTTACGGCGGCCAATGGGGCGAAAACTATTGGTACGATAGAACGAATGTGTGGGAAAACGAAAAGCTGATGACCTTCACTCCACGTTCGATCATTGATTCGAGGGCAAGAAGGAGAACGACTTCAGAATACAGTGATTATAATCATATCGACATTGCCAAGGCAACAAAACAAATCGCCGATGGCGGCACAAAGGTCAATCTTGGGGCTCATGGTCAGATTCAGGGGCTTGGGGCACACTGGGAATTGTGGATGTTTGTTCAGGGTGGGTTTTCTCCCCTTCAAGCCATCAGAAATGCTACGCTAAATGGTGCACATTATCTGGGGATGGACAAAGAAATAGGATCTTTAGAAGTTGGTAAGCTCGCTGACCTGGTGATTATGGACGCCAACCCTTTAGACGATATCCGCAATTCAGAAAAGATCAAATCTGTAATGATTAACGGCCGCTTGTACGATAGTGCTACCTTAAATGAAATTGGTACCCGGGAAAAGCTACGTGGAAGGTTGTGGTTTGAGAACGCTAAAGGAAATGGTTACATCGTACCTACCGGTGCATCAGAAACCTGGACGTTTACCGTGCCACACTGCGATTAATTCCCTTAAATGATGAAGCCGGAGTGTTACAGATTTTTTTAACCTGTAATGCTCCGGCTTTTCTGTCTTTAAGAAACTAATTTACTGAAAAGGAATTATCGCCTTTGTTTTTATCAGGGGTATGGACATCACCCATTACCACCTTTGATAGTTTTTTGCTGGTTTTTAACTTCACTACTGCTGTTTTGTTGCCTTGTTCCCATATACCAATGGTGCTGTGCATTTTTTCCGAAGATCCATCTGCATAGGTCAGGGTCAAATCAACTGGTAATGCTTTCATGCCTTTGTTTTCAATGGTGATGGCATATCCATCAGTTGTTTTATCAACCGCTTTAACTGCCAGATCTAAGATTCCACCTTCAAAAAACCATGGTTTCCAGAACCAGTTCAGATTTTTACCACTTCCCTCATTCATGCTGTAAAAAAAATCGTAAGGCATTGGGTGTTTACCGTTCCAGTTCTTGATGTAGGTATGAAGGGCTTTCGTAAATAAATCTTCGCCCAGGTAATCTTTGATGTATAAATAGGCCAGTCCTGGCTTCGGGTATGAATTGGTAAACGAACCTGACCCTTTCAAATCAGGAGTTAAAGTCATAATAGGTGAATCATCTTTACCTCCGGATGAAGACGCAGTGGGTTGGATGCCATATTCATCAACCAATGTAGAATCGATCATTGGAGAAATTAACCACTCGCCTATGGTGGCCCACCCTTCATCCATCCATCCGTATTTGGTTTCGTTAATCCCCATGTAAAAAGGGAACATGGTATGAAAGATTTCATGGTCTGTGAGGGTAATTGCATCCTCCCTATTGTCAACCGGATTATCGTTAACCATCATTGGATATTCCATTTGATCCAGACCATCGAAAACGGTTTCATGATTATAAGGGTAAGGCCACTTTGGAAACTTATAGCTCATGGCATCGACGGTTTTACGGGCAAAATCAACTACCTCATAATAGTCTTTGTGTTTAGGGTTGAAAACGGCATCCACACGCGTCCTTCTTTTGGTTTTCGGATCAACCATTAGGCTGCTCGATTTCCATAAATAATGATCGCTGACGGCAAACACGAAATCGGTTACATTGCTGGCTTCAAACTTAAAAGTATTAAAGGCATTTGGCTGGGTTACCCCTTTGGCCGATAAATCATCAGGCGTAATAATATCCACTACAGGATCATTTTTTTCGGCAGAAGCGATACGGGCAACAATTTGCTTTTGAAATACTTCAGCAGTGTTTTTCAGGTCGCCGGTAGCCCAAACGGCATAACCACCGGGAACTTTAACCTCAGCATCAAACTGATCGAAATCATTATAAAACTCTTCGGCACCTGTATAAGGAAACTTGTTCCAGCCATCAACATCGTCGTACACGGCAATTCGCGGAAAGAAATAAGCCACGAAATGCGATCCTTCATCTACCTGGCCTGTACGCAGATGTGAACCTTTATTCAGCGTGTAGCTATAGCTGATGGAGAATGAAATGGTTTTGCCTGGTAAAACCGCCGGAACGGCAACCGTCATGTTTGTTCCGTCGACCTTAAAGTCAGCAATGTTTTTTCCATTGGCCGACAGCTGGGATATGGTTACCCCATTACCCTGGTCTGACTCTGAAATTTTAGATTTTCTGGGTGTTCCCTTTTTATAAAGGTTAGGATAAAGTTTAAACCAGATTTCATTAAGTGTATCCGGACTGTTGTTGGTATAAACTACTTCAACCCTACCAGACAACAGTCTGCTAACGGGGTTGAAATCTACTTTTAAATCGTATCTGGATTTATTTTGCCAGTACTTTTTGCCAGGCTTGCCAGTGGTGCTTCTTGTTCCGGCCTGGTAGGTTTTTTCAAATACCGGTTCTGTTGGTAATACAGTTTGTGCTTTTACAAATGCTGCAGAAAGCATGAAGGCACAAAGGATGTTGATCGATTTCATTTTTCGATAATAAGGTATGAAGTGAACGGTATTAAACCGTTTTGCTATTTTCCGAACTTCATTTTCAATTGTTCCAGCATATCATTATTAACTGGCTGCGCAGGTTTCTCTGCAACAGGTTTCGGTTTTTGCTGATAAGGTGCTTTCGGAGTGGCATTTTGATTTTGAGGGCGCGCCGGTTTATTTTCGTTCTTTTTTGCATTGAACTTTGCCCATTCTTCATCCAGTTTCTTTTTGGTATACAAAGGAAAATCTCCCTGTTTCATCCAGGCATAATAGCTCGGTTCAACAGAAAATACCTGTTCGGTTGTTTTGCCTTTATGCTTACCGAAGTTGAAACAAACTTCACCATTATCGTTATACACCATACGTCCTGCAAAATCCACCGGACGGTGCAAATTGGTAAAGGCATGGAGCGCATCTACATCATTTACTACAGGAATACTTTTTTCGCCTTGCTTGTTCTCAAACTCTTTTTCCTTATACATTTCCAGCTGGCCTAACAACACTTTGTATGTTGCAATTACGTCGGCTTCAGCGGCATGTGCATTTACCAGGTCTCCATGACAATAAAACTTATAAGCAGCCTTTAATGTGCGTTGTTCCATTTGATGAAAAATATTTTGCACATCTACAAACTTCCTTTCGCTCATATCAAAATCGATGTCGGCCCTTAAGAATTCTTCCAACAGCATCGGGATATCGAATTTATTTGAATTGTAACCTGCCAAATCACTTTTGCCAATAAACGCAGCAATTTCTGCAGCCAGCGTTTTAAATGTAGGCTCATTTGCAATATCCTCATCATAAATGCCATGAATGAGTGAAGTTTGCAACGGAATGGGCATTTCAGGGTTCACCCTCCAGGTTTTTACTTCTTCTGATCCATCTGGCAAAGCTTTCAGGATCGCTATTTCTACAATTCTGTCTGCACCAACATTTATACCTGTAGCCTCTAAATCAAAAAAAGCTAAAGGGCGTTTTAAATTTAATTTCATTCTGTAAAGATCTTTATTTTTGGCATAATCAAGCGTAGAAATGCCGGTTTTCATTTTTATCAAAAGTGCTAAAAAGGTTTCATTAGTTCTGTAAGATGAAAGGAATAATTTATTTAAATTAATTGACAAATTATTTCTGATTGTTGCCGACTAGCCTTAAATTGGCTCAATTTAATTTCGCTCTAATGAATAAAATATTTCTGATCCTGATTGTATTGCTCGCAACGAGTATGTCCATACGTGCACAGGAATTCACTTTTGGCGCCATCACCTATGCAGATTATGAGTTTGACAAAAAAATGCTGGACAGCAATGCCAATGCTGTTGTATTAAAAGAATTCGGCACCGCATCAATTCAGCTCGATGAAAGTACCGGCCATCTTGAGCTCGTTTTCGTTCATCACGTTAAAATTAAAATTTACAATAAGGAAGGCTTTAAAGAAGCAAATATCATCATTCCGATGTATAAGGATGATACCCGGGAAGAAACGATCAGTGAACTGAAAGCCTCAACCTTTAACTTAGATGGCGGCAGATTCGTGGAAACGTTAATGGATAAAAAAGCTGTGTTTACAGAGAACCGGTCCAAATACACGCGGTTGACGAAGTTTACCCTTCCTAACCTGAAAGAGGGTTCAGTAATCGAATACAGTTATCGCCTGCGATCTCCAAACCTTTTTAATTTTAAAACCTGGCAGTTTCAGGCTGATATTCCAAAGGTTATCAGTGAATACCTCGTTTACATACCCGGCATTTATACCTATAATGTTTCGCTAAGGGGTTATCAAAAATTAACCGATCAAAAAGTTGAGCTCAGCAAAGAATGTTTGAGGTTGTCAGGTGTAGCCATTGATTGTTCGAAAATTAGCTATGTGATGAAAGATATTCCTGCATTTATAGAAGAAGATAACATGACTGCCCCCAGTAATTTCAAGTCTGCCA
This sequence comes from Pedobacter frigidisoli, assembly GCF_032678525.1. Lineage (GTDB taxonomy): Bacteria > Bacteroidota > Bacteroidia > Sphingobacteriales > Sphingobacteriaceae > Pedobacter > Pedobacter frigidisoli_A. Next base: position 28,944 of record NZ_JAVTSE010000003.1, read on the forward strand.
TCTACTTTGAGCTTGCTGAAGCCCAGAGCTTGTCGGGCGGAAAAACTTCTTATACTAAAACCTGGAAAGATGTTGACTACGAACTGGTGTCTGATAAAAGCCTGGGAGGCCAGATGAAGCGGAAAGACGTTTTCAAAGACCTTATGCCAGCCATTATTAAAGATGCCCCGGATGATCTGGCGAAAGCCAAAGCCATTTACAATTACATCAAAAAGCAGATTAAGTGGAACAATTACTACGGTAAATACACAGAAGATAATATCAAAAAGGCACTTGATTCCCGATCGGGGAATGTTGCTGATGTTAACCTGAGCCTGATCGCTGCACTTTCGGCAGCGAACCTGGATGCCGAGGCTGTTATTTTGTCGACGCGTGACAACGGCACCGTAAATAAGCTTTATCCAGTACTTTCAGATTTCAATTATATTGTGGCTAAGGTGAACATCGGTGAAACCAGTTATCTGCTGGATGCTACTGAACCATTGATGCCTTTCGGTTTGCTACCCTTGCGCTGCATAAACGATCAGGGCCGGGTGATTAATATTAAGAAGCCATCGTATTGGTTAGATTTGAAGGCTAGCCAGAAAACCTCTACCAATTATATCTTAACAGGTAAATTAACACAGGAAGGAAAAATTGTAGGTACATTGGTTACTCACTCTTTGGGTTATGCTGCCTACAACAAACGCAGAGACATACTAAAATACAGTTCTCCTGATGAATATGTAGAGAAGCTTGATGACCGGTTGACAAGAATCAGAATATCAGACCATCAGATAACCGGACTGGACAGTGTTGAAAATGCATTAACAGAAACCTATCAGGTAGAATTCACCATTAACGATGGTCTAAAAGATCAGTTTTATTTCAGTCCTTTTTTTATTAATTCCATATCCAAAAATCCGTTCAATTTAAATGAGCGCACCTACCCTGTTGATGTGGGCGCTGCTTCAGATGAAAGGGTAATTATTAATGTTTCTCTTGCTGATCAGTATGAGATGTTGGAGAAGCCAAAAAATATGGCCATGGCCTTACCTAATGCTGGCGGGAAATATCTGGTTCAATGTGATTTCGATGGAAATACGTTGTCAATGAGTCAGATTTTACAGTTCAACAATGCCATCTATCAGCCAGATGATTATTTTGCTTTAAAAGAGTTTTACAGCAAGATTATACAAAATCAGAAGTCAGAAATTTTATTGAAAAAGGTTAAAAAATGAAATATTTATTTACGCTTGTTTTATCAGTTTCATTTGTTGTGACCTGTTTCGGGCAGGATAATTATGATATCGATTTGATTCCCTCGCTGCTCCGCAACAGGGCTAACTCTTGTATCAGAAATGAAGAGACCACCATCGACATGCGCTCACCGGATAACGTGATGCTTTCGGTAAAGAAGGCAGTTACCGTGTTTAATGAAAATGGCGAGCGTGCCGCAGAACTGGTACTTTATTACGATAAAAACACCTCAATAAAGGGTATTAAGGGAGAAGTATACAATGCTGTAGGTAAGCCGGTGAGCAAGTTTACACAAAACGATTTCTCGGATGTGAGTGCTGCAGATGGATTTTCGTTGTTTGTGGACAGCAGGGTAAAACATTATCTGCCCAACGTAAGCCAATTCCCGTATACGGTGGTTTACAGTTACGAAATCAGAAACAAACAAAATTTAATTATACCTGATTGGCAACCTAAACCGGCAAGCGATGTTTCGGTGGAGAAGAGTACTTATACTTTCATTTCAAAACCATCAGATCAGGTCAGGATAAAAACCTCCAACTACACCGGCATTCCTGAAGTATCAACGGATGAAAAACAAAAGAAGATGGTTTGGAAAGTAAATAATATACTAGCTGTTAAAACCGAACCTTACAGCCCTGATCCGGAAAGCTATTACACCAGCATTAAAATTGCACCTGAGCAGTTTACCTATTATAACCATAAGGGCAGTTATACCAATTGGCAGGATCTTGGCAAGTGGGTTTATGATGATTTGCTTAAAGACCGTACAGCACTTCCTCTTCATACTATTCAGGCCATTAAAGAGCTTGTAAAAGGTGAAAAGACGGATAAAGAGAAAGCAAAAAAAATATATCAGTACTTGCAAAACAGAACACGCTACATTAGCGTGCAAATTGGCATAGGTGGTTTTCAGCCTGTTTCGGCGAGCGAAGTTGATCGTTTGGGCTATGGGGATTGCAAAGCCCTTGTCAATTATACCCAGAGTTTACTGAAAGCTGCGGATATTGATTCTTACTACTGTGTTGTTGAAGCAGGTGCGGAAAAGAAAAGTGTAGACCCAGGTTTTGCCAGCATGGTTCAGGGTAATCACATCATTTTATGTTTGCCTTTAAAAGGCGATACTACCTGGCTGGAATGCACCAGTCAGAAAATTCCTTTTGGGTTTTTAAGTGATTTTACTGACGACAGGCTGGTACTGGCATGCACAGCGGAAGGTGGTAAACTATTGCGTACACCTAAGCTGACCACACAGGAGAACAGACAGATCAGAAATGCAAGTCTGGTTATTTCTGCTGATGGCCATGTTACCGGAAATATGAAAACTGTTTTCTCCGGTGCGCAGTACGACAACCATGAATCCATGATTGGTAAATCTCCAGCCGAGCAACATAAAATGCTGAAGGCCTCCTATAACGTAGATAATATCGACTTCAAGTCGGTTTCTTTTAGTCAGCTGAAGGATATTGCGCCTACGCTTACAGAGGATGTTGATATTATCATTCCCAATTATGTTCCGGTTAATGGTAAAAAAATGTTTTTACAACCGAACGTTTTCAATACTTTAAGATCTATACCCGAAATCAAAAACAGAACGCTTCCGGTTTACCTTAACCGTGGTTATACTGATGAAGACACTATCGTTTACACCCTCCCTGAAAATGTAGATACCAGTCTCATTACAACAAATCAGCGTGTGCTCGATAGTGTGTTTGGAAGCTATATTTCAAAAGCGAGCATAGCGGGTAATCAACTTACATTTTACCGGAAAATTGTATTTAACGATGGAACCTTCCCTGCGGAAAAGTATGCTGAATTCTCTAAGTTTATGAGTGATGTAAACGCTGCAGATTATTTAAAGCTGGCACTTAGCTTAAAATAAGTATTCCAAGGCCAATCCCGATAATCATAATCAGATACATCAGGATCTCGGTAGTGGCAAATCTCTTATACTTTGTCCAGAATGAATATTCGTGCTTACGATCAGGCATTTGATTTAATTTTTGGTAAAAATACGTAAAATTTTGATGGTAGTCTTTGGGTGCTTCAATTCCGACATGATCTTTTATCATTCAAGACGCCTTACCCCTTCCTTTTAGATGGTTGTTATGCCTTTATTAGGAGAATGTACACGATCTGTTCGATTGATGTTTACGTCGCCTCTAATTCGAAGTTTGGTCAGTGTTGGGTCGGGTACAATTGTCACAAGCCCGACCAAAGTCCGACTGAACCCCGAATTAGCTGTGACGTAGCTATACCGTTCAGTCAGGGCATTCTCGAGAAATTGTTGATTCCTGTTGCCCAATTAAAAGTTCGGTTTTCCATCCCGGTATGATGCCGGGTTCCTGTAAATCGTATTCTTAAAAGCTATAAAAACGGTTAAACGAGTTCAGATTTGAGCAAAACTTATTGTATTTCCAGAACTACAGAGAATCAGGGACAACAAATGCAAAAAATGTTCGTATAATTAGTTCAGTATCAAACAAACATATCTGAATGAAGAGAGAAAGCGTGGGCATTGCTATGTTTTTATTAGTGAGTATAGGCATTGTCGGAGTAAGTTGGAAAAAGGTTGAGGGACAACAAACACAACAGGAAACCATAAAAAAAATTGCAGCTGATAGTTTATACAGCCGATACATTGACACTTTGTACCATGCAGTTCGCCTGGATTCTGCCGGACTTAAAGAGGAAGTTTTCGAGAAGGCCATTACCGGCTTTTACAATATGAAATATTCCGGTCTGCTACATTCCAGATCAATTTTAACCATTGCCGATTTTGACCAGGAAAGTTGTAAAAAGCGGTTATACATTATCGACCTCGAACAACAAAAATTAGTTCTTAATACCTGGGTTGCCCATGGTCAGAATAGTGGCGGAGATAAACCATCTTATTTTTCAAATATTCCTAATTCTAATCAAAGCAGTATAGGCTTTTTTCTTACTGGTGAGATCTATTACGGTAAACATGGCCGTTCATTGAAACTGGATGGCATGGATCAGGGCTTCAATAATAATGCAAGGGAACGGGCAATCGTTGTACACGGTGCTGATTACGTGTGTCAGGAAACTATTAATCAGCTTGGGAGATTAGGCCGCAGTCAGGGTTGCCCCGCTGTGCCGGTTAAACTTGCAAATCAGGTCATCAATGCCATTTCCGACCGCACTGTTTTATTTATTAATAATTCCGAACAAGCCTATCATTCGGCATTTTTAAATGAAACGCTGGCTGCAAGTGTAGCGCTTCATCAGGATGAATTGCTGGCAGCAAAGACGGATTAATACTTTTTGAGGTTGGTGGCATTTAAGTTGTCAGGTAAGATGGCAAAGAATGCTCCGTTAAAAGGAGTCAGCAAATCCCATACCCACCTGTTGCCATCTTTCGCTGTTTCACCACAATCTACAACTTCTGCACGCAGCAGTAATTTTTTTACAAGTTTTTGTATTCCGGTGATTCGGACGTATCTGTTAAAGGCGAGCCCCAGGTAATCACAATAAACATGTACGAGAATTTCCAGGATTAAGGATTTTGTGCTGATCTGGAGTGGCTTACTGAACAAGGCGGCATACTCATTCTTTATTGCCTCAGCCAGCTGTGTCAGGCGTTCTTTCGCTTTTCCATTCACATACTGCCAGAGCTGTGCATTGCTGTAAACCCTGATGATCCCTTCATCAAATTTGATTTTAATAATACTATCGTACAATCTGAGTTCCTTTTCCATTCCATAATAAGATGCTGTATCTTGTTTTTTGTTACCTCAATGTTGCTGTTTAACAAAAGAATTCATGAAATGTTTATGATCCAACGCGTTACGATGTGAGTAAAATTCTGGTTTTAAAAACGAATATTTTTACATCTTTGAGGTTGGAAAATTAAACCCGTTTGATGAAGATTGTTATTGCAGAAAAGCCCTCTGTTGGACGTGAGCTTGCAAAAGTTTTCGGCGCGACCACCAGAAAAGATGGATATATTGAAGGTAAGGGGTATTCCTTTACCTGGGCTTTTGGGCATTTGTTGCAGCTTGCACCCCCTCAGGATTATGGCTTTATCGGTTGGCGCAAACAGCATTTACCAATGCTTCCTGCAAAATTCAAACTCGCTGTACGAAAGATTAAAACAAAAGATGGCTTTGTTGAAGATCCTGCTGTGCGGAAACAGCTGGATACGATTAAGAAGCTTTTTGATGAAGCCAGTGAAATCATTGTAGCAACGGATGCGGGGCGCGAGGGTGAATTGATTTTCCGGTATATTTACTATTACCTGAAATGTAAAAAGCCATTTAAGCGTTTGTGGATTTCATCGCAAACAGATGAGGCCATAAAGGATGGATTCAGAAACCTGAAACCGGGTACAGATTACGATACGCTGTTTAATTCGGCACATTGCCGTTCCGAATCTGACTGGCTTGTTGGTATGAATGCTACCCAGGCGCTAAGCATCTCTGCCGGCAACAGAACAGTACTGTCACTGGGAAGGGTTCAAACGCCTACCCTTGCGATGATTTGTGCCCGTTCTCTTGAAATAAAGCATTTTGTTCCGCAGATTTATTATCAGATCAGCATATTGCTGGTGAAGGATGAACAGGTTTTTAAAGCAGTTTCCACTTCCAATTACAAAAACAAGGAAGAGGCTGAGAAATTATTTGCGCTGGTGGAGGATGTTCCATCGGGTTTTCCAAACGGGGGAAATATATCAGCAGTTGAAGCCAAGCCGAGGAAAGAACCACCACCACTTTTACATGATTTGAGTAGCCTGCAGCAAGAGGCAAATAAAAAGAAAGGCTTTACTGCCGACCAGACTTTAAGTCTCCTGCAAAATTTATATGAGAGTAAACTGGTCTCCTATCCCCGTACCGGTTCGCGATATATTGGCGACGATATTTTTGCAGGTGTTCCTGATTTAATTTCAAAGTTTACCAACCACCCTGATTTCGGTAAACAGGCTCAGTTTTTACAAACTATTGCGTTAAATAAAAGAAGTGTAAATGCAAAAAAAGTAACCGATCACCATGCCATTCTGCCAACCGGAGAAGAAGCTTATGGCTTAAGCAGCGATAAACAAGCCATTTATGATATGGTTGTGGGCAGAATGGTGGAGGCATTCCATCAGGAGTGTTTGAAAGAAATCACTAAAATTACTGTCCAGTCGGGACTTACATTTATCGCGAACGGAACGGTGATCCGCTCAGCAGGATGGCGATCAGTATTTAATGAAACCGAAGAAGACAAAAAGGATGAAGACAATGCGGCCCTACCCAAGGTGTCTGTTGGCGAGCAATTGCCCATCACAGAGAAGTCTTTTCTGGAAAAGCAAACCAAGCCAAAAGCCATGTACAACGAAGCCTCGCTACTAAAGGCACTGGAAACATGTGGCAAAGAAATTGAGGATGAAGAGCTGCGGTATGCCATGAAAGACAGTGGTTTGGGTACCCCGGCCACACGGGCTTCTATTATTGAAACTTTAATTACCAGGGAATACATTACGCGCGAGAAGCGAAATCTGGTACCCACCATTAAAGGGCTAGCGGTATACGAGGTGGTTAAAGATAAACAGATTGCACAGGCAGAACTTACCGGCCAATGGGAAAAAAGACTCGAAGAGATTCGTTCGGGTTCTTCGGTAAAAGATTTTAAATCGGAAATTACCGAATACACGAAAACCATCACGCATGAATTATTAATTGCCGGCGCCACCATTTCAGTAAAGCTTGAAGACAAGAAGGAAGAAAAAATTAGTTAAATGCCGATTTTAAAACTTCTTCCAATGCTGCCGGAATTTTATGATCTTTTTGAATAAAGCCTATGGCTCCTGCTTCTGTGTATAAATGAGAAAGAAGGCCTTTATCATTCCCTGTAAACATGCAAATCTTTAGTTGAGGCTGGATAGCCAACATTTCGCGGACCGATTGAGGATCGCTGTCTCCGCCAGGCATATTGATATCAAGTAACAGAAAGTCAAATGGCCGCTGTTTCAGCAGGGTAAAAGTATCTTTGAGATTGGCGCAAACAACAATTTCCGGGAGGTGAAGCAGCCGGTCGAAAAGGGTTTTCATTACCGTTTGCATTAACTCGTTATCATCCGCTACTAAAACTTTTAATTGTGCGTTCATTTAAATGACCAGGGTTTGAATCATTTAAATTGAGAAAATCGAGGAGCGAAAATACTGGTGTAAGCCAATAGTTTAAAGCGGGAAAATTCAGAATTCGGATGATTTTTCTCAAATTTAATAATTTTATCAACTTTATAAAAAGAAAGGTCAAATATCCATAAACTCCCAGGCGCTATGATAGGAATTGAGCTGTTCAGTGTAGCGGATAAAGCCGGCATAGAATTTAGCTTTGGATAAAGTTGCACTATCGCCAATTACAACAAGTTTCTTCCTGGCCCTGGTCATCGCCACATTCATCCTTCTGGTGTCTGAAAGGAAACCGATATGTCCATCTTTGTTACTTCTGGTGAGACTGATGTACACGATGTCACGTTCCTGTCCCTGAAAGCTATCAATGGTGTTTACTGATATTTTATCCTGATGCGCCGCAAGTATATCGCTGTCATTCACGAGTGCTTTTAATATTTGAACCTGTTGCTTGTATGGTGATACAATAGCGATAGGTGGTAAACTGTTAATACGTTGTCTGAAGCTCAAATCGTTAACCAGCGCAGTTAAATGTTTCACTAAGAATGCTGCTTCATCGGGGTTTGTGGTACTTGTTCCATCCAGTCGCTCATCGAAGCTGCAACCAGCGGTATCGATGAAAGATACTGCCTCATCTTCGGCAAAAATTAAATGACCGGCTACGCTTTTGTGTGCGCTTAGCTTGTTGTCATAGAATACTTCGGATGAGTAGGCCATAATGTTTTGGTGCATACGATACTGTTCATTAAGCAACACCACTGCTTCCGGATGCAGACTTACAGATTTTTCCAGTAAGGTATGATATAATCCGTTTTTACCAGCTTCATCTGATTTTATGGTAGGTGCTAACTGAAAGTGATCGCCTGCCAGCACTACCTTTTGTGCTTTTAAAATGGGGATCCAGCATGCAGGTTCGAGCGCCTGCCCTGCCTCATCAATAATAACGGTATGGTATTTCAGATGGCGGATGGTATAATGGTTTGCGCCCACTAAAGTGGCTGTAACAATCTGGGCTTTGGAAAGCAGGCTATCCATAATATATTGTTCGGTTTTCTCTACTTCCCTGCCAATCTTGTGCGCTTCATCAAATAAGGCCTTACGTTGCTCGCGCTCTGCCCTGCCAAAGCTGCGTTTGTATTTATGAGCCATATTTTTGTATTCGCTGGCTTGTTTTTTAAGCGCTTTGATGGTTTTTATATCTGCATGATCAGCCATTTTATGTTCTAATGTCGCAGCTAAAAGTCTTTCAGACACCCGGGCAGGATTGCCAATCCTAATTACATTCAGCCCTTCAACAGATAATTTTTCTGTAAGTAAATCGACAGCGGTGTTGCTGGGTGCTACGACGAGAATTTTCTGATCGCTGTGCTTAATCAGCGATTTTATCGCATGCACCAGTGTGGTGGTCTTCCCGGTGCCTGGCGGCCCGTGAATGATGGCCAGGTGATCGGCAGAGACGATTCTATTTACAGCCAATTGCTGGGAAGCATTCAGTTTGTTGGGGAGCATAAACTTTTCCTCACCTTGAAATGAAGGCTTTTCTCCTGTGGTCAGGATTTTGATAAGTTTACTGTTCGTGCCCTCTTCAGCACTGGTGACAGCCTGTTTGAGTGCATTCTGCATTTCATCGTAGCTGTTGTTATCGAACAAGAGATCAACACCGAGTTTACCATCTCTGGTCCAGTCGGGCAACTCATCTATGCGCAGACTGATTTTCATTTTATTACCTACCAGATTTGAAATGATTCCCTCTATCCTGTCTTCCCGGGCATTATGATTTGAAAAAAGCACAACAGCCGATCCGAATCTAAACTGATGAGCGAATTCCTGATGGCTTGGGCGTTCTAATTCAATGGTGAGGTAGTCACCACGACCGATTTCTGTATTTCGAATGGCGATTGGATACCAGGAAAGGCCTAACGCTCTCCTGTCTGCGGCAGAAGTGTTTTCCGTAAGTTTTGCATAAGATTGCAGGTCTTCTTCGCGTTCTGTGTTGAGCAGCTCCTGAAGCTTCTTGAAGTATTCTTTGGGCAATGGGTATGTTTTAATGATGCAAATAAATGCATGTTGGATGTTGGAAAATTATAGTACGAGTTCCTGATGTAGCCTCAACATGGTTTCTTCAGGATCAATACAAAAGCCCGGGTGTACCTTTGAGCACTGTACTACCGTACTTCTTGTTGCTGTAAGCCACCTGAACCTGGATGGCTGATCGTATTCGCCAATGGAACCAGACCCTTCGGCACCACAACTAATTCGCTGGAAAGCACTCAGATTTGCGGTTAGCTCATTGAAGTCAGTTTCGGGGGAGAAGGCTGATATTTTAGTCTCATTCAAAAAGAACACACTTTTCAGAAACTTCTTCTTTGCACAGAATAGTATAATGCCGACATTTAGAAACTCTTCACGCTCAACCCTGGGCATTACGCGGATTACGGCATACTCAAATAAGAATTTCTCTTGCATGCTGTGCTTCTTTTAAAAAGATGTCAGAGTTTGCTAAACGTGTTTTTAGAAAATACGTGTAAGCATTACGATGGGCTTCTTTGGTTTCGAAATTGGTATCTCCTTCCAGCCAGTTATCTGGGATAAGATCAATAATCTGCTGAATTTTTTGGGCGTTTAGAATGGCACGGAACTCTTCATCTACGGTAGAGAGTTCAGAAGCCCACGGTAAGAGTACATGGTCCTTAACCAAAAAGAAAGGCCTTATTGCCTGCTCTTCCCAATTCTGCCATGAGTGATGGAAATATAGTGCTGCACCATGATCAATTAACCATAGCTCTTTATGCCACAACAGCATATTGGTATTGCGGCAGGTACGATCCATGTTGGTGAGGAAACAATCGAGCCAAACAATTTGCGAAGCCAGTTTAGCATCCACAGTAGTTACCGTCGGATCGAAAGTAATCGCACCGGACAGGTAATGTAATGCCAGATTTAAACCTACACTTGCTTTGAGCAGATCCTGAATCTCTTCATCAGGTTCCGTACGGCCAAAAGCCTCATCTAAATTTGCAAAAACAAGCTCGGGAACGCGAAGACTCAATAATCTGGCAATCTCTCCGCCTATTAGTTCGGCAATGAGTGCTCTGGGTCCCTGACCAGCACCACGGAATTTCAACACATACAGGAAGCCGTCATCTGCCTCTGCGATGGCCGGCATTGACCCGCCTTCGCGCAATGGTGTAACGTAACGGGTAACGTTTACAGTTCTAAGTTGGAAATTATTCATAAACAGGATCAGAAGCACATCTTACAAAATTGTGGATGTGCGATGTATCTGCTGCAAATTTATAAGATTATACCGATAAACCTTTCCTGATTTGGGCAAAAGACTAAATTGTTAATCATGCCCCAGATACGCATTTCCCGCAGGCGTCATTACGGCAGCCCACTGTACAGACTCACGGTTAATTTTAACCAGGCCCATGCTTTCAAGTTCTTCATAATCCTCTTCCATACCGCCCAGAATCGGCGAGTTGACCTGCTGGTTAATTACTTCCAGTAGATCCAGAATTTCTGATCTTTCCATATTTATAATAATTAAGTACCTTATTAACAGGCAGGTTTTAAAAATGTTTATATGCCCGGGATCTTTTTAATAATTGGGCACGTTAAACGAATACCCGGCTAGCAGCCATGCTGTTTCGCTGAAGATATACACACTATAATCTGAACGACCAGAAAAAAAATGCAATTCAGAATAATTCTATATTATTTTCAATTAACTGATTATAAGTCAATTATTTATTGCTTTGCTTCAAATTGAGACAATAATAGTAATTTGAACGTAAAAGAAGTGTTAAACAATTTTGAATTTTCGGTAGGAGCTCTATATTTGTACCCGAGAGCGTTAATTTAGATACGGGTATATGGCTTAGGCTGTATGCCCGTTTTTTATTTGCGGAGTGCCAGATATTCAATCACTTCATCCAGGCATATTTTTAACCACTCCGTATATATAGTTGGATTTTTCCTGATATCGAGGGTCAATTCCTCAAGGCTTAGGTACCTAAAGCTTTCTACTTCACCGGTGTTGATAATTGGTAATTCGTTGGAATAGCCAAAGAATACATGATCGAGTTCATGCTCGATTAAGCCATCGCCGAAAGTGGCCTTATAAGTAAAATTAAATACATAACTTAAATCAGCGTGCATACCCATCTCCTCCGCCAGACGCCTGTTTGCACCTTCGAGGTTGGCTTCACCGGGGCGTGGATGGCTACAGCAGGTATTAGTCCATAAACCCGCAGAGTGATATTTCGTTTTTGCACGTTGCTGTAAAAGGATTTCGTTTTTTGAATTGAAGATAAAAACAGAGAATGCACGGTGTAAAACACCCTTTTGATGCGCTTCGAGTTTTTCCATCTTCCCCACTGCCACGTCATTTGGGTCAACCAGTATTACCTGTTCTTCCATATTCATTGTTTTGCTTTCCGGTGATTTATGATCATCTGAGTATCTGGTCAAACATCAGGCCGTTGAAAGCTACTGGACCAGAATTTAAACAGGTTATTATGGTTTAAAAATAAACATCATGGTTTGAAAAACAAATTGTTTTGAATCTTTTTAACACCCGGTAACCTGGAAGTTTCCGGATGTTATTGGAAATGAGTGATGTGAAGGGGGCTTATAAAAAGGCCGTTTCAGATAATAAAACCCCTTTTTCTCCGTTTCCTGTTTCAATAGTATGGAGGTTTTTGTATGAGTGACTAAAAAAATCGTAGGCGTTCTCGATTCGTTTGATAGAAACGGTACTTAAGGGATAATTGTAATTGGTTTGCATACAATGGAGATTACCATTTGCAAGCAAAAGGAAATCGCAGTCGTAACCTTGCTCTTGCAATTCAATGACCTGATTAGTTAGTGAGACATTCAGCCTGTTGGTGGTTCTGATTTTGTTTTTCATTGGGACTTGTTTAGGTTAAATATAAATGAGAAAGCGTAGATCTAATTTACGCTTTTCAATGCAATATATTGTAATACAATGGATTAAATTAATTTTATTCTGTTCATTGTTTCAGATTTAAAAGTCTCGGTCTGTTCATTTTATTGTAAAAGATTCACATTTTATGGAAAAATGGCCGGTATTACATCATCTATTAGTAATTTGGCAACGTCTAATCTGTCTCTATGAAATTAAGCTGCATCGTAATTGATGATGATATTTACGCCATTAAAGGCATATCCGCATACATTCAGGCGCTGTCCAATCTCTCGCTCATTCAATCTTATTCTGATCCGTTATTGGCGTTAAATGAAATTAGTAATGGATCAGGTGTGGACATCGTGTTTATGGATGTGGACATGCCAATGATTACAGGGATTGAGCTGTCCAAAATGATCAGACATAAAACTGATAAACTTATCTTCACTACTTCTCATTCAAAATATGCTTATGATGCTTTCGAGCTTAATGCTGATGGGTATTTATTAAAACCCTACACTTTTGCCCGTTTTGCAGAAACTATGAACAGACTTTTTCCACCGCCATCGGGCATGCAGCCATTGGGCACAGAACCGAAAGACGATTATTTCTTCGTTCGGAATAAGAGCGATAACAATAATCTGTTTAAAGTACGATATGCAGAAATTGTTGCTGTAGAGAGTCTGCAAAATTATGTAAGAATTTTCACGCGAAATGAAATTATCGTTTCCTATATTTCCCTATCCGAAATAAAGGCAATTTTAGAAGGTTATTCAAATTTTGCACAGGCACACCGTTCGTTTATCATCGCTAAAAATTTTATTGAAAAGGTTGAAGGAAATAATTTAAAACTTATCAATGGTCTATCTATTAGCTTAGGTAAGCATTATAAAGATCATATTTTGGATTATATTAAACAAAAGACGATTAAAACCAACAGAACTTAGGAGAAAAAACGTTACATCATTAGTTAGCAAACATGGTGTTATAATATCTTTATTTTTTTATTTTGCTGATACCACATTACTTGGCCGTTCCGAAAAGATGAGTACTAACCATTTAGAACAATTCAAACAAAATGCTATCCTCCAATGGATAGTGAAAAAAAAATTTCATTTTGTAGTTTGGATCATCTTCATATTTTATGAAGTGGTGATTGCCGGATTAATTTCAGGGAGATTTGCGAAGGTACCATCCTATGTACTTTACTATGCGCTCAATATTTACCTTTTCTACTTTCATGCACACGTAGTATTAACCTTTGGTTTGAAAAGCAAAAGGTCGTTATGGGTACTACCGCTTTTGCTATTGTCAGAACTAACAGGATATTTCCTGGTGAGTATGTGCCTGGACTATGTCATTATCAATTATGTTGGTTATGATGGTCCCAAGTTTAAAATACTGAGTCTGCATCATTTAATCGGCCCCCTCTACCGCTGCATTTATTTCATTATTTTTTCATCAGGTTATTATTTTCTGATGAATTATTTAAGGGAAAGACGGAAAACTGCCGACCTGGAATCTCAGCGTTTGCACAATGAAATTCAGATTGCAAAATCTGAGAACGCATTTTTGAAGGCACAGATTCAGCCTCATTTGTTGTTTAATACTTTAGATTTTATTTACCATAGTGCCAGAGATTCATCACCCGTGGCAGCAGAGACAATATTATCACTTTCCGAAATGATGCGCTATTCGGTGGATAGCAATCACAACAAGGATCTTGTATCATTAAAGGAGGAGATCAATCAGGTAGAAAATTTAATTAACCTGCATCAACTCCGCAAGGGTCATAGTCTTCAGATACATCTGTTTTACGAAAATGAGATTGAAGATGTATTGATCATTCCCCTGGTGCTGATTACACTGGTTGAAAATATTTTTAAACATGGCGACTTGTCTCAATTAGATAACCCGGCGCAAATCAGTATAGCTTACCAGGATGGAATATTGCTTATTGAAACCATCAATCTAAAAAAGAACAATAATGAGCAGAAAAGCCTGAGGTCTGGATTGGAAAATGTTAGAAAACGACTTAATTTCGCGTATCAGGACAGGCATGAATTAAATTTTAGTACTGAAATGGAACATTTTTTCACCGTCCGGCTATCTATTTCCAATCCAAACATCATCTGTGAAATTTAATCATTGAATTGTCTGTCAATTCGTAATTGATAATCAGTATTTTATAGGATTATTTAAACACAAAAGGAGTATAAGGCTCTTTTTTTTCTTTTTTACTAGGTAGAATTGTAATTTGCATCATCTAAAACTAGAAAATGTCAATAAGTTGCATTGCTATTGATGACGATCCTCATTCTCTGGAGAGTTTAATGGCATATATGAATAAACTGCCCGGTCTTGAACTGGTTCAAAGCTTTACTGAACCGCTTGAAGCATTGGCTGAAATTTCTGATGCAAACCCGGTAGACATTATTTTTATGGATGTGGAGATGCCATCGCTTTCAGGGATTGACCTTGCAGCTCTGCTTAGAACAAAGACGAAACACTTAATTTTTACCACTGCCCACACCCGTTACGCGATAGATGCATTTAAGGTAGATGCCGATGCCTATCTGTTAAAACCCTATTCGATGGTGCATTTTGCAAGGACAATTAATAATCTTTACCCCACCGGAAAAAAAGAAGATGCCGCCTTTTCCATTTTCGAAGATCATTTTTTCTATATGCCACTACATGGCGATGGCAGTGATTTGATCAGGATTGATTTGAATGAACTAATATCTGTAGAAGAATCTGGTGATGAGGTGCGGTTTAAGACTACACACGACAGCTTTACCAGTGCAAAATCGAATTTTATTAAAACCATACAAATTCTGAAGCAGCACCCGGCTTTTATTCAGATCAATGCATCAGTAATGGTTTCAAAGCAACACATCAAAAGTGTGCTGGGTAACCGGGTTTTGCTTTCAGGTGAGCTATTCTACACAATTGCGCCTTCTTATGAATTAATGTTTAATCGTTTCCTTAAAGATCACGTAAACATTAATCCTGATTCCGGAGAATAACAGTTCTTCCGGCTGTACCCTGATTTTTTTCGATTTACACAAAACATTATGAGCTGAGTATTGTATTAGCTTAGTCTAATTTTACTAGTTTATTATTCGTTTTGAAAAGAGTTTTAGTTGTGGATGATGACCCCGATATACTGGAGGTTTTTCAGATGGCGTTGGAAAGTGAACGATACCAGGTTTTACCTCTTCTTTCACCAAGATATATTTTTAAAAACATCAAAAATTTTAAACCTGATTTGATTATTCTGGACATTATGTTAAATGGAATGGATGGTCGGATTGTGTTCAAGGAAATAAAGTCTAATCCGGATACAGAGAATATCCCTGTTATTCTGGCTTCGGCCAGATATGATGAAACTTATATTCACTCGCAGCAGTATCATCCTGATGCCTATTTAGAAAAGCCATTTGAGGTTGCAAGGTTACTTCAGGAAGTTAAAACATTAACCTAAAAAATATGAAATTAAAAATCCTTGTGCCATGTCTGCTGCTATTATCGGTAGCTACGCTGCGAACTTTTGGACAAACCAGCCGGCCTGATAAGCTATATTCGATGAGCGGAATAGGGTTTGCCTTCCCTATGGGGCAAACCTCAGACTATTTTAAGCCTAAATTTTCCACTACATTGGGAGTGAATCTTGGTCTGGGTGACGGGGGCCTGTTCCTGTATCCTAAAGTAAGTCTGCATGCCTTCAGCTACAATCAGATTGTACCTGATGCCGGCTACACCTATACGCTACAAGATAGCAGGGCCACCACATATTTGCTTAACGTGGCGTTGGGATACCGTAAAATTGTAAATAAATGGGCTTTTTATGGTTTTGCAGGGGCTGGCGGTGGTTTTATCCTTACTCCTCAGGCTGCTGTTAATGCATCAACACTGCAGGTTACGATGAGCAACCAATCAAATGCGCTGGGCATTGCCGAAGGCGGCGGAGGAATTGAGTACAATATTGGTGGTGCAAATTTGTTTGCCGAGGTGAGTTATATGTACGGATTTAGTAAAATTCAAGACAGAACATTTAATACTGTTCCCGTTACAATTGGGATTAAACCAAATTTGAGTAAACTGTTGAGAAAACGTTAGTTTTACTTATACCATTTTTGAAAGCGACCACGTTATGATGTTGGTCGCTTTTTTTATGGCTAAACAAAACTAAAAATTACCGGATAAAATATTTCATATACTAATTATTTTAGTATAAATTTGTGCTTCATCTCAGATCATGTTATACGCAGTTGTAGATATAGAAACCACGGGGGGCCATGCGTCGGCAAACGGAATTACCGAAGTTGCCATTAACATTCACGATGGCAGTGAAATTGTTGAGTCGTACAGCACATTAGTCAATCCAAAGCGTCCTGTGCCGATGCACATCACTGCATTAACCGGGATTGATGATGAAATGTTGGTGAATGCGCCTTTATTTGAGGATGTTGCCCTGCAGATTTATCAGTTGCTCCACGATAAAGTCTTTGTTGCGCATAATGTTAATTTCGACTATTCATTTCTGAAACATCATTTGGCGGCTGCAGGGTACGAACTCAACTGCCGGAAGCTATGTACAGTACGGCTTAGCAGGAAGCTCATCCCTGGCAAATCGTCTTATAGTTTAGGTAAACTTTGTTCGGCCTTACAAATTCCCATCCAGAACCGTCACCGTGCAGCCGGAGATGCGGATGCTACCAGTATTTTGTTCAAGCTGTTGCTGGATCACGATCAGGAAGGGATGATCTCCGAGATGCTTAAAAAAACATCCAAGGAACAGGTATTGCCTCCACACCTCGACAAAGCTTCGGTAACCCGGTTGCCAAGCCAACCAGGAGTTTACTATTTCAAAGACAATAAGGGGAAGATTGTGTATGTAGGTAAGGCAAAAGATCTGAAAAAACGTGTATTAAGTCACTTTGCAGGTAATAAACCGAACAGGCAGCGGCAGGATTTTTTAAGAACAATCTTCAGTGTAGACTATGTTATCTGTGGTACTGAATTAATGGCATTGATATTAGAAGCAAATGAAATCAGGAGATTATGGCCTGAAAACAATAGGTCGATGAAACGTTATGAACATAAATATGACTTATATGCGTTTGAAGATCAGAATGGATATTTAAGACTTGCAATAGACAAGCATAAAAAGAATATTAAAGCTTTGCAGAGCTTTAACAATTTGCTTGAAGGCTACAATTACCTCAATCATCTTGTTGAGAAATACCAGCTTTGCGCCAGACTTTGCTATTTGCAGAAAACGGCTACGAAATGTATGGCACACGAGAACGGACAGTGTTTTGGGGCCTGTAGTGGTATTGAAACAGTAGCGGTGTACAATAACAGATTAAATAAAGCGCTCATAGAAATTGAAAAGGAGCAGCCCAGCTTCGCACTTGTAGATGAAGGCCGGAATTCTGATGAATGGAGCTGTTTATTAGTAGAGCAAGGTAAATTTTATGGTATGGGCTATTTTACTGATAAAAGCTACTTAAACGAGGGCTTATCTCCTATTAAAAACGACCTGACCGTTTACCATTCTAACAGTTACATTTTGAATCTGATTTTAAATCATGCTGAACAACATCCCCAAAAGCTTTATAAATTGTAAATAATATCTGTCCTCATTCAAAAATGATGTAAGTTTGTACCTCAAATTTTTGGTAGCTGGCCTATCAGATAACCATAATAAAAAAATAAATCATATGACCCCAGATTCTTTCAGAGAACTTGCTTTATCATTCGAGGATGTTGTTGAGACACCTAATGTTAATAAAAATTCATTTAAAGTAGATGAGAAGATTTTCATCACTATCGATAATGTTAATATGAAAGCAGTTTTCAGATTATCGCCTAAAGAACAGCAGAAATTTTCTGATTTAGATCCATCAGCAATTTACCCGGCACAAGCTGGATGGGGTAAGCAAGGCTGGACGATTTTTGAACTTAACTTTATTGAGGCTGAAACCATTGAGAAGGCATTAACCTTATCCTATTGCTCAGTTGCACCAGAAGAATTGGCAGCGAAATATAAGAAAACGCGTGCTAAAAAGTAGTACTTATCTTAAATGCCACTATAATTTTCGTTTCTTACCGGCAGATCTTGTCAGTAGATCACTATATTTACCTGGTTTAAAATATATTACGTTATGACAAAATCAATCTGGATTAATCTTCCTGTAAAAGATATAAATGCATCTAAGCGCTTTTTTAGTGCTTTGGGTTTTACGCTGAATACGCAATATGGGGTTAGAGAAGATTCTGCAAGCTTTCTAATTGGAGACTCCAATTTTGTGCTGATGCTTTTTGAAAAATCGCTTTTTGAAGGCTTTGCAGGTGTTGAGGTCTCTGATAAGCGCCTGGGCAATGAAGTGCTGTTTTCAATTGATGCGGAGAGCCCGGAAGAGGTAGATGAACTGGCAGACAAAATCGTAGCGGCCGGCGGCACAATATATGGTGAGCCAGGTTATAAGGACGGATGGATGTACGGCTGTGGATTTATTGACCTGGACGGGCAACGGTGGAGTATACTTTATATGGACGTGAGCAAAATGCCTTTAGGATAACGATTGTTGAATGGTATATTGGCAACACTTCCCACTTCTGCATTGGAAGGTGTTGCAAAACGGTTAAAATTGTTGTTTCAAAAGCTGAGCAACTGTTTTGTCGGTACGGAAAGTAATTTCGTCAATGTTTAAATTCGCTATTGAAACCCATCGGAAGGCCTGAAGTATATCCCCTTCCCCATCAAAATCATAAATTTTAGTTTTGAAATTAAGCGTTAAAGGTGCCTTCTCTTTTACTAAATAATAGACACTGATGATCTGACTTTCATTAAAAGAAGATTTTTCGTAGAAGTCTGTGGTATAGAAATGAGATAAGACTTCAATTTCCGCATTACATTCTTCCATAAATTCCCGTTTTAATCCGTCGATTAATCCCTCTCCAAATTCCAGGCCACCACCCGGGAATTTGCTGAAGCGAAAACCATGTTCTTCTTCATCGCTAACCAGAACTTCATCCTGATCATTGAGTAACAGGCCGTATACCCTGACATTAAAGTAGCTCATTTTCGAAATGTTTTTTGTTTCTGATGACAATCTCAGGGGTCCAGGTGATTTCTTTTCTGAATGGTTCTTGTCTAACCGGGCATTCACTCATGTGGCAATAATTGCAACATTCGGGTAAGCATGGATCAGCATGAATAAAAAGTTCTGCCTTTCTTACGCCGCTTTTATTGATTAACTCGTCGATTTGTGAGATTTCCCTATGCACCTCGTTCAGATCAAAATAGTAAGGCAAAGTAACGTGGCAATCAATATGAAACTCTGGTCCGTATTGTTGAGTACGAAGGTTATGTACATCAATCCAGGGATTGTGGCGGTTGTTCTGTAGCAGTTCAACTACTTCTTCCACCAACTGAAAATCGCTTTCATCCATTAACCCGCCGATTGATCCCCTGGTTAGCTTATAACCAGAATAAACAATATAAAATCCAACGAGAACAGAAAGCAGACTATCCAGCCAGATGACATCAGTAATCTGAATCAGTATCAGTCCAATGACAATGGCAATGCTGGTATAGGTATCAGTAAGCAGGTGTTGTCCATCTGCCTTTAATGTGATGGAATGTTCGCGCTCACCAGTTTTGATGAGGTATAATCCAACAATTAAGTTGATGACACCGGTGATGCCAATAATCAAAGTTCCTTCCAGCAGCTTTCCTACGGCATGGGGATAGATGAGGTTATATGAAGATTTAAAAATAATAATAACACCGGCTATGAGTATAAGTATCCCTTCTACAAAAGCTGAAAAGAATTCAACCTTACCATGCCCGTAAGGATGGTTTTCATCGCGTGGCTGAGTACTGAGATAAATACTGTAGAAGGCAAAACTCCCCGCTATTACATTCACAATGCTTTCGGCTGCATCTGTTAGAATGGCGTTGGAACCTGTGATAAAGTATGCAACAAACTTGGCTAACATCAATATCACACTCACCGCCAGTGAAATTACAATTGCTTTCTTCTTTACCGTCACGAACTTTTTTTTACAAAAATACGCTTATGCGAGAAATAAAATGAGAAAAACTCAGGCTTTTTTAGTGCAGAATAATATTTGGTTTATATATTTGCGCTCAAAGTAATTAACCATGAGCACCTTATCTAAAAGAATCAACAGCCTGTCAGAATCTGCAACCCTTAAAATGACTAAACTTGGCCGCGAATTAGCTTCCAAGGGAATTAACATTATTAGTTTAAGCGTTGGTGAACCCGATTTCAACACTCCAGAACACGTTAAAGATGCTGCAAAAAAAGCATTAGACGAGAATTACACCCGTTATTCGCCCGTACCAGGTTATCCTGATTTACGCCAGGCAATCGTTAATAAATTAAAGACTGAAAATAATCTGGATTACGACATTTCGCAGATCGTTGTTTCAACAGGTGCTAAACAATCGCTATCAAACGTGATTTTAACGTTAATTGATCCAGATGATGAAGTGATTATCCCTACTCCATACTGGGTTTCTTATTCGGAAATGGTGACGCTGGCAGAAGGAAAATCAGTGTTTATTGATACTGATCTGGATAGCAATTTCAAAATCACACCAGCACAGTTAGAAGCGGCGATTACACCGAAGTCTAAATTGTTCATGTTCTCTTCTCCCTGTAACCCTACCGGTTCAGTTTATAGTAAAGATGAACTGGCAGCGCTGGTTAAAGTTTTTGAAAAATACCCCAATATCTACATCTTATCTGACGAAATTTACGAGCACATCAACTTTGTTGATCAGCATGAATCGATTGCACAGTTTGATAGCATAAAAGACCGGGTAATTATTGTAAATGGTTTCTCAAAAGCATTTGCTATGACTGGCTGGAGATTGGGCTATATCGCCGCAAATAAAGAGATTGCAGCCGCTAATGATAAGCTGCAGGGACAAACTACATCTGGTACTTGTTCAATCGCCCAGAGAGCTGGCATTGTTGCCTACGAGCAGGGACTTGAAAGCGTGCTGAAAATGAAAGAAGCATTTTTACGCCGAAGAGAGCTGGTTTACAATTTATTAAATGAGATTCCTGGCGTTAAAACAAACCTGCCTGATGGCGCATTCTATTTCTTTCCGGAAATCAGTTCCTTTTTTGGTAAAAAAGATGCTGAAGGCAACGTGATCAAAGATTCATCGGACCTGGCTTTGTACTTGTTAAATGTGGGTCACGTAGCTACCGTAGGTGGTGATTCCTTTGGAAATAACAATTACATCCGTTTATCTTACGCGGCATCAGATGAGAGTTTAGTTGAAGCATTGAAGAGAATTAAGGAAGCTTTAGCTAAGCTGAACTAAAAGTTGCTTTTAAAAATGTAATCCCTCGGCAGATTTAACTTTGACGAGGGATTTTTTTTAGGTTGCATTTGATATCTCTACCGAAATGATTGCTGCAACCTGAATATGGTAAGGGAGGTTTAGCTCCTTATGGCTTCCACGGGATCTAATTTTGAGGCAGAATATGCAGGCCAGAATCCGGAAATAGTTCCTATGATAATCGAAATACCTATACCCAGTGCAATATTATTCAACCCCAGTATGATATGGAAATCGGTTGCCGCACCTATTGCCAGTGCCATCAGATAAACCAGGATGAGGCCAAGCAGGCCACCAAGAATGCAAAGTGATATAGATTCGAATATGAACTGCAAGAGAATAAAATAGTTCTTCGCGCCCAGAGATTTCTGTATTCCGATAATATTTGTTCGTTCTTTAACAGACACAAACATGATGTTGGCGATACTGAAGCCTCCTACCAATATGGAGAAACCGCCAATTATCCATCCTGCCCAGTTTACCATGGTAAACATGGAGTCGAGTTTGTTGGAAATTATTGATGTTTTATTCAGGGCGAAATCATCTTCCTGACCCGGGCGTATTCTGCGGATGGACCGCATCAGGCCCTGGAGTTCACTTTCAATTTCTTCCAGCGATACATTGTCATTTCCACGCACCGTAATCTGTGGATCATAACGCTCACTTTGAATGTCGAGCACGCCTTTAGCGAAATTAACGGGGATATTGACGTTTTTGTCAAGGGTTGTCCCAAAAATATCTTCTCCTTCTTTCTTAAATACCCCGATAACAGTTAGTCTCCTTCCCAATATCTGGACCTGTTTTCCTTTAGGATCTTCAGAACCAAATAAACCCTCGGCAATATCTGCTCCCATGATCAGTACAGGGGCTCCGTTATTGCTTTCGCTTTCTGTAAAGTAGCGTCCGTCCTGCAGTTCAAAATTCCAGGTTTTATCAAAGTCCTGCGAAGCGGCGGAAATGGTAACCCCCTCAACAGAGTTACTCCTGTATTTAATGGTTCTGTTACTGGTTGATATTTCGAAAGTAATGCCTTTGGCATTTTCCATTCGTTCTTTTAGAGACTGAAAATCGCGGAGAGAGGGTTCCGGGCGGTTCATGTATTTCCACCAGGGATAATTATCGCTAAAACTCCATGGCCACTTCTGGACAAAAATGGTGTTTGAACCCAGCTTATCAACGCTCGCCTGGAGTTTACCCCGAAAGGTGTCGACTGCCGAGAATACAGTTATAATGGTAAATATCCCGATGGTTATGGCTAAGAGCGATAACATGGTACGTAATTTATTCTGACGTAATGCATCAAACGCAAAACGGAAACTTTCGCCTATTAGCCTAAAAATAATCATAATCAGTGTTTAGATGCTTTATTGCCGAAAAGGTTACAACATCTATCAAAACTAATTAATTTTATGTTCAATGCGCAGTTCGGCACAGAATTAAGTCATATAAACAGCCTTTAAAACATAATATCGGTAATTGCGTTTCTTTAAATACAAAAAAGAAATATTAAATTCGTATTTTTGCACCTCAAAAAATTCATCAGGAATGAAATTATCACAATTTAAATTCAACTTACCAGAGTCGTTAGTTGCCCATACTCCATCAGAAGAACGCGATGAAGCACGTTTAATGGTTTTGCACAAAGACAGTGGTAAAATTGAGCATAAAATATTTAAGGATGTTCTGGGTTATTTCGATGACAAGGATGTTATGATATTGAACAACACCAAAGTTTTTCCTGCACGTTTATATGGCAATAAGGAAAAAACCGGTGCTACTATTGAAGTTTTTCTTTTACGTGAGTTAAATAAAGAATTGCGTTTGTGGGATGTATTAGTAGATCCGGCACGTAAAATTCGTGTTGGTAATAAACTTTACTTCGGTGAAAATGATTTGCTGGTTGCAGAGGTTGTAGATAATACAACATCCCGCGGTCGTACCATTCGCTTTTTGTTTGAGGGAACCGATGAAGAGTTCAGAAAAAATGTAGAGATTTTGGGTGAAACCCCGCTTCCTAAATACATTAAACGCAAAGCTACCGCTGAAGATAAAGAGCGTTATCAGACCATCTTTGCCAAACATGAGGGCGCTGTTGCAGCACCAACTGCTGGTTTACACTTTAGCCGTGAGTTGATGAAACGCCTGGAACTTAAAGGTGTTGAGTTTGCTGAAGTTACCTTGCACGTAGGCTTAGGTACTTTCAGAACGGTTGAGGTTGAGGATTTGACTAAGCATAAAATGGATTCTGAGCAATTCATCATCGAACAAAAAGATGCTGACATTGTAAATAAAGCGCTGGAAGCTAAACGAAGAGTTTGTGCGGTAGGTACTACTTCAATGCGTTCTATCGAATCTGCGGTTTCTGCCAACAGAACGTTGAAGGCAGCGAATGACTGGACCAGTAAGTTCATCTTCCCACCTTACGATTTTAGTATTGCAAATTCAATGATTACCAATTTCCATACTCCTGAGTCTACACTATTGATGATGGTGAGCGCTTTTGGTGGTTATGAAAATGTAATGAATGCATATGAAGTTGCTGTAAAAGAAAAATATAAATTTTACAGCTATGGCGATGCCATGCTGATTATCTAGAATAGATTCAAGTATTGAGTATCAGGTAACAGGAATTTAACTTTTGTACCTGCTACTTGATACTAAATACTTGATACTTTTGATGATGAAATACTACGCTATAATTGTGGCCGGCGGTTCTGGTAACCGGATGCAAACCGAAACGCCTAAACAATTTCTCTTGCTGAAGAACCTTCCGGTTTTGATGCATACGATTAGAGCTTTTGCACAAAGCAATACGCAACCCAAGATACTATTAGTGTTAAGTGCCGAACAGCAAGGATACTGGAGGAGACTTTGCGAGGAGTTTAATTTTCATGTTCCCCATGAAGTCATTGATGGAGGTTCCGAGCGTTTCTATTCCGTTAAGAATGCAGTTGATGTGATTCCCGGAGCTGGCTTTGTTGCTATTCATGATGCTGTAAGGCCTTTAGTTTCAAAGGAACTGATCGATAGCTGTTTTGTACAAGCCGAACTAAAAGGTAATGTAATTGCGGCAGTGCAGTCAAGTGACAGCGTGCGATTATGGAGTGAGGGAAAAACGGCCTCCCTCAAGCGCGATGAGATTTACCTGGTTCAAACGCCTCAGACATTCAGTTCGGATGTGTTAAGGCGGGCTTATACGCAGACTTTTACAAGCCATTTTACAGATGATGCGAGTGTTGTAGAAGCTATAGGAGAAGAAATTAATATCATTGAAGGAGAACGAAGTAATATCAAGATCACCTTCCCGATTGATCTGGCGTTCGCGGAACTTCTGCTTAAAAAATAAAAAAGAAAAGGTGCTCTGAGCATCAGAACACCTTTTCTAATTCATCTGTTTGCTAAGATCTACTTTTAAAACTGATGAATGTTTGCTTAAATATATCTTAAGCAGCCCTGCCGATCACTTTCAGCAGAATAGCTATAACTGCGATTACCAATAGCACGTGGATGATGTTACCTACATCTCCAAATCCGTGAAATAAAAATCCTATAACCCATAGTATTACCAATACTACCGCTACTAAATACAATAAATTTCCCATAGTGTTAATTTTTAAGTAAATGTTGAAGTAGTAACAACACGGTACAGGATTTTGTTTAAAAGTTGTAAAAAAAAAACCGCTCAGCATGCTGAGCGGTTTTTATCTTTTTAAATTTCTAGTATTCATCCTCGTTAAAAAAGAAATCTTCTTTAGTAGGATAATCAGGCCAGATTTCCTCAATGGTTTCATAAGGCTCGCCATCATCTTCCAGTGCCTGTAAGTTTTCAATAACCTCTACCGGTGCACCAGAACGGATACCGTAATCAATTAATTCATCTTTAGTTGCAGGCCATGGTGCGTCTTCCAGGTGCGATGCTAATTCTAATGTCCAATACATATCTTAAATTCAGTTAAATTTTTATTCTTAACTATGCGCAAAGTATATTAAAATATTTGAGCAAAGCAAACTTATTTTTCCACTATTAAACACGGGGTATCCAAATGTTTTCTTCCGCGTTAAAATCCTTCGTCAGTTTTCGTGCCAAAACGAATAAATAATCGCTCAGGCGGTTGAGATAAACGATTACACGCTCATCCACAAAGCTATTTTCTGCCAATTCTGTTGTTAGTCTTTCTGCCCGCCGGCAAACACATCTGGCAACATGACAATATGAAACGACAGTATTGCCACCTGGCAGAACAAAATGTTTCAGTGCCGGCAGCATAACATTCATGGCGTCCATCTCTTGTTCAAGCAACTCTACATCCGCATCATGTAAATCAGGAATTTTCATTTTTGATTTTTCGGGATCCGCTGCCAGGGATGCACCCACTGTAAACAGGCGGTCCTGTATCTCTTTGAGAAGTTGTTTCGAATGTGGATCAATATCCTGGCTCATGATTAAACCGATATAGGAATTGAGTTCGTCGACCGTACCGTAGGTTTCAATGCGTAAGTGATATTTTGGTACCCTTGTACCACCGATTAGCGAAGTTTGGCCCTTATCGCCGGATTTGGTATAGATTTTCATGATATCTTCTCCCAATCACTGCCGCTATCTTTTAAGGCTTGTAATCGTGGTGAAACGTTTTTAATGTCTGTATTGATGTAATCATTTTCGATCAGTCCATCGCGCATACGCACAATTCGGTGAGCATGTTGAGCGATGTCTTCCTCATGCGTTACCAGGATAATAGTATTTCCTTTGCTGTGGATTTCTTCAAGCAAGCCCATAATTTCGATCGAGGTTTTGGTATCCAGGTTTCCCGTAGGCTCATCGGCCAGGATAATTGACGGGTCATTGATTAACGCACGGGCGACAGCCACACGCTGGCGTTGACCTCCTGAAAGCTCATTGGGTTTGTGATCCATCCGGTTGCCTAGTCCAACATTCTGTAATGCGGTAGCGGCACGTGCTTCGCGATCTTTTTTACTGTTCCCGGCATAAATTAAAGGTAGTGCTACATTATCCAGGGACGTAGAACGGGGAAGAAGATTGAAAGTTTGAAAAACAAAACCAATTTCCTTGTTTCGTACTTCTGCTAAAGCATCATCGCTCATCCGGCTTACATCTGTACCGTTGAGGATATAAGATCCGTTTGTAGGCGTATCCAGGCATCCCAGAATATTCATTAACGTGGATTTGCCTGAACCGGAAGGGCCCATTAAAGCAACAAATTCCCCTTTGTTGATATCAAGGGAAACTGATTTTAAAGCATGGATAATCTCAGATCCAATAACATATTTGCGACCAATTTCTTTTATCGTGATGAGTGGTTTCTCCATGTTTTTTCTTTTTTAGACAAGGCTTATGGTAGAGATGTTACAGCCATGGCAAAATATAGGCAAACTCTGAACTGGTGCTATATGTATGCCTTTTATTTTTCAATAATTTTTGGAACCATGAAAAATGCATCAGTATATTTAGCGGCATTTTTGAGACCATCTGATGTAGAAATTTCCTGTTTAACGATGTCTTCACGCCAAACGTTGGTGGCTTCATTCATGTAAACCAGTGGTTTTACGTCATTCGTATCCAGCTCGTTTAGCTTTTCCATAAAGGATAAAATTTTATTCATTTCAGGAATGAGCGTATCCACCTCTTTTTCATCGATATGAATTCTGGCTAAATCGGCTATTTTATGGATGGTTTTTGCGTCTAAATTCATACTATTAGTTTACTATCAATTAATTGGAACACTTTTTCTTTTAAAACGTCAGCGTCATCAATAGCCAGGGAAGCAGTATTGATGGGTTTGTGAATGTAAATATCGCAAATTCCCGGCTTACTTCCATATTTTGCTCCGTCATCCCAGTTGATCTTCCATACATTCGTAATGCTCACCGGTATCAGCGGGATATTTTTGTCGATTGCGAGGCGGAAAGGTCCATTCTTAAACTCACCCAGTTTTGGAGGATAGTGATCATCAATTTTGCCTTCAGGAAAAATAATCAGACTCATCCCCTTTTCCAGGTTATCGCCGGCTTTTTTAAACGCCCTAAAGGCTGAAATTTTACTTTCTCTATTCACAGATATATCAATGGTTTTGAAAAAGATGCTTAGAACAGGATTTTTAAGTAACTCGTCCTTCCCCATAAAGTGGTATCTTCCTGAACACATGATACAGAAAACCATAATATCCAGATTAGAACTGTGGTTGGCGCAATAAATATAGGTTTGCTCACTATTCAGCTTTTCTTCAAATGTGTAGCAAAAAAATACCCCCGCGAAAAAGCTGCACAACAAACTGTTTAGCTTTCTGCAAAAGTTGAGGGCCCCGTAATACTTTTCGTTACGGGATGTAAGGTAGTAGAACGGATAAAGCAGAGCAAAAAAGAATATGATCCAAAAAAGAAACCATACCCGGTGTGCCTGGCGTAAGAAATTAATCATAGGTATATCAAAAATATAAAATAGGGTGACAATATCAATTTTGCAGGTCATATTTTTTCAATCTATCTCCGCCTGCCTGAAATTCACATTCTGATTTGCATCGCCTGAAGGATACTTTCAGATTAAATTGTTTACAAAATATGCATCGGATGTATTTTATTTTTAATTTCGTGCCATTATGAAAGAAACAGTGGTGAGTGGCATCAGGCCAACAGGAAAGCTACATTTAGGAAATTATTTTGGTGCAGTAACTAACTTTGTGAAGATGCAGTATGATTACAACTGCTATTTTTTTATTGCCGATCTTCATTCGTTAACCACTCACCCCACCCCTGGCGATTTGCACGGTTATGTGCGTCACGTTCTGGTGGAATATTTAGCTTGCGGCATCAATCCGGAAGAAACGACAATATATGTCCAATCTGATGTACCAGAAGTTTCAGAATTGTATTTATACCTTAACATGAATGCCTATCTGGGCGAGCTGGAAAGAAGTGCTTCCTTCAAAGAAAAAATAAGATCGAACCCTGATAATGTTAATGCTGGTTTATTAACCTATCCAACATTAATGGCTGCAGATATACTCATTCACCGTGCAACCAAAGTGCCTGTCGGAAAAGATCAGGAACAACATCTGGAAATGACGCGTAATTTCGGTAACCGTTTTAACAGAATGTATAACGCAGATTTTTTCCCTGAATCTTTTGCGTTTAATTATGCTGAAAATCTGGTCAAAGTACCCGGTTTGGAAGGAAAAGGAAAGATGAGTAAATCAGACGGCGATGGGAACTGTATTTATTTGTCTGACAGTCCGGAAGTGATCCGTAAAAAAGTTGCAAGAGCGGTAAGTGATAGCGGCCCTACAGAAGAAAATCAGGATAAACCTGAAGCCATTCAAAATCTTTTTGATCTGATGAAAATTGTTTCTACGCCAGATACGGTTGAACATTTCGACGGATTGTATAATAAAATGCAAATCCGGTATGGTGACATGAAAAAACAACTGGCCGAAGATATGATTGTTTTTAATTCGCCGATAAGGGAGCGTATAGAGGAGCTGTCGAAAGATGAATTATACCTTAGGCAGGTGGCCAAGCACGGTGCTTTAAAAGCCCGCGAAAGTGCGCAAAAAACAATCAGGGAAGTTCGTAGTTTAATCGGATTTAAAAGTTTTTAATTAATATTAACAGGTTTGAGCTTTAGCTTATAGATTAGGCAAATTTGTCTTTCTAATTGCTCACCTCTCAAATCTCATACCAAAAAAGATGCACATAGCAATCGTAGGAAACATTGGCGCCGGTAAAACAACTTTAACAGGTTTACTGGCCAAAAATTATGGATGGGAAGCTTTATACGAAGCTGTGGACAACAACCCTTATCTGGAAGACTTTTATGGCGATATGAAACGCTGGAGCTTTAATCTTCAGATTTATTTTTTGAATAGCCGCTTCCAGCAAATTACTGATATTGAAGTAAATAAACGCAATGTAATTCAGGACAGAACGATTTACGAGGATGCACACATCTTCGCCGAAAACCTTCATGATATGGCGTTAATGACCACGCGCGATCATGATAATTATCGTGCAATATTTGATAACATTACCTCTTTTATTAAACCTCCGGATTTATTGGTTTATTTAAGGGCATCTGTCCCAACGCTGGTAAATAACATTCAACGTCGCGGGCGCGAATATGAAGCGGGAATACGAATTGACTATCTTTCGAAACTGAACGAAAAATATGAAGCCTGGATAAAAGGTTATAGCTTAGGAAAACTTTTAATTCTGGATAAAGACAAACTGGATTTTACAAACAACCCGGAAGATCTGGGAACCGTAATTCAGTCGATTGAAGCTGAAATAAACGGATTATTCTAAGGAGAAGAAATTACAATATATGAGCATAAATCAGCAAGAATCGGCTACAAGTGATTCAAAAATCATTGGAATCATTCCGGCGCGTTATGCTTCTACCCGTTTTCCGGGTAAACCTTTGGTTGACATTGCCGGCAAAAGTATGATCCAGCGGGTTTATGAGCAAGCCAGTAAAGCCAGAAGTTTAGCAAAGGTGGTTGTTGCTACCGATGATGAACGGATTGCTGAAGAAGTTCAAAGATTTGGCGGGGACTTCGTTTTCACCGCTGCACATCATCAAAGCGGAACGGATCGCTGTGCTGAAGTGATAGAAAAGCTTCCTGATTTTGATATCGTAATTAACATACAGGGTGATGAGCCATTTATTGAACCAGCTCAGATTGATTTGCTGGCAAGCAGCTTTACAGATAATAAGGTAGAATTGGCAACGTTAATCAAGCCGATTCAAAGCCAGGAAAGTATTTACAATCCAAATAGTCCGAAAGTAGTGATTGATATACACGGGCGGGCGATGTACTTTAGCCGTAGTCCTATTCCGTTCATCAGAAGCGGCGAACCGGGTGTTTGGGCGGAAAAACATCAGTTTTACAAGCACATAGGTATTTATGGCTATCGTGCGGAGGCATTAAAGGCAATCACCAAACTTCCTCCATCCTCTTTGGAAATTGCAGAAAGCCTGGAGCAGTTACGCTGGATTGAAAACGGCTTTTACATACAAACAAAAATTACAGATCTGGAAACGGTTGCTATTGATACGCCTGAAGATTTAGTAAAACTAAACAAATTACTAGAGGCTTTGAAACTCGAATAGCGCAAAAAAAAGCTTTTTTTATTTAATTAGAGGAATACATTCTTAAAGAATAACCGCCTTGGGCAGCAGGACGAAAAGGAGTATGTCCATTTTTCGGTTATGGTTGTTTCTTGGTTATTCTTTTTGAATTTCATCGGTATAAATCCCTAAAATTTGTATTTTCGGCTATGAGAAATCCGCTATTCTTTATTCTTGCATCTGTTCTGTTCTTTTCTGCCTGTCAATCTGATTCAGGTAAAAAAGAGGGGTCTGTTGAATTTAAAAATGTAAATCAAATAATTACAAAATCATTCTCAAATCTGGATGTACCTGATACTTTTAAGATAGAGCTTACCGGAAGAAAGCCAGAGGAGATGGTATTGAATTTTACGATTAAAAATGCAGCGGGCCAGGAGCTATATCATACCAAATTAAAAGGAACTGATTTGTTGGGCAGTACTGATCCTAACGTAGATTTATCTAAAGAGAAGGATCAGGTGATCTTTTTGAAAACGATTGCAGATGACTTTTTTTCGGAAGATAATTTTCTTGAACCAGCGGTGATGCCTGAGGATAAAGCGGACAAGTATGTCCCTGATAAAGCGCTTTATGAAGAATTAAAGAAATCAGGCTTGAATGGCTTTAAATACCGGTTAAGTAAAGAGAATAACCTTTATATCGCCTGGAGTGAAAAAGAAAAGAAGGTGAAAATTTATTATAATTGCTGTTGATCCTAATCGATAGCTGATTTAATATTTGTTGTTACGATTTTAAAAGCCTATTTTTACATTGATCAAACCGTCTTAGTCTCCGTACTAACTCCCCTATTGTTGTAAATCCATCCCTTTTTATAATTTTTTATGAAAAGGATATTTTTATTACTATTGGTTTCTTCTGTTTTTATTGTGCAGTCATTTGCGCAGACTGGCTGTGTTATCGTTAGCGATAATGGTATTTGTTGCAGTACCGGAAGCAATTTTTACCTCACAGCTACCACTACGCGTAGCTATGTTAATAATAACCCAACATATAATCCAAGTAAATCAGGTGGTGTGTGTAGCACCTCTACCACTACTGTTAACGCAGATGGGAAAATAGTACAATACACCAACGGTATACGTGTCGATCCAGATGCGTGTTACAATCCCGTGATACCGAGGTCTACTAATCGCACCTGCTATGCCAACGGTTTCTGCGGAGTCGAAATGACCTTGAACGTTGTCAGTTGTCCGCTTGATACCAATTCATGGCTATGGCTTTTTATTTCTGCAATTCTGGGGTTCGGTGTATTACGCATAATCAGCGCCCCCTATTCTGATCCAAACATTTAGCGTTATGAAAACTCAGTGGGCCTTAATCATCCTGTTTCTGTTTTTTCGTTCTGGTGATGCATTTTCTGATGTAGTTTATGGATGTAGATATATGGGACGGATCTATACACACCAAATTAACATCGGAACGAGTAACCCTGAGAAATTCGATGAGCCCTATTATTTTCAATATACCAGCCCTGCATCTTGTACATCGGGAACAGACTTATTTGTATTAACCAGCGATGTTGTCGTACGTTCTGTTCCTCAGGGCGGGAGTTGCCAGGCAGAGTACATTGACAATGCATTCCAGTTAGGTGTACGCGTTTACTTCAATAATTCTAAAGTTTATCAGTGCCCTCTGGATAGCCAGGTGTTTTATCTGTTTTTGTTAACAAGCTTTACTGGGGTATTTTGTTTAAGAAAACGGAGTCATCTGCTTAGAGCCAGAAAATGAACCGAAAGGCCAGGTTTAGCCTTTACAATGCGTTGATGCCCCGTTTGAATTGAACTAAATAACTCCTGATTTTACGATTTTGGGTTATCAGATATGTTATTATCCTGAATCACATTGCATTATCATTTTTTAATAATCTTCATTTTACCAGAGCAGAAACAACTAATTTTCCTACCTTTGTATCCCGTACAAAAAGCAGCAATAAGAACACTTTTGCTGTAAAAAATCAAAATCATGACTAAGTATATTTTTGTTACGGGCGGTGTTACTTCCTCTTTAGGTAAGGGCATCATATCCGCATCTTTAGCTAAACTTTTACAGGCACGGGGCTACCGTGTAACCATTCAAAAATTCGATCCGTACATTAATATCGATCCCGGAACATTAAATCCATATGAACACGGCGAATGTTTTGTTACGGAAGATGGTGCAGAAACAGATTTAGATCTTGGTCATTATGAGCGTTTCCTAAACGTTCCAACATCACAAGCCAATAATATTACAACCGGCCGTATTTATCAAAACGTCATTCAAAAAGAACGTAAAGGCGAATATCTGGGTAAAACAGTGCAGGTGGTTCCTCATATTACAGATGAGATTAAACGTAACATGCGCATTTTGGGTGAAAGCGGAGATTACGATATTGTGATTACGGAGCTTGGCGGTACTGTTGGCGATATTGAATCCTTACCTTTTATTGAAGCGGTTAGGCAGTTCAAATGGGAGGAAGGAAGTTCAAATGCAATTGTTATTCACCTCACATTAGTACCATACCTGGCGGCCGCTGGCGAATTAAAAACGAAGCCTACACAACACTCAGTAAAAGCTTTACTTGAATATGGAATTCAACCAGATATTCTGGTTTGCAGAACAGAACACCATCTTGGCCCAGACCTTAGAAAAAAAATAGCATTATTTTGTAATGTTAACATTAATGCGGTAGTCGAATCGATGGATGCATCCACTATTTATGATGTGCCATTGTTAATGTTAAAAGAACAATTAGATAAAACGGTTTTAGCAAAATTAAAGCTGCCAACTAAAAACGATCCGGACATGGAAAGCTGGAAAGATTTTCTTGGTCGCTTAAAAAACCCTACTGCCGAGGTTAAAATCGGTCTGGTTGGTAAATATGTGGAATTACCTGATGCTTACAAGTCAATTATTGAATCATTTGTTCATGCAGGTTCTAAAAACGAATGTAAAGTAAAGGTGGAGTATATTCACTCGGAAAGTATTTTTCCGGATAATGTGAAAGAAAAGCTTGGACATTTACAGGGCGTATTAGTTGCCCCTGGTTTCGGAAGCCGTGGAATTGAAGGTAAAATTGATACCATCAAATACGTAAGAGAGAATAATGTTCCCTTCTTTGGTATCTGTTTAGGAATGCAATGTGCGGTGATTGAATACGGACGTAACGTGCTGGGCTTAAAAGGCGCACATACTACCGAGATTGATCCTGAGGCTGCAAATCCGGTAATTAATATGATGGAAGAACAAAAGAGTATTGTAAATATGGGGGGTACGATGCGTTTAGGTTCTTATCCTTGCGACATTAAAAAGGGATCAAAGGCGTTTGCGATATATGGCAAGCAACATATTAATGAGCGTCATCGTCACCGTTATGAATTCAATAATGCTTATCTGAAACAATACGAAGAAGCAGGAATGGTTGCTTCAGGAATTAATCCGCAAACCAACCTGGTTGAAATAGTTGAACTTAAAAATCACCCGTTTTTTGTTGGCGGACAGTTTCACCCAGAATTAAAATCAACAGTTGCTAATCCTCACCCACTTTTTGTTAAATTTGTCGCCGCTGCAATGGAGTATGCGAAAAAGAAAACAAATTAAAAGCAGTACAAATAAATATAATGGATAGAAATACCTTTACAGGAATGTTCCTGATCATGATCATATTGGCAGGATCATTCTACTTTTTTAGGCCAAGCGAGGCCGAAATGAAAAAAGCCCGCGAAATTGAGCACCAAGACTCTTTAAAAAAGGCTGGTATAGCACCAGTTGTTAAAGATACTACTGCCGCTAAAACTATCGCTACGGTTCCAACAGTTGACTCTCTGGCACTAAAAGGTCCGTTTGGCACTGCTTTAGCCGGTACAAGTACCAACACCGTACTCGAAAACGAAAATTTATTGATTAGCCTCAGCAACAAGGGCGGTAGAATTTCATCTGTTGAAGTTAAAGGTCAGAAAACATTTGCGGGTAAACCCTTAATCTTGTTTGATGGTGAAGCCAATAAATTTGGGTTGACTTTAAATGCAACAGGTAAAGTAATCAATACAAATGATTTGTATTTTAAACCAGTTAAAGCTGGTAATAAAGTTACAATGCGTGCCGATTACGGTGCCAATGCGTATGTTGAATATGTTTATAGTTTGAAAGGCTTGAGTAACAAGGTTGATTTCAAAATCAATCTGGTTGGCCTTCAGCAAGTGATAGCAGGTAATGCGGTTAATTTAAACTGGTCTACGGTATTATTACAGCAAGAAAAGTCGATCGAGAGTGAACACAGATATTCAGCACCATATTACAAGTATGTTGATGGAGATGTAGACCACCTGAGTGTTTCTAAGGATGAGAAAGAAGAACTTACCAAAGGTAAAATACAGTGGTTTTCCTTTAAACAGCATTTTTTCTCGGCATCTTTAATTTCTAAACAAGGTTTTGATAAGGGCAGTCTGGAAGTTAAAATCCCGACTGCTCCCGGACAGGTGAAGTTTTATGATGCTAACATGGAATTGGCCTATGCACACGCTCCAAACCAAAGCTATGACATGGAATTTTACTTTGGAACCAATAAATTTTCTGCGTTAAAGGATCAGGGTTATGATTTGGAAAAACAGGTTGATCTTGGTTACTGGCCATTAAAATACATCAATCGTTTTATCGTATTGCCTGTTTTTAATTTTCTGAACAACTTTGGCTGGAACTTCGGTTTAATCATCCTGGTATTAACGATTTTGTTAAAAGTTGCATTGTCTCCGTTGACTTACAAATCTTACCTGTCTATGGCCAAAATGAGAGTTTTGAAGCCGGAAATGGATGAAATTAAAGCTAAGGTAGGTGAAGATAATCAAACCCTTGTTCAGCAGGAATATTTGAAATTATATAAAAAAGCTGGTGTAAATCCGCTTGGTGGTTGTTTGCCTATGGTATTACAGTTGCCACTCGTAATGGCTTTCTTTTTCTTTTTCCCTAACCTGTTTGAGTTGCGAGGGGAAAGTTTCTTGTGGATGAAAGATCTATCAACTTACGACGAATTCATCAAGTTTGGTGTGAAGCTACCTTTTATCGGTGATCACTTGAGTTTGATGTGCGTACTGATGACGATTTCGACATTAATCATGACCTATTTCAACAACCAGACGTCTGGTGCTACCGGTCAGATGAAGTATATCGGCTACATTATGCCGGTTATTTTCCTTGGTGTTTTAAATAGTTACCCATCAGGATTGAACTACTACTATTTCCTGGCGAACTTAATGACATTTGGTCAGCAGATTTTAATTCGTAAAATGGTTGATGACGATAAGATACATGCTTTAATTCAACAAAATAAAGCGAGACCAGCTGATGAAAAAAAGAAAAAATCTAAATTCCAACAGCGTTTAGATGATTATATGCGTCAGCAGCAGCAAGCTAAAAAATAATTGCACTATTAAAATTGAATAGAGACCACGATTGTTTAACAGTCGTGGCTTCTTTGCTTTACATCCCCTCTAATAGCTTGCCCTGGCGGTTTATTGTAATATTTGGCATACAAGTTTTTAAATAAGCCAAAAAATTCCAATTTTAGACGATTAGAACTTCACCAACAAATTAATTTACATTCCAAAATGCAAAAAAGACTAACAGTTATTCTGCTTTTCGTTGTCACTTTTGCCTACGCACAAAAAAAACCACTGGATCATAGCGTTTATGATACCTGGGAATCAGTAGGAAGCAAGCAATTATCAAACAATGGTCAGTGGGCCATGTATGGCGTTATACAACAGGAAGGCGATGCACAATTGTACATCAGCAACCTGAAGACTAATGCGAAGATTAATATCGCAAGGGGAATGAATGCGCAATTTAGTAACGATTCTAAATTTGCTGCTTTCAATATCCGTCCTTTTAATAAAGACCTGCGTCAGGCAAGGATCAAAAAAAGAAAGCCAGATGAAATGCCAAAAGATTCATTAGGGCTTATTAACCTGAATTCGGGATTGGTTTCAAAGTTTCCGAGAGTAAAATCTTTTAAATTTCCGGAAGAAGGATCTGGCGTACTTGCTTACCTGACTGAGAAACCAGATACAGCAAGGAAAAATGCAAAACCTGCGGATAAAAAAGATGGTGTAGCTGATTTCGCTGATGACGAACCTGCTGCCAAAGGAAAATCAGAAGAAGGAACCGATCTTATTGTCAGGAATCTGATTACTGGTATAGATAAAACTTACAAGTTTGTTACCGATTATGCATTTAGTAAAGATGGCAAACAGCTTGTATTTTCATGTAGCGGTTCTAAAAAAGATAAATTGGCGCCTCAGGGTGTATTTCTATTGAATACAGAAAAGGGAAATTTAAAAACTTTAATAAAAGGTAAAGGAACCTTTAAAAGTTTCACCTTTGATGAGGATAGCGAACATTTAGCTTTTATAGGTGAACAGGATCCTGAAAAGCAGGAAATCAAGAACTATAATATCTACTACAATTCATTAAGTTTAGATACAGCACAGATTCTGGTTGATTTTGATATGCCTGGATTACCTGCAAAGTGGTCGGTAAGCGGAGATGGCAGAGTGAATTTCAGTAAAGATGGAAAGAAGCTTTTCTTTGGAATTGCTCCTGTGAAAAAGCCAAAAGACACCACAATAGTTGATTTTGAGGTGGCCAAGGTTGATGTCTGGAACTATAAAGATGATTATCTTCAGCCGATGCAACTAAAGAATGCAGAGCGCGATAGCAAAAAAAGCTATCTTTCGGTGATCGATGTATTTAGCAGCGATCCGAAAGTGGTACCATTGACTGATGTTACTCTTCCTGATGCCAGTTTAATTGCAGAGGGTGATGCTAACTTTGTATTAGCGTCGACAGATTATGGACATCGTATTGAATCTCAATGGAGCGGCTCTACATCAAAAGATTATTTTCTGGTAGA
This sequence comes from Pedobacter frigidisoli, assembly GCF_032678525.1. Lineage (GTDB taxonomy): Bacteria > Bacteroidota > Bacteroidia > Sphingobacteriales > Sphingobacteriaceae > Pedobacter > Pedobacter frigidisoli_A. Next base: position 66,672 of record NZ_JAVTSE010000003.1, read on the forward strand.
TACCAAAACCGGACAACGGAAAAAAATTATTTCAGGTCTGAATGGAAACGCTATGGCCTCTCCTGGTGGCAATTACATTTTATACTTCGACCGGAAAGCCGCAAACTGGTATACTTACAATGTTGCAAATGGCAAAATCGTTGCGCTCACCGAAAGTTTGAATGTTAAATTTGTCGATGAAGATAATGACGTGCCTGACCTTCCGGGATCATATGGAGTGGCTACCTGGACAGAAGGCGATAAAGCTGTTTTGTTGAATGACAGGTATGATATCTGGTCTTTTTCACCAGATGGAAAAAGCCCGGCTAAAAACATTACTGCCGGTTTCGGAAGAGCAAACAACATTACCTTCCGTTACGAAAGGGTTCAGCAGGAAAACCGTTTCGAGCGTAATGCAGATAATAAATTTGTTAAAGCGAATGAACTGGTTTGGCTGGATGGGTTTAATAACATTACCAAAGAAAACGGGTTTTATAAAACTACTGTGGGCTCGGTTAAAGCACCTGAACTGGTTGTAATGGGAAAAACCAAATACTCTAACTTGTTAAAGGCTAAAGACGCTGATGTTTATATTTATGATAAAGGTAATTATGTTGAATCGCCTAATGTATATGTAACTAACGATTTTAAAACAGAGACAAAATTAACCAATACAAATCCTCAACAAAAGAATTACAATTGGGGCACTGCAGAACTGGTGAAATGGGTCACTCCAAAAGGTTATAAGGCGGAAGGCATTTTGTACAAACCTGAGAATTTCGACCCAAATAAGAAATATCCGATGATTGCTTATTTTTACGAGAAGTTATCTGATGGTTTATATACGTATCAAGCCCCAGCCCCCACTCCTTCCAGACTGAATATTTCTTTTTTTGTGAGCAATGGCTATCTTGTTTTTGCACCGGATATCAGTTACGAAGCAGGACATCCAGGCCAATCGGCAGTGGAGTATATCAACTCAGGAGTAGAAAGCTTAAAGAAAAATAATTGGGTAGATGGAACTAAAATTGGTATTCAAGGTCAGAGCTGGGGAGGTTACCAGGTTGCGTATTTAATTACGCAAAACAACATGTATGCGGCCGCCTGGGCTGGTGCACCAGTAGCAAATATGACATCTGCTTATGGCGGTATTCGTTGGGAAACCGGTATGAACCGGCAGTTCCAATATGAAAAAACACAAAGTCGTATCGGTGCTACCCTTTGGGAGAAACCTGAGCTTTATATTGAGAACTCTCCCTTGTTTATGTTTCCAAAGGTGAGTACGCCAGTGGTTGTGATGGCAAACGATGCCGATGGTGCTGTGCCATGGTATCAGGGCATTGAAATGTTTACGGGTTTACGCCGTTTAGGTAAACCGGTTTGGATGTTAAATTATAATGGTGAAGCACATAATCTTGTACAGCGCCAGAACCGAAAAGATATTCAGATTCGCGAGCAACAGTTTTTTGATTACTACCTTAAGGGAGCCAAAGCACCTGCCTGGATGACCAATGGTATTCCGGCAACTGAAAAAGGAAAGACCTGGGGTTTTGAATTAACTGATGATAAGCCTTAATTAATCACGAGGTTTTTACGTAGCGTTAAGCGTCCATAGTGCTGGTTTACATATCCGCATTATGGACGCTTTTTATTTAAGAACAACTGGCGAGAGGCTTTTCAAGAACTGACTATTTGATTTATGCAGAGAAATTAAACTAAAAAACCTATTTTCACCAATCATAAAAACGAAACAAATTAAATGGCATTAAGCAGGATCTGGTCGGGATTTATTATTGTAGCTATTGTTGTAGCAAGTATCAAATGCTTTTTCTTCGGGCAAACTGATATTTTTAACTGGATGGTAATTGGTAAAGCTGATGACGCTGCAAATCCATTGAAACTTGATGGAGTAATTCAAACCTGTTGGGTTGCGGTTGAACTTTGCCTTAAACTCATCGGTATTTTAGCCCTCTTCATGGGATTAATGAGTATCGCAGAGAAGGCTGGTGGAATTCGTTTATTATCACGAATTGTAGGTCCGTTCTTTTCAAAGCTATTTCCTGATATACCAAAGGGGCATCCATCAATGGGGCACATGATTATGAATTTTTCAGCCAATTTATTGGGGCTTGACAATGCGGCTACCCCATTCGGACTGAAGGCTATGGAGAGCCTTCAGGAACTTAATCCCCGGAAGGATACGGCTTCCAATTCGCAGATCATGTTTTTGTGTTTACATGCTGCAGGCTTGAGTTTAATTCCTGTAAGTGTAATTGCCATCCGTGCTTCTCAAAATGCCTCTAATCCTACGGATGTGTTCATCCCCTGCCTGATTGTAACTTTTGTGGGTACCATGGCTGCCATGCTGATTGTATCCTTCAAACAAAGAATAAATATTTTTCAGCCTGTTGTGATCGGTTGGATAATGGGACTCTCGCTGATCATAGCAAGTCTGGTATTCTACATCCGTTCGCTGGATGCTGTTGGAATCCAGTCATTTTCCGGTTTGCTGAGTAATGGTTTAATCCTATTTATATTTCTCGTCATCGTAATTGGTGCCTTATATAAAAAGATCGATGTATTTGATGCATTTATAGATGGTGCAAAGGATGGTTTCAATACTGCAATCAACATTATCCCCTATCTGGTAGGGATGCTGGTAGCCATAAGTTTACTACGAACCAGTGGTACCTTTGATGTCGTAATTAATGGCATAAAGAGCGTATTTGTTTATTTAGGCACTGATACCCGTTTTGTAGAAGGGCTGCCAACGGCTTTAATCAGGCCCTTAAGTGGTGGCGCTGCAAGGGGCATGATGGTGAGTACGATGGAAACCTATGGGGCGGATTCCTTTGCTAGCAGGCTATCCGGAATATTTCAAGGAGCATCTGATACTACTTTTTATGTGGTAGCCGTTTATTTCGGGTCAGTAAAAATCAAAAATACCAGGTATGCCATTGGATCGATGTTACTTGCAGATCTGGTAGGTGTTTGTACTGCTATAGGCATATGCTACCTGTTTTTTGGTTAATAAGCTTGCCTGAACACAAAAAAATCCCGGCTTCTTTAAAAGCTGGGATTTTTTTACGGGCGTTGTATTAAATGGGTTGAATTTTTAGGTACTCAGGCTGGCAAAGATAACCTATTGATAATTTCATCGATAGCATCTGGCTCAATAGCGACATTTTTGGATGCACACCATTTTTCCGATCTTGTATCAAGCCAGATACAGAATGAATGGTAACCATCTAAAACAACGGCGTAGGTTTCATGAAAGTCATCTTGAATGCGCATGCAAAATCCCTTGAAGATCTTGCCTCTAACAATAAATTGCAGGGTTGAATAATTTTCTAACATGGCTCATTATATTTTTGGTTAAGTTACAACAATGTATTAATGAGAATGTTTTGTTAATTTAAAGGAATCAATAAATAATTCTTAACTAAATTCAGGAAGCTTAACCTATGTTTAACATGTTCGAGTAGCCTCTTGCTATTAAACGCTTTTTCGAAGGCAAATGTATCTCACATTGGAGATTTAATATGGTCCTTCCTTTTTTTACGATTACTGTTTCCGCGATGATTTCATCCCCTTCTGCTGCTGGTGCAAAATAGTCGATATAGTTACTAACTGTTGTATAGCGATCATTTAGACCCATAGTATAAACAGTAGCTCCAATTAAATCATCTATTATCCCTGCTGTAACACCACCGTGCAGAATCTGGTATGGGTTTGTCATTTCTTGTCGAACAGTGTATCTACATGCCAAAACTCCGTTTTCGGCTTTAATCAAAACCGGTGCAAGCCAGTTCATAAAGTTGGAAGGCGAATTTGTAATAATTTGCCCTAAAGACTGACGTAAGAAATTTAAACGCTGTTCACTTAATGATTCATCCATAGTGATAAGAAAATGTATATCGTAAAGTTAAAGATTTGTGCCATATCCAGAAACGATTATTTTTGGATCAACTATCTTTACCAGTTTAAAACGGCAAAACCAGTTTAAAGCTAAAGTTTCTACCCATATTATAAATCCCTGACCGGCCATTTGGAGAGGACTGGTAGTACTCAAAATACTTCAACCTGTTTAAATGGGATTGATAAGCAATATTGAAAATGTTTTCGGCCTGAAAAAATATCTCAGCAATTCGTTTACCAGACTTGCCCATGATTGCTGAGCCAATGCCAGCATTAAACAACGTATAGCCACTTGTGAAGGTTTCTGTATTGTCGAGCGCATAGAACTTATGCTGAGCGGAAGTAATGGCCACGTCCATTTTGATAAAAGGTTTATCCAGTAATCCAGATTGTTTTTGAGCAGTCAGTTTTAATTCAGATCTAATTTGAAGCGGTGGGATAAATGGTAAATACCTGGCATCCCTCCCATGCAGTCGCAATAATTCACTGTTTTGATTTATTCCTGTTACGTAGGCTATACTGTTATTCAGACTGAGCCATTTTAGTGAAGATGGATGGAGATTTACTGAAAATTCTGTACCATACAACCTGGCTTTTGATTGTTGATATTGATAAGTCAGGTTGCCGGGTACAATTACTACCGGATTACCGTTTTCATCAGTTAATCGTGATTGATAGATATAGTTCTGGATATGGTTATTAAAAACTTCAAGGCTAATATCCAGATCTTTGAGATAGGCGATCGTGCCCAGGTCTTGCTGAAGGTTAAACTCCGGCTTAAAGTTTCTGTTGCCCAAGTAAACGATATGAGCTCCCGGATCCAGACCGTTAGACCCGATTTCTGTGATGTTGGGCGCACGATATCCGCGGGCGATATTGGCTTTGATAACCACCTTTTTTGAAAGATTATAGGTGAGACCCAGGCTTCCGGATAATCCGTAGTAATTCTTGTCGAAAGATGGGAACTGTAAGTTGCTGTTAGGGGTTTGAGCAGTAACCTGCATACCAAATCCGGTTTCAGGATTATTACCCACGTAAAAATTATTCCAGTAAGTGTTTCTACGATCTATCCTCACCCCGCCGGATATGTCAATTTTATCTATTGTTTTTTTAATAAAATAAAAGGCACCAATGTCAAAGAGATTATAATCCGGAATTGGGAAATCGGTAGCCGATTTACTTCTGTTAGTTTGGTACATGCCATTGATACCAATTGTGCTTTCAAAACCGGAGAAGTCGGGTAAATTATATTTGATATCATAGTTTATGGTGTTTAGCACCACATATAAACCGGCCTGATCAGGTGCAGTTGGATGGTTAAATTCTCTTCGCACACTTTGCTGGCGGCCAATTAGCCATTGAAGTTCGCTGTTACGGAATTTCAGTCGGCTAGAATTGTACAAGCGGAAATGTTGAATATGCTGATGAAGTGGATTAATGCTGTATTTTCTAAGTGATTGTTCACCAACAACTGGTCTGCTTTTAATGTCATCACCTTCGTCAAGTGTTTGCATTGTAAATCTGCGTGTGATGGAGTCTCTGCTTCCGTCAGGAATTTCCATTAAGTTGTTATAGAATGTTATTGCTGTTTTCGAATAGAATCCTGATTGATCCAGGACTGCACTTGCCGACAGATTTTGCTCTTTAAATGCTGTACCGTAAACATACCTATCGATTTTATTGTAATAACTATGTGCCGCTTTCGAAGTTGCCCGGGCAGAAAATTTCCAATGATCAGTGGTATAACTTAGACCGAGCGAAGCACCGTACATTCCATTGTTAGTTTGGTAGTTTGACGTGAAATCACCTTTAAGCATGGCTATCTCTGTCTTTGCAACATCAGGAATCATATTAATTACGCCTGCCAGCGCGTCAGAACCGTAAGTTAAACTGGCCGGCCCTTTTATCACCTCCACTCTTGCAATACCATATTCATCTACTTCTATTCCATGCTCATCGCCCCATTGCTGCCCCTCTTGTCTTAAGCCATCATAAAGGGTTAAAACACGATTATAGCCCAGCCCCCTGATAAATGGTTTGGATACATTTGGACCGGTCGTTACCGCAGAAACGCCGGGAATCCCTTTTACAATAGCATCAATCAGATTGGTATTCATATTCTGATTCATCGCTGATTTATTTAAAACGGCAATTGGAACCGGATTTTTTCTAAGTTGCGTTGCCCGATTAACGCCGGTTACCACAACCTCATCAAGTTCCGAACTGAGATTGATCATTTCTAAATCAAACACTGCGGTGTCCTGATTCAAGTTAAGTTTCAATTTTCTGTTTTGATAACCAATACCGCTAAATACGATCAACCATTCGCCTTTTGGTAAGTTTTTGAAATAATAGTGACCTTTACTGTCAGATTTCACAAGTTTCTTCAGCGCTGGTAATTGGATGTTGATATTCTCCACAGGCAGACCCATAGATGTAACTGTCCCGCTCAGGTGAATATCCTGGGCTTTAACAGTCACGGTACAAACAGACGCCAATAGCATCAGGTAGTAGTATTTCATAATGGTAACTTATCTAAATATATTTTTAGACAAATCTAAATTTAAATTTATATAAATCAAATTTAATTTGTGTGCACTTCGATAATATTGATCTGGCAGTATTTATGGCTTGAATTTTGTTAAACCGTATCTTATGGAAGAAAATCAATATCCCGAAAAAAGAATTCTGAAGCCATCAGTAATTCATGATGATTTGCCAGAGGTTAGAAAGCCTGAACACCTGAGAAAAGCCTTACCTAACCATGATGATTTACTTCCAGAAAATCCGGAGCGAAATTACCACCACGAAGACTTAGGGAATAGCGCGCCCAGCCATGATCGTATTGAACATGCAGACGATGATGTTTGGAATGGAGAAGATGCCTGAGGAGCGGTAATGAATGCAGTTTTTTGCACTCATTTTCGGCCTCACAAATTCCATTAAAAAGCATATCTTTGCGCAAAGATGAAGCATATACGTAATTTTTGCATTATTGCACATATCGACCACGGTAAAAGTACCCTGGCAGATAGGTTATTAGAATATACAGCAACAATTTCGCAGCGTGAAGCGCAGGCGCAGTTGCTGGACAACATGGATTTGGAGCGTGAGCGAGGCATTACGATTAAAAGTCATGCTATACAAATGAATTATAAGGTTGGAGATATTGAATATAACTTTAACTTAATTGATACTCCCGGACACGTGGATTTCTCATATGAGGTATCACGTTCAATTGCGGCCTGTGAAGGGGCATTACTTATTGTTGATGCATCGCAGGGTATTCAGGCGCAAACAATCTCTAACTTATACCTGGCTTTAGAGCACGATCTCGAAATTATTCCCATTCTCAATAAAATGGATTTACCTGGTGCAATGCCTGAAGAGGTAAAGGACCAGATTATTGATTTGATTGGTTGTAAACGTGAAGACATTATTCCTGCTTCTGGTAAAACGGGTATGGGAATTCCAGATATTATTCAAGCCATTGTTGACCGCGTTCCTGCTCCGGTTGGTGATCCTGAAGCGCCGTTACAAGCATTGATTTTCGACTCTGTATTTAATTCATTCAGAGGAATTATCGCTTATTACAAGGTGGTTAACGGTGAAATCAAAAAAGGAGATAAAGTAAAATTTATCAATACCGGTAAAGAGTATCTGGCTGATGAAGTTGGTATTCTGAAACTGGATATGGCGCCACGTAATGTGGTAAAAACCGGTGATGTAGGTTACATTATTTCTGGTATTAAAGAAGCGAGAGAGGTGAAAGTTGGTGATACGATTACGACTACTGCAAGACCATCGTTAGATGCAATTCAGGGTTTTGAAGAGGTTAAACCAATGGTTTTCGCGGGGATTTATCCGGTTGATACTGATGAGTTTGAAGAACTTCGCGAAGCGATGCACAAGTTACAGCTGAATGATGCATCGATTGTTTTCGAACCGGAAAGTTCTGCTGCTCTGGGCTTTGGTTTCCGTTGCGGATTTCTTGGAATGCTTCACATGGAGATTATCCAAGAGCGTCTGGAGCGTGAATTCGACATGACAGTAATTACCACTGTTCCCAACGTTTCTTACGTTGCCCATACTACCAAAGGCGATGAAATTTTTGTAAACAATCCATCAGATTTGCCTGATCCAAGTAAACTGGATTCGGTTGAAGAACCATATATAAAAGCTAACATTATTACTAAAGCCGATTTTGTCGGACCTGTAATGTCACTTTGTATTCAGAAAAGGGGAACGATAGTAAATCAATCGTACTTAACATCTGACCGGGTTGAATTGGTGTTTGAAATGCCAATGGGCGAAATAGTATTCGATTTTTATGATAAATTGAAAACCATTTCCAAAGGATACGCTTCTTTTGATTATCATCAGGTTGGTTACCGAAAATCAGATTTGGTTCGTTTGGATATGTTGATTAATGATGAACCTGTTGATGCTTTATCATCACTCATCCACCGCAGTAACGCTTACGACTTCGGAAAGAAAATCTGCGAGAAATTGAGAGAATTAATTCCACGCCAGCAATTCGAGATTAAAATCCAGGCATCGATTGGTGCTAAAGTTATTGCCCGTGAAACCCTTAGTGCTTTACGTAAAGATGTAACCGCTAAATGTTATGGTGGTGATATTTCCCGTAAACGTAAGTTATTGGAGAAACAGAAAAAAGGTAAAAAACGAATGCGGCAGGTTGGAAACGTAGAAATTCCCCAATCAGCGTTTATGGCAGTGTTGAAATTAGATTAGAAATCAGATAGGAGATAATAGACAGGAGACATCAGACAATTAGTTCATCTCAGATCTCAAATCTCACTTCTCACATCTTTTGAAAATGAAATTATTAGACGGTAAATACGTATCAGAAAAAGTTAAAGTTCAAATTGCAGAAGAAGCTGCAGAATTTTTGAATAAAAGTGGCAGAAAGCCTCACCTGGTTGCCATTTTAGTGGGTAATGATGGCGGCAGTGAAACCTACGTGGCCAGCAAAATGAAAAATTGTGAAAAAGTTGGTTTCAGGTCATCACTTCACAGATATGATAATTCAGTATCTGAAGCTGAATTGCTCGCTAAAATCGAGGAAATTAATCAGGATGATGAGGTGGACGGACTAATTGTTCAGCTGCCTTTGCCGAAACATATCGATCCTGAAAAGGTTACCGAAAAGATCGACCATCGCAAAGATGTTGATGGTTTCCATCCGGTGAATTTGGGTAGAATGATGCGCAATTTACCATGTTTTATTCCGGCTACACCTTACGGCATCATGCTTATGCTGGAAGAATACGATATTGACACTACAGGAATGCATTGCGTTGTAGTAGGCAGAAGTAATATTGTCGGAAGCCCTATGAGCATACTGATGGCTCGCAACGCTAATCCTGGAAATTGTACGGTGACACTAACACACTCACGTACAAAAGATTTAAAAGAACAGGTATTACAGGCTGATATCATCATTGCTGCGATTGGTAAAAAGAACTTTATCACTGCTGATATGGTGAAACCTGGAGCAATTATTATCGACGTTGGTATTAACCGCGAAACTTCAACAGAAACCAAATCAGGCTTTAAATTATATGGTGATGTGGATTTCGAGAATGTTGCACCAATATCGTCTTTCATAACCCCTGTGCCTGGTGGAGTTGGGTTAATGACAATTGTTGGTTTGCTGAAAAATACATTGGCATCGGCCAGAAAAGAAATTTACCCTTAAGGCATAGCGATGGAGATTGCTCCGCACTTTTACAAAAACAAGCGTTCCAAGAAACTGGATCGCTTGTTTTTTAGCCCCATAATTTACTCCACCAGCTTTCTTCAAAACCCACGTACAAGCCATCTTCACGAAAATCAGTGGGGTAAATGTTGATATAGTCTCCTTGCCCCCCGGCCCCTCTCCCTGTACTTAAACTGTATTCGAAGCGGTGGATCGGACAGATTAGATGTCCATTCTTACACCATCCTCCGGAAAAATGTCCACCGGCATGCGGACAGTGAGATTGTGTAGCGGTCAAATTTTCTTCATCGTTTATGATGCAAAGTTGTTTGCCATTTACATTTACCGTTTTTATCGTGCCTGAACCTGGAATCTGTATTTTATTTAACGCTTTGAACCACTTCATAAAGCTAAAATATCAATTAAATATCAGTGTTATTTCATCTTTGTATTAATTTTCAAAAGAGAAACAGCTTCACCATATTTTTTTAGGATATTTGCATCCTCAAAAATGAAACAAGACATACCAGAAGACGGCACATTACTTCCTTTAATGGAAGAGTTTTACACCATACAAGGCGAAGGATTTAATACGGGAAAAGCGGCATATTTCATTCGTTTAGGGGGCTGCGATGTGGGCTGCCACTGGTGCGATGTTAAGGAAAGCTGGGATGCCGAAATTCACCCACTTACTCCTGCCAATGTCATTGTTGAAAACGCTGACCGCTTTCCTGGAAAAGCTGTAGTAATTACGGGTGGTGAACCCTTGATTTATAATCTGGACTATCTAACAAATCAACTTAAGGAACGCGGCATATTAACATTTATTGAGACTTCTGGCGCTTATCCGTTGTCGGGAAATTGGGATTGGATTTGTTTGTCTCCAAAAAAATTCAAAGCACCTCGCCCTGATATTACACCGTTTGCTCACGAACTAAAGGTGATCGTTTTCAATAAGAGCGATTTTAAATGGGCAGAAGAGTACGCTGCGATGGTATCTCCAACCTGCAAACTATATTTGCAGCCTGAATGGTCAAAATCAAAAGAGATTACTCCATTGATCATTGATTACGTAATGGCCAATCCGAAATGGGAAATTTCTTTACAAACACACAAATTTTTAAATATTCCGTAAATAGTTTACATTAGCTTTGATAACCAAATGTTAATGTAATGAAATACTGGTTTCTTCTTTCGCTTATTTTTTTGAGTGGTTTCGCAAATGCTCAAAATTCTCCAAATAAAAAAGCATTAAACTTTTTCGAAAGGGCAAATCCTTTTATACAGAAACAGGATTATGCATCTGCAGAGCAGGTACTGAAAAATGCTGTTGAAGCAGACCCCCTATTTCAGGATGCATATGAATTGCTAGCCGGAGTTTACAAAGCACAACGGAAATACATTGAGGCTAAGGGTGCATTTCAGAGAGTAGTTACTTTAAGTAAAAACGTATCCCCAGAAGTACTTTTTGGTACTGCGGAGATGGAGTTCGCTACTCAGGAATATGAGAAAGCCAGACAACATTTTACTCAGTTGCTAAATTTGGATGCATCCTCAGAGCGTGCAAAGAAAGCCACAAAATATCTTATGGATTGCGACTTTTCAGTAGTAGCAATAAAAAAGCCATTTAAATATACCCCAAACAATCTTGGTAAGGGTGTAAATACCACTGATGCTGAATATTTCCCTGCGCTAACAGCAGATGGCGAAACACTGGTCTTCACGAGACAAGTAAATGGTAATGAGGATTTCTGGACCTCTAAATTTAAAAACAATTCGTGGAGCATCGCTACGCCTTTGTCTCAGAAAATAAATACACCAAGGTATAATGAAGGAGCTCAGACCATATCGCCAGATGGAAAATACCTGTTTTTTACCGGATGTAACCGACCTGATGGTTTAGGTAGATGTGATATATATGTTTCACATCGTGAAGGGAATGACTGGGGTGAACCGTATAATGTCGGTAAACCCGTTAACTCTGAATATTGGGAATCGCAGCCCGCAATTAGTCCGGATGGCAGAACACTTTATTTCATCAGTAACCGTCCGGGAGGTTCTGGTGGATATGATGTTTGGAAAAGTACCATAACAGACGATGCCAAGTGGGGACCTGCGGTAAACCTTGGCCCAGAAATAAACACTGCTTACGATGAGAATACTCCCTTTCTTCATGCCGATGGTAAAACGCTTTATTTCTCTTCGAATGGCTGGCCTGGATTCGGTAATAAAGACATTTATTACAGCAGAATGGATGATAGCGGTAAGTTTACACAGCCTGTTAATCTGGGGTATCCCATTAACTCATTTGATGATGAAAGCGGTTTGATTGTAAGTGCCGATGGTAACCTGGGGATGTTTTCCTCTAACTTAAAAGATGGTTTTGGAGGTCAGGATATTTATAGTTTTGGCATTCCTGAGCCAGCGAAACCCTTAAAGGTTTCTTATGTCAAAGGTATCGTTCGGGATAAGGATACTAAGAAGACGATAGAAAGCAACGTACAGGTGGTGGATTTAAAAACAAATAAAACAGTTTTTGATGATTATACCGATCCTGAAACAGGTGAGTTTTTAGCCGTAATGCCAATTGGAAGTGATTATCTTTTTAACGTGAATGCTGAAGGATACTTATTTTATTCAGAAAACTTTGAGCTCAAGGCCGGCGACATCAATAAGCCTTATCAGATTGAGGTTTACATCGAAAAGATCAAGCAAGGTGGAAATGTTACATTAAGGAACATTTTCTTCGATACTAATAAATATAACCTGCTCCCTTCTTCAATAAAAGAACTTGATTTATTAATAGACTTTTTGAATGAAAATACAACCGTAAATATTGAAATCCAGGGGCATACGGATAATATTGGCGATGCAAAGCTTAATGAAAAACTGTCGCTGAATAGAGCAAATGCTGTCTACGATTATTTACTGAAAAATAATATTGATTTAAAAAGACTCACTTTTAAAGGATTTGGAGCGAGCAGGCCAATTGCAGATAATAAGACTGAAATTGGAAGAAAGAGTAACCGCAGAACCTCATTTTTAATAACAAAAATCTAGCAATATGAGATGTCGCTCAAAAGTATTTCCCTGGTTAGGTTCCGGTAAATCGGGAAATTTAAACGGGAAATACTTTTAAGGCGGATTTTTAGATGATCGCTTGCCTGATGCGAATGAGTTGAGTTAAGGTTTCCTCGAGTAAATCAAGATGGAGCATATTAGCGCCATCAGATTTTGCGTTCGCAGGATCTGGATGTGTTTCGATGAATAAGCCATCGGCACCAACTGCAATTGCCGCCTTCGCAATAGTAGATATCAGTTCTGGTTTACCACCAGTAACACCACTACTCTGATTAGGCTGTTGTAACGAATGAGTACAATCCATTACCACAGGAACACCAAAACCTTGCATCTCCGGTAATCCACGGTAATCAACAATCAGGTCCTGGTAGCCAAAGGTATTGCCCCGGTCAGTTAAAATTACTTTATCATTTCCGGCCTCTTTAATTTTTTCAACTGCAAATTTCATTGAGCCAGCCGATAAGAACTGACCTTTTTTCACATTCACAACCTTTCCTGTATGCGCTGCCGCGATTAATAAATCGGTTTGGCGACAAAGAAAAGCCGGAATCTGCAAAACATCTACATACGCAGCTGCCATTGCAGCCTCGTCACTTTCATGTATATCTGTCACGGTAGGTACCCCGAATTCCCGGCCAATGCGTTCCAGAATACGTAGTGCCTTTTCATCTCCAATACCTGTAAAAGAACTTCCCTTACTTCGGTTTGCCTTGCGGTAGGAGCCCTTAAAAATATATGGAATTTGAAGTTTATCCGTAATAGTAATAATCCTTTCTGCAATGCGCATTGCAATATCCTCTCCCTCAATTGCACAAGGGCCCGCCATCAAAAAGAAATTTCCTGATTCTGTATTCTTTATTTTATCTAAATAGTTAAGCATAGTTGAGATTTGAGATTTGAGATTGGAGTCAGGCAATTTCAAACCCCATCGATTTAAAATCTAATACCCGTCCTCTCAGATCTAATTTTAGTTTCCTAGTTCTGACATGAATTTAATTCTCATTAATTGAATTTCTTCACGGGTATAATCAGTTTCTCCAAGTTCATTTAAAGCATCATCAATTGAATCACTTTCAGCAGCCCTGAAATAGTCAAATACCTCGTCTTGTCTGTCATCGTCAATCACCTCATCAATAAAGTAGTTGAGATTAAGTTTAGTACCGGAGTTAACAATGGATTCAACCTCTTTTAAAATCTCTTCATAAGTAATGCCTTTTGAGTCGGCAATATCTTCTAAGCCTATTTGGCGGTCGATATTCTGAATGATAGATACCTTCATTTGAGACTTGTTTGCCTGAGTTTTGATAATCAGGTCTATCGGTCGCTCAACGTCATTATCGTCTACATATTTCTTGATAAGCTCAATAAAGGGGCCTCCGAATTTCAGTGCTTTGCCAGAGCCGACACCAGAAATCTGGCGTAACTCCTCCATAGTAATAGGATAATGCGTACACATCTCCTCTAAAGAAGGATCCTGAAAAACAACAAAAGGAGGAACACTTTTCTGTTTTGCGAGTTTCTTTCTTAAATCTTTAAGCAATTGAAGTAAATGTGTATCCAATGCGCCTGTAACCTGTTTAGCATCATCCTCATCTTCTTCTACCCCGTCGCCTATTGGTTCATTGAGGATAAATTTCAAACTATAAGGGTTTACAATAAACTCCCTTCCCTGTTTAGTTAATTTCAACAGTCCGTAGTTATCAATATCTTTATAAAGATAATTATTCAAAACAGCCTGCCGGATAACAGATTTCCATAGTAGCTCTCCCTCACCTTTTCCAATTCCAAATTCAGGAACTTTGCTGTGCTCATATGCGATAGTCTGGGCAGTCTCCAGACCCAGAAATACATTCAGAAGATGTGCGTCATCAAACTTTTCTCCTGTCGTATCAATAAACTTAAGCAATACAGATAGCTGTACTTCTGCATCAAACTGCTTTTTCGGTTTTTTACAATTATCGCACATGCAGTTACAGCCTGTTTCGTTAAAGTTTTCGCCGAAATAATGAAGAATTTGCTTACGGCGACATACGCCTGATTCAGCATAATCAATCACTTCTTTAAGGATTTGAGTCCCGATTTCACGTTCCGAAACGGGCTTGTCTTTCATAAACTTGGCAAGTTTATCTACATCCTTTTGCGAATAGAAGGCAATGCATACACCCTCCCCGCCATCACGACCGGCTCTGCCAGTTTCCTGGTAATAGCCTTCCATACTCTTTGGAACATCATGGTGGATCACAAAACGAACATCAGGTTTATCGATACCCATTCCAAAAGCAATGGTAGCAACAATTACCTCTGCATCCTCCATTAAAAACCTGTCCTGGGTTTCTGCCCTCACTTTAGGCTCTAAACCTGCGTGATAAGGCAGTGCACTAATCCCATTGAGGTTCAATGCTTCGGCGACTTCCTCAACCTTTTTTCGGCTAAGGCAATAAATAATACCTGATTTACCCGGATTGGATTTAATGTATTTGATAATTTCTTTTGTAATGTCTCTTTTGGGGCGGATTTCATAAAATAAATTTGGCCTGTTGAATGAAGACTTAAATAAAGTAGCCTCACTCATCCCAAGATTTTTCATGATATCCTGTTGCACCTTCGGTGTTGCAGTAGCCGTTAAAGCAATTATAGGAATATTGTTTCCCAATCCCCCAATCACCTGTTTTATTTTCCTGTACTCTGGCCTGAAGTCGTGTCCCCACTCCGATATACAGTGCGCCTCATCAACGGCGACAAAAGAAATTTTAATCAGATTAAGAAATTCTATATTTTCCTGTTTCGCCAGAGATTCAGGCGCAACATAAAGTAGTTTGGTCTGACCGCTTAAAAGATCAGATTTGACTTGAGTGATCTCAGATTTGTTTAAAGACGAATTTAGAAAATGAGCAATGCTGTCATTCCCGCCAAAAGCCCTTAACTGATCTACCTGGTTCTTCATTAGCGCAATTAGTGGGGAAATTACAATTGCAGTTCCCTCACTCATTAAAGCAGGTAGTTGATAGCAAATAGACTTCCCTCCGCCCGTTGGCATAATCACAAACGTGTTGTTGCCCTCTAAAATATTTGTAATGATCGACTCTTGATCACCTTTGAAATTATCAAACCCAAAGAAATTTTGCAGGTTATCAAATAACGACTTTTTCACGTCCATTTTGTGTAATAAAATATGCGATGCTATTTTTCTATCCAAAATAACATAATTTTACAAGAAATTCAAGTATCACAAAACATTTTTTTTCTCTTTGAAAAGTAAAAAATCAATAATACAATCAGCCATAGGCACTTTGGAGCTAGAGGCAGCCGCAATTTTAAATGTCGCCAGAAATCTAAATGATGATTTTGAAAAAGCAGTACATGCCATTCTATCGTGCGATGGAAGAGTCATTGTAACCGGCATAGGGAAAAGTGCAATCATTGCACAAAAGATAGTAGCTACTTTTAATTCTACCGGAACGCCAGCAATTTTTATGCATGCTGCCGATGCCATCCATGGCGATTTGGGTATGATACAAACCAAAGATGTGATTATCTGCCTTTCTAAAAGCGGTAACACACCGGAAATCAAAGTTTTAATTCCGCTACTTAAAGGAGCAGAAAACAAACTGATCGGCATGGTTGGCGAAGCAAAATCATTTCTTGCTGAACAATCTGATATTGTGTTAGATACGTCCTTCGAAAAAGAGGCTTGCCCCCACAATCTTGCTCCTACAACCAGCACAACTGCACAGCTGGCAATGGGTGATGCATTGGCTATTTGTTTACTCGAGTGCCGTGAATTTAATGAAGCCGACTTCGCAAAATATCATCCCGGAGGTTCTTTAGGTAAAAAACTTTATTTGAGAGCGAAAGATTTAGCTGCCTTAAATGAAAAACCTTCAATTTATGCATCAGCACCTGTAAAAGATGTATTGATCGAAATTAGTAAAAACCGTTTGGGTGCTGTTGCTGTTGTAGATGAAAAACAGCAGGTAATTGGAGTAATTACCGATGGTGATATTAGGCGTATGCTGGAAAACAATGGATCGATAGTAAATCTGATTGCAGGTGATATCATGGGGAGATCACCAAAGAGTGTTCAGTATGATGCACTTGCAGTTGATGCGCTGGATATCATCAAGCAAAATAATATTACCCAATTGCTAGTTCTCAAACAAAATACTTACTTTGGCATCATCCATTTACACGACCTGCTAAACGAAGGTATAGTGTAAATTTTAAAACCTAAAATGAATAAAGATTATTACGCACTTATCATGGCCGGCGGCGTTGGAAGCCGTTTTTGGCCCGTGAGCAGAACCGAGTATCCAAAACAGTTTATTGATTTCTTCGGGGTAGGAAAAACATTAATACAAAGTACCTATGATCGGTTTTTGAAAATCTGTCCACCAGAAAATATTTTCATTGTTACCAACGAGATTTATTCAGGTCTGATTAAAGAGCAATTGCCGGAACTGAGCAACAATCAAATATTGGCAGAACCGCTGATGCGAAATACTGCTCCCTGTATTGCTTACGGTAGCCTTAAAATACACGAGTTAAATCCAAACGCTACAATTGTTGTTGCCCCATCCGACCATACTATCGCCAATATCGATGGATTTATTGATTCAATACAGCAGTCGCTAAACGCAGCATCAAAAAACGATTGCCTGATTACATTAGGTATTAAACCAAACAGGCCTGATACGGGGTATGGCTATATTCAGCATACTGAATATGTGTTAAACACAGATACCGACTTACACAAGGTAAAAACATTTACAGAGAAGCCTAATCTTGAATTAGCAAAGTCGTTTATCCAGAGTGGTGATTTCCTTTGGAATGCCGGAATCTTCATCTGGTCAACCCGATCGATTCTTAAAGCCTTCGAAAAGCATCTGCCGGATATGTATGAGATTTTCAATATTGGCAAATCTGAATTGAATACCAGTAACGAAAAAGAGTTTATCAATAATGCCTATCT
Source organism: Pedobacter frigidisoli (assembly GCF_032678525.1). Classification (GTDB taxonomy): domain Bacteria; phylum Bacteroidota; class Bacteroidia; order Sphingobacteriales; family Sphingobacteriaceae; genus Pedobacter; species Pedobacter frigidisoli_A. Next base: position 84,341 of record NZ_JAVTSE010000003.1, read on the forward strand.
GCAGTGTACTAACATTTCTATTGATTTTGGAATAATGGAAAAAGCGGATGATGTTTATGTGCTTCCGGCCGACTTTGGTTGGTCTGATTTGGGCACCTGGGCATCCATCTATGAAATGGCAGATAAAGATTATGTAGGCAATGCGGTAATACCTTCTGAGCAGGTAATTATGTTCGACTCTTCCAATTGTATGGTAAATGTACCGAAAGATAAACTGGTTATTTTAAACGGGCTGCATGATTATATTGTTGTAGAAAATAATAACATGCTTATGGTTTGCCCGAGGAATGAAGAACAGAAAGTAAAAGAATTTGTTGCCGAAGTGAAGTCGCGTTTTGGAAATAAATTTATTTAGTACAACCACAATATATAAAAAAGCCTGACTATCAAACAATAGGCAGACTTTTTCATTTACATTACAGAAATTGATTAAATTTCATTACTGTAAACTGATCTTATCGCGTCTCTTAAATTGTATTTTGATGCCATTACCTCTCCGTAAGCACCCGCACTACGGATAGCAAAAATATCCCCCCGGAATGATTCAGGTTGCTCTACTTCTTTACCGAAGCAATCTGTACTTTCGCAAATTGGACCAACAATATCGTATTTAACCAAAGCCTGAGAGTCAGGGCCTTGAATTTGGGACAAGTTCTCAATCTTATGGTAGGCCTGATATAGTGCCGGGCGCATCAATTCCGTCATGCCTGCATCTAAAACCACAAAGTTTTTCTTTTTACCTTTCTTAATATACAAGGCTCTGGTAATTAGCGAAGCTGATTGGCCAACTAATGCTCTTCCCAATTCGAAATGCACTTCCTGATTAGGTTTAATATCCAGGAAATCCTTAAATATTTTAAAATAAGATTTGAAATCAGGGATTTGATTGTCAGGATTGTAGTAGTCGATACCTAAACCCCCACCTACGTTTAAAACTTCAACGGTGAAACCTTTATCCTCAAACCAGGTACAAAACTCATTTACCCTAACACAAAGGTTTTTGTAAACGTCAAGGTTTGTAATCTGTGATCCGATATGAAAATGGATTCCGATAAACTTAAGGTTCGCCGAAGCTTTCAGGGCATCAGCACATTCAGGTAAATCCCAGGAATTAATACCGAATTTGTTCTCGTCTAAACCAGTCGTAATGTTGTGGTGCGTATGTGCATCCACGTTTGGGTTGATACGGATAGCTACCTGAGCTACTTTACCTTTAACTGCTGCAAGTTCATTTAAAACTTCCAGTTCCTGGATGGATTCTACGTTGAAGCAAAATATATCCAGATCCAATGCTTCGTTTATCTCCTTATCAGATTTCCCAACACCAGCAAAAACGATTTTCTTATTGTCGAAACCGACCTCTACAGCTCTTCTTACTTCGCCGGCACTTACACAATCTGCACCAAAACCGATGCTTTTAATATGCTCAAGCAAAACGGCATTAAAGTTTGCTTTTAAAGCATAGTGGATATGAAACTGATAAGGTGCAGCAGCTTCAGCACAGGTACTTAAAGTTTGCTGAAGCAAATCTGTGTCGTAATAGTAAAATGGCGTTTCTATATTGTCAAACTTTGATATATCTTTATCGGCAAACATGTTTAAATTCCTTATTATATTTTTAATTCTGTTCTTTGGGCTGGTCTACATTGGTAACTACCTCGACTTAAAGCATGGAAGAATTACCCAAAAACAATACAACGGAAAAATTCGTTTCTCTATCGTATTGCTCCTGATTGTATTGTTCCTTTTATTTCTTAAAAAATGAAGATAGCAGCAGCCATATTTATCGTCCTTATTATTTCTTTGGGCTTATTTAATTCCTTTACGAAAAACAAGAACGGCTTATTACCCTCAAGCTTTCTTTTATTTCACTTCCTGATTGGCTTGATGGTAATAATAGGATCGTTCTATCTGTTATTCGAATAAACGGTTATGTAGGCTTCGCAACGCTTCAGTCTTGTATTCACTTAAAATCAAAAGAGAAACATTATAATTACTTCCGCCATAGGAGATCATTCTGATTGGGATATGCTTTAAGCCTTCTAAAACCCTGCTTGCAAATCCATGCTTCTCCGACCCGAAATCACCTACAACACATACGATGCTATGATCAGTATCTACCTCTACTGTTCCAAAGCTTTCTAACTCCTCAATAATTTTAAATAAGTTTCCAGTTTCATCAATTGTTAAGGAAACTGCAACTTCCGATGTGGTAATCATGTCAATAGGCGTTTTATAACGCTCAAAGACCTCAAATACACGACGCAAAAATCCATAAGCTAATAACATCCTGCTCGACTGTATCCGGATAGCGGTAATGCCATCTTTTGCTGCGATAGACTTAATTTTACCTCGCTCGCTGTCATGCGTGATTAAAGTACCTGCAGCGGTTGGCTCCATCGTATTTAATAAGCGAACAGGGATTTTATATTTCTGTGCAGGGAAAACCGATTGCGGGTGTAAAATCTTCGCGCCAAAATAGGCTAACTCAGCAGCCTCATCAAACGAAAGTTGAGCAATAGGCTTAGTGCCTTTCACAATCCTAGGATCGTTATTATGCATTCCGTCGATGTCAGTCCATATCTGAACTTCTTCGGCTAAAATTGCAGCACCTAGTAACGATGCAGTATAATCACTTCCTCCACGGCGTAAGTTGTCGACTTCACCAAAGCTATTGCGGCAAATGTAACCTTGAGTGATGAAAAGCTTATTGTCTTTATGCTCATTCAAAAGTGGAGTTAAATGTTTTGTTGTGAATGGAATGTCTGGTTCGTTATCCTCATCAGTTTTCATAAAATCAAGCGCGGGCAACAGTACTGATTGCACGCCAATAGATTTTAAATAAATGTGATATAATGTAGTGGATAGTAATTCGCCTTGTGCCAGAACAATTTTTTCTTCCACAGGTGTGAAAATATCATTTGCCAATCCAGCTAAAAAACCGAAATGATAGTCGATCACCTCGTTACCTTGGTCCTGAAATTCTGCTGCAGGTAATAACTCAACAACGAAAGCTTTATATTTGGTATATAGATTTTCAACGCACTCACTACCCTTCTTCTTATCTCCAGCTAAAAAATAATTTGCAATTTCTACTAAACTATTTGTGGTGCCAGACACGGCTGACAATACCACAATCTGCTCTTCATTTGGATTAATGATATCCAATAATTTCGTCATGCGCTCAGGACTACCTACAGAAGTACCCCCAAATTTTAAAATTTTCATTTTTTGCTTATGGTTTTTAATGGTGATGAGCTGATCAGGATTTCCATGTAGCTGAAAAAGCTGATCGTTTCATCTGATTATTTTTGGTTTTTACCCTTAATGATACGCGGCAAAGAAAATTTTTATAACTATTTTGAAAAAGTTACAATAGCATCACTTTAATAGTGGATTTTCTTTATTATTGTATCGGGGCGTGAAAATAAGCAAAAGCAGCTTAAAAGCAACATCCTCAACAAAATAAAATTTGGATAGATTGAAATTATTTTTAATCTGCCAAACTTCACGACTGAAATTTTGTTCAACACCAGATATTAAATTAAAAATAAAGCTCAATGCAATCAATTGACCAATCAACACAGGCCACAATTAATCAGTGGCTAAGTGGAAATTACGATGAAAAAACGAAATCAGAAATCCAGGAACTAGTAGATAAAAATGCCACTACCGAACTTACAGATGCTTTTTATAGAAGCCTTGAGTTTGGAACTGGTGGTTTACGCGGTATTATGGGAGCAGGCTCTAACCGGATTAATAAATATACGATCGGAACAGCAACCCAGGGCCTGGCAAATTACCTGAACAATAAATATCCTGATCAGAAAATCAGTGTTGCCATTGCACATGATAGCCGTAATAATTCTGATTACTTTGCTAAAATTACCGCCGACGTATTTTCTGCGAACGGAATCCATGTTTATTTTTTCGAGGCACTGAGACCTACCCCTGAATTATCTTTCGCAGTTCGTCATTTTGGATGCAAAAGCGGTGTGATGTTGACCGCTTCGCACAATCCAAAAGAATATAATGGGTATAAAGCCTACGGCGCAGATGGTGGACAGTTTACTTCTCCAGATGATAAATTAGTAATTGACGAGGTAAATAAAATTAAGAACATCGATGAAGTGAAATTTAACCGTGTTGATGCAAACGTCGAGTTAATAGGTGAAGCTGTGGATAAACTTTATCTCGATGGTATTACTGCACTTTCAATTTCTCCGGAAGCAATAAAAAAACAGCACGATCTTAAGATTGTATACTCTCCTATCCATGGCACAGGTATTACGCTGGTTCCTAAAGCACTTCAGCAATTTGGATTTACTAACGTTACGGTGGTTGAAGAACAAAGTAAACCTGATGGTAATTTCCCAACTGTAGTTTATCCGAATCCGGAAGAAAAAGACGCACTGACTTTGGCAATGAATAAAGCGAAAGAAATTGATGCGGATTTAGTTTTGGCAACTGATCCTGATGCTGACCGTGTGGGCATCGCCGTTAAAGATAACGATGGCGAGTGGGTTCTTTTAAATGGTAACCAAACCGGAAGTTTGTTAATTAATTATCTGTTATCAGCATGGGAAGAAAGCGGAAAACTAGATGGTAACCAATTTATTGTTAAAACAATCGTAACCTCAAACCTGATCGAAGAAATTGCGAAGAAAAAGAACGTTGCCTATTATAACACCTTAACAGGATTTAAATATATCGGTCAGTTAATGACTGAGCTTGAAGGTAAAAAGTACTTTATTGGCGGTGGCGAAGAAAGTTATGGTTACCTCATTGGCGATTTGGTTCGCGATAAAGATGCAGTAGTTTCTGCTGCTTTCATCTCTGAAATGACTGCTTATTATAAAGATAAAGGTGCAAGCTTATACAATGCATTGTTAGATATGTATGTAGAATTCGGCTTATACAAAGAAGATTTAGTTTCGCTTACCAAAAAAGGTAAATCGGGTGCCGAAGAAATTAAAGCAATGATGGTTAAATTCCGTGAAAATCCACCAGCAACACTGGGCGGTTCTAAAGTTTCGGTGTTGAAAGATTACGAATTAAGTCAGGAAACTGATCTAGCCACAGGAAAGGTAACCAAATTGGATTACCCAACTTCTGATGTTTTACAGTTTATTACCGAAGATGGAAGCATTGTATCTGCCCGTCCGAGTGGTACTGAGCCGAAAATTAAATTCTATTGCAGTGTAAATGCACCATTAGCTGATCGGGCTGATTTTCCAAAAGTTAATGAAGAATTAAGCGACAAAATAAAAGCTGTAATGGCTGATTTGCAAGCATAGTTTAGCTACAGATCATCCAAATATTAATCCTGATGCAGATTTTCTGTATCAGGTTTTTTTTTTCTCTGGCAATGAGAAAGGACTTTTACAAATTAGCCTAAGGTTTTCTGCTTCCCAGCTACTCTGCCTACTTCAGTCAATGGTTCCCAGATTAACTTGGTGTTTTTTTATTCTGCAACCTGCGGTATTCTGTTTTTTCCTTTGCTGCAATCAATATGTTTAATACTTTTGCAGCAAATACCATGTTTAAAAAAATCCTGATATACCTTTTAATTATTTGCTCTGTTTCGAACGGAGCAATGCAACTGGTTGTTTATTCGGGGTACAAAATGAACAGAGAATACATTACCAGTGTATTTTGTATCAACAAAGAACATCCCGAATTACATTGCGATGGACAATGTTTCCTTGCTAAAAAGCTTAAAGATCTAGATGGCAAGAACAAACAAGTTCAGGAAAATCTAAAAAGAGTAATAGAAGCTGAACCTAAATTTCAGTCCATAACAATCAATCATCAAATTCCATATTTTATTATAAAATCAGAAAGCGGTTACCTCGAAAAACCTGTTAAAGATCTTTCTGCATCAATTTTTCATCCACCGAAAATGGTGTAAGTAAAATTATTTCTAAATGCAATGGTTATTCAATTGCATGCTTTTGGCTATTTATCATTTTTCGCACAGCGAAAAATCTTATAACCCGGAGTAGAAAAATCTGTTTTCTGCTGTAATGTTAATTTCTGCCAAAATGTTGGGGATTCTTCATTGCATTCAGAATGAGAGCAGTCTATTTAATTCACTTATACAATTTTCGACAGATGAAAATAACAACATACTTACTGGCATTCTTATGCCCTGTTATACTATTCACATCATGCAAAAAAAGCGATGATGAAATTTCAACCAATGCAAAATCGAGCTTTACTATTGAATTTGAGCATCAGGTAAACGGAGCCGCACTGGCCCTGAACACTACAACCTACAAAAATGCTAAAGGCGAAGATTTTAAAATCAGCATCTTTAAATATTATGTAAGCAACATCAGGTTAACCAAAACCGATGGAACAGTTTATTCAGTTCCCGAAAGTTATTTTTTAATAGATGAATCGAAAAGTACGTCAAAACTGATTACCGTTAGCGATGTGCCTGTCGGCGATTACACTAGAATAGAGTACACTATAGGCGTAGATTACGCAAGAAACTTTGCAGGCGCACAAACTGGTGCCTTAGATCCTGTTAACGGGATGTTCTGGACGTGGAACAGTGGCTATATTTTTGTAAAGCTAGAAGGCACTTCGCCACTTTCAACTGCTACGGGTAACGCTTTAACATTTCATATTGGTGGGGTTGTCGATCCAAATAATACTATCCGTACCTTCTCTACCGAAATTAATTCGGCAAATCCCCTCAGGGTAAGAGCTGACGCCAAGCCCAATATGCATTTCATTGTAAACGCAGCAGCATTATTTACAGGTGTAACTGATATCAGTTTTGTCACCTTAAATTTTACTATGGGTGGTGCAAATTCCGTTATTGTAGCCAATAACTATGCTAAAGGTTTATTCCGTTTAGATCATATCCATAATTAGTATGTTGAAGAAGTCAACCGTTTTTGCAATGCTTTTTTTAAGCATTGCATTAATGTATGCCTGTAGCAAAAACGAGAATGAATTAACAGCCGAAGAAACAGCCGTGAAGTTTTCAATTCCTGCCAATTTCCCTGCTCCAGGATATCATTTTGAAGATAATAAGCTCACCAACGCAGGTTTTGCCTTAGGTAAAAAGCTGTTTTACGATGCCCGGTTATCTGCCGATAAAAGTGTATCGTGCGGCAGCTGCCACCAGCAGTTTGCCGCCTTTGCCAATCTCGATCATAAGGTAAGCCATGGTGTAAACAACTGTCAGGGAAAACGTAACGCACCGCCCTTATTCAATTTGGCATGGCAAAAATCTTTTTTTTGGGATGGTGGAGTAAAAAACATCGAAATCTCACCGCTAAATGCCATTACCGATACCTGCGAAATGGGAACCGATATAGCCACTATAATTACCTTTTTAAAAAATACGGCACCTTATCCTGAAATGTTTAACAAAGCCTTTGGCTCAACAGAAATCAATTCGCAATTAATCCTAAAATCAATTACCCAGTTCACCGCTGTATTGGTTTCTGGAAATTCCAAATATGATAAAGTGATGCGTAAAGAAGGCGAAACCTTTACTTCAACCGAATTATCGGGCTACAATCTTTTCAAAGAGAAATGTTCATCATGCCATGCCGAACCATTTTTTACCGACTTCTCTTACCGCAGTAACGGATTGGATTTGGTAAGTAAAGATGAAGGCAGAGCACACATTACAGGCGTAAGTACCGATGTTGGAACTTTTCGCGTACCTACCCTGCGCAATATCGAATACACGTTCCCTTACATGCACGATGGTCGTTTTTATAGCCTGGATGAAGTATTGGAACACTACAATTCTGGCGTAAAAGCATCAGCCAATTTAGATCAAAGGCTTAAGAATGGCATTGCGCTAACTACTACCGAAAAAGAACAGATCAAAGCATTTTTAAAAACATTAACAGACAATGAGTTTATCAAAAACACCTTATACAGCGAGTCGTAAATTGCTAATTATCATTTTAGTTTGTTTTAGCAGTAAAATTTTTGCCTGCGATATTTGCGGTTGTTTCATGGGAATAACACCATATTATAACCGAAACAGCATCAGCTTGTTATATCGCTACCGATCATTTAATGGTTACGATGGACAATCGCATTCACTTTTTCCAAATGGAGGAAATTTCTTTATCCCTTCCCGTAGCCAAAACAGCCCTATTACCAGTCACGCAGGTAACCCCGCCGATTATGAATTATACCGTTCGCTCGAGTTAAGGGGTAAATATTTCATCAATAGTAAACTGGAAATAAACGCCATACTCCCTTATGTTTCTAACAGTGAACGTTATAATGGTTATACCTCATCTATTTCTGGTGTTGGCGATGTGAACATTTATGCTGGTTATCATTTAGTGCAAAAACTCGCAGATAATTTTAAGCAACAGTTAATCGCAGGTGCAGGAATCAAACTTCCGACAGGGAAAAACGATTTCAAAAACAATGAAGGCATTCGTTATTCATCTTTGATGCAGGCTGGAACAGGAAGTACTGATGGTTTTGTTTACTTAAATTATATGGTGGGTTTCAGGAAATTTGGTGCAAGCCTTAATACTTCTTATAAAGTAAATGGAACAAACAGCCGCAATGAAAGTATTGCAAACAGCACAACCAGTTTTTTAAATATTTTTTACACCCAACGAATTGGCAAAGATATTCAGGTAATGCCTTCAGCTCAATTTTTTTACGAATACTCGGGTGGAGAGAAATATAATGGCGTCAAAACAGGTGAGCATATGATGAATAATCTAATGGGTGGTGTTGGCGTCGATGTCTTTTATGAAAATGTCGCCCTTAATGCAGGAATTCAGAAAAATATATGGGAAGCAGAAACCGACCATCCGATGAGTGCAGGGAAGGTGTATGTTGGAATGACTTATAATTTTTAAGTAAATGATAATGAGAAGAATAATAATACTAACAATCGCAATTAATGCATTAATCTTTAGTGGGTGCAATCCAGAACCCGATTCAAACGCCGTTAAAAAGGAAGTACTCAATATTCATGATAAAATAATGATGGATGCAGGGAAAGTAGTGAAAAATCGAATTAAGCTGGATGCTGTTTTAAAATCAGCTGAGTTTAAAGCCGTACACGATTCTACCAGGATTGGCATGCTGATCACCCGTCTTAGTAAAGCTGAAGAAAATATGGTGGATTGGATGCATTTTTTCAGAGAGGATTTTAAAGGTAAAAGTGAACAGGAGGATCTTGCATATTATAAATCTGAAATGGTTAAAATAAGAGCTGTAGAAGATGAATTTATAACGGTTACGAGGGAATCAGATTCAGTGCTTAAGGTGTATAAGGTAATGCCGTCGAAAAGAATACAAATGGAGCATCATAAGCACTAAATATATACACTTTAAATTCCCTCCCTCAAAACAGAGGTTGTATATTTACATTTTAATAAAATACCATGAATAAAATTATTTCTTCAGTAGCGGTCTGCACATTGGTCGCCGCCATATTTTCGTCTTGTCAGCAAGACAAGAAATTGCCTTTTTACGGAGAACGCCATGCAGAAACAGTTAAAGATGCAACAGGAGTTGAAAAGATTGACACCGTTTATCAAACCATTCCAAACTGGTCATTTCTAAATCAGGATAGCGTTGTTACTACCAACAAAATAACTGATGGTAAAGTTTATGTAGCTGATTTTTTCTTTACATCATGCACAACAATTTGCCCTACTATGCATCGCAATTTAATGACAGTATACCAGGAATTTAAAGCCAATCCCGATGTGATGTTTGTATCTCATACGATCGACTTTAAGTATGACAAGCCATCAGCCCTTAAAAAATACGCACAAAAACTCGGTGTAGACGGACCCAAATGGCAGTTCTTGTATGGTAGTAAAGATAGTGTATACACGCTTGCAGAAAAGAGCTATCTCGTTGCTGTTGGAGAAGACAGTACAGCGAAGGATGGGTATATTCACCAGGGTTACCTGGTTTTGATCGACAAAGAGAGGCGTATTCGCGGGGCTTATGACGGCACTAAAGAAGATCAGGTTGAACAATTAAAAAAAGATATTCCACTGCTTTTGGCGGAGTATAAAAAATAGAATATTTGCTACGGAAACACAGATAAGGCATTGGAAATGACTTGTCCGGTGTTTCCGTGGCAATAATAAAAATAACTTACATGCGTAAATACATAGTCAATTCTCTTTTCTTGCTATCCATTATTGCGATTGTTGTTTCTTGTCAGAATCAGGAAACCATTGATTTGCAAAATTATATGTCTAATGGAAAAGATATTTATATTGCGAAATGCCAGAATTGCCACGGCGAAAATGGTGAGGGACTAGGCCAGCTTGCACCTCCCCTAACCGATTCCGTGTTTTTGAAAACCAATGCCAGTCGTTTAGCATGTATCATTAAAAATGGTGCCAACGAAAGTCTTGTAATTCATGGTAACACTTATAAAGAAAAAATGCCGGCATTTCCCGAATTAGCTGATATTGATGTAGCTCAGGTATTGGTATTCGTTACCAATTCGTTTGGTAATAAGCAGGGATTTATACCTTATAAAGAAGTATCTGTTCAGTTGCAAAATTGTAAATAGATACAAAAACTGCTATCCATTGTAAGTTTATGGTTTAAAAAAGTCATATTTGCACAAAAATGCAGGTTGTTCTATCGCTGTTTCGGGTAAAACCGGAAGAGAGGAAAGTCCGGGCAACGCAGGGCATCCCGCTTTCTAACGGAAAGGAATTTAGGAATGAAAACCTGAATTACGGATTAGTGCAACAGAAAATATACCACCCGATGCAAATTGGGAAAGGGTGAAAACGTGCGGTAAGAGCGCACGAGCATTGCAGGCGACTGCAATGGATTGTAAACCCCGGGAGTTGAAAGACCAAATAGGCTAACGCATGTAGGGCTGCCCGTCCGATGTTAGTGGGTAGGTCGTTAGAGGTAAACGGCAACGTTTACAGTGGATAAATGATAGAAATCTTAAGCAATTAAGATACAGAACCCGGCTTATAGACCTGCATTTTTTTACTCTCCCAATAGTGCCAGTTTAGTTTCAATTAACTTTGCTTGTTCTGTTTCATCCAGTTTCGGATACTCGATTTTCAACTGCTTCATTTTATCCTCCATAATTTCGCTAATGGCCAGTCGGGCAAACCACTTTTTGTCTGCAGGAATAATGTGCCATGGAGCATCTTTGGTGCTGGTTTCATTAATGGCGTCTTCATACGCATTCATATAATCATTCCATAGCGCACGCTCTTCAATATCACCGGATGAAAACTTCCAGTTTTTAGATGAATCTTCAATCCGTTCCAGAAATCTTTCCTTCTGCTCATCCTTGCTTACATTCAAAAAAAACTTCAGTATAACCGTTCCATTGGCAATCAAATGTTCCTCAAAGTTCCTGATGCTTTCGTAACGCTTTTTCCAGAAAGCCTTATTCACCTTTTTCACATCATCGATGTTGGGGATGTTCTCGCTCAAAATATACTCCGGATGAACCTTACAAACCAAAACATTTTCATAATGAGAACGATTATGAATACCTATTCTACCACTTTCAGGTAATGCCCTGTAATGTCTCCATAAAAAATCGTGCTTATACTCCTCTGATGTGGGCGTTTTAAAACTGAAAACCTGACAACCCTGGGGGTTTAAACCACTCATAACATGTTCAATTGCACTATCCTTTCCGGCTGCATCCATAGCCTGAAAAATAATTAAAAGCGAACATGTTCCTGCAGCATAAAGCTTTTCCTGTAGGTGGCTAATTTCAATTTTCGACTTCACCAAGGCGTCTTTAGCCTTCTCTTTAGTGTAGCCGCCTGTAAAATCTGTTTTAGCATTTTTAAGAAGAAACTTCTTTCCGCCATTTACAATTAAGTCTTTGAATTCACTTTTCATACAAAGGATATAGTTTTAATAATAGTCTTATGTCAAGGTATCACTAAATATAGAACAAAAAATAGTATATTAAATACGCTGATTTGCATGTAGAGTTTTTTATATTTAACCTTTTCAGCATTTACCCAAATATCATCTTACGCAATATGTTTAAAGAGATAAAAAACAAGTACTTACGATATTCTTTAATCACCTTATTTTTCATAATCATTTTCTTCTCGGCGCTTCAACTTAACTTTTTGTGGTTATTTGGATACTCTCCGAGTGTCAAGGATATCAAAGCACCAACACTTCGGGTGGGATCTGAGCTTTACACAGCCGACGGAAAGCTAATTGGAAGATACTTTAAAGAAAACAGGACTCCTGTAAATTACAATGAAATTTCTCACAGTGTTGTTAATGCATTGGTAGCTACAGAAGACGTACGTTTCTACAAACATTGGGGAATTGATGTTCAGGCTGTAGCCCGCGCTGTTGTCGGTCTTGGAAAAGATGGTGGTGCAAGTACGATTACACAGCAGCTGGCAAAAAACCTTTACCGTACCAGATATAATAAGTCTCAGGGATTTCTGGTTAAAATACCGGTTTTGAGAACATTAATAGTAAAATTGAAGGAGTGGATGACGGCAGTAAAGCTCGAGTCTAATTATTCTAAGAATGACATCATTACCATGTATCTCAATACGGTTTCATTTGGAAATAATGCCTATGGTATAAAAACAGCAAGCAGGATTTATTTTGATAAGGAAGCAAAAAAGTTATCTGCCACGGATGCTGCTCTGCTTGTTGGAATGTTGAAGGGCACAACACTCTATAATCCGACTAAAAATCCAGAAAAAGCATTAGAAAGAAGAAATGTTGTACTCGCTCAAATGACTAAGTACAACCTTCTTAGCAAAGATAGCCTTGCGATTTTAACTAAAGAGCCGATAAAGCTTAAAGAAGGTAAAATGCAGGATGGCAGCGACGGAGATTCCTATTTAAGAAGTGCAGTAGCAAAATATCTGGAAAAATGGTGCACGGATAACGGGTACGATTTGTATGAAGATGGTTTAAAGATTTATACTACCATTGATTCCAAACTTCAGAAATATGCCGAGGAAGCCGTAGCTGACCAGATGCGAATTCTGCAACGCCGCTTTTACAGTGTTTGGGGGAATGAAGATCCATGGTACGACTCTGAAAAGCAAAAGGTTAATTATCCGGAACGTGCGATGAAAAACCTGCCGATTTATACAGCACTGCAAAGAAAGTTTCCAGATAAACCTGATTCAGTTTTAGCTTATTTTAACAAGAAAAAACGAATGCAGATATTCACTTATAAAGGCGACCGCGATACATCCTTTTCCACGCTGGATTCAATTCGCTATTATGGCAAGATCATGAATACTGGAATGATGACAATGGAACCGGCCAGTGGCAAAATCAAAGTGTGGGTTGGCGGTATCGATCATAAATTCTTCAAGTATGATCACGTAAACCAGGCAAAACGCCAGGCGGGTTCTACATTTAAGCCATTTGCTTATTTAACAGCACTTGAGCAAGGAATGAGTCCATGTGATAAATTTACTGATAAACCAGTAAAAATTGCCTATCAGGATAAAGGGGAAACAAAATATTGGGAGCCAAAAAATGCTGATTACAGTGTAACCTATCAGGAAATGAGTTTACGTTGGGCAATGGCAAGATCAGTGAATACTATCACTGCACAGGTAACCGAGAAAGTTGGATGGGATAACGTTGTTAAATATGCCCATGAGTGTGGTATCGATAGCCATTTGGAATCTGTACCTTCTGTGAGTTTAGGATCAAATGATGTTACCGTTTATGAAATGGTGAAGGCCTATGCAACGTTCATGAATAAAGGGGTTAAAACCGATCCGATTTTAGTTGAAAAAATTACTGATCAGGACAATAATATCATAGACGAATTTAAGCCTAAAACTAAACGTGTGCTTACCGAAGAGATTGCCTGGTTAATGACTTACATGTTTCGCGGAGGCATGGAAGAACCAAGAGGAACTTCACAGGCACTTTGGGAATGGCCCAATTTGTTCAAAAAGAACAATCAGATTGGTGGCAAAACAGGTACATCGTCTGATTATGTTGATGCCTGGTATATGGGTTTAACGAAGGATCTGGTAACCGGAGTATGGGTAGGTTGTGATGAACGTACCGCACATTTCAAAAATGGTGAACAAGGTGAAGGTTCCAGAACCGCACTGCCAATTTTTGCAAAGTTTATGGAAAAGGTATACCTGGATCCCTCGACGGGATATACTTATGGTGCTTTCCCTAAAGCTACTGTAGAAATTACTAGATCCTATAACTGCCCCAGCCCTCAGTTTACCAGAGACACGACCACTACGGATAGTGTTGTGGTAGACTCGACCGAATTTATCGTGCCCGAAGCCAACCCGGCAGAAACTCAGCCGACAGCTGAGCAGCCTGAGGTAAAAAAGGAAGAGAAAAAAACTGAACCAGCACAAAATCAACCGGCTGCAACTGTTCCATTAACCAAGAAAGAAGAACGTGAACTTCGCAGAAAACAAAGACAGGAAGAACGGGAAAAGAAAAAGAATGGGGAAAATTAGGCATGCTAAACACTCTTTAGAAAAGTGTTAAACTTTTAGCTCGCCATCAAACATTTACTATTTTTATAGCTCAAAACCAGTACCATTTTCCAAAAACTGAATAACAATAGAAAAACCAGCATATGAAAATAAGCGCTACTTTTATTAGAAAGTACATCCCGCTTTTGTTGTTACTAATACTTTCCTGTACAGCGAATGCGCAATACTTCGGACAAAATAAAGTGCGGTATAAAAAACTTGACTTTAAGGTTTTGCAGACTCCTCACTTTGAAATTTACTATTACATCAAAAATGAAAATCTTTTAAAAAGATTTTCGCAGGATGCCGAAACCTGGTACAAAATGCATCAGGAGGTTTTTAGGGATACTTTTCTTAAAAAAAATCCTTTGATTCTTTATAATAACCACCCGGATTTTCAGCAAACAACGGTACTCAATGGTGAAATAGGAATTGGTACAGGAGGGGTTACCGAGGCACTGAAAAACAGGGTAATTATGCCAGTAATGGAGCTTAATAGTCAAACCCGCCATGTGCTGGGGCATGAGCTGGTACATGCCTTCCAGTATCACGTATTGCTTGAAAAAGATTCAATAAGCCTGGAGAATGTCGGACAAACCCCACTGTGGATGGTTGAAGGGATGGCCGAATATCTTTCTATTGGAAAAAAGGATGCTTTTACCTCAATGTGGATGCGCGATGCCATGCTTAACCGGGATATTCCATCTTTAAAAGATTTGACCAATTCGAATAAATATTTTCCATATCGTTACGGGCAGGCATTCTGGACCTATATCGGATCGCAATATGGAGATACCACAATTGTTCCTTTATTCAAAAATACCGCTAAATACGGTTATGAAAATGCAATCAGATATACCTTCGGATACGATGACAAAACCTTATCAGGCTTGTGGAAAAATGCAATCGACGGCCATTACAAGCCTTTATTGAAAGCCGATAGCTCTCAGATTAAAATTACCGGTACTAAAATTATTGATAATAAGAATGCAGGAAATATGAACGTAGCCCCTGCCCTTAGTCCCGATGGTAAATATGTCGCCTTCATGTCTGAAAAAGATTTGTTTGGTATCGATCTGTTTTTAGCAGACGCAAAAACAGGCCGGATTATTAGGAAATTAAGTAGCCAGATATCGAATGGACATATCGATGATTTCAATTTTATTGAATCTGCAGGTGCCTGGTCGCCGGATAGTAAACAGTTCGCATTTAGTATCTTTAGTCAAGGGAAAAACCAGATGATGATCATTGATGTGGCCAATGGTTCAACCATTTCGCAAACGGCAATGAACCAGGTAGCCCAATTCGGAAATTTAACATGGTCTTCTAATGGAAAAGATATTGCATTTTCGGGAATGGTTGAAGGGCAAAGCGATATTTTCTCATATAATCTCGATACAAAACAGGTAACACAAATCACAAACGATGTCTTTTCTGATTATGCACCAAGTTATTCTCCCGACGGAAAGAAAATTGTCTTTTCATCTGATCGTGCAGCCTTGCAAGCTCAATCAGTTAATGCTGTTTCTCCAATAAATCTTGCTGTTTTCGATATTGCTTCAAAATCAGTTACCAATCTCGATGTTTTTCCCGGAGCAAATAATTTAAATGCCCAGTTTTCAGCTGATAGTCAGAATATTTATTTCCTTTCAAACAGAGACGGTTTTCGTAATCTATATAAATATAGTTTTGCTGATAATACGGTGGATCAGCTAACCGATTATTTTACAGGAATTAGTGGCATTACAGAGTTCTCCCCCGCTATCTCTATTTCCCGCACAGATGATATCGTATACAGTTATTACCGCTATCAGCGATATACTTTGTACAATGCCAGGCTAAATAGTTTTAAACCGAAAAGAGTTGGTAATCAGGAAGAAAACTTTGATGCAGCCATTTTGCCTCCGATGGAAAACATTGGTGTTAATATCATTAATTCTAACCTTAATAATTTCGATCGCTTCGAAAAAATTATAGCCGATTCCATGAGAACTGTGCCGTATACACCAAAATTCAGACTTGATTATCTGGCAAACAGTGGTGTAGGTGTTTCAACAAGCCGCTTCGGTACCGGCGTTTCAGGAGGTATTGTTGGGATGTTCAGTGACATTCTGGGCACTAATCAGATCATTGCAAACTTGTCTGTTAATGGCGAAATTTACGATGCTGGAGGACTCGTAGGATATATTAACCAGAAAAGTAGAATTAACTGGGGTGCAGCTATCTCACACATACCTTACGTATCCGGTTTCAATTCCTACGCTTATGAAAAATTGCCCGCTGATAATAATACTACAGTCGAGGCACTAAATCAAAGAACCGATATCATTCGTACCTTCGAGGATCAGCTTCAGCTTTTTGCGGCATATCCCTTCAGCAAAATACACCGTTTTGAGTTAGGTGGAGCTTTCTCTCATTATAATTACCGGATTGATCGCTATAGTAACTATTATGATAATGCAGGTTACTATCTTGGGTCAGATAGAAGCAGAATCTCCAACGATGAAGCTTCTGCAGACTATGGAATCCCGTTTAATTCTTTTACTTTGTTTCAGGTGAACGCAGGATTTGTAGGGGATAATTCCATCTTCGGACTAACCGGTCCACTAGATGGATTCAGGTACCGTGTTAGCGGAGAGAAATATTTCGGCACTTATAACTTTGCAGGCGCTACAGTAGACTTAAGAAAATACTGGAGAATAAAGCCAGTTACTATCGCAGCAAGATCTTACAATACACTACGTATCGGCAAAGATGCAGATCGTTTGTACCCAATGTATGTGGGATACCCCTATCTGATTCGCGGATACGAATCAAATTCAATATATAAAACAACCTCAGCACAGTCATCAGAGTCTTTCGATATCAATCAGCTAACAGGTAGTAAAATTGCGGTGTTCAACTTCGAGTTACGTTTACCGTTCACCGGCCCCAAAAAGCTGGCGGCTATCCCCTCTAAGTTACTCTTTTCTGATCTGAACTTGTTTTTCGATGCTGGATTAGCTTGGACAAATGATACCAAAGTGAAATTTAAAAGCGAACCAACCTACACCACCGAACCAGTGCTCGACGCAAACGGACAACCTGCTGTAGATAGTGATGGAAAAAGGGTTACTTATCAAAATACTACTGAACGTGTGCCGGCCATGAGTGTTGGTGTTTCCCTTCGCGTGAATATATTTGGCTATTTCGTACTTGAACCATATTATGCAATACCGTTTCAGCGAAAAGATGTTAAAGGCGGGGTATTCGGATTAACTTTTGCTCCCGGATGGTAATTTAACTATCCCCTCAGAAATAGATCATCTAATATAAAAGGCGAATCGCATAATACACTGCCCCCAAAAAGTTAGACACTTATTGGGGGCATTTTTATAAAAAATCTCTCGATGTGTGCACCAGAATTAAGACATGCTGGTGAAGGCAAGCTTAACCTGATTAGTAATATTTCTATGTAAAAGAATATTCTCAAAATCCAATCCAATGGTTAGATCAATCCAGTCTGGATTGCACGACCTTACTAAACGCTCTTTTTGCATTCTAGTAAACCTGCTGATGGTTTTAAAACGAACCAATGCAAGTTCTTCAGTTTTGAATTCCTCAAAATAAACCAAACGAGTCAGTTGCTTTCCATTATCAAAAAATAAGTTCGGCATCTGCTTGTAAAAATCCAGGGTTTTCATCAAATCTGAACTCATGCCTACGTGCATACAAGTGCGGTTTCGGTCGGTAACGATGTAAACAAACTTTTTCATAATAATGGATCTAAAATTAAAACTAAACTATTTAGTATGTGTTCTTGCAATTCAAAATAAAATTACTAACTTTATGAGCATAAAATTACTAACTATTTTAGTAATTCCAAATTTATTTTAAAATTTATTTTTTATGTCAAATATTTCCAACAACCTGAAATACCTTAGAAAGAAAAAAGGCCATACACAGCAAAATTTCGCTGATATTATGGAAATTAAGAGATCTTTGATCGGCGCCTATGAAGAAGACCGCGCTGAACCTAAATATGAATTGCTAAAAAAAATAGCTGAATATTTCGATTTAACTATCGATGAATTTATCAATGAAAAAATATCAGACACCTGGAAACCTAAGCCAAAAAGTTCTGGCTCCAACTTAAGGGTATTAAGTATATCGGTAGATCAGAATGACAAGGAGAATATTGAACTGGTACCGGTGAAAGCTAGTGCAGGGTATCTGAATGGTTTTTCCGATCCTCAGTACATTAGCGATCTGCCTAAGTTTCAATTGCCCATTCCTGCTTTACGTCAGGGTACTTTCCGTGCTTTCGAAATCATGGGCGATAGTATGTTGCCGGTTCAGCCTGGAAGCGTTATTATTGGTGAGTATATGGATAACTGGAATGAAGTCAAAACCGGAGAAACATACATCGTGATTAGTAAAAACGAGGGTGTAGTATATAAAAGAGCTGGTAACCGTTTCAAAGAAAATAAGGATTTGAAACTGGTTTCAGATAATAAAGTTTATGATACATACTCCATTGCTGCAGATGATATCCTTGAAATTTGGCGGGCAAAGGCTTACATTTCCACTACGCTGCCTGAGCCAACCCCAGATCCTACTATGGAAACACTCACCCAAATGATGTCGCAAATGCAAAAATCAATTTCTCAGCTCAATAAAAATTAACAAATTTTAACACACTGTAATTAAACCGTTAAGTCATTTTCATATCTATATACCCAAACACAAAAGAAATAAAACTATGAAAAAAGCGATTTTAACAATAGCAATTGCAGTGATGGGTTTAAGTGCTGCATTTGCTCAGGACACTACAAAGAGAATGAGACGGCCAATGCCGAAAATGACTGCTGAGCAACGTGCAGAAAGAGTCACTGAGCGCATGGAAAAGCAATTGAGCTTAACCGCAGATCAGAAAGCCAAAATCTATGCAATAGAACTCGATAACGCGAAAAAGATGGAGGCATGGAAATCTGCTGATCAAGGTGATGTAAAGGGTAAAATGAAAGAACGTAAAGCAGAAATGGATGCTCAAAAAGCAAAAGTAGATGCGGTGTTAACTGCAGATCAAAAAACTAAACTCGATGCGTTTCGTGCAGAGGCCAAAGAAAAAGGAGAAAAAATGCGAAAAGGACTCGGAGAAAGAGGAAGAAAAGCAAAGCCTCCTGTAGTTTCTGATCCACCAGCTCAGGGATAAAAACAATAAGTAATAATTAATTTTTCGGAAAGCGTACCCATTATGGATACGCTTTTTGTTTTTAACTATATTTCACCAGATACTAAACCTTATACTCTGCTTCGAACTTTTCACCAAAACGATCAGTCGCAACTACTTTTACGTGTCTAACAGAAGGCTCAAAATGTGCCATAAACAAATGGTCAGTAGATCGCGCCTCTACAAATGGACGAGGGTTAGGAAGTTTATCACCTTTATATAATTTAACGGCAAGTGGATCAAAACCATCCTGTTGTGCAAGGTTTCCCATAGCTTTTCCGTCCAGAAAGTATTCCACTTTCCAATCCGGATCATAATTCCAGACGTTAGCAATTAGCCTCTTTTGATTGGTGAGCGTATCTACATAAATATCCAGTTGTTCCTTACGGTCCCTGCCTGTCGATTTATAATACCACTTTAGCTTGATACCATCCACTTCATAAACACCGTATCCGCGTGGTGTTCCATCTTCGCAGATGGGTCCGGTCCACCAGCCTCCGCAAATAGTTCCATGATTGTGTTCGAATACACCATTCCTGATCACGTTGGCATTAAAATGTGTGTGTCCCGACATGATGTGGACATTCTTGAAATCTTTTATCACTGCATAAAAATCTTCATTGTTCTTTACTGAATTATGAACAGGAATATGCAAACAAATTATTAACAAAGCATCTTTAGCCACAAACTGCAGATCTTTTGCCAGCCAGTCAAGCTGAGTTGGAGTAATATACCCGTCGTAATTTCTTTCTGTCCCTAAATATCGAACATCATCTAAAACAACATAATGTGCCCTACCCCTGTTGAATGAGTAGTAGGTAGGTCCGTAATGTGCCTGAAATGTTCTGTCAGCGGTATCATCACCCCCCTGACGATAATCCTGGTCGTGGTTGCCTAAAGCCTGAAAGAATGGTATACCTATTTTAGCGATTGCAGCATCGTAATCAGGAAATAAATCGAAATTATCCCAAACCAGGTCGCCCACCCCAATGCCGTGCACAAGGGTCTTACCCATTTCACGAACTACTCTTTGTGTATCGGGAACCGATGTCTCCATCATCTGGGCAACATCCTTTTTATTTTTAACCTGCGGGTCAGCCCAGATGATAAAGTTGTGTTTATCATCCTTTTGTTTTAAGGGTTTTAAATCGAAGTTAAGTTTGCCCGCCGTATCTGGCTTGTAATAGTGCCGTGCAATACTGCTTTCTGTTTTAAATTCGTAACCTGATGGTGTACTGATCCAAACGAAACGCGCAAGTTCATGGAGTTCAATTTTATAATTCCCCTTTTTATCTGTTTGTACAACGCTGTATCCATCCGAGATAACTGCACCGGCTACTGTTTTGCCTCTGCTGGTGACAGTGCCCGAAACAACTCCCTCCTCTGTAAATAAAGTGGAAGGAAAGGTTTCTAGGCTGATAAATATGCTAGAAGTTAATAATGTTGATTTTTGAATGAAAGATCTTCTGTTCATTTTAATTAAGGTTTAGTCATCTGACTTAGAAATACATAGGAAAGAGACAGGCTCAAAAAGCATGTCTCCTTCAATTTTATTTATCAATCAAGGTAGTTACCCCCCCAGTTTCAATTGCACTGAGTAAAGACGTATTGGTTAATGGAACACTAATCATTGTTCTGGCAGATTCCCAGCCACCTTTGGTGCCCTTATAAACGCCTCCAAGTTTAGCAAAGCTTACTGCTGTAGGAAAACCGGTAAAACGTTTATCATTTCCATTTGTACCTTTCCCATAATATTCCTGCGCAGCTGTACCTGCATAAGTACTGAATTTATCTGTTATGGTAATGCGGAATCCATACTCTGGTGGGCCCGCTGTGTAATAACTACCATTCGGACCGCCGTAAAATATTACATCTAATGGAATAGAGCTAGGAGTAACATTTGTTCCTTCAAAAATAGCGATGCCTGCAACGTTGCCGCTATTCGCCAATAAATTACCGGTCACATCGCCGATTCCATTTGCTCCTGGCACAATGGTATAATTTACACTTGCTATCCATTTTGATGCAGGTATAACTGTTGATGCAGAACCGTTTATCCGCTGTCCTGCCCCACCTACATAGAAAAAATCCCCTTTTTTAACCGTACCTGAAGTGAGATTGAATTTATAGGTTCTTAATGCACCCGTATTCCATCCGAGTGTCGGAAAAGCCGTGGCACCTGCGTTATTATTCGTGTAGACCGAGAATGGGGTTGCTGAAAAGTCGATATCTTTTGTGGCTAAGAATTGGATATATTCGTAATTACCATCTGTACCATTCGGATCGACGTGGAAACCGGAAATAATAGCAGGAGATAACTTAGGCATGGCTACGTAAAAGAAATCATTAACAGTCCTCATGCGGTACTCAATTCTTTTTGAATTTCCATTCCCCGTGACGTAAACTATTCCCGTGAAGTTACCCGATGGTTGAATAGCTGTGTTAGCGAAGCTTGCGGTCGAACTTGTTCTTAGAGTCGCAACTCCGAAACCATCGTTGACTATCTTGTCTCCTGAATATACCACATCACTGGCAGGCTCGGGGTCGTAAACTGCATTATTGATGGCTACCAACGTACTCTCATATCGATCTGGATTGGCTAAGATAGCGCTGGTACTAGCAGCCTGTAATTTTATAATTCTGTTAGATGCTACTTTGGTTACAGCGGAAAGCGGTAATCCTGTGATTTGTAATATTCCATCTGCCCTTTTCAAAATTCCTCCTTCCAGTTTGATATGTAATGAGTCTCCGGGAATGAAATTGGAGGCAGCTGTTCCAAGATTGAAGGAAATTCCTCGCAGAGAATCTGCGTTACCATTAATCCGGCTATTCTGCAATGCAATTAATCCGGTTACCGAATTTCCGGATCTGAAATCCGATACAACTACTCCCCGAATAGATGTTGCACCTCCGATGGCATCTGCGTTGAGAGGTAGATCCGATCCTTTATAATAACGTCTCAGATCAAAATTCGAAATGAAACCACTCTCCGAAAATTTATAAGGATAATCACTCTCTCGTTTACAACTGGTGTAAAATCCAATTATTAATCCTAATGCAAGAAAATATTTAAATGTATTTTTCATTATAAATTTTGTTTAAGGTTTTTGCCACCACATCAATGTGTTCACATCATCAGGACCCTGAGCTGCTAGAACATTTTTGTAATTAGTTGGGTTAGTTGATTGAGCCAGTATCGGATAATATAAACGTACTGGCATTTTTCCTCCGTTTAATAAACTTGAACCCTTTGGAAGTAAAGGATGTCCTGTTCTTCTATATTCAAACCATTGTTGAAAGTCAACCAGAAATAGAGAGTAATATTTTTGCAAATGGATCAGCTCAAGTTTGCTGTTGGATCCCACGGCTTTATTATCGAGAGGTAACGCGTTGTTCCAGTTGAAGTCTCCTTTTAAAGCATAATTGCGCACTGCGGCATTGTCGCCTGCATTATATAAAGCTGGAATCCAATAGTTAATTCCATCTGCAATACCTTTGTAGTAATAAGTATCACCTGTCCCATTGATCCACCCTCTTGCAGCAGCTTCAGCGAGTATAAAATCTACTTCAGCTACAGTCATTATTACACCGGTGTAAGGGTCTGTTTGGAGCGACAACGGACTCCCTGATTGCGCATCTGAATAAAAATACGCTTGTTTTGTCGGCGCTCCGCTGCCTATTGGATAGGCACTTGGAATACCAACGTACCCTGCTGCACCCGCGGCAATACCCCATCTGTTAATGTTATTTCTTCCGTAAGCGGGGTCTAATCGCGGATCAGCCCAGGTAGTGAGGTTGTTGATGAAAAAGTCAACAATCGCCGGTGTTCTGAAATCGGCAGGCCTTACGCTAACCATAAAAGGTGAAGAATAAAGTGCTGTACTGCTGTTTGTACCATTCCATAGAATTTTTGCAGTATGTGTATTATCCTCCATAATAGGGTATTTTCCCGGATTAGTATCCACAATTTCTTTGATCTTTGCTATTGCCTGTGCACTGGCTTCTGCTTTCCCTGAAATACGAAGCAATAAACGTAGGTACATTGAATTTCCGAACCTGCGCCATTTTGAAATATCTCCGTTATAAATTGGATCACTTTCCGCTACAATAGCTTGATTCGCAGTAAGTAGTGTGTTAGCCTCTTCAAGTTTTGTTAATAATGATGCATATATATCCTTTTGTCTATCAAAAGCAGGTTCAAGCAATCCAAATTTACCTTGATTTGCCTCTGTATATGGAACATCCCCATAAGTATCAGTCAGTAATTGCATTGTCCACGCTTCCGCAATCCTGGAGATTCCCTGATAGGAGGTATTAATCGAGGCCGGATCACTCGCGATAGTATTTATATCTTTGATATTAGTCAGTTCCGAATACCAGGAATTCCACATCGCGTCAGATAATGCTCTTCTTATATCGTACCGGTAAATCCTGCCTTCTAGCACTTCATCAACAGTTGAAACCGAAACCTGCATCAATTCATTGTTAATGCTTCTGTTACGAATTAAGTTTGCACTCATTACATTGGTTAACGTTGGTGCCAGTAGCTTATCTGCAGTCACACTAGGTACACCAATCGGATCTGTGTTAATTTTATCAAAGTCTTTCTTACAGGAGATGAATGTCATCCCAATACTCAGTAAGAAAGCATACCGTATAATATTGTTATTCTTTTTCATTTTTATTATTAGTTAATTCCCACAACTAAACGCGCCCCAAAAGTTCTTGTAGATGGTAATTGTCCCACTTCAAAGCCCTGAACGATATCGCTTCCTGATATGGTACCGAACTCAGGGTCAAAAGCAGGCCATGGCGACCAAGTGAAGAGATTACGTCCATATACACCAACCGTTATGCGGCTTAAACCCAAACTGGCAACAAGTCTTTTGGAGAGCGAATAATTCAAATTGGCTTCCCTAAACTTCAGAAAGTCAGTTCTGAAGGTACTCCCTTCAGCATTTTGCGATCCGTACATCGCCTCATAAAATGCGCCTACATCAGTTGCAACGGTCGTATTCGGACTATAAGTTATGCCGTCCGCATTTAATGTTACACCCTCACCTACTAAACCACCATACCTTCCTGGTAATGTTATTTTTAGTTTACCCAAACCAGCCATACGGGCGAAAGTTAAAGAGTGTGCAACGGCACCAAGTTGTGCATCAAATAAAACATTTGCACTAAACCTCTTAATCGTTACGCCTGTTCCAAAACTGAATCTGAATTTAGGCATAGTATTTCCTAGATATTTTAACTGTGTTTGATCTACTATAGCCTTACCTGTGTTATCATAAATGATTTGTCCGTCTGGAGAGCGTTTTAAACCAAAACCATAAATATCACCTAAACTTCCCCCAACATTCGCTACAATCTGGGTGCCTCCAAGTGCACCTGTGCGAAGAATCACTGAACTATCGGCCAATTCTTTGATCGTATTTCTATTCGCAGAGAATGTTCCGTTAACTGTCCATTTAAATGATCTCGTTTGAATTGGTATGGCATTTAACGATAGCTCAATACCTTTATTATCTACACGGCCGGCATTGAATATCGCAATCGAGTAACCGGTAGCACGATCGATTGAACGACTTAATATCTGATTCTTGGTGTTTCCGGTATAAGCGGCAAAATCAAAATTTAATCTGTTCTTAAATAATTTTAGCTCCGCACCTACCTCTATTGTGGTAGTTGAAAGGGGCTTTAGGTTAATGTTTGGGAGGATGGTCGGATTTGTCATCGCTCCACCCGGATAAATTCCGTTTGCAGCTAGTGTGTAATTATAGGCAGTACGGTAAGGTGTTGTTCCGCCGCTCCCTACCTGAGCAATTGATCCACGTAATTTAAGGTAGCTAATCTGAGATGGAAGCTTCCAGAAATCTGAAGCAATAAAAGATAAACTTGCTGATGGATAAAAGAACCCTACATTATCAGTACGGAGAGGTGATGCCAGGGTACTGTTCCAATCCTGTCTGCCGGTTAAATCCAAAAACAAATAGTTTTTGAGTGACAAGGACATCGTACCATACAAACTATTAATATTGTATCTAGCAGTATCAGGTACAGATATCAACGGGTTTTGATTGTTATCGAGACTATATACACCTGGAATTACCAGGCCATCTGCCCGAAGTTCAGATTTGTAATATCGGTTTCTCAGCTGGCTTCCGCCAACTGTTGCAGAAAGCTTAAAATCCTTAGTAATATCTTTGTTATACCGCAACAAGAAATCTGCGTTAATCTCATAAGAGTTGATATCCTGAACGCGATAAGACCCTTGTGCAAATTTAGCCCCGGCAGCATCCCATGGCCTGCGGGTTTCCCGGATATCATGATTGAAATCGATTGAAGACCTTACTAATAAACTTAGCTCGTTAGTAAACTTGTAAGTTGCCTGGATATTCCCTAAAATTCCGTTTCGTCTTTGTCCGTTTAAATATTGTTCTGAAATGGCATATGGACCCTCAGGAAAACTTGAGGTTAAATCTACAAACTTTCTTTGTTCCTGACCGGCCACCCAATAGTCTTTAAACCAATCAAGATTCATGTTTGGATGAGCAAACATAAACCAGTACATCAATGATTGATTACCATAGCCTGTTGCAGGAAGATTATCACTATGCCTGTTGTTGTAGCTAGCCTTCATCACAATGTTTAGTTTCTTTGATACATTGCTGTTTGCTGATAACGAAAGTGAAGTACGTTCCAAATTAGTATTGGGGATGATCCAGTCGTTATTACCATGGTTGGCTGTGAAACGCAAGCCAACTTTTCCTGCATTACCATCAAGACTTACAGAATTCGTGGTTTCAATTCCTGTTTTAAAGAATGCATCCAGTGCGTTGGGATAGGCAACCCAAGGTGTACGGTTTGTACCACCTTTCTGCGTAGCAGGGTCGTATTGGAAAAACATACTGGTGCCATCAAACCTAGGCCCGTAAGTTGAACTTGTAGCACTATTACTTGCTCCATCTGCGCTTGCGCCAAAAGAATAATAACTTGCTCCGCTTACGCCTGCACCATATTCCTGCTGGATATCCGGCCCCCGGTTAATCTCTTCGAAGGCAGTGTTGGAGGTGAAGTTAATGCTGAACTTCTTTTTACTGCTACCTGCTGATTTCGTGGTAATCACAATTGCACCATTAGCGCCACGTTGTCCGTAAAGTGCAGAGGCCGCCGGGCCTTTTAATACCGTAACATTCTCAATTTCATCCGGACTTAAATCATTCAGTGCGCTCCCAAAATCAGTTGGTAGAATATCACCTGATGTACCATATACGCCACCACCCGTTCCGGCTGTACGCTTAGCACTACTACTGGCCACAACACCATCAATCACAATTAATGCCTCATTATCGCCCGTTAGATTGTTTTCCCCACGAAGAATAATTTTATTCGATGCAGCCAGTCCGCTATTACGTACCAGATTTAACCCAGCAACTTTACCCGATAATGCATCGGTCCAGTTGGTAGCAACAGCGTTTGTAAAAGCAGAACTATCTAAGGTGGTAACAGCATATCCTAAAGCTCTTTCTGAACGTTTAATACCCAACGCTGTAACCACAACATCATCCAGCGAATTATCCGATTGCTTCAGTTGAATGTTCAGCTTGATTGTTCCTCCGGTAGAAACGTTTACGTTTTGAATCTTGCTTTTCTCATAGGAAATGTAACTTGCTTCAATTGTATATGATCCCGCAGGTACGCTAATACTGAAGTTACCATCATTATTGGTTTGAGTAAGCTTGTTCAATTCTACAACCTTAACAGTTGCTGCCGGTATAGGTTGCTTATTTTCATCCAATACCTTCCCAGTAATAGTTCCTGAAGTTGTGCTTCTGGCGATAATGAGTACATTGCCGCTTGCGTTAACCTTAAAATCGAAAGGAGTGTTTTTTAAAAGAAGACCGAAAACCTCTCCTACGGAGCGTTCACCCCGGGCTACATACACTTTTCTTTGATCATTTAACTGCGTATTGTTATAGCTGATACTACGGCCACTTAGCTTTTCCAATTCTCCAAAAGCCTTCTTTAACGTAATTCCATCTGCTTCAAACAGGATCCTCTTATCTATCTGTGCATTGGCCAGTTGAACTTGCAGCAATATCATAGCAAGTAAAATGGTGAGTTTTGATGCGTACTGATGGATAATTTTTAACCATCTCGTATTAATTTTCATATTTTTACTAAGTTTTACTTTGTCGTTTTAAATGGAGTTTAACTCTTTACAGGCCTGAAATGTGTCCAGCATTTCGGGTATTTTCCTCTGGGTAAATTTTAAATCATGTTTGGTTTTTTAGGTCTCTAATAAATGGTTATCTTTTTTCCATAGATGGTGTATTTTAAATTGGATAACTGTGCAATCATATCCATAAGTTGTATTACCGAACATTTATCAAACTTTGTTGTCAGTTTAATATGTTTTAAGGCTTGGTTTTTAAAAGTGATATCAACATCATATTCACGCTCAATTACCTTCATAATTTCCGATAATGGCTGATCGTAAAAAACCATTTTATAAACCCGCCACGAATCAATTTCATCAGCATCCAGGTTTGATTTCTTGATCGATTCTCCGTTATTCAATACACTCAATTGCTCATTTGGCAATAAGTAGGTTACATGTTTTGTTTTTCCCCTACTGAAAACCACACCTACCTTTCCCGTCTTTACCGTAATCTTTACTTTATCTGCACCATTGTACCAATTAACATTGAAAGATGTTCCAAGTACCGAAGTGGCTACTTTTCCGCTGTAAACTATAAATGGTTGTTTAGGCCTGTGCTGCACATCAAAAAACGCCTCGCCCTCCAGATAAACTATTCTCTTTCCTTTATCGAAGTTTTCCGCATATTTTATTTTGCTGTCACCATTTAGGTAAATACTCGAACCATCCGGCATGGTTACCAGTCGCTTTTGTCCCTTTGGGTTGTAGATCTCATGAAAAACAATTGGTGCTTTTGTCCTTACATAGTATTGTTGAAAATAGATGATGGAAACAGAAAAAGTGACAATAATTGCTGCAGCTATCAAGAGCAATTGCTTAAACGATCGTGTATTAACAGGTACATTTACGTCAGGCTCTTGTAAAATAAGTCGCTGCTGAATTTTAGCCCAGCTTTGCTGTTGTTTTTGCGGCGCCTCAAAAAAGCTATCTGCAGCTTCATAGGATTTAACCACCTCCCTAAAAATTTGCTGGTTCTCCTTGCTTTTATCCACCCATAACATCAAATCAGCTAGATCTTCGCTGCTGATGTTCTTCTTGGTGAAATCCTCAATTAATTTGTAATAATGTTTATCCATGTGATAGCGTTGTTCTAACACTAAGACAGGATTATGGTCGCTTCTACGTAGCGAAACTGGTTAAGATATTATTAAGAAACCGTTAATTGTTTTTGAATGGTGGTTGTGCTGGGGAATTAAATAGTAGAACTTTGGTTAGGACGGGAGATGAGTGTTCTTAGATTTTTAACCGCTTGATAAAGTAATGTTTCAACAGTCCTTATAGTGATCCCCAACACTTCAGATATGGTACTCTTTTCGAACATTTCAAGGCGGCTCATCAACAGCACCTCTCTTTGGCGCTCCGGTAACTGATGAATAAGGTCGATAATTTCCTTGTATGACTCACGGCTGCTTAATAATTCATAAGGGTTCAGCCGTTCATCCGAAATGAGTAAGCTTTCTTCGTGATCATCAAGGCGGGAGGTGTCTAGTTTAACACGTTGAATTTCATTAAGTGCAGTATTTCTTGCTGAAACGAAAAGATATTTCTTCAAAGAGATAATTTCAATCGTCGCACGTTTATCCCAGAGTTTGATAAACAAATCCGCAATAAGTTCTTCGGCCTTACTATAATCATTTAAATAAATAGAAGTAAACTTGCATAACTGACTATAGTACCGCTCAAAAAGCGACTCCAGAGCACGCGCATCATTGCATTTTAATAAAGACATCAGGTCTTCATCACTCTTTAGAATATACTCCCTCATTTGTACGCAAATGTAACCCCGCAATATTATGCCAATGTTAAATTTATTTGGCGCTTAGGTTATGGAAGTATTAATTTTGTTAGGTTTGAAACACGTATCGCGCGTACATTTTACTGATTGAATACCACCGTTCTAATAATATAAGCATAGCTATGGGAAAAATGGTGAGCGAAATAGCATGATATAAATTAAATATATAGGCCGATATAAATACGATACGGATAAATTCAAGGTAGTAAATCCATTTCCGCTGCTCCAGCAACGCACCAATATTGATCAGCGTAAGTAACGCAAAAAGAAGTGCCGCAATCCGATCTGCCGGCCCAATCGATCCAAATAATGCAGTTAGCAGCGTAAGCAAAGCCACGACCCCAATAAGCTGTATATTTAAATATATCTTGAATCTGATTTTGCCAGACTTGTTTTGTTTGTTTTGAGCAAAACGACGCTCTAATACAGGCCGAATATTCTGATCCATTAATGCAGGACTGCCGAAAACTGCATTCCATTTTTCTTTAATTCCTTTCCCTCTGCGGTATGCTTCAGCAATTTCAAGATAGTAGTGAAAATGCTGCCATAAAAAACTGTAGCTCTTAATTGGATGCGTCAATCCGTAACTCGGTTTTTCTTCTTCCTGTTGAAATGTCCCAAATAATTTATCCCAAAACACAAAAACGTCACCATAATTCTTATCAAGGTACTGTTCGTTAGATGCGTGATGCACCCCGTGTAGCGAGGGTGTAATGAATATATTTTCGAGCCAGCCCAGCTTACCAATCAACTGAGTATGTGTGAAAAAAGAATAAGCTCCGTGTACCAGCAAAATGGTAATAATCATATTAGGATGAAATCCGATCAACGGCAATACACACCAGAAAACGTTCCTGAAAATGGCTTGTATCGTGGTAATTCTTGCAGCGGCAGTCAGGTTAAACTCTTCACTTTGATGGTGTACGATATGTGCCGCCCATAAAAAATTGATTTCATGCCCCAGTCTGTGATACCAGTACCATACAAAATCTGTAGTCAGTAAAAGCAAAATCCACATATACCACTTATTGCTGATATCTAAAAGAGCATACTCGTTATATACCCAGCGGTATACCTCGTAAAAACTTGCTGCTATAAACAGATTAAGCAACCGCTCTGCAATGCCAACGCTAAAGTTTGCAACGGAACTTTCGTATTTAAAAATACCACTCCTGTTTTTATATTTGGCTATTTTAAATTCTATGTATACGAAGATAAAAAAAGCTGGAATTGCAAAAGCCAGATAGTTGATAGTCATATATTGCTGGTATCTTTAAAAGTTAAACGAAGCAAACTTAAAAATATTCTACTAAATACGTAGATATTGTGTATTATTTATTTACATATAAATTACTTCCCTCACCAATTTATATTTGTTGTTTAGAATTATTTGCAGAACTTCGGCGCACACAATTTAATAACCATGGTGACTAAAACACAAGCTGGAAACAACATCCTGTCCATTGATATTGGCGGTACGAGCATTAAATCGGTTCTTTTAGATGAAGGTGGGAACATGCTTAACGAATATGTAAAAACTAAAACGCCAGTCGAAGCCACACCGAAGGACATTGTAAATGGTATTGTGGAATTGGTGAAGCCTTTTCCCGATACGTATAACAGGATTTCCATAGGATTTCCGGGTTACGTAAAGAATGGTGTCGTTAAAACCGCTCCTAATCTTGCTAAAAACAAATGGGCAGATGTCGACCTGGCCCAACGCGTTGCAAATGCACTAATGAAACCTGTGAGACTCGTCAACGATGCAGATCAGCAAGGACTTGGCGTGGTTGAAGGTAAAGGTTTTGAAATTATGTTTACCGTAGGTACAGGCTTCGGAACCGCGTTATTATTTGATGGCGAACTACTTCCTCACCTGGAACTGGCTCATTTTCCGATTAATAAAGAAGAAGATTACGACGACTATATCGGCAACCGCGCATTTGAAAAACATGGTAGCGAACGCTGGAATAAACGGCTGAAAAAAGTAATTGAAATTTATAAAACTGTATTTAATTACGATACCCTTTATATCGGTGGTGGAAACTCTAAACAGATTGATTTTAAACTTGAAAGCAACATTAAACTGGTTACCAACCGAGATGGAATCAAAGGCGGTGCTAAGCTTTGGAAACTGGCAGATAAGTATAATATCTTTACAGTAAATCCAGAAGTGTAATTTGTACACTATCAAATAAGATTTATTGCATTCATTTAACATCAATGCATAAAATATTGATTTGTAAACCCTAATTTTGACTATATAATAATAATGAAAAATGGCAAGTAACGATTTAAAAAAATATAAATTGGGAATGATCGGTTTAGGCACAATGGGCCGCAACCTTTTATTAAACATGGCTGATAAAGGCTTTTCTGTTACAGGTTACGATAAGGATCAGAAAATGATCGCTAAACTTGAAGAAGAAGGAAAAGAACATAACCTGGAAGGATTTGGTGACATTGAGAAATTTATTGATAGCTTACAAACTCCAAGAACGTTAATCCTATTAGTTCCAGCCGGACCAATTGTAGATAGCGTTATTGCTGAATTGAAACCGCTTTTGAGCAAGGGTGATATCATTATCGACAGCGGAAATTCGCACTTTACAGATACCAACCGTCGTGTTGATGAACTAGAAAAAGATGGCTTACACTTCTTCGGAATGGGTATTTCTGGTGGTGAGGAAGGTGCACGCTTTGGCCCTAGTATGATGCCGGGTGGAGATAAACAGGCTTATAATGTAGTAAAAGAGGTTTTTGATGCAGTAGCAGCCAAAGTTGGTACCGATCCTTGCGTAACCTACATCGGCCCGGGCGCTTCTGGTCACTTTGTTAAAATGGTACACAATGGTATAGAATACGCCATTATGGAACTCCTTGCCGAAGCATATGGTATTCTTAAAAACGGATTAGGTTATTCAAATCAGGATATTTATCAAGTATTTAAAAAATGGAATGAAGGCCGTTTGCAATCATTCTTGCTGGAAATTACCGCAGAAATCTTTTTAGTAAAAGATACAGAAACTGAAAGTGATCTTTTGGATGTCATCAAAGATGAAGCACGTTCAAAAGGGACAGGTAAATGGACTTCTGAAGTATCTATGGAACTTCAGTTGCCGATACCTACCATTAATGAAGCGGTTTCCAATCGTGACTTGTCTAAATTCAAAAAACTAAGGGTCTCTTTAGAAGAAGGATTTGGAAAAAAAGACACAAAAATCGATGTTACAGTGGCTGAGTTGGAAGATGCTTTCTATTTCTCCATGATCAGTGCGTATGCACAGGGTTTACACCTGCTAGTACAGGCATCCAAAGAATATCAGTACGATTTGAAACTTGACGAGATCGCAAAAATATGGAGAGGCGGATGTATCATCAGAGCAACATTCTTAGCTGATATTTATAAAGCCTATGGCAAAGACAATGCTTTAGAGCATTTATTTGCCGATGCCGACATTCAGAAAATCATTAAAGGTACACTTTCGGGAACGCGCAAAACTGTTACTGCATGCATCAATTCAGGTCTGGGCATTCCAGCTTTTGCCTCTACCCTTACCTATTTTGATACCATTACCACAGGTAGAATGCCATCTAATTTAATACAGGCACAGAGAGATTTCTTTGGTGCTCATACCTTCGAACGTATTGATAAAGATGGCGTGTTCCATGCAGAATGGAACAAACCAGCATAATTCACAGAAGACTCACGAAGCTTTACATAAAATGAAAACCAAAACCGCATTAAATCCTACAATATTTGTAATATTTGGAGGTACAGGTGATTTAAATAAAAGAAAACTTGCTCCTGCGCTTTACAACCTGTTTATTGAAGGTTACATGCCAGATAAGTTCGCCATAATTGGAACGGGCAGAACTGAATTTACTGATGATAGTTATAAAACAGCTCTGGAAGAAGCGGTTAATCAATTTTCCAGATCTGGCAAGGTTCAAAAAGAAAAATGGGACGACTTTGGAAATACCATCCATTATTGCCCTACCGACTTTGCACAACCGAAAACATTTGAAAATTTAAAGGCTGCTGTAGAAAAATATCAAAAAGAATATGGTGCGGGTACACAGGTAATTTTCTATCTGGCTGTAGCACCGAATTTCTTCCCGATCATTGCTGAATGTCTGCAGAAATATAAACTTACGCAGGATGAAGATAATAGCCGTATTGTTATTGAAAAACCTTTCGGTCACGATCTTGAATCTGCTAAAGAATTAAATACCCTATTGAGTACCATCTTCACCGAGAAACAGATCTACCGTATTGATCATTATCTGGGTAAAGAAACGGTACAAAATATGATGGCTTTCCGCTTCGCCAATGCGTTGTTCGAACCACTATGGAACAGATCGTATATTGACCATGTTCAGATTTCGGTAACAGAACAATTAGGTGTACAAGATCGTGGAGGATACTATGAGGGTTCCGGTGCATTAAGAGATATGATCCAGAACCACCTACTTCAGTTACTTTGCCTTATTGGTATGGAAGCACCAATTAATTTTGATGCCGACGAAATTAGAAACCGGAAAGTAGAAGTTTTAAAAGCAATGCGACCGTTCTCTGCTGAAGATATTCGTTTTCACACTGTGCGTGGCCAATACAGCAAAGGCTGGGTGGAAGGAAAAGAAGTTCCAGGTTACCGTCAGGAAAAAGGTGTCGATGCTCATTCAAATACTGAAACTTTTGCCGCAGTTAAATTCCATATCGATAACTGGAGATGGCAAGGCATTCCTTTTTATTTAAGAACAGGTAAACGCCTTAACCAAACATCATCTTTAATCACTGTTCAGTTCAGAGATGTTCCACATCAGATATTTTCTTCAGGTGTTACTGAAAACTGGCAACAAAATCGTCTGGTAATCAGTATTCAGCCAGAAATGAGTATCCGTTTACAAGTTCAGGCAAAAAGACCAGGTCTGGATATGGTACTAAACCCGGTTGATATGGTATTCGATTATAAAGGAACTTATGAAGGTGATACCCCAGAGGCTTACGAAACATTATTACTCGATGCTATGATGGGCGATCAGACGCTGTTTATGCGTGGCGATCAGGTGGAAGCTGCCTGGGAATTAGTCATGCCAATTTTAAATACCTGGGAAAGCAAAAAGTCTATTAACTTCCCTAACTATCCTGCAGATAGCTGGGGCCCTGAGGAAGCTGAAGCGCTTATTGCCAGAGACGGTTTCCACTGGTTCAACCTCCCGTTAAAAAACAAAGAATAGCATAGACAATGAATTTATTAATATATAAAACCCTCGAAGAGCTTAACCAGGATCTGGCCGATTTCGTAATCAAGATTGCAGAAATGTCGATCGAAGAAAACGATCGTTTCAATTTTGTGCTCACCGGAGGAAGCTCACCAAAAGCACTGTATCAATACCTAGCTACCGAATGCCAGCACCGTATTGATTGGGAAAAAGTCTATTTCTTCTTCGGTGATGAAAGAAACGTTCCTGCCGATCATAAAGACTACAATGGCCTGATGGCAAAAACATATCTTCTTGATCCGCTTGGCATCAATGAAGATCATGTATTTTATGTAAATACCTCACTGGCACCAGAGAAGGCGGCAATTGAATATAAAAAAGCAATTGATACCCATTTCAAAGGTGAAGATCCTGCCTTCGATTTAATTCTTTTAGGCATGGGTGATGATGCACACACTGCTTCAATTTTCCCTCATACAACGCTTGTGAAAAATGAAGAGGTTAATATCGCATCGGTATATGTAGAGAAACTCGATACATATCGCATAAGCTTTACTGCCCCCCTAATTAATAAAGCAGATCATGTTGCATTTCTTGTATTTGGCGAGAACAAAGCAGAAGCAATTAAGCATGTGGTGGGTGATTCCGAAAAAAACTTCGACCTATATCCTTCCCAGTTAATTGATCCGATTGATGGCAAGCTTACTTTCTTTGTTGATGAGAAAGCAACAGCACTTTTGGAAGGATAGAAATACCTTTCATCCAGAATAATTGTTTTTTAATGTGAAAGACAATAAAAGTATTGATGAAATGTTAAATGATAAAACGGAATATAAGTTTATTCCGTTTTTTTTATTTATCAAGATTCTCAAATTGGCGATATAAAACTGAATCCCTTAAAATCAATGATTGCTATCGAAGGACAATCAAAATGCGCCTTTGTAACACAGTTTGGTAAAAGTTTTATCCATGTTGTCTTTCCATTTAACCAGGCTTATGAGGATAACCTGTGCTTTACAAAAATTGTACAGGTCCCGGGTAAAGATCAGTTTAACAACTATTTCCGGCTCTTTTTACAGATGATATAAATGGTGAAGTGAAAAACGTTATGCAAATGGCATATAAAGGTTCGTAAATGTGAATTAGGTTTATTCACACGGTATCACTTAAAAAATAAACTTTTGTTTAGTATATCTCTATCTGTTTGTTGAAGTATCGTGTTTGGAAATGTGAGGTAACCAGTCCACATGACTGCTAAACTACTTTAGTTATCGGGGTGTGGCAAGCCGAAGGCATGACCGAGCTCATGTGCACCACCACCTACCCATCGGTTCGGATTTAGGTTTTTTCATCAGGCCGAATTAGTCTAACTTTTCCTCAATAAGCAACTTAATAATGCCATCAGCCATACCAACCTTAGGTACATATATTTGCTTAATGCCTGTCCACTTCATTAATGTTAAATAAATTTCACATGCAGGGATAATCACATCTGCACGATCAGTATTTAAACCTAAAACATTAATTCTCTCTTTAAGTGAATAGCTTGTAAGCTTATTATACAAAGCATTAAGTTTTTGCAAAGACATTGGAGCCCCTTCTTTTTCCTCACTCATCCTGAATAGTTTGTTGATGTTCCCTCCCGTACCTATAGCAGCTAGGTGTTTATATTGCTTGGTATGTTCCTTAACCCATTCCCTCATTTCGTCCCAAGTTTCTTCCTTATCCTGATTATCGAGCATCCTGATTGTCCCGATGTTAAATGATCTCGATGCCTCTGGAACACCTTTTACAAATACAGATAGTTCCGTACTTCCGCCGCCCACATCTATATACAGATACGTCTTGCTGTCATCAAGGTCCGCTTCAATGTGGTTGGCATAAATAATATTAGCTTCACGCTGGCCCTCTATAATTTCTAATTTGAGATTTGCTTGCTCCTGAATTTGCTGTACAATATCCAAGCCGTTACTGGCTTCACGCATCGCTGATGTTGCACAAGCCAGGTATTCTGAAACATGATAAACATCCATTAAATGCTTAAAGGCTTGCATTGTTTTAATCAGATCACCTGTTTTCTTTTCTGAAATATGCTTGTCTAAAAACGCATCATCGCCCAATCTTAAGGGTACGCGTATCAAAGTGTTCTTCTTGTATTTATATTCCCCGTCTTGTTTGCTGATATCGGCGATGAGTAATCTCACTGCGTTTGAACCAACATCTACAGCTGCGTATCTTAACATTAGGATTGGTGCTTGGTTTTTAAATAATTGTAAATATCTACCTGGGCTCTTATCTTTTTACTTTGCCTGTTTTTATGGTATTTATTGCTATTTGTAGCATTGATTTGCCGCGACTTGGTGTTATCCTGTAACTGCAGGTCTATCATATCCTGTATCTCCTGCTTTACTTCAGGATCAAGTACCGGGAAACCCACCTCTACTCTGTGCTCAAAATTTCTGCTCATCAAATCAGCTGAAGATAAATACATGTCATTTTTCCCATTGTTACTAAAAATGTAAACACGCGCATGTTCTAGAAATTTATCAATGATACTTATTGCGGTAATGTTTTCGCTAAAGCCTTTAACCCCTGGAACCAAACAGCAAATACCGCGAATAATAAGCTGAATTTTCACACCGGCGTTACTGGCATCATATAACTTATTGATAATACCTTCATCAGCTAAACTGTTTACTTTGAGCATGATGTAGGCAATTTTACCTGTCTTTGCGTTTCTGATTTCTCTGTTAATGAAGTTGATCAGTTTTGATCTGCTCTCTAATGGTGATACAATCAGGTGCTTAAAACCTTTGGTAACTGTTCGTTTAGAGAGTGCATCGAACAATTTGACCAGATCGTTAGTGATTTCTTTTCTGGCAGTAAAAATACTATGATCACAGTACAGTCCGGCAGTTTTTTCGTTGAAGTTTCCTGTGGCTAAATTGGCGTAATAAACAGGTCTGTCTTTCTCTATACGCTTTACCAGACAGATTTTAGAATGAACCTTATAATCAGTTAAACCATAATTTACCTTCACCCCCTCTTCCATCAGTCTCGTTGTCCAGAAAATGTTAGCCTGTTCATCAAACCGCGCTTTAAGCTCCACCAAAACGGATACAGATTTTCCATTCTTTGCTGCATTAATCAGGGCATTGATGACTTTAGAGTTTTCAGCAAGTCGGTATAACGTGATTTGAATCTCTGTTACCTTTGGGTCTATCGCAGCTTCACGAAGAAACAAAATAATATAGTCGTAAGACTGATAAGGCAAATTAACCAGATAGTCTTTCTTGGCAATTTTAGCAAAAACACTTTCTGTACGGTGTAACCCATGAACCTTCAATGGAACGTTAGGCATGTATTCAAGCTCCTTTTTACCAACATTAGGAAACGCAATAAAATCTCCGAATTTATGATACCTGTTCCCGGGGATCAAGCTCTCAGCTTCAAGTTTGAGCTTGTTAACCAACACAGTAAGCATATTTAGTGGCATCGCCGAATCATACAGTAAACGCATAGGCTTGCCTTTTTTACGTTTCTCCAGGCTGCTTTTCAAATCCTCGATAAATTTATCGTTGATATTTTTATCAATATCGAGTTCAGCATCCCGGGTAAGTTGAATCGAATAAGCTTCAAGGCTATCGTAAGTAAATACGTAAAAAATATCATCCAGGCAGTAACGGATGATGTCTTCTGCCAGAATGATGAACTTCAAATCGTTCGTTTCAGGAAGAACCAAAAATCGTGGAAGATTTGGGGGAATTTCAATGAGTGCATATTTCTCCCTTACCTTATGCTCATTCTTTGATAACTTGACGAAGAAATATAAGTACCGGTCTTTCAGCTCAGGGAAAGGTTTATCCATATCCACCATAATGGGAACCAGATTGGATAAAATCTTATCTCTAAAATGATTTTTAACAAATTCTCCTCTGCTTACGTTAAGTTGTGTGTCGTTTAAAATGAAGATTCTGTTTTGAGCCAGTTCATTAATCAATGTAGCCTGAAATAACTGATCAAATTTACGCTCCTGCTTTACTACAATGTTTTTAATTTCATTAAGAATCTTTTTCGGGTTAAACCCAAGAAGGGCTTTAGCTTTATCATTGAGGTTGGTCAGCCGGGTCATTGTTGCTACACGTACCCGGTAAAACTCTTCCAGGTTGGAGGAAAAAATAGATAGAAACTTTATCCGCTCAATAAGCGGCACAGTCTCGTCGGCTGCTTCCTGTAACACCCTGTCGTTAAAATATAACCAGCTTATTTCTCGGTTAAAAAAAGGAATCTTCTCTTTGCTCATGTAAAAAATAAAAAATCCCTGCAAAGCAGGGATGCTCAAAACTGCACATTAATTTGTTAAGTCAATGTTAATTCATTCGCTCATTAACGTTAACAAATTACTTTTTTGCTACATTCTTTACTACTTTTTTAACAGCAGTTTTCGGCTTTATTTCCGTGATATTCTCCAGATTACCTTGTATATTTTCAACAGCCTTATCCGCACTTTTCTTAGTAACTGATGCAGCACTTGCTACCTTTTTAGCCGCACCGGTACCCTTTTTTATTACATTAGCTGCTGCGGGTTCTACAGTCTTCTCTTTTAAAGCTGAAGCAGTTTTTGTAATGGCTTCCACTACTTTTTCCTCCGATGCAATAGCTGCAACTTTCACGCTCTGAATAACAGGTTTCGTTTTTGAAACCGCTTTTTTAACTACCTTTTCAGCTGTCTTCTCTGCCTTGCTTGCTGTGCTTTTAACATCCTGCTTCGCAGTTTTCACTTTTTCTTTTGATGAATGAAGTAAATCATCAATTTTATGGCCTACATCCGACTTTATGATGGTAAATTTTTTCGTTAGTTTTTTAGCAACCCTTTTACTGGCCTTTGCAACTTCGGTGCTGATTTCAGAAGCGTCATGACCTAAACCCTTAACCACGTCTAAAAACTGAGCGGTTAAAGATTGCTCTAATTGTTTTTTAACATCCTTTTTTGTTACTTTTTTTTGGGACTTTGCTTTAGTGGTTTTCATATTATTTTTCGTTTTTTTGTGAAATAGGTTTAGAAGTACTAAATCTACTTATTTTTAATTTAAAGCTAAAACCATGCCTTCATTCGATATAGTAAGTAAAGTAGACGCACAAACACTTGATAATGCGATCAACAATGCCAAAAAGGAAATTCTGAACCGATTTGATTTCAACGGCTCAAAAAGTACAATAGATTTGGATAAGAAAACAAATGTGGTAACCATTATTACCGAGGATGATATGCGTTTAAAGGCTATTGAAGGTTCTATTATTTCCAGGATGATGAAACAAGATCTAGATCCAAAAAGTTTGGATTTTGGAAAAGAAAATATCGCTTCAGGAAATATGATCCGTAAAGAAATTTCCATCAAAGAAGGACTGGATAAGGAGGCCTCTAAAAAGGTAGTAGCAAAAATCAAAGCGAGTGGTTTGAAAGTTCAACCATCAATTATGGATGATCAGGTTCGCGTTACGGCAAAAAAGATTGATGATTTGCAGGCGGTAATTAATCTATGTAGATCTGAAGACTTTGGTCAACCTTTCCAGTACATTAACATGCGAAACTAGTAACGTTTAGCTTTTAAAAACCTTTTTGTGTCTCTCTTGTTCTGAATACACATCAAAATTTAGAGAAAACATGAAAAAGATATTGTTAGTTTCTACGTTGGTAGTAGGTGCTTTGTCATTTCAGGCCTGCCAAACTGCTGATAAAAAATCATCAACGTTGAAAGACAGTGTAGGTGGAGACACTACAATGGTAAACGGTAACCATGTTACCGGTTCAGAAAGTACACAATCCGGTCTGGACGAAAGCGGATCCACGTTTTTGAGAAAAGCAGCCGTAGGTGGCATCATGGAAGTGGAGGCATCGAAAATTGCTTTGAAGAATGCTTCAACGCAAGAGGTAAAAGATTTTGCTGCTAAAATGCTTGAAGATCATTCAAAAGTCAACTCCGAACTTAAACAATTGGCTCAAGCTAAGAAAGTGATTACCCCTGACGCATTGCCTGCTGATGATCAGATTCATATCGATGCGATGAAAAAACTGACAGGTGCTGAATTTGATAAGCACTATATCGCTATGATGGTAACTGATCACGATAAAACAGTTAGCTTGTTTAAAGAAGGTTTGGCGAACAGGGATGCCGACCTGAAACAATGGGCAACAAAGACACTAACAGTTATTGAACAACATGACGAAACAGCTAAGAAAATTGCGCTGAATTTAAAATAGCCTAACGCACACCACAAAGTTTACGATCCCGGACATATCATCCGGGATTTTTTTTGATATGCCCCAAAGACATTATTTTTAATACATTTTGGGCAGAGAAAAAATTAACATTAACTTTCGACGTTTAATACAAAAAGACACTAAATGAATAAAAGTAAATTATTTAATGTACTACTTACAGGTACATTTGTGATAGCTTTGCCGCTTTTTGCCAATGCACAAAAAGCCAATTGGCAAAACCTTGATTTAAAGTCCGATACCACCTTTGGTATCAGCACTGAGAAAGCGTATAAAGAGCTATTGAAAGGAAAAAAATCAACCAAAGTGATTGTTGCAGTTAATGATGGTGGTGTTGAATCAACACATGAAGATCTTAAACGCATCATGTGGGTTAACGCAAAAGAAATTGCAGGTAATGGTAAAGACGACGACAAAAATGGTTATGCCGATGATATTAACGGATGGAATTTCATAGGTGGCCCCAAAGAATCTGTTAATTTTGAAACCCTGGAACTTACCCGTTTGGTGCGTCGCGATCAAACGCGCTTTGCAAATACTACTGATGCTACTGTAGCAGAAAAAGATAAAAAAGACTGGGAGGCTTTCAAAACCCAAAGAGCAGATTTGGAAAAACAACTCGCAGAAGCCAAAGAGGGTTTAGCAGGTATCACTGGTTTTAAGAATGCATTGGATGCTGTGGTAAAGAAAATCGGAAAAGAAAATCCCACTGCCGATGACTTTAAAAACTTTAAGCCAGCTTCTGATGTCGAAGGCCGCATTCAAGGGGTAATGGCTCAACAGTTACAGAAAGGAAGTTTCAAAGACTTTTATGAAGATCAGATTAAAGAAGGATTAGATTACTACACCCGTCAGGCTGAATATAACCTTAATCTTGATTATGATCCTCGTGCTATAGTTGGTGATAATCCTAACGACGCTACTGAAAAGTTTTATGGCAATAATGATGTAGCAGGCCCTGACGCCATGCACGGAACACATGTTGCTGGTATCATTGCTGCAGATAGAACAAATAAAATTGGTATTTCAGGTGTAGCCGATAATGTGGTAATTATGGGTGTCCGTTGTACGCCGAATGGTGATGAACGGGATAAAGATGTCGCAAACAGTATACGGTATGCAGTCGACAATGGCGCCAAAGTAATCAACATGAGTTTCGGTAAGGCTTATTCATGGAATAAAGCAGTAGTAAACGACGCAATGAAATATGCAGCGTCAAAAGACGTGTTAATCGTTCAGGCCGCTGGAAACGAAAATAAAGATATCGATGTAGAAAATAATTTCCCAAATCATAAAGACCTTGATGAGAAAACAATTGCTTCATGGATTACTGTTGGCGCTTCGGGTCCAAAAGATGACGAAACTTTAAAAGCGAGCTTCTCTAATTTTGGTAAAACTCAGGTTGATGTATTCGCTCCGGGTGTACAGATTTACTCTACAGTTCCAGGATCGAAATATAAAAACCTCGATGGCACGAGTATGGCATCACCAGTAGTTGCAGGATTAGCAGGATTAATTCGTTCATACTATCCTAAACTGAGTGCGGCTCAGGTAAAGGAAATTATCGTGAAATCAGTTACAAAAGTAAATCACAATGTTTCCTATAAAAAAGGCGAAGAAGGTGCTGAACAGGATGTATATGTTCCGTTTTCAGACCTATGCATTAGTGGTGGTATTGTAAATGCATACAATGCACTAAAGCTTGCTGCAACATACAAATAGTAGAAAACTACAATCCAACAAAAAAGGCGAATCGTATAACGATTCGCCTTTTTCATATATTAAAGACTTTTTTTTATTGAGCTCTACCGCTTTTTTTATCTTCTCCTCTTCCGATCAGATAACCACCACCAGCACCAACTAAACCACCGATAACTGCACCACGGCCTTTTTTCTTATCAATTAATGCACCACCAACAGCACCCGCGGCACCACCAATTACAGCACCTTTAGCCGCATCACTCCAACCTTTCTTCTTAGCTGTAGGCTGTGTGGTACCACCATATGAACTTGAACTTCCACCTGAGCTGGAGTAAGATCTGGATGATGCTGCTCCCGCTCTTCTGGCTGCAACAAGTTCAGCTTGATGTTGAGCCTCTTTTTCAGCTTCAATTTTAGCAGTTTCAGCTTTTTTGAATGAATCTAGTCTTAAACTATCCTTAACGGCTTTAATCGCCAGTTGCTTATCAGCTTCCTGTTGTTTCAAAGCAGCCTCTTCTTTTGCCCTGTTGTTACAAGCAAACATTACAGAACTTAATGCAATTACTACAAATATCTTTTTCATAACGTTTTAATTTAATCAGATCTTACATCAGCTACCTAACCCAGTTGATGCAGGTTCCTTTCCATGTGCGATTAGTTAACTACAACTACTAAAGAAAAAATGATGCCAAAATGTTTTAGGTTCAGATAATTAATTTTTTAAATCAATAAACCAGAAGCCTGATATGCTTGTTGAATCTTTCGCTTCTTCGTTTTTAGGATCCGTATTGACAGGTGCCCGATAAGTTTTGAAAATCTTTTCTCCGAGCTCAAATTCTATCTTTTTTCTGAATATAGGCCCTTGGAAAGCGAACGTATGAAATTCGCCATTCTCACCGCACGGATCGATTTCAGGTGGTAAGTTATCAATCAGATCCAGGGTAATTACCTCGCCACATACCATCTCCAGATTTTGTTGTGTGCATACCATGATGGTTTTATAGTTCAGGTTTAAAAATTCCTGAATAAGCAAACGAGTGTCCATTTTCCAAAGCGGAAATATGGCTTTAAGTCCAATTTCTTCCAGTTTTTTTTCTCTGTAAGCGCGAAGGTCTTCAAGGTGAATGTCACCAAATATGGAATGTGTAATACCTTCCGCCTTTAATTTTGCAAGATGCATGCCCATCGTTTCATCATAGTGTTCCATCGTAGGCATTTCGCTCAACCGGATTTGATATAAAGGTATGCCAATGCTTTCCGCCTGCTTAATTAGCAAGCTTTCTCTAACCCCATGCATCG
Source organism: Pedobacter frigidisoli (assembly GCF_032678525.1). Taxonomy (GTDB): domain Bacteria; phylum Bacteroidota; class Bacteroidia; order Sphingobacteriales; family Sphingobacteriaceae; genus Pedobacter; species Pedobacter frigidisoli_A. The sequence continues at coordinate 128,552 of NZ_JAVTSE010000003.1, forward strand.
ATATGCGGTTAAACTCAGCAGTTAAAGTTGTAACCAGATAACAAATCTCAATGGTTGGATCCTCCAACGCATAGTGCAGTGCCAATGTACTGTCTTTGCCCCCACTCCAGTTAAAGATACAACGTTTTTTAACGGCCATTTAACAGGATTTCTTTCAGTGCCGACATGCCTTCAACAGCACCTTGCTGTATAGTGGTCACATTTTTGTATCTCCCAACATCAGGTGTCCTCGGATCAATAATGTATTTTTTTGTAGCTGAAGGTATAAAGTCTATCAAGCCCGCCGCCGGGTAAACAGCCAGTGAAGTGCCAATCAAAACAAATAAGTCCGCCTGGCTGCAAATTTTAGCCGCGACTTCGATCATTGGAACAGCTTCACCGAACCAAACTACATGGGGGCGCAGTTGAGTACCTAACTCGCACAGGTCTCCCATTTTGATTTCATCTCCTTCTATTATATAGGTCAGGTCTGCCCTTCTGTCTGATTGAGATTTGGTAATAACTCCGTGGAGATGAGTAACCTTGGTAGAACCAGCACGCTCATGCAAGTCATCTATATTCTGTGTTATAATTTCAACATCAAAATTAGATTCCAGTTCTGCAAGGATCTTATGAGCACGATTTGGCTTTGCTGCAATCACCTGTTTTCGCCGCTCGTTATAGAACTGCTGAACCAATACAGGATTGCGTTCCCACGCCTCCGGTGTCGCAACATCATACACATTGTACCCTTCCCAAAGTCCGTCAGCATCCCTGAAAGTTTTTAAACCGCTTTCGGCACTGATTCCTGCTCCTGTTAAAACAACTATTTTCATCAAATCGAAATGCTTTGGGGTACAATATTAAATGATCTGAATTTTGTACTGATAAAAGGACTTGGCTGAAATATCTGAGGATGAAACATGCACGCCAAGGCCTCTATTCCATCAACAAGCGTACCAATACTGGGTTGTGTAAACATATCGAAGTCCGCAATATAAACCTGATTGGATTGTACAGCTGCAAGATCATTCCATCCATCCTTCCGGCTTAATAATTCCATTTCCAATGTACTCCGGTCTACATCGAAGCCGCAAGGTGCGATCACAAGTACTTCAGGATTGTATTTTCTGATTTTATCCCATTGGGTAACAATAGAATCACCGGCAGGATTGGAGAGCATGTCTACGCCACCGGCAGCAGCGATTTGGAAGGGAATCCAATGCCCGCAGTTGTAAATGGGTTCAATCCACTCCATAAGCATGGTCCGCTTTAATGGTGCCTTATTTAATCTCAGCTGATCTAGAATGTAATCGGTCTTTTTTTGTAAATCACTCAGATATTGTAATGCTACTTCTTCCTTACCCATTGCCTTTGCAATAGTAATTGCACAAACGTGAACATCTTGCAAATTATTAGGTGATAAAGGAACAAGCAATGGCTGTTTGCTTAGTTTCATTACAGCTGTCTCAGTACAAACTGTATCGATATTACAGACCTCACAGATGTCCTGGGTGAACACGATATCCGGCGAAATGCTTTCCAATAAATCATCATCTACCCAGTATAAACTTTTCCCTTGAGCCTTTGAAGCAGAAAAGATCCGATCAATCTCAACACTGGAGTAATTTTTACCCTCTAAAATGCACCGTACAACTTTTGGTAACTCGGCTGCTTCTTTAGGACATTCGAAAGTTACTCCGTAAAGGTGATCCTGAAGGCCCATATCATAGATCATTTTGGTTGCTGCAGGAAGGAATGATACCACTTTTAACATAACAAATAACTTTAGTACAAAGTATAAAGATAAAAAAAGTCCCCTTTCGATTTGCATCAAAAGGGGACCTTATGCTTATTTTAGTCCAATCAGGCTTGCTTCGTGCTGAATTTCAATACCGGATATTTTGCCTTTAAGATCTCGAATGCACCAAATAGAATTGCACCGTAAATGAGAGTTCCCTCCAGGAATCTGATTTCGAAAGGAATTGCTCTTTCTAAACAAAGCCAGAATCCTGCGAAGTCCTGCGTGTAACTTGGATTTTTAAACCAAACGCCAAAATCCGTCACAATCCAGTGTATCAATACGATCGATAAAGTGGAGGCTAATAGACTTACTGGATTGATTTTGTTTAACAATACACGTCCAATCAATACCATCAAGGCAAAAGCAAAGTATGTCCAGTACCATCCCTCATATAAAAAACCATTGCTGTACTCACTGAAAATAGTGGCCGACAGTATGAAATCGCTTAAAAACAAACTTAATAACGGAAAGGCGAAAGCTTTTAAATGGTCTTTAAAATAAGCTCCACCAAACAAAGCAACAGCTCCTATCGAAGAGAAGTTCGCGAACTTCAAGGCATCAGAGTTAAATGTTACCAATAAACGAAATCCTGTAATAACAAGAATCATTAAAAGTAATATTAAGGTGCGTGGATTGAATTTTAGATTCGACATATTTTCTGTTATTTATACAAAGTTAAATCTTCTTAGTGGATATTAAAAATCACACCCGTATTAAAATTGAATCCCAAGCTATTATATCCAATAATCTCATTGTATTTCTCATTCAGAATGTTTTTTGCATCAAAGAAAAGCTTTACACGCTTTTTCGCCAAAGCATATTCAGCATATGCACTCAACAATTTATATGCTGGTAAATGATCAACAGTATAGGTTGTGAAATTTCCATCGCTACGCTTACCAAAATATCTGTAGTTCGCACTAACAAAAAGGTCATCTGTAGCTTGTACACCTGCAGTTAAACCAAAAGTATGTTTTGGTCTGCGGAAAAGATAATCTGCAATGGCATTATCAACAAAGTTGAATTCATTCCCTTCTACGTATGCATAATAACCATTGATATTGAATTTACCCACCTTTACAGCTGGTTCCACTTCAAAACCTTTAGTTTTCTGGCTAATCTGGTTAATGTATCCATCGGGGAAAGCATAAATAATCGCATCCGTTAAATCACGTTTGTAACCCGCAATACGCAAACTGAATTTGTCCTCGGCGAAGCTGAAGTTTACACCAGCCTCATAATTCTGAGATTTTTCAGGTTTTAAGGCGAGGTTAGCGCCGAACTGGCCAAAAAGCATATTTAATGTTGGTATTTTAAACGCAGTTGAAACCGTTCCAAATAGTTTAATCTCCTTAATGATGTTGATGCTTGGTGTTATAGAATAGGTATAGTTTTCTCCATATTGCTCGTGTTTGTTATAGCGTCCGCCAACTTCTAAATTAAAAATACTCAAATCATGTAAAAACAATGAACCGTAAGCAGCAAAAATATTGGTTTCAGGCTTGTTCGTAGCCGAAGAAAGTTTCATCTCACGGTTATCAATACCCACCAAAAGGTCTAATTTATTGCCTAGCTTTTGATTATAAAACAGGTCAAGCAACGAAACACGGCCTTCAGTTATACTTGGATATTGACTGTGTGCATCATTTCTTGTTCCCTCATAGCTGTAATTTAAGGTAACCTTTCCAGTTGCAAACTCATATTTTGCGTTTGTTCCAGCTGCGAAATTCTTTAATATCGAATAATTATTGGCATCAGCGAAAGCACCTCCATCGAAACTATAGTTTCCGTGATAGTATCTTATAAAAGGGTTAATCGAAAAGTGGTTGTCCAATTTGATTCCGAAATTTGCATTCAAGGCGTCAGTCTTAAACCCGTCTTTGTCGAAAGTGCTGGTATTGCCAGCCGGATTTGCAGCTTCAGAGATTCCGTCAGTTTTAGCATGAGTATAGTTGATGTTGTAAGAAAACCCTTCTACTCCACCGTTTAAACCAATAGTTCCTTTATAGGTTTCGTAACTGCCGGCACTTGCAACACCATAAATTGTGTTTCCTTTAGGTCCCCCTTTTTTGGTAATGATGTTGATTACCCCAGCTACTGCATCCGATCCATAAATGGTTGACTGTCCGCCACGTAAAATTTCAATGTGATCTATCTGATCAATTGATAAAAGTCTTAAATCGAACGCACCTCCATTCCCTGACGGATCGTTCTGAACGATGCCATCAATTAAAACAACTGCATAAGCGCTGCCTGCTCCCCTGAAGAAAACAGATTTATTAAGCCCTGGATTACTGCTTGATCCGGCAACGATGATACCTGCCTGCTCGCTGATCAGCTCTGGTAGCGATTTTCCATTGCTTCTCTCCAGCACTTGCCTGCTGATGATGGTAACCACCTTGCCGGTTTGCGATTGTTTCTGGTCGTTTTTTGTAGCACTGATTACCACATCTTTTAACTGGACGCTGTCTTTGCTTTGTGCTTTAGCCTGCTGGCTAAACGTTAATTGTGCAAGCCCTAGACCGGCAGCAATTAATACTGTTTGTTTGTTCATTTGATTGTGAGTTTTGCCCACAGCCAACAGATTCGAAAAGGAAATGAAAATACTTAAAATGCTGGTACTTCAATCCTAGCTTCAATCCCCGAAAGCTATGAAATTATACGCTAAAGGCAGGTCTTCTGACTTACTTCCGGTTTTCCGGCCTTCCCGTTCCAGAATTGAAACAGTGGCGAAATGATTGAAAAACCGTTGTGAAGCTTACAGCTGCGGGACAGTTACAGAATTACACTGTATTCCCTTTTAATTCCGGTTGTATCTCCGGAAACCAAAAGCGTCGCAAAAGTAGTAAAATTAAGGGATATGTAAAATGAATGTTGCAAAAGCGTTACTTGTTATATCTTTGATCAATTCAACAATTGTAAAAATTAACAAAACCTTTTCAATCTATTCCCGTTTATAGCCTAAATCATTGTATAAAAAACTATACATTAATTTAAAAATAATATATTCGCATATCAATTGAATAAACAATTACCAAATGGCCAAACTATTAATTATTGATGATGAGCGGGCTATAAGAAGCACATTACGCGAGATTCTGGAGTACGAAAATTACGATGTCGATGATATTGATAATGGTATCGATGGGCTTGAAATGATCAAAAAAGGGAATTATGATCTTGTACTTTGCGATATCAAGATGAATAAGATGGACGGCATGGAAGTGCTGGAGCAGGCACAAATCATCAAGCCTGATCTTCCATTTATCATGATCTCCGGCCATGGTACCGTTGAAACTGCTGTAGAAGCCAGTAAAAAGGGTGCCTTCGACTTTATCTCCAAACCACCTGATTTAAACAGGCTTTTAATCACCGTTCGTAACGGTCTGGATCGCGGAACGTTGGTAACCGAGACGAAAGTTTTAAAGCGTAAAGCAAGTAAAACACGTGAAATACTTGGAGAATCTGAAAGTATATCTAAAATAAAAGAAACCATCGAACGTGTTGCCCCTACCGAAGCCCGTGTTTTAATCACTGGTGCTAACGGAAGCGGTAAGGAATTAGTTGCGCGTTGGTTACACGAAAAATCAAACCGTGCCGATAGCCCTCTAATTGAGGTAAATTGCGCTGCTATTCCTTCAGAATTGATCGAAAGCGAATTATTTGGACACGAAAAAGGCTCTTTTACATCAGCCGTTAAACAACGGATTGGTAAATTTGAACTGGCTAATGGTGGTACTCTTTTTTTGGATGAAATTGGTGACATGAGCCTCTCCGCGCAGGCAAAAGTTCTCCGCGCGCTGCAGGAGCACAAAATTTCGCGTGTGGGCGGTGAGAAAGAAATTGATGTCAATGTACGTGTTTTAGCGGCAACAAATAAAGATTTACTAAAAGAAATTGAAGACGGAAATTTCAGAATGGACTTATACCACCGTTTGAACGTAATCAATATTCACGTACCGCACTTAACGGAACGGACTGATGATATTCCGGTTATAGCGCAAAACTTTTTAGAAAGCATATGCGGTGATTATGGCATGCCTGTCAAGAAGATCAACGATGGTGGTATGGCCGCTTTACAAGCACTACCATGGACGGGAAATGTTCGCGAATTACATAATATGATTGAACGTTTGATTATCCTGAGCGATAAGGTAATTACCGAAAATGATGTTCGCGCATTTGCCAACCCTGGCGGCGGAACAAATATCGGAGCCGCATCCAGTACTCAGATTGCCAATGCGACAGTCGGCACAGGTTTTTCGTCTTCTTTCGATAGCTTCAATAACTTCCAGGATTATAAAGACCATGCAGAAAAAGAATTTATCAAATTTAAGCTGGAGAAAAACAACTGGAATGTATCGAAAACAGCCGATGAGATTGATATCCAGCGCAGTCACCTGTACAGTAAAATAGAGAAATTTGGCCTGAAACGGGCAGAATAAATTAGTTCTGGTTTAAGATAAACTAAAGAAGGTCAGAATGAGAATCATTCAGGCCTTCTTTTTTAGTATCACAAATTGTTTTAATCCATATAATCGTTTTGCCGCATCAATAAAGCCCTGTATTTATTAAATATTGCTGTTTTGGAAACAAATCCTACATAACGGTTAGCTTCATCAACCACCGGCAAAATCCAGGCATTTTCCTGTTCCATCTTCTCAAGAACCTGCTTCAAATCATCGGATTCACTAAGAACATTGGGCGCCTGTTGAACCAGGTCCGAGGCTTTAACCATTTCTTTACCCGGTGTAGAGAGCATCTCGTTAAATAAATCCTCCATATAGATAATTCCCTTGAAATCTCCGGCCTCATCGGTAACAGCGCAAACATTCTTGTGTGATTTAACCATCTCACTCATCTTCAATGAAATGATGTCGTTTAGCTGAAGTATAGGGTAGCTCTTTTCAATCAGATACCTGAGTTTCATCTGGCTCAATACAGTACTATCTTTATCTTCGTGCGACAAAAGTTCGCCCTTATCTGCTAAAGCTTTGGTGTAGATGGAGTGCTTCTGAACGCTACGGTTAATAGCATAAGAAATGGCCGTCGTAATCATTAATGGCACCATGAGAATGTAGCCGCCGGTAATTTCAGCGATCAGGAAAATCCCGGTTAGAGGAGCATGCATGATAGAGCCTAAAGCCCCAGCCATTCCAGCAACAATAAAGTTTGACACATTTAAGTGAGCAACTCCTGAAAGATTAACTGAATAGGCAAATACAAACCCGATTAAACCGCCCATAATCAAACTTGGAGCGAATGTTCCACCGTTTCCACCTGCGCCAAGAGTAATTAATGTGGCTGCCGATTTCATGAAAACTGTCGCTACGGTAAACAGGATCACTATGCCCGAGATTTGATTGTAGTCTGAAAAAATACTATTATTTATCACAGCGAGGTAATCACCCTTAAGCAAGGAATTTATCGTAATGTAACCCTCACCGTATAATGTAGGAAACAAAAACACCAATGCACCAAGCAATAGTCCTCCGATGACTACCTTTGAATAAGGATGCTTGATTTTATAGAAAAAGCCTTTGATCGCATAATTAGCTTTGGTGAAAAAAATGGAGAATAAACCAATTAATCCGGCCAGAACGACATAGAATAACAGTGCATTCACCTCCCAGCCTTCGGTAATCAGGTAAAAAAGTTGCTGCGTATAAAACAGTCTGGCAACTACTGCTGCAGTAGCAGCGGATAGTAATAAGGGAATAAATGCCGGTATGGTAAATTCAGGCAATAAAATTTCAATTGCAAAAACAATACCTGCGATCGGACTATTAAAAGCGCCCGCAATTGCAGCGGCCGCTCCACAGGCAACAAGCATAGTAACCTCCCGGTAAGACAGGCCTAATGTTCTTCCTAAATTAGACCCTATTGCAGATCCACTGGTAACAATGGGCGCTTCCAGTCCTGTGGAGCCGCCAAATCCGACAGTTACTGCAGCCGTAATAATTTGTGAATAGATATTATGTGAATCTATCTTACTCGATTTTTTAGATATAGCATACAACAGTGGTGTCAGGCCTGTTTCAAACTTCGTTTTCCTGATGAAGTATTTAATATATAAAACGGTCAGGAATACCCCGATCATAGGAAATACAAAATACAGGTAGTATTTATATTTCCAGTGCCAGTCAGACTGCAGAAATTCTTCAATATGATGTGTTAAACTCTTAAGAACTGCAGCCGCGAGGCCTGCCAAAACGCCAACAACAACGGCTAGTATAACCAGGAAATTACGGTTTGATATTTTAGATTTTCTATATTGGTTAATCTTATCAAGGTAATTTACGAAGCGGATATACATTGTTTTTTTTTTTAATTTCTTGCCTGGCCCTACAGGCTAAGCATCAAATTTATCTAGCAGCTTAATCAGAGTTGCATAATCTTTCGGATAAGGGGCATCAATAACAATGTCCTGATCATCCAGAGCTTTAAATACCAGGTGGCGTGCATGCAGGGCAAACCGTTTCATAATCGGCTGCTCCTCTTCTCCTTTAGTGAGTTTATAACCACGTTTAATGGACGATAGAAAAACAGGTTTCCCTTTGTACATATCATCGCCAACAATCGCGGCACGTTGTGTAGCCAAATGAATCCTGATCTGGTGCATACGTCCTGTAATTGGCTTACATTCAACGAGGGTGTAGTGCTTATAATACTTTAACGAATTGAAACGTGTTTCAGCACGTTTACCTTCCATCCTGTCGATGGTTACGTTTTTATTTCCATCATTTAAGATCGGCAAGTCAACCAGCAAATCATCGAAAATAACATGGCCGTCTACTACCGCATGGTATGTCTTGTCAACCTTTCTGCGTTCAAATTGCATAGATGCATGCCTGTATCCTTCAGGATTTTTCGCAATGATCAAAGCACCTGAAGTTTCCTTATCCAAACGGTGACAAACCTGGGCATCGTCACTGTATTGTTTTGCTAAACGCAACACATTGGTTTCTCCGGAGCCACCTCTTTCGTCAAGAGATGCCAAAAAGGGTGGTTTATTAATGACAATGAAATCGTTGTCCTCGAAAAGAATAAGGTCTTTAAAATTTGGGTACTTCAAACTATGATCGTATTAATGAGGTGCAAAAATACGGATTTATTTTTATTGGTTTAGAAATTCAACCCAGATAAAGCGATAAAGAGCAATGTTGATCTCCGCTGAAAAAACCTCCAAAATGAAAAAACCGCAGATTTACTGATCATTCTGTAAATCTGCGGTTCATCTTGCATAGGTATATTTTAAGAAAGTTCAAACTTATAACCAACACCTTTTACAGTCGATACATAAGTTTCACCTAATTTTTCACGTAGTTTACGGATGTGAACATCAATTGTACGGTTAGTAACGACCACTGAATCTTCCCAGATATTTTTAAGAATCGATTCACGTGTGTAAACTTTACCAGGCTTCGATGCCAAGAGGTACAACAATTCAAACTCTTTTTTGGCTAATACCACCTTGGTCCCATTCTGAAAAACCAGATAGGCCTCCCTATCGATTACCAAATCACCTATTTCCAGTTTGTTTTCGGATATCTCCTCTGTCCCTGCATTCCTTCTAAGTATTGCATTAATGCGACTTACTAAAGCACGTGGTTTTATCGGCTTTGCAATATAATCATCGGCGCCTACGTTAAAACCGGCAATTTCCGAGTACTCCTCACTTCTGGCAGTCAAGAATACCATGAAGGTATTTTTAAACTCCGGAATTGCACGCATCAAACGACAAGCCTCTATTCCATCCATTTTAGGCATCATGATATCAAGAATAATCAAATCAGGATGAACCTTTTTGGCTACAGTAATTCCTTCTTGCCCGTTTGACGCTGTAAATACCTGATAACCTTCTTTTTTAAGATTATATTCGATCAATTCCAGGATGTCTGGTTCATCATCGACAATTAATATTTTCTGACCTGCGTTATTCATAGTTAAATATTTGTTACGAAAGTACTGTCTCTGATGTAATTATGAGTTAACTATAAGTTAAGAAATTGTTAATCACTTAAATTAGGTTAACATTGAGTTTCTTTTACCGTAACGTTTTAGTTAGAAATGCATCCAATTCCTCACCACGAAGGTTTTTAGCAACAATCTTTCCGGTAGGATCAATTAAAAACGAGGCTGGTATCGCTTGTACCTGATACTTCTTAATTGTTTCTCCGTTGAAGTCTTTCAATTCTGAAACATGGCTCCAGGCTAATCCATCAGCTTTAATTGCCGCCTGCCATGCAGCCTTGTCAGTATCCAGCGATACGCCCAGGATATCAAAATTTCTGTTTTTAAACTTTTGATAAACCTTAACTACATTCGGATTTTCCTGACGGCAAGGCTGGCACCATGAGGCCCAAAAGTCTACTAACACATATTTTCCCTTATAATCAGATAGGCTAATCGGTTTATCATCCGATGTATTCATTGTAAAAGCAGGTGCTAGCTGTCCAACCTGTACAGTTTTTAGCGAGGCCATTTGTTTGATGAATGCATCAACAGTTGCATTGCCTTTAATTTCATCTTTTATTTCCTCTGCATACTTCACCAGCTGTGATTCAAAATCCTGAGGACTCAAGGTATTCATTGCATAAAAACCAGCCAGTGTTCCTTTATTGTCTTCCGCAAATTTTAATGTTGAATTATTAAGCTGGCTAATGTAAGATTCGTATTGTGGCTTCATTTGTTCTAAAATTGTAGCACGGTTTTGAGGCTGCCCGGCAACTTTCGTTTCAAAATCAGCCTGAAGCTTTTCAACCCGTTTAGCAAATTCATTTCTGATCACATTCAATTCAGATAGTTTCTCCACCTCGTTGGCACCTGATATCTTGTATGCCATAGAGTTATCAGCCAGATCGGCTTCCAGTTTAATTTCGTCTCCGTTTTTAGCAATCAACATAAATTCATGATTGCCAATTGAAACCCTGAAGAAATCAACCGAGGGGGTTTTACGGATAAATTTGAACTCGCCCTTTTCTGATAAGTTAGTCGAATCAACAGCTACCATCTGGCTGCTTTGCATACCGTATAAAAATACTTTTTTATCCGTACCAGGATTTTGAAAGGTTCCGTCAATGGTAAAACTGTCTTTCGGTTTACAGCCAGTAAAAGCAATTGCAATTAGTATGATAAGGCTTAAGTTTTTTAATCTCATTATTTTAGTTTTTCAAGTATCAATTCATTTATTTTTTTTGCATCTGCTTTGCCTTTTGCAAGCTTCATCACGTCGCCCACAAATAAACCCAACACACCTTTTTTTCCTTTTTTGTAAGCCTCAACCTGCTGAGGATATTTACTTAATACCTCATCGACAAACCCTTCTACCTCGTTGCCATCATCTGAAATAAGTAAGTTTAAATCCGTCGCTAAGGCAGTAACATCGGCATTTTCTATCTCTTCTACTGCCGGCAATAATTGTTGAATTGCAATTTGCTGAGTGATCTTTTTGTCATCCACCAGATTTAGTGCAACCGCTAGCTGTAAGGGCTTAACTTTGTAACTGCCAATATTTATTCCCTTCTCATTCAAAGCTGCTCTTATAGGGCCAATTAACCAGTTAATCAGATTTCTTTTCACTTTTACCGCAGGCAATGCTTCATTAAAATAAGTTAACAGATGCAGATCCTCAGCAAATAACGCGGCATCGGACTTGCTGATTCCAAAATCTGCAATCATTTGCTTTGAAATTTCCGCTGGCAATGCTGGCATTGCTGATTTTATTTCGGCTAGCCATTCATCTGAAATATTAACTGGCTGCAAATCAGGATCTGAAAAATAGCGGTAATCATTAGCTTCCTCCTTTGTACGCATCGGGGATGTAGTCCCCTTGTCAGCGTCAAAGTTAAGCGTGCTTTGAATAATCTTGCCCCCTTCTGAAATTACCTCTACCTGTCGTCCGAATTCAAAATCTATCGCTCTGCGCACGTTACGCATAGAATTCAGGTTCTTTACCTCACAACGAGTACCAAATGTTACACTGCCGTGCTCCCGAATAGAAATATTGGCATCGCATCGTAAACTCCCTTCTTCCATGTTCCCATCGCTAACATCTAAATGGCGTACCAGTTTCCTGATCTCACTCAATAAGGCTGAGGCCTCTTCCGCACTACGGATATCGGGTTCAGTAACGATTTCAATTAAGGGAACACCAGCTCGGTTTAAATCAACCAAAGAGTAATGATCATCCTGATCATGGATACTTTTACCGGCATCTTCTTCCAGGTGAATTCTATTTATTCCTATTTTTTTTATTGATCCATCAGCTAGTTCAACATCAAGAAAACCATTAACACAAATCGGTTGGTTGTCCTGAGTAATCTGATAACCCTTAGGTAAATCAGCATAGAAATAGTTTTTTCTGTCGAAATGGTTAATCTGATTGATAGTGCAATTAAGTGCAAGCCCGATTCTGATCGCTTTAGCTACTACCTCTTTATTTAATTTCGGTAAAGCACCCGGTAGCGCCAAAGAAACCGTTGAGATGTTCTGATTGGGCAGCGCCCCGTAAGATGCACTGTCGGAAGAAAATATTTTAGTATTGGTGTTCAGCTGAACATGTATTTCTAGTCCTGAAACGAGTTCGAAATGGCGATGTGGGCTTGTTTCTGTTAAAGGCATTTACTTTTTATAATCCTCAGGTGAACACAGATAAACAGGGTTCAGGTTTATCCATGATAAAATTGTACACGCAAATATAGTTATTAACTAAACTTTATCTGTAAGAAACCTACCATGTTTTTTTGAAACAGATTCTTAAAATTCATGACTGAGCGCACCTACCTATCCTAATCTCATATCTCTGTTACAATATTGTTTTTGGCATAGCGTTTGAATTACAGTTGATACACACACAAAAACTATCGATTATGAAAAAGTTATTAATTATTTCCGCGATTGTAGGTATCGTGGCTTTAACATCAAAGCAATCGAACGCTCAGGTTAGTCTTAGTCTTAATATTGGCACTCAACCGGCATGGGTTCCTGCAGGTTATCAGAACGTAAATTACTACTATTTACCTGAAGTGCAGTCTTACTATTATGTTCCCCAACGCCAGTTTGTTTATTTGAGTGGAAACCGGTGGACAAGGTCCAGATACCTGCCTGCTAGATACAGGGGTTACGATTTAAACCATGGTAGGAAAATCGTGATGTATGGTAATAGTCCATATCGCAGCTATAACAGCCATAGAGTAAGATATGCAAATCATGTTAATGTAGTACACTCATCATATGGAGGCCGCGGTCCGGTCAGATATTCTGGACCAAGAAGGGATTACAGACCACAGCATGTGGATTACAGAAGACACGATCGAAGAGTTAATTCCAGCCTCTTCTCCCGTGGTCACCGGGAAAAACACGGTAGACACTAAAATAAAAAAAGAGGCTTTCGGGCCTCTTTTTCTTTTATTAATGTGTTTTAATGAAGCTTTCGGCTTTCTCCAAAACAGTACCTAAACCCGCAGAATTTTTGCCTCCTGCTGTAGCGTAAAATGGCTGACCGCCGCCGCCGCCCTGAATTTCTTTTCCTAACTCGCGAACGATATTTGAAGCATTCATTCCTTTTTTCACCAGGTGATCGGAAAGCATCACTGTAATACCCGGTTTACCATCGATCTCAGTAGTGAAAACAAGAAACAGATTATCTATCATGTCTTTCAGCGAAAAAGCCAGGTTTTTAACCGCCTCTGCACTTTGCAAGTCGATGTGTTTTGCAATAAGATTTACTCCATGAATTCCTCTTACATGATGAACGATCTCATGCTTTAGAGTATTTACCCGCTCAAGTGTTGATTTTTCAATCTCTCTTTTAAGTTTCGTGTTCTCATCCACTAAGGCTTGTACTGCAGCTGTCAAATCCTTGGCGCCGTTTAGAAGTGTCTTTAAGTGACCTAACTCTCTCCGTTGATCTAAAAAGTATTGCTCTGCTTTATCGGCAGTAATGGCCTCAATTCTGCGTACACCTGCAGCAACAGCACTCTCTGAAACGATTTTAAATGATCCAATTTGCCCGGTTGCCTTTACATGCGTACCCCCACAAAGTTCCTTTGAAAAATGGTCATCAAAGGTGATCATTCTCACAAAATCACCGTATTTCTCTCCAAACAAAGCAGTAACACCGCTCTCTATTGCATCCTGATAAGGTACGTTTCGCTGCTCTTTTAGTTTGATATTTTGCCTGATTTTCTGATTCACAATCACTTCGATTTGTGCCAGCTCTTCATCCGTTACTTTCGTAAAATGAGAAAAATCGAAGCGAAGGTAATCTGCATTCACAAGTGATCCCTTTTGATTGACGTGAGTGCCCAATACCTGCTTCAAAGCCGCGTGCAGTAAATGCGTGGCTGAATGATTATCTTCTGTGAGTGTTCGTTTATCCTCATCCACCACAGCCCAGAACTTTCCTTCCAGATAATCTGGCAATATGTCGGCGAAATGTACGGTTAACCCGTTTTCTTTTTTCGTATCAGTAATATCAACCCAGAACTGGCGACTGTGGTCTTCTAATCTACCTGTATCTCCAACCTGACCACCACCCTCCGCATAAAAAGGGGTTTGACGCAAAACGATTTGAAATTGTTCTTTTCCTTTGGCCTTAACCTTGCGGTATTTGAGGATTTCGGTCTCAATCTCCAGGTCATCGTACCCTACAAACTCACTCTGATCGTCCGTATGCACAGTTACCCAGTCGCCAGTGTCAATAGCGGTAGCAGCCCGGCTATCATCTTTTTGTTTTTTCAGCGCCTGCTCATATCCGGCTAAATCCACTAACCAGCCTTTCTCACGTGCCATCAGCTCAGTTAAATCGATTGGAAATCCAAACGTATCAGATAATTCAAAAGCAAATGCGCCTTGAACAGTATTGTTTGTTGCCTGGTATTTTTCAAAACGTTGAATGCCTGTAGATAAAGTTCTCAAAAAGGAAACTTCCTCTTCCAGAACTACCTTCTGAACAAAGTCCTGCTGTGAAATTAATTCATCGAAAACCCCTTTAAATTGCTCGGCCAATAGTGGAACTAATTGATTTAAAAATGGCTCTTTGAAGTTCAGGAATGTATAGGCATAACGAACTGCACGGCGTAAAATCCTGCGGATAACATATCCGGCCTTGTTGTTCGAGGGCAGTTGTCCGTCGGCAATTACAAATGAAATTGCCCGGATATGATCGGCCATAACACGCATCGCAATGTCAGTTTTTTCATGCTCACCATATTTGATTCCTGCTTTTTCAGAAATAAACTGAATCAAAGGTTGAAAAACATCTGTATCATAGTTCGATGTTTTATCCTGCAATACGCGCACCAGACGCTCAAAGCCCATCCCGGTATCCACATGTTTGGCAGGCAAACTTTGTAAAGAGCCATCCTTAAGTCTGTTGAATTGCATAAATACATTGTTCCAGATCTCAATCACCTGTGGGTGATCAGCATTGACAAGTGTAGCTCCATCAACTAAAGCTTTTTCATCATCAGTACGACAATCCACATGGATTTCAGAACATGGTCCACATGGTCCTGTATCTCCCATTTCCCAGAAATTATCTTTTTTGTTGCCCGGTAAAATGTGACTTTCATCAACGTATTGTTTCCAAAAATCGTAGGCTTCCTGATCCTTTTCAAGCCCCTCCTTTTCGTCGCCCTCAAAATAGGTTACGTACAGTTTCTCTTTCGGAATTTTGTAAACTTCAGTCAATAATTCCCAGCTCCATGCTATAGCATCTTTCTTAAAATAATCGCCAAAGCTCCAGTTGCCCAGCATTTCAAACATGGTATGATGATATGTATCAATGCCAACTTCTTCCAGATCATTGTGTTTTCCCGAAACTCGTAAACAGCGTTGAGTGTCTGTAACACGGGCATATTTAATTGCAGCCTCCCCAAGAAACAAGTCTTTAAACTGGTTCATACCAGCGTTGGTAAACATTAATGTCGGGTCGTTCTTAACCACAATCGGTGCCGATGAAACAACGTGATGTTGTTTGGATTCGAAAAAACTGAGGAATGCCTGTCTGATCTCTTTTGCTGTCATTACATTTTATTAATTGGAGGAACAAAATTAAAACTTTATTGCGTTATTCAGGAAAAATCGAGCTACATTTGAATACTTTAATTAATCGATATAAAACATTCATAATCAAGCACAAGTTATGCCGTATAAAGAAAGAGACATCAATAAAATGTACTATACCATGGGCGAAGTGACTGAAATGTTCAATGTAAACGCCTCCCAGATTCGTTTTTATGAGAAGGAATTTGATATTCTTCAACCCAAAAAAAACAAGAAAGGCAATAGATTATTTACCCCTGAAGACATTGAAAATCTGAAAATTATTTTTAATCTGGTCGATGAAAAGGGCTTCACTTTAAAAGGTGCGAAAGAACACCTGAAAAACAATAAGTCAGATGTAAAGGAAAATCAAAAAATAATCGATTCACTGGAAAAACTGAAGGGATTTCTGGTAAACTTAGCGCAGGAACTGTAAGTGTTTGTAAGTCAGTAAGCTATCTTTAGCATTTCCTAAGATAAAATTTTATACACTTTTTTCTTTTTTAAATAAATATCCTATATTAGAGTAATCAAATACAATCACCCCTATTTTTTATTAACTGGTTTAACGCCCTTTTATGAAAATATGGAATGCATTGTTAATCTCCCTTGTTCATTTTTCTTCATCAGCTCAAAATACTTTGGGCCCACATCTTACCGCTTTGGGTGGCAATGGTATAGCTGTACGAGACGTATGGGCCATACAGGGTAACGCTTCAGCTATCACTGATGTTGAAAAAGCTACCGTTTCTGTTGCCTATATCAAACATTTATTCAGCAATGAGATCAGTACCCAGGCTGCCGTTTTCGTCTTACCACTCGATAATAATTTTGTTGGGGCCGGATATCAACAGTATGGCTTTAGCGGTTATACAGAAAGCAAGGCTACCTTTGCATATAGCAGAAAGTTTGGCCCGCACCTCTCTATTGCGATAAAAGGAAACTATCATCAGGTTAAAATTCCAGAGTATGGCTCGGCAACAGCCTTTTCTATTGATGCTGGTGCGCTCTATAAAGTAGATAAATTTGCATTCGGCGTTTTAATCAGTAATCCCTCCCGGCAGAAATTTGTTCAGTCTCAGGTATCCTCCGGTATCCCCACCTCAGTAAGTGTTGGCGCAACCTATTTTGCGTCAGATAAAGTCTTAATAGCGGGGTACTTTGTTAGAGATATTCAAAAGATAGCAGATGCCGGTCTCGGACTTGAATATAAAATCATGAGTATTTTAAGGTTGAGAGGTGGCTTTAGTGTAAGGCAGGTTAAGCAGTATGCTGGCTTTGGTCTAAACTTCAACAAGCTGAATATTGATATGGCAACCGCCTATGATGCCAACTTAGGTTATACACCTCAAATCGGACTGGGTTATGCGTTCTAGTTTTTTGATCATTGCATTTGTCTTAACGGGTTTTATCACAAAAGCACAAGTAAATACTGAGGAGGCTAACATCAATGACATTTTGGAAAGTGTTGCCGAAAACCTTCCCGACGATTATGATATAACTGAATTGACAGATGTCTTAGCCCGGTTGAGAAAGCATCCGATTAATTTAAATCATACAAATCCTGAAGAATTGAAAGCGCTCGTATTCCTCTCGCCTTTACAAATAAGCAATTTCTTCGCCTATATCAAAGAAAACGGGAAATTGACTGATGTATTGGAGCTTCAGAGTATTAACAGTTTTGATATCAGAACAATACAAAATTTGCTGCCATTCGTAACGCTCAGGTCACTTGGCGAATATGAGCAGTTTAAATTTAGGAACGTTTTTAAACTTGGTGAAAGTGATTTGATTATGCGCTTTGCACAAAACTTGCAAAAGCAAAAAGGCTTCGAAGATCTACCAGGCAACCGATACCTCGGATCACCTGAAAAATTTCAAACCCGTTACCGCTACCACTTTGGTTCAATAATTTCGGCTTCGCTAACATTGGATAAAGATGCAGGTGAAAAATTTACGGCTAAACCATTTGATTTTTTGTCATGGAATATCGCGGTATTTAAATTGGGTAGAATTAAAAAACTGGTTATAGGAGACTATGCACTACAATTTGGTCAGGGATTAACTCTTTGGTCCGGATTTTCATTTGGCAAAGGCCCTGAGGTAACCAGTATAGCAAAAAAGGATCTTGGTTTACGTCCCTATTCTTCCGCCAATGAATACTCATTCTTCCGGGGTATTTCCGGAACAATTGCTCTCGCAACCAATATCGAAATTACCCCTTTCCTGTCTTATCGAAAACTTGATGCCAGTCAGAGCATTGATGATTCCGGAAATACGGTCCAGGCAACAATAAATCAAACAGGCCTGCATAGAACGGCGACAGAAATTAAAAATAATGACGCTTTAGGTCAAAAGATCTATGGTGCTGTTCTTCAGTATACAAAAAATAACATGGTCATTGGAGGGATTGCTTACCATACAAAATTTAGCAACTCATTCATCACCCAGGCAGCCACTTATGATCGGTTTAGCTATACTGGTGATGGCTTAACCAATTTGGGTGCTTATTATAATTATACTTTCAAAAACGTTTATTTATTTGGAGAGGCTGCAAAAAGTTTAAACAGCGGATTTGCTTATACCAGTGGACTGCTAATGAGTATATCGCCAACTGTATCTGCATCTGCAAGTTATCGCAACTATTCGAAAAATTATCATAGCTTTTTTAATCAGGGTATGGCCGAAGCCAGTGAAGCAGTAAATGAAAAGGGCCTGTATGCCGGATTAAATATTACGCCTAACAAACGTTGGGCCTTTTCCCTTTATACAGATTATTTTCAGTTTCCCTGGCTCAAATACAGGATAGATGCACCCTCTAAGGGAGACGAGATTTTCGCTCAAGCTATTTATACCCCGTCCAAAACATTCAAACTGCTCATGCGCTTTAAAACAGAAACAAAACAGCAAAATACAGATCTTGAAGTTCCCCTTAATTTTTTAGATAACGTCAAAAAAGAAGCGTACCGGCTCGACATCAACTGGCAACTCAACCATCACTGGGCTTTTCAAAACCGTGCTGAGGTTTCTCAATATAAGAAAGGAGATGCCAACAGCGAGTTTGGCTACCTGATTTATCAGGATATAAATTATTCTTCACTGGTCTCAAAACTTAGCGGAAATATCCGGTTCGCCTATTTCAATACCCCTGGTTACAACAGCCGGATTTATGCCTACGAAGATGATGTCCTATATAATTTCACGTTTGGAATGTACAGTGGAAAAGGCTTCAGGTCTTATGTTAACTTCAGATATAAGCTGGGCAAAAAAATGAACATCTGGACAAGATATGCCATGTTCGTGTATAGCAATGCTGAAACTGTTGGGACATATCTCGATGAAATACAGGGTAATAAAAAATCTGAGATAAAAGTGCAGGTAAGGTATCAGTTTTAACCAATGTTCAAATCAGAATACATCTTTGTCAGGATTCTAGTGCCATTTGTATCAGGAATTCCACTGTTTTATTTTTTTCCGGTTCTAACGGTTATTAACTGGCTTTCTCTTTGTACTTTTTTTCTTTTTGTCTTAATCTTGACGCTGAACATCACCTACAAAAAGTTTAACGTGCATCGCTTTAAAGGGATTTCTGGCATCTTAACTTTGTTCTTTTTCTTCAATTTAGGTGGTTTAATAAGTTTATGGAATAACCAGCAGATTCGCCGCGATTATTTTGGAAAGCAAACCTCTACATCCGTTCGTATCTGGGTAAAAGATGAGCCACAGCGAAAAGGTAATATTCTTCGGTTTAAAGCTGAGGTGATTTGTGCATACCAATCCCGTAAGCGAATTAAATCCACCGGCCAATTAATGGTTGCTTTAACAATAGATACACTTCATTCCATTAACCTGGACTATGGCGATGAACTCATCATTTCCGGTAGGTATTTACCCGTCGATCCCCCCTACAATCCTGCAGAATTTGATTTTAAATGGTGGCTTGCCTCACAGAATATATATAGGCAAACATTTATTGATCAGAATCATATGAAGATACTTAACAGGAATTGTGGTAATCCGGTAATCAGGCTTGCGCTGCAAATCAGGAAACATCAAATTATCAAATATCGCAGCCTGATAAAAAATAACGAGGCTTTCGCTGTGGCATCAACACTCATTTTAGGTTTTCGTGCTGATCTGGATAAAGAAACACTGAATGCCTATTCGAAAACTGGTACCATACACGCGCTTTCCGTTTCCGGTAGTCACGTAGCCATTATTTTCTTTGTGCTTGATTTCCTTTTGGCCTTTCTTGATAAAAAGCAATGGCTAAGCATCCTGAAGTTTGTACTGATATGTACCCTTATCTGGATCTATGCATTAATAACCGGATTGTCGCCCTCAGTGGTACGAGCGTCGATAATGATTAGCATTTTCATAACAGCGAAAACATTCGCTAGAAATAAAAATGCATACAACACTTTAGCTTTTTCTGCATTTTGTCAATTAGCTTACAATCCTTTCCTCATCTGGGATGTTGGTTTTCAACTCTCTTACCTGTCAGTTTTAGGTTTAATCTACCTTCAACCAAAAATTAATAGCTGGGTCTATATTAAAAACAAATGGATAGATAAAATTTGGGAACTCATCGCCTTATCTTTATCAGCCCAACTCGCAACCTTTCCTTTAAGTGTCTATTACTTTCATCAGTTCCCTGTATATTTTTTGCTTGCCAATCTTTTTATTTCTATACCCCTAATCCTGATGATGGTTTTAGGTTTAGCGGTTTTATTCCCTTTTCTAAATCATATTTCTCCCCTATTTGAATGGGTTATTGTTTCAACCAATACCGGATTAAAATGGATGTCTAATCTGCCGTATGCTACAGTTCCGGTCATATGGATTAATCTTCCGGAACTTATTTTCCTATGTATCGGTTTGATCTTATTTATCTTGGCCTTCGCCAAATTCAAAAAAAAAATCCTGGCGTTTGGAATGATATTTTATCTGACCTACAGTTTAATGATTTCCTATCGGGAATGGAAAATAATGCAGCAAAAAAAAATTATCTTTTTTTCTTTAAGAAAAAATTACGCAGCCGCCTTTATAACCGGTCGCCACACGGTGTTGGTTACTGATCTGGCTGCCGGAGATAACATCTATCTGTCTGCTGTCAAGCCGGCTTTGGAGCAGGCCTACACGAATAAAACCGAATTTTTTAAATTGAACGAAAATATTGTCAGACCATATTTCATTCAGAAAAATCATCAGATTATCTTCAATAAATATCGGATTATGATTATTGATGAATGCTTCAATGATAAGCAGATACGAGGGAAGGCGAAATTGTCCTGCATTTGGTTAACCGGAAATAATCAATTTGATCTGCAAAAGCTTTCTAAACAAATTGAATATAAAAACCTCGTTATAGATGCAACAAATAAAGAATATAAAATAGTTGCATTTAAAGCTTTTGCTGAAAATAATAGGGTATCATCATATATCTTAAAGAAAAATCCTGCATATTTGATTAATCTAACCCAGTAATATAATTGCAGCATAAAGAAATCAATCATCCATGGAAAATCTGGTTTTGTATAATGTAGATAAGAGAATTGCTACCATCACCATCAACAGACCTGAAAAGAGGAATGCGCTAAATCCTGAACTGATCACTGAATTAACTGAAACTTTCATCCGGGCATCAGAAGATGATGATGTTAAAGTGGTGATTCTAAATGCAAATGGGGTGGCATTCAGCGCAGGTGCAGATCTGGAATACTTGCAACAACTGCAAAAAAACACTTTTGAAGAAAATGTCGTTGACTCTAAACGTTTGAAGAAACTGTTTACAACAATTTATTATCTTCCCAAGGTAGTAATTGCTCAGGTTGAAGGACCTGCAATTGCAGGAGGGTGTGGATTGGCTACCATTTGCGATATCGTATTTGCAACACCAGAGAGCAGTTTTGGATATACTGAAGTGAAAATTGGCTTCGTACCGGCAATCGTTTCATGTTTTTTAAAGCAAAAAGTAAATGAAACCATTGCCAAAGAATTGCTACTCACAGGAAAGATTTTATCAGCAGCTCAGGCACTTGAGTATAATTTAATAAATTTTGTAACAAGTTCCTCCGAAATCCATCATATAGTAACTGAATTTGCGTTAAGTTTGTGTAGCGATTGTTCTGGAAACTCTTTAATGATTACAAAACAGCTGATTACACAAACAACAAATCCTTTTTTTGAAAAGAGTTTGGAAATTGCAGTGCAAATAAATGCCCGTGTTCGGGAGCATGAAGATTTTAAAAATGGGATTCAATCGTTCCTCAATAAAGAAAAAATTCATTGGTAATATATTACATTAACTTAAAATAAAAACATGTTAAAATCAATCAAAACTAGCGTTGTCGCTTTAATCCTAGTCAGTACAGCTATCATTGTACACGCCCAAAAGAAAGTTACCGAAGGTACTTTGGTTTTTGCTGTTACCGCAAATGGCTCTACAACTGATGTTAAAACCAAATTTAATGGTGCATTAACCAAATTAGAAATTGAAAACGGGCCGGCTTTAGTGAACATTATCTCTAACACAGCCGATAAAACGGGTTTATTATTGATTGATGTTCCCGTTGCGCAAAAACAATTCGCAGTAAAGGTTAGTAAGGCTGACACGGAAGCACAGGAAGCATTGCTGCCGAAATATTCTGATTACAAAGCTACTGGTGAAAAGCAAACCATTGCCGGTTTAAGCGCAGAGAAGTATACTTATAAAGATGATAAAGGTGGTGCACATGAATTGTGGGCAACTAAAGACGTTGATATTTCAGCAATCACCAGCGCAGGTTTTTTCAAAGGTTTGAATGCCTTTCCTGTGAAATATTCGGCAGTTATTAATGGTGTAAGTTCTGATTTGGTTCTAAAGTCTCTTTCTGAAGCCAAAGTTGGTGCAATATCTACTGAGATTCCTGCAGGTTACGATATAGTAACCATGGATGAGCTAAAAGCCATGCAAGGTGGTGGAGAATAAATAACCAATATCTGATAATTAAGGGCTTTTTAACTGCCGGCATTTTATTTAAATTAGCCGAAAAGTTAAAAAGCTTTTTTTATGACCTATTTCTCTATGATAAAAAATCTATTATTTAAACTATCGATTGCCTGTATTGCTGTTTGCTTATTAACAGATGCAAAAGCTCAGGGCGTAAACTGGGCTAAAGATGGCAATTCCTATTATCAGATTGCTGGTGGTGAAATTGTGTCGGTTACTTTGCCCAAAAATGAACGTAAAACGGTTATCTCCCGCGCGCTCCTAACCCCTGCCGGTAAAGACAATGCCATTGCTGTTCGTAGTTTTCAATTGTCTGCAGATGGTACAAAGGCACTTATTTATACCAACAGTAAAAAGGTTTGGCGCTATGATACACGCGGCGACTATTGGCTTGCAGATTTAACAGCAAACAAGATCTCTCAGATCGGGAAAAACAAACCCGCTTCATCGCTCATGTTTGCTAAACTATCTCCCGATGGCAGCAAGGTGGCTTACGTTAGCAAGCACAACCTGTATGTCGAAAATATTGATGGCAGCGATGCGAAAGCCTTAACAACCGACGGAACTGATCGGATGATTAATGGTACATTCGATTGGGTTTACGAAGAAGAATTTGATTGCAGAGATGGTTTCCGGTGGAGCCCTGATGGTAAATCAATTGCCTACTGGCAAATTGATGCAACTAAAATCAAAAACTTCCTGATGATTAACAATACTGATTCTATTTATCCCTTCACAATACCGGTTGAATATCCAAAGGTTGGTGAAAATCCTTCAGCTTGTAAGGTCGGGGTTGTCGACATTGCTTCTGAAAAAACAAACTGGCTGAATGTACCAGGTGATAATATTCAGCATTATATCCCCCGCATGCAATGGGTACCCGGTAGTAATGAAATCATTCTTCAGCAATTAAACCGTGAGCAAAATGAAAGTATTGTTTTCATTTGTGATGCTGCTACTGGAACGGCAAAAACTGTGCATACCGAGAAAGCCAAAGCATGGATCGATGCTCAGGATGAGTGGAAATGGTTAAATGACAATAAAGAGTTTACTATTTTATCTGATAAGGATGGCTGGAACCATTTATATAGAATTAGCCGCGATGGCAAAAAAGAAACTTTAATTACCAGGGGTAATTATGATGTGGTTGACGTCAAATTAATCGACGATAAAAATAATTACGTGTATTTCATTGCCTCTCCTACTAATGCTACTCAGCGTTATTTGTACAAAACCAAACTGGATGGCAAAGGGAAACTAGAGGAGGTTACCCCTTCTATTCTGCTTCCCGGTACACATGGCTATGATATTTCTCCGAACGCAGCGTTTGCCCGTCACACTTACAATAGCGCTACAGTGCGTCCGGTTACCGAATGGATGAATTTTAACACCGGTAACCCGTTCACTATGGATGGAAGTATTACCACACAGCTTTCTAAACAGGAACCCGCTAAAAATAAAGTGGAATTCTTTAAAGTCACTACCGAAGATGGTATAGAATTAGATGGCTGGATGAAAAAGCCGGATAATTTTAATCCTGATAAAAAGTATCCGGTTGTGTTTTATGTTTACGGTGAGCCGGCTTCTCCAACAGCATCAGATACTTACGGAGCAGGTAGAAATGGTCTTTATGCAGGCGATATGGCAAAAGACGGTTACATTTATATTTCTATGGACAACCGGGGTGCACCTGTGCCAAAGGGTGCTGCATGGAGAAAAGGCATCTATAAAAACATTGGTGTAATTAATATCCGCGATCAGGCAATGGCAGCTAAAAAATTACTTGCAACAAATGCTTTTATGGATAAAGACCGTGTAGCGGTTTGGGGATGGAGTGGCGGAGGATCTTCTACGCTGAATCTGATGTTCCAGTATCCGGAGATTTATAAAACTGGAATTGCTATTGCAGCTGTAGGCAATCAGTTAACATATGATAATGTTTATCAGGAACGCTATATGGGGACTCCTTTCCCAAGCAAAGAAGCTTATATCAAAGGTTCTCCTGTTACTTATGCTAAAAACTTAAAGGGCAACTTATTGTATATTCATGGTACAGGTGATGATAACGTTCATTATCAGAATGCAGAGATGCTAATCAATGAATTAATCAAAAACAAAAAGGTTTTTCAGCTAATGAGCTATCCCAATCGTACACACAGTATTTCTGAAGGTGAAGGTACAAGCGAGCATCTGTCATTAACGTATACTAAATTCTTAAAAGAAAATTGCCCTCCGGGAGCAAGATAAATTTTCTCGAAGGCAGCTCCAGGGCTGCCTTTTTCATATAATCAGGATCTGACTGAAGAAACTAACTACGATTGCAATCCCAAAACTCAGCAATGTACCAATAAGCACATACTCCGTTAGCTTTAAATCATGTGCTTCTTTTAAATCACCGAAGCGAAAAATAGATTTGGCCGCAAGTAGGAAACCTACAGCTTCAAAATGATTCGTTAGGATGAAAATAAAAATTAACGTTCGCTCCAGGATGCCAATATATTTCCCCGCATTCTCCAATGATTTCGGACTTTCATCATTACTTTCAGGTAGCCAGCGGGCAATAATTACTTTCATAATAACCGATGTAGGCATTGTTAAGAAAAGTAAGCCGGATAGCACCACCCAGCTTCTCACATCATTTACAAAACCAATGTTTATACTGCCTTTATAAACGATATGCCATACCAGAACAATGGAGCTGATGTGCAAAACCTGATCCGTAAAAAATAATAACCTGGTGTTCCTTCGCGTCTGTAATATTGATTTTAAGGCATCAATGATTAGATGAATAATTCCTATAGCAAGCGCTGTTTTCCAAACGTTAAAACTCAAAAAAACAATAAAAATCAATACCACATGGACCAATACATGCAGATATAATTTTACTGATTTGAGTTTCTTTTCTTCTTTATCTTTCACCCAGCTGGTAGGTTGCAAAAAGAAATCACCAATTAAATGGGCCATGATGAGTTTAACCAGATAGATTTCCATGGTTCAGAATTAAGTTTTTCAGTTTTTTACGGTATAATTCGTTCATCTCCATTAACTCAGAATAATGCGCACGTTTTAATGCTTCACTAACTGACGACTGTGTTCGTCCGGAAATAGCTGCCAGACCGCTTTGCACCACATTTTCATTTTCCAGTGCCAGTTTTACCATTTCTGCTGCCACAGTCCCCCAGCTATCCATCGCAATTAACGAGAGTTTAATCAAAATGTTTATCTCTTCATCGAAATCGGAGAAATCCGTTTTTATGGCCAGGTTCACTTTAGCCTGCTTTAAACTATCAAAAGCAATACCCGAATTAATAAAAGCTTCTCCACTCGATTCAGAGAGTTTCCTCCGCTTGCTGCCCACCATGCCAATTCCAATCCCCATCCGTACATCAGCTGGTTTATTTATTTTGATGCAAGCTTTTAAATAAGCGGCAACTTTAATGGCTTGATCTGGCTCAACTTCTAACTGAAAGCTATCCCCACGGTAAATTTCCCATTTGCTGCTTTGCCCCGAAACTATTTTCAGAGCAGCTTTTAAGTTAACCAGCCAGCTATCTTTAATTTTTCTTGAACCAATAATATCGCCTGTAATAATGCAAATCATGGTACAATATCCAATTTATTAATTACATTTCAAATAATTATCGGCTATTTACCCGATATTTTAATTTATCGGCTATTTACCAGATATTCTGATTTATCGGCTAATCACCCGATATTCAACTTTATCGGGTAATTAGCCGATATACTGCCAAAACTTATCGCCCAGTTCATTGTTTACTACTCATGGCATTAATCGAATTTACCAAAAGAGGTATTTACTGTAAGCAGGGTGATTTCTATGTAGATCCCTGGTGGCCTGTAGATTATGCCGTAACAACTCACGGACACAGCGATCACGTACGTTTCGGTAATAAGCATTATCTATGCCATACACTTACTAAACCCATCATTAAACGGCGGATTAGCGAAGATTTGGATGTAGAAACACTAAACTACGGAGAAAGCATAGTTAGAAATGGCGTAAATATATCTTTTTATCCTGCTGGTCATATTATCGGTTCTGCACAGGTTCGGTTGGAATATAAGGGAGAAATTTGTGTAATTTCAGGAGATTATAAAACCGAAGACGATGGTATCAGTGATGTTTTCGAGCCTGTAAAGTGTCACTCATTTGTGTCTGAAAGTACCTTTGGTTTACCTGTTTATAAATGGCAGAAACAAAATATTGTATTTGATAAAATCAAAAACTGGGTAACTGACAACATTAACCAACAGAAAACAAGTGTACTCATTGCCTATAGTTTAGGTAAAGCCCAGCGGTTAATTAAAAACCTCTCGGGCGATGTACCCATTTATGTTCATAACAGCATTGCCAACCTGAATGAGGTCATTATCCATGCAGGTGTTAACTTGCCTGAAACCATAAGAATTACCCCGGAGACAACCAAAGATGAACTGCAAAAAGGAATCGTAATTGTTCCTCCTGCCATGAGAGATAGTCGCTGGATTAAAAACCTGTCTCATCCGGTTACCGGAATTTGTTCGGGTTGGATGCAGGTGCGTGCACACCGCCGATGGCAAAGTGCTGATGCCGGATTTGCATTGAGCGACCACGCAGACTGGACCGGTTTGATAGCAGCCATTGGTGCAACCGGAGCAGAAAAAGTATATGTTACACATGGTTTTACAGCCGCATTCAGCCGTTATTTAAATGATAATGGCATCGAGTCAGAGGAGGTGATGACTAAATTTGGGCAGGAGGATGATGAAGAGGATAAGGACTTAGCAATGCAAAGCGAAAACCCAAAGATATGAAGCGTTTTGCACAACTCATCCAGCAGCTCGAACTGAGCAATAAAACCAACGATAAAATTGCGTCATTGGTAGATTATTTCAATTATGCCGACGACAGAGATAAGATTTGGGTGATTGCTTTATTCACAGGGAAGAAACCCCGGCGTCCAATTAAATCTGCATTAATAAAATATTGGGCAATTGAAATGACGCAAACTCCCGAATGGCTATTCTCAGAAAGTTATTCTAACGTGGGCGACTTAAGTGAAACAATCGCACTGCTCCTTCCCCCGGCTGAGCATACTTCGGATTTTCAATTACATAAGTGGATTGAAGATCTGCATAATCTGGAGGGTAAAGACGATGAAGCAAAAAAGACATTTATCCTGAACGCCTGGAACACACTCGAAACCCAGGAACGGTTTATCTTCAATAAACTAATCTCAGGAAATTTCAGGATTGGCGTATCAAATAAAATGCTGGTAAACGCACTTGCAAAACAAAGCAATCTGGATAGCGCACAAATCATGCACAGCATCATGGGCAAATGGAACCCTTACGAAATTACTTTCAGTGAACTTATAAATGGCGTCCATGTAAATACAGATAATTCATGGCCCTATCCTTTTTGCTTAGCTTATGCTTTAGAACAAGAACCAGAAAAATTAGGTGATATTTCAGAGTGGCAGGCAGAATGGAAATGGGATGGCATCAGGGGGCAAATTGTTAAACGCAATGGCGAATTATTTATATGGTCGAGAGGCGAAGAGCTGGTAACGGAACAGTTCCCTGAACTCCACTTTCTAATGGATATTTTGCCTGATGGAGTAGTTCTCGATGGAGAGATACTCGCCGTTCAGGATAAACAGGTATTATCATTCAGCACTTTGCAACAAAGATTAAACCGAAAAACCATCAGTAAAAGACAACTGGAAGAAGCACCTATAGGTTTTTTTGTATACGATATTTTAGAATATGAAACCGTTGATTTCCGTGAACAGCCACTTAGTGAAAGAAGAAGAATTCTGGAACAGCTGATTGGCAGCTTGGCAAAAAGCGCAGTTATCCTTTCACCCGTGATCACCTGTAAAACCTGGGAAGAATTAGCAGAGCAAAGGAAAACATCACGCGAGATTAATAGCGAGGGAATTATGCTCAAGAAATTAAGCTCACATTATCATAGTGGCCGTAAACGTGGCGACTGGTGGAAATGGAAAGTAAACCCATACACAGTGGATGCAGTAATGATTTATGCTCAGAAAGGTAGCGGCCGCAGGGCAAATTTCTTTACCGATTATACTTTTGCGGTTCGCGATGGTGAAAACCTGGTCACCATCGCAAAAGCATATTCTGGATTAACAGATAAAGAGATTAAGGAAGTCAACGCTTTTGTAACCAGGAATGCCATCGAAAAATTCGGCCCGGTCAGAACCGTTAAGCCTGAACTTGTTTTTGAAATTGCATTTGAAGGAATTGCTGAAAGCAAACGTCACAAAGCCGGATTAGCGCTGCGCTTTCCGAGAATTTTGCGTTGGAGAAAAGACAAAAAAGCCGCTGAAATCAATACCCTGGACGACCTGAAGCAACTGCTGGAATCAACATTATAGTTTCCAGTTTCATTCCCATTAATTACGGCAATATTAATAAATAATAGTAATTTCTACCCCTACATGGATCAAACCAAAACCAAAGGCTATAAAACAATTAAGCAATGGCTTAAAGCCAATGGTCGCAAACCATTTAAATTTCAGGAAGATGCCTGGCAGAATTACCTGAACGGCTATAGTGGACTGGTAAATGCGCCTACAGGTTTCGGTAAAACGTTCTCTCTGTTTTTGGCTGTAGTGATAGAAGCATTAAATGCCTCCGAAGCCAGCAATAAAAAGGCAAAAGACCGGCTTCAACTGATCTGGATTACCCCTCTCCGTTCACTGGCCAAAGATATTGCCAGAGCCATGCGCGAAACATTGCTGGAAATTGAACTGGATTGGCACGTTGGGGTAAGAAACGGAGATACGTCACAGGCTGAAAAAGTACAGCAAAAAAAGTCAATGCCAGAAATCTTATTGATTACACCTGAAAGTTTGCATTTACTACTGGCACAAAAAGGCTCATCAACTTTATTTAAAAATCTTAAATGTATTGTTGCTGATGAGTGGCACGAATTATTGGGAAGCAAACGGGGTGTACTCGTTGAGCTTGCTGTATCCAGAATTAAAGGCTTGCAAAAGCTCGAAAAAAATCAGTTTTTAAGGGTTTGGGGAATTTCAGCAACAATTGGAAATATAGAAGAAGCTTTAGATGTTCTGGAGCCGGATACCAGAGCTAAAAGGATTATTGTTAAAGCTGATCTGGAAAAGAAAATTCTGATAAAATCAATCCTTCCTGATGATATTGAAACACTGCCCTGGGCCGGACATCTTGGCTTAAAGCTCGCCTACAAATTATTGCCGATTATTGAGAAAAGCAAAACCACCTTGATTTTCATCAATACCCGCGGACAATCAGAAATGTGGTATCAGCATTTGCTTAACCTGGAGCCTGAACTGGCAGGAAGAATTGCCATTCATCACGGATCTATTGACTTCGAACTGCGAAACTGGATAGAAGATGCACTACATTCCGGTCAGTTAAAAGCCGTAATTGCCACCTCATCACTCGACTTAGGTGTAGATTTTAAACCGGTAGATACCGTTGTACAGGTAGGTTCACCAAAAGGTGTGGCCAGATTTCTTCAGCGTGCCGGAAGGTCAGGCCACTCCCCTCACGAAGTTTCAAAAATATACTTTTTACCTACCCATGCTTTAGAACTGGTAGAAGCAGCAGCCATTAAAGAAGCAGCAGTAACCAATAATATTGAAAGCCGCGAACCATTTATCATGACTTTCGATACACTGGTGCAATATCTGGTAAGCCTGGCCATTGGCGATGGCTTCGATGATAAAGTGATCTATGAAGAAATCAAAAATACACATGCATTTAAGCTTATTCTACCTGAAGAATGGACATGGGTAATGCAGTTCATCACGTCAGGTGGCGATAGTCTAAGTGCTTACAATGAATTTAAAAAAGTTACCAGGGATGATGATGGCTTATGGAAAGTAAAAAGCCGGCAACTGGCTATGCGGCACCGTTTGCATATTGGAACTATCGTGAGCGATGCCATGCTGAAAGTAAAATTTCTCTCGGGCGGTTATATTGGAATGGTGGAGGAATATTTCGTTACCCGCTTAAAAGCCGGTGATAATTTCCGGCTGGCTGGTAGGGTGCTTGAATTTGTACAGGTTAAAGATATGACTGTAATTGTACGGGTAAGCAAACAGAAAAATGCAATCTCTCCTAGCTGGAACGGTGGACGTTTGCCCCTGTCATCTAACCTTGGCTCTGTTTTACGAAAAAAATACAATGAAGCTTTAGATAAAACACATCAGGATGAAGAATTAGACTCCGTTTATCCCCTGTTCTTATTGCAGGAAAAGCGTTCTCACGTCCCCCGTAACGACGAATTATTGATCGAATTGATTAATAATAAGGAAGGTTTTCACCTGTTTGCCTATCCCTTCGAAGGACGTCTGGTACACGAGGTGCTCGCAGCCCTCGTGGCATACCGGCTAAGTAAACTCCTGCCTATAAGTTTTTCAATAGCCATGAATGATTATGGGTTCGAACTTTTAAGCGACATTGAAATACCAATGGACGATGCTATTGCCTATGATGTGTTTTCGCCGAAGAATCTCACAGAAGATATTACCCTGAGCATTAATTCAACAGAAATGGCCAGGCGAAAATTCCGCGATATCGCCTGTATTTCAGGATTGGTGTTTCAAGGGTATCCGGGTAAATATGTAGCCAACAAACACCTCCAGTCATCGGCAGGTTTGTTTTTCAATGTTTTTAGTGATTATGATAAACATAATTTACTTTTGCGCCAGGCCTACGATGAAGTTTTTTACCAGCAGCTCGAAGAGCCTCGTTTAGCTGCTGCACTTGAGCGGATCCAAAATGCCACAATAGTGATCACGAATCCAGAAAGCTTCACGCCGCTATCATTCCCGATTAAGGTGGATAGCTTACGTGAAAATATGAGTTCGGAAGAATTAGAGCAAAGAATTGCCCGCATGAAAGCTGAATCAGAAAAATTTAAATAAGATAAGAACCTATTAATGACCATTACAAGCCACGGCGAAGAACTGATTTTAGACAAAGAAAGGGCTTTATACTTACCTCAGCATCAATTATTAGCCATTAGCGACTTACACCTCGGGAAGTCTGCCCACTTCCGGTCTGCCGGGGTTCAGGTGCCTGCAACTATTGCTCAAAATGACTTAGTCAGACTAGGATTACTTATTGAAGCCTACAAACCTGAAACCTTGCTGATTAACGGAGATATGTTTCATCATGGTTTAAACAGTGATATTGATGCGTTCTCCGAATGGAGAATACAATATAACGAACTAAACTTTTTGTTGGTCAAAGGAAATCATGATCGCCTGGCGAATGCCGACTATGCTTCAATGCGAATCGATATCCACGAGCCCAGTTACTGTCTGGGCCCTTTCTGCTTTATACACGATGCACCTAAATGTACCGACGAGGAATTATATCCAATAAGCGGACACATTCATCCTGGGGTAACCATAGTAGGTAAGGCCAAACAAAGACTAAAATTTCCTTGTTTTTATTTTGGAAGCAGTTATGCTGTTCTTCCAGCCTTTAGTACCTTCACAGGTCTTTATAACATTTATCCTAAAACGAATGAACAAATTTTTGCTGTAACGCCAAATCAGGTTGTCGAAGTTTAATGGAGATTTGATTAAATCTCCCTGTTGATGTCCCAGGCTTCCAGGTAATCAGCAACCCTACGCACAAACATCCCTCCCAGCGATCCGTCTACTACCCTGTGGTCATAAGATAATGAAAGGAACATCATATGTCGGATTGCAATCACATCGCCCTGTTCAGTTTCCAGAACCGCAGGCTTCTTTTTAATGGCACCAACAGCCAGAATAGCAACCTGAGGCTGGTTGATTATCGGTGTACCCATGATATTTCCAAAAGATCCCACATTTGTTAAAGTAAATGTACCGCCTTGTGTCTCATCTGGTTTTAATTTAGAATTACGTGCCCTGCCTGCAAGGTCGTTTACCGCTTTGGTCAACCCGATCAGATTAAGCTGATCTGCATTTCTAATTACAGGCACAATCAAATTACCACTTGGTAAGGCAGCCGCCATACCGATATTGATATCACGTTTTTTAATGATCTGAGTTCCGTTAACGGAAACATTAACCATTGGAAAATCCTTTATAGCCCTGGCAACCGCTTCAACGAAAATAGGTGTAAAAGTGATCTTTTCATTTTCGCGTTTTTCGAAACTGTTTTTTACTTTATTACGCCATAAAACCATGTTGGTTACATCAGCTTCAACAAATGAGGTGACATGTGGAGAAGTGGTTTTACTCATTACCATGTGGTCGGCAATAAGTTTACGCATCCTGTCCATTTCAATGATTTCATCCCCTCCCGATACTGAAGTTGTCGATGCTTTGCCAGATGCAGGTGTCGGAACAGGAACTGCTTGTTCAGCTAGAGGCGGAGCAGGAGCCTGAAGCGTTACAGTGGCAACCTTTGCAGGCTTATCGCCAGCTCTATTGGCTATATAATTTAATAAATCATCTTTATTTAATCTTCCATCAGCACCAGAACCCCTTATCGTATCCAGTTCTGCCACCGGAATATTTTCCTGCGAAGCAATACTTTTAACTAAGGGAGAATAAAATCTTTCAGATGATATAAAGTCGGCTGACACCGCCTGCTCTTCCGCAACCGGTAACTGTGCAATACCTGGTATGGGCTCAGCTTTTTCTTCAACAGCAGGAGTCTGCTCTGCAGGAACCTCTTCATTAACTGCTTCAGGTACGTCTGTTTCTATAACTGCAATCACCTCACCTACCTGTGCAACATCATTTTCACTAAATAATTGTTTTACCAATTTACCGGCAACAGGCGACGGAACTTCTGAGTCTACCTTATCAGTAGCAATTTCCAGAATCGTGTCATCTAAATCAATAGAATCGCCGATTTGCTTTACCCATTTAATTACAGTTGCCTCTGCAACACTTTCACCCATTTTTGGTAACAATAATTCGTATTGAGCCATATTAAATTACAGTATTTGGTATTGGTAAGGCTGTAAAAATACAGTTTTTATTCTTTGTGTAAGTCTTCTTTAAGTAGATTTAATAGCATTGCCAACGCCGAGGAAGCCGAACGCTCGATATTCTGAATGCGTTTATTGCTGAAATTAAACACTTTAGCAATTGTTTTATCTTTCGATGAAACTGCAATCCAGACTGTCCCAACAGGTTTCTCTTCGGTACCGCCATCAGGTCCGGCAATGCCACTTACTGCGATCGAATAATCTGTCTTAAATTGTTTAATAGCCCCTTCCGCCATTTCGGTAACCGTTTCTTCACTAACCGCACCAAAAGTATCAAGAGTACTTTGTTTCACACCTAAAATTGATTCCTTCAGCTCATAAGCATAGGCTACTGCCCCGCCCCAGAAAACCGATGAACAGCCAGGATGCTGGGTAATCAGATGCGCAATGTAGCCACCCGTACAGCTCTCTGCTGTTGATAAGGTTAAACCTTCATGCTTCATCATATTAATGATCGCTTTTTCCAAAGGGATATCCTCATCTGCAACTACATACTTCCTTACCCTGGTCATGATTTGCTGGGCATAAGCCTCAACTTCAGCTATTAAAATGGCTTCTGAATCGCCTTTTGCAGATAAACGTAACCGCACCTGCCCCAATTTAGGCAGATAAGCAAGCTTAATGTGCACCGGTAAAGCATCCTCAATATCTTCAATTTCTTTGGCGAGGAATGACTCACCGATATTAGCAGTAAGAATGGTTTTATGAACAATAAATGGCAACTTAAATCTCGATTTAATCCTGGGCAGAATTTCGTCGTCCATCAGGTACATCATCTCATATGGTACTCCGGGCATAGAAACAAAAATTTTGTCGTTTTGCTCAAACCACATACAGGGTGCGGTTCCGTTTCTGTTTACAATCACTTCACATCCATCAGGAACATCTGCCTGCTGGGCATTGATATCCAGAAGCGGACGGTTATATTTCCTGAAAATAGAAGTGACCATTTCCAGGGCACCTTCATCACGCCGGAAACCCATTCCGAAATATTTTGCCAGCGTCTTTTTGGTAATATCGTCTTTCGTAGGCCCCAGCCCGCCGGTAATTAAAATAATGTCCGCACGCTTTTCAGCATCTGCTAAAGTTTGCAGAATGTGCTGTTCATCGTCAGAAACTGAGGTAACCTGTTTAACAGATACACCAATCAAATTCAGCTGATGAGCCATCCAGGCAGAATTCGTGTCAACAATCTGGCCTATGAGTATTTCATCGCCAATGGTTATAATTTCGGCTAACATAAATTTATTGTAAGGTGCTGTAGAAACCTTGTCTTTTGCTCAGTTTCAAATCCTGCAAAATAGAAGCTTTAACTTTTATCGTTACAGAGTAACTTTTGTAGGCGCCGTAAGGCACCCAGTTCACACTCATATCCCAGCAATGCAAATCCCTGTAGATAGCAAGGTTCATTGGCGTTAAGGCACTTTGTTTAAAATCGTAGCCGGAATTAAAAGTTACCTTCCACTTTGGCGTAAGATTTAAATCTCCGTTAAAATTCAATGTGTTCGATAAGGTGGTCGTGTTTCCATCATTACTGTATTGAAAACTATAAGAGAAGGAGAAATTCCATGGAATATTAAAATCCACAAAAGCATTCGGATCCCGGCTAATAGCAGCCAGTTGTTCGGATTGAATATCGTTTAGTCCTTTTTTATTTGCCGCATCACCCAGTTTGTCATTGGCTTCATTTTTTCGCTTTAAAGCTTCCGGGTTCAGGCTATAATCAAACGAGAAACCAAAATTGGCCAGACGTGGAAGAAATTTCCCTGCCTGAAAGAAATAGCGATCCCTTCTGATCAGTAAACCCGTGCCTAAGGTATCTGGTCCCAATGCATAGGGATCCAGAGTACCACTATAGTTGATACCCAGTTTATCGGTAAATTGCGAACGGCCACTGAAACCGATGTTAGAAAGTTTATAGGAGGTAGCAAGAAAATTGTATGATCCGCTAAAGCTAAGGCCTTGTATAATCGGAATCTTTTTTGATCCAGTACCAGTAGTATCATTTTTCGATCTTACCTTTAACTCTACCGTATTGTCTAAACTGAAGCCAATCGAGGCGTTTTTACTTCCAAATGAACCCGCTTGAGCCATACCTTCAAAGATAGAATAGGTTAATGGTAAACCGTTTGTTCTGATCTGATTACCGGTTTGATCTATCGCAGATAAATAGGGTCCGGTACCAGGTTGCGTAAAATCAGGCGAATAACTGAGTGAAACACTTGGCGTCATTACGTGCCTCATGGCCTGTATCTTCGCGGCCGGATTAAAATCACGGCGACCGTAAATTTTCGTCGAAAGACTAGTTGAGAGGTTATAACTACCTGCGCGTCTGAAACCGCTTAAAGTGTCTTGTCTGTAGGTATAGGTGCCATCGGCAAAGGAAGTATATTTCCGCTCGATATGTTGAAAGTTCCATACCTCATTGTAAGTTCCTCCTAAACTAAAGTTCAGGTATTTCAAAGCGGTGAATGACATGTTCACGGGAATACTATGCGATACACCACTCCGAAGTCTTTTCAATCCGTCATTGCTAAAGAGCAAACTATCGTAGGTGTCTATCTTGTTTGTTCCCTGTAAACTATAACCAACAGTAATTTTCTGATACCATTTCTGCTCGCCAACCCTTTTCTTTGAATCAAAGGGATTAAAGGTTGGAACGTTAAATGTCACTTCTGGTAATCGTACTGAAATCGCACCGGTACTGATCGTTTGATCGGTGGATGCACCTACCGAATAGTTCATTCCATTGGCGTAAGACTTTGCGTAGTTGATGCTACTTGATGTTGTAGCTGTTGCAATTGCCGCCTGGTCATACGTTGTTCCTGCTGCAGTATTTTTATAATAGCTATTACGCCCTGTTGAAACCAGTCTTACCGAAGCACTGAAGGTAGTACCGGGATTTGCATTAGCATTCTGATTATGGCTCCAGTTGATGCTGAAGTTTTTGGTAGGATTGGCAAATGCTTCGGTGCCTTCCAGTCCGTCTTTGAAGCTGGCGTAAGCCAGATTGATGTTGCCGCTGTATTTATACCTTTTAGTGTAATTACTCAATATACTGGTTTCATAAGAACCATTGGTATAGATGGAACCCAGAAGTTTAGCATCCCAATAGTCATTCAAACCAAGGTAATAGCCCCCCTGCTGTAAAAAGAATCCCCTTGTCGCATCCTCCCCGGGCGTAGGTAAAATAAAGCCCGACGTTCGTTTATTTGGCTTGGGGAAAAACGCAAATGGCAAACCAAAAAAGGTAGGTACATCTTCAAAAATTAAGTATACAGGACCTGTGATAATCTGCTTTTCTGTCACCACCCCTTTCGATATCATTAAACCAAAGTGCGGGTGCGGCAGGTTACAGGTACTGTACATCACATTTTTAACATGAAGCTCGTCATCAATCTGCTTTTTACTCTGTCCTCCGGAGAAGAATCCCCCCTCTTGCTCTGAAAATACCCCATAAACTTTTGCACGTGTGGTGGTAGAATTATAAAAAATAGAATCAGCAATGGCCGTGCCCTCAGCACCGGATTTGAAAATCGGCCTCCCCGTATATTTGCCCGATTTCGGGTCTTTCACTCCGCTGGCAAAAATGGTATTGTTCTTCTGATCGTATTTAATATAGGCAGCATCCAGTTCGAAATCGCCATAAATGACACGGGCATTGCCATATAAGTAAATGATATTTTTAGCTTTATTCATTTTGATGGAGTCGTCAGCTTTATACTCTACCTTTTGATCAAGGCTGCTGTTATTCGGCGTAACTTTTTTAGTGGTATCCTTTTTAGTTGTGTCTTGTTGAATAACCTGTTGCAATGAAAAGTTAGAAAATGCGTTTGCTTTACCAACAGCATGTGTTAATAAAATGACAGAAATTAGTAAAATAGAGCTCTTAAGAAGTTTCAAATTCGTATTTGAATGTTATTTTTGCACAAATGTTTAATCAAAAACGTTCAAAATTAGTGAAAAATATACCATTGATGTATCTTAAATCCATTTTAACATTTATTATTTGTTTAGCTTTATTCAACAGTATTGATAATCAAGCTTTTGCACAGGATTACAAAATCAAAACAATTGTTATTGATGCCGGCCACGGTGGTAAAGATGGGGCTACACATGGCGTTTATTCCAAGGAAAAAGATGTGGCCTTAAAAACTGCGCTGAATCTGGGAAAAGCGCTTCAAGATAGCCTCAAAGACATCAAAGTGATCTATACCAGGCAAACTGATGTTTTTATTCCGCTTTATGAGCGTATTAACATTGCCAACAATGCCAAAGCCGATTTATTCATATCCATTCACCTTAACGACATGCCTGTCCGTGTTTCAAGAGTTGTAGATTACTATAAAAAAGTAAAAGGCAGAAAAGTTCCGGTATATACTACGGTTACTTCTAAAAGTACATCCACCCGTGGAACGGAAACTTTTGTTTCGGGAACAGGACGTATGAGTGAGCAAGATGAAGTGATAAAAAGGGAAAATGCTTCCATGTTTCTGGAAGACAACTACCAGAAAAACTATGAGGGTTTTATTGCAAACACTCCTGAAAACGACATCATGATCTCGTTAATGAAACAAACGAACAGGGATAGAAGCCTGAAGTTTGCCTCTATGTTACAACAGGAATATGTTAACGCCGGCAGGATAAACCGCGGTGTTCAGGAGAAAAGCCTGGCCGTACTGGCAAGAGCCTCAATGCCCGCTGTGTTAACCGAAATCGGTTTTGTAAGCAATCCTGATGAGGAGGACTATATGAGTTCTCCGGAGGGACAAAATGAAATTGTAGGTGGTATCATCAAAGCGATTAAAAATTACAGGCGTATTGCTGAAACTTCTTTCTAAATATAAATAAATGAAGATTAAACTGCTTTTAGTCCTGTTATTCGTTTCATTAATTCCTTCGTTGGAGTTAGCTGCACAGGGTTACAGGATTAAAACAATTGTAATCGATCCCGGTCACGGCGGCAGAAAACCGGGTGCATCTGGAAAGATCTCCACAGAAAAGGCTATTGCCCTTAAGGTAAGTCTCAAGCTCGGTGAAAAAATTAAAGAAGCCCTCCCGGATATCAAAGTGATCTACACCCGGAAAACAGATATTGACGTAGACTTATACAGAAGGGCAGAAATTGCAAATGATGCGGGGGCCGATTTATTCATTTCCATACATTGCAACTCTATGCCTCCCGGGAACAAACATATAAAGGGGGTTGAAACCCTGGTCGCCGGATCACATCGCCTAAAAGAGCAAGACGCCGCCATTCGTGAAAATGCCGATATTAAACTTGAAAAAAACTATAAAAGTAAATATGATGGCTACGACCCATCCAATCCAAGTTCATTTATTCTTTTATCACTTTTAAAAAACACCTTTCGGGATAAAAGCATTAAATTTGCCAAACTTATTCAAAATGCCTACATCAGTCGCGATGAACGTGCCAGCAGAGGCGTTAAAGAGCAAGGTGTGCTGGTGTTGCAAAGATGTGGCATGCCGGCTGTATTAACTGAAATTGGTTTTATTTCCAATGCTGAAGAAGAGAAATACATTTACTCAGCTAAAGGACAGGATGAAGTTGCCAGTTCTATTCTGGAGGCCATTAAAACCTATAAAAAAAACATTGAGGTGAAATAACGGTAGTAATAATCCAGTAAGTGCAAACAAAAACAAAAAATTATAACACAAAATCAAACAAAACCGGTGCAGTTAGCATTATGTAATTAAAATTACATATTTAAGCACCATAAACAAAATGTGCGCTCTAACAAGTTTTAAAGTATTAATTTTAGCGCTTGTTGCCATTAAATAAAACACTCATGAAGATTAAGAACGAAACCAAAGTAGGGAT
Organism: Pedobacter frigidisoli; assembly: GCF_032678525.1. Lineage (GTDB taxonomy): Bacteria > Bacteroidota > Bacteroidia > Sphingobacteriales > Sphingobacteriaceae > Pedobacter > Pedobacter frigidisoli_A. The sequence continues at coordinate 168,231 of NZ_JAVTSE010000003.1, forward strand.
ATTAGCTGCTTTTGCCATTGCTTTATTAATAATTGGATATAATTTCCTCAAAGGAAACTCCATTTTTTCAAGCGAAACCACACTTTTTGCACGTTACACCCGAGTGGATGGCTTAACTGTTTCAAAGCCTGTTTTAATTAACGGTTACCAAATTGGCAGGGTAGCTAAACTTCAACTCGAACCTGGAGGTACCATCCTGGCCACATTAAGCATCAATAGCAAATATGATATTCCTGAAAATAGTATTGCCCGTTTAGAAGGTACAGATTTATTAGGAAGTAAGGCCATCGTAATGTCTTTGGGAAACTCCAAAAAAATGGCTGAAGACGGATTCACACTAAATGCCAATGTAGAAAAAGGATTGATGGAACAGGTTCAGCCGGTTCAAAAGAAAGCTGAACTGATTATTGGTAAAATGGATTCCATTCTGAGCAGCGTGAATTCTATTTTAAATCCGAACTTCCAGAAAAATGTAGACAGAAGTTTCAACAGTATCGCAGGAACCCTGGCTTCGCTGGAAAATACTTCGAAAAAAGTGGACGGTCTGGTTGGTTCTGAAAGTGCGCGTATCGAAGCCATCTTTAAAAATGTTGAAGGAATTACTGCTAATTTAAATAACAACAATAAAAAGATCAGCGACATTTTAACCAATATCAATACCGTTACCGATAAATTTGCTGCAGCTAATTTTAAAGAAACATTAGATAATGCAAACAATGCGATTGCAGATTTGCAAAGTGTTATCGCAGGAATTAAAAATGGAAAAGGTAGCTTGGGGCAATTACTAACGGATGATCAGATGTATAACAACCTGAATAATGCATCCAAAAACCTCGATGCTTTGATGATCGATTTAAAAGCCAACCCAAAACGCTACGTACACTTCTCTGTATTTGGCGGCGGAAATAAGGATAAATAAAAAAACAAGAAACTCATTAGTAAAAGAGAAAGGCTTGTGATTAGAAATCACAAGCCTTTCTCTTTTATCGTCATTATCAAGTTCAGTCTAGAGCTGAAAAGTTCTTCCCTCCACTGCAAGTTCCGTATTTTCAAAAACGGATTCAGTTTCTTCCAGCAGCATTTGCAGTGTTTTATACCGTGACGAAAAATGACCAATGATTAATTTTTTTACGCCATTAATTTTAGCAACCTCTCCGGCCTGCAAAGCAGTGGTATGATGCGTTTCTGTTGCCCGCTCTAACAGGTCATGCATAAAGGTCGCCTCGTGATACAGCGTATCACATCCCTTTATCACGTTAAAATACCGCTCATCATAAATGGTATCAGAGCAGTAGGCGTAGCTTCGTGGTGGGTCGGCAGGCGTAGTATAATCCTCGCTCTTCAGGATTTGACCATCAGGCAATTCCACGTCCATTCCCTTTTTTAACGCGGTATAATAGGCCATCGGAATTTCATCAGTCTTCTCTTTAATCAGCTTCCGTTGTCTTTGCTTCTGTTGAAAAAGAAACCCGGTTGTCGGAATACGATGGTTTAGAATAATCGTTTTAACCACCAGATCCTGATTCTCAAAAATTTGCCTTGGCTCATCTGCCTCTATCGGCATGAATTCAATTTGATACCTTAAAACAGTATCAGAGTACCTCAACTGAATCTCCAGGATTTCTAATAAAGCTTTAGGACCAAAAATCTGCATAGGCTTCACCCTGCCATTCAGGTGTAAACTCGAAAGCAAACCAATCAAGCCAAAATAATGGTCGCCGTGTAAATGGCTGATAAATATATAATCGATCCGTGCAGCTTTTAGATTGTACCTGGTAAGCTGTTGCTGTGTACCCTCTCCACAATCAATTAAGTAGTATTTTTCGTTACAATTTAAAAGCTGTGCAGATGGATTCCGGTTATAAACCGGTGTCGCCGAACTACTTCCAAGAATCGTAACTTCAAATTTCATATGGGTATGATGTAAAAAGCCTCGTAAATTTTAACATTACGAGGCTTTAGTATTATTTAAATCAATAACTATTTTTCGCCTCTGAATTCCTTTTCTAATTCATCCATAAAAATGAAATCCGTTGCTTCCTCCAATGTATTAACAAACGTCACAGATTGAAATATGTTTGACAATTCGATAATCGGTGCAATTTCATCATTGATGCCGGTTACAATGAAAAGTCCGTTAACCGATTTGCACAATCTGTCTCCAACCAGTAAGCAACTTAGGTCCTGGGCATCATTGCATTCCTTAACATGGCTCAAATCAACAATGATATTCTTAAATCCTTCTGCATTAAGGAGGTATAATTCAGATTTTAATCCAGGTGCGTTATCATTTGTAAACCTTGGTTCTTTAAGCTTTAAGGTTACGTATTTATCATGTTTATCTACTGAAAACTTCATCTCTTCTAATCTTTATTGTACTAAAGTATAAAAATTTAAAGGGTTTCCAAAGCTTTTAAAACATTGGCTTCAATCCGGCTGGAAATGCTATCAGCATCAGCTTTTACAAATTTTTCACCTACTATCTGCTCGTAAAGTTCAATATACCGCTCCGAAATGGAGCTCACAATTTCCGGAGTCATTTCCGGGATCACCTGTCCATCTTTACCCTGAAAGCCATTCTCAATTAACCACTTCCTCACAAACTCTTTCGAAAGTTGTTTTTGGGGTTCATCAGCAGCCTGGCGGGCTTCGTAACCTTCAGCGTAAAAGTATCTTGATGAGTCAGGAGTGTGAATCTCGTCAATCAGGTAAATCACGCCGTCCGCTTTTCCGAATTCGTACTTGGTATCTACCAGTATCAGTCCGCTTTTCGCTGCAATCTCAGTACCACGTTGGTATAGTGCGTAAGTATAGTGCTCTAATTTTTCATAATCGGTAAGTGAAACAATTCCCCTGGCTAGGATATCTTCTTTCGAAATATCTTCATCATGCCCTACTGACGCTTTGGTAGTTGGTGTGATGATGGGCTGAGGCAGTTGATCATTTTCCTTCAATCCATCAGGCAAGGCAACACCGCAAACCTTACGTTTGCCAGCACTGTACTCACGCCAGGCATGTCCGGCAAGGTAACCTCTGATAACCATTTCTACTTTAAAAGGCTCGCAGATACGTCCAATTGTCACCATCGGATCTGGTACAGATAAAACCCAGTTCGGCACAATATCCTGTGTGGCAGCTAAAAACTTCGCTGCTATCTGGTTTAATACCTGTCCTTTAAAGGGAATGGCTTCAGGTAATACCACATCAAATGCAGAGATACGATCGGATACAACCATTACCATAAATTGGTCTGCGATAGTATATACATCGCGTACCTTCCCTTTATAAAAACTACTTTGATTCGGGAAATTAAAATTGGTTTCTTTTTGTGCTTTCATGAGGCAGTAAAAATAGGAAAAAAACCTTACTTACTGAATATCTCCATAAGCTTTCAGGATGTCTTTAACCAGTTTATGACGCACAACGTCTTCTCCGCTCAGGTAAATAATGTCTATGCCTTTAATGTCTTCCAGAATCCTTAAACCATTAAACAGACCCGACATTTGTTTCTTAGGCAAATCTACCTGCGTTACATCGCCGGTTACAATAAATTTAGCCGTTGGCCCCATACGGGTTAAAAACATTTTCAGCTGCATATCTGTAGCATTCTGAGCTTCATCAAGGATTACAAAACAGTTATCTAAGGTTCTTCCCCGCATAAAAGCCAGTGGTGCAATCTCGATGGTCCGGTTTTCAATGTAGAATTTCAGCTTTTCTGCAGGGATCATATCATCCAGGGCATCGTAGAGTGGGCGTAAATAAGGGTCGATCTTTTCCTTTAAATCGCCTGGTAAAAAGCCCAGGTTCTCCCCTGCCTCAACCGCCGGACGAGTCAAAATAATCCTTTTAATTTCTTTATTCTTTAAAGCCCTAACTGCAAGCGCTACAGCTGTATAGGTTTTACCCGTTCCAGCAGGGCCAATAGCAAACAGGATGTCATTTTTGGCAATACTGCTCACCATTCTGCGCTGATTTGCTGTTCTTGCTTTCACCAATAAGCCATTTGTTCCAAAAACAATCACTTCACCACCACCACCAGTCGGCGCTTCCACTTCCTTTTTTGCCACACCATTTGCCTTGGCACCCAAAATAGTTTCCACATCGTTATTGCTGAGCGAACTGTACTTTTCCAGGTGTGCCACCAGCTGATTAAATTTCTCCTCGAAAGACTTAAGTTCCTGCTCGTCACCAAGTACCTTAACATCACTTCCTCTCGCCACCAGTTTTAGCTTGGCGAAGGCACCTTTAATCATTTCATAATTCTCGTTATTAGCCCCCCAAAAATGAGCAGGATTTACGGTATCCAGAGTTAATTTTAATTCGTTCAAACTATAGTATTTTAAAAAGTTATCGGGCTATATTAATTAAAATTTGAATATTTGCACTCGCTTATGCCTCTACACAAGAATAAGCAATTATAATGAATTTTTAATGGGGATAATTACTTTAACAACAGATTTAGGATCAAAAGATTTTTATCAGAGTGCACTAAAAGGCAGTCTGCTGAGTCTTATGCCTAACGTTAATTTAGTTGATATCACCCACGAAGTTCCATCATTTAACATTTCCTATGCTGCATTTGTATTAAAGAATGCCTACCCCTACTTTCCTAAAAATACAGTACATTTAATCGGCATCGATTCCGTATACAGCGAAAACACAAAATACATTGCCATTAAACATCGCGATCACTTTTTTGTAGGCGCAGATAACGGCATATTCTCACTGCTTTTTGATGATGTTCCGGAAGATGTTGTAGAACTGAACATTATGCAGGACCTGAAATATCTCCACTTTCCACTGGTTGATATTTTTGTTAAAGCAGCTACTCATCTGGCAAAGGGCGGAAAGTTAAAAGACATCGGAATACCTGTAGCAGAGATTGAGCAAAAGATGCTTCTGCACCCTGTTATCGAGAAAGATATCATCCGCGGTAGTGTGATTTATATTGATACATTTTGTAATGTGATTACCAACATCACGAAAGACCTGTTTACCAGAATTCAAAAAAACCGCGACTTTACGCTTTACTTTAGAAAAAGTGAAACCATTACGCAGCTGAGCTGGCACTATAATGAGGTGCAGGAAGGTGAAAAGCTTTGCTTGTTTGGGATCAGTAACCATCTTGAAATTGCCATCAATAAAGGCAAGGCAAGTGGCTTGCTAGGCCTGCATCTGGGAGATATTGTGCGCGTAGAGTTTCACTCTTAAAACAACTGCTCACCTTTTCACGTTTATACCTCATGAATAAATTCTTTTATCTTCTTTTTGTTCTGTTGCCGGCATTTCAGGCTATGGCTCAACAGGATACATCAGCTTTTTCTGCACAGCGTGCTAAGGTTAATGCTATGCTTGCCGAACGCAGCGCCAAATTTGGTCAGTATGATGAAAGTTTAAATCAGCGAAGCGGGATATTCGGCTGGCAAACCAAAAAAGACATTAAAAATTCCAATGAAATTTTGCGTCAGGTAGTTTTAACCGATAATAATATTTTCAAGGAACTGAAAGTGCTGATGGAGTACAAAGATTTGCAAAACCAGCAAAAGGTTGCAGTGGCCGATCATTCACAGGAAAGGATCCAAAGCTATATGCGCAATATCAAAAAGCTGCAAGATGAGAATGAAGCGCTCAGAATCAGGTCGACAAGTGCCGGAAGCAGTCCCGCAAATTACATCATCGTATTTTTGCTGCTGGTGATGGCCGGCGGCTTTTATTTTTTCAACAGAAAACTTAAAGCAATAAAGTGAAATGAAAAAGGGATTATTTAAGGCTTTGGCTAAAGTCAATAAGTGGATACTGCCAAGTTTATATAAAAAAGACCCGGCGAAATTGACAACATTCCAGAAAGCGATATTGGGTTATCGTTATTGGATTACTACGAATGCTTTAGATTAAGAAAGGCCAACTTCCCAGTTGGCCTTAAAAATTCAATCAGCACATTTCAAATCGTTTCCCCAAATGACGAAACCATTTATTTCTTGAAGTGCTCAATAATTAATGTGGCAAGTTCTGTACCAATACGTTCCTGGGCTTCGTTAGTCGAAGCGCCGATATGTGGCGTTAACGAAATCTTCGGATGCGTTAAAATCGCTGCCAGTGGCGTCGGTTCATTATCAAATACATCTAAACCGGCAAAGGCAACTTTACCAGAATCTAAAGCTTCAATTAAGGCAGGTTCATCTATTGTACCACCACGTGAGCAGTTTACAATACCAACTCCATTCTTCATTTTAGCAAATTCTTCAGCGCCCAGTATAGGCTTATCTGCAAATGGTGTATGTAAACTAAAGAAATCACTTCCGGCAATTACTTCATCCAATGATACCGTTTTAACCGGAATGCTGACGGATTTACCACCCTGAAATTCTAATGTAATTTCAGACTCAGAAGGATATAAGTCATAAGCCAGTACATTCATACCAAGACCCAGGGCTACTTTAGCAGTAGCGCGGCCAATACGTCCGAAACCAATAATGCCAATGGTTTTACCACTTAACTCGGTTCCTTTAGCATAAGATTTTTTCAGGTTATTAAACTGAGTTGCCCCCTCAACAGGCATTTTGCGGTTAGCATCCTGTAAAAACCTGATTCCGGTAAACAGGTGTGAAAATACCAGCTCGGCAACTGATAATGATGAGGCTGCTGGTGTATTAACTACAGCTACACCCTGACTACGGGCATAATCTACATCAATATTATCCATACCAACACCACCACGTCCAATCAACTTAATGTTCGGAACTGCATCTATAAGTTCTTTTCTAACTTTGGTAGCACTACGTACCGTAATGGCATCGTAGTTTTTCAAAGCTTCGCTCAACTGATCCTGCGGAATGGTTTCCGTGTCCACCTGAAACCCAGCTTTTTCCAGTAATTCTTTTCCAATGGGATCTATTCCATCGTTCGCTAATATCTTAATCATATCGTTTATTCACTGAATAAATTCATTAAACCGGCTGATGTGCCAGATCAATTATCTCCTAAAATTTTATTAATTTGCTTTTGCCTGGTTTTCTTCAAATGCCTGCATGGCGTCGATTAATGCATGTACGCTGGTAATCGGCAAAGCATTATACATAGAAGCACGGAAACCGCCAACACTTCTGTGTCCTTTGATTCCTACGATACCTTGCTCTTCAGCATACTTCAGGAATGGTTTTTCCAATTCAGCATTTTCCATTACAAAGCAAATGTTCATTCTTGAACGGTCTTCCACGGCACAAGTGCCTTTAAATAATGGATTACGGTCAATTTCTCTGTATAATGCTTCTGCTTTAGCTTTATTTTCTTTTTCAATTTCGGCAACACCACCTTTTGATTTTAACCAGCGTAAATTCAACAATGCGGTGTAGATAGAGAAAACCGGTGGCGTATTATACATGGAATCATTATCAATATGAGATTGATAATTTAACATCGAAGGAATTTTACGATCAGTTTTACCTAAAATTTCATCTTTAACGATAACGATTGTCAACCCAGCAGGACCAACATTCTTTTGCGCACCAGCATAGATCAAATCAAATTTTGAAACATCAATCACGCGGCTCATGATATCCGATGACATATCGCTTACCACAGGAACATTAGTTACCGGCACCTCAAAAAGCTCAGTACCATAAATCGTGTTGTTCGAGGTGTAGTGAAAATAAGCACTATCTGCAGGGATTTCAAAATCCTTAGGGATGAAGGTATAGTTCGACTCTTTAGAAGATGCTACAACATTCACGTTGCCAATAAATTTAGCTTCTTTTAAGGCCTTAGTGGCCCAAACGCCCGAATCTAAATAACTTGCTGTTTGCCCCTCGCCCAATAAGTTCATTGGAACCATTGCAAACTGTAAACTCGCACCGCCTTGTAAAAATAAAACGGAATAACCCGATGGCACATTTAGTAACTCCTTTACCAATTTATCTGCTTCAGCAACAACTGCCTCAAACTCTGTTGTTCTGTGTGAAATTTCTAAAATTGATAATCCATCGTTAAAATCTAAAACTGCCTGTGCAGCTTGTTTAAACACTTCTTGAGGTAAAATACAAGGGCCTGCGCCAAAATTATGCTTCATCTTATTATATAATGTTTTATGGCCGTAAATGTAAAATTTTTAAAGGAGTTCTGACTACAAAATCGTATCATAAAAAATTAAATTTTGTTAAAAAACAACCGGATATTGATGTATTTATTGCGGTTTTTGTAATTAAAACGTTTAACCTTATTTTTCCTTTTTTTGCACCATTTAGAGTAGAAACACAGAACTTTCCCCATTAAGCATGGATAGTTGTGCATAGGTTTTTCAGTATAACAATTACATCTGCCTAGGGCTTCAGTTTCACAATGAGCTTTAAATTGAATTGCCTGCCAGTAAGGTAATTTGGAATGGCATATTGTACATTGTCAACATCTTTAAGCCATAAATATGAAACTGTATTGTTGATATTCAGCATATTGAAAACCTCGAAAAATAGAATAACAGAATTAAAGTTTTTATCGAGAAATTTAGGTTTGTGAAAGGCAGCATCATCCAGGAAGTCCTTGGAGAAACCAATGTCCACACGCTTGTAAGATGGAATGTAAAACCTGTCCAGATATCTTGCCGTTTGTGGCGGCCCGATTGGCAATCGTGAGCCATAGAGTGCATTCAGATGTACTTTATAAGTCGGGCTGTTTAAAAGTCTGTCTTGAAAAAAGATCGAGAAATTAATTCTTTGATCCGTAGGGCGCTTTAAATAGCCCGGGTAAACCATTTTTCCATTATCAACATAGCTATCTCCGATGATATCCTCGTTGGCGTGCATCACCGACATTCTGAAATACGACACCAGATCTTTCACAAACTCACCGCCAATACTGAAATCGGCCCCGTAAGCGAAACCTCTGGAAACTTCATTGGCCAGATACTTGATTCGCAGGTTATCAATTTTATAGGGAATAAGACGATCAGAATATTTGAAGTAAGCTTCAGAGGTAAATTTCAAACGGGTACCAAATGCATCAAAGGCATAATCATATCCTAATGAGGTGTTATATGAACTTTGTGCCTTTTGGGTAATGTTCAACTTTCCGGAGAACTCACGAATGGTTCTGTAAGATGGTGGCTGCTTGTAAACACCCGCCGTAAAACGCAAAATTTTATTGTTTGAATTTGGCCGGTATGCGATTAATAACCTCGGGCTAATCAACAGCTGCCTGCTTAACGAACTATATGTAGCACGTGTTCCTAATTGAAGTTCTGCATAACTGGAAAGTGTATAACTATCCTGGATATAAGCACTATAATTTTTAATATCAATACTATTTTCTACATTGATTACATTCTGGAGTACAATATTCTTTGACTGAACAGGTAAAATATAGCCGGCAGAATCAGTGTAGTTATACTCATTCAACTTGTCGTTATATTTTGACTGATCAAACTTTAAACCCCAGGAAAACAAATGATTATTAAAATTTTGATCAACCTTTACCTCAGATGCAAGGGTCTGCGTATTTAAACTGTTTCGCCCATAGTTGTAATAGCTGCCAATACCTTTGTTTTTGGTCACCATACCAAAGTTCTCTCCTGTGAAATCAGGATCTATTTCATCAAAAATATAGCTCCCATCAATATCAAACCGTTCCCTTTCAACTGTATTGAAATAGCTGTTTATGAATTTAATGACCAGATTGGGCTGGGGAGAATAGGTTGCCGTGACGGCCGAACCCAACGTTTGATAATCATCAATTTCCTGCCCAGCATAGTCAACGTTTAACCTTAATGTATTGGCTAATGTGCCGAATTGTGTTTCCCGGTTTGTGGGTACAAGTTTAAATTGTCCCATGTTGATGTTACCCAGAAAACTAAGATTGAATTTTGGCGAAAAATTATACTGGTAGAGCAGTTGAACATCTCCGAAATTAGGATTGTAGCTCCCCTTTTCATCCTGCTTAATGAGTACATTCGAATTATTTTTATACCTGATCCCGGCTAGTAAGAAACTTTTTTTTGCCAGCCGTTTAGCAGTCAGCGATGTATTAAGGAGACTGGTACTTAAAATTAGCTGGTTGCTATCTGGTCTGTCGTATTTAATATCAAGCACCGACGACAGTTTATCTCCGTAGCGAGCTTCGAAGCCTCCGGCAGAAAATTTTGCCTTACTCACCAGTTCGGCGTTGATGAAACTTAAACCCTCCTGCTGACCATTTCTGATTAGCACCGGCCGGTTGATCTCTACATCATTAATGTAAATCAAATTTTCATCGAAATTACCTCCGCGCACACTATACTGTGCGCTGAGTTCATTATTGGTGGATACACCGGGTAATGTTTTAAGCATTGTTTCGAAATTGCCCGATACCAGTGGCATTGAAGCAACATCAGAAATATTGATGGTGGTGGTATTGCTCAGCTGGTTTTGTTTAGTAGTAATATTTACCTGTTCAAGCTCATTGATATTGGCTACCAGACTAACCTGCCGGTTAATCCTTGCTCCTGAATGTTCATCAAACTTTAAGGTTTGCTGCTGATAACCCAGTAAAGAATATTTGATGCTGAATGTTTTCGAACTTGAATAAATGGTGTAAACCCCAAACTCATCAGTTACAGTCGACTGGGCCTGACCTAATACAATTACGGTAACCTGTGATAAAGGTAATTTCTCCTCATTGTAAACAATGCCTGACACCCGTACCAGGGGCTGAGCAATGCCAACGCTGCAGCAAACGATCAAAAGAAAAAAAGTTAGCCGGAGTCTGAGCATCTTTTTAATACAATATCAGGTTATTTACGCAAATTGAACCCAGCTGACAGTAGTTAACTAATTAGTCAACTGAACCGAAGGTTAAGCACTTAACCGGTTAAGCGCCTGGCTTTTCATTTTGGAAATGGTATCTGCGGGATTTTCTGTGGCAAAAATCGCATTTCCTGCAACGAAGGCGGTTGCACCCGCCGCTACCAGTGCGGCAATATTCTGCACCCCTACACCACCATCAACCTGAACAACCAGGTCATCATTTATTCCTGCCGAAAGTTGTTTCAGATCCTGTAATTTTTTGTAAGTATTAGGTATAAATACCTGACCGCCAAAGCCTGGATTTACCGACATAATCAACACTAAATCCAGATCGCCAATAATATCACCTAACAAGGCAACAGGTGTGTGTGGATTTAAAGCTACTCCCGCTTTACATCCCGATGCCTTGATCAGTTGTATGGTTCGGTGTAAATGGGTGCATGCTTCATAGTGTACGGTAATCCGGTCTGCACCTGCTTTAGCAAAATCCTGAATGTATTTATCGGGCTCAATGATCATCAAATGAACATCCAGTGGTTTAACAGCGTGTTTTTTTACCGCTGCCATCACCGGGAAGCCAAAAGATATATTTGGCACGAACACACCATCCATAACGTCGACATGAAACCAGTCAGCATCACTTCTGTTGATCATTTCAATATCTCGCTGCAAATTGCCGAAATCGGCAGATAGTATGGATGGGGCAATAATCTTTTTCATTCAAATCAGTTGTTTTCGTCATTGCTTCGTGCCGCGCAACAACGGGTAAATTGTATATATAGTAATAAGGCAAGTTACAAAATCCTAATTAAACAAAATAACCATAAACAAAAAAAGCCCTTTCAGCTTTATTCTGAAAGGGCTAATCTTTTCTCCCGACTGCGGAATCCCGCCGCCTGAATTTTATTTATGCTTGCGGAGCAGCAGGTTTTTCTGGTCTTGGTAATAAAACTTTACGTGAAAGTTTCATTTTACCTTGTTTATCGATGTCTAATAATTTAACTTCAATTTTATCACCTTCTTTCAATACACCATCCATCGTTTCTAAACGCTGCCATGAAATTTCAGAGATATGTAACAAACCATCTTTACCTGGCATAATCTCAACAAATGCACCAAACGGCATAATTGATTTTACTTTACCCTGGTAAACTTCACCAATTTCCGGTTTCGCAACGATAGCACGAATTCTCGAAACTGCCGAATCAATTGCCGCTTTATTGTCAGCGAAGATCTCAACATTTCCTTTACCATCAACCTCTTCAATAGAGATAGAAGCGCCGGTTTCACGTTGCATTTCCTGAATGATTTTACCGCCTGGGCCGATTACAGCACCAATAAATTCTTTATCAATAACTAAAGAAACGATACGTGGAGCATGTGGTTTGTAATCCTCATTTGGCTGGCTGATCGTTTTCTTCATCTCGTTTAAGATGTGTAAACGACCCTCTTTAGCTTGAAGTAATGCCTTGGTTAAAACTTCGTACGATAATCCGTTGATTTTCAAATCCATTTGACAGGCAACAATACCGTTCTCAGTACCTGTTACTTTAAAGTCCATGTCGCCTAAGTGATCTTCATCACCAAGGATATCAGAAAGGATTGCATATTTACCGGTTTTCTCATCAGTGATTAAACCCATTGCAATACCCGAAACCGGAGATTTGATTTTAATACCTGCATCCATTAGTGCTAATGTACCAGCACAAACAGTTGCCATAGATGATGATCCATTAGATTCTAAAATGTCAGATACTACACGGATGGTATATGGATTTTCAGCACCCTGAGGTAACACTTTTTTCAATGAACGTTGTGCCAATGCACCGTGGCCAATTTCGCGGCGACCAGCACCTCTGTTTGGTCTAACCTCACCTGTTGAGAAACCCGGGAAGTTATAGTGCAATAAGAATTTCTGATAACCATTGAAGAAAGCACCATCAATCATTTGTTCATCATCCTTGCTTCCTAAGGTAACTGATGTTAATGATTGAGTTTCACCACGTGTAAAAACTGCCGATCCGTGTGCTGCAGGTAAATAACCTACTTCGCTCCAGATTGGACGGATTTCAGTGGTTTTACGGCCATCTAAACGGATACCTTCATCTAATAACAGATTTCTGATGGCATCGTACTGTACATCATGGTAATAATGTTTAGCCATTGCTTTCGTCAAATCTGCAGTATCTTCAGGCATTGCCTCAAAAAACTCATTGATGATATTGGTAAAACCAACTTTACGCTCATCTTTATTTGAGCCCGACTTTGCTACAGCATATACTTTATCGTAAGTATCAGCGTAAACTTTAGCTTTTAAATCAGCATCGTGATCTTCGTGGCTATATTCGCGTTTTACAGTTTTGCCTGTAGCTTCTGTTAATTCAACCTGAATGGCGCATTGAACTTTAATTGCATCATGTGCAAATTTCAATGCCTCAACCATTTCATCTTCCTGAATTTCATCACACTCGCCTTCAACCATGCCGATATCGTTTGCTGAACCAGCAACCATAAATTCTAAAGTTGCACGCTCTAAATCGCTGGCGTATGGGTTGATTACCAACTTACCATCGATTTTAGCAACACGAACTTCAGAAATCGGACCGTTGAAAGGAATATCTGAAACAGATAATGCAGCTGATGCAGCTAAACCAGCTAAACAATCAGGCATGATATTTTTATCAGCAGAAATTAATGAAATCATCACCTGGGTATCAGAGTGATAATCACTAGGGAACATCGGACGTAAAGCCCTGTCTACCAAACGTGAGATTAAAACCTCGTAGTCCGATAATCTTGCTTCACGACGTAAAAAGCCTCCTGGAATACGGCCTGTAGCCGCATATTTTTCCTGATAATCAACTGATAAAGGTAAAAAGTCGGTACCTGGTTTTGCACCTACAGTAGATACAACTGTAGCCAATAACATGGTGTCGCCCATTTTAACTACTACCGAACCATCGGCTTGTTTCGCCAGTTTACCAGTTTCAATTTCTACAATTCTGCCATCGCCCAAATCGAACGATTTTTTTATTACATTCATTTAAATAGAATTATGATGTGTTTTCCTCTTTCTACACACCGTTGTTTATATATGTTTTTGTTTTTGCTAACGAAGATAAGATTAAAAATTCCTATCTATAAAATTCAGGCAAAAATATTTTAAGGTAAATTAAAAAGCCATTCCCTAAAGAATGGCTCTCGCTGATAAAATTCGCTTATTTTTGTTTAATGATATCTCTCAACTGTAAAGTTTTGATGATAGCACGGTAGCGCTCAATATCTTTTTTGTATAGGTAAGCCAAAATACCGCGGCGTTTACCTACTAATTTTTGAAGTGACAACTGTGTAGAGAAATCTTTACGATTTTTCTTTAAGTGTTCTGTTAAGTGCGCAATACGGTATGTAAATAACGCTACCTGACCTTCAGCAGAACCAGTGTTGGTTTCTACTTCGCCGTGTTGTTTAAAGATTTCGGCTTTCTTTTCTGGACTTAAATACATTTCTTGAATAATATTAAAGCAATAAAAATTAATTAATTGTGGCGCAAAGATAAAGTATTTTTCTGTATTAACAAAGTAGAGTGAATTGTTTAATGGATGAGTTGTTTTAAGCGATTACAAATAGAACGAATACCTTACTTTTGCACAAAACATTTACCTTGGAAAAGAATCAATTTAGCATTTTCGAAAGCGAGCTGCGCGTACGGCCTGATGATATAGACATGTTTAACCATGTTCACAACAGTAAATACTTAGATTATGTACTTGCTGCCCGTTACGAGCAAATGGAAAAATTTTATGGTATGCCCTGGGAACACTTCACCAATCAGGGTTTGGGCTGGGTGGTAAGCCGCGTAGATATTAGTTTCAAGCGTCCTCTGTTAATGAACGATTTGATGCTGATTAGAACCGGGATTTTAACCATGCAGGAGAAAGGTTGTTCAGTACAGTTTGAAATTATCAATAAAAAAACCGGAAAAGTGTCTTCCGATGGTATCTTTGATTATGTGCTGATCGATTTGAACACTGGCCGCGGAACCAAAGTTTCTGCAGAAATGATTGAGGCCTACAGTATCTAGTTATTACTACAATTTAATGCTAACAATATGTCACAGTCACTAAAGACACCGGGCAAATTATCTTCTTTTTTTAGTTTACTCGTACAGTCAATAAAGGGTAATGAAGTCGATCTGACATCCATTAGCATCAAGCGTGCGATCATTTTACTCGCTATTCCAATGATGCTAGAAATGGCCATGGAATCTGTTTTCGCGCTCGTTGATTTATATTTTGTCGGACACCTGGAAAACAGTAGTTATGCCATACAAACGGTTGGACTAACGGAATCCGTACTCACCATTATTTATTCCCTCGCCATTGGTTTAAGCATGGCAGCTACTGCTGTTGTAGCCAGAAGAATTGGGGAGAAAAATCCTGATGCAGCTGCAAAGGCAGGTATGCAAACCATTGTTATTGCCGTGGTGATCAATATCATCATCAGCATATTAGGTTTAATTTACGCTGGTGATATTTTGCGCGTGATGGGTGCCTCCAGCGAAACGGCTCATCATGGCACCCCTTTCGTACGCATTATGATGGGCGGAAGCATCATCATTGTATTACTGTTTCTGATCAACGGAATATTTCGCGGTGCAGGCAATGCCGCCATCGCCATGAGAAGTTTGTGGATCGCCAATATCGCTAACATCCTCCTCTGCCCTCTTTTAATTAATGGTTTCGGGCCCATTCCGGCCTTTGGATTAACAGGCGCCGCAATTGCCACTACTATTGGACGTGGCCTTGGAGTCATATATCAGGCATATCAGCTATTCAATGGAAAAAATGCCCTTAAAATACGTGTCAGCCATTTTATTCCTGATTTTAGCCAGATCAGGGCCATTGTTAAAATTGCTGCACCTGCTATCTTTCAGTTTGTCATAGCGAGTTGCAGTTGGGTCTTTCTGGCAGAACTAGTGGCCACGACAGGTGGCGATGAAGGTTCGGCAGGATACCAGACAGCCCTGCGTTTAATGATGTTTTTTATGCTGCCCGCCTGGGGGCTGAGTAATGCAGCTGCTACGCTGGTGGGCCAGAATCTGGGTGCCGGCCATATAGAGCGTGCTGAACAATCGGTTTTTCAGACCCTAAAATATATTATTATTTTCATGGCCACCGTAAGTGTGGTATTTTTGACCTGCGGGCACCTCTTCGCTTCGTTTTTTACATCAGATCTGGCCGTAATTGCGATTGCAGGAAAGGCGCTAAAGATTTTGAGTATCGGTTTTGTAATTTATGGTGCAGCTATGGTGTTTAGCAGTGCATTCAATGGTGCAGGTGATACCTGGACGCCAACCAAGATTAATATATTTGCATTCTGGTTGTTTCAGATTCCACTGGCTTATTTCTTGGCGAAGTATCTCGAATTCGGACCCACTGGTGTTTTTATTGCAATTCCCACAGCTGAGGCAGGTATAGCCCTTGCAGCCTTTATCCTGTTCAAAAAAGGCAAATGGAAGAAAACCATGGTATAGGTAATTAACCGCAAAGGCACCCCTGACAGCTAAGTCTTTCGGGTGCCTCTGCGGTATGGAAATGACTAATATAAAATTTCTCCCATATATTTGCTGGTCGAAACAGATTCACGGTTATCGGCGATAAACGCAACCCAGATGTGGAATTTTTTTCCTTTTAGTGCAGTCGCAATTTCCAGTTGTTCTAATCCGGCTTTGCGCTTCGCGCCGCTGTACAATACAGCAGCTTTACGTCTCTCTAAGCAATATGCTAGGATCATCACCTGATCGCGGTTTCGGATCAGTGAATCTCCAAGCAGATTTACCCACTGAACCTCAATACCCTGCTCATTATCCTTTACAGAAATTTCCTCCGGCATTTCGAGCTTCCCGTAAGTGACGGCAATCCTGCTGTAGTCAAGCTGGTCATCGGCATTGAATGCATGCTGCATATTGTATGACTTTGCTGCGTTATGCGCAGATAGATTTCTACTCCGCGCCTCAAGATTAAAACCAGTTCGGATAAACTCCTGTACAGGAGACATAAATTCCTGCAAATCCCTGAACTTCTTTCTACATTTGTTCTGCTTAACAGAACTCTTTTTGTTTTTTGTGCTGGGCTTTGGTAATGCCCTGATCACCCATTTCCCGTTTTGCGGGTAGCCAACTACGGTTCCAACCTTTCCGCGGAAACCTCCATTAATGCCGTCATTCAATACTGCCATAATACATAAATTTAAAAATTAATAATAATATTATGGGATGATCATACTAATATAAGCAATGGTTTTCAATTAGTTAACATTTTCTTCAAACTTATTTCACTATTTGGTCGGAGTTCAGTCGGGTACAATTGTCACAAGCCCGACCAAAGTCCGACCAAAGCCCGACTTAACAGCGACGCAGGTATTAGCAGTGGCAGGAAAATATATCTTTAAATGAGCTCACAAAACATAATTTTTTTAATACTTTAGACCTCAGTGCATACAGGAATTTACGCTAATCCGTTATTCTGATGGAACAAAACATTAAACCTAAAACCAGTACCATGGCTCACAGTCCTTTTAAACAAACCTATTTTCACGGAACAAAAGCAGTTTTAAAAATCGGTGAATACATTACAACAGGCATCAGTTCTAATTACGGACAAAATAAAAATGCAAAGTTTATTTACCTGAGTGCAACACTTGATGCGGCCGTTTGGGGGGCGGAACTTGCTTTGGGGGATGGAAGAGAGCGGATTTATCTCGTGGAGCCCACCGGGCCCATCGAAGATGATCCTAATCTTACAGATAAAAAGTTCCCGGGTAACCCAAGTCTCTCCTATCGTTCCAAAGATCCTTTTAAAGTTGTGGGTGAAATTACAATCTGGGCGGGCCATCCGGATGATCAGGTAAATACCATGAAGATGCACTTGGCAAAACTAAAGGATGATGGTATCGAAGCCATTGAAGATTGATGACATAATATTTTAATCCTGGTGCATTAGCCTGTTGCATTTCTGATATAATAAAAAAGCTGCCCCCACATGGAGACAGCTTTTCAATGAAGGAACCAGATTTAAATTAGTCCGGTTTTTCGTTGTTATAGATCCGAAGTACCTCATCCGCACTGAGCGCTTTGTTATAATACCTGATGTCATCCAGTGAACCCCGGAAATAAGCAGCACTGGAATAATAGAACGGACTCGATGTATCTGTGAAGTTGAGTGTGCTTTTCGGAAGGATCTGGCCAATTGCCATATTTACGGGGCTAGTCAGGTGAAATGCTGTACCTGAAGCACTTTCTGTTCTGGTTTGAACACCATCCACATAGAAAGTAATTGCGCCATTCCCTGCTGTAACCACTGCATGGTGCCAGGCGCCAACGGTCATCTTCCCGGGGTTACTATCCCGGTCGTAAGTTCCCGAGGTGGTTTTCAATGTCATAAACAGAAAATTATCCGATTGCAGCTGAAATTTAAATCCGTTCCATTTATTTAATGAAACCATGTAATTATCTGCGTTGGCTTCTTTTACATTGACCCATAAACTCATGGTGAGCTGGTCGGGGTTTAACGAAGCGGTATAGGGTATTTCAATATATGCGCCATTATCAAACGCATAGGCATTCGCCTCACGTCCAAAACGATCGGCGGTAGCAACAGGAAGTCGCCCCCCGTCACTGTGATTCGCCGCGTTTCCTATAATTCCTGTCATCAGCGTTCCGTCATGACCGTTTGAAGTAGCATCCTGAGCATTACCACTAAAAAGCCATTTGGCAATAAGGTTCGATGCTGCCACTTCCTCAATTCTCCTTGCGCTGAAAGCGGTGGCCACTCTTCTTAAATTTGCTAATGCGTTATTTACTTCCTGTTGAGTAAAGGCTCCTGCGTTTACATTAACAGCCAGATCGAGTGCAGATTTCAGCTCGGCACGGGCCTGCTTTGGGTATTGACCGATATCGTGTCCTTCAACACTACTATTGTACACCCGTGACAGCGAGTCAGCCAGTTGAGTGAGCCCTGATTTATTAGAAGCATAATCAGGTACTTCCACATCGTCTTTACAAGATGAAATGAGAAAGAGCAGCGAACATAAGGTCAAACAATACCTGGTATATCTGTGAATATTAGCGTTCATTTTCATTGTGATTAAAGTTTTCCGTTAGCATTTAGTTCTGTTTGAGGGATAGGAAAGAACCTGTTCGTGCTATAGTTGAAATTTGGTGCACCAGGTTTGAGTGCAGATTCAGCAAAGGCCTGTCCATAACGCATCACATCAAAGAATCTGTGAAATTCCAGCGCCAGCTCCGAACGTCGTTCCCTGCGGATGATATCTCTTAACTGTGATTGGTTTACAACCGTTACCGGTGCGAGTAAACCAGCGGGTGCTGTTCCGGAAAAGTTTTTACGTGCCCGTTCGCGGATACGGTTCAATGGTACTAATGCTGCCGTAGACTGGCCCGACTCATTTAAGGCTTCAGCTTTGATGAGTAATATATCTGCAAACCGGATAGCCTCGTAATTCAGGTTACCATCATTTTTAGTAGTCACCGGCACCTCACTTATCGGCTGGATATGTTTTTTTGAAAGGTAACCTGTGGTAGTCCATGATGCATCAAAGCTGTTATCGTAATAAGGTTTGCCCGCCCTGGCCAGTGTTAAATCGAGCCTGGGATCATTGGGTTCAAAATTATCGACCAGACTTTGCGTTGGGAAAAAGGTTCCTGCACCGTTAAGTGCCCTCGGTGCAAACCAGTAATTTAATGAGTTGCCTTGTGATGGTTGGGCCCCACGACTATGCCATACCGAGAAAATCGCTTCATTATTCGTTTTTGCACCAGAATTAAAGTTATCTGCAAAATTGTCTGTAAGCATATAGCCCAGTGCTTCTACCTGTTCGCTGAATTGAATAGCCTGAGGATATTTATTCTGAAAAAGGGAAACCTTGGCCAGCAATGCCAGTGCGGCTCCTTTAGTTGCCCTTCCCTGATCAGTAGCCGATTCCCACTTTGAAGGCAGCCCGGCAGCAGCCTCAGTGAGGTCCTTTTCAATCTGGGTGTATACCTGTGCCTGTGGTGTAGCGGCGAGTGCTGCATCTTCAAGTGTTGCTACTTTCAACCGCAAGGGAATATTGCCGTAAAAATTCGTCAGCATAAAGTAGTAATAGCCACGCAGAAACTTTGCCTGCGCCAGAATTTGTGTTTTAACCGCTTCCGATACGTTAGTATTATCGGAAGTGAGCCCACCGGTAACGACATTACAGCGGTTAATGCCATCGTAATATCGTGCCCAAAGAGATTGTACAGCGGCATTTCCCGGCAGAATATTGTACAGATCAATGGCAGTATAGTCAGCCTGTTCTCCTGCATTTCCACCAATAATGGCATCATCAGTTGCCACGTCGCCCAAAACCCACACCGGATTAGAAGCGGCGTCGGTAAAAGTTAGCGGAATATAAGCGGCATTAACTGCAGTTCTTGCGGTAGCATCATTGCTAAAAAGGTCTGAGTCCGAGTAATAGCCCAGTGCCGGCTGATCCAGAAATTTCTTGCATCCGAGGGTTGAACACGTTAATGCGATAAAGGATAATATATATAGTTTTTTCATCAGATTAGAAATTAAGATTAAGACCAAGCGTATAAATTCTTGCCGAAGGATAAGTTCCCCAGTCAATCCCTACAGCGCGTACACCATCTCCCTGGCCGTTACTGCTGGTATAAATTTCAGGATCCAGACCCGTGTATTTCGTAAATGTCAATAAGTTTTGACCGCTGGCATAAACCCGCATTGAAGCGATTTTTAAGGCCGACAATATTTTGGGGCTTAAGGTATAACCTATCTGTAAATTTTTTAGTCTCAAATAAGAGCCATTTTCCAGAAATCTGGTTGAAGGTCTTTTATTGTTTGTAGAAGAAGCCGAGCTCCAGGTAAGGCGCGGAAACTCATTGGTACTGCCCGCTCCGTTCCAGCTTCCGGTGGCAATGCGCTCAGTGATATTAAAGGCGCGGTAAAAGCCTTCAATATCGGTAGCTACCTGATTATACAGTTTATTGCCGTAAGCGCCCTGAAAAAATACACTCAGATCAAATTGCTTGAATTTCAGATTGCCTGTAAAACCATAGGTTAATTTCGGAATCGGACTCCCGGCGAATTCTCTGTCTTTCTCATCGATAAGGCCGTCTCCATTCGAATCTTTATATTTTACATCTCCAGGTTGAATTCCGGCGCCCTGATAGGCATGGGTGAAAATATCCAGATCATTCTGGAAAATACCTTCCATAGGAAGCAGGTAAAAAGCGCCTATGGGCTGTCCAACAGTAGTCAATGTAGCATAATACTCATTGTCAATCCTGCCTCCTACAATTGGCGAACCAGCTAATGAAAGTACTTTATTATTTAAAGTAGCCACATTTCCTGATACATCAAAACTCCAGTTCTCTGCAATTTTTCCACGGTAGGAAACCTGTAGTTCAATGCCCTGATTACGGACTTTTCCGGCATTGACATATGGGCTGCCACCTCCGCCAGCACTTGGTGGCAACGGATTGGCAAAAAGAATATCAGAATTATCCCGGATGAAATAGTCGGCATTCAGCTGAAGTGCATTGTCGAAAAATGCCACATCCAAACCAAAATTGCTTTGTGTGCTGGTTTCCCAGGTAATGTTGCTGTTTCCTCTCGAGGTGAGGGAGTTTCCGATTACAGGTGTGCCGCCAAATGGATAGAAGCCTACAAAGGAATTCAGTGAGGTATAGGCATAATTACTGATTTCCTGATTTCCGGTCTGCCCGATGCTTGCCCGCAGTTTCAGCATCGATAGTGGTTTAAAATTCTTTAAAAAAGATTCCTGATCTAACCTCCAGCCAATTGAGCCGGCATAGAAGTTACCATACCGGTTTGCAGGATTCAGGCGCGAAGACCCATCCCGGCGAACGGTAAAGCTGGCAAGATATTTTTCAGCATATTGATAATCGGCCCGTCCAAACAAGGAGAACAATGCCCATCGGGATTCGTTCTCTCCATTCTGCTGTATGCCAATTCCATTATCCAGGTACTGGAAATCTGCAGATTGATTTGGAAAAATTGACCTTGAAGCAGAGAGGCCGTTAGTGCGGCTTTTGATACTTTCCGATCCGGCCAGGAAGTTAAATGTATGGTTGTCGCCCAGTTTAAGGTTATAAGTCAGGGTATTGGTCCAGTTATAATCCAACTGGTTAGCATTTGAGCGGGCTAAACTACCAGGTGAGTTCTGTGCGCGATCTCCCCAGATTTTAAAAAACTGCTTAAAGTCGGTGATGACCAGCGTACCACCGAGGGTAGTACGGAACTTTAAACCTTCGAGAATTTTAGCCTCCAGAAATACGTTACCAAGCATGCTATAGGCATTATTGTTTCTGTCAAAGTTATCCGCATATCCTACCGGATTCAATCCATCCCCAAAAAAAGCGGGATTATCCGGAAGGTCTACATAATCTCCGTTGGGTTTAAACACGGGTGTAGCCGGCGTGCGGAAAAGCGCATAACGCATCACACTGGCGCCCTGGTTTCCGCTTCCGAAACCATCGCCTGAGGCTCCTACCTGCCGGGTGCGTGCATAAGAAAGGTTAAGGTTTAGGCCTGTAGAAAATATTTTCGATAGTGTACTGTTTACGGCAGTCCTCAGATTAAACCTATCATAAGCACTGTTATTGATCAAACCATCCTGTTTGTAATAGTTTGCCGCTACCAGGTAGTTACCTGTTTCATTTCCGCCATCTACAGAGAGGTTAGTATTGTTGATCAATGCGGGTTTAAGAACCTCCTTTTGCCAGTTTACGTTCGGAAGACCAGCTATCAAAGTAGCTGGTATCTGCGTTCTGCCGTCTGCCATAGCAGCGGTGTTAAATGCTGCAACGTACTGTTCGGTATTGGCCATTTTAATCAAATCGCCATGTACCTGTACACCTGTATATTGCGACAGGTTGAAATGTGATTTTCCTGATTTTCCCTTTTTCGTAGTGACAACTACTACGCCATTAGATGCCCGGGCACCGTAGATTGAGGCCGAAGAAGCATCCTTTAGAATACTGATACTTTCAATATCTGTTGGTGAAATCTGGTTAATGCCTGATGTACTTGGCACGCCATCGATCACATAGAGCGGATTGTTATTGTTAATGGTTCCGATACCGCGAATACGCACAGCAATACCTTCACCAGGAGCGCCTGTGCCTTGTGTTACAGAAACCCCGGCAGCTTTTCCCTGAAGTACCTGATCAACACCCCCAACCGGCATATTGTCGATATCCGATGATCTGATTTGAGATACGGCTCCCGTAAGGTCTTTCTTTTGCTGGGTAGAATAACCCGTAATCACAACATCGTCTAACTTCTGGCTGGATGGAACAAGGGTTATTGAAAGCTCACGCTGGGTTCCGGGTGTAACTGTTTTAGTGATATATCCGATAAACAATACCTGAATGCTGCTGTTTTTAGCTGGCAGATTGATGGTAAACTTTCCATTTTCATCAGTAGTGGTTTTAACAGGTTTTCCTACAACCTGTACAACAGCGCCTGGAACAGGAAGATTTTTTTCATCGCGTACAGTACCTTTCACTACGATAGCCGTCGTATCTGATGATTTGGATGAGGAAGTGTTGGTTAGGTTGTTACCTGTACTGGCCGGAGCGGCTGATCTTCCAGAGAGAGGATTGGGAGGCGTTTTTACTGGAGTTTCTGGTATGGATTGCGTCTTCGGGACAGTATCTGGTGGATTAACTGGCCGGGAAGTACTGTCCGTTCGGCGCCGGACTGTATCTGTTTTGATTTGAGCCTGCGCACCTGCGGCTAGAGAAAACAAGGCCAGAAAGAAAATTTGCCTTTGTATAGGTAGCTTCATAGAATAAATAAAGTGTTAATGATTCTCGATAGTAGCTACTATACAAACAAAGCTCATATAATGTTTGACCATAATTATATTTTCAAAGAAGAAATTATCTCTGCTGGTTTTAAAACAATATAGCGGTTTGGATCTTTGTAATATTGAATACATGATGGCAGATAAAAATAATAACAATATGATCAGGATCCGCGGCGCACGGGAGCACAACCTGAAAGATGTTTCGCTTGATATACCACGCGACAAACTGGTAGTATTTACCGGTGTATCCGGATCAGGTAAGTCGTCACTGGCCTTTGGGACCTTGTATGCCGAAGCACAACGACGGTATCTGGAATCAGTCTCTCCTTATGCACGCCGCCTCTTCAATCAAATGAGTGTACCCGAGGTGGATTCGATAGATGGACTTCCGCCCGCAGTGGCCCTCCAGCAACAGCGCGGAGGCGCCAGCACCAGGTCTTCTGTTGGCAGTGTTACCACCCTTTCAAACCTGCTCCGCATGTTATACTCCAGGGCAGGAGATTATCCTGAAGATCAGGAAATCATTTATGCAGAGGGCTTTTCGCCCAACACGCCAGAGGGTGCATGCCCCGAATGCCATGGACTTGGAAGCGTATTTGAAGTGACAGAGAAAACAATGGTACCTGATGCTTCCCTTAGTATCAGGGCACATGCTATTGCCTCTTGGCCAAAAGCCTGGCAGGGACAGAACCAACGCGACATATTGGTTTCAATGGGCTACAATGTAGATATTCCGTGGAAAGATTTGCCACAAAAAGACCGCGACTGGATCCTCTTTACAGAAGAAACACCAACGGTACCGGTATATCCGGGTTTTACGCCGGAGGAGACAGCAAAGGCAATCAGGCAGAAAAGAACACCAGATTATATGGGTACTTTTATAGGTGCAAAACCGTACGTGCTCAAAACCTTTTCGTCAAGTCAGTCTGAACTGATGAAAAAAAGGGTCAGTGAATTCATGATCAGCACACCCTGTCCGGTATGCGAAGGCAAACGCCTGCAGCGCGCCGCGCTATCGGTTAAGTTTGATAAAAAAGATATCGCAGAAATGTCACGTCTCTCCCTTTCGTCACTTTCTGCTATTGTTAGAAAATATGCCCGCAATAACGGAAAAAGCGAAAAACAAGTGGTTAAGCACAGGATTTGCGCCGACATCCTTTCGCGCATCAGCGTGATGCTCGAGTTGGGACTTGGCTATCTTACATTAGAAAGGACCACTCCTACCCTTTCACCTGGAGAACTTCAACGGCTCCGCCTGGCCACACAGGTTCATTCAAATCTTTTTGGCGTTGTTTATGTACTTGACGAACCCTCCGCAGGATTACATCCGGCAGATACCCGGGCGCTGCTTAACATCCTGGACAAACTAAAGGCAGCAGGGAACAGCATTTTTGTCGTAGAACATGAAATTGAAGTCATCCGCCATGCAGACTGGATTGTTGATGTGGGGCCTTCTGCAGGTGCACACGGAGGCCAGATTTTATATAATGGTTTGCCGGGCGGCCTAAAGAATATCGCAGACTCACTCACCTCCAAATATCTCCTCAGCGCACCTGTAAAGAATCGTTCAGCTAACCGTCAGACAACAGGAAAGCTGAGTATTGGCGGAGCCACCAGGCATAACCTCAAAAATATCAGCGTTGAGTTTCCACTCGGCTTATTGACTTGCGTAACCGGTATTTCAGGATCGGGCAAAAGCAGTCTGGTGAGCCACATTCTCGTAGAACTCGTCGCCAAAGGACTTGGACAAGATTTTGAAGTGTTGCCTGTAAACCCGGCCGATGGTTATTACGCAGAAGTCAGTGCTCCTGTTCAAGGCAAAATCATATCGGGATTGAATAACATTTCCCGTTTGGTTGTTGTAGACCAAAAGCCTATAGGGCGTACCCCCCGTTCAAACCTGGCCACATATACCGGTCTTTTTGACCATGTGCGAAAACGATTCGCGGAAACACCGCTGGCCAGAAAGCGAAAATACGATGCAGGTCGTTTTTCTTTCAATGTAGCTAAAGGCCGTTGCCCCAGATGTCAGGGAGAAGGCTTCGTAATGGTTGAATTGCTATTTTTGCCAAGTGTTTATACACCTTGTCCGGTATGTGACGGAACACGTTATAACAACGCTACGCTCGAGGTGACTTTTAAAGACAAAACCATCGCCCAGATTCTGGAACTAACTGTAGACCAGGCGCGAAACCTTTTTGATGAAGATCCACAGATTTACCGTTCACTCGATATTCTTCAGGAAGTTGGATTGGGATACCTGCGCCTGGGACAATCTGCAACTGAACTTTCCGGTGGAGAAGCACAGCGAATCAAGCTCGCTACCGAATTGCAAAAAATTCAGAAAGGGTCTTCGCTATACGTACTTGATGAGCCAACAACCGGACTCCACCCTGCTGATGTTGAAAGATTGATGATACAGCTCAATAAATTAGCGGATGCCGGAAATACAATAATTATTGTAGAACACGATATGCAGGTAATTGCCCAGAGTGATTGGGTAATTGATATCGGGCCTGGCACCGGAGATGAAGGAGGTAAAATTGTATATGCAGGAACAACCGAAGGACTTAGCCGTTGTACAGAAAGTAGAACAGCTCCTTTTCTGGCGCATTACATTGCAGAGGTTACAGCGGATCGAAGTTAGTCTTGGTAGCAAGTTTTATTATTATCTGCTTACTGTTTTTCCATGGTGGATTATTTTGTAAAACCGCTAAACGCGGCGATCAGTGCCATTGAAAGGAGAATTCTTTTATTGGAAACTATTTTCATGGATGCCGGTTAACTAATTATGGAAAATGAAATACTAGCAATTCAATACTTAGAAAATAAAGAAAAAGCACTTGCAGAACGTGCCGAGATAGACCTGGAACTGAAGCCAGCCTTAGCAGAAGCAGATCAGGATAAAAGTGCAGCGGGCAAACAAGCATCTGAAGCGCTTAAAGCCTCGATTGATCTTAAAGAGGTAGCTTTTCAGGAAACCGTTGACAGAATGACACCAATCTTTAGTGCATTCTTTCCTGTTTTACAAACCCTTGGTGCAACAAAGGATAACCCTTACCATATTTTTTATCACGAAAAAGATTATGGTTTCTATATCGATGATAACAAGAATATTCATTACAAGTAGCAGCTTTAATTGAACTAAAATTAATCAGAAATCTAAAAATCACTACCATGAAAAACAAGCTTAACCTGATTACCATCGCCAGTTTCGTTCTGCTGGCAGCAGCATGCTCCAAAGGAAGCATTGATGAAACAGATCCTGAAATTGACCCGGTTATTGGTCCTGGCGTTGAAACCAGTGCTCCGAATACCAGTTATCCTCCGGCCTTTGCCGGACAAACGAGAATGACAGCGGTACGTACCAATACGGCGATACAAGGCACCGCAATATCAACATCGCTTATTGCTCCCTGGGGTATTACAACCCTTCCTGACGGGAGATTTTTAATTACTCAAAAAGCTGGCACCATGCGCATCGCCACCTCTACCGGAACCTTAAGCGCACCGATAACCGGTCTTCCCGCCGTAAATGCAAACGGACAGGGCGGATTACTCGGCCTTTGTATCGATCCGCAGTTTTCAAGCAATCGAATGGTTTATTGGGTATTTTCAGAAAATGTGCCGGGTGGTACACAAACTTCAGTAGCAAAGGGTCGGTTGGCACAAAATGAACTGACCATTGAGAATGCTACAATAATTTACCGTGCAGGGCCGGCTTATAATGGCACATTGCATTATGGTGGCAGAATTATTTTCGACAAAACCGGTAACCTCATCGTGAGTGCAGGCGAACGATCAGACCTGGCAACAAGACCATTAGCACAATCGGTAACCGCAGGACTGGGCAAGGTGATACGAATCAATACCAACGGTCAGCCAGCCGCTGCAAATCCGACTTTCACCACGTCAGGGGCACTACCAGAACTCTATAGTATGGGACACCGGAATCCGCAGGGATTAGCGCTGCATCCTGTTACCGGAGATATCTGGCAAAGCGAACATGGGCCACGTGGCGGCGATGAACTCAACAGACTACAGGGCGGCAAAAACTATGGCTGGCCAACTATTACGTATGGTATCGAATATAGCGGCGCGGCAATAGGTTCTGCTATCCAGCAGCAGAATGGACTGGAACAACCGGTTTATTACTGGGATCCGGTAATTTCCCCAAGTGGCATGACTTTTTATAGTGGCAACCGTATACCTGAATGGCAGAACAATTTGTTTATGTGTTCGCTGAGCGCCACGCATATTGCCCGGCTGGTCATCACTAATAATAAGGTAGTGGGTGAAGAAAGGCTACTGGCCAGTGAGGGACAGCGTTTCCGCGACATTACGCAAGGTATAGATAATGCACTTTACGCCGTCACCGATGGAGGAAGGTTATATCGTATTGATAAACAGTAAACCTGAAATACGACTTCAATGCAATCACTGGCCAAAAAAAAATCCTCTTTAAAATTAATTAAAGAGGATTTTTTTGTACCCCGGAAGGGATTCGAACCCCTGACCCACGGTTTAGAAAACCGTTGCTCTATCCAACTGAGCTACCGAGGCTCATTTTTTAATGAGCTGCAAATATAGAAGTTCTATTTAATAAGAGAAAATATATTTCAAAAATATCGCCCATTCTGCGCTACAGCGGAATAAGTAATTCAATACTAATGAATTAATTTTTCACTATTATCGTCTGAATGATGAAGTAATACTTCTGCAACTCAAAAAACAATGATTTTAATAATTTCCGGTCACCCCTATTTCCAGTCCTCTTAGCTCTGCAAGGCCTCGTAAACGGCCAATTGCCGAATACCCCGGGTTCGTTTCTTTGGCCAGATCATCCAGCATCTGATGCCCGTGATCAGGACGAAACGGAATGGGCTGCTGACGTAGCGCATTCTCCTCTGTAACGGCCTTCATAATATCATACATATTTACGTCGCCACCGAGGTGATCTGCTTCATAAAAACTACCGTCTTCATCCTTTGTCACGTTACGCAGATGGAGAAAATATACCCGCTCTTTTACCGCCTGGAAAATTTCGAGGGCATCATTTTTCATGCCGGCACCTAATGAACCGGTGCAGAAACATACACCATTAAAAGGCTGGTCTACACCAGATATAATGTCTTTGAAATCCTGAAGGGTACTGGCAATCCGGGGTAAGCCTAAAATAGGATAAGGCGGATCATCAGGGTGGATAGTCATCCTGATCCCTTCTTCGGTACATACACCGGCAATCGAAGAAAGGAAAAAATTTAAGTTTTCTTTCAACCCTGCGGTACCTATTGCAGCGTATTCATTAATGCTGGCCCTTAAAGTCTCCAGTTCAATCTCTTTTTCATTGGGAATGCCCATCAGTACGTTTACGCGTAAATCATTTAAGGCGTTTTCATCCAGCGTAGCATATTTATCTTGTGCCCGTTGCAAAATAGAAGGCGAATAATCTGAAGCTGCCTGATCACGTTTCAGGATGTAGAGGTCGAAAATGGCCAGGTCGATCCAATTAAAATATAAAGCTTTGGAGCCATCAGTCATTTGGAGGTCCAGTTGCGTACGTGTCCAGTCCAGCACAGGCATGAAATTGTAGCAAACGGTCTTGATGCCGCATGCAGACAGGTTTCTCAACGAAGTCCTGTAGTTTTCAAGGTAATGCTCCGCATCGGCTCTGCGTGTTTTAATAGCTTCGTGAACAGGTACACTTTCCACTACCGACCAGGTGAGCCCTGATGCCTCAATAATGGCTTTTCGTTCCTGAATATCTTCCAAAGGCCAGATTTCGCCATGGGGAATGTGGTGTAGTGCAGATACAATTCCTGTTGCACCGGCTTGCTTTACATCTTGTAAACTAACCGGATCATTTGGTCCGTACCAACGCCAGGTTTGCTCGAGTTTTTTATACTTCATAAAAAATTGTGATATATTTAAATTTGGTTCTAAACACCTGAAAACGCACAAAATCCACCGTCTACCGTAATGCTTTCGCCACTTACAAATTTCGAAGCATCACTTAAAAGGTACACCAAAGCCCCTATTAATTCATCTGGAGAACCAAATCGTTTAAAGGGCGTTTTGGTAATAATGGCCTGACCCCTGCTGGTTAATGATTCATCAGGGTTGGTGAGCAATGCCCTGTTTTGATTGGTGATAAAAAAACCGGGAACAATGGCATTCATCCTGATCTTATCGCCGTACCTGTTGGCCAGCTCCACCGCCATCCATTTGGTATAACTGTCGATTGCCGTTTTAGCAAGCGAATAACCCAGTACACGTGTTACCGCTTGTGAAGCAGACACCGATGAGATGTTTACAATACTCCCTCCATGTTTGGCAATTTCCTTCCCGAAAATCTGTGTAGGTACTATGGTTCCAAACAAATTCAAGTCAAAAGCCTGTTTCAAGGCATTAATATTTAAATTGAAAACATCGCTCCCAGGCTGAACAACGGCTTCGGGAATATTTCCACCTGCGCCATTCACCAGCGCATCAATTCGGCCATAAGTGTTCATGATTTCGCAGTGGGCATGATTTAAATTTTCCTCGTTTAGTACATCAGCAATCACATACATGGCTTTTCCGCCAGCTTCAGTGACTTCTTTTACACGCTGCCTGGCGGCATCTTCATTTCTGCCAATGATTACAATTGTTGCTTCAGCTGCACACAGCCCGTTAATAAAAGCCTCTCCTAAAACACCGGTTGCACCTGTAACCACAACCACCTTGTTTTTTAACGAAAACAGACTTTCGACTTTATTTACCATTTGTTTAGTTTTATCTGGTTAATTTACCACTAATGTGGCTATGGAATGGGGTAAGCTGGTCGCTTCGGCTGCTTCACCTTTAATCCATAAATTGTATTTTAATTTTTCATCTGATTGGTTCATCACCACAACTACCAGCTTACCATCAGTATTTAAGAAAGCTGTAGAAAACAGTTTGTCGCGACTTGATGCTGTACCAATCCTTCTGGCTCCGGGACGAATGAACTTGGAGAAGTGGCCGATATAGTAATAGGCATTTGTATAAATGAGTTTATCTTTTTTAGTATCGGCGTGTACCGGTGCAAAACAGAAGTTTCCTACGTGATTGGGACCGCCTTTTTCGTCCAGAAGAATATTCCAGTCGGTCCATGCGCCGGTACCGGCGTTAAAATCGTTGATCATGGAATAGCCATAACGCTCACCCAAAGTCCAGTCATCCAGTTTTTTTACATCATACTGTTCTTTACATCCCTCGGTAAAAATCAGGGCTTTATCCGGATAAGCCTCATGTGTTTGTTTTACATTTCCAAACTGCATACCACTTCCCGTCCAGGTTTCGTACCAGTGATACCCAATACCCCAAACATATTTCGCCGCCTCTTTATCATTCAAAATAGTACTTGCACGCTGGAATATCTGATCCCGGTTATGGTCCCATGCGATAAGTTTTTTAGCCGCTAGTCCGGATTTTTGTAAAGTTGGGCCCAGGAAGTTTTTAATAAAGTCCCGCTCCTCTTCTGCAGTGTACACGCATGATTCCCAGATTTGTTTGGCCATAGGCTCGTTCTGCACCGACAAACCCCAAACCGGTATGCCCATCGCTTCGTAGGTTTTAATGAATTTAACATAATGGTTGGCCCATGCCTGGCGATATGCAGGTAGCAAGTGACCGCCTCCGATTACGCTGTTATTGTCTTTCATCCATGCGGGTGGCGACCACGGGCTAACATATAAGGTTAATTTACCGCCGGCGGCAGCTGTAGCCTGTTTAATCAGCGGAATTTTATATTGCTCATCATGTGCCACACTGAATGTTTTCAGGTCCTTATCGTTATCCTGAATATAAGCATAAGTTCCGCTGGAAAAGTCGCAACTCGCGATATTGGTTCTGGCCAGGCTGTAACCAATTCCTTTATCAGTACTATAATAGGCAGTCAGTAATTCCTGCTGATTTGCTTTAGAAAGTTTGGCAAATGTTTCAGCAGAAGCATCGGTGAGCGCGCCACCAATACCTACAAAAGTTTGATATTTGATCGTTGGATCAACAAAAATACAAGGCTCGGTTTCAAATGGTTGTTTATGTTCCGTAAAATTTAATGTTTCTGTTTTACTCAACCGGTAATCAGACTTGTCTGCAGTTATATAAACGGTTACTTTTTTGTTTACTGTCGAATAGCTTCCGGTGCTTTTCACAGCTGGTTTTGTTACTTTCCTGGTTTGGGCACCAGCAGTAAAGGCGGTGGCCAGAATTAACAGGATGCTCAGTTTCTCTTTCATCATGATCGTATACTTATGTTAAATGCCAATGAAGACATCGATATATTTGTAATGCCGAATTTCCGAATAAAAACTTCATTACTTACATCATTTAACATCATTCTAAGGTATATTTTTTTCTGTAGCACCCTGATTTGGGTTTAACCAATTATTTATTAGGCGAATAACATCATCTGTTTATTTAATATCTCTATTTATATTTCGTCTGCATTTGCCCGTAAAAATCTTTTAGTATGTAATAGGCCTTCTTTTTCTTACCTGTTTCACTAATCAGTCCTTTACGGTTCCAGAAATTCTGATAAATGGGATGCTGCCGTCTTGGAGACCTGAAATCGGTTAAAATCCAGGGCGTCATCCCGCGTAAAGCACCTATCTTAGATAAGAGTGTAATCTGGTTTTTGTACAGTGCTTCCTGATATTCTTCGCTCCAACGGGTATTTTCATCCGCGTGAAAGCCGCCCAGGGCATCGCCACCGAACTCCGTAACCACCACTGGTTTGTTATATTTGATATTGAAAGTATATTTGGTAATCTCTGATGGATTACCTCCCCAATACCAGCCCGCATATTCATTAAAACTAACCAGGTCGATTTTTTCGCCCAGCGGATCGTTCAGTACCATTGCATTTCCATCGCGGTGTACTTCCAAAGCAGCTGCCACCAACCGGGTATCGTCAAGCGTGCGGGCGGTTTCTACCAGATTCGTCATGAAGCTTAACCGTGCATCGCTCAGTGGTGTTTCGTTACCTACCGACCACACTATCACACTGGCCCGGTTTTTATCACGCACAATTAAATCAGTAAGCTGCTGTTTAGCGTTGGCATAAGTTGCGGGGTTAGTCCAGCTGATGGTCCAGTATACAGGTACCTCGGCCCAAACAAGCAACCCCATCTCATCTGCCAAACGAATCATCTCTTCGTTATGTGGATAATGCGCCAGGCGGACATAATTGCAGTTCATGTCCTTTGCCCATTGCAGCATCATGCGCATATCACCTTCCCCACGCAACCTGCCAGCCAGTAGTGGATTTTCATCGTGAATTGAAATGCCACGAAGGAAAACTGATTTTCCGTTCAACAGGATGCTGTCGCCATCTACCTGAATCGTTCTGAACCCTATCTTATCATTAATATCTTCTTTATCGGTTTTGATATTCACCGCATAAAGCTTGGGTGTTTCCGGCGACCATAGGCTTAAATTGTTCCAGGTGAAATCATCGGCTACCCTACCTTCTGCATCAGTTTTGTATTTTTTCTCCAGCTTTAATTCCGGTATCGAAAGTGTAATTTCCTGATTTGGAGTGGCATCATTGAGTTTTAAAGTAAAACTTAATAAGTTATTGTTTCCTTTAACGAGTTGTAATTTATAATCGCTGATAAAGTGTTCCGGGAATTCTGCCAGGAAAACGTCACGTGTAATACCGCCGTAGTTCCACCAGTCAGTATTTACGGTCGGAATTTCATCGGCTTTCCGGGTATTGTCAACTTTTACAACGATAGAATTCTCCCCCGCTTTTAATACACTGGTGACATCGAACTGGAAGGGAGTAAAACCACCCTTATGTATGCCAACTTTTTTTCCGTTTACATATACATGCGCTTCATAGTTTACTGCGGCGAAATAGATAAAGTACTTCTTGCCCTTTTCAGGTTTGGCGTCAAATTTCCTTCTGAACCAGATATTCCCCTCATAAAGCTCCAGTTTTTCCAGTTGTGAATTCCAGTCGCCGGGAATATTCATTTGAGGTGAATGATCGAAGTCATACTCAATCAGTTCCGATTTATCTTTTTGAACACGGTCGTCGAAAAAGCCGCCTGTTCCACTTTTGGATTTATCAAAAGGCTCATGCCTGTAGTCATAGTAGCCGTTTTCGTATGGATCGATGATGTAATTCCATTTGCCGTTGAGACTCTGCACCTTGCGGGCCTGAATATTTTGTATAGCGGTAACCTGTGCGTAACTAACTGAAGCAAAAAGCGATAAGCAGATTAAAAGTACTCTATAGGTTAATTTTAGCATAACTTATTTTTAATTTGTTAATTAATTGATTGTTCCAAAACTAACAATTAAATAACTGACGATGTTTCCATCAAGGGCAAAATTTGGTTATAGATGGATATTTTCATGTTAAAAGCATAGCGAATTTATAAAAGGGAACCCGATAAAAGAGTTACAAAATGCCCGCCGGCATGCAGAGCAGATAGAAACAACGTTTCAAACGTTTGAAATAATTGCGTTTTTTTCTTAACTATGCATGGAGATTGGAAATGATGATGCAAAATACGCCTGTTACGCTTAAATTTCTTGCCGGTAAATTAAAAATGTCGGTTTCTACAGTTTCCAAGGCGCTTAATAATTATCCAACCATAAACGAGTTTACGAAGAAACGCGTTCAGGAAATGGCCAGGGAACTGAACTTCACGCCTAATAAATCAGCCATCAATTTAAAGGAAAGACGTTCACGGATTATCGGTATCATCCTTCCAAATTTATCAGATCATTTTTTTACCCGGAGTATTGATGGTGTGGAGCAATTTGCCACTGCACATGGATATAATGTCATCATCAGTCAGTCTCACGATGATTTGCAAAAAGAGATCCAGTCGGCAGATATGCTTTTAAGAAGCCGCGTGGATGGATTGATCGTGGCTATATCCAAACATACACAGCAATTCGATCACCTTAATCAGTTTGAAAAAATGGGTGTGCCGGTAGTGTATTATACCCGGAATCCCAGCTTTAATTTAAATTGCCATAAAGTACTCGGGAATACTTTTCAAGGTTGCTATCAGGCTACTCAATTCCTGATTGAACGGGGCCACCGAAAAATAGCCTACCTGGGTGGTCCTAAGATGATCAATTTTACCCATGATCGTTTTAATGGCTATATTAATGCACTAAAGGATAATCAAATTCCTTTTTCAGCTGAGCTGGTTGCTTATACTGATTTTGATCAGGAAAATACCATTACTGCAATACAACACCTCTTTTCTGCTGAAAAAATACCGACTGCGTTGGTGGCTTTCAAGGAGCCAATCCTGTTCGATGCAATCAAATACCTGAAATCAATAAACTATCCCGGATTTGCTAAAATAGAGTGTGTTGGATTCGGAAACAATGCATTTATTACCTATCTGGACAATCCGCCGGTGGCTTCTATAGAGGAGAATCCGGAATCAGTCGGCGAAAACGCTATAAAATTGTTATTGCAACTCATCAACCGGGAGATTGATCTGCAGGATTACAAAAAGGTGATGGTTGATTGCCGATTGGTAGTACATTGACGTATGTTTTATTCGTGCATATTAAAATGCGATGGCATTAGTTTTAGTGATGTGTTTTTCGTGGTATACGAACGCAAATACAATTAGTAAACCTGCTGCCCCTTCAAAGGCTACCACGGTTTGCGTACCAAACTGATGGGCAAAATAACCCATTAACAAACTTCCAATCGGTAACACCCCCTGATACGCCATGATATAGTAGCTCAGGGTACGCCCCCTCATTAAATCATCAGCATGTGTTTGCAGGTAGGTATTGATGGATGATGTTTGGGCCATTAAACCCAAAGCGGCCAGTCCGGTACAACCTAAAGCCAGTATGAGTGAAGGGGAAACAGCAAGGGCGATCACGGCGATGGCCAGTACGGTGCCCGATAGTATCACAATTTTTTGAAGGTTTTGCCCTGGTTTTAGGGTAGCCATGTAAATGGCACCAAAGAAGGCCCCGAAACCTGCAGCACTTTCAAACCAGCCAAATGTAGTGGCATTACCATTAAAAATATCTTTAGCAAATACGGGCAGTAAGGTGGTAAAGGGAATCACAAGCAAGCTGGATGCAGCCATCATCAAAATCATGGAGGCCAGATCCGGAGACGCTTTGAGATAATCATAGCCCTTTTTCAGATCGATCCAGATGTTTTCTTTGGATCTTGCTGGTTCAGCCAGATTGAGTTTCATCATCACCATACAACCCAGCACTGCAATAAAACTAAGGAAATTGATTAAAAAACAGATGTCTTCACCCAAGGTACTAAGAATTACCCCAGCAAGCGCCGGACCAATAAGCCTGGCCGCATTGAACATAGAAGAGTTGAGTGCAATCGCATTCGGCAAATCTTCCTTATCATCAATTAAATTAACCATTAATGACTGGCGGGCCGTAACATCAAATGCATTCACCAGTCCCTGAACAAGTGAAAGGGCTGCTATCCAGAACATATCATACACCTTGAACCAGATCATCGCGGCAAGCGCCCCTGCTTGCAACATCAGTATAATCTGAGTAATTACCAGGATTTTATATTTATTATGCCTGTCTACATAGCTGCCGGCATATGGCGCCAGTATTAAAGATGGGATTAAACTAAGAAAGGTAATTAAACCCAGTAAGAAAGCCGATCCCGTTAATCTGTAAACCAGCCAACTGATGGCTACGCGTTGCATCCATGTGCCAACAAGTGAAATGGCTTGCCCGGTAAAAAATAACCTGTAATTATAATGTCTTAAGGAACGAAAAATACTCATGATTAAATAGTAAAGTAACTTTACAAAAGTAACGATTACCACAGTATTTACAAAATGTAAATCTGTTATTTTCATCATCTGTAGATCATTTAGAATCCTTCATCTTTAAGATCACTGTATAATAATTAAATAATAAGCATTATATTTGTAAAGTTTATTTACCAATATAATGCCATCGCAAACACAAGAAATAGCAGCTAAGTTAAGAAGTACAGTTACCCGGCTTACTCGCCAGTTAAGGAAGCAGAATGTAAGTTCTGAATTTAGTAATGCCGAGCTGCTTACCATGTCTTTACTGGAGCAGCATGGAAAAATGCTATCTACAGAGCTGGCTGACCTGGAGCGCGTTTCAAAGCAGGCGATATCGCAAATTATCAATCGTTTACATGAGGCAAAGTGTGTGGAACGTTTCCCGAGTGAGGAAGATAAGCGGAAAGTTTATATCGCTTTAACAAAGCTTGGTGAGAAACACATCATCGCCAGCAGAAAGATTAAAGAGGAATGGCTGGTACAAACCATGGAAAAAATATTCTCCTCAGAAGAAATTAACCTGATACAGGCATTTCTTCCCCTGCTTTCGCGGTTAGTAGAACATAACGGAACAAGAGTATAGTTTTACTTTCTCTTTACCCGAAATAGCCGTAACTTGCCACACAGCATGGGACTATATTTTACTTCAATAAATTCGGGCAGTAACGGCAATTGCTATTACGTGGGCAATCAGGATGAAGCCGTGCTGATTGATGTGGGATTGACCTGTAAAGAAGTGGAAAAGAGAATGCTGAGGCTTGGATTGTCCGTACATAAAGTGAAAGCTGTTTTCATTTCGCATGAACACAGTGACCACATCAAGGGACTCAGCGTTTTTGCCAGGAAATTCAAAATCCCTGTTTATATCAGTAGCCCAACTTTAAAAAGCAGTAAATTACTGTTCAACGAAGGTTGCACCTTCCCTATTGCCCATACCCAGAGCATCAGCATCGGGAACTTGAAGGTTTTTGCCTTTTCAAAGTTTCACGATGCTGCCGACCCGTATAGTTTCACTGTAGAACACAATAACATTCGTGTAGGTATATTTACCGACATCGGCGCAGTTTGCGAACGGCTTATCAGCCAGTTCAGAACCTGTCATGCAGCTTTTCTTGAAGCTAACTATTGCGCCCGGATGCTAGCCAACGGTAATTACCCTTACTTTCTCAAAAGGCGCATCACCAGCGGACATGGTCACCTCAGCAATGCGCAGGCGCTTGATCTTTTTCAAAATCATAAACCCGACTTTATGAGTCATCTCCTGCTGAGTCATTTATCAAAGGATAACAATGATCCATCGCTGGTGGAAGAACTTTTTAAAAAGGTAGCCGGAAATACTTTGATAAAAGTTGCTTCGCGCTATGAAGAAACAGAATTGTATTATATAGGCAACGAAAATTCCTGTAGCAGCACATACCATTTTAATCCATATAGCCATCAGGCTGAACAATTAAATCTGTTCTAGAATGGCCCTAAATCACTATTGGTATTTACATTAAAAACTCTCATTTCTGATTTGTTAAGCAAGATCAACGGGAACGACTTAGATTAACAAAAAAAAAGAGACTAATTTTCATTAGTCTCTTTTTTTAAGTATTCTGTAACCACATTGGAAGTCTTCAAACACTGGTGATTACATAACTCCTATCTATTAAAGGTTCTTAACGATTGCCTCGTCTGTAGGTTTGGTTTTTGAACGGAAACGGTGAACCAACTCCCCCTTCTCATTAATCAGAAACTTTTCAAAGTTCCATTTGATATCACCTTGTTCCTCTGTATTGGTTTGAGTAGTCAGGTATTTAAATAAGGGACTGATATCGTCACCTTTTACACTGCTTTTTTCTGCCAGGAGGAAAGAAACGTTGTATTTACCAGTGCAAAATTCTTTAATCTCTGCATTGGTCGAAAATTCCTGACCACCGAAGTTTCCTGCAGGAAATCCGATTAATACCACTTTCTTGCCGTACTGTTTTTGCAGTTTCTCAAGATCTTCATATTGCGGAGTGAAGCCACATTTAGAAGCGGTATTGACAATCATAATTTTTTTACCTTTAAATTTCGATAACTTGATTTCTTTGCCGTCAATAGTTTTGAAGCTGAAATCGTAAACATTTTTCGGCGGATTTGGCACCAAAAAGTTTAAAAGGATAAGGATAGTGTTGATCATTGCTTTGTTTTATTTTATATACGAAGATAAGCACAAATAGGATTTAGAAAGGTAATGTAGGCATAAATAATTGAACAAAATCATGTTTAGGTTTGGATTTATCCCTTTATTATAGCTTTATTTGCACAAAAACGTATTTCATGGCCAAAAACTTATTAATCGTAGAGTCACCCGCAAAAGCTAAAACTATAGAAGGCTACTTAGGCAAAGATTTCCTGGTGAAATCAAGCTATGGCCATATTCGGGATTTAGCCAAAGGCGATATGGCGATCGATATTGAAAATGATTTTGCGCAAAAATACGAGGTTCCGGCTGATAAGAAAGCACTGGTAGCCGAATTAAAGAAACTTGCCAAGGATGCCGAAATGGTATGGCTTGCATCCGATGAAGACCGTGAGGGAGAAGCCATTTCATGGCACTTATTCGAAACTTTAGGCCTGAAAGTGGAGAAGACTAAACGTATCGTTTTTCATGAAATCACCAAACCTGCTATCCTGAAAGCAATTGATTGTCCGCGAACGATTGATTATAACCTGGTAAATGCCCAGCAGGCCCGTCGCGTTTTAGATCGTTTAGTGGGTTTCGAACTTTCTCCTGTTTTATGGAAAAAAGTAAAACCATCGCTTTCAGCCGGCCGCGTACAATCGGTAGCAGTTCGGTTAATTGTCGACAGAGAGCGAGAGGTTCAGCACTTTAGTGCAGCTGCAGCTTTCAAAATTACCGCTCAGTTTTCTACCGGTAAGGGAAAAGAAGTGGTAAAAGCAGAACTTCCCCAGCGTTTTGAAAATGAGGCTGAAGCAGAACAATTCCTTCAGGACTGCGCATCAGCCAGGTTTGATATCAGCAGTCTGGAAACCAAACCGGCCAAACGCAACCCGGCAGCGCCTTTCACCACATCTACTTTGCAGCAGGAGGCATCCAGGAAATTGGGCTTCTCGGTAGCAAGGACCATGCAGGTGGCACAACGATTGTACGAAGCCGGTAAGATTACATACATGAGAACGGATTCGGTAAACTTATCAGAAACCGCTATCAATGCTGCTGCTGCAGAAATCAAATCAGCTTACGGAGAGAAATATCATCATCAAAGGGTTTATAAAACTAAATCGGCAGGCGCTCAGGAGGCTCACGAAGCTATTCGCCCGACCTATTTTGACAGGCACTCAGTAGATGGCGACAATTCTGAAAAACGTTTGTACGATTTAATCTGGAAACGCTCTATCGCATCTCAGATGAGTGAAGCCCTGTTTGAAAAAACAACGGCCCAGATTACAGCTTCCACCAGAAAAGAACATCTTGTGGCTGAAGGTGAAGTGCTAAAATTCGATGGCTTTTTAAAGGTTTATCTCGAATCAACCGATGAAGAAGAAGGAGATGAAAAAGAAGGGGGTTCAATCCTCCCTCCTTTGGCTAAAGGACAAGAATTATTGTTAAAGGAAATGCAGGCAACGGAACGTTTTTCACGTCCGCCTGCAAGATATACAGAAGCCAGTCTGGTTAAAAAATTAGAAGAACTGGGTATAGGCAGACCATCAACATATGCGCCAACCATTTCTACGGTACAAAACCGCGGTTATGTGGTAAAGGAGGATCGGGATGGTAAGCAAAGAAACTTTGTTTCCATTGTGCTGGCAAACGGACAGTTAAAAAAAGAAACAAAATCCGAAATTACAGGAGCCGAGAAATCCAAGCTATTTCCTACCGATATTGGCGAGGTAGTAAATGATTTTTTGGTTGAACATTTTAAAGGGATTGTTGATTTTAACTTTACAGCCAGGGTAGAAAAGGAATTTGATGAGATTGCGCAAGGATTACAGGAATGGACCAAAATGTTGCATTCTTTTTATAATCCTTTCCACCTGGAAGTGGAGACTACGTTGGAAAATGCGGAACGTGCTACAGGTGAACGTTTGCTCGGGTTAGACCCGGCAAGCGGGAAAAATGTATATACTAAAGTCGGTAAATTTGGTCCCTTGGTTCAAATTGGTGAGCTCGATGAAGAAGAAAAGCCACGCTATGCAAGTTTGATGCGCAGTCAATCGGTGGCTACAATTACACTCGAAGATGCACTGGAACTTTTCAAACTTCCTTTTGCCCTTCCTGATTTTGAGGGCAAAGAAGTGATGGTAGGTATTGGCCGTTTTGGCCCATATGTGAAATGGGGTGAAGCATTTATCTCCCTTCCAAAAAACGAAGAACCACTTTCAGTTAACTACGAAAGAGCGGTACAGATCATTCAACAGAAAATGGATGCAGATGCGCCCATTGCCTATTATGAAGGCTTAGAGGTTACAAAAGGTAAAGGCCGCTTCGGCCCTTTCATCAAATGGAACGATCTGTTTATCAATATACCTGCAAAAGGATATGATTATGATAACCTAACTCAGGCCGATATTGATGTGTTAATCAGTAAAAAAGTTGAAAAAGAAGCCAATCGTTACATTAAAACCTGGGATGCAGAGAAAATCTCGATAGAAAACGGACGATGGGGACCATTTATCCGCTTTGGAAAACTCATGTTGAAACTCAGAAACAATGAGGCTACCAAACAAAAATATACTGCTGAAGAATTGGTTGATATCGATCTGGAGGTAGTTAAAAAGATGATTGTGGAGCAGGTTCCAAACGCCTTCGAAACAAAGAAAAAAGCAGCGCCGAAAAAATCAGCAGCAAAAAAAGCTCCGGCTAAAAAAACAGTGGCAAAAAAGAAATAATAATTTAATAGTCCAATCACTCATTTATTCAATAATAAGCAGTTGAAAGCAGATTTACCAGAAAATACAGTTGAAGATATTGCTATGGCGGTGGTGCTGATGAGCGAAACGCCGGAGGTAAAAAACTGGACTGTTTATCTTGTTAACCTGAAAAGTGAGCCGATTACAAACGTGTTAATCAGCTCAAAAGGTTACGGGGAGAAAGATGGTAAACAAGTGAAAACTTCTGTACTTCGCCATTTTATAGGCGACATGGCCGCAAACGATTTTAAAGGTGTTGAAGCCATCGACCCTGAAGTTTTCGGCCTTACAAATGAATACTGGTTGAGTTACTACATCGGCTCAACAATCTTTGATAAGAAATTCATCTTCCTTCCCGAAAGTATTATCGATTCCAACCTGATCAAAATCCCGCTGGTGAACCGGCCTGGGGTGATGATCAAATAAGCCAACAATTAAGGCACCTTTACTGCCTGCCTGCCCAGTAGCTTCCACCCCGCTTTCTCTTTACTCCAGATCAGTAATATATATAGCTTAACATTTCCGGGTACTTGTTTATCATTGGTCTTGGCCGTAAGGGTATGCCTTACCAGTGCGGTATTGTTTTGAACAATTATTGCCTGATCGGTCAGGCTGATATCTACGAAGTCTGATTCTCCTGATAACAGTGAATGCAAAAATTCCTGTTTATTCTGGACTTTCCCACTGGAATGCCCATAGCTCAGTTTATTCAACACAAGCTTATCCAATGCCAAACTATCGGGACTGATCATCAGTTTTGTAAGTAAGCTTACCGCATCTTCAACGCGCTCATTTTGGGCAAAGCCCGCGTTGGCGACGAAGAGTAATCCACAAAATATCACTATTTTTTTTATCATATCTGGTCAAAATTAGGTTGATACCGTAAACATATTCAAATACGCGCAAAGCGCAAAGTTTCGGCGCTTAATTTTCAACATCATTTTTATTCACATTAATTTTAGTTATTTTTCGCTACCTATAAAAAATCGTCGTGTTGATTTTGAGAACGCTCCTGTACTGTTTCACGTACAGCAAACTCCTAAACAGCACTTTACGTTACATCTAAATTAATTTAAGAATGGAACAACCATCTACCTACCAATCCTCGCGAAAGAGAAAAATCATTTTCATCGGTCTGCTGGGGCTATCGATCGCAGCATTATTATTTTTCTTTTTCAACCGGAAAAACAAATCAAATGAAGACAACCAGGCTTATGCTAAATACATTGAAGCCTACACCTCTGGTACTATTTCCAAAAAAAGCTTTATCCGCGTTCATCTCGCCAATGCAGCAAGCGGCATGCAGGACCTTGGTAAAGCTGATTCAAGGGAACTATTCGATTTTTCACCATCCATATCAGGAAAAGCTTACTGGGTAGATCCCCAAACTATTGAGTTTCGGCCAGATGAAAACCTAAAGCCCGGAAAAGAATATGAAGCAACGTTTAAGCTTTCAGAAGTCTCTGCAACCGAAAAAGGTCTCGAAGATTTCGACTTTGAGTTTAAAGTGATCACTCCGGGTGTGATGCTTAGTCAGAACGGGCTGGTTTCGCAAAACAATACTTCCCTTGATTACATGAAACTTACAGGTGAAGTGGCTACCGCTG
The DNA here is from genome assembly GCF_032678525.1 of Pedobacter frigidisoli. Lineage (GTDB taxonomy): Bacteria > Bacteroidota > Bacteroidia > Sphingobacteriales > Sphingobacteriaceae > Pedobacter > Pedobacter frigidisoli_A. The sequence goes on from NZ_JAVTSE010000003.1 coordinate 211,221, forward strand.
ATGCTGAAGAAACAACAAAGATTGAGAAAATTATTGAACTGGATTTCGACCAGAAACTTAAAGTTAAATGGCAACATGATCCGGCGAAAAATATCTCCAGGTTTACTATAGATAGTATTAAAAAGAAAGCTGAAGACCAAACACTTGAGCTGACCTGGGATGGCGATGCCATTGATGCTGATCAAAAGGGCAAAGAAGAAATCCGGATCCCGGCATTAAATAAATTTGAAGTACTGGACATCAAAGCCATCCAGGGAGAAGAAGATTATGGATTGGTTCAGTTTTCTGAACCCATTGGCGTTGGACAGGATCTCAACGGGATGATTTCTCTGGGAAACCTCAGTGATTTGCGCTACACCATAGATGCCAGTCAGATTAAAGTTTATGCCGCCGAAGAATTAAAAGGCAACTATACACTGAATGTAAATAACGGTATCCAGAATATAAACGGAAAGGTATTGGAAGGCAGTAAAACGGCTAATCTTGTTTTTGAAGACAAGCTGCCATCGGTTACCGTTTCCGGAGCAGGGACGATTTTACCTAATTCGGGTAAGCTGGTTCTTCCTTTTGAAGCAACAAATTTAAAGGCAGTTGATGTAACCGTGATAAAAATTTATGAAAATAACATTCCACAGTTTTTTCAAACCAACAGCTATAAAGATGGCAATGAGCTGCGCCGGGTAGCCAAACCCATATTGCAGAAAACTGTGCGATTGGATGAAGATAAATCACTGAACCTGCATAAGAAAAACAGGTTTACGCTTGATCTTGATAAGATGTTGCGCACAGAACCCGGAGCCATGTATCGCGTGACCATTGCTTTCCGAAGGGAATATAATGCCTTTAACTGTAAGGCTGGTGAAGAAAAGGCAGATAGCGATAATGAGGGATATGAGGGAGAGGAAGAATATGAAGGTTATGGCGAAAAGATTGACGAAGACGATGACTTCTGGCAACGCTACAATGCCTATTATCCGAATAATTACCGCTGGGCAGATAAAGATAACCCTTGCACCCCCTCTTTTTATACCAACGAACGTTGGGCAAGCAGAAACCTGATTGCATCAAATATTGGGTTAATCGCCAAGCGTGGTAACGACAACAGCATGCTGATTGTGGCCACCGACCTGCTTACCGCAAAACCTTTAAGTGGGGTGAGTCTGGAACTGATGGATTATCAAAAACAGATTATCTTCACCACCAAGACAGATGGAGATGGCTTTGCTAATTTTGACTTGAAACGTCAGCCCTTCCTTTTGATTGCTAAAAACGGATCAGAACGCGGCTACCTGAAGCTTGATGATGGAGGCTCGCTCCCACTCAGCAGGTTTGATGTAGGCGGTGATGTGGTTCAGAGTGGGCTGAAAGGTTTTATATATGGCGAGCGGGGCGTTTGGCGCCCGGGCGACAGCTTATATGTGTCTTTTATTTTGGAAGACAAACTGAAAAAGTTACCCGCCAATTATCCTGTAACCATGGAGTTTTATAATCCTAAAGGACAGCTATATAAGCGTTTAATTAATGGCAGACCCTTAAATGGATTTTATTCCTTTAAAACAGCAACCGAGAGCACGGCACCCACAGGTAACTGGCTGGCTAAAGTTAAAGCTGGTGGTGCAACATTTACTAAAACCCTGAAGATAGAAACGGTGATGCCAAACCGGTTGAAGATCGACTTCAATGTAGGCAACAGAACCTACCTGAGTTCAGGTACATCTGCTGCTACCCTTTCGGCTAAATGGCTTTTTGGTGCAGCAGCACAAAACTTAAAAGCCAAAGTTGATGTAAACCTGAATACCACAGAGACAAAGTTTAAGGGTTTTGAGGGTTATAGTTTCGACAACCCTACTGTCAGCTTTGAATCACAGGTAAAAACTATTTTCGAAGGCACGCTGAATGCTGCTGGTACAGCACAGATTAATACGAATTTAAATGAAAATAATACCGCACCTGGCGTTTTAAGGGCCAATTTTACCACTAAAGTATTCGAACCGGGCGGCAATTTCAGTATCGATAATTTTAGTATTCCGTATCACGTTTATAAGAGCTACCTGGGGATACGTCCGCCTAAAGGCGACCGTTTGAGCGGTATGCTGGTTACCGGAAAGGACCATAAGATCGAGATTGTAAATGTAAACACAGATGGTAAGTTACTCAGCGGAACCAAAGCTGTTCAGGTAGAGCTCTACAAAACGCAGTGGCGCTGGTGGTGGGAACAGGATAACCAGTATACTTATGCCAACTTTACCCAGAATCAATACAACAAGCTGGTAGAAAGCAATCAGGTTACCCTGGTTAATGGAAAGGGAAATTATAATTTACGAATAGACGAGCCTGAGTGGGGACGATATTTAGTGCTGGTTCGCGATTTAAATGGCGGGCATGTTACAGGCAAATCGGTTTATATAGATTGGCCGGGATGGGCACAACGTGAGCAGGGCGCCAACCCTACCGAAGCATCCATGCTATCGTTTACAGCCAATAAAGAAAAGTTTACTGTGGGTGAAGAGATTACCTTAACGATTCCGACGGCTAAAAATGGAAGGGCTTTAATTTCCATCGAGAACGGAAGCCATGTGCTCAAAACTTTCTGGATAGACACTGATGCAGGACAAACACAATTCAAATTTAAGGCAGAGAAGGAAATGGCACCGAATGTTTTTGCCAATATTACTTTACTGCAACCCCACGCTCAAACCATAAATGACCTACCAATCAGGATGTATGGGGCAATTCCGCTGGCTGTTGAAGATCCGCAGACGATACTGAAACCCACCATAAAAATGCTGGATAAAATTAAGCCGGAAACTGAAAACACCATTACCGTTGGAGAACAGAATGGCAAGGCCATGACTTACACCATTGCATTGGTTGATGAGGGATTACTGGATCTTACACGTTTTAAAACGCCTGATCCGCATAGTGCATTTTATGCACGTGAAGGGCTTGGCGTAAAAACATGGGACTTATTCGACTACGTTTTGGGTGCCTGGGGTGGAAATTTAGAAAGGATTCTGAGCATAGGTGGTGATGGCAGCATCAACAAAAATCTCAATCCTGCTAAAGCCAATCGTTTCCAGGCAGTTGTAAAATACCTGGGCCCCTTTAGTTTAGGCAAAGGCGAAAGCAAAACCCATAAATTTAAGCTACCGCAATACATTGGTGCAGTGAGGGCTATGGTTGTTGCCGGACAGGATGCAGCCTACGGCTTTGCAGAGAAATCAGTACAGGTTAAAAAACCACTCATGGTATTAGCCACCCTGCCACGGGTAATCGGCCCGGGCGAAAGTTTCACCCTTCCGGTTACGGTGTTTGCCACAGAGGCTAATCTTAAAAACGTATCAGTTCAGCTTCAGGCCGGCAATCTGATCGTTCAGGGAACCAGTAAACAGCAGCTATATTACAAGAAAACGGGTGAGCAAATGGCCTATTTCGAAGTCAAAGCCCCTAATAATGTCGGTATAGCAAAAGTAAAGGTGATTGCACAGAGCGGTGCTGAAAAGACTGTTTACGATGTAGAGATGGATATCAGAAATCCCAATCCATACGTCACTAATGTGGTTTCAGCCACTGTTCAGCCACATACAAAATGGGCAGTCAATTATCAGCCTATCGGCATGGCGGGCACAAATGCAGGTACACTGGAAGTATCTTCCATCCCGGCCATTAATTTAGGTAAGCGGTTAAGTTATCTGATTCAATATCCACATGGATGCATCGAGCAAACCACATCAGGAATATTTCCGCAACTTTACCTCGACCGGCTAAGTCCGCTAAACGAGCAACAGAAAACCAAAACCGAGGCCAATATAAAAGCTGGTATTAACCGGCTTAAGGGTTTTCAGAGCACAGATGGCGGTTTATCTTACTGGCCGGGCGAAGGCAGTTCCGACGAATGGGGCACCAACTATGCAGGCCACTTTCTGGTTGAAGCACAAAATGCCGGCTATACGCTCCCTGTAGGTTTGCTTGATGACCTGTTACGTTATCAAAAAGGGAAAGCTACAAACTGGGCACCAAACAGCAGTAACTTCTACGGTGGCGATTTATCGCAGGCCTACCGTTTGTATATGCTTGCCCTCGCTAAAAAGCCGGAAATGGCGGCAATGAATCGTTTGAAGGCATTTGAATACCTGTCGGTTGCTGCGAAATGGCGTTTGGCAGCTGCCTACAAACTGGCCGGTCAGAATAACGTGGCGCAAAGCATTATAAATGGTCTGGATATTTCTGTTCAACCTTATAAACAGCTTGGCGGAACCTACGGATCGGACGTTCGTGATCAGGCCATGATTCTGGAGACACTTACCCTGATGGGACAAAAAGCCAAAGCAGCTGAACTGCTGCTACCCTTAGCTTCAAAACTCGGAGAAAACACCTGGTACAGCACCCAAACCACTGCTTACAGTTTACTGGCTATTGCTAAGTTCTGCGGTTCAAATCAATCGTCGAATAAATTGCAATATCAGTACGCGCTGGATGGCAAATCAGCAACAATTAACTCAGCACAATACCTGAACAGCACAGCCGTTACTTTTAAAGGCAGCACGGCAGCGGTCACTAATACCGGAAATAATGTTTTATTTGTGCGACTGGTACTGGAAGGGCAACCTGTTGCAGGTCAAAACAACTTCTTACCGAACCGGGCAGACGTATTGGATATGAATGTGGTATACAAACGCTTAAACGGAACAGTTATCGATCCGGTAACCATTAAGCAGGGTACAGACTTTTATGCAGAGGTGACGGTTAAAAATCCCGGTCGCATGGGTTATTACGAACAGATGGCCTTAACACAGATCTTTCCGTCAGGATGGGAAATAATTAATACTCGTGTAAATGATAACCAGAGTATTTTGTCGTCATCTCCGTATACCTATCAGGATATTCGCGATGACCGTGTTTTTACTTATTTTAATATACGTGAGAATGAAAGCCTGGTTTATAAAGTCTTGCTTAATGCATCATACGTGGGCAAATACTATTTATCTGCTGTACAGTGTGAGGCCATGTATAATAATGATATTTCTGCCACACAGGCAGGTAAATGGGTTCAGGTAGTGAAATAGAATACATCCCATTATACCTGTACTTAAATTGTTTTTGCCTCGTCATAACGGATACCATACCCGTCAATGCGAGGCAAAAGCTTTTTCAATGAGTTGATTTGTTGACATGAACAAAAAATCCAATGCTTTTTTAGTCTCAGACATCAGTTGCCTTATGCTGCTTCTGGTTTTTCTTTTCATATTGCCGTCAAAATTATTTACCTCTCCCACCTCCTACGTTGTTGAGGCCAGTAACGGAGCATTACTGAGCGCTTCAATTGCGAAGGACGGCCAATGGCGCTTCCCGGTTGCCGATTCCGTGCCCGCAAAGTTCAAAGCCTGTATCATTGCATTTGAAGATAAAAGATTTTACAGCCATTTTGGAGTCGACTTAATGGCTATGTCAAGGGCTGTAAGACAAAACATCAGGGCAAAAAGCATTGTAAGCGGCGGTAGTACAATAACCATGCAAGTGATCCGCTTGTCCAGAAGAGAAGAACGCACCATTTGGCAGAAGCTTTTTGAAATCATACTGGCGTTCCGTTTAGAGATTAAGTATTCGAAAGAAGAAATCATTGGTTTGTATGCCGCAAACGCCCCCTTCGGTAGCAATGTGGTAGGCCTGGAAGCAGCGAGCTGGCGTTATTACGGCAGGGATGCAGCCACCCTTTCATGGGGTGAAATGGCAACATTGGCTGTACTGCCCAATAGTCCGTCTTTGGTGCACCCCGGCAAAAATACAGGGAGATTGATCAAAAAGCGGAATGACCTGCTTGACAAGCTTGCGACATTGAGGTATATTGATCAGTCAACGGCAAATTTATCGAAGCTTGAACCGGTTCCGGGTAAACCACTCCCTTTACCACAAAATGCGCCACATTTACTTAATCGGTTCAAGGCAGAACGAGCTGAACTCAATATCACCTCGACAAGAATAAGATCTACCCTTGATGAAGATGTCCAACTTAAAATCAATACCATTTTAAAGCGATATAATAACCGTTACCGAGCCAATGATATTAACAATATCTCGGCTTTGGTACTGGATGCCCGAACGGGCAGAGTAGTAAGTTACGTGGGCAATATTTATCAGCCTGAAAATGCAGATCTGCAAAGCCATGTTGATATGATCAAAGCGTCCAGAAGTCCGGGGAGCACCTTAAAGCCCTTGTTATACGCGAGTATGCTTAACGACGGATTCATCCTGCCGCACACCCTTGTACCAGATATTCCGACACAGATAGCAGGTTATTCGCCACAAAATTACGATCTGGGTTACGATGGTGCCATCGCAGCAGATAAGGCGCTGAGCCGCTCACTCAATATACCAGCTGTGAAAATGCTTCAGCAATATAAATATGAGCGTTTCTATGATAAACTGAAAAAGCTTGGCATCAGTACTTTGAATCAGCCAGCCGATCATTATGGCCTTTCTCTTATACTTGGTGGCAGCGAAGTGACCATGTGGGACCTGGCCAATACCTATATGGGGATGGTGAGGACCTTAAACCATTTCAATACTTATAAAGGAATGTATCGCCCGGCAGACTATAATCAGGCAAGTTATGTATTGAGGGAAGATGAGGAGTCGAAAGATGATCAGCGTAATTCCTTCTTAGACCACGGCTCGATTTGGGCAACGTTCAATGCCATGGAAGAAGTAATGCGTCCTGGTGATGAAGGATTGTGGGAACAGTTTTCCTCTTCCAGGCGCGTAGCCTGGAAAACCGGAACAAGTTTTGGCTTCAGGGATGCATGGGCAGTGGGGCTTACACCAGATTACGTGGTATGTGTTTGGGTCGGTAATGCTGATGGAGAAGGCAGGCCGGGATTAGTGGGCATAGAAGCAGCAGCACCAGTGTTGTTCGATGTTTTCAGGCTGCTGCCCAATGGAAGATGGTTTGATACTCCACTCACAAAGCTTAAAAAGACTAAAGTATGTAAACAAAGTGGTTTTAAGGCCGGTGATTACTGCCCGGATGCGGTGGATGAGCTGGTGCCTCCAGCTGGGGAAAAGACCGTCATATGCCCCTATCATAAGTTAATTCATCTGGACAGAACCGCAACTTACCGCGTAACCGATCAATGTGAAACGGTAACCCATATGCTGCACAAAAGCTGGTTCGTTTTGCCCCCTGCTATGGAATATTACTACCGCATTAAGAACAGCGACTACAAAACATTACCCCCATACCTAACGGGTTGTGATTTCAACGGTGCAAATAACGTGATGGAGCTGATTTACCCAAAAAATGGTGCGGTGGTTTATATCCCTCTGGAGCTTAATGGTCAGCGCGGAAAGGTGGTGCTGAATGCGGCACATCGAAACCAGCATGTTAAGATTTACTGGCATATAGACAATGAGTATGTCGCCACCACGACGAACTATCACCAACTAGCGGTAAGCCCCATGCCAGGAAAACATACTTTGACATTAGTCGATGAAAATGGCGAACGCCTGGAACAGGTTTTTACAATACTGGATAAAGAGAAGAAATAAAGTGAGTTTTTAATCTAAATTTCAGTGCGTTTCACCAGCAGTTCTCTTACAACAGTGCCGTAAACAATCAGGTATTGCGCAATCATGTAACTTGCCATGATCAAAACACCGCTTTGTGGTATTGGTTGCGCAAATTTATTTACCGCCAGAACGCTATCTGACAGAAGAAAAAACAAAGCGCCAAACAAAATGAGTTTATAACTGAGGATATTCACCTTACCATAACGGTTTAACGCCATAACTGCCATTACAGTGATAATTATGGCGTATACCAGTACGGCAAACTGCATACTGCCCAAAAATGGCTGCAGGTAAAAAAACAAACCAATGCAGAAAATAAATAACGCCCCTACTGACCACAGGAAAAACGGTATTTTAACGGATGGATTAGATTTATGATCCAGAATAAAAGCCCTGATGTAAAAAATATGGCACAGTAGAAAAGCAACCAACCCGTAGGTAAAATAACCTGGTCGGTTCGCCTCAATCATCAAAAAGATATCTCCCGCAAGGGCGAATAACAATCCTGCAAAAATCCGCTTGTGAAATCTGCCCTTCAGTTTTGTAGACACATACAACCACAACATCAGTATGATGGCAACTAGAGGCTTAGTGACATTGCCGGCAAACAAATCTCCGGAACTTTCAGCATACACCTGTAATATATAAACTATCGCAAAAGCAAGGGCAAATAACTTAGTCTTCATTCAAATGAGGGTGGGATTAATAACCGGAAGCCAAATTACGGATAATAGAGTTAAGCCTGCAAATTTTACCTGATCTTAAAAATCCCGGTTTTAATTTCCTAACTTTGAACACATCCCAACGCCATGAAAAAGTTATTCCTGTTTTTATTGTTTTTATCTGCCGGTTATATCGCTAAAAGCCAAACGATGGTTTTAGCAAAAGATGCCGCACAGTATGTCGGCAAAACCGTAACCATTTGCGATTCAGTTTACAGTACAAAAGCACTGGATAAACTTACTTTGATTAATCTTGGCGGCGCTTTTCCTAAAGAACTGGTCACGGTCGTCATTAACAAGGATGATTTGGCAAAGTTTACATCAGAGCCCAGCAGCATGTATATTGGTAATAATATTTGTGTAACCGGCCTGGTTACTGAATTTAAAGGCAAACCGCAGATTGTAGTTACCGAACCAAAACAGATTGTGGTAAAATAAGATACCTAAAAATCAACCGAAGCCCCTCCTGATTTTTTAGGAGGATGACTTAGGTTGGAGCGTTAATCGTGGGTATATTTTTAGAGAGATTTATCCTGGTGAATTGCCTTTCAGTCGGCAGATTAGCATCCGCCGACTTTCCAAGCACAGATATCCTTATTATCTGAAGCAAATATGAAGAATGCCCCTCAAATAAACCAAATGTTTATACAGAAAGTAGTTTATCCTTGATGAACAGGTCGGGTTCCGGGATGAAGATTTAATGCCGGTTATTTTTTTCTTTTTTATATTCCCGATTCAGCATATTTATATAGTTTTGAATTTATGTCTGCATTCCCGAATAGAAACTGGTTGTTTATTGTATTTATTGCCCTTGTTGTGGCCTTTGTATCACTGAGCATTTTTGTCGCTCAACACATCATTTGGGAGGTAGATCTAAAAATATCCTTATTCATTCAGCAGTTCCAGTCTGACTGGTTAGATAAACTAATGCTTGCCATCAGCTTCTTTGGCGAATTGCCCTATTCCCTTCTATCAGTAGTGGTAGTTGCATTGATATTTTACTGGCAAAAATATAAAAGAGAAGCTTTGTTTATTTTAACAGTCCTCTTATCCGGGCTCATTATCCTGGGCGTCAAGAATGTGATCAACCGGCCCCGTCCCACTTCTTTTTATGTAAGGCTGGTTGAAGTAAACCGTTTTCAAAGTTATCCCAGCGGCCATACCCTTTCGTATGTACTGTTTTTTGGCTTCCTGATTATTTTGATGAGTCATTTGAAAGGGATTCCCAAAACCACCAGGATGATTGTAAGTGCATGCTCGTTTTTTTTAATCGTCATGGTTGCCCCTTCCAGGATATATCTGGGTGCACATTGGTTTACCGATACACTTGGCGGATTTCTATTGGGATTGATCTGTTTATATCCGCTGTGTTATTTCTATTTCAAACCTAAAACATAAAATTATCTTTCATATCAATTGTCTCCGGTAAAATAGATTCAAGAATGACAATTCTACTGTAATTTCATCAGAAAAATCTGATAATTTTACCGCCATGACAACAACAAAAGCTAAAGCATTTCTTTTCGACCTTAACGGTACAATGGTAAACGATATGGTTTTTCATAACCATGCATGGCACGAAATCCTGACAAAAGATTTAGGTGCCAACATTAGTTTCGATGAGGTTAAAAAGCAAATGTATGGTAAAAACCAGGACTTACTGGAGCGGGTATTTGGTGTTGGTCATTTTAGCCAGGATCAGATCGATCAGATCTCCATTGAAAAAGAAAGAAGATATCAGGCAGCATACCTCAAACATCTGGAACTCATAGCCGGTTTGGGAGAATTTCTGGAAAAGGCAAAACACAACGGTATTGCAATGGCTATTGGTTCGGCAGCCATTCCGTTCAATATAAATTTTGTACTTGATAATCTTGATATCAGGGCTTACTTCACAGCCATTGTAAGTGCCGAAGATGTAGTGAATAGTAAACCGGCACCGGATACCTTTACAAAAGCTGCACATTTATTGGGTGTCAGTCCAGCAGACTGCATTGTATTTGAAGACGCCCCAAAAGGCGTAGAGGCTGCCAGAAATGCCGGCATGGGGTGTATTGCACTCACTACCATGCATACCGAAGAGGACTTTGCTGCTTATGATAATATTATTGCATTCATTGCCGATTATCGTGATCCCGTGATAGATGATTTGCTTTAACAAAAAAGGTTTCTGGTTTATCCAGAAGCCTTTTTTGTTAAACAGGCTGTACTATTTTGAAAATTTGTAAACAGAGCTCGTTTTATAAACCTGTCCTGGTTTTAATACTGTACTGGGAAAGCCAGGTTGATTTGGCGAATCAGGAAAATGCTGTGTCTCAACGGCAATAGCTGTCCTGAAATCATCCTTCGCTCCTGTTTTAAATGTATTTTTACTTTGCATAAAATTACCGCTGTAAAATTGTAAGCCAGGCTCCTGTGTATAAATATCCATTACAATACCAGATAGGTCACCTTTGATTTTAGCTGCATGAAACATGCCCATTCCTTTTGTTTTATTGAGTACAAAGTTATGGTCATAACCCTTGCCAAATTTTAGCTGCTCATTTTGATCTTCAATGCGGGCGCCAATAGTGAGGGGCTTTGTAAAATCAAATGGTGTTCCGGCTACTTTATCTATTTTTCCTGTTGGGATTAAGGTAGAGTCTACAGGGGTATATGCATCAGCAAAAATCTGAACTTCATGGTTTAAGATGGTTCCGCTTCCATCTCCGTTTAGATTAAAAAAAGCATGATTGGTTAAATTCAGCACTGTAGTTTTGTCAGTTTTGGCTTCGTAGTCCATTTTTAATTCGTTATCATCGGTCAACGTGTAGGTTACCTTTACATCCAGGTTGCCAGGAAAGTTTTCGTCGCCATCTTTTGAAAGATAATGCAACACCAATGTATTCGTATTCGGCTGACTTGCATCCCAAACAACGTACTGATAACCTTTTTTACCTCCGTGTAAGGTATTCTGGCCGTTATTGGTAAATAAAGAGTAGGTTTTTCCTTCTAAAGTAAACTTACCTTTGGCAATCCTGTTTCCAAACCTGCCAATGGTAGCGCCAAAATAAGGTTCTGTTGCTTTTTCATAATCACCAACACTTTTAAAGCCGACAACCACGTCTACAGGGTTACCGTCTTTTCCTGGTATAATCAAACTTACCAAACGGCCACCGTAGTTCGTAAATGTGGCTTCAGCGTGATTCTTATTCTTCAAAGTATAAAGTGCAACTTGCTTACCATCAATTTCTTTTTTAAAGGAATCGGCAATTAATTTCACCACTGCTGTTTTCTTCGTATTGGAACTGTCTGTTGTAGTGCTTTTTTTGGTTTCAGACTGGCAGGATGTAAATCCGATCGCTGCAATAGCGCCTAAACTGGCTAGAGATTTAAATTTCATATGTACTGATATTTGGTGTAGGGTATTATTTAATTTTTAAATATAGGAATAAGTGTCAAGTTTACAAATAAAACGTTTTACCAAGCTGACTGGCACAGGTCGCAACATATCATTTCAAGATGATTTCTGTAGTATATAAGCGATCTGCGAAATGGTTAATTATTTAAAATTGCAGTTTTAACATAAACTTTCTAATTTGCCTTCGAATCAACATCAATAATGAACAAGAATATCTCAGATAACCGCTACGAAAAGATGATTTATCGTCGTTGTGGAAACAGCGGATTAAAGCTTCCGGCAGTGTCCTTAGGCTTATGGCACAACTTCGGACATGTAAATGTATACGAAAACAGCAAAAACTTAATTTATACTGCATTTAATAACGGCATTACGCATTTCGATCTTGCTAACAATTACGGGCCTCCCCCAGGCTCGGCAGAAGAAGTATTCGGGAGGATACTGAAGGATGATTTTAGTGGTTACAGAGACGAAATGATCATTTCAAGCAAAGCCGGATACACCATGTGGGATGGCCCTTATGGAGACTGGGGATCTAAAAAATACCTTGTGTCGAGTCTCGACCAAAGTTTAAAACGGATGAAACTGGATTATGTAGACATCTTTTATCATCATCGTCCCGATCCTGAAACACCTCTTGAAGAAACGATGGGTGCATTAAGTCTGCTTGTACAACAGGGCAAGGCACTTTATGTAGGCATTTCTAATTACAGAGCCCCCGAAGCCGAAAAAGCAATCAAAATATTAGAAGCCAATGGAACACCTTGTTTAATCCATCAGCCAAAATATTCTATGTTCGAACGATGGGTGGAAGATGGCTTACTTGATGTGTTACAAGAAAATGGCGTTGGCTGTATCCCTTTCTCGCCTTTGGCTCAGGGCCTGCTTACCGATAAATATCTTCACGGTATTCCATCCGATTCGCGTGTGGCTACAAGCGGGGTATTCCTGAAAGAGAGCAACATCACGCCCGAAAAAATTGCAACTATCGCCAAGTTAAATGAGGTGGCAGAATCACGTGGACAAAAACTGGCGCACATGGCGCTGTCCTGGATTTTAAAAGATGACCGAATCACAACGGTTCTGATTGGCGCAAGTAAACCAGAGCAGATTACTGATTCCATTAAAGCTTTAGATAATATCACCTTTAGCGATGAAGAAATCGGTCTGATCAATCAAATACTAAAGTAAAAAAATCAACCTACTACTACTACTGAATTCATCTTGATTTTCGGGTTTGGATTCAGTAGTGTAATTCGGTACTCTGCCACGAAGCTTCGATTTGATTTCACACATCCAAAACCAAATCAATACTATTTCGTTTAAGAAGTAAATCTTTAATTCTTAATATGGCAAGAGCCAATAAATCTATCTATAGCGCTTTAGCCGCAAACCTGCTGATTGCAGTAACTAAATTTATTGCGGGTGCGTTTACCAACAGCTCGTCCATGATTGCCGAAGGCATTCACTCAACAGTGGATACCAGCAACCAGATTTTATTACTGTATGGCTTAAAACGTAGTATCAAACCACCAGATAAGTACCGCCCCTTCGGCTATGGTAAAGAACTGTATTTCTGGTCCTTTATCGTTTCCATTATGATATTTGGCTTAGGTGGCGTAGTTTCTATCTCTCAGGGGATAACCCACATGCGCCACCCTGAAACTTTAGTAAATCCGATATGGAATTATCTCGTGCTGGGGCTATCGTTTATTTTTGAAGGTGCTTCGTTAATCGTTGCCATAAAGGAGTTTGATAAAACCCGTAAAGGCTTGCCCTGGTGGAAAGCCATCATCAAAAGCAAAGACCCCTCGGGTTTTCTGGTCTTGTTTGAAGATGGAGCTGCTGTTTTGGGTTTGCTCATTGTATTTATTTTCATGGTGTTAAGCCACAACCTCAATATGCCGGTGCTCGATGGGCTGGCTTCAGTATTGGTTGGTACGCTTTTAATATTTGTTTCTTTTATTCTGGCGAGGGAAAGCAGGAGCCTTTTAATGGGAGAAGGCTTAACCCCGGAAACACAACTGAAGCTGAAAGATCTCATACAAGCTGACGAGGATGTAATAGAGCTAAAAAGTTTGCTTTCTACTTACCAATCTCCAAAAGAAGTTCTTTTAGTACTGATACTCACCTTTCAGGCTGACCTGCGCACCGAAGAAATTACCAGTGCCATCGACAGGCTAAGGGATAAGATAAAAGCAGAATACGACATCATTAAATTCGTTATTATCCAGCCACAGTCGGTAAACGCCCCGGAGAACGAAAATGCTAACGACATCATCCTGAAATAATATAGATTGTCTTTAGATCACATCTTAAAACGATTTTGATTAACCGAAGGCTACTTTACATATACGGTTTTGATATTAACAAATTCATAGGTTCCGAAAAGGCTTAACTCCCGCCCGTAGCCGGATTGGTTAACTCCTCCAAAAGGTAGCGCCGGGTCAGACTTCACCCCTTCATTTACGAAGCATGACCCTGCAACTAACCGGTTTCGGGCAATGTCTTCGGCAATGCGCGCATCTTGGGTAAATATTGCTGCACCAAGGCCAAATGGTGTATCGTTGGCAATGTTGATGGCTTCATCAACGCTATCGGCTGATATGATTGCGGCAACGGGTCCAAAAATCTCGTCATCGTAAGCCAGATTTCCTTTTTTTACATTGGTTAAAATAGTTGGCTCATAAAAGGCATGTGTTCCCTCCCATTCCGGAATCCTTCCTCCCAGAATACAAACAGCTCCCTGCGCTACACTTTTCAGTACCTGCTGATGTAGCTCATCTCTCAGGTCTACCCTTGCCATAGGACCGAGCTGTACATCATCTCCAAAAGGATCACCGGTAACCTTTTCGGCCATGGCTGTTTTAAATAGTGTTGTAAACAGCGCTTCAACCTCTTTCAACACAATAAAACGTTTCGCTGCAATACAACTCTGTCCATTGTTAATCAGCCGTGCGTCTGCACAAACTTTGGCCGCTTTTTCCAGATCGGCATCGGCAAGGATAATATAGGGGTCGCTTCCCCCAAGTTCCAGCACCGTTTTTTTAATCAGGCTGCCCGCTTTCTCCCCAACTTTTTTCCCCGCGCCGGTACTCCCGGTTAGCGTAACGGCTTTTACATGCTGGTGTTCAATTACCGTATTAATATTTTCGCTCGTGCAAATTAGCGTTTTGAAAACGGATTCAGGGAAGCCTGCATCCGAGATAACCTGTTCAATCGCGAGCGCACAGCCGGTTACATTTGATGAATGTTTCAGCACACCGCAATTTCCAACCATTAAAGCTGGTGCAATAAAACGGAAAACTTGCCAGAATGGAAAGTTCCAGGGCATAATGGCCAATACCACACCAATCGGCTGAAACGTAACATAACTTTTTGATGCAGCTGTTTCTATTAACTGATCCGCAAGAAAGCGTTCACCATTTGCTGCATAATAGGCGCACACAGCAGCACATTTGCTAATTTCGGCTAAACCATCCTTAAGTGGTTTTCCCATTTCACTAGCCATTAAAGCGGCAAGCTCAACTTTACGTTCATCTAACAACCGGGAAAGGTTTAAAAGTAAATTTGCTCGCTCAGCTAAAGAGGTATCACGATAACGTGCCCAGGTTCGGTGAACCAACTCAATTTTGCTGATGAGGATTTCCTGAGAGTCCTCCTGATAAGTTCTGATGATTTCCCCGTTCAGGGGATTAATAGACGTTAGGCTCATAAAATAACAACACCTGAGCCGGAGAAATTGTGTGTCTTTTTTTAAAATTTTCTGAACCAATCACAATGGCATAATCTGCCTGATTTTCTGTTTTAGTAAGGCTGCCGCACGGGTATAGCCACCATCACTGCCGTCGACAAAATGAATGTGATCATCTTCCAAATCTCTGACATAGCATGACATCACAGATTCTTTGCTCACATACAAGCCATACAAAATTTCATTCTGATGCTCCAGTCCATTCAAAGCGGACTGCAACCGTAATCTTTGCGCTTCCGAACCTGTAATTACCGTGTTGATTCGTCCGTCCATTACAAGCGTATCCGACATCTCAACCAGTTGTTTCAAATACTTCTTTCCACTATCTGTTCTAAAATAAATATAGCCATATACGTTAACAAACCAGGTTTTAATCAATTCAAACCACTTAAGTTTACCTATTCGGTGGCGCATTTCTTTTCCTAAATTATTGAAGCTGGTTTTAAATATGAGTTTTGGAATGCTGATGGGCTGCCGTTTTTCAGGTGTTCCATAAATCTGGTCAATATACTTAATTACCCTGCTGAATGCAGCGGCCTGGTTACAGCCCTGCTGTGCAATAACAATCAGCGTAACCACTTCTTCCCTGTTCTCTGGTGGGGCAATTTTATCCCATCTGCATTGCATGCCGCTAAGGTCAAGTTCTTCAGCTCCATATTGCTTTTCGGCGAGCAAATAATCTTCTCCTTTAATGAGTTTCTCTGCGTAGTCCAATCCGTCGCCCAGAATTACAGGGATCACAAAGTTCTCAGACGCACTAAACCTGCTGATGCTTAGCCGATGGGAATTGCTGTAAATCTCTTTCACTGAAACTACACCCACACGCAAATCGAGATTAAAATTATTAAGCGTATTTACTTTATACTGGGATAAACTTTTGAGTGCTTTATCAAGAATCCCTTCTGGCACAAGAAAGGTTGCCCCATCACCACCAAAGAAAAATGGAATCGAAATATTCGCTTTGAAGGCAATATTTAATACGGTAACCATACTTCCTGTGGCGATCAGGTTAACCGTTTCATGTAATCCCGAATTGACAGCTACGGTTGAACTCCTGATATCGGTGATAATCACGTGCCAGTCAGCAGGAATATCATTAAATAGCTTAGCCTTAAGCAACAATTGGTGCAAAGGCATTTTATTAATCTGGAGATTGGAATAAAAGTGATCTGAATGAGCTGCCATCTGTTAACTAATATAACAATATAACAAGCAGATTGATTAAAGTATCTGAGTATTTGTGATAAGTTTTTAATCTTATTTAGAATTAGTAAAAATAATTTTGTTAATACGGTTTTAATGTCATTTCTTTGCGCCAACTAAGAATTAATCTAAATAATGATGTACAAAAAGATTACCCAATTTTTTTCCGTGCTGGCTGTCGTATTATTGTTTACTGCCTCTGCCATCGCACAATCCAAATATGGTTCGGTGTCCGGATCAATCAAAACAAGTGATGGAAGCCCTGCTTCTTTCGTGAGTGTGGGTTTAAAGAACACAAACAAAACTGCCCAAACAGATGAAAAGGGCAACTTCACCATTAAAAATATTAATCCCGGTTCCTATACCATTAAAATATCGGCAATTGGCTTATCTGCCCAGGAGAAACAAGTTAATGTCACTGCCGACCAGGTAGCGCAAATTACTTTTACTACGATTGAATCGTTATCACAATTAGATGAGGTCGCAGTAAACGGATACCGTACACCCAATAAAAAACCTGTAAACCTGGGTAAAATCGCTATTGCACCAATGGATTTGCCTCAGTCCGTTCAGGTGATCGGCAGTCAGATAATCACTGATCAGCAAGCCAATCGCTTAAGCGATGTATTAAAAAATGTGAACGGCGTAGCATTTGGCGAAAACCGGGGATCTGTAAGCGGAGAAACATTTTTTGCACGCGGCTATAGCCTGGGCGCGAATAATGTTTTTAAAAATGGTTCACGCGCTACCAGTGGTGGTATGCCTGAGGTAAGTACATTAGAGTCTGTTGAAGTATTGAAAGGCAGTGCCGCATTATTATATGGCGGAGTGTCTGGTGGTGCCGTGGTCAATCTGGTAACGAAAAAACCAAAGTTCGAATATGGCGGTGAAGTTTCCATGCGTGCAGGAAGTTACGATCTTTATAAGCCTACTGCTGATGTTTATGGCCCGATAACTAAAAATCTGGCCTTTCGTTTAATCGGAACCTATGAGGATGCGGCTAGTTTTAGAAACACTGTAAAATCTAACCGGTTTTATGTAAACCCCTCATTGCTTTATAAGATTGGTAACAAAACAGATATCCTGCTTCAGGGAGACTATTTAAAAAGTAATATGACTCCCGATTTTGGTATTGGTACAGTTGAAAACACAATAGTTGATATTGGTCGTGGTGCATATGTTAACGCGCCATGGGCCTATAACAAAACGAATACCGTTACCTCACAGCTGAGTGTAAACCACAAATTTAACGACAGCTGGAAATTGAATGTGCTGGCAAATCTGCAGTCGTACAACCGTAACTACTTCAGTGCCGAACGTCCCTTCGCGGATACTAAAGCCCAAAACCCACTCCCATATGGATTCGCAGCGCGAAACGTTACCCGTTCTAAAACGCATGAGTATACGTATAACGAACAGATTAACCTAAACGGTGCTTTTAAAACCGGTTCGATCAATCATACATTATTAGTTGGCGCTGATGCTGATCAGTCGAGAACAACCAGTGGTGGATTTACCTTTAACGCGAATTTAACTAGCTTTAACTACGGAAATGTGAACTTGCTTGATCCTTCAACCTATTATGGATCAGGTATTGAACCCACTGCTAATTTGATTACAGAGACATTTGCACCATTATATAGAATGGGTGCTTTTGTTCAAGACCTCATTACAGTGACTGAAAAATTTAAAGTTCTTGCAGGTGTTCGCTATACCTTCCAGAAAACGCCGAGAACGGTGAGTACTAATATCGCTACAGGGGTGCAAACACTAAGTGTAAACAGCTTAGATAAATCGAAGGTTGAAAGCGCTTTTACACCAAAATTCGGATTGATATATCAGCCACTAAAAACAACCTCAATTTATGCAAGCTACTCAAGTAACTTCGTACAAAATACAGGAACAGATATTAATCTGGCACCACTTGATCCATCTACACTGCAACAATATGAGGCAGGAATTAAAAATGATTTGTTAAAGGGTCGTTTGTCGGTAAACCTAACCTGGTATAGAATAGCCAATGATAAATTTGCGCAGCAGGCACTGATCAATGCACAGGGAGCACCTAATGGCGATACTAACATTAAAGAACTTAACGGAAAATCATTAAGTGATGGCTTAGAGCTGGATATCACAGGAACAATTGTAAAAGGACTAAATTTCATTGCAGGTTATAGCTATAATTTTATCAGATATACCGAAACCCGCGATAAAACCGTTTTCACTGTTCCTGCCCCAACAACGGCAAATCCAAATGCAACCAGAACAGTTACTTTGGGCGGTGTGGTTGAAGGACAAAGACTTGTCGGTTCTACTAAAAATACGGCAAATGGGACCTTGTTCTATACTTTTCAGGAAGGTAGTGTTAAAGGCCTGAAACTAGGTGCATCGGCCTATTACACAGGTGCACGTAACGGAGGCTATAATGACACCAAAATACAGGCATATAGCAGATTGATTCCATTAAGTGCCTTTACAACTTTCGATTTTTCAGCAGGTTACTCCTGGAAGAAACTCTCGCTTTTAGGCAGAATTTCAAACATCACCAACGAGCTAAATTATTTTGTTCACGAAAACTACAGTGTAAACCCAATTCCTCCACGTCAGTTTGTAACCACACTATCCTATAAATTTTAGTTAACCTCTCAAAAGTAAAAGCCCGGAATCATTAACGATTCCGGGCTTTTAGGTATAAGCCTAAGCAATAATAAATATGGTTCCCGACTTGCCGAGATTGAAGTAATAGTGTGATTCCCTGCGATAGTCGATCTTCTCAATATTGTTTACTTTGCCCGATTTCCCATATTCATCCGCAACAAAGTCGCCAACTTTAATATTTTCCAATTGTTTCTTGTTGGCCGAGGATCTTTTAATTAATGTAGTTTGTTTTTCCATGAGATTTGCGTTTTAATAACCTATCTACGCAATCACTGATCATTTGGTTTTAGCTAGCTGTACAATACTTAAAAGTAAGTAGCTTAAAACTTACAATCAATGGATTAATCATGAACCATTTCATAAATGCGCCTCATGTATAAGGCCTCATCCACCTTATGAAAAAACTCTTCCCATTTATATCTCGTAAACGCTAAACTAATGTCCGGAAATGGCGTAGAAAGAATCACAACCTCCTCCCCGTCTGGCCTGTTTTCCAGGTAGTCGACGAAGTAATAAAGTCATTATTTATAAAAAGACCGGATAATTAATCCGGTCTTAAGCTTTTAGTGGGCATCATAGATAATCACTTTTTCAAAATACTGTTTAAATTCATCTAGAAATGCCTTGTGCAGTGAGTGTACCTGATAAACATCATGTGCAGCAAGGTCTTCGAAAAACAAGATCAAACTAAATGTATAAGTGGTATCCACAACTGCCCGCTCAATTGGAGCAGGTGTACCAATATGGAATGTTTTAACTACTTCAATCTTTTCTAAGGTTTGTAAACTTGCATTAAAAGCTGCTTTCTGTTCTGCAGTGGTATCGGCTTTTAGCCAGAATAATACGTGGTGAGCTATCATGATATATTTTTTTGCCAAATATAAGGAAAGCAAATACATCAGCCACCTATCCGAAAACAGTTTTTGCTTTGTTGATCGCTTTTTTCAAATCAATTCCCTTTCCCAAAACACCCTTAAATAAATCACCCTCAGCTTTCAGCCGTTCAAGGGTGTTAAAAATATTGAAGTCCTTCATTTTTAGACCGGGCTTCACCTCGTCCCAGTGTAAAGGCATAGATACCGTAGCACCTTCTTTTGGCCTCAGCGAATACGGCCCTGCAATGGTTGCTCCAGGCCTATTCTGGAGAAAATCCAGATACATTTTCCCCTTTCGTGCAGAAATCATCCGCTCCAGCGAGGTAAAGGTTGGGATTTGCTGATGAACCAGGTTGACAATGATCCTGGCAAACATCTGGCTTTGCTCATATGTATATTTTGCATTAAGTGGAATATAGATATGCATACCCGTTGATCCTGATGTTTTACAAAAGCAGGGCACCTCAATGGCATCGAGTATCTTTTTCGTTTCCTGTGCTGCCGTAACCACCTGGTCGAAGCTTTGTTTATCAGGATCCAGATCAATAACACAGTAATCCGGATGGTCAGGACTTTGAATTCTGCTAAACCAGGGATTCATTTCAATACAGCCTAAACTGGCCATCCAGAGCAGAGATGCTTCATCCGTACCCACCAGATACTCTTTCTTTTCACCTTCGCCATTTTCATAAGGAAAAGTTTTTGCCCATTCCGGTGCTTTTCCCTTCACATCTTTCTGATAAAAACTCTGTCCGTGTATACCGCTAGGAAAACGGTTCAATGATTGTGGCCTGTCTTTAAGATAGGGTAATATGTAATCCGCCACCTGGTAATAATAGTTAAACATATCCCGTTTGGTCACCTTATGCTCAGGCCAGTAAACTTTACTCAGATGCGTAAACTTCAGTTCGTGCCCCTTAATCTTTCTAACCTGTGTCTCATCCTTTGGATTTAAAAGTGTTTTGCCCCCTTTTTCCTTTGGTGGTTTTATAGCCGACTCGTGTTTTTCACCTACCTCATTCATGATCTGTTCTACAGGAACCTCTTTCTCTCTAACTACATCTTTTGCAGCTTTATCGGTACGCATGCCTTTAAACGATGGGTGTCTGAACACCCCATCTTCCGTCACTTCAGTAAAAGCAACCTCACATACCAGCTGTGGTTTTAACCACGTTGCTTTTGCATTTGGAGGGTTAGGTCTAAAACGGGATGGTTTATTTACATCAGGCAATTCACTGAAAGGCAACTTTTCAGTTTCCAGCGGCTTAAACAGTTTCATCATCTCCTTTTGATCAGCATCCGAAAAGCCAGTGCCTACCTTCCCTACGTAGCTGAGTTTCTTTTGATCATAAACGCCCAGTAACAATGAACTGAAAGTTTTTGGGCTATCTGCATTGGTTGTATATCCTGCGATAACAACTTCCTGTCTCTTATTCACCTTAATTTTCAGCCAGTCTTTCGATCTGCGGTCTGGTACATAGGTGCTGCTGCTTTTCTTGGCAATAATTCCCTCTAAGCCCATTTTTTCTGCTGCAGCAAAAAAGTCAATACCACTGGCCTTGAAAACCTGACCAAGCCTGACCTGGTCGTCATCAGCAGGCAAAATGTCTTTCAGTATAGCCTGGCGCTCCACCAGCGTTAATCCCATCAGGTTTTTGCCTTCAAACCATAGCAAATCAAAAACATAGTATACCAGCTCACCATCTGCTTCACTTCTCCAGTTCTGTAATGCCCCAAAATCCGACACGCCATTTTTCTTTAACACCAGAATCTCACCATCAAAAACAGCATTAACCTTCCATTTGCGCAGTAAATCATAAATCGGGTAAAATTTATCATCAAAAGATTTGTTATTACGCGACAATAACGACACTTTTCCTTTGTTTAGAAAGGATAATGCTCTGTAGCCATCCCATTTTACTTCATATTGCCAGCCTTCATCATCAAAAGGCGCATCAGTTAACGTGGCTAGCATGGGTTTTATCCCATTAGGTATTGCTCCCTTGGGCGCGTGTTTAAGTAGTTTTTTAGGATCTAAATCAACTTTATCTTCTGCTGCAGGCTTTTTTGTTTTAGAAGTTTTATCACCTTTCGCCGGTTTGTCCTTAATTTCCTGCTCTTTTCCGTCCTTCCAAACCTTATCCGATGACTTGGCCATACTTTCTATGGTTTTACCTGAAAGAACAGACGCTCCTTTCCTGGTAATATCTTTCGCTGACGCGTAATCATCCTGATGCTTGATTAGGAGCCAACCGTTCTCTCCCATTCCATGAGTTTTAACCAGGGCAAATTCTCCCTGCAGTTTTTCACCATGAAGTTTAATCTTTACTGATCCTTCACCCAGTTGCTTTAAGAGATGTTTTTCCTGCGCTTTCTTACCCTTAATGGCCTCAATGGGTTCATAGGTTCCTTCGTCCCAAACAATTACAGTGCCTCCACCATATTCACCTTTAGGTATAATTCCTTCAAAATTCCGGTAGTCAAACGGGTGATCCTCAACCATCATCGCCAAACGTTTAGTCTTGGGATCTGTAGAGGGGCCTTTTGGAACAGCCCAGCTCTTCAAAACACCATCCATTTCAAGCCTGAAGTCATAATGCAGCCTGCTGGCATCATGTTTCTGAATGACAAAAAGCAGCTTGTTTTTATCTTTACTTCTTCCTGCCTTAGGCTCCGGGGTTTTGGCAAAATCCCTTTTGGTTTTATATTTCTCAAGACTCATCTGTTCTGTTGTTTTATCCCTGGTATCAAGCGCAATACGGTTAAAACAGCCCTTAAACAAAAAAGGTTTTAACATCTGCTATCGACACAGACATTAAAACCTAAAAAATAAATGATTTAAACTATTCGGCCAACCTGGGCAAAATTCCGGTATCCCTCTCCTCAACAAATTCATGCTGATCTTTCACTGCATTAAACAGAATACGAAGCCAGACCAGAAAATATGGAAAACTCAGCATCGATAGCGAGAGTGGATTAGCTTTTGCAAAATGCGGAAAACATAAAAGTGGAATATTGCAGGTAACTACAAGCAATATTGGCAATAGCACGTTCTTCAGATTTTTATTTTTTTCAAGTACATACCAGATACCAACACCTGCTATCGAAATAATATAAGTACAATCTTCAGATCCCGTACTAAAAAGCACCGGAAATAGTAGTACAGATGATAAAATCAGGAGCTGAAACTTTCGCTTGGAGAAACGGCTGACAAATGCAAACGGAAACATAAATAATATTGCGCCAACCGCCAGAAACATGACATTAGATAAGCCTGGATTATGTAACAGGCGCCTGAAAAAACCCATAATCGAAATATCAGTGGCAGCACCGGCAATATTGGCCAGGTTCTTATTAACCAGCTCATTTTTCCAGTCTATATAAGAATGTGCAACAAAACCTGGAGAAGCAAAAATCATCGGAAGCACAAAGAAAACCACCGACCAGAAAACCAGATAGCCAATAAATGCCGGTTTCTTTTTAATGAAGAAGAAAACAACTATCCCAACAATGCCATATAATTTTACAAAAGTGCCGAAAGCAATACACATGGCCGACCAGAAACCATTTCTTTTCTCAAACTGTGTATAACTCAATATCATGATTGCGCCGGCACCCGCATTAAATTGTTGATTTAACATCGAGGCGACCAGACAAGGGATAGCAATGTAACCGATGATCACCCGTTTACTTTCGCTTAAGGGTAAGGTTTGTATGGCTTTAAATAGTAAAAAGCAATTAAAAAGATTCCAGAACAATAAACCAAGCCAGTTTGGCATCAGCGCAAATGGAAATATTAACACACTGAATATCGGACCGTAGTGATTCACATCGCCATGATACTGTGGATAAAATGCGTATAAGGATTGTTCACGCAAAAGATTTCTAAAGGTATTCTCAAAAATAAGGTAGTTGTTCAGGCGATTCGTCACCCAGGAGTCTATAACAAAGATCAGGGTAACAAGTACCCACAATAAAAGCACGAAGCGATTGTCCTTGTAAAAATTACGACGTGACAATCCGTCGAATGGTTTGGTTAGGAAATGATTTAGCATTGTAAAAAACGTATTACACAACAATAATACAATTGTAAAATGACTATTTAAATTTTTATGTAAGGAAAGTGTTACAAAGTAATTGACTTTAATCAAATCAACTGACAAGCAATTAGTTATATTTACAACCAAAATGTGTTTTGTGTGTAATCTACAAATACACCATCCGTTTTATGCTGAAATAATTGTCTTGATGTTCGTTTACATGTATTTTGATAAACATTATCTAACAATATTGAACGGGAATTAAAACAATTATCTCGCATTACTGTTTAACACGAATAACTAAATATGAATCCCATGGAATATCCACTTCAATCCCTGAATGCCAGAAAAGAATTCATTGAAATTGCAGATGAAAAAGACCGCGATTACTGGGCAACAAGATTAGGTGTAAGCACCGAAAAGTTAAAGTCTGCAATCAGAGCAATCCAAAGCATGGAGTTTTTGCAGCTAAAGGAATACTTAGCAATGGAAAAAATTAAGTCGGGTACTGCTTATCAGCATTTCCTCAACGCATAGAAAGCTCTTTGAAAGAGCTTTTTACCTTTTCTATTACCGCCCGGGTAAAACGATTTTAATCCACCATTAAACAGTTAATATTTACCAAAAGTCATCTGCTTACTTTAAAAAGTAATCGTATAACACATTGATAGCTGCCCGGCTAAAATCTGGAAAATCTCCTGTGTAAGTTGCATTAATGCCATTAGTAATAATTACAAATCCAAACTTCTTTTTTGGCTCAAAAAACATGGTGCTATATAGCCCATAAGCAGAACCGGTATGGCCAATTAAAGATACACCTGGAATTAGGGTTTTGCTGCCCCTCAATGCCAAACCATAGTCTTCATCAGAAGAAAGAGGAGTTTGCATTAAACGCGCACTCTTTTTCGATATCAATTGAACGTTTCCAGCTTTCCCATAATTCATATGCATCACCATGTATCGGGCAAGATCATTAGCTGAAATTTTCATCCCTCCTGTTGGAGAAAAAATTGGTGTGCTATACCCCATTACATAACTGCTGATTTCTTTCCGCCGGGGCGCATAAGCCGAAGTAGCCTCCGTGAAAGTCCTGGATGCTGTTTGAAATTCGTAAAGCTTTACAAATCGCGTCGAATCCAGAGAATCAATGCAATAACCGCCATATAAACCTAAGGGTTTGAGGATGTGATTTTCAACATATCGATCAAACCGTTCACCAGATTTCTTTTCGATAATGGTACCAACCAGATTGAAGTTCAGGTTACAGTAATTAAACTTAGTGCCTGGTGCATATTCGTTGTAGCATTTAGCCCATTCAGGATTTTTGTCTGGGTTAATCAGATCCAGATTGAGATAGCCCTGAGAATCATTCAGGCTCGAAGTATGGGAAAGGGCCATTTTCAGGGTGATTTTTACTTCAGGGTATTTGGGATTTCTGATTTTGAAGCCAACCAGATCCCCAAAGTCATCATCAAGAGATAATTTGCCAGCCTCCACAAGCTGCATAATCGAAGTGGCAGAAAATGATTTTGATATTGATGCAATCCTGAAGATATCCAGGTTTTTCAAAGGTGTTTTACGGTCCAGGTCTTTCAAACCAAAAGAATGGTTATAAATAATTTTCCCTTCCTTTACAACAGCTACTGACGCGCCCACAGCGCTAAACTTTTGCATCACGGAATCAAAGGCAGCCTCTAATTTGACCTCCTGTGCGTGTACAGCACCACCAGTCAATAAAAATACAAAAGCCGGTAAAGCAATTAGGGTAAACAAATATTTCATAAATTTTGCGATAAGAACCTAAATATAAGCTTTAATCCTATGGAAGTAAATCTGTACCTAAAAATTTACCTGGCATTATTCACCTCCAGCCAATGCCCGTCAGGATCCTGAAAATAGATCTGCTTTACGCCATCAACCCGTACGTTTATTGCGTCAGTTTTGCCTCCCCAATCTCCATACGATATCTTTTGTGCCTTAAGCTTGTTTATGAAATCCTCAATAGAAGTTACACTGAAACATAAGTGATCATTGCGGTCATAAACCTGTCCCGCTTTTGCTCCTTCAATCAGGTGTAGTGCTGAACGGTTTCCTAACGAAAACCAGGTGTGTTTCCCATCTTTAAAGGGCTCTGGGATAACCTCCAGGTTGAACAGGCTCCCGTAAAAACCCGTGGATCTCTTTAAATCGCCTACATATACGGCAATGTGATTCAATACCGCAGGCGTATGCTGCGCCATGGTTTTGTTCATCATAGATCCTGTTAATCCAAATAAGAGAATGATCAGCAATTTTTTCATTCTTCAATATCGCATTAATTGCTGAAAAATACAGATCAAATCCAAGATAAATTTAGAAATTGCAATCACCTCGATACTTCCGCTGTCTGTCTTTCTGGATTACAAAAACACTGGTCCCCCCCAATCATTAAAACAACCGCTTATGAACCATCAGTATTTCAACTAAAAACCCCGGCAAACAGCTCATTAGAATGCAATTTGGCCTGGTGGTCATATATATGCGAAGTACTCATCACCTCATTAACACCGTGCTGGTCAATAAATCTTCCCATCTGCTCTTTAATTGTCTCTTTACTACCAATAAATGAATAATGCAGCATTTGCATCACTGCGTCTTTTTCCATTTGATCCCACTGGCTGTCCAGGTGATCTATCGCAGGCTTTAGCAGCTCCCTCCTGCCGGTAATTACTCCCAAAAACATCCGCTTAACCGAACTCGATAACCGATCAGCCTCTGCATCCGTATCAGCAGCGACAACATTTACACAAGCCATCACATAGGGTTCTTTCAAAAATACAGAAGGCTTAAAGCGACTCCTGTAAAGCGCAATAGCCTGTTCAAAATAAGTGGGCGCAAAATGACTGGCAAAGGCATAAGGCAAACCCTTCTCTGCCGCCAGCAATGCACTGTCAGTACTCGATCCTAAAACCCATATCGGAATATCCAGTCCCTCTCCGGGTATTGCCCTTACGTTCGAGCGGGAATTCTCTGAAGAAAAATATTGCTGAAGTTTGTCGATATCCCGGGGAAAGGAATGTACAGCATTAAAATTTTCGCCCCTGATGGCCATGGCCGTAACCTGATCCGTACCAGGGGCTCTACCTAAACCTAAATCAATCCGGTTTGGATATAACGATGCAAGTGTCCCAAATTGCTCTGCAACAATCAATGGAGCGTGATTGGGCAGCATAATTCCACCCGAACCTACACGAATGCTAGATGTACCACCCGCAACATAACCAATCAGAATGGGCGTCGCTGAACTGGCCACACCCGCCATATTATGGTGCTCGGCAAACCAGTAACGGGTATAACCTAGCTTCTCAGATTGCTGAGCCAGCTCCAGGCTCGTTGTAAAAGTGTCAGCAGCAGTATATCCCTCCAAAACAGTTGCGAGATCAAGAACAGAATAAGGTATGTGTTTTAATGAAGTGTTTTCCATGGTGAATAATATATTGAAACCTATGCCGCAAAAATATTCTTTGCTAACTGAGTTACAGCTTATCTTTTTACAAATGACCCTGAAGCAACATTAAAATATTATCATGACAAACTGATCATCCTCGTATGCTAACCTTAATCACTTTCTCTTCGCAAAATAATTGCTAAAAAATAACATCTGATACGCAATGGCATTTCCCCAATACTCCCAGGTATGTCCCCCAGGCCTTACCATAAAGTCATGGGCAACATTTCTATCCACCAGCTTGTTATGCAAATCAACATTCACCTTGTAAAAAAAGTCGCTGTAACCGCAATCAATAACAATCGCTAACCTGTTAGGCGTAAGTAAATGGGTGAGGTTGATGACCGTATTCGCCTCCCAGCGCTCCGGATGTTCACTGTATTTACCCAAACGCCTGGCAATTTCCCAGTTTTCCGGGAACGGACGGATATCTACCCCGCCGCTCATACTTCCACAGGCACCAAAGACATCCTGATGCCTGAAACCAAGATATAAACCACCGTGGCCCCCCATGCTCAAACCGGTAATCGCCCGGCCGCTTCTGTCTTTTATCGTGGCATAATGGCTATCGATATAATCCACCAGTTCACCGGCTACGTAGGTTTCATACCTATAGTTGGGGTCTTCAGGGGCGTCAAAATACCAGCTCGTTACTCCACCATCGGGGCAAACCACCACCATATTGTACAAATCAGCGAGCCGTTTAACCGTCTCCCTGTCGGGCGTTTTGCTCACCCACTCCGAATATTTACCGCCCGCGCCATGTAACAGGTAAAGTGTAGGAAATTTCTGGTTCGCATCGTAGCTGGCCGGCTTAATCACCACAGCTTTGATATCTTTTTTCATGGCTTTACTACGGGTAACTACCGTGTCAACCGTTGCGGCAAGCGCCATATTGCACCACACAAGTGCCAATAAAATGATTGTTCCTGATAACAGATTTCTTTTCATGGAATGTAGAGGATGTTTGATGCTAAATATAAATAAAATGCCAAAAGGGAACGATAGATCTCATTTCATTTTTTAATGGATTGCCTTACAGTTGTTTTTATGAAAAAATAATGAACTGTTATGGACATAAAAAAGATTTCTAAAACTAAATACCCTGGTTCTTCGTTTATCAACCTATAATGAGCAGTTTTACCATACAAGAGCAATTCAATAATTACCTCGATATTCTGAATAAGATTCACATCATCGACCACGATATCGATGCTTCGATCAATGAAGTAGAAATCAACGATCTCGCAGCACGTAGAACCGACTACAAACACAGGTTACAGCATGTTACCAAAAGCCTGATTAATTCCCTGAATGAGATGGGAAAGAAATATCCCGTTCAAAATAACCTCGCCAATCAAACCACCTACATCTATGCAGAAGGCGACAAACTTATGTTCGAGTATCACTAGTTTGTAAATCCTCCTGCCCATCACCCTAAAAGGCTATAGCGCGAAAAATCTGCTTTGGCTAGTTTTGTAACAATGGCCTTAACCTCTATCGTTACCGTAAACTACAACCAGCCCGAAGCTACTCTGGCCCTTTTAGCATCCATTAAACGTAACCTTAACCTTGATGATCTGGAGATCATCATTGTGGATAACGGCAGCCTGACCGATTGTGGTGCCCTATTCAAACAATGTTTGCCCCAACTGATTTATATCCGCTCCCAAACCAACCTTGGTTTCGCCGGTGGAAATAACCTGGGAATAAAGGCCGCTTCCGGTCAATACGTCCTCATGGTGAACAACGATACCGAAGTCGTCAAAGGAATGACCGAGATACTTGTTCATGAAATGGAAGCCAATCCTGAAATAGGAATGATAAGTCCTCTGATTTTATATTTCGATCAGCCAGATACCATTCAGTATGCGGGTTACACACCAATGAATTATGTCACCTGCCGAAATAAAACCGAAGGGCTGATGGAAAAGAATGCCGGTCAGTATACTGGTATAAGCAAAGAGACGGCCTACTGCCATGGTGCTGCGATGATGTGTCGCAAAGCCGATATCATCAATATTAGCCTCATGCCTGAAATGTATTTCCTCTATTACGAAGAGCTGGACTGGTGCGAGATGTTTAAGAAGGCTGGAAAAAAAATATGGTTTACCGGTAAAACGCACATCTTCCATAAGGAATCCATAAGCGTGGGCCGCGAAAGCGCACTGAAAACATATTTTGTTACCCGCAATCGAATCCTGTTTATAAGAAGAAACGCAAGCCTGTTTAACCAGATCATTTTTGCCTTTTACTTTACCTGTGTGGCCATTCCCAAACAAATCATTATTTACGTACTCAAAAAAAGAACAGATCTTATACCCTACCTGCGCAGAGCCCTTACCTGGAACATCACCCAGTCCAGGAACAGTCTCAAACTGGGTTTCAATACAGTGGAATAACACACTCATTAAAACCAATCATTTACAAATAATATCTCCATTATTATGATCACGCTATTCTGGCTTTCGCTCGCCATTGTATTCTACACTTTCCTCGGCTATGGCCTGTTGTTATATATCCTGATCCGGCTAAAGCGGATATTCAGTAAACCTGTTCAGCACGTGTTAAATACGCTTCCAATAGTTACTTTACTGGTAGCCGCCTGGAATGAAGAAGACATGATTAAGCAAAAGATAAATAATACGCTTGCCCTTGATTATCCGGCCGATCGGTTTCAGATTATTTTCATATCCGATGGTTCAACCGATAGAACTCTGGAATATATCCAGCCCTACAAGCAAATTGTTTCTATGCATATTGATGAAAGAAACGGAAAGATGGCTGCTATCAAACGGGCAATTCCGGCAGTTACCGGAGAGATCATTGTGTTTTCGGATGCCAATACACTGCTCAATGAGCAGGCAATAAAAGAACTGGTGAAACACTACCAGAATAAAAAAGTGGGCGCAGTGGCTGGCGAAAAACGAATCCTGGTAAATGCCCATGCTGATGCCAGTTCAGCTGGTGAAGGTTTTTATTGGAAGTACGAATCAAAGTTGAAAACCTGGGATTATGAACTTTATTCCAATGTAGGCGCTGCCGGCGAGCTTTTTAGTATCAGAACGGCCCTATATCAACCCGTTGAAACCGACACCATTATCGACGACCATATGATTGCAATGAGAATCGCCGAACAAGGTTTTATTATTGCCTATGAACCCAATGCCTATGCATCAGAAACTGCATCTGCCAATACTAAAGAAGAATTGAAACGTAAAATCCGGATCGCGGCCGGTGGTATTCAATCCATATTCAGACTTAAAAAATCTGCAAACCCATTCAACCATCCCATACTCACCTTTCAATACTTATCGCACAGGGTACTGCGGTGGACGGTTACACCTTTCCTAATTATTCTAGCCTTCATACTCAACATTGCCCTTGTAGCCACTACAAACAATAATCTTTATATAGTTATACTCATCGCCCAGATATTCTTTTACGGGGCGGCCTTCATCGGTTTAATATTTGAAAGAAGAAACATTAAAATCAAATCATTTTTTGTTCCCTACTATTTCTGCGTCATGAATTACGCTGTAATTGCCGGAATCGGCCGATACATCAAAAAGAATCAAAGCGCAGCCTGGGAAAGATCACTCAGAAAATAGGGCTCTTGCCGGATAAGGCAACTCCAATGCTTATCTTTCCCGGTTTTCCCTCTACCCATCCTTAGCGATCAACCTCCCGCGCCCTGCCTTCTATTTCCTTACGTCCGCATATCGAAAAAGATACCGTCGGCAGCCCCTAATAAACCCATTCCGTGCCTCCGCCTTTCCGTGGCTAAATTAACATGCCGGAGGCATGCCCCCTGCCGATAGCCCTTTTGCACTATTTCCAGCTCCGTAGATAACCGGTATTTTAGTATACGCAAAAAAGCTAATCAACTTAAGGTTAAGACTCTGCTTTACAGCTCATTAAATGCTTTAACCATAAATTAACGATCCAGTCAACCCCAGTTTTGTATGCTTAATAATACCCTCATATCACGTTTATCCGAGCACTGTAGCGTAAGCCCACATAGCATTGCAATAGAGTTTAATGATGAATCGTTAACCTATCAGGAGCTCGATATCCAATCAAATCAACTCGCAAACCTACTGATTAACAAGGGCGTAAAACCCAATAAACACATTCCGATACTGATCAACCGGTCATTTGAAATGATCATAGCCATTTTGGCAACAATGAAATGCGGGGCAACTTACATCCCCATCGATCCTTCTTCGCCTGCGCAAAGAATAAACTTCATTCTCAACGATCTTGAGGCTGATTTTTTGATTACATCCGGAACAAATGACCTCAGTTTCGGAGGTAATAAAATTGTAATAGCCACACAGGAGCTTTCTATGCAATCCCATGAAACACCTGAAATCAATGTAAAAGAAACGGATAGCTGTTACATCATCTATACCTCAGGCTCAACAGGCAAACCCAAAGGCGTGATGATCGAAAACAAAGCCGTTGGCAGCTTCATCAACACCCAAACGCAATTTTACGGCATTGATAATGCTGACCGGATACTTCTCTTCTCCAGCTTTGCATTCGATGCATCGGTAGAACAAATCTTTCTTGCCCTAGCCACAGGGGCTGCTTTAATATTAATACCCGAAGATTACCTGTTAGACGTCAAACAGTTTACACAATACGTTGAAAACAAAAAGGTAACCCACCTGGATGTTACTCCGGGGTTCCTCGACAATTTAAATCCCGGGCACTTTAGCCACCTGAAAAGAATCGTTGTGGGCGGAGATACCTGCCCCAAAAGCCTTTATTTGAAGTGGCAATCCAAAGCGGAATTTTATAATGCCTACGGACCTACGGAAGCAACCGTTACCGCTACACTATTCAAATGTAGGCCCGACCAGTTATCGCTGTCTCCCTCCCTGCCCATCGGTAAACCGCTTGCCGGAACCGAACTATACATTCTCGACGAAGCAGAAAACGAAGTAACAAATGGACTCGCCGGAGAAATTTACCTGGCCGGAGCCCACCTGGCAAAAGGATACCTCAACAATCCGGATCTAACGGCTGAACGCTTTGTCAGCTTGAACATAGCAGGCCAGCAGCGATTTTATAAAACCGGCGACCTGGGCCGGCGCCTGGCCGATGGCAATATAGAATTCATCGGGCGACTGGATAGCCAGGTTAAAATCAGGGGCTACAGGGTGGAGCTGGGCGAAATCGAAACTGCATTGAACGCAATCCCTAACATCAGCCAGTCAGTTGTCGTGGCAAAAAGCAATGGGCAAGCCGATAAACAACTGGTAGCCTTCGTTGTCGCCACCGAAACATTCAGCAGAGAATCTGTTGAAGCTGCACTCGCTGCAGAACTTCCCGAATTCATGATCCCGGCAATATGGGTTCAGCTTGCGCAGATGCCATTAACCGTAAACGGAAAAATTGACCGGAATGCGCTTCAGGTACCCGATTATGCCGATTTATTAAATACCCCTTACGCCCAGCCGAAAACAAAACTTGAAACCAGAATAGCCGAAATATGGAAACAGCTACTCCATGTTAAACGGGTGGGACTAAATGATAATTTCTTTGATCTGGGAGGGAATTCCCTAATGTCGCAAAAACTGATTCTGGCCATGCAGCAGGAAAATATCGATCTCCCTATCGCAAAACTATATCAGTATCCTACCATAGCCGGAATATCCGGATACCTCGGTAAAGCACCTGAAAAAGATCCCAATAAGAAGCGACATCAGCCGCAGGCAGGAAGAGACATAGCTGTTGTGGGCATGGCCGGCCGCTTTCCGGGTGCCGATACCATCGGCAGCTTATGGGACCTGCTTCGTAAAGGAAAAGAAACAACTACATTCTTCACCAGCGAGCAGCTGGATGTGAACATTCCCGACAACATCAGGAATGACGACCTCTACGTAAAGGCAAGAGGAATCATCAACGATACCATGATGTTCGATCCTGACTTCTTTGGCATCAATAGAAAACTTGCCGACCTCATGGATCCTCAACAAAGAATATTCCTCGAAATTGCATTCGAACTGCTGGAGAAGACAGGTCATCTGCTTAAAACCGATCAATATAAAACCGGGGTATTTGCTGGTTGCGGGCCTAATTTTTATTATGAAAACAATGTATTGACCCATCCCGACAAAATCGAAGTGATGGGTAAACTGCAGGTAACTACCGTGAACGATAAAGATTATATCGCTTCACGAACAGCCTATCACCTTAACCTGAAAGGCCCTGCAATCAATGTGAATTCCGCCTGCTCAACCTCACTCCTGGCAATATTTGAAGCGGTAAACAGTCTGCGTGCCATGCAGTGCGATGTAGCGATTGCGGGTGGGGCGAGCATCAATGCCTCCATCAACAGCGGACACATTTATCAGGACGGCAGCATTCTCAGTAAAGATGGCCATTGTCGTCCTTTCGATAATGATTCAACTGGAACAGTATTCAGTGATGGTGCGGGTGTGGTATTATTAAAACGCCTCGAAGATGCCGAAGCCGATGGAGATCAGATCTATGCCATCATTAAAGGGGTTGGCGTTAGTAACGATGGCAATCAGAAAGCCAGCTTTACTGCACCAAGTACAGATGGACAGGCCGATGCAATTCTAACGGCTATTGCAGATGCCAATGTCGAAGCCAAAGATATTAGCTACATCGAAACCCACGGCACAGGAACCCCAATAGGCGATCCAATAGAGTTCGAAGGCCTGGTTCAGGCTTTTGGAGAACATCACGATAAGCAATACTGTGCAATTGGTTCCGTGAAAAGCAACTTTGGCCACTTGACAGAGGCCGCCGGTGTGGCCAGCTTCATCAAAACCTGCCTGTCCCTGCATTATAAAAAACTGTTGCCATCAATCGGATATCAAACGCCTAATAAAAACATTGATTTTGAAAACAGTCCTTTTTTCGTCAACACCATATTGCAGGACTGGAACAATGAAGTTAAACTGGCTGGAGTCAGCTCGTTCGGTGTGGGGGGCACAAATGTCCATGTCATCTTACAAGGTTACCAAAACGCCGAAATACCTGCTGCAGTATACCGGGAACATGAACTGATCGCCTGGTCGGCAAAAGCCCCGGAAAGCCTGGATAGCTACCATAACGCATTGCAGAATTTCACCGCTTGCCAGCCACAATTGCTTGCTGAAGATCTTGCATACGCGCTCAACACTACAAGAGGACGTTTTGCACACCGCGATTTTCGCGTAGTAAGTACACAACATCCGCTTGCAGATCAGCTAACAGGTTCCGGCACGCAAATAAATCAGCCTGTAACACCGTCAGCAGAATCCGTAGATCTTGTTTTTCTCTTTCCCGGACAGGGTGCCCAGTATCACAACATGGGCCACGATCTTTATCTGCAGGAACCGGTATACAAAGAGGCCCTTGATCAATGTGCTCACATCCTAAAAGAATTTATAGGCGCAGATATCAGAGACATTATTTTTTCTGAAGATAGTGCGTCTCCTGCCATCAATCAAACCGAAAATGCCCAGCCGGCAATATTTGTCACCGAATACGCACTCGCACGTCTGTGGATGAGCTGGGGACTTCAGCCTGATCTGTTGTGCGGACACAGCGTAGGCGAATATGTAGCAGCACACCTTTCCGGGGTTTTCTCCTTAAATGATGCGCTTAAGCTCGTTGCGCTCCGCGGTAAAATGATGAGCACAATTCCTGAAGGTGGAATGCTCTCCCTAAGGGCAAAAAAAACCGAACTTCCCAACCTGTTAACAGCGGGACTTTCAATAGCTGCAGAAAATACCAGCAATCTGTTTGTAGTAGCCGGGCCATCTGTCGAGCTGGAGGCGTTCAAAACGAAAACCGATCAGCTGAACATACCGGCTAAACTCCTTTTGGCCAGCCACGCCTTCCACTCTGCAATGATGGATCCTGTGATTCCCGGATTCCGAAAACTGATAGAAACCATCAGCCTTTGCAAACCCAAAATACCGATCATCTCTACCGTAACAGGTGAATTACTTAAAGAAAACGAAGCACTGGACCCTGATTACTGGGCTTCACACCTCCGCAAAACCGTAAAGTTTTCAAGTGCAATCGAAAACATCCTCTCAACCTCTAGTCCTTTATTCCTTGAAGTTGGCCCCGGGGAAACATTAAGCGTTTTTGCCAGACAAATCTCAATGAGCCACTCCGGGCAGCACTGTGTCATATCAGGCATCAAAGCAAAAACATCCGGCACCCGGCAAGTCATCGAAGCATTAGGGAAATTATGGAGCCGCGGCCTCAATATCAACTGGAATCAGTACTACAACAACCAGCAGCGGAACTTCATCGAATTACCCGCTTACGCTTTTAACAAGAAAAAATACTGGCTCGAAACAGTGCCAGCCAATAAAACGATACAACATATAGCGCAAAACACTCATCATCAAATGGATAAAGCTCATATTAGAAAAAATGCACTCATCACCAGAGTTAAAACCGTACTCGAGAATTCTTCAGGAATCGGATTCGATCAGGTCGACCTCGATAAAAATTTTCTGGAAATTGGTTTCGACTCACTTTTACTCACCCAGCTGGCCACCTCTTTAAAGCGTGAATTTGCCATATCCATTACCTTCAGGCAATTAAACGAAGAGTGTTCTTCTATAAACTCCCTTACAGCCTACATTTCCCAACGCGTTCCTGAAGAAATTGTGCAGGAATTGGCTCCTTTGCCATCAGCAATACCCGTTCCGGCTATCCGTTCTGGCCCAAGTCAGGAAGGAAACGTACTTTCCCTGCTGTCTGCCCAGCTGGAAATCATAGCCCGACAAATTCAACTACTCAATCAAAACGATTTATCGGCACAGCAGCAGCCAACGCCTTACCTAACTGAAAAGCCGATTGCACCTTTGCCGGAAGATAGGTCTGCTTTAACCAGTGAGGAAGAAACCAACCTGCGCAAACCTTTTGGTGCAACGCCTAAAATTGAATTGAATGCTGCAGCAGTTGACTTAAAACAACAACAGTTCCTCACCAGTCTGATTGGCCGTTACAATTTAAAAACGGCAAAAAGCAAAGCATATACCGCCGAAAGCCGGCCCTACATGGCCGACCCACGGGTGGTAAATGGCTTCAAACCTGCAGTAAAAGATTTGGTTTATCCAATTGTAGTCAAAAAGTCCTCCGGCAGCAAGTTATGGGACCTGGATGGTAACGAATACATCGATGCACTGAATGGTTTTGGCTCAAATCTGCTGGGCTACCAACCTGACTTTATTAAAGAAGCCCTTCACGATCAGATTGAGAAAGGTTTTGAAGTAGGCCCTCAGCATGAACTCGCTGCAGAAGTCAGCCGCCTGGTTTGTGAATTTACAGGTTTCGACCGTACCGGATTATGCAGTACAGGATCTGAAGCCGTACTTGGCTGTATACGGCTGGCCCGCACCGTCACTTCACGACCAATCATTGTAGCCTTTACAGGCTCGTATCATGGCATATTCGATGAAGTACTCGTAAGGGGAACAAAAAAGCTGAAATCCTTTCCCGCAGCAGCTGGAATCATGAGCGAAGCGGTAGAAAATATCCTGGTATTGGATTACGGTACCGATGAAAGCCTCAGCATTATCCGGGAAAGAGCCAGCGATATTGCTGGCATATTGGTTGAACCCATACAGAGCCGCCGCCCTGATTTTGTCCCGCTTTCCTTTTTACAGGAGTTGAGATCACTGACACTAAACCAGGGCATCGCCCTGATCTTTGATGAAGTGATTACCGGATTCAGAATGCATCCTGGTGGTGCTCAGGCGCAGCTTGGCATAAAAGCCGACCTTGCAGCTTATGGAAAAGTAGTAGGCGCAGGTATCCCGATCGGTATAATCGCTGGTGTTAAAAACTTTATGGATGCCCTCGACGGTGGCATGTGGAATTATGGCGACAGTTCCATACCAGAAATCGGTATCACCTACTTTGCCGGAACTTTTGTCCGCCATCCATTGGCTTTAGCCGCTGCAAAAGCCTCCCTGTTATATATGAAGGCACAAGGGCCCGGCCTGCAGGAAAAACTAAATGATAAAGGGACCTTTATTACCAAGGCACTGAAAAGAGAAATATCAGCCAGACAGCTCCCAATGGATGTAGTCAGCTATGGCTCGCTCTGGAAACTTACATTCGATCAAATCATCCCCTTCAGCGAGCTATTGTTTGTCATCATGAGAGAAAAAGGTATTCATATCCTGGATGGTTTTCCTTGCTTCTTAACGGAAGCCACAAGCTACCAGGACATTGATAAAATTGTAGCGGTTTTCGCAGCGTCGGCTGATGAAATGATCAGGGCAGGTTTTTTCCCCGATCATCCACAGCAATTAAATCAGTCATACCACAACAACTCGGTAGTCATAGATAGCCTGGTTCCACCCGTGCCTGGTGCCCGTCTCGGCAAAGATCAGTCGGGCAATCCCGCCTGGTTTATCGAAAATCCAGAGGTACAAAACGGCTACTTACAGATTCAAATTTAAACGCTCATAAATGGAAACACTTTACGCCAAAAACGATTTTATTGCCATTGATTTTAACCCTTTTGATGACCAGCTCATCATCAGCAAAATCGTGTCAGTGAATAAAGCTCAGCAGGAAATCTACCTGTCATGCTTATTCGGAGGCAAAGAGGCAAGCCTCGCCTACAACGAATCATTGTCGTTAATCATGACCGGCAATTTCAATACCGGTCACTTTAAGAATGCCTTTGCACAAATCATTAAGCGGCATGAAGCCCTGCGCAGTGCCATCAGTGGCGACGGCGAAAAGCTCATCATTTATGAGGATGTTCCCTATACAATAATTGAAGAAGACTGGCTTCACCTAGATGAAGAAAGCACAAAAGCAGGCATAACGGACTTCATCACCCACCAGATGTCTTTACCCTTTGATCTTCAGCAAGCACCTTTATTCAGAGCTTTCATACACCGGATGGCGCCCGATCGCCACAGGGTAACCTTAATATTCCATCACATCATTTGCGATGGCTGGTCAACGGGCATCATCCTAGAGGAATTAAGTAAGATTTATAGTGCCCTTTGCAGGGGCAATTACTCCCTGCTTCCCGAAGCATTTCAGCTCAGTCAGTTCGCGCTTGTGCAGGAGGAGTTTCTTCGTAGCCAAAGCTTTCAGCAAACGGAGCAGTTCTGGTTAAATCAGTTTCAACACCACGTCCCCGAAATGAGCCTGCAGGCAGATTTTCCACGCGGCCTTTCGCGAACCTATCAGTCCAGACGGATCGATCAGCTGCTCCATCACGAAGTAGTTGAAAGCCTCAGAAAATCAGGTGCAAAAATAGGATGCAGTCTGGTCACCACCATGCTTTCCCTGTTCGAAATACTCATTTATAAAAAAACACAGCAACCAGAATTGGTCATTGGCCTCCCTTCAGCAGAACAAGCTGTAACTGAATTTTATAACCTGGTAGGTCATTGCGTTAATATTTTACCCATCAAAAGCAGTATCGACCCCGAGCGGTCACTAGCCGATTACCTCAAAGCTAAGCGCGAACAGCTAATGGATGTTTACGAACATCAGCAGTACAGCTTCGGTCAGCTCCTGGGTAGCTTAAAAACCAAAAGAGATCAGTCTCGCATTCCTTTAGTGCCTGTAGTGTTTAATATTGATATGGGAATGGATAGCGATGTGAGTTTCCTTGGCTTGCAGCATCAGGTGATTTCGAATGTGCGCCAAAGCGAAACCTTCGAACTGTTTGTGAATGCCACCGATAGTACCGAAGGTCTCACGCTCGAATGGAACTACAACAGTCAGCTTTTTACGCCTGAAAGCATCCACAAAATGATGGATGATTTCGCTCAACTGATCAATGGATTCATTGAAAATCCATCTGTCCGCATCATCGATGCCATCAGCATTGGCCAAAACCAGGCAATAATTAACGGGGTAACTGCCCCTGTCAGCAAAACTTTTATCGAGCTCCTGAGGGAAACAGTATGCGCTTTCCCAGGCAAAATCGCTTTAATAGATAACGAAAATCAGATCTCTTACCTGTCTCTGGAAAAACAAACCAACGCGCTGGCTAACTACCTTTCAGGCAGAGGCGTTAAAAAGGGACAGGTTGTAGCCCTTGCCATGCACCGCTCTGCCCAGATGATTACCGGCATCATCGGCATCCTGAAAACAGGAGCTGCATACCTTCCCATCGATCCGACATTACCCGCCGACCGCGTCAGGTATATGCTCGAAGATGGGGATGTCGAACTGATGATCACCGATGTATTGGAAAATGTGCCCGCGCAGGTAAAATCTGTTAACCTCACCCAGGTTTTTCAATTTCTTGATCAAGAATCAGCACCACTTCCGAAACCGGAAATCAGTTTAACAGATACGGCCTATTTGCTGTATACTTCCGGATCAACTGGTCGGCCTAAAGGGGTAAAAATCAGCCACAAAAACCTGTCAAATCTCTTATCCTCCACCAGGCTAATGCCTGGCATGATACCCGATGATAAGCTGCTGGCCATTACCACCATCTCCTTCGATATTGCCATGCTAGAACTGTTTTTGCCACTTATATCAGGAGCAAGCGTAATTGTCGCCAGTACGGAAGCCGCTAAAGATGGCCGGCTGATTAACGAGCTGATCCTCCGGGAGAACATCACCACCATCCAGGGCACGCCTTCCACATTGTCGATGATTCTCGATTCGGGACTACAACAAAACAAGCTCCATATCATCGTTGGTGGCGAGCAGCTGGATTTAGTTCTGGCTAATAAAATCATCGCTACAGGTGCCCGGCTCTGGAACATGTATGGTCCAACGGAAACAACTATATACTCCATTGGAAAAGAAATTCTTAAGGAGGATGAAGTCATTACGATAGGTCGCCCTTTACAGAACACCCAGGTGTACATTAACAATCCAGCCGGCTACCCGGTGCAAATCGGGCAAACCGGTGAAATTTGCATCGCAGGTGAAGGTGTAGGGCTTGGTTACCTCAACAACAATGCGCTCACCAGTCAGAAATTCAGCCTTGCCGCCAAAAATTCAAATACCATTTTATACAAAACCGGCGACCTGGGAAAGATACTTCCAAATGGTGAAGTGCAGTGCTTTGGGCGCATCGATCAGCAAATTAAAATCCGCGGACACCGCATAGAACCAGTGGAAATTGAAACGGTGTTGCTAAGCCAAACCGGAATCAGCCAAGCGCTTGTGATGCAAAGAAATGACCATGGTGATGACAGTTGCCTCGTCGCCTACATCACACTCCACGATGCCGCAGTCACCAGTCCCCTTATCGTCGATCATCACCTCACCCACGGAAAGCAACTGACTTTGGCAAAAAGTTATAGTACAACCCTGTCAGAATGTTTGGCAGCTACTTTACCCGCCTACATGACGCCGCAATATATTATAGCGCTCAATTCCTTTCCCTTAACCCCCAACGGGAAGGTCGACAGAAGCCTCTTGCCAGCACCAAAGAGAGCTAAAGAATTGATTTTGTCAGCACAATCTAACGTCCTCAATCATAACGAACAAACGTTACTCAATATCTGGTCTGAATGCCTGGGCACAAACAACATCACCCTTACCGACGACTTCTTTGAACTGGGTGGAAATTCCCTGATGGCGGTAAGGTTAATGGTTAAAATCGAAAAAGAAACCGGGATACAATTGCCATTAACAACGCTGCTAAGTCATTCTACTATTGAAAAACTGGCCCTTCAGATGAAGTCCGGCTGGAGTGAACAACGTTCGCAGACCCTCATTCCTATTCGAACAAATGGTTCCAGGCCTCCGGTTTACCTCATACATGGAAGCGGACTTAATGTACTCTTGTTTAAAGGCATCATGCAGTCACTTGATGCCGATCAGCCCGTATATGGTATACAAGCCATCGGCCTTGATCAGTTTGAAACCATTCCCGACAGCATAGAAGCAATAGCTTCACGCTATATCGAAGAATTGCTCAGCCATAACCCCGATGGCCCCTATCATCTCGTGGGTTATTCTATGGGTGGTTTTATCGCATTTGAAATGGCTAAGCAGCTAAAAAAAGCAGGAAAAGAGATCAGTATGCTGGGCGTGGTAGACACGGATACGGGAGAAAATACATCACTACCCGGCGAACAGAAAAAGATGTCCTATTTCATTAAAAGGCAATTCAAAAAAATACCTTTTATCGCAAAGTCATTCCATAAAACGCCTGTCAAAACCATCAGGTACCAGCTCAACATCACTAAACAACGCCTGCTCAAAAACCAGAACGAAATGGATATGGAGTTTGGATTGCTCAGTCAGCGGGAAAAAGAAATCTACACGGTTTACGATCTGGCACTTGAAAAATACGTACTCAGCCCTGCTGCCCTTAAAGTAACGCTTTTCAGGGTTTCCGAAAGACTGTATTTCCTTGATGACCTTATACACCTCGGCTGGGATCGCTTTGCAACACTCGGTGTAGAAGTATGTGAAATCCCCGGAGACCATAAAACTTTTATTTCCGAAACGCACCGCAGTGATTTTGCCAGAATTCTTCAAAATCAAATTAATCAGCACACGCATGCATACTAAGCCGGATTTTGTCATTTCTGAACCAACATGGTACGATTACTTTGATTCTTCTGCAATAGCCGAAAACCACAACCATGTTTTTCAAATCAGCCTGGCCGAATGCTTTATAAGTATCGCAGGTAACCTGAAAGCCGTAGTATCAGGGAAAGAGATAGAAAAGGCCACGAGGTTCAAAAATGATCAGGACGCACAGCGTTATCTGGCAACGAGATATATACTGAGAAAACTGATTTCAAACACCACCGGACAGCATCCCGCCCTCGTGAGCTTTAATGAAGGAAAAAACAGAAAACCCATTATCGATGGTATCGAATTTAACATTAGTCACAGCGCCAATAGCATTCTGATAGCGCTGAGCAGCGGTCCAATTGGTATTGATGTGGAACACATCAATCGGCACTTTGACTATCAGGAGCTCATTCCCCACTGTTTCGATCTGGATGAACAGCGCTTTATCAATACAGCAACTCATAAATCTGCAAGGTTTTATGCGCTATGGACCCGCAAGGAAGCCATATTGAAAGCAACAGGTGAAGGATTGATTGATGACCTGACAGCCCTCAAT
Organism: Pedobacter frigidisoli; assembly: GCF_032678525.1. Classification (GTDB taxonomy): domain Bacteria; phylum Bacteroidota; class Bacteroidia; order Sphingobacteriales; family Sphingobacteriaceae; genus Pedobacter; species Pedobacter frigidisoli_A. Next base: position 253,999 of record NZ_JAVTSE010000003.1, read on the forward strand.
TGCCTTTCTCCCGAATACAAAGAGGCCGGATATAACTTCCGTGTGCAAACTTACATCCTTGGTCCTGATTACGTTTTCACCCTGGCAAGCAGCCAAATAGCCAAAACCATATTCTGGAATTACCAAACTCAAAACCCTGTTTATGCAAACCATCGATAAAAGAGCCCACATCACCTATGAGGAGTTCAACACACAATACCTCAAAAAAGGAATTCCTTTGGTGTTTACCACCGCTTCCAGAGTGTGGGGAGAAAATAATTTTGGTCCCGATTTTTTCACTGAGCATTTTGGCGAACATGAAATGGAATTCGAGGGCCGCAAATACAATGTAAAGCAAATTCTGGAGCTCACAAAAAACAGTACTCCTGAAAAGCCCGCACCATACCCAATCTCTTTTGAAATCCCCTTTGATATGCCTGGATTCCTCAAATATATTGACCCAATTCACCTCAACTATGCTACACCAAACTGGTTCGATTCCAATCTTTTCCCCTATGGAAAATTTGGTAAAAATATAAACCTGTTTTTTGGCGGACAGGGCAATCAGTATTCATTGCATAAAGACTTCTACCATACTAATGCCTGGATTACACAGCTGTACGGACAAAAGAAATTCATCCTTTTTCCGGGCGAACAAGACGAATTCCTTTACCCCGGAAAAACCGGTTACACCAGTTTCCTCTCTCCGGTAAATGTCCTCAAACCCGATTTGCAGAAATACCCCCGCTTCAGGCAGGCACGTCCGATTGAAGTAACCTTGCAACCCGGGGAAACCATATTTGTACCCAATGGCGTTTGGCACACCACAGTAGCACCCGGACAAAACATTTCGCTCATCGTCGATCAGATGAACAGCACTAACTATGCCGCCTGGCGCAAAGACATCTATCAGATCAGCAAACAGAAAAGCTTGGTCAAAGGCATCCTCAACTATTCCTTTGCACTGGCCGCAGGCACAATCTGCAGCGTGCGCGAAAAGAATAAAGTAAATACAAAGATAAAATACAAAATAAGCTGATAAATAGTTCGATATCTCATTACAAGCAGCAAAGCATTTGGTATTAAAGGGCTATTGTGATGCAGAGCTCCCAGCTTTACCTTCGTATCAATAAAACATAGAAACCAAAACCCTCGAGATTCATGAAAATAGCAGTAATTGGTACAGGCTACGTTGGCCTGGTAACAGGCACATGCCTGGCAGAAACCGGAAACGACGTAATTTGTGTCGACATCAACGTCGCCAAAGTAGAAAAAATGCAAAACGGTCTTCTGCCAATTTATGAGCCAGGGCTTGAATTGCTTTTTAACCGCAACATCAGCCAGAACAGATTAACGTTCACCACCAACCTTGCTTCAGCAATTAAGGATGCGCAAATTATTTTCATGGCTTTACCAACCCCTCCGGGTGGCGATGGTGCGGCGGATTTATCCTATATACTGGGTGCGGCCAAAGATGTTGCCTCGCTGATTACCGATTACAAAGTGATTGTAAATAAGTCAACTGTTCCAGTGGGTACAGCTGCTAAAGTAAAAGCAATATTTGAACAACATACCACCATTGAGGTAGATGTGGTTTCCAATCCTGAGTTTTTAAGAGAGGGAGTTGCGGTAGAAGATTTCATGAAACCCGATCGTGTTGTACTCGGTACTGGTAGTGAAAGAGCAAAAAAACTCATGACAGAGTTATATGCCCCTTACGTACGTCAGGGAAATCCAATCATCTTTATGGACGAAAAATCATCAGAACTAACCAAATATGCCGCCAACGCTTTCCTGGCTACAAAGATTACCTTCATGAACGAAATTGCAAACCTATGCGAACTCGCAGGTGCAGATGTTGATGCAGTCAGGAAAGGCATAGGCTCCGATGAAAGAATCGGAAAACGTTTTCTCTTCCCGGGTATTGGTTACGGTGGATCTTGCTTCCCAAAAGATGTTCAGGCACTGGTAAAAGCCGCAGATGAACATCAGTACAATTTCGAAATCCTGAAATCCGTGATGCAGGTAAACGAAAAACAAAAGCTTGTTCTGGTAAATAAAGTACTTCAATACTATGATTTTGATCTCAATGGAAAGCATTTCGCCATTTGGGGACTGTCATTCAAGCCTGAAACCGATGATATCAGAGAGGCCCCGGCACTTTACATCATCAAATCACTACTTAAAAAAGGCGCCACCCTTACAGTTTTTGATCCTGAAGGTGCGGAGAATGTAAGGCAACTATTTGGCGATAAAATCGGCTACGCCAAAGACCAGTACGAAGCGTTACATGCAGCTGATGCTTTACTTATCGCTACAGAATGGTCACTTTTCCGCAATCCAGATTTTGAAATGATCGAAACGCTGATGAAAGAAAAAGTCATTTTTGATGGACGGAATCTATTCGACCTGGAGAAAATGAATGGCTTAGGCTATTATTATAACAGCATTGGTCGTCAACTGGTTAACCAGTCTAATACTGAAGAAACCATTTACGTCGGAGGCCACGAATAATGATCAACAATAATATACCAGTACAGGACAACCAATCCGGAAATACATCAGCAAAACGCATCCTGATTACCGGTGCGGCAGGTTTCTTAGGCTCACACCTTTGCGACCGCTTCATAAAAGAAGGTTACCATGTCATAGGCATGGATAACCTCATTACCGGAAATATTGAAAACATTGAACACCTGTTTGCATTGCCGAACTTTGAGTTTCACCACCACGATGTTTCTAAGTTTGTACACATTCCCGGAAAGCTGGATTATATTCTGCATTTCGCATCGCCTGCAAGTCCGATAGATTACCTTAAAATCCCGATACAAACGCTCAAAGTGGGGTCTCTGGGTACACACAACCTGCTTGGCCTGGCCAGGGCAAAAAATGCACGCATGCTGATTGCTTCTACTTCTGAAGTATATGGCGATCCCAATGTAAACCCTCAGCCCGAAGAATACTGGGGCAATGTAAACCCGGTTGGTCCGAGAGGTGTTTACGATGAAGCCAAACGTTTTCAGGAAGCCATCACCATGGCATATCATACCTTCCACGGGGTAGAAACCCGCATCGTGAGGATTTTTAATACCTACGGACCAAGAATGAGACTAAATGATGGTCGCGTACTGCCTGCGTTTATCGGTCAGGCGCTACGCGGCGAAGATTTAACCGTTTTCGGTGATGGCAGCCAGACACGCTCCTTCTGCTATGTCGACGATCTGATCGAGGGCATCTACAGACTTCTCCAAAGCGATTACAGCCAGCCGGTAAATATCGGCAATCCTGATGAAATCACCATTAAGCAGTTCTGTGAGGAGATCATAAAATTAACCGGCACTACGCAGAAAATCATTTACAAGGAACTCCCTCAGGATGACCCTAAACAACGTCGCCCTGATATCACCAAAGCCCGCGATTTGTTAAACTGGGAGCCTCTGGTTGGTCGTGCAGAAGGTTTGCGAATTACCTACAATTACTTTAAACAATTACCTGAAGACGCCCTGCAGAAAACCGAGCATAAAGATTTCTCAAAGTACAACACGCATCACGTTGCGCAGGCAGAGCTGATATCCTGATCATTTTATCTCAAAGTGCAATGCTAAATCATACAGAAGTGACAGCCCGACCAGAATTACGTAATAAGAACATCCTGTATATCGGGGTAAAATTTTACTACTATCATCAGCAGCTTATCGATAAGCTCGAATCAAGCTATGGTGCCCGGGTAGATTATTTTCCCGAAAGAGATACCAGTATCCTGTATGGCATTATCAATCGCCTGAGTCCTTCCAATCTGGAGGCCTATCAGGAACTGCACTATAAACGGGTTCTCCGTCAAATCATGGAAAAGGAATATGATTATTTCCTTGTCATCCGTGGTTTTAAGATGCCAGTGTGGTTTGTTAAAAAGTTAAAAGAATTAAACCCATCTCTCAAACTGATCAATTATCAGTGGGATTCAAATGCAAACAGTCCTTTCATTAATACGAGCACACATTACAACATATTGCCCGAATTTGATGTGACGTTATCTTTCGATTATAAAGATGTAAGTGACTACCCGCAACTAGGCTATTCACCAACGTTTTATACCGACGAAATTAAGGCGCTTGGGCAGCAGGGTGAAAACAATAAACAAGAGTATGACCTTTTCTATTTCGGCTCTTATCTCCCGGAAAGATATGCCGGATTACAGAAGTTCATTGCTTATGCAAAGGCCAACAACTATTCTCTTAAATCGCATTTTTATATGCCGATCAGGTATTATATCATCGAAAGATTAAAGGGGGTTAAAATCGACTGGAAACTGATCAAACTTACCAAGATGTCCCGGGAAGATTACATAGCCAACCTGGCAAATGCGAAAACAATTATTGATGTAAGCAACGCAAAACAATCTGGTATGGCCATGCGGGTACTAGATGCACTGGGTGCCGGTAAAAAGGTTATTACCACCAACAAATGGGTAGCCCAGGATAGCATATTCGATCCCAGACAGATTGCTATTATAGACATTGAAAATATCAGTCTGGATAAAAATTTCATTGAAGATAACTCACCCCTGCCACGAAAGAAGGAATTCACAATGGACAGGTGGATAGAACGGATCTTTCTCGAGAGTTTCAGTAAGGTCAAGCAGCCGGCACAGTAATCTATTCACATTCCCCCAACCTAAACGTAAAAGAACGAATAATCCCCGTTAGATGAAGATTTTATCCAAGCTTAAGAACATACATTTTCTGTCACTGATGGGTACGGGAGGCATGTCGGTATTAACCTTTCTGTTAACCGCCATTCTTTATCGTTCTTTGTCCATTAAAGAAATAGGCATCTGGTTCTTTTTTCAGTCTATGCTTTCCTTTCTTGATACCTTTCGCCAGGGTTTCTTATCTACCGCATTTGTCAAGTTTTATGCCGGTTCCTCACCCGAGCGGGGACGCGAAGTAATTGGTTCAACCTGGTACATTGCTACGGCCACCACCGTTATCCTTTTATTGCTCAGCATTCCGCTCCTGTTTATTGTTTATCTGATCAAGGACGAAAGCCTGGTCTTTTTTGCAAAATTCTATGCCTTTAATCTAATGGCATCATTACCGATGATCGTGACGATGTGCATTGCACAGGGCGATTTAAAGTTCGGCCGCTTGTTGTATATCCGCGTATTCCAGGTAAGCTTTCTCATTTTGTGCGTAGGCTTTCTCATTTTTACCAGGCAAAATAACCTCGTCAATTTAATGTACATTAACATTGCAGCCAGCGCCATCACAAGCATTTTCTGCATGCTGCTGGGCTGGTCGGGCATCCGGTTCTTCTCGCATCGCACAAGAGAAAGTACAAAGGAAATTTTCAATTTTGGTAAATACACGGTAGGCACTTCAATAAGTTCCAGCCTTTTCGGCGTTACCGATACCTTCGTGATTAACTTCATGCTGGGTCCTTCGGCCCTTGCCGTATACAACCTGGGCCGTAGGCTAATGGAGGTAGTTGAAATACCCCTGCGCAGCTTTGTAGCAACAGCCATGCCTGCACTGTCAAGCGCCTTCAATCAGGGCAACAAAGAAAAACTCATTTCAACAATGGGTAAATACATTGGTATCATCACCATTGGTCTTGTTCCCTTCCTAATTGGCACCTACATCTTCGCCGGTTACGCCTTAGCCATTATTGGTGGTGGCAAGTACAATGGTACCGAAGCCGGATCAATAGCGGTGAATATATTCCGGATCAGTGCTACAATCGCACTACTTTACCCGGCCGACAGGTTCATGAGTGTAACCCTTGATGCCATTCACAAGCCTCAGATCAATTTATATAAGGTCATCATTATGGTGATCATCAATGTAGCCACCGATTTCGGAGGGATTTATTTCTTTGGAAACATATATGGATTGGTAGCAGGTACATTTATTCCGATTCTTGTGGGAACCATCATTTCCTATTACCACATCAGCAGAGGCTATAAGCGCTTTTCAATTGTGGAAAGCTATACCAATAGTTTCCTGGAAATTAAAAGATTTGTCTTCAACGGGTTTAAACCCGATAAAAAATTATCTCATTAAAAGCTAAAAAATCATGACAACCATGTTCAGCATACCATCCTGGGTTCAGCAATACAAATTTGACTACACTAAAGTAGCAGAGGTACCCGATCAGATATTCAACGATATTAATGCAAAGCTTGATACGCTGACCAAAGGCGAGCCCGATGTGAGCATCGTCATTGGCGCATGGAACGAGGAAATCAATATACTAAAGAATGTCGCCAGCCTGGCTGATCTAAAATCCAGGTATAGCATCGAAATTATTGTCATCAACAACAATTCTACCGATGGTACGCAAACCACGTTAGATAAGCTTAACATCCGCAACTACTTTCAGCCCATTCAAGGCTGGGGTCCTGCACGGCAAATGGGGCTTGAACAATCCAGAGGAAAATACATCCTCCTTGCTGATGCCGACTGCGTTTACCCCGCCTGCTGGGTAGATGATATGCTCGAATCACTCTCACAGAATAATGTTTCCTGTGTATACGGGCGCTATTCATTCATCCCTGAAAAAGGATATCCCCGCTGGAAACTTTACATGCTCGAAAGAATGAAAGATGTAATCTCGGAACTCCGTCACCTGAAACGTCCTTACCTTAATGCCTATGGCATCAGCATGGGCTATGTGAAAGCATACGGACTCGAAATTGGTCACATCATGACCCGTTTTAGAGGGGATGATGGTAAAATGGCTTTCGACCTGATGAAATACGGCAAGGTGAAACAGGTTAAAGGAGATAAAGCAAGGGCATGGACTGCGCCCCGCACATTACAGCGCGATGGCAGTTATTCAAAAGCCTTATGGAACAGGTTAAAGATCGAATCTGCCAAGTCGCTCTCTTTTTTAACGGCAATGAAGCCACATGATACTAAAAATGTTCCGGGCGAATAATTAGATATTAACAAAGCGATATGGTATTTTTTCCTCAGGTTTCATTACTCATTACCCATTACAACAGAAGTCATTCTTTACAGAACCTGTTGCAAAGATTCCGACAATTGGACTGTGTATTCGGCCAGATAGTGGTTTCCGATGACGGAAGCAAGGCCGAACACGCAAAAAACCTTCTTGAACTTCAGAAAGAGTATGGATTTCTGCTGGTAACAGCACCAACGAACCGCGGTCTGGGCAACAACCTCAACAAAGGTCAGGATGCCGTTAATAAGCCATTTACGCTTTATATCCAGGAAGACTTCGAGCCAGCTGATCTGTTTCCGACCGCTTTTGCTGAAGCATTGGTCATCATGGAAAACAGAACTGAACTCGACATTGTTAAGTTCTATGCCTATTACCCATATGCCTATTTAAAGTCGTACAATGAAAATTTTGATGAAATGTATGTGCCGGCTTTAGCCGCAGATTACAGAAAAATCTATTTTTATACCGATCACCCTCATTTACGTCGCTCCGCTTTCTTCACCAAATTCGGCCGCTATCCCGAAGGCATCAAAGGCGACGCAACAGAGTACAGCATGTGCATATCCTTCCTGCAGCACAAAGGAAAAGGTTTATTCTATAAAGATTTTGCTAACCTCCTCTCACAGAAAAACTCAGCTGAAGAGCCAAGTACCATGCAGAGGGAAAACTGGAAACAACGCAACGGGCTCCTGATCAACATGATCCGCTATGTGTACAGACAAATTAAATATAATTTCGATATTGTAACTCAAAAGCCCCTGAAGCAAATGCCATAAACGCCGGACTTAATCCGGCGTTTTTTTCCGTCCTTCCCTCTTTCTTCCTTGCCTCTTAAACGCCTATTGATTCGTAAATCTCCCTTACCGAGCGTTCCCAGCTATGTGATCTGGCAAAAGCTTTTCTTCTTGCTATAAGTTCAGCATTGTTGTTTGATAACAACTGGTGTATGCCATCAATATATTCTTTTAACGAACCGGCCAGGCTAACATAATGTTTAAATGCCTGCATCGACTTTGTAGCCGTTGCAATTGTCGGCTTGCCCAATACCAGGTATTCATCAATCTTTCGAGGATAATTACCTATTGTCAAATCATTTACCACCTGGGGATTAAAGCATACATCGAAGCTGTCAATATATACCGGTAAATCAGTTACAGGCTTTGGACCGGTAAAGTGTACATTCTGCAGCTGATGTAATTCGCTATTTAAGAAATCTTCATCTTCAGGTCCAACCAGCACGATGTTCCACTCAGGTTTGGCTTTGGCAATTGCACCAATTAAACTGATATCCAGGCGTGCAGAGGTAAGTACACCAACATAACCAATTACGGGCCCTGTAAAATTCCCCTTAATTTTATCCTTTTTACTGTTCAGATATTCATCAAAAAGTTCAAAGTCGCATCCCTGCCCAACATAAAAAGCATTAGGATTATAGGTAGCGCAATAATCTTTAAGAAATTCCGAATTCGCTACGCAGATATTGCTTTTAGCAATCAGCTTGGGTTCCAGGCTAGTGCCATGCCTCTCGTAATAGGTGGTCGCAATCATATTATCCCTCGAATAATACACAGAGAATGCAGGCTTCAGAAAATCAATCAGGTAAAAACTCCTGAAAATATCACTGTCGTTAAACAGAATCACATCTTCGAAACCGAGTGCGTCTATCGTAGGCTTAATGGCCCGATAAAACCGCTGGTTATTCAGGCGGTTAAAAACGTTAAATAAAGTGTCGAAGGGCAGCCAGTTAATTGATTCAATTAAGCAATCCGGATAAAGCGTATACAGGTTATTGTTAATCTGCTGTAGCCCCTCCTGTTTGCCGGCAATCACGTCTAAACGCATTTTTACCCCGGCGTTATTCGAACGCCTGATTTTAGTAATCCGGTCAAGTGGCGGATTGATATAAAGAACACGATTGTGTTTTGAAAACTCCACTGCAATATTTTTGCAATTGCTACCAATCTCGGTATCCCAGGCTTGTTGCCCTACGATAATAATATTTCGATTTTTCAAACCTTAGCTTTTAGCCTCACCTTTTAATGAGGGAATGACGTGTACGGTAGCTACTGATCGTTTATTCGCATTTCTGATTTTCAGAAGCGAACACACCTGCAGATACATAAATGCGGGAATATTTAACAAGGAACGGAATATTTTCTGATCTGCTTTACCATGGCGTAAGCCAATATAAAAACCAGTTACAAACAACAATAAAGCTACAAACCAGGTAATGGCCATATAACTGCCCATCAATATATTTGCAGCGAAGCAAATTACGGAGAGCAAAATAAAAATAAACAATGGTGGTCTCACCAATATAGTACCAAACAATATTTGGTTCCAGCTCAACGTTTTAAATCCTTTAATCAGTACTGATAGTCCAAGTCCGAAATATTTAAACCAGGTATTAATCCATCTTGAACGTTGATGAACCAACTGCGTAGAATTAGCGGTCTTTTCATCATATACTATAGCTTGGGGTACAAATGCTATCCTCTTATTCATTCCCACTATTTTGGCTTGAAGTACCTTATCAAAACCTGCGCCTTCTAAATCATAATTTTTAAAACAGTCCAGATATAACGAAGTTTTAAAAGCCATGCCCGAACCCGCAAGCGTGGCAGATGAGCCCAGTTTGAACAACAATTCCCCGTCGAAAAAATGGTAGTAGTAGTCTCGTGCGGCATCCATCGCTGCGATAGCTGTATCATAAGATTTTGCTTTCCTCACCCCCTGTACCGCTTCATAACCACGTTCAAACAAAACATTCATTTCGTTTAGGTATTCCGGGTCAGTCAGGTTATCGCTATCAATGATCGTAATCAGCTCGTGCTCACGAATAAAATGGGCTATCGCGTATAGATGAGATCGGGTGTTACTCGCCAGCACCTGTTCAGGGCGCAATACCACTACCCGGTCATCATCAAATGAAAGTCCCGATACATCGCAGTTATCTGCCACCACATATATGGTATAGTGCTGATAATTTAAAGATAACAGGGATTGTACCACTGCCGGCAATAAATCAACCTGTTGATAAGCCGTCACAATGATCCCGTAATCATAGTCTTTAGAAACTCTCCGGGATTCTTTTGCAGAAGGCACCAGCAGGTAAATTACATAAAGTAAAATGGGCAATACCAGATTATATCCAATAAGGAATTGTAAAATCAGCCATAGATAATGTATGATCATGGTTTATCTTCTTTTATTTTGTGAGCAGTGTAAGCCTTGTAAAACGCAAGACCAAAAAACAAAATCCCGGGAATTATAAATATCTCAAATGGCATGGTATTAAATTAAAATGGGCCGGGCAACAGCCTTTTCCATTAGTTTATGTTGATGAACAAATACCCACGACAGGTAAACCACTATTGAAGTGGGCATCAGGTTAATTACCTCATTTCCGTAACTGCAAAATAATATACCTGCCGCACCCGCAGTAAGGGCAATCAGTTTGGTTTTCAAAATCTTATTTTCAATGTTCCAAACCATCCCGCAACAACTCCCGATAATATACATCATTACACTGAACCAGATGGTTAAACCCACCACCCCGTACATCATCCACACCTTCACAAAATAACTGTCGGGTGGCACGGTAGACAGGTATTTATCCGCATTATAAAGTTTCCCGTAATAGCCTGTAACCCCCGGCCCTGCACCAAATGGTAAATCGGCCATGTAAGCTTTGATATTTTGCTGGTTGATGAAGCGCACATTCAGCGAAGCATCCTCAGGGTTTAATGCCGACCTCAACCGGTAAATCTGGTAATTGCTATCGCCCAGGTGTGTAAATTTCAAAATGGCCAGTAAACCTAAAACCAGCATACCACCCACAAAAAGCGCTTTAAAGTTCTTACTTAGGATAATCGCTACTAAACAACCAATCACAATGGCAAACAAAGCTCCCCTTGTTCCAGAGATCAGCATACCATATATATTGATAAAGCCACATAAACCCAGCAATATCCGTTTCCAGGTTTTAATAGGCGCAAGGGCAAACATCAGCGCCATTAAGCCAATATGTGCCTGTGAGGCACCAAATTGTCCGGCATCACTATAAAACGAGAATACCCTCAACCTGCCCCATAACAGGTGGGTACTGGCGTTTTCCTCAAGAAATACCTGTTCCCCTTTCGATAATCCAAAATGAAGCTGCTTAAAACCGTTGATGGTGGCCAGCGTAGAAAGTCCGATGATCAGAATAATAAAGATATCCAGTTCCCTCTCCGACTTAAAAGTGAGTAAACCCAGCATCACAATCATAAAGGGATAAACTGCCGTGCTCCTGATTTCATTGATCCAACCGGCTAAACTTGTTCCCGGATTAAAACCCTCAAGTAAGCTTACCCCAAGCCAGATGAGCAACGCATAAAAAATACCTGTGTGCAGCCTCTCCCAGTTTTCTTTTTTGCTGGTAATTAATGTGCAGATGAAAATGACCACCAGCACACAGTCAATAAAAAGCCCCACCGGCAAACCACCGATTTCTCTTGATATAATGAAGAAGAGAAAGCAATAGGCAATTAAAAAATAAAACAAAAATCGTTGCATCGGCGCGTTTGTAAATCCTTATAGATGCGGTTAAACAACTTTATTCAAAATCCATCCTAAAAAGCCTGGCTGTTCTTTAATGTACCTTACCAGGCCTTGCTCCTGATCACTGATACTGGTGTTATGCTCAAAAACAGCGATGTTCTTTTCGGTAAACAAAAGCCACTCTTTCGAAATATTTACATCAGCCAGGCTGTTGATATCAATAATGATATAATCAAACTCTTTCTTTAAAACATCAAATCCATTTCTCAGGCTCACCACATTCTGAATCTCCAGTAGTGAATTTCTTTCACTGCTTTTATTCATAACCGTGATCAAATCTTCGGTATGGAACTCCTTTTTTACCAGAAACGAATGAAAACTCTGACTCGTCACTAAACCGGTTTCATCGCTCAGCTGTTTCGATTGCTCGTCTGCAATCAGCAGCACTTTCTTTCCCGTTAAGGCAAAGGCATAAGCCAGACTGTAAGCGATAAATGTTTTACCAGCGTTAGCCTTTAAACTCGTTATTCCCAGAATCTTACTCTGGTCGAGCTCCATCTGATTAAATATTTCAAACCTCAGCGAACGAATTTGTTCTTTGTAAACTGTGAACATGTCATTGTCACTTTTATCGTTCCAGATATCGCGGGGATTCACTTCCTTATTGCCGATGCTGTTCAAGCTTCCTATCGCAACAGATTGCGTAGCGGCTTCAAGTTGCTTAGCATTGGTAATGGATGTGTTGGCAACCACCAGCAAAAAGATAAAGCCAATGCAAAGCGAAAGCGAACCAATTCCTGAACCGGCAACATATAGAACCTTTTTAGAAGGTTTCGGATTGCCCGGTAAACCAACCTGTTCAATTTTCAGATTTAAACCCAGCTTCTGGTCTGTTTTAGCCAGATTGAATCGATCCAATGCAGCCATATAGTCTTTAGTCGCAAGTTCAGCATCTCTTTCATAATTTTGGATATCGGCATCAAAAGGTACCATCCCGCTGTAACGCGAGCGCAGCACCGAAAGTTCCGAATCAATCGAGCGGATACTGCTTCGAGCCTGTTGCAAGGCAATTTCCAATGCCAGCTTCTGCTGTACCAGGTCTTGTTTCGAAGAAGCCGTGTTAATCACATTCTCGTCAGCGTTTACAGCGCTTCTCGAACTTAAAATCCGGTTAAGCGAATCTATCCTGCGTTGGTCTGAAGGTTTAAATCCGCCATCAATGAAAGCATTATTTGCGAGTTGCAAACGTCTTTTCAAGTCAATAATTTCCCGGTTGTCGGCACGGCTGCTACCATTGATGTATTTATCACTGCCCCTCAGTTTGCTTTCGATGGTGGCAATAGCACCACCGTTCGATTGAATCACCCGCATGGCTTCCGCACGTTGCGATTCATAGAGCGAAATCTGATTATAAACCGTAGCCGATTGCTCTGTCAGGTTTAAAACGCCTTTGGTTTTCCTGAACTTCGAAAGCTGTTCGTTCTTCAGGTCCATTTGTGTTTTCTTGCCCTGTAACAAAGAATCCAGAATTCGGGCAGAAGAATTCTGGTTAAGGGTAACATCTGTACTATAATTACTGATAAACTCAGAAGACAAGGTATTTACCACATAGGCGCTTAATACCGGACTTTCAGATAAATATTTAACCGTAATCAAATCACTATTCCCAGAATGAGAAACATCCAGGTGTATATTCAGGTCCTCTTCCGAGTAGCCCATTGTTTCCGCGATGGTATAAAACGGATATTTTCCTTTGTCGTCATCAAGTGTCAGCACTGCTTTGGCAGCTAGCCTGGCTTTAAACAAATCCAATACCTGTTGCCTTTCGGTTTGGCTCCAGTTTTCTACCAGTTCCGGATAGGGTTTAAAGCTCGTTTTCTGATTTTCCAGATCATGAATAATGAGCTTGTAGGTCAGGATATCCATCATCTTCTTCATGGTGAATTTCTCCACCAGATTTGAAAACTGCTGATTGGTAGTAAACCAGTCTACGGTTTCATTGCTGATCACTTTTTTAGAAGGATCCAGTAAACCAGTCGATACCTGCGCTTCAGATTCATATTGTTTTGGTAAACGGCTCACCAAAAAGAAAGTAATCACAATAACCGCTACCGGAATCCCGATGATCAGCCATTTATTGCGATTGGCATGTTGTAAAAATGATTTAAAATCCATGTGTATCTCTATTTACCTTCCTGTATCTTCTGCCCTATAATCTCTTCCAGCATTGCTTTTGCTTTGAGGTAGTTGGTTTCGGTTTGTATCTTGAGTGTAAGCACCTCTGCCTGTTCAATTCTCGATTGGTTATAAACATCGAGTGTAACGCTGCTCCGTTCAAACTTACTTCTCAGGCTTTCCGCAACCCCCTTGCTGTCAACCGCACGCTGGGTAACCACCTTCAGCTGGGTTTTCTGTTCCAGGTAATCATAATAGCGTCTTTTTACTTCGGTAGTCAGCTGATAGTCAAAGTCAAGTTCCTGCAACTGTGCAACCTTGTATTCTGCTTTAGCTTTCTTCACCATAAAAGGTTTCTGTAGCAGTGTTCCGATATTGATGTTGATACCAGCCTGTAAACCATTTACATTATATGGATTCACCAGGTCAACAGCCGATTTCCCTTCCGGACGATAGATGTATGACACGTTAAAGATGTCGAGGTACGATACCTGTGCCATAGGTACTCCCGCTTTGGCACTCTCAGTAAGTGCCTGCTGCACTTTACGTTTGCCATAGTTCTGTTTCGCCAGGGCGATATAGGTTTCTATATCTGAAGCATTAACCTCAGTCAGCATCGATTCTTGTGCATAAGCGCCTGTAAACGAAAGCAACATCAATAAAGTGGTAATCTTAAATAGGTATCTCATTTTTAAAAAATTAATCGGTATTGTATTACACATCTTCTTTTTGAATCAGTGCCGGTATGGTTTTTAGAATTATTTTAAAGTCCAGGAAAATAGAATAGTGGTTCGCGTAGTAATTATCAAGCTCCTTACGTTCACTTTCCGACATGTCTTTTTTACCTCTGCGGCTAATCTGCCACAATCCGGTAAGTCCGGCCGGGCCATTAAAGCGTGTAGACCATTTATTGGTGGTCAGCTGTTCTGCCTCATAAAGCGGCAATGGCCGGTTTCCTACCAGCGACATGTCGCCAGTCAGCACATTAATCAGCTGTGGAAGCTCGTCTATGCTGGTTTTCCGTAAAATCTTGCCTACCCTGGTAATCCGGGGGTCGTTAGAAAATTTAACAAAAGCCGACTTTCCGTTTTTATTGCCTTCGTTGGCATATTGATTCAGGTCGGCAAGTTGTTGCACCATCTGGTCAGCATCACTCCGCATCGATCTGAATTTGTAGAAATCAAAAATCCGGTAGCCTGCGCCCACCCTTTTGCTTTTGTAAACCACCGAACCTTTCGATTCCAGCTTAATCAGTATGGCAACCGCCACAAACAAAGGCGAAAGAATCAGTAACGCTATCGACGAAGCCACAATGTCAAATACCCTTTTGCTCACAGGCATCCGGTATGTATCTTTCATTTCCGCTTCCAGTTGATGTATGTTCGGTTTAACAGACCTGAATTTCACGAGGAAGCCAATTCTCGATACAAAATCTGCAGTAGGAAAAGGATAAATATAATAATCGTTTACTTTGAGCTCCAATGATCTGCGCCTGTAGGCGGCATTATCTTCAGTTCCGATCAGGATAATAATTAAACGCTTTAGTACCGGGTGATTTCTGATAAGCATTACTTTTTCAAAGCACTTTCCCTCATCATCCACTTCAATCATCATCACATCAGGCAGACTTAAAAAGGTTTGATGGGCGATGTATACATCAAAATCTGCGATAAATTGTAAATGTTTAAAGTGTTCACCAATATATACCGGCATTACACTGGATAGGATGTTTCCTGAATAGACCGCTTTTACATTGGTAAGCTGCAGGTCGCTGAAAGTGTTTAACATTAGGCAATTAAACTATTGATCTGGTTCTTCAATAGCGTCGGGTTAAAAGGTTTCTCCATATAGCTGTCAACCTTAAAAGTCATTTCTTTCACTTTCTCCTCCAGGTTTTCCTCTCCCGATAATAACATCACCGGCGTATTGCGGTATAAGCCACTCAGTTTTAAAATCTGGATAAACAAGCTCCCGTCAAAATAAGGCATTCTTAAACTGGAGATAACGAGGTCCGGATCGTTCCCTTCCTCCAGCCAGCTCAACGCGTCAATACCATTGGTTTTTATTGTTAACCGGTATTCCGACGATAAAATAAAATTTAGCAGTTTACCTAAGTTTAAACCACCATCCACAATTAAAATGTGCTTCTTGGTGGCTTTCTTTTTGATGCTGTTGAGTAGGAGTCTTTTCATAAATTTATACTTAAAAGTTGTAGACAAAAAGATGCATATTCCACATCATATACTACTTTTCTAAATCTCTGTAAAGGTCTAATTTGAAGCCTGAGCCAACAATAGCCCGATAGGGCTAAACTGGAAAACTATACTTTTTTTTTAATACCACAGCCGGGTTGCCAACCATCACCGAATTATCATCCACATCTTTTGTAATCACCGATCCGGCACCAATAATCACATTGTTGCCAATCCTGATATCCCCTATAATCACTACATTTACACCAATATCCACGTTATCGCCAATCACTGGCGAAGCACTGGGAGTACCGTGTTCTGTAATTTTACAACTGATATTGGTGAGCTGACGCAGGTTGCAATTGGTGCCGATAACCGTTCTGCTGCCGATAACCGTACCAAAACCATATTGAATTTTCAGGCCCTTGCCAATCTTGGCACTCGAGTTTATACCCACATTCATTACCCATCCAATGATGAATTTATAAATCAGCAGGTACCAGAAAAACAGATATCTCAAGACTTTATGCTGGTAAATCAAAGAAGATAACCTGAACAATATCATAATCATTCTCGATTTGAAATTGCCTTTATTATCCTCCCAGTCTTGAAAAATCCCATCCGAGAGTAACTTGCCTCTCAGTTTAATCATCGCTTTTTTTGGTCATATTTTCATTGAAACTATTTCTTACCTGCCTCCATAATCACTTACAGGAAAAGGTTCGATATTTCAACAAAACTATTGTAAAAAACAGCGATTTTCAATAGCCCTTAACTACCAACAAAAAACGACTAAACCGGTGATAATATCGACTTTACGACCCAATTGAGCATCGTTTTGGATCATAAACACACTATTTTGCGGCTACAAAAACGGGGGTTTCCGTAACGGTGATTTGTATCTTGCCGTTTTGTGTATCCACCACCCTGCTGCTCATTTCAGTTTGCCCGGTTGCCGGGGTGTAAATAACAGCCTGTGTAGCACTGCCTAAGTTGAGTTCGTACGTGGCCGTTCTCGCTGTTTGGTCAGGTATGGAAAGGACATACATCTTTTTCCCGTTAAGAGCGTACACATCAACGTTGGGATCATTGCTGAGGCTGCTCTGGTAAAAATATTCCCCTAAAAGTTTATTGGCTTGGAGAAAGTAGTCGGCCGAAGGTCTTTTACTGCGGTCGGGATTAACAAACCCTGATGAAGTATATTGCGTCCAGCTGTTTACATCCACATTCTCCAGCATATAGAAAATACATTTAGAAATACCACTTCTGGCGTATAAAAGCGCGGTACGAAGGTTCCAGTCGGCCTGGGTTACCTGCGAACTTTTGTTGCCAATGGCTATCGCCCGTTGCGGTGTATGCTCACCAACATCGTAGCCGGTTTCAGTTACCCAAACCGGAATGTTGGCTGCTTTGCTTTTTGATAAGGAAGAAAATTTATCTGCTACAGTTCTAAGATTTGAAAGTTCGGGCGCTATGCCTCTGGTTGCAGTGGCATAAACTGTAGTTGCATCATTAGCATACAGATGATAATTGATCACATCAAAACAAAGGTCTATCTGTCCGTTCGCTTTCCTCCCCCTGTTGGCAGAGCACCAGTTAATCAATTTTTCTACGTATTCAGGATTTGGATCAGCCAGTCCGCCCATTACCACAATCATATTCGGGTCGGCATTCTTTACGCCAACACCTTTACCCAGCCGTCCCTGATCACCATCATAAAATGCTGATAGGTTGGCAGCATATTCCTCTGCGGTCTGTTTTGTGCCCTCACCCTTCCACCACTTGTCCCTTTCATTATCACACTCTATATAATTAACGGTACCCAAACCAATCTTTTTTGTATTCCTGGGGTCGCCTGTCCAGCGGATGCTTGGATCGATCAGCAACAATGCGGTATCTACGTTTTTGTTGGTGCCGTATCTCGCCGCAAGCTGAAAAGCAGCACGGGCTTGTTTAATATAGCTCAAGGGTTTAGAACGATCCAGACCATATGGGGCGGGTACATTTTCTGCATCCTTCAAGTTTGCCGGGTAAGAATTTAGCAACCACGAGGGGCAGGTTTTTAAATCTACCAGCACATATTTACCCGCGTTTTTCATGGTTTGGTAAATGAGGTCGTAATCCCAGCCACCATTGTGTGCAGGGCTATAAGAAAATGCACCTTCAACTGGCTCTATGCGTTCCCAGTCGAGGTAATGTCGCATTCCGCTAAAAGACTTAATGGTTTCAAGTCGCGAAGGGTCAATCTGCTCATGTGCCGATTCCGAGGCCAGGTCCCATTCAAAGGCATTGATACCAAGATATTCCTTAAAGGCAACACCTGAGCCTGATGGCTCCGTCAGCGACAGTGTTTTGTCCGGAGCAAAAGTTTCAGAATCGGTAGCGATAGTTCGCTTACATCCGTTTGAAAATAGCGTAAGTGCTACGCATGAAAATACGATGATTGATGAAGACATTTTAAGCATAACGGGAGGATTTGGTGCAAAGCTACCCAATTCCCCGCCTAATTAACTATATATCAGAAGAATAAATCGAAATCCAGTATAATTACTTGCTTTTTAGTAGTTCTTCCATTGTAATTCTGCAAAAACATAAAAAAGCAGTGCAGATTACACGGCTTTACTCATGATGAAAATGGTTTGCTTCGTATCCAGGTGAAAACTGAATTCAACAATGCCATCTTTTGCTTTTTTAATTACTTTAACCACTTTTCCATGCGATTGATAATCATCAATCACCTCGTCTCCAACTTTTACTTTTTCCAACTTAAATACTGGTGTGCTGTGTGCTAGCTTAATCATGAGATGAGTTTCGTTATATAGGTAAAACAATAGACGTGAAAATTCCGTAATCAGTTCAGGATACTGCCAAACTTGATATCCGGAAATGTGAGTGGTTTAATTGTAATGGTATTGCTTAAATTTATTCAGCGCTTCAATTTTATTCTGAACATGCAAACGCTTGTAGATATTCTTGCAGTGATTTTTAACCGTATTCGGACTGATCAGCAGTAAGTCTGAAATCTCTTTATACAAGAGTCCTTTACTGAGCAGCGATAATACCTCAAGTTCCCGATCGCTTAAACCCAGGTCCTTACTGCGGTCTTTCTGTGGTTTCTGATGTAAAAGGCCGATCACTTTACGTGCAATAAACGGACTCATCGGCGACCCACCTTGGTGCAAGTCTAACAGTGCGTCATGAATTTCTTCAGTCGATGAACCTTTGATGATGTAGCCCGAAGCACCAGCCTGTAGTGCACTAAAAATCTTTTCATCATTTTGAAAACCTGTACACATCAAAAACTGGGTATTCCATTGATTTAGCCTGCTTTCCAGGATTACATCGATACCTGACTTATTTTTAAGTTTAATGTCAACAATAACAATATCCGGTAGATCTTTCGGTAAAAACTCAATGGCCTCTTCGGCAGATGCATGTACACCTTTAATACGGAAGTTTTTGCTTTCCTGTATGGCGCTCACAAGGCTGTTTCGGTAATAGTCGTGATCTTCGATAATGGAAACTGAAATCATAAATAATTGAGGTTAATGTTTAAATTTTATTACATTCGTACATCAACACAACTTTGATTCTATCCCTTATAACATGTGCAGTCAAGTAGAACCTAAACTACCTGAAAACCAATTATATCGGTGGCCTAAAATTAGCCTAAGAAGGATGACGACAATCCAGGTTTTAAATGGATCGTTACAAACGTACACAACATTTAATAAACAACAAGGTTTAGTTATGTCCTTTTATATCAATGGTATACACATATATACAACATATTTGAAATACTATAAAGCATTACAAAAAAGCATAAAGAATCTATACTTAAAGTATATATTTACATTATTCAATCGTATTACTAATACTACTCATTTATCTTATAGTGTCAAATATTTTATCTAACGCAAACTTACCTCTATGATACTTCAGACCAAGATCACGATTTTACACAATCCTAATTTGACTGTAACAGGGCTGATTTTAATTCTCGGTTTTGTCTTCATTTTTTTCATTTTTAAGTATTATAAAAGCGGCAAATTCTACGAAAAAATGTTCATCAGTCAGGGAAAAATTATTAGCCAGGAGCGAACAAGAATCAGCAGTGAGATTCATGATGAGATCGGTTCCGGCCTGACTGCAATAAAATTATACACCGAACATGCCAGTAAAACACGACCAGAAGTTCAGGAAATTCAGCATATAAAAGTGATGATTGATGAAATTTCCCAGAAAATAAACGAGATCATATGGAGTACCAATACCGAAAACAACGAGTTGGACAATCTGGTCTATTTCATTGAAGATCAGACCCGTCAGCTATATAAGCATACAGAGATTGATTTCCATTCGGAGATCGATCAGAACATTCCTGATCTGCATATCAGTAACCAGAGCAAAAGAGAATGTTACCTTTTAATCAAGGAGATAGCGCACAATGCACTCAAACATGCCAGGGCCACCAGTATTAAACTGCTCTTCAATTTTGATAGCGAAAACATGATCATCAGCTTTCGTGATGACGGTAAAGGTTTTGATATAGAAAACACTAAAGGAAAAGGCATGGGGCTCGAAAATATCCGGCTCCGGGCCGAACGATTGAAAGGAACTATGGTAATGGAACAATATAAAGGAACCATGATCAGTGTGAAGATACCGCTTAAACCAAATCTTGCCGCGAAGATGTAAACCTCACTTTAAAGTATGTAAATCAAGTGTTACAAAAATTTGTATACGAAAAAAGCTCCCATCACTGGAAGCTTTCTTCTGCCCGAATGTTATCAGCATTCAGGCCTGTCTTTAGATCTATTCCATCCAGAATACATCATCCCGTTGTTAAATTAGCGCTCCTAATTTCACATTCAAATGTAGCCCAACTAAAACCGTTAAACGATAGCCCTTTCGTACTAATGGCACAATATTTATGGCTTAGATATGTTTAAGAATCGTCTAAATCACTAATTTCATGTTTTGTAGTATTTATTCTAGTTATTAATCATAAAACAATATCAAAAAAACGAGGTTCTAATAGGCAATGGAAAATAATGATCCCTTCATCCCAACTATAATGGGATTAAACGAAAAAGAGAATTACATACTTGAATTAATAGCAGAAGGACTTACGAGCGAAGAGATTGCAGAAAAGCTAGAAATCACTTCGAGAAATGTCCAGACCTATAAAAAGCACATGCTCAACAAAACTAAAACCCGCAACATGGCTTCCATGGTAGCATTCGGCTTTAAATACGGCCTGCTAAAGTTATAATCTGAAACCAAGAGATGGATGTCATCTATAGCATCCATCTCACCCCCCAGTTAGCCGCTCCTTTCGGGTGCCTCAATCCTCTCCTTTGCCCATTACACACAACATCTTATTTGTCCTTGCATACCGTAGATGGTAAACAAACATAGCGCATACATCTCATTGTTTAAGTCCCTTATCATGCCTTTTGTGCAAGCAAATTTTTTCTTAACTTTAACCATCTAACCTAATCATGATGAAAAAACCCTTCCTAATCCTCCTGCTCCTGGCAACCCTCGCCTGCAAAAAGAATTCCGACGATTCCACAACAGCCACACTCAGCGGTAAATGGTCTACCAATGGCTACGACATTATACTCTACAACAGCTCTGGTGAAGTAGTCAGGCATTCGGTGGCCGATGCCGTTAAATCTTACTGGAACTTCACCGATACCGAAATCCAGTTCTCCAACGTTGCAAACAGCCAGACTTCCAGCTCAACATACCGCGTAAAACAATCCAGCAAAGGTCGCCAGCTCATCATCGATAATGCTGGCATCACCGGCAATACCACCTGGCGAATAGAGACGGAAACCGCAAATCAGATGCAAATCTCGGCTGAAATTACCGATAAAGCTTCGCTCCGCTACGGCAACAATCAGGTCGCCGCAGTGGGAAAACAATTTATATACCTGTCAAAAGAATAAACATTACTTTAACCGTTGAACCACCACCATGAGCCAACCGACCACATTCACCATTGATAAAAATACCCTAAACGTTAAGTGTGTATTCGAAGCACCTGTAGGCACCTTATGGAAAGCCTGGACCACAGCCGAAATCCTCGATCACTGGTGGGGACCAAAACCATACCGAGCCGAAACCAAATCGCTCGACTTCAGCGTAGGTGGAACCTGGTTTTATGCTATGGTAAGCCCCGAAAATGAAAAGCACTTTAGCAAATCCACTTTTCAGCAAATCGATCCCGAAAAAGCATTCACCGCAACCGATACCTTCTGCGATGAAAACGGCACGCCAGGCAATCAGTTCCCCGGCTCCCGGTGGACAGTATCCTTCACACCACAAAACAACCATACGCTAATCGACATCAACATCGTCCACGATAGCGAAGCTGACGTTAAGCAAATCTTAGAGATGGGTTTCAAAGAAGGCTTTACTATTGGATTAAATCAGTTGGAAGAATATTTAGAGGGCAATTTGTAGTATCATGAAATACCTTGCGGCCATCTCCTCTGCCTTCGCTGAGCAGCCTCAAGTCTTGCAAATCATTGAACTGTAAGTCTTGATTAATACTAGTTAACCCTATAAAAATTCATACCTTTCTCTTAACTTTTGCACAAATGCTGCAAATGCACCATCATAGTGCGTCTTCAATACCGAAAACCGATGCGAATAGCTCTTAAAGAATTTAGCGAGCTGTAAGTCCTGATATGAATCGAACAGATAATATTCAAAATAGCAATCGTCAGCGGATAAAAATAAATCCTCATACCAATGTACGATCGAAATAATCTTTTTGCCAATTTTAACACGTAATCGTAATTCAAAATATTCTCCGCAATCTTTAAGGATAAAAAAAATCTGTGGCCTGGCAGTAGATATTTTCAAAGGCCTGATCTCCGACTTCACAGGCTTCATCCTGAGCAATTCTTTATGAACTGTATAATAAAGTCTTAAAAATCTTTGCACAGCCAGATATGGCCATGCCGCGTGCCATAAAGTAAACAGCTCACGATGTTTTGATTTTATTTCATCCGGGGAAGCAGTAATTTCGTTAACCCATGCCTTTCTATCTGCCAACCATGCGATTTCTTCCATTTGCAAACAAATAGCATTAAGATTTTTTTGCTCTTCGGTAAGCGATGATTCCTCTACATCCTCTGGACCAAGCATCTTAATGAACATATGTACATTTGTGCGTGCTTTATTGAGCTGCCCCCTATAAGGCACTAAAATTGGCAAGTGTACACAAGCTCCCCACCAATTACTTGTACAGCAGAGATACCCCAGAATGAGCTGTTCAGAATCGCCAGTCTTGTTTAAATTTACTGGTAGTTCAGGTTTCCGCTCAGATTTCTCATCACTGGCCCGAAATTCAAATAATCTATCTCCCTTCTTCCAAAACTTCTTATACTTTTTCCTTAAATCAATTGTAAGGCCTCTCCGGTCGCATATCACATTAAGGTATTTGCTTTTCTTTTTTCCTGCTTCAAAAAAATCGTACCAATCGTACTCTCCGAAAGGTTTTGGATCACAATAACTCATAGTATCATAGACCGCGAAATAGGCATGTCTGCTTAAAAAGCTACTGTTTGTCCCGGAATTACAGGTAACATACATCCTGCGATCTTTGATCGCAAGGTAGACTAACTTTGGTTTTTTCTCCTGCTCAATCTCTACGGTTAACTTCACCAAACTATAATCAAATCCCTTATGCCTTACAAAGAACAAGAGAAATGGATCTTTACAATCTCTAAACTCACTGTGCTGGTTTAAAACCTCCAAACTTAAGGAACAACTCTCTTCGTCAAGCGGAATGCAATAAAATCCCAGACAATCCGGTGGTAGTTTAATTTCATTATTCATTTGTTTCCTCCTTTTTTGCTAATGCTATTTGATCAATCGCTTTTTGTTTAGTGCTGAAGCTTTCCTTACACAACCCATTTGCAAGCTTCAAAAAGTTTTCTACCAGTTCCAGAAACTGGTATCCAGAGTGACCTTCCAGACTAAACTCATCTTCATAACGAGCCCTGTTAAAGGCTCTAATCATCAACCTTAATAAAGATTCATGATCTGTCGCACTGGTAAAGTGGAGCAACGGTTGCGGAGAAAAACACGCACAGACGTGGAGTAACCGGGAAAGGTTACGAATGTCTGACCGATAGCCCATAAATACGTATATCAAACCTACTATAGCCTGCTCCGTAGCCTGATGCAGTAAAAATACACCTATGTTTTCAGTCCCATTAT
The DNA here is from genome assembly GCF_032678525.1 of Pedobacter frigidisoli. Lineage (GTDB taxonomy): Bacteria > Bacteroidota > Bacteroidia > Sphingobacteriales > Sphingobacteriaceae > Pedobacter > Pedobacter frigidisoli_A. The sequence continues at coordinate 278,094 of NZ_JAVTSE010000003.1, forward strand.
CAATAGATTGTCGGCCAGCTGAAAGGAAAGTCTTAGCATTTTCGTATCGCTTATGCCAGCGGGCTATTTCACGCACTAGCTGTTTGCGTGGGTTGGGTGGCTGATAAGGTGCATAGGGAAATTCGCCAGCTTCAACATAAATCAGTTTGCCATTGTTTACAACAGATGTAAAATAGCCATTGGAAGAATTAAGGTTTCTGCAAACAATTTCGTCCCCATGTACCTGTATTATCACTTTAATCCCAACTGCATGCCGATCTATATAATCCTGAACTTTACTCTCTAAACATTCAGTACCTGATGTAATCATCAGCAAATGAACGGTGCATTGCGCACGCTTGTCTTGATCAGAAAAAATACTTCTCGCATGATATTTGGCCTCCACCGTTGCATAGTGATAGATATACATCGGGGAAAATTCGTTCACTAATAACCTGATCACCTGATCGAACAGGAGATGGTTTTTGGGCTTCAGCTTTTTTGTTTTAACTTTCATAGCATTAGGTATAAATTATCGGTGCTAAGCGATGCTCATCTATAATTAAACTATAAGAACTCATACTGTACACTCAACCGTTCAATAAAACTTGCGAAAACTCCATTGAAGTGGCACCTCAATACCAAGAATCCATAATTATAAATCCCAAAAAAGGCGGCGAGTCGAACGTCCTGTATGCTATCCCACAAGTAATATTTATCCGGTTCATTATCTGACCGCACGAAAAAGATTCCACTAAATTTTGATGGTGTGAACACCCGTTTGCCAACCTTAACAAACATCAATAATTCGTAATACTGTTTACAATCACGCAGTTTGAAACAAATTTTAGGACTTTGATCAGACAGAACGGCCCGATCAACATTCCGCTTATTAGGTTTACCACGCAACAGCCCTCTATCAGTCGAACCATAAAACTTAATAAAAAGCATAGTAGCCAGATACGGCCATACCTCATGCCATAAGGTAAAAATTTGAGCACGTCTTGAGGCTATCTCTTCCGCTTCACTGGATATTTTGTTGCACCATACTTTTTGTTCTGCCAGCCACGCGATATCAGCCATATGAAAACATATAATATTCAGTACCCACTGCCTTTCCGTCCAGAGTGGCCCGTCTACATCATCAGGACCAAGCATTCTGGTATAGGTACGTATGTCCTTACCACCCTTGTTCAACTGACCTATGTATGGAACCAGAATTGGAATATGCTCACAATAATTTCCCCAAATTGGTGCGGTAATAAAATATCCCAGAACCTCATTATCTACGGGATCAGGTTTATTCGGGTATGGTTCAACCGGAAGTTGCCTTTCTGATAATTCCTCCCCCTCCTTAAAGCAAAACAACTTATTCCCTCTCCTCCAGAAGTTATGGTACTTCTTCTTGAGGTTAATATCAAGACCTTGGCGGTCGCATATCACATCAAGATATTTGCTTTTCTTTTTACCCTTTTCAAAGAAATCAAACCAGTTGTATCTGCTAAAATCATTCTGATGATGATAATTCATTCCGCGATGCAAGGCAAAATAAGCATGTCGGCTCAAAAAACTTTCATTAGTTCCGGCATTGCAGGTAACAAGCAGTTTCTCATCCTTCACTATCATGTAAACCAGCTGAGCAGGCGTATCGCGTTCAACGATCACTTTATATACTAATATGCCGTGATCAAATCCAGTTTTGAAAATGGTGACATATAAGTAAGGTCTGACGGGACGCCTGAAATCACTGTGTTCGTTAAGCCACGCCTCTGTAAGGATGCATCCATCGTCAAGCGGAATAGAATAGAAACCAAGGCAATCTGCTGGCAATATAATTCCGTTATCCATGGCTAACCTCCTTCTGCAATGCACCTTGTTGTTGCAACTCGCTTTCCAGTTCAACAAATTGCTGTTTACATAACCCATCGGCAATGTTTGCGAAACTTTTTACCAAATCCAGAAAGCGATAGGTCGAAAGTTCGCCAAATGTTTTAAGCTGCTCAAAATCGCGACTGTTAAAATTGTTGATCATAACATTTAGTAATTGCTCGTTATCATGAGTACCGAAAAAATGCTGTACAGGCAAGTGTGAGAAACAACCGCAGGTACGCAGGAGTTTATCCAGCTTGCAGGGTGGGTGATCATAAGCCATAAAAACCCATATCAGACCTGAACAAAACCGGGTACAGGCATGATAAAGCGCACATAGGCCAACCCGATCCTGATCGGAAGCAATAGCCTGCTCCGCAGCATCTATAAAGCCTTTGCCCAGGTCGTTCTGTTTTCTCCAAACACTAACAGCTTTAGCCAAATACTCCTTTGACCTGACTACCTCCCATTTACCCCAAGGTGACTGGCTGGGTGCCGAGAACAATACCTTACCCTCATTAATCACCTGTACAAAGTATGGGTTACGCTCCTGTAGCTTAAATTTAACGTCCTCATCAGTGTGCGCATGGATGACTACATGTACCTTGTCAAACAAATTATTGGCCTCATCTTGCATGCGCTCCACTATACCGTCATCCATTGCGGTACTAGAATCATCAATTAGCAAAAGGTAAATCGTTCGTTCTTTGAGGGGCTTTTGGTTACAAAATAAACTTCGTATTTTATGCTGATGTACCGTCGTACTATAATGGATAATCGCTGTTGGTGCAAAATGCGACACCAAGACATGGGTAACGATTTGCAAAATGCGACGCTCACCAGGTTCCAGAACTTTGTTTTTTCGACCCATAGCTTCAGGTTGTAAATAAAAATCCTAAATTAGATCAGCAAAATCGCGTAACAAACCACAACCAGTTGTTTAAAACAATTAAGCCGTTGTTTTTTACGCTGAGTAAAATTCATTTATATTTGAAGCATGGAAACCTCAGAAAAACCTAAAAGAATGCACCTTGGCCGTAAAGTTAGCCGCATCCGCGAATTGCGTGGCATGAAACAAGATGCACTGGCTACCGAACTAGGCATTAGCCAACAGGCCATCAGCAAACTGGAGCAAAGCGAAGAAATTGAAGAGGCAACGCTGGAGAAAATTGCAAAGGTTTTGGGGGTAACTGCCGAAGGAATCAAACATTTCACAGAGGAAACCATCTTTAATAACATTAACAACTTCCATGATAATTCAATTCAGAATAACTTTAACCCAATTGAAAAAATAGTTGATCTATATGAAAGGTTATTGGCTAGTGAAAGAGAGAAAGTAGAAATATTGAAGAACAAATAAAAAAATAGCTATAAAAGTAAATGCCCGATCAGTGATGATTGGGCTTTTGTTTTTGAAATACTTTAGGGAAATTGAATATTTTCAGAATAGTTCAAATTCTAAAATTTACAAATATCCGTCAAAAATCTCATGTAACTTTTCTCTCCATTTTAATGGTATATCCTCCCAATTATCTCCCCAAGAATCAGTAACTTGATAAGCTTTAAATGGTTTTTCATAAGTTGCATTATAACCAATTTCATCTTCAACGCAGTTATGCATCATAATAATTTTCCCATCATTACCTAATGCGTCTTTAATAGGCTGATTGAATTTAAATGCATTAGGTTCATTCTCATCTTTATCATGAACAACAATTGGTCTTATCCCCATTGAAATTAAATATTTCACTAATCCAATTATCGCAGCCTTTCCCCTTGCTTTAATTATTTCAAAGTTTGATACAATTTTTAAAAACTTAGCCCGATCTACCCTCTTAAGAGATTCTTTCAATAGAATATCTTCTGTATCTCCTTCAATGATTATAACATGGTTAGTAAAAAAAATCCTAGAGACATAATTATCAATTTTAAGAACCATCTTAACATATTGCTGGTCATTATCTTGTAAAGCCTTAAATTTTTCCGTTACACTAAAAGTATCACATTCAACATGATTACCACAGTTATATAATCTATTCAAAACTTGATTAGGTTTACGTGAAATGTCAATTAAGTACGGAGAATGTGTTGAGGCAATGATTTGTGAACTATTTTTACTTAGTTCATAGATAGCATCACGCATTTGATTTGCTGCACTTGGATGTAAATATATCTCAGGCTCTTCAAAACAAATAATTAAAGATCGATTATGTTCATCCTCTCTTTTAGATAACCATTTTTGGCGATATCGTAGCATACCAAAAACTGCTGCACGAATCATTCCAGTCCCTTGATTATCAATTGAAGTTCGAATGTTACTTGACATTTCCACAAGAAAAGATGGTTTTAAACTTGTGGGATCGCTCAAGTTTGTACTAGCATGGAGCATAGAATCAGGAAATACGCTCGACAATACAGAATTTAAATCAATCATCATCTTTCCAAATTCAGAGTTATCATCTGCTGGATCTAATTCTTTCGCGAGGTTATTTAAATGAACCTGGGCTTCTTTAAAATGATCAGAACTCTCTCTAACCGTTTCAAAAAGTTCCCCTAATGTTTTACTCAAAACTCCACTTCCAGAGCCGCTTAATTCCATGGATGATGAATCAACCGGAATAAGTAAAAATCTTGGCAGCATTTTAAGTACATTACCGGGTATACCTCCTGGATTTTGAAACCATTCTTCTTCTTCTCCAAGTTCAAATAACTCGTCAATCTGTTCAAGTTTATCTAAAGCCGCTTTGCTTTTTCCTACAGCTTTATCCAGTTCAGGAAAAATTTCTTCAATAATTTTTGAATCTATTCCTTTAGAAATATAATCTTTTGGTGTTTTACAAGTTTGGTATTCGACTTTGATACTTCTCTTTTTTGATTTGAACTCAATTATTACATCTTTTCCTAATTCATAGGTTTTTCTATAGATAACAGAGAGACCACTTTCTTCGATCCCCTCTTCAATGTCATAAGTAAATATCCTGCCTTTAAAACCTCTCCACTGTTTGGCATCAATCGGTAAATTTCTGAATTCAGCTTCTAAAACAACGGTAGTAATATCTACTTTAGTTTCTTTAGTCTCATCGTCCACTATCGAATGAAATTCCGCATTGACTAATTGTCTTCTTGCAGACAATAAAACTTCAATAGCTTTTAAAATTGAACTTTTACCACAATTATTTTGACCAATCAAAAATGTAGCATCCCCAAATTTTACTTCAACATCCTTTAGTCTCTTAAAACCTGATATTTTTAAACAATGTAATTTCATTTTAATTTATGTATGGTCACAATAAGTATTTATGTGAACAACTCCTTAATATATTATTATATCGACTTTTATCCCTATATTTCGATATGGATTTGTGACATCCCCTTATCTCCTTTGCTGTAGTCTCCTCTAACATCGAATGTGGTTTCCAAAATATTAATGTCCTCTGCTTTTCCAAGATCATACATTTTCCATCCCATTTTGCCTGAAGAAGAATATCCCCCAACCTGATAGGCCCTCAAAGCCTCATTTCCAGCCGTAGTTTTACCATAACAGGGCGGCTCTACTTTTCTTAACTCTCCCTCGTAATTAAATTCAATTACATTTTGATTTTCGATTGCTTCAATAATTAGTTTGTTCATGATTATTTGGTTAAATATTTTTCTAATATTAATTTGTTATTTTCATTAAACAGATGTTGTCAAATCATCAATAATATCGGCAAAATCGAATTCGTGGATCAGCATTATAGTATGCCCATCCTTTCTCATGTTTATCGCTTTCTCTACTTTGCGGCCATAACAAGAAAAGGCCCATGCAGGGTTACCATTATCTCCAACTACTAAATAGTCTGTTTTAAGGGTTATGCCATCAGTTGGTATACCACCCAGATTGAGTATCTTTTTATTCAAACCCTCTCTGCTAATTCTTTGTAGTATACCTGTAATGCAGAAAGTCTTGCCTTCGAATATTACATTAGGCTCACTGGTGCATAAGCCAGAGATATTAATATGCTCTGTTTCCTTTCGAATCTGTTTATTTATCTCTTCATCCTGGATATTTACGAACTCCTTGAAATAAGCTTTTAGAACTAGCCTTTCTTCATCATCAATTTTATTATCCGAAAGAACAGATAGTATTAAACTTCTAATCTCATCATAGGGATAATACGTGTTTAAATGTTCATTTTCTTCTAACCATTTATTTAAATCAATAATTTCTTGATCATTGATTACTCCATCTGCAAGGATTCCATGACAAAGCCCTTCTAAGGTTTGTAGGTCAGACGTTATAGGATTATAATAAAAGCTGTCATTCTCATATTTCTGACATAACCAATACAAGTCTTCAATAGTCTCTTTGGATGGGATTTGTCGACTAGCGGCCTTTGCTATAATATTCATAAATTCATTAAAAGGATTTCTACCAATTAAAGCATCATGCGCAATTGCCCATTTTTGCAGCTCTTTAATTTCCTGTTCGTTTACTTCTCCGTCTAGGTTTATTCCAAGCAAAATTCCTTTTAATGAACTAATTGCTTTATCAGCTTGTGCTTTAGAAGTATAGATATCTAAAATCAGTTGGTCTGGTTTTTTCATATAATTATATTCAAGAATAATTTAAATGGCTCAATGCAAGCAACGACTATGAGTTGTGCAATTCAGTGCTAAAAACTGTTGGCATAAAAAATGGATTTGAGAGAAATTACGAAGAGAACGAGCTAGAATTATTTAGATAACCTAATATACAATGAATAACTTGAAGTTTGCAAATTCTAATACCACTTCTTAAAATATAAAGTTGAATTAACACTTGCACGCACTCCTCTCCACATATTCCTTATTACCCTTACTATTATAATAAAAGCACCCACCTTTAGAGCCTTGATATAATTTTTGGCCCGATTTATAAGTGCCACATGGGGTATAAGTTTCCGTATCTGTACCTGCTCCAACTTCATTTTGTTTGCTACAGGCCAGTACACCTATACATAAAAACAGGATATAATAAAATCTTTTCATGGCACCAAGATACCTTGCCATGAGATGTATAAATTACGGGTTTCCGTATTGAGAGAAAAATTCTATTTAAAATAATCTATTGAGCTAGCACACTTTCAAAAATCCCGATAACCTTTAAATCAATAGTTTCTTCATCTCTTATAACTAGTGGCTTAAAATGAGCTTCGGTAGATAAGGGATGTAAAGTAATTTCTTCATGAACCCAATTCTCATCCGTTTTAACTTTCTTGCTTCTATACTCTTTAATAGTATACTGTCCACCCAAATCTTTATCATAGATATTAGTTGATTCAACCAGACAAATTAATCCATTTCTTGAACCCGCACTATATTTTTTAAACAATGCTATCGATCCGTTAGGAATAATTTTATTCATCGATTCGCCTACTACTTTACAGGCAAAAAGATCAGGATTTGGCTTCATGCTTTCAGGCAGTTCAATATAGCTGACATCCTCTACCTGCTGATAATCTGAAAACGAACCTGCAGCAATATTCAAATCGTAATAAGGAACGCATTGTTCGTTGATTTTATTCGGGTGTATGTTTAGCGGCTTAACATCAGCTATAGTTTCTTTTAACCGCCAAAACTTTTTAAAATGGTTACGCAGTGCTGGATCGCAAACGTAAATGAATGTTCCATTAATTCCTCTTAATAAGATGGTTTTATAAATATTAACGATATAGCTTTTTAATACTTCAATATCTTTAATGGTATTTTTACCATTCTTATCCTGATATAGGTTTTCATAAATTATAAGCTTTTCTGACACAGGATCGTACCCAATTTCAGGCCCGAAGATTACACCTGTGTAATTTAAGTCGTAGCCCTGAATAGTATGAATGCAACCAACTTCATTCACAGCATTTGGTGTATTCACCCAATCAACAGTTAATGAATTCCATTGCAGTTTGGTATCCCCGATTACAATATCAAATTTGCTTTTATCTTTATTGGATATCCTTTGCCAGGCAAAGCCGGCAACTAATCGGGATAAGCCAAATTGTTGATCTTTCAATTTGATATCTTCCACCATATCATCTAAAGATTCGTAAAGATAGGATTCATAATTTAAGCCATGGGCATAAGGTTTTAACGTCTCATGTTGCTCGGTAAACAAACCTTGAATAAATTTTACGTAATCCGCCCCACCCTTCACCCTGAATTGAGTTTTCAATATTTCGTAACGGGTATCAGCTTTTTGTCTTAAATTCTTAAATGCACTGGCCGACACATCAGAAGGTTTTATGCTTTGCTGTTCATCATAAAAGAAGATGCTTTTATTAGCTTGTTTTAAAACCCAATCCAGCTCAGAACTCGTCGTTTTATCGAAACCCAGTGCTTTACAGTTTTGATCAAAGGCACCAAAATAAGCACCTAAATTCACTCTTTGCCTTAATCGATGTGATTCATCAATAATTAATAAATCATATCTTTTTAACCACATCGGCGGGTCCTATGACCATATTTGATTTTAAACCTTTAATACCTTTAAAAACTTTTTCTATTGTTTTTCTAAACGATGACATGGGCACTACTAAAGCCATTTCTAGATGACCGTATTGTTCCTTAACCTTTTTAAACAATTCAAAAAGTTCCAGGTCGTTCTCATCAAAATCGGTTAAATTAAAATCCTCGGGATCTGTTTTTAAGAGCTTAAATAAGAATATAGCCAAAATGCTTTTTCCAGTTCCGGCACCGCCTTCGATTAAACTTACTTTTGCCCGATCATCTAATAAACACTTTAGTATGGTTTTCAAACTCACTATTTGCTCATTGGAAAGGCTTTTATACGGAGAATATTTAAAAAGATCACTATTATCAATATATTCTAAAGAATGTCTGGTAATCCCTAATCCCCTCAGATCAGACCAGATTTCTTTAAATATATCCCAATATATTTCTTTCTTTTGATAAAATTGATGGTCGGCAATACCCAAGTTACCATTTTGTAATTGGTAGCGTCCATCTGCGGCCAGATATCTAATCAAATTTGACTCAATATCGAGTGTAGCAGATTTATTAAAAAAATCGCTTAAAATTAAATGAGCTGATCTAAGGTTCTTTTTATGGTTACTTTTTAAATGCGCCTTCATCCTACTCACCAGATCGGTCGTTTCCCCTACATAAGCATCTTTTCTGTCTTCCTCACTTAAAAAATACACCAATGGCCACGATAAAAACTCCTGGTGTTTTAAAATTAAATCTGTTAGACCTTGTTCAGAAAATTCACCGCTACTAATCAGATAACGCTTACCCATTTATAGTTCGTCGTATTTTTTCGCGGTGCCTTTAGCTTTCGATATCGGATATTTTAAATCGTTAGCCTGGATTTTGTCGAGAATGATCTGGTTAACATCCAGCTTATATTTATCAGCTATTAAAAGCGCATAAGACATTACATCCGCAAGTTCCTCCTTGATTTTATCAATGTTGGCCTCTTCGGCACTCTTCCATAGAAAAAGCTCTAAAAGTTCGGCTGCTTCAATATTTAAGGCAAGGGCTAAGTCTTTTGCATTATGAAACTGCGCCCAATCGCGGTCGTCTCTGAATTTCAATAATGCTGCTGTTATTTCTTCTGTCATAAGGCTAATAAGCGCCAATTTAAGAATATTAAGTTAAAAAATCTCACTTGAATACGCTTAGGACATGTAGTTAAAGGTGTAATTGTTTAAAATTGCTATTTATCACCAAAACTTTGAATGATTAATGCTTACATACCCCTAATAAAATCATAACGTCAGAAAATTTTATTTCTATCGTTTAAAGTATAATTATTGTATAGCTGATTGATGCTCAAGCGAAATAGATGTCACCTTAACCACACCCAAATCCATAACCCCGCATAAAATAACAAACCCAGGCCCATCAATATCCCCATGATAAGCGCCATGATTTTCCAGAAAGCTACCGGCTTTCGTTTCTGCAACCGCTTTTCCGGAATATACTTTCCAAATAGAATAGCTCCGCCAACAACTGCCACGATAACGCCAAAAAACCATCGCATGCGATAAATCATGTCTTTAAAATGAATCCACCTGGCCTTAAGCTGATCACCTACACTCACTTCAATACTGGTCACATAATCATTTCCCAGTCCCGATCTGCCTATATTAAATTTAACCTGCTTTCTGCCTTTCAGATAGAAGAATGCATAAGGACGGGCCTCCATAGTGAAAACCCTCCCATCAACCTTTACGCGAACATCGGTGTGGTCGAAGCCGGTTTTGCGGTGAAATACCTTCTGCACATCAACCAGGGTTGCATCCTTAATATGCGATGAGCTAAATGCTGCATTAGCCAGAATATCTCCATTTACAATCATGTAGCCAGTAGCAAAAATGCCCAGTAAAGTGTAGATGAAAAAGTAGCCAATTGCACCGTACACTTTAACGCGCTCAGCATACACCGTCCTCAAGGCAGCATACAAAGAAAATGGTGCGATTAGTATTGCCAACCATGGCCAGAACTGAAACATCCCCCTATCGCTATACATTACCAGGAAAAACCTTGAACACAGATAGATCGTTACCCAAAGTCCTGCGTAACCCCAAAGGAGTGGCTTTTCGATATTTCTTGAAAAGATTTTAATATCCATGAATGGCGGCAATTTTGAAAACGTTATAAACGTAACACAGATTTATAACACTTGTTCATTAAGACAACCAATAAAAAACAAGGGTGTACAGCTTCTGTACACCCCTTAATTTAATACCTGGATTAATATGCGTTGAGCTCAGACCTGCACTGACCAGAATCCCCTCTTTGAAAATTAAGTTGCATTTAGCAAAAACGCCTTTAAAAGTTTATTTTAGAGAACATCTGATGGTAACATAATGTCTCGAGATAAATTTCCATCGACTTTTCTTTGCCAGTCTGCCATATAAGATAACAAAGGGCAAAGGCTCTTTCCAAAATCCGTGAGTGCATACTCTACCTTCGGTGGAAGTGTGTTAAACTTTGTCCTGCTAATTAGGCCATCAGCTTCAAGTTCTCTTAGTTGTTCAGTTAATACTTTTTTTGATATGGAAGGTACACGAACATTGATTTAACCAAAACGTCTGGCATTCTTGGAAAGCACATGCAGGATGATCACTTTCCAACGTCCGCCAATCAGCGCCATTGTATCTATTGCAGGGCAGTAAGCCTGATTTAAGTTATTTTCCATTGGTTACTTATAGGTTACCACTATTGTCCTGTAATTGCATCACAATTGCGAATTTTAAAATCGATATCACTTTCTTTGCCTGACAAAAGTAGACGAATATTAATCTTAAAACAAATAGTATGATTTTAGTAACCGGGGCAACAGGTAATTTAGGTAGGGCCACCATCAATGCACTCTTGAACAATGGAATAAAACCACAGGACATTTCTGCATTGGTCAGAGATGAAGCTAAAGGCGCAGATTTTAAATTAAAAGGAATTCAGGTGAAGCTTGGTAACTATGATGATGTGGAATCTTTGAAGCGCGCATTCCAGGGGGTAAACAAGCTGTTGCTGGTATCATCCTCATCAGATATTGTACATAGGTATGATCAGCACAAAAATGTGATTGATGCAGCCACGGCCACTGGTATTAGCCATATTGTTTACACGAGCTTTGATATGAAAGATTTACGAGAAAGCACGATGGCAGGGGATGTTCAATATCATGCATTGACGACTGATTATCTAAGACAAGTGGCCATTCCTTACACATCGATGAACAATACGCTTTACGCCGATATGGTTCCGATGATTGGTGGAAAAGATATTTTGAAAAACGGCATCTCGATCCCTGCAGGACTTGGAAAAGTGCCCTTTTTGCCAATAACAGAAATGGCTGAAACTCTAGCTATTGTTTTAACTACTCCGGGTCACACTAATAAAAAATATGTTATCGCTGCGGAAAACGCTTTCTCATTCGCTGAAATTGCCGAAATGATGTCAGAGATCACAGGTACAAGAATACCCTATAATCAAATTGAGGTGAGTTCATATGTTTCCCAGCTGGTACAGCAAGGGGTTTCTGAAGATGACGCAAGATATTTAGCGAGGTTTGCCAAGGCAATATCAATTGGTGAATTTGAAACGAACAAAAGTGATGTAAAGTACCTACTGGGCAGAAATGCAATAAGTTTAAAGGCTTTTTTAGAAAAGCTATATATCAAATAACTCAGTAAATGCATATGCTACAGCAAAAATACTACCTAAATTTTTCCACTTTCCATTCTATCTCAAATTGATTTAGGCTACGCATATAAAGACTTATTAAGAAGGGAGAGTAAAATTCGATATTATTTTTGCACACTATTTTACCAATAGCTCTTGCAATGAAATTCAATTGAAATCTGTCACTGTTTAAAAAACTGATTACGAAAAACGAAACCATTATTTAATAAATAATATCCAATATTACTGCCAAATCTTGCGTTCCAGAGGGATATACTTTTCGAATAAAATAGCTAGGTGTTACTCCTGATGTTACCTTTTCGTACTCATGAGTTTGACATAAGGAATTAAAACAAATACTAATTGAAAAAAACAAAATAAGGTAACAGGTCTTCATAGGTTAATTTTTAAATACCCATTTTGATAAATGCGACAGCAATCAATTTCCAGAACAAAAAAGGTACCTGTACACTTTTGGAATAATTTCTTAAAAGCGATAGGCTGCGGACTGCTCTAAGATAAATAATCTTGCGCTACTCGCGAAAAATAAATTCTACCAATCATGCGGTATCAAGGATTGTTTTGAACCAGCTTTCCAGATAATTGGAATACCCAAATTGTAATTATTGTATTTTTTGTATCTTAGTCTTAGTTACCGGAAAGACATTCGACTTTCCTAAAAAATTCAAAATAACAGTTTTCTTTAAGTCCACCTTAAGTATACCCCCAGTCTACCTTTTGTCTACCTCCAATCTACACCAACTGGCAGACAACTGGCAGACAACTGGCACACTACTCCGGGGCAACTGGCATTTACTACGACAAAAATGGTTCTTTAACCATATAGAGACAGAACATGGTACCCGGAAAACCTTCGGCTGGCACCAAAAAACCAGCCGAACCCCATCCGAATATTTCCCGAATTTGGTAATAACTTGTCTGGGAGTTAAGTCATCAGCAAGCCGAAGTTATCGATGTAATCATTTCTCTATGTCTATCATCCCATCATTCCCCTCCCCGATACGCCTCTTCCAACACTCCCACCTCAACCTTCCCCATTTTCCTGAAAGCCTCAACCACCCTTTCAATCTGCTTTTCGCTACCATGCTTAAGCGCCTCAAACATCACCGATGAAGCTACCTGCCAGGATACGCCAAACTGATCTTTCAGCCAGCCACATTGTCCAGGTGTCCCGCCCGCCGTAAGCGCCGACCAGTAATAATCGATCTCCTCCTGACTGTCGCAGGTAATCAAAAACGAAAGGGCATCGTTAAACCCAAAGCCATGCGGGTGTGCACTGTCCATAGCTGCAATCCAAGTCCCGCCAATAAAAAAGTCACCATACATCAAACTGCCCGCCTTGTCCGGTCCGGCATCTTCCGGTCTCGGCGCAACCGAACCTGTCCTGGCATCCTTAAAGATTGAAGAATAAAAATCGATAGCATCGCCAGCTTTGCCAGCTACCGCTCCGGTAAACATCATCGAAGGAACTATAGACGGTCTTTCCGCGGAGTCTTCAGCCCTTAGCATCAGTTGCCACGAAACACCATATTTATCCTCAACCCAACCGTAACGGTCACTAAATGGATATTGATCCAGCGGCATCATAATTTTGCCACCCGCAACAAGTTTCTCCCAAACCTGATCAACTGCAGATGCCTCATCGAAATGCATCATGAAAGAAATAGACGGATTAATCTTCAACCCCGGTCCGCCATTAATCCCCAGAAAAGGCTGACCAGCGATAGTAAATTCCACTACGTCACATTTACCACCTGGCATTGGAATAGCGTTGGAATAAATAACATGTGAGTCTGGCAGTAAGCCAGTATAAAATTTCGCAGCTTCAACAACATTGTTGTCGAACCAGAGGTGTGGTTTAATCGGTAGCATAGGCTTATATTTTTGTTGTATATAAAGCTACTAATTTATGAGGCTAAGAAAAAATGATGTCCCCCTGAGCCATACAGACAAAATATTTGAGCCACTCACGCAACTTCCCTCCTCCGCAATCCTCCATATTTGTATCATGAAAAACACCACAACAATTCAGCTCGGCAACAACGGCCCAATCGTATCCAGACTCGGTCTGGGTTGCATGCGCATGTCTTCCATTTGGGGAGGCCCAACACCCGACGAAAACGAAGCCATCGCCACCATACACGAAGCTTTAGACAGCGGCATCAACTTCCTTAACACTGGCGACTTCTATGGCGCGGGGCACAATGAAATGCTTATCGGCAAAGCCATCAAAAACCGCCGCGATGAGGCATTCATCAGCGTAAAGTTCGGTGCTATCTTTCATAACGGTCAATGGCTCGGACTAGACCTCCGTCCTATGGCCATCAAAAACTTTATCAACTACTCCCTTACCCGCCTCGGTATCGAAACCATCGACCTCTACCAACCCTGCCGCATGGACGGTAGTGTTCCCGTAGAAGACATCATCGGAACAGTAGCAGATTTGATTAAAGAAGGTAAAGTACGCCACATCGGCGTATCGGAAATCAACGCCGATCAGCTTCGCCAGGCCAACAGCGTTTACCCGATCAGTGCATTGGAAATCGGATACTCACTGGCCGATCGTCAGATTGAACGTGATCTGCTTCCAGCTGCCAAAGAACTCGGATTAGGCATCATCGCTTTCGCCAACACAGCGGAAGGCTTGTTGACAGGTGACCTTACCGCCCCGCTTGAGGCAAACGACCACCGAAACCATTTCTCGCGTTTTCAGGGTGACAACTTAGTGCAAAACCTGGAAAAAGTAGAAGTATTGAAACACCTGGCAAAAGCCAAAGGATGCACGCCAACGCAACTCGCCATTGCCTGGGTGAAAGAACAAGGTGAGCAGGTAATGCCACTGGTAAGCATGAGCCGCAGATCACGCCTGCCGGAAAACCTGGCGGCAATGGATATTGCATTTACGAACGAAGAAATGAATACTTTAAATACTACTTTTGCAATAGACGCCATTGTTGGTGGAACTTACTTACAACGTTAAATGATCAGTCCAGCTGAAATTCTTCCCGGTGTAATCTTTTATTCCTACCTCTCCGCCGAGAGGAAAGAGAAAGTATGTTTCTGGAATCACCATACCCTGGTGTTACAGGTTTCCGGAAAGTTTACCATGGAAACCTCCGGACAAACGATTTCAATGACCGAAGGAGGAATGCTGCTGATTGGTAAAAATCAGCTGGGCACACTCACCAAAACGCCGCTCCCGGGCGGCAACTATGAAACAATAGTCATATCCCTGCAGGACGAGCTGCTAAGGAAAATTGTATTGGAGGAAAAAATTCAGGCCGATCATAAATACATCGGCCCACCCAATATTTTAATCCCCACCAATGAATTCCTGCAGGGCTATTTTCAGTCTATCGTACCTTATGCCCGCAGTGCCGGCGCCAGCATGACTGACGAAATGGGAATCCTCAAAGTAAAAGAAGGCGTGAAACTACTCATGATGGCCATGCCTGCCCTGCGCAATTTCCTGTTCGACTTCTCCGAGCCCCACAAAATTGACCTCGAGAAATTTATGCTCAGTAATTTCCAGTTTAACATACCCATAGAAAAGTTCGCACAGCTTACCGGCCGGAGTTTAGCCGGCTTTAAACGCGATTTCCAGAAAGCTTTTAATGCACCACCCCGGCAATGGCTCCAGAACAGGCGTTTAAACGAGGCCAGGCACCTGATGGAAATAAGGCGGCAGAAACCCTCTGCCATTTATCTCGATCTGGGTTTCGAGAGCCTTTCTCATTTCTCTCACGCTTTTAAGAAAAAGTTTGGTGTAGCACCAACGGAAGTAAATGACGGACAAATTAATTCTTAATGAACTCAAAACGCATTATCAATGCTATTCGAACATCGCTATCTCCCTCTTGCTATCCAAACATTGCTATCTCCCCTTGCTATCTGAACATCGCTATCTCGTCCTTGCTGTCTGAACATCGCTATCTCCACCCTGCTATCTGAACATCGCTATCTGCTCCCTGCTATCCGGCATAGGCGCTGATGGAAGGAGAAATCGGTAAAGCTTGTGTAGTTCCATTCGGGTTTATCCTATCCAAGGCTGCGCGCATTTGCCGATTATTCGATCAATTCGATACCTGTCGGCACTTGTGCAGCCGCCATTAAAGCTTTGACGAATTTATCCGACATCAGCGCCAGGCCTTGATCTTTTGTTTCTTTTCCATCAAGGGAAAAGAAAAGAGCCTCCGCAGGAACACTACTCCCCCCTCAACACCTCCAGCACATCCACCAGCGCCTTATCCCTCTCCTCAAAATCCTTAAATAAAAAAGCAAGAGATTCCTTACTCGTCTCAATATGGATTTCAGGGAAATCCTTACCTAGAATCCGGTCGTCCTGGTCGTAATGGACAAGCTCCTTCGGTTTGATAGTGATGATGTGACTAATACGGATATACGTATTTTGAACACGGATGAATTTACCGTGATGAGAGACTGGCATGATAACTTGGATGATTTAGTTTAGTAAGTGTGACAAATCTATCACAACAAACCAAAATACTCAAACCTGTCCAGTCAGTTTGTTGATCTATATCATAAACAATTTTACGAAATATCGTTAACTGATGATAAAGCTATTGACTTTCAAGCCATTTAACCGCTTCATCCATGTCATGGAAAAAGTTCACATTAGCTGCTCCGTCAGATTCATCAACGCTTTTCTGCGCAGCCAGCTGGGAAAAGATACTTGGGGAAAATACCCATGCCATGTCTTTTAGCCCCGCAGCTATCATCATGGGAAACCACACTTTAGCTGCCCAGTCCGACGCTTCAGACCAGTTACCCAAAACCTCTCGGTTATCATTAAGTACCTTTTTAAAACCTGACTTTTTCAAAATGCTCAGCATTTGAAGTCCGCCATTCTGCACCGTCTCCACATTTTGATAGCCTGTCCAGTTCACATCCAGCCAGCCCTTTTCCTGGTTACACCAAATCCTGAGGTGTTCATCATGATATTCAAATCCGCTTTCAGGATGGCTGGAAGGTAATTCTATCTCTTCCATGGGAAGCCTGAAAGAAACGGTGCTGCCTTCACCGATTACACTCTCAATCCAGAAGGTTCCATGATGTCCCTTAATAATCTCTGACGAGATAAAAAGACCAAGGCCCAATCCACCGAAACGCTCTGCAGCGTTATCCGAACGGTAATAGCGGTCGAAAAGCTGCTCCAGTTCGCGACTCTCGATACCGATACCAAAATCAGTTACTGACACCACCACTCCCCCCTGATCCGTTTTGCAGCTAACAACTACTTCCCTGGCTTTGGGAGAATATTTAATGGCGTTGTTCAGCAGGTTGTTAATCACCTGTTCCAGACGGAACCGGTCGCCGTTGATGATGACCACACCTGGAGACCGGAATATCAATTGATGACTACCTGTACTCAGTTGGATGGTGTCGCAACATTCCTGAAGCAACTGGGAAATATCGAACGATGCATAATTAAACTGCAGCTTACCGGCGTTGATCCGGCTTACATCGAGCATTTCGTTGATGAGCCGCTCAAGTTTACCAGTGCTTTGATCCACCTTCTGCACGTAAGATTGCATTTTCACCAGATCACTCGTTCGGGCCAGCATCTGGTTAAACGCTTTTATACTGGTAAGTGGTGTCTTAAGTTCGTGCGATGCAACTGAAATAAATTCATCGCGTAACTCCTGTCCTTTCTTTTGTGCATCAATATTGGTATTGGTACCAATCCACAAACTCACTTTTCCCGCGTCAAAAATAGGCACTGCGCGGCCTAAATGCCATAGATAAATACCATCGGCCATTTTTAAACGAAACTGGGTCATAAAGGCCTCACCGCTTTGGAGAGAAAACTGCCACTTGTGACTGAGTTCAGCCAGATCATCCGGATGAACATATTGCAGCCATCCATCCATGAGCAGTTCCGCTCTTGAATTGCCGAAATCTCTGCATACCACATCATTCACATAATCAATACTGCCATCGGGTTTCGCTGTCCATACCTGGTGCGGAATGGTATCCAGTAGTGAAGAAAGGTATTCTTTCTCGCGTCTGCTCGCAGTAATATCCCGGCAGATCACCAATAAATTAGTTTGCGAAGTCTTTGCTGAAACTTCAGGGATAATCTGATAGGCATAAACACGAGTGGCCCCTGCCACAACAATGTCCAGCTCCCCGTTTTGGGTCATTCCCATCCTTAAAGCAACCTTCAGCATAGCGTCAATCCTGCGGTGAATTTCGCCGGCTGTTCCCTCAAATAAAACACGATCTCCGGAAGCAATCTGATTCGAATAGATACAGTTCAGCCTATCATCAAAACGAAGGATGATGCCCGGAAGGTTTTCTGCGAGGGTTTTATATTCCAGTTCACTGGCTTTCAAATTGCGGAACAACTGCTCCATTGGGTTGACAAAAGACATCTCCACATTGGCCCTGTAAATGAGGAAAAAGGTGACCAGCTTTCCATAATGACCCATTTCATTGAGCACACCATAGTTATTGGTGTAAGTAGCGAAGCAACATTCGCTTAGTATAGCGAAGAAAACGGAACCCACCAGCAATTGAAACGTTCTCTGGTCAAACTTATTTCGGTGAACAAATAAAAGCCCCAGTGATATAATCAAAACAAGAATTACTGTGTATTCCGCATAAATTTTGAACGGTGTTTGCCCCTGGCCTTCAACAAAACAAACCGGAAATATCTTCCAGACTAAAATGCTGGCTGTTATTAAAACCGTGATCACGGAGTAAATCAGAAACAGCTGATCGCTGTTAACCCTGCGTTTCCGGTTAATCATTAGAAAGCCCACCAGAAATATACCGGCTTCCATGGCCCTGGTTGCAATCCAGAATTGGTTAGCCTGATAGCCGTAAGACGGAATTACATTCATGCCCTTAAACGTCAAGGTATGGAACAAATCCAGAGCGCCGATAAACAGGTAACTAAGCCCAACTACATGCAGGTACTTGTTATCCTGCATCCGCCTGGAGTTCCAGGCCACAATAAATACTGCAAAAGCCACCACGATAGAAAAAAGCTCTACGAGTGTATGGAAGAGCATATAACTATAGGCCTTGCTATAGAAAAACACCAGCACCAAACAGATGAACGCAAATACAGTGCGGTAATATTGATTCAGGAATGAGCGAATAGCGGGCAAATGGATCGGATTAAAAGACAAATATAATTATTTACACCATCCCTTGGCGCATCAAATGCACCTTCAGCCAATTCTATTTTATTTACAACTTATATGGTTATATTCCTAATCGTTAGGGGAATAAAACTATAATTCGATTTGGCGGAGGGGCAGCGTAAAATGAAAAACAGATCCCTTTACACCGCCACTTTCTACGCCAATTTCACCGTGATGCCGGCGGATAATTTCTGCGCAAAGGTATAATCCAATCCCAAATCCTTTGATATTCTCTGTCTCTTTACGCTCTATCCGGTGAAAACGCGAGAACAGCTTTTCCTGATCAAAGGGTGTTACCCCCATACCTTCATCTTTAACCGTAACTTTGGCAAATAAACCTTCCTGAATACAGGCCACATTGATTGTAGAACCCGCAGGAGAATATTTTACCGCATTCGTGAGCAGGTTTGAAATGACTTGACCCAGCTTCTCCCGGTCAGCATGCACCTGCGTAGGCTCAACCGGAGCGAAAATAACATGGTGCGACGAAATGGTGGCCATACTTTCCATCTCAGCCTCCCTCAGCAAATCAGCCATATCAAAGCTGGATAAGTCGAGGGGAATCTTCCCGGTTTCGGCACGCTTGGAGTTTAAAAAACCATCAACCATCTGATTCATTTTACGGGTTTGATTCGCTGCCCTTTGCAATATCTTTACACCAGCAACATTATTGCTCGCTGTAAGCATGCGCTCCAGCAGCTGAACATAACCAGCCATGGAAGTTAAAGGGGTTTTCAGTTCATGGCTCACCATGCTGATAAAATCATTTTTACGCTGTTCATCCTCTTTTTGCTCGGTAATATCCATCACTGTGCCCGACAAGTACGACTTACGCCCCTTGTCTTCGTGATTTAGCCTACCCATAGCCTTTACCCATCTCAGGCGTTTATCGCTAAAACTGATTATCGGGTATTCAATATTGTATGGTTTGTGGTTACGAATGGCGTTTTCCACTTCCTCGGAAACCTTTTCCCGGTAATCTTCCCTCACTTGCTCCATGGCGGCTTCAAAAGTCAGATTCGCAGAATGCGGATAGCCGAAAAAGTCTTTTAAGCGGGGCGAGGAAATCATATCACGCGTATTGGCGTCAATGTACCATAGTCCAAGCTGAGCCTGCTCAATGGCCAGGTCCTTCAGTTCTTCGCTGTCGGCCAGCTTGGCATTGGCCAGGATCAGCTCTTCCTGACTGGTTTTAAAAGCCGCATTAGCCAGGGAAAGCTCCTCATTGGTTTCAAGTATGGTGGTGTTGATATCGGTAAGTTCCTGGTTTAACAATTCAATTTCGCGCTTGCTGCGAACCAGTTCTTCATTGGAGGCATTGAGCTCCTCGTTCATCGCTTCTACTTCCTCATTAACTTCCAGCTGCTTTTTTACTTCCTGAATGGCAGAGAGTCGCATTTCTATTTCTGCCATCACTACCTTTGCCATGCGTTTTAATATTTTATCCTCCCGTTCATCAAAACTCCGCTGCACCTGATCAATAATACACAGGGTCCCGATCCTGAAACCATCGTGGGTAGTAATTGGCGCACCAGCATAAAACTTTAGTCCGAAGTCACCTATAACATTAGGGTTAGTAAGTAAGCAGGGTTCATTCAAGGGGTCGGTAAACACGGTGGTTTCCGGGTTGAGTACCGCAAGAGAGCATAAACTTACACCACGGGAAGTGCGTTTAGCTTTATCCATGCCCACATTGGCTTTAAAATAAACCTCATCCCGGTCAACCAGTGAAATCAATGAAATCGGCACACCGAAAATCTCGGTGGCCAGTCTGGCAATATCATCAAAAGATTCCTCCGAAGGCGTTTCGAGAATTTGATATCTCCGCAAGGCGTTTATACGCTGCTCATCATTTTCCGGGATAATGTTTATCCCAAATGTGTTTTCCATTGATCCAATATCTGCTTACTACACATTGCAAACGGAATACAACCTGCTTTGTTTGGAATGAATCAAAATAAACGTCTATATTCTGACATTAATGATCGGTTAAAATTCTTTCCTCATCAGAGAACATTATCAGAAAAATCTTGTTCCTCTTTCACAATTTCATCTCATGAACAAAAGCTATCCTTTCTATATCAAAGCCCCGGTAATTTTACTCGGCCTGGTGATATCGGTTTATATTTTAAGTGTATTACGCGATGTGCTGGTACCACTGGCGTTCTCTGCCCTCATTGCCATACTGCTTAATCCTTTATCGGTAAGGCTCGAGCGGCGCATGCCTCGGGCATTGGCCATCGGACTGTCCATGCTTATAGCACTTGCGGTTTTAATGGGACTCATGTACTTCCTTTCCTCGCAAATTGCCCACTTCTTCGATAACCTGGATGCAATGAAACAGAAACTGGTAGAATTGATGCACACCCTGCAACAATGGCTGGAACATAGCTTCGGCATTACCACCCAAAAACAGGTACAGATGCTGAATGATGCAGCCAATAGCGGCAAAGCGATGATCGGGCAAACCCTTAGCGGCGTACTGGGTGTATTGAGTGTAGTGTTCCTGATTCCGGTTTACACTTTCCTCATCATGTTTTATAAAATGCTGATCCTGAACTTTCTTTACGAAGTATTTTCAGAAGAGAACAAAGCCAAAGTGGGCGAAATACTGGCAGAAACCAAAGCAGCTATCCAAAGTTACATTGTAGGCCTCCTGATTGAAACGGGAATTGTTGCCGTGATGAATTCCGTATCGTTATTGTTATTGGGCGTACCCAATGCCATACTGATCGGCGTAATTGGCGCAATACTCAATCTGCTACCCTACATCGGCGGCATCATTGCTATTGCCCTCCCGGTACTTATGGTTACGCTAACACAGGATGGCTTTACGACCCAGTTACTGATTATTGCTGCTTATGCAATCATTCAGTTTATAGATAACAATATACTGGTGCCCAGAATTGTATCATCAAAAGTAGAAATCAATGCATTAATATCCATTGTTATTGTACTGTTGGGCGCAGCACTGTGGGGCGTGCCGGGTATGTTCCTTTCCATTCCATTTATAGCCGTATTAAAAATCGTATTCGACCGTATTGACGGATTGAAACCATGGGGCAAATTATTAGGAGATACCGTACCTACAGAGCACATGGGCCAGATCAAACGCATGCGCAGGAAAAGGGTAGCTGTCGCAAAAACATAGTTTTCTGAATAAATCAGAATCGCAGGTTGTGAAATAAAATACAGATTGTAAAACAATGCACTGTTACAGGTGGTTATCAGCATATCGTTAACGAAGCTGAAGCTATACATACCAATTGAAGGGCTGTTTTCCCGCATAGCCCTTACATCAATAGTTAAAACACCATTGTAAATCTTGTTTCTCATAACTCGTCAGACTATATAACTATGAATGAAATGCAGTATAGCTGTATCATTATTGATGATGATCCGGATTTTCTGGAAATCATGAGTGCGTATGTATCCAGCATTCCCACATTTAATCTCTTAGGTTGCTATTCAAACCATCGCGAAGTTTTACGCGACAGGCCCCAGTGGCAGAAGATAGACTTCCTCTTCCTGGATATTCGCATGGAAGTTTCCGGTATCGACCTGGCCAGGGTGATTCGCCCTTCTGTAAAATACCTGGTCTTTCACACCTCCTACAGTGAGTTTGCACTCGATGCTTTTCAGGTGGGTGGCGATCATTACCTCGTCAAGCCTTTTAGCCTTTCCAGGTTGATCGAAGCGGTCAATGCGATTCTGAAGAGAAACCGACAGCTCCCGTTGGTTATAGATTAGCACAATCTTTTCGGGCAATCGAAAATCTTTCTGCACCTCCACCAATAATTAACCGTACTTTCCCCTATCCCTTTCGTCTTCTTCCGCTGTTCAAGCGCTTCCTTTTGTCGTCACATCCCTAATTCCAGAACATGAGCAATTCAGTATCTGTACTCACCGCGGTGGTGGAAAACAATCCGGCCATTTGCGTGGTTTTTAACGAAACAGATGGAAACTTCGTTTACCGCAATACAGCCTTCCGACAATTCTTCAGACAGCTGGAAAATGCGACAGGTATACAAGAACTTAAGCCGCTGATCCATCCCGATGACTATAGTTATGTAAAGCAAAACTATAATCTTATCAAATCCGGAGAACAGGAAAGTGACATCGAATTCCGATTTGAAATCGCCCAGCAAACCTTATTTGTAAGAATGAACCTGGCATTTGAAACGATCGATGGAAGTAAAGTGGCTATTGCTTACATCGAAGACCGAACCATAGAGAAAAAACATTTCGATTACCTCCAGGAATTTGCCAATAAAAAAAACGCTGCATTAAGCATATTAAGCCACGACCTCGCCGGTCCGCTCGGTGTAATCCAGATGATGTCAGACATGCTGATCTCCCGAAAGCAGCTGGAAGAAAGCCTTCAGATGGAAAAGATGCTGAACCTCATCAGCAGAAGCTCCAAGAAAGGAATTGCCATGATCCAGGATCTGATCAGGAAAGAGTTTCTGGAGAGTGTAGGCGTTGAAATCGTCAGGTGCCGTGTAAACCTGGTAGAAAAGCTGAACCAGCTGTTTGAAGAGTATAAAACCGGTGAAATGATGATGAACATCCACTTCTCTTTCGAAGTGGAAAGCGAAGAAATTTATGCAAACGTTGATGAAAGTAAATTTATTCAGGTAATCAATAACCTGGTTTCCAATTCACTCAAATTTACACCTGATGGCGGACGAATCACAGTTGGTATGGAGACATCCGGGAAGATGTTAATCATCTCGGTAAGTGATACGGGCATTGGCATCCCCAGGCAATTTCACGAGAACCTGTTTAAAAAGTTTAACCCGGCCGGCAGAAGCGGACTAAAAGGTGAGCCTTCAGTAGGACTTGGAATGTCAACCATCAAGACCATTTTGGACTGGCATCAGGCAGAAATCTCGTTTCACTCTGTTGAAGGTGAAGGAACAACATTTTACATTTCGCTTCAGCATTCGGATTGATACAGGCAAGAAAGCTGTAATTGTGATGGACAATAAATCACCCTTCCCGGTGGGTTTAAGGGGATTTTCGCATGAAAAACGGGGTTTAAATGGGTATTGAATGGGTTTTCCTCGGTTTTACCCAAACAATATGCAAGGAATGTGCATGCAATGTGCAAGGAAAACCCAAGCGAGTTAACTGGATACCTCCTAGGCTGGTCGAACAAAACCTGGGGATGGGTCGGATAGTGATTAAACCATTTCGCAACCCGGATCGGTAACGCTGATTTCCATACCCTTAAATCTAGGTAAATTGAAGATGTTTTAATGCCTTTATTTCCCGATACAAAACTTCGTAAAGATATTTTCCAGCAAATCATCCGTTGTAACGGTACCAGTAATTTCCCCAAGGTAATGTAAGGCCTGTTTGATATCCATTGCCAGGAAATCAGAAGTTACCGGATTATCTGCGTTTTCCAACACCTTTTGGAGAGCATTTTCGGTTTGCTTGAGCGCTTCAACGTGGCGTATATTGGTTACCAAGGTTTCACTGGTATTGATATGATGCAGGTTAACCTGCTCCAGTAAGGTTGTTTTGAGTTCTTCTATACCCTGCTTTTCCCGGGCCGAGATAAATACTGCATTTAGCGCTCCGTAAGCCTTACGTTGATCGACAGCAATGAGATCAGCCTTATTCACAATTACCAGGTATGGAATACCAAGCTGTTCCAATCCCCTCACCTGCTCTTCAATTTCCGAAACGCTTTGAGCCGCATCGGTCATAAAGATAATGAGCTTTGCCTGTTTCATCTTTTCAAGGGTGCGCTCCACGCCAAGTGCTTCGATAATATCAGCTGTATCCCGAATGCCCGCAGTATCGATAAAGCGAAACACCACTCCCCCTATGGTCAGTTCATCTTCAATGGTATCGCGGGTAGTACCTGCTATATCTGAGACAATTGCACGTTCTTCATTCAACAAAGCATTTAACAAAGTGGATTTACCAACATTGGGCTTTCCGGCAATTACAATAGGTACCCCATTTTTAATAACGTTCCCCATTTCGAAGGAAGAAATCAGCCGGCGCAGCACATGATTAATTTTGATCACTAAGTTTTTCAATTGATCCCGGTTTGCGAACTCAACATCCTCTTCTGCGAAATCAAGTTCAAGTTCAATCATGGAGGCAAAATGAATCAGCTGCTCACGCAGGGCTTTTAGTTCATTGGCAAAGCCTCCACGCATTTGCTGCATGGCCACATCGTGCGAGGCTTTTGAATTGGAAGCAATTAAATCAGCCACCGCTTCAGCCTGACTCAAATCAAAGGCACCATTTAAAAACGCCCTCAAAGTGAATTCTCCGGGTTTTGCTGCACGCGCACCTTTGCTGATTAATAAACTTATAATTTGCTGAATGATGTAATTAGATCCATGACAGGATATCTCAACTACATGCTCTTTTGTATACGACTTTGGCGCAACGAATAACCCGGCAACCACTTCATCAACAATATGTTCACCATCTTTAACTAAACCAAAGTGTAAAGTATGACTGGCCTGAGCAGACAGGTCTTTACCCGCGAAGATGCTGTTGGTTAAAGTAATAGCATCGGGACCTGATAAGCGGATCACGCCTATAGCACCCGATCCCTGCGGAGTTGATAAAGCAACAATGGTATCTTGATTATTCATGCGATATAAAACGTCAAAAATACAGCTTATCGGATGATTTACGGTGAAGCAAAAGTAATTTTTTATCACACACCATCAGGCATGCGCCTAAGCAGACTTTAGAACAAATATCCCAGCCTTAATATCGGGTTTAAGCACAACGAAAAAAGGGCAACCGTCTGAATGATTGCCCTTATCTAAATTAACCGCTCTCAACCACTGGGGTTGCTGTAAGGTGCTCAAGCCTTACGATGTAAAGGTAGTTGCACATTATGAACATTTGATGAAGATACTAATCGCACTTATTATCAGCACGTTCTACGCGTTTAGACAGCATATATAGCTAAATGTTGAATTTA
This sequence comes from Pedobacter frigidisoli, assembly GCF_032678525.1. GTDB lineage: Bacteria > Bacteroidota > Bacteroidia > Sphingobacteriales > Sphingobacteriaceae > Pedobacter > Pedobacter frigidisoli_A. The sequence continues at coordinate 304,263 of NZ_JAVTSE010000003.1, forward strand.
AGATCAGGCAAAACATACTCAATGCAGGTTTTTCTAATTAATTTAGGCAATTATTTGACACAGATGCATTCATATCCGCTAACAGATTCCGATATTGATAACTTTCGCAACACACTTTCAGCGCCCGCAAAGCCCGGAACATTGTTATTGCTGGAATTGAAAACATTATACTCCCGACTGGCACTTAATGATGAAGCGCTAATCAGCAAGCAGTATCAGTATGATATCGACCGCTTAAAACAGGGCTATGATAAAGAAAAGCAAATTTGTCAGGATAAATTTACCTCTCTTCGGAAACAGTTTAAGCAAATAGATGCCCGTATTAATTCTGTTGAGCAAAAACTAAGTCACGGCATTCCAGAAGATTTAATGCTGATGGATAAGCTGATTGCTGAACAGGAATCAATAGTTGCTGAACAGGAGAAATTGAACGAAGCCGAAACAGAATTATCTGATTACGTGAGTTCAATAGATGTAAAGCATGGTAAAACCTTATCAAAACTGGAGCACGACAAGGACGAAAAGTTACTTGAGTTGCAATCGCTGCGCCGGCACGACCTCGCAGAAATTACCGATTACGAAAAAGGCCTCCATTTAAAAACACGCCTTGCCGCACTCATTCCGATATTGGTGATTCCATTGATCATTGATTTTTTAACGCTGAAAATGGGCATTCCATTATTAAAACCACAGGAAGTTTCACACAGTATCCTGGCGCACTACCCATTTTTCATCGCACTGATACTGACTCAGTTTCTGCTGATGGAACCTTACAATGCTAAAGTACACCGCTATTTCACCAGAGAATACGCCCAAAAATCTTTTCAGAAACTACAAAATTTATATGAAGACCATGCCAGCCAAATCAGGGCTGTAAATGCAAATCTCTCTAATTTAAAGCACCAATAAACCAGATTCCCTTAAAGTATTGATTGGTTTAGCATACCAGAATAGCTCGAAGTTTTCCATTTCAGTTTCAAAGGCTGCTTTTACTTCTGCGAAAGTATAAACTTTGTCATTAGAGATGTGAATTTTATCAAGAATTGCGGTCAGCCATTCGCCCTCCTCTCTGCTGGTTTGAATGGTGAAACTTTCACGTTTATCATGGAAAGTTAATGATGCCATTTCCCAGGTATTTCCTTTTTTGGATTTGGTAAAAAATTCTGCATCGGGTTGTCCCCCTATCCAGACTACTTTTGCCGTAGGCTTAGTGTTAAACTGATTTTCATCATTTAATGCACGTTCAATAAAGTCACGAGGAATTTTAGTTCTTGGTATTTTAAAATCGAACCAATCCTGCAACTCATAATCGAAACAAATGCCATGCATGAAGTTGAAAAGAGATTTTTTTAATCCATAGCTGAATTTATTGTGGTCGATACCCGTTTTGTCAATGTAGTTGATGTCGTTGTTAGCGAAAGTACCAATTTGTTCGGTTTCTTTTACTACCCCAAACCTTTCAGGATACATACCAACGGGGCTGTGTGCAGTCATAGCGAACTGGTGCCAGAAGCCCGACTGTAAAATACCGGCTTCAAACAGCTGCCTTACCATTTCCAGGCTATCTATTGTTTCTTGTATCGTTTGCGTAGGATAGCCATACATCAGGTAAGCATGCACCATCACACCAGCTGCAGTAAAATTTCGGGTAACTCTTGCAACCTGCTCAACAGTAACTCCTTTATCAATCAGTTTAAGCAAACGATCAGAAGCCACTTCAAGTCCGCCAGAAACCGCTATACAGCCTGACGCTTTTAAAAGCAGGCATAAGTCTGCCGTGAAGCTTTTTTCAAAACGAATGTTCGTCCACCAGGTTACTGCCAGTTTCCTCCTGATAATTTCCAGAGCCACTTCCCTCATTAAAGCCGGAGGTGCAGCTTCATCAACAAAGTGAAAACCGTTTTGTCCCGTCTTGTCGTAAAGATCTTCCATGCGGTCGACAATCTGTTTAGCCTGTACAGGTTCATAAACTTTGATGTAATCAAGTGAAATATCGCAGAAGGTACATTTGCCCCAATAACAACCATGCGCCATGGTCAGCTTGTTCCACCGGCCATCGCTCCACATCCGGTGCATGGGATTTACAATTTCAATGACTGAAATATAGCTGTCGAGCAACAGGTCTGAATAATCCGGAGTGCCTACATCTGCCTGTTTATAATCCTTTCGGAACGAATCATTTTTGTAGACCACTTCCCCATGCTCCAGTAAAAAAGTCCGCTTATACATCAGCATTTCGGCAGGGATGGTTCCCTGGATGTTCTGGATCAGCAGGTCGAGTGGTAATTCGCCATCATCCAGGGTAATATAGTCAAAGAATTCAAATACCCTTTTATCAGATAAAGACCGCAGTTCGGTATTCGGAAAGCCTCCGCCCATGGAAACTTTAATTTCAGGGTGATGAGTTTTTACCCATTGGGCACAGCGAAAGGCACTATAAAGATTCCCGGGAAAAGGCACTGAAATCAGAAACAACTTTGGTTGAACGGCTTCGATCTTAGCCTTTAACAGCGTGATAAGGAGATGATCGATATAGGTTGGCGCTTGCTGCAGCGCGCGATACAACTCATCAAAGGAGTTGGCACTTCTGCCCAGGCGTTCAGCATAACGGCTAAACCCAAAGTTATCGTCGATACATTCCACAATATAGTCAGAAATATCTTCGAGGTACAGGGTGGCCAGATGTTTGGCTTTATCCTGGGTGCCCATTGCTCCAAAGGCCCAATCTAGTTCTTCAAGCTGTGCAAAACGCGAAGCCTGTGGCAGGAAATCGTCACCACATATCTGCAGGGCCAGTGTTGGGTTTTTCCCCTGGAGAAATGAAATGACAACATCTATGGTTTTAAGGTATTCATCCCGCAAGGCAAATATGCGTTTAGCGTTTGCACTTTTAGTTTGCTGATTATTTTGTATTGAATATTCAAACAAATCAGTAAGTCCTTTTTTTGAAAACAGCTCCAGAATCACTTCGATACCTAGATCGGCCTGTGTACAGGAAATGTTCCTGGTATTCAGGAACCCTTTGATATACGCCGTTGCCGGATAGGGAGTATTCAGTTGTGTAAAAGGCGGCGTAATGGCAAAGATTTCTGTTTTCAAAAGGAAATGGTTTTAATGCAAAAGTAAGTGAATTTTAAGACATATTTAACCATAGGTGTGTAAGCTTCGGATCTGTATAACCTGCATTTGGGCGCAATACAAACTAAATACCCAATTGAAACGTTTTAAGTATACATCAATACCTTTCTACCCGAATGAAGATTTGCTATTCCGTTTTGCTGATGCTTATTGTGCAGATATCTGCTGCACAGAAAACTTTCCTGTTCCCCAAAATAAAACAACAGGGCAGCTCGCTCGAACAATTCACCCCTCCAGACTGGACCATTATTGAAACGTCTAATGGCGACCTGAACCATGACGGAGTGAATGATTTAGCGGTTATTTTCGAATCAATGAAAACAATAGATGAGAACAGAACTTATGGTGATAACAATTCGGATATTATCAAAGAAACACAGAAGCCACGTATTTTAGCAATCTTTTTTAAAAGTCCCTCTACTAACAGCTATCGCCTGGCTACACAAAACAATGATTTTATCCTGCGGGAGAAAGAAGGCGGTAAACTGGGAGACCCGCTTACGCAGATGGAAATTAAAGACGGACAGTTGTACCTGCGCTTTAAAGGTGGTGCAGAATGGCGATGGGAAATGGGTTATACCTTTAAATTTGAAAATAAAGACTGGTTTTTAACCAGTGCCATTAAGTTATACTTTAACCAGAACACTGGCGACATGACGGAAAGGGTTTACGATTTCAAAACCCGTGAATTGTTTACCACCGTTGGCAACCTTCACAGAAGGGATGTTGCTAACAGAAAAACCAGTGAGGTGCTGTATTTTTCGCAACTGCGAACGTTTAAAACCTTCAAGAAACCCTGGGCATGGGAAATTATGCCGGATGTATATCTGTGATATTTTTTATTGGGATTGAGTAAAATTTAAATTATAAATGTTGTGCAATCACAAATCCACTTGCCCAGGCCCATTGAAAGTTATATCCACCTAACCATCCGGTAACATCAAGGCATTCTCCTCCGAAAAATAAATTGGGAATCTTTTTGCTTTCTAGCGTTTTAGAGGATACTTCATTGGTGTCGATGCCCCCGCGCATCACTTCGGCCTTGTCATATCCCTTATCCCCTGCTGGCTTCACTTTAAAATAGTGAATGGTATTTTCTATTAAATCGATTTCACTTTTGGTTAGGGCGGCTACTGGCTTAACTAAAGGCAGGAATTTACCCAGCGCATCGGTGAACTTCCGGGTATAGAAACGGTTCAGCAAACTGGATAGAAGTGTTTTCCCGTTGGTTTTTCGCTCTTCATCTAAAAGGGCTACGATATCCTGATGAGGCAAGAGGTTGATATTAATGGCCTCTCCCCTTCTCCAGAAAGACGAAATCTGTAAGATTGCGGGTCCACTTAAGCCCCAGTGCGTAAACAGAATATTCTCTTCAAAAGAAATTTCTTCATTGCTAACTTCACAGAAAACCGAGTTTCCTGAAAGTTCGGCAAACCAATCCTCATCTTTTCCGGTAATGGTTAGTGGAACTAGTGCCGGTGCAGTCTCTACGATTTTTAAGCTGTGTTTTCGGGCGAAACGGATGGCAAAATCTGTGGCACCCATTTTCGGAATCGGTAATCCGCCCGTAGCAATCACCAGCTTTTCGGCAGTCAGTACTGTTTTTTTTCCTTTTCGTTCGTAGGTTACCTCAAAGCCCTGTTCTAAAATTCTGATCTCTTTTACATCTGCATCGCACCGGATTTCTTGCCCAAAATCTTCGCATATAGTAGTAAAGACCTGCACGATATCCTTCGCGTTTTTTCCTTCAGGAAATAGTTGCCCCAATGTTTTTTCGCCGCCCTGAATGCCATAAGTTTCGAAAAAACTGATGGTATCATCTACTGTCCATTGCGTAAAGGCAGATTTGATGAAATGCGGATTAGCAGAGATGAATTGCTCAGCAGATGCATGCTGGTTGGTATAGTTACAGCGTCCGCCACCTGAGATCAGGATTTTGGCGCCGGGTTTTTCATTCCTTTCCAGGAGGATAACTTTCTTACCCAGGTAGCCCGCCTGCACCGCACACATCAGCCCGCAGGCACCTGCACCAATAATTATTGCATCAGCATTCATCAATAAAACTTTTTTATGGTTACTTTTGCACAAAAGTAGCATTATTTTCAAGCGCATGGCAAAACAGATTAGCGAATTAAAACTGGGTATTTTAGGTGGCGGACAATTGGGCAGGATGCTCATTCAGCAAGCAATTAATTACAATGTAAACGCTCTGGTTCTCGATCCTGATCCTGACGCCCCATGCAAGCACATTGCCAATTACTTTGAAAACGGCTCAATAACTGATTTCGATACCGTTTACAATTTTGGCAAGAAAGCCGATATCATTACCATCGAGATTGAAAAAGTGAATATTGATGCACTGGAACAACTCGAGAAAGAAGGGAAACAGGTATTCCCTCAATCGAGGGTAATCCGTTTAATCCAGGATAAAGGCGTTCAAAAACAGTTTTTTAAAGAAAACGATATACCAACCTCACCTTTCCACATGGCTAATACGAAAGAGGATATGGTGAACAGTCAGATTCCCTTTCCTTATATCCTTAAATTAAGAAAAGACGGATATGATGGTAAAGGTGTAATGAAAATCAATAGCGCCGCAGATCTTGACAAAGCATTCGATGCACCCTGCATCATTGAAAAGCTGGTAGATTTTGAGAAGGAAGTAGCGGTAATTGTTGCGCGTAATGCAAACGGCGACATGAAAACCTTCCCTATGGTGGAGATGGAATTTAATCCTGAAGCGAATCTGGTGGAATTCCTGATTTCACCTTCTACCTTCGCAGAAAGCCTGCAACAGAAAGCAGAAAACATCGCGAAGAATATAGCCTCAGCCATGAACATAACCGGAATTTTGGCTGTTGAAATGTTTGTTTGCAGGGACGGTGAATTGCTGGTGAATGAGGTAGCTCCACGCCCACACAATAGTGGGCACCAGACAATTGAGGGCAATTATGTTTCACAATTCGAACAACACCTCCGTGCAATTTATAACCTTCCACTAGGCGATACCAGCAGCATCACAAATGCCATTATGATCAACCTTCTGGGTGAAAAAGGTTCGGAAGGGGTTGCGAAATACGAGAATCTGGAAAAGATTTTGGCCATCGATGGTGTATTTGTACACCTTTATGGTAAAAAATATACGAAGCCTTTCCGTAAAATGGGCCATGTAACCATTGTGGATATAGACCGGGATAAGGCAATTGAAAAAGCAAGATATGTACAGAAAACTTTAAAAGTAATCGCTTAACATCTTTTTTTAGCTTCAGATAACAACAAAAATTAAATAAACTTCATTAAAAATGAGTACAGCAAATTCGCCTTCGGCGGCAAAACCACTGGTAGGAATTATAATGGGTAGCAAATCTGATTTGCCCGTAATGCAGGATGCTGCCGATGTGATGAAAGAATTTGGAATTGACTACGAAATCACGGTGGTTTCGGCACACCGAACACCTGAGCGGATGTTCAATTACGCGAAAGAGGCACAAGGACGAGGCTTAAAAGTCATCATTGCAGGCGCTGGTGGTGCTGCGCATCTTCCGGGAATGGTAGCTTCTATTACCACTTTGCCGGTAATTGGTGTACCTGTTAAATCATCAAATTCTATTGATGGGTGGGACAGTATTTTGTCGATTTTGCAGATGCCCAATGGTATTCCTGTGGCTACCGTTGCACTAAATGCTGCAAAAAATGCCGGCTTACTGGCTACACAGATTTTAGCTACGGCAGATGATTCCTTAACGCTAAAAATGCAGGCTTATAAAGACGATTTGAGAAAGAAGGTTGAAGAAAGTGCTGCAAGCATGTAATCACTTACGAACCCTGATTTAATATCATCGCCAGATAGAAAACCTCCGGTTTGTGAGTGATCTATCTGGCGATTTAGCGTATAACTGGTATGGTGTTTAAGACATATTAATTTAAACTTGGATCACTGGGAAAATTACTAACGTGTGCATACTTTGGTCCCAAATTAACCACAACATCACGCCATAGCTGTTCTTCATCATTGCCGAAAATTAAATCAGCATTGGAAACATTTCCCACCATCCAGGCATTGTGTTCCAGCTCGCGTTTAAGCTGTCCGCTATCCCATCCGGAATAACCAATAAAGAATTTAATTTCATCCTCATTGATCGCGTTGTTATTGACCAGAATTTTGAGTGTCTCGAAATTTCCACCCCAGTAAATTCCGTTTCCGATATCCTCCCCGCTTTGCAGCTTGTCATATGCACGGTGAATGAAGTGAAGGGTATCAGCCGCTACAGGTCCGCCAAAATAAATTTGATTGTCGGCCTCCCACAAGTCCTGAATCACATCCCTGAGTAGTAGATTCCCAACCTGATTGAGAATATAGCCTACAGTTCCCTCTTCACTGTGCTCGGTTAACAGGACAACAGATCGCTTAAAATTTGGATCGGCCATGAATGGTTCGGAGATTAATAAACGTCCGGTTTTGGGTTCTATATTGTTAAGCATGACGATAATCATTTGTAGCACCGTAAAAGATGCTTATTTTTGTTTTATGCAAGTTAATAACGAATTTCTACAAAACCTACGCCAGGATTACAAAAGCGCCACTTTAGACGAGTCTGAGGTTGATGATAACCCCATTAATCAGTTCAAAAAATGGTTCGACCACGCTATTGAGGCGCAGCTATATGAACCAAATGTAATGACCCTGGCAACGGCTGATAAAGTCGGACGCCCGGATGCACGCATTGTTTTGTTGAAAGGTGTAGATGACGATGGCTTCAGGTTTTTCACCAACTATTTGAGCGCGAAAGGAAAAGAATTGAAAAGAAATCCATATGCTGCACTGGTATTTTTCTGGCCCGAACTGGAGCGTCAGGTCAGGATTGAAGGAACCGTAGAGAAATTGGATAAAGAAACCTCTGAGGCATATTTTGATAGCCGCCCGGTAGCCAGCCAGATTGGTGCAATTGCTTCTCCACAGAGCCAGGTGATCCCCAACCGTGCTTTTTTAGAAGAAAAGTTCGAAGAATTACAAAGTTCAGCTAAAGATAAAAAAATTGCCAAGCCTGCACACTGGGGTGGTTATATTGTAAAGCCAACAAGAATAGAATTCTGGCAGGGACGACGAAGCAGGTTGCATGACAGGATTAACTTCGAGCTTAGTAAAGGAAGCTGGGTAAAATCACGTTTGGCGCCTTAAAAACCATTATAAATGAAAAGAGATACGCTATCCAGCCATATCTCTTTTCTTTAATCATTAACTATCCTAAATTTTAGGAAGTATTATACAACTGACTTCAACATTAAAGTCGAAACCAATTTCAGGCAACTCAACTATAAGCTACCTGAAATTGATCAATTAATATTTATCTGGCGCTAACATATTTCAAAACCATACTCATCGTTCTTGGAGTTGTGGTTTGATTCCAGTCGAAATTAAGCGTGAAAGTTTTCGTAGCCGGATCATAGCTGTTAGTCATTCCAGCTCTGTTTGCAAGGGTTGCGTTCCCTAAAGCCGACATAGTTACCGCATTTGTACTTGCATTGATTGTTGCTGTGGTATTATCAATACCAGCAACGCTAGATGCACCACCGAACCACCTCATGTTACCTACGATAACGCTATTTGCTCCACTTGTAGTCAAAGTAATGTTGGGATTACCGACCAGAGTGCCACTTAGGGTACTGGGATTTTCTACTACACCAACTGCTGTATACCTCGTTACTGTTCCTGAAACAATTTGATAAACACCATCCCATTGATTTTTGGCTGCCATAATGAAAATACCGGTACCAAAGTTTCCGCTCACAATACCAGATGAGGATGATGTAATCTGAATCCCTAAGGCATAAGTAAGGGAAAAGTTGAACTGTGCAGATTTAACCTTTAAAATAAAGGTTGCCTTTTTCTGTCCTTTCGGGATCACTACTGAATTGGTTGGTATAGTATACAAGCTGGTCGGTAAAGCAGTCTGCGTACTGGCGAGGATAGTGTTGTTGATTGCAACCTGTACAGTTACATCCTCAGGAGCGCCGTTAACACCAGTATAATTTATCGTTATCGGTACATCGACTTCAGCAGCTGCATTAAATGATTTGGTAACAGTAGTATAGTTCACCGTAGTTGATCCGGCGGTGCGGGTTGGAGATAAATCTCCGAGCTCCACAATCGCATTTGCTCCTCCATTTCCATCATCAGTAAACATGTTATCCTCTTTGGTGCAAGAGCTATTTAAACCCATTCCCAATACCAATAATGCTGAAAATAATCTAATATGAGTTTTCATTTCTTATCTGTTTTATCAATTAATTATTATCCCAAAAAATCTTGCCAGTCCAAATATTTGTACCCGAAATTGGCGGAACGTTGGGGTTTAAGTTATATTCACTTGTAGGATATAAATTCCTAACCGGTAATCTGTCAGCTGTTGGCGCTACAGATTCAGTACTCGCGAAAGTCGTCGTCGCAGCAGTTCCGGTAACTCTTGGATAACCGGTTCTTTTGTATTCCTGCCAGGCTTCATACCCGTCAATAAAATTCAGCGCGATATATTTTTGAGTAATGATGGCCTCAAGTCTTCTTGTATTGACTGATTTATTGTAATCGTCAGGAAGTACTGTGGCGGTCTGATCCCAGTCGACAAGATAGCTCTGAGAAGAGGTGACACCAGAAGCTGTAGCATTTGCAGTTTTATAGGATGCTAAATAGTTATTTAAGACCGTTGTGGTTTGAGAAGCGGTGGATGTTCCTGATTTTGCAAGATAGTTATAAGATGCTTTAATGCCATTTTCAAAGTTATCCTTAGCGCTTCCGGATAATGTACGTCCGTTCAAAGCAGCTTCGGCCAAAAGAAAATAAGTTTCTGAAGCAGGAAATATACATAAACCCATAACCCTGCTTTTTAATACACCCTGAGCCTCAGTTGCACCCGTTCCCGTTCCGGTACCTACATACCAGTTTGGAGAACCTGAATTCGGATTATTTGGGCCACCCAAATGGCCTCTGGGAGTTGTTCCGGCAGCAAAAAGCCTGTACATTAAAGCACCACGAGACGCATCACTTAACTTTGCGCCGTTGTAAAAGGAGTATATCCAGGTGCTGGGGATGTAACTGTTCCCGGTAGTAGTACCTGTATAAGTCGAATGATAGGATTCCCACAATGGATTTTGGCGGGCGCTTGTACTTACATAGCCTGGTTGAATAAGCACATCCTCAAGCAGAAATCCTTCAGTGCTAAACGTATTGAAAGCTGTTGAAACAAATGCAGACAATGCAGTACTGTTTTGGGCTCTGGTTAAAATACGCAGCTTAATGTTATTTGCGAACTGAATCCACTTGGTAACATTACCTCCAAAAATGATGTCTGCACCATTTGTAGATAATTTAGTAACTGTAGTCGATGAGGAATTCGCCTTTAATGTGGCGATCGCAGCGTCAATTTCAGTTACCAAAGATTGATAAACAACTGCCTGCGGATCATAGGTAGGCGTAACATTGTCAGCTCCCATTAACGCTTGACTGTAAGGAACGTCTCCATATTCATCTACCAGCAGCTGGTAGTAATAAGATTTTAATATTCGTGCAACACCATTAAACAGTGAATATTGAGGTACTCCTGTTGTAGTTTTAATAATATACTGAATATTCCTCAAATCTCCATACGCGTTGGTAAATAATGTAGTGTTGCTCCCACTATCAAAGTTGTAGGTAATTACTGTTGAACCTACGAACGAAAAGCCACCCCCGTTAGCCATATATCCTGCCATCCGACCTCCAAAGTTGAAGTAGCTCATGTAATTGCTCGACATATTGTTGAGCAGAGCGGGAAGTACGAGTTGAGGAGTCGAGGAAGTAGCTGAATTCGCATTTGTATTGATGTCCAGATATTCCTTTTTACATCCGGCAAACCCTAAAACAATTGTCAGGAGAATTGATGTTATCTTTAAATATTTTTTCATAATTGTAGTATTAAAAGGTTAATGATACAGTACCACCAAAATATCTTGTTGGAGGAGTTTGTGATAATGATGTGATACCCACAGCATTGCTATCAGAACCATTGGTACTAACTTCCGGATCACCCCAGGTATTAGATTTCGGAACCCAGATGAATAAGTTTCTTCCCTGTGCGCTCACTGTGGCTGTTTTAATAAATTTAACATACTTTAAGGCAGAAGATGGAATTTTGTAAGACAAGGCCAGCTCTCTGAGTTTCCAGAAGTTTCCTGAATAAACATAATTACTGGTTGTTCCTCTAAATTGACTGCTTGACCAGAATCCAGAGTTTCCTGTAGAAACTGTCACATTGTTGTTTGCAACGTATGCCCCGCTTGCAGTGTCATAGTATGATGAATTAGGAAAAACAAATCTCTCACGGTTATAATATACTGAACGAATACTAGATCCTGAGAAATCATATGTTGATCCTGCTGAGCTATACTGAACAAAATCACCTCTATATTCAAATAGTCCAGAAAGGGTAAGTCCTTTCCACGACAGATTGAAGTCCAAACCTAACCTGTCTTTGGGTTGTGTATTACCTAAAACATTACCCGTGGTTGTCCCTACCGGATTACCGGTATTTCTGTCCACTACCACACGGCCTTCTGGATCTCTGACGTAGTCAGTACCGATAATAATTGGATAGGTTTGAACATTAACATCTCCAAAGATGGTACCACTTTCGCTTACTCCAATCCGGCTTAAACCAGGAGTCAACGATAAAAGCTTATTTACATTATGGGTGTAATTACCTCCTACAACCAATCTCCAGTTACCTTTGTTAATAGCGGTATAATGTAAAACACTTTCCAAACCTTTATTTTCCAACTCACCAGCATTTAACAAATAGGTTGCATAACCACTACTTTGCGCAATATTGGCCTTAATTGCCTGCCCGGTCGAGCTTGTGTGATAATAGGTTACCGTTGCATCAATTTTACCTTTTAGCAGTCGGAAGTCGGCTCCAAACTCATAGCCAGTCGTTATCTCTGGTTTCAGGTCGTTTGAAACAATCAAAGAACTTTGCGTGTATCCTGTTCCATAGTTATATCCGGTTTGAGAATCAAATGTAGATAGCAAATTATAAGCCCCGCCGTTAGTTCCATCTCCTACGTTGACGTTACCTACCTTCGATAATCCAGCTCTAAGCTTTAAAAAATCAATAACCTTATTATTCTTTAAAAATTCAAAAGCGTCAGTTGGAATAAAGGAAATATCAGCTGCCGGATAGAAGAATGAACGATTAGCTGGCGCTAGAACAGATACCCAGTCGTTTCTTCCTGTAACATGTAAATAAAGATACTTTTTATAGCCAACGGTAATATCTCCCCAAATGCCGTATCTTCTGGTATTATAATTTGCCTCGCTGGCACTCGGCGTACCGGTGATGTTACCTAAATTATAAAGATACGGTACCTGTAAACCGCTTCCTGATGAAGACATGTTTTTATAATTATAGCTTTTCAAGTTGGCACCTGCCAGAAAATCGAATGAAAATTCCTTTACCTCTTTTTTGACATTAGCAATGAAATCCGTATTAAAGTTGCTATTTTGAAACAGGCGGTCTGAAACACTACTAGCAGAGTTTGTTTTTGAAGAACCGGAAGTCAACACAAAATCTGTATAGGTAATTCCATCAGTACCCGTTTTGCTTTCATAATAACGGTTACTTAGCGAAGCACGGTAAATAAAACTTAGCCAATCTGTTGGTTTATAGTTAAGTTCTGCTAATCCTGTTATATAAGCATTCTTTTGTTTTTGCCTTGCATTATCAATGGCAAAGTAAGGATTGCGGTAATAGTCATTATAATAATTATTTTGATTTGCCCAGCTACTTGGATCTTGCCAGTCGGTATAGCTAAGAAGTGGTATTTGGGCCGGAGTATTTAATAAGTTATCATAGATACTGGATGTATTAGGCGTTGTATTATATTTATTTTGGGTAAAACTCAGATTATATTTTACGCTAAAATTTTTGGTTACATTTCTATCACCATTAAAACGCATCGCAATCCTGTTATATTTATCTTTTGGAGTCGTACCCTTTCCGTCTAAATATTGGGCAGACATATAGGTTGAAGATTTGTCATCTCCGGATGACAATGAAAAATCGCTTTGATTCGAGATTCCAGTGTCCCAGAAATCATATTTGTCTCTATTTGGAGAATATGTAACCATTTGGGTTTGTCCGTTCTGATTTACACGGCCAATTGGTCTTAAGGTTCCATCAAAAGCAGGACCGTATTGTTGGTTTTCAATAGGTTCATAAGCAACAGGATAATCATCAGTACCAGAACCAAAACGATCCTGCAATGCAGGGTAAAAGCTGATTTTTTCGATCACGGTTGTATTTGATAGCTTAATGATCGGAGCGCCTTTTTTACCCCGTTTCGTATTTATAATCAACACACCATTTGAGGCATCAGAGCCATAAAGAGCAGCTCCGCTAGCTCCGTTTAATATTGTCAAATCCTCTACATCGTCAGGATTGATATTACCTAACAATTCGTTGGGTACAACAGCACCATCTAATACGATCAAAGCCTGGTTATTTCCGGTGATTGACCTATCTCCTCTTAACACCAATCGATAACTGGGATTCACACCAGTCCCAACCGCATTAATTTGCAAACCTGCCACCTTCCCTGATAAGCCTCCGGCTATTGTTGGAGATTTACCTGCGGTTAAGGTTTCTGCATCTACCCTTGTGGTTGCATAACCTTGTTGACGGGCAGCCCTTTTGATACCCCCTGCAGCTACAACAACTTCATCCAGTGTTCTGGAATTTGGCTCTAAAGAAACATCGATAGTTTTAGAAGTGGTATTGATTTCTTTTGTGATAAAGCCCACAAAGCTGAATACAAGCATATCTTTTTCCGTTGCCGGTACAGATATAGTGTACGCTCCCCGCACATCGGTTACAACACCTCGGGTTGTGCCTTTAATTTTAACACTTACCCCTGGAATAGGCAGTCCATCATCTTTGGCGGTAACCACCCCTGTAATTGTCTTGGTTTGTGCATACGCCTCAGTAACAACAAGCATGAGCAAGAAGAACAAACATTTTAGTAGTTTTCTTTCCATTTACATTTAAGTTTAGTTTAGTTATTTAGTTAATAGTTATATCTGTGCCTAAACCTCGCGTTTGGGCATACAAATGCAATACAAAAAATTGTTTAGTTGAGAGATTACGCAATAGCAAAGCCATGCGAAGCATTCATTCGCTAAAAGTTAAAGAAGATTGTAGGAAAAGACGTGTACTACGACTCAGTTAAGAATAATTGCAGGAATAATTCATAAAATTAGTTAGTTTTAGTGATGAATAAGGATGTCTGATATACAAATATATATCATAAATCTAAATTGAAAAGTTTTTAAGTGAATATTTCAAACAAAAATGACTATAATCAATAAATTAATTTAAAATATCACAAAAAGGAGTAAGTTAATCAGTATTTATCATATTTTATTGCGTTTTAAAAGAGATATAGTGGCTTTATTTGAAATAAAACAACCAAAAAACCTTTTAAGGACAAAAAAAAATAGAGAATAACCAGAATCCAGTCAAAAAAGCTACAAATGAAAAGAGATACGCTATCCAGCCATATCTCTTTTCTTTAACTAATCATTAACTAACCTAAATTTACTAGGAAGTACTTTTATAAAAACGTTAGCTTTATATTGCTTACGGTTATGTCTTTTTATTAATCAGGTAACCAATGTTTTTTGTTTCTCTTGATGAATCAAATATCTTCAAAAAAGAAGCGCTGTAATAGCTTGTATCGACGAATTTGGGCTTTGTATCGATAAACAAAATTTAACTTTTTTCTTAACATTTTTTAACGGAATGGATTTGGTTTCCAGAAGTTTAATTCTATTTGCCATTAAAACAAAACGGCCCCAATCGCCGTGGATTAGAGCCGTCCCGTTTAATGATCAACAGCGTTCATTAATAGCCAGGATTTTGGGTAATATTTGGATTGGCATTCAGCTCATCCGTTGGGATAGGCCATATATATCTGTAATCACTGTAAGCAATTGCAGCTTTACCTGTTGCCGTTATAGGCCTTAGGGTTACATCCCAATTGGATCCGGTTCCGCTTAAGGCAGTAACTAATATCTTAGCTGGAATCCCACCACCAGTTACCTGGAAATTAGCATCTTGTGATAGTCTTGTGATATCAGGCCATCTTCTGCCCTCACCTGCGAACTCAATTCTACGCTCGTTTAGTATCGCCTGAGTTAAAGCATTCTGGCTTGAGAAACTCGCAATCGTATATTGACTAGCAGTTGGAACGGCTCGGTTACGTACAGCGTTTAATAAATTTAAAGCCCTTGCATCCAGTGCAGTTGTCCTTGAATAAGCTTCAGCAACGTTTAATAAAACTTCAGCGTAACGGATAATTGGGGCATAATCAGTTTTATTAGTATAGTCTTTATATTTATAATTAAAGAAATACTTCGCACCAGTTGTGGTTTGCTGGACTTGTAAAAGGGTTCTCCTCGTATCTCCTGTTACCCAAAACGAAGCATTGTATAAGTTTGGACTGGTAGCTACCAAACCACGTCCTCCTAAACTAGCAGGCCCAAACATATTCGGCAATGCACCGTTTACCCCGCCATTTGCAGCAGCACTGTTTTCGATAGAGAAAATAGATTCTGTATTACTAGCGAAGCTAGTGAACGGACCGTCAGGAGTGGAAGTAAGGGCATAACTACCAATCGAACTTTTATAGGGAGAAGCAGTCGCAGAAGTACCCAATTTAGCTCCCTCTGTAATAACGCCGGCAAAATCGTTCATATGTAATTTAACGCGCGTTTTTAATGCGATGGCAGCCCCCTTTGTTGCACGGGTAATTGCGTATGTAGCACGTGTTGCTGGAAGGTTGGTTTCTGCATAATCCAGGTCGGCCAGAATTTGAGTATAATCCTGTGCTACGGTACCCCTGCCAACAAGTACCTGGGATGAAACAGCATCTGTAGAATTTACAGCTATAGTACGATAAGGAACTCCGGCTGCAGAACCATTACCATCAACGTACGGACGGCAGAAATTAATGACTAATTCGTGGTGTGCCAACGCTCTTAAAAAACGGGCTTCAGCAGCGTACTGAGTTGATACGGCGCTAGTGATCGTTCCTTTAACTGCAGCAGCTTCGACCCCAGTGATCAGGATATTACATTGGTTAATCAATGCGTAGAGGTTACTCCAAAGATTGATATTATTGGCTGTAGTAGAGGTGTAGGTAGACTCATAGGTGATTTGATAAAAGGTGGCCAGATTTACCATGTCTTCACCTCTCATTTCCCCCTGTTCAATAGCAGCTGCACCAAAGGGATAACCGCGACCTGTGCTACCATTATAGGTTCCTACAGCAGCGGTATTATATACACCCGCTGCAACCAACTCAATATTTGCCGGAGTATCGAAAGCTGTAGCCTCGGAAAGTGAATTAATGGGATTTAATTCAGTGTATTTTTCGCAGGAGCTTACCATTAATATCACGGCAACCAGACCTGCGTAAGCAAATTTATTTTTCATCTTAAAGTTCTTCATTTCAGTAATTTTTAAAATCCAACATTTAAACCCACCAAAAAGGTTCTGGCTTTAGGATTGGTATTATAATCCAAACCAGTTTGACTATTGGTTGTGGTACTATAATTTAATTCGGGATCTAAACCTGAATATGGTGTAATGACAAAAGCATTTTGTATCTGAGCATAGATACGTAAGCGATTTAACTTCAATTTATCGGTGAACAATTTAGGGAAAGCGTAACCTAAAGTGATGTCTTGTGCACGAATGAATTTACCATCCTCCACAAAACGTGATACTGAACTTGAAGTTAAATTAGTGAAGGCATCTCTACCATAATACACTTTAGGAACATTTGTGATCTGGCCAGGCGTTGTCCATCTTTCTAAAATTTCAGTTCCGTTATTTAAAAACTTCTGATTTAACAAACTTTCCTGACGGGTGATGTTCATGATTTTATTGCCTCCTGAAAACACCATATTTATACCAAGGTCAAAGTTTCTATAACTGAAATTATTTACAAAACCACCGTAATAGGTTGGATTAGATTGTCCCAGTATCTTTTTATCGGCTGCAGATAATGTTGTTGCAGTAGTTAAAGCTGTTGGGTTAGCAGCATCGTAAACATAATAGGTTTGATTGGCTATATTCCCCTGAACAATCTGTCCATTCGCTTTAACATATAACGGGTTACCATTTGCCGCATTTACACCAGCATATTCGTAGCCATAAATTGCGCCAATAGATTCTCCAACCCTGTTGATATTATAAGTGTAATTAATATCCGCATTATTGTTTGACAACTGAGTAATCTTATTTTTAACAAATGTGATGTTGAATGAACTATTCCATTTAAAGGGTGTATCCCGAAAGATATCAGCACTTAAGGCAAACTCGTAACCTTTGTTGTACATTTTACCAACATTTTGATAAATGGAATTACCAGGTACGCCTAAAGATGGTGCTGTTGGAGCAGCTAGAATCAGATTATCCACGTTGTTTTTGAAATAATCGGCTGTAAAGGTAATCCTGTTATCGTAAAAAGTCGCGTCGATACCCACATCATACTTACCACTAGTTTCGAATTTAAGACTGCTATTCCCTACCTGCGTATAGGCTAACCCACTCTGAACGCCATATGTGGCCGCGCCAAATGTTCCTGCAAAAGGATAGTTACCAATATCCGTATTACCCGTTTTAGCATATCCGCCACGAATTTTGAAATCGTTAACGAACTTTAAACTCTCATTATCCTTAATAAATTCTTCTTGCGAAAGTCTCCAGCCCACAGACACCCCTGGAAGTTTGGCACTCTGATTACCAATGGGTAAAGAGGATATCGCATCGATCCTGTAAGTTCCCGATACGAGATAACGTTCTTTGTAAGTATAATTTGCTCTTGCAAAATATGATTTATAAGCATTTTCATTTACTCCACCACCAATATCATAGGTAGATTGGGTTAAAGAATTACTGATTATGTTCTCTCCCCCAAAAAATGTGCTAGATAATGAAGAACCACTTGCGTAAAAGGATCTGTTTTTTGTTTTTTGAAATTCAACACCGATAGTTGCGCCAAAGGAGTGATCGCCAATCGTTTTAGTGTAGCTGGCAGTATTTGTCCAGTTGTATCTGAATCTTGGTATGAATTGTTGAAATTCATAACCTTTGGTTGCACTTCCCCCATCTCCATGCACAGGGTTTAAATATTGGTAATCTTCGCCAAATATGTTTTGAGTTGAAATCTGGGAGCGAATGTTCAGTCCATCAATAATCTTCACATCAGCGAATGCATTTCCAAGCATGGTGAAAGTCAAATTGCGGTAAACATTATTATCCAGAATGTATTTGATATTGGTGTAGTTATCGTCAATCTCCTTGAGATTGGCGGCCCTGCCCAAACGTGCATTATCAGAACTAAGGTTATAAGACCCGTCTGCATTAAAAGCTCCCACGTTCGGTAATGCCCTAATAGCATTGCCTATATTACCTGAGAGCGAACTTGTTCCTGAATTAAGACCAGTATTTTTAACATAGGATCCGGTTAAGCTGGCACCTACAGTGAGGTGATCACCCAATGCTTTCTGCTCAAATTTACCCGAAAATTGATACTTAGACTGGTTATTTGCTACCGTTGTTCCTTTTAAATCTGCGTAGCCCAAAGAGAAATAATAATTGGACTGATCGGTAGCTCCACTGAAGGAAATATTATGGTTCTGCTGAAAAGCGTCTTTATTGAATACATATCCTTGCCAATCAGTATCGACTACACTTCCATCGGCATTGTAAGATAATACGGCTTGTGGGGTTGTTGTTCCTGCGTTATAAAGCTTTTCATTTGCAATGGTTACAAATTCTTGTGCATTTAGCAGGTCGAAACGCTTAGCCACATTTGCCCAGGCGAACCAATTGTTGTAATTGATTTGTGTTTTGCCTTTAGTTCCTTTCTTTGTTGTAATAATGATTACCCCATTAGCACCCCTTGAGCCATAAATAGCAGTTGCCGCACCATCCTTCAACACGTCAACACTCTGAATATCGTTTGGGTTGATATCTCCAAGTGGATTTACAGATGCTACACTACTTGATCCGCTTGAAATGATTACCATGCCATCTACAACATATAGCGGGTCGGCACCTGAAGAAATACTATTAGTGCCACGAATACGGATTCGTGGACCAGCACCAAGTATACCGCTTGAATTTGTGACCTGCATACCGGTAATTTTACCCGCAAGTGCCTGATCGAAACTAGCTACAGGCTTTCCAGCCAGATCTTCCCCTTTAATACTGGCCACTGAAGCTGTTAAATCTTTTCTCTTCGCGGTTCCATAACCAATCACCACCACATCGGTTAACGATTTGGAATCAGAAACGAGTGCTACACTGATTTTATTTTGCTTACCAACGGTAATGTCCTGAGTAACATAACCTATTGATGAAAATTGTAACACAGATGAAGCGTTTGCCTTTATGCTATATGAACCATCTGCATTTGTAGATACACCAACTTTTGTATTGGCAATTTTGATACTTACACCAGGTAATGGCAGTCCGTCTTCCTTTGATGTCACCACTCCTGTGACAGTCTTTTCTTGTGCCGAAACCTTTGTTACCAGCAAAACAATAAAGAACAACAAACATTTTAGTAGTTTTCTTTTCATTTACATTTAATTTTAGTTTAATAGTTAATAAGTTTGAAAAATCAATCATAGCATATGCGGCAGACGAACTTTGGTCCAGGCAAGCAAATACATATAAATGATTAGCGGGTTTCATTACAATGGAAAACTTGAGAGGATTTCCGGTTCGTTAAGAACAAATGCAATGATTAATAATTCAATTGCGAATTAAAGCCATCTAAAACAACTAAATTGTTAAGACACGATAAAATGGAAGGATGTATCGATAAACAGATTTGTAAATGTTTGTTAAAAATAAATTTGGGATGTTAAAATATTATAAAATCATAAATTAAAGACGAGTATACAACCCCTAATTTGCACTTTTAACAAAATAAAGATCACAGAACACCTTCAAGCAGTCAAAATTGTTAACCAAATAATCAAAAATGATAAAAACAGTTGCAGTAATCGGATCAGGAACAATGGGAAATGGCATTTGTCATCTTTTTGCCCAGCATAATTTCAAGGTAACTTTGATCGATGTCAATCATAATGCATTAGATAAAGCATTAACAACCATTTCTAAGAACTTTGACAGGCAAATTGCTAAGCAAACCTTTACTGAAGAACAGAAAATTCATGCGCTTAAAAACATCACCACCCATACCGACATCAAAAATGGTGTTGAAAATGCGGATTTGATCGTTGAAGCAGCAACAGAAAACCTGGATTTAAAACTCAGTATTTTCAAGGATTTAGATCAGTATGCACCAGCTCATGCTATCCTTGCTTCTAACACCTCCTCGATCTCCATCACACAAATTGCCGCCGCTACCAATCGGGGAGATAAGGTGATCGGCATGCACTTTATGAACCCGGTACCGGTAATGAAACTGGTAGAGGTAATCAGGGGATATCAAAGCAGTGATGAGACTACTGCACAGATTATGACATTATCGGCAAGTCTGGATAAAACTCCGGTTGAAGTTAATGACTACCCCGGATTTGTGGCCAACCGAATTCTGATGCCAATGATTAATGAGGCCATATATACCTTATACGAAGGTGTTGCAGGTGTTTATGAAATAGACACAGTAATGAAACTGGGTATGGCTCACCCCATGGGACCGCTACAACTGGCAGATTTTATAGGTCTGGATGTTTGTTTAGCTATACTCAAAGTGCTACAGGATGGATTTGGTAATCCGAAATATGCGCCTTGTCCGCTTTTAGTGAACATGGTAAATGCTGGTTACAAAGGCATTAAAACCGGCGACGGTTTTTACAAGTATACACCAGGATCAAAAGACCTTGTTGTTTCAGAGAAATTCAAAAGATCCTAATTTTTTTAGCATTTAATTTTATCTTTGCCTTTATGAACGAGCATCTTGATCCCGAAGCAAACCACCTTACTCCTTACGACAGAGATATTGAACGGGTATTGAGGCCTCAGGCATTCGAAGATTTTACCGGACAAGAAAAAGTGATGGAAAATCTGAAGATTTTTGTGCAAGCGGCAAAACTTCGGGGTGAGGCCCTGGATCACGTACTTCTACATGGCCCTCCCGGACTTGGAAAGACTACGCTATCTCATATCATTGCTAATGAAATGGCTACTGGTATAAAAGTAACTTCAGGACCGGTACTGGATAAACCGGGCGACCTGGCCGGCTTACTGACGGGACTCGATGAGGGCGATATCCTGTTTATTGATGAAATTCACCGTCTATCTCCATTAGTTGAGGAATACCTGTATTCGGCAATGGAAGATTTCAAAATCGACATCATGCTGGAGACAGGACCTAATGCCCGATCGGTACAGATTTCCCTCAATCCTTTTACCCTTGTTGGTGCTACCACCCGTTCCGGGCTCCTTACAGCTCCCCTGAGGGCACGTTTCGGCATCAACGCACGCTTAGCCTATTATGATGCCAAACTATTAACCACAATCGTTTTACGTTCTGCCGAAATATTAAAAACACCCATCAGCGATGAAGGTGCCTATGAAATTGCCCGCCGCAGCCGCGGTACGCCGCGTATTGCCAATGCCTTGCTACGCAGAACTCGGGATTTCGCCCAGATTAAAGGTAATGGAACTATCGATACTGCCATTGCCAGCTATGCCCTCAATGCTTTAAATGTGGATGAACATGGCCTTGACGAAATGGATAATAAAATATTGACTACCATTATCGACAAGTTTAAAGGTGGGCCGGTTGGGTTGAAAACCATCGCTACCGCAGTTGGTGAAGATGAAGGAACCATTGAAGAAGTGTATGAGCCCTTCCTTATACAAGAGGGTTATATCATGCGTACCTCACGCGGAAGAGAAGTTACTGAAGCGGCTTATAAACACTTAAAGAAGAACTTCCCCGGTCAAACCGGAAAGTTATTTTGAGCAGATTAAGACCTCTTAAGTTTTGTAAACGGAGAGGTCTTTTTTGTTAATTTTAAACTGCAGCTTTCAAACATTCTTTCCAGATGTCTGTTCATACTGTACAAATCAAACATTATGAATATTGAATTACGAAGATTAACGCTCGAAGATTATGCTGACCTTAAAGAATCAATGCTGCAGGCTTACGACAGTATGGGTGGGTCTATCTGGCCCAAGTCGAGTATTGCTAAACTACTGAATATTTTTCCTGAAGGGCAACTTTGTATCGCTGTAGATGATAAGGTTGTGGCTTGTTCGCTTGCCATTATCGTAGAATACGATGAATATGGCGACCGACATACCTATAAGCTGATTACGGGCGACTATTCTTTTTCTACACACGATCCTAACGGAGACACCTTGTATGGAATTGAAATCTTCGTACACCCCGAATTCAGAGGCTTGAGGTTAGGCCGGAGACTTTATGAAGCCCGAAAAGAGTTGTGTGAGGGACTTAATCTGAAAAGTATCATTGCAGGAGGACGGATTCCCGGTTACCACCAATATGCGGAAAAACTGAGTCCCAGGCAGTATATTGACAAAGTAAAATCCAAAGAATTATACGACCCTACCCTTACTTTCCAGATTTCAAATGATTTTCACGTAAGGAAGGTGCTGAAAAATTACCTCCCGGGAGACAAGGAATCAAAAGAATACGCCACTTTAATTGAGTGGAATAACATCTACTATCAGGGTGTGGATGCTTCTGCGCGTTCGGCCATGAACATTCGCCTGGGTTTGGTTCAGTGGCAGATGCGTTTATTCCCCAATATGGATTCGTTTTATGAGCAGGTTGAATTTTTCGTTGATGCGATAAGCGGCTATAAATCCGATTTCGTGATGTTTCCGGAATTATTTAATACGCCACTACTTGAGCCCTACAACCATCTTCCTGAAATCGAGGCTATGCGTAAGCTTGCTGAAAAGACAGAAGAAATCGTTGCCAGAATGCATGAATATGCACTAAGCTATAATGTAAATATCATTACCGGTAGTATGCCGATAATTGATGAGGGAAAGCTGTACAACGCAAGCTATCTTTGCCATAGAACGGGTAAAATTGATGAGTACCGCAAAATACACATCACACCCAACGAACAGAAATATTATGGTATGGTGGGTGGAGATAAGGTACAGGTTTTTGATACCGACTGCGGAAAAGTTGGTATTCTGATTTGTTATGACGTAGAGTTCCCTGAATTAAGCAGATTATATGCAGACCAGGGAATGCAGATTCTGTTTGTGCCATTTCTAACTGATACCCAGAATGGTTATACCCGGGTGCGGCACTGCGCCCAGGCCAGAGCGATCGAAAACGAATGTTATGTGGCTATTGCAGGCTGTGTGGGTAATTTGCCGAAGGTAAATAATATGGATATTCAGTTTGCCCAATCGGCGGTATTCACCCCATCAGACTTTGCTTTTCCCACTAACGCCACCAAAGCCGAGGCTACTCCAAATACAGAGATGGTTCTTGTAGTTGATGTCGACCTCCATTTACTTGATGAATTGCATCATTATGGTACAGTAAAAATATTGAAAGACAGAAGAAAAGATCTTTATCAGATTAAATTGCTCAAATAAATTTACATATAACAACAAAGCCAGTTCGTTTGAACTGGCTTTGTTGTTATGAAATGAATGACTTTACTTCCTAAGCGCAAACCAGACAATTATGCCAATAATTACAGCTATCGGCAAAATCCATTTCAATACCGAGCCTGCACCGTTTTCGTCCTTTTCAGTAACGGCAGGTTTTGCTGGTCCCGGATCTTCTTTATGATTTTCGTAATCTTTTTCTATCGGTTTTGGAGCTTCTCCAGATTCCGTATGTTTTGGATCTATTTCTTCCATGGTTTTGCAGTTGAATCCGAGTTCTAAAATACTTTAAACAGTTATTAAAGAACTCCAATTAATTAATTTAGTGTTTGCATTTAGAACAAGCGATAAATGAAAATGTTTTGATTGTAAGCCTTATCTTTGCAAATCTGTGTACTTAAATAAGGTAAAATATAGCAAGCTGATTAAAGATGAAGCCTTCCGTTTAGGCTTTATGGCCTGCGGTATTTCCAAAGCAGAGTTTTTGGAGGAAGAAGCACCACGGCTGGAAAAGTGGCTGAACCAAAATCATCACGGCGAGATGAAATACATGGAAAATTATTTCGACAAGAGGCTGGACCCCCGCCTTTTGGTTGATGATGCAAAATCGGTTATATCGCTATCGCTAAACTATTATACCAATGAGAAACAGGCCGATCCTACCGCGCCAAAAATTTCCAAGTATGCATATGGTCAGGATTACCATTATGTGATAAAAGATAAATTGAAAGCGCTTACCATTTTTATAGAGGAAAACATCGGTGCGGTAAATGGCAGGGCATTTGTAGACTCGGCGCCCGTACTCGACAGGGCCTGGGCAAAGAGATCAGGTATTGGCTGGATCGGAAAAAATTCTAATCTTATCAGTAAAACTGAGGGCTCATTTTTCTTCCTTGCCGAACTGATTGTCGACCTTGAATTGGATTATGACCATCCTTTTCAAACCGACCATTGCGGTACCTGTACACGATGCCTGGATGCATGTCCAACTGATGCTATCATTGCACCTCAGGTGGTAGATGGAACCAAATGCATATCCTATCTCACCATCGAACTTAAAAACGAAATCCCTACTCAGTTTAAAGATAAAATGGATAACTGGATGTTTGGTTGTGACGTTTGCCAGGATGTTTGCCCCTGGAATCGCTTTTCAAAAGTGCACCAGGAGGAGGCCTTCCAACCCGATTCGGGATTGCTTGACCTTAAGGCCAGCGACCTGACTGAAATCACTGATGAAGTTTTCAAAAAAGTATTTAAAGGTTCGGCGGTTAAGCGAACTAAACTTTCGGGATTGAAAAGAAACATTGATTTCCTGAAATCTACATAAGACAGTTAAATTCACTTCCTGTCATTATTTGATAGTCGAACTATTGTACCCCCAGTACCAGTCTGCATGATGACTGTAGCTTACCGAAAGGTTTTTAACAGAATTATCCATCGCATTAACGCTGATTATTTCATTGGCTAACAAACCGGAAAATCTGATCTCAACCTTTGCTCCTACTTTTTTCTGTTCAAATTGCAGTGATTTTCTTTTATTCGAAGTGACTGTGAAATTTGTAATATCTGACGAAATTATGCAGCCACCACCTATAAGGCTATTGATCTGGATGGAATTTGTTTTTCCATTTCTCCTGTTCGCACTTATCAGAAAGGCGCCGTCAGTTCTTAAATCCTTAAAGGAAACATCTTTCCATGATTCCGGTATAGCTGGGAAGATCCTGATTTTATCATTCCAGTTTTGCAGAAGTAGTTCCTGTATCGACGTTGCGGCTGCCAGGGGTGTTTCGATTACCGGACCCGATTCTTTATAAAGGGTATTGGGTTGGATGTACTTATTAAAGAGTTCATTCAACAGCGCATAACTTTTATCCCCATTTTCCATTTGAGCGAACATACTGGCCGAGCCGGTGTAGGTGTATCCCTGAAGTGCTCCTTTCATAGAAATCCAGTGATTAACCGATTTAAGGATAAGCGCCCTTTCATTTTCGTGGTCCCAGTTTACCAGGCCATAAGGATAAATCATTAAAAGATGAGAATAATGCCTGTGTGATGAAGTGAGCGCTACATCCCTGCCAATCAGGAAACCATCTTCACCCTTTGGGTACGCGGTAAGGTTTTTAATCACTTCCCTCCATTTGGCCTCATCTCCATCCTTGAACCCCTGACTGGTGTTAATGGATATAAGGGTATTCAGTCCCCAATTTAAGCTGGCAAGCGAATAGTTAGCGTCTACGGCATTTTTATATTCCGGTGAATGAGATAGCGGCAGATGATAAACACCTTGCTCGTCTTTGTATAAGATATGTAAGAGAAAATTAACTGATCGTTTCAATAAAGGATAAATTTCGGTTTTCAATAGCTGCTTATCCCCCGCATACTCATAATATTTATAATAATAGTACATCATCCAGGTCAGGTTACCTGCTTCAAAAGGCCCTTTTACCATATCTGCTTCATTGGTGGGGCTAATCAGATCGTAAGATGAGCTACGGCCTATGAAGGCAGAATTATAGCGCCACTTCTCGGGAGCATTATTAATCAAGTTCTGAAGATTGGTTTTGAAAGACTGGAATAACGGTTTAGTGAGTTCAAGGTGATTGGCAGCAAAAACAGGTGAATAGGTAAGCTGGGTATTCAGGTTCCACCAGATCGCAGGCCACGGTGTTGAACTGGCCCAGGGACCCATCAAATCAATGAGTATTTTATTTTCCCGTGTAATTGAAGCGAGTTTATATAGCTGGATCCAATAGAAGTTTTCCATTCTCTTATCTGGCAGGCTTACAAAACTTTTCTGGTAATACTGGTGCCACCAGGACTTGTGATTTTTGAGGTGATTAATATCCTTTTCAAAACCCTTAATACTGTTGATGGCTTCCAGATCTTCATCAGCACTGGCAGTAGCATCGTAGCCAACAGAAACCAACATCTCATCTTTTGAGGCTTTAAAGACAGTGCTATATCCCCCATGATTTAATAATGGCTGATGGTAAACTACAAATTCATTGATATTCTTCCTCACAACCGGTGGATTATCTGGATAGGTTTTGGGTTTGTCAGTCGGGTGACTCTGCATGTATCTAAAACTTACACTTCTTTCCTGCTCCCATTTCCAGTCGAGCTTCCTGTTTTGCTGGTCTTTCAATTCAATATGGATGACCTCATGTTTAGCATCAACATAAGCTGCAATATCAACTGTCCCCTGGTCAGTAAATATTTTACCTGTGGCTATTGCATCATAAAGATGAAGCTGAATGTCTGCCCGGAGTATTTTCCCCCTAACGTTCACCATAAAATGCCCGATAGGGAGTCGGGCCTTAGTATAGAGCTTACCAGCCTCTGGCATAAGTTGTGCCCGCACATCAATTACATCTGATCTGCCTACGTCAAGCCTGATGGTACTATCGCCCGCCTGGTAAATATTCAGGCCCATTAATCCATTACCTAAAGTAATACCGCTATAATAGTCTTTTCCCAGTTGCTCCCATTTCATATTCTGCTTTGCCATGAACTGCTCCCAGTTTATGGTTTGGGCAAACAACTGGTACTGTGCAATTAGACAACATAAGATGGTCAGAAAGATTTTCATATAAACTTTTGTATGATGTTTTAAATACTCCGGGAGCAAATTTATATCATCATAGCAGGACAGAGGATAGAAAATCGTAAACAATTAGGGGTAAAATTGCTTAATAATCACGTTTATATCGTTAAAAGTAAAAAATGTGACTACTCCGTAACCATTTCAACTGTGCCGCCATTTCTAAACACATCATGAGATATAAAATATCCAGGAATTTTTTTACCATTTACCTTTATCGCCGTGAGCTTTCTGCCTTTGAAGGGCTTTTTAATGATCAGCAGTTTGCCACTACTGGTTTTCCATTTAATTTCATCGAACAAAGGCACTGTAACGATGTAAGTCGGATCTGTCGCCGAGAATGGATAGATTCCCAGAGCACTGAACACATACCAGGAGGACATTTCCCCTGCATCATCCATTCCTGAAAGAGCAAGTCCCTCCTTGCCTATCCCATATAATTCATTTAATATCTGATCAATAATTTTCTGGGATTTTTCGGGCTTGCCAATAAAAGTATAGGCAAAAGGAGCTTCATGATCGGGCTGGTTACCCTGGCAATACTGTCCAATCATGGTTTCCACATTACGGGCAATATATTTTGGATTCCAGGGAAGAGTGAACAAAGAGTCGAGTTTTGATTCAAAGCCCGCTGCACCGCCATACAGTTGAATTAATCCTGGCATATCGTGAGGTGCATAAAAGGAAACCTGCCAGGCATTAGCCTCCCGGTACATGTATTCGTAATAAGGATACTGGGGATTGAATGGCTTTATCCAGTTGCCATTGTCAAGTCGTCCTCTCATGAATCGTGTGCCAGGATCGAACATATTTTTATAGTTTCCGGACCTGGCCATGAGGCTTCTGTAATTGCTGGAGTCGCCAAGTTTCTTTGCAATTTGAGCCAGCGAATAATCGTCATAAGCATATTCGAGTGTTTTGGACACCCCTGCTTTGGCTTTCGTTTCAACATGTGGATTTTTAATATCCGGATCAGAAATATATCCTTTTTCAATATATTCTTTGATAAAAGGACGTGCTCCGCCTTCTACGTTCGCATTTTTCAAAAAAATCTGATATGCCGCCTTGATATCAAACTGATCTATTCCCCGGAGATAAGCACCCGCAACGGATGAAGTACCATGATCGCCATGAAAAAAAGTAGGCATGAACCCCCGTTTTTGCCCAACATCGATCATCGACTTAATAACGTCAAGCGTAACATCCGGAGTAATCAATCCCAACAATACATCCTTATTGCGGTATGTATCCCACAGGGATGGCTCCGTGTAGTACCTGAAATCAGATTTGGTCACCTGTCCTTTAGCATCTTTAAACTGACCGTTTACGTCACTGCGTAAAGCCGGCCAAAGAAATGACCTGTAGAGACTGGAATACAACATGACCTTTTGTTTACTGGTGCCCCCTTTTACCTGGATTGCAGACAGCAATTTCTCCCATTGAGTCGCTGCAGCCGCTTTAACCTGTGTAAAAGTTTTTGAGCCGATTTCACTTTCCAGATTCTCCCTTGCATTTTCGACGCTTACAAACGAAAGACCAATTTTAAGCTCTACCGGCTTTGTTTGTCCATCGCTTAAGTGAAGAATGGCATAGCCGCTATTTTTGCCTTCTTCTTTTTTCTCTAGTCTGTCTATTTTAGTGTTTGAAACCGCATAAAAATATACGTTCTCTCCGTTCTGAAAGCCTTTCACTGCATAATCACCATCCTGCGATATATTCCAGTCAGACACCCGGCTATTGGCTTTTGCCAGATCAAATAATACCTGCCGGTCCTGATTATCTTTAAATTCATATTGATGATAACCACATCTTAAAGTGGAAGTCAGGTTCACGTTAACCTGATAGTCGCTTAAATAAACCTGATAGAACCCGGGCGACGCACTTTCTTTTTGGTGAGAAAACTTGGATCCAAAATGGGTACCAGGCTTTGACATAGGCAAAACAGGCACGTTGCAAAGGTTCCAATGACCTTTATTAGTATGGGCGAATCCCAGAATTACATCATCCTCATACTCATAGCCGGCACCTGAACCATACTCGGTAATGGGACTAAGCTGAACCATTGCGTTTGGCAGTGAGCTGCCCGGAAAGCATAGACCGGCCCATGAGCGCCAGCCCTCTGGCAATTCGTATCCTAAAATTTTAGGGTCAGTTAATGGTGCCGTGCCAATAAAGGGGTTTACATAATTGGTTAAAGTATTTTTCTTCTGGTTCTGGGATTTTACCGCTTGTGTTATCATTAGCGATAAAACAACAAATATATACTTGGTTAGTAGTTTCATTTGATTATAAATCGTTTTATTTGATAGTTGAATACATTAAACCGAGTGACATAAGGTGATTAGATATGATAACGTTACTCCCGTAAGACCTTAATTTATTTAAGAATTAAAAAACAGGATACATAGAAGGAAAGCTAAAAACTTACATCAGCTGTCTGTAACCGGTGATTTTTAACACACTTGCCTCAACTTTTTAATCGCTAATTCTTGCTTATCTTCCAGAATGAATATAAAAAGCAAATAATCATCTGTTTCCTGAATTTCGATTTTATGCACTACACCCGAAATTTCGGCGCTTGTAATTTCATCTCCCGGTTTCACATTTAACAATAGAGATGTTGGTATATTATCGTTAACTAGCATAGTTGATTACAAAGTTAAAGCCCCCACAGGCATTTTTTTTCCAAATGAGGGCTTTGTTTTTTATCCGTTAAGTAAAGCAGGTTTTTCGTGGTATGTTTTCCATAACAACTCACCAAATAAGGTGTTGGACCAGGCAAACCATGCTCTGGTAAATTTTTCAGGATTATCTTTATGGAAGGATTCATGCATGAAGCCTTTACCTCCATGTGTTTTTTGCAATGTCTGGATGCATAATTTAATCTCTGCATCGTCTGTTGAGGTCAGCGCCCTCATCGTAATACTCATTGGCCAGATCATATCCTGACCAACATGCGGGCCGCCAATTCCTTCGGCTGCTGTACCTTTAAAGAAATATGGGTTATCTTTCGATAAAGCAAATTTACGGGTGTTCTGGTAAATTGGATCTTCAATTTTCATAGCGCCCAGATAAGGCAAACTAAGCAAGCTTGGCACATTTGAATCATCCATCATGTAATTGCTTCCAAATCCATCGACCTCAAAGGCATAGATTTTTCCATATTTTGGATGGTTAACAATTGCGTGTTTTTGCAAAGCGGCATTAACTTCGTCAGCAAGATTCAGCAAATTGCTTTCAAGCGACTGATCCGCCTGCAGGGCTTTGATCATTTCGGCAGCCTGTTTCAGGCTAGACACAGCAAAAAAGTTAGATGGAACTAAAAATGGAAAAATTGTTGCATCATCGCTGGGGCGGAAAGCAGAACAGATCAAACCTACAGGATTAACCGGAAAGCCATATCCTGCCATAGGCTGTGAGTCTGTTGGCTGCGTGGTTTCCCGTTGAAAATGATAAGGGCCATGACCAGTTTTACGCTGCTGCTCTTTAAAAGTTTTGAGTGTAGCTTCAATCCCTTTTTTCCAATCTGCATCGAAAGGTGTTTTATCTCCTGTTTTCTTCCAGTAATGGTAGGCTAAACGAATAGGATAGCACAGCGAATCGATTTCCCATTTACGCTCGTGAACGCCGGCCTGCATATCTGTTTTATCGGTTTTCCACTCTCCTACCTTATTTGCATCACCGTAGAAAGCGTTAGCATAAGGGTCTTTCAAAACGCATTTGGTTTGATGGATGATTACGCCAGCTATCAATTTCTTCAGTGGTTCATCCTCATTCACAAACTGCAAATAAGGCCAAACCTGTGCAGAGCTGTCACGTAGCCACATGGCATCAATATCCCCGGTAATTACGTAGGTATCAGGACGACCATTTTTTTCATTATAATAAACTGTTGTGTCAAGTGTATTTGGAAAGCAGTTTTCAAAGAGCCATGCCAATTCAGGATTCTTCACCTTCGACTGAAACGTTTTGATTGCAGAATCAACGGCTTTACTTTTAAAATGGCGTTTTCCTGCAACAACCCTGACAACGGGGAATTCGGGAAAAAGTTCAGAAGCAAGAGAAAATTTGGATGCAAGTACACCTGCCCCCAACATACCTGAGTTCTGGATAAATGTTCTTCTTTTCATTATTGTGTGTGATGAGATTTGGTTCTATATAAATTTAATATCGCCAACCCTAAAACGATGTTCAGCAAATCAAAGGTTTATGACTGATATCGCAAATTATCTGGTTAGAACGAAAACAAATATTAAGATAATTTTTTTAAGTTCAAAATCGAAAACCTTTAAATATGTATTTCTAAATCGATTTTCTTATAGCTTGTAAATGAAAAAACCGCCAGCATATGCTGGCGGTTGAATATGGAGACAGGTATGATTAAATTATTTTTTTGGTTTTGCACTCATATAGAAGCTAAGCTTTCCACCGTTAATAATATCAGCATGTTTAATCTGGTGGCTCGTGATTTCTTTCCCATTCAGCATCACCTTTTGTACATACACGTTTTTGGCGCTCTGATTTATGGCTTCGATAGTAAAATTTTTACCGTTCTCTAAGTTAATAATTGCTTTATCTACAAGCGGACTACCTAGCGAATAGACATCCGAACCGGGTGCTACAGGATAGAAGCCCATCGACGAAAACATATACCAGGCACTCATTTGCCCGCAATCATCATTGCCACCCAATCCATCCGCGGTAGGTTTATACTGCATGTTAAGGATATGACGAATTTGCGCCTGTCCTTTATATACTTCGTCAGTCCAGTTGTACAGGTAAGCCACATGGTGCGCTGGTTCATTTCCATGAACATATCCTCCGATAATACCTTCGCGGGTAATATCCTCGGTATGCGCAAAAAATTCATCAGGCAAATGCATGCTAAAAAGCGTGTCCAGACGTGCTGCAAACTTCTTTTTTCCACCCATCACTTCGATTAATGAAGCAGGGTCATGAGGTACAAAGAAACTGTAATTCCAGCTGTTGCCTTCAATGAAACCCTGACCCTCAGTATCTTTTGAGTCGAAAGCTTTTTTGAAGGTGCCATCTGCCATGCGCGGACGCATAAAACCAGATGCGCTATCGTAATTGTTCCGCCAGTTATTTGAACGTTTAATGAACTCTTCATAAACATCCATGCGGTTTAACTTTTTAGCAAGCTGCGCAATAGACCAGTCATCATAAGCGTATTCCAATGTATTTGACACGGATACACCACTGCGTTCAGCAGGAATATAACCTTTGTCTATATAATACCCGATACCTTCATAATCGCGGTGTTTAGCTGTGGCGATACAGGCATCGAGGGCTTTGTTGGCATCACCATTATAAGTACCTTTTATTATCGCATCGGATAAGACAGAGACACTATGATAGCCACTCATACACCAGTTATCGTTTGCATAGTGCGACCAGATAGGTAACATATGTAAACTGCTTTGATCGTAATGTGCCATCATGGATTTAACCATATCATTGCTACGCGCTGGTTGAACAATATTGAAGAATGGATGCAGCGCCCTGTAAGTATCCCACAACGAAAACGTAGTGTAGTTTGTAAATCCATCTGCTTTATGAACGCCCTGATCAAGCCCCTTATACTCCCCGTTTACATCGGTATAGGTTGTTGGATTAATGAATGCATGGTATAATGCCGTATAGAAATTGATTTTATTATCGTTGCTGGTAGTAACCTGAATTTTATTTAGTTCTTTATTCCAGTTTGATTGTGCCTGTGCTTTAACTTTTTCAAAGTCCCAGCCGGAAATTTCTGCCCGCATGTTCTGCAAGGCGTTTTCCTGACTTACCGGTGATAACGCAAATTTAATTTTTACTTTTTCGCCTTCCTGGGTATCAAAGTCGAAGAACATTTTGATTTTTTTACCGGCTATTTCCGGAAAATTCTGATCCTGATTGAATTTACCCCAGAATCCTCTGTAGGCTTGTTTAGCATCGAAACTTTTTCTGCCATAACTTTTGAATGGCTTAGAAAAGCTCATTGCAAAAAATACCGTTCTTGTTCTGGCCCAACCATAAGTTTGCCTGTACCCTGTAATTAGCGTATCATTCACGACCCGGACGTATGACCAAACGGTTTTATCTTCATAATTGTAAATGCCTGCCATCAGATCTAAAATGATATGCGATTGATCTGATTTTGGAAAGGTGTACTGGTGCATCCCTACCCTGTTGGTAGCTGTTAGCTCTGCAGTGATGTTATCATCGTCCAGTTTAACTTTGTAATATCCGGCTTCAACAGTTTCGTTGGCGTGCGAGTATGCTGAGCGATAGCCTGATTTAGGATTGTCTGCCGTACCTGGATTTAGTTGCAGTTTCCCCTTGGTTGGCATAATTAAGAAATCACCTAAATCAGAATGGCCTGTTCCGCTAAAGTGCGTATGGCTGAAGCCCGTAATGGTTTTATCTTCATATTTGTAACCTGCGCAATATTTGTAAACGTCACCATTATATTTACCATTTACTTCATATGATAAGGTATCGGTTTCGGGACTTAATTGAACGGCACCGAACGGAACGGTTGCGCCAGGATATGTATGACCCATTTTTGATGTGCCGATAATGGGTTTTACATATTGCACCAAATTCTGCTGTGCCGAGGCCACGAGTGAAGAAAGTACAAGACAAGGCAGGATAATTTTTTTAATCATGTCTGTTTTAAAGTTAGCTTATATTTGAAAATCCTAAGGTATTAATTTAAACGCAAAACTGTAAATAATCTTTATCTAAATCGTTTAACCAACACAAAAAATACAATTCTAAAAGCTAAGAGATTTGAAAGGCTCACGCCACAAACTGACAGGTCGACCTACGGAGGTGTACCCAGGATGATTGATATGTATTAGTGGCCTGCTGTGGCTTTTTACAAGGAACTGACTTCAGCTCACCAATTTCAATTAAATAAAGCTTATTTTTGCACTCTATTTTTTAAAGATGAGTAAACACGGTAGAATTCTGGTAGCCATGAGTGGCGGTGTGGATAGTTCGGTTGCTGCAGTAATGCTGCACGAGCAGGGTTATGAAGTAATCGGCCTTACCATGAAGACATGGGATTACGCAACCTCAGGGGGAAGCAGTAAAGAAACCGGATGTTGCTCGCTGGATAGTATTAATGATGCCAGGACACTTGCTGTAAATTATGGTTTTCCGCATTACATTTTAGACATACGCGACGAATTTGGTGATTATGTAATCGATAATTTTGTTGATGAGTACCTTGCCGGAAGAACGCCTAACCCATGTGTTTTATGTAATACCCATATTAAATGGGAAGCTTTATTAAAAAGGGCTAATAAACTCGACTGCGAGTTTATTGCAACCGGCCATTATGCCAACATCCGCCAGCAAGACAGCGGACGCTATGTAATATCAAAAGGTAAGGATGAAAACAAGGATCAGTCTTACGTACTCTGGGGAGTTTCACAAGAAAATCTATCCCGTACTAAATTTCCGTTGGGCAGTTTTGCAAAATCAGAAATCAGACAGATGGCTTTAGACATGGGACAGGAAGAATTAGCCAAAAAATCTGAGAGTTATGAAATTTGTTTTGTTCCCGATAACGACTACAGAGCTTTTCTTAAACATAAAGTGGAGGATCTTGAAGACCGTGTAGCCGGGGGAAATTTCATATTGAGCAACGGAATGGTCGTTGGTCAGCATAAAGGCTATCCCTTTTATACCATCGGCCAGCGTAAAGGTTTAGGTGTGGCATTTGGTGAACCGATGTTTGTTACCCAGATACTTCCTGAAAGCAACACAGTTGTTTTAGGCCGTGCTGAGGAGTTGGAGCGTAAAGAAGCAATGGTCCGCAATATCAATCTGATTAAATATGGGAGTATTGAGGAACCTATGAATGATGTAATTACAAAAATACGTTATAAGGATGCCGGCATGCTAAGTACAATTGTTCAGGAAAAAGATAGGATGAGAGTTGTTTTTGACCACAATGTTTCTGCAATTGCTCCGGGACAATCAGCAGTGTTTTATGAAGGAAACGATTTGCTTGGCGGTGGTTTTCTAATTTAATCACACCCACTAAAAATATCAAACCCCGGCCATTCAGAAATAGCCGGGGTTTTTAATTTAATACTTTCTGTTATCCAGGAAAGAACCAATATCATTGATTACTTCCTGAGGGGTATCCTTTCCACTCAGCTGTTTCCAGGAACCTTCAACTTTATCTAATTTTCCGATTACTTCCCCGTCTATCATATAGGAGAAGGGTTCATCACTTCCGTATTGCATCAGGGTGTATACATGATGCTGGTGATCGGGTAAATCGCATCTATAAGCCAGTTCTATCATTTCATTTAAGTTTGTAATAGAACACAAATAGATTTCAATTTGTTCATACAAATTTGAAGAAAATCCCGGACTACCTTACTCAGGTGATTACATCCTATTCATTTCCCTTGAAAATATTAATGGCGGCTGTTTTCCAATGCAAGTAGCCCAGATTACCACATATCTGGGAAACAAAATTATCTATGTCTTCAGATACATCATTTACAACCCGCCACCTGATTTTGTATTTTGGATTGTAACTGATGTAAACCACTACGTCATCACTACGCTGTCCTAATGAATGCAAAGGCTGTAAATAAATATCCTGCAAATCAGCAGCTGCGATTTTTAATCGCTCATTCATAATTTTCCCCAATGATAGATCAGGCTTAAAATCAGTTTCTAATATGGCTAATACGGTAACAGTCATAAAAATAATATTATCAATCAAAAAACCCAGCCATCTGCATTTTGTTTTATCCACCGAATAGAGCGGTTTGAACCATAAACTGGATGTCACTTAGCGCAAATCTATACTAAAATATTTAGTATATAAACATATTTTAATCTTTTTTTTAGCTAACTAATGAATAAGATAAAACGGTGACAGATGAACCAATGCCGTGGATAACTTCAATGATGTTAAAAATTATTTTAAACACCTGATTAATAGTTCCGTTATCTATTCAAACAGGAGGTTGTATGAAAAAGTGCATCTATGTAGTTGAAGATAATCCCGGCATACGGGAAATCATTTCATTCCTTTTAGAGGAAGAGCTTTATGAAGTAAGAGCTTGCAGAAATACCCGTGATTTTTGGTTACAGATGAATAAGCACATACCGGACATGGTTATCCTGGACATTATGCTTCCAGATGGAAATGGGTTGGATATCTGCAATAGCCTGAAGGGGAATATTAAAACACACGGCATTCCTGTTATGATGATGTCGGCTAATAACCACCTAAATGCTGTAAAATCAAAATGCGATGCTGAGGATTTTATTAACAAGCCTTTTGATCTTAATGATTTTGCTGCCAGAGTTGACCGTTATATGCGGAATTAAAAATATGCCCTGCGCTGCCAAAAGGCAGGCAAGGCCTATTTTTAAAGAACGATTTTGGAAATGGCGTTTTCTAATGCGTTGTCTTTCAAGTCAGGCATATTAACACCCTCAACCCTGAAAGCAGTTACATCTACCATGCCCAAAAAGCCAAGCACAGCTCTTAAATAAGGTTCAGTAAAATCGTAAGCCTTCATTGGCCCTTCTGAATAAACACCACCCGAAGAAATAGCCAGATAAATCTTTTTACCTTTTACCAAACCTTCAGGTCCGTTTTCGCCGTACTTGAAAGTCTGACCGGCACGGGCTACATGATCAATCCATGCTTTAAGCGTAGAATGAATTCCGAAGTTGTACATTGGCACACCAATTACAATTACATCGGCATCCTGAATCTCTGCAATTGCTTCGTTTGAATGCTTCACTGCTTCAGTTAATTCCGGAGTGTGATTTTCTAGCGGGGTATAAAAAGAGTTCAAATGCACTTCCTCTAAATGTGGAAATGGGGCCGATACCAGGCTATGTGTTTTAACCGTACTTTCTGGATTTGCTTCAGTAAGTTTCTCAACTACTGCATTTCCCAGTTTAATACTGAAAGATGCCTCCCCTCTTGGGCTGGATATAAGATGTAAAATTTTCATTTCTTTTGCTATTTAATCCTGTAAAAATAAAGCATATGAGATTAAAGAAAGTGTAACTAAAAAATAATAGCACTATCCTTTTGTATAGCGATCGAAAAAACAAAGCATTAAAACCCGTTTAAAATATATTTGTAGTTTCGGGTAGCGCCAGGTACAAGAAATATAATTATTGTTCAAACCATCGTCTATCCAATCCTGTTCTTTAATAAAAAAAACTACCATGGAAAATCAAGAAAACATTCAACCAGAAGAAGAAATTGCAAACCTGGAACAATTTCAGGTGGGAAGATCAGAAGGCAGTGCAGCAGATGGACACGCTTTACCCGAAAATGACGAATATACAGCCGAAGAGGTACAATATGCCGATGGAGAGGGTACACGTTTAAATGAAGAACTTGGACCGGATGAAGAAGAAGATGATGATGATTTGATAGATGGCGACGACCTGGAAACGGATGAAGACGCGGAAGATATTGATGAAACAGACGACTCGGATGTAGAAGAACTGGATAAAGATCCCAATGCCTACGATGAAGATGACAGTGAAATGCTGTAAGTAAAAGAGAAGCTCCTAAGGGAGCTTTTTTTTTACCTGAATAGCGATGAACCACAATACTTACAGAAAAGTGCATCGCTGTCATGGCCTTCCCTACTACAATTCGGGCAAGATTCAGGAAGCTCTTTTTTCTTACTGGCCGCCACCGCAATGTCGTGCGTAATTATTCCAGTCGGTACAGCAATGATGGCGTAACCAATTAACATCACTACAGATGCAACAAACTTGCCCATCGGCGTTATGGGAGAGATATCCCCGTAGCCAACTGTAGTAATGGTTACGATTGCCCAATAGATGCTTTCAGGTATATTTGAAAAGCCGTTCTCACGATTTTCGACCAGATACATAATCGACCCGAGGATCACTGTAATGGTTAACACGGTGAGCAAAAAAATACTAATCTTACGTAAACTATTTCTCAACGCCTGGGTTAGAAAGTTGATTTCGGTAAGAAACTGTCCTAGTTTAAAAATTCTGAATACCCTTAACAATCTCAATGCCCGGAATACAAGCAACGATTGCGCACCAATAAAAAATATGCTCAGATAGGATGGCAACAATGCAATCAAATCGATAATTCCCAGCGGACTAAAAATATATTTAATTGGTTTACGAATGCTAACGAGTCTCAATATATATTCTAAAGTAAACAATGCAGCAAAAATCCATTCGGCAATGTTAAATATTTTACCATAATGCTGATGTATACTCACAACACTATCCAACATCACAACAATGATACTGGCGAAAATTGCAATCAGTAAGCCCACATCAAACGCCTTACCTGCAGGCGTATTTGACTCATAAATAATTTCATGAAGCTTGAAGCGCCAATCTTTGGGTTCTGATTCAACCATTTTTATAATAGATCTTGTATGTTGGAATCTCACCCGAATTGAGGCTGGATGAGCTTTTATATTTAGTGAACACCTTATTAATTCGAATGTTTGATTCAGAACAAAATGAATAAAACATTAGTCGTAAATACTTGTCGTGTAAAGTATGAGAGTAAAGGGAACAATAATCCATAAACTGGGTACGGGCGAACATGTTTTGATTCTTCTGGCAGAAAATAAAACAGAGCAGCAAAAGTTATATCATTACCTAACGATCGATGCCATGCAGTTTAAGTAAGAAATCGCTACTGAAGCGCCGAAGCTTGATTACATTACTGCCGGATTTAAAAATACTGAAGGAACAGTAATATTCAACCAAAATTATATTGAAATGCCTAAATGGTATGAATTGAACTAAACTAAACATATTTCTGCATAAAAGTGTTATTTATGGATGAGGAGTATACTTTTTGTAGCCGTGTGTCTATTCGTTAACAATGCATTTGCACAATACACCGACAGCACAAATTACCATTTGCTTTTAAATTCAACAGGCTCAGTTAACCGAACTAATGATGATCAGGCTTATTTACTCAACAACGCATTAAGCTTTGGTGTAAAGAAGAAAAGCATGGTATTAAATTCATCATCGGCCTGGTTATATGGAAAGCAAAATAACAACCTCAGCAATAACGATTTTTCTACTACGCTAAACTTTAACCTGTACAAAACCTTCCCCCACTTCTACTATTGGGGTTTAGCTAACTACAATACCAGTTATTCGCTGAAACTCAAAAACCAACTGCTGGCGGGTTTAGGAATTGCCTATAGCATTGTCGACAAGGAATATGCATACGTGAACCTGAGCAATGGAATTCTGTTTGACCAAAGTAGTTTAATTGCCGGGGATAATTACCACACCTACAGAAACTCATTAAGATTACAATATCACTTCAGTATAAAAGAACTCATCACCATTGACGGTAACCATTTTCTCCAGAATTCCTTCTCCAGAAAAGGAGATCATATTATCAGATCAAACACTACGCTTGGATTTAAACTTAAAAAGTGGATAAGCCTGACCACTGCGCTTACGTACAATAGATTGAATATTACCAACAGCGAAAACCTCAATTTAACTTACGGACTGAGTTTGGATAAATATTTTTAAAGTATCATTCTTCTTTTACTAATAGCTGTGGAAAAATATATAAAATTATAAATACACTGTATATCAATCAATAAAGCTGAAAAATAAGTTGTTTGACAATTATGTTTTTAAAGATGTGACATCCAAATATTATTTTTGTTTTATGGCAAATACAAACGTTAAAAAATCAATTCAGAATAAGATAGAATCACTTGGTAAGGACATTGAAAACTTACAGGCAGAACTTGTGAAATGGGAAAAAATCGCTGCCGATTACGAAACGAATTCGGAAAGCATTGATTTGATTTTATCTATTCAGCTTCCTGAGAAACCGGAAGGAAAGGCAAAAAAAATTAAGCTTTAGTCAGCTGAACAGCATGAAAAAAGGCGTAATTTCATTTGCGCCTTTTGTGTTTTAGCTATTTAACACGAAAATTTAAACTATTTCATTACGGGCAATGTTTACCTGATACAACAAAAACCTATGTATATGAAAAAGTTAATTTATGTGGTTGCCGTATCAATTTCGGCGTTTACGTTCCAGTCTT
Source organism: Pedobacter frigidisoli (assembly GCF_032678525.1). Classification (GTDB taxonomy): domain Bacteria; phylum Bacteroidota; class Bacteroidia; order Sphingobacteriales; family Sphingobacteriaceae; genus Pedobacter; species Pedobacter frigidisoli_A. The sequence continues at coordinate 344,777 of NZ_JAVTSE010000003.1, forward strand.
GCGGTAGCGGGCAGAAAGATGCAAAAGAAAGTGCTGACAGTTTGAATATGGCGAAAGATACGTCTACGAATGTGGCAGAAACCGGAGGCATTGCTGTTGATGAAGCAGATTCTAAATTTGCCACTCAGGCAGCCGTTGGTGGTATGGCAGAAGTGGAGTTAGGAAAACTTGCCTTAGAGAAGGCTACAAACCAGCAGGTTAAAGATTTTGCAAGCATGATGGTTAAAGATCATGGGACAGCAAATACAGAATTAATGGCTATTGCTGCTCAGAAAAACATCACCTTACCGAGTACCGTAGATGATGAGCATAAAAAAACCATGGAAGATCTTGGTAAAAAAACTGGCGCGGATTTCGATAAAGCCTATGTAGATGCAATGATTAGCGGACACAAATCAACCTTAAAACTGATGGAAGATGAATCAAAAGATGGTAAAGATGCCGAATTAAAAACGTTTGCAACTAAGACTGCACCAATTGTTCAGAGCCACCTGGTGATGATTAATAAGATCAGTGACAGTATAAATAAATAAGTTTCTCCACCCAAAGTCATTTGATGTTAAAGTGACTTTGGGTACTTTAAATGGCATTGGTTCTATTTTATTTCCCGCCTCATATTTCTTCCTTCGCGGTTAAGCAGTTCTTGTATGATGCCATCGAGTTTTTGATAATTTACCGGCTTCATAAGATACCGGTCACAATTTACACTAAATGCATCAAGTGCATAATGCTCATAGGCGGTAACGAATATTAAATACTTTACTTTATTGCGAATTACCCGCGCAACATCTAATCCCGAAATATCCATCCTGATATCAAGAAATAGAAAATCAACATTATCGTAATCCAGAATTTCCCGGGTTCCCACCACCGGATCTGTGAATGTATTCAACAACTCCAGCTGATTACTTTGGTTAATGAAATATTTAAGAATATTGATGCTCATTTGTTCATCATCGATGATTACACAGCTATACATATCGGATTGAGCTTTAATTTAGTAAACCGAATTAACTAAGCAAAGCTACGGCCAAAACAGAGGCATTGTTGATTTAACTTTCAGGAGGCGTATATAGTGCTATGAATTTCTTTCTGGTAATCAACTTCAGATAAGGGTAATTTCCGGAAAGCTGTGGTCTTTGTTTAAGTTCGTATATAAAATGCCCACCTAAATCGACGAATATGGGACAGGTGGCCTCGAACCATACCTTGTGAGGATTTTTCCAGCAAAAAGAATATAGATCAGATGTCAGAACGATGTCCTTTAGGTCTGGATGATAAAAATTGAGGATACGGGGATTTATTTCCCCATTTATGACCTCATTTTTTCTAACCATTGATAAATGATCGGAGTGGCAAAATTCAAAAGCATCTAGTTTTGGATCATCGACTGCTGGGAGGTGTTTTAATATTCTGAAGCCTTTAAATTTCTTTCCATTCAAAACCCAAACCAGATTCGGATAAAAAGCTTCCCTGCTTTTCAACTCCAGGATTGTGATCGGCGAGTTTTGAAATTCGATGGTATGTCCTGATGGAGTAAATATGTCTGCTCTGTGAAAATCGCCTTTCGCAGCATCGTTAAATCCTACTTCGCGGAACGAAGGAGGAAATGCAAGCTTCCAATCCCTGTGCCAGGCTGTTTCCTTTCTGTAAAAAGGCTCTGCTACAAGCGCTCCTGCAACTGAAGAGAGCTGAATGCTGTCGTTGTGAAAGTTGATAGGGTCATTCATGAAGTATACCCGCGCAAGCTATTGCAAAATGGATGATTTCGGGTGATACAAAAATAAAACTAAATATATTAGCAGGAGAATCTGCAAGCGGCGAAGTTAAAACCTATAGGAATACATACCGATATCCCACAACATAAAATGATAGCATAGCCTTTAGTTTGCTTTCACAATACCCGAAGGAGACGTAGCTTTATTATTCACTATTAATGCGGCAGTTAAGATCCCTGCCAGGAATACTCCTTTTACCAGCGGAGATCTTTTTCCCTTCTTCACCCCGCGGTAGATATTATAAAGTGCGATAATGCCCAATCCGGTCATCTCTATTTCTTTACGGTTTTGCATGCCTCGTTTGGTGAATAGCATTTCCGTAAGCTGGTTAACTATGCTAAAGCTGAGTTGTACTTCCTTCTTTATTTTCGATTTACTTGCCTTCAATCCTGCTGAGTCACCAACAGCTTTCAATCCATCCAACACCAATCCGTTTGTTTTCGCTTTTTTTGTATAAGTATTCATCATCAGTTCTTTTAAAAAGCAACATGAATAATAGCCGATGGTTTTGAAAAGTTTCAATTTGTTAGATCAGCTTAATCCAACTCTGCATGATATTATGTGATGTACAAAATACCCAAAGATTCGTTAACCCTATTCAACAGTTAATATTTCTTTAAGTAATAGCTGCAATTTCATGTGTGTAATCTTTAAATTTGGGCTTCATTTAACCGTATTAAATTGAAGTTAAAATTCACATTATTTATCTTGTTCCTCTCCACCGCATTGCAAGCTCAGGTTATAAGAAAAAGAACAACAATGCTAATGGGTGGTAGATTTGATATCTCAATCGTAGCCAAAACAAAGCTAATTGCGGAAGCCAATATAGATATCATCATTGGAGAAATTTCGAGAATTGAATTCTTAATTTCCGACTGGAAACCAACGTCACAAGTTTCTGCTGTCAATCAGCATGCTGGTGAATATCCCGTAAAAGTGGATCGGGAGGTTTTCCAACTTACGCAGCGTGCCATTCAGTTATCGAAACTAACCAATGGCGCGTTCGACATCAGTTTTGCAGCTATGGATCGAATCTGGAAATTCGACGGATCAATGACTGAAATGCCGTCACCTGAAGCAGTCAGAAAATCTGTACAAAATGTTAATTATAAAAATATTATTCTCGACAGCATCAACTGCACTATTTTTTTGAAAGAGAAAGGCATGAAGATAGGTTTTGGGGCATTAGGAGAAGGTTATGCCACTAACCGCTGTAGAAAAATGATGTTAGAAAAAGGCATTAACGCTGGTATCGTAAATGCTACCGGCGACATGAGTGTATGGGGTAAACAACCCAACGGCAAACCATGGATGATCGGAATTACTAACCCATTTCACAAAGATAGCCTGTTTGCTGCTGTTCCCATCAAAAATGGTGCGGTTGTAACTTCTGGCAGCTATGAAAAATTTGTGATGTTTAATGGAAAACGGTATTCACACATCATCAATCCCACAACAGGATATCCTGTAACAGGACTAACCAGCGTAACAGTTTTCGGGCCCGATACTGAAAAAGCAAATGGTTTCAGCACCTCGATTATGTTGCTTGGTAAGGATAAAGGACTTAAATTACTCGCTGGATTTCCAGAATATAGCTGTGTGATATTTGGAGACGATGGTCAGCTTTACTGGTCTGAAAACCTTGACAACCAGACGATTGAAAAGTGGAAGAAAAATCTGTAATCATTAATTCCGATTGAGATCACTTTCCTCCGCCCTAACACCATGAACTAAACAATATTATGTTTATCTGGAAAATATCGGGTCGGTTACACTAATAACAATCCATTAAGACCTGTCCGCGCGATTGATAGAAACTAATGCTTTTGTTATCCTGTTCCTGGCATAGTTGTTCCAACCAGCCTATAACATCCTTTTGCATGCTTAAGGAGCCGCATAACATAACCGCTCCATCATTTCTCAGCGTTTGAGCTACAAAATCACTATCCCTTGCCAGTAAATCTTTTACATACATTTTATCCCCTTCACGCGATAATGCAACATTGACTTTAGCAGCTTCCAGGGCTTTAGCGTTAATACTTTTTTCATACAAAGCGAATGATTGCTGGTTCCTGAAACCGCAATACAGGTGAATATTTTTCTGACTACCATGCTGATTCAGCATCCCCAGAAATGGTGCGATACCGGTTCCATTTGAAACCATAATTACTGTTTTTCGCTTATGGGGAAAATGGAAATGTGCATTTTTTATAATAGACGCAGACAATGACTCTCCAACATTCAGATTGTATAAAAACCCGGAACCCAGCCCACCTTCGTGCAGTTTGACACTGAGTTGTACTTCTTTGCCAACTTTTCCTATGGAATACTGTCGCTCTCTATGATCATTTGCAGGATAAATCGTCAGCAAATCACCAGAATCAAATTTCTTTAAACGCTTAGGCCTTAATCGTATTATGAACGATGTCTCTTCATGTGCGGAAACAATTTTATCGGTAACTATGAACTTCAGTGTTTTAGGCGCCTTCGTTTCCAGCAATTTATCCAGTACCGTTAATTCGATATCAGAATGGGATGCCCAGGAGTTAGCCCAGATGGTGAAGTCCTCGGGTGACCGATCGTTGACCGTATGTATTTCGAGTATCGGCGTTGCCCAGGTCTTTTTCGAGAGTGCATTATTCACCTCATAACCAAACTTACAGAAATCCGGGTATGCATGAGAGCCAAAGGCTACAACAGAAAAGTTAACAGACTGTTGTTGTGGATAACGTTCTAGCTGCGAGATAAACTTCTTCGCGTTTGTTGGCGCATCACCCTGTCCGTAGGTGGCCGTAAAAACAAGGATTTGCTTCGCCTGAGCAAATACCTTATAATCATTTAGTTCGGCCATAAATAAAAGCTTACCGCTCGTCAAAAGCTGATCGTGGATGGCCTTTGCAAATCTAAAAGTGGTTCCATTCTCTGAACCCACCAGAATAATAAACTCGGCTGCTTCCGGTTTGAATTTATTCCTGATCCGGTTCGAACGCCTTTTCCACATGATGACGAAACCAGAATAAATAAAAAACAAAATATTTATCGAAGCGATCGCCAAAACAACTGCCCATATCGTATTGGTCCTGCCCGTATGTAAATCCATACTAAGTGTATTTAACAGAGTAGCTGTTGTATAGGCCTGCTCTGTTAAAATCTCTCCTGTAATTTGATTTAACGTAATTTCTCTATCCTGAAGTTTGATAGTGAAATAGTCTTCTACATCTTCTGAAAAAGGAAACTCAATCGACTGCACTTCTCCAAGCTTTATATTTTTCAGCACTTCAAAATCCTGCAGCTTTTTTTCGGGAGTAGTTTTGAGTGCATCGAAATCTACCTTTTGCGTAATCTTTTGTTCCTTGATTAATCCAAATCTTTGCAGCGATAAGAATGTTCCGCTCAAGGAAATGATGATAATTGGAATAAGCAATAGACGACCGAGGACTACGTGGTAATATTGTGCAAAACCATCTCTGACTATTTTTCCAAAAAACTTTTTAAAGCTTCGCTGACGCTGAATGATCAGTACAGTTCCTGATGTTGCGATGAGAAATAGCAGAAATGCGGTTATATCTACAAAAAAACGACCGGTTTCGTGTAGAAACAAAGAGCGGTGTAAAGTTGTCACGGTTCTGAAAAATTCGTTTTCTTTACCTACCCTCCCCAGGGATTTTCCACTAACAGGATCGACATAAAATTTTCCTGACTCATCATTTAGATCAGTGCCGTTAATGCTGACAAACTGGTTGGCATCTATTGTTACATCGCTGATATCGGTATACGATTTCTTCAGATTGGGGATTACCTCGGCTACCGTAAGGTTGCTGAAACCTTTAGAGCGGTAAGATTGTGCTTTTTCTGTAACAGGCTTAAAAGCGAGGATAATTCCCGTTACTGAAGCCAGAGTAATAAAAATAAAAGAAGATATAGCCAGTGCTAAGTGGCTATATCTCCAAACAGAAATTGTCATTTATAATATTTATTAATTGGCGCTCAAACGAACGTTTCTGATGTACCCTGTTCCTTCAGTCTTAGCAGCAAGTCCTTCAGTGGTAAGTGGAATTTCAAGATCTTTGACGTAATACTTATTGTCTTCAACAGCAGTTTCAAAACGGATCTTGTAACCTTTATTCAGTTTAGCATTATCGATTTCAAAAACGGTTACACTTCTGTCGCCGCCCGTAACTGAAGCGCCTGTAATTGCACTGATATTAGTCGGTTTAGCTTTAAAGGCCTTGTGCCACTCCTTTAGATCGGGATACCATTTTTTATCCGAACCCATCACATAGAGTGTTTTTTCATATGTACCTTTCGGGTCTATTAAGGAAACCACGATATATGCACCTTCACCTACATAGTTTGTCATCTGCACAAGGCATTTGTACTTGGTAGTTTTCTGTGCAGAAGAAAAATCAGGTAACGTAAGCACCAGCATAAATGCCAGGCATAATTTAAAAAAAGTATTCATTTTATTATTTTAAGAAATCTATAGCAATTTTATTTTTTGACAGGTATTCATTTTCACTGGCCAGGTCGAAAGGTGTTTCTTTAAATTCGGTAGTTACATCTTTTTTGGCACCAACAGAGATCAGGTATTTCATAAGTTCAGTATCTTTCGCTGTCATCGCTGCCTTATGCAAAGCAGTGTAGCCTTCTTTGTTTTTCACGTTAACGTCTGCCTTTAACGGCGTAATAAACTTTGCTAAAGCTAAATCATTTTTCGCCACAGCGATATGGTATAAGCTGTTTCCGTTAGGCTGTGCAGCAGCAAGGTCAAATCCCTTGTCGGTTAACAGTTTATATTTCGCATTAAAGTCTTCCATACCTCTTGGTGAATAGCCCTGCATCAGGTAATATGTCAGATTATTTCCGTCTTTATCTGCAAGTTTTAAATCAGCCCCTTTATCCAAAAGTAACTTCACGACATCAGCAGAGTTACTGCGAACGGCCATATCTAATGCAGACACGCCCTTCGCGTTCACCTGATTAATGTTTTTTACATTTTTCAATAATAATTCCAAAGCTGATAAATCCCTGGTGAAACCTGCTGCATTAATGAAGGCGGTGTTTCCATCCTTATCAGCCTGATTTACATCTACGCCTTTGGATAGAAAATAGCTGATCAATTCTTCCTGCTTTGGTTTACGAACAATATAGAATAAAGCGTTTTCCCCGTTTGTTCCCAATGCTGACGGTTTAAGTTTCAAACTTTCCAGATACTGAAAAACGGGTAAACCGTTTGAAGATCCTCTTCCACCCTGTGCAGCCATCAATACGGCGTTATCGTTATATTTTACCCCCTTGGCAATTAATTTATTCATTAATTCAATGTTACCAGTTCTTGCTGCGTAGTTAAACGCGGTATTTCCAGAGGCATCAACACTATTCAAGCTTAAACCTTTTGAAATAAAATAATTTGTGAGTGCAAATTCTTTATCATTACTAATTCCGATCAGTAATGCATTTGCACCGTCATGGTTTAAGTCTTTCTTTAAATCGGCACCTTTTGCAATCAGTAAATCATAAACCTTAGTATTCTGTTGTCCAGCAGCCGCGGCAAAAGTTAAAGGGGAAAACCCATGACTGTCTTCCAGGTTTGCCTTTGCACCGTTTTTTAACAGGTATTCCATCACCGGCACATTTCCTTTTGAGGCAGCGGTAAATAAGTAGGTCCTTCCATCATGCAAAAGCTTATCTACACCATTACCAGGTTGAGACAACAGAAACAAAATGGATTCTATAGGGGCATCATTGCTGATTGCAAAGAAAGTAGCATCAAATGAGATCTGATTCAACTGAGAAGGGCTATTTCCTTTTTCAATTTCAGCCTTTATCGTGGCCAGGTCGGTGTTCCCTTTCCAAAAAGCCTGATCAAAGAAAGTATTTTTCTGAGCCTTTAGGCCCAATGATGCAATCAGTAAAGCACCAAGAAGGATTTTTTTCATTTGAGTTTTGTTTAATTCTATCTAGATAGCCGAAGTGTTTGGATTACTAAAATCGAGCGCTAAGTTAAAAAGAATGATTCTAAATAAATAGCCTGATTTAAAACAATTCTAAATAAAAGATTAATTGTCTCAAATTTATGACAATAAAAAACCGGATTGGATAAATTCCAATCCGGTTCCGACAGCAATCTGATTCTTGTATACTCACCAACTTTAAGGTTTTCGTAATCTGAAGAATGATCAGCATAACTAGGGTTAATATTCTACCTTGTAATCTTTCTTAACTTTAGCGCCCGACCATGCTTTAACGGAAGTCCACGGTGCCGGAGATGAAGTCCAGAATGGATCGTTCTGTTTTAATCCTAATGGTAAGAACCCAAGGGTTGCCATGTATAAACTTCCTGTTGAGGTATACACATCGGCGATTTCAGGCTGGCGACCATTAAACCCTAACACCAGCCAGCCATTATCGTCGAAATTTTGTTTGCCATCATACATCCGGTGAAATACTGCTGTTAATGCACACCTCACCTGAGCAGGACTTACCTCCGCGGGTAGTTTTCCAATCAATGCGGTTTGCCCCAACGCCTGAAATGCCGCAGTACGGTAAGTAACTGATCTTCCATAAGCAGGGTAAGAACCATCAGGAGCAATAATGCGTTCCAGGTACTCACTGTATCTCGCCATTCTTGTCAACGATTTATTGTAGTCATCTACATTTGCTTTACCTTTTTCATGCATAATCTGCATCAAATCAACCATCATCGGATGAATCACATAAGAGTTGTAATAGTCCATGCTGAATTTTTCACCATCGCTGTACCAGCTGTCACCTACATACCATTCATTAATTTTCTTCAATGCAAATTGCAAACGCGCGGGATCGTACTGAGCTCCGATTTTAAGCAGAAATCCTTCTGTCAATCCTGCAAAAAGTAGCCAGTTGTTATAGGCACCAGTCCGGTTGCGCAACGATTTGAATTCCTCCACATACCGCTGTTGTGTGGTCGTATCCAAAGCGGCCCAAATCCCTTTTGGTGCGCGAATGAAAGCATGTGCAACATAGGCTGCATCCACTATTGCCTGCGGTTCAGATCTGAAATCCAGGTAATCTTTACTTTTTGGATCAACAGCATTCTTAAGTCCTTCGATGACAAGCAATCGGAAAGATTTTCGCAATTTACCCTCTTCCGAATCATCATCGGGTAACTCCAGCCATGGTGCGATACCGGCAATTGTCCGCCCAACAGCTTCCAGATAGGTTACATGTTCCAGTTTGAGGTTGTAATTGTTTCCCTTTTCGAGCGGCATATTCTGCTTTAACGTTTCATTTGCCAGATTGTTGATCACCGGATAAGATATCCGGTATAACGTTTTCACCCAGAATTTCCGGTCGGCTGCTCCTCCCGATTGCTTTGTTTGAGCAATGGAGGATAAAGCGATAAGAACAAATACCCCTGAAAAGTGCAATGAAGCCACCAGTTCTTTTGATTTTTTTAGTGTCGATTTGAAGCTCATATGTTATAGTCATTTACCAGTATATCCCTTTTCCTGGCTAAAGGTACCATGCCTTATATCCCGTCATGGCTTCCAGATCATAGAAGTCAGCATAAAAGGATGCATCAAATACCTACATCAGGCAGGCTTTTCCGACAGCAAATCTTTCAGTATAGAATTTAAAAAGATGTTTGGCAAAAGTCCCACAGAATACATGGCAGAAACAAAAACTATTAACTCACCGCCAAAAGATTTTTTACATTAGCAGCGAGCTTATCGTACTCGAAAGGCTTAAACATTACCAGATCTGCGTTATTACGAATAGCTTCTACCTGGCGGTCGAGCAATGCAGTGATGAGCATAATGGGAATATGCTTTGTATTGTCATTGCTTTTGAGGTCAAAAGATAAGGATCTGCCGTCTTCATCGCCGAGCATAATATCCATCACAATTAAATCGGGCTCGAACTCTTTAAGAGTTGGATAAAGTAACCTGGATCGATGAATAACCTCAACATGAAAGTGCTCATTCTCCAGGATGAGTTTAATCACTTCCGCATTACTTGCGTCATCCTCAATAACAAGAATTTTAGAGCCCATAATTAAAATTAGGTATAAATCTCGAAAATAGAAATCCGTATTTATACGATAAAAAACCGAATCATGAATAAAGATATGGGCGGGGTTCAACTTTAGCGATTACAACTTAGCGGAATTGTACTATCATACCGGTATTTTTTGCTAATGTAATGAACTAAACCGGCAACCATACCCGGAAGGTCGTGCCGCCTGAGGGGTTAGACTCATACCAGATTTTTCCATTGTGAGCATCAACAATTTGCTTGGCTATTGACAAGCCTAAGCCGAAAGATGGCTCACCATGTGTGCCAGCGCTTCCAATTTTACCCCGGCTACCGAAAAGTGTAGCAGCAACATCCTCCGGAATACCCACCCCCTGATCGGCAATGCTTATCTCGACGCCATTTCCCTGAAAAGAAAGCTCAATATTTATTTCTTTATCTTCCGGGCTAAATTTGATGGCATTTCCAATTAAATTACTGAAAACACGCCAGATTTTTTCCCGGTTCATTAGAAATGTAACCCTGAAAGCCTTGAGACTAATATGTATGGATTTTTCTGCCGCTTTATGTTCGAGCATTTTCACACAGTAGTAAAGTATATCAAAAATATCTGCCTCCCGAAGCTTCAGTTCAAGTTGCCTGGTTTTTGATTCCAGCAACTCATTGATCATTTTTATGGCTTCTTCACCCGATTGCTGAATGAGCTCGTGCATATGCTGGTCTTTTTCTGGCAGTGGCGTGAGATAAGATAACGTTGAGGCCGCCATCATCATTCCGCTGATAGGATTACGCAGATCGTGAGCAATTACCTGCAGCATATCATTATTCTCCTGGTGACTCTCCTCCAGTGCTTCATAAGAATGGATAATCTGGGTGTTCAGAATCCTCATTGCCTTCAGATTTTTCCTGTCCTTCCTCAGGTTTCTGATAAATAAAAATGCAATAACGATAATGAGCAGAAGCAAGGTAATGGAACCATATAAAAATAATGATTTACGCTCTACGGTTCGTTCCAGGTTTAACATGCGATACCTGCGTTCAGCATTTTCTAACCCATTATCAAAGTCGGTACGTTTCACCGCTTGTTCAGCTTTACTTATAGAATCTTTTAATTTGCCTGCTATTCCCAGGAAATGATAAGCGCTCTGATAGTCGCCAGTGTTTTGGTAATACCGGCTTTTTGCATCCAGCCAGCGCTGTAAAATTTCATTATTTCTACTTTCTGGTCCGCTTGTGGAACGGAGATAAGTGTTTACCTGTTCTAAAATTTCATGCGCTTTTTCAAACTCCTGCTGTTTCAGGTATAAATTGATGAGTTTAATTTTAGCTGTCTGTGCATCATCAATCGCAAATCCATAGTGATCATTTATCCTGATACTTCTTTTGAGTATATCCTCAGCCTTTGCTGATTTACCTTCTTTAGCATATACGCCACCCAAATTCCCGTATATTACTCCTCTCGCAACTTGTATTGATTTCTGCGCTTCAGGAAATTCCTTTTCATGATCCAGAATACGTTGAAGAGCGAATTGATAATAATATACTGCACTATCTGGCTTATTAATCCGTTCATAACTCAATCCGGTAGCATTTAATACTGCCTGAGGAAAATACACCTTTGAGTTAAAATCGCTGTCCGCACAGGCGTGTTTTTCTATTACGGCTTCTTTAAAAAAAGTTATTGCACGCCGATAGTTTGCCTGCCGGTAGCGTACAAGCCCCATCCGATAACTAAGCACCGCTTTACTGCAATTACCAAGGTGCTTTCCTGCAAATGTCTTAGCTTCATAATAGTAATCGTAGGCCCTTTCAAAATTACCTGACGATCGCAGAACGTCTCCTTTAGTGAAAAGGCTTACTGCATACTCATACTTGTACTGCAATTTATGAGGCCTGATTACATGAAGCATGCTGTCTGCATAAATTTCTGCAAACCGCATATTATTGCTGTAATTCAGGTAATAGATGGCTTTGAAGTTGTAAATCTGCCATTGATCAAATTCAGAGATTGAATTAATCCTGACAGTTGAATGTTCAATGTAATTCAATGCTCCTGATTCTTCTCCCAAATCTAAAAGATGTGATGCACTATCAAGCATTGCCTTTACCGCTGTTCCGGATATCGACGACGGTTGCCGATCGTTTTTACAAGCGGCAAACCCCAGGTAAAAAAGTAGAAACAGTGCTAACCATTTTGTTGACCTGAAAAGAAATTCCTGATTGATATATTTATTCACCATAACTTTTAAGTCAGCACAGATATTGCTGAAATATGGATGGAAAAGTCAGCTTTAATTGTATTCCCCTCCTTTGATAAGACCTGAATCATAATTAGACTTGCGGAATTACAATTTGTAAATGCAACATATAGATCATATGTGGATATCAAATGATCTTTTGCATGCACAACTCCGTTTCAAATCAAACGTTTGTTTGTCAAAAATACATCAAATATCTAACCAAAGAAAATTCAATCGGATTTAATATAAGGGAGCAGGATATGAGAAAAAGTTCTTATATCTTTCGGGGAAAAAATTCTACATCCACAATCTGAAAAATCGAGAACATATAAATCTTACTCTTTTTTGGTTTAATAATTTGAAATGTGACATAAAAATTATATTTTCAAAATATCAAACTATAACCAATGGAGAAAATTAATTTAATTGTGGGATTGTGTTCGTTCTTATCAGCCTTCGGGATTTTAATAGTTCTGATTCGTTCAAGTGATAAAGAAAACGACATTTAGGATTGGGTTTTGGCTGGCCCGTTTCGGGCCGGCTTCCTCGCCCTTATGTTAACGCCACATCCTCCATAAAGAAGCATCCTGCTCGTCGGCAGCGGAAATGGCTTTCCATAAAGCTTGTGAAATGGTTTCTAATCTTAATGTATTTAATAGCTGATCCTGACGCGGCGTATTTGCATTTGCAGTATCTAACTGTACATTTGATGAATCGTGATTTGATGATTGCATTTCCATAGTTTCGCGATTGTTTCTATTTTCAACGCCTGACTAAATAAAATGTTTTTGGATTAACATCATATAACAGAAACCTATCAGGTTTTTTACATAATGATATTATCTTCGACATTTAGTCTGTCTGTTCATAGTGCTGGTAAGTGCCCAAATGATGAGCACTGGTTGAAAAAACAAACGTGCAAACCTTTTCTCGTCGGTATCTAAACCAAAAGCACTACGCTTATTTACATACTGGGAAACATTGCCTGGAAAAACGGCAACGAACAAACTGGCTGCAGCCAGGCCGACAAACTTCTGGTATTTTACGGGAGCAAATATTAAACCAGCACCCATTGCAATTTCTACAAATCCTGAATACACAACGGTATCATCTTTTTTCAGCGGCACCCAGTCGGGCACCTGCGCCTGAAAGGGTTTTCGCGCAAAAGTAAGGTGGCCAATGCCCGCAACAACCAGCCCTGTTCCCAATAAGACTCTCGCAGTATTTTTTATAAGTGATGTGATCATAATTCAGCAATAATATAAATTGAATGTACAATAATGATATTATCAACATTACTCGCTGGAAGATTGTTTTCCACTTACCTTTGGGCTATGACAATGCAGGAACTACAGGAACTTGAAGATTTTTTCACAAACGCCGGAAAGCAGCAAGTACCTATCTTTTTGAATGATGCCACTGAAATCACTGACTATGACCTTTTTCTCCAAAGTCACATCCAACCGCTAAGGGCTGACATTAACTCAAAGGTGTATCAGCCACTAGTTCACCGGTTGAAAATGCTCAAACTGCTTATTGAGTCCAATGCCTGATCAGCTACTTTCGATCGCTGTGTCCCAGGTCTTTCTCGGGGCTTACCTCATCCCTTACGAGTTGCTTTAGCTCCTTAATTTCAGGGAAGCGTTTTGCGGTTTTCCTGTCAAAAATGATACGTTCGCCACTGGTTACAACAAAGGTTCCCCCTATTTCGCTTGGAATTAACGTTACACCCTTAATTTCATCTGTGAAGGTAGTAAGCAGTTCTTGCGCCATATACGCGGCACGCAACAGCCAGCCACATTTAGGGCAATATTCAATACTGATTATTGGTTTCATATCTATTATTATCCGCCGAAATTTAAGGAAATATTTTTATTAACGCGTTTGTGCAAGCGCCTTGATTTAACATTGAAATAATGTCTGCAACAATAGATTCACAATTCCACGAATCCTGTATGATTACTTAAAACAGTAACATCAAATAAATTAGCTAAATAAAAACCTTCAGGCTATGTTTTTATTCAGGCATAAATTCATTTTTTTGGATCCAACAACCGACATTTGATGTAGTCTATTATGTCATTTGAAAAAATGGCAGTCTATTTCAAAATTAAGTATGAGAAAAGGTATTGTGATCCTTATTGATCCAGTTTCAGATAAGGGTTATATTATTGATGAAAACGAACAAGACATCCCTTTTTTATTAAGTTCGCTGAACAAAGCTGTTGAAGTGGGCGACAGGGTGCTGTTCGAAATTACATTAAGTAAAAGTGGTTTAATGGCCAAAAACGTTTTGCTTAACATACAAAAGTCAGCCATTAATAACGGGGAACAATCATCTTCTCAAGGAATCTATATTTCTAGAAAAGTTCCTGAATAATCGCTATCGAAAAAGCCTTTTATATTTTTATATTTCTTAAATCCTTTTGGTTGAAGTTTTCTGCGCTGAATTATCAACCCTGAAAATAGAATCGTTAGCTTCATCCGTTTTGCCATCTAAATAACGGATAATCATATCAACAATTTGTGGGGGAAACACCCGCTGTTCCATAGGCAACAATCCAAAAAGTTTCATCAGTGTTGTTGTGCTGATATAGTCCTTCTGCTGGGTAAAAATGGCAACAGAAATCTGCTCACACAGCTGCCGGTCGATACTTGTACTTCCAAACTTCTTGTGCAAAGCCTCACGCAGGTAATGCAGGGTCTTTAAGCTGTTCATATTTCGTTAGGGATGATTGCATCAAAATTAAAGTATTGACCCAGCATTTGCAATGCGGTGTTGACATATGACAAACAAAAAGTAACTCGTAATCGGATTAAACACAGATAAGCGTACTGTTTTCTTTGTTGATATTCAATATCAGCAGAAAATAGTACACTTAAAACTTTGATTTTACTTCTTTCAATACGCCTTTGTTAAAACTTTACCAATGTTTCCACTGTCTACTTATGTAGCGTTACATGCCTTAGCCCTTAATATGAAAATCGGAATCATATCACATCTCAAACACCCCATACGTCCGCCATTTGCCGGCGGTTTAGAAGTTTTTACTCATCAGATTACGAATGCGCTTCAATCGGGAGGTCATGACGTCACTTTGTTTGCCAGCTCATCTTCCGATCCTTCCCTGCCACTCGTGCCTATACTGAGTGATGATTATTACGACGACCTGACCGGTTACAGGAAAAAAAGAAAAGATCTGCCTTCAGAGTATATTGCCGAGCACCATGCCTATTTCAGGCTGATGTCCGAAATTGACCATTATGGCTTTGATGTGATTTTTAATAACAGCCTGCATTACGTGCCCATCACCATGGCCTCCGTGATCCACACGCCAATGGTGACCGTACTGCACACCCCGCCATTTTATGAACTGGAACTGGCCATTGCCGCCGAACGTAAAAACCCGGTAATCAATTACATTACCGTTTCCGGTAAAAGTGCTGAAAACTGGAAAAGCCTGGTTCACCATTGCCACGTCATCATGAACGGAATCAATATATCTGAATGGGCATTTCGCGCTGAACCCGAAACTGACCGCTATGCAATCTGGTTTGGAAGGATCCACCCTGATAAAGGCCTGCACCTTGCTATCGACGCAGCAAGAAAAGCCAATATCCCGCTCAGGATTGCAGGAGGTATTGCCGATGAAAAGTACTATAAACAAAAAATCCAGCCCCTGATTGGCCCTGACCTTGTGTTTCTTGGGCTTCTTGATCAGCGCGCACTCAACCTGGAAATTGGTGGTGCAGCCATTTGCCTGATTACGCCATGCTGGGAGGAACCTTTCGGATTTGTCGCGGCCGAAGCAATGGCATGTGGTACTCCTATCGCGGGTTTTAAAATGGGGGCTTTACCTGAAATTGTCGCACCCCATACAGGTATACTGACAGACGCCGGAAATACAGCGCAGCTTTCACAAGCGATATTGGCCGCTGAAAAGCTTGACCGCCAGCAAATCCGGGATTATGCAGTACAAAAATTCAGCTTCGATCACATGGTTGCCAGCTACGAGGAATTTCTGGAATACGCAGCAAATAAAAACAACAAACTTATTGATCACCTATGAACATCGACGCAACTGCTCCGGTAACCAAATTTAACCAGGAATACTTCCACGCTACACTAACAAAAATTGCGCAGCTCGCCAGCGCTACTGAGCATAGTACATTAGGTCCCGTTCAGGAATTTGAAATGCTACGAAACTGTGGCGCTCTTGAAGTGGTACTTCCTGGCGGTGCCCTAGACTTCAACAAACCCGACATGCCAGCCTTGCTTAAATTGTTGAAAGATGTAGGAAAAGCTAACTTATCTGTCGGAAGGATATTTGAAGGCCATATCAATACCCTATATCTTATTCATCTGTACGCGAGCACTCAACAACAGGAGAAATGGTATGATGGGGTAAAAGAAAAAGGCGATTTGTTTGGCATCTGGAATACACAGGGTAAAGATGGCATTCAAGTTTACAGCAGTAGTGATTCCTTTACAATCAGCGGAAATAAAACCTTCTGTTCCGGTGCATCTTTGGTCAGCAAGGCACTCATTACAGGCAACATCGAAACACCGGAAAGAGCTGGATGGCAAATGCTGATTGTGGATATGGAAAAGATTGGTAAAGAAAATATAGATGCGGAAAGCTGGAAACCACTCGGAATGAAGGCATCCGGGAGCTATCAGATAAACTTTACAGGCTATACTTTTCAGGGATCTGATTTTTTGGGGCAACCTGGAATTTATCTTAACCAGCCGCATTTCAGTGGCGGTGCCATACGTTTTGCTGCGGTGCAACTAGGCGGTGCAGAAGCCATTATGGAAGGTACCATTGACTATCTAAAAACACTTAACCGCACCGATGATCCATTTCAACAACTTCGGATTTCCAATATCTGTTCCGAAATCACCAGTGGCCGACTTTGGTTAAAGCAATCAGGGAAATACTATGATGAGTGGGTGGATGATGACACACGAAAAGATGATCTGATTGCCTTTGCAAATATGACAAGAGTAAACATCGAGGAAAGCTGCCTAAAGATTATGGAAGAAAGTAACCGTTGCGTTGGTGCAAGGGGCCTGATGGCGCCTTATTCTTTAGAAAGGATTTTCCGCGACCTCAGTTTCTACCTCCGGCAACCCGCTCCCGATGCCACACGCCTCAAAATTGCTGAGTTTTTTATACAAAACCCCGGAGGCTTCCATGATTAATAAATTCGAAAAAACAAAGTTCTGGTCTTCGGCAGTTCCTTTACATGCCGAAAGACTCAAAAAGTTAAATTGTTGCCTCATCATGGTGCCACACCCCGACGATGAGTCCCTGGCATGTGCAGGGTTGATTTCCAAACTAATTGAAAACGGTACTCAGGTGCATATAATTTTAACTACCGATGGAAGCCGGTCACACCCCAATTCAAAAAAATATCCTGCAGCCAAACTCAGTCAGCTGAGGCGGGACGAACTTGAAAAAGCACTCGGGTTATTAAAAGTCGACTTGAATCATCTTCGCTGTTACCAAGCGCAAGACTCATTGATGCCCACAAAAGGTGTAGAAGGCTTTGATGACCTCGTCGGTATTTTAGTGGATGACCTTAAACGGATTCAGCCCGACCTCATTCTACTCCCCTATGAGCTAGATCCACATTGCGACCATAGGGCTACCCATCAACTTCTGATCTCCTCCCTGGAAAAGGCAGCAATCGCCCGTCCGGTTTTATGGGAATATCCGATATGGTTATATGAACATGCCGCGCCATCAGATATCCCTGTACTTGAAAAAGGGGAACTTTTAGCCCTTGATGTTACTGAATACTCAGCGCTTAAGGCGAGATGCATTGCCGCACACGTTTCGCAAACCACTACATTCATTGATGACGACCCCGATGGTTTCATTCTTTTGCCTGAAGTGATTGACAATTTCACCCGGGGAATGGAATATTTTATGGAACGGAAAAAGATCAACCCCAGCGCTACCTTAAAAGAAACCTATTTCGAAAACATGTATCAAAGGGATACCGATCCCTGGGATTTCGAGGAGAGTGTGTATGAAAACCTGAAGTATCGGGCAACGATTGCAGCGATACCGCAAAGAGTTTACAAAAATGCCCTGGAAATCGGTTGTTCAATCGGTGTACTCACCAAAATGCTCGCTCCCCTTTGCGAGAAGCTAATTGCAATGGACCTAAGCATTACCGCTCTTGAAAGCGCAGAAAAAAGATTATCCGATTACGTGCAGGTGACTTTCCTAAAAGGCGGAATTCCTCAGGATTTTCCCGATGGTGATTTTGACCTTGTTGTTATGAGTGAAGTGGGTTACTATCTGAGTAAAACCGATCTGCAACACACGAAAAAACAAATAATAAAATCGCTCCAAACCAATGGAGTACTAATCCTCGTTCATTGGACACATTTTGTAGCAGATTATCCGCTTACCGGAGATGAGGTACACGACTTGTTCCTTGATTCGGGTCTTTCCCATCGTCACTCATCCTGTACTGCCGACTATCGTATGGATGTATATCAAAACCAATAAATATGTCGTTTACCATTGCATTTTACGTCCATCACCACGGCTCCGGCCACCTGATGAGAACCCTCCAGATCATTAAATCGTTAAGCGATTATAGGATTATATTGATGGGAAGCGGATTGGAAAAAACACCTGAATCTGATCATTTTGAACTGATCCATTTACCCCTGGATTATGGGGAAACACCACTTACGGAAACTACCAGTGCCCTGCCAGAAGGCGTCCATTACGCACCGCTAGGACTTTCAGGAATTCGAAAAAGGACCGCAATGATGGCGCATATTTTCGAACAGCACTATCCTTTGTTACTTGTAGTCGACGTATCAGTTGAGGTAACACTCTTAGCCCGGTTGTCGGGTATCCCAACCATCGTGATCAGGCAACACGGCCAACGCGATGATTTGCCGCATATGATGGCGTACCAAAGTGCTGAAGTATTGTTGGCCCCTTTTCCCGAAGCAATGTATGACCAACCTTTGGACACTATGCTTAACAAAACAGTTTTCACAGGAGGTTTTTCGAGATTCTCTTCTCGGCCAAAGGTCAGGAATGTTGTTAAAAACAGCATCGCCATTTTGGTAGGAAAAGGAGGAAGTTCAATTGATGAATCGCTGGTTTCTGAGATTTCCAGCCAGGCAACAGACTATACTTTGCACGTCATTGGCTGTTCCGGTACAAAAAACATAAATAGTAATGTTTACTGGCACGGCCACATCGAAGATCCTTTTGAGCTGCTATCATCATGCGAGCTGATTATTGGAAATACCGGACATAATACGGTGATGGAAACAGCATCCCTGAATAAGCGGTTTATCGGAATTCCTGAGGTGCGGCCATTTAACGAACAGGTAGAAAAAGCGCTTTCCATTACCGGGAGAACAGGCATAGAGATTGTATATCCGGCTGATCTGGCTAGTCAAAACTGGAACGAAATAATCCAACGACTTCTGTTACAATTACCTGATTGGCAAGGCATAACAGATGATGAAGCACTCGATAAAGCGGCCACAGTTATCATTTCCACCGGAAAACGGCTTTTTGAAAACTAGACTTTTAATGCATTTGCAATTTCACTGGAAGATGGGTGTTTTAAAATCTTTAGCTCATTACTGTTCCATTGTATTAAGGTGCGCTTTTCGAAAGCATTGAGCCAGCCTTCCATCGGCCAGATTCGCCATTTGTCAAAAAATATCTTTGCATTTTGTACGATATCTTCAAAATGATTCAAAGGTGGACTAAATTGCTCATGGTATTGATGGTAGGCTAAGGCAGGAATACTGTTCATCCCAATTGCTATCTTTCTGGCGGTAAAGGCAAAATCAGTATCTTCCGCACCATAACCCGTAAAGGATTCATCGAAGCCACCAATCCTGGCGAAGTCTAATTTGTAACACGCGAAGTTGAGCGACCAGAATAATTCATGAGGCAATTCCTTCAGACCATCCCTCACCGGATCAACAGTACTTAACTTGTCCAGTTGCAGGTTGAACTCCCTTTGATCTACTGCCCCCCTCATCAGATAACGAACTACACCGTTGGTAAGCATACCTCTAACTGCTCCAGATAAATAGGTAGCAACTAAATCCTGTGCCGGAATACAGTCAACATCCAGAAAGATCAGTAAATCTCCCAATGCATTGTTGGCTGCAATATTTCTCGCTGCAGCCAGCGGAAGTTCATGTTCATGTTTAAGCAAAACCTGTTTGACCGGGAATGGAGTTTTGGGAAGTATACGCGCACATTCATTGATCAGTACAATAATCAGTTCATCAGGAAAAACACTATTCGCTAACAGGCCTGCAATCATGTTCTCAAGTGCCTTTGCCCTCCCCTTTACCAGTGTAAGTACAGATACCTTTAGGCCCATAGCGCAGTTGCAGTCTGATCAACAGACATGGGTTTTGACATAACAGCAAGGCCTGAAAAATACGACCTTAATTCCCTGATAGAATCCGAAATGGGTTGCAGAGGCATTAATTTGGTTAAACGTACCATTAAAACGGATTCAATTTCTTCCCACACCGCTTCAAAATAATGTCCCTGATTTAGCCAGGCACACACTGCGTCCAATTCAAATCCCATTTTAAATGCCAGCGCATTAGTTTCCAATGTCATCTCTCGTCCTGCCTTTACTGCCTTCCATAATAACCTGAATTCATTTTTTAACCTCAGTTTCAGATGCAGGCAGTCAAACGATTCCACCATCTGGTGCTCACACCTTTTGGTCATTTCCTTCCAGTATTGCAATTGCACAGAAAAACCAAAATCAACTCTACCCTTCAGCCTTGCTGATGTGTAGATAATTACTTTAGGCGAATGTCTGATTTTCGCATCTATCCGCTTTAGCGCCTTTCTAAACTCCTCATCCTCCAGAAACGGTATAGCCGGAATGCGGCCTGCCCTTTCATATATTTCACAGGTTACCGCAAGGCTTGGGCCATAGCACTGGAAATGCCGCGGCCATGGATTGCTCTCGCAGGGATCCAACTCCGACTCCAGCCTGGTTTGTAAAAAACGATAGCCTACATCTTTTAAATGATGGCGCTTTGCCAGTGTTGGCGTACCTTGCGGGATAATTCTACCGCCAACTACATCTACCCCTTTTTCCATTTCGTATAAGATCTGATGAACCCACTGCTGATCCACATTGCTATCTGCATCTGTAGATACAATAATGCCCCTTGGCCCGGCAGTCTTTAACAGCCGTTCATAAGCTGCATCCATTAACAGGCGTCTCACCGTACCAATATTCGCATGTTCAGCACTAATCTGAACAGCTTCTACGAAAAGGTTAAAGTTTGGATATTGCTTTTGATAGTGTTTGCAGATTTCGAATGTGCTGTCTGTGCAGTTGTTTGCCAAAACCAATACCTCGTAAATGTGTTGTGCAATGGCATTTCCCGAATCGTCAACCTGCAGGCGTAAGGCGTCCAAAGTACCAGTGATAAAATCGGCTTCATCTTTTGCCGGAACAATTATTGATAAACGAAGAAATGGGTTTGGGGTATGCAGAAATAAACTGTGGTATTGATCAGTTAGGCCTGGGATCATAAGCTTCTTTATTCTTAGTTATATAAAGAGAACATGCGTTTCAGACAAAAGTTCTGAAAAATTTAGGTATAAACCATTGGTGCATTTTCAACTGCCGACATTGATTTTTTTTAAAATCCTCAAAACAATCGGCTTGGTGTTGGGTTCATTATCAGATACTCGAGGCGATCGGTCAGTATCCGGCCGGCCGGTTCAACTGCATATTACCCGTTTTTATTACTCCGTACCGTTTATCTATGAAAAAGCTCATCAAAGCGCTCCTGATCATTTTACTATTTTCCGTTTACTGTATTCTGGTGGTGGAGGCAGGCTTTGCGCAAACACCGGCTGCGCCTAAAGTCGACTCCGTAAAAACCATTCCCGATACACTTCTTTTCAGAATTCAAACTGCTCAATCGGCCATCACCGAGATTAATGCGGCAAATAAAAAAGGATATGCCCTTGATGAAACCTCACGCCGCATTGCAGATGTGCAAACTAATATTGAACCTCTTAGCCAGTCATTCTCCGCCAAAGGAGAACTCGAGAGTAAAAGCCTGTTAAGTTACGACCTCATCCTGCGGGATGCAGATGCCAAACTAAAAAGTATTACCGAGATACTGGTTAAAAACAGCAATGACCTTCAGCGAATGTCAAAACAGGTGCTCGATCTCAGCAGTGATTCATTGTTGAAACTATCCTCAGGAGACGAGCAACAGAAGCTCCTCTACCAGTCGCAAATTAACGACATCAAAGGCCGCTTACAGGATGCCGGGAAAGTTACGGGTGCAAACCTTGAACAAGTTAATAAGTTACTGGCCACAACTTCCTCACTGGGTATTGTGATCAGCAACCTCAGGGCACAAACTTCTGACAAGCTTGAACAATCGGGCCGACTGGCGTTAAGCAAGCGAAATCCCTATCTCTGGCAGGCACCACTGCGTACCCAGATTGGCGAGCCAACCGGAAATCTTATTATAGCCTCTTACCTCGGTCAGCAGCAAATTTTAAAGTATTTTATCAACTCTACATGGGATAACCGCCTCCTCGCCATCCTGCTTTCTGTAGCTTTTTTCATATGGGTACACCGCAATTTCAGGGCAGCAAAAAGAACATCAATCAAAAGAAAGATTGGCGAACTCAGCTTCGAATACATCCGCCCTTTTCCAGTTCTTGCCACACTCATCGTATTACTCAATATCACGCCCTTATTTGAGCCCGATGCCCCTTCCTTATATGTAGAACTTGTTGCATTATTGCTTTTGCTGTTGATGACCATTCACCTGTGGCGAACGCTGGAAAAAGTCCAGCTCCGTTTCTGGTTGCTCATCCTTGGCCTTTATGTGCTTTTAATCGCAGGAAATGCCGCTGTTGATGACGGGCTTCCTTTAAGATTATTGCTACTCTGCATCAATGTATTTTTCATTTACCTGGGCACTCAGCTTTACCGGAAAGTTACGTTTAAAGCTTTTTCCAAAAAGTATGTACGTTTGGTTATTGTTGCGCTTATTGGTTTAAATATACTTTCTATTATACTCAATATATTTGGTCGTGTAGATCTGGCCAAACTCTTAAGTGTAACTGGTGTTATCGGACTGATTCAGCTGATATCTCTTGCTGTGTTCGTTCAGATTATGCTTGATGCACTGGATCTGCAGATTAAAATCAGCTCCTGCAGCAATGGCATTTTCTCGAGAATCAATCATAGCAAATCCCGTTCGAAGTTTAAAAAGGCACTTTCTGTATTGTCTGTCATGCTATGGGTGATGGTATTTTTCATCAATCTCTCCATCTTAAATGGCATCTGGACTCTATTGAGCGACATGATGAAGAAACCAAGAGTATTCGGAAGCATTCATTTCAGCCTGGGAAATATCCTGTTTTTTGTAGCTATCATTTATGTGGCAAATAAACTGCAAAAACATGTCCCGCTACTGTTTGGGGAAGAGAAAATTACCTTTTCGGAAAATAGCGGACAAAAAGGTTCCAAAGTGGCACTGGCTCGACTCATAATTATCGTCATTGGGGTGCTGCTAGCTGTTATGGCTTCAGGATTGCCTATGGATAAACTCACCGTGGTATTAGGGGCATTTGGTGTCGGTATCGGCCTGGGTATGCAAAACATCGTAAACAACTTTGTTTCGGGAATTATCCTCATCTTCGAAAAGCCCTTCAGAATCGGCGATTATGTAGAACTTGCAGACAAGAAAGGTAAAGTGAGGGATATCGGTATCCGCTCCAGCAGATTACTGACGCCGCAGGGTTCTGAAGTAATCATTCCGAACGGAGACCTCCTATCCGGCCGCCTGGTTAACTGGACTTTAAGCAACGATTATATCAAAACCGAAATTATTTTTAAGGTGGCATCTGATACCAATTTAGATGAACTCAACAAAGTCATCGACGCAGTACTGGGATCGGCAGACGACGTAGTTAAAAATCTGAAACCTGAAATCCTTTTAAACAGCGTTACGGCCGATAGTATAGAAATTAAGGTTCTGGCCTGGATCAGCAATATTTACATTGAGGCAGAATTCAAAAATACTTTCTTTAGGAAACTGATTGTTTCCGCCCGCGATGCGCAGATTAAAGTGATGTAATTCTCGTTTTTTTTTACCTTTGAAACTTAAAGGAACTAATTTTCAGTCATGGATTTAAATGAATTCTCCACTCAACTGGCTATTCAACTCGCATCATTGTCTCCGGTTCAAAGAATTAGCTTTGGTCTGGATATCTGCAAACGCCTTTACCCCGATTATCTTGAATTTTTTCAGGAATATCAGTGGGGAGATCCGGAGGTGCTGAAGCGCTCAATTGATTATATCACCTATGCCATGAACGATGAGGTAGACGATCAATTGGTCAATGGCCTAATGGATGAGCTAGACCTGGTGATACCCGACACAGAGGAATTTGGTGATTTTTTAACCAGCTACGCCATCAATGCTGCCTGTGCAGTATGGGAGTTATTAGAATACCTGCTTGATCAGGATCAAACGCACCTGATGCACATCAGCAGCATGATCACTGACACCATTGATTTCAAACTCCAGGAAAAAGATAATACCCTAACGGCTGATGAACTTTCGAGCCACCCGACAATTATCGCGGAGTGGACATTGCAACTCGAACAAGCGAAATAAGCGGACGGGGCAAGATCCTTACAGATTCGGGAGTATGGAAACCTTCGATCGCCTTTTCAATCCTGTTTAAATCAGCAGATCAACAGCAGCCTGTATTCACCCTGCTTTTCAACAGGCGCTCTGTGCACGCAAGGCAATACTTTTTGCTCGGGATGATCGACAGCCAAACGCCATAAATGGCCTGTTTCCAGGTTAACAGGCACAGCCCCCGGTTTAAGGTGGTAATGCAGGTCGAAGAAAAAATCGTTAAGGAAATCTTCAAAATCTGTTTCTCCTCCATCATGTAAAGCTTTCAGTTTTTCACGGACTTCAGGAATCAACACTTTTTGTTCTACCTGATCATTCGGAATAATCTCGCTGGCAGCGCCATAATAGGTGCATAAAAAAGTATCTGTTGCAATGGGTGATCGGTCTACGTGAAAGGAATATACGTCAGTAGGGAAGAAATCAAGCTCTTCGTCGCGCTCATAACACTTCAGTAAATTTAATACAGGAGATGCTCCGAAGGCAGTTAGGCACTTCAAATCGTTCAGAATGATCTCCCTTGCGGTGTCTCCCGCTTCAGATAGTCGCAACGCCAGCATGTCGTCGGACGAAATCTCCATGATGTTTTCTGATAACTTAAACTTTGACACAATCTCTCCAAAATCTCCGTTAAGGCTTCTGTACCAGCATAGGGCATTCGTGTTGCCGTGAAAATCAGTATCTGCCAATTCAAAAAATGAGTTGACTACTCCGATCTGATTGTTACCGTAGAATTTATTGCTCATCGTTCAATATCACATTTTTCGACTCCTTCATCGCACTATAAAGGATAAGCAGTTTCACTTTTAGGTTCACTAAGCACAAAATAACTTTGCACAGTAGTGATGTTTGGCAATGTGGCCAGCTTATTGCGTAAAAATTCGTGGTAAGCATCCATATCCCTGGTAGCAATCCTGAGGATAAAATCATTCGCTCCAGTCATTTGCAGGCATTCCATTACCTCTGGAAACTTGGACACTTCAGTTTCAAATTCAATCAATGTACCTGCAGTATGTTCCCGCAACAATACATGTGAAAAAGCAATCAAACTTCTGTCTATTTTCTTTCTGTCCAGGATGGCCACGATTCGTTTAATGTAGCCTTGCTCCTTCAGCCGTCTGATCCTTTCATGAACGGTAGCGATTGACTTATGAAGTTTCAACGCAATTTCTTTATTAGTTAAGGATGCATCTTTCTGAAGCAATTTCAAAATCTCAATATCTACCTGATCTAAATCGCCCTGTGTCATAATGTTCAATTATAATTTCCAGCTAAATTAAACCATAAAACTGAAATACGATGCAAAATATCCCTTAAGCTAGCGGTTTTTTGAGATCCAAACGGAGACCACATAACAATCTTTTTTGATCCTGATAAAAGGTATACCTGAAACCAGGTTCGAATCATCCGGCTTCAATTCCAATAATTCTATTTCAATTCTTAAGGAAAAAACCTAAATTGGAAACTCCTGTTAATAGGACAACAATTATTACTTAATGATTTCCTTTCAGCCCCAGTCAACGCTATCTATACTCGACAACGATTTCTATAAATTTACCATGCAACAGGCGGTGGTAAGGCTTTTCCCTTCAGCCATGGCACGGTACCATTTCATCAACAGAGGAAAACATTCCTTTCCAGATGGATTTGGCGAGGCTTTAAAGGCAAGGATACAGCAGATGCAGTTCCTTCAGCTTAGCGCAGGAGAAAAACAATTCCTCCGTGAAAACTGTCCCTACCTTGATCCGCTGTATCTCGATTTTCTGGCAGGTTACCGATATGATCCAGCTGAGGTGACCATCAAACAGCATGGGGCAGATCTGGATATCCAGATTGAAGGACACTGGTACCGTAGCATTCTTTGGGAAGTGCCGGTAATGGCTTTGATTTGTGAACTCTTTTATGAAATGACCAGTGGCCAACGAATTCCTGATGAATTGCTGATTTCTCAAACCGCGGCAAAAGCTAAACAATTTCGCGTCCTGGGTGTCAATGTTGCTGAATTCGGCACCCGCCGCCGCCACAGCTATCATGTACAAAAACAGGTCATCGACACGTTCAGTCACGAAGGCGGAAACATGTTTGTTGGCACCAGCAATGTGCACCTGGCCATGCTTCATCAAACCCGGCCCATTGGTACCCATGCACATGAATGGTTTATGTATCATGCCGCAGTTTATGGATTCCCCCAGGCAAATGTTTCTGCCCTCCAGCATTGGGTTGATGTTTTCAGGGGCGATCTCGGCATAGCCCTATCCGATACCTATACCACCGATGTTTTCCTCACACATTTCGACAAAATGTTTTCCAAACTCTTTGACGGCGTTCGTCAGGATAGTGGTAACCCAATTGAATTTGCCGATAAAGTTATCGCCCACTACAACAAACTGGGGATAGACCCTCTAAGCAAAACCATCATTTTTTCTGATGGTCTGGATTATGAAAAAGTGGCCCGTATAACCGACTACTGTAACGGTAAGATTGGCTTTTCATTTGGGATCGGCACAAATCTAAGTAACGATGTCGGATTGATTCCGATGAATATTGTAGTAAAAATGACGGAGACCCGGCAAATGAACGGCCAATGGACACCAGTGGTTAAGCTATCAGACAGTCCGGAAAAAAATACCGGAGAGGCTGCAATGATCGAGGCTGCAAAGACGATATTAAAGATTAAAAATTAATAAAATAGTTGAATGGCAAGACACAATGGGAGAAATTCAAGCATGCTTTAAATGACTGCCAGCCAACCTATTTTAACGTTACACCGTTAATTTTGAGTTTAGTCCAGTTACCAGGGAATCCCTGCCCTTTTACATAACTAACAACATAGGCATGACCTTTCAGGTTAGGATGGTAAATCGCATCAAAGGAGAAGCTCATTTGGGTATTGGTTTTTTCAGTAATTGTAACCTCGTTATCAGTGTCATTTCCCTGTCCCGTAGTGAAAAACTTATCCCCTACTTTGCCATTAAAGTCAGCACGAACAACCTTTAAGTCAGGATATTTTGGGTCGCTGGCAATAAGTTTTCCCTGTTCATCAATTCGTAGGTAAGAAGTGCTTACCGCATCGCCGCCAATTAACGAATAGAATTTGTAGTAGAGCTTGCCGCTGATCACCAGGCTGTCTTTGATTTCTGTATAGTTCTGGTTGTTGGTGTACCATAGGTTGCCCACTTGCATAGGCAGGAAAGAATCGGAAGCTGAGGGTTGAACCGGATTACGGTCTTTTTTACAGCCTAGACTGATCATCATGGCAACAATGAGCATCAAGGTACAGGTTTTTAGAGCGATATCTTTCATAGATAGGTGGTTTTGCTTCATAAACGCATCATGCGAGCGGAACGCTACAGTCAGGCAAGATATATTTTTCAAATTGGTTCAATTACCAGAATAATTGGTATCCTGGCAAACTTTTCCATCCCTCAATTGTCGGTATTATATGATAAATGATTCAAATTTCCCGACATATTTAACCCATGCGCAGCTTATAGGTATGATCATCATTGCATTTGGCGTTACCCTCCTGGTATTGGCTCTACGCCGAAAATACCTGCGTGGTAGAGTTCAGGGTATTCAAAAATTTGCCCTAACCGACAGATCCCCCTTCTCCAGAAAGTCAGAGAACCTTTTACAAAAGATCGGTCTGCTGATGGTAATAGCTGGCGTAATAGCGATCACCTTTGATGCCATAAGACAGGAAGACCAATCTGCCTATCAACCTGATGCATACAGAGAAAACATTCAGCAAAACCATTCATGAGCACCAGAACGCTAATATTTCTATTATTTTCCTTCTTTATTGAAAGCCAGGTTGTCGCACAGCAACCTATTGATTCGGCTACAAAAAACAGTATAGCCATTGATGAGGTGAGGCTCATCAAAGACCACCAGCAAAAACAGATCGACTCTTTGGTGAAAATTCAATTAGAGGAACAATTGCGAAATGCAGTCGGAGACCAGTCCAAAACCAGAGCACTGGAGCAAAAATTAAGAGATATAGCTGTTAATGATTCCATCAGAAATATTGCCCAGGCTGCAGAGATCAAAAAGCTGAAGGATCACGCAAAGGGATATCCGGTGGTGCTCAATCATGATACACTGTTTAACATATATACGCGTACAGGCTCTTTTAACGCGAGTGAAAGGGCTTCGGGCATTACCAAAAAAATCATCAACCTATATCAGGATGCTTTCTATTCCCCTGATTCGCTTAAGCTCAAATCTTCAGCAGATAACTTTGATATTATCTATAAAAACCAGGAAGTGATCATGAGTGTATCCAACCTGGACGGCCTGTGGTTCGGAAAAACCAATGCAAAGCTGGCAGCGGAATATCTTTCCAGGATCAACAATACCGTACAACAGGAAAGGGAATCCCATAGCCTGTTGAATTGGGCTAAAAGAATTGGACTGGTCATCCTCATTCTCGTATTGCTGATCGTTATGGTCAGACTGATCAATTGGATATTCCGTCAAAGTGGAAAGTATATCAGTATCCGGAGCCAGCGAATAAAAGCTGGGTTTAAGCTGGGTGCAGTGAAGGCTATCCCGGCAAAAGACCTGGAACTGATTTTCCTCAGGATCAACAGCGCAATCAGGATTCTGGTTACCCTGGTGCTCATTTACCTTTCCCTGCCACTGCTTTTCAGTGTATTTCCAGAAACGGAAAGCTGGGCAAATACGTTGCTCAATTGGATTCTGGGCCCGCTTAGGGTTGCTATGAACGGGATAGTGAACTATCTGCCCAACCTTTTTACCATCCTGATTATCTGGATGATCTTCAAATTTGCACTAAAGGGTATCCGCTATTTTTTCAATGAGGTTAAACGCAGCAATATTCAGATTAGTGGCTTCCACCCGGAGTGGTCTGTCCCAACCTTTAATATATTGAGGTTTATCCTTTATGCCTTTATGCTGGTGGTTATCTTCCCCTATTTACCAGGTTCAGGATCGGCAGCATTTCAGGGCGTATCGGTATTTCTGGGTGTGTTGATCTCTCTGGGATCATCCAGTGCAATCACCAATATCGTAGCCGGATTAGTCATCACCTACATGCGCCCCTTCCGTATTGGCGACCGCGTAAAAATTGGAGAATTGACTGGCGACATTATTGAAAAAACCATGCTGGTGACCAGAATACGCACCATCAAAAATGAGGACGTGACCGTTCCGAACTCCATGGTATTGTCGAGCAGCACGGTCAACTATTCCAGTCAGGCAGAAACCATTGGCCTGATTATACATTATCAGGTGACCCTGGGCTATGACGTGCCATGGAAAACGGCTTATGAGCTGCTCATTAGTGCAGCACTTAAAACAGAATTCATTATGACTGAGCCTAGGCCTTTTGTACTGCAGACTACCCTCAATGATTTTTATGTATCCTATCAGATCAATGCCTACACCAAACATGCAAATAAACAGGCAGTAATATATAGCAGCCTGCTTGAGCACATCCAGGATGAACTTAATACCGCTGGCATTGAATTGTTATCGCCCAGCTACAACATCATCCGCAAGGAATAACGTATGAGGTTTCGTATTGTTAATGTTTCTCACCCTCTTCTTCGGAATTTTTAACTTTGCTTAACAGATCGTATGCACCTTTTACAACTACCCTGTTGCCAGAAGGCAGCTCCTGGGCAAAAGATACCTGAGTGTAACCATTTTCGGACACTCCTGTTTTCACTTCCAGCATTTTATACTGGTAGGTTTTAGCAGGGGTTCCAGAGTCTGGCATTTTGGAAGTAAAAATGATTTTTTTTCCTTCAAATTCCACAATGGCGGCATCGGGAAGTGATTCTACTTTACTCGTGCCGCTTTCCACGTAGGCTTTAAGATACATTCCCGGCAACAGCTGTGTATCTTCTTTATCCAAGTGACAATGTATTTGCACCGTTCTTTCTTTGCTGATCTCCCTACCGATGAGGTAAACAGTGGCCATTCTTTCTTTCTCTTCATTTGCAAGTACGAAACGGACTTTCTGGCC
Source organism: Pedobacter frigidisoli (assembly GCF_032678525.1). Lineage (GTDB taxonomy): Bacteria > Bacteroidota > Bacteroidia > Sphingobacteriales > Sphingobacteriaceae > Pedobacter > Pedobacter frigidisoli_A. The sequence goes on from NZ_JAVTSE010000003.1 coordinate 375,524, forward strand.
TAGTTTAAGCTTAGGTACATCTTTCTCAAAAACGGTGAGTTCGGCATGAAGATGCTCCGTATCTGCAATTTTAAATAGCACATCTGTAGTGCTGGCAAAAGCACCGATATTAGTATTCACCTGCATCACATAGCCCGCCATTGGTGTGTACAGATTGAATGTTTTCTGAATATTTCCCTTTTCCAGGGCCGCAAAACTGATGTTCATAATGGAAAGCTTTGACCGCTGACCAAGTAACCTTGCGCTAACGCTCTGATATTCACTTATGGCCTTCTGTAGTGCTTTTTTTGAGTTCACATTTTCCTTTGCCAGCTCTTCCTGCCTGTTCAGTTCCTGTTTTAAAAACTGCAGCTGACTTTTATAATCCAGGTAATCCTGCTGCATCTGAATGAATTCAGGGTTTTGCATCACCGCTACTAGGGCACCTTTGGCTACCCGCTTTCCCTGGAGCATATCAGTACTTTTCACAATGCCTTCCAGCGGCGTGGAAATAGACACCAGACTTTGAGGGGGGAGATCTAATATGCCATTTACCTTGGTGGTTCCACTCAATTCGCGGCGTTCAATATCGCCTAAGGTAATGTCTGCCAGTTGGTATTGTTCAGGTGTAAGCCTAACAAGATCAGGGCTTTCATGAACCACCTCTTTTTCAGAAACGGTTTCAGTTTTTGGATTACTACAAGCCATCAGGAGTAAAGGAATGGCTGTTAAAGCAAAAATTTGATATAGGGTTTTCATACTGTTCCAACTAAAATGATTTTTGGTTACCGGTTAAAAAATTAATCTGGTTGATGCTTTGGCTCAACTGGAGCAACGCCATCAGGTGCGATTCGTAAATACCATTGGCCTGCCTGAGATTCAATAAATATTCGGAATAGCCAATTTCACCGTTTTGATAGGCAATCCGGCTGTTTTTTAAAATTAACGCTGCATTGCTCAGCGCCGAAGTGTTAAAGTAGTCGTAACGTTTCCGGTATTTCAGGTATTCATCCATCGCCTGCTGAAACTGGCCGGAAAGCTTTCTTTGCTGAAGTTGCAGGTCGTTCGCGGCAATATCTTTACTGATCGAGGCAGCCTTTGCTTTGGCAGCATGCGATTTATAGAAAACGGGGACGGAAACTCCGACTTGAAAACCCTGAAAGCGTTTGTGGCGGCCGAAAAATTCCTCATTACCATTAACCGTTTGAAAACCAGTAAGTGACTGATTGAAGTAACCCAGGGTTAAATCGGGAAGTGCCCGGGCAAACTCAACCTTACGCTGTTTTTCAGCAATGACCACCTGCTGCCGGAAATAAGCAATTGCCGGATTTGAATGTAGCGAAGCAGGATCTGCTGATGAAATCTCCGGGGAGTCATTCAGATACTTGTCGGCTATAAGTGGTGCCTGTCCTTTACCAAGAAGTGTTGAAAGCTGCGTGGTGTAAATATCAATATCCGAGCGGTTCTGCTCAAGCAGATTCTGCAAATCTTTAAGCTGTGTTTCAGCCGCTACTTTTTCGAGTAGATTGCCCTCTCCTGTTTTATATTTCAGGGACGCTGATTTCACAAATCCCTTGTTAATGCTATCCTGCTGAAGTAATAACCTTTCTTTCGAGTAAAGGTATTGTAGATTGGTATAGACTGTTTTTACCTGGTAAATGAGTTCATTTTTAGCATTGGCCACCTGAATCTGACCCGACTTGATCCGTTCGTTCCCCAAGGCCGCATTCGCTGAAAAAAGTGTTGGAAAGGGAATGGTTTGTGTAATAGTAAAATTGTTGTCGTTTTTAACCAAACTGTTGTATTGGCCATAGAGCATGGATACGTCCGTTTTAGGCATTTCGAAAGCGGTTTTCCGGAGTGCCTGTTGTAGTCCAACACCCAGGCTGGCATTGCTAATGGCCTTATTTTGTTCCAGGGCGACCGAAACCGCTTTATTTAAAGTGAGGGCGTTTTGCGCTTTTAGGGGTTGAAAGCCAAATAAGCTCATGAGCAAAATGATAACTCCCCTTACCCTTGTTAGCTTAACTTTTTTTGTGCCCATATTCTCTACCCAAATGTACAGCACCGGCAGCACCAGGAGGGTAAGCAATGTGGCGGAAAGGAGTCCGCCGATTACCACTGTGGCCAGCGGACGTTGCACTTCCGCCCCGCTACCGCCCGAAATGGCCATTGGAAGAAAACCGAGGGAGGCAACCAACGCAGTCATCACTACCGGCCTGAGCCTTACCGAGGTCCCTGTTCTTATGATTTTAAGAATATCTTTCATTCCTTCTTTTTTTAATCTGTTAAATTCACTAATGAGCACTATACCATTGAGCACTGCTACGCCGAAAAGCGCAATAAAACCAATTCCAGCCGAGATACTGAAAGGCATTCCTCTTGCCCATAACGCCATTACGCCGCCAATTGCAGAAAGTGGGATGGCAGTAAAAATCAGCAGCGCATGTTTGATGGAGGAAAAGGTAAGGTAAAGCAAAAGCAATATCAGCAGTAAAGCCAGGGGCACGGCAATAGCCAGCCTTTTATTTGCAGCCTGCAGGTTTTCAAAAGTTCCACCGAAAGTGGGATAGTAACCCGGTGCAAACTTAACCTGCACATCAATTTTTTGCTGAATTTCCTTTACGATAGATTCCACATCCCGGCCACGCACATTGAAACCTACGGTAATTCTTCGCTTGGCATCATCCCTTTGGATCTGGTTGGGGCCATTTTTGTATTCGATATCAGCCAGTTGCTCCAGCGGAACCTGGTTTCCGCCGGGCGTGGTTACAAAAAGATTTTTAACATCTTCGAGTGATTGCCTTTTTTCTTTTTCAAGTCTCACCACCATATCAAAGCGTTTCTCCCCCTCAAACACCAAACCTGCCACCTCTCCGGCAAAGCCCGATCGGATAGCAGTATTCACATCCTCTATATTAAGGCCAAACTGCGCAATCTTGTCTCTATGGAATTTGATAATTACCTGCGGAAGTCCGGATACCTGCTCCACATAAACATCCTGGGCACCAGGGGTTTTTGCAGAAATACGCCCAATCTGAGCCGCGTATGCACCTAACTTTTCAAAGTCCTCGCCATATACTTTTATCACCACATCCTGCCTCGCTCCAGTTGCTAACTCATTGAAGCGCATCTGTATAGGCTGCTGAAAACCAAAGGTTACGCCCGGAATATACTGTTCCAGTCTGGCCTGCATTACCCCAGCCAATTCCTCCCTGTCCGAAGCGCTTGTCCACTCGCTTTTATCTTTCAGGATGATCATCAAGTCGCAGGCCTCAACAGGCATGGGATCAGTTGGAATCTCGCTTGACCCGATTTTGCCAATCACCTCCTTCACTTCAGGAAAGTTAGCCTTAAGTACTTTAGCCGCCCTTATTGAGGCTTCAATAGTTTGGGAAAGGCTACTGCCGGTAAGCACCCGGGTTTCAACAGCGAAGTCACCTTCTTCCAACGTTGGAATAAATTCTGCACCCAGGTGATTAAAAATAACCAGGCATAGCAAGAAAAAACCAAAGGCAATTCCCGAAACAGCCACTCTCGCCCGAAGGGCAAGGTTTAGTATTGGTGTGTAAACCCGCTGTAAAAAGCCCATGATTTTATCAGAAATACTTCTTTTAGTGCTGATCTTCTTATTTAAGAATAGTGCACTCATCATGGGTACATAGGTCAAGGATAGAATGAAGGCTCCCAGAATGGCAAAGGCAACAGTTTGGGCCATCGGGCGAAACATTTTACCTTCGATACCAACCAGTGCAAGAATGGGCAGGTAAACAATCAGGATAATGATTTCGCCAAACGCCGCACTGTTTCTGATTTTCGATGCAGAGTCAAAAATCTGCTGGTCCATTTCCTGCTGCGTGAGCATGTTTTTATTCTTTCGCATGCCCAGGTGATGCAGCGCGGCCTCCACAATAATTACAGCACCATCTACGATGAGGCCAAAGTCAATAGCACCGAGACTCATCAGATTGCCACTCACTCCAAAAAGATTCATCAGGCATACTGCAAACAGCATGGCCAGCGGAATGACTGAGGCAACAATAAGACCTGCACGGAAATTACCCAACAGCAAAACGAGTACAAAGATGACAATGAGGGCACCCTCAGCAAGATTGTTCGTCACCGTACCAACGGCATTATTTACCAGCTTTGTGCGGTCAAGAAACGGTTCGATTAGCACACCTTCAGGCAAATTTTTCGAAATTTGAGCCATACGGATTTTCACATTCCCGATTACTTTCGACGAGTTGGCATTTTTCAGCATCATTACCACTGCGCCTACTACCTCTCCTTCATCGTTACGGGTCATGGCGCCATAACGTGTTGCTGCACCAATCCGTACCTCAGCCACATTGCGGATCAATACTGGTGTAGAGTTTTCATTGGTCCTCACGACAATATTCCCAATATCTTCAATGCTTTTTACCAGCCCTTCACTACGGATGAAATAGGCATTGGGTTTCCTGTCGATATAAGCCCCCCCGGTATTCTGGTTATTTTTTTCCAGGGCACGAAAGATATCGCTGATGGAAATGTCCATGCTTCGTAGCTTGTCGGGGTTGATGGCAATTTCGTATTGTTTTAAGTAGCCGCCAAAACTACTGACATCGGCTATACCCTCTACCCCCAAAAGCTGGCGGCGAACAATCCAATCCTGAATGGTCCGCAAGGCGGTTGCGTCGTATTTGTTTTCATATCCTTTTTTTGTGTGGATCACGTACTGGTAGATTTCGCCTAAACCTGTGGTGAGGGGAGCCATTTCAGGTGTTCCCATACCGGCCGGGATGGCTTTTTCTACGCTGGCCAAACGCTCACTCACCTGTTGGCGGGCCCAGTATATTTCAACATTTTCTTTGAATACTACTGTAACTACCGAAAGTCCGAACCGACTAAAGGATCTCACTTCTTCAATTCCGGGAATAGTAGCCATGGTTTGTTCTACCGGATAGGTCACAAATCGTTCAATATCTTCAGCCCCATTGCTGGGTGAGCTGGTAATGATTTGTACCTGGTTATTGGTAATATCAGGAAGGGCATCTATTGGCAACTGGCGAAGCGAATATATTCCCCAGGCAATCAGGGCCAGCATCATAATTCCTACAAGCAGTTTTTGCCTGATAGAGAATTGTATTATTCTGTTCAGCATTTGTAAAATCTAAATTCAGGAAATAGCAGGATAAATTGGTACCATATGGTACAAAATCACATGCCTGTTACATGGTAAGGTTGAAGGCTAAAAGCCATACAAAACTTTCGATTAAACCAACCTGGGTGGTTGCCAAACATCCATCGCCTGTTTCTCCGGCGCAGTGCGTTGGAATACGGGATAGGGTTTCCGAATAACGGGGATGATTAATTTCGCTGATTGCTGCAAAGGAAAATGCTGCGCTATGGAACAGCAGGTACAACTACAAAATGGAGGGCAGGATTCTCCATGTGGATGATCTGAAGCCGCATTTCCGCCGTGCAGAGTTTCTGCAGTATGAGACTTCGATACCATATCTTCCCTGTCCTGACATGGCAGAAAGCCAAGCAAGATCAGGTATAGGGAAAAAAGGAATACAAAATATTTCACCACGGGCAAATGTAATGAATAAAGTTTTTAATTCAAGACCTAAAATTACAGTCTCCAAGCTGAACTTACCGCAGTCAGCTCTTATTTTGAACAATATTATTAAGATCGAAGGAATGGTAAAAATTACAAACCTTATCTTATCCTGGCTGCAAAAGGACTGGCCGGAAGCCCTGATGAGTTGGTTAAATTTCCCCTGGGATAATTTGACCATGAATATCTCGCCTTGACGGGTTCAGCAACCTTATCGCTATGTAAATGAACACCTCCGTTTTTAATGAGTGCCTTTGCCGGATAAAATACATCGTCGTCTCCCGCAACAAAAAATCCATCCAGGCCGCCTGATTTAGCCTGAATACCTTTATCGAAACCGAATGTTAAGATCAGCTCGTTTTTTTGCCGAACCATCGTTTGATAAACTGGTCCTGAGTAATCTACAGGCTTATGATACGTTTTGGCTAAAGCAATAAGGGCTAGTCTTTTACCAACATCTTGTTTGTTTTTAGGATGTATATCTCCCTCTTCCCCAATATCGATGGTAACGGCCATACCCGTATAAGGCAATGCCAGTGTTTTGAGCTGTGCATTACGAAGCATTGGCCAGGACGCCTCGTCTCCTTCTCCCCTTCCATAACCCGCCAGCTGAGCAAAGTAAAAGGGCAACTCAGGGTTTTTAAACTGTGTTCTCCAATCCTGGATTAATGCTGGGAATAAGGTTTCATATTGGCTGGCCCGGCTGGCATTGGCTTCCCCTTGATACCAGATTACCCCTTTAATGGCGAATGTAATAAAGGGATGAATCATGGCATTATATAGCACTGTAGGCCTGTTGGCACCGGAATTAGCCTGAGGCATGGGTTTCAAATCTTTAAAATCAACAGCAATTTTACACCTCCATGTACCATTTAAGCTCACTTTTTCACCAGCACACTCCATATAAAAGTTTGCGGCTTCGCCGTAAATACCACCTCCCCCGCCACCATCAAAAACACGTACGGTAATAAAATGCTCGCCGGGCGAAACCATTTCTTTGGACACCTGATATTTGCGTTCACGATCGTAGCCCTCCGTTCTGCCGATTTCCTCCCCGTCGAAAAAAGTGATATCATTATCATCTATGGTTCCAAGCGATAATGTCAGTTCATTACCCTTCCAGTTCTGGGGTATCTCAATTTTCTTTTTAAACCAGACTACGCCATCAAAACCCGGACTTTCTTTGGCGTCAAAAAACGCGGGCAAAGTCATCTCTTTCCAGCCGGCATCAGCAATGTCTTTACCTGCCCAGATAGCTCTGCCTGATCGAAATCCTTTATCATGGAATCTTAACGCCTCATTCCAGGCGGTAATTTGTTTTAAGTAATCTTCTTCTCCATTCGTTTGCTGAACCTGAGCCAGTGATGTTTTAAAGTCGGTGAATTGAGATATGGTTTTAGCACTGGTCCACGCTTCGGCAACTGTACCTCCCCATGAACTGTGAATTAAACCTATCGGGATTCCGGTTTGTTTATACACTTCCCTGGCGAAAAAATATGCTGTGGATGAAAATTCCGGCACACTAGCCGGCGAGCAGACATTCCATCCTCCATTCTGAACACTGACATCATCCGTTGGGAAATTAGCCGTAGTATGGTTAACCTGCAGCAATCGGATGTTGGGATAGTTTGCCGCAGCGATTTCGGACTCGTAGTTAGCAACTTTCCCCCAACCAGCCAGTGGCATTTCCATGTTCGACTGCCCTGAGCACAACCACACATCACCAATGAGTACGTTATCAAATTTTATTGCTTTACCCGCTGCTGAAAGCACCATAATATATGGCCCTCCATAAGCAGGTGTTTTGATTTTGAGCTTAAAGTTACCAGCTTTATCTGCACGCTGGGCATATTTTTTCTCGTCCCACGAACAGGCCAGCATCACCAGATCACCAGGATTAGCCTTTCCCTTCATATTGATTTGAGCCTTTTGCTGCAATACCATATTTGAACTGAAAAAGGCAGGTAATGTAACTTTTGCCTGCGATGCAGTATAGGAGCAAAACAGCAGGCATACTAGTGCTAATTTAACTCTGATCATCATTTAACCTCCTCCACTTTAATCACTACACTGCTACGGTCTGCTTTAACATTTGGGTTGAAACCTACTTTCATCAAAAAATCACCACTGTAAATCGTATTGGAATTGATGCTTGACTGAGTACCCGGATACAGGTTGATTTCAGTTAAACGGTATTTTTTATCAGGGTTAAGGCCCTGCATCCTGACTGGCAATTTACTGCCTTCGTCGTACCTGCTATTCACCAGGTAACTAAAACTGACCGCAGCAGATTGATCTGTACTGACGTACAACATGGAAGCAACACTGCCTTCAGCAGGATTTGAAAGGCGATACTGCTCGCCTTGCCAGATGGTTTGCTTGATTTCATTATAATTTTTAATCGCAAGCTGGCAAAATTTCAGGTCATTTTCCGGCAGTTTACTTACTACAATATCGAAACCCAGTTTCCCCATCATGGCTACATCGGTTCGGAATTTAATAGGCTGCTTCCCCCAATCGGTAACATGATTGGAACTGGCAATAGACGGATAAAAATAGGAATACTCCCACTGAATGAAAATACGCTCGAGGGGATCAGTGTTATCGCTTGGCCAGAATTCCGTAAAATATTTAAGGGCTGCATAATCTACCCTTCCACCTCCTCCTGAGCAAAGCATCATCGGAACTTTAGGATACTTTGCCCTGATTCTTTCCAGAACCTTGTACAACCCCTGCACGTATTCGATATAAAATGAGGCCTGATCCTTTAAATGTGAAGAATAGGCATTATAAATGACGGCATTGCAATCCCATTTGATATAAGCCAGAGACGGGTTCTTGGTAAAAAGACCATCTACTACGCCAAATACAAAGTCCTGTACTTTCGGATTGGCTAAATCAAGCACCAGTTGATTCCGGAAGTAATATTCCTCTCTATTGGGCTGTTTCACCACCCAATCCGGGTGTTTTTCATATAGCTCGCTTTTAGGATTCACCATTTCCGGTTCTATCCAGATGCCAAATTTCACATCATTCTGACCGGCTTCTTTTACCAGTGAACTGATTCCGTTGGGCAGTTTCTGTTTATTCTCCTGCCAGTCGCCTAACCCTGCATGATCATCATTACGCGGATATTTATTGGCGAACCAGCCATCATCCAGCAAAAACATATCTACACCGAGCGTTTTAGTATCTTTAAGTAAACCGGCGAGTTTCTGTTCATTGAAATCAAAATAGGTGGCTTCCCAGTTGTTTAGCAAAGTTAAGCGCTCGCCTTTACCATCCAGGAGCTGATAGTTTCGGGCCCAGCTTTGCAGTTTCCGGCTGGCATCGCCCTTGCCTCTGGTGGAGAAAGTATAGAGAAATTTCGGGGTAAGAAAAGGCTGACCTGGCTTAAGCTTAAAGTCTGATGCATAATTGTTTATACCGGCAATAATCCTAAGGTTATCCTGATAATCCAGTTCCAGATCTACACGAAAATTACCGCTCCACTCCATTGCGCCGTATAAAACATCACCCTGGGTTTCAGTTGCCGGAGCATTGAGTGAAACCATAAATACTGAAGGTTGAAACAGGTTCGCCCTTGTGCCCAGTTTGCTATCCAGTGTTTTAATGCCGTGGGTAAGGCGGCTTTCTTCAGGCTGCATCTCCTTTGCCCAGTCGCCATGGTATTGTTTCAGATAATAACTTTTACCCTTCAGGTATAGATTTGCGGACGCAAACTTTTCTAACGTAACCGCGCCTTTTTCACTGTGACTGATTTCGGTCCATTGTTCAATTACATCTTCCTTAAAAAAACTTTTATAAAACAGTTTAACCGTGAAGTTGTACACCGGATCTTTCAGGGTAAGTGTAGTTAAACGAACATTGTCGCTGATATTTTCAGCTTGCTGTTGAACGAAATTCAGGTTCAGGCTTTTGTTCCCGTCAGCGTGTGTTACACTGATAGCTGGCTCAGCCAGATTACGCGAGCCAGAGGGCGTATAAGCTGCATTTAACTGCCCTGTATATTCGGTTGTTTGTTTATAGGCAGCATTTACCTGAGCGTATTCAGCAGCCGAATGCAACTTTTCACCGAAATAAATGGTGTTTACGTCCTTGCCTTTTACGACTTCGAGAACCATCGCGTTATGGGCGGTTTCAATGCTGATGATTTCCTGTGCAAGGCCGGCATGGCAAATGCCAAACAAACCCAGCAGCAGGATTTGGCGCTTAAACGGAGATATATTGATAGCTTTCATTGATCTGTTTTTATTTTAAGGTGATTTTAAGCATCGTTGCCTGCGCCGGCTGTAGTGCTTGCTGATGATAGTTTACGGGGTTCATGGGCAGATGGCTGATCAGGTCTTCGATGGACACAATCGATTGTTCATCTATGCCTAACCTGGAATAATCGATAGGTGCGATTGCAGAGCTGTTTCCATAGTTGAAAAGTGCCACATACCTCACCTTGCCCTGTTCTTTTATAAACTGGTTTGATGCACTCTTCCCCCGGTTGCCGTCCACCGGTTTAAAAGCTTTCCCATCACGAATAATCTGAAGCAAATCCTGATCCTGAAACAGCTTTTGGGCATTGGCTTTCCATGGTCCGTTGGCTGAGAAATCATCCCCAACAATTAAAGTTCCGGTTACGATGGCTGATAGCGTTCGTGAAATATTTGCAGCCTCGCCTTCATTGCCCAGAACAACATGGTCTGCATCGATATAATGATACAGATAAGTTTGCCACCAGCCGTTAGTTACACTGTTTAAGGTGTATTCGGTATCTTTAATGCTTTTGAACGCATCGCAGGCAATCCGCCTCACCTGAACATACCGGCCGGAGGCCAGACTTGGCGATATGGCGGCATAAATCAGCATCTTATTGTCCAGGCATTTCAGCAGGTATTCCATTCCAACCCTGTAGGCCTGCATGCCTGTGCTAACCTTTGGATTATAAAACTGGGTAGATTCTACTGCTGCATGACCCAAAAAGTCTATTTTAATCATTTCAAACCCACAGGCTTTAAGATTGGAAATGACTGACCAAATTCTTTTTTGTGTGCCTGGGTGAGTCGGATCCAAAGCCCTGGCACCATCAAAATCATGGAAACCACCATCAACTTTAGTCCACATTTCGCCGAAAGTAAAATCGCTGCCTGGCGCTTTACGGTTTGAGCCGCCCTGGAAACCCCAATCTGTAAAAGGGGCCCAATAAATGCCGGGCTTTAAGCCTTTGCTTTTACAGTAATCAGCAAACTTCTTTAATGCCGAATAGTCATTTCCTTTAAGCAGGTTATCCCAGTAGGAATCCAGATCGATGTAGGCTACGTTGCCCGTTCGGAAGCCCTTCAGGTTTTCGGCAAAAAAATCCACCACCTGAGTTACCTTTTCGTAGGAGAGCTTTTCCTGCATTACACCCCAGCTATTCCAGCCTACAGGTGTAGCTCCTGTCCAGTTCGCCACAATTGGCTTTTCAGTTTCACGAACGGTTTTGGCATAGCTTTCCATACCTGTACGCCAGTCGTCGAAATAGCCAAAAAGAATGCCTGACGAAGCAATTGAATTTCCTTTCAGGTAGCCATGTGCTGATCGGTCGCGTGTAAGCTCATAGCTGGTATATCCACATTCAACGGCCAGTTCTAGGTGCTGCGGGACGGGCAGAAGAGTCTTCAAAGCGGTTTTCCACTGGTCATGGTTCAAAGTACCGATCACATAACCTTTTCTGGTACGGTTATCATAAACAGAAGTAACCTCTGAACTGACATGCTCTTTTTCCATGGTGAGCAAATTTGCCCGATAACTGATGAAGGTATCATTATCGAAAGGAACCATTAAGCTCGTCTGACCCGTTAAATCATCTGCAGCGGTTAGCTTCCCTCTAAGAGGGAACATTTGGTTGCTGCTTAAAGCTGCGCCTGAAACGGAAACTTTTATCACGAAAAATGGATGGTTGGTGTACGCAAAAACTGATTGGATTAAGGTCACTCCGGATTTGCTTCTGCCCGTAAACTGATAGTGCTGACCTGTTCCTATGTCATTCTTAAAATTCTTTTTAACCGTTGTGCGGCGATTGAAAGCACGGGAGCTGATCATTTCATTGTTGACCAAAACTTCAGAATAACCATCTTTAAGTACCGGTTTTCCGTTCACAAACACATCAAAAGTCCCTTTATCAGTTTTGTAATCGATAAAGGAATTTTTACCGAACGGAATTTTTTCCCCGAAAACCGAGGTATTGCTAAAAAGAAGGAAAAGGGTAAAGTATAGGCAGATTACCTTAGTTAAATTCTTCATGGCTGTTACGATTTCTGACTGGTCAGGTCAACGATTTTACCGTTAATTTTGATTTTTACTTTGGTAGGTACCGGACCATAAACTTTGTAAGCGGTAACATTTCCATCTTTCCATTCGAAATCTACCGTTAGATTCCCGCGGGCTTTTACGCCCGTAATTTTACCCGATGCTTTCCATTCCTGAGGGATAGATGGCAACAAATTTATAAAGCCATCATGACTCTGGATCAGCATCTCGGCAATGCCGGCCGCTCCGCCAAAGTTACCGTCGATCTGGAATGGAGGACCTGCAGACAGCAGATTTGGATATATTCCGCCCCCGGCACCATAATTAATATCTGTTTTAATAGTGGGTTTCATCAGTTCGTGTAGTAGTTTGCCCGAACGTTCCCCATCCTGTAATCTTGCCCAAAATAGCAGCTTATAGGCTATTGACCAGCTTGGTCCGTCATCGCCCCTAACTTCCAGTGATTTTTTTGCCGCTTCTGCCAGTTCCGGTGTTTTAACCGGAGTAATTAATGATGCGGGATAAAGTCCATATAAGTGGGAAATATGACGGTGTTGGGGTTCAGTTTCTTTGTAATCCCGTATCCATTCCATGATCCGCCCGTCTTTACTAATTGTTCCGGCCGGAGGTACAACTTTTAACTTCTCATTCAGAAATTTACTAAAGTCCTGATCAACGCCGAGTGTTTTAGCCGCATAAATGACATTGGTAAACAGCTCCCTTACAATCTGATTATCAATAGTCGGGCCCATGGAGATGCTGGCTGTTTTTCCGTTAGGAAGATAGAATGTATTTTCAGGAGAAACAGACGGTGCGGTAACTAACCAACCTGTTTCGGGGTCTTTAACCAGCGCATTTGCATAAAATTCAGCTGAGCCTTTTAGTATGGGATAGATTTTTTTGAGATATGCCTGATCATTGCTAAAGGCATAATGATCCCACAGATTGTTACACAACCAGCCAGAACCTGCATTGGATGCCCCCCACGAAGCACTTTCTCCGGGCTCGGTAAAGCCCCATACATTGGTGATGACATGGGCAATCCAACCTTTAGAATTATAATATGCTTTGGCTGTCTTCTCTCCGTTTTTCATCATTCTTCCGACTAAATCTGCCAGTGGCAGGTTCAGTTCAGATAAATTGCTCACTTCAACGGGCCACTGGTTCATCTGGATATTCACATCGAGATGGTAATCTCCGTTCCATGGGGTATGGATCTGATTAGCCCACAGCCCCTGCAAATTTGGCGGCAATAAACCCACGCGCGTGCTACTAATGCTCAGGTAGCGGCCAAACTGATAAAACAGTACCGGAAACCCAACATCGGCTTTCGGATTTTTATTGTAGTTCACTAAACGTTCATCAGTGGGGATGGTATCCTGAATCTTGTTACCAATCTGTAAACTTAAGCGGTTGAATTTTTTCTGATAGTTATCGATATGGTTTTGTTTTTGAACAGTGTATTTTTTGGCAAATGCAGATTTTAAGTCGAGGTTCACCTTTTCTTTATAGCCCGTATTTCTGAAATCCGTACCGGCAGCGATGTAGATTAGTGCACTGGTGGCATTTTTAATGATGATTTTATTGTTTTTGACGGCCTGTGTACCTCCGGTTAAGCGGGCTTTCACACGACTGATATACTGCATGCCTTTGCCGTCGATGCCATTATCCAGTTGTCCGCTCATGATTAGTTCGCCGTTTGCGGTAGCTACAGTTGCCCGCTCCGGACGGGAGATTTCAACATCAAAGTTCAACAAACCTGGTTTGGAGGCCGTTAACATGATTACATCTACATCATCATCAAAACTCGTGAGGTATTCGCGGGAATAGGTAACGCCATCGATGACAAAACTGGTTTTAGCCAGCGCCTGACTCAGCGAGAGTTCGCGGTGATACAGGCTTGGCTTTTCAACAGCATTTTTTTGGTTTGGATAAGTGAAATTGAGCTTCAAACTGCCCAGCACCTGAAAGCAGCCATAATTGGTGCCACCAGAACCCGGACCTTTACAAATGAAGTTTTTATTAACGAGATCCTGAGCCAGATCATTTTTGCCTGCTAAAATAAGTTGCCTTATTTCTGGCAGGCTTTTATGGGCTTCGTAGTTGTTGGCATCCTGCGGTGCTCCCGACCATAAGGTTATGTCGTTGAGTACTATCGTTTCTGTATTAATGCCACCATCAGGCATCATACCCAAACGGCCGTTTCCAAGCGGAATGGTTTCTTCCCACCGCTGAGCCGGCTTATTATACCAGAGTTTAAGGTTCTGCTGCGCAGCAGCATCATGCATAAAGATTGAGCATAAACACAGCAATAATATCAGTTGATTTCGCATAATTAAATAGTTTCCAGTTGATTTACTTTTTTATATCCCAGTTCGGCCCCACCACTTACCGGCATAATAATTCCCGTAATAAAGCGGGCTTTATCTGAAGCGAGAAATACACAGGCATCCGCCACCACATCGCCACCGGGACAATAGCCTAAGCCATGTATACCGTCGAGGTAGTGCTTAATTCCTTCGACATCATTTTGTGCTTTGCCCCATTCCTCCAGCATATCGGTCCACACTCCAGCCGGGGCCACGGCATTGACACGGATTTTGTATTTTGCATAGTCCAACGCCATCGATTTGGTAAGTGCATTAATGGCGCCTTTGGTCGCCGAATAGGCAGCATGGTTTTCCTGCCCTATTTCCCCAACCAGGCTACTGGTGTTAATGATACACCCCTGCGATTTCATGAGTGCTTCCAGACCGAATTTTACCGTGTGGTAAACACCTTTAACGTTGACATTAAACAGGTCATCCCATTCCGAATCATCGGTTTCATGAATGTTTTTTGAGGGATAGGCGATGCCTGCATTGTTATGGATCACATCAATACGCTCAAAACGATCGAGCGTTTTCATGATGGCATTGCGGATATCCTGTGCATTTGACACATCCGCATGGATCCCAATGTGTGGTGCGCCTAAAACAGAAAGCGCATGGTTAATTGAAGCCTGATCATTGGAGATGATGGCAAGCTTTGCACCTTCTTCTGCATATTTTAATGCGCACTCAAAGCCGATACCCTTTGAACCGCCTGTTAGAAATACAACCTTGTTTTTTAGTAAATGCATCTGTATTTAAAGTTAATTATCTGAATAAATAGAATAAAACGGCCATGCTGATAAACAATATGGCGGATAATGTTTTGTAGTTGGCCAGTCCGGGCCAGCCTTTCGCCGTCAACGGTGATTTCCATGAAACCCAGTATAACGTAGCACTTTCGCGGGTATGTACAACAGGATAGATATAGGAAAGTATAATCTGTAACAGTACACAAAATGAAAACAGGTAGAAAGCCATCATCATAAAAGGGATTGCTGCAAACCAGGTATCTGTCCACAATTTATTGATGGTAAATACCGCCGCTCCCAGGGCAGAGCCGAACCACAAGGTGATTTTTGCGGACGGTGCAGAGGCTCTTTTCCAGAAAATCCCTAACAGGAACACACAGGTAATTGGGGGAGCAATGTGGGCAATGATGTCATTGATTCCGCTAAAGATACTTTCGTAGCGGTTGAGTAGTGGCAGTAAAGCCAGAGAAAAGAGCAAGGCGATACCTGCGGCAATTTTACCGGTTTTCACCAGTTTCCGATCATCGAGGTTGGGGTAATACCTGGCGTATATATCATAGCTCACCATGGTAGAAATTGAGTTTAATGCACCCGAAACCTGGCTCATCAATCCGGATAGCAGAGCAGCAACCAGCAGACCGATAAGGCCAGTTGGCAATAATTGGGTAATCATCAGGGTGTAAATACCTTTACTTTCTACCACCGTCTGACCGTTGCTGTCCATTGTTGTAATGCTTGAGAGATCGAGCTGGCCGGTTTTAGCCAATGTGTAGGCAAAAAGGCCCGGAATAATGAATATGAATACGGGTAGAATTTTAATGAAGCCGCAGAATAAAGTACCCACGCGGGCATGGTTCTCATCCTTAGCCCCCAAAACACGTTGCACTATGGTTTGATCGGCGCACCAGTACCAGATTCCTAATACCGGGTAGCCTAAAAATACGGCATACCATGGCATTCCCGATGGATCATTGGCTGGTCTTAACATCGAAAGTTTTACGCTTTGTTGTTCGGAATGCAATACCTCAACCATCGAATTCCAGCCTGACATTTTATGGTAGCAGGCAAAACAAATCACGCCTGCGCCCAGTAACAATACAATCGTTTGAATGGATTCGGTTACCACAACGGCTTTTAAACCACCCACAATAGTGTAGAAGGCGGTGATGATACAGATGACCACAACACTCAGGTAGATGTTTACGCCAAACAGGGTTTTGAGTACGATCCCGCCTGCAAGCATAGAAAAA
This sequence comes from Pedobacter frigidisoli, assembly GCF_032678525.1. GTDB lineage: Bacteria > Bacteroidota > Bacteroidia > Sphingobacteriales > Sphingobacteriaceae > Pedobacter > Pedobacter frigidisoli_A. The sequence goes on from NZ_JAVTSE010000003.1 coordinate 391,761, forward strand.
GCGATGTGTATGATGATAGCTGAAATAATAGAAACGAAAGTTAACCAGTCCCTGCTCGAACGATCGTAACGTTTTTCCAGAAAATCAGGTAAGGTGGATACGCCCGACTTGAGGTAAAATGGAACAAAAAACAGGGCCAGCAGAATGAGCGTAAAAGCAGCCATCCATTCGAAATTCCCACTAAGTAAACCCGTATCAAAACCGCTTTGAGCCAGACTAACCAGGTGAACTGTAGAGATGTTGGTAGCAAAAAGCGCCAGACCAATTGCCGGCCACTTAAGCGACTTCCCTGCCAGAAAATAGCTGCTAGCCTCATTTTTTTTGCTTTGACGGCGGTGCCGGATGCCCACCCACAATCCGATAAACAGAATGAGGAGGATATAACTGGTACTAATGATGATATCAATGGTCTGGATCATTTAAACTGGTTTTTTAATCATTGAAATTACAATTTAAGATCGCAACTGCTGCCTGTATTTTGAGGCGTGAGGTATAAACCGTCTTCTAAACGAACCGGATGAATAAAACGCGCTTTCAGATGTGGGATGTGTTCTAAAAATAAAGCCTCGTGACCTAAGGCGATGTGGTTAAACAGCACCAGGTGCTGGTGCAGCTGCCCCATATCTCCTACATGTGGTACAACGGGAATATTGAATTTTCTGCAGAGTAAACTTACCGCCAGAAACTCACTTACCCCACCTACCCGTACGGCATCTACCTGCATAAAGCTGGCACATTTTACCTGCAGATAATTTTTAAACACAATTGCATTTGGCACATGCTCCCCCAATGCGAGTTTAACAGGGGCAATTTTCTGCGCCAGGGTTTGATGTGCGAGTACATCATCAGGATGAGTTGGCTCTTCAATCCAGTAAGGATTCATTTTACTCAGTTCGGCACAAACGGCTAATGCCTGTGGCAGATTCCATTGCTGATTGGCGTCGAGCATGATTTTAATATCATCACCTGCAACCTCACGCACCATATTGGCGCGGCGGATATCATGTACCGGATCCTTCGATCCAACCTTCAGTTTCATCGCAGTAAAACCGGTTTCCAGCGCCTTTTCAACATTTTCTTTTACCTGCTGATCAGGATAGTTAAACCAGCCAATAGAGGTGTCATAACCGGGGTATCCCACATTTAAAATTGAAATACGCGAGGACTGTGTAAGCTTATTTTCCTTTATCAAATCAATGGCCTGCTGCCTCGTCAGTTCATCTTCCAGGTATGAAAAATCAATAGTGTCTACGAGGTCTTCAGCAGAAAGATCAATCATTAGCTTCCAGAGTGGTACCCCCCTTTTCTTAGCCCACAAATCCCAGCAGGCATTTGTAACGGCGGCCAATGCAAGGTGAACAATTCCCTTATGCGGGCCGAGCCACCTAAACTGCTGTTCATTAGCGAAGGATTTATAGGTTACACCAAAATTAGCCATGAGCTCTTCAATATCACTTCCACGTAACTGGTTTGCATAGTAACGGGCCGCTTTGCAAACCAGATCATTTCCTTCACCTAAAGTAAAAGCAAAGCCGGTACCTGTTAAACCACTATCGTCTTGTAAGTTTACCACTGCATACGAATAGATGGGGTCGCGATGAATGGCATCACTTCCCGCACCATTACCCAAAGGAAATCTTGCATCCCTTATTTCGATACGTTTAATCATAACTACTGCTTATTCCAGAAAGTGAGTTCGCTCATATTACTATAGCCTGAACCGGTTACGGTATGCAGTACCCTGATGCGGATGTAACGAACTGGCGGGGGGTTCGCAATCAGGTCAAATTTCATGGCATTTTTACCATCATCTGTACGGGTAATATCTTTTAATAAAGTCCAACCTTTTGCAACCGCTTCGGCCTTCCAACCCGGGTTATCAGCCCTTAAATTTGTAGTGGCATTGGTCAGGTCATTTATCCCCCACACTTCAAATCGATCCGGATTATTGCAGCAATCGCGGCCTACTTCTTCAATCTGGGCCAGGTTGTTGTAGGTTTTCCCCATATCAAAGGTGAGTACGTGAGCAATATAACTGCCATCACTATGAAAGATGTTAGGGTAACCCTGCGGGCCATTGCTATTGTCCCAAAGCTTGCTGATGCTGGTTCCGGATTCATAGGTATTTACATCATTTGGCAAACGAACTTCCCGGAATAATGATTTATCGCATTGTGCAAAAGTGAATATTTTGGGGAAGGTAGAAAAGTCGCTAACGCTGAATACATCCAGGGAGCCCAGGGATGGGATATAGGACGATTTATAAAGCACATCAGTTCCTGATTTATAATCATTTAAAGTGATGGACAAATCCTTTGCCGCCAGTGTTTTCTCCGTAACCACATTGCTGGTGTTGGTATACCGGATGGTGGTGCCTACATTGATGGTGTCGGGTACATTAAAATTTAACTGAACAGAACCGTTGGCATTGAGCACGTAAGGCTCAGTAGCATTGAATGGACGGTTTAACAATGCACCCTGATATAACGGTCCGTAAACCCTTACGTTGGGCGCTTCAATAGGAATTGATTTTCGCCCCTGTGCATCGTAGGATAATACGGTGAAGGTATAGGTATATTCACTTAAATTCGGAATAATTACCTTAATGGTATCCAGCGGGTTATGAGAAGTGGAATTCACGCTTATTGAATCGACATTATTATTCCACTTAATTACATATTTGGTTACACTTGGATCCGGACTCGGATTGAACCACAAGCCGGTACGCAGGTTGCCTGCTTTAGCTACAATTTTCGAAACTTTTCCCGGGTAAACAGTTTCGCCGTTTTTAAGAAATTCCTTGAAGGCGACATCATCTTTAGTACAACTGATGATAATGGTTGAAATGAGCAGCACCGCCAAAACTATATATCTGTTTTTCATTTTTTCTTTACTGATTGGTTTGAAGAATGATTATCGGGCATCACCGTAAAATGCCATTTCCATAGCATGTGCAAAGGTACCGTTAGACCATGTGGTGGACACACTTAAACGCACATACCGGACTTTAGGGCTCACCAGCGGTACGTTGAAGCTCACCCCTGCTTTAACAAAATCGTTATCGGCAGTAGTATGGGCAACTGGTGTGGCGCCTGAGGGTGGTGGCGGATAGTTGTAATTACCCAGGTTTGTCCAGTCGCCTATTACCGTACCTTCCGGAGCGGACATAGGCAGACTGGCATCTCTCGGAGCCGTTGCATTTGAACCCCATAATGAAAACACTTTCGGATTACCATGTCCATAAGCAAACTTATCACTTCCATCAGGACGTTCCCAAAGAATAAAGCGACTGAGCTTTGCACTCACACCCAATCCAAATGTTGCAATTGCAGGCATCGCACCACCTGGCGCGGTATGCCAGCCATTCGAACTTCCGTCGGTTCTTCCATCCCATAGATAGGGTAAATCCCAACCGTAAGCAATTACCCCGTCAGATGGCAGGCGGTAACTCGCAAACTTATTTCTATCCAGAATGGATTCAAAAAGCGGGGTGATCGTCTTATAAGTAGTGTCGGATATGTTTCCATAATTATCAATCACATAATAGCCAATTCTTTTCTCCACCGGTTGATAACCCCGAACCGAATAATCTATCGTTGCAAGTTTGGAGAAATTCTGATCAATCACATCAGATACGTTGCCTTCGAAGCCTAACAGGATTACGCCTAAGTTGGCTTTACCTGGGTTGCTTCCGGTAATTTTAATACCACCAAAGTCTGCCTGGGCATTAATCGTAGGTTTAACAAGCAGATATGGAGGGGTATCCGGGTTTACTTTAACGATTAGCGGATCAGACTTCACATTGGCCCTGCTTACTGTATAAAGTGTGACGTCATATTGTTGTTTTTTAGCAAACCCTTCTACCGTGATGGTGTCGGAATAGTAGCTCGATTTGGTTTCACGCGTAGTCACGCCATTAATTTTGTATTGCGCCAGCACATAAAGTATATTTTGAGAATTAGGAAGCGAATAGGTAATATTGGCTCCTCCATTATAATTCTGCACTTTAACATTGCTCACCACGGCCGGCTTGGACATATCAGTTGAGGCCGGCTCGTTATAGGTTTCCATCTTTTCGCAGGCCATCAGGCAAACGATTGGAAACAACATGAGCGCTATCCATTTATTTATATTTTTCATTTTCTTAAACTTAAGATTAACAACCTATTTCAACTACCAGAAAGGATTTTGCACAAGATTCGGGTTCACCACCAGATCGTAGCTTTTAATTGGCCACAGATAATCTTTAATCCCAAATACAGGTATAAACTGAGTGGCGGGGCGGTAGTAATTTATCGCATCTGCATTATTGATGCTCCAGCCCTGTAAGGGCGTAGTGAGTACGGCCTGCAGTTCTTTCCATCTTCTTAAATCCCATCCACTGTGCCCTTCAAAGCATAATTCAATTCGTCTTTCCTGATGAATAATTTGTCTTAACCCTTCTTTGGTATTAAACTTATTCGGGTTTCTGGAGTAGTTTGTCCATGAAGCCTCAATCCCTCTTAAACCCGCCCTTGCCCTTACACGGTCTACATAGGTAAATACTTCAGTTACTGGTCCGCCCACTTCATTCAGTGCTTCTGCATAGAGTAGATATAAATCGGCCAGTCTGATTAAAGGCATGCGGTACGCAAATGTCTGAAATCCATCATCGTAAACTGAGGCGTAGCTGACCAGTTTTTTAGGCCAGTATCCTGTGATGTTCAGGCGGATATTATCGCTGGGTGCAGCAAAGCCGGAACCTCTTGCGGACACGTGGTAAAGCGGGCGTTGGGCATCGTTCTGATTGATGCGCCCATTGCCAAACCAGATCCCGCCATCGAAAGCCATATCCGCATAAAACCTGGTTTCGCGGGCAAAGTGTCCTTTAATTGTTTCATAGCCTTCCTTAATATAATACCTGCTGGCATTATCTCCAGCCATAATGGTATTTCTGCCAGCATAATCCCAGGTTTTATCTTCTGTAATCGGCACACCATTTACGGTGTAGAAAAGTTCTTGCGTTGCAATAGGTGCAGAAAATGTTGAGGGATTGGAAAATGCGTTTACAGCCGAATTTGCAGTAAGCCTGGGGGTAGCAAAGCCCTGATATCCGAAGGCAGGATTAGAGGCCCAAACGATTTCTGAATTGAGCTCCCACTTCTCGGTAACTGCATTCTGAACATCAAGTTCCCTCTTCAGCGAATCAGAAAGCGTTCCGATGGTTGTTGGTGAAGAAAAGGTATACAACTTTATGCCTTCCCCTTCAGCAGCAACGATAGCGGCTTTGGCTGCATCGGCTGCCTTGCGCCATTTCTGGGCATCATATGCCTGCGGAAACAGGCTGATGCCATCCTTATCCCTGAAAGATGCGTAATCAGGATTTCCATTGAAAAGCGGACTTGCAGCGGTAGCCAATACATCGGCCTTTACCGACAGTGCGATTACGCTGGTTGCACGCCCTAATTCAGTTGCCTGATTGGAAATAGTAGCTGGCAAATCGGGAATGGCCTCATTTAAAAGTGATACAATATAATCTACAGATTCATCGACCGTAGAGCGTTTAATCCGCACTTCATCAGTACTTGCTGAAATGGACAGATTGGTTTTAATCAATGGTATTGGCCCATACATTTTAAATAACATGTAATGATAATAGGCTTTTAAGAACTTTGTCTCTGCTATCCATCTTTTTTTATCATTTGCTGATAAATCAATGGGCTTATCGATGTTTTCCAGCATGATATTACAAAGCCTGATGGATCGGAAAAAGCTATAGCTCCCTTCATTCCCATCCCAGGCATTTAGCCCTGGATTGGCCGTATTCTGCGTACCACGCAACAAATTAAAACCTACCCGGTTAAAACCCAAATAGTTGTCGAGTGAATTGGAATAAATGAGCTCTCCTGATGTGGTGAAGCCAGGATTGGTGGCCATGTCAGTAGAACGTTGCAGATATGCATAACAACCATACAGGTAATTCTCGGCTTCATTTCTGTTTCTGAATGCATAATCCAGTGTACCCAGATTTTCAGGGGTAATATCGAGGTATTTTTTGCAAGAATAAATGGAACATAACAGTACCAACGCACAGATATATGTTGAATATTTTTTGATCGCTTTCATTATAGTGTTACGTTTAGGCCAACATTGAATACTTTTTGAATGGGATAGGCAAATCCATTACCACCTTGTTCAGGATCCCACATTTTAAATGGCGACCAGGTTAGCAGGTTTAAACCATTGAAATAGATGCGGGCTGAGCTCAACCTGATTTTGTTGGAAACCCGCTGTGGAAGTGTATAACCAACCTCAACAGACTTTAATCTGATTAACCGGCCATTTCTCATCCACCAGGTACTCGTTTGGCGGTTATTTTCTAAATCTTCTTTAGTCACCGATAAGCGTGGGTAAAGCGCATATAAGTCCTGGTTTTCGGGCGACCAGTGGTTATTGGCAAACTCCTGCAATAACTGGGTGTTCCCGAAATAATCGCCATCACCGCCATCGAAAGGGTTTACTTTTCTTTTTTCATCTGTAGGTACGAATGGGCTTATTTTTTCCGGTTTAATAAAGAAAGTCATCCGGCCCTGTCCAGTAACAAAAGCCGACAGATCGAATCCTTTGTAAGATGAACTGAATCCGAAACCATAAACGAGTTCAGGCGACTGAGGAAAACCGATATAAGCTTTATCTGCATCATCGATTTTACCATCGTTATTCAGGTCTTTGTACTTAATGTCCCCTCCTCTTGGCGGCTTTCCGCCGGTAGAAAAAATCTGAGTAGGAGAATTGGCTACCTCTTTATCATCCACAAATAAACGTTCGGCAATGTAGCCATAGTTACGGCTAATCGGCTGTCCTGTAGTATACCGGTAGGCTTCTGCCCATTGCGGTTCTTCGAAATTAACGTATTTGTTTTTGGCGAAAGTCATGTTTCCGCGAACCGCAAAAGAGAAATCATTTGCATTAAACTTATAATCGAGCGATAAGTCCATACCCCTTGAGCGGGCGATACCGATATTGGCACCAATGTCGGGCAGGTTCGTATTCGGGTCTATTGCCTCGAGACCTAAAGTAGAAGGCACGTTTCTTCTGGGCATGTAAATATCGTAGCGGTAGTTATTGTACACCTCGGCAATTACACTTAAATTTTTAAACAGGGTAGCTTCTAAAGCGATATTGGTTTGCTGAGAAGTTTCCCATGTAATATTGGTATTCTCGTAACTATTGATGTATACACCCGGACGTTCGGAGGCACCATTAAAACCAAACTGTGCGTAGTTTCCTCCACCGTTCAGGTTAACGTCAGATTTGTAAAAGAAACGCTGTGATCCGATAGCATCATTACCTACAATACCAAAACTTCCGCGTAACTTTAAGCGGTTAACCACGTCTGCAATCCCACCTTTCCAGAAAGGCTCATTCGACACGATCCATCCACCACCAATGGTTGGGAAGAAACCAAAACGATGATTTTCTGAAAACCTTTCCGATCCGTTATAGCCAAAATTACTTTCAATGAAATATCGGTTTTTATAAGAATAGGTTAAACGCCCGGCCAGGCCGATGTTACGGTAAGGGAGCGAATATTGTAAGGTTGGCTGATTATTTTTAGGATCTCTGGCGTTGTTGTATCTGGTTTGCTGTGCGGTTCCAATTAGTGTTCCGCTTACGGTATGGCTGCCAAATGTCCTGTCGTAATTCATTGATGCCTGCGCGTAAAGGAAAGTATTTACGGTTGGTGAACCTGGATAATAGGATAAATATTCCCGCGAAACATTTAGCGGGGCCGTTACAGACGGATTTAACCAGTTGAGTGTATATTGATTTGATTGCCTGTCGTAAGAACCTACATTGTAATAAAAAGGAGCATAAGCCATTGAGGAATCAAAGTAAGAATACCTGTTGGTACTGAATATAGAACGGAATGTTAACCCTTCCGTTAAAAAATCGAGTTTTTGATTTACCTCAAATTGTGCCGACATTCTGGATTCGGAAGAGTTTTTATGTCCCATCAGCATCTGGGCATATGGATTGATATTCCGGATATCGTTTGCGGCATTCCCAACCGTATTGCCAAACAGGATATGTTGGGCATTCTGATTGGCCTGATCCGCAGGAAAATAAGCGGGAAACAACACCGGACTGGTATGAATGGCTGCATTATATAAATCTGTAGAAAAGCCACCATCTGAGGCTATTGGCCCATTGTATTCACTAAAATTACCGGATAAACGAACAACCATCTCAGTGGTTTTAGTTAAGTCGATGTTTACATTTGAACGCAACTGATAGTTCCTGAATTTGATATTGTTGTCGTTGTTATTGCGTTCATCTTCTTTTAACACACCATTATCAAGGTTATAGGAACCGGCAACGTAATAGCGTGCTACCCCGCCACCACCACTTATGCCTAAATTGGCACGTTGAGTAGATGTTCTCTTTTTAAAGAGCATATCCAGCCAGTTTACCGCAGGATAAACGTATTCATTATAACCTGACGATTTGTTGATGGTATTTTGGGTATTGATAATTTTGTTCTGATTAAAAACGGGATCCATGTTCCGACCGATGGCCGCCTCGTTAAAAAGCTTCATGTAGGTAACCGGGTCGGCAAGTTCCAGATTCTGAGTAGACTGACTGGCAGACTGCTCTAAACGGAAGCTGATTTTAGCCTTGCCTTCTTTACCAGACTTGGTAGCAACTAAAATCACACCATTGGCACCACGGGCACCATATAGTGCAGTGGCACTAGCGTCTTTTAGTATCGAAAAACTTTCGATATCATCTACCTGTAAGCGTGCAAGATCGGAAGAGGTAAGTTCCACATTATCAATAAGTATGAGTGGATCCTGCTTATAGCCGAAGGTAGTGACGCCACGGATAAAAAACTGGGAGTTGTCTTGTCCGGGCTGACCACTACGCTGATAACCTATCACACCAGCGATTTGTCCGGATAAAGCATTAGTTAAATTACTGGAGGGGATTTTAAGGTTGGCTACTTTGACAGTAGTAACTGACCCCACCAAGGCTTCTTTTCTCTGGCGCTGGCCCAATGCCGTAATCACCACCTCATCGGCCAGGATATTATCCTCGATCAGTTTGATATTGATTACACTCCCCTCTCCAACGGTTACACGCTGTTCTTTATAGCCGACAAAAGAGAATCTGATCAACTGCCCCGGACTTACGTCTAGAACAAATTTACCATTGTTGTCGGTTTGGGTTCCAACGTTGGCCTGACTCACCACGGCTACCACTACACCCGGCATACCTATGCCTAAGGAATCGGTTACTTTACCTGTGATGGTTTTCTTTACTGGTGTTTGCGCAAACGTAGCGCTGCCCATAAAAAGCAGCAAAAACACCAGTCCATAAAGATGTTTACATTTTTTTTGTAGAGTTTGGCTCATACTTATTTGAATTATTTGGTTAGTTAAAGCAATGGATCAAATTGATTCCCGCATAAAAATTTAGAATCTGCTTGATCTGCTTTATGAAACCAAAACTAATACTATTGGAAGGTTGCTGAAATAGCGTATTCACTTATTATGATGGACTATTCAATTATTTTTTCTCAATATCTCAGTTCCATTATTTGTAAGCAATTGATATATTTGTTAAAGGCTGGTAAATCATCAACCGGTTCCAGTACAACTAACCAAATCATTCCACAAATGAAGAGAAAAGACGGATTTCAAGGGGAAAAACACATCTATATTCCGGAAGCCGCATGGAAAGCTGCGGCAGAGCATAATGTGTTTATGAGCAATCTGTACGTTACATCAATGGGTTATTTTCCAAATGCAGCGTTTCATTATCGCGACCGGCCTGAAGGCTGCAGTGAAAACATACTGATTTACTGCTTAAGAGGTAAAGGCTGGTTCTTGCTTGACGACCATAAAATGGAGGTAGCTGCAAACGAATACATCATCGTACCCACTACAAAAGTTAAAATGAGCTACGGTGCCGACGACCATGAACCCTGGACAATTTACTGGATTCATTTCTGTGGAAAGGATCTGGAGGAATTTAATAGGGGATTTAATCTGAAGCTGTATGATGGTGCAAAGCCTATTCATTTGAATGAAAAAGGAATTCAGATCTGGGAATCGATGTATCAAAACCTTCAGCTGGGCTATAACAAAGATAACCTGAGCAATATCAGCCTATGCCTTTGTCATTTACTGGCGACTTTCTTTTATCCGGAAAAACATACGAGCGTGAAAGACCAGGATGAGCGTGATATGATTAAGAAAACCATTGATTATATGCACCAGGCTTTAGCCAATAAAATTACACTGGAAGATCTCGCCGCGATTAATAACCTGTCTGTTTCTTATTTTGCCAGTTTGTTTAGAAAAGCTACTGGTATGCCGCCAATGGATTACTTCATCCACCTTAAAGTAAGAAAAGCCTGCGGTTTACTTTTCAGCACAGAAATAAAGATCCGCGACATTGCCAGCAGCCTGGGATATGAAGATCCCTTTCACTTTTCGAGGTTATTTAAAAAAAGCATGAGGGTATCCCCTCAGGTTTACAGGGAATTGAGGCGTAAAAGGTCAGAAGCTTCCTATTAGTGTCTTTGGAGCGTTATTTGATTCAAATAGTTCAATTTGTATCAAACAATTTGGCTAAAATACTATTTTAGTACATTAAATTAACATCCTCCAATTATGAGCTCCAAACTAAAGAAGTTTCTTCTGCTATCTAACGTCGTCCTGATCCTGATTCATATCGCTTACTTTGCATACGGCTTTATTCATTTTCCCGGAGTAAAAAACATCAATATCTACACAGAATTCTACCGTTTTAAATTCTATGATGAGGTTTCTATTTCGCACTTTTTCATTGCTGGATTATTTCTGCTAATTACCCTTATTTTACTCATTCGCAATCATTCGAGAGTACACTACAGTGTAAAACAGCTGCTGCTAATCGGAGGGGTATTGCTGCTAACGGTAGCCAACTCGCTCACTTTTTTCATGAGCTACAGTTTTGGCATGAATGCCAGTCTGAAAAATGAACTCCCTGAGAAAAAATTAAATGCGGATAAAACGCTGCTGAATGTATTAAATTCATTTTTATATCCAGTAGGCGCCTACAATTCAGAAAGCATGTTTAAGGTAACCAATATTTTATACCCAGATCCTTACCCTATTATAGAGGAACAGGATACCCCCTTTTACGATCCGGCAAACAAAGAATCATTTACAGTGCAAACGGTATACTACAGCATTGATACGTTAAAGTTAGCGGAAAAAAGTTTCGACAAGATGAAAAAGTCTGCCGATACAATATCTAGCCTGCTTGGCTTTGGAAAAGCAGAACTAGCAAATCGGATAATATCACAAAAAACGGAGAATGACAGCACTGTAATTATCTACAAAGGTCGTGAAGTGAACCCACAGTATGATGACAGCGTATGTGTTTTTCTGGAAACCAATAACCTGATCAGCCCAATCAACGGAATCGACATCAAAATGCAACAGCAGCAAAATGCAGTTAAAAGGTATAATCTCCTTTACAGAGCACCATCTGATTCTTTGCTCCGCGCCTTCAAATCGCTCGATACGCTGCTCAAAAACTATAAAATTGAATCTTACCTTCAACCAGCAGCCTTAATTAAAGATGTTTATCATATCCGGGATGGCAATCAGCAATCGGTAATTGAAATGCAAAACCGGTTCGAGCGAAACCAGTTAATTGATAAAATAAAGACACTGGACCGTTTATTCTACCAGCCTGCGTTTTTTCATTCATCTATCCGCCCAATCTTTTTCTGTGTATTACTGGGTACCTGGTTATTTGGCTTTTTAATTTTTGTGATCGTGAATTACAGGAGAAGAGCAAAGCTGTAGCAACATTTTTTTTTCTACCTTGAAATCATCGCATTACGAACCCGAAAGAAAATATTATCCAAAAATACTTTGATTAATGAATCTGGTTCCTATCTTTGCAGTCCTTTAGACATCCTAACTGCGGAAGTGGCGTAATTGGTAGCCGCACCAGACTTAGGATCTGGCGCTTCACGGCGTGGGGGTTCGAGTCCCTTCTTCCGCACAAAAGCCGCTTCGATAAATATCGAAGCGGCTTTTTTTTTAAACGGCTTCCCGCATCACCGGACGTGCGTACATCCGCTTTTCAATCATCTTCCTAAGTTTTTTGCGATAATCTTCTCCAAGCCACTGGCGATAGTTTCTGGTAACGCTCCCCAGGCATTTGCAAAACTCTTTTATTCTCCAATCGATTTCTTTATTCAATAGGAGGCTCAAATCGAAAGCAGACTGTACGGTAGCTGCATTATCCATGCACATTTGCACGTGTTGCTCAATGGATTGGCTTATGACGGTCATGGCCTTTTCTTCCTGATGGATGGCCTGCTGATAATGTTGCAGCACGTCGAATGAAATTTCCAGGCTATTGGGAAACGATGCCCGCAGTTCTGAGGGAATATGATGAATGTCCTGAACCGATTTAGACAGCTGATGATGGTATTTCTCGGGAAAATGAAACACATCATTCCAGTCTACCGGCTCTTCCCAGTGCCCAAACCTTTCCACATTATTACCGAGATCGATAATGTTAAAACGTTTTTTATTTTTCATCGCACGTGCACCCCTGCCAACCATTTGATGGTAGAGCGTAAGTGAAGTGGTAGCACGGTTCAGGATTACGGTTTGTATCGAAGGCTCATCGAAACCAGTGGTGAGAATGGATACAGAGCTTAATATCGCGCCTTTCGTTTTCTTAAACCATTTCAGGATATCCTTACGCTCGCCGGCCTCGGTTTTATTGTCGAGGTGCCTGATGGGATAGCCCAGAGCCATAAAAGTTTCCGTCACGAGCCGTGAAGTAAAAATACCATTATTGAAGATGAGGGTTCGTTTACCTTTTGCGTGAGAATCATATGCTCTGATCAGAAGATCGAGCATGGGCTTGCTGCTGTAAAGCTCATCGGAGGTGCTTACTGAAAAATCGCCACCCGTACCAGTGGTAAGGGTGTTGAGTTCGACTTCATAATCAAAGGTACGTGGTTTGGCTAAAAAGCCTTTAGCAATCAGCTCGTCAATCGTCGGACCGGAAATCAGCGTATGGTAATCTTTGTTCAATGGAAGCTCAGGATCGGAAGAGAAAGGGGTTGCCGTTACGCCAATAACCGACGCCGAAGGAAACTGATCGAGCAGTTTCCTGAATGAATTATGGTGTGCTTCATCCACAATCACAAGACCTATATCCTGTGTATTAAGCAGATTATCAGCTATACGGTTATTGAGGGTTTCCACCATCGCAACATAACAGGGATAGCTATCCTTTTCTTGTATTCGCTTCACCCCGCTGTTGATAATCCTGCACTTTACCCCTACCGATTTCAGTACACCGGCGGTTTGGGTACTCAGCTCTTTTCTATGGGTAAGTACTATTGCTTTCCCTTTAAAGTACTTAAGGTAACGGGATACGATCTGCGAAAAGATTACTGTTTTCCCTCCTCCCGTAGGCAACTGATACAATACCCTGCAATGCCCCTCGCATTCAGGTTGTTGTAATTGAGTAAATAAGGTATCAATGTCTCTGATCTGATAATCGTAAAGTGCCCCATGCGGGTTTATATCGGTAGTGATGATGCTGTCCATGTCCCTACAACTCCTGTGAACCATTAAAGGTTTAGCATTTTTTTGATTTAGATGGATAAGTTGTACCTCATACTCACTTTACGGGAAATCTGGCATATACCAGTCAGTATGCCTGGTTTCGGTTAAAGTTCCCCCTGCAGATGATGTGTTTGGCGCTGTGGGTCTGTTGATGCAAAAGCCAAATGGAGTTTTTCCTGAAGGAATTTAATCTGCTCTTCATTGATACTATTTCTTCTTTTTCCGAAATACATGGTATTCTCAACCGCAACATAACCCTCCCACAGCACTTTTAACTCTCCCGAAGCCAGCGCCTCACGGCAAATAAAATCGGGCAAAACTGCCAGTCCTTCACCGGCCGACAAGCAACGGATGATAGAAAACTTATTGGGAACGATATAATTAGGAACAAATTCAGGTAGCAAGCCGAAATTTGCCTTCCAAAACTGATTTAGCAGTCGCATGTCAGAAGCGGTATTGTACCAGATCTGCTGCTGAAACCAATGTAAAAGCAAGCTCTTATTTCCGGTGTCTAATGATTCCCAAGTGGAAAGGTCGGTATTCCTGCCACAAACAATCATAAGTTTCTCAGATGCGAAGGGCTCATACTCCAGATTGGGGCTGCTTTTCGTTTGCGTAGCCAACACGAGGTCTATACCGCCGTTCTCCAGTAACTCGGTTAGCTTTTCATTTTCACCAAACTGCATGATAAGATTAAAATCAAGAGAAGGAATATGTTTTTCCAATGCCTGCTGAAAACTTTCTACGCACATGCCAACACTTACCGTAGGCCGATCCGCACCTGATTTACGTCTGAAACGTCCTTCAATTTCCTCCAGGATATGTAGTGAATGCTGCAATTGCTGGTAAAGTAAATGTCCCCGTTCGGTGGGAACCATTTTCCGGCTGGTACGCTCAAAAAGCGTGTACCCGGTGTAGGTTTCAAGTGCATTGAGGTGCAGGCCTACTCCTGGCTGTGAAACATAAAGCTGTTTCGCTGCACCACTTAAAGTACCTGTCTCGTATATCGATTTAAAGGTTCTAAACCATTCTAAATTTGCCTGCATCTATAATATTAATTATACCAATTCAAAAATACTATTATTTTTATTACAGTAACAAGGTGTTTACTTTTGGTGCCATTAAAGAAAAAGATATGCAAAAGATATTAGTTATAAACGGAGGAAAAAAGTTTGCCCATTCAGGTGGGCAGCTGAATGATGAGATCACCAGCTGGGACAAATGGTTTTTCAGTGCTGATAAGGGCTTTGAGATAATGATCACAGCGCCACATCTGGAGAATTATGATGCAGCAACCGAAGTGGAAAAATTCGTTTGGGCCGATGTGATCATTTACCACTTCCCCATCTGGTGGATGTATATGCCAAATTCCCTAAAGAAATATATCGATGAGGTATTTACAGCCGGGCACCGGAAAGGCCTGTACTATAGCGATGGACGCAAAGCGGTTGATCCGGAACGGAATTATGGAACGGGTGGAATGTTACAGGGTAAAAAATACCTGACTACCACCACCTGGAATGCGCCTAAAACGGCTTTCATTCTGGATGAGGAGTTCTTTAAGGGAAGAAGCGTTGATGATGGTGTATTGTTTCCTTTCCATAGGATGAATGCCTTTTGTGGCATGGAACCCCTTCCCAGCCTCCATTTTCACGATGTAGAAAAGAACGGATCGCCGGAGCTCGTAGC
Organism: Pedobacter frigidisoli; assembly: GCF_032678525.1. Lineage (GTDB taxonomy): Bacteria > Bacteroidota > Bacteroidia > Sphingobacteriales > Sphingobacteriaceae > Pedobacter > Pedobacter frigidisoli_A. The sequence goes on from NZ_JAVTSE010000003.1 coordinate 407,084, forward strand.
CAAATTTAAAGCTGTATATGAATCCCACCTAAAATCTATATTTTAATTATAACAATGAGCATGCTAAGGCATGCCCATTGACTGTTCTCATCAAAATTCCTTTCTGCCCATTGAAGACTTCAACAACAGGCTTGAATTTCAGAATATAGAGAAGGGGGATGTGTTGCTACAGCCTGGGCATGTTTGTAAGAAACTGATTATCGTTAACACCGGCTTTCTAAGGGTGTTTAATATTAAAGATGGCAACGAGCAGATCAATGGCTTCTTCGGCCCCGGATCGATCGTATTTCCGGTATCCACCTACCACCTTCTGCAAAAAAGCAATCAGGCCATTTCATCAGAAACTTCCGGTAGTATTTTCTGCATATCTCACCATGAATGCCGTGCCCTGGAAGAAAAATACCCGGAGTTTTTACAATTCAGTAAATCTCTTTCTGACCAGCATATTATAACGCTCTCTAAGAGAGAGAAAGCAAACAGATTAGGTAATGCAAAGGAAATGTATTTATACCTGTGTAAAGAAGAGCCTGAACTCCTACAGAATGTACCGATTAACCATATTGCTTCTTATCTGGGTATTTCAATACAGAGACTTAGTGAAATACGTTCCGAAATAGCCAAAGAAAGATTGATCTGAAAGATTCAGGTATTTAAGAAAACATTAAATAACAGGCACAGCATTATTGAAAGTAATCTGAAGGATTTTTTTTCAGCAATCATCTAGATTAGCATGAATCATGCTAAGCAATTGCTTTTCAACTGAAAAGCATACCCTAATGGATCAAATTTTATCATAAAGAAAAAGTAACGTAAGGGTTATCAGCTGGTGGAGATGCAGATTATACAATTATCGAAGCCTTCAGGCGATCGAGCAAACTCATGTCGTTTGGCGAAATGATGATTTTGTCTCCCTGCTGTGTTCGGAGAAGAATCCGGTTCTTCTTCTGTGTAACATACCAGGTCATGCTGCCAATTTTAGTGTTATAAAATTTTCCATAGTAACCGAAAAGCCCTCCGTTACCGAAAGTCCTGATGGTTCCTGAAAAGTCCGTTGAATCAATAAATCTTATTTCTGTAATGTCGGCCAGTTTAATTACTCTGTTACCCATTAGACGGTGAATAACAAGCGTATCTCCGGTAACGGAATATTTCCTGGTACTGTATAGATAACTACCGATAACAGTTAACACAAAGAGCAATAGAACTCCGCCGTGTATCAGGGTTGTTTTGACATCACCATTTGATGAAATTATTGCGCTTACGTTCTTCTGCCCTATTGCGATGAAGACAATTAATCCGCCTGCGGTAATGACTTTACCAAATGTGTCAAGTAATGCTTTGTATTCCATAGGGTTAAGATCTATCCTTCGCGAGAGCTGTTTTCGAGTTCGTTATTTAAAAGGCTTTTTGGTCAAAAGACCGCTATCTCAAATATAATAGAAATTGAGAATTATTGGAGTATATACTTGAATTACAGCAAAATTAAAATGATCGCTACCGCGTGTGTATTGAACCGTTTTTAGGCACAGCCAGCGAAAACACATAAACGGAAAGGACAAATGCCAGGATACCGAATTTACCACCAGCAACATATTGAGTGCTATAGCATGTTTCAGCAATACCAGGATAGTGGAAATTGTGTAATAGCATAAGGTTTTCGATAACGTCAAGGCTGCCTGCTAATACTCCTAATAGCAAATTTAGCCGCAAGAGTTCGTTTAACCAGTAACGCTGTTCTCGCTGCATTCTCGCATTTGATAAGGTAACGATCAGGAGTACATAAACTGGGATGAACCAGAAGTCGGTATACGTATTTCTCCTGGCGATTGTGACGAGCTGTTGGTCGCCTTCAGATAGCTCGTGCCAGCTTTGAACGATTTCTGCGGTTTTCTGCTTGCTGGCAAATTCAATATCAAGTATACCATAACCACTGCCCCGCAGCAATACTTTGCCCTGAAAATACATGATGCCCGACAAAACAAATAATATTATAATGAATATATGTTTCATGGATTGTTCTCCTTATTTAAATCAGTAACCCGGATTACCGCATCGCCGGTTTTATCAGGATTATTAATACATTGAATAAATGCCTGGGCTGTCTCTTTAAAATGGGCCGGCAGCGGGTGAAGTTCATCCGTCCAGCCATTTTCGCCCACGCTGTCGCGGGAGTCAATGTGAAACACCCTGTTCTCCCCCAGTCTTACTTTGAAGATGCGCCCAATATCGATCATCATTTCGTTGAAAAGGAAGATCATGGCGAACACGATTTTCCGCTGGTCGCCGGAATCATAAATACCTCTTAGTTGAAGTGGTGTTTTGAGCCAGCTACCATGCCCCAGAAAGGTACGGGCGAAAGTGCGGTACCACTTAAAGGGATTTAACCCTACCCATCGCTGATCATTGGGAATGGCATAATCGTAGCCCTGAGTGATGATCTGAATACCCGGAAATTTACTTGTTGCAGGTTCGTTTTTGCCGGAGTTAAGGATACCATTAATAAGGAAATAATATTGCAGCTGGAAGAAGCCGAGCAGGGCATAAAAATCTTTGGATATGAATTTGACGCCGTCTTTGAAATCAGCCAGTTGCTGACCGTTCAATGGCCGGGAAGCACTTTTGAAAAGGTATTGTGCAAATTCACTGTGTTCGAATTCATCGGAATTGGCCAGGTGGGTTACCATGGCAGCAATACGGTTATTCCCAACCAGGTCATTCCCGCCACCGCTGATAATGAATACATCGGGTTGTAAGGTAGAAAGGTGTTCTACATATTTTTTAGCACTGATCATATTCAGGAGCCAATCACCACCAGAAGCCACCGAATACACTGCCATGTTTTCTTCCATCGAAATCCAGTCAATTACGTCGCTAAGCAAAACAGGGTAATTGAACCATGAATCTCCCTCCACCACAATCACGCGGTTTTTAAGTCCGTTCTTTTTTGCAATGTGTTTACGGAAGTTGGCTTTTACTTTCTTCACGAAAAGATGGTTTCGCCTGCTGTTTTTCAATTTGTCAACCCAGTTCATCACCGGCGCCAACGCAGCAAGTTTACGAACCTGTTCGATATTGAGGTCGTAAATTTGCTGAATGATGTTTGCGAGATCAATTTCGTCAATCTCAGCGCGCAGAACACCGAGCTCATCACGAGAAATACGGTTGGCCAGGAGTTTTTGGATTAACTCGTTTTTCACCGTTGAAGGCATGTCAAATTGTTTTCGAATCATGATTGCTTTGGTAGCTTGTTACTATGCTGTTGACGTTTGGTCATTTAAAGATATACATATCAAACTGTTACCACAAAGTATTTGCAAGGGATTTAGGCAAATTGGATCAGCATATTTACAGATTGACCGCCCTTTTGGGCAAGACCAATTAAGTGATAAAAAATAATTTAGATTATCATTTTTAGGGTATCTTTCAATATATTCGGATAAGAAATCGAAGAAAAGACAATAACCGTTCTAACCTAAAAAAACGCGCTATGAAATACGGACAATTACTCACCGGGCTCTTAATTGGTGCTTTGATCGGCTTTGGGCTGACCTTGTATTTCTTTGAAGGCGCGCAATTAATAGTGATATCCCCTGCGAAATCTGTCAACAGTACTGCAACCAATCAAAAGTGGAGTTGGCCAGATAGTCTGGACGCAATCAACGCTGCTCCGGCAAATCATCAGGTTGTATATGAAGACAGCAGCGTTAGGGTACTGGCCGTTCTACTTAATGGCAAACAATCGGAACCTATCCATACCCACAAATGGAAAAGTATCATGTGGATTGCAAAACCAATAGTTCCATGTCAGATTAATAACTACCTGAAGAACGAGTATGGAAAGCTGGTAAAGAAAGATAGTCTGTTGATTAAAGAAATGCCAGTGAATGCTGGTCAACTACTGGATCCTGAAGGCCCGACGTCAATTAAAAATTTAGGATCGGACAGTGGCGTTGCTTATCGCGTAGAGTTTAAGAAGGGATTCGTTAACTGAAAAGCCTGAAACATGACTTTTAAAAGAAAATATACGTTTTGTGACGAGCACCTTAGTTGGATGGAAATTACGTAAACCCACATGCGCGATGATATTGTTACGCTTTGAGGGAATGAAGGGAAACTTTGGCTGGTTTTTATTTGTTAAGTAATCACATCAACTACAATATTATGATTGACAACGAAGAAAAAAACGAACAGCAGACCAACCAGGCTGCTCCAAATACTGGTTTGGATACAACAGGTGGCAACACCATTAAAAATCCTGACGACTGGACTACCGGCGATGAGCCAATGACCGGCGCACAGGGATCGTACCTGAAAACACTTTCTGATGAGGCTGGCGAAGAGTTTGACGACACGCTTACCAAGTCAGAAGCGTCAAAGCGCATTGATGAACTGCAGCATAAAACCGGCCGTGGTTTAGATCAAAACAAATAATATAGCGCAAACTGGAATCAAAGAATTTTGATTCCAGTTGCTGATTTAAATGATTGAAGATTTAGCGGATAGGTTACTGCTTCTTTAGTACGATGTACTTTTTGCTACAGTCGGCCAGCTTTACATAATAGTTCATAGAGTTGCCGTAATTTTGAAGGGTAATCGAATGATCCTGAAGTAAGGCATCTACACCTACGGGTAAATCTAAGCCCTCTTTTGCTTTGGGTTCACCTTCATCATCCAGTTCCCCTTCATATTCGCTCCATTCAATGCCTTCGAGTGTGATGTAGTAACCATTATTTTCAGCGGTCGTTTCAACCGAAAGCTTTCCTTTCAACGACCTGCTATCGGACGTGAAGGAATAAGTATAGCCTTTAGCATCCTTCGAAATGGTAATTGTCATCGAGCATTTATCGGTTTCTACCGGCTCGTTTACAATGTTATAGGTACCTGCAATTTCATCTGCTGGGCCAGATGATGGAGAGATTTGCTTTGGAATGTGTTTAGCGTATTGAACCGAATCGCTTTTTATCAAACTATCTTTTATACCACCCGACACCGCTGGGGGGTTATTGTCGGTGCAGCTGAACAGTATAATTGTAAGGGAGGAGAACAGTATGATAAGGGAGCGTTTTGAAGTTAGCATATTCGGGAATGTAGTGAAAACCGTTAGAACTTACGGAGTTGTTGTTATTGAAATACTGTTAGTGAAATATTGATGCAAGCTTATTGATTAAAGCTTCTCTTTTGAGATCTTTTGCAATGATTATACCTTCGGGAGAGATCAAAAGGTTTGCTGGAATCGTAGTAATACCATACAGCTTGTACACCGTATTATTGCTCCCTTTAAGATCGGAAAGTTGCGGCCATATCAATCCATCCTCTACAATCGCTTTCAACCACTTTTCTCTGTCTTTCTCTTCATCAATTGATACACTTAATACAGTAAAACCTTGGTTTTTATATTTCTGATAAGCTGACAATACATTTGGGTTTTCGGAACGGCAGGGGCCGCACCAGGATGCCCAGAAATCGAGCAGCACAAACTTCCCTCTATAATCAGAAAGCTTTACCGGTTTTCCCTTATCGTTTGGTTGAATAAAATCAACCGCAGTCATGCCTACCGTTATCTTTTTGCCTAACTGGATTTTATCACTAATTTCTTTTCCCAGTACTGATGATTTTATCTGTGGCGACAGTGTACTGAAACTGCTATCTACTTGTTTTAACCAGCGACTATCTCTCACCAACTCTTTCAATGTGATAAGACTTACATATGATGTGGGATGCTCATTTACAAAATTCAATTGTACAGGCACCATTGCATCAAGTTGAGAATGGAATTCGCGCCTGATGCGGGAAACAAATGCGGTATCCCTTTTCTCTTCAGGCGTAAGTTCTGATGGGTCGCGAAGGGTAAGCATATTTTCGAAATAAGGCTGAAGGGCCCCTTTAAGCACTGCATAATCTCTATTTAAGGCAGTACCACTATTTATCGAATGTCGGAGGGTGTCGATTGATTTTAGCACAATGTTACCGGTTTCCAGATATGCTGTTGCTGCATCGTAAACAATGTCGGCGTATTTTGGGTTCTGATTGCGATAAAGACTTGCCCTTACAGGTGATGAAACATTTCCGCTAAACTGAAATCTTTTATTAACTACAATTACTGAATCATCAACATAACCTTTTGGGCCAGGATAGGAAAGGAAAATTTTATCCCCATCGCGGAAACCTTCACCATAACCACTTAACGTAAACTTGTTTTGAGCAAAGCTGTAAGTGGAAGTGAATAAAAGCAATAAAATTAATCTTATTCTCATACACTAAAGTATTGATTCGTTGCTGGATATGCAAGGAAGGGTGGATTTGAATAGTAGATTTTAGAAATTTCTTGGCAGTCCAGACTGGATCTCCTATGATTACTACAGCCCCTTTGGGTGCTCTTTTTAAACAGAGGGGTTCGAATTGTAATCGATGTTGGTGAAATCGGTTTCCATTTGTTCTATAATTTAAGCACCCATTTCCAGTTTATACCCTTTACCCCGGATCACCACAATATTGACAGAGGCATCAGTTTCCAGTTTTTTTCTGAGTTTTGAAATGAACATATCCAGACTTCGCCCAACAATAACGCCTTCATCTTCCCAGATTTCCTTTTGCAGCCGGCTTCGCTCGATGGTTTGATTTGGCTGGCGTGCGAAAATACGGAGCACCCGCGTTTCTGTCCCCGTAAGATCGATCGTATTTTCATCTATCTGAAGCGTTTTTTGCTGCTCATTGAAAAGTATCGAACCAAGCATGAATACATCATCGGGCAAATCATCAGGCAGCGATTTTATCGGCTTAGCGGACTTCAAAACAACAAATCCAACGAAGGCCTAGAATGACAGGCTACCAAGCCAATACTCTTTGTTAGCCGGATGTGATCCCAAGGGTTTGAATTTAATATTGATCACGTATGCTGCTTTAGGTTGCATCCTTCCTTTACAGGAAATGATATCCTCACCTTTATTTTTGGAAATGGCATAACCATATACTACCGCACCACTGCCCCTCTTGAATACATTAACCACATAATCTTTCGCGAGTGGATCGTGGGCCAGCAGATGCCGTGTGGTATTTACCAAATCATCAGGCAAAAAACTCAACTCATGCTCAAAACTGATTTGATATTCGTTTTCATCAATCTTTTTCACGGGCAGCACCCTGGATATACGATCACCCGATTTTAACAGCAACTCATGCCCTATTTTGCGGAGTAAGATTTCTCTTTTGGATCGATCGAAATCATCAACACCGCCCGTGCTGTAAGCCACACAAATAGCGGAGATAAAACAAAGTAATATCAATCCGACCATATATTTATGGTTTCCGGTAAACAGATTTCGAGCGGTTTGCATGTGATCAGGTTTTATTTACAAAGTTTACAATTTTATTTACAATCCAGATTAGGCTGTAGGAAAGATATCAAAGTAATTTCGCTGAACCAATTTAAAAAACATGAAAAATACAACGAATGCTTTTTGTTTCCTGCTCTTTTTGATGGCAGTAATATTTCTTCAGTTGCCAGCAAGAGGACAACAAAAAAACGACGCTCAGGATTCTGTTTACACTGGCGATTTACCACTTACTCCTATCCCGAAAGGTATTGTGAGAACAATTAAACGAGACAGTAATGGCAATATGTGGATTGCTTCATGGAGTGGTGTTTTTAAATATGACGGAAAAACATTTACGAATGTGACCAGCGGTGTGAGTTCGGCACGCTTCTTTTCTGTTTTGGAAGATAGGAAAGGCAATTTCTGGTTTGCTTCTGTGGGTTCGGGCATTTATTACTACAATGGGAAATCTTTTCAGAACTTTACAACGAAGGATGGGCTGGCCAGCGACAGAGTGACTCATATTTACGAAGATAAGAGTGGCGATGTTTGGTTTGGAACAGAGAATGGGGTAAGCATTTATGATGGTAAAGCTTTTCAAAATATCAAAATGAATAAGGCCACTCCCCTTGCCCAGTCTGATTCTGTTCACAGCTCCGCTTACCAGCACACGCTTCAGAAAGACAGCTGGATGCACAATGATGTGAATGGCATTATCGAAGATGAGAGAGGGAGATATTGGATCGCGACACGCGGTTACACTACCATTTATAACGGAAAGACGTTTATCACTTTAACCAATATTGATGGTAAACCTTTGAACAATATGCGTTCCATCATTAAAGATAAAAACGGCAATATCTGGTTGGGCGGTGCAGATGGGCTTTGGCGCTACAACGGCAAAACGTTTACTTGTTTGACCAGAAGATTTGTAGGCTACATCGATGAAGATAAAAACGGAAACATCTGGACAAGTTCCGAACGCGCTGACAATACCAGCACGGCAACTGGAAATAGCGTGAAAGGCCCTGCCTGGGCGCTTACACGCTATGACGCGAAATCGCTAACTGACCAAATACTAATGACCACTGAAATTGTGTATAAGCCCATGATCTTCGGAATTCAGGAAGACGATGAAGGGAATATCTGGTTTGGTGATTTTGATGGAGTACACCGGTATGACGGTACGGCAATCAAAGACTTCAAGTAGCTTTTATAACTACTTAGAAACCAAGGCCATTTTGGTATCGGTTTTGAATGGCTTCTTCAGTTCTCGGAATCAGGACGTCCAGACCAAAATCGATCACCTGTGCCTGCACGTCGTCAATAAAGGGGCGGAAGCTTTCATTGTAAGCTCTAAAGGCCTCTTCGTGGTTCAAATGATATTTTTCGAAAGCGGTTGCCAGTGCCGCTGCGCCATCTATAGCCAGTGAACCGCCTCTTCCAGCTGCCGGAGAGGCACAATAACCTGCATCACCCACCAGTGCAACACGACCTTTGGTCCACGAAGGCATCTTCATCTGACAAAGCTTGTCGAAGTAAAATCCATCAGTTTGCTGCACTTCTTTGAGTAATTCCGGAGTTCGCCAGGCCGTATCCTTGAATTGATCCAGAATAATTTCCCGCATTTGCTTTTCATTACGGTAATCATAACTGATCTCTTTCTCAGAATGAAAGCACAGGCAAATATCCGTTTTACCGTTATAGGCATTAAGCATAACAGTTTTACCAGTTTCGCTGTACATCTGCGTGGTATTTTCGGGGATAAACAGTTTGTTTACAATCGTAATGGAAAAATAAGCTTTGAGGAAATGTGAGAATAAAGCTTCATCTCCAAACCAGTGCTTCCGAACGGCAGAATGGATGCCATCACAACCGAAAACTAAATCGAAGGATTGTGGGCCTTTATTTTTAAAGGTGACATCCATATGTGTTGCCGTTTCTTTCAGGCTGGTGATGCGCTCATTAAAAATAAAAGTCGTATTATCCTTTATTGCCTCATATAGCAGATTTAACAAAAAATCCCGTTCAACCTCATACTCCACTTCATCAGTTTCGGCCTTGTCTTTCGCCCGGAAATCAACCAGTTGGGTAACATCATCTGCATTTTTAAATGACATCGATTCCATGTGCAGTTGGTTGGCAACAATTTGATCGAACAGTCCCATGCGTTTAACGATGTCAATTGTATTCTCCATGATGTTAACTGGCGTTCCGCCATTTTTAATCCCTGATGCAACCTCCACTATTGTGACCTGATAGCCAAGTTTGTTCATCCAATGGGCCGTACAAAGTCCGGCAAAACTTGCACCGGATATTAAGATATTTTTCATGAAGACAAAGGACGGGTATAAAGGAAAAAGAGAATAGGCAGAATACAGGTAAAGCTTGAACTAATCGCGGTTTTTACTATGAAAGCTTACAGGCGCAATACCTGCAACCTTCGTAAAGAGACGCGAAAAGTACGGATAATCATCATAGCCCAGCGCAGCAGCTACTTCTTTAAGCGACTGATTCGAATGGCAAATGAGGCGTTTAGCTTCTAAAATTACCCTCTGCTGAATATGATAGGATACCGGCTGACCAGTGGTCATTTTAACACATTCATTGAGGTATGCGGCAGATAAGTTTAACCTTTCAGCATAATCTGCGGGCTTTTTGAGTGTTCTAAAGTGAACTCTAAGATCACTTCTGAAGGATCTGGTCACCTGTTCTGCGCGTGATAATTTGTCGCCAGGTTTAATCCTGCCTATACAAGAAACCATTAGCCCGACCAGTGCATTGCCGTGATCTTTTACCAGTGATTTATAAAACTGATCTCTTTCCCTGCCAGCGATTTGAATGCAAAGTGATGCGGCCGAAGACAAAAGGTTGAATGTTTCTTCATCTAATAAAACAGGTTCCGTAGGATTAATTTCTTCTAATACCCGAAGATATTCAAGGTTTAAGACCTCATCATTTACTGCCAGGGCACAAGCCTTTACTTCGTTGAAGCTAATAATCCGATGAACCTGATCAGGGTGCATGTAAACCATCGCCGGTGCATGAATATGATATCGTTTAAAATCAATTTCGAGTGCGACAGAACCTGCTTCGATCAGGAAAAAAGAATGCCTGTCGTGGCGTTCCGGTTGTTCCCACTCACCCATATCCGGTAAATCTTCAAAACTGAAGCGTTCGATACTAAGCCCGAGGCCATATTCATCGCCAAAGTGATTTACAGGTATAGATGGAGTTTTTCCAGGCATTGGCTAAAGATAAGCCAGCTTTAGTTTAAAACCTAACGTCAAACACACCATTGCGGATCACAATCGAATCCTGAAGGTTTTTGACATTGTATAATACACCATCCAGTTTGCCCCCGACAAAAGGAATTCCACTATCTTTTGGCATATCGTATTTTGAAATAACAATATGAAACGGCGACTTAACAGCGCTGGTGGTATATAACTTTGAATCTGGCCTACCCAGGTCGGTTACCAAAAAAATATGCGTTGAAAAATTCTTTTGGTAGGCATCACCATTTGCTAGCTGATATTCCTTTGGCCTGATATCGAATATTTGAAACTGCAGTTTTGAAGGGGATGTGGTGTTGAGAACTGTAGCCTGAAGGGCGACATTTACCGTATACATCTCATGTTGCGTACCATCAGCGTCGCCGATTATGGTTCTGCTGCCGCGGAAGATTTCTCTGTTTGTAGAATTTGATCCTTTTATATCTAGAGACTGACCAGCGACGTCTGCTTTGAAGTACTGTACATAGGGTTGCTTTTCTGTTGTCTCGGCGGGGTCTTTCTTACAGGAAAAGAGTAATACGGGAAACAAAAGTGTAAGTATTGTATTATGCGTTTTCATAGATAACAAATATAACAAATTCAAATCGAACGACTACTTCAAAATAGGTTTATAAGCTAAACAGGAAATCAAAAAAAGATTTAGATTTGACTATTAACTTATCTGTAAATTATTTTTGACGTTTCCTAATACACTCCATGAAAGCAAAACTTATTACACTGCTCGCCATTCTCGTTTTAACATCTATAGATTCCTTTGGAGGCTGGTACAAAATCTACAATTACGCTGGCGCTATTGATCATTACCCGGTTACCTTATCATTTCAGGTAAGAGATGGCTACTTTGGTGAGGCTGCTAAAAAAACTTTTAATGCCATTGGTATTTATAAGTATGACAAATTCAATAATCCTATCAGGCTAGAAGGCAGATTTAACCAAAAAACTAACGAGATTGAACTTTATGAGCTTGGGGGCAATGGGAAGGTTTCAGCAATCTTTCAACTCCGGTTTTCCAATCAGCAAGTAATTGGCACCTGGAATAGTGGAAAAAACAAACGAATAGTTAAACTTAAGCTTGACAATAAACTGAGCGATCTCTCAGATGAGGCATTTTAGGATATTGAAATCCTTCAGCTTGCATCGTTGAACGACTACTATTTTGTCGGTTTGTATGCAAAGAAGAGTACCGGTGAAGATGCAAATATGACCGCATTGAGGATCATTAACAAAAAAACCAATACTATTTTTCAGACGCTTAACTTTGAAAACATTGATACTCCTACGGGCAACATCATGACCATTATTTATGATAATGTTACCCTTAGTAATGGAAATAACTTCTACGTTTCCAATCAAATCGGGCGGGTTGGCGGCTACCTGAATGTAAGCTACAATGCCGATAAAAAGCGATTTATTTTAGATCCTGAACCGGTTGCTGAAGGGGTTAAAGGAAGTGAATAAATTCAACCTGCCCGCTCCTATTCAAACCTATCTATAATGGGATGATCACCTGGTTTTGGAATATCATCCATCTGTTCATGGTTATCCATCGCTATAGCGGTTATCAACTGCTGTTTTAAATCCGCTAATTCAGAATTTGGTTCTAAAAGCTGAATGAGGCTATTAAGTTGCTGGGTTGTGGCTTCTATTTGTATTTTCATAAGCACTGTGAAGCAAATTACAGGCCAATAAGTGTTTGCAAAAAAGAATTTAAAATCAATATATTTGCCATTGTTGCACGGGGTGCTTTTAACTAATGTTAAAGGCTGAGATGAATACCCGCGAACCTGACACGGATAATACCGGCGTAGGGATGCATTGGCTCAAAAGGATTGCGGCTGCCTGGCTGTTTGAATTTTTGCCCTGTTCACTATCCGTTAAAACCGGTTAGCTGACAGGAATAAATATTTAAACATATGCAATTAGAACAAAAAAGCTTTAGCGTACTTTCAGACCAACTTACTAACTGGCAGGGACGGAAAGAATGGTTTTTTAACCGCGAACATACCGATACTTACGAGCAATGGTACGAAGGGCGTTACAAACGTGCAGAGGTGTGGCAGAAAAAGGTGATGGGTCAGTTACTCACCAGCCATCCCGGCATAAAAGAACTTCTGGAATTTGGATGCGGCACTACCCGCTTCACCAGATGGTGGAAAGAAATAGGCATTGAGGCCACCGGCGGAGATCTTTCTCCCTTTATGCTTGGCCAGGCTGTGCACTTATTCGATGGCGACCTGGTCAATGCCGATTCTCACTATATGCCTTTCAAAGATAACAGCTTTGATGCAGTGGCATTCATTACCACATTTGAGTATTACCGCGACCCTCTGCAAGTGATCAGGGAGGCCGCCAGAGTGGGCAGAAAAGGAATTGCGTTTGGGATGATGAACCGAAATTCTCCCAAGTTTTTCAGACGACGAATACAGCAGGCATTCGGAAAAAACCCATTCTACGTTACGGCTACCTTTTACACCCCGCAGATGCTCATTGAAAAGGTTCATAAGGCGCTAAAAGGACGTGAATATACCATTGAATGGACCTGTACCGGTTTACCAAAGTGGTTTCCCCTTCAGCAATGGAGTTTGCCTTACGGAGATTTTTTTGGTCTGTACGTTCACTTCAGGGATTAGTTGAAACTATGGGCTTAGGAAAAATAGATAACGATGGTCTGGAGGAAATCATTCTTCAGCATTGTGGAAAGAACCGTAGTGAGGTAACTTGCGGACCAGCTTTTGGCGTGGATGTATCGGTTGTCAACCTGGCCGGCGGACTGGCACTGGCGATGACAAGCGACCCCTTGTCGTTGATCCCCTCTTTGGGTTTGCAGGAATCAGCCTGGCTATCGGTTCATTTAATGGCTAACGACATGGCTACCACCGGGTTTGCTCCTATGTATGCGCAAATGGTGCTCAACCTGCCTGCGTCGCTGACTAAACAGGATTTAAATATTTACTGGGAACATGTTCATCAATACTGCATAGCCATTGGTGTAGCGATTACCGGCGGACATACCGGTAGCATTGAGGGGCAAAACTCGACCATAGCTGGCGGTGGCACCATGCTGCTCACGGCACCTGCACAAAACATTTTACTGAGCAGGCAAGCGCAGGCCGGCGACCTCATAGTAGTAACCAAAGGATGTGCTACCTCATCTACCGCTATTTTATCCATGAGTTTTCCTAAAACTGTGGTGGCCAGACTAGGAACAGAAACCTATCAGAAAGGATGTGAGCTTTTCTACCAGACATCAAGTCTGAAAGAGGCGATGATTGCTAACGCGGCCGGACAGGCGAATGCCATGCACGATGTAACCGAGGGCGGGGTATTGGGTGCAGTTTATGAGATGGCTATCGCCTCTGGCAATGGCGTAGAAATCGACAGTCATGCGATTCCGGTAAGCCAGACGGCCATTGAGGTATGCAGGCTCTTTGAAATTGATCCACGATTCTGTGTTGGCGCCGGGAGTATGATCATGGCGGTAAAGCATGACCGGGCAAAAAATCTAACTGATCAGCTCGAGCGTGAAAATATTCAGGCGACTATCATCGGTAGATTTACCGCAAAGGAAAAAGGATACAAACTACGAGAAGCGGATGAGTTGGTTGATCTGCCGTATTTCTCTACCGATCCGTATTGGAATGCCTTTTTTTCTGCACTAAAGAAAGGATGGACATGAGCAACATTAGGAAAAATATTAAGGGCGGAATCTATCTGGTAATAGATCCGGCAATGCAGAGGGATGCTTTAATGGACAAACTTAAGCTGGCACTGGCGGGAGGAATTGATGTGCTGCAGATCTGGAATAACTGGCCTGAAGGGATAGATAGGCTGAGTTTTATAAAGGAAATATCCATTCTTTCCCATCCCTATCAAATTCCGCTTCTCATCAACCAGGAGTGGACCCTGCTGAAAGAATCTTCGGAGCTCGACGGCGTACATTTCGATGTTTTCCCGGATGATCTTAGCTGGATTAAAACTCAAGTGACCAGAGACTTTATGATCGGCGTAACCTGTTCGGGAAATCTGGATACGGTACGGCTCGCACACAAGGATAAGCTTGATTATATCTCTTTTTGCTCGATGTTCCCATCGAGCTCGGCAGGAAGTTGCGACATCGTATTACCGGAAACCGTGAGCGCAGCACGCGAGCTTACCCATCTGCCGCTGTTTGTTTCAGGAGGAATCACACCGGAAAACGCGGATGTGTTGAGTAAACAGATACCCTTTGATGGTGTTGCCGTGATATCAGGGATTTTAAGTGCTGATAATCCCGTTGCTCGAACAAGGCAATATCAACAAGTATTAACAACAAACAGTAAAATATTATGAGAACCAAAACCATAGAAAAACTATGCTGTCCATTTGATAAAAAGGACCTCAATCTAGACATATTTGTAAAAGACATCGACTCAAACGTTCTGGAAGGAGTACTCACCTGCATGGAATGTAAACGAAAATACCCTATTGTTCATGGGGTACCGATTATGTCGCCGGATGAATACCGTCAGATTGAACTTGAACAACCAATAATGGAAAAGTGGAAACTTGAGCATGAACTGACAGATACCAAGCTACTGCCCTAAAGCTTTAGCTTGGAGCACTTTAAAAACAAATGAAAAAGCCTGTACTCAGACAGGCTTTTTCATTTGATAGTCAAAGATATAAGGTTTCCAACTTAATCTTCTTAGTTACTTCTTAACAGTGCTTCCAGATAATAGTAATCTGCATAGTTAATGGGCACATCAATTTCAGACTTGGCAGGGCGATGACCGGTGCTATGTTCGAGTATAAAACCATAGTTATCGCCAAACTTACTGGTGTAGTTTTTACTCAGTGAACACAAGATATGATCTGCAGCAGCTTTATATTTCTTTCCATTACTGCTGTATTTCGCCAGCTCGTACAATGCAGATGCCGTAATGGCCGCAGCGGAGGCATCTCTTGAAGCATCCGGAATCTTCGGGTCGTTATAATCCCAATAAGGAACACCATCTGCTGGGGTAACCTTATTATTTAAGATAAAGCCGGCAATACCATCTGCCTGAGCAAGATACCGCCTGTTTTGAGTTTCCCTGAAACACATGGTGTAGCCGTATAATGCCCATGCCTGTCCCCTCGCCCAGGCTGATTCGTTTGCATAGCCCTGCGCCGTAACCTTTTGTAAAATATGCCCGGCTTTAGCGGTATCATAGTCGATTACATGATAAGAACTGAAGTCAGGCCGGAAGTGGTTTTTAATGGTATGATCTGCATGGGAAACGGAAATCTTATAAAATGAAGAATCGCCGGTCATTTTGGTCGCCTCGAAAAGTAATTCCAGGTTCATCATATTGTCGATGATAACCGGGTACTTCCATTTATCGCCATTATGGTCCCAGGATTTCAGTACGCCTGCCGTTTTGTTAAACCGTGTGGCAAGCGACCGGGCTGCCTGGATAATTACAGCCTTATAGGCAGTATCTTTGGTTAGGCGATAGCCGTTTCCAAAGGGACAGTAAATCATAAATCCCAGATCGTGCGTACCCCGGTTATATTGCTCCTCTTTGATATCGTCGGTATACTTTCTGGCGAGCTTAAGCCACTTTTCGTCTTTCGTGAACTGATAAAAGTACCAGAGTTCGGCCGGGAAAAACCCACTTGTCCAGTCTTTTGAAACGACCATTTTGAACTGACCCTTTTCTACCGTGCGTGGTGAAACCTGGCTGGGCTTCACCAACCGGGCAGAGTCGACATTGCGGATAAGCACATCAGTTTGCTTGCCGGCGGATGCAAAGGCTTTTTTAACATCAACGTTTTGTGCGTTTGCAACGTGGCAAGCCAGGAGAATCAGTAATGTAATATTGATTTTAAATTTCATGGAGTCGCTAGATTATGCTTCAAATTCATATTCAAGTTACGGAAGTTTATCGAGGGCAGGCACATTAAGTTCATATCCTGCATAACCTTTATTCTGGTTAATCCTTCCCTCGGTGTTAAATCGCTGAGCTGAAGCAGGAACCGGCCATAGCACATGATATGGTGCAATTTTATAATTTACACCTTGAAGGGTTGGAACCTGGTTTTTATAGAAATCATTTTTCTCCATAATCCTGTCGTACATGAAGTTATTGTCGGAAAAAGCGGCAATGTTATACACTTTTCCATTATATGCTGCTTTGCCGGTTTGTGCGAAAATATAGGCAATGCGGGTGAGCTCTGTTTTGCGGGGTTCTTCCCAATACAATTCCCGTGCGCGTTCATCCAGAATGGTACCAATAGTGATGGCACTGGCATTGGTTAACAGGGTTGCATTGGCCCGTGCCCGAACGACATTGATATCGGCCATAGCCAGCGCAAGATCGCCTTTCCAATAATAGGCTTCGGCCCGCAGCAAATAAGTTTCTGCCAATCGGAATACGTACCAATCCGTATTTGTTCCGCGTGGTGGCGTCCAGTATGGATCGTTAGCCAGTGTGTTGGTAGAATTGATAAACACCTTATAATGCGGCCATCCGAACCAATGCCGAATGGTATCAAGTGCACCATTGGTAAATCTTTGGGCAAGATTTGACGACGAATAAGGTTGTAGCGGCTGTCCGTAAAGGGCTCTGTCTGCAGCGTTTGATGAAGTTTTCAAGGCTGGGTTATTGTAAACCAGATCCGTCATATCCATCCACATCCCTTTTGCATGCCGGTAATCCGTATTATCTGTCCAGATGTATTTTGTGCTGTACGGCGTACCGCGATAACGTCCGATTCCCCTGCCGTACATTCTGGTGAGGGGGATTTCGGCAGTTACGGCATCGACGATGGCCGTAGTGCCGGAAGGTGTTTTTACATTTGCAAAATGCCAGGCCGGTACGGTATTTCTCATCAGCTGCGATCCGTTAGCGGTGAAGCCCACGAAATTCTCTCTGTCGATAACCAGAAACAGTGCTTCACGGTTTGTGGCAATGGACTTGTTATCCATGCGGTGCAAATCCCAGATTACGTTTTTGCTGGCATCTGAAGCGGTGCTTCCGAAGCGGGCGGTCATCATTCCATATTTACCGCCATTGATGACATTATTGGCAGAAGCAATGGCATCATCAAACTTGCCCAGGGCCAGGTTGACTTTAGTGAGAAGGTGGCTGACTGCGCCTTTTGACACGTCACCTTTATTGCCGCCGTCGGTTACCCAGGTTTGTGCAAACTCCAGATCTGTTTTCAGTTTAGCCAGGATTACTTCTCTTTTGGTGGAGTAAAAATCGGCTTTAGGAGATTCCAGATCCTGTAAAAGCAGCGGCACATCACCGAACTGGTGTACCAAACGGTAATAGTTATAAGCCCTGTAAAATAATGCCGACCCTAGAATCAGGTTTTTCTCTGCCTCGGAACTGTAGGTAGGCCTGTCGATATTGGAGATAATGGTATTCGCTTGTCTAACGGCAATGAATTCGTTTTCCCAGTACCATCCTATTTTGTTGTAGTCGTCACTGTTCAGGTTGGCATCCGGCGTAATTCTCGAAATCAGGTCCTGGGCAGGTGTATTTTTATCAGTGGTGCCCTCTACGGCAACGTCTGAGAAAATTGATTCTGTAAGCATAGGTGCAGAATCGCCGAAAAACTCTCTTCTGGTTGCTGCACCTAAACCATTAAGTGCGGCTTTCATGGCAACGAGATTATTGAGATTCTCCGGAGCATAAGCCGAAAGCTGCTCGGAATCCAGATAGCTTTTCTTGCATCCTGCGGCTATGATCAGGGCAACGAATCCAAGAAAGAATAGTATGTTTTTATTTGTATTTTTCATATTCATCAATGTTAAAGCGTCACATTAAGGCCTAAAGTGTAGTATCTTGGAGTTGGTCCGTCATTCTGCGGATCCCAAAAGGTCCATGTTGGTGCATAATAACCTGCATTGGTGACGTTGGCATATATTTTTGCTGATTTAACGCGTATTTTAGTTAGCAGGTTTACAGGAACAGAGTACGACAGGGCAACGGTGTTCAGGCGGATAAATGAATTATCCCAATACACATTGAAGCTGGTGCCACTGGAACCTGAATTTAATCTCGCATAATCGTTGATAGGGTTGGACGGTGTCCAGTACGGAAATACGTAAGAATTTGAGCGGGCAAAGCCTACACTTCCGGGCTGGTTCTTTGCCAGGTTGTACTGTTTCATCTGTCCCCAGTTGGATAAGAGCTGAAAGGAGAAATCAAAGTTTTTGAAGATATTGAACTCATTTCTCATCGCCAGAAAATAGCGTGGGGTTTTATATCCCAGAAATTGTTTATCATCATCAGAATAGGCATAATCTCCATTCACATCTTCCAGTTTGAAATCACCCGCTTTAATTGCTGCTTTGGTGAATTTCGCTGCTTCAGCCATTTCATCTGCCTGCCAAACGCCGTTTACCTTGTAATCCCAGATCACGTCGATGTCTTTACCAATAAACCATCCGTTACCAGGATCGTTGGTTGGCAGTGCAAGGGCGATAATCTTATTCCGGTTAAAGGAGATATTGAAGTTTGTGCTCCATTTAATATTACCTTCTATCAGGTTTTTTGTGGTTACACTAAACTCACCCCCCTTGTTGTTGATTCGGGCAAGATTGGAATATACATTTGAATAGCCACTTACGTTAGGCAGCGTTTGCCGCACCAGCAAATCGGTTGTTTTTTTAGTAAAAGCTTCAATGGAACCATTGATGCGGTCATTAAACAGCGAGAAGTCTAAACCAATATTTAGTGCGGTGGTTTCCTCCCATTTCAGATTGGCATTGGCCATCTTGCTGGAAATCTGCACCGTGTTCACATCAGATGCTGTGCCTCCGGGAGTTACCGTCTGGTATTTTCCACTGGTCAGTTGTGCGAGCGCCGCATATGGATCTACCGTTCCGTTATCAGGATTACGCAGGTCACGGTTTCCATTTACCCCGTACGATAACCTTAGTTTACCGTAATTGAGCCACTTTTGATTTTTAAGAAACTTTTCATCGGTAAATACCCAGGCCAGCGCGGCGGAAGGGAAAGTTGCTCTTTTTGAGTTGACGCCGAATACAGAATATCCATCACGGCGAACGGTAAGGGTAAGGTAATAGCGTTGTAAAAGTGAATAGGTTAACCTGGCCAGCAAAGCGTCGCCCGTATAAACTTTATCTTCACTGTTGGTTGTTGGCTTGACACCACTTGATAAGTTATGGTAGCTCAGCACATCGCCCGGTACAAAACCCTCATTACCTGCCTGTGTCCACCAGGTTTGGTATTTTTCGGCATTTGCAAGCAGCGTCAGGTCGAAATTGTGAATATTGGCAAAGGTTTTATTCCATTTAATGAGGTTATCGACCTGCCAGTTGTAGCGGGTTTCATTTGATCTGGTTGCCGAACCGCCGGGAGTTACCACATCAGGGTTTCTGGAAGAGCGGTAATCGAAGGTACGGTAGAAATCCAGTCCGGGGCTAAAATTGATCTGGTAGCTAAAGCCAAACGGAAGTTTTACCTTGCCATATACACTTCCGAAAATGGTATTCTGTTTATTCATCCTTTCGTTATAGGTCATGCTTAAAAAAGGATTTCTGGCGTTCAATCCGCTGTCGTCGGTAGGGATCCGGCGCAACTCTCCGTTAGCGAGGTAACGGTCTCCATAAGGGGAAAGATTGATGAGTTGGGTCCAGTCTGCCTCGAGTGAGCCGGTGCCGGTTCTGGCTTCATCGCGATCGGCGAACTGGAAGTTCATTCCAAGTGTGACTGATTTTGCGACCTGTCCTTCCAGGTTAATCCTGGCCCTGATGGCGGTATAGTCTCCACCTTCAATTACGTTCTGGTTCTTTTGGTAACCCAGAGACATGTAATAGTTGATTTCCTGTTTTCTTCCGCTTAGGCTTAGGGTATGGTCCTGGCGAAACCCTTTTCTAAAAATATCATCGTACCAGGGTTCTGTTTTACCTGCGAGGTAATTGGCTTTTTCGTTGGCCACGAGGCCCAGGCGGTTTAACCACAAATCTACGGGATCGCCCGTTTGACCGTTTAACCACTGATTTAACGTGACTCCGGCAGGAAGATTTCTGGGGTCATTATACAGATATTCGGGTGTTGTTGCGCCGCTCCTTAATACGTCGCCCCTCCAGGCCAGGAAGTCTTCTCCATCATAACTACGCATGTTTTTGGCCAATTCGGCAAAGCCGGCGTTGGTGTTGATGGTGATGAGTGGCTCATCGCCTTTACCTTTTTTGGTGGTTACGGCGATTACGCCTGTTGCAGCTTTGGCACCGTACACAGCCAGCGAACTGGCATCTTTCAGTACGTCTACCGTTTCAATATCATTGGGGTTAATATCTGCCAGCTGTCCGTTGTAAATCACGCCGTCCAATACAATTAATGGCGAGCTTCCGGCGCTTAACGTTGATTTTCCACGCACCAGGAAATCGCCCCCGCCTTTGGCACTTGAACTCAGGCCTACAGACAGTCCCGGAACATTTCCCCGGAGTACGTCGGACAGACTCTGCGGATTTTCATTCTCTAGCTGAGTAGCCTTAACACTGGAGATGGCACCAGTAGCATCGCGTTTGGTTGCAGTACCATAACCGATTACCACCACATCGCTGAGGTTTTGGGGTTCATCAAGCAAGATGATTGAAAAAGTAGTGCGCCTGTTGACTGCTACCTCCTGTGGGGTATAGCCAACTGCTGAAAATACCAGTGTAGCATTGGCTGGTGCGCCAATGGAAAAACCACCATCAGCCCCGGTAGAGACACCCGTTCTTGCGTTTTTAATTTTCACCGAAACACCGGGGATGCCCGCCCCTGCTTTGTCTTTTACGGTTCCCTTTATGGTGGCTTCCTGCGCGTGGGCAGAGAGCAGCATAAAGCAAACCAAACTAAAAAATAGCGTAATTTTTTTTCTCATAATTGTATTTGGTTAAGAAATTAAGAACACAAACGTATTCTATTTAAAACCAAAAAACAAACAGAAATTATACATAAATCACTACATTTCAATTAGTTAAATACAAAACCAATACACTTTAAACGCAATAACTTAAAAACAAAAAAGCTGTTTAGGACAGCGCTATAGCTACTAATCAAAATCAGGGCAATACGCTTTAACAGCAAGATTTTTTTTTGTGAATATTTAAGCGATTTAGGGTATTGATAGCCATTCTACTCCATGATCAGTTTAGTCCACCCCTCTTCCCCGGCCTTTTTCACCATGTCTTTCTTCTCCTGATAAATCTTCTGCATTTTGGAGTTGTAAGTCCAGCAGGTTCCCTGCCGGATCTCCAGAATCTGAGAGAGTTTATAGGAAGATATTGTGCCTTTGGAGTTGTACACCAATAGGAGCATATAAAGTGCTTTATTAATTGGAATCCGGCTGTTCTGAAAGAGTGTTCCGGCAATTACTGATTCATCGTAACCGCAGCGGGTACAACGACGGGCATGGGGTGTGGCACCATTTAAATAGTGATCATTACTGCATTTTTTACAGGCATATCCCGCAGACCACTTTAACTCAGAGAGGTACTTAAAGCAACTTTCTTTGTCAGGATAGATTCTGCTAAACTCTTCAAAATCCACTTTTTTAGCCATGACACGTGCCTTGGTTACACGCTCGATGTTCAGGTTCAGTTCTTTAACATCCTGTTTCAACATTGCATTCATTACCGAAATTTCCACGTTTTGTGCCTCAATAATTTCTGCCTTCTCACGAAGCTCACGCGTTCTGGATTCAACCATCGCTGTCAGTTCATTATTCAGTGTCTGGTTAAGCTTATCATTCACCTGAAGCTGTTCTATAATGCGTTTTTGTGCAAAGTTCTTTTTCTTTCTTAAACTCCGGATACTGTTTCCGATTGCAAATGACACCAATACCATTTCGATAACAAAGCAAATACTTAAACTATAATAAACCAGCGTGCCGTAAGGAATCCATTTGAGCAGTAACAGTATTTTAACAGCGAAACCAAACAGGAGAATTGCGTAACCTGAAACCAAAAACAGTGCAGGCTTGAAACCCATCCGGTAAACGGACATAGCAGATAAGAAAACCACGATCAGCGGGATGATTTCGATTATCTTAAAGTTGAAAAGCGTTGGAGAGATTAAACAGGCCAGAAAAAATACGGTACGTAGAAAGATGGTGCACAAAACTACCTTGTGGAATAGTGGTGATTTTGCCTTGAGATAAAGGAATCTGATGGTAAAGAGCATTCCGAATATACTACTAATGAAAAGTGAAACCCCGAATCCATAGGTGTTTAGTGCAGGAAAAGAAGGCCAGAGGTATTGGAAAGCAATACCATCGTTGCACATTTCGTAAAGGCCAATCCCGAGATTGTACAGTACATAATACAGATATTGCTTCCCTTCTATGGCAAAATACATGAGCAGGTTGTACAAGCAAAACACGAAGATCATACCATAGAATAACCCGAATATGAAGTATTCGCTAATGGCATAGCCTAAAAACCACCTGAAATCGCGCACCACAAAAATAGCGCTTACCGGATTATCACATTTAATCCTGACATAATAAGTTAACAGTTTGTTAGAATTATTATTGAGGTCGTATGTAAAGTTCTTATGTTCATATACCCTGTTAGCAAAATCATATCGGGTACCGAATGAATTTTCCTGATAGCTGGTGAAGCCGTCAGACACGTACAGTTTGAGGTCGGTTATGGACTGATCAAAAAACT
Source organism: Pedobacter frigidisoli (assembly GCF_032678525.1). GTDB lineage: Bacteria > Bacteroidota > Bacteroidia > Sphingobacteriales > Sphingobacteriaceae > Pedobacter > Pedobacter frigidisoli_A. The sequence goes on from NZ_JAVTSE010000003.1 coordinate 430,348, forward strand.
CCAAGATCCATTTCTTTTGAGAGGCCTCATTGTGACCGATTTTAAACCTGTACCAATAAGCAGATGCCTGATGCTCGTTTTTGGGGATCCGGTTTTTATTGGGTTTAAACTGATGTTGATATACTGAAGTGATGACCTCTCCGATGCCGAGTTTACCTGTTGGATCTTCCAGAATGTCGATTTGATTGTAAGTAAAGAGTTGGTGTGGGGTATTGTCATCTATTTTAAGCGGAACCTGGGCGCTTATTTTACCTGTGAAAAGCAATAAGGTTGCACACAAACCGATTGTAATGAGCTTGAGGGATTGTAATGTGCGAATAATCCCTGCTTTTCCGTAGATGAACTGGAACGTATCTTGCATGATAAATTTGGTTAGTCGGCTTATATTACAAAGAATATTGCAGAAACCCAATTGCTAAGTCAGATTTCGCTGAAAATTATTGACTAAGCCGGTTATTCGCAAAATCTGACTCCACCTCTACTCCACAGTGACACTACCTTTTTGCGCTAAAAGGTGGAGTTAAGGTGCTTATCATGAAGTTTAGGGGGCAGGGATGGTGGGATTTGACTGCCTTTATCCTGCTTTGATCCTGCCTTGATGCGGCGATGAAGCCTGGTTTAAATACAGTTAACATTTATCAGGCAGGCAATGAGTGATTTAAAAGTCATCGAGTCTGGCCTCCTTGATGATTTCATTAAAGGAATTCAATAGCCCCCGGAAAATGGTATTTAATTCCAGTGAAGTTGCCTTTGCCCTGTCAATGCGGGCTTTTCCTGTTATGGGTGGAGATTTCAGGATCAGCGAATCAAGATTAGCGGTCACTTCCTCTCCAACCCGGGGCTGGATGTTTAAAAGGATGTCATATATCCTCATCCGGTATTTTCCGTCTCTGACATCGAACTGAACGCTAAACTTATAGATCGGGTATCCTTCAAGACTGCTCACCAGGGAAGACCGGTTCTGGACGTCTAAAAATGCTTTCCCGATGAGTTGTCCTGTATTGATGTCTTCTGACTGGAGAACAGGTCCGGTATTTTTAAGCTTATCAGCCATCCACTTTTTTGCGCTGGCGTATAATAGCGGCTTCTTCACATCCATTCCCTCAACGATTTTTTCGTATAACAGCTTTCCATTTTTGATAGGTAAATCCTGCTGGTATTGGTAGCTTTGACCATATGATGATGTTGAAATAAGGATCAAAAACAGAACCGACCAGAATTCCAGGTTACCTGATATATTTTTCATGGCTATAACTCATTTAGTAAATGTACTAACAAAGATAAATCATTGGCCATAACACTACGTAAGGAATACGCATGTAAAGTGCAAGTTAGTTAAAGGCGACATTATCAAAAACTAAACCTCGTCTATAACTGAAAAACCTTTTGATCTATCGCCGGAAGTCCACTCCCAGGTTTCGTGGAGCCGAATTTTTCCGGAAGGCAATATCTCAGGGATTGAATTACATATCCCTGTCATCAACTGCCCGGACGAATTTACCTGGTGATACCGCATATCAATTGAGCCGTCGGCACTAACAATACCTATTAAATGTCCTGTCTGGATTTGACCTCCGGAATAGCTGGCAGTAAGTATATTATCCACTTGTGAATAATGAAACTTTGTCTCTTCAGAGGTTTCTCCATTGTCAGAATTGGATGATGGAATAAAGATTCTGTTATTATAATTGATCATTTCCCTGAATTAAGGTTATAGAGCGACAATTATAAACATTTACCTGAAAATAAAATATACAGCGGTAAGGTAGTGCAAATGTTTTGGCCGCTTACCATGAAAATACCGAATAACTATCCACCGACCTTTGCCCTGAGGTTGGCCACCAATTTTTGGGTAGCCTCGTTGGGAGTTAAAGCGTGTGCGCGTTCTGCCCATTTCAGGGCATCATTCAAAGCCGGATCATCCTGGGACAGTGTTTTGAAATTAGCATCTGAAACCTGATACAAACGCGATGCAATCTCAGCCGAATGCTGCTTTTGCAATCGTTTTGCCTCCTCAGAAAAGCCTGGAATTGATGTACTGTCACGTTCACCAGAGATAAATGGTTCCATGAGTTCGTTATAGAGCTCCAGGTTTCTTATGGTTATATCCTCATCTTTAACAGCCATTAATTTTTGTGCAATGGACTGGCTCACCCGCTTGAGATTTTCTCTATCCTTTGTTTCGGTAAAATAAAGCAGCTTAATGAGGTTTGCCGTATTCATCTGCTCTGTTGTGACTGAAGATAATATGATCTCCATTTGCTTAATGATTTTGTACTGATCTTCGAGTCTTTTTTCTTTTCTAGCTATCCCAAACTCATTGCTGAACAGGCTAAACAAGCGCGCAGAGACGTCTTTCTTTTGTAATTCGGTCAGCCTTGGTAATCCAGAAAGCACATGATCAACAGCAGCAGACTGGCGGGCACCAATATTTTTGCCTAAAAATACAATCTCTTCATTTCTGCTAAGTTGATCTTTAGGTACAAATTTCAAATAAGTATTAAGCATATCGGCATTGGGCAACTTCATTTCCGTACGCTTAGTGATATAGGCTTTCAAGAAGTCCTGCCGGCGCTCTCCATTTAAAAAGCGTTGTTCAAGTTTAGCCAGACTTCCAGAATCATTGTTGTGAACTGAAGCCTCCCTTCCGAGCTCAATAAAATCTTTGGTTAACATAAAATCGAGTCCTCTGAAAATGACATGACCAGTTTCATCGGTAAAGATCCAGGTGGGATATGCCCGAACGCCGAATGTTTTTGCCAGCAACACTCCCTCTCCTTTTCTGCATTTACTTTGATATTTATAAATAGCTTATTGTAAAGCGCGCCAACATTTTTATCCGGAAAAATCTCAACGTCCATACGCTTACAAGGCACGCACCAATCGGTATAAAAATCAATAAAAACGAGTTTCTGCTGATTTTTGGCCTCATTTTGCGCATCTTTCCAAGTTCCTTTGAAAAAAATCACCCCACCTGATTCTGTTTGTGCATGGGATATCGTGCTATAGATCACACTTAATACCAAAGAAAGTATAATAAGTTTTTTCATCGCTATGTTACGTAGGATACTAAGTTAGCGACCAGGAATGAGATTGGCAAATCCTCCAAACAGGACACAAACACGCCGCCTATCGAAGTCCACATCATGGAAAATGATACTGATGCCGGGGGTATTGGAGAGCCTGGGCTTCCCGCGTTCGCGCCGGCATTGACAGAGTCCATATTTGACCTTACTGGCAAGCGCATCAGAAAGTTACCATTTGACCAGCTTGCCTGCCTTGTAAACTGCATTTATTTTCCTTTTATTTTTGATGTCTTTGGTCGGATCGGCATTGAGGATGATGAAATCAGCCAATTTACCTTTACTGACCGTACCCAGATTTGCCTCCATGCCGATTACTTTTGCGGAGTTCCTTGTTGCTACACTTATCGCCTGTAGTGATTTCCGGTATACTATGCAGGAATATCGCTTGGGGAATATCCAAACTGTTTTTTGAAAGCATAGGAGAAATGAGACAGATTTTCAAACCCCACCTCAAAATACACTTCGATGGGTTTGCGGCCTTTTCTTTTTAGCTCGTGATGGGCAAGATCCAGACGTTTCGATGTCAACCATCGTTGTGGCGTAGTACCAAAGGCTTTTTTAAAATCCTTTTTAAAAGTCGTAAGACTTCGTCCGGTCAGGTAACAAAACTTATCCAGGGTAAGATTGAACATATAATTTTTCTGCATAAAATCCATTAAATTCAATTTACCAGGATGATTGAAATTACCCAGTAAATTGTCGGTCCCCGGGTCAACATTCCTCAACACCGATATTGCTTCTTCAATCTTGATCGAAACAATCTCATCAGGAAGTTCACTGGTGAGTTCCAGATAAGGGATTAGCGAAGAAAAGAAACTTTCAAACAATAAATTTGCACTATAGATCCTGAGCTGCGGATCATAGCTACCCTTGGCATTATATTCGTTTTTAGCATAGAATCGCTGTAATTGATCTGCGCTAATGTAGAGCAGAACCGAGCGGTAAGGACGGTCATCTTTAGGACATTTGGTTACCGTCGTCAGCGTGTTGCGAGGAAAAAGCACAATATCGCCGGCATTAAAAAAATGGGGTTTGTCCGCCTGTACCACACGCATTTCTCCAGAAAGGATTTTGACCAGGGCATGCTGCTCGATCAGTACTTCCTTTTGAAAGAATTTTTCTTCTATGCAGGCCAGTACTATTTCGCCATTTCCAGAACTATCATTTGCCGCCATATATAATATTAAACAAATTTAGAAAAAAATCAGGGTAGTCTGAACATCGCCTACCCTAAACATGATGAATCCTTAGACTGATCTTAATTAATCGATATGAAAGCTAAGTCCAATCAGGTTTTCACTTAAAGTCCAAAGCTTTTCAGCACTTTGCTTATCAACAGCATAAGGCATTACCCCTTTGGGCAGATCCATAGAAGTCAGCTCGGTTACATGTTCATCATTGTGGTGCAAAACTGCCACCTCGGTATCTTCGCAGTATAGGCCACCTAAGCCATCTAATTTTGGACTTGTTGCACACCATACTGTTGTGGAGGCACCCTGCTCTATGGTTTTCATGCCCATATCAGGGTTTAGAATCGTTTTTCCTTCCGCATCATAAACGCCAATATTGATCAGCTGCTCAGTGGTAAGATGACGCTTCAGGTCGGTTTCAACAATCGCGCCCGGATGTAAAGAGAAAGACCTCACCCCGTCCGATTTACCCCGGTAATCCAGTTCCAGCGTAAAAAGAATATTTGCTGTTTTAGATTGTCCGTAACCCTGCAAAGTTTCGAATTCGCGTTGCAAAAAATGAGGGTCATCGAATATCACCGGTGAGAAGCGGTGTCCCCATGAAGAAACGTTTACAACCCTTGCACCATCGGCCTTTTTCAAAGCAGGCCACAACAAAGCAGTCAATTGGAAGTGTCCAAGATGGTTTGTTGAAAATTGCGATTCATAACCCCGGGCATCACGCTGTAAAGGCACCCACATGATTCCTGCATTATTGATCAGCAAGTGTACTGGCCTGCCGGAGCTGAGAAACTTTTGAGCAAAACCATTAATAGAATCCGGATTCATTAGATCCATGTATTCCGTCTCAATATTCTCAATTCCGCTTAGCGCTAAAGCAGCTTTCTCTGCATTTCGGGCAGGAACGATTACTGTAGCACCGGCATTAGCGAGGCTTTTAGCCGTTTCCAGACCTATACCTGCATACCCGCCAGTTACGATTGCTACTTTCCCATTTAAGTTTATTCCTTTAATCACCTCTGCAGCAGTTGAGGCTGCACCAAAGCCTGAGCCAATTGGTGCCTGTTTTGATTCCTTGTTTTCCATGATATAAATTTTATACTGCAAATCTATAGCGCGGGAAAGAAATCGATTTTGTTTAAAAGGCGTTTCTACTTTGCTTAAACGGCTAACTCTATTTCAAAATAACACTGCTACAGAGGTGTCACCATCCAGGATTTACCCAGTGCTTACCCAGTGCTTACCCAGTGCTCACCCAGTGGTTACCCAGTTACAAATTGGGTAAGCAGTGCGGAAGAAATGGGTAGTTACACTTTAACCTCTTGGGAAGTATACCAGAATCTTTCTGTTGTTATAGACTCTAGATCATAGAAGGTCTTTTAGGTGATAGTGGATTCAGATAGGTGGAAATAATTGAAAAATAAGGATTAGTCCCTGCCATTCATAGGAACGTAGTCGCCAGAGAGGCAGATGAAAAAAGATCAGAATAGTAGCTATGTTCCATTTTGCATAATTTTTACGCAAAAACCCAATAGATCACACTCCTCTCCTTGGTTTTTTGTTCCTTTTTCCCCACCAGATTAAAAAGCCGGAAATGGGAAGTGAGGCACAAATCAGCGAAGCTGCAAAAGCCAGGAGCTGAGTTCCCAAACCGTAAAGCCGCCCGGTGTGAATGCCAAGATTTGAATTTCGCCACTTCATTCCGAGTGTCTTTTTTGAATGCGGCAAGGCGTCGATAAACCTTCCAGTCCTCCCATCATAAAAATAATAACTTACCCCTCTCCAACCGTCGTGATTAGACTTAATGCTAACGAACGACATCGAGACCTTATTTTGATCATTTGGGATTCCAATACCGACATCAATCCAATCGCCTTTGAGCCGTTTTAATAAATCGTAGTGAATCAGGTCAAGTTTATTTAGCGTTGAATCGCTGGCGTTTATTACCGGAAGTGTCCTGGTAAAACCAGCCTTCCCTTTATCCCCTAACATCCGGTAGATTCCTGTCTCCCACCATTTAAATGACCATACCAATCCGGTAATCGCGATCAAAATCGCTATCGGGAGTACATAAAACCCCAATGAATTATGCAGATCATAATTTACGCGCTTCCATTTAGCATTCCATTTTATGGTGATGCTTTTTTTGAATTGCTTATAATTTTTGGGTAGCCATAAAATAAAACCGGTGATGAGCATTAAAAGAAAAAGCAATATACTTGAACCCACAATCAAGCTACCCACAGGTTTGACAAAAAGCAATTGCCGGTGCATCTGCTCTACTACGTTAAAGAATTCATAACGCATATCGATTACAGCCAACACCTTTCCAGTATATTGGTTAACGTACACTTCATCCAGATACTCAAACTGACTAAAGTACGATAGGTTAATTTTCTCTTTTTCATTCACCTTAAACCCTGAAAAGACGTAAGCCTTATCCTCACCGGAAATCTTGACATTCGTCAGGATTTTATTTTTATCAAGGGCATGCTGCGCATTCGCCATAAGCTCAGAAACCGGCCTTGCTTGGCCGGTCTTGGTAACGTATACAATGTCCTTGTGTACCAAATCAAATATTTCTTCATTGAAGACATAAATGCAGCCGGTAACCGAAACAATAAATACGATGAGTCCGGTAACCAACCCCACCCAAAGGTGGAGCCAGCCCGTTATTTTCTTAAATCTGGTTTTTGCCATTAGATGGAATATCCGATTGTTAACATATAATTTTCAGGCTGCCCAGGGAAAAGGCGAAGATAATCATAGCCCCCAACCCAGTGTTTTTTGTTGCCAATATTGTTGGCATTAAGCTGCAATTGAAGCTTGCCTATGTTATAAAAAAGTCCGGCATTAAATAATATATAAGAAGGAATTGTAATCTGATCTACAGGGCTAAACCTCGCATCATAGATCAGGTTACGTTTGTCCATATAATTTACACCCAGCGCAACGCCAAAGCCTTTTACAGCACCATCAGTAAAGGTGTACCGGGTCCATAGATTTGCCGTATTTTTTGGGGAATTCGGTTTCTGTATTCCAACCTCCCCGGCTGTTCCGCTTTCCAGAATTTTAGCCCGGTTGTAAGAATAAGATGCGATAACATTCCAGTTTGGCATTATCTTACCAATAACGTCGAGTTCAAATCCTCTGGATTGTTCATCACCAATCTGCCTTAATAAATCGACCACACCCGGTGTTGCATAAAGTGCGCCGGTTTGTTTGATCTGATAAACAGCTGCGCTAATGCTCAACTGATCCCTGAACCAGCTTGTTTTGGCACCAAACTCTACCATATTACTTTTTAAAGGATCAAAAGGTCCGCCGGCATTAGGATTTGCTATGGTTGAGGAAGTTTGGGGATTGTAGCCTTCCACGTAACTTCCATAAATATTAACATTAGGCGTAACCGAATATACGGCACCTAAACGGGGCAACCAGGCATGTGAATTTGTTTTGGCCTCAGTTTGCGTTTTGTAATTGGCAAAATCTGTATAATATTCGTAACGGAGCCCCAGTAATACCTGTAGTGCACCGATTTTTAGCTGATCCTGAACATAACCTGAGTTTAAATAATAATATGTTGGCGCGACTACGGACTGGGCAAAGAAAAGTTTGCTGTCATCCTGCATTCTTTGTGAAGATAACGGATCATTGAGGTTAAAATGCGGTACGTTTGGCACCGGATTACCTGCGGCATCCAATAGGTACCGGCTACGGTTTGCAGGTACATAAGTAGCGATAGAACCATTGTTTGCGGCGTTGCGATACCCATTCGCCGTTAACTGAGATCCACCCAATGGCGTAACCTCACTACCGAAGTCATATCCTGCCACAATTTTATGCTCAAAAGCACCGGTTTTGGGTGTGTAATTGATATAGCCCGAAAAGTTATCAATGAAACGTTTACGCTTTCTGATCTGTACAATCATCCCTGCCAGATTATTAATTGATGCTCCTGTGCCATCTACAGCATAAGCGTTGGAAGTCCGGTGCTCGTTTAAATCTTCCGAATATCCGGTTTTAAGATATGATGCATTGAGACTTAATGCGTCATTAATCTTGTGCGTAATGGATACGGTAGCATTGTAAGTTAATTCATTTAGATAATCATTTGTGGTATTAAGGGAAAGTGACTGCGGTGTGGAGTTCAGATCAAAACTCCCGAATATAGGCTGTCCCCTATCTAACCTACTCTTTGAATCTGTATACACCAGATCAAAGTTAATCCTGGTTTTTTCTGAAGGAACAAAGGTTAGGGATGGTGCGATAACGATGTTTTTATCAAACATCAGATCTCTGAATGTTTCCGCATTTTCATAACCTACATTCAAACGGTATAATAGTGTGCTGTCTTTGGTTGCCGGACCGGTAAAATCTGCAAGCCCGCGGAATGTATTGAAGCTTCCCAGCGTCATGCTTACCGATCTCCTGGTCTCATCAAGTGGTTTTTTAGTTACACGGTTCACCACCCCACCAGGACTTGCGTTTCCGAAAAGTGCTGAAGATGGCCCCTTTAAAATCTCAATCCGCTCAAGATAATTCGCTAATGACTGTTTCCAGAACCCAGTGCTTGTCCTTAGCCCATTTAATAATTGTGTGTTGGATTGACCATTAACACGAAAGCCCCTGATCGTTAAATCATCATAAAAACTGAATTGATTTACGCCACTGAAATTTTTTACCACTTCGCCTACCCTCATCAATCCCTGGTCGGCTATAAGTTCCTTACTGGCATAGGATACTGATTGCGGAATATCCTTTAATTCGTTTTCAATTTTACCGATAAAGGTTGCTTTAGTTTTGTAAGCTTTTTCCTTTCGACCAGTAATTTCTACTTGCTGGAGGTCGGAATCTGATTCTTGTAAAACAACATCTTCATTCGCATCAGCATTTAAATCAAGTGTTCTACTAACGCCCTTAAAACCGATAAATAGAAAATGTACAGTAATTTTTCCATTATTTACCTTCAACTTGTAATAACCTTTGCTATTTGTTGAAGTAATCAGGTTAGTCCCTTCGACGTTTATCGTAGCACCCGGAAGAGGCTTGCCAAGTCTATCTCGTACAAACCCTTGAAGGGTTAGTGATTTTTGAGCATTCGCCTGATAAGGCAATGTTAATAACAAGATAGCGCATAACACTATCAGGCTAAATCGGATCTTCATGAATATTGTGCCTGGTTTATTTAGAATTATTATGAATAATAGCGCAAAAATATAACAACTTCGATCAGAAACAAAATTATTTAAAATTAATCTTAATAAAACAAGCGTGTATCAAGGAATGGATAAATTGGATTGATCAAAAAAATAGCAGGAAATAGTTAAGATTAAATAATTTTCAGAAATGATTATGAATGAAGGATAAGTGATCGGGCACTGATTGAGTTGCAACGTATTGCTAGATATTGACCCGACTTAAAAAACAAAACCTCTTAAATTTATCATTTAGAGGGTTTTTGATACGATTAGTATCTGTAAGTGTCGGGATGGCAGGATGACATTTTATTTTATAACCTACACATTAACAACTATTTATAACACTCTTGAAATTCTTGGTTACTAATTGGTTGCTCTAATTTTTTCTATTTTTTTTAACCCAAATTTGGTTTAAATTATGATTTTCAAAAGCGAAAAAAACGCTGTTTTTATTAACTTAAAAATATCAAAATTTTGCATGAAAAACAAATCGCGATCATGCTTCGTTGTGTATCTATTTTTAAGTAAGCTAAAAAAGTAGAAAGTAGTTAAAATATGTTTTTTCAGATAAAGCAATGTTTTCGCACCACTGTAACAAATTCAAAAATAAGGTGATTTTCAGTCGTTTAAATCAAATTTACTTTGGTAAGAGAGTATAAAACAAGCTACATTTCTTCTAGCATATCAATGATATACAAATCGTGCAACTTGATTAGGAATTGCCTAAACATGCAATGATTTAGGTTGCTGATTATAGCAATGCAATAACTAGAAAGATTATATTGATCTAATTAACCGGCTGGACGCCAGGAAATTCAATCCCCAACTCTGTGCATAATCTGCGTATTTTTCTGCGATAACTACTTTTAGCGCTCATTAAATTTTTGCTACCTTCTACAGGGATAATTCTGTGGTCACTATGGCTTGGCCGATCTTGTCTTTCGGATGAAGCCGCTTCAAATCTTAAAAGACTTAGTGGATCCTCGACAGGACTTATTTCCCCGTCTTCATCAAAGATTGTTCTATGTTCTGGCTTATTGAAAGTCTCTTGTTTATGTTTGAGATCGTCGAGCATTTTTTTTAAGCTGATCTGCTCACTTAAATAATCCAGGTCGTAAATGTCCTTAAAAGCTCCCCTATTTGCGGCCGTCATCAATTTTAGTACACCTATATCTCTAGTGGTTGCAAGGCGGGCACCATTTATTTCCTCACAATCGTCAAGGAAATTAGTATTTTGAAGTATTTCCACCTTGATATTAAGCGTACCCGTCTTTATCCAGCATCTACTGAAAATGAACTGGTCGTCTTTAGCGCAAGGATAATGGTATCTGCTAAGTCGATCCCCGAAATGTTCTCGAAGTTGTTTTTCAACCTCGTTATATCCAGACTTACCAACTATCCCCGAAAAGAAAAGGTCAATATCTACGGATTCCCTATGATTAAAACGTATGGCCAAGTTTGTACCACCTCCTAAATAAGCATTTTTTAAGCTTGGAAGTGCTTGAAGTTCGATGATGGTTTCCAGAAGCGAATCCGAAATCGCAGGCATTAATATCTTGAGAAGTGTTTTACATGATAACGACGTGCTACCAATGTACACACCGAATTACTAATACGTTCTTTGGTTGTTCGAAGCTCTGATACAATTTCAGATCGATTGTAAAGTTGCTCCAAAAGGGTAATATCTTCGTCGAATGTATCCTCAGTTGTTGCAAAAAGAGCCCTTGGAATAATAAAGTCCTTATCCTCAACTACATCAAGAGTAGAAACATTAACATCCCAGAAAAGATGTTCTGGAAGGAATTCAGATATGTTGACTGCCGGCCTCATTTACACAAAGATAAATAATAACAATTAATTTAATGATATAAAAATTATAAATTAATGTAATAATTAATTATCTATAAGCAAATTATGTGCCTAAGTTAATTCTTACTCCAAACTCCTATTGTATGCATTTACCAAGAGACTGGTTTCCAATATCTAAAAAACTGGAAAATTTTGTCTAAGCAATCAGCTCATCATCCAGAAAATGTATTGTTTCACCATATTTAAGAATAACATCTTCAATCCTCGAAGGATTAAATGTAAAATCGTTAAGCAGCCCATTCTTGAAGCTTTCAGACCATAAATTAGTTGGAAATTGGATCTTGAAAGACTCCAATGCAATATTAAACCTAATCAGGTAATCAGTAAGCACGGCAAAACTAATCGTTATACTTTACAAACAGATGTTTAACCCATTTTTTGATATCATGAGGATAAGCAAAAAGGACATCGTTACTGGCTTTAACTAAAGTTTTACCAAAAAAGAAATTATCAAAATCGGACATGAAGGACTTAGAAATCCTTTCTATAGATACAAGATCCTTAACAAAGGATAGTTCCTGCAAAGCAATCAGATCTGGTCATATACGTCCTGGAATCCATAGTATTTTTAAGTTTTAACCTATAAGAATTGTGCTATTATATAGAATAAAAATAAGAAAAAAGATCTTAATAAAGATACAATTTTTTATTAAGATATTCTATCATTCGCTTATGATGGTGATACTTATATTAGCTATAATCTCACTGAATATACCGATAGTGGTTATGGAATGAGTAGTATAATTAGAGATTTAATTACCGTTATTAAGAGAATCATTCCGAAGGTTGATGATAAGAGAAATAGTGGTCAAAATCCATTGACCAATAAAGGTTGCATCAATGATGCAATAGCAATATTTTTTTTTTTATGAGCTAAAGAAAATAAGGCATTTTTCCTCACTATAAACAAGGATTGAAGAATACTATTTGTTCGACAACAACAGCGAAATATCCTGATAGCTGTAATACATTAACCCACCAATCCTAGTAAATCTAATAATACCATTTCTTCTGTAGGTACTCAATGTTCCTTTTGAGATCGATAAAAGCTGGCAAACCTCATAACTTTTCAACCACTGTTTATTCACAGAAACTTTCTGGCCATGAAACCTAATCCTATTCAATTCTGCAAAAATCTCTTCCTTTAATTTTTCAATATCCGCTTTGGTCACTATTTGTGAAATATCCATATCATCTTAGTTTTAAATTTTATATTAAATTAAACCGAAATCATCAGACCTAAAATTATTGAACCGAATTGAACTGGATTGAGCCCAAAATGAACCTATTGTAATCTCGTAGTATGCGTGCGACTGTCAGCCTGTCATAGTTCTTTCAAGCGAAATTTGATACAATCTCAAAAATTTTTGCGAATTTGTTAATTATTTGCTTAAACAACTTTAAATCAAAAACTAAGATCACCTTATTTCAATGATAAATAAAAGTGATTTCAGCTGATTTTGACTACAAACTGCCTTCTGAACAGTTGAGTGTTTGCAGAACACGAGGCTTACGGCCGTCCAGTGGACGGCCGGACTTGAACCTCATTCAAATTGCTATTGGTTGCATTCGATGATCCGAAATATCCATGAAAAACCCCCTGTTAAATAATATCCCATCTTTGAACATTTTCCATAGTAAAGAAGCGCCAATATTGGCAAGGCCTGAATTAACAAAAAGGTCTTGCCTTTCCAAAGCCTCTGCTAATGAGCAGCTGGGCGTGTTATCCTTGTCTTCTGATTCGCTTAATAGTGCAGGGTAATCTTCCACCCATGATGGCAATTTAGCTACTGCTGTGAATTTCTCGGATTTCGGCTGTGCAATTTCCCCTATTGTTGATAAGAGTACCTGTCCCGTATCTTTGCTATTTCCAAAATCAAGCAAATATAGATTGCTGTCCCGTTGTGCACTTTTACGGTCATCAGCATGTAGCAAGGCTTCAATATTTACACGGGATTTAACCGTATCTACACAGGCAACTGTGATATTCGCCATCCTATTTCCACTAGGATTCTTAGTGTTTTGTTCGAATTTTTCGGGTACAGCTTTCCAATTCGTTCCAAAAAACCTGTTGATGCGGTTAATCAGTACCACGGCTTTATTTAGGCCAATTTCATGTGAGGTAAACAGTTGCCTGGCGAGGTTAGCCTGTTGCACCAGGTCATCATCAAATACATTGACCTGCAAACCTGCATGACCAAGCGTAATTAACGCCTGATTGATTCGGGCAAGGGCAGTCAGCATTTGACTCCCTGTGCCACCTGCACCAATCAGATTTACTGAAACGGGGTTGGTCGGATTGATTAAATACGGGTAAACAATATGCGCCCTTTTCTTTGCTTCGTTCATCAGATGATATCTTTTAATAATTTCGGAAATCTTTTTAACTGCTTTTTCGGAAAGGGATTCTCCGTACCGATCTGCTGTTGCCAAAGCTGAACGATATTTCCCTTCACAGGCGATATATCTTGCAGCAAATGACTAAATGCTGATCCGAAGTATAGCTTTTGCCATTGAGAGATAAAACTGTCTATATCAACATTTAATGAAAAGTTTATATTCACATTACCCATGCAAACCCTGCCATCTGTGGATAGATTAAAAAATGGTGCTTGATAAAGTGTGGATTCCATAATTGGCCGATCATTATTCGCCAAAGCCCAAAGAGACAAACCGCTTTTTGATGCTTTCCAAAGTAAAGGCGGCAAATAAGCTTCTCCATCTGAAATCCCCAAATCGCTTTTAAAAATGAGATGGCTTTTCATCTCGGGCGTATACCAAATGGCGTAACCATCTATGCTCCTGTCCACGTATAAAACCTGATCAGACAATAAACCTGTCGAGCAAAGAAAATCACTCGAATTTTCCTGCTTAGATAGCAGGGATTCAGATAAGGCTTTACTCTCCCTTTGTGACAGGGGGTGTGCATTGATGGGTTTCCCTAAGGCATCCATATCATAGGATTCCACATACAGATCATCCTTTTCGTTCTGATAAAATACCAATGCTTTAAATGGCGTATAGCTTTGTGAAAATAGGTCAGTGATGTCTTTCATGTGCGAAATCGTATAGGTTATCGGATAATTCGTTCAGCAGATCAAAGAACTCCTGCTCAAAGCTAAGATCATGAGAGATTTTGCATTGGGGCAGATCAAAAAGCTGCATACTCATCGGCTCATCGATCTCATTATATTCCTGTAAATCACTGTTGACCATTTCCATCAACTGATCGTACAAACAATCTTCTGCGCTCCAGATAAAAGAAAGGTAATGTTCAGCGGTAATTTTGCACTCCCTATCATTGCCGTTAAGGTCTTCTTCAATGCTATCCATAATGGAACGGCACGGAAAATCTTCGATCAGTTTGTTGACACGGAAGGCAATGGCTTTCAATGTAACCTCTGCTGTGGTTTTTGGATGAAACTCGGTGAATCGGACACCCAATAAATTTAATTGCTCTTGATCACTTAAAACTTGAAGTAAGTTATCTGATTCACTTTCTATTAACGCAATGTGATTCATTACATGCTGCTGCTCTGCTGCATCTTCACAAAATTCTTCATCAGTATACCAATCATAGATCATCTGATACACATAGTACATATAACTGCTGTTTTCTCCAAAATAGGGAATGCCAACAACCTGATAAAAATAGCATAATACTGAAAGCAATAGTTCGGCTGTTTGCTTTCGCTCCTCTTGCTGCTTCAATAAATACAGCGGTTCTATAGGCAGATAGTAAAGCGTTGTTTTGGTATTAAAAACTTTTGTGATGGCCAAAGTTGGCAATTCAACTTCATTAGAAATTACCAATACTTCAGCATCGTTATCTATGACAGAAATTTCCTGCTGTAAATCTTCAACTAACTTGGCCACATTCTGAGGATATGCCAAATGCTTATAATCCAACAATGCTACATCGTAAAGATCACAAAGGTTTCGGGCAGCGGAGAAGATACGCTCCGTTACCCTAATTGATGAATTGATTTCTTTTGCATAACCATTAACCAAAGGCGCAAAAGAGTGGTTTAAAAAACCATTTTCACTATGGATGGTGGTGCACTTTGATACCTTTCGTTTCTTACTGTCGAAAGATCGGCTCTTTGGTTTAAAGACTGAACGAACTGTCCTAACTTTTGATGCAGTCGCCACGTTTTGCTGTAAGCTTTGATGCTGATACATTTTGCTTTCCCTTTCATGATTAGCCCTTTGTTCCAAGAGTGGTTAAAAATTTATATTCTATTTCATCCCCCTTAATTTCGGGGCCTTCGATTTTAGCGGTGGTCAGGATGGGATAAGTACCCGAATAAAAATTCATGACCTCCTCAGGAGACATCTTGCTCGATGGATCAGATAATCTGACTTCGCTATCTTTATCCTTAAAGATAAATACCCTTGGTAATATACTTGCTGTCAACATGATAATGGTTTTGAGTGCTACAATAAGGTTAATTGTTTCATTTTCCATTCCAAATCAGTCCTCAGCTTTTCGATATCCGCTTTTTTATCGGGATAATCTTCTACACTTGGAATAATCGCAACGGCTTCTGCATACTTACACATTGCATTTAGGGAATTGATTTCTTTAAGGACATCCTCAAACTTTGGCTTATTCGGAGCAGCCCCCAAAGGCTTTGTTTTATCAGCATTCGCAGTTTGTCTTTCGGCTTTGGGTTTGGCTACCAATTTTGCCTTAGCTTCTTCCAACTCCTTGTGATAAGCGGAACTATTAGCGAAAAGGGATTTCGTCTCGGCTACAGGCTGCGTTAATCCATCAAGGATTCCCTCGTCAATATCCTGCGCTGAACCCTTAAAAACCATAGGTGGCAATTGGCTTTTTTGATTTTCCCCATCCTGCGACTTTAGTAAAACCGAAACAATCAAATCATTGTCGGCTGTAAAGTTTACGTTGATTACCCATGCGCCCGCACTTTGCAGACGCTGTAAGGCTTGAAAAAAATTGGTTCTCATGATTTTTGCTTGATTAAATAAGTTCCCCTTCGTTTCGAGGTGCGCACCTGGTAGCCGTTATTTGCAATGATACTTTTAATAATGTGTTCGGCGTGTCTGATGCGCACGGCATCCCCTGCTGAAATATTAAGCAGGTCAAGGTTTGAAAAAAAGCGCAACGATCTGGCGATTTCCTGTAAAGCTTTTCTTTCTGTGGTTTCGGCTAATATACTCATGGCATTTTATTTATGGGGCGGAATTACCGCCCCTGTGAATTAATTGAACTGAAAAGAAATGTGGTCATTTTTACCGAGTTCTAAACAAAGATCAAAGGCAACCTGTCCCCTCTGCTTTGCTATCCCCTCGATGATGGATTTGAATTTGGCTTCGTTATCCCTGAATTTGCGCACGTTCTGAAAGTAACCAGTAACCGCATTGTAAGCCCCAAACAAAGTACCTTTGGTGGTATCAAGCAACTGCGAGGCATCCTGCATAGCGTAGGCAAATACATCATCCACCATGTTTTTATACACGCTCGAGGTTTCATCTAGTGTACCATTGCGCAGCTTGTCTAATACCTCCTTATTTGGTGCCATTGCCAATTGCACGAGTTTTTTGACCTCGTCATCACTGATGCGCACCTTAGCCCAGTGGTTAAAAATCTGCTCCACCTCATCCCCGATCCTGCCCGAAATACCCATCAGCGTGTGTGCTTGTTTCAATCTTTCCCCTGCACCCGAAGAATGGCGAATACGAATCGAGTTAGTTGAAGAACGCAAAGCAGCATTTAAGGTATTGTTGCATACAATCCGTACAGGCGTAAAAGCAGCTGTAATTGAACCAAAACCATCATGCGAAGTCGTTAAAAAAAGATACTGTTCAATCAGATCATCTTTCCCTACCCTAATGTATGAGGGAAGTTTAGCCGTGATAAAAATCCGCTCCCCCTTACCAAGTGCGCCTGCTGTTTCATACAGAATACCTTCACCACCGCCAACAATGCTATCGAAAAAAGCAAAAGCATCACGGTTTTGTACCACACCGTAATCCTTTCCCACTACCCCCAAAACCGTGTCCGAATCCGTGCGCACCGTGGCGAAATAATTGGAAACAGGAATATCAGAAGATGCACCAAATAAAATCGCATCGGGATCAGGCTCATTCATCAAGCGCAGGTTTTCACTATCCACCGTAAACAGCGGACGTTTCTCCACCGAATAATCAAGCCCCGCAAATTGCAGCGCTTCCGCTGCCTTTGGGTAGTCCTCCACAATAGTTCCCAATCCATGCCAGGCTTTCTCCCGTACCGAGAAAAAACTATGTCTGTCTATTTTTTGGTTATAAGCTAAGTTGTGTGCCATAATCT
Organism: Pedobacter frigidisoli; assembly: GCF_032678525.1. Lineage (GTDB taxonomy): Bacteria > Bacteroidota > Bacteroidia > Sphingobacteriales > Sphingobacteriaceae > Pedobacter > Pedobacter frigidisoli_A. Next base: position 448,010 of record NZ_JAVTSE010000003.1, read on the forward strand.
TATCGTCTAAAAGTTAAAGAATGAATCAAAAAATTAAAATGGCAGATCATCATCAATGCCCTCAAAAGTCGAATCCACCTTCACTAAGGGAATGGTTTCCTCTTCCTTAGCCACTACATTTGGCATCTCCCAATTACGGGCAGCAGCACCCAATAACTTAACTTCCGAAGTGTGAAAAGTCAGCGACGCTTTCGCCTCATTATTTCCACTTATGTAAGCATTCACACCGATACGCCCGTAAAGCTGAACCCATCCGCCCTTTTTCAGATACTCCGCAATACCCGTATTCAACCAATACGAACAATCAATAAAAGTGGTGATCTTCTTTTGTTCCCCACCCGAGCGAAAAGTATCATTGATCGCAATCGAAAAGCCTACAACCTTTCTGTCTCCGCTAACTGTTCTGACCACTGCATCAGCAGTCAATCTTCCTGTGATTTCCATCGTTTAAAAAATTAAGTGTTACATTTTTTTATTTCCTTTCCCTTTTCCCAAAAAAAAATCTTTTCAAAAGAAAAAACGGAAAAAAAGAAAGTCCGGAAATACGGATGCGTAGCAAGCGGAGAACTATAAGTCCCGAAGGGTTATGCGGCGAAGCCGGCATCATTATGCGTTCGCAGCGAGCGGAACGTCCGAGATTCACGGCCTTTTTATCCGTTTCGTTGAAAAGTGATATGCGTTATTGCGCCAACCAACCTTGAATCCAATCAAAGCTCATTTTCCAATCTGAAATAAATTCAAGGAAAAAAAAGAGGCTTAGCCAACTGCACACATGCGTCTGCCCAGTTCCAGTGCCGCCAGAATCGCAGATGATTTGGCAGGTCCAATTCCTGTAAATTTAGCCAGGCTTTTGTGATCCTGTCCAGCCAGCAAATCCAATCTGCCACCGACAGCCTTTAGGATCACACCACAAAGCGCAACAGCGCTTTGATTCGGTCTTCCTGATCCAATGAGCATCGCCATTAATTCCACATCAATGAGCGCGTCCGTTCCGTGAGCAATGAACTTCTCACGGGGACGCATATCAGGATCCCATGATTTAATCCCCTTTCCGCAATTAACTATTTTTTGTCTACAGGAATATTCTGCTCCATCCAATTGCAAATGGGCAGCAGAATGAAATAATGAAGAAAACGCAGAAACCAGAAAGTGAAAGTCTTCTTCAAAGACCACCACATTAGACCTGCGATAACCTCCATTCAGCAGTTTATCGCTTCGGGTGATACAGATATAGCTGCTATCGTTAATAGCCCGTTTAAAATCAATGAAATAATTACGGTTTCCTGAAGAAAAATTCTCAGTAGTAAGATTTGGGTTTTTCATGTCTATCATTTTTGGTACACACAAAATTGTAGATTTGATTTATGGCTAATCGGTTGTATATTAGACTATCCGATCTGATCGGATAAAAAAAGAATAGCGAGAATCCTAAATTTTAATGAAGATGCAACAACTCAGAGAGAGCCAAAGACTCTGCAGTTATCAGTACTGCGGCAATACATTCGAAGGAAGAAGTGATAAAATGTTTTGCAGCGATCAATGCAGAAATCGTGCAAGGCGGGATCAGTTAAAAGAGGAAAGGTGGAACGCGCCGATATTCTACAGCAAGATCAATGAAATCCTTCAAACAAACCATAGGATACTCCAAGAGTTATATACAAAAAAAGGTGATTCAACAGTTGTAACTGATTTCTTGCTTCGAAACGGCGGTTTCAACTTTGAGTTTATCACAAGGACACTCATCACCTCTAAAGGCATATACAGATTCTGCTTTGACTACGGTTGGCTGGAGTTGGAGAATGGAAAAATCCTAATTGTCAAGAATGAAAAAATGATTTTGATCTAGTTAGTCGCAATCACTTTATATATTTATGGGAATGATATCTTACGCGACTTAAATATTTCTATTTTATTAAAAATAACCAATATAACGACTTAATCATTAAGGATAACTAGATATGTATCAGCCGGATGTGTGGAGAACTATGTATCCAAAATTTCAGGTAATTTCCCTAACTATGCTTTTATTTACACTTTAGCACTAAATTATGGCCTCAACAGTTAATGCAGCATTTGATGAATTTATGCGAACTCAAGTTAGATTAGACCCTGACAGGAATGATATCGCTAAAAGAAGTAAAGCAAACCTTGTAAATGAGATACAAAAATTCCCTAATGACGGAAAGTTTTTGCTTCTACATCCTGATTTACCTAACATAGATTATGGCTCTTTTTCCCGTAAAACTAAAACAAGACCTTTAGACGATATTGATTTAATGATTGTTCTCCATGCTCGGGGTAACTGGCGCAACCAAAATTTAACAGGCGGCTATACAATTCACGTCCCTCAGGATGCAGATAAGCAAAGGGCTTTGTGCAACGATGGTACAGACACTCTCAATTCCATCAAAGTAATTAACAAATTCAAAGAATATCTGAGTAAGGTTCCTTCCTATAAAAACGCAGAGATAAAACGAAACCAAGAGGCGGTAACTTTGGAGCTAGGTTATGAATGGGTTTATGATATCGTACCTTGTTTCATTACAAGTCCAGAAAACGGAAATGATTTTTTTCTGATACCAGATGGAAATGGTAAGTGGAAGCCTACTGATCCAAGGATTGATAAAGAACGAACAACAAGGATTAATGGGAAGCAGGATATTTCCGTTCTTGATGTGGTTAGGATCATGAAGTATTGGACTAAACGTCGCACCGCCCACACCATGGGATCATATTTCCTAGAATGCCTCATTCTGCATTACTATGATACTTACGGGATAACGAGCAGCAAATACATTGATCTAGAACTCCCAAAAATATTTGCTCATGTATATCACCAAATTGACAATCCACTAAATGACCCAAAAGGTTTCCAAGGCAATTTGAATACACTCTCTTGGGATGAACGCAAATCAATAAAAGATCGTGCTGAATTAGACTTTAATCGTGCAACCGAAGCAAGGCAGTTAGAAACCGACGGAAAGCAGAAAGAATCAATAGCTAAATGGCGTGAAATATTTGGTTCGGACTTTCCGTATTATTCGATTTAAAATCGGGCTATATGAACGACATAAAAACAAGGCAGGAACTTCCTGAGAATATGCGTTTGCTAAAAGCGCAACGAGTGATCTATGCTGATGCCAAGAAGGTATATCGATTACAGCTGACCATAACGATAGTCGTCGTTATATTTTTGAACTTTATCAAATTATTAGCTAAAAACTTTTGGCAGGAGGATCTAACTGCATGGGTTGGTTTGATATCATTAAGTATAACATTATTTGATTTATTGTTTTTGTCGGGTTATCTTTCCAAAGCTAAAACTAACGGTGCTAAGGTACAGGAACTTTTTGATTGCAGTTTGTATGGCATGGAATGGAATGAAACAAATAGTGGAGAAAAACCAGAAAGTTCAATGATAGCAGATGCCGAGGAGAAGTACATATTTAACCCTAAAGCAGCTTTGACTAATTGGTATCATATAGAATTAGAAGGACTGGACCATGAGCATGCAGTGCTTAGATGCCAAGAAACAAACCTTGAATACGACCGTAAACTGAGATATCACTTCAAAAATGACTGTACGATTATCTGTTTGGTTGTCGTTGTCGGCTCATTTCTACTAGCAACTATGATTGATATAACTTTACGAAGTTATCTAATCAATTTTATTATGCCATCACTGCCACTGATCGTGATATTGATCAAACTGATAATGGATAATCAAAAGGCAGCAAAATCTTTAGATGATGTACGTAAAGCTGCTAGAAAAATTCGTCTATCCAATTCAATACCAACCATGGCACAATTACGTCAAGTCCAAGATAAACTCTATTGCAGTAGAAAAGACAATACGTTAGTTCCTGAAAATTACTATCAGTACAGAAGACCTAAATTAGAGCAATCGACAAAGAATAATGCAGGTACTTAAATGTATAAAAAACGATTTCAGCAAGCATTTTTTCGGTTTCTGCATTATTAGACTTTTTCGCGAATAGAAGAAATAATGACTGTGATATAATGACATATTTCATTTTTTTCAATAAATATTGCACTCAGATACCAAGCAATTCAATATCACGATAAAAACAATCATGCCCCAGCCCGGATTCGGACTGGGGCATGATTCCCAAAACAGCAATCTTGATTGATTACTTTGTATTTTTCTTTTCAGTCACCTCAGCTCTGATTTCCTGAGCCAGGTTTTTCAGGTCTTGCATACCTTTACGAACTCGTGTTCCGGCAGCGGCATTCCCTGCATTGTAAAATTTTTCGGCATCACCCTCTACTGAAGCCACAAGCTCTTTTATTTGTGCAAATTTTTCCATGATAAATATATATTTAAGTCGCAAATATATCAGATTACCGCAAATCCACAAAAATCCAGGCGTAACAAAGCAGGGGGCAAATGCCCCCTGCTAAGCCTCACCAAAACTAAATTTATTACAAAGACTATCTGCCTCTGCCCTTTTTTGCTTCCATCGCCACCTCTGGCTCCTGAAGCACCGCCTCACTGGCTACTTCTTTTTGATCCACAGCCTTACTGTAAACCGACTTCATCCCTGCATCATAAAAATCCAGGGTTTTAAACTGTGGATTAGCCGATACAAAACCTTTTGTTTCCCTGCCATCTTTAGAAAAAGATACTTCATGAACATTCCCCCGCTGCAAAGACTTCATTAACTGATCCTTAAAACCAGGCTTTTCCAAGTCTGAGATCATAAAACGATCAATCGTTGCTGACAAGTCAAAACCATACTTCTCGCCAAAGTTTTTCATGGCAAATTTACCATCCACCTTCTCCGCAAAATCAAGCTTTAGCCATAGATTGGCTTTTTCACCACTTTTCAACACCACATCCTTGTTAACAGCACGGCCGGAAAGTAAATTGAAGGACTCTTTGGCTGTAACGCCTTTTCCCTTATTGATGTAAAAGACCTGTGAGACAGGATCCATCCCACCAGCCTTTTGCAAAGTTGCTTCAAAGTTGTTAAAGAAATACATATCCGTTTCCTTACTTTTTGAAAAATTCAATGCGTAAGACATCTTATCGGCCAATTCCGGCTTATCCTTGTTCACCGGATCAGCCATCGCAATGGATGTTTCCATTTTAAATTCAGGCAAAGCCTTTCCAATGGAATCTTTCAAGGCAGCATTCATCTGCTCCCCAAATCCCAGGTATTTCAGATTATTCTGCAAATACCCTACATTCTCTTCATTCATAGATTAAAGATTTAAGATTAAAAAAATAAGATTTATTAATTGTGATTGTATTTAGCGACCAAAGCGGAGCTGATCCAAAAAACTATCAGCGCAGAAAGGTCTTTTCATCCTGGAATAGTCCCGAAAGCCAGTAGCCTGCTTAAAACGGGAAAGGCTGAAGCCCTCGATGGAAAAAACATAGGAACGGCCACGGAAACTACATTCCAGACGCTCTCCCCTCAAATGAAAACGAACTGTGAAACCTTTTAACGCCACACAGATTTTCACAGCACGCAGAATATCCAACAGTTCCCTACCAAACAGTAACTTGATTTTCCTTCCGAAACAAAATTCCGGAATAGCATGAGGTAGCCGGCAATTCAATCCAAACACCATCCAGCAGTATTGATCCAGATCAGCTAACTTTCCGTCCTGTAACGCAGCGAAAGCAAGAGCCTCCATAGCTGATGAACAGATATATAATGTGCTAACTGCAAATAAACCAGGTGAATTGTACCAGATTCCAGAGGATATGGCTAGCTGATGTTTACCCTCATGTAAACATTCAGATATGCCGTCAGAGAACGCAAAATGCAGTATTCCATTGATATCCCACTCGTAAGCACCTTTAAAGTATCGATCTAAAACTTCGTTGATAGCCCCATTCTTTTCAGAGATCAAAAGATTACCTCGAGAATCCAGACCTTCCATAACTTCGCTGCTGTTCATTTTTCCCGGAGATCGCTTCAGCTGAATCCACCTTTTCCACCAGCTGCACGTGAGCACCTGCCTCCGGCTTTTCAAAGCGTTCCAGTGCCTTCGCATACGTTTTGCCAAGCGCCTTTTCCTGTAAAGCCTCCCCTTGTTTATCAATCAAAGCATTTAAGCCCTGATAAAGCAGGTAAGAGATCCCGCCATCCATCAAAACAGAAACTACCAACGCCACACGGTTACTCCTGAATCCTTCAGGAGCGGTCCCCCTGGCCTGAAGCATCGCGCCATCAGGCATTTCAATCTGTCGGCCCGCTAAATAACGATCTTTTTGATAAGGCGTTAAGGGCTGCCCGTTGATCTCGAGTGGTGCCTGGATCTTGGAAGTATCCGTGATCACAAATTCCCTGGTATTCCAGTCATACTCAATGAGCATGTCCCGCATCATTCCTCCACGCTCCAGGGATTTAACGACATTCCCCTTTAAGCCGGTCAGCAATTGATCCGCCTCATTTGAACTAATAAATGAAGGGGTTATCGCCTGCTTATAAACCGGATGGATCAATAAATTCGGATGACCTAAGCTATCCCTGGTAATCGAAAGCTTTACATCCATTTCCTTGATCTCTACACCGGACCTGGTGATATTTTCCAGCCTCAGCAGGTTAGTCCTGGATCCCGATAGCAGGGCGTGAACATCCCTTCGATCCAGCGAGATCTCATCTCCCCTGGCCAGACCGATCTCCCGTAACTGATCCATAGGGAGATCTTTCTCATTTAAAATTTTCCCGTACATATGATAAAAATTTAATGTTTAAGATTATTGTTTAATGTGCTCAGAAAGCTGAGCGGATTGACAGAACGTCCTTGATAATTTACCCCAAAATGAAGATGCGGTCCGGTGACGCGGCCCGACTGCCCGCTAATCGCAACCGAATCTCCGGCAAGAACCTGCTGACCAGAAACCACAAGCAACAAGGAAAGGTGGCCATAGGTCAATCGGAAATCACCGCTTTGAACCTGAACATAGTTTCCAATCACCAGACCAAAACCAGTTTTTACCACCCAGCCATCAAGAACTGAAAATACCGGTTCATAATACGCCCGAAGATCAATACCATAATGAAACTTTCTGTGCTCCCGCGTTACCGGATGGGTTCTGGACCCAAAAGCCGAAGTCAATACAAAAGATTTCAAGGGAAAAGACATTACACTACGCTAGTTACTATTCGATACAGCTTCCTGCCCCGAGACCGATTCCACCGGACCAAAAAAGCAACCAAGAAGTAAAGCCTTACTTAAAAAGCCCCACAAGATCTTCCATTTCCTGATTGATACGTAAAAAGTTGCTGCGCAGAATCTGTTCCTTTCTGCCACCAAAGTCATAAAAGACCGGCAGTTCCTGATACCCTTTCTCTTCATCCGAAATTTCTTTTAGATTCAAATTAACCCTGCAGTTCACGGCTGAAGTTTCAAATTTCCCGGTGTATTCGCCTTGCGCATCCGCGGCAATGATGCCCACCATTTCTCCGGCACCAAGCGATGCGATCTTACCAGCTGGAATGAGCACATCCAGTTTTTCATTGATCGAAACTGACACCTTACTTCTGTCTATGGACAAACTTTCTCCTCGCTGTTTGCTTTTTCCAAAAATCCGCTCGAGCCAGTCTAAAGTTTCCTTATTCCGAACCGAACCCGAAAGCACATTCCCTACTACCGCCGTGATTGTTGTCGCCGTATCTTTCCCATATTGCTGCTTGAACTGCGGTAACTCCTGCAAACCCATCAGCACCGCAACCTTGTTGGACCTTGCCGTAGCAATCAGGTTTTCAACCCGGTGCACAAATAATGTCGGCACTTCATCCAGGATCAGCGCGGATGGTAAGTTTCCCTTAGTATTGATCAACCGCGTCAGCCTGTTTAGCACGACCGAATAACAGGCCGAATTGATGTTCTGGGTATTGGGATCATTGGCCAATACCAATATCGATGGTTTGTTCTGATCTGAAATCTTGAGCTCAAAATCATCACCAGAGAAAACCCAGTAAGTTTCTTTTGTGGCCATCCTGGAAATAAAGATTTTAAGCGTTCCCACCTGTCCCTCCAGCTGATCAAAAGCCTTGGCTGTGAAAGCAGAAATAAAAGGAGAAAGCAGCGAAACCAGTTCCGGCTCAGAAAAAAGCGTATTAAAAATTTCTTCATAACTCCTGTTTAAAAAAGACAAGATATGCGGCAGTGAAGAATACTTCCCCTTATCGTGACGGCTGAGAAAATAGATCGCAGAGGCTAGAAAGTTAATGGCTGATTGGGTAAAAAAGGCATCACTTCCACTGGCCTTATCCCCTTTTTTCAATGCTTCCACTAATGCTTCCGCAGTCTCAGAAGCATCGGCCAGCGTTCGGATATAATCTGCCCGTAGCGGATTAATTCGCCTGCTTTTCTCCACCTCATTTAAATTGATCACATGAAAAGCAACCGCTTTCAGTTTTCCAGCACGTTTACCCAGCAGGTAATGGTAATAGGCAATCTTACCCAGATCCGGATGCTTGAAATCATAGAGACAGATCGTAAATCCTTTAGCAATCAGTTGCCTGATAAATGGATTCACCACCGAAAAACTCTTCCCTGATCCCGGGGTTCCAATCAGTAGCGTTGCACGGAATGGATTAACCAGATTAATCCAGCCTTTTCTCACCTTGCGCTTAAAATAAAACAGCATGGGGATATTGACTGAATAGGGCGTTTCTACTTTGCTGACCTGCTGCATAAAGCTCTCCCCTTCGATATTCCATTGATCCTTTCCCAATCCAGATTTCAGCAGCTTTGAAATATTGTCCATTGAAAGACCAATGAGTATCGCCCCAAATAAAGAAGCGCACATGTATAACAACTCATGCCACCGGGTGTAGCTAAAGACCACTGCGGAAGTAAGCCCGAAAATATACAGGCTCCCGAAATACAGCAAAAGGCCAGCGGCCAGCGGATACACGATACTTTTTTTCGGGTCCAGTTCCGGGGATTTCTTAGCCAGCGTACCAATACTGACCAGACAAATCAGCACCAGTATCAACAGTTTGGAATAAATCAGCTGCTGGTAGACTGGTATGGCTGAAATGCGAACAATCGCCACTCGGAATAAACCCCAGAATGGTGCATCGATATAGATAAATACCGCAAACTCTGTAAACAGAAAGAAGTAAATCAGGCACTGCATAAACCCATGTAGTTTCTGAATTTCCCTGGTTTCTTCCATAAGACAACATTTTAACCTGAAAAATTAATACACAATCACATCTGCATCCAGTATATCGCTATAGCGAATGGGAAAGCTGATACTTCTCCCGGATATTTGTTTTTCATTCAGCTGTACCTTGAAAACTTTATTACCCGGAAAGGTGAACTTTTTGAACACGAAAACATTCCTGTAAAGCCGCTTAAAAGATGTGTTATCAAATAGCGAGAGTTCCGGAAGTATAGGCACAGACTGCGAATTAGTGGCCTTGGTGATCTTTTTATCTTCCAGTGAAAAACTGAGCTGATCAATATCATAACCAATATGACTCTTATTGTAAAAGCTCAGGTCTATAAAGATGTAATCGCCAAGCGTGGACACCTTATTTAGCCGGGCTTTAATTCCATAGCGGTCTTCCCGCGTTTGAAAGATTCCCTTTCGTGACTTCAACAGATCGTGCGCCAGGCTTTTAAGTTCCTGCTCTCCAAACTTTTCCTCCTGGCTGCCCAAGGGCTTCCAATCTGATAAACCAATCCTGATATTTGGCCGAAAGACGCTATCAGGAAAGGAATGATTATAAATCAACCGGAACTGGGTAAATCCCTCAGCGCCGGCCAGGGTAAGAATACCATCCCCATAAGCGATGCTTACGCTATCCGCGAGATCAATGCGAACCAAGCCATCAGCAGGTTGCTCCAAACTGACCCCGGAGATAGAACTATTGAAATAGCTGATCCGCTTACCTAAAAGCAGATGAACTGAGGCTGACTTTTTTAAAAAAATCACCGGCAGATCTTTAAAAACTGCAGACGAGCCTTGCGAAAATACCCTCGAAATATATAGACAGCACAAAGCTGTCAGAAAAATTATCTTTTTCATCACTAATATTTAATAAAATCATAAATGAACTATTGCATCCCAGCGGTATCAATCAGCAGTACATGGGTACTATATTTGATTTTCGCCCTGTTTTTTTTGATCAGCCCTGAGATGGCTGAGGATGTCGACTGGAAGAGGCGATCTACCGTACTCATCAGAAACTGCTGTCCTGAAGCGGAAGATACCGATACGCCTTGTATGGATTCACCACCAATATTCTTAGAAAATTCCCTGAAAAATGAGGCAGGCACATACAGGCCTGCTAATCCATCCAGGTCATAGATTTCGAGTTTAACAGGTAATATCTTGCCAGCATAATATACTGAGGAAATAGAAAGCCTGATCCGCTGATCAGAAAAACCAACTACCATAGCATAAAGAAAACTACCACCAGGCACCAATACTTCCCCCACCTGCATATCTTCCAGCAAGCGGATACGAATGCGTGATCCGGCTAATGCCGTAACATCCTGATCGATGAGCGCCTTAATCTGCAAAGAAGTTTTATCTGATCCATACCCTGAAGGTTTGACACGGAGTGAATTTCGGTCAGCCGATTCCTGTAGCTTTTTTAAGCGCAGTGACTCCAACTGTTTTCTATGCTCTTCCTGAAAAGCAGGATCATTTTGTTTACTTATACTATCCATATAAGACATCTGCTTTCGAAAAACATCCATAGGGTCTGCAGCTACTTGAACAGAGAGCCGATCTTTTTGCTCCACCCGATCAACAGACTTCCTGGCCGAAGCCAGATCGGCGAGCGCTTTAGCCATCTGCTTATCCTGGTCACTCATCACCGAAGCATGATCACTTGATCGGCTCAGAGGCGATTGTCTTCCAACAGATGCAGATACCCTTGCATAACCTGTAGCAGGGTCATTTCTGATCCGATATCCACTGTTACCCGGTTTCAAGGATATAGCAATGGAATCCAGACTCCTCTTTTCGGCATCTGAATAACCCGAACGCAAAACCGTATCACGGATCACTTCTTCTGAAATGGGATTAATACCGGAATAGCCATCACTGGCCTTATATCGGTCCCGGTAAGCATCTAGCTTTCCGGATAATCCCCGATCCCGGACCTGATCCGAGATATCCGCAATCTGTCCGTTCATCCCATCAGCAGGAACTTCCGTGCTTTCCTTGGCTGAGCTGTTACTGTACACATAAAAAAACAGGCACAAAAACGGCAAGGCCAACAGCGGCAAAATATACCGGGGCTGTTTAAAATTGATTTTCATACAATAAGAATTAAAGAATAAGAAAATAAGATTAAGCACTAAGACGCTAGCGCTCCAGGGTTTTCAGTGCCTGCAAGAGCCAGAGTGAATCCTGTGGACTGAGATGATCCTTAGCCAGTAGAGTGTCAATCTGTTTACTGAGCAGGACATTCTCCCGCATCTTTTCCGCTGTAGCAGAAATTCCCTGCAACCCCTTATAAAGACCATCACCGCTCAAATCTGAAACAGAAACCGAATCCAATACCCTGGAGCTACCATTTTTTTCTTTTACCACAAAGACGTCCTTTGCTAAAACCAAAAGCGAGATGACAATCGACGATACCATGACCGCAAACAACTTTCGTGGATGATGTACCATCAATGATCTGCACTCCGTTAAACATCCATTCCAGATCGGTCCTAATGCCTCATTGACCTCTGATAAAAACCGTTTATCAGCGAGCCTAAAGTGAATTTTTCTGAACATTTTCGAGATCTTTATTTTCCAGAATTTTCCACTGGGTAATCAATACCCCATGGGGATTATTTTCACTGCGGGGCATATCCCGCAAAGTGCCTTCAGTGATCAGCGAGCGCACCACCGTCGCACTGCGCCTGTCAATGCGCTGCTTCCCATAAAACCTGAAATAGCGCTTTGGTACATCCAGAAATATCGAATCGGTTTGCAAGGTCAGCACCGAAGAAGAAGAAAGTACCGAGCTGAAATAACCCTTTTCTTTCAGGTCATTATATTGCCTCGCGCCAGACTCATCCACCAGGTACATCGCCTTTTTCATCTGGTATTCAATAAAACGGTCATCCGGCGTGAGGGAGAAAAACAGGGAATGAAAAAGATCAACATCCGCACGGTATTCCGCAGGCCGGTTGAGCTGGACATCAGTTTGCTTGGCCAGCATCGGTACATGGTTATCGAGAATGTAAATGCTTCGCCTGGCCGAACTCACCTGCCGGTAAGCAAAGAATGATACTCCGATAGCAATCAGTACCGAAGCCGCCAGACTCCCCATTGAGACCAAAGTAGCCAGACGAATCTTGGCCTCTATATTTTTGATGATCATAATAAAAAAGTAAAAGGTTAGAAATCAACATAGAATAGCTTAAAAGAAACTGCCACCGGCTTTCTTCGCCACTCCCATTACGGTCTGCGAACCCCTGCCAAAATTAGAAGCAGCGGAACTAATGCCAGAAGTCGAAATGATCCAGGTAGAAATGGTTGGTACAGTAAACATACATACCGCGCCAATCACAAAACTCAAAATCACCGTTCCAAAGGAAAGTACGCCATTTCCGGCAAACCAGGCCATTTTCTCCAGATTCGCTGCCGAGCCATCCTCCCCGATGAGTTCCTTGTAGCGATTGATTTCAACAGTCATCGCATATTTCTGCATCAAAGCGACCAGGTACATCACCAGATAGCCAATACCTACATAAAGATTAACTGAAATATAGCGGGCAATCCAGGTAGACATCGAATCCCGGAAAGAAGGCAGGATGCTCGCAGCCACAGCAAAAGGGCCAAGAATAATCAGGATGGATGAATACAGGATCTGGATCATAAAAAGTACATAAACCGCAATCCTCAATATCCATATCCCGAGCAACTCTAAAAGCTGTGTGAGTAATAACTGCATCCCGATTTTTAAGCGGTTCTTAAGCTCAATCACCGGACTCACCACCGTAGACATGCCTTCTTTGATAGTGGAAGTCACAGAATCCCAAGCCTTTCCAGCCCAGGTATCAGATTCTTTTTCCGCCAGTTCCGTCTCCGCTTCAAAACTATAAAGCGAATTGGCTACCTTTTGCATATAATCTGCCCGAACCAGCCTCAAAGCATTCACGTTACTTTGCTCCGAGGAAAACATCTCTTCAGTTTTCAGCGCTACCAGCTCTGTTGGAAACGCGATCATTTTAACAAAACCGCCCCACCACATGATCACCATCACCAGACCAAAGGGCCTGAGTAGCGGCATAATCTCCAGTTTTTTATCACCAGAGATCATATCATAACTCCTGATCGCAAAGAAAATAATCATAAAGATCGCGGCCAAGGCCTTGGCGTCCGTAATAAACAGGTCAAAGTGCGTCCAGATCGATTCCCGAAGACCCTTCAGGAATACCATCATCCCTTCCTCATACACCCCGTTTCCCTGCAAAAATTCAAACGCACTTTTATTGTCTGGCTGCTGGGCAACGGCTGAAACCGCTCCCCCCAGCATGATGAGCAGCAGCAAAATAAATTTCAATTGTTTCATCATTTAAAAGATTAAGGATTAAAATTTCCGTTCCGACAGCACCTTTTTGGCCACTTCCACATCCGAGCTGGAAACCGGAACGCCCGGATTACTTCCCGAACCTACTTTTAATTTCGCTGCCGATAACCGCATCATTTTTTCAGCGGTCGCCCGTTTGGAAGACCAGATACCCTGAATTTTTCTAAACTCTAAAAGCAGCCGCTGATAAGATACTATCCTTGATCCCCGGTCCTGATTAGTTCTGCGGCTACCTTCCAGCCGCTCAGCAAGCAAAGCAACCTGATCATTATACCAGCCATAACTTCCCTCACTAATCAGTTTAGCCTTGACCGCTGGCGGCAGCCCACCCAAAACATCAACCCTTTCAGGATCAGTGACCGGCCTGAACTGAGCAGAATAGTACAGCAGCCAAAGCGGATCCGCATCAGAAAACAATCCTGCATGAGCGCTGATCTGATCAAGCGCCACATTGCGGATGGTATCGCTACCAAGCTCCATTTGCTTATCCGAAGACTGCATCCCTGCCTCCAATCCCAGACGAAGGGTTTCATGACCAGAAAGTGAAAGCGGCCTTAAATCAGTTTTAGGGTAATTGGGATGTAAACCCCAGGTCAGCCAGTAATAAGGATTAAGCCCGAGAAAACCCGAGGTCGGCGTAAACTTACTCCTGTCCCAGGATTTAAAGACCATGCGTTCTTGCTGGTTGATCATACTTTCATCCCGAATCTTAGTCTGCCCGAATGCGCATGAAAACAAAACCAACACCCCAATACCCAACAGCAGCGAATGCCGAACACATCCGATATACAACCCATTAATACAATACTTTTTCATCTCTTTAAATATTTAGCTTTTAATAAAATATCCTCTACCATCCGTTTATCTGCATTGATAAAGCTGGCAAAGGGATTGATCGTTCTGATGACCCCGCGTTGACCCGTCCAGTACATCGCCCTCCAGGCACCATAACACAACCCTGAAATGATGTGCAGTTCATCACTAATCCTTTTCATCAGCTCATCCCTGGCATTATAATCCATCAGTACATTCTCGCCCTGCTTCAATACAAAACCGCTCACCTCCGTAATCAGCCGTCCCGACCGCAGTGCCACTTCCCTTGCCATATCCACAGCGAAAAGCAGCAGATAAGGCTCCTTTTTACCCATTTCCATCATTGAACTCGAATAGACCAAAATCTGATCACATACCCTATACATATTGCCAAGCATTAATCCATTACGAAGTGCACCGTTAACATTTAACAGACCAGAATAAATCATCTCCTGTGCCGCAACCACTGAACTGGCATTCAGGTTAATATGATTCAGGCTGGTCTCAATTTTTTCTAGATAACTTTGATGACTGAGCGAAGCTGAAGTCCTGACAAAGGCATTTTCGGTAACAATGGCATAATGCCCCGCATCATATACGATGCGCTGGGCAAAGACCGCATGTGGACCAATGCAGGATAATCCAAATAGAGCCCCAAGACGAAAGCAATATGACAACTTAAACCCAAAAATTCTCCAAATACCCATCATAAGCCCAGCGCTTTAGCATTCTTTAAAATATCCTCCACCACGCTTTTATCAGTACTGATGTAATCTGCAAAGGGATTGACCTGAGTAAGTATAGAAGAAAGCTTAGCCTGATTCAGCAGCCGAACCAGCCCCGCCGACAAACCGGCAATCACTTGCAACTCTGCAATCACGTGATCAAATAACATCTTTCGGTCCGAGATTTTCATCTGGTTTAACGCTCCATAACTTAACACCAGTCCCAGCAGGTATCCTGATAAATCCTTTGCCCTAAGCACAAACTCCACTTCCGTCTGGTAAACCAAAGGCAATAGCAGCGGATCCCCAACAGCTGCATCATAAAGCCTGGACTGATCAGCGATAATCTGGGTAACCATCGGCGATGCATTCAAGCCCACTTCAGCAGCAGAAACTGCCATTCCCAGAAATGAAAACCTGCTATTCAATAGCCGGTAAGCATCCTTTAGCTTAAAGAGCAGCGTCTTATTGACCTGCTCATTTACTGTATTCTGGGCCTGGCGGTTCCTTGCCGTCTGCTGCCGCTCATTTTCGGATTTGGAATCCGCCACCAGCTGGTGGATCCCCGCGATATTGAGTGCCTTTCTTTGGGCATACACCGCACCAGAAAAAACGAAACACAAAACACATAAAACACAACCAATCAAAACACTATTATTTTTCATATCTATTATCGCTTTAAGTATTTAGCCTCCGTGATCACGCTATTAGCGATACGTACATCCATATTGATCCAACTTGCCCAGGGGTTTAGCGAAGCAAAAATCCCCTTCATCTTTGCCCAGTACATTGCCCGCTGCATGCCATAAGCAATGCCTCGAAGGATCCTCATTTCGCTTGCAATATGATTAAGCAGCCTGGATCGCTCCCCGGCATCCAGCAGATTATCCCTGCCACCTTTCAGCACAAATCCCCCGACTTCCGCCGAAAGCTTGACCGCACGAAGCTTAAATTCTCTAGCTCCCTCTTCGGCAAAAAGCAATAGCAGCGGATTGGCCTTCGCCAGGCTGACCGACTTTTCTACATCGCCAGCAATATCAATTCCGATGTCCGCAATCTCCTGAACTGAAAACAGGTTATTCATTACCGCGCTTACTTCAGATAAACCCCTGTAAATCCTGTCCTGCAAATCATTAACAATCACCAGCTGCCCGGTCACCGCGAGCTGACCCTTGGCAATCAGCGATAACCGTTCATTACCTTTGTCCAGCTGATTATTGATCACCGAAGCATGCACCGCAATCGCGCCGGAGGTTGCCGGGTCAACATAAAGTGTCTGCGCAGATGCCCGGAAAATAAAAAAGCCTGACAGCAGCACCATCAGGCTGAAGGGCAAAACAGCCCTCACCAAAAACCTTTTCATATCCATTATTTTAAATCAACAAAACAATAACTCACTAATTAGAAAAACTATTCCCGCTATTCACCAAAGCCACAAAACTGCCCAGGTCTTTTCCCGAAGAAAGGAAATCCGCAATGAAGCGTTTAATCGCCTCCTCATACGAGCCAAACCTGGATCGGTAAAGTTCCACGGCCCTTTTCTCTGGTTTTTCGGTGGTATAGCACAGGTACTGCGCCAGCGATACCTCCACTCCATACACTTCCCCAACTGATCCCCTTCTGATATACACTTCCTTAAAAGGACCACGGCCTGCCTGGTTATCCAGCTGATTGATCGAAAAGATCTTTCTGCGCTCCACCTCACTGATGGAAAGCAGCGCCGCGATATCCGCATAATTATCCCTGAACTTTCGCTGATCCAGCAGACAGACCGTATCCGAGTTGGAGATAATGCTGTCTTTCACAATCGCGTTCCCAACAATGTCTCCAAGTTCCTGCGTCACGACAATCACTTCCCCCCAGAATTTGCGAACGGTTTTAAAAAGAAACAGGATATAATCGGCCATCAGTGGAGAAGCCAGGCTTTTCCACGCTTCCTCCAGGATGAGTGATTTACGGAAGGCATTACGGAACCGCATTTTCTGGATAAAAACATCCATGATAATCAGCGTCACGATCGGGAAAAGCACCTTATGGTTTCTGATTGAATCAATCTCAAAGACAATCATCCGCTCAGTGAGTAGCGAAGCATCCGCGTCCTCATTCAGGATCTGCGAGAACTCACCTCCGACATAGAACTTCTTCAATACATACCGAAACTCATCGATATCAAAACTGATCTTCTCCTCTGCCTTGATTTCCGGAATCCGAACCAATGCGAACTCATAGAATGAATCAAAGCCTAACTTAAACCCACCAACTTTAAGCCTTTCAAAACCAATTGAATAATAACCACTAATCACAGCAGCGATCACATCCTTTTCCACCTGAGTCGCTGCCCCGTCCGCACCCTTCCAGATGAGACAAATCAGGGTTGCCAAGAAATCCTTTTTTTCAATATTGTATTCTGCTTCTGAAATGGAGAAGGGATTCATCGTGATTGGCGACTGCTCTGAATAGGTCAGGTATTTTCCACCAAAATAAGCGCAAAGCCCAGAATAACTGTGCCCTGTATCCACGATCACCACATCCATATCATAGCGCAGATACTGCTCAATCAGCGCATTCATAAAAAAGGACTTTCCAGATCCCGATGGCCCCAGCACAAACTTGTTGCGGTTATTAATCCTGCCCGTTTTCATCGGCAGATCCAAGGGATCCATGGCCAGCGGGATACCCTGCCGGTCAGTGAAACGAACCAGAAAAGACGAATTTTCATCCCTTGGCAGCGATTCCTTAAAACACAGACACAATGCCGCTTCAGCAGTAGTCAGAAACCAATCGTATTTTTTGAGTTCTGCGGAATTCCCAGGAAGCACCGTTCTAAAAAGCTCCATCTGGTTGTAAGCATTTGCCGAAGGGATAATCCCAATCTGAAAAAGCGCCGATTCCAGAAAATTACAGGCCCTGGAAAGTTTCGCTTTATCCGCACAAACCAACACATTAAAATGCGCATGCACCAGTAACCGGTTATCCCTGGCCACATCATCCAGCAGCAAAGAAATATCTTCTACGCAGATCAGGTTTGCCGGATCAGGGATACCGGAATGGCGTTTTCGCTTGAGTTCTAAACCCCGCAAAAGCGAAGGTTGCGCAGGCACTTCAATCACCTGGTTAAAGACCATCACCGAAAAATCAGGCACCTGGAACAAAAACTGCAAAAGATCTGCCGGAAAGCCAGATAAAGCGTCACCACCGGAAAGAACGCCCGAAGTGGAAAGCGAAGTAGGCAAATTGATCTGATCGATATCAATAAGCGAAACTGACCTAAATGAACGCTTCCCAATACCCACCTCGCTATCTCCAGGATTGAAATTATCCAGCACTATATTCGCCTCCGCAAAATTCAGACCCAGCATACGCATCACATAACGGTTGATTTCTTTTTCACGAAGCAATACCGGCAAACATCCCGCCTGCTCCAATACCCCCATTACTTTCGCCACCATCAGCTTGAAATCCCGCCGCACCGCTGGGTCATGGACATAAAACCTGCCCCGGGGCACCTGCCTGGTCAATACCAGAACCGTTTCCAGTCCAATATATTCCCTGCCGGAAAAATGAGCAGAATACGCTTCATTCAGAAACCCACTACCAACCTGCTGATCATGGTATGGTGCTTTGAAGAACACATCCTGTTTCTGCAAAACATAACCTTCACCGAGCATTTTCAAAATCCCCAGAAACAGCGAATGAAAACCGTCATACCCAGCAGCGTCCCCACTATAACGCAATACCGGGTTCACCATCCGGATCAATACCGAAAACTCCCCGTTCAATCCATACAGCAGGTCCATATCTGCGGATAAGTCAATCCCTAAATAAGGAACCCTGAATTCATTTTGCTTTTGCATGCCTGTTTAATTTAGATAGTTGATTGACCGGATGAAACACACCTCTGGAAAAGGCCTTATGATGAAGTCCCTTTTTCTGCCGGGCACCGATATAAAAAAAGCCCGCAATGATAATTCCGGCCATCACTACCGCCCCGAGATACATATTGATGATCGCCATCGTCAAAGCACCAATGACTAGTGCACCGAGCAGCAAGCCCACTCCCCAATAGATAAACTTTCCCTTGAAGCCCTTATAGACCATCGGCTTTTGCAGTCCCTTATACACCGGAAACGACTTCGCCATACTATAAACCGAAAAAGGCTTTGACAATCAGTGAACTTAAGACCAGGAACAAACACGATCCTCCCCAGCCCATTAGCTCCTTATTGATATCCTGATCGCCACTGTTCCACTTTGAGTACACCCTGATCCCGCCAACAATCCCTACAATCCCGCCAATCACCAGCGCGATATTCGTCGCCGGATCGACATAGGTTTTCAGCGTTGAAGTCGCCGTATTCAATCCCGTTACCCCGCTTTGCGCAAACAGATCACCAAAAACAAAAGTCAATACCAATAGGCTGCACAGCCTCCATACATTCATCTTTTTCATAACCAAAAAAATTTAAGTTCAACCCATCCCCAATAGTAAACCAGGGAATAAAAAAACCGCATCAGCGGCACCAATTAACAATTAACAGCCAACAAAAAAGGCAAACAACCTATAAAATCAAATCGGAGACTTAACCAAAAAAACTAAAGTCCAAAAAAGCCGGCGACTAGTAGCCCCATCACCAGCACAAAAAGCGAAGAGAAAAACCAGGCCGGCACATCCACACTCACATCCCTGCCCATTTGCCACTTATGAAAGACACTGACTGCGCCGGCTATTGCGATCAAACCCGCAAGTACGAATGACAGGTCGCGAAAAGAAAAAAATGAGCCGTGCAGAAAACTCTCGGCCTGCTGCAGCTCCGCCATCCCGTCCTGCAGGACCAGCATAAACTGCAAAGGCATGGCCACCAAAAAATACCAAAGACATTCCATAACCCTTACATTAATTACGATTAATATTTAACCCTGCCTGTAAACTCGATACTTTCTGATCGCGCCAGTTCAAAGAGCTGCTTTAAGTTCACCCCGGCAGAAGAATAAATGGGGGACTCCACAACCGGTGTATCCTCTTCATCAATAAAATAATCGATCTCCTGACCATCCTCCACCCTCACCGGAAGCAAATCCTCCCCATCCGTATCCACTTTCACTGCAACCAATACCTCATCAGTATACCCCACCGTCCGACCGCCTTTTAGCAAATCAAAACCAATATTGCCAGAATAATAACAAAAGTAGATGCCCAGCACCCACATTAAAAAACTGATCCAACTCATCATTCAAAATTTTCAAGAGATTCCTTAATAAAACTTTTAATCTCGGGATGCTTTTCAAAAAGATAAACAATCGAAAAGGCAATCACCCTGTTCATATCCAGACCAGCAGCCAGCTTTAGCCTGCCCAGAAGCTGAACCGTCCGGGCATCCAACCTGGGATGTAGCAAATGCTTCTGATCGCTGCAGTCAAAGTCCCGCATCCGCGAAATAATCTCCAACGATTTCTTAGCCTTAGCAGAAACCAGATCCCCCTTAACGCCACTTAAATTCTCATCTCCATCACCCGCTACCGGATCCTTATTTGAAGGAATCACTTCTCCCGTACCAATACTCTTTCTGAGCTCATCAGCCAGAGATTTCATTTGTGTTTTCATATCTATCCATTTAAAAATTAACAAACTTAAGCAGGTCTAACCTCCAGATAGCGGTCATAGACCTTTTCAAAAACTGGTAAGATCAGCGGAAAGATCATCAGTGGCGTCTGAAAAGTATTGGTCCGTTGGAAATCAATCCGGTCGGCTATTGCAGCCGAAATCTCACCAAACTTAGATAGTTGCAATTCCACCTCACTCTGCGTTTCATATTTCACATTCCCCTTGATCCTGTTCGGCACAAAGACCAGCGGCGCATCAGGATTGATCTTGCGAAATACTACCGAAAAAAGAATCGTAGAATCAAAACTCAGCTCATCATAAGAAAACGGACATAGGGTTAGTTCAGCGGAAGAAAACACCGGCAGTAACCCATCATCATCCAGTTTACCCGGCAGATCAATGATTACGATATGGTCAGGCTTTGCACTCAGCACAGTATACATCGAAGGGAAATGTTCCAGCCCCGCAGCGATCACTTCATATGGCGCCTCATTTTCAAGCACTTTTCCCTTCTCATATTTCTGGGCCAGCGATTGCTGATAATCCATGTCAATCACCGTTACTTTTCTTTTTTTGACCATTGTTAAAAAATTGGCCAACAGCAGCGTGAGCGTACTTTTCCCCGCACCGCCCTTCTGGTTTCCTATTATTATAAGCATATCCTGAAATTTTTATTATCTAACTTTACCTCAACTCTTTCTTTTTCTGGCCCTGTTGCGGCCCAGAATCGCCTCATCATCGATATCATCCTTTAAATCCAATGGCGCCAGATAATCTACAACAGGTTCAGCCGCCACAGCCTCATTCGCATATTCAGCATCAACAGAGTGGTAAGCATTCTCATTAACCTGCCTGGAAAGATCAAGCGAACCCAATCCTTCCAAAGACTTCTGCTCAGCTGACTCCACTGAACCTCCAACCGAAAGCATCTCCTTTAACGCCAACACCTCGGAGCCTTTAAAAACCTGCCCGTCAGCATGATCGATTATCGTATAGCCATAAGGAAGCTTCCCTTCAGAATTATGAAAAACAATTTCAATCCCAAGCTTTTTTAATGCAAAGCCTGCGAAATCCGAAGCATAATGAAGCGAGCCAGAACGGTAATCAGAAACAGGTACCGGAACAAGACGGGCTGAATGAGCCGGAAGGTATTTAAGAAAGAGTTGTTTTAACTGCGCGGCCCGCCGCTTATCCAGAGCAGAAAGCCGAGCATCAATAGAAGTCAGCTCTACACGCCCGAGCACTTTGCCAAAGCGAAAAAGCTCCAGCTTTCCATCAGCCTCCCGCAACCCATAACCCTTCTTTTCAAGTAACAATTTAAACTGGGCAGCGGTTGAAAAACGAAAAGCAAGCGCAGCTTCTATGTCCTTCTTACAGACTAAATCTGCATCAATCCCTTGCAAAACATTCAATGCCGCCACCGCCCTGATCCGCTCAAACCCAGAAGAAATCTTTCTCCCGTCCCTGTCCACCCTGCAGGAAACCAAATGCACATGGTGATGATCCGTGTCCCCGTGAAAGACAACCAGGTAAGGATTCTTCCCATAGCCCATCTTTTCCATCCAGCGTTCCGCCAGTACTGAAAGATCCTCCACAGATACCGATTTGCCATCAGCAGAAATCACTGCATGAAACTGCGGCTTTGATATTCTTTTATTTCCTGCTGCCAGCAATTTGAAATAATTGATATAATCCTGAGGCCGCAAATCAGAAAGATGATCCAAGGCACCAAAGTTCCTGGCCACCATCAACTGCCCCGTACCACGATATACCTTGTCGGTATTGTACCGGACAGCCGTAAAACTAGCCGAAGAGCTAAGTATCTTGATAATCATATCAAAGGAGATTTAGCTATTGACAGCGCATGATAGGATGCTCATCAGATAATTCATTACAGACATAGCAAATGAGCCAGATACCCAGATATCAGCCTAGCAAATGATTAAGCAACCTAAATCACAATAGAGCAGCAGTGCTAATGATTAACATCGCAAAATAGTCAGCTAATCTGCTACACAACAAACAAGCTAACTTGTTAACATGCTCATCACATCTCTGGCGAACAACAGGACAAGCTCATTTGATCTCAAATTAACCAGCTCCCTATATAGCCAAACACAAAAGTAGCAAGCTACTTAGTTACCTACTGAATTAGCTACCAAGCATCCTGATAAGCTTTCTCATCAATCGGTCCAGGTCCATCTTAATCTCGTTGTATTTTCGAAGTTCCAGCAGCAACCTGTCCACCACCACAGCAGAAAGTAATCCATCCCGGTTTAAGATATTGGCATACCTGGAGAGCTGATTAATATTATTTCCCGCCCTGGAAAGCTCCAGGCCAACAGCATCTAAGCTATTCATGACTGCTTTTGAATCCAGCAATATTTTTTCGCCCTCAGAAAGCAATTTCTTTCTGATCAGTTCTGCTTTTCTCATCCCTGAGGATTTCTCCATTTGCAAGATCAGATCAAACTCTTCCTGGGTAAACCGTACATCTATTTTCTTTTCCCGTTTACCGCAATCCAATACTGGCCTACCCATAATTTCAAATGCTAACCTGTTAAAACAACCTCTACAACTTATTCACCAATCAAAAAAGGAAACGAGTTGCGAGTTTCCTTCACCCTTTATCCCGAGCGGATCCCGCGAAGAGATAAAGGCAAGATTCTTTTTGTCCGACAAAAAGACATCTTGCCAATAAAAAAAAAAACAACACCTCACCCATATTAAGCAGTCCTTCACATTAATAGAAAATACAAAGACCGAACCCTGAACTAGCCAAGAAATCAAGGCACAAAAAAAGGGGCCTTTCGGCCCCTCCCACCTTAACCAAAACACAAACGAACCATGCGTTTAAAAAGGTAATCCGGAATTACTCACGTCAGTCCATACAGACCGGGCCCTCGCCTGCCCCTGTGCTTTCGCCATATTGAAATGATCTCAGCTTCACAGGATTTTCCGCTCCTCGCAGAATAATGCTTCATCCCCTAATGTCAAAGATCTTCAGATCTTGAGCTATCAGCTTAAACTGATATTCCAATAGATCGCTATGAAACTAGCAGCAAAACCAGCTATCTAAGTTTCATTGAGACAAACCTATTAAGGAAAGAAAGGGAATGAAATTTTTGGACTGAATTGGGCTATATTGGACGCCTGATGAGCTAAACATGAGCCAAACGGGCTCGATTCAAAACCTGGTGCCTTTGCTTATGCCTGGTAACCGAAACCCCAACCCTCGAGCCACATCTTGCGCTACAGCACTGAAAATTAGACAACATGCTACAAAATTTCCTGTTTTAGTAAATGATCTTTAGAGATTCCTTAATCTGTATTATCTAGTATCATATACAACAAAAGTAATATCACGTCCAAAGAACAAATGGGAGAATAATCAAAAAGCTATTACTAAATTTATAGTATTATTTACATCAAATGGCAAAACAAAGGCATCACTACATTTCTAATTTTCTGTGCAAGCACTTTAGTGCAGACAACATATCCTTTTACAGGCACGATAACAAAGATGGAAAGATCATACCGATATCAACCAAGGATGGGTATGTACAAAAGCACCTGTACAGGCTCAGGAAAAAAGACGGCACCTATGATGACCGTATGGAAGATATCTTTAGCGACTATTATGAGAAACCAGCATCAATCGCGATAGCCAGCCTGATTGAACGCCTGAAAAGAGGAACTGTTGAGACGCTTCTGACAACAAAGGAATTCCTGGCTATTCTCAATTTCTGTATTCTCTCGCACATCCGGACGCCAAATAAATTAAATGAGATATATCTTTCTCAGGTCAGGTTGATTCTGACGATTACCTATATGGAACTCAAACTGCATAACATTCCATTGGATATAGACTTTTCGGTAAACCTGAACCGTGAAATGATTTTCCTTGAAACGATAAAGTCAATACCTGCCATCACGAAAAAACTCTTCAACCTCTCTATCCATGTTTTCTATCACCGCTCGGATCAACATTATTTTGTGCTGCCAGACCAACCTGTCGCACTGTACCCGAATGACGATCGTGAATTTGGATCCAAAAACCTCCAGATATATTTCCCGGTCAGCAGTTCCATCCTCATCAGATTTGAAAGAGGTCCACATACCGATACCCTGACAGAACTTAGAGCCGATCAGATTGATGAATTCAACCAAATGGCTTGCAGCAGACATTACAGGTACATTGCCTGTGAAAATAAGGAATATCTGGAGAATTTCGTCAGAAATACTAAATTGACCAGTGAACCTGTACAGTCAGATGAAAGTTTGGAACAAGACAAAAAAGATATTATTGAGCAGGTTATCCATACCCTGGACAATACTGCAAGTACCAGCACGATTCTGGTCAACAGCAGACATGGTGTACAGCTGGCAAAAACTTTACCATTTACCAAATCAGGCATAAAAAAATTCTGGAAACAATTACTAAAAAAAATCTGGAAATAAAATGTCTTTGATGATCCTGAAACCAGGCATACTTGCCGCAGCTATGATAACAGTGGAAATCACAGCCGCACTTTCCATCACTTCAATACATGAGCGTGAATTCCTGCACACACATACACCAAACCCAAATTACCTTAGATCGACACTACCTTAAACCACAGCCGCTAAGAGAACCTGCCCGCAAGAATCTCCTCAATCTTTGCATCTTTCATTGAAATATCCTTCTGACACGTCAATTGATAATGCAGACCTGCTAGTGGCCAATATTCCGGATTCATTGACTGCAATAAAAAAAGGGTGTATTCATAATGATCCTTTCCATCAGGATTTATGGCAATCCACCTGTCATAATACACTTTTGCCTGCCTAAAATCATTTAAATCACTTTCATAAATGCGGGCCAGCTGTATGATGACGACTTTATTTTCGGGGTCAAGCGCCAGACCTTTTTCAAACAATAGCTTCGCCCGCCCGATCTCCTCAAGCTTATACCTCACCAGCAATCCATAATTCTGATAGGCCGTGGCGGTGGGCTCAAGTTCAATGGAAATTTCGAAAAGACTTGCAGCCGTATCAAAATCCCCGAAATCCTTATATCCCAAGTTTGATAAAGAATTTGATGATAACTACACAGAAGATGTCAATTAATCGATATTTCCTGTGGCATTAAATCTGGCTGGCAGGGTTTCTACGTCCGGGAGTTGGTCAGTTTTGAAAATTGGCATTCGCAGATCCCTACACGCTGTCAGAATAGAACTAACCCGTGCATCAAAGTCTGATCGCTGAATTTTGACATCTGCAATAACCGAGATGCTATGGTATTTTACGTCCAGTTCATTGTTAGTCTGTTTTTTATATAATGTATCTATCTCATCGATAATTTTCAATACCGAACTTCCAGAAGATATTACATCGGTCACAATGATTATATCCTTATAGCTATCCTGAGCCAACCGTTGGAGGAGAATATGCATCAGATCATCATTCTCATCGGACACTGACCTACTGCTTAAACAACAAATTTCGCTCCCAACCCTCAAACTGATATGAGTTCCAATCATTGCTCCATAAAAATCTACCCCAAGCATCATTGTTTTTGAAGAATCCTTGATCATTAAATTGATCTGTTCAACTGATTTATCAATTAATGTATTGAAGATTTGCTGGTTTTCAAAAATCCTGTTGATGGAAACCCAGGAAAAAGAACTTGTTTCAGGGGAGGTAACAAACCTACCAATTTTATATAGTTTCTCAATCCTGACCCTATCAAGAATTGCTTTTTGCAACGGCTCGCCCAAAATATTGGTTTTGGAAACTACATTTTGCGGGCTAGCCTTGACTTTTACTGATATTTCCCGTAATTCCGATTGTTCATATAACCAGTTTCCTGCCCCGGGATCATAATCATACGCTATTGGCTTATAATTAAAAGTCGAAACCTGAAGCGGTTTGTCTTCGCTAAAGTCAATTATACGAGCTTGGGTTTCAATATAGAAAGACTTGGATGCACCTCCCTTTATGGAATGTCTTTTAGTGTAGTCACCTCCAAAAACACCTGTCATTATAAACGCCCTGTTCTCGGTTTTAAAAGCATCAGGAATATGCCCATCACCACAGATGAATATTGTTTCCCCATGGGGCCTGAGATTACCTAGCCTATGCTGAAGATTATAGCCATCCCTCCAGACATGATCCTTTGCCCATCCCTCTACCTCTGCGGAATATTTTGCCATGGGAAAGTTAATTACCGGATAGTGGGTCACTACGACCAAATCCTTAGATTGAACCGCAAATTCCCTTGTCATGGATATAATAGCATCCATTTCAGCGAGACTCAAGTTTATGGGCTGATTTTTATCCAATTCGGTAAGTGCATTGTCTACGATCAAAACCTGAACGTTCTTCTTATTACTCAAGAATAACTTGGCCCTTTTACATTCCTTCAAAAGGGCGCCGGGTACAAAATCCTTGGCAAAATCATCGAATGGACTAAACTTTTCTTCAATTGTACCAGGAACCTTCATTTTAAAATCATGATTACCCAAACAAACCGCAACATCTGTTTTGCTTAGGTTTGCTTTTTCAACGACATATTTCATGACTGCAGAGGCGTGAGGGAAGTTTTCGACTTTCCCCATATTTACAAAATCGCCGCTATTGATAATCAAATCGATATCATTGAGGTTATGCTCAGTAATCTTGTAAAACAGATTGTCAATAAATTCTTTATAATAGCCTGTCCGCAGATTTTCATTGTCATTGTCTGGGGAATCAATATGGAAATCGGTAATATGAAGTATACGCATTATGAGAGTGTAAATTTAGCTGATGGATGAACTGATTTAAGAGACACTAAACTATGAAGGTCAAATGCTGATGAGAAAACCTCAGGATCAACATAGGATCCTATAACAATAGCGGTATTTAGCTCAGAGCTTGAAATCCCAGCATATGTCTGGGCAATCTTGATTTCTGTCCCCCCAATACAAAAATCACCCAAATAGATATAGCTGAATTGTTTCAGATTCTCCAAACCATCCAAAATATCCAGATCATGTACCCGGTGTTTAGGTCCCAGATGGTCAATAGTTGTCAGGGGAACACTGATCAGAAGTGAAACAACGGAGGCAAATGGTGCAGAACGCAGATTGACTGAAAGAAGCCTGACTTCTTTGTTATTCATTACGATCTTATTTTCTTTTATCAAGCTCCGCAGTTGATCCGCCATTTCCAGGCAAATCCAATAAAAAGCGGTCTGTCCTGAAATAAGTTTAGAAGCATCAAAGATCCCCGTTGCCAGGACTGGAGTAGATTGCAAAAACCTCGGATGATCGAAAGACACATAGCAGCTTTTGATATATCCTGAGATTTTTTGCTTCCTGAATATTTTGGCCGCCCCCTGAATTCCCTCACCAGATAGACCGTTATCATTTAATATCTTATAACAAAGTCCATTATCATTTCTCTCCCCTTTCAGAGGTTTTTGATAATGCTCATTGATTGCTTTATCTATGGTACTGTCTATCAGTTCATAATTGATAAATATTATCTGTCGTCCCTCAGATTGAAAACCTTTCATCAATGACTCAAGTGCTCGATCAGCAACATCAAGGACATTGCGAAAATCGATAACCATAGGTAAATCCGTGCTCACAGTTCGGTAAATCTTCATCAGCTTATCGCAGGCATTCTGGCTCAGGTTTGTTGGGCTGCTCAAACCAGATGTCAACCAGATAATCCCATCTGCTGATGCATAAACCCATTCTGGGTGAATTAAATATGGCTCAATCATAATGGAATCTCAAAAGTTATTCTAGTACCAACAAGTATGTTATTGTGCTTGCGCCAGTAACCTTTGTCTAATTCTGTCTTATCTACTTTCTGCGATGCATCGGAAAGAAAATCCTTGGCTTCAGGTAGTTGACTCAAATCATCTAGGTAGTCAAATTTGCTCTTTGCCCTAGACCAATTTGACTTCTGCCACCTGATCTCAGCATCGAAGCTGGACATATTGACCCAGCCCTCGTTGAAGTTCATATCTACAAAAGACAAATTATCCTCATAATTCAACACCTCCTCGATAGCCAACCTTAATCCATGTTCCTTTTTCTGCATCAGAGCACTAATCACCAAGCCCTGAGCATTATCAATACCGTTCACTTCCTCACCAAAGGTCTTCATAATTGATTTTCTTACCCCTATTCCTCCATCACTCACCGAAACCGTTATGAGCCTGCTGCTTCTTTGAAGCCCCACCACAGCTATATCCTGGCCGTGGACCAGCGCATTTACGATAAGTTCAATAGTACTATTGGTAATTGTATTAATTAGCCCCTGTGGAAAGCCATTTAAAATTGATGAACAACGCAATGCGAAATTAGGAGCGATCTTTTGCTTCAGTCCACTTTTATAGTGCAGTAGATCATCATTAGCTAGTATATTACTGATACTCATCGATTTTCCATCGGAAAAGTAAATAATCTTGGTATCAGGATTGGTATTACCTGAGCGAAATCCTCCGACCATTCTTTTATCCCAATAAAAGATATCGAGCTTCTCCGAGATTGCAAAAAAATCAATATCGGTCAGGAATGCCAGAATGTTTGGGTCCCAGGTTAAAATGAGTCCAATAGGCTTTCCGGTTGCCTCTCTTATTTTTTTGCCCGTACTGATAAAGGCTGTGAGCGCTGAAATATTAATTTTTTGATAAATTAAATTTCTAAGATCAAATTTGATTTCAGTAAAATTACCATGGATAAAACGGTTTCTAACATCAGTCATTGCTGATCCCAGAAAAGTATAAAGGCTGTTTAAACTGTTCAGTGATCCTACTTTAATAATAAATTCGTCCATAGTTATGTCTAGCTTCCGTACTTAAATATATTGATGCAAAATAATTGATAAAACGAAAGATTAATGAGCCGGGCTGAAAACATTTGCATCCCAATCATTTCAAATTCCGTAAAACCAGAGTTTACTTTCAGGAAAGCCTGAGAAAAACACTGTTCTTGGCTAATTAAATAGGGATTATTGTTCATAGATGAGAAACGTTACGACCAAATATAAAATTATTATGCAACAAAACATATCTTTTATGCTTCTTTTGACATCTTCATTTTATGAAAGCTATTCCCAAAACGTTTCAGCCGACAGATTGCCTGCCAATTTCTCATATCCTCCCTCTGTGCTTACTTTCCTCGTACTCAACCAAAAGATCACTTTTATAGAACTTATCGCCGCCCGGCAGTTTCATCGGCTTTAGCCGCCCTTGCTACACCATCCGTTTATACGTACTCTCGCTGATCCCAAGATAATCCTTCACTTCCTGGCGATTTTCATCGAAAACACCTCTTGCTCCGGCCTGGTGAGACCTCTAGAGACCAAGACAAATGCTGGCTAGCAGGATCTATCTTGCTAACCAATGCTTGCCTGATAGGCTGGTTGCCAAAACACGCAACCAAAATTCGCAGTTTACTGGGCGAATTTGCTGATGTACGAGGCTTCCGGCTGGTATCGGAAATCGTTTCATCAATAGACCCCAAAGGACTTATTATTGACACTGAACAATTAATTGGTCCCAAATACCAGCTGAAACACCATGAAGATATTGGTGATATAGATCTGCTGGTGATTGATCCTGCCGGGCGTATTGTTTATAGCCTGGAATCCACGAGCATCTCGCCAAGCCGTAATGTCAAAGAAATGATAGAAGAGATGGCAAAGCTTGTATAAGAATGGATTCCAAAGCACATGCGTAGGGATGAGTGGATAAAGGCTAATCTGGATCAGCTGGGGGCAAAATACAGGATCAATTTAACCGGCTTCGAAGTGCGCTCTATCTTTGTAACCCAGCAAGACATGCTGTTTCCTCATCTGAAAAAGATGTCGCTCCCAATTCCATTTCTAAGCAGTTATGACTTGACATCCAAAGGTTTTCAGGCTGTGAAGAACGCTGGGAAATAATATTTCAGGTCCGGGGCGGTGTGCACGGACCTGAAAAAATATCTTCAGCACTTTCTAACCTAGCGATTCCTCTCCAACAGACCGGGCCAATGAAGGGTTGATGAACTGACGCCAATAATATGGAAATATGTAGGTCCTGAAATGTCTGGAAGCAACCAGGCCAATGGACCACATTCCAACATTAAAGAAATTAAAATCTTTTTCCGGAGAATTCTTTGCATGGTCTAAAAGCGTGATTGATTTAAACTGCTCAAAATCTTTTTCCAGTGTAATGCCTGAAAGCGAATAACCTGTGGTATAAGTTGCGTTTTTAGTAAACATCACCTCAAGTGTATCCCCGTCAGGATACCAAAGCACCAGCTCTATATCTGCAAGCACCACCTCGCACATTGTTCTGTACATAGTATAAAGACTTTCGTTATCCAACACAACTGTCCATTCAGCAAGTATGGCCAGCAATGTACTGGAATTATACTCAGTGCCTACACTACGCTCATCGACTGAAAGCTGCGCAATTTTTCTTTTGTCATTGCTGAATACAGGGAATATGTTTTTTAGGACCTTGCCCTGAGCGATGCGGTTGCAAAGCATTGTTAATATCTGCTCAATATTCCCAACCTTTCTCAGTTTAAATAAAAGAATGAACAATAGGTTAATTTCGATATGGTGCTCATCTGCCCTTGGATTGAAAAAGATATCATTGTTGTTAATCAGGGAAATTACCCCGATACATACTTCTTCAGCCTCGTTCCGCATCTCGGTACCCTGCTCAGGTAGTCCACCCTTCTCAAAAAATTCAGAGAGTTGCAGGATCTGCAAACCGCAGAGCGAGAGCAAACCCATTTGTTCATAGACCAGGTAAGTGTAGCTTAAAGGATTTCTGGCAAAATTGCTCAACCCGTCCTGAACTTCAGTTACCTTAGAAATCCTAATGGCGTAGTTCATGGCCATGTCAATATGCCAACGCATAGCGGTGGTGATCTCATGGAAATAATTGTCTTCCAGAGGGAAGCCTGAAAGCTCCTTCCACATGATGAGCAGATATTTTTCGTAACAGTTCAGTGCATGTTTCAGGTTGCCCGATTCCTGCGCATATTTTGCAATGATGGAAAGAATGACATGCATTTGTTTGAGTTGCATCACCTTTTCCCGTTTAACACGCGAATCCCTGAACTGTGAGGAAAGTAGTTCCAGTAGCGCAGTAAAGTGACGATAATCATAGTGTGGATCTTCCAGGTGGATGATAGTCTTTCTGATGAGCGATCGCGTTTCATTGGAAAAAGCATGCTCACTAAGCAATTTATGCTGAAAGTGGTTCACGATGGCATCCAGTCCCCAGAACTCAAAAACGTACTTAGGATATTGCTCGACATATCCTCTCCAGCTTTGTTCGGTTTGTGTTTTCATCACCCCATTGGTCGCAACAACGATTTTTATAGGCAGCTGCAAGTGTTCGGGAGCAAGGTTATTACGAATAAAAATCGTTCTGATCTCATCCAGTGATTGCTGTACACTGTTAATTTCAGCATTCCATGCCCGGCGGTCGATATCTCCACGTTTGACCGTAATTAGAAAAACTTTAGTGATACCATCAAGAAAATCTTTGCCTACAGCATATACATCAACGCCGTTTTGACGCCCCTTTTCGGTGCTGGCAAAAATCTCAATGTCATAAGCTTTGAGAATATCCTGAATCAAAACATCTAGCTCGCCATCTTCCTTAAGGGCATTCACATACTCAGTCAATATCAATTTCATATCGCTTTATGTTTTGGTAATTCCTTCGGATAGATTCATGGTAAATAGGATTGATCTTCTCTCCGGAAGGAAATTCAGTAGAATGTCTATAATGTCCCATGGGCAATATTTCATGTGTGCCGTCCTTGCTTTTGCGCTATGCCCATTTTTTTGTATGTACAGAAACATTTTTAAAGAACCTAGAGAGACCCTTCGCCTTTTTCGACACATTATCCATGCGGACCTGTTCGTAAAAATTGATATAACGGTCCAGCTGTTCATCGGTAGTCAGTTCGGCATATTCACCCAGACTACTCAAGCCTTCAAAATATTCATCGTAGGATTTCAGGATATCATCATAGAAGGTGCGAAGATGTGCAGGCGTTGCAGGCTCCCTCATCCGATCTTTAATCAAATCCAGGGTAGTGCGGTAGTTATAGACTACATATGCTTTCATCAAATCAGAAAGAGCGTCCAATAATACAGTTTCCTCTTCTTTTACAGATTCGATCAAATTCAGACTGAGTTCCTGCAGGTGATCCTTTGAATACATATAGCCTGCAACTTTTATCGCTATGTATAATTTATCCGAAGAGGAACACTGCGCTAAGTGTTTTGCAGATAATTTGAAAAGCTGCTTTGATGGGCCTTCCGAAGTGCTATATTTTAACAGGGCAACATGTACAAGGGGATTTTCTATGAGAAACCACTCTGTTAGCTGGACCTGAAACAAGGTGTTGTCCTGTTGGGCAAGTTCGCTAAGTCCCTCATACAGAAATGACGACTGTCCGAGTTTCTCAAAGCGCGCAGTCAGTAACCGGTAACTCAGATCAAGGTCTTCGAGCTGATAAAGCAGGCCATTAAGCGGATCTATAAGTGCTGCATCATCGCGGCAAAAAATGATGGTAGCCATGTATTCAAACCATTGCCCAATTTTGAGCGCTATGTTGTGTTCCAGATACCAGCAGGCGGCCACCATAATCTCTACAGAAGCACCCGGGCTAAGCATCTCCGAGATCACCTCAATGCGCTTTTCATCTGTGAGCTGGTTACTGGCACATATCGAAATATATTCCTGCGAGCTGATCGTATTCTGCTGCCTGCAGCTTTCCAGCAATTGAATGCAGGGGTTCAGCTTCAAGGGTTGAATCTTGACCCCATTAAAAAGGCCGTAGAGAAGTGATGCAGCGTTTTTATTATCTACGGCAGCTTTTGTCTGATCGAAACAGGCATCATAAACCTTTGGGTCTTCGCCACATACCTGAGGAAATAGCTGCGGAAAAAACCGTAGCAATCCAGGATGAGAAAACAGCAAATCTATTTTCCCGCGAAGAAGTAAACTGCCAGCTGGATCCGTGGTGAGATAATTAACCAGTTGCCTGACCCCATTGCCACTTGTAGCATTCTGAGATTGATGAGTAGAAAGAATAGCTAGCAAAGCAAGGATATCTTCAATCTTGACCTCTAAAAAAGGAAGTGATCCGCAAAGCATATTAATCTGTTTAGCGTCGTTCAGGTCCGCTGATCGGGCAAGATTTGCCCACGAAAGATGCATTGCCGAACACCAATAGATCATCACCATATTAAAAAATGCTTTTCCTTCCTGGGAAGAAAATGGAGGCTTATTGCTCAGTGAATTCATCTCGCCAATGGAAGTCGGTTGAGGATGATTGCTGGGATAGCTGAAATGAATATAAAAAAGTTCCAGAAAGGTGCCACATACCGCTTTTTGACCATCCCACTGAGTCAATAGTTTTTCAGCACATCCCATTGATTCCAGAATATCATACCAATGGGAAGTCAAAATATAATCTCTCCCTTCAAACAGCATTTGCTTGGGGAGATCCCCTGCATTTTCCGATAAGAGTTGCTGTTGACAGGCGATAACTTTTCTGAATTCAGCAGTCACCAGTTCCAGCAATTTTTTATCCATAGTTCATGGTGTTTAAGGCTCCTACTTTACAAGATAAGAACTCCTCGAATATAGATATTTGCTAGTAAATTATTCCATAGCAACAGGGCAAGTACTACACAAAACTCTTAAGGCATTCATTAACTTAGTAGCTGCCAGCGGCTTTTATATATTAGTTATTTCATTGAATGGACATATAAGTCTAGTTCACCCCATATTACCGGAAATTACATTTGAAATAAATTACTAATTATCTTGCAACTATAGATTTAGCGGTACGGAGCCAACTAGATTTGCTTTACCTTCCTACATTGCGCACATTAGGCTACCCAAAAATCAATCAATGGCTTAGCTGCTGAGATTATTGTCACAAGAATTTTTTAAACCAATGGTTGGAAAAATCAGTACAACCGAATAATTTGGCCTCGCTAATTTTTTTACTGTCAAAAGTTTATTTTTAACAGTCTTTTATTAAAAGAAGTTATCTGTAGTGCTCGATTCTGGAATGAATTACTTCAATATCATTTGAGGGATATTTTTTACTTAACATGAATTCAATTTGAGCTTTATTCAAAGCCGGTTCATTTACTTTAGGCCCCAGAATAATCCGTTTTACCTTTAAAAAACTCCCCAATTGTCCGAAACAATCGAGCTCAATGAAAGGAATAATTAAGCCGTAGCGGTTCAGCTTGAATTTAGACTCAAATTCTTTATGTCCAGTTCCGGACATATTACGTACCATCAAACGAATTTCTTCCTCCTGAGCATAATCTTCGTGTTTAAAAAAGAACTTCCAGTAATCAATCATCTCCAAATTGAACCCTATCTCAAACATTGTTTTGAAGTCATTCTGTGCAGTTTTAATTAATTTGAATAAATTCAAATCATATCTAACTTTGGAAAAAAGGATATTATTAAAACCGTTAGCTTCATGGTCAATTTCAAACTCAACTAGTACACCTTTTGCATCATCACCATAAAGCCGCCATTGATTTAATTGGTCTTTAACCTCCGACAAAGAAAATATAAAATGAGAGTTCTGATAAGCTATTGACGTTGCATTATACTTCTCTACACCAACTTTCCCCATGAAATCGTTTACATAGTTTGTCTCGTATTTATCATTCATTCCTGTTAAAGCATTCAAATGCAATTGACCTCCATTTAGAATGTAATAGAGACTTTCGAAAGAAGTATAATGAAACCCGGTTCTCAATCGGTCATTATGAAATACTTTTCTGAAGAATGCATATTCAAAGTCTGGTTTTAAACGAGCATACTCTTGTCTCTTCGCATCGTTTACCATAAAATAAAATTCAATATTATTTGAAACCCTTTCCAAAGACCAAAAAGATTCTTCAATAAATGCTCCAGAAACCGCAACAATATTTTTTAGCAAATCACACACCAAATGAGTGATTAGGGATTTAGGTTGAGTAGGAAGCGGCATAGAGCTTGTACGAGGAATTTAAATTAATTTATATTGTCTGGTCGTTCCAAAGTTAATAGATTCCGTAGTAATAATTACATTCAGAACCGCATCAAATGCAGCATCATGAAAACTAACTGTCAAATAGTGAATAAGTCATTTCCATAGTTTTGTCATGATATCCATGAGGTCAGCCTGTATACTACACTCTCCCTCTCCTTTTACTCTCGAAAAACTCATGACGCAGGTCACTTTTATAAAACCGATCTCCGCCTGGAAACTTATGAGGTTTTAAACTCCCCTGCTTAACCTTTCGCTTATAAGTGCTCTCACTTATTCCCAGATAATCAATCACCTCCTGCCTGGTCAAAAGTACATCCTCAGGTAAACTCAGGTGTCCATAATTAGTCGTGTAAATCATATGGATGATCTCGTAAATTTTCTCTAAAACATCAAGTAGCTCATCAATCCTGTTCATAGGCCTAAAAATTAGCATCGTATTAAATATGAAATCATTCCCTAAAAGGGACTACAAAAAGAGCAAAGCCAGTTCCAAAAATCAAGTTCATAAAAGGTGGTAAAAACTACCACCCCCTTTCCAAACGCATTTAAGGGCTATTTTGACTTAAAAGAAGTTATAAGTGAACATACCGATTCATCACTGCAATAAGGCCATTGACCACTTCACAGCAGCTGCTTATGTAAAAACTTTAATTAATTTCTACGTGAAGGCTAATTTAGGAGCAGTACCAAACTCTCCTAAATCATGCGCCATGACCTACGAACTAGACTATTACCAGCAAATACTTTCTGCGATAACCTCTGATATACAAGATAATCTGGAAGAAGAAAATCTATTCGATGATATTAAATTGGAAGCCCTTCGTATCAAACAGAGGATCGATTGCTACTCGCCCTCAGATACCCACGATCAGAAAGCCAATATACATTACCAGCTTGGTTGCCTGAGCCGTTTTTCAATAATAGTGGAGGCAGCCAGAAGCACAGCAGCTAACCGGGAAAAACTGTCAACCTTGAATTTGCTAATAGAAAACACTGAAGATATTGTAAATCACATTCTTCAACATTACCCAAATGAGTTTGACTTTAGAATACGAGTTACCAGGTATAGGGTCCAGAACTATATAAAAAATAGCGGGGACAAGATCAACCTACTCACGAATGCATTACAAAGCAATCAGATAAATAGTTCGATACAGGAAATTATAAAAACTATCATTTCACCGAATCCAGATCATAATCTCACCTTCCAACAATTAACTTACACACAATATTTCCTGCGCGAGATCAGCCAGCCAACAATCAGCGATCCATCAGACTGGCAAATCACCAAAATTCTGATTGCACATAATTACAACGCCAGACAATTCGGCATATACCTGATCAATCTCTTGAAAACCAAACAATCCGAAGCGACAAGCATAACTGAACAATACCGAATCTTGATCCAATTAAAAAAAGATTTGGCTCAAATCATCCAACATAATAACCCACCCTATTTCCCAGATCTACCTGATATCAAAGAAACCCTGCTAAACACCATTCAGTCCGAATTAGATTTCATGAAAGAAATAGACTTTCTAAATGCAGAACTGATCAATTCCGGATTGCTGGAATCCACATATAAAATTGGGATATCCGTTAAACAACTTGGCTTTCTGATATACCTGTGTATGGACTGCGGCATCATTACTGAAAAGAAAGCGAAAAGTGTTCACCAGTATATTATCTCCCACGTAACTACCAAAGAAAAAGAACAGATTTCAGAAAAGAGTTTTAGCAATGGCTATTATGTACACCTACCAGAAGACATTCGAAAAATAAGCGAGTTACTCGCAAAAATGCTTGCACTCGCCCAAAAGCTATATTAGTAGTCTAAGCAAAGACAAAATCACCAAAATCATATATAAAGTATCAAATATTAAAACCAAAAGCCCAGGTGGTACTGGGTGGTGAAATCTACCACTTGATTCACAATCCCTATACAGCGTAATTTGCGAGAAAACCGCATGAATTACGAATCAATGTTTAAAAAAATGGAAGCCTATCTACCGATAGGACATTCACTGAAATCCTATTTGCAGGTCGCGATCGAGCGAAAAGAGCTGAATAAAAACGAAACCCTAAACACCTCCCAAGTAGAAGATTATCCAGTTATCTTTATAGAAAGCGGGAACTTTAAAACAGTTCTGGAAAGCCTTATAGAACCAGGCCAACAATTACTGCAATTCCACTTCCAAGGAAATTTCCTGGTTTATTTTCTCGAACAAAATCAACAGGATTACAAACTAACCATTCAAAGCCTGAGCGACACCAAACTATTATGCATACCCGCAAAACACATTTTCACACTCCATAAGGTTTTTCCTGAATTCCATCAGCTTATCCAAAAACTATATCAAAAAGAGATGTTGGGACTTCTACATGATACTTTCGCAATCAAAAATTTAACAGGTAAACAGCGATTCGCACGAATGATGGAAACAAAGCCAGACATTTTTCAAATTGCCCCATCGACAGACATCTGCAGATCTATAGGTGTTCACAGTCATACCTTAAGCACACTAAAAACAGCATATTTCGCAGCACTGAAAACAAAACGGGGCTAAAAGTTCCTGTGTCAGAACTATAAAGTACACATACAAACAAATTTCTTCCTACAACAGTACACCTTCGAGCACATTTCATACCCAATTTTGATCTATCAAATCAAGGGACATGAAAAACACAATTGAAAAAATATGTATTTCCTTACTCATTATTCTTTGGGTCTATACTGCCGGATCAAAATTACTGGAGTTTAATAGCTTCAAGCATCAGCTATTTATGCAGCACTTTTCATTTGGTATAGAAAATATATTAGTGTATGCATTACCCATTACAGAACTATTCACCGCATTCCTACTTTGCAAAAAACAAACATTGAGCACAGGGCTAACAATATCAATTGCACTTCTCAGCACTTTCACCATCTATATTGCCCTAATCCTGACAGGCCTCAATACTAAAGCACCCTGCAGTTGCGGAGGCGTACTAAATTTCCTAAACTGGAAAACCCACCTGATATTCAATCTCACCCTGGTGGCACTGAATGCATGGGTAATATATCACCATCGACAAAAAAGAAAGGAGGCCGAAAAAATATCAAACAACGAAATACAATAGCAAAAGCAGCTTTTACTATTGACCTTAAACAAATCAACGGTGCAGCGCACCATTTACCACAAAACTTTTTCGCTTGCTTTTTCAAAGCAAAAAGCATCCTTAAATTATGAAAACTTTAAAAAAAATCAGCTTTGGCGCATTCGCCTTTATTTTAGGACTAACACTAGTACTAACCCAATCTGCCTTTAAAGGCTCACCACTAAAAACGATGAAGCGTTTACCGGTAACCGTTTATTATCATAATTCTGATTTCAGCAAAGCACAAGTTGAAGATGAATCCAACTGGAGCACAACACCTAATTCAGAATCATGCGACAACGAACAAGAGGCAGCCTGTCGCCTGATTATTGACAGCAGTTACATTGTATCTGGCCAATTGCAGAGCAGTGCGAACCTGACAGCTGCTGAATTTACTAACCCGATTAACTCTCAGGTGAGTGCCTACGTTACTGGTTCAGCTGATGCGAATATGGAACGTTCTAATAAAACCCAATAATTAGAAAACAAAGGCAGAGCCATCCGGCTCTGCACTTTGATCATTAACTAAATTTTAATTTTGTGGTATTCCTGTCAGCTCAATTATATCAACAGGTAGTGGCAAAGCGTAAAAAGCCGCATTTGGCTCCAGATAAATTCTTGTACCACTTAGCACCCTCTGTAACCTTATACTTGCACCATCCTTATTCAAGCGTTTCAGGTCACTCCACCGTAAACCCCTCATTAAAAGTTCCTTTCTGCGTTCGCTCCGGATCAATTGGAGTGCCTCCGTTTGATTTTGAGCACTGCGTGGCACATAAGTCGAAGTATTTTTCCAGCGCTTAATCAGTAAACTATTCAAATCCGCCATACTACCAGTCACATTTCCTGTTTTTGCACGGCATTCCGCCCGAACCAGCAGTACTTCGTCAACTGCAATACCGGAGTATAACAGGTTGGTACCTGTATAATTGCCTTTGAACTGTTGCAGGACGCCATTCATTCTGAAAAAAGCCCTTTTGCGAAGATCATCAGCGTGATAACTTGCATACAATGCCGTGTCTATCCTTGCAATATTAGGCACATGTAATGAAAAACCCGCATACATTTCGGCATGAAAGACATCCTCTTTGTTATATCTTCTAAAAGGTACAGTCAAATCAATCCCTAGCACATCACTGTCACCATTATAATCCATTAATGTCGATTTAATTTTGAGACATTCATCAGCATAACGCATCGCATTCTCGTAATCACCCATATAGAGATAAATCCTCGCTAGCTGAGCAAATGCCGCAGGTCTCGATGGACGAAATTTAACAACAGCTTCATTTGGCAACAGTGCAGCAGCATCCCGGGCATCGTTTAGCGCTTGAGTGAGGCAAGCCCTCACCGAGGAGCGCTTTGATGAAGTATTAAAATCCGAAGAAAGCCTTAACACAATACCCATATCCGAGTCAGCAGTTGCATTATCATAACCCAAGGCATACTGACTGGTTAATAAAAAGAAGTAAAAGCTTCTAAAAAAAAGAGCCGATCCCTTTACATTGTCCCAAGCTAAGGCATTTGTTCCATTCCGTTCAACATTCTCAATCCCTTCAATACATAGATTAGCATTGTATATTGGTATATAAGCCGTACTCCATTCGTTAGGATATCGATATTCGAACTTTCGCCAAGAATAAATATTTCTGGCAATTTCGGAGCCACCATCAATTAAATTGGCTGGAAGATAGATATCATCCGAAGACGCCTCTCCATAGGAAGGCGTACGGCCCATATTCATTTGCGTCGCATCATCTAGTATTCCCTGAAGATCAGCAACCGTTTTAGGATTTAAAAGTTTCCCATCAGATTTCACAGCTAGATATTTTTCACAACCCTGAAATAGCACCAGAGAAATAACAAAGCAGAAGCCTGCCAAAATATTTTTGATTTTCATAATTTCATTTTTAATTTATCAGAAATTTCCTCGAACCCCAATAGTAAATGCTTTAGACTGACCAATCTGGTTGAGGTAATCAGGATCAGCCACAGCTTTACTCGCCTTCCACAGAATTCCGAGGTTAGCCCCATTCATATATAGGTCAAGAGACCTAAATGGAAATTTCCATTTTTCAGCGTTTATATGATAACCCAGATTAATATAATCAAGCCTAATGTTATCTGCACGGATTACATTCACTTCAGAACTTCCAAAAAAGGAATCCCGTGCAGCATTTAGCGGATAAGTAAATGAAGGGATGTCAGTCAGCAATTCATCTCCCGGCTTTAACCATCTTTGAGCATAATCAGGATGACCTGTTCCAGAACTGGCAAGTCCAGAATAACTGACACTTCTTTTAACCGCATAATACCCCAATCGGAAATTGATATTGAAGGCCAGACTAATATTTTGGTAAGTAAATGTGTTAATCATAGAACCAGTATATTCCGGTGAGGCAGATCCAAAAAATTGAATATTGTTAGCCGAAACACGTCCCTCTGCAGTAATGGCTGTATAATTGGTACTGAGTACACCATCCACATAGCCTTGGGGATTCCCTAAAGCGTCCAATCCACCCCATTTATAAGCTGCAATACCATAGAGTGGATACCCCACCAAAGGCGTAATTTGTGAACTGCGTCCGATCAGAACAGACAAGCTATTCTCAGTACTGTAGTATTTAAGCGTTTTACTCTGGTTGAAACTAAAATAAACATTCGTATTCCATTGGAAGCGACTGCGTAAAATATTCCTACTCATCAGCTCAATATCCAAACCATTCCCCTCCATGTCAGCAACATTCCTTGTCAGTTCCGCTGAGTTACCCCAGGTTGTATAATCATATAGAAAGGAACCGTAAAGATCTGTTCCCTTTTTGCGGTAATATGCAATGCTTCCACTCAAACGGTTGTTCCGCAAGGCCAAATCCAACTTCAAGCTTAGCTGCGCAAGTTGTTCCCATCGCAATTCAGGATTATTAATCTGGGTAACCCTCACAAAAGGTAACGTTGACACCGTATTAGAACCATATACTCCGGTAGCAGTCGACGTTTTAGTCAAGTCTACATTACCACTCTTGCCATAGGTCAGCGAGAGCCTGAGTTCAGGAAGCCAATTTATGTCATAAAAAGATTCCTTTGATACTGACCATCCTCCTCCAACAGACCATAACGGTTTCCATTTGTCATTTGTTGAAGCTCCAAATACATTCGAGCCGTCCCGTCTTATGCTTGCCGAAAGGCGATACTTTCCTTCGTAAGCGTAAGATCCGTTCGCAAAAAAACTCACAAAACGATTACGCAATTTGGAAAGATTCGCACCCTGCACAATTTGCTGTGGATCACCAGTAATGAAGTGCGAATAGATACCCATGTTGTCTGCATTCTGGTACCCCAGTGGATCCTCCCTATAACCATACAAAATATTTCCATTTCCAGTTACACTTACATCCCTAGCTTCAAATCCAGCGATAAAATTTAATGAGGAAACTCCGATATTTCTGTCCAGGTTCAGCTGTACCCTACCAGTTGATGAATTGGTCTGCGTGTTATCAAATTTACGCACCCCGCCGAGCGGTAAGTTATACTTGACTATGCCAGTTGACCTGTTGACTTGTGAAAATGAATTAATCAAGCCTCTAGTCACATAGCTATCATCATCCGTAATGTTAACCACTTCACCAATTTGCCTTTGCCCTTGATAGCTTGCTTCTACATTTAGAAACGGTAATATCCTATAGGCCAGCATCGCAGTACCCAATACTTCTTCCCTTGATGTTGTGGTCACATTGTGTTTATACTCTTCCGTGGGATAATATTTCCAATCCAACAGCCTTCCCATCCCCAATGTATCCGTGTAAGCAGAACGAAACTCCTGCGCCCATGACCTTGAATTACCCGAGGCATCGCGAAGAGAATCATAAGGTTGTCGTAAGCCACTTTTGATAGATCCATATGCAGGACGGCCTGATGTGTTGTTCGCAAAAGTAACCGTCAGGGAAGTATTCAAAGTCAATCTAGGAAATAACTTCACCTGATCAGATGCACGAAGTACAGCCCGAGACGAACGTGCATAATTCTGATCATAGCCCCTATCATAGCCACCACTCAGACCAAAAGTATGATTAGCACTGCCCGCACGGATACTCAAACCATATTGCTGTAGCATTCCATGAGTATAAAACTCATCAATCCACTCCCTCGCAAGATCAGTCTTTCGATAAATATCCAGCGCAGCCTCTACCTGAGCATCGGTTAACTTTCCATTACGCCTAGCAAGGAACAGTTCAACTGCCGGTGATAAAGACAAATAATTTGTAGCTATCCTTGTGTTAAAATAACCCTTATCGAATAAAAAACGTTCAACCTCGATACTTTCAGTAGAAGACAACTGCGGGTATCTCGTTAAGTCAGGTATCGTATTGATTGTGGTATTAGCATTGAAAGATATATTCAGCGCCTGATTTAATCTGGATTTTTTAGAAGTCAAAACAATTACCCCGTTACCAGCTCTAGCACCCCAGATCGAAGCTGCTGAAGCATCCTTAAGCACCGATACACTTTCAATATCAAAGGGATTAATGTTATTTATATCCCCCTCATAAATAAAGCCATCCAAAACAATTAATGGATCTAAAGGGCCGTTGATAGTTCCCAATCCTCTGATTGAGATGCCTGTCTTATTTTGGGGATTTGAATTAGTCTTACCAACGTTCATCATTACACCAGACGTCTGCCCCAGTATCCGGTCGAGAATATTTGCTCCCGTCCGCATATTAAGCGCTTTCTCATCAATTATTGATATCACCCCATTAATTTCATTGGGCTTGACCCGCTGATAACCCGTACTCACAACAACATCTCCAAGATCATTTACTTCAGCAACCATTTTAACAACCAGTTCCTGTTTTAAGTCAGCAACAGTTTTTAGAATTCGCTCAGTTTTAAAATATCCAACCCCGACAAAGAGAAGCGTTTCCGGTAAAAGCTTGATCGAGATTGAAAACGTACCGTCTGCCAATACGCTTCCCATTCCAGAATGCTTACTCCTCACATAAATATCTTTAGGTGCTGCATCCGCAATAATCACCCGCCCTTTGAGCAAAGTCGGTGCTAACGGGCTGACCTGAGCTAAGCCTTTCAGACTAAACAAAATACATATCCCGAAAATCGCCAAACGAAGCCAAGTCCAAGAATCAATTAAATCATTCCTGTCCATTTTAATACTCCTTTCTTTTTAAGTACAAACTCCGTCCAGCAATGAAATTCTCAATATTTGCAGTATTAAGATCTGCCACAGCTGTAATAGCTTTCACCCTACGATCAGCCCCAATCCACACATAATGGGGGAACATGCGGTGAGGGAACAAAGCCTTGGTCAGAGAATCGTGAAAGGCCACTGGGAGAGAAATTTCATCCTCATTACCAATACGTTTAGCTACAAAAGCCTCCACTTTCTCTTTCGTATCCGATTCAGAATCATCGATAAGAATTACCTGAAGATTCTTCCCATATCGAGATTGCAAATCATACATTTTGGGAAAAAATTTGATGCATGCACTGCACCATGTTGCCCAAAAGTCAAGGACAATAGCTTTTCCCTTAAAATCAGAAAGCCTCATTGTCTGTCTATCACCATTAATTACATTGGTAAATGTAAGGTTGGGAACACGGTCACCTATATTCAAAGGTTTTACCAGTGCTTTATTTTCTGCGACACCTTGCGCATACACAGAAAAGAATTGGCACAGCAGTGCCATTACGATCAACAAAGTCGTTTTTTTCATGAATTAGTTGGTTAGTTAGCTTAGAAGTTTAAATT
Source organism: Pedobacter frigidisoli (assembly GCF_032678525.1). Taxonomy (GTDB): domain Bacteria; phylum Bacteroidota; class Bacteroidia; order Sphingobacteriales; family Sphingobacteriaceae; genus Pedobacter; species Pedobacter frigidisoli_A. Next base: position 492,658 of record NZ_JAVTSE010000003.1, read on the forward strand.
GGAAGCCTTAAAAAGACATAGCAATACCTGCAAACGGTTAGGCACACTAAAATTTATTAAAACACATAAAATGACTATTTGCAGGCAACTCAAATGTCATTCAGGATTTTTAGGTTTCAGTGCGTACAACCGATCAAACGGACATGCAGCTAATAAGAAATAATAAGGAGAAAAAGCATAAAAAGAACAGCATACAAAATAACCATGGCAAAAAATATTCGCTTCGTGATTACCAATAAGTGTTAAAGTATTTCTTTTCATGCTCGTATTGGTTTATACGAGTCTCGAGTCTAGAAAGCACTATAGCAGGGCTCTAAGACACCGGGCTGCAGGTTTCTGACGACCTTGGAACGATATACAATAGAGCCCATAACGCTATAGTGTGTACGAAAATACACAAAATATTGTCATGGGCATTAATCTATTGTCTCTTCCAATAGCAATTGTCAGAATTTGCAGTCGAGACTCTTTAATTAATACCAAAAAAATAAGAATTGTAAAATATTGTAATTCTTCAGGCATAAATATAGTAATAATTTATTGAGTTGGCAATATTGCCACGAATTTATTTTTCTAAATATCACAATTTGGAATAATGAAAGGTAGAGATGAGCATTATTTCGAGATAATTGGTAAAAATGTACGGCGAATAAGGATTGAAAACAAACTTTCTCAACACTCTCTAGCAGTTCTTTGTGATAAAATTGATAGATCAAAGATTAGTGACATCGAAAACGCTAAAGAAGACTTCATGTTGTCGACGATTTTAGAGATTTGTGCGGCATTAAAGATAAATCTAACTGATTTACTCATAAAAATAGATCAGGAATCGGATATATTAAAAAATAAATAGTTAATAAACCAACATTTTCAATAACAACAACTAACGAGCATGAACTAACAGTATTATTAACCTAATCCCTTAGCCTTATGATACATAAGATAAGATGCGTGATCATCGATGATGAGAGGCACGCGATTACCCTGCTAACGAACCATATTAATTCGGTTCCAAATCTCGAATTGGTAAAAGCCTATACCAACTCACTACAGGCACTGACTGAAATCACAGTAGCAGACAATTTAGATATCATCTTTCTTGATGTTGAAATGCCACACCTTACCGGCATTGAACTGGCAAAAGAACTCAAAAGCAAAACAAGATCGATCATTTTTACCAGTGCCTATCAGGAATATGCAATAGAGGCTTTCGATGTTAGAGCCATCCATTACCTGTTAAAACCCATTACGCTTGCCAAGTTTACCCAAACAGTTGTAAACATCCTCGATCATGAGCTAAACAAAGAAGATGAGCAAACCAAGAATATCAGCTTTTTCAAAACAGGAGAAAAAGGTAAGCTGACCATGGTCAACAAGCAAGAGATTTTGTATTTCGAATCCGCTCAAAATTACGTAAACATGGTTACTGAGGAAAACAAGCAATTAGTATACCTCACTTTAAAAGATGTAGAGAAAATTTTCGTAAATGATCTTTTTTACCGTGTACATCGATCACACGTCATCAACATCAACAAGATTCAGAAGATCGTAGGAAATACCATTAACCTGGGGCAAGGCCACTTGATACTAATGGGAGACGCCTTTAAAAGCGGTCTCATGAAATTTTTGAAAGATAAAACATTGCTATCCGGCCGGAATTAGCATTTAACCTGTTTAACGGTTAGCACCTGCAATACCACCAGTTGCCGTGATAATAATAGTGGTCGTCGTTGGATCAGTGCTTTTGGAATTTCGGTTCCCTGCCGAGCTGAAGACAAAAACTGTTTTTTTCTTCAACTTTTTCTCATACTGTTTCATCATTATACCATGAAGCTAGCGTAGCGAAAAGATTAAAACGAAGTTATTACATCAGCGGGGTCGCAAGTCTGGCCACTAGCCTTATTGTCGTGATAAAACTATTTTCAAAATTCTTTATTAAGTATAAAATCCATTTTCTGGGTTGGCTACTATTCATCTCCAGCGAGATAGGAATAGTTGGTCTGGCATCAGGAATATTTGGCGATGCTGAAAGTTATTTCTGGCATTACTTATTAAAGATCTGCTACTTTTATTTCTGTGCTATCTGGTTGTATCCAATAGTTTTTAGCGGAAATTTTTCCTGGACATGGAAAGCGCCCTTACTAGGCACCCTGGCATTTGGACTATATTTCACTATTAGTTACTTCATAGATAACTATTTACTCAAAGAAACCAACTGGCTGATCCATCATGAAATCCATTTAGGCAAGCAGTATGTGTTTAGTGCGCTTTACAGGGCATTATACTATATGGGATTCGCTGGTTTTTATTTTCTATTCTTAGAATATGTCAAAGTTAACGAAGCAAAGAAGCAAGCAGATCATGACCACTATCAAATTCAGCTTTCAGAACGTGAACTTGAGCTCCAGCTCGAAAACGCGAAAAATGCCTATCTCAAAGCCCAGATTAATCCACATTTACTTTTTAATACATTGAGCTTCATCTATCAGGATATTTATCATAGTTCACCAAAGTCAGCCGATACCATAATGGAACTAGCAGATATCATGCGTTATTGTATTCATTGCGAATTTGAGGAACAAACAATCTTATTAAGTGAGGAGATTAAACAGGTTCACCGACTTATCAGCTTACACCAAAGTCGATATGAGGGCATGGTTTATATCAATTTTGAATATGGTGCCGATGTTCCGGAATCTAAACTCATTCCACTTGTTATCGTAACAATCGCTGAGAACATCTTTAAACACGGAATAATTCTGGACAAGGAAAATCCAGCCATATTAAAATTAGAAATTGAAGCCCAGCATTTGAGAATTACCAGCAGAAATTTAACTAACAGAAAATCAGCAGTAAAAAGCTTAAATAAAGGACTAGAAAATATCGCCCAGCGTTTAAACATCATATATGGAGACCAGGCGACCCTGACATACGGATCAGTAGACAAATATTTTGAAATTTCCATCATTGCACCAGTTAATTATATTAAGCAACCACCTAAACAACTTACATCATGAAAAGTAACCTACTTATAATTGTACTCTCAATTCTTTTACCCCATCTAAGTTACGCCCAACTGCCCTCCTTGCGAATCATTGACGGAACCTTAAGAACTGTAGAATCCGGAATGCTCGTCGTGCCACCTAAAGACAAATACAAAAAAATTATCGATAGCCTGGATCAGAATCTAAAAAAATCACCTAACGATACCACCAGTTTATTTTACCGTTCATTATTATATTATAGTTATAACCAGAAAATGGCCGAGCCAGCTCAAACAACCAAAGGAACACTTGAAAATTTACTCATCGCCAAAAACATGATTGAAAGAGCCATATCAGAAAAAATGATCAACGTCAATACAAAGATTCTAAGAGCACAAATATACGCCGAATTATGCTACAGATTTTCAGGCGACGAATCCTGGATGTTCACTCCGGCAGTTATCCAATCCAGAAGAAAACTATTTGAAACGTCTAAAGCAAAAGCTAATGATAGTTATGATGAACTTATAAAGTCAGGCATTAGTGAGACCTATGTATTGGAAAAGAAAAAAGTCAAAGATGAATATCCTATAAAACCATAATTTTCGATTTGCTTCTATAATTGTATTCAGTAAGTAAAAAGCTCATTATTGAATCTAGACTGCATGAAAACAACGAGCATGTATCTGATCCAAAATATTTGCTAAACAGTTAAATTGGCTTTTCAAGAAGTTGCCAAACATCAACTCTACTCATTAATCAGTAAAGTTCCAATCTTCCACAAAATTGAGCTAAAGTAGGGTGATGCTTAGTATAGTTTCCATTCTTAGTCAGAATACCCGTATTGACCAATCTGGCCATGGCCTCTTCTTCTGAAGAATTCATCGCTCTTTCTTTCTTAGCTAAGTCAATCAATCTTTGGCGATCTTTATTATTCATGTGAACTGTATTTAAACTTGTAAAGATTTGTATTCGATTAGTCGAAATGCATAACACACTATCCTAACACAAACACTGCTTTAGTACTAGATACTATATACATATTATAATTGTAATGCTAACCAGAGATGTTATTCTAAATTTCCAGAATGTAACACAGGATTTAACGAATCCAAGAATCCAGCAACCCCACTAAAATCAAAATAGCGCTCAAGCAGGATTTCACACTTATACTTCAATGGTAAGTGCAACGCCCATTTGGAAAAATCTATCAGTCCAGGCTGGGCGATCACAGCGTTTTCTAAATGAAAATCAATATCAGCCAGTACCTCCCGCGCTTTAGCAATCGCTAGGTCCACCGCCTGCTTACCTCCAGAGAAGACAAAACTGCTATTATGCTCGGTATACTGCACCTCCGTACCCGAAGTTTTAAACAGAAAACTTAGACTTTTATTGATCCTGCTACCCTGAAAGCTAAACAGCTGGCAGCTGCTATCCTTTAAGAGTAATGGCCGATCGTCAGTAAGCGACTCGATGCGATATCCCTGAAACTCTTTTCTCATTTCCCTAACCACCTCGCCAGCAGGTTCAGCAAGTTCAGATATGATGGCAGACTCATATAACATCTCCAGCATTCGTTCTCTGATTCTGGGATGAATATCAGCTCCAGCGCCAAAAAACAGCGGTTTCTTCCCGTCATTTGCAGGTATGACAGCAATTTTCTTTGCTTTGTGGTCCACCTCAATCACCTTCCATATTTTGGCAGCCAGCAATAGGTTTTGATCCAAGTCTATTTGCGGCGAAAAGGGAATCTCGCCAATCGACCGGTCATAGTTCACAACTTTATAATTTGCCTCCGTTTTGAAAACACTATAAAAATCCCTGCTGTTCACGATCCATTCTCCTTCAACGCCGATAATGAGCTCACCACCAATCTGCTCAAGAAAATCATGCGTAATCAGATGTTCAATTATATCCACTACTGCCTCTAGCTTTATATCCCGGAAGGCGTAGTTAGCCTGGATTTTGGAAAGCAAAACAGATTTTGAGCAGCCAGAAAGCTGCTTCACATAGGCCAATAACTGATGCCACAGAATATCGTAAGGCTTGGCTGATGAGACAAGTGGTTCGATATAACCTTCACGGTAAAGCGCAAAACAGGCTAGTGACTGCAGCAAACTCCACTTATCAGTAGCATAAAAAAGCAGTTTACTAATCTCCCCTTCCCTGCGACCGCTTCTGCCAATCCGCTGAACAAGTGATGCGATTGAAAAAGTGGCATCCACCTGCACGACCTGTTCCACCGAACCGATATCAATCCCCAGTTCAAGCGTTGAAGTACAAGTAATCGCGAAAGGATAGCGAACATTGGTCTTGGCAAAAGTTTCTATGTATTCCCGGAGCTCCTTATCAACAGATGAGTGATGAGAAAAATAGTTGCCATGTCCCCCTACTCTGGCGGAAAGCTTACTGAGCTTCACTGCTATTTCTTCTGCGCGGCCTCGGCTGTTGGGAAAAATCAATACCTTGTTATTTCTGGTGCTTAAGTAAAGATCCTTCAGTAGCTCAATAGGAAGATCAACACCCTCCATCTCAAAAAACCTGAATTCAGCCTCCATTTCCTTGGCATTCTTATCAAGTAATACTTTAGTATTGGCTACATCCCCCGTCATTTTCTTTGCAGAATCATAATCACCGATGGTCGCCGATAGACCCACCACCAGAAATTTTCCGACATTCAAACCCTGCAAGCGTGCCAGCAGTGATTTCAGCTGGATTCCCCGATCGCTTCCGATAAAGGAATGAATTTCATCGATTACCACATATTGCATTGTGGAGAAAAGATTAACAGCGTTATGGGGTGCATTGGCCAGCATCGCCTCGATTGATTCAGGGGTAATGAGTACGATCCCTTGCGGATTTTTAACCAGCTTATTTTTTTCTCCTTTACTTGCTTCTCCATGCCACTTGGTCACTTTTACATCCAGATACTGGCAAAGTTCCTCCACCCTGTTAAATTGATCGTTAATCAGGGCGATTAAGGGTGAAATATACAATACCTTTACTCCAGCGGCGCTAAAATCAACCTTGGACAGGATCGGCAGGAAAGCAGCCTCAGTTTTCCCTGAAGCCGTACGCGAAGCAAGGATCAGGTTTTCTTCTCCACCCAAAATTTTGCCGATAGCTGCCAGTTGAATCGGTCGCAGAACCTCCCAGCGTTTATCCCTGATGTATCGCCTGACCGGCTCGGAGAGCAATTCGTACATGTGCTAAATTTCCTCTATATCCGCCAGTAAAGTTGTTTCATCAGGCCTTTCATCCTGTATAACCAAATCTCCAAATAACTTAGACTTGTCTACCTCAGGGTTTTGTCTGATAATACTTAAAATGTTCAGAAAATCCCTAATTACTTCCCTAGGCGTCAAAAATTCATTTGCACCTGGCTTATTGAACAGCTCCTCCATAAATTGCTGGATATCCTGATCGGAGACATTCAGCTCAGTTTTATAGTTAAAGTCAAATACTTCTTTCAAACGCTTCAACAATACGAAGATTTCATTGTGATCCAAAGGCATTAGGCGGATCACAGGTTGGGCAAAATCCCGGATAGCCTGGGTTTCGAATTTATTGGTTTCCAGTCTTGACTTCAAAGCCTTATAACTGAAAAGCCCGCGTCTGGGATTTTCCAATACTTCTTTCGTACCCGCAAAGTTAATGAACAGATTACTTACCTTGCCCTGAAAACAATCATTGTAAATCGTGAGTATCTTCTCATAATTCTTTTCGCGCATAACCGAAGTTGAAATCTTATAAAGATTAATCGCCTCGTCCAAATTGATCATAAAGCCATTGTATCCGATACTGACGAAGAGCTTACAGAAATTCTTAAGCATGTCGTAATAATTCAGGTCATTGATCACCTCCCTTACACCTAAATCGGTCCGGGCTTCAGTTTTGGTCTTATACTCACCTTTCAACCATCTTAGCGCATTACGACGAAGAGATTCGTCCTGCCGAACAAAACCTTCATAATACTTCATAATAACAAAGCCGAAATCAAAACCACCAACTTCAGTAATCTCATTCACGGTTTTCATAATATTATCCTGAACCAATTTAATATATTGCTCCTCGCGGATATCAGCAATAGCAATTCCACTAGTCTGTGCAGTCTGCATCATGATCTGCTCAATCCACTTTTCAAGCAGCGTCTGTAAGGCGCCACCTTCAGGCTTGGTTTGAATCGCAACATTATCCATGATTGCAGCATAAAGTGCAACACCCTTTCCGTCATTTGAATACAACCGGTTATCAGGCGTAAAATCCGCATTGGCCACGACAAACTTCTGTTTAAGCGCTACAGTATTTAGCAAATGGAGCATAAAGGATTTACCGGAACCGAATTCGCCAATCCAAAACTTCACTATACTATGCCCGTTTTTAACGTCTTCCAATGCGGAAAGAAAAGCATCCACTTCTGCTGAACGTCCAACGGTAATGTGCTGAACACCTATTTTAGGAACCACCCCACCAAGCAAAGAATTGATAATGGCAGTGGCTTCCTTTGGTTTTAAATTTGAGATCATTAAGATAATATTTGTTTATAGTAATCAGGATTTATTTCGTAACCCTCAGCGGATTCTTCAATGAGAACATCATCCAAAAATTCATAACACAATTCATTGATAGCATCAATAAGCTGATTTTTAAAAACGCCATGTTCCATGGCATAATTTTCGGCATCTGCCAGACCCACTTCGAAGCTTTCGGCAAACCTGTCCAGAAAACCAACCTGCACCGGATTTAAACCGATCTCACTACGGGCAGCAACTGCTTCAGTCGAAAGTAGCGCTTCTTCCAACACGGAAGGATGCGCAACGGTCGTTTTCAATTCATACACCTCCTCCTCATCTTTGAGATATTCACTTAGAATCGCTACCGTACCATTGTGCTGCAGTTCAACTTTTTCTATCACAGCAGCATCCAACACAATAGATTTTCGACGCGGTTTGTAAATGGTTTCCACAGCTATCAGCGCCGTCCCCAAATCACGGTGTTCGGACAATTGATCAATGATTAGCGTAAAAGCATCTAACTGCTCCTGGTTAGAAAAAAGTTTTTTCTGAATCGTTTTGTTAAGCTGTTTATTGTCCACCACCACAGAATGCAGATCATGCCAGATGTAATGCAGATAAAATTTCAGCGACTCCATCTTATCGATCGATGCCATAAACTTGGAAGACTCATAATAAATCTGTTCAACCGATGGGTTTCTTTCGTTCATCTTTCCAAGTTCATGGAGTGAAGTTACAAGTGCTGACTGATCCTTTCCCCTTTCTGCCTGCGTAAGCTCCTGAAATTTATCCTTCCACCGAGTAGTACTGGCTGCATTAAGCGTCATTTCAGTTTCCATATCTGGCAAACCTACCGTGGGACGAAGGTGCTCGATGACCTCATCAGTGATCAAACCCAGCTTGGCATAAAATAGCGTTTTAACCTCTTCACTGCGGGAATAAAAGTCAGCGGAAATCTTTCGCCGATGCCCCCAGAGTTCACGGATCACCATTTCCGCTTTTTTATAAATATAATAATAAATATCACCCTCAGCAGAACTACCAAGCATGGAATGACCATAGCCTTCCCAATAATGGGGTGATGAACGCTCAAACTCAGCAAGCTTAGCTTTAATGGGTGCAATCTCCTGAGATAATGTAGTACCTTCCTTTTTTAGCCGTTTGACAATTAATTTTAATGACAGCAGATAAAGTTTAATGATTTCGATCTCTGCCCCTTCAATCGCATTGAAAACATTATTGTAGTTATAAAATTTGTTCAACCAGGCAGCTTCCTGTGTACTTAGATTTAATTTCTTTTTATATTTCTTACCCAAAGAATATTCATCCGGGTCATATCCGCTATATGCCGGCTGTGGACTTTGATCAGTTGATTGCATCGGCACTGAAAAGTCGATACGCTGGGCAATATCACCTACGTCAATGATTGATTCATCGTGACTAAAATTATTCGTATTATTTTCCTTAGGTTCAATACTTACCATATTTTGTTGCGCATTGTTAAAGGAAGTTGGTGCTAAAGATGCAGGAGCAGCATTCGCAAAAGCGTGTTTTGTAACCATTGAAGTCGGAACAGGAACTTTCGTCAGCTTCTTTAATTCTTCTTTTTTCCCGAGCATTTCAACCCTTCCTCTTTCGGCAAGCAGGCTCAACATGGCCTGGACATTATCCTGAGAAAATCTGTTGGCCTTAATCAGATCATAAGTAGACTGGTGAAGGTCCTTATAATCATCAGCGGTAACATTAACGCCAGTAGATCCTTCGGTTGAAGGTCTGGTTTGCATAAAAGAAATCAGCAAATGTTCCAATGGCTTAACGCCCATTTTCGAATAACCAATCGCCATCACCCGCCAGATCTCCTGATTGCTCACCTTTAGTTTTTCTCGCCTTGAAGTCACAAACTGCATCCATTCCCAGCCAAAATGCTTGGTAGATAATTCCAGCGCCTTTGAATTTACAGAAGCAGGAGGAACAGTTTTTTTAAGCGGTAATGGCTTAGCTACCTGGAAAGAAGAAGATGTCCGTTTCAAGGGAACAGGTCTTTGGTTGAAATGATTGTTTTTTGGCTTCTTTTTGGAACTGGCTGCAACAATGATAACGATAGCAACAATGATAAAAAATATGAGCATGATCTTAACTTAGAAAGGCTAAGATACAAATTCATGGATAAATTTAAAGGTTAGTCCAATTTCAATTCATATTATTCGCTAGGTAAACTCAAAATATTGTAATCGATTCTCAAACTGAATCACTAATCCATTGATCTATTACGTTTGTGCTCCTTTTCAAACGCCATGTTAAAAAATCCAAGCAAAAGGGAGGATAACTAAATAATTGTATTCAAAATTATCAAAAAATACAACCTGAAAAAACCGAGCTGCTTTCCCTTATCTTACCAAAAGAATAACAAAGACACACTAGGTAACCTATAGCCATTTTATTTCGCCTTGAAAGGCCTCGGAGTATTTTGGGTGATACATTTAATATTAAACTATTTTTTAAACGCTCCCTATTTTCGGCCCCGGCCCAAGCGGCTCGAAATAGGGAGCGAAACCGGGCGGGCGAAGCCCGCCGCCCGGAAATCTTGTACGCTCAAAACAATGTAAAGGCCGGAATGGCACCGCTCCATCATTATCCCGTCACAAAATAAACATGAAAATCCTATCTCATTCCTTTTAACTCTATTCCGGTTTGTCCTAGCCAGTATTTCGCGCATACAGAAAGTGAATCCCACAAATTCATTAGCCCCGATAATAACCCCATCAATTTTTCTTTATCTTCATCCGTGCCCTCGAAACTTGAACACATAAAGTTTCCGTACACAAAAAAGTCAGCATCATTACAAATATCAAATCCCGATATTTCATCAATTTCATTTCTCGCATGCTGAAAAATGGAATCCATTACAATAAAACAGGGATCAACATCCTTCATCTTCGCCCCGCACTCATCACAAAAAATCTCGACCTGATCAAAAGCCCAAGCCCCATCAAAACCTGCAGCCAGCGCTTGAATAACAGCCATATTAATGTCCAGATAACCAAAAGGACAAAACGCCTCTTTAAAATTCAATACTTCGCTATCATGATGATCCATAATCATTTTTTTTAATTGAAATCCTATACCGATCCCTTCCCGTGCTTTAGCGAAAAATCATTTCAAAAGAAAAAACGGAAAAAAAGAAAGTGCAAGAATTCTGTATGGGTTTAGTGAAAACGAAGCACTATAAGTTCCGGTAGGATGGCTTGAAAAGCCATTATGCGTGCGCAGTTAAGCGGGCATACGATGTTCGCGGCCTTTTTATCCGTTTCGTTGAGACAGATTCTGGTCATCCGATCAGAAAACTACAGTAAGCTAATGGGTGTATGCCTTAAAAACACCATTGATAGTAAGTTGAAAATAGCAATTAAACCATTAAAAAAATCAAAAGAAAGGAAACCAATTTATAAACTTTTAGCTTACTGTATTGTGCATATAAATAACCAATGTTAATAAATAGCTGACCGCTCACGAACCAAAACCACACGTGTCGACGTTTATTATATTAATAATAACCCCATTGAAATGATAGAAGAACATAGCAGTCGGATCCTGAGCTACATTAAAACGATTAAGGCATTTAATTTCAACCAAAGAACAGATATAGAAGCATTAAAGAACCTGCTTATGGAAATCAAGGATTTTGCCTATAGCAATAATATCCCCTCCATCAGCGAGGAGCAAAACAGAATTACATTTAAGATGCTTGACGGGATTAAAAAAAATGATTCAAAAGAATCACTCGAAAAACGGGTCAGAGACATAAAAAAAGAGTTATTAACTGATCTGATGCATGCCCTACCGGCGAAAACACGATGATTCCGGAAGTAACTTAAGTAAATATTGGTACTTGATCATAATGCTAGATCGATTATTAACCTATCAACATTAAAAAAAATGCATCATACACTTCTGTTAAAAAATGTAATTCCAACAAAAAACCATCAATTTTTAGCTAATTTTGCCCTCGTTGAAACCAATGAAATTTAAGGACTGCGGCATAATCGATTCCAAACTGATTAAAGAAATAGTTAAAAACTATTCTACACTCGACTATGCGCCAAAATTGAGGGAGCTGGTGAATATTATTTATCCAAAGACTAATTTGGATAAATATTGTAAGCGTGATTTGCACCAGAAAATCAATGAGCTTATACTGGATGGCTATGATGGCGAACAGGTTCTTAAATATAGGTTATTTAAGGTATTTCAAACTGCGAAGCTCGTGGCAGCATATGAAATCAAGGTTAAAAATAGCCGTGTAGATTTTTTGACCGTAAATGGCCATACGACCAGTTATGAGATCAAATCAAATCTTGATAATTTGGATAAGCTGGTAAAACAGTCCGGTGATTATATGGACGCATTTGAGTTCAATAATGTTGTGATCCACGAGCGCCACCTAAATAAGTGTCTGGAAATCATCCCGCGTACTTTTGGGATCATTATGGCAGATAAATTAGGACATACCTTTATTCGTAAACCCATATTTAACAGATCTTTAAATCCAGCAACTCAATTGAGTTTATTAACCAAAAAAGAAATGCTGAAGTGCTTTGGTCACTATGACATAAAAAAAGTTCTTGATCTTTTTTCTGCCGAAAACATCAATGAACTGTTCAAATTAAGTCTCAAGGCCAGGTACAGAAACAGATGGGATTTCATTGTTGAGCATGCTGAAGAAATTTTACCAATAGATCTTCAATTTTTCTTTAATAAAAACATCAAGCCCGCCCATATCTACGGCTAAAAGATAAAGTGTCCCGCTCTAATTTTCGCCTTGATGCAATGAAGGTAGTGTTCCATTGATATCCTTTTGAATTTCGCCTGATTTTTTCCGCTTTCAATACCATAGTAAATATTCTCTAAGATTTGCCAACCTTTATTTTCTAGACCAACGTAGTCCAGTAAATGTCCTTTCATCCTTTTTACTGCATCAGAGCGCATAACATCAGGCACAATGATATTCTCGAAGTCAGCCAGTTCCCGAGCTACCGATCCTTTAAAGCCATAAAAATCATTATCCACTGCGTCATAAAAGATGAAGCCCGGACTTATTCCTCCGCCACCTTCGACTGGATCTTTTTTGATGCCTGCATAATCTGAAAAAGTATGTGCTGAAAGGCGCTGAAACCTGTCCATTAGCGTATTGTCTACTACAGCAATCCGGTGACCATGTAAGAGTTCAAAGTTTTTGATTGAATTATGAATCGGGTTGCCTAGGAGCACGACATAACATTTATCAAATGTTTTCAAATACTCCAACATGAATTCAATTGTTGCTAAATCATCGCTATCCGACAAACTATAGTTTTCAAGATCTATGATAAAAAAATCTTGCGGTTGGGCAACTGCTTCTATTTGATGTATGTCATTGCTAAAGGTAAGTTCAGAAGTCCTAAAGGCCAATGTCTGATAGGCAATCCTGAGGTCTGCTTCCTGTAATCTAATTGAATTGGGCTCACCTGTCAATTGAGAATAAGTGCTGATGACCGGAATGAGCTTATCATTTAGGCTATTAAGGCTCAGCAGGTACTCTGTTCTGATTTTCCTGTTAGCGACCACTCCACGCAAAAATTCCAAGACCTCTTTTTTCATGTTTCTGGATTGTCTGAGATGCACAGGTAAATCAACAAAGACTCTCTCAGCTTTGACACTATTTAGCGTCGGAACATAGACTTCGTGAAAATGTTTTGGAGCCCGCTCCTTTTTTGCTTTCCCAGGCTTAGGTTTTGGAGGGAGTCTTTCAAACTCCTTGAAAATCTCTACATAGGGATATATCTTATTTCCAAAATCGAAAGTCGTCAACACTTTTTTCTCTTCCTGACGCAATCTTAATACAGGTATATAAACGGGTATGCTCATGAGCGGTCTTTTTGGTTGGTTAATGTTCGATAAAATAATCAAGATTGATCTTGATCTTTAAACTGGCCCCAAAGGAATGCGGTATCTTGTCTAGATTTTGGAGCCTTCCTATTACAATAGCCGGATGTGTTGCATAATTTCTTGCAATTCTCCTGACTATTTTTTCATCTATCCGACCGTTTTCAATCTCTTCCAAAAAAGAATCAGGTAATAGCCAGTCTCTTGCAAAATTATTTGCCTCCTGCTCTTTATCCTGATCATTTTCAATACCCTCTAGTTCTTCAATGAAGATATCCTTTTTACCGTGCAGTAAGATATGTCCAGCCTCATGGAAAAACGTAAACCAAAAATGATCGTTGGTTTTATATCTGTCGGTGATCTGAATTAATGGATTTCCTCCTACCCAGCGTGCTGCACCACTAATTGGTGCTTTGGGAAGGCTGTGTGAATATACTAAAGCAACTCCAGCCTGTTCGCACAATTTCTGAAGTCTGATCGGAAAATCTTCCGGCTGGGATTCTACCAAAGTCCTGATCTCAGAAAGGGCATCTTTAAATCTGTCTTTCCTAAATTCTGGTAATTGTTGTTTTAGTAGTTTCAATTCTCCTATTCTCAACCAAGCGGCCATACTACCTAGTAAGGTTTTATGTGCTGAGCTCTTCCTGAAACTAGTATGTGTATAATTATTTACGTAGACATTTTCCCACTGAACTGGAGAGGCTACTCCATAGAACTGCAAGCATTCTTCAACCATTTTAGTACCTACAGTCCTTGTTTTCAGATAACCAAATTTCTGTAGCTCCCTTATAGGTTGTTCTTTCAGCCAGTCTATACTCTTTTCAAGGAGCTCCTCTTGTTCTATCCTCGCCAATTTTTCTCTGTAATGCATTTCTCTATTCAGCCAAAATTGCATATCAATCCCAAGGACTTTTTCAAGTTGCATAGCGGTATTGATGCTTATAGGTGCTTTACCAGAGATCAGGTCATTGACCTTCGCAGGTGTCTTCCCTATCCTTTCTGCTAATTCTGCCTGACTCATTCGTAGAAACTCAATGGTCTCTAGAATGGTATCGCCAGGCTTGGTTAACAATTCTCTCTCTATTGTTGTATTGCTGCTCATTTGTTTTTTTTTTGGATTAATGGTAGTCTTTGGTTTCTATAATCCTTATATCTGTGACTTCAATAGTTTCGATTCCCCCTGTATCCTTTTCAGGTATGGGATCGTGGTTGATATCAAAAATCATTCGGTGATTACCTGAAATATCGAGTGCCCATTCACCACTAAGATTGCCAGACAATGGATGACAATTTGCTGCAGGAATCTGCATCAATACTTTAAGGTTTGGAGATGCCTCGATATCATCGAGACGGCTTTGTACCTTTTTTGCCATCGTACCGTAGGCTTTTTTTATTTCCGCGAGGGAACTAAGCTTTTTCTTAATCTTATTTGAACCGTAACTTATGTTCATGTATTTTATTTTTATTACCGAATTTAGGTAAGAATATTTTTCAAATGTAGGTAGCTTTTTTTTAAAAACCAAATTATTAATTAGTTATAAATCTGATAAAACAGCAGCAGTAAACAAACCAGACATAAATTGAATATAAAAATTCGGTTCATTTTTACGGTTCTCCGTATTCTACATTGCATAAAACAGAATTATCTTGATCTTGGGCGTTCGGAGGTTTTTTGATCACACAATATATTCTTTAAGAACAGCTAACTATAAACTACTTTTATCATCAGTTTTTCCAGCGGTTAAAGTGGAATCATCAATTACTAATATTTCTCCAAATAGTCGATGAATTCAACTAATTCATTATTTTCGCAGCATGTTGTCAAATTTTGAGATTAAGCGTCTTTTTGATAATGATCAATTGATTATCGTTGAAATCAAGATTGCCGGATCAGCGCAAGAATTATATGCAGCTGATCAGTATGAATGGTTTTATCTGGAAAAAAATTCGAAAGCTTTGATTAAATTGTGGCTAAACTCCAGAGATTCCTCCCCTGCAGTTGAAGAGCGTTTCTTTGAACAGAGTTATCTAAAATTTAACCGGACCCAGGCCACCTATATTGAAAAATACAATTCTGCTCAACATACCCTATCCAGACAAGCCAGCGAAAAACCACATAGCGACTTGTTGACAGCGCTTGACGGTTATCATTATTAAACACAACCTTTGCCGGTAAAAATGCGGAATTGATTAATCCTAAGTATCAATCGCCCGGCTATGACCTCCAAAGCTGTGAAGATCTCAACCCTTCCCGAGAGTCATCATCAAAATGATTAAGCCCCGGATTTGAAAAGAAGCCAAGAACCAACAGCAATTTAGTCCGCTCAAAAACTTCTGCCTGAAAAAATTTGCCGCAACACAGTGAGCTAAAACCTTCGACTGGGCTATATAGGTTAAAAGGATCAGCAACCCGCTACAACATCCCCTCATCTAAGAAGCTATAATACCCGTATGCTGAAATAATAATATGATCAAAAATACCAATCCCCAGGAGCTTACCCCCATCAACCATTTTCCGGGTTAAGTAAACATCCGCCTCACTCGGCCTCAACTCCGAGCCCGGATGGTTATGTGCTAAAATGATGCCACTGGCACAAGCTTTCAACGCTGCGGAAAATACCACCTTGGGATCTACCATCACCTCAGAGAAACCACCCTGAGCTACATGAAGTATACCCAGAACCCTGTTCTGTCTATTAAGGAGTATGACTTTAAACTCCTCCAGCAGCTCCATTTTATTGTGATCCCAACTTTGATCCAGAATGCCATAAGCAGCATTCGATGAAGTAATTTTGGGTTTTTCCGAAAGCCTGAATGCCGGACGATAACTGATTTCGATTTCTGAAACTTTAAATTGCTTTTCCATAATATTTAAGATTTAATTATGGTGTGGAAAAAAGGTTCAGGCCCTGCGCCAAAGCAAAAGGAGGAACGGAATAAATAGAGTTGAGCGCATAGGCCACAGGAGGGTTTATGCCGGAAATTCCTTTGCATGCCGCAGCTGAACCTTAAATTTGCAGCAAAATTGGATCATTCCACTTCCGCATTAATCCATTTTCAGTTTCCGGCATACACCAATCATCAACTATTAAAAAATTATAGCAATATGAGTCCGAACAATCTATTTCACTCGCTTTTTGAATCGTCAACTCCATTCATCATCATTAAACCAGAAAGAGAAATCCAGATCAGGGATCCGGCTGTTCTTCCAGGATACACCTGATATTGTATTTCATGTCCTCACTGGCCCAGAGCCATTCATGCATTAATACCACATCCAGAAGCATCTCTTCAGCACCGTATCCAAAAAGTGGCGTCCTTCCTGGATCCTTACGGTAAAACATGATAATACCATCACCATCATCCGTAAAAAAAGTAAATAACGGTGTGACTAAGGATTTGTGATAGATTTTACCAAAATGATCTTCGAGAATTGAATGTGTAGGTTCCATAATGTTTATTTTGCCATTTCCCTACTGGATAAGCGAAATCTATTACAAGGAACGTGGAATAAATAGCACAGCGTTTTATGCCGCGAAAGTCCTTTTAGAGATTGAGCAAACAGTAATTTAGCACAATAAAAAAATGGATCTACACAGCTACATAGAGAATGTGCATCCATCTTGGAAACGGGGATTTATGAGCTGTAGCTGTATTTAACATATGATTCCAACAGAAAGAACGAAACTGAATACCTGAAGCAGGTTAAAAATCTATATTTCGAATACGGGGACTGAGAATCCCGTATGACAATCGAAGATTGAGAGCATTAATTTAGATATCAGGTGCATCAGCGATTAATGTAACTTTTTTTATGTTAAAAGCAGCACACAATATCTTATTGATAAAGGCTTACCGCTAACAACATGCGGAACAATGATCAATTGCCATACTCCTCAGAAAACAATAGCGAAGTCGCTATTACTACATGGAGAGCGAATACATGCAGGTTTAACATGCATACTACCTGGCACTAAGCCAAAGCGAGTTAATTTTTACACTGAAACGCCCAGGTGATATCAAGCCATTTTACTAGATTTGTCAAATAAACGCTCGATATGAAAACAATTTCTTTCCTCACCCTTGTGATATTGCCTTTCTGCTGCTTTTCACAAAATGCCATCTATCTTCCATCCGGAAGAAAACTCCCCTATAAAAACATCAGTATAAATGGAATCCGGGACTCTTTAGACTTGAATGAAGTTGAAGGTGTATCCAATCCATATGGAGAAGTTTATTACAAGAAACTGACCAATACACCCGTTTTCCTTTTCTTTAACAAAAAGGATGACCTTACCAAGATCCCTCTCATGCTGAAAGCATATGACTATCCTAAACACATTTATTCCTATAGTTATTACTACGATTTAAAATCGATGATGGAAAAGGGTACGCTTACCAAATCCTATTTACTTGATGCTTTTGGTAAACCATCATTAGAATCCCATACAGATGAAGGGCAGGAATTTTGGGTATTCAAAAAAAACAATGCCAGAATAGAATTCGAAAATGATCAGGCAACTAAGATCGATGTCATTAATTATCGTGCATACGACCTGCACCAACTCGCCATATTTGATTTCTCGGTTACCGGTAAATCATACGCTATGGGATTTGACATCACTTTTTTAAATCTCGGTAAAAAAACAATCAAATACATCCACATTACTGTTACAGCTACCAATCCGGTAGATGATAAAATTGGAACAAAAACTCTCAGGGCGATCGGGCCGGTAAAACCAAATGATAGCGGAAGCTATAGTTTTGAAAACACCTTCTATTCTTCCACAGCAGAGTACCTCTCTCTGGATAGCATCAAAATCCAGTACATGGATGGAACCATAAGATTGCTGAGCAAATCCCAGATTAAATCCATCCGGTCAACAGATTGGGAAGAAGTTGGAAACCGTACACTTGACTAGCATGATCTCCGGGCAAACCGCTATTGATTTTTAATTTAGATCAGTCATACTCAAACCGTAAAGCATGTTAGAAAAGTTAACAAAACTGCCAAAATACTTTCAGTTTTTTACCCGGGATAATATATCCAACCATAAAGAATGCTATCTTCTAGGAGAAGATGATGAGAAAATTATCATGCAACAATGGCTCGATTATAGCCTGCCTGAAACAGATATACGCTACTGGGAACACCCAAACAGCCTGATGGAATACATCCCCTGCCACATCACGGAGACTTCCACCACCCACTTCAACATCACTTTACTTTTAGACAGAAGCAGAAGATTTCACACAGTTACCAGAACGCTGCCAAAGGAGTTTTTCAGAATCGCATTCTTACCTTTCACTTCTGAAAGCCGCCCTTACATTATTGTTGATCAAGAATGGTTTGACCAACTTCATAGAAATCTTTATTCGAGTTACGTAATGATTGACTTTATTGGAATAGGTTCCGTACTCAACCATTATGGAGAATTCCCTGTCGCTAAACTTTCACAGATTAAAACCATTATAGATGTGCACAGCAGGGCAAATCCAGATATTCAGTTTTTGAGCTGCGCAGATAATATTATAATAAAAACAGGATGGCGGTTCAGATCAGAAGACCAGGATTATCAACCAGAAAAACTGATTAGCATGGTCAACCAAATCATGACTGAAATCAGCATACAAACGTCTTTGTCGAGTTATGCCATTTTTACCCAAGGAGCAAATTACGTAAACGAGTTAGAAATGCCGCCGAGCGATACGCCAAATAACCACCTCTTCATTAGCAGCATATCTGCCCCATTCATGGAGAGTTTTGCGATTGATGAGCATATACGTTCGTTGATCAGGGCAAAGAAAATCGAAGCCCGGCCATTCTATTTGGAAAAAAGCTTCTACTTGTCCACCAGGCGAAAATACACCGTTCAAAATGAACCACATGATTTTAAAAGTCAGAATTTTGAACATCAAAAAACAGGCAAGATTATCACCTATACACCCTTAGCCTATTCACAAATCTGTGATCTTATAGATATTTAAAGATTTATACAAATTTTTCTGTCAGAGACAATAGCGGCATCCTTTTGGCACAAAAGATATAGCGGATGGCCCGGCCCGGTAACGGGGACAGCCATTAAGTGTTGACCTGCCTCAACACTGACAGCCTTAAACACCGTCCCTGCTGACCCCGATGGCATTTGCTTTCCAGAGAATATACCCCAGTCTTCCGCAACATTCCGCCACAAAATATTCAATATCTGATGGCACATCATTCACAATCCGGAAACGAACCTTATACTTAGGATTATAACTGATATAGACCACCAGGTCATCCGAAGAAAAGCCCCTGCCTGAAAGCGGCTTAAAATGAACCTCCTGAAGATCCCTCGCCGCACGTATCAAACGGTCATTCATTACTTTAGCCAGATTCTTTTCAGGCTTAAAATCAGTCTTTAGTATTGCCAGTACAGTTACAGTCATGTCGCAAAAATATACCGATTTTTCAGATTAACAAGCCCAGAAGAATAACATACTGACAACCAGAAGCAATAGTTTTAACCATTGATGAAGTTATCAACATTCATTGATTTCTCTGGTTAAAGCATTCCCGTTTAAGCATATCATCTTAATTAAAAGAAGCTTTTCTTTACCCATAAAATAGCGTTAACCGAGCTTATCCCCCGCTGTAAATTGCTAGTGAAGCATCCAAAGACAGATAATGTTCCTTGATTTAATCACCAATCAGGGAAACCTTAGACGCAGACCAACTCTACCAAGTGATAGCTGTATAGTTGCGCATGCTATGTTTACCTAGGCGTGCTATTTCCGGACGTTCAACTTAAGGTTCCGCCGAAGCTTGAATATTCACTGGGAACTTCAGGCGCAGAACAGATTCCTATCGTTGACCATCAGAGAGAATAATCCGGCGGCCGTATAGCAGACCTCCATGACGATGCAATCAAGAATTATTTTGCAAACGTTCTTAAGACCAAAAAAATCCAGGTCACCACTGCTGCTGGACCCATTGGGTATGAAGTCATATCCAAGCTTGCCGGATCACCCGAATTGCGAAAATCAACAAAACATTCATCGGGAATGTAAATTTAATCCTGCGAATAGTAAATAAAAAAGCAGTCCTGAACAGCGACACTAATCTGCACATGATGGAGGAATATTTCCGAGACTTGACAGAGAATAAACTTCATTCAGGTGTTTTTAGAGTGATGAGAGGGATTTGCTTGAGAAGCTGTTAGATGTCGCCGGTACCAACCCCTATAAGCACCTGATATTTTTATCCAGCAAACACGCTACAGATGTGGTGATTCTCAGATTTACCCAGACCGCTTTTTTATTTTTCTTTTTGATTCAGATTGAAAAGAACTACCATACGATATGGGATACATACACCAAAGCAGATGTAGGCTCCATCAGGAGTATTATCATGCTGCCCAGGAAAAATGCTGCCATAAAAAGCAGTCAGCCAAATCATAGCGACCTGTTAAGAACATAATTTATTGTCAACTGAAAGCATTTAGCAATACAAAAGCTCCAAAAAACAAAAAACATTCAAGATATGCGTGTTATAGACTACTATTCGTTTCCGTTCCAAATGATGTACGGGTTTTAATTGTTTAAATCCTCACATAAACGTTTTCCGCATTAATACCATCGTATTTGCATTTAAACGAAAAAGTGTCCAAAATATTTACATAATGGACACTTTGATAACAATGGAAGACAAATTATTTAGTGTCTTTCAGCACTTCATCTATTTTGCTCAATAGATCTTCAATATGGGCTTTGCTCAAAAGGTCAGAGTAATTTAAGCTGTTCTCTTTCAATGTTTTTCTGAGTTCCTTCAATTGCAGCCGTATGATGGATTGCATGTCGCTATATTTAGAATTTAAAACTTGCGTATATCCAGGCCCGCGAAGGTCTTGAGGGCTTGATACATAACCCGAGGTAGGCGCACTGTTCGTTCTTAGGAATGCTCCTAACTTTTCGATATAAAGCTTTTGATAATTCCTTTTATAAACGTTAATAGCCTGTTTGTTGTACACCTCTTTAAAGATACTGTGATCCAGATCTGAGAAAAATTCAGAAATTGTATACACCTTTCCTTTTCCTAATGCTTCGGCCTCAATCATCCTAGTCATTCGAAACGGACTCATAAGACTTTCCAATACACCTTGTTGTTTGTCACTTAAAAAGGGAATGAAGTCGATACCAAGTTTACCCATAATTTCTTCATCGTACAGCCAAATCGGATATGTAAAAATATTTCTATCAAGATATTCCATAGCTTCTTTCTGCTTTTCATAAGATTCGCGAACGTAAACTGGTCCTGATTGCTCGGATACTTTTGGTGTAACGTATATACCTGCGACATTTTTTATAACATGTATAGCATACCTATCCATCTGACCATT
The DNA here is from genome assembly GCF_032678525.1 of Pedobacter frigidisoli. GTDB lineage: Bacteria > Bacteroidota > Bacteroidia > Sphingobacteriales > Sphingobacteriaceae > Pedobacter > Pedobacter frigidisoli_A. The sequence continues at coordinate 514,456 of NZ_JAVTSE010000003.1, forward strand.
TACTGTAAGGTAGATTTTAAGCAAATCGTTATAATTCTTCTGTGGGGAACTTGTCCACTTAATGAGTTGAGGAACAATCCTTTTTAAATTTTTAATTCCGTATTCACTGGCTTTCATAGAATTATCACCTAAATCTTCATTTTGAGAACGGGGGTCTGTCGGGCTCAATTCACTACCAAACCATAGTCTTTTATTCTCCTGCATCTTAGTTGTTAGGGCATTAATGATTTTGTTTTGCTCCTGTTCGGATGTTTTATTGTCAAACCATTTATAACCCCATTCGATTGACCACTCGTCATAATCACCAATTCTAGGGTAAATTCCTTTTTTACCAATATTATCTTCCGGCTGCGCAACATAATTAAATCGCGCATAGTCCATAATCGAAGGCGTATGACCGTGCTCTTCTACCCACTTTTTATTCCGTAAGTTTTCAACCGGCACCGTTGAGCTTGAACCGAAATTATGTCGCAAACCTAAAGTATGACCTACCTCATGGGAACTTACAAAGCGAATCAGTTCGCCCATTAGTTCATCACTAAATATCATTTGCCTTGCTCTCGGATCAATTGCACCAGCCTGAACCATATACCAGTTTCTGATCAAACTCATGACATTGTGGTACCAATTAATATGGCTTTCGAGGATTTCTCCAGTTCTAGGATCTGCAATGCTCGGTCCGCTTGCATTTGGTACAATAGAAGGTTTATAAATGATTGCTGAATGCCGGGCATCTTCTAGGCTAAATGTAGGATCTTCTTTTGCTGTTGGGGCTATCTTCCCGATGATTGCATTTTTAAATCCGGCTTTTTCAAATGCCTTATTCCAGTCATTTACACCTTGAATAAGGTATGGTACCCATTTTTTAGGTGTCGCTGGATCTATATAAAATACGATTTGCTTTAAAGGCTCAACCAATTCTCCCCGTTTATACTTGGCAACATCATTTGGTTTGGGTTCCAATCGCCATCGATTCGCAAAACTTACCTCGGAAACACCCTGAGGATTTTTATCATAATCCGTAAAGTCAGTAGTAAAATAGCCGACTCGTTCATCATAGTATCTGGGCACCAGCGGTTTTTCAGGTAATAAGACAATAGAAGCGTTGAGCTCCATAGTATTGTCCCCAGTCCTTGTTGATCCTGCCATTGCATATGTTTTGACAGCCCTTATTTCTACATTAGTTGGAAAGGTATGAATATACCTCAAATAACTTCTGTCATTTCGTTGTACTCCAATGTGTAACATCATTTTATCAATTGAAGATGCAAAATACAATAGCTCTGTGTCTCCATTTACAAATGTTGTTACGTCAATAACTACGTTGGTCGAATCTTTATTATAAGCAGCTATTGGAAAGGCAGCAACAATTGGTTGAACAGTATTCTTCTTCACCGCTGCATACATTGATTTGGTGCTGTCATTTGAATATTCCGTAAATGATATCCTACGGATAAAAATATTTTTATTATTACCAAATTCAAACTGCACTACTGATCCCCCTATGGGATCTCCAGCAAATCCGCTTATGCTCTTACCAATACGCATATCTGCCGATGCTTCTGCAATCCTATTGATGATGAGCATATCCTTTTTGAATAACTTTACCGGAAGTTCAAAATAATATTTATCCTCTACCTGATGGACAAAAAATAGCCCTTTACTTGTTTTAGCTTTGGATGTAATCACCTCGGTGTATGATCTACTTTTTGGTTTGGATGACACTTTTACACTGTCTGCTTTTGCTGAGTCAACCTTCAGCGTTCGTTGTTCCTGAGCGTAGCAGGTTGCAGAAAACAGCCCTAACATGGCAATCAAAGATGCCCTTGTCAAGAATTTTACTTTTTTTAACATGTTATTTATATTTACTTTTTAAGTTGAACTTTAACAAATTTGATTGATGAAAACTTTAACTGTAATTCAAAAAGGCTTTTCCTTTTTATTCTGCAACTTTAATTTATTATTATGACAGCGAAATTGTGCACAGTCATTGGACGTCATCAACGTCACAAAATATTGTATAACATGGTGCTGTCAGCTCCACGCTTCCAGGAAATTGGTATAGTAAGCAACGTTTTATGATCCTGAATCCTAAAATTAATACCGAAACAGTTTTCAGTTGAGGCCTTTCACAACCGCTTCTCAGGACGTTTATTCTATAAACTAGCGGACTGCTATTTACCTTTATTTTAAGATCTGATATTAACTTAATATGTTTCACTTTTGAATATGTACTATGGTTATGTTTTAAAATCTTTTTGGCATAAGCTTGTAGCATTAGTCTTCCCTATTATTTGGTTCTTAAGACAGGAGATGCATGAAACTTTATTTTTACCCCATCAGATATAAAAAAAATACAAAATCTTAAATTTTGATTGCGAGTAGTATTGATAAATACCTATAATGTGGATGACCACTACAAATGATCTGGTGAAGTATATTAATTGTATAGCTATTGTTCCGGATGGATTAACTATTTTAGGCTTTCATAAAACTTTACCGAGTTTGCCACAACTTTCCAGTTTTTCTTACAATCACCACAGCCAGTATACAGTATTAAATACCATATAGCCGTTCCGGTTGAGTTGAAAGGCAAAGAGCAATTCCCCATACATCAGATATCTTCCATGTCAATGAAATCATTCTGTCAGTTAACAAACAGATGAAGATTGGTTTTGAGCTCTATACTACAGTGTGATTAATTGACCAATTCGGTTGACATGAATAACCAGAGCATTAATAAATTCGTTGGCAATAGTTATTTATGCAGGTTTGTTTCTACTCCATTCAAACAAACCCTAATTACTGGCTTTCTTAATTAATTAAAAAGTTTGAAATCAGATTTCTAATTGATGAAATGAATACAGTTGGATTTTACAACATGGTAGAAAATAAAGTTGAAAAACATCAAACCATATTAACAGTAGCGTATTTCTCACGTCAACAAAGCAATTCTTACAATTGGAATCAAACACAATAATTATTGCCTTGGTTTGAATCAAGCAGACCACACCATTACATACAATCCAATACTGAAAAAATACTGCTTATTTAAACTGAAAGCGTACTATAACCGAAAAAAAAATTCTTTATTTAACATTCATCATATTTTTACTTGAAAATAGATGGAGGTATTGACGCGTAAGTTGTCATTATTGATCTTTACAAAATAATCAACAAACAACCACAATGAAAAAACTACTGATCGCCATTGCTTTGCTAACCCTTTCCTACCAGGGCGCAAAAAGCCAGATTCTTAAACCAGTTACCTGGTCGTACGCTGCTAAAAAAACGAGTGCAACAACTGCAACGCTTTACATTAAAGCAACCGTAGATGAAGGCTGGCACCTATACTCACAATTTGTTAAAGATGGCGGACCAGTGAAAACCACATTCACTTTTCCTGCCGGCAAGGGATACACACTTACCGGAAAAACTATTGAACCAAAACCAATTACCAAATTCGAATCCACATTCAAAATGGATGTGAGCTATTTTGAGAAGTCGGTGATCTTTCAGCAAAAAGTGAAATTAACCGCAAAAAATGCAACGGTCAAGGGAAAAGTAGAATTTATGGTGTGTAACGACAAACAGTGTCTGCCGCCTGAGGAAATTGAATTCAGCATCGCTGTAAAATAATAGCATCATAATGAACACATTTAAAGTCATATTTTTATGGCTATTGCTGTCCTGTGTCCTGTACACAACCGGATATGCGCAAGACAGTACATCGACTGATGAACTGGTATTCACGGAAATTACCCCTGCAACAGCAGACACAATCTCTAAGGCAACTGACACCACAGATACCATAGTTAAAGCTGCGACGAAAGCTGAGCAAGTTCACACTACAGCCAAGCCACAGGAACAAACACTCTGGGGCATATTCATAGCTGGATTTGTAGGCGGTCTTGCTGCTTTGCTGATGCCCTGCATTTTCCCCATGCTACCCTTAACCGTGAGTTTCTTCACTAAGGGAGCAGAAAAAGGAAGGGCTTTTGGAAAGGCCGCCCTTTACGGCTTTTTTATCATTCTGATTTATGTAGTCCTGGGACTACTGGTGACCGTTATTTTTGGGGCCGATGCGCTGAACAGTTTATCAACAAATGGAATATTCAACTTCTTTTTCTTCCTGTTACTGATCACCTTTGCGGCTTCATTTTTCGGTGCGTTTGAATTGACGCTTCCGTCATCATGGGCAAATAAAATGGATAGCAATGCTGATAAGGGTGGCATTGCCGGTTTATTCTTTATGGCAGGTACACTGGCATTGGTTTCATTCTCCTGCACAGGTCCGATTATCGGAACCTTACTCGTTCAGGCGGCTACAACAGGAGCACTTTTAGGTCCGGCGATTGGCATGTTCGGCTTCTCATTTGCGCTTGCCATTCCCTTTGCCTTATTTGCGCTTTTCCCCTCTGCGATGAACAAACTGCCAAAATCCGGTGGTTGGTTAAACAGCGTAAAAGTAGTGCTGGGTTTCCTGGAACTGGCTTTTGCTTTAAAATTCCTGAGCAATGTCGATCTGGCCTACCACTGGGAATGGTTCGACAGGGAAATCTTTCTTGCGCTGTGGATTATCATCTTCGGTATGATGGGCGCCTACCTGCTTGGTAAGCTTAAATTTTCGCATGATAGCCCGGTTCCATATATATCTGTGCCGCGGTTATTTATGGCAACGATTATCCTGGCATTTACCATGTACCTGATCCCTGGCTTATGGGGAGCTCCACTGAAATCAGTATCCGCTTTTCTGCCTCCGCAGGATACACAGGACTTTGATTTGTACACCAGCAGTTTAGTTGGCGGTTCATTGCCGGCAAAAACGGTGTCAGGTGGTCCACACAAATATGCCGATAAGTTCCATGCGCCGTTGAAACTGGATGCCTACTTTGATTACAATGAAGCCCTTGAGGCTGCGAAACAACAGCATAAACCAATCCTGATCGATTTCACCGGACATGCCTGTGTAAACTGCCGTAAAATGGAAGCCAATGTATGGCCGGATAAGGAAGTCTACAAAATGATCAGTCGGGATTACATCCTGGTGCAGTTATATGTAGACGACAAGAGCGAGCTGGCACCGGAAGATGTGGTAACAACACCTGAAGGAAAAACACTTGGCACCATTGGTAAAAAGTGGAGCGATTTGCAGGCCAGGAAATTTCAGTCGAACTCCCAGCCGTTCTATGTATTGCTCGACCCGGCAACCGAAACCTTATTAACCCCTCCGCAAGGGGCAGATTACGAAGTGGCCAATTATAAAAAATTCCTGGAAACCGGCCTCGCAGCCTTCCAGACAAGATAAAAACAGGTGTTTAGAAGTTTACCACCTAGTTTTAGTTAGTTAATGATAAACACAGGGCATTGCTGGATAGCGTGCCCTTGTTTTAATGTTTGCGCTATCCTGTTACCATCAATATAAAAATATAAATTCACCATGAACGAGATCGTATATTTAGATAATGCTGCTACCACTTCACTGGATCCGGTTGTATTAGAGGCGATGCTGCCTTTTTTAACGAACTACTATGGCAATCCTTCTTCTTCCTACAGCATAGGCAGAAAAAGTAAAACAGCCATTGAAGCTTCCAGAAAAAAAGTGGCAGATTTGCTGGGCGTTAAAAGCACTTCCATCTACTTCACCAGTGGCGGCACCGAAAGCAATAATACCGCTATCGCTACGGCGGTAAAAACACTGGGCTGCACGCACATCATCACCTCTGCTATCGAGCACCATGCCGTATTACACACAGTTGAACATTACTGTGCCGACAAAAACATCACCTGTTCATTTGTAAAACTGAACGAATACGGGGAGGTGGACTACAACGATCTCGAACTACAATTAAATAGCCAAACCAAAGCCGGCATTAAGTGCCTGGTTAGCCTGATGCATGCCAACAATGAGATTGGCACCCTGCTCGATCTTAAACAGGCAGGTGAAATCTGTAACCGCTATGGCGCCATCTTTCATTCAGATTGTGTGCAAACCATTGGTCATTATCCTTTGCAACTGGCTGAATACGGTGTTCATTTCGCCTCCGCTTCCGGACATAAATTCCACGGGCCAAAAGGTACGGGGATACTTTATGTAAGCGCAGGCACCAAAATCACCCCTTTAATTCATGGCGGTGGCCAGGAGAGAAAAGTGCGGGCAGGAACAGAAAACGTACATGGAATGATTGGTTTTGCCAAAGCGCTAGAGCTGGCCCATGAAAATTACCTGGCCGATCAGATCTACATCAATACACTAAACAAAGCCATGCGCGACGGCCTGCTGCAATTATCGCCTGAAATCAGCTTTAACAACAATGATAACGCACTTTACACAGTTTTGAGTGTCAACTTCCCGGGCAATATGGAAACCGATCTGCTGCTGGCCATGCTGGATCAGGCAGGCATATGTGCATCTGGTGGTAGTGCCTGCAGCAGCGGCGACGACCATGGCAGCCATGTGATGCATGCATTGGGTAAAAAGCAATCGGGGGCCACAATACGGTTCTCATTCAGCAAGCTAACGCGGATGGGAGACATCGACATTGCGATAACCACATTGGCAGGCATCCTGAAATACCCATTATCATTAGCCTGAACATGCAGGTAGTCGGCTATTTCTCCACGCTGTTAATCGGCCTTTCATTGGGACTCATGGGTGCCGGCGGCAGCATCCTTACTGTTCCGGTACTGGTTTATTTTTTCCGGCTGGAGCCGGCTTCTGCGGTAAGATATTCGCTGTTTATTGTGGGCTCTACCAGCTCCATATCCAGCATCGCTAAATTTAAACAGGGACAAGTTCTGTTCAAAAAGGGAATCATTTTTGCCTCCATATCCATTGTTATGGTATGGCTGATCAGAAGTTTTATTATCCCGAAAATCCCGGCAGTGCTATGGCATTGGCATGATGTAACGCTGACTTTTGGAATGCTTAGCATGATTATTTTTTCTTTGCTGATGATGATGGCCGCCAGAACGATGATGCAGGCAAAAAACGACTGCGACCCGCAGCAAGTTGAAAAATCAAATTCCATTTCGGTATTGATTGGGTGCGCTGTTACCACAGGTGTGTTAACAGGCTTCCTTGGTGCTGGTGGTGGCTTTCTGATTGTTCCGGCTTTAACCTTATTCTTTCATCTTGACATCAAAAAGGCGGTCGGTACGTCATTGTTTATCATCTCGCTGAATACCTTGTCAGGCTTCCTGAGCGATCTTGGCTTACAGGAAGTCAAATGGACATTTCTTTTGTTAACCACTGCTTTGGCTATTTTGGGTGCCGTGGCAGGGCAGCGGATTTCCCACTTGTTCAATACCCGGCAGCTCAGGCTTTGCTTCGGCTGGTTTATACTGATACTGGCCATTGTCATTCTTGCCGTGCAGGCCGGCGAGCTCACCAATCTATAATTTTATCCCAAAAAAACCACATGAAAATAAAACAGCTCTACGAGAAATGTCTTTCACAGGCTTCCTATTATATCGAACATAACGGTGAAGCTGTGGTGATTGATCCGCTTAGGGATATCGATGCTTATCTTGAGCTGGCAGAACAGGATCAGGCTAGCATTACTTTCATTATGGAAACGCATTTCCATGCTGACTTCGTGAGCGGACATCTGGAACTTGCGGCAAAAACCGGTGCCACCATTGTATTGGGACCAGGCGCACAAACTGCATATCCAAGCTATAATGGAGCAGATGGTGAAAACTTTTCTATTGGCGGAGCAACCCTGAAACTTTTACATACGCCTGGGCATACCCTGGAAAGTTCTTGTTTCCTGCTCCTGGACGAGCAGGGAATTGAACAAGCCATTTTTACCGGAGATACTCTATTTCTTGGCGACGTAGGCAGGCCCGACCTTGCGCAGTCGCCTGACCTGGATATCAGCCAGGAGGATCTGGCAGGCATGCTTTACGATTCGCTTAGAAATAAAATACTTCCGTTAGCCGATCATACCGTTATTTATCCAGGCCACGGCGCAGGAAGTGCCTGCGGCAAGAACATGAGTAAGGAAACCATTGGCGACCTGGGTTCACAGCGGCTGAGCAATTATGCCCTGGCTGCCGATCTTTCACGTGAAGATTTCATCAGCGAACTATGTGGCAACCTTGCGGCCCCGCCCGCATATTTCCCCATGAATGTAGAACTGAATATCAAAGGCTATCCCCTGCTTGAAAAGGTACTTCATCAGGCCGTTCAGGGGCTCAGCGCATCATCTTTCAAAAGCCGCATGGCGGTACCCGGAACCCTGGTTCTGGATACCCGAAAACCGGATGTTTTTGCTTCAGCACATATTCCCGGATCAATCAACATCGGGCTCGACGGCAGTTTCGCACCATGGGTGGGTGCCCTGCTTCCCATTGATCAGCAACGTATATTGATTATTGCTGAACCAGGCCGTGAAACCGAAGTCATCAGGCGAATGGCCCGTATCGGTTACCACCAATGCGAAGGCTTTTTGATGGGCGGATTTGAGGAGTGGGTGAACTGTGGCAATGCAACAGATACCATTGAAAACATTAGCGCAAAAAATTTTAATCAGCTGCTTTCCGAAGAGAAATACACCGTGATCGATGTACGTGCAAAGTCAGAACACAAACAAGGAACGGTATCCGGTGCATTGAACCTTCCACTCGATCAGATTAATCAGGCTGTTGAAGCGCTTGATCCTGGTAAACCTTACCTGGTGTATTGTGCAGGCGGTTATCGCTCTATGATTTTCGTCTCCATATTGAAAAGATTAGGTTATAATCATCCGATAAATGTTACAGGAGGATTCCTTGAAATATCGAAACTCAATAATCATTGACGTCGGTATTGGGATAAAATGCATAGAAACTACACCATCTTGTCGATCAGATCCGCATCTATCAGGGTATAGGGTAAGCGGTTTCACTTTTAGTTTCGGAAAGCACGAAGAAGCTTTGGACAGTCGTAATATTAGGCAAGGTGGCCAGTTTGTGCCTATAAAACTCATGATAAGAATCCATGTCCCGGGATGCAATCCGAAGAACGAAATCAAACGTGCCAGTCATTTGAAAGCATTCCATGACCTCTGGAAACTTAATGACTTCCTGCTCAAATTCTCGTAGGGTATTTGCAGCGTGATCATTTAACAGTACCTGACTGAAAGCAATCAGGTTGCAATCTACTTTCCTACGATCTAAAATGACGACAGTCTTTCTGATGTAGCCTAACTTTTTTAATCTTCTGATACGCTCATTTATAGTGGCTACGGATTTGTGCAACTTTTCGGAAAGTTGTTTATGTGTATTAGTAGCATCAATTTGAAGGATGCGTAATATTTCTTTATCAGTTGGATCTAAATCGATCATAATAGGTTGTAACTTTTCTGTCTAAATTAATTAATAAATTTCACTCAACAAGCAATCATTTATAAGGATTATTAAACTATGAATGCAACTTATCTCTTTCACAAATAAATTATTTCTTGAAACATATTCTACGATCTAATTTCGGCACCAAACCGTATGGTTTGGATTGCTCAAAACTCGAGCTGGAACAGAATTCACCTATTTGTCATTGGCATATTGGTTGTTCAACGATCAGTCCCCAATTCCTGATAATTCTAAACAACATACAAACCGCACGATTAAGATGGCATCTGAGATATTTGAGCGATTACCATATTCTAAAATCCTTATAAAGCTATCGCATTCGCTATAAAGCCACATTGACGCTTCTACCGTTATATCTTACAATCTTTGCCTTTTGATAGGTCTTGTTGACTGCACAATTTTTTGATATCAGTATAATTTGGAATGTACGCTTTTTTAGCATTCCTTTATATTTCCCTTTGCGTTCTTTTATGTTAAGGACTTTTCGTGCATTATTCCAAATAAATTCAGTTTCGCAGTAAGCACCCTGCTCATAATTGTAATTATCAGCCTCATCTTCATAGAGTACAAATCTACCATCCGCCCCTTCGTATACATATATTTCAAGATTATCCCATTTTTTTTCAGTTGCGTATTGTACAGCTGGGCCAAGGGGTAGTATTGAACCAGCCCTAATATAGAGTGGAATAATGTCGACCGGAGCATCCGTGTACACAGTTTCTCCACCAATGGAAAATTTTCGAGTCCAGAAGTTATACCAACCGTCGCCTTTTGGCAAATAAACTGGCCAAACCCTTGTTTGATATGAAGTCACCGGCGAAACAAGAATGGAACTCCCAAATAGATATTCATTTCCTATTTCATGGGTTTTCTTATCCTGCGCAAAATCCATAATTAAAGGACGCATAAATGTACCGTCATATTTGCTTACGTTCCAGGAGGTGCTGTAAATGTAAGGTAAAAGGCGGTAGCGAAGATTAATATACTTTTCTTGTGCATCGAAACACCAGCTTCCCCGATTTCCGAAATTCCATATTTCTCTTGGTAAATCTGTACCATGTGAACGCATCATTGGACTGAACGCTCCAAATTGCATCCACCGGACATATAATTCCTGGAATTCAGGATTTTGGTTTCCACCATCTTTACGCCATTTACCTGCAAAAAATCCACCGATATCACTATTCCAGTTAGGAATACCCAATAATGTATAGTTTAATGCTGCTGGTATTTGTTTTTCAAGCATCTCCCAACTTGAATTTACATCACCACTCCAAGTATTAGATCCGTAACGTTGTTGACCTATAAAACCAGACCTCGTCAATATCACACCACGTTTATCGCTATTTGCCGCGCGCTGATGCGTAGCAATGCCTTTGTTGTGTTGCAGGCTAAATGCGTTTTTAACGCTTTGATAGCTTCCCAGGTAAGTGGGAAGTTTGAAATCGGAGGGTTTTACATTGATATGATCTGGTTCGGTAGAGTCCAGCCACCAACCATCATTTTCAATATATTGAAATATTCCTTTATTCAAATACTTCCAATAAATCTCCAGCGCTTGAGGATTATAGACATCGTACGGCCGGGCACCACTTTTAGGAGGCCAGGTGTCAAAATTAATAATCATATTTTTGCTTTCAAACTCTCTACGCTGTGCTGTATATGGACCAAACCCTGGCCAGGTCACAATGAGTAACTTCGCATTTAGACCATGAATTTCGTTCACCCACTTTTTTGGGGTTGGAAAACGTATTGAATCAAAACTTTGTGAATTCCACGAACTATCAGTTTTATTATATTCAGGCCAGTATCGCCAATCCTGGATGATGGCATCTATCGGCACTTTTAGTTTCCTGTACTTTTTAATTACATCTAAACTTTCCTGCTGGGTATGGTAGCGTTCCTTGCTTTGAAAAAAACCATAAGCCCATAGGGGAAGCATTGGGGCTTTACCTGTCAAATGTCTTACCTGAGAGATAACAGTGTCTGCAGCCTTGCCGTACATAAAATAATAATCGGCGCAATGTCCCAAACTTTCAAAAGAAAGTTCCTGTGGGTTGTCATTGAAATCTGTGATAGAATAGTTATCCCAAAATACTGCATATCCCTTCACCGAAAGAAAATATGGTGAATATGTGGACATATTTTCATTTTGCATATGGTGGAAAGAATTCCTTCGATTAAATTTATTGTCAAGTACCTGCCCTATTCCATATATCGCTTCATCATCCTCAAGAAGAAAACCGTTTCTAACTTTATATGATGATGTTCCTGCATCACTTAAAGGACTAAACTGTGTACCATAATCTTTATCCTTCAACAACTTTTCTCCGGAAGTTTCCAAGAAAGAAATTCCACCCGTTTCAGTGTTAACGTCCACCTGTATGAGCTTGCTTTTCATAAGGTAATGCTTTCCATCTTGCGAAAACGATATAGCTGTTTGGGATGGTTTGGCAACCACCGAAAGACTAGTTTTCTCATAGGGTTTTCCAACAGGTGTTTTATAGATCCTCACGATTCGTTCCGTATAAAATTCAATACTGATCTGCAGCCCCTGTGCATAAAAGCTAAGTCCTTGTGGAGTTTTGGTTACAGACTGAGCACAAACGACAGTAGAAAAAAGATAAAAAATAATAGGAATTAAGAGATTGCGTGTTAAAGTGGTCATATATGAATATAGATATATTAAATTCTGGAGATTACACAGACTGGATAGTTAAAAGATTGCATCGTTTCATTAAGTTTACTCTTGGTATCAAAATTTCTATTTGTAATGATGATTTATACAAAACCAAAAAAAATAAACACCTAGGCGCCGCACTTATGTTATCTTGAATACAATAGCACTGGAATAGGGCATGTCTTTCGGGCACTGAATACTCAACCCATCAGAACACTGCTGCCATTTTAAGACTCCACTGAAACCAAGCAGCTTCACATGCTTGATTCTTTTTCCGAAATTGTCATTGCCGTCTGAAAGTGATTTTATTTTAAGCTGGGAGCCAGGACCTGGGTTAATCATACAAAAAGCATATAGTGCACCATTTTTGCCGACTGTAAACCTAAAATCCTGTTTACTAAATTTAAATTCCGAATGACGTTTACCAAGCGCCCCCCCAGGCAACATTTTAAGCTTTCCATTTACGATTTCACCCTCGCCAGGAGTTTTCCATGCTCGGCTACCATAAACGGATTCGCCGTTTCTTCTCATCCATACTCCCACTTCTTTAAGCATTTTTAGACTACCTTCATCCAATGATCCGTCTGGAAGTGGTGAAATACAAATGGCTGCATTACCATCCCGGGCTATAGCTTCAATAATATAGTGAATCATCATTCCGGAATCGTAAGTAAAACCCGGAGCATAATACCAATCTCCAACAGGTGCTTCTGCAATCCAGGACTGATCAGTTTTGATGTTATTAGGTATTGCAAACTCTTCGGTAGTTACGGTCCCATTTGTCTTATTTCGGAATTTTACAATACTAAAAGTGTTTACAGCACCTCTTTTTCCAAGGGCTCTATTATAAAAATCAGCAATAACAGTCTGCATCGCATCAGCTTTATATCCCGTTCCGGTACCATCTCCCGTGAAAGGCCCTTGTACAGTACCATCAGTGTAGATAAAGTCTGGATTGTAACGTTTAACCACATCCATCATTCTCAGGGCCCATTGCGTCGAATACCACTTAGCATAATCCAGATGTTTTTCAAAAATCCCTGGAGTTGGCGGCGACCATGGCGATAGCGATTTCTCTGCCACGCTTTTGTATTCACGTAGATCGTAACCGTAAAGTCGTTTCGGATCTAACCCCTGCCACCATTTCCCTACACCATCAGCCAGGGTAAGTTGCCCATCATACGGCACGCCTTTCTTGGATCCTTCTGTATCGCTACCAAATGCTGCCTGCCACCACCACCAAGTATATTCATGGTGAAAGGTCACACCATAAAAGAGATTATTTGCACGACAGGCCTTCGCCCATTCACCAATCAGATCCCGTCGAGGACCAATATTCATCGAATTCCATGGCTGGTAGGTAGAATCCCAAAGATCAAAGTTATCATGGTGAACACCCTGGATCATAAGAAACCGTGCGCCAGCATCCTTATAAATTTTAGCAAGTTGACGAGGATTAAACTTATTTGGATTCCAGTCACGAAGTACGTCCATATATCCGGATTCAGAAGGATGTCCATATTTTTTTAGGTGATTTTCATACGCTTGAGTACCCGGTATGTACATCTTCCGGGCGTACCAGTCCCCACTCGCTCCCGAAGCCTGTGGTCCAAAATGCACCCATATTCCAAACTTTGCATTCCGTAACCATTTCGGGTCTCCGGGATAATTTTTTGCTATCGATTCCCAAGTCGGCTCGAAAGGACCTGGGTAAATGGGAATATTGAGTTTAACTTCTTTAAATGTTTTCCAGTCACCCATAGGCACACTGTTTACTACTCCTACACGTGCTACAGAATAAAAATCCTGGAATTGGGCCTGTGCTCTCATTGTTAAATTGTTATAGCACAAAACCATAACGATGCATAATGCATTTATTCTCATATTTGAATATATTTGGTCAGATTAAATCAAAACTGAGTTGGCGGTAAAGCAAAATTTTCAGCCATGATTATTAATCGTCAAAGAAACGTTTATTTCGTCAGAATATAAAATTATTGTGTTAAATGTTCAACGGGATTTAATATCAAATGAGCGCAAAACAGATCCAATTTGTATTCTCAAGGCAATAGTTGATTTTAAAAAAAAACGCTAATTAACTTCAGGGGTTGTAGCAAAGGCTACAAAGTCACTCAACCTCCTAAATCAGTTTAAAATATACCCACTACACATATAAAAGTGTTCTGGTAACTTGACTAAATTCGGTAGACGGAATTATTCTGTTATTTTTCCATCATCCCCTCGTTGAAGCTAGCCAAATTAAAAAGGATGCAGGCGACATCCACCAACCTGCAACCAACATCACTAACTATTAATTAAACCTACCATAAATAGATGGGTCAAATGCTTATCAAAGTAATCCTTGAGCGCATTTGCGCCAAGCAGGCTTTTAGTGGACAGCTAAAAGCGCTTACTCATTGCACCTCTACAGAAGTATTTATACCTTGAGTTTGTGATCGACACCCCACTCACATTTATTTCCACCTTTATCCATAATGGCATGGGCTCTTCATCCAGGTATCATTAATCCTATTGAGTAGTTGTACATTGCCCCAGTGTTAAAATAACTTCCAGCAGATCGACCTTGGTCATGTGCTTTTGCTGCTTCAAATCCGAACTTGTCCACCAGACATTAACTACCTAGGATTTTGCTCAATTTCAGGATTCAATAAAATGTATTTATCGCCAATAGGATAAACATAACGATTACTATTAGGCTCCAGTGTAAAGGTATTTCCTTTAAATACCCTGCTTACAGTAATGGCAAAAGCTGAATCCTGATTGAGTCTTCGCTGGTCTAACCATCTAAAACCTTTACCAAAGAACTCTCTTTTTCGCTCCTCAATAACTATCCGCAGCGCATCACTGGCATCGGTTGAGGTCAATGGCGAATAATTGGCATCGGTAAATCTTTTTTTGCGAAGGTTATTTACTAAAGCTAAGGCGTCACTTGTGTTTCCGGCCCTGGCCAAACACTCTGCTTTGATTAGCATCATCTCTGGAACCGAAGGGCCTATATTGATCAGAAATTCTCCATTCAAAGCATACCTCCAGTATGCTCTGCCCGTGAAAGCTGTAGAAAACAAGGAGCCATATACTCCCCTGGTATTGGTAAATAATGAATACCGCAAATCATTTGTCCCTAAAAGATTTAGGATGTAACTGCTGATTGGAATAGCTGTGAAACTGCCCGTGACGTTCTTAGACAGCAGAATCTCAGGATCTGATAGTCTTTTGGGCAAGCTCGATGGCGCTGAACTATAGGTCTTCAAGTCTAAAAGCGTATTGCGCAATAATAATGCACTATCAGCATATAAAGCTGCCTGCGAAAATTCACGTTTATTAAGAAACGTTCTAGCAAGTAGCGCGTAAGCAGACACTTTTGCCGGCCGGACATTATAATCGGCCAATGCAGGAAGTTTGCTGACCGAGGCTTTTAAATCCCCGATGACCTGACTGTAAACTGCTTCCACAGGAGCTCTGTTTAAACTGGCATATAAGTTTGGAGTTAATAACAGGGGAACTCCTAGGTCACTAGATGCAGTAGTAGCATTATACTGTCTGGAATACATATTCAGCAAAGTTTGATAGGCATAGGCCCGGTGAACCAACGCCTCTGCATAAATTTGCTGCTTAACGGATTCAGTCCCACCTTCAGAGGCAAGCACACCGCTGATCACTTCGTTACAGATATAAATGTTTTTATACTGCCTTTCCCAATCCACATCACCCTGAGTTTCGGAAAGATGTTTGGCACTCCAAGTGTATGTATTTGCCCAGATATCTGTAATGTTATTTTGCCTGGTGGCATCATTGATTTCCGTATCATCACCGGACAATATTGGATACCCAGGTCCAAATTCCAGTTCACTGTTATTATTCATCAGTGCACGGTAATCGCTGGTATATTTTGGAGTACGGACTCCGATTTGATCAATTTCTACATACTTCCTGCAACCAGTCGCGGCAAGAACAGTTAAAATAGCTAGATAAAATATTTTTTTCATAATAATTCAGATTAAAATGACGCGTTCAAACCAAAAACATAACTTGTTGTAGGAGGCAAATTCGAGTAGTTAGCAGAATTGAGGTACTCAGGATCAATACCGTCCTTATTCGCCCTCCAGATAATGCCAAGATTTCTGATATTAGCGCTTAGCGACAAACTCTTGATCATGTTTTTAGGCAGATATTGTTTTGGTAAGTTATAAGAGAGTGAAATTTGCTGCAACCTCACATTGTCCGCCTTACGCACCAAAGCATCAGAATAACGGTAGCGCAGAATGCTGTTATTATTAATTCCTGACAGGCCAGGTACATTTGTGGTGGCCTCATCCCCGGGAACTTTCCATCGATAAGCCAGATCTTCCTGTCTCCCCAATACACCCGAATATGTACCTTGAAAAGTTGGGTAGTTCGTAATTGATTGCTTTAGGAAAACGTGACCAAAATAGTAGCTGATATTAACGCCCAGAGTAATTCCTTTATAAGTAAAATCATTAAAAAAGCCACCTTGGTAAGGCGCTGTTAATACGCCGGCGAATTTTAGATCTTCCCTGGTAAATGATGTGCTTAGATTGGTAGTATTGCTGATAATCGTATTGTTACGGTCATAAATCTGGGATTGGCCTTTATTATCCAGCCCCGCCCATCTATAGACAAACAACGCGCCTACCGGTACCCCATTAACTATAGTGCTACCCCCGGAGGTAGCTAGGGTACTGGTCTGATTTTCAAACCTGCTATCTGTCACTTTGTTGGTATTGTATGCAAAATTGAATGTACTATTCCAGCTGAAATCTGCAAGTTTGAGTACCTGAGCCATTAATCCCAGTTCAATTCCCTTCCCCTTTAATGTCGCGGTGTTAAAGAACAGGTTAGACCATCCATAAGTTGCGTTGTAGGGCACGTTTGTCCAGATCCCATCTGTTTTTTTTCCGTAAACGTCAAAACTTCCCCTAAGACGTCCTTTGAAAAAACTGAAATCCGTACCTAAATTTATGCTTTTGGTTATTTCCCATCCCAAATCGCTGTTTCCTGGCGTCTGAATTGAGGCCACTGGTTGGCCGGTTAGGGCATCTGTTCCACTAATGGAAATAATAGTGATATTAGTCCCACCAAGTGGAGTACTTCCACCTGTACCAATACTTGTTCTAATTGCGAAGTCATTTACCCAATCCACATCCTTCAGGAAGGTTTCTCTGGAAGCATTCCAGCGGAAACCCGCCGACCAAAATGGCCTGGCCCTTTTACTGCGATCCACACCAACCAATGTGTTATCATCAAAGCGCAAACTACCAGTTCCAACGTATTTACCCTTATAAGTATATGATGCATTGCTATAGTAGGATAAGAAACGCTTCCTGTTTTCTGTCAGCGTACTCAAGTTATTTCCTAAAAAAGTAGTATAACCATACATGGTCATATAATTTACTGTAGGATTCACAGCTACAAAAGAATTGGCATCACTATCATAACCATACCTGGTAGCGGAGTATGATTTATATCTGGTTTCCCTGATTTCTGTACCAGCAATTGCGGTGATCTGATGATCGTTACTGAAAATTTTGTTCATATTCAACTGACCTCTGAAAGATGCGTCCGAAGAGTTCAGGTCTGCCAAGTTGTTGTTGCCACCGTATGGCACCCCGTATACCAGCTTACCGGAACTTACAGAGGTACCAGTATTAATTAATATCCGCGATACATAGCTATTGAGCTCGTTGGTCGTATTCGTATTTGATAACTGACGTTGAGTCATTGCGGACAAATCAGCGTTTAACCAGGTGAAAATTTTTCCGTTTAAGCCTCCGGTGACCCTAACGGTGTTAATTTTGGAAATGACATTTGAATAATTTAGTTCATCAACAGCGTTATAACCAAAAGGCAGGTAACCCTGCGCCGTTAAGCTATTTGCAAAGTTATTCGTAAAAATGCTCACCCTTTTAATCGTACTACCTTCACTATCAATAAGCATATCATATGGCCTTAAGGCAGTGGTGCTTACTGAGAGTGCATTAATAGCCGAACCATTATATTGTGTATTCGTAAACTGATAGTTTAAGCCTGCTCGCACAGTGATACGCTTATTAAATAAATCAGCTGTAGTAGTTGCATTCAAGATGTAGCTCTTCGCACGGTTACCCTTATAAACAGGTTGGTCATCAGTATAATTTCCGGAAACCAAATAAGTTCCGTTTTCTCCCCCCCCCGAAACCGACATGCTATATTGTTTGCTGACAGCATTTTGGAGGAGATTATCCTGGATCTGTTTCCTGTTATCTCTCAAACCAATTTCAGCCAGCGCAGCATCACGCTGGGCAGCAGTAGCAGTCCCCCTACCCACCCTGAACATCCACTCAGAAGCCTCGCTGTTGTTAGATGTATATATCGAGGGATTGGTCTGAGGATCCGATAAAAATCCCTTTGAAACCATCTCTTGTTCCAAATCGATATACTGTGCGCTGTTCATCCATTTCAGATTCGACAATGGAGCATTTTTAGAAACGCCGAGGTTGTAAGAAAAGTTTAACTCCGGCTGCGTCCGCCTTCCTTTTTTAGTTTCAATCACAATCACACCATTCGCAGCCCTTGACCCGTAAAGGGCTGTAGCAGCAGCATCCTTAAGAAAGGTGATTTGCTCAATGTCTGCGGGGTTGATATTGCTTACAAGAGAATTTCCAGTGGCAACGGAGTTAGTGATATTTGTTAATTTCGGACTGTCATTAGGGCTGATCATCGGGAAGCCATCAATGACAATCAACGGATAGCCCGCATTGCTGGCGTAGTTATTTGAACCCCTAATCTGTATATTATTACTCTTGATATCAAACTTGACACCAGGAGCAATCCCCTCCAGACGTTCCATCAAATTGATGGTAGGAGTTTTCTGAATATCTTTTGCAGTAACGATGGCATATGCACCAGTTGTTTTTTCCTTACTTACCTTTGAGTATCCGTCGGACACAACCTGTATTTCCTGAAGAACATTTTCCAATGGATACATTTTCGCATTGACGGTCGCTCCTGTTATCGGCAACCGGAGCGGATTCATACCTACATAGTTGAAAATTAAATATTGATGATCTTGCCCAGTATATACCGTGAAACGCCCGTCACTGCTGGTGCTAACTCCGATCCTGGAACCTTCTGCCATCACAGTCACCCCTACTAATGGGTTATTTTTATCGTCAGTTACAATGCCCGTTATTAATTTACGTGGATTCACCGAATTAATTTCGGGAATTTGTATCTGCGGTTCAGTCGGACTATTCATTCCAGGATTATTATTTTTCACGATGGCATAGCTGTTAGCGCCAACGTAAAGAAATAACAGCTTGTTTGGGTACAATACAGCTTTGAGAAGTTCCTCAATCCCCTGCTTACTGTTTTTGATATTTTCGCTGGTCTCTTTGCCATCGATGATTGACGGATCGAAAACCAGTTTAGTCTGATATCGTTTACCGATTTGCTGTAGTGCGTCCCTGAGCGATACCCTGCCCGTCTTGTTCTGCGCCTGAACAGGTTCGAATAGGCATAATAAAACCCCTACGAGCAGACAGATGCCCGATTTGGATAAAATTTTTTTCATGCGTTTAGTTGGTTTAGTTGATTATTGTTGTTTGTTTTTATCTTGTTGACCTATTGGCTCAAAAATCCATGAATTATGTTGTTTGTTAATTTCAATCCTAAGCACATTTGATAAGATGAAAAACAAATTATCCTGATTGGTAAGTGGCAAAATACCCTCAATATATCTTTCGCCAATTTGGTCATCTGCCAGTTTGATATTTACACCATAATTCTCTTCTAATTGCGGAATAATATCCTTAAATCTGGTATGGTAAGGAAGGATGACCGAGCGATCTTTCCATGCGGTCAACATGAGCGGGTTGGCCTGGGCGGTAGACACTTTTTTGGATTTGGTTTCAAAAATAAATTCCTGTCCGGGCTTGAGCAAATGCCATACAGAATCACCAGTCTTTTTTACCGCAACACTTCCCGAAACAAGCACAACGCTGTGCTGTTGTTGCCTCGCTTTAACATTAAATATGGTCCCTAAAACCTGAATATCTATTGCTGAAGTATGAACCACAAACCGCTGACCAGGTAAAATATTTTCAGGTTTTTTATTTTGATGTTTGATTTCAAAATATGCTTCTCCATCGAGCCAGACTTCTCTGGGTTGATTAGGCCTCCAATGTGCATTGTAGTGGAGATTGGTATTAGAGTTTAGTACAATTCTGGAAGAATCGGGCAATACAACTTCTTTAACCCGGGAGTAAGGCGTGGTTACGTTACGGCGTTGACCATAGTAAAGCTCAGTCAAAACCACTCCTAAAGCGCATAAGCCTATAACAGCAGCAGCAGCGGTTGACGCCGTTATAAGCCGTTTTATTTTTAGATAGTTACCACGCTCCACCGGAATCCTTTCGCGAACAGCAGCCCATACTGCCCCCTTACGATCGGACGTGGGGATTCTCTTAACAGCACGAATAACATATTCTAATTCATGCTTTGCATCAATGTATTCTTGAAGATTAACGGGGTTGTTGTTCAGGTAATTTTTCCAGACAACTGCAGTTTCGCTATCCGCATATTTAATATGCCGTACAAAAGCGTCATCCTGCAAAAAATCTGACTTAGTATAGTGAAAGTAATCTTGGTACATGAGTTTGTCTTCAGCCTACATTTAAACTGTAGATGCATAAAAACTATTTTTTACCCCACCAAAAACCAAAAAAAACACAAATACCTTATTATCAGTATTTTAATTTATAAATCTGAGCCAAGATCAGTAATGCATATAGCTCTTTGTCACTACCTGCAATCAGGTTCTTCAGGCTATCAATTGCTCTTGCCGAAAGTTTATAAGCGGACTTTGTGGTGATGCCCATAATATCTGCTGCATCATCATAGGGAATGTCTTGAATATAGCGTAAGTAGATAATCTCCTTTTGCCGCGGATTGAGTTGATTGAGAGCATTATGAAGTTTCTCCATTCGCTGCCGCTGATTTTCCAATTCAATAAATTCAAACTCCAGTGAAAAAGTAAGTGGGAGACCTTTTGTAAACTGGTCCATAATGGCTCTGCGGATGGATGTATTCCGATGCTGTTCGTTCAAACTGTTTCGCAATGCTGAAAACAGATAGGCTTTTATATTTGACGCAGTTCCAAGCTTTTCCCTTTTAGACCATATATTAACAAAAAGGTCCTGTACTTTATCTTTAACGAGGAATTCATCCTTACAGAAACGGTAACCATATTCATATAGATCATCGAAATAAAGATCATAAATGCGCTCGAAGACGGATTGATCGCCGTCTTTAATCAATAGCCATAAGTCAAGATCAGATTTGGTTTCCTGCATTACAGTAATTTGGTTGTAGAATCTATTTTCATGTGGAGTTTTACAATACAAACATAATAATTATGTTTTGATATCTGTCAGTTACTCCGGATGCAATAAAGCCTTTAAAAAGAAAGGCATATTTTAAATTCTGAATGCATATGAGCAAGAATGATATTGATCGTATTGCTTAGGGATTTGAGATATTTAATTAAATATAAGTTATCTAACGTAAAAACTAGCACCCCCCCAAAAAAAATACCTGGAATTCACTCTTTGTACAATTGAAAAATATTTAAAGCACAGCCTGGTCCGTGCGCGGCAAGGTCTGCATGATGAAACCCGGTTTAATGGAACACTGGTGAATCCTGTTACTTCAGATAGATATGTTCACGGAGTCACTTTCTTTCTGAAAAATTTAGGGGAATCTGGAAAATCCCGTCTTTATATCTTTTGATATCGATCCGGTATTTCCATTAATTTAAAACTTACACTGTGGTTTGCGCACCCGTAACCCTCAGCAACAGATCCTAATGATGAAACGAAGGATCACTAAAGATTTGGCGGGTCCAATTTAATTTCCACAACCAAATTATAACCCTAACCGATCTTGCTCTTATCGAAACAGTATCTTTTCTTTTATCAGAAATAGTATTGGCCGAAAGCCTAAAGACTTGATTATTCTCTCCTAGTTCATTATTTTTTTGGACCAAAAAGCAAACTTCATCATGATCCGTATTGCGCCTCTCGCGCCATCTTGCCATTGAATATTTAAGAGATACGATTAAGAGAGTTACCTGTAAAATTATCCGATCTAGAAATAAAAAAAGAATGCTGTAAACCGTATTGAAATTGTGAAGCTTGACCTCCTGAACATGATCCAAAAATTGCTCGGCTCCAACATAAACAATTACCCTTATCCTGATTATGAAATTAAAATTTAAGAGATTAGGTTTGATTAATTCAATCAATATCCAAAATATTCATTATGTTTAAACAACGCTTTTCAGTCGGAATGATTCAATAAGTGCATATCCACCTTTAATGCGGAATGCATTCACTCCTACAGGAACCATTCTCTTTTAAAAGCAATTGAAGCAGCACCTTTTCAGCACCACCGCCAAAAAGCGCTGCTCTATCGGGCTATCTATTGAAAATATAACAATCCCTCATTAGATTAATGCAAAGGCTTTTTGAGTGGGTCCGCTATATCCAATGAACAGGGTCCTCTTCATCGGCATTTTCAGTTGTCTTCTTCCCTCTTTTACCGCCTGGAATAATAAGCAGCAGTATTAATGCTAAAAATATCAATGCCAAAACATCCCTGATAGATATCAAGTTGTTACCATGAACTACATTACATGTTATCATCATAATCCGCTGATTTTAAATTGTTTGAGCAACGCACCTGGATTCATTAATAGCCCATACGGAACCTTTGGCTCAATAAAACTGGATTTTGGCGGAAGCGCCTTTGATTGCTGCGCGCAGTCGATCAGTTGATCTACACCAATTGGATAAAGCGTGAAAATGATCGCTTCTGAAGAACAGGACGCATCTTCCAACATTTCTGAAATATCCTGGTTAGGATAGCAAAAAAGACGCTCATCGGTTCTGGGGTCAGTGATTCCGAACACTGGCGATAAAATCATTTCCTGTAGAATTACTACGTCTGGTAGATCCAAAACATTATTTGTGAAATCCTTTAAGTCAAGTTGATACCAGATTCCATGATAACACAGCCCGATCCGGTGCAGCCTATCGGGCTGATAACATACATTACCCGGAATTGCTGAAACAAAAAATAGTTTTTCCAAGAATTCAAAAAAATCACTTTGGATTATTTCCTGCCCGGGAAAAATTAAACGGTCGAATCCTGACACGCTCAGCTGATCAGTTGAGACGTATAGACCAAGCATATACTCATTCTCTGCCCCTTGCATCTTGGCTGCCGCTGCCAGCCGGTGATGACCATCGCCTACATAAGCAATCTGAATTTCTTGAAACACATCTTTGAGATGCTGAATCATGGCATCCTCAGATATCCTCCACAACCGATGGGCAATTTCTCCCTCCTGATAAGCGAAGCTGGGAGACTTCAAAGTGATACTTGAAATGATTTCGTCAATACCTGTTAAGGGTTGATATGTCAACAGTACCGGAGCCCCCTCCATTCCAATATTTAGCCTGTAGCTGAGTAACCTTTCCTCATGTTCTTGCAAAGTATGTTCGTGACCTAAAATTTCACCATGGAGATAGTCCTTCACAGCAGTCATGGCGCAAATCCCAGAAGAAATTTTTCCCAGAGTTTCCTGCTGATAAACATAAATTGCAGGATTTTGCTGATAGTCGAAACGCCTGTTATTTATGAGCACACTTAACACTTCCTCCACCTTGTCCACACATCCGCTTTCTATATCTTTTTTTCCCCTTATTTCCAGCTTGTAGCGTAGCGCGAAGAGCTCAGTCCCGTCTCCACTGAGCAGGCGGTTAAACCAATTGACTTCAGGTAGAAAAGCTTTAAATTCCTTTATGGTCGCCATAATCTCAAGAGTCAAATACGGTTTTAGGTAAACATTCCTCTAAAATGATTTGCTGTTCGAATTGTTTCATCAATGCGACCAAAGCCTCTACGCTTGAAAAGGGCAACGCATTATATAATGACACCCGAAATCCCCCAACCGTTCGATACCCTTTAATCCCCACCATCCCTAACGATGTTGCAAGATCAAGGAATCTGCCCTCTATTTCCGGGCTAGAGGCCGTAAAGGTTACATTCATTCTCGAACGGTGAGCGAGATTTGCAGTTCCACTAAAAAGTGTATTTCTATCTATTTCGTTGTAAAGTAATTCTGCTTTCTTTTTATTGAGGCTTTCAATAGCCCCAACACCCCCATTAGCCTTTAACCAAATCAAATTGAGCATTGCAACATAAATAGAAAATACCGGAGGGGTATTGAACATACTGTTATTATCGCGGTAAACCCGGTAGTCGGACATAGATGGAACGGGATGATCAACGCTGTCCAAAAACGAATTTTTTGCGATCACCAAAGTCATTCCTGCAGGACCCAGATTTTTCTGAGCTCCAGCATAAATTAAATCAAAATCTCGGACATTGATTTCCCGTGAGAAAATATCTGAGGACATATCACATATGACTGGCAGGCCAGGCTTGGGGAAATCAAACATCTCAGTACCCTCAATTGTATTGTTTGATGTCAGGTGAAGGTAAGCTGCATCAGCGCAAGGCTGATAGTGATCCGGAATATAGCTATAGCTTTTATCTTTCGAAGAAGCGACGATATCTACCGATCCAAAAAGCTTAGCCTCTTTTATCGCTTTCTGTGCAAAAAAACCTGTATCGAGATAACTTGCACTATTTGCTTTCTTTAAAAAGTTGATCGCCACCATAGAAAATTGTGTACTCGCGCCACCCTGCAGAAATAGAACGGCATAGCTCTCTGGCACGTTTAGTAATTCCCGAACCAAACGCTCGGTCTTAATCATAACACCCTCGAATTCCGGGGACCTGTGAGATACTTCTAAAATAGAAAGACCAGTCTGGTTCCAGTCTAGAATTGCTGAAGCAGCATGCTCCATTACCTCAGCAGGAAGGATACAGGGTCCTGCGCCAAAATTGTGTTTTTTATACATGGTTAGAATAGCTTAATGCCGTGCATAAAGTTCAATTTTATAGTAGATAAACGTTGAAGAATTAAAAAAATGAGTAAAAATTACTTTATTTGAATGGGTTTACAAACCAAAATTTGGTTACAAGCATTCATTACATGCTGTTGCAAAATAAAATTTCAATAGGTAGGCACACCAACTGTTATAAGTTGTAAAAAATACACTAAGTAAAAATAATAAAAAAGGAAAACAAATGCAGTTATATTACATAATTAACATATTTTTACTTTTATAAATAGGATTATAAACAAATAAATATACACTAAGTGAGTACACAAAGATTTCTGTTGGATGAGATTGATAAGGGTATTTTAAGGCTCTTGCAGAAAGATGGGTTGATGACCTACAAAGAGATTGCCGGAAAACTGGGAAAAAGTATGAGTAATATCGTGGAGAGGATTAAAAATTTAAAAGAATTAGGCTATATACGTACAACTGTCGCTTTACTTGACATCGAAAAAATACGGTCATTGTTCATTGCTTTTCCTCATGTCCAGCTCAAATCCCATTCAGAGGAAGTTATCACAGCTTTTCAAATGGAAATGTACAAGCACAACGAAGTAATGGAGTGTTATCACCTTACTGGTCATTTTGATTTCATGATCAAGATTGCGATTCCCGATATGGTCACTTACAACACATTCCTGAAAGAGAAAATTAGTAGCTTACCATATGTGGGATCGATTCAAAGTTTTCTGGTATTATCAGAATGCAAATATGAAACTGCGTATGTGATCTAATAATTTTGTTAGCACTTAGCGATTTCCACCGTTGGGTATTTTATTCGCATAGATATACCCAAAGATGAAAAGTATACCGGTGAACACCTTGGTTATTGTAGTGGAGCTGCAGCAGCCTGGTAAATCCCGGTCAGTGCAGCAGGTTATGTTTAGCCAGATTCAAGGCACTCCAGGAAAATCCATATCGCCTTACTCAGCGAGATGCACGTAATTCCGAATATTCTTTTTATAGCGTATAGCATACCTAATATATGACCAGTCTCGTCTTACCCCGGAAGCTTGCGAGCAAAATGTGTTCCTATTCCAAATTAGCATACCTTTCCCAATTGGAGTTCGTTAGGCTATCTTTTATGAACACCTGGTTTACAATACAAGGACCTGAGATATGGGATATCAGCCATTTTTCTCTTCAGATGACTTGCAATTGCCCATTGGTAATGCTGTCGATGGATCCTGCAGGAACTAATTCGGAACATCCGGTAAATATATTTTGTGCTTTCGTTGAAATATCCGTTAGACTCTATTAAAATACAGGAAGTAAATGAATGGCCAGAATTCGACCTGCCTACGATAGTTTATAAATCAGAAACTAATCCAATGCGAGCCATAGCATATGCTGATTAATGACGAAATTCATAGGTTTACAATAAAAGTTTATTTATTTAAAAAGAGAAATTACATCGGCAAATACCTACATTCAGTGCGCGGTTCGAGAAATACATTGCGAATTCGCCCAATACTTCAACCGCATAAATGATTCGTATCCCGAAGTATTTTCAACAATGTATCTTTTAATATAATTGTATAAAAGTGCAAATGGAATTTAAAATAACAGATAATTATATTTATTTATTATATTTATGTTAAATTATATCCTGATGAAAAAATTTATTCAAATTACAAAAATTGTATTGGCGATTGAGCTTGTTTTAACTTTCGTAAGCTTCTGTCTCAAATTTTGGCACGTGAATAGTTCGATATCAAGCATATTTTTTATCATTGGCGGCCTCGGCTTGATTGCGAGCATTTCATTGATCTTTATTGTTTTATTTCTATTTTTCACAAAGTTTTCTGCAAAGTAATTCCGGCCATCGCATTAAACTTATGTCGATATTATCAGCCTGTTAGACTTATGATACATTCAGACCGCCCTCATCTGTAGAATCGAATATGATACCTTTGGATGAATATCTAATTAGTGGTTTGCCTCGTATCAGCACAGACTATCCAGATTACCAGTGCCCTAACGCAACCTCCGAATAAAAATAAGCAAAGCCGCTCAGCGTTCATGTCATTTGTCCGTTAGTTCCTGGCGGATACTAAATGTTGCGTGAGCGGAGTTTTGGAAATCAATCAACAGGTAGAAGCTTTCATATTTTGCGAACGCTATCTGACCAACTTAATCCAAAAACCAGTAGACTTTGAGATTGCGCAATAATATTTTCATCATCTGATGAAGCATGATATCATTGAGAAATCGCTATCAACCCGCTCCTAATAAATGTAGCTGAATCTTATCGGAGGAAAAATCTCACTTTCAAGAATGAGCTTTCTATGAAAGCATGTTGAGCTGTTTGTTAAATTATCAGCCATACTATGGCCTCAACTTTGCTTGAAATACAGATATGGAAAACAAAGAATTTGAAAAGAACAAAGCGGAACTAATATCTATCGTTCAGCAAATGGCAGATGCACAAACCGCTGAGGAAATCACCAGACACTGGTCAGAAGATGTGATATGGCTTGATATTCAACCACACGCTTCGAAAGGTAAAGCGCTTGCGCTAGTTGAATTCAGGAGGCAGTTTGCGCTGTTAGATTCCTGCAAAGCAGACCTTCTTGAAACAGAGCTCATCATCGAGGATAACATGGCACTTGTATGCACCATCCAACATTTCACAGCAGTGGCAGGCGGAAAACATGTATCAGATCTGATTACCAGACAAACGGATTGCTTCCGTAAACAGGGAGGCAACTGGATACTTATTCATCAACATGTATCTCTACCTGTAGATGGTGAGTGGATGTCCGGCAAAGCAAATGAAGAAAAATTTCGCATTACTTCTTTCCGGGCATAACCTCGTTTCATCCTGTCGCTAGGGCTATAATAAATGGCAATAATAGCGTCAGCATAATTGAAGGGGCGCATGCGGCCATCGCCCCTTCAAATTTTAAGACTTTAAAATTCTTTAAGATACGCAATCCACAGCAGAATCGACTAAAATGTTCAATTCTATTCAAGTATTGATAGTTTAAGATTTATATCAATTGATTCCATTTTGTCGTTGCAATTGATTAAGTACCGCCTTCAAGATGTTTGCTGGATAAATAATATCGGTTGTTGAATAAGATCATATCATTAATGGATTGAAATTTTATTAGGTGATTAAACAGATTAAAAAACGAAACAGAATTTAATTTTTATAAAATAATATTAACAAGAATTAAATATCAAACAAAAACCTTATAGCCATTTTTAATTATATTTGTAATATCTTTGGATGTACATTCAACAACCAGATGCAAAAGTTAAAACCAGACTATCAAAAAGTGTTAGATGATTTATTGAAAGATATCAAAAAGCATTCAAACTCGTTCCTTGGCTATCCGGTGTCAAAAGATTTTAATTTCGAAGACTTATCTGAATTTTTAAACTATCCGATGAACAATTTGGGCGATCCCTTCGTAGGATCGACCTATCAAGTTGGTTCACGTAACCAGGAAACAGAGGTGATTGCATTCTTTGCTGATCTTTTTAGGGCACCAATCGATAATTTCTGGGGCTATGTGACTAATGGCGGATCGGAAGGAAACCTTTATGGATTGTACCTCGCCAGGGAACTCCATCCAAAGGCGATGGTTTATTATTCCGAAGCGACCCACTATAGTGTACATAAAAATCTGCACTTACTTGGTTTGCAAAGCATCGTCATTAAAACCCAGGATAATGGGGAAATTGATTACGATGATCTGCGGTTAAATATCGGCATGAATCGTCACCTTCCTGCCATAATTATGGCGAACATTGGCACGACAATGACAGAAGCCAGAGATGACATATACCAAATACGCTCCATCTTAAAAAACCTCGCCATTCAAAAATTTTATATTCATGCTGACGCGGCACTTTCAGGCGTGTATAGCGCCTTCATAAAACCCCGGCCAGCTTTTGATTTCGCGGATGGTGCAGATAGCATAGCCATTAGCGGCCATAAGTTCCTGGGTTCACCCATGCCGTGCGGTGTAGTAATAGTAAAGCGTTCGAACAAAGATAGAATTGCAAGAACGATATCTTACATCGGGAGTATGGATACAACCATAACTGGCTCAAGAAATGGACATACTCCCCTTTTCCTATGGTATTCAATCAAAACGCTCGGTATTGAGGGGCTAAAGAGCAGGGCTATGCAAAGCTTGATGGTTGCTGAATACGCGACCAATAAACTGATGGCTGCCGGCATTGATGCATGGAGAAATCCCCATGCTATCACAGTCAATTTTCCAAGTCCACCCTTGAGCATTTGTCAAAAATGGCAACTGGCATCAGAAGATAGCCTTGCCCATATCATTTGCATGCCAAACGTGAGTACTGATCAAATAGATCAATTTGTTTTGGACATGAAAGAGGCTAATAGAGAAATCACAATGCATTCAGCCCAATTGCAAACATACTAATTAGCACCCACTTAAATGAGAAAAACTCCCGTACAAATTATCCTTCAAAATTGAGGACAATCTAAGATGATCATCCCCAAATTTGAAGCTCATCAGGAAGCTAAAGGTCACATTTTTTCCGGCATATTAAAAAATGGATGCGTTGGAATACTGTCAATTATAGAAAATTAATTCGGTAATCCCATTGCGACTCCTTAGATATTCTGGACAAAGTTCCAGTGTAAGCAAGCTTAATGTTGTACACAGTGGCAACGCCAGGTGACTCTAAGAAAGATTATTACAATTTACCTGCAGAACTACCGCCATCAACAGCTATATTCATGCCTGTAATTTGCTTACTGTAATCAGAACAAAGCCACACGGCAGTTCTTGCCTGATCCTCGGGCAATGCCATTTCACCAGTTGGAATAGCAGCCAGCGCAGATACCCTAGTTTGCGGATTATCTTTCATGAACTGCTCTGAAAGTTCTGTCTGTGTTAATCCAGGACATATGGAATTGATACGTATACCTGCTTTACCATATTCCAAAGCAACAGACTTCACTAATCCATTCATAGCAAATTTAGACGCAACATATGAACTTGCGTTACAGGATCCTTCCAAGCCTAAAGCCGATGAAGTCATCACGATATTTCCTCCGCCTGATTTCACCATGGCATTAACTTCATGTTTTATACAATAGTAAGCACCAAACAGATTTACATCAATAACCTTCTGCCAGTTTTCGCTGCTGGTCGCTCCTATTGGCTGACGCTCTGGCACAATGCCAGCATTGTTATGTGCAAAGTCAATTCTTCCATATAAATCAATTACATGGCCTATCAGCGCAACGACTTCATTCTCTGCTGCCACATTACATTTAAAAAAAGAAGCTTCTCCGCCTTCACTGACTATTAACTTAACAGTTTCCATTCCCAATATTTCATTTATATCGGAAACCAAAACTTTGGCCCCTGTTCTGGCGAAAGCCATTGCAGAAGCCCTGCCAATTCCGGCGCCGGCGCCAGTGATTAACCCTATTTTACCCGACATCAAATTATTTACCTGCATAAAATTTATTATTAAAAAAGTTGTAATACGACTAAAACAATCATTCCTTCTGAGTAATGGCATGCTAATTATCATATTCAGTTATCCTTATTCTAAAGACCAGTTTGGATTACCAAAGATTACAAGTCTTCAAAACTGATGGTCTAGCTTAATAACCTGTCAAGGCATACAGCAATCATAAGTGAATGAATTACAAACTTAGTATTAAGAGCATGAAAAGTTCCTCATAGACAGCTCAAGTTACTTTAATGGAAAGCTCATGGCTTTGTAGGTGGAAAATGATATTTATTTTTAAATGCCGTTGAAAAGTGTGATAGACTTTTAAATCCAAGACTAGAGTATATCTCACTAATTTGTTTTTTTTCCACCATTAGCATATGATAGGCCGCTGTAAGTCGACGGCTTAATATCCATCTTGCAGGTGTTAACGAACTAAAGCGCGCAAAATCCCGTTTAAAAGTTGCGAGGCTTCGTCCACATTCCGCTGCCCTGACCTTTAATGGTATATTAAAAGCAAAGGTTTGCTCCATGTGACTGGCAATGTCAATTTTCCACGGTGAATGATAGTCAAAAAGAAGATTTTTCAATTCAGGGGAAAGATGTAATAGCGCTATTAAGCATTCCCTGATGCGCAGCTCATGTATCTCCCCAAGTGGCATTACACCTTGCTCAAGATAGGGCATGGCAGTTAAAAAAACACTTTCCAGATCATTGCTATATGCTATTCTTTGATATGCGTTATCCCGCATAGGTTGCGCTTTGAAAGATTTAAAGAATTTTTGTTGATAATTCTTTAAATAGGACACCGGGAATTCCAAACAGTGAACCTCATAGATACCTGTCGAATTTTCAGGAACAGCCTCCAATGTGAATTGATGATATCGCCTGAGAAAAACAAATTCACCTCTACTAAAACACTCACGGGACCCTTGGTCTTTAACGGTTAACAGCCCTGACTTCACAAAAATCAGTGCGTGCTGGCTGAGTATCTCAAAATTATTCGCAAATCTGTTCAGTCTATAAGAAATAAAAGTGGTATTAGCACCAAGAGTCATCAAACTTTTAGTCATGATTACATACGCCCACCAGGTTTAACAGCAACAGCGGGCAAATTATTAAAACTATTCAAATATATAAAGCTTATTGCTCAGATAAAAACTTACAGGAACCGTTGTTTGCCCAATAATTCAAACAAAAGGTAAACCAGCAAACCTTCGCAGACGCTATTGCCGGCAAAATGATGCAAGGTAGGAGATATCCCTCCCACCCTGCCGACTATTAACTAAAACTAACCATTATGGTATTTTAAACAGTTCTTCCAACTTTTGCTGAAGTGCTGGTCCATGGAGATTAATTGCAAGGACTTTTCCGGCTGGATCTATCAAAAAATTCTGAGGAACCACACTTATTCCGTAGAGTTTGCTCGGAACAGAATCCCACCCCATCAGATCGCTCGCATTTGTCCAATCCAACTTATCCTCACGGATAGCCTTAAGCCATGCAGGACGTGTTGTCATTTTATCAACAGAGACAGAAAAAACAGTAAATCCCTTACTCTTGAACCTTTGGTATGCAGCGACCAGATTAGGATGTTCCTTTCGACAAGGTGAGCACCAACTGGCCCAAAAATCCAGTAGCACATACTTTCCTTTAAAGGTCGAAACACTGACGTTGTGGCCGGCGGTATCCGGAATCGTGAAATCTGGAGCAATTACACCGGGTCTGATCCGATGGATGGCATTAAATAGTTTTTCGTAATAAAGGCCAGTTGGCAATTTCTGTATGCTTGGATCCAGTTTCCTAAATAAGTTTTCCAAACTATCGGTCATCACAAATCCTGCATATTCTTGAAAGGCAAATAGACCAACCGGACTGTGAAGGTGTGACAACATAAAGCCTTTATAGCATTGTTCTTTCATTTTCGCAAACATTTGTTTATTTTTTTGTTTAATGTATGCACTTCGCTCATCTTTGGTCAGATTGGGCGTTTGTTCTTTAAAAATGCCCAAGACGTTTTTCCGGCGAAAACTACTGATGTCCCGAACATATGCCTCATATTCGCTAATGTATCCTGAACTGCCCTGGTAAACTCCATTTTTTAAGGCAGAATCTGCTACAAGTGTTGCCTTACCGGGAGCCAGATAGCATTCGAAAACATTTTGAGATATAAAAATATGGGGTTTTATTTTGTCGGGATTTTTTTTAACCAATCCAATACCGGCTCGCGCACATTCCGAAAGTGTACCTTGGAATGCACATTTTCCGTTAACAATAAGTGCGCTGTCGCTTACTCTTTTTCCACCTTGAGGATAAGTAATAATTGCCTTATACGCGTCCGGAATATTTTTTAAGTGAAGTTCAAGAACAAATGTTCCGCTGAGTTTATTTTCCTGTCCAAATGATTTGGATACAAATGATAAAAACAAAATCAATATTAAATTTATTTTCCTTCTCATTACTTTCCTGTTGGTTTGAATATTGTTTGAAGTTGTTCTTGCAACTCAAGCTCATGCAGGTCTCTGGCAATCACCAAACCTGTTGGATCTATTAAGAAATTAGCGGGTATGGCATGGATATCATATTGTAAAGCGACCGCATTCTTGCGGTCTTTCATATCACCAACATGAATCATTCCCTGCGCATCATCGTCCCTGATTGCTTTCAGCCACGCTTGCCTTGATCCGTCAAGCGAAACAGCAAGCACGACAAAGTTTTTACCTTTAAACTCAGCTGCGGCTCCTTTTACGTAGGGTGTTTGTGTTCTGCACGGTCCACACCAGCTCGCCCACAAATCAATAAAAACATATTTACCTTTAAAATCTGACAAACTTATCATTTTACCTGATGAATCGGGTTGGGCGAAGCCAGGAAGCATTTTCCCTACGTCGAAACGTTTTTTATCAGCAATTCTTTTCTTATATCTCTGTCCTTCCACCGATAATTTTAATTCCGGAGAAAGTAAGTTGTAAGCATTCTCAATATCATATGCGTTAATGATTGGCCTACCAAACGATCCCACAGCATAAAGGGAGACAGGAGAATTTCCATGATTGCGGATGTAATTACAAACAAACTCTTCCTCTTCTTTCCTCAGCGAGTCAACAATCGGCTTTAATTTTTTCAATCGACTTACGTTTACCGCACGGG
Source organism: Pedobacter frigidisoli (assembly GCF_032678525.1). Classification (GTDB taxonomy): domain Bacteria; phylum Bacteroidota; class Bacteroidia; order Sphingobacteriales; family Sphingobacteriaceae; genus Pedobacter; species Pedobacter frigidisoli_A. The sequence continues at coordinate 548,146 of NZ_JAVTSE010000003.1, forward strand.
TAGCCTCCCAATACTCCTTATTAGCTGACCCCGCACGGCGGTACATTTCTATAAGGCTTGCTTCATAACTTTGGTAGGCCTTATGCCACTTGGAATCAGTTACTTTTGCCTGATTAAAACTATCGCCTGGTTCAACAAGGATTGTATTGTTTCCTTCAGAAAGAAATAACGTCAGGTGCTCCTGGCTAACATTGATCGTTTTATTGAGTGGCTTACCTTTGAATTTAAGCTGGAGATCAGCTAAGCCGGCCACGAAGAGTTTGCCATCGAATTTAAAAGTTCCATTTACTACCGCTGCACTGTCTTTTCCTTCTGGAAAGGTTAAATAGATCCTTTCCACACCAGGAACATTTTTGACGTCGCCATTAATGTGGAAATGTTTAGCTAAAGGTGATTTCTGATTAGAAATCCTTTTATTCTGAGCACTGCTCGCCATCGATACAAGCTGTGCAAGTGCTATGACAAATATTTTCATCATGGCCATCTTTATTTTTCCTATCCGCATATTAGTTATAAGGATTGATCATTTCTCCAGTCAATAGACATTATCTTAACTAACCCAGACCAGCTTTTAGTTTCTGAAGCATTAACATCATTTGGATTATTTTCTACTGAAAATCTCCTTAGTGTCCCTCCAGATGTAGCATTGTAGGTAGCCACATACAAATCGTTAAAACCTGTAGATGAATTCTGAACATCAAATTTTAGCATGGTAATCTGGTCAGAACCGAAATCCTTAATTAATTTCGCTTTTTCAAAACCGACACTAAAGTCGTATCCAAAGAGTTTATTTCCTACTGTGTAAAACATGATAGAGCGATTGGAATAAAATGCATACTTGTCGGCAGCATCCAGCCCAGGCGCGAAGTTTTTAGTAAGTGGAAAATAACCTAATTGAACCCTGGTTCTGGGATAAAATTTATATATAAACAAATTTGATTGTGGATCCTTCATTAAAGCGTAAGTATTTCCAATGGTGCTGGCCAAAGTAGAAGTACTTCCTGCCTTATCCATCGTATTTTCCATGTAAACTAAATCTCTGTTCGTTACTGACTGATTCCAGGGAAAGCCCAAGGGAGCGGCAAGCTGGGCTGTAGTAACCACGCTAGACACGTACGAAAAGCTTGCGTTAGAGATAAATTGCTTATTGGTCCGGTCATAGAATATCGAACCAGACAATCCATTACTCAGCGTGTAGGCGATATAGGGAGCGATAACAACGGGCACGCCCGCTATAGTATTTAAAGCATCAGAATAGAATTCCGGAGTGGAAACTGTTACATTGTCATTTTTGATGAAATAACCATTATTCATTAATGCACCCCTATCACTTGATAATTGTTTACCATCAATCGTAGCTGGAAATAGTTTAACTGGGTAGAATTCTGATGGGGTCGGAAACGAAATATATGCCATTGGCGGCAACCTAAATTCAGTGCTGGATTCAAAGTTTAGAGGGTTAAGGTAATATCCGCCATCTTTAGTCATCACCCATAATTTCCGGTTATCTTTTGCACTTCCCTGAGGCGTGCCTGTGTACATTACTTCAATTGCCCCCTTTAACCTTGGCAAACCATTATTTGCTAAAAGGTTTTTAAGTATGAATTCTTCACCTGTACTTTTAATAGTAATCATTTGCAGATCAGCATAACCATCCTTGTCATCTCCCAACAATAAAAATCCCCTACCTGCCAGTGTAGTTACATTTAATGTTGTACTTTTTGTCCAGGTTACATCCGTTTTTTTGTCACGAGCCTTGAAATAGAGCGTATAGCTTCCTGGATCTATATTCACGAATAAATCCAATTTTTTGGCTGTTCCGATGATTGTGCCTGCCAAAGCGGTTGCGCTGCTGGAACCAGTGGCCACTATCTTCCATGTATATTCGTAATCCCCGCCCGATAGCTGGTCGAGTGTCCAGTCGACTGTAGGGTCAATCACTAATCTATCAGACTTAAACACTACCTCATAGTTTGCCGATATACCTTTGATCTGTCCTTCATTTATCTCATGATAGTCATTATCAGTTTTCTTACAAGATGAACTGATAATAATCAGTACACAAAATACCTTGGTTATATATCTTTTCATGATTCTTTTTTAAAATTTAAAATAATTAGTACGGTACGCCGATTGTTGATCTCCAGGAAACCCCATTAAACCACATTAGTCTACCATCGGCCTCCTTGATAGGCGTGCCCATGTTAAATTTTGTCTGGAGATAGTTTTTCATTAAAGTGGCCATAAGCAATGCTCTGCTGGCGGGCATTTTAGCTGCAGTAAAGTCATCATAGGTCAGGCTACATACTTCGCACATCAAATAGTATTTTTCAGCAGAAAATGCACCCCAATACCCCGCATCAAGGTTATTCTGCACTGCGCCATAGGTCTTCCAAAGCGTTGGTGCAACAGGGATGTCGGAAACCTTAATGCCGTGATAACGCGCGTCAAAAAGCGCATTATTGACTACGCTCACCTGACCGCTTAATGGATACCAAACCGGCATACTCAGCTTAAAATTTTCATTAGGCAGGAGGCGAAGCCCAATCACCAGCTGTTTTGTTTTCATAGCTGCAGTACGTTTGATGGTCACCGGAACATCCGCATAGCTGGCATTTGCCTTTATCACCTGGTCCGAGGATATTACCTCAAAGTCCACACCTTCAACAGCTGTGGTACTATCTTTATCCAACGTAATTATGAATTTACGATCAAAATTTTCAGTTTTTCCTGTTAGGTTTACTCGAAATTTTAAAGTGGACACATTGTCAAAAATACCGAAGAAGGAGTAAGTGGTAAATGGCTGCACAGAGGAACGTCCGCTTATGGTTGGATCGGCGTAAAAAACTGAGAAGTATAAACTGGTATCACCATCGTAGGTTTTCAATTCAGTTTTTTTACAATAAGGGAAGATCATGCACATAGCTAACAAGCTAAATATTACTAGTTTTCTCATAATCATTAATTTCTAAGGTTTACTTCACTTTGCACCATTGGCACTACATAATTAACCACGCTAATGGTGATATTGGCAGTGGCCGAAGAGCCATCAGGCACGCTTGTTAGCGATCTTCTCTTGTAATAAAAAAATAATTGACCTTCACCTATAAATTCTCTCCGGTATTCATTCCTAAGCGCTAAATTCAAAGCGGAAGCATCTGCAGCCGTGAGGTCTCTGGCCGACCGGGCCAAACGTACCTTATTTAAATAAGTTAATCCTTCGCTAACCGTCGGTGCAGTTTCTGCTGCGATATAATACATTTCACTCATTCTTATCAGTGGTATATAGTTATTAAACTCACTGCTAACACTTTGATTATTTATTACTGTTGTCTGGGGTTCATATTTTCTATTATAAAAAAGAGATAAGTTTCCAACCTGCTGGGTCGCGTAACTTAAATACCTGTAATCATTTTTATCATCATACATTTCGTTTGCCCTGCCGGATGCATCACCCTGAATATAGATCCGGTTGCTTGCAGCTGGCGAGAGAAAGTTATTATACATTGCATTCCTGGTATTATCATAGCTACCAAACAATATTTCAGAAGAAAATATCCGATCAGTATTAGCGGTATTGGTTGCAGCGGCAGCGGTTACAAACGGGAAGAAACTGGATGCTTCCTGAATCACCTCAAGTGCATATTTTCTGGCATTTGTATTATCCTGGCGCCATTGGTATACCCGTGCAAGTAAAGCTTTAACTGCGAAATAATTTAGCCGATATTGCCTGTAGGATAGAAAATCGCCATTGATCAAATCAGACATATTTTTACGGCCCTGTGTAGTTACAGGGTCACTTTGCTTAAGCAACTCCAAAGAACTGGTAAGATCTTTGATTACGCTGTCAGTTATGCTTTCTGATGAACGGTAGGGAGAAACTATTGGCGTTGAACTTATACTGTAGGGTATAATCAGTGCTGTTTTACTTGTGGAGTTATATATGGGGCCCCAAAATCGTAATATATCGAAATGCAGAAACCCTCTAATGGCCAGGGCTTCCCCTTTAATGATATTTTTGTTTGTAGCAGACAAAACTGAGGTTGTGTTACACTTATCTATTATCGTATTACTATTGGAAATCACTTTATAGTACTTCTGCCAAATTGCATCGAAAGCTGGCCTATTTACTGCATTATCCGTATATTGGAACAGTTTAAATGGCTGAAAAATTGTTGGCGCAAAATAATATTGTGCCATGACATCAATTAATCCAGCGCTCATATCCCGACCATATAACTGATCGGAAGCCATCTCTATATAGATCCCATTTATTGCTGATTGGAAACCCTGTGTGGAATTAAACAATTCATTTTCTGTAACTCGGTCAGTGATTTGCACATCTAAAAACTTCTTACAACCACTCAAGGATACAATGCCGATCAGCACTGCCACACTAATACATTTTTTAATTATTTTCATAGTTTGTTGGTTTAGAATGTCAATCCCAAAGAAAGTGAAATGGAGCGTGCAAATGGGTAGTCTAGCCCACGCTCGTTCACCACATTGGAGATCCTAAAGATATCAGCCATATACATTCGCGCATTCAGCGCTGAAGCTCCAGCTTTTTTCAACCACCGGGGTTGTCCGTTGTATCCAAATGAAATAGATTCACCACTAATGGTATGTTCATCTGCAACAAAACGTGAAGAGATCATGTTGTTGGTCGTGATAGCAATCGATTTAAAACCAACTAAATCACCAGGAGATTTCCAGCGCTCCGTTAAAGCGCGAGCATCCTGATTGTAGTGAATCTGAGTAGAATTAATGTTCTCTACCTTATTGAACAAAGTATTCTGAAAAATTTGTCCACCAGTGCGATATCTTATATTTACGTTTAACGTGAATCCTTTATAGTTGAAGCTTGTACCTATTATGCCTTCTAATTTTGGTTCAGCATCTCCGACATTAACCTCATCTGCATAATCATACACGAAAGTTTGCGTACCATCTTTTTTGATAAATACCTCCTGACCGCTAGCCGGATCTATACCTGCAGAGACAACAGTCCACAATGAGGTTGGCGATCCACCATCATAGTAGCGATTGGTGTTGATGCCTCGGTTAGCGATGTTGAGATTGCTTAACGCATTGCCTATATTATAGAATTTAGATTTTTGATGACGCATATTTGCATTGATACTCCAAAAGAAATTTTGGCTGCGCACCAATGTTGCGTTGAGTGATGCTGTTATCCCTTCAGTCAGTTGTCCACCCAGGTTAGTAGCAAGTGAGCTCGTTCCAGATGATGAAGCAATCGAGGTATACACCAATAAAGGATCTGTATCTTTATTATAATAATCAACGGTGAGCCTGAACCTTCTGTTTAGTATTTCGAGATCAAATCCAATATTTTTATCTATAGTTTTTTGCCATGCCAGATCTGGATTTCCATAAGCGTTAATCACGGCACTCAAACCATATGGATTAGACTGAGCATTATTATAGGCATAGGTCTTTATGGCAATATAGGCGTCAAAATTTTGATTTCCTGGATTTCCGATAGAGGAACGAAGTCGGAGTTGAGAGATCCAATCCACGTTAAAAAAATGCTCTTTATGAACATTCCATGCCAGACCAACAGACCAGGTATTTGTAAATCGGTTAGCTGAGCCAAATACCGATGATCCATCTGACCTAAACGATGCATCAATTAAATACCTGCTATCAAAGGCATATCCCATGTTGAAATAAGAGCTTAATGATCTTTTGAGCGATTCAGCGTACACAGGTTTGCTTAGCGTCGTGGAAAAACTATTAGCAAATCCAGGGGTACGATGAATATCATCAGCAAAACCTTCAGCATCATATGCGTTATTGGATGCTTCATTGCTAGCTCCTCTGACGCCCAGAACTGCGTTAAACAAATGATTTTTTCCCAACAACTTGCCATACACTAAACTAAAATCAGTATCGTAGTCCAGTGACTTAGATTCTCGTTGAGTATAAGCACCTTTGCGCAGATTTTCCAATAGAAAAAAATCTGAGAGATAGGGCGATTTGAATATTTCTGTATTCCCTATTCCTTTGCTCAAGCTGAACCGCCCCCTCGCCCGTAATTCCCGTAAAATACTCCATTCAATTTCTATATTATTGCGAATAGAGAGTCTCGAGGCTGTATTCAAGTTATTTTGCAACATATCATAAACAGGATTGAAGACGTAGCCATTTTGCACCGTAGAAATTGAATACTGTTCCAACACCCTATTGAGTTCTCCCTGCTCATTATATATTCTGTAATAAGGGTTGGCCCTTGAAAAGCTTGAAAATGGGACTGTTTCCTGATTTGTTTTTAGGTAATCTACATTTAAGAATTCACTAAGCTGAAAATTATTCTTTCGATATATCAATCTCAGATTTCCATTAATGACATTGCGATCAGAGCCTTTCATCACTCCCTTTGTATTTCCATAGGAAAAGCCTGCACCATAACGAATGGTCGAATCTCCGCCTTCAGCAAATAAAGTATGCCTACTGGTTCCAACCACGCGAATTGCTTGATTCATCCAATTGGTATTTACCCCACGTTTAGCGTCTGCCAGACGCTGATTGTAAACGGCTGCATTTCCCTCATTGGTGATTCTCCCATTTTGATCAAGCGGACCATAAAGCAAGGATAGTCGTTCGAATTCCAATTTCTGTTCCGCATTCATGAGGTTATAATCACTTAGATCGGCGAAATCAACAGAATAATTTCCACTATAACTCATTCTGAGTTTTCCAGTTTTAGGTTTTTTGGTTTCTACAACGATGACGCCATTCGCAGCCTTAGATCCATATATAGCGGTCGCTGCAGCATCTTTTAAAATGGTTATATTCTCCACACGATCCATACTCAGATCGCTAATTACCTGTAGGTTGCTCTCAAAACCATCCAGAATAAACAAAGGTTGATTTGGATCTGTCTGAAATTCCTGTGTCAGCCCGACAACACTGGTTTTTCCACGGATTTCCACGTTGGCTAACTGATTAGGATTAGATCCGGTAATGTTATTCTCCCTAAGTGCAAAAGAAGGATCAAGCGTTTTCAAACTTTGGAGAATATTTTGGTTTCCTACGGCTTTCAGTTCACTTACAGAAAATGTGGCAGAAGAACCTGTGAAACTTTCAGCCTTACGTTGATAGATACCCGTATTGATTACAACTTCATTCATATTCTTTGCAGCCTGAATGAGTTTAACATCTTTACCATTTACTGCGCTTGCAAGGATTGTCCGTGTTTGATAACCGACAAAGGTGAATATTATGGAATCCGCAAGAGATGCGCTTATGCTAAATTTCCCGTCTCTTTGTGTGGAAGTTGCAATCTTTGTTCCTTTAACCGAGACACCAGCAGAAGACAGCGGAGTGCCATTCTCGTCCACAACCCTCCCTGCAATAGTCAAAAAACTAACTTTCTCTAAAGGCAAATCAACCTGATGATTGGTTTCTCTGATGGTAATGCTCTTATCGGAAACGGAATAATTATAAGGCGTGCCGCTAACGATGTTGTCTAACACCTGTTTCAAGGGAGCAGAACTGAAATTTACATTTAATAATTTTGTCATATTGAAATGTGAGGTCGCCACGATCACATCATAACCTGTCTGTTTCCGAATTTCCCATAAAACTTTCTCAACTGATACATTTTTGCCTTTAATAGATACTTGCTGGCCAAATGATGCAGCACTTACCTGCATCAATGAGATCAATAATATAATAGCGATAATTTTAAACGTGAAAAATAATTTATAGATATAGCCTGGCGGTCTATAAAAATGCTCGGTATAATTTTTATTCATTTAATAGCTGTTAAAGGCGTAGTGCGTGATTTAGCAAACCTGCACTATGCCACATTCGATAAATTGTTAACTCAATTTGAGAGATCAGTTGAAGGGCTTTCGGAGCCGCCTAGGTCCTTCAATTTTAATGATCTCAATGGGATGTAGACTAGGGTGCTTTATGATTCTTCATGGTTTGGTTGGTTGGTTTGTGGTTGTTGATTAAATGATTTTTTATTGGCTAGCAGCCGGGGGAATTACTTTTTTCTTTCGACAATGATTTTATCTCTGTCCAGCTGGAATTTCACTACTCCCGTGGATTCGAGCAGGTCAAGCACTTTTCGGACATCTTCATATCTGCTGATTGTGCCAAAAAAGGTTTCCCTTCTGATATCCTGATCTCTGTATTCGATTCTTACATTATACCACCTGGCGAGCTTGTTCATGATCATACCCAGCTCCTCATTATTAAACATAAAAAATCCTTCTTTCCAGGTGATGGCATAGCTGGATTCCACATTCATTACACTTACCTCAGCTTTGCTCACACAGGCTTGCTGTCCAGGTTTTAAAATCATGTTTTTTTCAGCCGCTTTTAATACAATAGATCCTTCCAGCAAAGTGGTATATGACTTTTCGTCCTGAGCGTAAGAAGAGATGTTGAAATGGGTTCCTAATACCTGAACTTCCTGTCCACCACTTACCACAATGAATGGCACTAAAGGATCTTTTGCAACTTCAAAGTAACCTTCCCCTGTAAGTTCTATTCTGCGTTCTTTTAGACCAACAAAGCTTACAGGATATTTGAGGGTCGATGAAGCGTTAAGCCAGACTTCACTCCCGTCGGGTAAAGCCACACGGTATTGTTCACCACTTGATGTAGCCAATAAATTGTTTCCTAAATGACCATTTGCATTATCAGTTTTTCCATAGGCTATTCTCCCTTGCGCAGATTCGGTGATTTTCACTCCCCATCGTTCAGCAATTTCCCCGTTAGCAGTACCATTTAAAATAATCTTTTTACCGTTGGCAAGTGTTAAGGTTGCTGCATTTTTCCCGGGCATTGCGAATGCCAATTGCTTAGATTTTGATGAATCGCTTTTATTATAATATAACAGACCAACCCCAATAGTTAATAGAACCAAGGCGGCCGCAGCAAAACGATACCATTTCCGGGAAAAAGATTTGAGTTTAGGGACGGGCAGAACTGCAATTTCATTTTGTATTGACTTCCATATCACATGCTTCATCTGCTGCATTTCGATTAATTCAACGCCAGGGTCAAGGTTTACCGACCGTTGATTATACCAACTTTCTAGCAATGCTATCTCCTGATCGGAGGCAATTCCTCGATGATATTTTCTAAGAAGTTCAGAGAGCTGTAAAGAAGTTTTCATTAACGGTTTTTCGCTTATTAATGATAAGACCGCTGAGCATCCTCTTGGTATTAGATGAATGCAAAATATTTTTTTATCTATTGATTGTTGTGAGTTCCAGGATCGAAATCACGGAGGTTTGCATTTATAAAATTGGAAATCAGGTAAGCATCAACCCTTATAACCTAATAAAATACAAAGGAGTGAAGCCGAAATTCCGAGTTTATCGCGCAAAATACCAAGAGCATTGCTGACCTGACGCTTGACAGTATGTTCAGAAATCCCTAGCTTTTCACTAATTTCTTTATGTGATAGATGTTGCTTACGACTCAGCTCGAAAACCTCTCGCATTTTGGGTGGTAAGGCCTGAATCTGTTGCTCAATCAACCTGCTAAGCTCTCGTTCGCGGACCAGAGTATCAGTATCGATGTGACCTTCATTTATAAAATCTGCCAGAGATTGCTGATAATCGTGAACAAGTTTCTGTCGCCCGATATGTTTAAAAATCCGGTTGCGAATTGCTTTGTACAGATAGGATGAAAGCTGCACATTGAATTCTATTTGACCAGATTTTTTCCATAATGTAGTAAACAATTCCTGGACCACGTCTCGGGCTTCTTCATCGTTGTTCAATAACTTTCTGGCATGGAGATAAAGTACCGCCCAGTACCGATCGTAAATTTCCGAAAAGGCCGCATGGTCACTATTGCGCAATAGAGCAGCAAGCTGTAAGTCGGTATGATCTTGATAAATTGCCATCGTATACTAAACGAATTTAAGAAATTTAGGCGATAGTAAAGAACTTCAAAGGGTTCAGCATAGTCTTAAAAGTTGCCAAAGCAATAGTTCTCTGATAAAAACCTTTAAAAGTATTTATCTACATCAATGAAAATAAACATCCATACACAACAAATATGGCATATGAATCAGGTTTTTGCCACTGTTAATCCTGTTGATCAAAATAGCAACCGATGCCTGAGTGATAGGGCTTGTTTTCTGTAAATGTTCTTATCGGACCTCAGAGTTAAATCGATGGAAAGCCAGTAACATAATCTGGAGTTTGATGTCCAGGGAGTACACCCATTATCGTTTTACGTTTATATTCTTTCCCAAAAAAATAATTAAGTCCTCTCCACGCAAATCCCGGGCAATTATTTTTCCTTTGGGATCAAGCAAAAAGTTTCTTGGTATACTGGTAATACCATAGATTTTACTAATATGATCATCTAAATTGTATACAGTGGTCCAGTCCATCTTCCATTCACCTATTGCCCGGATGCAATTCTGCCGTGTAACCGGTTTATCTAAACTTACCCCTAAGACGTCGAAACCGTGTTGTCCAAACTTCTTTTTAGCGAATACTACATTTGGCATCTCATCTTTACAAGGCCCACACCAGGACGCCCAAAAATCTATCAAGATATATTTGCCCCTATAATCTGATAAGCTGATGTGCTTTCCTTGTGGATCTTCAGAGCGGAATTCGGGTGCAATTCGGCCAATGCCAGTTAATTTTTCAATACGGAATATTTCCCTGAAATATTGGGCTTCAGAAAGCCCCCGCAATCTGGTGCTTAATTGTCTGAACAGTGGCCCAACAATAGCAGTATCCCTTCCCCCGCCAATTATTTCCCTAAATGCGACGAAGCTAAAATAATTATCTGTGTTATGTGAAATAAATTCCTTTTGTAACCTTATACGTTCATCAATATTTTCATGAGCAACTTTTCTAAGTGAATCCTGAAATTCAGCGTTAGTTTTCTTGCTTTCAGGGGCGTCCATAAATACTTTCATCGCAGCATCGAACCTTTTCTTGAAGGGCTTCATGGCAGATTCATATGTTGGAAGCTCTGCATTTATCCTCGAGCCAGTTACCTTGCTATATTTCAAGGAATCATTGATCGAAATCATGACCGCACTATCTAGATAAACATTAACCATTTCCCCATTTTTACGGCTTACACTGGCCTGAATCGGGCTGGCCATTAGGCCGTTGAAATGAAAATTTCCGTCCTTAATAATTGCTGAGTCGATCGCATTTTTACCTAGATCTCTCCAATATGCCCAATACCGGAGATAGAGCTTTTCTCCGGGAAAATACTTGCCAATTTTGCCATTAATTGAAAAAGGGATATTTTCCTGCGCAAAGCAGCTCAGGGAAAACAGAGATATCAGTACGGTAAAAAAGGGGTTTTTCATATCCATATTATTTATTACCATCCAGCGCATTTTTAATTCGATAGGATACATCCTGCAGATGTCCCTTTTTCATGCCTGTCGCCAGGGGAATAGCTGAATTTATCTCAGAAAGCAAATCACTTAGATGAGCCCTGAAAACAGTCGATAAGTCTGGAATAGATTTATCATTTGGAGAAAGGCCCTGCCAGATTTGTAGAGAATTCTGAGGAAGCTTGCTACCCCTTGTAAGTCCTATCACAGATTCGATATAAACCGTCTGAAGATTTCGGCGATAGATATCTATCGGATCCGAACTTTGCAACTCACTCCAGGCTGCCTCCTTTAACATTTTCAGAAAAATTTCTGCGTTGAAATCATTATTTCCCTCCCCTTGCTCTATGAGGCTAGATATGCCTGCTGAGGAAAAAAGTCTTGAAAATAACATGATCTGGGCGTTTTTAATTTCCCTTATCGGATTCATCCCAATCCTAGAAGCTAATACTGAATCACAAAGCCACTTGGGTGTTTTTACCGCATTATCGATGATAAACTGGGTCATTTCCCGTTGTTTTTCTAGTGGAACGGCAGAATACACCCCACCTGGCTGGCCCGCATTTTTAGCTATCGTGTAGACCCCTCCAATATTTTTGGCAGCATGCCACAGATATTGACTGTATTGCTTAAGAACCTCTGTATAGGCATTTTTTGCGTTCTGATAACTATCTCCATCCGGCGTAGTCCACCGTAATATGTTAGGCATTACCCTTTTTAAATTAAGAATGCCGTAGGTTCCTGCTTTTGCGGCATCGTCTCCAAGGTCTTCGGTTTGCGCGGAAGGATCCTGATCCAGGCTTTCAGCTCCGAAGCGCAGTCTTCTGTTATGAAGTGCATGCACCGTCATCTGGTCCAATACCTCTATTTCCTTTTCTAAAGGCGTTCCTTCAGGAAACCATCGGTATCCCCATTTTATCGCCCAACGGTCATAATCTCCAATGCGCATGATCATGCCACTTTCGCCAACATTATCGCCTGGCTGCGCGACATAATTAAATCTGGCATAATCCATGATCGACGGGGACAAACCGTTCTTGTCCACCCACATGGGGTTCCTCAGACTGTCCACTGTAACAGAAGCACTAGCGGCATAATTGTGTTGGAGACCCAGTGTATGACCAACCTCATGGGAAACTACACTTTGAATCAACCTCCCCATCAATGCGTCATCAAAAATATTTTTCCGCGCTCCAGGGTCTGTTCCGCCAGCCTGTACCATATACCAATCATGAAGCAATTTCATAATATTGTGGTGCCAATCAATATGGGCTTCAATAATTTCGCCAGTTCTTGGATCAACGATTTCGTTACCCATGGCATTTAGCACAGCAGAAGCTTTATAGACGATTGCATTATGGGCAGCATCATCTATACTCCAGGAAGAATCCTGAGGCGCTAAGCTGGCTCTTACGGCATTTTTGAATCCGGCCTGTTCAAAAGCCTGTTTCCAATCTTCGATGCCCTTCCGGAAATAAGGAACCCATTTCTTTGGAGTAACCGGATCAATGTAAAAAATGATGGGTTTTAATGGTTCGACCAATTCCCCTTGAAGATAACGTTTGATATCCTGAGGTTTCGGTTCCAGACGCCAGCGACGGATAATCGTCTCTTTTTTTATCCCCTGTGGATTGGCATCAAAGTCAGTATAGCTAGAATTTAGGAAACCTACTCGCTCATCGAAGAATCTGGGGCGCATCATTTTTTTGGGTAAGAGCAGCACCGAACTATTTAGCTCATAACTTGCCGCCCCACCTAGTTTGCTATAAGTTCTAAAAGCGCGTATTTCAATATTAGATTCAAAAGCCTTAATAAACTGCAGGTATGAACGATCTTGCACTTGAGAAGACAACTGGAGCAAGCTCTTTGCCCCGCTGGAAAAAAAGAACAACTCATTATCACTACTCAGCTGATCAGTCATGTCAATAAGATAGCTTTTATTTTTGCCCGTCGTATCCTTTCCCAATGCCTTGACAGGATATGAAGCAATCAAAGGCTGAACATTTGAATTCTGGAGTGAATGATACATTCCTGTAGGATCACTCGTAGATCTTTCACCCAGCATAGGCTTAACCAAATACAAAAGATTTTTATTTCCTTTTATGAACCGGACCATAATCTGACCGATTTCATCGCCGGCAAAGCCTGCGGTAGTATTCCTGATTTCTGCAGCAGCCCTGGCAATCCGGTTGACGATTACAATATCTCTTTCAAGCAAAGAATCGGGAATCTCAAAATATACGCGGTCATCTACCTGATGTACATTAAAGAAACCCTTCTGTGTCATCGCATTTTTAGTAATAAGATCCTGATAGGGCTTTGGGATTTCCTTTTGTGCATTGGCATTTAGAGACAATAGTAATGCAAAAGATACTGCAATAATGTTTTTCATTGACATAGTATTTATATTTCTGTATAACGGGAAAAATATTGAAAGTTATAATCTCAGTATCATCTCAAAGGGATCGCTTTGATTGCGAGAAGCGTAGCCATCATGAAGCAGTTCATGATAATATCGTTCGGATTCGGAACGATACAGGGAATCTGAATTGTCAGAGATTGCTTTTTTAGCCCACGGCGCAGCCATGAGTCTGAATTTTCCCCTTAAATTATTATTTGCTGTCTTCGCGATATCATGGTATTGCCATGGCTTTGCATTCTTAGTCAATCCAGCACAAATTTCATAGGCCAAATCTTGCTTACCAGCCCTAACAGCGATAAAGACATCAACCTGCCCTTTGATAAAATCCGCCTTCGGAATTTTATACGAGGTCAGATCTGACACAAATCGATCATACACCTCTGGCTTGTAGATCCGCTGAGGCCCCGGGGAATAAAACTCCTCCATCAGATTAATGGTGTTCCACATTCTGGATATCATTGCCGCTACTCGATCTTCTCCAAATTTTTTAATAAATAGCTTGTTATTTTCGAAAAAGAAGTTTGCTATATCGGAATGTATAGGTTGCATTGGTATAATATTAAAACAAGGGTTCTCAAGCAGAATATTATTACCATTCTCTTTCACTAAATCTTCCAATGCAGAACGAAGCGCCGATGCATTACGCTTCTGCATCAAATCCGAAAAAAAAGTTCGTAAAAAGGCCGTATCCCTTTGCCCTTTTCCGAATTTTTCTTCCAGCGTTACCGTATCACGTTTTAACAGCGCAGCCCTTGCCCAGCTAATCAGTTCATCCGCTTTCTTGTCACCTGCAACATCAAATTGCTGAATCCGGTATCCATCTGCATTGGCAATGACCAGTGCAGGATAATACTTGATCTGGAATTTACGGGCAATTTCTTTTCCATCCTCCTTTTCCATGTCCAGATCAACATTGATGAAGTATCGATTAAAAAGGTCTCCCATTTCCTTTTTTGAAAATTCCTCCTGTGCTAATCGCTTACAGGGCATACACCAAACTGCATTGCAATCAATAAATAACAATTTATTCTCTTTCTTCGCCAATTCCAGCGCATCCTTCCAGCGACCGGTAAAAAAATCAATGCCGCCATTCATGTGTTGTGCAGCTGATGATGCAGGCAATAGAACTACTAAAAAGTTTACTAACAACGAAAGCGCTACAGGGTATATTTTTTTAAAAATTAAATTCATCACTTTTAAAATTGTTCATTTAATTATTAATGATTTGTCTAAAAAACTAATGGTAAGATTTCAGTGTAGTCGTGGAGGGGATTATCCGCAAACGGAAGTTTTAGCAATGACACGCTCCTCTGAGATTCTTTTAAATAAATTGATGAACCAGCTGTTTCTATCGGATGAGCCAATGTTTCTGCAAACTTGTACCTCATCTTGCTATCATAAACCAGTGAATTGGCTATGGATGCAAATCGGAAGCGCTGCCAGTCACTGATCCCGTTTTTATACTGATCGATCTGTGCCTGGGCGGCTTTATAGTCGTAATTTTTACAAGCAACATAAAAGTCAATGACCGCTGTGATCTCTTGATACATTTCAAGTTTATTTGCCTTGATATCCTCCAGATATGTATGATAGGCACTCTTATCCATCTGCCTCATTGGTCGTGGCATCATCAGTGAATCCAGACTGGAGACATTGGTAAAAATTGTAGCAAGCTGGCGCTCCACCACTTGTTTACCAAATTTTTTATAAAACTGCTCACGCTTTCCAAGTACGTATTTTACCTCTGGATCATGACGACCTGCAATCGTAAGCAAATGCCAATAGTCACTATCCAGCAAAGCCTGAAATCCAGATTTAATCAGCAGCTCATGAAATAGAAATCGGCTATATTTGCGTTGCCCGTTACTTAATAGTTCCTGAAAGTAAGTCACCGCAGCCCTTGCATTCTCGGGCTCTTGATCAAACCGCTGCCCGGGGGTATACTCATCAAACCGGCCTTTTGCTTTAGCAGCCCATATTAGAAAAGCCGGCGCATCCAGACCACCAATGTGCTGTTCGAGTTTATACCCACTACTATTTAACATAAGCAGCGTTGGATAGGCCATCACACCAAAGCGGTCTTTGAGTACTTTAGCTTCAGGCTTTTCCATATCCATTTGAAGCGATACAAAATGAGCATTTATGTAATCCGCAACGTTTTTATCGGTAAAAACATTTTGTGCCATCTCTTTACAGGGAATACACCAAACAGCGTAACCATCAAGAAAAATACCTTTATTCTCCTTTTTTGCCTTCAAAACTGCCTGTTCAAAAGTCCCCTCGAAAAACTGTATACCCTGTGCAAACACCGGTAATTGAGAGCATACCATCGGAAACAATATTGCAGCTAGCCAAGCTCTAAACCGGAATACCATACACATAAGGGGAAGGAGCAATTTTTGGAATCATTGCATTCATTAAATCATCTACGCACTGTAATGCGATATACTTTAAATCAGGGTCCGTTTCTCCAGCCGCAGCGATGGCAGCCCATTTCGCAGCCTTCCAGCGATAATTGTACTGCATAACTGTATAAAAGTCCGCCCACTTGGCAAATTGCAAGTATTGCCATGGTTTAGCACCTTTCAACGCACTGTCAGCAAGCAAGAATGCTTCCGCCTGTTTCCCTCCTCTTAGCTTGCTGTAAAAATCAACTAGCGTACACATAAAATCCGCATTAGGTATTTTATTTTTTACCAGCTCTTGCTTAAGACTATCTAATCCCCCTGTCTTCCTCGCCATTTCCCCTAGAGAAATTCTATTGACATACATTTCACAAAGGCGATTTTCAACAACATCTTTGCCGTAAACCTTTATAAACTCATCCCTGTGCTGAACAAACCACTGACCTATGGGTGATCCAATACCTGCAAGAGGCAAGACCTCCCAATATTTCTTTTGTATGAAAGCTTGGTAACCTTCCTGTTTAGCAATATGCTCAAGAGGAGCCATCTGGGCGCCACGTCCTTTAGTCTTAAATATATTGGTAAAAAATTCCTTAACCATGGCTTCAGAACGAGGCCCGTTATAAAACTTTTCATCATCAGTAATTAGATTTTTTTTAGCCATAGCTATCTGACCAGCTTGCAGCAGCGTATCAGCCTTACTTAGCCCGACAAGCTTACTTACCTCCATTGCATCCGGCTTAATATAAAGCAGGGTAGGATAGGCTTTCACTCCATACCGTAATGCAAGTCCCGGCCCCTCTCCTTTTTCCATATCCATGCTTAGGTTAATAAAATTCTGGTTATAATAATCCGCAACAGCTTTTTGAGTAAAAACAGAGTCTGCCAGGACCTTACACGGTACACACCAGGTTGTTTTGGCGTCCAGAAAAATAAGCTTGTTCTGTTTCGAAGCAAGACTGAGTGCATCTTTAAACGAACCTTCAAAGAATTTGATATTGCTTTTTTGCGCAAAGACTAATGATGCAGTAAAGATCAGTACAGAAAGAAGAATTGATATTTTTTTCATGAGAAATTATATGTTTGACCCGTAGACTACTGGAGTTAGGATTAAGTTTGTAAATGGATTTCGAAGATCGTCTATGAGTTCCTGGCTTTCCTTACGTTCTTGGGCTGTTTTTGCCAATTGCAAGGCTTTATTTGCCCAGACCATTACTTTTTTGCGCTCTAGGGGACGACCAGCCGTTAGCCAGTCCGCATGTAAAGCCATTCGATAGTATTGCCACCACTTTGCACTTTTCATAAAAGGATCCGCTATTGCAAAAGCCTCATCATACTTAAAATCCCGGCAACGCTGATGAAAATCCACAGCCATTTTCATAAAAGATAAATCAGGTACCCCGCGTTCTTCCATCCGTTTTTTAAAGTTCTCATAAGAAGGTTTATTATTCAGATGATCATCCCCATACCAGATCAAAAACCTATTGTTAAAATATATGGCCATGATTTTTGCATTCACAGCATTCTCACCATAGATTTTAGCAAATTTTAAGTGATTTTTCACGAAATACAACGCAGCCGCAGACCCAGGACTAGCAATCCCAAGAGCCTCCCAGTATTTCTTTTCCAGCAACACATCGGCTCCTTTGAATTTAATGATTTTATCGAAAGCGTGCTGCTCTGCGCCAAGCGGTTCATTTTCCATCACTTCTTTAAAATACCGCTGAAGAAAGATGGGGTCCTGATATCCGCCCTTTTCAAAACGTTCTTCCAAAGTAATGGTATCTTTAAGCTGAAGATTTTTATTGCCATCCGCCAACAACTCTTCCGCATCCCGCTTACCTTGCTCATGGGCGACCAAAAATCCTCCAGGTTTGAAATAAAGCATTGCCGGAAAACTTCCTACTCCGTAATAGCTGGACAATTCCTTACCCTCTCCCTCATCCATTCCCATTGCTACATTTATATAGTTTTCATTGTAAAAACCGCCAACTTTTTCCTGCGGAAATACATTGGCTTCCATTTCCCGGCAGGGAATACAAGATCTGATTGAACAATCCATGAAAATCATTTTATTTTCGGCCTTACTTTTAGCAAGTGCCTCTGCCCAGCTCCCTTTAAAAAACTTTATACCTTTTGATACCTGTTGGCCATATCCCCCTAAAGCGGAAAATACCAGTATGACCATTATTAATTTTTTAATTTTCATTGTTTGTCTAGTTATGCTTTAGAAGGGACACATGATAGAGTAATCTCCTGATCACATGTCCCAGTAATTAAGAATCAATTGATAACAAAGCCCAAGCCGGTTAGCAGGGATTTTATCGCATTATATTTCTTCATAATAGCCACATTACTCCCATACATTGCAGTAAACTGCGCAGTAGAATAAGTGAAGGATGCTTCTATAAATTGGTTCACATCCAGATAAGTCGGTGGCGACTGTATATTGTAAATAGAGGGGAAACCAAAGTCGCTGATGGACGGATCCTTACCTAAGAAACCCAGCGTTTGAAGATAACTCGCTGTATAATTATTGTATACAGCGCTCGATATACCCTTTAAGGATGCAATATTATAAATACTCAGTCCATAAATATCCGGGGTAGTCAAAAAAGCTCTGGAAACACTATAAAAATTGGAATTCAGAAATGCAGTATTTTTCGCATCCAAAACATATGCGGAAGCTATGGCCCTCAAAATCGCAGCCCGGTGCAGATTGATTTCATTCGCCCCCAATTTAGAAATCCTGGGAACCGCCCCTATCACCACAGTATTAAAGCCTTTATATGCCCGGGTACCATATATTGCATTATTAAGGGTATCCGGCACAAAAAAACTCTGTGGCAAAACGCCTTTAGGTAATGCTGGAACGATATAAGTTGACAGGAATTTAAGCGCTGGAATTACATCTGCTTTTTTCTTTAGATTTAAATATTTGGTGACAAGACCAAATTTGAGCGTTTGAAAATCAGGATTGTAATCAACACCCAGTTTTTTGTAGAAATTATACGAAATTCCGAAGGGATCGACGCGTGCATCAATGCCAATAGTATCTTTATAGAAAACGGGGATTTTGGTGGATTGATAAAACTGGAAAATGGCGTGGTCCACTGAATCAGAAGGGTTATCGATAATTTCAAAAAAGTTTTTATCCACATTCGATGGTAATAATGATCCTTCTTTTTTACAGGAAAACAAGATAAGTGCCGGTAGCAGGTAAATAATAAATTTTTTCATCATTATATGATTTAGACATTTAAACATTAAGGGGTGATAGGTCGGGCCGGGCGATCGAAATTAACCAATGCACCTTGATTGAACTGTATTGCTGATACAGGGATTGGTGTCATATAGGCATTAACATCTTCTGGATATGGTTTCAGCACATAAGCGCCCGAAGCCACAACTGAACTGGCTGTTGAACTATACAGAAAATATTTATGGGTAATACTTTTGGTAAAAGGATATTTGCTGTTTACCGCATACCGCCTCAGATCAAACCATCTTTGCCCTTCAAAGCAAAGTTCGCGTCTGCGCTCCTCACGAATAAAATCCACCAGATCTCTTCCCGAAAAAGTAATGGTGGTTAGATCTGCGGGTTTAAACCTTTTGCTTCGCAAACTCTGCACGGAAGTCTGGGCGCCAGCATCATTTCCTAATAATGCCTGTGCTTCTGCCTTATTGAGTATAACCTCTGATAGGCGTAAGAGAAAATAGCTGGAAATAGGTGTAAATGCTGCCGCGTCGGCCGCTGCAGTTCTTGATTTGGTTGGAATAAGTTGTTTGGAGGTGCTTGAAGGGTTGAAGAAAGCCTGCAACCTCAAATCAGTGGAAGCAAAGCTAGAGAGTAAATCCGGAGAGGCTTTGTAAGAATTATTAAAACCAGAAGACTCATCTACAAAAACATCATAAGTCAGATACGATCCCTGAGAGAAAATATTTTCTGGCGATTGTGGGGATGAAAAAGAAGTACCTGCAACATAGCTATTTAAATCTGTCAGAGAATAGCCCGCAGCTAAAACTTTGTCAGCCGCATCAACAGCAGCCTGATAGTTTTCCATGTAAAGGTTAACCCGGCTCAGCATCGCAAAGGCAGCAGCCTGTCGTACCCTGTATATGTTTGGCTGCGTAGTGCCCGCTAATAACTCTGAAGACTGGTTTAAATCTGTAAGGATTTGATCGTATACTTTGCCTACTGCATCCCGGCTATAGTATTTATCACTAATAGACTCCGAAATCTTCAGCGGTACACCCGCATCGGTTGAAGCAGTGGCTTTATTATATGGCATGCCATATAAGTTTACCAGAAAAAAATAGTAACCCGCGCGTAGGAACAGTGCTTCCCCTTCAACGCGGTTTAATATCTGCTGATCATCACTGCCTTTCAAATCCCGGGCTTTGTAAATGATGGCGTTCAAGGCGGCAATACGCTGATACATCCTGGTCCAGTTGTAATCATAAATCTGCACGCCAGCGGTATTAAACAGTGGATCCTGCTGCCAACGATGAAAACCACTCAGAACATTTCTGGGCAAACTATTGCTGGTTGCGTTCTGTTGATTTCCCGAAACAAATTCCTCAGCGTCGTCGTTAAGCACGTCCAGGTAAGGGAAATATACATCACTACTCGTTCCTGTGCCATAGGACAGGGAAAAATAAGCTGTGGGATTAGTGTTGGAAATATATTCCATGTATCCAGATCCAATCAACAGCTCCTGAAGATCGGTTGCCGTTTGGACGTAGGCTTTATTTTGAGATGTTTCTGCAAGAAACTTTTTACAAGAAAGATTCAAAAGGCAGAAGAAACAGATGATGATAGTTGTTTTTTTCATTGCGAAAACTTAAAATCTTATACCTAAATTAATTGTGTAGATGGGATACAGGGCCAAGGAAATATTTGGTGTAGTACCCGACTGTGTGGGATCCTGGCCTTTCAGCTCAGAACTAGCCAAAGTGAATAAATTCGCTCCGTTTAATCCGACATTAGCGGACTTAATCGATAACTTTTTACAGATAGCCGCGCTAAAATTATAGGCGAAAGCCAAAGACTGCAACTTAAGGTAATCCCCTTTAACCACGCGGATATCCGAATTGTCATACATATCGTAATAGTTGTTTGCAAAAGCATAACTCGTGCCTGCAAACCAAATCGGGTTGTATGCGAATGGTGTAACATTTAGACCGGGGATATTAGTGAAGGCTTCATCACCTGGCTGTCGCCATCTGTTAGCGACTTCAGCACGCAAATTTGTCTGCGGATCCGGAGAGGCCGTACCATATCCTGAGGTGACTTTAAGTAATCTGATTTTATTTCCAAGACTATAGGTAAAGTTAAAAGAAAGGCTAAAATTTTTATAACCGAAAAAATTCGATAATCCACCTTGAATGGTTGGTACGCGTGTACCTGACGGCGCCATGACTGCAAGATAAACGTCCTGAACATTCATGCCTGAATATAACTTAGCCAGCGCAGTGCTGTTGGATGCTTCTGCTCCGTAAAAAATAGGCGATCCGTCAGTTGCATTCAAACCTTTGAATTTGTAGGAATAAAATGTATTTAACGGAACACCTGAAAGTTGAATGTTACCCGATAAGAGGTCTGCATAAGTAATCGTATTCTGTAAGACATTGTTCCTATTGTTAACGGCCTTGGTAATTAGCTGGTTAACGACCTGACCTAATTGCGGGTCAAAACGCCAGATGAAACCTTGTTTTCCGGAGCTGTTCAGCCCTTTGTTAATGGGTGTAAAATTAAGGGAAATTTCCAATCCTTTATTAGTCAGTTCACCGCTGTTGACAACGTATTGCGTCAATCCGTTAACATCGGAAACCGTTTTATTGAGGAATGCGTCTTTAGTATGTTTATAAAAATAAGAAACCGTTCCAGCGAGCTTATGATTAAATAGCGAAAAGTCAACAGATAAATTAGTTGACGAGGTTTTCTCCCATGTTAAATCAGGATTTGGATAACCAACGATTGTTGACTGATTACCCGCGTAAATGTTATTATAACTACCACGCTGCAAAACCAGATTAGATGACTGATTATCAAGCATATTACCCTGATAACCAAATGATGGTTTAATGGCGAGGCCATTCACCCAATTCGTATTCTTTAGTAGATCATTTTTGATATCCCACCTTCCCGATACTGAGTAAACAGGGAGAAACTTGTTATTATTGGCAGCACCGAACTGGTTAGATTCATCAGAACGAACATTAAAGTTGAAAGTATAGCGCTCATCATAATTATAGGTTGCTGATAAATAAGCAGATAATATATTCGTTAACTGGGTATTGATTATCCCAAGGGCCGCAGCGGAAGTCATGAACTGACTGTAATAACCCGTGTAAGTGGTCGGAATGGCAGCAAAAACATTCCCCCTGTCCTGCTGGTAACCTCTGCGGGTAATGTTGAATCCATCGTATTTTGCCGAAGACACTTCTGTTCCAAGTGAAGCGAAAACATAGTGTTTTTGAGTGGCCCCAAATTTCTTATTGTAGTCAGATTGCAACCTGATGGTATATCCATTTTGCATGGTTTGGCTCATCTGCAGTTCACCACCTATTGGCGCTAAGTTTCCCGCCAAGGTTCCATTACCCTGGTAGCCTAATACTTTGAAAGTGTTAGCGCCGTAATAAACTTGCTGATTGGTGTTATTTATACTATAAGAAAGCGTTCCTGAGAGCTTAAAAGCATTTGTAAAACGGTAATCCAATTTAGAAGTCAGTGTCATACCATTCGATTTGGTCTGATCGGAAGAATTATTCATCTCATTCAGAATATTATAGTTATAATTCAGTCCTGAACCATTAGACTTAGGGTAATATGACAAGGAGCCATCCGTATTATAGGCTGGGATAGCCCTACTGGTGTTATAGGCATAATTTAAGACTGGTATGTCCCCAGGGTTATAGTGTCTATTAGTTACATTGGCCTGCAGACCAAACTGCATACTGAATTTGTTATAGGTAGTGGTCAAGCTCAGACTGCTAGAATACCGCTTATTGAATTCATTTTTGATTGTTCCATTTTCATTATTAAATCCTAACGAAGCGTAATACTTGGTCACATTTGATCCACCAGAGACACTCACAGTTTGATTGCTTGAAAGCGCATCACGGCCGACCAGATCAAACCAGTCTGTATTCAAGGTTTCATAATAAGCACTCTGGTTTTGAAAGGTATTAAAATCAATCTTCCCATTTGCATAATCCAAGTAGGTACGTTCGTAGCCGCTAAAGGTAGATTGATTGGAATAAATAATGCCACGCTCAAACATTTCTCTTGATACATCTACACGTTGAAACGAATTCATCATATTAATAGATTCATCGGTATAGCGTGGGCGTCTTGAGAGTGTGGCATTTGTTGAAAAAGAAAAAAGTGGCGGACCAATCTGCCCCTTTTTGGTAGTAATCACAATTACCCCATTGGCTGCTCTGGCGCCGTAGATCGCAGTTGAAGCCGCATCCTTTAGCACATCTATTTGCTCAATATCATCCGGATTTAAACCAGAAATGGAGTTACCGATGAGATTGACAAAGTCCAAATCATTAATTCTTGAGGCGCTCACATTAACAGGATCTCGCACAACCACTCCATCAACCACCCAAAGGGGTTCCTGATTACCCAAAATAGTCGAAGTACCGCGAATGCGTAGTCTTGGAGTCGCTCCCACCTGACCTGAATTTTGCATATAGGTCATACCCGGCACCCTGCCTTCCAAAAGCCTGTCAATGGTATTGATACCAGGGACTTTTATAGAATCCATTTTCAAGGTTGTGACCGCCCCGGTATTGTATTTATTTTCAATGTTTTGGTAACCTGTAGAAATCACAACCTCTTTCAGTTCACTACTTACCGGATTGAGCACAATTTCGAGGGGCTTTTTTCCAACCCTGGCTTCTTTTAAGGAATAGCCTATGTAGCGAAAAATGAGTATGTCATTTTCTTTCGCGTCAAGAATCAGAAAATAACCATCATTATCGGTGACAGCTAATACCCGGTTGCCACCTTTCAAGAAAATAGACACACCGGCCATGGGCTTACCCTGATCATCTTTGACCTTTCCATCAATTCGGAACCTTTCTTGCGCAGGATCAGAATTGTCCTTTTGCATTACAGGATTTCCATTGATAATGACGGTCTTGCCAATAATTTTATAACTCATAGGCAGCCCGGATAAGGCTTTATTGATTACTTCCTGTACGGTAGCATTCTTAGCCTCAAGAGGCAATGGTTTAAGATTTTTAAAAAGCTCGGCATCATAAAAGAAATCATAGCCAGCCTGACGCCTGATTTCTTTGAAAACATTTTCACGGGTGATAGTGGTTTTGCTTATGTTGATCTGCGCCAGGGAGGCAGCATGAACTTGGATGAGTCCGATAAATAAAATAATAGCGGTTAGCTTCATAGTGAGTATAAAATTACGGGCATAGTTCTTCCCTTTATGCGCTAAAGCATGTAAAAATTCATACATTTGAATGTGGTTTAGTTAGTTTGTTTAATTGGTTGATACGGTTTTTCATTCGGCTGACCATCTGATCAGGGGTGCTACAACATCCTTGATCTTTTGTCCAGTTTTGTAGTTAAGGTGTTACTGTAATTATCCTCCCTTCTATTTTAAAGTGTACATTACCGGCGGCTTCAATGATAGCCAATGCCGTATTGATATCTTTGGAACGCGAAACGATGCCATTAAATCTTAAAGAACTGAAATCTCCACGATAAACCACCTCTACATCATACCATTTAGATATTTTTCGCATGATACTTGGTAGATTTTCTTCATTAAAATAAAAATTACCATTTTTCCAGGCCACTGCAGACTCCAGGTCCGCATCATTTCTTACTTCAATTCTATGCCCCGGTTCAGAATAAACAATACCCTCCTGCGTAGGGAAAATATCAACTTTCTGTCGCCCAGAGAAAATGCTGACAGCACCTTCCAGAAGCGTTGTTTTCAAATATGGTTCATCCCTGTAAGCATTCACATTGAAGTGAGTGCCCTTTACTTCTATCTGCTGTCCTGCGGAAACCACTCTAAAAGGTCTTGAACTATCTTTCGCCACTTCAAAATATGCTTCACCTTCCAATTCGACAACCCTTTCTCTTTCACCATACGCTACTGGATAACGTAACCTGGAATCTGAATTTAACCAGACCTTAGTACCATCAGAAAGCACCAAGCGATAGATCCCTCCTTTGGGTATGGTCAAGGTATTGTATTCGATTAATTCATCCTTGACTGTATTAACAGGACTGTAGATTAGCGCCCCCTTACCGTCACCCACGATAGCAGTTTCATCTTCGGTCGTAACCAGTCCGTTTTGATTTGCCAAGGTAATATTTTTACCATTAGATAAGGTTAAGAGTGCTTTATTCTGACCAGGCGAGATCAACTGTTGGGAGGAACTAACCCTGGAATCGGTGAGGTTACGGACAAAGAAAAGGATGCTTAAAGAGCAAATAATTAAAACGCTCGCTGCAATACCAAATGTGCGTATCGGCAGCTTCCTAGTTCTGGAAAACAGTCGGCGATTGATTGATAGCAGAATGATCTGGTTAATATCATTCACTTCCCCCATTTCGGCAGACCAGGTATTATCTTTCTGGAAACTATTCAATAAGTTGTTATATTGGTGAAGCTCCAAGTCGCTCGCAGTCCCGGACTCAACCTTTGAAGCGAGTTCTATCATTTCTTTTTCAAACAGTTTATTATCGCTCATATAATAACAGTCACTTCAAACAACACCACCCCCTAAATGGATATGAAAAAAAAAATAAAATAATTCAAACTAAAATAAGAGTACATTGTTTAATCACCTTGTTTCAGGAAACCATAAGATTATCAAGGAATAGAAAACCTCAAATGTTACTTCCGAAGTAATCAGCTATTTACCGAAATGACTAGTAAATACCCACATTGTAATCATCTAATTATTTCCTTTTTATGCATACCTAAGTAAGAACAGTACTCTTAGGTTTCGTGCAATTTAAATTAACCAGCAAAGCATATACAGATCACCCAAAGCCTTTCGCAGTCGTTTTAAAGCTATCGTCATCTGACCTTCGACTGTTTTTTCAGAAATCTTCAATTTGACAGCAATTTCTTTATTTGACAAATATTCATTTCTACTTAACAGAAAAATCTCCCTGCATTTAGGCGGCAGCTGCCCCACGGCTGATTCTATCAGATTCTTAAGCTCGCGGATTTCCAGCTCGTTATCTGCGAGGTTATAGCTAACATCATTTGTGGGTGCTGAAGAAAAAAAATCAGCACGAATTTTCTCGTGCCTGATATTATTCGCAATTTTATATTTAACTGCACTAATTAAATATGCTCTGAAAGATCGAACAACTAAAGCATCACGGTTCACCCACATTTTAACAAAAATCTCTTGCACAATATCTGTACACTGATCCTGATCTTTGAGAATGTAAAATGCATATTTATACATCCGCTCCCAGTTCTGATGGTAAATTTCTTCAAACGCCGCTCTATCCCCAGCTTTTAGAGCGGAAAGCAGCATGATATCAGAAGTCTCACCATAATCCATATTACAAGAATACAATAAACATTAATTTTATTGTATATTTTTCTTAAGAATTATGAATAATAAATAAACAGCGCATAATTCGCATTTAAATTCTGAATATCCTACCGAGTCGGAACGGCATTTAAAGAAAATCGCACGCCTTAAACTAAAAATTGATCCTTCTTAGATCAAATTACAACTTAAGTTATCCACCTGGAGTCCATATGTTATTCGTTCTGTTGAAATCGGGTGTCAGAAAGTTGGGATCGATAATCACCTTTACAACTTTACCAGGGATATTAACCGAAAGAACCTTTACATTTCCGTACCTCCAGGTTTCAATCGGATAATCGATATGCTCGACTAATCCCCGATCATTAGTCACCTGAAGCATAAAAGGCATAGGTAACCGGCCCACGCTTTTGACGGTAATTTGTTTGCCGTTCAAAGGCGAATCAGTAACTGAAGTTACAGCCAGATCACAACGCCCGGTCTCATGAAACCAACCCCTCCAGAACCAGGATAAATCCTCACCGGAAGCATTCTCAATAGATCTGAAAAAGTCATTTGGAGAAGGGTGTTTATAAGCCCAATTACGAACATAATTTTTAAAGGCATGATCAAAACGTACCTTTCCTAATATATTTTCCCTCAACATTCTCAAACCAAGCGCCGGCTTATAATAAGAAAGACTGCCAAAATTATAAGACTGCTGGAAATCGGGCGGAGTATCAATCGCCTGAATCGTATCTGTGTGTACCAATTTGGCCATATCACTGATCGACGATAGATCTTGGAACCGGCCATTATCGAATGCTGAGGAAGCAAGTTGATTGATGAATGTATTCATACCCTCATCCATCCACCCATGCCGCCGCTCATCACTACCAACAATCATCGGAAACCATGTATGTCCAAATTCATGGGATGTAACATCCCAAAGACTTTGACCCGTACTGCCTGCCGCACAGAAAACAATGCCAGGATATTCCATACCAGGGACAATCCCCGCTACATTAATTGCCCTGGAGTAGGGATATTCGAGCAAATATTTCGAATAAAACTCCACAGCCCCTTTAACAAAGGCGGTTGAATTTTTCCAACCATTGTCCCTTAAACTTTCTTTGGGATAGAAAGACATTGCCAATCTTTGCTTCCCGCTAGGTAAATTTAACCGTGCAGCATCCCAAACAAAAGCATTAGATGCTGCCCAGGCCACATCCCTTGTATTTTTACAACTAAACTTCCAAATTAATCTTTTTTTACCATTTCCACGAACAGCTCTGTCTTCAGGTGAGCTGATTGGGACAGTTTGATCGCTTGAATAGGCGAACTTGAGCTTTTTGCGTTCGGATGCAGTCAAAACCTTTGCTTCGTTGAGCAACTCCCCTGATCCGGTTACGATAAAGTCATTAGGCGCATTTATCTCATAAAAAATATTACCGTAATCCAGATAGAATTCTCCCTTGCCTAAATATGGCAAAGTATTCCATCCATTAAGATCGTCATAAACGCACATTCTTGGATACCACTGCGCAATCTGGTAAATCCATCCATCGTTTGCTTTCATCCTCCCCATCCTGTCTGCTCCCTGAAGGGGAACCTGGAAACTATATTTTATCTTTAATTTAACCGACGCGTTTTTCTGAAGCGGGCTGCTCAAGCGAATTTTCATACGTGTATCAGTGATGAGATAATCTATTAAATTTATCTTACTGCCCGTTACCATAACTGAGGAAATTTCGTAGCCAGCTGTAACGTTGATGAACGGGTCACCCCCAAGTCGCCGAGGTGCTGCAGTGAGAAAGGCTCTTGAATCAGATCTAAATATATTTTGATCTAATTGAAGCCACAGGAATTCCAATGTAGTAGGGCTATTGTTTACATAGAGAATCTCTACATCTGCAGAAATGGAATGTTTCTGCTCATCTAAATAAGCTTTAATATGATAATCTGCACGATTCTGCCAGTATTGATTTGTGGGCGCGCCAGTTGGGAGCCGGTTCTGACTGGTATAACCTTCAGAAAAAACTGAACGAAAGCGCTGTTCATTAACCGTTGAAGATTGCGCCATGCAGAATCCAATACCAAAGAAAAAGATAAATAAGCTAACGTTAATAAATAATTTTAGTGACATACAATTTAGGGTTTCTAACCTGAATAGACAACAATCCTGGAGATGATAAACTAGCAGTCTTGTCGCTTATTCAGCAAAGAAGAGTCACTTTAATCGATCTCTTCCCTTAAAAGCCCTTCAATTAATTTTAAAGCAAATTGAGTGGTCAACTTTAGCATCAATATAATCCTAATCAAATCTGTTTATTATTTACTGGACATTCTTTTTAGTGTATTAATTGAAAAAAGCAAATCCTAAAATGCGCTCAAGATTCTGACTAAGAAAAAGGCTAGCCCCAAGTGTAAAATTTATCGAAATCGCTCCTTTGAATCAATCCATCTAAATCTCTAAATAAACTTGTTGCGTATAAATCTGCGATAGCAGTACAGATTTTCATCATTAAGAGTTCTGAATTCCTGCATGATACCTACCAGTTCAGGACACCAAGTCATTATTTATCAAACCTATACTTATCTCAGTGCAAAAAATAAGTGGAATGAAAACCGTAGCCTCTTGGAATGCCATGATAGCGAAAATAAATACCTGACATTCAGGATTAATTAATCCTTTGAGAAATGGGCAATCGATAGCTGCTTCCGATATAACAATCAATTAGTTATCCGATTCTGGTATGAACTCATATCTTTTTCCTGCCTTTGTAGCAAGTATGTTGCTATATCCTCTAGGCTTTTGCTCATAGTTGTGGCGTTTTTTCAACGGAACATTAGTCAGCAATTTTAGTGAACCACCGTTTTTCGAAAGAATTGATGCCCTGATTAATCTACCTTCTTTCCAATATAAATCAACAATAAACCCACCCCTGGCCACCAGACCTTTGACATAGCCTGTCTTCCATGCAATGGGTAGAGCGGGCAATAATTGTATTGTACCTAAATGACTCTGGAGAAACATCTCTGCTACACCAGCTGTAGCACCAAAATTTCCATCGATCTGAAAAGGCGGATGGGTGTCAAAAAGGTTATTTAGCGTAGAGGTTTTCAGCAGTTCCTGATACATTTTATACGCATGGTCACCATCAAGCAGTCTGGCCCAGAAATTAATTTTCCAGGCTTTACTCCATCCTGTACCTTCATCTCCCCGGATCAGCAGGCTTTTTTTGGCAGCATTAGAAAAAACCGTATCAAGCAATGGCGAAATTTCCCTCCCTGGATGCAGGCCAAACAAATGGGAGACGTGGCGATGTTGAGGATCGACATCCTCAAAATCACCGTACCACTCCTGAAGATTTCCCTTTTTACCTATTTGCAGCGGACGGAGTTTGCTTTTTGTCCGAGTCAGCAAACTTGTAAATTCCTGGTCTATACCCAGTATACCACCGGCATCGATCAGGTTAGAAAACAAATCACGAATAATCGACAAATCCATGGTTGAACCCATCGTAACGACTTCCTTATTTCCGTTAGGAAGATAGTAGCTATTTTCAGGTGAAGTTGATGGAGCAGTAATTAGATATTCGTCTTTTTCCACCAACCAGTCCAGACAAAAGAGTGCCGCTCCTTTCATTAATGGATAGGCAACTTCCCTGAGATATTTCTTATCACCGGTAAAAAGATAATGTTCATAGAGATGCTGAGACACCCAGGGACTTCCCATAGACCAATTCGCCCATTTCGGATCCCCATTTCCCTCTCCCACGGGGTTAGTCTGTGCCCATATATCAGAATTATGGTGTAAAACCCATCCCCTTACTCCATAATAGTTCTTTGCCGTATGTGAACCATTTTTCGCCCAGTGTGCGATCTGGCGAATTAGCGGTTCGGTTAATTCTGAAAGATTGGTTACCTCAGCTGGCCAGTAATTCATCTGCACATTGATATTGGTCGTGAAATTGCTACGCCATGAAGGTCTGATCAATGGATTCCATATACCTTGTAGGTTAGCAGGGATACCGCCAGGTCGGGAGCTGGAAATTAACAGATACCGCCCGAACTGAAAATATAGCGCTTCGAGTCCAAAATCAATCCCACCTTTTTTATAGCGTTCCAGACGCTCGTCCGTTGGAACAGTGGAGAGCATATCATCACCCTCATTCACCTTGATGGATAAACGATCAAAATAGTTCTGATAATCCAGAATATGTTTCTTTCTTATTAACTGAAAAGATTTTTTTTCTGCCCTCTCGATAAACGCCAATGCCTTAGCATGTTCATCAAGCCCGTCTTTGTCAGGATAACGATCAAAACCATTAAAACTTGTCGCCCCAGAGATGATCACCAGGATCTGAGATGCACCTGTTACATGAAGAAGACTGTCGGTACTGATTTTGCCGTCCGTACTCATCACTTTCATCCTTGCCTGATAACGCATGCCGTTGTGATGCAGACTGTCAGAGAAAACCAATGGTTTTGGATTTCTACGCTCATCCGCCTCGATCCTGGCCTTACCATTAAGCACGATTTGATTGCCCCCCAGATGAACCTCGTGTTTAAGCTCATTCCCTAAAGAAAAACTCACTGACAATTTATTTTTTACTGTAGAGGTCAGCCGCAGCACGATCACCTGATCGGGAAATGAAGAAAATATTTCTCTTTTATAACCTACCCCATCTACTTTAAAACTTGTAGTTGCAATAGCCTGTGAGATGTCCAATGTTCTGGAATAATCCGTAATTTCTCCATTTATATTTTGCAATAGAGACAGATTGGCCAGCGGTTGATACATATTGGTATTTGGACCCTGCATTTTCCGCATCAGCTTAACTGCCGAGCCATTATCCCCTTTGAAAAGCATATTTCTTATATCGCTCAGATATTGCGGCGCCTGGGGATTCGGATTTAGCTCAGCCGGCCCACCTGTCCAAAGCGTTTCTTCATTAAGCTGTATGAGTTCTGAATCCACTCGGCCAAATACCATAGCGCCTAACCTGCCGTTACCCAAGGGGAGGGCCTCATCCCAATTTCGTGCCGGTTTGTTATAAGTTAAAATTAACTTAGAAGGCTGCTGCGCAAATAAGGAAGATGCATACAGTAAATAAAAAAGAGCGATCAGATTGAATAGTCTCATAAAATTCTGGTTAGAAAAGTTCTGCAGCACAAAAAGCCACAGCTTAATACAATAATAATAAATGCTTTGATGATGAACATCCTGTGCTATCCTGCTAACAAACCGTAAAAACGACCTGGCGATAATGTAGGGTAAACGCTCAAAAATTTTTAAATGTTCGGCTGAATTTGATTACCAAGGAAAGCATGATTACTTGCCCAGGCTAATGCAACAGCAAATCGTTAACCCTCAGGATCATATCTTCCATTGTTCTAGTTGGTATGCGCTATCCCAAAATATCCACTCCATTCTGGCAGCTGTTGTAAATGCTTCAAACATGTCTTTTTTGAGCAGATCACTGCCGCTTAATGCCAAATGATCGGCAATTTCAATGGCCTTCTTCACTACTTAACCAAAGTCATCCCCAGAGTAAAGGTCGATCCATTCTTTATAGACGTTATCATTACCTGCTTGAAGTGAAAAAATGTGATCTCCGACAGCTTTGTAAATCCAAAAACAGGGTAAAACAGAAGCAACTGCAACACCTAGATCACCATATGCAGCCTGTCGAAGAATGTAGTTGGTGTATAAAAACGTAGATGGTGAGGGTTGAGCATCTTCGTTTAGACCGAATTCAACAAAATAACGCTCATGCAAACTTCTTTCGGCTACGATAGCGCCAGTTGAAAACTCGGAGAAGGCCAACACAAGTTCAGGACTATTCATTCGCCCACTTATGGTGCTCAAAGCCCTGGCAAAATCCAAAAGATAATAAGCATCCTGCGCAAGATAGAAAAGAAAACGCTCACGGCTGAGCGTTCCACTACTTAATTCGCTATTAAATGGGTGGGCAATGATACTGTTGAATATAGGCGCAATTTTTAGCCAAGCTATTTCACTCCATTTCATGTTATAAGAAGTTTTAAAGGATTAAAAAAATGGTTCAGCGGGCCGTTTCCCTTGCCCGTTACTACATTCCTCCCTGCATTTAAGGCATCGGAGATATAAGCTTTAGCGCGTTCGATTGCAACTGTAAGCGGAGCGCCTTTAGCCATTTCACTGGCAATAGCAGAGGATAAGGTACATCCTGTGCCATGTAGATTTCTGGTTTGAATAAAATCACTTTTCATGATAAGAGGTTCCATTTTACCCCGTTCAACTAACACATCATATATCACATCCCCAGATAAATGACCGCCTTTGATCAAAACTGCTTTAGCACCTTGCTCAACAATTTCCTTTCCGGCCAAAATCATTCCAGCCAGGTCAACAATTTCCATCCCCGTCAGCACTTCTGCCTCATCTATGTTCGGAGTAATAAGTGTTGCCAAGGGAAAAAGCGTTTTGCGTAATTCCCTTACTGCATCAGGCTCCATCAATCTATCTCCGCTGGTAGCGACCATAACGGGATCAAGTATGACTGGAACATTAGTGCAATATACCCCTAGCTGATGCGCAATTTCTGCAACAACCCCACTTGTGTTCAGCATTCCTATTTTAATTCCCTGGGGTTTTATATCATCCATCACAGCAACCAATTGATCCTTGATTACCTCTAAAGGTATAGCATGGACAGCGCTGACTCCAAGTGTATTCTGTGCAGTAACTGCTGTAATCACAGAGCACCCATAGCAGCCCAGAGCTGAAAACGTTTTGAGGTCAGCTTGAATGCCGGCTCCTCCGCCACTATCTGAACCCGCAATGGTCAGCACACCTATATATTTTTTTTCTTTAAACATTCTTTTCAATAATATCCCTTAGTATTTCCGCAGCTTTCGACGGACAGTCGGCTGAACAGATTTCTGAGACTACAGCGATGCAATCCGCACCACTACGTACAACGTCAGCTGCATTAGCGGATTTTATATTGCCAATAGCCACAAGTGGTTTATCTGATTGCAACCTAATGGCATGCAAACCTTCTAGTCCCCATTCGCTAATGGTGTCATTCTTAGTGGGCGTAGCAAAAATCGGGCTCACGCCGAGATACCAGACCTTTTCGGTTTGTTTATCCAAAAGATGTTCGGGGAGTTCAACGGACAATCCTACCGGATAATGGTGGCCAGATATTTTAAGCACGGTATCAAGCTTTATATCACTCTGTCCCACATGAAGACCAAATGCGTTAACCGCTCTGGCGATCTCAAAGCTGTCATTAATAATCAAAGGGACATCATACCGTTCACAAAGTTCCGCAAGCCTGAAAGCTTTATCAATAAATTTATCCGCCGGCAATGATTTTTCCCTTAGCTGAACCAGATCCACGCCACCCTTCAGCGCCTGCTCTATCACCCAAAAAAAGTCTCTTCCCAAACAGGCGGCCTCATCAGTCACCAAATAAAGCCGGTAATGAAACCCTATCATTTTAAATATACCGAAATTTGTTGCTCATCAATTTGGTACAAGGCATCATAAAAAGCCATTTGGAAACTTCCGGATCCCTGGGCTAATTTCCCAGCCATCTCCCCGCAAATCCCCATTATAGCCATTGCGCTGCAGACCCCATCAAAAATACCCGTGGAAAACGGCAAAAATGCAGCGATGATGGCCGTTGCCGTACATCCCATTCCTGTAACCCTGGCCATCAAAGGATGACCATTGTGAACGGCCATTAAACGGTCACGGTGGACGATGTAATCGGTTTCTCCAGAGATACATACAACAGCACCAGTTTGCTCAGAGAGCATGGTAGCTGCCCGGATTGCCTCAGCTGACTGATGAACACTGTCAACTCCTTTGGAAGACACATCATATTTCGCAATCGCCATAATTTCTGAGGCATTCCCACGGATCACTGTAGGGCCCAGATGGAGGAACTGATGGAGTACTTCGTTTCTAAAATTACTCGCCCCGGCGCCAACCGGATCCAATACCCACGGTTTTCCAGCAGCTTTAGCTTCATGAATAGCCAGAAGCATGCTATTCACCCAGTACTCATCCAAGGTTCCAATATTAATAACTAATGCATTTGATATCTTTGCAATATCGGATTGTTCAGGGTGAGCATGTGACATCAATGGCGAGGCGCCGATAGCCAGTAGCGCATTGGCCGTATTATTCATAACCACATAATTGGTGATACTATGCACCAATGGTTGTCCTTCGCGTAGCGAAATAAGATTTTTGACGATTTCAGACTCCATATTTTAAATTTGAACTTTAGGAGCCGCCAAATGCCGGATGCATCACATGCAATTTCTTGCAGACAAACTATTCCCTACGCCGGTATGATCACGGATCAGGTTATGAGGGTATATTCTCAGCCAGATAATTGCAGGCACCCCTAAAGCTTATTTATGCCGCAATATAGGTCATATTTACCATCGCGCCAAAAGTAAAATAATTCAGGTATTAACCTCCAAGGTTAATTATCCAAAACGGCAGCAAACAATGATGAACTAAATTACATCCTCACCATAACGAGCTTTAACAGCTCAAAACAATTTAAAGAAACATCCTGAAAGGGCTTACTAAATATTATCCGTCAAACGCATCCAATCAATTTTCATACATCGCTGCCCTTTCGTCTGCCAACAAAGCAAACTGGTTATCTCATTCATATTGGTATTTTCAAGCGATACCGCCCTGTAATCCAGCATCAAATCACAAGCAAATTTTCAAGCCATTTTCCGCTGTGCTGCTTTCGGTTTAATTTAGTTGCTAGGCACTAACCTATCTTCTTTAGTCAGGCTGACCTTGAACAAGTAAGGCCAGACGAGTCAAATAAATTCATACAGGATAATATATATATATATATATTAACTGACTCAAATAATAATTGAATATCCCAGGATGCCATTTTTTTTAGCGGTGGACTAATTATAATCACACAGCAAAAAGCGCAATTAAACTTTGCTTTATCCTCAAAGTGTAAGGGCAGCATCCTGGTATAACCTATATCATTTACGAGTAAATCTGGTTTCCATTTCTGGTGAATTCCCCTGATTTTTCCTGCATACCCCTTTCCAATGCCTCCTGCTCACCAACCCCTTGCGCGGCAGCATACTCGCGAACATCCTGAGTGATTTTCATGGAACAAAAGTTAGGCCCGCACATTGAACAGAAATGGGCGATTTTCGCCCCTTCCGCCGGTAGGGTCTCATCATGAAATTCTCTCGCGGTATCCGGGTCAAGTGATAAATTGAATTGATCCTCCCACCTGAACTCAAACCTGGCCTTACTTAAAGCATTATCACGGTATTGAGCCCCGGGATGGCCTTTGGCCAAATCCGCTGCATGGGCTGCGATTTTATATGTGATTACTCCATCTTTCACATCCTTTTTGTTGGGAAGCCCAAGATGCTCTTTGGGGGTAACATAACACAGCATAGCTGTGCCGAACCAACCTATCATAGCAGCTCCAATAGCTGAGGTGATATGATCATAACCCGGCGCAATATCTGTAGTCAATGGACCCAAGGTATAAAACGGTGCCTCATGACAACATTCAAGCTGCTTTTCCATATTTTCTTTGATTAAATGCATCGGCACATGTCCGGGTCCTTCAATAATAGTTTGTACGTCATGCTGCCATGCTATTTTAGTCAGTTCGCCGAGCGTTTCCAGCTCGGAAAACTGCGCTGCATCGTTTGCATCGGCAATACAGCCAGGCCTTAACCCGTCGCCCAGCGAAAAAGAAATGTCATAAGCTTTCATGATCTCACAGATCTCCTCAAAATGCGTAAAGAGAAAATTTTCTTTATGGTGGGCCAGGCACCATTTCGCCATTATCGAGCCCCCACGGGAAACAATGCCTGTAATTCTCTTAGCAGTGAGGGGTATGTAGCGAAGCAATACACCCGCATGGATAGTAAAATAGTCAACTCCCTGCTCCGCCTGCTCGATGAGCGTATCTCGAAATATCTCCCAACTTAGATCTTCTGCTTTACCGTTTACCTTTTCCAGTGCCTGATATATTGGTACTGTCCCTATTGGTACAGGTGAATTCCGAATAATCCACTCCCGGGTTTCGTGTATATTTTTCCCTGTTGACAAATCCATGATCGTATCAGCCCCCCAGCGGCACGCCCATACGGCCTTCTCGACTTCTTCCTCAATAGAAGAACTCACTGCAGAATTACCAATATTGGCATTAATCTTGACCAAGAAATTTCGGCCGATGATCATCGGCTCAAGTTCAGGGTGATTGATGTTGCAGGGAATTACTGCTCGTCCCGAAGCAACTTCTTGCCTGACAAATTCTGCAGTAATATATTTTCTGGGCGTGTTAGCTCCAAAACTGTGCCCTTGATGCTGATGGTTCATCGTTCGAGCATCGCCTTCCAGTTGTTCATTAATGAGATCAATTTGCTGGTTTTCCCGGATAGCAATATATTCCATTTCGGCAGTAATTATTCCTTTTTTGGCATAGTGCATCTGTGAAACATTAGCACCCTGGATTGCTTTATAAGGCCTGTGGGAAAAGTCAAATCGCAATTCATCCAACCGGGCATCTTCAAGCCGTTCCTGGCCGTAAGCTGAGGACAATTGAGATAATTGTTCAACATCCCCTCGGTTAGTGATCCACCGCTCTCGCATCCGGGGCAATCCCTTTCTAATATCAATAGCTACATCTGGGTCTGTATAGGGACCACTGGAATCATAGACAGTTACCGATGGATTATTCGAGCTCATGCCAAACCCACTGTGAATTTTGGTTTCACTAAGTTTTATCTCCCTCATTGCCACCTGTATATCGTGAATTTTCCCGGGAACGAATATTTTGCAGGAGTTTGGAAAGGGATCTCTGCTGATCAGGTTTTGATCTGGTAACTTTTCTTTTTTCATATTAATGATTTATCTGCGCTAAGCAGTAGTGATGAATATAATTCTCTGTAGATGAAGATTTGTGCGCTGCCAAGCCATATCTTCGAAAACGGTCTGATGGATGGTAATTATAATTTTCAAAATCCAGATCCCGTCCATAGCGGGCATACACATCCTTGAAGAGTTATGATTGAGAAAATATTTCCGATTGTGAACAGTTAATTCCATATTTGATCATTTGGAAAAACTATAGGAAAGCCCAATACGGAACTTAAAAGAAGCGCTTTGGAACTGCGTTCTACTTTTCCCTTCGACAGTACTAACTGTATCAGGTTCAAAGGGTATATCTCAGCACAAGGCACCCCTAAAGTTTTTTGTAAATATAGCCGAAAAAAGTTTGATACCAAATATACAGCTGTTATGCTTAGCAGTTGCATTCACCAAGGCCATGGTAGTTAATAATTAGATATTACAATCGGATTTCGCCTAGAAATTGTCAAGAAGAAAAAATAGAAGGCCACAGCCATCAAATACACGATTTGTATATCAATTTCATTCTCGATGCAAAATTTAAATTCTGGCTGATGAATGAGGCCAATACCCAAGCGTACAAATGCCCTATTTGAAACCCACAAAATATCTAATATTGCTAAATAAAACAGAGATCACAAATATGATCTCTGTACAGCAGAGTTAGAAATCCTGAGCTGGCTTGGTAGCCCGTTTTTCAAGGTGGAAATGAAATATATTATCCGCCCAAGCCAATAGAAAAATCTGTAAATGTTGAGGTATTGAGTACTGTATTATCGATTGCACAAACGACCAAGCCCACATATACTTTTGCGTCCATAGCAAGATTTACCGACCTCATGGGTGTCCAGATAAGCCCATTAAAAGAATGATAAGCGGTAATCATATTGCCCTTCCTGACCATTTTTAACCAGTATGGTACCGGACCGGCAGTATCATGTTTTTGCAGGTCAACTGCAGGACCGCCCAGGACGTTACGCCTAAAAAATTCTGCTCCAGCATTCCCTGGCTCCATATAAATTGTAGCATGCCTTGAATTTGGTGAAAGAGATTCCCTGATCATTAGCCCAGCCTTAGCCCAGGCATAGGTATTTTGAATCGAAGCAACCTTGGTGATCAACACCACATCACCTGATATTTCCCTGTAAGCAAAATGGAAAGCATCAATAGTATTATAGATGTCTTTACCTGAACCTTTAATAGTCCAAGTGCCGTTAGCAAAAGCCGTGCTTCCGGATACGCCAACAGCACCAATATCCAGCCCAGTTAAATTGGTTACCGCATTCATTATTGGAGGAACTGCAGGGGCAAGCGATGCCGGTGGAGCGGCTGGGGGTGTAGGCGGAGTTGCACCATCCTTTCGATATAAAAAAGTTTCCGCAGTTGCGCCCATACTGTTTCGGTACTGATCGGTAAATGGTGCAGGGATACCTTTCCTTATCGCATAAGCTCCGTATATCAGCTCATATACCACAGGCCAGTTCCAGGCACCTTGCCCCGATCCCATTGAAGTGTAATATCCGTAACACGCACCAAAGGGTGTAAAGGGAACTGAATTGTTTAAATTATATTTAGCGAAGTATTCCATGGTAGCCAAAATCCTATTATCAAGCTCACCAAAAAGATCTATGTTCTGTTTCCAGGCTGTTTCAGCAACAAAGGCAAAATTCCCGATCAGCCCCAATGCATGAGCTTGGTCGCGCCCCGAGTCGGCATTTTGACCAGAAGCCAGTGTTGTTCCAGCAAGTCCTCCACATGCATTATTGTGCCATGCGTCTAAGACCTGATTGAATTTTGTAGCATCATTGTTAAAGACAGCAACCGCAATTGCCCCCTTGAGCTGAGCAGCCCCTTGATTTGCCGCCCTAAGTTCCGAATTTTCACTAACTCCGAAAAGGGGCCAAAGCATATTGGCAAAATAACTTTCGCAATTTGTCGTTGCCGCACTATTCCAGCCAGTATAGTTATATCGCAAAATTTCAGCTCCGATTATAAAGTTCAAACCATAATCGCTTGCGGCAAGGAAAGGTGTCCCACCTGACCAAGA
Source organism: Pedobacter frigidisoli (assembly GCF_032678525.1). Classification (GTDB taxonomy): domain Bacteria; phylum Bacteroidota; class Bacteroidia; order Sphingobacteriales; family Sphingobacteriaceae; genus Pedobacter; species Pedobacter frigidisoli_A. The sequence continues at coordinate 587,845 of NZ_JAVTSE010000003.1, forward strand.
GGTATGGGTTGTCGTCCAGGCATTTAGGATTTGAAGCGCCTTGGCCGCGTATGCACTATTTCCGGTCACATAAAATTGGATTGCCTGATAGAGCACCGCTTTTGCATCACTTTCATACTGAGTCAAATTCAAATTTGGTTCTCGACCAACCGTAGCATACGGGCCCATCATCGTGTAATTAAGAGACCCTTGTGCACTGGATGCAAGTAAATTATATCCTGTAGACCATGGCGCAACTGTACGATTGGCCTTCATTCGCTCAAGATCATAACTGCTGAATGCAATCCCTGGATGGCGAAAGCTACCAGTCAGGGTTGTGCCGCCCACTTCTTTTGGAGGGATGACTTCTGTTTGCGTCACTTCTACATTCTTTTTAGTGCACGCACCCGCAATTAATAAAAAGAATAATATTAAAATATTTCGTTGTTTTTTTCTCATGGTTAAAGGTTTATATTGGTTATTGATCGGCTTAAGTTATTAGACTATTGATACAAACAGGCTGAGTCTTCGAATACAAAGCTTTGAACAACACTAACTGGCTAAGACTACGATCTTCGTTGTTCTGATACATAGACAATCGGAATCTTTTCCCATACTCATCGTACTGGACAGTTGAGCTTGAAATTTAAACTCGAGCGCTATGAGTCTCCCTTTAAAGCTCTTACGCAGTTGATCCTACACTACATGACTAGTAAATTTTTCAACAGGCATTTCAATTCATCTGTGATTCGCTTGATATCGACCAGTTGAGCCTACAAAAAAAGGCATTTAAAGTGCAAAAGTAAGGTTTTCTCAATTTTCTCAAACCAATAGAGTATGATGAGCTGATTTTGCTGTCATATAAGGAACTATATAGGAAACCCAAAATGATTAAAAAATATCAGTCAATTCTTGCATTTCTTTTCACATTAATATTCACTACGGTTAATGCACAACGTATGCCCGCTTCAACTCGCGGAACGGTTAGCTTTGATTCAAAGTGCATGCAAATCGAAGGAAAAGACACCTTCATTTATAGCGCGGCGTTTCACTATTTCAGGATACCAAAACCTCTTTGGAGTGATCGATTTAAGAAAATCAAAGCAGCAGGATTCAATGCCGTAGAGAGTTATATACCCTGGAACTGGCATGAGCGCAAGATGCCAAAATCCGAAAATGATTTTAGCCAGATCGACTTATCTGACCTGGAGGAGTGGATGAGCATGGCAGAGAAATTCGGATTATATATCACTGTAAGGCCCGGTCCGTACATTTGCGCGGAATGGGATGGTGGCGGATTCCCACAATGGCTTGCCCAAAAGAGACCTAAAAATTTAGCTTCGGAGGTCTGGCTGCAGGGAACTGATTCTGAGTATATCAAATGGAATAAACACTGGTACAATGCCGTCTGCAAAGTAGTTAAACCCCACCAGATTACTCAAAAGACTTCTGGAAATTCTGGCGTAATTCTTTTTCAAGTAGAAAATGAATATAACCGTATCAAATGGTTTTCCCCGAATATTAAAAAAGAATATTTGGAAATACTTACCTCAACAGCCAGATCCAGTGGGATCGATGTTCCCATTTTTACCTGCTGGACCGATCAGTCGCGTAAAGTAGAGACAGGCCCTCTCAAAGGTGTACTCGATTTTGTAAATGCTTACCCTAAATGGGAAATTGAAAAAGTTTTCGGAAGACTTACCTCCATACAGGAACGTACACAGTCCGATCTACCTTTAATGACTATGGAGCTACAAGGTGGATGGTATTCTGAAGTTTCAGGAAAACTGAGCAAGGATCAGGATGGTACCGCGCCAGTTCAAACACAAAACATAACCCTTTATGCACTGCAGCGCGGTTATAGCCTAATCAATTTCTACATGCTTTGTGGTGGGACAAACTTTGATGACTGGGCTTCCAGACAGACAACAACAACATATGATTTCGGGGCAGCCATACAGGAGAATGGAGCAGTGAATGAACGCTATCGCAGGCTAACAGCAATCGGACAGTTTTTAAAAGAGCATGGTAATAACCTATTGCGGAGTGAAATTACAAAAATAACATCAAAATCATCTGACTCGACAGTTAAGGTCACACTTCGCAGAGGAAAAGACGGCAGCCGTTATTTTTTCGTACGTACAGAGGAACACAGCCGTAATCACTATGGGAACATTGAAATAAAGGAAGGTGAAGATTCGAGGTTTAACTTTGATTTTAGCCTCGAAGCATTCGGATCGAAGATATTTTACCTGCCACCAAATGCCACTGCGCAAACAAAAGGAGAATGGTATCCAAAGTTGCCTGATCCTTTACAACGCCCCACTATCCATGCTGATACCATTACAATAAATAATATTCAGCTTAAACCAGATGACCTACCACAAAAATGGATACCGCTGAAATTGGGACAGACGGTTGATCATTTTGGCATATATGGACGCCATTACATCTATTACAAGGCAACAGTTCCGGCTTTTGCGAAATTTTCAGTTAAGCGTATTGGACAAAAAGTCGTTAACGCAACTGAAGCCGATTCTTTAACAGCCTGGGTAAACGGAAAGATATTAGTACCAGTTTCCCAGAACAGGGAATCAATAACTTTTCAGATGCCAGATCATGAGAATGAGGTGATCCTGTTGTTCCAAAATAAGGGCTTACATCACCATACTAATGCTAGTTTGGAAAAACATTGGCTTAACGGACCTAAAGGACTTGAAGTTAATGGTCGTCAAGTTCCCTTACAGTTCGCTTATCAGGAAAAGAAGAACGGTGAACACTATTCATCGAAAGACTATAAACTGGAATCAGAGTGGATCGCAGTCAACTTGGATACTGTCAAAACCCTTAGTGATACAAAACTTCTGACCTGGAGCAGGGCCACCTTTGAATTACCAGATCAAACATCCGGGGTATGGTATCCATGGCATCTGAAAATTAAAGCCTCCGGAAATGGATTCATTTATCTTAATGGTCATTGCATCGGCCGTTATTGGCAATCTGGTCCTCAAACTAATTTTTTCTTGCCAGAGTGCTGGTTAGAATTTGGTAAAGGAAAGCAAAATATCATCTCTATCAGTTTAAGCAAAGCAGACCGGCCAATAAATATCAGCACATTACTCGTTGTACCTGAGAGCGAAAGTGCCGAATTCACAAGTCAAGCACATCAGACCACTACCGCTAACCCCTAATCTTTCAAAGATATATTTTTATGAGCAAACAAATTAAAATCAAACAGCTGATCTTAGTGCCTTCACTTATGGTTATGTTGGGCTGCAGTTTTTCCTGCAGAAAAACGGGAGCCATTGAATCCAACGCAAGTTTAATTAGCGAGGCATCGTTGATTTCATCACAGACCATTCAACAATCGTCACTTATCAATTCAACTACTCAAAAAGAGAGCGATTTTGAGGATGGTACCATTTCACCTTTTTCCATCTGTACAACACAAAATCCGGCTTATGGGCAGGCATTCACCCTTAATGGACAGAAGTGTATGAAGTTTTATTGGACCCAGACAGGCTATGATGGTACAAGAATGGACCGTGGTGCAGAAGCTTGCAGCGACCTGAATATTTATAAGGATGGATGGTACGGATTTCATTTCTATTTATCCTCGACAGCATTTCCAACCAACAAATCCCAAACCATTGCGCAGGTTTTCTCTAATGGTGGATGTGCTTCCTGGACAGCAATGCTTGAGGTCAAAAATAATGCACTCTGGCTTGTGTACCGCGGTAACTGTGCAACAACCGGCAACACGGAAGTTCAAATCACGGGAAGTATTCAGCGAAATGCTTGGAAAGATTTCATTATCCATTTCCGAGCATCAAATAACGGAACAGGTTTGGTTCAGGTATGGTATGCTGGCGCAGGTAAAAATACGCCAACCTATCAGGCTACAAATATCAATTTTGGATTTGGTACCTGGGTTAATGATACTTTGGATGCGAATTCGCCAATCGGACTCAAATTTGGGATGTATAATTGGGACGACGGCAACTACACGGCTAATGAAAGCAGAACAATATATTTTGACAATGTGAGCCAGCTTGCGGGAAATCCATCAGATGCATGGGAGACCGTTAATCCAAATTTATAAAGCAGCATCCTGAAAAAAACCGTGAACTTAAGCCAAAATGGTCTTAATGGATCTATTCAGTATACGGTGCTAGCTAAACAAGCATCTGCAAGGACAATCAGTCCTTTAATATCAGGCAGTCATCTCAAAGTTGATTGATATCGAAATAAAATTGAGTATTCAAACTAAAAGCTGGTGTCTTGATAGAACACTGCAGCGGATAATCATTAGCTAAGGTAAATATTTGGTTAGACCGGAAGGCCACCTGGATTGGGGCCTTCCATTTATATCCCTTGTGATCCTTCCAGAAAACGACCATATGCAATTAATTTGTATAGGATATTCACCTCCATTCAGCTCATCAACATTTTACTGAATCCCAGTGACTGTTAAAATTCACAATTTATTGGATTTACAATTTACGATTTTAATATCCGATGTTTACCTTGTGAATGGTGGTCCCTCAGAATAGCAACGGAACCAATGACCTCTTTTTTGTAATATTAAATTTATCCTCCGTATCACTAATCTTTTTTGAATTGACAAAGCAAAAATAGCCCATGATTTCAAGTTACTGAAAGTTTATACTGGTCAATAACAAAAAAGGCAACAACCAATCGCAGATGATTATGCAAAACCGGAGCATCTGTTGATACATGTTAAAGTAATACGGATTAGCAATAAATGGTATCTCAGGCAGTTTTTAACAACGCTTTTTGGAAACCATTATACAATTGTTCTTAATTATCCCAAGGATAAAGTCAACTGCCACTCATAAAAAAGTGTTTTAATGTACAAATAACTACATCATCCTGAACATTAATTTATGCCCCATTGGTAATGTCAGAGACATGGATTTCCGGTCGGCGGATCTGATTAAAGGTACCTGGATTTCTTTTTCCTCTTGGGTAACTTTGACAGTCTGTATTATCCGGGTTCTGAATCCGCGGTCAGTAGGTATCTTTAACTTAAATGGACCTGTAGAAGAATAAGTCAAAAATTTTCCAGTTTTTGTTAAGCATACAGAGATATCTTCAGCGGCATTGATTTCTATTCCTTCAAAACTTAAAGATTTTCCTTTTGCTAAAAACAAATAATCCAAGTGCCCATCAAGAAGTGAAACTAATCCAAAACATCCCTGAAAATCAATATTCCCGCTTAGGGTTTTTTTCTTCAAATTATCTACCGAATGAATGATATACTGGCTGGCATGCAGCTGATCAACTTTAATAATCTCCATGCCTGGCGGAGAATCAGGAAAGGAAACCTTTACAATCGAAGGATCTTTACTATAAGGCTCGAATACACCAACAAATGGGCTTTGCCAGCCATCTTTATCGTTTTGTCTTATCAAGAGCATGGGTGTAGTGCCAGGTGCGGCGTTAATTTTATTGGGTGTGACAGCCCCGATGATTGTAGTATATGGCGCCTCTGTTGCAAAAATCTCGCGACCATCTTCTCCCTTCATATGCATGTCCATGGACAATGTCGGCTCTGAGGAAAGCGCCTTGAAGCAAGCTGTAAAATCCCCATTATAATAGGCAGACTTCGAATTTTTAAAGAACGCAAAGCCGGGCTCACCAACGCGGTTTAAGGGTTTAGCATTAAGTCTTAAAGGAAAATCTAAACTATCTTTTATTTGAAAAAAATCTCCAAGATTATGGTAAAGGTAATCGTTAGAATTTTGATTTGACCGAAAAATATCCACATAATAACCGGTCTTGGCAGAAGTCCTCACCAATGCGATTACTCGTCTTTTCTCTGCTGCTGAAACATCTGCAAAGCAAACCATATCTGAAACTGTTTTTGAGTTTGTAAAGGATAAACTGTCTATATATGGTTCAGAAGCATTGATTTTAATTTCTCCAAAACTATAGCCAGGTATGATGGTATTGCTGCCGGTTGCAGTTTGGTGGTAATTATAGTCAGCAGTCCAATAAGACTCATAGCCCGAGGCATCAGGTGCCATGGCCCATCCGTCGTTATAGAATTGAGCCGCCAGTCCATTGGGCGAAAGATGCTGTTTTTTATTAAACCCTCCATACAGGGTGGCCATTAATCCTGTAGCAATGTCATCCCCATTTTTTAAAACCAAATGCCTGTGGGCGGCACTATAGGCGATCCTATCATAATCAATCTTATCTTTCGATTCAGGAATCTCTGGGACATTTAAACAAAGGCCTTTGATATCGGTAGCATTTCTGTTGTAATGTCCCTGGCTAATACCCTTGATTAAAGCAGAAGCAACTTTTGAAGCATTAAGTGAATCATTTCTCCAATAATAATAGGTCAACAGGCGTTCAAAGGAGTTAAAATTTCCTGGTCCTCCCCGCATATCGCCAAATACGACCACATTCCCCCGGGCATCCAACCATGGAAAAATAGCCATAGCGGCTTTTTGAATCATTGGGTTTTCACCAATAGTATTGACACCAGTTTTGTAAATCATCAAACTCATATTTAATACAGAGTTAATGGTACCCAAAGCGTAGCCGGGCGACTCCGCCCAAAGTCCCGTTACCGGATCATAATCCTTTAAAATATCAGGAAGTGCGTTATGATATGGAGTTGAGGTCGTAGTGAAATATTTTAAATAATAATCACGGCCATGACCATCAGCATATGAAAGGTCTGTATCCAGCACCAATATCGATGGCATCATCATTTCCCAGCCATTGATGTTCCAATTACCGCTCTTACCTCCTCTAACCATACCGATATCAATGAACCTTCTAAATACAGTTGCAGCGATTTCCCTCAGAGATTTTCCAGTGACATGGATTATCTTCGGTTCATTATCACGAAGATAATCGTAAAGAAAATCGTAGATTATTGCACCATGAGTTTGCAGATCATCATGAATCTGTTCATAATCATAATATCCAAGCGTACCGCCCGGAGCATAGCCTCCCGGCCCTCCAGAAGATTTTCCGGGATCAAGAATAGGATTCATATAATAAGTTCCCAGGAGCCAGGTACTGAAAATATCGGCGGAAAACTTCGCGTAACGACTGTCTCCTGAAAGCCAGTAGATAAAGGCTGACTTTTCCGCAAGAGTTAGGATTTCGTTATTATTTTGTCGGATAAGGTGACCGGATTTTTTATACGGTACCAGATCAATCTGGTCTCCAGAGGGTGTTTTTCTGATGGCGCGCATATCTCCGCTTTCATTATATGAAATACGGTCCGCTAGTGGAACATTAACGTACTCGTTCCAAACCCGCATGCCCGGCATTCTAACCGTCGGAACTGGTGCATTACCTTCCCCACGCGCCCATTGCAGGTTTTCCAGATAGCATTGCGTGAAGTGTTCACCATCCTTCCAGTACATTGACATCTTTGATATAATCCATTTCGGGTCCGCCTGATGTCTATTCACATAGGGATCTACAGTAGCCTTAATTTTATTAAAGGATAAACTGGCCCACTGCTGATGCTTGATCTTTTCTAAAATACTACTGCGATCCTGCCCAGTGGCAAAAATGATTGGGTGGGTCTGCGCGCTGAGAAATTGAGTGGCCACCCCTGACAAAACCAATATAATGGTGAAAAAAATTTTTATCATCGAAACCTATTTTTGGATTCATAAATTAAAAGAAACTTTCTCTTTTCACTGCAAATCGCTCTAAATTCATGTACTTAAATTGCTGAATTAATAAGCTGGCGAACATATCTTGAAAACTTAGAACAAACTGATCATTCTAATCAATCGGAAGTAGATAAATAGCCTGTTTATACTTTGACCCTATATAACCTTAATCCAAAAAGAAAAATAACAAAATAACAAACTATAGGCAAATAGTAGGCTTGTGCTACATCGTGATTGGCCACTTTTCCCATAAAGTATGGTAAAACAGCTCCTCCAACAACACCCATTGAAATGAACGAAGAGGCCTGTTGAGTATGCTTACCCAGATTTTTTAGTCCTAAGCTAAAAATGGTCGGGAACATGATACTAAAGAAAAAATTTAAGCTAAACAGGGCGCCATATGATATCCATCCCCAACTTTGGGCTACGATAACACATGCGACCATACTACAAAATGCAAACGCGGCCAGAATCTTATTTGGTGAAATAAATTTCATAAGATAAGTCCCAGTGAGGCGTCCGATGGCCATCATAGCCATAAATAAAACCATATAGTTGCCAGCCTTTTCATCGGTAAATCCCATCTTTTCATGACCGTAATTAATAAAATAACTCCAAGTGCCTGCCTGTGCCGCCACATTAAAAAACTGTGCCACAGCTGCCCACACAAAATGACTATGCCGATAAAGCTTCTTTAGTGGTGCTGCATCTATATTTCTAGCTTCAAGTTCAGTCTCATCATGCAAGATTGCTTGAGGAGCAGTTAGTGTTGGGATTGTGATAAAGCAAAAAGCAATAGCAACCACCACAATGAAACCACCCAACCCGACATAAAGGGTTTTAACCGAGTCCATAGTTGTTCCCTCGCCAGATGTTGCCCGTAGCAAAAAATAGGTTCCAATGGCCGGGCCTATAATGGCACCAATTGCATTGAATGATTGGGAAAAGTTCACCCTGCGATCGCTCGTACGCTGATCCCCAAGTGCTGCAGCAAAAGGATGGGCTACCGTTTCCAGTGTGGCCATGCCACAGCCCAGGACAAAGAGCGCAATCCTGAAGAAGCCAAATGAGCTGGCAGTGGCAGCGGGTACAAAAAGAAAAGTACCGGTCGCAAAAAGAACAAGTCCTAAAATTACTCCAGATTTATAGCCAAATTTTTTAAGAAAAATCCCAGCAGGGATACTCATAACGAAATAAGCTCCAAATACAGACAGCTGGATTAATCCTGACTGTGCCTTAGAGAGGTTAAGTACATTTTGGAAGTGTTTGTTGAGGACGTCGCTCATCGAATGGGCCACTCCCCACAACATAAATAAGGAAGTAACAAGGATAAACGTAAATAGATATTTTTTGTCTGTGAAAGCTGGTTTTTGTGACATGTTTATTGTGGTCTGTGTCGTATTTTTTGATTATTATTTTTCAGAAAGCCAGATGGCGAGACCACCCGATGGTTTTAAATGTACAGACAACACTGTCGATGCATTTACAGTCATGCTATTTACGGCAACTTTAGTTTGTGTATGAATAGAATCATCATCCGAAAAAATCTTTGCAGTATACCTTTTTCCTTTAGGGAGGAAACTGAAATCTAATTTCACTACTCTGCCAAAATTGTTAGTGATGGATCCAATAAACCAATCCTTATCTTTTCTCCGGGCGGTAGTTATAAACTCCCCGGGCATACCCTGCAAAACAATGGTCTCATCCCAACTCACCGGTAGTCTGTCCCAAAATTCGAGCTCGGGTTCATTCTGGTAAGCCGATGGCTTATCATACCAGTAAAGGGTTTGAATGGGACTAAAATAAATAACACCCAGCGCCAATTGATGTGCATGGGTGGTTTTGATACGCTTGTCAAAATAACAAATTGTATAATCTGCTGCACCAGCAATATACCTGGTAAAAGGTAATATGGTATTGTGTGTAGCATCCGGCATTTCCTCATTCCCCCTTACCCCTTCAGCAGTCATTAAATTAGGCCAGGTACGTTGCTCCCCTGTTGGCCTCCAGTCATCATGTATATTTACCATAATATGGTTGGCCGCTGCCTGTTGTATTGCTTTTTGTATCCAAGTGGTCCAGCGGTGCGAACCTACCTGCACAAAGCCAAATTTTACGCCAGCTATTCCCCATTTCCTATATACTGAAAATAAACTATCACTTTGTGCCAACAAGGCCTGCTGATTGACATATAACCAAACACCTACTCCTTTCTCTTTACCATATTTAATAATCGCCGGAAGGTCAAAATCCTTGATTGCAACTTTGGTTGCATCTGAATCAAAACTAAATGCAGGCCCATACCATTTCCAGTCAAAAAGTATATACTGGAGATTTCGTTGACGCGCAAAATCAATATTATCCAATGCATCCTTGGTTGTTTGCGACATGACCCTCATGATCTTACCCGGCTGAATCCAATTGGGATTTTCAATCTTATTAGCTCTGTTGAGGTTTAAAACTAAATGGTTTCGCACAGCGAGTTGCTGGGGGGTTTCTGCTATAATTACTACACGCCAAGGTGTGACGAAAGGCGAAATCAAATCAACAGGACTATCCATAGCGGTAACAATGGTATTTGCCTTTGTTCCACTCAACTTAAATTTTGTTCGGCTGTAATCCACCATTCCAGCTTCTGCCAGACATGCAAATAATCCGTTTTTAAGCTGAAGGGTCATCGGTCTTTCGGCTTCTTCCGGCCAGTTAACAAGAGGCAACTTCCGATAGGGCGCCTGCGCCCATTTCGCTACCCATGCCAAACTCCCATCAGGCATCGTAAATTCTGTGTTTTCCGATATCACTTTAAAATAAGACCCTTTTTCATTTTCAGGAAAATAAAAACGCATTGCTAAACCTTCATTGTAAAGCCGGAACTCAATATTCATCTTATACATCGGATGATCGTCCTTGACCGTTTCAATAGTTAAAGCGTTGTATTGATCACGAATACTGGACTGCTCGCCATAGATAGGTCTCCATACGGAATCGCGCTGAGTTCTACTGGCCGCTTTAATCTCTAAATTCTCAAACCATTCTTTATGGACATCTACCTTTAATGCCATAGCGAGCTCAGACAAGTGGTTATCGAGTTCCAAGTTGAGTTTGGAAGGTAGAATCACTTCCTTATTCTCATATTTAAGATGGTAATAAAAGCTTCGTTTATTGTGATCATTTTGCTGAAAAAAACTCAAAGTTAACTTTCGGTCCGGTGAGCTTAAGATTTGCTCAGAACCGGGCACAATTTCAGTTGCGAACCCATTTTCCAATGAGAATAATGTTAACAGAATGGCAAGGCAAAATTTGATATTGAACATATTTTGAATGTTAATTCCCAGTGAATGTATAAATCTTTCCTTTTTGTGTAGCAAAATCATAAAGTTCCGTATTTTTAATAATTGGTTTATTTAATTTCGCCATTGACGAGACCAGCGGTGAGGGAATATCATCAGTTTGGTAGAAAATATTTGAATTTTTACCGGTGGCTTTTAGCAATTTTAGTCTACCATCTCCACTTAGCACATTAGGAATCCTTATCCTGCAATTTCCACCAAGTGTTGATTTAATAGTAAGTCTTGTTAGACGGCCATTTAGCCATTTCATTTCCAATATTTCAAAACCTCCCCTTGCCCTCAGGCCTTTTACTACACCAAAGCTCCAAGCATCAGGCAATGCCGGTAAAAGATGGATGTCTCCATCATGGCTTTGCATCAGCATTTCGGCAATACCGGCAGTACACCCGAAATTGCCATCAATTTGGAACGGCGGGTGTGCATCAAAGAGATTATTATATGTTCCACCCCCTTCTTTATTAGTTCCCAGAGGCGATAATTGTTTTTTGATGAGTTCGTAGGCGTGGTTTCCATCTAAAAACCTTGCCCAAAGATTGACCTTCCAACCCATACTCCACCCTGTGGAAATATCACCTCTGAAATTGAGCGAATTTTTCGCAGCTTCATAAAGATCGGGAGTGCGATAGGGTGAAATCTGCTTACCTGGGTATAAGCCAAATAAGTGTGAAATATGGCGATGTTTATCCAACGGGTCATCCATATCGCTCAACCATTCCTGCAATTGGCTATGTTTACCAATTTGCATTGGCGGCATGCGTTTGCGTGTAGCTACTAATTTTTGGATAAAAGTATGGTCAATACCTAAAGCCTGCGCAGCACGAATGGTATTAGAGAACAGATCAAAAACTATCTGATTATCCATCGTGGCGCCAACTGTGATTGATACACCTTTCCAGCCAGGCAGTTTTGGTTCGTTTTCTGGTGATGTCCCGGGTGCATTGACCAACCAATGGTGTGAGGGCTCTTCAACAAGATGATCGACAAAAAATTCAGAGGCACCTTTGAGAATATTATAATAGGAAGTGAGGAATTTTTTATCACCACTGTAGAGGTATTTCTCCCAGACATGCTGAGTAAGCCAGGCGCCACCCATAGGCCAAACTGCCCAGTAGATCCGGTCAACAGGTCCTGTGATGCGCCATATATCCGTATTGTGGTGTGCCATCCAACCTCGAGCGCCGTACATGACCCTTGCAGTTTCCTTTCCCGTTTCAGAAAGATCTTTAACCATATCCATCAATGGACCATGAAGCTCCGCCAGATTGGTATTTTCGGCCGGCCAGTAATTCATTTGTGTGTTAATGTTGATGGTATATTTACTATCCCATGCAGGGCTCATTTTATCATTCCACACACCTTGAAGATTCGAAGCCTGGCCACCCGGTTGAGAGCTCGATATCAGCAGATATCTGCCATATTGAAAATATAAAGATACTAGTGCCGGATCACTAACGCTGGCAAATTGCCTGAGACGCTCATCAGTAGGCAAGTCCGCAGATTTCATGCTACCCAGATCAAGCTTTACCCTGTTAAAATATTTTTGATAACAGGAAATGTGGTCGCTTAGCAATTGCTTATAGGTTTTCTTGCTTGCCAGCTCCAAATATCTAAATGCCTTTTGCTGCTCATTTGCACTCACATCATGGTAGTTGACGAAATTAGTCGCAATAGAGACAAAGATTGTTGCCGTGGTTGCATTCTTCACCAGGATGGACGTATCAGTTTTCAAAACAGTTCCCCCGTCAGTAATCATTTTTACCTGCGCTGAGAACTTAACTTTAGACTTTATACCCTCATGGTCTTCCGTTGTTCCGTTTAATATTAAGGAATGATCCCCAGACTCCACATTAGCCCGTTGCTGAGTGAATATATTGGCTTCAAAGTTTAAACTTGCAGCCTTATCTGCCGAAAGCCGCATCACCAGTACCTGATCTGGAATGGAGATAAATGATTCCCTTGTGTATGTTATACCATCAATTGAATAGATTGTTTTGCTTACTGCGGTTTCAATGTTAAGTTCCCGATAATAATTCTCGGGGCGTTGGTGCCCTTTGAAATTGAGATATAGGTTAGCTACGGGCTGAAACTTCATACCGTTCGCGATTTTGGATTCGATCTTTTGTCCGGCCAAATCCTGAGCATCTTTATATTTACCTTCAAAAAGGAGATTCCTGATCTGAGGAAGTGCCCCTAAAGCTTCCGGATTATCGTTCCGGTAAGGTCCCCCTGTCCATACCGATGATTCGTTTAACTGGATATTTTCTCTCTCTGGATTTCCATAAATCATTGCACCCAAACGGCCGTTACCCAATGGTAAAGCGTTCGTCCAAGTGTTGCCCGAAGGCTTTTTATACCAAAGCTTAAGCGCTGTAGTACTTTGCGCAAAACTGGCTGAAGAGTAAAGGAAAATTGCAAAGATGTAATTTAATTTATTTTTGCAGAACATCGTATTTAATTAGGTGATTGTTTGGATATTTATTTGACCTGAGCAACAAGCTTCATTCCCTTATTTAATTTCATCAACCTTACCAGCGCCTCTACATAGTAATAGTCTGCATATATAATGGAGGCATCTATCTCGGATTTTGCAGGCTTGTTTCCTGTCGAATGCAATAGAAATGCATCATTTAAGGATCCACTCAAATAATCAGGACTCGACAGTGTGGTGAGCATTCTTATTGCCTGGTTTTTATAAAAGGTAGCTTTCGTTTTTTCTTTTACAAAGGTTGAAAGTTCGAGTAGAGCGGATGCAACAACTGCAGCTGCCGAAGCATCCCGAGGCACATTGGATATAGCAGGATCATTAAAATCCCAGTAGGGTACGGCATCGGCAGGCAGTTTTTTCAAATACACATCACTCACTTTTTGAGCAAAATCCAGGAATAAAGGGTTTTTCGTCTCCCTATAGCACATCGTATATCCATAAATTGCCCAAGATTGCCCCCTTGCCCACATGGAATCATCCCCATAACCTTGATGAGTTATTCCTTTTATCTTCTTGCCTGTTTCCTTATCATAAACCACAGCATGATATGAGGTAAAATCAGAACGAAAATGATTATCCATGGTAACCAAGGCATGAGATACTGCAATGTCATAAAGCTTCTTACTGCCGCCGTTTTTTGATGCCCAAAATAACAACTCCAGATTAATCATATTGTCGATAATCGTATTATGTTGTGGCCAATCCATATTAGGCACTGGCCGTGGCCAGGATAGGATCGTACCTACTTTAGGATTATATAGTGTGGCTAGCGTATCAGCAGTTGCCAGAACTATCTTTTTATATTCAGGATTACGCGATAACCGGTACCCATTGCCAAAACTGTTAAAAATCTGAAAACCTAAATCGTGATCAATTGCTTTACTCTGGGATAAGGGGGTCAATTCTTTCGAGAATCGATCGGCTTGTTTTTTAAAAAGTGGATTTTTTGTCCCCTCGAATAGATACCAGAGAATACCTGGCCAAAATCCGCTACACCAATCCTGATAATTTACATATCGCCAATTAGCCTCACCATTCGGGATGCTTCTTGGAATATTAGCACTGCTAAAGGGAATATTTTGTAAAGTTTTTTGAGCTTGAACGCTACAATATGCTAAAGCATCATCAGGATTTATCTGCCCTTTCACATACGCTACCTGGCACAAGAGCACCACAGAAACGATACTTATTTTAGAAATTTTTTTGAACATTTATATATATTAAACTATTACAACGGGAGGTTCAAACCGAAAAATTGTTTAAGGAAATCAATAATTCTTCAGACTAGATTAATGAAGCCATTCGTAAAAAAAAAGATGACCATACGTCTGTATGGCCAAACTTTTAAATCAAAAACTAACTAATCTATTTACTTTCAGCCAAACTTTTCATCATTATTCCAAACAGATTTATTCTCCGATTTTTTAATTTCATTAAGAATTTTCTGCCAGTGTATATCTTTATTTCCAGATAATGCATCTTTGATACTAAAGGCTATCGGCATATCTTTTTCAGCCTCTCTAATTTTTTTTTTGTTGCACACATATACAGGACACTTCCTATTTAATTATATACTCTCATTTTAATAAATAATTAAATTTAAATTTCCCAGATCATTAGAAAATATGTTCAAAATGTCTTCATTGAATAATAATGGGATTGTTTTGTTTTGACAACTCCTCTTTTATATATTTCTTATAACCCGCCAAGTCCTTAAATCTTTTGTCGCTCAAGCTCCAGGAAGCGTAAAACCTGGTCACAATCGGCTCATTTCCAGACAAAAGAAAATCTATCGTATAGGTATTTAGCACATCGGAGCACTCATTTGGTGTGACTCCGGTTGTCTTCACTTTGTTTGTGGTCATAATGGCGAGTCCAAGTGCATCGTTATTTTCGGATTGTACATCGTAAGTATAAAGCGCGGTAGCCTGGGCATCTTTAAATAAATATGATGTTTTACTTTTGAGGTTGACAATACCCGATACCAGACTGGCAGCGTCTGGCGCATGTGTAAGGGTAACCTTACTTTGATAGAAATATTGCCCACCCCAAATGCTAATTTCTTCTTCAAGATGTGTGGGCGCTAAATATGGTAGTACATTCCATTGGGGGTATATCAGCTTAAAAACGGCTCTTACTGGTCCATCTGCAATTTGCTGATAGCGAATTTCACCCATGTTTTTACCCCCTAGCCTAACGAGCGTGTCTATCCCATTTTGCTGTTGCAAACGTAAAGCAAGGGATCCTGCACCGAGAGATTTACCAACTGCAAGAATATCCATTCCCCAACTATCCAAGTGGTGATAAATTACATTCGGGTCTGTACCCACCGTATCAAGGACCATATTTGGTGTTAGTTTGCCCCATATGTCCTTTATATTGCGTACATCCATATAAATCCTGAAACCAACTTTGTCGTTTTCCCAGGCTGGACCTTCTGTTAATAAAGGTGGCAGCGCATGCTTACTGAAATCGGTACTTAATTGTCCCCTGGGTACACTGTCTATTAATAGTTGGACACCAAATTTATCATCTGCGTTCTTTCGGCGCTGGCGTACATGTGCCCGATTCAAGCCTGTTTTTTTGGCCACTTTTTTGACCGCTCTTATATGGAAAACTGCGTTTTCAAGCGGTTTAAAATTACATAAAAACACAACTTCGTCCCACTTTCCGTCACGATCTAAATCATCAAATTGCAGAATTTGATCCTTCCCTTGTGCATCCGATAATCTGATATACTCTGATTCTTTAAGGGTGGTTAATTTCGAGGTCACTAGTTTACGGCTTATTACAATCAGTTCATCTCTTCTGTCAGCTGGCAGGCCGTTGGAAACAGTAATTTGCTGCGCATTAACAGTGGGAGCAAAGGTGACTACAAAAAAAGCTAATGAGATAATCTTTTGTTTATTCATGTCTCGTTATTGGTAATAAGATTTAGATAAATTTCCGATAAGGGAAATTATTATCTCTAATTCCATCCAGGATTTTGTTTCATCAAAGGATTTCTAGCCACCTCATATTGAGAAAATGGAAATAAATATAATCTGGGCAACCACCGGGTCTGATTAGCATTGATTTGTGTATAGGTATAGCCCCCTCCAACTTTCATTTCAACCTGCATACCATGCTGGGTTTTGTTCATGGTTTGTTCACCTATCTTCCATCTATGAATATCCCAGATACGTTGATCTTCAAACGCCAGCTCTATCCTTCTTTCGTTCTGAATTAAATTACGCATCGCTGTCTTGTCCAAACCAGATGGGATACCGTATAAGCCGTCATTTCCGGGCGTGATTCCAGCCCTCAGGCGAATTTGTTTCAATAAATCATAAACGCGGGATGTAGGTCCGGCATATTCATTTAAGGCTTCAGCTGCACCCAAGACAACCTCTGCATAACGGATTATTCCATCACATCGCGGTGAATTGCCGCTTGCCCTGGTCACGTCCTTATCCAGCGTTTTAAATACATAATAACCGGTAGTAGTGGTTGCAGAACCTGTCTTATATCCATCCTGGGGAGCATTCAGATAGGTGTAAACCGGGCGTAACGCATTGGCAGACTGCAATCTCCTCATCGATTCGTTATGTAGAATAGTAAAATCAAAACGAGGATCGCGATTGGCATAAGGATTTGAAGCATCGAAGCCCGATCCGGCTTCATTTATGGCCTTTCCATTTTTCATTGGAAATGCATCGACCAGCTCCTGATAAGGGAAAGTGCTGGGCGCAGCATTACCTCTGGAAGGCACATCGTATTGCGTTTCATTAACATTATTATTTGCCCGCATGAAAGACAATATAAATTCAGGTGAACTTTGTGTTGGCCGGGTGACGAACACGGAATAAAAGCCATACCCCGGAGCGGTTGTATTATCCACTTTGAGCGCATACTGATTAGAGCTGACCACAGCTTCCTGCGCATCATATGCTTTTTTCCAACGTTCCGCGTCGTAGTTTAAATAGCCGGTGTATTCCGGATTACTGTATCCATTTAATTCATTTAGGGAAATGTTGCCCCCATTAAATAACGGGCTGGCAGCGTACAGAAGTGTTTTGGCTTTTAATGCAAGGCAGGCTCCCTTAGTGATCCGACCATTATCTGCTCCAGGGCCGTCAAAAATTTGGGCATTTGCCGAATTACGGATTACCTCAGAACCGTTGTAAAGTAATTTTTCAGCTGCCTCGCATTCAGCAACAATATAGTTAACGGTTTCAGCAAAGGAATTACGAGGAACACCCACCCCTTCTTCAGGATCAAAAACTTTATCACCGATTATAGGAACGCCACCATAGTATTTCATGAGGGTAAAATAATAGTAAGCCCGTAAAAACCTTGCCTCTCCGAGCAAACGATTTTTTAACTCCATCGGAATTGGAGCATCAGGGACATTTTTAATCGCAATATTTGCAGCTCTGATGGGCATCCAGTAAACCAGCCAGTAACCCCGGTCATTATTGGTTGTAAGTGCAGACCCAGAACCAATATTTACGGCAGTAAGGGTCGCCTGGTTAATATGGTTAGCCTGATTGGATGTACTATTGTCCCTGTTAACCGCCTCGTCAATTGCACCAGCCAAATTTCCGCCGCCATTATATCGGTTATGGGCATAAGTCCAGTAAATATTATTATAAATACCATTCACAAACTGAACGGTACGGGCACTATCGGTGAAAGTTCCCGCCTCTGTATTAACGGTATTGACTAATTTTGGATCAAGAAAATTTTTCTTGCATGAAATCATGGCCAAGCTAGAAAATAACAGATATATAAATTTTTTCATGTGTTTATCTTTTTATTAAAATCCGATTTTAACCCCGAACAAATACTGGGAACTATTTGGGTAGGAAGTTTGTCCTCTGTCTCCAGAAGCTACTGAGCCAGCACTTGAACTTGAAGCTTCAGCATCTTGTTCAAAGACATCATTATTATCCCAGGTCAACAGGTTATAACCACTTGCGGTCAACATCACACTATTAAGCTTTAATTTACTAATCCATTTGGTCGGCAATGCATAACTTAACTGTAATTGTTTGAATCTGAGATAACGCATATTATGTACCCAAAAGGTCGAAGTATACTGAAATGAATAATTGTAAGAATCCGCTTTGGTACTCAAAAGCGGGTATCTTGCCGAACCAGCGGTAGCCGGCGTCCACCTTTCCAAATGTATCGGCGTGAGGTTACTGTTAAATGGGTCACCTCCATCACTGTTAAGAATTATGGAGTAATCCATCGCGGCTTGGAAAAGCGCATCAAGGTGAAAACCTTTATAATCAAATGCTAAATTTAAACCACCTGTAGTAGTCGGCAGGTTGGGTTTGCCGATTATAGATAAATCCCTGCTGTCAATTACACCATATCCATCCTCTCCCGGAGATTGCATATCCCTGTACTTTAAATATCCTGCTTTTACAGGAACACTTGGTTTCGCTAACGAATTTGTTCCGGCGTTCATCCCATCGATTTCTGACTGCGAATAAAATCCTTCAGCGATGTATCCTGTCCTGATACCAATAGGCTGACCATCGATACTTAACCATGGATATGCAGCAACCTGGCCACCGTATATGACCTTATTTTTAACGTAAGAAATCTGCGGGGAAACTGTAAATCCAACCTTACCAATATTACCCTTATAGGTAAGCTGAAATTCAACACCATGTCTTTTACTAATGCCCAGGTTGTAACTTCCCAAAGCCTGACCAATAATCAACGATACATTGGTTGGGGTGATTACCTGATCATAACGATAATCATTAAAATATTCAGCGGTCATGCTCAGTTTTTTAAACATTGTCACATCCACTGCCAGGTTCAATTTCTCCTCCTGTTCCCAATTGATATCAGTATTAATCAGCGCGCCTTCTATGATACCCGGTGCGGTAGTGGAAGTGTTTCCAAAATTATAGTTATTTCCGGAAGCATAAATTTGGCCCTGAATACCTCCGGCCGGGCCCTGATCAGATCCCACTAATCCGTAAGACCCCCTGAATTTCAGCAAATCAACAAATGGTAAAGCCTGCTGGAAAAATTTCTCTTCAGCGACATTCCATCCAGCGGAAACCGATGGAAAGATACCAAAACGCTTACTGCCCTGAAACTTATCCGTACCATAGCGGGCCACGGTAAATTCAAATAGATATTTACTTTTAAAGTCGTAGTTTGCTCTTGCGGAAAATCCGTTTGAATTCACTGGAAGCAGCCACCTGTCGGTAGAGCTGGTATTTCTATACAAAAGTAATCCGCCAACATTATGGTTACCAAAGGAACGACTATAGTTTAGCTGAGAAATTACATTCAAAGTTCTGATAAATGCATTATTGGCACCACTGGCACCTAACAGCGGCAGTTGAAAGACATTATTCGGATTCGAATAGCTTGCTGTGGTCTGATCATAGATATATGATGGTAGTTGTGCCACCCCAGAATTTCTGGATAAACTCCTCAAATCTGAAGAAGAACTTGCGTAAGCGACGTTTATATTCGCAGAAAGACCTTTAGCTAGAAAGTCCAGTTGATGAGTTGCGCCCAGCACTATGTTGAGGTCAGCAGTATTGTATCTGTTATAGCCGCCTAAAGCCAGACGCTCAACCAGACTCGCTCCTGTTTGATACCTGTTGGAGGCCCAGGTTCCGTTTGGATTTTGTATGGCAGGCATGAAGGGATTGATATTCCCATAACGATATAGCTCATAAAAGATATCTTTAGCGGCACCAGATTGTCCCGTCACCACCCCATTAGGTTCATTGGTTGTTGCCAAGCGACCAGTCAAATCGAACCGAAGTTTGAGCCGCTTATTTGGGTTGATATCCAGATTGGTTCTGAAATTTTGCCTGCGATAAAAATAACTGCTATTGATATCATTGTCCTGACTAAAGTTTTTTAAAGCACCTTCCTGAGAAAAGCTACCTAAACTGACGAAATACTTAATAAAATCATTACCACCTTGTATATCCATCCCTAATCGGCTTTGAGGGGAAGTATCATTCAAGAGCGTTTCCATCCAATCAGTATTTGGATGTCCATATGGATCAGACCCACTTTTAAAAAGATCGAGATCAGCCTGCGTGAAGTCTGGAGCAAGACCGTCATTTGCCAGTGCTTCATTTCTTAAAACAGCTACGTCATATGCTCCTAAAAACCGTGGCTTCTGTATGATTTTATCAAAGCCCGTTTGAGCAGTAAAATTGAACTGCGGCTTACCCGCTTTTCCACGCCTTGTAGTGATTACCAAAACGCCATTGGCACCTTTTATCCCGTATACAGCCGTAGTTGAGGCATCTTTTAGGATAGTTACGGTTTCAATTTCGTTCGCATCCAGTTGTGAGACCTGATCATAAGAATATTCTATATCATCAACAATTATAAGCGCGTTATTGGCCCCATTGAGTGAGTTAACCCCTCTAATGAAAAAGTTTGCTGCGTTCCGACCAGGCTGGCCTGAACGCTGTTGGGATGAGAATCCTGGCAAACGACCTGATAAGGTATTTTGTAAATTGGAAGTGGGTACGTTACGGATACTTTCGCCGGAAATCTGACTCAGAGACCCGACATTTGTAATTTTCTTTTTCTGTCCGTAACCTACAACGACCACCTCTTCCAATCCTTTAGTATCGGCAGAAAGTATGACACTTATAGTAGCACCGGCACGCACCGCTACTTCTTTCTCCAAATACCCGACAAATTTTATGACTAATATGGCAGAAGTTTTTTTCAGTACAATTTTAAAGTTTCCATTACCATCTACGCTCGTGCTATTGGACTGACCTTTCTCCAAAATAGATGCCCCGACTAAAGGATCCTTTCCATCTGTAACACTACCGGTAACGAATGTATTCTGTGCAAATACCGAACCTGAACCGGCAAAGAGAAGGACGGCAATAAAATATATAATTTTCTTCATTTTTATGTTCTATTTGATCATTAACAACTACCAACCAGGATTCTGAGACAGGTTTTTTCCGGAAGCTACCTGATTGTATGGAATTGGATAGAGATACATCCTCGCCTGAAAGAATGGTGTAACTACCGGCACCTTTGTATAGGTTAAGGTCCCATTGGAATTTTTAACAATACTCATTCCGCTGACTCCACTGTTATATACGGCTTCAGCAATTTTCCACCTGCGTAAATCCCAGTAGCGCTGCTCCTCAAATGCCAATTCAATTCGCCGTTCATTTCTGATGAAAATCCTCATCTGATCTTTGGTAACTCCGGCGGACACAGTTGGTATACCGTAATTGAGAACAGCAACACTGGTTGCGGTACCTGCCGTAGTTGCAGGTATTCCAGCTCTCGCTCTCAATAAAACTAACGCATTATTAATTTCGGTGTCGGGTCCGGAAAACTCATTCCTGGCTTCAGCAAAATCCAAGAGAATTTCAGCATAACGGATGTAAGACCAGGGACGGTAAGAATTTCCATAAGTTGATCCACTCGCAAAATTTCCCAAAAATTTACGCTGATAGTATCCGGTCCTTGTCTTAACAGCATCACTACTCATATTATCCCGGCCATTGACAAATGTTTCCACAGCCCGGTTTTGCCAAGTCTGCCCATTAAAAAATACGGTCAAGGTCAACCTAGGGTCGCGATTTGCATAAGGATTGTTCGCATCAAAACCATTAGTGTTTGAAGCCGATTTCAAATCAGTTGAAATGGGTAAGCCTCTGGACGTTGGAAAGGCATCAACTAGCTCCTGAGAGGGGCTGACCCTACCCCTTGAAATGGTATTGGCGACAGTATAGCCTACCGGACTAAGTGCATATTCCAGGGCATTTGTTTGGACAGTTGCCGTAGTTCCGCTTGTGAGACCGTGAATTTTATAAAAAATCATTTCCCGATTATTAAGCGTCGTGAAAACATTTCTAACATCACTTTCAAGTTGAAATGTACCCAAAGTCATTACAGCTTTTGCGGCATTTGCAGCGGCTTCCCACCTTGCAGGATCATTATTTGCATTGTTCTGGGGGCTTGCTGAATATAACAATATTTTTGCCTTTAAAGCATAAGCAGCAC
The DNA here is from genome assembly GCF_032678525.1 of Pedobacter frigidisoli. Classification (GTDB taxonomy): domain Bacteria; phylum Bacteroidota; class Bacteroidia; order Sphingobacteriales; family Sphingobacteriaceae; genus Pedobacter; species Pedobacter frigidisoli_A. The sequence goes on from NZ_JAVTSE010000003.1 coordinate 610,350, forward strand.
CCTTGGAGATCCTTCCAATATCAGAATTGCCACCTCCGCCTGCTCCAAATTGATCAGGCCTTAGTAAATCTTTTATTGCATCAAGTTCACTCACCAGATAAGTCACACATTGATCATAACTACTCCTTGGTAAATCCAGATTATCGTTAAGTGAAAAAACTTGATCCCCAACTAAAATTACACCACCATACCTCTTAACTAATTCAAAATAAAAGAATGCCCTTAAGAACCGAGCTTCAGCACCATAGTATTGACGCTTGTTAGCCTGCGCCCACGGAATTTTATTGTAATTGGCTAAAAAAATGTTTGCCAGCCGAATGCCTCCATAAGAATTCCCCCAGCAATCATCAGGATTGTAAAAGGGAGTATAACCACTCAGGCTAACTCGTTCTCCCGCTGTATTCTGTATGGTTGAAACCCCGTCATCAGCGGATGCATCCAATGGCGTACCTCCTTCATCATTCAGCGCCAAACGATTGCCTGAAATACCACTACCTATTCGGTTATAACCTAAAGGCATTTGAGCATAAATACCTGCTAAAAAAAGTTCTGCCTGGGTTCCATTAGGATCCGTAACGTCAAATGCATATTGGTCAGACACATATTCTTTTGGCATCTTCTCATAATCCTTGGTACATCCAGAAACTAAAACTGTTGCTGTGAACAGGATATATAAAGTTTTTTTATATTTCATTTTTATTAATGCTTAGGATTAAAGTTTAATATTTACCCCGAAATTGAAAATCCGTTGCATTGGATATGATGCTCCAAAAACTTCCGGATCAACGTCATTTCTGTATTTAGATAATGGAGAGCTTACCAGAAGATTTTCGCCACTCACAAATAATCTTGCAGAGGGAATTTTAATTTTACTGGTTAATGAATGTGGGAATGTATAGCCGAGCTGGACATTCTTAAGTCTGAGAAAACTTCCATTATGAAGCCAGAAAGTCGAAGTTTTCTCATTATTCTGATTGGTTCCAATAGTGAGTCTTGGGTAGTTTGAATTTGGGTTTTCCGGAGAATAGGCATCCAGATTGTGTTTAAACGCATTTCCTAAACCACTGTTACGAAACGCCCATTCTGCATCGCCACTGATATACACGTCTCTGTTTTGAACGCCTTGCAACAGCAAGCTAAAATCAACATTTTTAAAGTTGAAACCGACTGTGGCTCCATAAACAAGCTGAGGGTTTAAATTCCCGATGACTCCCTCATCCCTTGCATCAATTATTCCGTCACCATTACGGTCTACATATTTTATATCACCCGGAAGGATGCTTGACTTTAGAATGTCGGAGGGAGTAGCTGAGGTATTGATCTCAGCCTGAGAACGAAACAATCCTGCAGAAGTTAAGCCATACCGACTGCCCACCGGCATTCCTGTACGTTGTTGATATTGATTCTCCTGAATGAGCTCTCCAAATTCTAATTGCTTTGATCTTACCAAAGCAGCATTTGCACTAATGAAGTAACTAAAATTATTGAAATTATTTTTATAAGTTGCAGTAAACTCAAAACCCTCATAACGCTGCTTGCCAATATTTTCATAAGGAAAGGAAGTACCTAAAACCTGCAGCCCGTTGCCTCTTACGGCCATCATATCATAAATATTGTTCACAAAAAAATCTGCTGTCAGATTAAGCTTACTTTTAAATAAGCCCACATCAATCCCTAAATTAAACTTACGGGCCTTCTCTCCTTCCAAATCAGCATTGGCTAAACCAGTTTCATTGTATCCCTGTACACTGCTAGCAGTTTGAGTATAGTACGAATAGGTACCAGAATTAGCATATCTATAGATGTAATCAAAATACCCATAGCTACCGCGGTTGACATATCCTGTTTTTCCATATGTAGTCCTTACTTTCAGGTTATTTAACCAGTTCGCACTTTGATTCAAAAATTCTTCATTTGTGATATTCCATCCAAGGCCAATAGCATAATAGGGTTCATATTGGTGTCCCTTTGCAAACTGATTAAAGCCACTATAACTTCCCGCAACTTCAGCAAAATATCTTGTAGAATAGTTATAGGAAAAGTTTGCAGCATAAGTCGTGTAAGTGACCGGGATGTCTTGATTTCGAATTGAAGATTGCACATCTGCGAGCAATCTGCTGCTAATATTGTGGTTGGTGAAACTTCGATCGTAACCCGCCATAGCTTCCAAATAGCTATATGTCTGACGATACTGAGCACTTCCTCTCGCTGTGCCGCTAACCGGCTGCGGAATATCAGTATTGGTTCCAATTGGCGTTCCATAGGTATATCCGTTTAAACTCGTTCCCGTAATAGGCACGACTGCATAGGTTTTTGTCCGGTTCGTTAAATATGAAGTTGCAAGATTGACATTTCCACTCGCCTTGACAAACAATCCATCGACGAACTGATCTAACCGCTGTGTTAAGCCAAGGTCGAAGGCTAGGTCACGTGTGTTGGTTATTGAATATCCAGACTGAACAGATCTGCCCAAAAGGTTTGTGCTGTATGCACTATTACCACCATAGGTACCATTTGCATTGTTAACCGGATACGCCAATGCGGGGGTAGTTAAAATACCATTCAAAATACTTTGAGCATCATTGCCTCCCGGTTGGTTTCCATCCTGTATACGGGCAAAAATGCCGACGTCAAGTTTTAAACTTTTATTCAGGTCAATTCCAACATTTGATCTGGCAATATATCTGTTATTGTCAGAATTTGTGCTGTATGTATTGAAAGCCGCGGTATTAAAAAGACCACCTTCATGAAGGTAATCCAAAGACACAAAATAATGAACGGTACTATTTCCCCCCTGTACATTGAAATTATAACGGCTCAATGAAGTTTTATCTTTTAAAATTACATCCTTCCAGTCTACATTAGGAAAAAGGTAAGGATCCGAGCCGGTCCGATAAGCATCAAGCGCAGCCTGGGTATATTTTGGCATTGCGCCTGGGTTTGCATACAACTGTGTTTTGTTATATAAACTCGCATATTCAAAAGCATTAAGAGTTGATGGGAATGCCAAAGGCGATTGAATGGCAGTCTGAGCTGTAAAGGACAAACGTGCCGCACCTCTCATTCCCTTTTTTGTAATGATGGAAACAATGCCTGGGCTAGAACGCTGACCATACATTACCGTTGACAATCCATCTTTCAGGATTGAAACGGACGCGATCTCCTCGGGATCAATGGAGGTGAAAGGCCGGGGAGCTCCATCAATGAGCATAATGAGTTCAGGGTTACCTCCTGATGTAATCCCGGTATAGCCTCTTATCGATGCTGATAAATTCTCAGGTAACGACTGACCATCACCATCCCGGATTGGGAAACCATTAGATTGCAAAACATTGAACCCTGGTAACCTACCTGCCATAGCAATCAATGTAGAAGAAACCGGTGCACATAGAAGTTCATTCGTGTAGATCGTTGATACAGACCCCAATATACTACCGGTTGCTTTTTTGGTAAACGAATATTGAAGTGAATCATTTTGCCCCAGAAAAGCTTCTGTAAGTCGGATCACTATCGACCCCTCACCGCTGAGCGTGAGAAGCTTAATATTAAAACCTTTCGCCTTAAATTGGAGCCGATCCCCGCTTACAGCGGGAATGGAAAATTTACCCTCACTATTGCTTCTTGCAGTTAATGCTTGTCTCGTATTAAATACATCAGCCCCGACTACTGGTTTTCCGTTTGCATCTATTATATTTCCTCTAATCGTATCCTGCCGCTGGACTTTTTGTGTTTCGGACAGCGAAATTGCGTTCGAGGTCCCAATAGAAACCAAAAAAAGCAGTGATAGATTAAAAAAGATTCTAGGGCATACCTTGTAAAAAAAAATCATAAATTATTATTGGTTAGAGATCAAATTGATTGATAAAAATTAACACATCATGTTTCTCAAGCAAAATGCTAATCGAAACAGCGTAGTAAACGCTGAAATTAAGTAATGTAAAGGCTCATATTATTCCGATGGTTAGGTGGTTAGTTTTAACAAAGTAGTTAGCTGTGTTCCTGAATTAGACACGCAAAGTCGGTTGCTATACTCATTAGTTTCAAATAATGATGAAGATGTAAGCAATCCGAAATAGTTCGCCAATTTCAGCAGCGCGTAAAAGGGATTCAATTTCAAAACAAATTTGTCAGATCTCAATATCATAGTCAGCATAACCATGGCGAAATTTCCAGCGATAGCATGCATTAAGAACTAAAAGCATCTCAATCAGACAATTCAATTTCTGTTAACGACATCGGTCCCATCTTAAAGGCTACCACTTTAAGTCCTTGAATAGTTTTGCCAATACCATCGGTCATTATTTTTTTGCCTGAATGGACATAGGTCAATTTAACTGGCTTTTCACTATTGCAATGAGGAATCAAAATAGAAACCGATCCCTCACTTTCAAAATATATCTTCCCTTTTTCAAACCTAAGTACGGCTGATGAAGACGCTTCAGCACTCAATCCATAACCATTTTTACAAACCAGCAGTCCGTTTCCCAAAAATAGGGATGTTAATAGCTCATCCTTCATCCTGATTACCGCATAGCTTCCATCAAAACAAATATCTGAAAACACGTTAACACCAGCATTCGCAGCAGTTAATATAAAGTCTTTTATTCCGCTTGCGGTTTCCACCTTTACGCCAGAGAAGGTGGAATCACATTTTGTCATCAATGGATCGAGAGACGAAATATGCTTGATGTGAGATTCTTTCCCATCTGCGGGCTCGTATATCGCAAAAAAGGGTCGGTTCCATGCTGCCCCTGATTGTCGCACTACCAATGTAGGTAAGGGTAAATTTGCGATACTATCAGCGATGAGTTGGCCTTTACGCCAAACCCTTGAAGGAGGGGCCGAGACGCTGAATACTTCTCTGTCCTTATCCCCCTTCATCCAAACATTCATTGATATATGCTTATTCGGACCAAGATTCAAATCAAACCTGGCATTAAAATCATAATCAGTAAGAATTGATTTCTTATTATACCAGTAATCATATCCCATTAATTCCTGATGTGCAAAGGTTAGTTTATCTGTCTTTTTCAAATCAAGTGGTCTATTGAAACCATCTGTAATGGATAGGCTCTGTCCTAAGTTATGATAAATATAATCATGGTATTTATCTCCGCCATACTTCTTTTTTGAACGGAAGATATCTACAAAATAGCCCAAACTGTCGTTAATCCTGACAATGCTCATTAATCTGTTCTGGATGGCGTTGGTTTCAGGCTCAAGAAAATTAAGGCTCGAAAAGGTAATGCCGTCAAAGTTGTAGTATCGGGATCCAGGTTTAGGATAACAACTAATAAGGTCAATACCATGATTACTTTTCATAACAGGGTATGACGAGATACCATCGACAACGACGGTATTATGCGCCGGAAATTGGGAATAATATTCGGAGTAATCGTTTTGAAAATAACTTGACCCAATCCCACTTTCTGGCGCAAGATTATATCCTTTGGCATAAAGTTCCATAGCAATACCATTGGAATGGGCGTGATTACCAGTGGACCCAGCCTGTGATATCATCATACCGCTTTCAGGATTTAGACCATTTCTCTGTACAAACCAGCTTACATTTTGAGACCAATAAGTTGGGGTAAGAAAATCACTTAGTGGCAATGAGCCAATCGATTTATTAATTGTAAGCGGTTTATTGTTAAATAATTCAGAGAAACCCATTACTCCTGAAAGGTTTTCAGGCGATTTTTTTTTATCAAACGCCCTAATTGTACTAAGCATCTGGCTAAAAGTTTTCTCCTGTTCAGTTTTTTTATAGCGTCTTGCGTTCCTGATCATATCTTCAATGGGTTCCGTCCTTAGGGGTCCATAATGCGTATCGCCAAAACCCACGATTGATCCATTCGGAAATAAATACTGGGCTGAAGCAAGTACTGCTTTATCAAGATTTGGAAACTTAGGCATCATATCAACCCCCAGTGTCCGATCGAAAAGACTTACAAATCCCGTAAAATCCGCCAGTACTCCAGTTGCGTAACCAGGAGATTCAAACCATATGGAGTGGTGCCGATCGTACCCTGTTTTAAACAAATCTGCAAGAGCCCATTGTCTGGTACTGGTTTTATTGATAATAGCATCTAAATAATACTGTGCCCCGCGCCGATCCGGATATACCGAATCATTTTCTAAAACGATAGCGATCATTGCTACAAAACGGGCCTCTATCAGATTCCAGTTATTAAATGGCACTCCATTTTTGATGATGATGTCGGCCCACTTTTTAAGACATACAGAATAGTGGTCAATTTTTTCCGGATGCCTGGTTTTAATGTATTTGAAAAGAAAATCGTAGCAGATCGTAACTGGTTCAATAATGTCCTCATGAATAACCTCAAAGGAGGTTAAGCCTACCAAAGTCTGATCATGACCATGATTTAAGTCGACAGGCTCATTTCGGTAATACATACCTGAAATGTAGGCGTCAAAAATATCATAAGCGAACTCAGCATATATTTGCTCACCGGATACCCAATACAACATTGCAGCATCGCGTGCTTTTTTGAGAATTTCGATGTTAATCGACTCCACAATTCTTCCTGTTTTAGCCTGTTCAACCCACTCCCATTGCTGGCTTCCCTGTTTACTTTGAAGAAATATCTTCCCGTCCAAGTCCATGTATGGTTTCACATCTTCAAGTTTCGGCCGCAGGTACATTGACGCTGCATCGCGCGTCCCCGTAAAACGAACGGTAGGAATGGGCGCCTTCCCCGAGCCATTCACAAATGCCCCATTTTGAATATTTACATCAGTGAAATGCGAATTCCAATACATTTGCAATCTTGAAACCAGCCAGGTACTATCTGTTTTATAACGCTTTAGATCAGAGTCAACCTGCTTGCTTATATTTTCAAAAGTAGACTTAGCCCAGTTCTGATTTCTGATCAGATCCAGGAATTCTTTTTTACCCGTGAGATTATTTGTAAGTAATCTGGGATGATTTTCATCTGGAAACTGTGGAATATCAACTTGCTGAGCAAATAAATGAGCGGGCAAAAGAAAATAGGCGATAATGCATAATATTTGGGTTTTCATATTTTTTTTCCTAAAAATGCGCTGTGTGTATCTAAGCATTTAGACCACTCAATTCATTTAAATAAATCTCAAATTCCGACGGTTTATTAAATACTTAGTTTTAAATCGGCAAATAAAAACCAGGAATTCAAGAGAGGATATTGCGTCTGTTAGGCTTGCTTTAAAAGAATTACCGTCCATGGAGAGAGCGTTTTGCGCCAAATAAGACCGTCGGATCTATCTGTCTTTAGCTGACGCTTATCTGTAGCCAATGCCCGTTTTTTAAGCATCTGGGTCTGTTCGCGTGTAGGGGACACAGGGCTTCCCATTTTTTTCCAATCCTGTAAGGCATATCCATGATCCGCATCTAAAATTTCTTCAGTAAAATCCACTGTTGATTTTAACCGTGTCAGCCTGAGATCAAACTTTCTGCTACTGCCCGACTTTAACACCTGCTCAATATCACCATCAACAACTTGTTTGCGCTCATTTGGATAATGATATATTAACACGCTCATTTTTCCATCGGCTGAATTTCTTGTAATGATAATTCCTTCTTCCTGGTGGAGTATTTCGTTACCCAATTGATTAAGCATCCTATAAGCATGAAAAGTTGGTTTAACTACTCCTTGAAAATTGATCATTCCAAAACCACCATGAAAAGCAGCATCCCCTCCCCCTTTTTCTTCAAAAATATCGCTAAAGGTCCAGTAAGATAGGGAATCGACAAGTCCTATACCATCCAGGTTTGCTTTGACAATATAGGTGGCTGCCTGTAGGGAATCATGTGTTGTGTCTCTGGAAGACGGGCTGCTACTCCACTCAGTGCAATGCAGCTCCGCATGTGGGTATGGACTTGAGGCTACTGTCTTCTTCAACCAGACCAGGTCAGTTTTGGTAGCATTTACATTCCGGACTTTACCTCCACCTTTACCTGTCATCGGATCAAGTGCCCAGTCAGTTGGATAAGGATGAGTCGAAACAAAGTCAACTGGAAGATTTTTTTCTGAACAGTAGATTAAGAAATCTTTAATCCAGACTCCTTGCCATTCTAATGAATCAATATCTTGAACAGTAAAAGTCTTATGTTTGGACTTGTCTTCCTTCTCTCCAGCGAAACGATCATCTGGAACGTAATTGCTTGTAGCAGGTCCACCTACCCTCAAATCCTTATTTACTGCTTTGATAGCCTGAACGGAAACTTTATACAGTTCAAAATACTGTAATTTTGTTCCTTGCCAGAAGCCCCATAAATTCGGTTCATTCCAGACCTCAAAATACCACTGTTTAACTTCATCCAACCCATAACGATCAATACAATGTTGAGTAAAAGCGCCAACTAAACCAGCCCATTTGGCATAATTATTTGGCGGAGAAACATTTCCCTTCCACCAAAATTGTGTGGCATTCAGATCACTTGCCAAATCTTTAGGCATAAAACCGAATTCTACAAAAGGCCTAACGCCTATCGATAACATTCGGTCAAATAATTCATCGATGTACTGCCAATTATAAAAAGGTTTTCCTCCTATTTCTTTGTAAACAAACATATCATCGTGCAATAACCCATGGAAACGGCAATACTGAAAACCACAATCCTTTTTTGTAAGGGCCAGTTGTTCCAGCCAGGATGCCCTTAAACCTTCATTGGCCCGCCCGGCCCCTACACACTTACTCCAAAAATGTTTAAAAGGCTTCCCTGCCGCCGTTCCATCAACATTTACGCTCAAATCTGTTGATAAATCCACATCAAAAAATCCATTTGCAGTTGAAATTGCTGGCGATAGTAAAATCCCCGCAGAAGTAAATAATGTATTCTTAAGAAATTTCCTTCTTATCATAATATTTTGTTATTCAATTTGATTTTAATAGTTTTTAAGTCTGGAAATCAGACCTGATTGAGTCATTATGCAGCATAAATGCCCGATAAGGATTTTACCTCCCGTAAAATTTGTATGCCGCGGTAAACATGATTAATGACAGATTGATATTTGATCCCAATAATATCCGCAATCTGATCATACTCCAGATTTTCGTAGAAACGCATATATAAGACTTCCCGCTGCTTGCCCGGAAGATTATTCAGCGCTTGATGCATTTCATGTTTCAATCTCACATCGAATTCATCCTTCATTATCAAATCTTCTTTAGAAAAAATCAGCTCAGGTTCGGGCATCAGCTTCAGTTTTGATTCTTTCAACTGACTGTTTCTGATGTAATTTAGTGTCATGCATCGGATTGACTTATAAAAATACGCCTTGATATTATAGATATGGTCCATTTTGGCTCTATTCTGCCAAAACTTTACAAATAAATCCTGAAGAAGGTCATCTGCAACTTCCTCATCCTCAACAATCCTAAGCGTATATATAAATAGGCCTTGATAAAGTTGTCCATGCAAACTACTGAATGCTGTTTCATTTCCAATTTTGACCTGCTCCCACAAGGCGGTTAAATCCTCAAATTGTGCCATCTTATTATTTAGTTATTTGGTTAGTGCGCAATACAATTTTTAATATTGAAACTATTGGATTCTATTCATGCTGATTTTTCTGCATGAATTTTTCCAATTGCTTATCTCAATTAAAAAAGAATAATTACTTACCGAAGATATACAGGTAATAAAATGGAGAGGGGTGTGATTTTGGTAATTTAGGAGTGTATTTTCACCCCAAAACCTTCAGGAAATGCCATTATTCACGCTTTAAACCACTATTGAAAATTTTACGATGCCTTTTAATAAACTCAGAGGGTGTCATTTTAAATAGTTTCGAGAATTGTTTACTGAAGTATTTTGCATCTGAAAAACCAGCTTGAAAGGAGACTTCATTTACATTGTGATCTGTATTTATGAACAGTTCAGCAGATTTTTTCAGACGGATATAACGGATAAACGCATTAACGCTTTGCCCAGATATGGACTTCACACGTTTATAAAGATTAGAATGGCTAACCCCTACCTCTTGCGCCAGATCTTTCACACCAAATTCTGCGCTCATTAGATTTCTTTCAACCACAGAAATGCAATTATCCAGAAATTGCTTATACTCTTCAGAAACGACAATTGAATTTTTTTGTAACGTGATTTCATTATAAAAATATTTTTGAATGTTGCTCCTGTTTTTAAGGAGGTTGGCTACTCTGGCAATTAAATAGTCCTTTTCAAAAGGCTTATTAATATAATCATCGGCACCACCATCAATACTTTTAATTTTAATATCAGAGGAAGAACTGGCGGTTAGCATAATTACCGGGATAAAAGAAATACTTGCATCTGCCTTGATTTTTTCGCAAAGTTCTATTCCATCCATTCCCTGCATTTTGAAATCCGTAATAATCAGGTTAGGAATCTTAGCCAGTGCCAAATTAAACCCCTCAATTCCATCTCCCGCCTCGTAAATAATATAATCCTTTAAGAACATGTTTTTAATGTACTTCCTGATATCGATCTCATCGTCGACAATTAATATGGATTTTTTATCGGTAACGATTTCACTTAAGACAAAATTTTCATCGTCTACCTCGGGGCTTTCGGAATGATCATCTGGTAATAGTTCCTCTAAAATAGAACCATTATTTAATGCCATGTTATCTAGTGAAATAGCGCCATTGAAATGGGCATTACCCTTTAGAAGCTGTAGTGTAAAGATACTCCCCTGCTGGTGCTTACTGACATAATCAAGTGTCGCATAATGGGCAAGAGCGAATTGTTTAGCCAAAAATAGACCAATACCAAAACCGGGTTTAGATTGAAAATCGCGGCCGCTCACCTGGTAAAATCTTTCGAAGATTTTATTACCGACATCCTGAGGTACACCTGGTCCGGTATCTTCAACCGAAATCAATACACTTTCCAATTCAATGGAGATTTTTAATGTTATACTACCATATGGGGGAGTATATTTAAATGCGTTTGAAAGAAGGTTAAACAGGATAATTTCAATTTTATCCCAATCGCCAAAAACTTCCGCATCACCATGTTCAGCATCAAACTGATAGATTATATTTTGAACATTCGCTTGCTGGGTAAAGCATACGTAAACTTCTTTACATAATTCAATGATGTTGAGTTCCCGGATACGAAGCTGGTTAGTATCAGTTTCTGCCTTCCTAAAAAGTAGTAGCTGATCAACCAAACTCAGCATTCTGCGGGCATTTCGATAGATTATATTAAGTTCTTTGTCTTTCCTAGGAATGCCAGTATTCCCGCTGTATTTATCGATAAGGTCTTTAACCGGATTAATAATAAGTGTTAAGGGTGTTCGGAACTCGTGTGATATATTGGTAAAAAACGTAAGACGCTTTTCATTAATTTCTGTTTCCTTCTCTCTTATGACCCGCTCCTTCTCATACTCAGAGCGCTCTTTTTCCAGCACCGCCTTCTCACGCTGAGCGCTGATATTAGCGATTTGTACCTGGTATTTGAGATTAATTTGTTTTGAACGATACCAAAGATAGACATAGACAAAACATCCAATAATTGCCAAATATGACAGGGAAGCCCACCAGCTACGGTACCAGGGCGGTAGTACAATAATTCTTAAGGTAATCTCTTTTTTATTCCATAGCCCTTCACTATTTGTACTCCTTACCCTAAACAGATAGCTTCCTTCATCAATGTGGGTATAGGATGCCTTTCTTGCATTACCGTTATTATTCCAATTTCTATCCCATCCCTGCATAAAATAAGCATATTTTATTTTATTAGGTGTTGAATACTCTAACGCGGTAAATCCGAATTCAAACACGGCCTGGCTATACGGAACTTTAAGTGCCGTAATCTGCGCGTTTTCTGTAGAGGCAATATAATTTGCACTTTGATCGATAGGTGCATTATTGATCTTAAGGTTAGTTAACAATAATGGCGGAAAATTATTAACTGGTAGAATAGATGAAGGTGAGAATAGGCTCAAGCCGTTGATCCCACCAAAAATCATCTCACCACTGCTAAGCATCAGTGCACTATTGGCCTGAAACTGATTACTCTGCAAACCATCTCCTTGATACAGATTGGAGAATGTTTTGTTCTTGATATTAAACTTAGAAAGTCCATTATAAGTGCTCAACCAAAGATTGCCTAAATGATCATCCAATATAGTCAGCACAGCATTATTGCAAAGTCCATCCTCAGTGGTAAATCGTTTTGTGATTATTCCTTTAGTCCTATCAAAAAGCAAGAGTCCAGCGTCTTCGGTTCCAATCCACAAATTCCCATGGGCATCGTCGTAAATTGCCCTGACGATAGAATTAATCGCATAAAACTGATGATGCTTATTTATTCTATCAATCTTGACCAATTGTGTTAACGTCCCTCCCCAGAGCACACCTGCTTGATCTTCTTTCAAACTAAAAAGATCTGTCAAGCCCGTATCAAATAATTCAAATCGATCGTTATTGGCATCAAATCGATATAATCCACCTAGCAAGGTTCCCCTCCTAAGCGTTGATGCCCACAAATCTCGGTTAAGATCGTTATACAAAAAATAAGCGGGGTTGCTTTCTGAATCAGTCACGGGATTGATGCATGGGTAGCGCTTAAAAGTTTTTGTTTTTTGATCGAAGCGATTTATACCTTCTGATTGTGTGCAGAGCCAGACAGCACCATTGGCATCAGCAGTTATATTGGTGATATAATTTCCGGAAATGCTACCCGGATCTGAATGATTATGCTTAAAACTGGTGAAAACGTTCCGATCTCTATCCCATACCGTAACCCCTGAGAGTTCTGTTCCGATCCAAACTTTTTTATATTTATCCTGAAATATACCTGAAATCTCATTAGCTTGAATGCCATTGATTTCTCCGGACTGATATGTAATTCGTTGAAAACGATTTTTTCGTGGATCTATAATACTTACACCACCAAGAGATGTCCCAATCCATTTGCGATTTTCCTCATCGACATAAATAGCATAAACAATCCCATTTCCAATCTGGTTATTCTTATTTCCTGATCTGATGTGCTGAATTACTTTGGATTTAAAGTTATAAATCGAAATGCCCTGGTCTTTCGAACCAATCCAAAGGTTTCCTTCTTTATCAAAATCCAGACTAAATACGCTCACTAAATTATTCGCTGTCCCTTGAAGAATGTTAAATCGATTTGATTCTTTGTCATAACGATAAACCCCTGAGGCGGTCCCAATGAAAATGTTATTTTCATAGATACGCATACAATAGGCAAGCTTAATGTCTGAACATTTGATTTGCAGTTTCTTTCCTTTTGAATCTAATTCAGCTAGTCCCTGACTCTGCACAAAGGCCCAGGTGCGACCTGACCGATCGATACCAATCGACTGAACACCGTAGTTTTGTATCCTCTCGCCCTTGATGTATAATGGAATTAAGTCCCCACTGAAAGCACCTTTTTTACAACTAATCAATCCAATCCCCTCACTGGCAATCAAAGCATTTTGAGATCTATCTATTTTTATATCCTTGATAACCTGCGTAATATTTTTTCTTTTTGCACCATCAGAGTATGATACAGTGTTAAACTTTTCCATGATCTGATCGTAGACATTAAGTCCCTGACGCGTACCGATCCATAGCTTGCTACCCGCATCACTGGCCAATACCGAGATGCTATTACATATCAGCGAATTAGGAACATTGAATTGATTTCGCAAGACCTTAAAACCATATCCATCATACCTGTTTAATCCGTCTTTAGTACCAAACCACAAAAAACCATAGGCGTCCCGTTGAATGCAGCGCACACCATTATTCGATATTCCTTCGATTAATCCGATCCGATCGATTTGCTCCTGGGCATGCAGGGTTGACAAAGATGAAAATATTGCAAGAATTGTAATTGCGATGTATTTAGTTAGGATTCTGGTCATAGCGCTGTACTTAGCTTGATAGCCATGGTAATCGTCCGCAAAATACCAATTAAAATGAAAAAGCTTTTAAATTTCCTAAATTAGCTAATTCACTCACTTGACTTTATCACACCTAATAATCTGGACGGATCTGAATAAGATGTGCACTGAAATATATCAACACCACAAGCTACATTCATTAAATTCTTGCAGATTATAGCTGTGAAATGACCTGCATTTTTTCCTTGATTTTTTTTATGTGTAAACCAACGACGAGAAATAACAGCTACAATTAACATCCCTGTTGAGCAATACACGAAAGCTACATGGTTTTAAAAGTAAATGCTATTGCCAATATAGACCACCCATTGGGCACGGTCAGCAAATTATTGAAGGTTTTAGTATAAATTTTATTCAGTGTGCCATAAGCTTAGATTCGAATTAATGTCCGTTTTTTAAAAGGTGTAAATAGGCTGATATTATTCTCTGCTATTCCCCGATTCAGATCAATATCATATCATGCGCATCGCACGCCTTTCTATTGGTGATAATTTACAAGGCCGTGAAGCATTATAATATAGAATGCGAAATAATTTCTAATGTTTATAGTGTTATACGTTCTATCCTTTAACTATCCACAACACTTGGATCAGGTATAGGTCAATTGGTAGAAAAAGCAACAGATATACTCACCCGAGATAGGTCTCACTAGGTTGGTTAAAATTTATTGATCATATTTGTTATCTTGAACAGTTTAAAAATAACAAAGTAAGTAATCAACAAATGACCTTCTTAGTGTCCCTTTCAGATGATAAACTCCTGAAATTGCTTCAAAAGGAGGATAGAAATGCCTACAGGGAACTTTACAATCGCTATGTAGCCGACTTGCATCAGTTCATCCTTCATACTTCGAAATCTCCGGCACTGGCGGAAGATGTTGTCCACGACGTGTTTGTCAAAATTTGGGAAAACCGCTCCAGTATCGATCCGGAACGAAATTTTAAACCTTACCTGTTTGCCGTTGCAAAAAACCACTTGCTGAATTTAATCAAAAGGGCAAGAAACGAATCATACATATTGGACGAAATCAAAAAACACCGGATCGTTTCAAGTCATGCTACTGAAGATCAGGTAAATTTTAATGAAAGCAGTTCCATTATATTGGAAGCCATTGCGAAGCTTCCAGATCAACGCAAACGGATTTTCAATCTTTGTAAACTCGAGGGAAAGTCCTATAAGCAAATAGCCAAGCAACTTGGAATAACAGAGGGCACGGTAAACACTCAAATGGTTAGAGCACTGAAATCTATTAAACGCTATATCATCATTAAGGGATCCTTAACTTTGATTTTGCTCTACCTAACAAAATAAGACTCCTGTAATCAATATAAAATAAAATATCCTTTTTATTTAGTTTCCTTGTATATGTAATCCACCGGCCAGTTGTAATGGTATTAAAGGAGGATAAATTGAACACGGCGATACAGATACTTTTTACAAAATTTATACGAGGAAATTGTTCCGACACCGAATACGAATTGGTTATCGAACTTATTCGGGACGGTAACCATGAAGTAGAATTTGACGAAGCCCTAAGCTCATTTGCCTCAGCAGCTATTGAAGTACCTGCGAGAGCGTTTTTAGACCTGGCCACACAGAATGCAATGTTCGACCGTATAGATACGACCTTAAATGATCGAAGGATACGAAGCACACGAAATCCTATTCGCTTATGGTTAAAGTGGAGTATTGCTGCAGCATTGACCATCATTGCGGGATCTCTATATTATCTAGAGCAGTCAAATAATAGAATTCCAATTGTGAAATCCCTTGCAAAGATTGACGCAGCCCCAGGAATAAACACCGCCTTGCTAACCCTTTCAAGCGGACGACAGATTGTATTGAATAATTCAGATAATGGCATTATAGCTTTAGAGAATGGAACAAGAGTTATTAAATCAGCAGATGGAAAAATTAAATATGAAGCATTAAAAAACGGATCGGCTGAGTTAAACAAAATTGAAACCCCCAGAGGAGGGAAATATCAGGTATTACTGCCAGACGGAAGCCAGGTTTGGCTTAATGCTAGTTCATACATTAGATTTCCTGTCTCTTTCGCACAGGCTAAGGAACGTGTCATAGAATTTGCAGGCGAGGGCTATTTTGAAATTGCAAAAGACAAAAGCCATCCATTTATTGTAAAATTTGCAGGCAAGTCATTAAAGGTGCTGGGAACACATTTTAACATTAACGATTACCCCAATGAGTCATTAAGCAAAACGACCTTGCTGGAAGGGAGCATTGAATTACAGACCAGCGGGCAGAGGCGATTACTTAAACCGGGTCAACAGGCAATTATCCAAAAGTCTACAAACAATCTCGCCGTTCAGAATATTGAAACAGAGACGGCAATAGCTTGGACAAAAGGAATTTTCAAATTTGAAGATACTGACCTGAACACGATCATGAATCAAATTGAAAGATGGTACAATGTAGATGTTATCTACGAAGAAGGCGTAGAAAACTTGAGATTTTCAGGAGGCACAAAGATGAACAACAATTTAATTGAGGTTCTCAAAGTTCTTGAATTGAATGGCGTGCATTTCCGATATGAAAACAAAAAAATTATAGTTTCAAAACAATAACAAACCGGGAGCACTGCAATGCCCCCGGAAAATCCGGTCAGGTAACTGACTAAAAGCAGTATCAACCACTTATCAACCCAACCAAACAATCAAATTTATGCAATTAATTTTACCCAAAAAAGGTTATCCCGCGTCTGGGGCAAGCCGTGGAAATGGATCTCCAATCATTCGCTTAGTCATCGCCATCTTTTGTATTATCGTCATACAAGGGTTAGGTAGCCGCATTAATGCACAAACTGTAACCCTAAATGTCAAGCATGCGACACTTGAAAGTGTAATAAAGCAAATCGGATCGCAAACAGGTTATGAGGTCTTTTATAGGAAAGATCAGTTAAAGAACACCAAAACAATCAGCAAGACCTTCACAAAAGCTGAGTTAAATAGTGTGCTTGAGGCTGTTTTCTTAGATCAACCTGTTAGATATGTAATTACAAACAAAACAATTGTTGTGACGCCACGATCAATTCAGCCCGAAAAAAATGAGGATAAGCCTATAAATGTATCTGGCAAGGTGAGTACCATCAAAGGTGACCCCTACCCTGGACTGGCCGTTCAGGTTGTAAATACCAATAACATTGTTGTAACGGACGCGAATGGGTATTATATGCTCAAAAATGTGGACCCCTTATCTACCATAAGAGTTAATGGCCTCACGATACAAACGACATACACCTATGTTCAGGGAAAAACGAATCTTGACATCACCGTCTCTGAAAAAGTTAACCAGCTTGATGAAGTTGTGATCAATAAAGGTTACTATACAGAAAGCGAAATACTCTCTACAGGCAAAAGTATAATGGTCAGCGGTGATGATATACGCAAAACGCCATCGACCAACCCAATTCTGGGTTTGCAAGGAAGAGTTCCCGGATTGTATATCGAAACTTCTTCTGGACTACCAGGAGCGATGCAGCAGGTTACCATAAGGGGTAGAAATAGTATTAATAATGCCATAGAACCACTTTACATTATAAATGGGGTCCCATACAATTCCAGCACACTATCTTTTGTAGGTTCAAATAAGCAAAATGGAAGTTCTATGGGGCTTAATCCTCTGGCGGCATTGAATCCTAACGATATTGAAGAAATCACTATCTTGAAAGACGCCGACGCTACAGCTATTTATGGATCCAGAGGTGCCAATGGAGTAGTTTTAATTACGACAAAAAAAGGTAAAATCGGCGCAACTGTAACCTCTGTGGATTATAGTCATTCAATTTCCGCTTACCCAAAATTTGTTGATATGTTGAATACCCAGCAGTATTTGGAAATGCGAAAGGAAGCTTATAGAAATGACGGTGCAAACATTCAATCGAGTGATTATGACCTCACAACTTGGGATCAGAACAAATTTACTGACTGGCAAAAAGAATTGTTAGGGAATAACGCGAGCATCAACAATCTGCAAGCCAGCATATCTGGCGGAAACCAGGATACCCAGTTCATCATTAACGGTGGATATAGAACACAATCATTGATATTCAATAGCGGCGATGGCCTGGGGGATAAAACTGCATCGTTAAGAACCAGTATTACTCATACATCGAATAATAAAAAATTGAGCTTAACGGCAGAGATAAGTTATATCAACAACAATAACCTGCTGCCACTGAATGATCCCACCACTTCTATTTTAAGAATGGCGCCAAACGCCCCAGATTTGTATACAGAAGATGGGAAGATTAATTTCGAAAACAATACTTTCAATAGCAATCCGGCAATCAATTTAGTGAGAACAGTGAAATCAGTAACTGATAATTTGCTGGGAAATTTCAGGCTTAGCTATAAAATCACGCCCGATTTATACTTTACATCAAACTTTAATTATAATAAAGTACAACTAAATGAATTAGGTAAAAACCCATTTGCAGCTATCTCTCCTGATGACCAGTATAGTTCAGCATCAGTAAATGTTGGAAAAAGTGATTCAAAATCCTGGATTGCAGAACCACAAATAAATTATAATAAAAAACTCGGAAACGGAAATTTTTCGGCCTTAATAGGATCCACTTTCCAGCAGACGCGTTCTACCGGCTCTGCCTTCATGGCACAGGGTTTTTTAAGTGATGCTCAACTTGATAATTATTCCTCGGCACAAACCAAATCATTTACCAGCCAGAGATATGCTGATTATCATTATTTAGCCTTTTACACCCGATTAAACTATGTTTATAAAGAGAAATACATTATCAATCTTACAGGCAGAAGAGACGGGAGCAGTCGTTTCGGACCTGACAGGCAATATGGCAACTTTGGATCGGCCGGCTTAGCATGGCTGATTTCAAATGAGGAGTTTGCTAAAAAATTCACCTGGCTAAGCCTAGGTAAATTGAGAGTAAATTACGGAATCACCGGTAACGATAAAATTGATGACTATAATATTTTAACCACATACGAAACCAGCAACAATACTCTATACGGAAATGTATCAGGACTTGTACCAACCCGTTTGGCCAATCCTGAGACCGCATGGGAAAGTAATCACAAAATTGGACTTGGAATAGATCTTGGTTTTATCAATAACCGTTTAAATCTGTCCGTTGATTATTTCCGAAACAGATCCGGAAACCAGCTGGTGTCTACAACTTTACCTTCGTACCTGGGTTACGAGAATATTTTAGAGAACCTGCCTGCCGTAGTACAAAACCAAGGGCTTGAGATTGTATTAAATACCATAAATCTAAAATCGAGTAAAGTAAACTGGAGCACCAACATCAATTTAAGTTTTCTTAAAAATAAGTTAATATCCTTCCCCTCACTTGATCAATCAGTGTACGCCAGTTTTTACAGAATAGGTGAACCATTAAGCGCTCGAAATCTATACCATTACACAGGTTTAAATCCGCAAACAGGCTTATATACCTTTGAAGACACAAATAAAGATGGGGTGATCAATTACCTGGATCAAACAGCTATCAAAAATATTTCTCCATCTTATTATGGGGGGTTAACGAATACTGTAAGTTACAAAAATTTCCAGTTAGATGTGCTGATAAGTTTTGTTAAGCAAACCCAAAGGGCCTATCTGGCTAATTACGGGGCTTCGGGTAGTTTCAGTAATAGCCCGGTAATGGTTTTAGACAGATGGCAAAAACCCGGTGATAACAGCGTGGTGCAACGGTTTACCACCGGCGCATTTTTTGCAAATGCTACCACTAATTTTTTCAATTATGTTAATTCTGATGCATCAGTTGTTGATGGCTCGTATATCCGATTAAAAAACATTAATCTTAGTTATACTTTCCCGCAAGAATGGTTAAATAAATTTTCAATAAAAGGGCTACAAATCTATGGAAATATTGATAATGTTTTGGTGATTACACCATACGCAAGTCCTGATCCTGAGGTAACCGGGCCGGGAATGCCTCCCTTAAGAACTATTTCAATGGGAATACGTGTCTCTTTATAATTATCATGACAATTAAAGACAAAAAAATGAAAAGCATAAATATATTTCTTTGTTTGCTGATCATCTTATCAGCAATAGGGTGCAAAAAATTTATCGAACTACCAGCCCCGCAGACTCTGATTGATTCGAATACGGTATTCAATGATGTCAAGGCTGCGACGGCTGCAGAAGTGGGCATGTATCTTACGCTGGCCAATCAAACGCCATACCAAATGAGCCGTTATACCGGTAGTTATGTTGACGAACTCACTAATCTGGATGGTGGAGATTTTACAAGAAACTGCTATGTTAATTCGCTGAATGCAAACCTGAATGATAACCTTTGGCGAAATTACTTTAAGGTGATCAGCCAGGCAAACCAGATTATTTCCGGGCTAAACAACTCCACTGGCATTACAGGACAGGTAAAAAATCAGCTGCTGGGAGAAGCCATGTTTACCCGGGCTTTTGCCTATTTTAACTTGACCAATATATATGGCGACTTACCGCTGGTGATCAATACAGATTATCGGACGAATCTCCAAATATCTAAAAGCACACAAGCACAGGTTTATCAGCAGATTGTTACAGATCTTTTGAATGCTGAAAACTTATTGGGAAATGATTACGTTGGATCAAATAGTTCAGCCAGTTCATCTGACCGTATTCGACCTAACAAATGGGCGGCTAAGGCAATGCTGGCCAGGGTTTATCTTTACCAGAAAAATTACGTTAACGCTGCTGCTAAAGCAACCGAGATTATCAATAACAACACCACATACGCACTGGTATCAGACCTGGAACAAGTTTTTCTAAAAAATTCGGGTTCAATCAATACCGAAGCCATCTGGCAACTTGATTTACAGCAACAAACCTATTATTATTCACAAGGTTACAATTATTATCCACAATTTGGAATCGGCAGTTTTGGCGATAGCTGGTCCTCGACAATAAGTCCACAGCTGCTCGCCTCATTTGAAAACGGAGACCAGAGAAAGCAAAAATGGATTTACAATTATGATAATTTCGGAACCACATTGAGCATCCCCTATAAGTACAAGAATGCCAGATTTGGGGCAATCCCGGAACATAATGAAACGGTAATCAGATTAGCGGAAATTCTACTCATTCGGGCAGAGGCCAGAAATGAAACCAATAATCCCGCCGGAGCTAAAGAAGACCTAGATGTAATCCGTCTTCGTGCAGGACTTTCAGCATATAGCGGAGCTTTATCTAAAGGTGACATCAATTCAGCAATCGCACAGGAACGTCAAGTCGAACTTTTCTGCGAATGGGGACATCGCTTTTTTGATCTTAAAAGAACAGCTGTTATCAATACTGTCATGACTAATGTTTCACCTATCAAAGGTGGCACGTGGGCTTCCTTCAAACAGTTATGGCCTATCCCATTTGAAAATATTAAGCTTAACCGTAATATAACACAGAACACAGGCTACAACTAATCTAAAGAAAATAGGAAATGAAAAAATTAATTTATCTCTCTGCCTTTCTGACCATTTTCGCAATGGCCTGTAAAAAAGATATTGCAGTCAACCCCGAGCCCCTTTTGGCATCACTTAATATCGTAAATGTTGCAACAGATGATTTTGCTGTGTACATTAATCCTTTTAAGTCCGAAATTATATATACCAAGCAAAACAGTCAGAATAGCCCACTCTATTTAAAAAATTCGATTGTCTATGGAATTCGATCAGGAAGTGCGGATTTAAAAGTAGTATCGGCTTCAGATACACTGAAAACATTTTACAGCAATACTGTTAACCTGGAACCGCTAAAAATGTATTCATTATTTATTGCTGGTAATGCGAGCAAGAGAGAAAACTTGCTTGTAAAGGATGACATCATCCCAAGATATACAGACAGTGCGCTGGCGGTACGCGTGATTAACCTATCATCGGATGGCCCATCAATAAATCTTTCTATATCAGGCAACAGTCTGGGAACAAATATCAGCTATAAAGAAAAGTCTGAATTTAAAAAAATCTCATTAAGCGGCTCGCAGGGAAGGAATGGCTTGGATTTTGATATCATAGACGCCTCCAGCGGACAAATATTGACCACATTTAACCTTAGTCAATACGGCTACCCCATTTCAAGTACTTCTGCTCGCTTTAAGGCTATAACCTTGGTGGTTTTTGGTTCGCTCAGTTCAGCACCCTTTTCTACTGACAGTTATCAAGTATTCGCTTCTCCAAATTATTAATTACACCACGTTGCCAGCGCATTACGCGCTGGCAACATTAAGCGGATCAAACTAACTTTCAATTAATCAAAATGATGAAAATTAAAAAATTCGGATTACTCGCATTAGGTATGCTAACTATCTGGAACAATATTTCTGCACAACCCCGTCTGGGTATACCAGCAAAGACATTGTTAAAAAATGCAGTATTAAAAGCAAAAAAGGAGAACAAACAAGTTTTGCTGGTGGCTTATTCCTCAACGAATGCATGGTCTCCATTCCTCCAAAAGGTATTAAACAACCCAGAGGTAAAACCCATTCTATCGAAAAATTTCGTGTTGTGCGAAATTAATCCAAAAGAGCCGCTTAAATATAGAGAAAGGGAAAATCCCGACGCTAAGGAAGTTTTTGATCAGTATTATATAAAAACTGAAGGAATTCCACCATATCCCGCTGTCATTCTACTGGATCAAAACGTTAAAGTCTTAGCACAGTTTAGCGGTGGATTCACGGAAGGCCTTGCCGATTTAAGTAAGTTGAGCGACTTATTGACTAAAAACAAAACCTTCACATTCAGAGATGCCGAGGATTTAAATCGAAAAGTGACTGCTTTATACAAAAAAATTGCACCACCTGCTGCGCAGGACATTATCAGTCAGACCGTTGCCATAGCAAATAAAGAGAATAAAAAAGCGTTCATCATTTTCCATGCTTCCTGGTGTCACTGGTGCCACGTACTTGATACGGCCATGTCCCAACCTTCTGTTAGGGCATTTTTTGATAAAAAGTATGCCATTAATCACATCACCGTTCTTGAAAGTGAAAATCACATCACCGATCAAAATCCAGGGGCAAAGGAAATTATAAAAAAGTATCAGGGGCCAGACAGGATTGGTATTCCATATTGGATAATTATAGATAAGAACGGGAAATTCCTAGCCGACTATAACGGCTATCCCGATACCGCAGATGAGTCAACCTATAAAACCTTTGAAAAAATTCTTAGGGAAACAGGAGGAGCAACGCCCAGCGAACTGGAGGAAATTAAAAGGGTTTTTGCATCAATTAAAAGTAAATTCTAAGCAAATCAGCTGGAATCAATAAGAATTAGGTTACCTATTATACGATAAACACATATGAAGAAAATAATTAAAATGGTTTTGATATTCCTTTGCTTTTCCGGAAAAGTGATGAGCCAGGAAAAAACCAGGCAGACCTTCTCTGTCACAGTAGATGTAAGCAATATAAAACCAGTACCGGAGATTTTGATTTTGAACTATTTCAACATGGAGAATGGTAAGATGAACAGTGGCCAGGACAGCGTAGGTGTGCGTGATGGTAAAGGAACTTTTACAGGAAAGATCAGTGAACCCTCATTTGCGACCCTGCAGACCAAGTTTTTCGAATTTGGCGGAACTTTTATCCTGAGCGCAAATAATCTGTATATCAAATCAGGGAGCAATATACAGATGCTGACTGTTTCGGGATCACCCTTCCAGAAAGATTTCGAGGTTTTACAAGCTAAAAAACTAGCAATACAGGAACAGATTATCAAAATTGGAGACCAATATAACCGGGCTATGGAAAAGAAAGATTCTATAGCGGCTAAACCTTATGCAGATAAAATTTTTGAATTGAATCGTCAGATAGCAGTCAGCGTTTACAAAAACTATGCGAAATCGCACGCCAAAACATCTGCATTAAGTGTTTTCGCAATGCAACAATATGCAGGTTTTGGATTACCCGGTGTTGATTCTATTTATAACAGCCTAGCGCCGGCATTCAAGAAACTACCTACTGCAATCGCAATAAAAGCGCAGCTGGATGAGGTAGCAAGGGTAACGATAGGAAAAACAGCGCCTGAGCTTTCACAGCCAGATACATCCGGCAAGGTTGTTTCGTTGAAATCTTTCAGGGGTAAATACGTCCTATTAGATTTTTGGGCAAGCTGGTGTCATCCGTGCAGAGAAGAAAGTCCATATCTCATTAAAGCTTATGAAAAATTTAAAGCTAACAAATTCGAGATCCTGAGCGTGTCTATGGATTCAGAAAAAGCTAAAGGGGCTTGGTTGAAAGCAATTAGTGACGATAAAGTCGGTAGATGGACACATTTGGCTGATTTAAAGGGCTTTGATAATGTAGCTGGAAAACTATACGGAATTCAGTCAATCCCACAAAACTTTCTGATTAATCCAGATGGCAAAATCGTTGCTGTTAATTTAAGAGGCGATGACTTAGAAAAGAAACTAAGCGAAATTTTCAGAAAAGCAACGCCCAATCAATAATTTGGTGATTACTCGATGATTTCTTACAGGTGAATGAAATCAAAATTTTGATGCTTTCACAACTATATTTCAATGTCATACTTATTTCCATTAAGATATGTGTTAAAAACATAACCGTGATAAAACCTATTAATATGATTTCTTTTTCACCTAACTGAAACATTATCATTCCATAAATTTCATTCGATATTACAAAATTATTCATCAAAATAGCTATTCCATGACACACAAAATACGTGCCTTCTTGTTCTCACTCATATTGCTTTCATTATCTCAATATGGTTCTTTTGCGCAAGCCCCCCCGCTAAAAAATCATAGCTTACCAGGAACAGAAATTATTCCCCTTGACTCTGAAGTAAAAACAGGAAAACTTGCAAATGGTCTAACTTACTTTATCCGCAAAAATAACTATCCTGAAAAAAGAGTTGTGCTCTATGTGGCCACAAAAGCAGGATCGATTCTGGAAACAGAAAACCAGCGTGGTTTAGCCCACTTTTTAGAGCATATGAATTTTAACGGCACAACGCACTTTCCAAAAAATGAACTGATAGATTACTTAGAAAAGTCCGGAGTCAAGTTCGGCGCAGACCTAAATGCATATACTGCATTTGATGAAACTATTTATCAACTGCCATTACCCTCAGATAATCCTGAAATTTTAAAAAATGGATTGCAAATTATCAGAGACTGGGCACATGGCGCCACATTAGATCCCGTTGAGATTGACAAAGAACGTGGAGTGATTCTCGAAGAAAAAAGATCTAGAATCGGCCTGCAGGAAAGGGTAATGGAAAAGACATTTCCTATTCTGCTTAATAATTCCATTTATTCTCAACGCCTGCCCATAGGTACTGAAAAAGTTATTAAAAATTTTAAACCCAACGAAATTAAGGCATTCTATGATACATGGTACAGACCTAATCTCCAAGCAGTAATTATTGTAGGTGATATTGATCCAATTGAAATGGAAGCTAAAGTCAAATCATTATTTTCTGATCTAAAAAACCCTGTAAATGAACAAAGACGACCAATATTTACAGTGCCCTTGAGCGGAAAAAAACAGTTTATCAGTTTTACAGATCCGGAAGCCCAGTTTATACAGATTCAAATCCTGAACAAATTTAACGGGAAACCGGTTCAGACTAAGCAGGAGTATTATTGTGCGGTTGTTCGAAATATATTTAATCAAATGCTTGCTTCACGGTTTAGTAAGTTGCAACAAGTAGCTAATTTACCCTATATCTCAGCAAATGCAGTATGCTCAAACTACCTGGCGAATCTAGACGTATTTAATTTTTCAGCGACACTCAAACCTGATCAACTTGAGGCAGGCTTCAAAAATGCTTATTCAGAAATTATCAGGATTAATAAAGATGGTTTTACTCAAGCCGAATTGGACTTTTGTAAAACATCTTTTTATTCAGGCCTGGACAATATGCTCAAAGAAAAGGAGAAGACACCGTCAGCAAATTATGTAAGAGAATATGTTAACTATTTTACCAAAAACGAAGCTGCACCTGGCATTGATACAGAGTATCAAATGAGCAAAAATGCACTTACAAAAATTACCCTGGATGAGGTTAATTCCATGGCAAAATCACTGATTAACCTTCCTGATCAGGATATTATAGTTACGGGACCGGAAAATGCAAAAGAAAATCTTCCAAGCCAAACCACTATTATCAAATGGATCAAGGAACTTGACTTATTGAAGCCAGAAGCTTACGTTGCCAATAACACACCTGTTAAATTAATGAATAAAAAGCCTATTGCGGGAACAGTAATTTCTAAAAAAGATATCTCTGGAACAGGCGCTACGGAATATACTCTCTCCAACGGGATCAAGATTGTATCGAAACCAACTCAGTTTAAAAACGATGAGATTTTGATCCGGGCATTCAAAGCAGGCGGAACCTCCCTAGTTGGTGATCATGATTATATCTCCGCATCCAATGCATCAAGCATAATAGCAGCTGGTGGGGTTGCCGACTTTAACCTAGATGAGTTGAGCAGATTACTAAACGGTAAAAATGTAAATATTAGCCCATATATCAACGAACTGTATGCTGGATTTACAGGCTCATCCAGCGTTAACGATTTGGAAACTGCAATGCAACTAATCCACCTCTACGCCACCCGACCCCGGAAAGATGTGGCAAAATTTAATAACATAATAAGTCGCACTAAATTAAGCTTGTCTAGCCGAAGCAATAATGCAGATGCAATATTTTCCGATACGATTGCTGCGGTATTGGGCAATTTCAACGTCCGAAGAATTACACCAGATACATCAACCCTGAAAAAACTTAGTTTAGATCAGGCATATGAATTTTATAAGTCTAACTTTAGTAATGCAAACGGTTTTACCTTTATATTCACAGGTAGCTTTAAGCCCCAGGAGCTTATTGCCCTATGTGAACAATATTTAGGTAGCCTTCCATCGAATTTAGGAACACAACAAAATTTTGTGGATCTGGGTATTAGAATACCTAAAGGGATGCAAGAACATTTAGTTT
This sequence comes from Pedobacter frigidisoli, assembly GCF_032678525.1. Lineage (GTDB taxonomy): Bacteria > Bacteroidota > Bacteroidia > Sphingobacteriales > Sphingobacteriaceae > Pedobacter > Pedobacter frigidisoli_A. Next base: position 637,234 of record NZ_JAVTSE010000003.1, read on the forward strand.
ACCAGGGCAGCAATCCCAGATCAACGGTAAAGTTAGTTTTAAGCGGCGAGTACAAATTTTCTCAGGTTAACAATCTCAGCCTACTTGCCCTCTCAGACATTATCGAATTTCGGTTAACCCAGAGACTAAGAGAAACAGAGGGAGGGGTATACACACCTCAAGTTAATGTAGGCTTTAACAAATATCCCGAAAGCAACTATGCATTTGACATCACCTTTATATGCTCTCCGGAAAATGCGCAAAAGCTTGCCAGCGCAGCAATGCAGGAAATAAAATCGCTGTCATCGAAAGGAATTTCGGATGATGATCTTAATAAATTCAAAGCTGAAAAAACCAGAGAATTCGAAACTCAACAACGTACCAATGATTATTGGTCGAGCTACCTTCTAGGCAAAATAAGCAACAATCAAAATACAAATGATGTTAATTCCTACCAAAAGGAAATTTCAGATTTAACAGCTGCGGGCTTAAGAGATGACGCTAAAAAATATCTAAGTGGCGAAAATTTACTTAAATTCATCCTGTACCCAAAAACTTCCAAATAGTATAATGATAAACAGGCACTTAATCCCAAAAGATTAAGTGCCTGTAACATTGATAATCTTAAAGCAATAAGAAAAACGACTAAAGTTGCTAACCTGAGGCATTTTCCTAAACCAAACCACAATATCTAGAGCTAATTTATCTCAGGAAGGCAATAATTAACAAACCATTTAATAGTTTTATCTTTACCATTCAAACATAACCCACTAGTAACATTTCCCTCAGGGAAATTAGATCATTACTAATATCCATCATCTCACCATAACAAATAAAATTCCTACCTGACTACCAATAAAAAACGCCATTCCCTAGGGAATGACGCCAATCTTAACTAACCTATTAACCATAATAACCTCCCTTATCAGAAAATATTCACTTATTAGCTAAACCCTGAGATATCATCTTAAAGCCTGTATTGGTCTGATCAACTATTACACCAGTACCAATCTAGAGAATGTTGTATTGCTTTCATCTCTACGGAACTAACTGCTCTTACGATCCTTTTTCCATTAAATTGGACACTATTGCTCTTTACAACATTAATTTAATGGTGGTTTAGCTGCAGCAAATGTATGCCCAACCGAGAATCCCACCCTCATCTTTAATCCAGTATTGCTTGGTAAAAACTAACAATCGTGCCACTCGTCGAGTAGACCGGGGAATTTCACTCCAAGTCCCTCATAGAACCGTACTTGATAGTCTCCCATCATATGGCTCTTATTAACTAATACACCAGTACCGACCTAGGCAATAGTGTTTTACTTTCACCTTTTGCTACCTCCTGACTAATCAGTTTCACGCCAGATATAGAAAGCGTGTTAATACACACCCTTCGCTCCACTCCCATTACAGGAACTTCAACACTACTACTAGACGTTCCGCCCCTGTGCCACCCATCGGTACTTTCCCCCTTGCAGTGTCTTCAACTTGAGGTTTTCCCTTAACATCGTGGTGACAGGTTCTCACGTTCCCTTCAGAAGCCTGTGCTAAGCTCGTGCCGCCTATACGCCGGATGCCGCAGAGCCAATAAACAGGTGATCGCTCTGCTTGTGCCGCAGTGCTATTGTACCTCGGTTTCGACATCATCTAATCCTTTCTACGCCTCATCGGTGGTTCACTTGCGTTCACCTTCTTAGCGCTCACTTGACACCTTTAATGATGCCTTTTCCGCTAACGCTTACTACCAAGGCACTTAACCAAAGCAGCTTAGCGGCAGTTTGAAACCCGCTTCTGTAAGCCGATTCCGAGGGGCCGTTCCTCATTTTCTGAACAGCATCAACTTTCATTAGATGATTGTTGTTCGTGACACTCAATAGCCAGGATTTTGTGTTAGATTTTTATTTAGATCTCGTTCAGACTGGGGAATCGGCCAAAGTTCATTTTTTCCAATAATGAAATTACGTTTTTTATAAATATAATATCCATCAGCATTCACTGGATAATCTTTGTAATTAGAAGGATCATTAGTCAGTTTCATCCCTGTAAACTGCTGGTTATTTTCCGACCCGATGATGCCCCATCGCAAACAATCAAAATATCTGATTCCTTCAAAAGCAAATTCCACCCTTCTTTCCCTGCGTATAATGGTCCTGAGTAATACCGGATCGGATGTAGTAATTGCTGGCATAGATACAACTGCACGTCCTCGCACCTTATTGATTGTCGCATCCAACATTGCCTGGTCTATTGCATTTCCTGCTTCTAGCTGTGATTCAAGATAGCCAAGTAACACCTCAGCATATCTTATAAGAGGAAAATTATTACCAGTATTATTAGTGGTAGCCACTGCCGGATCATCTTCCAAGAATTTATAAATCGCATAACCACTCCACACCCCTGGATATTGATTGAGCCGATCGGGAAGCGTGGTTCCTGGCTTTGCAGAGTATACACGTCCACGAAAACTAGTGCGGTCAGAGATCATGATATTGAAATCCATTCTTGGATCGCGATTTTGATAAGGATTATTTTTGTCATAAAGCGGAGATTCGCCAATGGTTTTGCCATCCTTACATTCATATGCTTCTACCAGTTCATTAAATGGTGAATACTGGTGCCAGCCGCCCCATGTCTCCGGGGTAAGGTATTGTAGCAGTGCATGATTATATGTATCCCTTATATATTGCATTGACATAATAATCTCGCGACTTGTTTCACCCGCATTTAAAAACAATTCACGATACCTGGGATCAATTGAATAGTAATTGAAATCAATAATCGATCTATAGGTTGCCGCAGCATCAGCCCATTTCTTTTGTGCGAGCTGTAAGCGACCTAAAATGGCCAATGCTGCCGCTGAAGTGATGTGGCCGAGGCGATCTGCACTTACTGAAACGGGAAGGACGGCCGCAGCACCCTTGAGCTCAGCTTCACAAAATGACCAGACTTGAGATTTTGATGTACGCACTACCGAATTTGCCTCCTCAACTGTTAACAGCTTTTGAACTAAGGGAACATCTCCAAAATATAAAGCCAAATTGAAATAATCATAAGCCCTGATTGTCCTCACTTCACCAATCATGACCGCCTTTTGGCCAGCATCCATAGTTACGCGGTCGATATTGGCCAAGAAATTATTACACCGTGTTATTTGGTTATAGGCCTGCGTATAATATAAACCGACAAAACCATAAGTGGAATTTAGCGTGCCATTGGTGAAGTTATCAGGAATGAGTTCCTTTTCTGATCCGTTACCGGCCATTAGATCAAGGTTGACCATCGATGTTGCCGCCCAAAAGTTATATCCTGTAAAGCCTGCGCCACTATCATAAACGCCATTTAGTGCAAGGGTGGCATCGCCTGCCGTCCGCCAGAAAGTGGCGTCAGAAATTGAAGAAAGTGGTTGAGTGTCAAGCAAATCTTTTTTACATCCGCTTAATGAAAATAAAATGGTAAGGCAGGTACATATTGTATATCTATATTTATAATTTTTCATGCTATTTTATTTAAAGATTAACCGACTAAAGCTTTACATTCACACCAAAAGTATAAATTGCAGTAAGTGGGTAAAAATTGGGATTATCGCCTGAACCCTGGCTATTCTCAGGGTCCCAGCCATCGTAAAAATCATTTAGGGTGAAAAGATTTTGCCCACCAGCAAAAATTCTCAACCTATCCAATCCGATTTTGCCGATCAGCTTAGCTGGAATGGTATAGCCAATTTGGGCATTTTTAAGTCTCAAGAATGTTCCTGACCGGTTCCAGTATGAATTTCGCTGTACATTTGCACTTCCCTGACTTAGATTTGTGATGCGAGGATAGAGTGCGTTGCGGTCAGGATTAGCTGGAGTCCAGGCATTTTCATATTGCCACCTTTGCACGTTACCCCCATTATAAAGTGCGTAGGCTTGATAGGAGCCCATTTGCACGGTGTAATCTCCCAAACCAGAAAACAACACTGAAAAATCAAAACTTTTATAAGATGCATTGAGATTTAGTCCATATGATATTTTAGGATTTGTATTTCCTAAAATCTGCCTGTCATAAGTGGCATCTACTTTCCCATCAGGAACTCCATTTGGCCCGCTGATGTCTTTAAAACGAATATTCCCAGGCGCCCCTCCATTTGGCTGTGTCGGATAAGCCGCCACATCCGCAGCGTCAACGAAAAGTCCGTCCGCAACAAAGCCGTATATCGGATTTAATGGCTGGCCCAAAAAGAAATTTGGAATTACACTTTGAATATCCCCTGCAATTTTAATTACTTTCTGATTATTGTATGAGAAGTTAGGGGATATTCCAACTTTGACGCCACATATTTGAGCGTTATAAGACAGGCTTACTTCCACCCCCCTATTCTGAATAGAACCTGCATTCTGAATGGGCGCAGTCAGACCAAGCGTCGACGATACTGGCACCTGATACAAAATGTTTTTGGCTGTCCTGTCATAGACATCCACCGTACCACTTAGCTGAGTACCAAAAAGCGAAAAGTCCAGACCGATATTGGCGGTGGTAGTAGTCTCCCACTTAATATCGGAATTAGCTGCCGCTGTTACAGCTGCACCTGGTGCAATTACCCCGCCAAAATTATAGCGAACATTTGTACTAATAATATACTGATAAGGGTAATTGGCAATATTGGCATTGCCCAGGGAACCATAAGAAGCCCTAATCTTTAATTCATTGATCCAATGAACATGATCTTTTAAAAAAGCTTCTTCGGAAAGCCTCCAACCTGCCGAAACTGCTGGAAAAATGCCGAAGCGATTATCCAGCGCAAACCTGGATGATCCATCATATCGCACATTGGCCTCAAATAAGTACTTCCCGCTGAAATCATAATTTAAACGGGCAAAGTAAGACTGAAAAGCATATTCATTTGCGCTTCCGGAAGTCTGCTGGTTCGTTGTTGCGCCCGCATCTAATTGGAAAAGCAAATTATTGGGGAAATTATCCCGGAAAGCCCTTGTAAAATTATCACGGTGTGCCTCTTGCTGATAACCACCCAATATGGAAAAATTGTTTTTACCAAAAGTTTTGTTGTATTTCGCAAGCAGATTGAGGGTAACTTCATTTCCATCGATATTACCCACATTTAAACTATTAGGACCTACATAAGTAGTTCTGTCAATATTGATGTCGGCGATGTAAGTGGTATTTACGCTGGTATAATAATGATAACCTGCGGTGCCGCTTAAATTTAAGCCCGGTATAATATCCCAGGAAAGAGTCGTATTCCCATAAAAATTTTTAGCACGCAAGCTATTAAATCCCTCACTGGCCAACCAGGCTTCAGGGGAATAAAAATCCTGACGTCCGTAAGTACCATCAGATTTCAGTCCTGCAAGCGTATTTGGCTCACGTACTGCGTAACCTATAATTCCTCCGATACCTGAGACATTTGATTGCGGTTGGTTTTGTAATTGAGAAAAACCTAAGATGCTCGTTTTCAAACTTAGATTATCTTTAATCCGTGTATCTATGTTGGCTTGGATGTCATATCGTTTATTGCTGGTTTCAGCAGTCAGTCCATTATGATTACGATAGCTACCAGACAGGTAATAGACATTATTGCCTTCACCACCGGAAATATTTATATTATGATACTGCTGGAATCCTGAACCAGTATTTAACAGATCCTTAAGGTGGAACACGTTTGGAAAGTTGTCCGGATCCGATCCATTGCGGTATTTCGCAACCACATCAGCATTCGCACCAGTAAGTTCAGCATAAGTCCATGAATCCACAAAATCAGGCAGGCTGGTAATTTTTTCCCATCCAAGGTAGTTATTATAACCGATGGCCGTTTTACCTTTCTGTCCACGCTTTGTGGTAATCAATATTACTCCATTTGCTGCTCTATTTCCATAAATAGCTGCTGAAGCCGCATCCTTTAATACTGTCATACTGCCAATGTTATCCGGTGCTACATCATCCAAAGATCCAACGATCCCATCAATCAGTATTAACGGATTGCTCCCTGAATTGAAGGTACCTACCCCTCTTATAATCACACTCGCTCCATCACTTCCCGGCCGTCCACCACCCTGCTGTACCTGAACTCCCGGAGATAGTCCAGACAATGCCTGAGAAGCTTGCGTGATCGGCCTATTGTCTAAGTTCTTTGAAGAAACAGTGCTGACTGACCCGGTTAAGTTCACTTTTCTCTGGGTTCCGTACCCAACAACCACTACTTCATCCAGTTTTTTATTATCATCAGCCAGCTGAATATTGATTCCGGTTTGCTGCCCCACAACTACTTCTTGAGTAGTATAACCAATAAAGGAAAAAACCAATGTTCCCCTGGCCACAGGAATCGCCAGCGCATATATACCTTGCAAATCTGTCTGTGTTGTTTTTCCTGACTCTTTGTGTTTTACTACTACCCCCGGTATTGCATTTCCCTTTAAATCGGTTACTTTTCCTTTAATAGTAATATCCATGTTTATGGGATTTGGAGGAACTCGGTCGTCATGTCCCACAGACGGCCGCGTGCCGAACCTACCGACTAGGCCTGATATTCTGACAGTGAGTTCACCGGCCATGCTTACAGTTGACAGTAGTGAACAGGTGACCAAGATTATCAACTTTTTTCGCCAGAATTGCGGCGACTTTGGATTTATTTCCATATTTGGTTAGTTAGGTGTTTAAAAATTCTGGCAAAAGCATTCCCTTGCCTGATTATTCAGGTCCGTTAAGCATACAAAAAGTAAATTACTACTAATTTGTTAGCTTAACGTTTCAAGTCTTGCCCATTGGGCATTGATGTTTGTGTCGCTAACAACTGTGCTTTCAAATTACAGATCGGGTCTAAGCAAGATCATCAAAACAAAGACGGGCTTTTGCATGGCAGTAAAATATTTGGTTATATCCTTCTTTACTAGATAAAGGGCATGGTCAAATATATGTAGCGAATCTGTATCTATTTTTATTGTAATCTGACATTTTTTTATATTTTTCAGACATGTAAAAAACATAAACTCACTCTCTCCTAATCAAATTGAGGCAAACTGAAGCTCAACAAACTGCTTTTTAGCAGGCCTTTTTACGCCTAACAAGCAATTAGTATTATTAATTCCGGGTTTTCGGATTCCCATCCGCAAGATCGCATATGGCCCATACCAAAAACGATTGTTAGCAAAAGTGCATTGAACAGTTACGCTTTAAAAAATGTCTCAACTAAATTTTAAAGAAGCACGTATTAAAATGAATGCTTACTTATTGGAGGTTAAGGGCAATGCGTTTTTCTGAATGCTGAAGGACTCAGGCCAACTTTATCTCGAAAAATTCTAGAGAAATAGAAGCTGGATTTGAAGTTCAGTTCTGAAGATATTGCCTTAATAGCAAGATGCTGATCAAGTAGTAACTCTTTTGCTTTTGCTATTTTTAATTGAAGGTAATACTGACCGGGTGATAAGCCGCCGTGAAGCTTAAATAACTTTCTGAACCATGAATAACCTACATTTAATTCGCTGGCTAATTGTTGGATAGAATAGACGTTGCAAATATTTGAACGTAATAATAACCTGGCCTTTTCCATAAGCACCTCTTCCTCCTTGCCTAAACATTGATTTTGCCTGAAATCTGCGTGACACATGCCGATCAGATAAAGACCAGCTCCTGAAACTAAAGGCTGGTAACCTGGCTTTTCATTCCGAACATTTTCAATAATGACCTCAAACAAATCCATCACTTTTTCATTGAACCCAACGTTAAAGCAGGGGGAGCAAACGCTCAGATAACCTGAAGCTACGAGTTTATCAATTACAGTTCCCTTGATACCAATCCACTGTTCCTGCCAGCCAGTGAGATAGCTGGGTCTGTACCGATGTGTCTCATTGGGAAAAAGAATGATAATAGTCCCTGCCTGAATCTGGATTTGAGGACAACTGTCAGATTCAAAGATGCCCTGCCCACTGGTAATATAGATGATCTGATATTCATCTAACACACGCCATCTTTCCCAGTTGAAATGATGGTGTCCGGGATGAACCACATTTGGGTAATTGGTGAAAGGCTTGATATTGGTTCGTCCGGCATTAATTACAGACAAACCCCAATCCTGATCATTTTGGCTAAGGGGCAAGTACTTAAAAAAGTCGATCATAATGAACTAAAAAAACGAAAAAATGTTATATCAAAATCCAAAGCACATTGGAGAGCAATAAAAGTAAAGATATATAAATACCATTTATCTCATCATGTAAGACTTGAAAAAAGGCTAATAATTATTCTCCCGAACCAAATTATGCATGTGTTCTATCAAATCAGACATTTTCTTGCGAAAAACATTTCTATAAGTTTGTAAGCGTCATGCTATTTTTTAACATAAAGTACTTGTTATATGGGTAATCAACCAAAACTAAAAATCGGACTTTTCGGCATTGGCCTTGATGCCTACTGGACGCAGTTTGAAGGCCTGGAAAACCGGCTTCTAGATTATCTTGATGTTATCGCTGGAAAATTGGAATTATTTGATGCAGAGGTATTGAATCTTGGTCTGATTGATAATGTGGATAAAGCTTTCTTGGCAGGAGACTATTTCAAAACTGAGAACGTCGACCTTATCTTCCTGTATGTTTCAACCTATGCTCTTTCTGCAACAGTACTCCCGGTAGTAAGAAAAGCCAACGTCCCTGTAATAGTGCTCAATCTTTCGCCTCAGGCAAGCATCGACTACCAGGCATTCAATCAAACCGGTGATCGTACGAAAATGACTGGTGAGTGGCTGGCTCATTGCTCATCATGTTCGGTACCAGAAATCGCCAACGTTTTCAAAAGATGTAAAATTCCATTTTTTCAGATCACCGGTATGCTCAAAGATGATCCGCATGTGGAAATGGAAATACGGGAATGGGTGGAAGCAGCTTCAGTAGCCAAAACCTTATATTACAACCGATTGGGCGTAATGGGTAATTATTATGGTGGTATGATGGATATTTACAGTGATCTTACGGCTTTGAATGCTACCTTCGGCGGACATATAGAAGTGATTGAGACTGATGAGCTTTCGGCCCTGAGTGAGCTGGTTACGTTAGAAGAGATAAAAGAAAAAAGAATAGAAATTGAAAACCTTTTTGAAGTCCAGCCGGATTGTTCTGAAGAAGAACTATATCGGGCAGCTGTTACTTCTGTGGCACTAGATAAAATGGTTTCAAAATATCACATCGGTGCTATTTCTTATTACCACAAGGGCACAGGTAATAAGGCAAATGAAAACACAGCGAGTTCAGTAATTATTGGCAATTCCATACTTACCAGCAAAAATATTCCGGTAGCAGGCGAGTTTGAGATAAAAAATGCGTACGCGATGAAAATCATTGACAGTTTTGGCGCAGGTGGGTCGTTCACAGAATACTACGCCATGGATTACAAGGATGATATTGTCCTTATGGGGCATGATGGACCTTGCCATCCCAAGATCTCAGCTGGAAAAATCAAGGTGCGGCCCCTTCAGGTTTATCATGGAAAAGTAGGCCAGGGACTATCGGTGGAGATGTCTGTTGCACATGGCCCTGTAACCCTGCTCTCAGTAGTCGAAAATGGTGATGGAACAATTAAACTACTGCTTGCTGAGGCTGAATCCGTAAAAGGAGAGATTCTTGAAATAGGAAACACAAACTCGCGATACCATTTTGCAATCGGCGCAAGAAACTTTGTAGAGCAATGGAACAGCCATGGACCTGCCCATCATTGCGCGGTAGGGAGCGGACATCTAGCTTCCAAAATAAAAAAATTGGGCTGCATATTAAAAATCAATACCGTCACAGTTTGCTGACGACCTCAGCCACAATGCTAAAAACTACACTGTCCCCTTATTTAACTCACCTATATTAATATATTTCAAACAGCTTTACGTTTGACACATTGACCACGACCCCTTAAAAAAGGATTTGATAAGTTTGTATTGGATGGCATCCATTCGTACCAGTTTTCTTGTTGGTAGATAACATTGAAACAATCAGAATATTCTCCATCAGCTAACAATCAGCGGGAACAAACTCGGAAGAAAATTAAATTATCAACTTCCGAGATGTAATGCCAGACGTAAGCAGAAATTAAGCTAATCGAAGGTAACAATTGCCTTAATCACTCCTGTATCTATTGCGGAAAGTTCATCAAATTTACCAATCAACATTTCAAATGGGACACGGTGACTAATGTATTTTTCTACATTTAGCAAACCGCTTTTTATACATTGCATGACGTGGAGAAAATCTGCAGGAAGGGCATTTCTGCTACTCATCAAAGTGCCTTCTTTCTTGTGAAATTCGGGGTGAGAAAATGTGATATCAGCTTTTTGGAGACCGATCATTACCATCCGTCCACCGTGAGCAATTATGGGAAATGCACGCTCAATTGCATTGAGGTTACCCGTACAATCAAATACAGCTGTCGGTAGATTACCAGAATTAAATTGCAGAATCTTTGTTACCGGATCTTCGCTGAGGGGATTGATAGTACCTAATATTTCCAATTCACGCTCACAAAATGCAAGGCGTGTTTTATTAACATCCATCATAATCACATGGGCGCCAGCGATCCTGCAAAAATCTGCCGTGGCCAGACCAATTGGTCCAGCGCCGATGACCAGCACCGTTTCACCCGGACAAATGAATGCCCTGGAGACACCATGAGCGCCGATAGCTAAGGGTTCTATCAGGGCCAGATGATCTGTAGGTAAGCCTCCGCCATCGATAATAAGTGCATCAGGTACCGAAATATATTCCCTCATTGCCCCGTCAACATGAACACCCATTACTTTTATGGAAATACAGCAATTCGTTTTTCCATTTCTGCAGGCGAGACATTCTCCACAATAAATATAAGGACTAACTGTGACCTGCTGCCCGAGAGTGAAAATCTGATTGTCACTCTGGTAAATTTCTGCACAAATCTCGTGTCCCAACACCCGGGGATAACTAAAAAATGGTTGATTGCCAGCAAAGGCATGGTAATCAGTCCCACAAATACCAATCCGTTTTATTCTTAAAATGGAATGTCCAGGTAATGGAACGGGCATATCACTTTTTTTTATAGAAAACTTACCTGGTTCTATGCATACAATTGATTTCATTTTTAGTAGTTTTGTATTAATCCCTCTTCTACCATTTCTTCCCAGAATTGAGCAGAAACCCTTGACTGAGCTAATTTAATATTCTGTGCTACCTTTTCCGGTCTACTGCTACTCAGTGCTATGGATGATATGCCAGGAAAATGTAGTGCAAAGGCACAACAAGCTTCTGCAGGTGAAATTTCATATTTCTTACAGAGATTGAAAAATGAATCCCTCCATTCAAAAAGTTTTCTGCCGTAAGCACTCCCTTTACTGACCAATTGATAATTATAAAAATCCCCTCCAATTAAAAAGCCGCCGTTAAATACAGCAGAATTGATCACCCTGACCCCTTTTGATGACACCGAATTAATAAATTCGATCAGTTCGATTGGATGGGTCTTAATAGTAAGACTATTGGCAATCATGATCCAGTCGAGGGATACCCGAGATGAAATTTCTTCAATTATTTTCCAGTCTTTGGCACCAATGCCAATGGAATCAACTTTTCCTTCATCCCTCAACTCTTTTAAGGCCCTATAAGCTTCAAAAATATCATCTAACCGTTTAATGCGATCAGCCTCGCTGGTACTTGCTGCCAAATACTCATCAGGATCATGTACGGAAACCATATTAGCCTGATATTTCCCAAGCAATTCATTGCCCTGATGGAAACATTCAAGTATTCCCCGATAACTAATGCGCTGAACAGCATCATAATCGATTTCAGCCCAGACCCCTTTTTCAAAAGTTGGTTCTTTGCCAGTCAAAGGAACCCGATACCAACCCAGTTTATTACTAATGGCTATTTCAGCTTCATTAACACCAAGTTCCTCCAGACATTTGCCTAGAACTTCCAAAGCCAGGCCTGCACCATATTTCCCTGCCGTGTCAAATAAAATACCGTCGGAACTGCAATCAATAATTTCCTTTATAATTTCCTTCTTGACCATATAGGGCAGCGCTTTATAAAGATTCCCCAAGCTACTAGTGCCGAAAACCACCCGAGGCAAAACATTTTTTCTACTATCCATTTTATTTACCATTATATTAAACCCAATCTTAATCTGTAATTTTCCACAGTTCAACGCTAATTTAAGGCTAATACCACAACACTCAACGGTGGAAGGATAATCTCAAGATGATCTCCTTTTTTGCTGGCACCATTGAAGATTTTTGGAACTATTTTATCCGGCTGCTCAAAGGTGTTATGATCGGTATATTCAGAAGAGGTAATGATCTGACCACTTACATTTTTCCAGTCCGAAGACTCTACCACCGTACGTAATGAAATAGACTTTTTTGAATCCATATTTACCAGTGAAATATGTGTTACACCAAGTGAATCAATAGAGGCAGAAACACTAATTGCGTCTATTTTTTGTCCATTGAATTCATATTGAGGCGAAATCAATGCAACTGGAATCAATTTTGCGTCCTGGTGTATTTTGTATAGGTCAAAAACATGATAAGTTGGTGTTAACAGCATCTTATTCTTTTCTGTCAAAATAAGTGCTTGCAGCACATTAACTGTTTGAGCAAGATTAGCCATTTTCACACGGTCTGCATGCGAATTAAATATATTTAAAGTTGCACCCGCAATGAGCGCATCACGCATAGAATTTTGCTGGTATAGAAACCCAGGATTAGTCCCGGCCTCCACATTTGTCCATATCCCCCACTCGTCTACAACCAAAGCCACCTTTTTCGATGGATCAATCTTGTCCATGATTGCACTGTGACGCTGGATTAGGGTATCCATCCTGATTGCTTTCTGCATGGCACTAAAATATTGCCGTTCATCGAATTGAGTAGCTGACCCTTTATCTTTCCAAACTCCAGGAACGACGTAGTAATGTAAAGACATACCCCACATTCTATTGTTAGAGATATTCTTCATCAGCGTTTCTGTCCAATTGTAGTCATCAACGTTCGGGCCACCTGCAATTTTCTTTAAATTCGTTCCAGGATAATTCTTGGCGAATGTAGCATAACGGTTATACAAGGATGCATAATAATCTGCTTTCATATTGCCTCCACATCCCCAATTTTCATTGCCAACCCCCCAAAAACTAACCTTCCACGGTTCTTTACGGCCATTTTTAGACCGAAGTCGGGTCATAGGACTATCACCATTGAAATTAAGATACTCTACCCATTTGCTCATTTCTTCAACCGTTCCACTTCCTACGTTGCCACAGATATATGGCTCAGCTCGGAGAAGTTGACAAAGTTCAAGAAATTCATGGGTACCAAAACTGTTATCCTCCGTTACACCGCCCCAGTTTGTATTGATCATTTTTGGTCTCTTTTTCGGAGCGCCAATACCATCTCTCCAGTGGTATTCATCCGCAAAGCACCCGCCTGGCCAGCGTAAGTTAGGTATATTGATCTTTTTCAATGCCGCCACGATGTCCATACGTATCCGGCCCTTATTTGGAACAGTAGAATTGGGAGAAACCCAGAAACCGTCGTATATGCAGCGTCCCAGATGCTCAGAAAAGTGTCCATAAATATGTTTACTGATGATGACTGGATCTGAAGGCTGTGCCCGTAGTGTCAGGCTTGCAATCTGCTGCGCATCTGCGCAATAAACCGAAACGACAGTAATAATGCTTAAAAGTATTTTTTTCATTTTAAATTTTTCTTGGGTGTCAAATTATAACCGATAAGTTTCTTTGTCAGGCAAAGGATAAGTAAACCTTCAGCGGTTAGCAGGAAACTCATTACATATTCTCAATGCAATAGTAACCTTATCCAAATGGGATACAAAGGTTTAAAAGCCGGCCTAATCCTTGATCATAATGGCTTTGTCTGATTTGAACGGTAGTTTAATACTTTTTAAAGTTACCTGGCTACAATTTTTTTGCACCAATACCGGGATGTTGACACCTGATTTGACTTCAACATTTTTAAATACAGCAGCCTGGACATCATCCAGAACTATTGCAGGTCTAAAGTCTTCTTTCTTATAAGAGAATCTGACATTGTTAAGTGTTACGCCCTTGACATGACGCAAATAGATTGCCCAACAAGGCAGTTCACCAAACATACTAAACTCTGGATAATTAGCTGGATTTTCAGGAATGCTATCAATTTTATCAATGGGGATATTGGCAACTGATTTCAAAGCTCCACCACCATATATAATTGAAATATCCTCAATAACCACATTTTCAACATTATGTCCAGGCAAACCCGTTATAGATGCTGGAATGAGATTGTGGGCAGCGACTTTGGGTAAAGGTCCCTCAATTGGGTATCCCGCATCTGGCTTCTCGTTAGGAATCTCAGCCGTCAATTTTGAAATTCGAATGTTTTTAATCGAGCTATACCTCTCGTCCTGATTGCGGTGTCCCAATCGGATGAAAATTGCATTGCCCGAGTATTTTACCTTAACGTCAGCTATGTCAACGTTTTCGATAAATCCACCGTCAACTGCCTCAAGCGCAATAGCAGAACGATAGGTATTGTATACCGTAATGTTCCGTACCATTATATTCCGAAATCCTCCAAATGAGCCCGTACCCAGTTTGAACCCACTGGCACTTGATCTTATAACGCAGTTTTCGACATACACATTTTCACATATGCCAGGCTTTCCTTCCGACTTCAGGCATATGCCATCATCCGCAGCATCAATATCACAATTAGTAATTCGAACGTCCCTGCTGTTTACGATGTCAATTCCGTCATTATTCCAGTATTCTGTGCTTTCTACTCTGATACTATCTATGTTTACACCATTGCATCCAACGAAATCCTGTACCCATCCTGCACTATTTTTCAAGGTTATCTGCTTAATGCTAACCTTATCGCAATCCGTGAAAGCAATTAGTCTTGGCCGGTTCCGTTCGGAGGGCCGCTTGAATGACCAGGTTTCGTCCTGGAGAATACCATCGTGAAGCAGGCTAATTAGGTCCTTGACTACTTCACGGCCCTGGCCATTAACAATCCCTGAGCCGCTAAGTGCAATCGAAGATTGACCACGGGCAAATATTAAAGCAGTAATCCATTCTTTACCATAGTCCAAACGATGCGTACTACCTAATAGTTCGGCTCCGGAACTAACGTGTAACTCAACACCTGATCGCAGCTCTATCGGACCAGTTGTAAACCTACCTACAGGTACCAGAACCCTGCCACCACCAGCTGCAGATGCAGCGTTGATTGCAGCCTGGATTGCCGGCGCGTTATTAAATCCCATAGCTGTTTTTGCACCATAATTTAGAATGTTAAAGTCTTTTGCTTTGCCGTAACAGGTACAAGAGAGCAGAATAAAGATAAACAATAACCATTTTCTGAACATCATAAAATAATAAAAAGATAATCAAAATCTGCCACCCTTGAGGTGGCAGGAAAAAATTAGTATCCGGTGTTTTGCGGAAAAGGAATGCGGTTAAGATCAATTTGACTTTGTGGGATCGGCCTCAACAGGAAATGACTGTCTATTGATGAATTGGCCGCTTTTGCTTCCTCATTATAAAGCAACACGCGAGGAAAAAGTCTACCTGTTCTTTTTAACTCAAACCATCGAAATTCTTCACCAACGAGTTCACGAGCACGCTCATCCAGAATATCATCAATACTTAGAGTTGTCACTTGCATTTCACTTGAATAACTTGATCCGGTCAGTGGATTGATTCCCGCTTTTGCCGCTCGTGTGCGGAGAATATTGAAATATTGGATTGCTTTACTAGAATTGCCAGCTTTTAAAAAAGCCTCTGCTGCAATTAAATAAGTTTCTCCTAGACGAAATACATAGGTATCCCTTATACCCTGATTGTCGCCGTAGGCTAGATTTAATTCTCTAAATTTTTTAAATTCCGGATAAGATCGTGAGATACTTAACACAGGATTACGATATTCTGACGGGTTAACAACGAGATATTTTCTAGCTGCCTTCTGAGCCGTGGTAAATGCGATATCAGGATAGTAGATCACTGTATCACCCACAGAAAAGGCTTTTCCATTAAAATTCCCAGCAACTTGGGCAACCAATGCATTATGTACTGTAGCTGAGTATCTCCTGTCCCTTAATTTATCAAATAACCCAAAGAAAAAGGGCGTTGGAGCGGCCAGGTAATTTGGTTTTCCATAAAGGCCGCTTCTGCCCAACGGAGTGATACTTTGGGTATCCCACAGAAAATACTGGTGCAAACTATTGCCTGCACCATTGCTTTGAGTAGTGGAGCTGTATTGTACCGAAAAAATCACTTCCTTATTTACCTGAAAATTAGCTATTGTAGGATCAAAAAGACTAGCAAAATCCATATTAAGTGCATATGTACCAGAATTGATAATGCCTTCAGCCAACGATGCCGCGTTACTAAAATCTGTAGATACTCCATAGCTTTTATATCCCCTTGTGAGATAGACCTTTGAAAGTAAATGTTGAGCCATGCCTTTTGTTACTCTTCCAAAGTCACTTGCAGAAACTGGTAAAATTGCTATGGCATCATTTAAATCAACGATGATTTGGTTGTATACATCCTGCTCTGGTGTTCTGGTAAGCTCATAATTTGGCGCAGTAGAACGCTGAAGTATTAATGGTACCGCCCCGAAAGTCTCCGTGAGTAAAAAATATTCATAGGCACGCAAGGTTTTGAGTTCACCTATCCGCGCATTTAGCGTAACCGGATTGAGTCCCTGGACTTGGGTTGACCAGTATAGGCCATTATTAGCCAGGTTGATAGAATAATAAAGGTGTTTATAATATCCGTCTACATCTCCGAGAGCAGAATTCAGAGAAGCGTTATACAGATTCAAAAAATTGATATCTGTGGTGTTGTATGAACTAAAAATATCTGTACCTAGTGCGTATAAACTACTGTAGTTTACTGTTGTGCGTAAGGGAGAATAGTTGGATTTAACCAAATCTTCAAAACCAGAGGCTGTATTATAGTATGTTTCTGCTGTACGGCCCCCAAGATTTTCTTCCACAAGGTATTTTTTACATCCGCTTAGAATCACCATTATGGTGATTGCCAAAATAATATTTCTATATATATATATCATGATGATTATTTTTATTCTAAAGACTAATATTCAATCCAAACAGGAAAGTTCTGGTACGAAAATTTTGGAGTTCAAACGTGCTGAGATCAGCCGTTTCCGGATCCCAACCAATAAAATCAGTCCAGATGAATGGGTTAACTGCCGTCGCATAAAGCCGTAAACTACTGACTTTAAGCTTTGATGTCAACCTTTTCGAGAAAGTGTAGCCCATCGTGATATTACTAATCTTGGTATAAGAGGCATCCATGAATGTTCTAGCTGTCTTTCTGTTACCATCGGTTTCCAAAGCTGGATTTGCCCAATAGTTTGCATTATTTGTTGGTGTCCAATACGCCCGGTTAAGTACGTTAAATCTCGCGCGACCCTGATCGTCATTTACAAACGCACCTGTAAAAGCACTCGCCTGGGTTACTCCCTGACGCGTATAAAGGGTGAAACCCAAATCCAGGTTTTTGTAGGTAAAAGTATTTGTTATCCCACCGAACCAGTTTGGAATATCACTTCCTAATACCTGACGATCATCAGTGGTAATCTTCTTATCTCCATTCACATCTTCTATTTTATACTGCCCTGGAATCTGACCATATAAGGCTGCCTGAGCAGCTTCATCATTCTGCCAAACGCCTAACACTTTATAATTATAGATTACCCTTGATTTTTCCCCTATAAACCTTGAGTTTCCCACATCATTTTTCCCATCTCCATAGAGATCAAGGATCTCATTGTGATTTGCCGAAAAGTTAACTGAACTTACCCAACTGAAGTCTCCGCTTTTAACATTGGTGCTGTTCAGATTGACTTCTACACCTTTGTTTAAAACTGAGCCGAGATTGGTAACCACGGTACTGAATCCATTTGCCGCAGGAATTTGTTGCAGTAGAATAGAACCTTTCGACGTTTTATGGTAATAATCTACTTGCAAGGACAATCTACTTTTTAACATCGTAAGCTCAATACCCCCATTGTACTCGTTTGTCGTTTCCCAAGTTAAACCTTTATCGATAAGAGCGGTCGGTGCAAACCCGTTAGCTATAACACCGTTGAAATCATACTGGGTACTTCCAATAGTTGATTGAGTAACATAAGGTCCAAGATAGAAGCTTCTGTTAGCATTTCCTGAGCGTCCATAGCTTACGCGCAACTTGAGAAAGTCAATAAAGGAAATGTCTTTGATAAATTTTTCATTACTTATGATCCAGGCAATAGCGGCAGAGGGAAAAAATCCATATTTACGGTCTTCATTTAGTATTGAATTTCCGTCACGTCTCCCTGTCAGGGTAAACAAATATTTGTTATCAAGGGTATAATTAAAACGGGCAAAAAAAGATGCCAATGTTTGCTTGTTGTAACTACTAGATACTGCAGTTACTGGCTGTAGGGTAGTTCCGTTCACCGTTACGGTAGTGGCTGTACCAACATTATACCATAAAGAGCGGTATGGAAGTCCCTGAACATCAATTAAATTATCATCATATTGATAATAATTGAGCGACTGGCCGAAAGTTGCGTCAAACTTATGCCTTCCTAGTTCTTTCTCATAAGAGATTATGTTATCCAGCGTATAGTTGAAATAATGTTTGGCACCATTTTGCCCTTGTGCCGCCCTATTACCCGCCCTGATTTTAGTAAAAGTATCAAAATAAGCTCCATAGCGCTGAAAAGTGATATCGGGCGTAAATGAACTTCTGATTTTCAAACCCTTTACCGGAGTAAGTTCTGCAAAGACATTAGGAAACAACCTTACGTTTTGTATTTTTCTGATCTCATTGTCATAATCAAAGAGGGGATTTGTAATTTGCGATTCCGTCTCATATGTAAAAAATCTGTTGGAACCGTCGGTATTGTATGCACTTCCGGTAGGCCTCAGGCGATAGGCACTTCTAAAGGCCTCCAAAGAACTAGGATTGTTGTCAGTAAAAGCTGAATAAATTGAAGCGCCAGCCTTAAATACTCCTCCAAAGTTCCGGTCCATCCCCACTTTCAACGTATATTTTTTAAGGTTTTCCACCATCTGTGTCCCCTGATAAAGCTGGTATCCTGCAGAAAGAAAATAGCTGGTCTTATCGTCACCCCCTGCGATGTTGAGGTTGTGGTTAGTTTGAAGGCCATTTCTTTTTATGAGCTTGATCCAATCTGTATAATTACCCGTTGCTATGTTGGCGATTTCTGTAGGAGAAAAAATCTGATTATCAGGTACTGGTGTATAAGGATTGGCAGCAGTAGCATTCAATCGGGCTTTTGTATCATAGAACTCTCTCGCATAGGCGACAAACTGCTCACCATTCATCATTTCCGGTAAATGATATCCATTCACAACTCCCACATAGGCATCATAATTGATCCGTGTAGTACCTCTAGAACCTCTTTTGGTGGAAACGATCACCACCCCGTTTGCACCACGCGAACCAAATATAGCAGTTGACGAGGCATCTTTCAACACATCGATACGTTCGATATCAGCAGGATTAATATCATTGATATTTCCAGTAGGAATTCCATCGACTACATAAAGCGGTTGTGTATTACCTGTTATAGAATTAGCCCCACGAATCTCGATAGACATATCAGCACCAGGTTTACCTGATGTCTTCCTAACATCAACACCAGACATCCTGCCTTGAAGCGCCTCCTGTGCATTTGTCGCACGGGATTTAACAATTTCGGCATTGTCAATAGTGGCAACAGTACCTGTAAGGTCGCGTTTCTTCTTGGTTCCATAACCAATAACGACCACATCATCTAAACCCTTACTGTCGTCGTCCAAAACGACATTTAATGTGTTGTCAATTACGGGCAACTCTTTGGAAATAAACCCAATTGAAGAAAATACTATGGTCGATCCTTTAGTAGCATTTATCGAATAAACACCATTAACGTCTGTTGTTGTACCAACAGTTAGGTTTTTCATCTTGACGCTAACTCCTGGAATAGGCTTACCATCTTTTCCGCTTACTTTTCCTTTGACCGGTAAGCTTTGTCCGAAGGCAACATACTGATAAAATACCAGTATGGTGATTAATTTAAGTTTGATTTTCATCTTATATTTGGTTATTATTAAAATTTTCAATTTTATTGGCGCCGGCCAATTTCGCGCAAGGCACATTGATTTTTTTAGCTATACAAACTTTGCTCCTGACGAGGTTTTGGTTTTGTGTAAAACTTTCCTCCCAAAAACCTTGGCCAGTGTTGATCATTCTGACAGTTCAGAAACATTTGTGTTAACGTGATGGGGGAATCGGTTTGTTGTATAAATACAAGCTGATCAAATAAAATTGTTCAGGCTGTAAATATTATTCATCAGTACCCATTTTTCTCCAGGTTTTGCCCATGGAATAGCCTGCTGATATTTCCACATCAATTTTTCCCATTCCCGAACCTTGGGGTTCTGGGCATCCATTATTTCTTTACGGTCGAAGTCGAAATCTCCAGTAACTTCCATGATCATAAACAATCTCGTCCCTGTCCGATAGATTTCCATGTTAGTTACTCCGGCTTTTATAATACTTGTTTTAATTTCTGGCCAACCATTACGGTGATAAGCTTCATATTCAGCGATTAAATTTGGATCATCCACAAGATCCAGTGCGAAACAGTGTCTAGGCATGCTCTATACGATTTGATTTACTTGGTTAATTTATTTTTAAGCCTATGTCTTGAGTATCCGAAAACACAAATTATGCAGAAACAGAAAAGAGGAACGATATAGCCAAACTGAATATTGGATGTTTCATCGCTGATGTAACCAAATATTCGAGGTATAACTGCTCCTCCAACTATGGACATTATTAAAAGGCTGCTTCCATACTCGGTATCCTCGCCTAGTTCATGGATCCCAATAGCAAAAATAGTAGGAAACATGATGGAAATGAAAAAGCAGATTCCGATAACGGAATAAAGGGTAATTGGCCCTGTAGCGATAATGGCAATTAGACAAAGAAAAATATTGAATCCGGCATATACCCATAGTAAAAGTTCGGGCTGGAAATAGCGCATTAGATAGGTACTAAAAAATCTCCCTATTAAAAATGCTAAACCACAGATGCCAAGATAATTGGCAGCCTGACTTTCTGTAATGCCAGCTGACTTGGTCGCATAGAGGATAAAGAGACTAAACACAGAAACCTGTGCACCGACGTAAAAAAATTGAGCTGTCACAGCCCATGATAGTTGCTGATGTCTCAGCGTCTGAAAGATGTTCTTTCCGGTGTTTTTATGGCCGCTGTTACCCTTAGCAATTTCAGGAAGTCTGGTGAAGAGAAATATCAAAGCTATAACAAGCAGGAGACTAACTAAAATCAGGTAAGGTATTTTTACAGAGGAGGCCTCAGCGGCAAGCGTAATTTTTCTAAGCGATTGTGGCATATGACTTAACTCTTTTTCTGTTACGCCTTTAAGCAAAATAAACTTTGCGCCTAAGATCGGAGCTGCTGATGTAGCCAGTCCATTGAAGGATTGGGCGAGATTTAAACGAAATGCCGAAGATTCTGGAGGGCCTAATGCGGTAATATACGGATTAGCAGCTGTTTCAAGTATTGTCAGGCCACAGGCGATGACGAACAAAGCGGCAAGAAAAAAACTATAAGACTGCACATTAGCTGCAGGGATAAAAAGGTAGCAACCTACTGCAAAAACAACCAGCCCACTGACAATACCTGTTTTATAACCAAGAGTCTTCATGATCATACCCGCAGGAATAGCCATTAAAAAGTACGCAATAAATACTGCAGAGTCAACCAAAGTGGCCTGTGTCATACTTAAGGTAAAAGACCTTTTTAAATGCGGAATAAGTATAGGATCTAAATTATGGGCAAAACCCCACAAAAAGAACAAAGAAGTTATGAGTACTATTGCGAAAGTATGATTTTTCATTTGAATAATTTTTACTTGTAGCGGCTCCAAGTTTGAGATTTAGGCATTGCGACTAATCGTTTTCAGTTTTAAATAATTGATCAACTAATTTTCAAAACGTAAGCGTAGCTTAAATCTGGTATGCTTCCAGGCAAATCAATCGATAGGCCTGAATTGTTTTGTTTAAATTGATCAATTTGCGCATGGCCCAGCAATTCAATCTTCTTTACTGAAATACCGCTTGAATTGCCTAGGCTTTTAATAATCAGCTTTCCATCTTCTGGCCAACCAAGAACGATTGCATAAAGAAAAGCACCTTTTTTTGTGAATCTCACATCTCGTGAAGTGAACGGTTTGTTCTTCCCTTCATTAAAGCCCTGTGCTTTCAAGGGAGCAAGATCCAAAGTGGAAGGGCCCTCACCGAATATAGACCAAGGACGTGTCCCGAATATGGCTTCCTTATTGATAGACATCCACCTGCCAATTTCTTCCACTACAGCAAGTTCTTCGGAATCAATGCTTCCATCTCCACGAAGCGGAACACTGAGCAGAAGGTTACCATTTTTACTCACTACATCAGCAAGTGTTTGTACAACAGCTTTAGCCGTTTTGTATTTACGGTTTTCAAAGATACGTCGGTCGTAATGCCAGCTACCGATACACGTGCAGGTTTGCCATGGCAGTGGTTCAATCTGGTTGCTCTGTCCCCGCTCAATGTCCCAAACCATACACCTACGTTGTTGCTCGTCAAGAATTTTACCGTTAATCACCGCTTTCAGCTGGCCAGTTCTCTTCACACTGGAATTATACATGTGTGCAGCTATCTTTAATCCAACATCACTAACTGGCCACATCGGCAAAGCAGTGTCATCAAAATAAATAAGTTCCGGATGGTATTTATCTATCAAATCTATGGTACGTTTAAAAAACTTTTCATTGTAGGCTACACTTGGCTCAGCAACACCATTCCCCCAGTTCCATTGTTTATGAATCATTCCATTATCAGCACTGTTTTCACTGAGTGGATGATTCTGAGCATATAATTCCTGAGGATCCTGACCGTTCCACCATTTGTCCTTTCCATCATCCTTCTTTAATTTGCCATCGTATGGAACGCCTGTCATATCCCCCTTTTTATCCGATCTTTGTGCAGTTTCGAACCAACTCCAGGCATGGGCAGCATGGACACTTACACCAAAATTAATTTGGTGTTTCTTTGCAGCTTTCGCCCATCCTCCTACTATATCCTTTTTCGGCCCCATTTTTACCGAATTCCAAGACTGATATTTACTGTCATAGAGATCGAAATTGTCGTGATGGTTGGCAAGTGCTACAAAATATTCTGCACCAGCTTTTTTGTACAATCCGACTAGATATTCAGGATCCCATTTTTCTGCTTTCCAGACATTGATGACATCTTTAAAACCGAATTGCGATGGATGTCCATATTTCTCTCGATGGTATTTATATTGATCACTACCTTCTTCATACATCCCTCTCGCGTACCAATCCCCGCGTTCAGGCTGACATTGTGGCCCCCAGTGAGCCCAGATACCAAATTTTGCATCACGGTACCAATCTGGTACACTATATGTAGATAGAGATTCCCAGGTTGGAGAAAACGGAACACGGATGTGAGCAGAAGACCCATCCGGATTTAGGAAAATGTTACCTTTAGCAACCGCATCAGATAGCCATAATGATGGGATAATGGTTGCAAGGTTTTTTAATAAGGTTCGTCTTTTCATGATTACTTAAATTGTATGGTTGCTTATACTTGACAGGTTCACTTGATGGAATTTAGTATACCGACATAACCACCGTCAGAACTCATATTAATTTTAATTGATGAGGTAGTTGTAACAATCAGTTTTCGCTTAATAACATGTGTGGGAAATTTCCCCGCGTCTGAGGCATCAGACCAATAAGTTAGCTCATAAACTCCTTTCGGAAGAAAATCCAAGTTGAGCATCAACTTCCTGGGTGTGGAGTTATTCATAGCACCAATAAAATATTGTTTACCGCTGCGTTTAACCATTACTACATGTTCACCGGGATAGCCAGAAGGAACATAAATATCATCCCATACAGTTGGAACCAACTTTAAGAAATCTGCACCCGGCTGACCGAGAACATGATCCGGATGATCAGAAAATACTGTGAAGGGACTTTCATAAATTATGAACTTAGCAAGTTCCGCGGCTCTGGAATTCATCACTTCGGTCGGAGAGCGTTTCTTGAAAGCTTCTCGTGTAACGTTTAGAAAGCCCCCTGGTGTATAATCCATCTGACCGGCAAGCATTCTGGTAAATGGAATAGTAAGATTATGGTCAGCAGTCACCCGATTGGAAAACTTTGAAAACTCTTCTCCAAGAACGCCTTCCCTAGTGATCATATTAGGAAAGGTTCTGATGATGCCATCAGGCTTAAAAGCGCCGTGGAAATCAACCATTAAGTGATGTTGGGCTGCAGATTCAATGATTTCTCGGTACCAGTTAACCATTTCCTGATCATCACGCTCCATAAAATCGATTTTTACACCAGCTATACCCCATTTTTCATATAGTGCAAATGCATCCTTGAAAGCGCTATTACGGTTGACATCATTACTATATAACCAGAGCCAGAGCTTCACTCTTCGATCGCGTGCATAGTCTAACAATTCCTGCATATTCAATTTGCTATCTGCTTTCGTAATGTCCGATTCGGGACTATTAAATTTCCCATACCATTGCCAGTCGATGAGCATATAAGGCCACCCCTGAATGCCAGCAAAATCTATATATTGTTTAATTGTTGGCATGTCCATCTTTACCTCTCCACTCCACCAATGATCCCACGCACTTATTCCAGGCTTTATCCATGACACATCGCTTAATGTACAGGAATCATTAAGATTTTGAATAATTTCTGATTCTATCAAGCGCCCAGGCTGTTTCCCTACCATGATCACCCTCCATGGGGTCGTAATTTCAGTGGCAAATCTCGCCTTGACGCCGTTATCTCCCTCACCTTTTAACGGTGCAAGCAGGGTATTCAATGCTATTTTTCCGGAAGTGGTATTAATATCGAGGCCCAAGTAAAAGCCGGGATAGTTCACGATCTTAGCCTCTGCGATGGCAAGATAGGATTGTATGTTTTTTTCAATCAATAAGGGAAGACCAGCTTTTACACCAGATTTAAGCTCTTTAAGGAGTAACGGCTTAAATTCAGCTTCCTGCCCAGATGAATAGCTTTTATAATCTGCTACCCATGCTTTTGCTTCAGCTGGAAGGCTATAAGTTGTAAGTTCGGATGTAATCTCCCGTGAGCCAATGATCCCTGATCGGTAAAGTCGATATCTAAATGCAACCCCATCGTCAAAAACCCTAATTTCCAGATCCAGTTTTCTTTTCAAGTCTGATCTTTCAATCATTTTAAAAACAACTTCTTTATAATGATTTTTAACCAATTCATGTTTCGACTTTATAACCGGATTCCAACTCTCATTGACCTCTTTTTCATTTTTTGAAAGAACAGTCAGATCTGCGCCCATATCAGGTTCACCTTTAAAGGAAAATCCCATTTTGTTAACCTGTAGCAGCTCTTCTCCTTTCCTAGTGATAGTAAAATTTAGGTAACCGGAGGTACTTAACAATAATTTTATTTCACCAGAAGGAGAAGGAATTGGATAAAGCTGCGCGTGTAGATTCAAAAAAAAATTTAGAAATATGATGATGACCGTAACTGCTTTCATTTTTAAAATTTCATTATAATTTATCGACTACTCATTAAAAGATGATGACTATCAAAATTGAAAACCGCACAATATTTGCCCAATGATTTTAATCGTCCCAGTATGGAGGGAATAAAACCTGCTTTGGATTTGCATAACAATGCGTTCCAACGGTCGCAAACTAATTGATGATCGACACAGGGAACTACAAAATATATTCGATCATACCACGATGACCATACTGGGTGATTAATCATGTATATTTGGTTAGTTGCTTTCTGGTCTAAGCCACATTACAGATCCTAATGCTAAATTAAAATACAGAATCATTGCAATATGTTTCCTGAAACAGCTGTCAATAATCAAGTGTATTCACCAGTAATACCAACATTCAAATTTAGTAGAATTACCTTTCGCTACATTTGATTGAAAGAGACTTTTTTTTATACAAATCCGACATTACCTGAATATTTTTGTATTTTTTTTTCGATATTGCATAAAAAAGCTGAGGATTTAGGCCAAAAGCACAATTCAAACCAATAATGGCATGTCAAAAAGAATATTGAAGCATACCTTCTCACTGATGAACGTTGACCATGTATATCTCGGAGAAAAGTGGAATTACATAAATGTAATCAGTCCTTATTTTCGTTTATATTATATCAACGAGGGTGCAGGTGAGATATCCGATGTAAAAAAAACGCTTAGACTAGAACCAGGACATCTTTATGCCATCCCGAGCTTCACCCTATGCAACCTCTGCTGCTCGGATCAGCTAAGTCAGTATTTTGTGCAGTTTTTTGAAGAATCTCCAGATGGCATTTCCCTTTTCTTCAACAATCGCTCAATAATGAAGGTTCGAGCACTGGATATAGATATTGCGAATTTTAAACGGCTTCTTGAAATCAATCCGGGAAGGGGGATCAATAGATCAGATAATCCCAAGGTTTATGAGAAAAACATCTTTTATAAGGAATATCAGGCTTTAAACGATCAGCAAAATCTTTCCGTTTTTCTTGAGACGCAAGGCCTGCTTCTCCAATTGATATCCAGATTTGTGGCTTCGATAAATTTCAGGCCTAAAGAACTCCTGCAGATCCCAACGAAAATTATGGAAGCCATTAGTTATATCTCGCTAAATATAAGTAATGAACTTACAGTTAAGTCTCTTGCCGATCGGGCAAACCTAAATGGCGACTATTTTTCTCGTCTGTTTAAACAGTATACTGGTGGAAGCCCTATTGATTATATCCACGAAAAGCGCATTGAACGGGCTCAGTACTTGATAGTTACTACAAGAATGAGCTTTACAGAAATAGCGCAATTAACTGGTTTTGAAAACATTTTCTATTTTTCAAAATTGTTTAAAAGAATTACTGGTACGACTCCTGGAAGATACAAAAAACAGAGTGAACTGATTAATTAGATATTTTAACCAAAGGTAAAAATGATCTTTCGTCTTAGCCCTAGTTTGATTTTGATATGCAAGCCATCGTCAACCTCAGTAAAACTATGATAATTAGCTTTTCATTATTCAGCAATATGTCGTAAAAATAGTTTATTGAATAAACAAATAGCAGTTTTCTGGTTACCATAACATATCACTACTATCATCACCCGAATGTTTGTCTGCTACCCAAATGGAGTTAAAATTCCTTCCCCTTCCTGAAATACAAACTTATTAATATATTTCTTAGATCTTTTTGTTTCGAGAAGGAATATTAAAACTAAAGAGGCGGCTAAGAACATGACATATTAAAAATCGCTACGAACTCCATAAGCTGGAAAATATCAACCAATAATCTTAGGATCATCCCTTTTTGGAAGATAGCTTATAAGGGACAGATATGCTCAAACATGAAGCAACAAAAAATTAGACACCTCTTCTGCTCCAGGACAAGATTGAATTAAAACCCAAGAAAATAGCGGGAGCATCCGCCCCCTGCTACAATCATCACTAACTAGTTGTTCTTCAATGAGTTTATCCAATCTGCCATGGTTACCAACATTTCCCTGGAAACGCCTTTTGTAATTTTGCTGTATTCTGTGGGAACACATGATTCACAGGGTAATAGTAGATGGTTAACATTTTTAAGTCTCACTATTTTCACCCTATTGTGCTTCGCCGCCTTGGGAAAAGTTGCCCAATTTCTCAAGTTTTCTTCACAGGAAACCATCAAATCTTTATCACCATTAAATGCCAGAATAGGAATATCTACTTTTTTCAAGGTTTTTGCAGGATCATATTGAATAAAATATCTGTACCATTTCCCTGCAGCCATGGGAATCCACCGATGGGCTGGAAATCTGAAATGGTCAAATTTGATATTCAAGGAATTGAAATAAATGGAGTCCTGTTTTTTCCAGGAGGTATAAGCTTGGGTTAGCATCTCTTCCATATCAGGGGAATTTGCATATTTTAATGCAGTTTGAAACATAAGCTTATTCACTTCATTTGAGCGTTTCTTATCGTAATCCGGCAATTTTGCCTGGCTTACAATATCTTGATTCTGCTTAATCTGCGCATCATAGCCACTCATACATAGACCAGCGATGCTAACCAGATAGGCAACATTTTTACTTTTGGAAGCAGCAATGGAAATACTTGCTCCCCCTTCACTATGTCCCACGAGCCCAATCTTTGCAGCATCAACTTCTGGTCGTGACTTAAGATAGTTGACAGCTGCAAGTGCATCATTGGCAAAATCACCTGTAGTTGCCTCATCATAGTTGCCTGAAGTCTGACCAACCCCCCGGTCATCCATGCGCAAGACGATGATCCCATTTTGTCCAAGATAATCAGCTATCTCAGCAAAAATTCTGTGTCCTGCCATTTTCCCGTCTCGGTCCTGACTTCCTGTACCTGACATAATGATCACTGCTGGCAGTTTTTTACCTTCTATTACTGGTAGCGTTATATCTCCACCATAGGTGAGTCCTGTTGCAGTGCCAACGAACTGAATACTGTCAGTTTTATAACTTAGTTTTTGTTGAGCCCATAGCTGGACAGAAAACAACAATGCTATTACTAATAGTAAAAATCTAACTGAACTTTTCATCTTATTTTATTTTTTTTGCTAATTCAACCATATTAATAATTTCGTCCGCCAATCCTGTGGGGCTGCCATTATAGCCAGTACTGATAAACCTGAGTGTACCATTCGCGTCGATAATGAGTTTAAGGGGAATTCCCGAAAGTGTAAATGTTTCACAGATTTTTTTGAAAACTTCATCATTTTGCTTACCCCCAGGTAGTTTATTATCGAAAAGAATGTTGAAAG
Source organism: Pedobacter frigidisoli (assembly GCF_032678525.1). Taxonomy (GTDB): domain Bacteria; phylum Bacteroidota; class Bacteroidia; order Sphingobacteriales; family Sphingobacteriaceae; genus Pedobacter; species Pedobacter frigidisoli_A. The sequence goes on from NZ_JAVTSE010000003.1 coordinate 666,137, forward strand.
GGTAGTTGTTCTCTATGATAAACTTCGCTACCTGATCTTGATAACCCTCCTTGAATTCTTCGGTATCTACAAAATAAAACGCGACAGTTGGATCGTTTTTATAATGATCAACCGCTATTTTCATTCCAGGGAATGCAGCCTTACACGGCACACACCAGGTTGCCCAGAAATCGAGTACGACAGTTTTTCCTTTTAGCGAGGATAGACTAACCCGTTTGCCGGTCGTGCTCTCCATACTAAAATCAGGCATTTTTTTGCTTACTTCCGTACTTGCAATCTGCTCCTTTTCCCTATTTAGCCGGTCAGAATCTTTAAGCCTGTTAAAATATTCCTCGAAGCCGGACATGCTTTTGTTATTGCGCTGGTAGTCCGCTTTGAGAAGCGTTAGCATCGCCTCGGTACTCTGATTTTGAAACACACTTTTTTCAAGTGCCTCGTGAAGCTTGGCATATTCTTTACTGGCATTCAACAGCGCTGTATAATCGTCGTTCAAATTCGCTTTTGTGAAATTCAAAATTTTTTCGGCCTGTTCAGCATACCTCAAGGCCTCGTCAGGATGGTTAGTATTTCTGGCAATATTAACGTGATTGATCAAAGGAATCATCGCAAAATCATGACTGAATTTCTCTTCCCATTCGTATGGAGTCATATACCAGAATTCATTGGGAACAGTGTTTTTCAAGAATTCCAGCCGCTTAATTATTTTCAGAGAGTATGGGTAAAGTCTTTCATCGGGAACATCCTTTCGGGAATGAGCAATCTGTATCAATTTATAATATAGGTCAATCAAGGTCGCGTAAGGAAGTTCATCCAGATAAGATTCCATAGCCGGTAAGGGATCGGAAGAAGTTAAAACTATGGCCAAATATATGGTAGGATATTTGATATAATTTTCCTTGTCGAAAGTTTGGTCAGTATTTTGTTGTGGATAATCTTTGATAAATGCAGTAGCAAGTTGGTTTTTTCTCTTTTGGTCTCGTTCTGCTAACATGGAAGTATAATCCAGCAATTTTTTCATGTTACCTTTGGGGAATTTTGCCAAAATAGCACTATTAAGGGAGTCAGCGTTATGTTTGTTCATTAAAACAGATGCCTCGATTTTCCATGCCCTCCATAGTGCTTCTTCAGTTCCATTCTTTTTCAAAAAGGAAACAATTTTTTCTATGCGCTCTTGTGATCCAGGCTGTTTTTTGAGATTGATCCATTTAGCCATCGTGAGCGCCAAAGGAACACCAGACTCCTGGGGGTGGTACCTTAATTCCTGTTGAAGATTAAAAGTAAGAGCCGTGTCGCTTATTGAATACTTTTTGAAATAGTTAGGGACCCCGTACCCAAATGTGGGATAGCGGAGCAGCCCCCATGCAGCAAACGTCCCAGGAAGGTTAATGCTTTTATTATCCTTATTGTAGAGCATAATAAAATATCCATTATCGTTATTGTTGTCCGTTGCCTCGCCGGCCATAAATTTAAGTGCAGCCAGCGTGGCCTGTGAGTCTGGGGTAAAGGTTGCCTCAAAGTTGTTGTCCGTTCTTTTAAAATTGAGTTTTGAGGCTTTCCAATCATATCTGATATACTGATAGACTATGGCGGAGACAGTTCTGCTGTTTTGTAGAGGAGTTCCTATTGGATTATAGCTAAGTTCTACGGGTTGGCCCGGATAAGCTTTTTGAGGGAGTATTGTTAAATGATTCGGTTCCTGAGCATTGGCGAATGATACGGTGAGGACCATGGTAAGGAAAAGAAAGCTTCTGTTTAAAAATTTCATTTGATTATAATTACAGTTTTGTCCGCAATGTTCATGCGGCATCGGGTGGAAAAAAATTACTGGTACTCAGACCCGTAAACATTAAAACATGTGTGTGTATCTAAGGATTTTGTTCTATTTCAGGGCTCAACTGGATTTGATAAGGTGGAATCTGGAAAGTGTAACGGTTGCTTGTAGGGGAAAGTGTATATGTTGTACCTGAGAATACCCTTGTGTAGTTTCTTTGGAACGGTACTTCGCTTTTCAGACGACGCATATCCCACCAACGCAACATGCGGCAGAAAAACTCCCTTCTTCGTTCTTCTATAACCACTTTGAGTGCTTCTGATCCGCTTGTTGCCACGAGCTCTGCATAATCAAGTGCTTTAAAGCGTTTTTTGCGTAAACTGTTTACCCAAAGCATGGCCGAGGAAGGATCGTTATTACGAGCATAATATTCCGCTTTTATTAACATCATTTCAGGAACATTCGGCCCGATATTACGTGCCTCATTCATTGCCCTGTCGCGGAAAAAGTATCGTCCTGAGGCGAGGACATAATTGGAGGAGATTGTTGAAGCGGGAACGGTAAATAAACTATACCGTTGATCTTTGGTACCCAAAATATTTAACAGATCATCACTCAAGCGCATAACAGTGGGGGCAAATGAACTTATTCCTCCAACAGCGATTTTGGACAACAATATTTCCGGATCACTACGCCTTATCGGGTAGGTTGCAGAATTAATAGTCGTTAACAAACTTAAATCGTTCAACGTACTGCGGATCGCCAAAGTACTATCGGCATATTTGTTTGCCGAGCTATAATCGTTCATGTATAGATAACATCTTGCCAGCTCTCCATAAGCCGATGCCTTAGAAGGAAGTGTATTAAAAGCTTGTGCAGCAGGCAGGTTACCAACTGCCGTTTTCAGATCCTTCAGAATCTGATCATAGACAGATTGTGAAGAGGGTCTTTTTAAAGATTGAGATACCGTCTGCGTCAGTACCATTGGTACCCCTAGGTCAGTGCCGGCCGTGGATGCAGTATAAGGCTGGGCATAAGTGTTCATTAACATCAAATAAGCATCGGCACGGTGCACTAAAGCCTCCGCGGTCAAAGCTTTTTTCTCAGCCTCTCCTCCAGTAGCGGTGGGAAGTTCCCCTATAATGGTATTACAATAAGCGATTGCGTTATACATCTGGTTCCAGTTGTTATCAGTCTGTAAGGTTGTAGAACCGATAGGATATAAAACGGGCTGCCAGCTATAGGCGCTCTTCCAATAGGTATAGGTATCAGAAGACAGAGTGATCTGCTGGGTACTTCCGTCGACGAGTTGAACATCATCAGAGGAAAGATCGCCGATCTGCGGACCATTTTCAAAAGAAGAAGTGCCGTTCAGCAAAGCCCTGTAATTGGCAATATCACCCGGAACCAGGTTACCCTGGGTTTTAATATCAACATATTTTTCGCATGATGGTAACCCCAGAATTACTGCGACTGAAAGGAGGTGTAAAATATTTTTTATTTTCATGTTATATCAATTGATTTAGAGATGATAGGATTATCATGATTTCTCACCATGTGTTATCTAAGAACATAATAATTCCGAGCATCTAGTCATTTTAAAAATTCAGGTTTAGGGTAAGATTGTAAGAAACCGGTGCTGGCAGACTTCTGTTGGAACCTGGATAGTTAGCAAAGTCAGGGTCATATCCCTCTTTGTTTGCAGTCCATAATAACCCAATATTATTTACGGACATCCCAACTTGAGCTGTTTTGATCTTCAGTTTACCAATCAGCTCCTGTGGCAGCTGATAATTCAGGCTTAGCTGTCTTAGCCGGATATAATCTCCCTTCAAGACATTGATATCAGAATACTTGTATCTATTTAAACTATTAGTCACGGCAGTTGCCGTACCATTTAAGCCAGGTACATCGGTATTAGACTCATCTCCCGATTTTATCCACCTCTGGGCAATGTCTGCACTTAGATCATAGCTTACTGTACGTGTCCCGGTAATGTAACTTTGTATACTCGGTTTGAGAAATACATTTCCGAACTGGTAGGTAGCCTGGGCGGCGAGGGTGAACTGCTTATATTTTACCCCGGTAGTAAAACCTCCATAATATGGAGCAGTCGTTCTGCCTGCATTTTTAAAAACTTCAATTGAAGCTATTGTTGATGTTGAAGCGGCAATGATGTTATTGTTTTGATCATAGACTTGCGCTAGGCCATTGGCATCAAGTCCAGCATAACGGTATACGTAGAGTCTATCGGCAGCATCTCCATTCACAAAACCAATCCCCAGCGGATAATTACCAAAATTGCTCGAATAGTTTGCCGCCAGCAGTCGACTGTCAGTAACCCGGTTGGTGTTATAAGAAAAATTGAATCCTGCTGTCCAGGAAAAATTCTCATTACTATAAATCATTCCATTCAAGCTTGCATCCAGACCTTTTCCCTTTAGGCTGGCAGTATTTCTTGTCAGATAGCCTGCACCAATATTACCGGTATAGACAGCACTTATTGGAAAGCTATATAATAGGTCTTTCGAATCCTTTCGATAGATATCTACACTTCCGTTGAGCCTACTATGGAATAAACTGAAATCGATACCAATATTAGTCTCATACACCTTCTCCCATTTCAGCTCAGGATTTGCAAGTGCGATAATAGATGCATAATCCCGGCCAGTTACAAGATCATTTGATCCCACCCCGATATTGGTATAGGGATAGGTACTGAGTGAAAGATTTCCATTTACACCATAGGTGGCGCGGATGTCTAGCTTATCTACCCAGCCGACAGGCTTCATAAAGTTTTCGTGGCTGACGTTCCACCTCAGTCCTGATGACCATAAAGGGGTAGCTCGGTAAGAACGGTCCAAGCCAAAATTATTATAGTCATCATACCTAACGCTTCCAGATATTGCATATTTTCCATCGTAGGTATACGAGGCATTACTATAATAAGACAAAAATCGCCTTACTTTATCCGCTTGTGTTGGATACCCACCTCCGTTAAATGTAGTGTAAGAAGTTGCTGAGGTACCATCAATGTACGCATAGGTAGGTGTAGAACTAAAATTTATACTACTATTGGTCAATCCTGTCTGTGGATTATATCCGAAAAGTGTACCTGAACCCTGTCCAATATTTGTTTCCCTGATTTCGGCACCTGCAAGTGCTACGATCTGATGTTTTTTAAACGTCCGCTCGAAATCCAACTGTCCACGCAAGCTATAGTTATTCTGAGAAGTTTTGGTCTGCTGAAAAATTCCTCCATTGCTGATTCCTAAACTATTGGAACTTGAAGAACCGAAGGTGTAGTAATTTACCAGATCTCTGAATTTAAATGTAGCTTGGTTAAAATATGTCCTCATGTCGCTATTTGAATTTTCCAGGTTATATATTGCACTGGCGGTTAGTCCTGTTAAGATTGGAATCCTTAGATTGACACTGGCCTGATAATTATAATCATTTTGCGAAAAATCTGAGTTTTGTTGCTCATTCAAGTAATTATAGGTCCAGTCTTTGTAAGCGGATGACAGATTTTTAGTGTAATCCGGGTTGATGCGGTTATATGATAAACTATTTCCGCGGTCATCAGCCAACATCTGGTAGGGCATCAAAGCAAACTTATCATTCGAGTAGATACTTTGCAGGCCAATACTATTGAAGCCATATTTGAAAAATGTACCCTTGAAACTGGTGGACAACGTAGCATAATTAAATAACTTCCAATCATTGTTCAAAGTGGCGGTAATCCGCCTGCCCGAGTTGCCAACGGTCCCAGAATTTTCTTTGCTATAGGATGTAGAATAAAAATAAGTTGATCGCTCTGTACCGCCACTTACAGAAAAATTGTATTGCTGGTTATTTGGATTCTGCAAAATATAATCGCTGATCTGGGACCGATTGTCAAGATTACTCCATTGACTTGTTTGTGCGTCGTATTGCGCTTGGGTAATAGTTCCTGCTTTTAATTTTTGAGCAAGGTAGGTTCCAGCAGAATAGAAATAATAGCTTGAGATGAAATAACTTGAGGGAGAAAATGCAGGAAGGAAGTTACGATCGACCAATTCTTTTTCATACGCTAATGTCTGGGAGGAGTTCATAAGCTTCATGTAATTTAGCTTTTGTTTATCAGCCACCATAAAACTGGTGTTAAAGTTGATAGATGGCGTTGCATTAGCCTTACCTCTTTTTGTTGTGATTACGATTACACCATTTGCCGCTCGAACACCCCAAATTGATGCTGCTGCCGCATCTTTTAATATGCTGATATTTTCAATATCATTCGGATTGAGCGTAGAGATATCAAATTCAGTAATGACGCCATCCACGACAATTAATGGGAATTTTTCAGCCTGTAATGTACCTGTCCCCCTTATCGCAATATTATAGTCATTGGCTCCTATTGTTCTAGTTCCCGAGCTGAGCGATTGCGTGGTAGAGGGGGTGCTCCCAGAGGCATATGCAAAACTTCTATCCCCCGACACTATATTAACCTGCAGACCAGATGCCATACCTTCAATCCTTTGTATAATATTTGGAGAGGGCATTTTCTCAAGGTCTTTTGCCGTAATTACGGACACAGCGCCAGTTATTCTATCTTTAGAAATACTTTGATATCCGGTATTTACAGTAACAGAAACATCATTAAGCTGTCCGGTAATTATCTCCATTTTGATGTTTCCCATGTCGCTTTTGACTATTAATTGCTTGATTTTGAACCCGACATAGGAAATATTGATAGTAGTATTTTCCTCCACATTTTTCATTTCAAAATATCCGTTCCAATCTGTACTTGTGGATATTTTACGGTCCTGAGTCCGAATAACTGCCCCAGGTAACGGCTTCCCTTCTTCATCTACCACCCGTCCCTTTACATCTATAGCTGAAAAGATCGCAGCTATCCGATCAAAAACATTCTTCTCTTTCCTGCTGATAACGACTGATCTATTACCCACAGAAAATTCAAGTGGTTGTTCACCCAAAATCTGAGCTAATGCTTTTTTTAGTTCCATATCTTTGATCGCAATGCTGACGGGGTTTGTTTTCCTTACATCGGCCGTTGAATACAGGAAGTCAAAACCAGTCTGTAAGCTGATTCTTTCAAAAACTTTTTCTAAAGGAGTATTCCTTTCATTAAGGGTAATCTTTTGAGCGAAAGAATTAGCCGATAATTGTAAGGTGGCTAATATCAAAATCAGAGTGGTCAGCTTCATAATTATGATGCATTTTGCTAACTGCCGAAGAAAGGGCAGAAGTTTGTTTGTGTAAATATTGTACATTTGCTTGGTTTGGTTGTTGCAGCATTTACGTCAACATGTATTTGCTGCTGGTTTAGGGCAATACCACCTGTTTGACTGATGGGGTATTGCATATGAGTTGATCATGAATAAATTACCGGACCTGTCTCCCGGGTTTCGATTGGCGTCGATACCCGGATTGTTTTACTAAGCCACAGTTATCAGATAGCGCTAATCCATAACTACTACCCTCCTTCCCTCAATTCTAAAATGAACTAACTTGGTTTTTTGCAACATATTTAACACCTCTGAAATATTTTTGGTATTCGATATCTTCCCGCTAAAGCGTTCTTTCGTCGGGCTACCTTCAAACACCACCTCAATATTGTACCATCTTGAAAGCATACGCATAATGCTTTGGATAGAATCATCATCGAACCTGAAATCACCTTCTTTCCAAGCTACCGCATACTGAACATTCGTTGTTGACTGCAATATGTCCTGATCGCTTAATAATAGTTGCTCTCCGGGCTTTAATTCATTAACCTGATGACCCCTCAGGGAAGAGACCTTGACGTTCCCTTCCAGAAGACTGGTTGTTGTATAAGGTTCATCGCGGTAACTGTTTACATTAAAATGAGTTCCCAAAACTGATATTTCTTGTAGAGCAGTACGCACTTTGAATGGATGTTCGGCATCTTTAGCTACCTCGAAGTATGCTTCACCATCCAACTCTACCAATCTATCTCTTGCATTAAATACTACAGGATATCTAATTGAAGAAGAAGCATTTAACCACACCCTGGTTCCATCAGGCAGAACGGCACGATAATGGCCTCCAATGGGTGTTGCTAATGTATTATATTGGGTTTTGGCCAATTTCCCTCGTTTTTGGGCATGATCAGAATTATATACGATGACACCTCCTGCTGATAGGCTTAGGTTATTAGCTATCCTTTGCGCTACACCGGTCTTCTCTTGCGCTTCTAGCGTGATCCTTTCGCCATTGCCCAAGGTTAGTGTTGCAGTGTTTTCAGCCGGTCGGATGTTTTGTGCAAGTGGTAGAGGCTGCTGCTCTATCTTAGAAAGTTGCCTTACTATTCCAAATAAAACGAAAAAGAGAATTACCGCAGCTGCGCTTATGCTTATCCATAATCTCACCGAGGCGGCGGTCTGCCTTCTTGTCTTCAATAGATTCAACCAAACTTCTTCCCTAACTGCTTCCAGATCATCATCGTGAATGTGATGATGTGTATTGGCGGCTGTCTGATTGAACCAACTTTCAATCAGGGCCTGTTCAGATTCATCTGAGGTATGGCCCAAATAACGTTGTATTAGATAATCGGCACGTCGCTTATTCATATTATTCCTAGGGGATATAATGTTAAGAACCGCAACTACAACCGAGGTAGTATAAGAATTTTACTTTTTTTTTTAAAAAAAAGGATAAAAGTAGATCCACACGCCGAATTTCCCTTTGAGAATTCTTAAGGCGTTACTTATCTGTTTTTTAACTGTGTTTTCCGCAATATTCATCCGTTCAGCTATTTGCTTGTGGCTAAGATTGTGTTTTCTGCTTAGTTCGAAAGCTTCGCGCATTTTTTCAGGAAGAAGAGCAATTTCCCTTTCAATTAATTCTGACAATTGCCGCTCCCTTACTAAGTGATCGGTGACTGAAACGCCGGAACTGATGAAAAGATCAAGGGAGTCGATATATTTCTGATAGGTTTTATTTCTGCGAAAAATTTTCAGGATCCTGTTACGCACTGCTGCATATAGAAAAGCAGATAATGAATGCTCAATCTGAAACTTCCCTGAAAGGGCCCATAAATTCATAAACACATCCTGTACAACGTCCCTCGCCTCAGTTTGTTCGTTCAGGAGACGACGCGAAAAAAGGTATAGGATGGTAGAATATCTGCGATAAATTTCTTCGTATGCCGATTCGTCTCCATTGTTAAACAAGGAAACTAGCTCTTCATCAGTGTAGGTTTTAATCTCCAATATTGGTCATTTACAGAGCAAAGGTACAAAAACTAATTTTCAAATATCAAGACCACGATTGCGAGAAAGGCCGTGATGTATCTAATTTAACAGTAGTCATCCATAAGCGCAGCGCAAATCTTAATTACGTACTGTATTTAATTGTTTTTAACTGATGACTATTGTTTATGTCATTATCACATTATACTTATGCCACGCAATAATACTTAAAGTTGGGTGAAGGAGATACTTACAATACAAAGTTTCTGCGATCGCTAGAGGATTCCACTTTAGCTTTGTGAGAGTAGATAAATGACCAGACACTTTAATGATATTTGCTATTATCAAAATTAGTATTTCCTCATTAGATCTACAAACTCACCTATACTTCCCTTGCGTTTTTTTCTGAAGGCTAGATCTGTGTAAAGGGTTGCACAGTATTCACTTGATCCTTTAAGTGCATGCCATTCGGTCCATAGCCGATCATATTCTCGAATCGACTGAGCGACAATCTTTTTACCGGATTCTTTTTTATAGCCACCAGAAGCCTTTTGGAACATCAGTATCCACATCTGCTCTATTAAACTATACTTTATTCTTCCATAATGGCAAGATACTTCTAAAGCTTCCTGATCTTCCTTCCTGTTTAAACAAATCTGCTTAGAGATTGCTTCAATACGCAACCAAATCGCAGTCGATTCAGCCTTTTCACTTAAAATCCTATCCACTTTACCTAACTGCAGAGCTTCTGCCAAAACCCCCTCATTATCTGATGCGGAAAAGTATTCATCTCTTGACCACCAAACTGCATTAGAAACATAACTATTAAGCTGACCCTTCCTTACACCTTCAATACTAAGCAAACATAACTCCCTGAAGAGATCTGCCTGATAGCCCTTTAGGCCTATCTTTGATGTGTATTCATCGAAGATTTCCTCCTCTTTTTTCTGCGGCTGCATTGCCCATTTAGCGACGACATAAGTATTAAGGTCATTCCATAATTCACTTTTTATATACGGACCATCCCATCCCCCGCCGTTTGACCAGGTGATTACTCCAGCAAATAATCCCTTACTGAGAATGTCTTTTAGTCCTCTTGGAGATCCTTGGTTGGTAAAGCCCCCCGTGAAAGAGTGTTTTGTGCGGTCGATTACAAATTTCGTCTCAGGCCAGCCATCAATTACCCCCTTACCTACGTAATAAGGGTGGGCACCTTTTCCATAGGCTTCCATCCTTGATTGGGACTCAATCAATTGTTGATGTCTCCCAATGCCTATTGTGGGATTGAAAGGGGTCATCCTGTGAAAGTCATCCTGTTGATATTTAATCACAAAAAAAAGATTTGGGTGAGGTTCGATCTTGTTCGTCACTGCCAAATAATATTCAGGATTTGTGTGAAAGTTGAAACCAAAATCCCATGTTCTGTAAAATAATTTTTTATTTCTTTTTACACACACCTCTTCACGAAGTATATTGAGCATCGTAATATGGTCTGCTATACCTAACTGTCCGTCTCTTATAGGTCCTGCTCCAGAGTGATAGGGTGTATCATGGAGATAAGTTTCTCCAAAACGTAATGTTAATCCGCCGAGTAATGGGAATCGGTTGAATATTCCGGAAATCTGTGCCCTTAATAACTTTTGAGTTCGTTTGCGTTGCATATCCGGTTTTCGATTTTTGAGCCCTTGACGTTTGGCTAGTAATTCAGTCTCGGAAACCATTTCATTTCCATAGCGGCGCCATATTGACTCTGGAAACACCAGAAAATCCGTGAAAGGATAAACTTCAATACCATTAAGGACACATTCAGATAACTTTGCGTCTATTTCTTTAGCCTTATTTTGAATCCAGAGTTGTTCGTTACTATCCGAGGATAAGTGACCATCAGCTTCTTGATATACTATTGCACAATTCACCGGCCAGTGAGCAACCATCCCGTTAAAACCTTGTGATTTAAGATACTCAGGGCTATTATACTTTGTTTGGAAAGGTTTCTCCCCCGGGTTGTTATGAACCATGTCTAGAATATAACGGGGCTTACTGGAAACAAGGGGCATCTGTTGAGCTTGTAAAGAGATACCTGCAAGGCACAACAACAAATTCGAAATTATACATATCATTACACTAGATCTCACCGATAAATCATGGGTACCAATGGTTGAAAGGCGGTGGAGATTTCTTATTGAAAGCGAAATAACGGAGTAATGCATATTTGGTTAGTTACGATAATGATGTATGTAGCAAAGTTATAGGTTCATCAAACGATGAACACCCAACAGATAAGACTTTTTATTATACAAATCCGACATTCCTAATTATATACCTGAATGCTTTAAGCACGATTATCAGACTTGTAGTTCAGGGAGATCTCATGTGACTTAAGTTTCCCACCTAATTAATGGAATATTTAAATTGCTTTAACACTCGTTGTGTGTCCTAGTGTAAATTATCAAAGTAAAATAATGCTTGGTGATCTCTGTAACATCGAACTTGATTTCAGTGTTGCCAGACTACTGCATCGTAAAATGTCTATTCATTTCTGTAGCCATGCGTAACCCAAGTTTCCAAATACCAGAAGTCCCAAAATGGACGAAATCATTGGGATACTTCGTATTTCTATCGTTCGCTCTAAAACTTAAGCCATCAGTGCTTACTAAGAATGCACCTTTAGTAGCCAAAGATGATCCACTTTGTTGATCGATATCCCTCTGAGCCTTTCGAACTTCTAAAATACCCTTTCCTAGATTTGGAGGTGGATAGACATGACCATAAACGAACAGCATTTTTCTTGCATTCAGATCACTCCTGACACGATGTATAAATCTTTTTAAATTTTTACCGTATCGACTGCTCGCGATTCCTCCCTTATCTGCGTCCGATTCTCCCTGTTGCCACGCCATTCCGATTATTACAGGTAGATACCCTTTTTTTCTTAGACTATCTAAGCCAATCTTTACTGTTTTTATAAAAATTTGGTATTGCTCACCTTGCCCGGAAAAGTCTTTTCCACTACGACCCGGATCCCATTGGCTATATAGGTTTGTTCCTGAATGGGCATGTTTTATAATTGCTATTTTTGCTTTAGGACGAAGCTCATGAAGTTTATACCCCAGGCCTAATTCTAAACCAAATCGATCTGGAGATTCTGATGCTTGATGTAGTGGGTGCCACGATAATGAAGCGAAACCGCACTGTAAATGAGGGGGACCTGAATGAAAAATCAGGACACTGCTCTCCACTCTCATATCTTCGCTAAAGTTTGAGACATATCCCTGTCCCGTCGCGTTTGATTGTCCGCCAATTAGATAAACCTCAATTTTTTCTTGCGCATTTAGGTAGTCATTGAAAAATGTAAACAAAAAACATAACAAAAAAAATCTCATTATTCAAATAAGGTTATTCCAAAAATATTTGAAGTTAAAGCTCTGATTTTATTAATGATAAATATTATACAAATCAGACTAATTGTTATACAAAAACTACAATTACTTAAAACTAATGATTAACAATTTTATTCATTCCAGCTTTACATTTAATTGTTTTAGCGGTAATTCACTGCATCTAATACTCACAATAAGCTGCGTAAAATTAATTTATTGGTTGCCGCGTCCTGTTCAGAATGGCATTGTCCCAATGTAACACTTAAAATGTTGAGCTTTTTGGTGAAACTGTAACTAGTCTTGAGATTTTTTTGAGCGAAACAAAACATTTTTCCATACACTGTAACTCTAAGGTACACAGGAGAGGTACCAAAGTATTTGCTGTAAAATCTAACTTAAAAGTTCCTCTTATACCTGTACTTTTGATTCTATCGAATTTCACCCTGCTTTTCAGCCAAATCCAATAGCCAACGAGACACTAACCTATAGATGGTAGTTTTGCCAGATAAAATTCTAAAATTTCTATTCTCCTGAAAGATTAATGATATTGAGAAAAGCGTTGTATACATGTATTTTCAAATCGATTTCTCCAAACAGAACCATTTACGTTAATTTATAACGTCTTGTTTACATCATAGGATGGAAGGGCAAAAACGGTAATTCCTCACACTTTCAAAATCATAATTAAATAAAACTTGAGCAACACTCAAGATTGAACAGATAAATTATACACATTAAATATTATATGGTTACCTATAGAAAACAATAGACTCATAATGTTTCAGTTAAGTAATAGAGAAGGCCAGGTATAAGTATCATTTCTTCATGGGGAAGATTGACTGGATTTAAGCTTTCCAATATTTAATGTATTATTATATATTGGAAAGCATTTAATCACTAACCCGCCGCTTAACGCTGCCCCATAGAAAGAGATTTCATTTCCATTGCGACCTTTTTCTGTTTTACTTTAGAATAAATCTGTGTTGTACGAATACTTGAATGTCCCAGCATATGTGATACACTTTCTATTGAAATTCCTTTTTCCAATGTAATAGTAGTGGCAAAGGTATGTCGTGCAATATGAAAAGAAATCTTTTTATCAATCCTTGCTTTTTTTGCAATTATCTTCAAACTTCTATTCGTATACTGATTTGAAGGACACGGAAAGATAGTCTGCCTATTGATTGCCTCCGGCGATAACTTATACTTTTGAATAAGTGTTAGAGCTATTGGAAGAACTAGCACATGAAAACTTTTCTCGTTGGTTGTAAGCGTTTTTTTTCGTTTCATTACAAGCCAAACCCCACCGTCATTATCTGTAGTGATGTGATGCGCGGAAAGTGTACTCATTTCACTATAGGAAAGCCCTGTATAGCAACTAAACACAAACATATCTCTCACAATTGCCTCTACATGATTTGGAAGGTCCAGGCTTTGGAGTGAAGCTATTTCTAGATCATCCAATACTTCTCTATCTTTGGTAATCAATTTCCTAGTGAAATGAATAAATGGATCGCGTACTATCCAACCAAATTTTAAGGCAAGCCCCATCAACTTCTGAAACCGTTCCATATGCTTCATTACTGTGTTATTGGTGCAAGGCCTTTGGCCTTTATCTGGAGATTTGGTTCGAAGATAGACTCCAAAATCCGTAATAAACTTGAAATCAATTTTTCCCAATTGAATGTCCGATATTTTTTTTCTTTTTAAAAACTCCAAAAGGAATCGTTCAGTCGAATAATAATTTTTGAGTGTTCCAGGGGCTAAAAGTTTGCCAGGCTGATCAAAGTGATATTTGATCAAGTTTTTTAATGTCTTACCCTGATCTTCACCTTCAAATTTGATCTTGATCTTTTCAGCTGTGACTACCTCTTTCAGAAAACGTAACTCATCGTAAGCCTGATTAATCTCATTTAATATCTGCCTCATTCGGTCACGAGCTGCAATGTTCTCAGACGAATTCCCCTTTAGCTTTTGAGCTTTTTGGTTCCATTGCGCTACTTCCACTGTCTGTTTGACTGGAATAAAAACCCTGCTTCCATCAACAGTAATTTTAACATAAATTGGAGCCCTTCCAAAGGCCTCCCTATTGCGTCTAACAAAGAAAGTGACGCTAAAACTGTGGTTAGATTTCATAAAATCTTCTCCTTAATTTGCAACCAAATCGTAACCAAAAACAGCAAAAAACGTGGCGGACTTGATTAGCTTTTTTGTTTTAAAAAAAATTAATTACAAGAAAATTTCAGTTTTGAAGAGATCACAAATTTATAAAGAAAATTTTGGTTAACTTTTGGTTACGATTTGGTTGCAAAATATTTGATATATAATGCCCCATATTGCCCCACCTAAAAAAACAAAACCCCCTAAATTCACCATTTAGAGGGTTTTTGATACAAACTGTATCTGTAGTTGTCGGGATGGCAGGATTCGAACCTACGACCTCCTGCTCCCAAAGCAGGCGCGATACCGGGCTACGCTACATCCCGAACAAGGTATCACCTTTTGTAAACCTTTTTAAAGTAGGTTAAAACTTTTGTCGGGATGGCAGGATTCGAACCTACGACCTCCTGCTCCCAAAGCAGGCGCGATACCGGGCTACGCTACATCCCGAACTTGGTATCTTCTTTTTTTACTTCCCTTCTCCAAGGGGTGGCAAAGATATGTTTTATAATTTATAAAACGATTATTTTTTGCCTTTTTATTTCAATTTGCGGAGAGGGCGGGATTCGAACCCGCGGTACCGTTACCAGTACGACAGTTTAGCAAACTGTTCCTTTCGGCCACTCAGGCACCTCTCCGTTTTCCTCAATCATTTTGTCATACCGACCTTGTTTTGAGGTGTGCAAATATAGTAAAACAACCTATTCTACAAAAAAAAATTACAAAATTTGTTGATAATCTATGCGCACATGATAGATACTCATGAGCATCGTCTTGAATATCAATTTGATAGTTTCGATATCTTTTAATGTCAAATCGCAGTCATCGAGCTGATTTTGCTCAAGTTTGTAATTAATTATCCTTTCAACAATATCATTTATATTCTGCGCATCGGGATTTTTCAGACTTCTGGAGGCAGCTTCTACCGAATCGGCAAGCATTAACACCCCTTGCTCTTTGCTAAAAGGTATCGGTCCGGGGTATCTGAAAATGTTTTCATCAACAAATTTTTCCGGTGTATTTTTTAAAAACGACTGATAAAAATAATCGACCCGGGTATTTCCATGGTGCGTACGGATAAAATCTATGATCACTTCAGGCATTTGATTTTTCCTTAAAATCTCTATTCCCTTATGAACATGCTGGATAATAATCTGCGCACTTTGTTCGTATGGCAGTTTATCATGCGGACTAATGGCTGTATTTTGGTTTTCGATGAAGTATTGCGGATTATCTACTTTACCAATATCATGATAGAGTGCTCCTGCCCTAACCAATACAGAATTACCGCCTATCTTAAATATTGCCGCTTCTGCAAGGTTTGCCACCTGCAATGAATGCTGAAAGGTTCCAGGTGCTTTAAAAGCCAGTTCCCGTAAAAGTTTATTGTTGGTATTGGTGAGTTCGATCAGGGCCACATCTGATGTGATACCGAAAATACGTTCAAACAAATAAATTAAAGGGTAAGCCAGCAATGATAACAGTACGCTAAATATAAAGGGCACAAAGTTGATCCATTCAATTTCCCTAAAGGAACCTTCGCGCAAAAGTGCAATACCAACAAAGGCTACAAAATATGACATCAGGATATATAAGGCAGAAACCAGAAAACGTTCACGCTTTACAAAGTTCTTAATACTAAAAATAGCGACCATACCTGCTGTAACCTGATAAAACACGAATTCGAAACTATTGGCTACGAAGAAACCGGCAACCAGGATAACCAGCATGTGGAGATAAAGTGCCAGTCGGGTATCAAATAAAATCCGGATGATAATAGGGACGACGCAGAAAGGTATGTAATATAAGCTTGGGATCTCCATTTTTATCGCCCAGGTAAGCGCAAGTAACATTCCGGTAGTCACAATCAACAATAGCGAAAGCTGACGGTTATCGGCAAATATATCTTTACGAAACAGGAACAAAAACGACATGAGTATGGTTAAAATAAAGCTTACCAATACCACCTGCCCGAGATATACCAGCGCGCGGCTGCCAATGGTTTTGGTTTGCGCATCGTAAGTTGACTTATAGGATTCAAGCTTTTGATAGATATCATCATCAATGACATCATTCTTAGCGACAATCAACTCGCCCTTTTGCACCATTCCTTTTGTTGTAGAAATATTATTCAGGGTCGTTTCTTGAATCGTCTGGGTTAAGCGTTCGTCGAAAACGATGTTCGGGGAAATATGATCAAGCGCCAGATTAACAATTAAATCTACAACCACCTGATTCGGCGCTTTGAAATTGGCTTTAAAATAATCCAATGCGGTTTCAACTGTAAATACATCCTGTGTATTCACCTCCCTGGCCACATTATTCTCCATCAGCGAAAAATCGTAATTTTTACCCCCTGCCTGATGTTTGACGTTGAGGCCAATGATTCCTTTATCATAAACAGACTGCAGAATTTTATAAGCCTGAGCTTTATACTCCATCCGGTCTTTTTCACCAAGCTGGGTTGATTTCCATTTAATATCAAATTCATTCGAAAATTCTTCAAGCGAATTGTTGGTTACTTCCCGCTGATATTGATAAACGGGCAAAATATCTTTAAGCGCATTCTTCTTATCGGTACTTACCTGCGGATTAGTTTTCAGGATAGCAAAACTGAAAGGAGAAATTAGGTCTTTATTTTTCCATACTGTATTCTTTTCAAACTCGTACCTGAAGCGGGGTTGTTTTGGAAGGAAAAGCGTAATGATGAAAACCGTAAAGATCATCATCAGATATTTGAGATTTGATGAATATTTGCGGTACAGTATTTTATGAGAATTTCTTTTGATTTTGGCCAAAGCGATAGAATTATTGTGCTTTCAAAATTAACATTTTTATCTAATATAAGTTTTAAGTGTTTTGTTTGGATTTACCGCATTTTATATTTTACTTTATGATATCAAATTAATATCAATCATGTATCAGGAAAAAATCATTAGTCCGCCCTCAGGTTATTTAACCTTCGTATTAAGTCTGGCACTTTTAGGTGCATCAGTTTTTTGTTTTTTTACAGAAGTCTTTCTTTGGGGAGGTATCCTATTGGCCATCAATATCTTCTTAATTTTTCCAGGTTTCTTAATCATCAATCCCAATCAATCGATGGTTTTAACTTTGTTTGGAAAATATACGGGAACGGTTAAGGCTGATGGTTTTTTCTGGGTGAATCCTTTAACGGCAAAAAGAAGACTCTCACTAAAAGCCAATAACCTGAACGGCCAGCAGTTAAAGGTAAACGATAAATTGGGTAATCCGATCGAAATTGCTGCTGTTGTAGTATGGAAAGTTAATGAAACCGCTAAAGCAGTGTTTTCGGTGGAAAACTACATGCAATACGTAAACATTCAAAGCGAAGCTGCCGTACGGCACCTGGCCAATATTTTTCCTTATGATCATTCCGAAGGCGAAGAGACCAGTATCACGCTGAAAGACGGGGCAGAGAAAGTAAGTGAGCTACTGGAAAATGAGTTGAACGAAAGGCTGTCGAGGGCTGGTATTGAAGTTCTGGAAGCCAGGATTTCGCATTTGGCCTATGCTCCTGAAATTGCCAGTGCCATGTTGCAGCGTCAGCAGGCTACGGCAGTTATTGCTGCACGTAAGCTGATTGTTGAGGGTGCTGTGGGAATGGTCGAAATGGCGCTCGAAAAATTATCGCAAAAAGGGATCGTGGAATTGGATGAGGAACGCAAAGCGGCAATGGTGAGCAATTTGCTGGTAGTGCTATGTGGCGATAGACACGTGCAGCCAGTAGTTAATACCGGAACCTTATATAATTAGTATGCATTTCCGGGAGAAACTTTAAGCAATAGCTATGGGGGAGAAAGATAAAAAAGCATTTGTTTTAAGAATAAGCCCTGCCTTACTAAAGGATATTGAGACCTGGGCTGCTGATGAATTCAGAAGCACTAACGGGCAGATTGAATTTTTGCTTACGCAGGCTTTGAAATTGAGAAAAAGAGGGCAATCAAAAGAGGACAAGGTATAACCGATTGAACTGGTATGCTAAAATGACTTTTCACCCGTTAGTTGAAGATAAAAAAATATATAACTTAGTAGCCTAACCAAAAGTTCATAAAATTTTTAATTCATGAAAGAAGTTGTAATTGTATCGGCAGTCAGAACCCCCATAGGAAGTTTTGGAGGTTCATTATCTCAGTTTTCGGCTACACAGCTTGGAGGCTTTGCCATTAAGGCTGCTATTGAAAAGGCAGGCTTACAACCCGCACAAATTCAGGAAGTATACATGGGCAATGTGCTTTCGGCAAACCTAGGACAGGCACCAGCTACACAGGCTGCTAAAATTGCCGGACTTCCTGACCTACCCGCCACTACCATCAACAAAGTTTGTGCTTCAGGCACAAAAGCCATTATGCTTGCTGCCCAGAGTATAGGCAATGGCGATCAGGATATTGTTGTTGCAGGCGGCATGGAAAGCATGAGTAATGTACCCTACTACCTGGATAAGGCCAGAAATGGGTATCGCCTGGGGCATGGTCAGCTAACGGATGGTCTGGTAAAAGATGGGCTTTGGGATGTCTATAACGATTACCATATGGGCTCCGCGGCAGAACTTTGTGCATCGGAGTGTAACATCAGCCGCGAGGATCAGGATAATTTTGCTATTGAATCCTATCGAAGGGCACAAGCTGCGCAAACATCGGGTAAGTTTTCAGGAGAAATCATTCCGATTGAAGTAAAAGACAGAAAAGGTGAAATCACTGTAATAGATACCGACGATGAACCTTATGCTGTGAAGTTCGACAAAATACCAAGTCTTAAACCTGTATTCAAAAAAGATGGAACTGTAACAGCTGCAAATGCTTCGACACTAAACGATGGGGCTGCAGCATTGGTTTTGATGAGCCTAGAAAAAGCACAGGAACTTGGTTTAAAACCCATAGCCAGAATTTTAGGATATGCTGATGCGCAACAGGCACCGGAATGGTTTACTACAGCGCCGTCAAAAGCCATTCCCTTAGCGTTGCAAAAGGCAAACACACCTCTGGCGTCTGTGGATTTCTTTGAAATCAATGAAGCTTTTTCTGTCGTTTCGATTGCTAATAACCAGAACCTGAATCTCAATCCCGAACAGGTAAATGTTAATGGCGGTGCAGTATCCTTAGGCCATCCGTTGGGTGCATCTGGTGCCAGAATTGTTGTAACTTTGTTATCGGTGCTGGAACAAAACAACGGGAAAATAGGTGTTGCCGGAATTTGTAATGGCGGCGGTGGTGCCAGTGCACTGGTTATTGAGAAAATGTATTAAATGAATATCAGATATTATCTCTTCATTATATTGGCGTTGCTGATCGTTGAAGTAAAGGCTCAGCAACACGACCTTAAACTCAACAGTTTACAGGATACCCTTATTAAGATTTCCACAGCCGCAGTTGCTGCTGAAAGTGACGAGGTAAAAACCGAAATTAACGGGCGTTTTGTAAAAACACTTGTAGAGGCTTTAAAAATCCCTAATTCCTTCTCTTATCCATTCGACTTATTGAAAAATGTATCGGTCATTCAATCGCCAGATCGAGCGTTCAGAGTACTGAGCTGGTACCTGAAGCAAAGTAATGGCACTTACCGCTATTACGGAACGATACAGATGAATACGAATAACGGGGCTCTAAAACTTTATCCTTTAATTGATCAGACAGACAATTTTACTGATGCAAATGCCATTAACAATAACCAGAGATGGTATGGCTCCAGGTATTATGAAATTGTGCCGGTTAAGAGTGGGAACCACCTGCCTTATTATGTATTATTGGGCTGGAAAGGGAACAACGAAACCACCACAAAAAAAGTCATCGAAATACTGACATTTGAAAAAGATAACCTTGTTTTTGGTGCGCCTGTTTTTGATGGCAAAGAACTGAAGGGTAAAAACAGAATCATTTTCGAGTATGCTAAATCGAATGCTATGGTTCTTAAAACCGATCAGAAGGCAGGAATGATTGTGTTCGACCACCTGGCTCCTTTTGACCCAGAAATGGTGGGAAGGCCCGAGTTTTACGGATCTGACGGCACTTTCGATGGCTTTAAGTTTATAGGAGGCAGACTGAAATTACAGGAAGAAGTAGAATTGACGAATGAAGCCAATGCAATGGATGAACTCTATGCCGATCCGAAGAAAAATCTAAAGCCCATCAGGAAGTTTTAATTTTTACGATCACCTAACAAGTTCATTACCTTCCGGGTATACTAAATATTTGTGAGTTTGCCAATCACTGACTATATTGCGCCCTGCAAACTAGCTTAAACAACACACAAATTCTGAATTCATAAACTAAAACCAACAAACGTTTTATGCAAACATCTAGTGAAACGACTAGCATTGACCATGATAAGGAGTTAGACCTCCATTTAGCAAGTCAGGGCGTATCAAGTGAGAAACTATTTAGCCATCCCGTAGGTTTATTTGTACTGTTCTTTACTGAAATGTGGGAACGCTTCAGTTACTATGGTATGCGTGCCATTTTAGTTTTATTTTTAATCAGTGATCTAAGTAAAAATGGCTGGGGCTGGCCTCGTCCGGAAGCCCTGCAACTTTATGCATTATATACCGGACTTGTTTATTTTACGCCAATACTGGGCGGATTAATCGCCGACAGATTTACAGGTTACAGAAAGGCTGTTATCCTTGGCGCTGCTATCATGACCCTTGGACATGCTTCAATGGCTCTGGAAGGAATCAGTACCAATTTCTTTTATTTAGGTTTACTACTGCTTATCGTCGGAAACGGATTCTTTAAACCAAATATTTCCTCCATTGTAGGTAAACTCTACCCTCCTATCAGCGATAAAAAAGACAGTGCCTACGCCATTTTTTACATGGGTATCAACTCAGGTGCCTTTATAGGTATGTTAATGTGCGGTTATATTGGCGAAAAAGTGGGCTGGCATTATGGTTTCGGATTAGCGGGAGTTTTCATGCTTTTCGGGATGCTCCAGTTTTACTTTGCACAAAAAATATTCGGTGTAATCGGTGCTGCTGTTGATAAAACCGAAAAAGTAGAAAAAGCAGACCCGACTGTTGTTGAAATCCCTAAACATGTGAGAAGTCAGCGTTTATGGGTGATCGCCATCCTTTCTATATTTACTATTTTCTTCTGGATGGTTTTCGAACAGGCTGGCGGATCTATGACAATCTTCGCCAAGGATTA
This sequence comes from Pedobacter frigidisoli, assembly GCF_032678525.1. Classification (GTDB taxonomy): domain Bacteria; phylum Bacteroidota; class Bacteroidia; order Sphingobacteriales; family Sphingobacteriaceae; genus Pedobacter; species Pedobacter frigidisoli_A. Next base: position 687,822 of record NZ_JAVTSE010000003.1, read on the forward strand.
TACGTTGAGAAACCTGACCGGGGGTGCAGCGACAACTTTTAAATGGATTGACAGTATTTTAACCATTTTCCCTTTGGTTGCGGTAACTGTAGTATTGGCCAGTTTAGCTTCTAAAATATTTAAAAAATATCCGGCAACCATTCTGTTTACCCTGTTAAGCTTTGTTATCATCTGGGTTATTGCCATCTGGAAAGTAGACAGAGAGTTAGGTTCTGTAAGCACAGAGGTTCCTGCTTCATGGTTCAGCGTTTTAAACAGCTTTTTCATTGTTTCACTTGCACCAATCTTTTCCAAATTCTGGGAGAGTAAATTTAACCCCAGCGGTCCGGTGAAATTTGGTTTAGGGTTAATATTTGTAGGGATCGGTTTTGCGGGTTTAGCCTACGGTGGATCAGATATCCCTCAGGGCGCTACTTCAGCCCAGGTAAGTTTATTCTGGTTAATTTTTGCTTATTTCTTCCATACTGTTGGTGAGCTTTGCATTTCCCCAGTCGGATTATCTTACGTGAGTAAACTTGCCCCTCCCAATCTGGTAGGCCTGATGTTTGGCGTTTTCTTTACCTGTACAGCGATTGGAAATTACCTTGCAGGTGCAACCGGTTCTTTAATCGATAAAATCAGTGCAGAATATTCTATATCAACCTTCTTCTTAATATTCACTATTATTCCGGTAGTGGCCGGATTCGTGATGTTTGCTATTAGTCCGATATTGCGTAAATGGATGCATGGCGTACACTAGGAAATAAAATAATCTAATTTTTAAAAACCCGCCACTACTGGTGGGTTTTTCTGTTAAAAACTTGTAATGGAAAAAGAAATAACATTAGCGCAGATTCAGAATTTTGAAGGTAAATATCCAAAGCAACTTTGGTACCTGTCACTTGTAGAGATGTGGGAGCGATTCTGTTTTTACGGTATGCGCGGTGTACTCGCCTTTTTCATGGTGGAGCAACTGGGTTTGAGCGACCAGAAATCAAATCTGCAATACGGCGCAATACAAGCATTTGTGTATGCTTTTACTTTTATAGGTGGTATTTTTGCCGATAAAGTATTAGGCTTCAAAAAATCATTATTCTGGGGTGGTTCACTCATGATTTTGGGAAACCTCATCCTCGCCGTTTCTCCGCACGATTTCTTTTATGCGGGCATTACGCTCTCGATCATCGGAACAGGCTTTTTTAAACCCAATATCTCATCCATGGTTGGCGAACTCTACCACGAAAAAGATAACAGAAGAGACGCAGGCTATGGTTTGTTCTACGCGGGAATAAATATCGGCGGTTTGCTGGGAGGCGCCATGTGTATTTACCTGGGCAAGTATTACAACTGGCACTATTGCTTTCTGTCAGCAGCATTGGTGATGATGTTCGGTTTGGGAACCTTTATCTTTACCAAAAAATACTTAGGCCCGATCGGAGATTCTCCTCTGCTTAATCTTGATAAAAAAAAGCGTACGATCTATGAAATTGCAGTTTACATCGGCTCTTTAATATCAATCCCCCTGATCTTCATCATGGTGAAGAATACAGATTATACAGATTATTTTATGTACACCATCGGCATAATAGCCCTGATTTATTTCATCTATGAAACAGCAATGGTACCTACACTGCAGGCGAAATATAAACTGATTGCTGCTTTTATTTTTATATTCTGTTATTTTATTTTTATGGCGATATCTGAGCAAAGCGGCGGCTCGTTGTCTCTTTTTGCAAAAGATAACCTCGATCATAGTCTTGTTTTCCTCAACATCGACCCTAACGTGGTCAACAACAGTGTAAACTCACTCTTTGTGATTATTTTCAGCCCTCTGATTGGTATTTTGTGGATTGGCATGCATAAGCGGAAGATAGAGCCTAATACCGTTGTTAAATTCGGCATCGGTTTTCTGCTGCTGGCACTAAGCTTTTACGTTTTTTATGCCACGCGTTTCTTTGCGAATGCTGAAGGCATTAGTTCATTAAATATTTTCACATTAGCCTATCTCCTGCTTACCCTCGGAGAACTTTGCCTGGGTCCTATCGGCATGTCGATCATCACCAAACTTTCACCGAAAAAGATGTTTGGTATGATGATGGGCTTGTGGTTTTTGTCGAGTGCCTTCGGGCAGCTGGCAGCAGGGAAACTAGGCGCAGAAATGTCGAGTATTGATAATGCTTCATTAATGGCCAAACTGGTAGCTTACACTGAAGGGTATAAGGTTTTAGCATTGTACTCGTTAATCGCCGGAGTTGGACTGATTGTATTTTCACAGTTGGTTAAAAAATTGATGGGCGAGGTTCGTTAAGCTTTATAGCAAAGATTTAATCCGTATTGGACTTCCGGATACGGATTATTCACTTTTAATATTTACTTTCGCAGCTTGAAAGCTACAATGGCTTTCGTTTAAAATAATAATAACCGTGTCAGACAGTTTAGTTATCATCCCTACTTACAACGAAAAGGAAAATATAGAAAAGATTATCCGAAAGGTATTTTCTTTGACTCAGCCTTTTCATGTTTTAATTATTGATGACGGCTCGCCTGATGGCACAGCTGAAATTGTAAAATCTCTGCAAGGTGAATATCAGGATCATTTGTTCATTGAAGAGCGGTCGGGGAAGCAAGGACTGGGCACAGCCTACATTTATGGTTTCAACTGGGCTTTGCAACGGGATTATCAATACATCTTTGAAATGGATGCGGATTTCTCACATAATCCGGACGATCTGGCCCGTTTGCGTGATGCCTGTATACAAGGTGCGGATGTAGCGATTGGATCAAGATATGTAAAAGGTGTTAATGTGGTAAACTGGCCTATGGGCAGGGTGCTGATGTCGTATTTTGCCTCGATGTATGTTCGGTTTATCACCAGAATAAACATTCAGGATGCCACTGCCGGTTTCAAATGCTACCGCAGGATTGTACTGGAAACTATTCCACTGAACAAAATCCGGTTTGTGGGTTATGCCTTTCAGATCGAAATGAAATTTACAGCCATCAAATTTGGTTTCAATGTGGTAGAAGTACCCATCATCTTCACTGACCGGACTGAAGGGACATCAAAGATGAGCACGCGAATTTTCCGTGAAGCATTTTTAGGTGTCATCCAGATGAAAGTAAGTAGCTGGTTCAGGGACTATAACCGGAAATCATCCATCTAAAGTCCTGGATTTCGATGCTCTGATCATTGCTCCATAGTCCTGCCCTTTTTCCATTGCACTAATGGTCATGGTTAGTCTTTTAGTTCGGGTAACTTCTGTTTTAGCCTCATTTATCCATTTAATAAAATAGGCTTGATGTGACTTCGGTTGCCTTAGAAAATGCTCTAATAGTCCTTCCCCGTCGGCAAGGCACATTTCCAGATCTTCGGGCATTTCGATTTTAAATGTTTTATCCTCTTCAAGCCACAACTCAATAGCAGCCCCCGCCTCTTTTTTAAGCTTTCTACGGAGCTCAGACCGCAGCGCAATGATGTAATCCCCCCCGCCCATTGGAATGGTTGCCAGGCCGCTTATTTCAAGTGCATCAATTTTTCCTTTTACCCTAAAGCTTACTTTGCAACCTGCTTTTATTTCATTTGCCGTATCTGCAGGAATGAATACATAACTCCATCCTGTTTTTTCGCCCATTTGCGCGAAGCGCTCTATTTCTGCTTTAAGGTAAATCATGACTAAATCTCAAGGATATCACAAGAGCCAAGATATGAATTAATCGGCTGATATTAGCGAACTGCTACCGGATTCAGATCAATCTCAAGCTTTGCAAACTTCAAAACTTCAATACTTGGAAAACCAAAATCTTCCACTACTTTACCTAAGATCAAATAGCAGCCCTTTCCTTTAAAAGGATACAATGGTGTAGTATTCGGAAAATGGGTGGTATCAAAGAAATCGCCCTGATCATCTATAAAAGTGCCGAACCACATCTTAGTATTTTTGATAGTACGGACAGTTTTCTCACAAACATAATTACCAACCATTTTCACTGTCTGCCCCGCATATCGCTGCAGATCTGCCGCCTTTACGTCACCACGGTATTTGGTTTTCAAAAAGTCGAACATGGTGTAATTTAAGGGAAATCCCAATAGTTCCAGCTCTGCATAGGCATCTTCCAAAGCGGAATTCTCGAGTTCGGGTAACTCATATACACTATGTTCTACACTAAACAGCTCAGCCGTATTGATTAACTTCCGCTGGTGCCCCAGATAGTTATGAATATCCCATAACAGGCTCTTCTTATCTTTGCCCGTAAATCGTAGCGCGCCCAAACGAATCAGTAAAATAGCTTGTTCCAGTGTAATCTGTGTACGCTTCACAAAGTCCTCCAAGTTCTTAAAATTGCCATTTAACCTACGCTCGTGGGGTATTCGTTCGATAAACTTATTTTCCAGACCCTGTATACCGATAAAGCCCAGGTAGGCTTCATTCCCTTTTATATTGACCACCTCATCGCTATAGTTTACACAAGGCAAATGCACCCTGGCGCCTGTTTTCTGTAATTCACGTACATACACCCATCTGCTGTAAAAACCTCCGTAATTGTTCAGTACCGCAACCATGAACTCTTTTGGGAAATAAGTTTTAAGGTAAAGGCTTTGATAGCTTTCTACCGCGAAGGAAGCCGAATGGGCTTTCGAAAAGCTGTAGCCTGCGAACGATGAAACCTGCCGCCAAACCTCTTTAGTCACTTCTTCATCCCGTCCTAATTGTTTCGCGGAATCGAAAAAACGTTGTACCAGTCTATCAAACTCCAGTTTCGACCGGTACTTGCCACTCATGGCTCGCCGCAAGATGTCTGCATCGGCCAGATCCAAACCCGCATAGTGATGACAAATCTTAATCACATCCTCCTGATAAACCATAACACCGAATGTTTCCTGCAATTGCTCTTTCATCACCGGGTGGAGGTATTTGACCTGGTGAGGAGCATGATAACTCTGAATGTACATTTTCATCATACCAGAGCTGGCTACCCCGGGACGGATGATAGAGCTTGCTGCCACCAGCGTAAGGTAATCTTCACAAGTAAGCTTTTTCAACAATTGACGCATGGCCGGCGATTCGATATAAAAGCAACCGATGGGCTGACCTTCCCTGAGCTCTGCGTTCAGTCTCGGGTCGTCCCGAAACATGGGGAAGTTATGAATGTCTACATCCTTACCCTGGTTTTCCTTAACAATACGAACAGCCTCTCTAATGTGTCCTATGCCCCGCTGACTTAAAATATCGAATTTCTCGAAACCAATAAATTCGGCTTCATACATATCCCATTGTACGGTTGGAAAGCCTTTGGGAGGTAAATCCAAAGCAGTATAATAAGTAAGCGGCTCTTCAGAAATTAAGATCCCGCCTGCATGAATCGATCTTTGGTTGGGCATATCTCTCATGAGGCTGTGGACCAGCATTAACTTTTTAAACGTAGGGTTTTGGAGGTTGTCCCTTTCTTTTGTCTGGTCGCTAAAACTGTCAATTTCTTCTTTGGGCAAACCAAGTACTTTTCCTATTTCGCGGATAATTGCCCGGTCTTTAAAAGTACTCATGGTCCCTAAAAATGCTACATGTCCTTTAGGATACCGATCAAATAGGTACCGCTGTATCACCTCCCGTTCATCCCATGAAAAATCGATATCAAAATCAGGCGGACTTGTACGTTTTTCATTTAAAAACCGTTCAAAATACAAATCAAGTTCAATTGGATCGACGTCTGTAATGCGTAAACAATAGGCAACAATGCTATTGGCTCCAGATCCTCTCCCCACATGATAAAAACCGCACTTGTCGATAGCGAAACGAATGATATCAAAGGTAATCAGAAAGTATGCACAGTAATCCAATGCTTCAATTACCCTGAGTTCCTTTTCGATCCTTTCCCTGGCAATACCATGGTCCATCCCATATCTGTATGCTAAACCTTTCAACGCGAGATTGCGAAGCATCAGCCGGTCACCATCCGGACCTGATTTAGTATAAGTTTTTTTATTTTTTGAGCACTTGCCCTTCACCAGGTACTCATCCATGGAGCAACTATCAAATATTCGCCGGGTGTTTTCGAGTATGAAAGGATAGTCGGCAAACTGATGTTCAATCTCTTGTTCTGAAATCAAAACTTCTGCTTCGGAGCATTTATCCGTTTCATCAACTTTAGTTAACAAGGTGCTGGAACTGATTGCCCGTAAGTACTCATGCAGACGATACTCATACTTTCCTGTAACGGTTACCGGGTGCCAAACCACCAGTTTATGCCTGATATTATTCAAAGGATGGGAATACAAAAAATTGAGCTGCTCACGTCGTATCCCTATAAACTCATTTGATTTCAATGTCCGGTCGGCGTTTTTGGAAAAAGGATAAATCACAAAAGCATTTTCGAAAGCGGGTGCGGCTCGTGGAAGTTCTTTCTGATTCAGGTTATGAAAAGTTAAAAACTCGTTGAGCTCCCGCATACCCTCTTTATTTTTCGCTATACCAATGTAAAGTAAAAGGTTATTTAACCGGAATTCAATGCCGGTAAGCGGCTTAATTAAATATGGGTCATTTCCTGCGTGCTGTTCTGTTTTGTCGACCTTGAGTTTTTGCTTTTCGCATTCACGGATAAACTCCATGGCACCCGTTGAATTATTGATATCGGTTAAAACCAATTGGTGAATATCCAATGCGCGGGCCTGACGTACAATTTCATGAACCGGAATGGTTCCATATTTAAGGCTATATGTAGAATGCACGTTTAGAAACATTTCAGTATCAGGTAGTCGGTATCAAGTATCAAGTAGTTATGAGGTCGTGAGTATTTAGTATCAGGTACAAGATATGGTGGGTGATTGAATGATGGGTGGACATTTTAATTAATCCAGCTTCGTTGCTGTTCCCAGGTCAGTATTAATAAAGGTTCTGATCCGCGAGCGTTTCTTTTCTTCCGCCTCCTCGGGGTGATCTGTTGTTGCTTTTTTCTTCCTGGGGTTATATTTAATGACTCTATTATTTTCGTCTTTTAGCGGGGGCTTGACGATGCAGGCTTTCACTACCGATTCTAATCCGTAATGATCCCGTACTTTATCCATTGCCTGATACAAATCGTATTCAACTTCAGACGTATGGTATAAGCCAATCTGCTCAAACCCGCTCACCAGATGAGACAGTTTTACCCCGATCAGGCGCAACATCATCCGGCGGGAATAGAGTCGCTCAAACAAGTCGTGCGCTTTTGCGGTCAGGAATGAATCCAGCGCAGTGTAGGGAATCCGCGCCTGCTGGGTAACCGTTTCGAAATTCGAGTACCGGATCGTAACCGTAATGCAGGCTGTAAGTTTCTGCTGGCTCCTTAGTTCGTAGGTTAAATTGGTAACCATCCCACTTAGTATAGCTTTCATCTTCGAAATATCCATACTGTCACTCTCAAAAGTTGTTTGGGTACCGATTGATTTTCGTTCCCGGTAAGGCACTACGGGTGAAAGATCAATTCCGTTGGCTTTTTGCCAGATGCCCAAGCCATGCTGACCCAGAATCTTAAACATCAAATCCTGCGGAACTTCTGCAAGTGTTTGTATTTTGCGTACGCCCATCTCACTTAGTCTTTTATAGGTTGAATCGCCAATGCCCGGTATTTTATGTACGGCCAGGGGATTCAGAAATGAGCGTACTTCAGGCAACGGAATTTTGCGCTCTCCATTGGGTTTACACTCATTGGTTACGATCTTTGAAACCGTTTTATTAACAGATAAACCAAAAGATATCGGTAAGCCGGTTTCTTTAATGATGGTTTGGCGCAATTCGGAAGCAAATTTCATGGCCCCAAAGAACTTGTCCATTCCGGTCATGTCGATATAGTGTTCATCGATGCTCGCTTTTTCGAAAAGCGGGACTTTATCCGCAATAATCTCTGTGATTTCGTGAGAAGCTTTCGAATAGTCTTCCATATTCCCGCGGACAAATATGGCCTGGGGACAGAGTTGCCGGGCCATCCTTCCTGGCATAGCGGCATGTACGCCAAACTTACGGGCCTCATAACTACACGAGGTAACCACTCCCCGGTCAGATCCGCCTCCAACAATAACAGGCTTTCCAAGCAGGCTGGGATTTTTCCTTAATTCCACAGATACAAAAAAGGCATCCTGATCCATGTGTATGATATGTTTATCAGTCTGGTTCATATCATCAGCGTTTAAATGTTAAGAATAATTTTACAATCAAAATTACTAATTTTATTAGCTTTTATATCGAAGATAAGTTCCTGAATTATCCACAAAATACTAACATTTTTAGCTTTATGTTTTTTATTCCGAATGTTGGTGCATAAAAAATGCCCTGATATCGCTATCAGGGCATTTCAATATTTATGCTATTAGTCTTATTTATTGCTTAACGATTTTAAACTCCGTTCTTCTATTTAACTGGTGATCAGCATCGCTGCATTCTACACCGTTGCTACACTTGTTCAACAGTTGCGTTTCGCCGTAACCTTTAGCCGTGATCCGGTTTTTAGCAATGCCTTTTGATATGATATACTGAACGGCAGATTCTGCTCTTTTTTGCGATAAGCTCAGGTTATAGCCATCTTTTCCGCGGCTATCGGTATGCGAGCCCAGCTCAATCCAGATCGTTGGGTTTTCAAGCAAAATCTTAACCAGTTTATCCAGTTCAACCGCTGCATCCGGACGAATATTCCATTTGTCGAAATCGTAGTAAATATTTTCCAATCTGATCCCTTTCATCAACTCAATTGCTTCAAGGTATAAATCCTGTTTCAACACTTCCGAGGTTGTTAAGCCAATGGTGGCCAGGTTTTCTACATCAGATCGGTAAGCAGTTTTTTCGGCAGAGACATTGTACTCAGATTCTTTCGCGAGATTAAACTCATAGAATCCGTTTTCATCAGTTTCAGTTTTGATTACGGAGCCATTCACTTTAGAAAGTGTAACCACCGCTTCCGTTAATGGATCGCTGGTTTTACGATCGAAAACCCGTCCTTCCAGTTTAAAAGCCAATATTGCTTTCTGATCTATCGAATAAATATCATCGCTACCAACTCCACCTTCACGGTTTGAAGACAGGTAAACAATGCCACCTTTTTCATTCAGACTGAAACTAAAGTCATCCTGCGGAGAGTTAAAGGGGTAACCAAGATTCTCTATCACACCGATCCCACCTCCTTGTCTTAAAGCCTGGTATACATCCAGTCCGCCCATACCCACTCTGCCATCGCTTGAAAAATAAAAATTATCTTTCTCATCGAAAACCGGACTGCGTTCGTTACCGGGTGTATTGACCTCTTTCAGGTTAATTGGTTTTCCCCATTCTCCTGCATCCGTTTTCAGGCAAACGTAGATATCCGTTCCACCTAAGCCGCCAGGCATATTAGAGGCAAAGTACAGACTATTGCCGTCGGTGGTGATAAACGGATCTCCAACAGAATACTCGTTCACATTATTGTAAGCGAAAGATACCGGTTCGCTCCAGCTACCATCTGCGGATTTGGTACTACTGAATATTTCAACGTTAACCGTTGTGGGTTGTTTTTTCAAACGTTCCAGTTCGTCGGTAATGCGGGTGAGTGTAAAATACATGGTTTTTCCATCAGCAGTAAAACTTGCTGAACCCACGTGATATCGTGTACCTGTTTTGATTGGAAATAATGCCAGACTATCTTTAGAAGAGGCTTTATAATATAATTTGAGGTAGCCATTTCCCGTCCAGCCATATACATTAGCATTGGGCTCTTTGGTGCCATCAAATCGTAAGAACGGGCGGCTTTCGTTAGATTCCAGTTTACTGTTTGAACGGTCGGATGTAAAAACTACACCATTCTGATATTTGAAAGCTCCCCAGTCTGATTGTGTACTGTTTAATTCCTTTTGATTGATTAGCTCTACTTTTTTTGGATTCCTGATCCATTTTATTGCTGAATCACATGAACCGATCCACACTGCCTGTTGCCGCTCGGGCACATCTTTTTTTTGCTCAATATAATTCAGGTACTGCACTTTTGCTTCGCTGTATTTTGAATTATTCTGGAGTGCCTTTGCGTAACCTAAAGTATTTTCAGGCTTACTGCCAGCCATTTTTGAGGCGATTGCGAACCAGCTTTCGGCCTGTTTGTAATTATACATATTGGCATAGGCGATTGCCAAACGTTCGGCAGCGTGTAAAGTTTCTTTCTTTTTATAGGCTTGCTCGTATAAATCGGCCGCCTTGCTGTAGTTAAACAACTCAAATTGTTTATCAGCATCCTTGATTACATATTGCGCTTGCGCAGAGAATCCGGTTGCAAATAAACAATATGCCGAGAAGCAGGTACCTATTAAAATTTTCTTCATTATAATTGATTGGATAATTTAGCTAATGTACAGAATTTAAGTTTTAAAACACCCTTGGTGTGGCCAGGCGGATGTTTTGCTTGATGAATGAATAGGCAATCGAGATTTCGTGAGTACCTCCGCTATAGCCCTGTAATGGACCAATCGAGAAATCATAGCCATAACCAATCCTGATTTTTTCTGATGGGAAGATC
>NZ_JAVTSE010000004.1:0-617342 GCF_032678525.1 Pedobacter frigidisoli
AACTTAAAAAGCTGACATATTGAAATAAAGGGAAATTAGCTCAGCTGGTTCAGAGCACCTCGTTTACACCGAGGGGGTCGGGGGTTCGAACCCCTCATTTCCCACATTGCTTTCAAGGATTTGAAAGATTTTTATAAAGACCTTTTAATACAAAAGGGGAAATTAGCTCAGCTGGTTCAGAGCATCCCGACGTTAACAGTCGGGAGGGTCGGGGGAACTTAAAAAACTGACGAATTGAAATAATGGGAAATTAGCTCAGCTGGTTCAGAGCACCTCGTTTACACCGAGGGGGTCGGGGGTTCGAACCCCTCATTTCCCACACTAAACCTTTCAGGAAACTGGGAGGCTTTTTTGTTTTGGGGCTTTTTTTATCTTTAGGTATGTTCTATACTTATATCTTATATTCCTCCGTTCGTGATAAATATTATGTTGGATCCACCTCTGATTTAATTGGGAGGCTAAAAACGCATAATACTAATCATTCAGGTTTTACAGGACATACTGGAGATTGGAGAATTGTTTGGTCTGAGCAATTCGTAGAACACAGCGGCGCTTTGCTCAAAGAAAAACAAATTAAAGGCTGGAAGAGCAGAAAGCTTATAGAAAGATTAATTAGCTCAGCTGGTTCAGAGCATCCCGACGTTAACAGTCGGGAGGGGCGTCCCGATTGAATCGGGATCATTTCCCACACTAAGCCTTTCAGGAAACTGGGAGGCTTTTTTGTTAAAAAATATTTTACGCCTATATTTAAATTTTAAACCCGAAATTGGTGCGGAATTGTTGAGTTAACATGATCAGTAAGATTATCCGCTTCATCTTCTTTGGGAACTACTTTGTGGGCATACTGGCTGTTGCACTAACTTTAGAAGCTACCATTCAGTTACGTCTGCCCTTCAATTCTGTCAACTATTTCCTGCTGTTATTCCTGGCGCCAACCATTTACTATACATATGCTTACAGCAAGGTTTCTACCCAGCCATCTACAACAAACCCAAGAACACAGTGGTATTATGAACATCAGAAGATGATCGGTTTAAGCCAGGTCGTTTTATCTGTTGTGTGTGCCATGCTGGGGGTAAGCCTTTTGTATCATAATTTTTATCACATCCTGAATTTGCCGTTGCTTTATTGGATAGCTATTGCAGTGATTTTTATTGCGGCTGTACTCTACTATGGTTTACTCCCACGCTCATTTCTGAATATTAATCTTCGAAATACAGGCTGGTTTAAAGCTTTTGTAATCGGCTTTGTATGGGCTTGCTGCGCTAATGTATTGCCCCTCATTATGCTGAAAATCGAGACGGGTATAAATTATCACGACTCGGTTTTGTGGACCTGGTTGTTTATTAAAAATTGGATGTTTTGCACTGTAAATGCAATTATATTCGACATTAAAGATTATCCCACTGATGCCAATAAACACCTGCGTACATTTGTTGTGCGCTATGGATTACGTAAAACCATATTCAACATACTGATCCCTTTATTGATTATTGGTTTGGTTTCTTTAGGGGTTTTCGCCAGTTATAAAGGTTTCGGAGTTCCGCAGGTATTGTGTAACGTACTGCCATTTGTAGCTACCATTTATATCGCTTATTCCATGCACAAACGCCAGAATATTCTTTACTATCTGATGGTTATTGATGGCCTAATATTATTTAAGGCAGTTTGTGGCATCATTGGAATGCAGTTTGTGCAATGATTTGCTTTCAGCCCGCAAAAACGCATGGTATTCATTAACTTAGAGAGAACATCATATTCCTGACCATTAAAACTTTCAGCTTTGTTAAATGATTATAGTAAGATAGCTTCCCGATACGATTTTTTGAGTCGTTTGGTATTTTCCCGGTCACAAGTCAATGCACAGATCAGCCAGTTGAAACAAATTCCAAAAAATTCAACAGTACTTATTGCCGGAGGAGGGACTGGCTGGATCCTGGAAGAAATAGCTAAGATACATCCCTCTGGACTACACATCCTATATGTCGAAATCTCATCAGCAATGCTTGCACTTTCAAAAAAAAGAAATTGCGGGCTAAATAAGGTCGATTTTATCCACTCGGCAATAGAAGTATATATTACAGATCATGTTTTCGATGTAATCATTACCCCATTTCTCTTTGATAACTTTTCTCCGCAACGAGCGGAGATTGTTTTTAATAAACTACATCAACAATTAATAAATGGCGGCTTTTGGTTTATGGTCGATTTCAGTCTCCAGAAAAAGCAAGGCATCTGGTGGAAGAAAATTTTCCTCAAGGTAATGTATACCTTTTTTAACATAATCAGCCAGGTAGAAGCTAATAAACTGATTGATATGTCAGCCTTTTTTCTTGAGGCCAACTATATCATTTTTGAAGATCAATTTTATTACGGAAAGTTTATCAGGGCCACCATTTATCAAAAATGACAATTATATAATGCAATATAATTGCATTTGTTTGTTTAGTTTATGATTTTTACATCAAAAAAAAATGATATGGATTTTGATGTAATTATCATTGGCGGCAGTTATGCTGGTTTATCGGCGGCACTGGCGCTTGGCCGGGCAAGACGGAATGTTCTTGTTATTGATGCGGGCAAACCCTGTAACAGACAAACGCCGCATTCTCATAACTTTTTAACTCACGATGGTGAATCACCAGCACAAATTTCTGGGAAAGCTAAATCGGATGTTTTGAAGTACCCTACAGTTAAAATGGTCGAAGCCACCGTGATTAAGACGAGCAAAGAAGGTAATCATTTCTCTGTGAATCTAGAAAATGGCATACATTTCCACGCTCGCAAGCTGCTTATTGCCACAGGTTTGAAGGATGTTTTGCCTGATATCAAAGGTCTTGCAGATTGCTGGGCCATATCTGTCATTCATTGTCCGTATTGCCATGGTTATGAATTTCGAGATGAGAAAATAGGTTTGTTCATGAACGGCGACCATGCTTTTGAAATGGCCCGAACACTCTGGAACTGGAATAAGGACCTGACACTGCTCACGAATGGAAAATCTCAGTTAACGGTTGAGCAGACAGAAAGATTAAGATCCAGGTCAATCTCGATTATTGAAGATGAGATAGTAGCCTTTGAGCATGAAAACGGTATGTTGGAGAGTGTAGTCTTCAGGGATAATAAAAGGTTGATATTAAAGGCAGTTTACGCCAGAGGAGAAATTATGCAGCATCTTGATTTCGAAAACCAGTTAGGACTTTCTATAACTAACTTGAATACAATTAACGTAGATGAGCAACAAAGGACTAATGTTGAGGGTATTTATGCGGCAGGAGATTGCACCACGCTCATGAGAACACTGTCTGTAACCGCGGCATCAGGTACGCTTGCCGGAGTAATGATCAATAAGGAATTGACTACAGAAGATTTTTGATCGATCACAGCAATTAGAATACTATTGCCGCTGCAATTGTTGCGATAAACATCGTTGCCATTACAATTCTATCTGCCGTTATCCACTGCTCTCTGGTTAAAGGAGTTACTGCTTTTTTTGTTGTTACTTCTGCCTTTGGTCTTACCAGTCTGATTGCAGATATATCCAGTTTAATAATCATGTGAAAAGTTTTTATAGGTTACTTTTCACAAAACAAATCCTGAGCCAAAGCGCTCAGGATTTGTTTAAATGTGGATAACTTATATTTTTTTGTTAATTATTTGATATTTATATGGTTATAAAACCCGTTAACTATCCCAACCGGTTTTACAGATGTATATTTATTCGAACATATTAATGTACTATCTTTTTATGTATGAGTATGTTAGTCGACAGTTTGTTCCTTAGGGTTAAGATTCAATTTGCTGTTTTTCCTGCCGTATCCAAAGTAGATGGCTAAGCCAATAATCAGCCATACTGCTAATCTTAACCAGGTCTCCCAGGGCAGAAAAACCATCATGGCAATGCAGGTTAAAATACCCAGAATGGGAATTAATGGAACAAAAGGAACCCTGAACGGGCGTTTTGCATCTGGATTGGTTTTTCTTAAAATCAGAATTCCTGCACAAACCATCAAGAAGGCAAGAAGGGTTCCAATGCTTGTCATCTCTCCGACAACATTCATCGGCACAAATGCTGCAAAAAGGCCTATGAAAATGCAAAGGATGATGTTCGATTTCCAAGGGGTTTTAAATTTACTGTGCACATCAGAGAACATTTTTGGCAGCAGCCCATCTTTACTGATGGAATAAAACATTCTCGACTGCGCCATCAAATCAATCAAGATCACTGATGTGTAGCCGATCAGAATAGCCAGGATAATTGCCTGACTCAGCCAGCCGTAGGGTGTTTTTTCTATTGCAATTGCTACTGGTGCCCCACTGTTTGCAAATTCTTTATAGTTGGCTAAACCCGTCATCACATGGCCAAACAAGCCAAATAAAACTGTGCAAACCAAAAGCGATCCAATAATGCCGATGGGTAAATCGCGGGCTGGGTTTTTTGTTTCCTGGGCTGAAGCGGCTACCGCATCGAAACCTATAAACACAAAGAATACCAGTCCGGCACCACGCAAAACACCGCTCCAACCAAACTGACCGAAGGTACCCGTATTTTCAGGGATATAAGGATGGTAGTTTGCAGGATTAATGTATTTCCAGCCTAACGCGATAAATACCAGTACTACGCCAACCTTTAGGAAAACAATGATGCCGTTTACAATGGCCGATCCTTTGGTTCCGCGAATCAATATTGCTGTCATTAATACCACAACTAAAGCCGCGGGAATGTTAATCATGCCATGAACAACTGATCCATCAGCAAGTTTCCCTGTTTCAAAAGGAGATAAAGTAAGTTGTGGAGGTAGGTAAATTCCGAGGCTTCCCAGAAATTTTGTCAAATATTGCGACCAGCTAATGGCGACAGTTGCACATCCAACCGAATATTCCAATACTAAATCCCAACCAATTATCCAAGCAAATAGCTCACCCATTGTGGCGTAAGAATAAGTGTAGGCACTTCCAGCAACGGGGATCATGGATGCGAATTCGGCATAACATAGGGCTGCAAAACCACAACCGAGGGCAGCAATTACAAATGAAAGCGTTACCGCCGGGCCAGAATGGTTGGCTGCCGCTAAACCCGTAATAGAGAACAAACCCGCGCCAAGTGTTAATCCTACGCCTATTAAAATGAGGTTTATCGGCCCTAATGTTCTTTTTAGTGTCCCTTCGCCACTTTGATTTGCCTCTGCAACAATGCTGGCTATAGATTTTTTCATGAAAATAAGTTATGACCGTGCAAAATTATCAAAATATATTAAATCTATCGTATTTATATGTTTGTGGTTGTGAGTTAACCTTGCAAAAACAATCCTGATTTAGACGACCGAAATCAGATTAAATGGCTAGGATTTGCCTTTAATGACTACATTAATTACAAACTTAAATTTTATAATAAAATTAAATAACTGTAAATCAGTAATTTAATAGATATTATATGTTTTATATAGTACTATGTATTGCATAGTACATTATAAAACATATATCTTTGTATTATGATAGCAGAAAATACGCAAACGCAAATGCGGAAGGGAATTCTGGAATACTGTGTTTTATCAATCATTTCGAGAGGAGAAATTTATGCCTCAGATATTATTGCCGAATTACGTGCGGCGAAATTATTAATTGTTGAGGGTACACTATATCCATTATTAACCAGGCTTAAGAACAATGGTTTGTTAAGCTATAACTGGGTAGAATCTACCTCAGGCCCACCACGCAAATATTATGTCTTAACAGAAGAAGGCAGAGAAATATTATCAAAATTAGATCAAACCTGGCAGGAACTGGCTTATGCTGTGGGTGTATCGCAAACCGGAGCCAGCTCATAATCAGTAAACGAAATGGAAAAGACCATCATCATAAATATAGGAAACACCATCATTCATATTGAGGAAAGTGCCTACGAACTCTTAAAAGCCTACTTAAATGAGGTAAAGCAATATTTTGCCAATCATGCCGACGATCTCGAAATCGTAACCGACATTGAGAACAGGATTGCCGAATTACTAACAGAACAGCTGGAAGCCCAGAAGAAACAGGTAGTTGACTCTGCAGATGTGAATTCTGTTATTGCTCAAATGGGAAAAGTCAGAGATTTTGATGCTGCCGAAGATGCAGAGGAAGAGCCTGTTCAGGAAAGTAATTACCAGCACCAATACACAGAAAAGAAATTGTACCGTGATATGGATGATCGTGTAGTGGCTGGCGTTAGTTCAGGTATTGCACATTATATCAATACTGAAGCAAGATGGATCAGACTGGCCATGCTCCTGCTTGCCTTTATGGCCGGAACAGGAGCATTACTTTATGTAATTCTGTGGATCATTATGCCTAAGGCCAAATCACGGGTTGAAAAAATGGAGATGAAGGGTGAGAGAGCTAACCTCGAAGGATTTCAGCGAAACCTGGATGAAGAATTGGAAGCGATTAAACGTGGAATGTCTTACGCAGGAAACCACACCGGTTCTATCTTTGCCAGAATAGGAATTTTTATCGGTGAGTTTTTCGAGTGGCTGGGCCGGTTCATATCCGGAACCGGAAAGGTAATTTTCAAGGTTATTGCAGGATTCATCATCCTCTTCGGAATACTCTTTTTGCTTGGTTTAATTATTGGTGTTGCTGCTTTTCAAGGTTTCCTGGATTCCAGCATCTACGAATATTTTCCCTTCTCCATTATCGATGAGAGCAACAGAGGGGTAATCCTGTTTTCTGCATTTATTGTGATGTTTATCCCGATACTGGCACTTGTTCTCTTCTCAATAAGAGTGGCTTTTAATAAACAGGCCATTAACAAAACACTTTCTTTTGCATTACTGATTGTATGGCTGGCCGGAGTGGCAACTGCTTGTTATCATGCGGCCAGAATTTCTTCTGAGTTTAAGCAACATGCAGAATTAACCGAAACTGTTGATCTGAAAATTACGCCTACTTATGTCATCGATATAGATAAAAGTAAGTATTTCAGTCATGAAGATAGTGTCTCCTACCACATTACCAGTGGTAACCGCAACCAAATCGTAACTGATGATTTTGAAAACGGCCCTTTTATATCGCCTAACAACATCAGAATTAACATTGAAAAAAGCGAAACGGGTACAGCGCGATTAATTAAAAAATACGAATCGCAGGGGAAAAACTTTCCAACAGCACTTCAGAACGCACAAAACATAAACTATACATATGATTTAAAAGATTCGCTTTTTGTATTCAACCCACGATTTGAACTGAGAAAGGGTACCATCTGGAGAAATCAGGAAGTAACCTTAATCTTCGAAATTCCGGTGGGCACAAAGCTTATTTTAAAAGAAGATGCTTACAGGTATATTAATAACTATTGGGCCTGGAGTTGTAATGATCACGAAGATGACCACAATAATTATAGCGTTTGGATCATGACCGAAGAAGGTTTGAAATGTAAGTATGATTTAGACCACCCTGAACAGAATACAGAAAACCAATAACATGTTTTAAATATCGTCCCGATTCGCAGATTATCGAACCGGGACGATTGCCACCCATTAGTTTAAACCACACCTACCAGACCATGAAAAAATTGCTAATGCTTATGGCATGCCTGATGGCATGTGGGATTTCCTTTGCCCAAAAATTACATCACCTATCGGGGAAAATTATCGATGAAAAGTCCGCTGGCGTGCCATTTGCAGTAGTAAGTCTGCATAAAATCCCTGATACCAGTCTGGTGAAGCGAATATCTTCCAACATCGATGGTCGTTTCGAATTTACTCAGTTAAAAGAGGGTAATTACATGATCTCAGTTTCAATAGTTGGCTTTAAACGAAAAACTACCAATCCGTTTTTGCTGGGTGAAGATGTAGAGTTACCCGCCATTGCGATCGAAAGTTTAACCAGGCAGTTAAATCAAGTAAATGTTTCCGGAAAGAAACCATTTATCGAGCACCAGATCGATAAAACAGTTTTGAATGTCGAAAACAGCATCACCGCGTCAGGGGGAACGGCATTGGAGGTTTTGGAAAAGGCTCCAGGTGTGCAGATCGACCGTCAAAGTGATCAGATCAAGCTGAATAACAAATCCGGGGTATTAGTGATGATTGATGGTAAGACAAACTTCCTATCGGGCGCCGATGTAACTGCCCTGCTCAGTAACATGAGTGCAGAACAGATTTCTACGATTGAACTCATTACCAATCCATCTTCAAAATATGATGCAGCAGGAAACGCAGGAATCATTAATATTAAGCTTAAAAGGAATAAAGCCTATGGGACTAATGGCACGGCTTCTCTAAATACCGGACAAGCTTTCATGCCCAATTCACCCAAAGATTTATACCGGGTTGGGATAAATGTTAACCTTAATCATCGCGAAGGAAAATGGAATGTTTTTGGAAATGGTGCTGTAGCTACAAAATCAACATTTAATAACACCTATCTGGACAGGACAACATCCTCAAATGGTATAGCCAGTCTGCTCACCCAGAATTTTGATCGTAAAAATAAGGGAACTGGTTTTCAAGGCAAATTAGGCGCTGATTACTACGCATCAGAAAAAACGGTATTTGGGGTAATGGTTGATGCCAACACACTGAGTACTAAACTTACTAACTTCAGTAATACCAATATCAATGCCGTTCAGAACGGGATAGCTAACCTAAGTTCGATTCTTCAGGATGCCAATTCAACTTCGCCGGTAAGTAATATTACAGCCAACTTTAACATCAAGCATGATTTTGATAAAAAGGGTAAAAGTTTAACCTTCGACGTGGATTATTCCGGTTTTGGAAACAAGAAAGACGAATACTTTTTAGCCAGTTATTTAAATGGTGGAGGGGCTTTGACCAATCAAACCAATTTAAGGAATAATACAGATGCACAGATCAATGTTTACGCTGCTAAAACAGATTTAACATTACCCTTATCAAAAACAGTTAAAATTGAAACCGGATTAAAAAGCAGCTACGTCGTTACCCATAACGATTTTCTTTCTGAGCAGCTGATCAATGGCGTTTGGCAAAATGATATAGGCAAATCGAACAGATTTGTTTACAAGGAAAATATCAATGCTGCCTACGTAAATTTGGCCAAAGAATGGAAGGTCTGGCAGGTACAACTCGGTTTAAGGGCAGAGCATACCCACTCCAATGGCAACTCGATCACAGAAAATAAAGAAGTTGACCGCGATTATCTCTCGCTTTTTCCAACCGCCTTTGTGAATCAGAAAATTGGCGAAAACCATAACATCCGTTATTCGTATAGCCGAAGAGTAGACCGCCCGAACTATCAGCAACTGAATCCCTTTGTTTTCTATATGGATCCGCTGGCAGTAGATCAGGGTAATCCTTATCTCAAACCGCAGTTCACTAACAGTTATGAGATCAGTTATAGTTATAAGGAGATGTCATTATCACTTAATTACGCCGATACCCGCGATATGATTACACAGGTCAGTCAGCAGGATGATGCCACTCGTATCATCAGTGTCATCCGTCAAAATCTTGGTCGGTTTCAAAATTATTCGGCCGCGGTGTACGTGCCTGTTAAAATTGCCAAATGGTGGAATTTCCAGAATAATTTCAGTATTTACTATAGTAAATTTAACGATCCGAATCTCGAAGGTGCAGCTTACAGTGCGGGTAAGGTAGCTTTTAATGTGTATAGCTCAAGTTCTTTTACTTTGCCTCAGGATTTCTCTTTTGAAATTAATTTCTGGTTGAATAGTCCGCGGATATCTGGTGTAGAAAAAACAACCATTACACAATATGCGGTAAATGCCGGAATGCAGAAAACCTTTTTAGATAAAAAGCTTAAACTGAGATTAAGTATGGATGATCTTTTCTTAACCAATTACTGGGCAGGAAGTCTGGTATATCAGAATGTAAACATGAATGTCGTTAACCATTATACCAGCAGACGTGCCAACCTCAGTATCAGCTATAACTTTGGAAACCAGAATGTGAAATCAGCCAGATCCCGAAGCACTGCAACCGATGATATCAAAAACAGGGCAGGAGGGAATTGATATCATGGTTATCTGAGGGTAAAAGGGATAACGGAGGGAATAGGCAAAAAGCTTACGGAGAGATAACATCATTCCGTTTAAACATAATCAAGTCCAGCGGAATTAACACTTTTATTTCCAGTAATCCGCAAGTTTTTGAGCTTCTTTCTTAGTTAAATGGATTACGGCTCCGTGTTTAGGAGATGAGAAATTTGTCGATTTCATAACCCCCTCATTAAAACGGCCGAGATTTTTGAAGTTAACAAAATCAGCTGTTTCACTGAAGCCAAAATTGTGAGGGCTAATCCTATAGATATCGTAAATCAGCAGCCACTTTTGCTGACCAATAATTTTATACACCGTTGGTGCTTCGCAACCTTTGTCCTCCGGATCGTACCATTTATCATCATATTGATAACCTGAATTAATTGTATTGGAAACGGCCTGTTTCACCCCTGAAGTTCCATCGTGGGGGACGTAAAACATATGGTATTTATCGCCAACTTTGGTAATGTCGGCATCGATGTAGGAGACATCCTTCGGATAACTGAACAACAGTTTAGGAGGAGTATCTAAACCTGTAAAATCCTTATTCATGTAAGAATAATACACTTTATCTTTTCCGTTGCCAAAACGCATGGTGAAGTAAATCATCATTTTCTTTTGCGATTCATCATAAATAAGCTCGGGCGCCCATGCGCAGCCAATATCTGCAAGTTCAGGAAAGGTGTGGTCAACCCTTAAAACCTGATGGGTCCAGTGGATGAGGTCTTTTGACTTCATTAAAACCAGACCCCTGTTGTTTCCCCAGCCGTATTTCTTTCCATCACGTTCCCATTCCGTGGTTCTATAGCCTTGCTTTTGAGCATATATGTGAAGGTCGGTTAAAGCCAGATAAAACATGCCATCCGGCCCGCGGCAAATGTAGGGATCGCGTATACCTTTTTGTTCGGCAATGGTATCGCCGGCAATAATGGGCTTCGAGTGGTTGATATCGGTAAAACTGTATCCGTCTTTACTTAGCGCCATGTAAAGACCATGTGTGTCATCTTTGAAATAGACCATCAGATAGGCTGACATGTCTTTTTCTGCAGGAACCTTTTGCTTTTTCTGTGCCTCGGCCGTGGCAGCAAAGAAAATGAGTAGCGAAGTGATGAAAACTAATTTATACTGAAACTTCATTTGATTCTATGTGGTTAGAAATTGAAGTCCAAAATAACCAATAATCGTCATTTTAACGATTATTGGTTAAAAATTATTTCATGTGCCTTTTATGAATGTATGAGCATTATTAATCAGGCTATTGCTTCAGCAGGCCATCTATTTCATTATTAAATTCTGTTATAAATTCAGTATAATACTTTCCTGTAGCGGGGCCGCTATATCCGGTATGAATCTGAGCAACCTCACCTTTCTTGTTGATAATGATGGTAGTTGGGAATGATAAAAAGTTCTTTAGTGCAGGCAAAGATTCTGCAACAAGCTGTTTATCCGGTTTGCCGCCAACAACCTGATCATATTCTATTCCAAATTTTTCCCGAAACCGGCTTAAGGCTGTACGTACATATGCCGAATCCAGTTGTCTTTCATAGTGAATGCCTACAATTTCAACACCACGTTTGCGGTTAGCTTTGTACCAGGGAGCAAGGAAAGTTGCCTCATCAACACAGTTGGGACACCAGGTGCCTGTTATCGTTAAAATCACCACCTTATTTTTAAACTTTTCGTCAGTTAACGATATTTTCTTTCCATTCACATCCGGCAAAGAGAAATTAAGGGTTTTGTAACCGTCTTTCAAAAATGTGAGTTTGGTGGCATCGGGTAAAGCAGCATTTTCATTTTTTATCCCGTTAAAGGCTACATTGCCGCGTGCAGTAACAATCTCCCCATTGATGCTGCCCTCTTTGGTGAAAGTACCTTTGTAAAATGAGGGACTTGATCCGATAAAGCTGGATAAGTAAAACTGATCGCCATCTACTACACCTTCCAGGTAACGCGAATCGCCGGTGATGCGCAGAAATGTTCCGGTAATTTTATTGCCTTGCTGCTTAAACAGGCCTACAACTTTTTCCAGATCGCCGTTTGGGGATTTAAATGTCACATCGTAAGTTCCGGAGAAATCGCCCGAGGCAGGTTTCCCATCTGTTTTAAAACGATAATTCTCACCCTTTCTGGCCACTAAGACCATAGGTTTCCCTGTACGATCTTGTTTTCTCAACACTCCGCTCAGCGAATCGCCTTTCAGTTTGAAGGCAAATTCGTTATCAAACTGGTTTAATTTAACCAAAACAGAGTCTCCGGTCTGTGTTACAACACCTCCTTCAAAATGCTCGTCGGCATTTAAAAATACAAGATGGGCAGGACCACCATTTTTTGAACTAATCTCAAAATTAAAAGGGATCTCTACATCAGGCTTAATCTTAAAAACGCCCCTCCATTTGCCTGATAATGAAAAAGTATTTGTTTTAACACTCGTAGCATCCTTTTCTACATTGGTTTGTGCCTTTATAAGGCTTGCTGACAATAAAAGAGATAAGGATAGAAATACAACAGTTTTAATATTCATAATCGTGGCTGAATCTAAGGATTCAGGGCAAAGGTAACGATCTCAAAAGCTAAGAAGAAATTTTTTAAATAAATTCTAGGGATTTTATAGTCTATTCAATTATTGTACTATCTTTGCGCCAGTTATTTTAAAATACTTATCAAGAAAGGTGGAGGGAATGGCCCTGTGAAACCTTAGCAACCCGCCGTAGCTGGAAAAGGTGCTAATTCCATCCCAAAGTTTTTGGGGTAGTTAAGTCAGTTGATTGCAAATATGTATGATAATATATTGTAGCACTTCTGATTTAAGGAAGTGCTTTTTCATTTGGCGGTATTGCAATGTTGAGGGGTATTAATCACAATAAAAAGGAAACAGATGAAAAAAACCAACGAGCAAGCACCAATTCAAATTATCCACTTTAAATACCTAAAGCTATCGCGAATGTGTAGCGGCGGTTGCTGAGACGCTAAAAAAGAAACGTAATCAGCGTTTCCTGTCTCAAATTAAATGTCATTTATTATTGTGTTAAAATTCGCCAAAAAGCGAAGTGGAATTGCTTTGCCCGGATTTTGACAATTTTTAAACTAATCATTAATCCTATCTTATTTATGTTCAAGAAAATTAAGCTGTCTGTAATACTTTTTTTGCTACTGCTTTCCCAAATCTCCCGTGCACAAAATATCACGGTTTCGGGTATTGTAAAAAGTGCTTCAGGTGAAACGTTGCCTGGGGTATCAGTTGTGGTAAAAGGAACCAAAGAAGCGGCTACTACCAATAACAACGGATCGTTTACGATTTCAGCAAATCCGAAAAGTATATTGTTAATCTCTTACATTGGCTTTGATACCAAAGAGATTGAAGTCACCGGGAATACAAAAAACTTAGCAATTATTTTAACTGAAAGCAGTAACGCGCTGGATGAGGTAGTGGTCACTGCCCTGGGTATATCCCGTGAGAAAAAATCTCTGGGTTATGCCGTTCAGGAGCTAAAGGGGCAGAGCCTTACTGAAGCCCGGGAAAGTAATCTTGTAAATGCGCTGGCGGGAAAAGTAGCAGGCGTCAGGATCACCAACAGCCAGGGCGATATGGGTTCTTCCAGAGTAGTTATCCGGGGGGAAACTTCCATCTCAGGAAATAACCAGCCATTGTTTGTAGTTGATGGCATCCCGGTGGATAATTCACAGTTAAGCGGTGCCGGCGCGAGGGATTATGCCAATACCATTTCTGATATCAACTCCAATGATATTGAGTCGATCAGTGTGTTAAAGGGGCCCAATGCTGCGGCATTATACGGGTCGCGGGCTGCGGCGGGAGTGATTATTATTAAAACAAAAACCGGGAAATCGAAAAAAGGACTGGGCGTTACTTTCAATTCAAATGCAGTAATCGAAACGTTGTTAACCTTACCTAAGTATCAGGATGTTTTCGGACAAGGGTCAGAGGGTAGGTTCAGTTATGTTGATGGTAAAGGCGCAGGGATCAATGACGGAGTAGATGAGAGTTGGGGACCGAGAATGGATGGCCGGCTGATTCCTCAGTTTTTCTCTAAGGGGGTAGCCGTACCCTTCGAAGCGCATCCAGACAATGTTCGCGATTTCTTTGAAACCGGTTATTCGCTTTCAAATGGTATTGCTGTAGAAGATGCAAGTGAGAAATTTAACTATCGCCTGTCTTACAATAACCTGAAGCAGGTTGGTGTAATTCCGAATTCAGGGCAAGGCAAAAACTCACTAACGTTGAATACTACCCTAAACATCACACCGAAACTTAGCCTTACCGGAAATGTAAATTACAATATGTTGAATGCAGATAATTTGCCAGGAACCGGAGGCTCACGATCAACCAGTACCATGTTGCAGTTTACCTGGTTCGGCAGGCAGGTTGATATTAACCGACTGAAAAATTACCTGGATGAAAATGGAAATACATTCAACTGGAACAATAGCTATTATAGTAACCCTTATTGGGTTGCCTACGAGAATACCGTATCACAACGTAGAAATAGAATTATCGGAAGTGTGGGCTTAAAATATGCCATTATAGATGGTTTGAATTTTAACTTCCGTTCTGGAACAGATTATTATAACGATCGCCGTAAAGTTAAAATTGCTTACGGTACAAATGGCACGCCCTTCGGATCTTATACAGAAAGCGCATACACGGTTAGTGAAAGCAATACGGATGCTACCCTCAGTTATGATAAGAAACTAAATGATGATTTCAGCATTGAGACCCTTTTAGGAACCAATATCCGGTCCAGATTTACCGAACAGAATGATCAGAGTGCCCCCAGGCTGGCGGTAGCTGGTTTATACACCCTGTCCAACTCGCGTGATCCGCTTACCTCATCAAACAACTACACAGATTTTAAAACCTATGGCATTTATGGATCTGCCCAGATTGCTTTCAGAAACTATCTATTTGTTAACGCAACGGCAAGAAATGATTGGTCTTCTACACTGCCAACACAAAACAGGTCTTACTTTTATCCTTCATTCAACGGAAGTTTATTGTTAACTGAAGCCTTTGACATTAAAAGTGACTTATTGGACTACGCCAAAATCCGCGGGGGATGGTCGAAAGTAGGTAAAGATGCATCGCCTTATCAATTGATCAATACTTATTCCTTTAACGCGCCCTTTGGTACCAGTCCTCAGCTCATCCCTTCCTCAACGGATTTAAATCCAAATTTAAAGCCAGAAACGACTTCTTCATCAGAGCTTGGCTTAGAGGCGGTATTATTCAACAAACGCCTGCGCTTTGATTTAGGCGTATATAACAGTAACAGTTTCAACCAGATTTTAAGTGTAGATGTAAGTGCAAGTACCGGCTTCAGATCTAAATTACTTAACGCAGGAAAGATTAATAACAAAGGGATAGAGGTACAGTTGGGGATAACGCCAGTGAAGAAAGCTTTTACCTGGGACATTGATGTAAATTACGCTGCAAACAGAAGTAAGGTCATCGAACTTGATCAAAGCGGGTTGTTGCAAACCTATGTTGTGGCAACAAACTCTGCTCAGGTTATCGCTGCCGTAGGTCAGCCGTATGGTGCACTGTTTGGTAATGCTTTCCTGAGAGATGGAAACGGAAATATTGTGGTAAATGCCACGGGCGCACCGCAAACCGATCCAACTAAAAAGGTTTTAGGTAAGTACACTCCAGACTGGATCGGGGGAATTTCGAATACCTTCAGCTATAAGGGCTTTAGTTTGGGCGTATTAATCGATGCCAGTTTTGGGGGATCAATTTATAACGGTACCTATGCAACCGGAACTTACACTGGTGTACTTGCTTCTACCTTGCCAGGAAGGGCAGCAGAATTTGGCGGGATTTCCTACTACTATCCTGGCAACCTTAAAGCCAATGGAACCGTTAGGCTGGCAGCAGGGACTGCTGCACCTGCAGGTGTAACGGTTTACGATGATGGAATCATCTTCGATGGTGTTACTGCTGACGGAAAGAAAAATGAAAAAATACTTCCGGCTCAAACTTATTACAAATCGTTCAGGACCATTGATGAAGCCAATATTTTCGACGCATCATACGTAAAGCTTCGTGAAATTAAACTTACCTATAACCTGCCTGCGAAATGGCTTCGTCCATTGAGCCTGCAAGGTGTTTCTGTCGCTTTAGTTGGAAGAAACCTGGCTATACTGCACCGAAATGTAACGGATATCGATCCGGAGGTGGCATTTAATACGGGTAACGGACAAGGTTTGGAAAGTTTATCTAACCCAACAACCCGTACTTACGGTATCAACCTGAACATCAAATTTTAATTATCCTGTCATGAAAAAGAATATCCTATATATACTGGCTTTAACAGCAATTTCATTTTCTTCGTGCAATAAAGAGCTCGATGATGTGAATACAAACCCCAATGCCACAGAAAACGCTCAACCCGATTACCTGCTTACCGGAGCAATAAAAAATGGGGCTGACGCATACTGGGGAACAACAAATAACATGAATTCCAGTCTGTTGTTTGTGCAGCATTGGGCCAAGGTGCAGTACACGGAAGAAGATCGCTTCATTTATTCTAACAGCAGCTTCACCTCCCTTTGGTCGACCTTGTATGCAACAACCATTACCAGTTTAAATAAAATCATAGAAATAGGAAATACAACTGGTAATTCCAATTACAGGGGTGTAGCACTGACGTTAAGATCCTGGTCATTCCTATTGCTTACTGATGCTTATGGGGATATCCCATATACCCAGGCTGGTAAACTTAGTCAGTTTATCACCCCTGCATACGACAAGCAAAAAGACGTTTACTACGGTTTGCTTGATGATTTGAAATCAGCAAAAAATGCACTTGATGTTTCAGGTAAAAGCATTGCCGGCGATATTATATACAGCGGCGATATCAACAAGTGGAAAAAGCTGGCCAATTCATTGCGTTTGAGGATCGCATTGCGTATTGCAGACAGGGAGCCTGCGAAAGCGAAACAAATATTGGATGAAATAAAGGCTGATGGCGATTTGTTTATTGCTGATAACAGTGAAATTGCCCAGTTGATATACTCCATTTCGCCTCAGCAAAATCCGGTGAGTGCGCAGTTCGATACCAGAGATGATTACAGAATCAGTAAAACGATAGTGGATAAGCTTTTCAGTCTCAATGATCCGCGTTTGCCCATTTATGCCAGCAAAACACAAACTGCAACACCCGAAGAATACATTGGTTTGCCTAACGGCCTCACCAATTCGGAAGCCAGTAACCTAGGTTTTGCGAAAACATCAAAACCAGGTACTTATTTTCTCGCACCTCAATCTCCGGCTGTATTTTTTAGCTATGCTGAGTTGCTGTTCGATAGGGCTGAGGCCGCTGCAAGAGGATTAACCACAGAGAATGCTGCTAATTTATACAAACAGGCAGTGATCGCCTCACTCAAACAGTTCGGTATCAGTGATGCTGCAGCTACAGCTTATGCCGGCCAAAGTGCTGTTCAGTACGATGCAAGCAATTACAAGAAGTCGATCGGTGAACAAAAATGGCTTGCACTTTTCGGGCAGGGTTTAGAAGCCTGGGCAGAAAGACGCAGATTGGATTATCCCCAGTTAACGGCATCTGTTAATACGGTACTAAACGGACAAATTCCAGTGCGTTTTATTTATCCCGGTACCGAACAATCCTTAAACGGGCAAAGCTATAAAAATGCTGTTGCCAATCAGGGTGCAGATCTATTAACTACAAAGTTGTGGTTTGACCAATACTAACTTTATTTTAAACAGGGCGGTTTGAGGAACATTTCCGCCCTGTTTTAAATTTAAAACGGAGCTTGTAATAAATTCGTTTGGTTGAGGGTAAAAATGGAGATAATGGTAACTTGCAGGCCATTTATCAATTTTAATACGAGCCATGAGGAAATCAGTTTTTACCCTTATTATATTTCAATTTTTAGTACTAAGCACATTTGCACAAAAGAAAGCGCCTTTCTGGGATGACGTACAGGTGATTAAGAAATATGATCAGATGTATAAAGCACCCGCTCATCCGGTATTGTTTGTAGGAAGCTCGTCTATTAGAAAATGGGATGATCTCACCCAGACTTTTGCAAAATACAATGCTTTAAACCGGGGCATTGGCGGTGCAGTTATTAACGATATCACCTACTATTTAAACGATGTGGTGTTTCCATATCAACCCAGACAAATTGTGCTGTATGTTGGTGAAAACGACCTTCCGAATGATA
Source organism: Pedobacter frigidisoli (assembly GCF_032678525.1). GTDB lineage: Bacteria > Bacteroidota > Bacteroidia > Sphingobacteriales > Sphingobacteriaceae > Pedobacter > Pedobacter frigidisoli_A. The sequence goes on from NZ_JAVTSE010000004.1 coordinate 18,221, forward strand.
CAGTTACTCCCGATACCGTCTTAAACCGAACAGTCCGGTTATACCAGGCCATCCGGGCCAAATTACCAGCTACTCCAATCGTATACATTTCTATTAAACCCAGCCCCAGCAGGGAAAAGTTTAAAGCAAAGGCAGAAGCTTCAAATGCCCTTCTTCAGAAATTCTTTGCCAAAGAAGCAAATACCAAATTTGTAAACATTTATCCTTTAATGTTATCAAAAACAGGCGAAATGCGGAGAGAGTTATTCCTCGATGATATGTTACACATGAATGCACAGGGTTATGCTATCTGGAAAAAGGCCATAGAGAAATACCTGGTGAAGTAAAGCCATGCATATTGTGCAGACGGTAATGCGATTATGCATTTGTTCTCCCGCCCGATATTTATCTGATAAACCCAGATAAAGCTAAGCTTGTTTTTGTACATTTGGCTTCCATCTTCAAAATAAGATAGATAAGTATGCCCATCAGATACAGCTTAGCCATAATTTTCATTTTTGCTTTCAACATTTCTGTTTTTGCCCAAAACAAATTTACCCTCAGTGGAACCATTCGTGATGCCAGCTCCGGCGAAACCCTTATTGGTGCAACGGTACGCATAACCGGTCCATCCTCAGCGGCAACCCTTACCAATGCCTATGGTTACTTTGCACTTACTCAGTCCGAAGGAACCTACACCCTCACCATCAGTTATACCGGATACGCAAACCAGGTTAAAACGATTGTCTTGAACAAAAACCTGAAGATAAACGAAGAACTCAAAGCAGCCAATGATTTAGCCGAAGTAACTGTTAGCGCCAATAACCGCAGAAACGAGAATGTAAAGAGTGCACAAATGGGACTGGAGAAAGTTGATATGCAGTCTTTGAATAGTATTCCGGTTTTATTGGGTGAAAAGGATGTCCTTAAAACCATTCAGTTGCTTCCAGGTGTCAAATCCGGAGGAGAAGGCAATACCGGATTCTATGTACGCGGCGGTGCAGCAGATCAGAATCTTATTTTGCTGGATGAAGCGGTAGTTTACAATTCTTCTCACCTTCTGGGCTTCTTTTCCACTTTCAATGCAGATGCCATCAAGGATGTAAGCTTATATAAAGGCGGAATGCCTGCTCAATATGGTGGCCGTTTATCTTCCGTTTTAGATGTTAAAATGGACGATGGAAACAATAAGGAATTTAAGTTTCAGGGTGGAATAGGCTTAATTGCATCACGTTTAAAAGCTGAAGGACCGATTGTAAAAGACAAAGGTTCTTTTATGGTGAGTTTCAGGCGTACCTATATCGATCTTTTCCTGCGGGCTTCGCCCGATTCTTCCATCAATGGGAGTACATTGAATTTTTATGACATCAATGCCAAAGCAAATTATAAAATCGACGACAAGAATACGATTTACATTTCCGGCTATTTCGGGAAAGATAACATCGGCGTAAAAGATCTTTTCGAAAACAACTGGGGAAATGTAACCACTACTTTCAGGTTAAACCACATCTTCAATAGCCGCCTGTTTTCCAACACATCTTTAATTTACAATAACTACAACTATACCGTTCAACTGCTTAATGATGCGACCAACTTTAAAGCAACTTCTCTGGTACGCGATTTCAATTTAAAAGAAGACTTTCAATACTTCAGCAATAAACACACATTGAGGTTTGGCCTCAATGTAACCCAGCATCGCATATCGCCCATTGATATTACTACTTCGCAGGAATCGCAGGTTAATCCGCTTACGCAGGAGAAAAGGTATGGATTGGAATCTGCAGCTTATGTTTCTGATGAATGGGCGGTTACTGAAAACCTCAACTTTCTTTACGGCCTTAGGCTGGCTGCTTTCTCTCTGATGGGACCGGGTAATTTTAGTACATATGATGCATCTGGCAATGTTACATCCACTCGAAATGTAGCCAGCGGTAAGTTTTACAAAAATTACCTGAATCTCGAACCGCGTTTTTCGGTAAGTTATTTATTCAATGAGCAAAATTCAATTAAGGCATCTTATAACCGGAATACACAAAATATCCACATTTTAACCAATGCTACATCGAGTTCTCCAACCGATCAGTATGTGCTGAGCAGCAATAATATCAAGCCAGAAATTGCCGACCAGGTAGCCCTGGGTTACTTCAAAAACCTGGAAGAGAATAACTATGAGTTTTCCGGAGAGATTTACTATAAGTGGCTGCAAAATCAGATCGACTATAAAAACGCAGCCCAGTTACTGGCCAACAGTAATGTAGAATCTGAATTGCTTTATGGTGTGGGAAGGGCATATGGCTTGGAATTGTTTTTTAAAAAGAAAACCGGAAAGCTAAATGGCTGGATTGGTTATACCTTATCCAGAACAGAACGCAAGTTTGCCGAGCTAAATAATGGGAATTATTTTCCGTCGAGGCAAGATCGTACGCATGATGTTTCAGTGGTTGGTATCTACAACATGAATAGAAGGTGGACTTTCTCCTCAAGTTTCATTTACAGCACCGGCAACGCAGTCACTTTTCCGGCAGGAAAATACACCATCAGCGGTCAAACCATGTATTATTATACACAGCGCAATGCCGGCAGAATGCCTTATACCATGCGTCTGGATTTAAGTGCAACTTTAGAAGGTAGGAATAAAGGGAAATATCAATCCAGCTGGACGTTTGGCGTTTACAATGCGCTTGGCCGCAAAAACCCATATTCAATTGAGTTTATTAATGATCCGGCCAACCCGTCTAAAACTGTAGCAGAACAAACATCATTGTTTGGAATGATCCCCTCGGTAACCTGGAATTTTAAATTTTAAGCCATGAAACAACTTATATTTATCTTATGCATGGTAGTTTGCTTTTCTTCTTGTAAGAAGATAATAAGCATCGATACCGAAAACGCTCCTCCACAGATTGTAATTGAAGCTAAAATTAATGACAGGCTGATTGACCAGCAGATCAGGATCACTAAAACAGTAGGCTATACTGATGCGAGTATTTATCCAACAGTATCAGGGGCAACGGTAAGTGTTTCAGATAGCCGGGGAAACAATTACGTGTTCAGGGAAACCGCTGCAGGTGTATATACCAACAGAATGCGGGGTATTTATGGCGTCACTTACACCATGAACATTGTTGCTGAAGGTCAAACCTATACGGCAAGTTCAAAAATGCCAAACCTGGTCAGGATGGACTCGATTGGCATTATCAGCAATACATTTTTTGGAAATGAACGAAGAACCACCGCTGCCTATCTGGTAGATCCGGCTAATGAAACCAATTTTTACCGCTTTACACTCAATAGAAACGGCATCAATTCCAATCGTATATATGTGAGCAACGACAGGCTTACTAATGGGAATAAATTGCGGATTCAGTTGTATTTTAATGCAGAGGATGATGAGGATGAAGACCTGTTAAGCGGAGACAAAGTGGCTGTAGAAATGGAAGGCATTGATTCCAATGTATTTGATTATTGGTATGCACTGAGTTCACAGTCGGGCAGGGGGCCGAATCAGGGCACCACACCGGCCAATCCAACCTCGAATATCTCAAATGATGCATTAGGCTATTTTAGTGTCAATACCTATCAGAAAATTACTGCCACCGTAAAATAGTCATGCCAAAGAAATAAGGCGATAAAATGATGGTCTTAAAAAACAGAATTCAGGCTTAGCCGTTAATAACTCATGAATGTATTTATAAGTGGCAATATCGCTTCAGATGCACTGCAGGCACTGGAAGAAAATAACATCTCTTTTACACAATGGAAAGAGGAACGGCAAATTAGCGCTGAAGAACTGATTGAGGCCTGTAAAGGTCAGGATGCGCTCATCAGTGTTGGTCCTAATAAAATCAATGCTGCGTTTTTAAATGCCTGCAAGCACCTGAAAGTAATTGCACTACATTCCGTAGGGTTCGATCAGGTGGATGTAGCGGAAGCTAAAAAGCTGGATATAAAAATCGGGAATACTCCCGGGGTGCTCAGTGCCGCCACCGCAGATACCGCTTTTCTGTTAATGCTGGCCGTATCCCGCAAAGCCTTTTATCTCCACAAAAAAATCATCAACGGCGAATGGAAAAACTATGAGCCGACACCTGAGCTTGGAATAGAAGTGACCGGTAAAACACTTGGTGTTTTTGGTATGGGGAAAATTGGTATTGAGCTGGCCAAAAAATGTGCTGCTGCCTATGGGATGAAAGTGATTTACCATAACAGATCAAGAAATGAAGCCGCTGAGCAGGAATTAAATGCCACCTATGTTTCTTTTGAAGAGTTACTGGCACAAAGCGATGTACTGTCTGTTCATACAGCGCTAACCAGCGAAACAAAAGGTAAGTTTACCATTGATGTTTTTAAACAAATGAAGCCCAATGCCATATTTATTAATACCGCACGGGGTGGCATTCATAATGAGGATGATCTTATCCAGGCTTTACGAGATAAGCTGATTTGGGGTGCTGGCTTAGACGTAACGAATCCCGAACCTATGAAACATCATAATCCTCTGTTAAGTATGGAAAACGTGGCTGTTCTCCCGCACATTGGCTCCGCTACAGAAGAAACACGTGCAGCAATGTCGAGGTTAATTGGTGAAAATATTATTGCTGGATTAAAGGGAGAAGATTTGCCTTATCCGGTTTATTGATACTCATTCCTGAATTTCTTGCCGATATTAAAACAAAAAAGCTGACCATTTCCAACTGGTCAGCTTTTTTGCTTTTTAAATATTTTCCTCTTATTTTACTGTGTATCTGAAGATCGATCTTCCCAGGTTGCCATTGGCATCAATGCCTTCAACCGTAACTTTGTATTGTCCGCGGCCATCTGCATTGTAGAATTCAAATGAAGCATTCCCGGCAGCATCTGTTACCACTTTTGGATTCCAGTAAATGGTAGTACGCAAATCATTGCGGTTCATGCTCGCAGGTGCTTCGTATTTTGGAGAGTAGAATTGTTTCTCCTTATCATAACCTTGTGGAGAAAAAGTCAGTTCATAATATTTAGGCAACATATCCATTAATTGTGCTTTGGATATTTTCTGTCCCTTAGGTGCTTTTTTCTGGTTAAATACCAGTACACCATTCACGTTATTGGCTCTGTTTACCAGGCCCAGCTCATCTCTTAAAAAGATTTCTACTGATTCAAGCTGGTTAACGTCGATTGTATTGATCTGGTTCACATCAACATTCATCCCGTTGATGAAAATACCCATTGGCGTTCTGTTTCCCGAATTATAATCCCTGCTTACGTAAAAGTTACCGTCAGCATAGGTTACCCCGGCAAGCATTCCCTGTAAACAGTTGATCAGCATGCCGCATCCTTTTAACCTGTCGCCCGTAATCTCGTGGTCAGCCATCTGACTTAAGCCTGTTAAAGCCGGATAGTCCTTGTGGCTAACCTTTGGAATAACAGCGGCTTTAACGGTAATGTCTTTTAAGGTATGTAAATAGGCATACTGACGTTTGCTATTGTCCAGGTAAGTCGTTAGTGCGCTATCAATATTCAAAACTTCTTCTGCAGCACTGAAATTTCTGGTCAAACTTGGTACCGGCGATCCGTTCATCTGTAAGGTCATGTTTTTATAGAGCGGGTTGTACTTTGCCGTAATGGTAACCTTTGATGAATCGTTAAAAACCAGATTTTTAAACCTGAAATTCCCTACAGGATCTGTAGTCCCTTCAAGGTTAAAGCGTTTGTCAGGAATGCTTAATAATAGCGCTCCTTTCCTCACCGGAATACCGTTGTTCATCCTCAAAATCCCCGAAAGTTCTATACCCTGCTCTGGTAAGAACTGGATCTTTGGAAGCTGATTGGCAATGATATCTGCATATTTAAAGCTTCTATATCCCTGTGTCAGTAACAACACATCAAGGTCTGCATTTTTCTTCGCATCAGGTGCATTGAAATAATAGTTCGCTTTTTCTATGTAGCCCTTCACATCGCTGCTTAATAGTAATCCAGTCAGGATGGTACTGGTAGCATCTTCACTAGAGGGTACTTTGGTTTCATCCACTACAGATACGGAGAAACTTCCCTCCACAGGCGCACCATCTTTTTTTGCAGCCATGTTTATCTTAACTTTCTTTTTTACACCGTATGTAGTGATGGGGCTGGAAACCGCAACATTCATATTGTTTTTATGCTGAACAAAAACCAGGCGCTCGCTTAGTGGTTTACCAGACTCGTTGAAAAGGGTGAGCTGGGCGATGCCGGTAGGGAATTTTGATTTCAGAACAGTGGTATTATACTCTTTATTAGAAAGTGCAGTTTGTGCACCATAACAAATCACGCCTTTGCTTTGTGCGATGATGTAGAATTTCTTTCCCTGATTTTCTGTAAAAAAGGCATCGTTAGATAAAATCTTAATTGCAATATTATCTGCAGATGAGTTGTCGATATTTAGGGTTATTCCAGCAGTGGTTACAGCAGGCAGGTTATAGCTTTCACTGGTTCCATCTGAATAACTCACATTGGCTTTGTAAGTTTTTCCGGTTTCGGCCAATAGGTTAAAGCTGCCCATGCCCAAATGCTGCGCTGAAAAAACAGCCACCTGCTTACCTTCGCTATCAGTTACAACACCTTTGGACGCAATGCCCAAACCATCACTTTTTACCGCCTTGAAGGCTACCTTGGTTGTTAAGCCTGCTATCAGGTTGCCCCCCTCAGGGAAAAACTGGAAGTCTTTACTTAAAATTGCATTCCTGAGAGAGAAACTACTGTTGGCAACGTCCTTATCGGTCGTGTTAATCGCGGTAACCAATTGTCCGTTTTTTAACTGATACTCGGCTTTCTGCGCATTACTCATGGCGATGGTCAGATAGCCATTGGAATCTGTTGTGCCCCTGCCTTTGGCAATAACCGTATAGCTTGTTACCACCTGCCAGCTTACATTTCTGTTTGCGTAAGGCTTATTGTTCGCATCTTTAAACTGCACCCGGGCATCTATTTTCTCCAGTTTATCGGTAGAAGTGTTTTTATAAGAGATATGCGTTTTCACTTCCTTATCTATGGCTTCGCCCACATAAAATGTCTTACTGAAAAAGGCCGGATCATCACTGTTCAGCATCCACATGGTATAGGCCCTGATGTGGTAGTTTCCCTGTTTATAGTTAATCTGATCTAAAGGGAAACTGCCGTAAGCAAAGCCCCCTGTAATTGGAAGTTTTAGTGTCTGAATAAGGGAATCATTCTGATTAATTACATCAACATAGATGATTTTGCTCAGCGTGGAAAGGAAATTCTGGTTTTCAGTTACGTAGGCTTTAAACCAAACAGTATCTGCAACAGCGTAATAAGGCTTATCGAAATGAAGGTATATTTTTTCAGCCGGATAATCATTTAAAACTTTGTTTGTTTTGGTGATGATGGTATTGATTCCAATTGTATCGGTTTGGGCAAACAAAGAAAAGTGGAGTGAAAATAGAATTGAAAAGATAAACGCTATTCTAAAAATCTTCATGTATAGGAAATTTATTACTAAGAGTGTAAATATATCCAATTAAACATAGAGCACCTAAAGCGAATTGATGTTTAACATTTTTTTACATATTGCTGCTGATCGAGCTTCGAACAGAAAGGTTTGTAACAAAACAGGCTGCCAAATGGCAGCCTGCAATGCTTACTTAAAAAAATATTTCTTCGTTATTTATACTCAATAACAAATTCGTTTAACGGCGTACGCACCTTTTTAAGGTTAACCAACCAGTCTCCGGCCTCATCTCTGTTGCCTAATGGTAATAAAGTTACGCTCTTCAATCCTTTTTCGCTCAAGCCTAAAAGCTCGTCTACCGCAGGACCGTTAAAGCCTTCCATTGGTGTCGAATCTACTTTCAGTAAAGCCGCTTCAGCAATCGCAATACCAAAAGCAATGTATGCCTGACGTGCAGCGTGGTTAAAGTTTTCTTCAGCAGATCTCGATAGAATCATGCCTTTCAATTGAGCTTTGTAAGCATCAGTAGTATCTAAAGGTAAACCACGTTCGGTGTTCATTCGGTTAAATACAGCATCAATGCCTTCTTCAGTATAGTTTTCCTGAGCCGCAAAAACCAGTAGGTGTGAAGAATCAATTACCTGAGCCTGACCGTATGCAATAGGGGCAATTTTTTCTTTTAATTCCTGGTTAGTCACTACAATTACTTTGAATGGCTGCAGTCCTGAAGAGGTTGGTGCAAGCAGGGCAGCCTGAATAATCTGATCAACTTTCTCCTGCTCTACAGGCTGACCATTCATTTTTTTAACGGCGTAACGCCATTTTAGGGCATCTAATAAACTCATAATATAGTTAATTTATTTTTATCAATTTAATGAAACAAATATCAAGATAAAGATCATACAGATTGTTGATGTATGGTAAGAAAGCAAGCTGCTATCCAAAAGAATACTGGCTTAGATTTGGAGTTTAAGGTTTTAATTTAATATCACTCCGAACAGGGAAATGATCTGATAACCTCGCTTCGGTGATTTTGTAATTTAACACTTCAATATCTTTTGAAGTGGCTATGTAATCAATCTGGAAATTAGGGAATTTGCCATTGTAGGTTTTGCCAAAGCCTGATCCCTTTTTAATAAAACTGTTATTAAGACTGTCAGTGATCTGTGTTACTACATAAGAAGCGGGGGTATCATTGAAATCACCGGCAATTAAATAGGGTATTCTACAAGAGGACATTTCCTTTTTCATCATGTCTACCTGGCTACTCCGTTTTAAAAACGCACTTTTAAGCATCCTTAAAATGCGTTTTGATGGTTGCAGTTCAGTATCCATTTTTTTTACTTTATCCAGGTACTCATAATCCTGTTTTTCGAAGGATATAGACTGGAAGTGAACATTGTAAATTCTTAACGCTTTCCCTTTAACATTTAAGTCCGCATAAATGCACATGTTACCGGGGTATCCTTCATTGAAGTGAATTTCTCCCTTACCCTTTATCGGGTAGCGGGAAAAAATCGCGAGCCCGATAGCTTCGTAATCGTTTTTATTTGTAGGAACAAAATAATAGTATTTGGCATTCAATAACACTTTTAAACTGTCGATGGTATCGAAATTGCCTTTATATCGGGTGTAGAATTCCTGAAAACAAACCACATCCGGGTTTTGGTTTTTAACTACCTGGAGCATCTTCTCCTTCACCTGTTCATCGTTGTCGCCTCCATAAAGCTTAAAGTTATGAACGTTGTAGGTCATCATCCTTACACTGTTTTCAGTTTTCTCTACCCCCCCTTCGTCGCCCCCAATGGCAAAGGTAGCTTTTAGTGTTTTAAATCCTACAGCAATTACCACAAGCGTTGCCAATGCGAACAGCCACTTTCTGCTGATCAGCCACCAGGCAATAAAGATGATATTAATGACTAAGACAAACGGGTAAGCCAGTCCGAAAAAAGCGATGATAGCATGTTTCCTGGGATCCATGCTTCCTGCCAGTGTGCCCAGCAGCAGGAATATTGCCAGCACTATAGCGATGGGCAATATCAGTTTATCCAGGAAACTAAACTTTTTCTTCTTCGCCATTAATCCTTACTCGCTTTAAATAACTTTTCTTTTTCCGATGCAGTTAGTTTATCATATCCTGAAGTTGATATTTTATCTAAAATGGAATCGATTTCCTGTTGTGAAACCCCTTTGAATTCTTGCTTTTTTATTGGAGGCTTTTCATTCTTTACCACCCTCAATTTAGGCTTTCTTTCGAACATTTTACTCCAGTCGCGACCACTTTGCAAACTTTTGATAAACAGGAAACCCAGGAGTGCCCCACCGATATGGGCCAGGCTACCTCCTGCATTGATTGATCCTATTGCCAGAAAATCAAGAAAGAAATAAACCAGGGCAATCCATTTGATTTTGACTTCGCCGAGAAAAAGCAGCATGAGGCTGTAGTTGGGAACCAGGGTTGCTGCTGCAAAAATGATGGCGTTTACTGCAGCCGAGGCCCCAACAATGCTCACCATAGCTAATCCGCCCGAATACACAGGGAAAATATTCAAAATTGCTACAGCAAAAAGTCCCCCAAATATACCACCAGCAAGGTAAACGAAATGAAACTGCCGGCTGTTCAGGAAATTCATAAAAATACTGCCGAACCAGAATAATCCCAACATGTTGAATAGAATATGTAAGATCCCGTCATGGAAAAACATATAAGTGAGCACCGTGTAGAAACGTTCAGGGAGTCGAGATATGCTGGCTGGCAAACCGATATACTGGTTGATAAATTGATCCATGCTAAAGCCCGACTGGCCTAAGAATATGAATACGCCAATAATGGACGTGATTAAAAATATAATCACATTTATTCCGATATAAAAAAACAATGGATTTCCTGATTGGAAAATCTTAAATTTTAAATCTTTAACTGTATTATTCATAAAGCGTATAAAATGTATCGTTTTTATCTTTCCATATTTTTACCAGGATAAATCCTATTAAAGCCCCTCCGAGGTGAGCATAGTGAGCAACCGAATCTCCGGCAATACTTGCTACTCCCAATGATAGTTCAACTAAGATATAAACCGGTATAATGTATTTCGCTTTCACGGGTATAGGGAGAAACATAATCAAAAGTTCCGCATTGGGATAAAGCATTCCAAAACCCACAAGTAATCCGAAAATAGCTCCTGATGCACCAAGCATTCCACCGAAATATATACCGTATAGTGTCTTCACCTCAGCCGGAGAAGCATCTGTAGCGTTATAAAGATCACTTAAATTCAGTTTACCGCTGGCCGTAATACTCCCCAGTATCTGATGTACTTCAAAGGCCTGAACCGCCCATTGTAAAAATAATGCACCCAATCCGGTGATGAAGTAAAATATTAAAAATTTCTTTGGCCCCCAACGCTGCTCTAAAATACTCCCGAAGCTATACAAGGCGAACATGTTGAAAAATATATGTGCCAGGCCTCCATGCATAAACATATAACTAATCGGCTGCCAGATTTCAAACTTGGGCGAATCGAAATAGTAAACTGCCAGCAAGTCGTCTAAGTGCAGTTGTGGAAGCAGGTAAGTAGCTGCAAAAAACAGGATGTTGATAATAAGCAGGTTTTTGACAACCGGGGGTACATATATGTTATTCATTCTTTTTTATTTCTCAAACTTTTTGTCAAGCTCTGTTAAAGTAATGGTTTGAATAATTGGTTTTCCGCTCACGCTAAAATTAGGGGTTTTACAGGCGAAAAGCTCATCAATCAGGGTATTCATTTCTTCCTGAGCCAAAGCTGTTCCTGCTTTTATTGCACTGTTTTTCGCCAGGGTTCTCGCCAAACTATCGCGTTTAGTTAACTTCAATTCTTGCTGAGAGTTTTTAAATCCTTCAATTAATTGTTCAAGTAGCTGTGTTTCATTAATATTACTGCTACCCAAATCTACCGGTACACCCTCTACAACCAACGTATTCTTACCGAATTCCCGTACATCGAAGCCTAAGCTTTTAATATCGTCTAATAAACTTTTTGCCAGCTCAAAGTCGTTGGCGTTTAATGTTATCGTTTGTGGAAATAAGCTTTGTTGTGAAGCACCTTTCCGATCATCTAAATGTACGAGAAAACGTTCGTAAAGGATGCGCTCATGTGCCATTTGCTGATCAATAACCATTAAGCCCGATTTAATCTGAGAAACAATGTATCGGTTATGCAACTGCATGTATTGCTTCTGCTTTGTCTCCAGCAGAGGCTCTTCCTGATAAAAGGAAGTTTGCTCTACGATGGGCTGATCAACTACTTCGTATAGTGAGCCCCAGTTTTTAGTACTGGGTTTTGCATCATAATTTCTTGGTGAGGATGCATAACCGGAAGTAGAGGTAACATCACTGGCGAAAGGATTGAAATCCGGGTTGAAAGTAATACTTGGCGGAACAATATCTTCAACAGCCTTTTGGGTAATCATATTACTAAACCCAGTTTCCTGATCGAAATCTAGCGTAGGAGCGATGTTATATCTTCCTATTGAACGCTTGACAGCCGATTTCAAAATCGCATAAATGGATTTCTCGTCAAGGTATTTGATCTCGGTTTTAGTAGGATGTACATTGACATCGATTTTTGAAGGATCAATTTCAATGAAAAGCACATATAATGGAAAACTGTCGTCAGGTAAAAGATCATCAAAAGCGGAGCTTACTGCATGGTTTAAATAAGGATCTTTGATGAAACGGTTGTTGACAAAGAAAAACTGTTCACCCCGTGTTTTCTTGGCAAAAGCAGGTTTCCCAATATAGCCTTTCAGATTAATAATAGTGGTTTCTTCTTCAACAGGTACTAAACGCTCATTATAATTATTACCAAAAAGGTGAACAATGCGCTGCTTCAGGTTGCCTTTCGGAAGGTTAAAAATTTCTGTTCCATCGTGATGCAAGCTGAAGAATATAGCGGGGTGAGCCAATGCCACACGTTGAAATTCATCAATGATGTGGCGCATTTCTACAGGATTGCTTTTTAAGAAATTACGGCGGGCAGGCGTATTGTAAAAGAGATTTTTTATCGCAATTTGCGTTCCTGCAGGAGTAGCAACCGGCTCCTGCGCCGTTACTTCAGAGCCCTCAACAGAAATACAGGTGCCGATTTCATCTTCATGCCTGCGGGTTTTCATCTCCACTTGTGCAATTGCCGCAATAGAAGCCATGGCTTCGCCACGGAAGCCCATGGTTCGGATGGCAAATAAGTCTTCAGCCTTCCTCACTTTTGACGTGGCATGGCGCTCAAAACACATCCTGGCATCTGTAACACTCATTCCGCAACCATTATCGACGATCTGAATCAATGCTTTACCAGCATCTTTTATCACCAGTTGAATTTTGTCGGCGCCTGCATCAATGGAGTTTTCGAGCAACTCCTTTACCGCAGAGGCCGGTCGTTGAACCACTTCTCCGGCAGCAATTTGGTTGGCAACAGCATCAGGCAATAATTGGATAATATCAGTCATGTATCAAGACAAAAGTGAATTCGCTAAATTATGGAAAATAAGCATAAGGATTCGGATTTGTTTAAAACTCAACATGCAAATGACTTCATTTTTCTATCTTTAAAATATGAAAACTTCCCTGTGTGCTTTGATGGTGGCCATGCTGCTTTTCTCCTGTAAAAAACGACAGGAGGTAGATACCATTGTTTTTAATGCAAAGGTTTATACGGTGAACTCCGGTTTCGAAACAGTAGAAGCCTTCGCCGTGAAACAAGGTAAAATCGTTGAACTAGGATCCACTGAAGATATCAAAAACAAATATACAGCAAAAGATGAAGTCGATGTTTCCGGCGAAACGGTGTATCCGGGTTTTATTGATGCACATGCCCATTTTTATGGTTACGGGCAAAGTTTGCAAGCCGCAGATTTACGGGATACGAAGTCATGGGATGAGATTTTGCAGCGTTTATTGGCATTTGCTAAAACCCACCCGGATGGTTGGCTGATCGGAAACGGTTGGGACCAGAACGATTGGGTAGATAAAGCTTTTCCAACGAATGAAAAACTCAGTTCACTCTTTCCTAACCGACCTGTATTTCTCAATCGCATTGATGGTCATGCGGCTATTGCGAACCAAAGAGCACTAGACGATGCAGGCATTAGGGGCAAGCAAGAGCTAACAGGAGGAGACATGCTTAGCTTAAACGGAAAACTTACAGGGGTGCTGATTGATAATGCAGTAACCCTGGTCGAAAGCAAGATCCCATCACCAGATGCAAAGCTCGCGGAAAAGATTTTTACCGACGCCCAAAAAAACTGTTTCGCGGCAGGCCTGACCACAATTGATGATTGCGGCTTAAGTTATCTGGCGGTAGAGTTTATTGAGAAACTGCAGAAAGAAAATAAACTCAAAATGCGTTTGTACGTCATGCTTTCCGATCAGGAGGATAATTATAAATATCTTTTCGCCAGAGGAGCTGTGAAAACCGATCGTTTAAATGTGAGGGCATTTAAAGTTTATGCCGATGGTGCCTTAGGATCCCGGGGTGCCTGCCTCTTGCACCAATACAGTGATATGCCAAAGAAAACCGGTTTTTTGCTGAGTAATCCAAAACACTACGAGGATGTTGCCAGAAAAATTGCATCCAACAACTTTCAGATGTGCACGCATGCAATCGGTGATTCCGCAAATCGGACCATCCTTAAAATCTATAACAACATTCTCAAAGGTAAAAATGATAAGAGGTGGAGAATTGAGCACGCTCAGGTGGTAAATCCAAACGATTTTGATCTGTTCGGTAAAGCAAGTGTTATACCTTCAGTACAGCCTACTCATGCCACTTCTGATATGTATTGGGCCGGCCAGCGGCTGGGGGCTGAACGTCTTAAAAGCGCATATGCCTACAAACAGCTATTGAAACAAAACGGGTGGATTCCTTTAGGTACAGATTTTCCCGTAGAAAACATTAATCCATTATTAACGTTTTATGCAGCAACAGTGAGAGAAGATGCAAAGGGTTTCCCGAAAGGGGGCTTTCAAACGGAAAATGCTTTGACCCCGGAAGAGGCATTGCGTGGGATGACCATTTGGGCAGCTAAGGCCAATTTCGAAGAAAATGAAAAAGGAAGTCTGGAGAAAGGTAAGTTTGCAGATTTTGTGATTCTCGACCACGATATTTTAAAATCATCACCACAGCATATTTTAAAAACCAAAGTATTAAAAACCTATCTGAACGGAGAAAAAGTATATGAAGCGAAATAGATTGTTCATTCTGGCTGCGGCTAGTTTCTTTAATGTTTTATGTTTAATGGCCTGTGCTCAGGAACATACAGCAAACGAAAAGAAGCTTTCTGTTGCAAATTCAATTACCCAAAGTACAGTTGTATTAAATAATCAGGACTCCATTATACCGCTGAAGTCGCTCGATAAAAAAAACATAGCCTCCGTGAGTCTTGGTTTTTCTTACAGTATGGTATTTGACAGCCTCGCCAATAAATATGATAAGGTATCGTCATTTTCTGCCAGTTCTTATAAAGATAGTGTCAACCTGAATGATCTGGAAGATGACTTGAAATATTTCAATACAATTATTGTCGCCATTGATGACCAGAGTGCTACTCAGGCAAAATATGTCAACTTCATCAAGAGCATTAGCAAAACAAAAAAAATAATACTGGCGGTATTTGGAAACGGGATTGCCTTGAAGACATTCGACACATTGCAAAGCCCTATTGTGTGGACTGCCCAAAACAGCACAGATGCTGCGGCAATCGTTCCTCAGTATATTTTCGGAGGTATTGCCGCGGTTAATAAGCTTACCACCGCTTTCTCTCCGCGTTATACAGTAGGATCGGGCTTTGTAACGGTAAAAACAAGATTAAAATATACTGTACCTGAAGATGCAGGACTGAACTCAAATGATTTGAAAGGCATCGATGCCATTGCTGCAGAAGCAATAGGGCAGAAGGCCACCCCAGGTCTGGTGGTTTTGGTTGCAAAGGATGGGAAAGTGATTTTCAATAAGGCTTATGGAACACATACTTATGATACCAATGTGCCTGATAAGGTAACCGATATTTTCGACCTCGCATCAGTAACCAAGGTAACGGCTACCACTCCTTCAGTAATGCGCTTGTTTGAAGAAGGAAAATTAAAGCTCGATACCAATATCGGAGCCTATATCCCTAAAGCCCGTACCACGCCAATGAACAACATTCAGGTACGTGAGGTGATGTTGCATCAGGCTGGCTTTATCCCCTATATTCCATTTCACGACTATGTAAAAACAGGCGATTATAGCAGAGATTCATCGGCGGCTTTCCCAACCAAAGTAGCCGATAATTATTATATAAAAAAAGGTTTCTTTAAAGATTTTATGTGGCCAAAAATGCTGAACTCTCCGATTAGAACGAGAGGTAAATATGTTTACAGTGATATCAGCATGTATGTGATGAAAGATATTGTAGAACATATCAGTGAGGAACCGCTTAACGTTTATACATACGAAAATTTTTACAAGCCTTTAGGAATGCAAACAGCCGGTTTTTTACCGCGAAACCGTTTTAAACCTGAACAGATTGTCCCTACAGAACAGGATACCTATTTTAGAAAAACACTATTAGTAGGATATGTTCATGATCAGGGCGCGGCATTAGCAGGAGGTGTGTCAGGACATGCAGGTTTATTCGCCAGTGCAAATGACCTCGCCATTATTTATCAGATGTTGCTTAACCGGGGGACTTATGGTGGACAAGAATACTTTAAGCCGCAAACGGTTGATATGTTTACCTCAAAGCAATCGAATGTTAGTCGCCGTGGTTTAGGTTTCGACCGCTGGGATCCGGATACCAGCAAACATTACCCTTCAGACTTAGCCTCGCCCCAAACTTACGGACATACAGGCTACACGGGTACCTGCGTTTGGGTTGATCCTTCCCGCGGACTGCTGTACGTATTTTTATCAAACCGGGTTAATCCAACTGTTACAGATAAACTATCCAATATGAAAATACGGGGAAGGATACAGGATGTGGTGAATAAGGCGATCGATGAATCAGGAAAGTAGGTTGCATATACATTGTTAAACATCTATTAGCGTTTAGACTACTTAAATAGGATATCCTCTTTGCTCAAATTGTTAAGAGCAAATTGGGATTTAAATGTTAATGACTTAGAAATTAACTCGTCGTGACGGTTTGTAACATGGACGGACGAGAAAAGCGATTCATCTGTGAATATAGAAATTATGAGTATATAGTGCTTAGTAAACCTTAACTCGTTGATGTTTTAAGGTAACTGATATCCTCTTTTGAGTCGAGGATTAAAAAGATTTCTTTCCCTGAAGCTATTTTCAAAATAACAATTCCGAACTTTCTGTCGCATGACAGTAAGTCGCTCTTTAAAAAAGATATTTTCTCGTTTTTGCGGGTAGCCTCAAAATATTCTCCATCAATATACAGATCGTAAATAAGAAAAAAGCGCCAGATTTTTCCAACTGCAAAATGAAGTATGGCAAAAATTATTACAACAATAAGTAAAAAATATGCTCCTGTAAGCATAATCATTAATAATAAAATTAAATAATTAAGGCTAATGATCCCTGGAAATATTCTACTCCAGAAAAAGGTGTAGTCTTTAGTCAATTTAACCATAAAAGTAATTTCTCAAAGATGGTGTTATTTAATTTTAATATCTGGCTCAACAAACTAGCTATTTTATCGGTAAAAGAATAACTATAAATATGTGCAGTTATTGAATAAAAAGAAAGCATCGGCTATTCACCGATGCTATTTAAGTTGTAATCGTTGTCTTGGCGGCCAACTCAAACTCCCAATAATTTACATCTTCAATCCAATCTCTCTAAGTCTCTCATCCAGATATTCACCAGCAGTCATATCGCTATATGCTTTAGGGTGTTCGGCATCAATAGTAGATGGTAGACTGGTTAAATCCATATTGCTGCGGGGGTGGAGGAAAAACGGAACCGAAAAACGTGAAGTTTTCATCAGTTCGCGTGGAGGGTTCACTACCCTGTGTGTAGTCGATTTTAACTTGTTATTAGTTAAGCGTTGCAGCATGTCACCCACATTTACCACAATATCCGTATGATGCGCCTTAATCGGCAACCATTCATTACTTCTGGTTAAAACCTCCAGTCCATCGGCACTGGCACCAATAAGTAAGGTAATCAGGTTAATATCTTCATGCGCACCTGCGCGTACAGCGTCATCAGCAATTAATTCAGGGTTTTCAATAGGGAAATAGTGTATCCCTCTTAAAATCGAGTTTCCATTGTGAACATGCTTATCGAAATAATCTACAGGAAGCTCCAGATAGGTTGCAATAGCCCTTAATAAGTGAGTTCCGTTTTCCTGTAACTTTCTATAGATCTCACCTGTTATCGGATTAAATTCAGGTAGCTCCTCCAATACTTCATTATCAGGATATTCATTTTTAACAGGATCGCCATCGGTAACTTCCTGTCCAATTTGCCAGAACTCTTTTAGGTCAGGCGTTTTGGCGCCCTTCGCAGTTTCTTTACCCGCACTCGTATAACCACGCTGCCCAGCTAGTTCAGGTTTCTCATATTTTCTTTTAATTTCCACAGGCAGCGAAAAAGCAGCCTTAATATTTTCGTAAAGCTTATCAATTAATTCCTGACTTAACCCATGATTGGTAATCGTTACAAAACCTGAATCGTTGAAGGCGCGGCCTAATTCATCAGAAAATTTTTTGCGTTCTTCTTCAGTACCGTTGATGTACGAGCCTAAATCCAAACAAGGAATATACGGTGTAGACATGTCTCTGTTTTTTATGTTCTTACGAATTTAGAAAAAGAATTGTTAATAAGTATGATTATGGGGGTATGATAATAGTTAAAATGCTGATATATTTGTGTTTAAGTTATTAACAAGCCATTCGAAATTTAACCGAATTTGAGTTTGTCATCCGAAATCCATTATTGAATGCTCTGAAACTTTAACCACTTTATTTTCGTAATATATGATGAAGCTAAACAATATGGAAAGCTTTTTATTAACGTAAATAGACAACATGAAAAAACTAATTTTGATATTTTTGTCCGTTTTATCATTAAGCCAGGTGAATGCGCAGGGTAAAAAAACGGAGAAAGCAACATTCGGTATGGGATGTTTCTGGTGTACTGAAGCAATCTTTCAGAGATTAAAAGGGGTGACTTCAGTAAAATCGGGATACGAAGGCGGTACATTAAGTAATCCAACCTATGAAGAGGTATGTACAGGAGCCACCGGTCATGCAGAAGTTCTTGAAATTAACTATAACCCATCGGTGATATCTTACGAAGATTTGCTGGAGGTATTTTGGAAAAGCCACGACCCTACAACTCTGAACAGGCAGGGTGCAGATTCAGGAACCCAATACCGTTCAGTTGTTTTTTATCACAATGCAGAGCAAAAGGCGCTTGCTGAAAAATATAAAGCAGAATTAAATAAAACCAACGCCTTTGGTAAAAAGGTGGTCACTGCAATAGAAGCAGCAAAGCCCTTTTATGTTGCTGAAAATTACCATCAGGATTACTACCTGAAAAATGGTAGTGAACCCTATTGTCGTTTAGTGATTCTTCCTAAAATGCAAAAGCTGGAAAAGGTTTTTAAAGACAAACTGAAAAATTAAAAACATGATCCTGCGCATCAAGCGCGGGATTTTTTATTTAATGCATATCCATCTTAACAGTTTTGCGATTTTTGGTCTGTTCTTTGTTAAAATCGTAGAATAGATTTGACTATTTTTTCATTTCTTATCAATTTTTTTATAGTTTTAAGCACCTAAAAAAGAAGCGTCCTTGCGACGTATTTTTAAGGCTCGTAACTCCTTTAACTCAAAATGACTAAAAAGAAAAAGACAGTTGGTAAAACTGACGCAGATGTAATTCTAATTGGCGCTGGTATTATGAGCGCAACACTTGGAGTTTTGTTAAAGCAATTAGAACCCGGTTTGAGCATCGAAATTTACGAACGTCTGGACGTAGCAGCAGCTGAAAGTTCTGATGCATGGAATAATGCTGGTACAGGGCACTCTGCTTTTTGTGAATTGAATTACACGCCAGAGAAAAAGGATGGCTCTGTTGAAATAAAAAAAGCTGTTCAAATCGCTGAAAATTTCGAAGTATCCAAACAGTTCTGGGCTTATCTGGTAGAGAAAGGTCTGGTCTCAGTTCCTGATAATTTTATCCGTAAAATTCCACACATGAGTTTTGTATGGGGTAAAAAGAATGTTGACTACCTAAAAAAACGCTACGACGCACTTACAAGCTGTGACCTTTTTAGCGAAATGCAATATACTGAAGATGTAGATACTGTTAAATCCTGGGCGCCACTCATTATCGATGGCCGTAAAAAAGGAGAAAGACTGGCGGCAACTAAAATGGATTTAGGCACTGATGTAAACTTTGGTACGCTAACCCGTGATATGTTTAACAATCTGAAAGAACAAAAAGACGTTAACCTTTTCTTCAATCACGAAATACGCGATTTGAAGAAAAACAAGGATGGCAACTGGATTGTAAAAGTCAAAGATTTAGCTACTAATGAGAAACGTAAACGCGTAGCCAAATTTGTTTTTATTGGAGCGGGCGGTGGCTCACTTCCTTTATTAGAGAAATCAGATATACCAGAAGGCAAAGGTTTTGGAGGCTTTCCTGTAAGCGGACAATGGTTAAAATGTACCAATGAAGAGATTATCAAACAACATCATGCCAAGGTATATGGTAAAGCTGCAGTAGGCGCTCCACCAATGTCGGTTCCTCACTTGGATACCAGAATGATTAATGGCAAGCAGGCTTTATTGTTTGGACCATATGCAGGATTTTCAACAAAATTTCTGAAAAACGGATCATTCCTTGATTTGCCTAAATCTATAAAGTTTAATAATATTCGTCCAATGATTTCGGCCGGTTTGCATAACCTAGATCTAACGAAATACCTGATTGATCAGGTGAGGCAATCACCTGAAGACCGTTTGGAAGCCTTAAAAGAATATCTTCCCACCGCTGAATTAAAAGACTGGGAGCTGGAATATGCAGGGCAGCGTGTTCAGGTGATCAAAAAGGACGAGAAAAAAGGGGGAGTGCTCGAATTCGGAACAGAAGTGGTAAGTGCAGCTGATGGTTCAATAGCTGCTTTATTAGGTGCATCTCCAGGTGCATCTACCGCCGTTTCCATTATGCTCGAGTTGCTTGCTAGGTGTTTTAAAGAAGATCTGGCGACAGATGAATGGCAGGCCAAAATCAAAGAAATGATTCCAACTTATGGAAAAGAACTGGCTAAAGATCCTGTGCTTTGTAAAGAAACCAGGCAAAGAACTACTGCAGTATTGAAGATTGGTTAAAATTAATAGACAATAGAATGGTTGTACTCGTATCTGTTTACTTCAGATGTAGTACCGATAATAAAAAAAGCCGAATCAATGATTCGGCTTTTTTTATTTACGCTGCGATTACCTCTGCAACTTCTTCTGCTGATATATCGCTGTGCGATGCTTCCAGTACACAATCACCATCTTTGATTAGTAAAATTTGCGGCGATTGGTGGGTTACCTGAAACAGACTTGCCACTTCGTTTGAAATTTCACGATAGCTGATCAAATCAAGGAAGTAAAGTTTTGTGTTTTCGGGTATCACATCCCAGCTGAATTCGAAATTTCTTTTAGCCATCATGCTGATGGAGCAACGTGTACTATGTTTGAAAATAAGACTGTAGCCTGTATCAGCTTTTATCTCATTCAATTGATCTAATGAGGTTAAATTTACCCAAGTCATGATATGATATTGTTTTTACAGATTTAACAAATGCAAAAGGATAAAGTTCTGCAAATGACCTGCAAATGAAAAAGCAATAATAGATAGATTAGTTTCTTCTGCGTTTGCCCTCAGGATATGAACCATAAGCAGGGCAAAGCTTGTTTGAGCAAGATTCTAAAATGGTAATGGTGCAAAACACCGCCAATAATAAGATGGCTACTTTTTTCATTTGATGAAATATATTTTAATGCGCTAAGATACAAATAGTATTATGAATAAGCAATTTTAAATATTGGCAGACAAATCAGCCATTTTTATAGCAGTAATTGCCGCTTCATCACCTTTGTTGCCATGTTTACCGCCAGCGCGGTCTTGTGCCTGCTCCAGGTTATTGGTAGTTAAAACACCGAATATTACCGGTTTGCTATATTTAATGCCAACATTGGTGGTGCCTTGAGCAACCGCATCGCAAATAAAATCAAAATGTTTGGTATCACCCTGAATTACGCAACCCAAACAAATAACCGCATCTATATCGCTTCTTTTGCTCAGCAAAATTTCAGCGCCTCCGGTTAATTCGAAACTTCCGGGTACAGGTAAAGAGATAATGTTCTCTTCTTTAACGCCATTTTCCAAAAGTGTTTTTAAAGCACCGTTGTACAATGCGCCTGTAATATCCGCATTCCATTCGGCTACGATAATTCCAAATTTATAATTAGCGCCACTTGGAACGGTAGTGTGCGAGAAGTCGGATAGATTTTTTAATTGTGTTGACATGAGGCAAAGATAAGTCTAAGTGTTGAATCTTTGAAATAGAAATGTTTACAGCTTGCAACATTTGAAGCACTTGCATGAGATTTTTCGGAAACCACTTTTTTACCAAGTTTTATGGATTTTATCACCCAATTTCATCTATATTGAAAACGTAATAACGCTTATGAATACATCTTTCCGCTTGTCTGCCATTATTATTTTGATTTTTCTGTGCTCAACAAATCTTTTTGCCCAGCATTATTCATTAGCCGATTTTGATAAGGTAGATTTTATAGCACAGCGGGCCAAACCAAAGGATGCATTATCATTAATTGAAAAGATTGCTGACCAGGCAAAGCAGAACAGCGATTCACCCTTACCTATCAAGTCTGTTATTTACCGGATGATGTTTCAAAGTTATCTGGAAGAAGATGCATTCGATAAGGTTCTGGAAGGGTTGCGTGGAGATATCAATGTGGCTAAACAACCCGAAAAAAGTATTCTTCAATCCTTGTTAGCTGAAACTTATTGGAACTATTTTTTACAAAATAGCTGGAAAATCAGGCAGCGTACTGTAGTGAGTAACGATACGAACAATGATATCAAAACCTGGAGCACCGCTAAATTAACAGATGAAATTATTAAAAATTACCTGTTCTCGGTGCAGGATTCGGATCTTTTACAGAAAACGAAAGTAGATCTGTTAAAAGATGTGCTTACAGGGGATAAGCAATAATGGCAGAAGACCGTTACATTACCCAACACATTGTTTTAGGAATGGGGCAACTGATGAAGATGAAAATGGTCGATGAAAAAGCCTATCCTGGTTTTGGTTCCATCCTTAGCAAAGCAGTGGCTTACCTCGATGCCTGGTTGGTAAAAGATTACTATAACGAATTGAAAGGAAAGGACCATGCATACCTGCCGCTACATTATCTTTACGCCAGGAGCTACATGAATAGTAAAAATACCACAACAGATTTTACCAGGGCCAGAGATTATTACCTCAAAAAGATTAGAAGCGAATGGAAAGTATTTGAGCCTTACCAACTGGCTCAAACCGCACTGGTTTTAAACCGGAATGGCTATGGGGATGAAGCAAGGAAAGTGATCACGCTTTTAAACCAAAGGGCTCAACACAGTAATGAACTGGGCATGTACTGGGCAAATAATAAATCGGGTTGGTGGTGGTACCAAAGTCCAATAGAAACCCAGGCATTATTGATCGAGGCTTTTGATGAAGTAGCGAATGATGCCAAAGCAGTAGAGGAAATGAAAATATGGCTCCTCAAAAATAAACAGACTAACGACTGGAAAACCACCAAAGCTACTGCTGCTGCCTGTTATGCTTTGTTAATGAAAGGCACTAACTTACTGAGTGACGCAAAGGAACCCGATATAACCATCGGTAACCATAACTTAAGCGACTTCAGAAAAGCCGACGCAATTAGAGAAGCGGGTGCAGGATATGAAAAGGTAATAATTTCCGCAAAGGATATTAAACCTGAAATGGCGAAAGTAGAAGTTAAAAACAATAACCAGACTGTGGCTTGGGGCGCACTATACTGGCAATATTTCGAACAGCTGGATAAAATTACCCCTTCTAAAACAGGTATCAAAATCAAAAAATAACTGTTCATTCAAAAAGCTACCGATAAGGGTGATGTTTTGACTCCGGTGACCTCGGAAAATAGTTTAACAACAGGCGATTTGCTCAAGGTGAGGATAGAGATTGTTTGCGATAGGGATATGGAATACCTCCACCTGAAAGACATGCGTTCATCGGGAGTTGAACCCGTAAATGTGATTTCGCGTTATAAATACCAGGATGGGTTGGGCTATTATGAAAGCACCAGGGACGTTTCAACAAACTTCTTCATTAGTTACATGCCCAAGGGTACCTACATTTTTGAATATCCTTTAAGAGGTTACCCATAGTGGTAATTTTTCGAACGGGATAACCAGTTTACAAAGCATGTATGCCCCTGAATTTACTACGCATTCGCAGGGAATAAGGATAATGATAAAGTAACAATCAGATAAGTTGGAGGTTTTGATATGTTGCCCCTATAGGAACAATTTTCTCTCCTATCCAGATTTGATTACGGTCGAACTTGCTAATCTTCTTTTTCGGCACAATAAAGGCCCTGTGGCACCTTATAAACTCAGATTTAGGAAGCAGCTCGGCCAAATCATTAATGGTAATACGAGAGCTGATCAGTTTACTGTCCGTTTGTATTTGGGTGTAATTTCCCGAAGCTTCAACATATCGTATATCGCATAATTCAACCCGGATTTGTTCATAACCATCTTTTACAAAGATATAGCCCTGAGTATTCTTTTGCCGTTGATTACGTAGATTAAATAACTCCTGAGCTTTATTACAGGCCTTTAGAAAACGGGCAAGTGAGAAAGGTTTTAACAAATAATCAACAGCGTCGAGTTCAAAACTTTGCACAGCATGCTCGGTGTAAGCAGTAGTGAAAATAACCATTGGCGGATTGGTTAAACTCTTTAAAAAATCTATACCACTGATATCCGGCATTTTAATATCCAGAAATATAAGGTCTGTTTTGTTTTGCTGCAAATAAGTGGTGGCCAGAAATGCATCTGTAAAAACCTGCTTCAATTCTATAAATGGAACTTTCGAAGCATGCGATTGAATGATTTCAAGAGCAATTGGTTCATCATCTATAGCAATAGCGGTCATGATAGTTGTTTCGTCAGATTTTAAATTCAATGTTTTGAGCTGCGGCTTAGCAAAGTACTAATCCAGCTGCAATGTCAAATGTACAAAAAACTCACTGGCACTTTCTCGGATAATGAGTTCGTGTTTTCCAATATAAAGCATCGATAAACGTTTTTTTACATTTTCAAGTCCAATACCGCTTTTCAGCTTTTCCGGATCATTATCCCCTTTAATATATATGCTGTTGCTCACGTCAAAATATAGAGTGCTTTCTTTGGTTTGAAGGCTTATTTTAATATATGAGGGTTGCTGTAAACTGATCCCGTGCTTAAAGGCATTCTCCACAAAAGGGATTAAAAGCATAGGAGTGATCTGCAAATTGCCAAACTGCTCTTCAATATGTGTTTCAATCCTGATGTCTGCCGAGCGGGAGGTACGTAACTTTTGAAGATCGATGTAGTTGCTCAGGTACTCTACCTCACGGGCAAGAGAAATTTTGTCGAGCGTATTCTCATGTAACATAAAACGCATCATATCTCCCAGTTTCTGTATTCCTTCTCCGGTACGGTCTGCATTTTCTTGTAAAGCCGTGCCATAAAGCGTATTCAGCGCATTAAACAGGAAATGTGGATTGATCTGCGACTGCAGGAAACTCAGGCTGGCATCCGATTTGCCAAGTTCCGTTTTTAGACTATTTAATTCAGTATCACTCAGGATTCTTTTTTTGTACAAGTACCAGCACAATGGGGCGCTCAGGATTAATTGCGTAGGAATATTAAACAGAAAAACAATCAGCGCACCTTCTGCACGGCCATTGAACACCAAAAGTCCAATTAAAGATACAGGAACTGAAAGGAGTAAACTCGCCTGCAATACACTGAATAGGTAGTTCCTGAACTTTTTGCCACTTTGTGATATTTTTGGTATCAGGTAGTACAAAGAATAGATACCTATACCTGTTGCGCTGAAAATAACGAGCGTCCAGATGGTACACACCTCATAAGGGGCATCGGTTATCAATAACAGCAACATCCCAATCAGCCAGAAGGCCAGGCCCGAGGCAATATCAGCCTTAACTTTATTTTGCTTACTGCCAATTTCATCATCCGAATTCACCAGGCCGATAATAAGCGATTTTATCAGAATGTATACCGTAATGATAATCACAATCAGAAAAGAATTGTAAAAACTTTTAAAGAAGATATGGTTGTAGGCTTGTTGTAGTGAACGATAACTTACAAGTTCGTATGCCAGACTATAGGTACGGCAAATACCGATGGTCATGGTTGTAGCACAGATCAGTACAAGAATGGAAAGATAATGCCATATGGGTTTTTCTTTTTTGATTACCGAAGGGATGATATAAAAATTTAACAGCAGAAAGTTGAGGTACAAAACGGTTATAATGATCACCTCAGGAATAAAATAGTTTGTAAAGCTCGAATAGGAAATGTGCGCATCGTAAAAACGCGACCAGTTTTCGTTATGATGCTGATCAACAGTGTTGGATATTAACCTGATGAACAGGCACAGGTAAATGATACCCGATACCCAAAACTCTATTTTGTTTAAATCTTTAAGTTTCATACTGAAATATTTGATGATACAATGTTAGTAAGCCAGACGCACTATATCTATAAAATGTGATGGATGACTAAAAAAAAGTGACGGACGATTTAAATTGTAAAGAACCTTCCCGGTTTATTAACTTTGCAATCATTCATTCACCCAAAAATCCAATCATTACAGGCATGATCGTATACGGAATCCCTAATTGCAATACAGTAAAAAAATCACTCGACTGGCTAAAATCACATCAGATAGAATTTGAATTTCATGATTTTAAAAAGAAAGGTATCACTGCAGAAAAGCTTAAGGAGTGGTTTAAGGTTTTTGGATGGGAAACGGTTTTAAATAAAAAGGGGCTTACCTGGAAAAAGTTAACTAAGGAAGAGCAGGCGGCAATTGATAACGAGGATAAGGCGATTACCTATCTGATTGAAAATACCAGTGCGATAAAACGTCCGGTTATTGAAAAAAATGGTCAGGCCATTTTA
Source organism: Pedobacter frigidisoli (assembly GCF_032678525.1). Classification (GTDB taxonomy): domain Bacteria; phylum Bacteroidota; class Bacteroidia; order Sphingobacteriales; family Sphingobacteriaceae; genus Pedobacter; species Pedobacter frigidisoli_A. The sequence continues at coordinate 44,867 of NZ_JAVTSE010000004.1, forward strand.
ATTTCTTTCGACGAAACCCAATACGCTCAAACACTTGTGTAGACCAGTTGTTGTATTGTTAAAGTTTGTTAAAAGCAAACGTTAGATGTTTAACTAAGTTACTTTTGAATATGTATAAGCTGATCGTTTTTATTTTACTGGCATTGCCATTTGGCGCTTTCGCGCAAACCGTTACGACAGGAACAGTTTTTGACTATTCAAAAAAAACACTCTCCCTGCCGGGTGTTACCATCCGTAACTTAAACAGCAAAAAAACATCTTCTACCAATAAAGAGGGAAAATATACAATTGCAGCAAATGTTGGTGATTTGATCGAGTTTTCTGCTGTCGGTTATCATACAGATACATTATACCTCACTAATCTATTGAACAGAACCATTTACTTACCTGTTAAATCAACTAACCTTGCTGATGTAAATGTAGAGGCTGTGCGCATGAACAGTCAGATTACCGATGCTAAAGACCCGCTTGCAGAAAAGTATACTTTGCTAAGTACCGGTGGCAATTTAAACCGTAAACGAATGACGGATAAAGTTGGAGGGTTGAACCTGAATCTCGGCTATGGAAAGTATAGAAGAGAACAGCGTAAGGAAGCAGATTTACAGGAAAAGGAAATGTATCAGCAGGAGATTGATGAAAATTTCAACGAGAAAGCCATTACCGATCTGACTAAGTTACAGGGTGAGGAACTTAAAAACTTCATGATTCTTTATCGCCCGTCAGTGGAAGCAGTAAAGGGCGAACGCCCATATCGTTATGCCTTTCATATATCAAGAGCATTCGTTGCCTGGCAAAAGCTAACGCCTGAGCAGAGAAAACTTCAGGATTTGCCAAAGCTAAAAACCAATTAATAATATGGCCCTGTTTCAGAACAGGTAACAATATAACCACATTCCTTAACTGAATGTGGTTTTTTTTATATTTACGGCCTGTAAACCCTTATTATTATCATGAAAATAACTAACCTGATAGGTTTGTGTTTGTCGTGTTGTGCTTTTGCTTTCTCCGCAAATGCCCAACAAGCTGCGCAACCTGCAACAACTCCCACAAATTACAATCCTGTAGAAGCATTTGGTCCGCTGTTTTATACTCAGAATGGCAATGAATTTCGCTCAGCAATTGGTGCACCCGGGCCGAAATACTGGCAAAACAGAGTAGATTATAATATAACTGCTGACCTGGATGAAACCAAAAGTTCGGTTACAGGAACAGTAACCATCACTTATAAAAACAATAGTCCTGATAAATTACCTTACTTATGGCTACAACTTGATCAGAATACTTTCAAGGAGGATTCCAGAGGTAAAATGATTACTCCTGCCCGAAGCCGATATGGTGCGCAAGGTGAAAAGTTTGATGGTGGATACAAAATCGGGAAGATTACCGTGCTGCAAAAAGCTGCGCCGGTGAAGTTCACTTCTTTGGTAGAAGATACCAGGATGCAGATCCGCTTAGATCAGCCCCTGGCTGCTAATGGCGACCTGGTAACGGTAAAACTAGAGTATTCATATATTGTGCCTAAGGAAGGGTCGGACAGAACGGGTCATTTGACTACAAAGAACGGAGAGATCTATGCAATTGCGCAATGGTTTCCACGTATGTGCGTATATGATGATGTAATTGGATGGAATACATTGCCTTATTGGGGCGGAGGAGAATTTTACTGCGAATATGGCGATATCAATTTTGCCATTACTGCCCCAGCAAGTCATATTGTTATGGGCTCAGGAGAATTACTCAATCCTCAGGAAGTTTTCACTGCTACTCAATTGCAACGCTGGAATGCTGCTAAAGCAAGCGATGCCACGGTACACATTAGAACTGAAGCCGAAGTGACCGATCCGTCTTCTCGTCCGTCAAAGGATAAACTGACCTGGAAGTTTAAAATTTTAAATGCGCGTGATGCAGCCTGGGCATCGTCAAAATCTTTCGTATTGGATGCAGCACGTATTAATTTGCCAAGTGGTAAAAAATCACTGGCAGTTTCTGCTCAACCTGTAGAAAGTAACGGTACCGATGCTTATGGCCGTGGTGTTGAATATGTAAAATCGACCATCGAGCATTATTCTACAAAATGGTTCGAATATCCATATCCTATGGCAGTAAACGTGGCTACCAATATTGGGGGTATGGAATATCCGGGTATTGTTTTTTGTGGATGGAAAGCAAAGAGTGGCAGTGCATGGGGTGTTATTGATCATGAGTTTGGCCATACCTGGTTCCCGATGATAGTGGGCTCTAATGAACGTAAATATGGCTGGATGGATGAAGGTTTTAATACTTTCATTAACGGCATCTCCTCTAAGAACTTCAATAAAGGAGAATATGCTGAACGTCCCGCCGATATGAATAGGATTGGTAAATCAGTAATCGGTAATCCGGTTTACGAAAACATCATGCAAATGCCTGATGGAATGATTGAAAGAAATATTGGTGTGAATCTTTATAGCAAACCAGGGTGGGGTCTGGATCTTTTAAGAGAGCAGATCCTGGGTGAAGACCGTTTTGATTATGCCTTTCGTCAGTATATTAAAAACTGGGCTTTCAAACACCCAACCCCTTTCGACTTTTTTCGCTCGATGGAAAACGGTGCAGGAGAGGATTTAGCATGGTTCTGGAGGAGCTGGTTTTTAAACAGCTGGAAAATGGATCAGGCAATTTCCAAAGTTGACATAGTGAAAAGCAATGATGCAATTACCGGTTACAACATTACAGTAGCCAATCTTGAAAAGATGCCAATGCCGGTTATCCTTCAGGTTAAAACCAAAAGTGGAAAAACAGATATCATTAAAATACCTGTAGATGTATGGATGAAAAATACCACTTGGTTAGTGCGCTATCCAACAACAGAAGAAGTGGTTTCAGTTACTTTAGACCCTAATAAGGTTTTGCCTGATTCAAATCCGGATAACAATACCTGGACCGCAGGAAACTAAAAATAAGAATTTTAGTCTAGCCGCAGATTATCGGATTTAATCAAAATCTGATCATCTGCGGTTTTTTTATTGTTTGTAATCAAATTTACACCGGTTTAACTTAACTTTGCTCCATGGCCGAGCAGCAGAAAAACAATCCACTTCACGGAATTACACTGGAAAAGATCGTTACCGATTTACATGTTTATTATGGGTGGGAAAAATTAGGAAGCTTGATCCGAATTGATTGTTTTAACAGTAACCCGACCATAAAATCAAGTCTTAAATTTTTACGCAGAATGCCCTGGGCGCGGAAGAAAGTAGAGGATTTGTTCGTGGATACTTTTCATTCGTAAAGTTCCAGTTAGATTAATACTTCAGGAAACCTCTTAATTCAGTTCGGCCTATCCGGTAAATTCGTAGTATCGTCGTAGTACCGTAGGGGGTAACTCGCTTGGTTTTTTCTTGGGTTTTCCTTGGACATTACTTGGGTTTCATTTGGGTAAAAGCGAAGAAAACCCATTTGAAACCCATGTGACACCCCTTTTAATCCGCTTTTTGCCATTAAAATGTGCTTAAACCCACTGCCAGGACACTTTTTGAATTGACAAAGCTTAAAACAGTCGCTAACTGGCCGATATCCGGGCGAACTGTTACGCGCTTGATCTTAAAAGTATCCGTATCAAATTTTTTCTCCTAACCCCTTGATTTATAAAAAGAATTGTTCTACTTTTGCAGTCCGTTTTATAGGCTATCTGAAAGGGTGCCGGGGGAGCGGTAAATTTTTAATAAAAAACATAAAAAAGCACAATGCCAACTATTCAACAATTAGTTAGAAAAGGTAGAGTAGCACTGGAGTTCAAGAGTAAGTCTCCAGCGTTGGACAGCTGTCCACAGCGAAGAGGTGTATGTACACGTGTGTACACCACTACCCCTAAAAAACCAAACTCAGCAATGCGTAAAGTAGCCCGTGTTCGTTTAACGAACGGTAAAGAGGTGAATGCTTACATTCCTGGAGAAGGTCACAACTTGCAAGAACACTCAATCGTTTTGATTCGTGGTGGTCGTGTTAAAGATTTACCAGGTGTACGTTACCACATCATCCGTGGTGCATTAGATACATCAGGCGTTGCTGGTCGTAACCAACGTCGTTCGAAATATGGTACTAAACGTCCTAAACCAGGTCAGGCAGCTGCTGCACCTGCAAAAGGTAAAAAGAAATAATCGGGAGGAAATAAGAAATGAGAAAGTCAAAACCAAAAAAGAGAATTATTCTTCCTGATCCAAAATTCAATGACGTTCAGGTAACTCGTTTTGTAAACAATATGATGTACGATGGAAAGAAATCTATCGCTTACGCAATTTTTTATGATGCTGTTGAAATCGCTGAGAAAAAAGCTGGTGAAAACGGACTAGAGATATTTAAACGCGCTTTAACTAACATTATGCCAGCTGTAGAGGTTAAATCTCGTCGTGTTGGTGGTGCTAACTTCCAGGTTCCAACTGAGGTTAGACCAGAGCGTAAAACAGCTTTAGGTATGAAATGGTTAATTTTATATGCTCGTCGTCGTGGTGAAAAAACGATGAAAGAGAAATTAGCTGGTGAAATCGTAGCTGCTGCTAAAGGTGAAGGTGCTGCTGTTAAGAAGAAAGAAGATACGCATAAAATGGCTGAGGCTAACAAAGCGTTCTCTCACTTCCGTTTCTAGTAGTTTATTTACAAATTAGTAAGATTACACAGATTTAATTAGAAGATTATACTGATTAGATAGATTGCACCGATTGTACTTTATAATCGGTGTAATCGTTTAAAATCAGAGAATCAAAAAACAACATGGCAAGAGATTTAAAATTTACAAGAAATATTGGAATCGCGGCTCACATCGATGCTGGTAAAACTACCACAACTGAGCGTATTCTTTATTATGCTGGTGTTAGTCATAAAATTGGTGAAGTACACGAAGGTGCTGCAACAATGGACTGGATGGCACAAGAGCAAGAGCGTGGAATTACCATTACTTCTGCTGCTACAACAGTAAACTGGAACTACCGCGGTAGCAAATACCACATCAACATTATCGATACACCAGGTCACGTGGATTTTACCGTAGAGGTAAACCGTTCGTTACGTGTATTGGATGGTTTGGTATTCTTGTTTTCTGCAGTTGATGGTGTTGAGCCTCAATCTGAAACCAACTGGCGTTTAGCTAACAACTATAATGTTGCCCGTATCGGTTTCGTTAACAAAATGGACCGTTCAGGAGCCGACTTCTTAAAAGTTGTTAAACAAGTTAAAGATATGTTAGGTAGTAATGCAGTTCCTTTGCAATTACCTATCGGTTCTGAAGATGCATTTAAAGGTGTGGTTGATTTAATCAACAACCGTGGTATCGTTTGGAATGAGCACGATAAAGGGATGACCTTTACAGAAGTGCCTATTCCTGAGGATATGTTGGATGAAGTTGCTGAGTGGAGAGAGAAATTGTTGGAATCAGTTGCTGATTACGATGAGACTTTGATGGAGAAATTCTTCGAAGATCCAAACTCAATTACTGAGCGTGAAATTCTGGATGCATTACGTGCAGCTGTGTTAGATGCTAAAATCGTTCCTATGGTTTGTGGTTCATCTTTCAAAAACAAAGGTGTACAAACCATGTTGGATTATGTGATGGAGTTATTGCCTTCGCCTTTAGATTCTGAAGGTGTAGTTGGTACTAACCCTAACACTGATGCTGAGGTTTTATTGAAGCCATCAGAACAAGAACCATTTGCAGCATTGGCATTTAAAATCGCTACCGATCCTTTCGTAGGTCGTTTATGTTTCATCCGTGTTTATTCAGGTAACTTAGAAGCTGGTTCTTACGTTTATAACACACGTTCAGAAAGTAAAGAGCGTATTTCCCGTATCTTCCAGATGCACGCCAACAAGCAAAACCCAATTCCTAACGTAGGTGCCGGTGATATTGCTGCGGTAGTAGGTTTCAAGGATATTAAAACAGGTGATACACTTTGTGATGAAAAACACCCGATCGTTCTTGAATCAATGGTATTCCCTGAGCCGGTTATCGGTTTAGCTATTGAGCCTAAAACTCAGGCTGACGTTGATAAATTAGGTATGGGTTTATCTAAATTAGCTGAAGAAGATCCTACTTTCAGGGTACAAACAGATCAGGAAACTGGTCAGACTGTAATTTCTGGTATGGGTGAGCTTCACTTAGATATCCTGATCGACCGTTTAAAACGTGAGTTTAAAGTAGAGGTTAACCAAGGTGCGCCACAAGTAGCTTACAAAGAAGCAATTTTTGGTACAGCTGAACACCGTGAAGTTTACAAAAAACAATCTGGTGGTCGTGGTAAATTCGCGGATATTAAAGTCGTGATTTCACCAATTGATGCCGATTATGAAAAAGGTGGTTTGCAATTCGTAAACGAAATTGTAGGTGGTTCAATTCCCCGTGAATTCATCCCTTCAGTTGAGAAAGGTTTTGCATCTGCAATGTCTAACGGTGTACTAGCGGGTTATCCACTTCCTGATATGAAAGTACGTTTGATTGATGGTTCATTCCACGCAGTCGATTCAGATGCTTTATCATTCGAGCTTGCGGGCCGTATGGCATATCGTGAAGCTTTACCTAAATGTAAACCTGCGTTGATGGAGCCAATCATGAAAATCGAAATCTTAACCCCTGAAGAAAACATGGGTGATGTTATCGGTGATATGAACCGTCGTCGTGGTCAGTTACAAGGTATGGATACCCGTAACGGATCTCAGGTAATCAAAGCTTTGGTTCCACTTTCGGAAATGTTCGGTTATGTAACTCAGTTACGTACCATCACTTCAGGCCGTGCAACTTCTACAATGGAATTCGATCACTACGAGCCGGCGCCTAAAAACGTTCAGGACGAAGTAATCGCTAAATCTAAAGGTAGAATTAAGTCAGAAGACTAATTAGTCGCAAGTATTTAGTATCAAGTATCAAGACGGATTTTCAATCTTGATACTCGATACTTTAATCTTGATACTAAAAATGATAAATCCGGTTCCTGTTGTTAATAGCTCTAACAGGGAATCATAATTAAAAATAAGATGAGCCAAAGAATCAGAATTAAATTAAAATCTTACGATTACAACCTGGTAGATAAATCTGCTGAGAAAATCGTAAAAACTGTTAAACCTACGGGTGCAGTTGTAAGTGGACCAATTCCACTTCCTACAGAGAAAAAAATCTTTACTGTATTACGTTCTCCACACGTAAACAAAAAAGCCAGAGAGCAGTTCCAATTATGCGCTTACAAACGTTTGTTGGATATTTATAGCTCTAACTCTAAAACAGTTGATGCTTTAATGAAACTTGAATTACCTAGCGGTGTTGAAGTTGAAATCAAAGTATAACTTGATTTAAATGAATTGAAAAGTCCCGGTGAAAGCCGGGACTTTTTTTGTGCTTAAATTTTAGAAACAAAAACGTATCTACTGGGTTTGTCTAGTATGACAACGAACGAAAATCTACCAGTGGAAGGGCAAGACTTTGCCGATCACAGTCACGACGACAAGAAAAAACCTTCATCACATGGAGAGGTAGCAAACCAGAAAGGAAGCGATTTCTCAGAACTTGAAGAGAGCAGAATGGAGAATCCACCTCGTAAAAGGGATGATAATGGCTCGAGCAAAAAAGATGTCGATAGTACCAATGGCGTGGATCAGGAGAAGGGAATCTAGTTAGAAAGGTATTATTTCAGCCTCATTTTTGTTTATTCCCTTGACATCCTTCCGAATAATATTAGAAACATTTTTAATCAATTTACTGTTTAGTAAATAGATAGCACTGAAAAAATACCGATATGAATAAGGATAATGTTAATAAGCAACATATGGATGATGGAATAGAATGGGATAATGGAGAAGCTACTTATGGACATAAACTGCCTGAAGTAAAGCGCAAAGATGAGCCTGAAACCGATCCATCAGAAAAAGCTGAGGAGAATGTTAATCAACACCTAAAAAATAAAAACCTCAGTCAGGATGAAGATATTGCCAACCGAAGCAGAGATGAAAATCGTGGTGTTGGGGGTAACCATCTTTAATATATTAAACAGGTAATGTCTGTAATCAACATTACCTGTTTAACGAGTAATGAATTTCCGGTAGATGGAAATAGATCAGAATTCCACAACTAGTTTTTTAAGTGAGCAGCTGATGCCCTCAAATCGTTTAGTTATGATGAACCGGAGTTTAATTTTTGTCGCGTATCCTGAGTTGATCACAAAAGTCGAAAAATATATCGCAAATCTTTCAATTCAGCCGGATATATTTATTGATTTATGTCAATTCGCTCCGTATGCTTAATCCTGGTCCAGTGTTACACTAAATCATGCATGATGGTATTGATCCACTGTATTTGCTGAAATGGCAGAAGCTACTGTCACATTATATCCCTGTATTCAGCGCATGATTCTCATCTTCCTCACTAATATCAGCAGGACGCCCCTTGAAATCATCACCCGAACTTCCGGTATGACTTTCCGCACTTTCAACTGTTGGATGATGATCTTCGCTATGGTATGCATCATCACTTAACGAGTCCCTTCCCTGGGTACCCGAATTATCGTAACCATCTCTTGCAGCAGCATTTCCGGCAATCATTTGATCCGGATCTTTTCCAAAACTATTTACTTTATTAGTATCATTTCCGGCTTCATAAGCCTTTTGAACATCCGAAGGCTCGCTTTTCTCGGCTCCATTACCCACATAGCCCTCTAAATGTTCCTCTTTATTATATGCACTCGTTTTCATAACCGTTCTTTATATTAATAACAGCATAGTGAGGAAATGGTTTCTGTTTAATAATGAGTGTAGTATCACAAAGTAGTAATATACACTCAAATAATTGTCTTGCTTTTTTTCCCTTTTGCTTAACTTGGCGGCAGATTTAATACAGGAATATATAAATGGAGTGGAAATATTTGCTTTCTAATAAAAGGTTTGGGCAGGAAAGTTGGACAGGTGACCGCGATAAAGCAAGATCTGATTTTCAAAGAGATTATGATCGCCTCATTTTTTCTTCACCTTTCAGGCGATTGCAAAATAAAACTCAGGTGTTTCCATTACCGGGAAGCGTATTTGTGCATAACCGGCTAACCCATAGCCTGGAGGTGGCGAGCGTGGCACGGTCAATGGCGAATATTTTTTTAAATACCGTTGAAGAGAAAGACCCCTCGCTCGTTAAATCAGTTCCTTTAATAACTGAAGTCGGCAACATTGTTGCAGCGGCGGCATTGGCCCACGATTTGGGTAATCCCGCATTCGGGCATTCTGGTGAAGCAGCGATCTCACGCTATTTTACCGACGGTGATGGAAAAGCATACCAGAAGGAGATGACCGAAGCACAGTGGCACGACCTGATAAACTTTGAAGGTAATGCAAATGCAATCCGGATATTAACCCATCCCCTCAAAGGTAAAGGAAATGATGCCTATGCCCTCACATATTCTACATTAGCTTTAATAGCAAAATATCCTTGCGCATCAATTGCTGGTAACCAAAAGGGTATTTTACATCGTAAAAAATATGGTTTCTTTCAGTCAGAAGAAGAGACTTTTAAGAAAATAGCAGCAGAACTTCATCTTGAAAGGGAAGAAAATGAATATTTGATATACAAACGGCATCCCTTAGTTTATTTAGTAGAGGCAGCTGATGATATTTGTTACAGTATCATTGACCTTGAAGATGCCCATCGTTTAAAGATTTTATCTTTTGAAGAGGTGAAAAATTACCTGCTGCCTTTTGCCAATTCCAATACGATAGAGGATAGGTTGAAAAATGATTATGAAGACGATGATGCGAAAGTTGGTTTGTTAAGGGCTAAAGCAATTAATACTTTAACAAATATTTGTGCCGGTATCTTCTACCGGGAACAGGAAAGTTTACTTAGAGGTTCTTTGAACAAAAGCCTTACTGATCTGATCCCTGAACCCTATCTGACGGCTTGGAAAGCCATAGAAAAAGTGTCGATCGAACGCATCTATAATTTCTCTTCAGTGATTCAGAAAGAGGTAGCCGGATATAAGATTATGGCAGGTCTGCTGGAAGAATTTGTCCCGGCCCTTATTCATAATAATACTCATTATTACAAAAAATTAGTCAAACTTATCCCTAAACAATACCATACTGATTTGCCTGATAGCTATGCAAGGACGCAAAGTGTATTGGATTTCGTATCGGGTATGACAGACCTGTATGCAGTCGATTTATATAGAAATATTAAAGGAATATCATTTCCTTCAGAAACCTAGATCTTTTAGTTAAGATTAGATTGTTTATAATTTTTTGTTTTGATAATTGTCACTTTGTGTAAAATTTATCAAATGTATTATTTTTTATTACATTGATTATAAGTAATTTAATGTTGAACAGTATAATAAATTAGTGCTTTCGTGTAAAACGGAGATACAGGGGTATACTAATTATTAGATTTGAGAGTTGTGGCTTGCCAGGATGCATCAGGCCGCAACACTTTAGATCTTATCCCTATTCATGAAAAAACTTTTACTTACTGCTTTGCTAAGTCTTGGCTTGGCGATGTTCGTACGGGCCCAGGCTCCTCAACAATTTAATTATCAGGGTGCGGCCCGGAATGCAAACGGTACTCCTTTAATCAATAAAAATATTGCTATTCGGTTGAGCATCCTCGATGCATCCGCCACCGGGAATGTTCAATATGTTGAAGTGAGGTCTGTTACAACAAATACTCTCGGACTTTATTCGATTGCTATAGGTGGAAGTGGGGCTTCTTCTGCAACTGGTACCATCGCAGGGGTGACCTGGGGAACAGGGCTAAAATACATCAAAGTTGAAATAGATCCGGAAAATGGAACTAATTTCACATTAGCCGGAACAGCACAATTATTGAGTGTACCTTATGCACTTTATGCTGCAAATGGTCCCACAGGGCAAAAAGGCGATACTGGAGCGACCGGCCCGGTTGGTCCGCAAGGTGCTCCTGGAGTTGCCGGTGCTGCCGGAGCGGCAGGTCCACAGGGAGTAAAGGGTGATACAGGTGCAACGGGCGCAACTGGCCCTGCTGGTCCGCAAGGTGTTCCCGGTATTGCCGGTGCTACAGGAGCAACAGGTGCCCAGGGAGTAAAGGGTGATACAGGTACGACAGGGGCGACTGGGCCACAAGGTATTCCTGGTGTTGCCGGTGCCACAGGCGCACAGGGCCCTAAGGGTGATACAGGTGCAACTGGACCACAGGGTATACAAGGAATAGCGGGCGTACAAGGTGACAAAGGTGACAAAGGGGATAAGGGCGACACAGGTCCGGTGGGGCCATCAACCGGGGTAGCAGGTGGAGATTTAACAGGTAATTATCCCAATCCAACGATTGCCAGCTTGCAGGGCATTAGTTTATCTGCCGCTACGCCCTCCAATAACCAGGTACTTTTGTATAATGGAACCACATGGATCCCGGTAACTTTAGACGTTGCTCAGCTGGCAGGTGCGAAATCTTTGTCATCTACCGATTTAAGCATTAGTGCAAATGGTTCTACGGCTTTGCTGAAAGACGTTGTGATCGATATAAATGCTGGTGCAGTAACCACGGTTAAATTAGCAGATAATGCAGTAGTAACATCTAAACTGGCTGATGCAACCGTTACGCTTGCTAAGCTAACAACAGATGGTGTAAGTGATGCAAATAAGGTTTATATCACTAATGCCACTACTGGAAAACCAGAACTCATTAGCAGGACATTATTTGCAAATGCAAATGCATGGGCGCTCAGGGGAAATACGGGTAATGTTGACCAAACAAATAACTTTTTAGGCAATACAGATGATGTTGCAATCAACTTTCTGGTGAACGGCCAAAAATCTGGCCGGTTAGGTAATTCTTCTGAAAATAACATATCCTACGGCTACAAAACATTTACCTCAAACATATCGGGATTCTATAATAGCGCATTCGGAAGAGAGGCGCTCTCATTGAACATATCGGGGTATGAAAATAGTGCTTTTGGATACATGGTACTGCAAAGAAGTTTCAGTGGAATTAACAATAGCGGTTTTGGTTCACAGTCGCTTTTAATCAATACGGTTGGTTCTAACAATTCAGCTTTCGGTACACATGCCCTAATGGCTAACGGTACGGGAGTGGCCAACACAGCTATAGGAAGCATAGCGCTCGAGGCCAGTAATGGTGACAACAATACCGCACTAGGTTATGCAGCCGGATCAAAAAATAGTGGTAGTGGAAATGTATTTATCGGCAGCAATGCGGGAAACACACTTACATCATCAAACAATACACTGGTCATTGCCAATTCAAATACATCTTATCCGCTAATTCAGGGAACATTCTCAACAGATGGTGGTTCCCTTATCATCAATGGATCTTCTGCCGCAAGCGCTGCAACCTCTTCGCCGGCCAATACAAGTTCATTAAATATTAATGGTTCGGTTTCAGCCAGTATTCTTACCTATACTACTGCAGGTACATTATCTCTGGATGCGAGTCATTATACCGTTCGGGTAAAAAATACTGCCGCTGCTGTTAATATCAATCTTCCTGCTGCATCAACCTGCAAAGGACGTATTTACGTTATTGTGAAGGCATTGTCGTCAGGCAACATCACCTTTAATAATCCGGTGACCTTAAATGATGACACCAATATCACAACCATAACGGGCAATAGAACGCTAACCATTCAAAGCGATGGTACATCCTGGATCTCTTTAAACTAACGATATGAAGAACATCTGTTATTTGTTTATTATTCCATTTATATGGGGATATTTAGCCACTGAGGTACAGGGGCAGAGCTTGCCTTATTCTGTAAATGCGGCAAATGGTTCTGCTAAAATAAATAATCAGCTTTATGATTTTAGCATTGGCGAAATGGTATTGGTACAAACCTTTCAAGCCAGTACAGTGAGCTTAACACAGGGATTTCTTCAGCCCTTCCTGGTCATCGAAACTACTGCCAATGTAGCTATAGTCAACAATATTCTCACGCCAAATGGTGATGGGAAAAATGATTATTTCGTAGTAAAGGGAATTGAGAAATACCCTGCGGCCAAACTTACAATTTTCGATAGGGGAGGACGCATGCTTTATGCAACTACTAATTACCAGAATAACTGGGATGGATATGTAAATGGAAACCCGCTGGCTGAAGATACATATTATTATCTGCTTGATTTAGGCGAAAGTGGCACCATCAAAGGTTTTATTTCAATTTTATATAAAAAATAACAACGTGAGAAAGATTAGCATATTTTTAAGTGGGATGTTGTTATTGGTTTGCTCGTCAGCAATCGCCCAGCTTAACCCCATGGGCAGTATCTATTTCCAGAATCAGTTTTTAGCAAATCCCGCAATGGCAGGTTTAGATAATAACCTCAACCTCAATGCTGCCCTGAAAGCACAATGGGTTGGAATGGAAGGCGCACCCAGAATGCAATACCTGACTGCAGATTATGGCTTGTCCAACAACAAAGTTGGATTAGGTGCATTGATATATAACGAAACCGCAGGGATAATAAACAGATTTCGGGCCACTGTAAGTTACGCTTACCACTTGCCGCTGGGAGGTCAGTCCAGCTACCTCGATTTTGGGTTATCTGCCGGAGTGATGAATGAAAATGTAAATGTCAGCAAAGCTCAGGGCGACCTGAGCGATGATGTACTAACCAGTTTTAACGACCGCAGACTATATCTGGATGGAGATTTCGGGATGGCTTACAGAAATTCAAACCTAACCCTCCAGGGCTCTTTGCCAAATCTCAAGCGATTATTCAAAAGAGATGCCATCAGAAACGTAGTTGACCGGTCTATATATTTCTTCGCGGCCGGATATAGATTTACTACAGATAAAGTGTTAAGCTCAATAGAGCCCAAGTTGGTTTATCGGGGTGTACAAAACTACGATGGAATTTTTGATGCAGGTATCAATTTTCAGTTTCTGCAAGATAAACTCATGTTCAATGGAATCTACCACAGTACAAACAGCTTCACTGGTGGGTTTGGAATAAATTACCAAAAACAGTTTTCGTTATTATTACAGTATACTACCAATACCTCAAAAATGCAGAGTTATAGTAACGGTGAGTTCGAGGTAGGGTTGAAATATAGTTTCAAAACACAATAGCGTTATTTTTAAAAAAAAAGCTTCTCGGATGCCCGTTGATATAGAGGGTTTCCGACAAGCTTGTTAAAAATCAATAGGCCTAAAGGTTTTTATCTTCCACGGGCGTCATCCCATTTATTGCGCTCATCCTGAAGCTCGCGCGCAAGTTTCATCTCTTTGTCTTTTGCCTTAACTTTGTGTGCCTGAAACTCGTCAGCTACTTCCTGGTAAAGCTGAGTCCGGTAGGTAGCCTCTTTTCTAAATTTTCCCGATTGGATAATTACGATGGCAAGCCCAACAGCTAGTAAAATGATCAACGCCCACACTATGGTGTTGTAGGTTCCTTTATTAAACGAAATACCCAAAAATTTGATTTCATTTACTGAAGCATTTGCGCTGGCCAATGAATTCTCTTTCCCTGAAACTTCACCTTTTAAAACGGCTATGTTATCTGTTTGTGTTTTAATTTCCTGTCTGGCTACCTGAAGTTCCCTGCGTTCTTTCCTCAGCGTATCATTAACACTTTTCCATAAAGATGATAGTCGGGTAGGATTGATCAGCCTTGCGCCATACAAACTTTTCGATTTTCTCAACATGAACTCATACTGTCCATTTAAAGATGGATCAGTGTTTTTCGATGTGTCTTGCTTAGCTTGCCCAAACGCAACGTTTAAAAACAGCATAGCCCCTAAAAACAAAAGGGTAGGTTTAAGTGTCTGCATAGTTTAAATAATAGGTGTTAAATTGTAAAACTACATTTTTATCCAATCCTCAACTAATCTAATTTGGTAAATTCATTATCAAATCGATAAAAATGATTTCATATAATCTATAGATTAACACTTTTATGTAACTTTTATTATAATTTAATTCGCGATAGATTACATTTGCCTCATGCAAATAGGAATTATCGGTTTAGGCGACATGGGTAAGTTGTATGCCGTTTCGTTTGTAAACGCTGGTTATAAAGTATGCGGGGCAGACATGCCATTGCGGTTTACTGATCTGAAAAATGAACTGGAACCTAAGGGTATCGAAGTATTAATCGATGGACATGAAGTTGCAAGAAAATCCGACTTTATCATCTACTGCGTAGAAGCTGAAAATATTGATGAGGTAGTATCCAGTTTTGCGCGTTCAACAAAGTTTGGCGCCATTGTTTCTGGTCAAACATCCGTTAAACATCCTGAAATTGCCGCATTTGAAAAACATCTTCCACAGGATACTCAAATCGTTACCTGTCATTCTTTACATGGACCTGCATTTAGTCCGGAAGGGCAGACTTTAGTGGTGGTTCGCCATAGGGCAACAGACGAAGTGTATATCAAAGCGCTGGAAGTTTATAAATCCTTGAAGTCAAACATTATCGAAATGGATGATTACAGGGAGCATGACAGGATTGTAGCGGATACACAGGCGGTTACCCACATGGGTTTCGAAAGTATGGGGTCGGCCTGGAAGAACGCTGGATTTTTCCCCTGGGATAACCCTGCTTATGCCGGTGGAATAGACAATGTGAAAATTTTAACTACCCTTAGGATTTTTAGCTATAAGTCGCACATCTATGCCGGTCTGGCCATTTTAAATCCTTATGCCCAGAAACAGGTAAAGTATTATGCGCAGGCAGAATCTGAGTTATTTAAGCTGATGATTTGTGAAAACGAAACCGAATTCCGGGAAAAGATTTATGCGGCAAGGGATTTCGTTTTTCACGAAAGCCGGCAGCTTCTTCTGCTTGACGACAATATCATGAAAGAATTTAGCCTATCTGATGCCGACCATAAACTCAAGCCAAACTCTCATCTGAGTTTATTGAGCATGGTTTATGCCTGGTACAAAATGGGGGTTAACCCATATGATAACCTGATCTGTCAAACTCCGCCGTTTAAATTGCGCCTGGGCATTGCTGAATATCTGTTTAAAAACGCATCCATGCTGGAGGAATCAATTATTACCGCGCTTTACGATAAGTCTATCAGAGGTGATGACCTGGAATTCCATACAGCCGTACATGAGTGGGCCTCAATTATCGGTTATGGAGATTTGAATGGTTATAAAGCCCATTTCGAAGCGGCAAAATCTTTCTTTGCCAACCGCTTAAATGATGGAAGGGATTTAAGTGCTGAAATGATCAAAAGGTTAGGTAAATAGACGGGGTTTTTTGCTTAAAACCGTACAACTTATGCTGGTTTGCAGGGGACATCTACTGCTTACGGAATTAGGTTTCCCATATGATATATAGACTTTATTTTATTCGCCTAATTGTTCGTTAACCCCAAACGCGTAAGTTATATTTGCCAGCATGTCGGTATTGCTGTTTACCCTAATCGTTTTATTAGGTTCGCTATTAGCGGGTTTATTAGGTTCTCTTACTGGTTTGGGAGGTGGGGTTATCATCATCCCCCTGCTTACACTTGTTTTAGGTGTTGATATCCATTATGCTATAGGCGCTTCAATTGTTTCCGTCATCGCTACCTCATCCGGATCGGCAGCAGCATATGTTAAAGAAGGAATTACGAATATCAGGATAGGAATGTTTCTTGAAATTGCGACTACCGTTGGAGCCGTGTGCGGTGCCATTGTTGCCGTGTATCTCAATGCAAGTTATATTGCCATCATTTTCGGGTGTATCCTTATTTTCTCTGCAGTAATGACGCTTAAGAAAAAAGTAGATCACAGTACATTGGATAGAAGCGATAAGTGGGCAAAATTCTTCAATCTAAACGGAACCTATCCGGATAAGGGCATTACACATGAATACGCTGTGAAACATATACCTGCAGGTTTTTCGATGATGTTATTCGCGGGTACACTTTCCGGTTTACTGGGAATAGGAAGTGGTGCATTGAAGGTTATTGCAATGGACAACATTATGCGCCTCCCGTTTAAGGTGTCTACTACAACGAGTAATTTTATGATGGGGGTAACTGCGGCTGCAAGTGCAGTGGTATACCTGCATCGCGGGCAGATCGATCCCGGTATCGCAATGCCGGTTTGCATCGGTGTATTAACCGGCGCAACTTTGGGCTCCAAGCTGTTGTTAAAAGTTAAAACCGATAAACTAAAAATTGTTTTTGCGGTAGTAGTTACCTTTCTTGCTTTGCAGATGATTTACAAAGGGATTAGCGGCTTATAAGTGATGAGACAAGATAAAAACTTAGAAGATAAAGATATTCAGGTCATTTTAGGAACCATGCTTCGTGCCGGAGTGGTGATATCGATGGCTATTGTACTGGTTGGAGGTTTCATTTTTCTTTTTCACAATCAAGGTTCACTTACCGATTACAGGGTGTTTAAACCTGAGCTTGCAAAGTTTTCTTCTATTATTAAAATATTTAAAGGAATTCCTTCCCTGGAGGGTGATGCCATCATTCAGTTTGGTATATTGATGCTGATTTTCACACCTATAGCCCGGATTATCTTCGCCATTATTAGCTTTTTTATAGAGAAGGACTACCTGTATGTGCTCATCGGTTTTATCATCTTAACTATCATAACCATAAGTTTGAGTGGTGGATTGGCACATTAACCTGTAATTAATCTTAAACTCCATTATATCAGCAATTTATTTTAAAACCCTCATAATTTTGCCCTAAATGCACATTTTCAGGGATGAAATTATGATCGCTTCAACATCGATAAAAAAAAATCAAAAATAGTTGGAAAATATTTCGCTAACTATTTGAAAATTAATAATTCTTGTCTATCTTTGCCGTCCCTTTCGGGGGATTGAACAACCACCTTGAACGAAGCCCTACTGCTTCGATGGGTGTTAAAAAGAAAAGATAAAATGTCAGGAATTATTGGAAAAAAAGTAGGAATGACCAGTATTTTCGATGCAGAAGGAAGAAACATTCCTTGTACTGTAATCGAAGCTGGGCCTTGTGTAGTTACACAGGTAAAAACCGAAGAAAAAGACGGTTATTCATCTATCCAGTTAGGATACGATGAGGCTAAAGAGAAAAACACAACTCAACCGTTAAAAGGCCATTTCGCTAAAGCGAACACAACTCCAAAACGCAAACTGGTAGAATTTGATTCATTTACAGCTTCACTTAATTTAGGTGATGTAGTAACTGTTGATGCATTCGCAGAAGGTGATTTTGTTGATGTTGTAGGTACCTCTAAAGGTAAAGGTTTTCAGGGTGTTGTGAAACGCCACGGATTTAGTGGTGTTGGTATGCAGACTCACGGTCAGCACAACCGTTTACGTGCGCCAGGTTCACTGGGTGCGTCATCATTCCCTTCACGTGTATTCAAAGGAATGCGCATGGCTGGAAGAACAGGTGGAGACAGAGTAAAAGTTCAGAATTTACAAATTTTGAAAGTTTATGCTGATCAAAACTTATTAGTAGTTAGTGGTTCCGTTCCAGGAGCTAAAGGTTCATACGTAATCTTAGACAAGTAATCAGATGGAAGTTAAAGTATTAAACATTTCAGGTAAAGAAACAGGTGCCAAGGTGCAACTTCCTGAATCGGTATTTGGTATCGAACCTAACGACCACGCGATTTATTTAGATGTAAAACAGTATTTGGCTAACCAACGTCAAGGTACTCACAAATCTAAACAACGTAATGAGATTGCTGGTTCTACCCGTAAACTATACAAACAAAAAGGTACAGGTGGTGCACGTGCAGGAAGCATTAAATCTCCGTTATTCAACGGTGGTGGTCGTGTTTTCGGTCCTCAGCCACGTGATTATAGCTTTAAATTGAATAAGAAATTAAAATCATTAGCACGTAAATCTGCTTTAGCTTATAAAGCAAAAGATAACAACGTGGTAGTTTTAGAAGATTTCAACTTCGATACAGCTAAAACTAAAAACTATACAAGTTTATTGGCTGCGTTAAACGTAGGTACTCAAAAAACTTTATTGGTTTTACCTGCACAAAATAATAATATCTATTTATCAAGCAGAAACGTTCAGAAAACTAAAGTAATCTCGGCAGCAGATTTAAATACTTATGATGTATTAAATGCTGGTGTACTTGTGTTAACTGCAGATTCTGTTAAAACTTTGGAGGAGGCATTTGCCAAGTAATATGGAAATTTTAAAAAAACCAATATTAACCGAAAAAGCTTCAGCTTTAACTGAAAAATCTAACCGTTTCACATTCGCTGTTAACCACAAGGCTAACAAAATCCAGATTAAAGCGGCTATTGAGAAATTGTACGGTGTAACCATCGTTGCAGTTAACACAATGGTTGTTGATGGGAAAGCGAAATCTCGTTACACTAAAGCAGGTTTTGTTTCTGGCCGTAGCCCGAAATTCAAAAAAGCAATCGTAACGTTGAAAGACGGCGAAACAATAGATTATTACGCAACTCTTTAATTTAATAATTAATTATAACTATGGGCTTAAGAAAATTTAAACCAGTTACTCCAGGTACCCGCTTCAGAGTTGGTGCTAGTTTTACGGAGATTACAGCAACCAAGCCCGAAAAATCATTGGTTGTATCATCAAAAAAGTCTGGTGGACGTAACAATACAGGTAAAATGACTATGCGCTACATGGGTGGTGGTCATAAAAAATCGTATCGTTTAATCGACTTCAAACGCGATAAATTCGATATTCCTGCAACAGTAGCTACTGTTGAATACGATCCAAACCGTACTGCCCGCATCGCATTATTACACTATGCAGATGGCGAGAAGCGTTATATCATTGCTCCGGAAGGTTTGCAAGTTGGTTCGGTAATATTATCGGGCGATAAAGCAGCTCCTGAAGTAGGTAACACTTTAAAATTATCGAACATTCCATTAGGTTCAATTATCCACAACGTGGAAATTCACCCTGGAAAAGGAGCACAATTAGCTCGTAGTGCAGGTGCTTACGCACAATTAGCTGCCCGCGATGGTAAATATGCTACTTTGAAAATGCCTTCAGGCGAAACCCGTTTAATCCTGACTACTTGTCTTGCTACTATCGGTGCTGTATCTAACTCAGATCATGCTAACGAAGTATTAGGTAAAGCAGGTCGTAAACGTTGGTTGGGCCGTCGTCCGAGAACCAGACCGGTAGCGATGAACCCAGTAGATCACCCAATGGGTGGTGGTGAAGGTAGATCATCAGGTGGTCACCCACGTTCAAGAAATGGTGTATTAGCTAAAGGCTACAAAACCAGAGAACTTAAAAAATATTCTAATCGTTACATCATAGAGAGAAGGAAGAAATAATGGCTCGTTCGATAAAAAAAGGACCTTATATTGACCATAACGTAGAGAAAAAAGTTAACTCTATGAATGATTCAGGCAAAAGAACTGTAATCAAAACTTGGTCTCGTAGATCAATGATCTCACCAGATTTCGTAGGTCATACATTTGCAGTACACAATGGTAATAAATTTATCCCTGTGTACGTAACAGAAAACATGGTTGGTCACAAGTTGGGAGAATTTGCTCCAACCAGAACATTCAGAGGACACGCTGAAAAGAAAAAATAATTAGACAATGGAAGCAATAGCAAAATTAAACAATTGTCCAACCTCACCGCGCAAGATGCGTTTGGTTGTAGATCTTATCAGAGGTGAACGTGTAGAAAAAGCATTAAGCGTTTTAAAGTTTACCAACAAAGAAGCAGCAATAAGAGTTGAGAAATTATTATTATCTGCAATTAACAACTGGGAAGCTAAAAATGGTAAAACTTCTGATGGAAGTGAGCTATTTGTTAAAACAATTATGGTAGATGGTGGTCGTCAACTTAAACGTTTACGTCCGGCACCTCAAGGCCGTGGATATAGAATTCGCAAGCGTTCTAACCACGTTACGCTGATTGTAGATAGTAAAATTACAGAAACAACTCAAAACTAATTAGGAAATGGGACAAAAAGCAAATCCAATAGGTGCCAGATTAGGAATTATCAAAGGATGGGATTCTAACTGGTTCGGTGGCAACAACTACTCCGATAAATTAGTTGAAGATGAGAAAATAAGAAAATACCTTTCTGCTCGTATCGCTAAAGGCGGCGTTGCTAAAGTGGTTATCGAGCGTACGTTAAAACGTATCACGGTAACAATCCACACAGCGCGTCCAGGTATCGTAATCGGTAAAGCAGGTGCTGAGGTTGATAAAATCAAAGAAGAGTTAAAGAAATTGACTAAAAAGGAAATTCAAATTAACATCTTCGAGATTAAACGCCCGGAACTTGATGCACAATTAGTTGCAGAAGGTGTTGCTAAACAATTAGAAGCAAGGATCTCATTCCGTAGAGCAATGAAATCTTCTATTGCATCAACAATGCGTATGGGTGCTGAAGGTATTAAAATCATGACTTCTGGTCGTTTAGGTGGTGCTGAGATGGCACGTACTGAGCAATACAAAGAAGGAAGAGTGCCTTTGCATACATTCCGTGCTGATATCGACTATGCTTTAGCTGAAGCTTTAACCACTTATGGTAAAATCGGCGTTAAAGTATGGATCTGTAAAGGTGAAGTTTATGGAAAGCGTGATTTGTCTCCAAACATTGGTTCAACAAACAACGGTCCAAAAGGCGCATCAGACAAACCAGCATTCGGTGGAAGAGATAACCGCGGTGGCGGAAGAGATAACCGTGGCGGTGGTAACGACAGACGTGGTGGAAACCAAGGCGGTGGTCGTGGTCCAGGCCAGGGTGGTGCAAACAGAGGTGGTGGCGCAGGCGCTAACAGAGGTCCTCGTAAATAATTGATTTATTAACATCGTTTAACGATTAGAACAAAATAAAATGTTACAGCCAAAAAGAACGAAGTTCAGGAAGATGCAAAAAGGCAGAATGAAAGGTTTAGCTTCTCGTGGAGCTGAATTGGCATTCGGATCTTTCGGTATCAAATCTTTAGAAGCAACTTGGATCACAAGTCGCCAGATAGAGGCTGCCCGTATCGCCGTAACGCGTTTCATGAAACGTGAAGGCCAGGTATGGATCAGAATTTTCCCGGACAAACCAGTAACTAAAAAACCTGCTGAGGTACGTATGGGTAAAGGTAAAGGTGCTCCTGAATATTGGGTAGCAGTTGTTAGACCTGGACGTGTAATTTTCGAAGCTGAAGGTGTGCCTTTAGAAGTTGCTAAAGAAGCATTACGTTTAGCAGCGCAGAAATTACCAATCCAAACCAAATTCGTAGTACGTAGGGATTACGTAGAAGCATAGTAAAGTGTTGAGGTGAATGTTGTAAATACTTGTTTATTATAACCGCTACACTCAACGTAAAAGAAAAGAAAAATGAAAAATTCAGAAATCACAGGGCTTTCAAAAGAAGAATTAGTAGCTAAGATTGCGGAAGAAACAGAGAACTTGTCAAAATTAAAGTTCGCTCACACTATTTCAGCTATCGAAAATCCTTCACGCATTGCTAAAGTAAGGAAAGACATAGCCCGTTTAAACACGCAGTTGACTCAAGTGAAAAACACTGAAGTAGCTACTGAAACTAAATAATTTGATAGTCGACATGGAAAGACAATTAAGAAAAACAAGAACTGGGTTAGTGGTAAGCAACAAGATGGATAAATCTGTTGTGGTGAGCGTTGAGCGTAAAGTAAAACACCCAATTTATGGTAAGTTCGTGAAGAAAACTACCAAATTTATGGCTCACGATGAGAAAAATGAGTGCGGTATCGGTGATACAGTATTAATCATGGAAACTCGTCCTTTGAGTAAAAACAAGAACTGGAGATTGGTACAAATTTTAGAAAGAGCTAAATAAGATGGTACAACAGGAATCAAGATTAAACGTTGCTGATAACAGCGGCGCAAAAGAAGTATTAGTAATTCGCGTGCTTGGTGGAACCGGCAAACGTTATGCTTCAATTGGTGATAAAGTAGTTGTTACCGTAAAAAGCGCTTTACCGTCAGGTAACATTAAAAAAGGTACAGTTTCTAAAGCAGTTGTTGTAAGAACTAAAAAAGAAATCCGTCGTAAAGATGGTTCTTATATCCGTTTTGACGATAATGCTGCTGTATTATTGAACGCACAGGATGAGCCAAGAGGTACACGTATCTTTGGCCCGGTTGCGAGAGAACTACGTGAAAAACAATTCATGAAAATTGTATCATTAGCACCGGAGGTATTATAAAATGGGAAACAAAGTAAATACACCAAAACTTAAAATCCGCACTGGAGATTTAGTTAAAGTAATTGCTGGCGATTCAAAAGGTCAACAAGGAAAAGTACTTTCAGTACAAATAGATAAAAACAGAGCCATTGTAGAAGGCATTAACTTAGTATCTAAACATACTAAACCAAATGCTGCAAATCCAAACGGTGGTATTATTAAAAAAGAGGCTGCTCTTCACATTTCTAACCTGATGTTGGTTGATCCAAAATCTGGTAAAGCTACCCGCGTTGGTCGTAAACTAAACGCTGATGGTAAAATAGTTAGAGTGGCTAAAATATCAGGGGAGGAAATTAAATAATGGCTACTACACCAAGATTAAAAAGCAAATACAAAGAAGAAGTTGTAAATGCATTGAAAGAAAAATTTCAGTACAAAACTGTAATGCAGGTTCCAAAATTGGAAAAAATCTGTATCAATCAGGGTGTTGGTCGTTTTTCTGTTACTGACAAAAAGATTATGGATACCACAATCGTTGAGTTGACTACCATTACTGGTCAGCAAGCGGTTCCGGCACAGTCTAAAAAAGATATCTCAAACTTTAAATTGCGTAAAGGTATGCCGGTAGGTGTGCGTGTAACATTACGTGATAATAACATGTATGAGTTTTTAGATCGTTTAATTTCTGTAGCTTTGCCACGTATTCGCGATTTCAAAGGTATCAATGATAAAGGATTTGATGGAAAAGGTAACTACACCTTAGGTGTTACTGAACAAATCATTTTCCCTGAGATTAATATCGATAAAATCAATAAAATTTTAGGGATGGATATAACTTTCGTAACTTCGGCAAAATCTGATGTTGAGGCGCTTGAGTTATTGAAACAATTCGGCTTACCATTTAAAAATCAAAAAACTGCAGAATAATGGCAAAAGAAGGTGTAAAAGCACGCGAAGTTAAGCGCCAAAAATTGGTAGCTAGATACGCTGAAAAACGTGCAGCTTTAAAAGCTGCAGGAGATTTCGAGGGTTTAGATAAATTACCTAAAAACTCATCTCCGGTACGTTTACACAACCGTTGTAAATTAACTGGTCGTCCACGTGGATACATGCGTACCTTTGGTATTTCAAGGGTAACGTTCCGCCAGATGGCACTAGACGGTAAAATACCAGGTGTTAAAAAAGCATCTTGGTAATATAAAGTAACTGGTACTGAGTATCAGGTGTCAAGACCAATTGGTTTCTTGATACCTGATACTTATGTCTATGTACGCTAAAAAGAATTTTAACCGATAGCAGGTCCCACAGCTGGGTAGCAGAAGGAAACCACTATCAAAAACAATTAATAATGAATACAGATCCAATAGCAGATTATTTAACAAGAGTAAGGAATGCCATTAAGGCCAACCACCGTGTTGTAGAAATTCCTGCATCAAACCTTAAAAAAGAAATTACTAAAGTTCTTTTCGATAAAGGTTACATCGCGAACTACAAGTTTGAAGATAATACCGTTCAAGGCACTATTAAAATCGCTTTGAAATACAATCCGATTACTAAAGTTCCTGCTATTCGTACTTTAGTGCGAGTAAGTAAACCAGGTTTGAGAAACTATGCTGGTGTTGAAAATATGCCAAGAGTATTAAACGGTTTAGGTATCGCAATCTTATCTACTTCTAAAGGTGTAATGACTGATAAAGAAGCAGCCAAATTAAATATTGGTGGTGAGGTATTGTGTCACGTTTATTAATATTTAGGAGAACAGCACAATGTCAAGAATAGGAAAAGCCCCAATTACAATCCCTGCAGGTGTTACAATTACCGTATCTAATGATAACGTAGTAACTGTAAAAGGCCCTAAAGGTGAATTAACTCAAGCAGTAGATTCAGATATCACTGTGAGTCAGGAAGATGGAATTTTAACAGTTCAACGTCCATCAGAGCAAAAGAAACACAAAGCATTACACGGTTTATATCGCTCATTGCTTAACAACATGGTTGTTGGTGTTACAGAAGGTTACAAATTAACTCAGGAATTAGTAGGTGTAGGTTACCGTGCTACAAACACAGGTAATACACTAGATTTAGTTTTGGGTTATTCTCACCACTATGTATTCCAGTTGCCAGCGGAAATTACCGTTACTACCCAATCAGAAAAAGGTCAGACTCCAAAAATTATTTTAGAGAGTATCGATAAACAATTGATTGGTCAGGTAGCAGCGAAAATCCGTTCGTTACGTGCACCAGAACCTTACAAAGGTAAAGGTATCAAGTTTGTAGGTGAAGTGTTAAGAAGAAAAGCAGGTAAATCAGCATCTAAAAAATAGTAATCATGGCAGGTAAAAAATTATCAAGAAGAGATCGTATTAAAAAAGGGATCAGAAAAAGACTTACCGGTTCGGAAGAGCGTCCAAGGTTATCTGTATTTAGAAGCAATAAAGGAATTTATGCGCAGGTAATTAACGATGTAACCGGTCAAACAATAGTTTCAGCATCATCACTGTCTAAAGATTTTGCAGGTACTGGAAGCAAAAGCGACCAATCAGTTGCAGTAGGTAAATTAGTTGCTGAAAAAGCAATTGCTGCTGGTGTTAAACAAGTTGTTTTCGATAGAAATGGCTATTTATACCACGGTCGTGTAAAATCGTTGGCAGAGGGTGCCCGCGAAGCTGGTTTAGTATTTTAATCTGAAGAAAAAGTAAGATGTCAACTATTAATATAAAAAGAGTAAAAACCACCGATATCGAATTAAAGGATCGTTTGGTTAGTATACAACGTGTTGCCAAAGTAACCAAAGGTGGTCGTACTTTCAGCTTCTCAGCAATTGTTGTTGTGGGCGATGAGAATGGTGTTGTTGGTTTCGGTTTAGGTAAGGCGAAAGAAGTAACTGAAGCAATTGCTAAAGGTGTGGATGATGCTAAAAAGAATCTGGTTAAAGTTCCAATCTTGAATGGTACCGTTCCTCACGAACAAATTGGTAAATTCTCAGGTGGTTTTGTATTAATCAAACCAGCTGCAGTAGGTACCGGAGTAATTGCTGGTGGTGCGATGCGTGCTGTATTAGAGAGTGCCGGCGTTCATAACGTATTGGCAAAATCTAAAGGCTCATCAAACCCGCACAACGTGGTGAAAGCAACTGTTGATGCATTAACTAAAATGCGCGATGCTTATACAGTAGCTCAAACTCGTGGTATCGATTTAAACAAAGTTTTTAACGGATAATATCATGGCTAAGATCAAAATAACACAAGTAAAAAGCGTTATCGACAGAAGCGAGCGCCAAAAAAGAACCGTTCAGGCTTTGGGTTTAACTAAAATGAACCAAAGTGTTGAGGTTGAAGCTACACCGCAGATTATCGGTATGGTTCGCAAAGTGAATCATTTGGTAGCTATCGAAGCAATTTAATAAAAATTTAAAGCTAGTTCGGGCTAAACCCGTACTAGCTTTATATATGTTTAATCGTTGTACCTGTTTAGTGAAAGCGAAGGGCAACACAAATTCAAAAAAATGAATTTAAATAATTTAAAACCTGCAAAAGGTTCTACAAAAAACAGCAAAAGAATTGGTCGTGGTACAGGTTCTGGTCGTGGGGGTACTTCAACTCGTGGTCATAAAGGTGCGGGTTCTCGTTCTGGTCACTCTACTAAAATCGGTTTTGAAGGTGGTCAAATGCCTTTACAACGTCGTGTGCCTAAAGTTGGTTTCAAACCAATTAACCGTACTGAATACGTAGGTGTTAACTTAGATGTACTTCAGGAATTAGCTGAAAAGCACAACTTAACTACTATTGATTTCGCAGCACTACAAGCACATGGTTTAGCTTCGAAAAACGACCTGGTTAAAATTTTAGGTCGTGGTGAAGTTAAAGCAAAATTAGACGTTACTGCACATGCATTTTCTGCAACCGCACAAAAAGCTATCGAAGCTGCAGGTGGTTCAATTGTAAAATTGTAATTATTAAATGAAGAAGCTATTTACTACTTTAAGTAATATCTGGAAAATTCAAGAATTAAAAGAGCGTATTTTGTTTACGCTCTTAATTCTTTTGGTATACCGTTTTGTATCTCACGTGGTTTTACCAGGTGTAGATCCGACTGCTTTAGGCGCAAACGAAAAATCAGGACTATTAGGCTTACTGGATATGTTTGCCGGTGGTTCGTTCTCTCGTGTGTCTATCTTAGCATTAGGCGTAATGCCTTATATCTCTGCATCGATCGTGGTGCAACTATTGGGTATTGCTGTTCCTTCTTTTCAAAAAATGCAAAAAGAAGGCGAAAGTGGTAGAAAGAAAATGAACCAGATTACCCGTTACCTAACGGTAGCGATCACAATCGTTCAATCTGTAGGCTACGTTAAAACGCAAGTTCCGGCAGAGGCTATTTTACTTCCAAACACTTTATTTTTAGTTCTATCTACGTTTGTATTAACGGCGGGTACTTTATTTGTAATGTGGTTAGGTGAGAAAATTACTGATAAAGGTATTGGAAACGGTACTTCACTAATCATTATGGTTGGTATTATTGCCCGTTTACCAGTTGCAATTTCTCAGGAGTTTAGTGCCCGTGTTGGTTCTGCCAGTGAAGGCGGAGGCCCGGTAGCATTGGTTCTTGAAATTGTTGCATTATTTGCAGTTGTAATGTTTACCATTTTAATTGTTCAGGGTGTACGTAAAGTACCTGTGCAGTATGCAAAGAAAATTGTTGGTAACCGTCAGTTCGGCGGTGTTCGTCAGTATATTCCTTTAAAGGTAAATGCTGCCGGTGTTATGCCAATCATTTTCGCCCAGGCTTTAATGTTTATTCCAGGTGCTTTAATGCAATTTGTTCCTTCTTTGCAAGGTTCATGGTTAATTCAGTTTAGCAATACAACATCGTTGGCATATAGCTTAACCTTTGCATTTTTAATTATCGCATTTACTTTCTTCTATACTGCAATTACAGTTAATCCAACTCAGATGAGTGACGATATGAAGAAGAATGGTGGTTTTATTCCGGGTGTTAAACCAGGATTTGCAACATCAACTTTTATTGATGATGTAATCTCTAAAATCACTTTCCCAGGTGCAGTTTTTTTAGCGATCATCGCTATTTTACCTTCACTGGCAGTTAAATTCGGTATTAAACAGGAGTTTGCACATTTCTTTGGCGGTACTTCATTGTTAATTTTGGTGGGTGTGGTTTTAGATACTTTACAGCAAATTGAAAGTTATCTGTTAATGCGTCACTATGATGGTTTAATGAAAACTGGTAGAGTTACTGGAAGAACCGGTGTTCCTGCTGCAAGCAGCAATGCTGCATTGTAGAGACAATGATTGAAATTTGAATGATAGATGAGGTGAAAGTTCTTTAAATAGCTCCTCGCTCTCAATCGACGCATTCAAACCTTAAATAATGTCCAAAATCTATTACAAATCTCTCGAAGAGATCGAATTAATAAAAGAAAGTTCCATGCTTGTTTCGAAAACTTTAGCTGAAGTGGCAAAAGTGATAAGAGCAGGCATGACTACTTTAACTCTGGACAAGCTTGCTTACGAATTTATCAATGATCATGGGGCGATCCCTGCATTTCTAAATTACAACGGTTTTCCAAACTCTCTTTGCATATCTCCTAATGAGCAGGTAGTTCATGGGTTTCCAAGCGATTATGTTATACAAGAGGGTGATTTGATTTCTGTTGATTGTGGTGTAATTAAGAATAACTATTATGGCGATTCTGCATATACATTTGCAATTGGAGAAATTGATGCTGAAAAACAATTGCTTTTAGAAGTGACCAGGCACTGTCTGGATTTGGCTATAGAAAAGGCTGTTACCGGAATGCGTATTGGAGATATCGGCTTCGCCGTTCAACAATGTGCTGAGGGCAATGGTTTTGGAGTTGTAAGAGAGCTTGTTGGGCATGGTGTAGGATTTAACCTTCATGAGAAACCTGAGGTTCCTAATTATGGCAAACGTGGCTCAGGACCAAAACTTGAAGAAGGGATGGTTATTGCAATAGAACCTATGATTAATGCAGGGGTTGCAGGTGTTAAGTTCCATAAAGATGGATGGACGGTAACTACGAAAGATAATAAACCATCAGCACATTTTGAACATACTGTTGCTGTTAAAAAGGGTAAAGCAGAGGTTTTATCAACCTTTTCTATAATAGAAGAAGTTTTACAACAAAAAAAATAAATAATTAAAATTTTTTATTTAATTTTGCAACCCTGTTTAGAAGCAGCTAATTAAGTAACAATCAATAAAATATGGCTAAACAAGCCTCAATTGAACAAGACGGAGTAATAAGGGAAGCATTATCAAATGCGATGTTCCGGGTAGAACTTGAGAACGGACATGAGATTATTGCCCACATTTCAGGAAAGATGCGGATGCACTACATCAAAATTCTTCCTGGTGACAAAGTAAAACTAGAGATGTCTCCTTATGATTTGACAAAGGGACGCATCACTTATAGATACAAATAAAATGAAAGTTAGATCATCAATTAAAAAACGTAGCGCTGATTGTAAGATTATTCGCCGTAAAGGTAAACTTTACGTTATCAACAAGAAAAATCCGAAATACAAACAACGTCAAGGGTAATTAAAAAATATTGTAATGTACCGTACAACGGTGGCCCGCCGTTCGGAATTACTTAAAAACATCAAGAAATATGGCAAGGATTTCAGGTATTGATTTACCAAGAAACAAAAGAGGAGAGATTGGTTTAACTTATATCTATGGTATAGGCAGAACTACTGCACAACGTATTTTAACTACTGCAGGTATCGATCTAAACAAAAAAGTACAGGACTGGTCTGATGATGAATTATCAGCAATCCGTACAATGATCAACGATGAGATTAAAGTAGAAGGTGCTTTAAGATCAGAGGTTCAGTTAAACATTAAACGTTTAATGGATATTGGTTGTTACCGTGGTTTACGTCACAGAAAAGGTTTACCTTCTCGTGGTCAGCGTACTAAAAACAACTCACGTACTCGTAAGGGTAAGAGAAAAACAGTTGCTAACAAGAAAAAGGCTACTAAGTAATAATTGATAGGTATGATGGGTGAGATTCTGGATATGGGAACCATGTCTTTATCATCTGCTCAGATCTGGAATAAAAGAGAAAAAGTAGGATAGTGAGTATCGGGGTAGAGAAAGTCTCCTGTCTCAAGTCTCCTGTCTAAAATCTAAAAGATAAAATGGCTAAGAGTAAAAAAGTAACAAAAAAACGTATCGTTGTAATTGAGCCTGTTGGTCAGGCACATATCAATGCTACTTTCAACAACATCATCGTTACATTAACCAATAACAACGGACAGACTATTTCATGGTCTTCTGCTGGTAAAATGGGCTTTAAAGGTTCTAAAAAGAACACGCCTTATGCAGCTGGTCAGGCAGCTTCAGATTGCGGTAAAGTTGCGTTTGACTTAGGTTTACGTAAAGTTGAAGTTTTTGTAAAAGGTCCTGGTTCAGGTCGTGAATCTGCAATCAGAACTTTGCAAGTAGCAGGGATCGAAGTAACATCTATCAAAGATATTACTCCACTTCCTCACAACGGATGTCGTCCTCCTAAAAAGAGAAGAGTTTAATTAATTTTAAAGCTAAGAATCTCCAGCTACAGGTTGGATGATACTTTAAAAACAGAAAAAAATGGCAAGATATACAGGCCCAAAATCAAAAATTGCCCGTAAATTCAGAGAACCAATCTTCGGTCCTGATAAGGTATTAGACAGAAAAAATTATCCTCCTGGCCAACATGGCGTTTCGAAAAGAAGAGGAAAACAATCTGAGTATGCTATCCAGTTAATGGAGAAACAAAAAGTAAAATATACTTATGGTGTATTAGAAAAGCAGTTCAGTAACTTGTTTAAGAAAGCATCTTCACGTGCTGGTATCACAGGTGATAACTTACTTCAATTATTAGAAGCACGTTTGGATAACACAGTTTACCGTTTAGGTATTGCAACAACCCGTTCTGGTGCACGCCAGTTAGTTAGCCATAAACACGTAACTGTGAATGGTGAAGTTGTAAATATCCCTTCATACCAGTTAAAAGCTGGTGATGTAGTAGCGGTTCGTGAAAAATCTAAATCTTTAGAGTCAATTAGTAACTCTGTTGCAGGCAGAACAATCAATAAATTTGCCTGGTTAGAATGGAATGCTAGCGAGTTAACTGGTAAGTTCTTAACTTATCCTCAACGCGACGAGATTCCTGAAAACATTAAGGAAAACTTAATCATCGAGTTATACTCAAAGTAATAAATAAGATAGTTAATTACCTCAAAAGGGTAATTAACTTTTTTCTTGTTACTATATATTCAATAACGAATTTAAAAAAATATAAATGGCAATTTTAGCATTTCAGAAACCAGACAAAGTGATCATGCAGAAATCAACTGATTTCGATGGCACATTTGAATTTCGTCCTTTAGAGCCCGGTTTCGGTGTAACAATTGGTAATGCCTTAAGAAGAATTTTGCTTTCTTCATTAGAAGGTTATGCTATTACTACTATTCGTTTTTCAGGCGTTTCTCACGAATTTTCTACCATCAAAGGTGTTGTAGAAGATTTAACTGATATCATTTTGAACTTAAAACAAGTGCGTTTTAAGAAAACTGGTGATTCTGGTGATGCTGAGAAAGTTTTCATCATTGTAAACGGTCAAGATCAGTTTAAAGCTGGTGATATCACTAAATTTTCTAACAACTTTACAGTTTTGAACCCTGAGCACGTAATCTGCAACATGGATAAATCTGTTACTTTAGAGGTTGAATTAACCATCAATAAAGGTCGTGGTTATGTTCCTGCTGAAGAAAATAAGGTTGCTGATGCCGTTGTTGGTGTAATCGCTATTGATTCGATCTACACTCCAATGAAAAACGTTAAATATACAATTGAAAACTTCCGTGTTGAACAAAAAACGGATTATGAGAAATTGGTATTAGACATTTCAACAGATGGTTCTATTCATCCTGAAGAAGCATTAAAAGAGGCGGCTAAAATTCTTATCCAACACTTTATGCTATTCTCTGATGAGAACTTAGTATTAGAGTCGCAGGCAAAAGAAGAAACTAAAGAAGTTGATGAGGAAATTTTACATATGCGTAAAATCCTTAAAACTGAATTAGTTGATATGGATCTTTCAGTAAGAGCATTAAACTGCTTAAAAGCTGCCGATATCCGTACTTTAGCTGATTTAGTATCTTATGATGTTGCTGATATGTTAAAATTCAGAAACTTTGGTAAGAAGTCATTAACTGAGATTCAGGAGTTAGTAAAATCGAAAGGTTTATCCTTTGGTATGAACCTGTCTAAATTTAAATTAGACGAAGAGTAAAATTAGTCGCAAGTCTTTAGTTTAGAGTCGAAAGCCTCTTTAACTTAAGCCTTAACTAGTATAAATAATTTTTCACAGTGTATAATTCCCTCTGAGATAGAGACGGTATACACTTAATCAAAAAACAATGAGACACGGTAAAAAAGTTAATCACTTAGGCAGAACCGACAGCCACAGAAAAGCAATGTTAGCTAACATGGCTACTTCACTTATTAAAGCGAAAAGAATTGTTACTACTTTAGCTAAAGCTAAAGCTTTACGTACGTATGTTGAGCCAATTATCACTAAATCAAAAAATGATACTACTCACTCACGTCGTACAGTATTTGCTTACTTGCAAGATAAAGAGGTTGTAACTATCTTATTCCGCGAAATTGCTGAGAAAGTTGCAAACCGTCCAGGTGGTTACACTCGTATCATTAAATTAAACAACCGTTTAGGTGATAACGCTGAAATGGCTTTAATTGAGTTGGTAGATTATAACGAAGTTTACGGTAAAGAATCAGAAGCTAAAGAAGAGAAGAAAACCACTCGTCGTGGTAGAAGCAAAGCTGCTGCAGCTCCTAAAGCCGAAGTTACTGAAGAAGCTGCTACTGAAGCACCTGCTGCTGAAGAAGCTACTGAAGAACCAAAAGGAGAATAATTTTCATTCCCTTACAATAAGAAAGTCCTGTTCGAAAAGAGCAGGACTTTTTTGTTGCCCTATATTTCACTTTAATGGATGAGAATTCACTTCAACTAATTCACACAAACGTTTGCTTCATTTTTTCATTACATAGCACTAATTCAACTATGTATCTATAAATTAGCTACAAATAAATTTGAAATGAAGTTTAAGCTAATTTTGTTCGTCTGCCTGTTCGGTCAATTATCGCTAAGTGCCCAGATTTTAAAATATACCAACGGAAATAATGCGTGGAATCCTGATTCTTTAGGTAACCATCGGGCAATAGTAGAATATAAGGGAACGGGCAAGGTTGCACATGTAAGGTTAGATTGGCGAAGAAGAGATACCCACCCAGAGCTGAAACGTATTATTGTGCGTGATTTTAATGGAAAAAACGTGGCGATAGTAGGTACAGAAAACTTAACCAGGGAGTCCGTAGATCTTTATTTCGAGGCTCCGTTTATTGGTAAGTACTATGTTTACTACTTGCCTTACAAAAATGAGGGTAGAAGCAATTATCCAAAGGGGATTTATCTTAAAGCCGATGAAAAACAATTAGATCAATCGAAAAAGGTGTCTGTTAATACCCATGTTTTGGAGATTCAGTCTATTGATGCATTCAACTCTTTTTATCCGATGGAGGTCATTGCAACTGAAAAAGAAACGGCAGCTTTGAAAGCAAAATATGCCAATGAACCTTTTGTTGTGTTTCCTGAAGACAGGATGTTTCCCATAAAGATGCAAGGTGATTTACCCTATCGTTGGATTCAAAAGGGGGCTTCTACTTCCTTTAAGGGCACGGCAAACAGAGGTGAAAATTACGCCTTTCAACTGGGGCTTTTTGCTTTACAGGATTTAAAGGGTGTTAGGATACAGTTTGGAGATCTTAAGTCGGCAAATGGCAAAAGCATTTCGGCCAAATTTATCAACTGCTTAAATACAGACGGAATAAGTTATGATAACCAACCTCTTACTGAGGTTGTAAATGTTGCATCGGGCAAAGTACAGGCCATGTGGATTACAGTTAATATTCCCAATACAATGGGAGCCGGAGTTTACAAAGGTAAATTTACAGTTAAGGCAAATGGAGAATCTAAAGCGGTTGATGTTGCTTTAACGGTTCTAAATCAGGTTTTGGCCGATTCGGGTGTTGGTACTCCAAATAAACAGACCAGATTGACTTGGTTAAATTCAAAGCTTGCACAATCAAATACAACGGTTGCACCATATACACCTTTAAAAATCGATGGCAATGTAATTTCTTTACTGGGGAGAAAATTCGAAATTAATCCTGACGGTTTTCCGAAACAGATTCAGACCTATTTCAATTCAGAAATGACTGGTTACACCGAGAAGCCCAACAATATTTTATACGAACCCATACATTTTCATTTCTATACTAGCCCAAAGACACAGGAAAAGTTTACACCCGCCAATTTGCAAATCGTATCAAAAGAAGATGGGATCGTAAAATGGGTAGCCACCAATAGTTCAGAAAACCTGAAGATGAATATTGAAGCATCGCTTGAATTTGACGGTTATGTTCACTACTCTGTTAAAGTTGAAGCTTTAAAAGACGTTGATTTTAGCAATATTGATTTCCATATTCCTTTTGAGAAGAACACGACTAAATATTTAATGGGTTTGGGTGAAAAGGGAGGGTTAAGGCCTGATACTATAAAATGGAACTGGGATGTTGCACACAAAAACCAGGATGCGGTATGGATTGGAAATGTAAATGCGGGCCTGTATTACAACCTGAGAGACGAAAACTACTCGAGGCCGCTGAATACAAACTTCTATCTTCAGAAGCCTTTATTATTGCCTAAATCGTGGGGTAACGACAATAAAGGAGGAATTCAGATTAATATAAAAGGAAGTTCTATGCTGGCTGATAACTTTACAGGAGCGAGAACGATGAAAAAGGGTGACGTATTGTATTATAATTTTAATCTCCTTATTACTCCATTCCATTTACTTGAAACCGATTTTCAGTGGGATAATCGTTTTTACCACAAATATGGTGATCTTGATTCTATCAAAGCGACTGGTGCAACCGTGGTAAATATTCATCATGCCACACCAATTAATCCCTGGATCAATTATCCGTTTATTGAATGGCAAAAAATGAAGTCGTACATTAATGAAGCACATCAGAAAGGAGTAAAAGTTAAAATTTATAATACCGTTCGCGAGCTTTCCAACCACGCTTACGAATGGCCAGCTTTAAGAAGCTTAGGGACCGAAGTTTATTCACCTGGTAAGGGTGGGGGCTTTAGCTGGTTGCAGGAGCATCTTGATTCTAATTACATTGCAGCGTGGTTTGTGCCTGAAATTAAAGATGCTGCCATTATTAATAGTGGAATGAACAGGTGGCACAATTATTATGTAGAAGGGATGAATTGGTTAGTGAAAAATGTAGGTATAGATGGCGTTTATTTGGATGATGTGGCATTTGACCGTATAACCATGAAGAGGATTAAAAGGGTATTGACTCAAAATAACCATCCG
The DNA here is from genome assembly GCF_032678525.1 of Pedobacter frigidisoli. GTDB lineage: Bacteria > Bacteroidota > Bacteroidia > Sphingobacteriales > Sphingobacteriaceae > Pedobacter > Pedobacter frigidisoli_A. The sequence continues at coordinate 80,440 of NZ_JAVTSE010000004.1, forward strand.
GGTATTATTGATCTGCATTCTGCTAATCAATATAATAAAAGCGATGGTTTTAATAACAGTGCCATCCTGTATATGGAACATTTTCCTTATTTAAACCGCTTGTGGTTTGGTGAATATTTTGATTATGAAAAGAACAATCCTGATTTCTTTTTAACCGAAATAAGCGGAATTCCTTTTGGTTTAATGGGCGAAATGCTACAAGATGACGGAAACCCTTGGCGTGGAATGATTTATGGAATGACTAACCGGCTAGGGTGGTCAGATAAGAGCGATCCCAGGCCGCTGTGGAAAGCCTGGAGTAATTTTGGGATAAAAGGCTCAGAAATGATTGGCTATTGGAGTGATAATTGTCCGGTCAAAACTGATAATCCAGATGTACTTGCAACTGTTTATAAAAAAGATCGCAAAGTGATGATTGCATTGGCCAGCTGGGGAGAAAGTAATGTTAAGGTGAACTTAACCATTGATTGGGCAAAACTCGGATTGGACGAAAACAAAGTCAAAATCATTGCTCCTTCAATTGATAAATTTCAAAGAGCCGGTACGTATGTTGGTGGAAAAAACATTCTTATAGAAAAGAATAAGGGTTTAATTTTAGTTGTAGAATAATTAGAAATGTATAGCTATAAAATATCAGGCAGCTGGTAGCAAAAGCTATCGACTGCCTGATATTTAATCAGTTTTAAAAAGTGTTATTAGATTTTTACATTCTCCATGCCATACTGTTTCAAAACATCAGCTGGAACCCCTTCCCATTGATTAGGCGCATTTCCTGCATAACCAATATCTTTAACTCCGATTTCTGTAGTATAAAATCCTGAAGCAGTTAAATCGCGCATTCTGTTGAAAAATGTCACCCCAGGCTGCACTTCAGGTTTAGTCTTATTTGGATAAGCAATTTCGTCGACTATGGATAATTGCTGATTTAGTGATGCATCAATAAATGACTTTTCGTATTTATTAAAGCAATAAATGTCAAGCCATTTCAAACCGCCTCTCATTGGTACTTTATGTTCAGGGATATCCTTTACGATAAATTCTATAAATTCCGGGACCTTTGCATCTGAAGCACTTCCGGATACATCGTCTTTTGGGATAATAATATCTGCGAGTACAGTGATGGTAGCCATTTCATGATCATTGAAAAACTTTACTGATTTCAACTGTTTATCTCTATCTATTTCCCACTGCTCACGGCCTGTTTCTGGTTTCGGTTCTTCAGGAATAGGTTTATCAGCTGTATTTTCGGGTTGCTTACAGGCTTCAACAAGTACAGATGTACTTATGGCGGTTAAACCTAAAGCCTTTATGGAATCTCTTCTGTTCATGTTAAATGTTTTGTTTTTTCTTTTGAGCTAAAATATATTCTGCGGTCCGCATAGATAGCGCCAGAATTGTCCAGGTTGCATTTTTGTCTCCCTGCTGTACAAACGGTCCTGCATCTACTACAAATAAGTTTTTACAGTCATGCGCCTGGCAGTACTTGTTTAATGCTGATTTTTTTGGATCATCACCCATTCGTATTGTACCTACTTCGTGGATAATTTTGCCAGGATTCAATAATCCATAGTTGGTTTCAGGGCCGTGTATTTCTGAAGTAACCACGGCACCCATTTCTTTCATAATTGATAAGAAAGTTTCCTGCATGTGTTTGGCCTGAAGAATTTCTTCTTTTGCCCAGGTATAGTTAAACCTTAAAACAGGTATCCCATATTTGTCGACCATATTCGGGTCTATTTCACAATAGTTATCCTTTCTGGCAATTGCGGTCCCACGACCGGCCATGCCCACACTTGTTCCATAAAAACGGCGGTAGTCATCTTTTAGCGATTTGCCGTATCCACCTGCCTCTTTCATTTTGCCATTTCTATCGGGCACCATTCCATTAATTTTGGCAACTCCGCCTCCGAAGCCGTAAGAGGGCATGCCCATTCCTCCTCCATATTCTATATGGTATCCCCGTGGGAAATCAAGCTTTTTATTATCGAGCCACCACGGCGAATAAATATGAACACTTCCCAGGCCATCTTCGTTATAACGTTTTCGATCCATCAGCTGTGGTAGAAAACCATAAACCCCGGCACCTGTAGAATCATGAAGATATTTTCCCACAATACCACTGCTGTTTGCCAGGCCACCGGGATGTGCCGATGATTTGGAATTTAGTAAGATTCGAGCTGACTCACATGCACTAGCTCCTAGAATGACAAGTTTTCCTGCCACCTGATATTCCTGGAGATCTTTTCGGTTAACATAAGAAACTCCTGTCGCTGTACCATCTTTATCAGTCATTACTTCTCTAACCATGGCATCAGTAATCACAGTTAAGTTACCGGTTTTAACTGCCGGAATTACCAAACATGATGAAGCTGAAAAATCACCATAAACTTTACAACTGCGGCCGCACTGGCCACAATAGAAGCAAGGTGCGCGGTCATTATTGCCCTTTATCGATTCAGTCATTACTGCTCCCCGACCCGTTATAACTTTTACCCCTGCTTTTTCGGCACCTTTTTTTATGAATAATTCATTGAGACGGGGTTTTGGCGGTTTCATAAAAATCCCATCTGGTTCACTTTCAATACCCTCAACTGTTCCGTAAATACCAATCATCCGGTCAACCTTATCGTAGAATGGTTTTACATCCTGGTAAGTTATCGGCCAGGAATCCGTTAATCCATCTGTAGGTTTAAAGTCCTGTGGTCCCATTCTCAATGAAATTCTGCCCCAGTGATTGGTACGGCCACCCAGCATACGTGAGCGGAACCATTCAAATTCTGTTTTGTTTTTTTGTGTATAAGGTTCTCCTTCCAGTTCCCAACCCCCATAAGAGGCATCAAAATCGCCAAAGGGCCGCACTGTTCCGGCGCCACGGCGAGGAGATTCCCATGGCCACTTCAGTTGATGAGAATCTAATCGCGGATCAAAATACTGCCCCGCCTCTAGCATTAAAACTTTCTGACCTGCGTTGGCAAGTACATACGCCGCCATACCCCCTCCAGCTCCCGATCCAACAACAATGGCATCGTAAACTGTAGGTGATTTTTTAATCTGGAAATCGTTCATGAATTATATTGTGATGTTTTGTTCATCCTAATTTATCTTTTATTTTCTTAAATATAAAGTATAACGCTGTTTTTGGAATGATTACAGATAATCTGTATTTCACTAATTCCTAAATCGTATTACCTCTATTGAACTCCTGTGCTGTTTGTGGGGGGTATTTATTTGTTTATGTATATTTTATACTTCAAAAAGTCGCTCAATTGTTACATTCCTTTAACTTACTTTTTCTGCAAATAATTTGGGCTATCTTTGTGATCTAAATTTTAGTATGGCTTTTTCAACACATATTCAAACATTTATTTCTGCCTTTGAGGATAGTTTGATAACCGGAAGTTTTGTTAAGATTTCTTTAGGGAATTATAAGGGGTTAGAAGAATCGCTAAAACAGCTGTTAGTGAGGAGGGTTTTGATTAAGAATCAGGAAAAACTGGCCATTACATTTCGATATAAAACTAACGACATCGTAAAAAACTATTTAGTCAGTGAAGGGACAGATCTGATTGCCGGGTATATCAATAACGGCTTCAAGATTGCTACTTTATTTACCACCAACAAAGATTTAATTGTTGAAGAATTGAATAATGGGAAAATAGTTATAAGGGAAACCGATGCCTCCGTCAAAAACCTCCCAGGTACAGGTCACGATAAAGAAAAATCCAGACTGATCAAATCTGATGCTAAGTCTTATTTAACGGATTTAAAGATAACCGATTCCAATGGAAAGGTTTTTAAAAATGCACAGGATAAATTCAGGCAGATTAACCATTATATTGAGATTCTAAGTTCTTTAATTAAGGAGTTACCAGAGTGTACGATAAAAAAAGTTGCCGATATGGGATCGGGAAAGGGATATCTTACTTTTGCGCTCTACGATTATCTGCATTCGGTATTACAATCAGCGGCTGAAGTTACGGGAGTGGAATACCGTCAGGATATGGTTGACTTATGTAATGATGTAACTCAAAAAGCGGCTTTTAGCAAATTAAAATTTGTTCAGGGAACGATTGAAGAATATGATGCTAAGGAAGTGAATCTGCTGATTGCGTTACACGCCTGCGATACAGCAACTGATGATGCAATTTTTAAAGGGATCAAAGCGAATGCCGAACTGATTGTGGTTGCACCATGTTGCCATAAGCAGATTCGCAGGGAAATGGAGCAAAACAAAGTGAAAAACGATGTTACCTTTTTAACCAGGTATGGTATCTTTTTAGAGCGTCAGGCCGAAATGATTACCGATGGTATCCGTGCTTTGATACTAGAGTATTTCGGCTATAAAACAAAGGTTTTTGAATTTATTTCTGATGCACATACCCCAAAGAATGTACTTGTGGTAGGAGTGAAGAAAGCCGAAAGCTTAAAGCCAAAGGCGGAAAGCGAAAGGAAAGAAGAAATTTTACAAAAGATTAAAGCAAGTAAAGCCTACTTCGGAATTGATTATCATCATCTGGAGCGATTGTTAGGTTTGTAGCTGAACTTGCCTAACCGGTTGTAAAGATGATTTGTAATTATTTCAAATGCAACAAAATCAAAGCTACCAAAGCGGGTATAGATTGCACATAAAGTATCTTTTTACTCGCTGTAGCAGCTCCAAAAATCCCCGCAATAATCACACAAGTCAGGAAGAATATGGCAACATAAAACCTCCAGTGATGATCGGATATGCACAACGACCATATCAATCCGGCCGCAAGAAAGCCGTTATATAATCCCTGGTTTGCAGCTAATGTTTTAGTTGGTGCAAATAGATGTTGTGGTATCGTCTTAAAAACTTTGGGTGCTTTAGTTGTCCATGCAAACATTTCCAGCCAGAGGATATAGATATGGATAAGGGCAATAATTCCGATAAGTATTTGAGCTGCAATTTGCATAAGTTTGAATTTGATGATTAAAGATAGAAACTTTCCTGATTTCACCGGCGGTAACTTTCATTTTTAAGATTTCTGCCGGGAACTCTAACCCAGTTGTCCCTCAACTTTCTGTCATGCTGTCAGTACTGTCGGCTATGTTTTTTAACATTTTATCAGTCTTTTAGCCTTATTATCTGCCAAAAACCAATTGGCACAAGCATTGTTTAACAGGAGTAGAAATTATAATACTTTAAAAAGAGAAAATAAAAATACAATGGGAAAAATTATTGGAATAGACTTAGGAACAACAAACTCTTGCGTAAGCGTAATGGAGGGCAATGAGCCTGTAGTTATCGCAAACAGTGAGGGTAAACGTACTACACCGTCTATTGTTGCTTTTGCAGAAAACGGTGAGCGTAAAGTTGGCGAGCCTGCTAAACGTCAGGCTATTACCAACCCAACAAAAACGATATATTCGATTAAACGCTTTATGGGTAACAGCTACGACGAAAGTGCGAAAGAAGCTGGTCGTGTACCTTATAAAGTTGTGAAAGGTGATAATAATACACCTCGCGTAGAAATCGACGACAGAAAATATACTCCTCAGGAGATTTCTGCAATGATTCTGCAAAAAATGAAAAAAACTGCTGAAGATTTCCTGGGTCAGGAAGTTACTGAAGCCGTTATTACTGTACCGGCTTACTTTAATGATGCACAACGTCAGGCTACAAAAGAAGCTGGTGAAATTGCAGGTTTATCTGTAAAACGTATCATTAACGAGCCTACTGCAGCTGCTTTAGCTTATGGTTTAGATAAAGCACACAAAGACATGAAAATCGTTGTTTTTGACTGTGGTGGTGGTACACATGACGTTTCTGTTTTAGAATTAGGAGATGGCGTTTTCGAAGTAAAATCTACTGACGGTGATACGCACTTAGGTGGTGATGACTTTGACCACATCATTATTGATTGGTTAACTCAAGAGTTCAAATCGGAAAACAGTATGGATCTGGCTAAAGATCCAATGGCTTTACAACGTTTGAAAGAAGCTGCTGAGAAAGCTAAAATTGAGTTATCAAGTACAACTTCAACTGAAATTAACTTGCCATATATTACTGCTGATGCTAGCGGCCCTAAACACTTAGTGCGTACATTATCTCGTGCTAAATTTGAGCAATTGGCTGATAGTTTAATTAAACGTACTATCGAGCCTTGTAAATCTGCTTTGAAAAATGCTGGTTTAAGCACAAGCGATATCGATGAAATTATCTTAGTAGGTGGTTCAACCCGTATCCCTGCAATTCAGGATGCTGTAAAAGCTTTCTTTGGTAAAGAGCCAAGTAAAGGTGTTAACCCTGATGAGGTTGTAGCAATTGGTGCGGCTATTCAAGGTGGTGTGTTAACTGGTGATGTGAAAGATGTATTGTTATTAGACGTTACACCTTTATCATTAGGTATCGAAACTATGGGTGGTGTGATGACTAAATTAATCGAATCTAACACCACAATCCCAACTAAAAAATCAGAGACTTTCTCAACTGCGGCTGATAACCAGCCTTCAGTAGAAATCCACATTTTACAAGGTGAGCGCCCTATGGCTGGTCAGAACCGTACAATTGGACGTTTCATTTTAGATGGTATTCCACCAGCACCTCGTGGTGTGCCTCAGGTAGAAGTGTCTTTTGATATTGATGCCAACGGTATTTTACACGTAAGTGCAAAAGATAAAGCAACTGGTAAAGAGCAAAAAATCCGTATCGAAGCATCTTCAGGTTTAACTGATGCTGAGATCAAAAAAATGAAAGAAGAGGCTGAAGCTAATGCTGCAGATGATGCTAAGCAAAAAGAAGAAGCTGATAAAATCAACGGAGCTGATGCTTTAATTTTCTCTACTGAGAAACAATTAAAAGAGTTTGGCGATAAGTTATCTGCTGATAAAAAAGCGCCAATCGAAGCTGGTTTAGAGAAATTGAAAGCAGCACACTTATCACGTAACTTCGCGGATATTGATGCAGCTTCTGCTGAATTGCAAGCGGCATGGAATGTAGCTTCTGAAGAAATGTACAAAGATGGCGGACAGCCTCAGGGTGGTGAACAACCACAAGCTGACGGTCAGCCTCAGGGTGGCGGTGATAACGTTACTGATGTTGATTTCGAAGAAGTGAAAGAAGAAAAATAAATCTTTTCATCTGATGCTTACCGGTTGCAAGACCGTAAATAAGAAAGCGTTTCTGATTAATTTCAGAAACGCTTTTTAGTTTTCAGCAATTTCTTCTTGCGCTTTTCGGGCGAAAACTAATCGCTATTTATTGTGAGATTACATCAAGAAGCAAAATCTATACTGAAATGTTGCTCCAGTTAAACTAAATGAGTTTCTATGATGTCCTGAAGTTCTGTTTCTCTGGAAATGAGATCACTCAGTAATTTAAACTGATTTTTTGTGCGATCCAGATTCTGTGTCAGGTATGCTGTAGGGTAATATATATTTCCATTTAAAAAATCGGTAAGGAAACGTAATGCTTGCATGTAGATGATGTACTTGCCCGAGAATAATATCAGTTCCTTCTCAGTTGTGGTAAGGATGTGTTTCATCTCAGACAGATATCCTTCTATTGTAGCCTCAAAATATGGCAGTCGGATCTTTATCTTGTTCAAATCAGTTTCATTCTCCGTGAATGCACAAAGATAGGTCCGCATCATATCTCCTAAATCCGATATAAACTTACCCGGCATTATCGTATCTAAATCGATTACACAAACCCCCTCATAAGTTTGAGTATTTAAAAGCACATTACTGATTTTAGTATCATGGTGCATCACCCTGTCTGGGAAGTCGGGAAGCAGAACGTAGGACTGGAAATAATCAAGAATGTACCGGTGATTCTGGGCATCATCAATTTCGTTCTGAGCTCGAGCTTTCAAGTCATTTGAAGCCCCATTTAAGGCACTTTGAAACTGTTCAAATCGTAATTCCAGATCATGAAAACCTTCAATAGTAGGCTCAAGGCCAGAAGCGTCAAATCGATCAAGCAGCCGGCTTAACTTCCCAAATTGTTTAGCTGCTTCAAATGCTTGTTGTGGTTCCGTTAAAACATCCAGAGATACCGTGTTAGGAACATAAGGTAACATTCTCCAGTATTCATTCTGAAAAAAAAACATCTCCTCACCACTCAGTGTTTGAATTGGTTTTATGAAAAGATAGTGCGGGTATAATCCTGAAAGGTAATCAGCTATCGATCTCAAATTGTTTGCAATAGCCTGAGGCTTCTTAAAAACCACTGTGTTTATATTCTGAAGAATATATTTTTTTCCCTCAATGAGTGGAGAAAGCAAATAAGTACGGTTGATTAATCCCGTACCTATTTGTGCAATATCCAGATCCTCTTTACTGAATCCGTAGGCCTCTAGAACTTCAGCGTCTAGGTTTAACTCCATAGTTTTTCAGGATATGCCCCGTTCCTGATCAGTTGATCAATGCTATCTTGAACATAGGGCTTATCTTCTTTATATGTTACGCCAAACCATTTATTTGATGTTGGAACAACTTTGAAGCTAGCTTCACCTGTTCGCACCAGGTTCTCCCCAATTAATGGAATGAAGAATTCAGCCTTAGGTTTGTCCTGATTGGCCAGTGCAAATTCTACAAACAGCTTTTCAGTAATCTTGAATACCGAAGGTGTAAAACCCCAGAAATTCATAGATACCGGTGTTTCGAAACTTAAAGGAAACTCTTCACCATCCTCTTCGTAAAATATTTTATCGTCTTTCGGATAAACTTTTGTCCGCTCTACAATTTCTTCTAAATTCCCTGCTGCATCTACTTTACATACCCCACGTGATACAGCACCAAATTCAGATAATGTTTTTCCAATCTGATATCCAATGATTGAGTAATTGCTGTCAGATACATCTGTAGTTAAAAAGTCAACCATTTTTTTAAAGGCATCGTAACCATAATAGTCATCAGCATTGATTACGCAAAAAGGCTCTTTAATAACGTTTCTTCCAGATAGAATGGCATGGGCAGTTCCCCAGGGTTTCTCACGATAAATTTCCTGATCGATGCCAAATTGCTTCAAATCGAAATTTTGAAACACGTACTCTGTTTCAATTCTTCCATTAAGCTTAGGTTCAAATATCGATTTAAAATTATCTACAAATTCTTCTTTGATGATAAACACAACTTTGCCAAAACCGGCATTAATTGCATCATATATAGAGTAGTCGATAATGGTTTCTCCGTTAGGGCCAAAGCCATCAATCTGTTTCATGCTTCCGTAACGGCTGGCCATTCCTGCAGCCAAAATCAATAAAGTTGGTTTCATTTACTGTTAATTTACTTGTAAAGATGAAAATGCTAATGACAAATTATTCATCATCTCAAATTCATATTGCGAAAATAGTATTTTAAGAATTAATTATAGTATAGGTATTTTGCACTATTGAAAATGCAAATCACACTTTACAATCCAAACAGGCCACCGCCGCTTTTTGTTCTGGTTTTTTTACCTGTAAGCATGCCGAAAATGCCTCTAACAATATCCTTGCCAATCTGGCGTGTAATTGTAGCACCCATAACCTCTTCGATGAGGCTTTTAGCCCCTTTTTCCTTACTTACCTGCTGTTCCTGTTTCTGCTCTTCTGCTTGGATTTTTTCCTGTTCTGCTTCTGCGGCCTGCTCATTAATTCTCTTTGTCAGAATATCATAGGCACTCTCAGGATCTATCGGATCTTTATATTTTGCAAATAGGGGACTTGCGTGTATCAACTGATCGAATTCAGCTGACGTTAACGGACCCATCATGGCACGCGGAGGGGTTAGCATCGTGGCAGAAACCTCTGTCGGTATCCCTTTCTCATTTAGTACCGTTACTAATGCCTGGCCAGTCCCTAAAGAAGTTAAAACCTTGTCAATCTCGTAGAATTCGGAATTTGGGTACGTATTGACAGTTTTTTTCAATGCATCAACATCGTTAGGGGTAAAAGCCCTTAAAGCATGTTGAATCCGGTTTCCTAGCTGCCCCAAAACACTTTCAGGTACATCTGTCGGGGCCTGTGTACAAAAGAACACTCCAATTCCTTTAGATCGTATTAACCGGATTATCGTTTCAATCTGTTCAAGAAATGCTTTTGAAGAATTTTTAAATAGCAAATGTGCTTCATCGAAAAAGAACACAAGTTTTGGTTTGTCTAAGTCCCCAACCTCGGGCATCGTATTAAATAATTCAGCTAAAAGGCTGAGTAAAAATGTCGAATATAGAACGGGTTGATTTTGTACATCTGCGATATTTAGTAAACTGATTGTGCCTTTCCCATCAATTCTTTCAAAAAGATCCGCTACATCAAATGACTTTTCTCCGAACATCCCACCTAAGCCTTGCTGTTCTATTGCTACAATTTTTCTGAGCATTGTTCCCGAGGTAGCAGTCGAAATGCTTCCGTAGCTTTCTTTAATTTCTTTTGCGCCAGCACCTTCCGATAAATATGATAATAACTTTTTAAGGTCATTCAGGTCAATGATGGGCATTTTATTGTCATCAGCATATTTAAAAATCACTGCCATCACGCCAGACTGCGTATCATTTAAATCCAAAATTTTAGATAAAAGCGTAGGGCCGAATTCAAGAACGGTAGCACGCATTTGTGCACCTGTTTTGCCTGATAGTGAATAAATTTCTAATGGAAATCCTGATGCATTGAAAGGTTTGTTTAATTGTTGAGATCTTTCCTCTATTTTGGGATTTACCGCACCAGCCTGATGCAGTCCTGATAAATCGCCTTTAACATCAAGCATGAACACCGGAACACCTGCGTCAGAAAGTTGTTCAGCAAGCAACTGGAGGGTTCTTGTTTTTCCAGTTCCAGTTGCACCGGCAATTAAGCCATGTCTGTTCATCATTTTTAACGACAGGTTTATTTCAGCATCACTGTAAACCTGTCCTTCCAAAATTCCAGCACCTAAATAAATATATGAGCCTGTAGGGGCATAGGATAATTTTATTTTTTCTATGAATTTCGAAGACAAATCGCTCATGTTTTTTGAAATTAGAACGCCAATTTAAGAAACTAATCTTTAATTAATTGTGTTTTAAGGTTAAGTATTTACTGAAATTATTGCACAAACGATTGATTAATCCAACCTATACATCTGCTTATAATAATTTAGTTCGTTCTTAAGCGCAATCATTTCATTTTCCACATCACCTATTTGTGCTAATAGTTGCGTTATTGCATGTAAGCCTTCAATATTGATATCTAAATCATGCGTTAAGCGTATGTAACGTTCTAATTTAGAAAGCTCAGATACCGGTAAAAAGGTAACTTTCTTCACTATTGTAGTCTGGATCAGTCCAAAATCCTCTAGTGATTCGATAAATTTAATTTCGACTTGGTGATATGCGCATATTTCGTCAATTGCAATTAGTTGAGTTTCCATTTGTTTAGATTTTGGAAAGTTTTTCAAATAACTCTTTCTGCTCAGCGTTAAGATTGGTAGGTATTTTGATCTGCCATTTAATATACAGGTCGCCAAATGCGTTTTCTTTTTTATAAACAGGAAATCCCTTTCCTTTTAGTCTTAAATTGGTATCGGGTTGTGTACCTTCTGTAATTTTCAGCTTAACTTTGCCATTTAAGGTCTCGACGATCTTTTCTCCACCTAAAATAGCAGTATAAAGATCAATTTCCTCCTGAACATAGATGTCATTTCCTTTTCTTTTAAACCTTGGATGATCAATAATATTAAATTTAATATATAAATCTCCTGGCGGCCCATTATTTACACCCGGAGCCCCGTATCCCGGTAATTTAATCTTTTGACCATTCTCCACACCGGCCGGAATATTAATTCGAACCTGCTTCCCATTCACTGTCAAGGTTTGTTTGTGTGTGGTATACGCATCAATTAGGTTAAGCTGTAAATCCGCATTATAATCCTGTCCTTTAAACGGTGAATTTCTGCTGCTTCGTCCTCTTGCTCCGCCAAACATAGATGAAAAGAAGTCTGAGAAATCTTCCCCTCCAAATCCTCCTTCGTAGTCATTTCCAGTGTACCCTCCACCGCCGGATTGATATTGTCTTCGCTGCTTTTCCTGGGCATCCAGCTGATCTGCATGCTGCCAGTCTTTACCATACTTGTCGTATTTCTTACGCTTCTCCGGATCGCTTAGCACTTCATTCGCTTCATTGATTTGCTGGAATTTTTTATTAGCCTCCTCGTTATTGGGATTCAAGTCGGGATGATGTTTGCGGGCTAGCTTTCTATACGCTTTTTTGATATCGTCGGTAGTTGCATCTTTCTTTAAATCGAGAATTTTGTAGTAATCGATATAGTCCATATTTCAATAACAAATAATTATAAACAATGTTCAAATAGTAACGGGTCAAAAGTACTTAAAAGGGAATCATTCCTCTTCTTTTTAATCAAATGACTGATTTAATTCCAAAAAAAAATGCCCCTCTAAGGGGGCATTGATTCGTTTGCCGGCTATTTCTTATTCTTTACATATTTCTCTAACCATTGGTCTTGCTCCCATAAGGCATGAAGAATGTTTTCCTTACCGCGATAGCCGTGTGCCTCATAGGGTAAAAAAACAAACCTTACCGTTCCACCAGCTCCTTTTATTGCAGCAAATAAACGCTCACTGTTAATCGGGTAGGTTCCGGTATTATCATCAGAGTCACCATGAATCAGTAATAGTGGTGTCTTGATCTTATCAGCATAACTAAATGGGCTCATTTCATAATAAAGCTGAGGTACCTGCCAGTAAGTACGGTCTTCATTCTGAAAGCCGAAAGGAGTTAGTGTACGGTTATAAGCTCCGCTTCGGGCAATGCCTGCAGCAAATAAATTAGTATGGGCCAATAAATTTGCTGTCATAAACGCCCCGTAACTATGACCACCAACTGCCATTCTCTTTTTATCACCTACCCCTAAATCAGAAAGTTTATTAATTGCAGCCTCTGCATTTAAGCTTAACTGCTCCACAAAAGTATCATTCGGCTTTTTACCATCCTTGGCAACAATAGGCATTTCGGCATTATCTAGTACAGCATAACCCCTGGTTACCCAGTAAATTGGCGAGCCCCATGATATAGCTGTAAACTTATCTTTAGACCCACGGATTTGTGCCGCATCCGCTGCTGAATTAAATTCACGGGGATAAGCCCAGATTAGTGTCGGTAATGGACCATCTTTCTCTTTATTGTAACCCTTAGGCAGATATAAATCACCAGTTAAGTCAACACCATCCGCACGTTTGTATGAAATTTTTTCCTTGGTTATTCCGTCCAGAGAAGGGTAGGGGTTTGGGAAGTTGGTAATGGGCTGATCAGCAATCCTCATTACCAGATTCTTTATGTAATAGTTTGGAACTAGCTTTTGACTTTCTCTGCGCGTTAATAAAATCAGTTTTTCCGGATTAATCACATCACTAACATACTCGTATGTTCCTTCAGCACTCCTCCAGATAATTTCATTCTTCTTAGAATTAAGATCAAATTTTGCAAGAAATGGCAGATCACCCTTTTCAGATGAACCAACTATATTATTCATTAATAACTTTGTTCCATTATCTACAGTATGGACCACCTGACGGCCGTATTTGTTTTTTGTCGTCACAGGTGTGCCCGGATTGCCATAAGCGTCGGTCTGGTTGCGGCTATAAAGTTCTTCAACAGCGCCTGTAGAAGGATTGTATCTGCTTACCTTGCTTGTTTGCTTGCTGCGTAAACCTTCTGTTATCAATGCAAGATTTGAATCTCCCCACTGTACACCCCTGAAACGGGTTTGAGTTTTAAATATTTCCTTTTCAGTTCCCGTGAATGGGGCGCTTAATGAATATACCGCATCATGGAAGGGTACATTGTTTTTAATTAATCCACTATCGAGAGGTTTTGACCATATTAATGTTGCTGGTTCATCATCTCTCCAGTCAAATGCCCGTGCAATATTTTGTAAATTGTCATATCCGGATGGAGATACCTCCGATGAAGGCAATTCAGCAATGGTTTTAACCATTTTGCCATTCAAATCAGTAACAGCAATTGTAGATGGAAATCCGTAAGCTGTCACCAGGTAAGAAAAAGGCTTGCGGATGGTTTCTACCATCATATAATTTTTATCAGGAGACAGCGTAACCCGGGCATAAATAGTGGGTTTACCGATGGGGCTCTCTACTCCATTAGTATTTTTTACAAGCTGTGAAGTAGCAAAGAATTCAAAAAGCTGCTCATCAAAGGGCGATTTAATCAGATCCTGGTAGGTAACGCTTGGAGATGCTTTACCAAGGTTTTGTTGTATGGTTGGCCCTTTCGGGGTAAGCGGTTTTTTAGGGGCTGAGCTGGCCAGTTTTGTTACCGCCCGGTAAATGATGGTTTGGTCGTTCAACCAGGTTAAACCACTTCCCAATACTGTGTTTAAATAAGCCTTATTAATTTTACTGGCTTTTTTAGTTGCAATATCAATGATGTAAAGATCAACACCTTTCTGAGTGGTGTTTGTAAAAGCAATCTTATTTTCCGATGGGTTCCAGGTAAGGTTGCCTGCGTAAAGCGGCGATGGAAGGCCTGTTACCTGAAACGTTTGGTTGGATTTAATATTCTTTAAACTGAAGTTATTAATGTAGTTCTGCCGGCTCGGCGAATAATTATTAGGATTTAATCGCAAACCTGCAATTCTGTATTCGGGCATAGCCAGTTCTTCTACAGAGGGGTATGAGTTACGCTCACTAAAAAGTACCCACTCTGCCTTCCCGTCAATGCTAACACCAGGGGTTGGCTTTGCTAAAAGTAAATCCGAGATTTCTTTCGGTGGGCTTTGATAGTTAATGGCATCTTGTGCAGCTGTATTCAAAGATACACATGCACCTGCTATGCATAGATAGAGGTAAAGTTTTTTAATCATTTCCGGTTGTTTGATAAATAACAGTCAAATATTGGAAAATTTGCATACTTGAAGCGTAACTTCTTATTTACAAGCAAAAAATTCTGAAAAAGAATATAAATTTCATCCGGCGGTTTGCCCATTGGGTTTAACCATAAAGATTCTGTATGCTTTCAACAGAATTGGTAATCATCTGTTTCAGCACCCCTAAATCAATATCCTGGAGTCTTTTAAAGTAAATGCAGGCTTTTCCGGTTTTGTGTTTACCAAACTTACCTAAAAGTACCTCACGATCTTTGAACTCAGCCGATAGATAGATTACAATTGCATTTTTTCTCGGAGAAAAGCCAGCCAGTGGAGCATCTCCGGCTCTTCCACTCTCGTATAAGTAGTGATAACTGCCAAAGCCCACGATAGCACTTCCCCGCATCTTCGCCTCAAAGCCGGTAACGGCAGTGATGATAGCCGATAACTCATGGCAATCATTTCTTTTTAAATCGTCGGCAACAGTGTTTAAAAAGTTACTAACGTTGTTTTCGTTTTCAGTTGTTTTATAATTGCCATTATGGGTGGGTTTAAAGTGGACTAAACCAATTGTCGGTAAAAAATAAAAATAGCCATCAAAATGATGGCTATTTCAGAAAAGAGTAATCTTTTTATGGTGTGCCTGCCCTCCGCGGATGTCCCGCTCACAGGACTTTTTTATCATCCTTTTACGGTAAACAATTTAGCGAATACTTGGTTTTATTGTGTAAGATAATTTTAAACATTTTCAAATAAATGTTAATATCTTAAAATCGAACAAAAGATGTTATTCAGAAAATTAAACTTATTCACTACAAGAGCCATCTGTAACTTCTTTAAATGCTAATCAATATGTCTGAACCAAATTACGACCTGTTTTATCAACTTGGCGCATTATCAACAATGGGATATTTCACGTATCAGGTAAACGAACAGAAGTTTTCTTATGTCAATAAAGCCCTTTCCGAAATTCTGGAAATTGAGCAGAGCCACCTGGCATCATCGCCACGTTTAGTATTGCAACACTTACATCCCGAAGATCGCGATCATGCAAGGTTTTGTTTTGAAGAATGTTTGTTGGATAATGAAGAAAAAAAGTACGAGGTGAGGTTGAAGATTGCAGATCGCGAAAAGTATATTAGAATAATTGTTTCACCATTACATAAAATTAAGGGTATTGATTTGGTAGGTACCGTAGAAGATACCACTGTGATGAGGCATAATAAAATTCATATAGAACAGATTAATTCCCGGAAAAATATTACCCTCGAAGTATTGGCGCATGATCTTAAAGAGCCTTTGGGGATAATGAAACTGGCGGCATCCTCTATTCAACTTGGTTTAGAAAAAACCGGAGATGTGGAAATGCTAAATTCAGTCGCCTTTATCAAACACATGTGCGAAAGAAACCTTTTATTGATCCGGAGTATGATCAACAAAGAATTCCTGAAATCATCTGAGGTAGAAATCGGTAAAGAAAGAGCAGATATCGTGCTCGAACTACGCGATGTAATCCGTTTCTTTAAGCGCTCCAAACTGGGAAAAACCAGGACCTTTATTTTTACCGCTTCCGCAAACAAAATTTTCCTGCAACTGGATAGCATGAAATTTCTACAGGTAATCAATAACCTGATTTCAAACTCACTGAAGTTTACCGATGAGAATGGCATTATCGAACTTCATGTTCAGGAGTTAGAAAATAGTGTGTTGATAACTGTTGCCGACAATGGAATAGGAATTCCTGAGCCCCTGCAGCCTGGCCTCTTCAATCGTTTGCCTCAAACGCTGCGGTCAGGATTAAAAGGGGAAGAATCCGGAGGTTTCGGGATGAGCATCATCAAAGCAATTGTTGATTTACATCAAGGAAAAATCTGGTTCGAGAGCCAGGTTGGCCTCGGAACAACCTTTTACATCGAGATGCCTAAGTAGGTATTTTTAAATTTAAATGAACGTAAGTTATATTTGAGTTATGATTAACATTATTCTTGCGGACGATCATAACATTATCCGGACTTCTCTAAAAGCGCTTATCGAAAAGTATGAAGGCATCAAAGTTGTAGCAGATGTATCAGATGGTTCAGCCGTTTTAGAACTCCTTGAAAAAGGATTAAAAGCCGACATAATCCTTTCAGATATTTTAATGCCACAGTTGGATGGCATCAGTTTAACAAGCCAGATTAAGACACGGGGATACCAAACCAAGGTTGTTCTTTTATCCATTCTCGACGATGAAAAATATGCATCAAATGCCTTTGTGTCAGGTGCTTTCGCTTACCTTTCAAAAGACATTGAAGAAGATGAATTGTTGTTCTGTTTACAGCATGTAATGAAAGGAAAACGCTATCTTTCCTCAAACCTATGCATTTCAGTTCTCGAACGTTTTAACACTCAGTTAAACATGCTTGCCCAAAAAAGCAGTAATAAAATCAATTTTACCGAGCGTGAAATAAATGTATTAACACTCATTTCAGAAGGCTTAACCAACCAGGAAATAGCTGATAAATTATACTTAAGCAGGCGTACTGTTGAAAGTCAGAGGGAAGCTTTAATCAGCAAAACAGGTACTAAAAACTCTGCCTCTCTGGTGCGTTTTGCTATGATAAATGGCTACGTCCTGTAGATATTTTGAGTGTTTTTCCATCCAAAATTAGGTGTTTTGAATAAACCGTAAAAAATCGGGTATTTCTACAAATAACATCCCTATAGCCGGTTTTGTTACTTTGATACATTATCCCGGTTTACTATGGAAACACTAAATTTTGAGTGCGATATTTATAAATATAAACAACCGCTATTTGATAAAGCATTATCCTATACGCGTGATGAAGATGAAGCTGCCGATCTGGTTCAGGATACTTTCATGAAAGCATTTAGGTTCTCAGCAAAATTTGAACTCGGCAGTAACATCAGGGCATGGTTATTTACTATACTTAAGAATACCTTTCTAAACCATTATCATAAAGTAAAAAGAAAGAATGATTTGGTTCAACAGGAAGACGATCTGTCTTCGGCACAGTTAGTAATAAGTGCAACTTCCAATGCTGGGGCCGGTAAGTTTATGATGGAAGATATACAAAAGGCCTTAACAGCATTGCCTGAAGATTGCAGGTACTGTTTCTGCAGGTATTTTGAGGGATATAAGTATCACGAAATTTCAAATGAACTCAATATTCCGCTAGGTACAGTGAAAACTAAAATTCATATTGCCAGAGGCCTGCTTAAAAAGATGTTGAGAAATTACAAAGACAGGACAGCCGCCTAGATTATGCCGGCACTAAGCAGGTATGTAACTAATTAATCGCCTAAAAATGAAACAATAATTTGTGTACAATTGTTATTTTTGTTCACTCTTTCATGTTTGAGCGCATGTTTGGGTTTAGATATGGGATAGGTTGGGGAACCTATCCCTTTTTTTACCTTTAAGATTTTACACGCTGGTTTTGTTGCAATTCAGTTTTCAGTTCCTCAATTTGTTCTTTAGCTTGTTTACTTTCCAGGTAGAAATAAATTGCAGTAGCTAAAAAGATTTTTCCTAAAATGAATACTGCTGCAAAAAACCAACGCCAGGCTTTGTGTATTCGCATTTGATTCGATTCAGACTCAACCTCAATATATCGATCACGGCTGTCCTTTTTGGTTTTTTCGAAATCTTCGTAGTCCGGACGTATTTTCAAACTACGCTCCCGAAGTTGAATCTCATTTATCTCCTCTTCAATTTTTCTGAAAACAGCAGCAGGAGGTTCAATAGCCATTCCTTGAGCCAATATTTCCATATCATATTCCAGCTTTGCAAGGGCATCTTCAAACTCAGCGCTTTGCTCTTTAAGGAGTAAAACTTGCGCGGTTTCATCTGCAGTGGCAACTCCCATTACGTAAGTTTCCAGCAAACCACTGTCTATTATTTTCTTAATTTCCACGTACCCTCCTCATTTTATCTACACCTAACCGAAGCTGATTCCGAATTTCATCTTCATTTTTTCCTAGTGTAACTGACAGGTAAGCAATGGATTTGCCACCATAGTAAACAGCGCAAAAAATTTCTTTTTCCAACTCGCTAAGCACCTCAAGATTTTTGGTCTTTCGGGGTGTAATACTAACGTTTGCTGTTTGTTCTGCCAGCTTATTCTGCGCATACTGCCTCAATTGAAGCCATATGCTTAGATTGTTGCTTTCCTGAATGTTAAATTCCTTCGCAAAAGAAGTAAGTATGAATGCCATTTGATCTTCTGCCTTTTGATGATCCTGTACAATTCCATTGATATAGCCTAACAACATGGCGGCATATTTATTGTAAAACCAACGGATATCCATCGGTTCGGCAGGCGGGACGTTTAAAACTGCGTTGAACATTGATATGAATTGATCTTAATCACTTGCAAGATAGGTGCAAATTTTCGAAACTAGCTAAAAAATGCCATAAATATTTAAAGATCAAAATGCCAGGGAAACTCAACTTTTGTTTCACAACTGGTTTTATTTCATCAAATTTACCTTATGAAAATTGCAACTTATAATGTCAACGGAATTAATGGTCGCTTACACGTTTTGTTAAAATGGCTTAATGAAACCCAGCCCGATATAGTTTGCTTACAGGAGCTGAAGGCACCGGATGAGAAATTTCCACTGGAAGCAATAAATGGTGCAGGCTATAAGGCAATTTGGCACGGCCAGAAAAGTTGGAATGGAGTTGCCATTCTCGCCAAAGATTTAGAGATTAAAGAATTAAGGAGAGGATTGGATGGTGATCCCGAAGATTTGCACAGCCGGTATATAGAGGCTGAAATAAACGGTATCGTTATTGGGTGTCTTTACCTTCCGAACGGAAACCCTGCCCCCGGACCGAAATTTGATTATAAGCTTTCCTGGTTTGAAAGGTTTACTGAACATGCAGCCAGGTTATTAAGTTATAATTTGCCAGTTGTTCTGGCAGGTGATTATAATGTTATTCCAACAGAAAAAGATGCATATAAGCCCGAAAGGTGGGTTGAGGATGCCCTTTTCAGGCCTGAAACCCGTCAGGCTTTTGAGAAATTGATCGCTCAGGGATGGACCGATGCAATTCGGAAATTATATCCTGATGATACCATTTATACTTTTTGGGATTATTTTCGCAACGCTTACGGCCGAAATGCCGGATTAAGGATAGATCATTTCTTGCTAAGTCCGCAAATCACTGATCGGTTAAAAGCTGCAGGAGTTGATCGGGAAGTAAGGGGATGGGAAAAAACAAGTGATCATGGTCCGGTTTGGATAGAGGTTGAAGTGTAGACATTCATTTTCCATCAGGTCTCATTAGCGCTATTCTAAATAATAGTGCCTGATCTTTTGTAAATCTTCATCTAATTCATATACCAACGGTTTCGCCGTTGGTATTTCTAATGCAGTTACCTCCTCGTTGCTTAAGCGGTCAATATATTTAATTAAAGCCCTCAGGCTATTTCCATGTGCAACAATTATTACCTTTTCATTTTTGCTAATGGCCGGAACTATCGATTCATTCCAGTAAGGAAGCACACGTGCAATGGTATCACTAAGGTTTTCAGTTTTTGGAAGTTCCTTAGCATCCAGAAATTGGTACCGTGCATCATGACCCGGGTATCGCTCGTCATTTTCATCTACCGCTGGCGGTTCCTCCTCCGGATCTCGTCTCCATTTCTGCACCTGTACAGATCCATATTTCTCCGCAGTTTCCTGCTTATTTAATCCCTGTAAAGCACCATAAAAACGTTCGTTCAAATGCCAGCTTTTATATTCCGGAATCCATAAATGATCTAAGTCTTCTAAAATAACATGTAAGGTTTTAATAGCCCGTTTAAGCAGCGATGTAAAGGCAATATCAAAATTGTAATCATGCTTCTTTAAAATTTCTCCGGCCTTTTTTGCCTCTTCGTAACCATTTACCGATAAATCTACATCTGTCCATCCGGTAAAACGGTTCTCCAGATTATAAACACTTTCTCCGTGGCGAATGAGTACGATTTTTTTCTTCATATATACATAGCAAACTAAGCGCCATATTGTTTATTACAAAATAAGTTTAATAATCCTCACAAGGCAAAAAAGGCTTGAACTATAAATTCAAGCCTTTCGTTTACTGATTTCCATTAATCTCCTGTTGCTTTTTTAATGCTTCTTTCTGATCAGTTAGGTCTTTATAAAAGAAATATGCTCCAAATCCAAGTATCAAAATAATGTTGCTGGGTTTGAAACTATGATCAAGCCAGTAACTGAATGTTGGCGCATTTCCATTAAAACTTGCCTTTATGCTTGGCCAGGAGTTTAAGGTAAAAATGATAACAATCATCAGTAAAACCCGTATCAAAGTTTTAACTACGATTTTACCATAGTTTATTTTTTCGGCCACCATTATTTAAATTCTCTAAAATCCTGCCCGTCTTTAATGTTCAGTAAACTTTCATAAATTAAGCTGATGACATTATCAACATCCTCTTTGTGCACCATTTCTACAGTAGTGTGCATGTAACGCAAGGGCAGGGAAATTAACGCCGATGGAACACCTCCATTTGAATATGCAAATGCATCAGTATCAGTTCCTGTAGATCTTGATGAAGCCTGACGCTGAAAAGGAATCGCATTTTTTTCAGCTGTTTTAATCAACAATTTATTCAGGTTGGTTTGTACTGCAGGTGCATAGGATACCACTGGGCCCTTTCCAGCCGATAAATCACCCTGAGTATTCTTGTTAATCATTGGTGTAGTCGTGTCGTGAGTGACATCCGTAACAATAGCTACGTTCGGTTTAATACGTTGAGCAATCATTTCCGCTCCTCGTAAACCGATTTCTTCCTGTACCGAATTTACAATATACAAACCAAAAGGCAATTTCTTTTTGTTTTCTTTCAGTAAACGCGCAACTTCAGCAATCATAAAGCCACCCACACGGTTATCTAGCGCACGGCCTACATAATAACGGTCGTTTAAGATCATGAATTCATCTTCGTAAGTGATTACGCAACCTACATGTATCCCCAGTTGCTCAACCTCTTCTTTCGACGTGCAGCCACAATCCAGAAAGATATTTTTAAGTTCCGGTGCCTGCTCTTTCTCGCCATGACGCGTATGGATAGCCGGCCAGCCGAATACAGCTTTTACCAAACCCTTTTCAGTGTGGATATTTACACGTTTCGATGGAGCAATCTGATGATCTGAACCTCCGTTACGGATAACATAAATTAGCCCGTCATTCGTGATGTAATTTACGTACCACGAAATTTCATCGGCATGCGCCTCAATTACAACCTTATACTCAGCTTTAGGATTAATCACCCCAACAGCAGTTCCATAGTTATCTACAAAATGCTCGTCGATATATGGTTTCAAATAGTTTAGCCACAGTTTCTGTCCTTCCCATTCATAACCGGTAGGAGCAGGGTTGTTAATATATTCTTCTAAAAACTGTAATGATTTTTTGGTAACTACAGTATTGTGCTTTTTCTTTTCGTCGTCTTTTTTCTTAGCCATATGATATTGATTTTACCCCCAGATTCCTGAAACATACAAATTATACGTTTTCATGCGCTGTTGGTTCTTCATTAGTTATTATTAATTCCATTACCACGAAATCAAACCCATCCTTAAAAAAGGTTTTTTCTGTTTCATGAAAGCCAAATTTATAATAAAATTCTTTAGCATTTACCCGCGCATTGCACCATAGTTTAGATGCCTTCTGAATTTTACAATAATCCAATAGATATTCCATTAGCATACTTCCAAGTCCCGATTTCTGTACCTGATTAGATATTGCCAGTTTCCTGAACTGATACACATCTCCGGTGTGAAATAATGACACAACACCTGTCAGTTTATGATCAAGATAAAGCCCGAAATGTGTTCCCTCGAAATCCTCCGCAAGTTTTACACTGTCCAAAGGCAGGTCCGGGTACATCACTTCATGCCGAATCCGCCAGGTAAGCGAAGGGAATATTTGCTCAATTTGTACCAGTGCCATATTTACAATAAAAAGTTGAAACCAAGTTTCCCTCCAATATTAAAATAGGTATCAACTTTAGTAACAGATGCCATCGGTCCAAGCGCAAGTTCGAAATTTATTTTCTTGCCAATCCAGGTTTGAAAGCCCCATTGTGGCATAATGTTGATTTGATATCCATAAAGTGTATTGCTTGTAGTAGGAATAATTCCCAATAAATCCAGTCCAACATACCCGGCATTATTGTTTATGGTTTTCTTTCCTTTTTTATTTCTTTTTTCGAAATTGTAATAATGCCGGAATCCTGCATTAAGTACGGGGTATACCTTAAAATCAGAAGTAGTATTTGTAGTAAAATTGTAGTTGTTATCCACTAGTATTTCTGTTTGGTAAATAAATGCCCCCTCAGCTCCTCCTCCAAAATATACAGATGTTGTTTTGCCCACTTTCTGTTCTCTCTCATAATTGATACCAAGTACCGATAACCTGATTTTGTTTAGTGAAATCACTTCTGTCGCCTGGGCAACTTTAGTGCTGTCCTGAGCTTTCGATTGTGAAATTGTTAAGCTACACATTATCGTGAGCAGGATTAATTTGATTGCGGTTTTAGATGTCATTGTTGTTTTTAGATTATAAGTTAAATTGTTTTTTCCCTCCGTAAAATTTATAAATTAATATATTTAAAATGATAATGGCTGTCATTCCGTAGCAGAACAAATTCCAGCCACCTTTATCCCATAAAAATAAGCCTAAGGCAGAACCACAACTGGCGCCGATAAAACTAACCGACATAAAGATCGTATTCAAACGGTTCCGTGCTTCCGGAATTAAGGCATAAATCCGCGTTTGGTTGGTTACATGTATGGCTTGTTGTCCAATGTCAATTAATACTATTCCAACCACAAACAAATACAAGTGATTACCCGTAAAATAGAAAAGCGTTACACTTACAATCTGTAATATAAACCCGATCATCAGGTTCTTCCTTGGGTTATTCCCATCGCTTAGTTTCCCCACAAGCGGGGCGGCAAGCGCGCCTGCTGCACCGGCAATTCCAAATAAACCAATTTGCAAAGTCTGGAAATTAAACGGAGGGTTAGCAAGGAACAATACCATTGTGGTCCAGAATGCACTGATGATGGCAAAGGCTAAAAAGTTGATGATCGAAGTCTCTCTTAAAACTGGTTGTGTTTTAATATAGCTGAACATGGAATACATCAGTTCACGGTATTTTCCCTTAAACGACGGATAGCTTTGAGGGAAACGCTTAGCCATTAAGCCAATCAGCAACAAACAGATTCCTGCTGCAATGTAATATACAGCTCTCCAGCCCAGCCAAAAACCAATGCTTCCGCTTACCGCCCTCGATGCCAGTATTCCAACCAGCAAGCCGCTCATAATCGACCCAATATTTGCACCACGATTTTCATCGCTACTCAAACTTGCTGCAAGTGGCAAAATCAGTTGTGGAACAATCGAGCAACAACCTATTAACAACGACGCAATTTCAAGTAGAAAAAATGTATGCGAAACAGCAGCCACCAATAAAGCTGCAATAGCTAAGCAGGTTATAATCAGAATTTGCTTTCTCCGTTCAAACATATCTCCTAAGGGCACCAACAGGAATAATCCCAAAGCATATCCAATTTGAGTGAGGTAGGTAATTCTCCCGGCGTAACTTTCTGTCAGATTGAAATCTTTAGCAATCAGAATAACCAGTGGCTGGCAATAATATATGTTTGCAACAATTAAGCCTGTGCAAAAGGCCATTAATACTATGTCTACTTTCTTTAATTCCATCATAAATCATCCAACCTTACAAAGGGATATTCCCGTGTTTCTTTCGGGGGGCGTTCACCACCTTATTTTCCAACATTTTGAATGCTTTAATCAACTTAATACGGGTTTGGGACGGTTCGATTACTTCATCAATAAAGCCACGCTCTGCTGCGCGATAAGGATTGGCGAAAATATCTGAATATAATTTTTCTTTCTCTAACCACTTCTCTTCAGGATTGTCACACATCGAGATTTCCTTTTTAAATATGATCTCCGCAGCACCTTTAGCCCCCATTACAGCAATTTCCGCACTGGGCCAGGCATAGTTCATGTCTGCACCAATATGCTTGCTGTTCATCACATCATATGCACCGCCATAAGCTTTTCTTGTAATTACCGTAACACGTGGTACAGTAGCCTCACTAAACGCGTACAGTAGTTTAGCTCCATTTGCTATAATACCATTCCATTCCTGATCGGTACCAGGCAGAAAACCAGGAACGTCCTCAAAAACCAAAAGTGGTATATTAAAACAATCGCAAAAGCGTACAAACCTTGCGGCTTTTACTGAAGAATTACTATCCAGAACACCAGCCAGGTAGGCAGGCTGGTTCGCCACAATACCTATACTTCTTCCTGCGAGCCTTGCAAAGCCAACAACAATATTTTCGGCAAAATCTTTATGTACCTCCAGGAAAGAACTACTGTCGCATACGTTCGATATCACCTCCCGCATATCGTAAGGCTGAGATATATTTTCGGGTAAAAGTTGATCTAACAGTGGTCTGCTTTCATCCGATGGATGATAGGAAAGTGAAGCTGGTATTTCCTCACAATTCTGAGGCATGTAACTCAAAAGTTTTTTTACATGGCCTATTGCCTCTATTTCATTGGCACAGGCAAAATGTGTTACCCCCGATTTGGTAGCGTGGGTAGTTGCCCCGCCTAGTTCCTCTGAGGTAACTTCTTCGTGGGTAACTGTTTTTACCACATTTGGCCCGGTAACAAACATATAAGAAGTATTTTCCACCATTAAAATAAAATCGGTTATTGCCGGAGAATACACCGCACCGCCGGCACATGGCCCCATAATGGCCGATAGCTGCGGAATAACACCAGATGCCTGAACATTCTTGTAAAAAATATCAGCATAGCCGCCTAATGAAACAACGCCTTCCTGTATGCGTGCACCTCCGCTGTCATTCAAACCAATTAACGGAGCCCCGTTTTTCATGGCCATATCCATTATCTTGCAGATTTTTTCGGCATGGGTTTCAGATAAAGATCCTCCAAAAACAGTAAAGTCCTGAGAGAATATGTAGGTTAGCCGCCCGTTTATGGTGCCGTAACCGGTAACTACACCATCTCCCGGGTATCGCTCACGCTCCATCCCAAAGTCAGTACTGCGGTGGGTAACCAGCATGCCTATCTCCTCAAAACTTCCTTCGTCCATTAAAAAGTGGATACGCTCGCGGGCTGTTAACTTACCTTTTTGATGCTGGCTGTCTATGCGTACCTGCCCGCCACCAAGTTGAGCCTGTCTTATTTTATCCTGAAGTAGTGCTATCTTTTTATCCATATGCCGCAATTAACAGAATCTAAATTTAAAAATTAGTCCCGTGAATGCAAGTACATAATTAACCTTTGTTTTTTTACAATCATGCATTATGGAAAGTATTGGTAGTTAATTGATAGTTTCCAATCAGGTAATGTCACAATTGAAATTCAGGCACTTATTGTTTTTAACATAATTGCATCAACGCATATTTTTTTTCAGATATCCATTGAAAAACCAATTAAGCATTTACTTTTGTACAACACATTAGAATAAGATTAGAAAATCGTCATGCTTTTCAGAAAGTATAAATATCTCATCGTATCAGCTTTTATGCTCATCTTCATTGCCAAGATGGGAATTTCTGGTGCGCCGGTATTTTTCTCGAGTATAGATAAAGACATGATGAAGGCGGTGATTATGCAGATTGAGCTTGAGCATGATGGTGGAAAAGACACAGCTAAAGATACAGCCAAATTTACCGATTTTAAACTGGTAGAACTAAACCATCCTATTTTCTCTTACGAGTTTTCTTCCAGTCATTTCATTTTGAAAAGTAGTTTCATAGAGCATTTTCGCCGCTACGCCGATCCGTATCATCCAACGGTTCCAACACCTCCCCCAAACCTTATTTAATAT
This sequence comes from Pedobacter frigidisoli, assembly GCF_032678525.1. Classification (GTDB taxonomy): domain Bacteria; phylum Bacteroidota; class Bacteroidia; order Sphingobacteriales; family Sphingobacteriaceae; genus Pedobacter; species Pedobacter frigidisoli_A. The sequence continues at coordinate 107,184 of NZ_JAVTSE010000004.1, forward strand.
CCCGTTTTCAGTTTAATTCTTTCCGCAAAGCTATAAGCTGCTAGCCCTGGTATCTCCAGCGCCAAGGCAGGTTTATAGAGTTATTTATTTTTCAGCATAACAGATATTAATATCGATATGAAACAGTCAGACCATTTGTCATCAGGCATAGGTATAACAAAATATTTCCTTAAAAAAAATCTTAAAAAGGATCTGCCATCCAGTATTGTGGTCTTTTTGGTGGCCTTGCCACTATGTTTAGGCATTGCACTCGCTTCGGGTGCCCCCTTATTTGCAGGCCTCCTGACAGGTATTATTGGTGGCATAGTTGTAGCCTCTGTTAGTGGTTCACAGCTAAGTGTAAGCGGGCCTGCTGCCGGATTAACAGTTATTGTCCTTGGGGCAATTACCTCCCTGGGCAATTATCAAACTTTTTTACTTGCCGTAGTTTTAGCAGGGGTACTTCAGTTGATTCTGGGCCTTATAAAAGCCGGAACGGTAGGTAACTATTTCCCTTCAAGTGTAATTGAGGGAATGCTGGCTGCTATCGGCCTTATTTTAATTCTTAAACAACTTCCCCATGCCTTAGGAGTGGATACTGATTTTACGGGTGATGAAGGATTCTTTCAGCAGGATCATGAAAATACCTTTTCTGCCATCTCTGCAGCACTCAGCCATTTTAGTCTTGGTGCAGTCGTAATTAGTCTCCTGTCAATTGCCATTCTAATCATCTGGCCTAAGTTCCCCAAACTCGCTATTGTTCCTGCGCCACTACTGGTAGTTATCCTTGGCGTGGCCGGTACTGTTTTTTTCGCTCAAGCCGGCCATCCCCTCCGTGCAGATCAGATGGTGAAAATACCGGTAGTAGGTGGTTTTGCTGAATTCTTAGGGCTGTTTACAATGCCCGATTTTTCTCAGCTCAGTAATAAAAATGTTTACATCGTCGCGGTAACAATTGCTGTGGTGGCAAGCTTGGAAACCCTCCTAAGCATTGAAGCAATTGATAAGATCGATCCCATCAAGCGTGTGTCTCCTACAAACAGAGAATTGATGGCACAGGGTATAGGAAATATAGCGAGCGGTATGGTGGGCGGTTTACCCATGACATCGGTAATTGTCCGCAGCTCTGCGAATGTAAATGCCGGGGGAAGAACTAAAATGTCGGCTATTTTCCATGGGGGTTGGTTATTGTTGTCACTATTATCTATTCCCCAGGTTATTAATATGATTCCCTTGTCCTGCCTGGCGGCAATCCTGCTGGTAACTGGTTATAAACTTACCAGAATTAGCCTTTTTAAACATATGTTTCACAAAGGCTGGGATCAGTTCGTCCCCTTCGTAGTAACAATTATTGCAGTACTGTTCTCCGATTTGCTTAAAGGGGTGGCGGTTGGAATGCTCGTCTCAATTTTCTATCTGTTACGCACCAACATGCGAAACCCTTATTTCTACAGAATTACCAATGATGGCGATAAGAAAAATATAAGAATTAAATTGGCGGAAGAAGTCTCATTTTTAAATAAAGCAGCAATTCAGGTTCTGCTAACCAATATCCCACGAGAAACCAATGTCATTATCGACGGTTCAAACGCACGATACATTGATCCTGATGTGCTGGAAACTATTTTCAATTACAAACACAATGCTTACACAAAAGGCATAATTGTAACACTTGAGAACATTAAAAAACACTACATAGTTCCCAAATTAACCAATCAGATTTTAGAAGAAATAAAGAAGTAAAACTCCTGATACGAAACTAAGTACTTAAGATCTATATATTGGATGTTTTGCCAGATAAAGCGCCGGCAACTGCCGTCGCTTTACTAGCTCGTTGAATTTGGCATATTGCCTGCGTGTCCTTCGTTTCCTTTTTCTGCATCTTCACGCGCCTCTTCCGAACCAAAATCCCCTCTGCCAAAATTTCTTCCCAGATTACCCGCATCAGATTTTACTTTATTTTTGTCGCTGTTTTCGTCACTATGATGTCGGGGCACAAGCTGATCAGGCATATTGGTTTTATCAGCACTGTTATCAGCGTTTTTGTCTTTTAAATTTTCATTCTTGCTTTCCATAATATTCTCTTTTACTATAGGTAGAACAGCAGAAACTCGTGATGGTTTTACAAGAATGATCCGACACCATATCAACATTCACTGCAACATGCTTGCTTTGTTAGCAGGGTAATCCTTTAAAACAGAAAAACCCCCGATTGCTCAAGGGTTTTCATTATAAATAATCAGATGATTAAAATTTCCTGCTCAGGAATATGGGCAATTAATCTTCTGCTAAAAGCAATTAATCTTCTGCTAAAAAAGGATAACGGTAATCAGTTGGCGATTCGAAAACCTCTTTAATTGTACGTGGAGAAACCCAACGCAATAAGTTAATCATCGAACCTGCTTTGTCATTCGTGCCAGAACCTCTCGCCCCACCAAATGGTTGCTGTCCAACCACTGCACCAGTACATTTATCATTGATGTAGAAGTTACCTGCAGAATTACGTAATGCATAACTTGCCTTTTCGATTGCATAACGGTCTTGTGCAATCAGGGCGCCTGTTAAAGCATACGGAGATGTGGTATCAATTACTTCCAGGATAGAATCGAAGTCTTGATCTGCATAAACATACACCGTTAAAACAGGGCCGAATAATTCTTCACACATCGTAGTATATTTCGGATCTTCAACCACTAAAACGGTCGGTTCAACAAAATAACCTTTGCTCTTATCATAATTGCCACCTGCAATTATTTCAACACCTTTATCTTGCTTAGCCTGATCAATGTATTTTGCCAGCTTATCAAAAGAACGCTCGTCGATAACCGCATTAATAAAATTAGTGAAGTCTTCAGTACCGCCCATTTTAAATGAAGCGATATCACGCAGCATCTGCGATTTAATTTCCGGCCATAAGCTTTCTGCTATATACACACGACTGGCAGCAGAACATTTCTGTCCCTGGTATTCGAAAGCGCCACGTACAATTGCTGTGCTCGCAATATCCGTCTGTGCAGACGGGTGAACAAGGATAAAATCCTTACCACCTGTTTCGCCAACAATACGAGGGTAAGATCTGTATTTATGAATATTTGTTCCAATCGTTTTCCATATTTCCTGAAATACTTTAGTAGAACCTGTAAAATGAATGCCTGCAAAATCCTGATGGTTGAAAATTACTTCACCTGTTTCAGGTCCGTCTGCGTAAACTAAGTTTACAACACCGTCTGGTAAACCTGCCTCACGGAAAATTTCCATTAAAAGATTAGCTGCGTAAACCTGCGTATCGGCAGGTTTCCAAACCACCACATTGCCCATCATGGCTGCTGACGCAGGTAAATTAGCGGCAATTGCAGTAAAGTTGAACGGCGTTAAAGCAAAAACAAAACCTTCTAAAGGGCGCTGCTCAACACGGTTCCAACTGCCTCTAGGAGATACAGGTGGTTGCTGCTTATAAATTTCAGACATGTAACTTACGTTAAAACGTAAGAAATCAATCAGCTCACATGCTGCATCAATTTCAGCCTGATAAGCATTCTTGCTTTGACCCAGCATCGTCGCAGCATTTAATTTATAACGGTATTTTCCCGCAATTAGATCAGCTGCCTTTAAAAAGATTGCCGCTCTGTGTTCCCAGGAAAGGTTTTCCCAGTCTTCTTTTGCCGCTAAAGCCGCATCAATTGCCTGTGTAATATGAGTCTTATCCCCAATGCTGAACTGGGCTAAAATGTGTTGATGATCATGTGGAGGAACAACCTTGCCTTTTTTGGCTGTATGTACCGCTTTGCCACCAATATACATCGGAATGTCTTGCTGATATGAACGGGCCTCGGCAAGTGCTTCTTTCAAAAGAGCACGTTCTTTACTGCCAGCGCCGTAGTTTAATATAGGTTCGTTTACCGGAGTGGGTACGTTAAAAAATCCTTTAAGCATAGTGTATTTTTTATGAGTTGCGCAAAGATAGGGCTTTTTAACAGATGCAATTCTATTATTCTGTAAAGAAAATAAAGCAAACGTTTGTGTTACCTGTCACTTCGTTCTTCCATGTTTAAATTCGTATCAAACGGACTTTTCGTAAACGGATAAATCGTTTGTTTAACAAAGCCTTTTGGATATTCCGCCTCATGTACGCCGGTTCCGGCAGGCCACTCTTTGCCTGGCAAATAATAGGTACCGAACATCATGTCAATAAAAGGAAATATCGATGCGAAATTATGCCCGTAGTATTTGGGGTCCTCGCAATGATGCCAATGATGGTACTGTGGCGTAGTGAAAATATATTTCAGAAAACCGAAATTGATTCGGGTATTGGCATGGATTAATACAGCATGGATCGCAATAAATATGATGTAAACATTAAATACCGTTGATGAAAAACCCAGAATATACAATGGAATGAAGGTCATTGCACGAGTAAAAAAGATGTCGATAAAATGCGTCCGGCTGCCCGCCAGCCAATCCATATTTTGCGTAGAATGATGGATGGAGTGAAAGCGCCATAGCGAAACGCGGGTGTGAAAAAACCGGTGCGCCCAATACTGAAACAAATCTGTCGTAAAAAAAGCTAAAAACAAAGCAACAATAAATGGTAAGCCCTGTACCCAGGTATGAAGCTTATCCAGTCCCATCCAGCCAAAAAATAAAACTGCCGGCTTTTTGGTAATAATTCCAAAAAACTGAATAAATAAATGGCTGATTACAAAATAGGTTAAATCGGTTCGCCACTCCTCATGGAATTTAGTCTGGCTATCATTTTTTGGAAAAAACAGTTCCAGCGGAACAAAGATCGCTACCATTAAAAGTAAATCCAGAATCATCCAGTCCAAACCAAAATGCCAGGAAGATTTCGCAACATCTCTGCCTTCTACACTCAATGCGCCTAAAACAACAGCAAGTGCTGCAAGCGCAAAACCAGGCCATCCCCATTTTAGTTTCTTGCTCAAAATAATACTCAATGCAGCGAAGAAAAAAGAAGCAATAACCCCACCAAGCATTAGCGCTTCCATGCTGTCTTTCGTGTAAACCTCCCGAAATTCTGGTGTGGTCAACTTTTCCGGGTAATGGAAACATAAAATTCCAAGAAGCGCTAAAACGGCTAAAAAAATCGATATATAGCCGCTTATCTGGCCCTGGCCAACTATTAAACGTTTGTTAGGAGACATAAGATAGAGTTTTGTTAATTAGCAATTATAGTAAAAAACTTCTTTGCATTGGTAGCATCATATACAAAAACTACCACTTTAAAATCCTCAAATAATCATTCAAACATTTTTTAGCAAATCGGGGTTGCTTTATAAGGCATCCCACCGGGCAATGCTTTTATTTTAAATAATCTGTACTTTTGAAAACAATGAATTATGTTCCTTAATTATTTACGTCTTTTATTACTTCCTTTCTCGTTAATTTACGGCCTGGCCATTACCCTTCGTAAAAAGCTTTACGATTGGGGCCTGATGCGTTCAGTTAAATTCGATTTACCTGTAATATGTGTTGGTAACCTGGCTGTTGGAGGATCAGGAAAAACACCAACAACAGAATACCTGGTCAGGCTTCTTGCCGGTTATAAAATTGCAATTCTAAGCAGGGGATATGGTCGTAAAACCAAAGGGTTTGTTCTTGCCGATCACAATGCAACTGCCCTTACAATTGGCGACGAGCCTCTGCAATACTACCAGAAATTCGATAATGTTACGGTTGCTGTTTGCGAAGACAGGGTAGCAGGCATTGAAAAATTAAAAGAAAACCACGATTTAATTATTCTTGATGATGCCTTTCAGCATCGCGCAGTTAGTGCCGGATTAAATATTTTGCTTTTCGAATTTAGAAAACTGGGCACTCTGCAGTTTTTACTTCCTGTAGGAAATTTAAGAGATGTCTTCTCTTCAAGAAAAAGAGCCGATATATTACTGGTAACCAAATCTCCGGTTCCATTATTACATGTTGCCCAACAAGCATCAATAAATGAATTGCAACCTGATAATACGCAAAAGGTCTTACATTCCTACCTCAAATACGCCGATCTTCAGCACTTGTACAAGGAAGGGGACAGCCTTCCACTTAACGCAATAAAGGACTATGAAATCTTCTTGTTAACCGGAATTGCCAATCCTGCACCACTCATTGAAGAACTTCAAAAGTACTCCCAAACCATTCACCATGAAGAGTTTCCTGATCACTATGCGTTTAAACCTGAAGATATAACGCGGTTTAAAAAAGCATTTCAATCGGGGGTACAAAAAGAAAAAATCATCATCACAACAGAAAAGGATAGTAAGCGTTTAAAAGCTGCGGGATTTGAAGATTTACTGGTAAATTTACCCGTATATTTTTTACCCATCGAGGTTGAATTATTTGAAGAAGATAAGATTACCTTTGATGAACTTATTTTAAACTATGTTAAGAGCAATAGAAGAAACAGTTGAATATATTAAACGCAAAACCGAAAACTTCAAACCTGAAATAGGTATTGTCCTGGGCACCGGTTTAGGTGGCCTCGTAAAAGACATCGAAGTTGAGCATCAGTTGATGTATTCCAACATACCTAATTTTCCGATCTCAACACTGGAATTTCATAGTGGTAAGCTGATTTTTGGAACCTTGAATGGTAAAAAAATCGTAGCCATGCAGGGGCGTCTTCATTATTATGAAGGTTATAGTATGCAACAAATAACCTTTCCGGTTAGGGTAATGAAGGGATTAGGAATCGAAAATCTGATTGTTTCCAATGCTGCAGGCTCATTAAATCCAGCGTTTAAAAAAGGCGATTTAATGATCATCGAAGATCATATCAATCTGCAGCCCGATAATCCGCTGAGAGGCTTAATTGAAAGTGAACTCGGGCCACGTTTTCCCGATATGAGTCAGCCTTACAAACGTGATATCATTTCTAAAGCACTGGAGATTGCTAAAAGTGTTGATGTGAAATGTCACAAGGGCGTTTATGTTGCCGTATCTGGCCCGAATTTAGAAACCAAAGCCGAATACAGGTATTTACGTTTAATAGGTGCTGATGCTGTAGGCATGAGCACGGTGCCTGAAGTAATCGTAGCCAACCATGCCGGTTTACCGGTTTTTGCTATTTCCGTGTTAACCGACGAAGGTTTTCCTGAAGATTTGCAACCATTTAACCTGGAGGAAATTTTAGAAGCTGCGGCAAAGGCCGAACCTAAAATGACTGAAATTTTAACCCGTCTAATTGCCGAATTATAAAATGGGTAAGTGTCTTCAAATCTTTTTTATAATACTCATACTTTCGGGTATACAGAAAACTTTTGCCCAGGATTTAAAAACCGAAGTAGGAACCAATAAAGAGTTAGATTCTGTCCGCAAAAAATTAGATGGAGGAAAAGACTCTGTGGTATTTACAGCGAAATACATTCGTTTCACTAAACTATCATTAAGTAAAGACAGCATAATACTGCTACCTCTTGATACCTCAACATTAAATATTCAAAATTATAGCCCGCTGCTGCAACCGCTTCATCCAACCATAAATAATGGAAATATGGGCCTTGCAGCAAGACCGCTCTTGTATGAGCCAAGTAAACGCATTGGTTTCGATGCCGGATTCCATTCCTTCGATTATTACGCCCTTACGCCTGAAGATATCATCTACTATCAGGCACGTACGCCCTTTACCAGCCTGTATTTTATAAGTGCAGGACAAAAGGAACAGCTTTTCAGAGCTATCCACACGCAGAATATCAAGAAGAACTGGAATGTCGGATTAAATTTCAATCGTGGCGATTCGCGTGGATTTTATTCCCGCCAAAGGGGCGATAATCTCAATGTAGCGGTATTCTCCTGGTATCAATCACCTAATAAACGCTATAATATGTGGGCGTCTGCCATCTTCAACACCATGAGAGGATATGAAAACGGATCTACACAAAAAACAACCATTTTTAACGATGACTATACTAAAATCAGCAGAGATGCAGAGCCTGTTAGGTTATCCGATGCACGTAACCTGTACAGAAAAAACACCTTATTCTTAAAGCAAACTTATTACGTAGGCAGAATTGATAGTACATCCAGCCAGCTAAGCAGTGCATTGCCAACAAATAAGATTACTTATACCCTCGAGTATAATAATGATAGTTACGATTTCTATAAAACCGACGCTGATACCAGTCATGTATTGCCCCCTGGAATAAACAGTAACACTTATACAAACGATTCCACCCATGTCCAGCGTGTGAAAAACGAATTTATATACAGCTTTTTTCTGAGGTCTAAAAATGCTGCAGTAATTAAGAACGAATTGAAAATTGATGCAGGGATCAGGCACGAATATTTTAAGCATCAGTTTATGGGAATTAAATCTGATGGAAATAATTACGAACAAAGTAGTTTCGTTTATCAAAACGTAACTATTCTGGGGAATGCAGGATATAGATTCAGCAGCAATGTCGATTTCAATCTCGATTTGCAGCAGATTTTACAGGGGGAAAATGCCGGCGATTACCTCTATGAAGCTAAATCAAAAATCTTATTGAGCAGGGCAATCGGTAGGATCGAATTAGGAGCTTATACGCAAAATCAGTCACCTTCGGCCATCTACAACTATTACCACGGCAACCATTATCAATGGAATGATCAGGGCTTTAAAAATACTAAAGTTAGTAATTTGTCATTCAACTATGTAAATGATAGGATCGGACTTAATGCTGGAGCGAAATATTTTTTAACCAGTAATTACCTCTATTTTGCTTTAGATAATTCTGCCGGTTATAACTCAATTTTGCCTAAACAGGAAGGAACAGATATTAGTCTCATCAGAATTGATCTCCAGAAAAAATGGCGTTTCGGACGGTTTGGATTGGAGAATTACATTGCTTACCAGAAAACAGACAATGAAATTTTAAGAACCCCCGAATTTTATACCTATAATAGTTTATACTTCGAAAATACTTTCTTTAAAGTACTTAAGGCTAACCTCGGATTTGATGTAAGGTACAATTCAGAATATGCCAACTATTACTATTCGCCGGCTACATCACAGTTCTATATCGATACCAATAATGCCACAACATTGAGTTCAAAACCAATTGTCGATGTATTTTTTAAGGCAAATTTAAAGAGGGCAAACATTTTCGTTAAATATGATTTCATCAATCAGGGACTGTTTCAAAAAGGATACTACACCGTCAACAGATACCCAATGCAGGATGCATTACTGAAGTTTGGAGTAAGCTGGAACTTTTACGACTAAAACATTACCACAAAAAAAAAAACGCCGTTTTGTTAGAAACGGCGTTTTTTTAATCTTAGGTTAGAATTAGAAAGAATAACCAACTGTAAATCCTAATACACGGTTTGTTAATTTACCATCTCCCGATCTTGAATCTTTTGGAACTAAATTAGATAGACCTAAACCGTAGTTTGCACCAACCAGAAAGCCAGAATTTGTACGGTAAGCTAAACCAAAGTTAGCGCCGAATTCTGTACCACTGTAGTCCTTGTCTGTAGCAGTACCAAACGATAAGTCATCCTCGCTTGAAGAGTTAGATACCGATGAAGTATTCGTAGTATTGTTTCTTATAGTCGTGGTCGACTCTAATTTGTTTTTACCCGAAACATTGAATCCAATGTACGGACCTGCAGAAATCTGAACTGCACCGGCATCACCGGTAGGGATTCTGAAAACGGCATTAACCGGTACCTCAATCGTCATCAAACTTGTTTTATTAGAAGAAACAATCGTTGTTGTGCTGTTTCCAACTGTAAGCGCATCGGTACTTTCAAACTTAGCCCCTTTATTTTGTAATGATACCCCTGGTTGAATGAAAAAGTTATTTCCCACTCCAAAGTCTGCGAAGGCAGTTACATTAAAACCAACATTATCTTTTACATTGTCATTGAAGGTAGAGCTTCCGTCAAAATCCGAGGCATGAAACCTCGCTAAGTTTACACCTGCTTTAATACCAAATCTTGCATCCGAACCCGACATAGTGTTTTGTGCAAAAGCACCCGTTGCCAATAAAATAACCGATGCACTTAATAATAACTTTTTCATAATATTTTTCCTTAGGTAAAGAATCTTGTTTTTAAATTTCAGGCTTCATGCCTGATTGTTAATTACTAGCCCTATATCCAAAAGCTGTGCCAAAGTATCATGTGTGTTACAATAAAGGTCTTTAAGCTGTTGATTTACAGTATGGTTTAAAATGCTTTAACATTTTTTAACCATTCCCTTATCATTACCAGAAAAAGAATTTTTATTGTATAGTTATTAGGAATGCTACACGAAAAATCAAACACTAAGTCTTTTGAGGTTTCTTTTTGGCAGCAGGAAACAATACATTATTTAAAATTAAACGGTAGCCGGGAGAATTCGGATGCAGGTTCAAATCAGTCGGAGGATCGCCTACTGCGTGTTGATAATCCTCTGGATCATGGCCCCCATAAAAAGTAAACTGCCCTTTTCCAATCTCTCCATGCAGATACCTTACCTCAGCAGCACCTTTATTTTCTCCTAGTACAGTAACACTCGTTTTAACCAGGCTCTTTTTAAAAGCGGTAGTTTGTCCCATAAAGCCTTTGATCACCTTGTCGTGGTTTTGCGTAAGCATCGTTGGAACAAGGTCCCACTTCGCTGAGAAATCAAACAGTGTAAAGTAATCGTTGCTTTGATTTAAGCTCCTGAACTGGGTTACATCAATATCTGAAAATTCATAATTCATTGGATTATTATCCAGCTTAAAATTTTGAAACGCAAGTGTTTTATTGAAGTTCAGTTTGGATTGTGCATTTGGATCTGCGGCATCACCGTCGAACATCTGTGCGCAAATATCCACATCCTCTGCAGCTAAAGCAATGTCAAAACTATCCGTTCCCGAACACATAGCAAACAGAAATCCACCGCCGGCACAATATTCTTTAATATGCTTGGCTACAGCCAGTTTCATCTCTGAAACCTTTTTGTAACCCATCTTTTTCGCCAAGGCCTCCTGGTTTTTCACATCTTCCTGATACCAGGTCGCATATCTGAAGTTAGCCCAGAAACGGCCGTATTGCCCCGTAAAATCCTCATGATGTAAGTGTAACCAATCGTATTTGGTTAACTTGTCCTGTAAAATGTCGTCATCATATATCACATCGTAAGGAATTTCTGCATAGGTTAACACAAGAGTTACCGCATCATCCCAGGGCAACTTACTTTTTGGAGAGTACACTGCAATCTTTGGAATCTTTTCCAGTTTAACCATTTCCATATTTACCGATGGATCGCTGATCTCATTTAACAAATTCACCACCTTGCCGTCTGCCATCACCTCGTACGATACACCCCTGATCTTCAGTTCCTCTTCAACAGTTTTGTTGTATTTGATCAGAAAACTTCCTCCCCGGTAATTTAAAAGCCAGTCTACTTCAGCCTGTTTGCTTATCGCCCAATAAGCAATACCATATGCTTTAAGGTGGTTTTTTTGGTCTTCATCCATGTAGATCAATAAAGATGAGGCACGGAGACCCAAAGAACATAGCAAACAAAAAACGAGGATATAATATTTCTTTATCAAAACGGTAAATGCTTAAAGTACTAAAATACCGTATTTAAACTGTTTAGAAAAATTTAAAGGTGTTATAAGTTATACAATTTTGCTATTTTTGCCCTCTACTTTTTAAAATATACGATTGCCAAAGAAGTAGAAATAATTTAATACGATTTAAAAATAGATATGAGTAAAGCAATAATAAAAACCGAAAAAGGTGATATGACTGTTGAGTTCTTCGAACAAGATGCTCCAAAAGCAGTTGCAAACTTCAAAAAATTAGCAAAAGAAGGATTTTATGATGGTGTAACTTTTCACCGTGTAATCCCTAATTTTATGGTACAAACTGGTTGCCCTAATTCGAAAGATGGCGCAACAGGAATGCCAGGAACAGGTGGCCCGGGTTATAAAATCGATTGCGAATTAGATGGCGAAAATCAATATCACGATCGTGGAGTATTATCAATGGCACACGCCGGACGTAACACTGGTGGATCGCAATTCTTCATTTGCCACAGTAGGGCAAATACCGCTCACCTGGATCGCAACCACACCGTTTTTGGTAAAGCAGTAGAAAATGTCGATCTTGTAGATGATATCCGTCAGGGTGATAAAATTCTAACAGTAGAAATTTTAGAAGACTAGAGCATTAACAGACTTGAGATAGGAGACCTTTGATTTGATTAATCAATCAAATTTAAACTCTTAATCATGTAAATAATTAAACAATAGATTTGGATATGGAATGCCGTTGTAACTTCAGTATCTCATAGCTAAATCTCACATTTCAAATATATGAACTTAAGAGGAATTGTTGCCGTATCTGGCAGACCGGGTTTATTCAAACTGGTAGGACAAAATAAAGTAGGGTACATTTTAGAAAGCCTGGACGCTCAGAAAACTAAAATTGTAGCCAATATCACCAATACCAAACTAGCTTCCCTTGAAGATATTACGGTATATGGCGAAGAAGAAGAAATCAAGCTGGCCAGTATTTTCGATAATATTACAGCTAAAGGATCTACTCCTGACTTGAAAGAAAATCTACGTCCTTACTTTCTTGAAGTAGCACCTGGCCATGATCAGGAAAAAGTATATGCTTCTGATATGAAGAAAATTGTTACCTGGTACAACCTGTTGAAAGATTTGCCTTTATTTACTGAAGATACCCCAGAAACGCCTGGAACACCAGCTGAAGTTAAATTATCAGAGGAAAAAGCAGCAGCAGATAAAAAACCAAAATCTGCTGCAACAAAAGCAGCAGGAGCTAAAGCAACAACTAAAACTTCTGCACCAGCTAAAAAAGCAAGCATGACAAGTAAAAAAGGTGTTTAAGCTTATTTTACCGCTAAGAAAAAACACCAGGCTTCAACCTGGTGTTTTTTGTTTTAAAAGAAATAATAAACAATTGCGCCTATCCCTAGGGCAAGGATGATACTAATCCATAAAACCTTATTGTTTCCGCTCTGATTACTTTTAAATCTGTAATCCCTTTTATATTTATTTAACATCGCTTTTCTATTTATGATGATTGATGGATCACAATTCCATACTTATTTAAAAACCAATGCTACGCATGATGATAGGGCTCACCTTTCAAAATACTAAAGCCTCTGTATAATTGCTCAACAAAAAACAACCGGATCATCTGATGAGAAAAAGTCATATCAGATAAGGAAATCAAACCATTAGCCCTTTTATAAATACTCTCATCAAAGCCATACGGCCCACCGATGATGAAAATTAAATGTTGAACACTTCCAATCATCTGCTTATTCAGATAATTCGAGAAATCTACTGAACTATATTTTTTCCCTTTCTCATCCAGTAAAATCACAACATCACCATTGTTGATTTGTTTGTGCAATAACTCGGCTTCCTTGGCTTTTTGCTGTGCTTCACTCAGGTTTTTTACGTTCTTAACATCAGGAATGGCTAAAAAACTGAAGTTGATGTAGTGCTTCAAACGGTTTAGATATTTATCAATGCCCTCTATTAAATACTTGTCCTCGGTTTTTCCGATTGCAATCAAGCTAATCCTCATCTGCTGGTCGATTTTAGAACTTCAAACTTAGAGAAAATCTGTTATTTTCTTGAAATAAAAATGCTTGGCAACCAGAACCTTTCACCTCTTTGCTATTTGCGCTAACCTCCCCGCTAGCATTTTCAACCCGAAAAATATCTTTCCAAATACCCATTGTTCTTATACCTTTGGGAATATTCCACTAGAAAATGCCAATAACTAAATCAGAAATCATAGCTGGTTACGAAGCTAAAGTAAAAGCTGTTCAAACAAAGATTATACAAACAAGGAAGCAGGTCGACAATCTTTCGCTTATCAGGATTGCTTTATTTCTTTCCGAAATCCTCTTCTTTGTACTCCTGCTTAATTCTGCAGACAACGTATGGCGTACACTTATTCAAATATTACTGATCATTCCAGTGTTCATTTTTGTTTATATAGTTCGAAAGCAAAGCATACTGGATAAAGAAATTGAATATCAAAAGCAATTACTCTGGGTTTATCAAAACGAATTCAATATACTCAATGGTGGAATCAATGGATATGATAATGGAACCCGGTATGAATCTGAAACGCACCCATACACATCAGATTTGGATATCTTTGGCAACTCGTCCCTGTTTGCTTTGCTTAATCGGTGCAGCACCAAAATTGGGAACCATACTTTGGCTCAAAAACTATCCATTAAAAATGTGCCAGATGAAATTTTGCAGCGCCAGGAAGCGATAAAAGAGGTGAAAGAGAAAATCGGAAACACTTTCAGTTTCAGGGCAAATCTTCACGGTCATGATGTAAATAAAATTGAAGAAATCAAAACACAATTAAAAAGTAAACTCGGTGAACAGCTTAACTTTATCCACAAAAAGGGCTTAAAAATTTATGTAGCATTGGCCCCTTACATTTCAGGGTTTCTAATCCTCGCCGCTATATTTCTCGGTAGCATGTTCTGGAAGCTGTTTGTGTTGCTGCTAATTTTACACACAGGAGTAAATGTAATCCTGGGGGCCAAAGTAAACCTGGTCTTCTACAGCTTCGGAGGAAGCGCTAATTTGCTAAACAGTTACGCCAGTGCAATTCTGTGGACAGAAAATCAGCAGTGGAAAAGTCCCTATATATCAAAATTCCTCCATTCCAAAACACCCGTTAGTCAGGAGATTAAAAGCCTTTCCAAAGTAATTCAGCGTTTCGATGCACGATTAAATCTCATTGTCGGCGGAATTCTAAACGGATTATTCCTATGGGATCTCAGATGCTGCATCAGCCTGGAGAAATGGTACCAGTCGTCTTCCGGAGACGTGATTGAAGGACTAAATCATTTAGGTGAATTCGAAGAATTAATTTCCTTCGCCACTACCGCTTATAATCATCCGGAATGGAGTTTTCCTGAGATAACAAACCACTTTGCGTTCGAAGCAGAAAACATTGGCCATCCGTTAATTGCCGATAATCTTCGGGTGGACAACAACTTTGCTCTGGATGCCCATTCTACAGTTGATATCATTACCGGATCCAATATGGCAGGCAAAAGTACGTTCCTCCGTACATTGGGAATAAATATGGTATTAGCCTACTCCGGTGCCCCTGTTTGTGCTGCAGAAATGAAATTGTACGTGTTTTCTATCGTTACCTATATGCGTATCAAAGATTCCCTGAACGAGAGCACATCAACATTTAAAGCAGAGCTTAACAGGCTAAAAATGATTCTGGATAATGTAGTGACAGATAAAGATACTTTCGTATTAATAGATGAAATGTTAAGAGGTACAAATAGCCGTGATAAATATTTAGGATCAAAGATCTTTGTTGAAAAATTAATAGAGCAGAAAACACCTGCACTTTTTGCTACGCATGATTTACAACTAGCCGATTTAAAGGAAAAACATCATCTCGAATTGAGGAACTTTCACTTTGATATCTCTTTTACAAACGGTGAAATGAAGTTCGATTACAAACTCAAACACGGGCCTTGTACTACCTTTAACGCCGCTATCTTGTTAAAGCAAATTGGATTATCACTCGATTAGTTATCTGATCAGGGTAACAGAGCCCGAAAATCTGACTGCAGTTCCGTTTAAATTGATACCGTTAATAAGATAGTAATAAACACCAACTGGTAATGGATTCCCTTTATATTCGCCTTTCCAGTTATCAAAAATGCTATCTGCAGAAAATACCTGGCTACCCATCCGGTTATAAATTTGTACATGATACTTTTTAAGATTCGTGATGCCCACATTCAACTCATCATTTATACCATCCCCGTTAGGTGAAAAGGCATTGGGAACGAATACAGATGCTGATCCTTTGATCGTCAGGTCACCTTGCGTAACTGAATTAAAACATCCGTTATTTGAGTATGCGGTAAGGGTAATTTTAAAAGTTCCTTCAGCCTGATAAATGTGATTGGGATTTTCACTCGTCGAATGGAAGCCATCTCCAAAATCCCATAAATAGTAATCGCTATAGCTCGAGCTGTTTTTAAATCTGATTTCAGCCGGTACCGCAAATTTAATATTGAAACCCGGGTCAGTAGTAAAACTGGCGACCGGAATCCTGGCAATCGCCGGAATAGTAATACTGGCAGGAAGGGAAATGCAACTCCCTGATGTAAGAGTAACTTCGTATAAGCCCGCCACATTAAAATTATTAACAGGTATGGAAATGCTACTGGTGCTATCGGTAAAGTTATTCGGCCCCGTCCATCTGTAAACAATGCCCTCCAGTTTAGGTACTGACAGCCTAATGGTATCATTTAGGCAAAACGCTTCCTGATTAGAGCTGATTTCAGGTCTTTCCGGCCGCTGCTCAACCATAACCTCTTGGGATATTATGGATGTACATCCGTTGTTACTTTCTGCGGTAAGCGTAATGATCTTTTTCCCTGTCGAAAGAAATGAAATCTCCCTTCCGTCATTAGAAAGGTTTATGTTACTTTTTATTTCCGAACCCAGATCCCATTTTAGCCTGGCATATCCGGTAGATTGGTTGGTAAGTGTATAACTCTGGCCCGGATCGCATCTGTTATTAACAGTAATTGAAAATGCAGCCTTCGGGAGTAAATCAATAGATAAAACTTCAACAAAGTTAGTTTCACTGATACAATCACCAACCTGAACATAAAGTTCATATTTCCCGATATTTGCAGCACCAGTCATCGGAAGCACTGGATTTTGTTCCATGGAGTGAAATCCATTTGGTCCCGACCAGTGGTAGGTAGCCAGATCAAGAAATGGGGTTGAAAGTTGCAATGTATCTCCTTCACATAGCGTTAAATCACTAGCCGAGATGACTGGTTTATCCGGTGTTTTGGCCACAATGATTGTTTCAGTCGTGATGACATTACATTTGTTAAAACCTTCAGCTTCTAAAATTACCGTTTTTTGTCCTGGCGTACTATAAGTAATCGTAAATGGTCCTTCTCCTGTTGCACTTTGTAAGCTGGCGCCTTCACCAAATGACCATTTTAATATTTTATAGTTGCTTGCCTGCCCGCTGAAAATGTACGACTGGTTATCAGTACATGGCCTGAGCTTTTCAACCTCTATGTGGGCAGCCGGACCTGCAAAATCTGCCGTTCCACCAAACTCTACTGTAAATCCGTTATTCCCCGGAGAAAAATTATCAACCAGTAATGCATAGGTATGTCCTTCAATTAAATCAACATATTTAACCAATCCATTCTGTCCCGCCACACATCCCGCAGATTCACTCAAATCGGTTTCCGTCATACTCAGTCCTGTTTTGTAATAAGAAGGACTACAGTTAGTTCCACTTCCTGATGCACACCGAATGGCGTTTGATGCTTTAACCCCGCTGCAATCACCATCCACCCCCAGATCGTAAAATATCCAGTCAATATCATTTGAAGTAACAGTAGGGGTAATCAAAAACGTAAAGTCTCCACCTTTAGAGGCTTTAAACATATACCAGGCAGAGTTTGATTCCTGCCCTAAACACGTTCCGGCAGATTCAGTATTGTTTAACCCGGCACCGCTTACATTTAATTGGGTAAAAGTTTCCTTCGAACACAACAGGGAAAAAGTCCCGCAATCCTGCCCGGGTTGAATAGGTGCCGTATAGTTATCCAGACAGAGCTTAAAGGTCCCGGTATTGTTATTCAGGGCACTTACCCTAACATAATAAACATGGTTTAGCTTTAGCGTGCCCACGTACAGAGAGGTTACGTTACTTGAGGTCGCCACTGTACCCGGTGTTTCGAGGAGGTTTTGATTTAACTCGTCTTCAGTGTAAAGAGCTACCAGAGGGCCGCTCAAAGTATTTGGACTTGTAGTGTTAACCTGTCCGCTTACGCTGATATTTACAGCATATTTAGTAGCAGTAAATTTAAACCATACATCATTTCCTGTAGCTGCCCAGTTCATCGAACGCTGCTGAAAGCTGGGAGTCGCCTCCATATTGTTATATGCTGCATCTCCACTGCAATAACCACTTGTATTGGATATAGTAATTGCATTTGCCAATTCATCATTAACTGGCGGAGCAAGTCTGGCACATACGGCTAAACCACTGGTTACGATCAGAAGGAAAAAAAACAGAAAGCGCATAAAGTAAATCTATAAAAAAATGCTTTACGGTAAGTAATTTTCTTTATTAATGATTTGTTAATAGTAAACTTGCAACTTACGCTCTATCAATTAATAAAATGATTAAATCAAGCGATTTTGGAGACGAATTTTTGTGGGGAGTTGCTGTTGCCGCTACCCAGATAGAGGGTGCCGCGGCTGAACAGGGTAAAGGCCCTTCCATTTGGGATAGCTTTGCTGCCAAAAGTGGCAAAATAAAAAAAGGACATAAGCTGGATATCACCTGCGATTTCTACCATAAGTATGTGGAGGATATTGCATTGGTTACACTGCTTGGATTTAAGGTATTCCGCTTCTCCATCTCATGGTCAAGAATTTTACCCCTCGGTAAAGGGGAAACCAACCCACTTGGAATCAGATTTTATCATAACGTAATCGATGAGTGCTTATCGCAAGGGATTGTACCGTATATCACCTTATACCATTGGGATTTGCCTCAGGCTTTGGAAAACGAGGGCGGCTGGACAAGCTTTAGCATCAATGCAGCATTCAATGCC
This sequence comes from Pedobacter frigidisoli, assembly GCF_032678525.1. Lineage (GTDB taxonomy): Bacteria > Bacteroidota > Bacteroidia > Sphingobacteriales > Sphingobacteriaceae > Pedobacter > Pedobacter frigidisoli_A. The sequence continues at coordinate 125,782 of NZ_JAVTSE010000004.1, forward strand.
TTTGTGAGTATATGTGCACTCGAATATGGCGATAAAGTTAAAAACTGGATTGTTTTGAACGAACCTTTTGGCTACACCTCTCTCGGTTATATGCTCGGCGTACATGCCCCGGGCAAAACAGGCTTAAGCAACTTTTTTCCCGCAGTTCTACATACCGCACTTGCCCAGGCCGAGGGTGGTAAAATTCTCCGCGCCGAAGTAAGCAATGCCAACATTGGTACAACCTATTCCTGTTCAGAAATTGTTCCCTATACACAAAGTGAGAATGATATACTCGCGGCCAAACGGGTAGATTGTTTAATGAACCGCCTGTTTATCGAACCTGCACAGGGCTTGGGTTTTCCTACAGCCGGTTGGGATGTCCTCGAAAAGTTTCAGCTGGAGTACGGCACCTGGCGCCTGCAGGAAAGAATGAAATTCGACTTTGACTTTATCGGACTGCAGAATTACTTTCCGCTAACGGTTAAATATAATGCTTTCATTCCAGTGATACAGGCATGGGAAGTAAAAGCCAAAAGCCAGCGGAAACCACATACCGCAATGGGCTGGGAAATAAATGCCGAAAGCTTTTATAACATCATTAAACAGTTTGCTGCATATCCTAATGTTAAAAATATTATGGTAACCGAAAACGGCGCAGCTTACCACGATAAATTGGTTAATGGCCATGTAGTCGATGCAGAACGCATCGAATATTTTAAGCTTTACCTGAATGCGCTGTTAAAGGCAAAACAAGAAGGAATTAAGATTACCGGCTACATGGCATGGACATTAATGGATAACTTTGAATGGGCCGAAGGTTTCAACGCACGCTTTGGCCTGGTACACACCGATTTCAAAACACTCGAACGTACCATAAAATATTCAGGCTACTGGTGGCAGGAATTCCTTAAAAACTAATTGATGAGTTTCCAATCCGGAACTAAAGTTTTATATTACATATCGAATAGCCAAAGCCAGCGATTCAATACCTTTAATGAAATTTAATTATGAGCTCTTCTCAACCGGCCTCCGACAGGACAACAATTTACAGCACCTATTACAATCCAATAGAAGCAAATATTATCAGGGCCCGCCTGGAAGATTCCGGTTTCGCATGCTTCCTTGCTGATGAAAACTTGGCAACAATCAATCCTTTGTACAATCAGGCTATAGGAGGGGTGAAATTGATTGTTTTCGAAAAAGACGTGGATGAAATCAATCAGCTTCTTGGTACGGATGAGGTGTTTTACATTGATCAGGAGAATAAAATACCCCAATCTTCAGGTCAAACAATTTGCAGCAAATGCGGATCTTCAGATGTAGGCTACGGTATGGCCACAAAGAAGAAATTCAACTGGTGGGTCAAACTGCTTGCACTGCTTACCATTACGTACCCTATTAAAGCCAATAAATGTAATCATTGCTACAACTGCGGTCATGAATTTCCATAGCAATTGTGTCTGACCAACTCATATAAAAAATCCCGTTCTGATTTTACTCGAAACGGGATTTTTGATATAAATTAACGAACTTCCTGACTAGTTACCTGCTTTTGCAGCAGCTTCAGCTCTGATGATGTTTAGCGCACCACCTGCTTTAAACCAGTCGATTTGTTGAGCATTGTAACTATGATTAACCGGGAAAGAATCTTCAGAACCATCTGAATGGTGCAATACCAGGGTCAATGGTTTATCTGGCGCAAACTCAGTTAAACCTAAAATGTCCACAGTATCATCTTCCAGGATTTTATCGTAATCATCCTTATCAGCAAAAGTCAAACCGAGCATACCTTGTTTTTTAAGGTTGGTTTCGTGTATACGCGCAAAGGATTTTACCAGTACAGCCCTAACGCCTAAATGGCGTGGCTCCATAGCGGCATGCTCACGTGATGACCCTTCGCCGTAGTTTTCGTCACCAATTACGATAGAACCAAAACCTGCAGCCTTATAAGCACGCTGTGTTGCCGGAACAGGACCGTACTCGCCTGTGATTTCATTCTTAACATTATCTGTTTTATCGTTGAAGTAGTTAACTGCACCGATCAGCATATTATTTGAGATATTATCTAAGTGACCGCGGAATTTTAACCACGGACCAGCCATAGAAATATGATCCGTTGTACACTTACCTTTAGCTTTAATTAACAGTTTTAAACCTTTTAAATCTGTACCTTCCCATGGAGTAAAAGGATCCAGTAGCTGCAAACGGTGAGAAGTAGGTGAAACCAAAACCTGAACCGAAGAACCATCAGCAGCCGGAGCCTGATAACCTGCATCCTCTACAGCAAAACCTTTAGTAGGCAATTCAAAGCCTGAAGGTGGATCTAATTTGATTTGTTCGCCTTTATCATTTGTTAGCGTATCCGTCAAAGGATTGAAACCTAAATCACCCGCAATGGCAATCGCAGCTACCATTTCTGGCGAAGCTACAAATGCAAATGTATTTGGATTACCATCGGCACGTTTGGCAAAGTTTCTGTTAAATGAATGTACAATGGTATTCTTCTCCGCTTTCTCAGCACCTGTCCTGTCCCACATACCGATACATGGTCCGCAGGCATTGGTAAAGATAGTAGCATTTAAATCCTCGAAAGTTTTCAAATAACCATCACGATTCGCAGTATAACGTACCTGTTCCGAACCCGGATTAATTCCAAACTCCGCTTTGGTAACCAAACCTTTCGCAATAGCCTGATTGGCAATTGATGCTGCTCTCGATAAATCTTCATAAGAAGAGTTTGTACAAGAACCGATTAAACCCCATTCCACTTTCAATGGCCATCCGTTTTTCTCTGCCTCAGTTTTCATTTGCGAAACAGGAGTAGCTAAATCTGGTGTAAACGGACCGTTCAAATACGGTTCAAGGGTGTCGAGGTCAATTTCAATAACCTGATCAAAATATTGTTCAGGATCTGCGTAAACTTCAGCATCACCTGTTAAGTATTCCTTAATTTTATTAGCTTCGTCAGCAACCTCATTCCGGTCAGTAGAGCGCAAATAACGCTCCATACTTTCATCATAACCGAAGGTTGAGGTAGTCGCACCAATCTCAGCACCCATGTTACAAATGGTACCTTTACCGGTACAGCTTAAGTTGATCGCGCCATCACCGAAATATTCAACAATTGCACCAGTACCACCTTTTACAGTTAAAATACCTGCAACTTTCAAAATTACATCTTTAGCAGCAGTCCAGCCATTCAGTTTACCAGTCAATTTAACACCAATTAACTTAGGAAATTTAAGCTCCCAGGGTAAACCAGCCATCACATCACAGGCATCAGCACCACCAACACCAATTGCAACCATACCCAAACCACCTGCATTTACAGTGTGTGAGTCGGTTCCGATCATCATCCCGCCTGGGAATGCATAGTTTTCTAATACGACCTGATGAATGATACCCGCACCTGGTTTCCAGAAACCAATACCATATTTATTTGATACAGACGATAAGAAATCAAAAACTTCTGCACTTTCTGTTCTCGCATGAGGTAAATCTATTGATGCACCTTCTTTTGCAGTGATCAGGTGATCGCAGTGAACGGTAGAAGGAACGGCAACCTGTGGACGGCCAGCTTGCATAAATTGCAAAAGAGCCATCTGAGCAGTCGCATCCTGCATCGCAACACGGTCTGGTGCAAAATCTACATAATCCGTTCCGCGCGAAAATGCTTTCGTAGGATCGCCATCCCAAAGGTGAGCGTATAAAATCTTTTCTGAAAGTGTTAAAGGCCTGCCAACAATTTTGCGGGCCGAATCAACGCGACTGCCAAAATTTGCATAAACCTTTTTGATCATTTCTATATCAAAAGCCATACTGCTTAAATTTAATTGTTATTAATTGTGTGTTTTAAACAAGGTATACTCCTTTATTGTTTTGTTGATATGGGGGTAAACTTGGTCAAGTTAATTCCTTCAACCGCTTCTTTGTATTCTGCAATATTTGGAATGCGGCCTAAAATAGCAGATAAGACAACAACTGGTGTCGATGCTAATAAAGATTCGCCTTTTTTACCATCTCTGTCTTCCACCACACGACCTTGAAACAATCGGGTAGATGTAGCCATTACAGTATCGCCTTTTGCTGCCTTTTCCTGGTTACCCATGCACAAATTACAACCCGGGCGCTCCAGATACATAATATTTTCATACTCCGTCCTCGCAGTGCTTTTTGGCAGGGCATCACTGAATTCAAAGCCAGAATATTTTTGTAAATATTCCCAGTCACCTTCAGCTTTCAATTCATCAATGATGTTGTAAGTCGGCGCTGCAACCACTAGTGGTGCCTTAAATTCTACTTTACCGGTTTTGGTTTCAACGTTTTTCAACATTTGAGAAACGATTTTCAAATCATCTTTGTGCACCATGCAAGATCCTACGAAACTAAGATCTACTTTTTTATCGCCACCATAAAAAGTTAAATCTCTGATGGTATCATGGGTATAACGTTTAGAAACATCTGCGTTATTTACATCCGGATCCGCAATCATTGGCTCGTTGATCAAATCAAGATCAATGACTACTTCAGCATAGTATTTCGCATTATCATCAGGCATTAAAGCTGGTTTAATACCAGTTTTAATTTCCTCAATACGTTTATTCGCTTTATTGATTAATCCCTGAAGTACCTGGTTATGGTTATCCATACCCTTGTCAATCATGATTTGAATACGGCTTTTCGCTATTTCCAGTGATTGAATCAAAGTATCATCCTGTGAAATACAGATCGAGGCTTTTGCCTTCATCTCTGCTGTCCAGTCTGTAAAAGTAAAGGCCTGATCAGCTAATAAAGTACCAATATGCACCTCTATTATACGGCCCTGAAATACATTTTCGCCATCAAATTGCTGTAACATCTGCAATTGAGTAGCATGAACCACATCACGGAAATCCATGTGCTCTTTCATCGAGCCTTTGAAAGTAACCTTTACCGACTCAGGAATTGGCATAGATGCCTCACCCGTTGCCAACGCTAAAGCTACAGTACCCGAATCTGCTCCGAATGCCACACCTTTTGACATACGCGTATGTGAATCCCCACCGATAATGATCGCCCATTCATCAATAGTAATGTCGTTCAATACTTTGTGAATTACGTCAGTCATTGCATGATATTCGCCTTTCGGGTCACGCGCAGTAATCACGCCAAATTCATTCATAAACTTCATCAGTTTAGGAATGTTTGCCTGTGCTTTTTTATCCCATACCGATGCAGTATGACAGCCTGATTGGTAAGCGCCATCAACAATCGGAGAAATTACTGTAGCAGCCATTGCCTCCAGCTCCTGAGCAGTCATTAACCCTGTAGTATCCTGAGAACCCACAATGTTCACTTCTACACGAACATCAGAACCTGCATGTAGTACTTTGCCCGGTGTTAATCCTACAGCGTTCCTGTTAAAGATTTTTTCTACAGCAGTTAAGCCTTGACCTTCAATGGAAACTTCTTTAGCAGGAGCGAAAACTAGTGGCGCTTCTATGCCTAAGGTTCTCGCTGCAAAAGTCTGTATCTTCTTCCCAAAAACAATGGCGTATGAACCGCCCGCTTTCATAAACTCCATTTTTTGTGGAGTTAAGGCCTTAGAAATATCAATCAGTTCCTGATCGCCATTGTATAATTTTTTTGTTCTGGTATTAATGGTAAGTACCGTCCCGGTTTCTACAGAATATACCTCTTCCAGAATGGGCTCGTCTTTTTCATTACGGATAACATTTCCGTTTTCATCTGTTTTCTTAACCCAGTTTTTAAGGTCAATACCAATACCTCCAGTTACATCAACAGTAGTTAAGAAAATCGGAGATATTCCGTTGGTGCCACCTACAATTGGCGCGATGTTTACGAAAGGAACAAACGGGCTCGATCTTTTGCCTGTCCAGAGTGCAACATTGTTTACACCCGACATACGAGACGAACCTACACCCATTGTGCCTTTCTCAGCTACCAGCATCACACTCTTATCCGGATGTTGTGCCTGTAGCGCCTGGATTTCTTCCTGTGCTTCAGGCGTAATCATGCACTTACCATGCAATTCACGATCCGAACGGGAGTGAGCCTGGTTGCCTGGAGATAACAAGTCAGTGGAGATATCACCAACGCCGGCAATAAAAGTAACTACCTTAATCTCCTCCGCAACAGGAGGTAACGAGGTGAAGAATTCAGCTCTCGCATAGCTTTCTAATATTTCTTTAGCAATTTCATTGCCGTTATTATAGGCCTCTTTCAAACGGTCCGTATCCGCATCGTACAAGAAAACCTGTGTTTTAAGTACCTCAGCCGCTTTTCTGGCTTTATCACCATTGTCAGCTAAAGCAATATCTAATAAAACCTTAATAGATGCCCCGCCTTTCATGTGCGACAATAGCTCGAAAGCAAAATCAGGTGTAATTTCAGCAACGAGAGTTTCACCTAAAATAATCTCTTTTAAGAAAGCCGCTTTTACACTCGCCGCACCGGTAGTGCCCGGTAACGTATTATATATGAAAAAATTTACAGATTCTGCTCTGTTAAAGTTATTTACATTTCTGATTTGAGTGATGATTTCACTCAATAACTCTGCTCCGTCAATAGGTTTAGGATGAAGACCTTGAATTTTTCTGTCTTCAATCTCCTGGATATAATCGTTATAAATACTCATCTTGATTTTTTATTCTTTTTGCTGTAAGCTCGCGCAGCAAAACATACACCTCACTTTTCACAAAAAGAATATTGTTTATTGTGTATTAATTTGTCTTGGCGACTAAAAAACTGGTTTTTTTGGTCAAAACAAAAATAGTAAAAAACAACCTTTAAATGCAATTTAGGCAGGTGGTTAAATAATTTGGAATTGTTCTAAACTACGAAGAAATCATGTGATTAGCAGTCACAACACTTTCATAAAGCTAAGAAAATATTGGGCTCTTGTCTGCAATTGATCGCAAACCAATGTCCGGTAATGAACGCTTATGTTCAATTACGAACACCGTTACAAGCATCATCCTTTTTAATACTGCTTCCTGACTATCTAAGCGCATTATCCTGAACCTGGCACAGCAATCGCTTACCGCTAAAGCGTTGCAAAAGTGAAACCTTTTTCAGTAAAATACTTTAAAACCCGTGGTAATGTGTATTCAAGCCGGTCAAAAGCCTTTAAGCTATCATGAAAAACAATGATAGATCCGTTATCTGCATGTCTGATCACATTTTGATAGCATTTCTCAGGAGCCAGGTTGATATCAAAATCACCGCTGAGCACATCCCACATTATGATTTGGAGATTTGAATCCGTAGCAGTAATCTGAGAACCAAAACCCTGATTAAGCAACATGGATTTTAGGCTGCGGACCTGAGATTTCTTAATCCGGCCATAAGGCGGTCGAAAAAGACTGGTCTGCGTCAACTCCTGACATTTTATCGTATTTTGGACATAGGTTTCATCGTCGGTTTTCCAGCCTTTTAAATGGTTAAAAGTATGGTTACCGATAGCATGCCCGTCATTTTTAACACGATTAAAAACTTCGGGATGCTTTTGTATATTATCGCCAATGCAAAAAAATGTAGCTTTAGCATGGAAAGCTTTTAAAGTTTTTAATACAAAGTCTGTAACATTGGGTATAGGTCCATCGTCAAAGGTCAGATAAATGACTTTTTCCGAGCGGGATTTATTCCATACAAGGGATGGATAATACCATTTAAGCAAAAGCGGTGATTTGATCAGGTACATTTTACATCAAAGTTAGTAAATGCCTGTACAGATTGAAATTATTAAAGTTGTTTATATAGATTTGAAACAAATTATGAAGATGTTTACCAAACATAAAGTTTTTACGGGCCTTGCTCTCGCCCTTACATTAGTTTTTGTAGAAACTGCCAGCGCTCAGCAGGTTTTAACTATTCAGCAGGCAGTAGACAATACACTAAAAAATAATTTGCAAATCAAACAGGCCGCTTTCAGCGCTGCACTAACTGCTGAAGATTTAACGCAATCTAAAAACGCATTATTGCCCTCACTTAACGGTTCCGCAAATTACAACAAGAACTTTGGACGTAGCATTGATCCATCAACCAATCAGTATATCAGTCAGCAGTTTTCTTCTGCCAGCGGAAGTTTAACAGCCAGTGCCGATCTCTTCCAGGGCTTTCAGAAAATAAACCAGATCAGACAAAACAAACTCCTCCTCTCAGCAGATAAAACCAACGTAGAGAAGATTAAAAATGATTTGATTCTGCAGGTAGTAACGGCCTACATGCAGATCCTCTACAATAAGGATTTATTGGCAGCTTCCCAGCAACAGCTGGATGTGGCCAAACAAACTTTGAAAAGGGAACAGGCATTACTTGATGCCGGAAACAAAACCCTGGCCGATATTTCTCAGGCAAAGTCTCAGGTGGCTACAGCAGAATTGAATACCACTAATGCACAAAATACATTGTCCATTTCTTATTTAACCCTGAATCAGCTCATGGAAATGCAGCCCGAAAACCGGTTCGAGGTTCAGGCACCTGCCGTTGCAGATAACTATTCCTTGCAAAATAACTTCGACATCAGTACAGTGTTTGGCACGGCCGTAAATAGTTTTCCCGACATCAAACTGGCTTCTTTGCGTACCCAGGCAGCATTAAAAGGAGTCGATATTGCCAAATCATCCTACTATCCACGGCTATCAATCGGTGGGGGACTAGGATCTAACTTTTCAAGTGGTAGAAGTAAGGTATTATCCATTACACCTAACGGATTCTCTGAAATAGGTAGAACCCAGGTAACCAACGAGGCAGTTGTAACACCAGATTTTGTTACCGTATTAGGCAAACAAACCTTCTCATCACAAATCGAAGATAACTTTAATCAATACGTTGGCCTAAACCTTTCTATACCCATTTTTAATGGCTTCCTTGCCCGCACAAATGTGAGAAAGGCAAAGATTAATTATCAGAATACACAGGTTCAGGAACAACTGGCCAGAAACAACCTGAGCAAGGTTATCTCACAGGCAGTTTATGACCTTAAAGCAGCCGAAAGCAGATACACTTCAACTCAAAACGCATTTAATGCCCAAAAGGACGCTTTTTATGTGGTAGAACAACGCTATAATGTGGGGCTCGTAAATTCACTGGACTACAGCACCGCACAAACAAACAGAAATAAAGCTGAAATCGATTTCATACAGGCCAAATACGACTTGATCTTCAGAGCCAAAGTAATTGATTATTATTTAGGTAAACCAATCATATTTTAATAACCGCTGAAACAACTCATCAGCGCAATCAAATTAACACGAACAACCGGTGTAATCACCACAATAAATAAACTATTATGAAACTGAAACACATTTTAATTACCCTTGGTGTTATCATAGCCATTCTTATCGGCTTAAAAGTAGCTGGAGTAATTGGTGGCGAAAAAACCGAAAAGGTAACTACAGAAAAGGCATCCGATAAAACCGTTATCGAAACAGTAACCGCCAGTGGCAAAATACAACCTGAAACAGAGGTTAAGTTGAGTTCAGAGGTTTCAGGTGAGGTTGTTGAATTAAAAGTTAAAGAAGGTGATATTGTTAAAGCAGGTCAGTTACTTTGTAAAGTTCGTCCGGATGTTCTTCAATCTGGTTACGAGCGTACTGTAGCTACCTATAATGCACAAAAGGCCAGTGTTGCCGGAGCGCAGCAGCAGCTGGCACAAAATCAGGCAAATTTTATTAATGCAGAAGCTACCTATAAACGTAACGTAGAGCTTTTCGCAAAAAAAGTAATATCAGCATCCGAGTTCGATTCAGCCAAAGCTGCCTACCTTAGTGCAAAAGCTACACTGGAAAGCGCGAAAGAAAATGTTGTAGGCGCTAAATTCACCCTGGAACAAACTGGTGCCAATGTTAAAGAAGCAGGTGCCAATTTAGCCAAAACTACCATTTATGCACCTGTTGATGGAGTAGTGTCGAAACTATCAATCGAATTGGGAGATCGTATCCTGGGAACTTCGCAAATGGCAGGTACCGAAATCATGCGCATCTCAAACCTTTCTTCAATGGAAGTTAATGTTGATGTTAATGAAAATGATATCACCAGAGTTAAAGTTGGAGATAAAGCATCAATAGAAGTTGATGCATTCTCTGATAAAAAATTCAGGGGAGTGGTTACAGAAATAGCAAGTTCATCAACCGCGGTTGGTACCACCACCACAAGTTCTGTAGATCAGGTAACAAACTTCTCCGTGAAAATACGGATTACTGAAGAAATGGAAGGTAAACAACAATCGATATTCCGCCCGGGTATGTCAGCAACCGTAGATATCGAAAGTGAGACCGTAAATGGTCTGGCAATCCCGATTCAGGCAGTATTTACCGATGCCGGAAAGTCTGCAGAAGGAGCCGCCAGCGGAGATCAGGGGAGTGCCGATAAACAGAAGTCAAAATTATCAGACAAGAAAATTAAGCAGTTTGTATACACCTACGATGCCAAAACAAAAAAGGTTAAGAAAACCGAAGTGACTACAGGTATTCAGAATGATCAGTTTATCATCGTAAAATCAGGTATAAAAGCCGGAAATGAAGTGGTTACAGGCCCTTACTCAGCCATCCAGAACAAGCTTAAAGATGGTATGCTTGTAGAAAAAACGGCTAAAGACCAACTGTTTAGTAAAGACGGTAAGAAGTAAGCTATAATTATTCGCAAGAAATAGTAACTTGCGAAAGTTTAAGGCGTATTACAAGGTTTTCGGGGTGTAAGATTTAAGGTTCAGACAAATGGTCTCCACCTTAAATCTTACACCTTTTGCCTTAAACCTTTTTTTAAAGGCCAGCCTTACACCTTTTACTTTTAACCTTTTATACACATGGTACCTAAAATAGCAATGATAGGGGGCGGTAGCTGGGCAACTGCCATTGTAAAAATGCTATCAGATAATTTATCTGAAAAGGAAATATATTGGTGGATGCGCAACGAAGTTGCCATTGAGCATATTAAAAAATTTAAACACAATCCCCACTATCTAAGTTCAGTAGAGCTGAAGCTTGCAACAGATAAAATTTCATCTGATATCAACTGCATTCTGAAATCAGCAGATTTCGTCATTTTAAACGTTCCTGCTGCATTTTTAAAGGAAACCCTGGCCGGTGTAACTTCCGAAGATTTAAAAGGAAAAAAAATTGTCTCAGCAATTAAAGGAATTGTTCCTGAAGATAATCTGATTATCGGCGAATTCCTCCATCAGAATTACGAAATTCCATATCAGGACATATTAGTGGTAAGCGGACCTTGTCATGCGGAAGAAGTTGCTTTCGAAAAGCTTTCTTACCTCACCATAGCCTGCACAGACATAGAAACAGCATCATCTTTTGCCTCACTCTTAAATAACCGCTATATCAAAACCAATGTATCTGATGATATCTTTGGAACGGAATACGCTGCAGTGCTTAAAAATATTTATGCTGTAGCCAGTGGGATTTGTCATGGCATCGGCTACGGCGATAATTTCCAGGCAGTACTGATCAGTAATGCCATAAGGGAAATTAAACGCTTTGTAGATGTTGTACATCCGATCAATCGTGATATTATGGAATCTGCCTATCTGGGCGATTTACTCGTTACCGCTTACTCACAATTTAGTCGTAACCGCACCTTTGGAAACATGGTAGGAAAGGGATACACCGTTAAGTCTGCACAGTTAGAAATGAACATGGTTGCCGAAGGCTATTATGCAGCAAAATGCATGCATATTCAGAACCTGGCTTTCGGAGTGGATATGCCAATATGCAAGGCGGTACATAGCATCCTGTACGAAAAGCGTTCTCCTCAGATAGAAATGAAACTACTTGCCGAAAAACTAAGTTAAGGCTGAGGCCGATTGTACTCAACAACCAACAAGTCTTTAACAATCAGCGAAATGCCCCTGGTCGAAACAAAATGGCAACCTCTAATGTTACTGGTATAAATAATAATAATATCGGTCATGAAAAAGAAATTTGCAATAGGGCTATTGGCAATCGGATTAGTTGGCGGTGCTGGCTTAAGTGTTAATGCACAGGAAAAAAAGAAAACAGAGGTTGGTAAAGCTTTAGATCACACAGGTAAAGCAATTGATAAAGGAGCTAAATCAGTGGGTAATAAAACCGCAGAAGTTGCGGTAAAAGGCGAAGCAAAAGTTTCAGATAAAACCTGGAAAGGTAAAATGGCACCAGATGGCTCTAATGTTTATATTAACTCCAAAAATGAAAAATATTATGTTAATGCTAAAGGGGCTAAAATCTGGTTAAAACCTAGTCAGATTAAAACCAGACCTGCATCAAAAAATTAATAAAAAAAATCCCGGGTCAGTGGCCCGGGATTAATATTTTTTGCTAAACGATTGTTCCGTATAAATCGAAGTCTTCTGCCCGGTCTATCTTAACCTGAACAAAGCTTCCATTTGCAGCATAACCAGTTGATGCATCAATCAAAACTTCATTGTCAACTTCCGGTGAGTCAAACTCAGTCCTTCCCACGAAAAAATCACCCTCCTTTTTGTCAACCAATACCTTGAAGGTTTGGCCAACTTTTTCCTGATTAATATCAAAGGAAATTCCCTGTTGTATTTCCATGATATCATCAACCCTTTGTTGTTTTACTTCTTCCGGTACATCATCAACCAAAGTGTGTGCGTGAGTTTTCTCTTCGTGAGAATACGTAAAACAACCCAAACGGTCAAATTTAGTATCTTCCACCCATTGTGCCATTTCTTCAAAGTCGCGTTGCGTTTCACCTGGATAACCGCAAATTAAAGTCGTACGCATCGCAATGTTTGGAACCTTATCCCTGATCTGATTAACCAGGTCTATCGTCTTTTGCTTCGTTGTACCACGCCTCATCGATTTTAGCATGTTATCTGTAATGTGCTGTAATGGCATATCCAGATATTTGCAGATGTTTTCACGCTCATTCATGGCATCCAGGATCTCCATCGGAAATCCACTTGGGTAAGCATATTGTAAGCGAATCCATTCGATCCCCGGTACATCAGATATACGGCGCATCAGTTCATCAAGCTTACGTGTACCATATAAATCCAAACCATAATAAGTAAGATCCTGTGCAATTAGAATCAATTCTTTCGTGCCATTTGCAGCAAGGATTTTGGCCTCATTAACCAATTCTTCCATCGGTTTACTCATATGCTTGCCACGCATAAGCGGAATGGCACAGAATGAACATGGACGGTTACATCCTTCCGCAATTTTGAAATAAGCAAAATGAGATGGGGTAGTTAATAACCGTTCACCGATAAGTTCGTGCTTATAATTAGCACCCAGTTCATGAAGGATATTTTGTAAATCGTTAGTGCCAAAAAAAGCATCAACATTTGTAATTTCCGCCTCGAGTTCAGGTTTGTACCTTTCAGATAAGCATCCGGTAACAACAACCTTTCCGATTTTACCAGCCTCTTTCAATTCACTGAACTGAAGAATGGTATCGATAGATTCTTGTTTGGCGTTGTCAATAAAACCACAGGTATTGATCACTACAATATCGTCTTTACCAATTTTGTCAGATTCGTGGCTAACATTTAAATTGTTGCCACGTAACTGCCCCATCAATACTTCCGAATCATATATGTTCTTCGAACAACCCAAGGTGATAACATTTATTTTAGGTTGCTTAATGGAGGTTTTACTTCTTGCTATTTTGGTATTCATCTTTTACACTTAATCTTTACTATAATATTATTTAAACAAACTATTCACAAACTCCTTTTTATCAAAAAGCTGTAAATCGCCGATTTTTTCGCCAACGCCGATGTATTTAACAGGTATTTTAAACTGATCCGAAATCCCAATCACCACACCGCCTTTCGCCGTACCATCAAGCTTTGTGATAGCAAGTGCGTTCACATCTGTAGCTTCGGTAAATTGTTTGCATTGTTCAAAAGCGTTCTGCCCGGTCGAAGCATCTAAAACTAATAAAATTTCATGTGGCGCATTGGGTACAACCTTTTGCATCACCTGCTTAATCTTACCTAATTCATTCATTAAGCCTACTTTGTTGTGCAACCTGCCTGCAGTATCAATAATCACTACATCCTCACCATTTGCAACTGCCGATTGAAGCGTATCAAAAGCCACGGATGCCGGATCAGAACCCATGGCCTGAGCAACAACCCTTACACCAACACGCTCACCCCAAAGCTTAATTTGGTCAACTGCTGCAGCGCGAAAAGTATCTGCAGCGCCTAACACAACTTTTAATCCCGATCCCTTAAGCTTATGCGAAAGCTTACCTATGGTTGTTGTTTTACCTACTCCATTAACGCCAACAACCATAATTACATAGGGCTTATGGTCGCCGTACTCAAACTGACGGAAGTCGTTACTGTTGTTTTCCGATAACAACAACTGAATCTCATCTCTTAAAATGAAATTCAGTTCCGAAGTATTCAGATATTTATCCTTTGAAACACGTTCTTCAATTCGCTTAATGATTTTTAATGTAGTGCCAACACCAACATCCGAAGTAACCAGAACCTCTTCAAGGTTGTCCAGAACTTCATCATCAACCGTCGATTTACCCGCAACGGCTTTGGTAATCTTATTGAAGAAACCGTCTTTCGTTTTCTCTAGTCCCTTGTCTAAGGCTTCCTGTGCTTCAGGAGCGGTTTCTTTCTTTTTGAAAAAATCAAATAAGCCCATTAGTATTATTGTTTAGAAATTATTCCCAACGTAATTTGCTATAACAAAAAAAGCCCTCCCGGTTAAACGGAACGGCCTTTAATATTTTATTGAAAAATATTAACCTTATTTAGATGCAATAGCATCTTTTACGTGGTCGTTATGTACGATAAGCTCTTTGAATGAGTAAGCACCAGTTTTTGGTGATTTTACCATTGTAATTACTTTCGAATATTCTTTACCTGTACCGGTTTTAAGGGTTGCAACTACTTTCTTTGCCATGTTCTTATAATTTTAATGATTGAATGATAGATTGATAGAATGGGGGTTGCTCACCCTAAGCCTTCTACCTTAAAACCACCAACCTTATTTAATTTCTTTGTGTACGGTTACTTTTCTCAATACTGGGTTGAATTTTTTCAACTCTAAACGCTCAGTAGTGTTTTTACGGTTTTTCGTAGAAATATATCTAGACATACCTGGCATGCCACTTTCTTTGTGCTCAGTACATTCTAAAATAACCTGAACTCTGTTACCTTTTTTTGCCATTTTAATATTAAGTTAAACTGTTAATCTCAACAGTTAATGTTTTTTACAAAAATCCTTTTTTTACGAAACGATTGATCGCTTCGCTAATACCCACTTTATTAATGGTTTTAATCGCTGAAGTAGAAACTTTCAACGTAATCCAACGGTCTTCTTCAGGGATATAAAATTTCTGAAGTTTCAAATTAGGATAAAATTTGCGCTTGGTTTTAACGTTCGAGTGTGAAACGTTATTACCTTTCATTGCCATTTTTCCTGTTAAATCACAAACTCTTGACATGACTTGTAAATATAGTTGTTAAATATCGTCGCTTAATTTTTTTAAGAGTGTGCAAATATCTGAATAATAATTGTAAACAGCAAGAGTACAGGTAAATATTTTCATATATTTTTTAAAACATCCCAGGTATATTCAATTTGATACGATTTCAATATTTAGCCTTATTATTATTTAATTAAATTAGCCGCTACTAACAAAATATATAACAGCGCCATGCAAATTACATCTTTTAAGCAATACGAAGAAGATTATAAAAAAAGTATAGAGAATCCCGAACAGTTTTGGGGCCAAGTAGCTCAGAATTTTCAATGGCGCAAGCCCTGGTTCAAGGTGCTCTCATGGAACTTTAACGAGCCCCAGATTAAATGGTTCGAAGGCGCCAAACTTAATATCACCGAGAATTGCCTCGATCGTCACCTCGAAAAGAATGGCGATAAACCTGCAATTATCTGGGAACCTAATAACCCTGAAGAAGAAAGCGTAACGCTTACTTATAAAATGCTGCACGAACGGGTTTGCCGCTTTGCCAACGTATTAAAACGTAACGGTGCAAAAAAAGGCGACCGCATCTGCATATATATGCCTATGGTGCCCGAGCTGGCCATCGCAGTTTTAGCCTGCGCCCGTATCGGCGCCGTACACTCTGTAATATTTGGGGGCTTTTCTGCCAAATCCATCGCCGATCGCATAAACGACTCGCAGTGTAAACTGGTGATCACTGCTGATGGTGCGTATCGGGGTAACAAACAGATCCCTCTAAAAGATGTCATTGACGACGCACTTATTGGTTGCCCTACGGTAGAGAAATGCATCGTATTAACACATGTCCGTACGCCTGTTTCCATGCTTAAAGGCCGCGATGTTTGGTGGGAAGATGAAGTGAAACACGTAAACGATGTTTGTGAAGCGGAAGAAATGGATGCCGAAGACATGCTTTTCATTCTGTATACATCCGGATCAACCGGAAAACCTAAAGGTGTGGTGCATACCTGCGGAGGATATATGGTTTACGCTGGTTATACTTTTTCCAACGTGTTTAACTATCAGCCTAACGAGGTATATTTCTGTACAGCCGATATCGGGTGGATTACCGGCCACTCTTATATCGTCTACGGACCATTATCTCAGGGAGCAACTTCAGTATTGTTCGAAGGCATTCCAACCTACCCAAGCCCTTCACGGTTTTGGGATATCGTAGAAAAACATAAAATAAACACACTATATACAGCTCCTACAGCCATTCGTTCTTTGATGAGTTTCGGAGAAGATCCGCTACAGGGAAAAGATCTGAGTAGCATTCGCGTATTGGGATCAGTCGGAGAACCGATTAATGAGGAAGCCTGGCACTGGTTCGATGAAAAAATTGGACACAGTAAGGCACCAATTGTGGATACCTGGTGGCAAACAGAAACAGGTGGAATCATGATTTCTCCAATTGCTACCGTAACCCCAACCAAGCCGGGTTATGCAACGCTGCCGCTTCCTGGTATTCAACCCATCTTAGTGGATGAAAATGGAAATGAAATTACCGGAAATGGCGTTAGTGGAAACCTTTGTATCAAGTTTCCGTGGCCAGGCATGCTCAGGACAACCTATGGCGACCACGAACGTTGCAAACAAACCTATTTTTCAACTTACGAGAATTTGTATTTCACCGGAGATGGTTGTTTGAGAGATGAAGATGGCTATTATAGAATTACCGGCCGCGTAGATGATGTATTAAATGTTTCAGGCCATAGAATCGGAACCGCAGAAGTGGAGAATGCAATCAATATGCATGCCGGTGTAGTGGAAAGCGCTGTTGTCGGTTATCCTCACGACGTAAAAGGACAGGGAATCTATGCCTTCGTCATCTATCCTGAAATGCACGGAGAGGCAGAGCTTTCGAAAAAAGATATTCTTCAAACCGTTACCCGTGTAATCGGGGCAATCGCTAAACCTGATAAAATCCTTTTTGTAACAGGCTTGCCTAAAACCCGTTCGGGTAAGATTATGAGAAGAATTTTAAGGAAAATTGCAGAAGGTGATACCGCGAATTTAGGTGACACCTCTACTTTACTTGATCCGGGAGTAGTGGAAGAGATTATTGAAGCAGCAAAAAGTTTGTAATAATAATCCTAGAAATAGAAAATGCCCCGCGATGTAAAAAACCGCGGGGCATCTTGGTTCTAATAATAACCCGGGTTCTGAGTTAGGTTTTTATTTGCATCAATTTCTCGTTGAGGAATAGGGAAAACCAGGTTATTGGCGTTCCATGCTATTGACCCAATATTGGTTTGAGTGCGCTTCGCATCGTGTAATGCAAAGCCTTCAAAAGCCAGCTCCAGTTTACGTTCATTCAATATATTCGCTAGGGTTGCAGTAGTCGTTGTCAAACCAGCTCTGCTCCTCACCACTGATAAATCTTGCAAAGGCGTTTGCCCTCCGATAGGTGCAGCAGGTGCTAGGCGAACATTACACTCAGCTCTGATTAAATACATTTCTGCTAAACGCATGATGGAGACATTTCCATAGGGATTTGCAAACTTTGAGGTGTACATATCCCCATCATCATAAAACGCATTAATCCTATCATCCGAAGTGTTGTAAGTGTTGTCAATCCAGTCTTGAGAGATTACAGCATCTCCGCGGCCACCGTATGTCGATGAGCCATAGAATTCATTATAGCCATTAAATCCTGTTAAAGTTGTTACCTGGATAGAGAAGACATCTTCGGAGGTGTTTGCCCCTGGGCTGGATCCCATGGCTGGAAAGGCAGCTATGTAAGATGATGTTAACGAATAATTACCTGAGGCTATAACCCTACTGGCTGCTGCTCCCGCAGCTGCATAATTGCCCATTTGTAAATACAATCTTGCAAGCATTCCAGCCGCAGAGAACTTTGTAGCAAAGAAGCCATTAGTAGCAGGAAGTTTAGCCTCTGCATCAGTCAGGTCTGCAATAGCTTGTGCGTATACAGCTGCAACAGTCGACCTGCTTACATAGCTTGCGTCATTAACTGCCGACGTTGGTGTAAGTACAATTGGTACCCCTAAATTCGTCGATGGAGAACCATCATTGTAAGCTTTACCGAATAACCTCACCAAGTCAAAATATACTGAACCTCTGATGAATTTAGCCTCACCTTCAACTTTGTTTTTCTTTGCTGCATCGACCTTTCCAATTGCCACAATTACATTATTTGCATCGTTTATGGCTGTATAACCGGCCGCCCATACGTTATTTACGAATGTATTGGTCTTAAAAATAGATTTGTTTATCGTTTGCGTAAGTTCTTCATAAGTTCCATACCATTCGATCGCATTTGTATTAGCTAAAAAATCAGCCATTAAGAATGGTCTGCCGCCATATAAGTTTCTGCTTCCAAGTGCAGAATAACTACCCACTAAGGCCACTTCAACGTCCTTAGAGGTAAGTAAGGCCTTGTTTTGTTCAATGGTGTCTACCGGAGAAATATCAAGTGCCTTTTTGCATGATACTGCGCTGGTCAGCAGTATAGAACTCAGCAACAGATTATGTATATATGTTTTTTTCATGTTAACTCTTCTTTAAATTATAGTCCTATATTGATACCAAATGAAATTACACGGGGTTGTGGGGCAGAATAAAAATCAACTCCTTGATTAATATTTGTTGATTGATAATCTGCATTGACTTCGGGATCCCAACCTTTATAACCGGTAATAGTCGCGAGATTCTGAGCAGTCGCATATAATCTCAACTTACTTAATTTAAGTTTGCTCAACACTGCTGTAGGAAAGGTATAACCCAAGGTTACAGTTTTAAGTCTGAGATACGATCCATCTGATAGGTATCTGGTGGAGTTGCCTACTCCGTTACCATAAAACAACCTTGGTTCAGGTACGTCTGTTATATCACCAGGTTTATCCCAGTAACTCATTTGATCTGCAGTCTGGTTATCATATCCATTTGAACCGTTTGCACTCATGTATTGCCCTCCGGCATTAAAAATTTTGTTTCCTGATACGCCCTGAAAGAATATGGCCAGGTCAAAGTTCTGATAGGAAAAGGTATTATTTAATCCAAATGTATATTTCGGATTAGGATTCCCTGCAAATATACGCTGCGCTTCATTAATGTCATTTGTGGTGCCCCTATTGATATTACCAAATTCATTGATTGTATTCAGATAGTAAAGCGCATCCCCATTTGCAGGATTAACACCTGCATATTCTGGAAGATAGAAAACGCCTATTGGCTGTCCGGCTATTGCTGCATTGATCTCGTTGCTATTTAATACCTGGCCGCCCAAATTCGTAATTTTATTATTGTTAATAGCTGCAGTAATACCAGTAGACCATTTTAAAGTACCAATAAAGTTTTCAGTATTAATTCCTAACTCGAAACCTGTGTTTTTCAAGGTTCCTAAATTTTGAGTGATCGTAGAAAATCCTGTCGTTTCAGGAATGGGAACATCTAGCAATAAATCTGTAGTGTTTTTTTGATAGAAGTCAAAAGTTCCTGATATCCGATTTTTTAAAATTCCGAAATCTAACCCTAGGTCCAGTTGCTTTGTCTTTTCCCATGTCAAATCGGGATTTGCAATTCTCGACGGTATCTGTCCAGCGAGACCTCCATATGCACCTGTTCCACTGAATAATCCACGTGCGGAGTAATTTCCAATTTCAGCATTCCCTGTTAAACCATAACTTGCCCTGATTTTTAAAAGGCTAATGGTTTCTACGTTTTTAAGGAAACTCTCTTCAGATGCAATCCATGCCAATGACCCTGCCGGAAAATAACCATATCGGTTATTAGCTCCAAACCTTGAAGACCCATCAGCTCTTACACTGAAGCCAACTAAGTATCGATCGTTGTATTTGTAATTTGCCCTGGCAAAATAGGAAAGGAAGCTAAAAGCACTCTCGTTACTACTAGCCACTACTTTGGTAGCTGCTGATCCCAGTTTGATATAGGCATCACTTGGAAAATCCTGACCTTCTATAGTACTATATTTGGTTGTCGATTTTTGATAACTCGTTCCAAGTATGGCGTCAAAACTGCTTTTGCCTTGGCTTGTACTATAGCTAAAAAAATTATTAGTATTCGCATTAATAACAAATGTCGAAATGTTTTGTCCATCCCCATTTGATGTTCCTGTATTTCTAAATGTCAAAGATCCGTAGTAACTCTCTTCATTTTGATTTAAGTTGTCAATAGAAAAATCAGTGCTGAATTTTAGTCCCTTTGCAATGTTGATATTTGCAAATGCTTTTCCAATCGTCCGATAAACTGTAGCCTTATATGCTGCATTTTCTATTCCAATAAATGGATTATAATACACAGGATAATTGGATGCTGCACCAGGTAAGGTTCCGCTGATTAAACCCGATCTGGGATCAATAAATGGCGTAATCGGGGATAATGCAACCGCTTGCAATGGCGATGAAAAGGCATTATCGTTCGAAAGTCTGTTATTAATACTATTTGAAAAATTCAGATTTACCCCAACTTCTAAAAAGTCAGTCACCTTATTGGTCAAATTTAATCTTCCACTATAACGTTTGTAGCTGTTTCCAACAACAATACCTTGTTGATCCAATGCCTGGCCACCAATATAAAACTTGGTTTTTTCATTGCCCCCTGTTAAATTCAAATCATATTGCTGGGTAACAGGATTGTTCTGGAAGGCTTCAGCTTCCCAGTTTGTATTCACTTTATAGGTTTGATAATCGTCATTTCCGGCCGAGTATCTGTTCATTCTGCTTTCAATCAGATCAGAATAATCACTGAGTGCATCTGCTAAGGTAGCGTAATCACCATTAGCGAAGTCTTGTTTTGCTGCTCCAACACCAGCTCTTCTCATCAACTGGACATACTGCTCTGCATTTAAAAATTCTCTGTGATTTGATGGGGTACTAATTCCACCTAAAGCATTAAACTGAATAAGTGTTTTACCAATCTTACCTTGTTTTGTTGTAATAATCACAACACCATTTGATGCTCGGGCACCATAGATAGCTGATGCAGATGCGTCTTTCAATACTTCGATAGATTCAATATCATTGGTATTTAAATCCGCCAATGCGCTGGTAGGTGCGCTCGTACTAGATAAATCTCCTGACGTAATCGGAATCCCGTCCACAATGTAAAGAGGCTCACTTCCGGCTGTAACCGAAGCAGCACCCCGAACTCTCACAGTTATACCCTGACCCAGTTTACCATTTTGTGCAGAAATCTGGACCCCTGCGGCCTTTCCCTGCAAAGCTTGTTCAAAACTTGTTACTGGTAGGTTTTCCAGATCTTTTGATTTTACAGAGGCTACTGAACCAGTAACGTCTCGTTTAATTTGCGTCCCATACCCCACCACAACAACATCCGATAATGTATTACTATCTTCCTGTAAATTAGCATTAACTGCCGTTCCGGTAATTGGTACTTCCAGAGTCTTATACCCGATAAAGCTAAAAACAAGCGTTTTCGCATCTTCCGGCACGTTCAGCTTATAGCTTCCAGTTGCATCCGTTTGGGTGCCGTTTGCAGGCAGGCCTTTTACGTAAACGCTCACACCGGGAACTGGTCCCGAAGTGCCAGAGGTAACTTTCCCACTAATTACCTTGCTCTGCGCGAAAGCAAATGAAATCAGTGCGAAAGAAAAAATCATACTGAGTAGTAGTTTTTTCATCAAATTATAGGTTTTAGTTAACAATTACGGGCCTGTTCAAAAGCCATTTACATAATTTAATGAAAAGAAACCACGATATACAAAAAACTTTGCCTTCGTGCTGTTTTTTTGATTCAACGGCAGAATTGCAAAACAAAAAACAGTCAAGCCTTGTTAAATACTGACATTTATTAATTATAAATTTTAATAATCAGATCATGGACAAATTAGAAATAAAAGGAAAGTGGAACGAGTTAAAAGGAAAGGTTAAACAGGCTTATGCTGATTTAACAGATGACGATTTAAAACACGAAGAAGGTCAGGATGATGAGTTGTTGGGAAGACTTCAGCAAAAGACCGGAAAAGGCAGAGATGAATTGGTAAAATGGATCAACTCCTTATAAATACAACACTTTAAAGACAGACAATCAATTCGATTGTCTGTTTTTTTATTACCGTGAATATGAAAGATTTAGCCCGTCGTTTCAAGGGAAATCCAATATTAAAACCGGCAGATTTAATGCCAGGCCACCCCGGTCTCGAAATCGTCTGCCTGCTGAATCCGGGCGTTTTTAGTTTTGAGGGAAAAATCTGGATGCTCATCCGGGTCGCCGAAAGGCCTGTACAGCAAGAGGGCATTATTTCCTTTCCCATATTGGACACAGATGGAATGAAAATCATATCCATAAATGAAAATGATCCCGACCTCGTCACAACTGATCCACGAATAATAAATTATAAGCATAAGGATTATCTTACAACATTATCCCATCTTCGCCTGGTGTGTAGCGACGATGGTGTCAGTTTTTACCAGCCTGAAGGCTTTCCAATGCTAATAGGTGAAGGACCAAATGAAACTTTTGGAGTAGAGGATTGTCGGGTGGCACAAATTGATGATACCTACTATCTTACCTTCACTGCCGTTTCTGCATACGGGGTTGGGGTAGGAATGAGGACCACTAAAGACTGGAAGACTTTTGTGAAACATGGAATGATTATCCCCCCTCACAATAAAGATTGCGCAATTTTCCAAGAAACCATCAATGATAAATATTACGCGCTTCATCGGCCAAGTAGTGTCGCGCTTGGTGGAAACTACATTTGGTTAGCAGAGTCTCCTGATGGCGTACATTGGGGAAATCATAAATTGGTTTTAAAAACCAGAAAAGGTAAATGGGACAGCGAAAGGGTAGGGGCAGGAGCAGCTCCCATTAAAACCGATCAGGGCTGGCTCGAAATTTACCATGGCGCTAATGCAAACCACCAATACGGGCTCGGCGCAATTTTATTAGATCTTCACAACCCGGCTAAGGTAATTGCACAAACTGACGGCCCGATCATGATTCCCACCGAAGACTATGAAATAAATGGTTTTTTCGGAGAAGTCGTATTCACCAATGGTCACATCGTAGATGGAGATCAGTTAATCATCTACTACGGGGCTGCTGACGAGTTTGTGTGTGGCGCAAGTTTCTCAATTAGCGAAATCATATCAGCCCTCGTCTGGCTGTAAATTTATCTTCCAGCCTTAGCCCATAGAATACCTTCCTCAGGTGTCCTGAGGTTTCTAAGGTGTGAAAATAAAAAATAGCTTTCTGCACTGGTCAAAAAAAAACGGTCCCCGTTTCCGGGAACCGCTTTCAGCTTTTTGCTTTAACCGTGAATTAGTAACCAAAAATCTCAGTTAAACTCAATTTTTTAACCGGACCGAATTTTGCTAAATCATCCATACTGATTTTCTTCTCAGAAGCAACAATACAATAGTTGTATGGCTTTTTAGAAAGATTCGTATCGTGGAATGACTTCACATCAGCGAAAGTTAATGGTTTCAGATTTGCATACTCATCAGCTCTCGAATCGTGGTCAAACCCTAATTTCTTATCAGCTAAATAAGTGTATATAATTCCGTCTTTAGTAATGCGGCTCGTTTCAATGCCATTAAGTGAATTACCTTTAGAAAGGGCAAACGACTTGTCCGATTCAGGTAATACATTTAATAACTCATTCATCCCGGCTACCGCCTCATTCATTTTGTCAGCCTGAGTACCAACGTAGGCAACAACTGTGTTCTCTTTTTCCTTACTGTTTGGAGAAGAATAAACGGCGAAAGTAGAATAAGCCAACGCCTTCGATTCACGGATAGTCTGGAATACTATAGAACCCATACCACCACCAAAATAATTATTGAACAAAGCAATCTTGGCAGCATTTGCCGGATCATACAATCCGCCGTTACGTACCCAGCGAATCTCTGCCTGAACCATATCATAGTCTGCAAAGTAAACTTTGTTTGAATCAGTTTTCGTGTAAACAAACTTCTTCATTGGAGCAGCATCTGTAAATTCTTTTCCAAGTGGGTGTGCTTTTACAATATCAGCCGAAAAAGCAGTCAGTGTTTTTGGACCGAAATAAGTAATAGTGTGTTTGTAGTTCGTTAAATTGTGTAAAAGATAAATCAGATCAGATGATTTCATGTTTTTGATCTCATCATTAGTAATTCCATAATTGAATGGATTATCTTTTCCATATTGAGCATAACTCATTAAGCCGCCCAGGATCGAAGATTTATTCAGCTTAGCGTTTTCCCGTGTCTTTAATAAACGGCCTTTTAAATCTTCCAGAGCCTTTTCATTCGGTTTACAATTGGCCAATACATCTTCCAATAAAGCGACTGCCTTATCAAAATTCTCCTGCAAACCACTCAATGAAACCGTAGTTAAATCCGTTCCTACATTAATATTATAGCTACAAGCAAGGTTATAAAAGGCTTTGCTAATGTCTTCCGCCGAATATTTATCCGTACTCAAGAAAGATAAATACTGCGCTGCATAGGGTAAAAGCTTATAATTATATGATCCCATATCAAAACGATATCCCATACGGAAAATAGCGTTCTCCGTATTTTGCACCGCAATAACATCTGCAATTGCTGCCTTCCCAAACTGAAGATCTTTAGTATAATCTAAAAACTTAGGCGCAATTGGCGCTACCTTGGCATCGATGATGGTCTTGGTAAAAGGAGAAACCTCGTTAGCGTTTGTTTTAACCGCAGTGATGGTCGGTTTTTCGACCTTTAAAATGCTTTTATCTTCACCCTTGTGTTTAAGTAGTACAACGTAATCATCAACAAAGAATTTATTGGCGAAGTCAACGATTTCTTTTTTAGTTACTTTCGCCATATTATCGGTAGAGGATAACATTTTATCCCACTCGGTTCCACGGTTTTGAATAAAGGCATTCATCGTGGCATCAGCACGAACATCATTATTGTCGTAAGCCTGCAGTTCCGCAAGCTTGATATTGGCAACAGTAGCTTTGATCAGACTCTCATCAAACTCACCTTTTTTAAGCAAATCGACTTGCTCCAGCATAATCTTTTGTGCCTCTTCCAGACTTTGTCCGGCTTTAGGCGAACCTGATAGGATAAAAACGCCATAATCCTTCATCTGGTTGTAACCCGCACTTGCCCTTAACATCTTTTGTTGCTTATTGATGTTGATGTCCATTAAACCTGCTTTGCCATTCGCCAGAATACTTCCGATTAAATCCAGTAATAAACTCTGGTGGGTATTCTGTGCAAAACCCCTGTATGCTACATACAAGTTTTCAGCACTTGGTCCGTAAATATCAACTTTCTGGATTTGAGTTAGCGGCTTTTCCGGAGCCGGATTGTAAAGTGCTAATGGCTTCGAAACCATGTATGCGAAATCCTTATCAATCTTTTTAATCAAAGCATCATAATTAATATCACCCGACATGATCAGGGCCATATTATTAGGTACATAATATTTGTTATAATATTTTCTGATTTCAACTAATGATGGATTTTTTAAATGCTCAATGGTACCGATGGTCGTTTGTTGTCCATAGTTGTGGGTTGGAAATAATGCATACAACATTTTTTCATACATTTTGCGGCCATCGTTATCCATACCGATGTTTTTTTCTTCATATACAGCCTCCAACTCCGTGTGGAAAATACGGAATACAGGTGCGCGGAAACGCTCTGCCTGAACAGCCAGGAACTTGTCGATAGCATTTGATGGAAGGTCTTCCTCGTAAACCGTTTCCTCAACCGAAGTGTGGGCATTGGTCGATCCGCTACCGATAGCCTTCATCATTTTATCGTACTCATTTGCGATAGAAAAGTTCGAAGCTTCACCCGAGGTTTTATCTATCTGCGCGTAAATTTCTTTCCGCTTCGCCGGATCGGTTGTTTTGTTATAAGTTTCATAAAGAGCTTCAATCTTATCCAGAAGAGGTTTCTCCTTTGCATAATTTAAAGTTCCGAATTTATCCGTTCCTTTAAATAAAAGGTGTTCTAAATAATGGGCCAAACCGGTGTTCGTTCTTGGGTCAGTATTACTTCCTGCCCTTACAGCCATTTTGTAGGTGATGTTTGGCTCCTTGTTATTCTGTGATAGAATAACAGTTAATCCATTTTTCAACGTGTAAAAACGTGTTTTGGTAGGGTCATTAGTTACATACTTATAAGTGTAACCCCCTGATGTTCCCGTTTTCCACTGATGGGTACTTTGTGCCTGCGCTAAAGACCCGGTAATGAGAAAACAAGCCAATGTAAATAGTTTGATTTTCATTGAAATGATTTTGGTTTATGGTAATGAGTTAGAATTCAGATAAGCGGCCTCATCCGTGCCGGTTTCCTGTAAATAAGTTAATTATCCAAATATATAGCCTTTAACTTATCTAATGAAATGCTTTTGAGAATATCAAACAGATTACAGAAAAATAGCCCGGTGCATAGCACAGTTTGATGGCCTTCTTAGCTACCCCTTAGCCAGGCTTCCCTGCCCTCAACAACACTGCTAGTACACAGTAAGTCCGCACTCGTGTAAAAAATGATTCATTTAAAAGGCTTGCAGAGTAACATTACATCAGGTCGGTCTCCTGAATCAGAGGTAGGAACAGAATCCCTTTTGGCAATTTCTAATTTACATCATTTTAGTTAAACATCAAAATGATCTGGAAACTTTCCGCAGGCACTATTAGTAAAATAATCTGTATTTTTACCAGCATGACAAAGCAGAATACAAAACCCAATATCCTGGTTGTAAATGATGATGGTATAACCGCTACAGGCATTAAAAACCTGATGGAGGTGATGCAGGAAATAGGAAACGTGGTAGTAGTAGCCCCAGATAGCCCACAAAGCGGAATGGGGCATGCCATCACAATAGGGAAACCTATCCGTTTCGATAAAGTCGATTTATATGATGGCGTGGAAATGTATAAATGCAGCGGAACGCCTGTAGACTGTGTAAAACTAGGTGTAAATAAAATATTCAAAGGTAAAAAGCCCGATTTGTGTGTATCTGGAATTAACCATGGCTTAAACAATTCCATTAATGTATTATACTCAGGCACCATGTCTGCTGCGGTGGAAGGTGCCATTGAGAAAATTCCCTCGGTAGGCTTTTCTATGGATGACTTTGCCGCAGATGCGAATTTCAGCCATACCAAAAAATACATCAAAAGTATTTGCGAACAGGTGCTGGCCAACGGACTACCTGAAGGGACATTGCTCAACGTTAATTTTCCCAAAGGTGATAAATTGAAGGGCATTAAAATCTGCCGCCAGGCCAACGCCAAATGGATGGAAGAATTCGAAGAACGTACTGATCCTTATAAACGCCCATATTATTGGTTAACCGGAGTGTTCGAAAACTTTGATAACGGACAGGATACGGATGTCTGGGCCCTCGAAAATAACTATGTCTCCATCGTACCGGTTCAATTCGACCTCACAGCGCATCATGCCATTCAAACCTTAAACAGCTGGGATTTTGGTGTCAATCCTTCGAAAAAGAAAACCGCTGTAAATAAAATTGCAGCACCAGATGGATTAAACCTCGGTTAACACATGAATGATAGAATAAGAAAACTGGATAATTCAGTATGGTGGGGATTAGGAATCGGGCTAATTATTCCTTTAATATTATGCTCACTCGCTTATTATGTTATTCATCATGTAAGCGCCTTGCGTAAAGCTGATTTATTATACATTGGAGGGATTGCTCCAAATGCTTACACCATGCAATACTTTTTTGGATACAACAAAGAAAATATCGGAAGGGGTATACTGGCTGCAACCTTTCTGTGTGCTTTTATATTCTTTGCTTATAAAGTTTTCTAAAATCCGCAAACCAATAGCTACATTCTCATATCTCATCACTCACATCTTAATTCTCATATGAAATACTACCTGATAGCTGGCGAAGCATCCGGCGATTTACACGGCGCCAACTTAATGAAAGCCCTGAAGAAACAGGACGATCAGCCCGTATTTCGTTATTTCGGAGGAGATAAAATGAAAGCTGAAGATGGTGAGCTGGTGAAGCATTATGCAGATATGGCCTTTATGGGCTTTACAGAAGTCGTACTCAACTTAAGAACAATCTTTAAAAATCTTAAAACAGCTAAGGATGATATTCTTTCCTGGAAACCCGATGTTTTAATATTAATCGATTTCCCCGGTTTCAACTTAAAGATAGCCGAATTTGCGAAGGCAAACGGTATAAAGGTTTGTTACTATATCTCACCCAAGGTTTGGGCCTGGAACCAGAAAAGAGTGCTCAAAATAAAGCGTGTAGTCGACCACATGTTTTGTATTCTACCCTTTGAAGTAGATTTTTATAAAGAATGGGGAATGCATGTCGATTATGTGGGTAATCCGTTACTTGATGAAATTGCCCAGTTTACTCCTGATCCGCAATTTCGTGAAAACCATCAGCTCGGTAATCAGAAAATCATTGCCCTGCTTCCTGGAAGCAGAAAGCAGGAAATTGAAAGGCTCCTCCCTGTCATGTTAACCGTCACAGAGCAGTTTCCCGAATATACTTTCGCGATTGCGGCTGCACCTACATTTACCGAAACCTACTATCAGCAATATATTGGCAATAAAAACGTAAAACTATTGTTCAGCAGCACCTATAATTTGTTGCACGTCGCACATGCCGCCATAGTTGCTTCCGGAACCGCTACCCTGGAAACAGCACTGTTCGAAGTTCCTCAGGTGGTGGTGTATAAAGGTGGCACCATTTCCATCGCCATCGCCAGATTGCTGGTAAAAATCAGATTCATTTCGCTCGTCAATCTCATTGTCGATAAAAAGATAGTAACCGAGCTTATTCAGGAAGATTGTAATACGCAGAAATTATCTCATGAACTCAGTCTGATCACAAACGGTAATGGCAGAACTCAAATGCTTGCCGAATATAAAACACTCCTCAATCGCATGGGAAATCCAGGTGCCTCTGAAAAAACTGCCCGCTTGATTTTTAAATATACCCAGTCAAAATAGCTTTTCTAATTGCGTAACATTTTAGGTACGATCTAATTTTTTTTAAAACAATAATGCCTTTAGGGCGTTACTAAATCGTTTTGCGGGAATACCGGTCGCGCCTAATTAAATGATTACGTCCTTTTAATTATTGCCTCGTTGGCCGCAAAATGTAACTAATTATAAACTAAACGAGTGAGTGCCAATGAAAAACATTCTACCCAGGTTGTCAGGTATCCTATGCCTGATCCTAATTTCAAGCCCCCAGTTGTTTGCAAAATTAAAGAGCAATAAAAACAATTACAGCCTCTATTATTTTCAGCAAGACACGACTAAGCGAGACACAACAAAAAAAACACCGGTTGCCAAACCTGCCGATTCTGTCAAAGTTCCGGTTAACCCTTTAGGTGGCGCAAGCCCGGCAACTTCAACAACACCAGCTCCGGCTGCTACGCCAGCAACGGCAACTCCGGCGGCGCCTACTGCAGCCGCCGGCCAGAAAACAATAACCGGTACGGTAGTCGACGAACAAAAACTCGGCCTTCCCGGTGTCGGTATTAAAATCCAGGGTAAAACCGGTGGTACAGTAACGCAGGAAAACGGTAAGTTTAGCATTGCGGTTTCAGCACCAACAGATGTCCTGGTATTCAGTTACATCGGTTATCAGTCTAAATCAGTTCCCGCCGGAAATGGTGCAGCGCCATTAACCGTTAGTCTGGTGCCTTCCGGTGCTCAGAATCTTAATGATGTAGTGGTAGTAGGGTACGGTACCCTCAAAACGAAGGAGGTGACGTCATCGGTTGCCCACGTAGATACGGCCCAGTTCCGACAAAGTGGTGCACGAAATCCACTCGATCTGATTCAGGGAAAGGTTGCCGGACTTAACTTAACCCGAACGAGTGGTTCCAATCCAAATTCTGGTGTCAACGTTCAATTAAGGGGGGCAGTAACCGTAACCGGAAGCTCAAGCCCTTTATTTGTGATAGATGGTATTCCAGGTGGTAACCCTGATCTTCTGCAACAGGACGACATTCTTTCTGTCGATGTACTGAAAGACGGTTCAGGTGCTGCCATCTATGGTACAAGTGCTAATGCAGGGGTTATTTTAATTACAACCAAAAAAGGCAAACCAGGCGCGCCTCAGTTCAACTACTCAACATATTTCAGAAAGGAATATATCCAGAACAGACTGGATTTCTTAACAGCTGATGAATTCAGACAAAAGATCGCAGCTAAGCTTATCGATGCCCCGGATTACGGAGGAAACGAAGATTTATACGGTAGCTTGATCAATAAAGACAATCTATCTCAAAATCACAACTTATCCCTTTCAGGAGGATCAAACAATACAAACTACAGAGCAAGTTTGAACTACCGTGATCTACAGGGTATTGGTCTGGAAAACGGGCGCAAAGAATACACTGTAAGGTTAAATGTAAATCAGAAAGGATTTAATGACAAGCTGAATGTGCAGATGAACCTGGCTTCCAATTTCAACAATGCCAACACACTTGGCGGTAGCGGATGGGAAGAAGAATTGGTGAAAAATCCTACCAAAAGGATATATAACCCTAATGGGACCTTTTATTTCGATAACCAAAGTACAAATCAATATGCACGCCTTCAGCAGGAAAGAAGTAAAAGACAACAGCAAACCAGTTCCGCAGATATCAAGGCAGATATAGATCTTTTTAAAGGACTTAAAGGATCTGTGTTTGGATCGGTACAGAGAGATAGCTATACTGATGGAGCCTGGGCATCCATCTTCTCTGAACGATCAGTAGAAGATTCCGATTATCCCGGTGGCGGTTACGCCAGCAAAGGAAATTTCCTTTCTCAGGCATTTGCCTTCGAGCCAACCTTGCAATACAACACGGTAATTAAAGAAAAACACTCACTCGCTGCAGTAGCCGGATATAGTTATCGTTATAACGTAGAAGAAGGCCAGTCTGCGAGTAAC
The DNA here is from genome assembly GCF_032678525.1 of Pedobacter frigidisoli. Lineage (GTDB taxonomy): Bacteria > Bacteroidota > Bacteroidia > Sphingobacteriales > Sphingobacteriaceae > Pedobacter > Pedobacter frigidisoli_A. The sequence continues at coordinate 157,087 of NZ_JAVTSE010000004.1, forward strand.
CGTGGTTTTATCAATGATCAGTTTCATGAAGATAATTTAACTACAGGTGTTGCTTTAACAGATGGTAGGGCAACCGCCACAAGTTTCAAAAATGATAACACCTTGATCGCTTTCTTTGGAAGAATTAATTATGCATTCGATAACAAGTATCTGCTTCAATTAATCTTAAGACGGGAAGGATCCTCACGCTTCGGTGTGAATAATAAATGGGGAAACTTTCCAGCGGTTTCCGCAGGATGGAACATCTCTGATGAGAATTTCATGAAAAATGTAAAATGGGTGAACTACCTTAAACTTCGTGCAGGTTATGGAGTAACAGGTAACTCTGGCTTCTCTAACAATGCGTCAAGAGTAGTATTAGGAGGCGGCGGCAGGTACATTTACCCTGACGGTGCTTACAGAGAAACCTATGGGCCAACTACCAACGTTAACCCCGATCTGAAATGGGAAAGCAAACGCGAGTTAAATATCGGAGCAGATTTTACGTTGTTTAATAGCAAATTAAAGGGAGCGCTGGATGTTTTCGATCGTACCACTAAAGACCTGCTGGATCTTTACACTACACCACAGCCGCCTTACGTTCTTGCCAATATTTATGCCAACGTAGGTACCATTTCATCTAAGGGTATCGAGCTGGCGCTAAGTTATGAAGCAATCAAAACTAAAGATCTAACCTTTAGCATGGACTTTACCGGTAGTACATTAAGTAATAAACTGGTGAGCTACTCAAATGATATCTTCGATGTGAAATACAAAACTTTTGGTGGAATTGGCGGTTCAGGTGATCTTGGGGATGCCATCACAACTTACGAAGGTTCACCGCTTGGCGAATTCTGGGGTAAACGTTTCGCAGGTTTTGACGCCGAAGGAAAATGGTTGTTTTTTAACCGGAACGGAGAAGCTGTCCGTAACGACAAAATCAACAATTCCAAAGATCCGAACGTGACCGATTTAGCCAGAATTGGTAATGCTATTCCTAAATATTACGCATCTTTTACTGCTAATCTCTCTTATAAAAATTGGGACTTTAGAATGTTTATCAGAGGTAAGTTTGATTACGATATCCTAAATACAACTGAACTCTCTTATGGAAATCCTTCCATAAAGGGAAGTAACTATTTGCGTACAGCCTTCGAAAAGAACAGCCAGATCAACGATACTTACATGTACTCCGATTACTATCTTGAAGATGGAACAAATCTGAAGATTGATGAAATCACAATCGGCTATAACTTCAAATTAAAAACTAAGCTGATCAGAAATCTAAGGGTATATGCTACTGGTCAGAATTTGATCACACTTACAGGTTATACCGGTAATGATCCTGATTTCGTACTGGATTCTGGCTTAGGCCCGGGTGTGGATAACAGAAATGCCTACCCAAGTACCAGATCCTTTCTTTTCGGTTTAAATCTTGGCTTCTAAACTTATTATCATGAAAAGTAATTTAAAATATATCGCATTAATCATGTTTTCAGTACTCAGCTTCGCCTGTACGAAACTGGATGAAAATGCCTACGATCAGATTCCGGCTGACGTATTCTATACCAATAAAAACGAAGTGCTTTCTGCAGTGTTACGCCCATATACCCACGCCAATGCGTGGGTGGCTCCGGCAGGACAAAATGGATGGTGGCGCATGGCCGAATTATCTGCAGATCAGCTGGCCTGGCCAACAAAAGGTCCTCACGGAGAAGATGGCGGTCAGTGGAAGAGATTGCACTACCACACCTGGACAGTCGATGAGTCTGGTTATAACAATGCCTGGAATCTCATGTATTGGGGTATGGGTCTCTGCAACAGTCCCATACAAAATCTGGAAGGCAGAAGTATTGCTGATATGGGAATTACACAGGCCGAAAAAGATTCATACATCGCCGAACTTAAACTGCTACGGGCATTCCACTATCTTAAATTGATGGATTTGTTTGGTAACATTCCAATAAGCCTCACCGTACCCACCGGTAGTGTGCCAACGAGCGAATATCCGGCAACCTCAACCAGAAAACAGGTTTTTGATTTTATTGAAAAAGAAATCAAAGAAAATATTGAAAAAACACCTAAACTCTCAAGAGCGATGCTGGGAAGGATGAGCCAGGCAGGTGGTTACGCCATGTTGGTCGAACTATACTTAAATGCTGAAGCGTGGACAGGCACACCAAGATGGGATGACTGTATCGCCGCTGCCGATATGCTGATTAAAAATCAGGGCGGTGGACAAAACGGGGCAATGGCTTTAGATCCTAATATTCTGGATCAGTTCAAAAATACCAACGACTTATCAAAAGAAGTTATTTTCTCCATTGCATACGATTACAAAAGAGCAAACTTTGAACCAGGCTTTGCAGCCGATTTCTTTCACTTCGCTCAAAGAGATATCTATGGTGGCGGAAGAAATGGTAACGATGGCGTTGTGGTAATTCCAGGCGTCTATGATACCTATGATAATGACGATTTGAGGAAAAAAGAATGGTTGTTAATTGGTCCACAGTATAAATTTTCAAACCCTAAAGTTCCGGTAGAAGGTACAGTAGAATATGCTGGCAAGCCGCTCGTGTTTGTAGACAACATTCGCAAAAACGTTACTGGTTCTACAACCAGTAACATGAGTGAGGGAGAAGAAAACAGTGGCGTAAGGTTCAATAAATACAGACTGGGTAATTCCATTGCCGGATTTATTGTAAACGGTACCGACACAACAGCGGTACAGCCAGATCCAAACTATAATAATACAGACTGGAATATATATCGGCTGACCTGGATTTACTTCGCTAAAGCGGAAGCCATCATGCGTAAAAATGGTGGTGTAGCTACAGCAGAAGCAGTAACATTAATTAATACTTGCAAACAGCGTGCTTACACTACAGCAACATGGCCAAGCCATGCTTACACCACTGCAACGCTAACTTTAGATAGTTTACTGGCAGAGCGTGGAAGAGAATTCATCTTTGAAGGGTTTCGCAGAGACGACCTAATCAGGTTCGGTAAATTCGCAACCGGAACATGGTGGGATCACTCACCATCTACCGCAACCCGCACATTGTTTCCCATCCCTCAGCAACAACGTGATTTAAACTCAAAACTCACCCAAAACCCAGGATATTAATCCTTACAAAAGGGCGCCGCAAGGCGCCCTTTCTAGTTAAAACCAAATTGAAATCCTTCAAGTATAACCGTTTATAAAACGATTAATATAAAAAATGCTAAATTGCGTTTTTATAACCTGTTAAAATTCCAAAGCTGTATTTTTTATTTAGCTTTGAGTTTAAACTACCAAATAGAACTTAAGCCAAATGAAATCGCTTTCCATAAAAGATATTGCTACTAAAGCAAACGTATCAATTACTACTGTTTCATTTATTATAAATGGTAAAGCCAAAGAAAAATCAATAAGCGAAGCTGTAATTGATAAAGTGCAGAAAATAATTGAGGAAAGCGGCTATAAACCCAATCAGATTGCACGTAGTTTACGCACCGGTAACTCTAATATTATCGGCCTGATCATCGAAGACATCTCAAATTCTTTCTTCTCCCGTATCGCACGTTTGATAGAAGATAAGGCCTATAAGAAGGGGTACAAAATCATTTACTCCAGCACCGAGAACAGCGTTGATAAAGCAAAGGAACTCATCAACATGTTCAAATCGCGTAAAGTGGATGCTTACATCATTTCTCCCATAAAAGGAATTGAGGAAGATATTCAGATGCTGATCAACGATGGGAATCCCGTTATCCTTTTCGACAGGAACCTGCCCGAGATTAGTACAAGTTATGTTGGTGCCGATCATTTCAACGCCTCTTATCAATCGATAGAAAGTTTTATCAGTCAGGGGAAGAAAAATATAGCACTGGTTACCACCGATATCAATGTTCCGCAAATTACCGAACGTTACGACGGATATAGAAAGGCCCTCGAAGACCATAACATTCCATACAACGATGAACTTGTTCTAAAAATACATTTCAATCAGGAAGAGGATGAAACCATCGAACAAATCAAAAAGCTGCTCAATAATAAAAGGATCGATGCAGTGCTGTTTGCGACCAATTATTTAGCCATCAGTGGTTTAAAAGTATTAAAGAAGATCAACAAAAAAATAGGTGAAGACTTTGCCGTGATTGCCTATGACGACCATGAAGCCTTTGAATTGCATACGCCAGGTATCTCAACCGTTCAGCAACCTTTAGAGGAAATCGCAGAAAATGTTATCAGACTAATTCTTAAACAATTATCCTCCAAAACCAAACTGGAAGATCAGCAAATCATTATTCCTGCAAAACTCATTATCAGGGATTAAACATCTGTAATAAAAAAATTACAACCCGGCATATAAATATGCTTCTTTTATTTTCTAATATTGAAAGGTAAAACGTTTTACTTTTAGCTGGTTCGTTAATAAATCAGTTAGTCAAGAGTGCAGCCTGGACATCAGATCAGTATAATGCACTCCACTCCCCGGTAAATCGATTTTAGATTTGAAGTGAACCAGATATAAACCATGACCTGCTTTTTCATACTTAGCCTGGTTGTGCTTAATGGCAAATATAAATCAGCCTTGCTTGCTTTTTCTACCTGTGCAGGTAAGGTCTGATTTTAAGAAACTTTCAATATGATGTAGGGTTAGCACATCATTGAATCAATAAACACAAACGAACCAAATGAAACCTAAACTAATTTTATCCATGCTGTTTTTTCTGGCTGCCATAGGCTCTTTCGCGCAGCAAAAAGACTGGGTCAGCTATGTAAACACTTTACAAGGCACCAATTCAAAACATGAACTCACACGGGGAAATACTTATCCCACAACGGCTCTGCCATTCGGTATGCACACCTGGACACCACAAACGGGTAGAAATGGTGATGGCTGGAAATACCAGTATTTTAAAGACAAAATCAGAGGCTTCCAGCAGGCACATCAATGTAGTTCCTGGACCAGGGATTATGCAGTGTTCTCATTAATGCCTGTTATCGACGAACTGGTTGTGGATGAAAATAAACGCGAAGAGAAGTTTAGTCATCAGGATGAAATTGCAAAGCCCAATTACTATAAGGTTACTTTCGAAAACGAAATTACAACCGAAATCTCCCCCTCAGAAAGAGGTGCGCATTTACGCTTCTCTTATCCTAAAGGAAGAAGAAGCTTTCTGGTCCTCGATGGCTATACGCGCTTGAGTGGGGTAAAAATATTTCCAAAGGAAAATAAGATTACAGGCTGGGTAAATAATGGCGAAGGTTTTAGAAATGGCTGGAAAAGTTATTTTGTTGTGCAGTTTGATCAGCCTATTAAAGCTTTCGGAACCTGGGAAAATAAAAATAACACAGTTTTTGCAGATTCACTTTCTGCTGAAGGACTTGGAAAAGGAGCATTTGTTCAGTTCGCCGATGGGGTAAAAGTTCAGGCTAAAACTGCATCATCTTACATCAGCCTTCAACAGGCTGAGCTCAATTTAAAACGAGAACTAGGTGCTGATAAAACACTGGAACAAACCAAAGCAAATGCTGCTGCAGTATGGAATAAGTCCTTAGGGAAAATTGAAGTTGAAGGTGGAACTAAAGCGGACATGGAAACATTTTATTCATGCTTTTTCCGTGCCAGCTTGTTTTCAAGAAAGTTTTATGAATTAAACGAAGCCGGACAACCTTATTATTTCAGTCCTTATGATGGGAAAGTACATGAAGGCTACATGTTTACGGATACTGGTTTCTGGGATACATTCCGTGCTCAGTTCCCTTTAAATACTTTAGTACAACCAGAAATGCACGGACGCTATATGCAGGCCCTGCTTGCTGCTCAGGAACAATGTGGTTGGCTTCCCTCGTGGTCTTTCCCTAGCGAAGCAGGAAGTATGATTGGAAACCATGCCATTTCACTGCTGGCTGATGCCTGGGCAAAGGGTATCAGAACTTTTGATCCGCAGAAAGCACTTGACGCTTATTACCACGAAGCCATGAACAAAGGTCCCTGGGGCCCTGCTAATGGAAGAGACGGGGTAAAAGAATACAACCAGTTCGGATATGTTCCATATCCAAAATACCGCGAAGCTACCGCCAAAACACTCGAATATGCTTACGACGATTACTGCGCCTACCACCTGGCCCAAATGACCGGGAATAAACATTATATGGAAGTTTTCGAAAAGCCGATGTATAACTACAAAAATGTGTATGACACTGATACCCGTTTTATGAGAGGAAAAGATGTGCAGGGCAACTGGACACCAAAATTCGATCCCACAGAATGGGGCGGTCCTTTTACTGAAGGCAACGCCTGGCATTGGCAATGGTCGGTATTCCACGACACAAAAGGTTTAATCAACCTTATGGGAGGTGAAAAAAACTTTAATGCCAAATTAGACTCGGTATTTAGCGAGCCAAATAAAGTTAATGTAGGTTCCTATGGAGGCATGATCCACGAAATGACGGAAATGGTAATGGCCAATATGGGTCAGTACGCACATGGAAACCAACCTATTCAGCACATGGTTTATTTGTATAACTATGCCAAAGAGCCATGGAAATCGCAGTTTCATGCACGGGAGGTGATGAAAAAATTATATGATGCCTCCGAGAATGGTTACCCCGGTGATGAAGATCAGGGCCAAACATCTTCCTGGTATGTATTAAGTGCATTAGGTTTCTATAGTGTAACACCTGGAACCGGTGAGTATGTCTTTGGAAGTCCCGTTTTCAGGAAAACGACAATAAACCTTGAAAATGGAAAAAAATTCGTAATTGAAGCCCCTGCTAATGATGCTTCCCATGTTTATATTAAGTCTGCCACACTAAATGGAAAGCCGTACAGTAAAAACTTTCTCAACCATACAGATTTGCTAAATGGTGGTGTATTAAAACTACAAATGGATGTTAAACCTTCGTTAAAAAGAGGGATATTGGACGAAGATAAACCGTTTTCTCTCAGTTTATAAAAACGTTTTACTACTTTTGGCCAATTTTGTTGAAAAACACGAGAATTAATTTAAGAAATAAAGATATACAATGGAAAAACCTGTTGCATTAGGTGTAGATATTGGCGGTTCACACATTACAGCCGCATTAGTGGATTTAGAAACACGTACATTAGTTAACGATTCCATTAAACGTAGCCCTGTGAATTCACAGGAGAAAAAAGAAGTCATTTTATCTGCATGGTGCGATATTATCGAAAAGGCTTTCAAAAACATTACAAATGGTTCCAGGTATGTCGGTATAGCCATGCCAGGCCCTTTTAATTATGAGGAAGGCATTTCCTTAATTAAGGATCAGGATAAATTTAAATCCCTTTACAGCATAAATGTCAAGCAGGAACTGGCCTTAAGACTGGATATTCCTGCTGATCATATTCATTTTATAAATGACGCCGCAGGATTTCTGCAAGGTGAAGTATACGCGGGAGCTGCCAAAGGTAATGCCAACGTCTTAGGATTAACCCTGGGTACTGGTTTAGGATCTTCGTTATGCATCGATGGTAAAGCCATTGATGCCGACTTGTGGTGCTCTCCTTTTTTGGATGGCATCGCAGAGGATTACCTGTCTACTCGATGGTTCGTAAAGCGATATAAGCAGCTTACGGGTAACGAAGTCGATGGTGTAAAAGAACTGGTTGCTATAGTAGAAAGCGATCATGCTGCAACACGCGTATTTATGGAGTTTGGCTACAACCTTGCACAATTCTTAATTCCGGTGATCAATAAACATAAAATTGATACCGTAATTATAGGCGGAAACATTGCGCAATCTTTTAGTGCCTTTGCTCCGGAATTAACTGCAACACTAAAAGGAAATCAAATAGATGCAGATATCAAGATCTCCGAACTCAAAGAAAATGCTGCTTTAATCGGCGCGGCAAGTTGCTGCGATGAAAATGCCGGGTAAAATTTCCCTTAAAACATTAAATACGGCGATGTAGAAGCAACATCGCCTTTTTTTATCAAAAATAATCGTGATTTTGGAGATAATCTGGTCTATAAATGCTTGGAATTCATAGCTTTCTTGGTATTTAATCTGGTGTTTTTCCTATAAACAATGCAAATCTATTGGTAATGCATATTTTTTTTTGATAGTTTAAATAAAATTGTGAATTTATTCCTATTATTGTGTTATAAAACGTTTTAGCAAGCCTTAAAGGGAATTAGAGTAATGGTATAAGTTCTGGTATGCAGGACTTTTTTAAGGGATCGTTTGATAAAACGTTTTAGTTTTAATCTAAGGGGCAAATAACAAATAATATGGAGGGAATTATATGACATAAAACTACTAAGAAACTGTCCACGTGTCTAGCGATTAGCTCATGGGCCAACAAACATTCCACAATCAACAACCAACAACTATTTAACTAATTATTATGAATTGTTTCAAAATTACCAGAAGGGTAGCCGTACTCTTCTGTGTGCTTGCATTGCTATCAGGGTGCACGAAGGAAGAATATCCGGCAGTAGATTTATTTACATGGAAAGCAAAAGTTGATGTCACTTCTAAAGCAACACTTTCTGTAAATATTGAAAGTTCCGGTGGTTCATCAGGAGCAGAAGGGTCTGCAAAAGTTGTCGACAATGATCTTACAACAAAATTTTTAATCAATCCTTACGCGAATAACTTTTATATGCAGTTGAGTTTTGCTACTCCTCAACAGGTTGCCTCTTATACACTGACTTCCGGTAACGATGCTCCAGGTAGAGATCCTAAGGATTGGAAGTTCAGCGGATCTTTGGATGGGACCACTTGGGTGGACCTCGATACGCGTACCGGAGAAACCTTTTCCGGAAGGAACATGGTTAAGACCTACAGTTTTAAAAATAAAATTGCTTACAAATTTTACCGCATTAGCATCACAGCAATCGGAAGTGGTTCGCTATTTCAGCTGTCTGAATGGCGTTTGATCGAAGTTCCGGAAGAGCAACAATAATCCGTATAAATAGCCAAATATATAGTACAATTTTTTATACCATCGGTAGTCGCCGATAGGTACTGGAAATCTATTGGAACTAAAAGCAGGCTTAGTAACAGTTACTATCAACAAACAAACTTATCATGATAAAAAGAATTACAAATTTAACGGAGGGCAGGCTCAGGTTTAAAGATTGTGCATTTAAGGCTATCGCTCTCTCATTAGTCTTGAATGGCAGTTTATACTCGTCCGCTCATGCAACTGCTGTTAACATAACCAGTTCAGAGTTCATTAACCAAACAAAAGCTGACATTGTGGTACGCGGTATCGTAAAGGATGAAACAGGTGCACCACTTCCCGGAGCAGGTATCAAGGTAAAAGGCTCATCTACAACTGCCGCTGCAGATGTAAATGGAGCATTTACCATAACCGTTCCGGATCAAAACGCTATATTAATTATTTCTTATGTGGGTTATGATTCACAGGAAATTACAATTGGAACTAAAACATCGATTGAAGTAAAACTCAAAGAAACTGCAGGGTCTAACCTAGAAGAGGTTGCTATTGTAGGTTTCGGAGTTCAGAAAAAGGAAAGTTTGGTTGGTGCACAGTCATCTGTAAAAGCGGATGAATTGAAACAACCAGTTTCGAGCATGAGTCAACTCCTGGCAGGGCGTATCCCTGGTGTGATTAATGTGAGTAGAAATGGTGAGCCCGGGGCTACAGGCTCAGATATTTTTATTCGTGGCATCTCTTCTCTGACATCGGGCGACAGGGGACCTTTAGTAATTATTGATGGTGTGCCAAACCGAAGTCTGAACGACATTAGCGTTTATGATGTAGAAAATTTTACGGTATTGAAAGATGCCGCAGCCACAGCAGTCTATGGTATCCGTGGTGCAAATGGTGTAATACTTATTAATACCAAACAGGGAAAGACTGGTTCGCCAAGAATCAATGTGGAGTATTGGGAAGGTGTAAGTAGCTTCACTAATCGACCACAATTGATAGATGGTGTTGATTATATGAATCTTGCTAATGAGGCCAAGTATTCAGATTATCTAAGGGGCGGAGCTGCAGGTGCATTCGCGCCGGCATATTCTATTGATGCTGTACAAAAAACGGCCGCAGGAACAGACCCCATATTATACCCTAATGTAAATTGGTTCGACGCCATATATAAAGATTTTGGGAGAAACAGGTCGGCTATTACAAATCTTTCCGGTGGAGTAACCAACGCAAAGTATTACGTCTCAATCGGATATTATGGTGAAGACGGTTTGTTTAAAACGGATGAGGCTGTAAATTCAGCGGTCAAACAAAATTTTAGCCGATACAATATCAACACCAATTTAAATCTTGATATTACCGGGACAACCAAACTGGACTTGGGTATTAAAGGTATTTTAGCACAAACCAACTACCCTAGTAATTTAGGAGCACAGGATATTTTTAGTCAGGCATTTTTAATTAACCCGACTTCATTTCCGGTTCTTTATCCCAACGGCAGTTTACCAGGTATAAGTGCACAGGCCGATCAACGTAACCCATATGGAGATATCACTAGAAATGGATATAGAATTGGTTACAGTACTCAATTGTATTCAAACTTACGTTTAACACAAGACTTGAAAGAAGTTACGCCAGGTTTATCAGTTACTTCTATGTACTCTTTCGACATCAACAATAACAGTGCAATATTCAGAACTAAAAGAGAGAGTTTATACCGAATTGACCCCCTTAACCCTTACAATGTGGCCGGCAACCCTGCCTCAGGTTATAAATATGGCTTGGTGCTACAAGGGCAAGATTTTTTAAACTTCGGAAGTGTAAATGGCGGTGACAAGAAAATGTATTTTGAGGCAGCAATAAATTATAATCGCACTTTTGGTAAGCATGCGGTAAGTGGATTATTACTTTATAACCAAAACGACAACTCTACTTCGTTTGCTCCAAATTTAACGCAATCTTTGCCTTATAGATTACAGGGTATCGCCAGTCGTGCAACCTATGCATATGACAATAAATATTTCTTCGAATTTAACATGGGTTATAATGGTTCAGAAAACTTTGCACCTGATAAACGGTATGGTTTCTTCCCTGCTATTGGTATAGGTTATTTATTATCGAGCGAGAAGTTCTTTGAACCGTTAAAGGATGCTATTCAAATGGTTAAATTCAGGTATTCTGATGGTATTGTTGGTAGCGGCGGTAGTGGTGGTAATGGTTATGTCCAAACAGAGGGCGAACGTTTTTATTATTTAACAAAAGTAGGCAGCGCCAGTGGTTACACATACGGTTTAAATGGTAATGCCGGCGTTGGTGGTTTAGGTGTAACTGCTTATGGGGTCGATGTTACCTGGGCAGAAACACGCAAACAGGATTTGGGCTTTGAGATGAAAACCCTAAATAATAATCTCTCATTAATTGTTGATTTTTTTAAAGAAAGAAGAAAAAATCAATTCATAACCAGAGGAACTGTACCGAACTATATCGGCTTAGCCAACACACCTATCGGAAACCTTGGTATTGTGGAAAATAAAGGTATCGATGGTACTATTCAATATGATGCACAGTTGAGCAAGGATTGGTCGCTGAATTTAAGAGCTAACTTTACCTATAACAAAGACAAGGTTATTGAAAATGATGAAGCTCCAAAAGCCTATCCTTGGTTAGAGCGTAGAGGGCTTAATATTTTATCTCGTTTTGGATATGTAGCTGAAAAGTTATTTGATACTCAGGCAGAAATTAATGCGAGCCCAACACAATTTGGAACGTTAATGCCAGGAGATATTAAATACAAAGATTTAAATGGTGATGGTAAAATCGATTCGTTTGACCAAACGGTGATTGGTAGAGGAGATATTCCGAGCTCAACATACGGTTTCGGATTTTCATTAACCTATAAAAATTTCGATTTTGGCATGTTCTTCCAGGGGCAGGATAATGCAGATATAAATATAAATATTCCGTCTTTTGCTAATTCCGGCGGTTTAGGAAACATGCTGGCAGTAGCTGCTGACCGCTGGACCGTTGCAAATCCACGTCAGGATGCTGTGTATCCTCGTTTATCATATGGTGGTACCAACAACAATAATTATCAAACCAGTACTTGGTGGACACGCGACGTCAGCTTTTTAAGGTTGAAAAATGCCGATTTAGGTTATACGTTAAAAGAAGGTATCAAAAAACTAGGCATTAAACGATTGAGAATTTATGGAACTGGTTATAACGTATTTACCATCAGTAAATTTAAGCTTTGGGATCCGGAATTGCTAACTACCAACGGTACCAGATACCCATTAACCTCTAATTATTCTTTAGGTCTTACAGCTAATTTCTAAAATTAAAAGCATGAAAAAATTATTGATATATACAGCTGGCGTATTGCTATTAATGGGCAATAACGGTTGTAAAAAATTCTTGAATCAGGTACCTGACGACAGACTAACTTTTGATCAGATGTACGAGAGGAAGTCAACAGTTGATCAGGCGTTAGCAAATATTTACTCAACCCTGCCAGACCAAAACTATGATCGCTCTGCTTCAGGGCTTGGTAATATTGGTCCATGGACAGCTGCTTCCGATGAAGCTGATTATACGCTACCCAACTTCACAGAAAGCATAAATACAGGAGCATGGGATGCTACTACCGGACAGGTAAACTACCATTGGCAAAATTATTACAGGGGTATTCAGGCAGCGAGTTCATTTATGGCTAATGTGACAAGATGTACAGATTGTAATATTGGTGGTATAGACATCATAAACCGGTATTATAATGAAGCTAAAGCACTAAGAGCCATTTATTATTACTATCTAATCAGGCAATATGGTCCAGTGGTTTTATTAGGTAATGATCCAATCGCATCTGATGCTCCACTTGAAGCAATAAGTAAACCTCGTAGCTCAATGGATGAGTGTGTCGATTATATCGTTTCAGAATTAGATGCGGTGATTGCAAAGCTTCCAGCTACACCGCAGGCTAGTGAAGACTATGGTCACATTAATGCCTCCGTTGCAGAAGCCTATAAAATTAAGACCTTATTAACTGCTGCGCGTCCATTATTCAATGGAAATACAGACTATGCGGCCCTTAAAAATAGCGATGGCAAGCAGCTTATAAACCAGACTTACAGTGTAGCAAAATGGACCAGGTTAGCTACTGCGGCCAAAGCATTTTTAAACAACCCAAATTATGCCAACTACGCCCTGTACACCGTATCTTCAGTTCCAACCAGTAACCCTGTTACACCAAATACACCATTTAATAGGGCCTTTATTGCTACGAGGGATGTGTTTTTAAATGGATGGAATTCTGAAATTATTTTCGGGAGGGGTGGTGATGTTACCTTTTATCAATATTCCTTGGCTCCCAATCACAATGGTGCTACAGGTGGGGATAAAGGGGGCTCATTTTTATCGCCTTCTCAACAACTGGTAGATGCTTACTTCACTGCTAATGGCTTACCTATAGAAAATGACCCGACCTATTCAGCCTCTGGAACATCAAATTATCAGGCGCCTGACCCAAATGATCAGGGTACTCCAAGGCCGATCAGCAACATGTATGTAAACAGAGAACCTCGGTTTTATGCGAATATTACTTACTCAGGCCGTAAATGGATCAACACTTCATCAAATATCGTCACTAGTTTCGAATTTAACGGAAACGCAGGTAAATCTGCCATTTCAAACACCGATTATTCTAAAACAGGATACACGTCCAGAAAGCACCTGACTGTTGCAGGATGGTCAGCTGGCCGGTCTATTTTTACTATGATCAGATTAGCAGAAATTTATTTAGATTATATCGAAGCACTTCAGGAATCTAATCCATCAGACCCTGATATTTTAATATACTTAAATCGCATCAGAAGTAGAGCAGGCATCCCTGTTTATGGAAGCGGAGGTATTGCAGTGCCATCCAACATGAGAGATGCAATCCGTCGCGAACGCCGGGTTGAGTTAGCTTTCGAATTAGATCGTTATTTTTACACAAGAGAGTGGAAAATTGCAGAAACCACGGATACTCAAATTCGTGGTTTAAATATCACTCAAAATGCACCAGGTTTTTATACTCCGGTAGTAATCGAAAATAGGGTTTTTCAAAAGAAACACTATTTGTGGCCTATTCCAAACGGAGAAATCCAAAAAGTGCCTGTAATTGTTCAAAATACAGGCTGGTAAAATTGTTTGGCACCGGGTTGAAGCCCGGTGCTTTTTTTTAAAATCAAGTTATTTAAACCATGAAAAACATACTCTCTTTATCTGTCATTTCATTATTCACTTTGCTAGCTTGTAATGGGAAGAAATCGCCAGTTGAAACGGTTACCCCTGCACCACCCTTAGTGGAGGCTGTAGACCCCCCTAATGCGCCATCAAAGACCTGGAAGGAACATTGGTTCGAACACGTACAGTTGCTTAATCGTATTTCCTACGATACAAGTGTAGTAGTTTATTACGATGGCGATGTAAAGCCAACCGTCGTATGGCCTAAAACATACATGGCCGAAGCCTGGAATTATACGAAAAGAACGTACGGTAAATTTGGTGATGATAGCCGGTTGTTTGTCATTTATCATGCTGGTAAATACAGTGGTGGTCACCCCGGCGCGTATCTTGATGCCGGCCATGATTACAGAAATGTAACAGACTGCGGAGCAAGCAGCCTTGATGCATGGACCACGGGTATTGATAATGATATTGATTTGTCAACCCATGAAATTGGTCATATTGTTGAAGGCGCTTCCAAAGGAGTTAAAGAATCTCCCGCATTTGATATCTGGCATGATAGTAAATGGATGGAAATTTATCAGTATGATGTCTATTTGGGACTCAACAGAACTGCCGATGCTCAACGCTGGTCAGCAAAAATGATGACCACAACAGATACCTATCCAAAAGCAGGTACACAATGGTTTAAGAACTGGTTTCTTCCTATTTATGAAAATTATGGTAAAGCGAAAGTTTTAAATGGATTCTTTACTTTATTATCCCAGCATTTTCCAAAACAGTCAATTTCAGTACAAGGCAAAACTTACCAGCAATACACCAGAAAAATGAACTTCGGAGAATTTATACACTTTTGGAGTGGTGCCGCAAAGGCTGATCTTTCCACTCTTGCCCTAACAGCATTTGGTCCGAAAGACGAAAAAGGAGCGGATTGGGCACCAATGCTGACAAAAGCAAAAACCGACTTCCCGGCAATTACTTATTAACGATATCCTTAATATACTTTACCAAATGGTTTTGCGTTCGGCAAAATCATTTTTATTTTGTACACAAAACCATGAACAGAAATTTCTTAATCGTCATTATAGCACTACTTTTTGCATTTAACACTTACGGACAAAATGAAAACCGGAAAGGCTATCAGGTTTCATTCAATGATCCTTCCAACCAGTTAAATCAGGAAACAAAAAACAAAATCACCGCAGCTTTCTACAATACGTACCCCTTTTTCGCATCCGCGGATGGTTACCGAACGAAACGTGAAGCAATAGTAACGCTCGATGGAAATGAAAACACAACAATCAAAGCCAAAGCTGGAGAAATAAGAATTAACAATTCATGGTTACAAGGAAAGTCACAGCGCAAAATAGAAAAAGAGCTCCGCACCGCATTTACTAACAACTGGTCCTTCTATAGTCAGGATAAGAAAAAAGGATACTCACTAACCTTCATCAGTAAAGACCCAAACCTGGATCCAAAGGTTCGCCAGAATTTGATTGATACCTATTTTGAAATATATCCTACGTTAGTGAAAACGTTTAATAATAAGTCTACACATCATGTTCAATTTGTGGTAGATACGGCCTATAAAGCAGTAGCCGAAGCCAGTGGAAACAGAATATTATTCAGCGCCGGCTATATGAAAGCACATCCAACGGATATTGATGTAGTTACGCACGAAACGATGCATATCGTTCAGGGATATGGTTACAGTGCTGGTCCGGTATGGCTAACAGAAGGTATTGCCGATTATGTTCGGTATAAATACGGGGTAGATAATGTAGGTTCGAAATGGAGCTTACCCGCATTCAACGAAAAACAAAGTTATAAAAACAGCTATAGAATCACTGCAAGGTTTTTTGCCTGGTTAGAACAAAATGTAAAGGAGGGTTTAATCGCCCAGCTCGATTCCCAACTCCGTGCACATAAATACACCGAGGAGTCATGGGTTGAACTGACAGGAAAAAATATCGATCAGCTTTGGGGTGATTACAGCAAAAATCCAGATCAGGTAGCCCTTAAATATAGCAGTAAATAGTGTTTGAGAAATAGAGGTGGTCGCCTTAAGCGGCTGGAAATATGATGCCAGAAATAAAAAATAAATATTTATCGTAAAATTTTGATGATTTACTAAAACGTTTTACATATTATTTTTATTTTGCACTGGTAATCATGCTAACCAAAATCACCTATTAATAATCAAATGAATAAAAAATCTATTTTTCTTGTCTTTGCAGTAATCTGTTTACTCTTCAACAGTAAGCTTTCTGCGCAGGAAGTGATCAAAAAGAACGGATATACACTATCGTTCGAAAGCAACTTTCCGGCACTTGACCCTGCATTAAAAAAACGGCTTATCAAGACATTCTTCGAAGTATACCCGAAACTGGCGAAGGAATACAATCCGTCTACCCTAAAGAACGTAAAGTTTTTTGTCGATACAACTTATGATGGTGTCGCCGCAACCGCAGATGGTAAAGTAACCTATAGTTCGATATGGATGGTTAAACATCCTGAAGATATCGATGTAGTTACCCATGAAGTCATGCATATCGTTCAGGATTACGGAAGGAGTGTAGGTCCAGGATGGTTAACGGAAGGAATAGCCGATTATGCCCGTTATAAATTTGGTGTTGATAATGCAGGAGCAAAATGGATATTGCCAGCTCTAAAGCCCGAACACTCCTATAAAAACAGCTACAGGATTACGGCCAGGTTTTTTGCATGGTTAGAAAAATCTAAACCAGGTACTATCAAAACTGTAGATGCTTCATTGAGAGATCACACCTATACACCTGCAATCTGGACAAGGCTAACAGGTAAAGATTTGGATGGACTTTGGAGTGATTACGTTAAGAATCCTGAAATTTAGAAATCATAATAAACACACAAATGAAAAAACTATTTATCGCCCTATTGAGTGTTGCAGCCTCAACCAGCTTTGCACAAACAGTAGGCAAAATCACCGATCCGGTGGACTGGATAAACCCCCTGATGGGAACGCAATCCAAGCCGGATCTTTCAAATGGAAATACTTACCCGGCAATTGGCTTACCATGGGGAATGAACATGTGGTCGCCACAAACCGGAAAAAACGGCGATGGATGGGCATATGTTTATGATGCCGACAAAATCCGTGGTTTTAAGCAAACGCACCAGCCATCCCCATGGATGAATGACTATGGCGCTTTTTCAATCATGCCCGTTACAGGTAAACTGAGATATAAGGACGAAAACCGCGCAAGCTGGTTTAGCCATAAAGCAGAAGTTTCCAAGCCATATTACTATAGTGTATACCTGGCAGACGCTGATGTGACTACTGAAATCACGCCTACAGAACGTGCAGCTCAATTTAGGTTTACCTTTCCAAAAACAGACAGCTCTTTTGTAGTTGTAGATGCACAGAACAGAGGCTCATATATTAAAATAATCCCTTCGGAGAGGAAGATCATCGGATATACTTCAAAATATGCCCGCGGACCACTCCCTAAAAATTTCAAGAATTATTTTGTTATCTATTTCAACAAAGATTTTAAGCTGGCTAAAACCTGGGATGATAAAAAACTTAACGATAATGAACTGGAACTTACTGCTGACCATACCGGTGCTGTAATCGGTTTCGCTACCCAAAAGGGCGAACAGGTAGTGGCTAAAGTAGCTTCTTCATTCATCAGTTTCGAACAGGCCGACCTTAACTTAAAAAGAGAGTTAGCCAACGATGGCTTCGATGCAACAAAAGCAAAAGGCAGAGCGGTTTGGAACAAAACCCTGAGCAAAATTGCAGTTGAAGGCGGATCTATTGATCAAACCCGCACTTTCTATTCTTGCTTGTACCGCACGCTGTTTTTCCCTAATAAACTGTATGAGTTGGATGCGCAAAATCAGGTCGTTCACTACAGCCCATACAACGGACAGGTTTTACCAGGTTACATGTTTGCAGGAACAGGTTTCTGGGATACTTTCAGGGCACTCTATCCTTTCCTGAACTTAGTTTATCCTTCTATAAACAAAGAAATGCAGCAAGGCTTAATCAACGACTATAAAGAAGGCGGTTGGTTACCAGAGTGGAGCAGCCCGGGTTATGCCAATATTATGGTCGGTAACAACTCTGCTTCAGTAGTTTCCGATGCCTACATTAAAGGAATGCGTGGTTACGATATCCAGACCTTATGGGAAGCTTTGAAACATGGAGCCAACAACGAAGGTCCGATGGAAGCAGTTGGACGTGATGGCGTTAAATACTATAATGAACTGGGTTATGTTCCGTTTGATGTAAAGAAAAACGAAAATGCTGCCAAAACTTTAGAATATTCATATGATGATTTTACCATTTACCAGTTAGGCAGGGCCTTAGGTAAACCAGCGTCAGAAATCGATATCTACAAGAAAAGAGCCATGAATTATAAAAATCTTTTCGATCCGGCATCTGGTTTAATGCGTGGTAAAAATCAGGATGGTACCTTTCAAAGTCCGTTCAGTCCGTTTAAATGGGGTGGAGCGTTTACTGAAGGTAACAGTTGGCACTACACCTGGTCAGTATTTCAGGATGTTGATGGTTTAGCAAAATTAATGGGGGGCCATGATAAGTTTGTAAGCAAACTGGATTCAGTATTCTCTATGCCTCCGGTGTTTGATGAAAGTGCTTATGGGGGCGTAATTCATGAAATTCGTGAAATGCAAATTGCCAATATGGGTCAGTATGCCCATGGAAATCAACCTATTCAACACATGATTTATTTATATAACTATGGTGGCGCACCTTATAAAACTCAGTATTGGGTAAGAGAAACCATGAACAGGATGTATAAGGCAACACCTGATGGCTATTGTGGCGATGAAGATAATGGACAAACCTCAGCATGGTATGTATTTTCAGCAATGGGATTCTACCCGGTTACACCGGCAGTAGATCAATACGTACTGGGTGCGCCATTATTTAAGAAGGTAACCATTACTCTGGAAAACGGTAAAACCGTTGCCATCAATGCTCCTGCTAATAGCGATAACAACCGTTACGTGCAGTCATTGTCAATGAATGGGAAACCGTATTCTAAAAACTGGATCAGCCACAGTGGTTTACAAAAAGGTGCGGTATTAAACTTTAACATGAGTGCAATGCCAAACAAAACCAGAGGTTCAAACCCTGTTGATTTCCCTTACTCGTTATCAACTGAAAAATAATAACTATTTACCGGTTGGGCAAAAACGCTCAACCGGTAATAAAAAATAAAGGCTTAACCGGCCAAACGAAAAACCAAATATGAAACCTAACGCTTTAAAGGCGGGTTTTGCGGCCATACTCTGGCTAAGCGGAGCCTTGCTGGCCCACGGCCAACAAATTAATCTAACTGATCTTTCTGCTTTTAAAAACCCTGCAAATTCGTGGTCGCTGGCTGCGAATGTCATGGCAGATCTCAACGTAGAAAATGTTTTAAAAACAGCTAAAGGAACCGGTATTCTAGTCAATCAATCCACTGCTAAAAAAGCAGGATCCGACTTATATACCCTTTCTGAATATGGAGATGTTTCAGTTGAACTAGACTATCTTACGGCAAAAGGAACCAATTCCGGTATCTACTTACAGGGGAACTATGAAATACAAATTGACGATGCATGGGGGTTAAGAAGCGCAAGCTCATCCAATAATGGAGGTATTTATCAGCGTTGGGACGATTCAAAACCCGAAAATGAAAAAGGCTTTGGAGGTATTGCTCCCCGGCAAAATGTAAGTAAAGCTCCGGGATTATGGCAACACATCAAAATTGTTTTTCAGGCACCGAAATTCGATGCATCAGGAAACAAAACAGACAATGCCCGTATGGTAAGTATCGTGCTAAATGGCGTTACTATTCATGAAAATGTAGAACTATTCGGACCTACAAGGGGTGCGGCAAGTGCCGAAAAAGCGAAAGGCCCCTTACGTTTACAGGGCGACCATGGATCGGTAGCGTTCAGGAACATCAGCATTACCCCACTTACAGAAGTTCCCAAGCCCGGCCAAAATGGCGGGGCAGATCCAATCTACATCGATGCAAACAGCAATAATATGATCAGGAGTTTCGTTGATGTAGCCCCCGGCGTTCGTTCTGTACATGCCATATCAGTTGGCGGACCTGAGAAAATCGGTTTCAGCTATGATTTAGACAACGGAACGCTATTGCAAGGCTGGCATGGAGATTTTATTGATGCGACCCCAATGTGGGATGGTCGCGGTAACGGTACTTCACGCCCGTTAGGTAGTGTAACTTCTTTTACAGCAAAACCGGTATTGGCAATCGGAAAATTGATAACCGGCCAGAATAAATGGCTAACTGATACAGCAGGAACAGATTTTAAAACAAAGGGGTACATTGTGGATAAACAGGATCGCCCCGAATTCAAATATCAGATTTATGGTGCGAAAGTGACAGACGCCATTAAGGTAATGGAAAGCGGACAGGGATTAACCAGAACAATTACCTTAGACAAACCTTCAAAAGATCTTTATTTTTTACTGGCAAGTGCTCCAAATCTGGAAGAAGTTTCCAAAGGGTTATATCTGATCCGTGATAAATCCTATTATGTAAAACTTGCCGATGGAACGTCTAAACCTTTGGTGAGAGAGGTTGATGGGCAATGGCAGCTTTTGATTGCCTTAGATGACACTTTAAACTATACCATTTTGTTTTAATTAAATTAACGATGAGAAACACATTAAAAAAATTAGCAATACTGGCGTTAGGTTTTAGCTTTTCTGCAGCTTTTGCACAGGAAACACCGAAAGAAGAAGACTTTTTCAGGATAAATAAAGTACGCGTGCCCGAAGGCCCGATATTAGAAGTGGGCGGACTGGTGACCATGCCAAATGGCGATCTGGCCATCTCCACCAGAAGAGGTGAGGTTTTTATTGTTGAAAATCCTACAAGCGCCAGGCCCTACTGGCGCAGGTTTGCCTATGGCCTGCATGAAATTTTGGGTATCGCGTACAAAAACGGCGCACTATATGTTGCCCAACGTGGCGAGTTAACCAAACTAATCGACAAAGATCAGGATGGCAAAGCCGACGTTTATGAAACAGTTTACGCCTGGCCTTTGAGCGGTCACTATCACGAATATAGCTTTGGCCCCAAATTAATGCCCGACGGGACATTTATGGTTACCGGCAACGTAGCTTTTGGCGATGAAGAATGGTGGCGTGCAGAAAGTCGCGTACCCATGCGCGGGTGGGCAATGAACATTACCGAAGATGGTAAAATGATGCCTTATGCTGCGGGATTTCGTTCGCCTGCAGGAATTGGAACAATAGACGGACAGTTTTATTTCACCGAAAATCAGGGCGATTGGGTAGGCTCAGGGGGTTTATGGAAAGTGAATAAAGGCGATTTTATGGGCCATCCGGCAAGTTTAAGGTGGACGAACATCCCTAACTCTCCCGTCAAACTTCAATCAGATTTCTTTTATTCGAAAATGGACGAGAGAAGGATCAAAAATGATGAAGGCAGGTATATTAAACCAGAGAACAGGGTGAACGAAACTTTTAAAACGCTGTTCGATATGAAAAAAACCTTTCCGGAGTTAAAATTGCCATCAGTTTGGTTGCCTTATGGTATTCTCGGAATATCTTCCGCAGAACCGGTTAAAATTCCAGTCAATACCTTCGGCCCGTTTGAAGGCCAGATTTTAGTTGGTGATCAGGGAATGAGTATCATTTCGAGGATTTTCATGGAAACGGTCAAAGGCGAAGAACAAGGGGCAGCCTTCCTCTTCCGCAAGGGTTTCCGTTCAGGTGTACTGAGGTTGGCCTGGGGAACAGATGGTTCTTTATTTGTGGGTGAAACCAATCGTGGCTGGGGATCAGCAGGAGATGCAAATGAAGGTTTGGAAAGGTTAGTCTACAATAACAAAACACCTTTCGAAATGAAAGCCGTAAGGGCAATGCCTGATGGTTTTGAAATTGAATTTACCATGCCGGTCGACCGTAAATCAGCTGAAGACCTGGCATCATACAATGCAGAAAGCTTCATCTATAAATATCAGCCTGTTTATGGCTCACCTCCTGTAAATACAGAAAAATTAAAAATATCAGGGGTTAAGGTTTCTGCCGATGGTTTAAAAGCCAGGATTATTGTTCCCAATCTGCGTCAGTATTATATCCATACGCTAACGCTCGATGGAATCAGATCGCAGCAAGGATTTTATTCTTTGATTCATCCGGTAGCTTATTACACGCTGAATCAGATTCCGGATGGAAATAAACTATCATTAAGCGAAGTAAGCAGGAGAAATTCTGAAGTTGCGGCGGCAACACCAGTTAAAAAAACGGCTATACCAAAACCAGGGGCTGGTAAAATGCCTGAATCAAAAGGAGCCCCAGCAGCAGCCAAACCCGCTGCTGCAATTCCCGCTAAAGTCCCTACATTTAAAGAAGTGGAAGGTTTGTTAACCAAAAATACCTGCCTGGCCTGCCACAACCAAACTAAACGACAGATCGGTCCGCCGTTTGTTGAAATCGCAAAACGTAAATATTCAGCCGAAAAAATTTTCCAGCTTATTCATAACCCACAGCCTCAAAACTGGCCTGGCTATTCAACCGAAATGCCACCAATGCCTCAGGTTACCAAAGCCGAAGCACTGAAAATTGCAGCCTGGATCAATTCACTGAATAAATAAGGCTACTAGTTAAAGCGGCTGGTGCTGCCACCAGCCGCTTTATTTACATAAATTATAATCTATAAATGAAGAAAGTTACACTGCTGATCAACTTTTTCCTGTTAGCCACTTTTGCTTTGTATGCACAGCAGAACAACATTTCAGGAACAGTTAAAGCAAATGAAAGTACAGTAATTGCCGGTGCAACAGTGCAGGTGTTAAATACCAGTCTGGTAACCAAAACAGATGAGGAAGGATATTTCGAGATAAAAAATGTGAGGCAGGGAAAAATAAGCCTGATGGTATCCGCCATGGGTTTTGCCACGGAAATTAAAGTGCTTGCAGGCGGTGATAAAATCCACATTATGTTAAAGAATAAATACAATGCTTTGGATGATGTAACAGTTTCGGCACAAAAAAGGGAGGAGCGTTTACTGGAGATACCAATAGCTATAACGGCTTTTTCAGCATCAAAAGTTAACGATTTCCGCATTCAAAATTTAAAGGACCTGGCAACAGTCGTTCCCAATCTATACAGCAGTAATCCTGGAGACGGCAGAAATGTAACCAGTATTCGCGGGATAGGTACCACATCTTATGATCCGGCAGTAGCCACCTATATAGATGGCGTAAATCAATTCGGGTTGGATACTTACATCGCATCCTTATTCGATGTAGAACGTATTGAAGTTTTACGTGGCCCGCAGGGAACATTGTATGGCAGAAATGCAATGGGAGGGGTAATTAACATCATTACGAAACAACCAGGAAATTCCACCACAGGTTTCGCAGGCGTTGATATAGGTAATTTTGGTCAGCAACGCTATAGTGCTGGTATCCGAACAGCACTGGTTAAAAATAAACTGTTTTTTGGTGCTGCCGGTCTTTTCAACAAACAGGATGGTTTTTATACCAATGAATTTAATAACAGTAGCTTTGATAAGCTTAAGGGATATCTTGGCAATTATTACCTGAAGTTCTTAGCAACAGCTAACTTTGCACTAACGCTAAACGTGAAGCATAATGAAAACAGAAACAACGGAACCTTTCCTTTGGCTGGTTCAGTTGAGGAAGCTCTGAATAATCCTTTTAAACTGAATCAGAATTCGGTAGCCGAGATGGCCGACAATCTGTTCAATGCATTTTTATCCGGAAATTATTCAGGCAACGATTTCAACTTTACCTTTCAAACCGCCTACCAGTCAAATTATCGCTATTATAAACAACCTATCGACGGTGATTTTTCACCCCTGGATATGGTTTCCATTGTAAACAATTATGGGAACGACTGGAATAAAGTCCAGGTTTTTACTCAGGAAATTAAATTCGGTTCACCGCCAAACCGGTTATCTAAACTTAAATGGCTTGCAGGATTATACAGCTTCTATCAGAAAAATCCGGTTAAGCAAGGTACTTATTTCGGTGCCAACGGCGATTTGTATGGCGCAGTACCCAATACAACAGCCGTAAATGTGAACAATGGAAAGGGTTTGGGATGGGCTGCTTTTGGTCAGCTTTCTTATGCCATCACTGATCGTCTGGAAGCAACCGCCGGATTGAGGTACGATTATGAACACAAGAAAGTCAGTGCAAGTGGTGAGTATCTTATTCCTGGCTACGAACCAATAATTACACAGGCTGATACTATCGGGAAAGCTAATTTTAATGCCCTGTCGCCAAAGATAAGCTTAGCCTATAAACTTGCTGATGAGAATAGTGTTTATGCATCTTATAGCCGTGGTTATAGGGCCGGAGGGATTACCCAGCTAGCTTCCGATCCTACAGCTAAGCCGCTCGATGCTTACAAGCCAGAGTATAGTAACAACTTTGAAATAGGTTCAAAAAACACCTTTTTAAACCAGCGTTTAAGTGTGAATTTCGCCGCGTTTTACGTGAATGTTACAGATGCACAGGTTCCGGTTTTGGTATTGCCAGATGCATTAACCAGTACACGAAATGCAGGCAAATTAAGCAGTAAAGGACTGGAATTTGAACTTGCTGCCATCCCGGTAAAAGGTTTGAGTGTCGATTATAATTTCGGATACACACACGCCAAATACGAAACTTCATTACCAGACAATGGAACGGAAACCATTGGATTAAATGGTAAAAGACAGATTTACACGCCTGAAACAACCTCGATGCTCGCGTTGCAGTACGGCCATAGGGTCGATCAAAGCTCAGGGTTAAATGCCTTTGCCCGGGGTGAATGGTTATTTACCGGAAATCAGTTTTTTGATTTAAGTAACCAGATTCAGCAAAAAGGCTTTAACGTGTATAATGCTAAAATTGGTTTAACTCAAAAAAGATTTGATTTATTTCTCTGGGGAAGAAACCTTGCCAACAAAACATATATCGATTATGCATATGATTTTGGGGCAGCTCACTTAGGGAATCCAAAGACCTATGGAGTAAGCTTAACAGGCAAATTCTAATCAACCTTAAAAAGAAATGGGGATTCCACTAGTGCAGAATCCCCATCATCTAAATTAACGCTCTCATAAACATAAACGCTGTAAAACCTAATTATTGTGCTGCTGGTTATTTTTTTTCTTTTTTTCTGATGATCATTCGCTCTTCACTTATTTTAGCTTTAATTTTACTTTATGGCTTCAATAGATCTAACCCTTCAAAATGCTGAAAAATTAGCTGCCGCACTCGCTGCGGTAAAATTCGTTAATGATGGCGATATTGTTGGCCTGGGCACCGGGTCTACCGCTACCATTGCAATTGAGCAACTCGGAAAAAAGGTAAAGGAAGGTCTAAAAATTAAAGCCGTAGCCAGTTCGGTCCGAACAGAACAGTTGGCAAAGTCATTCGGGATTGAAGTTCTCGATCCGGGAAGCTTAAGTTCAATTGACATTAGTATCGACGGGGCAGACGAATTCACAGAATCTCTAGATCTGATAAAAGGTGGAGGAGGAGCTTTGTTTCGGGAAAAGATTATGGCTACCCTCAGTAAAAACACCATCATCGTTACTGATGCTTCCAAGAAAGTGAAAAAATTAGGCGCATTTACCGTACCAGTGGAAGTGATCCCGCTCGCTTATCAGTACGTTTACAATGAAATTTTAAAACTCGGCGGAAAAGGTGTTTTAAGAAAAGCAGCCTCAAAACAATACATTACCGATAATGGAAATTATATTATTGATGCAGACTTTGGATTTATTGAAAACCCTGGCGAGTTAAATTTTTCTTTAAACCAGATTAATGGTGTGCTAACGAGTGGACTGTTCGTTGGGATTACGTCTAAAGTAATCATGAGCCAGGGTAACGACATCATTATTTTTGAATGATAGCATCTGGGGCTGTGAATCTTTCACCGGTGAAATCAATTCACTCACCGATAAAATAAAGTTACTCAGGGAAGAACCATTCTTTAGCCTTTGTTTTCGTGATACATTTGAATATAAAAACAAACGGTCATGGAAAATTTCATCAAAAACAATCAGTCAGATAAACAATTAGGTTTAGGTATTTTAATCGTAGTCATCGGCTCCGTATTCTTATTGAGAAATTCAGGATTAGCGATCCCTCACTGGATTTTAAGCTGGCATACGATTATGTTAGGCGCAGGAATCTGGTTAGGCTACCGCAAAAACTTTCAGGGAAGCGGTTGGCTGGCATTAACCATCATCGGCGGAATTTTCACATTCAAAGATTTGGTGTTTTTTGATTTCTCAAGAGTTACAGGCGCAGTGGCATTGATAGCCGTGGGATTATATCTGATCTTGAAGCCTAAGAAGATGACCGCCTTTGATCAGTATAAAGCAGAAAAGACAGCAGACTTTTCAGACTTAAATAAATAAAATCCGCACCTCCATCATATATACAAAAAGGGATATTTTTTAAGAGATATCCCTTTTTTCTATGTAAAAAAGAAACGGGGATTCCGCCTTTTGGCAGCATCCCCGTCATCTAAATTAACGCTCTCATATACATAAACGCTAAAAACCAGATTTATTATACGCAGGCTCATTTTTTTTCAAAACTTGGCGAACCAGAACCCCGGTTCCCGTATTCAATCGGTGTTAACGATCAGCGGACCTGAAAACTCAAACGATTCAATTGTTAAAAATAGTTAAAACTAAAAAGACCGTTCATTTAAGATATTTTGAGTGGCAAATAATGTTAACTTTGGTTTTAAAGAACAACCAAACATCCTTAAATGAAAAAAAGTATTTTAATTATAGTTGCATTGCTATTTACAACCACTGCATTTTCTCAGAATGTAGTTCAACTATTCAATGGCGCAAACGATTTTTTTAAGTTTTTGCAAGATGGTAAGTATACCGAAGCACACGCTTTTTTTGACGATACCTTGAAATCCAAGCTTTCTGAAGATGCCCTCAAAAAACTATGGGGCGATATCGGTGAAAAATTTGGTAAGGCCGAATCCCTCGATGCCATCCAGAGTAAGGCCCAGGGTGAATTTTTTGCTGTGACTGTTGAAGGGCATTTCGAAAAAGGTGATCAGAATTTTATCCTTGGTTTTAATAAAGCACAAAAAATCGTCGGTATATATCTCGGTCAGGTGAAAAAAGCCAATGCTTACATTAAACCCGCTTACGTAGATACCAGCTCGTATACAGAAAAGTCTACTTACATAGGCCCGCCTAAAAGGCAGCTCGCTGCAATTATCACTTCACCGAAAAACACCAAAAACTTTCCTATAGTGGTATTTGTGCACGGTTCGGGCCCGGGTGATATGGATGAAACTGTGGGTGCAAACAAACCATTTAAAGATATCGCCGCCGGTTTAGCGTCTAAAGGCATCGGATCCATCAGGTACGTTAAACGTACGCTGGTTTACCCAAATGAATTTGCAACGCCTTATACAGTAAAGGAAGAAGTTCTTGACGACGCCACGGCAGCAATAGCATTGGCAAGAACTGTGGTAGGGGCCGATCCTAAGAATATATTTGTTTTTGGACATAGCCTTGGTGGAATGCTAGCACCAAGAATGGCCTTAACATCTCCTGACCTTGCAGGATTAATATTAGCTGCTGCGCCTGCAAGAAAGCTGACTGATATCATCATAGATCAGAATAAATACATGTTTGAGTTATCTGGTGATACAACAACGGTGATGAAGCAACAACTTGCTGCTGCCGTTACCGAGATCAATAAAAGCAGAATTTCGCAACTCGGCACAACGATTAAGCCTGATTCTGTAATATTGGGCTTGCCGGCAAAATACTGGGCAGATCTTAATGCCTATAATCAGGTTACCATGGCAAAGGGTTTGGTAAAACAACGGATCTTTGTGGTTCAGGGTGGTAATGATTTCCAGGTGAGTAAAACAGACTATGATCTTTGGAATTCGGCATTAAGCCAGAAGAAGAACGTAAAACTGAAATTTTATCCTGATCTGAATCACCTTCTCAGCCCGCAAATGGTAAAAGGTACTACAAATCAATACCAGCTCCCTGTAAGCGTTTCAGAAACTTTGGTCGATGATGTAGCTGCATGGATAAAAGGTAAATAATCCATAAATTTCCTGGTAGAGAGGGTGGCCATTGTTTTGGCCACCCTCTTTTTCGTTTAGTATATCCCCCTTTGATTTCGAGTGAATTTCGTAGTTAAGTCACTGTTCAGTCGGGCTTTGGTCGGGGATTGGTCGGGCTTGTGACAATTGTAGCCGACCAAAGTGCGACCAAAGTGTATACAAACTGTTACGGAACCTCGAACCAGGTAAACTGGATACTTCCAAAACAATTAGAGATATAGGGGGTTTAAAAGAAGGATACTAAACAATCGATATGGCAAAGCAGAAGATAACATTTAAGGGAATTTGGGGTGTATTAAAAGCATCGTTTACAGGTTTTTCTGATCATAAGGTTACCAAGCTCAGTGGCTCGCTTGCTTATTATACTGTATTTTCTATGGCGCCACTACTGGTGGTGATCATTTCCCTTTGTGGCATCTTTTTAGGACGCGAAATTGCCGAAGGGCAGGTATATGCCCAACTTGAAGGTTTTTTAGGGCGTGAGTCTGCAACATCCTTGCAGGAGCTTATCAAAAATGCCTACCTGGAAGATAAAAGCACCATTGCCCTGGTTATAGGAATTGTAACTTTGCTCATCGGATCTACCACGATTTTTGGCGATATTCAGGATTCAATTAATACCATCTGGGGGCTAAAACCAAAGCCTAAGCGCGGATGGGTTAAGCTTCTTCAAAATCGTTTTCTCTCGTTCTCCGTAATCATTAGTTTAGGTTTTGTGCTACTGGTTTCCTTAGCTGTTACTGCCGTTTTAGATACCTTTAGTAAGAACCTACAGCTTAGATTCGCAGAGGTTTCAGTCGTTGTCTTCTATATCATCAATCAGGTGGTTACCCTTGCGGTCATATCTTTGATTTTTGGGGTAATATTTAAAGTACTTCCGGATGCCATCATTAAATGGAAAGACGTTGCCCTGGGTGCGATCGTTACTGCAGTGCTTTTTATGATTGGTAAATTTGCAATATCCATATATATCGGACAAAGCGATGTAGGCGGCACTTACGGGGCTACAGGTTCACTTGTAGTCGTTTTATTATGGACCTACTATTCGTCGATTATTCTATACTTTGGAGCTGAGTTTACAAAGGCCTACGCCGTTGCTTACGGCTCAGAAATTTACCCTTCACATTATGCCGTTGTTACCAAAGAGGTGGAAGTAGAATCCGGTTCCGCATCTATCCAGGATAATCACCCGGAAATTAAAGAAACCGTAAAAGAAGCAGAGAAATAAGTCGTTATTCGCCCCAGGCAGTTACAATCAATCTGCGGTTACCACCATTATTACGGTGCTCACACAAGTATACGCCTTGCCAGGTGCCTAGTGCCAATCTTCCATCACGGATAGGTATAGTTACTGAACTTCCTAAAATGGATGATTTTAAATGTGCGGGCATATCGTCTGATCCTTCATAATCATGTTCATAAGCCGGATCGTTTTCTTTAACTGTTTTATTAAAAAACATCTCGAAATCCATCCGAACCGTTGGGTCGGCATTTTCATTTATGGTTAATGAAGCAGAAGTATGCTGGATAAAAACCTGGCAAATACCGGTTTCAATTTCCTCAATTTGGGGTAACGCTATCTCGATGTCGTCGGTGATGAGGTGAAAACCCCGTCGCTTTGCTCTTAATGTAAGTGCCTGTTGGAATATTTTCATGTTACTTTAAAAACTCTACGTTCCAGATCTTTTCCGCTTTCCGGCCAATTAGCCAAAACGAGGCAGCCAGAACAGAAAAGAACAGTGCTTTGTGCCAGCTATCCCAAAAATACTCGAAATAACGAGTGTAAAGATTGATGAATAAAAATGTAATACCAAACTCGCGGGCAATATCGTCATGGTATTTCAACCCGAAAACAGTGCTGATTACACATATAGTAGCAGAGATTAATGCCCAGTAAAATAAACTCAGCTGCCTCACCGTGTACCACTCCTCCAGACTCGCAAAATTCCCGAAAACAGATAGCGCCCACAGTGATAGGAAGAGGTATACCATTCCGGCAATATAGGTGACCTGAAAGAAGTGCTTTGTTTTAGGAATTACCTTCATACCGAACGATGCTGCTGTCAAAACAGCTCCAAATACAACAAATCTTAACGGGTAATTCATACCCAGGAAGTAGTAGTTCCAGCGGCTTAAGTAGCCGGTTTCAGTCCCAAACCAGGCACCCAGTGAGATCAGCGCAAAAATCCAGATCAGCCTCGAGTTGAAAACATAGGCTAGCCCGCCATAAATGAAAACAGAGATAAGGATCAGGATGGAAAAATTTCCGGATCCATTATCAAAGGCTTTTCCAAAATAGGCGATCGCATTTGCAGTTAAAAGTATTGCAGAAAAAATGATGGCTTCATTACTAAACTTCAAATGTGAAAGCTTTTTCTTTCTGCGGAATCCCAGAATGTATAGCCATCCTGCAATTATACCGGAAACAATTGCAATCACGATATTAGGGGTGTTGTAAACACGCTTCAGGTAATCCAGAATGGAGTTGTCTATTAAAAGGGATCCTAATGCTATAAATCCGCAGGCCAGGGCAACCCAGAAAGCATACTGCGCCAAACGTAGCCAATCGAAATTTTTGGCTTCATAGCTTTTGCGAAGTTTGTTGCCTGTTTCTTCGTTAATTAAGCCGTCATTTTGCCACTGCTCAATCATGTCATCAAGAAACTCACTCTTTTCTCTGTCAACTTTCATAGTTTGGGTTGTATACGAAGATATAAAAAATGAGAAGGATCTTTATATCACCTCCTTTATCTTCTTATTATTTCCTACAATCCAGATCACATCTCCATTGTCGAATATAAAATCTGAGGACGGGTTTAAGATTTTGTCGGTTCCGCGTTCAATGCCTACAATCAGGGCCTGTGCCTTTTCCCTTATCCCTGCATTTCTGATACTCAGGCCATAAACGGGAGATTCTGTGTTAACTACCACTTTTTGTAAGGTCATCTCCTTGTCCGGGAAACTCTTTTCCTGCTCGGTTTCGGGAATATCAACCTCCAGAATAGATTTTACAGCGGCCAGCTGGTCATCTGCACCGATTAGCAAAAGTTTATCATTGGGATATAATCGCTCATCACGTCCAGGGGTAGGAATGTTATTTCGCCCACGTTCAATCATCGCAATATTTACACCATACTTTTCCCGGATCATTAAACTGGCCAGTGTCTTTCCAACAACTTCCGATTCAGGCGATACTGTTAATTCTGCCAGGTGGGTATCCCAGGGTAAAATGGCAGGCTTTTGATTCTCGCGGGCATTCAGGTTCAGCATGAACCGCTTTTCCAGCTTATCATAGAAAGACTGCAGTCTCCGGGCAAAAATGATCATCCCTAATACAATTAAGCCCAGTGCAATTCCTGCAGCAACCCAGGTATCGAAAAATTCGTACATCAGAAATCCAACAAAGAAAATTCCCAGCGCAATCCTGAATACCTCAATGGCAATCAGCGGACCTCGGGTATACTTTTTGTTTAACCAAAGATGCGAGTAGGCTGTTCTCTGGATTCTGCGGATAGACAGTGCCCATAAAAATGGAGACATCAGAATAAATGATACCACAACACTGATGATAATTGAGGTCAGACTGTTGGCAATATTTTTAACGATGAACGGCTGTACATACCGGTAAGCCAGAAAGATGATGGCAATGATAATGACGGAGTGTATAATCGTGTTGAAAATATAGGAGCGCAAAAGAATTTTCCAGTCGCTTAATGTTGTAATGCCTGCAGTACTTGAACTGTACCTTTCTATGCCATCTAACCATCGCTGTGGTAGTTTCCGCTTAAGAAGCTGATAAAAGGGCTCAGATAGCTTAATCAGGTATGGCGTGGTGAAAGTAGTAATGGCCGCTGCTGCAACTGCTATGGGATAAAGGAAATCGCTGGTAACTTTTAACGTTAAACCCAGAGAGGCAATAATGAATGAGAATTCACCAATCTGAGCCAGACTCATACCCGATTGCACAGATGTTTTTAAAGGCTGCCCGGATAGTAATGCGCCTAGAATTGTAAACAGTATTTTTCCAACGATGATCACAAAGGTAGAGATAAGAATTGGAACAGCATACTTCACCAGCATCGATGGGTCGATCAGCATGCCTACAGAAACAAAGAAAACTGCGGCAAATAAATCCTTTACCGATTTGGTAAGGTGTTCTATTCGTTCTGCTTGCGTCGTTTCTGCCAGGATAGAACCCATAATAAAGGCACCAAGGGCAGGCGAGAAGCCTACCTTATCTGCCAGCAAAACCATCACCAGGCAAAGTGCCAGCGACACCACCAGCATGGTTTCATCATTCATTAATTTTTTGGTCGCTTTCAGGAAGGATGGGATTAAAAATATTCCCCCTAAAAACCAGAGTACAAGGAAGAATGCCAGCTTCAGGATGGATAAAAGCATCTCTGTACCTGCCGATTGCTGACTTACAGCGAGGGTTGAAAAGAGTACCAGTATTAAAATGGCAACCAGATCTTCAACAATCAAAACCCCGAAAACAAGTCCGGCAAACTTTTTATGTTTCAAACCAAGTTCTTCGAAGGCCTTAATCGTTATCATGGTCGATGAAATTGATAATATCCCACCAAAAAACAGGCTATCCATACTCGACCAACCCATTGCCCTTCCTACGAGATAACCAGCAAGGATGATAAAAACCACTTTTACAATTGCTGTAATTGAAGCAGAACCACCAACTTTGACCAGCTTTTTGAAACTAAACTCCAGCCCCAGACTGAAAAGAAGGAAAATCACACCTATTTCTCCCCAGATGTTAATACTTTTTGTATCGGTAACGGAAGGGAAAAAACTGAGGTGGGAGCCAACCAATAGCCCGGCTAAAATGTAGCCCAGAACCAGGGGTTGCTTTATCTTTTTAAATATAAGTGTGGTAATCCCTGCTGCTGCAAGGATTAACCCTAAATCGGCAATTAAGTCAGGTAAATGCATCTATAAAAAATTGGTAATAGTAAAATATACAAAATGTATAGCCTAGGCTATAAAAAGAAATCCAGAACTGCCCGCATCTCTGCGGTATCATCTGTTACTTACCAGAAAATGTGTTTCAAATAAAGTTGTTTAAACAGGCAGCAGTAGTTAAGCCTTAACCTTTTTATCCTGGCTTTTTTATCGGGGATACTTATTTTCAGTAGGCAACAGTAGAATAATACCAGCAATAAAAATGTGCTGCAAAAGGTTTTGACTAGTGGACTGGAAATAAAATCCCTTTGCAGGCTTTCACTTTCCTGGCCAAAATCTGAAAGAAATTTCGTTTGTTTTTTGCCGGATATACAACTGATTTTGAAACTTTTTTCAGAGGCAATATCATTTTTCCGCTGCGAAGAATGGCAAGCAAAACTAACAGAGAATATAGTAAAAATGATGATGTAAAAAAGCCTCATTGCCGCTAATATAACGAAAATAAGGCTTTTTTGAAAGGGAAAACACCAATAAAGCTGTTTATAGAATAGATTGAAAGTATTTCAGGGTGGCTTCTTTATCTTTTTGAAGTTGTACGGTAAGGGCCTCTAATCCGGTAAACTTTACATCGTGACGTAAAAACTTTAAGAAATTCATTTTGATATCCTGGCCATATATTTCCTGATCAAAATTAAAGATATTGACCTCGATGTTGCGTGTCATTCCATTTATGGTTGGTCGCTGACCGATGTAGGCCATCCCTTGATAAGTCCGAATACCGGAATCTGTGGTATGGTTTTCAGGTGCCAGTTCCTGATCGGTTTCAAACGCAGGGTCCATGTCTACAGTGACGGCATAAATACCATCACCAGGAATCAGTTTATAAGTTTCCTCCACGAAGATGTTTGCTGTTGGGAAACCGATTGTCCTTCCTATTTTATCACCTTTAATAACTCTTCCGAAAATGGAAAACGGGTAACCCAGATAATCTGAAGCCAAGCCAACATCGCCAGCCAGAAGTGCTTCTCTTATTTTAGTAGAACTCACCGCTACATCGTGAATGTCCTGTTCCATAATTTCTTCCACAGTAAAGCCATAATGAAGTCCGGCAGCTTTTAAATCCGACAGGTTTCCTGAACGGTCCTTTCCAAAACGATGATCGTAGCCAATAATAATATGCCTGGTACCAATGTTCTCTACCAGTGTATTGCTGATGTAGTCGTCAGGCAGTTGATTAGAGAAATCGCGTGTAAATGGGGTGATGATCAGATGATCTACACCCAGTGCTTTTAAGATTTCAGCTTTTTCATTGATGGTGTTGATCATTTTCAAATCCTGATTTTCAGGGTCTATAATCATTCTGGGGTGTGGAAAAAAGGTTAAGATTACACTTTCCCCTCCATCTTGTTTAGCTTTTTCTACAAGCTGTTTGATAATTTTCTGGTGACCAAAATGCACCCCGTCGAAGGTGCCTATAGTAACAACGGCGTTTTCTAATTTCGAAAATTCTGAAAGATGATTATATATTTTCAAGTGACAGGGTATTAATGTAATGCGTGGCGTTTAACCACGCCGCCTTTTAAATCAGCAATTTGTTGTTGTATCACAAAAGCATCTGCATCTATCTGCCTGATAGCAGTTTGGAGCTTGCTCATTTCAAGTTTGGTCACTACGGTAAATATGATGTCGATATCTTTCTTCTCCCCGTAGCCACCTTCGCCTTTGTAAATGGTAACTCCCCGTTTCATTTCTCTGATGATAAAGTCTTTTATGGCTTCCTGATGTTCGGAGATGATGGTTACACCTGTATATTGCTCAATACCATTCACAATGAAATCGATGGTGTAGGAGGCGGAAAGGTAAGTAAGTATGGCATAAAGTGCTGTTTCGATGTTTAGGAAATATGCAGCAAATGCAAAAATAATGATATTTAAAATTAGGATAATGTTACCCACGGTGAGTATACTGTTTTTGCTGATGTACAGTGCCAATACCTCGGTTCCATCAATCACGCAACCACCGCGCATCGCCAGTCCAATTCCACCGCCTAAAAACAAACCACCAAAAAAGGCGATGAGTAACTTATCGTGGGTAATGGGTTGAAAGGGTAAAATAACCAACGCTACGGAAAGCGCGGCAATGGCTACCGCAGTCCTTAGTGCAAAGCCTTTACCGATTTGCCTGAATCCCAGAATTACGAAAGGGATATTGATAATCGCTATGAGATACGAAAGGTTCCAGCCTGTAAGTGTACTTACCAGAAGTGAAATTCCTGTAACACCGCCATCAATGAAATGACTGGGCATTAAAAAACTTTTTAAACCAAAACAAGCAGAAGTTACCCCGCAAACAATAAGAAATATTTCTTTGATTAAACGGCTGTTCTTGTTTTTCAGGTAGTTCATGCTTCACTTTGTGATTTAGCTTCTTCTTTCTTGCTACGAATATAATTAACAAGCTCTAAAACCTCAAACGAATTAGCGAGCAAAAAGTTTCCGCTTCTGGTTCTGGTCAGTTTAGAAAGATAAGCACCACTATTCAATGCCTTACCAAAATCTGATACCAGCGAACGGATATATGTTCCTTTACTACAAACGATTCTGAAATCAATCTCTGGGAGTTCAATTCTGGTGATTTCAAATTCAGGAACGGTTACGAAGCGTTTACGAAGTTCAACTTCTTCTCCTAAACGGGCCTTAACATATAGTCGCTCGCCATTTATTTTTACCGCAGAATGAGCAGGAGGGTACTGTTCAATATCTCCGGTAAATTGGGCAGTAGCGGCATAGATCTGATCATTTGAAACCTGGCTGATGTCGAAAGTTTCATCTACTTCCGTCTCCATATCGAATGATGGGGTAGTAGCCCCCAAAATCATGGTGCCGGTATATTCCTTTTCTTCTGCCTGAAAGGTATCTATTTGCTTGGTGAGCTTTCCTGTACAGATAATGAGTAAGCCTGTTGCAAGCGGATCAAGCGTACCCGCGTGACCTACTTTAAGTTTTAAAGGCTTTAACGAATTGCGGATTTTTCCAACCACATCAAATGATGTCCATTTATAGGGCTTGTTAATCAGCAGCAATTCACCTTCTGCAAAGTTGAAATCTTTAAATTTTGAATTTTCTGTACTCACAAATCTTTTTTGTGCAAAGATACAGATTATATAATTTGTAAGTTATGGCCGCTTAATAATAAGATGATGATGATTAGTCCTGCTGCGATTCTATACCATCCGAAGGCTTTAAATCCATGTTTGTTGAGAAAACCAATGAAGCTTTTAATCGCCAACAATGCAACAACAAAAGCCACTATATTACCAATAACCAAAAGGTTAACCTGTTCGTGGGTAATGGCATTACCTTCCTTATAGAAATCGTAAAGTTTTTTTGCAGTTGCGGCAAACATGGTTGGTACCGCTAAAAAGAATGAGAATTCGGCAGCCACCTTTCTGCTTAATTTCTGGCTCATACCGCCAACAATGGTAGCGCCGGAACGGGATACTCCCGGAATCATCGCAATACATTGAAATAAACCAATTTTTAGTGCAGTCAGGTAACTTACATTTTCCTCTTCATCTATTGTAGGTTGATTAAACCACTTATCAACAAATAATAGTATAATTCCTCCAACCAGGAGCGATACGCCAACGGCTAAGGGACTTTCCAAAAGCTCATCAATCTTTTTGCTTAACAGTAATCCGAAAACTGCTGCAGGAACAAATGCAACGAGTAGTTTGATGTAAAAATTTATCGTCTTAAAAAATCTTTTAAAATATAAAACCACCACCGATAAGATGGCCCCGAGCTGGATAGCGACGGTAAAAAGTTTAACGAAAGGATCACTGGCTATGCCCATAAAGGAAGAACCTATA
This sequence comes from Pedobacter frigidisoli, assembly GCF_032678525.1. Classification (GTDB taxonomy): domain Bacteria; phylum Bacteroidota; class Bacteroidia; order Sphingobacteriales; family Sphingobacteriaceae; genus Pedobacter; species Pedobacter frigidisoli_A. The sequence goes on from NZ_JAVTSE010000004.1 coordinate 194,132, forward strand.
ATCATGTGCCCAGTGCTTGACACTGGTAAAAATTCAGTTAAGCCCTCGATAATAGCAAGGATTAACGCTTCAAAATAATTCATATTTTTTAATGGTAAATAGCAAAAACGCCCGGTTGTAAATCAGGCGTTTCCAAAGATAATCCTTTACGGAAAAATTATTTTTTTAGAATGGCATAAACTCCAAAGGCAAAACCGGAAAGGACCACCAGGGGCGCCAGTAATGTTCTTCTAAAATCGTAAATGTCGCCAGTTGTGCCCATCATCAGGATGAATCCAACAGCTACAATAGCTATGCTGATTAATAACAACTGATAGTTTTTTTTGGTGAAAACCAATTCACTTTTAACGTCCTTTGCAACCGGACTTGTTTTCTTTTCTAATGCCATTATCTGTATAGATGATAAGATTTTAAACGTAAATATCTGCTTACCGCGAACCAGGTACTGATGCCTGTAATAAAAATGCCAATGATGATCAGGCTGATAAATACAAATCCAAATTCTTTGTAATTATTCAGAATAATAATTTCAGGAACTTCTTTACGCGCATAAATTAATGTAGCCAGCAAAATAATGATCGCAATAAAGGCTGCAATTAAACCATGTAATGCGGCATACAGTAAGAAAGGACGTCGGATAAAATTTTTCGTTGCACCAACAAGCTGCATACTTTTAATTAAAAAACGCTGAGAGTAAATGGCTAAGCGTATAGTGTTGTTTATCAGTGCAATGGATATAATCAAAAGTAGCGCTGCAAATGCCAGAATAATCAGGCTGATGGTGCTGATGTTCTTGTTTACCATGTCAATCAGGGAACTTTGATAAACCACTTCCTTAACAACAGGATTTTTAGAAATGCTTGCTTTCAGCGCATCGATACTTTTATTATTCGCATATTCTGCTTTCAGGTACACATCGAAAGTAGATGTCAAAGGGTTATATCCTAAAAAGTTAACAAAATCTTCGCCTAAATCCTGAGTCAGGTTTCTTGCTGCAAGTTCCTTATTTACGTATTGTGTTTGTTTAACGGCAGGGTTGTTATTCAACTCTTTTTGAAAAGCTAAAACATCCGTTTCTTTCGCGCCCTCATCAACAATGATATTTAAAACGATATTTTCCTTCACATAGTTGGAAAGGTTTTTGGCGTGTACAAGCACCAAACCAAGCAGACCCAGCATTAACAAAACCAATGCAATACTGATAATAGTAGAAATATATACGGTTTTGGTTTTTTTAGATGCGTCACTTACCTCAAATTCTTCCATGTATTTCATTTTTGTTTCTGCGAAAATATAAATTATACCTGATAAACTCCAATAATCATCCAGCTTAAATGGTCTTTAACGTAAGATGTAAACAATTAGTTTAGTGTGGAAATTGTTTTGGAAAATCTGTCTTTTGTAAAAATACGGTACGAAATTTGTTAAAACGCCGTTAATGATGATATCCTATAACTAAAATTTACTATGAAAAAACGAATTACATTACTGAGCCTTCTTTTTTTAGTCGCGACGACAATTATTTCATGCAAAAAAGATACAACTTCATTGAAAGCCCGTATGATGGGCAAATGGATGATCAGTAAAATCGAAACCACAGGCTACACTGCTGCTGAAACACTTAATGACCCAACAAAAATAAATGGAACTGTGACATATGGATCAACTGCAGATTATATCGACTTCAAATCTAATAACGATGATCAGGTGGAATTGAGTTTGAAAGGAAACCGTACTATCGGTACTTATACCATCACTTATGAGGATCAGTTTACTATGGATCTGAACGACGGACTAAACTATGCTGCGGTAAACAGCATTACCACTACGCAGTTTCAGTTTACCTCAACCATCAATAACCGCATTAAAAAGGTATACTACCTGACTAAATAAAATTACTATTTCAATAATTGACAAACGCCATTGGTTAATTACCAATGGCGCTTTTTTTTATATGTTTCACTAAAACCCCTTAATTTCCGTAATTTCGCTGCTTTAAAAAAATATAACCTGCAATGGATTACCAATTCAAAGAAATAGAGCAAAAGTGGCAGAAGTTTTGGGCCGACAATCAAACATTTAAAGCCGAAAGTAATTCTGAAAAACCAAAATATTATGTATTAGACATGTTTCCTTATCCATCAGGCGCAGGTTTACATGTTGGTCATCCACTGGGTTATATTGCATCCGATATTTTTTCGAGATATAAACGTCTTAAGGGATTCAATGTTCTGCATCCAATGGGATATGATTCCTTCGGTTTACCTGCAGAGCAATATGCTATTCAAACCGGGCAGCATCCGGCTATTACTACTGAGGCTAACATTGCAACATACCGCCGCCAGTTGGATCAGATTGGTTTTTCTTTCGACTGGAGCCGTGAAGTGCGTACCAGTGAGTCATCTTATTACAAATGGACTCAATGGATTTTCATGCAATTATTTAATTCCTGGTATAATATAGAAAACGACAGGGCAGAAGACATTACCACCTTAATTGAGAAATTTAACGCATCTGGTACGGCAGATGTTAAGGCGGTTTGCGATGAGGATGTGAAATCTTTTCTTCCAAGTGATTGGGCAACTTTTTCTGATGAGGAAAAACAGGTAGAATTATTGAAATACCGGATGACTTACCTTCGGGAAAGTACCGTAAACTGGTGTCCTGCCTTAGGAACAGTACTGGCAAATGATGAGGTAAAGGATGGTTTTTCTGAACGTGGTGGATTTCCGGTTGAACAGAAGAAAATGATGCAGTGGAGCATGAGAATTACTGCATATTCCGACAGGCTTTTGCAAGGTTTAGATACCATCGACTGGCCGGAGCCGATTAAGGAAATGCAGCGCAACTGGATAGGTAAAAGTGTTGGTGCGTCAGTTAAGTTTCAGGTAGAAGGAAGCGACAAACAAATTGAAGTGTTCACTACCCGTGTAGATACGATTTTCGGAGTGTCCTATCTTGTATTGGCACCTGAGCACGAATGGGTGGCAGAATTGACTACAACAGAACAAAAGCAGGATATCAGCAATTACATCTCACAAACTAAAAAGAAATCGGAATTAGACCGCATGGCGGATACCAAAACCGTTTCAGGTGCCTTTACAGGTACCTATGTGATTAACCCGGTAAGTGGTGAGCGGGTTCCGTTGTGGATTGCTGATTACGTGCTTGCGGGATATGGAACTGGTGCGGTAATGGGTGTGCCAAGTGGCGACCAGCGCGACTGGTTGTTCGCAACGCATTTCAATTTGCCGATTATCCAGATTCTGGACGGTCAGAAAGACATCGAAATACAGGCTGATCCAACCAAGGAAGGTAGATACATCAATTCCGGGTTCATCAACGGATTGACGTATAAAGAAGCAGTAGATTTTCTGAATAACTGGCTTGAAGTAGAAAAGGTGGGTAAAGCAAAAGTTAACTTCCGTCAGCGGGATGCGATTTTTGGCCGCCAGCGTTACTGGGGAGAGCCCATTCCGGTATACTTTAAAGATGGATTGCCTTATTTGGTGAAAGAGGAGGAATTGCCATTGATACTGCCAGAAATTGATAAATATTTACCTACCGAAACCGGAGAGCCACCTTTAGCAAGAGCTGAAAACTGGGCGCCAAAGGAAGGCGGGACATACGAGCTTAGCACCATGCCGGGCTGGGCCGGCAGTAGCTGGTACTGGTACCGCTATATGGATGCAAACAACAATGCTGAATTTGCTTCTCCGGAAGCTATTGAATATTGGAAAGATGTGGATTTGTATATTGGTGGTTCTGAACACGCAACCGGCCACTTATTATACAGTCGTTTCTGGAATAAATTTTTGAAAGATTTGGGATACACCAAAGAAGAGGAACCTTTCAAAAAACTGATTAATCAGGGAATGATTCAGGGCAGAAGTAATTTCGTTTATAGAATCAATGATGCCGATGGCAAGCCTACAAATACCTATGTTTCCGCGGGTTTAAGGAAAGAATATAAAACATCGGCATTACACGTCGATGTAAATATTGTTGAAAACGATACATTAGACATCAATAAATTTAAAGCATGGAGAGAAGAGTTTGCCACTGCGGAATTTATTCTTGAGGGTGGAAAATACATTTGTGGTGTTGAGGTAGAAAAAATGTCGAAATCAAAGTTTAACGTGGTTAATCCGGATGATTTGATTGAGCGATATGGTGCGGATACCCTTCGTATGTATGAAATGTTTTTAGGGCCGCTGGAGCAAAGCAAACCATGGAATACCAATGGTATTGAGGGGGTGTTTAAGTTTTTGCGTAAATTCTGGCGATTATTCCACAACGAAGCCTGGGAATTCAACGTGTCTGATGCGGAACCTACTAAAGCAGAATTGAAGGCACTGCACAAAATCATTAAAAAAGTGCAGGATGATATTGAGCGTTTCTCATTCAATACATCTGTTTCGAGCTTTATGATCGCGGTGAATGAACTAACAGATTTGAAATGCAATAAACGTAGTATTTTACAGGATATGGTCATTATCCTTTCTCCATATGCGCCACATATTTGCGAGGAACTTTGGGTTCAGCTGGGTAATGAAGCCGGAACTTTATCTTATACAGCCTTCCCTGTTTTCAATCCTGAGCACCTGGTAGAAGATGAGTTCGCATACCCTGTTTCCATCAATGGAAAAATGAAAATGAATTTAAACCTCAGCTTAAACCTGTCTCAACCAGAAGTAGAAGCAATTTTACTTGCTGATGAACACTTTAATAAGTTCCTGGATGGTAAACCAGCCAAGAAAATTATTTTCGTAAAAGGTAAGATTATAAACGTTGTAATTTAATGCTGAGCACAAAAAAACCGGGTTGTATCAACAACCCGGTTTTTGCTATTTACAGCAGATGTTTACTGTTACTGCTTTAGTTTTTATGCTTTCTTAGCTTTACTTCTGTTTCCACCAAACCTTCTGTTGTTGCTGGCATTACGGGGCTTTCCGCTCATGTTTCCATCGCCGCCTCCTTTTCTGCCTCCACCACCGCCTTTCGATTGTGCCTGAGGTTTGCGTTTAACCTGATTTTTTGCCAGCATGCTTTCCCAGGTTAACGGGTAAGGATGGTCATCAACCACAGGTAAAGTAATTTTGATCAGTTTCTGGATATCCAGTAAATATTCATTTTCCTCCGCATCGCAAAAGGAAATAGCTATTCCGTTTGCACCCGCACGACCAGTACGGCCAATCCTGTGTACATAAGATTCAGGAATGTTTGGCAACTCGTAATTGAATACGTGTGATAACTGGTCTATATCAATACCGCGGGCAGCAATATCAGTAGCCACCAGAACACGGATTTTACGGTCTTTAAAATCAGTTAAGGCGCGTTGGCGGGCATTTTGGGATTTATTTCCGTGAATAGCCGCAGCTTTAATACCGGCGTGCGCTAAATCCTTCACAATTCTGTCTGCGCCATGTTTCGTGCGCGTAAATACCAGCGCGGTCTGGATATCTTTATCCTCCAGCAAGTGGATTAAAAGTTTCTTCTTATCCGGCTTATCAACAAAATAAACAGACTGTACAATCGTTTCTGCGGTTGAGGAAATTGGGGTAACCTCAACTTTTGTCGGATTGGAAAGAATGGTATTCGCCAGTTTCTGGATTTCATCTGGCATGGTAGCCGAGAAAAACAAGGTTTGGCGGATAGCGGGTAATTTAGCGACCGTTCTTTTTACATCGTGGATAAATCCCATATCCAGCATCCTGTCTGCTTCATCCAGTACGAAAAGCTCAATCGTATTTAAATTGATAAAGCCCTGGTTCATTAGATCCAGTAAACGCCCCGGGGTGGCTACCAGGATATCGACCCCTTTTTTCAGGGCTTCAACCTGTGAGTGTTGGTTTACTCCACCGAAAATTACCAGGTGACGCAAGTTTAAGTGACGGCCATAGGCTTTAAAGCTTTCTTCGATTTGAATGGCAAGCTCGCGCGTTGGCGTTAAAACCAAAGCCTTAATGTTTTTATTGGCTTTAGTATTAATGTGTTTTTCGTGCAGTAACTGCAACATCGGGATGGCAAAGGCAGCAGTTTTACCCGTTCCTGTTTGCGCGCAACCCAGTAAATCTTTACCTTTTAATATCGTTGGAATGGATTGCTCCTGTATAGGCGTTGGTTGTGTATAACCTTCATTCTCAAGCGCCTTTAATATAGGCTCTATGAGGTTTAATTCTTTGAATAACATGTATTTTTCTTTGTAATATTTATCGAAGAAGCTAGAACAATCAATTGTTGAAGGACTAACTTGCGGAGAGAATATGCCATTTGGAATGGCAAGCCCTTATTCCTGCTTCGGTGCAAAGGTAAGCTTTATTAAGGGAACAAAAAAATATTGTACCGGTTTGCGTGGTATTTGCACATTACAAGCCTTCAAACTGTATAGCCCGGTACAATTTTATTTTTTGTGTAGGATTTTACTATATTATTTTGTAGGTTTAATTTGTAATTGTATTAATCTAACCAAATATACACTTCCTGTTATGAAAAATATTCTACTTAACCTTGTAGGCTTTCTTTCCTGTTTCTTAAATATTTCCCGGATAAATGTACTGTTGTTTAGCAAGCTGAAGCCTCATTCGCTGAGCGGCTGTCCTTGATTTAAGCTAAACCGGAAAAATAAACTGTGGTTGCAGGTTTTGTAACCAGCTCTATTTCCTTAACTAATCAATTAATCTTATGAATCAAAACCAATCTTTTGTTCAGAGGAAACTTTTCCTCTGGCTACTGGCCGTGCTATTTGCGGTCGGTGCCAATGCCCAGACCAAAATCACGGGTAAGGTAATTGCAAGCGACGATAAACAGCCTGTTGTCGGGGCGACTATTAAAATCAAAAACGGGGTGGGGGGAACCAGCACCGATGCAAACGGAAGCTTTACATTGAGTGCGAAATCCAGTGATGTGCTCGTCGTATCTTTCATTGGCTACACCGCTAAAGAAGTAACTGTAGGCAACCAGACCAACCTTGCCATTGTTTTGAATGCAGAGAATAACGATTTAACGGAAATCGTTGTTACCGGTTATTCTTCACAACGCAAAAAGGATTTAACGGGTGCGGTCGCTGTGGTGGATATGGGCTTATTAAAAGCACAACCAGCAGCGAGTGCCGTTGAAGCCTTGCAGGGGAAAGCTACAGGTGTTTCCATCATAAATGATGGTGCCCCAGGATCCACCCCCCAAATCAGGATTCGTGGAACGAGTACCATTAACAATAATGAGCCACTTTACGTGATTGATGGCGTTCCGTTTGAAGGCAAACTTTCCTGGCTCAACCAGAATGATATTGAAAGTTTGCAAGTGCTGAAAGATGCTTCTTCGGCATCAATATATGGCTCGCGGGCAAATAATGGTGTAGTGATCATTACAACCAAAAAAGGAATTTCAGGTGTTCCGAAAATTTCGGTTGATTCATATTATGGCACTCAAGCGCCGCGCAAAGGTAGCTTCCCGGAAATGATGAATCCACAACAATACGCCCAGTATGTTTTTGATAGTTATACCAATGCAGGTAAAGCAATTGCAGCGGGACGTAATTATGGTTCAGGAACAACTCCGGTATTGCCAGAGTACCTGGTTGCGGGTTCAGTTTTGGGACAGGATGTTACTGCCGCAGATGCCGATCCTTCTAAATATAACTATAGCAGAGACCCTTCTTTATTTTACCAGATCACCCGGGCCAATAAAGCAGGAACCAACTGGTTCGATGAGATTACCAAAGCTGCACCGATTCAAAATTATCAGCTGGGTGCTACCGGCGGATCTGATAATGCCACCTACTCCCTTTCGGCTGGTTATCTTAACCAGAAAGGTACAATCGAGTATACTGGCTTTAAACGATATAACTTCAGGTCAAATACAACTGTCAACGCTTTCAATAAACGCGTAAGGTTTGGAGAAAATGCACAGTACAGCTATTCGGAAGGTTACGGTTTTGGAGTAAATCCAAACACACCTGGAAGTTACCAGGATCAGGGTAGTGCACTTGGCTGGGCTTATCGTATACCGACCATTATACCTGTTTACGACATTAATGGAAATTTCGCAGGCAGCCGGGGAAGCCAGCTTGGTAATGCGGAGAATCCACTGGCGGTACTGTACCGGGCTAAAGACAATGTGAATAAGAATAATTTTTTCTTCGGAAATATTTTTGCCGAAGGTGACATTATAAAAGGCCTCGTATTGAGAACAAATTTCGGGATACGGTACGAAAACTATAACGGTTTATCGATGCGTTATCCGAATCTCGAATTTTCCGAAGGAAATAATTCAAATAACCTCAGCGAATACCAGGGTTACAATACAGAGTGGACATGGACAAATACACTAAACTATACCGCTACATTTGCTGAAAAACATCGTTTAACCGTATTAGCCGGTACCGAGGCCATCCGCTCGAGGTCGAGACAACTGAATGCAGCAAGAAATGATTTCTTTTTACTGGGTGATCTTGATTACTACTACCTGAATACAGGTTCTTCGAATATCAGTAATTCCAGTACCGGCTCGATAGGTTCTCTTTTCTCGCTGTTTACAAAGGTAGATTACTCCTTTAACGATCGCTACCTGGCCAGTTTTACGCTCCGTAGAGATGGTTCCTCAAACTTTGGCCCATCAAATAAATATGGATTCTATCCTGCTGGAAGTGTAGCCTGGAGACTTTCTGAGGAAGCCTTTCTGAAAAACGCCAAATGGGTGAGTGATTTGAAACTTCGTGTAGGCTATGGCCAAACCGGAAACCAGCGAATACCACCTTATCAATATATCAACAGATATCAGAGTTCCATCATTAATGCCGCCTATGCAGTTGGCGGAGGAAACACCTTAACCACGGGGGTTTGGCAAAATGCCTATCAAAATGCTGACGTAAAATGGGAATCTTTAAAGGCATTAAATGTTGGTTTGGATTTCACTATTCTTGATGGCAGATTTGATGGATCAATCGATGCGTATAGTAAAAAAACAACAGACATGCTCTATAATCTCCCTCTGCCGGTAAGTGTTGTTGGCGGTGGCAGTGCACCCTTTGTAAATATTGGTGACATGAGTAACAAGGGGATTGAATTTAATGTCGCTTATCATCACGGACGCAAAGCAGATTCACCCTTGAAATTTGATGTAGGTTTAAATTTTTCAAGGAACATCAATAAAATCGACAGACTTGCACCCGGTATCTTTAATCAGGTATATGGTAACTACAGAAGTTTACAAACGAGTGTATTACAGGAAGGAGCAGCTTTCGGTTCTTTCTACGGGTATAAAACGAACGGCATTTATCAAAGTACAGCAGAAGTTCAGGCCGGGCCGTCTTATGCTGGTGCCCGTGTAGGTGGATTACGCTACCTGGATGTTAACGGAGATGGTATCATTGATCCTAAAGACCGAACGATTATTGGCGACCCGAATCCCGACTTTAATTATGGGGTTAACCTCAACGCATCTTATAAAAATTTCGATATCTCGGCATTTATATATGGTGTACAGGGTAATGACATATTCGAGGCGACACGTTATTTCACCGACTTTCCATCGTTTGATGGTGCAAAGAGTACGCGCTTGTTAGATGCATGGAGCCCTACCAACAGGTCCAGTAATATCCCATCTGCCTATGCTGGTGCTTCTGATGTGGAGTTTGCTTCTTCAAGCTATTACATCCAGAATGGCAGTTTCGTGAGGCTTAAAAATGTACAGTTAGGCTACACGATCCCGTCTAAAGTTTTTGGAACAAAATCAGGAATAAGCCGTTTCAGAATTTATGCTTCTGCCAGTAACTTATTTACCATCACAAAATATACCGGCTTAGATCCTGAAGTTACACAAATCACAGATACTTTCACCGCTCCTGGTGTTGATCAGGGCGTATATCCATCGCCGAGACAATTTTTATTAGGTATTAATGTTGGATTTTAATCAAAGAGACAAGATGAAACATATCAAAAATACTTTCCTGTTCCTGCTGATACTGAGCTTTGTATCCTGCAAGAAAGATTTCCTTTCGCTCAACCCGCAAGCCGAACTCACAGCAGAGCAATTGACTACCCAGGATGGGGTGGAGGGTTTACTGGTTGGTGCTTACGGATTGCTGAATGGCAATATTAATGGCACCTGGGGTAATTATGGAGCCGCACCAAGCCAATGGCTTTTCGGTGAGGTGGCTTCGGATAATGCACACAAGGGTAGTAGTGTAGGCGATCAGCCCAATATGAATGCCATTGAGCAGCATTCCCCTACCAGTACAAATGATAACCTTTCCAATCTCTACAACAGATGTTTTGAAGGGGTTCAACGTTGTAACAATACCCTTAAAATCCTGGCCGACTTACAATCTGGCAAGGGGGGGAGCAAATTTGCCGATGCAAGGGCAAAAGAGATCCAGGGAGAAGCGAGGTTGCTACGGGCACATTATTACTTTTTTCTGGTTAGGGTATTTAAGGTGGTTCCTTATGTTACAGAAGCCACTGCAGGTACCTTTGTCCCAAATGACAAAGATATTTATCCGAACATCATTGAAGATTTACAGTTTGCCGTTGCCAACCTGAGTACAACCAAACCGAAGAATCAAAAAGGGCGTATGGATAAATATGCAGCCCAGGCCTATCTGGGAAAAGTGCTGCTTTATCAGAAGCGTTATGCAGAAGCCTATACTCTACTGAATGCAGTCATTCTGGCTAAACCAGATCTGACAACGCTGCCCTATAGCGATAATTTCGACATCACTAAAGAAGACGGTCCGGAATCTATTGTAGTAGTGGAGCATTCTGTTGGTACCGATGGTACCGGGGGTGAAAACGGAAATGTGGGCGATATGTTAAACTTTCCTTATGGAAGCGTTACACCCATCAACTGCTGCGGATTTTTTCAGCCTACAATCGACTTAGCCAATGCATTTAAAGTTAATGCTGCGGGGCTTCCGTTACTAGACGGCAGCTACCGTACCAACCCTTATGTTTCTGATTTTGGTTTAACAGCTACGCAAAAAACAAACTATCAGGTCGACAAAACTTTGGCGCTTGATCCCAGGATTGAATCAACCATCGGCAGACGGGGTGTCCCTTACCGCGACTGGGGAATCATGGCTGGAGACAGCTGGATCAGAGATGTGAGTAGCGGCGGTCCGTTTGTGGCGGTTAAAAATTCTATTGAGGCGGCACAGATTGCCTCGGGTACAGGACCGGGAATGACGAATGTTACCGGATTAAATGTTAACCTGATACGCCTGGGTGATATTTACCTGATGGCCGCGGAATGCGCCGTGGAAACAGGTGATTTGCCAAGGGCCTTAACCCTGGTGAATGCCGTTCGGCAGCGTGCCGCAAAAATAACCCCGGCAACGATTAACGGAACTCCTGCAGCGGCATATAAAGTAAGCCCTTATCCCTCTTTTCCAAATGCCGATTATGCACGTACCGCTGTTCGTTTTGAGCGTAGGCTGGAGCTGGCTATGGAAGGACACCGCTTTTTTGACTTAGTACGTTGGGGTGTGGCCAAACAAACACTCGAAAGCTACTTTGCATTTGAAGGTAATTATTTTGACTACCTGAAGGGACTTGTTATCGAAACAAGAGATGAACATTTTCCGCTTCCTCAGGATCAGATTGACAGGAGTAACGGAACTTTAAAACAAAGTCCGGGCTACTAAATCAACCAGGATGTAATCAGGCAGAACCTTTACGGGTTCTGCCTTTTTTATTGCTCTTCTTTAAATCTGCTGAAAAATAAAAGGGCTATGATGCAGAGTGAAAAACCCACGATGCCGTTTAGCCTTAAACCATAATCGTTTCCCGGATCTTTACCATAAATGGTGAGCATGGCAAAAACAGCTATGCCAATTGTTTGACCTAGTTTCACGAACAAATATTTGACTGCGAAAAACATTCCTTCGTGGTTTTCTCCACTTTCTAAAGTGTCTTTTTGTGCAATATCAGCTAAAATCGCATTCGGAAGAATACCGAGTGCCGCTAACGGAAACGAAGCGAAGACAACCAGAATATACATCTGGTTAGCAGGTGCGAAAGGTAATTTGCCTAAAAAGAATATGGTCACGAAAATCAGACTTAATATTCCGAAGGCGAAAAGTACAAGTCGCTTTTTACCAAATTTCTTTGAGCCGTAATTGATAAAAGGATAAAACAAAAGCGACAATAAAACCATTAAGCCCATAAATTTACCCCCGTCAGAATCGGGTAAGCCAAGCAGTACGGTTACAAAATACAACAGTCCACTCGACATGATACTTAATGCGGTGTAATACGTAAAATCAGAAATCAGATAATATTTAAAGTTCGCATTCCGGAAGGTACTTTTTATGGCCGGCAACAAGGGGATGTGTGAGGGTTTAGTTTTTACATGTTCCCGCTCGCTGATAAATAAAATTGGCATAATCATCACTAAACCTGAGAAAACACTTAAGGCGATGATGGTGTATTGCAAGGCCTCGAAGCGGCTGGCCACATGAAATCCACTTTGAATCAAATCCGCGAAGTTATTGATCAGGGCACCCAGGATCATCCCCATTACAAAGCCCACCTGTTGCAGAGTCGAAAGCTTTACTTTTTCTTCGGTTGTATGTGTTAGTTCAGCCAGCAATGCATTGTAAGGGATAATATAGGTCGTAACTGATATGAAAAAGCCTGCCAGGGCCACTGTAAGCCACCAGGCATTATGTACACTTTCGCCCTTTACCCAGGGATGGAATACCAGGCAGCAGCACACCACTGCAGGCAGAATAGCCCACTTCATAATAGGGAAACGTCTTCCTTTGGGATTATTACTTCTATCACTTACTGAAGCAATAAACGGATCGTATATCGCATCAATAAGCCTTCCTGAAGCAGCAATAATAGAGAGTAAGTTGAAAGCACCAAATAACAACAGTTGTGGTACAAGGGGAGTTAGGCCGGAATTGTTTGGCGGCAGGTAGAAATAGGGTAACATCACGATGATAATATTCGTCATGATACTCCAGCCCATCATTCCTGCGGCGTAAGCGATCTTTTGTTTTCCTGAGAGTGTTTTGTTCATTGATGATCTCACTAATTAAACTAAAAAGCATTACACCATAAAGTATAGTGTTGCTTTTCAGTCTTTAAATTATTTCTTTTTAAACAATTTCGCAATGAAATAGATTAACAGAAACCCAATAAATATATATAATCCATTTAATGCTGCATTTGGGTCATCGGCATAAATACTAAAAGCAACAAAAGTGTAGGCAGCAATAAATATGATTGGCAATATAGGGTATAACGGAACCGTATAAATTGTTTTTTTATCAAGATGGGCAGTGCGTTTTCTCAAAATGAAAATAGTTGCTGCCGAACTTGCCATGCTAATGCTTTCGAGAAAAATAGTGTAGTTCAAAATCTTGTCAAAGGTTTTGGCAAAGAAAATGATAACTACGGCTACGATTGCAAAAACGGTTAAACTCCAGGTAATCACCTCGGTTTTTGTGTTCATTTTACTGAAGATTTTCGGAAGCGCTCCTTCTTCGCCCATGGCGAACATCGCCCTGGGGTTACTTAGCAGATTAACATTTACGTATCCCATCACTGAAATGAAGATGATGACCGAAAGCATGTTAAACCCGGCGGGACCGAAGATTTTTGAGGCGAGAATCGCCGCAATGCTTTCGGCAGTTTTTAGCTCTTCGAAGCCAATAACCTTTACATACACATAATTAAGTACCATGTATAGCGCTACGATAATGGTAAGTCCGATAATAATGGAACGTGGAATAACCTTCTTAGCTTCTTTAACCTCTCCGCCAAAGTTAATGGTTTGGGCGTAGCCGGCATAAGAGAATGAAACGGCAATTAAACATAAGCCCAGGGCTTTTCCATAATCGGCCCATCCCGGCAATAAACCGTTTGTGGTTTTAAAGACAGGGGTGTCTGACTGAACCTGTCCCGCGAAAAATACTGCACAGATCAACGTTAATATCAGGACAATTTTAATGATGGTGAGCACATTCTGTGTTTTCGAACTGGCCTTTAATCCCAGCAGGTTGATGAAATAAAAGATCAGAATAGTTGAAATGGCTATGATCACTCGATAGGTCTCATTCTGCATTGCTGCCGGAAGAATAATTTTACTGAGGTATTCTGCACCGATGATTGAGATGGCGGCGACTGAGGCTGCACTTGAAATTAGAACGATACAATTTATCGCAAAAGCGATAGAAGGGTGGTAGGCCTTTGAGAAAATTTTATAGTATCCACCGGTAACCGGGTACCGCGAGCCAATTTCAGCATAGGTTAGTGCGCCACAAAATGCAACAAACCCACCGATGAACCAGGCCAGATAAAACAACTCAGGGATTTGTGCTTTTGCAGCCACATTAACCGGAGTGCGGAATATACCCATTCCAATGACCAGGCTGACTACAATCATAGACAAATCAAATAGCGAAAGTTGCTTTTTCTGTTGCATTAAACGTGAATTTCAAATAAAGGTTGAAGATAGCTAAAATATAGAAGATGTGAGATGCTGCTGTGCTTCCATCTGGAATTTGTTACCGGTTCATTTTTGTTGAAATTTTCATTTGCTAGCCTCGCAGAATAAATCTATTATTGTATAATAATTTTTTGCTATTAGATAATTCGGATCATAATTTAAATGTTTTCTGGATTTTCAATAACAAATCATCCCTAAATACTTGTCATGTTGATCGTTAAAGCTTTCCCCGAACATCCCTCGGTACAGCTGCTTTGTGTGAAAACCGGAGTTCAATCAACCTGACAGCAAATAACAAAATTTATGGCAGAAGTAATTTATAACGACGACAGTATTCGATCATTAGACTGGAAAGAACACATCAGACTACGTCCCGGTATGTATATCGGTAAACTTGGTGATGGGTCGGCCCAGGATGATGGTATTTATGTTTTGTTAAAGGAAATTGTAGATAACTCTATCGATGAGTTTGTGATGGGCACTGGAAAAACCATCGAAATTACAGTTTCTGAACAAAAGATAAATGTTCGCGATTATGGCCGCGGGATACCTTTGGGGAAAGTTATTGACTGCGTGAGCAAAATAAATACCGGTGGTAAATACGATAGTAATGCCTTTCAGAAATCAGTAGGACTGAATGGTGTGGGTACAAAAGCAGTAAATGCGCTATCCACCAGTTTTACGGTACAATCATACCGTGATGGTAAAACAAAAAAGGTAGAGTTTTCAAAAGGAGAGATTGTAAATGAGCAACCTGTTATCGATACTACACAGCGAAATGGTACAGCCATTACTTTTTATCCCGACGAAACGATTTTCAGAAACTACCATTACATTCCGGATTTTGTAGAAAGTATGGTGTGGAATTATGTTTTCCTGAATACCGGACTGACCGTAAATTTTAATAACCAGAAATATTTTTCGGAAAGGGGTTTATACGACCTGCTTTCCAAATTTAACAAGCCTGAAGAAATTCGTTACCCGATCATACACATGATCGGTAGTGACATTGAAATTGCCATGACTCACGGTCAGCAATACGGTGAAGATTACCACTCATTTGTTAACGGACAGCATACCACCCAGGGAGGAACTCACCAGGCGGCTTTCAGGGCTGCAGTGGTAAAAACTGTACGCGAATTTTTTAAGAAGGAGTTTGATGCTTCGGATGTACGTTCATCCATCATCGCAGCGATCTCAGTTCGCGTTCAGGAACCGGTATTTGAATCGCAGACCAAAACCAAGCTTGGCTCCCAGAATATGGGGCCGGACGGGCCGTCAGTTGCCACGTTTATCAATGATTTCGTGAAGAAAGAACTTGATGATTACCTGCATAAAAATCCTGATGTTGCAGATGCACTGTTAAAAAGGATCATGCAATCCGAGCGTGAGCGTAAAGATATTGCCGGCATTAAAAAACTGGCTAACGACAGGGCAAAAAAGGCATCGTTGCATAATAAAAAGCTGCGCGACTGTAAAGTTCATTTCAATTCTACCCACGAGAAACGTTATGAAACAACTTTGTTTATTACTGAAGGTGATTCTGCATCTGGTTCCATTACCAAATCACGTGATGTAGATTGCCAGGCAGTTTTCAGCTTAAAGGGTAAGCCGCTTAACTGTTATGAACTTACTAAAAAGGTGGTGTATGAAAACGAAGAATTTAACCTTTTACAACATGCATTAAACATCGAAGACGGCCTGGATGGCCTGCATTACAATAACATTGTGATTGCGACGGATGCAGACGTTGATGGGATGCACATCAGGTTGCTGATGATGACATTCTTTCTGCAGTTTTTTCCTGATTTAGTAAAAGCAGGACACGTTTACATTTTACAAACACCCTTATTCAGGGTTAGAAATAAGAAAGAAACCATTTATTGTTATAGTGATGAAGAACGCCGGAATGCTATCGAGAAATTAGGGAACAAACCTGAAATTACTCGTTTTAAGGGGTTAGGGGAAATATCTCCGGATGAATTCGGTTTGTTTATCGGAAAAGATATCAGGCTCGATCCTGTTATTTTAAAAGATCAGACCATTAAAGGTTTGCTGGAATACTATATGGGAAAAAACACACCCGACAGACAGCAACACATCATCAAAAACCTCCGAATTGAAAAAGACGAAGTGAATGAAGAACCTAAAATTATTGATGAAGTAGCCTAAAATCCGGCGTTGATGTAATCCGAAAATTAAATCAACACCTTTGAAATCCACAAAAAGTTCTGCAGCAAAGTATTTACTGATCGTATTTTTAATATTGGCCACCTTTGGAATAACCGCAGGGTTATTCATCAACTTCTCTAAAATACCAATATTAAAATCAGCAACCAGGATTGTCCATGTTCAGAATGACTTTACCAGACTTGACAGCTGCATTTTTAAACTTTATAATGCAGAGAATAGCTGCAGAATGTATGTGGTAAGTGCAAAGAGGATTTACTATAATCAGTTTGTTGATGAGATCAGAGCAGTGTCGTTGATTATGGATTCAATTGAACATGATAATCTAAAGGAAAGTGCTTTTTCTCCAGACAACTTTGCTGCACTGATCAAACAGAAGAAAATCAGAACAGCCCAGTTCATATTTTTAAGGAAGTTATCGGATAGCCTGATTAACTTTTCTGCCCATATTAATCAGGATGTAAGTAAAACAGAGCCAAAGGGAAGAATATTTACCGCAAGACAATTTAAGAGCATTGTTAAAATCGATACCATTAGGGCAGGCAAAGCCGGACAGGCCCGAAAGAAGATTTTCGCCAGGATTTTTGATGCCATTAATGCCAGGGATGTAAAAGGAGTAGATAGTTCGACGTCGACTCTGGTCAAGACAGCTATTTCTGCCGATACCTCGTCTTTGAATGTGGCTTACAATAATTTACAACTCAAAACCATCAATGCTTACTATCTAAGGCTCTACAAACTCAATCAACAGCTCAAGGATAAAGAAAAACAATTGCTTGATGTAAATCATCGCCTCATCACCTCCATTGTAAATGGCCTCAAACAGTACAGGTTGAATGAGCAAGAATACTATTCCACCATTCAGCAACTCATTAACGAAAATACCTACGGTACTGTTGAAAACCTTGACCGGTTTACGCTGGCATTACTTTCCCTGGCTGTTGGCTTACTCGGTTTCGTATTTTATATGGTGTTTCATCTGTACAGGAACGAAAAAGCCCTCGTGAATTATAGCAATAAGGCTGCACTGTATGCACTTTCCAAAAGCAGATTTCTGGCGAATATGAGCCACGAAATACGCACACCATTAAATTCAATTGTCGGGTTCTCAGAACAGCTGACGCAAACAGAGCTGAAAGCTGTGCAAAAGGAGCAGGTAGGCGCCATTAGGAATTCATCTGTTATGCTGCTCGATGTAGTAAACGATATTCTCGACTTTTCGAAATATGAAACGGGGAAAGTTATTCTGGAGCAAATTCCATTTTCTCCATACCACGCCATTAAGGATGTTTTTGATAGCATGAGAATACAGGCTGTTAAGAAAAAACTAGAGTTCACCATGAATCTGGACATAGATAGTGACGTTTATGTTATCGGAGACCCGCTCAGGCTTAAGCAAGTGGTGATGAATCTTTTGAGCAACGCAATCAAGTTTACGGGCAAAGGCAGCATAAGTCTTAGCGGCCGTTTATTTTTAAACGAATACAACGAGGCACAACTTAAAGTAAGTATTGCTGACACCGGCATTGGTATAAACCCATTAGATCAGCGGATTATTTTTGATGAGTTTGCACAGGTTTACTACTCTTCCACCAAAGAGAAACAGCAGGGGACGGGGCTCGGTCTGGCGATTTGTAAAAAAATTATCGAATTTCAAGGAGGAAACATTAGTGTTGAAAGTGCTGAAAAAAAAGGATCTACATTTTCTTTTGAAGTCACTTATCAGAAGACGAAGAAACCGGAAACCGAACAATCAGGTGCTCTAAAGACAGGTGCTGAGGAACAAATTTTAGCTGGCAGAAAGATTCTCCTGGCAGATGACAATGCGCTAAATATTTTACTGGCAAGCACCATTTTGAAGAAACATAAAATTGCTTTCGATGTTGCCTATAATGGAAAAGAAGCACTGGATCTTTTCAACGAAAATGAATATGATCTCGTCCTTACGGATATCCAGATGCCGGAAATGGGTGGAATGGAGTTGACTCAAAAAATCCGGAATTCTGCTAATTTGGCTAAACGGAATGTCCCGGTTCTGGGTGTTACCGCCAATGTAATGCAGGAAGACCGGGAAAGGTATCTGGCATCAGGAATGAATGAGCTGGTGCTAAAGCCATTCCTTGAACAAGAACTCTTAGAAAAGATATCACGGTTTATAAAGTAAAAACATTACGGGAGTTGCTTTTATTAATTTCTGCCAATAATTTATGCTTCACCTTTAGGTGCATGAATAGTATCTTCCGGATGTTGAGGTGGTAGTACATCTACCTTTTTTTCTACAATGGTGATCTTAGTAAATACAGCATATTTGCTTGGAGATATGCCTCCATCGTATTTTTCAGCATAGGCCTGGGTAAATTCCGCTCCAAAGTATAGAATAATGGAGGTATAATAAATCCACAGGAGAATCACGATAATTGAGCTGGCGGCTCCAAATGCAGACCCCGGATTGCCCTTTTCGATATAAATTCCAATCAGGTACTTGCCCAGACTAAATAGTACAGCAGTGAAAAGCGCACCCAGGATTGCTGATTTCCATTTGATATTTACATCAGGTAATACTTTAAAAATGACGGTAAATACAGCGGTAACTGCAGCGAGGGTAATGACGTTATTTAGAATATAGATAATCAGGGCCATTGTATCGTCGGCCACCGGGACGACCTTATCGATTTCAGTTTTTGATAAAAGTGCTATCAGTTTATCGCCTAAGCCCACCACGAGGCTGTTAACTACAAGCGAAACCAGTAACAAAAAGCCCATTGAAACGATAAGGGAAAAGGATAGAAGCCGGTTGGTTAACATTTTCAACCAGCCTTTTTTAGGAATGGCCTTAACTTTCCAGATCATGTTGATACTGTCCTGAATTTCAATAAATATGGCGGTAGATCCGATAATCAGTGTTGCAATACCGATAATTAAACCGATAGTTGACTGACCGGATTTGTTGGCATGGTCTACAAATCCCTGAAGTTGAGTGGTGGCATCCGGACCCACCATATCATTTACCTGAGCAAAAAATTTGTTTCTTGTATCATGATTCATCTTATCTCCGAAAAACAATGTGGCGGCTGATAAAACAATGACGATGAGTGGCGTAAGCGAGAAAATGGTATAGTAAGCAAGTGAAGCACTGAGTTTTGTAATCCTGTCTTCGGCAAAGCCTTTACCCGCCGCTAAAAAGAGGTGGTAAAGGGCTATAAAGAAACTTTTGATCTTGTTGATTAACTTCATTAACTAATTTAGAAAGGGTATCCAATACCGATATTAAAAATTAAATTCTCTTTTCTCCAGTCTTTATTACCGAAAGCGATATTATCGAAAACCCAGCGTTGCCCTTCAGCTAAATAGGGCTTACGCACAGGGAACGCAACATCTAAACGGATCACAAAAATGGTGGCATCAACACGTACACCCGCTCCTGTACCAACTGCAAGTTCGTTCAAAGCATTTTTTAACTTAAATTCGGAACCAGGTCTGCCTGTGTTTGTAGTACCTGGGATGCCAGTATCTTCTTTACGCAACCAAACGTTTCCGGCGTCAACAAATAATGCGCCGTATAAAATACTTACTATTTTGAATCGTAGTTCGGAGTTGAGCATCAGTTTGATATCTCCCCCCTGATCGGCAAAAATAGCATCGTCAGGTACTTTATACGTCCCCGGGCCTAATGTCCTCGCCGGAAAGGCACGGATATCATTACTTCCCCCTGCAAAGAACTGCCTTACAAATGGCAGTGAGGTACTGTTTCCATAGGCGTAGCCATAGCCAAGGTTTAAGCGGTTGGCCCAGGTTACATTTCTGGTAATTTTATAGTAATCTCTTAAGTCCGCTTCTAGTCGTACAAACTGTGATAAGGGAACATTGAAGATAGATTTCTGACCATTATCATCTTTTGGCACAAACGTACCCCATAAATTTCCACCAGTTTCAACCGCACCATAGAAGTAAGTATTGTTTCTTCGATTGGTTTCCATTTGGTTGGTATAGGTAAAGTTATAGTTGCTACCAATGATTAGCTGATTTTCAAGTGTAGTTCTAAGCAATGGATTTACACGAAACAAGCTATCCCTAACGTTTGAATCAGGAAAACCAGTCGAAATATAGCTTACCGAAATGGGGTTGAAATTATGCTCTTTATACTGGTTTTCTTTGAAGTTGTATCCAAACTCCCCTTTAAAAGCATGTAGTGTGTATTCCGAACCCCGGTTCAGCATCTGATAGGATAGTGATGCAATTGTTTTGGGTATAAATGCGTTTGTGCTGTTTGGCTTGTAGAATGGAACAATAAACCTAGGGAAAGTCAGCTTTCCTTCTGCCGTTAACGAAAGAGAGTTTTTACCCAAAGAGGTACCCCTGGTTTGTGTTTCAAAACCGCCGCTAACACTTACGTCCAGTTGTTCGGCTCCCCTAAAAAGATTTCTGGTGGTTTGAGTTACTTTAACTTCCGAACCTACAAAATTATTCGACTTGCTGGTTCCGGTAACAGAAAATGTGAGGGAATTCTTTTTTAAAGGTGTAAGGTAGATATTTAGATCTAGTTGATTGTTCCTGAAACTGTCAACAGGTAAGAATTCTGCCCGTACATCCTGAAAGGCGCCCACGTTTACCATTCTGTTTAGGGATTGATTGTGGTCTTTACGGTTGTATAGTTCTCCTTTTTGGAAGAAAACCAGGCGGTCGAACAGTCTGGGTTTAAAAGTATTGCGGTCATCGTAGATATTGAAATCATTGTACGCTAATGGTTTCAGTCTCCGTAGTATACTATCCCGTCTGATGGAATAGTTAGGGTAGATATTGATATTTTTGATGGTGTAAGGCTTCAATCCTGCATCAGGAGCAATGTCTTTGACTTTAATGGTCACATTTACCAGATTTTTACCAATCGTGCTGTCAACCTGCATAATTAAATAATCTGGGCTGAAATAAAAGTATCCGCTCTCTTTTAAATCATTGTCGATCCTGATCCGCTCATTTTTATAAACATCGAGGTCATAAAAATCGCCCACCTTTAATAAGGTTTTATCTTTATTGGTATTGATGATCCGGGTTAATACACCTGAATCGGGTGGGAAGGTTACCTTATTGATTTTATATCTTTCGCCGGTAACAGCCGTATATATGGCTTTACCTTTCCTGTCCTTCACTACCGTATCGCCAGTTACCACAGCCTGCAGGTAACCCTCACTAAGCAGATAGCTGGTCAGCACGTCATTGTTATACTTCAGTTTCACTTCACTTAAAAGCACAGGGGCTTCACCTTTTTTCCTGATCCAGTTCCTCAAACCTTTTGGTTTTTTAGGTTCTCCGGCAAAATTGTAAATGGCCAGCTTCAGTTTGTTGTTGGGACGAGGCCTGGTTTTGCTTTTCAAATCAGCTTTAACTTGTTTCTCATCATCAATTTTACCCGAAGAGTCGGGATTAATTTTAACCTCAGCGCCGGTGTACAATATTTGCCCTGGTTTCAGGGATTTCGTACTGCTACAGCCCGCGTAAACTAAACAGGCCAATACAAATAAAATAGGTCTAATTAGTTTTCTCATTTTGTGCTTTCTGTTCAATGTTTCTCGTTCTTCTGTTTCGTTTTTTCTGAAATATCTCTTTGAATTTGTTGTAATCTACAACGAGGGTAAATCCTAAACCGGTTTCAATAATTTGTCCCTGTACAATTACGTCGTTTTGGTTTCTCCTGTAGGCCCTTAACCGGTACCTTCCATCAGATGATAATGCATATTCTACATTTACATTTCCTGCAATATCAGTCGATTTCTCGCCGGGAGCCTGTGGGCCTTCTAAAGCAAATGAGCTTCCCACCGTCACAGTTAGCCTGTCATTCAATAATTTTTTAGATAAACCAACTTCAAGATCTGTTTTTTGCTGTAATGATCCGGTAGAGTAATCTTCAGATGAATTCACCCCAAAATTCAGGTCAACACCCTGGATTAAATCTGAGGTGAGGTTATTGAGCTGTTCAGTCAATAACTTACTCACACTTGAACGGGCGAGTGTTGAAACGCCCCCGCCACCTCCGGATAAGCTTTCGAATGGGTTATTGGCAATGAAGCGGTTTAAAGCTAGTAAAGCAAACACCTGCTTGTTTAGTTCACTTTCATCACGGTTAACATTTTGTAAGCGGGTATAGGCCAAACTTCCGATCTCTGTAGCCCTTTCGTTTTCCGGTAAATCTATTTTAAAGGAAATAATTGGTTTTAGCAATTCGCCTTTCATCATCAGGTATACCTGAAATGGCATTTTTGTTTTTGCCTGTACAAGATCTGGTTGGTTCAGTAAGTCGATAGGCGCAGCGTTAACCTCATACATTGCCGATAGGTTTACATTAGCTTCTGTAGGTTCACCTGTCCAGATAATCGTACTACCTTTTACAATTTTGAATGCTTTTTTCCCTAGCGGACCAACAGACAGGTTATACGAGCCATCAACCACTTCGTAGCGACCTGTTAAACTGATCTTCCCGCTTGGATCCATCGTAGCATTCAGGTCTGCATCCCCCTTGATGTTCAATGCATCACCATTAGCAGGATCTACCACTACATTTAATTCAGCTTCAGGATCGATTTTTACAGCTGCTACCAGATTGATTCCTTTAACAGGTGATTTAGTGATACTGTCAACTTTTAGCGCCTTCTGGCCATTAAACGGAGGTGCATCTGCATCAATAAACTGAACAATTCCTTCCTGATCAATTACCGCCGGATCGTTAGCAGGCAGCGCAAAGAAAAACTTCGTTCCTTTATTCACATTGATGCTCATATTCACATCCGGCTGGTTCAAATCTCCCCTAACTTTGATGTTACTGGTTAAAAATACTGTTCCGTAGATCATTTCATTATCTGCGGCAGTAGAGTTTATCGCCCTGAAATTATTCATGTTGATATCCAGGCCAAAGCGGTAATTTTTAAAGTCGGTAGTGTATACTTTGCCGTTAATGGTAGCCTTTTGATTTAAAGAGTCAATTAAAGTGAAATTATTAAAACTGATTCCCTCATTGGTGAATGAAATTTTCTCGTTTGGCATCCGGAAGTATGAGTTTACGTAGGCCACTTTAATACCTGCGTTATTGAAAGTCAGGTCGCCCAATATTTTCGGTGCAGTCAAAGCACCTTTCACACTCAAAGCTCCCGTAAGCGTTCCCGTACCATTTTTAAGTTGACCCTGCGACAGGCTCTCGATATTTTTCATCTCGATTTTGTCAATATTGACTGTTAAATCGAGTGCACTTTGCGGTGCAGTATAGTAAAACCCATTTACCCTCAATTCGTGCACACCGCTTAACGCAACATTTACCTCGAAAGCATTTTCGGTATTGTTATTAACGGCCACGCGTAAAGTGCCCAGTTGATCTTTCTGGTAGCGGAGCTGATCAACGGTCAAATTGGCTTCAAACTTTGGTGTGCTGGCCAGATCTTTAACATTGGCAGTACCATTTAAACGGCCCCCAACCAGGGTTGTATCTGTTTCCGCAAACTTCGTTAACGTTTCCAGTTGAAAATCCTTAAACTCAACGCTTAAAGGTGCATTGGGTTGCGAAGGATTACTGTTGATGGACAGCGACTGACCGCTGTTACTGATCTGGAACTGATTTACCAGTATTCCGGATTGCCCGAACTGAATATAGTTATCCTGTGAAACTACCCATTTCTGATAATCAAGCAAAAGTTTCTGAGGATCCAGGCTAAACTTAAAATCTTTGTTTATAGATTGGAATGTACCGCCAATAACGTATTTGTTCTTACGTTGTCTGTCGCGAAGAAAAACATTCACACCCAATACATTGTTGGCCGCATCACCACTAATCTCTGTATTAAACAGCGCAATGGAAGGGCTCTGCAAACTTTTAACGGTTAGCCCGTAGTCAAGCTTGTTGTTATCATTGTTGATATTCAACACAGTGGTATCCACTTTAAAATCGCCGTAAACCACCTGTGGGAAGTTACCTTTAATCTGCAGACTATCTTTTTGTGTGTCGATTAACCCGTAAAACTGTGATGATTTAAAAACAGTTAATTCAGGCACAAATTGTTTCAGCAATTTTGAATCATACACCTGTACAAAGAACCTCATTCGCTGATCTGGAATCTTTTCTACCGTTCCAAAGGCATAATACTTATTAATTTCGTTGATGATGGCACTTCCAACTTTCGTTAACTGATATTTACCATCAATTTTAGCAGATAGAATTTCTGATTTTAAGGTGAGTTCATTTTCAGTAGCAGTCGATTTTGCGCGTAGAGAGATGGTATCCACATTTATTCTTTGGGCATCTTTCACCAATTGTAAGCCTGTAATATCAACCGAACCATTCAGATAGTCAGCATCAGCAGTTGTTAAGTCAGCCTTTATTACCCCTGCCGCACTTAAAACAGTGGGGCTAAAATTTAAGGCTTGCAAATTCAGTTGTTTCAGGTTTAAATCGGCTTTAACTGCAGGGTATTTACCGGCGAGACTTGCTTTGGCATCTAAACTGAAATTTGCATTGCTATCTGGCATGTTACCTTTGATGGCAACATTCTGGTTGGCATAAGTACCGGAAAGGTTTAAATTCCGGTAAGTGTATTTATTGTAGTATGCACTCAAAACCCGTGCATTGAATTTGGCATTTATTTTCTTCGGATCCAGACCCGTTCCTGCGACGTTGGCTTTAACAGATATACGGCCTAACTTCGGCTGCATTTTCAATAACCGGCCAACGTTGAAATTATTCAAAGTTACGTCTGCTTTGTAGCTTTCTTTACCTTTCGGACCTTTCATTGCAGCATTTAAAACAGCTCCACCCATATCCGTCTGGATATTCATGTTGGTATTGAAATCGGTCATTGAGCCTTTAAACTTTCCTTTTGCGTTAATTACATTAGGAAGTTCAATGCTTGGCGGTAATGATTTTTTGGGCACAGCCACCAGAATATCGCTTTTGGTAACGTAGAGTTTTTTAATGTTCAGATCGAGGAAAGTCTTATTGACGTCAGGCAAACCTTTTGCCGTACCATTAATGTCGATCTGCGTATTTTTTAATCCGTTGATTTGCAGACGGGGGATGTTCAGATTGTTTAAATACCCATTTAATTCTGCATTAATTTTAATCTTCTCATTTCGGTAATTTGCCGGAACGGCATCACTAAAATAGCCTGCATCTTTCAAGCCTATCGTAGTGTTTTTTAAACTTATTGCAAGCTTTACGCGTTCAGGATGTTTTGTTAAATCATCCATGGATGTGAAATTCAGCTCTGTAGCGTTCTCTATAGTTGTATTTGGCGTTTTTAAAACGAAATTCGTCAGCTTAATCTGTTTATCATTATAAATGGCATTTCCTTTTAACTCATTCAAAGCAAAACCGCTTTTTTCTTTAAGTGAACCATTTTTTATAATCGCTTTTATTCCTGCAGCGCTATAACTTACATCTCCGGCACCGAAGTTCAGTTCTGTAATCTTTAAATGATTGAAATCCATTCCTTTTGGAGCAGCCTTTGCTCCAAGGTTATCGAATTGCACATTGTTGTCTGCCAGGCTGATGTTTTTGATCACTAATCCCAAAGGCGACTGTTCTGGAACGACTGTATCCTTAACTTTCTTTAAATCATTACTGGGTGCTGGTTTAAAGGCAAAAAGAATATTTGATTTATTCAGCTTGGCGTCATCAACCGTATATTTACTGTTGGTTAAATCTACTTTTAAGTTTACTACACCAAGTTCATTTACATCGGCAATGGCTTTTGTCGTTGAAACCTGATCATCGTAATTAACCTTCACGTTATTGAAGGCAAAGTTCTCGACTTCGATCAATGGTAGTTTGCCTGTTTCTTTCTGGCTACTGTCCACACTGTTAGTAACATGCTGAACGAGTTCTACCAATGGCTTTTGCTGGAGATATTTAAGGGAGGTGTTGTTTAATGCCAGTTCCTTAATCACGTAATGCTGATTTGCTAAATCAAATGTTTTCAATTTAGTTTTAAAGGCGCCAATGTATACCTTGACGTTATTCCCTGCTACATCGTCGCGATAAGTAAGACCAATATCTTCGAAGGATATTTTATCAATAGAAAATTTCAGTGTTGAGGTAGTGTCCTTATCCACTTTCTCTTCTGGCTTTTTCTGTTCGCTCATAAAGGCATTCATGAGAAAAGAAAAGTTGAAAGTGGTATCTGGACTTATACGCTTAACATTTGCCCTGATGTTTTTCAGTTCAATATTGTTAACTTCAACCGTATTCTTAAGCAACTTAAACAGGCTAATGTCTACAGCGAGTTTTTCTGCATACAGCAGGGTATCTCCCTTTAAATCTTCAATATAAAATTTGTTTAAAACAACATCTTTTGGAAGAGCGATTTTGATGCTTTCCAGGCTTATTTCCGTCTTAGTTTTTGTTTTAAGATAGTTTATTGCTTTGTTTTTAACAAAGTTTTGCACTGCAGGAATGTTCAATGAGAGGGCAACACCCACTACTAAGATAATGATGGAGGCGATAATCCAGAGTAGAATTTTTAAACCTTTACGTACGTATCTATTCAAAGCTGATCATGTTTGGTGGTTGTAAAATGCCAAATGCATGCCACTAAATAATTTTAGGGCAGATTTTATAATTAATACAAAAAATAACCTAAATTGTTCGCCCGCCATAGAAATTTAACATTAGCGGTTTTAGAAAATATTCAAAATGAAAGTATTAGATCTTAATATAAGCTTCGAACAATATAATGATATAGCTGAACTCAATGACAAAGACCGGTCTCTATGCGAACAATCTGAACAGGCTTTGTCAGGATCCTACTCTCCTTATTCGAAGTTTAGGGTCGGTACGGCCATCCGGCTAAAATCAGGACAAGTCATTTTGGGAAGTAACCAGGAAAATCTGGCCTATCCATCCGGCCTATGCGCCGAACGTGTTGCGCTTTTTTCTATTGGCGCAACTTATCCGGACGCATTTATCGAAAGCATGGCCATTACGGCACAAACAGATCATTTTGAAATACTAAAGCCTGTTACCTCCTGTGGAGGTTGTTTGCAGGTAATGGTCGAGTTTGAAAGGAAGCAGTCATCGCCGATTGAAGTTATTTTCTATTGCCTGAATGGTGAAATATTGAAAGTGCCCAGCGTAAAGAGTTTAATGCCATTTGCATTTGTAGAAGATCGGTTGGAGCGTTAGATATCAGTTATGAGGGTTTAAATGTGAATAACCTGTTTTTACAGTGTGGCTTCATTTTTATTATATTTACAGCTGCCAATTTTTGTAAATAGATGAGTGAAGAAACAGACCAAAACCTAAACGGAGAACAAAAGCACACTATCACACCTATCAATGGATTGTATGAAAACTGGTTCCTCGATTATGCGTCTTATGTAATTCTGGATCGTGCCGTTCCTCACATTAATGACGGACTAAAGCCTGTTCAGCGGAGGATTATGCATTCTCTTAAAGAGATGGATGATGGCCGTTTCAACAAAGCAGCAAACGTGATTGGTAATACGATGAAGTACCACCCACATGGGGATGCTTCAATTGGGGATGCGATGGTTCAGATAGGCCAGAAAGATTTGCTGATCGATATGCAGGGAAACTGGGGCGATCCCATCACTGGCGACAGTGCAGCTGCTCCACGTTATATTGAAGCCCGCTTATCAAAGTTTGCAAATGAGGTGGTGTTTAATCCTGATACTACAGAGTGGCAGCTGAGTTATGACGGGCGGAATAATGAACCAATTACCTTACCCGTAAAGTTTCCACTATTACTGGCGCAGGGAGCAGAGGGTATTGCCGTTGGTTTGGCAACGAAAGTAATGCCCCATAACTTTATAGAACTTTTAGATGCGTCGATTGAGGTGCTAAAAGGCAGCCGCCCGAATATTTTACCCGATTTCTTTACCGGAGGCGCTGCCGACTTCTCAAATTATAATGAGGGACAGCGGGGAGGCAAAATCCGTGTTCGTGCTAAAATCACCGAAAAAGATAAAAAGACTTTGGTGATTACAGAAGTTCCTTACAGCACCACTACCAGCTCTGTTATCGACAGCATTCTGGCTGCTAACGACAAGGGCAAAATCAAAATTAAAAAAATTGAGGATAGCACTGCAGCAAGTGTCGAAATTATCGTGCATCTGGCGCCAGGTATTTCGCCCGATGTAACCATCGATGCCTTGTATGCTTTTACAGCCTGTGAGGTTTCTATTTCTCCCAATACTTGTATTATCCAGGGCGATAAACCACACTTTATGAGTGTGAACGATATCCTGATTGAAAATACAAAGCATACCAAAGCATTATTAAAAAAAGAACTGGAGATTCGTTTACACGAGTTACAGGAAAAGATTTTCTTCAGTTCCCTTTTAAAAATATTTATTCAGGAGGGAATGTATAAAAATCCTGAATATGAAAACTCCGCCAACTTTGATACGGTAGTTGAGGTTTTACATTTATTGTTCGAACCTTTCAAACCGACACTCTATCGCGAAATACTTCCTGAAGATTTCAAGAAACTGATCGATAAGCCGATGAGTAGCATTACCCGCTTTGATGTAAAGAAGGCTGATGAACAAATGAAAAACCTGGAAGATGAAATCAAGGTAGTGAAAAATCACCTGAAGCATCTTACCGATTATGCCATTGCCTGGTACCAGAAGCTGAAAGATAAATATGGTAAGGGGAGAGAGCGTAGAACCGAGATCAGGCTATTTGACAGGGTTGAAGCTTCTAAAGTGGCATTGGCAAACGTTAAGCTATATGTTAACCGCGAGGATGGTTTCATCGGAACGGGTTTGAGAAAGGACGAGTTTATTGCTGACTGCTCGGACATTGACGAGGTAATTGTTTTCCGTGAGGATGGCAAGTGCATGATCACAAAAGTTGCCGATAAAACCTTTGTAGGTAAGGGGATTATCCATGCACAGGTATTCAAGAAAAATGATGAGCGGACCATTTACAACATGATTTATAAGGATGGCGCTTCCGGCACATCTTACATTAAACGCTTCGCCGTGGTTGGCGTAACCCGTGATAAAGAATATGACTTGACTAAGGGATCTAAAGGTTCCAAGGTACTATACTTCACTGCCAATCCAAATGGAGAGGCAGAAGTGGTAAATGTGGCATTAAAACCGCACTCAAAGTTGCGTAAACTGCAATTCGACCAGGATTTTGCAGAGGTAGCCATTAAAGGGCGGGGTTCGCAGGGTAATATCATTTCGAAGTATCCGGTGAAGAAAATTATCTTAAAGACCAAAGGTGTATCTACACTTTCAGGACTTAAAATCTGGTATGATGATTTATTGAAGAGACTGAACGTTGATGGCCGGGGTAAATACCTGGGTGAATTTGATGGAGATGACCGCATCTTACAGGTCCATAAAGATGGTTACTATGAACTGAGTTCTTTTGAATTGAGTAATCATTTTGATGATAACTTACTGCTGATCCAGAAGTTTGATCCTGAAAAAACTTTCGCTGCCATTCATTTTGATGGAAAGGCCCAGAATTATTTTATCAAACGGTTTGTTTTTGAGCTTCAGTCAAATGGTAAAAAAGTCATTTTTATTAGCGAAGAGCCTAAATCGAAGTTACTTTTTCTAACCGCTAATCCTTTGGCAAAAGTGATAGTTGATGTGTTAAAAGGTAAAACCCAAACTCCTGAAACGCTTGATCTGGTTTTGGCTGAGCTAATTGATGTGAAAGGTTTAAAAGCAAATGGTAATCGTTTATCGCCCCACGACGTAAAAAAGGTTGTACTCGAGGAACCGGAAATAGAAGACACAGAAGATGTAGAAGGTAACGATGGCGGAGAAGATAGTGAAAACCTGGATGAAACAGAAGATGTCAGAATGGACGAAAACGTCGAAGTACCTGCTGAAGTTAATATAGAACCAGAGAAGACCGAAAAACCCATTGAAGAAAAGCCAAAGCCAAAATTTGAGCGTAAAGCTGAAATTTTGCCTGAGGACCAGTTACCGGTGAAACAAGAATCAGCAGCTGAACCGGTATCCAAAACTGTAAAAAAGGAAGTTCCTAAAGAGGAGGCAAAATCAAAAATCGCCGATACTGCTGTTAAGAAGGTTGATTTTGAAATCACCAATCCGGATGACATCGAGATTGATGACAAAGGACAGTTAGGCTTGTTTTAAAAGCTTTGCATTGTGAGACACCGTTTGTTCCGGCCATCTGGAAACAAAACTGTGCCTCACAGTGCCATAGCAAGACAAGCAATTTGAATAAAAATTCAAATCTTTCAATTTAAAAACTATATTTGCCTCACTCAAAGGGGTGCTTTTCAAATCCGCAATTTCTTTTGCAATCGAAAGGCTGAGATTATACCCATTTTAAGGTAAAAGTTAGAAAGGTAATAAGGCAAAGGGTTTACCCTCTACCCGTCAAACCTTCAGCCATCAACTTTGAATGCACCTGATCCGGATAATGCCGGCGGAGGGAAGAGGTTAAATTTACAATACTGTTTCGCCCTGAAAGCAGGTTTCAATTATTTTTTATTGGCTTTAAGGTTTTTATTGTAAATGAATTTTCAAGATTGGTTCGGGCTTTTTAAGGAACAAATTCTGCATACCTCACTGGTAGAATGGCTGGCGGTTGGCTTCGGCGTTTCTGAGGTTTTACTGGCAAAGAAAAACAGTATATGGTTATATCCTACCGGGATTATCTCTATTCTATTATCTATGTTTTTGCTGCTAAATGTAAAACTTTATGCAGAGATGTTATTGAGTATCTATTATCTGGTAATGAGTGTTTACGGCTGGATGATCTGGAAGAAGCGTAAGCTAGACGGCGAAAACCAGGTAGCATGGAGTACAAATAATGAATTGCTGATTGCGGTATTGATCTCAGTTATAGGGTTTTTTGTATTCTACTTTGTACTCAGAAACCATACTGATTCTGATGTGCCACTACTGGATGCCTTCGTTTCATCAACCGCATGGGCTGGTATGTGGCTTCTTGCAAAACGTAAAATTGAAAACTGGATTTTCCTGAATGTTTCAAATATTGTTGCCATCCCGTTATTGTTTCATAAAAAGCTTCCCCTAATGGCATGCCTGACTACATTTTTATTTATTGTAGCCATTTTTGGCTTTTTAGACTGGAAGAAGATTGTAGGTAAAAGAGAATTACGAAAGTTTAATTAACGGTTTTTAGCTTTTTAATCCGCACCACTGCGGTATAAGATGATCATATGCAAAACACCATCACAAAAACCTGGCAGGAAACTGTAGCTCAGTTTGCTTCAGAATCAGAACAAATGGGCGAATTACATCCGGAAATTTTAGAACTCGCCTATCAGGAAAACTGGTTTAAGCTTTTTGTTCCTGAAGTTTATGGGGGGGCAGGTAAAAAGCTCCCGGAAATTTTACGCCTTGAAGAAGAGCTGGCGGAAGCCGATGGTAGTCTGGGCTGGACGGTTACGCTTTGTGCCGGTGCCGCCTGGTTTGCTGGTTTTTTAAACCCCGATCTGGCAAAAGAAGTATTTGCTGATAGGGCGGTATGCTTTGCAGGGAGCGGAGCAATAGGCGGAACAGCGATTAAAACCACTAACGGATATTTAATAAACGGGCATTGGAAATATGCCAGCGGGGCGTTGCATGCAACCATATTTACAGCAAACTGCAGCCTTAAAAACACCGATGGTACCGATATACTCTATGAAGATGGAAATCCGAAAGTGATGTCATTTATTTTGAAAAAAAATGAAGTAAATATCCTTTCGGGCTGGTCATATTTTGGATTAATCGCTACTGGAAGTCATGCCTTCGAAGTAAGTAACCTGGAAGTACCCCTTAACCGTACATTCAGAATAAACAATACCATCGAGGTTGCCGGCGAGGGATTTGATTATCCTTTTCTACAGCTGGCAGAAACCACACTGGCTGTAAATAGTTTGGGCATGTCCAATCACTTTATCAGGTTGGTGGAGCAGTCATTCTTCTCCAGGTCAGGATTAAAAAGATATAACGAGGAGCAGATCAGATATTTCGAAAAGGAGTTGAATCGGTGCAAGAGCGAAGTAAAGGAACTGAAAAAAGCATTCTACCGGTCTTTCGACGATTCCTGGGAACAGTTGGTGTCTGGTAAATCGATATCGGCATCCAGTCTGGACGAAGTGAGCCGCTCAAGCCGAAAGCTTGCGCATGGCTGTAGAAGCGCCTGCGATTTTTTATTTCCTTTTTGTGGTCTTGAAGCCGCCAGAAAAGAAACAGAAATTAACCGGGTCTGGAGGGATATCCATACTGCAAGTCAGCATGCGCTACTAACATTTGAATAATAATTGCGTTTACTATGAAATGCACCGTATAGGTTTTGTTAGTTGATCGCGTTTCGGTAAAGACAAATCCGAGACAACGTTTAGAAAAGTTTGGGTAATGTACGGGATGGGCTCGTCTGTTGTTCGGCTTTTACCCAAAGAAAAGCCAAACACTTCCCGAATTTGAGGCGATGTTTATACGAACTTTTCCGGGAGAAATCCCGATCAGGAGACGAAGCTTTCCCGAACGCTTCCCGAACGCTTCCCGAACACTTCCCGAAGAAATGGGGTGTTTTCCCGAACACTTCCCGAACACTTCCCGAACAGCACCCGAAGAAATGTCTCAACGAAATAAATGAAGGGTAAATTTGTTTATTTCAGCCAACAAGGCATTCAGATGATTTTATAAACAAACAGGGTGCCCGAAGACACCCTGTTTAATAGGCTACTGATACTGAATATATATCGGTTTTGGAGTAAGCTTAAGTAGCTCCTCGGGAGTTAGCAATTTATTTGGTGCTTTCTTCAGGTCATTCTTGTAAAATAGCTTGAAGCCTGTAAACTGAACGGGCTCACCATAAACAAAGTGGCGATAGGTACCCTTTTTCAATTCTGGTTCACCCCATCCATCCATGTGGACAACAACCTGTACTTCAGGGCGTAACTTAATGTTTGGAGAGTTGGTAACCATTTTCTTTGTAAAACGGTGTAATACAAAAACTTTTGGAGGCAGGTTATGCTTCTTAACAATGTCTGCTAAATATCCTGTAACGTAGTTTACATCTGCTGCATCATATGTCCCGATTTTTCTACCTGGCAAAGAGCCGTCTTTCATAGAGAATTCCGGATCAATACCCAAATGTACATAAGGTAGCTCAAGATATTTTTCAATGTGAGGAAGCTCAGCTTTAATCGTGCTTAGTGCAACCTGAAGGTCGAGAAACACAATTGTGTTTGGTTGCATTTTCGCAATTTTCAATACCGAATCAATCTGCTTGTTTCCCATGCGGTTAATGTACTTGCCATCTTTGCCAGGAGTTCCGCTGGCCACTGCAGCAATATAATGTAAACCTGGCTGTACAGGTGTAGAAGGATCGGCCTTTTCCCAATGTTTAACCTCTGCATTCAAACGCTGCCACATTTCCTTAGGTGCATATTCGCCTAAAGCCCCCATTTTTTTGGAGTGAAGGTTTCCATAGTATACCACGATACGTTTAAATGGTAAAATTGCACCCGCTAAAGGATATGGCTGGTTTTTTACCGGCCATTTACCGGTAGTATCGCCATTGGCAAGTTTTTTTGTCAGCGAATCATATAATTTCGGATCAACAGGCTTCATTACATTCACTGTTGAATCTGTTTTCTTTTTAGTTGTGTCTGATGAGAAGATTTTGCTTACGCCGTTACTGCCCTTACCGTCGGAGTTACAGTTGGCAAACAGGCTGATGGCGGCAAAACCCAATATAAGGGTACCTGCTAATTGAGGGAATTTCATAGATATATTATAGAATTAAATTTTATAAAGTGTTCCGGATCTGATGAGTATGAAAATAGGGGGTAAATGGTATAGTTTTAAAAAAAGTAATCAACATTTACACATTACAGAATTTTCCAAATACGCCTAAGGGCAATTTGATACCAGCGGTAGCCTGTAAATACAATTCACCGGTTTCTAAATTCTTAACACCCGGGAATGACGTGCGAATCAGATTCTCCACGATCACAGAAGAAAAGCCAAGTGAATAGGTATTTAGGATCAGAAAGTGTTCCTTCTCATCCAGTAATTGAACAACATCCTGCATCATTTCCTGGATATGATCTTCCAGTTTCCATTTCTCACCGTTAGGGCCATGGCCATATGCCGGCGGATCGAGGATGATTCCATTGTATTTTTTACCACGCTTAAGTTCTTTTTTTACGAACTTTAAAGCATCTTCTACCATCCAGCGGGTGTCTTTCAGCCCAGAAAGTTCCTGGTTTTCATTAGCCCAGGTCACTACTTGCTTAATCGAATCAACGTGGGTGGTATCAGCACCGGCAGCATTGGCAACCATAGATGCTGCACCGGTATAAGCAAAAAGATTGAGTACTTTAGGCTGTGGAGTTTTAAATTTTTTAATGGACGATGATATATAATCCCAGTTAACCGCCTGTTCCGGGAAAACGCCCACATGCTTAAATGAAGTTAAACCCAGGCGAAGTTTGATGGAAACATCATCATTTTTATATTCCACATGCCAGCGGTCGGGCGTTGCCGGGTTTTTCTTTACCCATTCGCCAGATGTAGCTGAGCGACCCCGGAAGGTGATGTTGGCTGTTTTTTTCCACTCCTGCTCTGATAATGTTTTCTTCCATACCGCCTGAGGTTCAGGACGGATCAGGATCACATTTCCAAATCGTTCTAATTTTTCAAAATCCCCGCAATCAATCAGTTCATAATCTTTCCAATGGGTTGGGGCAAGTAATTGTATCATGTATTCATTTGTGTGCCTCGCAAGGAGGATTCTTATTTAAAACTTATCTTTTGCAGCTTTCATAAACCGACTTGCGAAAACAAAATCGTTAAGCTCCTGAATGTCGGTATGTGCGATTTCTTTGTTGCTGCCTTCCCAGAATTTCTTTCCTTCATGCAGGAATAAAATATAATCCCCAATGCCCATTACCGAATTCATATCGTGGGTTACCACTATTGTGGTGGTTTTAAACTCTTCAGTAATCTCCTGGATCAGTTCATCAATCACAATGGATGTTTTAGGATCTAAACCAGAATTGGGTTCATCACAAAACAAATATTTGGGATTCATAGAAATGGCACGTGCTATACCCACACGTTTTTTCATACCACCTGAAAGTTCAGCTGGAAATAGTTTGTTTTTCCCTGCCAGATTAACCCGTTCCAGACAGAAGTTAACCCGTTCAATTTTTTCCTTCCGGCTTTGGTCGGTAAACATATTTAAAGGGAACATGATGTTGTCCTCAACCGTCATACTATCAAACAATGCCGATCCCTGAAAAAGCATCCCGATTTCTTTACGAACTTCAATACGCTCTTCGTAAGTCATTGGAGTGAAATCGCGTCCGTCGTAAAGTACCGAGCCTGAATCGGGTTGGTGCAAGCCTACCATGCATTTTAGCAGGGTGGTTTTTCCTGATCCTGATCCGCCAATGATCAGATTGGTCACGCCCTCCTCAAATTTTCCGGAAATGCCTTTTAGTACATCGTTACCGGAGAATGATTTGTATATATCTTTAACTTCGATCATTATAATAACAATTGGGTAACTAAATAATCGCAAACCAGAATGGAAATACAGCTGATTACAACGGCCCTTGTACTTGCCTGAGACACCTCCAAAGCGCCTCCTCTTACATAGAAGCCCTCGTAGGCAGGAACAGAGGTAATGATAAATCCGAACACGAAAGCTTTCACAAGCGCAACCACGATAGTGTAAGGATTGAAATCCGTGGTTATACCCTGAAGATATTCAGCAGGGGTTACTGCCCCTGAAATAGAACCACCAATGTAGCCACCTGAAATACTCAAAAACATAGAAATGATTACGAGCATCGGTACCATTGTGATTCCTGAGATAATTTTTGGAAGAATCAGATATCCCGGGGCATTAATTCCCATGATTTCCAATGCATCAATTTGCTCAGTAACCCGCATAGAGCCTATTTCTGAAGAAATCGCCGAGCCAATTTTACCTGCCAGAACAATTGCACTGATGGTTGGACTCAGCTCCAGAATACTTGAATCACGGTTTACAGAACCAATAATAGTTTTGGGGATAAAGTCGCTTACCAGCTGAAATGCAATTTGCAAAGTCATTACCGCCCCGATAAATGTAGAGATGATTGCAATTAAGCCTAAAGAGCCAACACCAACGTAATCCATTTGCTTGGCTATTTCCTTTAAGTATATTTTTAGTTTTTCCGGCCTTCTAAATACAGATTTTAGAAGCAGGATGTATCTGCCGAAATTGGTAAAATTCATTCTTTATGTGTTGCTTAATTTAAATGAACATATATGATACTACAAAGAAACGATAAAAAAGTTGTTGCTCTTTGATAATTCCAAAATTATTCGTGGTTTTGATTTTAAATATGGTTTTTTGTTAACAAATATTAATCCATAAAAAATGAAAGCTGTAATTACGGGTGCTACTAAAGGAATTGGTAAGGCAATTGCTATCAAACTTTACGAAAATGGCTATGATCTAATCATTGCGGCAAGGAACCTGGATGATCTGGACGAAATGCGCGCCGGATTAATTACCCCTGGAAGGGTAATAGATGTTTATCGGGTAGATTTTTCGGATAAACAGGAGGTATATCATTTCTTAGATCAGATGGAAAAAAACGCCGGTTTTGCTGATGTACTGGTGAATAATGTGGGCACGTTTTTACCGGGAACTTTATTGGACGAAGCGGATGATGCATTCGAAATGCAGCAACACCTGAATGTGAATGCTTCCTATTATATCAGCAAGTTTTTCGGTAAAAAGATGCGCTCAATGCGCAAGGGGCACATTTTTAACATTTGTTCGGTAGCCAGTAATGCGCCCGTAAAAAATGGCGGGAGTTACAGTGTAACAAAAGCAGCGATGTTAAGTCTTAATCATGTATTGCGGCAGGAATTAGCGCCACACCAGGTAAAGGTTACCGCTTTTTTGCCAGGTTCTACAAAAACATCGTCGTGGGAGGGAACTACGATTCCTGATGAGAAGTTTGTGCAGCCTGATGACATTGCAGAAATACTTTACACCATTTTACAGCTGAGTGCTGGCGTAAATGTGGATGAGGTTTTAATGACGCCGCTTGATTTTTAAGTTTACATTTAAAAGTAACGTTATGGAAAAGAAGCTTTTTAGAAATGAACACGATAAGATGGTTGCAGGGGTAGCTTCTGGACTTGCTGAATATCTGCAGGTTGAAGTTACCATCGTAAGGCTACTTTTCGCACTGTCTGTGTTTTTTCTCTTCGGGACAGGCATTGTTGCCTATATTATTTTATGGATTGTTGTTCCGGTAAATAACGACCCTACACGGCGATTCTCAAAATTTAATGATTATTTCAATAAAAACGCAGCGCCATTTGATGCGTCGAATCCTTTCACCGGCCCGGTTGGCGCAGGAAATACGAACTGGACTCAACCAGTGAATGAAGAGCAAAAGAAACCCTTCGAAACACAGCCGGAGTTCAGTAAATTTAATAAACCAAATGACACAGGAAGAACGGTGGCCGGCTTACTGATGCTGGTAATGGGCTGTTTTTTTCTGATGCATCAGCTGGATTTCATTCCTGACTGGTTTACCTTCCGGAATTTCTTTAAGTTTATGTGGCCAATGGTTTTCATTGCATTGGGAATCAGTATTATCGCGAAATCAAAAAGAAAAAACGACTGGGCTAACTTTCAGAATCAGCAAAACCAGGAAAAAGACAAAAAAGCCGCTGATTTTTCTGAAACGGTAATAGTGGAAGAAAAACAGCCTGAAGAAAATAATTCTACATCAACAAACCCTCAATCGTAACTATATATGAAATTAGACAGATTAATATGGGGTATTATATTGCTTTTTATTGGCGGTGTACTCCTTTTGGAAAACTTTGGAATCATTGATTTTTACTGGCGTAATGTTTGGGGATTCTGGCCGATATTTTTGATTATAGGTGGTTTGAATATTTTGTTTAACCGGAATAATTCGCAAACCGGGAGCATCATTTCCATAGCCGTTTTGGTGCTTGCTCTTTCATTCTTGTTTTTTAAAGGTCAGCAAGAGCCTCAAAGAGGAAACTGGTGGGGTAATAATTTCAAAAAAGATATAGATGTTAACGTTGATAATGATCATAACGACGATCAGGATACGGCATTTAATATGTTGAATTTATCTGAGCCGTTGGTTGCTGCTGACAGTGCTAAGAAAACAGTTTTAAATATCTCCGGAGGCGGACTTTCATTCAACCTGGATGGTGAAACATCATCTTTAATCAATGCTGATGTGAAGAAACGTCATGGTAATTTCTCTTTGAAGAAATTGGTGACTGATTCTGCAACTGTGCTTACCTTCAGTATGGACGATCGTAAAAGTAAATGGAAGTTTGGCGATAACGGCAATGATGTGGGTTTTAAGCTGAACAAAAATGCGAACTGGGATATTTTGATGAAATTAGGAGCAGGTGAGGCAAATTTCGATTTCAGTGATTATAAAGTGCGTACCTTCCGTTTTGATGGCGGCGCAGCTGCTTTGGATATCAAATTCGGAGACTTGTTACCGATTACTGATGTGGTTGTAAAATCAGGTGTTGCGAATGTCGAAATTAAAATCCCTGAAAGTTCTGGTTGCAGGATCAAAACCAAAACAGGATTATCTGCAAAAGACTTTGAAGGATTTGAAAAGCTGAGTGAAGGTGTATACGAGACGTCAAACTATAAAACATCAACTAAAAAAATCTTTATCAATTTAGACGGTGGATTAAGTAACTTTGAGGTAAGCAGATATTAAATCACAATCCTTGAATCCTACAAATCCTGATCAATACACCATTGTGGTTAACGGTAAGCCAGAAGGTCCTTACAGTTTAACTGAACTTAAAGATTTAAACATAAAACCAAATACATTTATACGCAAACCAGGTATGGATGATTATAAAGAAGCTCATGCAATGGAAGAATTGCGTGAGCTTCTGGGTTTTACTTTCCA
Organism: Pedobacter frigidisoli; assembly: GCF_032678525.1. Classification (GTDB taxonomy): domain Bacteria; phylum Bacteroidota; class Bacteroidia; order Sphingobacteriales; family Sphingobacteriaceae; genus Pedobacter; species Pedobacter frigidisoli_A. The sequence goes on from NZ_JAVTSE010000004.1 coordinate 233,725, forward strand.
GAAAACCGCACCCCAGTATTTTGCTTCATTTGACCAGCGACTGCTTGCTTCGGTAATTGATCACTTCATGATCTTTGGAATCTATATCGTCATTATTCTGATCAGCTTTATTTTTATTGAGGGCAAAGATCAAAGGATAATGGCTGTTACAACCCCTTTCCCGATGATATTCATTGTAAAGATTATATACAGCATTTTTGCCGAATCATCATTAAGACAAGGCACTCTCGGAAAAAGAATATTGAGTATTAAGGTTACTGACCTTGAAGGAAGCAGGATTTCATTTGGTAAATCTCTTGCCAGAAATCTCTGCCGGATGTTTTCCGTACTACCTCTTTTCTTTGGTTATTTATATTGTTTTCTAAATAAGAAAAACCAGTGCTGGCACGACATAGCTGCTGAGACCTTAGTTGTAAAAGACAGGTTGATATAGCTTTTTGGGCATTCTCTCCTTCAAAATTCTCTCATTCGAAATTCTATCTATATCTTTGCAATTGCATGGAAAATATATTGGCACAGCATGAATTAGGTGGTGGATATTGTAATAGTTTAACGCAGTATTCGAGGTTTTTAACCCGTGAGGTAAAAATTGGTGATATTGCCTTAGGCGGTCATAATCCGATACGTATTCAATCGATGACTACCACTGATACGATGGATACCATTGGCACAGTAGAGCAGACCATCCGCATGGTTGAATCGGGCTGTGAATATGTACGGATTACTGCTCCGAGCATTAAGGAGGCAGAAAATTTAGCCAATATTAAAAAAGAACTGGGCTACCGTGGGTATGATGTTCCGCTGATTGCCGATATACATTTTACGCCTAATGCTGCTGAAATGGCTGCAAGGATTGTTGAAAAGGTACGTGTAAATCCCGGTAACTATGCCGATAAAAAGAAATTCGAAAACCTGGAATACACACAGGATGCCTATAGCGCCGAGCTTGAGCGGATTAACAAAAAGTTTATTCCGCTAATTAAGATCTGTAAGGAATACGGTACGGCTATGCGTATCGGAACCAATCATGGTTCGCTCTCTGACCGGATCATGAGTCATTATGGAGATACGCCACGTGGGATGGTTGAATCTGCAATGGAGTTCATCCGGATGTGCGAAGCAGAGAATTACTATAACCTGGTCATTTCCATGAAAGCCAGTAATACTCAGGTGATGGTACAGGCTTATCGTCTGCTGGTTGAAACCATGATGAAAGAAGGAATGAATTACCCTCTGCACCTGGGGGTAACTGAGGCCGGAGATGGGGAAGATGGAAGGATTAAGTCAGCTGTTGGCATCGGTACTTTGCTGGAAGACGGATTGGGCGATACCATACGTGTTTCTTTAACTGAAGATCCTGAATTTGAAGCACCGGTAGCCAAAGCACTTGCAGACAGATATTCTATTAGGAAAGCAGCACCTGAGGCATTAATCCAGGAATCTGGTTTTACCTCATCAGGTTTACCGCTCGCCTCATCTGTTAAAACTTATTCTCCATATGCTTACTCGCGAAGGATTACTGAAGCTGTTCAGCACATAGGCGGGCACCATCATCCTTCGGTGATGATTGATGTTTCTGGCGAAAACCTTAAAGATCCCTATTTCCTAAGTTCGATTGGTTACCATTACAGCGCTGTTCTGGATAAATATAATCTTTCTGATCAGGCTTGTGATTTAGCATTTCTTGGTGATCATCTGCCTTCATTTTCCTTTCCCGGAAACCTGAAGCAGGTTTACAATTATAAAACCTGGCTTAAATTAAAAGACAAAAAAAACTGTCATCCGTTGTTTTCGTTAGCGGAATTTAACGAAACGGATATGAAGGATGAGTTTTTGAACTTTCTTGAAATTGATGCCAGCAAGTTAAAAGACTTAAAAATTAATCAGTTCACTAATGTTGTCCTGATTCTTAAAACTGCAGCACTCCATGGAATGGCGGAGCAAAGGGCATTTTTTGTAGCACTGCAGGAACGAAATATTCAAGTTCCGGTTATCATAAAAAGAAGCTATAATAGGCTTGATGCGGATACTTTAACATTGTATGCTGCCACAGATTTTGGTGCTTTATTTACCGACGGATTTGGAGATGGAATATGGATAGATGCCCGTGGACATGATTTGTCGCTGATTAATTCTACCAGCTTTGGTATTTTACAGGCCACAAGAACAAGAATCAGTAAAACAGAATATATTTCCTGTCCTAGTTGTGGAAGAACGCTCTTTGATTTGCAGGAAACTACCCAACTTATCCGCTCACGGACTGATCATTTAAAAGGTCTTAAAATCGGGATAATGGGCTGTATTGTTAATGGTCCGGGCGAAATGGCGGATGCGGATTATGGCTATGTGGGTACCGGACCTGATAAGATTACACTTTACCGCGGACAGGAAGTGGTTAAAAAAAATGTAACTACTGCCTTTGCTTTGGATGAGTTGATTAATATTATCAAGGATGATGGTAATTGGGTGGAAAAAGCTTAAAAACATTCCTTCATGAAAATCCTGCAATTTCCAATAATATTTAGTGAATTACGCCGCTTATTAACAGAGCAAGGGCTAACGGGCGGAGAGCTGGTGTATTCCTATTTTTTGCTGGGATTTATTGGGGTAACACTATTTTTGTTCGTAACAATTTTCGTTACCAGACAGGCGTTTATTGCAGCTGTTAAAAGCGCGAAGACTAAACCTGACTGGCAAAATGCCTTGTTTGAATTTAGGGTGTTCAGGGCATTTGCACTTATTTTCGGTGCCTATATTATTTATAACGCAGTTCCCTATGTATTTGTGGACTTCAAAAACTGGCTGTTTTACGCGTTAATTATCTCCAGGATTTACGTGGTTTTAGCAATTATGTTCGCCATAAATGCTTTCCTGAATGCTTTGGTTTCCATCATGGAGTCCTCCAGGAAATACGCAGATAAGCCTGTTAGAAGTTATAAGCAGGTTGCAAAAATTATCATTTATATATTAGGATTTGTTCTGATTCTTTCGATTATCCTGAACGAATCACCTCTTTACATTTTTGGAGGTTTTGGAGCTGTTACTGCAGTTTTTATCCTTGTTTTTCGCGATCCGATCTTAGGTTTCGTCGCTTCAGTGCAGATGAGCGCTATTGATCTGGTTCGGGTGGGCGACTGGATTACAGTTGAAAAATATGGTGCTGACGGGGAGGTAACAGAGATAAATTTAACCACTATTAAGGTGAGGAATTGGGACAAAACTGTAACCATTGTACCAAGTTATGCTATTGTTAGTGAGTCGTTTAAGAACTGGCGGGCAATGGAAGAAAGTGAGGGGAGAAGGATAAAGCGACATATCAACATTAAAATTTCCAGCATTAAGTTTTGCGATGATGAGCTTATTGACCGTTTAAAAACCATTGATTTTTTAAAGGAATATCTGAGCGAAACCCAGCAACACATCGAATTATATAATAAGGAAAACACGGTCGATCCATCAAACCTGGTAAATGGGAGGCATATGACTAATATCGGCACCTTTCGTGTATACGCAGAAAAATACCTCCAAAGTAATCCTTATATCAATACCGACCTCACTTTTATGGTTCGCCAGTTACAAGCAACAGAAAACGGACTTCCAATAGAAATTTACGTATTCTCTAAAGAAAAAGGGCTGAAAAAATTTGAAGAGGTTGCTGCTGACATTTTTGACCATCTACTTGCTGCTGTTCCATATTTCGACCTGGAAATTTTTCAAAGTCCGAGCGGAAGTGATATGCGTGGATTTGTAAGAGGTGGGAACTAAGTTTCATGATCTGCAATTCCCTTTTTAATGGACATTTTACTCATTAAAAAAAATCAAGACCTTTTCACATACTTTAAATAACAGTGGCGGCAAGGTTTCGCTTTTATAAGGATGTGATGCACCGTACACATGATTTGCCCCTTCAATTTTTACAAGCTTGCTATTTGGGTTGGCATCTGCCAGTTTTTGTGCATTTTCGAAAGGAACGTTAACATCATCGTCGCCCTGTACAATTAACCAGGGAATGCTGATTCGTTTAGCGGCCTCCATGATATTTAGTACTTCGTTATTCTTCTCAAAGTCTTCAAGTAATGCAACATTTAAAGGCATTTGTTCTTTCGTTCTTGCATTGGTTACAAAGATTTTCCCATTTTTTTTCCAATCTGCCTCTTGCTCTTTTTTCCAAAGACTATCAAAGGCGGATATGGCACTCCAGGTAATTAATTTTTTAATTCGCACATTGTTTGATGCCTCAATTATAGCTAAGCCGCCCCCGCGGCTGTGTCCGATTAAATTAACTTCGGCCTCTTTTCCATACGCTTTTTCGATGAAATCCAGAACCGCATTCACGTCGAAAAGTTCCTTTGATACGGTGTTATTGGCAAAACTTTCTAAATCTGTAACATCTGCCGGATGCTCAGCAGAAACGCCGCTGTGTGATAAATTGAATTTAAGATAACGATAGCCGTTGGCCGCAAAATACCGTGCAACCAGGTTATGGGCACCCCAATCTTTAAAACCTTTGAAGCCGTGAATGAAGAGCACAATTGGTGTATTTGGGTTTTTATCGTCGAAAGTAATGTCGCCGATGATTAACTTTCCATCTGAACCGCTAAGGCTAAAATCATTTTGTGTAATCATAGTTTAAGGAATTGATATATCATATAAACCTAATAAAGGTGATTTTGTTATTGTATTCGTGTGAGTAGCTCAGCTTTTTGAATCTTTATTGCATCATTGACTATGCCACTGTCAGGGTTAAGCTTCTATTTAAAACCGTTCTAAATTAATGTAAATTACAGATTAATGACGGTGACATGCACCAACCGTATTACTTTTGTATCCCGATAATAGTTAATAACGGAAGCACTTGGAATATTTAAAAGTAATAGCTTTTACGCATCACCACATCGACCTGAAGTCTTTAGGGAAGTTAGTTATTTGTGACCAGAGTTTAGACAGCAGATTGAAAAATATACAAGCTGAACTTCCTGTTAGCGAAATTTTTTATATCGGTACCTGTAACCGGGTAGAGTTTGTTTTTCTGACTAAAGAAAAAACAAACAAAGAATTCGTAACGAAATTCCTCACTGTTCTGGATATGGGTTTGCCTCCTGAGTTTATGGAGCGTTTTCTAGATAACGTTACCGTATATGAGAATGAAGAGGCCTTTAATCACTTGTTGAGAACATCGTGCTCTTTAGAGAGTCTGGTTGTTGGCGAAAAAGAAATCCTTGCTCAGATACGCAGAGCCTATGAAAATTGCCGCGATGCTGGTTTCACTGGCGACTACATGCGCATGATTATGGATAGGGTGGTAAAAACGGCGAAGGAAGTTTATACGCACACTAACATTTCAAAAAATCCTGTTTCTGTAGTTTCGCTGGCCTATCGTAAGCTGAAAGAACTGAACATGTGTGGTAACTCACGTGTCTTAATTATTGGTGCAGGTGAAACCAATCAAAATATTGCCAAATACCTGAATAAACATAAATATTCAAACTTTTCTATTTTCAACCGTACGCTTTCCAAAGCAGAAACACTTGCTGAAGAGTTGAATGGTAAAGCCTATCCTTTAGAAGCTTTAGAACATTTTGATGAGGGCTTTGATGTAATCATCACCTGTACAGGATCAACCGAAGCCATTATCAGCGAGACGCTTTATGCAAAATTGCTGAATGGCGATACTGGCAAAAAAGTAATTGTAGATCTGGCTATTCCTAATGATGTTGCCCCTGCGGTAATTCATAATAATCCTGTTCATTACATCGAGGTAGAATCTTTAAAAGAGGTTGCCCGTAAAAATATTCAGGAGCGCTACAACGAGCTTGTGCATGCTGAAGATATCATTAGCAATAATATCGCTGAATTTTTTACAGTTTTAAAACAACGCCGCATTGAATTGGCTATGCAGGAAGTGCCCCGTAAAATTAAAGAAATCAAGAATACAGCATTAAATGGCGTATTTGCTGATGAAATAAGTCAGATGGATGATGCTTCACGGGAAGTTTTAGAACGTGTGATGAATTACATGGAAAAAAAATGTATCAGCGTTCCAATGATTATGGCCAAAGAAATTCTGGTTAATCAATCTTAATTTATTTCCACATCCACACACTTCGGGCCCTGAAAGACGTCGGTTTAAATCCGTTTTTTCTGACTTTCTATTATACACTAAATCAGCTTTTTTTCTGCTTGTACAGTGTATCTTCTCTCAAAATATCAATTTCAAATTTGTCTGTGAAATCCGGTTATGTTATCGGATAAAGGTTTGATATTTCAATGAATCTGCATAGCTGTGTCATGGAATTGCATATAATGATCTTATCTGTAACCTCACTGTCTCATTTTTAAACAATTCATAGGATAAAGGACTATTTAATTTAAATTTGTAGCTCATTAAAAGTTTATAGTGAAGAAATTAACCATCGGAACACGCGGTAGCGAACTTGCTTTATGGCAGGCAAATCATATTCAGTCAGAGTTGGCTGCAATCGGAATAGAATCGGAAATCAAAATCATAAAGACTCAGGGTGACAAAATTCTGAACTTAAGATTAGATAAATTGGAAGGAAAGGGTTTTTTTACAAAAGAACTTGAAGAGGAACTTCTTGGCGGTACAATTGATCTGGCTGTACATTGCCTAAAAGATTTACCCACTACACATCCTGCCGGGTTAACCATTGCCGCTATACCTCCGCGTGAGGAGGCTACTGAATATCTTTTGATTTTGAAAGATTGTGTAGATGTTTCGCAAAAGCTTTCTTTGAAAAAAGGGGCTATGGTAGGTACCTCGTCGAATAGAAGGAAAGCACAGCTATTAGGTTTACGGTCCGATCTTGAAATAGAAGATTTGCGGGGTAATGTTCCCACCCGTATTCAGAAACTTCGTGATGAGGATTACGACGCGATCATGTTAGCAAAGGCAGGTATCAAGCGGTTAGGTTTAGATGTGAGCGAATTTCATGTAGAAGAACTCGAACCTACCGAATTTGTTCCTGCACCTGCTCAGGGTGCTTTGGCTATTCAAATCCGTGAAAATGATAATGAACTTTTCGAGGCATTGCAAAAACTCCACGATCCGGCAACCGCTGAGGAAGTTGGTGTGGAACGTAAAGTGCTAAATCTTTTTGAAGGTGGCTGCCACATGCCATTAGGTTGCTACTGCAAAAAGGAAGATGGTTTATTCGAAGTGTGGACTTCCAAAGCTGAAACGGCTGAAGATTTTCCGGAACGTTTATTTGTGCGTTCGGAAACTACCGATGGATTGTCGGAAAAAATTGTCGCCAAATTTGATAAGAATAGAAAAAAACCTTCAAAGGTTTTTATCTCCCGCGAAATTGGCGAACATAGTTATTTCCGCAAAGCCCTGGAAAATAATGATATAGAAATTGAGGGCCGTTCATTGATCCGGACTTTTCCCATCGTGACTGTTTTAGATCAGTTTATATTAAAGAATATCGATTGGATTTTCTTCAGTAGCAGGAACAGTGTGGAGTATTTCTTTAACCTGAAGCCTCAGTTGCCTAAGAAAACACAATTTGGTGTGGTGGGCCGGGGATCGGAAGATGCTTTACGAAAATTCAACCATTTCGCCGATTTTGTTGGTTCAAGTGGCGACATTAGAGAGGTTGCCGAGGATTTCGCAAAACTGGTTTCAGGAAAGAATATACTGTTTCCAAGAGCGCAGGATTCTTTACAGTCTATTCAAAAATCCCTGCCAGCAGATGCAAAAGTGATTGATTTGCCGATTTATGAAACCGTGATTGAAGAAAACATAGATCAGAGTTATGCAGACGTACTGATTTTTACCAGTCCATCTAATGTTGATGCTTATTTCGCCGATAATTTACTGGAGCCCGGGCAACAGGTAGTGGCTATAGGTAATTCTACCGGAAAGAAATTTGACGAGATGGGTGTTAAATACACCCTTCCATACTCGCCAGATGAGATTGGATTAGCAGAAGCTGTTTTTGGAATAGATATGAAATAGAGGTAATGCCTCAAAGGCTGCATGCTCACTGCTGAGCAAAAATAATCTGAGTTCAATAATAAGTTGATCAGCTCTCGAAAATAAATACTTGATATTAATTAGAATATGTTACATCGTCCGAGAAGATTGAGGAAGAATCCACTGGTAAGAGAGATGGTAGCCGAAACCCGACTATCTAAAGATATGTTTGTTTACCCCTATTTTGTGGTACCAGGAACGAATGTTACACATGCCATTGATGCAATGCCGGGCGTTAACCGTTATTCGGTTGATACGCTTGTAAAGGATGTAGAATCAGGATTAAAGAGAGGCCTGAACAAGGTGATGCTTTTTGGTGTTGGTGATGAGAAGTCGGCCGATGCAAAATCTGCATATCATGATCATTCTCTGGTACCAACAGCAGTTCGTGAACTTAAGAAACAATTTGGTGAAGATTTGTATGTGATTACTGACGTATGCGTTTGTTCATACACCACTCACGGACATTGTGGAATTATGGAGAACGATTATGTTCAAAATGATAAAACTGTTGATGTGATTGCCAAAATGGCTTTAAGCCACGCTCAGGCAGGTGCCGATATGTTTGCACCTTCGGATATGATGGATGGTAGAATTGAGGCGATGCGGAATTTGCTGGATGATAATGGATTTGTAAATGCAGCGATCATGAGCCATGCTACCAAATTTGCTTCTGCGTACTATGGACCGTTTAGAGAAGCAGCCGATTGTACGCCAAGTAAAGGAGATCGGAAAGCCTATCAGATGGATTTTAGAAACCCTTTGGAGGCCCTACGTGAAGCGCAACTGGACGAACAGGAAGGTGCAGATGTGTTAATGGTTAAACCTGGGTTAGCTTATCTCGACATAATTCAGCGGTTAAAGCAGGATACTAACTTACCAATAGCTGTTTACAATGTTTCCGGAGAGTATTCAATGGTCAAAGCAGCTGCTGAACGCGGTTGGATTGACGAACAGAAGGTTGTAATGGAAACCATGCATGCTTTTGCGAGAGCGGGTGCCAGTATAATTACTACCTACCATATTAAAGATATTTTAAACAATGAGTGGCTATAAGGGTGCAAGCCTGAATGGTTTCAGGTTTTGCTTCCTGAGCCTTTTGCCTTCTACCTTTCAACCTTCAACCTTAGAAAAATGTTAGATTCAATAAAAAAAATGTTTTCGGGCAACGAAGCCGATATCCCTGTAAATACCGGGAGTAAACCTGATATTTCACGAGTGAAATCAGCTGAATTGTATGAGAAGTCGAAAACCTATTTCCCTGGTGGGGTGAATTCACCGGTACGGGCATTTAAATCTGTTTATGGCACACCTCTGTTTATTGAAAAAGGCGATGGTTGTTTCATCTGGGATGCTGACGGCAATCAGTTTATTGACTTTTGTGGAAGCTGGGGACCTTTGATCCTTGGACATAACAACCCGAAAATCAGAGAGAAAGTTACAGAGGTGATGCAAAACGGAATGAGTTTTGGTGCGCCAACGGCTTTGGAAAATGAACTCGCGGAGTTGATCATAAAAAATAATCGCTTTGTAGAAAAAATTCGTTTTACAAGTTCGGGTACTGAAGCCGTGATGTCGGCTATTCGCTTAGCAAGAGGCTTTACAGGCAGGGATAAAATATTGAAGTTTGAAGGATGCTATCACGGTCACAGTGATTCGCTTTTGGTGAAGGCTGGTTCCGGACTGGTTACTTTCGGAGAAACATCGTCTGCAGGCGTTCCAAAGTCTTTTGCAGAAGAAACTATTGTCATTCCGCTAAATGATACTACGGCAATTGAACAGGCTTTTTCACAGTTTAAAGACCAGATTGCTGCAGTAATAATTGAAGGTATTCCTGCAAACAATGGTTTAATTATTCAGGATGAAGATTACATTCAGTTTCTTCGTAAAATTTGTACAGATAATAATTCTCTTTTGATTTTTGATGAGGTGATTACAGGTTTTCGGGTTGGTTTTGAAGGCGCAGCAGCATATTATGGCATTACGCCGGACATAGTTACCTACGGAAAAATTATCGGTGGGGGACTTCCTGTTGGGATGTACGGTGCTTCGGCGGAAATTATGGCGCATATTTCTCCTGATGGAGGGGTATATCAAGCCGGTACCTTGTCTGGTAACCCGGTTGCTATGGCTGCAGGTATTGCCACGTTAACCGAGCTTAATAGATCTGGTTTCTACAAAGATCTGAACGCAAAAGCGCAGGAATTTGTGGCAAGCATACAACGCTTCGCTACAGCCAGGAACTATAAGTTTAAAGTTTTCACTATTGGCTCTATCTTTTGGTTCGCCTTCACTGATAAGGATAAAATTCAATCGGCTGATGATATTGATGCCAATAGCATGGAAAAATTTAAAATCATGCACCGCGAGTTACTAAACAGAGGCATATACTTAGGGCCATCGGGATATGAAGTAGGTTTTGTATCTTCAGCACATACAAAGATAGAGCTCGAGAAAGCTAAGAGGGCAATTTTTGAGGCGCTTGATCTCGTGTTTAAAAAATAATGGTCCAACAATGATCTTAACCGGCCTCAACCCGAAATAATGAAAAAATCAATTATCATATTTTATGCGTTACTGCTTTATGCCCTGGTTCAGCTCATTTCCTGGGGCACATTAGTAGTGCGTTTACAACCGAGCCGCATGACCATGATTATGGGTGAGGGTTCAGTGTTTTTGTTTTTGCTTTGTATAGGGGGATATTTCCTGCATCAATCATTAAAACGCGAAGATAAATTAAGAGAACAGCAGCAGAATTTCCTGATGTCAATTACTCATGAACTGAAATCTCCTTTGGCTGCAATTAAACTTTCTATCCAGACGATTGTTAAAAGAGATTTAGATAAAGCACGACAGGTTTCATTGTTAAATAATTCATTGAAGGATATTGAACGTTTAGATGATCTGGTGGAGAACATGCTGTTGGCAACAAAGATTGAAAACCGGTCTTATACTTTCCCGAAAGAGGAATTCAACTTTTCTGAACTGGTTTATAAAATAACAGATCGTTTGCAGGTTCATTCTTGTGGAAACGAACAATTGATAAATGCCCAGATTCAGCCAAATTTGCAGATTATGGGTGACAAATTTGCCTTATCGTCAGTAGTGACCAATTTGATTGAGAATGCGGTAAAATATTCAAGTCCATGTGATGAGATAAATGTGCTTTTAGATAAAGTTGACGGGCATATTCAGTTAAGTGTAATTGATAAAGGGCCTGGTATTTCAGATGCCGAAAAAATGTTGATATTTGATAAGTTTTACCGCGTTGGTAATGAGAATGTCAGGAAAGCGAAAGGAACAGGTTTAGGCTTGTTTATTGTGAAAGAGGTTTTACAATACCATGATGCAGATATTACAGTAAAAGACAATTTGCCTCAGGGGAGTATTTTTGAAGTAACATTTAGTTAATCTCCATTATGTCACAAAAATTAAGAATTCTATTGGTAGAAGACGAGGATCACTTGTTAGATGCTATTAAACTAAACCTCGAACTTGAGGGTTATAAAGTTCACGCCGTTAAAGATGGCAAAACCGCTCTTAAAGTATTTAAGGAAGAACGTTTCAATCTAATCGTTTTAGATGTTATGCTTCCTGAAATGGATGGTTTCCAGGTTTGTGAGACAATCCGTTTAGAGAATGCTGAAGTACCTATTATGTTTTTAACCGCAAAAAATACATCGGAAGACCGCGTATTAGGATTGAAAAAGGGGGCTGACGATTATCTGGTTAAGCCTTTTAACCTAGAAGAACTTATTCTTCGTGTGGGGATTTTGGTTAAACGTAGTTTGAAAGCTGATGATCTGAAAGAACTGAACTCCTATAAAATTGGTGATAAAACCATTTATTTCAACTCTTTTGAACTTAAACATGATGACGGGACCATTACCCCGTTAACCAAAAAGGAAACCATGCTGTTAAAGCTTTTAATTGAGCGTAAAAATGAGGCTGTTTCCCGCGAACAAATTCTGGAGACAGTTTGGAATTATGATGTTTATCCGTCAACGAGAACGATTGACAATTTCATTTTAACTTTCCGTAAGTATTTCGAACCGGATCAAAAAAATCCTGTTTATTTCCATTCTATCCGTGGGGTAGGTTATAAATTCACTGATATTCATTAATGTACAATAATAAGGGTAGGTATGCTTTAATGGCTGTTTTTATTGCAGCTGCTTTGGTTTGCCTTTATTACGAACAATACCAGCTGGCTGCTTTGGCAGCCTTCTTGTTTGGATTTACCATCTGGAGCCACTTCAGGCACAGTTCAGTATTAATGGCTTCCAAACATTTTAAAAATAATGAGTTTGGTAAAGCTCAACTCCTGCTTGATGAAGTGGTGAGCCCGGAACGATTGGCTAAAAGCCGCAGAGGCTACTACGAGTTTATGAAAGGCAATATGGCCTTGAAAGAGGAAGAATGGGACAAGGCTGAGTATCATTTTCAACTGGCAAGCCGTTTTCCGGTAGGAGGCAAAACCCAAAAGGGATATGTGCTGATTCACCTGGCAAATCTGGCTTTGCGTAAAAAAGATAAAGAAAGGGCAGAGGCTTATGTTAAGCTTGCAAAAGAGCTTGCTGAAACAGCGCGTTCAAAAGATATCATCGTTAAGATTGAAAAGGAATTAAGCAGATTATAATATTCAAATTGTCATTTTGAGAAACGAAGTACCCGTTTAGGAATAAAAAGGTATTTCGTTTTTTTTTATTTTATACCTTTGCGGAATTACAATTTTAAGAATTAAGTAGCTAAGGCCTTACAAGCCCCTGATGCCCGAAATACAAATCATGAAGAATAATTTATTTTTAGACGCAGCATTTTCGAAACAAACAGAGCGTCCGCCGGTATGGATGATGCGTCAGGCTGGTCGTTTTATGCCACAATACTGGGAGATTAAAAACAAGTACTCTTTTTTAGAGATGTGCAAAACTCCTGAAATTGCCGCAGATGTAACGATGCTGCCTGTTGATTTATTAGGCATCGATGCTGCCATTTTATTCTGTGATATACTGGTAACTGGCGAGGCTATGGGTGGCGATTTGAGTTTTACTCAGGGCATTGGTCCGAAGTTCGCAAATCCTGTACGCAACGCTCAGGACATTGAAAACCTGAATGTAGATTGTTTAGATGAATTACAATATGTTGCTGATGCAATTAAAGTAATTCAGCAACGTTTGAGCGGAAGCATTCCTTTAATTGGTTTTGCTGGTGCGCCTTTTACAGTAATGAGCTATCTGATTGAGGGTGGTTCTTCTAAAGATTTCAAACTAACAAAGCTATTTATTCACAATCAACCTGAACTTGCACATAAACTTCTGGCGAAAATTGCGAAAGTGACTGCTGATTATCTGAACCTTCAGATTGCAGCTGGTGTAAATGCTGTTCAGATTTTTGATAGTTGGGCGCTTGCCTTATCATGGAATGATTATCAGGAATTTTCTCACCGTTACATTCAGGAGATTATCGCTAACCTCAACAGAAAGGATGTACCTGTAATTTCTTTCTGTAAAGGAAGTTCGGTTTTTGCACCGGTAATGGCAGAGGCGAAACCCGATGTAATTTCGGTAGACTGGAATGCTGATTTACTAAACATCAAAAACGCTTTGCCAGCTGGTATCGCTGTTCAGGGGAATTTAGATCCACATATTCTATATGCAGATCAAAGTGTAATTAAGGCACAAATTCATAAATTATTTGAACGTATGCGTGGAACAGAAGGGTTTATATTCAATTTGGGCCATGGAATTATGCCTGATATCCCTTTTGATAATGTGAAGTATGCGATTGAGGTAGTGAAAGAGTTCAGGTATTAAGTTCTAACCCGGAATGATAGATATTCTACTGCCATATTACCAGTATTTCAAAGCCGTTCACATCGTATTTGTAATAAGCTGGATGGCGGGTCTTTTCTATATCTTAAGCCTTTTTATTTACCACACAGAAGCGAACGATAAATCAGAACCCGAAAAAAGTATCCTCCTTAAACAATTTGTTAAAATGGAGGCTACTTTATGGAAAATTATTTGCCAGCCTGCCATGATTATTTCAGTTCTGGCGGGGGCAGGGATGCTTACTTTAAACAGCAGCCTTTTACAGGCAGATTGGATGTGGGTCAAACTTGGATTCGTTGTCGCCTTGCTGATTTATCACTTCATCTGCCAACGGATCGTTAAAAGCCTTAAAAATGGCCGGTTCAAGATGACGAGCTTTCAGTTGCGTTTATGGCGTGAACTGGCTACGGTTTTTATGATCGCTATTGTTTTTGTAGTTATTCTTAAAAATGCCCTGAACTGGATTTATGGTTTAGTTGGCATCATGGGAATAGCCCTGGTGATTATGATTGCCGTGAAATTGTACAAAAATTATCGTTTGAGAAAATAGCTATAGAGTTAAGTGCAAAACCAAAACAGGCGCTTTGTTTTCTTTTCGTCAACTTGTAATGGCTTCCTGTAGTTGAGACCTTCTGCTATATACATTACCAAAAAACTATTTTAAATTTGAGCGATAAAATCCAGACTCATGTTTACAACTACAGGTTTGAAAAAGACCTTACTCGCGATAACATTTCTTTTAACTTCATATTTTGCTTCAGCACAGTTTAATCAGTCTGCACTGGAAAATAAAATTCGTCCGGATAGTAGTCTGACAAACGAAGTTCATTTTAATCTCTACAACTTCAATTACGTTCGAAACTACGAGTATACCAACGATTTCCATGATGGCTATACTTTGTATGGAACCCAGTTGCAACCTCAGATTGTTTACTATGCACATCCTAATTTAGCTATTACTGCAGGTGCTTTTATCCGCAAAGATTTTGGCCGGAACGGTGTTACTGATGCAAAGCCACTTTTTAGCCTTAAATATCATAAGCGGAATTTAACACTAATTTTCGGTAGTCTTGAAGGTGGAATTCAGCACCAGTACATAGAGCCGCTATATGATTTCGAAAGAACTATTACTAATCCTGTAGAGTACGGAACACAACTATTAGTTGAACGGAAAAAGTTTAGACTGGATGCCTGGATTGGCTGGCAGAAAATGATTTACACCGGTGAAGCAGCCAAAGAAGAGATTGTAGGTGGTTTATCTACTGAAACTACCATCTCTGAAAATAATGGCTGGAAGTTTAGTTTTCCTGCTCAGTTTCTGGCTTTCCACCAGGGTGGTCAAATCGATATGCTGAAAGAAATCCCGATCAGTACCGTTTTCAATGGCGCCACTGGACTGAAATTGCATAAAGAGATTAATACCAATATTAAACAGGTTTATACAGATAATTACCTGGCAGTTTATAAAGACTTTTCGCCTGATAAACGGCGGGCCTATCAAGGCGGTTTTGGCCTATGGTTGAATGCCGGTGTAGAAAGTAAATGGGGAAGCCTGGTAGCGTCATATTGGAAGGGAAATAACTTCATTTCGATTAAGGGAATGCCCTTGTATGAATCTGTTTCCAGTAATTTATACACGAATGGCTTAAAGCAAAGTGCGAGGAATATTGTTTCATTACGCTATGCTTATCAGAAAGAACTAATCCCTAACCTATATCTCGATGTTCGCTTCGAACCGCATATTGATCTGGATCATACAGATAAACAACTACAGTTTAACCATTCATTTTTTCTAACTTATAAACAGGATTTTAAGTTGTTTAAAGTTAGAAAATCAGAAAAATAAAGGCTGAGACGCAAAGCCACAACTGACAAACCCCATTTTTTTAAAATATGGGGTTTTCATTTAATGTATTGTATTGTTATTGTTTTATCTTTCTGATAATCAGTTGTTAGCATGTTTTTTAACATTTATTTAACTTTTTTTTACACCTCATGCAACCATTGTTTGTAATCTGCCATCTTCTATATACAAACACACAATGAAATTGACGCGAAGCTATACGATAGACGATTTGATGGAGGGCTGCAAAGCTGGCGACCGGAAAATGCAGGAGATGCTCTACAGGCAAACTGCAACGAAAATGCTGGCTGTTTGTATGCGCTACGCCAAAGATAGAATGGAAGCCGAAGATGTTCTGCAAATGGGCTACATCAAAATCTTTCAGAAGATTAAAGATTACAGAGGCGAAGGTTCTTTTGAAGGATGGATCAGAAGGGTAATGGTAAATACGGCAATTGAGAGTTACCGTAAAAATTTAAGGAGCTTAAGTGTCGTGGAAATAGACGAAGCTTACGAACAGCCATCAACCGGATTTGATTTTAGCCGTCTGGGGATGCAGGATTTGATGAAAGTGATTCAAAAACTGGCGGATGGTTACCGGGTGGTGTTCAATATGTATGCAATTGAAGGCTATTCACATAAAGAGATAGGAGAGGCATTGGGTATTTCTGAAGGCGCCAGCAAATCTCAGCTGTCAAGAGCAAGGGCAATTTTAAAAGAAGAAATTATAAAAATGGAGGGATTTGGTTATGCAACCTATACAGGATAAGGATTTTGATCAGTTATTTAGAAATGCTTTCGAAGATGCTGAAATTACACCGTCGAGGGATTTGTGGAGCAGCATAGAAAGTGAAATTGATACAAAAAAGAAAAGGGTAGTTCCATTTTACTGGTTATCGGCAGCAGCAGTTCTTTTAATGGTCACCGTAGGCTTTTTGATTTATCAGCAACAAGATGTTAAGCCCAAACAACTGGCAGCTCAGGTTAAGCCTAAGGCGGTTGTACCACCTGTTGAAACACAACCTGCTGCTGGCACAGTAAGAGACCTGGATGCTCCTTCAGTAAGTGATGGACAGGTTTTGGCTCCTGATTCAAAATCATCTCAATCGATTGCCAAAACTAGCATCAAAGAGAAGGTTAAAACAGAAAAACAGCAGGTAACCACTGCCCCTGAAATGCAAAAGCAGGAAACCATGATTGCAAAGGTTGAGGAGCCTGAGAAAGATCTCAAGACAAAGATTGACGAAGCGATTCTGCAGCCAAAGCAAGATGTGGTTTTAGCGCAGAATGAAAACATTGTTAAAACTGCTGATGAGGTAACTGGTGATGATAGTGAAAACAAAGGAATCCGTAATGTTGGCGATGTGGTAAACCTGATTGTTAACAAAGTAGACAGACGGAAAGAAAAGTTTATCCAGTTCCGTACAGATGACGATGATTCTTCTATTTCATCTATTAATATCGGCCCGTTTAGATTCGGAAAGAAAAATAAAAAATAAAGCAATATTTAACCCCCTCAATAGTTCAAAGAAACAAACACACAACATATGAAACGTTTAATTTTTACAGCATTATTGGTAAGCGGACTTGCCGGTGCTATTACTCCAGGTGCTTTTGCACAACAAGATACTGTTGCCAAAGACACAGTAATAAAAAAGAAAAATAAATACATGGTGAGAATAGGTGGCGGTACCCTGGTTACAAAAATGGACGACTCCACAAAAAAAGCCCCGAAAAGCAAATTTGTAGGTGGGATAACCTTTACCAGAGTTGATTTGGGTTTCTCCAGATTAATTGATAACGGCGATTTTAATCTATCTCCTACAAACGATTTTCTGGATTACAAAGGTGGCAAAACCAGTACTTTTTCATTTGATGTATTGCAGTTCGGATATCGTTTCAGCTCAAACTTTAAAATTTATGTTGCTGGTGGTTTCGACTGGACGCTGATCAGATTAAGGGATAATATCACCATCCAAAAGAATCAGCCAACGCTAACCTATACCAACGATAATGTGGCTTATTCGAAAAATCGTTTCTCCAGCAGTTATGTGCATATACCGTTAAACTTTGAATTCCGCACGGCAGAAAGCAAGAAAGGTAAAAGATTTTATTTTGTCCTGGGCCCCGAAGTGAGCTTCTTGTTGAACGGAAAAGTAAAACAAATCAGCGATGAATTTGGAAAAGTAAAGCAATATGATAATTATCACTTCCAGTCGGTTCGTTATGGCGGTACAGTTAGATTCGGTTACGGAGGTTTAGGTTTATTCACCAAATACTATTTCAATGATATGTTTGCAACCCCTGCACAAGCTGGTTTGAAAAACATGAGTTTCGGTGTAACTTTCGGCTTAAACTAAGGCTTAATATCTTTAAGTTTCAAGGCCAGTTAACTAATGGTCTCTGAACTGATAAATGATTAATACACACACAAAATGAAATCCTGTTTCGGTTAGGCGGAACAGGATTTTTTATTTATTAAATTTTAAGCTTTAGCCTTTCTTCTTTAAGCTTTATATTTACCACGTGAGCAATACCATAATCAGCGTTAAAAATTTAACCAAGCAATATCATGCCGAACAATCTGGCGGAGTTAAAGATGTCAGTTTTGAGATTACCGGGGGCGATGTTGTAGCCATTATCGGCGAAAGCGGGAGTGGAAAATCTACCCTCCTGAAATCGATTTATGGATTATTAAAAAGCGATAGCGGTGATGTTTTTTTTGACGATAAGCGGGTTTTAGGTCCCGACGAGCAGCTAATTCCTGGCCATAAACAAATGAAAATGGTTACCCAGGATTTCTCTTTAAATACTTACGCAAAGGTTTATGATAATATTGCCTCACAGCTATCAAATACTGATCTGAAAACCAAGGCTGAGAAGACGCTGGCCATAATGGAGCATTTGCGTATCCTTCCACTACAAAATAAAAAGATCATTGAACTGAGTGGCGGAGAGCAACAGCGTGTGGCAATTGCCAGGGCTATGGTGTCCGACACCCAGGTGCTACTGATGGACGAGCCATTCAGCCAGGTTGATGCCTTGTTGAAAAACCAGTTAAGAGCTGATATCAAGCGGGTGGCTGCCGAAACCGGAGTAACAGTTATTCTGGTGTCTCATGATCCGGCTGATGGCTTGTTTCTGGCAGACCAAATGGTTATTTTAAGGAATGGCGAGTTGTTACAAACAGGTAAACCTACCGAAATCTATCAGCAACCTAAACATATCTACACGGCTCAGATTTTAGGCAATGCAGTTGTGCTGTCTCGTGGCGATGCAGAGAAACTGGGCATTAAAACTTTTGCGGCTTCAGTAGTTTTCTATCCGGAGTGGGCTGAAATCAATAACAGCTGGAATAGCAGGCGTTTTGAGGTTAAGGATGTTTACTATAAAGGATTTTATGATGAGTTGCTCCTGGAAAGAAATGGCGTTTCCGTAAGGGCTTTACAACTAAATAGGGGAGAGCATAAAAAAAACGACTACGTTCAATTGAACATTAGTCGTTTCTTAGAATTTTAAGTTTCTTATGTTACGTTTTCTGCGGCGATTAAAGTGATTTTAACCCTAACTTTAGTAGTTGGTCTTACCGGAGCAACTGTCTGCGTATCCGAATTTTGTGCCTCAAGCAAAATACCGCCAATATATACAGTATAGCTATAAGACTGTAAATTGTACACGAATGGTAGGGCTGAATAGCTGGTAAAATTGCCATTAGCATTCGGGTAAGATATTGCAACAATTGTAGCTTCATTATCCAAATGGTATCCATCTATTTCACTTAAGCCCGTGATTTTATCAAGCTGAACACTGTATGTATTTCTGTCAGATGATAATACCCAGTCGCTGGGTAATACGTCAACAATAATGGTTTTGTTCATCGATGGTTCAATGATGGTGTCTTTCTTGCAGGATGCCAGACCTAGTGTGGCAATGCAAAGCATTAGGATGGTTAGCTTTTTCATGTGATTAGTTTTATTTGTGTGTGTACTCCGCGTAATACAAAATAACTGCCAAAAAAACCTAAGCACACAATATGGATTAATAATTGTTTATAGCATTAAGCACATCAATGAGTTTTGAACACTAACATCCTGTAATGAGAATATTTTTTAGAGTTTTACCCTGGTTGATTTTGATCGTAGCCGGATACTTTTTCATCTCAAAAAAGTTCAGTATAAATACAACAGTGGAAAGTAAACACCAGCTTCTGGTTGAAAAGATTGAGGCTATTGGCAAATTAGAGCTGGTTCGCTATCAGATTAGTGATGTACTCGAGCATAAAAACAAAACTGATTTTTTACCCGAAGCGAGTGTATTGCTCATAGTCAAAGCGGATGCTGTTGGCTGCATCGACTTAACCAAGATTACCCGCGAAGATATTACAGTAGATGCGGACACTGCTGTAGTAAATTTACCACAGCCTGAGATTTGCTATGTCAAAATTGACCATAAAAATTCAAGGGTTTATGATACAAAGATGGCTTACTTCAGAGAAGCAAAATTAGTAGATGAAGCATATAAATCAGCCGAACAGAAAATACTGGCTGAGGTGAAAAAATCGAATATTCTGGCACAAACCAAAACAAATGCGGTTAGTGTTTTAAAACCGATTGTTGAAGGTTTGGGGTATAAGAATGTGAGACTGACTTTTGACTAGCGAATTAATATCAGGCAGTCAGTGTCAGGTATCAAAAAACAAACCTATAAAAAATCTTCCCGGTGGGGGTTGAACACATCTATCAATAATCCATTTTCAAGGCAAACCACGCCATGAAATACCATGGTAGGCGCAAAAAAAACATCACCTTCATTCAGGATTTTTTTCTCCTCACCCATGCTCACTTCAAAACTGCCTTTGGCAACATAACTCAGTTGTAAATGTGGGTGGTTATGAACGCTGCCAATTGCTCCTTTTTCAAATTCAACCTTAACCAGCATCAGGCTATCATCATAAACCATAATTTTACGTCTTACGCCGTTGCCTAAAACTTCCCAATCAATATCAGAATCGGTGATTAGTGTCTTACTGGTTAAATCTTTGAAGTTCATTTTGTTATTGTTTTGAACCATATAAGGAATGTAAGCCCATTTAAGTTTAATCCTTATATTTTCTTAAATTTCTTACATGGTTGATTTTAATGATGCTGAAAAAACACTGGCCGGAAAAATTAAACCAGATACTCAAATAAAGTCTGATCCTGGTTTAACTCAATGATTTCAAATTTGAAATCCTGCATCCTTTGCAACAAGCTTGCGTAGTCATCCTTATTGGTTAACTCTATGCCTACCAATGCAGGGCCGTTTTCCTTATTTGTTTTTTTAATAAACTCAAAACGCGTAATGTCATCATGCGGGCCTAAAACCTCATTTACAAATAATTTTAATGCACCCGGTCGCTGTGGAAAGCGGACAATAAAGTAATGCTTCAAACCCTCGAACAGTAAAGATTTCTCTTTAATTTCCTGCATCCGTTCGATGTCGTTGTTTCCACCGCTAACCACGCAAACCACCGTTTTGCCTGCAATCTGATCTTTAACCTGTTCTAAAGCAGCAATAGATAATGCTCCGGCAGGTTCTACAACGATTGCGTCTTCGTTATAAAGCTTTAAAATGGTCGTACAAATCTGTCCTTCGGGGATTAAATAAGTCGAACTTAACAGTTCCTTGCAATACTTATATGTAATCCAGCCCATTCTTTTAACGGCTGCACCATCCACAAAACGTTCAATGTTTTCAACAGTTACCGGTCCACCGTTCTTTAGTGCTTCACTTAATGATGGTGCACCCATTGGCTCCACACCAAAAATTTTAACATCCGGTTTTACGGTTTGTAAGTATGCGCTTACACCAGAGGCCAAGCCTCCGCCTCCAACGGGTACTATGATGGCATCTAAATCAGGCAGATCTTCAAAAATCTCTACTGCTACGGTCGCTTGTCCTTCAATTACTTTATCGTCATCAAAAGGTGGTATAAACGTCGATGCTTTTTCTTCGCAATAAATCAAGGCTTCTTTTAAGCAATCATCAAAAGTATCGCCAACCAATATGATTTCAATATTATCGCCACCAAACATATTTACCTGTTTGATCTTTTGCTTAGGCGTAATTTCAGGCATAAAGATAACCCCTTTGATACCTAATTTTTTGCATGAATAAGCTACACCCTGTGCATGATTACCCGCACTTGCACACACTACCCCATTGGTTAAGGCTTCCTGCGGCAAAGAACTGATTTTATTGTAGGCCCCACGTAATTTGTACGACCGTACAATCTGCAAATCCTCTCTCTTAAGGTAAATATTAGCATTGTACTGAGCAGAAAGTCCGGCATTAAACTCTAATGGAGTGCGTTTTACCACGCCTTTGAGCCGCTGCGATGCAGAATTAAAATCTAGTGTATATGGGGTTGTTGTATTCATTTCTTATCTAGGTGGCAACGGTTAACAGGTGTTGAAACTTGTCAACCGTTTATATTGTTTCTCAAAAAGCAAATTGCTATGCTTTTCGCTTATTGTGGTTAAGCCAGGTGTAAGGCTACCAACTGGTTTAAATCGGTATCGTTAATGCCCTGTTTGCTGTCGGCTAAAACCAGGAACTGTTTATATACGATATCTAAGTTATCTTTATCTAAATCATGCCCTAAACGAACCAAATGGTGTTTTAAGGCATGACGACCGCTTCTTGCTGTTAAAACGATGCTTGCATCAGGGAAACCCACATCTTCAGGTTTAATAATTTCATAATTTTCACGGTTTTTCAGGAAACCGTCCTGATGAATACCAGAACTGTGCGAAAACGCATTTCCACCTACAATGGCTTTGTTTGGCTGAACAGGCATATTCATCTGGTTTCTTACCATGTGGCTGATATCATAAAACTGGGTAGCATCAATACTGGTATTTAAACCTAAAACCTTATGCGTTTTTAAAATCATCACCACTTCTTCCATTGAGGTATTTCCAGCACGTTCACCAATACCGTTAATGGTACATTCTACCTGACGGGCACCATTTTGTAAGCCTGCAATGGAATTAGCTGTTGCTAAACCTAAATCATTGTGGCAGTGTACAGAGATAATGGCATTATCAATATTTTTTACATTTTCTTTCAGATAAAGGATTTTCGAACCGTATTGATCAGGCAGGCAATAGCCATTAGTATCCGGAATGTTCACTACAGTTGCACCTGCTGCAATTACGGCCTCCACCATTTTGGCTAAAAACTCGATATCGGCACGACCGGCATCTTCTGCATAAAACTCAATATCTTCAACATACTTTTTGGCATATTTAACCGCATCAACGGCACGTTCTAAGATCTCCTCGCGGGTAGAGTTGAATTTATGCTTAATGTGAAAATCGGAAGAACCTATCCCGGTATGTATACGGGGTCTTTTGGCGTAACGTAAAGCATCGGCAGCAACATCAATATCGTTTTTGTTTGCACGGGTTAAAGCACAGATAATAGGATGATTAACTGCTTTCGATAGTTCTATTACACTGTTAAAATCGCCCGGACTTGAAACAGGGAAGCCGGCCTCAATCACATCAACACCTAAAAGCTCGAGTGATTTGGCGATTTCAATTTTCTGTTTTGTATCTAACTGGCAGCCTGGTACCTGCTCACCGTCACGTAAGGTCGTGTCGAAAATATAAACTTTGTTCGGATCGTGAATCATAATCTGTTATTTAGGATTGATTAATTTTTTGACTTAAGAATTTTAATACCAATTTACCCATTTCGGCAGTGCCTAAAACTTTAAAACGGTTAGTGCTTTGGTCGGCAATATCATGGGTTCTGAAACCATCTTTCAACACCGCATCTACCGTGTCAACCAATAGTTTGGCCTCTTCCTGCAATCCGAAACCAATTTCCAGCATCAATGCTGCTGATAGGATGGAGGCTAATGGATTAGCGAGGTCTTTTCCTGTAATATCGTGTGCAGAACCATGAATAGGCTCAAAAAAACCTGTGCTTTCCCCAACTGATGCCGACGCCAGCATACCCATCGAACCGGCAATCTGCGAAGCCTCGTCGGTAAGAATGTCTCCAAACAGATTGGCTGTTAAAACCACATCGAATTTCTTTGGATTTTTGATCAGCTGCATGGCCGCATTATCGATAAACATATGCTCCGTTTCCACATCAGGATATTGCTTTGCAATTTCCTGAACGGTTTCACGCCATAAGCGCGAACTTTCAAGAACATTTGCCTTATCTACAGAACATAACCTCTTACTGCGTTGTTGAGCCGCCTGATATGCCTTATGGGCAATACGCTCCACTTCGTAACGGTGGTAGATCATCAGATCAGATGCTGTATTTCTGTCTTCCGAGCGTGATTTTTCGCCGAAGTAAACATCCCCGGTTAATTCGCGAAAGAACAGAATATCGGTTCCTCTTAAAATTTCAGGTTTAATGCTCGATGCCTGAAGAAGTTCATCAAATAGTAATATTGGGCGGAGATTGGCAAATAAACCAAGTTCCTTACGGATTTTTAATAAACCTTGTTCCGGTCTAACTTTCAAACTTGGATCATTGTCATATTTGGCATGACCGATAGCACCAAAAAGGATGGCATCGCTCTTTCTTGCTTTTTCCAGGGTCTCATCTGGTAGGGGCTCGCCGGTAACTTCAATGGCTGCATGACCCATTAAAGCTTCGTCAAACCTAAATTCATGTCCGAAAATTTCGGCAATTTTCTCTAATGCTGCTTTTCCCCATGTGGTAACTTCAGGGCCGATACCGTCGCCAGGTATTACTAAAATGTTCTTCTTCATTGTAATCTATTGTTTTTCAGCTAATCATTTGCCACGGAAACTCAGAAATTAGCAAAAATTTATTCCGTGTATTTTGTGCTTTCGTGGCTGTTTTGTTAGCTTACTATTTCTATATTTAAACTTTCGACGACTTTTACCTCGCCTTTTTCTAATAATATTCTTTTTTCTATGCAGGTTGGCAGCTGCGATTCAAAATGGCCAACGTAAATTAAAGTCATACCATTGCCGCACAGCTCATCAATCAGTTGGTTGAAGTGTTGAGTTTGCTGTTGGTCTAATCCCTGGCAGGGTTCGTCGAGAATGAGCAATTCAGGATTTTTAATAATTGTCCTTGCCAATAAAACCAGTCGCTGTTTTCCCAATGGGAGTGAGGTTAACAGCTCATTTTTGTTTGCCGTTAAGCCAAAATATTCTACCAGTTCATTAACCTGTTCGCTTTTTGAATAGGGTAGTTGCTGAAATAAACCAACTGTATCATAAAAACCTGATGCGATGCTTTGCCAAACGGTAGCTGAGGCATCAAAGTACCAATGAAATTCTGGTGAAATTAAACCGATATGTTGTTTAATATCCCAGATACTTTCGCCACTACCCCGTCTGTTGCCAAACAAATATAGCTCATTCGCATAAGACTGTGGATGGTCGCCGTTTACAAGGCTTAACAAAGTTGATTTACCTGAACCATTGTGGCCCTGCAACAACCATTTTTCACCGGCCTTAACTTCCCAATTGATGTTTTTTAATACCCTTTTCTCTCCATAGCTGATGTTGACATCAACCATTTTAACAATATTCGTTGATGAATAAACCGGAGATTGTTTCAGGAAATCAGGAATTTCTTTAGCAGGTCTTTCAATAATAGCTGGCAGGCGTTCTTTGTAAGCAGAAACGACGATCTGTCCGTTTTTTATTTCGGCAAATCGGTTAATCAGTGATGGTAGTTCATCGTCGTTGCTGATTAAGATCAGCTGAACACCTTCTTCCGAAATTTTATTTAAAAGGTGGTTTAGATTTTTGCGTGATGATACATCTAAGCCGGTATAGGGCTGGTCGATGATTAGCAATTGTGGCTTTAACCACAAAGCTTTTACCAGCTGTAATTTTTTATGCTCGCCGCTAGACAATTCGATTAACTGCGAACTTGCGAAAGATGAAAACTTTAAAGCTTCGAGTATAGGTTCAACCTGATCGAAATGAAGCCCTTTTTCTTTTCCATAGCTCACTAACTCGGCATGGACAGTAAGGGTATCTTTAGCCTGCTGGCTGGTGTATCGTTGCTGGTAATAAAAGTTAGCTACACCTTCAAGGTTTTTGAACTGGTACCAGCTTTCAACAAATAAAACTTCGGCAGGCAAATGGCTACCGGCGGCATATTTGATTTCTACCTGACCACCCGCACTTTGTAAGCCTGCTATTATTTTTGCCAGTGATGTTTTTCCGCTACCGCTCTCACCAAAAAAAACATATTGCTCGCCAGCATTTACAGACCAGTTCAAATCACTTAACACCGGTTTTTCACGGTATTTTAGGTTTAAATGTTTTATGCTGACGAAACTCTCTTTCATTTGTTGTCTTCTACCAGCTTAGTACATGTAAGCTGGATTGATTTTTAAACCATTGTTATGGCTTTCTACCTTAGGCTCTCACCCTTTAATTTTTATTTTTTTTCGAATTCCTCAATCAAATTGGTTTGCGCCAAAATAAAATCAATGTCATCATAACCATTAATCAAACAAGATTTCTTGTATGGATTGATTTCGAAAGCCTCCTGTTTTCCGGTTTCAACAATAGTAACGGTCTGGTTTTCCAGATCAACTTCCAAAGGAGAGTTGGCATTGGCTTCAACAGCGTTAAAGATCTGAGCTAAGAACTCATCACTCACCTGAATCGGTAATAAACCGTTATTTAATGCATTACCTTTAAAAATGTCAGCAAAGAAACTGCTGATTACGACATCAAATCCAGCATCCTGAATGGCCCATGCTGCGTGCTCACGGCTACTTCCACAACCGAAGTTTTTACCCGCAACCAGTACTTTTCCGCTATAGGTTGGGTTATTCAGTACAAACTCTTGTTTTGGCGTGTTATCACCATTATAACGCCAGTCGCGGAAAAGATTCTCACCGAAACCCTCACGCGTTGTCGCTTTTAAAAACCTTGCAGGGATAATCTGATCGGTATCAATGTTCTCTATGTTTAAAGGCACTACTGCCGATGTTAATTTTGTGAACTTTCTCATTTTAATTAGTATCAAGTAGCGGGTATCAGGTCTCAACAACCACTACACCGCCTTATTTTTTTATTTATTTGCAGCAAAAACTACGAAATTGTAATACTGGTAATAGCAGTTTGCATTTTGTAGCCCTGCACTTTCAAGCCATTCCAATTGAAGTTTCAGTGGAGCCATAATGTCTACTTTGATCCGCTCAAAGGCACTTTGTTTTTCTTCTTCTGTTAAATTCGGATTCTGCTGCACATGATTTTTCCAGTTTTCGGTATAAATCTTTTCTGCTAATTCCGTTTGGCCCAACACCTGATCGGCATTGATGAACCAGCCGCCCGGTTTAAGTGTCTTCATAATTTTGCCAAAAAGCTGTTGTTTCAATTCATTCGGCAAATGATGAATCGCTAATCCCGAAACCACCAGATCGTAATGACTTTCAGGTAAATTAACAGTGGCAAAATCAGCATTCAAAAAGCTGATATTTTCATTTCCTTCAAAACGTTCCTCTGCTTTTTTTAGCATTGCCGAAGAAATATCAACCAGTGTGATTTGGGCATTAGGATATTTCTCATTAAAAAACGCACTCATTAAACCTGTTCCGGCACCTACATCCAGAATGGTTCTTACATCAGAAACCTCTTCCGATATGCTTAGTGCAGCGCCATAAAAGTCGTTGAAACAAGGGATAAGAAAACGCCTTTGCCTGTCGTATTTTTCTGATACTGCATTAAACTGATTTTGTATTTCCTGTAAAGTTTCCATTTCGTCTGTTTTCATTTTTACCCTTCTACCGCGACATAATGTTCAACAACCGGAAAAGGTTCATAAAAATGATGTAGCAAGCTTTTCCAGTTTTGGTATTCTGCGGAATCTCTAAAGCCTTCCGTATGCGCTTCGAGTGTTTCCCAATTTACTAGCAGGATATACTTATCAACTTCTTCCATACATTTTTTCAACTCATGAGAAATATATCCATCCATTGAAGAGACGATTTTTTGCGCTTCGTTAAAAGCGATTTCAAAATCGGCAGATAATCCTTTTTTAATATTTAATACCGCAACTTCTAAAACCATATTTTATTTCCCTCATTGCGATTTATGAACAAATCCTTTCCATTAGATTGCTTCGTACCTCGCAATAAAGGTTTATTAAACTTTTTCCAATAATTCCCTTACATCTGTAATTCTACCTGTAACGGCAGCCGCAGCTGCGGTTAACGGACTTGCAAGCATCGTACGTGCATTAGGGCCTTGTCGTCCTTCAAAGTTTCTGTTTGAGGTAGAAACACAATATTTTCCTGCTGGAATTTTATCCTCGTTCATGCCCAAACAAGCACTGCAACCTGGTTCGCGGAGTTGAAAACCTGAAGCTTCGAATACTTTGTCCAGGCCTTCGGCTTTAGCTTGCGCTTCAACTTGTTTAGAGCCAGGTACAATCCAAACTTCCACACCAGTTGCTTTTTGTTTGCCTTTTACAAAATTGGCAACGGCACGTAAATCTTCAATTCTTGAGTTCGTACAGCTTCCGATAAATACATAGTCAACCGGTTTGCCCAGTAAACTTTCATCGTCGTTAAAACCCATGTAATCCAGTGCTTTCTTATATGAAACCTGTTCAGTTGTAGGCTGAGCCAATGTTGCAGGGACTTTATCAGCGATACCGATACCCATTCCAGGGTTAGTTCCATAGGTAATCATGGGGGCAATGTCAGCCGCATCGAAAGTTAATACCGAATCGAATTTAGCATCTTCATCGCTATACAATGTTTTCCAGTAGGCGAGGGCTTGATCCCATTCTTCACCCTTCGGAGCAAACTGCCGTCCTTTAATGTATTCGAAAGTGGTTTCATCAGGGGCAATTAAGCCACCACGTGCACCCATTTCAATACTCATATTACAAACTGTCATTCGGGCTTCCATGCTTAAGCTACGGATAGCCGAACCTGCAAATTCTACGAAATAACCTGTACCTCCGGCGGCAGAAATCTGGGCAATGATGTATAAAATAATATCCTTTGCACCAACACCTTTTCCAAGCGCTCCGTTTACTTCAATTTTCATGGTTTTAGGTTTCGATTGCAATAAGCATTGCGTTGCAAAAACCTGCTCTACCTGCGATGTTCCGATACCGAAAGCAATAGCGCCCAGAGCCCCGTGTGTTGAAGTATGGCTATCACCGCAAACCATGGTTTTTCCTGGTAGCGTGATACCCAGTTCAGGGCCGATTACGTGAACAATTCCCTGAAAAGGATGCCCTAAGCCGTAAAGTTCTATACCAAATTCTGCACAGTTTTTGGTTAGCATATCTACCTGATAGCGTGAAAGTTCTTCCTTGATTGGAAGTAGCTGGTTCAGCGTTGGTACATTATGATCGGCAGTTGCAACGGTTTGTTGCGGGCGGAAAACAGGTAATCCGCGTTTACGTAAACCATCAAAAGCCTGCGGAGAAGTTACTTCGTGTATTAAGTGCGTATCAATGTATAAAATATCAGGAAATCCTTCTTCACTTTTTACAACGTGTGCATCCCAAATTTTTTCTACTAATGTTTTTGACATTTTGTTATGTTTAATAAGACTCCGCAGGTTTAAAACCTGCGGAGTTTGTAAGTGTATTATGCAGTTTTAATTGCCTTCATTGCAGTCATGGCTTTACGTAAAGTAGCACCAATCTGCTCTACTTCATGCGAACGGATTGCTTCGTTAACATCAATTAACTTTCTGTTATCTACTGCGCCATCTTTACCTTCGTTAAAGTTTTTACCCACTAAGTCGGTATCCACTTTGGTCATGAAATCAGCTAACAAAGGTTTACAAGCCTGATCAAATAAGTAACAACCGTATTCAGCAGTATCAGAAATTACACGGTTCATTTCGAACAGTTTTTTACGGGCAATGGTGTTTGCAATAAGTGGCGTTTCGTGTAGCGACTCGTAATAAGCAGACTCTGGTTTGATACCTGCCTGAACCATAGTTTCGAAAGCCAGCTCAACACCTGCACGTACAAAAGCAACCATTAAAAGGTAGTTGTCAAAATACTCTTGCTCTCCGATTTTAACGTCACCTGCAGGCGTTTTTTCAAAAGCAGTTTCACCGGTTTCAGCTCTCCATTTTAATAGATTTTTATCACCGGCAGCCCAATCTTCCATCATGGTACGGCTAAATTCACCGCTCATAATATCATCCTGGTGTTTTTGGAATAACGGACGCATTATGTCTTTCAACTCTTCCGAAATTTCAAAAGCTTTAATTTTAGCTACGTTGCTTAAACGATCCATCATGGCAGTAATGCCACCTTGCTTTAAAGCTTCAGTAATCACTTCAACACCATATTGAACCAGTTTAGAAGCATAACCGGCATCGATTCCTTTTTCTACCATTTTATCGAAAGAAAGGATAGAACCTGTCTGCAATAGTCCACAAAGGATCGTTTGCTCACCCATTAAATCTGATTTTACTTCAGCAACGAACGATGATTTTAAAACACCTGCTCTGTGACCCCCTGTACCTACGCAATAAGCTTTTGCCTGTGCCAGTCCTTTACCTTGAGGATCATTTTCAGGGTGAACAGCAATTAATGTTGGTACTCCAAAACCGCGAACATATTCAGCTCTCACTTCACTTCCCGGGCATTTAGGCGCGACCATAATTACCGTCAAATCTTTACGGATCTGCATGCCTTCTTCCACAATATTAAATCCGTGAGAATATAATAATGTAGCGCCTTCTTTCATTAAAGGCATAATGGCATTTACAACTGCGGTGTGTTGCTTATCTGGTGTAAGGTTAATTACCACATCAGCACCAGGAATTAATTCTTCGTAAGTGCCAACATTGAAGTTGTTTTCGGTTGCATTTTTCCACGAATCCCTTTTACCTTCAATCGCCTCTTTGCGCAACGTGTAGCTTACATCTAAACCACTATCTCTTAAATTTAAACCCTGGTTTAAGCCTTGCGCACCGCAACCTACAATTACCAGTTTTTTGCCTTTTAGTGCGCTAACGCCGTCTAAAAATTCATTGCTGTCCATGAAATCGCAAACACCAAGCTGGTTTAATTTTTCTCTAAGAGGTAATGTGTTAAAATAATTTGACATCGTTTTTATTGGTTAATTTCTATTTATTATCGGTTTATGTTCTATTCTATATTACTTTTTTTAGTGCCCAGGCATAGCCATAATGCACATTGTCATGCCCAACAGTGGTGATCAGCACTTCTTCTATGCTTTTCATCTCCACACCATAGGTTGAGGTAGAAAAAGGAGTAATCGCCTTGAATACCCCTGCTGCATAATCTTCTTTTATCTGGTCGATACTTTGCAGGGCTATTGCTTTTAGCTCAGCCACTTCTGTTTCAGTAACTGTATATGTAGGTCGGGTATCTTTTTTGTAAAACTCATTGAACTTTACATTACTGGCATCAGCTACAAGCCCAGTACGAACATAACATAGCGTTTGAGTACTCACTACAATGTGACCAAAATTCCAGATGATGTTGTTGTTAAAACCATCGGGTATCGTATTTAGTTGCCCGATAGTCAAACCATCGATCAGTTGTATAAATGCCTTACGTGAATTGATGATAAATTCAAATATTTCGTCCATGCTGTTTGCTTACATCGTAAAAATCTTCTCGCCTTTGTCTAAAAACTCATTTTCTATAAGTTCTTCTCCCGGTTCAAAAGCTTCAAATTCTTTCAGTTTTTCGTGGAAACCTGCACTATCTTTAATAATGGCCACTCTTGCTGAGCGAACAAATTCAATCAGTTCATATGGCTCAAGCGCTTTAACCAATGCATCTGTCTCTTCCCGGTGTCCGGTAACTGCAAACACCGTATAATCTTTACGGATCACTACGGCACTGGCACCATACTGTCTCAGTAAGCGCTCTACAGTAACTTTTTCAGCAATCTCGTCTGTCGATACTTTGTAAAGGGCAAGTTCCTGCCAGATGATTTCTTCGTTGGTGTTGAAATATACCTTTAAAACCTCAACCTGCTTCTCGATCTGGCGGGCCAATTTTCTCACCACATCGTAACTTTCGGTTATAACGATGTTGAAACGGTGGATGCCATCAATTTCTGATGGAGAGGTATTTAAACTCTCGATATTGATTTTTCTTTTTGAAAAGATAATCGCGATTCTGTTTAATAAACCAATGCGGTTTTCAGCATATACCGTAATGGTATATTCCTG
Organism: Pedobacter frigidisoli; assembly: GCF_032678525.1. GTDB lineage: Bacteria > Bacteroidota > Bacteroidia > Sphingobacteriales > Sphingobacteriaceae > Pedobacter > Pedobacter frigidisoli_A. The sequence continues at coordinate 265,591 of NZ_JAVTSE010000004.1, forward strand.
CTTACCTTCGAAATCGGCTTTTGCTATTTTATGTTCTAATGTGTTTTCAGTACTCATGATAATTTCTTTTGGCTTTAATCTTTCCGCTTACTTCAACCTAATCTCGCTTACGCTCATTCCCTGAGGAACCATTGGAAAAACATTGTTTTCTCTGCCTACCATCACCTCGAGTAAATAAGAACCTTCGTGATTGATCATCGTTTCTAATGCATTTCTCAAATTAGCACGTTCATCAACTTTACTTGCTTCTATATAGTAAGATTTTGCTAAAGCCACGAAATCAGGACTTGTGATGTTAACAAAAGAGTAACGTTTATCATGGAATAACTGCTGCCACTGGCGAACCATCCCTAAGAAACGGTTATTTAAAATCAGAATTTTAACAGCCGCACCAAACTGCATAATTGTGCCTAATTCCTGCGGGGTCATTTGGAAACCGCCGTCACCAATGATCGCGATAACAGTTTTATCAGGCGCTCCGTATTTGGCACCAATTGCTGCAGGCAAACCAAAACCCATTGTGCCTAATCCACCCGAAGTAATATTGCTACGGGTATTATTAAATTTGGCATAACGGCAGGCTACCATCTGGTGCTGACCAACATCAGTAACAATTACAGCATCGCCGCCGCAGATTTCGTTAATGTTGCGTAACACTTCGCCCATGGTCATTTCATCACCTTCAGGATAAAGTTCCGGCGTAATCACCTGATCAATTTCCTGCTGATTGTAATCTCTGAATTTGGCAAGCCAATCCTCGTGCGTAGCGGCATTAACCAGATTGGTTAGCAATGGAAGTGTTTCTTTGCAATCTCCCCATACGCCGACATCTGCCTTAACATTTTTATCAATTTCGGCGGGGTCAATATCCAGGTGAATCACTTTCGCCTGTTTTGCGTATTTGTCTAAACGACCGGTAACCCGATCATCGAAACGCATCCCGATCGCAATTAAAACATCACATTCGTTGGTTAACACATTCGGGCCATAATTACCATGCATGCCGAGCATACCCACGTTCAGGGGGTGTGAAGTTGGTATGGCACCATCACCCATAATTGTCCAGGCAGCTGGAATGCCACTTTTTTCTATAAAGTTTTTAAATTCCTGTTCAGCGCTGCCCAAAACAACACCTTGTCCAAATAATACGAAAGGTTTTTTTGCAGAATTGATTAATTCTGCAGCTTGCTGAATATATTCTACCCTAACTTTTGGTTTCGGACGATAAGAACGGATATGATTACACTTTACATATTCAGGAAATTCCTCAATCTGCAACTGTGCATTTTTTGTGATATCAATTAAAACGGGGCCCGGTCTGCCACTTTTGGCAATGTAGAAGGCCTTGGCTAAAACCTCAGGGATTTCTTTAGCATCTGTCACCTGATAATTCCATTTGGTTACTGGTGTGGTAATATTAATGACATCAGTTTCCTGGAAGGCATCGGTACCCAGCAAGTGGGCAAAAACCTGACCAGTGATACAAACCAAAGGCGTGCTGTCGATTTGTGCATCAGCTAAACCTGTAACCAGATTCGTTGCACCAGGCCCACTGGTAGCAAAACAAACACCTACTTTACCACTTGTACGTGCAAAGCCCTGGGCAGCATGAATGCCACCCTGCTCATGGCGAACCAAAATGTGCTCTAATTTGTCTGCATAATCGTATAATGCATCGTAAATCGGCATGATTGCACCGCCAGGATAACCGAAGATGGTGGTTACTCCTTCTTCAATTAATCCATTCAAAAGAACCTGTGAACCGGTTCCTTTGAATAATGTTTTAGAGGTTTCTGCTAGTGCCTCCGCTTGAATTGTATCTTGTGCAGTTTCCATAGTTATTTTTTTGCGGTTCCTTATTCTTTTATTTAAACCCAATCCGCTCCCGATCATCCCTTTTCATATCATCACAATTTGTGATGATGGATTAATTTTCTAATGTGTCTTTTTAAATTGTGACTGCATATCTACAAATCACATTGGTACACTAATATTCATCGGTTACACAGCCGCTTGCAGCGTCTGATACCGTTTTAGCATATTTATACAAAACGCCTTTAGAAACTTTTAGTGCTGGCTGGACATATTTCGCTCTGCGCTCTGCAATCACTTCTTCGCTTACCTGTAAACTGATGATGTTGTTAACCGCATCGATTAAAATAGGATCATTGTCTTCAACCAAACCAATTAAGCCGCCTTTATAAGATTCTGGAGTAATATGTCCCACTACAAAACCGTGTGTACCACCCGAGAAACGTCCATCAGTAATCAAGGCAACTGATTTTCCTAAACCTGCACCGATAATCGCCGAGGTTGGCTTTAACATTTCAGGCATACCGGGTGCACCAACAGGGCCAGAGTTTTTGATTACAATTACATCGCCAGGTTGAACACGACCGCTTGAGATACCAGCAATTAAATCATGCTCACCATCAAATACCCGCGCAGGGCCTTCAAATTTCTCGCCTTCTTTACCGCTGATTTTCGCAACAGAACCTTTCTCTGCTAAATTTCCGTAAAGAATTTGCAAGTGACCTGTTGCTTTGATCGGTTCACTTAATTTTTGAACAATTTTCTGATCGTAATCCATAATCGATTTCACATCAGCAAGGTTTTCAGCAACTGTTTTTCCGGTTACGGTTAAGCAATCGCCATGTAGTAAACCTTCGTTCAATAAAAATTTCAATACTGCCGGGATACCCCCATATTGGTGTAAATCCTGCATTAAATATTTTCCGCTTGGTTTAAAATCAGCTAAAACAGGCGTTACATCACTCATCCGCTGAAAATCATCCTGTGTAATTTCAACACCGATTGCTTTACCCATTGCGATGAAGTGCAGCACCGCATTGGTACTACCGCCTAATATAATAATCGAACGAATAGCATTCTCAAATGCTTTTCTCGTCATGATATCAGAAGGCTTAATATCTTTCTCTAATAAAACTTTGATGTATTTTCCGGCATCTAAACACTCTTGTTTTTTCTCCGGACTTACCGCAGGATTCGAAGAGGAGTAAGGTAAACTCATACCTAAAGCCTCAATTGCCGATGCCATTGTATTGGCGGTGTACATCCCACCACAGGCGCCGGCGCCCGGACAGGTATGTTTAATAATCCCCTGATAATCTTCTTCTGATAAATTACCACAGATTTTCTGCCCCAATGCTTCGAAAGCCGAAACAATGTTTAATTCTTCTCCTTTGTAATGTCCGGGAGCAATAGTACCGCCGTAAACCATAATCGATGGACGGTCTAATCTGGCCATCGCCATAATGGCTCCGGGCATATTTTTATCACAGCCGGGAATGGAGATAATCCCATCATAATATTGCCCGCCACAAATGGTTTCAATACTATCTGCAATTACATCACGGCTTACCAACGAATAGCGCATACCATCAGTACCGTTGCTCATTCCGTCACTTACGCCAATGGTGTTAAAAACCAAGCCCACTAAATCATTTTTCCAGACTCCCGCTTTAACGTCTTTTGCAAGGTCGTTAAGGTGCATGTTGCAGGTGTTGCCATCGTAACCCATACTTGCAATACCAACCTGTGCTTTTGCCATATCTGCATCAGTTAATCCAATTCCGTAAAGCATCGCTTGCGCGGCGGGTTGAGTAGGGTCTTGTGTAAATGTCTTACTGTACTTGTTTAATTCGCTCATTGTTTAAAATGTATATTCTGGTTCTGTTAGTTGTTGTTATTGACTGTGTAATCCTTCTTCTGATTCTCGCCGCTCAGTACCTGATAATTTTTTCTGATACTAAATAATCACTTCATAATTCACCTTTTCAAGCACCAGGTTTTTGTAAGCCCGCTGTATGGTGTAACCAATAGATTCCCGCCATAGGGAGCGAAAGATAATATCATCAATTGATGCAATACCTGCAATTTCAGTAGCCGTTCCACATAAGAAAGCACTGTCGGCTTGCCTTAAATCTTCTACGGTCAGTTTTTTCTCGATGCACTCGATATCCAGTATCGTGCACAATTCTTTTACCGTAGCCCTCGTAATGCCTGGCAGTATGTTGCCTAATGATGGCGTATATAATTTTCCGTCTTTTTCAATAAATATGTTCGCACCAGATGCTTCTGCTACAAATCCATGCATATCTAAAAGCAATGCCTCATCATAACCCTTAATGTTCGCCGCAGTGGTTGCGAGAATGGAATTAATATAGCTTCCACTTAGCTTTGCTTCCATAGGAGCAGATTTCGGATTTGGCCTTTCATAATCCGAAATAGTTAACTTCAACAGTTTATTTCCTGAATAGGCATCCCAGTCCCAGGCACAGATTAGAATGGAAACACCACTTGGCTCATTCAATTTCATGTTTGGGTGACAAAATACCAGTGGGCGGATATAAGCATCTTTAAGCTTATTTAATGTGAGCAGCTTATAAGTTTCCTTAATCAGTTCCTGTTTGTCCCAGGGGAATGGGATGTTGGCCAGCTGACAAGAACGCTCTAAGCGATCAAAATGCGCAGCAGCTTTGAATATTCGGTTTCCGTTATGGGTTTTATACGCCCTTATACCCTCAAACGCAGCGTATCCGTAATGTAATGACTGGCCATATAAATCCGTGCTGCTATCAACCGCTTTTTCAAACCGTCCGTCAAGATAAATAATCGTATTAGAATTATAGTATTTCATAATACACTGTTTTGTTATTTAAAAAAAGCGTCCTGTTTGTATCAGGACGCTTTAGGTATATTTAGTTTTTTTAAATCTATTTAAATTGCGTCCGCTGTTTGCCCCATAAAATCAGGAGTAGTAGGTTCAGAATAATGACAGGCAACAACACAACATTTCCAGCCGCAATTGCAGAAGTGTTGTTTAAGAAAGTGTTTTTTTGAATTGTCATTATTTCTCTTTGCTTTATAAATACCAATTTAGTTTTTGGTTCATTAATATGCAAGAGAAATCAGAAAAAAGTGAAATAAGAACATTATTTGTTTTTTTTCATTGCATCCAGAATTATATTCTTATTGAGAGTGTAATTAGTGATTTAATGCCGATAGCCGTAGACCAAATATCAAAACGGTATACGGTATGTTTGTTATGCGTGCATTGTAAATTTTATGTTTTTCTTCCTGAAATCCGATTCCGGGACTGAAAATTTAAAATTGAGGCTGTTTTTTGGCGCTGAATCATTACTTCATGGATATACCTTTTACCCGGTGTGATGCCTATCCTGTTCTCACACAATCGCTATAGCTGGCCACGAAAATTTCCTTCAACACTACACTCTCCTCCTTTTTGATAAATTGCTAACACATTCAGCAGGCTGGTAAACAAAAAAGCCTTTCCGATATTAATCGAAAAGGCTCATGATTAGTCTTTTATTTATTTTAAGCAATACCTTCTGCTAAAACAACAATCTTGTTATGAATGGCTTCAACTACACCACCTTTAATAAACAGGCGTTGTTCATCAGCTTTTCCTGCTTTGATAATAACTTCTCCATCTTCTAAAGTAGAGATGATAGGGGCGTGGTCTTTTAAGATCTGAAACGAACCTAAAGTACCAGGAACCGTAACTGCTGTTACTTCACCCTCGAAAACTTTTTTATCTGGAGTTAATATTTCTAAATTCATTCTTTTTAGATTTTAGTATCAAGTAGCTGGTATCAAGTATCAGGATTACATTTTCAGCCTTGATACCTGATACTCAAATCTCAATACTAGTTCGCTTCTGCTAATAATTTTTTACCTTTTTCGATTGCATCTTCAATGCTACCAACTAAGTTAAATGCAGCTTCAGGATACTCATCAACCTCACCATCCATGATCATGTTAAATCCTTTGATGGTATCTTTAATGTCAACCAATACACCTTTTAAACCGGTAAATTGTTCAGCTACGTGGAAAGGTTGAGATAAGAAACGTTGTACACGACGAGCTCTTGATACCACCAATTTATCTTCCTCAGATAATTCGTCCATACCTAAGATCGCAATAATATCCTGTAATTCTTTATAACGCTGTAAAGTTTCTTTCACACGTTGTGCAGTATTATAGTGCTCATCACCCAAAACAGCAGGAGAAAGGATACGTGAAGTAGAATCCAACGGATCTACCGCAGGGTAAATACCTAACTCAGCAATTTTACGCGAAAGTACAGTAGTTGCATCTAAGTGGGCAAATGTTGTTGCCGGTGCAGGGTCAGTTAAATCATCCGCAGGAACATAAACTGCCTGTACTGATGTAATTGATCCACGTTTGGTTGAAGTAATACGCTCCTGCATTAAACCCATTTCAGTTGCCAGTGTTGGTTGGTAACCTACTGCTGACGGCATACGACCTAATAAAGCCGACACTTCAGAACCTGCCTGAGTAAAACGGAAGATATTATCAACGAAGAAAAGGATGTCTTTTCCAGCGCCTTCACCATCACCGTCACGGAAATATTCTGCAACCGTTAATCCTGATAATGCTACACGTGCACGTGCACCAGGAGGCTCGTTCATCTGACCGAAAACCAATGTGGCTTTAGATTCTTTCAATTTTTCTGTATCAACTGATTTCAAATCCCATCCACCTTTTTCCATTGAGTGTAAGAAATCGTCACCATAGTTGATTACACCTGACTCGATAAACTCACGAAGTAAATCGTTACCCTCACGAGTACGCTCACCAACACCCGCAAATACTGATAAACCAGCATAAGCTTTGGCGATGTTGTTTACCAACTCCATGATCAATACTGTTTTACCTACACCAGCACCACCGAATAAACCAATTTTACCACCTTTTGCATAAGGCTCTAATAAATCGATTACTTTAATACCTGTAAAAAGTACTTCAGTTTCAGTAGATAAATCTTCGAACTTAGGAGGAGTTGCGTGGATAGGACGACCGTCTGTTTTATCAACTGCGTTGATACCGTCAATCGCTTCTCCAACTACATTAAATAAACGACCTTTAATCTGGTCGCCAACTGGCATTTTTATCGCAGCACCAGTGTCAACTACGTCCATTCCACGAACTAAACCGTCTGTAGAGTCCATTGAGATTGCGCGAACGCGATCCTCACCTAAGTGTTGTTGAACTTCTAAAACAATTTTTTGTCCATTTTCTTTCGTTATCTCTAACGCATCGAAAATTTTAGGTAGATGGGCATCATTAGCAAAGCTAACGTCAACCACAGGGCCGATAATTTGTGCTATTTTTCCTAAGTTAGGCATATCTGTTGTGAGTATATTTATTATAGTCAATGAATTAAAGCTGTTTAAAGGGGCCTCAATTCGGTTGGCAAAGTTAAGTTATTATTAGTAAATTTTAAATATATATTATAAGTTTTTTTAACGGGATTTAATGTGGTGGTTTAGCCTCAAAAAACACCCTTAAAATTTTAGTTTCTAAAGCATTTAAAACACAATATTCGGAATTAAAAAGTGTAACCAATTCCAATGCCTAAAGTCAGCAACGAATCTTCACCGGTGAACAACAACAATCCTGTTCTATACATTAATCCTCCCTTTGGTTTTTGGTGCCTGAAACCTGCCCTCACAATGAGCGGCGTATTAACTGCTTCGTTTTTGAAATCATAATCGTAGCCATTGATGGTGAGTAGCTGACCGGAAAAACCACTAAGGGGTTTTAGTATTGTTACGCCCAAACCACCTTCAAAGAAATTTTTAGAAGTCTTGCTGCCGCTGATCAGTAAGTTCGCTTCAATCGGGACAATAATCACATTTTGAAGAGTAGAAAAACCAACTCTCGGAACAATTTTCAAGTGATTGTTTAATTGAAAAATCCTGTCGTAATTAATGGAATAAACGCCACCATTGCCAAGTAATTCGGCATAGATACTGTTTCGCTTTATCCCTGTGTCAGGAGATGAAGTTTCCTGGGCTGAACCGACGATGCTCAAGAGTAAAAAAAATGAGAGGAGTGTTAACTTCATGACTATATTTGGTTTTACTAGATTAGGATACTATCCGGTCACAAAGCTATTACAATCAACCATTTCATCACACTCAAATATTAAATTTTTTGAAAACTATATTAGTAACTGGCAGCAATGGTTTACTCGGACAGAAAATTACAGAGAAGATCGTTGCAGAGGGGAGCGCTAAACTTATTGCAACTTCTAAAGGTAAAAACCGCTTTCCCTCAGCGTTGGGGTATCAGTATGCTGAAATGGATATTCTTGATCCGGCTCAGGTAAAGGCTGTTATCGGCTATTATCAGCCTGATGCGGTCATTCATACCGCCGCAATGACCAATGTTGATACTGCTCAGGGCAATCAGGAAAGCTGTTATCAGTTAAATGTTTTGGCCGTTAATACACTAATATCGGTTTGCGAAGCTAACAATATACAGCTTATATACCTGAGTACAGATTTTGTATTCGATGGTGCCGCTGGCCCATATAAAGAAGATGATGAGGTCAATCCGCTTAGCTATTATGGGCAGTCAAAAGTATTAGCTGAACAGGCGCTTAGAAACTCTTCTATTCATTGGACAATCATCAGAACGATTCTCGTTTATGGAATCACAAACGATATGAGCAGGAGTAATATCGTGCTTTGGGCAAAAGGCGCTCTCGAAAAAAGACTCCCCATAAATGTGGTAAACGACCAGTTGCGGATGCCTACATTGGCCGAAGACCTGGCAGATGCGTGTCTGCTGGCTGTAGAAAAAAGTGCCAGAGGAATTTATCATATTTCGGGTAAAGATTACATGAGTATTGCTGATATTGTGCGAAAAGTTGCCGATTATTGGTCTCTCGATCATTCGATCGTTACAGAGGTTAGCTCGCAGACTTTAAATCAGTCTGCCAGACGACCTATGCGGACAGGCTTTGTACTGTATAAAGCGATTGCTGATATAGGCTATAGTCCGCATAGTTTCGAAGAAGGATTGCAAATACTGGATGAACAAATGAACAGCTGGCATTAAAGGCAGCATAACAAATAAAACAATTAAATAAAAATATATGTCACTACAAATTGGCGATCAGGCCCCGGATTTTAAATTATACAGTTCAGATTTAACTGAAGTTTCGTTATCTGCTTTCAAAGGCAAAAAAGTAATTATACACTTCTTTCCAATGGCCTTTACCGGAACATGCACGGAGCAGCTATGCACCATGCGTGATAATTTCAGTTATTACGAAGGGATCAATGCACAGGTTTTAGGAATTTCTGTCGATTCTCCATTTTCTTTGGCTAAATTTAAAGAGGTACAGAATTATCAGTTCCCACTTTTATCTGATTTCAATAAAGATGTATCTGAAGTTTATGATGCTTTATATCCAGAATTCGTGTTCGGATTAAAGGGGGTTTCTAAAAGAGCCGCTTTCGTAATCGATGAAGAAGGAAAAATAATTTATGCAGAAGTTTTAGAAGACGCAAAAGAATTGCCTGACTTCAAGCAAATTAACGAGGTTCTGGCTAATTAACCGGGAGACTGCAAAATAAAAACTGTTATTTTTTTTAAAATTTAATTGGAAAATTAAAACTCAGTTTATACCTTTGCAGTCCGTTAACGATACGGAAATGCATTTGTAGCTCAATTGGATAGAGCATCTCACTACGGATGAGAAGGTTTGGGGTTCGAATCCCTACAAGTGCACATCAAAAGGACTTCGATCGAAGTCCTTTTTTTATACCCACTGTTTTTAGTAACACTTACTTCGCAAAGTGATAAGCCTATCCCGCTTACCGGGAACATCAACCTGATTACCGGTTTTTTGAAAGCAGGTTTTTTTTAATCCTGCTCAGTGTTTCCGGAGCAATTCCCAGATAAGAAGCGATTAAGTTTTGTGGAATCCTTTCGGCCATTTGTGGGCTCGATTCCAGCAACTGCAGATAACGTTCTTCTGCACTATGCGTAATGGTGCTCATCAGCCGGCGTTCTTTCGTTACCAGGCTGTTCTGGTATAAAATTCTAAAATAGCGATCCATAACCGGTATTGCCAGTGTGAGTGCCTCATAATCATTTCTCGAAAGCATCAGCAATTCTGAATCCTCTATGGCATCAATGTTAAAAACTGCTGGCTGGCCGGTAAGAAAACTATTGAAATCTGACAGCCACCATCCTTCCCAACCAAAAATACTCATGTGTTCGCTGCCCTTCTCACCGATGTTGTAGGTTCTGAGCAAGCCTTTCGCCACAAAAACGAGATTTTTGCAAATCTCACCTTCCTGCAAAAGGTATTGTCTTTTTCTCAGTTTCTTGGGCGAAAAGAAGCCGGCTATCAGCACCTTGTCTTCGTTGCTGAGGGAAACTTTTTCTTCAATGTGACTGAAGAGTACGTTGATCATTTTTGAAATGTTTTTATGCAAATATTGCAAATATAAGTTTTCATTCAGCTAATAGGCGATTGATCCATATCATCTGTATTTGTTGACGCAGGTCAAGTGCAGGCTGCATCAGCAGCGCTATTTTTGTATACAAATTTAAACAAGGCAACTGGCTCCGGCCAAATTGGCAATAAGTGAAATAGTATGGATAAAATAGCATTAGTAGTAGGTGCAAGTGGCATTGCAGGAAGTAACCTGGCCATAAAACTCATTTCTCAGGGATGGAATACCTATGGTTTAGCGCGTACACCAAATCTGGAAATCGAGGGACTGAAACCTGTATCCGCTGATCTCCTGGATCCTGAAGGCTTAAGAAATAGCCTGGCGGATATCAAACCCACACATGTATACATCACCACCTGGATGCGCAATGATACTGAGGCAGAAAACATCAGGGTTAACAGCCTGATGGTCCGTAATCTGCTCGAGGTATTGTCAGCGCACCAATCGGTACAGCATGTGGCATTGGTAACCGGACTGAAACATTATTTAGGCCCTTTTGAAGCCTATGCTCAGGATGGTTTTCTTCCGGAAACACCTTTGAGAGAGGAACACCCAAGATTAGAAATTGAAAACTTCTATTACGCACAGGAAGATGAAGTGTATGCCGCTGCTGCACGTGATGGATTTACCTGGAGTATTCACAGGCCACACACTGTAATTGGCCAGGCCGTTGGTAATGCCATGAATCTCGGTACCACGCTGGCTGTTTATGCAACCATTTGTAGAGAAACAGGGCGACAGTTCAGGTGGCCGGGCTCTTCAGCACAATGGAATGGCCTGTCAGATGTAACCGACGTCAATGTGCTTGCAGATCAACTGATCTGGGCTTCAACTACAGACAAAGCAAAAAATGAAGCGTTTAATGTAGTAAATGGCGATGTGTTCCGCTGGAGCAGGCTATGGAATAAGCTGGCCGCATATTTCGGTGTAACGCCGGTTGGTTTCGAAGGTACCATTAAACCGCTCGAAACAGAAATGGCCAATGATGGTGAAATCTGGCAAAGCATTGCACGCAAATACAATCTCAAAGAAACAGAATTAAAACGACTGGCCTCTGCATGGCATACCGACCTTGATCTGGGTAGACCCATAGAAGTGATGACCGACATGTCGAAAAGCAGAAAGCTTGGATTCCTGGTTTTCAAGGATACAGAAGAAGCATTTTATCAGCTGTTCGATCAGTTACGTGAATCAAATTTAATACCTTAATCAAACACGAAAAGAGAATCAGTTTATGATTCTCTTTTCTTTAATACTGCCTGGTTTTTCAAATTAATTGTCAATTATAAAACTCATCTAAATTAATAATTATATATTTGCAGCCTTGAAAGGCAACACATTGTGTTATTTTCTATTTAGTTAAAGCCATAGGAATAAGGCTTTTTTAATTTTAAAGACAACCTAAACCACGTTAATGCTTAATTTAGTTCTCTTTGGCCCTCCAGGGGCGGGTAAAGGCACCCAATCTGAGAAACTGATCGAAAAATATCAGTTAGTACATGTTTCAACAGGCGATCTTTTTAGAGCACACGTTAAAGGAGAAACAGAATTAGGAAAAAAAGTTAGTCAACTGTTAGCTGATGGTGAATTGGTACCTGATGCCATTACAATCGCAATGCTTGAAGAAGAAGTGGATAAAAACCCGGAAGCAAAAGGATTTGTATTCGATGGTTTTCCACGTACTGTTCCTCAGGCAAAAGAACTTGATTTATTTTTAGAGCGTAAAGGCAGTAACATAGCCGGTGTAATTGCCTTGGATGTAGATCAGGATGAACTGACTAAACGCATCGCTGAACGTCACAAAGTAAGTGGCCGTCCGGATGATGATGCAGAAAAGTTGAAAAAACGTATTTCAGAATACTTTGATAAAACAATCCATGTATTGCCTTATTATGAGGAGCAAGGGAAGTTGAAAAAAGTGAATGGAATTGGTGAAATAGAAAAAGTTTATAGTGATCTTTGCGCTGTAATCGATCAATTCTAAATAATTGAATTTTTGTTTAATGGCGGAAAAGATTTAGATTTTTTTCCGCCATTTTTTATTTTATAATTAGGTAATATGTCTCAGGGTTCCAATTTCGTAGATTATGTAAAAATTTGTTGCCGTTCTGGCAAGGGAGGGGCAGGTTCTGCACATTTACACCGTGATATTTTAACATCTATGGGTGGACCTGATGGTGGTGATGGCGGTCGCGGCGGTCACATCATTGTGAAAGGCAGTATTCATATCTGGACATTATTACATTTAAAATACCGCAAGCACATTATTGCCCAGGATGGTGGCGCCGGAGGAAGTTCCCATAAATCGGGTAAGCAGGGAGAGGATGAAATTCTCGAAGTGCCACTAGGGACTATTGCCAAAGACGCCGAAACCGGTGAAGTTCTCTTTGAAATCACCAAAGATGGCGAAACCAAAGTCCTAACTGCCGGTGGTCGTGGCGGATTGGGGAATGCACACTTCAAAAATTCAGTGCAGCAAACCCCTCGTTTTGCACAGCCAGGAGAACCCGGTAAAGAAATCTGGAATATCCTTGAACTGAAAGTTCTAGCTGATGTGGGCTTGGTAGGATTTCCGAATGCAGGTAAATCTACCTTATTATCCGTGGTTTCTGCTGCCAAACCTGAAATTGCAGATTATCCGTTCACCACCATTGTACCCAATTTAGGCATTGTAAGTTACCGTGGAGGTAAATCTTTCGTAATGGCCGATATTCCCGGAATTATCGAAGGCGCTTCAAAAGGTAAAGGGTTAGGATATCGCTTTTTAAGACATATTGAACGTAATTCTGTATTGTTGTTTATGGTTCCCGCCGATACCAGCCGGAGCATAAAAGAGGAATATGAGATATTGAAACGGGAGTTGCAATCCTATAATCCCGAATTGATGCAGAAGCCTCATGTGCTGGCCATCACCAAGTCCGATATGCTTGATGAAGAATTGATGACTGAAATGAAACAGGATCTGCCTGCCGTTCCTTCAATTTTTATATCGTCGGTGGCGCAAAAAAATCTCTTAGAATTAAAAGACATGCTTTGGAAGGCTATTGAAGGATAGTGAGCTATTCTCAAGGATTAACTTCGTAAACGGTCTACTGCCAGTCCTATCCACTCCTTGAATAGCATTTCCCAGCCACCAAGCGCAGAGGCACTAGGTATAATGAAATCGGCAAAATCAATCTGATCCGGTCCGGCAAAGTTTGTTGGATAGTATTCGATTTTATGTTTTGATTGCCTGTCGAAAATGAGCTTCGCCCGCGGAATATGCCAGGCGCTGGTAATCACCAGTATTTTAGCCGCAGGTTTCACTTTTTCAATCAGACTGATACTGTTTCTTGCATTTTCTACGGTATTCCTGCTTTGATTTTCAACTAATAAAGCCGAATCAGGTATACCAATCAGTTTTAAGTAATTGATTACGAGATCGGCTTCTTTGACTTCGTTATCTAACAGGTTCGCATTACCGCTGGCCACTAATATTTTATCTATCTGTTTACTTTTAAAAAGCGAAACGGCCTGAAACAATCTGTCGCCCGCTCCCGAAAATGCAATCTTACCGTTTCGTTTGTTAAGCCCCGAGAAGCCTCCCAGCACAATGCCAACGTCGTAATGCTGTTTTTCAGGATAGCCCGCTTCATAGGCATTCATCACTGTCCCAAACAGCGCACCATTCGAACAAAGGGCCAGTAATCCAACAGCACAGCCAAGAATTTGTTGTCTATGTTTCTTCGCTAATGCTGCCCAGATTAAAAGTGTAAGTATCCAGATGATGGGTTTAATGAGAAACATTAAAATTTTAGACAGGATAAAAATCATTTAACGATATTATCCTGTAAAATTAAAAAAATGTTTCAATGTTAACCCTGACCTTCCTGAACCTGACCATTTTCATGTGCATGTTCCAGAATATCTTTAATATCTGATTTAGGTTTTTTCGCTACCTTATGTTTAAAATGAGGAATTTCCTGCTCTACAATACTCTCCTCAAAAGCTTCAACGCCAAAAACCTTCTCTCTTAAAAGGTTGTATTTGTCTTGAAAACCATATCCAAGATTCCTGGCGCCTTTTGCTATTTTCCCTCTTGTACCACTACCGCTGTCTGGCGCAAATAATACACTGATTACTGCACCTGCGGCTAGTCCTGCTACCAGGGCAAGCGCAACCTGAACGTTATTATCTGACTTCTGCGTTAAATATTTTCCGATTAACTTTCTGTACTTCATGATCTTGTATTTATAAGTGCAACAACCAGCAGGTTAGAAAGTTTTAATTTACATCGCGCTGATTTCAAAAAAAGATGGAGATGTTACCCGAAATGTAATGATAAACCGCAATATTTGGAGTACAAAAAAAGTATTGATAATGGTAAGAGCAACAATAAATAAAGAACACTATGCCTGTTCAGTTACAAATGGTTCACATGAAATTATTGTGGATGAACCGGTAGAACTGGGCGGTACACACAAAGGGTTTGCACCCAAGGGACTCTTAATGGCCTCTTTGGCATCATGTGTAGCCATCACCTTAAGGATGTACGCAGACCGCAAAGAATGGCCGGTCGATAAAATTGAAGTTGAGGTAAATATCGGTACAGAAAATAATGAAACTGTTTTTTTCGAAGAAATTACCTGTACAGGCCAGTTAACCGATGAACAAAAAGCACGATTGGAAGACATTGCTTCAAAATGCCCGGTGAGTAAAATTTTAACCGTCGGTCACGAAGTTCGGTCGAAGGTTTTGTAAAAGGTGTAAAACTCGTCTGTGCAATGCTGAAAAGCTTTAATATCTTTGTATTTATTCAGTTTTTTGCTGAAGCTAACATTATTTATGGCCACTGAAATTAAATGTCCGAACTGTTCCCATGTTTTTCCTATGGAAGAAGCCATGGCTGAAGATTATAAAAAAGAGCTGAGAGAAAAGGCTGCTGCCTATGCCAGGCAGAAGGACGAAGAGTATCAGCGCAAACTTCAGGTTTTTGAAGCAGATAAACATCAGCAACATAAAGCTTTTGAAGCCAGACTTGTTGAGGAAAAAAATAAGCTGAAAGGCGATTTAGAAGAGAATCTGCGTAAAAGTATCGCTTCAGATTATGAAAATAAACTGCAAATGCTCGAAGGCTCTGCCAAAGACAACGCAGAAAAGTTAAGGCTTGCCCGCGAAAAAGAATTACAGTTTTTAAAACGGGAAGAAAGTTTACTGTTAAAAGAACAGGAGCTTGAGCTGTCCATGCAACGTAAAATGCAGGAGCAACGGAATGAACTGGTAGAACAGATCCGAAAACAGGAAGCCGAGAAAAACAGCATAAAAGATACAGAACACCAGTTGCGTTTAAAGGAACTGGAAAAACAGCTCGATGACCAGAAAAAGCTGGCGGAGGAGATGAAGCGAAAAGCGGAGCAAGGCAGCATGCAGTTGCAGGGAGAGGTACAGGAGCTGATTCTGGAAGAACTGCTTCGTAGTAATTTTCCCTTTGACGTAATAGAAGAAGTAGGGAAGGGCGTTCGCGGGGCCGATTGTGTGCAGGTTGTACGCAATCAGTTTGGGCAGGAGTGCGGAAAAATCATTTACGAGAGCAAACGCACAAAAGACTTTGGCGGCGACTGGATTGAAAAACTCAAAAAAGACATGCGCAGCATGGGCGTTGATGTTGCTGTAATTGTTAGTCAGTGTTACCCTAAAGGCATGGATTGCTTTGGGCAGAAAGATGGCGTTTGGATTTGTTCTTTTGAAGAAGTAAACGCAGTTGCATACGTGTTGCGTGATGGTATTCTGCGTTTATCGACTGCCATGAAATCGCAGGAAAACCGCGGAGATAAAATGCACATGCTTTACGACTATTTAACAGGAGCAGAATTCTCCGAGCAATGGAAAGCCATCCGCGAGGGTTTTATGAGCATGAAACTGTCTATTCAGCGCGAACGCGATGCCATGGAGCGCCTTTGGAAAGCACGGGAGAAGCAGCTGGAAAAAGTTTTACTCAACGCCACCCATATCCGTGGCTCCATTGAGGGGATTGCCGGAAGCGACAGCATTCAGCTCAGTTTAACTGATGATGATGATGAAACTTTGCTCCTCGATTAATAATGATAGCTATAATAAAAGAATGATACATAAATTATATACAGTGAATACAAACAACAACAAAGCGGTTAACCTCCTCAAACTTCTGGCATTTATTTGCATTGTGTTAATTTCCGGGAACGTTTCCGGTCAGCAATTAAAATCACCGGATGCCAACCTGATCGCTAATTTTTCTTTAGCAGAAGGCGGTGTGCCAACGTACAGTTTGAAGTATAAAGGTAAAGATGTTATCAAAACCAGTAAGCTTGGTTTGGAGCTCAAAGATGGAAAAAATTTAACCAACGGTTTTACCATCAGCGATACTAAAACCACCGCTTTTAACGAAACCTGGAAACCGGTTTGGGGAGAAGTAAAGGAAATTGTAAACCATTACAATGAACTGGCGGTAACCCTTACACAAAAAGCAAGCAATCGCTATATCATTGTTCGTTTACGATTGTTCAACGACGGTTTAGGCTTCAGGTATGAATTTCCTGAGCAGAAAAACCTTGATTACTTCGTTATTAAAGAAGAAAAAACACAGTTTGCCTTAGCGGGCGATCATAAAGCATTCTGGTTGCCAGGGGATTATGATACGCAGGAATACAGCACTACAACTTCAAATTTATCTGAAGTGCGGGGTAAAATGAAAGATGCCGTAACGCCCAACGCATCGCAAACAACTTTTTCGCCAACAGGTTTGCAAACCCCTTTAATGATGAAAAGCAAAGATGGTTTGTATATCAATATTCACGAGGCTGCGCTGATCAACTATTCTTTAATGTCGCTAAACCTTGATGATAAAAATATGGTATTAGAATCCTGGTTAACACCCGATGCAATAGGGGATAAGGGTTACATGCAGGCGCCATGTTTGTCGCCCTGGAGAACTATCATCGTAAGCGATAAGGCTGGTGATATCTTAACGTCAAAGCTGACATACAATCTTAACGAACCTACCAGGTTTAAAGATGTATCGTGGATCAAACCAACAAAATATGTAGGGGTTTGGTGGGAAATGATTACCGGCAAAAGCACTTGGGCCTACAATGATTTAACCAGTGTTCAGTTAGGGGTAACTGATTATTCGAAAACAAAGCCAAATGGTAAGCACGCTGCCAATACTGCACATGTAAAAGAGTATATTGACTTTGCCGCCAAAAACGGACTGGATGCCGTTTTAGTTGAAGGCTGGAATGAAGGCTGGGAAGACTGGTTTGGCAAAACAAAAGATTATGTTTTTGATTTCGTAACGCCTTATCCTGATTTTGATGTGCAGGAATTACACCGCTACGCGGCGAGCAAAGGGATCAAGATGATCATGCACCACGAAACTTCTTCGTCGGTACGTAATTATGAGCGGCACCTGGATACGGCTTATAAGTTTATGAAAGCAAATGGTTATGATGCGGTTAAAAGCGGTTATGTAGGAAACATGATTCCCCGTGGCGAGCATCACTATGGCCAGTGGTT
The DNA here is from genome assembly GCF_032678525.1 of Pedobacter frigidisoli. Taxonomy (GTDB): domain Bacteria; phylum Bacteroidota; class Bacteroidia; order Sphingobacteriales; family Sphingobacteriaceae; genus Pedobacter; species Pedobacter frigidisoli_A. The sequence continues at coordinate 283,443 of NZ_JAVTSE010000004.1, forward strand.
AAACAACCATTATTTGTATGCCATACAGAAAGCTGCTGAATATAAAATTATGGTGAACGCCCACGAAGCTGTTCGCCCAACAGGTTTGGCCCGCACCTACCCGAATTTAATAGGCAATGAATCTGCCCGTGGTACAGAATATGAGGCTTTTGGTGGCAACAATGCCGACCACACCACCATATTGCCTTTCACCAGGCTAATTGGCGGCCCGATGGACTATACCCCGGGTATCTTCGAAACCAGGGTGAGTGCTTACAATCCCGACAATAATTCTTTTGTGCACAGTACACTGGCGCGTCAGCTGGCCCTGTATGTTACGATGTACAGCCCTTTACAAATGGCTGCCGATTTACCAGAAACCTATAACAAGTACATGGATGCTTTTCAGTTCATCAAAGATGTTGCGGTGGATTGGGATGATACCAAAGTTTTAGAGGCAGAACCCGGCGATTACATCACTTTTGCCCGTAAAGCTAAAGGAAAAAATAACTGGTTTGTAGGCCGTACAAATGATGAAATTGCCCGAACCTCAAAAATTGATTTTAGCTTTTTAGATGCAGGGAAAAAATATACGGCAACCATTTATGCGGATGCGAAGGATGCGCACTACGAAACGAATCCCAAAGCCTATACCATCCGCAAAATGGAGGTGACCAGCAAAACAAAATTAGCGCTTAATTGTGCCCCTGGAGGAGGTTACGCGATCAGTATTATGGCAAAATAATCTGCGTAAATCACCTTAATCTGCGGGAGTAATTAAAATAGTTTTTACATATACCCCGCAGATTACGCTAATTACGCAGATCTCTGATATAAATAAAAAATCATTCAAGCAATGGTAAATGCTAAACTGTTTCAATAAAAATGATAATTTTTGCATATTGCTGTCAGCAAAATAATCTGCGTAAATCACCTTAATCTGCGGGAATTAACAATCATGGCAAAACCAAAAAATCATATCGAACTACAGTTCTTAAGCGAACCTTCCGATGTCAATTATGGGGGCAAGGTGCATGGCGGGATGATGATGAAATGGATTGATCAGGCAGCTTTTGCCTGTGCCCTGCAATGGAGCAACTCCTACTGTGTAACGATCTATGTCGGCGGGATCCGGTTTTTCAAACCCGTACATATCGGGCACCTTGTAAAAATGGAAGCACGCATCATTTATACCGGCAACACCAGTATGCACATCGCTGTAGATGCCTATTCCAAACCCTGTTGGCCAGTCAGAGTTTGTTAAAAATACCCATTGTATTATCGTATTTGTTGCCGTAGATGATAACGGACAGCCCAAAACCATCCCTGCGTTTAAGCCGAAAACGGAAAAAGAGCTCGCCATGCATGGCTATGCCATTAAGCTGATGGAGCTGCGCAAAAGCATCGACAAAGAAATGGAGCCCTATATCGTTTAAGCAAAAGGGGGGCAGCTCGATTCAGGCATATGCATCATCCTAAAACCTGATGAACTTTTCGATCTGTTCGTTTGTAAATTGAATAGTATCTTCTTTAATCAGGTTCCCACTCGCGTCCAGTTCAGTTTTAATGTTCGGAATGTGCAGGCGCAGCGGCAGAACATGTAAATGGATGTAATGGCAAACACCCGTAAAATGGTCAACTCCACGAATATTTCCGTACTTCCCGGAGGAAATACCCACAAGCGCCGCTTTTTTATCGTAAAAACTATCAGGGTAATTGCAGGCATCAATCAGCACTTTTAAAACCCCTGGATAGCTTCCGTTATACTCAGGCATTATAAAAAGGAATTTATCCGTTTCTGATATCATGTCCTGGATTTTCTGGAATGCTTCAGAGCGCTTACCGAACATATCTGTATTCAAAACATCTGCAGGCAGGTGCTCTAAGTTGAATACTCCCGCTTCCACTCCTTTATTTTTAAGCTGCTGCTGGTAATATTTAGCAATTTTTAGCGTATTGCTATTGGGTCTGTTGGTAGCGGCTACTATTGTTATCATTTGATAATTGTTAATAAGATGTTTAAAACGCAAATACCCTTATTGCTGATTTTGCCATTTAGTTTGTATCTTAGCTGATTGAGAAAAAGGGCGTAAACAGCGCAAAAATAGGACTTTTTGCCGATAAAAAGGCATAAACCAACAACGCCCGTATAAACGTTAAGTAAATTTCGGATAGATAGATGAGCAAAATAATTGCATTAGCAAATCAAAAAGGTGGTGTTGGTAAAACAACCTCATCTATAAACCTGGCTGCGAGTTTAGCCGTATTAGAATACAAAACTTTACTGGTAGATGCTGATCCTCAGGCTAATTCAACTTCAGGCATCGGCTTCGATCCCCGGAATATCAAAGATAGTATTTATGAATGTATCATCAATGATATCGATCCCTTACAGGCCATTCAGAAAACAGATACCCCAAATCTGGATCTACTGCCTGCACACATTGATTTAGTTGGGGCAGAAATCGAGATGATCAACCTCAATAACCGTGAATATAAAATGAAAGCGGTTTTAGAAAAGATCAAAGACCAGTACGATTTCATTATCATCGATTGTTCTCCATCACTGGGCTTAATTACTATTAATGCCTTAACTGCAGCCGATTCTGTTATCATCCCTGTTCAATGCGAGTATTTCGCTCTGGAAGGATTAGGCAAGTTGTTAAACACCATTAAAATTGTTCAGAACCGTTTAAATCCTGAACTGGAAATAGAGGGTATTTTGTTAACCATGTATGATGTGCGTTTGCGCTTATCTAACCAGGTAGTTGAAGAGGTAAAAACCCATTTTCACGATTTGGTTTTCGAAACCATCATTCAGCGTAATACCCGCTTAAGTGAAGCGCCAAGCTATGGCGTTTCGGTAATTATGCACGATGCAAACTGCAAGGGAGCCATCAATTATCTCAATCTCGCGCGCGAAATCGTTAAGAAAAACGGCTTGTTGAGAGAAGAAGAAAATATAGGAACAGCAACATTATAATTTATAGATGACATCTTTTCAGCGGAAAACAGGTTTAGGTAGAGGTTTAAGTGCGCTTTTAGATGATAGCGAATCTACTCATCCACCAAAGCAAACTGTAAATGCAGTGAGCGAAACCGAGCAGATTGGTAATATCAGTCATGTAAGTTTAAATGAGGTTGAAACCAATCCATATCAGCCAAGAACAGAGTTTGACCAGGTCGCTTTAAATGAGCTGGCCGATTCAATCAAAGTTCAGGGGCTTATCCAACCCATCACAGTTAGAAAACTGGGTGCCAATAAATATCAGTTAATATCAGGCGAACGCAGGTTCAGGGCCTCAAGACTGGCCGGTTTAACTCAGGTGCCAGCTTATATCCGCAGTGCGAATGATCAGCAAATGCTGGAAATGGCGCTGATTGAGAACATTCAGCGCGAAAACCTGAATGCGATTGAGGTAGCCTTAAGTTTTCAACGGATGATTGATGAGGTGGGCTTAAAACAAGAACAACTTGGAGAACGCGTTGGCAAAAACAGAACAACCGTAACCAACTACCTTCGATTGTTAAAACTTCCGCCTGCGATTCAGGCATCCATCCGCGATCAGCGGATTTCAATGGGACATGCCCGTGCGTTGATCAACGTGGATGGGGTAGACAAACAATTGTTTATTCACCAGGAAATCCTGGAGAAAGGTTTATCCGTACGGAAAGTGGAAGAACTTGTCCGCAACTTACAACATGCACCTGTCAAAACCGATGATAAACCGAAGTCTGCCGGAGTTTCTTTCCAATATCAGAAACTTCAGGACGATTTAGCTTCTAAATTCGCTACCCGCGTAAAGCTAAAAGTAACGCAGAATGGCAAAGGCGCAATTGAAATTCCTTTTATGAGTGATGATGACCTGAACAGGATTTTAGAGCTATTGGATTGGTAATGCAGAGGATTAAGCTTTTAGTACTGGTTTCGTTATTTACATGTATTGGTGTAAATCTGGCATCTGCTCAGGTAAAGGATACTGTATTGAAAAGCGCAGATACCACTAGGTTAAAGCGTAACTCTTCTTCGGAGATTGCTAAACCGGCAAAACCAATGTCACGCCAGGATTCAATGAAGGCAAAGTACGTCAATCCGGGTAAGGTTGCCGGAAGAAAGGCTGTTTTCAGATCCATGGTCATTCCCGGCTGGGGGCAGTTGTACAACATTCAGATTCTGAATGATGGTTACGGAACCAGGGCTGGTAAAAGTCAGTTCTGGCAGAAGGTGTACACCGGCGGGAAAATCGCTGCGATTTATGGAGGCGCAACTGTTTTAACCTTATCGTATATTCAGAACCGTAAGGATTACAAAATGTATTTGCAGGAAGCACAGGCCAGGGAAAAAAAAGCAGCAGGTGGCGATGATGAAACCAATCCTTCACTCGCCGGATTTTCCAGCGCCGGTATTCTATCTGCCAAAAGCACCACTAAGCGGAACTCACAGATTGTACTATTTTCTTACGGATTGCTATATGCAGCCAATATTATTGATGCCTATGTTTCTGCACGTTTGCATTATTTTAATATCGATGATAACCTCACCTTCAGGGTGATGCCATCAATGATCAATTCTAACAGTATGTATGGTTTTAATGCTACACCTGCTTTAAAACTTTCCTTAACATTTTAATATTATGAAAATTGCGCTTTTAGGTTATGGCAAAATGGGGCAGATTATTGAGAAATTTGCACTTGAACGCGGCCATGAAATCGTTTTAAAAATATCAATCGATAACCAGGAAGAGTTGACCAGGCAAAACTTAAAGGCTGCCGATGTGGCCATCGATTTTAGTACCCCGGATTCTGTTTTAAGTAATATCGATGCTTGTTTTGATGCCAATGTTCCCGTTGTTGTAGGTACAACCGGCTGGTATGGAAAACTTCAGGAGGTGAAGAATGACTGCGATAGCAGTAACAATACCCTGCTTTACGGGTCTAACTTCAGTATTGGCGTTAATTTATTCTTCAAACTGAACCAGACACTGGCGAAGCTGATGAATAACTATCCGGCGTATGAGGTACAGGTAGAAGAAATTCACCACACCCAAAAGCTCGATTCGCCAAGTGGTACAGCAATTACGCTGGCCGAAGGCATACTCGATAACGTGGAGCGTAAATCGGAATGGTTAAATGAAGAGGTTGGCAAAGATGTAGAGGTGTTCCCGAAAACAGACCAGCTGCTGATCGAATCGCATAGGATTGAGAACATCCCGGGTACGCATACCGTAATTTACAGCAGCGAAGTGGATGATATTGAAATTAAGCATACTGCACACAGCAGGGCCGGATTTGCATTAGGCGCAGTAGTTGCCGCAGAATGGGTGAAAGACAAAAAAGGATTTTTCAGTATTACTGATATATTTGAATAAGAAGGATATTCATTACCCGTTAACTGGTTAACAAATATACCAGTTAACCATAACATACAGATAATAGTTACCGGATTTACCGTTAACCAACAAATAAAAATATGAATTACAAATTCTGGCAAAGGAAGAAAGATACTCCTAAAAAGAAAAAAACCAAAACCCGTGAGTGGGTAGACGCAATTGTTTTTGCGGTTGTTGCTGCCACTATTATCCGGGTGTTCTTTATCGAAGCTTACACCATCCCGTCGGGATCAATGGAGCGTTCGCTGCTAATCGGCGATTTCCTGTTCGTAAGTAAGGTCAATTACGGTGCACGTATTCCGATGACTCCGGTAGCTTTTCCTTTTGCGCATCACACCATGCCGCTTACCACTTCCACTAAAGCTTACTGGGATGGCGTACAATGGAAATACCATCGTTTACCAGGATTATCGAAAATTAAAAGAAACGATGTAGTGGTATTTAACTTTCCTGAAGGCGATACCGTTGCGGTAGAAAATCAGGAAGACAGCTACTACAACCTGGTGCGCAACCTGGGTCGCGAGCAGGTAAGAAGTACCTTCACCATTGTCGACCGGCCAGTGGATAAACGGGAGAATTTTATCAAAAGGTGTATCGCCATTCCGGGAGATGTCATTTCCATGAGCAATGGTGTTGCAGCAGTAAACAGCAAGCCCGAGCCACTTAAAAATACAGGGATGATGCCTTATCGCATTACTTTCAAATCAACTGAATTTAATATCAATATGCTTACTGATATAGGACTGGAAACAGGAACAATGCAGCAGGCAGGCGATGCGAACAGTTACATCGCCAATGCTTCACCAGAGATGGCCGAAAAATTAAAGGCATTAGACTTCGTTGCATCGGTAGAACTAAGTCCCGATCCGGTAGGGCCGGAACCAGGAGGTGTATTCCCTCACGATCCTAAGCGCGCCTGGAACAGAGATAACTTCGGACCTATTAAAGTGCCGTCGAAAGGATGGACAGTTAATATTGACAGTACCACCATGCCCTTATACTATAGAGCAATCAGGACCTATGAGGGAAACAAGGTAGAGCAGGTAAATGGTGTTTGGTATATCAATGATAAGCCAGCTACTACCTACACTTTCAAGATGGATTATTACTGGATGATGGGAGATAATCGTCACAATTCAGCCGATTCACGCTACTGGGGTTTCGTACCTGAAGACCATATCGTGGGTAAAGCTCTTTTCGTATGGATGAGCTGGGATAGCGCGGCTTCTTTCCTGCATAAAATCAGGTGGAGCAGGCTTTTCATGGGGATTCACTAAGAAAATACTATAAAAAATTACGAAAAGGCGAATAATCGAAAGATTATTCGCCTTTCTTATTTCATAACATTGCATAAATTATCTTTTATAAAAAATTAAAAAGTTTATTGATGTTTTAAATTAAATTATTAAGTTTGATTAATCAACAAACTTTATGTCCATCATTGTAGAAAAAAGTCAGCGGCTCAAAGCTGACATTATCAAGTATTTGTACTACAAAAAGGTGCTGTCACTTACTGATCTGAGTAAGCTGACGCATAAAAGTTTGCCATTGGTCACCTCCGTGGTGAATAGTCTGATTGCTGATGGGTATGTTATGGAGCAGGGCTTAGCGCCTTCAACAGGCGGAAGACGTCCTTTAATGTTTCTGATCAATCCCGATTTAAAGAAATACATTATTGCCATTGCGATGGATCAGCTAACCACCAGGTTAACAATTTATAATCTGTCGCATAAAATGATCATGCCAGTTCAGCTGTTGGAATTTGTCATGACAGCCGAGACAAGCAATGCTGGTGATCTGGTAGCGTTTATTAACGACTGCATCGTTAAATCGGGTGTGAAAAAAGAAGCTATTCTTGGCGTTGGCATCGGGATGCCTGGATTTGTAAATGCCGATGAAGGGGTGAATCATACTTACCTGAAGGTGGGCGATGGGCTAACCATCCAGCAGTACCTGCAAAATGGGATTGAGCTGCCGGTCTACATCGATAACGACTCCAGTTTAATTGCCCTGGCTGAGTTAAACTTTGGCGAGGCCCAAAACATGACTGATGTACTCATTGTAAATATCGGCTGGGGAACAGGTTTGGGCATGATCCTGAATGGTAAGTTGTATCGCGGGAGCGGAGGGAACGCCGGTGAATTCAGCCATATTCCATTATCTGAAAGCAATAACCTGTGTTCATGTGGTAAAAGAGGCTGTATACAACTGGATACCTCGCTTTTGGTAATGACACAGAAAGCAGAGCAGGCCGTTGCGCACGGTATTGAGTCGAGTCTGAAAAAATTATTTGCAGATAAAACCAAACATGCCAGTGATCATTTCCTTGAGGCTGTTAGTCAGCAGGATCCTGCTGCGGTTTCTATACTTGCAAAGGCGGCTTTCCAAATGGGGAAAGGATTGGCAACGCTCATCCATATCCTTAACCCGGAGTGTATAGTACTAAGCGGAAGAGGCGCAAAGGCCGGAAGAATGCTGTTGCCGCCCATACAGCAGGCCATCAATGAATTCTGTATTGCCAGGATAGCCGAGCAAACCGAAATCAAAGTATCTACGCTCACTGATGGCGCCGAATTGCTTGCCGCTGCAAGTTTAATGATGGAACATCTTCAAATGGATTAACAAAGAAACAATATAAACCAAACCAAAAGACCCAGATATGAGCGTATAAAGTCAACTAACAATCTTAACATCTCCCAACAACATAACCTTTTACAAAACAACTAAACAATCATGAAAAAAGTCTACATGAGATGTTTAAGCTTGCTATTACTAACCGTATTAACAGTAGCAGCTTATGCACAACAAACCATCACGGGTACCGTGAAAGACGCTTCCGGAATTTTGCCCGGAGTAAGCGTGTCGGTTAAGGGAACCACAAAGGTTACCCAAACCGACGGCTCTGGTAAATTTTCAATCGCAGCAAACCCAACGGATGTGTTGGTGTTTTCAGCAATTGGATATACTAGGCAGGAATTGCCGATTGCCGGTAAAACAACTCTGGCAGTATTATTAAAAGAGACTGCCAACAATCTGGAAGAAGTAAATGTCGTGACTACCGCTATGGGCATTAAGAGACAAGAGAAATCTCTTGGTTATGCAGTAAGCTCTGTTACCGCAAAGCAGCTAACAGAGGCAGGTAATACCAACTTTGCATCTGCACTTTACGGTAAAGCGGCTGGGGTAAAAATCACAACGGCACCGGGTGGAGCGAGCAGTGCGGTAAACGTACAGATCCGTGGTGTAAACTCAATCAGTTTTAATCAACAGCCATTGTATGTTGTAGATGGTATTATTATCCGCAACGATCAGCAAAACGGAATTGATGGGGCAAATAATAACAATTATTGGGGTGATCAACGTATTCGTGGTAACGGGTTATTGGATATCAATCCGGCAGATATTGAGAGTATGACCATCCTTAAAGGTGCAAGTGCTTCGGCATTGTACGGCTCGGAAGCTGGAAATGGGGTCGTAATGATTACTACTAAACAAGGTGCTAAGGGAAAAGGACTTGGAATTGACTTCAACTATCAGGGGTCCATCGATCAGGTAGCATTCCTTCCGAATTTCCAAAATACTTATGGCCCTGGTTATGACAGGGCAACTAACGTTGCAAATGGTGCTACTGAAGAAGGTTGGATCGCAGATACTACATCTCCGTCTGGATTTCGTCCTTATTTTCGCGCTTATGCCAACTTTGGTCCAAAGATGGAGGGACAGCAAGTAAGATGGTGGGACGGATCAATCAGGTCTTACTCGCCTCAGCCCGACAACTATAAAGACGTTTTTAGAGACGGTTATACCTCTAATGCCAACATCGCCATTTCTAAGCAAAGTGATGATTTCAATTATAGGTTCTCAGCTTCACGCTTAGATTATACCGGTACACAGGAAGGAAATACAGGATCTAAAAATTCATTCAACTTAAATTCGACCATTAAGTTGCATCCAAAGCTATCAGCTGATGTTGTGGTGAGCTATGTAAATACCATTACCAATAACAGACCATATCAGCTTGGTCAGGTGTTAGGGTCTTTCGCTGGATTTTTCAGTCGTGCTGAAGATATGGGCTTAATGAAAGAAAAGTTCCAGACTAGTGATGGCTATAAGTATGCTACTTACGATCAGGTAAACAGGTCAGAGCGCTTTTTATATAATATCAGAGCTACGAATCTTTTGGATTTTTACTGGCAACAGCTAAAAAATGAGTACAAGGAAAATGAAAACCGTTTGATTTCAAGTGTTACGCTAAACTACGATATTGTAAAAAACCTTAAACTGCGTGGCCGTATCGGTAATGATTATACAGGAGTAAAATCAGAAAACAACCAATACAATGAGTACCCGATTTCCTTAAATGGCAATTCGAGTACGGGTGGTTACACTGTAACACAGGGACAATATTCAATTTTGTATGGTGATGCGTTATTAACCTATTCAAACGCCGTAGGTAAAGATTTTAAAATCTCTTTGAGCGGTGGTTATACCGGTAGAAAAGAAAATTACAGAGATCAAAGTTCTGCTACCGCTAATGGGTTGGTATCTGAAAACTGGTTTTCCTTAAACAACTCATTTGGTGTTGTAACTACAAACGCTACTAGAAAAGCGCAAATCAAATATGCTTATATTGGAATGGCTAACTTCTCTTACAAAGATTTCTTATTCTTGGAGGCAACCGGCCGACAGGAGTATGCCTCTACCTTACCTCCACAAAATAACCGGTACAGATATTATTCGGTAAATGGAAGTTTTGTTTTCAGCGACCTTTGGAAACTGCCAAAATTCTGGAATTACGGTAAACTCCGTGCTGCTTATGGTATGGTAGGTAATGCCGCTCCTTTATACCAATCGAATATTGTGTATACACAAACTTCTTTGCAAACCATAAACGGTTCAGTTCCTTCTTTAATTACTTCAAGTACCTATGGGAATTCAACACTCAGACCGGAAATGAAGTATGAAAAAGAATTTGGTTTAGAAACCCGTTTCTTAAATGGAAGATTAGGATTAGATGCAAGCTATTATGACAATACAGTAGACGACCAAATTACTTCACTTGCTACAACTTCTACTAACGGCGCTCAAAGTCAAATTGTAAATATTGGTAAAATTGGTAGCCGCGGATTTGAGCTGGCCTTGAACGCAACTCCTATCGTTGGTAAATTCCGTTGGGATACCCGTTTTAACTTTGCTCTAAATAAATCAAGAGTAATTTCGCTTGCTGATGGAATGTCGGAGATTCCTTTCTATGCTTCCGATCAATCAACAGCAAAAATCGTAGCTAAAGCTGGTGAAGATTTGGGTAATATTTATATCCGCCCGCGTAAAACCGATGCTAACGGAAACTACCTGATTAATGATGATGGTTATTATGTAATGGATAACAGTACGTATGTTAAAGCTGGTAATATTATGCCGAAAATGGTAGGTGGTTTTTCTAACACCTTTAGCTATAAAAACTTTGCTGTTGATTTCACAATTGATTATCGTTTGGGCGGCCAGTTAATTTCTCCAAATTTGAAATATATGCGTGGAGCAGGTATGTTAGAAAACTCGATGCAGTATAGGGATGCTGCCAATGGCGGACTTACCTATACTTCAGCTGGCAAAACCTACAACGATGGCGTGTTACTCGCTGGTGTAAATGAAAATACTGGTGCTGCTAACACTAAAGTATTATCAGCTGCCGATTATTATCTGACTACCTACAACTGGGGTGAAGGATCTTTAACTGACGGCGAAATTTTTGATAACAGTTATGTTAAAATGAGAGAGATCACCTTGAGTTACAAATTTCCGGCAGCGTTGACCAGCAAAATGAAGATCAACAACCTTAAATTTTCACTTATCGGGCGTAACCTGTTCTACATTTACAGAACACTTAAAGATTTAGATCCGGAAGCTGTTCTTGGAAATATGTGGTGGTCACAAGGTGTAGATGTTGGTTCAACAGCTGCTGCAAGAAATTTCGGCTTCTCATTATCAGCAAATTTTTAACCGACTAATCTTAGAAAAATGAAAAAGCTAATTATAAAACTAAGTTTATTTTTAGTAGCCCTAACTACATTAGCAGGTTGCAAAAAAGATCTTGAAGAATTATACAATAACCCCGAAAAGTCGCAAACGGCAAGTGTGCCAGGCTTATTTACAGCAATGTTAAATAACGACAGGGTTGCTGCCAAATACTGGAACGTACGTACCTTTTTAACCCAAATGCCTGGTGTTTATGCCCAAACAGCATATTTCTCCAATACAAATAGTATATATAGGCAAAATGATAGTTATGTACAAAACTATTGGGACGATTTTTACACTACCGGAGGAAACGGTAGTGGGGTAATGGCGCTATATCGGGCAATGGAAGTTCGCTATGCTTCTTTGAGCGCTACAGAAAAAGCAAGTCAGAACCTCATCATGCAGGCGGCCAAAGTTACTTTGATAGAGCAGGCTGCGAAAATGGTGGATCTTTGGGGAGATATTCCATATAGTGAAGCGGGTAGCTTAGAAACATCAAGTACGATTAAAAATCCAAAGTATGATGCTCAAAAAGCATTGTATACTACATTTATTGCTGATCTTACATCTGCAGCAGCTTTCTTCAAAGCAAATGCGACAAATAAAGATTTTAGCAAAGCGGATATCCTTTTATCAGGTGACGTGAGCCGTTGGGCACGTTATGCAAATTCTTTAAAATTGAGGTTGCTAATGCGTATTTCAAAGACTGATGAGGCTACAGCAAAACCTGCAGTACTTGCCATGCTTGCTGATGCGACAACCTATCCCTTAGTAGATGGTGGAAACGCAGGATCATATAGTCCGGCAAGCGCTGACATTTTATTGCAGCCACTAACAAACAGCACGAGCGATTTGAGCAGCGCATTTTTAGAAGGCAGCTGGTATGCTCCTGATTATTTGTTGAACACCCTGATGTTGCCTAATAATGATCCCCGTATTCCAGTGATCTTTGATAAATACGGAAGGACTACAAATGGCAAATTTGTGGCAAATGCAACCTATAGGGCTATGCCAATCTCATTTACTTCAGCACAGCAGGAGAGTAGTTTTGCTGACTATGCTGTTCTAGATTCCGCTACTTTGCTTTTCAACCAAAAACTTCCGGGGATAGTGATTACAGCTTCAGAGGTAAATTTATTAAAAGCAGAAGCTTACGAAAGATGGGGAACATCAGCTGACGCCAAGGTTGCATACGACAATGGTTTAAGACAGTCTGTTACTTTTTATTACTATCTGAATAATCTGAACCAGGGTAATGGTTACACCAATCTTCCTGCTCCTGCTACAGCAACAGTTGATACTTGGGTTAACTCAACATCAGCTGCTTATACAGGTACGACAACAGAAAAATTGGCCAAAATCTATACACAAAAATGGGGACATTTAGGTGTATTGCAGTCAATGGAAGCCTGGTCTGAATATAGAAGAACTGGTTATCCAGTGTTAACTTTCCCAAATACAGGAAAACTTGCAGGGTTCGAAACCCCACCAACCCGGTTGGTTTATCCGGCTAATGAAAAAACCTACAACGCAGCTAACTACCAGGCTGTACAATCGAAAGATACAAGGACTACAAAATTATTCTGGATGCCATAAGCATCAATACTTAAATCCCGGCCTAAAAACCCGGGATTTTTATTATTATTAGCACATGAAAATCCGCATTCTACTCTTACTTCTATCTATCAGCTGCTCGCAAACCTTATTCGCCCAAAGAGACGATATCGTTCAACAATCCTCAAAGTATGAGGCACCGACCGATCCGCTGGTAAAAGCAAAGCTGGACACCTGGCAGGATAAAAAATTTGGGATGATTTTACACTGGGGCCTGTATGCCATTCCCGGAATTATCGAATCCTGGTCGATCTGTTCGGAAGACTGGATTGAACGCGATACGACCATTAAATATGATGATTATAAGAAATGGTACTGGGGCCTAAGCGAAAAATTTAATCCCGTTAAATTCAGCCCTGAGCAATGGGCCAAAGCAGGTAAGGCCGCCGGTATGAAATACATGGTTTTCACTACAAAACATCACGATGGTTTCGCGATGTTCGATACCAAAGAAAGTGATTTCAGTATTGCCAAGGGGCCCTTTGCCGGTAACCCTAAACGCGACGTAGCCAAATATGTATTTGATGCTTTTCGTAAGGAAAACTTTACGATTGGTGCTTATTTCTCCAAACCAGATTGGCATACGCAATATTACTGGTGGGATAAATACTCTACACCCAACAGAAATAACAATTACGACATTGACAAGTATAAATGGCGCTGGGACATGTTCAAAAAATATACCTACAATCAGATTGGGGAATTGATGAACAATTATGGCAGTGTTGATATTTTATGGCTCGATGGCGGCTGGGTACGTCCGCTGTCCTCTGTAAATGAAGAAGTACTTTCATGGGGAGCGCCGATCCCGAAATGGAGCCAGGACATCGATATGCCTAAAATTGCAGCGATGGCCCGGAAAGCACAGCCAGGTTTAATTATGGTAGACAGAACCGTTCATGGTCAGTATGAGAACTACCAGACACCGGAACAGAAAATTCCGGAGAAGCAGTTAGACTACCCATGGGAAAGCTGCCTCACCTTAAACGGAAACTGGGGCTGGGTACCAAACGACCCTTATAAACCTGCTAAAGAAGTAGTACATAAATTGGTTGAGGTGGTTGCCAAAGGGGGTAGCTTGCTACTGGGTGTTGGGCCTAAGCCCGACGGTACCCTGGACGCAGGTGCCGTTGCCAGGTTAAATGAAATTGGAAAGTGGACCAGTATAAACGGGGAAGCCATTTACAATACCCGCATCACTAAAAACTACCACGACGGAAATACCTGGTTTACCCAAAGCAAAGATGGAAATACCATCTATGGCATTTTTCTGGTTGATAGTAAACAGCCCAAACAAATCAGCTGGAAAGGAAATGCGCCTAAAAAAGGTACCGTAGTAACCCTGTTGAACGGTAAGCGTAAACTGAAGTGGACCACAACAGGTGATGTAACCACTATCGATTTACCAGGAAATGAGGAACAAGTTGCATGGGCATTTTCCTTCTCCGCCGGAAGAAAATAATTTTGATTAAAACACAACGGATGAATCTTTGCAGCTATTCATCCGTTAATTCATATTTCAGGCGGTTACCTGTAAGCCATCAATCCCTAAACGTGCAGCCAGGTCATTCAGATCGTTGACTACAACATCGATTAAAGGTATGCCGCTCACTTTTCTTTCCTGCTCAAACTGATGTTCCGGTTCTCCCGGGATGATAACCGTTTTATCTGCATCTACAGTTTTGGCGCTTTTAAAGCGTTCTATCCAATTATCGAGGTGATTCTTAAAGTCTCGTGCCGGTCGGAAGCCGTCTACCCTCATTGCCCCTAAAAAGTGCCCTAAACCTTCACCTACCGGATTGGCTGAAGGTTCCAGGAAAGCCACAAAAGGGGGTGCCCATGGACCGTAATTTGCGCCGGAGAGTACTGCCGATAAAATGTCGACTGTTGCACTTAAACCATAGCCCTTATGGCTTCCATGGTCTTTGTCGCTGCCCAAAGGAAGCAGTGATCCTCCGTTTTTCAATTCATTCGGGTCTGTTGAACTTTCTCCGTTTTTATCCTGTACCCATCCATCCGGAATACTTTTGTTTGCTCTTTGTGCAATTTCAAGTTTTCCGTTTGCTGCCGCTGCCGTAGCCATATCTACAATCACCGGAGGATACTTTCCGGCAGGGAAAGCATAACACATCGGGTTAGTGCCCAATAGTCTTTCATTGGCATAGGTTGGCGCAACCAGCGGACTGGCATTAGTCATGCTGATGCCAATCATATCTTTTTCAACAGCCATTAAAGCATGATAACCGGCAATGCCAAAGTGGTTGGAATTTTTTACCGATACCCATCCGCTACCGTACTGCTCTGCCTTCTCGATGGCAATCTGCATGGCAAAGGGAGCAACTACAAGTCCTAAGCCAGCATCTCCGTCAACTGTTGCGGTCGTTGGTGTTTCATGAACAATTCTGATGTCTGGTGTAGCATTGATGCGTTGCTTTTCCCACAAGCGGATATAGCCGCTTAAACGGGCCACTCCATGAGAGTCGATACCCCTCAAATCGGAGCGAACCAATACATCGGTTGCTAAATCTGCATGCTCATCAGAACAGCCCATTTTTTTAAATACGTTACGGGTAAATGCTCTGAGTTCGGATTCGGTAAAGGTGATGAAGTTCATTTTATATGATGACGTGTTATTTAAGGTAAAAGCAGCGTAAAATCACCACCTAATGGTTCAAACTTTTCAATACAGGTCGACAGGAAGTCCTCGCCATAATTCACATACATCGGCGCAATGTTCATTGTCCTTTCCTGCATAGTTCCATTAGGGAAAAGGCGCTTTTTAACGTTTTCAATTTGTATTAGCGCGGTTTCGTGCTTGCGTTTTTCTGCCCTGAACAATTTCTTTTCCAGGTTGGCCAGCAGGTGATTTGTTTTCTGCTTTGCCGTATCTGTTGAAACTGAAAGTGTTTTGTCGATCTTATAGGCATTCAGTTTAATCTGATCGAAAATGCTGTTAATTGCCCTGGTTTCATCTGCCAGCAGAAGCTGGGCGGTGGAATTTTTGCGGATCCAGAGATTTTTCAATTCTTCAACAGGCAGGAAAATGTCTTCCAGACAAAAACCCAGGCTGTAGAGGTTTTGCGCACTGCGTTTATCGATTAATAAGGCCGAATTCCGAAGCAGTAAAACGGGGAAGTCGACCTGATAATGGTCGAAATTTGCTTTCAATTGCATCCAGTAAGAAACTTCAGCTCCACCACCTATATAGGCAATGTTGGGTAGTATCACTTCCTCATACATCGGGCGCATCACCACATTCGGACTAAAACGCTCCGGATGTAACTGAATTTCTGCCTTAAGCTCCGTTTCGGTGAAAGAAATATCAGTGTGGTTTACCGTATACTTTCCGTTTTCAAAAATTAAACGTTCCCGTAAATTCTCCTTCAGATAAAAGAAATTAATATCCCTGCCGTTAACTTGTGTTTTATAGCCAAGCTTTTCCAGCTCCCCGGAGCTTTGCTCAATGTCTTTTGCGCTGTTATGCTCAATAATATCGGCTTCTATAATCGGCGCAAAAAGCTTTTTAAGTGATGGATCATCGGCATTTACAATAACCAGCCCGTATTTTTCGAATAATTTATTAACCAGGTACCGTGTGGCATCAGCCAGGTTATCGTTTTCGAGATAAGCTTTTTCTACAAGTTTAGCGATGTGCTTCCCATTTTTAGAAATGCCTAAATAACCTTTGTAAGCGGTAACGGCTGCAGCTACAGTTTTGGTGCTTAGCCTTCCGGTAGCGCCATTCGTGTTTTGTATCCAGCTGATATTTTTTTCATCTACGCTAACGTGATTGATTTCTTCAAAATCATGATCCTCAGTAGCCATCCAGTAAACCGGTACAAAGTTTTTATCAGGGTGTGCTATTTTCAGCTCAATGGCCAGGTTTATCGCCGTAACAATTTTATAAATGAAGTACAACGGACCAGTAAAAAGATTTAGCTGGTGACCGGTTGTAACGGTGAAGGTATTATCATCCAGCAGCAGCTCAATATTTCGGGTTACCGATTTATTTGGTTGCAGATGTTGGTATTGATTTCTCAGCACTGATACCAGAATATTACGGTCGCCTAAGAAATTTCTTTTTTCAATTGCTTCCGCCAGGCCGTCCATATCCGGACGATAACTATAAAATGCCTTCAGGGCTTCTTCGTTATTAATATAATCAAGAACGAGTTTTGAAAAAGAACCGGTTTCCTGATAGGAGATGTATTTTGCCTGCATAATTAGCGAAAGTAGTGCAATTTACAGATAATAATAAAGCCGGCCTACTATTTTACAATTGTTAAATAAATATGAAGTCTTGTGATTCGGTCGTGGCTTAGTCTGATCGGTAGTATCCTTCTGTCTATACCCACTGCTTACCCAGTGCTTACCCAGTGGTTACCCAGTCGTCGACTGATTAAAGACTGGGTAACTTTTGGCTAAATTATGGCCAAGTTCACGGTAATGTAGCCCGCAATCTGGCGGAGTTACTATGGTATGCAAATAAAAAAGCCGCTTCTGAATAAACAGAAACGGCTTCTAAAAATATTTGGTTTAGTGATTTACCATTTTTTGCGGCGTTCGCCACCTTCACGGCTTCCGCCTTCTCTGCGGCTTCCGCTTCCACCTTTATCCTCACGGCTACGTCCTGAGAAATCTCTGAAACCACCGCCAGCATTTCCGCCTTCACGACTTCCGCCTTCGCGTCTGCCGCTACCGCCAGATGATCTTCTGTCGCCGCCACGGAAACCACCGCCACCGCCGCTTCTGCGTTCACCGCCGAAACCACCGCTACGTCTTTCTCCGCCACCGCGTCTTTCGCCAGCGCCTTCACCACGACCACCGTCTCCGCTTTTCTCAATACGAACCTGACGGCCATTGAATTCTACAGATTTAAACCCTTCGAAAACTTTATCAGCAACATCATCTTCTACTTCAAAGAAAGAGAAAACACCTTTTAAGTCGATTTTCCCAACGCTTTTGCCTGCAATTTTTCCGTTGTTACAGATAAATGATAACATATCGCCGCGGGTAAATTCATCTACCGAACCTAAGTTGATGAATAGACGGGTGTAACCTTCGCTACCACGTCCGCGTCTTTCACCACGCTCACCTCTTTCGCCACGATCATCGCCAACAGCTGCATTTAAATCAGGTGCTTTAGAATAGTAGTCTAAGAAACGGTTAAACTCTAATGAAGCAAAACGTTTAATTACATCCTCTTTAGATAAATCTTTAAATTCATCCATGATGCGGGGAATGTACTGATCAATTTGCTCCACATTAACTTCTACATTATGTACTTTATGTACTAAAGAGAATAATTGTTTTTCACAAACATCAAATCCTGTTGGAAGCTCAGCTTTGGTAAATTGTTTACCAATGATACGCTCTAACTGACGGATTTTTCCTAATTCTTTAGAGTTGATGATACAGATCGAGATACCGGTTTTACCAGCACGGCCGGTACGGCCGGAACGGTGGGTATAACTTTCAATTTCATCAGGTAAAGAATAGTTTATTACGTGTGTTACGTTGTTTACATCAATACCACGTGCGGCAACATCTGTAGCAATTAATAACTGCATGTTACGCTCACGGAAACGTTGCATCACCTTATCACGTTGTTGTTGCGATAAATCGCCGTGTAAAGCATCAGCATTGTAACCATCTTTGATTAAGTGCTCAGCAACATCCTGTGTATCCAGTTTGGTTTTACAGAATACTACTGCAAAAATTTCAGGGTTGAAATCTACAATACGTTTTAAGGCCGCATATTTATCGCGGGCACGAACAATATAATATTCGTGTTCGATGTTAACGTTACCCGTGTTTTTAGTGCCCATGGTTAATTCAACAGGCTCGTTCATGTATTTTTTAGCAATACGGCGAACTTCTGCCGGCATGGTTGCCGAGAATAACCAGGTTTTTTTGTCATCAGGTGTAGTTGATAAAATGTCGTTGATGTCATCCTGGAAACCCATGTTTAACATCTCGTCAGCTTCATCAAGCACCACATATTTAACATTAGAGAAATCAATAGCTTTACGGCCAATGATGTCTAACATACGGCCGGGCGTGGCCACTACGATTTGAACGCCTTGGCGTATTTCACGTAGCTGTTGCATAATGTTCGCGCCACCGTAAACGGCAACAACGTGGGCATTAGCAACGTTTTTAGAAAAGTTTTTAAGGTCGTTAGCGATCTGCAAGCATAACTCACGTGTAGGGCATAAAATCAATGCCTGTGGTTTGTTTACTTTAAAATCGATTAGTTCTAACAGCGGCAAACCAAATGCGGCTGTTTTTCCTGTTCCTGTTTGGGCCAAACCAACAAAATCATTAGTGCCTTCTAACAGTACAGGAATACTTTGCTCCTGAATAGGCGTTGGATTTTCGAATCCAAGGTCCTTTACGGCATTAACGACGTCATCACTTATCCCCAATAATTGAAATGGGTTTGTCATTCGTCTTTTTATTTTTTAATTGAGCCGCAAAGGTAAGGTTAATAATCGGTATTTTACAGATTATCAAGTAAATAGTTTTTTCTGTTAATTGGTTGACAATAAGCATTGTTCGCTTTTGTAGCCGGAGTGTTATCCTTAACTACCTTAATCTTTCTGCAGAACGAATCAACCTTTCGTCTTTATTGATACCGAAAATGGCCAGAACAATGAACAATATGGCCACCGCCGGAAGATATGCCCCAATACCAAAACTTGCACCCTCAATACCTTCAGGCAGTTTTTTAGCATAAACGCTGCACCAGAAAGCAAAGCCTGTAACCAACACAATCGATACAATGGCAATACGTTTCTGAAAGCTTCTTTTTCTGAAGTTGAAGATGTTGAAAAAACAGATGATAATTACTGCAAAATTGGTAATCAGTAAGGGTAAAAAAGATTCGATTTTAGTGTTTTCTGCACCCTTCGCAACTGCAGTTTGATATAAACCTGATGTATATATGCCGGTTTCAGTACCTGCTACCTCTTTGGTTGCGATGGGTAAAAACAGCATTAATATCAAAACTATTGTTGCTAAAAAAAGCCAGATGGATTGTATTCTTTGTATCATGTTAACTTAATAAATTGTACAAATATATATTTAATTCCATTTTGCAGTCTTATCTAATAAAAGGAAAAAGTATTTTTGCATCGCTTTGAGTAAAAAAAGGTATTTCATACAAATCGCTTACGATGGCAGCTTATATCATGGCTGGCAGGTTCAACCCAATGCCGTCACCGTACAGGAGCTGCTGGATAAAGCCATGTCTACCTATTACCGCCAGCCGGTTGAAACCCTGGGCTGCGGCAGAACCGATACAGGGGTGCATGCAACAGATTTTTATGCGCATTTTGATGTGGTAGATATTCCGGAAGAGAAAGTGCTTTTGGCTGTAGCTGGGGTCAATGCCATGCTGCCTTATCAGATTGCGGCAAAAAAGATTATCCCCGTTGCAGCTGATGCGCATGCCCGTTTTGATGCCACATCAAGGGCTTACCAGTATTATGTACACTTTGAAAAAGACCCCTTCAAACTCAACCGGTCCTGGCTGGTAAAAGACAGGCTTGATGTTGATTTGATGAACAGCGCAGCCACTTTGCTGTTTGATTACACTGATTTCTCCTGTTTCAGCAAATCGAATACCCAAACGTTCACCAACAACTGTAAAATCATGCAGGCATCCTTTGAACAAAGGGAAGATAGTTTGATTTTTACCATACAGGCCGATCGTTTTCTGAGGAATATGGTGAGGGCAATAATGGGTACACTGGTGCGGATCGGTAAGCATGAAATCGGGCTGGAAGAGTTTAAGGCTGTAATCGAGAGCAAAAACCGCAGTAATGCAGGGCAATCGGTGCCCGCCTGCGGATTGTATCTGGTAAAGGTGGAATACCCGTATATAAAATGATTGGATGATAGATTTCAGCATTCACGCATTCAAAATTAAAAAACATGGCAGTAACAGGCGACGTATATAATTCAGGATTGCTTAAACGTATTTTCAAATATGTGAAGCCTTATCGTGCCGTTTTTGTCTGGTCGGTTATTTTAACGATCCTCCTTGCTGCCGTTTCACCCATCCGTCCGTTTTTGATTGGCTATACACTTGATAAGTTTATTTTTACCAACGATTATGATGGTTTGTTGCGCATGACTTTTTTGATGGGCTTCGTACTGATTTTGCAAACCCTGATTCAATACAGTCAAACCCTCCTGACCAATACGCTTGGCCAATCAGTTATTCGTGATTTGCGGATCAATGTATTTAACCACATTACAAAACTGCGGTTAAAATATTTCGATAAAACACCAATCGGTCAACTGATCACCAGAACAGTATCTGACCTGGAGACCATAGCTGATATATTTTCTGAAGGGTTAATATCCATGATTGGTGATTCACTTCAGGTAGTAGCTGTTGTCGGCTGGATGTTATATATCGACTGGAAAGTAACGCTGGTGGTGCTTATTCCGGTTCCCTTACTCGTTATTGCCACCAGGAAGTTTCAGAAATCGATAAAGGTTGCTTTCCAGGAAGTGAGGAGTGAGGTAACCAACCTGAACACTTTTTTACAGGAGCATATTACAGGGGTTTCCATTGTTCAGTATTTCGCCAGAGAGCGCCAGGAATACAGGAAATTCTATAATATCAATAAGCGCTACCGTGATGCCAATATTCGCTCAAACTGGTATTACTCCATATTTTTTCCGGTAGTGGAACTGATCTCAGCCATGTCGCTTGCGCTATTAATCTGGTATGGGGGGAAAAGTATTTTCAGCAGTTCCATCACACCTGGGCTGATTAATCAGTTTATCCTGTACCTGGCTATGGTATACACGCCCATTCGTCAGCTGGCCGATAAGTTTAATACCCTGCAAATGGGAATGGTTGGTGCTGAACGCGTTTTTAAGGTATTGGATACGGATGAAACCACTATTAACGAGGGCACCGAAAAGCCAGTAAGGCTGGAAGGAAACATCGATTTCAAAAATGTGTGGTTTGCCTATAACGACGATCAGTATGTTTTGAAGGATTTGACTTTTCATGTGAATGCCGGTGAAACGGTTGCACTGGTTGGGGCTACGGGAGCGGGAAAATCTTCCACCATTAATATTCTCAATCGCTTTTATGAAGTGGAAAAAGGTGATATCACCGTAGATGGCATTGCGATAAAAAATTTCGATCTGGATTATCTGCGGGGCAATATTGCTACTGTTTTGCAGGATGTGTTTTTGTTTTCTGATACCATTCTGAATAACATTACTTTAAACAATCCGGAGATAGGTATAGAACAAGTGGTAGACGCTGCCAAAAAGGTTGGTGCTCATGATTTTATTGAACGTCTACCCGGAGGTTACCAGTACAATGTGATGGAAAGAGGCGCAACGTTGTCGGCCGGACAGGCGCAGCTGATTTCTTTCATTCGTGCTTTAGTACATAATCCGGCTATCCTGGTTTTAGATGAGGCCACTTCTTCTGTTGATACGGAGACAGAATTGCTGATTCAGAAAGCAATCGACAACCTGATGGATGGACGTACTTCAATTGTAATTGCACACCGGTTGTCGACCATTCAAAAAGCCAACCAGATCATTGTGCTCGATAAGGGCGAGATTAAAGAGAAAGGCACCCACCAGGAATTGCTGAAGCTCGGTGGCTATTACAAGAAACTTTACGACCTTCAGTTTTCTTCCGAAGGAATTGCCAAAGCGTAATCCTGTTTATCCGGCAGATTTTCTTAATTTAACATCTTCAAACAATGAAGATGAAAAGACTTAAACTATTTGTCCTGATCCTGATCTCCCTGTATGCAGGAAACCTTTCTGCACAGCAGCAAAAATACGTGATGGTGATTCATGGTGGTGCGGGTACCATTCTAAAAAAGAACATGACCCCTGAAAAGGAAGCGGCCTATATCGCGGTACTCACACAGGCACTTCAGGCAGGTTATGCAAGGATTAAGGCCGGGAAAAATAGTCTGGATGCAGTTGAAGCCACTATTCACGTTCTTGAAAATGATCCGCATTTCAACGCCGGTAAAGGCGCCGTATTCACTCATGATGGAAGAAACGAACTTGATGCTGCGATAATGGATGGAAAAACGCTGATGGCCGGATCGGTCGCAGGCGTTACCACCATTAAAAATCCGATATCAGCTGCAAGGGCGGTCATGGAGAAATCTGAACATGTGATGATGGTAGGAACGGGTGCGGAACAATTTGCCAAAGAAGTCGGCCTGGAGATTGTCGACCCTAAATATTTCTGGACCAAAGATCGCTGGGAAGGTTTGCAGAAAGCTATCAAAGAAGATTCGGTTAAGGCAGTGTTGGATCATGGCAGCAAAAAATCTGAACTTTTTGGTACTAAAAATCACGATTACAAATTTGGTACTGTGGGTTGTGTAGCGCTGGATAAAGCGGGTAACCTGGCGGCTGGTACCTCAACTGGCGGTATGACCAACAAAAAATATGGCAGGGTGGGTGATGCCCCGATTATTGGAGCAGGTACTTACTGCAACAATGAAACCGCAGGGATATCCTGCACGGGCTGGGGCGAATTTTATATCCGCAATGTGGTGGCCAAAACCATTTCCGACCTGATGGAATATAAAAATTTGTCTGTAGCGGAGGCCTCGAAAATTGCGCTGGATAAGGTAGGGGAAATGGGAGGAGATGGTGGCTTAATTGCGCTGGATGCCAAAGGGAATATGACCATGCCCTTTAATACAGAAGGCATGTACCGCGGAGCGGTTACTGCTGATGGTAAAATTGAGGTGAGTATTTATAAATAGTAAACTAACCTAACATGCTGCCAGGGCGGCCTGTTAGGTTAGGAATATTATGGATTCTGATCTTCAGGTCCGATGGCTTTGTTAACGTCAATTTCATCTTGCGGAATTTTGTATTCCCAAAGATTGTTTTGAGATGCGCGGGCTTTAAACAAGGTATAAGCAATATCGGTATAGGTTACTGAGGTACTCACCCTTGGGTTGTCCATGCCATTTCTATCCATATCGCTATCCGTACGTTTCAAATCGTAAAAACGGAAGCCTTCACCCCATAATTCTATCCGGCGTTGTACCATGATGTCATCAATCAAAGCCGAACCGGTTTTTGTAGATAATACGTAAGCAGGGTTTCTGTTTACAGCTAAAGGGTACAGGGCTGCAGCTGCAGCAGCGTTCTGTCCGCTCCGTGCTAACGCTTCAGCCTCAATCAGGTACATTTCGGCAACCCTCATAAATGGAATATCTCCTGCCCGGCTGGTAACATCCTGTACCTTGAATTTCCTGTGCATGTATTTGATTACTTTAACACCTGATGCAGCAGTACCTGTAGCAGCATCAATAGCACCAGGAAAGTTTGCTTTATCCGCAGTGGTTCCATCCCACCACAATTTTTTACGGATATCAGTAGCCGCAATTTTGGCATACAACACCGAATTAATCATTTTAGGTTCAAGTCTGTTCCATGATGAATTGAAATTTCCTGATACGTACGAATAGAAAGACCCATAAGTCGGCACCTGATCGGCGAGCTGGTTAGCTCCCCACATCCATTCTGCATTTGAGATAACCGTAAAACCACCTAGGTAATCGGTGTTTGTCATGAGTGAAAATCCTGTTCTGGCTTCTTTTGCATATTTAATCGCAGTGGTATAGTTTTGCATGGTGAGCGCTACCCTTGCTTTAAAACCCTTCGCAACGTTCACATTCACATGTGTTTTTGCCGATCTGGCCGTCGCCGTTTCCAATAAAGACATAGACTCGTCAAGGTCTTTGTTGATCTGACCATATACTGCTTCTACACTAGACCTGGGTTGATCCACACCATCTGTTGAAATGATGATGGGAATACCTGGCTGGGTATTTTGTTTTCCTGCCTCGTAACGTTTGCCATAAAGCTGAACAAGATTGAAATGGCACCAGGCCCTCACGGCTAAACATTCCCCTTTAATGGCGGCCTTATCGTTAGCCGCACCATCTATTTTGTCAATGTTATCAATAATCATATTCGCATTACTGTTGATTCTGTAATACAGGATGTACGGGAACGATGACAGTGCACTTGAGGCACTTCGGTGATCTACCCACCTCAAAGCAGGTTTAAAGTAGGTATACGTATTTCCTGACCATACAAAATCCTCACCCATTGCATCCATATTGAGCATCATGGCGCCGTGTGCATCCTGCGACTGGTTGGAGATTTGCAGATACATTAATCGGTACATTCCGTTTAGTGCGAGTTTTGCGTTGGCAATCGATTCAAAAGCTGTGGTTTGCGCTACCTGATCGGTAGGGAAAGTTTCAAGGAAATCTTTTTTGCATGAAGTAAACAATGCTATGATAAGCATGAATACTGAAGTTATTTTACAATTTTTCATGTTTATTTTTTTAAAGCGTTACGTTTAAACCTAAGGAGATCACACGGTTTGGAGCATAAGTATAGCTCGAGTTTCCATTGTAGGCCTGTGAGGGGTCAAAGCCTTTACGGTACGACTTCATAAAAAGGTTTTCACCGGTAGCAAAAATCCGCGCATTGGTTATGGATAGCTTTTTAGTGAAGGCTTTTGGAAGATTATAATTGAAGTTTGCCGCTCTTAGATAGAGATAAGACGCGTCAACTAGCCAGCGGTCACTGTCGTACATGGTACCCCCAATCGTTCTTCTGGGTACATTGGTCATGTCGCCGGGGTTTTGCCAGCGGTTCAGGGCATCAACATGTAAAGCCCTTCCATAAGTTCCATTGTACATTAATGATTGATAATCGCCGTCGAATGATTTGCCGCCAACCTGATAGATGAACCTGAAATCCAGTGAGAAGTTTTTATAGGTGAAGGTATTGTTGATGGATCCATAAAAGTCGGGAATGGACGAGCCAGCATAGTGGTAAAGGGCACCGCTTCCGCTGGTGGTTACCACGGTTCCGTCGGGCATGGTTTTAGTATTTGTTGCAGCAGGACCAGCCACGAATAGTTCACTACCATTATCAGGATCAATGCCGTAATAATCCCGCAACCAATAGTCGTAACGCGACTGGCCAACCATATATTTCTTTGTGCCATCGATGAATTCATCGTAAGGCAGTTTTGAAATTTTGTTGGTAAAGGTGGTCCAGTTTATACCCACATTCCATTTAAAGTTTTTCGATTTGATTGGTGTTCCGTCCAGCTGAATTTCAACACCGCGATTGTATAAGCTACCGAAATTCTGGTTCTGTGAAGTTAAACCTGATGATAAGGCCAGCTGAACATTAAATAATAAATTATCAGTATAACGATTGAAATATTCAATGTTACCAGAAATACGGTTTTTTAAGAAACCAAACTCAAGAGCAATATCCATGCTGTTGGTTGATTCCCATTGTATATCCTGATTTCCCAATATCAATGATTGTTTGATTCCTGCCTCATTTCCGTTTTTGAAACCTGTATCGTAGAAAGTCTGGTAAAGATAATAGCTTCCCAGATCATCTGAACCAACCTGTCCGTAAGATGCCCGTAACTTCAAATTATCAACCCAGCTTACTTTGAAGAATTTTTCTTTACTGATTTGCCAACCTGCACCTACCGACCAGAAACTGCCCCAACGGTTCGCAGGTGAGAATTTTGAAGAACCATCAGTACGGTAGGATGCGGATGCAAAATATCTTCCATCATAGTCATATTGTAGCCTTCCAAAATATGATTCGATACTGTAATTATCCTGATAGGAAGTGAGAGATAGGATATTGGCAAAATTTTTCAGCTCCGTAGAACCTGAAACAATCTGTCCGGCAGCACTGCCAAAGTTATAGTCGTAGCGGCGCTGGTAGGCTTCGTGACCTCCCAGCACATCGACATTATGATCTCCAAAAGACCGGTTATAGTTCAGGAGCTGATTGATATTGATCGTTCTTGTTGTCGAATTGGTACGGTTGCTTCTTCCATTGGAGGTTAATCCGTCGCCAATTATCGGACTATCAAACGCGTTAAACTTGTAATTATTTAAGTCTAAACTGAAGTTTGTTGTGAATTTAAAGTTCTTTAAAAAAGAAATTTCTGCAAACGTTCTTCCACTTAAAAAGTTACGTTCGGTAAAGTTTTCATTATATTCAGTTTCTGCAAGTACATTTCTTCCGGGTGCAATAGGCCTTGTATATCCTTCATCGTAAACCTGGTTTCCCAAGGCATCTAAAACATAGCTTCCATCTGTATTGTGTTTATGCACAGCATAAATAGGCGCAAAAATCAGGTCGGTGTAAAACGGATTTTCCCAGATGCCGCTCGATTCGTTGCCAACCTTTGTTTTCTGTACAGAACCGGAGAGGTTGATTCCTGTTTTAATCCATTTTTTAACTTGCGTATTCATATTTACCCTTCCGCTATACCGGTTAAAATCAGTTAAAACAGAATAACCCTCATCTTTCAGATAGGCCAGTGATCCGAAAAAATCACTTTTGTTGCTTGCGCCGCTATAATTTACATTGTACTCACTTCTTAGTCCGGTTCGTCGTAATTGCTCTTTCCAGTCGAGATCTTCGGGATATATCAGCGATGCTGCAGGGTTTATCGTTCCGTTAGTGAGTACAACCTGGTTATCAGGCACATTAAAAGGATTGGAAATCAGCGAACCCACAATGTTATTCGATGCCTGTGTATTCGCGGCATCAAGGGTTGCACCTCCCGAAACGAGGCTGTTACGCATGGATTCCCATAAGAGCGGATAATATTGGTAAGCGTCAACTTTTTCGTAGTCAGAAAGTCCTCTGGAGTTTAATCCTTGTGTAGTTTTGAAGCTTAATTTGGCTGCACCATCTTTACCTTTTTTGGTGGTGATAAGGATGACGCCGTTTGCGGCTCTGGCGCCATACAGGGCCGACGCAGAAGCATCTTTGAGTATGGAAATACTCTCCACATCATCAGGATTGAGGTTATTTAAAGCGCCTTCATACGGTGCGCCGTCTACAACATATAAAGGGTCAGAGCCACCGTTTATAGTACCAAAGCCACGAACTCTAACGCTTGGACCGGCACCTGGCTGGCCACTTCCGGTTGTGGTTTGGATACCCGGAGCAGCACCTACAAGTGCCGTAGCCAGATTTGAAATTGGTCTGGATTCCAGCTCTTTGGCACTGATTGTAGAAACCGCATTGGTTAGTGCACCTTTTCTTACCGTTCCATAAGCCTGTACAACAACCTCTTCGAGCTGTTTATTTTCTACGGCTAATTGTACATTTAAAGTACTGTTTGTACTAACTGTAACTTCTTTTGTAGTGTATCCCAGATATGAAAAAACCAGTATGTTTTCACCCTCTGGTAAGTTGATGCTGTATTTACCATCTGAATTTGTAATCACGCCGGTTACTTTCCCCTTCACACGCACTGAAACACCCGGCAGCGTAGTGTTGTCGTCTGCACTACTCACCACACCGGTAATTATCCGATCTACCCGAAGTACCGTAGATGTGGTTTTTAAACTGATCACAATGGTCTTGTCTTCAATTGAATAGCTGAGTGGTTGTTTACTGAAGATCTCTTTTAACAAATCATCCAGTTGTTTATCCTTTACAATCACATTTACCAGTTTCGATTCTTCAAGTACCTCATTGCTGTAGATGAAGAAGTAGCCTGTCTGCTTTCTGATTTCCTTAAAAATAGTTTTTAAGGAAGCATTATTGGCCGTAAGGGTGATTTTCTGTGCCATCGTTTTTCCACTAACCTGCAGTGCTAAGCAAAAAATGATTATCGCAGTAAGTTTCATGATCAAAAAAGCTCTAAACGCATAACTTGTTCTTTCTAGTTTTGTAATTGGTTTGGGCATGGGGATGCCCGTTTGAGATTGTAGACAATCTTTCATAAGTTTGTTTTGGTTTTGGTTTATTGATAAGTTGATAAATTTTTGTAGCCCAAAACTGCTGCTTGCAGCTTTAACGAATCTTCCCGGCTGCAACCGGGTAGATTTTTTGCTATCTGAGTCTCTCGTATCTATTTCATTTTCGCCTGCTGATTAGTCTTTACTTCTATTGTTTTGTTGTTGATGTTAAATTCTATATTCCCTGCTGCCCGCAGAAATTTCAATAATTTTGAGACATTGTTGTTGCGGCTTACAATACCATTGAATTTTATTGCAGGGACTTTGCCGACGTATTTAACATCTACATCATACCATCTTTCCACCTGCCGCATCACTTCGGTAATACTTGCATCCTCGAATATGAAGAGGCCGTTTTTCCAGTCAACGACATTTTCAGTATCCACATTTCTAAGTTGAATCTGACTTCCGTTTGCTTCGAAAACTGCTTGTTGTCCAGGCTGGAGAATCCTTGAACTGTGGTTGTTTTTTAATCTTACAGATCCCTCAAGCAGCGTGACTGCTGACTGAACCTCATTTGGATAAACATTAACATTGAAATGAGTACCCAGAACTTCAATGGTAGTATTTTGATTTTCTACCATAAAGGGTTTGGATTTATCTTTAGACACTTCGAAGTAAACCTCGCCGGTAACGGAAACTTTCCGGTACTGACCGGTAAAAGCAGTGGGGAAAGTGATGGATGATTCGGCATTAAGCCACACCTGGCTATGATCCGGTAATTCCAGGCGATATTGCCCTCCGCGTGGGGTTGTCAGTACATTTGTAAATACCCTGGTTTCTTTACGCTCATTAGCGGCATAAGAAATTAATCCCTCATTCTCCTTATTGATAACCGATGAGCCCTGCTGTGACAGCCCCCCGTTTTGGGCATCATTCAAAATGATTTCTGTACCATCTCCCAACTTTAATATTGCTTTATTCCCTCCTGGTGCTAAATCAGCTTTAACCGTTTTACCTGTGGTTTGCTGCATGCTTTTACCCAGATAGGTATGGTATGCAATATAACCCACGGCAACTAATGATGCTGCGATGGTTATTTTTTTCGCAAAGTCAATTACAATAGCTGTTCTTGACTTTTCTTTTTTGTCTACAATATTATTATACATGTGTTGCCAGTCCACATGGTGAACATCTGCATCAGGAAGGGTAAGCTTGTCTGAATATTTCATGTAATCATCCAGAACATGTTTGTATTCATCTTTGCTTATGTATTGAAACAATTCTATAAAATCATCTTCTCCGATGGTTTTATGAACATATTTATCGAGCAACTCATTAATTCGATCGTTTTTATCAGGCATGTTGGTTACGGCGTAAAATGCGCCTTTAAAACATAGACCAAAATGCGGAAGCGTAGGACCGCATTTATCAAAAAAATATTTTTTAACGGTCCTTGTCTGTAAACGAATAGTCTATTGTCAAAACCCAGACCCAAAAAGATGTACAAAAAAATCACATACCTCATTGTTTGTTTGTTCGCTATTGCCTCAATAAACGAGTCGGCGAAAGCATTACCAACGTTAAGCGTTCAAGACACCATTCTGCGGTATGTACCCGGACAGCGTTACATATTTAAAGTTTCCGATTCCAGTGGAGCCTATGCAACGGCAATTGAGTATATTCCCGGCGATTCAAAGTCTAAATTGATACTAACTTCTCCTCATGGCGGTAATTTAAAACCTGAATTTATCCGTACACGAACCAAAGACTATGTCGCAACACAGGATGAAAAAGACTATGGCGATACAGAAAGCTTCTCGGCAGTGTCAGATAGTAAAACCCTGGAGCTTACAATGGAACTTGCTGATGAAATAAAACGCTTAACAGGATTGAGACCGCATGTCGTTTTAAACCATTTACACCGGAGTAAACTCGATGCCAACAGGGGTATGTCACTGGCGGCTCAAGGCGACCGCAACGCGGAACTGGCATGGAAAGCTTTCCACCAGTATATCGATGCAGCCCGCGTTCTGGTATTAAAAAATGGTGAGGGCCTTTTGCTTGATATACATGGGAATGCGCACAGGCCGCAAAGAACTGAGGTAGGGCTATTGCTTAAGGCTAAGGATTTCTTATCAGATAATCTGGAAAAGTATGCTGATCA
This sequence comes from Pedobacter frigidisoli, assembly GCF_032678525.1. Lineage (GTDB taxonomy): Bacteria > Bacteroidota > Bacteroidia > Sphingobacteriales > Sphingobacteriaceae > Pedobacter > Pedobacter frigidisoli_A. The sequence goes on from NZ_JAVTSE010000004.1 coordinate 314,390, forward strand.
GTCTAGTGTAAAAGCACTGGTGAAGGGTGGCAAAGCGACGATGACAGATTTGGTTAAAGGCGAATATGCGCTCGGTACACTGCTTAGTGACGAGCAGATATTGGCTGTTCCAGGCAGGTCTATACCAAATCCGACTGACAAAACGGTCTTTCCGGATGGAAAATATTTTAACGGAGGCTATAACACGGCAAGGCATGGCTCTAAATTCGGAGGACTGCTTTCGGCTATCCAGCTTGAATTTAATTCAGATGTGAGAATGGATGATCGTAAACGACCAGACAATGTGAAGCATATAGCCAAGGCTATTGATCAATTCATGGATAAATATTATAAGTAATATCAGGAAAACAAGTAGCCCAGGAAGCCTGCCAAAGTGATCTTTAGCGTGTGCTTCGAAAGGTAGTGGCGAAGGTATTTTAGGATATCCACAATAAGGTTTTTTACCCTGCTTTTTGACAAGCCCATCTCTTGTGCAATTTCTTCATGGCTGAGACCATCTACACGGCTCATTTTGAAAATCTGTTGCTTTTGCAATGATAGATTAGCCAAGCCATTTTTAATAAGAAGCTCACTATCTTTAAAATTAGTGAGCTCTTCAACCGGATTGCTTTCGGTTTGCATATTGGCCCAGATCTGTGAAAGGTTTTTTTGATTTTTCGCCGCCTGGTTCAGATAGTCGTAGGTTTTGTTTCTAACGATGGTGTAAATATAATTCCTTGGGTGTTCGATATTAGGCAGCATTTCTTTTTTTTGCCATATCGTAAAGAATGTATCCTGAACAATTTCTTCGGCGTCAGCTTTAGAATGCACAAATTTGACCACAAAACAGTAAATTTTGTTTTTGTATAACTCAAAAACGTGTTTAAACGCTAATTCATCTCCATCAGCAATTTTTTGCAGTAATATTTTTTCCGCTGTGAGGCTATAAACTGACATTAGGGATGAATTGGCTTGTTTAGGGTTGGCTAAATATATGAATTACTGTATAATAAAGCGAGGTTTGAAAAAAAATGGTAAAAAACGTGTTTGATCTCGATCAACATTTTGATCATGATGAACCTTTTAGTCGAAATTAAAGTGCAAAACGAAAAAATGTTTTATATTTCATTTCCAAAACAGTAAGATGAAATCACTCTTTAGCAATTTAACGTTCCAGGTATTAGTAGCGATTACCATTGGTATAATCGTTGGCGCGTATTTTCCGGGCTTTGCACCTTCAGCTAAACTTATTAGTCAGGGTTTTATCAACCTCATTAGTATGCTCATTGCACCGATCATTTTCTTCACCATTGTGTTGGGAATTGCACATATGGGGGATATGAAGAAGGTGGGAAGAGTTGGAGGTAAAGCACTTCTGTATTTTGAAATTGTGAGCACCGTAGCCATTGCCATTGGATTATTGGTGGCCAATGTGCTGAAACCAGGAGCGGGGATGATTACCAAAGGAGGTGACGCAACAAAAGTTGCCGGCTACGCTGAACAGGCCAAAGAAATGAACTGGGCTGAATTCTTTCTGCACATCATTCCGCATAATGTGATCGCCGCCTTCGCCGAAGGAAATATTCTGCAGATTTTACTCTTCGCCATTCTTTTTGGCTATGGTCTGAACAAACTGGGAGGGGAAGGTGCATCTGTTCTGAATGCTTTTGATAAAATTTCGAAAGTGCTGTTCAAAATTATGAAAGTGATTATGCGTCTGGCGCCAATAGGCGCATTCGGTGGAATGGCATTCAGTATTGGTACGCATGGCTTAAGCAGTATTCTGGGTATGGCCAAGCTTATGGGCTCAGTTTACCTTACCTGCATTCTTTTCATTTTTGTCGTGCTGAACGGCATTTGCCGATACTATCATTTCAGTTTATGGAAGTATCTGAAATTTATTCGTCAGGAGATTTTAATTGTTTTAGGGACTTCTTCTTCAGAATCAGCGCTGCCGAGTATGATGCAGAAAATGGAAGCTTTTGGTTGCGACAAATCGGTGGTGGGTTTGGTAATTCCAACCGGGTATTCTTTCAACCTTGATGGAACGGCAATCTATCTGGCCATGGCTGTAATTTTTCTATGCCAGGTTTTTCATGTTGATTTAACCCTGGGCCAGCAGATCACGGTATTGGGGGTATTGATGGTGACTTCCAAAGGGGCAGCAGGCGTAACGGGGAGCGGATTCATTGTATTGGTATCTACCCTTACCGCATTGAAGATTATGCCCATTGAGCATATTTCAATTTTAATAGGGGTAGACCGTTTTATGAGCGAAGCCAGGGCAATAACCAATGTGATCGGGAATGGTATTGCTACAATTGTTATTGCTAAAAGTGAAAACCAGTTTGATGAAGAGAAATATTCACAGATTATTTAACTTACCTTTGCAGGGAAACGTACACACAGTACGTTTACTTAATCCAGATCACATTGGCTCAAGAAGAACAAAATAACCGCAAGGAAAAAATCGAGTTACACCCCCGCAACAAACACAGGTCGCGTTACAATTTCAAACAACTTACCGCATCATCAAAAGAATTAAAACGTTTTGTTTTTAAGAACGAACACAACGACGATTCGATCGATTTCGCTGATCAGAATGCTGTAAAGGCATTAAACCGCGCGCTGTTGAAGCAATTTTACGATATTTCGCAGTGGGATATTCCCCAGGATTTTCTTTGTCCTCCCATTCCGGGACGTGCTGATTACATCCACTATGTTGCCGATCTACTGGGCTCGAGCAATAAGGGTAAAAACCCGAAAGGAGCGAACGTAAATGTGCTGGATATCGGTGTGGGTGCCAACTGCATTTATCCCATTATCGGTCACCAGGAATACGGCTGGCATTTTGTAGGGTCTGAAATCGATCCGCTTTCTGTGGAGTCGGCGAAACGTATTGTGGATGCCAATAAACCCTTGCAGGGCGCAATTGAGATCCGTCAGCAATCTTCAAAAATGGGTATCTTCAGAGGTATAGTGGGCAGAACTGAGCGTTTTGATGCAGTGGTTTGTAATCCTCCTTTCCATGCTTCGTTAAAAGAGGCAGAGCAAGGCACCCGACAAAAATGGCGCAACCTGGGCGGAAATGAAAAAGAAGTAAAGCATGTATTAAACTTTGGTGGTAATAAGGCTGAGCTTTGGTGCCCGGGTGGTGAACGTGCCTTTGTTGAGCAGATGATCATCCAGAGCGCACAGATAAAAAATCAGGTGCTTTGGTTTACATCCCTGGTTTCGAAAAGTGCGAACTTAAAAAGTATTTATAATGGTTTAGTGAAATCGAATGCTTTCGAGGTGCGCACAGTACAAATGAGCCAGGGGCAAAAAATAAGCCGTTTTGTGGCGTGGACCTATCAGGACGACCAGGCGCAGGCCGAATGGGCAAAAGGCTGGAAATAAGCTGTTGTTCTTAAGAAGGATTTAAAATAACAATTTCGTGAAAAATCGCCCTAAATAATATGCTTTTAGGTTTGACTTTCCACTCAATAATATTAGCTTTGCACAAAAAAAATTGATACATGAGCGTTTTAGTTAACAAAGATTCTAAGGTTATCGTTCAGGGTTTTACCGGAAACGAAGGAACTTACCACGCTGAGCAGATGCTGGCATATGGTACAAACGTAGTTGGTGGTGTAACCCCTGGCAAAGGTGGGCAATTACATTTAGATAAGCCTGTTTTTAATACTGTTAAAGATGCCGTTGATCAAACGGGAGCAAATGTATCTATCATTTTCGTTCCACCGGCTTTTGCTGCTGATGCGATTATGGAAGCTGCTGAGGGCGGAATTAAAGTGATCGTTTGTATCACTGAAGGTATTCCAACTAAAGATATGATTCAGGTTAAAGAATATATCTCTGATCGTGATGTGACGTTAATCGGTCCAAACTGTCCGGGTATCATTACTGCTGATGAAGCTAAAATTGGTATCATGCCAGGTTTCATCTTCAAAAAAGGTAACGTTGGTGTAGTTTCAAAATCAGGGACTTTAACTTACGAAGCGGTAGATCAGGTAGTAAAAGCTGGTTTAGGTATTACAACTGCTATCGGTATCGGTGGCGACCCGATCATTGGCACACCAACTGTTGAAGCTGTAAAATTATTAATGAACGATCCGGAAACTCACGGTATCATCATGATTGGTGAAATTGGTGGAGGTATGGAAGCTGAAGCTGCGCGCTGGATTAAAGAACACGGTACTAAACCTGTTGTTGGTTTCATCGCTGGTCAAACTGCGCCTCCGGGACGGAGAATGGGTCACGCAGGTGCTATTGTAGGTGGTGCTGATGATACAGCTGCTGCTAAAATGAAAATCATGGCAGAATGTGGTATTCGCGTGGTAGAGAGCCCGGCTGAAATCGGTGCTGCAATGGCAGAAGAACTGGCAAAGTAAGATTTTAAAGTTTACATAAATGAAAGCGTTCCGGATTTTCGGGGCGCTTTTTTTTTGCTTGCCGTGTAAAACTGGTAAACGTGGAGTAAAAGGGTTTATCATCCCTTTGTAAACACTAGACCAAACAATAGCTTCTACAAACCAAAACAAAAACTACAGCGTATATTGTGATATGAAAACGATGTTAAATAAACTATTTTTGATCTCTGCTGTTCTTTTGATAACAGGTTTATCTGCTTGTGCACAAAAGCAGGATAAGAAAGAAAAGAAACAGGTAGAGCAATCAGAAAATATAATACCAAAGAAGAAGATGAACTGGAATCCATTAACACCCGAAGAAGAAAGAGTAATTGTAAATAAAGGCACTGAGTACCCTGGTACAGGTAAATATGAACATACTACAGAAAAGGGTACTTATACCTGTAAACGCTGTAATGCGGCGCTATACAGATCGGAAAGTAAGTTTGATGCGCATTGCGGATGGCCGGCTTTCGATGATGAAATTAAAGGCGCTGTAAAACGCATTCCTGATGCAGACGGTTCACGTACAGAAATTGTTTGCGCCAATTGCGGAGCACATTTAGGACACGTATTTTTAGGAGAAGGGTTTACGAATAAAGACACCCGTCACTGTGTAAATTCTATCTCTATGAACTTCGTTCCGGATAAGAAATAAGGTGGGTATAGTGGGGTTAGGTTTGGGCGTACGACGGCAAGTTGTACGCCCTTTTTGTTGTCCGTTATTGTGCTGTTTTTCCACAAATTATTGATTATAAACTAAATGCTTATATTTGCAGGCGCAATAAATAAAATTTAGCCTATGAAGTATCTGCTGTTATTAAGTTTTTGTTTCCTGTTTTTACAAGGTAAAGCACAACATTCCGACCCATCAAATGAGCCGGATAGTATCAGAAAAACAGTTCTCGCCACTTACTACCACAGAAAATTCGAAGGTCGCCGAACCACCAGCGGTGCAAAATACAGAGCCAAAAAGTTTACTGCAGCTCACCGCACCTTACCTATGGGCACACTGGTTACGGTAACCAATCCCGACAACGGCAGATCTGTGATTGTAAAGGTAAACGACCGCGGGCCTTATTCGAAAAAACTGGCCATTGATCTGTCAGAAAGTGCCGCCAAAGAGATTGGTATTTATCGCAAAGGCATTGCAAAAGTAAGTCTCGCTTACACTGTAGAGTAATATTCCATTTCGCTCTAATCTACCCTTCATATTCACCTCAAATTTAAGTTATTAACACTTTTTTTTGTTCGTTAAGCGCTCCAAAACAATCGATTAGCTTTTTTTTCCCTTGAAAATGATATTAGGCTGATCGTTTTTCCCCAGTAATAGGTTAGGGTGTTAACAACTTTGATTCACAAAAAAGCCCTGCCGTATCTATATTTGTTATAACAAAGTTCTTTAACTTCCTGCGTTCGGAAACAATTATAAAAGCTTAGTTTTTAGTAATTTAATGGTGTATCTCTCTGATTACTTTTTAAATTTTTATCACTAAAAACTCAGTAGTTCTTTAACGTTGGGGTTAGCACTTTCACTAGAGTTTCAATGCATCACATTTCAATCGCCTGCAAAAAAAGGCGGTTGCGTGTTTTTGTCGGCTCTGATTAGATTAAAAAAATAAAGTATCAGCTATGGAACAGGAATTATTACTACAAGAAAACAAAGACAGATTTGTGCTTTTGCCGATCAAATATCCGGCAATCTGGGAAATGTATAAAAAGACCGAAGCTAGTTTCTGGACGGCAGAAGAAATCGATCTTTCTGATGACCAGAAACACTGGGATAATTTGAATGACGGCGAAAGACATTTTATTTCTCATATCCTTGCTTTCTTTTCTGCTAGTGATGGCATCGTTAACGAAAACCTGGCTGTGAATTTCATGAGTGAGGTGCAGTTGCCCGAAGCGCGTTGTTTTTATGGTTTCCAGATCATGATGGAAAACATCCATGCTGAAACCTACGCATTACTTATTGATACCTATATCAAAGATCCTGAAGAAAAGGATCGCCTTTTCCACGCTATTGATACCGTTCCTGCTGTGAAAAGAAAAGCAGAATGGGCATTGAGGTGGATTGAAAACGGAACTTTTGCAGAACGTTTGGTGGCTTTTGCTGCGGTTGAAGGTATTTTCTTCAGCGGAAGTTTCTGCTCTATATTCTGGTTGAAAAAACGTGGCCTAATGCCGGGTCTGACCTTCAGTAACGAGCTGATTTCAAGAGACGAAGGTTCTCACTGTGAATTTGCTTGTTTGTTGTACAGCATGTTGAGCAACAAACTGAGCGAAGAACAGGTTCATTCGATCATCAGTGATGCCGTGGAAATTGAAAAAGAATTTATTACTGATGCGCTACCAGTTGCTTTGATTGGTATGAATGCAAAGTTAATGAGTCAGTACATCGAATTCGTGGCCGACAGATGGTTACAGGAACTGGGGTACAAAAAGATATACAATGCAACAAATCCATTCGATTTCATGGAGATGATTTCATTGCAGGGTAAAACCAATTTCTTTGAAAAACGTGTTGGTGATTATCAGAAAAGTGGTGTGTTAACATCTGCAGATAATAAAGCTCAGGCATTTTCACTGGATGAAGACTTTTAAGGTAGAAGGATAAAAGATTGAAGGCATAAGGTCTTGATATCTGATACTTACCACTTGATACTGGAATAAACAGAAATTATAAACGCGAAAATCAAGTCTTGATACTTGATGCTCGCTACTTGATACTAAAAATTAATCTCATAAAATATGTTCGTACTAAAAAGAGATGGCCGGAAAGAACCGGTGCAATTTGACAAAATCACAGCTCGGATTCAAAAGCTTTGCTATAGCTTAAATTCTGATCTGGTTGATCCGATTGACGTTGCTAAAAAAGTAATCGAAGGATTATATGATGGCGTAACAACATCAGAGCTTGATAACCTGGCAGCAGAAACCGCGGCTTCGTTAACTACTAAGCACCCTGATTATGCGTTACTGGCATCGCGTATTGCGGTTTCCAACCTGCATAAAAATACAACCAAGTCATTCTCGGGTACAATGAAAATGTTATACGAATATTTTGACCCGAAAGCGCAGAAAGCTGCACCGCTTATCGCTGATGATGTTTACGAGATTATTGAAAAAAACAAGGATATACTGGATAGTTCGATCATTTACGATCGTGATTTCGGTTTTGATTACTTCGGTTTCAAAACGCTGGAAAAATCTTATCTGTTAAAAGTTAACGGTGCAATCGTTGAACGCCCTCAGCACTTATTCATGCGTGTATCGGTTGGTATCCATAAAGAAGATATTGAAAGCGCAATCAAAACGTATAACTTGATGAGTGAGCGTTGGTTTACACATGCTACACCAACATTGTTCAATGCCGCTACACCCAAACCTCAAATGTCTTCATGCTTCCTTTTAACCATGCAGGATGACAGCATCGAAGGTATTTATGATACATTGAAACAAACAGCTAAAATCTCTCAGAGTGCAGGTGGTATCGGTTTAAGTATCCACAATATCCGTGCTACAGGTTCTTACATCGGTGGTACAAATGGTACCAGTAACGGTATTATCCCGATGTTACGTGTATTTAATGATACCGCCCGTTATGTGGACCAGGGTGGAGGTAAACGTAAAGGTGCTTTCGCAATCTATTTAGAGCCATGGCATGCTGATGTTTTCGAATTTTTAGACTTGCGTAAAAACCACGGTAAAGAAGAAATGCGTGCCCGCGATTTATTCTATGCCCTTTGGATAAATGATTTGTTTATGCAACGTGTTAAAGATAATGGCGACTGGACATTATTCTGTCCGCATGAAGCACCAGGGCTTGCAGATTGTTTCGGTAAGGAATTTGAAGCACTTTACACTAAATATGAAGCAGAAGGTCGTGGCAGAAAAACGGTTAAAGCTCAGGAACTTTGGTTTGCAATATTAGATTCGCAAATTGAAACAGGTACGCCTTACATGTTGTTCAAGGATGCTGCTAACAGCAAATCGAACCAGCAAAATTTAGGTACGATTAAAAGTTCTAACTTGTGTACCGAGATTATTGAGTACACTTCTAAAGACGAGGTTGCGGTTTGTAACCTGGCTTCATTAGCACTTCCACGCTTTGTCATTAACGGCGCTTTTGACCATCAGAAATTATACGATGTAACTTATCAGGCTACTTTAAACCTTAATAAAATCATCGATCATAACTATTATCCGGTTCAGGAAGCAGAAAACTCAAATATGCGTCACCGTCCGGTCGGTTTAGGTGTACAAGGTTTAGCTGATGCCTTTATTTTATTGCGTTTACCATTTGAAAGTGATGAAGCAAAACGTTTAAACAAAGACATCTTCGAAACGATTTATTTCGCATCGATGACAGCTTCACATGATCTTGCAGTGAAAAACGGTCCTTACCAGACTTTCAAAGGATCGCCTTTATCTAAAGGTCAGTTCCAGTTTGATTTGTGGAACGTAACGCCTGATAGTGGTCGTTGGGACTGGGATGCACTACGTAAAAAAGTAGTTAAAGACGGGGTATACAACTCTCTGTTGGTAGCACCAATGCCAACAGCATCTACTTCTCAAATTTTGGGTAATAACGAATGCTTTGAGCCATACACCTCTAACATTTATACCCGCCGTGTATTGAGTGGAGAATTCGTAGTGGTAAACAAACATCTATTGAAAGACCTGGTAGCGCTTGGATTGTGGAATAATGATATGAAAAATCAGATCATTCTGGCTAACGGTTCAATCCAGGCTATTCCATCCATTCCTGATTATATCAAAGAACTATACAAAACGGTTTGGGAAATTAAGATGCGTAATATCATCGATATGGCTGCCGATCGTGGTGCTTACATCTGCCAGTCGCAATCATTAAATTTATTTGTAAATGCGCCTAATACTTCAAAACTAACTTCAATGCACTTCTATGCATGGGAAAAAGGATTGAAAACCGGTATGTACTATCTGCGTACTCAGGCTGCTTCTCAGGCTGTTAAATTTACAGTTGAAAACCAGGGTGGTAAAGCCATTGAAGCCGTTATTCCTGCTGAAATGACAGCAGATCAGGTTGCAGAGGAAATTGTAGACGGACCAGTTTGTTCGATGGAAGAAGGCTGTATCAGCTGTTCAGGTTAAACCCCCTGAATGCTGAAGGCAAATTTGGAAACGCAATAATATCGTAAGGTTTTGAGCTAGCGCTCAAAACCTTATTTTTTGTTCCTATTTTTGTAATGCAATTGGACTATCCTTAAGCATTATACCTTATGCCTTCAATCTTAAAACATAGCAAACACGAAATCATTCCCTGCGAAAGATGCGGAACAGCTATTGAATGCAAAGCAAATTCGTACACTAAATGCCAGTGCAGTGTTGTGCAACTCAGCATTAATGAAGTTCAGTACATCTCCGAGCTATTTGATGGATGTCTTTGTGCCAAATGCTTATTTGAACTCCAGCAGGAGTACCGAGAAGAAATCAGCATGTAGGTCTTCACCATACGAGCTCTTCCGGAGTAAGATCATTTCTGATTTCTAATCGAAATAATATCTGCACAGCAGACAAACCAGTCAGCAAAAACATTTACACAATTATGCCCTTGTCTTTTTTGTAAAATAGTAACTTTGCGCATTAATTTCGAATAAGTGAATTTTGAGTGAATGAGTTTGTATTGCGTAATAAACATTCAATTAGTCACCGATTTATTAATCTATCATTTGAAGACATGAAGAAAGTAAAAGTTGGTCTGGTACAAATGACTTGTACTAAAGATAAGCAGGAAAATTTAAATAAAGCGATTGTGAAGGTGAGAGAAGCAGCGGCAAAAGGCGCACAGATTGTGTGTTTGCAGGAGCTTTTTACCTCTTTGTATTTCTGTGATGTTGAGGATTACGATAATTTTGAATTGGCCGAAGCTATTCCCGGACCTTCAACTGATGCCTTGCAGGTGGTGGCCAAAGAACTTGGCGTTGTTATTATTGCCTCCTTGTTTGAAAAGCGCACTGCGGGTTTATACCACAATACTACCGCAGTTCTGGATGCAGATGGTTCGTATTTAGGTAAGTACCGCAAAATGCATATTCCTGACGATCCAGCTTTCTACGAAAAATTCTATTTTACTCCTGGCGATCTGGGCTACAAGGTTTTTGAAACGAAATTTGCCAAAATCGGGATTTTGATTTGCTGGGATCAATGGTATCCTGAAGCATCCCGCATTACAGCCTTAATGGGTGCCGATATCATGTTCTATCCAACGGCCATTGGCTGGGCAACTGATCAGGATGAAGAAACCAATCAGGATCAATACAATGCCTGGCAAACCATTCAACGCTCGCATTCAGTTGCTAATGGCGTTCCCGTGGTAAGTGTAAACCGCGTGGGTTTTGAGCAGGATGGCGCTATGAAATTCTGGGGCGGAAGTTTTGCCACTAACGCTCAGGGTAAGCTGCTTTACCTGGCTTCCCACGATCAGGAAGAAACTGAAGTGGTGGAACTGGATCTGGATCAAAGCGATTTTATGCGTAAGCACTGGCCTTTCCTGAGAGACAGACGAATTGATTCTTACCAGCCGATTACCAAAAGATTTATTGATAACGACTAAGCAGGTAAACCCATGTCAAATTTTCCTCCTAAAGAAAACTTAAATATCAATCAGTTTGATTATTCCCCTAAGAAACAGGGATATTCCTTTCCTGCAGAATGGGCAAAACATGAAGCCACCTGGTTAAGCTGGCCACATAAAGAGGCGAGCTGGCCTGGTAAAATTGAAACCATTTATGGGCCTTACTGCCAGTTTATTAAAGCAGTAGCTGAAGGTGAAAAAGTGCGCATCAATGTTAAGGATGAGGCCATGAAAGCTTTTGCAACTTTAGAATTAAAAAAAGCTGATGCCGATTTATCGCAAATCGAGTTTTATTTTAATGAAACCAATGATGCCTGGTGCCGTGACCACGGTCCTGCTTTTTTACTGAAAGGTAGTGAAAAGGCCGTGGTTGATTGGGGTTACAACGCTTGGGGGGGTAAATACCCACCATTTGACCTCGATGATGTAGTGCCTACCAAAATAGCCAAGGAATTTGATTTGCCTTTGTTTAACCCCAACATAGTAATGGAAGGTGGATCGGTGGAGTTTAATGGTGCCGGGACAATTCTAACAACCACGGCATGTTTGCTAAACGAGAACCGCAATCCGCGTTTAAGCAAAGAACAGATTGAAAAGTATTTGCTGGAATACTACGGACAGGAGCAGATTTTATGGTTGGGCGATGGAATTGTAGGTGATGATACGGATGGTCACATTGACGATATTACCCGTTTTGTTAATGAGGATACCGTTCTAACTGTAGTGGAAACTAATCCATTAGATGAAAACTACCTTCTGCTACAGGAAAATCTGGAAGCCTTAAAAGCCATGAAACTGAAAGACGGCCGCTCATTGACTATCGTTGAACTGCCGATGCCATCACCGGTAATTTTTGACGATACCCGCTTGCCAGCTTCTTATGCTAATTTTTATATCGCTAATTCGGCGGTAATTGTTCCTATTTTCAATGACGTGAATGACCAGAAAGCTTTAGAGATTATTCAGGGATGTTTCCCGGACCGAAAAGTGGTTGGGATCAATTCTGTAGACATTATCTGGGGATTGGGAAGTTTCCATTGCTTAAGTCAGCAGGAGCCAGCGATTTAATTCATAGAAGCGGACTCAATGCAAACAATTTAACGAGATCTTCACGAGAGTTGTTAACTTTACAACATTAAAATATTTCAACTTTACAACATTTCATAATGAAATTATTAGAAGGAAAAACAGCATTGGTTACGGGTGCTTCAAAAGGTATCGGTCGTAAAATAGCTGAAAAGTTCGCTGAGCAAGGTGCTAATGTGGCTTTTACATACTTATCATCAGTAGAAAAAGGCGAAGCATTAGAACAGGAATTGCAAAGCTTTGGAACAAAGGTTAAAGGATATCGCTCTGATGCATCGAAATTCGATCAGGCAGAGCAGTTGATCAATGATATTGTGGCCGAGTTCGGAACGATTGACATTGTTGTGAATAATGCTGGTATTACCAAAGACGGTTTGCTTATGCGTATGAGTGAAGAAAACTGGGATGATGTAATCAATATCAACCTGAAGTCGATCTTCAACGTAACCAAAGCGGCTTCAAAAGTAATGATGAAAGCCCGTAAAGGCGTATTTATCAATATGAGTTCGGTTGTTGGTGTGCAGGGAAACGCTGGTCAGGCCAATTATGCTGCTTCAAAAGCCGGAATTATTGGTTTTACTAAATCAGTGGCGAAGGAATTGGGTTCAAGAAATATCCGCGCCAATGTGGTTGCACCTGGTTTCATCCGTACTGAAATGACTGAGGTTTTAGACCCTGCGGTTGTTGCCGGATGGGAAAAGGATATTCCTTTAAAACGTGCTGGTGAAACTGAAGATATTGCGAATGTTTGTGTGTTCCTGGCTTCAGATATGAGTGCTTATGTAACCGGACAAACCTTATCCGTTTGCGGCGGAATGCTGTAGTGAAGAATTAATATGAAAAGTTTAATCCTGCTGCTTAAAAAGCTAGCAGGATTTTTTATTTGATAACATACCGTCCTTTAACTTCTTTAATGTCAGGTATATTTCTGTTCGTCTCAAAAGCCACATATCCTTTTTGCAGCGTTTTCCAGAAGCTGAGTTGTGCAGGGTACTGAGCAGCATATTTCGCCAGGTTTTCGCTTGTCATTTTGAAGGGATAGATATTTACCGCTATCCGTTCCTGTCCGGCATTTCTTGCCTCTACGGCCATAATATAGACCTCTTTAATCTTTTCATCAGTTAAGGGAATACAGCCAACCGTAACGCAGTTGCCATGAATATAGATGTCGTTACCGGGCTTTATGTCTTTTCCTGTTCGCTCCAGATCCACTGAATTGGGATAGTTAATGCCGAGCGACAAGTGAAAACTACTCATCGGATTGAAGGCATTGATGTAATAAAATCCTTCAGGGGTTTGTTTATCTCCTTCCATCACTTTGGGGCCCAGTGTACCCGAATGGGCACAGAAATCGTAGGTTCTGAATAATGAATATTTTTTATCTGTTTTACCTTTTAACCATATCTCGAGTTTTCCTTCTGATTTGTATGCGTTTATGAGCATCGAAAAATCCTGACCAAAACCAGCCGCTTTAATAAAGCCCGACATGGTGTCCCATTTCTCCACGTATGCTTTCTGAACCCGCTCAAAGGTAATTTGGCTAGCCTTAAAGTTATTTTGTGCTTTGACCATTATACTGATGGATAATAGTATTGTTAAACAGGTTAATTTCATCGTAACAGGTTTGGATAAAGCTAATCATTTCATGTAAATTTTGCGATGGAAAACATAGAATCTCTTTCCTTGTTTCTGTGCTCCCGGGCAAATTAAATCTTTCGCGGCCTTTGCGGTTCATCATCAAAATTAGCATCTTTATAAAATATGAACAGCTTTTTTGCCGGTACTTCTATTTTGTATTTTCTGGGTTGCCTTGCCTTAGGCGTTCTTTACGCATGGATACTGTACAAAGGAAATAAAAATCTTGGCAAAAAGCTTCAATACGGGTTAACAGCACTTCGGGCGCTCGCGGTAACTGCAATTGCCTGGCTATTGTTTGCACCGCTGATTAAATCGCTCAATTATACACTTGATAAACCTGTAATTATCATTGGTCAGGATAATTCTATTTCGGTTGGTCAGGTTAAGGCCAGTGGTTTCGACCAGAAATTATATGAGCAGAACCTTAAAACCCTGCAGGATAAACTTTCCGATAAATATGAGGTGAAAACCTACCATTTTGGTGATTCGGTGGCCGAGGGTTTCAATTTTGGTTACCAGGGGAAACTTACGGATGGTGCCGCTTTCTTTCAGAAGATCAGAGATGAGTATACCAACAGGAATGTCGGGGCAATTATTCTGGCAACGGATGGTATTTTCAATCGCGGGGGAAACCTGTTGTACAGCATCAACCAGATTAATGCTCCGGTTTATACGGTGGCATTGGGCGACAGTATTCCCAAGCGTGATGTTCTAGTTTCGAATGTAAACTACAACAACATGGTTTACCTGGATGATGACTTTACCATTGAAGTACAGGTTCAGGCATTTCAAAGTGATGGAGAGCAGGCCGCTTTAACAGTTAGTGGGAACGGGACTAAAGTGGCACAGCAAACTGTTGCCATCAATGGGAATGCTTTTGTAAAAACCATTCCCGTGAAGCTACACGCTGGCAAAACCGGCGTGCAGCAATACACGGTTCAATTGGGTAAGCTTCAGAACGAAATTACTACCAGAAATAATGCATATACCTTTTATGTGGAGGTCATCGACGGGAGACAAAAAGTCTTGCTGGCTGCTTCGGCCCCACATCCTGATTTAGGCGTATTGAAAGACGCTGTCTCGATGAATAAGCATTACGAAGCTAAACTGGTGCTGGGTGATGATTTGAGCACCGTAGAGCCTTCAAAGTTTGATCTGATCGTACTTTATCAGTTACCGGATGCTGAGCGTAACTCTGCTTCATTTTTGCAGAAAGTGATTGCAGCTAAAAAACCTGTATGGTATATCGTTGGAGCCCAAAGCAATGCCAATGCGTTTAATCAAATTCAAAATCAGGTTAACTTATCTTCGTCAAATGGTTCTACTCAGGAAGTTTATGCTGATATTTCAAATGGCTTCACCAGTTTTAATATCGCTGAGGAAGACAAAAAGCAATTTTCCTCATTTGATCCCTTGATTAGCCCATTTGGCAGGCTCACCGTTAATGCCAGCGTTACAGCCATTTTTAATCAGCGTATTGGTAAAGTGAATACCCAACAGCCATTAATGTTTTTTGCAAATGAAAATGGGTTAAAAACAGGTTATTTGATGGGCGAGGGACTTTGGCGCTGGAAGTTATCAGAACCTGAAAGCCGGAACGAGCAGTCAGCGGTAAATGATTTAATTTCAAGAACCATTCAGTACCTGTCGGTAAAAGATGACAGGAGGAGATTTAAAGTGTTTACCTCAAAACCCGCTTACGATGAAAACGAATCTATTCAGTTCAATGGTACGCTTTATAATGAAAGTTACCAGCCGGTAAACGAACCGGAGGTTAATCTACAGGTAAAAAACGGTGCAGGAAAAGTATTCAATTATGTTTTCTCTAAAACTGAGCATGCGTATCAGTTAGATGCTGGAGCAATGCCGGCTGGAAATTATTCATATGTCGCCAGCACATCAATAGGCGGGCAGAAATTTACTGCCACAGGTAGTTTTTATGTGAATGCTTTAATTGCGGAGTTTCAGCAAACCACTGCCAATCATCAGTTGCTGAATACGATGTCCCGACAAACTAACGGGAAGCTTTTTATGCCTGCAGATTTATTGAAAATTGCTGATGAGATTCTCCGGAATGATAACATCAAAACCATAAGCTACGAAGACCGTAAATATAATGAGCTGATTAATATGAGGTGGTTATTTGCGGTTATTATGTTATTATTAAGCCTGGAGTGGTTTTTACGTAAACGAAATGGTGAACATTAACATTTCTACATCCGAAGTTATTGATGTTTTAGGAACCATTGCCTTTGCCATATCTGGTACTTTCACCGCTATGCAGCGCAAGCTCGATCCCTTTGGTGTATTAATTATTGCCTTTGTTACCGCCATAGGTGGTGGAACGGTTCGTGATTTACTGATAGGGGATACCCCTGTTGCGTGGATGCGCGACATGCGAACCTGTTTGCTGATTTTATTCACGGCCCTGATGACGATGTTTTTTAAAACCCACGTGCAGAAAATGAAGATTACACTTTTTCTGTTCGATAGCCTGGGACTGGGTTTATTTACAATGGTTGGATTGTTAAAAGGAATTGCTTTCGGTTTGAATCCGGGAATTTGTATTACACTGGGTACAATTACCGGTTGCTTTGGTGGAATTATCAGAGATACCCTTCTGAATACCATTCCCCTGGTATTTAGAAGAGAGATATATGCATCTGCCTGTATTCTGGGCGGTATGATTTACTTTCTGCTGGTCAAAATTAATGTAGAGAGTGTGGTAGCGAAACTGGCGGTAGTGGCTTTTATATTTGTGTTCAGAATTATCGCCGTAAGGTTTAAGCTTTCGTTACCGAAGTTTGAGTATTGATCAGTCTTTTTTCTCTTCCCTGATAATTACAAAAACATCTTCATTGTCTTTTTTCATGAAGTATTTTTCGCGGGCAAACTTTTCTGCAGTGTTAAGGTTGGTGCTGAGTTCGTTTAAATCCTTTTTAACCTGTGCGGTTTCTTTTTCAAAGTATTCCTTTTCTTCCTGTAATTTATTGGCCTGGCTTCGGTATTCGTATTGCGACATCATATCGTTTTTATCGAAAAACAGCATCCATACAGCAAAGGCAGCGGTTGCAAGGAAGTATTTATTCCGGAAAAGGTCTATTAAACGTTTCATGGTTTTTTATCAACGTAAATGTATAAAAAAACATCCGAAGATTATAAATCTCCGGATGTTCTCCAACTAAGTTTTTCAACTTCTTAACACGCAGGGCAAAAATACTGCCTGGGGTTTCTTAATTCCTTTAAGGAATAAGATTTATTTTTTAGCGTATTTGAATTTAGAACCGATGAAACGTGCGTTCTCACCTAATTCTTCTTCGATACGTAATAATTGATTGTATTTTGCAATCCTGTCTGAACGTGAAGCAGAACCTGTTTTAATCTGACCGCAGTTTAAGGCAACCGCTAAATCAGCGATGGTTACATCTTCAGTTTCGCCTGAACGGTGACTCATTACAGAGGTGTAACCACTGTTTTGAGCTAAAGTAACCGCGTTGATGGTTTCAGTTAATGAACCGATCTGGTTTACTTTTACTAAGATAGAGTTTGCAGTGTCTTCGTCAATACCGCGTTGTAAACGGGTTACGTTAGTTACGAATAAATCATCACCCACTAATTGAACGTGATCGCCAATTTTGTCGGTTAAGCTTTTCCAGCCAGTCCAGTCATTTTCATCCATGCCATCTTCAATAGAGATAATTGGATATTTCGCAGAAAGGTCAGCTAAATATTGTGCTTGTTCTTCGCTTGAACGAATTACGCCGGTAGCACCTTCGAATTTAGTATAATCATATTTGCCATCTTTATAGAACTCAGATGAAGCACAGTCTAACGCTAAGCAGATTTGTGAACCTGGTTTATAACCTGCAGTTTCGATCGCTTTTAATACGGTTTCAATTGCATCTTCAGTACCATCGAAAGTAGGAGCGAAACCACCTTCATCACCCACAGCAGTAGATAAGCCTCTATCGTGAAGGATTTTCTTTAAACTATGGAATACTTCAGTTCCCCAACGTAAAGCTTCAGAAAAAGAAGGTGCACCAACCGGCATAATCATAAACTCCTGAAATGCGATAGGCGCATCAGAGTGAGAACCACCGTTGATGATATTCATCATTGGGATTGGTAAAGTGTTGGCATTTACACCACCGATGTAACGGTATAAAGGTTGACCAATTTCGTCGGCAGCAGCTTTTGCAACCGCTAAAGAAACACCTAAAATTGCGTTTGCACCTAAGTTACCTTTGTTTTCAGTACCATCAAGTTCTAACATTAATTTATCGATAGCGTTTTGCTCAAAAACATCGATACCTCTTAACGCCTCAGCGATTTTAGTATTTACATTTTCAACAGCTTTTAAAACGCCTTTACCTAAATATGTAGATTTATCTCCGTCACGTAATTCAACAGCTTCATATTGTCCGGTAGATGCACCGCTTGGTACAGCTGCACGGCCAAAAGCGCCTGCTTCTGTAACTACTTCTACTTCTACTGTTGGATTACCTCTTGAATCGAGGATTTGTCTTGCATGGACATTAACAATTATGCTCATTTCTATTTGATTTTTTGTTGATTTTTTAACCTGCTTAGTGTACAAAATACAATTACTAAGCGTAACACCAAAGTTAGTATTATTTTTAAATAAATAAAGCGTTTTGAGCGTTAATGTTAGGATAGTGGTACGACTTAATGGTGTGTTAACTTTAAATTAATCAGCAAGGGTTTTGATGAGCAGGAACTGGTCGTCATACGGGGTCGAATCATTAAGATCTTGGCTTTAACCGGGGCGTTTATAATGGAATTTATTGTGCAATAAACTGATAGAATGAAGCGAACTCCCGGTGCCAGAACCACTCGGTATGTTTGCCGTCTTCCTTTTCAACAAATACAATATTCGGGTTGGTAGTAGCATCGTGGCTCAGGAGATCATAGACTTTTCTGACATTATCAATCATTTTTGATCCTTCCTTATCTCCGGCAACAAAAAAGATTTTCCTGTTTTTTAGTGCAGTTAAATGATCCTTCACGTCTTCAAAAATATCAGGTGCCACCCAAAATGAAGGGCTGAAAATGCCAGCGGCGCCAAATATTCCCGGATAAGCTAAGATGGCATACATGGATATCAATCCACCCATTGAGCTGCCCGCAATAGCGGTATTTTTGACATCTGTTAAGGTTCTGTACGTTAAGTCAATATAGGGCTTTAGTGTTTCAGCAATGAATTGAGCATAAGCTTTTCCTTTTCCTTTTTCTTGCTCACTATCGTATGGGTTGTATTCATTCATCCGGTCCTGCTCTCCATGATCAATCCCAACAACAATCATTTCCTTTTCTCCATCCCGGATGAGGCCGTCTATTACTGAATCCACTGCCCACTCGTCGTTTCTGGGCGGCGTAGCATGGAACAGATTTTGCCCATCGTGCATGTAAAGCACAGGGTATTTTTTGGTTGAATGCTTGTAGCTTTTTGGCAGATAAATCCAGATTCTCCGGTACTTATCCAGTTGTGGCATAAAAAAGGCGTCGTTAACAACATGTACGTGATCGCCAAATGTATATGTTACTTTATCCTCTTTAGATTGGTTGTTTTGCTTCGATAAGGTGATATCCATAGTAATATCAACATCTAAATTCAAAATTCTGTTTGCAATGGTTTTACGATTAGATTTTTTTGAATGAAATTTTACTGGCAAGATTCAATTTTTGATTAATTTAACAGAGAAACATCCGTTTATTTCAACTCGTCTAAAACTTTGAATAACTTTTTGTTAATGCCGCTTCCACTATAATTGTTGATGTTAATTACCACTATATATTTATTACCTGATGCGTCTGTATGATAACCTGCAAATGCAGATACATCGTTTATCGTTCCGCTTTTAATTTTCATCCCGTTATATTCGGGCAAAGCTTTGTAGAAATCAGGAAACCAGTTCTCTTTCTGAGCCTGAAATAAAACCCTTGCCATTGCTGAAGTGGTGATGCGGTCTCCTGGTGATAGTCCACTACCATCAATGATATTCAAAGCCGTTTTATCAATGCCTTTGTCTGCCCAGAAGTTAATTTCGGTTTCGGCGCCATTGACCGTTGTTGCCGGCTTGCCGGATTTTAAAGCAATGGTTTTAAGCAGGCTTTCTCCATAAAGATTGATACTCTTTTTTAGAAACCAATAAGCAATATCACTTAAAGGGGGAGAGGTGATGGTACTGATTTTCTGAGTGACTGATGGGATAGGCAGTTTTTCTAAACTCATTAATCTGCTGGTCGTGGCCTCCTGGCTTACAGAAATGCCGAGTCTTTTCAATGTATCATGCAAGCGGTAGGCGCAATCATAGGCAGGATCTGGAAGTGCGACGGAGATGCCCGATTTACCAATCCCCATAGCCCAGCTACCACGCAGGTAAGCAATATTGCTATATGGAGGAAGAAATGCGTAGGTTCTGTCGCCTGTACCCGATGCCCCGGTTTTTAGCTCATTTATAATTTGTATGTAAGGGGTTTGAGGTACAGACTTGAGAATTTTAACCTCCTGAGCGGTGTCTGAGCCTGGTTTTAAGTGTATGTCAAACTGATTCTCTCTCCAGGCCAGGCCCGATGTGCCTGCGCCATAATAATTACCAATATCTTGCCATACCCAACCCTCAGGGGTGGTTTGCGTACCGAAAATGCGGTCATCGCCAATGATGGTACCCTCAATTTTTGTTATACCGGCAGATTTAATTGCCGAAACCCATTGCATTAAAACATTGTTTTCTTTGTTTTGATAGCGCCATGATCCCAATGTGGGGTCTCCGCTGCCGATGATGATCAGGTTTCCTTTTAAAGTTCCGCCTGTAAGGGTACCTGAATAGGCCAGGGTAGTCTGGTACTGAAAATCTTTTCCTAAAATGCTGAACGCCGTCGCTGCAGTAATCGTTTTAAGTGTTGAGGCTGTAGCCAGACCAATCTGCTCATTTTTCGCAAAAAGGGTTTTACCGGTATTGGCATCTAACACACATAGCGAAGTGATGGCATGCCTCGCCTGATCATCAGCTAATAAATTGGTAAAGGCTTTTTCCAGATTTTGTATTCTGCTTTGTGGATTTGCTGTGGCAAAAGAAAAAAGACAGAGGACTAAGAGATTAAAAAATTTCATTTCGTAAGTAGCAAAGAATGGTGTGTTGTAATTACGAAATTATGTATAATTCTCCTGATTGTTACTGTTGAACGTTGGCCTATTGTAAAAGCTAACCATTAAACAGTTTATTACGCCTGATTTCCTTACCACTTCTAAGTTTTATTGCGTGATAAATGGTAGGCACATCATTGGTCCATTTCTTTAGCACCAATACCATCCCGATGATTTCGATTCTGGTGAGCAGTCCGATCCAGAAACAGAGCTCAAACAGTACTCCTGATTGACAATGTGCCATAATCTCTACCAGACAGGCAAATAAAAACAAAGTCCAGATTTTTGCCCCGATAGAGTGGGTCGCTATCTCCTTTTTGAACTTGATATAGCTGACTACGTAAGTTAAAACCTCAGCACCGATCAAAATGGAAAGCTTCAGTACATTGTTTTTAAAGAAATCAGGACATTGGATATAGGTTGCAATTGCAACAGAAATAAAAAAGACCTGATCCACACCAGAATCTAAACGCCTGAGTTTCTCTGAAGATATGTTGAGTTTCCGGGCAATGATGCCATCGAAAACATCGGTGAGTAAACCAATCGACAGCAAGATTATCGCTAGTGCAGGATAGCAGGGAAAGGCAATAAGGCTCAGTAAAACGATTGAAAAACCAATGAGGAGCCGGGCATAAATTAATGCAACAGGTATATATTTCATTTTAGAGAGCGCATAAAAAAGCCCTTCAGTGTTAGTTTGAAGGGCTTTTATTTATTTTAAACTAATTCTTTTTGAATTAAGTATTCAGCAATCTGAACTGCGTTTGTTGCAGCGCCTTTACGCAAATTATCGGCTACAATCCAAAGATTTAAAGCTTTAGGTGCAGATTCATCCCTGCGGATTCGGCCTACAAATACTTCATCTTTTTCATGTGCATCTTTCGGCATCGGGTATTTTAAGTTGGCAACATCATCTACTACGATTACACCTGGCGCTTTCTCTAAAATACTACGCACTTCTGCCAGGTCGAAATCATTCTCGAATTCAATGTTTACTGATTCAGAGTGACCACCCATTACCGGAATACGAACGGTTGTTGCAGTAACCTTAATGCTGTTATCGCTCATGATTTTGTTCGTTTCCTTCACCATTTTCATTTCCTCTTTCGTGTAACCGTTATCCATGAAAACATCGATATGGGGAAGAACATTCAGGTCAATTTCGTATGGATAAGCTTTAGGGCCATCAATACCTGCACGCTCGTTCATTAACTGATCAACAGCCTTAACGCCTGTTCCTGTAACCGATTGATAAGTAGATACGACCACACGTTTGATTTTGTATTTGTCGTGTAAAGGTTTTAATACCACAACCATCTGGATGGTAGAACAGTTTGGGTTTGCGATGATCTTGTTATCGATCGACAGCTCGTGTGCATTCACTTCCGGAACGATTAGTTTAACTGCAGGATCCATTCTCCAGGCAGATGAATTATCAATTACGGTTGTTCCTGCTTCTTTAAAGCGTGGTGCATGTTCTAAAGAAGTATTTCCACCGGCAGAAAACAACGCGATATCGGGTTTCATGCCAATTGCAGTATCCATGCTAACGATTGGGAACTTCTTACCCTTAAAAGTAATTTCCTTACCAACACTCTTTTCTGATGCTACGGGAATCAACTCTGTCAAAGGGAAATTTCTTTCCTCCAATACTTTTAACATTACGGTACCAACCAATCCGGTTGCACCTACTACTGCTACTTTCATTTTAAATTTTAATTATTATATTTATTAAACATTTGATATAAGTCCAAATATGGTAAAAATTAAGCTTATATCCCTATTGTTACACGTTAATTTTGCTTTAAATATTCTCAATCTGGTTTCTGCTAACGAACAGGAGGATAGAATGATCCGGCCACCCATCCCAGAAAAGCTGGTTCACAGAAGCCGCCTTAGGCCTGATATTCCTCTGCGGATAATCAGTAAAGGCGATATTCTGATTTCTGAAGTATTGTTTAATCCGCGGCCCGGTGGGGTTGATTTTGTTGAGATATACAACAATTCCAGTCATGAAATAGATTTGAAGGACCTTCAGCTGGCCAACATAAATTCTGCAGGTGAACCGGCCAGTATTAAAAATGTTTCTGCAGTTAAGCTGATGATCCCGGCAGGAAGTTATTATGTAATTACGAGTAATCAGGCCAATATTAAAGAAAATTACCATGCCAGATTTCCTGCTCAGTTTGTACAAATTGGCAGTCTGCCTGCCTATAGCAACGATAAGGGCTCGGTAGTGCTCTTAAGTAACAATGTGATCATTGACCGGTTAAACTACAGTGCAAAGGTTCATCATCCCCTTATTCAGGATGAAGACGGGATATCGATAGAACGGGTTTCTTTTAGTGTGGACACTAATGATCCTGCCAATTTTAAATCTGCAGCTGCGGTAGCAGGTTTCGCTACACCGACTTACAAAAACTCTCAGGAAGTCTCGGGAAAAGAAAACTTTGTGCGGTTAACGCGTAAAACCTTTTCACCTGATGGAGATGGTTATGACGACATCCTAAACCTGGATTATCAGTTTGCAGAAAATTCGATGCTGGCAACAGTAAACATTTACACTGATAGAGGGAGGCTGATCCGTAAACTGTTGAAAAATCAAACGATAGGCACTAGTGGAACTTTAAGCTGGGATGGGCTTGATGATAGCGGATTGAAAGCCGGCATCGGGATCTATGTTGTGGTATTTGACGTTTTTGACCTGAAGGGCTCCACAAAACGTTTTAAAAATACCTGTGTGCTGGCGGGGAAGCTAAACTAGTTAAAGGCATTATATTTCCGCAAATCAAAAGCACTGGTCTTAAACTCTGGCTAAGACCAGTGCTTTTTACTATATCAGATTGGCTTTAATGTAGGCACAACTTGTGGTAATCGACCCGATCTGATCTGGCTGATAATTGTTCTCGTGCTCAACAAAAAAGTTTTGCATTCCTGATAATTTAGCCTGCGCAAATATTTTTTTGAAATCGATAGAACCTTTACCAACTTCTGTATTCAATTCTGGTTTGGCTTTATCCATATCTTTCACATGCCACATTGGGAAGCGGCCAGGATATTTTTTAAACAGTGCCAGCGGATCGTTGCCAGATCGGACTACCCAATATAAATCCATTTCGAAGTTCACCAGGTTTTTATCGGTTTCCTGAAGGTAAACATCATAACCTGTGGTATCACCTAATTTTTTGAACTCGAAATCGTGGTTGTGATAGGCAAATTTTAAGCCTGAAGCTTTTGCAATTTCTGCAACCTTATTGAAATCAGCAGCAGTTTTCTTAAAGCCATCTGCACCCTTCGTCATATCCACATGAGCCCCTGCAATGGTAAAATATTTGCCTCCAAGAGCAGCTGAAGATTCAATGTCTGCTTTTAGCCTATCGGTACTGCCTGTTTTCACAAAATCGTCTATTCCGTAATGACCGCTTGGTGCTTTTAAGCCATTGGCATCTAATAATGATTTAAATTCCTTAGTGGTTAAATTCCAGAATTTTCCGTTCGAGAAACCGTAAGTTTCCACTTCTTTATAACCTGCCTGCGCAACTTTTTCAATTACACCTGCTACATCCGTAGGCAAAAGGTCTCTCAATGTATACAATTGCAAGCCAACATTTTTACTCGCTTTATCGAATGCAAAAGAGGGGATAAGCAAAGCAGCACCAGCGGCAAAGCTTGCCTGCTTAATAAAGTTTCTTCTAGAATTCATGGTATTTAAATTAATTCTTTTTTAACGTATGCGCAGCTTGCTGCTACAGATTCCATAGGATTTGGCTTATAATTACTCTCGTGCTCTATAAAAAAGTGTTTCATGCCCGAAAGTTTTGCCTCCGCAAAAATCGGCTTAAAATCAATCGAGCCGGTTCCAACCTCAGCATTTAAAGCCGGATCTGTTTTGTCCATGTCTTTGACATGCCACATGGTGAAACGTCCCGGGTTTTCTTTAAATAATTTAAGCGGGTCATTACCAGAACGAACCACCCAGTATAAATCCAGTTCAAAGTCTACCAGATTTTTGTCTGTTTCACTTAGCAAAATCTGATACCCGGTGGTATCACCTTGTTTATCGAACTCGAAATTGTGGTTATGATAGGCTACCCTTAATCCGGCATCTTTACACATTTTACCGGCAAGGTTTAAGCGTTTAGCTAATGTCTTGTAATCATCTGCATTTTTTCGGATACTTTCTTCAAGCCAGGGCACTGTAACGTAGTCGCTTCCCAACACTTTAGCCGCAGCAATAGCAGCTTCCAGTTCTTCGGTTTTACCTTCTGATAAAAAACTGGTTAAGCTGTAATGACCGCTTGGCATGGTTAAGTTATTCGCTTCCAGCAATTTTTTAAAGTCTACCGGCGATAAGCCCCAGAATTGATCCTTAATGGAAAAACCGTACGATTCTATTTGAGTGAACCCAGCTTTTGCAACTTTTTCAATCGTTCCTTTAACATCTTTTGGTAGCTCATCCCTTAGCGACCAGAGCTGTAATCCTACGTTTTTCTTTTCACCTGAGCAGGCAAAAGACGGGATTAATAATGCTGCTGCGGCAGCCATACTGCTACTGAGTATAAAACTTCTTCTTGTTAACATAATGCCAGACTTAAATATCGCAGATGGCTATTGCTTTTTTTAATGAGCCCAGTTTATCTGCATTTTTTGGTATAAATTCCTGCGCCACATAACCTTTGAAACCGGTTTCGGCAATAGCTTTCATTATCGCTGGATAATAAAGCTCCTGACTTTCATCGATTTCATTCCTTCCCGGAACACCAGCGGTGTGGTAGTGCGCAATATACTGATGATTTTCTTTTATGGTCCTGATCACATCGCCTTCATCAATTTGCATGTGATAGATATCGTAAAGCAGTTTGAAGTTTTCGGAGCCCAGACGTTTACATAGTTCAACTCCCCAGGCGGTTTTATCACACTGGTAATCTTTATGATTTATTTTGCTGTTGAGCAATTCCATAACCAGCACCACCCCATGTTTTTCTGCCAATGGCATCAATTGCTTCAGGCCTTCAACACAATTATTCCATCCGGTTTCATCGTCTTTTCCCCGCCTGTTTCCACTAAAACAAATCAGGTTTTTATAACCAGCTTCGGCAACCAGGGGGATCATTGCGGAGTAATTTTTAATCAGCGTTTCGTGAAATTGTTTGTCATTAAAGCCATCAACTAAATTGATTTCTGCACCGTTGCACATGGTGGATACCAGGCCATGTTTTTTAAGTGTCGGCCAGTCTTTCGGACCAACCAGATCAATGCCTTTGATACCCATGTTCTTCGCTTCAGTGCATAACGTTTCCACATCCAGCGTGCTAAAACACCAGCGGCATACAGCATGATTGATATTTCCTTTCAAAGCTTCGGTTTTATTGACTTCTGGCTGTTCTGCTGCTAAAGCAGTTAAACCGGAAGAAACACCAATTGCAGCAGTTCCTGCAATGATGTTCTTTAAAGCATTTCTTCTGTTCAGGCTCATGGATTATGCAGCTACCGTTTCCGATTTACTTTTATCATTAAACAATACTGCAAATAGCAGGAATACAACTGCGGCAATTCCTGCAGGAATGATCCAGACCATCTTCCAGTCCATTACCCCCTCTGCTGATTTATAGGCATCCGATATTTTACCCGCAACAGCAAAACCGATTAACATACCAACACCATAAGTTGCCAGTGTAATCAATCCCTGTGCAGCACTTTTAAACTTTTCTCCAGCTTTGGAGTTGGTATAAATCTGACCGGAAACGAAGAAGAAATCGTAACATACCCCGTGCAGCGCAATACCGATAAGAAGCATAAAACTTAAATCACCTGCATTTCCGAATGCGAACAAAACGTATCGGATAGCCCAGGCCAGCATGCCAACCAGTATGGTTTTTTTGAAGCCGTATTTTGAAAAGAAAACCGGAATAGCCAATAAGAATAGCGCCTCTGAAACCTGGCCAATTGCCATTTTTCCTGTTGGATTTTCTACCTTGATATCGGCTAAAAATAAACCCGCATTCTGGTAATAAAAGGCCAGTGGGATACAAATCAGAATAGATGAGATGAAAAACACAGCGAAGTTTTTATCCTTCAACAGCTTTAGTGCATCTAAACCCAGGATGTCGCTTACTTTGATTTTCTCTCCTTTTGCTATTTTTGGAGGGGTAGCAGGTAATGTGAAGCTGAATAAACCTAATCCTAATGAAACAATTCCTGCCATGAGGAAGGTGCTTTTTAACAAACCGGATTGAATACCCTCTGGTGAATCCCAGTGAAATGCATAACTGATGAGCAATCCAGCAACGATCCAGCCTATTGTTCCGAACACCCTGATATTGGCAAATTCCTTTTCCGGATCCTGCATCTGATTGAAAGAAACCGAATTCACCAATGCGAGCGTTGGCATGAAAAGAATCATGTAAGCCAATACATAAGGATAGAATACGCTAACATCCGTTGCATTATACATTTGATACATCAGAATGGCACCAATGATATGTAGCACACCTAATATTTTTTCCGCATTGAAATATCGGTCGGCAATTAACCCGATGATGAAAGGTGCAATAATAGCTCCCCACGACTGGGTAGAAAATACAGCGCCGGTTTCGGCGCCTGTAGCCTTCAGGTTGTTGGCTAAAAATGTGCCCAGGGTTACAAACCATGCACCCCAGATAAAAAATTCCAGGAACATCATGGTGGAGAGTTTGAAACGTGTGATGGTATTCATTTGGCTAGTAATTATTATTTTATTTAAGATGGTTAAGGGGAAAAATCAATTGTTTAAAGTTCTTTTATTGAAATGTTTTTATACCACACTTCGTCGCCATGATCTTGCAAAGCAATTTTGCCGGTTTTAAAAGTACCCCAATCCTTCCAGGTAGCAAATTTACTGCCCGCAACAATCGTTTTCCAATTGGCATCCCATAGGGTAGTTTCCACAACAGTTACACCATTTAAAATTAAAGTCAATTTACCTTTTTTACTGATAATTTCCGCTTTGTTCCAATCGCCTACAGGTTTAACCGGCTCAGATTTACTTTTTACCAGATCGTACAAATCACCTGCGCGGTGTTTGGGAAACTTTCCATCAGCATGACCATCATTGTCAATCACCTGCATTTCCAGTCCTGTAGAGTAGGTAGCGTGATATTGAGGATCTTCATGAACGTAAAAAATGACTCCGCTATTTGCTTTAGGTGCAACCTTCCAGTCGTATTTTAAATGGAAATCACCATATTCTTTATCCGTAACCAGGTCGCCACCGCCATCATTTCCTTTTGTCGCCAGATCGAGATGCAGGGCGCCATCCTGAACTTGCCATGCACTTCCTACACCTGTTTTGTTATAAGTGTGCCATCCCTTAGTGGTTTTGCCATCAAATAATGGCTTAAACCCTTTCTGAGCCTGTGCGATTTGCGTAACCGCTAAAAGGATACAAGCTGATATGAAGATTTTTTTCATTGTATAATCAAGTTATCGTCATTGAGAGCTACGAAGCAATCTTATTAGTGAGATTGCTTCGTACCTCGTAATAACGGAATTATTTTAAAGAGTTAAATTATTCCAGCCTTTACGGTATTCGCGTTTTACGAACTGATTGGCTTCATCGAAATTAGTGATTTTCATATTATTGTTGTCCCAAAGCATTTTCATATAGCGGCCCGGATAGGTTGTTTTATTATTCACTGTTTTTTGAATATCAAAACTTCTGATTGCCAGGTTCGCCATCAATAAGGCCTCTGTTAAGGGACCGGCAATTTCAAACGGTGAGCTCACTTCCTGCTTACCATATCCGGCAATAGCAGCTTCTACCCATTGTTTATAATGCCCGTTGGCACCATCGGGAA
This sequence comes from Pedobacter frigidisoli, assembly GCF_032678525.1. GTDB lineage: Bacteria > Bacteroidota > Bacteroidia > Sphingobacteriales > Sphingobacteriaceae > Pedobacter > Pedobacter frigidisoli_A. The sequence goes on from NZ_JAVTSE010000004.1 coordinate 343,124, forward strand.
CGCGCTTGTACTTCTGTGCTACTTTGATGTCCTTGTTCCGGCTAAGTGGCAATAATTTTGGGTTTGCACTATAGGTTTCCGACATCATTTTGCCCTTGGTACCAATAAATAAAGTTCCGTTTCCGCCGTCACCAAATGTTTCATTTGCTTCGAGCTCTTCCGGACGTTCAGGCTGTATGCCACCATCCATCCAATGCAGGGTTACATCACCTTTGGTTTTATCCGTTTTAGGGAATTTCAGGGTCACATGGCTTGAAGGAGGGCAACTTTCAGGGAAATATCCACGTTTGAACTCGTCAACGTAAACAGAACCCACACTTGCTTCTACTTCTTTAGCATATTTAAGATTCAATACACTGAATGGTGCCTCAATCAGGTGGCAACCCATATCGCCCAATGCACCCGTTCCGTAGTCCCACCAGCCACGCCAGTTAAAAGGCACCAGTTTATCAACGTAATCCTGATCAGGTGCAGTCCCCAGCCATAAGTTCCAGTCCAGTTCCTTCGGAATCTCGGCTTTTTTATCTGGCCATGGAATACCCTGAGGCCAAACCGGACGGTTTGTCCAGGCATATACCGTGTGTACATCGCCAATTAACCCGGCTTCGTACCATTCTTTCATTTGACGCGGACCATCATTGGATGCGCCCTGGTTACCCATTTGCGTAACCACTTTATATTTTTTAGCAGCAGCAGTTAAAATACGCGCTTCATGTATATCGTGCGTTAATGGCTTTTGAACATAAACATGTTTTCCCAGCTGCATGGCTGCCAATGCTTGTATGGCGTGATTATGGTCGGGTGTTGATACTGATACCGCATCGAAGTTTTTATGCTCTTTGTCCAGCATCTCACGCCAGTCTTTATAGTACTTTGCTTTTGGAAAGGCTTTCACGCTATTTGCGGCGCGGCGATCATCTACATCACAAAGAAAGGCAATATCCGCTTTTCCGCTTTTATAGAACATATCAATATCGCTTTGGCCTTTACCACCGACACCAATACCAGCTATCAGTAAACGATCGCTTGGCGCTAAATATCCTGGTCCACCCAGTACGTGGCGGGGAACAATCATAAACGCAGCAGCCGCAATGGCTGAAGTTTTAATAAAATCACGGCGGTTACTCGTGTTTTTATCGTTTTGCTCTGTTTTCATAGTAAGTAAATCGATTTGCTAATTAGGTTTGATTATTTTTTCTTTAAAGATAAGATATACTTTACCATTAATTTCGCATCATCTTTCTTCAATGAAGCATGTGCGGTCATTGGCATCGAACCCCAAACACCTGTTCCTCCTTTGATGATTTTATCTGCCAGTAAGTTGATATTTTTTTCGGTTGCCGGGTATTTTTTTGCGATATCTACGTAAGCAGGGCCAATGATCTTATTAAGCTTGTTATGGCAACCGATACAGTCTGATTTATTGATCAGCTTTTCACCTGCGCTTACTTGCATTTCGTGGTTAGCCACTGTTGCTGTGGCAACGATTGTTTTCTCTTTCTCCAGATCGGCCTTTGAAAAAGACGCCATAAATATTACTACCGCGCCTAAAATTAAAAATGTTTTTTTCATGTGTGTTTATTGTTTTTATTGGTTTCAAGCTTGCATAAGTAGCATACTTTGGATAGTAGGTGCTTATGCAGGTTTTCATATGTGTTTATTGTTTTTATTTGTGTGTGCTAAACTTATAGTCCCATTATTTTTTTGTTGAAGTTGCTGTCGCTTCCTGATGCTGCAAAATCATCAAATGCCTTTTCAGTTACGTTGATGATGTTTTTCTTAATAAATTCAGCCCCTTCTCTGGCACCATCTTCCTGATTTTTAATGCAGCATTCCCATTCCATTACTGCCCAGCCTTTAAAATCGTACTGAGCCAATTTACTAAAAATGGTTTTAAAATCAACCTGACCATCCCCCGGTGAACGATACCGTCCTGCACGATTGGCCCAGCTCTGATAACCCCCAAAAGTACCCTGCTTGCCGGTTGGATTAAATTCAGCATCTTTAACATGGAAAGCTTTAATGCGCTCGTGGTAAAAATCAATATACTGAATATAATCCAGTTGCTGCAATACAAAGTGTGATGGATCATAAAGCAGACAGGCGCGTGGATGATTATTAACGGCTTTTAGAAACATTTCATATGTCTCGCCGTCGAACAAGTCTTCTCCCGGATGGATTTCATAGCATACGTCCACACCGCATTGATCGAATTCATTTAAGATCGGAGTCCAGCGTTTAGCCAGTTCTGCAAAGCCTTCTTCTACCAATCCGGCAGGGCGCTGAGGCCATGGATGGAAATATTGCCATAAAAGGGAGCCGCTAAAAGTAGCGTGGGCATTTAAACCCAGGTTTTCTGAAGCTTTTGCCGCATACTTGAGTTGTTGAACTGCCCATTCTGTTCTCGCTTTTGGGTTTTTATGTAATGCTTTTGGCGCGAAGGCATCAAACAAATCGTCATAGGCCGGGTGTACGGCTACCAGCTGACCCTGAAGGTGAGTGGAAAGTTCCGTAATCTCCAAACCGTATGAAGCAATTTTGCCTTTTAACTCATCTGCATAGGTTTTACTTTCCGCAGCTTTCTGCAAATCAATAAAGCGTGTGTCAAGTGTAGGCATTTGAATACCTTTAAAGCCTAAACCTTTTGCCCACTCACAAATATTTTCGAGTGAGTTAAATGGAGCGTCATCACTGATAAATTGTGCTAAAAATACAGCAGGCCCTTTAATAGTAGTCATATCCGATTATATTTTAAAATCTAACCATTTCTCAGTCGATGCACTCGATTCCACGACGTTTTCAATAAATGCCATCCCGCGGATGCCATCATTTACATTTGGAAAATCAAGCATTTCTGCTGTAGGAGTTTCATGATTTAGTTTTGCACTAACGGTAAGGGCGAAGTTGCGGTAAATGTTGGCGAAAGCTTCCAGATAACCTTCAGGATGCCCCCCAGGGGTACGTGTATTGTGAGCTGCTGCGGTACTTAGATAACCATTTCCGGCACGGTAAATCTGAGCGGGTGCAGTTTGCCATTTCGCAATCAGGGTATTCGGCTCCATCTGGTGCCATTCCAAACCTCCTTTTTCACCGTAAATTTTAATTTTTAATGCGTTTTCTTCTCCTGCTGCAATTTGTGAGGCAATTAATACCCCGTTTGCTCCATTGTCGAATTTCAACAGCACATTACCATCATCGTCGATCTGGCGTCCCTCTACTACAATGTTTAAATCGGCACAAACCTTTGAAATCTGCAAGCCGGAAATATATTCAGCTAATTGAGCAGCATGGGTGCCAATGTCGCCCATTGAACCGCTTTTGCCAGATTTTTTGGGATCAGTACGCCATGCGGCCTGTGCATTGCCTTCTCTTTCGGAAAGCGTACTTAACCAGCCTTGCGGGTACTCTACCATAATTTTTCTGATTTTACCCAGGGCACCATCTTTAACCATCTGACGAGCTTGCTTCACCATCGGGTAACCCGAATAGGTATGGGTTAAGCACAAAGTTAAACCGGTTTCATCAACCTTTTGCTTCAGCTGTTTAGCTTCTTCAAGGGTTAAAGTGATCGGTTTTTCTATCACTACATTGAAACCATAATCAAGTGCCATCATTGCAGGTGCAAAGTGCGCAAAATTAGGGGTTACAATGGTTACGAAATCTATTTTCTGATCTGCAGGAAGTTCACTCTCTGCTTTCAACATTTCCTCATAGTTGAGGTACGTACGGTTTTCTGCTAAAAAAAGAATCTTTCCTGATTCAATTGCAGTTTCCGGGTTTACGCTAAGCGCCCCGGCAACCAATTCAATTAAACCGTCCATATTGGCTGCCAAGCGGTGAACAGCGCCTATAAAAGCGTCTTTTCCACCACCAATCATGCCCATTCTAAGTTTTCTGTTCATGCTAAAGGGATAGGGTTTAAGGCAAGAGGTATAAGGTTATGGATGATCACATCCTAAACCTTATACCTCACACTTGTAACCTTTTTAAATATTGTTTTTCTTCAGTTCTTTTACTGCATAATCTGCAGCACGGGCAGTTAATGCCATAAATGTTAACGAAGGATTCTGGCAGGCAATAGAAGGCATGCACGAACCGTCGGTTACGAAAACATTGCTCACCTCATGCATTTGGTTCCACTTGTTCAATACTGATGTTTTTGGATCTTTACCCATTCTCGCAGTACCCATTTCATGGATAGCCATACCAGGATAGCAGCCATTATCGTATGTTTTGATATTTTTCATGCCGGCTTTCTCTAACATTTCAGCTGCATCATTCATCATATCCACACGCATTTTTTTCTCATTTTCCTTATATTCGCAATCAATAGCCAACACCGGTTGTCCCCATTTATCTTTTTTGGTTTTGTCGATGTACACTTTGTTTTCATAGTAAGGCAGCATCTCTCCAAAACCACCAAGACCCATGGTCCATTTACCAGGTTTGGTCATCTTTTCTTTCAGGCCTGAACCAAAAGAAAGTTCTGCTACATCACTTTGCCAGTTGGCCCGGCTTGCACCGCCCTGGTAACCAAAGCCACGCAGATAATCGCGTTTATCATTACCAATATTCTGGTATCTTGGAACATAAATACCGTTGGCACGGCGCCCGTAAGTATATTTATCATCAAAACCTTCTGCTTCGCCCGATGCGCCGCAACGGAAGTGGTGATCCATCAGGTTGTGACCTAATTGTCCGCTACCATTACCCAATCCATTTGGATGTGCTTCTGAAGTGGAGTTTAATAGGATGAAAGTAGAACCTAGTGTCGAACCGTTAACAAATACAATTTTGGCATAAAACTCCATTGTTTTGTTTGTTTCCGCATCGATTACCATTACACCTTTGGCTTTTTTGGTGTCCTTATCATAAATGATGTGGTTCACAATAGAGTAAGGTCTTACCGTTAAGCGTTTGGTAGCCATTGCCGCTGGCAGGGTAGATGACTGTGTACTAAAATACGCACCAAACGGACATCCGCGGCTGCAGAGGTTACGGTACTGGCAGTTTCCACGGCCTTTGTGGGGAACAGTCAAATTGGCAACGCGGCCAATCATCATGATCCGCTCTCTTTTATAGTGCTCTTCTATACGGGCTTTAACCGATTTTTCAACAATGTTTAAATCCATTGGAGGCAAGAATTGCCCGTCTGGACAAGTCGACCAGTTTTCTTTTGAACCACTGATCCCTGCAAACCGCTCAGCATAGTCATACCATGGAGAAAGTTCTGCATAGCGAACAGGCCAGTCTGCCCCATGACCGTCCTTTGCGTTATCTTCAAAGTTATGGTCACTCAGGCGATAACTTTGGCGGCCCCACATCAATGATTTACCACCTACGTGGAAACCGCGGTACCAGTCAAATCTTTTATCTTCTGTATAAGGGCAGTCTAAATCATTCACCCACCATTTTTCGTTTGCTTCCTGATAAGGATAATCTCTCTTTTGAACCGGGTGGGTTCGTTTCTGCTCTTCTGTTAAACGGCCGGCATGCTGAAATTCCCACGGACTTTTCATTGCGGTTTCGTAACCGGTGATGTGTTCGATATTCATACCTCTTTCGAGCATCAGAACACGTAAGCCTTTTTCAGTCAGTTCTTTTGCAGCCCAGCCGCCACTGATACCCGATCCTATAACGATAGCATCGTAGGTATTCTCCTCTTTTAAATTTGTATTTAAATTCATGATGTTTTGTCGTTGTATTTTAGAAATTAGGTTGCCCAGGATTTTTGACCTGGTTTCAGTTTTGCATTGCCGTCATATCTGCCTGGAACAAGAACATATTCGCGGGCTTTTGTGCATCCTATTTCCGAAGAATAATAACCCAGTAAAGTAAGGTCTCTTGCGGTGATAAAGAAGTACTCCAGGTCTTTGTTCTCCGGTAACTTACTTTCTTTCGGTGCAATTGCCATTAATCGTAAATCTACCATGAGCTTGGTTCTTTCCGGAACGGTTAGCGCCAGGTACGACTTTCCGAAATCTTTCATTGATTTATCCTGAAGTGCGGTAAAGCCTTTAGCGAATGAGCTTTGCATTTCCTTTGGATAACAGTCCTGAATCATCATCGGGATAAACTTGCCTAAGCCTGCAGCTTTGGCTCCGGCAGATGTTTTGGTGGTTGGTACAATGATGTCAGCAAATTCTGCGAAAATCTTTTCATCTCCGGCAGCAAATGATACGAAGTTCTTCTCGTTCTCAGGGAGCGTGAAACTTTCGAATAAAACGCCCATCGTACTCGCTGAGATTGCTCCCCCCAGTAAAAATGCAACGTTTTTGAGTGCTTCTCTTCTGTGCATTGTTTTATGATTTTATATTTTGGTTACTTATGTGTTGAATGAGTAATATTAGAAAATATATGTCGTAAAAATGAATATTGATCCCCCAAAATAAGGTCTGCAATGCGATTGTTACCACGTAGAATTATTCTAAATAAAGTAGTTTTATGCGTCTTAGTGACGTTTAAATAATGTTTTTTATCCCGAAATACTTCGTGTAAAAAGTACATTTAGTAACCAGGAATTTATCCATCACAAATTCTTCATTTGTCGTTTTCTGACTTAAACCAAATGATTTTTGATATAGTTATAGCTTTCGGTTACGCTTTCAAAAGGTTCCTTTTTAATCAAATCCTGTTCTGCGAATAAGTATTCCAAACCTGCTGTTTTGGAAGCAGCAAAAATTTCCTTGAAATTGATTACACCTGTTCCTACTTCGGTAAAAACAGATTTGTCCTGCTTATCCATATCCTTCACATGAAACATTTTGTACCGTCCGGGATTTTTCTTAAACATTTCTACCGGATTCAAACCTGCGTTCACCGCCCAGAAGATATCAAGTTCAAAGCCCACCAGTTTCGCATCTGTTTCATTCAGCAGAATATCATACCCTGTGGCGCCGTTTCCCTGGTCCTTAAATTCGAAGTTATGATTGTGATAGGCCAGTTTCATACCGGCATCCTTACACCATTCTGCCGCGGTATTGAACTTTGCCGCCATTTTTTTATAATCATCCAGAGATCCGTTGCTTCTCACATCCGTAGGTAATGCAGGGATCACGAAGTATTTCTGACCAACACTGTTTGCCACCTCGATATGCGTCTTTAAAACTTTGTCATTGCCCGTTGATAAGAATTCGGTTGTATTATAATGTCCGCTTGGCGAGGTAAGTTGGTTGGCTTTAAGCAAAGCATTGAAGTCTTTTGCTTCCAGTCCCCAAAAGCCTTTTACTTCATATTTGCCCGGGTAACCATAATAAGTTTCTACCTGGTTGTAGCCAATTTTTGCAACATGTTCAATAGTGGCTTTTACGTCGGCTGTTAGTTGCTCCCTTAGGGTGAAAAGTCCAAGGCCGATTTTCGAAACTTTGGGATACTGTGCCAGCGCTGAGGTAATTACCGATGGACTTAATAAGGCAGCAGCGCACGCTAATCCTGCTTTCTGTAAAAATGATCTTCTTGTTGTCATCATGTTTTTTAAATTAAAAAGCCGGAGCATAACCCCGGCTTTGTTTGTTAAAATGAATAGGCCAATGATCCCCAGAAAGTACGTTGAAGTAAAGTTCTGCCAATCATCAGTTGACCAGGAGTTACAGTCGAGAAGTTTCTGAACTGATCTCCGCGTACGTCACCCTCGGTCAGCACTTTTGCATTTAACAAGTTGTCTGCCCAAAATCTTAATGCTATTTTTTTAGTGAAGTTGTAACCTGCTCCGGCTTTCATCACTATATAAGCCGGTAATTCATAACTGTCGCTTGGAGAAGTATAACGACTACCCACATAATTAGCAGCAACGTATAAATTGAAGTTTTTATATTCATAATTAGCGCCTAGTTCAGTATTCAGAACTGGTACCCTTTCGGTTCTGTTACCAGTAAAGCTATAAATGCGGTTGCCGAATTCTGCGGCAACGGCAGCGTTTCCGGCGGTGTTGGCTTCGTAATCTGTATACTTTGAGTCTTGTAGGGTACCAGTAAGCCTTAAACTTAACGGCTTGGCAATTTTGTATGAAACCTCGTATTCAGCACTCCAGGTACGGGTTGAGCCGAATGCAACCAAAGCTTGCAGACCCGCTGCTGTTGTAGGGACATTGATGGTTAATGAGGTATTTTTAATAGCTGAATAACTGCCTGATGCAAAAATAGCCAGGTTGTTCTTCGCGTATTTAAAACCGATTTCACCTAAGTATACGGGACGCTTTTTGATGTTGGCAGCATTGTAGGCCGAAGCATTATAGTCGCCAATGTTAGGTGCGTTGTAAGCTTTTGTCGCACGGGCAAAAACACTTGAAGTATTACTGATCTTATAGTTTGCACCAACTGAAGCTGCCCAATTGGTTAAAGTTTCATCATAAGCTGTGTAACCCAGAATATTCGGCGTGGCGGAGGCTGTGATGTTTACCGTACCATTTGCATTTAACGCATAATAAGGTCTGTCGCCTTTCACATTCTGGTTGTCGATGCGTGCACCGATATCCAAACGGAATTTCTCTGAAATTTTGATCTCATCACCTGCATACAAGGAAAGTGTCCGGGTATCACCAATGAAAGTGTTTTTAGTCTGAATAGTTCTTTCTAAGGCGGTAGGTGACTGCAGAATAATGCTTGGATGTTCTTTAAATTCTGTATAGGAACGAAAAGCATAACGTTGATCGTCACGGTTATACTGATGTATTCCGGCACCTATATTTAAACTATGGTTTCTGATGGTTTTTCTCAAATCAAGGTAATCAACTACCTGAACATCCTTATTGATCTGTCCTTGTGCATTAGAGGTAATCACATAGTCTCCCGCAACAAAAGGCGCTACTGCACCACCCGGATAATAATAGGGGGTAGCCGCTGTTCTGGCTGCAATTCCTGCGGCCGCAGTGTAAGTAGAATTGGTATGCGTGTTCTGATAACGGAAGTTGTTTACAATTTGCCATCCGCCATCGGTGGTGTAGTTGAACTGAAATCCAGCTGAACCTAATTTGGTATGTATACCATCAGTTAAACTGAAATTATGGGCACCTGTTACCGGATCGTTATAACTCCATTCGGTTTGAACGGGAACGATTGATTGCGTGGCCATATTGTAATCGCGGTAGGTTGTTGGTTTGCCCGTTCCATCGTATGGATAATAGCTGGTTAATAAAAACTGAACCTTGTCATTTAAATATTTGCCATACACACGGAAGAAACCTTTATTATTCTTAAAATTAAAAGTCATGTTGCCTTTAATCTGCCCGCCCTGGTTTGCCGGATTGAAGCCCTGGTCAACCACACCATTATCGGTACGGTAAAATCCTCCTATATTATACTTGATATTACTGTTAATCTTTCCTCCGGTATTACCGTCAAAACGATATAAACCCTGTGAGAAACCAGTAGTAAATTTGAACTGACCATATTGCTTGTCGGCGCCCACATAACTGATGTTGTTTACCACAGCGCCAGGTGTGTTAGCCTGAACAATTGATGCATTTCCCCCTCTTATTGCTTCAATATTCTGAATGGTTAAATCGGTTTTGTAATATTGATCGACCGATGGGTTAGTATTAAAGCCGGTAGGCAATAGGGGTAAACCATCCTCCTGAATACCCAGGAAGATGTATCCGCCTTGCTGCGGAAATCCACGCACCCAAACGTTACCCGGACCGTCGCCACCTGTACTTTCAACTGTTAAGCCTGGTATGGCTTTCAATAAATCCGTACTGTTTAACGGAGCCCTGTTAGTGATGTCTTTGTTGCTTACCGAAGTTAAGGCCACACTGCTTTCCAGTTTTTTCTTCGGATTACCCCCGGTAACCATTACACTTTCCAGCTGAAGATTATCTTCAGATAAGCTAATATTCAGGTTTTCATCAGCATTACCTGGCGAAAGGGTAATTTCTTTGGAAATAAAGCCCACAAACCTCACTACCAAAACACGGCTGTCGACAGTTAAGCCTTTGAGGGAAAAGTTACCGTTCGCATCAGTGGTTGTACCAATGGTTTTGCCTTTTACGGTAACAGATACTCCCGGAATAGCCTCACCTTTACTGTCGGTTACCTTACCGGTTACAATACCTTCAAAAGCCTTCAAAAGTTCCAGATTGTTATTTGCAGGAATAGAATAGAGCAGAATCTGGTCCTTTACTATCCTATATCCTACATCATAACGTTTTAGCGAATTCTCAAGAAAGTATTTAAGTTTTTGATTAACGACGTTAATCGATATTTTTCTATCTGAGTTGATTAGTTGCGGACTATAAACAAACTTCACGTTTGCCAGTAATTCCGTTTTTTCTATAATTGATTTAATATCGGTTTGATCAGCCTTGATCGATATGGATTTATTCAAAAATTCCTGAGCGTCGACATTTTTAGCAAATGCGCCAAAGGTAAAAATTACTATTGCAAGTATTTGGTAAATCGAAACTTTCATTGCATATATCGCCAGTGAAATAAGTTGATTTTTTTTCATAAATTTGGTTATTGTTCATTAAATGATTGGATTTATTGGACATAGGAATACCATGAATACATTTCAATGTATTTAACTCGCCGGCAATGCCCCACATTGTCGGCTTTGTTTTTAGAAAAGTAATATGGAAAGTGCAGCCGCGGCTATGGACTGTGGTAGTATTTTTCTCTCTTCATAATTTTTATATATTTTGGTTAGTTTACTTAGAAACCAATATCGTGGTTCCTTGTATGGTGTATTTGCTGGAGAGTGTGCCACAAATGAGATCAAGCTGCTCATAAAGTCCTTTTTTACTTAAATCTCCTGTGAAAGTATATTCTAAAATCTGCTCATTATCAGATTTTATCTCAATTCCATAAGCTTCCGATAAGGTTTTGAAAATCTTTTCTATTCTTTCTTCCCTGAAATTATAGCTTAAACTCGACGGTATGTGATAAGCCTCTGCCAATGGAATTGGCTTACTTACCAATGTTTTATTAAGTTTATGACTAGTGAAAACACCTTTTTGATTCGGAGTAAGCAATATCGGGGTAGCCAGCTTTTCATCAGTGTTAAATAACGAGCTGTTTTTATTTTCGGCGACCTGAACTTTTCCTGTGCGCACTGCAACCTGGGCAGGTAGTACATTTGTAGATGATTTAACCCAAAAGCTGGTGCCTAAAACCCGTACCACAAGATTTTGATTATACACATAAAAAGGCCGCTTTGCATTTTTGCTTACCGTAAAGAAAGCAGCACCTTTAAGGTAAACCATTCTCTTCTTTGCAGCAAAAACTTTAGGATATAGAATATTGGCTTTTGGTTTTAACATCACTGTACTGTTGTCACTTAACGACAGTGTGATCAGACTATCAGTTTCATTTGTTTTACTGATCAGTTCCAAGTCCCCATTATCGCTTATAAAGGATTGCTCGCTGGCATTGTAGTTGAGTAAGTATAAACCTCCGAGTAAAAATGCTATGATAACTGAAGCGGCAATGGCAAACTTCGGCCACATTTCTCTGATTTTGAATTTGTTCTCAGCTACTGGCTTTGTTTGATTGATTTTCAACCAGATCTGATCCTGCATTTCTTCCAGTTCACTTGAAGAAAGATCGGTGATGTTTTTATGATTTAAATTATGATACCACTTATCAACCCAAAGCATTTCTGCTTCAGTGCAACGCCCGGTTTGGTAACGGGATAACAAATCGTTGAGTAACTGTTGATTCATAAAGAAAATATTTGGCTCTATACATACAAGTAACGCAAGCAGGCCGAATCCCTAAACAGAAGTAGCTAAAAATTTAAAAATATTTTTAAGTCGTTGATATTCAACTACAAAAAGATGTAAAAATTCTTAATGTATTCTTTAATTCTCTTGATTGAACGGGTAATGTGGTACTCAACCGCTTTTTCAGAGATGTTGAGTTCGGCAGAGATGTCTTTGGTGGAATGGTGTTGATAGCGGCTTAGCCTGAATACTTCCTGTGTTTTTTCCGGCAATGAATTAATGCTTTTTTCGATAATGGATGTCAGGTCATGCAAGTCGACCAGGTTGCTGGTCTCTTCATGATGCTCAGAATAGGTCAAAGTCTGGTACTCCATGTACTTATTCGCGCTTACCAGGCTTCTGATGTGATTAAGCACGCTCAGCTTTAATGCGCCGAACAGCCAGGCACTGAGGTTATTGATTTCCAGCTCAGCGTGTTTCTCCCAAAGCGAAATAAAAATGTTCTGAACGAGTTCCTCTGCAACTACCTTATCACCAGTTTTCCTGTATGCCGTAATCAGTAATGCTTTTGAAAAAGAGAAATAAATTTGTTCGTACGCCAGCTTATCGCCTCGCTTAAGACGCTCCACTAAATCTATTGACTTTTCAGGCGCTAGAGGAGTCATTTATTTATTTGGTTATCAGGGTGACTGATTGTAAAAGTAATAAAATATTTTATTCTCAACCGTTCCCGGGTCAAAATACCCAACACCGCAGGTGTTTAACGGCTGAGGTTGAAAAAATATAGTTAAAGCTACGTACTTAGCTTAAATATTTTATAGCCCTTTTCTCTCAAATTTTTACCTTTGCGAAATCTATAAACATTATGCAAGAAAAAATTATTGTTTTGGGTTCCAACGGACAAATTGGTACCGAGTTGGTGACTACACTACGCAAGATATATGGTGAAGATCATGTTGTGGCCTGCGACATCCGCAGACCAGATTACGACATCAAAAATTCTGCGCCATTCGAGTTTGTGAACGTGCTTGACAAGGAAATGATTAATGGCATTTTCAAAAAGTACAAACCCACTCAGGTTTATCTGTTGGCCGCATTGTTATCTGCAACAGGAGAGCAAAATCCTAAACTGGCATGGGACCTGAATATGAACGGTCTTTTGAACGTTTTGGATTTAGCACTGGAATATAAGGTAGCCAAAGTGTATTGGCCAAGCTCAATCGCCGTTTTCGGACCTAATTCTCCAAAAGATAATACCTCACAATATTGTGTGATGGATCCAAATACTGTTTATGGCATCAGTAAGCTTGCCGGCGAACGCTGGTGTGAGTATTATAACCAAAAGTACGGACTGGACGTTCGGAGCATTCGGTATCCGGGATTAATCAGCTGGAAAGCGGCACCTGGTGGGGGAACAACAGATTATGCTATCCATATTTTTCACGAAGCATTGAAAAAAGGCAGTTACCAAAGCTTTCTTAGTGCGGGAACTGAACTTCCTATGATGTATATGGATGATGCCATCCGTGGTACGATCGAGTTGATGGATGCTCCGGCAGATCAGATTTCTGTACGTAGCAGCTATAACTTTGCAGGGGTAAGCTTTACTCCGGAAGTGCTGGCGGCAGAAATTAGAAAACATATTCCCGATTTTAAGTTAACTTACGCCGATAATGATCCCCGTCAGCAAATTGCAAACAGCTGGCCAAGATCAATTGATGATCAGTTCGCCGCGAAAGACTGGGGGTGGAAACCAGAATTCGATTTATCGAAAATGACAATTGACATGTTAAATAATTTGAAAAAGAGCTAAATGATCAGGGTAATAAATAGTTGATAATAAAGAGATAATAAATAAATTAAGTTGAAAGTATGCTCAAGGCTACCAGTCTTGATACTTGATACTAAATAGTTGATACTAACAATGGGAAGAGCATTCGAATTTAGAAAAGAGAGAAAATTTAAGCGTTGGGCCAAAATGGCTGTTCAGTTTACGCGTATTGGAAAAGATATTGTAATGGCCGTTAAGGAATCGGGACCTCATCCTGAAACGAACTCGCGCCTGCGTACGGCTATGCAAAACGCTAAAGCAGTAAACATGCCAAAAGATAGGGTAGAGGCTGCGATCAAGCGTGCCTCTGATAAATCTATGGCCAATTATGAAGAGATTGTTTACGAAGGTTACGCACCTCATGGTGTTGCGGTACTTATCGAAACAGCTACAGATAATACCAATCGTACGGTGGCTAACGTGCGTAGCTATTTCAACAAAACTGATGGCTCACTGGGTAAAACCGGTTCATTAGACTTTGTTTTCAATCGTAAGTCTATTTTTCGTTTCGTACCTGCAGAAGGACTGGATCTGGAAGAACTGGAGTTTGAATTGATCGATGCAGGTTTGGAAGAACTCTATGTAGAGGCCGATGAAGAAGGAAATGATGTTGCTGTTGCACAAGGTGCTTTCGAAAATTTCGGATCTCTGCAAAAAGCCCTGGAAGAAAAAGGTATTGAACTGAAAAGCTCAAAATTGGAGCGCATCGCTTTGTCACATCACGAGGTTACTGAAGAGCAGGCAGCTGATGTAATGAAGCTGATTGATAAACTGGAAGAGGATGATGACGTTCAGGCGGTGTATCATAATATGGCCGAATAAATCAAAATAAAAACCCGCAGCTTTCACAAGCTGCGGGTTTTTTTCTTACTTTTTGTGGCTAAATAACCAGGGCAATAATCCCGGCTCTGCAAAGGCACTATCCCAGCTGTTGTGATTTGCATTCGGATAAAGCGTAAACTTGACTTCCTGTCCAACCATCTTCAAACGTTCTGAAATGGCAATAGAATAAGCCGGATCTACAACATCATCTTTCGCTCCGTGAAAAATCCATAAGGGCACCGTTTCATACTTTTTAATGTTATTGGTATTATCACCCCCGCAAATGGCAAACGCTGCGGCGAAGGTTCGCCGTTGCCTCCTTAATAATTCATAAGTGCCCATTCCACCCATGGATAACCCTCCAACATAAACCTGTTGTTTGTTTACAAAAGGCTTCTTTAAAAAGTCTTTTACCATTCCCTGTAAGGCATGCATGGCCTTTGTTGGTTTACCTCCCTCAACAAAGCTGAAATTTCTTTTGGCTTTGTCATTAGTGGTAATGTTTACATTGGCCCAGTAATCATTTGCTGCACACTGGGGGAAAACCACGATGGCCGGGAAGGTCTTCCTGACATCAGCAGTCAAAAAAAGTTTAGCCCCATGCGTTAACTGTTTCTCGTTGTCACTGCCACTCTCTCCACGACCATGAAGTACAAATAACACCGGATATTTTTGTTTTGGGTCGAACTGCTCGGGGAAAAGGATTCTATAGTAAATGGAATCTGTCCCCTTCACATAGCTTCCCCTATCATATTTCTTAAAATCCTGAGCGTTAAGAGCGTTTGCTGTAATCAGCAGGCAGATGGCCAGAAAAATCTTTTTCATACAACAAAAATAGAAAACCCTGACTATTTTACAATAGCACAGGGTTCCATAACACTAACCTAACAATTTGTGAATTGATTATTTTAAAGCAAATGCCGCTTCTTTAACATCTCTTGAATTGGTACCAATAAACACCTGGAAATCTCCAGGCTCGGCAACAAATTTTAAATCTGAATTATAAAATTTGAGGTCATTTTCTGAAATATTGAAAGTAATGGTCTTGCTTTCGCCAGCCTTCAGGCTTACTTTCTGAAAACCTTTTAATTCTTTTACCGGGCGGGTTATGCTGCCAACCAAATCGCGGAGATATAATTGTACAACTTCTTTACCATCGTATTTTCCACTGTTGGTCAACGTAACCGAAGCCGTAAGTGATTTACCTTTGGTTAAGGTATTTGAGCTCAGTTTAACATCGCTGTAGGTAAATGTAGTGTAGCTTAAACCGAAACCGAAAGGATACAACGGATCATTGCTTACATCTAAATAATTGGAGCGGAACTTTTCAAACCATTTGCCCTCTGCCAGGGGACGGCCGGTATTCTTGTGTGCGTAGTATAATGGCACCTGACCAACGTTTTGGGGGAAGGTTGCACTCAGTTTACCTGAAGGATTTACCTTTCCAAAAAGCACGTCGGCAATGGAATTCCCAGCTTCGCTTCCAGGGAACCATACATTTAAAATGGCTGGTATGTTTTCCGACTCCCACTTCAATGCCAGCGGACGCCCGGTGAACAATACCAATACAATCGGTTTTCCGGTTTTAGCCAAAGCCTTTAGCAGGTTTTTTTGCGTTTCAGGAATCTGTATGTCAGTTACACTGCTGCTTTCGCCTGTAAATTCTGAGCCTTCACCTAAAGTAGTTACGATGACATCCGATTTCTCTGCTACTTTTAAGGCTTCTTTGATCAGCTCTTCCTCCGACCTTGAATCGCGTTTGTAAGTAGGATTGTGAACGTTAACATAGCGATGCTCTAATGCTGAATCTGCCAGGAAATTTGAACCACGGGCGGTTAATATCTTAACATCACTGCCAACTGCATTCTTTAATCCCTGTAACACTGTTACCGATTTGTCGAACAAAGCTGCAACACTCCAGGTACCGTACATATTAGCAGTATTGTCGGCCAAGGGGCCGATTAATCCAATTGTTCCGCTTTTTTTTAGGGGAAGAAGGTTGTTATTATTTTTAAGTAATACAAAGCTTTCTGCCGAAATCTCTCTGGCTATCTGACGGTTTTCTGTATTAAATACCTCTTTTTCAGCACGTTGGGCATCACAGAATTTATAGGGGTCTGTAAATAAACCTAATTTGTATTTTGCCTGAAGCACAAGGCGACATGCCCTGTTGATCTCATTTATTGATACTTTCTTCTCTGCCAATGATTTTTTTAGCGTACCTAAGAAGCCTTCGCCCACCATATCCATATCGATGCCTGCATTCATGGCGAGGGCAGAGACGGTCTGTAAATCGCCCATACCGTGTGCGATCATTTCAGGAATACCTGTGTAGTCTGTTACCACGAAGCCTTTAAAGCCCCATTGGTTGCGCAAAACTTCTGTCATTAACCATTTACTGCCTGTCGCCGGAATTCCGTCTACCTCGTTAAAGGAGGCCATAATGCTCGCTGCACCTGCATCAACAGCAGCTTTATAAGGCGGGAAATACTCATTATACATGCGTACTTTGCTCATGTCTGTGGTATTGTAATCCCTGCCAGCTTCGGCGGCTCCATACAAAGCATAGTGTTTAACACAGGCCAGGATCTCGTTGTTGGCCTGTAATTTTCCCTGATAACCTTTAACCATAGCCGCTGCAATCTGCGATCCCAGGTACGGATCCTCACCATTTCCTTCTGAAATTCGTCCCCAGCGCTGATCACGCGAAATATCTACCATTGGAGAGAAGGTCCAGTTGATACCGCTGGCACTCGCTTCAATAGCAGCCACCCTTGCTGATTTCTGAACTGCTGCCATATCCCAGGTACAGCTCATTCCCAACGGAATTGGAAATACAGTATTGTAGCCGTGGATGACATCCATTCCAAATAACAAGGGGATTTTCATCCGGCTTTCTTCTATCGCCACCTTCTGTACGGCTCTGATTTTTTCAACACCCTTAATGTTGAACAAGCCACCTACCTGACCATCCTTTATCTTCTTGCCAATATCGCTGCTGTTTGCCTGTCCGGTAGTAATATCTCCCGAACTTGGTAAATTCAGCTGCCCGATTTTTTCATCAACCGTCATTTTCGACATGAGGTTATCGATAAACGTATTCATTTTTGCATCTGCCGCAGATACAGGTTTTTTGGTTTGTGCTGAAACATTCAACACCAGGGTTGTTAATAAAACAACAAGGATTCTCGCTCTGTTCATTATATATGTGTGTTTAATTCATTTAAAATTTATTCAACTTTTTTAACTGCGGTTCTGGCCGATACCCCATTCTCATTTATTGATTCAATAGAGAAATAATAAGCTTTCTGACTGTCCATTGCTTTAAACCAGTGTTCATTGAAGTCGTGGATCATGATGCAGTTATAAAGCTTATCGGGAGCCGTTCCGTAATAAAGATTATAGGCGAAAGCATTATCAACTGGCTGCCATTTAATATAAGCACTGCGCTTATCTTTTTCAGTCCTCAGTACAATCAGGTCTTTTACTTCGGCAGGCTTTTCGCCATTGCCATTACCGAAAATCCGTAAACCACTAATAGCAAACTTTCCGGTAGGGATATGGATATTCACCATTTTGATAAATCTGGTTTTAACGGGTCTTTCAAGTTCGATATAATCGTGAGGTACATCAGTTTTGTTTTTACTTTTATCAACCAGTGTAGTCCACTTTTTGCCGTCTGGGGATGACAATAATTTATACTGATGATAAATTCCCGTCTGTTTTCCGATAAATTCAGCGTCCTGATCGGCATAATTAATCTGTATGGCATTTACAGTAGCGAGGCTTCCTAAGTCAGTTTGGATCCATTCGCCACTATTTGAAGTTTTTGCACTCCAGTAGGTTTTAATGCTTTCATCAACGGCGTTGTTGGCGTGAAAACTACCGAGGGTGGAAGAAACGGTTACTGGCTTTTTATAGTTAATCAGCATCCATCCCGGACCTGCAGGGCCGCCTTCCTTACGTTCCGAAGGGAGGTATAGCGGGTAATCGCCGAAAGCAGTATTGGTCCACATCACATCATCCTTATCGAAACCTGTTGGCCAGATGCCCATTCTTCGTTCCCAGGTGTTTTTTACACAGATAATGCTGGTCGAAATGTGCCAGTAGTTATTGCTGTTATCTATGAAGGTTGCACCGTGGCCGGCGCCCCGCGAGAAACCGCCACCTTTGTAGCTGAGCGGGTCAGACTGAGGAATAGCCTCCGACCCATCAAACAAAGGTTTGGTGCCTACCACTACGCCATCCGAATAGCCACTAAACTCTGTTCCTGGTGCCCCATACTGGAAATAGTATTTGCCGTTGTGCTTGGTCATCCATGCCCCTTCAGCAAATGCATCCAGAAAGGTATTGTCCATATGCTCTCCAAACCTTTGCCAGCCATATCGCCAGCCCTGTAACAGGTACATAGGGGTCCGCGTGCCAATGGGTTTAAATGTTTTACGATCCAGTTCTATTCCATACATCGGATATACATTGCTGCTGCCGTTGTACATGTAAAACCTCCCGTCATCATCTGTGAAGAATGCCGGATCCCAGCCCCCTATTTCTAATGAATCTACCAGGGGAAACCATTTGTTTCCTAATGGATCAGTGCTTCCCCATAAGGTAAAGTCCTTCGTATACGTACTTCCGAAAACAACTACAGTATCACCGATAATTCCCACTCCAGGTGCACAAAGCTCATCTTTCGTTTTGTTCCAGGGACGGAGAAATTTACGCTCAATAAACTTCCAGTTCAGCATATCCGAACTGTGCCAGTAACCCCATTGATTGGTACTGAACAGCAAAAACTCTCCTTTGTAGTTTACGATTACCGGATCAGCAGTTGCCCGGTGTTTACCCCATTCCGTAAACGACTCAAAAGGCGTATAACCATAATTAACATTGATGGGATTACAGTACGTCTTTTGTTTCTGCGCATGAAGCGCCAGAAAAGAAGTTAAAATGAAGAGGATAAGTATGATTTTTCTCATATCAAAAACTTTATGCCGTCGCTGCGGGAATGGAAAGTATCATTTAAGATGATCTCCATGCCTCACATCAGGTTGATTATTTTATCTCCGGACTTTTAAAACCTAACTTGCTAAGCCCTTTTTGTACATCTTTATTACTCATAAACAGTTTCCACAGCAAGCCGGAACGGTAGTTTTCAATCATCACCACCATCGGACCCTGATCAATGCCTAAATACCTCTTCGGATACCAGTTATCCGTTTCTGAAAAAGCGTCATAAAATCCATATTTACCCCAAACCTTTTCTCCCAGGTTTTCATATAAGTATCTGATCACTTTCATAGATTCTTTTGGTGTATATGGAATTGAAGAGATTGCTGCGGTAGGGGATATCACGCCGAAGTCTTCCTGCGGATTGTGTGCCGCGTATCCTTTAACCGAATAACTTGCAGTTAACCCCCAGCTGTTCTCACTATAGCCTTTAAAGCCTTTTGGGTTGGCAACACAATAATCGTGAATGGCCAGTGTGTGATTTACATTGTTTTCCCAATAGTTTGCATACTGATCTTTTAAGCCTTTTGGATTTAAACCGAGATAAGAATAATGTGCCCAGAACAATGGTCCTACAGATTTTTTCTGACCTTGGTAGTCGAGTGTGAAAGGATGGCCGTACACTTCGAAGCTGGTTTTTATTTCTCCTTTACGGGCCCAACCTTCATGGTAAACTGACACAGGTACAGTGTGTGTAGGAGAAGAAGCAGCCAGCACGTACATAATCAAACATTCGTTATAGCCTTTTACGGGAAAATTCATTTCCCATTGGTACTCAGGCGACCAGTGCCAGAAAAGGACATTTTGCCCGCCGTTGCGGTACCAGTTGAAATCGATGCCTTTCCACAATTCATCTGCTTTTTTTGCCAACGCTTTTTCCGCGGCTGATCCATGTTGATAGTAGGCGTTGATGCAGATTAACGACTGGGCAATGAACGATGTTTCTACCAGATCACCACCATTATCCTTTTTGCCAAAGGGCCGCACTTTTCCGGTTTCACCATATAGCCAGTGTGGCCAGGCACCATGAAAACGATCTGCTTTCTCCAGAAAATTAAGGATTTTGTTCAGGCGCTTCAAGCCATCCGCCCTAGATACGTAGCCCCTGTCGATACCACTCAGAATGGCCATTAAACCAAATCCTGTAGCGCCGGTAGCAACCGTGCTTTTGTCATTTTCAGGATAAATATTGTCAACGTGAAAACGCTCCCGGCCTGCACCTGAAACAGGCTCTGCTCCATCCCAGAAATATTGAAAGGTTTGTTTTTGTACCAGATTCAGCAATTGCTCATCGGTTAAATTCTTTTTAATGTTTAAATCCGGATGATAAGGTTTCTTAGCCTGCTGCGCAAAAGAGGAGAAGGATAATATGAGTGGTATAAAAATTAGTAGTTTTCGGAATGTAGCTTTCATATCGGGAATAGATTTAAAGGTTAGGGCTGGTAAAACCTAAGTTTTTCATAGTGGCTTTTACTTCTGGTGCACTCATGAACAGGTTCCAGATCAATTTCGTTCTGTAATTTTCGATCATCACTACTATAGGCCCCTGATCAATAGCCAGCGTTGATGATGCAAACCAGGCGTCTTTCAGGGTGAAGGCATCGTAGAATCCGTAATCTCCCCACATTTTATTTCCTAACTTGTAATAAAAATATCTTAGAGCCTGCATCGATTCGGCAGGTGTGTAGGCTATTGAGCTAATGGCTGCCGTGGGGGCTATTGTTCCAACATCATTGGTCGTTGAACTAGCCGTATAGCCATTTTGAATGTCGCTGGCGGTCAATCCCCAGCAGTTCTCGCCATAGCCATAGTTACCAGCCGGGTTGGCCTTACAGTAGTTGTAATTAATCAGTGTATGCGCTTTAGTCTGTGTCTCGTAATTGGCGTAAGCATCACTTAATCCGATGGGGTTAATACCCATAAAAGAGTATTGGGAGAAAAATAACGGTCCTCCGCCAGCAGTTCCGAGGGGAAGCTGAACACCATAGTAAGTATTGCCATTTTTCATTGCTCCATTCTTTGCCCAGCCAGTATCATAAACTGTTTTCGGAATAGCATAAGTAGAGGATGCAGCGGCCAGCACATACGTGATCAAACACTCATTCCAACCCGTGATGGGCAGGTTCATATCCCAGTTGTAGGTAGGGCTCCAGTGCCAGTATAATGTATCACTGTTATTTTTTCTGTACCAGTTCCATTCTACTCCATTATAAATGATATTGATATCGCTCCTTAATGTGGTTTCGTCTGCATCTGTACCATTGAAATATTGCCTGGCAGTGAGTAAGCCTGCCATGAGGTAAGAAGTTTCTATTAGATCGCCTCCATTGTCTTTTGTGCTGAAAGGAATAACTTTGCCTGTACTTCCGTCCAGCCAGTGGGGATAAGCACCGTGGAAACGGTCGGCGGTTTTTAGAAATGATACCATCTTCCGGATACGGGCAAGACCTTCAGCACGGCTAATAAAATTGCGGCTGATGCCAGTGATTAAAGCCATCACTCCGAATCCCGATCCGCCAGTAGTTACAGTATTGCCTGATGAATTCCTTTCTCTGGCCAGTCTACTAACAGGATGCCCAAACTCCCAGAAATATTTAAAGGTTTGCTTTTGAACCAGGGTTAAAAGATCGTCATCACTGATCCGGGAAAACTTATCGGTATCATCCGGAGCAGTAGTGAGATTAACCACTACGCTGCTTTGTAGTTTATTTCCTGTTTTGGAAAGTAGTCCAGGATTCACTGTTAATGTATATTTTGTAATCGGTTGTAGCGCGGATGTGGTAACTACAACAGTATTATCGTTGTTCTCTAATGTTGAAGTGTAAGATATGGCGTTGCCGGCCTGATCTTTTAATGTGATGTTTCCACCAATTGATGAGCTGTTAATTGAAGATAGAAAGGTGAATTTCACTACAGGTAAAGTATTCAGGCCGTAGTAGGAGAGGCCGTTGTAATTACCATTTACCGTTAGTGAGGAGAAAGTATAAGTCGATGGTATTATTGCCGGATTAGTAGCATCAGCCGTTTCGCTTTTTTTACAGGATAAAAAGCTGAACAGGAATAAGCAGGAAATTATCCAGTATTTTGTCATGAGGAGATATTAAAATAAAGGCCGCCACCATGGGCAGCCCTTATTTTCATTTATGTTGTTTTAGTAACCTGGGTTTTGCGTTAATAAACCGCCACTGATATCGATTTCTGTTTGTGGGATTGGCCAAACTTCATTCTTATTAGCCTTCCATCCTTTAGGTCCGAAAACAGCTGTTCCACGTCCCTGACGGATCACATCGAAATAACGATCATACTCCATGGCCAATTCTACCTGGCGCTCTTTCCAGATCGCATTACGTAGTGTAGTTTGATCGGTAGAAGTAACTTTAGGAAGAATTGCTGCATTACCCTGGCGTGCTCTTGCTCTAACGATTTCAAGTGAACTAATAGCCTGAGCACTGTTTCCTAATTCGTTGGCAGCTTCAGCATTCATCAATAAGATATCCGAATAACGCAATACCCTGAAGTTTTGCTGACAACCCTCATTGAAACCACTTACATACATGCTGAAAGGAACATATGATTTTTGGTTGTACATTGGGTTATCACCAGTTGCTGCTATCACATCACCTTGTGGGGTAGTTTCACCTCTGAAAATTATTGTCGCATCCCTGCGGGGATCTCCTGTTTCGAAAGCCGCTGCTAATGCTGCCGTAGGTACATTAAAGCCCCATCCGCCACCAGTGACGCCGCGTACACCCTGAACCTGAGAATATTGTGAGTTAGAAGCAGCTGCATTTCCAGGAATTAAAGCTGCCTGAATTTCAAACACTGATTCAACGCCATTTTCAGCTGCAACACGGAAAACATTATCATAAACAGGAAGCAACGAATAACCTAAGGTCATTACGGAATTCGTGTAAGAAAGTACATCGCTCCATTTCTTTTGATACATGGCAACTTTAGCGTGAAGGCCTAATGCCGCACCTTTTGTGGCTCTTCCCAAATCTGTAGCCAGATAGCTTTGAGGCAGAACTGCAGCTGCATCATTTAAATCTGACTCGATTAAAGCATAAACCTGTGCTTTTGGAGATTTCGCAATATTGTATTCACTTGCATCGGCAGCAACAGTTGTTCTTAATGGAATGTCTCCAAAAGCTCTCACTAATCTAAAATAAGATAATGCACGAATAAACTTGGCCTCTGCTAAATACCTGCTTTTAAGCGCTGCATCCATCGAAATTTTTGGAACATTGGTCAACACCTGATTAGCAAGAAAGATATTTTGATATTGTGCATTCCAGAAGCCGGATAATTGCCCGTCAGCCGGATTTACACTAAAGGTATCGTAGTCATTGAAATATGTTGCATCGGTAGGGCTACTTCCTTTTTCTGCCTCATCGGCACCCATGCTTTCCACAGCTATAGCCGGGAAAGCGGTATTACCCCAAGCCCTTAAATTTGCATAAATTGAATTTACTCCTTTAGCTGCGTCATTCTGATCTACCCAAAAGGTGCCGGATGCTTGTTCTGCCTGAGTTGGAACGTCTAAAAAGCTTTTTTTACAGCCAGGCGTAATAGTTACTAAGCCTAAAAGGCCTATTCCTAAAACAGCATTTTTATATATTATATTTTTCATTGTTTTAGTTTTAGAAAGTTACGTTAATACCAAAGTTGTATGTAGCAAATAATGGATACACATTAGCGTCGATACCAGCATTCAGTGATGATGGACTATTTTGAGTTGTCGAAGCTACAATCTCCGGGCTAAATCCTTTATATCCGAAAATGTTAAGTGCATTCTGCGCATTGGCGTAAAAACGAACTTTTTGCATTTTTAATTTTTCAGTGATTGCTTTTGGCAAGGTATAACCCAATTGAGCATTACGAATTCTAAAATATGAACCACTTTCTACAAAGAATGAATTTGGCGCAGAGTTAGCTGATCCGCCCACGTTTGCTGATGGATAGGTATTTGATGTCCCAGCACCATGCCATCTGTTATCATAAAAATCTTTTGTGAAGTTCTCATTTCCGTAACGGAATGCAATGTTGGCATTATAAACCTCAACACCTGCTACACCCTGGAAATCCAAAGCAAGGTCGAAATTTTTGTATTCAAAACTAGTGTTGAAACCATAGGTGAATCTGGGGTTAGGATTTCCCAGAACAACCTTATCATTTGCATTGATAATGCCATCTCCATTAACATCCTGATATTTAAAGCCGCCCGGAGCAGCGTTCGACTGCGTTGGTGATGATGCAATTTCTGCTGCAGTCTGGAAAATTCCAACTACCTGATAGCCGTAAAATTGTCCCACTGGTTGACCTGCAACTGTTCTTGTTGCCAGATACCCGTTGGTAATACCAGTACTTCCTGCGTAAATTGGATTTGCACCTGAAACTACATTGGTAACCTTATTGGCATTATATGCCACGTTTCCACTAAGCGAGTATCCGAAGCCACCCTCCGAACGGTCTCTCCATGTTGCCGAAAATTCAAAGCCTTTGTTCTCCAGATCCGCCTGATTTCCTAAGATTTGAGGATCTTTTGAACCTAAACTACCCAAAATTGGTAAATTGAATATCGATTGTGAAGTTTTTCGTAGATAGTAGTCGGCTTCTATTGACAACCTGCTTTTAAGTAATGAGGCCTCGAAACCAATGTTTGTACCCACTCCACGTTCCCAGGAAATTGTAGGTGGAACATAAGAGAAAACGTTTGCACCCGTATAAGTTAAATCATTACCGAAAACTGCAGTAAGATCTGGTGTTTGAGTGATGTTTAACTGAGTTGGATTTCTTGGAACTGCTGCGTTTCCAATCTTGCCCCAGCTACCACGGATTTTTAGTGAGTTAAAGATCTTTTGGTCTTTCATAAAACCTTCCTCCGTTACTACCCAGCCTAAACCTACAGATGGAAAATAACCCCAGGTATCAGATCCAAAAAACTGAGAGGCCCCGTCTGCACGAACTGATGCATTCAAAAGGTATTTGTTTTTGAAACTGTAGTTTGCTCTGGTAAAATATGATGCAAACTTATAAAGTGAGCCTCCATCAACAATTGTTCTGCTGGCTAAGTCACCTAGTGTTAAATATAAGTCTGCCTCAGTGTTGAACGGAACATTTTGAGCTGTACCTGTTAAGTTGTAACTTTTGTTCTGTTGTGCAGATTGTCCAACTAATACTGTCAGGTTATGATCCTTTGCGATCGTATTATTATAAGTCAGGGTATTTTCAATTAACCAGTTTCTGGTTTCTGTTCTTCCCAAGGTTAAAGTACTTATGTTACTTTGTTGAGCCAGGGTAGCATAGTATTTTGGCACATATGCTCTTGTCTCAATTTGTCCGAATTCTCCACCCAAACTTGTCTTGAATGTGAAATGCTTTGCAAATTTTAATTCAGCATATACATTTCCTGTAACTCTGTTGTTTTTTGATTGTGAATTAAAAAAATCTAAAGTTGCCTGTGGATTGAAGTTAGCACCATCACCTAAATTCTGACTTTTAGGATCGCCATAGCTACCGTCTGCATTGAATACCGGTACTGTTGGAGAAGCTGCAAATAATTGATGATAAATACTCGATGGGTTGTCTTTAGTGTTTCCCATCACTCCTGTAACAGTATAGCCAACTTTCAATGGTTTGAAAATTTGGATATCATTTGACAAGCGGGCTGTGTATCTTTTATAATTATTGGTTTTAATAATACCATCCTGATTCAGATAACCGAGCGATAAATTGTAATTAGATTTTTCTGAACCGCCCATTATCGAAACCTGATGGTTGGTCACAAGTGCGTTTCTCAAAGCCTGATCGTACCAGTTTGTTCCTTCCCCAAGGTTGGTATTACTGAATAATGCAGCATTGCCATTTGATGTATACAACTCATTTATAATGGTTGCATATTCTGATGCATTTGCCATTTCAACCTGATTGGTCACTTTTTGGAAACCAACATAGCCATCATAATTAATAGTAGTCGGAGTATTGGTACGCCCTTTTTTAGTCGTTACCAGAACAACTCCGTTCGCGGCACGAATACCGAAAATTGACTGTGCTGAGGCATCTTTCAAAATACTGATATTTTCAATGTCGCCGGGATTTAAAAAGTTGATATCGTCATACCAAACACCGTCAACTACGTATAAAGGGTTTGCAGAACCATAAATAGTTCCCTGGCCTCTGATTTTGATTTGAGGGGAACTTCCCGGACTACCTGCGTTTGTAATTGTTACCCCAGCTACTTTTCCCTGCAATGCACTCACAGGATTTGTCGACGCCTGTTTCGAAATCTCTTCTCCTTTTACACTCGCCACCGATCCTGTTACATCAATCTTTCTTTGCGTGCCGTAACCCACCACTACAACCTGCTCGAGTTGTTGCGTGCTGGAAAGTAATGCTACATTAATAGAGGTGCGGTTAGCTACTGCCTGCTCTTGTGCAGTATAACCAACGAAGTTAAATACCAGTGTTGCTGTTGATGGTACACTGATTGAATAGTTTCCATCGGCATCTGTTTGCGTGCCTCCTTGTGCGCCTTTAATTGTAATGGTTACGCCTGGCAAAGATGACTTGTCGCCTCCGTCAGTTACCTTACCTTTTACGGTAATGTTTTGCGCAATTGCTACGTTAATGGTTAGCAAGCAAAGTGCAGCGAGAACAGAAATTCTTGTAAAGATTCTTTTCATGCTATTATTATAATTTAGTTTAATTGTTATGTTAAAGTTGAGGTTGTTTTTCTGCTTGTGCAAGTGCCAAGACCTATACATTATTACATCAAATGTTAAATTGTTGTTTTGTGTAAGAGGATACCGAACGCGATTTTGGCCTAAAAACGCACTTTTTGATGCAAGAGAATGTTAAAATGTAAAGTCTAAGTGTATTTTTTACACAAAGGGTGTTGTAGGGTATAAAAAACGGCCCTGAGCAGGTAATGATGTAGTGATGTTAACCACTATTTAACGCGCAGTTTACAAAAAACGGTTATTAAGCAAAACCGGATCAAGCGCTTTCCGTAATACTTTCGAACAAATCGGAAGAAAACGAAAGCCACCTGAGCATTGATATTACAACTCCATCAAAAACTCAGTTAAGTTTTTATCATGCGCCACTTCAAGCTTTTTCCTTAATCTGTACCGGCGTATTTCAACGCCCCGGACACTAATATTAAGCAGCGATGACATCTCTTTACTGCTCATGTTCATCCTCAGGTAAGCACATAACTTAAGGTCGTTCGGAACAAGGTCCGGGTGTTGTGCTTTTAGCTTTTTGAAGAAACTTTCATGGGCCTCATTGAAACTGTTTTCAAATAAGTGCCAGTCCCGCTCATCATTCATACCATCGTTAATCACTTTCTGAATTTTTCTGGTCTGATCGTCCGAAAGTTTTTTCCCGTTCTCATCTTTGAGCTTCATGATTTCGTCACTTAGCTTTTGAAGCAACTCATTTTTATAAACCAGGGTCATTGCAGAATTTGCCAGTTCCCGGTTTTTCGAGGCAAGCTCGGCTTGCAGCTTCTCGGTTTGAAGCTTGTGGATCTGTTTTTCGTTAATCTCCGCTTCCTGACGTAAAACTTCCTCTTTTTCAGCCTGTAATCTGTCACTTATTTTTTTACTGTCTCTTGTTAGCTTCTTTTCATAAACCTGTTTGCCAGCCCTTAATATGAATGCCAGAAGAATAATATATATCAGAATGGCCCAATTATTCAAATACCAGGGTCTCAATACCTCAAACTCAAAGTTAGTTATGTCGCTAACCGAATTGTCGTTGATCTTTGCCCTTACTTTGAATACATAGGTGCCGCTGCCTAAATTGGTGAAATCTTTTTGGGAAGCAAAGTTCCAGTCAGACCATTCTTTTGAATAGCCTTCCAGGAAGAATTGATATTTTACCTTTGCCTGGCGGTAATAGGGTAGCGAAAATGAAATGCGGATATTATTCCTGCTGTATGGAATCTCAATATCACGCTCGTTATTGCCAGTTTCACTAATGGTATGGTATTTATCCGTAATATCGTCCAGTCTTCTGATCAGTACCTTGGGCAGTTTCCGGTTTACATTGCTTTGGTTCTGGGTAGTGTTATAAATCACAAAGCCATCGTCAACACTGATCAGATAAATGGCGTTGCTGATTTTACTGATATTCTCATAATACTGCACCATTCGCCCGTCTAGCAAACTAAACTGATTAGAATCTATTTCCAGCTTACCAGGTTCACTAAAATTCACCAGGGCTGTTTTACCGTGATTGATAAACCAGTATTTTTTATTTCCGGCATTGATAATTTTATTCGACGTTTCGAACGACCCCAGTTTTTTATTCAGGACATCGTATTTTGTGAACTTGTTGCTGAGTTCATCATACGTGTAAAAGCCAGCGTCAGAAGAAAAAACGATCCTGTTTTCGAGGTTGAAGATGTTGATATTATAGTTGCCAGGTAATCCGTTTTTCTCATCAAAGTATCGGGTAGCCGTTACTTTAGAGTAATCGCTATTCAACGTAAGTTTATACAAACCTTTATAGGCATGGCTTACCCAAACATCACCTTTAGCGTCCTGCTCAATGAATCTCGATGGTGCATCAAAGCCGCCGATCTTCCTTTCAAACTTCAACGCTGATCCGGCCGTTTTACTGAAGAGGGTTAGCCCTACATAGGTTCCCTGTATCAGATAGCCTGGATTTGAATTTAGTTTTTTAATGGTCCACCCACCACCGGTTCGGGACAGCCATTGAATCTCGTCGCCCAGCACTTTGAATGTTCCGCTGTTATGGCCGCAAATTAACTCATTATCAATTACGGTAAGCTCCCACACCTGTCCCTGGGAATTCGGAATCAGACGAAAGTTAAAGGAGTTTAGCTCACTTTCCGGATTCCAGTTACTGTAAAAAAGTCCCTGGTTGGTGCCAAGGTAAATCTTACCATTGAAAATAATACTTGAGTATACTGTCCCAAACTGCCCTGTTTTATCGAAGTAGAAATACAAAGGGGAATTTAACTCAATCCGGTCGATTCCATTATCTAGGCCCGTCCACAGGTTTTGCTCGTCATCGGCAAATAAACTTAATACGGTATTGTTTTGTAAACCACTCGATTTGTTGATCCGCTGCACAACGCGTCCATTTTCATCAATAATAATCAGGCCGTTTAATATGGTTCCATAGGCAAAGTATTTGCCCATCAGTACAGCCCCGTTGTTCAGCTGGTAGGTCTTCAGATAGCTGTTGGCAAGGGTATTCAGCGGACTAAAGGTTTTCCCATCGTAGGTGAAAAGACCGTTCTTGCTTGTTCCTATAATAAAACCACCATTCTTATAAGGTAAAATGGACAGGATACCCTCTTTGCCCAGTATCTCACTTCCAGGTATTGGCCTGAGCTTATTGCCAATGAGTTCAAATAAACCCTTTTCCAGCACCTCTACCAGATATCTTTTGTTTACCTTATGCAGAAACAGGAATGAAGAAGGCGATTTTACCACTTCGATTCTGTTATTTTTATAGATAAATATCCTGGAGAATGACTGGAAAATTACGCGGTCCTGATCGGTGTAAATTTTCCAGATTTCGTCGGTAACCGTAATTCCCTTCGGAAGCAGTTTCGTTAACGAGCTATAACTTAAACGATTATTTTTGAGGCTCCAGTAACCAAATTCTCCGAAACTGCCGGTATATATTTTTCCTTTGTGATCGGTTGCAACAGCGCGAACAATTTGGCGGTTAGGCATTTTGTATTTCTGCCAGTAACGCCCGTCGAACGTAAGCAATCCCTCAGCGTTTCCAAAATACATTACACCATTCTGATCTTTGGCGATGCTCCAATTTTGATTCCCCGATGCGTAAACAGATTTAGGGTAATTTTCTATGTACGGAACACCTATACTTTTTATATCAGATGCATGTAAACGGAAAGAAAGAGCAGCTAAAAGAAAAAGGGGATAGTACAGATATTTTAGCATAAATTGATTCGGCCAGGCTATTAGTCCGCAAAATAAGCAAAAATTGCACAATTGCCCTTACTTAGCTCCAACGGGCTGCGGTACTTTAACATAATATCCGGTTCCGTCGTATTGACGTTTACGCGGATTTGTGGTACAGGCAACAGAGCAACATCCTTCCAGTTGTTCACCGCAGGCATCGCATTGGGTGATGTGTTCATTACACTCCGGATTGGCACAGTTGATCATTTTAGGCGTTGTGGTGCCACAATTAAAGCAAACTGAAACGACCTTTGGATTCACCTGGTTAACATCCACTGCAATCCGATTGTCGAAAACATAACACTTCCCTTCAAAATCTTTGCCTCCGGCTTCTTTACCATACTTGATAATTCCGCCGTGTAACTGGTAAACATCATTAAATCCATGGTGCAGAAGCAAAGCTGAAGCTTTCTCGCATTTGATTCCACCGGTGCAGTACGTTAGGATTTTTTTATCCTTGTATTGTGCCAACTGATTGATTTGCTCCGGGAAGTCGCGGAAGTTCTCAATATCCAGGGTCACTGCATTTTTGAATCTTCCCAGGTTGTGCTCGTAGTTAGAGCGTACGTCCAGGATGATCACATCTTCGTCGTCTTTCATTTTCATGAAATCTACAGGCTCGAGGTGCTTCCCTGTTTTTTCATTAGGATTAATGATGGTGGTATCGCGTAAGCCGGAATGAACAATTTCAGACTTATAACGGCAGTGCATCTTAATGAAAGACGGTTCTTCCACATCATCGATTTTAAACTCAGTTTTGGCAAACCTTTCATCCGTATGAATGGCTTGCATATAGGCTTCGCAGGCTTCAGGTGTTCCCGAAACAGTACCGTTTAAACCTTCATCGGCAACGATAATACGGCCAACAAGGTCTAATGATTTGCAAAATTTAAGGTGATCGGCAGCAAATTGCTCAGCCTCTGCTATGTAACTATAGCAATAGTAAAGTAGTGTTTGATATTTTTTCATGATGCACTGATACCGCTGCAAACGGCGTTAAAGCAGCGCAAAGATAATGCTTTTAGCTTAAATGACAAACAGCAAGCTTAGTCCATTCCACATTCGCTTTTAAGTTTAAAATCCGTAGCTTATTCTAAAGCCCTGATTAATTTTCTTTGCGCCATCATAAGCAAAACCATAGCTTGCCCTTAAAACCAGGCGCTGGATACCGAAGTAAAATTCTTTATAATTCCGTTTCTCAGGTGAAGATAAATAGCCTCCGCCCACCAGCTCTTCCAGCTTTAGCTTACGCAACAATGGAATCTTATTCATGAAGAATCCTGAGAAGTTATGTTCAAGATGTGCTTCAAAATACTGCTCCTTGGTGCTGAACTGGTAAAAGTCAAGATATTGGAACTTCCTCAAATTAGGAGGGAAGATGGTCGAAATGTTACCTGAAAAATGTTTGAAGTCAGGATAATACATTTTGTCGTTGTTAAGGAACTTGCCTACCCCAACTAAAAATGAAGTATGTCCCCATAACCCAAGTCCAATCCGGTCTTCGAAAATCTCTGCTTTCACAAAATCATAATCTACATCGCTGCCTAGCACCTTGTTGAGTCCTTTTTTATAAAGCAGCGTAATTTTAGGGTACTTTGACTCTGTATAGAATTTGCCATCCGGGCGGGTAATGTATTTTTGTCCGATGGTGTAGGTTAAGCTTGCCGTCACGCTCACCGAACTATAATCCGGGAATAATGGCACTTCAGCTTCCGGAACAAAAGGGTTGTTGGATGTAAATTCCCTGTCCTTGGCGTCGAAAAATTTGAATGTAGAGCTATTGGCTAAAGCTTTGTTGTGACTGTAATCGGCACTTAAACTTGCCTGAAGTCCCGTAGCCAGTTCCCTGGTGGTATATAAACTCACAAAGTCCTTATAGTAATACTTCGGGAAGTTCTTTTCGTAAAGCAAGGAGTTAATTGTATTGCCCAGGGGCGTCATCGAACCCAGATTATTCAGATCGAAAATGCCGTTTCCGAATGAACCACCGTAGCTGGCCCGTTTGAGTGGGTCGTAAAAATAATTTCCTGTAATACTGCCTGTTAATTTCTGGTTGGCAAATCCATAGCGCACTTCAGGACGGATAGAGTAAAACCTTCTGTTTTCATACTCCTGGCGATAAGTGACGCCATACTTGATGGCCAATCCTTCCACGGTATTGTAAAATATAGCTCTCCACACCGGGTCAAAGCTTAACGAATGTTTATCATACCGGTCATTCTGGCTATAGCCCCTCAAAATCAGTTTACCGACGCTGAATTTGTTATTGTCTTTTTCCAGCGAATCAAGATAATGCTTGGACTCTTTTAGCTTCGCAACACTATCTTTCTTGACGTAGTTGATCTTTTCATCAGCCGTAAGCGGGATTGGCCTGTTTTCAACCCAGTACAAGGAATCTTTCTTGTTAACCATTTCAGTAACCTTCAAAATTTCACCGGTAAAAAGGTTTTTTGGGAAATTGGGATTCACATTATAATTGCTATATACACCCAGGTAGTAACCCGCTATTTTGAAGCCCAGAACATTTCCTGCGAACTGGAAGTTGATGCCTGTTGGCATATACACCTCTTTTACTTTCGTAAATTGCTGGTTAATGTTCAATGTGTCAATGAAATTGATACCTGCTTGTTTGGTCAGGTATACATCCGTGTTATAAATGCGCCAGCTCTCATCCATGATATAGATGATTCCCCTGAAAACCGGGTCATTAACCCTTCGTGGGATCACCTCAATTTTGTGGATTAGCTGACCGTTTTCTGTGCTTTCTCCCAGCAGTTTGTATTTGTAGTAAAATAACGCATTATCTGCAATAGGGGAGATAAAACCTCTTGAGCTCAGCGTGTTTTCCAGCAGATAGTTGTCGTAGAAGTTAATGATCAGGTCGGATGCTTTGTTGAAACTGAATGCATTATTTCTTCCTGCAACTTTAGAGGAAATCATTTCTTCATGCACGTCATTCGGCCTTCTGAAACTGAACTTACTCTGCGATTCGGATAAGTATATAATACCTTTCCGGTTTGTATCAAGTTCCAGGGTTTTCTGTATATCTCTTCCAAAAAATTTCTTTGGTGCACCCTTGAGCCGCTGTACACCTTTGATATAAACATCACAACTGAAAGCTTTTACCTCCTCAAGGTGAGTTTTTCTCTGAGCAATCGTTTTCCTGATGATTTCATAAGCGGGATCTTCCGCATTTGCCCTGATATTTACATTCTCAAGAGTATAGCTTTCGGAAGCCAGCGTAACATTTAGCGTGATGTCATGGTCTGAATTAATAATATGGTCCTGTTGTTTATAACCCACAGCTCTGAAACTAATGGTTTGTTGCCCTTTTTTCAGCTTCATTTCATATCTGCCATCAACATTTGCCGATGTACCTGTGGTGGTGTTTTTTAAGTAGACAGAAGTAAAGGGAATAGGCTGCCCGTTATTATCTTTTATGATCCCACTAATCAAATGTTGAGCAAAAGCCAGGCTTGTAGTAAAGCAAAAGAAAATAAGGGCGTAGATTTTTCTCATATGTAACGATTAGTGATCTATAAATATCGAATAAGTTTTAACACTATACACATTTGTTGGTGTTAAAGTTTGTTAAGGGACAAAATATATTGCTGTAGATGGTAATTTGATTTGTTTAGTTGCAGGAGAAATGCTTTTTTTTAATGACGTGCTCTACAATAGCATTCATTAACAGTTTTTTATAACTTTGAACCAAAATCTTCTTAAGCAACATGTATAAAACACTACAACCAGTTCTTCAAAAAGAACTCGAAGAAATAGAAAACGCAGGTTTATTTAAACGCGAAAGGATTATTGTAACCCCACAAGGAGCAGATATCAAAGTGAGCGGCGGCGCTGAGGTAATTAATTTCTGTGCAAATAACTATCTGGGCTTATCCTCTCACCCTAAAGTAATCAAAGCAGCCAAAAAAGCAATTGATGATCATGGTTATGGTATGTCATCTGTACGCTTTATTTGCGGTACACAAGATGTGCATAAAGAACTGGAAGCAAAGATTTCTCAATTTCTGGGGACTGAAGATACCATTTTATATGCTGCTGCATTTGATGCAAATGGTGGTGTTTTCGAACCTTTGTTTAATGCCGAAGATGCAATCATTTCTGATGAGCTTAATCACGCCTCGATTATTGATGGTGTTCGCCTTTGCAAGGCCCAGCGTTTCCGTTATAAAAATGCAGATATGGAAGATCTGGAGAAGCAACTTATTGCAGCTAAAGATTGCCGACACAGGATAATTGTTACAGATGGTGCCTTCTCAATGGATGGGTCTGTTGCACCTTTAGATAAAATCGCTGACCTGGCCGATAAATATGAAGCCCTGATTATGATTGATGAATCGCATTGCACAGGATTTATTGGTAAAAACGGTCGTGGTACACACGAGCATTTTGATGTGATGGACCGCATCGATATTATTACAGGTACTTTGGGTAAGGCCTTGGGAGGTGCATCTGGTGGTTTTACTTCTGGAAAAAAGGAAATTATCGATATGTTACGCCAGCGTTCCCGTCCGTATTTATTTTCGAATACCCTGGCACCGGCTATTGCAGGCGCTTCAATCGCTGTATTGGACATGCTGAGTGAAACCACTGCCTTAAGGGATAAACTGGAAAGCAATACCAAATACTTCCGCGAGAAAATGACTGCTGCCGGTTTTGATATCAAGCCTGGCTTTCACCCCATCGTTCCCGTAATGCTTTACGATGCTAAAATAGCGCAAAACTTTGCTGCTAAAATGCTTGAGGAAGGAATCTATGTAATCGGATTTTTCTATCCTGTTGTGCCACAGGGAAAAGCAAGAATTCGTGTGCAATTGTCGGCCGGCCATGAACAACATCACCTCGACAAAGCCATTGCTGCATTTACCAAAGTGGGCAAGGATTTAGGAGTAATCTAGTACCTCATATAACATTAAAACAGCAAAAGCCGCGATGAAGCGGCTTTTGCTGTTTTGAGTCTATTTTCTTATATAATGCTATTGTAAACAGATTTTTTGAACCCGGACGGTGTAAGATTTTAAGATAATTTGCCGTATATTTGAAGCCATGTTACAGGATAAAATAACACAATACTCGGAGAAAATCAACGCTTTCGTCACTGAAAAAGCGGACGAGTTGGAGCAATTCCGTATTAAATATTTAGGAAGCAAAGGAATTATCAAAGAAATCTTTGAAGAATTTAAAACCGTTTCCACAGATGAAAAAAGATCACTTGGTAAAGTCTTAAATGAATTTAAGCAACTTGCCGAGTCAAAATATCAAACTTTAAAAGAAGCAACTGAAGCAACACAGTCTCAGGCAAGCGCGAACGAGCAGGATTTAACCCTGCCGGGCGAAGGTTTTGAGATCGGCTCCCGCCATCCTCTGGCTCTGGTAAGGCGAGAAATTGTAGAGATTTTTGCCAAACTTGGTTTTACTGTAGCTGAAGGCCCGGAGATTGAAGACGACTGGCATAACTTTTCCGCATTAAACTTCCCTGAAGAACACCCTGCCCGCGATATGCAGGATACATTCTTCATTAAAAAAGGTGGCGAGAAGGGTGATATTGCCTTGCGTACACACACCTCTTCGGTTCAGGTGAGAATGATGGAGCAGGGACAGCCGCCTTTCAGGGCCATTATGCCCGGACGTGTTTATAGAAATGAAGCCATCTCCGCAAGGGCTCACTGCTTTTTTCACCAGGTAGAAGGTTTGTATGTCGATGAGAATGTGTCCTTCGCAGATTTAAAACAAACCTTATTTTACTTTGTTCAGGAGTTGTATGGCGAAGGAACAAAGGTGCGTTTCCGCCCTTCATATTTCCCATTCACAGAGCCATCCGCAGAAATGGATATCTCCTGTACCATTTGTAAAGGCGCAGGTTGTCCCCTATGTAAATACAGTGGCTGGGTAGAAATTTTAGGTTGCGGTATGGTAGATCCGAATGTATTGGAAAACTGCGGTATCGACTCTAAAAAATACAGTGGGTTTGCTTTCGGAATGGGTATCGAACGCATCACCAATCTAAAATATGAAATTAAAGACTTGCGCCTGTTCTCTGAGAACGATGTTCGTTTTTTAAAACAATACAAGTCGGCATTAATCTAATATGAAATATATTTACGGCATAGTCTTACTTTTGGTGCTCTCTACCGGCTGTGGAAAAGAAGAGAACTATATTCCCGATGTTGCCGTGAATTTCAATGTCACATTAGCTGAATTTAGTATAAAATCAACAAACAATGTATTGTTGGTGCCCAATTACGGCGTAGGGGGCTTGGTGATCGTTAAAACACCTTTGGGTAGTTTTGTCGCGTTCGACAGGTGTAGCACCGTTAATCCGGAAAAGGTATGTAAAATAGTGCCCGATGAAAGCGGTTTGACCGCGACAGATCCATGCTCTGGTGCTAAGTTTTCATTACTTGATGGTAGCCCGCAAAAGGCACCTGCAGAAAGAAGCCTTAAAACTTATACCATTACACTCCAGGGCAGCACACTTTTACATGTAAGCAATTAAGATGGAAGCTGAAAAAATAAAAGATACGGTTAAAAAGGCTGCCAAAGAACTTTTTAGAAAATACGGATATCATAAAACAAGTGTAAATGAAATTGCTAAAAAGGCACGTATTGCTAAAGCAACCATTTACAAATATTTCGAAAGTAAAGAACAGGTTTTGGATAGTATACTGATGGACTATCTTGACCAGAATTTATATGAAATACTGAATAACAAAATCAGTTACGCCAGCGAGGAAGAGCATTTGAAGGCCCTCGTAATGAAAACCAGCCGCCTTTCTTTTACGGCCTGTAATGAATTTATCGGATGGGATTTCGTTCGTGAGAATGCCAATTCACAGGAGTTCCTGAAACATCTTTCAGATCAGCTGGAAGCCCTTTTGTTAGCCGCCTACCTGCAACTGGATAATTTTAAAAATAATCCGGCTAGGAGAGAAGGATTGGCCTTTCTGCTAAAGGCCAGTAAAAGCATCGTTTTCTCCTTCGCTTTTACTTCTGTAAGTGATTCTGATGTGCGTAAGAATTTTGTGAGTTTTCAAAAAGAGATTCTCCCATTTCTGGTAAAAGCAGCGCTTTAGCAAAGGCTTATTGTTCGCGATAGTATTCTTTTGTCTTAAATTTTTCTACTGTCTTTTGCATCTTTCCATCAACCAGCTTTCTGGTGATGACGGTAACATCATCACCAATCGAAGAATCCTCAATAACTGAGGATACTTCTGATGGTATATCTTTCGTTGTTACCTTATAAGTGATCCGCTGTTGATAACAACACCCGCTTTTCAGGTGGATGGTCAGCTCCTTTGTTTTTCTGTCTACATCAAACATCCCCAGGTTTTCACTGGCAAGTTTGGTAAACTCTGGATTTACGATGAACTTTTGATTTGCCGAGCCGAGGTAAATATCGAATGAGGGACTCGAATAGGCGCCATGGTTTCCGTTTCTGATCGCCATATCTTCAAAGCCATCAAAATTAAAGTCGCCAAATATTAACGGACTTTGGTATTTGCCCAACTCCACCCAGCCCAGTCCGGCATTTTGTTTATCCGATAGATTAAAGTCTAAATCTAAGGAGTGAAAGGGTTCCAGTTCCTTTCCTGTGATTTTATCGGAAAGCACTAAAGTTGCCTTTCCTCCGCAGTTACCACCCTCACAGCTGGCTACGAAAACCTTTACATTGTATTGCCCGGAACAGTTGTTGGCTAAAAATGTATATTGTGCCTGTGCAAATAAGCCCGTCAATACCAACAGGCTCATCATGACTAGTCTTTTCATGTGTAGAAATTTCTACAAAACTAGTTTAATATATCCGGCTTAAAAGTTAAAAAAAGTTAACGTTTCAACGGTTATTCCCACTTAAATACTTTTACGGCAACTGCGTAAATCCCTATTCCCCAGATCACGAGAATCATAATCTGAAATTTAACATCCCACAATCCCATTCCTTCAAATGCCACTTTTCTCATTGCGTCGTTTAAGTAAGTAAGGGGTAGGGCACGGCTAATGGGTTGCAACCAGGTTGGGAAAGCCTCAATAGAGAAAAAAGTGCCCGACAATAAAAACTGCGGCAAGGTTACAATATTGGAAATGGGTGGCACCATGCTTTCACTTTTAGCAATACCTGAAATGATAAAACCGAAGCCCATAAACACAATAATACCCATTGTGGCAAGCAGTAGCATATTAACCACCGTGACGACACCATGAACCAGGGTGAAATGAAAAAAGAAATGTCCGATTAAGATGATAAATAAAGCACCTATCAGTGCGAAACCTATCCTGGCAATACCTTCTCCGATTACTATGCTCGATCGCCTTACAGGGGTCGCAAAAAATCGTTTAATCACCAGGGTTTGGCGTAAACTCAAAAACACGAATGCCGTGCCGAATACCCCTGTACTCAATAAAGAAAAACCCAGTTGCCCTGGGAGAATAAAATCGATTGTTCTATACTCGCGGCCAACAATGGTGCTTTCCTTAATTTCTGCCACAGATGGTTTTAGTGTCTTGTTGTAAAATGCATTGTTCAATACAGATTTTAATATGCCACCTTTATCTCTTGAAGCTGAAGTATAAACAACGTTTACGGAATAGGCGCTCGAATTCACTTTTCTATGCACATCGATCATGGCATCTACATTGCCTTTTTCGAGCAGTTTATCAAAGTCAGATTTTGATTTGTCTTTCACCAGCCTGATCATGCCTGTTTGTTCAAGCATGCCCATAACAGGATTGTTGACATCAGAACCTGGCGTTACACCAACATCAATTCTTGTTCCTCCACCACCTAAAAAACCAAATACCAATATAAAGATTAATGGAAAGGCCAGTGTAAAAACCACAGCAGAGGGGCTCCGCATAATCGAGCGAAAACTTGCCTTAGCCAAAGCCAACGTTGCCGTCAGGTTGCTGTAGGTGCCAGCACCTGGAGCGTTGACTGAATTTTGATCGTTCATATGTGTTTTATATTGGATTAATTTTAATAACTATTTGCTGAGATTCTGTTTACTTGCTGATAAAACCCGGATTATTCACGCCACTCTTTTCCGGTCAGGTTGATGAAAACATCTTCTAGATTCGCTTTTTTAACTTCCTTTTTCCGTTCAAAGCCACTATTTACCAGTTCATCAATTAAGTTGTCTGGTGTATCAAGGGCAATAATCTGTCCCCGTTCTACGAATGCTACGCGATCGCAGAGTTGTTCCGCCTCATCCATGTAGTGGGTAGTAATCACCACGGTAGTTCCTGCTTTGCGTATTTCGATAATTAGGTCCCATAGGTTCCGTCTGGCTTGGGGATCCAGGCCAGTAGTAGGTTCGTCGAGAAAGATAATCTTTGGCTGATTAATCAATGTCGTAGCAATTGAGAAACGCTGTTTTTGTCCGCCCGATAAAGCCTTATATTTTGCTTTTGCTTTATCCTGAAGGTTTACCTTTTCCAGCATCTCCATTGGTTTGATATTGGCTCCATACAATCCTGCGAAAAGTTCAATAAGTTCAATGAGGTTTAAATTCGGATAATAGCCGGCAGCCTGTAGCTGAACGCCGATGATCTGCTTAATTTTATGTGGATCCTGGTCAACTGAAAAGCCGTCTACTATGATCTCACCCGAAGTTTTATCCCTCAGGGTTTCAATAATTTCCAGGGTTGTCGTTTTCCCTGCACCATTTGGTCCAAGCAATCCAAAAATTTCATGCTCATAAACATCGAAAGTTAAGCCCTGAACGGCCACGAAATCGTCATACTTTTTTACCAGATTTTTAACACTGATAATGGCTTTATTTGTTTCCATATGCGAATGTAAGCAGCTTTAAATGAATAGAAAGTGAATTTGGTTATAAATAAATAAAATGTCGGTCAAATGATGCTTTGAGTTTCAGGATATCCCTTTAAACAAAAATCTGCGAATCTGCGGCTATACATGCCGTGGATTCGCAGATGTCGCTACAATGTGAGCTATGCTTAAAACAATAGCTGAGTTTTACCAGGCTAAGTCGCCTTTAATTACATCAACAAAGTCATCAAACAGGTAACGTGAATCGTGCGGACCTGGAGAAGATTCCGGGTGGTATTGTACCGAGAATGCTTTTTTCCCTTTCACACGAATGCCTTCAATTGATTTATCATTCAGGTTAACGTGTGTGATTTCTACTTTGTCTGAATTTCTCACTTCATCAGGAATTACACCGAAACCGTGATTTTGTGAGGTAACTTCGCAGTGGTTTTTAATGATGTTTTTTACCGGGTGGTTTAAACCGCGGTGACCGTTAAACATTTTCATGGTACCAATGCCATTTGCTTCTGCCAATAACTGATGTCCTAAACAAATACCAAATAATGGTTTATCTGCCGCAAGGATTTCTTTGATCGTGTCAACAGCATAAGGCATTACCGATGGATCGCCAGGGCCGTTGGAAATGAAATAACCGTCCGGACTGAATCTTTCCATTTCTGCAAAGGTTGTTTTAGCAGGAAAAACCTGTACATAAATATCACGATCTTCAAAATTACGAAGGATATTCTTCTTGATTCCTAAATCCAGTGCCGCCACTTTTAAGCTTGCATCCGGGTTACCGTAAAAATAAGGCTCTTTGGTGCTCACTTTTGATGAAAGCTCAAGTCCCTCCATTGATGGTACCTCGGCTAACTTTTGTTTCAATTCTTCCAAATCCGTAATCTCCGAAGAAATAATGGCGTTCATCGCGCCTTTATCCCTGATGTGACGAACCAAAGCACGGGTGTCAATATCAGATATCGATACCAGATTATCATTCTGGAAATAATCCTGAATAGATTCTTTAGCTTGTTTACGGCTATATATGATATTGTAGTTCTTACAAACCAAACCAGCAATCTTGATTGATCCTGATTCGATCTCATCAGCATGGATACCATAGTTTCCAATGTGCGAGTTTGTCGTAACCATGATCTGGCCGAAATAACTTGGATCGGTGAAAATCTCCTGGTAACCTGTCATCCCGGTATTAAAACAAATTTCGCCGGTAGTGGTTCCGATTTTTCCGGCAGCTTTGCCGTGAAAAACAGTGCCATCGGCAAGTAATAAAATCGCAGGTAACTTGGTGTAGTTAGTCATGGTAATTACAATATGGATTTTGAATAAAAAAAGAGTGGAAAAAAGAGAGGTGATCAGCAATTATGCTGTTTTTGCAGGTAGCAAAAAACGATGAATATATCCCTTTCATTTCGGGGTACAAAGATAGGATTTAAGATTTATAATATAAAGGAAAATATGAAATAAGGGAAAGGCACTTCCCTTTTAGTCATTTCGCTTTAATCTTTAGCCTTTCGTGTTTCCCGTTAAAAATAAAACGATACTTTTGAGGCAACAAAACAAAAGCCATGTCGGTACACAAAGAAATAAAAAGAGTAACCACGCATATCTTACAGGAAATGAAGCAGCGTGGCGAAAAAATATCCATGCTAACTGCTTACGATTATTCAATGGCCACCATTTTAGATGATGCGGGATTGGATGTTTTGTTGGTTGGCGATTCTGCTTCAAATGTAATGGCTGGTCACGAAACCACATTGCCTATTACCCTTGATCAGATGATTTATCACGCGGCTTCGGTAATCAGGGCGGTGAAACGTGCCTTTGTTGTGGTCGACCTGCCTTTTGGTTCTTATCAGGGAAATTCTAAAGAGGCTTTAAATTCGGCCATCCGGATCATGAAAGAATCCGGTGCGCACGGGGTAAAACTAGAGGGTGGGGAAGAGATCATCGAATCTGTTCAACGGATTATTACGGCAGGAATACCGGTAATGGGCCATCTGGGCTTAACACCTCAATCCATATATAAATTCGGAACCTATACTGTTCGTGCAAAAGAGGAGGAAGAGGCTAATAAACTTAAAAGTGATGTACTGGCTTTACAGGCAGCAGGTTGCTTTTCCATCGTCCTGGAGAAAATCCCTGCGGTTTTAGGAAAGGAAGTTTCTGAGAGCCTGCATATCCCGACTATTGGTATTGGTGCTGGTCAGCACTGCGATGGACAGGTACTGGTGGTAAATGATATGATCGGGCTAACCAAAGGCTTTAAGCCCCGCTTTCTTCGTCAGTATATCAATTTATACGAGGAAATCCTAGGTGCTGCACAATCTTATATCCGCGACGTGAAAGGAAATGATTTCCCGAGCGAAAAAGAGCAATATTAAGTCTTAAGCAGAGGAAGTTCATTCGATTTAAACCACTAAATAGTAATACCCCAGTGCCAATTACAGATAAAGACATCCTTTTTGAAGATAATCACCTGATCGCCATTAACAAAAGAGCAGGCGATATTGTGCAGGTAGATGAGACCGGCGATGAGCCACTTGATGAGCAGGTAAAAAAGTACATAGCGAACAAATACAATAAACCCAATGGTGCCTTTATAGGGGTAGTACATCGCCTGGACAGGCCTGTAAGTGGGGTAATTCTTTTTGCGAAAACCAGTAAGGCACTGGAAAGGATGAATGCAGCATTCAAGAACCGGGAAGTAAAGAAAACCTATTGGGCAGTGGCTAAAAACCGTCCACCAAAAGAGGCCGATACTCTCGTACACTGGCTGGTTAAGAATCCACAGAAAAACGTTGTTACCTATTATAAAACCGAAGTTACCGGTAGCCAGAGAGCAGAACTATCTTATAGATTAATTGGGCAGCTTGGAGATTATTTCCTGATAGAAGTTGATCCCTTAACCGGAAGATCGCATCAGATCCGCGTTCAGTTATCCTCCATGGGTTGCCCGATAGTTGGCGACAACAAATATGGTTATCCACGTGGGAGCAGAAAAGGCAGCATTTGTTTACATGCACGCAGGCTGCGTTTTTTACACCCCGTAAAAAAGGAACCGGTAGAGATTTTCGCAAAATTGCCGGTAGACGGCTTTTGGGAAAGATTTGAAAATATGTAAAGGGAGCGCATCAGCGCTCCTTTTTTATTTACAAGTAGCTTTTGTAAATACCATAGCATCCCCAAAGGTCAGCTTATTGATATCTTTGAACTTCGTTTTGCCGTTAACATCCTGTATGTCGCCAAAACCTTCTACCAGGGTTTCGCCTTTCTTTAACCATACCACTTCCCGTACGGAGCTTTTCCCTTCCGATTGAAAGGTATAGTCGGCCACAATGGTATCACCTTTTACCAAACCGGTAATGGTTCCTGCATTTTTATCTTTTTCGTAGAGATTGTAACCCAAAGAGCCACTAATGGTGTTTCCATCCTCTTTGAAAGATAACGTAGCAGTATCGCGCTTATTGATATACTGGTAGCAATATGACGAGTCTTGAACTGTCTCTGCACCGCTTACAATGGTTGAGTCGATTTTAGCCTGGGTTTTTTTAGCTGTTCCGCCCTGGCAGGAAGCAAAAAAGCCTGCAGCAATGATGGCGAATGCCGGGATGATATTTTTCATGTTGATGTAGATTGATTAGCCGTTTACCACAAACAGTTTGCCAAGTTTATCATCCTCTTAAAGTACCTCAAACTCCGACGCTTTAATTGTAGAAAGCCCCGCTTGTGGCAGGGCTGACTAAACAATTAAACCAAGTTCTTTACCAGATAAAAGTACCTACAGCACCTTTGTCTAAACTGGTGCTGATGATCTTTCCGTTGTATTTGATATTAAATGGAGTTTCAACATTATTGTTGTTGCAAACAATCAGTACGTTTTTCCCTTCAGGGGTTTTAAAAGCTACATTCTGTAGGTTGCTAACCACGTTTGATGCGATGCGTACCGAGCCTGTTTTAACAAATTTAGAGGCATGTGCAATCACATAGTAGGCTACATTCCTGCTTACAGCCGGGGCAATGGTCAATGCGCCTAAGCACGAAGTACAACCTCCCTGATCAGTATGCGGGTTGTAGTTCTGGTCGGCTGCCAAATTCCATTCCAGTACGTTTCTGCTCCAGTTTCTGGTGGCACCAATAATGAGTGTCGATACGTGCCACTTCAGATCTTCTGCAAAATTGCTCGGACCACCAACCCATTGTTCAGTGAAATACACATGCTTGTCGGGATGCGCATTGTGAACCTGCGTAAGGGCTGAAATCGGGCCGGCATATAAATGAAATGCCGAACCGTCGATATATTGCTTTGCATCAGGATCATTTAATACAGTAATCGGAT
The DNA here is from genome assembly GCF_032678525.1 of Pedobacter frigidisoli. Taxonomy (GTDB): domain Bacteria; phylum Bacteroidota; class Bacteroidia; order Sphingobacteriales; family Sphingobacteriaceae; genus Pedobacter; species Pedobacter frigidisoli_A. The sequence goes on from NZ_JAVTSE010000004.1 coordinate 387,551, forward strand.
ATTCTGGCTTATCTGCATTGTGATCATAGATAATAATCTTGGTGCTGATTCCATTGCTTTTAAATACCGGTCCGAGGGCTGTTTTAATAAACCTGGCCTGATCCAGAGCCGCCATATACATACTTGGGTTGTTCCCAGGGTGTAACGGCTCATTTTGCGGCGTAATCGCATCAATAGTGATGCCCTGGCTTTTCATAAACTGGATGTACTTCGCCAGGTATTGAGCGTAAACCGTATAATACTCCGGTTTCAGGCTCCCGCCAATATAGCTCCCGTTTGTTTTCATCCAGGTTGGCGCAGTCCACGGAGAACCCAATATCTTGATCGATGGATTAATCGCCACAATTCTCTTCAGAACCGGGATCAGGTCGGCCTGTTCTTTTTCAACTGAGAATTTAGCCAGCTGCTCATCTGTCTCACCTTTTGCCAGGTCATTATAGGTAAAAGGTGTCGCACTTAAGTCTGAACCCCCAATACTGATCCTGATGTAGTTTACCCCGATGGCATTTTCCGATGAACCGAATAACTCCTTTAATAACTTGTCTTTTTCAGTTTCTGAAAGTTTGTTGATCAGGGTAGCGCTTCCTCCGGTTAGGGTATAACCGAAACCATCGATAGATTGAAATGTGGTTTTAGGATCCACTTCAATCGTTGGATTGGCATTTTTAGCGTTTGAGAAGTTCAACGCCACGCTTTGTTTCCTAAGGAGCTGTGATTTGTCGCCTTTTGTTAGCCAGAATTCAACTTCTGTTTTTACAGGCGCTTCATTGCCTGCTGCATTTGGGCTCGTTTCGTTATAGGTATCCGGACCTTTGCTGCAGGCGCAGGCCACAATCAGTAAGCATAATGCTGTACCTAAAGTGTAGAGTGGTTTTATCAGTACAGTTCCGGCTCTGAATTTAAGCATGTTGTTCCTCATATAGATTGATAATTGGGAAATGTTGATAAAACAAAGGCGACCATAGCCGCCTTTGTTTCCCGAATGATTTATTTTACGTTTGGATTTTTATCTAGCTCATCCTGAGGGATGGGGAAATACAATTTTGATGCAGTAAGGTTATAGTTCAGATTTGCATCTGCTCCATCTACCTGAGCATTCATCACCGGAATTACACGGTTTGTTCTCAATAAATCGAACCAGCGGTGTCCTTCAAAAGCCAATTCTAAACGGCGTTCATTTTCTATCGCTAAACGCATAGAGGCCTGGTCGGTTGCTGTTATGGCAGAAAGTCCCACGCGGGTACGGATCTGGTTAACCAGTGGTGCCGCTGCCGACCATCCTGATGCACTTAATTCATTCAGCGCTTCCGCTTTTAATAAAATCAGGTCTGCTAATCTTAGGATGTAGTTGTCAGATTTATCATCGGCGCGATATTTATTGATATACGGATAGCTTGTTTTAGACCAGTACGAATCGCTCCAGCCTTCAGATACTACATTATTAAACTTAATGCTCGAGGCCTTACGTACTGCATCACCAGCATCATCAAATGCTTTAGATAAGCTATTGGTTGGCGTGTTGAAACGTTTCCATCCTGTTCCCACCAACACACTTGGCATCCAGTTACCATGTAAGCCACCGTAACCATCATATTGCATTTCCCAGATGGCTTCAGTATTGTTTTTATGATTAGAATCCCAAAGGAAGTCGTAATTCGAAACCAAGGAATATCCGCCAGCAATTACGGCATCAGCGTAAGTGCTTACCTTAGTCCAGTCGGGCGTAGCTTTCGATGCATACACTTTTGCCAGTAAGGCATTAGCAACACCTTTCGTCATGATGCCTTTGTTTGGGGCCGTTGTACGGGCATTAGCAGCACCATATTCCAGATCTGAAACAATCTGGGCGTAGATGGCGTCGACAGTTGCCCTTGCCGGATAAAACTCAGCATCGGTAGTAGGTACTTTTACCACCAGCGGTACAGATCCCCAGGTTCTCACCAGGTTAAAATACATATAGGCGCGAAGGATACTGGCTTCAGCAAGAATTTGCTTTCTTCTGTCGCCAGCATCCAGCTTCGGATCCTGGATATTCGGTACATTGGTTAGGATTAAGTTACAGTTTTTAATATCACTGTAAAGCGCATTCCAGTCTCTGCCTACATTCCCGTTGGTTGAATTTACCGTGAACAGGTCAAGCTGAATATTTGCAGGATTATCTCCACCCGCATAAGCATTGTCTGATCTTACATCACCATTGGTCATATAATCCCAGATGTGGAAATCATTGTACATGCCGTCGTAAGCACCCTGAATAAGTTTTTCTGCTGCGGCAGCGTCAGCAAAAGCCACATCAGGTCCAACCTGAGTAATCGGACTTTGTTCTAAAAAGTCTTTTTTGCAGCTGCTTAATGCCATTGCAATGGTGCCTGCTGCGATTAATGAATATATCTTAAGTTTCATTTTTGTCTAAATTAAAAGCCTACATTAACACCAAATAAGAAAGTTCTCGACTGTGGATAGGTACCATAGTCAATACCCATTGCCGGTCCGTTAGCAGAGTTTACATTCACTTCAGGATCAAAGCCACTATACTTGGTAAAAGTTAACAGGTTATAGGCAGAAGCATAAAGCATCACTTTGCTCATTTTAAGTTTTCCTAAAGTAGCGGCACCGAAGTTGTAAGAAAAAGTAGTTGTTTTCAAACGCAGGTACGATCCGTCTTCAACAAAACGGCTTGATGTAAGTGTATTACTGGTATTATCTTTAATGGCTTTTGGAACATCCGTAATCTGTCCTGGTGTAGTCCATCTGTTCAGTACCACTGCCGATTGGTTTTTCGAGTCATTCATGCCTTCAAGCTCCATTCTGGAAGCATTGAACATTTGATTACCCTGCACCCCCTGGAACAAAAAGTTCAGGCCAAAGTTTCCGAATGTAAATGTGTTGTTAACGCCGTAAGTGAATTTAGGTTGTGCCGAACCAATAAAAGTTCTGTCTTCCGCATTGATCTGTTTGTCGCCATTTAAATCCTGATACACAATGTTTCCGGTTTGTGGATCAACACCGTTTGAAACATAGCCATAAAAGCTTCCTAACGGGCGGCCTGTTACCACTCTGATGGCGGCATCACGCTCGTAGATTCCACCGAAAGTGATGGAGCTTACCTTATTACCTAAACTGGTTACCTTATTGCGGTTGAGCGAGAAGTTCAGGTCGGTAGTCCAGGTCAATTTGTCTTTTACAAAGTTCTTGGTGGTTAGTACAAACTCCAAACCTTTATTCTCCATATCCCCAACGTTAGAAGCAATGCTTCCGAAACCAATGGAGTTAGGCAATGGCTGGTTGATCAGTAAATCTTTGGTTTTCTTCAGGTAAGCATCGGCAGTAAAAATTACACGGCTGTTGAACATGGTCAAATCCAAACCGATATTGGTTTGTGTTGTTTCTTCCCATTTCAACCTTGGATTAGGGAGTTGTGAAAATACATATGAGCCCTGAGTTGTTGGTGTATACAGTTCTAGGTACGAATAATCTCCAATGCCTTCATCATTACCTACCTTACCCCAGCTCGCTCTTAGTTTTAAATCATTAATGGATTTAATCTCTTTTAAAAAGTTCTCGCCCGAAATTCTCCATCCAACAGATGCCGAAGGGAAATAACCATACCTGTTTTCAGGTCCGAAACGGGATGAACCATCTGCCCTGAAATTGGTGCTGAATAGATATTTGCTGTCGTAAGCATAAGTTAAACGGGCTAAGTATGAACGCTTGCTCCATTGCGAAGCTGTTGGAAGCTGAACAGGAATAGAAGTTCCCCTGTCTAAAAGCTGTCCGTTTGTTCCAATAAAGTTTTGTTCGTTATAGCCTAAATAGTAGTATTTAGATTCCTGCAGCGTCATACCACCTGTTGCAGTGAAAGCATTTTTACCCCAGTTTTTGGTATAGTTAAAAATGTTCTCATTTAACCAAACGTGGTCTGTACTAAAGTTTGCATTTCTGATCCCCTTCTGTGTTCTGCCGTAATCGGTAGAGTAGGGGTTTAAGAAATAAGAATAACGGTTGTCATTGTTATTGGTGCTGATGCTTGATTTAAAAGAGAAATCCTGCGTAAACTTAATTTCAGCTGCAAAAGCACCCAGGAAACGGAAGTTTCTATTGCTGTTTTTTGCTGCGAAAGCATTGGCAACAGGATTTTCTGAACCACCTTTATAAGGGTTAAAGGCATAGGTTCCGTTAGCTGCATAAACACCGATGGTTGGTGGCGTAGTAAGGGCAGATAAGATTGTTCCCCCTCTCGCCACGTTATTATTATCACTTACATCAACAGAATTGCTTTGCGTTAATGCGGCATTTCCGGTCAGTTTTAACCATTTGGTGATGTTTTGAGAACCGTTGAAATGCAAGGTATATTTATCCAGTTTAGCTGGCGCAACCACACCTTTGTCTTGCTGATATCCGGTAGACAGGGAATATTGTCCGCCTTTAATCCCACCCGAAATAGATGCCTGATAGCTGTTTTGTACGCCAGTTCCGAAAGTTAAATCCTGCCAGTCGGTATTTTCGTTTCCTAAGCCATTGGTGTCGTAACCCAGTTCCTTCATCAAGGAGATATACTGATCTTTGTTCAGTACATCCTGTTTTTGCCATAGATTAGAGAAACCTGTAAACGCATTAAAGGTTGCACGGATTTTATCAGATGAACCTTTCTTCGTGGTAATCAGGATTACCCCGTTTGCGCCACTTGAACCGTAAATAGCTGCTGCAGATGCATCCTTTAAGATCACCAGGTTTTCGATATCTGTTGGGTTCAGGAAACTTGCATCCCGTGAGGTAACCCCGTCAATTACGTATAGCGGACTGTTGGAGGCATTGATTGAAGTGTTACCACGAATAGTAACCGATACTCCTGAACCTGGTTTACCTGATTGCGAAGTAATCTGTACCCCGGCTGCCTTTCCCTGAATCGCCTGAAGCGGATTGGTCACCGGCTGGTTCTCAATATCTTTAGATGACAAAGAAACAACAGCAGTAGTTAAATCTTTCTTTACCGTGGTACCATAACCAATTACAACCACTTCATTTAGCTGCTGGTTATCGTCGGTTAGTGTAACATTGATTGATGTGCGGCCGTCAACGGTTTGTTCAATTGTTTTAAAGCCAATAAAGGCGAATTCCAATACCGCATTTTGAGGTGCACTAATGCTGTATGAACCGTTGTCGCCTGTAGAGGTACCCTGATTGGTACCCTTCACTTTCACAGAAACGCCGGGTAAGGGTAAACCCTGGTTATCTTTTACCAAACCCTTTATGGTGATGTTTTGTGCCCATCCCCAGGAGGTGAGGCATAAAATACAAACCATAAGCAATGTAAACTTTTTTCTCATAATTTTTGCTCTGTTAATATTATAGGGTGTAAAGTTACCATTGATTTAGTGTTAAAAACAAGTTTTCATCCGAAATAAAATTTCATAACTCATTGATATATAGTTTTTTATAAAGATATTGATACGCTTTAATACCGCGATTGATAAAGCTCTTTTAAGCTTGATTATCAGGCTTTAATCAGGGTAAAGAAGCTGTGCTGCGGCAGTAGTTTGATACGCTTAGGTACCTGTTTGTTTTTATTGAACAAATCGTCGAATACAACAAGAATGTGACCAGATCTGGTATCGGTTTACTCAATCACCAGCTGACTCCAGCCGTTTTTACCTGTTTTGCTGAGGGTTTTTTTCCGCTCTTCCATCACTTTTTTAATGCGCGAACCAAAGGTCCAGCAAGTGCTTTGCCGGATTGATAGCAATTCAGACAGCTTATGGGAGGAGATCTTTCCTTTAGATGAGTAGATCAGGAAGATCATGTAGAAGGCTTTATTGATGGGAATACGGGTGTTGTGAAAGATCGTATACGTCGTGACCGATTCCTCATAACTGCATTTGCTGCAGCGGCGGCTATAAAGGATGTGGCCGTTAAAAAAATGATCGTTATTGCATTTTTTGCAATGATATCCTTTACTCCATTTCAATTGTGAAAGAAATTCATAGCACGATTCTTTGTCCGGATAAATTCTGCTGAACTCCTCAAAGTCAACATCCGTACTCATTACCCGATCTCGCGTCACTTTCTCTACACTGGTTTGCAACTCTTCGTTATCGTGTTCGAGCAAAACGTTCATTCTCGAAATTTCCTCGGCCTGTTGCTGCAGCAGTGCATTGGCTTCTTCAAGTGCCTGATTTTTACTTTCGATAATCAGCGACTTATGATAAACTTCACGGGTACGCTCCTCCACCTTAGTTTCCAGTTCCTGATTTAACGAATCTTTCAGTTTGACATTTACAGCCATCTGCCTGATCATCTTTTGCTGGGCCTTATCCTTTTTCAGTTTCAGGATCCGGACTTTATCTCCAATGGCAAAGGATAAAAAGATCATCTCCAGCACAAAACAGAAGCTTAAACTGTAGTAGCTGATGGCACCAAAATTCAGCCAGCCAATCCCCAGCATGATTAAAAATTTCAGGGTAAAGCCCAGGAACAGAAAACTGTAGCCCAGCACAAAAAAGCGCGCCGGCTGGTAGCCGTTTTTAAAGATGTAAATGCCTGTAAAAAACGCCACAGAAAGCGGGATGGCTTCAATAAATTTATAGCTGAATAAAGTCTGATCGAACAGGTAGCAATACACAAAAAAGACAAGCCGCAAGGTAATCACCGCGATAATCAGTTGATTAAGTTTTGGTGCTTTTGCTTTTACATAAAGCAATTCGCGGGTAAAAAGTAAAGCAAAAATACTGGTTGCACATAGTGCAAATGCATATGCCAGCTGGTTCCAGGCCGGGGCATGGGGCCATAAATACTGGTAAGCTATACCATCCGAACTCATTTCAAAGAAACCCACACTTAAGTTATATAGCACATAAAACAGGTATTGTTTCTGCTTGATGGCGATATACATGATGAGGTTGTAGAAACTGAAAACGAGGATCATTCCATAAAAAATGCCGAAATAAAAATATTCATCAAGGGCATAGGAAATAAACCATTCGGTGGTTCTGAGTACGATGATGATGTCTGCTATTTGTGAAGAACTGATCCTGAAATAATATGTCCTTTCCTGATTGCCCTCATTTTGTAGTGGTATCTCAAAATTTTTATGGTGAATAAGCCGCTTTTCGAAGCTATTGGCATCACCCAGATTTTCCACTTTATAGTCGCCATTTGGTTGCGGAACATATGCCGTAATGTGATCGATTGTCTGATCAAAAAATTCCAGCACAAAAGGTTTCCTGGCCTGGGTATTGGTTTTGACCCTAATGCGAACCCAGTACGTTTTATTCAGTTCTTTTGTTTGTGGTGTACTCGTTAAACTCGCCTTAAAGTTACCGTTAAACCGCTGGCTTTTCACTTCTTCAAAAGAAAACTTACTTTGCGTATCTTCGAAAACCTCTATTTCCTTAAAAGTGAAAATATGCTGTGGAACGGTATCCGTAATTTCTACCGGCTTTTGCGCATAGCTGCAAAGGGTACAAAGAAGGAGGTAGAAGCATATAAGGAATAGATTTTTCAAGGTAATGGCCAGAAATTAATTACAAAGATAATGAATTGAACTGAGCTGAATTCACTTGAAACATCAGTGAATTTTCATTTTAGAAAAGCAGCGAAATGCTGGTGCCCCTGGTTACTTCCGACTGGATATTGATTTTGATTTTATGAAAGTTAGCAATACTTTGCACAATGGCCAGCCCCAGGCCAAAGCCATTTTCATCTGTATGGCCGCGTTCGAAACGATCAAAGGCATTTTCAACCAACTCTTTGTTCATCCCTAAACCAGTATCGGCAATAGTTAACACATAGCCAGCTTCCGTTTTATTACCAGTAATGGATATGGAGCCACCGTTTACATTGTACTTGATGGCATTATTGATAATGTTAATCAATAGGGTATGTATGAGTGCCTTATTTCCTGTAAACAGCAAATCATCATCCAGCATGCAATTGTAAATGATGGAACGGTCTGCAATCCGGTCTTCCAGATCTTCGTATATATCTGAAATCTCCTGTTTCAGACTGATTTCCTCGGTTTTCAAATATTGATTGTTCTCCACCTTTGAGATCAGCAGCAAACTATTGATGATCACTTTTAAGCGGTTCAGTGTTTTCAGAGATGCATAGATTTTATTTTCATGCTCTTCCGGAATGCCTGCCGTGTTAAGCATGTTCTCAAAACGGGTGCTTAATATGGAAATCGGTGTGAGCAGTTCGTGGGATACATTCGCAATAAACTGCTTTTCAAGTGCAAATAGTGTATTTATTTTCCTCATTAAGGAGTTCACACTATTGTCGAGAATCTTGAAGTCGTCGGTGTTTGTAGGGATATTTTCGTAATTATAGTGAGAGGGATCATTTACCCTGTTAATCTTTTTATCAATGATCAGGTAAAAGGGTTTTAGCAAAAAGTTTGAGAAGGTATAATCTGTTACGAGGGTAATCAGCAAGGCCGATACCAGAACAATAAGCATGTAAAAGCGGATTGAATTTTTGATCGACTGCAAAGTGGTCATGGTTTCCCCAATCTCGAGATTATACCAGTTAGTATGGTAGGAAAACTTATAATTGAGAATCCTGTAAACCTCTATATCTCCTTCAATTTCTCTTTTCTCAGTATAAACGGTCGCTATCGAATCCGTTTGACGATCGGGAATGTCAGTAAGTACGATAAATTCCTCTTTCAGGATGTTGTAATCGGTAAATGATTCACCTTTATTTAACAGGCTGTCAATTTCATCATCGTTTAAGTGCTCAATGATTTTGTTTTTCTTTTTGATCAGGCGGCTATCAAGTTGGTTATAGGCTAGTTTATCCAATGAGAACAATATAATCGAGCCCAGAAGCAGCACAATGGCTATTTTGGTGATTGCGTTATACAAGGAGAATTTAACCTGCAACTTCATGATGGAAGGTGTTAAATGTTAAAGGATGATGTTTATTGGCAGACACGATCCGGATTTAGCAGTTGATCCGGTATCCAATACTTCTCACCGTTTCAAACCAGTCGATAGGGGTAATGGCAGCAAGTTTTTTACGGAGGTTTTTTACGTGCACATCCACAAAGTTGGAGTCAGAATTAACTTCTAAAATATCGCCCCAAACATGCTCAGTTAAACTCATGCGGGATACTACGCGGTTTTTATTTAGTACGAGGTAATTGAAGATTTCGAATTCCTTTTTAGTCAGGTTTAACCTTTCTTCTCCGAAAGAAACCGTTCTGTTCTGAATATTCAGCAGGAAATCGTGTACATTTACTTCGTTCTTTTCCAGTTTGTGTTTTCTTCTGGTGATGGCATGCATACGAGCCAGCAGTTCGTTGAGTGAAAAGGGCTTAGGCAGATAGTCATCGGCTCCCTCATCCAGGCCCTTAATCCGATCGTCTACCGCGCTGCGGGCAGTCAGAATGATTACCGCATCGTCCCGGTCTTTCAATGCCTTCAACTGTTTTAAAACTTCAAAGCCATCGCCATCGGGCAAGCCTAAATCCAGTAAAATGAAGTCATAATTATTGACGAAGATTTTCTCCTCAGCCGAAGTTTTTTTCCAGGCATGCTCTACAATAAAACCCTCCTTGCTTAGAAATTCATCCATTTCCAGGGCCAGGCTTTTTTCATCTTCAACAATTAGTACGTTCATATAGAATTAAAGTTCTAGTATCAGGTAGTGAGGTATCAAGATTGTTTTTACTCTTTAGTCTTGAAGTACTAAATTAACATTTTTCAGAATGATTGCGCAGGCTTCTTCAATTTCTTCTTTACTGATGATGAGTGGAGGAGCGATACGCATGGAATTGCTGCAATGCAAAAACCAATCGGATAATACGCCGTCAAGAATACATGCATCAATAATCTTTTTATTCGTCTCAAAACTCTCAAACTCTACAGCCAGCATTAATCCTTTACCCCTGATTTCTTTAATCGCAGGATGCTGCAGGAGCGTTTTGAATAACTCACCTTTTTGTTCTACTTCTTCCACTACTTTTTCATCAACCAGAAACCTGAGGGTGGCCAAACCAGCAGCGCAGCACACCGGGTGTCCGCCGAAAGTGGTCATGTGCCCCAAAATAGGGGTGTGTGATAATACCGACATGATTTCTAAGGAGCTGATAAAGGCCCCAATGGGCATTCCGCCGCCAATACCTTTGGCCAAAAGCAAAACATCGGGAACAATGTCGTAGTGCTCAAAGGCAAACATCTTACCGCTCCGGCCAAATCCTGATTGGATTTCATCGAATATCAGAAGGGTTTTGGTTTCGTTACATCTGGCTCGCAAAGATTTCATGTAGTTTAAGTCGGCCACCCTGATACCGGCCTCGCCTTGTATAGGTTCTATAAAAACAGCTGCAACATCTTCAGTAATCAGATCGAGATCAGCAAGTTTATTGTGATCAATAAAACTAACATGGGGCAGGAAAGGCCCGTATCCTGAAGAATAAAAATCACTTTCCATTAAACTTTCAGCACCCTGAGTACTGCCATGATAGGCATTCCTGCAGGCAATAAATCCTTTTCTGCCCGTGTAGCGTTTGGCGAGTTTCATTGCACCCTCCACGGCCTCAGTACCCGAGTTGAGAAAATAGGTGCAGCTTAGGCTTTCAGGCAGGATATCAGCCAATGCTTTGGCAAAGTTAACCTGTGGCGTTTGAACATACTCACCATAAACCATCAGGTGCATATAGGTTTCAGCCTGCTCCTGAATAGCTTTTACTATCGCAGGATGGCAATGACCAACGTTGCTTACCCCGATCCCAGCAATTAAATCCAGGTGTTTTTTGTCTGCAGAATCATAGATGTAAACGCCTTTAGCCCTTACAAATTCGAGCATTAAAGGTTCGGGAGAGGTTTGCGCATTGTGTTGTAAAAACAACTGACGTTGTGTAAGCATGGGGCAAAAATAAGGAAATAACATTAGTCCTTTAAACAAAAAAGACCTGCATTCCTGCAAGTCCTGTCTTTTATCTTGGTCCGCCTTTGTAGCGGTTAAGCAATTCCCTTTTGAATCCTTCCTGTGCCCTATAAAACTTTCCTACAACCTTAATCGGTAAACTCGATTTCAGTTTGTTATAATATTTTTTATCCAGGTTAAGGTCTCTTTGTTTAAAATCAAACTCGCTGATGATCAGGCTCTGAACCTGCGCATCGGTGAGGTCGTCAATCTCGGTCGTTTTTCTAAAAGAGATCATTTTCTGCATGCGCTCTTTACGTAAAGCATCCTGCTCTGTTTGCATGCTATTGTAAATAGGCCAGAATACTTTGGCTTCTTCAGGGGAAAGATCCAGTTTCTGAGTGAAGTAGGCAATTTTTAGCGACTCAATTTCCTCGGCTTTAGGTCGCTGTGCCAGTAAAGTTGCCGGCAGCAAGAGTATTAAAGCAACGAATAGTAAATTCTTCATTTAATTAATTATTTAATGCATGAGTAAGATCGCTTGAAGAGAAATTACTCAATATGTAGTTTTCCACTTCTGTATCTGACGCAGAAGCATTATTTGATGATGTTTTCGTATCAGCCTCTAAGTGCTCAATTATCGTATTTTCATCAATATCATACAATAACTGTTCGTTTGCTAAATCAGATACGTTAGTGGTGGCTAAAGGAACCACAGTATCATTCTGGTAAAAATATGCACCGAATGATGCCATCAGGATAAAACAGGCTGCGCTTGCATACTTTACGATGTTTCTTCTCCACAATGGAATTATCCTGGCCACTGGCTTAGGCTGCTCTGCCTCAATTCTGGAGGTGATTCTGTTTTGTAAAGAATCAAAGTAATTTTCAGGAACCTCAAAGGTATTCTGGGGCAGAGAAATTTCGCTAAGCCTGATTTGTGTTTCAATACGCTCCGTTAACGCCTCGAAGTAATCCTGTGGAACCTCGAACAGGTTTTCGTTCGTCTCCTGTTTCAGCCGATCTAAAAATATTGCCGATGCAACACTATCCTCCACGCTTTCGAAATAATGATCCGGAGTAATAAAAGGGTTATTTTTTACCCTTGCAGCCAGGCTGGGGGCTTCCTTTCTCCAATCGTTATTATCAATATTTTCATTCATCACAGATATATGATTTAAATTTTGGCAAAAGGTTTAAAAGTCAATTTCATCATTTGTGATAATTGCTTCAATTTTTTTTGCAGCAATATGAAATGATGCTTTAAGTGCACCTACCGATGTTCCCAAAACTTCCGATATTTCTTCATACTTCATGTCATCAAAGTATTTCATATTGAAGATAATGCGTTGTTTTTCGGGAAGGGTCAGGATCGCTTTCTGCAGTTTCAGTTCCAGCTTGTCCCCGTTGAAATAGGAGGAAGCCACGAGGTTGTCGGCTAGTTCCGAAGATACCTCATCCAGCGGCGTGTTGTTTTTTTGTTTTTGCTTGTTTAAAAAGGTGATGGATTCGTTTGTAGCGATACGGTATATCCAGGTGTACAATTGCGAATCACTCCTGAACTTATCCAGGTTTTTCCAAACCTTTACAAACACTTCCTGGATCAGGTCGTCGCAATCGTCATGGTTTAAAACCAGCCTTCTGATGTGCCAGTAAATTTTCTGCTGGTATTTTTTTAACAGCAGGTTAAAGGCCTCATTACGGGTCTTCTCGACAGCAAACATTGCAAGAATTTCTGAATCTTCAACTTGTTTCATCGAGGGAATTTATCTCATTTACCATAAAGGCACCAAGATCACCAGATTTCAATACCTGATGCGCTTAGTGCCTTCGTGATTTAAAAACTATTATTTTTTTCTGCCGATTACTTTTTGTACAGCTTCAACAATGTTCACTGCATCTAAACCGTATTTAGACATTAACTGGTCTGGTGTACCGCTTTCTCCAAAAGTATCATTTGTTGCTACAAATTCTTGGGGAGTTGGCAATTCAGTTGTCAACAAACGCGCAACACTTTCACCTAAGCCACCAAATTTGTTGTGCTCTTCACAAGTCACCACGCAACCTGTTTTCTTAACCGATTTTAAAATCGCTTCGTCATCCAGCGGTTTGATGGTATGGATATTGATGATTTCTGCATCAATACCAAGCTCAGCTAACTTTTCACCAGCTTCAATTGCTTTCCAAACCATGTGTCCGGTAGCGATAATGGTTACATCAGTACCCTCGTTTACCATCCAGGCTTTACCAATCTCGAATTTCTGATCTGGATCTGTAAATACAGGAATTACCGGGCGACCAAAACGTAAATAAACCGGTCCTTCGTACTCTGCAATCGCAATAGTAGCGGCTTTGGTTTGGTTATAATCGCATGGGTTGATTACCACCATTCCAGGCAACATTTTCATTAAGCCTATGTCCTCTAAAATCTGGTGGGTTGCACCATCTTCACCCAGGGTTAAGCCTGCGTGTGATGCACAGATTTTAACGTTTTTGTTAGAATAAGCTACCGATTGACGGATCTGGTCGTAAACACGACCTGTAGAGAAATTGGCAAATGTTCCTGTAAACGGAATTTTACCACCAATAGTCATACCGGCGGCAATACCAATCATATTTGCCTCGGCAATACCCACCTGAGTAAAACGCTCCGGGAAGTCTTTGATGAACGCCTCCATTTTAAGCGATCCAACTAAATCGGCACATAAAGCAACTACGTTTTCATTTTTCTTGCCTGCTTCATGTAAACCAGCGCCGAATCCTGAACGTGTATCCTTTTTTTCTGTATATGTGTATTTTTTCATTATATATTCGATATGATATTTTAGACATTAGTTATGAAACTCAATCTCATAACGCTCATCTCCAATCTAAATTAGTAATCCCCTAAGGTTTCTGGTAACTGAGCCAAAGCAACAGCCAGTTGCTCGTCGTTCGGAGCAGTACCATGCCATTTATGTGTGCCCATCATAAAGTCTACACCAGCACCCATTTGCGTACTCATTAAGTTTAAAATAGGTTTGCCTTTTCCGGTTAGGGTTTTAGCATAATGTAAGCCTTCAACAATCGCCTGCATATCGTTTCCATCGGTATTGATCACATGCCATCCGAACGCTTCGAATTTAGCTTGTAAATCATCCAGTGCCAATACTTTGTTGGTTGGTCCATCAATCTGCTGACCGTTATAATCCACAGAAGCAATCAGGTGGTCTACTTTATTGAATGGCGCAAACATTGCCGCCTCCCAGTTCTGTCCTTCCTGTAATTCACCATCACCTAATAAAGCGAAAACATAAGATTTATCTCCGTTAAGTTTTTTAGCCAGTGCAGCACCAATGGCAACTGATAAACCTTGGCCGAGCGAGCCAGATGCAATGCGGATTCCCGGTAAGTGTTCATGTGTTGTAGGGTGTCCCTGCAATCTCGAATCCAACTTACGGAAAGTTGCCAGCTCACTTTTATCGAAATAACCTGCGTGTGCAAGGGTGCTATACCAAACTGGTGAAATATGTCCGTTGGAAAGGAAAAAAAGATCTTCTCCTGCACCTTCCATGGTAAAATCTGTCTTGTGGTTCAGTACTTCAAAGTATAACGCGGTAAAAAAGTCCGTACATCCAAGTGAAGCACCCGGGTGGCCAGACTGACATCCGTGAACCATTCTTACGATATCCCGTCTGATCTGTGAAGCAATATCTTCTAGCTCTTTAATTGTATGTTTCATTAAAATAAGAGGTTGTTGTTATCTAGCAAAGTTAATATTTTACTTGCTATATCATAATTAGTTATTGATTAATTCCAGTACTTGCTGAGAGGCGTTTTTGGTATCTACTTTCTTGATAATGTGAACAATTTTGCCTGCTTCATCAATGATAAAGGTAGTCCGTACAGTGCCCATATATTTCTTGCCATACATGTTTTTTTCTGCCCAAACGCCGTAGTCAGTTACAATTTTCTGGTCGGTATCGGCCAGTAAGGTAAAAGGTAAATTATGCTTGGTTACAAACTTCTGGTGCGACTTTTCATCATCAACACTTACCCCTAATACCACAATGCCTTTTGCCTGTAAACCCTGATAATTATCCCTGAAATCACAGGCTTCTGCTGTACATCCAGGTGTATCGTCTTTTGGATAGAAATATAAAATAACGGTTTTCCCTTTGAAATCGCTTAACGATACCGTGTTGCCGTTTTGATCTTTTGATGTGATATCAGGTGCCTGATCACCTTCCTTTAACTCTGCCATATTTATAATGATTGAATTTTGAATGAGTAAATGATAGAATTTGCAAGGTAAACAGTTTAGCCGATAGTAGTGTTCAGTAAATGTTAAAAGATGATACTGAGACCACAGTTTCAAATTCCCCTGGAGTGCGTATTTGTTTACCTTTACCTGTCTATTTTGAAAAATGTACGCTATACCGTCTCACATTGTCTTTTAAATCGCTTACCGCTAACTCCAGTGTGTGTTTGCCAGCACCGGTTCTTTCATCAAAGCTGTGCCAAAGGGTGGCCGTTTTGGCATCAAACTCCATTAAAGCCCACTGGCCATCGATGTAAGCGTTAAAGCTTTTTATTCCGGAAAGGTTGTCACTAATTTTAAACAGGATTTTTGATAAACCGGCCATGCTTTTCCCTTCGGCGATGTTCACCGGAGTAATTCTCGGTGCAATGGTATCCGTTGAAATATAAAAATTGCCGAAATTCTTCGGCGTGGCTTTAATATACCCATCTTCAAAATATCCACCTTGTGAAGATCCGTTAGTGTTTACAATTAGTGCCTTGCTACGCAAATTTTCGGGCAACTGATCGGCCTTGATCCATAAATTAAAGCCTACATGCAATGGCGTAAACCGGTTGTGAATCAGGTGTATCTCAGACCATGCATTGCCTGCAGGTTTTGGTAACTTTTTATAACTGAAGTTCAAATCACTATATAAAGTTCCCTTTGGAAATACCACTTTTACACCCTCTCCGGTAAATTCGTTCTCTTTGCCGAAAGAATAGATAGTTCCCCCTGGAACGATAGGGGTGACCGCTGGGGCTGACCCTGCGGTCACCGTAAAAGAGAGCGTAGATGCATTACCTTTTGAGTCGGTGATGATATACCGGAGCTGGTGAGTTGCGCCATCATTAAAACTGATCCGTCCATTGTTGATCAGCCCACTATAAATTTTAAGTGGATTGCCCGGGTCGACAAAACTTTTCTGAATGCTCCTTTTTGTATTCAGATAAGTGGGATAATCAATGTGCGAATTGATCGCTTTGCTGTCTTCAAACGCAAAGCGTTCGAGTGCTGAGGTGTAAATCATTTTGCCATCAAGTTCCAGCTGGATGGAGTAAACGCCATTTGTGCCCGACATCCCGTTATGGCGATCAGTCGTAACTACTCCAAATCCCACCTCACCGGTTAAACTAACCGGAGCGCTCGCTTTATAAAGTCCTGCAGCACCCGTAATAGCGATGGCTTGTTTTGGTGTTGCTTCGTTAAATGTTTTTCCATTCAACCGGTAAACATATAATCCGTGGATTACAGGAGGGATATTGTCCGGAATGAGGATGCCAAAAAATTGGGGATTAATGGTCTCTTCCGTCTTGGTGTCCCTGATTTCGAAATGGAGGTGTGGTCCTCCCGAACTTCCCCGGTTTCCCGACCAGGCAATGATCTCACCCTTACGTACCGGTATAAGTGTAGCATCAGGAAATTCATCTATTTCAAAAGACTTTTTTTCGTACTCCAGATTTTTAACAATGGTGGCAATCTTTGGTGAGAACCGTTGTAAATGCCCGTAAACGGTTGTAAATCCATTTGGATGATTGATATACAATGCCTGGCCAAACCCGCTGTTCTGAACCCTCAACCTGGAGATATAGCCATCTGCCACAGCATAAACCGGATAGCCTTCTCTTTGATTGGTCCTGAAATCTATCCCTGAATGGAAGTGGTTACCACGTATTTCGCCAAATGAACCGGCCAGGGCAGGAGGCGTAATGTCTAAAGGTTGTCTGAAATCCGTAATCGGGTATTTATTACTGCTGAAAATCTGCTGTGCATCAGACGGATTGAATGTAAATAGAAGTAAAACGTAGATAAAAAACTTGGTAATATTCAGGATTTGGGATTTAATCATGCTTTATTTTACATCAAAATTTAAAAGTTGTTTACCTTCCAGCCAGGCTTCGAGTTTATCGCCCTGGTTTGTTCTGCCAACGCCCTCCGGTGTTCCGGTGAAAATAAGATCACCTTTTTTAAGCGTAATGTATTGCGAAACAAAGCTGATTAGTTTCTCGAACGAGAACAATAAATCTTTAGTATGTCCCTGTTGACGGGTTTCACCATTTACTTTCAGCTCGAAATTTAGGTTATAAAGGTCTTCGAAATCGCTTTTTGGTAAAAAGATGCTTACCGGTGCGGAATGGTCAAAGCCTTTGGCTAGTTCCCATGGCAAACCTTTTTCCTTGTGTTTGCTCTGAATATCGCGTGCGGTAAAATCGATGCCCAAACCCACCTCATCGAAATAGTTTCCGGCAAATTTCTCTGCAATGTGTTTACCTTCTTTGCAGATTTTCAGCACCACTTCCAGCTCGAAGTGGATGTCGTTTGAAAAGTCAGGTAAGTAGAAAGGCTTGTTGTCTTTTAACAATGCCGTATCCGGCTTCATAAAAATTACGGGAGTGGTGGGAACCGGATTGTTCAGTTCTTTGGCATGTTCGGCATAATTGCGGCCTACGGCAATGATTTTCATTTTTGTAATATTAGGGTATAGCAATACAAATGGGACAAGCCCATGGTTTCAAAAATAGAAAAGAAAATGATGTTATAAAACAGAGATCCTTTTTACCTGGCTTTCCGAACCGGCAATGACCCTTAAAAAGTAAATGCCTGCGTTTACTCTGCTGGGAATAGTGAAACTTTTGGTCTGGTCGCCGGAATTTAATCTTTCGTTTAGAAGTGTAACCACTTCATTCCCTAAAAGGTCAATCACTTTGATGGTCGTCTGGGTATTGTCTTTTCCGATTGAAAGGATCACATTCAACTGATCTTCTACCGGGTTAGGGTAAATTTTAACGATTGTTAAAAGTTTATCTTTTGCAGCAATGGAAGTGTTTTTTGTGGTGTTGGAGTAAGTGTTAAACATAGCGGCTCCACCAATCGACATGTATAACGGCTTATAAGGTTGGATATTGGCCTTTATTTCAGGAACCCTGCTTACTTTCTTTGTTCTCCCTTTCAGGGTAATATGAATACTATCAGCTTCTTGCGACCAGGAATTTACGCTACATAGCAAAACAATGCACAATGTGCACATCAATTTCGCGAGCAACGTTATCTTAGTGTAAAGTTTCATCAATAGTAGAACAAAGTTATTAATTTAATACAAAGAAATTAAACATTTTATTCAATAATCATAATTTAACACAATTTAACAATAAAAATTGTTTTTCAAAGTGTGAAAAATACACAATAATTTGGTTGTTAATTTGTTATAGTTTTTTACTTTTGCCCCACTTAAAAATATAATGACATGTCAAATCATAAAAATGTCAATGCGTTAACCGCCGGTGGGGTGCTGATTAGTCTGGGAATTGTGTTCGGTGATATCGGTACTTCTCCGCTCTATACCCTCAATGCAATCTTTACAACAATTCTGGGCGGCAGGCAAGATATCAATCCTGAAAATGTACTCGGAGTGCTCTCCTGCATCATCTGGACGCTGACATTACAAACGACAGTCAAATATGTAATCATTACCTTAAGGGCCGATAATAAGGGTGAAGGTGGTATTTTTTCTCTTTTTTCTCTGGTACGTAAAAAGGCCAAATGGCTCGTTGTTCCTGCAGTAGTAGGAGGTTGCGCTTTACTTGCCGATGGGATTATCACGCCCAGTATTACCGTAACGTCTGCAATTGAGGGGCTAACTAGAAAATTCGACATTCAGGTGATTCCGATTGTTCTGGTCATTCTCACCATACTTTTTATCATTCAGCAGTTCGGAACCAATCTGGTTGGAAAACTTTTTGGTCCGGTGATGTTCGTTTGGTTTGCCGTATTAGGAATTCTGGGCGTTTCGTACATCGTAAAAGACCTAAGTATTTTCAGTGCATTTAATCCTTACTGGGCAATACACCTGCTGGTAACCAACAAACTGGCCTTCCTTATTCTGGGTGGGGTGTTTCTTTGTACAACAGGTGCTGAAGCACTTTACTCTGATCTGGGCCATTGCGGGCGTAATAACATCCGCATCAGCTGGATTTTTGTAAAGCTGATGCTGATCCTGAATTACCTGGGGCAGGGGGTATGGGTTTTACATAACAGCTCAACTTATGTTCCCGGCGCTAAAATGAATCCGTTTTTCCAGATTGTTCCCGATCATTTTCAGATTCCGATGGTGATCCTGGCTACAATGGCTGCTGTAATCGCCAGTCAGGCATTAATCAGCGGATCATTCACCCTAATTTCCGAAGCTGTACGTTTAAACCTTTGGCCAAAGATCAAGATCGTTTATCCATCGGTTTCAAAAGGCCAGTTATATGTGCCATCGATTAACTGGATGCTTTGGATTGGATGCTGCGGAATTGTATTGTTGTTCAGAAAATCGGAAAGCATGGATGCCGCCTATGGTTTGTCCATTACCATCGCGATGTTAATGACCACCATTCTCGTAAGCTTTTACT
The DNA here is from genome assembly GCF_032678525.1 of Pedobacter frigidisoli. Taxonomy (GTDB): domain Bacteria; phylum Bacteroidota; class Bacteroidia; order Sphingobacteriales; family Sphingobacteriaceae; genus Pedobacter; species Pedobacter frigidisoli_A. The sequence continues at coordinate 407,090 of NZ_JAVTSE010000004.1, forward strand.
TAAGAAGCAGGCGTTTTCCGAAATACCTGATTGCTATTTTCTTCTTCACCTATGTCATTATTGAAGGTACATTTTTAATCAGTAATTTAACTAAATTCCTCCACGGGGGATGGGTAACTGTAATGATTGGTTCCTTCCTGTTTACAGTAATGTGGAGCTGGTTTGTGGCACGGAAAATTAAAAACCGTTTTGTAAAATACGTAGAAATAGAAGATTACTATCAGATTTTGAGTGAATTAAGTGGTGATGAAAGTGTGCCTAAATATTCATCTCAGCTGGTTTATTTAACAAGTGCCAACTTTAAAACTGAAATTGAGTCGAAAATTATTTATTCCATCATCCAGAAGGAGCCCAAACGTGCCGACGTGTACTGGCTGGTTCACGTTGACGTAATGGACGAACCTTATACACTGGATTATAAAGTTGAATTCCTCATACCGGGTAAGCTGATCAGGATCGATTTCAGATTAGGCTTCAGGATTGAACAACGGGTAAATCTATTATACCGCAAGGTGGTAGAAGAGCTTGTGAAAAATGGAGAGATTGATATTACCAGCCAATACACCTCACTGAATAAACATAAAATTGCAGGTGATTTCCGTTTCGTGATCCTGGAGAAACACCTTTCCAAATTTACCAAGTTAAGTTTTTACGAGCGTACGATTATGGATTATTATTTCATATTGAAAAAACTCAGTTTATCTGAAGAACGAAGTTTCGGATTGGATAGCAGTTATGTAGATGTGGAAAAGGTTCCGCTGATTTTTGTTACGCCAGACGATATTGAACTCCACCGATTGCCGGTTTAATCATGAGAACGGCAATCTTAATTCTGGGTATATGCCTGTTTATAGCAGGCCCTGCTGCCAAGGTTTATCACCTCCCTTATGGCAACGTCTACATGATCGCATCGGGCATCGGTCTGGTGCTGATTACTGCGTTAGGCTTCATTAGGAAATAAATAATATTTCATCATCAGCCCTTCAGTTTTCTGAAGGGCTTTTTTATGCCCATCGGTGTGGCTTTCAGCATTCAATAGTCATTTTAGATTGATGGGGTGTTGACAGTAGTTTGGCAGGAGGTTGACAGGGAATTGTCCCTACTAACCCCCTGTTAACCCCCTGCTAATTCCGCACTAAGCCCCTGTTAATCTGCCTTTCTGGCAGTTTTCGTTTTTTTAATTCTTTTATGTCATTTTGTTAGATATCTCCCGCGGATGCACGCAGAAACAACCAGTGAAAATCAGCGGAAGAATGATATTTGATTCTACGAGAGATTATTTCCCGCAGATTACGCAGATGCACGCAGAAACAATCAGCGAAATCAGCTGGAGAATACTATTTGATTCTACGAGATTAATTCCCGCAGATTACTCTTCCTGTTTGTCCCGCGTCCGCATGATCAGCAGCATTACCAGCCCCGAAAGCAAAATCATAACCAGGTAGCTGAAACTTAAGTTTCGCTCATCTTTTGCAGGGAAAAGATTCACCACGCCATAACTCAGGAAAGACACGATAACATATGTAATTCCACCCGTTAAACCACCTGCAATTCCTGCATTTTTCGGAAACTTACTCAGGCAGAAAGTAAAATAGTTGTTAAAAGTATAGCCCGCACAGATGTGGATAATGAACGCAAAAAAGATCAGCGAGAATAAATTACTGATGAAATTAAGACTCAGAATCATCAGTATCACGAATAAAAGCTGGAAAAGCGAATTTAATGCAAGTCGCTTAAAAAAGGGACGGTTAATGGTCGCTTTCCCGATAAAACCGCCAACCATCCAAGCGAAGCCTAAAATTAACGAACTGTAACCTGCGATAACGGGCGAAAGATTAAGGTGATGCTCGATAATGAATGGGCCGGTCATGTTATATACCATGACCATGCAGTAAGCTAAGCCCAACATTAAAATTCCTAAAGTGAAGCTCGTGGTTTTAACCATTTCCACATAGATGCCCATAATTTTTTTAAACTGGAATTCGGTAAAATGCCTCAGCGTTTCACCACTGTAAATTACCTCGAGCAAAGCAAAAACAAAGGCAAAACCAGCAAGGAAATAAAAGTTGGATTCCCAGCCAAAAGCCGACTGAAGGTAACCACCCACAAAAGGCGCAACAATGGGCCCGGTTGACCAGATGATGGAAAAAAGACTCAGATAATGCTTCAGTTTATCTCCTGAAAACAAATCAACAAAATAGGCCCGCTTGGCCACCACAATTCCGCCAACTGATAAACCATGAATAATTCGCATTAGATAAATGAGGTAAATGTTATGGCTTGTTGCAATCACCAGACTTGCTGCTGCAAAAATCAGCAGGGCATACAAACAAATTTTATACCGGCCAAAACTATCCAGCAAACTGCCCACAAATAACTGGGCTACCCCGTAACTAATCAGGAAAATACTCAAAGTAAGCTGAACCTGTACGCTGCTCACATTCATGTCGCCCGCCATATTGGGCAGAGACGGGATATAAATATCCGTCGCAAAGCCTGAAAGTGGCAATAATGCGAAAGCAAGTAAAGTGGCTATTCCCTGATTTTTTTCTTTAATATAGGATGCCTGTAAGCGAGATGGTGTCATCATAATTTTAAGAATGTATGCCTTTTTTAAGGAGCTGGCAAAAGTAGTATTTTATGACTTCCCGCTGCGATAACATGGAAAATAAACACATACAGATTACATAAACCATGTGATTTGACACTTGACACATAAAACTGCCAAAAAAACTGATTATTTGCCTGGTTTTCGCCGTTCAGGCTTGCTAAAACAGCGGTGGAAAGAAATTAATATCCTGCTTTAAACGTTTTTAACCGATATTTTCCTAAGTTTGAAGAATACAACAAGCAAATTGAAATGTTCGAAAAGCTATTTAGAAAGAAATCTATTTCCAAGATATTAAAAGATGCAGCAAGCGGTTATGGCGATCATGAGAATACACTTCACAAGACCTTAGGTGTACGGGATTTAACAGCGTTTGGTATAGCGGCAATCATTGGTGCTGGTATTTTCAGTACCATTGGAAAAGCAAGTGCAGATGGCGGTCCGGCAGTAATTTTCTTGTTTATTTTTACTGCAGTTGCCTGTAGCTTTGCGGCTTTTGCTTACGCAGAATTTGCTTCAATGGTTCCGGTTTCAGGAAGTGCCTACACTTATTCTTATGTGGCCTTTGGTGAACTGGTGGCCTGGATCATTGGCTGGTCGCTCATTATGGAATATTCAATAGGAAACATCACCGTTGCCATCTCATGGTCAGACTATTTTACCGGGCTGCTTTCTACGATAAAAATACCATTTCTGGGCATCAATGGAATTCATGTGCCGGATTGGGCAACAATGGATTACTTGAGCGCCTATAACGGGCATAAACATGCTGAAGCGCTGCTGGCTGCAGGCAAAAACCTGAATGGCCTGGATACTGCAACAGCATTAGCCAACAATGCCTGGCTTACGGCTCCGCAGGTTGGCGGGTTCCATGTAGTAGCCGATCTTCCCGCACTGGGTATCATCATCCTGATTACCTGGTTAATATACAGGGGCATGAAGGAAAGCCGGAACGCCAGCAATGCCATGGTTGTTGTAAAACTCGCGGTTATTTTATTGGTTCTGGCCGTTGGTATCTTTTATGTTGACACCAAAAACTGGGATCCGTTTGCTCCGAACGGTGTATCTGGAATTTTGAAAGGTGTATCGGCAGTATTTTTTGCGTACATCGGTTTTGATGCCATTTCAACAACTGCGGAAGAATGTAAAAATCCGCAAAGAGATTTACCGCGTGGAATGATGTGGGCCATTATCATCTGTACGATATTATATGTTGCCATTGCATTGGTTTTAACAGGAATAGTCAAATCAGGCACACTAGCGGTGGGCGATCCTCTGGCATTTGTATTTGACCAGATTGACCTCAAGCTCATGAGTGGAATTATTGCAGTCAGCGCCGTTTTTGCAATGGCCAGTGTATTACTGGTATTCCAGATGGGCCAGCCCCGTATATGGATGAGTATGAGCCGCGATGGGTTGTTGCCGAAATCATTCTCCAAAATCCATCCGAAATATAAAACACCGTCGTTCGCCACTATCGTAGTTGGATTTGTAGTGGCCGTACCATCGTTATTTATGAATCTGACGATTGTAACCGACTTATGTTCTATTGGAACTTTATTTGCCTTTGTACTGGTATGTGCAGGGGTGCTGGTATTGCAAAACCGTCCGGATGTGCAAAGGGGCAAGTTTAAAATCCCCTATATAAATAGTAAGTTCATTGTTCCGGTTGCATTTATTGCTGCGCTGGCTTTTGCCTTTACACAATATCAAACTGAAACAAAGGCATTTTTCCTTAATTCACCAAAAACTGTGACCACTATAAACTTTGTGACTTCGTTAAATGGTGATGAACTGAAGATCGTTAAAGAAGAGATTGTTAAAGATGCGGCTCCACTGATCATGGTAGCTGAAAAAGTAGATGCCGAATCATATCTCAGCGCATTGCCCGGCGATCACTATGAGCAGTTTATATCATCATCGAAAATCTCAACCGAAAAAAAATATGAAAGCGGCTGGAGCCTGTTCAAACATAAAATACCGATGTGGATTTTTCTGATCATCTGTGTAATTATTTCCTTTTACTGCATCACTAAAAACCTTTCGTTAATCCCTGTTTTAGGATTGATCAGCTGTTTATACATGATGTGCGAACTCGGGATCTCAAACTGGATTGGATTCGGTATATGGCTTGTAATTGGCTTGGTTGTTTATTTCGCTTATGGTTATAAGCATAGCAAACTAGCTTTGGAAGGTTGATCCTTTAACGAAGAAAAAAAGCCCATCAGTTGATCGTAACTGATGGGCTTTTTTATGCTATAGGTCTCCCGCTGATTTCATTGATTAGTTTCTGCGTGTATCTGTGTAATCTGCGGGAAACACATTAGGGAAATTATCTAAATATTATTCTCCCGCTGATTTCGCTGATTTCATTGATTAGTTTCTGCGTGCATCTGTGTAATCTGCGGGAAACACATTAACGGAAATTCTTGTACATGGCTAACCCAATTTTTCCAGCTCCTCTTTCACAAACTGAGCCAGTTCTTTCACATACTCTGCGCTGAAGTCGAATTTGATACCAGCAGTTTCATAAATCTCGTTCATGGGTTTGGTATAACCTAATGATAGCGCAGCCAGATACTGATCTAAAGCCTGCTCCGGATTTTCTTTGTAATTTTTCCATACGGCAATCGCCCCCAATTGTGCAATCGCATACTCAATATAGTAAAACGGTACCTCGAATAAATGCAGCTGCTTTTGCCATACATTTCCAAATTGCTGCTCCAGGTCATCCCAGTTAGCAAAACCGGCACCGAAGCGGTTATAAATCTGTTTAAATGTTTCCTCCCTGTCTGCCGCAGTATGTACCGGGTTGGTGTATATCCAATGCTGAAACTGATCAATCACCGCTACCCATGGTAAGGTTTTTAATACATCAGCCAATTGTTCTTTTTTAGCACGGATGAGATCTTCTTCATTGTTGAAATAAACATCCCATTTGTCCATTGAAATCAGCTCCATACTCATGGAAGCGAGTTCAGCCACTTCAGATGGACAGTGTTTGAAGTCGTTCAGCTCTAAATTTGCGGTTAAAAAGGTATGGATGGCGTGGCCGCCTTCGTGAACCATAGTGGTTAAATCGCGAAGGGAGTTTGCTGAGTTCATGAAAATGAAGGGAGCGCCTGTTTCTGCCAGGGGATAATTATACCCTCCAGGTGCTTTGCCTTTTCTGCTTTCCACATCAAACAGGCCGTTGGCTTTCATGGTTGCCAGTTTCTCCCCAAGCTTTTCGTCTATCGCATTAAAGCAGGCAATGCTTTTGTCGATCAGTTCTTCACCATTGTTGAAAGGTTTTAAAGCGGATTTGCCGCTAACGCTAACTTCCAGGTCCCATGGTTTTAAGGTTTCAAGCCCTAATGCTTCACGGCGTTTTTCTGCCTGTTCCTTCAAAATAGGAACAATTTCCTTTTCAATGGCATTAGCAAAGTCGTAGCAATCCTGAGGCGTATAGTCAAAACGGCCTAATGCCTGAAACATATAATCGCGGTAGTTTTCGAAGCCTGCATTTAAGGCTACCTGATTACGCAATCTGATGAGTTCATCGAACAAAACATTCAGATCATCCTTATCAATCAGGCGGCGCTGCTGGATGGTTTTCCAGGCATTTTCGCGCACCTCACGGTTCAGGTCTTTAATGAAGATTGATGCCTGCTCCAGTGTATATTCCTGCCCTTTAATTTCAACACTCATGGCACCGGTAATGCCCTGATATTTCTGTTGCTTAACCTGCAATTGCGTAAACAATTCGATGTTTTCCTCACGGTATATCTCGAGCGCTTTCTTAATTGCCCTGCTGTATACAAAGAATTTCTCCTTGTCCAGATCATCCATAAATGGACTTTCTACGAATTTCTTATTCAGCTCGTTAGAGAGTGGAGAAATTTTTGGTTCAATTTCTTCTGCAAAGTACTGGAAGTTTTTAACCAGTTCCTCATTGGCTGTATCACAGCTCATTTTAATATAACGCCAGGCGAAATCTTCTTCCAGCGCAGCTTCTAATTCCGAACGGTCTTTTAACCATTGTTCCAATTCATCAACACTGTTAATTTCGCGACCTTGCAGCTCATTAAAAAGGGGTGCCAGGCTTTCCCAGGTAATGGATAATTCCTGTGGGATATATGTTCTGATTTTTTTTTCTATCATGATATGTTACTTAGTTCTCAAATAAGCATCAATTAAAAAGCAAATGGCAAATACCGTTGATGCATATCCGTTTAGGGTTTGAAAAGCCCTGTTTACTTTACTGATGTCGTTTGGTTTTACGAGCAGGTGCTGGTAAACCAGCATGGCGCAGAAGAATACAATTCCGATGTAATACACCCAGCTGAAAGTGGTGAAAAACACGGGAAGGATTACACAGGCGGCTGAAAACACGTGCAGCAGTACTGACACATTTAAAGCATTTTTAATGCCAAGTGCCGAAGGAATGGAATGTAAATTTTCTTCACGGTCGAAATCTTCGTCCTGTAAAGCATAGATAATGTCAAACCCACTTACCCAAAATAACACCGTTAATGAATACAACACCGGAACGAGAGCAAAGTGACCGGTTACGGCGATATATGCACCAATTGGAGCGAGTGACAAGCCTAAGCCGAGTACCAAATGGCACAATGCGGTAAACCTTTTGGTGTAGCTATAGAACAACACCACAAACAGGGCTACGGGCGACAGATAAAAGCAAAGGGGATTAATAAAGTAGGTAGTTGCTGCAAATAACAGGCAGTTGATGATCACGAATGTCAAAGCCTCGCCGGCAGAAACCTTACCGGCCGGAATATCACGCATTTTAGTGCGGGGGTTTTTTGCATCAATATTGCGGTCTAGATACCGGTTGAAAGCCATTGCCGAATTACGAGCGAAAACCATGCAGAGCAGTACCAGAATCAGCTTATACCAGGAGAAAGGATTCTCTGTGGTGGTAACCCCCAGGAAAAAGCCAATCATGGCAAAAGGTAGTGCAAAAACGGAGTGAGCGAATAATACAAGTGAAAAGTATTTTTTCATTGAAACTGATAAAATTAAAACCTTTTATAATCTTTTGGGACAACAAAATCTTCATTTACTTCGGAGATGAAATTTAAAACTTCATCTTTTCCGTTTCCTTTTTCGGCCGAAGTAATAAAGGTTGCCGGGATTTCTTCAAAAAACTCGCCAAGCTTTTTCCTGAATGCAGCCACATTTTTTTGGGTAGTGGTCATGCCTTGTTTGTCTGCCTTTGTAAATATTAAAGAAAATGGAATTTGTTTTTCACCCAGCCAATAGCAAAATTCGATATCAATTTGTTGTGGCTCCAGGCGGCTGTCGATTAATACAAACACACACTGCAAACTTTCTCTCTTGGTAATATAGGCACGGATAAATTTTTCCCATTTTTCCCGGCTGGTTTTGGAAACCTTTGCATATCCATAACCTGGCAAATCGACAATATACCATGATTCGTTAATCAGGAAATGGTTAATTAACTGGGTTTTACCCGGACGTTGGGAGGTTTTTGCCAATCCGTGCTGGTTAACCAGCATATTGATCAAGGAGGATTTACCCACGTTGGAGCGGCCAATAAAAGCATACTCGGGCATTGTTGGTGTCGGTAAAGCCGAAATCTGGGTGTTGCTGCAAACAAATGTTGCCGTTTTGATAACCATAGTGCAAATGTAGCAATTTTGTAAGGATGGTTAAGACTTTGATGCGTTTAAGCCGCTAACTGTTGCGCATTTGACAATTAACCGATTAAAACAATTTAAACAGTTCAACAATAAACTTATCTTTGCCATACATCATGAATCAGAATATCACTCCATATCAAATGCAGGATGCAGCCAAAAAAGAGCAGGTTGCTACCATGTTTAATAATATTTCAGGTACCTACGATTTTTTAAATCATTTTCTGTCTCTGGGAATCGACGTATTGTGGCGCAAGAAAGCCATCAAAGAATTGGTTTCTATTCATCCGCGTATATTATTGGATGTAGCCACAGGTACAGGTGATTTTGCCTTTGAGGCGATTAAGAAACTTCAACCTGAGAAAGTGATCGGCGTTGATATTTCGGAAGGCATGCTGGAAGTGGCCAAAAAGAAAATCAACGAACGCAGTTTAAACGAAACCTTCTCTGTTCAGGTGGGCGATTCTGAAGGGCTGCACTTCGAAGACAATACTTTTGATGCCATTACCTGTGCATATGGGGTACGTAACTTTGAAAACCTTGAAAAAGGTCTTGCAGACATGTTCAGGGTATTGAAACCTGAAGGTAAGATGGTGGTTCTGGAATTTTCGAAACCTAAAGTATTTCCGGTTAAACAGTTATATAACTTCTACTTTTTAAATGTGCTGCCGATTTTTGGAAAACTGTTTTCCAAGGATGCGAGGGCATATACTTATCTCCCTGAATCGGTTGCCGCCTTTCCTGATGGTGCCGATTTTACCAGCCTGATGGAAAAAGTTGGTTTCAAAAGTACCAAACAGCGAATTTTAACGTTCGGAATAAGTTCAATCTACGTTGGAACTAAATGATAAAAAAATTAAGCCTCATTCTCACTTTAATCGTTGTCGCCAACACCTCATTCGCCCAGAACTGGGGTGGGGGTATAGATGATGAAGACTGGAGTTTCGGGTTTAATTTCCAATACATCTCTGCGGAATATAAAATACTGAAGAATGCGAACTGGAGGGCTCCATTTTATGAGGTGCCCAATTCGCTGGGTGTTTCTTACGATCAGAATTCCGGTTTACCCGTTACCAACACATTAAATGCCATTTCAAGTCCTCCTTCTCAAGGCTTTGGATTAGGCTTTGTCATGAACCGGAGGCTGGCAGAAAACTTCGATGTTCGTGCAACGCCATCATTGATTTTTAGCGACAGGGTGGTGCAGTATGAATATGAACCTAAGGATCCGGTTAGTGTGGGAAACGGGCAGACCAAATATTTCCAGACTATTGTTGATAAGAAAGTTCAGGCTACCATGTTCGAGTTTCCGTTAGGCATCAAGGTGAAGTCTAACAGGTTAAATAATTTCCGGGCGTATTGGTTGGGCGGAGCTAAATACTCCATAGATATTGCCTCAAAAAAGAAAACCTTTGACGAGGGAGAGACGCCGGCCAATAAGTTGCTGAAGAATAACAGAAACTATTTGTCGTACGAAACGGGAATAGGTTTCGACTTTTATTTTGAGTATTTCAAAATGTCGCCTGAAATTAAACTATCCTATTCTGCCAGTGATTTGTTGCAACACGATCCAACAGTTTATGCCAATCCCATTGATAAGTTGAAATTACGTCAATTAACGTTCAGTTTGATTTTTCAATAGCGGCAGAATTCAAAAAAACTTACCTTTGCCATCAGCGGGTAATCCAAAAGGCAGTTTGCTTAACAGGGTTATCCGGACTTAACATTCATAAATATGTCTAAAATTGCATTAATCACAGGTGCAACCTCAGGTATAGGCGAGGCTTGCGCACATATATTTGCCCAACAAGGTTATCAACTTATTCTGGTTGCCCGTCGCGAAGAGCGGCTGGCTAAAATTGCACATCATCTTGCAGATAAGTATGCCGTTGAGATAAAGGAGGTTTTGGCTGATGTGCGCGATAACGAAAAGCTAACTGAGGCATTTGAAAGCTTACCGGATGCATGGAAAAAGGTAGATGTGCTGATCAACAATGCAGGTTTAAGTCAGGGTTTAGAACCCCTGAATGCCGGTAGCATCAGTGATTGGGATACCATGATCGATACGAATGTAAAAGGCTTGCTGTATGTAACGAAGATTGTATCAAACTGGATGATTCCACATCAGTCAGGACACATCATTAATATTGGCTCAATTGCCGGAAAAGAAGTATACCCCAACGGAAACGTGTATTGTGCAACTAAACATGCCGTAGATGCCTTGAGTAAGGGTATGCGGATCGACCTGCTGCCACATGGAATTAAGGTTACAGAAATTAACCCTGGTATGGTAGAAACAGAATTTTCGGTGGTGCGTTTCAAGGGTGATGAAGAGCGGGCAAAAAAAGTTTATGAAAACTTTGAGCCACTCATTGCAGACGATATTGCAGACGCCATCTGGTATGTGGTAAGTCGCCCGAAACATGTAAACATCAACGATATGCTGATTATGCCAACGGCGCAGGCAACGGCAACCATAGTGAACAGGGGTTAATTGCTTTACCCCACTTATATTACTTCATCATTTAAACAATCTCCACATGATATCAAACACCATAGATCAGGAAATTAAAAAAGCCATGCTGGCTAAAGATAATGCACAGTTAAGAGGTTTAAGGGCAATAAAAGCCGCCCTATTGCTGGCAAAAACAGAAAAAGGCTCTGCAGAAGAAATCACCGAAGAAACGGAACTCAAGATTCTTCAGAAACTGATTAAGCAACGCCGTGAATCAGCAGACATATACAGATCACAAAACCGAGAAGATTTATATCAGGTTGAAGAAGAGGAGATTAATGTAATTAATCAGTTTCTGCCAAAGCAGCTCGACAGGGCTGAAGTAGCTGCAATTATTGAAGACGTGATCAAACAATCTGGTGCTACATCGGTTAAGGATATGGGTAAGGTAATGGGAATGGCTAACAAGGCACTTGCCGGTAAAGCAGATGGTAAATTAATTGCGGAGATTGTAAAGGAAAAGCTTACTTAAGCAGAGATAAGGCTTAGCGGTTTAAAGGATGAGGATAGAAAATGCCTCGAAAACCTTCTTTAAATCTCGCAAATGGCATTTTTGTACCGTTTTCGTTTTTATTTCAGAAAAATGGCATATAAATGCGAAAAATTAATTTTACTCTACTAACTTAGTGCACAATACCATCTAAAACAATATGACATACCAGGTAATAGAAGAAGAAGGATTTAAATACATTGAAGCTGGAAAAGGCGAGACGCTGGTATTGCTACATGGCCTGATGGGCGAGTTGAGCAACTGGGAGCTTGTAATTGAACAGTTCAAAGACCGCTACAATGTTGTGATCCCGATTTTGCCCATTTATGACCTCCCTATTTTAACCTTAGGTGTTAAAGCCTTATCACGCTATCTTCACCGCTTTCTGAAATTTAAAGGCCTTAATCAGGTTGTACTGGTGGGCAATTCATTGGGAGGACATGTTGGCCTGGTATTTACTGTTGCGCACCAGGAGTTTGTAAAGGCATTGGTACTAACCGGAAGTTCTGGTTTATACGAAAATGCTTTTGGTGGCTCCTTTCCACGTCGCGAAAGCTATGACTACATCAAAGAAAAAGTAGAATTTACTTTTTATGATCCGGCTACTGCGACCAAAGAACTGGTTGACGATGTGTTTAAAACGGTTAACGACCGTTCTCGTGTAATCAGGATTTTAACCATGGCCAAGTCGGCTATCCGCCATAACATGGGTAAGGAATTATCAAAAATTACCATTCCCGTTTCTTTGATCTGGGGAAAAAACGATAAAGTTACACCGCCCGAAGTGGCTGAAGAGTTTCATGAATTATTGCCAAACTCGGAGTTAAACTGGGTAGATAAATGCGGGCATGCACCAATGATGGAACATCCCGAAATATTCAATGCTTACTTAGAGAAATTTTTAGACAGGATTTTACTTAAATAATGTTTGCTGAAGAAATCATATCGTATGCTATACCATCACTAAAGATTGATGACACCGTGCAAAAGGCCCTTGACCGCTTAAATGAATTTAAGCTCAGACATTTGCCTGTTGTTAACGATGCTGCTTTGGTGGGCCTGGTTGCGGAAGATGATTTACTGAATGTTGCTGATCATGATACCCTGCTGAGCGACGCTGCAGTACATACCTATAATGCCTTTGTGCTTAATGATGCACATACTTATGATGTGATCAGGTTGTTGAGCCAGTTAAAGTTATCGGTACTGCCGGTGTTGGATCAGCAGAAAAATTATCTTGGTGCAGTTAGCTATGAGAATGTGATTGACGCTGTAGCCGGACAATATGCGGTGAACGAGCCTGGTGGAATCATTGTGCTGGAAATCAGTAACCGTGATAATTCACTTGCCCACATTTCGCAGATTGTTGAAGCCGATAATGCTCAGATTCTTTCTTCGTATGTTAATTCATTCGAAAATTCTACCCGTTTGGAAGTAACATTAAAAGTGAATAAAACTGAAATCACTTCTCTGGTGGCTTCATTCGAAAGATATGATTACCTGGTTAAAGAAGTTTATAACAACACCCAGGTTGATGATGGTTCTCAGGAACGATATGATTCGTTTATGAACTATTTAAATGTATAAACCAAACTATGAGGATTGCAATTTACGGAAGAGACTTCAACGATACGGTTTTGCCTTACGTTCAGGAGGTTTTTGACCAGCTGGCGGCACATGATATCCAGCCCCTGCTGTATTCAAAATTCAAAACCTCTTTAAACGGTAAAATCCACCTTCCGGCAAATACGGTTATTTTCCACAATCATAAAGAGTTAAAAGACCACGCTGATGTACTTTTAAGTTTAGGGGGCGATGGTACTTTACTTGATACCCTTTCGCTGATCCGCAACTCAGGTATTCCTGTAATCGGGATTAACTTCGGGAGACTGGGCTTTTTGGCCAGTATCAATAAAAATGAAATCAGCTCCGCACTTCATGCACTGATCAGCGGCGAATATACGCTTGACAGCCGTTCTCTGCTGATTCTGGAATCGGATAACGGTCTTTTCGGTGAGGAAAACTTTGCCTTAAATGATATTACCATTCACAGAAGGGATAATTCGGCAATGATGATTATTCACGCTTCCATGAACGGGGAATTCATCAACTCGTATTGGGCTGACGGATTAATTATAGCTACTCCTACCGGCTCCACCGCATATTCACTGAGTTGTGGCGGACCAATTATATATCCTGATTCAGAAAACTTTGTGGTGACACCAATTGCACCACATAACCTGAATGTGCGTCCGGTGGTTTTGCCGGATGATAATACCTTGTCATTCGAAGTGGAAGCAAGGGAATCTAAATTTCTGGTATCCTGCGATAGCCGGACTGTTACCGTAGAGCGCTCTGTTAAAATATCCATAAAAAAAGCCGACTTTTGTATAAATCTGGTTCGCCTTAACAATGAAACCTATTTAAACACGTTAAGGAATAAATTATTATGGGGAATCGATACCCGTAACTACTAAGTATGACGCTAAAAAAACTCCTGTTAATCATCCTCTGTTTTACCTTGGGCGGTGAAATTTCCCGCGCACAGGAAGGTACCTGGGAATTGGGATTAATGGGTGGCGGAGCAGGATACATGGGCGACCTTAATCAGAATAATCCTTTACAAATCAGCGGTTTTTCCGCAGGTGCGTATGCCAAGCGGAATTTTAACCAATACCTTGGAGTACGGTTAAATTACAATTACGGACAAATACAGGCAAGGGATGCCAAATCAGATAATGAGCAGTTCCGCGAAAGAAACCTGGCATTCAAAACATCGTTAAGCGAGCTGAGTGCGCTCATTGACTTCAACTTTTTCAATTTTAATCTTGGTGGCGGAACACGGCAGTTTACGCCGTATCTTTTTACAGGGGCGGGCTTTGTGATTTTCAAGCCAACGGTGAAATTTGATGGAGACAAGTACCGTTTAGACCGGCTCGCTACAGAAGGGCAGGAAAATGGTTACGGGAATGTAGTGCTCACCATTCCATATGGTTTGGGTTTGCGCTATAATTATAAAGATACCTGGAGTGTTTTTACCGAAATAGGCTACAGGACAGCCATGACCGACTACATTGATGATGTTAGCGGACGATATCCGGATAGGCCTGTTATTGTGTATAGCGGGGATAAACAGCTCAATTTATCTGATCCATCTATCAACCAAATAGGTAGCCCGGGAACACAAAGAGGAGATTTTAGAAAAAGGGACACTTATCTATTTGTTAGTGTTGGCATATCTTTTACCTTTGTAACCTCAAAATGCTATTCCTTTTAAGCTGATTTTGACATAATTAATGGGATTTAAAGAACAAATAGACTATAGTCGCCTGCCAAAACACATTGCCATCATTATGGATGGTAACGGTAGATGGGCAAAAGGCCAGGGCAAAGTAAGGATTTTCGGACACGAACAGGGGGTACTTTCGGTAAAAGATATTGTGGAAGGCTGTGTAGAAGCAGGCATAGAATACTTAACACTTTATGCTTTTTCGACAGAGAACTGGAACCGTCCGAAAGAAGAAGTAGATGCACTGATGCAGATCCTGATCTCTACGATTAACCGCGAAACGGAAACCCTAAACAAAAATAACGTTAAGCTTAATGCCATTGGCAATATTGCATCTTTACCCCAGGAGTGTATTGATGATTTAAATGAAGCCATGGCAAAAACGGCACATAATGTAAAGTGTACCCTTACTTTGGCGTTAAGCTATAGCTCGAAATGGGAAATTCTGGAGGCGACCAAGAAAATCGCTGCGGCAGTTAAAGACGAATCCCTCTCAATCGATGATATCGATGAAACACTTTTTTCATCGAAGTTAACCACGGTAAATTTACCTGATCCTGAACTGATGATCAGAACCAGTGGTGAGCACCGCATCAGCAATTATTTGCTTTGGCAAATGGCTTATACTGAATTTTATTTTACCGATGTTTTATGGCCTGATTTCAGAAGAGAAAATCTATTTGAGGCTATTGTAGACTTCCAAAAACGTGAGCGCAGATTTGGCAAAATTAGTGAGCAATTAAACTAATTTTTCTTTTAACACTTTTTAACAAGCCTTTAAACTAACTTAGCTGCACTTTTATACGATAAATGTAACCATAACCAGGAGAATGAAAAGCGTAATTATTTCCGCTTTCAGTAGCCGAAAATTGTGGTCATTACTGAACAAATTATTTTAATGAAAAGAATATTTCAAGTTTTAATCCTACTAGTTTTAGCCGCTCCGGCCTTTGCTCAAATACGTCCACAAGGTCAGGCTCCGGCAACCCCATCCCTCAAGGTTGGAGGCTTAGATCTCGATTATTTTAGTCCAAAAGAATATATTATCGGTGGTACTACGGTTACAGGTACACAATACCTTGATAAAGAGGTTTTAATTACTTTATCAAAGTTATCAAAAGGTGATAAAATAGTCCTTCCGGGAGAAGCAACTTCTGATGCGATCAAAACCCTTTGGGCGCAGGGCTTATTTGATGATGTAAAAATCAACATTGAGAAGTTTGTACAGGATTCAGTGTATTTCGAAATTGAAGTTGTTGAACGTCCTCGTTTGACCTCAATAGAATTAAAAGGAATAGGTAAATCGCAAAGAACTGCTATTCAGGAAAAGTTAAATGATAAAACAGGTAAAATCGTAAACGATAACCTGTATAATACAACCTCCGCCATCATTAAGAAATACATGCTGGATAAAGGTTTCTTCTTTACCAAAATTGACTATAAAACCCGTAAAGATGCCAATGCTGAAAATAGTGTTGTGCTGGAAACTTATATCGACAAGGGTTCGAGGGTTAAAGTAAGGCATATTGACTTCACAGGAAATAAAGACTTCAAATCAGCAAAACTTAGAAAATTCCTTAAAAATCCTAAGCAGTTTGCCTGGTGGCGTTTCTGGGGTTCCGGAAAATTCTCTAAAGAGAAATACGAAGAGAATAAGGTAAAAATGATTGGCAAGATGCAGGAAAAAGGTTACCTGGATGCTGAGCTGATTAAAGATAGTGTTTACCAGTACAATGACAAAAAGGTAAGCATTAAAATGGACCTTTATGAAGGTAAAAAGTATTATGTAGGTTCGGTGAGCTGGGCTGGAAATGCAATTTACCCGGATAGTATTCTGAATAAAGTACTAACCCTGGAAAGAGGTGATATATACAGCGAAGAGAGACTGAACAAAAAGTTAAACGGTGGTGGTGAAAACGGTGGCGATATTAACAGTTTGTATACTGATAATGGTTACTTAACGTTCAACATTGATCCGGTAAAAACCATCCGTGGCGATACGGTTGATGTAGAGTTAAGGATGTATGAAGGTCCGCAGTTTACCAACAACCGTATTACCTTAAAAGGAAATACCATTACCAACGATAAAGTAGTATTGCGTGAGATCCGTACCAAACCGGGACAGAAGTTTAACAAAAGTGATTTGATCCGTACCATTCGTGAGATTGGTCAGCTGGGTAACTTTGACGAATCTAAAACGGTACCTACACCACGCCCTAATCCGGCGGATGGAACGGTAGACATTGAGTATGCCGTTGAAGAGAAACCTTCAGACCAGATTGAACTTTCGGGTGGTTTTGGTGGTGGCCGTATCATCGGTACATTGGGTTTAACCTTCAATAACTTCTCATTACGTAACTTATTTAATTTAAAAGCCTATAAGCCGCTACCAAAAGGCGACGGACAGAAATTAAGCTTACGTGGACAAACGAATGGTAAGTACTATCAGTCGTACAGCTTCTCATTCTCACAACCATGGTTTGGTGGTGAAAAACCGGTAAGTTTTGGTGTGAGTGCTTTTACCTCATTGCAGTCTAATGGTTATGACGAAGCAAGTTTATCTTATCAAAAGATTCGTTTAAATGGTGTTACCGTAAGTTTAGGTAGAAGACTGAACTGGCCGGATAACTATTTCCAGTTAACGCATGCCGTTAACCTGCAACAATACATTCTGAATAACTATTCCGGATATTTGTTCAGCACGGGTACATCTTACAATTTAAACTTATCACAGGAGATTAGCCGCGATTCAAGGGATTCGCCTATCTTTCCTAAATCAGGTTCATTCTTACGTTTCACGGTTCAGGCCACGCCGCCATATTCGTTGTTTAATAAGACGAATTATGCCACTGCATCAGATAAAGAGAAATACCGTTTCACCGAATACCACAAATGGAAATTCGATTCGCAATGGTACCAACGCGTGGTGGGTAACCTAGTAATCAAGGCTCAGGCTCAATTCGGTTTCCTGGGTCAGTATAACAAAGCAGTTGGTCAATCGGCATTCGAACGTTTCAAACTGGGTGGTGATGGTATGCAGGGATTCGACTTCTTGCAGGGATCTGAGTTGATTGCAATGCGTGGTTATGCCAACAATACTGTTATTCCGGTAGGATCAAATCCGACTGTTGCACAGCAATCAGGTAGCCCGATTTATACCAAATATGTATTAGAAGCACGTTATCCGGTTATTGCAAGTCAGCAAGCTACCGCTTTCGTACTGGCATTTGCCGAAGGTGGTAATACCTGGAACAGGTTTAGCGATTATAATCCATTCAACATCAGAAGATCTGTTGGTGTGGGTGCAAGGATCTTTTTACCGATATTTGGTTTACTGGGTATCGATTATGGTTATGGTTTTGATGCAATCCCTGGATTATCTGATGCCAATAAAGGTCAGTTCCACTTTAGTATCGCACAACAATTAGGTGGATTTTAATTGATAAAGAATAAAAAAATACCTAATTATGCAATAAAACATTGCAAGAAGAGTTTAAAGGAAGCTTAGGTTATTATAAACTATATCATTAACACACACATGAAAAAATATCTTTTAATCGCATTTCTAATTTGCACTTCGTTCGGCGCATTTGCCCAGAAGTTTGCATATGTAGACACAGAATATATTCTGAAACATTTGCCAGAATATAAATCGGCTTTAAGCCAGCTGGATGTTGCTTCAAAACAATGGCAGCAGCAGGCAGATCAAAACTTCTCGGAGATTGATCGCATGTATAAAGCTTACCAGGCAGATCAGGTTTTATTAACTGACGATATGCGTAAGCGTCGTGAGAACGAAATCATCGAGAAAGAAAAACAGGCAAAAGAATTTCAACGTTCTAAATTTGGTCCTGACGGTGATCTTTTTCAAAGCAGGATAAAACTGATTAAGCCTATTCAGGACAAGGTTGCTGATGCGGTGAAACAAATTGCAAAAGCAAAGTATCTGGACTTCATTTTTGACAAGAGCAGTGAAGCGACCATGATGATTTATGCCAGCAGCAGTTACGACGTAAGTAACGATGTAATTGTGAAATTAGGCTATAAACCAGGGACTGCAAATAATTAGTATATTCGCGTCCTTGATTTCGGGAAAAATAAATTAAAAAAAATAAAAAAGTAAAATAGAACAATGAGAAAGTTAATTAACGTATTCTTTGTAGCAGCAGGGTTATTGTTTACAGCGAATATGGCAAGTGCGCAACAGAAGTTAGGCCACATTAATTCGGAAGATGTTTTTGCTAACCTTCCTGAAGCAAAAGCGGCTCAGGCTACATTAGAAACTTTGGGTAAAACCAAACAAGCAGAGATTGATGCCATGATTAAAGAATATCAAACACAATTAACTGCAGCCCAGGCTAAGGAAAAAACTTTAAGTGAAGCTAACAAAGAGCAGGTAGGTAAAGAATTACAAGCTGCTGGTCAGGCTTTACAGGATCTTGAAAAACGCATTACCGATGCACGTACTAAAGCATCTCAGGATGTGGGTACTAAACAAGGTGAGTTATTTCAACCAATCCAGGCTAAAGTTGCAACTGCAATTTCAGCTGTAGCTAAAGAAAAAGGCTTAGCATACGTATTTGATATCGCAAACGGTCAAGGTGGTAATAACTTGGTTTTCTGGGATGGTGGCGAAGACATCACCGGAGCAGTTAAAACTAAATTAGGCATTTCTGCAACTGCAAAACCAGCAGCTGCTGCGCCTAAAAAATAGTATTAAGTTTAACCGGGAAAGATACTCTTCCGGTATAAGGTTAAAGAAATTGCGGAATTAAGTTTAACTTAGTTCCGCTTTTTTGTTTTAGGAAGATTCGTTATTGTTGTGGTAAAGTGTTCAATTACCCGATTGTTTCTTACCTCGAACAAACGAGCTGATGAACTTCTGAAACTTGTACTAAATTGAACCAATGAGCAACACCCCGATAGGCATCTTCGATTCAGGCTACGGCGGATTAACCGTTTTCCGGTCAATTGCCGACCGCTTGCCGCAGTACAACTATATTTACCTTGGGGATAACGCACGTTCACCCTACGGAGATCATTCGTTCGATACCATTTATAAATACACTTTAGAATGCGTGGAATGGCTGTTTGCGCAAGGTTGTGAACTTGTTGTCCTGGCTTGTAATACGGCGTCTGCTAAAGCATTAAGAACTATTCAGCAGAAGGATTTACCACTTAAGTATCCGGGTAAGCGTGTGCTGGGTGTAATCCGGCCGACTGCAGAGGTGATAGGGGATTTTACGGTCAGCAAAACTGTCGGGGTGATGGGTACGCGGGGAACGGTTAATTCGCAATCCTATCTGCTGGAAATTAATAAGTTTTTTCCTGATATTAAGGTTCATCAGCAAAGCTGCCCAATGTGGGTTCCTTTGATCGAGAACAATGAACACCTTCAGTCGGGTGCTGATTTTTTTATCATTGAATACTGTGATCAGTTGATGCAGCAATCGGAAGCGATTGACTGCGTTTTGCTGGCCTGCACCCATTATCCCTTATTGTTGCCTAAACTCAAAACTGTCTTTCCTGATTATATTAACATTTTAACTCAGGGAGAAATCGTTGCCAGTAGTTTAGTCAGCTATCTGGAAAGACACCCGGAGATGGCAGGTAAACTGGGCACAGGTGGTACACGTGCATTCTACACCAGCGGCGACCCACAAACGTTCGACGAAAGGGCTTCTATCTTTTTTGGTGAAGAACTGAAGTCGGGAAAAATGTAGCGAAGTTTATTGGGGTAGCTTTTTTGGAACGGTTAAATCAGATTGACATGGGCCGGTTAGCTCAACAAACCAAACATCCACAATGGGATTTTATTGCCTATTCCAGCTTCTACATCATCTACAGCTATGAAAGCTTTTTCAGTTCCCGCTATTTGTTTAGCCGACTTTCCTTTTCCTCCAATTTCAAAAGTAAACTGATCATCGACCAAAAAATCTCCCTTCAAAGGCAGGTGCACATCATGTGCTGCATTAGTAAGCTGATTCATAAAAAAAGCTTCCCGTAGTGAGCCTTTATCCGTATTACCGGGACTTAACGCGAACGATAAATTCGTGTTTTCCAAAAATATTTTGTCTGGTTTCTGTAATGTACTGATACTTTTGCCAGCCGCAGAGAGCGAATTGATCAGTTTGGCATTATTAAGATAGTATAGGTATTCTATAATCATATTCCGGCTAATTCCGGTTTTTTCGCTTAGGTTACTAATATTGGGCTTAAAAGGTACATTAGTAGATAAAATATACAACAATTGATAAATTTTGCGCGAGTGATGCGGATTAAAACCCGCGATAAACTGTAAATCTTCTTCAATAATTAATCTCACAACCTTTTCCAACCTGATGTGATAGGTATTTACATTTTCGAGGAAGAAAGGGTAATAGCCACTTTTTAGGTAGCTGTTTAAATGTTGTATCGGTCTGAATTTGGACGTTAGGTCATGTGCGATTTCTACGTGGTTTTTCAACAGATTTTCTAGCGTAAGTGTTGGTAAGATGGCAATACCAGCAAAACCCAGAAATTCCCTATAAGAGAGTCCTGTTAGTTCGTATTGAACAGCTCTCCGGCTTAAGTCGGAATTTTGCCTTGAAATATCGATAATAGATGAACCTGTGAAAACAATTTTCAAATCTTTATAGAAATCATAAATGTTTTTAACCTCTTTTGCCCAGTTGGGATATTTGTGTATTTCATCGATAAATATTGCCTTGCCTCCGTTTTGTCTAAATTCTTTTGCAAAATCAGACAGCAAGTTATCCGTAAAATAAATATCATCCATTGTGATATAAATGGCTTCATTACTGATGCCATAGTTAGCCTTGATATACTGTAAAAGCAGAGTGGTTTTACCAGTTCCTCTTGCACCCAGAATACTGATCAGTCTATCACTCCAGTCTATTATTTTGGATAAAGGCCTGACAACATCCATCATTTGCTGCTGAATGATTAGGTTAGATTTTATCTTCAGGTTGTCCATATTGGTATAATATAAAAGCAAATATAGTTAAAATTGCTATAAAAAAATAGCAAAATATAATATTATTGCTTCTTTTTACATGCAAATTTGTATTGATTTTCTGCTCAGGATAACGATAAGTTCAGCAATGATATCGATAGGGACAATACCAAATTAACCTCCCCCTGACAAAAGAAAGTATTTTTGTTTAGGTAGTGATGCTTTAAAAGGATAACTTTGCGGCTTCAAACCCACACAATGAGTGATCAGATAAAACACGAATGCGGAATCGCTTTTATTCGCCTGTTAAAACCACTTTCTTACTACCAGCAAAAGTACGGTACAGCACTTTACGGCCTTAACAAATTATACCTTTTAATGGAGAAACAGCATAACCGGGGCCAGGATGGCGCAGGTATTGCCACCATTAAGCTGGATATGAAACCCGGCAGTAGGTACATTAGCCGCTACCGGAGCATGGCTTCGAATGCAGTAGCAGATATCTTCGAATATGTTCAGAACAAATTTGTAGATATACAGGAAAATACGCCTGAATTAATGCAGGATACAGAATGGCTCAAAGACAATGTAAGCTTTATCGGCGAAGTGTTATTGGGCCATTTGCGTTATGGTACCCACGGTAAAAACAGCATCGAAAATTGCCACCCTTTCTTAAGGCAAAACAACTGGATGACACGTAACCTGGTTATTGCCGGTAACTTCAACATGACCAATGTAGACGAATTGCTTGAGCAATTGTATGAATTGGGTCAGCATCCTAAAGAAAAAGCGGATACGGTAACTGTGCTGGAGAAAATCGGTCACTTCCTGGATGATGAAAATCAGGATCTGTTTGACCGGTATAAAAAAGAAGGGCACGACAATGTGGCGATTACACAGAAGATTTCTGAGCATTTAGATATTGCCAACATCCTTCGCCGTTCGGCTAAAACCTGGGATGGCGGATACTCGATCTGCGGTATGGTTGGTAATGGTGATTCATTCATTATGCGCGATCCGGCAGGTATTCGTCCTGCTTATTACTATTATGATGATGAGATTGTAGTCGCTGCGTCTGAAAGACCGGCATTGCAAACCGCATTTAATATCCAGTTTAAAGATGTTAAGGAAATTGATCCGGGACATGCTTTAATCATCAAGAAAACGGGTGAGGTGAGCATGGAACAATTCCGTGAGCCTACCGAAAGATTATCATGTTCATTTGAACGCATTTACTTCTCTAAAGGTAGTGA
Organism: Pedobacter frigidisoli; assembly: GCF_032678525.1. Lineage (GTDB taxonomy): Bacteria > Bacteroidota > Bacteroidia > Sphingobacteriales > Sphingobacteriaceae > Pedobacter > Pedobacter frigidisoli_A. The sequence continues at coordinate 429,863 of NZ_JAVTSE010000004.1, forward strand.
CGTTGAAATTTACCGTGAGCGTAAGCAATTGGGTAGATTACTAACGGAAAAAATCCTTCAAACGGTTAATTACGATCTGAAGAATACGGTGTTTTCATTTATTCCAAACACGGCAGAAGTGGCCTTTTTTGGAATGGTGGATGGGGTGAACCAATACGTTCGCAGACATCAGAAGGATATTCTTTTACATAAAAAAGAAGAGCTAAGTGATGAGCAGCTGGAAGAGTTGCTGTCAATGGCGCCGCGTGTTGAAAAGCTTGCTGTAAAAGATGTAAAGCTCCGTACTTTCATTACTCAGGATGCGGACCGTAGTGAAATGGTTGCACACGTTTATGATACTACTTACGGTATCATCAATAATCATAAAGACACATTGGTGGCATTAGACGATTCAATTGTTCGTGGTACAACGTTAAAGCAGAGTATCATTAAAATTGTTGATCGCCTGCATCCAAAGAAAATTATTATCGTTTCTTCTGCACCTCAGATTCGTTATCCGGATTGTTATGGTATCGATATGAGTAGAATGGGGCAGTTTGTAGCCTTTGATGCCGCAATTCAGTTACTTACGGAGCGTGGCATGTGGCAGGTAATTGAGGATGTTTACACCAAATGTAAAGCATCGCTGTTATTGCCTAAAGAAGAAATTGTCAATCATGTAAAAGAGATCTATGCTCCATTTACGCCGGAAGAAATTTCAGCGAAGATTGCACAGATCATTACACCTAAAGGTACCGTAGCAGAGGTTGAGGTTATTTACCAGAGTCTGGAAAACCTTCATATCGCTTGTCCGAAAAATAAAGGTGACTGGTATTTCTCCGGAAACTATCCAACGCCAGGTGGTAACAAGGTAGTGAATAAAGCTTTCATTAACTGGAAAGAAGGAAACAACCAGAGAGCTTATTAAGCTTTTGTTATTCTTATAGTATACATACAGAAGGCCCGTATTTTACGGGCCTTTTGCATTTCAGGGGTTTTTATTGAACCCTGGAAGGAATAGGAGAAAATGTAAGACAGGAATTTAACAATTGGGGTTGAGTGCTCAATATTAAAGTAGCGCTGCAATGCCCTTACATTCCTTAAATGGTTAAAGTTGAATTTTACACTAACCAATTATGCATAAAATTTTAAATAGGTTTTGATTACCAGCCAGAAGGCGAACACTATAATAATGACGCCCGCAATTTTATTCAGCTTTCTAAGTGCATCTTCCTTTATGCGGTAACGCAGTTTACTGGAGTAGAAGCTTTTGGCCCCGTCGATACTCAGCTGTGTTGCCATGGCGATGAAAAAACATAAAAGCTTTTCGTTAAGCATGTTATTAAGTTTCACAGAAATGATCCCGCTCACCACAATCCAGAACATCAGTGTTGAAGGGGTAAGGATGCACATTAAAAAACCCTTCAAAACGTAGCTTCTTTTGCTTACTTTCTGAAGGGTTGAACTATTGTAATGAACTGCTATTTTGGATACGAGGTAGTAGATGCCGACGGCCAGGAGGAAAACACCCCCAATGATGCCTACATACTTATCGAATTCTGCTTTATAATCAAAAAACTGGGCACCGAAAAGCACCATGCTGATGAGGATGACGTCGCTTATAATCACGCCAATAGCCAGAGAAAAACCGGCCATAAAGCCTCTTTCTATACTGGTTTTAATCATTGCGAAAAATACCGGACCTGTTAAAAACGACGAAATAATCCCTGCCCCAATACCTAATAAAATGGCTTCAAACATGTATTGTATTATCTTATAATATGCGAATATGCAATTTTAAATATAAACATGTAGCATTTATTTTTGTTGCACTGGTTGCATAAAAGTTACGGGTTTTTCATTTTTTTTTATTTATGTTTAGCCCCACTAAAACTAAATATATAAAATGAATTCAGAACAAACACAAACCAAGTGGGGGCAGTTTATCCCCCTCGTTACAGTATTCTTTTTTTGGGGCTTTGTAGCCGCGAGTAACGATATCTTGATCCCTGTATTTAAAAAAGCATTCGATCTGTCGCAAGCTGAAAGTCAGCTGGTGTCTTTAGCTTTTTATATTGCCTATACCGTTGGGGCATTAATTTATAACGGTATTTCTGTTTTGATGGGGCAGGATATTGTAAACAAACTGGGCTACAAGAACTCATTGGCGCTTGGTTTGGTAATTTCAGCATTGGGAACACTATTATTTTATCCGGCTGCAAATCTTCATTCATTTCCTTTAATGCTATCAGGTTTGTTTATTGTTGCCCTGGGCTTTTCACTACAGCAAACGGTTGCCAATCCTTTGGCTATTGCATTAGGACCAATCAGAACAGGTTCGCAACGTTTAACACTAGCAGGCGGGATTAATAACTTCGGCACAACTATAGGTCCACTGGTGGTTAGTTTTGCAATTTTCGGATCAGCAGCAACCGCTTCTACAGATATCAGCGTGGAAAGTGTTAAAATTCCTTACCTGATTTTGGGTGTAGCTTTTATTGCTGTTGCCGTTTTCCTTAAATTATCTTCATTGCCTGACCGACCAGCATTGGTGGAAGCTTCATCAGATGATACTAAATCGATTAAGGGATCGGCATTGAAATATCCGCAACTGGTATTGGGGATGATTGCGATTTTTGTTTATGTGGGTGTTGAGGTATCTACGGCGAGTAATTTACCTGCCTACATGGAAAAAGACCTTGGCTTTGCACTTCATGATATCGCCCCCTATATTTCACTTTACTGGGCAAGTATGATGATTGGCCGGTGGACAGGCGCTGTGGAAGCATTTACAGACAACGTAAGTACACAAAAAGTGTTAAGGTTTATTGCACCTTACCTGGCTTTCGGAATATTCCTTGCCGTGAACGCTATCGCCGATCACGATCTGGCACCTTTTTATGTTTACGGATTGATTATTCTGGTACTAATTGCTGCTGATATGGCAAGTAAAGGCAATCCTGCCCGTATGTTATTGATTTTCTCTGCCATTGGCATCACCGCACTATTGGTTGGGATGTTTACTACAGGAATGGTGAGTGTTTATGCCATTACCAGTGTAGGTTTGTTCTGCAGTACTTTATGGCCATGTATTTTCACTTTAGCGGTGAGCGGCCTGGGTAAACATACCAGTCAGGGTTCTTCATTCTTAATCATGATGATTATGGGTGGTGGCATCATCAGCTGGTTACAAGGTGTAGTATCGGAATTCACAGGGATTCAATACAGCTATGTTGTAGGGATTATCTGTTTTGCCTACCTCGCATTTTATGCCTGGAGAGTGAGTGGTATTTTAAGATCGCAGGGAATCAGCTTTGATAAAAAACTTTCTGGCGGACATTAATTTATAATAAACTATTTTTACAGCCACAAAGATTCATGTCTTTGTGGCTTTTTTGATTTTATAGATGACTGACAAACCTAGTTTCGATACCATATTTATGAATCTGGCGACAGATTTAGCTGCCCGTTCTCACTGTGTCCGGGCACATGTTGGTGCGGTTTTAACAAAAGATACCCGGATTATTTCCATTGGTTATAACGGCCCTCCGGCAGGTACACACAACTGTGATGAAGAGTGGCCGGAACATGGTTGCGCACGCGATAGCAAAGGTAGCTGCTCACTTGCGCTGCATGCGGAAGAAAATGCCATTCTTTATGCTTCAAAAAACGGTTCGAAAATAGAAGGCTGTACTTTGTATACCACACTATCTCCATGTATTGCCTGTGCCCGTCTGATTTTATCATCAGGGATAAAACTGGTTTATTATTCTAAATCTTATGCAGCCTATAAGGGGTTGCCAAGCGATGAAGGTGTAGATTTCTTAAGAAAATTTGGCGTTGAAGTGGTTTTGCTGGAGTCTTAAATTCATTTCTAAAAATCTCTTGCCGCACCTCTCAAATCTCACATCTAATCACTAACTTTGCGGATGCAAGAAAAAATCATTATCGTCGATTTTGGTTCGCAATTTACACAACTCATCGCTCGTAGAGTTCGCGAACTGAATATTTACTGTGAAATATATCCATATAATAATCTTCCGGAGGTTACGCCAGATGTTAAGGGAGTGATCTTCTCAGGAAGTCCTTATTCTGTTCGTCAGGAAGATGCTCCTCAGATCGATTTATCAAAATACCATTTAAAATATCCGTTGCTGGCTGTTTGTTATGGTGCACAATACATTGCCCAGCATTCGGGTGGTGCCGTTCAGGCATCTTCTACCCGTGAATATGGCCGTGCTAACCTGAATTTTGTAAATCAGGAAAATAAGTTATTCAAGGGTATCAACATCGATTCGCAGGTTTGGATGAGTCATGGGGATACCATCACAGAAGTCCCTGAACACTTTGAGCTGATTGCCAGTACCGAAAGTGTTAAAGTTGCAGCATACCACATTAAAGATTCTGATACCTATGCGATACAGTTCCATCCGGAAGTGACGCACAGTATCGATGGAAAAATCCTTTTGGAAAACTTCCTGGTAGATATTTGTGGTTGCAGTCAGGACTGGACCTCAGCCGCTTTCGTAGATACGACTATTGCGGAGTTAAAAGAGACTTTAGGTGATGATAAAGTAGTATTGGCACTTTCTGGCGGTGTGGATAGCAGCGTAGCAGCAGTGTTATTGCACAAGGCCATAGGTAAAAACCTGCACTGTATTTTCGTTGATAATGGTTTATTGCGTAAAAACGAATATGAAAGTGTATTAGAGCAATACAAGGATTTCGGTTTAAATATTAAAGGTGTTGATGCAAAGGATAAGTTCCTGGGCCAGTTAGCTGGCGTAGAGGATCCGGAGCAAAAGCGCAAGATTATTGGCCGCGTATTTATTGAGGTATTCGACGAAGAATCGCACCAGATTCAGGATGTAAAATGGCTGGCTCAGGGAACCATTTACCCGGATATTATCGAGTCAGTTTCAGTAAAAGGTCCTTCTGCTACGATTAAATCTCACCATAATGTGGGCGGTTTACCCGACTTCATGAAATTAAAGGTGGTAGAGCCGCTTAAAACATTGTTTAAAGACGAAGTAAGAAGGGTAGGGAGCACACTTGGTTTAGAATCTTTCATCTTAGGCCGTCACCCTTTCCCGGGTCCGGGTTTAGGTATTCGGATCATAGGTGAAGTTACACCAGAGAAGGTAGCCATTTTACAGGATGCTGATAAGATTTTCATCGATAACCTGAAAGAAGCCGGTTTATACGACAAGGTATGGCAGGCTGGTGCCATTTTCCTTCCGGTTCGATCGGTAGGCGTAATGGGCGATGAGCGTACCTATGAGAATGTGATTGCTTTAAGAGCCGTAGAATCTCTTGATGGGATGACGGCAGACTGGTGTCACTTACCTTATCCTGTGCTGGCTAAAATTTCAAATGATATTATTAATAAAGTAAAAGGCATCAACAGGGTTGTTTACGACATCAGCTCTAAGCCACCTGCAACTATCGAGTGGGAATAGTTTAGCTGGGGGTCTGTAAATAAAATCAATATGCTAGCAAGGTGGAATAAACTTTGCTAGCATATTTTGTTAAAAGAGAAAGGTATGAATTTGAAAAAGGTTTACTGGGTTTTATTTTCTTCAATTCTGGTTTTGAGTGCATGTTCGCCGAAGGTATTAACGCCAAAAGCAGATAACACCAAAAAAACAGAGAAAAAAGAAAAACCTGCCGAGAAAAAAACAATCAAAAAGTTTAACCAGGCAGGAATTTCATTACTGGTACCTTTCAAACTTGATGAACTGAACTTAAAAACAGCAAGCAAAGCAGACATCGAAAAGTATGCGATGCCAATCGACTTTTACCAGGGCTTTAAACTGGGGCTCGACTCTGCTGCCGCTACAGGTGTAAACTTTAAGCTGAATGTGTTCGATACACAAGATGATAATGCACATATTTCGATGCTCTATAAAAATGAGCGGTTTAAGGAAAGCAACCTGCTTATCGGTCCGGTTTTTCCTGACGGACTCAAGTTTATCAGCACCTATTCCAAAGAGAATAATGCCTTAGTGGTATCTCCGCTGGCCGCTACAAACCCTGCTGAAATTAACAATCCCAATCTGATTTCTATCGTCAATAATGTTGATTTGCATGGGAAGAAGATTGCGGCTTATATTTCAAAAGCGTACAACCCGGCAAATACGATCATTGTACTTATCAACCCTAAGAAAACAGAAGATGAAAGCTTCGCTGCACCGATTCGTAGCTATTTACAAGGCGAAGGCAAATTTACTGTGCAGGAATATGCTTCGGCATATACCTTTGAAACTAAGATGATCAAAGGAAAGCAATATGCAGTTATTGTTACTTCTTCCGACCGCGCCTTTGTGCTGCCTACCATAGAGAAGCTATACAAACTCAAAACGCTTGCATCAGGAGGATATAATATTAATCTCTTTGGTCATCCAAACTGGGTCAAACAAAACTATCCTACGGAAAAAGTTCAGGCTTTGAACACCATTATCAGTTCGTCATATAAAATTGATTACAAAAATGCGGGTACCATTGCCTTTATTAAAAAATACAGGTATCAATATGGATTTGAGCCGGGCGAATATGCTTTTAAAGGCTTCGATATTGGTTTCTACTTTGGCAGACTACTTTCCAACTACGGTGAAGACTTCAGGGATTACCTGACGAAAGAAAAATATAAAGGCTTACATAATTCATTTTCATTTATTCACGACGAAAAATTAGGCTATATTAACACCAGCTTAATGCTGTTGAAGTACAAAAACTTCGCATTAACTGCAATAGACTAAACTAATTTTCAATAAGCTGTATGAGAGCAGAGCATCAACTTAAAGCCTTTAAGCAAATTTTAAGTCAATACGACGGCGTTTTGCCTTTACACCGTTTCCTTCCTGTTTATTTTAAGCAACATAAACAAATGGGCTCGGCAGACCGGAGATGGGCTACCCGGCATTTATACAGTTTTTTCAGGCTGGGAAAAGCATTACCTGCACTCGGTAACGAAGAACGTTTGAGTATTGCCGATTTTCTTTGCCACGATACCTTAAGTTTAATTGTTGAAAAAAATCTGCCGGATTTCGCTGCGCAAATCCAGTTGAGCTTAAAAGAAAAGCTTGCGCTGGTCAAAAACAGATATCCTGCATTTGACCTGGCTGCCGTTTATCCGTTTCATGCTGATCTTTCTGAAAGTATAGATCAGGAAGCTTTTTTTGAGTCTTTCTTCAAACAGCCTGATCTTTTTATCCGTGTGGAGGGCATGGATGCACCCGGCATTATTCAGAAATTGAAGGCAGAAAACATTGCTGCCCGGCAGCTTTCTGAAACCGCTTTGGCATTGCCTAACGGAACTAAGCTGGAAACGATTCTGAAAGAAGGATCTTATCAGGTTCAGGATCTTTCATCACAGTATACGGGGAGTTATTTTCAGCCCGCCAAATGGGACAAATGGTGGGATTGCTGCGCAGCTTCTGGAGGTAAGAGTTTACTACTCCATAGCCTGGAGCCTGTAATTGAATTACTCGTCAGCGATTTAAGGTCATCCGTTTTAATGAATCTCGATGAGCGCTTTCAACAGGCAGGAATCAGAAAGTACCACAAAAAAGAAATAGACCTCTTAAAAAACAACGACCAGATTTTGCACCATTATCAGTTTGATGGGATTATTCTGGACGCACCGTGTACAGGTTCAGGCACCTGGGGACGTACGCCGGAAATGCTGACTTTCTTCGAAGAACGAAAGATTAATCAGTTCGCCACCATTCAAAAGGGAATTGTACAAAATGTGGTTAAATACCTTAAAACCGGTAAGCCCTTGGTTTATATTACCTGTTCGGCGTTTAAAGCGGAAAACGAAGCAATAGTGGAGCATATGCTCGAAACGCTTCCGCTGGAACTGGAAAGGATGGAAGTGATTAAAGGATATGAAGGACATGCAGATACCATGTTCGTGGCCAGATTGATCAAAAAGGCTTAAGAATGTTCAAACCAGGATTTAACATTCTTTTTAAAGAATTTTACTGCTTCGATTAAGACAGCAATCGCTCCAATGAGTAAGGTATATTCTTCAAAGCTGTTCATTCTTTGGTTAGCTTTATTGTTAAGATCAATATACGGATAATTTGTTACAGATACTAACAGCTTTACCGTATAGCTGTTAAAGCCCTGTATTGTTTCTGAAGAGCTTGATTGCAATGGCCAGCAGGATTACACCAAAAGCTTTACGCAGGATATTCAATCCGGTTTTACCGAACAGCTTTTCCAGGCGCTCGGTGTTTTTAAGCACGAAATAAACAAATAACATGTTTAAAATGATACCAACGAGGATATTTTGAGTTTGATATTCCGTTTTGAGTGATAGCAAGGTAGTCATCGTTCCGGCGCCGGCAATGATCGGGAATGCCAATGGAACAATGGAAACGGTTTCAGGTGCTTCTTCTTTGAAAATGGTTAAGCCGAGTACCATTTCCATAGCGATACAGAAGATTACCAGGGAGCCTGCAATAGCAAAGGATTCTACATCAAGACCGATTACTTTAAGCAGTGATTCACCAAGAAACAGAAAAAGGATCATTAATCCGGCAGCTACAATCGAAGCTTTTTCTGACTCAATATGGCCCGCCTTTTTCCGAAGCTGAATCACTACCGGTATGGATCCCAGGATATCAATAATGGCAAAGATAACCATTGTTGTGGTCAGGATCTGGTTAAGGTCGAATTTCATGAAATCCAGTTTCATATTGCTGCTTTTTTAACAAATGTAAAGCAATAGTATTAAATTCTACCTATAAAGGGGTTAAAAATAGAATTGCGTTCTCAAAGTGAATACATTATCCTTGCGGTCGTCGGTGTATCCGGTTACCTGCGTGTTTTCATTGCGGATGACATCGTAATATACTACCGCTTTAAAGTGAGGATTGAAATGATGCAGAAAACCAAAGCCGAAGGTGTCAAACCGAACATCAGCAGCTGATAGCCCCCTTGATGGGCTGATGTCCATTCCTTTAACTTTTGAATTGGGATCATACCAGTCGTATTTTAAAATAATTTGATCGTTGGTACTGCTCAGGGTTTGAACGAAGGTGAGGTAGGCGCCGTTAAATGTTCGGGTATAGTATGGAAGCGCAACAGATTTGCTGTCTACGGGATAGGATCCGGGGGTAGTGGATGTGGTAGATGTTCCGGTTTGCATTCCGGATATCACCTCAGCCCTTACTTCTGATTTCCAGCTTTTTGTGGCTGTAGCCAGCTGAACGTCTGCTCCATAATAGCGGCGTGGTGCCACTTTGTTTACCGTATTTGCTGATGAATCTTTCACCATTTGATACATCCCGTTAACGTTATCCATTTTGTAGCTAACCGGGAGGCGGTGATTTAATCCGCCCTGCAGCATGCTGATACCTCCGGCAACAGAAAAGCCTGCATTTTTGAACGTGTAAGGTTTGTGGCTTAGTCTGAAAATAAAGTCTTTACTGTTATCGAATTCACCTGTACCTGCAAGGCCCTGACCATTGTAAACTCCCATATCAAGCACCAGATTTTTTAGCGTTGCATCTTTCCATCTCGGATTGAATGAAAAAGTTGCACCAAGATCACGTTCTGTTTTCATTAAAATCTGCGACATTCTGCCACGCTCGGGTGCTTCACGTACTGATGAAGACAGCTGTAACTCATTTCCGAAAGGACGCCCGGAAAGACCAATGGTGACATACATGAGTTTCCATTTGTTTTCATAGTACCGACCCCAGAAATCGCGGATGGCTACGCCCTGTTCTGTGCCGTCAAATTGAAGAACGAAGTAGGTCGACGGGTCGCCTTCGTCGGTTAGCAGCATGTAATCTGCCCGTAAACGGCCCCTGCGTAACCTGAACCGGTTATTGGTATATTCCCCAAAGTTACCACCCTGGTACTCGGCCTGGGTTCCGTTTGACTGTGCAAACTGAAACTGGGGTTGCAGATAGCCGCTGAAAGATAGTGAACCATACTTTTTTGAAATAATAAGCAAATGGTTAACCGTGGTAGAATCCATTACATCATTAATGGTGCGTTGTGCAAAGAGGTGTGAAGAAATCAACAACAGCACTGAAGCAATCACATAACGACGATGAAATAATGGTAAGGAATAGCGCATTGGTTTTTTTCTGCAAAGTTAATTTATTAACAATAACTTAACATAAAAAAAGCCCCGACTTTCGTCGGAGCTTTCAAAAATTATTATAATTTTAATCTAAAATGTCAGGTTTTGGCGGATCAGTAGGAAAAACTGTTTTTCCGGATTTGCGTAACACAGAATTTTTTACGCTGTATCCGAAATAGATAATAAATCCAATGGCCAGCCATCCAAATAATCTCAACCAGTTTGTCCAGCCTAATCCGAATATCATCGCGCCACAAACTAAAACACCTAAAACCGGTACAACAGGCACCCAGGGGGCTTTGAACTGGCGAGGCAGATCAGGATCCGTTTTTCTTAAAATGATTACGGCGATACAAACCAGCATAAAGGCGAATAAAGTACCAATACTTGTCATATCACCAACCACATCACCAGGTATAAAGGCAGCAAAAAGGCCAACCAGTACCAGGATAAATAAGTTTGCTTTATGCGGGGTTTTAAATTTCGGATGTAAATCGCTAAACATCTTCGGTAATAAACCATCTTTACTCATCGAGTAAAAAACACGGCTCTGACCCAATAACATCACCAAGATTACTGATGAGAAACCAGCCAGGATAGCTACTGTTACCAGCTTAGCTAACCAGCCATATCCTGTCATATACTCACTGATTGCTGCTACTACTGAAGCCTCTCCACCTTTGGTACGGAAGAATTCAATTGGCGCCATTCCGGTTAATACGTGGGCAAAAAGAATATATAATACAGTACAAACGGCAAGTGAACCCAGAATACCGATAGGCATCGCGGTTTTAGGATTTTTAGTTTCCTGTGCTGCAGTACTTACCGCATCGAACCCAATGAAGGCAAAGAATACGGTTCCGGCAGCTCCGAGAATTCCCATAATGCCACCATAACTATGGCTGATTCCTGCATGATCTACGTAAGTTGTAGCTGGTGGAATATATGGATGGTGATTTGATTCGTTGATAAAGCTCCAACCCAGAATAATAATTAAGATTACGATACTCACCTTGGTAATTACGATTATCCCGTTTACAAAAGCAGACTCAGATGTTCCTTTGATCAGTAATAAACTCAATAATACTACAATGAATAAAGCCGGTAAATTGATAATTCCAGACACCGTACCGTCTACATGGGTTTGGAAAGGGGAGTGACACCATTCATAGGGTATGGGGGAGGTGTGCAAAACTTCGACCAGTAATTTATTGAGGTATTCGCTCCAGGCTATACCAACAGTGGCAGCACCTACGGCATATTCCAGTACCAAATCCCATCCGATAATCCATGCCATTAATTCTCCCATTGTTGCATAGGTGTAAGTATAGGCACTACCGGAAATCGGAATAGAAGATGAAAGTTCAGCATAACATAAACCTGCTAATGCACAGCCTATGGCAGCAATGATAAATCCAATCGTTACAGAAGGGCCGGCGTTTTGCGCAGCAGCAGCAGCTGTACGTACAAACAGTCCTGCTCCAATAATTGCCCCTATGCCCAGCGCAACCAGGGCACCCGCACTAAGCGTACGTTTTAAGCCCTTACTCGAATCTCCAGCTTCCTCAAGGAGAAGGTGCATAGGCTTTTTTGCAAATAAACTCATATTATAGTTTTGTTTAGATTAATTCAGTTCCAAACCTAAATAAAAATTACGGAATTGTAAAAGGGATTTAAGTTAAAAGTCCCTTTTACCCTTTTTATATCTAGCTTTTTACAACTAATGCAAAATTGTGTCTGTTGTATTTGTTAAAGTATCTGTAATTATCCTTCCCGTTTGATCGGTTTTTCGCTCAATTCTAATTTCTTTGCTAACTTCTTGCTTAACTTCACCCGGAATTGCCTTCACTGCAATGTATGGTGCAATTACGAGTGAAACAATCGACATTAATTTAATTAAAATGTTCATTGACGGCCCGGAAGTATCTTTAAAAGGATCGCCAACCGTATCTCCTGTTACCGAAGCTTTATGTGGTTCTGATTTTTTATAAAAAGTTTCCCCGTTAATGACCACACCTTGCTCAAATGATTTTTTGGCATTATCCCAGGCCCCGCCGGCATTACTTTGGAATATTCCCATCAGCACACCGGTTACGGTTACCCCGGCCAGTAAACCACCTAGTACTTCAGGGCCGAAGGTAAAGCCAATAATAATAGGAGTGATCAATGCAATTGCTCCGGGCATCATCATTTCACGGATTGAAGCTTTAGTAGAGATGGCGACGCATTTTTCATACTCAGGTTTTGCCTTATATTCCATGATTCCTGGGATTTCGCGAAACTGACGGCGTACTTCCTGTACCATATCCATAGCTGCCTTACCAACTGCCTGGATACATAAGGCTGAGAAAATAAATGGGATCATCCCGCCAATAAACAGGCCGGCCAGAACAGGCGCTTTGTAAATATCGATGGCGCTGATCCCGGCGATACCAACGAAGGCGGCAAACAGGGCTAACGACGTTAGTGCTGCGGAAGCGATGGCAAAACCTTTACCTGTTGCAGCAGTGGTGTTGCCTACCGCATCGAGGTTGTCGGTGCGCTCTCGTACTTCCGGGGGGAGCTGACTCATCTCTGCGATACCACCTGCATTGTCAGCAATCGGCCCGAAAGCATCTATTGCCAGTTGCATGGCTGTGGTAGCCATCATACCTGCCGCTGCAATAGCCACTCCATATAGTCCGGCAAAGTGGTAAGAAGCCATAATGCCACCTGCCAGAACCAGAATCGGGATTACCGTAGATTTCATTCCAACAGATAATCCGGCAATAATATTGGTGGCATGTCCGGTGGAGGATTGCTGTATAATGGAATTAACGGGGCCTTTACCCATTGCAGTAAAATACTCAGTAACAATGCTCATGATGGTTCCTACTACCAGGCCAACCATAATGGCGTAAAATACATTGATACTGGAGAATGAGTAACCACGTAAACTTAATGTTTCCGGGAGCATCCATTTTACGATAAAAAAAGAGGCGATCGCGGTAATGACGATGGAGGACCAGTTTCCGAGGTTCAACGCATTCTGTACATTGGATTTATCATCCTTTATGGTCACAAACCAAGTCCCTATAATCGAAAATACAATGCCCAGGCCGCAGATTACCATCGGAAGCAGGATAGGTGACATTCCACCAAATTTGTCGGTAACGTTGATTTCCTGGCCAAGTACCATGGTGGCCAGAATGGTAGCCACGTACGATCCGAATAAATCAGCTCCCATCCCAGCAACATCGCCCACGTTATCGCCCACGTTATCTGCAATGGTGGCCGGGTTACGAACATCGTCTTCAGGAATGCCGGCTTCTACCTTACCAACCAGATCGGCACCAACATCCGCCGCCTTGGTATAAATCCCACCTCCCACTCTGGCAAATAAAGCGATCGATTCTGCGCCAAGAGAAAAGCCCGTAAGGACCTCAATGGCGGTTTTCATTTCCACGCTGTTCACTGAAACAACATTAAAGTGTTTTAAAAATACGATGAATAATCCACCCAGTCCCAATACGGCAAGTCCCGCAACGCCGAGGCCCATTACAGTTCCACCGGTGAAGGATACTTTCAGTGCCTGCTTGAGACTGGTTCTTGCAGCCTGTGTGGTTCGTACATTGGCTTTGGTTGCCGATTTCATACCGATGTATCCGGCCGTTGCCGAAAAAACTGCTCCGATTAAAAAGGAAATAGAGATGATCCAGCTGGAGTGCATGGGAACACCTTTGATTTCGGTGATGCTGCCTGAATAGGCAAGGAGTGCAGCGGTGAAAATGGCGAAAATGCTCAATACACGCCACTCTGCTTTCAGGAACGCCATTGCACCATCTGCTATGTAGCCCGCAAGTTCCTGCATATTCTTGTCGCCCGGGTCTTGTTTGCTCACCCAGGCGCTTTTAAACATCATCACAATAATACCCAGAAAGCCCAGGGCAGGAATAAAGTAAATTAAGTTGTTTTCTAAAAAATCCATAATTAAATATTTGGTTATTGGTTAAGTTATATCATGTTCTGTTGGTTTACGCTCATCAGTAAAGAACATTGATTTTTATTGGTAAAGCAATATAATCATTTATTTATGAAGAGAAGATTGATTGTCGCACTGATTTGGATAAGAAGAGAATGAGAGAATAATGAACGAAAAGTGATTGACAGGTCTGATATTTAGTGTTGTTTCGTTGGAGTAGCAGTGCAGGTGCTATGGTAAAAAAGATCACGAAAAGCACTTATTTCTCTTTTTTTAGATAAATTAGCCACAAACAAATGCTAAAAACCAAAAAAACTAAACAAAAAAATGGAGAAAATACCGGAAAATGGACTTCCTAAACGGAAATTAGGTCTTTTTGATGCCGCGATGCTGGTGATGGGTTCAATGATCGGGAGTGGTATTTTTATCGTAAGTGCCGACATCATGAGAAATCTGGGTTCCGGATACTGGCTGATTGTAGTATGGATCATCACGGGTGTAATGACCGTTGCAGCAGCCATTTCCTATGGAGAACTTTCTTCCATGTTTCCTAAGGCAGGTGGACAGTATACTTATCTGAAAGAGATTTTCGGTAAAATGATGGGCTTTCTTTATGGCTGGGGTTTATTTACAGTGATCCAAACGGGCACAATTGCCGCGGTTGCCGTTGCCTTTGGTAAGTTTACAGCTTATTTAATTCCCGCCTTGAACGACGCCGCTCCAATTTTTCAAAGCGGAGGGTACAAAATTACATGGATACAAATTCTGGCTATTGGTGTGATTTTGCTGCTTACCTATATTAATACGAAAGGTGTTGAAAGCGGTAAGCTGCTACAGAATATTTTTACAGGTTCAAAAATTATTGCGCTGATCGGCCTCATCATACTGGGATTTCTTCTGGTTAAAACCAGCTTTTGGTCGGAAAATATGAGTTTTGGCTGGGCTGCATTTAACAATTTAAAAACAGATGCAGTGGGCAATTTCACGAAAACCGGCTGGGAATCTATATCAGGAATGACCATTATGGGTGGGATTGCGGCCGCCATGGTGGGTTCGGTTTTTTCGAGTGTAGCCTGGGAAAACGTAACCTTCGTGTCGGGAGAAATAGAAAACCCTAAAAAGAATGTTGTACGTTCAATGGTGTTGGGTACATCGGCGGTGATGGCGCTATATTTACTGGTTAATTTTATTTATTTAAATACTCTGGGCAGAGATGGAATTGCATTTGCGCCTAATGACCGGGTTGCCGTTGTGGTGTCTGAACAGATTTTTGGTAATGGTATAGGTACGATTGTAATGGCCATTCTGGTAATGATATCTACATTTGGCTGCGTTAACGGAATCGTTCTTGCGGGAGCACGCGTTTTTCAAACCATGGCAAAGGACGGAATGTTTTTCAAGGCAGCACTTCAGAATAATAAAAACGGTGTGCCGGAAAAATCACTCTGGATGCAGGGAATCTGGGCTTCAGTTTTATGTTTAAGCGGTCAATATGGCAATCTTCTGGATATGATTTCTTTTGTAATTGTTCTTTTTTACATGATTACCGTATTTGGAGTAATTTATCTGAGGATCAAAAAACCCGGATTGGAAAGACCTTATAAAACCTGGATGTATCCGGTTACCCCCATTATCTATCTGCTCATTGGCGCTGCGTTTTGCGTTTTGCTATTGATATATAAACAACAATATACCTGGCCGGGGCTTGTTATCGTTTTAATAGGCGTTCCGGTTTACTTCTTTATCAATAAAAAGGAGCAAGAGGTTTAGGTTGTTTTAACAATATATTACATTCATTCACTTCAGCCCCGCATTTGCGGGGTTTGTTATTTAGTCCGGCTTCGCATCTTAAAAAAACCACCCTGTTATAATAAATGTATTTGTGTATTTTTGCCGGATGGGAACACAGGTTGATTTTGGAATAAAAGGGTATAAAAATTACGGAACACATTTGCGTGAAAAATATAATGGTCAGCGTGTGTTCAAGGTAATTGTAGATGGAGGATTTACCTGCCCAAACCGTGATGGGAGCAAAGGCTATGGTGGTTGCACCTATTGCAACGTGGATTCCTTTACGCCAGAGCCTTCGCGTAAAATGCCAACCATAAGAGAGCAGCTGGAAGAGGGTATCAAAAGAGCGAAGAACGGTTATCGCGCAGATAAGTTCATAGTCTATTTTCAGCCGAATACCAATACTTATGCACCTACTCATTATTTAAAGATGATGTACGATGAAGCCCTCTCGGTAGAAACAGAGAATATTGTAGGGTTTGCCGTGGGTACCCGTCCTGATTGCATTGATGCGGAAAAGGTGGCTTTGCTTGAAAGTTACACGGATCGCTTCGATGTGGATCTGGAAATGGGGATGGAATCGATATATGATGAAACCCTGGAGCAGATCAACCGGGGCTGTAGTCACGGTGAATTTGTAGCGGCTGTTAAACTGCTGGAGAACAGCAAGCTCGATCTGTGTGTACACACCATTTTTGGATTCCCCTGGGAAACGAGGGCTCAAATGCATGGCTATATTCATGAGATTAACCGCTTTCCCCAAATCAAGTTTGTTAAATTCCACCACCTTCATATAGTAGAGGGCTCAATAATGGGGGCCAGGTATAAAAAAGAACCTTTTAAGTTGTTTTCTCTGGAAGAGTATACTGATCTGCTATGTGAGCTCATCCCGATGCTCCGTCCGGATATCGTTATTCAGAGGCTTTTCGGAATCTCAGACTGGGATTTACTTATTGCGCCTAATTGGGGCTTAAATAAATCGGCAATTCAAACATATATTGATAAAGAAATCGAGAAAAGAGGTGTTGTTCAGGGTTCTGAGTATTTAGCTTAATATTCAAAATTTTCTTTAATATTTGATAGAACCAGTCATTTTTTGACTGGTTTTTTGTTTCTGGAATGTTTTTAAAGGTAATTTTTTATAAAATAATGCTATTATCCTACAATTCACAAAAATATTAGATTTTTGATTTTATTAAAATCTCGCAATTTAAGACCACGTTTTTTGAGTAATTTTTATTTTGAGTATTGTTTTTTGTCTGGTTTTATAAAAATTATGCTTTTTTGTTAAAAGATTTCTATTTTCTGGTGTAAAAATGACAATATCTTGTATTTTTATAAAAATTATTCCTGTTAAATCACATATTTAATCAATACAAACAAATTAATCTAAAAACCCATGAGTAAATTCTCCTTTAAACAGTTTGCACCTTTTGCGGTCTTAATGATCTTCGCAATCCTTGCGCTCTTTGTACCCCTTCTGCCTAATTTCGACGAGGGTAAATACAATCAAGCTGATGTGGCCTTCATTCTGATTGCTGCCGCTCTTGTATTTTTAATGACGCCTGGCCTTGCCTTCTTTTATGGTGGTATGGTTCACCGTAAGAATGTACTTTCAACCATGATCAAAAGTGTCGTGGCTGCAGGTGTAATTACCGTTTTATGGACAGTTGTTGGTTTCAGTCTGGCATTTGGTGATACGATTGGCGGTTTAATTGGAAACCCAGCAACATTCTTGTTCTTTAAAGGCGTTAATTCTGGTGCACCACATTTACAGGGCGGTGCCGATTTAACTATTCCACTTTCATTATTTGCTGTATTTCAATTGATGTTTGCGATTATCACTCCAGGCCTGGTTGTTGGTGCTGTAGCAGAACGTATCAGATTTACTTCTTATATCCTTTTTATCGTTCTATTTGCAATTTTTGTTTATTCACCACTGGCGCACTGGACATGGCATCCACAAGGTATCTTATTCAAAATGGGCGTTCTTGATTTCGCCGGAGGTACCGTTGTTCACATTTCTGCTGGTATGGCCGCGTTAGCTGGAGCACTGGTGTTGAAAAGAAGAAAATCTCACTTAGAGCATAAAGAAGTTCCACCAGCTAATATCCCATACGTATTAATTGGTACTGGATTACTATGGTTCGGTTGGTTCGGTTTTAATGCTGGTTCTGCGTTAAGCGCTGGTAGCTTAGCTGTATCTGCTTTCTTAACTACAAATACTGCTGCTGGTGCTGCTGGTTTATCATGGATGTTCTTTGATGTTGCCAGAGGTAAAAAACCATCAGTTTTAGGGTTTTGTATTGGTGCGGTAGTTGGTCTTGTTGCCATCACTCCGGGTGCAGGTTTCGTGAGTATTCCGTCAAGTATTTTTATTGGCGCGATTGCTGCGGTAATTTCAAACCTTGTGGTTTCCTGGAAACAAAAAACAGCTTTAGATGATACATTAGACGTGTTCCCTTGCCATGGTGTAGGTGGTATTGTTGGTATGTTATTAACAGGTGTTTTCGCAACTAAAACTGTGAATGCTGCAGGTGCCGATGGTTTGTTCTACGGTGGTGTTGATTTCTTTATTACACAATTGAAAGGTGCTGCTTTGGTTATCGCGTTCAGTTTCGTAGTTTCTTTCATCATCTTTAAATTCATCAATTTGATTCAGCCAATCCGCGTTTCTGAAGAAGATGAAGAATTAGGTCTTGACCAATCTCAACACGATGAAAAATACTCACAAGGTACATTGTTAGTAGAAGAAAAAGCAATTTATGTAGAAAGTCACAGACCCCTTACAGAAGCAATTTAATCCCCCCTAAAAACAAATATCTAAACCCCCACAAAAGCTCAAACATGAAAAAAATTTTAACTGCTATTTTCGCAATGGCCAGCACTACGTGTGCCCTGGCTCAGGAAACGCCAACATCCCCTCTGGAAATTTCCGGATCAGTAGATACTTATTTTAAATATGATTTTGCGAAAGATCCAAGAAACGCGAAAACCTCATTTGTAACAGATCACAATTCAGTTTCTCTGGGCATGATTGATATCGCCTTGAAAAAGAAAACAGGCAAAGCTTCGTTTGTAGGTGAGCTGTCTTTTGGCCCTCGTGGGCAAACACAATCTATTCCTGATGCAGCGGCAGGGGGTTCCTCATTCAATATTCAGAATTTATATGTAAACTATGATTTTTCAGACCAGTTTTCAATGACAGCTGGTTATATGGGTACATTTATCGGATACGAGGTAATTTCTCCGGTAGGTAATTTCAACTATTCAACTTCATATCTGTTTACTAACGGGCCGTTCCAGAATGCGGGTATCAAAGCGACATATAAATTCAGTGATAAGGTAAGTTTAATGGCTGGCTTATTCAACGACTGGAATGTGTATTCTGCTTCAAGAGGCGTATCTGCTATCGGTGGTCAGTTAATGGTAGCCCCGGTTGAAGGCTGGACAGCTTACTTGAACGTATTATCGGGCGCCGGATTTGGCGGATACGGAACGATTGAAGATTTAACAACTTCTTATCAGATTACAGATAAATTTAAGCTGGGTTTAAACGCGGCGAACTATGATATTAAGGATAGCAATGTTTTCGGAAGCTATGTTGGTGCTGCGCTATATCCTCAGTATGCCGTTGCTGATGCTGTAACGTTAGGTTTAAGAGGAGAATATTTTCAGTACAAAAAATACGGGACTACTCCGAAAACTTCCTTCACAGCAGTAACCTTAACCGCTAATATTAAAGCTGGCGGTTTAACTTTTATTCCTGAAGTAAGGTTAGATCATAATAGCGACAAGTCATTCTACAAAGAAAGTGGTGCAATTGCGCCTAATGCAGGCCAGTTTTCTCTGGCAGCAGTTTACGCTTTCTAATTCAAAAACAACTATTTATATTGCCGCCAGTTTGCAAAAGCTGGCGGCTTTTTCTTAAATTCATTTTTGCTTAACTTCAATATCAATGAGATCTATCCTTGTCATACTGCTCAGCATCTGCTCACTGACTTCTTTTGCCCAGCAGAAAAACTTTTCTAAAGATGAACAGGGTAAGTTTATTTACTATAAAGTGGTTGATTCTGTGATGCTGAATAAACAGGTATTAACATCGAGGGCTTCTAAATTTGTAAATGACTTTTACAAAAAACAGTTAAAGCAGTCTTCGGCTACGGATAGTTCTGTGTTGGCTACTGGTAAAGTTGTGATTGATAAAACCTTATTGGTTGTCGGACACCCAAGTGGAGAACTTAGTTACCAGTTCAGTTTTGAGGCTCGTGATGGTAAGTATCGTTTCTGGCTCAATGATTTTGGTTTCACTCCCTACAAGCGTGATCGTTACGGTAATTTTGTTGCATCCACTACAATCAGCACGCCTTTAGAAAAACCTGTTGGTAAACTCAATGCCGGAGAGTGGATAGCCATTCAGGAGAGCGCCTATTCAAAAGCGATGAAGTTTGCTGCAGATTTCAAAAAATATTTAGCTACGGACGCAACCACGCAGCCGAAACCTAAGAAAACAGAGACGATTTCGACAAAACAATGGTAATGTTGCCTAAAACCTGCCAAAAATTTCTTCCACTTTTTTGTACCTGAAGTTAAAAATAGACTTCACTTTTTTATTTACGGTAATGGCGTTAGCTATTTTACCAATAGGTCCCCAGCCTATGCTGTAGTGCAGGATGTCGTGCATGAGTACTCCACCATCTATTTTACTGAAATGATGCTGGTGATGCCAGAAAGCAAAAGGTCCGAAACGTTGCTCATCTATAAAATATTCCTGATCTTTAACATGGGTGATCTCTGTCATCCAGTCGAGTTTGATTCCTAACAGAGGCGAAACTTTGTAGGTAATAATCAGCCCGGCATACATTTTCGTATTTTCCATTCCTGGCGTTGTTACCTCAAAGGTCATGCCTTCAGGTGTAATCTCTGAAAGATTTAGTGGAGAAGAGAAAAAGTCCCAGGCCTTTTCAAGGGTGATGGGTAACTTTTGGGTAAATTCTAAGCGGTAGGTTTTCAATGCGGTTTTTTGGTTACAAACAAAGAATGCCGTTTTTAGTTTTGTTATTTTTTTGCAATAGGAACCCTGCATACACGGTAATGATCCGTGTATGCAGCCAGGGCATCTTTAGTTCCTGCATTGGGATAAGTTTACCTCAACGCGTAAAAAAACTAATGAACCATTTTATCGGCACAGGTTGAGCTTGCAAAGGCCTCTGGCTTGGCTTTGAAAATAAATCCCATGCTCATAATATAACCCATTGCATCGTTTAAAGCTTTGTTGGATTTAAAGGAAGGGTTGGTATTGATGTCTGCATGAACTTCCAGGGCAACGTCATAAATATCCAGTAAATCACAAATAGAATAGGCGGTTTCAATTGATTTTTGTACTTCTGTAAGCATGCGTTCTTTGATACTGACCTGTTGGTTACTTTTTTCCTGATGGATGTACATGAAACCTCCGTGGTGTTCCCGAAGCAATACAATGACGGTAGCGAAATCGGTAATTACACCCTTTACCTGTGAATCAGTTCCGATACAAACTTTTAGTTTATACCCGTTTTCAGTTTCTCTGATAATTGCTTTTTCGATTTCTTCGAGGATGGAAGATTGAATAATCTCTCCACTAAATTTTTTCCATGTCATACATCGTGTTTTTTTGAGGTTAACAAATGGTAATCAGGTTTTTATAAAAATAGGTGGTAAAAGTTAAATAGTTGTTAATTCCAGGTTGTTTATTTGCTAACAAAAGTTTAGTTATCAACAGGTTATGCCTGACATTTGCAATGAATGGATGTTTTTTGAAACAAATCACAATGAGCGACCGTTATTTTAATGATAACAAAATGAAAAAATTATGGTAACTGCAGAATTAATTCAAGAATTTCAATTATTGCAAAACAGTAGGGCAAATCGTTTTGCAGATGAAATGGCTGACATGATTTTATTGTCGGTTGATACCGTAAATGAAAAATTAAATTCTTCATTGGGGAAAAGAGGTACTATGCTATTTGCGTTGGAAAAAGGACTCAATGCGAAGGTTATTCGTAAACTCAGAAACCGTTTCTTAAAAAAAGGCTAACCGTCATCAGGCAAAACAGAAATGCTTACCTTTACGGCATATGATGGAAAATGCCCTTAAAAGGTTAAACATATCTGCATTAAATGAAATGCAGGAAGCATCTTTAAATGCCTCGTCGAAAGGTGGAGATGTGGTGTTAATTGCACCTACCGGTTCGGGTAAAACCCTTGCGTTTCTGCTGCCGCTGATCGATAAACTTAAACCTGATATCAGGGGAGTGCAGACGCTTATACTGGTTCCCTCGCGCGAGCTTGCTTTACAGATTGAGCAGGTTTTCAGGCAAATGGGTACAGGTTTTAAAGTGAATTGCTGCTATGGCGGGCATGCAGTTAGGATAGAGAAAAATAACTTAGCTCATCCGCCGGCTGTGCTTATTGGTACACCCGGAAGGATTGCCTATCATCTTGAGCATCAAAATTTCGACGAATCATTTATTGAAACCCTGGTTCTTGATGAGTTTGACAAGTCGCTGGAGTTTGGTTTCGAAAGTGATATGAGCTACATCATTGGTTCGCTCTTATCCTTAAGGCAAAGGGTGCTTACCTCAGCTACCCGTATGGATGAGATTCCGCCATTTGTGAAATTAAATCATTCAACTGAGATAGATTTTTCAGCTAATATCCAAAATAAACCGGCTCTTCAACTGAAAATGGTTAAAGCACCTGCTGCTGATAAATTAGAGGTTCTTTTTAAGCTGCTGAGCAAAATAGGTGGAAAGAATACCCTTGTTTTTTGCAATCACCGGGAAACGGTCGACCGGATAAGTGATTTGCTTTTTGAACACGGACTGGCCCACGATGTTTTTCATGGGGGTATGGAACAGCTCGATCGTGAAAAGGCCCTTTTAAAGTTTAGAAACGGAAGTCACAAAATATTAATTACGACAGATCTTGCAGCACGGGGACTCGATATTCCGGAAGTAGAATATATTGTTCACTATCAGCTTCCATACACTGAAGATGCCTACATTCACCGCAATGGTAGAACTGCCCGAATGAATGCTAAAGGTACAGCTTACGCCATTTTAACGGAAGAGGAGCATTATAAGTACCTACCTGAAGATATTGAGGAAGAAATTTTGGCGGACGATTACCAATTACCTGAGGCGAGTGACTGGGTAACACTATACCTTGCCCATGGCAAAAAAGATAAAATCAATAAGGTAGATATTGTGGGTTTATTATTAAAAAAAGGGGGATTGGAAAAAGACGACCTGGGCTTGATTGAAGTGAAAGATACCTCGAGCTACGTAGCCGTAAATCGTAAGTGTATAGATAAACTGCTGAAGGTTTTAAGTAATGAAAAAATCAAAGGAAAGAAACTGAAGATAGCTTTAGCGAGTTAACTCAATGTATCCCTTATAAAAAATAAAAAATAGTCAAACATGAGCAACAACGACATATTAAAAAAACTTAGAGTAGCGTTATCGTTGAAAACAGAAGATATCATTACCATTTGTGATTTAGTAGGCTTTAAAGTAACTAAAGCAGAACTAGGTGATATTTTTAGAAATGAAGATCACGAAAATTTTAAGCCTTGTGGCGATCAGATTTTACGCAATTTCTTAAATGGTCTGGTCATCTACAAAAGAGGCCCGAGAGAAGAAAAGAAATAATGTACAGCATCGGCACCTGATATGAAAGCAAAAAACATTAATAAAAGGGCAATATTTTACGTTCTCATTATTACTTTATTTTTTCACGGCAATTTATACGCGCAAAGTGCAGCAAGCGAGCAAAAAGAAAATTTCGCTGATGACTGGGCAAGGTTGACTAAATATCAGAAAGAAAACGACTCCATTGGTCAACCGAAAAGAGGGGAAAAGCGTATAGTATTCCTGGGAAGTTCCATATTTGAATTCTGGAAGCAGAAAGATCCTGAATACTTTGAAGGAAAAGCTTATGTTGACAGGGGAATATCCGGACAGATTTCTCCTCAACTGCTTGTCCGTTTCAGACAGGATGTGATTGACCTTAAACCAAAAGTGGTCATCATCCTGGCTGGCAGTAATGATATTTCGGGCAATACCGGGCATGTTACCAATGAGAAGATCATGAAGAATATCCAGTCAATGGCAGAGCTGGCCAAGCTGCATCACATCAAGGTAATCCTGTGTAAGTACTTGCCCATAAATGAATACCCCTGGGCAAAACACATCCGACCGGCAGATCAGATTATTGCATTAAATAATATGATTGAGGCCTATGCCAGGAAAAAACATCATATTGTTTTAGATTACTGGACACCCCTGGTGGATGATCAAAAGGGGCAACGTAAAGCGTTAACTGTAGATGGCGTTCATCCCAATCTGGAAGGATATAAGATTATGGAACAGGTGACAGAAAAAGTGCTGGATAAGGTTTTGAGGCGACGGTAATCGACAGTTTAGTCTGGCTGTCAAAAAAAAACTCCCGGCATCAGCCGGGAGTTTTCATATATGGTAAATACCTCTTTGAGTTCAGCACTTAATCCAATTTCTTATACCTGATTCGTTTTGGTGTTACATCACCCAAACGTTTTTTGCGGTTTTCTTCATAGTCAGAATAGTTACCTTCAAAGAAATATACTTCTGAATTACCTTCGAACGCCAGGATATGCGTGCAAATCCTATCCAGGAACCATCTATCGTGACTGATTACCACGGCGCAGCCACCAAAGTTTTCCAGTGCTTCTTCAAGCGCCCTCAAGGTATTTACGTCGATATCATTGGTAGGCTCATCGAGCAATAATACGTTGGCACCCTTTTTAAGTGTAATAGCCAGGTGAACACGGTTGCGCTCACCACCTGACAATACACCTACTTTTTTCTGCTGATCGCCGCCATTGAAATTGAATTTTGAAACGTAGGCACGGCCGTTTACAGCCTTATTACCCAATTGGATATTATCTAATCCATCGGTAATATTTTCGTAAACCGTTTTCTCGGCATCAAGGTCGTTGTGCATTTGATCTACGTACCCTAATTCTACAGTTTCACCAACACGAAACGTTCCATTGTCTGCTTCTTCCTGTCCGGTTATTAAGCGAAATAAAGTAGTTTTACCTGCACCATTGGGGCCGATAATACCAACAATACCCGCGGGTGGAAGGGAAAAATTCAGGTTATCAAATAATACCTTATCGCCATATGCCTTGGTAACATTTGTAGCCTCAATCACCACATTACCCAAACGGGGACCTGCAGGAATAAATAATTCCAGTTTATCTTCTCTTTCTCTGCCATCTTCTGAGGCCAGTTTATCGTAATTAGCTAAACGTGCTTTAGATTTAGCATGGCGGGCTTTGGGCGCCATACGCACCCATTCCAGTTCACGCTCAAGCGTTTTCTGACGTTTGCTCTCCGTCTTTTCTTCCTGCGACAGACGCTTGGCTTTTTGATCCAGCCAGCTGCTGTAATTTCCTTTCCATGGAATACCTTCACCACGGTCAAGTTCTAATATCCAGCCTGCAACGTTATCCAAGAAGTACCTGTCGTGGGTTACTGCAATAACAGTACCTTCGTAATTTTGTAAGAACTGCTCCAGCCAGTCGATACTTTCGGCATCAAGGTGGTTGGTAGGCTCATCCAGCAACAATACATCTGGTTTTTGAAGTAATAAGCGGCACATGGCCACACGGCGGCGTTCTCCCCCTGATAATACACCTATTTTAGTTTCAGGATCAGGACAACGAAGTGCATCCATTGCTCTTTCTAATTTGGAATCGAGTTCCCATGCACCTGATGCGTCAATTTTATCCTGAAGTTCTCCCTGTCGGGCCATCAGTTTATCCATTTTATCTGGGTCAGAATAATTTTCTTCCAAACCAAATGCTTCGTTTACTTCCTCATACTCTTTCAAAAGTGCAGTAACCTCGGCAACGCCCTCTTCCACTACTTCACGTACCGTTTTCTCAGGGTCTAGAATCGGCTCCTGCGCCAGGTAACCTACCGAATAGCCTGGAGAGAAAACCACCTCGCCCTGAAATGATTTATCCAGGCCGGCAATAATTTTAAGTAACGATGATTTACCCGAACCATTCAAACCGATTACCCCAATTTTGGCACCGTAAAAGAAGGAAAGGTATATATTTTTTAAAACCTGTTTTTGTGGAGGGTAAATTTTATTTACTCCAGCCATTGAAAATATTATCTTCTCGTCAGACATATTAAATTGTTATATTAGAGTGTTTAAACGCAGTTTACTTAGAAAACGGGGATTTTTCGGGGATTTGTTTTGATTTCGTAAATCCCCGAAATAATTCCAAAATGCAGAAAAATACATAGTAAATTTAAGAGATGAAACATGGAAAATTTCAGTTATACAGAACCCTTTATTTATCCGAATTTAAATAAAGGAAATGCCAAGACTGGTTACAAAGATAGAAACAACAAACCAATAACAAAATGGTTTGTAAAGTATACTATTATAGCTAGCGACGGTAGCAAAATTTCCAGAAAAGAATATGGCAACAGTTATGATATCGATCTCAATCGAATTAAAAATCTAAAAAATAAAATTTATGAGGCCAACTTATTGTGCGCCTATGTTGCAGATGATCTTCAGAATGGAATAGATCCTTTGAACAGAAAGGTGGCTATAGCAGAGCAGGCTCAACAACTGCTCAGGGAGTCTGAGAAGTATAGCATGCAATATGTCTTCAACCAGTGGTTTGTTTCTAAAAACTATGTCAATCCAATACCTTCCAAAGAAATCAGCGCCATACACTATTCCAGATATTTCAATTATGCGTTCATTCCGTTCCTGGAAAAACTAGAAATCGCGGACGACATAAGGAAAATTTCAGATCTCCACATTACCCAATTCATTAGGGAAAAATACGATTCTGGAGACTGGAGTGCTTTTACAGCAAATATTAGAATCGGGTGGTTGGGAGGTGTTTTTAAATTCGCTTATAAACATAAACTCATCCCTGTAAACCCTATGAATTATGTGGAGCGAATACTTGAGAATAAGATCATTACAAAGAAAGATGGGACGCAGATTATCAAGTTCAAGAGTGATGCTAGAACCAGTATTTTTACAGACTTGGAAATTGAACAGATTTTTGAAGGTCTTTACGGTACGCAATCGGAAGCTGTTGCTAAAACTGTATTCTATTCGTTTCTCAGGTTTAGCGAAATTTACAGGTTGAGGATAAAAGATCTCGACCTCGATGACGGTTACTTCAACGTTAGGCCTGAGATCGCAAAGGGGCAACGTGACGGTAGGATCCATAAAGTAAGAATTTATCCTAAACTGCTGGAAGCATTAAAACGCTACATCAATAGTTATTTCGGATCCGACATGAAACCGGATTATTATTTGTTTTACCATATTCAGAAGCACCACCCAGCTTCATATTCTATATTTCAGCATTCTTTTAATCAACTCAAAAAAGATTTGAAGTTAAAAGGAATAATAATTACAAAACCACCCTATTCACTAAAACATACGGGCGCCAAGCGTTTTATTGACGTTAATAAAAGCAAAAATGTTAAGAGCTATCAAATTATTGAAGCGATAATGAAACAAATGAGACATTCTGATTTTTCCACTACCCAAAGATATATTTACAAAGACTTGGGCTTAAATCTAGATGAAGATGATGTTTTCAGTTTTGATTGATATCAGTCTTCAAGTTCAATATTACGTTAGCTAACTCACGTTGTTTTCTTCTTTCCAAATCTTCACGCATTGATCGTTTCGTAATGTTTTTCCTTTCAAAGTTTGCTTTTCTCAACTCGTTGGGGTCTGTTTTCGCTAGCTCAAAAATACGATGAAGATTATCTACTTTAGCTTCGATTTTGCAGATTATGGAAAATTGTTCATTGAATTTTGACATCACATTTCCGTTATATTGGGTACAAATTGATTTAATGGCGTTGTTCAATTCGATAACGTTATCTTGCGTAACCACTATGGTTTTAAGTAGCGTTACAAGCAGCTCCAGCTCGGAGTCTTGCTTCTTTGCTGGTTCTTCCTCTTTAGATTTGGTGTTTTCATTCCCTTTATTCTCCATATCATGATTTTCTTTATTAAACAAAACTAACTATACGATATTCTAGGATCACGGGATACCGAACGTAGTACATAACTTTTTTTCACCACCCATCCGATGCTTAATGTTCAAAATTTAGGTAATTTAATATATAGGAGCAGTCAATTGGCTTCTGTTGGACAACTTGCCATCTAACAATTCCAGCGTTGGTCACCCTCCAACTCAAGTTCCGGTTATTAGATACCAATGCCACGAATAGGTACGGTAGTCTGTCAGAAGTGAAAAAACTATCTTAAGGAGTCGTTGAAGCTTATGAGATCTGATAAGAACATCCCAGCAAGTTAATAGTTTGATAGGATCGCCCATGATCTATCAAACAAGAAAAAGTATCATATAGATTTTATGACGAAAGAATTCCTCTGCTATCTCTCCCTTGCTGGATCATAGTTTTTTCTGCTTGCAAAGGTACCGCGTCATCAATCTCTCAAAGGACTTTCGCGGCATAAATCGCTGCGCTATTTATTCCACGTTCCTTGTATAGATTTCCTTCTGCGGTAGGTGTGTAGCAAAAGAAAAATATATGGAACCAGCAGAATTGATAATCATCACGCATTTTGGCAAAATTTACCAAAGGTCCTTAGTTACTTCACTGCTCGTATTCTTAACTGACGAAAGTGATGGTATTATGATGTTTTATAGGAATGATCCCACAAGAACACCACTAGTTGGTTATGGCGCTGAAGAGTCACTGCTTGAGTCTATTCTAAGTAACGATTGGATATGGGCAAGTGAAGATATGAAATATAATATTAAATGTATTGAGGAGGATTCAGGGCAATCCGAATGGAAGAAATAATCAGATGATCCCTTCTTGCCAAATTAATAAAAGATTATATATCAAATTTTTAGCTCTTATCTATCAATTTATAACTATTGACGTCTAATGTGATATGTAATTTGCTAGAAAGTTTTGCAATTTTATTGGCACAAGTGACTTTTTATCAGCTGTTGTATTCACAGCTCTTTTTTTGCTAAATTAATATCACTACCCCAGACTTTATTAAAATACTTATCTAAATATGAACTTAAATAGGGAAAGGTTTAAATGTCATAGGAGCGCTTATCAGACATAACCCAGGTAAATATTTCCGCTGAACCATTGATTGTGACACTCTATTGGAAAACGATTGCCCTGGTCCAGATGAATTTTTTGTTCCAGTGTTTCGATTATATCGGAAGTTTATATGCCTTTGTTTAAAACGGTGAGGCT
This sequence comes from Pedobacter frigidisoli, assembly GCF_032678525.1. Classification (GTDB taxonomy): domain Bacteria; phylum Bacteroidota; class Bacteroidia; order Sphingobacteriales; family Sphingobacteriaceae; genus Pedobacter; species Pedobacter frigidisoli_A. Next base: position 459,021 of record NZ_JAVTSE010000004.1, read on the forward strand.
AAAATCAAGCAAAATTAAAATAGTCTCAATCTTTTATTTTTTAGACGATGCTTTAATAAAGATTATGGAACCTGAGAAAAAATCATCTAGACCTATGTTTTTTTGTTTCAGTTTGGAGCGCCACTGATAACAGCTTATTTGAGTTGTAATTTGCTGATATAATTTGTTACGATTTATTATTTACAAAAATTATAATAAATTATTAACGATCCAAACCCAGTCTCATTTGTATAATCCGATATCTCTCAACTGCAATTAAACTATACAAGCCAGTTGGTTTGCCAATCAAATCAATAGATTTAACAGTATCAAGGCTATTGTGGTATAGAAAAACTAAAATTGCTACCTCCATCTTCCGAAATACTTTCTGCCCATATCAGCCCATTATGTAGTTTTATTATCTGAGCGCAGATGTACAGGCCTATACCAAAACCTGCTACTGTGTAAATCCGCTGGTTCTTGCTTCTGAAATAGCGCTTGAATAGCTTTTCTTCTTCCCCTGGTATAATGCCTATGCCCTGGTCTTTCACACTGAATACCAGATTATTGCTTTCAGCCCGGAATTCGATCTGTATTTCAGATCCGGATGAAGAATACTTTATCGCATTGCTGATTAGATTATGTATCACCATTCCAATTCTATCCTTATCCCCATTCACAATTAAATTTTCACACTTTGTAGCAGTAATGGTATGTGTGGAAATATCATTGATAAATTCCTCATTCAGTTCATTTATAAGGTCACAGAAATTGAATTCCCGCTTTACAATCTTCATTTCGCTGGACTCCATCTTCGAGATATTCAGAAACCCTTCGATCATCCTGCCCATTTTTGACAGCTGGTGCTGGATTTTTTTTGAGATATTAACCATATCAATTTGCTTGCCATGATCGTATTTATATGCTAAGAGCTGTACAAATCCACCTATTGAAGTTAGCGGCGTTTTAAGCTCATGACTGACCATTTCAATAAACTTATTCTTAAGGTGTTCTTCCTCAATGTTTCTAGTTACGTCCATTACCACGGCATACACTGATTGAGGTTTTCCTAATTTATCTTTGCTAACCTTCCCAACTACCCTCATCCATTTCCGTTCTCCGGATACAAGGTGGCGGATCGGGTAGGTACTATCAACCGGATTTCCGTATTGAGCTGCCTCATAAAGTACGCGGTTCACTTCATCCCGGTATTTTGGGTCTACAGCCTGCGTGACCATTTGCCAGTCAATGTCCCCCAGTACGGGCAGACCGTAATGATTACGATATTCTTTTGACATTTCTGCCTTCAACGTAGCGATTTCTAAACTGCAGCTACCCATTTCTGCTGCATCAAATGCAGATTGAAGTTCTTCTTTTCGAGCAGCTATTTCTGCATTTGAGGATAAGAGCGCCTCATTCAACCTGGTAAGTTCTATGAGTTGGGTTTTTATCTCACTAATTTCTATGCCTGTACATACATACCCTAAGAATCGTTGGTAGCTACTCATCCTCGGTGAACCTTTAATCTTCAACCATCGGTATAGGTTATCCCGATCCTTCATTCTAAGTTCCGCTGAAAATGAAGCCCTTGTTGAAATCGCGTCGTAAAGCTTATCATGAAACGGCTCAAGGTCATCCACGTGGACCAGATCCTCCCATTTGAATCTTCCTTTCGAGGGGATACTGTCTCCCACAAACTTTTCCCAGGCACGGTTACGGAATTCAAGATTCCCATATTCATCGACTATGCTAATGAGTACTTCTGAATCATCTGTCATATTTTGTAGGGTCATCTCCCGCTCGGAAATAGTAGGCCTTTTGCAAGCGCTCGTACCCATACCGAAGTTAACAATGATTCCTCCTAGTCCGTTATCAGAGTGTATCGTATTGTAAGAGATTCCCTCAAATTCGGCCTTGAAATCGTTTTTCTTATCACTAACTTGAATTGCTTCGAAATTTGTTCTGAACCATTGTTCCAGATCAAGAGCGTAATCAGGCAATATATCAGGTGAACTATTTGAGATAAGTTTTAGAGCGGGGGCTAAATCCATATTGACTATAATGTCTTTATCAATCCTTAAGCAATCCGCAAAATAATTGTTAACCATGGAAATCGAGAAGCTGCGTGAAATGACCATTAAACAACTCGGCACTAAATTTAGTGAACATTTTAGCTCAGGTGATATGTTATCTTCCATCGGTAACCGGATTGTATTTTATTAAGTAAAGTTTTTGATATACTTTATTTACTCCTGTCTATTGAGTACCTATTTAACCACTGTCCACGACTAAAGTTTGCAATGAACTGAGATTTTTAAGACTACTTAATTTGCAGATTAACAAGCAATGATTAACTTTGCTAAAATAAATAGCAAACAATTGCCGAAGAACTTTTTTAACTCTGCCAGGATCTCTGATGAGCATCTTGCTATAGCCCTTGCTCAGGTCAAACTTGGCTTTTGGGAATTTAACCTTGAAACCAAACTGATCGAATGTACCGACCAGAATAGGATAAACTTTCATTTATCACCAAATGAGCTTATTACTGAGCAAACGATTATCAACGCGATATTGCCTGAAGACCGTTGGCGAAGGGAGGAGGGGGTAAGGCTGGCTATGAATCCTGAAACGCCTACATATGATTTCGAAGTACGTGTCAGACATCACGATAACAAGATTCATTGGCTGCAGGTGCGGGGCACAGTTATTTTTAAGCAATCCAAACCGGTTCGCATAATTGGCACCACCATCGATATATCGAATAAAAAAGGCATGGAGATTCTGCGCGACGAGCTGCTAAATATTACTACCCATGAAATAAAGTCGCCTTTATCTGTTGTCAAGGGTTATTTACAGTTACTTCATAAATTCATTGCCAAAACTGGCGATTCCAAGCATCAGCTTATTTCTGAGCGGGCAATCACTGCAAGCGGAAAGGTGGAACGACTGATGGAAGATATGACCAATGAGCGCTTGCATTATCAATCAGAAATGATTCTTAAAAAAGAGAAAATAAATTTGGAGGAATTGACATTAGAAGTTATCGCCAATGCAAATCTTATAAATGAGGATTTTGAAGTTACGCTATCCATCAATACAGAAAACCTAAGCGTAACTGCTGATAGATACCGGATCGCTCAGGTACTAACAAATCTGGTTAATAATGCAATAAAGTATTCGCCTGGCGAATCTAAAGTTGAAATTGAAATTTCCGGGGAAAATAGAAATATAAAAGTTTCGGTCGTTGACAATGGTATAGGCATAGCCGAAGAGGAGCATACCAAAGTTTTTGAAAAGTTCTATAGAGTAGAAAATACCAGCAAAATCGCATCAGGAAGTGGAATAGGTCTATTTCTTTGTTCGGAGATTATCGCTCACCATGGCGGCGAAATCAAAATAGTAGCTAATCCCAAAGGTAAAGGGACCGTTGCGCAGTTTAGTCTGCCTTTATAAATTACGATTTAGTATATGGATAGGATATGGCGGTGAATTCAATCACCGCCATCAGAATAAGTTTGATACTAAGCTTTTGCCCAGACTGAAACTGAACCGGCGTCGCAGTACAGTTCTGCCCAACCATCGTCGCCAACAGTAACCGCCCCTTCATGATGCGAAAGGTGATCCCGAAACACGCTGTGTGCAAGGCGAGTACCTATTTCCATCCTTTTTGTGCCTGCTGAGCCGTTTGATAGCACTACTGATATTCCTGAATGCACATGCTCATCGTCCCCTGACCTTGTCCATCCAATGCAGCTTGAATGATCCAAATAATCTTTCTGCTCACCATACGCTTTGCTTTCTTAGTCGAAGGTACTTTGATCGCCTTATCCACCTGAAAAATTGGCGCACCGTACTATCATAAAGTAGCCATCAGGGGTTCTTCGCTTACTGCTATCGATGCCATCCGGACACTGGCTAGGGCGAATGGCAGTTTATTGAAAAACAGGACGGGGGCATTGACTATATATTAGATGAAAGTAGTCCGAATTTTAAAATGATTATGCATTCATGCAGTGCCCTATTACCTGCTGTGAGATTCCATCTTGAGGATTGTCATCTTTCCAAAGATGCTGTTTTATCAAACGATGAAGTCAAAGCTGTAATGGGAAAGAATGGAGGTTTTCTACCACTGGATTACGTGTTCATGCGAAACTTCCTTCAACCACTTGAAGAATCAGACCCGGAATTCCATAATAAAATAAAAAACCTATCGATAGAGGAGTTCGTAGCAAAGATAATGCACACGCGTCATGAACATTCAGCCTATGAATTATTGGCGATAGAAATGGATTATGGCGAGCGATCAATAAAAAAAGGGCATCGGTACATGGGAAAGAGATGCTAGCGGTTTTATTTTTTGCGATGAATTATCCTTCAAAACACTTTTTTGCTGAAGATATGGCACGCCTTAAAAAAGACCTGATGCCTTTAATTTCTGTAGTTATTGCTTTTGCTCCACAAGGCTCTGTTCATGAATTGATGGCATTACCTCCAGCTGGCCTTTTAGACATTGTAAGGGTAGGTGAAAAGGCTGACGTGTCCATAATGAAGGAAATAAAATATTACATACTTACGACGATGAAAATGAGGAAGAAGTGAGCGTGCAATACGAAACCTTTATTGATGCAATCGGGCAACCGCATTTAGAGTTAAAAGATTTACCGTACCCAGGATTGATTAAACTAGGAACAGTAGCACATGCTATGCTAATGTTTCACGATCAAGACACTGCTGAAGGGCTTCACGAAAACGGTGATAGTAAAGTGATTAAGTTTGCGAATGGGCAATATTACCAGCTTGTTCCAGGAATCCCCATCAATGATAGCGTTCAAGTATTGGATATATGGAGCAGCAAATGAGCACATTTTCATGTTGGCTGTTCCTTACATCGGTGGATATAATCCGGATTTCTCAGGGTTGGATTTTGGTTAGGTAGCATCAGGAAGGGTAGTGGATGCTATTTTTGATTTAAATCAGGCCACAACACCTGAAGCCGCATGATAATTCTCTCTTTAGATTTGAAGGAAATGTCCTTGAAGACCTGGACTGGTTATTGGTAGCAGAAATTGCAATAAGATCAGGAACCATGTCTGTTTTTGTACTTATATTCCTGCGCTCGTCTGGAAAAAAGGGCGTCAGGGAGTTAAGTATTTTTGAAGTCGGCATTATCACTGCGCTAGGCTCGGAAGCAGGAGATCTAACGTTAAATAGTCAATCAGCCATCCTTCCATAGCTTTTAGTTTTTCTGGTAATACTGATTATCTACAGGATCATAACCTTCTTGGCTTCAAAAAATCAAAAACTTATTGGAATGAAAACCAATCTACATTATTGAAGAAGGTATGTTAACACTTAAAGAGGAAGGGGTGCAAACTTTGCTCAAGATGAATTCTTCACTGAAATGCGTGTGGAGAGTATTGAACATTTGGGAAGGTAAGGAACCGCCGTTTTAGAATCAAATGACAGGTATGTTTTTTATTTATGGTCCAGAAGAAACTTAACCCAGGATGCCGATATATCCTAAGCCATCTTCAGTTAAATCTAAAACGATTCATGAGAGCGGGATATATGCATGCACACACTGCGCAAACATCGCCCAGATCTTTAAAGCCAGTCACTGTGAAAGGTACCATAAAGATGAATGGGTTCAGGCCATCAAAACATCAAGGAATGCCTAGTAGCTTAGTCTATAAATTAGTTATAACTTGCATATCACAAATACTTAACTCATAAGTTCATCAACCTTTTGCATTAACTTGTCTATATCAAAGGGCTTTGGGATATAGCCATTCGCACCTGCTTTGGATGCAACTTCTTTACCATCCTGCGCAGCCGACATGATCACTACCGGGATTGAGGATAGATTTTCATCCTCCCGCATACGCTTTAATATCTGATCGCCAGATGTCACTGGCATCCATAGATCCATTAAAACAAGTTGTGGTCTTGTATCCGTAATCAATTCCAATACTTTTTTACTGTCAGTTTCTGTAATAATGTCAAAGCCGCTATCATCCAGCACGATTTCCAGCATCTCTATAATATCAATATCGTCATCGCAAATCAGAAGTTTCTTACTCATGACCAGACTCCTTTCGTATTGTTGGTAAGGTAAAGCTAAAAGTTGCCCCCTTGCCTGGCTCGCTGTCCACCCATAGCGTTCCGCCATGTTGCTTAATAATCTGGGCGCAAATATATAATCCTATACCCATGCCAGGGAAATGCTTCTGGATATTGGAAACCCTGAAAAATCGCTCAAAAATCATTTTCTGATCTTCCACACTGATACCAAATCCAAAGTCGGTAATGGAAACCTTCACATAATTGCTCACTTCAGAAAGCAGCACCTTGATTTCCCTGGCATCAGGAGAATATTTGATGGCGTTGAGTATCAGGTTTTGCAATACCTGGGAGATTTGTGATTCATCTCCAGGTACAGTATGGCTGGTCTGTCCTTCAAAGGTTAAGGTATGCTCCGGATTTGCTTCTTGGATGTCATCCAGCATCTCTTTAATAAGCATATTCAAATCAATTGAGTCCGCATCCAATACCAATTTTCCAGATTGTATTCTGGACATTTCCAGTAAGCTGGTAATGATATTTTGTAGCCTGTCGATTTGTTTTCCTGACTTATTCACCATCATCGGTATTTTTGGATTGATGTCGGCAGGCAATAAACGTAAGACTGTCTGGTTATATCCCTTTATCGTGGTCAGCGGCGTTTTCAGTTCGTGGCTGGATACGGAAAGAAAATCGTCCTTCCTATTTTCCGATGCTCGCATTTCGGTAATATCCTCAATCGCTATTAAGATTCTATCCTTAAAACTTCCTTCTAATTCAATTCTGTGTGCATTCAGCAGCATCAGTTTTCTTCCAATGTGTGGGAACTCATGATCTACCTCAAAATCCAGCACCGGATTATTACTGGGTAGTATTTGTTCCAGCAAAACCCTTAGCTGTTTGATGTCCCATTGACCATTACCAAGATCATATAAAGAACGCCCGATTGTGTCTCTTTTTTCTACTTTGAAAGTCTTTAAAAAGAAATCATTGGCAGATATAACTTTGTATTCAGGATCTAAAACTATCAGCCCCTGGCGGATAGTTTGAATGATGCTATCCAAATATTCCCGGTTTTCATTCAGTTGTCGCGTCCTTTTTTCAATCTTTAATTCAACCTGCTCACGTTCATAATGAAGGTTCTCCTCTGCATTTTTTCTTCTGGTGATATCATTCTGTACTCCAATAAAATGAGTAACCAGTCCAGCTTCTCCTATTATAGGTGATATGTAAAGTTCGTTCCAGAACAGTTCACCACCTTTTCGGTAGTTTCGCAGTTCTACCGTAATTGATTCACCACCAATGACAGCTTTTCTGATATCTTCTCTTGCTTTCTGGTTGCGTTCGTTTCCCTGGAGAAAACGGCAGTTTCGGCCGATTACTTCATCTCTTGAATATCCAGAAAGCTTTTCGAAAGCCTTATTGCAATAAATAATTGGGTTGTCGAACTGGGTGTTATCAGTGATGATAATTCCAGAAATTGACGAATCCAATGCAGATTTTAGAAGTTTAATATTTGCGGGATCATTTCCAGATAATGGAAGATCGGATACATAGTCTATATTCAAAACTTAATTGTTATTTTTTTAGATGGTCTATGACCGTTAACACTTATAAATGCCGAATTGTTTAGTATATCAAGAAAGTAAAATTGTGTTGATTTGTATCCAATATGATTAGATTAATAGAATTCTTCTGAAGTGAATTGATTATTAGCTATATAGCTATTAGGATAATACATTGAAACCCGAGTGTTAATTAAGATTGGTAAATGAAAAAGCGCTTATAAAATATTTTTAATCAAGATGTTATCTGATTTGCCTTAGCCTCCATAACGCTTGGGTTGTACTGCGTGTTCGGGCCATTATAGACCGCTAAAGTATCTTAATAAACAACAATTTCTGAAACTTTACCCCATTTTATCATTATAAAATGTACTCCTTTGTTTAGATACTTTTCACCATTTGGAAGGGTGGTTTTCGCATTCTGACATACAATAGCCAATGTTTTCACTGGCCATCCTGAGCTTAACAGGTGTTCCACTCCAAAAATTAACCCCGGCATAATCCTTGCCAACCTTTCAAGGCAAAGCTTAAATGCGATTCGGTAATTCCTGACGCCTCCAAGTGCATAATTGCCAGCAAAAGAATGCTTTACATTTGTTAAGTTTTGCGCACTAATTCATCAAATCTCTATTCATTCACTAGTGTAAAAGATTTCCTTATCTGTTTTTTAACGAAATGATTGTACATGATGTTTAAGTTTTAAGTAATGCAAATTTAGCAAGGGTATTTTCCCTTGGATAAGAGAAGCAGATACATACATATATAACTGAAATACCTTTATTATTGAAATATAAATATTACAGTAAGATTCGATAGTAAAAAAGATATCTTTTTGCTGTTCAGAATTGTAATTCAATAGCTAAAATAAAATATTAGCAAAAGACTGGTAATTTTAACCTGTTAAACACTTCTTCTCTTTGCCATAATCTTTGCAATGGAAATTACAGTTAAAAGAAAGAAATGAACTAGGGAACGAACACCTTCGGCTAGTTAGATATTAACCTCAAGAAAATTATGAACACTATCGAAACTCACTGTTATTTATAAAGTAATATTCAACAAGCATTGTATTATTTTTGCTGTGGATTCATGCACCTTATTCACTGAAATATTTTGGAATATTGCAAAAGATAAAACGCACTGCAAATTATTGTTTTACAGTGCGTTTTAATGTTGTTTGAATGTGCAGTTTGAATTTTCGGATCAAACATAGCCAATCATGATAATTGACTGGATAGCAGCCTTAACTCCTGCTATACCATTTATTAATTAGCCAATTACTTTAACGAGGACTTTACAGATTCAATATCAGCAAGTAATGCTTTAATTTTTGGTAGACCTTTTTCGCCTGCCATTTTTAAGTCGGCGTCTGCTGGTTTGGCATCTTCAAGCTTTCCTATGTTAGTTTTGTGTCTGTCTTCTAAGGCACTAAGCCATTCTTTATCATAATCCGAGCCGGTTTTTTTATTCAAATCATTTCTTTTCTCCTTATCATCAGTTGATTCACCAACTGGTAATGTCCATCCTTTTTTTGTAGCCAACATCTGCAACTCTTCAGTCAATTTAGTATGCTCGGATGTAAGTTTTTTTGCGAGCGCCTTTACAGCAGGACTTGAAGCTTTCATTTCGCCGTCCTTCATGACAGCTATACCTCCATACATGCTTTCTACGAGTTCATAAACCAATTTCGGGTCATCCCCTAGGGCTTTAGCGCTGTCTTCCACCATTTCCTGCGTACTTTCGAGAGTGCTGTCCTGACTAATGCTATCCTTTTCTTCGGCGGTTTTGTCTGCACTGGTACAGTAACTAAGACTGCATGCGGTCAATAGGGCAAGTCCAAAATTTCTAATAAGTTTCATAATCAAGGTTTTAAGTTATGTAGTTACAACAGGTAATGCTTGCTAAAAGTTGTAAGTTAGCTATAGCCTTCAGTTGTATAATGATATTGACCATCATACTCTGGATCTTAATGAATTATTCCTCTTTGTTTGAAAAATATTTGCGCCATGGCGTCAATTTCATATCAATCAGTTAATTGATTGTTTCTGATGCAAGTCGATGTTGTCATTTAGGAACTTCTTTTATCAGGTAGAATATAATATGTCAAATATTTTTTGCGTTTTGAATCAAATAAATCTTCGATGTCGAAGGAAATTAATCTCTTTGCAGTATTCAGAGTATATAAAATTACAGGTAAAAGAAAATGTTATAAAGATCGATACGTTCGTTTTATCATAAGATTTACAAGTGATCAATAGATTAAGGCTTACACGACAAAGAAATTATCAATAGGAGATGCATAACTTCGTTTTGTGTGACGTAAATAATAAGCCTATTTCCAAATCATCACATTGCAGTTAGAATTTTATATTGAGATCTTTGAAATTCATGAAACAAAAGAAATCCTCTCTTAATTCATCGTATAGGGGATACTATTTATTCTTTTTAGCTATTCCCTAAAGGTATGCTGAAATTAAAGGTGCTGCCGTTGCCGGCCTCGCTTTCCACCCATATGCGCCCGTTATGAAGTTTGATAATTTCGGCACATAGGTACAGGCCAATACCAAAACCTGCCACCGTACGTGTTTGGGGATTTTCAACACGAAAAAACCTGTCGAACAATCTTGCCTGGTCTTCAGGCTCAATACCAATCCCATGATCTTTCACACTCACGTGAGCCTCATTATTATTAAAGACACAAGCTACATCAATTACAGTCCCTACCGCAGAATATTTTACAGCGTTGCTAATGAAATTATGAATTACCTGGCCAATCTTGTCCCGGTCGGCAGATATCCAGGCGTCTCTTACGTGCCCGAAAATAATATCGTGGCTATGAGTTGTAGCTAATGATTCCTCCTCAACTTCTGTAAGTAATTGCGCCATATCAAATCTTGTTTTGTCAATGTTTATTTTTCCGGAGTCAAGTCTTGATACATTTAAAAAACCATTGATCATATTGGGCATTTTTTTAATCTGATCGTAAGTTTTTGATAGTGCATTGGTACTAAACGTATCTGCATTTTTTCTGGCTCGCAGCTGCAACATTTGTACATAGGCGCTCATGGATGTTATCGGCGTTTTCAGTTCATGACTGACCATACTGATAAAATCATTCTTTCTCTCTTCTTCCAGTTTTCGCGAGGTGATATCAATACACGAACTGATATAACCTACAAATGATTCATCAGCACTAAAACGGGGTGTTCCACGGGCCAATAGCCAGATATATTCGTCTTTTCGGTTTGGCATTCGAAATTCCCATTCCCATGGGTTTCTCTGCTGAAAGGCCTCTGTAAAAATTTTCATTACCCTTAGTTGATCATCCGGGTGCATCAAATCTGCCCATCCATAATTTATAAGGTCGGCCGTTGTTCTCCCGGTTACTTCTTCCCATGCCTTATTGAAATACACGGCAGCACCCGATTCGTCACCAACCGCAATCATTACATCGGTGCCTTCAGCCATGATGCGAAAACGCTTTTCACTTTCAAATAAAGCCCTGTTTAAATCGGTAACACTTCGATTAAAGACCAGGAGTTCTTCATTGGTGGCAGTAATTTTTTCGTTTAATTCCTTTTGGACTTCGTAACTTTCTTCCAGTAGTTGACGGGAATTAACCATTTTTGTAATGTCTGACGCAGCCACAATAATTCCGCTTACTTCACCATTTTCTCCCTTCAGCGGATCATAATAGAAACTAACATATTTCGTTCTAATGCCATTATCAGTATTCAGGTAAAATACCTGTTCTTCCTGTCCATAACCAATCCCGGTATCATATACCTGTTTAAGTAGTTTTGGAAACGGCTGGTCAGCAATTTCGGGTAAGACATCCAATAACCGGTGCCCCAAGACCGAATTTAAAGGCTTGTCCCATAAATCAGCCAGTTGCTCGTTAGCGATATCAATTAAATATTCTCTTCCCCGCAATATCATCAGCGGATAATGGGATGTCATGACCAGTGCCCGGAGATCATGTTCACTCTGTTCTGAACGTCTACGTGCTTCAACTATTGGGGTAACTTCCAACACAAAGGCCATTACGCCGTCGATTTTTCCGTTTGTATCATGCCTGGGCAGAAAATTTAGATTGAAGTATCTGTCAACCATTGCACCATCGTGCGTCATTAGCGGTACCTGGAGCTCGTTTTCCACCATTGGATTTCCTGTAAAGAACACCCTACGTAGCATATCTCCTACAAGCTGACCTTGAATTTCCGGCAGGGCCTCAAATACAGGGCGGCCCAGCACTTCCCTGTCTGGCAGCAACTGCTTATAATTGGGATTCACAAGTTCGAAAACCAGTTCGGGACCTGCAAAGATACATATGCCTACAGGAGAATCCATAAAAAAACGGATCAGTTTATCCCGCTCCTCGGTTAATTCAGCTGTCCGCTGCCGAACCCGGTTTTCAAGTTCCTGATTCAGCCCATAAAGCTTTTTATGAGTTTGAAGTAACTCTTCATTTGTGACAGATAGCTCATCATTTGCGGCAGCCAGTTTTTTGTTTGTTGCATCCAATTGCTCATTGAATGCCTGTTGAACTTTTAAAGCTTCATCTCGTCCGAGCGCTTCTTTCAATGCATCTTGATGACCTATCTGCTCGGTTACATCTTTTGTGCTGTTAATAAGATGACTAACTTTTCCTTCGTCATCCGCAACCGGCTCATTCAGGCTTGAAAAGTAATTGCTTTTTCGCTGATACGTTCCAGGTACTAAAATTTCGGACGAAAAAGCTTCAAGTTTGTCCGGTTTTCCGGTTTGTATCACCCGCTCGAAGGACGCTTCAATAATATTTTGTCCGGGAGATTCAGCCTTATTGCCCGGGAATACCTCAAATAGCCCTTTACCCAATAGTTCGGATCTTGTTTTACCCACTAAGTTGATAAATTGATCACTAACGGCAAGGATCGTAAACCGCGGAGCATCGGCACTCAGCACAAGTGAGCGCGGCGAAGACTTAAAAAAATCCTGAAAAGCAGGGCTGGTGTATAGGTTATCTTGAGTAAATAAAGTCACGACCAAAAATTAAGTACTACAAATATATTTTGAATATGGCAGTATTTCATTGATAACCATGAAATACTCAATTAAGTTATACACCTTTCTCTAAGATAAGGTTTTAAAGAACTTACACATTTGAAGAGAAAATTAGATATGAAGAGATATTATACTCATTTTGTAGAGTAAATGCAGGGAAACACTACTTTTGATCTTGCCGTTTCTGTTTAAGGCTAGTATTAATTTTAATCAATCAGCACTCATTTTAAATTTTAATCAAATCCTTCCACTATTTCTATCTTTGTAACATTAATAGCATTCTTAAAACCTGTGGGAATTTCTCGTCTTTTAATGAGTATATTTCGAACATCTAATTACTACTATGCAAAATCAACGCGAACAGATTCGTGATCTCACCATAGAAAATGAGCTCCTTGAAAATTATTTTTCCAACACGATCATACCACAGCTCTTTGTTGACGCTGAGCTGATTTTGAGAAAATTTACACCTCCAGCCATGAGGCAGTTTAAGCTTGAGAAGGAGTATGTTGGAAAATCAATGGAGGACATAAAGGACAACTTCCGCTTTCCGGGCATACTGGAGAATATCAAAATTGTAATTGCAACCGGAAAAATTCTCGAGAAAGAAGTCCAGACAACTGACATGCGTTGGTTTCAGATGAATATTCTTCCATACGTTGTAAGAAAAGAAAAGAAAGCCGATGGCGTAATTATAACGTTCGTGGACATTACCGCAAGAGTTCGCGACTTGAAAGATCAGGAAAGGCTGGTGGCCGAGCATGAGCTGTTATTGGATACCATTGCCCATGACATCAAAAACCCTTTACTTGGACTTAACCTCGGTGTCGAAGTGATGAAAAATGCTATTGATCTAGATGGAAAACTGGCGAAACTAATAACTGGCTTCGAAAGGAGTTTGACTAATTTGAAACAGGTTGTGGAGGGGCTGATTCAGTCGCATTGGAGCAAGCAGAAATATCAGGCATCTTCAGAAAATATTGACATTGAGGAAATTTTACAGGATGTTCGGCTTTCGCTAGCATCCGCTATCCAGGACACCGGTGCAGTTATTAGCTACAGGCTTGACCTGGCAGAAATTGTTTTTGTAAGAAGGAAACTTAGGAGTATAATCTACAATCTCATCAGCAATGCAATAAAGTATACCCCAGCTGACCGGAAGCCAGATATAACAATCTCATCTGAAATTACAGATGGATTTACCTTGATTAAGGTAAGTGACAAAGGGATTGGGTTGAACAAAGATAGCAAATCCCTGATCCTTGAAAAATTCAAGAGGGTCACAACCAACGTCGAAGGTAGCGGCGTGGGACTTTACCTTGTGAATGCAATTGTCACCAGTGCAGGTGGGAAAATTGAGATCGAGGGTGAAGAAGGATTAGGATCTACATTTAAAATATTTCTTCCTGTTCAGTAAATATTTTGTTTCTGGGTGCCTGGTTCAAGCATGTTGTAATTGTATTAAAAATATGCTATAGAACCCAAATTATGGATTAACGCTCTCCTTAACTTAAGACATTTTCTCTTTGCTGTAATAGGTGCAGATAAGCATACAGCTGAAAGAAAAATTTACAGACTGAGATAGATATCTTCGTTTTCTTGATCCATCTCTCATAATTGAATGATACTGACCAAGAACAGCTAAATGATTTAGTCCAAACTGGTTTCAATTTATCTCAACACAAGTTTCTAGGCTAGCTTATACAGTCCTGAAAATGAACTCAAAATAATGTTATAATTTTTATGTCTACCTTTGAAGTCGAATTTTTAAAATAGGTATTGGCAACACTAATTTCTAGACGAATAGTTCCAAGATGAATCAGCTATAAAAATAGTACAAATAATTATAGTTTAGGCTGACTAAAGATTCAATTTATCAAAGCTAGCAATGATTGAAGTAAACGCATTAGATTTATGTAGTCGCGAGGCTATACATGTGCCAGGCCATATTCAGGCGCATGGCTATCTTTTGATTCTTAATTCCGTAGGGATTGTAAAATATAGTAGTGAAAATTTCCAGGCATTAACCAGGCAAGTGCTTGGGATTGAAGTGTTGGAAAGCTACGTAACGAATTTAAGTCCTATTTTTGGTAAAGCCGAAAATCATAAGTTTATAGAATATATTATTAATCTATCCTGGCAAGGAAACGAATTTAAACCGCTTAATCCTTATATGGTAGAGATTAAGGGGAACCCTTATAATATGATTCTTTCGCTTTCTGGCGAGGACTATATTCTAGACTTTGAGCCTGAGGCATCAGATTTGTTTACCGATCCTCAAAATAAAGTAGGGGCAGCACTCTCACAGATGCTGGCATCGAAAAGTCTTCAGACTATCCTTGAAAATACTGTTTTTGAGATCCAACGGATTATCGGCTATAATCGGATCATGATTTATAAGTTTCATGATGATGGTCATGGGGAAGTTATTGCGGAAGAAAAGCGAAGTGATTTAGAAACATGGCTTGGATTGCATTATCCGGCATCTGACATTCCGAAACAGGCACGCGATCTTTATAAAAAGAATTATACAAGGTTGATTGCGAACGTTCAGGATAAGCCAGTTCCCATATTATCAGTGACTAATTTACCTGCCGATCTCACGAACAGCACAATTAGAGCAGTCTCACCCATACATATTACCTATCTGAAGAATATGGGGGTAGAATCAAGCTTTAGTGTATCCATTATTGTAGATGATGAGCTTTGGGGACTTATTGCCTGTCATAATTATTCACCACGTTTTATAAATTTTAGGCAACGTGAGGCTGCCAAACTGATCGGTCAGGTATTGAGTTCCTGTATTG
This sequence comes from Pedobacter frigidisoli, assembly GCF_032678525.1. Lineage (GTDB taxonomy): Bacteria > Bacteroidota > Bacteroidia > Sphingobacteriales > Sphingobacteriaceae > Pedobacter > Pedobacter frigidisoli_A. The sequence goes on from NZ_JAVTSE010000004.1 coordinate 474,475, forward strand.
AAACAAGAAGTCAGGAAAAACTTCATCAGGATAATTCCAAATTGCAATCAATCGTATCAGAGATTACCAGAAGTTTGTCTAACCGAAAAAGAATTCAAGATTTTATCGAAGACTGTGGAGAGACCATATTGAATGCCTTCAAGGCCTCAGGCATTTCCCTATTTTTCCAGGGGGCTAGTTATTCATTAGGTGAAGTTCCGGATGATGAAGATATTCTTCTTTTGGCTGCTGAACTAGATCAACGGGATAGCAACTCAATAAAATCGTACAACTTGTCCCACGACATTCCAGCAATTAATTTAGACAGTAATAAATTTGCCGGTCTGCTGGGATGCCTATTAATGGAAGATGTAAAAGATTGCCTCTTAATTTTTAGATCTGAGGTTTCGCATACCGTAAAATGGGCTGGTGATCCAAAAAAAATTATCCAGTTCGATGAGCATGGTAATCAATATATCTCGCCAAGAAACTCTTTTGCACAATGGTCGCAGGAGGTAAAAGGTAAATCTGAAGTATGGTCTGGTACTGAGGTGGAAATATTATTTGAAATCAGGGATGAAATAAATTTTGCCATCGGTCGGAAGAGCCTGGAATTGCGCGTCCTTAATGAAAAGCTTAGGGACGCTTATTCGGAACTTGACGCATTCGCACATACTGTATCACATGATTTAAAGACACCATTAACAGCTATTAAATCCTATGGTCAACTAATTGAACGCAGGTCCTCGCAAGAGGAGATAAGGAAGATGTCAGCAAAGATTGTCGCCAATTCTGTAAGGTTAAATGAGATGATTCATACTGTGCTTGAATATTCCAGGGCTGGTCAAAAACTTTTAAAAACCGTAAAGGTGGACATGACTTCACTGATTGCTGAGATAAAAGAACAGGTTTTGGTTGGTATTGTAAATAAAAATCTTGCGCTCAACATTCTATCAACTCCCGACATCGATGGTGATCCCATATTGATTTTCCAGGTTTTTTTAAACCTAATTGAAAATGCGGTTAAATATTCGCATAAAAAAAACCTTCCGATCGTATCTATTAGCGGAGCAATTGAAAATGATAGCATCGTATATCGGATTAAAGATAACGGTGTTGGAATTAGCGAAGAAGAGCAAAGCAAAATATTTGGTCTATTTAGCCGGGTTGGTAATCAGGAAGAATATGAAGGTACTGGCGTAGGCCTGGCGACGGTTAAGAAAATTATCAACCGTCACGGGGCTACTATAAAAACTGAAAGTGAAGTAGGAAATGGTTGTACATTTATTTTGTCTTTTCCATTAGCTGGATAGATAGCTCTGGACATTCAATTTACAGGTAAAAAAATATACAGATGTGGGGTAGATACCTTCGTTTTGTAATGATTTTTGCTTTGCCATGTTTGTTGCAGATAAACTTACTGTTGAAAGATAAGTAGGGGAAGAATACTTTCGTTTTCCGAGACAAAAGGAACCAAGATTAATTTACAAATCTTTTCCAGAGCCCTTTCTATAGATATGATCAGTAGGATTAGTTTAATACTGAGCCGAAATTTCCAAATGGTACAGAAGGTAAAAAATATGAAGCTATTATGTTTATTTTTATTTTAAACTGATCAGTTTAAATTATATCTTTGCGATAGTATGGGAAGGAATAAGGAATTTGATTATGAACAGAAGCTGGATGCCGCACTCGAGCTTTTCTGGGATAAAGGGTATCATGTCACTTCTATCACTGATCTGGAGAAAGGAATGGCGATTAATCGGAGCAGTATTTATCCTACCTACGGGGATAAAAAGGAATTGCTAATAAAATGTCTGACCAAGTATCTGAGGGGCAAGGTAGCTGAATATGGCGCAATAACTGGAGCAGCTGATGTTGATGCCAGTGAAGATTTGAGGAAAATGTTAAGGCTCGCAGTTGACCAAAGTATTCAGGAAGGCAGATCCTGCCTGGCTGTTAAGATGGCATTTGAAATATCGGTAAACGATGAAGATATCAGGCGTGTATTGCTGACCAATGAAAAGAAAATTGAAGAGATTTATTTCAGGATTTTAAAAAAAGGTCAGGAAAAACGAGTTTTTAAAGCTGATCTGAATACAAAATTAACGGCTGATTTCTTTGCAGCCTCTTCTAGTGCATTATTTAAAAATTATGCTTTAAATAAAAATAGGAAAGCGATTTATGATATGATTGAAAATTTGATCGATATGGTAAAAATGTAGCAATCTTTTTTAGATAATTAACAATAAATATTTTTTTAATCTTTTTTAAACTGTTCGGTTTAATATGAATTTAAGTGTAAATAAAAGAGTGGCATACATTGGATGTGCGGGCGTAATTGGTATAATAGGTACTGAATTTGGAGTGATCGGTATCCTGCCGCAAATTGCTGAGTATTATAATATCACCATTGGTAATGCTGGCTATTTATTGAGTCTGTTCGCGCTAACAATTGCATTTACAGGACCTTTTATGGTTCTATATGCCTCACGGTTTGACAAGAAAAAAATCATGCTGTATGCTTTGGGCCTATTTCTCATTTCCAACGTTGGTTCGGCACTTAGTCCACCATTCTGGCTGTTAATGATCTTGAGGATCTTGCCGACGATTTTACATCCGGCATTTTTTTCGATGGCCATTGCCGCAGCAAGTAAGGATGCTTCGCCTCCAGTCCAGATGCGCTTAACCAGTATCATTATTGGTGGTATTGTCCTTGCTCAGGTAACGTTGATTCCATTTACCACTTTTATCGCCAGTATATACGACTGGCAATGGAGTTATGTTATTCAGGCCCTGGTTATTTTGGTAACCTTACTGATTATATATAAAGGATTGCCTGCGATGCCCAATACCGAGGTGAAGTCGTTTGAAAATCAACTGCGTATTCTGGGAAGGACAAAGTTTATTGCCGGAACAGCAGTTAACTTGTTTCTGATTACCGCCTGGTTTAGTTCTTATAGTTATTTTGCAGATTATCTTTCCAAAGATAAAGGTTTAAATGCTCAGGAAATCAGCTACATGTTACTGTTGTTTGGTGTAATGGGAGTGATCTCTAATTTTCTGGCTGGCCGGTTACTGGGGAAGTATATGATCGGTACCACGCTGTTTTTTCTTGCGGGTACCTTTCTGGTACCGTTTGCATTCCAATATACTACGGGCTCGCTGTTAAGTATTGCCCTGGTAGTCGGATTTTGGGGTGTAATGTATGGGCCGTGTTTTTTGATAGGGGTAGGATACATGGTATCGGCGGCGCAGGATGCGAAGGAATTCGCGAATAGTCTGCAAACTTCCTTTGGGAACCTCGGGGTTTCACTTGGTACGTCAACCGGAGGATGGTTTATTAGCCACTACGGTATATCAGTTACGCCCTGGGTGGGGATAGGTTTTGGCATAATAGCGGTGATGATGGTAATCTGGCGCACTTATTTGGATAGGCATTAGTGTTTTGGCAATCCAGTTCTGTTACAATTTGGCATCCAATTGCCGAGCCCTTTCTTAATTAATTGCATTGGTAAGTTTACACGGATATCTTGATTATGCTTTCCAGTAAAATGGAAACTATCTTTGGCAGTTATTATGCTGTATATCGGAATGTTATCGGTAAATATGCTGCAGGTTAATCTTCAACGGAAAACACTTCCTCAAAATACCGTAATAACCCTATAAATCCCGTGGTGAATCTTCAAATAAAGAGACTAATTAAAGCTTGCGAATGTATAAATGGCACATCTCTGCAAGCTGTTTATTACATTTATTTATTAAGTCTAATAACTAGAATGTGACGAATTTTGCTAAAAGTCTGACAGTTATATTTTTCACAACAATAAATGAGACTCATGATAATGTGCTACTAGCTTGCAAAAAAGGATGTTTTTTCATATTTTGAGATAGAAATCAAGGGTGAAAAGTCTGCCAAATACCCCCTACAAATAGCGAAATGAAAAAAGTAAAACCCCTCTCAGAGTTTCAAAAAAGCGTATAGGAAGAAATATTAGTCGAATTTTTCAATCCTATATTCTCCACACGTAAAGATAAGTCATTGAAAAACAATGGATTATCTTTAAATTTAGCTGATAACTCTGACACAAGTCTGCCACTAACCGTCTCGGGAACCGAAAATTCACCCCGTCCGGCAAGGCGAAAAAATCAAAATTCTTCTGAAGAAAACCAGGAAAACGTTGGGTATTCCGAACGTAAGTTACAGGGGAAAATTCCGAGTGGACCTAGTTTTGGCTTCATGGAAATTCCTGAACTCCCATATACCCTACCTCGTATCGTTAAGGGAAGGGCTATAAAAAAAGTTCCTACAGGTAGTACTATCGAAAAAGAAATCGCTAAACAAAGCTGGTATGTGGAGTTCTTTTTCCATAATGCAGTGGAAGAACGGATGGACCGGATCAGGGTAACCAGAAATCTCAATAGAATAAAAGATCCAAGGCAAAAGCTTCGGAATTTTAATAACCTTTGCGAAGCCTACCGGATCGCCCTTGAAGGCGGTTGGAACCCACTGGATGAGCAAGCAAATTCCCGGTTGAAAAAGGAACTCATTGGCATTGACCTCAACGAAGCATTGCTACTTTTTGAGTCCTATCACAAAGCAAAGGGAACCAGGACAAAGTCGATCAGCACCTACAAGTCAACAATAAATTCATTTATCAAATATCATGGAGGAACTAAAAAAGTGAATATCATCAGTGATTTTGAGATTACGGACTTTCTGAATTTTAAAGAAAGAGAAGAGAAGTGGGCCGGAGTAACTTACAATAACTGCAGAATCGGGCTAAATAACTTATTCAGGTATCTAAAAGTTAATAAGTACATCTCTGAGAATCCAGTAACAGACTGCGAAACGAGAAAGAAAACGCCGACCCAGTCCCATCAGGTATTTACCCAACGGGATTTCAAGGTTATAATGGATTGGTTGGATAAGCATGATAAATATTGCCAGCTTTTTGTACGCATGATTTATTATACCTGTATCCGGCCAAAAGAGCTTAGGTTCTTGCAATTGAAGTACATTGATTTGGAGGATAATACAATTACCATTCCTGGGGTTGTTTCAAAAAATAAAAAATCAATCCCTGTTAATATTGATGTAAGTCTCAGGACAGAGCTGGAAAAGTTGCACATAGAAAAATTCGATAAGGAATGTTTCCTGTTAGGTTCTGCAACAACTTTTATTTCAGCAAGTATGTGCGCTGAAAATTATGCCTACAATAGGTTTAAAAAATGTTTGGAGGCAACGGGCCTACTTGATAAGAACTATACGCTTTATTCTTTCAAACATCTTTCCAACGTTAGAAAGTTTCGAGCAGGATGGACGCTTGCTGAGATTTGTTCAGCCAACAGGCATGGCAGTCTTTCAGAGACGGAAACCTATTTGAAAGAACTGTTGAAATTCGTAAGGTCGGATAAGGCTATTCCAGCTATTTAACCACTTTTGGGTTTTCTTGCAGGGCTCGTAAGGATTTCTGCAAGAAACCTTTGTCTTTGGTTTTTGCGCTTCTTTAATTTTTCCTCTGAAAAGTGTAAGTGGTGGATGTCATTTATTTTTCTCGAAAGATCTAAAACAAGTTCAATTAATTCAAGTGTGCTGATTTCTGGAGTTTCAGTTTCTATACCCATATTTTCAAATTATGAATTCAATGTAGTCAAAAAGTGAAAAACTCTATACTACTTACCTTAGGTATGGGTATGTTTTATAGCCAAGTTCTAATTTCTTGATCGCAGTTTTAGTAGATTTAAATTTAATTAACAAGACCCTTAGTCGGATAAATTTAGAATTATTTCGTGTCTGATTTGCAGTAATTGGTGATGGGAGCTAATGATTTTGAACATTAAAATAACGTTCGTTTTTTGAGACACTAACTTCATACAATGATTTATGTTTCTGTTTGTAATCTGGAATTTATGATAGGTAACTTACTATGCTGAATTAGTAGGATATTGAATTTATTGATTTTTTGTTTCTACTGCTTCAATATTTGCACTAAAGCTTTTTGCTAATTTTGTGTTATGCTTTTCTGAAATACTTTGATAGTCAATTTATCTATTTAGCAAGCAAAACAGGGATATTTGCTTATAAAACCTACAGTGCAATTTTTGATTTACACCGATTTAACTCCTAATGTCTTCCTGAAAGTTTCAGGCGAAACCCCTGTTTGATTTTTAAATAGTTTACAGAAATAGGAATTGTCGCTAAAATTGAGCTGGTATGCGATTTCTGTTACCGTTAATTTCATATTGATCAGCATGCGCTTCGCTTCTAAAACCACTCTGTTTCTGATCATGTTTCCTGCTGATATCCCTAACAAGGTTTTGCATATAGCATTCAAGTAACTAGGCGTAATACACAGCAGCGCCGCATATTCTTTTGGTAGCTTAAGCTGCAGATAGTTTTTATCTATCAACATCTCAAAATTCCTGAGGACGGTTTTATTGTGACTTTCACTGTTCTTTGTATCTCCAAGCTCACCCTTTATTTCTGCAATCAAAAAGAAAAATTCCAATAATATTATCCTGAGTTTATCTAGACGAAATTTACCTGTACTTTCGGCTGCTGTTAATGCCTTGTTTAGTACTTCAGTTGCAGATGATCTAGCCTGTTCCTCTAAATTTATTACAGAATGTTGAACTTGCCCATTCAAAAAAGTAAAATTTTCTAAGTATTGATTATCTAAAAGAAAAGATTTGAAGAAGGTCTTCGAAAAATTAATGACATATCCATCAACTTCGCCTTCAAATTCCCAGCCATGCACCTGGCCGGGTGACATGAAATAGCCATGAAAAGGATTGACTTCAAACTTCTCGAAATCTATGGTATGGCTGCCACCACCTTGAGTAAAAAATATCATGTGATAAAAGTCGTGACGGTGTGGGAAATGGAGCTTCCTCATTGATTTTAAATAAGGAGCAAGCGGCTTCACGATGATGTCGTCTTCCTGCGAATAAGAAAACTTACAGATGTCATATACCGGAAATTCGTTTTTCATGTCTGTGCTATGCTTTTTCCATAAGGTAAAGATAATTAAGAATTATTTAATTCAGGAGGGTAGTAAAAGCGAACCCTCCATGTAAACCTCTTTATAACTTGCGATCTGCTTCCTCTATAGGAAAATCGTTTATGCTTGCATATCTTTTTTGCATCAATCCATTTTCATCGAATTCCCAGTTTTCATTTCCGTATGCACGAAACCAATGTCCTTCACTGTTTTGAAATTCGTATTCGAAACGTACCGCAATTTTGTTATCTGTAAAAGCCCAAAGCTCTTTTTTAAGTTTATAGTGAAATTCATTTTCCCACTTAGTTGTGAGGAACTTTACTATTGCTTGGCGACCATTTAAAAAAGTAGAACGGTTACGCCATTCACTGTCTACTGTGTAGGCTTTAGATATTTTTTCCGGGTCCTGAGTGTTCCAGGCATCTTCAGCCATTTGAACTTTTTGTTTTGCCGTTTCGTAAGTGAATGGAGGCAATGGGAATTTTTGTTCCATGATAATTGTGTTTTAACTATTAAAATATATTTCAAAGGTATCGTGCTTTAAATTATACTTATGGAGGTATTTATCGCGTATGCGGTACAATTTGCATTTTTTACAACATTAAGTCAATTGTCAATCCATTAAAATACTAAACGGCGTTTTAGTTATTAAGGGATATATTTTACATAGCGATTAATGTCTGTTTATGAGTAGATAAATCAGAGATAAGCGTTTATTCAAATCGTACCGCAAATCAAAGAAATAACACCACAGGCTGCCATACATCCAAGCCTACATTTGTCAAAAAAAATAAACATAATGGAAAAGAAATCATTGATTGAACAGATTAAGGCTAGCATAAAAGCTAAGGGTGTTACGTATGCTGATCTTGCTGAAGCTATTGGAGCAAGTGAAGTTTGGACCGTTCATGCATTGCTTCGTCAGGCAACATTTAGTGAGCAGGATGCAAACAAAATTGGCAGTATGTTGAATTTATCACCTGAAATTATTGAAGAGCTGAAAACTATACCGCTTAAAGGTCACCAGGAGAGCGGGTATCCTCTTGATCCGACTTTATATCGTTTACAGGAAATGATGCAGAGTTTTGGTCCTTCAATTAAATTGCTGATTAACGAGAAATTTGGCGATGGTGCAATGAGTGGTATCAGTTTTAATATGGATGTAGAGCGATTGGAAAGCGCTGACGGGCCGCGTGTAAAACTGACCATGACTGGCAAATATTTACCCTTCAATAAGTTTTAATAGGCAGATATAAAAATATTTAAATAAATGATATTATTCACCATCACCAAAAGCCACCTGAGAAATCTAGTGACAGCTATCAGTCATTACTGACTGGTAATCTGGAATTTGTCAAGCGTTCGCTCGAAAAAGATTCAGCGTTCTTTGATAAACTTGCCTCCGGGCAATTTCCTGAAATTTTGTGGATTGGCTGCGCAGACAGCCGTGTTCCAGCCAGTGAAGTTACCTCGACAGAAGCAGGTAGGATTTTCGAACACAGAAACATTGCAAATTTATGTCAACACTCGGATATCAATCTTTTAAGCGTGCTGGATTATTCGGTGAATAGTCTGAGAGTTAAACATATTATCGTGGCTGGGCATTATCGATGTGGCGGTGTGCATGCAGCTTTAAAGGGTCAGCCTGTCGGGCTTATTGACCATTGGCAATTAAATATCCGGGATATACATGAGCAACATCGTGATGAAATTGACTCAATTAAAAATGAGAACGAGCAGTGGGACAGGTTAGTAGAATTAAACGTTTTGCATCAGGTTTACAATCTTTCCAGGGCTCCCATTGTTTGTAAAGCTTGGGATGAGGGCGTCGATTTGGTTATCCATGGTTGGGTGATTGATTTGTCATCAGGTTTAATTAAAGAAATGTATCAAAGCGATATGAACTTTAGAGATGGTGGGGAAGTGGGAGAATTAGGGAAAGGTTAGGCTGATCGAGGTATTTATATTTTCATCGCTCTACAAATTAGAGAGAAAAGTAGCAACTAGAATATTTTGTACATCCAAGTTGAGTTAGTTGATTTGGCTTGGTTGTGTAAAATTACCCTCAATAAAATTAGAATAGGTGCCTGAGGCTATGTAAAATGCTTCATTTTAAATGACATTTTCTTCTCTTTGCTGTAACGAGTCTATATAAATTACAGCTGAAAGTAAAATATACAATAGGGAATGATATCTTCGTTTTGTGAGACAATGCTCATGGGTTTGCCATGTGGAGGAGATGCCGATCTAGAAGCACTAGGCTGTCTGCCAGCACTGAACTTGACACGAGGCATGAATCTTCATGTAAGCAGTGCATCCACTTTTTTGTTGAACACACGGTCACCTGCTGGTATGCGTTGTTTATTTAGTATCCAAACTGCTCAAAGTTTGCTTTTTCCATTTGTGTCCAACTTGCCCAATATGATTTACCTGTCGACCCCGCACCTTTAGGGTCAATTGTATAAAAGCCGGGTATTACTTCAAAGCTTTTTCTCGTTTTAGTTTCAGTTAAGAAATGCGTTAAACATTCTAACATTTTTTCAAAGGATGAGAATACAATTTCGTTTAAACCGTCTAAGTCGCCACCGTATTCGTGGTCATAAACTCTAATGGGAAAATCTTCCTTGTTATTTGCGTTTCTTGTGTCAAATACTAATGGTCCTGCGTCATTCCCATCATCTGCAAATGGAATGAGTCCGAGCAAAATAAGTTGTTCTGCTACGTCCCAGTTAAGATTGTCGATTACTTGCTCCAACGGCTTTGTCGGCAAAGAGTATGGGAGTCTTATTGTTGAACAATCACAGTCAGCGAAAAAATAGCGTTTATGCCATTGAATAAAGTTTTCTGGAAATTTAACTTTAAATTTTGTTTCTACTTTTTTATAATTGTCAGAAGTTAAAGTTCCTGGAATAAGTTTCCATTCATACCAGCCTTCTTTGTCAAGTTCTGATCCAATCATTTCTTTTGGAACACTGTCAGTATAAACTGACCTCATTCCTATTCTACAATACGCTTTGAAAAATTGGTCTATTCTGTCAGTCATTATTGTCATTTTTAAACTTGCATTTAATTATGTATAGCAGCCATAAATTTGCTCGAATACGTACTTAATTAGGTGCATTTGGGCCATAGAATAGATACCTATCAATTGAGAATTTATTAACTAATCTGTAATTAGAGGAATTGCACTTCAGCAACAAATTCCACTTAAATTGGTCGAATTATATTTTCCTTACAACTAGCAATTCTTCGTTATTTGAGATCATTTATAGTCAGGTGTTTATACCAGTTTACATATACCCCGTTTCACCGCAAATAAATTTGTTATAAAGTATTGCTTATCTGTATTTATATAATTGGCAAAAGGGTTTATGAATTGGATTAAGCATATTAGCGCTAAAAAAAAACTTTGGATAATATATTTCACTTTTCAGTTTTTAAAGATGTACACTGTAGTAACATAATACAAAAATTGTAGTAACATTGCCACACATTTATGGGACATGAATTTTATTGGTCATCGATATTACAGGATTATATCTAATTAATCATAATGATCATTTGATACTTATGGCAAAAATTGAAACAGTGCAATATTTGCACAATAGAGAGATTTTATTAAAGTTGTCGCGATAAGATTCATAATTATTCATTTTAAAAGAAGGCGATACTTGAACTGATGGTATACGGAGCAGTTTTAGTAATGTTAAGTACGTTTTTTTCTATTTTATAACTTTACTGCCACATCTATTTTTGCAACTTTACTTGAATGGTATGCATTATCTGATCCACACTTTCTCCAGCAATCCAGGTAGCTAGTTTGCCAGGGAATTACATTACCATTTCTTCAGAAATATACAATAGTTTAATTTCCAGTAAATTAAGTAATGTCCTAGAAATTTAAAATAAAAGTTGTACATGGAAGAATATGTAGATTGAAAACAACAATTTTCAGAATAACTCTTCTTGTAATTATACAACTGCTTAGCTTATTTAGCATTCATAGGCGTAAAGTAAGTATTTGTATAATTGATTAATGACTGCACAAATCAGAAGTAAAGCAAATGGCAGTATCAGATGACCATATTGTAGGTAATAATCATTGAACTTTTTTCTGTTAGGAATATGAGCATCTTTAAAAAAATGATCTATGATTTCATGTTTTTCTTTGACAATATAAATAGCCTGTGTTTTGTTAGATGTTTTAAGCCGAAGGATTATTAAATCATTTAAGGGAACAGAAATATGGTATTCTTTAATATGAGAAATTGGAATCTCGTTTTTATCTATAATGATCCTGTCATTACAAAAAGCAATATGGATCACTCTTTTTTTTAGCTTGTTTAAAATAAAGCCATATGTGCTACCGACTACGGTCACATATAATGTATATCTGTATTTGTCGAAATAAGAGCAAACAAGGATGATGAATGCAAAAACGGGTAGCCAATAATAGACAATCTTTAAAACGGTTTTATGATTATATCCTTTAGTTACGCAAATGGTATAATTCCTCATGGATTTTAATTTCTTCTATGTCATGCCAAGCTATTTATGGATTATAAGAAGCCCATTAATGCTCATTTTTAAACTGCAAACCCTCAATAACATCCTTTAAATCCGAGAGGTGATAATAGTCGTTTTTTTTAATAATTTCCAGTATTTCGGGGTGGGATGCACTGATATAATAAAGGGATGTTGTCGCATTGCGCCATGTACTACTTCTGTTGAGTGGTTTGAATCTATAAAAAGCCTGGCTTTCCACATTTGCTACGAAAGCCACTATTTTAGCTTTCTCTTCAATTGAAAAGTTTTTCATTGGAGGTTCATTAAATATAAGATCTTTATCATCTTTGAACAGGTAATCTAGGTAGTTTCCGAGTGAATAAATGTACCGGTCATCATCTTTGCTTGTATGTCGTGAGACGAAATTCAGTAAGCCTTCCTGAATCTGTAATTTTCCTTCGCAGTTTTTTTTGAAAAATATTTCAACTATTTTTTCGGTCATATTATGATTTGGATTGCTATACTCCTCATAAACATCCTCTAGAACCAATTGGTTGACCATTTCTTCTTTATCATACCCGAAATTACTGACAAGTCTTCGCAGAAACTCTTTGTCATTTTTTATTAACCAACTGAGAGCTGTCTTGCTGTCATTAAAAAGATATTTATTTCGTGCAATAATAAATTTCGGGAGAATTATATTGATTGAGTTACCATTAATTTTTACAAGGTCTTTTACCAGAAAAGTTTGGGTTAAAAATTTTTCACTTTGAACAATAAACAAATTTTCAGTGTAATTATATAAATCGTACTGATTTTGCAATCTTGTGTTTTTTGAGCCATCCATTGCCTTGCCAAACAGGGTAATGTGACTGCTTTTTGATGAAACCATATCACAGTTTGCATATGGCGTGATTTTAAAAATTATAAACAGTTTTTTATTGAAATCCTCTTCTGAAATAAATTTGTATCCTGATTCTTTGAGCCCCTCTGCTATGATATCTCTGCAGATAGCAAAATCATTTTCAGAAAGCTTATACGGTTTTTCAGGCTCATTTTCTTCAGTTTCAACATCTTTTTGTTCTTCAATGAGTCTTCTAATCGCAACCATATCAACTGATTTGTTTGCCTGTTCATTATTTATTTTCGTTATCTTCTTATCATTATTTTTTTTTGCTGAACGCTCACAACTTACCAGGATTAATAGTGTCGCAGCGATAATTACTTTTATACTTTTCATTTAAATCTACTTTGCCTATTTCACGATAGAAACTGTTATCAAATTACCAGGAGTGAGAAAATCTTACTTTCTGAGGATAATCTAAGTCAAAATTTTAGCAATACTTATATTTTTTTTCCCTTGGATAGTAAAAGCTCAGAGCTGATAGTTATCTAGCAGGCTTTTATCCTTAACATTTGCAATAAATGCTTATAAAATATAATTACGCCTAATCCTTGGAAAATGGAATTTCCTTGCCACCTTGTTTTAAAATCATACCTGAATTTTGCCTGTTAAACTGAAGTATAATACCGGCTTCTTCGAATTCAAAGCTATCATCTCCATTAGCTTTAAGCGCAATCGCAGATTGCCCTGTAGCCTGAGCAAATAATTGATTATCCACCTGTGTAACGACTATTTTTAAAGGCATTACTTTGCTGGAATACGTACCGGTCAAAGGCTTTAAATCATCAGCGTGAACAGTAACTTCACGAAAAGACGGCATTTTAAAAGGCTTCTGAAAATAAATACTTATTACTGCCTTAAACACATTTTCTAATTGATACCGTAATCCATTAGAAATGATAGCCACTGATAGATCTATTTTCGGAAAGTACCATAAAGTGGATTGAAATTTATCAATACTACCTGTATGTCCGTAGGCTGTATTTCCGTCAAAATTCGATTCAAACATCCCCATTCCAAATCCATTCACCATAGTTTTCATTTCTTCCAGCGATTTTTTGGAAATGATCCTGGCTTTAAAAAGATCTGATATAAACATGGCTAGGTCTGTAGGATTGGAGACCACAGAACCCGCTCCCATCGGTATGCTTAAATCCGTCTCCTGATCCTTAATCCATTTATTATCAAATGCGAAAGAATAAGCCTCATTGTTCTTTAATGCAATCTTTCCCCCTGCCCGTGTTGAGGATAAATGCAAAGGTCTAGTAACTTTATTTTTTAGTATATCTGCATACGGTTTGCCGTATACCTTTTCCAATATGTAACTTAAGATAACATAATTAGAATTACTGTATTGTGGCCTAAGCCCTGGTTCAAAGTCACTTTTAAGGTTTGACAGTACTTTTAACATCTCCTGCTGAGATTTTGAAAAAGTATAATATTTAAGGTACGTTTCTTCACTGGTAAAGTTGTGGATACCACTCCTGTGGTTTAGAAGATCCCTGATGATAATCTTTTTTGAATTGAAAATTTCTGGAAAATATAGATCCAGCTTATCTTGCAAAGATAGCCGCTTTTCCTCTACAGCTTTCAGCACCAGTGCAGCGGTAAACATTTTTGATACCGAACCTATTCGAAAAAGCGTTTCAGTATTGGATCTTCGCCCGGTTTCGACATCTGTAAAGCCAATGGCATTGCGGTAAAACACTTTTCCATTTTGTACCAGTACGACGCTACCCATGAACTTTTGATTTTCATCAAGGATTCTGAAAAGGCTATCCATTTGGCTAACACGGAATGTTTGTGAAAAGGCTGTGGTGACAAAAGCGAACACGATGGGAAGCGTTAATAGTTTTTTGATCATGATTTATTTTTGGTGAGTTTTTTCTTGAGTTTCAGGGCGAGGGTGAGTAATACATAGAAGAAAAGCGCCGCCGCAATCATCACTGGAATAAACCAATTACCCAGTAGTTCTTTAACCTTCGGGTCACCCGATTCTTTTAGGTGGCCAAGAACAACAAATGATGTATTTTTATAATACATCCCTACATCGGCCGGATGAACGAGCTTTGCAAAAATTAAAAATACAAAGCCAAATAACAAAAGATATAATATTGAGAAGACTACGTAAGAAATCCCGTTAGATAGGTTTAGAAATAAGGCCTTGATAACGTGTATCGGATTAAAGGTGGTGGTCGCCTGCTCAAGTTTTTTATCTGCAACTAATTGCTTCAACACCTCTTCGGGTGCACCAATTCGTTCCAAAACGTTTAGCAAGGCATCGATCTCAGGCAGTGTGCTGTTTTGCTGGAAAGCTTCAAAAATGTGACTATTAATTTCCATATAAATATCGTTCATATTTTCTGCTGAAAGTGATGATGTAGCAGTGCTCACCCGCTTCATGTAATCCTGATAGATCCTCCGCGATGCATCTTCATTAAATGGTATCTGTTCTATTTTCATTTGATAATTTTTTGGGTAATGGTTTGTAGATGGTTCCAATATGAATTCATTTCACGGAGAATATTTTTTCCGGATTCAGTAAGCGAATAGTATTTTCTTGGAATTCCTGTTCCCTGCTCAACCCATTTGGATGAAACTAGTTCCTCTGTTTTCAAACGGTTCATCAATGGGTAGAGAGTACCCTCGGCAATGTCCATTTTGGCATGTTTGCGCAGTTGTTCAATAAGTTCATAACCGTAAAACTCATTTTCATGGAGAATATTCAGGATAATAAATGTCAAAGTACCTTTCTTAAGCTGCGACTTCCAGTTTGTTATAAATGAATCATTCATAAACAAATGTATAACAAATTACATTGTTATACAAAGTACTATTATATAAATATGTAATTATAATTTGTCCGTCTGGTTATAAACCGGCTACGAAAATCTATTAGTGCCAGATAGTGAGGATAAGTTAATACGAAATTCAAAAGCACTATTATTACTGTCGATCTTTTCGCTTGCGTTTAATTCTGGAGAAAAAGTGGGTAATCTAGCAAGATGATCACCTGATAGCAAACCAGAATGTTTAAGGCTAGAAGAAAATGCTCGAAACTTTGTCTATTTCAAGTCAAGTCCGTAGAAATTCAAAAAAGTTTTTTTACTTCAATAGAAGATGAGATAATTTATAATATTCAAGCCGAAACCACTGTAACCGGTACCTGACTAAATTAATCCGTAAAAACTCAGGACTTCATCTTTTGAAGCTTCCAAAAGCTAAATCTCGCTTCCATATAAAAAACGAGGAAAATCAAATCTGGGGCTTGCCAAATTTTAAAAAATATCGCTTTCTTTGAGCTTAAGAAATATACTGCTTAAAATATAACCATCATGAAGATTGAAACTTTTTATCCCGAGCAGAGTCTACTTAAGAATTTCATCCAATATTACTATTTTCAGAAAACGGAAAATTGTGACTTTAAAACAAACTATTATGCTTTCCCTAATCTAATTCAAACCTTAAATATCCATAAAAACGTATCCTGCGAAATAAAATCACATCAAGTTAAAATTACAGGGATCGAGAAGGATAATTATTTGATGATTTTACAAGGTCGGTTTCAGCTTCCTCTAAATGTAGAACAAGAGGGCAAAATCGATAAGTTGACCATTGTTTTTAAGGCTCTTGGTTTAAATCATTTTATCAAATCACCTTATCTAGACATATCTCGCAATCCAACACAAATTTTCGAGGACTGGTCAGATGACAAGCTGTATGAAAGATTTTTATCCTCATTCTTTGAAGAACCTGATAATAAAAAGAGGATTGAAATACTTGAGAGTTTTTTGTTGTACAAATATTCACCAGTTCAGGAGGGAAAAATATTGAATCAGGCAATCGATATGCTTGCTGACGTTGGTATGGAACTTTCAATCGATGAAATTGCAAGAAAAATGCATATGAATACCAGAACATTCAACAGGCTAATATGGAAGCATTTGGGGATATCACCGGTTGGCTTCAGAAAGATTGCTCGCTTCAGGCACTCCTTAAAAGTTAAATCACTTAATACTCCCTTTACTTCACTTACCAAGATCGGATATGCGAGCAACTTTTATGATCAATCCTATTTTAATAAAGTCTATAGAAAAATCACGGGAGACAACCCCTCCGGCTTTTTTAATTCAATTGAACGGCTCGCAGACAACCAATTAATTTTAAAATTTGTTGAGAAATGATATTTATGTCCGAAAAGTACAATTTTCAGGTTTTTTTTTCGATTTTATTTGCGCAGTTAATTGATCGAAAGAATTACCCAAATGAAATTATTACTTTTTACCTTATTATCATGTTTTGCTATCAACTGTTCAGCGCAGAAAGTTGACACCCTATCCATAGACTCAAAAGTCTTAAATGAAAGCAGAAAGCTAATAATTTACACACCCGTACAGTATGAATCTGCGCCTAATCAGAAATTTGAAGTTATTTACGTCTTTGATGCACAGGCCAGAGAGGTTTTTGATATGGTTCACGCGACCATGGCATTCAAAAACAATAACATTTGCCCAATGATTGTTGTAGGAGTCGTTTCAGATGATAGAAACAAAGACTTTTTACCCGCAAATGAATTCAAGGAAACCTCGGAATCCTATCAGGGTCATCTGGGTAATGCTGACAACTTTTTGAATTTTATTGGCAATGAGCTTATCCCTGCTGTAGATAAAAAATATAGAACATTGCCTAAAAGAATTGCTGTCGGACATTCAAACGGAGGCACTTTTATATCCTATAGCTTTCTTCAAAAGCCAGATTTATTTGATGCCTACATTGCCATTTCCCCAAATTTCGGATACGATAAGATGCAGTTTGTAAAGCGTTTCAAAGACTTTAAATCCAAAAACTTAACTGCTACTAAATTTTTTTATATGTGTAATGCAGGAGGGTATCCTGAAGAAAGAGATTGGATAACAGCGAGAAATGAAATCGCCGGAATTTTCAATAGCGCAGCATTTAAAAATAAAGTAACCTTCAAGGCTCAGGATTTCTCTGCAACTGAAACCCACGGTTCAGTTTTCCAAATTGGGGTGATTAATGGCGTGAAAAAATATTTTGACTACCAGTATTTTAATTCCGAAAATCTTTTAAAATATTATACTCAGCTTAAAAAACGAAAAATCATGGATTTCAACCCCCAGGGATTGAACCAACTCGCTTACAACTTCTATTATATGGGAAAAACAAATGATGCATTACAAATATTACTTTGGTCTCATCAAATATTTCCACATGATTTAAACCTGTTTGATAGTATCGGCGAAATGTATCAGAATATAAACAATAAGGTCAAGGCGAAAGAATTCTACCTGCTCCTTAATGAAGAAATTGAAAGGCAGAAGGGAACCATGAAGGCTGATGAATATCAGCAATTTAAAGATGGTGTAAAGGGACGAATCAATTCATTACAGAACAAAAAATGATTTTGCCTAACAAGGTCAATTTGTTAAAAATTGCCTTACTTTGATTATCATTATTTAAAGATGGTTTGGTCTCCTGTGTGCAATGACTTTTCTATCTCGGGGAGCACTTTGCGTGTTAGAAAGATGATTTTAAGAAGTTGCTTGTCAAAAAAGCATAGTTGTATTCCCTATGATACTTCAATTCTCAGAAATCGGATGATCCCAAAAAAATTATAATAAAATACACATTATGTTTTCAACGTACGTTTAAATACGTACATTAGCTTCATGCAAACTCCGAAAGCTACAGCAGCCTATAATCCAACAAAAACAGAATTTGATGTTTTGCAAGTTCTTTGGCAATACGGTCCGTCGACTGTACGGTTTGTTCATGATAAATTAATTCTTCAAAAAGGGGAAGTGGCCTATACTTCAACGCTTAAGCTGATGCAGCTCATGCATGAAAAAGGCATTTTAGATCGTGACGAAAGCAAGATGCGTCATTTATATACCTCGGTACCCCATGAAAGTGAACTCACGCAGACTGTTTTGAAGCGGTTTATTGACAGTACGTTCAAAGGATCGCCAAGCAGCCTGATGGTGGCTTTGCTGGGCAATAGCGATACCTCTGCTGAAGAATTGGACAAGATCAGGGAATTAATCAAGAACATGAAACAATAATGAAGGACAGCCTACATTTTTTGCTGGCCTACATTTTAGGATCAAACCTGTTTCAGGCCTGGGCCTTCATGCTGTTACATTCAGTTTGGCAAGGACTGCTGTTGCATATGGTCGCTGTTTTATTATTGCGGTATGGAAAACGGATGGGCGCTGCCCTCAGGTATAATTTACTGCTTTTCCTTTTTTTTATTTTCCTGGTGGCCTGTGGCTGTACATTAGCGTTACAACTAGGAACAGCGCCGACCAGGTTAATATTGAACTTGCCCGGTCCGGATACCGGTTCCGTATCGGTTGACCCCTTGTTGCCTTTGGTTACTTTTTTATGGCTAATCGCATTTTTAATCCGCTCCGGCCGTTTTGGTTGGGATTTAGTAAATAGCCATCGGCTAGCACGGGCAGGTAACGGCAAAACGGACCCCTATTGGCAGCACCGGCTGGATCAGCTTGCGTTAAAATTGAGGATCAGCGGAAGGATCAGGCTTTTAGAATCCACAGCAATCAATGTACCCGCTATAATAGGCTTGCTCAAACCCATTATTTTGATACCGATGGGTGTACTGGCTTCAATGCCTGCCGATCAGCTCGAAGCCGTTTTGTTACATGAACTGGCGCACATACGCAGGAAAGATTACCTGGTTAACCTGATCCAGGTTACGGCGGAAGCCATATTTTTCTTTAACCCGGCATTAAAATGGCTATCGGTGCAAATCCGCATTGAGCGGGAGCATTGCTGTGATGATATTGCCCTTTCCCATATCAATAAACATACATTTGTTCAGGCCCTGGTAAGCTTTCAGGAACATTCTCATTACCGGCGGTCTTTTCCGCTCGCCTTTACAGGTCAGAAGGATCAGCTTCTAATACGGGTCAGCCGGATCATAGGTCATCCAATATCGTCATCGAGGCATGCCCGGTGGTATTTGTTGGTTTATATGTTCCCTTTGTTGCTTATGGGCTGGTTTTTCCTGAACAACGCTATATTTCCCTTACAGCATGATCAGATGATCTCCAGGCTTATCAATTTAAAACCTCTCCGAAAAAAAGGTCTGGCAATTACCAGCAATGCGGCTCCGGTACCGCAGTCACAGCTGATAGCTAAAAAGGAAGTCCCCGGTAGTGCGCTATCTGTGGTTCAACATATGGATGCCGAATCCTCTGTGATCCAACGCAAGGATAGCATATCTTCGATTTCATCTGCACCCCAGGCAGCAACTGCTATAAATGAAGTAGTGCAAAGCGAGTATTCGAAAGAGATGCAGGCTTATGGTGAACGAATGGTGCTGTACAAAAAAGAGATACAGGCCTATAGTGAACAGATGGCGGAGCACAACAAAACACTACATGATGGCGATGAGCAAATGGTGCTGTACAAAAAAACACTACAGTACTATAATGAAGGGCTGGTGCAGTATAAAAAAACACTACAGGACTACAATGAACGGATCAGGCATCATTTAGACGACCTCCCGGTCAAACCTCCTGATTAGTAATTAGATATTTACATCCAACTTTTGTCTTGAATTCCATTTTTTTCTGCCCCGGGGCGGGATAGGGATTGCTATGTCTGAACTTTTATCTAAATCACAATAAATGAAAAATATCTTCAAAACTCCGATTATAATTTTGCTGCTGCTGAACAGTTATTTATCAATAGCCCAAATGAATGACCGGAACGAAAAGATCCACCTGCTTGACTCTGTTTATCAGGCACTGTATGTATCAGGTTCTTTTAACGGCAATGTGCTGATTGCCGAAAAGGGAAAGGTGGTCTTTAAAAAAAGTTATGGCTTTGCCGATGCAGTAACTCAAGAAAAATTGAACCTGCAGACAGTTTTTGAGTTGGCCTCTGTTTCCAAACAGTTTACTGCAATGGGCATCGTCTTATTAAAAAAACGGGGGCAATTAAATTATGATGACCCCATCTCGAAATATCTGCCTGAGCTTGATTTCTATGATGGTGTGACCATAAGGAATCTGTTGAATCACACAAGTGGGGTGCCTGATTATATATATGTAGACGTTTTCCGGGAGAAATGGGATAAAACCAAAATAGCTACTAATGTAGAAGTGATCACGGAGTTTGCGAAATATAAACCGCCGTTGGATTTTCAGCCCGGGGAAAAATCGCAATACAGTAACACCGGCTATGCTTTACTGGCATCTATTATCGAAAGGGTTTCCAAACAAACCTACGAACGGTTTCTCAAGGAAAATATTTTCAGGCCCCTCCATATGAAACATACTTTTATTTACCGATGTGTCTATGCGCCTGAAAAAATAAAGAATTATGCACAAGCCTATGGAACAGATAGTTTATTGAATTACATTTCCGCTTATCATAGCATCGAAAATAAATTAACAACCTATAATTACCTTGATGGTGTTGTCGGAGCCCGCACGGTCCACTCTAATCTGGAAGATCTTTTAAAATGGGATAGGGCTTTATACACGGATAAACTTATTAATCCAGAGGATAAAAAAGAGATTTTTGGTTCCTTAAAAACAAGGAATGGAAAAGAAAACAGTTACGGTTTTGGCTGGGTCCTTTCCCAGAATGAAAAATATGGCAAAATTGTTAATCATTCCGGTAGTTGGGCCGGGTATATTACTTACATAGAAAGACATACCGACAGTGATAAAACCATTATCTTACTGCAGAACGTGAATACCCCAAATTCGAAAATCGCCCTTGGTGACATCAGAAAGATCATGTATGGTTTAAAGTTGCCGGTTAATAAAAGGATCTTTCCCAATCAGGAGGATCTGGATAAATATGAAGGCATCTATTCCGGTTCCGATTATCCTAAGAAAATAGTGGTCTTCAAAAAAGGGAATCGTTTAGCCGCACATTACGCAGGCTCGCCCGTTAGCGCATTTTCAATGGATGCTTATCAGAACCATACTTTTAAATGTGAGCCTTGGGATGTTGAAATGGTCTTTAACCCTGATAATAATTCCTTATTGGTGACGGAGGATGAAAAACAATATACCTTAAAAAAACAAAAATAATGTACAGAACTTGGCCGTCAGCATATTATTATTGGAGCTGCAAAATTAATAACTAACCAGTAAGCGGTTAGGATTTTGTTCCTTAAAGATCGTTTTCTTATTGTAGTAACTCCATTATATGATTACAGAAGGTAGGAAAATAAAGTGGAGGGTCACATCATCTTGTGCTGGAACTTATATATTCCATTAAATACTTTTGGCTTTGATAATCAAGGAATTAATCATAATGATCGTCAAATATGTAATCTACCTGTAATATAAAATAAACATGATGTTTTGATCTTTATTCGATAATTAAATATTGCCACACGAAGATTACAAAAAGCTTATTTATTTTTTCAATTATTTTTTTTTCAGGTTGTTCCAAGACAAATGATGTTGAAGCTCCAGTAGAGCGCTTTTTTAACTTCCAGAATTATACCATGCGTCTTCTTACTGGCGAAAAACAGATTTTTGAACTTAGGGAAAGCATGACGAATTATCCTTTTTCTGCGATCAGGTTTGAATCCTGGGATGAAGGTAAAGTAAAGATTCTTGACGATAGAACCGTTCAGTCAATTGCCCCTGGTACAACTGCTGTAAAGGCGATGCTGGGAAACAGAGAATTGGATAGATTTACCGTTGTAATTGTACATGCGCTGTAACTGCAATTTCCCTGGGAGCAGGGGTGCCAATCTTAGAGGAGGGACAGTTTCGCCAATTACTGCGACAAATTTAATAGTTAAATATACTATCAAGGTTATTAAATAGATATTAGCAACTATTAAAATAATTAAAGTAGCAATACGAAATATTTGTTCGTTTTTTGAGACTCGTTGATAAAAGTAAAATTACCAGAAATGATTTCAAAACCTTTTTCATCCTGAAAACACTCTACTAGCTGCGTTATCTTTAAGTTGCGAACGGGTGGATACCTAGCTTTAGACTTATAAATATGAAAGAACTTATTTCTGAACTAGCTTTGCAAAGGATAAAGGGGTTTCAATTTAATGCTAACCGTTAATACAGACAATAAAAAGCTAATAAAGTTGTTTAATCTCAACTTTATTTCTAATTACCCTGTTTAATGTTGGAAAAAGACGCCTTATTAGCTTATTTAATTAACAGTTGTATTTAAGTTGAAAAATGACGACATTAGTTAATAATTTGATGTTTAAAGATGGATATATCCGATATTGAAGTGAATGCGAAGAGTGATTTGGAATACTTAAGCCAAATTGGGGAATTTTTAAAAGGTTCAAGGCTTGAACTTGATCTCACGCAAAATATTGTCGCCCAAAGGGCCGGTGTAGATAGGACAACACTAATAAAAGCGGAAAGAGGAGACTCTATTAATCTCCTCTCGCTTATTCAGATTCTGCGTGCTCTGGGTAAGCTAGGTTTTTTGGAAAATATGAAATTTATGAGGCAGGTTAGCCCAATAAAAATGGCAGAATTATCTATGAAAAAGAAGATGAGGGCAAGCGGTAACAAGTCTTATGATGATAAATTACAATCCGACTGGTAATGACTACAGCAATAATAAATCTCTGGAATAAGCGCGTAGGTGCTGTACTTTGGGATGAAAATAGTCAGTTGGCAAGCTTTGAGTATGATCCTGATTTTATAAGTGAGGATCTGGATATTGCCCCAATCAAAATGCCTCTGGGGACGCGGGGACGAATTTATTCCTTTCCAGAGCTCGCACGGAATAATACATTTAAAGGCCTGCCTGGATTGTTGGCAGATATTCTTCCGGATAAATATGGTAATGCATTGATCAATGCGTGGCTTGTGGCCAATGGCCGTCGTACAGATAGTATGAATCCAGTAGAAATGCTCTGTTTTGTTGGTAAGAGAGGGATGGGGGCCTTGGAATTTGAACCAGCAACAGCACGGACTCCAGATCGGGCTACAAAGATCGAAATTGAAGGACTAGTACATATTGCAGGAAAAGTTTTGCAGGGCCGTCAGGACTTTTTGGTTGATATGAATGCTGATGAGCAAAAGGCGCTAATGGATATTCTACGTATAGGAACCTCTGCGGGTGGTGCAAGGGCAAAAGCCCTCATTGCCTATAATGAACAGACTAAAGAGGTTCGTTCAGGCCAGGCAAACGCACCAGAAGGATTCGCTCATTGGCTAATTAAGTTCGATGGTGTTCACGACAGTCAGTTTGGTGCTACTTATGGTTTTGGCAGGGTTGAGTATGCCTATCACCTCATGGCAGTTGCGAGTGGAATTGAAATGACTGAATGTAGACTCTTGGAGGAAAATGACAGGGCGCATTTTATGACAAAAAGATTTGATCGTACACCAGACAAGCTACATGTTCAGACATGGTGCGCAATGGAGCACTTAGACTTTAATAACGTAGGGTTATACAGTTACGAACAGTTGTTTCAGACCATGAGGGCATTACGTTTACCTTATCCAGAAGCAGAACAGCTTTTTAGAAGGATGGTATTCAATGTGATGGCCAGGAACTGTGATGATCATACTAAGAATTTTGCCTTTATAATGGATAAAAATGGTGAATGGGCATTGACACCAGCCTATGATGTGTGTTACGCTTACAGGCCGGGAAGTGCGTGGGTAAGCACGCAATCGCTAATGGTCAACGGAAAGAGGGACGGGATTATACGTGCCGATTTATTGGAAGTGGCACGGAGAATGAATATCAAGTCAGCCGACTCAATAATAAAAGGGATTCAGGAAAAGATTGATAATTGGGAGGCTTATGCAGATAGAGCAAAGGTTAGCGGAAAGTTAACAGAAGGCATAAAATCAACACTTTTAAAGCTTTAGATTTATATCAAAATCTTTGCTGTTTGTAGTAAAGGTTCGTTTTTTGAGACGATATTCTTTTTGCTGGAATTCAACTTGGTAAACTGATAGTGATTTTTAGTTGACTATTGAAGTAATTGCAAACGACATAATGAGGTTAGGTTCGTATAGACCATCTAATTATATATTTTTCCGTTTCTGATGATGATAAGATCATAACTTTCATGAGCCTGGCAACACTGAAAGGCTTATATGGCTATCTGGATGCCACTCAAGCTGAAGGTCATCAATTGCGTCAGCGATGGTTTCCTGACTTACAATTTTCCCAGTCCCATAATTAATTTCCATACCGCGATCTACTGGCACGCTTAAGATAAACACCAATTTTGATCCTTTCTTTATCTGGCGACTGGCGAAAAAGGTGTTACCTGTAAGTTTTATTTTACCTGTTTTTCCTGGCGTGAAAAGTTGCCGCTTGCTGCGATCTTTAGCATAGCTTGCCCGTAACATATCATTATATAACCTCAGATAACTACCGTCTGACAATCTTTCATAGAGTTGTACTGTGATGTCAAGGTCTTTTTTATTTAAGCTCAGACTCAATTCTCCATCAAGGGAGCCCGCAATAGACACCGGTTGCTCAAATGGATCACTTTCAAAGACAAGACTGTTTTTATCTGTGCGCAATAAAGTATCCAGAACAAGTGCATTGCCGGCTGAAATGCTGTTGCTTCTATCTTTGAAGTTAATGCGTTGGCGAATAATTTCATTTTTGTTCCCAGATGATTTGCTAAGCTTATACATACTACTCTGCTTTACTGAACTCAAAAAAAAGTTTAACTTTTTTGAGGTGATTTTCTCAAGGCTTTCAGCATGTTCCCATCTATTTGCACCCATTACCTGAAAGTTAACCTTTTGTTTTAATAGAGATGGTTTGGGGCCACCTTTCAATATGTGATCAAACCAGTCGAAGGTGAGTTTATAAACCTTAAAAATAGCCGCAGAATCAATTTTGTAGCCACCAATCGAAGCTGGCATCGTCATTTGCTGAAGGCCAAAGTGATCATAGGGTCCCAGTACCAGATAATGGTTTGCATTTTTATTGTTTTTGTTATGTTCTCTGAAATAATGCAATGCGCCGGATTGGTCAACATCATAGTATCCGGCTATCGTTAACACAGGGATATTTAGCTTTGCATATTCTTCTGCGGTCGGGGTCAATTTCTTCCAGTAATCATCATAAGAAGGATGTTTTAGCCATTCCTGAAACATCTCATTTGGCCTGCCCTCTATGCTATCCAGTGAAGCGAACGATTTACCGCTTACAAACCATTCGTTAAATACATTTGTCCATTTTTTTTGGTCGGCAAATTCCTGTACGCTTTTACTATCCAGTACTTTGCTCTCAGTTGCGTAATGAATCCAGTTTAAATTATAACCTAAGTTAATGTTGTTGTGGAAGGGAAAGTCAACACCAATACCAACTGCAGACTGAGGGACTATTGTTTTTAATGCTGGATGAAGATTTTTAACGGATGCCCATTGGCTAAATCCCAGATAACTGGCACCGTACATTCCTACTTTACCATCACACCAGGATTGTTTGCTAACCCAGTCAATCATTTCATACGCATCTTCAGCATCATGGGCAAAAGGTTCAGCTTTTTGACTGCTCAGATATTTGCCTCTTACATAAACTGTCACGCCTACATATCCCCTGAGACAAGCAATAGAGTTGAAGAATTTATCAGCCTCCAGGTTTGTATAAATGGAATACCGCACGATTGCTGGCAGCGGTTTGCTTATGGCTTTATTTTGCGTGACAATTGCGGTTAATTCACTGCCGTTTTTAAGCTTTATAACAATGCTGTCAGTGATTTTAAATTCCTGAGCTGATGCCCGGTAAGTGGCCAGCAATAACAATAGAAGAATTATTTTTTTCATAATGTTTGGTTTTAAAAGGCATAGCAATAGCCTTAATGTATTTTATACAAGAATATTTTAAATATGATATATTATTTGTTTAGGTAGTCTGCTCAGAAAGGGCTTGAAGATCTTTTATGTATTTTCCAAAATGATAATCGAAGAAATATTTTGTAATATAGGGCTGTAAAAATCCTGCGACTCCGTAAATGATCAGTCTTAATGGTAGTGCTATGGTTTGCCAGAATGCAAAATCATTACCCGGTTGAAAATACATTGTTGCTTCAAGGATGATGATGAATGCTGCCAGGAAAATTCTAGCGAAAATGAGGTGATGCCTGGCATTTTGTCGCAAAAGATGCATGTTTTTTTGTATGCTGCTTTTCACTGATTCTGTATTGGCATCTTCCATTTTTTCTATCAGTTTGTAATCACGGTAATACATTAATGCTAACGTCAAGGCAACGGGTATAATAAACCAGATAAATGCACTTTGCTGTAAAACTGGTTTAACGATCATGGCTACTGTTAGAAATGCTGCTACAAGTGGGAGTAATATCATCTGTTTTTTATACTTTGCTTTCAGCTTACCCAGCGAACCATTGCCTTTCTGACTGATTAGTTCACCGAGTTTGTAAGTTGGAGCTTTGTATTTTTGGCTGGAAAACGTCCAGTCTTGTTTTAAGTCGTCGAGTTCCATTATTATTTATTTTTGGTCAATTGGCGTAATTTATCTTTAATGCGGTTCATTTTTACCCTGAGGGTACCGTTGCTTATTCCAAGGATATCTTCCATTTCCTCATAAGATTTATCCTCCAGATAAAGCATAACCACTGCTTTTTCAATATCATTTAATTGTTCAATTGCGGCGTACATACTTTGGAACTTTGCCTCTTCCGAATAACCGTATGCGTGCTCGGCTAAGTCTATGTTCAATGACTCGATATCAGTGGTGTATATTTTCTTCTTACCTTTTCTGTACTGTGTGATTGCTACATTAAGACCGATCCGGTAAAGCCACGTTCCAAATTGCGATTCCCCCCTAAATTTTGGATAGGCATTCCAAAGCTGAATAACGATTTCTTGAAAAAGATCTTTCCGGTCATCTTCAGTATTGCCATACAATCTGCAGATTTTAAAAACCATTCTTTCATGATCTTTAATCAGCATTTCGAATGTTTGATGTAGGTTACTATTCTTCAATTTTTTTGATGTTTGGACAGTAGGTCGCAAATAGTAAAAAAAAGTTACAGGTTATTTGTATTATTTTTTAGAAAAAGTTTATATACAAAACCTGAATGGTTCTTTTAAATGTAAAAACCTATAATAGCAATTGATTTTTTATCTTGCTTTCTATTTATATATCTAAGTTTGCATTTTGTGTTCTATGGATCTATAATTGAGTTATTTGTATAAATCTTTGCGAACAAGCCAAAAAAGAGTTAACATTAATAATTTTGCGGATTATGTTGATTTTAGAATGCTGGATGGAAACTAAAAGGTATTAGTTATATTGGATTTATATTATCTTGGCAAGTAAGTCGAAGCTTTTTCAGTAACACATATTGGAAATTAAGTATTGCCAATAGTAAATAAATCGACTCTTACTTGGGACAGCGTATAACTCAAGAAGTTTGTTGAATTTTTCATTTTAAGAAACAATTTCTTCTTGGTAGTAATTGATGCAATTAAATTTGCAGTTGAAAGAAAAATATACACTCGGGGATAAATACAATGGTTATGTAAGACATTTTATATCCAGGCTCTGGTTTGTAAATGAACCTTTCAGCTGAAGATATATATAAGGGCATAAGCAAATTTATTATAGAACAGTCTTACAAATTTCGGAAGCTTGAAACTATCTTATTAAACTTTGATTAAATTAGAGATAATGTTTAAACTAGAACTCTTTGGCTGTTAGAATACATTTAACAAGAGTAAATACAATTGCAATTACTTTAACAGGGGCATACAAGAACATAGATTTTTTTTTACGGTGTCTACGTATTCTTCAGTAGAATGTTTTTTTGTACATAGTATTCTCTCTCGATGATCTAACCCCCAGATTAGTAAAGGAAATATTAGGGCTTCCAGCTTCATTCCATATTCAGTTAGTTCATATTCAACTTTTGGAGGATTGCTGGCTAATGAGGTTCGTGAGATGAGGAGATTTTGCTCTAGTTCCTTTAGCTCATAAGATAATACCTTTGCGGAAATATCGATCAAATGAAACTTAAGCTCTTTAAAACATAATTTATTGTGTTTTGCTAAACCAAAAATAATTGACACAGTCCATTTCCGGGAAAGAATTTCAAGAGCATCATGAATGGCTAATATACTCTCTTTATGATCTATTTTAATTGGCTTCAGCATAATAATTTATGTTTTAAATATACATATTATTTTATTAGGTTACCTTTTTCTCATCGGTTACTTATTTGTAACTACCAAGTTTGTTAGCATAACATTATCTAAGTTTATCGAAAAAACAAAAAAAATGAATGTCATAAAAGTAAGCGGTTTTGGGCCCGCAGAAGTTTTACAAAAGGTAAAAGTTTCACCTATAATCCCCAGAGAAAATGAGGTAATAATTAAAAACAGTGTTGCTGGCGCAGGATATGTAGATATTATGATGCGTAGGGGGGTATACCCACATATAAATCCTGAGGCATTTATTCCAGGGATCGAGATTGCTGGTGTAATTAAAACTGTTGGTAAAAGTATAGATTCAAAATACGTGGGAATGCGTGTTTATGCAATTATACCTCAAGGTGGATATGCTGAAGAAATATTAAGCACCATTGAAAATCTTATCTTTCTTCCTGAATGGATTTCGGATGAGGAAAGCATTGCTTTAGGTGTCAACTCACTTGTAGCTTATTTTTCTTTAGCACTTATCAAATATAAAGAAATAAAAAAATTGCTGGTTCGTGGAGCAAATGGTGGTGTGGGATCCATGGTCCTGCAGTTAGCTGTATCATATGGCATTGATACTACGGCAGTTATAAATAAACAGTATTTAAAGCCGGCTATCAGTGAAATAGGAATTGATAAATTCTATACAGATGGCGACCTTAGTAATAACTATGACGCTATCATCGATCCTGTAGCGGGAGAAAAAATGGATAATTTCGTTGATTTATTGGCTAATGATGGTGATTACATTCTTAATGGAGCCAGTGGGGGATTTCCAAATGAGTGCTTTGGGATGAGTTGGTTAACTCGATTCACCAAATCCCCTCGTTTATACTTTGAAAGTCTTAGTTCAAAAGATATCAATTCGATTAGAGAAGCAATGAATGAAATATTTTTACTATCCAAGGAAAGCCGTATAAAGCCAATTATTGCCAAAAGATTCAATCTTGATGAAATCATAAAAGCCCATAATTTTCTTGAGTCCGGAGGATTTTTCGGGAAAGTATTAATAATTATATAGAGATTATAATATTCTTTCTGCGACCCATGGGTTGAAGTTCTATTTACTCCAGGAGACAGAATCTACATTATCTTATTAAAACCTTGAAATCATTTAAACAGGTATCCTTAGCAAAGTTTTTATCATTGTTAACACTGTTTTTTGAAAGCTACCTTAAATTGTGGATCGATTTGTTTTAAATAGCTTTATTCTGATGATTTTAAATGCATTAGAATGTTTTGGCAAATCATTTGCTTTCAAATAAAACCTAAATAAAATACTTATGAAAATTGTATTCCCTATTTTGGCTGCCGCGAGTATACTTGCCATCTCGTGCCAAAGCAACAACACCTCAAAAACTTCATCATATTCTAGTCTAAGTAAGTCAGATACGCATGTTACAGATTGTTATATATATGCCAAAAGCCGGGATACTGCAACCCTAACAATAGCTACATTGGATGGCAAAGTTTCCGGGAACTTGATGTATAAGCTTTCGGAAAAAGATATCAATAATGGGACTATTGAAGGGGTTGTGAAAGGAGACACAATTATTGCTGATTACACCTTTAATTCAGAAGGAATGGAATCCAAACGTCAAGTAGTATGGCTAAAAAGAGACAATAAACTTATCGAAGGATTCGGGGAACAGGAAGAAGCCGGTAATACTGCTAAATTCAAAAACAATTCTAGTCTTAAATTTGCAGGCTCCATTGAGTTCAGTAAAGTAGATTGCAAATAATTTAGAAATGTTGAATAAGGTGCTGCATAGTAATACTTTGCAGCACCATTGTGTTATATTTAAAACTTCTTTCAATTCATCTCTACATATTCTTATCCCATGATATCTTCGATAGCTATATTCTTCTTTTTATTACAAGTCACATAATGACTCTCGTTAAAAATGTATGGCAGTATTGCAAACGAATTAAATATTGAACCATGGTACAAAATCTATTTTTTGCATTATTATTGCGAATGGTTTATACTGTTGTCAGGGAGATTATAAAGTCACCAGCCTTTTTTATTGCATCTTTTCCCTCCGGAAGAATAGCATGCCATAATGGGAAATTATGTATCATTTTTGGCCATACTTCAAGTCGGATATGAACGCCAGCCATTGCCGCTTTACGTGTGAATGTTAGTGCTTCACTTAACATCTCTTCTGCCTCACCAACGATTATATAGATAGGCGCAAGACCATGGATATCAGCAAAGATCGGAGAAGCAAGAGGAAGTGTTGGGTCTGCTCCACCTAAATAGGCTGCTGTTTGTGCCTGAATTGCCTTTAAACTTACGATTGGATCTATTCCCTCTCTGGTTTTATAGGTTTCACCACTTTGGGACAAGTCAATCCAGGGAGATATCGCTATTCCTCCAGCAGGCATCGGAATGCCTCTATCTCTAGCAAATAGCATCAGATTAATCGTTGCATTTCCTCCCGCTGAATCGCCACTAATGATAATATTTTTTGAATCGTATCCCTGCTCAAGCAACCAAAGGTAGCCGTCAAATATATCTTCGAGGGGCTGAGGAAACGGATGCTCAGGTGCCAAACGGTAATCCAGTGCAAAGGTTTTCATTTTTCCTGCTCTTCCGAGCTCGCTGATCTCACCACGATGTGTCGCCGGGCTACCGATAAGAAAGGCGCCGCCATGGATATAATATAAAACGTGTGAATCTCTTGCTTCCGGCGACCTAGTCCATTCACCTTTCAATTTTCCAACCGAGACTGTTTCATAAGAAATATCCTCAGCTAATGGTAAAGTAGCGTACATTTTATCAGCTGCAATACGGAGTTCTGGAATAGGAGCTTCCAAATTTAGGTAAGTTTTAAAATAATCCCTTGCTATTTTTAGTGATTTGTTCATGCTGTTATAAATTAATTTATCAGCAAATTTCATATTATTGATTCTTTTCTGTTAGAAGTTAAAGTTTCAAAATTGGCACTTTGCGTGCAGGATTACCAGACTGGGTTTTTTGAGTTAGAGATATTTTTTATACATCATTCTGCGATATTCAGCAGGAGATATACCTTCCTGTTTTTTGAATTGCCTTGAAAAATATGAGAAATCCTTAAAGCCAAGTCTTTCACTAATATCGCCTATTGGAAGGTTGCAATAAACCAGCATTCGTTTTGCCTCAGTCAATCCGCGTTCACGAATCATAATGCCTGCAGTTTTGCCCTTTAGATTCTTAACGATCCGGTTTAAATAATTAGGGGAAATTCCAAGTTTATCGGCATAGAAATGGAGATCACTTTCGTTGCTATAATATTGCTCAATAAGTTTTTTGAATTTTTTATGTATTAAAACATGATAGGCATTTGAAAGCATAGGGTGCGTTTGATTCATTAACCTTTGGATTCGATTCAGTAGTACTAAAACTAATCCATTTATGATCAGCGGAACTTTAACCTCCCTATTTAGTTCTTTAATGATGGGGCCTATAATTGCAGTCAGCTCCTCTTTGGCGCCATCATTTAGGCACAGATATGGTTTAGAAAAACTATCTTCTAAAAATGTAAGTTCGAAGACAGAGTCCAGCATTTGGTGAGTCAAAAGGAATTCTTCTGTAAATGAGATACAGTATCCTTTTATTTTTTTCAAGGATTTTGAAAGATGAATTTGACCCGGGGAGGTGATCAATAGAGTATCCGTTTTAATAGTGATATCTTGATAATCTATGGTATAAGTCGGAGTGCCATCCGTTACCCAGATAATTTGGTAAAAGTTATGCTTGTGTGGCCAGGTTAAGTCTATTGGCCATGTTATATCTTCAAACCGTTCTATGGCAAATAAATTGTCTATGTTGTTATTTGATGGGAAGTCTTCTATCTTATAAGTTTGAATCATATCTTTGAAATGGACGTCAAGCAAATCTAGCGTTTCTATAACTTTAATAAATCGATAAAGCGTATTTAATCCTTATTTAGCTTATTTGCCATGAAATTCGTTAGATAACGACTAAACAACATATGAATTCATTAGGTGGATACCTTCGTTTTTTGAGACTTTTTGATTATTATGATCTGCAAATAAAAATAGTCTATAGAGGATTTTTTTATTAATATGATTTTGGGATGAAGAATTATGATAAATGGATCCGATGTGGCAATATTATCAATGAAGAGATTAGCGCTAGTAAATCTCTGTGCATAACCGTCAGCTTAGATAAATGGATTAATGGCCGCTTTAACACATTGCTTTGGCTCTTCTTTCAGTATAGCTGTTCTGTACCGGCCACTCATGGATTGGGAGAAAGAAAAACGGGAGCCCATTAACCCTAACTTACGCCGATATTAAAAACTGATGTTGTGTGTATTTTTGATCTCTGCCATTACGAAAGTACTATGAGCACTGCCAATACTTTCAACGGAGCCTAATTTATTAAAAACGAAGTCCTGGTAATGCTTCATGTCTTTGGCATACACTTTCAGAAAGAAATCATAATCGCCGGAGATATTATAACATTCCACAACCTCCTCAATTTTGAGAATATCCTCTACAAAGCTGTGGCCCACCTTTCGGTCATGCTGTTTAAGCCGGATATTGCAGAACACGATAAAGCCCTGGTTGAACTTTTCAGGGTCAAGCAGCGCGATATATTTCTTGATATAGCCACTGATTTCCAGGCGTTTTACACGCTGTACAACCGGCGATGGCGTCAAATTTACCTTCGCAGCAAGTTCCTTGATAGTATGACTTGAGTCATTGCCTAATATTTTTAAGAGTTTCAGATCGATCTCATCTAATTGTTCCATAGCATAAATCACTGTTTGAGCACGCAAAAATAAGAACAAACCGCATAAAAAATCAATAAATCTTTAATTTAAAGTAATTTCGGTTGAAATTATAGTATATATTCGACTTTAATAACTGTTTTAGTACCTTTGGACAGAGTTTAAAACTCGTGGTTCTTTGCTTTTCAGCAATCGGGAAAGGTTTTACTTAGCGGTGAATTAATAGGGAATCGTGTGCAAATCACGAGCTGTCGCGCAACTGTAAGTAACACAAAAGGTTTTACCAATGATGGTCACTGTGAAAACGGGAAGGCCGGTAAAAGCCGTTACAAGTCAGGATACCTGCCTTTTCTGAATTGACGATACTTCCGCGTAAAGAGGTTATTGGTCAGATTGTATAGCTTAAAGGTGCAAACCCTCATGGGTTGATCGTGCCCATTTGTGTATATCTCTCCTTCCTAAATCCTTTCTTTTGCCTGTCGTATCCTGAATAATCAAGGACTTTATAATGATTGTTAACCATTTAAAAAGTTAAAAAAATACATGGAAAATATCCAGGACACCAAGGGGAATGAATTTGTGTTCACACTAAAGAGCACTTGTCTAGATGAAAACTATCACCCTTCAAGTCAGACGCGTCTGACAACCAATTTTGCAAACCTGGCCAGAGGAGCTAACCGCCAGCAAAACCTGCGTAATGCCTTAAATATGATTAACAATCGATTTAATGCACTGGCTCATATAGACAATCCAAAAGGCGACCGTTATCATTTAGAACTCGAAATCCTCACCGTAACGATGCGTATCGATGATAAGAACGGCATCAACGATCTGCCGATGATTGAGGTTTTAAAAACGAATATTTTTGACGGTAAAACTGGTCAGCAAATTGAAGGTGTTGCCGGAAATAATTTTTCTTCTTATGTGCGGGATTATGATTTCAGTGTTTTATTAATTGACTACAATAAAGATAAACCTAGTTTTACTGTTCCTGAAAGTTTTGGCGATTTACATGGAAAACTTTATAAGTGCTTTGTGAATTCGTCAACTTATAAAGAGCACTTTAAGATGTCGCCGATCATTTGTTTAAGTGTGTCAGGCAACAAAATATATACCCGGACTGAGTACCAGCATCCCGTCCTGGGTTTTGAGTATCAGCAGGACCAGTATTCGCTCACCGATGAATATTTCTCTAAAATGGGCTTAAAAGTTCGTTTTTTCATGCCTGCGAACGCTGTGGCACCAATGGCTTTTTATCATTCCGGAGATCTCCTTTCTGATTATACTGATCTTGGACTTATCAGCTCAATCAGCACGATGGAGACTTTCCAGAAGATTTACCGTCCTGAAATTTACAATGCAAATTCAGTGGCTGGCAAAATCTATCAACCTAGTCTTAAACACGAAGATTATTCACTAACCCGCGTAGACTATGACCGCGAAGAGCGTAGCCGGTTGGCCGTTGAACAAGGTAAATATGCCGAAGAGCATTTCATCAAGCCTTATCAGGATATTCTTGAGCAATGGTCTGCCAATTTTTCAATTAATTAATACATTAAAATTATGCTATGACTAAGAAATTATTATTGCCCACCTCTATTGTTGGAAGTTTGCCTAAACCTGCCTGGCTTGCTCCACCCGAAAAACTATGGTCACCCTGGAAATTAAATGGCGAACAGTTGCTTGAAGGAAAACAGGATGCGCTGCGCATTACACTCCAGGAACAGGAACTGGCAGGATTGGATATTGTTTGTGATGGTGAGCAGACACGCCAACATTTCGTAACCACCTTTATCGAGCATTTAAGCGGTGTAGATTTTGAAAATCGCAAAACCGTGCGAATACGTGACCGTTATGATGCGAGTGTTCCGATGGTTGTAGGCGATGTTGCTCGCCAAAAAGCAGTTTTTGTTGATGACGCCAAATTTTTGCGTAAACAAACCAACAAGCCGATTAAATGGGCGTTACCCGGCCCGTTAACCATGGTAGATACGTTGTACGATGGGCATTATAAAAGCCGGGAAAAATTGGCCTGGGAATTTGCCAAAGCACTTAATGAAGAAGCGAGGGAGCTGCAGGAGGCAGGGGTAGATGTTATCCAGTTTGATGAGCCTGCTTTTAACGTGTTCTTCGATGAAGTAAACGATTGGGGAATGGCAACGCTGGAAAGGGCAATTGAAGGTTTAAAGTGCGAAACTGCGGTACATATCTGCTACGGTTATGGCATACAGGCCAATAACGACTGGAAAAAAACATTGGGTTCAGAATGGCGTCAATACGAGGAAATTTTTCCAAAAATTCAAAAATCTAAAATTGACGTGGTATCATTAGAATGCCATAACTCAAATGTTCCTTTAGATTTAATGGAACTTGTTCGAGGTAAAAAAGTAATGGTTGGTGCCATTGATGTGGCGAGTAACACTATCGAAACGCCTGAAGAAGTAGCTGGTACGCTGCGCAATGCCCTCAAGTTTGTGGATATCGAAAACCTTTACCCTTCTACAAACTGTGGTATGGCACCTTTGTCAAGAGCGGTAGCCAGAGGAAAGTTAAGTGCTTTGAGCGCTGGTGCAGAGATCATACGTAAAGAATATGCGGTTTAGCAATATATTAAATTACATTGAAGAAGTTATTAGCAATATTAAGTAAAGCAGGTTTCGACGGTTTCCTGCTCATGATAGGCATGATGATCCTGCTGGCCTATTTTTTACCGCAACCGGGCATGGTCAAAGAACCTGTTTCGCTGGAGCAGATCGCAGGTGCTGGCGTTTCGTTGATCTTTTTATTCTATGGCCTAAGATTGAGCATGGAGAAATTAAAAGCCGGGCTTGTCAACTGGAAGATGCACATCATCGTCCAATTGACGACTTTTTTGTTTTTTCCGCTCATCGTTCTGGCGTCCCGCCCGCTGTTTGTTGGCACCGATTTAGAAGTGCTTTGGTTGGGTATATTTTTTCTGGCAGCGTTACCATCCACCGTTTCCTCTTCGGTGGTCATGGTTTCTATCGCTAAAGGCAACATTCCCGCGGCCATTTTCAATGCGAGCATTTCCAGTTTGATCGGCGTAGTGGTGACGCCGCTCTGGGTTGGACTGTTCATTGCTTCTGCAACAGGAGATTTTGATGTCACCGAAATCGTGATCAAGTTGGTCCTTCAGGTTTTATTACCTGTCATCGTCGGCATCAGCCTCAACTCCCGTTTTGGGGCCATTGCCGAAAAATATAAGAAACAGCTCAAATATTTTGACCAGGCGATCATCCTTACCATTATTTATACGTCATTCTGTAAGTCGTTCTCCGAACATCTTTTTGCGGGCTTTACCGCCCTTGAACTTGCGGGACTTGCCGCCGGGATGATGGCCCTGTTTTTTGCCGTATTCTTTTGCGTCGGACTGCTCAGCCGATTGTTTGGCTTTTCAGCTGAAGACCGAATCACGGTACTGTTTTGCGGATCTAAAAAGTCACTGGTACATGGAACGGTCATGTCAAAAGTGCTCTTTCAGCACAGTACCATCACAGGGATCGTATTGCTGCCACTCATGCTTTACCATGCCCTGCAATTGATAGCCGCCAGTATTATCGCTCAGGGTATGGCCCGGCGAAAAGAAGAAAAATAGTCCTATGAAGCTTTTAGAAAAAATACCGTTGGGCGATGTCAGCCTAAAAAACAGAATAGCCATGGCAGCAATGACCAGAGGCCGTACAGACAGCAATGGTCTGGTGGGTGACATGACGGCAAAATACTATGCACAAAGGGCAAGTGCAGGTTTGCTGTTCAGCGAAGCCATCAGGATCAGTGAAGAGGCTACCGGTAGTCCGCTTACACCAGGTATTTTTACCGCTCAGCAAATAGCAGCCTGGAAGAAGGTCACAACTGCGGTACATGATAAGGGCGGTGTAATAATCGCCCAGCTTTGGCACACCGGCCGTATGGGACATTCTGTAGACCGGAACGGCAAGCTCCCGCTTGCGCCATCACCCTTGCCTATTCTGGGCATGCAGCATTTTACTTCTCAGGGCAGGAAAGACTTCGAAATCCCTCGGGAAATGACGATCCCGGAAATCAGGCAAACCATTAATGATTATGGCCAGGCCGCGAAAAATGCGATAGCGGCAGGTTTTGACGGGGTTGCACTCCATGCCTGCAATGGCTATCTGCCCAACCAGTTCTTAGCTGAAAGTTCCAACCAAAGAACGGATGCTTACGGCGGCAGCATCCAGGGCAAAGTCCGCTTCGTGCTGGAAGTGATGCGGGAATTGATTCGCGTGGTTGGTGGTGAAAAGGTGGGCATTAAGATAGCGCCTTTCCATTGCTATGGTAATATGGTACTGGATAATCCTACGGCTACCTATACCTACCTGATCGAAAAACTGAACGATATGGACTTCGCCTATGTGGAACTCATGAGGTGCAGCCCAAATTTTCCTTCGCCTGAACATTATACAGCTGAAGACGAGATCGAGCGCTTTGGCAAGAAGATTCGTCAGACCGTTATTGCCAATGCAGGATACGATAGGGCTTCCGCCGAAGCAGAACTTGAAAAAGGTATTGCCAGCCTGATCTCTTTTGGCAAGCTATATATCGCAAATCCCGACCTGCCTGAACGGTTTGAAAAAAACGCCCTGCTTAACGAGCCTGACAGGGCCACCATGTATGGTGGCGGGGAACAAGGATATATTGATTATCCATGCTGGGATGAAGAAAAAGCTGTACAAATAATAGATGGTCAGATTTAATTAAGTGATAATGAATTTGACGGAACGTATCCAAGCTTCGCAAACACGGGTGTTCGAGACCGTATTCCCCAAGACCACCAACCACTAGGGTACGCTATTTGGTGGCAGCGCCATGGCCATGATGGACAAAGTGGCTTTTATGGCCGCCACGCGTTTCAGCCGCCAGGTGATGGTGACGGTGAGCAGCGACCGTATTGATTTTAAAAAGTCAATTCCCGCTGGTACGATCATTGAACCGGTGGGCCGCGTTTAACATGTTGGTCATACCAGTATGAAAGTATCGGTTGAAATTTATGTGGAACGGATGTATGCTGAAGGGCGTGAACTGGCAGTACATGGCGAATTTACTTTCGTTGCCATAGATGAACACAAGAAGTCAGTTAAAATAATTCAGTAAATACTGGCAAATCTTATACGACAGGAAATCCTGAACTTGGCCGACAGCATGCGCTAGAAAAAAACTGAAATTACTTGTGCAAATAGTGTCCTGTCTAAATTAGTTGAAGACCTAATCATTTTATCTACGCTACAGCTCCATAACCAGATGCAAAAGAGTTTAGTCTTGGTTAAGAGGGGATTATAATAAATATTGTCACCTTGATTCTATATCTACAACATTTTCCTTTTGTGGTTATTGCTTCACATAAATTTACAGCTGAAAGAAAATAAAGAATAGGGGTGAGATGAATATTTTCGTCTCGAAAGATACTTTTCTTTTTGTCGTATTGGTACGGTTCTACTTACAGCTAAAAAAAGATATCCAATAGGGGACGAATACTTTCGTTTCGAGAAATATTTTTCTCTTTGCGTAATTGGTCCAATTAAACTTTCAGTAGAATGAAAGATGTACAGTAGGGGATGAATACTTTTCTTTTGTGAGACAAGTTTGATTGTATAAGGTCTTCGTTCTACTAAAAATAGAATATTTTGAAATTTTGATTTTTTTGGTATCAATAAACTACGGAGATAAGGGATACTGTTCTATAGTTAGAATTTTGTCTTTGGTTAATTTATCTATGTTTTTTGCATATTCCATTAGATATGCTTATTCAAGATTACACCATAAAAGAGTAAATAATAAGCCCAAGAATTAGTTGTGCTTAATTATAAATGATTTTTATAAATCTTCCGTTGACGTAGCTAATCGGTACATCATATTATCTGAACCAAAAGACGCAAAATGTTTTTCACCACACTCTATTTTCATCCTTTCTGTTTCTCGTAGAAATGCCCTGTCAAGTGTTCCTTTGGTTTCGCAAACAAAGTATATTTTCTTATCATTTTCCATTACGAGCGCCCAGTCTGGAACATAATTACCAATGGGTGTCGGTATTTTGAATCCTCTTGGCAACTTGAAGTAAAACTTAATGCTCTCGTCTGCTTCACAATCTATTGCAAATTGATTCTCAATTGAACTATCGATAGCAATATAATTAAATACGGTCTTATTCAGATTTTCTACCTTATATAAATCAGATAAATACGTTTCGATTTCTTCAAAGTTAAAAAGAGTCATTTCATAATACTTACCATTAATAACTTCATACTTTACACCTTCCACTAATAATGTATTGAGATTTCTTTGGATGACACTCACCATATTGTCTAAGAACATTTGGGGATTAATCTCCAATTCTCCATAACGATTTGATTTCTCAAAAATCTCGAAAATGGTTGCTCTAGTTATATCAACTCTCGATTGTATGTAAGTATACACATCTGGAATTTGATAGGTAACCTGTTCTGAATTTTTTACAGATGATCCTTCCAGTTTGTTTATGATACCTTCAGATGTATAATTTAAGCTGGCGGATTTTGATTGTAAGATAGGCCTTTTGGTTAATGGAACGATGTTGAAGTTCGAGAAATCTTGCACACACTTTTTAATCAAAAGTTTAGAATCGTAGCTAACATTGTATCTGGTTCTTGAAGAAATTCTTTCCCATATATCAAAGAGTAAAGGAAAGTTCTCAGCATTTAATTCTTTGTTTAATTTAACTTGGCCCTTTTCTACAGCATTTTTGATCCGTCCCGTAAAATCTACACTTGTATCATTTTGAATTTCATTTTGAAGAGCTGAAGTAAAATCTTCATATTTTTCGTTTGCAATGACGGTAAGGATATTAATTCTTTTACTTCGAACCTGAACTCCGGATGCATCAACTGCTAGTCTCAATCCTCTTCCAATTTCCTGCCTTTTCTTGATATCTGATTTGCTTTCATTCAGTGTACAAATCTGAAATACATTGGGATTATCCCAGCCCTCTCTTAATGCAGAGTGAGTAAAAATGAACCTTAGTGGTTCATTTAAACTGAGGAGCCGTTCCTTATCCCTCATTATAAGCGAATATGTATCTTCATCGTCTTTGGTTGTTCCCTTTGTATCTTTATAGTTTCCCTTTTTATCAGTAGAAAAATATCCGTTGTGAATCCGAGCCGGACTCCAATAATCGGGATGTAAAATAGGAATATCGGATTCATGTACGTCGCCACTTGCAAAATACGTTTCTGGGGGGGCAGAATTGAATAAATCAGGAAACCTCGCTTTATATTTTAAAGCATACTTTGCAAAAAGTTCTTCAAACCATAAAGCAAACTTACCTTTAACAGCATTCCCATCATCATCATAATATCTGTAGTTCGAAACTTTATCTATAAAAAAAAGCGTTAAAACTTTAATTGAGTTGTAGCCTTCAGGCTTTTTCCAATATTTGACTTCTTTTTCAAAATGATGGAAAATTGTCCGTTCCATCTGATATTTAATCACATCATCTGATTTTCTGCCAATTTCACTGTCCTGTAATAATATTACCCCATTTGACAGTTCTAGAATAGCCTTACCTTCAACTACTTGAATTGAATTAACTATATAGCCATCTTTGTAAATATCCCTACCTCCTGATAATTCATAAATGTCATCCCCTGGCTTAACATTTATTTTCTTTTCCTTAATTTCAAAAAGATTTTGAACATGAATGAAGATTTTAGCTGTGAGACTTTGTTTTTTTTGTTCAAAACCAACAAGTTTTATAAAAGAATTATTAAAGTCAGGGTGGGCAGTAATACCATCAACTTCAATTTGCTTTACCAATCCCAAATCATAAGCTTGAACAGGATTTAATGTATAGAGCTGGTTATAAAAATCTTTATGCGTTGCACTATACCTTAAAGTACATAAAGGATTTAAATTGAATATCGCAGATTTCCTAATATCGGTCTCCATATTCTGAGGCTCGTCAATAATGACGATTGGACTTGTAGCTCGTACAAAATCTATTGGTTTAATCCCCGTTTCCCGAACAGAGTTTATAATATTATTGTCTTTGGTAAAACTGTCAATATTAATAACAAGGACTTGTAAAACATTAGACGAAGAAAAATTTCGAAGATTTACAAGATTTTTACTTTCATACAATGAAAAATTTATTGGTGGGTTCCCAAAAATTGTCTGAAAATGGTCGTGAGTTATCTGTAGATTTTTTAAAGCACCCTCTTTTATAGCTACTCCTGGAACAACAATTACAAACTTCTTGAATCCATAAACTAAATTAAGACTATAAATTGTTCTAAGGAAAGTATAAGTCTTTCCTGTGCCAGTTTCCATTTCTACTGTGAAATTTAACCGACAAAACTCATCATTACCATTTTCAGATTTAGATGTAATTAAATTATTTGATACGCTCAGGCCATTTCTGGATTGGACTTTTTGAACATTTTTGAGGATTTGGTCCTCATCAAGTAATAATTTATTTCCTATGCCATAGTCATTCAATTCGAGTGATTGAGAACTTTGTTCTAAAGATATTTCGAAATCACCTCTTGCCAAAGGTTGCCCTTCAAAAATATCAACAACTGACTTTACTGCCGAAATTTGATATTCTTGCGAGCCGTCAAACTGAAACTTCATATTAAATGATAACCAAATTTATACTCGATTCTTTAAATTCTAATTTTGTGTTACTCAAATCTTCATCGTTATTGAATAAGCGATTAAGGATGATAACCTGCTTAATATCCATATCATGGATTGTTGACTTAATTGCACTATCAAAAGCTATAAGACAGAATGCAAGTTTGTAACTCTCAATGTAATAAAACTCATTTTTCTCCACCACAATTTTATCAATTTTTGTATCT
Organism: Pedobacter frigidisoli; assembly: GCF_032678525.1. Classification (GTDB taxonomy): domain Bacteria; phylum Bacteroidota; class Bacteroidia; order Sphingobacteriales; family Sphingobacteriaceae; genus Pedobacter; species Pedobacter frigidisoli_A. The sequence continues at coordinate 516,679 of NZ_JAVTSE010000004.1, forward strand.
AATGGCTTCCCTAATTTTAATAGTAACTCGAATACCATGTTTGATGCAATACTTCCTGGCTTATCGGAGTGTACAAATATTTTCAGCTGATTTAAAATCGCCTCTTTACCTGCAATATCATTTCGCCAGTTACTAAAGTTTGATTGGCAAAGCTTAAAAAATTTGACCCCATTTTTATCCTCATCAACAGCATATTTCTCAATTACTTTTTTAATCCTTTCTTTGCTTATATCTGCAATAGAGTTAAAACCGTTTTGAACCGCTTCGCTCTTTTCTTCGAGAAGCTCGGCCATTTGAACAAGTATAAATTTTCGGTTTCCGTCATCATCATAATTTAATTCTGAAACTGCATGTGCAGTGGTCGAACTACCAGCGAAAAAGTCCATGACGATATCAGAATCGTCTTTATTAGTGGTTTGTTGTAACAGCTCCTTAATCAGGTTTACGGGTTTTGGAAAATCGAAATATCTAACCCCAAAAAGTTCTTCTATCTCCGATGTACCATTCCTCGTATATATGTCCTTTCCAATGATTGATGAATATCCAGCTAGAGAATCCGAAAGTTCACTTAGAAATTTTTTTCTTCTAGGTCGCCCCGTATCCACTGTGGGCCAAAGAATTTTGTCTTCGTTAATTAAAGATTGCATTGTTTTTTTGTCATACCTCCAACCCATTTTTGGCTTGCCATAATTAGTACCTGTGGTCGGATGGATTAAATCATAATGACAATTCGGGCGTAAATGTTCAGGCAACAATCCCACCATGTTACCGCTTGTCCAGTCACCACGAGGATCTTCATCTGGATTTGTGTATTGATTTGTCTTCCTTTCACTTCCTTTTAATGAACGATATGTACTATTTTTTGCATAACAAAAAACGTATTCGTGATCTACTGAAACTCCCGACACGTTTCTATTATCCTTGTTCTGACGACTTTTCCAAACAAGTTGAGAAACAAAGTTTTCTTCCCCAAAAATCTCATTCAAGATTAATTTTAGATTTGCTTGCTCATTATCATCAATGGATACAAAAATTACACCGTTTTCTGAAAGCAGATTTCGAGAAAGATAAAGTCTTGGGTACATCATTGAAAGCCAGCTCGAATGGAAATGGCCATTTTCCTTTGAGTTTTTTTTCCATAAATCCTGTTTGTTTAAATAACCATCATCATCGGTTCTGCCTGTTCTTTTATTATATTCGTCCTGACGTTCACTATAATCATCAGGATATACAAAACTATCGTTTCCAGTATTGTAAGGTGGGTCGATGTAGATTACTTTTATTTTTCCGAAATACGATTTTTGAAGAATTCTAAGCACTTCTAAGTTTTCTCCCTCGATGAAAATATTGTTTGCTTCATCAAACTTAACGCTATTATTTTTGTCTGGTTCAAGGGTACAGGTTGTTTGTTTCTGAACCTCTTTTCGGGCCTCGGCTTTATTGGCCCAAGTTAATTCATAATGCTCATTAGCATAAATAACTGAATCTCCTAACATCCCTTTTAGTTTTTTAAAATCAATCTGTCCTTCAGTGAATACTTCTGGAAAGATATTTTTAAGGGAATTTATTTTTTCTTGTTGAATGTTCTGAGATAGTCCGTCCATTAAAGTAAAATTTGTTCAAATGTAGTTGCTAATCTTTCATAAACCTAACTGCACCCAAATATTTTCTATAATTACTTTATTGAGATCGAATCATTTGCTTAAAGTTGTATGTGTTAAAATTGCAGTGAATAGTTGATTTTCATCGGGAAAACCTCTACAATTGAAATTTTTTTTAGTGTTAATTCATCAGGTATCGTGTTATAGTTGATTTGAATGAATTCCTATTTTTTAAGAGTTAGCAGTCACTACTTCGATCGTTTTGTAGGATTGACTATGAGTTTTGAAATGTTGAACTTAAGTTGTTATAATTCGCCTTAATTCTATAGTCTTCTTAATTTTATAATCTTTTTATCTTAGTGAAATTAAGTTTAATATTAACCTAAATACTATGCCAAAAGTCACCATAAAAAATATAGCATTAGATACTTCATTTATAGAGGGGCAAAACTTCCTCGCCGGAAATATTTTATATAATATTGCTGATTTAGGAAAAAAAGGAATTGCTAATATTTATATTACTGATATTGTATATAGGGAAGTATTAGCGCGTTTTAGCACAAGGATATTGGAAGAGAATAACAAAATAAACTCTGTTAGGAAAACAATTCATGGAAGTCTTCGTGTTTTGAAGAATTTTGCTGATTATAAGGAATATTTTACACTTCCAGAAATAAATTTGGAGACAATAAGACAAGATTTTAAAGGTAGGTTTGATAAATGGATAGACGAAGCCAATGTTATAATAATTGATACTGAGGACATGGCTATTGGGAGAATATTCAATGACTATTTTGAGAACAATCCACCTTTTGGTTCGGGAGAGAAAAAGCATGAATTTCCTGATGCTTTTAGTTTTTTAGCACTAGGCGATCATTTTAAAAAGTTTGACATGAAATGTTATTTTGTTTCTCATGACAAAGATTTCGATAAAATTAAAAATCCTCATATTATCCCTGTAAAGGACATTACAGATAAAATTGATATACTATTACGATTAGAGCAGGAGCAATTAGCAGATATACTCAAACTTATAGATAATGCATTTATCAAAGAAAAGGTAAAGCTTCAAAAAGAGGCTAGTGAACTTATAAATTCTTTCCTCGAAAATTCAGTCTCAAATCGAGGGGGGATCAATGGAATGGAAATAGATGTCGTTGAAAAGATAGATTTAAGTGATGTCGAATTTACTGAATACAACATAACCTTTATAGGAAAAGATTCAGCACGGATTGAGTGTTTAGGGAATTTTGCATATGAAATAATTATCGCAGTCGAAGATAATACAGAAGCTTTTTATGATAAGGAAGATGATATTTATTTTGGAACTAAGCATCGTTCAATAAAAATCAAAGACTCTAGAGATGAGCATTTTTCTGTGGTTTTGGATTTCGATCTTGACGAAGATTATATAGAAGCTGAAGTCGATGATATTAATGATGGGAATGGCTTTGATGTTTTTGAAAAATATGATAATGACTATCGTTAACTTTGAGACCACCTTGGAGAAAATAAATATGTAGTTTCTTCTTATTTATTAAACGATTTTGGATATCATCAATATTTTAAGAGCGTAACTATTTTATGATTGATGCTAAGTAATTAAAACAGTGTAAATTTTTAACTTCTTCTTTTTCGGCTACATATATTCTATAAATTTTTATCCCAAACTAGCTCTTTATGTTATAGTAGATGACAATTTTTTTTGACACAAACTTATTGTCGAAATGCGATTTCGTAATTTAATTGTTACAAATAGGTATTGGGATATTTGTTATCTTTGTGTGCGACTTGAGGCAGTCCTAACTGCTTAGGGCCGCGACAAATCAAAAAGTATTTTGAGCCCCGGTTTTTAACCAGGGCTTTTTTATTTACGAACAATTCCTAAAGGATCGGATTTACTAGCGGCTTTCAATAAATTCGGTTCTAATGCATCGAAAATTTTTTCAACATTATGTTTCTTTAAACTCCCTTTTGGAAATTCTCTTCTATATAAAGAATGAGCAATTAGGTCACAAGTCTGGATAAAATATGAAAGGGTAGATTTTCTATGTGTAATATCTTCAATGATGTTTTGTACCGGTGAATTATATGGGATTGGGCCAAACTGGGAGGGGACTGGATTGTATATTCGGCTCTTTCTTAGTTGGTTTCTTAATTGGGTTTCATTACTCTCATCACAAATAATAATACCAACATCATTCATTCTGTTTAAATAGATATCATATCTATTTAAAAAACGATTCCACGCTAACTCTTGAAAGTTGACAGTGTTGGGATGCTCAGATTTTTTGAAGCAAATATTTAAAATCTTTCCATTAGGGAATAAGTTGGGAACCTCATTAATATAAAATTTCATCATATTAATTCTCATGTTCTTTTTTATTGCCTTGTAACTCGGTAAACTTGTGCGAAAAATTTCTGATGTATGAAATTCAGTTCGTGGCTTTAAACCAAATAGTGGCTCCATATTTTGTCTCAAAATCTTTAAACGATCTAAACTATGTTTCCAGTCATTTTGATGGATAATTAACCCAGACAATATGTAGTGTGGTGATGATAATGGGGCGTTCCCTGGATCTCCACTTTCGTCAACGTACATTATGTACATAATAAAAATTTATAGATTAAATATAGTTACAGAATGGTTCGCATGAAAAACAGGGGTTATTTCAAAAATTAAATTTGTCAATTTATTTTTTCTCCATTTTTTTTATTTCTTCATTTGTGTGGGTATCGAGAATCTTTGCATATCTATAGAACGTTGGTCTTGTCAATTGCAGGCCTTTATAAATTTCCTCTGGGGTTTTATCCAGGTCTTTATAAACTGATCGCATAACTATCAATTTGGCAATCGTATCTTTTGCAAAGCCCTTTGGTCTACCTCCGATACGACCCCTAGCCCGTGCCGATTGCAAACCAGCATTTGTTCTTTCTCTAATCAATTCTCTTTCATACTCCGCTAATGAAGCCATTATATTTAGGAAGAGCCTGCCATTGATCGTTGAAGTGTCAACTCCATCTGTCAAGCCCTTGATGATTATTCCTTTTTCACTTAAGCTCAAAACTAAATCAATAATATGTCTTAAGCTTCTTCCTAAGCGGTCAAGTTTCCAAACAATCAGTTCATCACCTTTTCGGAATTGGGCAATCATTTTATCGAGTTCAGGGCGGAACTTTGTAGCTCCAGAAATCGTTTCTTTAAAAATAATTTCGCACCCTGCCTTTTCGAGTGCTTCGATTTGCAAATTTAAATTTTGCTCTTTTGTGGAGACTCTAGCATACCCAATCTTCATAACTGTATTAATAAAACCTTTATTAAAACTTTTAATAAATTTTGTTTAATGAAACAAGTTTGTGAGACGATTCTCTTTTTGAATCTTAAACAGTTCTAAAGATAGGATAAAATCTCATAATACCACCGTTTTGATAATCTTACGGTATGACGATAGGAAGTGCCATTGCCTAATGATAAAACACGATAAGTTTGTATTCAACTTATTTGATTATGATATGAATACGAAGAAAAAAATTAAGCCAGGATCAAATCTATACTTCCAGCAGCTACGTAGAATTATCCGCAGAAAAATCATTTCAATTCCTCAGCCAGATAAGGGCGATACTAGATTGGATCACTCAAAAGAAAAATAGTATTAATCCCAACAAATTCGAGCGACCTACAGGAATACTTTAACCACGGGGGTGTTTTGCAAGATGTATTTTTGTATACACAAAAAAATCTTGCGCCCTTGAGGTCGGGCATTTTTCTCGGAACTCGAAAATGCTGAAGCCAAATAAAAAGCAAGATTATGCCAAGGAAGAAATCTAAAAATCCAGAACAGCTGCTGACCCATCCAATCATCGTTAGGGTTAATGAGCAAACCTATAAACGTTTAGAAAAAATTCTCCTCCACAGCAATTGTCAGTCGATTGGGGAGGTTGCAAGAAATATTCTATCAAAGGAAAAAATCCTGATGCTGTCCAGGGATGTAACAATGAATGCACCGATGGAAGAATTGGCGTCTATACGTAAAGAACTTCGGTCTATTGGGATTAATATCAATCAGCAAACCCACCATTTTCATACCTCGGAAAACGAGGCGCAGCGGTCATTTTATTTTATGCGAACCAGTGACCTATATAAAAATGTTGGATTAAAAGTAGACAGACTATTGGAGCTGGTAACTAAAATGTCAATGAGATGGTTGCAAGGATATTAACCGGAAGCAGTATCCGGGGGCTAATTAATTACAACGAATCCAAGGTTGCTTTGGGAACTGCATCACCCATTCTGGCTAGCAAATTCGGGCTGGATATTGAACAACTAGAACTACGGCACAAGGTGGCAAGGTTCGAGCATTTGACTAAGCTCAATAGCAGAGTCAAAACCAATGCATTACACATTATGCTCAACTTCGATCCGACTGAAGTACTGTCGACAGAAAAGATGCAAATGATAGGTGTGGACTACATGAGTGGGATTGGGTTTGGTGAGCAACCTTTCTTAGTGTACAGGCACGAGGATACCAGCCATCCCCACATTCATATTGTCACCACTAATATTAAAGCAGATTCAACTAGGATTGATCTGCATAATATTGGTAAAGTGCTTTCAGAAAAGACCAGAATGGAACTCGAGATCAAATACAATCTGATTAAAGCTGAGGGGCGTGGCAAAGAACAGCAAATTGTCCCAGTCCATATTGATAGGGCTCAATATGGAGAAAAGCAAACCAAAAGATCAATTTATAATATAGTCACGGCAGTTTTGAGAAGTTATAAGTTTACCTCGTTCTCAGAATACAACGCGGTAGTAAAAAGCTTCAATGTTATTGCTGACCGGGGATCAGAAGATTCGGTAATGTTTGCAAAAAGGGGACTGGTCTACTCGGTTTTGGATAATAAAGGTATCCGTGTTGGCATACCTTTTAAAGCTAGTTCATTTGCAGGCAATCCCGTACTGACAAAGGTTGAAAGTAAGTATAAATTAAACCTTGAAAAAAGGAAAGTGCATGCTGAATCGTTGAAAGGAATAATCCTTGGGCAGCTTACAAATGCTAAGGGGTTGACCTCAAAACAATTGGTGGACAGGTTGAGGAAGGAGGGCATTTCTCTAATTTATAGGCAAAATAAAGAGGGTAGAATTTATGGCCTTACCTATGTTGACCACAATACACGGTGTGTTTTCAATGGGAGTGATCTTGGTAAACAGTTCAGTGCAAAATCAGTCCTGGAAATATTGAACAAGGGTAACGCCCAGTCATTGGAGCCCGTGAAATGGAATAGCACAAAAAGATCTGGTACAATATCGAATTCCTCGGTTTTAGAAAATGATTACGGTAAATCATCAGGGGAGGGACATTTACACTTTTTATTTGAAAAACCTGCTTCAGATCTCAATTTACCTGTAATGCGGATCAAGAAAAAGAAGAAGAAAAAAAGGCTCTCAAAAAATATGGATTTATAAAATAAAAGATTATGAATACAGGTGAAGATACACAAGGGCTCCGGAAGATACTCGACTTGAGCAGAATGATCAGCGTTGTTCTGCTGGCGATGCATTTTTATATTAGATTTTTTCAGATGTTCCGCGATTTAGGGTGGCATTCAGAAATTACAGATCGCATAGTCGGTAAACTGGCTAAGCTTGCCATTTTTGATGGCTGGTGGTTGGCTAAGTTTGCTGCGCTATTATTTCTTGCTATATCCCTTTTAGGGGTTAAAGGAAAGAAGGATGAAAACGTTTCCTTCAAAAAGATTTATATCTACATGGGGACAGGGCTATTTCTATATTTCTGTGCAATCTTAGTCTTGTATCTACACTATTCAGAGGTATTCTTGATCGGATTTTATTGCCTGCTAACCGTCACTGGCTTTCTTTTGATTCTGGCTGCGGGTACCTGGATTTCAAGGCGAATTAAGCAAAGTTTGGTAAAAGATATATTCAACTTGGAAAATGAAACCTTTCCCCAGGAAGAAAGGCTACTCGAAAACGAATACTCTGTAAACCTCCCCGCTAAGTACAACTATAAAGGAGAGATACGGGATAGTTGGATTAATCTCATTAATCTGTTTAGGGGTTTGCTGGTAGCAGGAACCCCGGGAGCAGGGAAGTCATATTTTGTAATCCGTCATTTGATCGACCAGCTGGTGGGGAAGGGATTTAGCATGTTTATTTATGACTTTAAGTATGATGACTTATCCGTAATCGCCTATAATTGCTTGCTTAAATATATTGGCCAGTATAAAGTTAAGCCAAAATTTTATGTGATTAATTTCGATGACCTCAATCGTACCCATCGTTGCAATCCCCTTGATCCCGCTGCAATGACTGATATTACGGATGCCACAGAAGCAAGCAGGACAATAATGATGGGCCTGAATCGCGACTGGATCAAAAAGCAGGGCGACTTCTTTGTGGAAAGCCCTATAAATTTTCTCACGGCCATTATCTGGCACCTCAAAAAATACAAAAATGGTAAATACTGCACGCTTCCACATGTGATTGAACTGATGCAGGCGGATTATGAACAGCTTTTTAATGTGCTGCAACAAGAAGAAGAAATTAAGGTTTTAATCAATCCTTTTATTAGCGCCTATCAGAATGAAGCGATGGCACAACTAGAGGGGCAGATTGCGTCAGCAAAGATTGGACTAGCGAGACTTTCTTCACCTCAATTATATTATGTGTTGAGTGGTAGTGATTTTAGTTTGGACGTAAACAATCCTGAAGAACCAAAGATTATCTGTGTGGGCAACAATCCGCAAAAATTGCAGGTCTATGGTGCAGTACTCTCCCTGTATATATCCAGGATGATTAAACTGGTCAACCAAAAAGGAAAATTGAAGAGTGCCCTTATTTTTGATGAATTTCCCACTATATTTTTCAATAATATGGATAGCCTCATCGCAACAGCCAGGAGTAATAAGGTAGCCACTGCTTTGGCTGTTCAGGATTTTAGCCAGCTAAAAAAGGATTATGGGGCAGAGCAATCTGAAGTCATCACCGGAATCGTTGGAAACATTATTGCAGGTCAGGTGACTGGAAGTACCGCCAAAACACTGAGCGAGACTTTCGGAAAAATTATGCAGGACAGGCAATCAAAAAGTATAAACAGTAGCGACATTTCCATTTCACAATCTACGCAATTAGATTATGCCATTCCTGCTTCTAAGATCGCGTCCCTATCCTCTGGAGAATTTGTAGGCATGGTAGCGGACAATCCGGAAGAAAAGGTTTCGTTAAAAATGTTTCATTGTGAAATACAAAATGATCATGAGGCTATCGCTCGGGAGGAAAAAGCATATAAGCCAATACCTACAATTAGAAATGTTTCCTCGGAAGAGATAAGAGGGAATTATGAAAAAATAAAAGCTGATATTGCTAATATAATCGGTAATGACGCTAAAGCTCCTGATGAAAAGCTAAATAAAAACAAAAAAAAATCAAAGTCTAAAAAAGAAACTTCGAGGCCAACTGTTTCGCTCTGAAGTTTGTCCTTTTAATGCTTGTTAAATTTCGCTTTCATTTTGTAGCTGCTGGAAAAGTTCCCGGAAGTTTTCGACGCTAGTAGGTTTGAACAGGTAATGCCACTTATCTTTTAGATTTGGCATCAGCTCATGTTCGAAATGTGAAGTAACAAAAACGATGTGGCTCACATTCCATCCGACGTTTTCCGCTAGGGTGACTCCTGATATTTTGTTCATATTTAACATCGGCAAATAAAATATCAACTTGAGCTTAATTTAAAAGATATTCGCAGGCGATTGTAGGCTCAGTAAAGGGTTCCAACAGTTATAAAGCCTCGAATTTTTTGATGTGATCAGTCAAAGTCTCATTCAAAGGATTGGTCGTCAAAACTTTACAGATGAGCTCCTTCATTTGGGTGTAGTATTTCGACTGTTGTTGATTTTCGGATGGTTTCGACCGAATTTTTTTTAATTCCTGCAAAATCTTGTATGATGAACTCAATTTAGGGAATTTTTCGACGAACTGAAAGATAGTCTATTCTCAATTCAGTGTAGAAAATCTGATCTCTCATTCCCGTTGCGAAATTGTAGTTATTTGGATAAGCCAGAGCAAGTCTGGTCATGATGTTTTTGATTCCTGTCCTTTCTCCCTGGTGAGGTAGCGTATTTGCGATCAGATTACTGGTACGGAAAATTAAAGCATCCGTACTTGTGATGAGTTCAATTATGGCTGGATTTTCGGGGTCCAAAAGATTGCCGTGTTTGAAAATATTTTCCACCAGCGTCAGCAATAAAATTGGAATTACCATTGCACGTTCAAAGTTTAACTCCGAGGTAAATTTGAGATTTATCCGATCGTTACTTCTCAATGAGTTTAGTCGGATCATGTATTCAATCTGCTCAAGTTCTCGTGCTACTTCAACAAAATCTTTCTTACTCGTTTCCAATGCATAATCCATGATTTCTGTCAGATAGTCAATCGCCTCATCTGATTTTTCAGGGTTTTTCTTGGATACCGCCTTGATAAAGTCAAGGGTATTGAATAGCAGGTGTGGATTGATTTGGGCTCTAAGATAATCCCTTTGCATAACAAGAAGTTGGCTTTTGAGTTTTTCAACCTCCAGCGATCTGGTCATCTCCTTTTCCCGTCGGTTTAGATATTCCTTTAACAGATAGTAGCCAGTACCAAAAGCGATGAAGAATAATGCTCTATAAAGAACAATCACTATAAAATCAAAATTAAATACAAAAGGACTGACCTTTTGCTTTAAAATGTCCTGCAAAATAATACTTGCAATAACTGCTCCGCACACATACAAAGCTAACTCAGTGATAATCAATGAACCAAATAGAGCAATTCTTCCGAAGCCAGCTCGCTTGGAATGAGGCATTACAACCGCCCCATGCAAGTAAAATATGCCAATGTTTAGGGAATAAAAAAGTAGATAGTAGGTGAGGCTACTGAATCGCTGTTTAACTGCCCCAGCAACAATGACTTCGATGAATATAAACGATGCCCAGCAGGTAATATGGATCAATTGCTCTTTGTCAAGGCCTAGCCGCTGTTTGGATAATATATCGCTCATCTCAGATAACATAAGTGCCTAATTTTTAATGTCTTGGTAAAATCGGCCATAAAATTAATGGTTATGAAAACTGAGAAACATCCCAAATTAGTCAAAAAAACAATCTTTATATTTAAATCAAACCAAATGGGTAATGGTCGAAGCACCGAGCCCACAACCTCGGTTACCACTACAATAACATCCACGGATAGTTTAATTCGTCCTATTACCGGGTAATCTGTTATTTAGAAATTCCTCGAATTTTTTCTTATAACTTCGAGTCACTGAAAACTTGGTTCCATTATGCAACATTATTCTGAATCCATCGATTTGTGTCACATGGTTGAATGACAAGATCTCTGATCTGTTGATTCGCAGGAATTCTGTCCTGTCTTTTAATGCCTCTTCCATGTCTGAAAGTGTGTGGTAACTGGTAAACACCTTATCCCTTGTAAAGACTTGAATGTAATTAGACATTGCCTTTATATACATCACATTTTCATATTGCAAACTCAGGTAATTATTTTTCAACCCGCCCTTGATCAGCACAAAGTTGTCATCCTTTGTAGTGACAGACAATAGTGGAAGTTTTGATGCAATTAACCGTTGTATCTGTTGTATGAATTTTAACTTTTTCAGTGGTTTCAGTAAGTAACCGTCTACTCCGACCTCAAAGCTTTCTTCAGCATAATCCCGATGTCCAGTAATGAATATTAAATAATCGCAGTAGGGTTTCAGCAATTTAGCCCCTTCAATTCCATTAATGAAGGGCATCCCGATATCTGACAGGATTACATCAATATGTTTATGCTGGTGTAAATAGTTCATCGCATCATAGGCATTCTCAAAACTATGCTCATGGATTACCCCTGGAGTAGCAGAAATAAGATCTTCTATTTGCGTAATTGAATAGGGTTCATCGTCAATAACAATGCATCTTAGTTCCTTCATAATATTATTTTTATCGGCTCGTATTTAGCTAAAATACCCATTGTATTTTTAATTAGCAACAAGGATCTGTTTTCAAAGTCGTTTACATTGTCATAATTGGCGTTCACACAATATATCCGCATTTCGCATAATAGCTTTTTTAAATTTGAATTTAATCTTGACTTTTCCCTTTGAAATAACTGTTTAATCATTAACCAACATTTCAACTTTCAGTTTACCAAGCCGTCGGAAGCCAGGTATTTGAAGAGGGGTTTTCCACCCCTCTTTTTTATTAAGTCGGAATGCAATAACCTTTGTATGATCACAGATGTATATTATCAGGCGATTATAAATAGGATTACATCCTTTTGCGAAATCTCACCAGGTTTTTATGCTGCGTTGAGACCAATACTGAAAATCTATAAGTTCCCAAATGCAGAATACATTTTACGTAAAGGCAGAAGGGCAAAGTTTGCCTGGTTTGTTGTGGAGGGCTATTTGAGGGAGGTGACCAATAGCAATTCGTCAAATCTAGGGCATACAACATGGTTCTGGTATCCAGGTGATTTCGTCCTGGCCTATCCCGTATTTTTCAATCAAAAGGAGGCGATATCAGACATTGAGGTTTTACCAAATACCGTTCTTTTGGAAATTAGTCACGAGGATTTTCTTTCCCTAAAAGCTGCTTTCCCGGAAGTGTCCAAGCTTCAGGAAGAGGTCAAATTCTATTTTGATAAAGCTAGACTCGATCACAGTGAGGATCTTTTCAATTTGTCAGGAAAACAGAAATATCAGAAATTTCAAAAAGCTCATCCTGCACTTTTTAATGTTGCCAAACATAAAGACATCGCATCATTTCTCGGATTAAAAGATATTGGCTTCCGCCGATATTATTCCCTTTTTCCATAATTTAAAAATTTGAACTTGAGTACATTATCTAATTAATTGTGTACAAATGTACTCTCTATTCTTTCTTGGAATACTGAACTTTAACTTATTGATCAGGAGATGGTTCCTGACTGTTGATTAGAAAGGAGTGCTGTGACAAAGAGTTTAGATAGTCAGTTTGGAGCTACTTGTTCCAAGTGGTGGATGCCACAATTATTCGATGAACATTCAATCAAATAAATATGAAGACTTTAAAAATTTCAAAAATTCCAATTAAGCTTTCCTCAAACTCCGTGGAGCTTTTCCAACTTCTGTTGCATATCATTTTAGCATCGCTTTTTGCCTATACGGCTTATGAAAAGATTATGGACCATGAACGGTTTATTAATGGTATTGCCAAAGTAGAAATTATTGGGAGATTTTCCTTATTCATAAGTTTAGCGGTTCCGATAACTGAACTTGTAATTGCAGTGCTTATTCTCATTCCAAAAACTGCAAGAATTGGGCTTTGGAGCTTTTTGGTTTTGATGATCATTTTTACAGTGTATATCTTGATTGCATTGATCTGGGCATCAAAGCTTCCCTGTCATTGTGGGGGTGTCATCGAAACTTTAACCTGGACGGAACACTTATGGTTCAATATTGGATTCATCTTTTTGACTATCATAGCTATCCGCCTAGAGAAAACCTTAAATTAATAAACAACACAATTTAAATTTCAAATTATGAAAAATCTTAAAAAAGTGATTATGGGCTTCGCAGCCGTTGCTATGATCGTAGGTGGTAGTGCTTTTACAGGTACTAAATCGGTAAATAGTAAAGCGAGTTTAGCGACTCGAACTTTCGTTTTTGATCAAGATCAAAATGCCTGGGTAGTACTAAGTGGTACATATGATCCCAACAAGTGTATAGAGGGTGATGAACAATGCAGTTATATCACTACAAACGATGCAGTACCGAACCCTCTAAGTAAAGCAAACCGCGATACGTACATTGGTTCGCTAACTGCGCAAGGGGCGTCTGAAGCTAGTTATGATCTGTAAAATTTAATCGGAGCACAGGCATTTCGCCTGTGCTCTCTTTAACTATAGCAGTTTTTCAATGGCTATTATGAGTTGATTTTTTCCGTTCTTATTAGTCGGATTTGGTGGTTCAAAACTCGCCAAGTTTCCAAATTTATCAATCAACATTAGCTTAGGATAACTTTGAATGTTATAATATCGGATAAGCGGATGGTTGTATCCCATGTCATTCGTGTACGTCAGAAGCTGCGCCGAAGCGGTGTATTGCCTGCTTTTTATACCTTTTAACCACCAGCTTTTCGAACTGACACTTACAGATAGGAAGATCACATGATCATCTTTAGCAAAATGATTCATTACTGGTTCTAAGTTTGATGCCATTATCCGACAGGGTCCGCATCCTGTAAACCAAAAATCCACCAATATGACTTTTCCTTTTAGTGACTGAAGTGTAATACTCCTACCTAGATTGTCTTTGAGATCGAACCTAAAAAAGGGTTCGCCAGTCATCATCTTCGATTTAATTGATACTATAGTCGCGCTATCTACAGGATCATAGATGTTTTTAAGAGCCTCCTCAAAATAGGGACTTACATCCAACCCATTTCGCACAGCATATGCGAACCATTTTAAAAGAAGTTTATCTCTGGTAATTTTCCCATATTTCTCGATTATCTCCTTGAAAAGTGCTTTATCAAATGAAATTGCCTCCTTCCCTTTATTTTTTATATGAGCGCTAATGCGCTCGAAGTCATAGATATTATCTAAGTAGGAGTAAGAAAGTGGTAAAATTGGTTTCTTGATTTTGGGCTTTAACTGCTCAATGTGGTCAAGGAAATACATTTCAGCTTCGTTCGATGCATTGTCTTCCACCTCACTTTCCAATATAAGCCTTAGTCCTTTCAAAGTCGCTTTCCTCCGAATAGCTATACTCTCATTTTCAAGAGCATAAAATATGGTGCTATTGACAAGCGGTTTATATTTTTGAAGTAGATTAACCTTAATGTCATACAATGAGTCAAGGCCTTTATCGACGATTGTTCTAAGTTGATAATAGGCACCAACTTTTTTGCTTTTCCGTTCTTCTATCTGCAGCTTTTCCAATTCAGGACTTTCTGGGAAATCATACCGGAAAAGTTCCCGTTGAAGATTCATTTTTTCACTGCCGATACCAGAAAAATGAATGTCTGTGGGGCCAAGTATACAATTTAGATTGTCGGTGTTTTCCATATAATAAACTTTATTGGGCGCATACAACGATATTGTATATGGATCATCGCCAGGATGATAACTGATTTGAAGCCAAAAAATATTTGACGGAGCCGGTATTCTTATCTTAAGCTTGTCGCCATCTCGACAATTAAACTTCTGAATCGCTACACGATTATTGTTTTCCTGGCCATAATTTCCAATAAAATCAGAGTAAGTCGTGATAGATAGTTTTGCTAGCTGCTCTTTAGAATGAGCGTCGACAATACTTATGGTTAACGTGACTGAATCAGCTGTTGTAAATGCTTCGCTGGCATGGCTACGTTGTGCAAACATGATTATAATAAATGTCAATACGATGTGGCTTACCCTACTCATCATTTTTGGATTAATTTTTCTCTGCGTTTCCATACGATCTATTATCTAGTATTTTGAGTTATTCCACTCAAAAGAATTTCATCATCTGGAATTGGGAATACATATTTCGGATCATTTGGATTCAGTGTGTAGACTTCGTTATTGATGTTGCGCGTCAGCGCAATGTTTCTACCCTCAACATTCAGCCGTTTGATATCAGTCCACCTAAGGCCTCTCCAGACCAGTTCTTTTCTCCTTTCGTTCAGTATTTGCTTTAACGCTTCGGCCCCATCATTTGCCTTTAGTGGCGTAAATACAACCTTGTTATTCCAGCGCTTAACAAGTAAGGAATTGAGGAGTGTCATAGCCCCCTGCGGATCTCCCTTTCTCGCTTTACATTCAGCAAGATTAAGGATAATCTCATCAGTCGCAATCCCCGTAAAAGGATAGGAAGCTTCTCCCGCATACCCCCTCTTTTTATTATAATTTCCGGCAGTATTCTTCGCAAAGAAAATGGGTAGCCTTAGATCGTTACTCTGATAGCTTGCTATTAATTCTTTGTTCACATAGATACTGGTACTCGTATTATTTGAGGTGGCTCCTGAAAAAGCTGCGACTTGTACAGAGCTGTAAATCGTTTCATCATTGTTATAGCTGAAAGGAGTCCGAGCGGTCGTGCTAACAGTGTTGTAATCAATAATGGTACTATATGTAGCCAAACACTCTTCGGCATAAAATGAGGCAAGATCATACATCCTCATGCTCAGGTATATTCTTGATAATAATCCTGATACCGCAGCAGCGGATGGTCTATTTCTATTGTTGGCCTGAACCTTCCCGTTCAGTAGCAACTTAGCGGTATTTAAATCAAGCAATATCCGCTCATAGGTCTCTTTTTGGCTTGCGCGCTGCAGAAGAATGTCTATTCCAGGGGATAACCTTATAGGGACTCCCAAATTTGCTGCGGCACTGGCTTCTTCATATGCGGGTGAAAAATTCCTTACTAAGTCAAAATATTCATAGGCTCTCACAAAAAGTGCCCAACCCATAAGATTATCCCATTCTGATGCATTCCCTATATCCCGTGGTATTTTGGTTATCCCGTCAATTACGGAATTTGCATAAAAAATTGCCTGATAAGGCCCGTTCCAATCTTGAATATTACGTTCCCCTTGGTAAATGTCTGCCCGCCATAGATAGGCGTTCCTTGCAGTATTTGTAGCGACACTGTTCAATGCGGCCTGATTGGTATAGTCATAATCATCAGCGCTCAGCTGCGGAAGTGCCCCGGTAACATTAACTACCGAATAATTGTCGAGTAGGTTTTTGTAGTCTGATAATGTGCTTGGGGTGATAATTGTAGAACTGGGCTTTTCATCAAGAAAACCTTTTTCACAGCTAATCAGCGACCCTAGGCAGGCAATTGTTGCCAGCACGTATTTGTATTGTTTCTTCATTTTGATAATAAATTAGAAGTTTGCCTGAATTCCGAATGCGATGGTTTTTGGATTTGGGTATCCGTAAGGGGAGTCGGGATCAATTTTATACGGTGTCGATTTCCATAGGATACCGAGGTTGTTGGCGTAGAAATATATTCTCATTTGTTTAAAGGGCAATTGATCCGTTTTTTTCTTAGACACTGTATAACTAAGCTGTATATCCTGTAGTCTAATGTGGTCCGCTTTTTCGATCAGGATAGAAGAGCGTTCGTAGAAGTCATCACGGTTGCTGTTTGTCGGATAAATGAGCGCTGGCACGTCAGTTGTCCTTTCATCTCCTTTGGTCTGCCACCTGTTCTCAAAGTCTGCCTGTGCATAATTGCTTGCTCCTGAATAAAGGGCGGTATTGTTAAGTGAAGCTCGCCTGAAATAGTAGCCTAGTTTATAGGTAATGTTAAAAGAGAAACCAAAGCTTTTCCATTCCAATACGTTCATCAGATTACCAAAAATAGTTGGAGCGGCTGGACCATTGTAAACCAAATCTTGCAAGTTAGTTGAGTTTCGAATAGCGGTATAGTCACTACTTGGTACGCCGTTCAGGCTTCCGATAGGATTACCTAGTGTGTCCAGGCCATTCCATTTGTAGCTAAAAATGGAGATATATGGATACCCGACCAACGGATTCAAGTAGTTGGCGCCGACTATTAGGCTATTTGAGCCCTGCTTAACTTTGTACTCGGTAATTTTGTCTTTGACCAGGTTTAAGTTGAACCTACTTTCCCATCTAAGCGCTCCTTTAAAGTTAACGCTATTTAGGGTTAGGTCAATCCCGTTACTAGATGTATTGGCAGAATTTCCTCTATATGATACTACTCCCGTTTGTGGTGCTATCGGGCTGTTCCCAATTAGATCGACTCCCCACTTTTTAAAGTATTCAAAGGTGCCCGACAATCTCTTTTTCACTACTGAGAAATCCATTCCCACGTTCAATGTTTTCGTTTTTTCCCATCTTAATGAAGGGTTTGGAGCATTAATAATCTGTGCTTGAGAGGCGAGGAACTGATTTTGATAGGCTAATTGCGTAGCGGTAAGATAGGAAGAAACTGATTTGTCGACATTTCCCAAAAGTCCGTATGAGGTCCTGATTTTTAGGAAATCTATTGCTGTATTTTCGAGAAAATGTTCATTACTGATTATCCAAGCACCTCCAATAGACCATAATGGTACACCCTTCTGGTTTGTATTAACCCCGAATAGATTAGATTCGTCACGTCTTGCGCTTGCTGAAAGATAATAGGTACGGTCATATCCATAGTTTGCAAGAAAGTAGTAGGAGCGGTATTGATCAGTCATGCTGAATTGACCATCGAAATAGGGGATCGTGGATGTGCTGAGTGGATCACTGTAAATCGGAAAGTAACTAAGATAGTCAACTATGGAATTTGTTTCAGTGGCTGCATTGAATCCATAAAGACGAGTGGAACTGATCTTTAAAATACTTTCTCGCAGTTCTATGCCGAGGATACCAGATATTTCATTTTTATCATTAACATTTGGATTAAAATTGAGCTGAGCCCGCCCGTAATTATTAGTCAAAGCACTTTTTCCCCTGTCAGCTATTGACCCATTGGGTATATGGTAAGTTATCGTGTTCCCAGATATGCTGGAGAACCTGTTGATGAGATCCCTGGTATAAAAAGAGGCTAGGTCATAATTTGTTTCAGTTCCTGCAGTTTGACTACCACGCTGATAAGCAGTAGATATTTTTAGAGATTTCAAAATAGAATAGCTTACTCCAAAATTTAATGTTAGCCCATCAGTTTTATTAATTGTATTTGGCTTGAAATCGTCGAGTGGGTAATAATGCCAGTCTAGTAACCGGCCTTTACCAGCGGTATCAGCATAGGCTTTATTCAGGTTGCCATTGATTCTATTTTGTACAGCCAATGGATTTCCATAGCTATCGGCTATTTGATCGTATGGTGAAGACGGAACATAGCTAATGTTATTACTTGTCCCCTTTGTGGAATTGTATAATAACCCTGTGCTCAATTCTAGCTTTTTATTCAGCAGGTAGTAACTGTTACCGAAATTTAAAGTGGCCCGATCTAGTCCGTCGCTTATAATATTTTCCATGTTCTTATCGTATCCTACAGAAAAATTATATCGCTGGGTGTCGCTACCACCCGATACATTGGCAGAATATTGCTGATAAACTTTCGTTCTGTAGAGGTATTTATCTAAGTCTGACCGGATATCAATCCCTTGCAATTGATCAAGTCGGTTTTTGGCTTCCTCGGCGCTAATTTTTTGCAGTTTTCTTTGTTGAAAAATCGAAACAGCAGGAGACATATACTGATAACCGTTGTCGATTACTGAGGTGAACTTTCCCTGGTTAAATAGATACTCTTCAACCGCGATCCATTGTGATGAACTGAGTTGAGGAAGATAGTAAAGATTTGGTTTAGCCCCCAGGGTGAGGTTGGTATTAAAACCTACTATCGGCTGAGTACTGATTTTACCTTTTTTAGTTGTGATAACGATAACGCCATTTCCGGAAGTGGCGCCCCAAATGGAAGCTGCTGCGGCATCTTTCAATATCGAAATGTTCTCTATATCATTTGGATTAATATTTTGAATATCTCCTAGGTAAGGAAAGTTGTCCAATATTATTAGCGGTTCTGCATCTGCAAAAATAGTGCTTCTCCCTCGAATGCTTATATTGCTTTGCCCAGCCTGTTTATTTTTGTTGATGATCAAACCATTAGTTATACCTTCCAATCGATCGATAATGTTTGTGCTAACTTTCCTGTTGATTAATGTGCTATCTATTAAAACAAAACTTCCAGTGGTCCTTCGCTTTTCTAAAGTTTGATACCCGGTAGATACCACCTGAACATCCTCCAAATTATTTTCCTCGCTTTCCAGTAAAATACTTAAATGTTTATTATTAGGAGAAAAGGTTATTTCTATCGGAGAAAATCCAAGTGAGCTCACAATCAAAATGCCGCTACTTTCCACACTGGTCATCCTGAATTGTCCAAGGTCATTTGCGCTGGTACTGAGGTTAGTTCCCTTGATCCTTATTGTTGCATTAGGTATTGGCTTGCCTTGATGATCGACAATTGTTCCCAACACTTCATTTTGCGTATTATCGGGTACCTCTTTTTTAGTGGGGTGCGGTTTTAGGAAAATCGTCTTGTCTATGATCTCAAAACTGGTCTTTTTTTCGTCAAAGAGTAACTTCAGTAATGCGTCCAAGGGCTTTGAGTTCACCTCGAGGCTGATTTTGGCCTGCTCATCTACAGTGCTTTTATTGTACCAGAAATCATAACCACTTTGTTTTTCGATCTTGTCTAATACAGACCTCAAAGAAGCCTGCTTTACATTCAAACTTATATTTTGTGCTTGAGATAGCATCGATGCGAACAGGAGGATAAATCCTGTTATCAGTAGTTTTATATCGAATGCTTGATTGACATATTGCCAGAAAATATTTTGGTTCGGTATCTTGGTAGGTGGTATATAGGGTGGATTTTGGTCACAGGGTTTTGTCAGTTGATAAAAAATCATACTTTTGTTTGGTTTGGTTAATAAAATGTTAGGTTCGTGCTTGATGTTAAATCTCCAGACTGCGCCGGTGGTGTTCTTCGAAAACACCTCCGGCTTTTTTATCTGGAATCATTAACTAAAACTTAATTTTCATGTTTCTACATAGGCAACATAGGGTTAATTAGACGATTGATTATTTGTTAAGATTTTACAGTAAGTGTTTTAATTCCGTTATCTTCATTCAAGCTAAAGTGTATGCCGCTCATTTGAAGCAGCTTTAATAGGGTAGCAAGGCTAGATTTTCTCGATATTCCGCCGGTTAACTGAACTTTTGGTACATCAGCATCATAGATAACTTTGATGTTATACCACCGTTCTGCTTCAGCAAGGATCATTTTTATATCGGCATTCCTAAATTTTATCTTTCCATTTACCCAAGCCACTTCTAGGCCGACATCTGCTTTCGAAGTATCGAATTGGCTCCCGTTTTTAATTGCCTGTTCACCGGGTTTCAATAGGGCCGACTGTTCCTGGCTTTGATCATTCAGCTGCACCGATCCCTCTAATAGAACTGTCTTGATCTGCCTTGTATAGGCATTAATGTTAAAATGCGTACCTAATACGGTCAAACGCTGGTCTGCTGTTGATACAATAAATGGATGTTCACTGTCTTTTGCAACTTCAAAGTAGGCTTCGCCGCTAACTAATTTTACTCTACGTTCAGTTCGCTCACTAAAACTGGTAGGATATTGTAAAACAGTAGCGGCGTTTAGCCACACTTTGGTGCCGTCGGACAACACTATCGTATATTCTCCGCCATTGGGAGTGGAGATCGTTTGGAATTCTATTGGTCTATCAAGTAATTTAGAGCCATCAGCATAGGTTAATCCGGTCCTTAAAACCTTGATTTCTTTACTGTTTTGATCTAATGAAATTGTTTTTCCGTTTGATAGAGTAATTAAAGCTTGGTTGCCTTTAGGGAAGATTTGTTCTGCGATATGCAAGCTTGCCTTTACATCATTTTCATAACGTGGCATCAGCATATAAACTGCAAAAGCAATCACAGCGGCTGCTGATGTTATCGCTATTGAGATTTTAACAAAGCTTGCTTTCGCCATTGGTTTGGGTAAGTCCCTCGCGATTTGGCTCTTCAAAGCCTGCAACTTTTGAAAGGAAATTTTGACATCCTGTTCGTTAAAAGCCATAAATGACTGTTCAACTAAAGCCTTTTCAGCATCAGTACATTCTCCCAAATTGTACTTTCCCAAAAGTATAAAAGCTTGCTCGTTGTCCATTTCGATTCAATTGATTTGGAGCTAGTACGAGTTGCTAATCAAGATGTCAAGATTTTTTATAGAAAATCTTTATGGTATCAGTATCGATATAATGCTACCAAACTTTGTTCTTAATATTTTCAAGGTATTGGCTAGCTGTGAGGATACGTTACTTTCCGAGATTTTTAGTTTTTGAGCAATTTCACGGTTACTAAGATGGTCTTTTTTACTGAGTTCGAAAACCTGCCTCATTTTACGAGGCAAGGTCTGTATTTGCTCGTCGATATATTTTGCAAGATCTTTCTCCCTGATCAAGTGATCTGTTCTCTCATCAGAAGTTTGCTGGTAGGATTTGAGAAAATCGACGTATTTATTACGCACTTTTTGATGCGCAAAATAATCTAGCATTCTGCTTCTAATAATGATGTAAAGATAAGAGGAGAGTTTTCCGGTTTCTGAAAGTGATTCTCTTTTGGTCCACAAGTTTATAAAAAGTTCTTGGACAAAATCTTTGGCAAGTTCTTCATCCTGAAGTTTTTTGAAAGCGAAAATGAACATCAGATAAAAATAACGATTATAAATCTCCGTATAAGCAGAATGATTTCCATTTCTAATTAGAACTGACAGATCGTAGTCGGAAAGATGCTCGCAGTTATTCATGTTCGTATCGTTTCAGAGCCTGATTATAATACGAACTGGAAGTTACTTTAGGGCTAGCACCCGCAAAGTCTAATGTCACAAGGCTCTGGTAAAGCCAATTTTTTCTTGCGAAAAAATTTCACACATTAAACATAAGCGAGCACCAGCCCTATAGTTATATAGGGTATGGATGCTTCACTTACGCTCGCGTGAAAATTTACCAGATTTAGTGGCGAGGTTCGTTAGCAGTATTTGTTAAGATTACTACTGCAAAATTAAAATTTTTAAGCTCTATTTAAATTAATCTCCAATTGATATGAATTAATTCATTCAGTTTTTAAATACAAATGTCATTTATTTAATCAAATATAATGTTTTGTGCCTTAAACTACTATAATTCAGTATTAAAAGCTATTATAATATGATAGTTTATAATTTAATAAAGAATATCTGTTTTGCAAGCTTTGTTTATGGCGTTTGCAATTGGAAAGATTATTAGAGATTTGGTTAAGCAGAATGGTTTGAAAGCAAAAAATGTTGCGCAATATATCAATGTAAGCGAGTCAACGCTATATGGGATATACAATAGACAATCAGTTGATATTGACAAGCTGATATTGTTTTCCAGGCTTTTTAATAAAAATCTATTCCTATACTATTTAAATGAGGAACCATTGAAAAGTATGTTTAGTAAAGATCTTGTTGTCTTTCAAAATCAAATTGCTGAACTAGAAAAAGAGCTGCTTTCAAAAAGTGGTAAGATTGAGGATTTGTTGGAGATCATTGCAAACCAAAAGAAATTGATTTCTTTTCACGAACAAAGCCAGATGAAATCTAAGCTTAAAAAATAACGCAAATGTTAGGATCGCAGAATTGTAATAAAATTCTGAGTTTATTTCTTTCTGGGTTTTATTTACAAATAAATGCCTTTTTGTCCTTCTAAATATTCAGCAGATTTTTCTAATACTTTTTGTTGTTTGCTAAGCTGTAAAATATTCCTGTTAAATTATTAAGGTTTATAAACGGTCTGTTGACCGCCCTTGACAATTCGTAATATTTTACCCGGGCTGCAAATTGAAAAAGAAATATTATGGAAAATTCAGCTCGAAAAAAATGAAAAAAAACTTTACAGGGTTTTTAATGAAACGGCAATGGAAGATTTATTGGAAACCGATGATCTTCGTGAGGCGAGAGACGTTGCCTACAATCATCAATGTGTTTTGCTTGATAATATCAATAACAAGGTCATTCATGATTACTTTTGTTACTGATACACTGCCTGGTCAACACGACCGGGCATTTTCATAAAGGTTGATATTTGGGTAACCTGTATCTTTCAAAATGTGAGATCATATTCCACCATTCCCAAAATCTCCATGGCTTTAAACTGAAAGTTCTGTACAGTATTTTATTTAGATTTTCAGGATTATGTTTTTTGAAACTTTCAAAGCGTGCAAGTGCAACATCAAACCCTTGAGTTGGTCCGCTTTGCTCTGAAAATTTGAAGCTTCCATCTTTGTTTTGATATTCAAACCCTTCTTGTAAAAAGTAGGTTATCGGAGGCAGGTTGCTTATAATAATTACAGCGGCAATTAATATAATAATAATTTTATCGCTCTTTTTCATCTTATTTAATATTACAAGGTCCTTTGCTTTCAGGAATTTTACCTCCGGCTTGATTTAGATCCATGTTTGGATTATTAGCTTTTTGCTCCCGCAAAGCACTTGCCATTCCAGCCGGAGTCATGGCATATCCGGCACCACCAGGACCGCTAAGTCCGATTTGTGTTGTAGGGTTTGGAATTGGAATTCCCGCAGCCTGCCCTGCTCCATAAACGAAAGCTGAGCAATTATAATCTGTGAAATGATAATTTTTATTCGGATTGCTCACAAAATCAATTACTTTTTGGAAGCTTTCCCCTGATATATAATAGGTGGATGACATATTATATGAATCGAAACCGTTGTCTATTATTTGTGATTTAGAAGATAATTTGTCTAGGCCAGTTCCCGTTGGGTAGTACCCTATAGTTTGTGTAATCGACTCGGCCCCACTCGATTTTGTTAGTGATATAGCAACATGGCCAAAGCTATTGGCGCCGACATTAAAAGAAGTACCTGGTTGCGGCTCAACAACATAAACCCTAACTACAAAGGCTGCATTGGGACTAGAGATATTTGAGAAACATTCCATCATTTCTTTTGGATTGACAGGATTTTTGTCTTCTTGGGGAAGATTAGATGGGGGAGGTGCGGAGGATGTTCCGGTACTGCCACCGCCGCCGCCGCCACCAACACTGTCTGACGAGTTTCCTGTGCTGCCGACACCATCATAAAATCCTCCGTCACCACCACCATCAAAATAAGTTGTAGAACATATCTTGGTTGAATGCACAGTGAAGTCGCCCTCTGCATCTATGTAACTGTCCTGAATCCACTCGCAGGTTTCAATCGCCATCATCAACATCACTTTCCCCTGGATTCCTGAATAAGGGTTTACATCCTTGAGCATTTTGTTCGCCTCTTCAATTTGCCCCTCTTCTGTAAATTGTTTGATAAGCCCTACAGGCTTTCCTCCGCTATATAGCCTACCACCAGTTAACTTGTAATTGAGGTCATATGCAAACACTCTCCCGGTAAAATCAGATGCGCTCGCGATTCGGTTCTTTTGCAAATAAATAGCATCTGGAATAATCTCCAATATTTTCGCTACTATCTTTTGACTTTCACTATTTCTGAATATAACCAGTTTACGATAACCCTGTTTATAGTTTTGATAGGTAGGCTGTCCTTGGAGTAAGATTGTCCATTTATTGCCTGCCCTCATTGGTTCGCTTTCTGCAAGTTGCCAGTCGATCTTGATTTTTGTCAATGCCTTGCTGCTGTCCTGATATATCGACGAGATAAAGTTCTTAGCTTCACTTAGGGTTAACGTGATTTTATCTGTTGCATTTTGTGTAGGAATAGTGTCCCCAATGGGTTCTTTCTGACATGCACCTAGTAGAAAGAGGAACAACACGGTTATTTTGATTTTCGACTTCATCGCGTCATTTATTTAGTGAAAAACTGAATTTGAATTTTGCCCATTTTGTGTCACATGACACAATCCCAGTTTTTTTCGGTGAATTCTGGACAATGTTTCGCGGCTAATTCCCAGGTATGAAGCGATGATGCTTTGTGTTGTTTGTTGCTCAATATTGGGGTATTTTTCAATAAGCATTTCATACCGCGTCTCAGGAGTCTGGGTGCGCAGAAAAATCGCCCTTTCTTCACTTAGCAAATAGTACTTCTGCATCACGATACGGCCCAGCAAATTGCCTTCTTCAAAATCAGCGTAATAGCTATTTAACTCATTCCAGGTTAACGATTGCAATTTGCAGTCTTCAAGTACCTCAATATACTCGTAAGCGGGTTTTTGAGTGAAAAAACTATACACTGAGATCATTAAATCTCCTTGTCCCATAAACCAGGTGGTACACTCTTTTCCATTACCATCTATGAAATAAGCACGCAGGAAACCCTGCCTGATAAAGTAGAGTCTGCGGGCAGTTTCGCCAGGCTGGAGCAATAGGTGTTTTCGTTTAAAATTTTCGGTAATCACCTCTTCGTTTACGCGCTTTTGAAAGGGTGCGGGTAGGGGAATAATAAGGCCCAGTGTCTCTAGCAGATCGGCCTCATTTCTTGAATGTTTTTTCATGCGATGTCGATTGTGTCACAAATCAACTTTTCATTGCATTTACCTGGCTAATATTGTCCTGTCGGAAGGATATACTTTTTTAACGGATTTTTTAAGTTTTTGTTTTATCCGGGAACCCTGAATTTTACTTTTTCCGATATCTGATTGATTGCTGCTCAAATTGTTAACCTAAAATGCATCATCATGAACCTAAAGAAACTATCAGAAAAACTCTATGCTCAGGTTTCCGAGCAACTTGAAGAAACTGCTTCCATTGAAAATTCACTCGAAAAATTCAGAAGTGGCTTAGCACTCGTTCAAAAGGCCCTCGCTCAGCTAAAAATTGAACTTTCCAACAATGGTTTCGCCAGTCAGGAAGAAGAAATCTATTTCTTCAAAACTGGTAAGCCAAAGATCTACTCGCTGTTGATTCTCATCACCGAGCGGTATGCGATTGAGAGCAGTATGCCGCTTTTGGGTAAAGAGAAGCAAGTGGCACACCTGGAATCCCAGCTTTATTTTATTGACAGGTTTTTCAGGCAGAATGAATTCATCTTTCAATACTACCGCCTCGGGGCTACTGATCTGGACGAACGATATTTTACAAGGGAGGGTGCCAGCAAGCTGGCCGGTTTTGCGGAAGTTCCTGATGTTGATCCATCTTTCTCAACAGTAAGCGATTATCTTTTCTCTAAGTTCATGGCTTACGAGAAGCTTCAGCAATCAATCAGGCAAGAGATTGAAATGCGAAAGGGTGGGGAAGATGCCGTGCACAAGAATGCGTTCAAAGATCTCAAATGGACAGGAGACGCCGTCAATATGGTGGAACTGGTTTATGGGGTGTATGAAACGGGGCAGGTCAATGGGGGCAAGATTAGCTTGTCAGAACTCATGGAATTTTTCGGTCAGGCCTTTCAGGTAAATATTACCGGCTACTTCAAACGCTTTGCCGACATCAAAAGACGCAAGTCCATGAGCAAAACCCGTTACCTCGATGAGATGCAGCAGCTTGTATCAAAACGCATTGAGGACAGTGATGCCTGGATCCCCGAGGATCAGCGGTCCCGATATCGGTTTTAACGCCGGATTATTAAAAAAATCGTTCGGTAGTACCAACGTACTACGGAAATAAAAATTCCCTGCTTCCCAAAATTTGTACCAACAAAGGCCAGCAATGGTGCAGGCCGGAAAATCTTAAATCTTATGTTACAACAATTTTCTTGGACAACTTTCCTCGTTTTCTTCGCCGTGTTAAGTGCACTCTGGTATCTGACGCTCTTGCTTACGGTATTTCGTAAAGATGCAATAGCATTTCTTTCAGGCTCCATTCCTAAATCATCTTCGATTTTACCTGGCGATCCTGCACCGAATGAAAAACAGGCGGAATTTACAGAGATGGAGATTATGGGCAAATCTAAAATGCCTGAGGGGCTGGAAGTGGTAAGCATGGGAGCGTTGAGTTTTTCTGCCAGTGAGCATTCTGGCAGTAGCGATGAAGATCAGAAATCAGATCAACTTGGCTTGGTGCCTGATGTCATTCAGGAGCTGAAAGAACTTTTTGGGATCCTGGAAAAAGAAGACGGTACCAAGCAGGATTTTTTCTCACTGGCCGCTATGATCAGTGAAAAATATGGACGCATCGGGTCCAATCCCAATATCGGCAGGATCAATGAGTTTATACGAGATCACGCACCTTTTGAGGTGACCATCGAAGAACTCGAATATCTGTGGGACTAATCATCTGATTTTTTACTAAAGCGATTTATCATGGAAAATAATTCATTCAAAAGGGCCAAAAGAATAGTACTGCTAAAAGCTGCAATCTTTTCAATTGTCTGGCTGACGCTCAATTACATCTTTTCAGTTTCCTGCTTTGCCCAGGATGGCAATGCCGGAATTCAGGAAGCCACCAATAAGGTTAAAGGTTATTTCGATACCGGATGTGACCTGATGTATGCCATTGGTGCAGTTGTAGGGATCATTGGTGCCATCAAAGTATTCAATAAATGGAACGCCGGAGAATCCGATACCAATAAAGTCGCTGCGGCATGGTTTGGTAGTTGCATATTCCTGGTGGTTGTTGCCACCGTACTCAAATCTTTCTTTGGGATTTAAGATGCCTTTTGGGCATTCGAAATTAATGATCAACGAAAAAAACTTACGATTATGGCAACCATTTATCAAATCAATAAGGGCGTATCCAAGCCAATTGTTTTTAAAGGACTGAAAGCACAGTATATCGCCTATCTCGCCATAGGCCTGGTGCTACTGCTATTATCCTTTGCAATTCTCTACATTTCTGGTCTTAGTCTGCTGATCGTTTTGCCCCTTATTGGCTTATTGGGCAGTGCACTATTCATCACCACCTTTCGCCTCAGTCACCGCTTTGGCGAACATGGGCTCATGAAATACATCGCCAAAAAGGGGCTGCCAGATTATATCAGGTTCTCTTCAAGAAGAATCTTCACCAGACTAAAATATCCCAGTTATCAATAACCCAAAGCTTATGAAAGAGGCCATAAACATCCTGCCCATTTATAAAATAGAACATAGCTGCATCCTTTCCCATAGCGGGGACATTACGATTGGATTTAAAGCCATGTTACCTGAAATATTTTCCCTTTCCGACAGAGACTATGAGGCTTACCATCAGGCCTGGGTGAAAGCGATTAAAGTCTTGCCACAAATGAGCATCTTTCACAAGCAGGATTGGTTTTTAACAGAGAAATTTGATGCTGATTTTGAGAAGAATGGGCGCAACTTTCTCTCCCGCGCCAGTGAAATATTTTTTAATGAACGGCCATTTACTGAGCACACCTGCTACGTTTTTTTGACCAAAAAGCCAGCAGGAAGGAAACCATCCAGCTCTGCGGTTAGTAATATTTTGAGAAGATCCATCGTTGCCACGCAGACGATCAATCCGGTTTTGGTGGCCGATTTTTTGGATAAAGCCGGACAGTTTGAGCGCATCTTACATGATTCCGGGTTCGTTGGCCTTCAAAGGTTATCGGATGATGATCTTGCCGGAACAGCCAATAAAGCAGGCATCATAGAGCGGTATTGTTTTTTATTAGGTGAAGGGCATATGCCCATCATCCGCGATATCAATTTGCAGGACGGCATTGCTGTCGGCGAGAAGAAAATGGAAATTTATACCCTTGCCGATACCGAGGATTTACCACCATTCTGTGGAAGCAGGATTAATTATGAACCTTATTCAACCGACCGTTCCAAATTCAGCATCGGATTTGCCAGTCCGCTTAGTCAGCTTTTAAAAGGCAATCATATCCTCAACCAATATGTTTTTATCGGAGATGCGCAGAAAACGATTAAGCGCCTGGAAGCTAAAAAGCTTCGCCTGCAATCCCTTTCAAGCTACTCAAGGGAGAATTCAATTTCCCGGGATGCAGTGAATGATTTTCTCAATGAAGCGGTTGCCCTGGGCAGGTTACCTGTAAAATCACATGTCAATGTAATGGCCTGGTCGGAGGATCTCGCAGAACAAAAAGAGATTAAAAACCGGGTATCCTCTGCCATGGCTGCTATCGAAGCCGTGGCCAAACGCGAAACCGATGGCGGGGCCCAGATCTGGTTTGCCGGATTTCCGGGCAACCAGGCGGACTTTCCGATGAACGATACTTTTGATACCTTTTTAGAACAGGCAACCTGCCTTTTCAATATGGAGAGCCACTACCGGGATTCAAGATCTGCTTTCGGTGTTCGCCTGGGGGATAGGCTGTCCGGCCGCCCGGTACATGTTGATATTTCCGATGAGCCCATTTCCAAAGGATTTACCACTAATCGAAACAAGTTTATTCTTGGCCCATCTGGATCAGGAAAGTCATTTTTTACCAACCATATGGTGCGCAGCTACTACGAACAAGGTACTCATGTATTGCTGGTTGATGTAGGCCATAGCTATAAAGGACTTTGTGATTTGGTGGGCGGGTATTACTTCAGCTATAGCGAGTCCAGTCCCATTGCATTTAATCCATTTTATCTCTCTGATGGCGACCTTTTGGATACGGAGAAAAAGGAAAGCATTAAAACGCTGCTCCTGGCGCTTTCCAAAAAAGAGGGGGAAACCTTTACCCGCTCAGAATATGTGGGCTTTTCCAATGGCTTGACGCTCTACTTTAAGCACCTCGAGGCTCATCCGGACATCTTTCCCTGCTTTAATTCATTTTATGAGTTTCTGTCAGGGGAATATCTTTCGGTACTCGAAGAAAACAAGGTGCGGGATCAGTATTTTGATATCAACAGTTTTCTTTATGTACTCAAGCCCTTTTACCGGGGCGGAGAATTTGATTACCTCCTCAATGCAACCGCGCAGCTTGACCTCCTTTCTGAGCGCTTCATTGTATTTGAGCTTGATGCCATAAAGGATCACCCGATTTTATTTCCCGCAGTGACACTCATCATCATGGAAGTATTTATTTCCAAGATGCGAAAGCTCAAAGGTGTTCGCAAGATGATCCTCATCGAAGAATGTTGGAAAGCCATTGCTAAAGAGGGCATGGCGGAATACATTAAATACTTATTCAAAACGGTCAGAAAATTTTTTGGCGAAGCAGTTGTAGTCACCCAAGAGGTCGAAGACATCATTTCTTCTCCAATAGTGAAGCAGGCCATTATCAATAACTCGGATTGTAAGATCCTGCTCGATCAGAGTAAGTACCAAAATAAGTTTAACGATATACAGGAATTGCTCGGCCTCACCGAAAAAGAAAAATCCCAGATTTTGTCGATGAACAGGAATAATGACCCAACCAAAAAATATAAGGAAGTATTCATTTCGCTGGGTGGTCAGCACAGTCAGGTTTACCGGACCGAGGTAAGTTTAGAAGAATACCTCTGCTATACTACAGAAGAAAAAGAAAAGCTTTTGGTACAGAACTATGCTGAGCGGCATGGAAGCGTGCAGAAAGGCATAACAAGCCTGGCAGCAGATATCAGAAATAAATCCATTAACCTATAAAAAAATACAGATATCATGAAAATTTATCAATTGACTTTGGCTGCTGCTTGTGTGCTCCAGCTCATGGGGTGTCAACCCGACAAATCGCGGTCGTTTTTGCCGGGTGAATATGTCAATTCCGTCGGAGGTGAATTTAGCAAAGCTGACGACACGCTTGCCGTTGAGGCCAGCGAGGGCAATGTCTTTCTGATACATCGCCGAACAGGGTATCATCTGATCGAAAATGGAGAATCAGGAGAGAGACAATATGAACGGGAAGAATGGAAAGCCCTCTATGATGAGGGAACAAAATCCTTAACCGAAATAAAAAAAGGTAAGCTCATCACCATTTATCCCGATTCGGGATACCTGCTGATCGGGAAAGGAAAATACATTAAAAAATAAGCGCTAAAAAATATGAGATCTCAAACAAATGGTGCAGGGCCACGCACCAAAATCAGAAACAGCCTGGCAAACCCCTATAAAATTCTGGGTATGCTGGCGTCCAAAATTAAAAGACATATGAAAAACTATATGGTAATCCTGCCGGTCAGCGCCATGACCATCTGCGTGAGCCTACCCAAAGGAGCGAATGCACAGATAGCAGTACTTGAAGTGATCAAGGCAGGGGTGAAAAAAGTGATTCGCGCGGTAGATCTGAAAGTTCAGCGCCTTCAAAATGAAACGATTTGGCTCCAAAATGCCCAAAAGGTTCTTGAAAACCAGCTTTCAAAACTTAAGCTCACCGAAATCGCCGATTGGACGGAACGGCAGAAGGAACTCTACAGTGAATACTATACTTCGCTTTGGAAAGTCAAGACCGCGATCACCTATTATAAAAGAGTGAAAGACCTCACTCAGCGGCAAATTGCCATTGTGGAAGAATACAAATGGGCCTGGGGACTCTTTCAAAAGGATAAACACTTCACCGTGGACGAGCTGGATCAGATGCAGAAGACTTATCTCGGGATTTTGGAAGAAAGTGTCAAGAATCTCGACCAGGTGTTGCTGGTCGTCAATTCTTTTAAAACCCAAATGAGTGATGGAAAGCGGCTGGAAATCATAAACGGCGCCGCACAGAAGATGGAAGAAAATTATACGGATCTAAGGGCTTTTAATGCTGGAAATATTGATCTGAGCATTAAAAGGTCAGTATCGCTTGAGGAAGTAGCCAAATTGAAGGAGCTCTATGGAATCGATCAATAAAAAATATCCAGTACTAATGATATTGGCGCTGTTAATTTCCGGCGCAGCAAACGCGCAGACCTGGTCGGAATGGTTTTCCCAAAAAAAGACACAGCAAAAGTATCTTCTCGAGCAGGTTGCCGCACTCAAAGTTTATGCCGGGTACTTAAAGAAGGGATATGACATTGGTCGCTCCGGGCTTACCTTTATAAAAGATGCCAGTAAAGGAGAATTTGACCTGCACGGTGCGTTTTTCAGCTCACTAAAAACGGTAAGCCCCGAAGTCAGGAATAATGTAAAGGTCGCAGAGATCATCCAGATGCAAATCGAGGTGTCCAAAACTTTCAATGTTTTGAGGAGTGTTAAAGGCTTGAACCCTCAATATATCACTTATCTGGATCTCATCAGAGGTAGTCTGCTCGATGAATGTCTACAAGATATGGAAGAACTGTTTCTGATCATAACTTCCGGAAAGGCTGAATTAACAGATGATGAACGGCTTGTTCGCATAGACCGCCTACACGGAGATATGCAGGAGAAATGGAGCTTTGCCCTTGGCATTTCGGGCACTTTCAAGCAATTGGGTGCCGAGCGGACCAGAGAATTAGAAACCATAAAAAGAATGGAGGAATGGTATGAAAACAGGTAAAATATCCAGGATCGTCTTATTTGTTGTACTCAGCTTTTTGTGCTGTATCAACAGCTTTGCACAATCCACCGAAGTCCAGCAGCTGCTATTGAACGTCGAAAAATTAAGCCAGCTGAAAAATATCCTGAGCGATATGAAAAAAGGATACACCATCATTTCAACCGGATATAATGCAGTAAAAAGCATCTCCCAGGGGAATTTCTCCTTGCACGAAACCTTTCTGGATGGGCTCCTGCTGGTATCACCTGAAGTTCGCAAGTACGCCCGGGTCGCGGATATCATCACCGCTCAAAAAGATATCGTTTCAGAATATAAGCATGCACTGAAAAACTTCAATGCTTCAGGTCTAATGAATGGAAACGAGATGGGTTATATTTCCCGGGTATATACCGTGCTGTTTGATCAAACCAAAGACAATCTCGAGGAACTGACCCTGGTGCTTACCGCAGGCTCACTGCGCATGAGTGATGAAGAAAGGCTTTCCGCGATTGACAGGATTTTCAAGGATACCGCTGATAAACTGGTTTTCCTGAGAAAATTTAACCTGGAAGCCGGCACGCTACTCATCCAGCGAAAGGGCGCATTCACTGATGTTCAAGGTGCAAAAAACCTCTTTAGAATCAATTAAAATTTTAGATCATGAAAAGATTATTTAATCTCCCTTTTAAGGGAGCAGGGATTTGCCTTGTCATTTTTCTTTCTCCGTTTGCTGGTTTTTCACAAGGCATCGCCGGCGAATTAACAGGCATGCAGGCCGTATTGGACCATGTGTATGAAGAGATGATTCCTTTGAGCTCCCGTCTGATTGATGTCGCAAGGGGGATTGCAGGATTTGGTGCCCTTTGGTATATCGCCAGCCGGGTGTGGCGCCAGATTGCCGCTGCAGAGCCTATTGACTTTTATCCCTTGCTTCGCCCTTTCGCCCTAGGCTTATGCATCATGATGTTCCCCGCGGTGCTAGGCATTATGAATGGTGTGCTTAAACCTACCGTTTCGGCAACAGGTGCAATGGTGTCCGATAGCAATAAAGCTATTGAAAGATTGCTGAAACTAAAGGAGGCGGCCATCAGGAAATCTAAGAATTGGCAGATGTATGTAGGGGAGAGTGGTCAGGGAGACAGTGATAAGTGGTATAAATATACCCATCCCAAAGATCCCGGACGTGAAGATGAAACGTTTTTGGATGGACTGGGCAATTCCATGCAGTTCTGGATGGAAAAGCAGAGCTATAACCTCCGCAATTCAATCAAATCATGGCTTAAGGAAGTATTAGAGGTGCTCTATGCTGCAGCATCGCTCTGCATCAACACCATCCGGATATTCTTTCTGATCGTGCTGGCCATTCTGGGACCGCTGGTATTTGGTTTTGCCGTCTTTGACGGTTTTCAGCAAACGCTTACCGTATGGCTCGCCAGATATGTAAATATTTTTCTGTGGCTACCCATCGCCAACATTTTTGGCAGCATACTGGGTAAGATTCAGGAGAATATGATTAAGGTTGATCTTTCCCAGATCGAGGCGCAAGGCGATACATTTTTCTCGTCCACAGATACTGCTTACCTGGTTTTTCTCATTATCGGCATTGTAGGCTATTTCTCCGTTCCCAATGTTGCC
Organism: Pedobacter frigidisoli; assembly: GCF_032678525.1. Lineage (GTDB taxonomy): Bacteria > Bacteroidota > Bacteroidia > Sphingobacteriales > Sphingobacteriaceae > Pedobacter > Pedobacter frigidisoli_A. The sequence goes on from NZ_JAVTSE010000004.1 coordinate 550,706, forward strand.
AATTATGTCGTTCATGCAGGTGGGGGAAATGTGATTCTAACCAAGGTCAATTCTATGACGGTTGCGGCGCCAAGGTCTGGAATGAGCGCTGCCACCGGAGCAGGTGGTATGGTCGCCGATGCGCTGGGGGATAAGGCCCGGGTGCAGTCTCAAGGTTATGCATCCGCTGCACAAGGAGACTACTTCCCTGATCGGGGAAGCTATCAAAAGGACAAAATTTCTGGAAAAACTTCTTAAAAATTTACCGCTTATGTTTACGCAATTCAAAAACATTGACACTGCTTTTCAGCATATCAAACGCTTCAGTCTTTTTCTGATCATAGCCTGCGTTTGCGTTTCAGGCTTTGCGATCTATAAGGGATTCAGCATCGTAAATAGCACCCAACAGCGGGTTTATATCCTGGCGAATGGCAAGGTACTGGAGGCAGTATCCGGAGAGAGAAAGGATAATATCTCGGTAGAACTTCGTGACCACATCAAGATGTTCCACTACTACTTTTTTACCCTGGATCCCGATGAAAAGGTCATTCAGTCGAATATCTCATCCGCTTTGAACCTGGCTGATGAAAGCGCTAAACGCGCCTATGATAATCTCAAGGAAAAAGGGTATTTCAATAACCTGATCTCTGCGAATATCTCCCAGGAAATTGTGGTCGACAGTACCTCTCTCGACCTTGCTGATTACCCGTATCGCTTCAGGTGCTACGCTACACAGAAACTCATTCGGGCCACTTCAACAGTAACCCGAAAGCTCATGACGACCGGAACAGTGAGAAATGTTTCCCGCTCAGATAACAATCCACACGGATTTTTAATACAACGCTGGGAGACACTTGACAATCATGATGAACCCATAAACCCATAGCAAATGGAAAAGGAATCAAATATTAACCGAAACAAACGGGCAACGGTGTCCAGGCTCAATCAAAAAATGCTTTTCTTGCAGCAAAGATTAGCAGACCATCTCAATGCTAAATGCCGGAACATATCATCCAAAGTGCTGAGGGCATTGCTGATTACTTTTATCGTCCTGATGAGTGCCGCCTTGCTTAACCTCATTATCAATGCTATTCAATGACTATTTAAAACATAAAGAAATGAAAAATCAAAAAATCAAGGACAACAGAAAAATGATGCTCGCCTTGCCAGTACTCATCCTGCCATTTCTTTCCCTCGCCTTTTACGCCATGGGAGGGGGAAAATCGGTAGAAGATAATCATTCAGTAAATACAGGGATCAATTCCTCACTCCCCAACGCGAGCTTTGCCAAGGAAAAGCCTGCCGATAAAATGGGGATTTATCAGCAGGCTCAGCGGGATACAGTAAAAGCTGGCTCCGGCCATCTGGAAGAGCTTGCTGGCAGGTTCGGATATGCTGCGCCACAGGGGGCAGATCCTACACAGGATATTGATCTTAAGCTCCGACAATTGAACGCGCAGATCAATGCCCCTTCCGATACCCGTACGCAACCTTCTTCCCGCGAACGTGATATAAACGTGCCCGGGATGAGCACCGATGTGGACAGGCTGGAAAAGCTCATGGCTTCTATGCAGGGAAATGCCAATGAAGATCAGGAAATCAAACAGCTTTCGGGCATGCTCGAAAAGGTCATGGATATTCAGCACCCGGAGCGTGTACGCGATGCCTACCTTAAACAAGTCAATGCAGCACCTGAAGAAAAATTTGCGGCAATTCCAGCCCAGGTTGCGGCAAAACAAACCCTCATTCAGGGCGCAGTGCTTAAACTGGTGCTCACTGATACACTCACCATCAACGGCATCATGCTTCCAAAGGGACACGAAATTTTTGGACTTTGTAACCTGACTAATCAAAGGTTGCTTGTAGATATCAAAACCATACGGATTGATAAAAGCATCATTCCGGTAGACCTTTCCATCTACAGCCTTGATGGTATTAAAGGAATTGCGGCGCCAGATGCAATAGTAGATAATGCGATTTCAGGTGGAGCAGATGATGCAGTGAGAGGCCTTCAACTGCTGACCATGGATCAATCCATTGGAACCCAAGTAGCAGGTGCAGGTATCGACGCCGCTAAAGGGCTTTTTTCCAAAAAAGTAAGGCGGGTAAAAATGAAGGTGAAAGCAGGGTTTCCGGTTCTGCTGCGCAATAACCAAATCAGAAAATAATTTCATTTTTGAGATCAACCTCGGAAAAAACATCCTGAAAACTGGGATGCAAAGCAAAAGGAACTTGAATCGCTTGGAGAAGTTCAGGACGACTTATTTAAAGGAATAAAAGAGAAAGATTTTTTTTTTAAGGCGTGGCCTGGCAGGTACTCGCCCGGGGTTACTGCCCTTGATGAGTGTGTTTTCGCAAACATGACCCGCTCAATCATGAAAATGCTTCGTAAAGGTTTTTTCCCAATCCAATCGTTAGAAATACTCGGATTGGAAAGAGCGCTTGCTCATCATGCCCGGCCTCGTAAAGTATTCGAAGGAGATTCGGGAGCAAAATTACGAACGGTTCAACAAGTGGGTAAACGATATGGGGATTACCGGACTTTCCATTAGGTCAGGTCTGAGCTGGATTATGAAAGGAATAAAATTGATTTACCAATCTCGAGCCGCTTCGAACAAAATGGTGCACTGCAAAGACTTTGTCCTTTAAAAAGAAGCCCTTTAAGTTTGAGCCGAGTACTATGGAAGCATGCATTTGGTGAAATGCCCTGGGTGGTATTGGTTGGAGATAGTGTTCGATTTATTACCGTCAGTCCGGTGAGTGGATCAGGAAATTAACAATAGCTAATTAGTTAACCATAAACAACAATAGTATGAATTTAAACAATTTGGAAAATCTCAAAAATGAGATGAAAAGTCTGGGTTTCAGTAAGGAGCTGCAGGAGAAAATGGAAGAAAACATGAAGTCCAATCTTCCGGAGTTTATTTTAAAGGACCAGATCAATGGACATAAAGGACAAATAGATCTCAATCTTTATTTCAAGCAATCCGGCCAGTCCGAAAATTATTACCTTAATAAATACGATGTGGCACTAAACGAGGGTAAACCCTTAGAGGCGGGCCAAAAGTATCTGGTTATTTCGCCAAGTGATACGCCTGGAAAAAATAATGTGTTTAAAAGAGATAATGTAGCAGATGCCATTGAAGTATTCAGGAAGCATCAGGGAAATGCAGAACTGGCCGTAGGTAAGGACGCCGCACACAAAACAAAACTCGCCACCATGGAAGAAGGTAAGATCAATTATGTGGACAAAGATTTTGGCAGGACTTTCCGAAATCCGCCATTGCCCCAAACCATATGGGTAGAACGAGGCAAAGGGTTCACCGCTTCACAGTCCATAAATTTAATCGAGGGTCGGGCAGTTTATCGTGAGGACATGCTCACCCAGGGCGGATTGCCCTATAAAGCCTGGATGAAGCTAGACCTCGATGGGCCACGGGACAGGCACATGAATTTCAATATGAATCAATACCACGATCCCTCATACGGCTTCAACCTAAAAGAGGTACTGGATAAATTCAACATCAAAGAACTCGAAAGCCCTAAAGAAAGAGAAAAACTGGAAGCCCAATTGAAAAATGGTGATCGTCCGGTGATCACTGTAGAAAAAAATGGGGAGCAGGTGAGATTACAGGTTGAAGCGGTGCCACGTTATTCCCAACTCAATATGTTCGCAGCCAACGGAAGAGCAGAAAAAAGGGAACAGTTTCTTAAACAACCTTCCCAGAATAAAGCAGAGACAAAATCGAAGGGAAAAGACGTCTCTGCCAATCAGGGCTTGGGCGTCTAAGAACTTTTTATAATTTAGCGGCTCGCTTTTTGTAAACAACTATTAAATTTTATAAATCGCTGACGATTTTAGTTAGCAAAAGAAACAATTATGGAAAAGTTTGGAAAAGTAAAAGATCTGGTGTCAGCAATTGAGGCTGATACCACTAAATTTTATGAAAATGGTAATGCTGCGGCAGGTACCCGTGTTCGTAAAGCGATGCAAGACCTTAAAGTTTTAGCTCAGGAAATCAGGGCAGAGGTTACAGAGAAGAAAAATAGCGCAAAATAGCAAGATAGCTGTTTTGGAAAATCCTAAGTCCCGGCCATAGGTCGGGACTTTATCGTTTTAAATCGAAGAACGAAAATCCTTGCCTAATACACTATTTGCTGTTTGTTGTGTTGAAATTTATTCCATTTCAGATGTATTATTTAAGTACAACATGCTTATTCTTAGCATTATTGCCCTTTATAGCCTTGTTTGTTTAGGTTTTAATCCCCACAGGATATTACCAGATTCATGCGCTTTAATAATTATTTAGCATACCGTTTTCACAGCACAATATAATTTTAACTATATATCTACTAACTCCTTTTTTCCTGATAAAGTCACTGCTCACTGATAAATTTCTAAAAATACCTTCACTAAAAGGTGGCGAAGCACCTTGAGATAGATTTAGAAATGAATGTGCATCCTCTCAATAGCAAAAAGGTGAAAAAGGGGCATCATTTAATCCGCCGCAAATTTAGGCTTGTTTTTCGGCACGAGACTGAAATTCCGGCATAAACCCGCCTGTGGCCATTCCCGCTATTTCCATTTATTCCGTTGCTTCAATCTCTTTGGCGCAAACCAAGCCAGCTCATGCACCATAATTAAATCATTATATTATGGAAAACTCACTTTATCAGCTTGCCGAAATCGAAATCAGCTACAAACCGAAATTTATCGCAATGGATCGCCCGCAAATCGATAGTTCCACTAAGGCATATGACATACTAAAAAGTAATTGGGACATGAACAAAATTGAGCTCATTGAGGAGTTCAAAATTATTTTATTAAACCGAAGAAACAGGGTCTTAGGTATCGTCAATATTTCTCAGGGTGGCATGTCGGGAACAATAGCTGATCCCAAAATTATTTTTGCCGTGGCGTTGAAAGCCTGTGCAAGTGGGATAATTCTTTCTCACAGCCATCCTTCTGGTGAATCAAGCCCAAGTGAGGCCGATATGAAACTAACCAGGAAGCTGACCGAAGCCGGCAAGTTGCTTGATCTCCAAATACTCGATCACATCATTGTTTGTAAGCATGGGTATTGTAGCTTTATGGATGAGGGAATTATGATCTGATTTTAAAGCTTCTGCGATTTCTCGTAGGAGCTTATTTTTTATTCATTCATTCGTAAACTCCTGGCAAAAAGTGTTTTCAGGCAATTTCCGGACGATAGAAAACTATGCCGATATGGCATCACAATTAAGTGCATGCTAGCGTTACGCAAAAGCAAATTTTTAAATTCGGTTGTTGATTAAATCTTTAAGCCTAAGTTAGTGAATTGAGTACTAACGAATAAAAAAACGGAAATGCAGCCATGGCCACAAATCCGTTTATCTAAATTAACGCTCTCGGCGGCTAAGATAATCAATCTATCCATTGCTTGCAAGTTTCAGTTAACTCTTATCGGTTTATATCCAAAACCTACTTATTTATTGTATGTATTTCGCATTGTCTGCGAAATTTTCAAACTGTTTGCCTTTAAAAATTCATATAAAGTACCTGTAGGCATTTTGAGTAGCAAATTTCTGAACAATCCGTTTGCCGTCAAGACCACACCTTCGGTTTGCTGAAAAAAAATCTTCCTTTCTCGCTGCGCTCAAAAGCGTATTTGTTTTTCGAAAAGTCTTGCCTTGCATACTGGATTGTATCAAGGAGAGGCGGCTTAACAAAAAGCCAGGAGGCTCCTGCCGACTGACTTTGAATCATTAAATAACTAAGCGATGAACCCATTAAAAAACAGAAGCCCACCAACCCGACCCCTGAGCAAACGCTCATCAAACAATGCCACAATAGGCAAAATCATCAATCAAATTATTTCAAATATTAAAATCAAAAATCATGAAAAATCAAAGTATAAATAGCACTAATTCAAAACCCGAATTTTTAGATATCAAATCCGCAAAAAACCCATTTTATCAACCCCTGGCAGGCAAGGCAAACTTAAACAATGAAAATAAGTCTTTTGATGATGAACCGGAAAAAGAGGATTTAAAAAAAGACCAAACAGCAGCAGGCTTAAAAACCTTGGATCTAAAAATTAATAACGAAAGATCAAACTCCCCTGGCACTGTCGTTCAGTTGCCACAGGATCAGGAAGAAAAGATCGAATCAAAAAATGCTGATACTAAACCCGAAAAACCTGCCATGAATTTGGAGAGCACATTAAAACTGGTAGAAGAACTTCACCGCCGAATGGTGCAACGGGGTAGACTGGTACACACTATTGATAATCTCGATAAATTTGAGATTGAACAAAAGGAAGAAGCCGAAGATATCACCTCAAATTATTATCAGGGTTGCGAAATTGAAATCACAGACGATAAACGCAACAAGTTCTCCACCAAAAACCCTGTGATCATCAAAGCGGTTGCCCAGTTTGTGCGTGAGCTATGTACCAATCGCCTCGCAGAAATCGAAGCGGAAATTACAATTCCTGCTTAATGTCACTTTGCCCTGCCTGTTTATGGCGGGGCTTAATTAAAATGCTATAAGGATGTATGGAGATTTTTTTGAATTACTCCATTAATTGTACTGAAAAGCTGTATGCTGACAACCTGCTGGGAGAAATTACCCCTTTAGCCTCCAATAAATTCAATTTATCAATCAATACCAAAACTAAAATATTATGAAAACCGAAGAGCTGTTTTTTATCGTTCGCATCGAAGTGCAGACCGCCCATAACAATATTAATGATACACTACAGGAAATGGAAAAACAATCCCGTTTTCTAATGACCGACACCCCACACATTAAGGTGATCAATTCGGAAATCCTAACCACAAAAACCAGAAACCAAAAAAACTAATATCTTGACACATGAAATATATTATGATCAGCAAACACAGAAACATAGTTTTTTGTGTCAAAGAAAAATCATAGTAAGGTTTTAGTACGTTTGTTAGAGACTAACCCTCCAGTGCCGAAGCGCTACAATTTGCAGACCTTTATTATTGCATTGAAAAACGCCACTTTTTACCTTGGACAATGTGAATTTTTGATTTGTTAAATGCCCATATTCGAGACAATGAGCTTATGGTAACTGGTTCAAATTACTATGCCAACCTCCAAACTTATACAGAAAAGTCATTAGGGGTAGGGGTAAAGATTATCAGATTGTTCAAAATACTATTGCTATTTTTGATGGTATTGTCTGAAATGTAGATGGAATCAATATGTAACGGTCGTGTCCTTAAGTAAAGAGGCTTTTAATTGCTTGAATAAGAAACTAGAGATCCACTTTTTACGCAACGTCTTGACACTGTAATAAAGTTCGCGTTTTCTGCGCCTTCACATTTGGATAATAATGACAATAGTGACTTTATCATGGGCAGATAATGTAGCAAATGGAGATTTTCAAAATGTATGCAGCTATTCCAATCAAAAGTCTAAATTTAAAAGCATGATGATTCTAATAAGATCCCAAAGAGCGCAAGCGGCTTTTGGTTTTGTAATTTGCTAAATACAGGATGATAAAATTTAACTATGGTAGGCAGCCCTTTGGCCTCCCATAGTTAGCTGGTAAAAAGTCTATTGATGGTGCTCCGAGTTTTAAGTCACTAAAGAGGTGGCAATTGGTGGTATGCAAATCTACGGCTTGTTGTTAAACTATCGAATTGTCTTCGAATCTTCCTGCAAAGCTTCAACTTTGGTGACAAGGCCAAATTCCGAATAATAAGTCTATTTCACAAATAATAATTACCGAACAACGTTAGGAGATGGAAGCTAATATTTTGAGCATTTGGACAGGGAGTGGTATGCGGCCATAATTGTATCCTATATTTTCAGCAAATATGCTAACGATGCTAATATAATCCGAAGGGCAATGATAGATTTGGCGTGAATCATATGACAAGGTCCTAATAGTATGACTGCGAATTACCTTAACCATGAAAACCAACCACAACGTTTTGTAAAATTTATCTGTTTCTTCGTCATCATACACACCATATTTATAATTCAGAAATAATTCGTCAGATTTCTGGGATTGCTTTGGCGTTACATCGTATTTGAATGTAGCATATAGTGTCATAGCGATTAGCTTATTTTAGTGAAAAATAGTTTTCAGATATGAACAAAGAGAACGCATTATATGTTAAAAAAATATTTTAATTGATATTGATCAACTGTTAGGGAAAATGGCGTTTTTGTAACAATGCTTTAGTGATATTTGGTTCAACATGAACACTATTTCCGAATCTCCTGCAACCCGCTGGCTATCTCATGGAGGAACATCTCCGGTCATCCCCGTCTTCAAAGATTATCATTCGCTTAATTCACAAATGGAGGAAATTATAAATTTGCAAACCTTCCCTATAAAGTTCAGACGAAATAAATCTATCGCATCGCCATTTGAAAAAAATCATTGCACTTATTTGCTTCTAGACGGGGCTATCCATGGGTTCTTAAAAGTAGGGACAAAACATATAACCACAAGGATTGCCACCGAGGGGGAATTTGTCGGACCATTCATAGATTTGACGTTTGGCCCATCTGAAGAATATATTGAAGCAATTTCAACAGTATCCGCTATCGCAATTCCACATGAAACAATGATACATTTGTATAATAATTTCACTGAAGCAAATATTATCGGGCGTATGCTCGCAGAAGTTCAATATCGTGAAGCATCTGAAAGGGCAACTGTAGCACGTCTACCAAGTGCTAAGTTGCGCTATGAACGATTTTTAGTTAGTTACCAGCACTTGATAGAGCGAATTCCCCTGAGATATATTGCATCCTTCTTAGGAATGAGATTAGAAACCCTAAGTAGACTCCGTACGGAAATGGCTTATAAGGATAGAAAATAGATAACCGTGATAATCAATAATCTAAGGGAGACATTAGTTATGGCAAAAATATTCGTTTTAGAAGATAACCCTGCAATACGTGAGGTAGTTGAGCTTATTTTGGAAACTGCAAACTATACTGTGACCTCTTTTGCGAATGTGTCCGATTTTATGAATAGGGAGGCAAAGGAAGTCGCCGATCTATTTATTTTAGACGTAATGCTGCCTGATGGGTCTGGCATCGACGTTTGCAAGAGCATAAAATCTGATTGCATGTTATGCAATACTCCTGTGATCATTATGAGTGCCAATGCCAGTATTGAGCAAGTAAAAAAAGGGTGCGTTGCAGATGGGTTTATCCAAAAGCCTTTTGATATCGATTTTTTCTTACAGAAAGTGTGGGAGCTGATTTCCAGCTCCTTTTAGTATGCTTGCTTGTGTTTGTTCCGGTTGATATGCGTTTTGTTGCACTGATATTCACAGTTTATTTGACAAAATAATCACTAAAGTATCAAACTGCATATAAATTGATCCGCTCCTATTAAATTGAACATAGCATACATCCAAATGATATTATTTTGGAGTAAATCCAAAGGTAACAATAGAGCCATATTTAAAGATTGGCTATCTGTATTTTTAGTATTGCTTTTATTTTCTCAATATTTCTACATTAGTAAGCAGACTACTGCTCCACTACCATTTTATTATATTTATTTCTGTACTCCACAGGCGTAAGGCCTGTAATTTTTTTAAAAATGGAACGAAATGCTTTTGTATCCGAGTAGCCGACATCATGCATCACTTCGTTAATGTTTTTTCTTTTCGCTTCAAAACTTCTTTTAGCAGACTCAATTTTTATTCGATTTACATACTCCAAAACAGAATTATTGGTGGCAGTTTTGAACCGCCTCTCAAAACTTCTTATTCCTAAGCAAACCAAATCTGCCAATCCATCAACGGTTATTTTTTCGTGAACATGGTTATCTATAAATTTCTGTACCTGTTTTATAGCTTCGTCAGTATGATTTTTTTGTCCTTGAAACATTGCAAAAGCCGATTGATTTTCTCTGTCAATATCAATGGCAAAATATTTTGAAGCCAAAATTGCAGTTTGCCTGTCTGTATATTTCTCAATCAAATGCAGTAATAAATTCCAATAGGAGTTCGCACCTCCACTCGAATAGATCCTATGCTCTTCGGTAATAATGCTTCCATCTATCACCTTAACATCCGGGAACATTTCTCGAAATTCATTTTGAAACCCCCAATGAGTAGAACACTTTTTACCATCGAGTAATCCAGTGGAAGCAAGCAAAAAAGCACCAACACACAATGATGCAACTTCTGCACCGTTGTTATATTGATCAATGATCCAGGGTAGCATTTCTTTATTTCTAGCGATTGCCGTTTTCATATCCCCAAACAGAGCAGGAATAACAATTAAGTCTGTTTCCTTTACATCTTGCAAAAGTTGATTTGTATTTACAGTGTAAAGGCCATCATTCAAGGTCACTGACTTTTTTAGTCCTATCAATTTGACCTCAAATAACGGCTTTTTCTCACTATTAATCATAAACTGATTAATGGTAGAAAATAAATATTGTGGATCCGCTATAGCTTGTAAAACCGAATTTTCAGGTACAAGAATAGATACATGTTTCATATTCAAATTTTTTTCTCTACAATATAATAAATTCTGTCGCAAATCACCCTTTTCTTGTCATTCTTATACGGCATCAAATTCAAAAATAACTCGATCTTTGTATTGTTAGCTCAATTTCGGGTTAATCAAAATAAATTCTATGGCACATATCAATCCACACATTAATTTCAACGGAAATACAGAAGAAGCATTTGAATTTTACAAATCAGTATTTGGCACTGATTTCTCAGTGATAATCCGTTACAAAGATTTGTCAATTCCGGGAAATTCCATAGCAGAAACGGATGCTAATAAAATTATGCACATTGCGCTGCCGATTGGTGAAAATGTACTGATGGGCAACGACGTTCCCGAATTTATGGGCAGGGTAAATGAAAATGAAAACAGGTCTAAAATTTCTATTGGTACTGAAAGCAAAGCTGAGGCAGACAAATTATTCCATGGGCTCTCGATAGGGGGAACCATTGAAATGCCAATTGGTGATAGTCCCTGGGGTTCGTATTTTGGTATGTTCCGCGATAAATACGGCATAGAGTGGATGGTAGAATTTGATGAGAGGAAAATTTAAGCGACCAGGGAAGGAGGGCTTTTGACTTCATTTACTAGGATCAAATTAAGTGTGTCGAATGTTGATAAGGTCATATTGTTAGCAAACAATTTTGGAAAGCGCAAACTATGTCATATTATTAAATTACTTACCGAATGGAGAAAGTGCTTAAGATAAAATGTTATTTAAAATCCGATGGCAATTGTATTTAAGCACTGTCTTTAATAAGGAATGTTAGGCGGAGTAATGGCAGTACCAGCAATTGAAGATATGTCGGTTTAGAAAAATAATACAGAAGATTCAGTAATGCATTTGCATTCTATCCTATTAACACAGGTTTTGAATTAGTGAAATCTGACATGACACCCGAAGATGGCTGGTAATACGTAATGCTAACTCAAAAATGTTTGATTGAAGTAGTGAAGCTGATTAAAGCTATTTTTGATTTTATTCTGCGGGAGCAAAATTTCATCACCCCTCCAAATTACTTTTCCGAAGATGGTCATTATTTTGAGGGTTTGCGATCAGTTTGGTAATAATTTGCTACCAACTTATAAAAACCTGTTTAATTAGGACAAACCCCAAAAGCCCTCAACATTATTAGTATGCTTGTCGATCTCTCTTTTATAGTTGTTTTCCAGTGTGGTTAATTGTGGTATAGTTACCTACAGTACCTAAACCATTGTAAATGAGATAAGCTTTTTTTATAAACGTAATATTAGGATCAATGTTACATTTAATGATATTATATAACATATCAGCGTTTGTATCCTGAACCACAAAGGCTTTACAAGTTTTATAACCAAAGCTTATTAAAAATATGGATTGTTAAGCCTTTCTATTTAGTTTTGCCCTAATGAAATCACTTAACAAGACCACGCCTATCTTCGTGTATCTGCTGGTACTGTTGCCTTTTTTCAGCCATGCTAGTGCCTACTGGATGGAAATTAAGGGCAACCACAAATTAAGCAGTCAGGTAACTGTCGAGCTCATCTATGGAAATATCGATGAACTTGGCACTCGCCACCGGCAAACGGGCCAGGAACTTGTTCTGGCAGGTGAATTTAGTTTTCAACTGATCGATCCGAAAGGAAATATTAGGCCGTTAAAAATGACTAAAAAAATTGATTGCTGGAGTATGGTTTTTCTGCCAGAATTATCTGGCCAATACAGAATTATTGGCATTAATAAAACCCATCCAGTCGTCGACAGGTCTGCAACTGGAGGGGAAAGTATTCTTCCTATAGATTATCTTTGCGGCCAATACATCGCCGGCTATATATCCGAGCAACGAAAGCCTGCCCAGTTTTTGGATTTGTTGGTAAACAAACAAGGCAAAAGCATTATCGTCAATGCCTTTAGGGAAGATAAGCATGAAAAGGCCAAATCGAAGCTTCGGGTTTTCAATCCCGAGAACTGGGAAAAAAAACTTGTTGTGGATGAAAATGGCGCAGCTGTCTTTTATGCGACAGCTAAGGGAATGTACAATATCAGGCTGGATTGGAATGATCCAACGGCTGGAAAGTACAAAGGTATAGCCTACACGAGTATCCGTCACCGATGTAATTACTGCCTTTTTATAGAATAGCATTAAATGTTAGTTTTTCATGTTACGAATTTACTTAGACTAATTATAAATAATGTTTTTATATTTGCCCCGTTTAAAAAAATACAAAGCCACATTTGATGAAATATTTATACTTATTATTCACTGCATGCCTGCTTATCGCAGGCATTTCTAGTTTTGCCCAGGGGCCAGGCAAGATAGCAGGAAAGATTACTTTGGTAGACGGACAGCCTTATTCATCGGCATCTGTTTCTATATTAGAAACTGGAAAATCAACTCTTACCAATGAAACTGGAAACTATACTTTCAGCAATATTGCGCCAGGCAAATACACTGTTCGCTTCCAATTGCTTGGTAATCCGCAAAAGGACTTGACAGTGGTTGTATTACAAGGTGAGACCGCAAAACTAGACTATAAGCTTGAAAAAGAAAATGTTCAGGCGCTTCAGGAGGTTACCGTAGCAGGCGTTACCAACAAATTTACGCAGAAAGAAAGTATCTACATCGCTCGGTTGCCGCTAAAAAATCTCGAAAACCCACAGGTTTACAACGCAGTTCCCAAAGCATTGTTTCAAGAGCAAATGGCTGTGGACCTTGCAAGTATTGCCAAAAATGTACCTGGTGCTGGTATACCTATGATTGCCAATCAAGGAAGGGTTACTTTCCGTTCCCGCGGCTTTGATACCGAACCAAACGCAAGAAACGGTGTGGCTGGTGCTGCGTTTTCTTTTATCGATCCGGCAAACCTTGAGCGTATCGAAGCGATCAAAGGCCCGTCTGCAACGCTTTTCGGTAACAGCATTGCCAGTAGTTATGGTGGTTTGTACAATCGTGTAACCAAAAAACCCTTTAATGGCTTTGGTGGCGAAGTAGGTTACACCACCGGTAGCTGGAACTTTAACAGGTTAACTTTCGATGTAAATACCCCGATTAATGAAGACCGTACGGCACTATTCCGCTTAAATGGTGCCACAACCTGGGAGCATAGTTTCCAGGATTTGGGTTATACCAACAGTGTAAGTGCAGCACCGAGTTTCTCTTATCAGATTACAGATCGTTTATCAGTACTACTTGATGTAGAATTTGGCCAGGCGAAAGGGACTTCAGTAGTAAGGTTAAATCCATATGTTGCAGTGCCAGGCGGTCAAACCAGCGTAGAACGTTCAATTGCAGATATTGGATTTCCATACAACAAAACGTTTTTGAGTAATGATTTGACTTATAAAACGCAAATGATGAATATTTTCGGACAAATCAATTTTAAGATCTCAGATGAATGGACTTCTCAGACCATTCTTTCCAGGGCACGTTCATTTATTAGCGGAGATATTACGGCATTGAACGGAAGAAGTGAAACAACAATCCGCCCTAACGTCATTGTTGGTTACACCCAGTTTATAGCAACAGATTTTCAACAAAACTTTATTGGCGATTTTACAATAGCTGATCACCGCAACAGAATCGTTGTTGGTGTTGACTATTACAATAACTATAATGATTTTGATCGTGTAACGGTAAATCTTCCAGATGTTGATTTTATCAATACACCAGCAAGTTATCGCGTAAGCCAGTTTAAAGTAGATTCATTAACCTCCCGGGGCACACTTCGCAAGGAAACAAACCGCGACAATACTTACGCAGCTTACGCCTCTAATGTTTTTAATATCACCGATCAGCTGACTGCAATGGCGAGCTTAAGGGTGAACCGATATCAGTACAAGGGCGTTTATAACATTTTAACCGGATTAACTTCAGGTGGCTTAGGTGTTGGCGGTATCCAGGCAGGCCCATATAATCAAACAAGTTTTTCTCCAAAATTTGGTTTGGTATACGAAGTGTTAAAAGACCGTGTTTCACTTTTTGGTAACTACATGAATGGTTTTTTTAACAAGAGTGGGATTGCAAGAGATGGTAGTGGCTTTAAAGCGGAATATGCCGATCAGCTGGAGTTTGGGGTAAAAGGTGATTTATTTGATCATAAACTTGTAGGTACCATCAGTTATTATGATATTAAAGTAAAAAACATCCTTCGTCCAGACCCAATCGACGTCAACTACAGCGTGCAAGATGGTTCGCAATTGAGCCGGGGTTTAGAGGTGGAATTGACCGCTAACCCAATCGCAGGATTAAATATTGTTGCTGGTTATGCTTATAATGATAGTAAGGTTACTGATGCAAGTGATATCAGGAATAACGGACTTCGTCCGGGACAATCTGGTCCGCCAAATACACTAAACTTTTGGGTAAGCTATCGTTTTACAGAAGGTAAATTAAGAGGTTTGGGTACTGGTTTTGGTGGAAACACAGGAGATAAGTCTTATTATACCAATACCTACAATTCAAAATTTATTATTCCAGAATACCAAATCTTTGATGCCAGTATTTTTTACGACCACTCTAAGTTTAGAATTGGTTTTAAGGTGGATAACTTAACGAGTGAAAAAGCATGGTCGGTACGACTAACGCCACAGGCACCAGCCAGATTTACGGGGAACTTTATCCTTAAGTTTTAAAATGATAGGTTAAAGTTCAAAAAAAAATGGTGTTCAGTATAAAACTGATCGCCATTTTTTTAAATTCTTATCTGCTTGTTAAACCCTTTTTATGGTCTTTTTTCCTCTCCCAAGATAAATCAGTAGACCTGTAATTGGAAGTGATGCGGTAAGTAACGAAACTATAAACATGAGCACTTTTGTTGGCCAACCTAATATACTTCCGGTATGTATCGCCTTGTTTAACTTTCTAATCTGGCTACCAGTAGTAAGTGATGAAAAGGGGCGCTCATCAATAATTTTGCCATTTCTATTGTCGAAATAGATTTGATTAACCGTGCTGATTAATTTAGATTCATTTTCCTTGGAAACCAGTACAGGTTTATTTTTTTTGTCCGGAAAGCTGATGGTTATATTTCCCTGATAAGGATAAATGCTATCCGTTTTTGCAACAATGCCAGCATATAAATGTTCTATTTGCATTGCTTTTTCTGCTCCTTGTTTTACCACCGGTGATGTGGTGACCTTTCCGTCAATCGCTGTTAACAGCAGATTTTCCACTGCATCATAGCTCCATATTAAGCCTGTTAGGGTAATGATGACTAAGAAAATCATTGAATAAAATCCGCCAACGGCATGTAGATCCCAATTTGTTCTTTTAAATGATGCTGCAGATTTCATAACCAATCGCTGCTTTAAGACCTTCTTATTTTTTGGCCACCATAAATACATTCCGCTTAAAGCCATAAAAAAGGTGATAGCGCAAGAAATTCCAGTTATCGTTTTGCCGATTGTGCCTGCCAGTAAAAAACGATGTAAGTTAAGCACGATGGCAAAAAAACGTTTACTTTCTTTTCCTTTTGAAAGGATTGCTCCTGTATATGGATTAAGATACAAAAAATCATAACCTGTTTTTTTGGTGCCGAATGTTGCTTTTACACTATGCTCAGGCGCATTGGAAACAATCATCCTAAAGATTTTTTTCTCAGGGTAGCCCGCCTTTGCAATTGATACCAATGAATCGATTGGCAAGGGTTTATTTCCAGGTATAATTCGTTGTTCTTTCGAAAATACTACTGAGCTAATTTCGTCTTCAAACGATAAAATGCAACCCGTAATGGCAACAACAATAAGCACACCACCTGCTGCCAAGCCCAACCAGAGATGCAGAAATGATATTGTTTTACTGACAATTGACTTGCCTTTTTTTTGCTTAAGAGGTTTTGTTTTCGATTGTGTTAAGCTCATTGGCGCGGGTTATGAATACGGGTATAAGTGCAAAAGTAAATTTATTTAAAATAAATTAAAATAAGGTTTTAGTTTGGTTCTTGATCTATAATAGAAATTCTTAATTCAAATGGATAATCTTAATGCAGAATCACGATGCCCCCACCAACAATCATTAATCCGCCGATTAGCATTTTGGTTTCAATAGGTTCTTTTATAATTAAAAATGCTAATCCCATGGCTATAACCTTACTTAACTTATCAATTGGAGCTACTTTTGAAACGGCACCAGTTTCCAGCCTTGAAATAGAAGATCCAGGAGAGTCCTGTAGCTACACAGATAGTCCAAGGAAGATCAGATTGTTTTTGTTAAGTGTTTTAACTACTGAACCGCTCCGCTTGCCAGAACAGTCCCCCAGGTCAAAAAAAGAATTACAACTGTCCGAATTGCAGTAGCCAGGTTACCGTTTACCCCTTTTATTCTGATTTTTGCAAGTATTGCCGTAGCAGCGGCAAAAAAAGCCGGGAGGATTGCATAAAATTTCCACATCTTTTAATTCTTGTCCAGAAGCGAAGATAGCTATCAAATCAGTAGCTAAACTGAACTATGAATTTTATAACGTTGTCTTACTTTTCTTTCCAAAGTAACGAGAAAGATTTTCTGCGTCAGTCTTCTACAGATTTTCTCCAGAGTTGGGGACTAATATTGTATCAGATTAATTTAAGGTATGGACTATCAAGTGGAAAATTTACTCACCACCGTGGAGCGGTTTGTTGAACATAATCTCAGAGACAGACTTTCTAATCAAATGTATTTTCACAACCTCAATCACACTTTATTGGTTGTGGAAGGGGTAAAGCTTATTGGAAAGACGGAAGGACTTAGTGAGGATGAGCTATTTATATTGGTACTAGCTGCTTTTCTGCACGATGTGGGATATACCGAACAATATCGGGGGCACGAAGAAGAAAGTGCCAGGATTGCATCAGAATTATTAGGGACGAATGGGTTAGCTGTAGAAAAAATCGAGCTTGTAAAAAAATGTATTATTTCTACGAAATTTCCGCAACATCCTGCAGGGAAATTAGAAGAGGTGATTTGCGATGCAGATTTCCTCCACTTTTCGCTCCCTGACTATCAGGATTATGCAAGCCGCCTAAAAATGGAATGGGAAACGAATCTCAATCTTTTTTACAGTGATATTGAATGGGATAAATTAAATTTGAACATGTTATCAGCTCATTTATATTTTACTGATTACGGCAAAAATACACTTCAGCAACAAAAAGCATTTAATATAATGAAACTTAAAAGCCGGCTATATAACTGACTTGTAAATTAACCCATTTTGCATACAAGATGTAAATTATAAAAAAATGAAAATACTGATTGTTGAAGATGAGCATGCATTGTATGAAAGCATTTTTGCCTATTTTACCGGAGAGGGAAATATATGTGAGCATGCTCCCGATTTTGATACGGCCAGTGAAAAGATTGAACTTTATAGTTATGACTGCATCCTTTTAGATCTCGGTTTACCTGGTGGGGATGGAATGGAACTCTTATCCAAATTGAAGAAATCTAATAAAAAGGATGGTGTACTGATTATCTCTGCAAGGCACTCTTTGGACGACAGGCTTTCAGGACTTGATCTGGGAGCCGATGATTATTTAGTTAAGCCTTTTCATCTTTCAGAATTGAAGGCAAGGGTGAGTGCGATTGTACGCAGGAAAAATTTTGATGGAGACAATGTGATTACCTTCCATGAGATTAAAGTGGACGTATCGCAATGAAGGTTACCTTGAATGATAATCAACTTACTCTAACCAGAAAAGAATTTGATCTGCTTGTATATCTTTTATCAAATAAAAACAAAGTCGTAACGAAAAATGCGATGGCAGAACATCTTTGGGGCGATGAAATGGATCTGTCGGATGATTTCGATTTTATTTATACCCATGTAAAAATCTGAAAAAGAAACTAGCCGAAACAGGTGCAAAGGATTATATTAAATCTATTTATGGCATTGGTTATAAATTTACAGATGCATGAAGCTTTCTACCCGCTATAACAGGGTCAATATCCTGACCTCTTCCGTTATCCTGGTGATCACCGGCATCATCTATTATTTTTTTATTCACCTGATCCTGACCAATAAACTGGACAAGGATTTAGCGGTAGAGGAAAATGAGATCAGGCAATACACTAGGACTTATCAAAAGCTGCCCCTGCCTGCGAGTTATCTCGATCAGCAGGTTTCCTATCGCAAATTGCCCGCAGAAGCGAACGATATCCGGGAATTTAGCAATACGACCTACTTAAACCAAAATGAGAACGAGCAGGAACCGGGAAGAAGTCTGGTTACGACCCTTAGGCTAAAAGGCCAGAGCATTCAGGTAACCATTACTAAATCAAGGGTAGAGTCGGAAGACCTGGTGAGGGTGATCCTGCTGATTACTTTAGGGGTGACGCTAATTTTGCTCGTTTCCCTATTTATAATTAATCGTTTTGTAATGAGTAGACTCTGGATGCCTTTTTACAACACACTGAAAAGAATGAAATCCTTTGAAGTGACCAAAATGGAATCACTAAACAGCGATACCACAAAAATAGATGAATTCATTGAGCTTAATCAATCGGTAAATGCCATGGCCGACAGGGTGAAGCAGGATTACAGGGAGCTTAAGAGTTTCACAGACAACGCATCGCACGAGATGATGACACCCCTGGCGGTGATTAATTCGAAACTTGACTCGCTTCTGCAAACAGAACCCTTTACCGCACAGCAAGGCACACTGCTAGAAGATATCTATCAGGCAACGGGCAGGCTTTCGCGGCTTCATCAATCCCTTCTGCTGCTGGCTAAAATCGAAAACAACTTGATTACCGATACACAGGAAATTGATCTTAAAATTTTAATAGAATCCAAGATAAGACAGTTTCATGAACTTTTTGAGAGAGATAGTTTGACTACCAAAATTAAATTGAACCATAAAACAGTCATCATGAGCCGATATCTTGCAGATATTTTGTTAAATAATCTCTTTAGTAATGCAGTAAGACATAATCAACGTGGTGGAACGATTTGGATCGAGCTCACTGAAGCTGCACTTGTTATGTCCAACACAGGAAAGGATTTTAGTGGTAAAAACAGGCTCTTTGACAGGTTCTCGAAATCAAACGAATCTGAAGGTATGGGACTTGGCTTGGCCATTACAAAACAAGTTTGTAACCTTTATGGTTATCAGATCAATTACCAGCAAATAAACGAAATACATATTTTTTCTGTTTTTTTTAATCCTGCATCTTAACTACAGAATTCCTACATAATTGCTTTTTAGTTTTGATAAAAAATAAAAACTATGAAAAAGATTTTAGGAATTTTTTTATTGATGGGCGGTATGGTTACCGCTACATTCGCACAGAAAGTTGCAGATGCAAAATTACCGGCTGCAGTTAAAACTGCTTTTATAAAAAGTCACCCTGGAGTTAAGGTAAACTGGGAGATGGAAAAACAAAATTACGAGGCTGGTTTTACTTTAAATGGTAAGGAAACCTCCGAAGTCTATTCAGCAGCGGGGTCTTTATTGGAAACGGAAGTTTCTATCAAAGCCAGTGAGTTTCCAGCCGCTGTAATGGCTAAGTTAAAAGGTATGAAAGTAGCCGAGGCTGCTAAAATTACCAAAGCTGATGGCAGTGTAAGTTATGAGGCTGAAGTAAAAGGAAAAGATTTACTGTTTGATGCAAAAGGTAACCCTATAAAACCTTAGTATGGCAAAGTATTTTTACCTAATGTTGCTGTTCACAGCAGCAACATTATCTTCTTTTGCGCAAAGTATAGATTCGTTAAAAACCGCTTTAACTCCAGATTCATTAGGAAGATGGTATTCAGGTAATCCTGTTCCAAAGAATAAATTTAAAATAGCCTCATTCATCGCCCCAGCTGTTCTGGCGGGTTATGGTTTTGCAGCTGTTTATGATAATGGTGCCTTAAAACAACTGGATTTGAGTACAAAAGCTGAACTACAGGAAGACCATCCTTTGTTCGCAGCACATGTTGATGACTATTTACAGTTTGCACCGGCGGCTGCTGTTTATGCGCTTAATCTTTCAGGCGTAAAAGGTAAACATAATCTGTTTGATGCTTCTATGCTTTATGTAACGTCTGCTGCGATTATGGGGGTTTCTACTCATTTTGTTAAGCAGGGCGTTGGCAGGGAACGTCCCAATGGAAACGGCGAAAATTCATTTCCTTCTGGCCATACTGCATCTGCTTTTATGGCTGCAGAATTTTTGCATCAGGAATATAAGGATGTTAACCCCTGGATTGGCTATGCAGGATACTTCGTAGCCACCGCCACTGGAACATTAAGGATGTACAACAATAAACACTGGTTTAGTGATGTTGTCGCCGGTGCCGGATTTGGAATTGCCTCGACTAAGATTGCATACCTCATTTATCCTTATATGAAACAAATTTTCAATAAAAAGAAAGATAGCAAATTTACTTTGATGCCCTTTTACCAACCTGGAGCATCGGGTTTAATGCTATCCGGAAGATTTTAGATTTATAAAAAACTCCATTTAACTATTCCAAAAGTAATGCCCGGCTAAACTTTTGGCAGAATTGCGCAAGTTTTACCTAACGGAATAAATTTTAACAAATGAGAACGAAATTCAAATATTTTTCCATTGTTATACTTCTTAGCGCTTCACTTTTTGCAAAAGCGCAGGAACCAACAAAAAATCTTGATTTTTTTCTTAATCAGGCAAAAATTTCAAGTCCTGTACTAAAGGATTTGGAAAACAAGCGTAAATCTGCAGGCATAGATAGTCTGATTGTGAGGGCAACGGGAAAACCTCAGGTCACGGGATCTTCAAGCGGATTATATGCACCCATTATTCGTAGTTATGGGTATGATGAAGTCATTACCAACGGTCAATCGTTAGATGCTTTACTCAATGTGAATTATGATTTACTGAATAAAAAACGTATTAAAAACCAGTTACAAGGCGTAAAATTGCAGAGCGATTCCATCAGGTATGCAAGTCAAGCGTCGACATTCGATTTAAATCGATCCATTGCCGACCAATATATTCTGGCTTTTGCCAGTCAAGATCAAGTTGATTTTAATAATGAAGTAGTTATCTTATTGCGAAAAGAAGAGGCTTTGCTTAAAACTTTAACCAGAAGTAATATTTACAAACAATCAGAATATTTAACCTTTTTGGTTACCCTGCAACAGCAGGAATTAAGCTTACAACAAGCAGTTTTGCAACATAAAAATGATTTGGCCACGCTAAATTACTTATCCGGAATTACCGATACCGCACTTGTTCATTTGGAAGAACCAATGCTTAAGTCGGAAAAATTGTTTGCCGAAGCTGGTTTTTTTAAAAAGAAATTTGAATTGGATAGTTTGAAGAACGAAAATCAAAGGAATTCGATCATGCTAAATTATCAACCAAAACTTGGCGTGTATGCCAATGGCGGTTATAACTCATCTTTAGCACTCCAGCCCTACAAAAACTTCGGTGCTAGCGTGGGTTTTACATTCTCTGTTCCGATTTACGATGGTCATCAAAAGAAAATGCAATTTAATAAACTGGATCTTGCCTCAGAAACCATATCAAATTACAGAACATTTTTTGTTAGGCAACAAACACAACAGCTCAATTTAATTCGTCAGCAAATTGAGCAAACCAATTCGCTTTTTGGAAAAATCAACGATCAAATCAGGTTTAGTAAAGGATTGATTGATGTGGATAGTAAACTGATGCATACAGGCGATTTGCGGGTGGCTGATTTTGTAATTGCCATTAACAATTATATGTCTGCACAAAATCTGCTGAGACAAACTACTATAAGTCGCTTAAAACTGATTAATCAATATAATTATTGGAACCGATAATGAAAAAATATTTAAAATTGATTTATGCCAGCATCGCTGTTGCAATTACACTTTCTTCTTGTAGCAGTTCAGCACCTGAAACTACAGCAGATACGCCATCTCCAGTTACACCAGTACAAATTACACATGTGAGCGATAGTTCACTGGTTGAATATATTGAGCTTTCTGCAACGTCTGCTTATTTAGAAAAGAGCTTTGTTAAAGCAAACATCAATGGTTATATCGAAAAAACTAACGCACAAACTGGTCAAAAAGTAGGCAGCGGGCAAAATCTTTTCACACTGATTACCAAAGAAGCAAGATCGATTGGCAATACCATTAATAAGCTCGATCCTGGTTTTAAGTTTTCAGGGATTTCAAATATTAGTGCAGAACAAGGCGGAATTATCGTTCAGGTTAATCATCAAAAAGGCGATTATGTGCAAGATGGTGAGGCTTTGGCAACCGTCAGCAATCGTAATAGTTTAGTGTTTTTGTTAGATCTTCCCTACGAGCTTAATCAAATCATTAAGCAAAACGGAAACCTGAATGTATTGCTACCCGATGGGACCTCATTAACAGGTTCTGTTTCCGGAACAATGCCTGCGGTTGATTCATTAGCGCAAACTCAGCGATATATTATTCAAGTTCCATCAGGCAAAGATATTCCAGAGGGGTTAATTGCAAAGGTAAAACTGAGCAAACTCAGCCATCCAAACGCCCAGGTTCTGCCAAAATCTGCGGTATTAGCCAACGAAACGGAAGATGAATTTTGGGTAATGAAACTCATTAACGATTCTACAGCGATAAAAGTAAATGTGAGGAAAGGCATCGAAAACAGCAGTACGACGGAAGTGTTGAGTCCGAAGTTTTCCACAATTGATAGAATTATCACATCAGGTAACTACGGAATTGCCGATACAGCAAAAGTTAAGATTCAGAAATAGCATGCAAAACTTTTTTATTTCTCATAGAAATCCTATTCTGGCTGTACTCATTATTATTCTGGTTGGAGGCGTTTATTCTTTTCAGCAACTGAAAACCGGGCTTTTCCCCGAAATCACTTTTCCGAAGATTAAAATTATTGCTGACGCTGAGCTGCAACCAGTTGATAGAATGGTGGTTACGGTTACACGTCCGTTGGAAAATGCGGTAAAGCAAGTGCCAAATCTACAATTGGTAAGGAGTACAACCAGTCGTGGAAGTTGCGAGCTTTCGGCATTTATGAATCCTGGAGCAGATATCAATTTAAGCCAGCAACAAATCGAATCGCAGATTGCAAAAATCAGCGCAACATTACCGGCAGGGGTAAATATCTCGGTTGAGAAAATGAACCCCTCCATTTTGCCCATTAGCGGCTATAGCTTGGAGAGCCATAAATATTCGCCTGCAGAACTGAAAAAGATTGCCACTTATACCGTGAAACCTTTTCTTTCACAAGTTACCGGTGTATCTGAAATTCGGGTTATTGGAGGGAAAAGCAAGGAATTTTGGCTGGAACTTGATGTATCCAAAATGCAAACGCTAGGCATATCACCAGATCAAATTAGTAATGTACTATCACAAACCAATTTTATAAAATCGAACGGTTATTTAGCCGACCATAATTATTTATACCTTTCAGTTACCGATGCAACGGTAAAAACCAAAACAGACCTCGAAAACCTTGTACTCACCAGGAAAGGTAACCGAATTGTAAAAGTAAGTGATATTGCCAAAGTTAGCATACAACAAAGTGTAGAATACACCAGGATAAATGCAAATGGTAAAGACGGAATTCTGATTGCAGTTATCAAACAGCCTAACGCCAACCTTGTTGACCTTTCGAGCCAAATGGCCACAAAGGTTAGTCAGCTCGCAACCATACTTCCTGCGGGGATCACCATCAAGCCCTATTATGTGCAGGCCGATTTTATAAACGAATCGGTCAAAAGCGTTCGCGATAGTATATGGATAGGATTAGTACTGGCCATCATTGTCGCCATTATTTTTCTGCGTTCAATTAAAGCCAGCACAACCATCCTCATCACTATACCGGTTACGCTTTGCTTAAGCGTAATTGTACTTTATTTCATCGGTTACTCTCTAAATATCATGACTTTGGGCGCTATTGCAGCGGCTATTGGATTAATTATTGATGATGCTATAGTGGTAGTAGAACAAATCCATCGTACACACGAGGAGCATCCTGATGAACCTACAGTTCCTTTACTTGGAAGGGCGATTCATTATCTTTTTCCCGCAATGCTCGGTTCATCGATTTGTACTATTGTAATTTTCTTGCCTTTCGTACTGATGACAGGGGTTGCAGGGTCTTATTTCCAGGTAATGACCAATACGATGATTATTACCCTGGTTTGCTCGTTTTTTGTAACCTGGATTGGCTTACCCGTAATTTATCTGTTGCTCACAAAAGATTCACACAATAATGCATCAGGCAGGCAAGCTACCCGTCATGAAGTTAAGCCACAAAAATGGGTGCGTTATTTTATTCAGCGACCGTATATCAGTTTTGTTTTTATATTGATCTTAATAGTTTCCATTGCAGTCGTTTTTCCTCGCTTACAAACAGGATTTTTACCAGAAATGGATGAGGGGAGTATTGTTTTGGATTACGCATCGCCTCCAGGAACATCGCTTGAAGAAACCGATAGGATGTTGAAAGAGGTGGAGAAAGAAATTGTTAAAATACCTGATGTGCAGGCTTATTCGAGAAGAACGGGAACACAAATGGGCTTTTTCATTACCGAGCCTAATACAGGGGATTACCTCATTCAACTTAAAGCCAACAGAACAAAAAGTACAGATGAGGTGATTTCTGAGATCAGAACACATGTTGAAAGTACACAGCCTGCATTAGTGGTGGATTTTGGCCAGGTGATTGGCGATATGCTTGGAGACTTAATGAGTTCGACTCAGCCAATCGAGATTAAAATTTTTGGTAACGACCAGCAAAAATTACAGGGCTTATCAAAACAGGTAGCAAATTTGGTTTCCAAGATAAGTGGAACAGTTGATGTGTTTGATGGGATTGTATTATCTGGCCCATCCGTAAATGTCCAGCCTGATTTTGCTATGCTTGCTCAATATGGTATGACGCCTGCATCGTTTCAGTTGCAGGTTCAAACGGGCATCCAAGGTAATATGATCGGTGATTTGTATGATAAACAACAACTTTCTCCCATCCGAATGGTTTATCCAGGTAGTAGAAAATTTAGTATTTCTGATATCTCTAGGATGAAGATTTTTTTGCCTGATGGAACTGCCATTCCAATTCAGAATTTAGCTAAAGTTGAGCTGAAACCAGGTAGTGCTGAAGTGGAAAGGGAAAACCTGCAAACCATTGGTGCCATTACTGCCAGATTAGATAACCGGGATTTGGGAAGTGTAATGAATGATATACAGTCAGCGATCAAATCAAAAGTAAATCTGCCCTCAGGATATCACATTGAATATGGCGGTGCTTATAAGGAGCAACAACAATCTTTTTCTGAATTATTGACTATCCTTATTGCATCAAGTTTGCTTGTTTTTAGTGTTATTTTATTCCTTTTCAAGGATTTTAAAATAGCATTTTTAATTCTCCTGATTTCAGTTCTGGGTATTTCAGGCAGCTATTTGGCACTGTTTATAACGGCAACGCCATTAAACGTAGGTAGTTATACAGGGTTGATTATGATTGTGGGGATTATCGGTGAAAATGCAATTTTTACTTTCTTACAGTTTAAGCAATCCTTGCATGATAAAGAAGTAGATGAAGCGATCACTTTCGCTATTTCGACACGGTTAAGGCCTAAATTGATGACCGCACTAGGGGCGATTATTGCACTGATGCCACTGGCTTTAGGAATAGGTGCTGGTGCACAACTTCACCAACCATTGGCAATTGCTGTAATCGGAGGATTTATTGTAGCGTTGCCGCTATTACTAATTGCCCTTCCCAGTCTGATCTGTAAGTTGTATTCAAAAAAACACTTGAAAATTTAACTCAAAAATAAAATAAGACAGGCATAATTTTTAAAATCACCCAGTGTAATGACGATCAGGATGACTGCATCAAAAAAAACAGATGAAAAAGAAAATTTTGACAATGGCTTTGCTGTTCGCAACAGGTATATCGGTAAAAGTACAAAAGAAAACAGGAATTCATCTATTGGCTACCCACAACATAGGAAGCGGTGGAGGAAAGTGTTAACATACCGTATATCATTAAAATAGTATTTTTTTGTGTTTTTCGCGTAACACAGGTAGATGTATTAAATAAATCAACTGGCAATTCAATTCGTATAATCCATAATCCTCAAGGTGTACATGGAATAGATGTAGTAAGTGTTTCAGTCGAAGGATTTTCGACTAATGGTAAATCGGCTACATGTTCTGTTTTTGCTTAAGGAAACTAGCTTAAAAATCGCAGCTTAATGTTGGCTAAAACCCTGGTACCACCTTTAATGATAAATATTCACAGACAGTATATGTTTTAATTGGAAAAAGCCATAATGTCACTGTTGCTTATCCTCAAACCCATAAAGTTGTAGCCACTATTTCATTAGATGCAAAACCCGAGGTTGGTGTATCCTATAGAAAACGGAAATCTTTGTAACTATTTAAGATACAAATGAGACTGTTTGTTTGATGGATAAAGGTTCAAAGTGCTATCTAGATATAAACTTGAAGGGAAGAGCCATTAGGTTTGGTAATTCACCGGGGGCTAATCCGAGATTGTTTGCGATTTGTTCCAATAAGGTCATGCCTGTTTTAGATGCGAAAACCGGTAAACATATTGCAAATTGTCAATCGGTGATGGTGCTGACGGAGTGGTTATTCCCTGATAGGCCGGTCCAAAAGGCTTGTAAAAGGGTTCGATCCAATTGCAGTGAATATCCCTATAACGCCGCACATTCCTTTTCAAGTCCGCGGGCACATGCCGAGTAGCGGTTATGGGCTATACCGGGGTAAAGCCAGAGGATTTTCATTTGACGCACAAAACGATGAACTATTAAAGGCCTTTTAGATCGAAAAGCAGCCATTTGCAGCACGGTTTGACCCTTGGATTTATCAGTGTCACATAGAATTCGGAGGCGCTGATTTAAAATGGTTCTATGTTTTACTGGGGCTGCTTCCGGGACTGCTTTCGCTAACCGGAGCAACGCTCCGGATGAAAAGAAAGCGTTACCTGTAGCAAAACTTCTTCGCAATATGTAATTTCGCGGGCATGAAGATATTCTACGCCATTGTATTTAGTTTTTGTTTTTCTACATTGTCTGCGCAGACCTTTAAGGGAAAAGTAGTTTCCCCGGAACAGAAGCCGCTTGAAGACGTATACCTGCAGAACCTTCGCAATAACAAGCATGCCCATTCCAATGAATCAGGGCTGTTCCTGATGAAGGATTCCAGGCCTGGCGATTCGCTTCGCGTGACGCTGCTTGGCTATCAGCCTAGAGTGTTTATTGTGGGTGCAATCGAAAATGCAATTACCCTATACCCTTCAAACTTCCAGCTCGACGAGGTCGTGGTTTCTGAAGGCGTCAACCACCTCTCTTCGGTAGCGGCCGTGGATATTGAGACCGGGCCCGTGAATTCTTCTCAGGAACTCCTGAGAAAAGTACCGGGGCTATTTATCGGCCAACACGCAGGTGGCGGCAAGGCCGAGCAATTATTCCTTAGGGGATTTGACCTCGACCATGGTACCGATATCAATATCAGCGTTGATGGTATGCCCGTTAACATGGTCAGCCATGCACATGGTCAGGGATATGCCGACCTACATTTTCTTATTCCCGAACTGGTGGAAAAGATAGACTTTGACAAAGGTCCATATCATGCCGATAAGGGTAACCTCGCAACGGCAGGGTACGTCGCCTTCCAGACCAAAGATCGTTTGGATGAAAATACAATAAGTGTAGAAGCGGGAAGATTCAACACTTTCAAAGGTTTGGGGATGTTTAATCTTCTAAACGATGAAAAACAATCTGCATACCTGGCCGGAAACTACCTGAAAACAGATGGCCCATTTGAGGCCAGTCAGGATTTCAAAAGATTGAATCTCACGGGTAAATACACGAGATTATTTCAAAACCAGGATAAGTTAAGCTTTTCTGCGATGCATTTCAACAGCTCGTGGCTGGCCTCGGGCCAGATCCCACAGCGTGCTGTTGACCAGGGGCTGATCGGAAGGTTTGGAGCGATTGATGCCAATGAGGGCGGAAAGACAAGTAGGACAAACCTGAATCTGAAGTATGACAAGTTCATCAATGAATCTACGAATTTAAAGAGCAGTGCATTTTACAACCGTTATGATTTCGAACTCTATAGCAATTTTACCTTTTTTCTGAATGATCCTATCAATGGCGACCAGATTAAGCAAAAAGAAGGCAGAAATATCTATGGGTTTCAATCGGTCTTACATAAAAAATATAGTTCTGCCGGAGCAGATTACGGGCTGCAGATTGGTGCCGGGCTTCGGGGAGATGTGGTGAATGATATTGAACTATCCCATACCTTGAACAGAACAACCACCCTCGAGCGGATCCAGTTTGGTGACGTTCGTGAGCTTAATACCTACGCCTTTATCAATGCTGAAATAGATTTGGGTAAGCTTATGATCAATCCGGCTTTGAGACTGGATTACTTTGACTTCAGGTATATTGACCATTTGAATGACAACCTTCAATCCTTAACGAGAAAATCGACCTTAAGCCCAAAACTGAATTTTATATATAACCAGAATAAAGACCTGCAATTTTTCCTGAAACTCGGCAAGGCATTCCATAGCAACGATACCAGGGTAGTTACCGCCCAGACCACCAAACAGATTCTTCCAGCCGCTTATGGCGCAGACCTGGGCGCAAGCTGGAAACCTGTACCCAGACTGATCATCAATGCTGCACTTTGGTACCTTTATCTCCAGCAGGAATTTGTTTACGTAGGTGATGAAGGGGTTATCGAACCAAGTGGCAGAACGGCAAGAAAGGGTATCGATTTCGGAATGCGCTACCAAATAAACAACTGGCTGTTCCTCAATGGTGACATCACCTACAACCATGGTCGGGCACTTGATGAACAGCAGGGCGCAAACTATATTCCCCTTGCGCCACCATTTACCTTTACCGGCGGATTGAGTATCAGGGAACTGGCCAGATTTTCTGGCAGCATAAAAGTACGCTATCTCGCATCCCGCCCCGCCAACGAAAACAATTCCATCATTGCCAAAGGCTATTTCATCACCGATGCAAATCTCAACTATACATGGAAGCGTTTTACCATTGGCATCATCACCGAGAATATTTTCGATCGGGCCTGGAACGAAACTCAGTTTGCAACGGAATCGAGATTGAATAATGAAACATTCCCGGTGGATGAAATCCATTTCACACCTGGTACTCCATTTAATGTTAGAGCAACAGTATCTATGAGGTTTTAATTTTCCAGGCTTTTAGTTGCATATTAAGAATGATAGACTGAAAACGTTTTGAATATTCGAATATGATTTAAACATCGGTTAACAAAATTTGGCTAAAGGTTGCATGTCTTGTTTATACCGAAATTTAAAAACACTAAATGTTAGCCATTTCTGATATTATTCTACAACAATTCGTGTTGTGGAAATACAAAACTATATGCAAGCTTATCACTGTAACTTAAAGCAACCGTAGTCAAGCAACAATAAGGGTGGTGGAGTGGGTCTTTTCCAAACCCCTCCCTTATCCCTCAAACTGCTACAGGATTTTTCGCCTGTTATTTTACCGTTACCAAAAACAAACATCCTCTGGGTACTTTTTCGGGGTTATTCAACTCTAAATGTGTTCTACCTCTATAATGAACAAATATCAAGAGTTATTTGCTTTTGGTTCTTCCAGTTAAGAACAAATAATTACTTTTGTGCTGCTTTTTCTTTGATTACATAAGTATTGTCCAATGAACAAATTTGTAGTAGTTGCCGCAGTTATCTTGATTGCGCTTTTTGTTTTCTTAAGATATCGTTTGACGGGGATTGGTCATGCTGCCTGGATGATATCAGGGGTGGTGACAGCCTTGTTAGTACTTTATCCATTAGTTTGGTACGATGTACTGCCAGAGAGGATAAACAAAATTACGAGGGTGGTAACGCACTTTGACATGGGGTTATTGGGTTTGATATTTGTCTTTATTATAATTCGTGATATCGTCTTTGTGCCCCTGTCTTTTGCTAAGCCCGGCTTTTTTGATCCGGTATTCTCTGGTTTAGCTACAATCCTTATTTTCGGTGTTTCCTTATTGCTATTAATGCTGGGCTACAGGCATGCTCAGGCAGGTCCGGTGATTAAATATGTGGATATACCTGTCTTGAACTTAGCGCCATCCCTGCAAGACTATACCATTCTTCAAATCAGTGACCTTCATGCCGGCCCGGCTATAGATCGGCATTACGTGGAGAATGTAATTAAAAAAGTAAAGAACATTAAAGTGGATATCATCGCCTTAACCGGCGATATTGCTGATGGTAAATTTTCTAAATATCACAATCGCATTGCACCCATTGCCGAACTTCATGATAAAGCACAAGTATTATATATTCCAGGCAATCATGAATATCTTAAGGATACCGGAGAATGGCGTAGCCACTTTGAGCGTATGGGCTTCAAGTCCCTTTTCAACTCGCATATCGTTGTAAATCATAATACAGCAAAATTGCTTTTCGCGGGAATCATTGATCCAGAGGTGAAAGATGTTGATCCCACTCAAAAGCCAGATATTCAGTTGGCTATGAGAAATGCGAAGCCCGCTGATTTAAAAATCCTGCTTTCCCACCGCCCGGATGTAGCGAATGAGGCTGCTGCGATTTTCGACCTGCAGCTCTCAGGACATACACATGCCGGACAATTACTACCCTGGAGCCTGTTCATGAAAGCGTTCAAGCCCTTCGCTGTAGGGTTGAATAAGTGTGGGAAAATGTGGGTTTATACTAATCCTGGTACAGGTTTCTGGGGTCCACCAATTCGGCTTGGCACTACATCTGAGATAACTGTTTTAAAGCTTGTTAAAGGTTAGTTTTTGACATATGAATTTATTATTATTGAAGCATGGCTAAGAAAGAAGAAATACTACAAATGGTTGAAAAGATGGGGGTGCGTGCCGAGAGAGATGGTTATCCGCCAGCCGCTGCACGCATCCTCTCTTTACTGTTGATTGCCGATCCTCCTCACCAGACTTTTGAAGAACTACAGCAGACACTAAGTATGAGTAAGAGCGCAGTCAGTAATGGACTGGCGCTTTTACAATCCAGGTGCCTGGTAGAATATTTTACCGTAAACGGTAACCGTAAGCGTTTCTTTCGGATTCAGCGAACGGCATGGTATGAATTTATGAAGACTATCGTACGTACGCAACGGCCTTTCACCATTCAGGTGATTCCTGAAGCCCTGGCCTTCCGTTCGGACAAATATCCTGAAACAAATCAATTGCTGGTCCAGGCAAAAGAGTTTACCGATTTTATGTTCGGAAAAATGGAAGATGCCCTAAGTGAATGGGAAGCATCCCAAAAAAATAAAATATTCTCATATTGGTTCTTTTAGTTAAGAACCAAATAGTATTTTTGTTGTTAATTATTAAAATGTAATTAATTGTCAAAAATCATGAAGTATAGAGTTTTAGGAAAGACTGGCCTGTTTGTATCAGAAATGTGCCTGGGTACCATGACCTTTGGTCAGTCGGCCGGCAGGTATGCTGCCGCCTCGGGCGTCACTCAGGAAATGGCGGACGATATTATCCGGTTGGGATTTGATGCAGGCGTGAATTTTATTGATACCGCGAATGTTTATGCCGGTGGACAGTCAGAGGAGATCGTGGGGAAATCCATCAAAAATCTTGGCCTTTCCCGCAAGCATCTGGTGATTTCAACAAAAATGGGGCACGCTACAGGTGAAGGCCCAAATGATGGCGGGAACACGCGTTATCATATCATGAACCAGGTGAAGGAAAGTCTGAAACGGTTGGGAACAGATCATATTGATCTTTACCAATTGCATGGATGGGATGAAGCCACGCCTGTTGAAGAAACCCTAAGAGCGCTTGAAAATCTGGTCGCGCTGGGTCATGTCCGTCACATTGGGGTATCCAACTGGGCTGCCTGGCAAATCCAAAAAGCCTTGGGTAAGTCGGAACTGCTTAACATAGCACGATTTGAATGCGTTCAGGCATATTATTCTCTGGCCGGCAGAGATCTTGAACGTGATATACTACCGATGCTAGAAAGTGAAAAACTGGGTTTGATGGTTTTTAGTCCCCTTGCAGGTGGCTATCTTTCTGGTAAATACCGCGGTCGTGACAGCAAGGGCAGACGTGCCACGATTCAGTTCCCACCTGTTGATGAAGTAAAAGGTGAACCTATCCTTGCTGCACTGGAAGAAGTTGCAGTTGGAAATAATTCGAGCATGGCTGCGACAGCTCTAGCCTGGCTAATGCAAAAGCGTTCGGTAACAAGTGTTATCGTCGGGGTTAAAAGTAAAGTGCAGTTGGAAGATAATTTGAAGGCTGCTGACATCATCTTATCAGAAAATGACATTAAAAAACTGAATGATGCCAGCCAGCTCACTCCTGAATACCCTGCATGGATGATGGGCAGCAGTGCGCCTCGTGAGCATTTATTGCATACGGGTGAATTAAGCAAACAATATTAATCTACAAACAGAACGGGATATATCAACAATCCTGTTCTTTTCTTACCTTAACATGAAGTCTACCTACGACCAATTATCTCAGATCTGCAGCAAAGCGACAACCAGGCTATACAGCACCAGCTTTTCGCTCGGTATTCTTTTCCTTAGCAAAGAGGTGAGACAACCTATATATGATATTTATGGTTTTGTCCGTTTGGCTGATGAGATAGTGGATAGCTTTCATGAATTTGAAAAAACAGAATTATTGGCGGAATTTAAATTAGATTGCTTTTCAGCAATCAAACGGGGTATCAGTTTGAATCCGATCCTCAATGCCTTTCAGATCGTCGTGAACAAATTTTATATTGATCACGAACTGATCGAAGCATTTTTAAAGAGTATGGAAATGGATTTATCTGATCAGCATTACACGAAGAGAAAATATGAGCAGTACATTTTCGGATCGGCGCAGGTAGTGGGTTTAATGTGCCTGCGTGTTTTTACCAGCGGCACAGCGAAAGAATACGAGCGGTTAAAATACCCGGCTATGAAACTGGGTTCGGCATTTCAAAAAATAAACTTTTTAAGGGATGTCAAAGCTGATTATTTCACATTAAACCGAAGCTACTTTCCAGGACTTAACCTTTCAGCATTTGATGACGAAAGCAAGAGACTAATAGAACAGGACATTAAATGCGATTTTGAAGAAGCACTGAAGGGTATCCAGCAACTTCCTAAATCCTGTCAAAGAGGCGTATATCTTGCCTACCTTTATTATACCAGGTTGCTGACAAAGATTTCTAAGTTGACAGCACAGCAGATGATGTCAGAAAGAATTCGGGTCGCAAACTGGCAAAAACTACTTCTGGTTTTCTATTCCTATTACGGGCCATGGCTAAAGCAACTGCATTACCGAGGTCACTAGAGCAATGTGAATAGCCCGTTTCAGATATACCAAAGCATCAAGGTGATAACCCCTAAACTATTTTCAATTAACAAAGCCCTATGATAAAATTCATATTAATTTTTTATACCCAAACTAGCAGTATCGATGACCTATTAAGGATAGAGAAAATTTTGGGGGGGCTGGAAAATGTCCTAAGCTGGACACTGGATTTGCAAGACTGTGATCGGGTGCTTCGTGTTATGTCAGGAGTTGATTTATCGAAAAAAATTCAGGAAACTTTTAATGATCTCGGTATTATATCTGAACTGATGGCGGTATATCTCGGTAATCCTGAATCCTCATTGATAGGGGATGTATTGTCTTCCAGCGATGCCCAAACCGGAGACGCTTCATAAAAAAGTAATGACTACCCATAAACGGTAAGATCACCTTTCAGTAATCTGCATAAAACACAATGATGATAACAATTTTTTCTAAACTGATGCTCAAAATCCGCTGGCTTGCGATTGCATTTCTTTTTATATCTCCTGGTGGTTATGCTCAGGGCAAAGTCACCTCTATTCTTAATACAAAAAATGGAAAGATTGAAGGGAAAATTTCAGCAAATGGAATTCTGGTTTTTAAAGGTATTCCCTATGCAAAGCCTCCTGTAGGACCGCTGCGCTGGGTTGCTCCTCAGCCTTTGAGTAATTGGGAAGGAGTCAAAACTGCTTTTGAATTCGGGCCGAGGCCTGTGCAAGGGTCTAATATCCTTTACGAGTTCAGGTCTTTGGAAATGAGTGAGGATTGTCTGTATTTGAATGTCTGGACAAATGCAAAGACTATTAAAGAGAGAAAGCCGGTTTATGTATTTATTCACGGAGGCTCATTTGTTCGAGGGGATGGTTCGCAGCCTGCTTATGATGGAGAAAGCATGGCAGAAAATGATATTGTATATGTGACCATAAATTATAGGTTAGGCGTATTTGGCTTTCTTTCGCATCCGGAACTTACCAGGGAAAGTGAGTTCAGCGCTTCTGGAAATTATGGACTGCTGGATCAGCTCCAAGCCTTGAATTGGATCAGGGCTAACATATCGGCTTTTGGAGGTGATCCGGATAATATTACCATCGGGGGAGAATCGGTTGGCGGACACTCGGTAAGCGCTCATATGTCTTCACCACTTTCCCGCGGGCTGTTTGCTCGTGCCATCGTCGAAAGTGGTAGTCTGCTAGATAACCGCCAAGTCATTCTGCCGCAATTGGTTTCTGACAGCATGGGCAAAAACCTGCTTAAAATTCTTAAGGTACAGACCCTTGAAGATGCCCGGGCAGTTTCAGCAGAAATTCTTTTAAAAGCAGCTTCCAAAGGTGATTCAAGGCGGTTTAAGCCTGTTGTCGATCAATACTTTTTAAAAGAATTTCCTGATCAGACTTTCACCAAAGGTAGGCAGGCCCCGGTTCCGCTATTGGTAGGCTGGAATAAGGATGAAGTTCCCGCAAGGGCGTTTTACAGGATTCGTAAAATCAGACCTGCGAGTTTCAGAAAAGGTGTTACTAGGATTTATGGGGAAGGTGGTCAGTCGTTAATTGATTATTACCTGGTTAATAACAGTTCGCAGGCTAAAGCAGCAGGCGGAGATTTGGCGAGCAGTTGGCTCATCAATTACAGTACCTGGAATCTTGCTGATCGTCATTCCAGGTCTCAGGACGTTTATCGTTATCTTTTTGATCAGCCACATCCTGGTCTCACCCTTAAGGCAATGAATAGCGGCGGTTTTTTTCAGAAACTGCTTAAGCGTTTAATCAATAAAACAATAAAGGGCAGTTCGTTTCATGCTGCTGAAATTGAATATGCCTTAGGGAATCTTCCGGTTCAGAAAAATTACGACTGGAAACCGGATGACTATACTGTTTCCAGGTTGATGCAAAGCTATTTCATTAACTTTATCAGGCAGGGCAATCCAAATGGACCGGATACACTCGGACACGTAAATCCACTATGGGAGAAGATCGTTCCTGGAAAGCCGCAATCGTATTTGAGAATCGGCAAGGACACAAGAATGGAAACGTAGACTTCGGAAGAGAAATTCAGGCTTTTACGAACCATTAGGCCATTGAAATAAGTGCCGGCTGCTCCTGATTTCTGTTGCGGTTTTATTATTGCCGTCTGAGAAATGACGTTTGGGAAACCGCATAAGCTTTAAAAAGTTTAATTAAGTATATTTATTATTAATCACGACATTTTCTTTATGAAGAGGCCAGAATTAATCACAGCTAGTTTTTTGGCGGAATTGGATAAGCACGTTCTGGATATTGTTTCCGGGAGGGAAGAAGTGTTCCATGAGATCCAGCATTTTGCAGATATGCTTTGTGTGCATCCGGTTCACTTAAGTAATACGGTCAAAGAAGTGACCGGAATGGCGCCGTGTCAGCATTGCGAAAGTAAACTGGCTGTCGAAGCAAAGAAAAGCTTGCATTTTCTGAATTGACAATTACGCAAATTGCTTACCGTCTTACCTACGACTCTGCCAGTTTTACCCACTTTTTTAAAAAGCATGCTGGCCAGACGCCAAGTCGCTTCCGCTCACAGTCTCGAATGTATCACTGTCCCGAATAACTTTGCCAGCGCTATAACGAATAAATTTAGGATGGATGAGCTCGATTTCTTAAACTAAGACAAAAGATGATTCTTGAATACCAATACTTTTGTACTAAATAAAAAATACAACATGGAACTAACAAAAAATAAAATCCTGATTACAGGTGGTGCCACAGGAATAGGCTTAGGTTTAACAGAACGATTCTTACAGGAAGATAATACCATTATCATTTGCGGACGCCGGGAGGAAGTTTTAAAAGAAGTAACAGATAAACATTCTAACGTAATTGCCCGTGTTTGCGATCTTTCACAGGAATCTGAAAGAAAAGATCTTTATGAGTGGCTACTTAAAGAGCATTCTGATTTAACCGTATTGGTAAACAATGCAGGTGTACAAAACTGGATGGGTATTGAAGATGATCAATTTTATCCGAAAGCGGTTGGTGAAATCGAAACCAATGTCGTAGCGCCGTTACATCTGATTACTTTACTCAGCAGTCTGCCGAAGCTTAAAACGATTATGAATGTGACTTCAGGTTTAGCTTTTGTCCAGCTTTCCAAAGTACCTGTATATTGTGCCACAAAAGCGTTTTTGCGTTCATTCACACTTTCATTACGGTATCTGTTACAGCCAAAGGGAATTGAAGTGATAGAGGTTATCCCGCCTGCGCTTAACACTGATCTGGGCGGTAAAGGGATTCATGATGCAAATCCACCGGTAAGTGCTTTTATCGAGGCCATCTTTATACAGCTGCAGGAAGGTAAAACTGAACTCACATTCGGCTTCAGCGAAATCATGAAAGATGCTGCTCCGGATGTCATAGCGGCAACGTTTGCGAAAATGAATCCTTAGGCTCTGGATATTGGATTCGATCAAAAGGGTAAGGTGTTCTACACCTTACCCTTTTTTCTTCCCGTTAAAATTACGCCCAATGAAATGTACTGCGATTAAAGTTTAGGTATATGATCGTTGACTTTCTACATAATAAGATTTCCGGCCACCTTTTTCATTGATCAATATCTGCTCGCCCTTTTTAGTGTTTTTGGTCTTCGGGCGATGAACTTCCATGAACTCTCTATTCTCTCCACTTATACGATCCGGATCTGCGGATGTGATGGAAGATATGGCATTGTTCAGGACCTCGATGATGGAATTATGCAAAGAAGTTATGGCAGGTTCATCTAGTTTGATAGCGATTGACATTGGGGAAATCGATGCCTTGTACAGAATTTCATCTGCATAGGCATTGCCTATACCACGGACAAATTTTTGATCCATCAGCACTGACTTGATCTCGCCTTTCTTTTTGGCTAATGCAGTCATTAAATATTGCCTGTTAAAGCTTTGGTCCAACGCATCCGGAACACTGGATGGCTCGGGGTTTAGTGTTGGGGTGGCCTGTTTTTGCCAGTCTGTTAAAACTAAACTTGATGATGGGAAAGTTAATTTTAATATAGTGTGTTTGACTTGATCGTCTTTATCAGCTATTTTAATTTCGCCGTGCAGCATCAGGTGTAATCCGAGGGTAACGCCCTCAGAAAATGAGAAATGCAACTCCTTACCGGTGCGAAAAATCTGATTAAGTACCTTACCTGTAAGGGCATGTTGCAGTTCTTGCTCGCTTGCATTACTTTTTCTGTCTACCAAAAGCTCGATGTTGATTAATTTCTGATGGGCTATTTTCTTGTTCAGGTTTTTGGATATGACTTCTAAATCCGGAAGTTCAGGCATGTTAAGTTTTTTTAATGTATTTTATTAGACTATGTTATTTTCAGCAGTATTTTTGTAGGCCGCTTTTATGAGTTCCCTTAGCTCAAAAGTTAACGTCTCTGGGGAAACGATTTCACCCAGATCAGCAAATTTCATAAACCACCGCACGAAAGATGTTGGATGCTCAGTCAACTCGAAGTCCATCATCACATCATCATCTGACTTATACTCCTTTACAAAGCCAAAATTGTCTCGCTCCCAAAAAAGGTAGTGCGCAAACTTGTAGTCCATTTTCACTGTGACCAGCGTTACAGGTTTGCTTGTGACTTCAGATTTGAGCGTTTCCATACTGGGATGCGATTTTTTAAACTTTTCACCCATGGCCCTGACCTGCTGAATCCGGTCCAGGCGGAAATTGCGGTAGTCGCCCCTCATTCCACAGTAGGCTAAAAGATACCAGTATTCGCTTTCATAAAATACCCCTATCGGCTCAATAGTCCTGGGTAGGTATTCTTTATCCGAACTTTTCCGGTAAACGATAGAAACAACCTCGCGATTTGCTGCGCTGTTCACCAGCAAATTGATTACATCTGGCAGGTAGAGGGTTTGTTTTTTTTTATCATTTATCAACACGGTTTCACCCAGGTTGGCCAATATGTTCTTTTCAGTAATCTGAAACGAACTTTTGATTTTTACCAGGGCATGCTCAAAATGTTTTTTAACAAATTTAGTTTCATGGTTATGCATGATCTTCTCTGCAATCATCAAACTCATAACCTCTTCCGGAGTAAATTTTGACGGACGGATTCTGAACCCATCCATAATCGAGAAACCAGTACCTGGGATGCTGGATATGGGGACTCCAGCATCCTCCAAGGCTTTAATGTCTCGATATATGGTTCTCCTGCTCATATCAAAACGTTCCTCGAGTTCATCGATCGAGACCAATACTTTTGATTGCAGGATAAAATACAGCTGCAGGATCCTGTCAAATCTTTTGATATTATCCATCAAATTCTATTTACTTAAAATCTAAAATTAAGAAAATATCATGGCCGGAACTGTTTTGGGATTTCTTTAATTGTACAAAATCTAACTACTTCGGTGATTCTTGCTGAACGTGTCTCCTGACGTTTTGCAAAATGTATCCACTGCAGGATATTTTTCCTTCGCGATTTACTCAAACCCATGAAGAATCGTTTTGCGGCTATCTTCCTTCCAAACGCCTTTGTTAAATCTTTAGGAAGGATCAGGGACTCAACCTCGTCCAGGGCACTCCAGGAACCATTCTGTTTTGCAGTTTCAATTGCTGCTGACCCGGCAGCCATAATTAATCCCTGCTCAGACAGCCGCTCAATTTTTTCTTTGTTGATTTTAGACCAGGCGCTCTTTGGTTTGCGCCTGGAGAAAAATTGCATGTATTGCCTATCATCGATTGGCTTCCCGATACTGTCAATCCATCCGAAACAAAGCGCTTCGTCAACAGCTTCGTCCCATGTGAGGGTAGGCATGTCAGCTTTTTTCTTATAGTAGATTAACCATACCGATTGTTGACTTCCATGATTTTGAATTAACCATTCCCGCCATTCCTGGCGGCTGGACGGGCAGAAAGATTCCTGGGGAGCGCTGTTATCCATTTTTAAAATCTATTTCATAAAGAAAATGATGCTGCATACAATAATCATTCCTACCAGATGGTAAAATCCGGTGATCATGCCGTATGGAATGTGTTTTGGAATGTTTGGATTGATACCAATGTTGATGGTATTGGTAAACAGGTAGCCAATACCTACGATAAACGCAAACTTCAGTACCTCAGTGTACTCGCTCAGATCCAGTGCATAAATTAGTATTGCACATGTGATCGTCACAATCAAAGCACACGCACCTGGACCGATGATGTAAATTGGGGCTTCGCTTGGATTTACATCAGGATCCCTGCCAAGCGTTTTCCTCAAAGCTTTGGGGAAAAGCAGCATGTACCATAATGCCCCAAGGAAAAAGTAGGCCAGAAATGCTAGGATTACACCAAGCCAGTTAATTGTCGTCATTAAATTAATCAAGTTCATATTTATTTGTTTTTATTGTTTACTTTATTTAAGATGAGTGATGATGTTAATTTGAGTTCACAAAATTATCCAGTAGTCTTCGACAAACCTTTCATTTTTACTGCACTGATTTGGACTTCTCCGGTTGTAAAGAGAAGCACTTCCTTCTGTCTGGCACATAATTGATTCCAACAACATCAGTTCAGACATGTAATTATTTGTTTTATGATCACCTGTAAGAGGCTCTGCAACGAACTTTTTCAACTTTAGGGTATTGCTTTTCATTGTCATTAATTTTCTACAAAGAAATGCTCGGCTGTGACAGGTGTTTGTCACAGCAAATTTTATTTTTTAAATTTTTTATAAAAAAATGAGTTGTTGTTTGAAATATGATTCGAAATGTGTTGGTGCTTCTGGTGTTTTTGAATTAGTTAATAATTTTTCAGGTTGCTGCATTTAATCAACCCTACATCTGCTATAATATAACATCATTAAAATATAACATGTAGCTATATAGCATCCTCACACTGAATGGATATTTATCACCTTTAGCAGACTCTTCTGCGGCTTAAAACAAGTCTTCGCTAATGCCAGTAATTCATAGCCATACTACCTTCATTAGGAGCTTCATGCTGCCATAGATGGATTTGAACGTGACAAGCCATAATAAAATCTACGATAATTTCGTAGGTTTAAAAGTTTTTCGTTTTTTTGTACATTACTAACCTTACCCTTAACTCAAACTAACGTCATGAAAAAGGCTTTAATTTTTA
Organism: Pedobacter frigidisoli; assembly: GCF_032678525.1. GTDB lineage: Bacteria > Bacteroidota > Bacteroidia > Sphingobacteriales > Sphingobacteriaceae > Pedobacter > Pedobacter frigidisoli_A. The sequence goes on from NZ_JAVTSE010000004.1 coordinate 591,552, forward strand.
CCTTGCTAGTGCTAATCAATTTGTTAAACGCCCACGCACAGGGGATCTCCTGTCAGGATACAATTGCCATCCGTGAAAAACTGGCAAGTATCCGGATAAGTGATCAACAGATCAGATCACAACTGATAAAAACGATGGCCTCCAAAAATCCTGAAGAAATAAAGAAAATTGCCATTCAAATGAAAGCATCTGACCGGCTAAACCAAGATTTTATCTCCTCCATTCTAGACCGGTGCGGGTGGCCAAAGGCACTCAGCGCAATCGAAAACAACACCATTTTTTTGGTGATCGATCATGCTGACAGTGCTTACATGAACAAATACTTCCCCTTGCTCAAAGCCCAGGCAGATCTTGGAATTGTGGCCAAAAGTGATCTTGCTACTCTACAAGATAGAATGGCGCTCCGCTCGGGCCAGAAACAAACCTATGGAACACAGACCTTTAAGATCGGAGATACTGTTACCATATGGCCAATAGCTGATCCCAACCAACTCGATCTCCGCCGCAAAAGCATGGGATTGATTCCAATGCAGGAATACATTTCGCTACTCCAAAGAACATATCAGGCCAAAATCAATTTTGATGAGAACATGACCGTTGAAGAAGCAAAAGAAAAAATGCAGAAAAAAATAAAGCTTTAAGCGTAGGAAATCGCCAGTATGGCTTGGTAAAGACAAAATTTTTTCCAGTCATCTATATTCATTTTAATATATTTGGATAGTAAAGAATTATAGAAGCGCTAAAAAAACCGGGCCATATAATTGAACATCATATAAATCATTCAAAGGCCTTGAAACACCTATCATTTGAATTTCATTGTAATAAAGTGAAGCTAATAATCATATCCTTACTCTCATGCTTATCGTTGGGGGTTTTTGCACAAACAAAAATACCGGTAATCAAAGCAAATTCTAAAACTGCCAGAATCTACGAGGAGGGAAACGTTGTTAAAGGCTGGGGTATTGAGCCAGGCGTTAAATTGGATACCTATCTGACTGGTAAAATTACCACAAAAAAGCTTGTAAAATTTAAAACAGATACTGATTCGATTAGTTTCAGAGTCAAATCTGGTGGCCATTATGATTTTATAGTTCTGTTAAATGGAAGAGATTCCTGTTTCACCAGGATCCAGGCACCAGCGAAAAAAAATTATTATTCTTTAAAACCAAAGGTTGCCGATTCCATCCCTTTTTTAGTAAATAACTTCAACACCAATTTGGTAGAGGTAGTACTGAATGATACGGATACGCTAAGGATGAATTTTGATACAGGTGCCACCGAATTTTCACTCCTTGACTCAGTAATTAATAAACGGCTTAAGTCCAAGCCGAAACTTTATAACACAGACCATAAAATTAAGCTTGGCCACCACAACTACTTCACAAAAATATATGATACGAAGAATGTCGGAGATCAAGCAGATGGATTGATGGGCTGGGATTTGTTTGATGGGTATATTGTGGAACTTAATTACGATTTGAAATTAATGATCATCCATTCCAGATTGCCGAAAACAGTGGACAACAGAACAGGATTTTCGAAATTCGAAATTAAGTATATAAACAATAAACCATTTATTGAAAGCCAAATTGTGCAAGGTGGAACGGTAAATAAAAACTGGTTTCTTTTTGATCTGGGATACCAACGAACAGTAATGCTTTATAGAGACCTTCTAAAAGCCGGAAACTTCCCAACCGATCAGATGCCAGTTATCAAAAAGGTTATGATGCATGGCGTGCAAAACAACGAAATCCCAGTGGTCACAGCGAAGCTTAACAAATTAAAAATTGGCCCTTTCTTACTGAATGATGTTCCAGCTCAGATATTAGAGAAAAACAAACCCATGCGGGGAATTAATATCCACATTTTAGGTAATGATGTATTGAAACGTTTCAACACATTTCTTGATTTTCAAAAGAATGTCATTTATCTTAAACCTAACAAGATCTATGATACTAAATACGCTGACCTAGAGTAGTTACAAATTTTTTTTCATCCATTTAGATTTTTAAAGACCATAAAAGCGGGTTTCTCTAAATTAACTTATTGGTTACTTAAAGGCTGGATACAAATATTGCTAACAAAACAATTCATTTAAAACGATTGCGCGGAATCACAATCATGGCATCAATCCTACGATAGGCTGATGAATACAGACACTCACTGAACATTGAAAGCATAAAATATTATGAAATCCAGACCTATCTACCTTGGCAACGTGTACAATTTTTATTACATTGTAATTGAAATATTACAATGGATATAATTTTAGGAAGTTATCTTTAGTGCAATTTATGAACTGGCGCATACCTTCGCATCTAATTCTGCAGGCGATATTGTTTTTTTTCTTGAATCAGAATGTTAGAGCCCAAAATATCGCGAGAGATATCATCAGTTCTGGCGGCGAATCTGTCAGTACAGGTAATTTGTTGCTAGCTTATAATATCGGCGAACCTGTTACAGAGTTACTGAGTAATCCTGTATTTGGAAGCTTATCAATAGGTTTTATCCAGTCAGATGCAAATTCTTTATTACCGATTGCAGTCAAAAATATATCCCAGGAATTAGTGATATACCCAAATCCTACTGTTGGGGGAATTGCAAAACTAGATATTAAAAATATACCAGATGGCAAATATCAGATAGATATTATCGATGCACTTGGTCGAATATTATTTACCCAAACTGTTGCTTACACAAAAAATAATAAAATTAACTTTGATCTAAACATCGAACGATTCAAAGGTGGGACATATTATGTACGCGTAAAGAATGAATCGATCCAGGGCCATGTTAAATTGGTGAAACTATAATTACTACCTCATTACATGGTCAGACAGCTACTCGGTTTTGTGTTTTTTATGATTGTGCTTGTTTCATTTGAGGCGAATGCACAGAGTCAGGCTTTTAAGTATCAGGCGGTCGCTCGAAATAAAAATGGGAACCTAATAACTAATACATCAATCAGTATTAGGATTACTGTGCATAGTGGTACAGCAACAGGTACTATCGAATATCGGGAAACACAGAATGTAACAACTAACCAGTTTGGTACGTTCAGCATCGAAATTGGTGAAGGTTCTGTTAACACTGGAACCTTCAGTGCAATTAATTGGGGGGCATCCCAAAAATATATTCAAACTGAGATAAATCTTGGCAATGGCTTTATAGATATGGGCGCCACTAAATTACTAAGCGTTCCTTACGCAACTTATGCATTTAATAGTGTTGCAGGTGCAAAGGGTGCTACTGGGGCAACAGGTCCCCAAGGTGTCATAGGAGCCACAGGCGCTACTGGAACACAGGGCGTTCAAGGCTTAAGAGGTGTTACTGGGGCTACAGGTTTACAAGGAGTTACAGGCCCTGCTGGTGCACAGGGAATTCAAGGCATAATAGGTTTTACTGGTGCCAAAGGAGTCAATGGTGACATTGGTCCTCAAGGGTTACAGGGATTACAAGGAGTTATGGGTGCTACTGGCGCACAGGGCCTTCAAGGCTTAAGGGGTGTTACTGGTGCTACAGGTCCTGAAGGTCTACAAGGAGTCACAGGCTCTGCCGGCGTACAAGGTAATCAGGGATTAACCGGTGTTATGGGTGCCACAGGTTCACAAGGGGCTACAGGAACTGCTGGCGCACAAGGGGTTCAAGGCCTAGCAGGCGCTACCGGTGCTACAGGTCCTCAAGGTTTACAGGGCATTCAAGGCACAACTGGTGTTACCGGTGCTGCAGGAGTCACTGGTGTCACTGGTCCTCAAGGGTTACAGGGTATACAGGGAGTTATAGGCGCTGCTGGTACTATTGGGGCAACTGGGGCACAAGGCGTTGAAGGCTTAAGAGGTGTTACAGGTGCCACAGGTTTACAAGGGGCTACAGGTGTCACTGGTGCCACAGGTCCTCAAGGTTTACAGGGCATTCAAGGCACAACTGGTGTTACCGGTGCTGCAGAGTCACTGGTGTCACTGGTCCTCAAGGGTTACAGGGTATACAGGGAGTTACAGGCGCTGCGGGTATTGTCGGGGCAACTGGAACACAAGGCGTAGAAGGCTTAAGAGGTGTTACGGGCGCCACAGGTTTACCAGGGGCTACGGGAGCTACAGGCCTACAGGGCATTCAAGGTTTAACTGGTGCGACAGGTTTTCAGGGTCCGCAAGGAACTATTGGTGCTACTGGAGCACAAGGTGTAGAGGGCTTAAGAGGAGTCACTGGTGCCACAGGTCCTCAAGGGCTACAGGGTATACAAGGAGTTACAGGCGCTGCTGGTACTGTTGGGGCAACTGGAGCACAAGGCATAGAAGGCTTAAGAGGTATCACGGGTGCCACAGGCTTACAAGGGATTACAGGAGCTACTGGCTCACAGGGCATTCAAGGTTTAACTGGTGCGACAGGTTCTCAGGGTGCGCAAGGAACTGTAGGTGCTACTGGAGCACAAGGTGTAGAGGGCTTAAGAGGAGTCACTGGTGCCACAGGTCCTCAAGGGTTACATGGTATACAAGGAGTTACAGGCGCTACTGGTACTGCTGGGGCAACTGGGGCACAAGGCGCAGAAGGCTTAAGAGGTGTTACTGGTGCCACAGGAGTCACTGGTGCCACAGGTTCTCAAGGATTACAGGGCATGCAAGGAGTTATTGGCGCTGCTGGTACAGTTGGTGCAACTGGAGCACAAGGTGTAGAAGGCTTAAGAGGTGTTACGGGCGCGACAGGTTTACAAGGGGCTACAGGACCCACTGGCGCACAGGGCATTCCAGGCTTAACTGGTATTACTGGTGCCGTTGGTGCAACTGGATTAACAGGTGCGATGGGAATTACCGGTGCGACTGGTGTCGTTGGGGCAACCGGAGTAACAGGTGCGATGGGAACTACCGGTGCGACTGGTGCCGCTGGTGCAACCGGAGTAACAGGTGCGATGGGAACTACCGGTGCGAATGGTGCCGTTGGTGCAACCGGAGTAACAGGTGCGATGGGAATTACCGGTGCAAACGGTTCGGTTGGGGCCACTGGAGCAACAGGTGCTATGGGAGTTACTGGTCCAACCGGTGCCGTTGGTGCAACCGGAGTAACAGGTGCGATGGGAATTACCGGTGCAAACGGTGCGGTTGGTGCAACCGGAGTAACAGGTGCGATGGGAATTACCGGTGCAAACGGTTCGGTTGGGGCCACTGGAGCAACAGGTGCTATGGGAAATACTGGTGCAACAGGTGCCGTTGGTGCAACCGGAGTAACAGGTGCGATGGGAATTACCGGTGCAAACGGTTCGGTTGGGGCCACTGGAGCAACAGGTGCTATGGGAAATACTGGTGCAACCGGTGCCGTTGGTGCAACCGGAGTAACAGGTGCGATGGGAATTACCGGTGCAAACGGTGCGGTTGGGGCCACTGGATCAACAGGTGCGATGGGAATTACCGGTGCAAACGGTTCGGTTGGGGCCACTGGAGCAACAGGTGCTATGGGAATTACTGGTGCAACCGGTTCCGTTGGGGCATCTGGAGCAACAGGTGCTATGGGAATTACCGGTGCAAACGGTTCGGTTGGGGCCACTGGAGCAACAGGTGCGATGGGAATTACTGGGGCAACCGGTGCCGTTGGGGCATCTGGAGCAACAGGTGCTATGGGAATTACTGGTGCAAACGGTGCTAGCGGAATAACAGGTGTAACCGGTGCCGTTGGGGCCACTGGCGCAACAGGTGCTACTGGAATTACTGGTGCTACTGGCGCAACCGGATCAAACTATACATCAACGTCATCAACGCTGAATACAATCAGTACGGGTTCAAAAACCTTTCAGGTACAAAGTGGGATGGCCTATGCCGGCGGGCAACGCCTGAGAATCTACAATACCCCAACCAATTTTATGGAAGGTATTGTGAATAATTACGCTGCAACAACGTTAAATGTAACTATTGATTACATAATGGGATCAGGTAACTTCTCAAACTGGGGGATAAGCTTAGCAGGCGAGCGAGGAATTGCAGGAGTTACCGGCGCTACCGGTGCTACAGGTCCATTCACCGGGGGCATATACAGCTTTTCGACAGCATATCCTTCCGGAAGTGTGGTTTCTTATGTTGGAACAACCTACCTATCCATACAGCCTAGCATTGGTCAGCCCCCTAACTCAAGTCCCAGTTATTGGGCAGCAACAACTGGTAGCGGGGGATCAATGGGGGCAACTGGAGTTACTGGCGCTACCGGTGCTACAGGTCCATTCACTGGAGGCATATACAGTTTTTCGACAGCATATCCTTCCGGAAGTGTGGTTTCTTATGTTGGAACAACCTACCTATCCATACAGTCTAGCATTGGTCAGCCCCCTAACTCAAGTCCCAGTTATTGGACAGCAACAACTGGTAGCGGGGGATCAATGGGGGCAACTGGAGCTACAGGTGCTACCGGAATAGTTGGAAGTACAGGTGCCACAGGAGCAACCGGAATTACCGGCACTAATGGAAGTGGAGGTAATGTAATTAACGTTCCCGTTGCTGCTGGAGGGACTACCAACTATTCGTTATCAGATATTAATGCGCGTTACGTGGTGTTCGACTTCAACGGTGCATCGAATGTAGGCACTACAGTGATTATCAATCTGCCGTCTGCAGCTAGCTATCCAACTGGGACAATGCTTACCTTGTTCTCTACGTCTACTGTAAATTCAGGGGTAATTCCGAATTTTTTTGGAACTTCGCCTAACTCTACTTATTCATATTTACAAGCTAATAATGTCTCTTTTACAGGGGTCAATTTCAATTCATCTGCTTATGTCAGATTGATCAGTGATGGTATGAGTAGATGGTATCGCATATTATAGATTTTCTTAATATCATAATTAGTTTTAGACTTTCTACATACACAAGTTTCTCCAAGAAAAGTTAACCAAATGCAAACTCATAAAAGAGCCCAAACGAATGCGGTATTCTTATAGGTACTTATAAAATAATTATTTAAAAGGTTTTATCACCTAGCTGTGACACAAGTCTGCCACTAAACGCCTCGGTATATTCGATAAATATATTTATTTAAAACTTGTTATTGTTACCGTGCCGACAGTATATTTAATGTACAATTTTTAATCACGTTCAATTATCGTGAACGTTTGCATTTATTGAATAATAATCCATTTAGACCTTGATTGGTAAGTAATGTTCATTATATTTGATTGTTCATGTATCTTGAACAAAACAAAACTTTGAACATGACAGAGCAAGATATCTTAATGTCCGCAATTGACAGACTGACCGAATTAACTGGAATAGTTCCGAAAATTCTATACTAGAAATCGGGACGCGGAAGAAACTCAGATGCTGTAATAGAGCTCACAAAAAGGACAACAAAATTCCATTTCGGAGGCAGAGGTGAGAATGGCAACATTGGATAATATCATTTCCAAACAATCACAGTGTGACAGCAGAATAATATTGATAGCGAAATATATCCCTAAACCGACGAAGGAGGAATTATGAAGACAAAATATCTATTACATCGAAACCTCCGGAAATTGCTACATCGAAACCCAGATTGGCCCCCTCTCGCTAAGAGTTCAATTTCGTTAGTTTGTCTCCAAACATGCATTTTAACAGAAAGACTTGTTTCGCTTTTAAAGTTTATATGCTATTTCACCGGGACGAAGATTTAGAAGATTTACAACACCGATGACAGCCTAAGTTGGAAGTATAGATCATTATTTTCCGCCCTCGTTCCATTAGAAAATTAATTTAAATTAAGCCGATTATTTTACATATTTTTCGTCTAAAAGAGGGATTTATTGGGGATTTTTAGGCATATATATCGACCATTTTTGGAATAAAATGTTCGTTTAAACACTCTCAAACGCAATTGTGGAAAATTTTTTGCAAATTTCCGATTATTATCTTCTCGTCAGACATATTGATTTATAAATTTTTATATTATTATGGAAAAGGCGATCAGTATTCAGATAGCATCTATCTGTTGTTCCAATTCGCACAAAGATAGAACACCGGCAATAAAAAAGGATATATTTTGATCACTTTGTTGAGGAGTTGTTTATCATTGCCGGATGTTTCATAAAAAAAGCGACAGTTCTGAAGAACTGTCGCTTTTTTTATCGTTTTTATACTGAAAATTAAAAACCTAAACCAAGAGTGAACCCTCTTGCAGCGGTAGCAATAGTAGCACCTGCGGTTGCAGCACCTGTTGTTAAATTGATGCTGTAAATTTTTTGGGTTCCACCTACAGTAAGTAGTGCATAGGCAAGGCCACTTGTGCCGCCGATGTCAAAACCGTTATTGGCTTCAACGTTAACACCAAGCGCACCAACATCTACCAATGTCCCCGCATTTGGCGGGTCTTGTTTGTATAGTCTATCGCCTGTCGAATCAATGTCGTACAAAACTGTTGTTGCGGTTCCGGCGAAGTTATTGGTATATGCTGAGCCTGATATGGCTGCAGTGGTTATTGATATCATACCGTCAACAGTTAACGAAGCATCTACCGGGTTAATTCTGAAATTCTGCCCATTGGTGCCTACTATTCTGATTCTGTCGGCAAATGGGTTGAAATCGAAACCAACCTGTGTGGCGGTAAGCAGTGTACTTAGCGGACCAGTACCTACCAAAGTTGCTGCACCAGATGATGCATTGATGGTATAGATACGACTTGTACTTCCCAGGGCGTATAACTGTCCGTTTACAGGGCGCATATCAATTCCGAGAATGCTCTCACCAGTTTGAATGCCTGAAATGGCTTTAGTGCTGATTGCAGGTGTTGAAGCGAATGGATTGAAAATAAGTAACTCATTATTGTTAGAAACCGCATATGCAACCGCTTCTGTTGGGATGGCAATGGCAGTAACTGTTGAACCTATGTTACCAATTTTAGCTGCTTTTCCGGTATTCAGGTCGATAGTATATAATGCCGAAACACCTGCGCTGGTCATTGCTGCAATTGCTGCGGTACCATCAGGATTGATATCAAAACCACCAGTTTCATCAACATCATAACCAAGTGAGCCTACTTCAACCAGTTTCCCATCATTTGGCGGATCTTGTTTGTAAAGTTTGTCTGTTGCTGCATCAATATCAAAAAGAACAGTAGTTGTTGCTCCAGCTTTATTCTGGGTATAAGCTACTGAGGCTACACGGGCATTCGTAACCCCGTTAATTGCACCATCCGTTGCGGCAACAGTGCCGGTTTCTGGATTCAACCTAAGATTTTGACCTGTGTTGGTCACCAGGCGAATACGGTCTACTGTGGGGTTAAAATCGAACCCTACAGATGAACCTGAAATAGCAGGTGTGAATGCAGCAGTAGCAACAGATCGTGCAACCCCGGTTTTTTGATCAATAACATATAAGCGACTAGTGCTTCCTATGCCATAAAGCTGACCTGTAGCTGGTCTGAAATCGATTCCCAGAATTGATTCCCCGGTTTGTAATCCGGAAATATTCACCTGAGAGACAACTGCAGATGGGTTTTTAGCATTGATTAACAGTAATTTACTATCTGATGTCAATGCGTAGAAATTAAGGTCAGGTCCTGCAGTTAACATTTCCTGGTCATTGCCTCTGTCTTTTTTACAGGCTGAAAATATAATCGGGCTCATTATGGCACACAAAGCCACAACGATAAAGTGTTTAAGTTTTATCATGTCAATAAGGTTTAAATAAAAAAAAATGTAATTGTGTCTGATTAACAAGCCGGGCTTTTAGGCGGCTGTATCAAAATAGGAAGGTGACAAATGGTAAGATTGAAATTATTTGCAAATAAATTCGATGCTTGATGAATGGTATTGATGAATTTAAACTGAAAGCCGACAGGTACTAAAATATCAGCAATTTTTATTTTATCTTCTCTGGAATCTTCCTTCTCCTGTTTCTCGCCAGAATCATTTTTGGAAACTTCCGTAATAAATTTCGATTCTATTAAGGCGTAAACAGCGATCCTTCCCGCAAAAGCAGTGAGCAACATCATCATAATCACGAAGCGGTATGCAGAAAAGGACATTAATGCTATTTAAGTTTAGTGTACATACGGTGAATTTGTATGTGCAGATTCTTTAAGTGGAAAAAGCTTTTTGATTTTTGTCAAATGACCTAAAAGATGCCATTATAAATTGCGGTCCGCTTTCGCCCGGTGCTCCATTTGATTTTTTTCAGACCTTTTGCCCTCAAAACCCTGAGGGATAGCAGCTGAGCAAAAAAAGGGAGCCAGATCATAATCAATCTAGCCCCCATTCTTAATTAACGCTCTCTGAAACAAAAGTAGGTAGCGATTATGAAGCTTTAATGAAGATTATTTTGTTTTTTAATAATAAGGCTGATGTTAAAACAAAATGAGATTGTGCAGGTTATTTCGGAAAGGAACTTGCAGTTGATGAGTCGAAGAAATTTGTTATTTTGGAATACACCTGGTAAGACTGCAATTTGATGTCACAATTTTTTGTTTTCCTGTCAAAAATTGTAAATTGCCTTAGTGAAAAGTAACATATTGTCAGTTTAATCATCCGATAAAATACTTACAATAGACAGACATTAAGCAAATCAATCAAAACTGCCTGCAATAATTGTGTTTTTAAAACTTAAAAAACACTTATTACGTAGATAGATACAGGCTAAAATAAGAGTATCGTCGTTATTCCTGGTTGAGTATTGAGCATGTTAATACGAGTAAAAGGGTGTTCATTCACCTATATGGCGCAATTGTTGATAAAATAAAGAAAACAGTAAGTGCTCTATTTATAATTTATTTTATAGTTTAGGGACGTAGCTGTTAAGAAAGGAATTATGGAAGCAAAATTTTCACCACAGGTTAAAGATGTGATCTCTTTCAGTAGAGAGGAAGCGCTGCGTTTAGGGCACGATTACATTGGAACCGAGCATTTATTATTGGGCCTCATCCGCGAAGGCGATGGTATGGCTATAAAGATTTTACGATCGTTGGGAGTTGATACTGGTAAATTGCGTCGCTCAATTGAAGATGCCGTTCGCGGTACTTCGAGTGTAACAGTTAATCTGGGCAACATTCCTTTAACTAAACAAGCAGAAAAAGTTTTAAAGATTACTTACTTAGAAGCTAAGATATTTAAAAGCGATTTAATTGGAACCGAACACTTATTGCTGTCTGTGCTTAGGGATGATGATAACATCGCCTCACAGATACTTTTGCAGTATGGTGTTACTTATGATGTATTTAAACAAGAGGTAGAGGTGAACAAAAATGGTTTTAGAGACGATATTTCAAACAGCGCATCTACAGGTGGAGATGATGATTATCGTGAAGAGGAGAGCTTTAGTGCCCCTAAAAAAGTTTCTGATATTAAGTCTAAAACACCTGTTTTAGATAACTTTGGTCGTGATTTAACCAAGGCAGCTGAAGAAGGTCGTTTAGATCCGATTGTTGGCCGTGAAAAAGAGATCGAGCGTGTATCACAGATTCTATCGCGTAGAAAAAAGAACAATCCTATTTTAATTGGTGAGCCGGGTGTTGGTAAATCGGCAATTGCTGAAGGGTTGGCGTTACGAATCGTTCAACGTAAAGTATCTCGTGTACTTTTTGGAAAACGCGTTGTTACACTTGATCTGGCTTCACTGGTAGCAGGTACAAAATACCGCGGCCAATTCGAAGAGCGTATGAAAGCGGTGATGAACGAGCTGGAGAAATCAACTGATGTAATTTTATTCATCGATGAGATTCACACGATTGTTGGCGCAGGCGGAGCTTCGGGTTCACTGGATGCTTCGAATATGTTCAAACCTGCTTTGGCAAGGGGCGAAATTCAATGTATCGGTGCGACTACCCTAGATGAGTACCGCCAGTATATTGAAAAAGACGGTGCCTTAGACCGCCGTTTCCAAAAGGTAATGGTTGAGCCGGCTACACCAGATGAAACCATCGAAATTTTAACGCGTATTAAAGATAAATATGAGGAACACCATGGTGTAACTTACACTCAGGATGCGATTGAAGCTTGTGTGACTTTAACCTCACGTTATATTTCTGATCGTTTCTTACCTGATAAGGCCATTGATGCTTTGGATGAGGCGGGATCGAGAGTCCACTTGACTAACATCCACGTTCCTCAGAACATCATTGATATCGAAGCTAAAATTGAAGATATCAAGCTGGAGAAAAACAAAGTTGTTCGCAGTCAGAAATATGAAGAGGCAGCGAAATTACGTGACACGGAGAAAAACCTGATCGAGGAATTAGATAAAGCTAAAGCCGAATGGGAAGCTGAAACTAAAACCAAGCGTTATGAGGTATCGGAAGATAACGTAGCTGAAGTTGTAGCCATGATGACTGGTATTCCGGTTCAGCGTGTTGGACAAACAGATAGCCAGAAGCTATTGAATATGTACGATAAGGTTGCCGAAAAGATTATTGGTCAGGATGATGCGATCAAGAAGTTAACTAAAGCCATTCAACGTACAAGAGCGGGATTAAAAGACCCTAAAAAACCAATCGGTTCATTCATTTTCTTAGGGCCGACTGGTGTTGGTAAAACTGAGTTAGCGAAAGAGCTTGCACGCTTTATGTTTGATAGTGATGATGCTTTGATTCAGATCGACATGAGTGAGTATATGGAGAAATTTGCGGTATCACGTTTAGTGGGAGCGCCTCCGGGGTATGTTGGTTATGAAGAAGGCGGGCAACTGACTGAAAAAGTAAGAAGAAAACCTTATGCAGTAATCTTACTGGATGAGATTGAAAAAGCCCACCCTGATGTATTTAACATTCTGTTGCAGGTTTTAGATGAAGGTCAGTTAACAGACAGTTTAGGCCGTAAAGTTGATTTTAGAAATACAATCATCATTATGACTTCAAATATCGGTGCCCGTCAGCTTAAAGATTTCGGTCAGGGTGTTGGTTTCTCTACTTCAGCAAAAACTAATCAGGCAGAGCAACACAGTCGTGGTGTAATTGAGAGCGCATTAAAGCGTGCTTTTGCACCTGAATTCTTAAACCGTGTAGATGATGTTGTGGTATTCAATAGTTTAGGGAAAGAAGAAATCTTCAGAATTATCGACATTGAATTGAAAGCTTTATTTGGTCGTGTTCATACATTAGGTTATGAAATTGCTTTAACTGAGAACGCCAAGGAATATATTGCTGAAAAAGGTTTTGATAGTAATTTCGGTGCCCGTCCGCTAAAAAGGGCGATACAGAAATATCTTGAAGATCCGATTGCAGAGGAAATTTTGAAAGGTGAACTCACTGAAGGCGATGTTTTAGAAATCGATTATGACAAAACAACGGAAGTGATTTCGGTTGTTCACAAAAAAGGCGAAAAAGAAAAGGAAGCCCCCAAAGAAGAAGATTCTTCAAGTAAATAAAATAGAAAGACTCCCAATGAAAATTGGGAGTTTTTTTTGTTTAATCACATCCAGGAATACGAATATTTTTGTCTGAGCGTAAATATTTCTCGAAAATCCCTGTATCTTTCCCCGAACAAACTTTCTAATGAAATCTTTAACTAACCAAATAATGTGCGTGGTGATGCTTTGCCTTGCTTCATCATGCAAAAAAGGAACTGACACTTCTCCTTCAGAAGCTTCCGCAACCCTAAAAATCGAAGCATCTACTACAACAAACATTAACAATGATGCCCTTTTAAAACTGGTGAATGATACCAGACTGGCAGGCTGTACATGCGGTACAACCACGATGCCTCCTGTAGGCACTGTAACGTGGAATGCTAATTTAGCTTCAGCTGCGGTTTATCAAAGTAACTACATGGCATCTATCAAACAATTGGTGCATACTTCGGCTAAGGGCGAAACTGTTGGCGACAGGGCAAAAGCAGCAGGTTACATCTGGCTCACCGTTGGGGAAAACCTTGCTGAAGGACAAACAACAGAAGCGCAGGTTTTTATCGATTGGATTAAAAGTGAAAGCCATTGCAAAAACATCATGAATGCATCCTTTAAAGACATGGGCGCCGCAAAGTCAGGGGTGTACTGGGTGCAGGTTTTTGGAGCAAGATAAATTCAAAACTTCATGTGTAAGGAATTGATTAACCTGCTGACGTTTTGCAGAGATTAAAATAAACTCATCTGGCTACCCGGAACTTTAAAAAGTGTATGGTCTAATATGATATCGTTTTTGTTTAATCCATTTAACCGGCAATGGAGCCTGAAATTGTCCCGGATCATTTTAGCAACATTTCCATCTCCCCGCATTCGGTCGCCAAATCTGCTATCGTTTACATTCCCACCATGACAGCTCTGGATCATATGCCACACCTTATCAAACCGGTCGGGGAAATTTTTACGGAGCCAGTCTTCAAATATTTGCCCGATCGCGCCGTTTAATCTGACTACGGTATAACCAGCTTTGATTGCGCCTGCAGCGGCTACTGCTTTGAGTATAGCTGGAATTTCGTGATCGCTAAGTCCGGGGATGAGCGGGGCAACCATTACGCCCATCGGAATCCCGGCTTTACTCATTTCCTCAACTACTTTGAGCCGTTGTTTTGCGGTGGTGGTACGCGGTTCCATCACCTGCCTTAAATCTTCATTTAAACTATTAATGGAAACATAAACCATACACAGGTTAAGTTTGGCCATCTCCTGCAGGATATCGCGGTCGCGCAGAATAAGCGAATTTTTGGTAATCATACCTATGGGTTGCTTAAATTCAAGCGCTATTTCCAAAAGTTGTCTCGTCAGTTTGAATTGTCTTTCTGCAGGCTGATAACAATCAGTATTACCTGATAACGAAATTGTGGTAGCATCCCAACCTTTTTTCTCCAGGAACGCTTTGAAAAGAGCAGGGGCATCTTTTTTAACGATAATTTTTCGCTCAAATTCCAAACCTGCACTGTAGCCCCAGTACTGATGAGAGTTTCGTGCGTAACAATAGGTACAGCCATGTTCGCAGCCCTGATACGGGTTCAGAGAATAAGCCATGCCAACATCCGGGCTATCCACTTTGTTAACGATGGTTTTTGAGTTTTCAAAAAGGAAGGTTGTTTTGCGATCACTTTCTTCCCAATCGTCAATTCCTTCATCGTATTCCTTAACATAAACATCTTTTAAAAATCTGTTATGCGGATTTACTTGAGCGCCTCTTCCCCTGAAATATTGTTTTTCTTCGCCACCAATCATGATCTAAAATTACTAATAAATTTAGTAATTTGATTGGGTAGGTGAGGCTACTTTTCAACAATTTGCTATAAAATAATTTGATCAGTTCAGCCCATCCATCTTAGATGTTCTTATTTCTTAGGTAGCGGAATGTAATCCATGGGTACCATATCTGCGATTTTTTCATATGCCCAATAGCCCTCATAGAGTAATGAACGCGAATCATAAATACCGCCATTTTCGTAGAACCGAACAGGACCTTCGGTTAAATTGGCAACAGAAATTTCATTTTCGGGTACATCTAAAGGTCTGAAAATCCAGAAACCTGTTTTAGAATAAGCAAGGGATTCTTTCTCTTTGGTATATTGAATCAGCAAGCCGTCGGTATAGTTTAGATACCTTAGGTTCTGATTGAAATAATGCACCAATGTATCGGTAAGCACATCAGCCCTTGAGAATTTGTCGATAGTTTTCGGCATTTCTTTTTGCTTGGTCCAGAAAGCCAGTAAAGCAGTATCTATCTTTCCTTTGTTCTGCCTGATTCCTGTTTTTTCGGCAACGGCTTTAATCTTTTCAAGATTACCGTTGATCAGGTATTCAGGATACCGGTTTGGGTTTGGTATTTTTACCATTTTGTTGATGATAAATCCTTCTTCCTGGCTTCTACCTGCATACAATGACCTGAAAAAGTGTTGTGATGAGCCATAGTAAGCAATCTCGCGTGCGGCGATATATTTCCTTTTTTTGGCGGCAGATGCTTTTAACTCTTCAAAAAACGGATGACCTGAATAATAAATAATATGTGTTCTGGAGTTGTATTCGAAATGATCGAGCATATATTTTAAGCGATAACCCAGGGCTTTGTTTTCCACGACCAGAAATTCAGTGGTAGAAACAGTGAGTGTACTTTTGGTAATGTCAAAATCTACGTTCAAGACCTGTGGATTTAAAATTCTACACTGCGTTGCATTCGGAGTTTTTCCGATGAAAAATTCCTTAAACTGGTTAATATATTTCTGACGATTGGGATCTGCCCGGACGGTAACCTCATCCAGCTGGGCAACATTTTCTTTCAATACCAGGTCAACCTCTACTGATTTATCCGCTATAATAACACTTTTAGAATAGGGGAGGTATCCAACAATCTGTACAAGTAAATCGTAGCTTCCGGGTTTTAGATTAGTGAGCTTAAACCTCCCATTGTTGTCAGCTACTGTGGCAACTTTGTATCCACTCAGGTATATGCTTGCTCCAGGCAAACCATCCTTTTTATCTCTGACAATTCCACTGATGGAGAACGTATTTTGTGCAAGTGCATTAGCGCCTGAAATGAAGAAAAACAGGGCGACTAAAAGGCGTTTATACATACTGACGAATGTAGCCAAAAGGCGTAATATTTATTAAAATCTTTGAATATATTTAACAATTTTAACATTTTAAGGCTTATTTTGCTGTCGGAATATAATCCATTGGAACGCTGTCTGCTATCTTTTCCCAGGCCCAGTAGCCTTCATAAAGCATTGCACGGGGGTTGTAAACACTACCATTTTTATAGAAATATGCCGGTGGGGATGTCATGTTGATCAAAGAGATTTGCGTATTGTTCAATTCAGAAGGCCTGTTCACTGGCATGCCAATACGGGCTTTAAAACTTGAGCTTTCGCGCTCTTTGGTGTAGATCACATAAAGTACATTTGTGAAATCTATCTTTTTGATTTGATCATTATAACGGTGAACTAATGTGTCTGTTAAAATTTCCGCTCTGTTTAATGCGGCAAAGCCTTTCGACTGTTTGGGTTTGGATATAGTAACCGCAGTATTTGTAGTTTTCGGTGAACCAAACTGGTGTGTGCCTGGCAGGGTAAGCAGAGGTGAAGTAAAACCACCAACCTGTGCCTGGATAATGCTATCTGCAAGATTTTCCTGAACCTGATTTCTGATCAGTTTATTGATGATAAACCCTTCTTCTTTTATTGAGTTGTTAAATAAGGCACTAAAAAAATGTTGTGACGAGCCATTATAGGCTTCTGATCTTTTAATCGCCCATTTTTTCTTCTGGTTGTCTGTGCCCGGAAGGTCTTCATAATTAGGATAACCTTCGTAATAAACAATTCTGGTTTTGTAATCGTATTGAAATTCTTTAATGAGATATTTGATTTTGTATCCTAACGCTTTGTTCTCTATGATCAGAAATTCATCAGACTGCACGGTTAATGTTCTTTTCTCCCCATCGTAATCAAAACGAAGGACTTCGCTGTTAAGCATTTTACACTTCTGAGCATTTTCAGTTAAGCCGATAAAATATGTTTTAAAGGTATTAAGATAATGTAAGCGGTTGGGATCAGGTTTTATGGTTACATCCGACAATTGTGTTTCACTTTCTTCTAAAGTGAAATTGAGGTTTACAGGTTGATCGTTGATCACTACATTTTTGTTAGTGGCCTTAAAACCAATTAACTGTACCAGGATATTATAGTTTCCAGCTTTTAATTTAAGTGCATATCTACCTTTATCATCAGTCGATGTAGCAATTTTGTAGTCGCTTACGTATACACCCGTTCCTGGAAGTGGTTCGCCATTTTTGTCTTTAATGGTTCCACTTAAGGTAATGGTTTGCTGAGCTTGTACTGCGTAGCAGGCGAGGAGAAGAATAAAGAAAAGTAAAGACTTCATTCCTTAAAAATAACTAAATAATTAGTTTTATGAAAAAAATATTTAGCTTAATAATTCTTTTGCATTTTCTATTGCCGAAGCACCAGGATTTCTTCCGCTCAACATCTCTGCAATAACGGCCACGCGTTCTTCCTGTTTCAGTTTACGGATACCGGTGGTTGTTTTACCTCCAGACTCGTTCTTGTGCACGAAGTAATGAGATTCTCCTTTAGCAGCAATCTGTGGCAGGTGAGTAATTGAAATTACCTGCATATTTTCTCCGAGAGCCGATATCACTTCCCCAACCTTCAGCGCCGTTTCCCCTGAAATACCCGTGTCAATTTCATCAAAAATAATGGTTGGGAGCGAAGTATGTTTAGCCAGCAATGCTTTGATCGCCAGCATCAGGCGGGAAAGTTCACCTCCTGAAGCGACTTTATTTACAGGCGCAGGGCGCTGCCCTGCATTTGCCGTAAATAATAAAGTAATTTCATCCAAACCATCTTTGCCCAACTCGTCGAGGGGCTTTTGTTCCAGCACCAAACGGGCACTGGCCATACCGACATTTTGAAGGGTTTTACTGGTTTCTTCCTCCACAAGTTTTATGGCTTTTTTGCGGTTTTGAGTTAATTGGTTGGCTTGCTTAGTAAGCGTTGTTTTAAGCGCTTCAATTTCTTTTTGCAGTTTTTCAATGTTTTCATCTGATGAAAGCAATTGATTCAGGTTTTGTTCAAGCTGATGCTGTAATGCCAGTAATTCGTCATTACTGCTTACGCGGTGCTTTTGCTGCAGAGAATAAAAAAGATCTAAACGCTGGTTAATGGTTTCTAACCGCTCGGCGCTATGGAGTGTATTTTCCTCGATAACTGAAACCTCATCGGCAATATCCTTAATTTCAATAATGCATGATTTAAGACGCTCATACAGGGTGTTGATTGTCGGATCGAATCTCTCCACACCCTGCAGTTGTAGCTGGGCCTCTTTCAGCATTTGCAAACCGGACGGCTCGCTTTCAGTTATAAGACCTGCAGTGGTAAGTAACGCCCTTTTTATGGTTTCTGCATGGGTAAGTTTTTCAAGTTCAACTTCCAGCTCTTCCTGTTCACCGGTTTTCAGTCGCGCCTGCTCCAGCTCGTTGTACAAAAACTGTTCGTAGTCTTGCTTGCTTCTGGCCTCATCCGCATCGCTTATCAGTGTTTTTAAGCGAGTGCGTTCTTGTCTGAGCATTCTAAAACCCGAACGATAATCGCCGAGCAAAGTATTGTGGCTGGACAGTGCATCTACAATAAGCAATTGAAAAGATGCATCATTAATTTCCTGCGTGGCGTGCTGGGAATGGATGTCGATCAGCTTTTCGCCAATTTGTTTTAACGTAGTTAAGTTTACCGGACTATCATTTATAAAAGCCCTTGATTTTCCATCTATTGAGATCTCCCTGCGAAGTATACTCTCCCGCTCAAAATCCAGGTCGTACTCCTCAAATATTTCTTTTAAGTTTTCATCGGCGAGGACAAAATTTCCTTCAATAACACATTTTTTATCTTGGTTAAAGAAATATTTGCTTTCCGCCCGCTGCCCTAAAATGAGTGATAATGCACCGAGTATAATGGATTTTCCAGCACCCGTTTCTCCGGTGATAATATTCAATCCTCTATCAAATTCGATATCAAGGCTATCGATTAGTGCGTAATTACGAATAGAAAGTTTTTGTAGCATACTTGGTTACGAAAATACTAAAAGTTATTCCAACAGCCAGTATAAAACAAAAACAGCAGAGAAATTTCTCCGCTGTTTGAGCTGTTTGGTTTGATTAATTTTTAGACTTTTCTTTTTGTTCTGACTTTTCCATTTTGACTTTAAGCTCTTTTACTTCCTTATCGAATTTTTCTTTGAGCTTTTTATACTCTTCAGAATTTTTAAGCTTGAGGGATTCGCCGTTCAGGAATATAACATTGTCATTGTTTGAATCAAAAGTGTAGACATCTCGTCCGCTGTTAAAAGCAGTATCGAGCTTTAGCCGTCTGAGGTCCTTCAGCTTAGCGTAATTTTCATTCGTATAAAGCCTAACCTTTGTATCTCCTTTTAAATTTTCCACTGTAGGCAAGGCAGCAACGAGCTCACCAATTTTTTCAAATTTTGCAATAGCTTCTGGTGATGAATACTGTTTTGCAACATCTTCACCAAACTTCTGCCATTTAGCCTGTGCTTCAGGCGAGTTGTATTCTTTAGCGATATCTTCACCAAATTTCTTCCATTTTGCCTGTGCTTCGGGTGAAGAATATTCCTTTGCCACATCTTCACCGAACTTTTTCCATTTCGCTTGTTCTTCTGGCGAATTATACTTTTTTGCTAAGTCTTCGCCAAATTTTTTCCATTTAGCCTGGGCCTCGGGAGAATTGAACTGTTTATATATTTTAGCATGGAAAACCGAATCACGGAATTTGAAACCAGAATCAGAAGTGATGCGGAAGACATTCCGACCTGAAAATAATTCATTCGCATCAAGATCCTTTTTGATGCTATCCGGAATTTCTTTCATAGAGTTGTATTCTGTTCTGTTCCCATTTTTATCTATGGTGACTATTTTTAATTTGCGTTTTTTAGTAGTATCCTGGAATATGATGGTTTGTAAATCATTCGATTTATTATTAGAACTTATCACCTGTTCAACCATAGACTTTTTATTATCCTTGGTTTTCTCTGCGGGATTAATCCATGCAATCGAGAAAATACAGGCTATTCCCAGGGTAAGGGCAGCCATTTGTTGTTTTGCATTTAAATAATTCGTTTTCATATTGGTTATCCTTTTAATGCGTTGATATAAATTTTGTGTTTTCCCTGTTGCAGCCATTGCGTATGCAGGGCTCGATTTATCTTTAAGAAGTTCCAGCTTGAGCAGCGCATGTGCATAGTTCAGTGGTTTGCCGGTAATTTTCAGTACCAGATCATCGCAGGCATGTTCGCGTTCGATGTGGATAAACCTGCCGGCCATCCATACAAATGGATTGTAGAAAAGTAGTGTTTCAATAGCGGTTTTAATCAGATTTAACAGAAAATCATTTCTTCTGATATGAGAAAGTTCGTGGATGAGTATCGCTTCTACCTGATCCTTATCCAATTGATTGACCAAGGCAACAGGAAACAATACCACCGGCTTCAGGTAGCCAATTACCAATGGAACATTTACTAAAGCTGACAGGTTAAACCGGATTTGTTTTTTAATGTTCAGCTGCGCGGTTACATGTGCAAAAATGTTCTTCCATTCGTCGGGAATAATACTCAGGCTGTCTTTCTTTAATTTCGAAAGCTGTTTATAACCTTTTGCAATTACGAAAAGCTGTAATAAAATGCCAAGGATATAAAAGGCGACAACTACCGGAAAGTATTGCTCTGCCCTGCTGGCGAAACTAGGAGGGAGGTTATTGAAATACTGGTACGCCTGAATTTGATCTGTGCTAAGCCCGTGAGACTGCTTAGGTGCGGTAATCATAATTTGCTGAAAAAAATTATAGGCAAAACCTGCAAACATGAAGATAATTGAACCAAAAGCGAGGTTGTGCTTGTGTTTGGCAGCTAGCTTAGGCAGGCTAAGCATGATAATGAATAGGATACCATAAATGATGGCGCTTTGCCAGAGGGAGTTTAATATACTCCAACCAAATGCTTTAACAAACTGTTGTACTAAAGTTTCCATAATGGTGATTTTTGGGTTCTTCGACTTATTTCAGGCTATCTAAATATTTTTTAATTTCATCAATTTCATCCGCACTTGCACTGTGATTACCTAGTGCCTGCATCACAAGCCTTGCAGCTGAACCATTGAAAACATTATCAATCATTTTATTTACCAGTTGTTTTTCCGTTTTATCCTGGTTTACAATTGCCTTATAAATGTGTGTTTTCTGATTGGTATCTCTTTCTACCATGCCTTTCTCGTGCATGATTTGCATCAGTTTTAAAGTGGTGGTATATCCGGCATCTTTTTTATTCAGCGCTTCATGAACTTCCCTCACAGTTGCCCGGTCTCTTTGCCAAAGCACCTGCAGGATTTCCATTTCGCCTTCTGTAGGTTTGATGTTACTGGCTGTCATATTGTTACACGTTGTACGAATTATTTCGTAATCAAATGTACGAAGATATTCGTATAAACAAAATATTTTAGAAAAAAATTATTGATGTTCAGTTTTTTTGCTCCAATGGAGCTCAGGAACATGGATTAGCCTCTGCATCAGGCCAAGAAATCTATTGATTATTGTTTTAGTCCCTCGTATTTCCCGATATTTGCAGGATCAATTTCGGCCAGCATATTGTAAGCTTTGATTCTTTCCTGCGTATTCAGTTTAGACAGGACATTGGTTACTTCTTCGGCTTTTGATGCGAAGTAGACATTTGGAAAAATAGAGCCCAGCTTTTGTTTATCCATTTCCTGTAACGCAGGCAATGCTGCTACTATTTGCGTAAGGCCCTTGTCATTATCGGTTAATTGATCCAGGCCATTAAGGTGGTAGCTGTAAATGAAATTCCTTAACTCTTTGAAAACCGGATTTAAAACATTTTCATTGAACCAGAAACGATTTCTAAGTCCGTCGGCTGCTTTCCAGCCGGTATTTCCCGAAGCCTGAGCGAGGTTAATGATATTCTGTGCTTTTTTGAAGTAGGTTGTTCCTCCCATACGGGCGAAGCTGTCTTTATCCAATCCAATAATAGTATAAGCATAGTAGGTGAGCAAGGCACTGATATTGGAAATGTAGTTCTGGTCTGAAAAATCTATAGTAGAGCCATCATTAAAACTGAAGTCGAAGTTTTTATCGCTCATATTCAACAAAGTGCTGTTATAGGTACTATTAAAAACAGGTCGGCTACTCTGAATCTGTGCTTCAGCGGTATACCCTGATCCGCCATCCCATGAATTGATGGTAATAATAAAACTGCAATCTATACGTTCATTGGGTCTGTAGTTTTCATTACTGAACTTGTTATTGTTTAAAAAATCACGGATTGTTTTTTGCAATGCCTCTAAACCAGGTTTGCTAATGTTGGAAACCTGAGGTGCCAGAACTGTAACCCGGGCATTAAGCTCCTGGGCATGTATTTTGCCGGTAACCAACAATAATAATATCCAAACGATTTTCTTTATCATCTTACAATTTTAAGATAGCCTCACAAATGTCTTTAGCAACAGCAACTTTCGATTTTGTTTCAAAGGTGGTACGTTGCAATGCTTTGTTAAAAATAGTAATTTTATTGGTATCAGATTTAAAACCTGCTCCTTTATCGTTTAAAGAGTTGAGTACTACAAGATCGAGATTTTTCTTTTCCAGCTTTCCCTTGGCATAGTTTTCTTCATCGTTCGTTTCAAGCGCGAAGCCAACCAGGATCTGCCCGGGTTTCTTTACTTTTCCGAGTGAGGCCAGTATATCGGTTGTTTTTTCCAGTTCCAGCACCAGCTCATTTTCCTGTTTTTTAATTTTCTGGGTTGAAACCGTCTTAGGGCGGTAGTCTGCCACGGCTGCACACATGACGGTGATATCTGTTTCAGGAAACAGGGAAGAACAGGCATTCAGCATTTCTTCGGCACTTACCACGTCGACTCTTTTTAAAGACTGTTCAGCCTTTTGGGCGGTTGGACCAGCTATCAAAGTTACTTCTGCGCCCAGCCTTGCCAGTTCATCAGCAAGGGCAAAACCCATTTTACCGGAAGAGTGGTTGCCAATGAAACGCACGGGGTCAATCGCTTCATAGGTGGGGCCTGCTGTTACCATCGCTTTTTTCCCAAACAAGGGAAGCGATTGTTTAATGGCATTGGTTAAGAATGAAACAATTTCTTCAGGTTCGGCCATTCTACCTTCACCATAAAGTCCGCTGGCCAGTTCGCCGCTTGTGGGATAGATGATGGTATTTGCGTAGCTCGTAACCCTGGCAATGTTTTGCTGGGTTGTTTCGTGCTTCCACATATCGAGATCCATTGCCGGAGCTACATAAACAGGGCACTTAGCCGAAAGGTAAACTGCAGTGAGGAGATTATCGCATATTCCGGTCGCCAGTTTTGCCAGTGTGTTTGCGCTGATGGGCGCGATGAGTACAAGATCAGCCCAAAGCCCCAATTCTACATGGTTGCTCCATACCCCGGTTTCTTCTTCGAAGTATTGGGTGTATACCGGGTTTTTAGAAAGCGTAGCAAGGGTAAGTGGCGTAATGAAATTTGCGCCATCAGGGGTTAAAATAACTTTGACGTTTGCACCAGCTTTAACCAAAAGACGAACCAGAAAGGCCGACTTATAGGCTGCAATACTGCCGCAAACGCCTAGGATAATGTTTTTATTGTTGAGCATTGAGCAAGGAGTTTAAAGCATAGTGCAAAGAGCATACTCTAAACGCCCGGCTCCAAACTCCATGCATTGTGCCAATATTATTTTTGTTCTTTAGCAGGATTTCTGTGGTAAACTTTACCATTTAAAAACTCATCCATCGCTACTAAAACAGGTTTAGGCATGCGCTCGTAGTGCTTGCTGATTTCAATTTGCTCACGGTTTTCGAAAATTTCTTCCAAATTATCGTTGCTTGATGCAAATTCTGCTAATTTACCGTGCAACTCCTCTTTAACGTTGTTCGAAATCTGATTTGCTCTTTTAGCAATTACAACTAAAGACTCATAAAGGTTGTCTGTAGTTCTATCTAAATCGTGCACATTTCTGGTAACTGTAGTGTTTGGTACAGCAGGTTTGTTAGTATTCATGTATTACTTGTTTTTAATATTCGTTATTTCTGATTTGTTTGGAGGAGTTGCAGACACAGTGTCTTTAATCTTTCCGGTTCTAATCAGCATTTGTCTGTATTTTTCCTGCTCATTATTATTGAGCGCAATTTCCTGTTTTGTCAAAACAATCCCTGCTTCGGCATCAGCTTTTAATCCTTTAGCATCTTTGGAAAAAGGGCTGTCGGGATATTTGTCAGCAAAAGCAGTATATAAAGAGATCGCTTCGTTAAAGCGGTCTTCCTGGCGGAATAAATAACTGTTTTTAGCATACAGGTATTGTGCCCTGATCATCAGGAAATCCATTTCTTCGGCATATTTAATATCCGGATAGTCTCTTTGTGCGTTTTGAAGTGCAATAACTGCTGCTCTGTAATTGTCTACATTACTCGGGCCTGTTGTTAAGTACATCTTCGCATTTTCAAAAGCCTTGTCTTCCAGTTTTGTTCTCAAATCAGCGATATACTTGCCTGCTGCCGCTGCACGGTCGCTTGTAGGGTATAAGTTGATAAACAATTGAAGCGCGTCAATTGCTTTGTAAGTATTTTCCTGATCCAGTGAGAAAACAGGTGACTCCAGGTAATAGCAGTATGCGGCCATATAACGGGCTTCCTCTGCATTTTTACTTGCCGGATAAGTATCTGCGAAGCTTTTGAACTGATATCTTGCAGTAGTATAATCGCTTAATCTATATAAGGTATAAGAGTAGTAATAGTTTAAATCTTCGGCTTCTGCACGACCTCGGTATTTTTGAGAAAGGTCTTCAAAAAGCACAAGTGCCTTACTGTAATCTCTTTTGTTATACAGACGAAGGGCTTCCTGGTATTTTTTTGCAACGTCGTTACTCGCTCTCAATTTCTCGAAACGACTTTTACAACCCGCAATACCTAAAGCGGCTATAAATACTAAAATAATTAAGTGTTTAACTTTAAACATTCTGCAAAGATAATTAATAATACGATAACATCAATAAAAACAATTCGCCGCTAAGCTATGCAAAGCAATTCACTACCTATATATAGTTAACAATTTTTAACAAAAGCGAATTTGTTTAGTTGTAGGGCTTTTAAGGTAGTATCGGCGAGGTCTACGCAAGTATCTCAACAACATAGTATGGTGTGAATGACCTTAAATTGTCGATAACGGTGCTTTGTAATATCGGCTTATTTTAACATGTGCTACTTGTCCATTCTTTCAATGTTCCAAAATACAAAAACTGATATTATCTAT
Organism: Pedobacter frigidisoli; assembly: GCF_032678525.1. Classification (GTDB taxonomy): domain Bacteria; phylum Bacteroidota; class Bacteroidia; order Sphingobacteriales; family Sphingobacteriaceae; genus Pedobacter; species Pedobacter frigidisoli_A. The sequence goes on from NZ_JAVTSE010000004.1 coordinate 617,244, forward strand.
TGCAATTGATCGCTGACCTGCCGGATACCAGGGCGTAGATATCGCTTCATAACTCTGGATATATAAATCACCATTCGTTCATTGTTAATATACATTTTA
>NZ_JAVTSE010000005.1:0-442948 GCF_032678525.1 Pedobacter frigidisoli
AGTAGTGGTGGCAGCCGTTGTAGCTTCCTGTGCAAATAATTGTGATGATAGGCCTAATAAAGCAATCAACATTGTTGATTTTGTAATTCTCGTATTCATTTTTTCTATTTTAAATGTTAATGTCTTAACAGTTTTTTTACATCACTGTTTTGCATCATCAGAGAAAAAATCCTGCCAAAAACAGACAAATTCATTCAAATAGCATATTATCAGGCTTTTAAGATAGTCGATTTAACACATAATAATGTTACTTTTAACATTTGGAAATGTCAGATTTTGTATGTATTTCAGTACAAAACATTAAATCGGCATTAGAAAATCAGCTTTTTTCAGATGGATTTTTCTTCCTGCTCAGCAACATATCAACGGTTTTCTCCAGGCGTGAAAGGCGCGTCTTCTCTTGTTTGGCAGATAAAATCCATAACACGTATTCTTTTCTGTGCGAATAGGCCAGACTGTTGAAGTAGGTAAGGGCCACTACATGTTTACTGAGCAGGGCTTCGAGATCAGGTGGTACCTTTATAATTTTATTTACAGGATCGATGTATTCTCCATACTCATTGCTTTTGATGTGGTCATTGCGCATCCCTGAAGCTTTAACTTCGGTAGAAAGTTTCAACCTGAGCCCTGTCCATATCCCGTTCACCGCTGCCGAGGCGCAAGGCGATAAGCCATACACCTCCAGCTCTTTCCAGGTTTTCATCAGGTCGAGGTCCGACTCAACCTTCGATGATTTTTTAGGATAAAACACCCAGAAGATTGTTTTCGCATTGATACGCGGTAAATGATCTTCAATCTGGCGGTTCAAAGTGGATTTAGCAGTAGTAAAAGTAATCAGTGCACTAAAATCACCTTCTCCACCGTACACCAGTGAGACGTCAGAGGGGATATCACCAAATATTGCAGCAGCGTTTTCCGGAGCGTCTACCACTTTAACCCGATAAGCAGGCTTGATTTGAAGTTTCTTAAGTAACAGGTTTTCCATCCCGGACATTTTTAAAGCCTCAATTTAGCAAAGAAATCCCAGAAAACAATACCTGCCGATATCACAATATTAAAAGAATGCTTGGTACCAAATTGTGGTATTTCGATACATTCGTCGATTTTTGACATCACTTCATCACTTACCCCATCAACCTCATTGCCAAATATCAGCGCATATTTCTTAGCCGGATCGGGCTTAAAGGTATTAAGCATGGTACTATTTTCCGCCTGCTCAATGGCCACGATCTCATAACCTTCAGCACGAAAAGCATCTACAGCTGCAGGGGTATCGGCATAATGAACCCAATTGACAGACTGGGTAGCACCCAACGCGGTCTTTTCAATTTCACGGTGTGGTGGCTGCGCTGTGATGCCACATAACACCACTTTCTCTAATGCAAAGCCATCTGCAGTGCGGAATATCGATCCTACATTATGCATACTGCGTACGTTATCTAAAATCACTATAACAGGCAGTTTCTCCTGGGCTTTAAACGCTTCTATGTCCGGGCGATTCAGCTCATCTAACTTTAACTTTCTCATCAGGCCGCAAAATTAAATAATTAATCTGGTTTGCCGTGGCAAAAAACTCCGTCCATCCTGCATCAAAAAAAGAAAATTCAGTTAAGTTTGCTGGGTAAATCAAAGCCAATTATCATTATGAGCGTTCAGCAGATACCAACAGGAATATTTATTGATGGTGAAGAAATCATTGCCATCGAACTCACCAATACAAAAGGCACTTATGTTAAAATCTTTAACTACGGCGCCATCATTAACAAGTTTATCGTAAAAAACGCAAAAGGAGAAAAGCAGGACATTGTACTGGGGTTTGAGACCATCGAACAATACCTTGATCCTGAATATATTGCCAATGGTGTTTACCTGGGCGCTGTTATAGGCCGGTATGCTAACAGAATTAAAAACGGTTCATTTTCTATTGGAGATGAAACCTATAAACTGGCTCAAACGAACGGCACTGAAACCTTACACGGGGGTGTAGTTGGGTTCGACAAAAAAGTTTGGGATATTGTGGAGCTGGATGAAGACGAATCATTTGTGACATTGGAGTATGAGAGTGTGGACGGGGAAGAGGGCTTCCCTGGAAACCTGGTTGTAGATCTTACCTTTGAGCTGACTGAAAATGACGAGCTGATACTAACCTATGAAGCAGAAACTGACAAGGCTACAGCCATCAATTTAACACACCACGGCTACTTTAATCTTTCAGCAACGGGCGAGACTGTAAGTAAACATCAGCAACAGATTTTTGCTTCAAACTCACTGGAACAGGATGGCAATTTTTGTCCCACGGGAAGATTACTGCCCGTTAGCGGAACGCCTCTTGATTTTACACAACCAAAAGAAATCGGTAAAGACTGGAATCCTGATGAAGGTTATGACCAGACTTTCGTACTGGATAAGGAGTATGGGGATTTATCCCTGGCCAGTAAAACAACTGAGCAGAACAGTGGTTTAGTACTCAGTGTATATACAACTGAACCTGTTGCCCATTTTTACACCGCTAAATGGCTGAAGGCAAAAAATGGTAAAGGCGGAAAAGATTACGTTGGTTATGGAGCATTCTGCGTGGAAACACAGCATCACCCGAATGCCGTGAATATTCCGGAATTCCCGACGACGATACTGCAACCTGAAGATTTGTATACACAAACCACGATTTATAAAGTATCACTATATTCCTGAACAATATTTACGAAAGCGCAGATTAAGCGTGCAGAAGCAAAATAAAAACTGGTGAAGGAAAAGATCAAGCCTACATAAGGTCACAGCCTTTCCAGCACCAGTTTGATGGCTTGTTCAACAATTTTATCGGGCGATTTACTAAACTCAAACTTTACCCGGCTGGCCAGGATGGCGTTTATCGACAAAGCCTTATGCCCTAAAACTTTGGCCAGGGCATAGATTCCGGCTGTTTCCATCTCGAGGTTGGTAATCCGGTATTCGTTGCTTTTAAAACTATTGATCAGGCCAATAAAATCAGGTATCAAATTTTCAGCACGAACTTTGCGGCCCTGAGGGGCGTAGAAGCCCGGAGCAGTGATGGTGATGCCATGGGTTAAATCTTTACCAATGGTATTCAATAAAGTGTCATCAGCAGCGGTTAGATAGGGATGGATGTTTGGGAGCTGGCCAAAATGCGAATTTACATCTTGCAGCAAATCCTGTTCCTTACCTGATGGATTTTGCTGGTAATAGTTCATCAGCGCATCCATGCCCAAACCAAATGAGGAGGCGAGAATCGTTCCCATCGGGATATCCGGCTGAACCGCACCAGATGTCCCTACGCGGATGATATTTAGCGACCTTAGCTCTTTTTTGACTTCCCTGCGTTCAAAATCTACATTTACCAGTGCATCCAGTTCGTTGAAGACGATATCGATATTATCGGTACCAATTCCTGTAGACAAGACGGTTACTCTTTTAGCACCTACATAACCGGTATGGGTGATAAATTCACGTTTGCCTTTTTTTAGTTCAACCCGGTCGAAATGCTTACTCACTTCACCTACACGGTCTGGGTCTCCAACAGTGATCACCGTATCTGCGACATCTTCGGGAAGCAGATTCAAATGGTAAATACTTCCATCAGGGTTGATAATCAGATCACTTTCAGCTATTTTCATGGTGGGGTTATTTGAGTTATATGGTTTGTATATACCTGGTCTTCACCTGGTCTATTTTATCAAATTTAGCTAAAACCTGGTTCAAGCTAATCTTTCTGACTTCAAATTTCAGTGTGCAGTTTGTATCGAACTGCTGATCAAGCACCTTCAGTTCTTCGTCTTTCACTACTTTCATCACGTCATTCATCTGAAGATATTCAAAATCTACTTCATAAATATCGTTGACGGTTTTAGAAACGATGTGTGCCGCGTTGAGCGCATCCACACTTGCCGTTTTGTAGGCATTAATTAAACCTGGAACACCCAGCAGCGTTCCCCCGAAATACCGTACTACAACAATTAAAACGTTCGTCGCATCGGCAGATAACAAACAATTTAAGATGGGTCGCCCGGCCGTACCTGATGGCTCACCATCATCGTTAATCCTGAACACTGACCGATCGGGACTAAGCCGGTAAGCGTAACACCAATGCCTGGCTTTGCTATGCTCAGCGCGGAGGTTTAACAACAGGGGCTTCACCTCTTCTTCCGACCGAATAGGGTACGCATAGGCCAGAAACTTACTGCCCTTATCACGAAAAATGCCTTTTGAAGCACCTTCGATCGTTTTATAAGTATCATCGAACAGCATTTTGCGATAAAGTGATGATGATTACTGCGGCCAGTGCCAATAAAATACCCATGTAGTTGAGTTTCGTCAGCTTCTCTTTAAACACCAGGATACCAATAATGCTGCCTACAATAATTACACCCAGGTTCATGGCGGCAAATACGGTCGACGGATTGTTAGCCAATGCCTTATGGGCCTTCATGTAAAAAAGAATATTGCCAAAATTAAATAAGCCCAATATCAGTCCACATGCCAGGTTTACCAGTTGAAGTCTGATTTTCCCGGTGATTGCTAAAAACACCACAATTACCAGGGCAACCACAAAAGCCATTGCAAACACGATAAACAGGGACGTGGTATAAGGAACCGCTTTATATAATGCAATCTGCTTAAAAAGCACATCTATGATACCGAAGCCAGCGAAAACCAATACCGGATAAAGCCAATTTCCTTTAGTTTCATTAGTTTCAGCCTTACGCAGAAACGTGAGAAATATCGCAGGAAAACCTACAGCCAGACCAATGATTTTTAACTGATTGAAGTCTTCTTTAAAAATAAAGAAAGCTGCCAGAACAGGAATGAATAGCGACAGGCGCTGAGCGATATCCGTTTTCACAATACCCAGATTTTTGATCGATGCCGCAAGGATTAAAAATACAGAGGGAAGTAGGATAGCTATGGGTATATAGATCTGCCAGGGTGCCGCAGCATTAAGCAGGCTAACGTCCGGTTTAAAAAACAAGAAACAAAGCAACAGGGCAGCAAAATAATTAACGGCAACGGCTTGAATGATGCTGATCTGGTACCGCTTTGCCAGTTTCAGTAACACGGCTACGGTAACACTACAGCAAATACTTAAAACAATAAATATCATTTATTTATGGCGTTTATGTAAATGGAAAGCTTATCTGTTCCAACCTGTTCCTGGTTGATTAAATGGCCGTTGATAGCAGGCGAGGCTATTCCTTCCGTCCAGCTATTGGCAGAGGTAAATATCCTGGCTTCATCCCAAAGGCCCCCCTCTAAAAACTGCAGGAGAATCTGCACGCCTCCTTCGATGATGACAGATTGAATATCCATAAGATACAGCTGAAAGGCAATTTTCTGGGCCAGATAAAAATGCATGTCTTCCATCTGAATGTAATGGATGTTATTTTCAACATCTGTTTTAACCTCGTTAAAGATGATGGTTTTGGCCTCCTGATTGAAAATGTGATTATTTTGAGGTATTTGTAAATTACGGTCGATCACCAACCGCACAGGATTCTTGCCCGGCCATTCGCGCGCAGTCAAATGCGGATTATCAATGATGGCGGTTTGCTTGCCGATCAAAATGGCATCCTCCTCTGTGCGCCACTGGTGTGCCAGTCGTTTGGCCACTGCACCGCTGATCCATTTCTGATGGCCATCTTTGGTGGCAAAGTACCCATTTGCCGTTTCTGCCCACTTTAAAATTATGTATGGCCTTTGTTTTTCTATACGTGTAAAAAAGCGTCTGTTAAAATACCTGCAGGCTTCATCCAGAATCCCGCTGGAAACCTCAATCCCGGCATTACGCAGCTTTTCGATACCTTTGCCGTCTACTCCCGAAAAAGGGTCACGGTTGCCAATAATCACCTGCTTCAGCTGATGCTTAACAAAAAGATCAGCACAGGGCGGGGTTTTGCCGAAATGGGCACAAGGTTCCAGGTTCACATATGCAATAGCTTGCTTTAAAAGCCCGGGGGCCGCATCGCCATAACGATCAAATACAGATTGAACCGCATTGGGCTCAGCATGTGCCTTTCCAAACTGCTGATGATAACCTTCACCAATGATTTTCCCGTCAACAACGATGACGCAACCCACCATGGGATTAGGACTTACATTACCGATTGCCAACGCTGCTAATTCCAGACAGCGTTTCATATAAAATTCATGGGTCATTGTTGCAAAAATAGTAAAAAATGCCTCATTGAACTCATAAATAGATTCCATATGATGTCAATTAAGTAATTTTACAGCAATGAAAATTGGAGCCTTAAAAGAGGATTATATCCTGGAACTTGAAATGTTATATGATGAGGATGACGCAAAGGTTTTGCTTGAAATGGCAATAGAACATATTACCGGCATTCCTTATCGTAAATTGCTCCTGCTACCAGAAGATCAACGACTCAATCCCATACAGGTTCAGCAGTTACTAACGGTGTTAAACGACCTTAAAATAGGAAAGCCTATCCAGCACATATTAGGAGAGGCTCATTTCTATGGGTCAGTTTTTAAGGTGAATGAAAATGTGCTGATTCCAAGGCCGGAGACTGAGGAACTGGTCGACTGGATCATCAACGATCATGCTGGTTCTTCCACTAAAAACAAAAGTGTGTTGGATATTGGCACAGGCTCCGGATGTATTCCCATATCGATCAAAAAGTATCTTCCGGCATTCCGGGTAAGCACGATGGATGTCTCGCCTCAGGCGCTTGATATGGCAAGAGAAAACGCATCGCAGCTGAAAACAGATATTAATTTCATCAATGCCGATATCCTGAACTATACAACTGAAGATAAATTTGATATCATCGTGAGTAATCCTCCATATATCAGGGAATTAGAGAAAGAGCAGATGCATAACAATGTACTGTCGCACGAACCTCACATGGCCTTATTCGTGAGCAATGAGGAACCACTGGTTTTCTATAAAGCCATTGCTGATTTTGCAAAAAAACAACTTCATCATGGCGGCCAGTTATATTTCGAAATCAATGAATATCTGGGTCAGGAAACAGTTGATATGCTTCTGGCTAAAGAATTCTCTGACATCGAATTAAAAGCCGATATGCAGGGAAAGGACAGGATGATAAAAGCCGTCCGGGTTTAGTGGACGGCTTAAAAGATAAAGCTCCCCATCGCGGGGAGCATCTATCCAACTAACAAAACATATTTTTAAAAGCTGAGATTGGGAGCATCTGTATATTAAGATCCTTTTTTAACCAATTTGTATTCGATTACCGGTTTACCACGGGTACCGCCATCGTTTGAAATAAAGCTCACAAATTTCAATTTGTAAACGTTACCCACGCCATCTTTAATTAAATAGAATACGTTCGAATTCACACCAATTGCTGTCCCTGTAGTAAATCTCCAATTGGATCCAATTACATCTCTTGCAGAAGAAAAAGTAATTCCGGTTAAATTTGATTCTGAAAAAGAAGCATAAGTTAAACTTGTGGTAACAGCTATTGATGCTGCTGTTACACCACCTATATTGTTAATGAAAACTAAATCTGAGAATGCATACGGCAACTGAGTTATAACTCCTGCTGCAGAAGTAGTAGATGTCCAATACATGCTATATCCCCAAACAATATCCCAACTTGCTTTTGCCGGTTCAACAGTTACTGCTGTACCCTTAACCAAGGATGCAAACTGAAAATTGGCTTCAGTATTTTTCGTGATATCCAAAGTTTGGTATGTAGTAGCGGCAACTTTGGCATACTGTAAAGTATAACCTGTAGTTCCTTTTCTGATAACACGTACTTTATATAATTCATCATTGGTAAGAACGGTATTGGTTCCACCTTTTCGGTTGATGATATAAACTTTGTTTTCTAAATCAGTTGCAGAGATTGCAGCAATGACAGGCTTATTGATAATACTTGCTTCCCTTGGATCATCGATAACTACGGGGGTAGTACCAGTTGCAGTCAACACACCGCCACCTTGTCCAACCTTAAGCAGGTTGGCATCAAAATCAGCAATACTTACAGCATTAATATCTGTTTTATTCACCGCTAAAGCAGAGGCGCCATTAGTAGAATTTAAAATTACCTTAAAATCCGATCCTGAATAAAATCCCAAATCCCAACTATCTCTGTCAACAGCGGTTTGCTTATCAGTACTAAAATCAACATAAACACTATTTCCTGCGGCACTTCCCAGTTCTGCTCCAACTAATCCATTCAGTGTAAGCGTACTCCCGTCTGATGGCGGAACTACCACAATAGGTTCGTCGCTATCTTTTTTACAGGCTGCAAATGTTACGGCGATAAATGCTATCGCAATCATTGAGTTAAGTTTGTTCATTTTCTGTTTTTTAATTCTTAGTTATATTTAAATTTTATTCCAGTTATAAGTTAGTCCAAGCGTATATGATCTTCCGTAACTCAGGGGAACAGCTCCGGTGGTTGTGCTATGTGGATTAGCCGATGAAGCTGAAGTCGCCGTACTGTTTAATTGGGTTACGTTGAATATATTTTTAACTCCCGCGTTAATGGTCAGGAATTTCCTGATATTCTTATTAATCATGAAGTCGGCAAAGCTGAAACCCGATATTTTGGTTTGCTGATAGCCGCCGGTGGTGGTTTGAAAGCCCAGTTTATCACCGGTGTACTTATAAAATAAACTCACACCGCCATTTAGCCTGGTAAGCTTGTAGTTCAGGCTTGCCGAAACTTCCGGAGACCATATCACTTTACTGCCGGTGAACTGCTCATCCTCTGAGTAATCATGATAGCTGCCGATGTAAGAGAAACCCAGGTTAGCCTGAAAGCTTTTGTAGATCAAAGTATTATCTAGTGTGGTACCAACCGTTTTAAAGTTAGCCACGTTAAACAGGCTGGTCACCGCATCATCGTTCGGATCTTGTGCAAAATCAATTTTGTTCTTAAACTTATTGAAAAAGCCTGCAAGGGTAGAGCGAAACTGAACACTTTCAGTAGTAATACCCGACCAGGCCACCGAACCATTAAAACTATTTGATTCTTCAGCCTTCAGGTTTGGATTACCGTAAATGACATGACTGGCATCTACAAAATCATAATATAGTTCCCTTAGTGCCGGTGACCTAAAGCCCCGTGCATAAGCTAACCTTAAATCCAGCGTTTTACTCAGCCGGAACTTCGTGTTTAGTGAAGGAATGACCGGTGGTGCATCATAGATTGAATTTTTGATGAATCTGAGACCCGGGCGGATATTCATCCAGTTTACCGGCTTGATTTCTGATGAAGCAAAAAAGGCGTAATCAGAAATGACAGGCGTTCCAGATATCCTTTGTCCTGATGCGCCATCACGATTATATTCAAACCCTGGCTGAAAAGAAATCAGATCATTAAGCTTATAAATAGCAGTAGTGCGAAAAATAGCAGAGTTGAACTTAGCCACATCCTGTTCTCCGGCTGCAGTGGTTAATTCTTCTGTATTGTTAGTAAAATCATGAAGAACGGTACGTGTATTCCTTTGCAAGTCGGTATAACCAGCAATTGCCGTAAGCTGTAGGTTAGGGTTTATCCGCCATTCCGATTGCAACTGCTGCGTATAACGGTCTGTTGTATAAGCTGCGAGTTTACCTTTTCCGAGATCATTAATCCCATAGCGTACATCAATAACTTCATTTACCCCATCTAAGCGGTACCAGATATTAAAGTTGTCATTCTTATAACCCACTTTCGCATTTCCCAGCCATTGCTCTTTTGGTTTCCAAAAGGTACCCCAACTGTTAAACTGCGCAAGTGTAGCCGTTTTGGGAGGGAGGTTCCATCCGCCAAATTCATTATGGCTTCCACCTGCCAGCGCACTCCAGCCATTCTTTTGCCAGCTCAGGTTTAAGCTCTGGTTATGTACCCCAGATCCTGTAAATCCATTATATTCTTTACCAACCGTTTCTTCCTGAACCCGGGCATTAACATTAAAAAGTGCATTTGCAGGTTTTTTAGTAATGATGTTAATTACCCCAGCCAAAGCATCCGTTCCATAAACAACAGACATCGGCCCTTCAACAATTTCAATCCGATCAACTGTATTAATATCAATCTGCCCAAGGCTTTCTCTCGTATCCGAGCGGTCAACCATCGGTACACCATCGAGTAAAATTTTAACGTTTCTTCCAGTCATGCCCATTAACGATACGTCTGTAGTGCCCAATGTCAAATCATTGCTAAATCTAAATCCGAGTTCTGTATTTAATACCTGCTGCAAATTAGTTGCCCCGCGTAGCCTGATCTTTTCGGAACTGATTGTTCTGACGTTATACACGGAGTTTTTTAAAGTTTGCGGACCAAACTGACCTGTTACCACCACATCCTTTAAATCGGTCGCCCGGGCGGTATCCACTTTAACATCCTGTGCAGCAGCAGCAAAACCGCAAAGCAAAAAAGCAACAGATAAATATTTATTCATTTATTTAGACTAATTATAAACAATTGTGCAAATTTGTGCATTATCAGGAAGAAGTGATAACGCCAAACGGATAATTAATGCCGCTACACGGATTAAAACAAATGGAGATTCAGCTTTCAGCACGCCAAACAGGAAAAGTCATTTACAGTAACAACCATGCCTCTGATATGAATACAGAAACGGGCATACAACAGAATAAAGCAGTTATAGATCATCCGGATTACCAGATTTCAATCTTTGAAAAATGGTTTGAAGGAGTGCAGGTCACCAGTATCAGTATCGCAACGGGAGCCCCGGCAGAATTTAGCTTGCAGTACAATGATCAGCAGATTAGCTATCTATTTAGCCTGGAAGGAGAAGTAAGCTTCCCTGCCACCGGTCAGGGGTTGCGATCATTAGATGTCGAAAGTATCCGGCGAACCAAACTAGACGGTTCAGGTTACCAGGATTTCCAGGTTTTAAAAAGTGCGGAACTCATTTATCTCCAGCTCACGTCAGCATACTTCCAGAAAATAACAAGTCAGGAGTGCTCCGGTTGCGCTTTCAGCCTTCCCCCGGATCAGGTCTCTCTGGAAGTTAAAGCATTGTTGCAGCAAACCAGCAACTATGCTTACACCGGCAGGCCCGAACGGATTTACCTGGAATCAAAAATAATGCAACTGTTGCTTTTACTGGCAAAACCAAAGGATCTACAGGTTGCCGGCATCAAAGACGATGATGTAAAGAAGATACTGCTCGCCAGGAAAATTGTAGAAGACAACCTGCAGAAACCGTTTTCACTCATCGAACTCTCACGTAAAGCGGGCATTAATGATTTTAAGCTAAAGAAAGGTTTTAAAGCACTTACCGGATTTACGGTTTTTGGATACCTTTATAAACTGAGGATGGAGAAAGCCCTTTTCTACCTGCAACAGGAGCGAAGACAGGTAAATGAGGTATCTTTTCTGGTAGGTTATAAAAACCCGCAACATTTTATCGTCGCATTTAAACGACACTTCAATTTGCTGCCGGGAAGCCTGAACAAAAGTTAGCGCAAACGTTTGACGAGCCTAGTTTTCGTCGTTTACCACCAAATCAGATTCTACAATCGTATTGAAATATGCCTGATTCTCCACGTTGGGGTTACTCATCAGATCCAGCAGAATATTAGCTGCTTTCTGTCCCTGCAAATAGGGGTATTGCTCTACAGATGCCACAGGGCAATGATCCAGGTAACTGATGAATGGTAAATTCGCATAACTGACCACATCAAAATCATTAATCACCTCCAGCTTTTTGAAATGTTTGATTAAAAACAAGGCTACATAATCATTGAAGGCTACAATAGCTGTCGGCTTCCGTTTGTGGTTAATCAATTCATCCGCAGCAGCAATAGTTCCCTTTTCTGTTAAATCGCAATTAACCACCAGCGTAGGATCAAATTTCAGTCTGTTGTACGTAATCGCCTGCATGTATCCTTCCTTCCGCTCTTCGCTTGCGTAAAGGGTAGTTGGACCATTGATTAAACCAATTGTTCTGTGTCCTTTCTTTAGCAGGTAATTTACAGCCTTCACAGTAGCACTCTCCAGACTGCAGGCTACATAATGGACATTTTTAAAAGGGGGAATGCGGTCGAAAAATACCACAGGGATATTGAAAGTACTTAATTTTTCGAAATGGTCGAACTTTGAGGTGTCTTTACTGATGGAAACCAGCAGACCATCCACCCTTTGATTTTTCATTTTTTCCACCAGCCTTACTTCGAGATCGTAATCATCATGCGACTGGGCAAAGATTACGGTATAGTTCTTTTTCATCGCCTCATCTTCAATGGCAGATATTGCTGTAGAAAAGAAGTGCTCAGACAGTTCAGGTAAAATTACACCAATGGTATAGGTTTTACCTTTCTGAAAAAAGATAGCCGCATTATTGGGCTCGTAGTTTAACGACTTCGCAAGTTGCTTTATTTTCTCACGGGTTACAGCACCAATACTGGGATGATCATGTAATCCCCTGGATACACTAGAAGGAGAAATATTTAATATTCTCGCAATTTCCTTTATGGTTGTTGGCTTTGATCGCATTCTATCAGCTAAAGTACATTAAATTCTTATATCAACTAATTTACACATTAATCAAACGTTTGCGTTCTTTTTTAGACGCGTTTTCTTTCCGTTCGCATCAAAATATGAATACATTCGGAGAATCAAAGATCAACAAAACCAAATCAACAATGAACAGAAGAGAATTTGTACGAAACGCCGGATTAACCACCGCAGCTATCGCTACCATTCCTGATCAAACCTTATTTGCTGCTCAGGTTAAAGACAGAATAAAGGTGGTGATGATAGGAGTGGGCCTGAGGGGACAAAACCATTTAAGCCTGGTTTTGAGGCGTGATGATGTAGAGCTGGTTGCCATTTGTGATGTAGATGACAAAATGCTTCAGATGAGTAAAGCCATCATTTCGAAAAGCGGAAAACCAATGCCTAAGATTTTCACAGGTGATGAGAATGCCTGGAAAAAGATGCTGGAGATAAAAGATCTCAAGGCGGTCATCATCGCTACACCATGGGAACTCCATAAACCCATGATTTTAGGCGCCCTTGATGCCGGCATTAAATATATCGCCACCGAAGTAATTCTGGGAATTAACCTGCAGGATCACTGGGATGTGGTGCATGCTACAGAAAAAGCCAATGCCCATGTAATGATGCTCGAAAATGTATGCTACCGCCGTGATGTACTGACTGCACTGAACATGGTTCGCCAGGATATTTTTGGTGAAATGCTGCATTTGCAAGGCGGTTACCAGCACGATTTAAGAGAGGTGAAATTCAATGATGGTGTAAATCCTTACGGCCATGGTGTTGAATTTGGCGAAAAAGCTTTTTCTGAAGCACGTTGGAGAACCAATCATTCGGTATACCGCAATGGCGATCTATATCCAACCCATGGCATCGGGCCGGTGGCACAATGCATCAACATTAACCGGGGTAACCGTTTCCTTAAACTCAATTCCTTCGCTACAAAATCCCGCGGTCTGCATAATTATATTGTAGATAAGGGCGGAGCAAGCCATCCGAATGCAAAAGTCAACTTCAGACTGGGTGATATCGTAACCACCACAATCGACTGCGCAAATGGCGAAACCATTATTCTTCAGCACGATACCAATCTGCCTCGACCTTACTCCCTGGGTTTCAGGTTTCAGGGTACCAAAGGACTTTGGATGGATGTTAATAAAAGTATTTATGTGGAAGGAGTGAGCAAGCCCCATACCTGGGATAATGCAAAAGAATGGTTAGATAAATATGATCACCCGCTCTGGAAGAAATACGGCAACGATGCCCAGGGCGCTGGTCACGGTGGTATGGATTTCTTTGTGATCCATGCATTCATAGAAGCAGCAAAACGCAACGAGCCTACTCCGCTTGATATATATGACGCCGCAGCATGGAGTGCCATCACACCCTTAAGTGAGCAATCTATTGAGCTGGGCAATGAAACCGTCGAGTTCCCCGACTTTACCGGCGGCAGGTGGATGAGCAGAAAACCTGTATTTGCGTTAAACGATGATTATTAATCCAACAAAAGTATCTCTCCAAACCCGGGAGATACTTTTATACATTTTATTTATGAAACTGATTGATTCCAATTTTATTTGTTAAGTTTACGATAGGTTAATAATGGCTTAATGATACTTGCTTTAATTTGAAAGCGATCATGAATACCTGTAAACCTCATCCCTTTATAATATCATTTTACACCCCAACTGTAATAAACACATGTTTTTTTAACTCATTGTGAATTGGATATGTATAAGGAATTGGAAAGTAACTTCTTTTACCTGGTAAAGCTAAATAAAAACAGGGCATTTCAGCTCGTGTTTGATGCTTACTGGAGTATTATTTTTAATCAGGCATACAAAAAAGTAAACAATACGGATGTGGCTAAAGACCTCGCCCAGGAAGTTTTCGTATGCTTGTGGGATAAGATTGACTTGCTCGATACGGAAGGCAGCGTACTGGCTTATTTATATGCCATCCTGAAGAATAGAACCTTAAAACTTTACGCACACGATGATGTTAAACTTCGCTATGCCAATAAAGTAGCTAAAAGCGGAATTCCCGCAGATCACCACTCTCAGAACATCCTCCTGGAAAAGGAACTCAAAATGATTATCGATGATGAAGTGATGAGGATGCCGGCAAGGATGAAAGAAATCTACCTGATGAAGAAAGAGGATGACCTATCTATCAGGGAAATTGCCGAAGAACTTTCCCTTTCCGAACAAACCATTAAAAATCAACTTCAGACTGCATATCAACGCCTGAGGTTGCGCGTGAGCGAATACGATGCCTCGCTGGCCCTTCTGGCCCTGATGATTAGCAGATACATGTCTTAATCTGCCCATTGTTATTCAGCCCGGGATGCTGCTTTGCATCCGGGTATATGATGGAAACTGAATAAATATTAAGAGGGCTATAGTACTTTATCATGTTTCAGGGTATATCCTAGAAAAGCGACTGTTTTGGAACACGATTACATCAAACAACTGATCAGAAAATACAACAATCAAACTGCAACCGCTGAGGAAAAGTTGCTGGTTGAAGACTGGTACGCCCGTATTGAAGGTGAAGACCTTTCATCTGCTGAAGCTGATCTTGACGCGATTAAAAGCGAAATCTATACAACGGTGATCAGCCGAATCAGTCAGCAGCATTCAGCACCGAATAAACAACAACCCGTAAAAAAGTTGTTTCCCCTTTTTGCAAGGGTTGCGGCATTGCTGATCATCGCCCTCGGAGGCTTTTATCTGTATTTCCACAAACCGATACACCCATTTATTAAACCCAATACCAATCAGGCCGCCCAGCATCAGATTAAGCCGGGAGGAAACAATGCGATTTTAAAACTGGGTAACGGGCAGGAAATTATATTGAACGAAAGCGCCGAAGGCCAACTGGCATTGCAGGATGGTGTGCTCATCACCAAAACCAGTAGTGGTGAAGTGACCTACCATTTCGCCAATCAGCAATCAACGGCCGGCATTAAAAATAATACCATCTCCACCCCAAAGGGAGGCCAGTATCATCTAATTTTAACTGATGGAACCCAGGTATGGCTGAATGCCAGCTCTTCAATTACATTTCCCACCGCATTTACAGGCACTAAAAGAAACGTAGCGATAACCGGAGAGGCTTACTTCGAAGTAGCAAAGGACAAACTGAAACCTTTCATGGTGCATACCGACCAATCGGTAATCACTGTGCTGGGTACCCATTTCAACGTCAATACCTACAGTGATGAGGATGATGAGCGGACAACACTGCTGGAAGGTGCGGTAGCCGTTAAAAATAATACAAAAACGGAGCTTTTACATCCGGGTGAGCAGGCCACTATTGCCAGGTCTTCTCCAAACATAAAAGTGAAAACCATGGAAAATCCCGATGCTGCCATTGCCTGGAAACAGGGATATTTTCAGTTCTCCGGCTCCGATCTGAGGTCTTTTATGCGGCAGATTTCCCGCTGGTATGATACTGAAGTGATTTATAATGGTGAAATACCGGTAAAATCCTATACGGGTAAAATCCCCAGGAATTCAAGTGCCGAAGAGCTGATCAGGATGCTTTCTTACTCAGGTATTCACTGCCGGATTGAACAGGGAAGAATAACAATTAATCCTAAATAAAGAACCAAAACCAAACTAATCTTTAAAAAACCAAACCGCTATGAATTAAGAAATACCAGTCACACCCAGGTAATCTCAAAATAAAGAACGGGAAGTGTTCGTACCACCCCCCGTCAGATTTTAGGGATTTACGCTCCTGAGGGGAAAGTTCCGCTGCAGGAAAACAATATTGATCTAAGCCATAATGTTTTAAAACCCAAATTCAAAGGTATGAATTTAAGTAGATTCTTGTATATGGCATCGTCCATAGCAAGCAGAACAAAACAACTATTAATTGTAATGAAGCTAATTGCAATCATTTTACTTGCTTCTTTTTGTCAGGTTAGCGCCAGTGTTTACAGCCAGAACCTTACGCTTAAGCAAAAGAACGTATCTATCGATGTCGTTTTTCGTTCCATCGAAAAGCAAAGCGAGTATGTATTTCTTTATGACAACCTGGAGCTAAAAAATGCCAAAAAAGTGAGCATAGACGTTAAGGAAATGTCCATTGAGCAGGTGTTGAACATCTGTTTCAAAGACCAGCCGCTCAACTACAAAATATTCGATAAAACAATCGTATTGAAACGCAAATCAGAGCCGGTTATGAACCTGATTTTTGAAGCCATAAAAGGAAAAATACTGGATGAAAAAGGCCTGCCTATTGTGGGTGCCAGTATTTTAGTTAAGGGGACCAAGACCGGGGCTACCACGGATGGGAACGGTGCTTTTACTATTAATGCACCAATCGGCGCCACGCTGGTCATATCCTACATTGGTTATACCTCCAGGGAAGTGGCCATTGACACCCAGCGGGAATACAGCATCTCCCTTCAGCCGGCCTCCAACGATCTAACCGATGTGGTCGTTACCGCCCTGGGTATCAAGCGATCGGAAAAATCTTTAGGCTACGCAGTACAAAGAGTTGGCGGAAAAGATTTACAAACCGTGAAAGGTGTTGACGTCGGCACGTCGTTAACCGGTAGGGTGTCAGGACTGGTAGTCAAAAACTCGACTGAATTCAACGCGCGGCCGACGATCGAGGTACGTGGTGAAGGTGCCTTATTGGTTATTGATGGTGTGCCTTATCGCAACATGTCACTAAGAGATATCCCAACTGATGACATCGAGAGCATGGACATTTTGAAGGGACCAACAGCATCAGCATTATATGGCTCAAGAGCCCCGGGGGGAGTAATTTTAATCACGACTAAAAAAGGTTCGGCAGGAAAAGGATTCTCTATTGATTTTAATAGCAATACCATGACCTCTCTTGGATATCTGGCCATACCTGATGTACAAAGTTCGTATGCACGCGGTCAGAACGGCGTAATTGACAACGATTATGTTTGGGGACCAAAATTAGATGTGGGTGGCACCGCCAGGGACTGGAATCCGGTAACCAAACAATTTGAAGATAATATGCCATTGGTATCAAAGGGAAAAGACAATTTAAAGAACTTCATGTCTAATGGTATCGTACTGAACAATAACCTGAGCATCGCACAATCGGGAGAGAATGGAAGTTTCAGAATCGGTTTAAACGATATTTATAATAAAGGCCAGTTTCCGAACCAAAATTTAAACATGGTAAATCTGACCATGGCTGGTGAAATGAAGCTGAGTGACAAATTTAAACTGGAAGGACACATGGGCGTGAGCAAGAGATGGGCAGATCAGGTATGGGGAACCGGTTATAACAATCAGGGTTATCTTTATCAGCTGGTCATGTGGACGGGAACAGAGTATGACATCCGTGATTACCAGGACTACTGGAAAGTTCCAAATAAAACCCAGAACTGGATGTACACCAACTGGTACGATAATCCATATCTGATTGCTTACGAAAAACTCAATGGAATACAGAATAACACCGTAAATGCAAATGTTACAGCTACGTATAACATCAATAAAGATTTGAGTGTATTGGCAAGAATAGGATACGATAATTATAACAATAAAACCTCTTTCCGAAATCCAACAGCGAATATCTTCAGTACACGTGGTGGCGCCGTAAACGGTAGCGGCTGGAATGCGAAAGGGATGTACTCTATACGTGATTCGGTGGGGTTTAGTACTAATAATGATTTGATAGTCAATTATAAAAAGAAACTAAATAAGGTTACAATTGACGCACTAGCTGGAGGAACTATTTTTTATTTCCAGAATCAAATTTTAGAAGCGACGACTAAAAACGGGTTAATTTCTCCAACATTCTATTCAGTTGCTGGTTCGGTTGAACCTCCGACTGTTGCGCAGGGAGGTAATAGCCAACAACTGAACAGTTTGTTTGGAAGGGCCTCAATTGGGTATGCGGATGCTGTATTTCTCGACTTTACCGGCAGAAATGACTGGAATTCGTCGCAACCAAATACCTCCAGATCTTATTTTTATCCATCCCTAGGCTCAAGTGTAGTCGTTTCAGAACTCGTGGATCTGCCCAAGGTGATTGATATGTTCAAGCTTAGAGGCTCATGGGCTATATTTAAAACGGCCTTTAATCCATACGCCATCAATAGGACATACGGTACTACAACCTCAGCGTGGAACACACTCAATTCTGCTAATTATCCTTCATCACTATTAGGCTCTGATCTATTACCAAGCTCACAAAGAACCTATGAAATTGGTGCGGCCGGATATATGTTTAAAAGACGCTTGCATTTTGATGTCGCCTATTTTAATAAGCTTTATTATAATCGCCAGGCTAGTGCCAGCATTGCTGCCACATCAGGGTTTTCTACAACACTGGTCAACCTCGACGAAACCTATGAAAGACGCGGATTGGAAATCACAGTGGACGGAACTGTAATCAAAAACAGCGATTTCCAATGGAATTCAACCATCAACTGGTCTAATCAGCACCGGTATTATGTCGACCTGGATAGCAAGTATTCACCCGACAATTTATGGACGGCAAAAGGCGCACGACTGGATAGTTATACAGGCACGTATTGGTTAACCGATCCGAGTGGAAATGTTATTCACCAGAATGGTGTGCCTGTCAAAAGCACCTATTCAAAAGTGCTGGGTTATACCGATCCGGATTTTAGTTTGGGTTTCATCAATAATTTCAGCTACAAAAACTGGTCGCTGGGCATTAATATTGATGGCCGTATAGGAGGCTGGATGTACAACTACATCTATGATAAAATGTTCGATACCGGAACCGCACCGGAAACTGATAACCAGTACCGTTATGATCAGGTAGTAAATAAATTAAACAATTACGTTGGCACAGGAGTAAAGGTCGTTTCCGGCACAGTAACCTTCGATAAATATGGGCAGATTGTCAGCGACACCAGACAGTATGCGGTGAACGATGTTCAGGTAGGTTATCAAAATTATGCGCAGAATTTCAGGGGTGGCGATCTCGGCTTTCAGAATGCAAGTTTTGTAAAACTCCGCGAAGTATCATTGGGTTACAGTCTGCCCGCGAAAGTTACAGGCAAACTGGGCTTAAAGAATGCTTCGTTCTCCCTAACCGGCCAAAACCTGTTCATGTGGACGAACTTTAAATACTCCGACCCGGATGTGGATACGGAAAACCTCAACTCACCATCCATGCGAATGGTCGGATTTAATGTTAAAGTCGGCTTTTAGTGATCAACCATATTTAAGAAGATGTTATGAAAAGTAATTTTTTGAAATATACCTTATTATTATCTATACTGATATCAATAAGCAGTGGCTGCAGTAAATTCGAAGCCATTAATACCAATCCGAATGCAACCACTGAGGTTAATTCAGCAATGTTGGCCACCAGCATGATCCTGAGCATTACGCGGAGCGACATCAGTACCACAAAAGCATTTATGCAGCCATTTCTGCTGGGCAAATACCTCACCTGGGGCGAAGGGCAGGAGGGCTTTCAATACAATCGCCTTAACCGCACAGATTTTGATCGCATTACCGTATTAAGAAATATCACCCCAATGGAGACTTATGCTACCAGCGATGCATTGAGAAAATCCTATCAGGCCCTTGGGCACTTTGTAAGGGCATGGCAGTTTTTCATCAGCACCATGCAGGTGGGTGATATCCCTTACACAGAAGCAGTAAAAGGGGAGTCGGCCGGGATTCTACAACCTAAATACGATACTCAGAAAACTGTTTTTCTGGGTATATTAGATGAGCTAGATCAGGCCAATGCCTTATTTGCCCAGGGTGCAACATTTGAAGGCGATCCGATCTTTGCAGGAAGCACCGAAAAATGGCGTCGTTTAACGAACAGTTTTGAACTGCATGTTTTAATGAATCTTTACAAAAAAACCACCGATGCAGACTTAAAGGTTATAGATCGCTTTAAAGACATTGTAGCAAACCGCTTATTGATGAGGGACTACAACGATAATTTCGCACTGGCCTATAATGCTACAGCCGGACAAAATTATCCCTGGAGTGATGTACCCGCGGGCTCAGGAAACTCCTTTGTAAAATCAAACTATACCATGCTTAGCAATGTGCTGCTAGATCCGCTTAAGGTTACCAACGACAGGCGTTTGTTTTATTATGCTAAACCCTCTGCCATCAAAATAACTGCCGGGTTTCCCCAATCAGATAAGGCCGCCTATCCGGGCGTAGAGCCATCTGATGCGTTTTCCGCTTTGCAAACCATCAGGGTAGGCAAGGACTATGCAGATATTAATAACCGCTACACCAATCTGGTGAATGCAGAACCGGTAGGGGTTTTTAACTATTGGGACCTGCAGTTCATTCTTGCAGAGGCAACACTTCGAGGATGGATTTCTGGCACAGCAGCCCAGACCTATTACGCCAATGGAATTAAATCATCGATGACTTTCATTGCGGCCAATACACCCGACCTGGCCGACTACCACCACAACATGAAAATGGATGCCGCCTACATTGATGCCTTTCCGGCTACAGTAGCACTGGCAGGTACTACCGACCAGCAGATTGGTCAGGTCATCACGCAGAAATATGTGGCCAGCTTTCTGCAGGGAAATAAATACCAGTCGTGGTTCGAAAACCGCAGAACAGGTTACCCGGTATTTAAGCTCAATACCTCAACAAACTTAAACACCCCTTCAACCAGTTTACCTTTACGCTGGATGTATCCGTCAAACGAACTGAGTTATAACTCAGTGAACCTTGCTGCAGCCATAGCAAGCCAGTTTGGGGGGAATGATGATAATAACCAGATCATGTGGTTATTAAAATAAACAAAAGCCGGAATAATACCTTTAAAAGCCCTGAGTTCATCAGGGCTTTTTTTGCTTTGGGCTGACGTAAAGCTAATTTCTATTTATATAAATTAGCGCTCTAAAATTTTAAGATGATCTTTATCTATATATTCCTTATCCTGGCACTAGTGGTGTTCATAGTACTCAACCTGCCTGTTTTCGGTCGCTTACCTACCGGCACTCGCCTTAACCATATTCAACATTTATCAAATTACAGGGATGGCGCACTGCAAAACCTATCGCCAACCTTAATGCAACCGGAGGGTGTAAGCTTTTTTACCCTTTTGAACGCTTTTCTTTTCAATAAGAACCGGGATAAGACCCCATCCAATCCGCTGCCATTCATCAAACCCGATCTCAGTAGCCAAGCAGCTGGTGATGAGGTGGAGCTCATCTGGTTCGGACATTCTTCCTACCTGATTAAAATCAACGGATACAGGATTCTGGTCGATCCTGTTTTCAGTGAAACCCCCTCGCCATTTTCTTTCATAGGGAGCAAAGCTTTCAAGGGCACTGGTTTTGTACAGGCTGGCGATTTTAAAGATATCGATGTACTGGTCATCACCCACGACCACTATGACCACCTGGATTACCAGAGTGTGTTAAAAATCGCACCCAATAGTAAATCCATAGTCACCTCTATAGGAGTAGGCTCACACCTGGAAAGATGGGGTGTACCGGCCTCAAAAATTAATGAATTATGCTGGGAGCAGTCGGTTACGCTATTCAATGAGCTGAAGTTCACCGCTGTATCCGGACGGCATTTCACTGGCAGAAAATTCAGGCGGAACCAAACCTTGTGGTCGGCGTTCATACTGGAGTCCGCGCAATCGAAACTTTTCCTGGGAGGAGATTCTGGCTATGATACCCATTTTGCAGAAATCGGCAACCAATACGGTCCCTTCGACCTCGCCCTACTCGAATGCGGGCAGTACAATGCCTACTGGCCTTATATACACATGTTTCCCGAACAAACCGTGCAGGCCGCAATAGATCTGAAAGCAAAAGTACTGATGCCCGTACACTGGTCCAAATTCAGTTTAGCCATGCATAGCTGGGATGAACCTGTAAAAAGGGTAGTGGCAGCTGCAGAAAAGCTGCAGTTCCCGATGGTGACTCCACAGCTGGGTGAGACCGTTATCCTCAATAAATATATGCCTGAAGAGAAATGGTGGCTTCAAGCCTAAAACCCTAAACAAAAACAGCATACTGGTGTTTTATGCTTAAAGTATAAGCTATGAAAACCGATCTTACCGAAATATTTCAAACCATCAGGGCTGGCCTGCAACCTTATGCCACGCGTGGATATACCGTGCATGAAAACTCAGAATCGGGATACGATTTATACAGTGAAAAAAATGTGGAAGAGAGCGGTGGAACCATTACAGAAAGATTTTTTGCTGGTATCTATATCAACGGAGATCAGGTAGAAGTTAAGATAAACTCCACTGTTTTTTCCGCAGGAAAGGACGAGCTTTTGGAATTTAGTCCTGAACAATCTGGTTTAAAAACGAACAGGCTCGATGATACGAAACGCAAAGAAGTGGAAACCCTTATAGAGATAGCTCATTCAAAGTTTAAGGAAAAAGAGTGGATTTAAGATTCTGTTCTTAAATTTGCATCCGGTGACTACAAGTCGCCGGATAAACTGACCCGATTGAACAAAGCAGCTCAAACAGCAACCAACTGGATTTCACTATTACAATCTGAACTGAAAAACGAAGGTTTACAGGGCCGTCTTATTCATGAAGATGGCTTTCGGTTGCTCGTAATCGACGAGGATCAGCTTTACCTGAATCTCATCCCCCTGAATAATCAATGTCATCCTTTTCAGCTCATCAGGCTGCAGGAGAGCTATCATCTCCATCAAAAAAAATGCATTCATTTATGGGAAGATGTTTGGCAAACGCGGTCTCCGCAGGTTTTAGCCAGAATAAAATCCCTTTTGGGAGATAACATCCGGATTCATGGCAGAAAAACCAGGGTGGTTAAACTTGACAAACCTGTCGCAGATTTATTTCTAGCTCAAAATCACCTGCAGGGAAGCGTGAGCAGCCGTTACAAACTGGGCTTGTTCGAAAAAGAAAGTCTTGTAGCCGTAGCCACCTTTTCGGCCCTGCGCAAAATGAAGCATAGCGACAACTATAAGTCTGCAGAACTGATTCGTTTTGCGGTGAAGGCTGGTTATTCTGTAACAGGTGGATTAAGTAAACTACTCAAACACTTTGCAGATCAATATCAGCCAGATGATATCATGAGCTACGCCGACCGGGACTGGTCGGCCGGAGAAGCATATAACAAGCTGAATTTCGAATTCACTAATGCCATTGACCCACAATATTTTTACCTCGATGGAGAAGGGAAACGTAAATTAAAAACGGATGTTTGTACCAGCGGTAAGGAAGTTTTCAATACCGGTAGTCTGAAATTTATATGGAAATGCAAGGATGGAAAATACTAACCTGATCATTATCCTGGGGGCCACGGCTTCCGGAAAAACCCGGCTTGCGGTTCAGGTTGCCCATGCCCTGAACAGCGAGATCATCAGTGCCGATAGCCGGCAGGTATTCCGCAAAATGGATATTGGCACTGGAAAGGACCTGAGCGAGTATTTGCTCGGCAGTCGAAACATCCCATATCATTTAATCAATATCCTGGATGCGGGAGAAAGGTACCATGTGGATGCCTTCAAAAATGATTTTTACCAGGCTTTTGAAAGCATCACTGCAAAAGGTAAAATCCCCGTATTGTGTGGCGGAACCGGAATGTATATCCATAGCCTGCTCCAAAACCAGGCCTTCACTGCTGTACCGGTAAATGAAGCACTCCGAAAAGAACTTGACCTTCTTTCTAAGGAAACACTTCAAACCATGATCAGCAAAAGCCAGCATCTGCCCCTGGTGGATCTTTCTTCAAAGAAAAGACTGATCAGGGCAATTGAAATAGAAACTTTCCTGCAATCGAACACACTTGAGGCAGTTGAACGGCCTGAACTGAGACCCATGGTTTTCGGATTGAAGAGTGAAGTCAACCTGACGCGTTCTAAAATATTAAAGCGGCTGGATGATCGTTTCGACCAGGGAATGATTGCCGAAGTAGAAGCGCTGCTTGCTGAAGGAATCACCACGGATATGCTGGTATTTTATGGTCTGGAGTATAAGTTCATCGCGCAATACCTTGGCGGTTTGCTCGATTTCGACGAGCTGAGAAACAAACTTGGTATAGCCATTTGCCAGTATGCCAAACGCCAGAATACATTTTTCAGGAAGATGGAAAGGGATGGAGTGACCATAAACTGGCTCAATGCCGGCGCTGAAACCAACCTTTTAAAACAGCTTATCCTGCAAAAGGTTTAAACTAAATTAAATTATTCTTTTAAGTGCTGTTTATGACCAGATTATAGCTATTCGCTATAAATAACAGGCTTTTTGGCACAGCCTTTGTAACCATTAACACATATTATTTTACCTAATAAAACGATATCTTAAAATGAAAACAATTACTAAAATTCTAGCTACTTCAGCAGCTGTAGTAGCACTATTTATCTCTACAAATGCAAACGCACAAAATAAACAAAAATTAGGCATAGGAATTATCGGTGGTATCCCTACAAGTGACGCTTACGGTGTGGCTTTAGGTGCAGACTTACGTTATCAGTTTGATGTCGATAAACAATTATCCATTCCGGTAACTGCAGGTTATACCCGTTTCCTGGGTAAGGAAATTGGCAACACAGGCATTGATGCTCCTGATTTTGGTTATATCCCGGTTAAAGTTGGTGCCAAATATTTCTTTAACGATTCAGGATCCGGCGTTTATGGATTAGCTGAACTGGGTGCTGGTTTTGGAACCAATAAAGGCGCAGGAACATCATTTGTATATTCTCCGGCTTTAGGCTATGCCTGGAGCAACGGATTAGATCTTGGTGTTAAATATGAAGGTTTAGCAAGAGACGGTGGTAGCACAGGTTATGTTGGCTTACGTCTGGCTTACGGATTTAGTTTATAAACCACAAAGTATGTTTAAAAAGCCCCGCACCTGTGCGGGGCTTTTTTTATTTCAGGACATTTTGAAAAAGATGAAAATTAATAAATCTGATTACATTCCGGTTACGTAAGTATGATAAACCTTATCATTAAATTACATATCGAATATGAAAAACATTACTAAATTCTTCGCAACAGCAGCAACGGCAGTTGCAATTTTCGCAAGCACAAATTTAAAAGCCCAAACTATGGAAACACCAGCAGCAGGAAGCGGTATGGCATTCAAGGTTGGGGTAGGCGTAAATTATGGCTTATTTCCTGATCGTTCAGAAATGGACTACGGTTACGGTGCAGATTTAAAATTACAATACGACTTAAGTCCGTTTGTGGCCGTTACTGCATCTGGTGGTTACACACGCCTGAAATGGAAAGGCAGTCCTTTGAAATTCGAATTTATTCCATTATTGGGCGGTGTAAGGGTATTTCCAATTGAGAGAATGTACCTGGCTACTGAACTTGGATCAGGACTAGCGGTTAAAGACGGCGCAAATATGAACTTCATCTACACCGGTGGGTTAGGATACGAATGGAAAAATGGTTTAGATCTTGGAATCAAATACGAAGGATATGTGAACAACAGTTCATCGGATTTGTATTTTATGAAAACAGGACAGTTCAATTTGAGATTAGCTTATAATTTCAAATTATAATTAAAACATCATTTAATTGGGAAGCCCTGCAGTTTGCAGGGCTTTTTTTATTGATTTCATATTATAATTGCTATTTTGAGCCGAAAACCAAATACAATGAAAAAAATATTCGGCATTGCCATTTTAGCCACTTTACTTGCTTGTAATCAATCAGAGAAAAAATCGGAAAATCTTTCAGATTCGACAACTAAATCAGCTTCGGCAAATCACGATGTTAAAGTGAAGGATGCCCAAAAGGACAGCATCCTGGTTCAATATTTCAACTTAAAAAATGCCCTTGTAAAATCTGATTCTTCAAAAGCACAAGCTGCAGCAAAAATCCTTGAGAAAAGTTTAGCTGGATACGAAGGCTGTGAGCCTACCGCTTTAATTGCCGGGAAGATTGCTTCAAAGGCAGATTTGGCTACCCAGCGTAAAGATTTCACTACACTAAGTGCAGATATCATTGCACTGGTTAAAAGCAGTGAGCTTGAAAAAGGTACAGTATATGTACAACATTGCCCGATGGCAAACAAGGGCGATGGCGGTGACTGGTTATCTTCAGAAAAGCAAATCAGAAATCCTTACTACGGCGATGAAATGCTGGAATGTGGCAGCGTGGTAGAGGAAATTAAAACCAAATAAGAAAACAGCAGAAAATCTTAATCAAATCATGATTGTTACGTCACACCGACCTAATTTTCATATTAAATTAACAGATTTGTTATGCCCGTATATTAATTTTATATAATTTAGAAAGCTATAAACACAATACAATAATATGTCAGATATTGCAGAGATCAAAGTTGATGGTAAGACAATAGAATTGCCAGTAATAACAGGAACAGAAGACGAAAAGGCCATTGATATTTCGAAGTTGAGAGATCAAACCGGCTTTGTCACTTTAGATACTGGTTTTAAAAATACTGGTTCGACAAAAAGTAAAATCACGTTTTTAGACGGCGAAAAAGGTATCCTGAAATACAGGGGATATTCAATCGAGGAACTTGCAGAGAAATCAAGTTTCCTGGAGGTAATTTATCTGATTATCTATGGCGATCTTCCTACGCAGCAGCAGGTGGATGATCTACAGCTTGAAATCAACAAACACACTTTGATCCACGAGGATATGAAGAAGTTTTTTGATGGTTATCCTTCCAAGTCTCACCCAATGGGTCAGCTAGGCTCCTTAATTTTCTCTTTATCTACATTTTACCCTGAGTGTTTAAAGCCTAACCAAACTGCCGAAGAGCAAAACTTAACCATTATCAAGTTGCTGGCTAAATTACCGACTATCGTATCCTTTATCTATAAAAAGTCGTTGGGTAACCCGCTTATTTATCCTAAAAACAAATACGATTATGTAACTAATTTTCTTTGGATGACTTTCGGACAGCGTACTGAAGATTATGA
The DNA here is from genome assembly GCF_032678525.1 of Pedobacter frigidisoli. GTDB lineage: Bacteria > Bacteroidota > Bacteroidia > Sphingobacteriales > Sphingobacteriaceae > Pedobacter > Pedobacter frigidisoli_A. Next base: position 27,344 of record NZ_JAVTSE010000005.1, read on the forward strand.
AGTGAATCCAATTGTGGTGAATGCCATGAACAAGTTGTTGATTCTGCATGCAGATCACGAGCAAAACTGTTCGGCATCAACCGTACGTATTGTTGGATCGTCGGATTGTAATTTGTACGCATCAGTAGCAGCAGGTATAGCCGCATTATGGGGTCCGCTTCATGGTGGCGCCAATCAGGCTGTAATCGACATGCTTGAACTGATTAAAGCTGATGGTGGTGATACAGAGAAATGGATTGCAAAAGCAAAAGATAAAAACGATCCTTTCCGCATGATGGGTTTTGGTCACCGTGTATACAAGAACTTCGATCCACGTGCCAAAATTATTAAAAAGGCATGTGATGATATCCTGGAGAACCTGGGTATCAATGATCCGGTATTGGAGATTGCCAAAAAACTGGAAGAAGCAGCATTAACTGACCAGTACTTCATCGACAGAAAATTATATCCAAACGTAGATTTCTATTCAGGAATCATTTACCGGGCATTGGGTTTCCCTTCAGAAATGTTTACCGTATTGTTTGCACTTGGCCGTTTACCGGGATGGATTGCACAATGGAAAGAAATGCACGAAAACAAAGAACCAATTGGTCGCCCGCGTCAGATCTACGTTGGTGAAACCGACCGCCCTTTTGTAAATATCAAAGACAGAAAGTAAGCTAAATACAGCTAAAATATTAAGCCACAGGTTCATGGAGCCTGTGGCTTTTTGCGTTTTTTACCAGATCTTTTCCACAATCCCAGACCAATTGCAGGGTACCCCCCAAATACTGCATTGGCGGGGGCTCTACAGGGGATTGACAGGGGGGTGGTAGGGGGTTAGTAGGGGCATTTCCGTACCAACCCCCCTTCAAGTCCGGGTTAAGTCCCTATAAATCAACTTGCAAATATTATTCCTAATCGCTATGATTGTATAAAAAAACAGATTATGGGAATTTTAGACAACGGCTTCAATGGAGGCTTTAGAGGAAAACTCGGAAAAGTAGTAAGCTATCCTTTATTTGGGCAGCAGGTTATTCGTACAGTAGGAGAAAGGCATACCCCTTTTTCAGAGAAGGAACTCGCAAATCAGCGTAAGTTTGCATATGTTCAGCAATGGTTCGAACCCTTAACAGAATTTCTCCGCGTGGGGTTTCACGGCTATGCACAAACCTATCAGGGATTTTTAGCAGCAAAATCCTACAATTCAAAAAATGCACTGATCACAGATGATGCAGGATTTTATATGGATCCGGCTCTTGTATTGCTAAGTTATGGGCAGCAATCCATGGCCGCGGAGGTTGAAGTAAGCAGCAATGAAAAAGGTTTAGTTACTTTCAACTGGAGTAAAGAGGGATCCTATAGGTACGATGACCGGGTGATGCTGGTGATCTACAATCCGGAACAGCGTAAGGTAAAGTTTGAAACTGCCGGATGCAGACGTCAGGTCGGAACCGCAACGATAAATGCAGGGGAGCGTTTTTCGGGTATGAAAGTTCATGCGTACATCGCATTCGTATCAGAAGACCGCAAAAGCAGAAGCAATAGCAAATACCTGGGTGAAATCGAAATTCTGTGATGCAAAAAAGCAGCAGAAATAAATTTTTGTTTTACACTGCCACATAATAGATCAGATTGAGCATGATCATTTCGGTGAAGCTAAAGGCCACATAGTACAGGATGAAAATCATTAACATTTTACCCACTACTTTCTGGCGTTGATAGAACACCTTCAGTGCTTTGAACATATACCAGCAAATCCATACGACCACGCCTATTTTAATAATACTGGATACGATGGAATCTGCTCCGAAAATGTATTTGATAATGGGCTGGGTGAATATGGAGATGATAAAATAAGCAGTCATCCCGTGTATAGTAAAAATCAGGTGGTCCAGGTAATAAATGTGGTTACGGCGGAAATTCCACATGATGAAGAGGGCCAGTAAAGGCATGAGGAGGAAGTACTGCTTAGGCCTGTTATGCTCCAGGGTTTCTTCAATTACTTCTGATTTTTCGCCAAGGGTAATCGAGCGCTTTTTGATCATGCGCTCAAACCAGTTGTCTTTTTCCATGAGGGGCAAATGCTTCTGCCTGTTGAGGTAAGCTTCGTAGGTAGAATCATTACGTTCATCGTGAATTTCACTGAACTTTGTAATGATCCGGGACAGTGAATCAGAACGGTTGGCTTTATTTTGTTTTTTCAGATCAGCAAGTACAGTGGTTTGCTGATGGAAAGTCATGCTTTTGAAAGTACTTTTATCGATATCTTCTTTAATGCCTTGTTTTACATCGTTAGCAATGCCTGGGGCATGCTTGAGAATGCCCGCGGCACCCAGGCGTTTATCAACAGAATCGAGCGCTGCTCTCTGCTTGTTTTGTGTCTCCACGCTCACATGCTCTTTTTCTTTGGATGTATGTTTGGGGGAGTACGCCACCAAAAAATAAACGATGGAAACAAAGATGTACATGCTCACCGGATTGATGTAGCGGGCACGTTTACCGGCAAGGTAATCGAGCGTTACCTGACCAGGCTGAGTGAGCAGGGGGGTTAAAGTTTGAAAGAACTTATTGTCGAAATGAAAATAGTGGGCAATGCTGTGGCTGATAAAGCCCCAGAAGCTTTCCTTAAGTTCTAAATTAGGCTGACCACAGTCGCTGCAATAATGTTTTTCTACATGCGATCCACAGTTCAGGCAATTGTGTTCTTTTCTATATTTTCCGGCAGACATGAGCGTATTTCGAGATAAAAAATTTTAATGGGTAATGGCATCTATGGCTTTCTCTTCGGCGATGGTGTGCTTGTGTTTAAACATCAACGCAAAAAGAATGGTAATCAACAAAGCATAAATGGTGAACGACAGCCAGATATGGTGCCAGTCTTTCATGTGAATGGCTTTATCAAAGGAGCCATCTGCTAGGATGCTGACGCCCTGACTTTTTACAAAATCAATAAGGTGGCTATTGGTACTTTCGGCACCTACAAATTCTGATGTGGCCTGTAGGTTTGAAAATGAACGGGTGAAATATTTATCGATCATCCATCCTGAAACCAGACTACCGAAAACGGCACCGAATCCGTTGGTCATCATCATAAACATGCCCTGGGCTGAAGACCTGGTTTTAGGGGTAGTGGAAGTTTCTACGAAAAGTGAGCCTGAGATGTTAAAGAAATCGAAGGCCATACCGTAAACTACGCAAGAAAGGATAATCATCCATAAATTTCCGGCAGGGTTGCCATAAGCAAACAAGCCAAAGCGGAACACCCAGGCAAGCATGGCAATAATCATTACCTTTTTAATTCCAAAACGCTTTAAAAAGAATGGAATCGCCAGAATGAAGAGGGTTTCTGAAACCTGAGATATCGACATGATGATGGTAGAATAGCGCACCACAAAAGAATCTACATATCTTGGAAAGTGTTTAAACTCATCCAGGAAAACATCGCCGTAGGCATTGGTAAGTTGTAATGCACCACCCAGAAACATGGAAAAGATAAAGAACAAAGCCATTTTGTAGTTTGCAAAAAGCTTGAAGGCCTCCAGACCTAAAGTTTGCATTAGCGAGGCTTTCTCCGATATCAGTTTACTTGGTTTGCATTTAGGGAGACTAAAACTATAAATACCCAATAATAATGCGCCCGTACCTGCAATGTAGAACTGATTTGCACTTGCTTTACTGCCACTGAGGTTGGTAATCCACATGGCTGCAATGAAACCCACCGTTCCCCATACGCGGATGGGCGGAAAGTCTTTCACCACATCAAGGTTACCCGATTTCAATGTGGTGTATGATATTGAATTACTTAATGATATGGTAGGCATATAAAAGCACATGGCTATCAGGATGGTCCAGAAAAAAGCATTCGGACTTTCCACCTGCGGAAGATAAAAGAGTACGGCTGCGTATAAAATATGAAGGATACCATACAATACTTCTGCATTTACCCATTTATCTGCTATGATTCCTGTTAAGGTAGGCATGAACAAGGATGCAAATCCCATGGTCGCGAATATGGCACCAAACTGTGTACCATCCCATTGTTTTGTTCCGAACCAATAATTTGCAATTGTAATTAACCAGGCGCCCCATACAAAAAACTGCATAAAGCTCATCAGCGTTAAGCGAAACTTAACATTCATCATATCGTGTTGTTTGATTTTTGAAAGTAAAGGTTGAATATAGAACTATTTTAAAAGATATTTAAAAAAAGGCCCAAATTATTTTAAACAATTTGGGCCTGTTCTATTATGGCTGTATTTTATCTGTTGTTTTCATGAAAAAAGATGAAAATTCACCCGGTTTTATGATTTTCCCCGTTTATTCAGTTCATCTCTCAGCCTTGCAGCTTTTTCATAAGCTTCATCGGCAATAGCTTCCTGTAATTTTTGCTGCAACTCTTCAGTGGTTAAATCCCCAAATCCCTGTTGCGGGGTGGCTGTCATGCTTTCTGCTTCAGGTTCTTTGGCAATAGAGTCCATATTTTCCAGAAAAAGAAAATCATTACCTTCAATTACAATCCCTGCCGAAGCCAGAATAAACTCATAGGTATAAATCATGGCATCGAAGCGCACGGCGAGAGCAATCGCATCAGATGTGCGGGCATCAATCTCATGCGTATTTTTCCCGTCGCTACAAATCAGTTTGGCATAAAAAACGCCGTCTACCAGATTATAAATAATGATTTCCTGAATATTGATATGAAAAGTATCGGCCATCGATTTGAACAAATCATGAGTTAAGGGCCTGCTTGGGGTCATTTTCTCAATTTCGATGGCAATGGCCTGCGCCTCAAAGGCACCTATAATAATGGGGAGGCGCCTACGTCCGTTTACTTCACCTAAAACCAGGGCATAAGCGCCGGATTGTGTCTGACTGTAAGATAAACCTACAATATCTAACTTAACTTTTTTCATATATAAACGAAGACCTTACAGGTTTGGAAAACCCATAAGGTCTTATCAGTCTTACCCTTTATGTGCTTTTAAAGCTTCAATTAATTTAGGAACAACTTCAAAAGCATCGCCCACGATGCCATAATCTGCAACCTTAAAGAAAGGTGCTTCAGGATCTTTATTGATAACAACAATCACTTTTGAGGAGCTTACACCTGCTAAATGCTGGATCGCTCCTGAAATTCCGATTGCAATATACAAATTAGGACTGATAGCAATCCCGGTTTGTCCAACGTGTTCTGAGTGAGGTCTCCAATCGGCATCAGAAACCGGCTTAGAACAAGCCGTTGCAGCACCCAATAAGGCTGCAAGCTCTTCAATCATTCCCCAGTTTTCCGGACCTTTCAATCCTCTCCCTGCCGAAACCACCAGTTCAGCATCAGGTAATGATACCTTATCCGAAGCACGAACGATATCTTTGATCACCGTACCTAAATCGGATTGTTTTACATCAGCAGCAAAATTTTCGATGGCGATGTCTGTGGCATTTTCTTTTACTCCAAATGCATTCGGATTCAATGCGATGACTTTATTGGCAGATGTCAATTCGGTAATGGCAAAAGCTTTTCCCGAATAGGCTGTTTTTTTAATGGCAAACTTTCCGTCAGTGCTTGGAAGCTCAACTGCCCCGTCTGCTAAACCTGCCTGGAGTTTTACCGCAATACGGGGCGCCAAACCTTTACCTGAGAAAGAGTTGGAAAGCACGATGATATCTGCGCCTTCTTTTTCAGCTGCAGCAGCAATTACGCTGGCATAAGCCTGGTTCACAAATGTTTTCAGCTGCTCAGCACTTACGTTCAACACTTTCGATGCACCGTATTTACCTAATTCTTTTAATTCGCTTTCGGCCACGTCGCCAATGGAGATGGCAGTTAAACCAGTTGACTGCTGATCGGCAATTGCTTTGGCATAGGAAACTGCTTCAAAAACAGATTTTTTAAACTTACCTTCAGCTTGCTCTACATATACTAATACTGACATATATTTATTTCTTGATCCTTAAAAAGGATGGTGTAAACGATTGGATAGTTAATATTTACCTTCAGGGAATCCGGATTAGATCACTTTAGCTTCGCTGTGTAATAGTCCGATTAAAGATTCAGCCTGATCTGCAGCGATTAATTTTACAGCACCACGTGGGGCAGGAGTTTCATATTTGGTTACTTTGGTCACGGCATCAATTGCAACCGCCTCTACAACAGTTAAAGGTTTTGTTCTGGCACTCATAATACCACGCATGTTCGGGATTTTAGGTTCAGCAACGCCTTCAGCGCAGCTGGCTACAAACTTCCCAGTAACCGTTAACACTTCTTTTCCGCCTTCAATTTCTCTTTCGATGGTTGCTGTGCTTCCGTCATAATCGAGTTTCTTGATGATGGAAACAGAAGGGATGTCTAAAAATTCGCCAACCATAGCGGCAACCTGGTTTCCATTGAAGTCGATGGATTCGCGGCCGGTTAATATCACATTAAAATCTTTATCTGCAGCGTAAGAAGCAATTTGCTTTGCTACAAAATAGGCATCGCGTGGAGCAGCATTTACACGTACCGCATCATCGGCACCAATGGCTAATGCCTTTCTGATGGTTGGATCGTTAGCAGCCTCACCCACATTAATTACGGTTACGGTGCCTTTACCACCTTCGGTTAGTTCAATAGCCCTTGATAATGCAATTTCATCATAAGGATTAACAATATACTGAACTCCGGCAGTATTGAATTCGGTATTATCGTTGGTAAAAGTTATTTTTGTCGTCGTGTCGGGCACGTTACTGATACAAACTAATATTTTCATATGTTAAATTGATTTTTAAGTGATATGAATCTGAACAAGCAATAAAGATGCCTATAAATGTTTCATATTTGTTTTGAATTATATATAAGGTCTGTTGCAAATTTAATTAAAAAAGCAAGGAAATAAAATGTCATCTACACGTTTAGCCAAGTTATTGGAGTTTTTAGAAAGTGATCCTAACGATCCGTTTATATTATATGCCTTAGCCACAGAGTATAACGCTCAGGATGATAAGGAAAAAGCCTATTCTTTTTACCTTAAGTTAACTGATGAGCACCCGGATTATGTAGGCACGTACTATCACCTTGGCAAGTTGCTGGAAAAAGACAATCAGAAAGAGAAGGCGATTGAGGTTTACCAGAAAGGGATGGTGGTAGCCCGGAACAAGCGGGATATGCATGCATTCTCGGAGTTACAAGGCGCTTACAATACCGCAGCAGGCCTGGATTACGAAGATGATTAATCCGGCAAAACCTATAGCCGCCAAGAGGCAGTGGCTTTTCATCAGAAACGTACTCTTTTTCACGTTTACTTCCTTTGGTGGTGCGCAGGCCCATTTAGCCTTGCTTTTAAAGTATTTTGTGCAGGGCACGAAGTTCATTTCAGAAGAAGAGTTATTGGAATTAAATGCACTGGCTCAGGTACTTCCGGGTCCGGCCTCTACACAAACTTTAGTTGGTATTGCCTGGAAAGTAGGTAAGCTTAAACTGGCAATTATTACCTTTCTGATCTGGATTTTGCCTACGGCAGCGGTCATGACTTTTGCCGCCATCAGTTATGCCTTATTGGATCAGAAGCAGAAGTTCAATGACATATTAGAGTACATTCAGCCCATTGCGCTGGGAATTGTGGCCTATGGTGCCTGGCAACTGGGCAAAAAAGTACTCACTTCGCAGGTATCTGTATTTCTGGCTGTCGGTGCGGTGGTAGCCACATTTGTACTACGCAACGCTTATGTTTTTCCATTGGCCATTCTGGTGGGGGGAATTATTTCTTCGGCTATTGAAACACCAAAAGAAGAAACCGAGCTTCGGGTAAAGTTATTCTCGAACATCAATCCCAGAAAAATGATTTACTTTTTAGGTGCGCTGCTGCTGTTTGCGATGGTTGGTGCGGTAATTAACAGAACATCACCTTTCAGTTTGCCTATACGTTTACTGGAAAACTTTTACCGTAACGGTATCCTGGTGTTTGGTGGCGGGCAGGTATTGGTGCCACTGATGTTTACCGAGTTTGTAGAGATGAAGCACTACCTGAGCTCTTCCGGTTTTTTATCGGGGTTTGCCTTACAGCAAGCACTGCCGGGCCCTACGTTTTCTTTCACCAGTTATCTGGGTGCCCTGAGCATGAGAAACTTTGGCTATGGCATGACCGGACAAATACTGGGCGGTTTAATTGGGGTGATCGGGATTAACCTGCCGGGATTAATCCTGGTGCTGTTTATTGTTCCGTTCTGGGATGATTTAAAAAAGATATCCAGAATCCGTCATAGTTTATCGGGTATCAATGCCGTAAGTGTAGGCTTTATCATTGCGGCTTTTATCCTGTTATTAATCCCCATGAGTCTTAACTGGCTTTTTATGGGCATTATGGTGGCTACTTTTCTGCTGTTGAATTTCACTAAAATCAGTCCGCCGGTTATTGTGCTGATCGGTATTTTGATCGGGTATTTGTTTTAAGCTTTTCGAAGCATAACCAAATCCATTAGCCCAGGCTGTTGGTGAACCTCATCTTAATCCCGCTTTGGAAATTCTGAATGGTTTTAAAAATTTCGATCAGGGTAACCTTATCAATTTTAGTGAGGCTGTTGATTTCGATGAAATTATTGGGGGCAGCGTGGTCAGCAATGATTTGTCGCGATTGATTTTTCAACCGCAAGCCCATCAGGTAGTAGTAAGACTGCATCAGCTCGTTGAATTGTGTATCATTAAATACGCCCATGTCTTTCAATGCCCTCAGGCGTTCGCCGGTATTTTCTTTCTGAAAGATCCGGTTTTGCAGCGCATACACGCGCACCAGATCCACAATCGGCGTCATGGCTGTTTTGATATCAAAAACCTCTTTACTTGCTATTTTCTGGGTTCTGATGTTTCTAAAATAGGTGAGGGGTGGCTCATACAGCAAAGCATTTTTGGCCAGGTATACATAGAATTTCTCTATCGGTTTTTTAAGCTCATCATCAACGAACAGCCGCAGCTCCTGCATAATACTATCGTCGCCATAAATGGCCCGGCAATCAAAGAAAGCGGCAAACTTAACTGCAGCTTCGGGTAAGGCCTCTTCAATCCAGTTTTTGTAATTGTATTTCCAGTGCGACAGGGAGTGGGTCCAGTTGGGGTTGGTGGCCATATAATCTCCATCGCAGTATACGAAACCAACGTAGTTTAACTTATCAGAAACCTGCGTGGCAAAATCGAGAAAATAGGTCCGTACCATTGCCCTGTTCTCTTCAGGTGTGTCCTCATAAATAATGGCGTTATCCTGATCGGTTTTAAGCGTAAGTTCTTTTCGTCCTTCGCTACCCAATACCATAAAAACAAATTTAGCTGGTGGAGGACCGAGTTTAGCAATCACATCCTCAATGATTTTATTGGAAATGGCATCAGCAATGGTGGTTACCACCTCGTTTACAATTTCGGCATGTACGCCACGGGCGAGCAGCTGGGCGACGATGCCGGGCACTTTGCGCCATTTGGACCGTAAATCGGTGGTATTGGCTGCTGATTTCACCGACTGGATGAAGACCAGTGGCGATTGGGCCTGTTCACTTAATAACCTGTTTTTACTGAGAAAACCTACATATTCATGTCCGTTTTTAACGAGCAGGTAGCGCGATTTGGTATTAAACATGAGCAGGAGTGCTTCATACACATATACATCACTTGCTATGCTCACAATATTTTCGTCCATTACGTTACTGATGGGCGATTGCGAATCCAGTTGGGTGGCAATTACCCGATCGCGAAGCGTAATATCGGTCACGAAGCCTAAATATTCGTGATTGTGATTTCTGATGAAAAGACAGCTGGTTTTATTGGCAGCCATTTGCTGTGCCGCCTGATATATTGGAGTTTCAGGCAGGCAACTGATGATCTTTTTATAGGCAAGATCATTAATTCTGGTATTATAAAGCTGATCAGCAAGCAAATAATTACTGGATACGTCAGTTTGATCGTTCACGGCTGCTACCAGTGAGGCGGCGACGTCTTCCTGTGATTTGCTGAATTTTTCATCCATAGATTAAAATGAAAATAACCGGCTGATAAAACTTTTAGCAGTTTCCGGATTTGCGCCTTTATGGTTAATGGTAAAATTATTATTTTGTTTAGTAATGCTTTCTGCTGTTACATTACCCATTCTTTTAAGCTCGAAAAAAATACGCGAGGTATTTAATGCATCGGCAAGGGCCTGATGAAAAGCTTCAGGCTCTTCATTAAATAAGGCCTCGTAAAACTCATTAAGCTTTAAAAGCTCTTTTGAGGGGTTTGTTACAAAGGGTGCACTCGCTTTCATGGTACAAAATAACGGTAAATGATTCAATTCAGTTGGTTTTCCGATGCGCTGGTGCTCGGCGTTGACCATATGGTAATCGAACTCCATAAAATGGCCGACAACCAGTGGCTGATACCTGATCAGGTCCTGATTTAAAGCTTCAAGGGCCACCTCACGCGAACCACCATTGATCATCAGAAATGCTTCTGTAATATGGTGTATTTTCTGTGATGATTTTTCAATTTTAAAATCGCTACACTTGATAAAATAATTAGCGCGCTTAACCTCCCGGTATTCCTGATCAAAAATCACCCAGGCTAACTGTATAATATAGGGCCAGTTCTTTTCCTTATCGTAGGGAGCCGACCAGTTTTTTGGCAAACCGGAAGTTTCAGTATCGATAAATAAGAAAAAATCTTGCACTATATTTGGATTAGCTGTTGAGATCAGATTAACATTGATCACCTGGTTCCAAAGATAGCGATTTTGCTGAGAATTGGAAGTCGCCGAGATAGCCATTGGCCACCTCGTGGAATTGCTGCACCTGCGCTTGTTCCCAGGCCTGGTCGAACTGAAAAACGGCAGCCATAAGTGTACCGACGGTGGGAGCCATCTCTTTTGCAGCTTTCGCATCTACAAATAGTACTCTTAGCCTGCGCGCTAGTATGTCCTCCACCGTTTCAGCCATTTCATGTTGTGCAATCCAGACTACCTCTGCCTGTACGTGGGGGAAACCGGGATGAAGTTTTTGGTTAAGTGCAGGATTCTTGAGGATCAGTTCCGCAATCTTAAGCCGGTCGGTCCCATAGATATTCAGGTAGTGAGAGTCAGTCGCTTCTGTTGACCCATGAATGGTGAGGTTGTGGGTGACACATGCCCTGGGTTGCAGCTGTGCGCGGCTGACGGCGAGTTCTACCGTTTCCTCTGCCATTTTTCTATAGGTAGTCCATTTACCTCCAGTGATGGTGATCAGGTTTTGGGGCGATACAACCAGCTTATGGTCTCTGCTGATTTCCTTTGTGCTTTTCTTTGCGGAGTTGGTAGTTGCCGCTAATGGCCGGAGTCCGGAAAATACGCTGAGTATATCTTCAGCCAATGGCTTTTGTGTAAGGTATAATCCTGCGGTTTTTAAAATAAAATCAATTTCCTCCTGAAGTGCCCGGGGCTCCAGAAGATGTTCCTTTAAAGGGGTATCGGTAGTGCCCACCAATACACGATCGTGCCAGGGAACAGCAAATAAAACCCTGCCATCAGAGGTTTTGGGAATCATGAGCGCTGCCTCAGTGTTGAGGAAGTGCTTGTGCAGTACAATATGTACCCCCTGACTGGGGCGAACCATTGGCCGCGCCTGCGCATTACTCATTTTGATGATATCATCCACAAACACACCCGTGGCATTGATCACCACCCTGGCGCTGAATGTTGATTTATTACCAGTAATCACATCCTCCGTTACCACACCATTGATGTTTCCGCTACTAGCTGTGGTTAATCCGGTAACTTTGGTATATGTAAGCAATGTCGCACCGTATCGCACGGCCGTTTGCGCCAGATTAACGGCCAGGCGGGCATCGTCAAATTTCCCGTCATAGTAACTGATACATCCCTTTAAGCCCTTTTCTTTTATACCAGGCATTTTGGCTATACTCTTTTCTCGGGAAAAGTATTTCGACTTTCCAAAACTGTATTTCCCTGCGAGCCAGTCGTATAATGTGAGTCCGGCAAGGTATTTAATTACTGAAAACCAGCTGTAACAAGGGATCAGAAACTCTTCTTTACTGACGAGGTGCCGGGCATTGTGCCACAGAAGGCCGCGTTCTTTTAAGGCATGTTTTACGAGATCGACATCACCCTGTGCCAGGTAGCGCACCCCTCCATGAACCAGTTTGGTACTTCTGCTGGAAGTGCCTTTGGCAAAATCAGATTGCTCGACCAGAAGGGTATTAAATCCTCTGGAGGCCGCATCTAAAGCAGTTCCTAATCCGGTTGCACCACCGCCAATGATGATGATATCGAAAACTGTACCGGGTGGAATATGTGATTGATGGAACCTCTTCATTAACAAAATGCAACAAAACGAAACAATGGGTAATTATATAAAATAAAAATCACAAGCATACCAGGCAAAGGATTAAAAAATCATTAAATAATGATGTAAAATATTTGTGAGAATGTTTTTATTGCTATTTTGCACCAAGTTAATTATATATATCTATGATGAATTTGGCTGAAAGGCACCAGTTTATTTTGAGTCGTTTACAACGTGACCAGTACATTAATGTTGTTGATTTGTGTAAGGAGTTGAAAGTTTCGTCGGTTACAATAAGAAAGGATTTAAAACTTCTGGAGGATAAGAGCTTACTTTTTAGAACACACGGGGGCGCCACCGTTAACAATCCTTACACTGTTGACCGCCCGGTAAATGAGAAAGAGAAGATACAATCATCTGAAAAAAACAAGATAGGAGCGGCGGCGGCGGCGCTGTTAAACGATAATGATTCCATTGCCATTGCATCAGGAACAACAGTCCTTTATTTTGCAAAAAACATTACACCAACAGCAAATTTAACTGTTGTTACTTCGGCATTGAACGTAGCGCTTGAACTGCAAAGGGAACCAAATGTTGAAGTGATTCAACTGGGCGGGATTTTACGTAAAAGTTCATCGTCAGTTTTAGGTCCTTATGCAGACATGATCCTGCAGGATTTTTATTTTAACAAACTGTTTTTAGGTGTGGATGGAATAGACCTGGATTTTGGTTTAACCACTACCAATGCCATGGAGGCCCATTTGAACAGGAAGATGATCAGTGTGTCGCAGAAGACGATTGTACTGGCTGATTCTACCAAATTCGGTAAAAGGGGATTTGGAAAAATCTGCGGACTGGAAGAAATAGATCATATTATCACAGATAAAGGAATTTCTGAACAAATTGTAAAACATTTAGAGGGTTTAGGTGTTACTGTTACTATCGTATAGAAACCAACCCTATTCGAATTAACCCAAACGTATAATTGAGAAATGGAAAAAAAGAGAATACACATCCTTGAAGATGATCAGGAAATTAGAAATGTAATTCAGATTTTATTAGAGGAAGAAGGCTTTGAACTTCAGCTTTCATCATCATTTGCAGAATTGAAACAAAACATTCAGGATGCCATGCCTGATCTTTTCTTATTGGATGTGATGTTACCAGATGGTAACGGCGCAGAGATTTGCGAGGATTTAAAAACAGATATATTTACTAAACACATTCCGATTATTGTGATGTCGGCACAGAATAACAGTGAGCAGAAGGCAATAGATGCGTTCGCTGACGATTATATCAGTAAACCATTCGACATTTACGATGTATTGGACCGCATCAATGCACAGATTAAAAAGAGTGAATCGAAAAGCGCTACGAAAGCATAATCAGATTTAACTTCATTTATATTGAAAAAGGGTTGGCCATTGAAATGGCTAACCCTTTTTCTTTTTCTCAGGATTTTTCCCTATCTATTCGATAAAAGTCCACTTGCATCGATGACCGCTTGCACCATTTTGTAACATTTTTAGGTGATTTAGGCAGGACAGGCCTTTAACCAATTCTTTTTCAGCGGCTTTAAGTTGATTTGACATTTAGTCCTTCTTATTTGGATCAAGTCTAAATAACCCCTATATTTGCGACATAAAAAAAATGCCACACGGTTTCGGACCCGTGTGGCTAACCGGAAACCGGCTCACCTTTAATCTCTGTTAAAAGTCATGCAAATTAAGAAAATTTTGCTAACGGGTATACTATGTGCCTACGTAATTTTCAGCTACGCCCAAAATTTAACCGCCACCGTTTCAGGAGTTGTTAAAGGGGACAATGGCGACCCCATTCCAGGGGCGACTATTAAGATTCAAAAATCAAACTATGGCACGATCTCGGATGCCAATGGCGTTTTCCGGATCACGAACATTGCACCCGGTGCTTACAGCATTCACATCAGCGCAATAGGCTTCAAAACACAAAAGAAAGACATCAGACTGAATGCGGGACAGGACTTCAAACTGAACGTGACTATTGCTGAAGATGCTGCTCAAATGGAAACGGTAAACGTACTGGGCCGCACCAAAGCGCAGGAGGTAAACCGCCAGGCATTTAATGTTACAGCTATCGATGCGACAAAACTTTACAACACCACGCTGGATATTTCGGGTGCGCTGGATAAGGTTGCCGGTGTACGTGTACGCGAAACCGGTGGAGTAGGATCGAGCTTCAATGTTTCGTTGAATGGCTTCTCCGGAAATCATATCCGCTATTTTATTGACGGGATCCCGATGGATAATTTCGGATCTTCTTTCCAGATCAATAATATTCCAATTAATGTGGCAGAAAGGGTAGAGGTATACAAGGGCGTAGTGCCGATGTGGCTGGGCTCAGATGCGTTGGGCGGTGCGGTAAACATTGTAACCGGGAACAGTAAAAGGAATTATATCGATGCATCGTATTCGTATGGAAGCTTCAACACCCACCGTTCGGTGGTTAATGCTGCTGCAACTACAAAATCGGGGGTTACTTTTCAACTGAGTGCGTTCCAGAATTATTCGGATAATGATTATAAGACAGATTTACCGCAGCGCTTGCTTGCAAACGTTCAGGGAACTACGGCAACTTCTTTAAGGAGGTTCAATGATACCTACCATAACGAAACGCTGATTGCAAATGTAGGCCTGGTAGGTAAAAAGTTTGCTGATAATCTTCTGCTGGGCATTACGCTGGGACAAAATTACAAGGAGATACAAACAGGGGCAAGGCCTGATGCTGTTTTCGGACAGCTGCACAGGCGCGGAACGATAATTATGCCATCATTAAAATACAAAAAATCCAATTTGGTTAAGGGTTTAAATGTAACGCTAAATGCTAACTATAATCTGGGTTACGAAAAAACGATTGATACGGCCTATGCGAAATATGACTGGGATGGTATACGTGATCCAAAAGCTACCATGGGGGAGCGCGAGGGTGGTCAGCTTTCCAAGTTTACCAATAACAACGGCCTGGCTACGGCGATGGTTAGCTATCAGATTGCGCCTCATCATTCTGTTGCTATAAACAATGTATTCTCCACTTTTAACCGCAAAATGGACAATATTCTTTATCCAGATAACAACGCTTTAGATCCGGCTAAAAAAGTGAACAAAAATGTACTGGGTTTTGGTTATAGCTATGCTGTAGATAATAGATGGAGCAGCAGTGTTTTCGGGAAATATATCTATCAGAATAATGTGATTGGCAGCAGAGGCATCTCCTCTTCGACCGAGAAGTTGGGTTACGGACTTGCGTTAGCCTACTTCTTCAATCGGAATGTACAGCTCAGAACTTCTTACGAACTCACGAACAGAATGCCTGAGGCAACCGAAATTTTTGGTGACCTTGAAAATCAGGAAGCTAATCCTGCATTAAAGCCAGAGCGGAGCGACAACCTCAATTTGGGTTTAATTTATAGTTTCCAGATCAATGAGATTAACCGTTTTTCGTTAACAGCAAACGGTGTTTACCGCTATTCTGCCGATTTTATTTATAACAGGCTTAACAATAACCAGACTAAAACGGTTGCAGATAACAGGGAAGGCGTTCGTACCCTTGGAGCAGATGCAGAAATACGATACTCTTATAAAAACTGGTTATCTGCAGGAACAACCGTTACCTATCAGTATTTGCAGAACTTACAGCAATACGAGCCGGGTTACAATGGCGAAAGTCCAGTTTACCTTGACCAGATGCCAAATATCCCATATCTCTTTGGTAATACCGATGTGAGTACCACCTTTACCGATTTCGGCAAAAAAGGCAACAACTTAACGATAGGCTATAATTTACTATACGTCCATGCATTCTGGCTATACTGGCCAAGTCTGGGGAGCAAAGAGGCGAGCGCAGATAAAAAAGTGATTCCTATGCAAATGGCTCATGATCTAAATTTCGTGTACAGCATGAAAAACGGCCGCTACAACATATCATTTGAAGCAAGAAATATTACCAATAAACCGCTGTTCGACAATTTCAGCTTGCAAAAACCTGGTCGTGGTTTTTACCTCAACCTTCGGTACTTCATTAATAAATCTTAATCATTTAAAAAAACCAATATGAAATCAACAATTACAAAAGCGCTGGTAGCGCTGGCATTTACGGCTGCATTTAGTGCGTGTAAAAAAAGCAATGATGACGTTCCTGAAAATCCGGGCAACTATGTGCTTGCGGTTACTCCTGTAGCTTCGACAGGCGTTGCCGACTATCTGGTAACGGCAAGCAACCTTGAATCGGGATCAGTTTCGATTATCGGTAATGGTGTAGAACAAGATGGTACATACCGTTACTATGTAACTCTGGGCAATAAGTTTTTCAGTATGTTATACGGTCAGGGAAATCCTGGTGCTGTAACGGTTTATGGGGTTCAAAGTGGTAAACTGACCAAACTAAATGATTTTACAGCTGCCACTGTTCAGGCCTTTGCGCCTGTAAACAATGATATCCTGATGGTTAAGGTTCCCAGAACTTATGCTGCTACAGGGGCAACTTTGGCTAACTGGTATATTGTGAGTTCGGAAACGAACAAGCAAACCGCTGAGGGTACTTTAGATGCTGTTTTACCATCTGGTAATGGCGAAATTGCTCACTTTAGCTGGTTGACTCAGGTTGGCACGAAGGTGTTTGCGCCATTCTTCTCCATCACCGGCCGTACTTTTGAAACCGAATACCCTGACTATGCAGGTATTGCAGTTTATTCTTATCCTTCCATGACCTATGAAAAAACCATTAAGGATACCAGAACAAGCTTTATTGGCAGGTACTTTACAGATGGCTTAGGGGTGGTTGAAAATGGCGATACTTATGCGTTTTCATCATCTGTGGCTGTTAAAGGTGGTGTTTATACTTCTACGAAACCATCTGCAATTACCAAAATTAAATCGGGAACTACGGAGTTTGATCAAACTTACTACATGGATTTTGAAGCCGCTTCGAACGGTTATGTAATTACCAACTGGTTATATGTTGGTGCGAATAAATTTATTGCCAATGTTGAACCAAAGGCGACTAAAGGTGCTTATACCACAGGTAAAAGACTTGCAGTTGTGGACGTATCTGCTAAAACAGTAAACCTGGTAAGCGGCTTTCCTGATGCAGCAAGCGTTGCCAGCATTACAACTACTAATTATTCGCCAAAAGATGGAACAACAGGATACGTTGGGGTAAACTTAACTGATGGTACTACCTGGGTTTATAAGATAAATGCGTCAACACGCACAGCAACGAGAGGATTAAAAGTTGAAGGTGGATTAATCACAGCGATCCAGCATGTAAATTAATCAGCCTGGCTGACCACTACTTTGTAAGGTCTGTAGTGAGTTTGTACAGGAATTAAGAAAAGGATGTTCATTGATGATGGGCATCCTTTTTTTGTGGGAGGGATGCTGTCCTCTTGAGTTCGTTGGCCAGTTGACTCGAGGTTATCCCGGAACTAACCGCAGGTTGGTGTAGATTGGACGTAGAGAAAAGGTTGAGTTGAGGTAGACTTTAGGTGGACTGAAAAAAACGAAAGCCCGACTATCGTCGGGCTTTCGTTTTTTTGTGCGGAAAGCGAGGGATTCGAACCCCCGGACCTGTTACAGTCAACAGTTTTCAAGACTGCCGCATTCGACCACTCTGCCAGCTTTCCGGAGGCAAAAGTACGAACTCTGGTTAAATCTGCAAACTGCGGAGGTCTTTTTTTTATATTAAATTGATAATTACTTAACAATGAGGAGGAAAAAATTATTTCTTATGCAAATCATCCTCGATAGGAGCTGATTTTTTGAATAAATTGAAGGTAGGGCGGATAATCTTTACGCTTCTTTTACTCACATCTACGCTTGCATTCAGCTCAAAACCAATCAGCAGAATGAGGGAGTTGAGGTAAAGCCAGATCATAATCACGATTAAAGTACCTATGGATCCGTAAACTTTATTGTATGAAGCAAAGTGGTTAATGTAAAAAGAAAAGCCCCAGATGGTCACAAATGCCAAGAGGGTAGCTAACCAGGCACCGGCACTAAATAACTTCCATTTTTTGGTATGTGATGGCCCATAACGGTATAAAATGGAGATGGTGGTGAAATACAACACGGCCAGAATTGCCCAACGCGAAAACTGAATGATGTAAACCAGTAATCCTGCTTTGATGTGTAACTCATCCTTAATACTGGTTAGCAGTACCTCACCAATAGCCATGGCGCTGATGCACACGATGATAGAGAAGCAGATAACACAAGTAAGAATAAAGGCAATGAGGCGCTGCCTGAGCCAGCTCCGCGTTTCGATGATCAGGGACGACTTATTGAAAGCTTTCATTAGGTTTTTAACGCCATTGGTAGCAAAAAATATAGCTGATAAAAATCCGAAAGATAGTAATCCTGTATTCTGGTTTTTAACAATATCTTTTAGTGTTGTTTCAAAGGCTTCGTAGGCATTGCGGGGCAACACCAGCTGAATTAAGTTCAGCAGCTGATCCTGGAATCCATTGATCGGGATAAATGGGATGAGTGTAAAGAGGAAGATAATCCCTGGAAAAATGGCCAGCATAAAGCTGTACGCCAGTGAAGAGGATTTATTTACCAGGGTGTCTTTTCCTATTTCCCGAAAAAAGAAAGTGGCAACTGTATACAGTGGAAGCGGGCTAAATCCGGGTAATATACATCCTTTAGTCCATTCGATAAACCTCGAATAGAACTTAAGATGTAATAATTGCCGGTGTAACCATTCCATTGAATTAACTAAAAGTATTGACTAACATGCTCCATAAAACTTTTTGGCGGATGGCAAGGTCTTCTTGTTACCTTGTCTACGAAAACCAGTGTGGTTGAAGCGATATTAATCAACTCGTTTGATTCATTATATATCTCGTAATCGACCTTTAGCCGTACTGTCGGCAAACCTTTTACAATCGATTTTACTGTTAACACCTGATTATATAAAGCAGGCTTCAAAAACTTCGAGGTCATCTCGAGAATAGGGAGCATAACCCCTTCAGCTTCCATTGATTCGTAGGACATGCCTGAACAGGCTTCAAAGCATTCCGTTCGGGCAATTTCATAATATTGAGCGTAGTTACCGTGGTGTACTACACCCATTTGATCGGTTTCAGCATAGCGAACCCTCACTTTCGTTTCGTAAGTAAACATTATCTGAAGATATTTCTTTTATTTAAAGCTTCGCGATATTTCCTGGCGTTAATTTCATGTTGTGCTTTGGTTTCTGCGAAATTGTGGTATCCCGAAAAATCTTCTTTGGCACACATGTAAATATAATTGTTCTGATCACGGTTTAATACGGCATCGATGGCTTTGATGCTTGGCATCATGATCGGGCCCGGAGGCAAACCTGCATATTTGTAAGTATTGTAAAGCGATTGCACCTGAAGCAACTTACCGGTTACCCTTTTTACGGTGAAATCGTCATTGGCAAAAATTACAGTAGGATCTGCCTGCAATAAAATACCTTTGTTTAACCTGTTCAGATATAAACCGGCAATGATGGGCATTTCTTTATCATAAAGTGCTTCGGCATCTACTATGGATGCAAGGGTGTAGACCTGCGCCGGTGTCAGATTTAAACTGGCTGCCTTCTGTTTGCGCTCAGCAGTCCAGAAGGAATCATATTCCTTGTGCATACGTTCAAAGAATTCAACAGGCGAGATATTCCAGTACATTTCATAGGTGTTTGGAATAAACATCGCATAGATATTATCCTGATTGAAGCCATATTTACTGATGAGTGCAGTGGAGTCCAGCACCTGAATAAAGCTGAGGGAATCGGCTTCAAGATTGCTGGCCAGATAGGCTGCAAAGTTTTCTTTTTTACGGATATTTTGAAACTTCAGCTTAACGGGATCCTGATTACCTGCTTTAATCATATTGATCAGCGTTCTGTTCGTCATGCCATGTGTTAAGCGGTAGCGGCCCGGCTTTACATTATTTGCCAGGTTCATTTTTCCGGCCGCAGCCGTGAAGGCTGAAATGCTTTTTACGATGTCTTTTTGTTTCAGGTTAGCCACCAGCTGATCGTAACTGCTCCCGGTTTTAATATATAAATATTTCTGGTTCTCAGTAATGTTGGGGGCAAAGTACAGGCGGTACAGGTTCAATGCAAAGTAACCTGCTACCAGTATGATAATCAAGGCAACGGTTATGGAAACTTTTTTGCCAGTACTCATGTTCTTTTTTTCTGTATCAGTCATTTCTCTTTAACGGAAAGTTATGGTTGTTTATTAGATAAGGTAATGTTAATTTTTGTTCCGATGGCTACCTTGGTTAAAGAATCAGCAGGCATAGGATCTTGCCTGGTGATTACTGCATTTGCGCTGTCGGTGATGGCGCCTTCGTAGATGATATTGCCCAAAGTTAAATTGGAACCTTTCAAGCTGAATTTAGCTTCATCTACGGTTAAGCCCACCAGCTGTGGTACATCTACTTCTTCGTTACCTCTGCCATCACCCAGTACCAGATTAATTCTTGATCCTACAGGGATGATGTCTCCGGGTTGGATGGGTGCGCCGCCAAAAGAGGCTTCCAATACTACATCTCTGCTTACGTCGGGTTTGTAGGTGGTATCACCCAGTTTTAACCGGGAACTTTCAATAATGGCCTGTGCTTCCCTCAACGTTTTAAATGCAATATCAGGGAATTTGGTATTTGGTATTTTACCCGCATTGATGGTCAGGTAAATGGTTCTGTTATCTTTAACAAAAGTATTAGGATCAGGATCCTGATCAATCACAATGCCTGCAGGCTGGTCCATGATAAAAACAGAATCAACTTCATATTTTAAACCCGCCTCTTCCAGTTTCTGAACAGCCTGTTCAAAAGACAAACCTTTTACTGTTGGTACGTTTAGTCCCTGACCGTGTTTAGTATAATATCTCAGACTGAAAAATGCAATCAGCAAAAGGCCAATCACGGTTAATACTGCGGCTAATAGATTGCTTCTGAAAGACTTGGTTTTTAAATAATCTATAAATTTAGACATGAATGGTAAATGCTGGGGTTTATTCGTATAAAATCAAATGTACTTATTTAATTTTTCAATAGTCATCAATGAATGGATTGCGATTCAATAACCGCAAATACGATACCATCAATTTCTATTTCTGTTGCTCAAAATTAAATAAAGCACAAAGATATTTATATTTTTGAGGATATATTTACTTATCAATTTCTATTTATATAAAGGATTTTCATCATGAAAAAGACTATTGCATTGTTAACAGGCGGTACTACAGGCGAATGGGTAGTTTCGGTAAAAAGTGCGGCTACGATTGCGCAAAATATCGACTCCGACTTGTACGATGTCTATAAGATTATGCTCAATGATAAGGGCTGGTTTTACGAGCCTGCAGATTCGGTGAAGATAGCAGTTGATAAGAACGATTTTTCGATTACACTGGAAGGTCGCAAAATAAAGTTTGAAGGCGTTTTCATTGCCATCCACGGTGCTCCGGGTGAAGATGGTAAACTTCAGGGCTACTTTGATATGCTCAATATCCCTTATACTACCTGCGATGCGCTTACCTCGTCCATCACGATGAATAAAGGTTATACAAAAGCCATTGTGGATGGCATTCCAAATTTAAACGTTGCCAGATCGGTACAGATTTTTAAGGGGGGAGATTATTGTGTTAGCCAAATCAAAGCAGATTTAAAGTTACCTTATTTCGTAAAACCAAATAGTGGCGGCAGCAGTATCGGGATGACCAAAGTTAAACATGCCGACGACCTGGATGAAGCGATTGAAAAAGCATTCAAAGAAGATAATCAGATCTTAATAGAAGAATTTGTGAGCGGAAGGGAGTTTTCCATTGGTGTATTTAAGGCCAACGGAGAGATTACCGTTTTGCCAACCACCGAAGTAATTCCTTCGAATGAATTTTTCGATTTTGAGGCCAAATATACCCCGGGGGCAACTAAGGAAATTACACCCGGCGATATGAACGATGAGGAATACGCCAGGGTGCACCAGATTATTAAAGATATTTATGTTAAATTGAACTGCAGGGGTGTTGTCCGTGTAGACTATTTTCTGGAAGAAGGTACAGGTAAATTTTATTTTATCGAGATCAATACCATCCCTGGCCAAACGGCAACCAGTTTTATTCCGCAGCAGGTGGCTGCAATGGGCATTAGCCTGAAACAGTTTTATACGAACTTAATGAAAGAAACCTTAGGTTAAGGGTAAACGCAGTTATGGATATTCAGCACATCATCAATAAAGGCTTTATGCCTAAGGAATATCCAAAGGATGCGGTAATTTACGAGCCAGGCGCGCTTCCACGTTATGTGTATTTCATTAAGTCGGGTGAAGTGCGGATGGTTACGGTTAGTGAAGATGGCAAGGAGTTTATTCAGGGCATTTTTAAAACTGGCCAATACTTCGGTGAGCCTGCGCTGATTTTAAACCGCCGTTACCTGGCTTACACCATCGCAAGTAAAGATTCGGAGATTATTCGTGTGGACAGGGAACAGTTTTTCGGACTGATTGGAAATGAACCTAATTTCAGTCTGGAGCTGATCCACACGTTAAGCAACAGGTTGTTTTATAAATCGATGATGCTGGAGGAACTTGCCAGTGAAAAAGCTGAACACCGGCTGCTCACCATGATCAATTATCTATTGGCGGATATGAAACCGGGTGACCACTTGAAGGTTACGCGACAGGATCTGGCTGATATGACCGGACTGAGGGTTGAAACCGTAATCAGGGGCGTAAAATTGCTTGCAGAAAAAGGGAAGATCCAAACCATTAAAGGGAAAATAGTAAAACCTTAGTCTTTAAAATATTGTTCAAAACATGATATAGGTCATAATGCAGGGCATTTTAAAAACCTACATTTGTACTGTTAAACAACAGATCATGGCAGAGCTATCTAAATTTCAGGCTTTTATTCAGTGCAAATGTCCACGTTGCCGTAAAGGGGAAATCTTTTCGGGGAACGCATATTCTTTCAGACTTCAGAAAACGAATGTAAACTGTCCGCACTGCAACCTCAAATTTGAGCGGGAGCCCGGCTTTTTTTATGTTGCCATGTTTGTGAGTTACGCGATGAACGTGGCCGAAATCATTACTATAGGAGTGGCATCGTATGTACTGGGCCTGGATTTGGTTTATGAAAATCTGTGGTACTATGTGGGCTTAATTTTATTCGGTGTGCTGTTATGTTCGCCTTTTAATTACCGGTACTCGAGAGTGATTTTACTTCACTACCTTACCCCGGGACTTCATTTTATACCCGGAAGCGGAGATCAGGCAAAAGCCTGATTGCTCAGGAATTTGAAAATGATTGAATTACGTTAACCAGGGCTTTGACTTTTTCGGGCGATGTTAGCTCATACTGGTATTCATCATCGATGGTTCCCATTTTTGCCGACTCATTTCTGAAAACCATTTTACTGGCCACGAAAGTTTTGGCTGAAGCATGAAACTGAGTTGCACCCGTTTGCTGAATCAGTTCAGTGATATTGTTTTCATTGATTCCGGCACCGGGCATGATGCTGATTCTACCATTAGCTTGTGCGACCAACCTGGCTAAGGTTTCTGCGCCCTTGGATGCAGTGGTTTCTCCACCGGAGCTTAACACCCTTACAATCCCCAGATCAATCAGATCTTCAAGGGCTTTTTCCATGTTGTTGGTCATGTCAAACGCCCGGTGAAAAGCAACGGGGAGCGGCCTGGCCAGTTCTATTAATTCGGCTGTACGCACTTTATCAATGCTACCATCCGCATTCAATAAACCAGTGACTATTCCATCACAATTTAATGCCTTACAGTTCTTTACATCCTCTTTCATCAAGTTAAACTCAATATCAGAGTATAAAAAATCTCCTCCTCTGGGACGGATAATCGGCCAGATTTCGATATCTAGATTTCTCTTGGCCAGGGCAAGTTGACCATAACTTGGGGTGGTACCGCCTTCAGCGAGGTTATCGCAAAACTCCACACGGATAGCTCCGCCTTCCTGTGCAGCCAGCGCTGATTCATAGCCGTTTGCACATACTTCCAATGCCCAGACTGCCGTTGAATTTGATTGAAATTGATTCATTTGATCAGGTGGTAAGCCGCAGGTGAACAGGTCAATTCATGATTAATACTCATCACCTGCGGCAGGATATTTTAATAATAACTTTTTCCTTTAATTAACAGATCCTGTTTTTCGGCATTACAAACAGCATAGCTAAAGCCTTGCTGGATGGCATAAGCACCATACTCACCTTTTTTATTGATAGCCAGGAAGCCGACCTGAATATTTTTTGCTGTTTCTGGTTTCTTTTTAATGATCCGCATAACGGCTTCTTTACAAGCGGCTTCTGGAGTATATCCCTGACGCATGAGTTCAACTACAAGAAAGGAGCCTACGTTACGCACTACTTCTTCACCAACACCTGTTGACGTTGCGCCACCAACCTCGTTATCGACATATAAGCCGGCACCGATAATCGGGCTATCGCCAATTCTGCCATGAAGTTTATAGGCCATGCCACTGGTGGTACAAGCACCCGAAACATTTCCCTGGGCATCTATTGCCAGCATTCCAATGGTATCGTGATTGTATTGGTTCCCCGGTAGTTTCTGAGGGGCAGCTTTTTCGTACAGTTTATTTTCAATATTCATTACAGGCTCGTACTTTGCTGTTTTGAGCCATTCTTTCCATGCCTTTTCGCTTGAAGGGGTAAGCAGATTCTCTTTTTTGAAACCCTGTTCTAAAGCAAACTGAAGGGCACCATCACCTGCAAGCATGACGTGAGGTGTTTTTTCCATCACTTTGCGGGCTACAGATATCGGGTGTTTAATGTGTTCGAGGGCGAGTACGGCACCGCAATTGCCTTGTTCATCCATGATGCAGGCATCCAGGGTAACCTTTCCGTCGCGATCGGGCAGACCGCCGTAACCCACCGACTGGTTTTTTTCATCAGCTTCGGGTACCCAGACGCCTTGCTCTACGGCATCAAGGGCTTTTCCGCCTTTTGAAAGTACTTTCCATGCATCGGCATTGGCGGCAATACCAAAATCCCAGGTTGAAATGACAATGGGTAGATTGGCTTTGATTGCTGTTGATCTGGGAACGGCATCAGCGATACTGGTTTTGTCAATAGCTAGCAATCCTGCTGAAAGGGCAGAGGCCTTTATAAATTTGCGGCGGTTAAACATTGGTGTTATGATAGGGTTTGTTTGTTGTTTTCGGTTCAATAATTCAATACTTAGTTTGCTGAACTGGTTAATCGTTTAACTAGTCAGACCCATAATCGTTAGGCTAGTGAGTGGTTAATCGTTGATTTGATCAGAATTACTTAACTGATGGTAAAATGATCTGCATCTTTTAAGAAAGGAAACTGTCGCCTTACCTTTACCAATTCCTCATAATTAATACTAAAGGTATAGAGATCTTCATCTTCAGGTTTATAATAGACGGTACTTCCATAAGGATCGATACACATAGAATGGCCACTGTGGTATATCTGGTTGCCATCGTGCCCTACGCGGTTAACGCCAATTACGTAACTCTGGTTTTCGATTGCTCTTGCGGGAATCAGTGCTTTCCAGTGTGATGAACGCTTATCAGGCCAGCTGGCGATGAGCAAGAGAATATCATATTCCTCATTTTGATTTCGTAACCATACCGGGAAGCGCAAGTCGTAGCAAATTGCCAGTCTAATTTTCCAGCCTTTAAGGGTTACAATCAGTTTATCATGCCCTGCGCTAAAGTTCTCATCTTCTTCACCCATCCCAAATAAATGGTGCTTATCATATTTCTGATATTCACCATTTTGCTCCATCCAGATCATCCGATTATAGTATTGTCCGTTTTCCTTAATAATCAGGCTTCCGGTGACTACGCAATTGTACTGACGGGCTATTTTTTGCATCCATTGCATGGTAAAGCCACCCATCTCTTCGGCGAGAGTTTCGGCGTTCATGCTGAAGCCGCTGTTAAACATTTCAGGTAAAACAATCAGATCCGTTTTTTCACGCACGCCCATAGATAAACGAAGAGTGAGGTTTTGTAAATTCTTCTCGATGTTTTCCCAAAACAGGTAAGCCTGAAAAACAGTAACTTTCAGATTCTCTATTTGAGTGTAAAGAGGTGCTTCCATATGTTTATTTTAACGGGATGAGTTAAACATTCTTTAATTTTTCTGCCGCCTGCAGAAGGGTTGAGTTTTCTTTGGCGAAACAAAATCTTATAATTTTATGGTCGGTTGATTTCTGGTAAAATGCTGAAACCGGGATGGTGGCCACACCAAATTCTTTGATCAGCCTGATGCTGAAGTCTGTATCTTTTTCATCGCTGAAGTGCGCGTAACTTGCACTCTGAAAATAGGAACCATGGCAGGGCAATAGTTCAAAACGACTTGCGGCCAGCAATCCCCTAAAGTAATTTCGTTTCTCCTCAAAAAATGAAGTGATGCCTGTATAATTTTCCGGATCCTGAAGGTATTCGGCAATGGCTTGCTGCATGGGACTATTAACGCTGAAAACGTTAAATTGGTGTACTTTCCTAAATTCTTTGGTCAGTTTTTCGGGTGCAAGGCAATATCCGAGCTTCCAGCCAGTGGCGTGCAAAAGTTTTCCAAAAGAGGCAACGATGAAACTTCTCTCTCTCAATTCAGGATAAAGCATTACACTTTTGTGCTGCTGGCCATCATAAATCAGGTGTTCATACACTTCATCGCTCAGTATCAAAATGTCTGTTCCGCTAACAAGTTTGATCAGCGCCCGCATATCTTCATCAGATAATATGCTACCGGATGGGTTTTGCGGAGAATTCAGAATGATCATCCTGGTATTTGCCGTGAAAAGCTTCTTCACCATATCCCAATCGATACCATAAGCCGGTGGGGTAAGTTCGTAGGTTTTCACCAGACCTCCGAAAAGTCTTATGGTGGGTGCGTAACAATCGTAGGCAGGCTCGAATATAATGACCTCGTCTCCAGGGTTGATAATGGTGGCCAGGGCGGTAAAAATAGCCTGGGTGCCACCGGCAGTTACAGTTACTTCGGTATCGGGATTATAGGAGATACCATACATGTTGTGCACCTTTTGAGTGATAGTCTCCTTCAACAGGATATTACCCGGCATTGGTGCATATTGATTGAAACCGTCCTTCATGGCTTTGTGCACCAGCTCAGTCAATTTCGGATCGCTGGGGTAATCGGGAAAACCCTGTGATAGATTTATGGCTTTGTGTTCTGCCGCGAGTTTCGACATCACCGAGAAAATGGTGGTGCCTACACCAGGAAGTTTTGATTGTATGTTCAACATGTTATAAGCGAAAGTAGTAAAAAAAGAGAAAAGCGCGCAGGGAGTAGCGGTATTTTATCTACCTGAGTCATTTTAAAAAAGCGAAGATTAGCTTAAAATGACTATTGGGGGCAGAAACCATTAGAAAACGGAGCTAAAATGGCCTTACATTCCTTATATGATGCAGAATTTCTACCATGTAAGTAATGTAAGGAAATATAAGACCGTTTATTTAATCATTTTTACTGCTCTACTTACCAGAAACAGATTAATGACCAACAACAGCGGCGTCGGCTGAGGCTGCTACTTCGTTTTCGATAAATTTTCTGCCGATGAGGAAACACAATAAGGCGGTAAAGGCAGCAATAGTCATGACCAGGGGCATGGGTACTACAGAGTGTTCACTAAACAAACTGACTACCACAGAGGCCAAGGCACCTAAGCCCATTTGTGTAGCGCCCATTAAAGCTGATGCGCTACCGGCGTTTTTAGTGAACGGCGCCAGAGACAATGCTGCAGCATTTGGATTAATGAAACCTAAGCAACATAAAAACAGCGCGATAAAGCCAATGGTTGAATATAGGTCTAGCCAGTTATTTAAGGCAAAAACCAGAAAAATTAAACTGAAAGCGCATTGTGCCAATAGCGCCCAGGTTACAATCTGTTTACTGCTGAACCATTTCAAAATCATGCTGTTCAGCTGACTTGAACCGATAAATGCAACAGACAGCAGGGCAAAGATCCAGCCATAGCCCGTTTTACTTACCTCATATATCTTCATGAAAACCGTTGGCGATGAAGAAACATAGGCAAACAAACCAGAGAAGGTAATGGAGCTGATGAGTGCGTAAGTGGAAAACTGTGGCTCCTTTAAAACAGACAAAAAGCTATTGATGATCGGCCTGGGTTTTAAGGAGTAATTTGGATCGGGCTTGTAGCTTTCGGGAAGTTTAAATATGGAGGCCAGCAGAATAACAATGGCCATAAAGCCGAGAAATACGAATACATATTTCCAACCCAGGGCTGAGATAAGATATCCACCTGCAGTTGGCGCAAGCATCGGGGAAACGGCAATTACGAGCATAAGTGATGCAAAGACCTTTGGGCTATCTTCGACAGAGAAAAGGTCGCGAACCATAGCCACAGATGCAACGGCAGTAGCACAACTTCCGATGGCCTGCACAAACCTCAATATGATCAACTGGTTTACATCGGTAACGGCCAAACACAGAAAAGAGGCCACAATGTATAAGGCCAGTCCGAAATAAAGCGGCTTTTTCCTTCCGAATTTGTCTAACAGCGGTCCGTATAAGAGCTGACCAGCCGAGATACCGATAAAAAAGCTGGACAACGATAAGGCAACTGTAGATTCTGTACTTTTAAGGTCATTGGCAATATCGACAAATCCAGGCAGGTACATATCGATTGAAAAGGGACCGAGTGCTGCCAGTGAGCCTAATATAAGAATGAGGAAGAAGTGTTTTTTCTGAGCCATGTTTAATAGTTTTGAGCGGCGCAAAGATTGGGAGATTTAACTTCTTAACCTATTTTTATGGTTGAACGATTGTAAAAAGGTAAAGGCTTTTAAAAATTAACATTTAAAACCTGAGAATTGAAACGATTTATCTTTAGATTTATGGTCTATGACTTTTAAAACTAAAGAAAGCCGTTTACTTCTCATTCTGGGGAGTTTTTTTGTGGCCAATGCGATCTTATCAGAATTTATTGGTGTTAAATTATTCAGTGTCGAAGAAACCCTCGGTTTTAAAAAGTTCGACATCAACTTATTCGGCGTACCGAATCTTTCCTTTGTGATGTCTGCAGGTGTTTTAACCTGGCCAATCATTTTCATCATGACGGATATTATCAATGAGTATTTCGGGGTGAAACAGGTGAGGTTTCTGTCTATACTTACTTCAATCCTGATCGCCTTTGCTTTTATAGTGGTATGGGGATCAATGCATTTAAGTGCCGCAGATTTTTGGGTACACCAGAAAATAAATGGCGAAGACCTGAATATGAACAACGCATTTGCCGGCATTTTTGGTCAGGGGATGTGGATCATTGTTGGGTCGATTATAGCCTTTATTGTTGGGCAACTGGCGGATGTTTTAATTTTTCATAGGATAAAAAGGATAACAGGGGAGCGGGCTTTATGGTTACGGGCCACCGGTTCTACATTGGTATCTCAGCTTATTGATAGCTTTGTGGTTATATTTATTGCTTTCTATCTGAACCCGCAATATCATTACAGCTGGCAAATGGTGGCTGCTATAGGCCTGGTAAACTACACTTACAAATTTATAGTTGCCATCTTAATGACTCCGATCCTATATATTGTTCATGCCATAATTGATGGTTACCTGGGAAAAGATTTAGCCAGGAAACTGATGGATATGGCGGGCAGGGGTTAATATCTGTTTTTACTATATACGAGCGGAAATATCAGATATTTGGCAAAATACGATAACAGAATATTATTCTGATCAAGATTTTATATCACTATATTTCAACAACTTAAAAATATTGAGTTAAATGTTTGCAAGATGAAAATGATAGACCTTCTGCCAGTAGGCGTGAATTTTACAGAATAATATTTTGATTAGCCGTATTAAAACCTACAGATCAGACAGTTACCTTCCTATAAATCTAATATTGATGTCTGTTATAGGCAGCTGTGAAATCAGTCCTCATGACCTTAAAGCGTTCTATGACTGTGGCAATAAATTCCTCATCAAGAATCTCGAAAACATCATTCACACCTCCACCACTGAGATCCAGTTCGGCAAGTTTGAAGCTTTGTTCAAAAGTGCCTTGCTCAAATTTTACGATAAACTTCTGATTCATGGAGAAGATGGAAATTTTGCATTCAGGATGTGGAAGTTCGGCGATTACTCTCATGCTTTGTGATTATGTAATTATTGAATGAGTTAATTATTGATTTTGATTTAAGGATTGACCATTCAGGGTGCCAGTGCTTTCAACAATTGCAAAACGGGCGAATAGTTCTTCACTGTACCATTTACGGTCTCTGGTCAATTTGATCACATCGGAATGGTCGAATGATTGGTAGGCGTACTTCTTCATCGCTTCGGCGTTCTCCCAAATGGAAAAAGTAGCCTGGTCTAAAAATGGATTTTCACCTATACCTGCGGAGAGTACAAAACCATCAGCTTTACGCATGGCTTCAGCCGCCCTTTTGACATTACTTCTGAATTCTTTAACCTTACCGAAGTTAATCGCTGCACGGGTAATGACTGCAATCTGCCCGGATGGCTTTTGTTCATCTTTATCAAATATAAACGGCTGTTTTCCTGACCATTTACCATGAGAAGATAAAGGCTTTAGTAATATGGTAAATTCTTCTGTACCGAACCTGCGAAACCATTTAACGGGGAATGCCTGCTGGTAAAACTGATCGCAATCGTTGCGGTTAGCCCAGGTGGTTAGCAATGCCCAGTGTTTGAAATCGGGCCCGAGATCTACCTGTGCGTCCTTGCCACTACCCATAAGTTTCCAGAAAATACATTTAGGATTAAGCCATAGGGGCAGACGCAGCAACGCCATCCCTAAGAATGCAAAAAGTATATTATGACTTTTGAACCGGGTTATGGTTAATGCTACGATCATGCAGGGGTTTGAATAAGCGCTCAAAACTAAGCAAATTAAGCAGGATAGCAAACTGCCGGTTATTTCTTAACTTTGATGATTATGGCAGAAGATTTAATCATCAACAGAAATACAACAAAAGCGGCACAATACGAGTCGTTACTTCCGCAAATTGAGGGACTACTGGATGGCGAGACGGATTTTGTAGCCAACATGGCTAACGTTTGCGCTGCATTGAAGGAACAGTTCAACTGGTTTTGGGTAGGCTTTTATCTGATTAAAGGGGAAGAACTGGTACTAGGTCCGTTTCAGGGGCCTGTAGCCTGCACCAGGATCAGGAAGGGTAAGGGTGTCTGCGGCTCGTCATGGGAAGAAGCTAAAACCCTGATTGTTCCTGATGTTGATCAGTTCCCGGGACATATTGCCTGCGCATCGGCATCAAAATCTGAAATTGTGCTACCGCTCATAAAAGACAATGAGGTGATTGGCGTAATGGATGTAGACAGTGAGTTCCTGGGTCATTTTAACGATACAGACCAAACTTATTTAGAACAGGTTATATCCATTTTACTAAAGTAAAAAACTACATCGATTGAAACTTTCTGCAGATTATTATTTGAATGAGGACGCTGTAGGTGTAGCGCAGGATTTATTGGGTAAAGTGCTTTTTACGAATATTGATGGTCAGGTATCTGCCGGAGTTATTGTTGAAACAGAAGCTTATCTGGGAATCCGCGACAAAGCTTCACATGCCTACGGTGGCCGTAGAACTAACCGTACAGAAACCATGTATCAGAGAGGAGGAATAGCCTATGTATATCTTTGCTATGGATTGCATCACCTTTTCAATGTGATTACGTCGACTGAGGGCGATCCGCAGGCGGTTTTAATCAGGGCAATTGAGCCGCTGATTGGCAAGGAATTTATGGAGAAGCGCAGGAACATGCCTGCAACCAAAGCAGCAATATCTTCAGGACCAGGATCTGCTGCTAAAGCACTGGGCATCGACAGGAGCTTTAACAATAAAGACTTATCAGGAGGCGAGGTTTGGATTGAAGATCATCAGATAAAATTCGGGAAAGAGGCAATTGCCGCGACACCTCGCGTAGGTATTGCATACGCCAAAGAGCACGCCTTATTGCCCTGGAGGTTTTTTGTGGTAGGGAATAAATATGTAAGCAAGCCGAATAAAGTTTAGAAGCAAACATTTCTTATTTACTCGTGTTATTCATTCAAATACCTAAAAAAAATGAAAAACGAGAAAAATATATCTATTTTAAAAGAGATGGCTGAGGGTGTCCGCACCTGCATGTTCACGACGTTTTCTGCAAAAGATGAATTTGGAAGCAGACCAATGGGCACAGCAAAAATTGAGGACGATGGCAGCATATGGTTCTATACCAACGAATATTCGCCGAAATCAAAGGAAATTTCTAAAGACAATAACGTACTGCTAGCCTATAGCGAACCCTCAAAGAATACCTACCTTACCGTAAAAGGAAAGGCAGAACTGGTTGACGATAAGGTGCGGAAGGAAGCATATTTCTCATCATTTATTAAAGCATGGTTCCCTGATGGTATTGAAGATCCCAGGTTGATCCTTATTAAAGTAACCCCGGATGAAGCAGAGTATTGGGATGCATCATCATCTAAAATAGTAGTATTATTCAGTATATTGAAAGCAGTTGTAACTGGTGACACTCCGGATTTAGGAAAGCACGAAACGATGAAGTTTTAAACAAAATACACCCTTTGAAAAGCAGGATTGGCGACAATACCTGCTTTTTTTGTATTATTGGGGCAATGAATTTAGAAAACAATCTGGCTTTCGCCAGAAGCCTGGATCAGGCTGACGAATTAAGCGTATTCAGGGATCAGTTTATCTTCCCGAAACATAATGGTAAAGATTTTATTTATCTGTGTGGTAATTCTTTAGGACTTCAACCTAAAGTTTCAAAAGAAGTTTTAGTAAAGCAACTTGACAATTGGGCAAACTATGCTGTAGAAGGTTGGTTTGAGGGCGACGAGCCCTGGATATTTTACCATAAAGCACTGAAAAAACTGATGGCGCCGATTGTGGGTGCATCACCTGCAGAGGTGTGCCCAATGAATACCCTGACGGTAAATTTGCACCTGCTGATGGTGAGCTTTTATCGTCCGCTACAAAAACGTTTCAAAATTATTATGGAAGGTGGTGCCTTCCCGTCTGACCAATACGCGATCGAAAGTCAGGTTAGGTTCCACGGATTTGACCCGAAAGAAGCGATCATAGAGGTTTTTCCGCGTGCGGGCGAGGAAACATTACGAACCGACGACATCATTGCGCAAATCGAAGCAAATGGGAATGAGATTGCGCTGGTACTTTTCGGGGGAATAAATTACTACACCGGGCAATGGTATGATATGGAAACCATTACCAGAGCGGGTCATTCGGTTGGTGCAATAGTAGGCTGGGACCTTGCGCATGCTGCAGGAAATGTGCCGGTTAAACTTCATGACTGGGATGTGGATTTCGCCTGCTGGTGTTCATACAAATATCAGAACTCAGGTCCGGGTGGCATCAGCGGGATATTTGTTCATGAAAAGCACTTTGGTAATACGAAACTCAACCGATTTGCAGGTTGGTGGGGATATCAGGAAAATACGCGGTTTAAAATGACCAAAGGTTTTATTCCGGAAGCAGGGGCCGATGGCTGGCAGGTGAGCTGTACCCAGGTGATGCCAATGGCGCTTTATCATTCATCGCTGCAAATTTTTGAACAGGCAGGTTTTATAGAACCCCTCAGAAACAAAAGCATTGCTTTAACCCGATACCTGGAATTCATTATAGAACAGGTAAATAAAAGGATTGAAACGGAGCAGTACAAAATCATTACGCCACGCGATAGTGAGGCCCGGGGCGCACAGCTTTCCATCATTGCAAAAGACAAAGGGAAACAGATTTTTGACGGCCTTATTGAAAACCATATCCTGGGAGACTGGAGGGAGCCGGATGTGATTCGTTTAAGTCCGATACCCTTATACAATTCTTTTGAGGATATTTACCTGACGGGAGAGGCGCTGCTTGCGGTGACCAAAAAAGTCTTAAACCTTCAATAATACCTATGATTAATTATAACCCGAAAGACTGGTTTACCTTTATCTTCCACATCCATAAGGCTGATACCTTCAGGAAACTGTGGCCGCTGATGCTGAGTGTTGCGGCATTTTCGGGGGTGATTTCATTTCTGGAGCTTCATGTTTTTAAATTATCCAAAAGTGACTACGTAAGCAATATTGGCATGATGCACAGCCTGCTTGGCTTTGTGATTTCGATGCTACTGGTATTTAGGACCAATACTTCCTATGACCGGTGGTGGGACGGGCGCAAGCTTTTAGGTGCACTAACCAATGTGAGCAGGAATTTTGCGATGAAAATCAAGGCGCTGAAACTTCCTGAAGAGGATACGCGCTTTTTTGAATATGGTATACCCAAATATGCTTTTGCTTTGAAGGAACACCTGCGTGAAAAGAAGTATTTTGGGAAGAATAGTTTTCTGATTGAGGTGACTGAAGGGAAACATATCCCAAACCAGATTGCGAGCAGCATGATCTCGAGGCTTTACGATTTGACGGCTGCAGGGCGCATTTCGCAGGAACAGCTCATTGTGCTGACTGCCGACGTGAACCAGTTTACGGATATATGTGGTGGTTGCGAAAGAATTAAGAATACACCAATCCCTTTTTCTTACAGTGCATTTATCAAGAAATTTATTTTTGTTTATGTACTTACGATTCCTATCGGATGGGTGTTTAGCCTAGGTTACTACCTGGTATTGATTGTCCCTTTTATCCTCTATGTATTAGCCAGTTTGGAGCTGATAGCTGAAGAAATAGAAGATCCGTTTGGATACGATGCCAATGACCTGCCGGCGGACACCATTTGCAACAATATTGAGAAACACGTGGAGGAGATTTTGAGTTAATGATTAAGATTGCCTGGCATCCTATTTATGCGCATCCGCTTCCCGAGGGGCATCGGTTTCCGATGTTAAAGTACGAGCTCATTCCTGAACAATTGCTGCATGAGGGAACGATATCGCATGCAAACTTGTTTCAGCCGGGATATGTTGATGAGGCAACCATCCTGTTGACTCATGAAAAAAACTATTGGGAGCAATTACGCGATTTAACATTATCACCAAAAGAGCAGCGCAGAACCGGCTTTCCCTTGAGCGCCCAACTGGTGGAAAGGGAGCTGATGATTGCACAGGGAACGATTGAGGGCGCGAGGTATGCTATGGAAGCCGGAATTGCTTTTAATGTTGCAGGTGGTACCCACCATGCCGGCAGTAACTGGGGGGAGGGATTTTGTTTGCTCAACGACCAGGCGATTGCAGCTAACTACCTGCTGAATAAAAAATTAGCCAAAAGAATCTTAATTATTGATTTAGATGTACACCAGGGAAACGGTACTGCGGAAATCTTTACTAAAGAACCCTGTGTTTTCACGTTTTCGGTACATGGCGACAAAAACTTTCCGTTTAGAAAAGAGGTTTCGAATCTTGATGTTCCGCTGGATGATGGTGTTGAGGATGAGGAATACCTCTCTGTTATGGAAAGTAATTTAAAAAAAGCATTTGAGCGATCAAAACCGGATTTTGTCTTCTATCTTTCCGGAGTTGATGTGCTGGCCACGGATAAGCTGGGCAAGCTCTCTCTAAGCCGGAGCGGCTGTAAGGAGCGGGACCGGATTGTACTACAGCGCTGTAAAGCGAAGGGGCTACCCGTGCAAATCAGTATGGGTGGTGGTTATTCGAAAGAGATCAAAGATATTGTGGATGCGCACTGCAATACGTACCGTGTGGCTTTTGATTTATTTGAATAGGCTTGATGCCCAAAATATCGTTATCTTCGCGGCATGTTGGAAATCGTTTATCAGGATGAGCATTTAATCGCTATTAATAAACCACACGGGTTATTGGTGCATAAATCTTCAATTGCAAAAGATGCTACTGAATTTGCGCTTCAAATGCTGCGTGATCAGGTTGGGAGGCATGTTAATCCCACTCATCGCATAGACCGGAAAACGAGCGGGATTTTATTGTTTGCATTTGATAAAGATACCGAAATTGCTATGCAGCAGCAATTTATGAATACACAAACTAACAAGAAATATCTTGCGATACTCCGGGGTTTCGCACCTGATGCAATGGAGATTGATCATCCGCTGGCAAAAGAAAATGGCAGCATGCAGGATGCGTTTACGGCATTTAGAACTTTACAGCGGGCTGAGCTTGATGTTCCTATGGGTAAACATCCCACATCCAGATATTCGCTTGTAGAGGCCAATCCTAAAACCGGAAGAATGCACCAGCTGAGAAGGCATTTCAGTCATATTTTCCACCCGATTATTGGCGACAGAACTCATGGTTGCAACAAACAAAACAAATTGTTTCTGGAAAAGTGGGATATGACAACGATGTTGCTTCATGCCTCAGAGCTGAGTTTCCTTCATCCAAAAACAAGGGAGCAGATCCATATAAAAGCTGATCTCCATGACGAATTTAAAAGGGTAATGGATTTCATGAAAATGAAATTCTAGCACAATTTTTCTCCCGAAATGCTGTTTATAAAACATCTATGAATAAATACTTACGTTTCGCTATTCCGGTATTAGCGCTTTTTGCTTCAGGCTGTTCATCCGTTTACATGCCCAACGTTCCCAATACACCTATGCTGAGCAAGCAGGGAGAATTTAGTGGTGGCGGACATATTTCATTAAAGGGAAATGCCAGTATAAACGGGGCTTATGCGATTTCTGATCACATCGGCATACTTGCGAGTGGTTCTACGATGCAGAGTGAGCGCAGAAGTAAGGATTTTAGTCACAAACTGATCGAAATCGGGGGTGGCTACTTTGACACCTTTGGTCCGGACAATAACAGAATCATTGAAATTTATGGTGGGGTGGGAAAAGGATGGAGTGATATCACTAACCGGGATTTTAAGAATGATGTGCTGGTATATTCTGAACGCCAGGAAGTGGATTACCGCAAATCATTCCTTCAGGTAAACTATAGTTCGAAGCGTAAAAACAATTTGCATTTGTTCGGCACGGATTTCCCGATCAACTATGGAACGGCTTTAAGGATCAGCCATGTGAAGATGGACAGGTTTTTCCTGAATGGAATTGTACAACCGAAGGAAGACAACATTTTCTTTGAACCGATTTTTTTTACCAGAATGGGCCTCAGCAAAAACATTCAGCTGCAATACACCACGAGCAGTAATATAGGCCTTAAAAACAGGGATTATATGAGTGCTGGTAATTCAATTTTTACGATTGGTATAGTAGTTAATGTTGGGGGGAAATAACAGCGTTATCGTTAAGCATTTTGGTTTTGTTCTGAAATCTCAGAAACAGGAGTACGGAGGCGGTTAAGAGCCCGAGTGTTAAGCCATACCAGATTCCGTTTACACCCAATCCAAATTTCAGCCCCAACAGATAACCTACCGGGATACCTACTACCCAATAAGCGAGAAAAGTAATCATTGTAGGGACGTTTACATCTCCAATACCCCGTAGCACACCTAAACCCACAACCTGGGTTCCATCGAAAAGCTGAAAGAAACCTGCGATGATGAGTAGTTGTGCTGCGATTTTCACGACACTCAAATCTTCAGTGTAGATGAATGGTAAATACAGATGGGCCAAAACAAATATGACGGCTGTGCAGCTCATAAAGACCAGGATGACATGATAACTTGCAATTGCTGACTTCCGCAGATCGGCGAAGTTTTTCTTTCCGAAGTTGTTTCCGGTTTTAATAGTGGCCGCTGAGGCTACTCCGCTCGCAATCATATAAGTCATTGCAGCGAGGCTGATGGCAATTTGATGCGCTGCCTGCTCCACAGCACCGATTGTACCAATTAATACGGCAGCGCCACTAAAAGCACTGATTTCAAAAGAATACTGCATCGCTACAGGAGCACCGATTTTAATGATTTGCATTGCCCTCAATTTATCAATGAAGGTAATTTTAAAACTGATAAGGTATTTTTTGAAATGTTTTGACCTTAACACATAAACGGCCATTACCGTTGCCATTAAAAGTCTGTCAATTAGCGTGCTCAGCCCTACACCGCTCACGCCCATAGGTTTGATGCCAAACATTCCTTTTACAAATACGATTCCGAGGATGATATTGATTGCATTGCCCCAGATAGATACGAACATGGCCTGTTTGGTGAAGCCTAATCCCTCTGCGAACTGCTTAAAAGTTTGAAAAACCAATAAAGGAATAATGGAAACAGAGAGCAGGCCCAGATAAGGTTTCGCATAGGTAACCACAGCAGGTGTCTGGCCTAAATGATCTATCACTAGCAGTACGCCGAAATGAACGAGCAGGTACAGGATAATTCCGACAAACACATTTATGATAAGGCTGTTGGAGAGGAGTCTGCCGCATTCATCATCATTTTGCCGGCCATGTTCCTGGGCAATAAGTGGTGTTAAGCCATAGGAGATGCCTAATCCAATTACCATAATCAGTATGAAGATACTGTTTACCAGGGATACTGCCGCAAGCTGAGTGGTATCGGTAAAGTGGCCCACGATAACGCTATCAGCCATATGCACCAGGGTGTGCCCCACTTGTGAGCCGACAATTGGTAAGGCTAAATGTAGATTTTCTTTGTAATAAGGTTTATATCTGGAGTAGAGTTTTTCTAACATAAGCCTGCAAAGGTCGGTTTTTTAACTATCAAAAAAGACAGGCTCCTGTAAGTAAATTGTAAGCTGATTTATTTTACAGCGGTGAAATACTCTTCTTTCTCTGTGGTGTGGGTTTTGATCACATTGGTTAGAATCAGGTTGACAAGAATTTTCTGGGCTTTCCTGTAAGATGAACGAAGTAGTTTACTAAACTCTTTTAGTGTAATTTGCTGATTCTTATCCAGGTACTCCAGCAGTTTTTTTTCATTATCAGAATAAGAAATGAGTACTCCCTTATCTTTGTGGTCATTTTTGAGCACCTCGACTATAATTTTACTGGCAAGGACACTTTTATCATCTATGCGGATGTAAGCCCACCATTTCTTTTGATCATCGAGGGCGTAATGTGGTTTTGTATCACTTTCAGGGATATTGACAACCAGTACGAGTTTATCATCCACATAAATTTCTTCAAAGGATGGCTCTATTGCAGGCTTACAACACTGATGTGCGGCCGTTAGGATCATATACTTTTCTTCTTCTTCGGATTTGACCCCTTTTATTGATCCATCATCAGCCACACCAATGAGCAATTTACCTCCCTGATTGTTGGAGAAGGCGACCAAACTCTTCGCAATTTTTTCGGTGTTGGTGATTGTTTTTTTAAAATCCAGTCTCACACCTTCGCCCTGGAGAATCAAACTTTTAATACTCGGCATAATTACAAATTAATAAGCAACCCTTGGCTCTTCGCCCTGGTGAAGGTTCCTGACATAAACTTCATTCATAACAGTGGCACAAAGCTCACCTTTTTTATTCGTGATTTCCATTGGATAAGCTTTTACAAACTTCCCTACAGTTTTCAATGCTCCTTCAGCTTCAGCGATCATTTCGTCGGTAAGGTGAATGGTAAAATAAAGGTTTGAGCGGCCAGGTTTAAGGTACTGAATAGAGGCACTTTTAAGCCATACCCTAACTTTGAAACCCCTGCGCTGCATAAGCTGATCGAATAAAAGGGCGTAAAATGGATCGGTAGCAGCATAAATGGTTCCGCCAAAAATAGAGCCATTATAGTTTTTATTTAAAAAGCTTTTACTAAGCTTTACCGTACAGCTTCTAAAATCATCATCAAATTTCTGTACCCAAATGCGCTGAAAGAATAATGGCGGATAGAAACGCATTACCCATTTGAGTGTGTTCTGAGAAATCATCATACTTACTAATATCAGAAAGTTTTATCACCTTTTAAAGTTTTATGGCTGATGTTTCTGTCATATTTTATGATAAACTTTTGGTCGCAATTTTATTACGCAATCGACAAAAAATTAAAACCAAATGACACTTAGGTTGTTAAGCATTACAGATAACAATAAAAACTATGAAAAAAATAATTTTAAGTCTTGCTTTTGCTGGTACTTTAATGATTGCCACATCAGCATGCAATTCGTCTAAAAATATGGCTGGTTCATCAGACAGTACAATGACGGATTCGACCACTACAACGCCGATGGATACGACAAAAACAACTACGCCACCTGACACGTCGAAGACGATGCCACCAGATACGACAAAGAAAATGCCTCCAATGTAGGAAATATGAAAACCACTCCAAACCAGGAGTGGTTTTTTATTTTAATAATCTATTTTAAATATTTGCGCTAATTCGTACTTTCAGCGGTTAAACCAAGTATTTAAATGAATTCCAAAACCACCAGCCGAAACGTTGTCTTCTTAGTTATTGTAGCCGCTTTGGGTTACTTTGTAGATATCTATGACCTCGTATTATTTTCTGTAGTCAGACTAAAAAGTTTTGCAGATATTGGTGTTTCTCCGGAACAGATGCGAACAGACGGAGAGTATGTAATTAACATGCAGATGTTTGGCCTTTTATTAGGCGGACTATTGTGGGGCATTATCGGTGATAAATTCGGCCGTATCAAAGTACTTTTTGGTTCTATTTTGATGTACTCGCTGGCAAATATTGCTAATGGGTTTGCTACTGATGTACATACTTATGCGATAATCCGGTTTATCGCTGGTATTGGCCTTGCGGGCGAGCTGGGTGCTGGTATTACGCTGGTAACGGAAACCATGGACAAAGAAAAAAGGGGGTACGGTACGATGGTTGTGGCAGGAATAGGCTTGCTTGGCGCGGCAGCTGCAGCAACGATAGGCAAGCATTTCACCTGGCAAACTTCCTACTTTGTTGGGGGTGGAATGGGATTGCTGCTGCTCCTTTTACGTGTAGGGACTTTTGAATCGGGTATGTTCAAACATGCTGAGCAGAGTAAAGACGTTTCAAAAGGTAATTTCTTTATGCTTTTTTCCGACCGTAAAAGATTCTTGAAGTATCTGGCCTGTATTTGCCTGGGTTTACCACTTTGGTTTATCGTGGGTATATTGGTTACTCAAAGCCCTGAAATAGGCAAAGCATTGGGTGCGAAAGATGTTTTGAATGCCGGCACGGGGATTATGTACACTTATTTTGGGATTGCTGTTGGCGATGTTGTTTGCGGTTTCCTTGCCCAATTACTGAAATCACGTAAAAAGACCGTTTTAATCTTCCAGACGCTGTCGGTGTTAACCGTTGTATTATACCTTACCAGTAAAGACCTTACTGAAAGCAGCTTTATTTTAATTTGTTTAGTGATGGGCTTCGCCGTTGGCTATTGGGCCACCTTTGTAACTATTGCTGCCGAGCAGTTTGGGACTAATATACGTTCAACAGTTACCACAACCGCTCCGAACTTCGTTCGTGGCGCATTAATTCCAATTACGCTGCTGTTTGAATTCTTCGTTCATCAGTACAATATTGTTACTGCCGGCTTTATTTTAATGGCTATTGTGACTATTATAGCCATGATTTCTGTAGTTTCTTTAAAAGAGAGCTTTAATAAGGATTTGAATTATCTTGAGGAGTAGATTTTGATGATTTAACCAGTAGATACAGTATTGATTTGTCTTTTTGGAGGTAATTACTCCTATGTCAACTAAATGTACTATCTAAATATAAATGAAATTTGCTTGTAGAATAGCTTTAAATTTGTTTCAGATAGAAGATTCGCGATGTTTAAAGAAGAAGTTGCAGCACGTTACAGGCAAATTCAGGATGAAATTTGCAGAGGATTAGAAATTGCCGACGGCAAGGGAAAGTTTGAGGAAGAATTATGGGAACGCGCAGGTGGGGGAGGCGGACGGACCCGGATTATGCAAAATGGGTCGGTTATTGAAAAAGGTGGTGTAAATTTTTCAGCCGTTTATGGAAAATTACCTGAAGCGGTTAAAAAAGCTTTTAACGTAACTGAGGATGATTTTTTTGCGACCGGGGTATCGATAGTGATCCATCCAAACCATCCTTTAGTGCCAATCATTCACATGAATATCCGGTATTTTGAGTTAAACGATGAAACGCGCTGGTTTGGCGGTGGCATCGACTTAACGCCACATTATGTTTTCGAAAATGATGCACGTTTTTTCCATCACAAATTAAAGAATGCCTGTGATGAGTTTAATCCGGATTTCTATCCAAAATTTAAGCAACATGCTGATGATTATTTTTACATCAAACACCGTGAGGAAACCCGGGGCATTGGCGGTATTTTTTACGACCGCTTGAAGCCCGAGCAAACGAATTTATCATGGGATGAAATTCTGGATTTCTCCATCAATATCGGAGAAACATTTTTACCCGTTTACACTGAGCTGATTGATCGAAACCGTGATAAATCGTTCACTGAGGTTCAAAAAGACTGGCAATATCAACGCCGAAGCCGTTATGTAGAATTTAATCTGGTATATGATTCGGGAACTAAATTTGGGCTTGAAACCAATGGCCGGATTGAATCTATTTTGATGAGTTTGCCGCCACAGGCTAATTGGGGTTATAATGTTCAACCGGAAGCCGGATCAGCAGAATATCAAACTTTACAACTGCTTAAAAAAGGTATTAACTGGATTTAAGCTAATATTTAGCATAATTATTTAAGGCCGGTTAACAATATGTTAGCCGGCCTTTTGTTTATCCTTGTTGAAAGTACCCCTATTTCTCCGGTATTAGTAATAGCTTATAATTAACATTATGTTAAGTTGTTGATGTAGACATCCACTCTATCCGGCCGGTGTAATCTTGATGATTAAAGTTCCTGAAGTCTTCGGGTAAGCTCCTGTACTTTGTCGGCAGCTTTTTTACGGGTATAAATTTCGATAAGCAACTGAACCGTTTTTTTATCGTTTGGATTGATTTCATTGGCTCGTTGCAAAGCGTATTGTGCTTTATCGATGAATCCGTTATATTTTGCAGCCTTATCAGCTTCGGTTTTCTTTAAAGTTTCGTTAGCTGAATTGATATAAGCCAGGCTTAGCTGATAAAGTGCATCGAAATAATTCTGATCACTGGATAAAGCCCTGTCATAGGCTAGAATTGCTGTAGAGTTATTTCCACCATATTGCTGCAGGTAACCATATAAGAAATAAAGCAGTTTACTTCCTTTTTCAACTTTTAAATTATTTTCGATCAGCCCCTGAGCTTTATTGAAGTTTTCGGTATCCAGTAATAAGTTTATGTAATCATTGGTTAGCAAACGATTATAAGAATTTAGTGCAAGGCCGTCTTCCAATGTTTTGATTGCTGTTTCGTTGTCTGATTTAACCACATACATTTGTGCCATTTTCTGAAACACTGTCGGATTCCTGATCCCGTTTTCTTTAGCTCTTTTGAAATAATTTAATGCTTCATCATAGGCCTGTATCTGGTACGCACAGATTGCGGTGTTTAAAGCCAAAGTTGTATCTGCGGGAAAACTATCACTCACCTCTTTTAAATCAGTAAAAGCCTCTTTAAAGTCATTAGCGAAATAAGATTCGTTG
Source organism: Pedobacter frigidisoli (assembly GCF_032678525.1). Classification (GTDB taxonomy): domain Bacteria; phylum Bacteroidota; class Bacteroidia; order Sphingobacteriales; family Sphingobacteriaceae; genus Pedobacter; species Pedobacter frigidisoli_A. The sequence goes on from NZ_JAVTSE010000005.1 coordinate 71,031, forward strand.
GCCTTGTATTGCTTTTTGATGAGGATATTATGGCGTGAGGCCTTTATGAGTCCGGAATTGTCGTCGAATTTATCCAGAGATTTCGCTTTATTGATCGCCTCGATTGCGGCATCATAGTATTTATTTGAATTTGCAGCATCAGTATCGATTAATGCGGCAAATGATGTTAAATAGGATTTGATGGACCATGTTTCAGACCACTTCATTGTTTTACTGTCTTTTTCTGCTGATTCAATTGCTTTTAATCCTTCGGAAACAATGGTAAGCTGTTTTTTTGAATCTTCTTTATTTGCAATAGACGCCTGTAGTTTAGCCACTGAATTGCGGGCGATAAGAATCTGGCTCTTTTGTGCCATTACTGCTTGTGAGGATAAAAATAAGACTGCTGCTACTGCTGTTTTAAAGGAATTTTGCATATCGTAATGAACCAGTTAAAATCTTAATAAACCATAAAAATAGACATAAAAAAAAGAGCTCCGAAATTTCGGAGCTCTTTTTTTGACTGTTCAGGTCCATTATTGTTTAGGAAGTGCATCTAAACGTTTCTTGATGTCTTCATAGTTTTTGGTATCATTTCTGAAAGCGTAGATGGTTTTTAATGTTTCCAATGCGCCCTGATTTTTACCGTCAATATCTAATGCTTTTTTGTAGAAAGGTAACGATTTATCTAATAAAGCATTCATTTTCACGGTTACTTCATTAAACTCTTTTACTTTCTTTTGATCTATTTTGTTTCTTTCGTTTTGTAGCTTCAACGCCTGAGAGAAATAAATATTTCCTAATAGAACCTGATAATTTGGATTGTTAGGTTCCTTGGCAGCTAAAGCGACAAGCATTTGCTCTGACTTTGCAGCATCTCCCCTGTCGATATAAATCTGTGTTTCCGTTTTGATCCAATCCGTATTATCGGGAAATTTTGCAGTAGCTTCTTTAATGAGAGCCAAGCCAGCTGTGGTATCTTTTTGTTTACTTAATACGGTGCTGATAATTTCTGAATACAAATCTTTAGACTGCGGAGAATTTAAAGCAATTACTTTTTTGAACTGAGTAATCATTCCAGGATAGTCTTCGATGTTTCTGGCAGCAATACCAGCATTTAGATACATGGAGGTATCCTGCGGATTGATCACAGTTGCAGCTACAAATTTCTCGTAAGCTGTTTTGTAGTCTTTTTTGTTATAGGCTACTACCCCACCGTTTCTGATTGCGTTGGTAACATTGGTTTCAGCTAATGCGATATTATCTTTTTCTGAACCTTTAGCATCTAACTTTTTAGCTTGTTCGATGGCTTCCTGAGCGATTTTGATATTGGCATCAGCATTCGCCGTACTAGTAGAATCGATGATTGCGGCAGACGATGCAAACAAGGCACGGTAAGACCATGCTTCGGGCATCACTTTCGATTTCTCATCAGCAATTGCTTTATCCGTGTGTGCTAAACCCGTTTTAATAGACTCTAATTTTTTATCTAAAGGGCCTTTTTGGTTTTGCAGCATGAACTGTGTGATACCCCAATTGCTTTTTGCTGCATTAACTTCACTTTTCTGAGCAAATGCAGAACTTACTGTTCCTGCTAAAATTATACCTAGAAATACTCTTTTCATAATTTTTATTCTAATCTTAATTTAGTTAATTTTCTTCTTCCGTTTCGTCATCAGCTTCTGATTCATCTTCAGTATCATCTGCTTCTGTTGTATCAGCTTCTACCTCTTCCCCATCCTGAACCAACACGCTTTCCAGATCTATTGTTTCCTCTTCATCTTCTTCGTGATCGATTTTGGTTACCGAAGCAATCTCGTCATCACCTTTTAATGATATCAGGCGCACACCCTGAGTGGCACGTCCCATTACTCTTAAGGCTGAAACAGGGATTCTGATTACAATTCCTGAACGATTAATGATCATCAAATCTTCACTGTCTGTAACGTCTTTAATGGATACTAATTGTCCTGTTTTTTCCGTAACGTTAATGGTTTTCACACCTTTACCACCACGGTTTGTTACACGATAATCTTCAATATCCGTACGTTTACCATAACCCTTTTCTGAAACCACTAATACCGTTACCTCAGGACTGTTAACAGCAATCATGCCAACAACTTCATCTTGATCGTTTGCTAATCTTACTCCACGTACTCCGGTAGCAGTTCTACCCATCGGACGAACAGTTTTTTCATTGAAACGAATGGCTCTGCCTGAGCGTAAGGCCATTACAATCTCGCTTTCACCTGTGGTTAAGCATGCCTCTAATAAAACATCACCATCATTAATATTAATTGCATTAATACCATTTACACGCGGACGTGAATATGCTTCTAAAGAAGTTTTCTTGATGGTACCTTTTTTAGTACACATAATGATGAAGTTGTTCTCCAGGTATTCCTGGTCCTTAAGGTTCTTAACTTTGATGTAAGCCTTAATTTTTTCATCTTTTGGTATGTTGATGATATTCTGAATGGCCCTTCCTTTACTTGTTCTTGATCCTTCAGGAATTTCATAAACCCTCAGCCAGAAACATCTTCCCGCTTCGGTAAAGAAGAGCATATAGTTATGGGCTGTGGCCACCAGCATGTGCTCAATAAAATCTTCATTTCTTGAGGTACTGCCTTTAGAACCTTTACCACCTCTGCCCTGTGCTTTGAATTCGGTAGCTGGCGTGCGTTTCACATAACCTTCGTGAGAAATGGTAATCACTACCTCTTCATCATCGATGAAATCTTCCATGCTCATGTCTTCAGCAGAGTGAACAATAGTCGTTCTGCGTTCGTCGCCAAACTTCTGTTTCACCTCTTCAAGCTCATCTTTAATAATCTGCATACGTAAACCTTCATCGGCCAGTACAGATTTTAAATAATCAATGGTTTTCATGAGTTCAGCATATTCTTCCTTGATCTTATCGCGTTCCAGTCCTGTTAAACGACGAAGCGTCATATCCAGAATGGCACGGGCCTGCAGGTCGCTCAAACCAAACTTCTCCATCAAGCCTAAGCGGGCTTCTTCAGGGGTTTCGGATGCACGGATTAATTTAATAACTTCATCCAGATGATCTAAAGCAATTAAATATCCTTCTAAAATATGTGCGCGTTTTTCTGCTTCGGCTAGTTCGAACTTGGTACGACGAACCACTACTTCATGGCGGTGATCAACAAAGTGAGCGATTAAATCTTTCAGATTCAATAACTGGGGACGACCTTTTACCAATGCGATGTTGTTTACACTGAAGGACGTTTGAAGGGCGGTATATTTATATAAGTTGTTGAGAACGATTGAGGCATTGGCATCACGTTTAATTTCGTAAACGATGCGAATTCCGTCTTTATTCGATTCATCTTTAATGTTGGAAATACCTTCAAGTTTCTTTTCACCCACCAATTCAGCTGTACGCTCAATCATCTGGGCTTTGTTTACCTGATAAGGGATTTCAGTTACAATGATTACCTCGCGGTCTTTGATGCTTTCAATTTCTGCCTTAGCGCGCATTACAATTCTTCCGCGACCCGTTTCGAAGGCTTCTTTCACACCATTGTAACCGTAGATAATACCACCTGTAGGAAAATCAGGTGCTTTAACAAACTTCATCAGTTCCTCGACAGTAATATCGCGGTTATCGATGTAATTCACTACTCCGTTGATGGCTTCAGTAAGGTTGTGCGGAGCCATATTAGTGGCCATACCTACTGCAATACCTGAAGATCCGTTAACTAAAAGGTTAGGGATTTTTGAAGGCAATACTGTAGGTTCCTGTTCGGTATCATCGAAGTTAAACTGAAAATCAACGGTATCTTTATTGATATCAGCAACCATTTCTTCGGCAAGTTTACTGAATCTGGCTTCTGTATAACGCATTGCAGCCGGCGAATCACCATCGATGTGGCCGAAATTACCTTGCCCATCGACCATTGGGTAACGCAAACTCCAATCCTGCGCCATACGAACCATAGTAAAGTATACTGATGCATCACCATGAGGGTGATACTTACCTAAAACTTCACCAACGATACGAGCGGATTTTTTATAAGGCTTACCACTGGTAACACCTAAGCCAAGCATGCCATATAGCACTCGGCGGTGTACAGGTTTCAATCCATCGCGTACATCAGGCAGCGCCCTTGATACGATAACCGACATTGAATAATCAATGTAGGCCGACTTCATCTGTTCCTCTATATTAATTTGAATGATTTTGTCGTTCTGTTGATTCTCTAAATCTTCTGCCATAAATTATTATTCTCGTGTTTGAAGACGAATTTAAAAAGGGGTATATATAACCTTGCGAATTTAGCAAAAATATAGCGAAATAAGGCATTGTGGAAAAGTTTTGGCCGTTGGGATAGGTTTTTCAACTCTGGCAGGATTTTAATTTACTGAAGGCCAGTTTAAGGCGTTTCATCTTTTCATATCGGTATCATGAAACGCCACACCCCCAACTTCCATATCAATTGCTGTTGCCCGCTGCAAGCGTACAGGTTTGACTGGGTTTATGGAAGTAAAATTCACAATATTAACTAATTCTGATACTTTTGTTTTAAACCTTTACGATAATGGCAAAAGAAACGAAATCTGCAATGAGCTTTATTATGGTCACCCTCCTGATTGATTTCACGGGGTTTGGGATCATCATTCCGGTTTTACCAAAACTTATACAGGATTTTACGGGCGGAGGCTTTGGATTGGCTGCTGAGTATGGCGGCTGGCTAACTCTGGCTTATGCGTCAGTTCAATTCATCTTTTCTCCTGTTATAGGTGCGTTGAGTGATCGCTTTGGCAGACGCCCGGTTTTGTTGAGCTCGTTATTTGGACTGGGCATCGATTATATTTTCCTGGCCTTCGCACCATCTATTATATGGTTGTTTGTGGGCAGGATTATTGCCGGAATTACCGGGGCAAGTTTTACCACTGCTCAGGCTTATATTGCCGATGTTTCGGCACCAGAAAAAAGGGCGCAGAATTTTGGGCTCGTTGGTGCTGCTTTTGGTGTTGGTTTTATTTTAGGTCCGGTTTTAGGGGGCGCGTTCAGCCACTTCGGTACCCGGGTGCCATTCATGGTTGCAGCAGCACTGTCGCTGATTAACTGGCTGTATGGTTATTTTATATTACCCGAATCGTTACCGGTAGAAAAACGCCGTGCTTTTGAATGGAAAAGAGCAAATCCAATTGGCTCATTACGTAGTATCGGGAAATATCCGGCATTGCTGGGACTGATGGTAACTTTGTTCCTATTGTACTTCGCCAGTCATTCCGTACAATCGAACTGGACATTCTACACTATGGAAAAATTCAACTGGGATGCTTCATGGGTGGGTTACTCCCTCGGTTTTGTTGGTTTGGTGATTGGTGTTGTACAGGGTGGATTGATCAGGATCATTTTACCTAAAATCGGAGATAAAAAAGCGGTTTATTTTGGTTTGATCTTATACGTGATCGGCTTTGTGGCTTTTGCTTTTGCAACAAAAGGCTGGATGATGTTTGCCTTTATGCTTCCATATGGGCTTGCTGGAATAGGCGGACCAGCCATGCAGGGTTTGATATCGAACCAGATTCCGGCAAATGCACAAGGCGAAATGCAAGGCGTTTTAACGGGTTTGCAAAGTCTGGCTGCAATCTTTGCCCCCTGGGCAATGACACATATTTTTGCCTATTTTATAGAAGGTAAGGCCCCTTTGTATTTTCCTGGTGCACCTTTTATATTAAGTGCTGTATTGACTTTAATCGGATTATTTATCGCGTTGAGGTCGCTAAGGAAATACCATTAAAGCAAAGCATTGGCCAGGTTAGCCAGTTCGCTTCTTTCTCCCTTATGCAAGGTAATATGTGCATATAGCGGATGATTCTTTGCATTTTCTATCAGGTAAGAAAGTCCGTTACTTTCCGCATCCAGGTACGGTGTATCAATTTGATAGATATCACCCGTAAATATGATTTTTGTATTTTCGCCTGCCCGGGAGATAATGGTTTTCACCTCATGTGGTGTCAGGTTTTGTGCTTCGTCAACAATGAAGAATATTTTGGTGAGGGTTCGTCCACGGATGAATGCCAGCGGTGCAATGGCTATTTTTTCTGAAGAAATAAGCTCATCAATTTTCCCAGACATCTTATCGTCGCCAATAAACTGTTCCTTAATGAAGCGTAAGTTATCCCAGATGGGTGCCATAAAGGGATCGGTCTTTGATTTTGCATCGCCAGGCAAAAAGCCGATATCCTTATTGCTTAAGGAAACGATTGGACGGGTTACAAATATTTGCCTGAAGTTTTTACGCTGCTCCAGTGCGCTGGCAATAGCGAGCAACGTTTTCCCAGTTCCGGCATTGCCCTGAATGCTTACGAGGCTAATATCTGGATTAAGAAGCGCGTGAATGGCAAATGCCTGTTCGATATTTTTCGGTTTGATATTGAAAATCGGATCCGTTGAAACAGAGGTGAATGTTTTTAATTTATGGTTGTAAAATACATTAGCTGACTTACGTTTGTGCTTCAGTATATAAAAGTGATTACCAGTTTTAAGGGACAATGTATTATCGGGCACTTCAATCACTCTATTTTGTTTCAGCTGATCAATGATACCGACATCAAAGTTCAGCAATTCTGTTCTACCGGCATATAACTCATCAACGTTCTTGATTTTGCCTGTTTCGTAATCTTCAGCAAATAAATCGAGGGCTTTGGCTTTCAGCCGCAGGCAGATATCTTTTGAAACCAATACTACTTTCTTATCAGGGTTTTCTTCTTTTAAACTTAAAGCCGCGTTCAGAATTTTATGATCGGTTTTTCCTTTTCCATAAATCTGTTCCGCATCCATTTTTAGATGCGTTTCATTCAGGATGACTTTAAATTTGCCGGAACCGGCAGTATCCATTGAAATCCAATCGCTGATGAGTTTCTCTTTTGATGCCTGATCGATCAGCCTGATAAAGCTGCGCGCTTCAAAATTTCTGGTGTCGTTGCCGCTTTTAAAATTGTCCAGCTCTTCCAGAACCTGAATGGGTATGGCGACATCATGTTCCTGAAAATTATTAAGCGCATTGTGGTCATAAAGAATTACAGAAGTATCCAGTACAAAAATCTTCTTAGCTGATTTAAAATCTGATTTACCTTTTTTAGCCATAAAGTAAATTTAGTGATTTACCGATAGAATTACTTGTGATAATTGGAATTAAGTATTTGTTGGTATGGCGATGGAAATTTAAAAGATACCGGCAACAGGTTAGCGAAGCTTGATAGAGAAAACCTGAATAGCCTGTAAATAAAAAACGGGGTCTGTTTTCTTTCGATTCAGTTCCCCGTTTTTAACCTCAATATTAGCCATAGCTTTTATTGAGGCATCAATCCTACGTACTTGATTTTTCCGTTATCGTTAGGCTTGGCAGCTTTTGCGATATGTGAAAATTTATCTTCGTCTATTAAGTCCTTAGACCGCTTAGCTTTCGATAATCTCTGTTTAGGTCTGTGCAATCTTTAATATGCTTTTCCGAAGATAAGCTACCTGCTATTTAGGTTTTATCCATTTCAGCTTGATTGTTTTCCTATGTAAACTGTCCGAGATATTCCCCTTTCGGTTCTGTATTTCTTTTGGACGTTTTCAGAATTCAAAGTACTTCGTTTTTGATATGATCTAATTTAGTGCAATAGCTATTGAAAAGCAAATAAAAAAGCATTTGTTTTATAAACAATTTTATCAACCAATACCCACTGTTTATCAACACTTTAAAGCAACAAAAAACGTGTCACAGACCTCATATATGAACATTAGTATGGTTGTTCACATTTTTGATCCTTTAGCGTTATCAACAATTTTATCACTATGACAATCAACACCTTAACTTTTTTCTACTTAAAAATTGAAAATTTAGCGAGAAGTTAAATTTTTGCGCCAACAAAAAGCAATGGTATTATGTTATTTTTGTAACATGCAGATCAGGCAACCCATTAGAAATATACAAGATTTTTTATTGAGTACGTATTTCGCGGATGGGTTGCGCATTACCATAGGGGTACTGCTGCCGTCATTAATTCTGGCTCAGTTTGGTATGCTTAAATATGGCATGACGCTCTCCCTGGGTGCCCTGTGTGTAAGTGTTGTTGATACCCCGGGTCCGATGGTTCACAGACGTAACGCCATGCTGGTTACGACTGTTCTTATTTTTGTATTCTCCATTTTAACTGGCTTAACCAATAAAAACCATTATTTTATTGCAGCATTACTGGCAGCCTCGAGCTTTATCTTTTCGATGTTCTACATTTATGGGGTACGGGCGGCATCGGTAGGTACAGCTGTATTGCTTATCATTGTACTGAGTATTGACGATATCAGGCCCTGGCAAGACGTGATCAGGCATTCTTTCCTTGTGTTAGCGGGAAGTGTATGGTATACGGGTTTAAGTTATTTCGTTTACAGGCTACGCCCCTTCCGGTTACTACAGCAGTCACTAAGCGACTCCATTTGGGAAGTAGCGGAATTTTTAAGAGAAAAAGCAAAGTTCTACCATCAAAATAACAATTATGATAAAACATATGCTGATCTGCTTCAGCTACAGGTTTCTGTACATGAAAAACAGGACGCCGTACGTGAACTGTTATTCAGAACAAGAGAAATTGTAAGGGATTCCAGTCCCGAGGGCCGCTTTCTGCTGCTGGTATTTGTTGATATGGTGGATTTGTTTGAGCAGGTAATGTCGACCTATTACAACTATCAGCAACTCCATGAACAGTTTGATAAAGCTGGCATTCTGAAAGATTATGAAATGGCAATCAAGCGGATATCTTACGCGCTGGATGATATTGCATTTGCACTTAAGAGCGGGGGAAAGCCTACCCTTTCAAAACGTCTATTGATTGAAATTGACCGATTAAAGATTAGGATTAATCAGCTAGAGCAAGAGAACACCGATCAAAAATACAGTACAATAGGCATCATTGCGCTTAAAAACATTGAGGTTAATATTGAAAATATTCTGGCGAGGGTTAAAACCATTTATAGTTATTTCAAAATCAGAACCAGTAAGGATATCCGGCAGGCAGATGTTGATAAAGACAAGTTTATCACCCGGCAAAAATTTGATTTCGATCTTTTCAAAGACAACCTGACCTATAGTTCGTCTACATTCAGACACTCGTTAAGGGTAACTGTTGTAATGATGCTTGGTTTTATTGTGGCAGAGATATTGAACTTTTCGCACAGTTACTGGATTTTGCTCACTATACTGGTGATCTCGAAGCCCGGTTTCAGCCTCACTAAGGAACGAAATTATCAGCGTCTGATCGGCACAACCATTGGTGCTTTTGTAGGCATGGGTGTGCTTACTTATATTGACGACCGGCATACTTTATTTATCATTCTATTGATCTGCATGATTGGAAGTTATAGTTTTCAACGCAAAAACTATGTAGTGAGTGTACTGTTCATGACCCCTTACATCCTGATCCTGTTTGATTTTCTGGGTATGGGATCTATCGCATTAGCGAGGGAAAGAATATACGATACTTTTATCGGATCCGGCATTGCTTTGCTTGCGAGTTACTCACTTTTTCCGACCTGGGAACACGAGAAACTGAAGGAAGCGATGATTAGTATATTGAAGGCCAATAAGGCATACTATGAGCAGGTAGCCAGGTTATACTTTGAAAAAAATTATAACCGAACAGACTACAAACTGGCCAGAAAGGAAGTTTACGTAAGTACCGCTAATCTGGCTTCATTATTTCAACGGATGTTTTCTGAACCTAAGAGCAAGCAGTTGTTTATTAAGGAGGTACATCAATTTACTACTTTAAATCATTTATTATCATCTTATATCGCTACACTATCGCTTTACAATAAGGAACATGAGTTTACTTTTGACAATTTTGATGCCCTGAAACCGATGTCGGGGAATACAGATTATCTGTTCGACATGACCATTGAGAACCTTAATCTCAGTAAAACTACAACTGATAATGTCCCGTTAATCCGGATAAGTGACACAGGACTAATGATCAAAAAGGGTGAGGATTTAGTCCCTGAACAATTTGATTTAATCCAGAAGGTTGCTTACGATCTTTATAAATTATCAGCAAAAATCAAGATTTAGGTTCTGTATATATCGCATTACATCCATTAAAGGGTAAGCTGTAGGAAATCCCATTATCAAGCTTAAAAACAATCCGGGCTTTACAATCCAGCTTTTTGTTTAATAAGTCTTTTAATTCGAATGCTACAGGATAGAATTTCTGTTCTGGATTATCAGATTTGATTATCTCGTCTCTCTGTTTAAATTTCAATTTAATCTCCACATCAGCAGCAATGATATAAATTTTTTCTATTTTTTTGAAATCAGAATTTGTAGTGAAATTTAGCATAAGCTGATTCCCGGCGCTGGCGGGATAAGTGAACAGATCATATGCATAATAACTTTTATCATCACGGTAATACTGGTAATCGATGCGGGTTTTGCTTTGTTGTGCATTCGCAATTGTAGCATATAAGGTGAGTAAGAATATATATAGGATCGTTTTCATCATTTAGAATTTGGGGCAAGGAACTTTAAAACCTTTGAAATTATTGTGGCGGTAAATGAATGATAGCTCATAGGTACGCGGTGTAGCGCTAAGCAGCTTATTTCCATAAACGGTATAGTTTATTCCAGCGCTGACGTTGCCCATCCCAACCCCCAGATAAGGGTAGAAAGAAGCCTCATTAAATTTATACCACAGGCCAAAATTCAGCTTCATTCTGGTATCTTCATTTGGTTTTAATCCGATTACCGTTCCCATGATTGCATCATTGTTATTCTTCTGAACGTTATAAACACCTGTGAGATTAAGATCAACATTGTTATTTATCAGATATAACATACTAGCTGTAGCCGTTTTCCTAGAAGCAACAAGTTCGCTGCCGCTGGTTAATAAGCTCTCCTGAGGCTTATTGAGATGGTACTGCGCATAACCAAAAGCAAAGCTTGTACGATCAAAGTTCGCAGAAAAATTAGCGCCGATAGCCAGGTCAAAATAAGTGGTTTTATCATTTTTTACATCCAGGTAGTTCGGCATGGACTGATCAAAACCACCCTCAGTATATTGTGATGCGAAAGTGAGTTTATTGTAGTCGAGGTATTTCGATACGTAAGACACCTGGGGGGCGAGGCCGAACTTGAACCTGTGCTCCACATCCAGATACTGGTAATAAGAAAAACTGGCACTGATATACTGTGATTTTAGTGCTTTGTTGAAAGATTCATCAAATAAGCCACTTAATCCCAAGCTGAAGACACTATTGGTAAAGTTCTCATCTTCAACCAGCTTTACATCTCCAGAAACACTATAGGTATTATAAGGATCTCCCAAATTTCCCCATTGTTGACGGGTGTTTGCAGCAATACGGTATTCCCCATCAAAAAAGCCCGTATAAGCGGGATTTAAAGTTAGCGGTGCTGCAAAGTATTGCGAAAACTTCGGATCCTGAGCCGCGCAACACAAGGTTGCGAAAGACATTAATAAAATAAGTAGCGCTCTTTTCATTATAATATTAATATAGTTTTTCCTGTTGATTGAACTTTACCCCCAAAGGTATCTACCCCTTCTGCAAACCAGGAGAATGTTTCTAAAGGTTGCATTTTGCTTTTAAACTGACCATCCCAGCCTCCATTAGCTAATGTTTCAGTTTGATATACCAGGATTCCCCATTTATTGAATACCTTAAAGCTGGTGAGTTTCTGAACACTCACCAAAAAAGGATAAAGTCGGTTGTTCGTTTCCTTATGGGGAGTAAAGGCAGTTGGCACAATGATTTTTGGTTTCGGAAGGATGTCGAGTTCTATTGGAGCAGAAACTGTACATCCCTTTTCATTCTGCAGTGCAATGTAATAAGTACCTGCTTTGTTCACTTTTTGGGGATTAGAAAGCGGGTGCCTTAATGCAGCATCTTCAAAGTAGGTCACTTTTTCAAAGTCTTTACTTCCTTTAATAATGGTTGCGGCAGTTAAGTCGATAGATTCTGAATCAAATACTGCTTTGGGTTTATTTAAAACAATAATTGGTGGAGTATTTACGGTTACCTTAACGCTCCCTGTGGTATAGCATCCTGAACTGTTTGAGGCTTTTACGTAATAAACTCCACTCTGACCGATAGCCCTTGGATTTCCGATTTTATTTTGAAGGGTTTCATCATAGTAAAAGCTATAGTTCAGTTTTTCTGTACTTCCGGTATACAAGCCCGCATCTGTGATATCTACCTTCTCGGGAAAGCAAACAGCGCCGGGATCTTTGACTGCGAGCACCGGCGACTCGTTGATGGTTACCATTATTTTGTTGCTAACTGTACATCCTTTTGCATTGGTTGCCTTAACATAATAGTAGCCGCTTTTTCTAATGCTTTTGCTATCGGTTAACGGAGTAGAGAGGTTTTCGTCCTGATAGAAACTATAGCTAAAAGTTTCGTCGCTCGCCGCAAAAATACTGCTGTTGGTAATATCAACAACCGAGGGAAAACAAACGGAAGCGGGATTGGTGATTTTAAGTTCGGGCAGCGGACTGATAGTGACTTCAACTGGTAATATTTTAGTGCAGCCCATGTTACTGGTAAATTTTACATAGTAAATTCCTGAGGCTTTAATATGCTGAGGATCGTTCAGCGGCTGTGAAGCATCCTTATCTAAAAAATAAGTCCTGGAGATTTCTGATAACTTTGAATATAACCCATCGAGTGTAATATTTACTGATTCATTGTAACAAGCAGGATCAGGGTTTTTCACGGTGATGTCTGCCATATCAAAAACGGAAATTTGAATGGGGCTGATGCTTTCACAGCCACTAAAATTGGTTGCTTTGATATAGAAGGTACTGTTTTGAGAGATTTTGGTGGAGCCTATCAATTGCTGTGTTAAGTCCTTATCGGCGTAGGCCAGATAGGTAAAATTGGCAAGTTTATTCAGGATAAAAGATGAACTGGTGAGATCAATTTCAGCATTCTGACAAACCCTGTTTTGTGCCGATACCTGAACTTGATAATCGACACTATGGATGACTGTACTTATGGAGCTTGGGCAACCAAAACCGGTATAGGGTACAACATCGAGAATAACTTTGGAGCCTTCGGCTGGGGTGGGCTTTATCGTAATGGATTGTCCTGATCCATATTTAACAGAACGGTCTTCGTTATACCAGGTATAGGATTGAAAACCACTTGGTCCGGACATGCTCAATTCCCCGGCCCTTTTGCAATAAGTATTCCCCACAATTAAGTCACCACAAAGATTGTTTACATCGACATAGGCATAACCGAAATGGCCACCGAGTGTGCAATCAGCAGTAAGGAACTCAATAAGCAACTGTTTCCCTTGGTAACCTGAAAGGTTTATCGTTACCGGTGTCCATTCCTTGTAGATAACGGCAGCATTTGACTTGGCTTTGTGAAATCCCGGGAGATCGGAAGTGGCGATGTACTCAAAAGAGGCACATGGTATGTATTGATTGGTTTCAAGGTCTTTTACCCTGGCGATGAAGCGGGGTTGTTCTTCATGTAAGTGGTTAGGATCTTCCAGTACTACGGCATATTGGTAGGTTAATGTGAATTCAGGTCTGTTGGCAGGAATATTTATCAGATAAGAAATGCCGTCAACCTGACTTCCGGTACCGTTATTTCCAAGCTTTACCGAGAAGTTTCCTCCGTTTTCAGGTATTTGCTTGAAGCCCCCATATATATCAGTAGCCATTTTATCGGTTACAATATTCTCCCTGCCCGACACAGGATTATCAACCTGATCGATAGTCATGACACCTTTGTCATTGGTAATTCCTGCATAGATTTTCCAGTTCTGAAAATTTCCATATTCAAAACCAATATTCTCCGGACAGGACTGGGCATACATTTTTGTTATCATCGCTATACTGGCAATGAGTAACAATAAAAAAACTCTTTTAATCAACGGGAACGATTTAAATAGTTATGATGTAAAAATATTATTTTAGTATATCCAGCGTATTAGTGTCAATAGAAGAGTAATGTTTTTTACACCAAATGATATATCACAATATCTATATCCGGAGAAATCAAGCTGATACAAATTCACCTAAAACAAAACAACCTATTGATTTACAAAAACCTATAAATAAATACTAAATCAATTTGGTATTCAATCTCCCTACCGGAGACTGGTGTGTCCATATCAGTTTTTTACATGAAATACTTATAAAACGAAGTAGACGCTAACGACATAAGTCAAATTGTAAACAATGCAGGCCCCGGTTTGTTATTGACTATGCATTAAAAAACAAAAAATTATGGAAAAGCTATATACGGCTGAAGTAACAGCTACAGGTGGAAGAGATGGTCACGTTAAATCGGGCGATGGGATTCTGGATTTTGAACTCAGAAAGCCAAAAGAGCTCGGCGGTCAGGGTGGAGCGACTAATCCTGAAGAATTATTTGCTGCTGCATGGGGGCCTTGTTACTTAGGTGCCCTTGGTTCTGTTGCCGAGCGTGATGGGGTTGACGTTAGTGAGGCATCAGTTAATGTACTTGTGTCTTTCAATAAAGATGGAAATTCATTTGCCTTATCGGCAGATCTGGATGTGCATATCCCCAATATCTCGCACGAGGAAGCGCAACATCTGGCCGACAAGGCGCACAGGGCCTGCCCCTATTCAAAAGCCGTTAAGGGAAATATAGAAGTGCGGGTAACTGCAGTCTAAAAAAAAGGAACGATAGCCAATGTTATCGTTCCTTTTTTTGATAAAATTTTGAAAATATTAAGATAATCCTTTTTTATTTTTCCAGGTCATTTTTGCTTTCATGCCTGCGCTATAATTATAATCTTTCAGATTACTGGCTTTTTTCTCATGAAAAGCTGCTCCACGATCGGATGCATCTTCTTCGCCATGTTTCTTTTTGCTCGTTTTTGGAGCCACATCTGCTATTTTGAGTGTTTCAGGCAAATCCATCACCTCCATTCGCTGCCCCACCGCCTGCTCAATTTTTTTCACTTCTATTAATTCAATATCCGTAGAAAAGGTTATGGCGACAACTTCATCATCTCCCTGTTTAACTATTCGCTGAATCAGCATTTCTTTCTGCTCAGGTAAATCAAAATGAAGAATAATTGGAATTCCTGAAATATCCAGCTCGCCGGCATTTTCATTGGCTACAATTAATACTCTGGACTGATCATTGTCTTTGAACTCTTCAATTTCATCAAATCCAAAATCATCGAAAAACAAGGGGCGATAAATGCTCACGGCATTTTCGAGTTTATTTTCGAAGTTTTTAAAAACCGTTTGGGCGGTTAAACGGGTATTCACGAATACAACAACTTTATCGAATACTTCCTTATCATCAAGTAAAATGGTAAGGAGATTAAGCTTGGTTCTGAAATTTGGAACCTGATATAACATTTGTGGGTAAACCTCAGCCTGTTTCTCACCAATGTCGTCTACCTCTATCGTTGTTGCCGAATCTTTCATAAAAGGCGAAATCATGTGTTCAAGTTTTGAATGCATAACCTCTGTAAACACGATATGCTGAGATTTATAAGCGCTATTAGCCAGTTCAACAACCGGCAACTGCAGTCCTTTTTTAACTATCAGCTCAGCGTTGTCTACGATGAACAACTGAATTTTATTCGTGTTGAGCGCCAGTTTAAGATATAAGGCACGTGCACGATCAGGAACGGCTACAATGATATCACACCCATCAGTGATTTCATTCATTTGGTTGTCTATTGTTCCGCGGATGTCTATTCCTAAAATCCTAAAGGTGCTGTTTCGATTCAACAACTTAAATTGTTCCAGTACATGATCAACATGCTCAATGTCTGGCACAAGGATCAAGGCTCTTGGTGCTTCTTCAAAGGCATATTTTAACTTCATCAAGGTTGCTAAAACATAAGTTGTTGTTTTTCCTGCTCCTTCGGGTCCTATTGCAATCACATCATGACCGCCTAAAATTCTGGACATCGATTTTGCCTGAATTTCCTTAGGCGCCAGAAACCCTGCTTCAGTCATCGAAGCAACAAGCGATTTACTTAGTTTTAATTTATCTAATGACACGTGTACTATGTTAATGATTTAAAATGCAAATATCCTTAAAATATTTAGCTTTTTAGAAAATGAATTACGCAGGTGGAGAAGAATGTCAATAAACTGTTTTATTGAAAAGTCGATCAGCCCTACCCAGCGAGGAAAAAAAATGGCCATTTCCGGCCGAAACTAACGATAAACAACCGAAGATTACTATTCTTCAGTGTGCTACTGTAATTTTATTAAACTGATATACAAATACTTATAAATAATATCAATACTTAGACTACTAAATAGGTAGATTTTATATTCTTATGTATATATTTGCTGAATATTAACCAGTAGCTAAACATATGTTAAACAATTAAACGCAGGAGATTATGTCAATCTATTTTCAATACCCAGCAATTGAGGAGTATCCAAACTTTGTTAAGCCTGTAAAAGATGCGAAGAATGAGCGAGCAGCGCTAATAGATGAAGATACGATTATTCGGGAAGAAATTAAAGAGTTAAAAAATTTTTTGTCGCTGAAACCTGTTTAAGCTGCATGGCCATTTGACCGATTGGAAGGTAAGAAGTTTTATCAACTTTTATATAATGGTTCGAATCCATTACCAGGCCGCTAAGTGTTTTCATATCACTTTCCCCTGATTTCTGCTCAAAGTCAGGTAAGATTTGGTTATCTTATATTTGTTTTGTTGTTAGCAAAGGCTATCCGCGAGGGATAGCCTTAACTTTTCCTGCATTTATCAAATTTTTCTAAAATCTTAAAACTTTTTTTTTCAATCCTGGTTTCTTATATAATTCACATTATACTAATCTTTTACAGATTAATTTGTTTGGTTTAAAAAGGGATTTATGGATATAAATCCCTTTTCTTTTACGCCAGATATTTAAACCCTATATTCGCTTTACAAACCTATATCGAGTAAAATGAACAGAAAACATTTCCTTTCTTCATTTATTGCCTCAGCAAGTTTAATTCCAAATTTGAAATTGCTTGCAAATCCGATAGAAGAAGATAGTCTTTCTTTTACCATCCCTGCTTATCTGACACAGGGCGATAGCATAGGAATCAGCAGTCCCGCCGGATATATTTCTCTCGAACAGATTGAGCCATCAGTTTCGCAAATGCAAAGCTGGGGATTTAATATTAAGATTGGTTCCTCGATTGGAAAGCGGGACTTCACTTACGGCGGTACTGATGAGGAGCGCTTATCAGATTTTCAAAATTTGCTTGATGACCCCGAGATCAAGGCCATCATGTGTGCACGTGGAGGCTATGGATTGGTCAGGATCATTGACAAACTTGATTTTTCGATCTTCAGAAAAAACCCTAAATGGATCATTGGATTCAGTGATATCACCGTGCTTCATTGTCACCTCGCAAAAAATTACCGCATTGCTTCTGTTCATTCTAAAATGTGCAACAGTTTTCCTAGTGAGTGGCTTAAGGCAGACCCTATGCAAGTTGAGACTATTCTTTCGATAAAAAATGCTTTAACAGGAATTCAAATGGGCTATGAAGCCGCTCCTCACCTCAAAAACCGTTTCGGTAAAGCCGAAGGAATTCTGGTTGGAGGGAATTTGAGCATTATTGAGACACTGGCAGGAAGCGATTCAGATCTGGATACGACAAACAAAATTCTTTTTGTAGAAGATACCGGAGAATACCTGTACAGTATCGACAGGATGCTTTGGAATTTAAAGCGAAGCGGCAAGTTAGATAAGCTGAAGGGATTGATTATTGGAGGATTCAAAGTGAAGCCTGATGATGCAGGAGAAGAGTTCGGCAAAGACATCTACGATATTGTTCTGGAAAAAGTTAAGGATTACAACTACCCTATCGCCTTTGACTTTCCTGTTGGACACCAAAGGAATAACTATGCGTTGAAATGTGGACTAAACCATGTGTTAACCGTAACTGACTCAGGTTCAAAATTGCTGTCGTTTTAGGCCGCTGCTATCATGAACATACCAAAACTAGCTTCTATTCCATTACCACTTCCTTAATTCACGGAGTGAGGTTGTCTGAATTTTACATAAATCCTCTTTCTAACCAGATCAAAATGTAAAATGATTTCCGATCCCTTGTCCTAAAACCTAAAAAATCACCCCCACAGTTACAGCAGGTTTAATTAGGTTAATTTCCCGACATCTCAAATTCTGCGGCTTATGTCTCAACATTTAAACCGTATGTCTCATTTACGGAAATAACATGTTTTGCGGGCATATTTTTGTGTTTATCAGATCCGAAAAGACATAAAATTTATTCGCCATGAGCAAATCCATCAAATATATATTTATCCTTACAATGCTTTTCGCTGCCCCCGTTATGAAGGCACAAGAAGCACCAAAAGTGTGGGATTTAAAAACTGCGATTGAATACGCGAAGGAAAAAAATATCAGCATTAATACGCTAAAGTTGACAGCACAAACTTCAGAGCAAAGTTTAATCGCATCCAAATCTGCTGTTCTTCCAAATTTGACTGGTAATGTGTCGCAGGCTTTAACGAATTATAAATCGGGATTACAGAATACGAGTGGTTTGGGTTTGAGTTCAGATTTGACATTGTATAATGGGAGCTACTTAAAAAATGATATAAAAGCCAAAGAATTGAGTGTACAAACGGCAAACTTATCTGTTGAGGCGGCAAAGAATGACATCACGATATCCATCACACAGGCCTATTTAAATATACTTCTGGCGAGAGAGAATATTACTTACCTCAAAGACTTACTTTCAACAAGTGAAGCACAGGTAAAACAATCAGTGCAACAATTTAAGTTTGGCACCATTGCGAAGAAAGATCTTTTGCAATTACAAGCTACCTACGCAAATGATAAGTATATACTAGTTGCAGCCCAGAATACCTTACAACAAAATATTTTAACGCTAAAGCAATTGCTTCAAATTCCGACTTCAGAAACATTTGAGGTAAGTGCCGATTCGGTTCAAACACCACAAGTGTTAGATAATCTGGCAGCAGCACAGGATAAAGCAATGAGAACGCGACCTGAAATCAAGAGTGGTGAACTGAACATTCAGCTCCAAAATATTGAGCTTGCAAAAGCCAAATCTACCTTAAGACCAACATTGAGCCTAGGCGGTTCACTGTACACCGGATATAACAACAATAGCGCAGGAAGTTATTCGTATCAGCTCAACAACAGTTTTTATCAGAACCTGGGTTTAACATTATCTATCCCCATTTTCGATAGAAGAGTAACGAAAACTAATGTGGCGAAAGCCAATATTAATATTGAACAGGCTCGTTTGTCGCTATTAGATTCAAAAACCACACTTAGTCAGAATGTTGAGCGGGCTTATATCAATGTACAAAATGCAAATAGCCAGTATTCGGCTGCGCAGGAGCAGTTTACGTATACCAGTGAAGCGCTGCGAATCTCAAACGCGGCTTTAAAGGAAGGCACAAATAACATCGTGGAGAATCTCCAGCAGAAGAATTTGTATGTGCAGGCCTTGCAGGCTTTTGTGCAGGCAAAATATACCGCCAGCTTATACACCAAAATATATAATTTTTATACAGGAGTTCCAATAACAAATTAACAAAGGGTAATGGCTATTGCCGGATCAATTTAATATTTAAATCATGAAGAAGAAAACCATATTTATCATCATCGGCATAGCAATAGCAGCGTTTGCCGTCTGGTATTTGGCACTGCGAAAAAAGGAGCAGGTAGTTGTGCTTGAAACAGAGAAACCAACCACTGGTTACATCTCTGAAAATGTAACGGCTACGGGCAAAGTTCAGCCGGTTGATACCGTTGCAGTGGGTACCCAGGTATCAGGAACAATTAAAACGCTGTATGCCGATTTCAATTCAAAGGTAAAAAAAGGGCAACTACTGGCCGAACTTGATAAAACGCTGTTCGAAGCATCAGTAAATCAATACCAGGCTAATCTGGTGAGCGCACAGAGTGCATTAATTTACCAGCAAGGTAACTTTAGCCGCCAGAGCAACTTATATAAGGTTGGTGCAGTTAGTAAGGCAGATTATGACAATGCTTTATACACCATTAATGCGGCTAAAGCCTCAGTAAACAGTATTAAAGCGCAACTTGCATCTGCACAGAAAAACCTGTCTCTTGCCAGCATCTACTCTCCTATCGATGGAACTGTACTATCCAGAAGCGTAAGTGAAGGTACAACGGTTGCTGCCAGTTTTAGTACGCCTACCATCTTTAGCATCGCCAAAGATTTAACCAAGATGCAGGTTGAAGCCTCGGTAGATGAAGCCGATGTTGGTAATATTTCTAAAGGCGAGCGTTCTACTTTTACGGTAGATGCTTTCTTAAATGACACCTTTAAGGGAACTATTCAGGAAATCAGGTTAAATCCGACTATATCATCAAATGTGGTTACTTATACAACCATCATTAATACCTCTAATGATGACAACAAGCTTAAACCCGGGATGACTGCTAATATTACTATTTTTACTAAGGAAGTAAATAATGCAATGCTTATTTCTGCGAAGGCTGTTAAATATACTCCTGATTCTACTCTGAATGCCAAATACAAAATGACATGGGTTAATTTGGATAAAAAGCCTGCGGCTGCAGATGAAGCCTATGTCTGGGTGCAGAAAAGCACAGACGAACTGATTCAGAAAAAGATTAAAACAGGTTTAAATGATAATACTCACATTGAAGTTTTAGCAGGTTTAGGCGCGTCTGATGTTGTGATTACAGGTTCAAAAGCCATGGGCAAAGGCGAAGCTGCAAGTCAGGCTCAATCAAGTCCTTTCATGCCTAAACGTCCGGGTGGAAACAGGAAAAAATAATGGAACAGAAAATATTAGATATAAAGGATTTGAAACGTGAGTTTGTGATGGGTGATCAAACCGTGCGCGCACTTAAAGGGATCTCTTTCGATATCAAGGCGGGCGAGTTTGTAACGATCATGGGTAGCAGCGGATCAGGTAAAACAACACTTTTGAATATTTTAGGCTGTCTGGACAAGCCAAGCGATGGTGAGTATTTGCTTGATGGTGTTGATGTGAAGAGCTTAAACCGTGATGAGCTTGCAGGATTGAGAAATACAAAAATTGGTTTTGTATTTCAGGCGTATAATCTTTTGCCCAGAACGTCGGCTTTGGAAAATGTGGAATTGCCTCTTTTTTACAATAAAACTATCTCTGCAGAAGAAAGAAAACAAAGGGCGATAAAATCGTTGGAATCGGTAAAGCTGGCGGAGCGTTTTGATCATACACCCAGCCAGCTTTCAGGCGGGCAACAGCAACGTGTTGCCATAGCAAGGGCGTTGGTTAACCACCCGGTGATGATACTGGCTGATGAAGCTACAGGAAACCTGGACACGCGCACCTCTTATGAAATTATGGCCTTGATGCAGGATTTGAATAGAGAAGGGAAGACAATTGTTTTTGTTACGCACGAGCCTGATATCGCGGCATTTAGCACCAGAACAATTATGTTAAGGGACGGAAAAATACAAAAGGATAGTTTAAATACCAATCAGCGTTCGGCAAGGGAGGCATTAGCCAGTTTGCCAGAGTCAGATGATTATTAATTAAGGAAAACATGGCCATTTTAAATTTATTAAGAATTGCTTTTTTAGCCTTGCAGCGAAATAAACTTCGTGCGTTTTTAACCATGCTGGGGATTATTATTGGTGTTGCAGCAGTAATTGCGATGATGGCAATAGGTGAAGGTTCCAAGCAGAGCATCCGGTCGTCGCTATCGGGAATGGGTTCAAACACCATCACGATAATGCCGCAAAGTAACGAGCCGGGAGGCGTTCGGTTGCAGGGTAGCAGCATTCAGACTTTAAAAATGGAAGACATTACTGCTATCGAAAAACTTCAGTCGAAGAATATCAATGGTTTATCGCCTGTAGTATCTACGAGCGGACAGGCGATTAAAGGTGCATATAACTGGCCCACCACTATCACCGGCGTAAGCACCGATTATATCAATATCCGGCAATTGAAATTGAAAGACGGAATTCTGTTTTCAGATAAAGATGTAAAACGCTTCGCGAAGGTTTGTATCCTTGGACAAACGGTTATTGATAACCTTTTTCCTGATGGAAGCAATCCGATTGGCCAGATTGTCCGCTTTAAAAGTATTCCTTTTCAGGTGATCGGTGTTCTGGAAGCAAAGGGACAAAGTAATTTTGGACAAGATCAGGATGATATTATACTAGCTCCTTACACTACAGTTCAAAAAAGAATTACTGCAACGAACTACCTGCAAAGTATTTACGCTTCTGCCACTACCGAAGCCAGCAGTGATGCTGCTACAGCAGAAATATCTGATGCGGTTAGAGAAAGTCATAGATTAACCGCTACTGAAAGTGATGATTTTCAGGTACGTACACAGGCTGAACTGATCAGCACGATTAGTTCGACAAGCAGTATGTTGACGGTTTTATTAACAGCAATAGCAGGTATTTCCCTTTTGATTGGAGGTATCGGTATTATGAATATCATGTACGTATCCGTTACCGAGCGTACAAGGGAAATCGGTTTGCGTATGTCAATCGGTGCCCGGGGGCAAGATGTTTTAATGCAATTTTTAATAGAGGCAATTTTGATCAGTATCACCGGCGGTATTATTGGGGTAATTCTGGGAGTAAGCTCTGCTTACCTCATTTCTTTCTTCTTAAACTGGCCAATCCTCATTTCCGAATCCTCCATTGTGATTTCCTTTATTGTATGTGCCGTTACCGGTATTTTCTTTGGCTATTATCCCGCGAAGAAAGCATCGAATTTAGATCCGATTGATGCATTAAGATATGAGTAGTAATTCTGTACCGGGGCTTGTAAGTTGGGAGATTACTTGTCCCGATACACTACTCTGTTGATATGGCAAGTGTTCAAAGGAATTATTTCATATCCTAAATCATTATTAAAAGAGAATAAATAATAACTTAGCGATGCAACAGACTGCCAGACAAAAAATAATGACCATCAACTTTTCAAACAAATGGATGAAATTGACATTGCACATTTTAGTATGGGTAGTGCTGATTACATTACCTTATATTCTCAATGTTAACAGAGGACGGCCTCCCCGTTCGCTTACTCATTACGAAGAAACCCAGTTCTTAAGACTCAATTTTATAAGTTATTTCTACTGGATAGCCATTTTCTATGTAAACAGCCTGATCTTAATTCCAGTTTTTTTTTACCGGAAAAAGTATCTGCTTTATGCTTTATTTTTCTTCGCCTCATTATTGATGGCAATAACAATCCATGCACTCTTGTTCCGTAACTTACTGCCTGATTTGGACTTTAACCTGGGAAGAACCCTATGGTTTAATACGCCCACTTTTTTGCTAAGTATTGCTGCCAGCACCGCTTTTACCATGGTTTCTGACCGTATCAGCGAAGAAAAACGGGTTTTACAGCGTGAACAGGAAAATATGAAAACAGAGCTATCTTTCCTTCGGTCGCAGATTAGTCCACATTTCATTTTTAACGTATTAAACAACATTGTAGCCCTAGTGCGCTTGAAAAGCGATGAACTGGAACCCACTGTGATGAAGTTATCTGGCTTGATGCAATATATGCTTTATGAGACAGACGAGGAAAAAGTATCCATCAAAACGGAAACAGATTACCTTCAGGCCTATATAGATTTGCAAAAACAACGATTTGGCAGGAAGGTATCAATTGAAACTAACATTGCTCTTGAAAGTGACTTTGATGAAATCGAACCGATGTTATTAATTCCTTTTATTGAAAATGCATTTAAACATGGAGTGGGCATGATTCAGAACCCTCAGATTTTTGTTGACTTGAAAACAGAAAACGAAAGACTAACGTTCGTGATCAGAAATAAATTTAACCCCGTTGAGAATGAAATAAAGGATGCCGCATCCGGTATAGGGTTAGCAAATGTATCACGGAGGCTCAATTTATTATATGGAAACAAGCACCACCTGACTGTTGAGAAAAATGATGGATGGTTCAATGTAAACTTAACTTTGAAATTAGCGATATGATAAAATGCCTGGCCATTGATGATGAACCGCTAGCCTTACAATTACTGGCAGATAATATTAGTCGCATTCCCTTCCTGGAGCTGGTAGCAAGTTGTGACGACGCTTTTGCAGCAAATAAGATCATGCAGGAACGGCCTATTGATTTGATTTTTATTGACATCCAGATGCCTGGAATTACCGGCCTGCAATTTATTCAAAGCCTGGTAAGTAAGCCAATGGTTATCATTGTTACTGCCTACAAACAGTATGCCCTTGATGGATTTGCACTCGATGTTGTAGACTACCTGATGAAGCCAGTTTCTTCGGACCGTTTTATGAGGGCCTGTAACAAAGCTAAGGATTTGTTCGAGCTAAAGCACTCTGCCACGCAACACAATCAGCCTAAACAAAATTATATGTTCGTGAATGTTGGTTACAGCCTGATGAAGATTAATTTTCCTGAAATCACCTTTATAGAAGGGTTAAAGGATTATATACAGATTCATACATCTACAAGTCCGAAGGCTGCCGTAGTTCGTATGAGTATGAAAGCCATGGAAGAGGAGTTACCTGGTAATTTTGAAAGAATTCACAAATCTTTTATTGTAAATATTGAAAAAATAACTGCCATACGCAAAAACGCCGTTTTTATAGGCGAAAAAGAGCTTCCAGTTAGCGACAGCTATAAGTCAGTGATTGAAAAGCTAATAAACTAACTGCCGAGGCATAATGGAGGACGGATATAAAAGGTTGCAACAAAATCCTGCAATTGCTATACCGTTTTTACTTCGTCTTCGCTGTAATCTTTGATATCAGTAATGTATCCATTAATGAGAAGAAAATCGAACAATGGTTTGGCTTCAGGTGTGATGGGCATGTTTGCCGTAGTTATCACTTCATTTGTTTTTTTATCCAGGAAAGGGTACGCAAAGAGACGCACATTAGTATTGAACATATCATTCACATAACTTAAAAGCTGTCCGGAATAATTTTCACCTTTGAAGTTAGTAGAATTAAACACAAATTTAAGGTTATTGATATTTGTGGCTAATCCCACACTTTTCGGCTTACAACGGGCCAAATATTTAGCGAGTCTGTTGTGGCGAGTAAAGTTAGATACAATTACGATATTCCCCGTATCGCACATGTCCTGAGTACGTTTAGCCACCGCTTCAAGATCAATATCATCCGGCGTCTCCTGATCATCTGTCAAAACATTTGTTAACAACACCTCAATCATAACGGCCAGATTAGTGTCCTCCACTCTATTGGTACGTTTAAACTGATCTGTGGCTTTATTAAATAAATTGAAGTTTGGCAATGATTTCTGTCCATACTTAGTCCTCAGAATCATGATGTCTTTTCTATACAATAAATCTTTAGCCTGACGCGGATGTGCGTCTGCATCGAAGATTGCCGCTGCTGAGAAATCCTTCATAATCATGTACAAATTAAGAAGTATATTATCGACACCAAGAAATGCAGGACCTTTAACTGAAATCAGGTCAATTTCAACTGAGCCAATGGTAAGGTTATCAGCAAGCGATTCCACCATCAACTTGGGATCCTGATAGTGGTAAAAGGCAGCATAAAGTAAATTCACACCGATGATGCCTAACACCCGTTGCTGCATACTTACATCGGTATCCAACAAACGAACATGGAAGTAAATTTCATTCGGTGCTCCGCCTGGTTCATTTTGAAAACGAAGTCCGACCCAGCCATGGGGTTCATTGGTTCGTTTATAATTTAAAGTGGTCACTGTATCTGCAAAAGCGAAAAACGTTCTGCTTTCATATTTTTCACCAGATAATCGTTCGTTGAGGAGTCCGAACTCGTGATCGAGCATTTGCAGTAACCGGTTCTGACTTACATAACGGCCGCTTGCCTCTGCTCCATAAATTGCATCACTGAAAGTCATATCATAGGCAGACATGGTTTTGGCTACCGTTCCAGACGCTGCGCCAGCATTAAAAAAGTTCCTTGAAACTTCCTGTCCGGCACCAATCTCAGCAAAAGTGCCGTAAATTCTAGGGTCAAGATTAATTTTTAATGCTTTGCGTTTAGTATCCAGAATTTCTCTTTCCATGCGGCAAAAGTACGAAATTTTGATATTAAGGCAGTTTTAAGAATTCAACTTAAAATCAGTCTAAATACTATCGGCAAAAAATAAGGTTGATATCATCCGATACCAACCTTATAAACTTAAACCTCAATAATTATGAAACCTAAAGGGCTGCTCTCCGCACTAATCCCGCCTTTGGCCCTTACAGGGTTCACAATCAAAACCTAAACTGTTATGAAAAATCTCCTTGCGGAAATATCTTGTTTATGAAACCACAATTTCTTTTTGCTGTAATGCGGCATCGTCTTTTTTGCTGATATTGATACTTAAAATACCATCTTTATATTCAGCAGTAATTTTATCCCCGTCTGCTTGCTCCGGTAAATTAAATGACCTGGCAAAAGAGCTGTAATCAAATTCTTTGCGGGTGAAATCTTTAGTCGCCTGAGTTTCATCTTTTTTTACTTCAGCCCAAACGGACAATGTTTCTTTCTTTAAATTGATCTGAAAATCTTCTTTTTTCAAGCCGGGAGCTGCCAACTCAATTACATAGGCGTTCTGATTTTCATGAATGTTTACGTTCGGCGATTTATCAACCATTTTATTTTTAGTAATTGCATCGCTAAACAATGAATCAAAAACATTGTTAAAATAAGGAGCTGTGTTACGGGTTCTGTTGTTAAAATTTACTAGTGTCATATCTCTGATTTTTTACTTTTAATTTGTTATAAACCCTTATTCAACTTACATACCAAACCAAATATTTATGATTTTCAAGACATTTTGGCAAAATAAATCAAAAACAAAAGACACTTTGTCAGACAGGCGTGCTTTTTCAGACAAGTTTAACTTTAAAACAAATATTCATTTGCGCTTTATTGATTTTGACACGATGGGTCATGTAAACAATTCTGTTTACTTCACTTATCTTGAAATTGCCAGAACAAAATATTGGGAGGAAGTTATTCAATGGGATTGGAAGAAGACTGGAATTGTAATTGCCCATGCCGAGCTTGATTATATTTCACCGATACTGATGCATGATAAAATTGCTATTCATGTAAAGACATCGAGAATCGGAAATACCAGTTTCGACCTTGAATACCAGATTGTGAAAATAAAAGGAAATGAGGAAGAGATTTGCAGTAAAGGTAAAACAGTATGTATTGCCATCGACTATTCGACGAACAGACCTACAGCTATCCCAGAGGCTGAAAAAAGAAAGATGCTTGGATTCGAACAGCTGGAATCATAAGATATTGATTGAAAGGACTACACATTTACAGATCATTTTAAATTTGTATGTGCAGTCCTTATACCTTATATTTACTTGATATCCGGCATAATTTTACCGGGATTTAATATCCCCTTCGGATCGAACACGTTCTTAATGCCACGCATCAAGTTCAAGTGGATTTCAGAGTACTTAATTGGCATGAAGTCTTTCTGCACCAACCCGATTCCATGCTCACCTGATATTGTACCTCCGAGTGCGGCAGTGAGTTCAAAAATTTCTGCAATACCGAAGCTCAACTTATCTTTCCAGTCTTCATCGCTCATTCCGGCTTTGATAATATTAACATGTAGATTGCCATCCCCTGCATGCCCATAGCAAACACTTTCAAATCCATATCTGGCTCCTATTTCTTTGATGCCACTAATCAGCCTTGGTAACGCTGCACGCGGAACTACAGTATCTTCCTCTTTATATACAGAATTTGACTTCACAGATTCGGCCATTGTCCTGCGCATCCTCCAGAGCTCTTCTTTTTGTGCGGCAGTATCAGCAAACAACACTTCTGTGCAATGGTGTTCTTCCAAAACCAAATTGGTTTTCTCGCAGTTCTTAAAAATATCGTCTAAATCATCACCATCAAATTCTATCATTAGCAAAGCAGCCACCCCGCCCTTTAAATCAAATTTAATGTCATCGAATTTTATCACCCACTCTACTCCTTTTCGTTCCATAAATTCTAATGCGGAGGGCGTTACCCCGGCCCTAAAAATAGCGGAAACCGCAGCACAGGCGTCTTCATTGGTACTGAATGACCCCATCATCAATACCGATTGAGTAGGCTTGGGTAAAAGCTTGGTTACGATTTTTGTTACGACACCCAAGGTACCTTCAGACCCTATCATGAGCTGCGTTAGGTTATAACCGGAGGCATATTTCAAAGTATTGGCACCAGTCCAGATAATTTCTCCATTAGGTAAAACTACTTCCAGATTAAGTATATACTCGCGAATGGTACCATATTTCACTACCCGTGGACCACCAGAACCGTGGGCAACATTTCCGCCAATAAAACAAGAGCCTTTGCTGCTGGGGTCAACCGGATA
The DNA here is from genome assembly GCF_032678525.1 of Pedobacter frigidisoli. Lineage (GTDB taxonomy): Bacteria > Bacteroidota > Bacteroidia > Sphingobacteriales > Sphingobacteriaceae > Pedobacter > Pedobacter frigidisoli_A. The sequence continues at coordinate 99,392 of NZ_JAVTSE010000005.1, forward strand.
AAGCAGTCCTTTTTCTGCAACTGCGTTTATGAAATCTTCTGTAATTACTCCGGGCTCAACGGTAGCCTGTAAATTCTCAATATCAATTTCAATAATTGATTTAAACTTTTCCATTGATAAGGACACACCGCCATATACCGGTAAGGCACCACCACTTAAGCCTGTACCTCCTCCACGCGGAGTTACCGGAACATTGTAGCTGTTACAGATCTTCAGCAGCTGCGATATATCCGCTACTGATACAGGTTTTACCACAATTTCAGGTTGATAACGTAAATCTTCCGTTTCATCATGACTATAACGATCTAAACTATCTACATCAGTAAATACCTTTTCTACGCCTAAGGCCAACTGAATTTCGGCTAAAATCTCAGAATTAATTTTGGTGAAGTTCATTTTCTAAATATCTGAAGTATAGGATAATTTCACAAAGGAATGGCCGATTTGTCCTGGCATCGGTGGATTTAATTTTTTGATACTTACCTCCACCCCATCAATAAAGGGATAAACGTCAATCACTTTTGAAATGATGTTATTGAGAACCGTCTCCAAAAGCTTTTGTGTATTCTTCATTTCATCACTGATAATTGCATTGAGTTCCTCATAATTTACTGTTTGACTCAGATCGTCGTCGAAACCCCGCGGGTTAAAACGGGTTTCCAGATCCACAATAAAGTGATTCCCGGTTAGCTGTTCTTCAGGATAGTAACCATGCAATGCGAAGCATTTCACATCTTTTAAAGCAACGGTTTGTTGTAATCTCGCCATTTATGTTTTGTATGCCGCTAAATTAAATTTTTATTCATGAATATAATGCCCATTGTTGTAAATTGTTACCTTTGAAATAGACGTGATATCATAACCAGATAAGGAAACGACGATGAGCATATCAGTAAAAAAAGACCTTTACGAGGCACCAGACTATTATTTATTGGATGACTTGTTAACGGATGAGCATAAGTTGATCCGTGCAACCGCAAGGGAATGGGTTAAAAAAGAAGTAAGCCCAATAATAGAAGAATACGCACAGAATGCAGCATTCCCTAAACATTTAATTAAGGGATTGGCTGATTTAGGTGCATTCGGTCCGACTATCCCTGTTGAGTATGGTGGTGCAGGTCTGGATTACATCTCATATGGGATATTAATGCAGGAAATTGAACGTGGTGACTCTGGCATTCGTTCTACTGCATCAGTTCAGGGCTCATTGGTGATGTATCCGATTTACGCTTATGGAAGCGAGGAACAACGCAAAAAATATCTCCCGAAACTGGCAAGTGGCGAACTTATGGGGTGTTTTGGTTTAACCGAACCCGATCATGGATCAAATCCCGGCGGGATGGTTACCAACATCAAAGATGCTGGCACTCATTACTTATTGAATGGAGCCAAGATGTGGATCAGTAACGCACCTTTTGCTGATATTGCCGTGGTTTGGGCTAAAGATGAAACGGGTAAAATACGCGGAATGATTGTTGAACGTGGAATGGAAGGCTTTTCTACTCCTGAAACGCACAATAAATGGAGCTTACGTGCTTCATCAACCGGTGAACTTGTTTTTGATCAAGTTAAGATTCCAAAAGACAACGTTTTCCCTGAAATAAGCGGATTAAAAGGTCCGTTAGGTTGTTTGAATCAGGCCCGATATGGCATTGCATGGGGTGCGCTTGGCGCTGCTATGGATTGCTATGATACCGCGTTACGCTATTCAAAGGAACGAGTACAGTTTGATAAACCTATTGGTGGGTTTCAACTACAACAGAAGAAACTTGCAGAAATGATTACAGAAATAACCAAAGGTCAGCTTTTGATTTGGCGACTGGGTACATTAAAAAGTGAAAACAGGGCTACTGCCGAACAAATTTCAATGGCAAAACGAAATAGCGTAGAAATTGCCTTAGATATCGCCCGGAATGCAAGACAAATGTTGGGCGGCATGGGAATTACTGGCGAATACTCCATTATGCGTCACATGATGAACTTAGAATCTGTAGTTACCTATGAAGGGACACATGACATACACTTGTTGATTACCGGGATGGATGTAACCGGATTAAATGCTTTTAAATAGTGTGCCCATATTTACATCTTTTAACTTTTACGAAATATTAAATTTACATCTTATAACTAAATTTGAACATTATACATGGATTTTAAAAAATATACCTATATCCCTGCACCTCCGGAAGAAGTTTATCTGGCGCTTACAAAAGATTTAAGTATAAAGCTGTGGACAGGTGCCGAGGTAGAATTTGAGGAGAAACCAGGTACAGAATTCTCCTTCTGGGACGGAGATATCGTTGGTAAAAATATCGAATTCGAAACCAATAAAAAAATTGTACAACAGTGGTATTTTGGCGAGGATGGCGAACCATCCATTGTAACTATAAAACTTCATGAGGATAAAAAAGGTACTTCACTTGAGTATAAGCAAACTAATATTCCTGATGAGGATTATAAAGATTTTACGGAAGGGATTGAGGAATATTACCTCGGAGGGCTGGTTGATTTCTTTGATGAATAAATAATAAAAAATGAAACTTAAAATTAACGCTCTCAACTTCTTTTCACTTGTTGCCATCCTATTTAGTTCTTGCACCACGTATCTTACTCCAGCGATATTGGGCAACAACATTGCATACTTACCTAAGTCGATGGTTGCTGACAGTTTGAAATCCTTAACCTCTCTTTCAGGAAGTTATGCCGTAGCTGTTTCTCCTGATGGTGATATCTCTTATGAAATGGGAATGGCAAATTTGAGCCGTGCCCATACCTTTAAAGATTTTAATATTGCATACGGCGCATATGGTTACTTTGGTAAGGCGTCAAATGGGGGAACGATAACAAGCCCGGAAGATTCGCGGAAATACCTACAATCGTTCAGCAAGTCAATAAGCGGTTTGGGCTTCCGACTTTCAACAGGCTTAAGCCATACCTCCACAAACGGGAATACCGATTTTAGATACGTCAATTTTGAGAACGCACTCAGTATTGAAAGCGGCAATTATACTAAATTCAGGGAACAAATTTACAATAGTGACCTACCGGATTATGTCGCTGTGACCAGGAAAAAAGTGTTGTGGACAACCGGTTTATCTACCGAGGTAATATGGCAGGCCCGACATAATCATGATATTAAACATTCCTTCAGGCTATTTATGGGAGGCACCCCCGGGCTTGTTAATAGTTTTAAATATGGCTCAGCAAACCAAAGGTCGATTACCGAAGATAGTTCTTTTGGGTTTTCGCTAAGTTATCATCTATTGGTACACAGGTTTTCATTTTGTTTCGAGACTGCGAACAGGGTTAATCTTAGTGAAAAATTTACTTTGGGATACTGCTTTTAAAACAATCTGAAACAGATAACTGTTCACGAAATAAAACTATGAACAGAACTATAGGCTCCATATTGATGGTCATTGGCATTGCGATGCTGGTGTGGACAGGATTCAGCTACACTAAAAAGGAAAAGATTGTGGACGCCGGCCCGATACAGATTTCGGCCGACAGGGAGAAAAGTGTGAACTGGCCACCTTATGCCGGCGGAATTATACTGATTGCCGGGGCTGTTGTATTTGTTACCTCGAGAAAGAAATAGCAGAAGGCCATCTAAAAAATCAGATGGCCCATTCTCCATATTTTACTATTAATGTATTGTATTCCTAGCAGCGTTATTGATGCTTTATACTGTTCTCTGTCTCACAGCCTCGTATAAGATTACACCGGCAGAAACAGAAACGTTAAGCGACTCAATTTTGCCATTCATAGGAATTTTGGCTAAATGATCTGCCACCCGCAATAAATCATTTGAAATCCCTTCATCCTCCGAACCCATTACAATTGCAGTTGGCATGGTAAAGTCAGGCGCATAAATCAAATCATTTGTTTTCTCTGTGCAGGCTACGATCTGTAGTCCGCTATCCTGTAAAAACAAACAAGTTTTATGAAGATTGGAATGCCTGCAAATGGGAATGCTAAATAGTGCACCAGCGGATGTTTTGATGGCATCAGCGTTAATCTGAGCTGCATTTTTCAGGGGAACAACAATGGCGTGTACACCTACACAGGCAGCAGTACGTGCAATAGCTCCCATGTTTCTTACATCAGTTACGCTATCCAAAACCAGAATAAGAGGAACCTCCCCTTTTTCGAAAACAGCCGGAACAATATCCTCAATATTCTGATAAGTTATGGGCGAGATTACGGCAATCACCCCCTGGTGGTTCTTGGTAGACATTCTGTTCAGTTTTTCAACAGGAACAGCATTCAAGGGGATTAATGTATCTTTTAAAAGCGCTTTAAGTTCAAGAAACAAGTCGCCGCCGAGGCCGCGTTGCTGATAAATGGTTTCGATATCCCTTCCGGCTTTTACAGCCTCGATTACGGCCCTGATACCGAATACAAATTCATTGTTTTCTTTTGGTCTTTGCGGTCTTCTAAAATTATCCATGTTTCGAAATATTGCACAAAAGTATTCAATTTAATGCTTCAGGCATAATGTATATCACCCTTAATCACAATTTATTGTTCCAAGCAGTATAGGTGTTAGAAAAACCGTATAAACAAATCTTATTCGAGATCAATTTGTTAACAAACAGCTAGTAACTTGTTAAAACAATCGCGTCAAAAATTAACTACTTTTGTAAAATGAGTATGGATAACGAACAAGGCGGAAAAAACAGCATATCAGCGCGCAAAGCACGACTAAGCAATACGGTAAGCTCAATGGGAAAATTACCTCCCCAGGCACTGGATTTGGAAGAAGCAGTTTTAGGCGCACTGATGCTTGAGAAAGATGCCTTATCAGCTGTAATAGATGTTTTAAAACCTGAAGTTTTCTATCATGAAGCCCATCAGAAGATTTTCGCTGCGATACACATGTTGTTTGAGAAGTCGAAACCGGTAGACATCTTAACTGTAACAACAGAATTGCGCCAAATGGGTGCACTGGAAATGGTTGGAGGTGCTTATTATATCACCAATCTTACCAACCGTGTAGCTTCGGCGGCTAATATTGAATTTCACGCCCGTATTATATCGCAAAAATACATACAACGTGAGCTGATCCGGATTTCTACAGACATCATCACTAATGCATACGAAGATACCACAGATATTTTCGACCTTCTGGATCATGCGGAGAAAGGACTGTTCGATATTGCCCAGAACAACCTCCGGAGAGATACGCAGAAAATGGAGGATATTATTAAGCAATCACTTGCGAATCTGGAAGAGTTAAGAACTAAAACTGACGGATTAACGGGAGTTCCGACCGGCTTTACCGGTTTGGACAGGATTACAGGTGGATGGCAGAAACAGGATCTCGTGATTATTGCCGCTCGTCCGGCAATGGGGAAAACAGCCTTCGTACTTACCTGCGCAAGGAATGCCACTGTGGATTTCCAGAAACCCTGTGTAGTGTTTTCGCTGGAGATGTCATCCGTTCAGCTGGTGAATCGCTTAATTGCGGGTGAGGCAGAGATTGAACAGGAAAAGATAAGAAAAGGAAACTTACAAGAGTGGGAATGGCAGCAGCTACATAGTAAAATCGGCAGGTTAACGGAAGCCCCACTGCTGATTGACGATACCCCTGCTTTGAATATTTTTGAGTTCAGGGCAAAGTGCAGAAGATTAAAGTCTCAATATGATATTCAATTGGTTATTGTCGATTACCTTCAGCTCATGCACGGAAAAGGTGAAGGTGGTAAGGGAGGAGGGAATCGTGAGCAGGAGATTGGTAGTATTTCCAGGGCATTAAAATCCGTAGCTAAAGAGCTGGATGTTCCTGTACTGGCACTATCGCAGCTAAGTCGTGCTGTAGAGAGCAGACCAGGACTACAAGGTAAACGGCCTATGCTATCCGATTTACGTGAATCGGGATCTATTGAACAGGATGCCGACATGGTGTTATTTCTTTACCGTCCGGAATACTATGGTATTACTGAAGACGAACAAGGCCGCTCACAAGCCGGAATTGGTGAGGTAATTATTGCAAAGCACCGAAATGGTGAAACAGGTATTGTCCCCCTAAGATTTATTGGTAAGTTTGTTAAGTTTGCTGACTTAGAAGAAGATTTCACTGCGCCAGCATCGTTTGCATCGGCTGATCCGTCTGCAGGAATGTATCCCTCTCAGGATTTCGAAAAACAAAGTAACGTCATTATACGTCCTTCAAAAATGGACGAGTATAGTGACGATGATCCACCATTTTAGTATGTAGCCCGGAGTATCCTAAAAGGAGAAGCATACGCTTTTCCTTTTTATTTAGGCTCCTTTTTTATTACCCAGACTCTGCATCAACTGTTCATACAGATCATCGCCGGAGGCTTTTTGCGGTTTCATTTTCTTAACTGTCGCCCGCTTACCTTTTGCCTTAGCTTTAATTATTTTCAGCAGTTCATCGCTGTAATCATCTTTAAACGAACTTAGATCGAATTTTGAAGTATATTGCTTAATCAAAGCCAGGCCAACATCCATTTCCTTTTTTGTAATGGTAATATCCGCTACCTTTTCAATATCTGAAAGACTTCTGATTTCCTGCTCAAACCTGATTTTTGTGACCACTATAACGCCATGCATGGGATGTATAACGCATAAGTTTTCAGTATTTCGCAATACAAACCTTGCGATACCTGCTTTGCCAGATTTTTCCAGGGCCTTAAGCAATAAGGCATATGCCTTTCTGCCTTGCTTTTCGGGTTCTGTATAATAAGAGGTTTCATAATAAACAGGATTAATTTCTTTCATATCTACGAAATTCTCCAATTCAATCATTTTGGTCTTTTCTGGTGATGCCTCTTCAAAATCATGTTTATCCAGAATGACGTACCTGTCTTTTAAAAAGTAACCTTTTACAATTTTATCGAAAGGAACTTCTTTATGAGTTTTCTCGTTCACCCGCTGAAATCTGATCTTCTCATGATCACGTTCATCCAGCATATCCAGATCGAGATGACTCCCCTGCACGCCTGAAAACAATTTAACAGGGATGTTAACTAAACCAAAGCCAATTGAACCTTTCCAAATTGATCTCATGAATATAAAAGTTTAAATATGCATTAATAACATGCGCTTAAAACAGATTGTTTTACTCTTATTTCTATTAAACTCTATATTTTAAAACCATTTACCCAAAGATTATGTTGTTAGTGTGCATTTAATCTATTAAAGTAATATGAAGATCGCCTATATTTCAACTTACCCCCCACGTGAATGTGGATTAGCAACATTTAATCAGAATTTAGTTAATGCTTTGAGTTTAAACCCCTCCTATGAAGCGGGCGAAAGTTTTGTGGTGGCATTGAACGAATCTGAAAATCTTGATGAACATGCATACCCTTCAGAGGTTAAATTCGTAATTCGACAACAAAATCAACAGGACTACATAGAGGCTGCAGATTTTATCAATAACAGCAATATTGATACCTGCATTATTGAACATGAGTTTGGGATATATGGTGGCAACAGCGGTGTATTTCTGCTTTCATTCATCAACAGATCAAAGAAACCTTTTATTACGGTTTTACATACCGTGTTAAAAGAACCTAACTTCATGCAACAAACTATCATTAAAGAAATTGCTGCAAAATCTTCGAAGGTTGTTGTAATGAGTAAAAAAGCTGTTTTATTTTTGACCAGTATTTATCAAATTCCAAAAGCTGCTATTAAACTAATTGAGCATGGCGTACCGGACCTGGAGCCATTAATTAATAATGAAATTTCGCAAAGTGAGTTATTTAAAGGAAAAAAAGTACTCTTCACTTTTGGTTTAATCAGCAGGAATAAAGGATTGGAAACGGTTATTAAAGCCCTTCCGAAAATCGTTGAACAACACCCGGATGTTCTATATGTTATCTTGGGTAATACTCATCCGGGAGTTGTAAAGCACAATGGTGAAGAATACCGTGATAGTCTTAAAACCCTTGCCAGAGATCTGGGCGTAGAGAAAAATATCAGTTTCGTTAATAAATTTGTTTCGGATGATGAACTCCATCAATACCTTACCGCCTGCTATTTATACATAACACCCTATTTAAATGAAGCGCAAATTACAAGCGGAACTTTATCTTACGCAGTTGGTGCCGGTGCAGCTGTAGTGTCTACACCTTATTGGCACGCACAGGAATTGCTGGCTGATGAAAGGGGTAGGTTATTTGACTTTAAAAATGATAAGCAGCTTGCTACGATTGTAAATGAATTATTGAATAACCAACAAAAGCACCTCGAGTTAAAAGAGAATGCGTACCAATATGGCCTTAACTTACGCTGGCCACAAATTGGCAATGTTTACTTAGATACCTTGGAACAAGCAGTTAAATCAGATAGAAAGCCGAAACGCACCATACCACCCATCATCGATGTGGAAAGAATGCCTGCATTGAACCTTAATCATATTTCGTTGCTTACAGATGATACGGGTATTATTCAACATGCACGTTTTGGAATTCCCAATCTAAAGGAAGGGTATTGTATTGATGATAATGCACGAGCGCTGATCATGGCGCTGATGGCATATGAACAAGATAAAAACCAAAAAGCGGTAAAGTTAATGCCTGTCTATTTGAGTTTTATACAGTATATGCAACGTGAAGATGGTAACTTCAGAAATTTTTTAAGTTTCAACCGAAATTACCTCGATGAAGTGGGTTCAGAAGACTCGTTTGGAAGAACAATCTGGTCTCTTGGATATTTAATCTGCGCGGCACCAAATAATTCTTACCGCGAATTTGGCAGAGAACTGTTCTCACACTCCATCATGCACTTCAAAGATCTCAAATATTTACGCGGAATGGCTAATACGATCATTGGTTTGGCTCACTATTTATCGGCTCACCCCGGCGATGAATTACTTGTCGCAGAAATAAACAGGCTTGCAAATTCTTTGAAAGATGCATATGCAAAAAATAAGGATGGCGCCTGGCATTGGTACGAGGATATTCTAACCTATGATAATGCAATTCTGCCGCTAGCGCTTTTACATCATTCAGAAGCAACCGGAAACGTAGAGTCGTATAACATTGCGATGGAGAGTATAGCCTTTTTAAATTCTTTTTCATTTGAGAATGGATATTTAAACCCGGTTGGCAATGCAGGCTGGATGAAAAAACATGGTAAAAATCCTATTTACGATCAACAGGCAATTGAAACGATGGCTATGGTGTTGCTTTATGCAAAAACCTTTGAGCTAACCAAAGATGATCAGTATCTAAGTTTCATGCACACGAGTTATGAGTGGTTTTTAGGCAATAATAGTTTACATATCCCATTATATGATTTCGAAACGAATGGTTGTGCCGATGGTCTGCAATTCAATAGTGTGAATAGAAATCAGGGCGCAGAGAGTACGCTCGCTTACTTCATATCTCATCTGGCGGTGTTAAAAGCGGCTGAATCTGAATATCAAACCCTGTCTTCCCCGCTGGTAGAACAAGGAAAAGTTAGTTAAAAATAAATCATTCTTTAACCCTGTCTTGCCTAACGCTAGACAGGGTTTTTAATTTTATTTTGGGTTACAGGATGTGGTTAGTTTAATTGAATAATCTGCATTTAAAGGCTCGTTGGTTTGCGCCAGTCTCTGTGATCCTGTATTCGCCGGACAGGCAATGTCGTCCGCTGCATCATAAATAATTTTCTTGCCATTTGCCACTAGCTCTTTGGGTACATACACCTGCACTTTTGTTATTGCATATCCTGATGGAAAATAACGGATATAATAACCGTCCGGGTGTTTAGTCCAGATGCCACTAGGTACGTCGGTCCTCGGAGGAGCCATGCCCGCAACTATAGCGTACTTCTCCAGGTCGGCATAGCTATAGTTACCCGAAGACACCAGTTGCCGGATATTATTTTCAGCCTCAAAAACTGCCCGAACACCTGAAGGAAGTTGATCCTTTGCCTTTTCCATCACATCAAATGGCAAAACGCCGAGCGCTCCACCTTCTAACTGTGTAAGCTGCCTGGCTGTCAGGAGTGTTAGTGCTGTAACTTTTACAGTCCCTGAATAGTCAGCAAATTTTGTTCTGGCAATGATGGTCCATAACAAAGCCTGAATATCATGTTGGTTCACTTCAGGATGTTTTTCTGCACTTTTGATAATCGAAATTACAATTTGTTTCTTTGGCCCAAGCACAGGTGCGAACATATATCCATCACCTTTTGATGGTGCGAATGTCCCTGCTTTCAAGCAATAACTCTTGTTACTGATTTCGTAAAAGCCTTCACATAAAATAAATCCTCCCTCAGGATTTTTCGGCAATAGATATAAAGGCTGAAACTTTGCCCCTGAGTTAAACTCTGGCATCTTCTCTCCTTCCCGGTTAACATCCTCGAAAGCAGTAGTAATCGATGCTGGCTGCTTTAACAACTGATCTACGCCTAAAGCTTTTGCACCTTTTGCGGCTCCCATCTGCAATAGCTTGTCTTTCAGACCCCCAAACTGAGCACTGGATTTACTGAACCCTGCCAGAATAAAAACCAGGGCAAGACAAATGTTCTTTGTGTTTTTCATTAATGATTAGATTATAGGTAACACAAACATAATATTTTAACTATTAATTTTCTGTTAACGCCATACAATCTTCAACAGCCCACGCAAACAATACACTAATTTTCAGTTGATTAAATATTTTTCAGAATTTAATTTTGTCATTCAAATATTATTTCTGATATTTGAAATATTATTTGGCAGATGTGCCAGATAAAAGTCAATCTTAATCGGATTGATTTATAAAGAAGTGGCGAGAGACTGGCTCAGAGACCCACTGGCAACCCTCAGAAAGAGAAGGTGCCAAATCCAGACCAAAAAACATGGTGTTATTTGGAAATATAAATTATAACTGATGAAAACATTATATCTACAATCGCAGCGCGAATCTGGTTCAAGCCAACCCTACACAAAGGCTGTTTCTTTCTTTTGCTTTGACGCGAAAATGAGTATTTGTATGTGCTGTTGCATGCACTAAGTTTAAAATCTTCCTTTTTTGTTTTACTTTCAAACTGGAAGGTCCTGGCATAAGCGGGATACGCAACCTGAATGGATTCTGATTACCGGTCGTTAATGAACCGGATCATTATTCAACTCTCCAAAATCCAAGTTTCACTTATTAAAAAATCAAAGCATGTCAACTCCATATAAATTTGAAACACTCCAAATTCACGCAGGCCAGGAAATTGATCCTACAACAGGCTCCAGAGCCGTTCCGATTTATCAGACCACCTCATACGGATTCAAAAGTGCCGAGCATGGTGCAAATTTATTTGCACTAAAAGAGTTTGGTAATATTTACAGCAGGATTATGAATCCTACAAACGATGTTTTTGAAAAACGTATTGCTGCTTTAGAGGGAGGCGTTGCTGCTTTAGCGGTAGCATCAGGACAGGCGGCGCAATTTATCGCATTGAATAATATTCTGGAAGCAGGTGATAGCCTCGTTTCCTCATCACATATTTATGGTGGTTCTTACAACCAGTTTAAGGTTGCTTTTAAACGCCTGGGAATTCATGTGGACTTTGCTAATCCTGACAGACCTGAAGAATTCGAAGAAAAAATTACGGAAAAGACAAAAGCAATTTATTTGGAAACAATTGGTAATCCGGCTTTTAGTGTGCCTGATTTCGAACAAATTGCTGCAATAGCCAAAAAACATGATCTTCCGCTGGTAGTGGATAATACATTTGGTGCTGCGGGATATTTGTTTAAACCTTTGGAACATGGCGCAAACATCGTGGTAGAATCTGCCACTAAATGGATAGGCGGCCACGGAACCAGTATTGGCGGAGTGATTGTGGACGGCGGTAATTATAATTGGGGCAATGGAAAATTCCCCCAGTTCAGTAAGCCATCCGAAGGCTATCATGGCCTGGTTTTTAGTGATGTATTTGGTGTGAATGGTCCGTTTGGTAATATACAGTTCATCATCAGAGCACGTGTAGAAGGGCTCAGGGATCTCGGACCCGCCCTGTCTCCTTTCAATTCCTTTCTGCTTTTACAAGGGTTGGAAACCTTATCCCTTCGTGTTCAACGTCATGTAGATAATGCGCTGGAACTGGCGGTATGGCTTGAAAACCATCCTGCAGTTAAGGAAGTATCATACCCCGGGTTGGCTAGCAGCAAATACAATAATCTGGCGAAAAAATATTTGAGCAATGGTTTCGGGGCCGTTTTATCTTTTGAACTAAACGGATCAAAAGAAGCCGCAACCGAACTAATTAATAGTTTAAAACTGATTACCCATCTGGCTAACGTTGGTGATGCAAAGACATTAATTATTCAGCCGTCGGCCACTACCCATCAACAATTAAGTGATCAGGAACAATTGGCTGCCGGCGTTAAACCTAATGCCTTAAGAATTTCTGTGGGTATTGAACATATAGATGATATCAAATCTGATTTCGAACAGGCATTTGCAGCGATAAATATCAACTTAACATCCGATTCACTATAAGCCTAAGCAAGGTTCTCCTATTACATTTTACAATGAGCACAGTTTCAACATATCATTACGATAAAGTATTTAAATTAGAAAACGGAAAAAAAATACGCGATCTGCAAATCGCCTATCAAACTTACGGCAAATTAAACAGCAACAAGGATAATGTTATCTGGGTTTGTCATGCTTTAACAGCTAATGCAGATGTTTTTGAATGGTGGGAAGGTTTGTTTGGCCAAAATGCTTTGTTTAATCCGAACGATCATTTTATCATTTGTGCAAACGTATTAGGCTCCAATTATGGTACAACAAATCCTTTAAGTACAAACCCTGCGACGGGATTACCCTATTATTTATCATTTCCCCAATTCACGATCCGCGATTTCGTTTCCGCACACCAGGTACTTGCTACACACCTTGGTATCAACGGCATCAAACTTTTAATCGGAGGCTCGCTAGGTGGACAACAAGCTGTAGAATGGGCCATTACAGAACCTGCGAGAATAGAAAACCTTATACTTGTAGCTACAAATGCAGTGCATTCTCCCTGGGGAATTGCTTTCAATGAAAGCCAGCGCCTGGCTATTACCAGCGATAGAACCTTTTACTCCAATCAGCCTGGCGGTGGAATAAAAGGCTTGAAAACAGCAAGAAGTATTGCATTGCTGAGCTACCGGACCTATAATGCATATGGCAGTACACAGGTCGAAAGCGTAAATGAAAAGACCGATCATTTCCGCGCATCATCTTACCAGAATTATCAGGGGGAAAAATTAACCAATCGCTTCAATGCCTATAGCTACTATTATCTCACAAAAGCAATGGACAGTCATAATGTTGGGCGAAACAGAAAAAGCATTGCTGAGGCATTAAAATTAATCAAATCCAACACACTGGTAATTGGAATCGAGAACGACTTTCTATTTCCGGTTTCTGAGCAAAAATATCTGGCTGATCATATTGAAAATGCAGAATTTGCTGCAATCAGTTCACAATACGGTCACGATGGATTTTTGATTGAAACAAATGCGCTGACTAATATCATCGGCACATTCATTAAAGAAAGTACAAACAAGAAAATTATTAAACTGCAACATACTGCATAAGCTGAAAACTGCCAAAGCATACATTTATATCATACACACAAACAATTCGGCGGCATCCTGTTTTCCTGTTGCATTCTCCACTGAGTGAAAACTTGAAAGTTAGTCATACTGCCGCCACCTGATACAATAAAACAATATGAGTAAGAATTTAAAAATAGGTTTATTTGGTTTTGGAATTGTAGGACAAGGTTTACTGGATATCATCCAAAGCCAGAACCTAAATCTGGAAATCGTCAAAATCGCGATTAAAGACCCAAAGAAAAAACGAACGTTAAACAAAGATTTATTCACCACTGATCGCAATGAAATTTTAAATAATTCAGAAATCAATACCATTGTAGAGCTGATCAATGATGCTGATGCAGCATATGAAATTGTGACAACTGCTTTAAAAAATGGAAAAAATGTGGTGTCGGCAAATAAAAAGATGATTGCTACACATCTGGAAGAACTGGTTGCCTTACAGCAGAAACACGGAACCTCGTTACTTTATGAGGGAGCGGTTTGTGGCAGTATTCCAATTATCAGAAATCTGGAGGAATATTATGATAATGAATTGTTCCATGCATTGAGCGGCATTTTCAACGGATCATCAAATTATATTCTCTCGAAAATTTTTAATGAAAATCAGAGCTATGAGGCTGCGTTAAAAGAAGCTCAGGACTTAGGCTTTGCTGAAACAGACCCGATTCTTGACGTGGGCGGTTACGATCCGAAATACAAATTAGCCATTGCGACTTCACATGCCTATGGATTATTCATCAATCCTGATGCCATCTTGAATATCGGTATCCAGAACCTTTCTCAGCACGACATCAAATATGCCCGTGAGAAAAATTTTAAAATCAAACTGGTTCCCACTGCACGTAAAGTAAATACCCGTGATGTAGTCACCTATGTTCTCCCTAAACTGGTTGCTAAGGATGATTTCCTTTATAACGTTGAGAATGAATACAACGCAGTAACTGTGCAGGCAGCTTTTGCCGACAAACAATTTTTCTTTGGCAAGGGTGCCGGCGGGCATCCAACCGGTGCTGCAGTGCTTTCAGATATCGCAGCATTAAGATACGATTACCGTTATGAGTATAAAAAATATCACTCAGAAAATAAGGTAAAGCATACGGAGGATATTTTGCTGGAGATTTATCTCCGTTACGCAGACGAGGCACTGGTACAATTGCTGGAGTTTGACGAGATCAGTGAGCGATACGCGGCAAATGAGTATAAATATATTATCGGAACAGTTAGCTTGGGAAGTCTGATCAAAAACCGTGACCTTTTATTAGATAAGACAACATTTGTAGCTTACACAGGCAGACAGATTTACAAGCAGGAGCAAGTTGCTGAAAATGTATTTGCAGCTGAGCTGGCTTCAATATAATTATAAAGGTTAATTTTTTTATTTGTTTTGTTGTTAAGCATAAAGGTCGGAGCGATTCCGACCTTTTGCGTATAGCTAAACTAAAATCACGGTATCATGTACCACAACGCGATACCAGTTTTTCGAAAACTCTTCAACCGCATTCAGGTGAGCCTTATCTTCCTGATAGGCATTGTGATCTGCAATAGAATCAAAAGTTAATGTAAGTGAATAAGTAAATGAATTATCTGTTACGGGGCGAACAGGTGTATTCGCTGCCAGTCCGTAACTTAATGTTCTGATGAGTTTAATGGGCTTAAGACGCTCAAAAAAATTAGTGAATTCAAGCACTTCTGTCTTGGTCAATTGCGGCTTTAACCAGAACATTACAAAATGCTGGATTTTCCCTTTATTATTTAGATTTTCTATCATCTTAATTAATTTTATCCTAAATATAAAAATGATTGCGAATAAAAAAAGCAGTATTCTAAAATACTGCTTTTAATTTAACGAGCTAAATAATTGCCCGCGAGAAGTGAAAATTACCCCTAAACGGTATCCATATCAATCACAAAACGATACTTCACATCACTGCTCAATACCCGTTCATAAGCTTCATTTACGTAATTAATATTAATAACTTCTACTTCTGAAACAATATCATGTTCAGCACAAAAATCCAGCATCTCCTGAGTTTCAGCTATTCCACCAATACTGGATGCGGTGAGCGCTCTGTTACCATGCATTAAAGCTGAACCTGGAAATTTCAAAGGCTCAGGAGGTAAGCCAACACAAATGTGTACACCATTCACATTCAATAGTTTCAGATACATCTCATAATCGTGGGGAGCCGATACTGAATCAATAATGAAATCAAAATGTTTAGCATACTTTTTAAGTTCTTCAGGGTTTTTAGTAACCACAAAGTGATGTGCGCCCAGTTTTTTGGCATCCTGTTCTTTGGAAGGAGATGTACTGAGAACTGTAACGTCTGCACCAAAGGCAGCAGCAAACTTAACAGCCATGTGTCCTAAGCCGCCGAGACCAAGAACAGCCACTTTATGCCCTTTAGTAATTCCCCATCTTTTAATAGGTGAATAGGTTGTAATTCCTGCACAAAGCAAGGGTGCTACACCAGCCAAAGGTAAAGTATCAGCAACGCTAACTACAAACTCCTCAGTACAAACAATTTTATTTGAATAACCACCATATGTAGGCGTTTTTTTATCTCTTTCTACGCTATTGTAAGTCCATACGGTTTCCCCTTTCTCACAAAACTGCTCCTGACCGCCTCTACAAGTCGGACACTCTTTGCAGCTATCAACCATACACCCGATACCGGCCAGTTGACCAACTTTGAATTTGGTTACTTCAGCACCAACTTCAGCGATACGCCCAACAATTTCATGCCCCGGAACCATTGGATAACGCGCAGGTCCCCATTCACTGCGAACCTGGTGGATATCGGAATGGCAGATTCCGCTAAATAAAATCTCAATTAAAACATCTTTAGGCCCTACATTTCTTCTCTCGAAATTCCATGGAGCCAGTTTATCGGTTTGGCTGTGAACAGCGTATCCTTTTGCAGCTATCATATTATTAAATTTTGGTCAAAGCTATAAGATAAAGCTTTAGGCTTCGTCATATCTGATTCATTTAAGAAATCTTTCAGGAAGATGCCAATATTTTATCAGGCGTAATTGGCAATGTCCTGATTCTTTTTCCGGTTGCATTAAATACGGCGTTGGCAACAGCCGCCGAGAAGCCAATGAGCGCAATTTCCCCCATTCCCTTGGCTCCCATTGGATTGATGTAGGGATCAGGTTTGTTAATGAAATGCACTTCAATCTCTGGAATATCGGCGTTAACAGGAACATGGTAATCAGCAAAATTATTGTTGATATACCGCCCATAACGATGATCTACTATAGATTCTTCCGTTAGCGCCATACCAACACCGCCCACCGCTCCCCCAACCATCTGGCTACGGGCTGTTTTCGGACTGACGATTGTACCAGAGTCACCAACAGAAACAATTTTATCTACCTTAACTACCCCCGTTAAGCTGTGCACTTTTACTTTTACAAAGTGAATAGAAAAAGAATACATGGAATATTCGTCGCGTTCCTTCCCTGCCTGGCTTTGTTTAGTTACCTCAATAGACGGCAGATTATTCTTCTTCAATACTTCAACGAAATTTGCAGTGGCATCCATGTTGGAATTGGCCGCAAGCTCAGAAATAGTTGATTTGAGGGCAACACAGGCATCATTTACTGCCGACCCCACAGTAGAAAGCGTGGCCGACCCTCCCTGACTTGGTGCAGGAGGCAATGAGGAATCTCCCAGTTCGAACTTTATTTTATCCACCGGTATAGACAGAATCTGACTAGCTATAAGCGACATTCCAGTACCGGTTCCTGGTCCGATATCACTCGTTGCGCTTTGCATCAATAATGTTCCATTCGACCTTAGTATTGCTTTCACGCTGGCTCTTCCCCTGTTGGCGTTAAATACGCCGATACTCACCCCGAAACCTGTTTTCCATTGACCGTTAATCAGGCTTCCTGGTGTATTTTTACGTTCACTCCAACCAATTTTTGCTGCACCAATGCGGTAAGCTTCTTTAATGTTTTTATCTGAAAATGGTTTGTTCCTTTGCTGGTCTTTTTCAGGATCGTTTTTGATCCTAAACTCCAACGGATCCATATTCAGGGCATGCGCCATTTCATCAATGGCACTTTCCAACGCAAAAGCACCTGTAGCCTCTCCTGGCCCTCTCATCCAGATCGGTACCCCTAAATCCACCGGAACAACTGTATATTGAGTGTTCACATGATCACATTGATACATGAACTTAGCCATATTGACTACACCTTCAGTGAAGTTCTCATAAGCAGATGTTTCACCAAATGCACGATGGGTAATACCTGTTAAAGTACCATCTTTATTTGCCCCCAGGCCAATAGTTTGTATTGCAGCAGGCCGGTTGCCAACCATGGTAAACATCTGCATACGGGTAATCACAACTTTTACAGGCCTGGCAATGTGTTTTGAGGCCATAACGGTGGCGATCTCAAGGGGCCAGGTACGCAGAGCCATACCAAACCCTCCGCCAACAAATTCAGAATTTACCTGAATATTTTCTACAGGTATTTTAAAAACATTAGCAATAGCTCCCTGCGTAGCTTTAACGCCCTGCGTTTTTGCATATACAATCAGCTGATTGTTTGGCCGCCAGTCGGCAATAATGCCATGGAGTTCCATTGGATTGTGCGTTTCAATAGGCAAATGATATCTGGCTTCGATTTTAACTTCAGCAGTTTTATATGCATCCTGTATTCCCCGTTTATAATCAGGCTGCCCCTGTAGCTTTTTTGCTTTAGTATCATTTACCGCCTTTTCAAAATCGGTATTAAAATCCGCTTTTTCATATTCCACTTTAACAAGCGACGCAGCATGCGTTGCCCTTTCAAAGGTATCCGCCACAACAATAGCAATCGGCTGGCCGTTAAAAAATATCTTATCCGTATAAAAGATTTTCATTGCCGGTCCTCCTTCCTGTTCATAGGCAGGGGCTGATGGCTTGTTCAGGTGAGAGATTACTGCTATAACACCCGGTGCTTTTTCTGCAGCCCTGGCATTAAGCGAGCTGATTTTTCCTTTTGTAATGGTGCTGGTAACCAGCACACCATATGTTAGTCCCGGTAAGTTATATTCGGCAAAATATTTTGCTCTCCCCATTACCTTGTCAATTCCGTCTACGCGATCGTTCTGATCTTTCAAAATAGATTTTTGCATGATTAAACTTTAGATTTTGCAAGGGTTAACGCTTCAATAATCGTATTGGGTGCCATCAGCAGCTTAAAATCATTTTCTCCAAAACTCTTTGCACCTGTCATGGCTATTTTTGCAGCCTGTTCAAAATTTTCAGTAGACGCTTCCTTTCCCATTAGGAATTTCTCGGAAGAAGTTAACCTCCACGGCTTATGGGCGACGCCACCCATAGCCAGGCGAACATCAGTGATCTTCTGGTCAGTGATTTCAATTCCTGCAGCCACAGAAACCAACGCAAAGGCATATGATGCCCTATCTCTTACTTTCAGGTAATGTGAATGTGCGGCAACATTATTTAAAGGAATTTCCAATCGAACGATCATTTCATCTGACTTTAAATTATTGTCTAACTGAGGTGTATCTCCCGCCAACCGATGAAAGTCTTTAAACAACATCTTATGTTCACCTTTAGAGCCGGCAATCACTACTGTGGCATCGAGGGCTGTTAAGGCAACGCACATATCACTAGGATGAACAGCTATACATTTATCTGAAGTTCCAAAAATAGCATGCATCCTGTTGAATCCACCAACAGCACCACAGCCTGAACCTGGTTGCCTTTTATTACAGGGCATCTCCGTATCATAGAAGTAGCCACAACGGGTACGCTGCATCATATTACCACCAACAGTTGCTACATTACGCAGTTGTGCCGATGCACCCGCATTCAAAGCCATGGCCAGGAGCGGTAGCTTCTCTTTTATTAATGCATGCTCTGCAACAGCGGTATTGGATGCCAGGGCACCAATGATAACTAGCTCTTTGTGCAACTCGATCTGTTTCAAAGGGACGTGATTGATATCAATCAGTTTCCCGGGAGTAGATATTCCTCTTTTCATTAGATCGATCAGATTGGTTCCACCGGCGATAAACTTTGAATTTTGATCCTTTGCAATCATGCTCAAAGCGGATTTTGCAGAAGTTGTTCTGAGATATTGAAAATTGATCATGATTTCAACCCTCCTTTTGTCACATCAATAATTGCATCAACAATATTAGGATAAGCACCACATCTGCAAATGTTTCCGCTCATGTATTCGCTTATCTCTGCGCGCGAACCCGTATGTCCTTCATTTACACAGGCAACTGCCGACATAATCTGACCGGGAGTACAATATCCGCATTGAAATCCATCATGTTTAATAAATGCAGCCTGCATCGGGTGCAGCTCTTCGCCAATGGCCAAACCTTCAATCGTCGTAATTTTCTTTCCCTCGTTCATTACGGCTAAACTTAAACAAGAATTTACCCGCTCTCCATCAATATGAACCGTACAGGCACCACATTGACCATGATCACAACCTTTCTTTGTTCCGGTTAAATGCAATTCTTCGCGAAGGTAATCCAAAAGCGTTACCCTGGGCTCAATAAAAGTTTTCAAAGCTTTATTGTTAACCGTTATATTTAAAGGGATTTTTTCAAACAGTTCGGCGAAGCGCTCATCTGCCTGGCTTTCGGCAGCTTTAACCGCAACGGCTGGAGTTAAGGCAATAGCTGTAATTAATGAACTTTTCTTAAGAAAGTCTCGCCTGCTATCGCCGGGATTAGATTCCTTGTCAGATGATTGCATAAAAAATGTTTTGTTTGAGGGATTGTTGATTTTAAAGTTCGTCAATCTAAACCGTAAAAAATGTGAATTCGGGAATTTAGAATAATTCTACAGTGTAAAATTTATGAAACCCGCCAGTTATCTTTTAACAAAATTTATTTCGGGATTCAGCTTCTTTATATATTTTTATCAAATGGAAGATATCAAACCGTTACCCGACTTATCATCGGAAGAACAACGTGTGTTAGGCTCATTGATTGAAAAAAGCAGAACAACGCCTGACTACTATCCGATGACCCTAAATAGCTTAACCTCCGCCTGTAATCAGAAAAGTTCAAGAAACCCTGTTGTCAATTACGATGAAGAAACAGTAACCTTAACATTCAACTCGCTGAAGATTAGAGGATTAATATCTACCGCAACGGGAGGTTCGAGCAGGGCAATCAAATATAAACATAACCTGGGCATTGTCTACCCGCTTGTTCCTTCAGAACTATCAATTTTATGTCTGTTACTTTTGCGCGGACCGCTAACCCCAGGTGAAATCAACAGTAATTCCGGTCGTTTGTATGAGTTCGAGAGCATCGAGGAAATAGTGGAACAATTAAATAAATTAGCAAACGAGGAGCCTGCATTTGTAAAACTACTTCCGAAAAAAGCCGGACAAAAAGAAGCCCGGTTTGCACATCTGCTTGGAGAACAGGCCGAAATCCAGGAAACCGATCAGGAAGCTTTCCAAACAGCAATTTTCCAGCCCAATGAAGAACTGGAAAATCGTGTTTTAAAACTGGAACAAGAACTGGACGAACTAAAAGAACTGGTTAATCTTTTAATGGATAAATAACTATCCCTCGTACTTCTTGAAAATAGTACTGGCGACATGTCCGCCGAAACCAAAAGTATTGTTAAGGACATAGTTGATTTCCTTTTTAATCGGTTCTCCAAGAATAATATTAAGGCCTTCGGGAATTTTCCCATCCAGTTGCTGCGTATTGATGGTTGGAGGGATTACTCCATCTCTAATCGCCAGAATGCTGATTAGGCTTTCAACCGCCCCTGCTGCACCGAGTAAGTGTCCTGTCATCGATTTTGATGCACCGACTATAACTGGCAAATCGCCGAAAACATTCTTAACAGCTACAAGTTCACTAATATCACCTAAACCAGTAGAAGTTGCGTGAGCATTGATATAGTCAATTTTGTCAGCTGATATTCCAGCATCACTTAAGGCTTTCTTCATCCCCAGTGTTGCGCCTATTCCATCCGGAGGTGTTCCGGTTAGATGATAAGCATCAGCAGCCATCCCACCGCCTACAATCTCTGCATAGATGTTAGCTCCGCGGTTTAAAGCATGCCCGAGCTCTTCAAGAATCAGGGCTCCTGCACCTTCGCCCATCACAAAGCCATCGCGTGCAACATCAAATGGCCGTGAAGCAGTTTCAGGACTGTCGTTCCGTTTAGATAGCGCCTGTGCTGCATTAAATCCTCCAACTGAAGCCTCCGTTATTGCCGCTTCTGAACCTCCGGCAACCATGATATTGGCTTTACCTAAGCGAATGGTATCAAAAGCACTGATGATAGCCGTGTTCGAAGAAGCACATGCCGAAACAGTGCAATAGTTAGGACCGCGCAGTTTATGGCGGATTGATACCACTCCAGCAGCAATATCCACGATCATTTTCGGAATGAAGTATGGATTAAACCTTGGTGTTTTGTCGCCCTGATGGAATTCAGCTAACTGTTGCTCGAAGGTAGAAATACCTCCGTTTCCCGTTGCCCAGATCACACCTACTTCCGCAAGCTCGTCATCTGCCATGGCATTAAAATCTAAACCCGCATCTGCAATGGCCTGATCGGTTGAAGCAATAGCATACTGGGTAAACAGATCATACTTTTTGATTTCCTTTTTATCAAGGAAAGAAGTCGCGTCAAAATCTTTTACTTCAGCAGCAAAATGGGTTTTAAACTTAGTGGTATCAAATTTAGTAATCGGACCAACGCCACTTTTACCATTTAAAATATTCTCCCAAAAGCTTCCTACCGTGTTTCCAAGTGGGGTTATAGCCCCTAATCCAGTTACAACTACTCGTTTCATTTTATTGTTTTTAATTTTCTCCTGCGTACAGGCTGCGCATTAAATTCAGGTTTCAATGCATTATTCTAATTCTCGCGGCAAAGGTGCCAATTCCTATCCTTATTACCGCATAATAAACGCAAAACTTCTCCCGGTAATTCATCCTTTTCCAAAGCTGCAAGAAATTCATCTGCTACAACAGACGGCTTTATTTCATTGTGGCCTCCAATTTCCTTTGAAAACTCAGTATCAACCAATGGAGGCATCAATTCAACTACCTTTACAGGTGTACCTTCCAAACTCAATCTTAAAGATGTGGTATAAGAGTGAAGGGACTCCTTACTTGCAGCGTAAGTAGGCAAGGTGATTCCGGGAAACTGGGCCACAACAGAAGAAACATTTACAATGGCTGATACCTGTTGCTTCTTTAATACTAAAAAGCATAATGGATTAACTATTTATTAGTTTGAATTTTGTAACTTTGAATAATGAGTACAATTGAAAGCCTTGCAGACTTCTACCAAAAGAAATTCGATTTCCTTCCAGACACTTTACAAAAGGATATTGGGCACTTTAACGTTTTCAAAATGGAAGATTGCCTCGGCGACGATAAGCCTCCTATGAATTACAGCAGGCGTGATTTTTATAAGATCGCGTTGAATCGCGGGCATAACATTTATCACTACGCCGATAAAAGCGTGGAAATAAACGGCACTGCGCTTATGTTTTTTAATCCACTGGTACCCTATACCTGGGAACTGGCGAGCGGCAAAATTACTGATGTCCGTGGCTATTTCTGTATTTTCACAGAAGCTTTTTTCAATGAAAAAATACGGGGAAAGATTGGAGACTTGCCCATGTTTGCCCTGGGCGGAAAACCTGCTTACGTTCTGAATGACCAACAAGACGCACATATATCGGCAATATTTTCAAAAATGCTGGATGAAATCAATAGCGATTACATCTACAAATACGATTTACTCCGAAATTACACGACAGAAATTACGCACTTTGCATTAAAGAGTAACCCATCAGAAGTACTTTATAAACATCCCGATGCAAATTCACGTATCACTTCGGTGTTTACCGAGCTGCTCGAACGTCAATTTCCAATTGAAAATCCTTCCCAGCGGTTTACCATGCGATCGGCAAAGGATTACGCCGCTCAACTTTCTGTTCACGTTAATCACCTCAACAGGGCAATTAAAGAGACTACAGGAAAGACGACAACACACTTCATAACAGAACGTTTGCTAAGTGAAGCGAAAGCACTGCTTAAGCATACAGACTGGAATATTTCTGAAATCGGTTACTGCCTTGGCTTCGAAGAACCTACCCACTTCAACAACTTTTTTAAAAAATTAACCAGCCACACGCCAACTGCGTACCGAATTGTTTGAATTTCGTAATTATCAGTTTGATTGACGTAATAAGGGTCTGTAACTTCTGCCCTAGTTTTGTCTTAACAAAAAAGATAAAATTATGGGACTTAAAAAAGTTTGGTTCATAACCGGAGCATCCAAAGGGTTAGGCTTAAGTTTAGTAAATCAGTTGTTAAAAGCAGGTCAGTCGGTAGCGGCGACTTCAAGAAACATGAATGACCTGTCTATGGCAGTAAATTCTGATACTGAGAAATTTCTTCCCTTAGCTGTAGATCTTGCTGACGAAACAAGTGTCGAACAAGCCATAAACGCAACTATTGCCCGGTTTGGAAGAATTGATGTAGTGATAAACAATGCTGGCTTCGGCATTGGGGGTAGTATTGAAGAGCTTACAGACCAGGAAACAAGAACCAGCTTCGATATCAATGTTTTTGGCACTATCAACGTCATCAGAAAGGTATGTGAACAATTAAGATCACAGGGCTCAGGTCATATCATTAACATTGCTTCCATTGCCGGCATCGCTGGTGCAACAGGTTGGTCAGTATATGCAGCCACAAAAGCAGCAGTGATAGCCTTATCTGAAGTATTATCTGAAGATCTGAAAGCCTTCGGCATTAAAGTAACCGTTGTTGCGCCAGGGGCATTCAGAACCAGTTTCCTAACAGAACAATCACTTCTATTGGCTAAAAACCCTATCGAAGCTTATGATGACGTGCGCAAGATGCATGCAAAATACCTGCAAATGAACGGTGCTCAGGCAGGTGACCCTGAAAAGGCTGCTGCAGCGATGATCTCACTAGCCAGCATGCCGCACCCGCCTTTACATTTACTATTAGGCAACGATGCTTTTCAAAGAGCGGGTACTAAAATCGATACGCTTAAGAAAGAATATCAGGATTGGAAGGCAATTACAATTTCTACCGACTATTAAAGTTGCTGCGGGAAGGCTATAACAGGCTTTAACCTGACATTGCGATACACAATCAATTAAAAAAATTAAAAACAAAAATCATGGAAAATAAAAAAGTATGGTTCGTTACTGGCGCCTCAAAAGGACTTGGACTAACACTGGTAAAAAAATTATTAAGTAATGGCGAACGTGTAGCTGCAACTTCAAGAAGTATTGCTGACTTGGAGAAGGCAGTGGGCAACCATGAAAACTTTTTACCGCTTTCTGTAAACCTGGTAAAGGAAAGCAGTGTAGAAGAAGCCATTAGTCAAACCATTAGCAAATTCGGACAACTGGATGTACTGGTAAATAATGCGGGGTACGGAATGCTTGGAGCCCTGGAAGAACTAAGTGACCACGAAGCTCGTGAGAATTTTGACATAAATGTTTTCGGTTCTCTGAACGTGATCAGAAAGGCATTGCCACAGATGCGGAAGCAACAATCAGGACACATCTTCAACATTTCTTCTATTGGTGGTTTTTCCGGGAACTTCCCTGGTTTTGGAATATACTGCGCTACCAAATTTGCCGTATCAGGTTTCACTGAATCGCTGGCAGCAGAGGTTAAGTCACTAGGTATAAAAGCAACCGTTGTTGAGCCAGGGTATTTCAGAACTGAATTCCTTACATCGGGCTCCCTTGCTGTTCCGGCAAGTCCGATTGATGCTTACAAGGAAGTACGCGATTCACAAGCTGCCCACCAAAACGACATCAATAACCAGCAACCTGGTGATCCGGCAAAAGGAGTTGATGTAATAATCGCTGCTGCTGCAAGTGAAAATCCTCCCTTACATCTGTTTTTAGGGCCAGATGCCTATGCAGTTGCAAATGCAAAAATTAATGATATACAGAAAGATATGAAAAATTGGGAATTGTTAGCTACAGCAACCAATTTCGATGTAGTTTAGGGTTTTAAAGGGATAAGTAATTATCCCTTTTCATTTTATACTGCCGCCAATTGCTTTGGTGACTTACCCGTCATCTCTCTCACATTCCCGGCGCTGGTTTGTTCTTAGGTGAATGCGAACTTGCATGTCAGGACTACAACAAATACCAAGTTATTTCAAACCTAGCAAAGTATTCGCTAGCTCTGCTTCCGTAAATTGTTTCTCATAAAAACGCCTGAGATCTTTTATAACAAATAAAGTTGCAGGTATTGCTCCCGTCCAGTTTTTATCTATACGTTCGATATAAGCCTGCTGATCTGACTCATTTAAAAGAAAAACTTCAGATTTTATATTGTTCCCTTTCACAAAAGGAATGACTTCTTTCTGCAGCTTCGATTTGAAATCCAGACTGACCAACAACACCTTAACGGGCTTTTTAATTTTCGCTGTTTTAAGTCTTTCAAAGTAAGGTATTTCTGCGACACAAGGCGAGCACCAGGTAGCCCAAAAGTTGATGACATAAGTAGTGTCTTTACCTCTTGCTATGCGCGCATCGAGTTGATCTAGCGTAAGCAATTTTACCTGTGCGCTTAATGAATAGCTAAGTAACGAGAAGAAAATGACAAAACAAATCCTCATGATTTTACAATGATAAAAACAATATGAGTGTTTAATTAACTGATCCCGACTTTACCAGAACCTTTTGGTAAGCTGGCAGATTTAAATCATCAACAATCACTCCCCTATTTGTACTTGCATGAACAAAAAAACCATTATTTAAATACACGCCAACATGATCAACATCATTGCCGCCGAAAGAAAAGAAAAGTAAATCTCCCTCTTTTAGACTGTCAACGTTTTTACGCCTGACAAAACTGGCCTGATCACGGCAGATTCGTGGCAACGTAACCCCATATATTTCTTTTTCCAGTAAAAATGCAAAACCAGAACAATCAATACCATTTTTATCTAAGCCACCGAAACGGTACCTTACACCGGTCCATTCCGTAATAAACTTGTAGAGCTGTTTACTTTTTAAGTTAGCCATAGCATCAGCTGCTTTAGCGGCTTTCGTATCACTTTTAACGGTATATTTGCGTGAACCACAGGATGCAAGCACGACTACCAGAAATAAAGCAATCCAATAACAAGACAGCAATTTTGTTTTTATCATCACAACCTCTTTAATTAATTTCTGCATTCGTTGATTAAATTTTAAAGGAAATCTTTAATTTTTTATCAGGCGCTGTATTTCATCAAGCTTTAATAACGCTTCAACCGGAGTGAGTGCATTAACATCTAAGTTATTCAGTGTGTCACGAATCTTGACCAATACCGGATCGTCAACCGCAAACATCTGGAGCTGATAAGCCTGGTTCTGAACTTTCTTGATACTATCTTTGATGCTCTGTCCCTCAGTCCTGTCGATTTCCAGCTTTTTCAAAATCTCGTTAGCCCTACCAATCAGCTTTGGAGGCATACCAGCCATTTTAGCTACATGAATACCAAAACTATGCTCACTCCCTCCCGGAACTAATTTTCTCAGAAATATAACCTTGTTTGTCATCTCTTTCACCGAAACGTTGAAGTTTTTAATTCTTGGCATCGTGTTAGCTAACTCATTCAGCTCATGATAGTGAGTTGCAAACAGCGTTTTGGGCCGGGAAGTTGGATGTTGATGCAGAAATTCAGCAATCGCCCAAGCGATTGAAATACCATCATAAGTACTGGTACCACGGCCAATTTCATCCAGCAAAATGAGGCTGTTATCCGATATATTATTTAAAATACTGGCCGTTTCATTCATTTCTACCATGAATGTACTTTCTCCCGAAGAAATATTATCCGACGCACCTACACGTGTAAAAATTTTATCTACTAATCCAACATCGGCTGCTTTCGCTGGCACAAAACATCCCATTTGGGCCATTAGCACAATCAGGGCAGTCTGCCTTAAAATTGCTGATTTACCGGCCATGTTTGGCCCCGTGATCATGATAATCTGTTGCGATTCTGTATCCAGGTAAACATCATTCGTAATATATTCCTGTCCAACGGGCAACTGCTTCTCGATAACCGGGTGGCGGCCACCCTTAATATCCAATACCTTTTCCTTATTTACACTCGGTTTAACGTAATGGTTTTTTTCTGCAAGCTGTGCAAAACAAAGTAAGCAATCAAGCTGGGCAATTAAAAATGAATCGAGCTGAATGGGTTTGATATAGCTTGCCGTTTCAAACATCAGTTCATTATACAAACGGATTTCTATAGCTTGTATCTTCTCTTCTGCACCTAAAATCTGTTCCTCATATTCTTTCAGTTCCGGTGTAATGTAACGCTCTGCGTTAACCAGGGTTTGTTTGCGTATCCATCCTTCGGGCACTTTATCCTTATGGGTATGAGTTACTTCCAGATAATATCCAAACACATTGTTAAAAGATATTTTAAGGGATGGAATGCCGGTAGCTTCCGCTTCCCGCTTTTGAATCTGCACCAGATAATCTTTACCCCCAAAAGCAATTTTACGCAAACGGTCTAATTCTTCGTCAATTCCGTCGTTAATCACATTTCCTTTAATAAGCAAGGCGGGAGGTTCAGGCTGAAGCTCTTTTTCAATTTTCTCACGAATGGCAATACATGGATTCAGCTGGTCGGCAATTTTAATCAGAAAAGGATTTTTTGAATTAGCAGCCAGGTTTTTGACTGCATCAATATGAGTTAGGGCTCTTTTCAACGCCACTAATTCCCGCGGCCCTACACGTTGCAAACCAACTTTAGATATCAATCGTTCTATATCGCCGATTTGCTTGATGTGGGTTAAAAATTCCTGCTGGATATCATGATGATTAACAAAAAAATCAACCATTCCCAATCGCTCCTGAATAGGTTTTAATTCTTTCAGTGGCATAATGATCCACTTCTGTAGCAGGCGGGCACCCATTGGGGTACAGGTGTGATCAAGAATATCAAACAAAGTTACTGCATTATCATTAGCAGAATTTACCAGTTCAAGATTACGAATGGTAAACCTGTCCAGCCACATAAAACGATCCTCTTCAATCCGGCTAATAGAAGAAATATGCTGCAAATTACGATGCTCTGTTTCACCCAGATAGTGCAATACAACTCCGGCGGCCACAATACCACTTTGCAAACGCTCTATCCCGAAACCCTTAAGCGAAGCAACATCGAAATGCTTTGTTAATGTTTCTTCAGCATAATCTGAAGTATAAGGCCACTCATCAAGCCCAAAAGTGTAAAACCTGTCGCCAAACTGTTCCATGAAAGTCTGACGTTTAGATTTTTGAAAAATGACCTCGGTGGGTTTAAACCCTTGCAAAAGCTTATCTATATAATCGCTATTACCCTGAGCGATCAGGAATTCACCTGTCGATATATCGAGAAAAGAAATACCAATATGGGTTTTATCGAAAAAAACCGAAGCCAGATAATTATTTGATTTCTGGTTAACGATATTATCGCCATAAGCTACACCTGGTGTAACCAATTCCGTTACCCCACGTTTAACTATAGTCTTGGTTGCTTTCGGATCTTCCAGCTGATCGCAAATGGCTACCCGCTGACCGGCCCTAACCAGTTTAGATAAATAATTATCCAGAGAATGATGGGGAAAACCTGCCAGCTCAAGGGCTCCACCATTAGGCCCCGTCCCTCTCCTGGTGAGTACAATGCCTAAAATCTGGGCGGTTTTTATGGCATCTTCGCCAAAGGTTTCATAAAAATCTCCAACCCTAAAAAGTAAAAGTGCCCCCGGGTACTTCGCTTTAATAGCGTTGTACTGTTGCATGAGCGGGGTTTCTTTATTCGTATCTTTAGCCAAAACTGAAATTAATTTGCAAAAGCTATAAAGATAGTACGATTAGGCATTTTATAGTTGTTTTGTTGAAAAGTTAAAAGATTTTTTGAACGGTGAAATTCTTATTTTGCAATCTTCTGGAACAAAAAACAGATTCGGTCGGATAGCGAAGTTAATCTTGATAAAAATGAATCCCTTTTATTTTGACTAGTATCCACACAAGCGCAAACATTCAGATCTTCTTTCGAACCAGTTCAACAAAACGGAGCTCAAAATCAGCTAATTACTAACTAAGCCAGTTATTTCAAAACGTTTGGAGCAGTTTTCTGTTATTCAGGTATAATTTAACCTAATATTTTTATGATGACGATTCAATTGAATACCGACAAAAATTTAACAATACATCAGGAATACGAAGACAAAATTCAAAATCAGATTACTGAAGCCTTAAACAGGTTTAGTGATCTAATCACCAGATTAGAGGTTCATCTTTCTGATGAAAATGGCAGCAAAGATGGCTTAGACGACAAGCGTTGTCTGATTGAAGCTAAAATTACAGGCAAAGAGCCGGTTGCTGTTACCAACCTCGGAAACAACTATGATTTAGCAATAGCCGGGGCTTTAACAAAATTAAAAAGCAAATTAGAAACCATCAGTGGCAAACTGAAATCACATTAAATATAAATGCCCCGGAAAGTATAGTAAACTGCCGGGGCTTTTTAAGTATAATGCTTCTTTCTATCTTATACTTTTTCCTTCTCCAATTCCCCGATATAATAGAGAAATCTATTTAAAGCCTTTTTCCGGTCGTCAGTAACCTCAAACTGAAGTTTGTGATATAGATAGTCTTCCAGATCAAAATTATCAGTACGGGGAAGCTCCCTCAACACATCTTGTCTGTGGTCTAAGCCGAGTTTCAGGGCAGCGTTAAATTCATTTTTAAATTCCTTTGGAATCTCTTTATTGGCAACCCAGGCAGCGTACATAAAGGGCAAACCTGTAAAGTTTTTCCACTCTTGTCCC
This sequence comes from Pedobacter frigidisoli, assembly GCF_032678525.1. Lineage (GTDB taxonomy): Bacteria > Bacteroidota > Bacteroidia > Sphingobacteriales > Sphingobacteriaceae > Pedobacter > Pedobacter frigidisoli_A. The sequence continues at coordinate 129,804 of NZ_JAVTSE010000005.1, forward strand.
ATATCGTACACAAAAGCAAAATCATTCTTCCTACCGAAAGTACGGTCGCCTATTAAAACAATTGCATCTGTTTTCGCAGTTGTATCAGTTGTGAATTCAACATCTTGTTTCCAGTAAAACTTAAGCAATACCTTTGCCAGATTGTTCGATGTTCTGGAATGTGAATCCAACCTCAGGGTTTTAATCGATTCAACCGGAACATCACTGAAAATGAATACTGAATTTACAGCACCATCACTGCCTATGCAATAATCGGCTACTATATTGGCGTTGGGCACCAATGGAATGGCTGCCACCGGCATTAATCCCATATCTACCTCACCACTAATAACCTTAGCCGCGCAATCTGAAGGAATATCTAAACTTAAATCTATCTTATTTATAATGTCCGAATGTTTAATTCCGTATATAAATGCCTTGGTGTTGGTATAAGCAACAGCCGATATTTTTATTTTATTCAATGTATCTATTATAGTTATTTCAAAAATCCTAAATTCACTTAGAACTAGTCAATTACTAACCCATCCAAATGAACGGCACTGTTAAATTCAAGCACGCTGAACTTTCCATCTTCGAAACCCATTTTATATAAAACTGTATTCTGGTGTGGAAACTCGGTCATCTCGCTTAGGGGTTTATCCAGTAGCAAGCAAAGAAAAACACGCATTGCCCTGCCATGCATACAAAGTAACACCGTTTTTTCTTCCGGCCGGGTTGATAAGATATGCATCGGTTCCTTCAAACGCTCGTAAACATCCTGAACGCTCTCCCCGCCTTCAAAATGAGCAGTATAATCTCCATTTTGCCAGGTCTCCAGCATCTCTCTGAACGCATCACGGGAATCTTCTGTGTTAGATTTCCCTTCCCAAATACCCCATGCTAATTCGTCAAGCCCCGATAGTCGCTCCCACGGTAAGCCAGAATCTATAAACTTTTGAAGGGTTTGCCAGGTACGCTTTAAGTCAGAGGTGTAAATTTTATCAAAATCAATATTCTTATAAGTCTGATAAAAAGCCTCAGCTTGTGCGCGGCCTGTATCATTTAAGTCTGAATTTATACCTCTGCCCTGTACTATTCCTTGCCTGTTAAGTTCTGTTTCGCCGTGGCGGATGATGTAAATTTGCTTCATTTTAAATTTATTGACTGACAGATTTTAAACATCTGTCATTAATTAACTACCGGTAACTTATAATACTGTGGTTTCTTCTCCTCTTCAAATACAACATGTTCAAAGTCGGTTACCACATTGTACAAGGTATCACGTTCGATCGGCTTTCTACCAACCTGTTTAATCAGATTCACCAATTCTTTGGTACTCATTGCCGGGTTTTGCTCTTCAGCACCTGCCATTGAGTAAATTTTTGTGGTATCGTCTAAAGTTCCGTCTATATCATCAACACCGTAGTTAAGGGATAACTGGGCGGTCTCGCGGCTAATCATTGCCCAGTAAGCTTTAACGTGGTCGAAGTTATCCAGATATATTCGTGCTATAGCATAATTCCTAAGATCCTCAATTACTGAAGATTCAGGAACATTACTCATTTGATTATGCTGATTTCTGAACTTCAATGGTATGAAAGTCTGAAAACCACCCGTTTTGTCTTGTAAATCCCTGAGTTTATCCATGTGGTCTACACGGTGATGATATGCTTCAATATGTCCGTAAAGCATGGTTGCATTACTCCTCATGCCCAATTTGTGCCATTCTTCATGTATGGCGAGCCATTGTTCGCCAGTACACTTGTCTTTCGCTATCTGATCCCGAATTTCCGGATGGAAAATTTCAGCACCGCCTCCAGGCATACTCTGCAAACCGGCCTCCTTCATCATCCTCATGCCTGTTGCATAGTCAAGTTTAGCTTTTTTAAAGATATAGTGATACTCTACAGGAGTCAAAGCTTTCACGTGTAAATCAGGACGGTGCTCCCGGATAGCACTGAACAATGAAGTATAAAAAGCCATGTCGTATTGAGGTAAAACGCCTCCAACAATGTGCACCTCAGTAACCGGCTCATCATCATACTTTTTAACGATGTCAAGCATCTGCTCCATCGTTAAAGCCCAGCCTTCTTCTTTTTGTTTAATTAAGCGCGAATAGGAGCAGAATTTACAATCGTAAACGCAGAGATTTGTGGGCTCCAGATGGAAGTTTCTATTGAAGTAAGTATGGTCTCCATGCTTTTCTTCACGAATGAAGTTAGCTAAAACACCCAAATAACCCAATTCTGCATGTTCATAAAGGTAAACACCCTCATCAAAAGTAATCCTTTCTTTGTTTAGGACTTTATGTGCTATGTTTTGTAGTTCAGTTGATAATGAAGTATCAGCTAATATTTTTTCAACCTGTTCAGTTGTATTCATTCCTGATTTATTTTGAACAAAAATACAATATTGAGCGGATTTGAAAATCATTTTCTTGTAACAAACCGCGTAAGTGGCACAGACTCGCAGATTTTTACGGTAATGAATATGATATAGATGCAGACTTATACGGCATAAATTCCCAAAAAAAAAGCACTCCCTTTCGGAAGTGCGCTCATTATATGTTTTTCGTAGATTAGGCTTAATTTGCAGCCGGTGAGAATGTCAGCACAATATTGGCTGTCTTACCACCAAACTCGATAGGCGATTTCATCACCATATTCCCTTTAGAAAGTTGTGTAAGTACCAAACGATAACCCTCACTTACGTTCTTTGCCTTATCACCTTCATAAATTTTCTTGAATTGAAAAGTTTCGTCTGCAGGGGTTGCCGACCAGAAAATAGTCTGCATTACTGCACCACAGGTGCTGGATGCCGGTAAAGTATAAGATCCGTTACCGCTATTGGTTAACTTCCACGTGCTGCCCTGAAAACATTTGTATGATTTTTCCCCAAATAATCCCTGAACTGCCTGATCGGGAAGACCTTCTAAACTGACGTTGTTCAGTACCCAGGTACCCGTGATGGTACCTCTACCGCCATTAATACCTGTTGCAGCGTTTTTTGTTGAAGAACAACTTTGTAACATTACTAGAGTAGAACATGCTATTGCGATAGCTATAAATAATCTTTTCATTTTAGTTTAATTTAAATTTCGGGAAACTAATTACATAAATCTTGCCAAAACAATTAACAAGCTTAAATTAGCGCCAAATTATTAAATTGCATTTTTGCCAACCGCTAAAAACGATAATCATCATGAAACCTGAAACCCTTGCTATTCACGCCTCTAATCTTGTTAAAAATGTTACAGGAGATGTTACCCCTCCAATAAATTTATCAACAACTTTTTTTCGCGATGAACAGGGTGGTTATCCAGGCGGCCACATGTATAGTCGGGTAAGCAACCCGAACAGGTCTGCTTTAGAGCACACTGTAGCTAAATTAGAATACGGTGAGGATGCAGCAGCTTTCGCTTCGGGTAATAATTGTGGCTTAAGTTTGTTTCAGGCATTAAAACCCGGAAGTCATATCATTGCACCTGACGACATGTACTGGGGCATTAAAAAGCAACTTTTAACCATATACAATGAAATCCTGGAATTCGATTTTGTAGATCAGACAGATCTGGAACTGATAAAATCTAAAATCAAAGAAAATACTCAGCTAATCTGGATTGAAACACCTTCAAATCCCCTTTTAAAGATCACTGATATTGAAGAAATCGCAAAAATAGCCAATGCTAATCAACTTAAACTTATATGTGACAGTACCTTTGCCTCTCCGATATTGCAAAATCCCATTCTTCTCGGAGCGGATATTGTTTTACACAGCAGTACAAAATACCTGGGTGGACACAGCGATGTTTTAGGTGGAATTTTGGTTACCGCAAAAAAGGATGATTTCTGGGAAAAGATCAGGAACATCCAGCAAACTGGTGGGGCGGTACCCTCCCCGTTCGACTGCTTTCTGCTTTGCAGAAGCATTAAAACCCTGGCTTATCGCATTAAAGGTCACTGCGAAAATGGAAAGAAAGTTGCTCAATACTTAGCTAATCATCCACAGGTTGATGCGGTATTTTACCCCGGGCTGGAAACGCACCCTCAACATCAAATCGCCAAAAAGCAGATGAAAGATTTTGGAGGAATGATGTCATTTTTAGTAAAGGGAGATGTAGCTGCCACAAGCAAAGTAGTTAACAAAGTTAAGCTCTTTGCACAGGCTACCAGTTTGGGAGGCGTAGAAAGTTTGATTGAACACCGATACTCAGTAGAGGGACCTGACAGTAAAACACCAAAAAATTTACTTAGAATCTCTATTGGCCTGGAGCATGTAGATGATATTATCGCGGACCTGGAACAGGCGCTGTGTTAAGAACAATAAAAGTTGCTAATCCTGAAGCTCCAGGGTTAGCAACTCTGATCAAAGCAGGTAAACTACTTTATGCTGCTCCGTTCTCCAAAAGCTTATTCAATAATGTTTCCAGATTCACAGTAGCAAAAGATGAGCTGTAATCTGAAAGGCCATAAGGAATAATCAATTCACCATTACTGATAATCGACCCACAAGAGTAAACCACATTCGGTACATAACCCTCGCGCTCATCACCGTTTGGTATAATGAGCGGCTCTTTTAAATGGCCGATTTCTTTGCTCGGATCATCCAGATCCAGCAACACTACACCAATACAATACCTCCTCATCGGACCAACACCATGGGTCATCACCAGCCAGCCTTTATCCGTTTCAATAGGCGAACCACAATTCCCGATCTGAACCAGCTCCCAATCATAACGGGGCTGTTTAAGCAAAATCGGATTCTCCCACACATTTACTTTATCCGAAAACATCAGATAGTTATTCCAGCCATCTATTCTGCTCATCATCACATATTTCCCGTTTATTTTACGGGGAAATAAAGCCAGGTTTTTATTTTGCGCGCCATCCCCATAAAGCGGAATCACTTTAAACTCATAAAAATCTTCTGTCTGCACCAGTTTAGGAATAATCAGTGAACCATCAAAAGCGGTGTAGGTGGCATAGTATAAAACCTTGCCATCATCTTTAACAAACTTTACGAACCGGGCATCCTCAATTCCTTTTCGCTCAAACTCCGAGATCGGAAAAATTACGCGGTCCGATATATCCGTGTCCTTTGAAAAGGAAATGGTATGATAAGTGTCCGAAAGCCAGAGCACTTTATCGTACTCAATTAAACGGGCAGGATTCTCCTGATGTAAACTTTTCGAATCTTTAACGATATTACTCAAACTGGTGTATTCAAATTTCTCGTCTAGTTTGGCTTCTATTTCGTCCAGAACCGATGGATCTATCTGCGCATATGCGGCTTTTTTCAGGAACAATTTCTTCACGTAAATAGCATTTTTAACCACCTCCGCTTCATCGACATAATTTCCGACAGGCAATACCTGAATATTATTATGTTTGTCAATCAATGCCCTTCTGAAAACGATAGATGAAATATGCCCTTCTCCTACTGCCCTAAAGCTGATGATCACACGCTTCTCACCCTCAACCAGGTCAGTTTGATCGGGGTCATCTACTATGCTGGGATTGAAAAATGCTGCAGATTCAATAGAATATTCATGAGTAAAATAGGCGCCAATTAAAAGTCTTGTATATTGATCCAGATCCTCCAGGTCTACATTCAGCGTTGCCAGCTGTTTCTTCAGCTTTTTACAATGCCTGTTCAGAATTTTGGTAATGTTGCGGTGGCGCTTCGAATATTCCTGCAATATCGGTGAAATCAAAGAAAACACCTTTTCATCAGAAAATTCCAAAACTTTTCTGATTACCTCGAGAGCTCTTTCTTCTCCGTTAAAAAAAAACCGGGCAATTACCCGCTTGGTATCTGGGTTAACCTTAACGGGTTTGCGTTCAATGTATATCCTCATTATATATTTTTTTTTGGTGCGCTATGGTCTGTTTTTAAAATAAATTGCAATAGTATACTAACTAAATTTAACACTTAATTGTTTATATTATTTAGTGTTTCAATGATATTATTTTACCTTTAAACCGACTATCGATCAGTAATCAGCCATTAATGGAAATCAATCACAATACAGATAACAATGCTCCCGCTCATGAAGAATTACGTTTACAAAAACTTGACGATTACGAGATTATAGATAGCCCTGCAGATCAGTTTTTTGACCATATTTTGAGCCTGGCGGCTGGCATACTTAATGCTTCGAACGCCTTTCTGGGATTTTCAGGCCAGGAGTTTTTTTTAAAGTCAGTACTGGGAAATCAGTTATTACCACAGCAAATCAGCGAATTGTTTGGCGTGATCAATCCATATGAAAAGGTTGGTCCCCTGGCATTTCAATTTATAGATCAGTTTTTTATCGCTAGTCCCCTCACCTCTCCGGATGGTTATCATCTCGGCTTCATTATTGTTTATTGCGAAAATCAAATCGACGCGACAGCACACCAGCTTGACATGTTGAATAAACTGGCTGAAATGGTTATCGCTCAGCTCGAAACCAGGATGGCGGTTAGAAAAACCATGACTGCTCAGGATGATCGTTTGCATGTACTCATTCATGATTTAAAAAATCCTATGACAACCATTTCACTTCAATCTGAACTTTTGGGTAGAATCCCTGAAATCAGTGAGAGAGCTGTTGTTATTGCCGATAAAATAAATCTGCAGTCGAAAAGAATGCTGCAGAATTTAAATGAAATCCTGAGCAGTGCAAAAAAGGTAAAGGGTTCCTACAAGCCTCAGAAGTTGAAAACCGATGTCAGAGAAGTCCTTACTCACGTGATCAATAGCATCAGGCTGGTAGCGGAAACCAAAAATCAATCCATATTAGTCAACATTAAAAACCCTTTAGAGATTTTTGGCGATCCTGACAAATTAAACCATCTGTTCTTTCAGCTACTCAACAATTCAGTCAAATTTTCCAATCAAAACACCGTCATTACAATTACAGGTGAACAAACCGAGAACCTGGTTACAATAGCCATAACCGATCAGGGACAGGGCCTTTCTGAAGAAGACCTGGAACACCTTTTTATTAAATTTGCCCCCTTGAGCACAAAGCCAACAAATGGTGAGCCCTCAAATGGTCTGGGACTAATTGCTGCAAAAATGTATGTGGAGATGCACAAAGGAAAGCTGTGGGCCGAAAGCAAAGGAAAAAATGAGGGCACCACTTTTTTTGTTGAACTACCAGTTAAGTAACTTCCAGTAAGTCTTCAAGTTTCATTTCCTCCAGTAGAAATCGTTCCGGAAACCCGTTTTTATGGAATGACCACTTAATCAAACGTATAAAGCCTGACTCAATTTCAATCCCGGTGATGTCACCATCACTAAAACAGCAGCAGCCACTATTAAAATATCCCGGACTATAGGCCTTAAATTCAGGTGCCTTATCTCCCTCTTTCACCCGTTTTTTCAGTTCCTGATTTAACAGCGATATGGCTGGCTGATCGTGGTTGTTTGTAGCTACTTTCAGTCGGAGATAAATTCTTTCCAGATGCGTGAGCGAAGCAAATACGGGCTGATGCGTGTGGCCGGTAATTAATGCGGTATTTTGCTGTGCAGCCTGCCAGCTGTACATCAAACTGTTATGAACGGTTTTTAACTGATTGTCGTAAGCCGGCGTATTTGGATTAATCTGAAGGTAAGATTGCAAGGGAGCCCATACGGTACTTACAAACCATTTGCTAAACCAGTTGCCATCGCTCTGCAAATCACCCTGATGTCCATGTGTAAGGAAAATACGAAGGGTGCCGTTCCCTAATTGAATTTTCAAAATCAAGCCTTCATAAATGGGAATTCTTGTGCCGTAAATACGGTTTAAGTTGAATCCCGCAAGCGGATCATTATCCCAATAGAGATCATGGTTGCCAAATATTTTGGTGAATGCATCCCCGCCAATGAATAGCTTTTCGTATTCAAATGTCTCTTTATTGTGCTTAATTACCGACTCAAGCAAATTTTCCCAAAGCTCTTCACTATCTCCTAAATTAATGTAATGAAAACCACCTGAGTTATAGTATTTCAGGGCGGCTAAATAATTAGGTTCCGACAAAGAAAAATCATCTGCAAAATTCCTGGCCCCTTTATGCTGATCCGAAAGGATGATATATTTGTTTTCACTCGTCACTTCGAAAATCAAACCGCGCTTGCCGGGTTCTTCCTCAATAGTATTGAAGAGCTTCGTTAAAGCCTCATGAATCCGTTCAGCGTCGGGCCGCGAACCAAATTTGTTCGACATCCGAATCACCCAGTCGCCCAGTACACGTTGTAAAAATTTACGCATTCTTTTTTTACACAAAAAAGGTCGCAACCAGAGTCGCGACCTCGAACTATAGAACTATAAACTATCTTAAGCGTAAGCAACAGCGTCTCTCGATGCCAGTTTGGTTACCCCCATCAGGTATTCATCTACCTTTCGTGCAGCTTCCCTGCCTTCAGAAATGGCCCAGACTACCAGCGATTGACCACGTCGAACGTCGCCTGCGGCGAAGATCTTCGCAATATTGGTTTGGTAGGTATGTTCTGATGCTTTCACATTACCCCTGTTGTCAAGTTCAACACCTAACTTCTCTATCAATCCTTCTTTTTGCGGATGCAAAAATCCCATTGCAAGAAAAACCAGTTCGCAAGGAAGATCTCTTTCTGTTCCGGCCACTTCCTTAAATGAAACAGGGCGTCCGGCAGCATCAATTTCCCATTCCACATCGACAACTTTTAAAGCTTTCAGATTTCCATTTTCATCAGCAATAAAGTTTTTCGTATTTACCGACCAGGCTCTTTGAGCACCTTCCTCATGCGAAGAAGTATTTTTCAAAAGCATCGGGTAAGTAGGCCACGGCATATTTGCATTGCGTAACTGAGGTGGCATTGGCATAATTTCGAATTGCGTAACCGATTTAGCCCCCTGGCGGTTTGAAGTACCAATACAGTCAGAGCCTGTATCGCCACCACCAATAACAATTACGTTTTTACCATTGGCTAAAATCTCTTCCGCAACAATTCCGCGTTTTGCAACCCGTTTATTTTGCTGCTTCAGAAAATCCATTGCAAAGTGGACACCTTTAGCTTCACGACCAGGAATCGGCAAATCGCGCGGGATGGTCGATCCTCCGGCAAGTACCACAGCGTTATAATCGCGGAGAACCGTACTGATTTCGATATTCTCTCCGACGTTGGCATTGCATTTAAAAATGATACCTTCTTCTTTCATCAAATCAATTCGACGATCAACTACGTTTTTTTGTAGTTTGAAATCAGGAATGCCATATCTCAGCAATCCACCCGGAACATCGTCGCGCTCGAAAACAGTCACCTCATGCCCAACTTTATTTAACTGAGCGGCAGCAGCCAATCCGGCAGGACCCGATCCAATCACCGCCACCTTCTTACCGGTTCTGATTAGTGGTGCTTTTGCTTTAATGTATCCTTTTTCAAAAGCAATCTCTATGATGTGCTTTTCAATTTCCTCGATGGAAACCGGGGGACGGTTGATACCCAATACACAGGCCGATTCGCATGGTGCCGGACAAATCCTCCCTGTAAACTCAGGAAAATTATTGGTACTCAATAATATATTTGCAGCGAGTTCCCATTTTGCCTGGTAAACCGCTTCGTTAAATTCCGGGATCACATTGCCCAGCGGACAACCTGATTGACAAAATGGAACGCCGCAATCCATACAACGGGCAGCTTGTCTGTTTAATTCTTCTGATGGCAGTTCGTTCAGGAACTCGCCATAATGTTTTACACGTGTTGCAACCGCTTCTCTGGTGGGCGCAACTCTATCGTATTCTTGAAATCCTGTTACTTTTCCCATAACCTAGTGAGTTTTAACTTGTGATGCTCTTTTACTTAATACCGCTTTGTATTCTTTAGGGAATACTTTAACAAAATGATTAGACTGAGTTTTCCAGTCACTCAAGATAAATTCAGCTACCTTACTGTCTGTTAAACGAATATGGGTTTTTAGCAATGCTAAAATGCGCTCCTCGTCTTCCGTCTGTAATGGATCCAGATCTACCATCTCTTTGTTACATCTGCGTGCAAATAGGGTATTCGGGTCGTATATCCAGGCTACACCACCACTCATTCCGGCAGCAAAGTTGCTTCCGGTATCACCGAGTATCAGTACCTCACCTCCTGTCATGTATTCACAGCCGTGGTCTCCTACACCTTCAACTACAGCGGTTGCACCTGAGTTTCGTACGGCAAACCGTTCCCCAGCCTTTCCACGGGCAAATAACTCTCCCGATGTAGCACCATATAAGGCAACATTACCAATAATGATATTCTGTTCAGGAACAAATGTAGAATTGCTGAAAGGATAAATGGCCAGGCGCGCTCCCGATAAACCTTTACCAACGTAGTCATTCGCTTCGCCCTCCAAAGACAAGGTGACGCCACGGGTATTAAATGCGCCGAAACTTTGTCCCGCCGAACCTACGAATTTGAAGTTGATGGTATCAGGTGGCAAACCAGCGCCCAAATGCACTTTAGAAATTTCATTAGATAACATCGTACCCAATGAACGATCGGTATTAATGACCTTAAAGCTGGCGAAAACCGGTTCATTGTTGGTAATGGCAGGTTTCGCTGCTGCAATTAACTGGTGGTCTAACACATTTGCCAAACCATGATCCTGCTCTTCAGTATTATATAAAGGTAAACCGTTATTTTCTGCCTTATATAAAATAGCAGATAAATCAAGGAATTTCAACTTCCACTCTTCTGCAGGCAGTTCACGTACTTTCAGAATATCTGCCTGGCCGATCATTTCGTTAATCGTTCTGAAACCGAGTTCAGCCATAATTTCACGTAGCTCTTCTGCCAGGAAGTGAAATAAATTCACCACATGATCTGGATCACCACTAAACAATTTCCTCAATTCAGGATCTTGTGTCGCAACTCCAACCGGACAGGTATTCAAATGGCACTTACGCATCATAATACAGCCTGCTGTAACTAAAGCTGCAGTAGCCACACCCCATTCCTCAGCACCCAAAAGTGCAGCAATGGCGATATCTCTGCCGGTTTTCAACTGACCGTCAGTCTGAAGTACAATACGGTTACGTAATTTATTTTTAACTAATGTCTGGTGAGCCTCAGCCAAACCAAGCTCCCATGGTAAACCGGCATGTTGTATAGAAGTTAACGGTGAAGCCCCTGTTCCACCATCAAAGCCAGAAACCAGAATAACATCAGCATGCGCTTTTGCAACTCCCGCCGCAATTGTTCCAACACCTGCTTTAGAAACAAGCTTAACATTGATTCTTGCCGCTCGGTTGGCATTTTTCAAATCGTATATCAACTGAGCCAAATCCTCAATGGAATAGATATCATGGTGTGGTGGCGGTGAAATCAACCCCACACCCGGCGTGGAGTGACGAACTTTTGCAATCCAGTCGTCCACCTTATCTCCCGGTAATTGTCCGCCTTCTCCAGGCTTAGCACCCTGAGCCATTTTAATCTGTAGCTCATCTGCATTGGTTAAGTAATAACTGGTTACTCCAAAACGGGCTGATGCAACTTGTTTAATAGCCGAGCGCATGCTGTCGCCGTTAGCCATTTTGGTATAACGCATTTCATCTTCCCCACCTTCACCGGTGTTGCTTTTTCCTCCAATACGGTTCATCGCAATCGCCAAAGTAGAATGCGCCTCATGAGAAATAGATCCGAAGGACATCGCTCCTGTAGCAAAACGCTTTAAAATCGATTCAGCAGATTCCACTTCATGCAAGGATACAGAAGGACGGCTATAATTAAATTCAAACAACCCACGGATCGTATAAGCCTGTTGTGTTTGCTCATTTACCAGTTTGGAGTATTGTTTAAAAATGTTATAATCATTTTTACGTGTTGCATTTTGCAACAGGTGTATGGTTTGCGGATTAAATAAGTGGGCCTCTCCGCGACGGCGGTATTTATAGGTACCCCCGGCTGGTAACAGGTTCTCTGTTTGAGTAATCGGCCCGAAGCTCCGGTGATGTTTAACTAAGGTTTCTTTCGCAATTTCATCCAGTCCTAATCCACCAATACGGGAAACGGCACCAGTGAAATACGTATCTACAACCTTTTTGTTCAAACCTAAAATTTCAAAAATCTGTGCACCCTGGTACGATTGCAAGGTCGAGATTCCCATTTTAGAGAAGATTTTCAACAAACCATTATTTACAGCATAGATGTAGTTTTTCGTTAGCTTTTCTGCTGATAAGCCTGACTCTTTCTGGAAACCATTAATAGTCTCCAACGCCAGGTATGGATTAATCGCTGTAACGCCAAATCCCAATAGGGTGGCAAAATGATGCACCTCCCAGATATCGCCAGCTTCCACCACAATACCTACAGCACCACGGTAACCTTTACGGATCAGGTGATGGTGAACCGCAGAAACGGCAAGCAATGATGGCATTGCCGCATGCTCCGAATCAATTGCCCTGTCTGTAAGCACAATCACCTGAAAGCCATCTTCCACCGCATCTACCGCATAACGACACAAACGATCTAAAGCTTTAGCCATTGCACCAGGTTTCCCGTCGGCCCTGAAATAAGTCTGTAAAGTCTTTGCCTGGAAAACACCAGTATCAATACTTCTCAGTTTTTCTAATTCCTGATTGGTTAATATTGGATGTTTAATGGCTACACAATGTGCTTGTTTTGGATTTTCGTCCAGTAAATTGCCGTTACTTCCCATGAAGCTGGCCAAACTCATCACCACCTTCTCACGAATAGGATCGATAGGCGGATTGGTTACCTGTGCAAATAGCTGTTTGAAATAATTGGATAAATGCTGAGGGCGTTTAGATAAAACCGCAAGAGGCGTATCTGTACCCATCGAACCGATTGGTTCCTTTCCATCAATCGCCATAGGCTTCAGCAACAGATCGACATCTTCCCTGCTGTAGCCAAAAACCTGCTGATATTTAAATATAGATTCTTCCGATAAACCGGTAAACATTACACGCGGATCAGGCAATTCCTCCAGGCGGATCTGATACTGGTTAATCCAGTCCGCATAAGGGCTTTTACCACAAACCTGCGTTTTGATTTCTTCATCGCTAATAATCCTCCCCTGTTCCATGTCTACTACAAACATCTTACCAGGAGTTAAACGCCCTTTTTCAATAACAGTACTCTGATCAATCGCCAAAGCGCCTGCTTCAGAACCTAAAATCACCCTGTCATCAGAAGTGATGGCATAACGTGATGGGCGTAAACCATTACGATCCAGTGTTGCTCCAATTTGCTTGCCATCGGTAAAGGCAATTGCAGCCGGCCCATCCCATGGCTCCATTAAAGTAGCATGGAATTCATAGAAGGCCCGTTTAACCGGATCCATATCTTCATTGCCATCCCATGCTTCAGGAACCAACATCATCAATACATGAGGCAAGGTTCTTCCGGCATGAAATAACAGTTCAATTACGTTATCCAGACAGCCTGAATCGGAATTGGTCTCATCAATCACCGGTAAAAGCATATCCAATTCTTCTGGTGTAAAATAGGACGAAGCTAATGATTTAACGCCAGCCCTGAACCAGTTCAAATTTCCCTGCAGGGTATTGATCTCTCCGTTATGCGCGATAAAGCGAAAAGGTTGCGCCAGTCGCCACGAAGGGAAGGTATTGGTAGCAAAACGCGAGTGGACCAGTCCTAATGCCGAAACCACACGTTTATCGCTTAAATCGCGGAAATATGTACGAACCTGTAATGAAGTTAACTGCCCTTTATATATAATGGTTTGTGCAGATAACGATACAATATAAAAGTCTTTACCACCATGAACGGTATTGGTAATTAACTTGATCAGATAATTTTTAAAAATATAAAGTTTACGCTCGAAATCCGCACCCGGATTTATGGCATAAGGACGTGCGATAAACACCTGCTCAATTTCAGGCTCTACAGAAAGGGCCATATTGCCTATATCGGTAGTATCTACATCAACCTTTCTGAAGCCAAGAATCTCAAGTCCTAGTTTCTCTGCGGCACGGTAAATCAGCTCTCTGCATTCTTCTCTCGACCGGATGTCTTTTGGCATAAACAGCTGACCCACGCCATAATTGTTGGTTTCAGGTAGGCTAAAGCCAGCTTTTAAACATTCATCATAAAAAAATTCATGAGGTAACTGAATCATAATACCGGCACCGTCGCCTGTATTTGGTTCTGCTCCACATGCCCCTCTATGATCTAGATTTTCTAAAATAGTAAGTGCATCGGAGATTATTTGATGCGATTTTCGCCCTTTCACATGTGCAACGAACCCAATACCGCAGGCATCGTGTTCAAATTGCGCATCGTACAATCCACTGTTTGGTTCCATTCTTTGCTCGTTAGTTGTTAGTGTATAGGAAACACTAAGATACAAAAAACGATTATTAAATTACAGAGTTGCTATAATTTTTGGAAAACTTTTAGTTTTTAAGCAATTAATGCTTTAAAAATTAAAAATTCAGCAATTAATTATCAAAAATTTTAAAGAATTGACAATGACAATATAGTACAGAATTCGCCTGATTTCTTATAAAAATATCACTAAACCGTTTTATCAATATCTTCATTTGCGAAAAATAAATTCACAAATAAAGATGTTTTAAATTATAGCAATTTCCTCTGAGCTATATTTACGCTATTTCGTGGCAAGTGAAATAAATTTTATTAATTTATGAATCAGTAAGATAGCCACTATTATCGAAAAATACAACAAATGGGTTTTGCAGAACAACATCTTTTTCTACCTTTGTGCCGGGCAAGTCTTTTACGACCAGCTCCCTTTGAACTCCCCCAGGATGGGAACATAGCAAGGGTAGAAGGTTGTAGCGGTGCGATAGAAGGTGCTTGCCCTTTTTTTTCTTTTCCCTTAATCCCCTGAAGGGGGAATTAAATTCTTCAGGGTTGAATCATCAAAACTCAAATATTTAAGAATTTATAAACATGAAATTTTTTATCGACACAGCAAATCTTGATCAAATTAAAGAGGCGCACGATCTTGGCATTTTAGACGGTGTAACCACTAACCCAAGCTTAATGGCTAAGGAAGGCATTACAGGCGACGAAAATGTTATTAATCACTATAAAGCAATCTGCGATATCGTTGAAGATAATGTAAGTGCAGAAGTGATTTCTACAACTTTCGACGAAATCATCAAAGAAGGTGAAGCATTAGCTGCTTTAAACCCGAAAATCGTAGTTAAGGTTCCCATGATCAAAGATGGTGTTAAAGCCATTAAATATTTCTCTTCAAAAGGAATTAAAACCAATTGTACTTTAATATTCTCCGCAGGACAAGCATTATTAGCAGCTAAAGCTGGTGCAACTTACGTATCGCCATTCTTAGGTCGTTTAGATGATATTTCAAGCGATGGCTTAGTACTAATTGAAGATATCAGAACAATATTCGACAATTACGGTTATGAAACGCAAATTTTAGCCGCTTCAATCCGTGGTCCGTTACACATCGTAAACTGTGCAAAATTAGGTGCTGATGTAATTACGGCTCCTTTAGCTGCCATTGTAGGTTTATTAAAACACCCATTAACTGATAGTGGTTTAGCAACTTTCTTAGCAGATCATGCTAAAGCAGCAGGAAAATAGAATTAAATGACTGAATTTCATATTCAATCAGTAGTATAAATTTAAATTAAAGGGTTTTAAATTAAGCGTATTGACTACTCTTAATTTAAAACCCTTTTTTATGATCTTGAAACACCTTTCGGATTTCGGTTTATCGGCTAAAAGTTTTTCTCTACTTCGAGCACTTCCTTCACCTTTTCATATACAATCTGTTCATCAGGCTCAATCAGAATACCCTTCACCCCTGCCCCGTTTGCCGCTTCAACATCTCGTGGCTTATCGCCGATCATCACAGACTGGGCCGGATCAATATCATACATATCAATCGCATCTATAATCATTCCTGATGCCGGTTTACGACATTTACATGCTCCCCCCACTGTTGGATGATGCGGACAATAGTAAAATCCGGCAATGTCAGCTCCCTTCGCCACAAAAGCATTCCTGAGCATCTGGTGCATAATCGCGAGTTCTTGTTCGGTATAGCGTTTTAGCGCAATACCACCCTGATTGGTAATTACAATCAACAAATAACCTTCATCAAAAAAACGCTTCAATACAGGAATTTGATAGTCCAGAATCTTAAAGTCTTCAACACGACAGATATAGTCATAAATTTCGTGATTCAGCACGCCGTCACGATCAAGGAAAATAGCTTTATTCATAAATAAGAAAAACGAATGCGGTAAAATGACACCATTAAAACCCCTTCGGATCATTCGCCAAAATAAGCGAAAATTACTGGCAATAGAAAGTGGCAGGTAAAACGAAACAGATAAGGCGCTGCAATGTTGCAACGCCTTATCCTTTACTAGGCAGGAATGAACTACTTTAAATTGAGCCCTACTCTGTGGCCCCTGATCGCAAAATATAAAATATAAAGGTAGCAAGGCAACACCGTTAATAAGTAAGCCAGCTGAAAGTTAACCTGTAGCTTTTCATTTAGAAAAGCATATAAAAGTGGCATTAAAGCTCCTCCCGCAATCCCCATCACCATAATGGCCGAACCAATCTTGGTAAATTTCCCCAGATGACTTATACCCAGCGGAAATATTGCAGGCCACATTAAGGAGTTGGCGAGGCCGAGCAGGGCGACAAAAATTACAGCAAACCAGCTTGAAATGGCAAAGGATAAAACCGTAAAGACTATACCCAGAATGGCACAAATCCTCAGGGCTTTCTGCTGAGAGAGGTATTTTGGAATAGTAACAATCCCTATGATATAACCAATAAGCATACTAAACAAAGTAATCGAAGTCAGCTTGCCACTAATTTCGGTACTGATACCCAACTCGCGACCATAAATTCCGATGATATCACCCGCCATTACTTCTGCTCCGACATAAACAAAAATACAAAGGGCTCCCAGAAAAAGATGCGGAAACTGGAATATGCTGCTGTGGGTTACCACTTCTCCTTTGCTCTCATCAACAACATCTTCGTTTACTTCTACTTCTGGTAAGCTGGTGAACTTTACAAAGAGTGCAAAAAGACAGAAAACAATTGCCAAAACGATGTAAGGCATATTTACACGACCCAAAACATCATTCAATAATTGCTCATGAACTGCATCAGTAGCGCTTTTTATCTGTTTTTCAACCTCAGAAGCGTTTTTAAGAAACAGACTGCCCATCACCAGCGGAACAATCATCCCGGCCACCTTATTACAAATCCCGGCAATACTTATCCTTTTGGCCGCACTTTCAATCGGACCAATAATTGCCAGATATGGATTCGATGCCGTTTGAAGTAAAGCAAGTGCTGCTCCCTGAACAAAAATCCCTGTCAAAAACAAACCGAAAGTCCGGGTTTGGGCAGCAGGAATAAATATCAGAGAACCTAAACCCAAAATAACAAGGCCTAATACTATGCCGTTTTTAAAACCCACTTTTTTAAGTATCCATGAGGATGGAAGCGCCAGAAAAAAGTAAGCCATATACGATGCAAACGTTACAAAAAATGCCTGCAGGTTAGATAGACCAAATGATAACTTAAAAAAAGGAATCAAAGTTCCGTTAGCCCAGGTTACAAAGCCAAAAATAAAGAAGAGCGCACAGATAATAACGAGAGGGTTCGGACCTTTTCGATCCTGATTCGCAGTAATTGCCATAAAAAGTTTGGTTTGATTGATTTGAAAGCGCCAAACTATAAAAATATTTGAACAATATATTACGCAAACGTGTGTTTAATTTTTAATTTAACAGAATTAAGCCCAAAATCCTGCGCTTTTGGCTATAAAAAAACATATAAATGAAAATCTCACCTGAACAATATCAAAACATCAACTCAAACACCTACCTACCATACTAGAAGTTGCGAATGCCCGAGGAAATTGGCAATCTATTAAATAAATTATTCGGTGCTGACACATCTGAAACCGGTATGCTCCAAACCTGTATCTGTAGATGTTTTCATCCTGGAGGTTACCCTGTAACCTTTACAATAAGAAGCGTTGCACATAAACGACCCACCACGCACCACTTTTTTAGGCACTGTTGGCTCCATAGGGTCGTAACTATCTTTCGGACCCTTAGGATTTTCTGTAATGCCTTTCAGTGTAGCGTAGTAGTCCGGACGATACCAGTCGCTGCACCATTCCCATACATTTCCAGCCATATCATACAAGCCATAGCCATTTGGACTAAACTGTTTTACGGCAGCAAGGCCATTAAACTCATCCCAACCGGTGTTGGTGACTGGAAAATTTCCCTGCCAGGTATTAGCCTTTGCTTTTCCGTTCTCGATATCCTCATTCTCCCATGGATAGCGGCTATTTTTTAAGCCTCCCCGCGCAGCAAATTCCCATTCAGCCTCTGTAGGCAGGCGCTTTCCAGCCCAACGGCAATATGCCATCGCATCATCCCAGGAAACATGTACTACAGGATAGTTTTCTTTACCTTCAATATTACTTTTCGGTCCATGTGGATGTCTCCAGTCTGCCCCCTTAACCCAACTCCACCATTGAGAGGCATCGTTTAAACTGGTAACGGCTTTAGGCTGATGAAATACCAGTGATGCCGCAACGAAAAGGCTGTCTGCTGGTTTAGGTGTACCCGGTGGCAGCTGCTTTTTCATTTCCTCCCAATCCGGTTTATTTTCAGCGGTAGTTACATAACCTGTAGCTTCCACAAAGCGCTTGAAACTTGCGTTTGTCACTTCGGTTGCATCAATCCAAAACGACTCCAGCTTAACTTCATGTTTTGGATATTCATCGGCCCTGCCTTCGCTGTCTGATGCGCCCATCGTGAACGTTCCACCACTAATCTTTACCATACCATCGTGACTTACTTGATTGCTGCCAAAAGTTGATGTATCTCTTATTGCACCAAACCGCCCAGGCAAATTTTTCTCACAAGAAGCCAAAGAATCTTGCTTTTGCATCTCCTGCTCCTCTTTTTTTCCGTTTGAACAAGATGCCAGCGCAATAACCAGGCATATATATATTGATATTTTTAATTTAATCATGGGTTAATATTGACTAATTGAGGTTGCTAAAATTATCAAATAAGTTCAAAAAAGTCAGCACAAATAATTAATCCCCTTATAAATCAATACACTTAGCACTTTTTAGTTTTTTTTATTTGCAGGAGATGTATTTGAGCCCTATATTTGCATCACTTTAAAGGAAACGGACAACGTTTTTAAACAAAGTAGATTCCGTAGCTCAGCTGGTAGAGCATTACACTTTTAATGTAGTGGTCCTGGGTTCGAATCCCAGCGGGATCACGAAAAACCTCACAGAAATGTGAGGTTTTTTTGTTTTAAACCCACTGGTATTAGAAAACTTCTTTCCCAAGGTTTTTGCCTTTATACACTTTTTAAAGAGGGATATTTTTTTACCAACTTTTTAAGCTACTTATCAAAGGGTCGTAAAGTATAAACATTAGAGCTCATTGATCAAATCCCTTGCAGGGCAAGAGATGCTGAAAGGGAAAATAACGGTAATGGCGCCATGGTCCATCCAGATAATGCCAAAGATCCAGTCCTTCAACATTAATATTGAGCGGCTCGAAAGTTGGTTCTAACTTTGTTAACAAACTTTTGACCTTTTCCACACTTACTTTGTTTTGTATCGTGATATGCGGACGCAGTGTTTGCCTGTCCTGTGCGATAAGCATTGACTGAAATTGCTGTTGCAAAAAACGGTGAAGCAACTGGAGCTCCTTGCTTTCGATAAAATAAGCTACCCCGTTGCCGATACTCTTCAAAGCGCAAACCCTGGCTATGAAAGAACAATGAACAATATTTTCCAGCTGTAGCAGCACCTCCGGATCATCAGGAAGATTATGGAAAAGCGTGAGATGGGCATTTAAAAGATTTCTTTCTGCGGGAAAGTATAGCTTTCTCCTATCATCAAAAAAAGTCTGGCTTTTTGTATCCAGTCTGGCGGTCAGAATGCAGGTATGCATCAAAGCTTTGCTTTAATAATATGCTAAGATCGATCAGGCTGCTCCTCATCGTCATCGATGATGTCAGGATGCCTCAATTCCACAGCCTCACAAAGCTGATCCAGCAGATCTTCTCTGATTTCACCTGGATTCTGACAGATGTAGAGGAAACCCTGGCTGTTCGGAGCTAAAGAAGCCACTAATTTCTCTCCTTGGAAAACACTGTATCTACAAGTCGACTGTGCGTGATGGGGGTAGATATTGACATGAAAAGTATGCGTTTCACCATCGCCCATCGCAAGGGTATAAGCTTCTACTGCATCACTAACTACTGATTTTGCATCTGATTCTTCCATGATATTGGAACACTTACGAAATCAATTAGTTTTGCTACCAATGTTTTTAGTCCCCTATAAAACTATCAGATCTTTACAATCCTAACCTTCATTCTTTTTGCTACGCTAAAACTGGGTGGTAATCTGTAGTTGAAGAACATGGCGGTTATAGCGCCCGGTTTCCTCCTTTTGATACCAGTGTTGATAGCCAAATTCCGTATCAATGGCCTTATTCCAGCGATAGCCAAAAGATAGAAATACCCGGTTCTGATCAAAAAAACTTCCGTTCACCTTACTTTTATTCATCACATTCAAAAACAATTCATCCTGCAAACCCATGTAAATTCCCCTTGAAAAATTCTGATTTGTAAGCAAAGGAATTTGTGCGCCAAGCATTGTCCTGGCACGTTGGGAAAACTGAACTTCATCAGTATTGACCCAACGCTGTTCGAGCCTGCCGCGAAACATCATCTCTGTTTTATGCCATTTAAAATCGTAAATGAACTGCTCAAAAATCCGGTTTTCAAAACTATACGCCTTATCATCATTGTAATCCTCCTTTTCCCAGTCGCCCTTGTATGCATACCCTAATGCGATGGAATGCTTTTGAGACAGATCATACATTAACCCTGTGCGCAGCAACATCGTATTCAAATAATGATATCGGTCGGCAGTACGCAGCTGCACGTCGGCCAGTACTTTAAATGACTTTCCGATTTTTTGCTGATGTGTAATGAAAAGCCACCCCTGTGATTCGGGCGCCTGTCCGAAACTATACAAAGAACAACACATGCTGATTGCAAGAAATAACAGCCTTCGTTTCAGATTAATGCTTGCCGATGCTAAGCAGATGTGATTTGTATCCTCTATGTTGCGGTTATCGGTAAGCGTTTTTCCCATTAATAGCTTCGTTTTATACATACAACCCGTGTATCACTAAAACGTTTGGCATAATGAACAATTCAAATATAAATCCTCAATCGCTATCCTAATATAACTCCTTTTTAAACCGTTTTGCCAACTTCCCTGTTGCAAGTGAAATATCAATATCCCGGATAAGCAAGCCACTTTCGCCGTAATTCTGATAGGCAATGCAGTTCCCATCCGGATCAATGAGCGATGTGGCAGATTCCTGAAATTTCGAAGCATAATTTACACTTGCAAAATAGATTGTGTTTTCAATCGACCTCATGAGCATTGCCTTTTCATAATACGGGCTGTCCGGGTCTCCCCAACGGGTAATCACTTTTCCAGTTTCATCACTTCCGGTGAAATGTGGATGAAAAACAATCGCTGCTCCCGCCTGCGCAGCCCAGCGTACCGACTCCGGGTACCTGAATCCCTCATGGCAAATGGAAATACCAAACTTTACACCATTGATTTCAAACAATTGTCGTTCAGTTCCAGCTACCCACATCTCATCTTCCGATGGATCCAGCTGGTTTTTGCTCTGGTGGCCCATCACTTCCCCATCAGGAGAAATCACGAAGGCCAGATTTTGCAGGCCAGGTTCACTATGCCAATCCATAGGCACAATGATGGCAATGGAATTTTTCCGGGCAAGTGCAGCTACTTGCTCCAACGCCCTGGTTAACGAAGGTGCGCTCCGGTCACTTTCAGAGTATCCCATCCCCGGGTAACCTGGAAGATAGGATTCCGGAAAACAGATGATCTCCGCTTTACTTACAGCAGCTAACTGAACAAGTTCCGTTAGTGTGCTTATAGCGCTATCGAGGGATTTTGGAATGGGTGGCGAAGCAAGGGCTATTCTCATGATGTTGTGGTGTGGAGTTTCAGTGATGCAAGATAAAAACATTTCTCAATCCTGGTAAAATCAGAGTTAAATCAGCTAAAAAAAAGCGACTAAACATTGGCCATAGTATCTAATTTTATGCAATTTGCAAAAGCAAATCACTTCATCTAGCGCATTCCGGTTTAAATCCTGTGCCTGCTGGTTAACGTTTAATCAGCCTACAAGAAAGAAGTAATTAAAATGATAAACATGAAAAAACTGAAGTTGCTGTTTCGCATCCTATTTTTTGTAATTGCATCCATTACTGTAGCAAAAAGCGTTCAGGCGCAAAACGGAGATCAAATACTTGATGGCATTGGAGAAACCGGGTTAAGCGCCAGGTACCAGTTCAACGGTGATGTGAAAGACTGGTCCAGGAACAATCAGCATGGCAAAATCAACGGCACTGAAATAAGCTTTGTTAAAGATGGCCGCTTTGGCACAGTGTTATCTATTAATGGCGGAAGCAATTCATTTGTAACGATTCCCGGAGAAGTGCTGACCGACATCGAATCTTTAAGCCTGTGCGGGTGGGTTTATCTACGTTCGCAAGCCAGTGGCCAGGTGCTGTTTGATTTCGGACAAACAGCATCAAACCAATCTTTTGCGGCTTATTTAGGATCAGATACCGGTAAAAGTTTTATCCTCGCCCTATCTGGAAAAGATAATAAAATTACCAAAATCACCTCCCCTGCTATTGAAGAAAATAAGTGGGTTTTTATCTCTATCGTAATTGATGTCCCTGCAAAATCGATCACAACCTATATCGATGGTAAACCTGCAGGAGAAATGAAGAACGCACCAGTAAACCTAAATGACGTGTTCCAGTCAGCATCAGGAAAAAAGAAACCGCTTTATCTTGGTAAATCACCAGTAGCAGGATTACCAGCTTTAAACGGAATGATACATGATTTCCGGGTCTACCGCGTGCCCCTGTCAGTTAAGCAGATTGAAGGGATCTTCCACAATGCCCAAAGAGGCATACAGGCGGATGCAGTAAATACTTCCGCTAAAAAAGAAGAGGATTTATTCGTATTTCCAGCGAATACCCCTCAGCTTTACAATGCATACCTCAGTACAGTTGAGGATGTGAAAGTAGAAACTGAAGTCGGAACTTTACCCAGATTACCGGCCTATGTCGGTGGCACCTACCGAAATAAAATCAAGGGTCCTAAAGTAAGGGTATTATGGCCAGCTCCCACAAATAATACAACGGTTCTTAAATCTGGCGATTACACGATTACCGGGGAAGTTCCAGGAACGGATTTCCGTCCAAAAGCATTCGTTACAGTGCATCCACCCAGGCAGTCCGTTTCCAGTGTTTCCAAATTGCAGCCCTTTCCTTTAAATCGGGTAAGCTTAAAACCAGATAAGCAAAACCACCAGACGAAATTTCTGGAAAACCGGGATAAGTTTATCCGAACCCTGGCTAATACTGACCCCAATTCTTTTTTATACATGTTTCGTCATGCTTTCGGACAAAAGCAACCTGCGGGATCCATTCCTTTGGGCGTTTGGGATAGCGAGGACACGAAGCTCAGGGGGCATGCTACCGGGCATTATTTAAGTGCAATTGCACAGGCCTATGCGGGCACTGGTTACGATAAAGCACTCCATGAAAACTTTCGCAATAAAATGGAGTACATGGTCAATACCTTGTATCAGCTCTCAAAACTATCAGGACAACCAGAAAAAGGCGGCGAAGCTTTTGTATCTGATCCGGCAGCAGTACCTTTCGGACCCGGCAAATCCGGTTTCGATTCAGATCTGAGCGATTCAGGGATCAGAAACGATTACTGGAACTGGGGAACTGGCTTTATCAGCGCCTATCCTCCTGATCAGTTCATCATGTTGGAAAACGGAGCCAAATACGGCGGACAAAAGAATCAAATCTGGGCACCCTATTACACTTTGCATAAAATACTGGCAGGCCTAGTAGAAGTATACGAAGTAAGCGGCAATAAAAAAGCGCTCGACATCGCCTCAGGCATGGGCGATTGGGTATACGCACGATTAAGCAAACTCCCCGCAGAAACCCGTATCAAGATGTGGAATACCTACATTGCTGGAGAGTTCGGCGGTATGAATGAGTCCATGGCTCATCTGTACAGGATCACCGGCAAGGCGAAATACCTGAGCACAGCAACCCTGTTTGATAACATCAAAGTATTTTATGGTGATACTGCTCATACAAACGGATTAGCTAAAAATGTCGATATTTTCAGGGGACTTCACGCTAACCAGCACATCCCTCAAATCGTGGGAAGCATCGAGATGTACAATGCCTCCAAAAACCCCGAATACTTTAAAATTGCCGATAACTTCTGGTATAAAATGGTAAATGATTACATGTACAGTATCGGCGGCGTTGCTGGTGCACGCAACCCGGCCAATGCTGAATGCTTCGTTGCGCAACCCTCATCTCTTTATGAAAACGGTTTTTCTGAAGGAGGCCAAAATGAAACCTGTGCCACATACAATATGCTGAAATTAACGGGCGACTTGTTTCTGGTTAACCAAAACCCAGCATTTATGGATTATTATGAACGGGGTTTATATAATCACATTCTGGCTTCGGTAGCAGAAAACAGCCCGGCAAATACCTACCACGTATCGCTAAGACCTGGGTCTGTTAAACAATTCAGTAATGGTGACATGACGGGATTTACCTGCTGCAACGGTACAGCAATAGAAAGCAGTACGAAACTCCAGAATTCAATTTATTTTAAATCAGAAGACAATAAATCACTGTACGTCAACCTGTATATACCTTCTACCCTCAACTGGACTGAAAGGAAGGTAACATTAATACAATCCACTAACTTCCCAAATGATGATCAAACCGCTCTCACCATTAGCGGCAACGGAAAATTCGACATTCAAGTCCGTGTACCGGGCTGGGCCACAAAAGGCTTTACAGTAAAAATCAATGGCGTTAAACAAAAACTAGTTGCAATACCCGGTACTTATCTAAAGCTCAGCAGGTCATGGAAAAATGGCGACAAAATTGAACTTCAAATGCCCTTTCAGTTCCACCTTGATCCGGTTATGGATCAGCAAAATATTGCCAGTTTATTCTACGGCCCCATATTGCTTGCAGCGCAGGAAACTGAGCCCATTAAAGACTGGCATAAAATTACATTAGATGCTGCAGATATCAGCAAGTCGATCACGGGCGATCCGAAAACTCTTCATTTTAACGTGGGAGATGTTGTTTTTAAACCTTTTTACGAAACCTACGGGCGCCATTCGGTATATCTGGATGTTACCTTGAAGTAATGGATAAACGTAGGAATGCTACAATAAGAACTATTGCATACGGAACTGTTTATACCAAACCATTCAATGTTTGGTATAAACAGTCACCAGTTTTAGTATTTAATTACAATTTTCCCAATGGTTGTACCACTTTCCAGTAATTGATGGGCTTTTTTAAAATTAGCGGTAGTAAAACCCTCCAGGGTTTCATTCAAAGTCGTTATTAAGGTTCCGTCATCCAGCAAATCTGCTACCTGATTCAATATCCGATGCTGTTCAACCAAATCTTCGGTTTGAAACATTGAACGGGTAAACATTAACTCCCAATGGAAACTCACACTCTTCCCTTTTAGCTGGCGAAGATTTACTGCAGCTGTCGGATCACTAATGGAACCAATGCTGCCCTGCGGTTTAATCAACTCTACAAAGGCATCCCAATATTCATTTACATCCACAAAATCAACGATAAAATCAACCTGATCAAAACCAGCATTACGCACTTCTGCAATCAGATTCTGGTGGTTGACAACAACATCAGCACCGTATTTTTTACACCAGTCCACGCTTTCAATACGCGATGCGGTAGCAATTACCTGTAAGCCCAGTAGTTTCTTTGCAATTTGAATCGCGACTGAGCTAACGCCTCCGGCACCACCAATAATTAAAATGGACTTTCCCTTGTCTTTTTCATTGATGCGCAGCCGATCGAACAAAATTTCCCATGCCGTAAGCGCCGTCAAAGGTAAGGCAGCAGCTTCGGCAACTAATAAGTTTGCCGGTTTTTTACCTACAATACGCTCGTCGACCAGCTGATATTCGGCATTGCTGCCTGGCTTTGTAATATCACCTGCGTAAAAAACTTCGTCCCCAACTTTAAATAGCGATACCAGTTCACCCACAGCCTCTACCACACCCACGGCATCCCAGCCTATAATCTTCGGCGTGTCCAGTATTTTATCCTTTGCGCTGCTCTGTCGAACCTTAAAATCAACAGGATTTACAGAAACCGCATTGATTTTAACCAGCAAATCATGTCCTGCAGGCGACGGCTTTTCTGTTTCAAATTCAATAAAACTATCCTGCTCTGTTATTGGCAGCGATTTTTTAAATCCTATTGCTTTCATATTCATTTATATAGCTAATCATCAAACTCATTTCAATGCTACATTGAAGCGATCACGCTTCAAATGTAACTTCCCGATCAAAGTTAATGTACAACATCATATCATGTTGCAATCAATCATTAAATGTGTGTCATTTTTAAAGAGAGGGATTAACCCATTGCACGTGGGGAACGGGCTTTCCGAAGCTAGTCTCGTTACATACGATCAATCGACCGCTCACCTTTTTTCATGCCATTGATAATGATAAATATCAGAATAGCGAAGATGGTAATATAACACGCATAAACCACCATCTCTGTGCCTTGTTGCTGATGATTTCTAACGGAGATGGCAAACAAAGCCCAGATTCCAACCGATGCAAACTCACGCAAATTCCTTGTTAGTATCATGATGATATTGACGAGCCCGGCAGTTGCGATCATGATAACAGCCCAATAATGTTCAGATATTCCCATGCCATCCCAGTTAATCTTAGTAAGGTAGGCAGAAACGTTTGCAATCAGGGCCACTGTTATCCATCCGGCATACAAAGCGAAGGGCCAATAGATCAAAACATATTCTTTGAGCGGATGCGCGTCGAGTTCCATCCTGGTGCGGCTGATGATGGCGATAAGACTTAGCAATAATACCATCATAATCACCACTGAAGCACCAATATAGTCACTGAGCCAGGCCATCACCCACAAGGAGTTTGCGGCACAGGAAAGTACAAATAACCAGCCGATCTTATTTAATATAGTTTCAACTTCAGGCTGTTTTCTTTTGATTAATGAGTAGCAAACAAAACCCAGGAGTCCGAGGTAAATCAGGCCCCAGATCGAAAATGCGTACCCGGCTGGTGTGAAATAATTGGCGTAACGGTCGGAAATTACTTTCATCGTATTTCCATTCAGCAATCCCGCGTTTGAAAAATAGTTTATCCCAATGGTCAGGATCAGTGCAATTAAGTTTGCAAGTGGCAGAAATTTGTTTACTTGTTTCATTTGAATCAATAATAGTTGAAGTATAATGCTGAAATGATAAGTCTTAAAAACCAAAATTGTTTGCTAAGCTTCAACAATCTAATTATACTTCAATTAACTACCTTCCAGCACTGAAAGTGCAGTTTTTACAATATCTTCAAAAAAAGCTCTTTCCGTTCTGAATTTTGCATAAACGCGCATGCCGGAGATCGTATTACAAAAAAAACGTGCGAGAGCAAGGGAATCTTTTGAGTCGCTGATTTCTCCGTTTTGCTTCCCTTTCTCGAATGCCTGATACAGCGCATTTTCTATAAGAAGGTCGTCATCATATACCAGCTTATTAACCGCATTATCCTGTGCGGCTACCTCCACTCCCGAATTCACTTTAAAGCATCCCTGCGGGGAGGCATCACCGTATACATCGTCAACAACTCCGTTTAACAATGCACGAATACCGAGCTTCAAAGAAGGTGCCTCGCCAAGGGTTTTGACGATTTTGGCAGTACCACCGTACTGATAAAGTTCAAGTGCCTTCAGGAACAGCGTATGCTTATCTCCAAAGGCGTGGTATATACTGGAACGTCCGATTCCCAACCCCTCTATCAGGTCATGAATAGAAGTCGCATGATAGCCTTTTTCCCAGAAAATATTGATAGCTTTCCTCAGTATCTCTTCTTCATCAAAATCTTTGGTTCTCATAATGATCAATAGCTTTGCATCTGCATACAAAGCTATTGATTTATTTCATTAATTAATCCGGAAAAACCGGGAAGACCATGAATACTAACGCAATCCACCGCTTGCCGACACGATTTCCCCGGTCAGCCAACGGGCCTCGTCCGAAGCAAGAAACGAAGCAATTAATGCAATATCCTCTGGCATTCCAACACGCTGTAGCGGCGTCATCCCCACAAACATCTTTTCCATTTCACTTCCAATAAACCCACCTGCCCTTGATCCCTCTGTATCAACTATACCAGGGTTTATAGAATTTACCCTAATGTTCTTTGATCCCAGTTCCTTGGAAAGTACCCTTGTTATAGAGTCTACAGCACTTTTTGTTGCCGTATAAACAGCACTCCCGGCCGGCTGAGATGTCGATACACCAGATCCGATGTTAATAATGTTACCGCCATTCTCTGCGAAATAACTTACCGCCGCCTGAGAGGCAAGAAGCAAACCCAACACATTGATATTAAACTGGCGATGAAACCCTTCAACAGTAACCGATTCAAGTGGACCCCATTCATAAACTCCAGCATTATTAACCAAAATATCAATTCTGCCAAATGCCTCCACTGTATCTACCAAAATCCTTTTCACGTCTTCTGCGATTGAAACATCACCTTGCACGGCAATTGCCCTTCCACCTTTACCCCTGATCATCTCCACTACCTTTTCTGCATCTCCCTTGGAGTAAGCATAATTTACAACCACCGCTGCACCGTCTTCAGCATACTGTTTCGCTATTGCTGCCCCGATTCCTTTCGAAGCGCCTGTTACCAGAGCAACCTTATTTTCTAATTTTTTCATATATTGTACCAATTGGTCTACAAACATAATAAGTTAATTAGACCGATCAGTACAATAAGGTAAGTTTGAGAATAATATGACATTGACCTATGCTGGTACGGCATCCAAAAATTAAGCTAACAGTTTTTCAATCAAACCAAAACCATAAGCTACTTGCTGTTGTTTAAATCTCATTATAGTTGCTAATTCACTATATTTTAACTGTTTTAACTTCAAAACAGCAACATGAAACAAAACAAAACACAGCTTACCCCTGAAGAACACAGGCTCTTCGGCGATCTAATGCCCGAAGAACTGGAAGAAGTCATTCAATCAGGTTTCAACCGACGCCACTTCGTAAAACTAATGGGCTTAGCCAGCGCCGGCTTATTGGCGAGTTATGCGTTAGGTGCCGAGCAGCTATTTGCCCGGGCAGTTGAAACAGATGAAATTCCCGACCTCATTCCCAATGCTATAGAAAATGGAGTAAATGTTACCTTTAAAGTTAATTCAAGCTCCAAAAGCATACTTATCGATTCCAGAATGACCCTTCTCGATACCCTTCGGGAAAGAATAGGTCTCACAGGATCAAAAAAGGGATGCGATCATGGCCAGTGCGGTGCCTGCACGGTCATTGTCGATGGTCAGCGGGTACTGTCATGCCTTACTTTAGCAGCCACTTGCCAGGGGAAATCAGTAATTACCATTGAAGGCCTGGCAAAGGAAAATGAGCTGAACCCCATGCAAGCCGCTTTCCTTAAACACGATGGTTTTCAATGTGGATTTTGCACACCTGGACAAATCTGCTCAGCTGTAGCCCTTATGAAAGAAGCAAAAGAAGGTCAGGCAAGCTTTGCTACAACGCACATCAGCGCTGATGCGAAACCTATCCTCCTTTCCGATGAAGAGATCGCAGAGCGGATGTCGGGAAATATTTGCCGCTGTGGCGCCTATCCAAATATTGTAGCAGCCATTAAAGAAGCTCAAACCGGTAAAAATGTTCCACAAAACTGGTTGTTTACCGATTAACCGCATACCATTATGAAACCATTTCACTTTATTTCGGCAACTAACCCAGGCGATGCGGTTGCAAGGCTTACTAAAAATCCAGAAGCTGCTTTTCTGGGCGGAGGAACCAACCTCCTCGATTTAATGAAAGAGCATGTATCCCTTCCCAATGAAATTATCGATATCGGAAACCTTTCGCTAAAAGAAATTAAAGCCACTGCCACCGGGTTTCATTTAGGCGCTTTGGCTAAAAATACAGAAACGGCTAATCATCCCCTGATCCGTAAGCACTTACCAATGTTTAGTAAAGCAATATTAGCGGGCGCGTCAGCACAAATCCGGAATATGGCCACGAATGGTGGAAACCTGTTGCAGCGAACAAGATGCAGTTATTTTTATGATATATCCATGCCCTGTAATAAGCGGGTGCCTGGAAGTGGATGCGCGGCACTCGAAGGTTTCAACAGAATGCACGCTATCTTTGGCTGGTCAGAACATTGCGTGGCCGTTTACCCTTCCGATATGGCCATTGCTTTATCGGCTTTGAATGCGACTGTTAAAGTACAAAACAGTCAGGCAGAACGTAACATACCCATCAAAGATTTTCACCTGCTCCCCGGTAACCATCCCGAAAAAGACAATAGCCTGGCGCACGGAGAACTCATTACGGGAATTGAAATCCCAAAAAATAACCTTGCTGCACATTCCGCCTATGTGAAAGTAAGGGACAGGAACTCATATGCCTTCGCACTGGTTTCTGTCGCCGCAGGGCTAAACCTGAATGGAAACCTCATTCAATCTGCTCATTTGGCCATGGGCGGTGTGGCACACAAACCCTGGAGGGCACTACACGCTGAAGATTTTTTAAAGGGAAAGCCAGCCACAACCGCCAATTTCACCAAAGCTGCAGAACTTGAAATGGCTGCTGCCAAAGCCTTACCTCACAACAGGTTTAAAATAGAAATGGGCAGAAAAACCCTGATCAATGCGCTTCAGTTAGCATTTAAAGGATAACTCAACACTCAAACATGGAAAACAGCACCAAATCCATCGGTAAAGGCATCGACCGGATCGATGGCATACTAAAAATCACTGGCAAAGCCACTTACGCCACCGACTATCCGGCTAAAAATATGGCCTATGCCGTGTTGTTCAAAAGCACCATTGCTGCCGGTCAGATCACAAAAATCGACAGTACCGAGGCGGAAAAATACCCTGGCGTGATCAAAGTAATTACTCATGAAAACGCGCCCCGGTTGAATACCAAAGGTGGACTAAGAGGTGGTGCATTGCTGCAAGGACCTGAAATCACATTTCATGGCCAGCACATCGGAATAGTAGTGGCCGAAACTTTTGAGCAGGCCACAGCAGCTGCACATCTCATCAATGTAGAATATAACCAGAAAGCTGAAAAGGTAGATTTTGAAAAGCTGGCTGAAACCCCCGTAATGCCTAAAGGAAAAGAGCTGGCCGATCAGGTTCGGGGTGCAGGGAAGTCAGCATTAAAAACTGCGGAGGTTACAGTAGAAGAATTATACGAAACCCCTATTGAACATCATCATCCCATGGAACCGCATGCCACAATGGCCATTTGGGAGGGCGATAAACTCACACTATACAACGGTTCGCAAATCATCAATGGCGCACAAGCTGCCGCAGCGGCTACCCTCAATCTGAAACCCGAGCAGGTACGAATTATTTCTCCATTTATTGGTGGTGGTTTCGGTTCAAAGGGTGGACAATGGGCAAACCTCGTCCTTACCGCAGTGGCCGCTAAAATGGTAAACAGACCGGTAAAGTTAGCCTTAACCAGGCAACAGATGTTTAACTCTGTAGGATTGAGGCAGCGAAACATGCAGAAGATAAGTATTGGCGCAACGAAAGAAGGGAAACTGGTTGCCCTTGCCCATGAAATCATATCCCACACCGCCATAAATGATGAATATATTGAACCTTGTGGCGATTGCACAAAGATCATGTACGATGTTCCGAACAGCCTGATTACTTACCGTGTAGTGCCCATGAACATCATACTTCCCACCTATACCCGCGGACCGGGGAAATCGACCGGTAGCTTCGCTTTGGAATCTGCCATGGACGAACTGGCTTACAAACTCAAAATGGATCCCATTCAATTAAGGATTAAAAATGAACCGCCAAAAGATCCTTCAAATGGAAAACCCTGGTCTTCCAGAACAACCGTAAAATGTTTGCAGGAAGGCGCAAAAACATTCGGATGGGATAAGCGAAAAGCTGAACCAGGCACCAATAAAATCGGTGATGATCTGATCGGCTATGGCGTAGCCTGCGGAACCTACCCGGCCAGGCAGCGAGACAGTTCGGCGAACATTAAACTGACACTCAAAAACAAAGTGGTGCATACCACAGTGGAAATTGCCGCATCCGACCTGGGCACAGGAACAAATACCATACTGGCACAAACCGCTGCCGACGGTTTAGGCGTACCTGTAAACCAGATAACGGTTAAACTTGGCGATTCTGATCTTCCCCCTGCCGCGGGTTCAGTTGGTTCTGTTGGTGCCTCCAGTTTCGCAAATGCCGTTAACGATGCCTGCATCAAAATCACCGATGAATTACTGGCTAAATCCGGCAAGCAGTTTTTTGTCCGCCCAACCGCAGCACAACTGATGATTTCAGAAAATTTCACAGATTTTCAAACCCGTTCAGATTCCAAAGCACCGGCCGAAGCCGATAAATATTCTGCACATAGTTTCAATGCCAATTTCGCCGAAGTAAGAGTAAACAACATCACCGGAATGGTAAAGGTAACACGCTTTCTTGCCGTTACAGGCGCCGGAAAAATATTAAACCCTAAAACTGCCAGATCGCAAATTATTGGCGGAAATGTCTGGGGAATCGGCATGGCTTTAACAGAGGAATCATTGATTGATCCGAGATACGGAAATTTTGCCACACGCTCCTTTGCGGATTACCACGTACCCACCAACCTGGATATCGGAAGTTTAGATGCCATGTTTATCAATGAGGAAGATTTAATCCCAAATAAAATGGGTGTAAAAGGAATCGGTGAAGTGGGCATTGTCGGGGTTGCTGCCGCAGTTGCCAATGCTGTATTTAATGCAACGGGAAAGCGGGTACGCTCGCTACCGATCACTCCAGATAAGTTGCTGTAATCTAATATATCAGTTTGCCCTTTTTATTTCTCCCGCTAATTTATTTACTTTTTCATTTAATGAAATAATGTGAAGCGTAAGCTCTTCTATCTTCTTCAAAAGGATTTTATTCATATCTCCCAATGAAACACCATTTTCTTGAGTTTCTTTCGCGGTTGGGACTTCAGGAAGATGATTGTTGGTTTTGATGTAAGCGGCTAATTCTGGCAAAGGCCGAAGCTTATATTCTTCTGCAAAGACATAATCCGGCCAGTTCTGTGCGTCAACTTTGATTTCCTTTGAGCGAATAATTCCATTAACTGATAAGGCCTCTTTAGGGCTTAGCGTTCCGATTCCCACTCTCCCCCCTCCATCAATAACCATGTCATCCCCATAATACCAGCTCAATCCTGCATTTACTTTGTTACTCAATCTTTTCGTACCAAAAATCATCTTGCCGGTTGCATCACTATTATGATCGTTACCTGGTACAGTTATAATTCGCCCCTGACCATAGAAATTGCTTCCGTCAGTGTTTGCCGGTATTACAAATTCGATTTGTGCACCCATGTTTTGAAAGCGTCCTCCGGTTTTTGCTTTAACTACCAGTCCTTCAGTACTCACCATGGCATTTGCATCCACAAGGGCAGCACCGCTTGTCACCTCCGCCCTGCCACCCTTCCCAACAGAAAACACTTCCGTATCGGAAACGTAAGCACCGCCACCACTGGAAAATATAGCCAAACGCTCCTCACCACTATTGATGTCATTCATTTCCATCTTGAAACGTCTGGAGTTATCTGATGCATGAAAGCCAATCCTTGGCCTCTCGTTTGCATCTGCACCAAATTGAACGCCTGTAAAATTGCCGAAATTGCCGGTTTTGATATCTCCGCCAACAACGTTCAGGCGTGTTACTGGGTTAGATGTTCCAATACCTACAAATTGATTGTCGGAGCGTATATGTAATAGTGCATCATGTTGAACACCTCCTGTACTGTTACTAATCGTAAAATCATTTCCTGAGAATGCGGCATATCCCATTGCCCAATTTCCTTCAAACTCCCCCGCTGCAGGATCATTTCTGGCAAAACGAATACCCGACCAGCCATTAGGCCTCACTATCACTATACCTTCTGCCCACGCCTCGCCTTTCGCCTGAATTTTTAGATTCCCATCTAAATAACTATTTCCCAGTACATGAAACGGGGTAATTGGGTTAGTGGTGCCAATACCTACATAACCAGCGCTCGTAATTCTCATTCTTTCTGTCATACTAGTGGTATTGAGACCGTTATTAGTTTCGAAAACAAGGTGTCCACCAAATCCGTTCATGCTATAAACATTCCCTAGCCTGGCTCCTATGTACCCATCGTAGGGGCGTTGAAACTGTAGATAAGTATTTGTCGGATCTGTCGAG
Source organism: Pedobacter frigidisoli (assembly GCF_032678525.1). GTDB lineage: Bacteria > Bacteroidota > Bacteroidia > Sphingobacteriales > Sphingobacteriaceae > Pedobacter > Pedobacter frigidisoli_A. The sequence goes on from NZ_JAVTSE010000005.1 coordinate 164,241, forward strand.
GCTGCTAAAGAAATGTTTCCATTTACATGCAGCGCTGATTGGGCTTGGTTGGTTCCAATACCAACCCGCCCATCGCTTTCGGTAACAATTTTTACCCAGGATTGTTGTGCATTATTGTTAGTTTTCCTTAGAAAAAAGTTCTGATCAAAGAAACTTCCCGATAACTGCATAGCATAATTATTTCCTCCATTAGAATGCCTTACATCCAGTAAATGCCACCAGCTGGATGCACCTGCAGGAAAGTTTACTGGGTTTACAGTCTCGTAAAAGCCTGAACTTGTTCCCATTTGCCCGGCGTCATCCCGGCTTTGAGTTTGGGCGATACTAAGCAATGGCAAAATCAGCGATACTATCGCTAATAAAATTCTTTTCATTATCGTGTTGTTTGGTCTGGCTTATATGTGTTTGGAAAGTCTTTGAGATCAACATTGAACCAATTAAAGATGAGCTAAAAGTTTTGGAAATAAAATGCAGTTTGATGAAACTCAACTATCTGTCACACGAACACTGGAAACCCTTTGACGAAACCGATGTTACTTATAAGATATATGGGTTTAAACGATCAAATAACTACCTGCAACCAACTTAGTTAAACAAGCGCTTTCCCCAAATCCACAGAAATTTCGTTTATTTGAAAATTATTTAATGCTCTAATGATTCACCGGTATTCATACACTATTCTTGTTATGCTATTTTGCCTTGCCGGTTTTAGCTCCAGGGCACAGGCACCGGCAAATGATGATATTAAAAATGCAATGTTGCTTCCATCAGTTATGGGCTATTGTTCCGGTGAAACACAATATATTAATATAGGCGCAACGGCAAGTGGCTTTAAAAAGTCAAACTTCTGGAATTCTGAGGGCAAGGACGTCTGGTACATCTTTACCGCAATTGCAACCGACGTTACGGTAACTGTTACAGGTAAATCGGCAGTTAATTCAGCATCGTTGCTTAATCCACTGGTTGCTTTTTATACCTATAAAAACAACTCCCTTACAGAACAGATTGGCGCAATGAACACCGGGAATAACATTACAACTGCTTATAAAGGCGGCCTGGAAATTGGTGAAACTTATTATATCCGGGTAAGTGCGGAGCAGGATGCTACAGGCACATTTAAGCTCTGTGCTAACAATTATTTTCCTCCAAAAAAGCCCGGGCAAGATTTCACTACAGCGGCATTACTTTGTGATACGAGGACTTTCACGGAGCAAAGGGTAAGTGGTGCAGGAGAAAATAATCGCGAAGCCCTGGGAAGTTGCCTCAGCACAGAATCTAATACAGCATGGTATACCTGGATTGCAGCCAATGATGGCGACCTTGGTTTCAGTATTACCCCAACTTCCATAACGGATGACATCGACTGGGTATTGTTTGATTTAGGACCGTCAAATACTGCGTTTTTACCCAACTCTACTAATATTTTGAGGTGTGCAGCAGGAAGTGGTGTTAATTGCGTGCCACGCTATTATGTTACAGGAATAAATAGCTCATCTACAGATCTTAGTGAACAACAAGGTTGTGTAGCCGGACAGGATGGCTTCGTGAAATCGATCGATATGATTCCGGGCCATCAGTATGCTTTGTTAATCGATAATTTTTCCAATGGCAATAATGGTTTCACACTAGCCTTCAGTGGCAGCGGAACTTTTGTCGGACCTAAAGCAGCAGTAAAAATGGAATTAGAGGCAGCCTGCACAACTGACCAGCGTTTTATATTTACTGCAGAAGCCACCGGATATAACAGCTTGCTGTGGAATTTCGGCTCGGGCGCCAGTATGGCGTCGGCTTCCACACCTGGTCCGTTCACCCTCAGTTATAATAGTCCCGGTATAAAAACGATCAGCCTCGAGGCCACAAGCCCAAGGGGATGTACCACTGTCAGCACGTTGACTTTTGAGGTATCTGCCAAGCCTGAAACACCTGCCATCCGGGTAAATCAGGAAAGCTTTTGCTTGGGTTCTGTTATCGAATTGCAAACCACACCAGTTGAAGGCTTGCGTTATCACTGGACCGGACCTGACGGCTTCGAAGCTGATACGTCGTATGTCCGCCTTCCTGTAAGTAACCTTTTCAAAGGGGGACGTTACGAATTAACCGCATTCTCTGGCAGCTGCATCAGCGAAACGGCCTCCATATTTATTCCAAACATTGTCGTTAATCCCGTAGCTTCTTTTACTACAAATCCGGTTGTTCCCGGTAAATTTGCCGTTCCGGCGCCTATCGGTTTCATTAACCATTCCAAAAATGCTGATCATTATCTGTGGAATTTTGGGGATGGAGAGCATTCAGAAGAAGCTAATCCCAGTCATACCTTTACCAAACCAGGAAAATATCAGGTAACATTAACCGCCTTTACTACAAACGGGTGTGCACACAGTATAATTCTAAACGATCTAGTATTATTAGATGCTGCAGCAATGCTCATTCCAAATTCCTTTTCTCCCAATGGCGATGGAATTAATGATGAGCTGAATGTCAACGTAACAAACCTCAAGCATTTTTCATTGAGGATATTTAACCGTTTAGGTAATCAGGTATTTTTCACACAAAATATTTTTGATTCATGGAAGGGAGACTTAAAGGGTAATCCGGTTCCGGTCGGCGCTTATTTTTATGTATTTGATGGAGTCGATCTTTTTGGAAAAGAAGTAAGGTATAAAGGTTCAGTAACCCTCATTCGCTAAAACACTAATTACCAGCTACGTTGCGGACAAACCACTTTGTATACGTTATTCAGCAATAGGCCCAGGACTATTTCGTGACTCCCATTGCTCACACGGTTTATGCCAGAAGTAGTCGAATCGTATGAGTAGGTAACGTTAATCAGGTGACTCACATTTATACCAGCCATAACACTTAGCGCATCACCCTGTCGGTACCCTGCCCCTAACCAAATGCGTCTATCAAACGTTATTTTCATATTCAAATCGGCTGATAACGGGGTATTAGCTGCATATTTTAGCATTGCTGAAGGAATGATATCAATATTTTCTCCTAGCGGCAAGCGGTAACCGGAAGTAAGGAAGTAATGCGGAACCAAACGACCGGTATTGTAAAGTTCTTCACCCGAGAAATTCAGTTTAGCAGGAATCAGTTGCTGTGCAGAAAAGCCGGCGAAGAAATCGCGACCATACAACCATAAACCAATTGATAGATCAGGATTAGTAACCGTTTTGCGTGCATTTGCCAAAGCAGGATCCGCAGGGTTTTCCATCATTAGCTTATTTACATCGATAGCGGTTAGGCTTGCACCGGCCGCAGCTCCGACTGCAAGGTTTAAACGCTGACCAATCTGCATGTGATAGGCATAACTCAGGTTAATAATAGTCATATTGAGTTGTCCGGCTTTGTCACTAACAATCGAGGCGCCAACACCATGATGTGAAGGAGAGGCACTGTAATCCTGAAGGTAGCTTCGGGATCTTGGGTCTTTACCATCATCACCCATCGAAAGTGGATTCTGCCACAAATATTCATCACCCAAAGCCCAGTGTATGGTAGCAAACGATGTTTTGGGCGCATCTTCAAAACCGCTCCACTGTTGCCTGTACCCTAGCTTTACATCAGTGTAATTTTCAATACCAGAAAGCGCCGGATTCAGCAGGTACTGATTTAGTAAATATTGGGTATATTGTGGACGCTGCTGGGCACTGGTAGGAGCAGCAAACCATGTCAATAAAATAATGCCCAATAAAAACCATTTATTCATTTACCTGTTTCCTCCTTTTGATACAACATGCTTTTCTAGTTGAAGCAGGCGTTCATTGGTTTTTTTATTGGCGTTCAGTAGCGAATTAATCTGTGTATCTTTCTCTATGAGGTACAGTGTGAGTTCCTCAATCTTTTTCAATAGTAGACTGTTCATATCTCCAAGTGCGATCCCTTCTATCTCTACCTCTTTTGCTGAAGGCATTTCGGGCAGATGCTTATTAAGCTTGATATACTTTTCCAACTCGTCCAACCCGCCAATTTTAAAACCCTTTTCAAAAACATAATCAGGCCAGTTAGCAGAGGAAACTTTTACTTCACTAGAACGAATGGTGCCAAATACTGATAGTTTTTCCTGAGGATTTAATGTGCCAATACCTACATTTCCATTAGCAAGAACTCGCATTTTTTCGCTTTGCCCTGCGTACAGTGATAGCGCAGTATTATTACTATGTATATCTTCAGCAGTTCCCGAAATACCAGCCCATTTTTCTTCACCAAGATAACCAGTACTGAGCTTTAAACCATTGATAGCACCGGGACTAGCTGCGTTTGTTCTGCTGTTAATCGTCCAGCCCCCACTATACGATTCCAAATCCAGCATCGAGGAGCCACCATTCAGCGTCATAAAGGTAAAGTTACGAGTTCCCCATCTGTGGGTTTCTGAGGTGGGGTCGCGATCCCACCAGGTGCGTGTATCTACTCCCGGTGTTAAAAATGAAATATCCACGCTAATTCCGTCGATTAATCTTGTGCTGGTCCATCCATCACCATAATAGCTTCTATACAACCATTTCTTGTTCATAAAATGGTTGTTGGTGTACCCTGATACTTGTGAAATTTCGAGATAATTGCCTTAATTCAGTCCCCAAATTTTGCGCTTCTAAATTTGTGCACCACCCTATGATCAAGGCTATACAAACGATAAGTCTATCTTTCATTGTTTCTTAAGTCTCTTGTTGAGTTTTTGGTCGAGAGTTGTCAGTTGGGCTGATTGCCTTACTAATAATTCGTGCTGAGCAGTCAGCTGCTTTTGCTGATCAATCAAATGTAAAGTTAGCTCCTCAATCTTTTTCAACAGCAGTTTGTTCATCTCTCCAAGTGCGACACCTTCTTTCTCTACTTCTTTTGCTGAGGGAATATCTGGTAGATGCTTATTCACTTCAATATAGCTCTCTAGGGCTCTAAGGCTTTCAATTTTAAAACCCTCTTCAAAAACATAATCAGGCCAGTCTGTTGCAGAGACTTTTACTTCTATTGCTCTGATCCCACCGTAAATGGAGAGCTTTTCTTTTGGTGTAAGCGTGCCAATCCCAACATTCCCTACTCCGTCAATTACAATGTCATCTCCATAATACCATTGCTGTCCGGAATTCAATTTATTGAACATTCTTCGTGTTCCTAAGATCATCTTTCCTGTGGCATTGGTAGGATCTGGATTTCCGGCAACTGTAATAATCCTTCCTTGTCCCCAGGGGTTATCTCCTGCAGTGCCTGCGGGTATCACAAACTCGAGTTGGGCACCTGCTTCTATTTTCCGGCCTCCCGTTTTAGCCTCAATCACTAATCCATCGCCGTTATATGCATAGTTATTTCCGCCATCTTTTCCAGAACCGTCAGTAGTTAAATGCAAGCGAGACTGAGGGTTTTGTTCGCCAATGCCAATTTTACCAGTTTTATTGAAACTCATTAATTCTGTATCGCCTCCAGCCCCACCGTTGGTGGAGAAAACGCCTAAACGCTCATATGTACTGTTGATACCGTTTACTTCAAGTTTAAATCTCCTGGAATTATCCGAAACGTGGAACCCGATTCTAGGCCGTTCGGTGCTTTCTGCTCCGATTGAAATGCCTGTAGCGTGATCGTAATTATAGGCTTTGATATCACCACCTGCTACTTCCAGTTTATATACCGGATGATCCGTTCCAACCCCTAAACTTCCCTGAAAGAAGCCTTGTCCATCACCCCTGACACTAAACCGTCTTACCCCCGCCGAAAGCCCCTCGAAATAAGTGTTATTTAACCCACTGGGATTATCCATTTCGGCACGGAAGATACCATTTGGATAAGTATAGTTTGGCCCCGCCTGGTGACCAACATAAAAGCTCTGACCATTAGGGGTGCTCATATAAAGTTTTCCATTAAGAACGCCATTGGTCTCCGTAATCACTCGTGACCATTCACGGTTGGCCACGTTATCAGTTTTTCTAAACCAAAGATTCTGATCATAAAAGCTACCGGCAAACTGCATGGAAAAATTATTATTTACATTGCCGTGCCTCACGTCGAGCCAATGCCACCAACCTGCTGCACCAACCGGAAAATTGATCGGATTGTAGGTTTCATAAAATCCGGCAATCCCTCCTTGCTGTCCAGCATCATCACGGATCTGGCTTTGTGCAAATAAAATCATGGTTTGGATTAGAAATAACCCCATACAGAATAAGCGTTTCATACTGATTGTTGTTTGATTTGTTTGGTTTGAACACCTTCATTTACATTGCCGAAAATGCTGAAAACACATCAAACCAATCTAAAATCTAAATTTACAATCACAAAAAAAACAGGCTTTGATGAAAGCCTGTTTTTTTACATACGGAAGGGTGTTATTGGATGACGAATGCCCTTCTAAAATTTTGGTATTTATAAAATTTAACCAATGTCGTTATAAGTATGTCATTAAAAATTGCATTGTGGTAGCAATATATTTGCTTTTGGTCTAAAATTAATTTAATTATAGCCAAATGCACTGAAAAATTCTTTATTGCTATCAATGTGAAACTTTATTTTCTCTATATCACAAAAAGTGGAGCGAATGCCGCTATTAATACTGTAAGGGCAAAATTGACAATACTTTCAGGCCTTATACTAAATAGCTTTTTTCAGCACCACTCTTTAAAACGGTATGTTGTTTTATGTTATACTCCTACCTTCGCACCCATAAAGCTAATGACGCGCTTGCTATTCCTATATAAATATGTATTTGTAATTAAACTTGTTTAGTATTTTGAGGATATTTGCTGTATTGTTTTATCCAACCATCCTCACTGTACAACTCCCCAGATAATCCATCACTGAATTCGACAATATCAAGGTTCGGGTCAATCTCCTCTTTCTCACATATTGTAAAGTCTGTACTCTGCTCGAACATAGACAATGCGTTATGCAATACCCGATCAATAATGTTCAAAACAACTTGATCAATCTTATCTTGAAATTGTTTATCAATAGTAGTATAAGCTTTAAAGGTGTTTTGTGCATCAGCCGATTTCATATCGCCTCTTTTAATCGATAAGTATTCATCAATTGAGTTGTCCCGCACGGTCCCAATAAACTCTCTACCCAATGTTTCTAATTTAGCTAAATTATTCATTATTTCTTTTGGTATTCCATGGTATATTTTAATAACAGGATATTTTTTCCTCAACAGCATCTGTGGGTTAGCAATTTACAAACCATCCAAATCTATACCGAATATCGGGCTGTTTGATGCAGACTAATATGGTGTTAACTCTGGGTATTTAGTAGTTATCGACAATCCGCTCGGACTAGCGGGGGGAGAATTGTATAGTAAAAATCAATAGTTTGTATAAACTAATGAGTCTGGAATCCTATGTTCTTGAACGTAAATTGTGGCCTTATCAATTATTTCTGTTTTAAATCGTTTTTTAATTCGTAGAATCTCTTCTTTACTTAGCTGTTCTTTACTATCAATTACTCCCCCAGATATTCTTTTATTAAAGATATAAATTAGCCAAGGAGGTGTAGCATTAAAACCCACATAGTATGCTTCCTGTGGAAACGTTTTAAAATAAATGACCTTATTTATGCTGTCAGAATATTTGCCAGAAGGAAACAGGTGAATAATAGAATCAGGTATGATATTTTTTTTTGAGTACACCTCATCAATATAATGTGAAAGAAATGTACTTTTAAATTTAGACTCTTCTAAATTTATATTAAGATATTGACGTTCATTGACTCCATAAAAAACACTAGTACAGTTTTTACAAGAAGATAGCGACAATATTAACACTAAAATTTTAACAGCTTTAATTATTTTCCTCATAAATTACTTTGCTTTTGGTTTCCAATCACCATTTTTGTCTTGTGTCCACTTCCCAGGTGTTCTTGTATAACTTCCATCCTTGTCTTTAATCATATAAATTTTTAAAAACTGTCCGTAGTTGTATTCATTCATAGCTTTAAGTTGCTTTGCATTCATTCTAGCAGACATAGGTCCTTTGTAGGCTATACCCGAATGATTAGATCTAATAAAAGCTGATATGTCTGCTTTTTTGGCATCGACAATTCCTCCAAATAATTTCGCGCCTCTCCAAGCAGCCCCTGTTTCATCCGATGTAACTTTTTGCTTAGAAAAAGGATCTGTGTCTCCTTTTTTGTATTTATCTAGAAAAGAGTTCCAACTGTTAAGAGCATTCTCATCAACTGGAGTGGTACCCCAATCATTAAACAAACTATTAGGGCCAGCAGCATTTAACTTATCATAACCAATATCATGTATCATAGCAGCATAATCAACTGCATCTATTGGTGATGCTGCATATGACGGCACATTGGTGTTTCCAAATGCCTTACTAACTTCAAAAAGACCCGTAGCACCATAATAATTACCATACTCTGTCGGAACTAATCCACCGGCCTTCGCATTTCGTTCTGTAAAAATTTGATACTTATTCAATAATGTGATCTTGCCATTTGGATTTTTTGTATAACGAGTAATATCATATGACACCCCTTTTCCTTTTGATCCATATAAGTGTAAATTAGTAGGATCATAAGGAGTATAATTCGCGGTATTTTTTCCAGTTACGCCATCAACATTTACGTGTATTGTGCCATATTCCTTACCATCTATATCTATACCATCAATAGGCCTATTACTTGCAAATTGATAAGGGGTTAAAGAAGGATACTGATCACTTATCGGATCCACACTCAAGAACTTCGCGATCCTTGGGTCATAGATCCTCATCCCATAATCCTGCTGGTTGCCTGCGCCCTTTACCTCATTATCATTTTCCTTGCCATTAAAACCATAACGGTAACCTTTGGCTCCATCCAAACTATAACTTCTGCCAGGCATTTGCCCACCATAGGCGTAATAATCGTTGGCCTGAATCACTGTTGGGGAGTTCCAGTCATTGGCATCCCTGACATCGTTAATCACCGCCATGGTGTTGCCGAGGTGATTATTTAACTCAAAGAACTTTTTACCGTACACTCCAAAAACTTCTTCGCCTTTGGTGAGTGGTTCCGAAGCGAATTTAATATTCGGTTTCCACATTCCCAAACGGCTGCTGCCATAAAGATGTTGCTCGCGCCACCTAATGCCCGCATCCTCACCCGCTTCAGCCGTACTGTACTCTGCCAGTATGTTACCCTGTGCATCGCGTACATACCAGTCGGTTTTGGAAGTATTAGCTTCACCATTTACATAGGTTTTGCTTACACGGTTTCCGGAAGCATCATAAGTATAGCTGATATTGCCCGATATGGGTAGAGTTGCTCCCCCAAAATCATTCTTTATCACACTTTTGATCTTTCCATATACATTCCAGGTGATCCCATCCTGTTGGTTAGGCCCTTCAATGCCTTCAGTAGAATCTGAAACAAGGTTTCCAATAGCATCGTACCTGTAAGAAGTGGTAGCAGGATCTTTGTAACTTCCGGCACCTTCATTATCTGTTATTCCTGCCAGCCTGTTATTGATTAACCTTCCACTCACATCTTTATTGTAGTTGTAAATTATTTCATCCATCGGATACCCATCCTGGTCTCGCCGGGTCAGAAATTTAATATTACCATTTGCATCAAAACTGAAGGTTTCTTTAAACTTGTTGCTGCTGCCATCATAACTCCAGCCATTGGTGCCAATATTTTCCTGCTGGCGTACCAGTTTGATGCGGTTAAGCTGATCGTAAGCATAGGTATAACCAGTTGGTGCGTTACTGGCAATTTTTGCTATGGCATAAGTGCTGTTGGAGATATTCCCGTTATACAGGCTTTTACCCGATTCATCATTGCTACCAACAGAAGCGTAGGCCGAAAATGCATTCCCGCCGCCTACCGGTTGGTAGTCGCCCTGATAATATCCCAGGCTGTAGCCCAGCACGTCTTTTGCAAATGTACTGTTAAGGCCACCATTGTTGTCGCCTCCAATATCGCTTGCGGGGTTCAGGGCCGATCCATTAACCCCTTTCAACCAGCCCTGCAGGGTATAGGCGTAGTCCAGCCCCTGTACCTGGGCGGTTTGCCGTCCCAGCTCCAAGCGGGCCAGCGGCCCGTGCAGATAATATTCATAGCGGGCATCAAGGCTTTTATCGGGTTCGCTCAGTTGGCTGTCGAAGCCATAACTTTTCAAGATAGCTTTGGTAGCTGTCCAGGCACTGATCAGCCTGTTCTCCGCATCGTACTTATATTCGTAAAAGAATTTATCGCTGCTGCCTTTCTGATAGGACACAAAGTTCACCTTACCGCTCACCAAATCGTACTCATAATCGATACGTTTAAGTCCAAGCCCGTTAATTTGCTGATACAGGGTTTTTACGTTGCCCGATACATCGTAACTATAGTAAGTACCGTTCAAAATATTCGCCGACTGGCTTTCACGGTAAACACTTCCTGTTACCCGTTTCGCCGAATTATCAAGTGCCGGGGAGAGGATTCCTGAACCCGATGGTGTGCTGTCATAATAGGTCTGTGTAATTTCGGTATTGTTGCCTAAGGCGAGCATGCTCTGGTATTTGGCCATCGTGATCATACCTTGATCGGCCAGGTTATCACCACTGCCTACGGTTTTCAGGCCGACCTCGGTAATGCGGTTCAGACTATCGTATTTGGTATAGCTGTAACTGTTATTAGGCTGTTGTCTGGCATTTTGCGAAAATACCAGCCTGCCCAGCGGATCATACCAGAAACGGCTGATCCCTGCATCGGGTGTAACTTGTTTAACCACCTGGTTGTTGCTGTTGTAAACATAAGAAGTAGCCATGCGATGCGTAGGATAATAGCCAACATAAGGGGTTTCTTCGCTCCCGTGGTCGGCAATGGTAGTGGGACCTCCGGCTTGTGGCTTATTGAACCTGAAGGGCATTACATTGGAAGTATTGCTTATTGCAAAACATCCGCTTAATGCGTTGCTAAGTATTTCTGCATCAGTCATTAATCTACCTTTGTAGGTTCGGAGGTATTTAATCGCCGACATATTTTTTGGCATACTGGCGGGCCCCGACATGCTCCAGCCGCACCCTGCAGTTGGGGCACCTGATACAGGCGTAAATGCCCTTCCGTTAACATAAATGGCCAAAGCACCATTAGCCAGGTTTGCGCCCTGTACAACGAGGTGTGCCCAGGGCGCCAGCGGACCATAACTGCCCAAATCGGCTGTAACATGGTTGCTCAAAATGATACTCACGCTCGAGGCGCTGTTTTGCGTAATGGTATAAATATCTACATTAACCCGGTTATCGGCCATACAGGCTTGCAACATGTATTTCATATCGGGTGTAGTAGCCATAAACTGCCTGTTGCCCGAATCAGGTGAGTACATCCAGAATTCGATTGCCGAGCCACCAGGTGCAGCAATGGCATCAGAAATAGCCTGAAAGGCTTCGCTTTCGCTGCTGTTATCATCGGGGCCTACATAGGCACAGTAATCAGATTCCTTTTGATCGCGGCTTTTGGCCACAATTTTCATTTCCGCTTCGCCCAACACCGAAACACCGGCAGGCGGAACTGTCCTGATCAGGTTACCCGCCTGATCGTAATAGTATAACGTATAATGATATATTTCGTCTGTTCCGGTACATTCTACCAGGGTTTTGGCTGCTGCACAGGTATTGATATAGGCTGTTCTGAAATCCTTTTTCAACCCTTCAATATAGCTATTGTAATAGTTTTCGGCTGTACCAAAAGCAGTTTCAATTTTTCCCCTCAAACAGTCCATAGCATCAATCTTCGCTTCGGTAAACGGAACCTCGTTACATAACGTACCTGATGTAAATGCGGCATATTTGCTGTAAGGCAAGGCAAACCCAAAGGTAAAATTCATGTAGTTGGTCACAATTTTTTCGTAATTGCTATAGTTGGCAGCATTAAATGGCTGGCCAAATTTGGCCGACAAATTATTCTTTGCCGTTTCGTACTGCGCATAGCTGATGCATCCTGTGGACGAAACATCTAAAAATACGGGGAGAACAATATTTTCTTTCAGTAGATATTTACATTGGTAGCATCCATCCATCAATATCTGCAGCTCAGCAGCCGTAAGGTTCATGGCATTACCGAACTGGGCTTTTAATACAGGATACAGCGCCTGCGCATTGAGGATGCCCGGGTTAAGCGAGCTGAGTTTATTGCATATATCCTCGCTGGTGGCACTAATTACCTTTTCGGTAAGCTGCGCTTTTGGTTCATGTGGATAAGGCGAATCAATTACCCATGGATTAATCTGGTTGGTAAAGCTAAACTGGCTGCCAAATACCGCTTTAAGAATTGCTTCATAACTCCAGCATGGAATATTGTTTACAAATACGGTGTTGGTTTCGTTGTAATTACCCGATGCAGGCACCGGAATGGTACTGGCACCAAAAAGCCTGTCTTGACTGCCTCCTTTGGTACATAATTCAGCAAGTTTGGCTTTCAAATAGGCATTTGAGGCATCATCTTCCAAACCAAGCTGCCTTAACGCTTCTGTGGCATTGGCGGTACAGGCATCGGCAATCAATGTGGTTAGTTCAGCCTCGTTAGTATTTCCGGCAGTTCCTGCATCAACAGGTACATTGCTTAAATCGCCCGAAGTATTGATAAACCTTGATACTTTACCCTGATAAGCCGGTGCACAGTTAGCTGTATTGGTACAAAGGCTTTGATTGCAGAGTTCGGCCCCGGTGATAGATACCACACACTCAAAGGTACGTTGTTGCAGGTAACATCCGCCAATACCCTGTTTTGGTACATAACTGCTCGAAAGATATTCGAAAGCTACATAAGACTGACCTGCTGGTAAAATAATATTTTCGTAAAGCGTTACCGGAGTACCGCCCTCACCTACTGCAGGGTTAAAGCTATAACGTACCCTTACCGTTACATCATTTGGTGCGGGTGCTCCAACATAGTTTCCATCAGTCATGATCAGATACGATGTATTGGTATGATCAGTACCATTGGCATTGCAGTATGAAGGTGAATTAGATGTTTCGGTATCCGAAAAGATCACACACGATCCACTGTTCATGTTATTAGTAGTCATTGCAGCAGATGAGCGGGCAGCTACTTTTGACTTTTGTGCGGTGGCTGCCCCCATTATTTCACTGAAATACTGGTTTCTCTTGCCATTTACGGTATTGGTATCGGGAATAAATTCAGCAACCCAAACGTTTCTATAAGTGGCAAAAGCTGTACGTTGTACTTCTACCACAAAGCGATCTTTCCATTCGGCAGGTGTAAAACGGTCGGCTGGTAGTTTCGGATTGTTGTCATCAGTTTGTTCAGTTTGCGAAATCCTGTAAATATTTTTGGTATTCACGTCTGCCACATATTTTGCCGGTGTTACAGTAGTTTCGGTACTGGCAGATGCGGTACTGCGGCTCATCCGTGAAATGGTAGACGTGCAGGGCTGTTCGAGATTGGCTTCCATAGCACGGTAGGCCACCGGGGTGTCGCAGGGATCGCCACCACCACCCGGGTTGCCGCCGCCGCCGGTACTGCCATAATAAAAACAGCTGCTTACCCAAACCTGTGAAAACTGCTGCGTGTACCCATTGGAAAGGTTAACATTCACACATTCGTAGTACGTCGTAGGGGCCTGATCCTGGTTTCCGGCACAACTGAATGATGGTTCAGATTCAATAGTATAACCTTCATGAATGGTATAGGTAACTGTAGTTGTACCCGAGTTACGGATAAATACATTGTTGCTCTGCTGGTAGTCGACAATCAGATCAAGAGAAGATGACTGACAGGAACTTTGTATCACTTCAATACATTTCATCAACCACACATTGTTAAATGTATTTGTTGAACCGTTGAGACTGACCGACAGACATGGATAAAATACCGGAGTGTAAGATGCATTTGTACAATAGCTGTAAATATTTGGTACACTCGACGCATTCCCTGCCACGAGGGTATAAGTAGTTTGCTGATTTAATGCATAGTTAAATTCCCTGTACTGGCCAGGGCCTGCGTTAGTGGCAGTATAGTTCAGGTTGAGGCTTTCGCAGTTGCTCGAAACTACACTCAGGGTAGTTGCAGCAACGCAATCTGCCCCACAATTATCTTTACGCAACAGCTCAACATAGATATTTTTCAGGTCGAGATACATATCCCTGTAGGTTTGCCACTCCCTGTCAGCGAGGCGGCAATCCGTTTTAGGGCTACAGGCATCCCAGTTATTATACACATTCCCGGTATTGGTGGTAGCCCCCTCGGTTGAACAGTATAACTGGTAGTCAACCATTTGAGAGATGTTCTTGAGGCTATAACTATAATTTTTAAGAATATTGTGGCTATAGGCATTCAATGAAGCCTGCATATTTGGAAAATAATCTTTTCCCTTGCCATTCGGGGCAAAAAACGGATCACCGGCAAGTAGCCAGATTGGATTAGAATCGCTGTAAGTCTGCCCCGAAACTGCTGCCTGATCAACCGCACTCTGGATATTCCGCAATCTTTCATCCCAGGTTCCTGATATACTGTTTTGCTCGCAGAAAAGGAGTTTACAATATTCGGGATGGTATTCAAGAAATTTTTCTGCCCATTCGGCCTTCCAGTATTTCACCAGATCTGCAGAACTGAAATCGCTGGCATTTACCGAGGTTACCGTACCATCTTCTCGGGTGATTTGATTGGCCTGGTAGGTGGAATGGGTTGAAGCTAAAACCGGAAAAACAGTGCGGTAATACAGGGTAAGCACGTTGATGGAGGGCTCAGTGAGATTTCCTGATTGATCTATCGTGGCATATTGTCCGCCTGGGGTAACATCGGCAAGCATCAGCTGCCGGTAGGCGGCGCAAGGCTGTGCGGTTACCGCCACGCAGGCCCTGTCAAGGCTATCGGCTTTAGTAAATAACCGCTGATAATATTGTTCGATAGCTCCGGTGTAATATCCTAAATTTTCATTTTTTTCTCCCAATTGCAAAAGCTTAGCATTAAATATGGCAATAAAATCGGGTGCCGTGCCTAAGCGGGTTCTCGCCAGTCCACATTCTGTAAAACAATCTTCAAAATTGGTCAAAGCAAATTGTTTTAATGCATACTGGTATAACTTGTCGATCTTATTAACCTGCTGCCCCTGGCTGATGTATTGATCAGCAAAAAAATCGATCACACCTTTATCCATTGAGAGTTCGAAGGTGATGTAATATTCACCTATGTGTTGCAGATTGAGCGAAATCTGAGAACCAGTGTGGGTTCCTGCCCCATTAGGATCGGCTGTTTTCGGACCTACATCTACAAAAGTATCGGGAATTACCGGTGTGGTTAAACACTCATCCTTCACGCTTATTTTAAGTTTATAATGGCAGTTACTGCAAGGAGTAAAATCGCCACCTGGATAGTAACTGATTAGTTTCTCTACATTATAATCAAGTTTGAAGGTACCTGGCACCGCAACTGTTTTTACTGCAGTTGCAGTAAGTGTAAGCGCGGTACTGTTAAAAACAAATTCTTCGGGCTTAATCAGGATCGATTTTTCACTACGCGGGTTGGTTCCCTCTTCAAGTGCCGATAAATTGGCGGGTTTAGCTCCTGTCAATGCAGTGGCAATTGTTTTACCATCGCCGTTTAGGTAACTTACACTTACCTGCCCGTTAGGATCAACCACCATATTTTTAAAATACTGAGCGGCATAACCTACATCGTTACCAAAAATCCTGTCAACCTCCCACTGTTCTGGCTTTGAATAAAAATATTTTGTAGTATGCCCTGATGTTGTGGTTTGGAAAGTTGGCCCTACACCACCCTGCTCACGTATCCTGCCGGTTTGATCGGGGGTGTACCGTGTAACAGATATAGGTTGCGATTGTGCATCAGGAATATAATTATTGTAAGATTTTAACACTCTGAATGGGTTATTAGGCGAATAATATCTTGATGCACCAAATGCATTGTTAAGCGGGGCTGCCACAACTTCGCAAACGCTTGAACTAAGATCGGCAAAACTGTAGGGGGCACCGGCCGTGTTTCGGTTAAATGCGGGAAAGTAGTGCAGGTAATTGGTGGTGGTATCGCGTTTCTCAGGCGCAGGAAGAATACTGGCTGCCGGGCGCCCAAATTCATCGTAAACATTTTCCTGAACTACGGCAACAACATGATCAGCATTATCCGAATTGGCCACCGTTACCGTTTGCCTGGCCCGCAGTGCTCCATCCGAATAGCTTACCACCTCTTTCTTTTTGCCCTGTTCGGCAAAAGCTGCCGAATACTGCCAGTTTAATCCTGCCTGATGGCGGGCAATTGACCAGATAGAAAAATCGTATTGGTTTTGTTGCTGGTAATTCCACGCACCTTCAATCCGTAAGCCATCAGCCTGATAATATACCGGCCTGATCCTCACCATCAGATAGGGAGAATCATAAATCAGTGAAATGGTGTATTCACGCTCCCTGGTAGTTATCCTTGTGGCGTTATTTCTAAAAACACTGTCTTTCTCAATGGTGGAGTAGGTGTCATTATGCGCCAAAAGACTGGCTACCATTGTTTCCCACTCAGACCCGGCATCAACCGGTGTCCACTCCAGGTCGTACTCATCAGGATTATCTTCATTTCCCCAGGTTAGCCTCAATTGTGTCCCGTTGTTCTGAGGCGTCCCGCTGGTAATCCTTCGTGCTAGAGCGCCCGTTGCAGGCAATGTTCCAAGTGTTCCGTTTAATCCCAGAAAAAGTTGTGGTTTAGGTTGGTAAGTCCTTTCTATATTGATGAGATTTGTTAATAAAAGGTAGGGCGGCATATTGCTCCCAAACTCGGGGCTGTTTACACGTAGCACGTATAACTTAACCTCATAACCATTCTGAAAATTAAAAATATCGATTCCTTTATAACTGGCACCTGAAGTTTTATCATAGTTAACATTTAGCGTAGCCGAATCTATTTTTGTGGCGATCTGCTGACCTGGACTGCTAAAATATTCTAAACGGAACTTAACGGCACATGAAAACGATTGACTAATGGGTTGCTCATCAAGAATCTGCAGGCTAATGGCATTGTTTACCGAAATATTGGTAATTTCCGACCAGTTGAATGCAGTATTCCTGAACTTTTCATCCTTAACCAGAATAGAATCGCCGGCCTTAACAGTTCCTTTGATAAAATTCTTATAAGGCTCAATACCTGCATAAGCATTAAGCTGCAACAGCAGCATAATAGGAAACATAATTTTGAGCAGCAGTTTAGACATCGTCATATTTGTCAGTTTAATAAATTACCGATAGTGATACCGGTCTGTTATTTTTGTTTATAAATGAGGGCTTTCAATATGGATAGTTCGGTTTCGAGCTGGGCCATCTTTTGTACAGCACTCTCGAGTTTTCTAACCTGCTTGTCTTTCTCAATGAGGTGCAAGGTCAACTCTTCAATTTTTTTTAGAAGGAGTTTGCTCATTTCACCTATTTCAAGGCCGTTCTTTTCAGCCTCAGCTGCTGTAGGCATTTCGGGCAGGTGTTGATTTAAACGAATGTAGTTTTCAAGCTGGTCGAGTGGCATATTGGGATAATCCGTTTCAAACACGTAATCACCAAGGCCCGATCCATTAACCCTGATTTCACTGGCCTTGATTTTGCCATTTACAGTTAGCTTTTCAACAGCTTCTTTTGTTCCTATTCCCACGTTGGCATTCGTACCGCTTATGAAAAAACCGTCGGAACTAACCGGAGATCCATCTCCACGGTACACCTGTATATGAAAATGTCCATCAGGTCCATTGTTAATTTGAAAGGCATTTCCCTGGGCATTGAATATGCCTCCGGTTGCAGCCTCCCGATTAAAAGAAATAGATCCAAAGTACGGTGCCGTTCCTGGGTCGAGGCTCATTCCCGAATAAGCATTTACTAGCGCAAGTCTGGTATTCGGATTGGCAGTTCCAAGCCCAACATTTCCATTGGCCAGTACAGTAAGCCGGGGCGTTTCAGAAACATCGTTCCCGGTAACTACTTTAAAACTATCGTAGCTTTTCATCAGCAATGAATTACCCGAACGTTTCATTCCGGCAATCATACCACCGGATAAATCGGTATGCTTAAAGAAATAATCATCACCGCTGCTTGCGTACTTCAGGTTTAGGGCTCCCGCAACTTCCAGTTTTGATCCCGGGCTCTCCGATCCGATACCAACATTCCCGTCACTCCTGATGTTCATGGCCAGGAGCTTATCTGATGGAACATCGCTGTTACCGTGCACATAAAAACGCATGCCAACCTTTTTTATTCCCGGATATCCAGTCCCCGGGAAATTGCAACACAACCACTCGGGTACTGCTTCCATCGAAGCCCCAAAATAATTGGGCTGCACATCCCTGAAACCTGTGAAATGTATTCCTCTGATTCCGCTCCCCGACTCGTAATTCCCCATGGTAATCATTTGGTCGCCTGCAATATGCAGTGCAGTCTGGGGTTCGTAAATGCCAATGCCTAAACCTGTATACAGGTAGCCCGTACCATCGGCCCTTACCGAAAATTTCCGGTTCCCGGCCGTGATACCATCAAAAAAAGTATTTTGAGAACCGTCGGGGTTATCCGTTTCGGCCCTGAAAATTCCTGCGCCGAAAGTATAGCCTGCGCCGGCTTGCTTTCCGTAAAAAAAAGATTGCCCGGCACCCGAAGAGATCCATAACCGACCACTGGTTAGATAACCGTCGCGTTCTGAAAGAAAGCGGGACCATTGCGTTTGACCATAATTATTCGTTTTGCGGTAGAATAAATCCTGGTCATAAAAACTACCGGCAATTTGCATGGAAAAGTTATTGGCCGTATTGGAATGCCTTACATCCAGTAAATGCCACCACGACTCGGCCCCGGCAGGATAGTTAACAGGCGCACTGGTCTCAAAAAAGCCTGAATTTTCCCCGTTCCCAAAGCTGCTAGCATCATTTCTCGTGCCTGTTTGTGCACTCAAAAGGTTACCCCAAAAGCCTAAAAGCAGAACAATAGATATACTTCTCATATTAAATCATATTTAAAAAAAACAGCTGACCTTTCTACCGTAAATCCATTAGTTCATACCCCGTATAGGCTGGCATCAGTGAGAATGTTTCCTTTCCTTCCTTTCGAATAATTTTCGAAACCATCAGCAGGCTATCAGGCAGCTTGCCCGAATAATCCATTCTGAAGCTGATCCTTTTATCGAGCAACATGTTATCAGGATCAGCAGGATTGCTTAACCGGCTAAAGAATAAGAGTGGCAAATGTTTATTATTCAAAAACCGGATGTAAAACTCCTTGCAGCGGACGTGATCAGGATTTGACACCACAATTCTGGATTCGGTGTTGGAGAGCTCTTCCAGTTTAACACGATATCCTTCTGTTGAAAGATATTGTGCCAGACTATCTGTTTTTATCGGAAATACTCCGAAACCCGGGGCAATTGCTTTGTAAATCGCGATCTTCTTCAGATTGTGGTCCACACAAACATTCAATCCCTTTTGCTGGATTGTTTCTGTTTGCCCAAGTCTGTAATAGAAGTCATCTCCTCTTCTTATTGAAATACATGGCATAGACTCGTTCGCAGTGCCTTCCTTCCCCTCGCTGTAGCTTACCTCACCAGAGAGCTGGTAGTTTACAGTAGATGGATTGATCTTTTCCGCCAGCTCAAGTAATAATGAAAGTGTTGGAGCATCGACCTGGCCTGTCTTAATTACTTTTGATACAGTTACTCGCTTTATTAATCTGCTGGTAGTTTTTTTTACACTGGCAAAAGCAATTATTCCACCCATCGCAAGTGAAGCAAACAGGATGATATTTTTAATGCGTTTTAACTTCATATTTTTGTATTTAAAGTTGTCTTCTAAGTGCTGAACGGGTTTCCTTCAGCGTAACAATACCCCGTTCGGTTTCTTTTTTTACCCGGATCAACGATCCCTCGTCATCATATTCATAAAGCGTAGAAAAGCCGTTTTCATCCATCTCTGCCATTAGTTTAAATGTTCCCGGATGATATATATAGCTTTTCATCTGCGACTGTTTTGGTTTGATCCGGATGTCATCTATATGTGTTATATTGCCTCCATTACTACCTATTGTTATTTCGAGAGTCTCATTGAGTGTATTATATATTGGTAGTTCAGCTTCAACAAGTTTCCAGCCTTCCACAGTTGCCCTGTAGTTGAAACTTAATGATGAAGCGCCGGAATTCTGCGTTTTTCTGGTACCAAAAAGTTGCAGAGTCTTTAAATCAGGTCGTCCATCTTTGATCCAGAAGCTGATGATATAGGTCTTATTAGGAACCGGTTCGAAGCCATTATTGAACATTCCAATTCCTTTGTTTAAGGTGTACTGACCATTATTATAATTTAGATAGAAATTTGTTTTTGGCTGTACATTGTGTATTGAAGTGGTTAACTTAATGCCGTTTCCGGTTAACAATACACTATTAATACCCGAATGCGCCACTCTTGAGGTGAGTACGCTATTCAGTGAGCTTTTCCCTTGCATAATATCGAATCCAACAGGCATACAAGCTCCAGAATATTTTAACCTGTATTGGGTATCTTCAAAGCTATTAAAATAAATCTCGCGGTTCATGGCATTAGAGGCAACCGCCGATGGGAGCAGACCATTAAAGTCGAAAAGGGCAGCACTACTTTTATCCATAGCATCGCGGGTTTCAAGTTCTTGACCATACCTATCGTAGGCTGTTACCCGACTCGTATTGGTCCACTTGGCACCAGCATCTGCCAGGTTCCATCTTTCATTACTATAACTGAAAAAAGAGGCAAAGTTTTCAAAGGTACCGGCATTTTTAAGGTCTGCTCCTTTTGCCTGACCAAAAATATCGCTGTATCTGCGACTTACCTGATAGGTAAACTGTTGTTGAGGTCTCCAGTTGCCCAATAAGCCCTGAACAAAAGGATTATAGTAACTATCATTGGTAAAATGCCATACCCTGTTGCCATAAACATCTGACCGGAAGCTCTGAAGATCATTACGTCCTACAAGGTCGTGGGTCGTAAAGATAATATTGAGGTTTGCGGCCGAATTCGCAGCCACCAGTTCATTTGCTGTATTATTGTAAATTTCCACGCCAAAACTGCCGGGATTTTCGGCATCAGAATTATTCGCCCTGTTAGTATTATAGCCTTCTATCTCGATGGTATGTTGGCCTGCCGGAATGTTCAACGGTCGCATGGTCCAATATTCAAGCGATTGCCTGTCTGTAGAAATAACCGATCCATCTATAGTTATCCTGATGTCATCATCACCAGAAAACCCGATGTAATAGGTCTTATTGTATTCGGTTTTGAAGGCTGTACGGACACCTACCCACCTGTTGATATTTGTATAGATGTCATTGTTTTCAGCGAGCCATATACCAGCAGTCCAAAGCCTGCGGTTCATAAAAGTATTATTAGGAATGACAAAAGGGTTTCCACAATTAGGAATATACACCTCGTCATCACATGCATTAAATATTCTGGCAGGAGCTTGTCCATGAAGGCTATGATTTGTTGCATCTTTAAAACGAAATATCATGGATTGATTTTCAATTGGTACATCAGATTGCCCGCAGCTATCGCCAGGCCAAAGCTGATCGTATGTTTTTGCTGAAGCACTAAGAACTTTATAGCTTCCCAGTTCCTGTTCAGTAGCCAGTATAATCCGGTTATTATAAACAGGGTACTTGAGTGACACCACGCTTGCTGCAACCTCTTCCAACTGGTTGCGGTAAACAGAACGCACCACCTTAAAGGTATTTTGGCTTTGAGTAATGCCAGCCAATTTTTTACCGCTGCGATCGATAAGACCTTTGGTATATCCCGTATGTTCATTTAACCCGTTCTCAAATACCTGGACGGGGTTTAACTCGAGGGGCCGGCAATTGATCACCCAATAGCGATCACCCGATGACGTATTAATTAGCTCATCTCCCTCTGAAAGAATATCCCAGTATTGTTGATTAATTTCCTTAAAATTATTTAAGGCAACATCTTTAAGTACCATACCTACAGTTTTATATGCTCCGCCCATTTTAGAATAAGGCCAGTAGGCCGGGAGGTTTAGCGTATAGAAATCCTGCTTAAATTCACTTTGGGTTTTAGTAATAACAGCATCACCCGTTAGCCCGTCGTAGGCCATATTTTCAACCGTCGAGCTAGCCCCATCCTGCTTTTTAATTACCTTATAGAGAATACCCGTTGTACTCACAACCTTTACCGCACAGGCGGATCTGAAAATTTTCAGTTCAGTATTTACATTAATAGGAATATGTGGGATTGGTATTTGAAACACCGGGAGAAAGTCAATGCCAATAGTTGCACTTACACCTGCATTTGAAGATTTTTGTTCCCTTAAATCGGTAAAAAGCTCTATATCTCTACCTATAATTTTATCAGAATGGAGGGTACCACTCTGATCGACAATAGTCACCTGATTATTAAGTTCCTTCACCCGATCATTAGCGTTTTTAACCCTATACTGATATTCGGTAGAAGATATTTCAGCACCCGATGCGTTGAATACCCTAGTGGCTTTGGGTCTTCCATGCATGTCGTTCACTTCGATGCAATAGCCCTGGCTCATTGTTAGGGTTTCAAAATAGTTGGTTGTTACAACTGCATAAATTTGTGCCGGGATTGGATTTTCACTTTTAATCGGGGTAACGGTTACCTTGGTTGGAAAGTCGCGGGCGGTATAAAATTCATGAATCGTTAAACCCGTTTTAGGCCATTCCTGCGCTATTCCGTTTGCATCAAGATCTCTTACTGTTACTTTGCTATATCCAACTGAAGGTGCCGGAAAAAACGATTCTCCAAATGGCTCTTCGAGTTCAAAATAGTTATTGATCGCCCCTTTAATTTTCTGCATATAGGGTACTGGCTGCCTGAAAGGGTTTTCATCACTTCCAATTCCAGGTTCATACGCAGCTACCCCACTACTTATTCTTTTTCCACCTTCAAGCATGGTATAATCGTAAGCTTGGCCAAATACACCATTGGCAATCCCTGTCCCTGAAAACCCACCCCAGTTATCATTAATAAACAGGCGTTTCACACGGACTCCACCACCAATTTTAAAACCGCTTCGCTGGGCAATTTTTGCAAAACTCTGTCCGGTCCGGATCTGGGTAGCCAATCCCTTACGTTTAGCTTTCTGATAAAAATTCTCTTTTAATTCAGCTAGATTACCAACTGCATTTCCAATGGCTGCAAATACTGCTTTGGCTCCTGATGAAACATTGTCACCTACCCGGTTCTGAAAACCAGGATAAGCATACCTTGGATATTCATTTTTCAACCTTTGCCATGCCGCGTGCCGGATGGGGTTAATTGATAATCCAGCCTCCTGAATTTGCTCAAACGTAACATTTGCGGTATTCCCATTAATTGATACATTCTGGATTTTACAATACACCGGTACTAAGTCGTAATCATCGGCTTCAGTACCTACCTTTACAAAGGTTTTAGTATAAATGTAAGATGACCCATTTAAATAATTTTCTTTAAACCACTGCAAATCGGTTCCCTGACTTCCACTCTCCCTGCCTGAAGGTAAGTTAATATTTATACCAGTGGCTTCATCATTGAGGGAGCCATCGGCTGAGCCTGCCATACTAAACGGAGCCATCACCATCGCCTGCCGGTTCTGCACATAAGCGTAATCATCAGCTTCGTAATCAACCTTTATTTCTCCACCTGAAGGAAGTATAATAGAAGAAAGATTCCACAGCGCTGCAGCATCGTCGGCTAAAGCTTTATTTTGATCGCTATACGGGAATTCTTCATTACTTAATCCTCCAATATTGCCCAACCCGTCCTTAAAAGTGCCCCAACGGTCCATGCTCATGGCAACATATCCTTTTTCTTGATTATTAATTTTCGCATTATAACCAAATTTGTATTTATGATTAGCCCCTTTGGTAGTTTTGCCATATTCAAACCATACAGCTTTTAACGTAAGTTTACCCTGAACAGCTCCATCGCTTGCCGTAGCATCCGAATTAGGTGTATTAGGACACAAGCCATAATCGTAATCAAACTTAATTACCTTGATCGGTTTTGACATATCCATCCTCGAATACAGCCTGATTTCACGTAATCTTTTTTGACGTACTGTTCCGCGTTCGCCATTTAATCCATTAACGCCAAGGCCATCTTTTCGATCTTCAGTGATAAAATAGGCTACTTTTGTACGGGACACAATGCTGTTGACATAAGCGATTTCTTTTTCTCCGTAAACAATACTTCCTTTATCATCATCAGGATCGGCCAGAAGTCCCCGATTTAAATTCGCCAGATTTTTGACATCAGAAGCATTCGAAAAATGATTATTATAAGGCGTACGCCATTTAAAGTTATTGATTTTAGAATAATTAAACTTTAGTGCACTCCCATTGTCATCTGGAGTGATCCCATCTCCTGTCTTGTCTTGATAATCGGGCGATAGAATTCCCGATAACATGTAAGCATAAGCATAAGCAGGCTGTTTTTCCTTATGGTAATAGTGATCAATTCCTTTTCCTGTTTCGACCCCCGAAGCGGATACCGCAACCAAGCCACGATCGGACAAATATCCTCCAGCCTGTCTGCCTACGTTTTTTCCAACAGCAAAACTGTATTCCTCGTGTGAGATATTATATACCGGAAAACCGTAAACAGCTCGTTGCCCGCCACTTTCATTGACCGTAATTTCCGATATATGATGGTTTTTGCGGGTACCTCCTGTACCTGATACCCTTGGTAGTTTTTCAATAGGTTGTATTAAATCCGGCTCCTCGGGCGGTACGAAACTACCATAGTTGTAAAAAGGATAAACATCAATTGTTTTATTAAGTCCCCCTATCGAGGCTTCTTTAGCTGTAAGATAAGATATGGCTGTTTTTTGAACCTGTCTTTGTGTTTTTAGGATTGGATCGTTTACCGATTGATTTAGATTATTGTAAAAGCCATTCTGAACTACGAATTCATTTGCCGCACCTGATCCACCAATTTTAATTGATACCGGGTTACTTTGTTTAAGTCGACCAGCCAGAGTTTCATCTTCCTGGCTTAACTCGCCAAAGGCTTTGAAAAATACATGTTGATATCTTGGATCCGTACGTGGTTCATCCTGAAAATCACCTTTTTTGATATAAGCATTTTGATCTGTCCACTTTTGAGTGGTGTTATTGCCGAACTGATTGTAGGCGTTAACACCTATGTGTTTACCTAGGCCAAACCCCAGATCAACTCCATAACTTTCTGCCTTGCTTTGTTCATTTACCCGGTTATCAAAATAAGCACCTGTCCCTCCCCGGTAAAGCCTGAACTGGCCAGACCCGGCCTGGCTGTTGTAAGTCCACACATCGGGCGTTGTAACCGGCAATGCCAGGTTGGGCATATCTTTTATCACAGGGTTGTCCTTCTCCCGGATAAAGTCCATTAGAGCATCCGGATTATCTTTTCCACGTTCGGCATAAAGGAAGCCATAGGCAGGATTACTCATATTTTCATTAGCTACCTCCCGGGTATTTATATACCCTGTTGCCCCTGCTCCCCAGTATAAAACTGTAGCCGAAAGTCCGGCGTCAAATGTAACAGAGGTAAACGTTGACCGGTATGGAATCTGAACTTTTGGCATAATTGGTTCGGTATTGAAGGAGTGTGAAGCTTCAGCTCCGCTATACCCCTTGTAAGTTTGACCAAAACTTAATGCTTTCATTCCCGATCGGCTGTTATAACCCAATGAGCTACTTAAATTGGAAAGCGTATTACTGTCGCCGTAAGCGCCCTCCCTAACAGCGAGGCTGATGTTAGGAGAAATATCGGCACCATTGGCAGTACTTGATGTTACCCCTAGACCTAATCCGCCAGTGTAACGCCCACTGTTAACGAAAGAAAATGAAATACCTGCATTTGCCGAAATTTCCGCGCCGTAGCCGGTGTAATTATCATTAAAAACGCCCAGGCTCAGATTACCAGTAATTCCCAATTTACTTTTTGAGTTTGTTTCCTGAAACCGCCCCCTTATTTCCATCTTCGTATGCAGCCTTCCTCCAATGGTAATTTTCTTTTTAATATGGTGGGAGGTTTCCACTTTATCTTCTCCTCCAAAATCATCAGCAACACCTCTTACCTGTCGGTTAATAGCCCCCACATTTAGGTTCCAACCTAGTCCAACCCAACTGGCTTCATCTTCCATACCGGTACCCGATTGATAAATCAGATTAACCGGATAGCCATCAATATCAAGCAGAGGGATGTTGTATTTAAAGTCCCCACTGTTCAAATCTACCATATCACTGAGTCCCACAGGCTGAAATTGCTGTACCTCTGGTTGAGACGGCCCCGTTGTTAAAGCATGGCCTGCAATAGGTAACAACACGTTAACTAACCAGATCATCAACAGCAGCCTTCCTATAGCAACTGTCCTTTGCGTTAATATATTGATCATATTTGTTTTATCCTCAATGTATAAGTCTTTCCGTTAATATATTTGTCGTGATAAATCAGCAAGGGTTCACTTTCCCCTATTGCTTCGTGAGGGCTGAAAAGCAATACATATTCGTAGCAGTTTGCAACTGACGTCGATACAGGTATCACCATGTCAGGATATGTTTCTGATCCATGGTGGGTTAGGTAGAACAAGCTATCTGCATAAAACTGCATTTGTTTGTTTAGAGCTAAGGCAAGTGATTTCTCCTGCTCCTTTTTTGTGAAAATCCTTACCCTATATTCACTTATTGAATCGGGATGGCTAACCTGTTTCATCACCTGAATGTGCAGATCGTTATCGACTTGTTCAGCAGAAGGATTTTTTAATTTACATGAGCCCAAACTCAGCAAAATGATCAGAATGGTAATATTTCTCATTGAATCGCTTTATAGGTAAACCTGATACTTCTTGTTGTTCCATCCGGTAACGTAACCCTCATTACGTAGTGTTCGCCGTCTTTGAAAGCCGCGTTCCCGGTAAAATCTAATTTGATTTTATTTACGCCCTTAGTTAGCTGAATTTTCTTCAATCGTCTGGGCAATAACGCCTTGTTACTAATGCAAATGATAGAGTATCTTAATTGTTGCTCCTGATTGGAATTAATGAGTGAAAAACGTAGAATACCATTAGCTACGTAAAAATTCCCCTTGGCCAGGTCTTCAATGTCCCGATATCCCAGATCACTATCTGGCGCATTTGCCATCGTATCCGGGCAATTCACCTCAAACGACCATACGTCCGAACGGTTGATAATCGTTTGGTCTTTATAGGCACTTACCTGCCAGGCATATTTTTTTCCGGCAACCAGCTCTTTTGCGTTAGGTGGGTAAACCAGCAGGTTCGCCGGAATACCCTTTTGGTTTACGACAGGCAGGTTGTAGTTGAGTGCCTCAACGGCATTTTGCTTATCTTTAATTTCAACCAGCAGGAGCTGATACAGCTGTCCGTCAACTGCAGGTAATGAGGGCTGCCAGGTAAGCAGCGGCCGTTTCTCGCAGATCTCATCCTGATCATAAGGTTCAATTAAATCAAGTGGCGCTGGCGGAGTCACTTCATGGTTAAACGTCTGATCGACGATAACCTCCTCACTAGAGGAAGCCGAGATGATGTTGAAAGCATACTCATAATCACCCTGCGGAAAATATTGATTCCGCCTGATGAAATTGGCTGTGGTGTTCTGTGCGATTGCAATACTGGCCGAACGGGCTACACCAGATGGAATTACATTGCTCCCTGGTCCGATTTGAAACGGTACTGTTTGGATCGTAGCAATTCTGCCCGCACGGGTTTCGCTAACCACAATATTCATCCTCACCGATTTTATGCCGGTGGGATTATAAATGGCTGCCCTGAACAACCCGTTCAATGTAGTGCCCTGTACTTCTGGTACGAAAACAATTGTGGCCTGTCCCCATGCAAAATTTGCGTAGAAAAAAAGGCACATTAAAAATATGTGTTTTAGCTTGATCATTTTCTGTCCAGATAATAGTGAATAGATAACTCGCCCCTGTTGGTGGCAAAAAGGTCGGGGTAGGTCGGACTAATTAGATTCTTTCTCATATCCACGTAAGCAGACACGTCGAAATGTTTAAGCAAAATGAGCTGGATGCTTTGCTTAACCCCTGCCTGGCGGGCAAGATTCTGGTTATCGAGGTAACTTAGGCCGGTAGACATCGATATCGACCGGAATATTTGATATTGAATAGATGCATCTGAATTGAGCATATTACCCAGGATGGTATTGGTATTCAGCTCGCGGTTGTAAAAGAGGTTGCCTGAAAGCGAAAAGTTGTTGAAGTTTACACTTTGTACCATGTTAACCTGCATCAGGCTGGAGTTACCCAGTGATAAAGGATTGGCAATTTCCTGCTGACCGAGACTGAAATGGGTGAAGCTGCGCTGCCCCAACAATTTATAGCTGCTGTTGAGGTCGAGCTGCAGTTTCCGAGCGCCATATACTGGTGTGCTGCCCTGGGTTACCTTATCCACACCATTACTGATGTATTTTACACCCAGTGTAGAGCTCCTGGAAATTTTCATTCTCGAATCGAATTGAATATTCCGGTTGCTCCAATGAGCATTGTCGGAAGCACTGATTGGCATATTTTTGAAGTCGCTTCGCAAGGCAAGCGTAAGTTTATTATGGAAAAGCGTTTTACGGATATTACCTCCAAAACGAAGATTGAGGTTACCGATTGCCTGCTGACCGGGATTTTGGAAGCCTGATCCTGAATAGCTTACAAATACCGAACTTTTGAGTCCGATTTTTTTCGCATCAATTGCATGATTAGCACCCAAAGACATAGTTTGTAATAAATCGTCACGGAAGTAGTTACCATTGGTGTACCGATCAATCATGAGCTGATCGGGGCCAAAGCTGGCCAATTCTTTATATTGGGTAGAAGATTTAGACACATCAAGCGTAACGGTACCTGCAGATTTAAATTTAAAAGCCTGGCTCAGGGTAAATACCATATTATTTCTGGGAAGGGTATTTTGTAAAGGGGCAAAGCCACCAGAAAACTGCCTGTCATAAGTACCCACCCACGAGAGTTTTCCCGAGCCGAATGAAAAATTAGTTGTGGGTACACTCAGGTAGCTGTAAAGCTTTGGGATAGAAAAGCTGGAAGCATCGAAGCCTGCATCTTTTGCACTGTTTAGGTCTTTGGTGGTACTGATTCCCACTTTAACTGGTCCCCTGGCGGTGCGTAGCGAGAGGTTAAATCCATTCAGAAAAAGATCCCGGTTCAGGAAACTACCCGGAAGCTGTGCACCAAAGTTACCGGCCTGCATTTCCCGTAGTTGCGAATAGCTTTTTTGCAGAAAACTACCCTGTTTCGACTTGGAAAGTTCTGCAACAAAAAAATCTTCCATTTCTTTTTGGGAAATTTTACCACTGGCTACTTTTTCCATCAACGCCAGTTTTTCGGCATCAAGTCCACTTTCGTTCACAGCAGCTTGTAGTTCATGGATTTCTTTATATAAAATATCTTTCTTTTCCATATAGAGGTTAGTCAACGAATCTTTTCCTTTATCACTAAGCGCTTTGCCCTGACTTATAATCTGTTGTTTCGCCTCATCTGTAAATTCGTTAAGTTTGGTTTTAAGCTCCAATTCATTCATCTGTAATAAACTGCGCATGCGTTCAGGACTATTGAGGTAGGTTTGTAATTTTGGTACCATGCTCAGGTCAATACTTCTCGCCAGCCGGTCCTGAATTTTTTTTCGCAATACAGATTCAACAGCCTGCCCGCTAAGTACATTTTTCTTTAACTGCCTATACTTATTGATATCAGCACTGAAGAATTCTCCAAAGCTTGGTCGCGGAATATCGAACTTGAATAAATTGCCTTGATCCAGCCTGAAATCCCGCATGCCCGTAAAATTGTTTACAAGGGTTAAATCAATCGGGATTTGTTTCACCTTAAGTTCTCCATTAAAACTCAGGCTATTAAAAAGATTCTTGCTACTATTCGGTGTTTTTACCGGAACGTATTGCGTAGCGTTTTCTACCGAGAAATCCTTAAGTTGAATTGTAGAGCCTTTTTTAACAGAATCTTTTTTGAGCAGCTTAGCAATGTTTGACTGTTTCACACGCTCATTTACCTGACTGGCAATATTTTTTTTAGCTGACTGAAATTTCTGGGCTGCTATCGAATCGACCCCGGCAAATTTCTTTTTGGCGGACTGGAGACTATCTGCAACAGCCTGCTTACTTACAGGCAGCTGTGCAAAAAGCCTGGCCGGGCACAGACAGCAGAAAAACAGTACAATTACTATTTTTAAGACATTGTTCATACAATTCATTTTTAGCATAGCACACTATTGCTCAACTCTTCAAGCGGTCGATAATGGACGTTAAAAGGGGTAAGTTAATGGTGTTTGTTTGGTTTTCCGGAGGAGTTAACTCCACTTCGAATATCATTAAAAAAGTACCGGCGTGAAAGAGCTGAAGGGGTTGTTTGGACGGAACACTCGTGAATGCAGACGAACGCTGGGAAATGTTTGATGAAACCCAAAATTTTGGAAGGACTATTTGCGGCGAAACTGCATAAGTTTCTTTTTATTCTGTCCTTTATGCTCCAACTTATCCACTTTCTTTCCCATTTCAACAAGTTGCAAGGTGAGCTCTTCGATCTTTCTGAGCAGTATTCGGTTCATTTGCCCAAGTTCAATCCCCTTTTCACTTGCCGTTTTCGCAGAAGGCACCTCAGGTAAATGTTTGTGCATTCTAATATAGTTTTCTGTATCATGAAGCGAGCGAAGCGGATAATCCGGCTCAAAAACATAATCTGGCATTCCACTCCCATCTACTTTGATTTCTTTGGCGTGGATCTTCCCGTTTACCGTCAATCTCTCCGCAGTAGCATCAGTGCCAATGCCAACATTTCCATCCAGTACATGGAGGTTACCAATATAGGTGTGACCATTATCTCTGATTTGGTTATAGGTCGTCACAATGGCACCATTATCGGCCAGGTTGGTATCATTTTGCGAGCCTAGTTCCAGGGTTCCGGTCAATATCTTATTGACCCTGAACGTACCGACATCAGCACCCGTAGCGGCCTTCACCCAGATTTGAGATTCAGCTCCAAAATTTAGGAGTGCAAAAGCTGGTTGGAGCCATTGGGCATACCCCATGCTATGATGCTCCTGAATGGCAAAGTTTTGTGCATTGATAAACTGCATCTTGCCCGAAAGCAAGGAGGGTGTATGTGCAGTAGTGTGGAAATAGGTGTAATCTATCTCGCTGTGACGGCCACCAATTCTGGCCACCAGATACCATTTTCCATCTGCAGGCAAATTAAAGTCCTGGGCAGCAACTTTGAAAACAGGTAGCAGCAGAATCAGGAAAAAAAGTTTATTTTTCATTTTCTTTTTTTAATTCTTTTTAGCTCATTGAGCGCCTTGGTTAGTTGTATTTCCTGTAATTCCAGCTGATGTTCATGATTTATCAGGTGGAGTGTCAGTTCTTCAATCTTTTTTAAAAGCAACCTGTTCATTTCACCAAGTTCGATACCGTTCTGATCAGCCTCTACTGCGCTGGGTACTTCAGGCAAATGCTTGTTGAGGTTGATGTATTGCTCAATTTCCCGCAGCGACAAATTTCTATATCCTGTTTTGAATACATAATCAGGCATATTCTGTCCGCTTACTTTAATTTCCTGTGCACCAATCCTACCAGCTACAGTGAGCCTGTTCTCCGAACTGAATGTTCCGATTCCAACATGTCCACCAGACCCAACTACCATTCGTGGCTGTAAGCCATCATGATCGCGCGTATAAATTTTTAGGCCTCCACGATCTACAAACTGCCCACTACCATAAAAACCCTCCAGCCTCACATTCTCGATCCCAAAATCTGAATTGAAAAAACCCAGACGACCGTAGTCTGCATCTGCACCACTGGTATTGGGATTAGGCGTGCTGACATTGCTGAGAGAAATATTAGCATGGGTGTGGTTATCCCTATTAGTGACGCTGGCGAGCGTTTCACCCTGATCCTGAATTCCTAAAAACGTTCGGGGACTTTGCACATCCACATCATGCACCATTCCGTTACCATTCACCCTGGCTACCGACTTATCTACATGATGAAGGTTTTTCGTAAGGCCCTTGATCACGGTATCCCGGGTTCGGACAGGTATGCTTCTACTTGCATACATTGGTAAATATTCCTGCTGGGCCGTAACTGTAAAACCAACGATGCATAGAAATAAGCCAATCCAAATTTTCTTCATAAAAATATATTTAGCGTTTGTTCTTCTTCAACCGATTAATTTCCTTTCCCTGCAGCCTGATTTGTTTGTCTTGTTCGATAACGTGTAGGGTTAGTTCCTCAATCTTCTTAAGGAGCAGTTTACTCATCTCGCCCAATTCTAGTCCATTTTGCTGAAACTCCTGAGCAGATGGTATTCCGGGAAGGTGTTTATTAATTTGCAGGTATTTTTCAAGTTTGGGAAGTGGCATGTTCCAATATTTTTGTTCAAAAACATAATCCGGCATATTGCTGGCATCCACCCTGATTTCGCGTGCTTTAACTTTGCCATTCACCGTGAGGCGTTCGCTTGGGTTGGCGAGGCCAATCCCAACGTTACCATCCCGATCAATACGCATTCGTTCGATGTTGTGGTAAGTACTGAATGTCAAATATCCACCCGTTACACTCCCACCACGATAAAAATTAATCGCACTATTAGTTACTCCATAAAAGTTATGTTCCAGTGCAAAACTCTTATTCTGAAAAGCCTGGTTTTGTGTTTCGAAACCTCTTACACCCAGAAAGGTTCCTTCACCTGCATAATCACCTTCCTGTAAACGAGCCATAACTGTTGCTAAACCGCCGGCGCTGACAAACTTAGCGTTATCAAATGTAGCACGGGGGGTGCTGGTCGCAACTCCAACATTTCCTGCTGGCGAAATAGCTATGCCATTATTCAGGTACTCACTGCCGAAATAACTTATACCTCCTGATGCGCCTAAAACAGCTGTTCCATTATAATCGTCGCCTGTCACAGATAATTTCCCTCCCCATAGGTCCAATTTGTTACGGGGATTTACGGTATTAATTCCAAGGTTACCTTGTCCCCCAATAAATACCCGTGATGAACCTTGAGTAAAAAAATTTATACCAGAAAATGAAGATAAATATGCGTAAGGTGGCCAATTAATATCTTCGTTATACCAACCTAACCCATAAAAGGCAACATCCTTTCCACTATATACAAAGTGGTCAGCTGGATTAATCGCAACTGCAGCAGCATTGGCGCTGGTAAGATGTGTTTGTGCTAATAGCGTGATGCTAAAAGGCATTAATAGTAATGTAAGTCTAATTCTTGATCTCATTTTTCTTTTGGTATCCCTCTAATTCATTCAGCCTTTCTTCGAATCGATTCAACTGCTTATCTTTTTCAATAAGGTGTAAAGTGAGCTCCTCAATCTTTTTCAGGAGTAACTTATTCATTTCTCCCAGCTCCAGGCCATTTTGTTCAGCCTCTGTTGCACTCGGGACTTCAGGAAGATGTTGATGTTTTTTGATATAGGCCTCCGTTTCTGAGAGCGACATGTTCTGATAACCTGCTTTAAAAACGTAATCTGGCATACCCTGTACATCTACCCTGATTTCACGGGCTTTAACTTTGCCATTCACTGTAAGACGTTCGGTAGGATTTTCTAAACCAATGCCAACATTCCCTGAAGCATCCCATATGCCATTTGGAAGTTTAATGTGAGGCCTTCCCCAGCCGCCATCGTAGCCAAGCTCCATAATGCCATTGCCAACACGGATAAAGTCGACGCGTAAACCCGAATCGTGGAATCCGATAGTCGAAAAGTCTTGAGCATTCAATAAAAGTGTACTGGATGAATGCCAATTCTGAGCATGAGGTGATGAATTTTCTAATATGTTACCGATACTCATATAACCATCGGTATTGTTATTATTGACGCTGTTCGTTCCAACCATCATCGATCCGCCTTTTAAATGCAGCTTCACATCCGGGGAAGATGTACCGATGCCAATATTAGCATTGTTTACAGTAAGCCAGTCATTCATCACCGACATTTCTGGTCTGCCAGAAAACGAGGGCGATAATTTCAATACCTGTTCTTCCCGATCAGCATTATCAGTGCATATAATGTCAAGATCAATGGCATTACCCCGATCAGTGGTTCTGAATTTCCATCGGTAAGCATTTTCGTAGTTTGCAGATAATATTAGATTAGTAGAGGATGAATAACCGCCAAAGATGTGCATTTGGTTACCATTGACGGAAATCGTATTTATTCCTAACCCTGGGAATACACCTAAACCGGAGCTATATAATTTGCCGTCAGAAACTTCCATTCTTAACGAATAATCTGAGGTACCATCATTCGTATCATGAAAATCGAAGAATCTACCTACTTCCATTACTCCACTCGGCTCGATGAAAGGCGTTCTGTTAAAATGCTGTGCACTTGCCGGATTGTTACCGGAAAGAATCAACAACGTTAACAACAGCATATTTAAAAGTAAACCTGGTACTTCTGTGGATTTAAAAGGATGCTTACGGAAAACAAAAATAACGGCCAGCCGAAGTAGAAATGTTGCTTGACTGAATCTCATATTGCTTATATCCATCTTAATTCTTTTTTAATTTTTGTATTTCTTTAGCTTGCTGATCCAGGCGCTCGGATTGCACATCCAATTTTTTTGACTGTTGGATCAAATGCAACGTTAGCTCCTCAATCTTCTTCAAAAGTAGCTTATTCATTTCTCCAAGCTCAAGGCCATTTTGTTCGGCATCTTTAGCACTCGGGACTTCAGGAAGATGTTGATGTTTTTTGATATAGGCCTCCGTTTCTGAGAGCGACATGTTCTGATAACCTGCTTTAAAAACGTAATCTGGCATGCCCTGTACATCAACCCTGATTTCGCGCGCTTTAACTTTGCCATTCACTGTAAGGCGTTCGCTTGGGTTGGTAAGGGCGATGCCTACATTCCCCACAACCACATTCAGGTAACTATCACTGTTTCCCGTTAGATTCGAATTGGTAGCACCATTGGCATAAAACAGCTTTACACTTGATCCGAGTCCTGTGCCTCCGGTAAGCACCGTACGGTCTACGCCTCCCTGTGCACCGACTGCGATGTAGTTCGTGACATCCAAATCGTAGGCACGGTTTTCGGTACCCACTCCCACGTGGCCGTTGGATCGGATAATCATAGCTGTCTTTTTATCATTGGCCAGGTCGCCGTTAGGTCCGTGAAGCAGAAAACGCATGCCCATTTGCATAATACCTGGGTACCCAGCGTCAGGATAACCGTTACAGCAATACCAATCAGGATAAGAGTCGATAGATGCTCCAAAATAATTAGGAATAATATCACGAAAGCCAGTGAACTGAATTCCTTTCGGCGCGCCGTTTGCTTCATAATTTCCTATAGTAATAAAACTTGCCTCCGGAAGCTGCAATTGCGTTTTTGGATTGAGTATGCCCAATCCCAACTTACCTTTAATGAAGCTATTTCCTGTACCTCCATCCACCGAAAGAAGCGGGACAAAGCCTGAAGACCAGAATGAAAATTGCTTGTCTTCATTCATGTGTATTCCAAAACCCGGGCGTGCGATACCATTAGTACCAAATCCTGTCTTGATCAAACCTTCATCCCATCCCAAACTAGTGTTGCGGTACCAAACTACATTTGGCCACTCCATCTGATCATTACTATTGAATGTACCAATTACCTGTTGCGCCTTTGATGAAAGATAACTAAAAAGGCTAATCATAATAAGGCTTGTGAAACCCTTGAATGCTATGTTCATAAATATTCTAATGTCTATTCGTTAATTTTCTTGCAAGTGCCTCAATTTTTTGATTCTGCTCCTGTATAACCTTATCACGGTCGTCGTTGCGTTTATGCTCGCTGATCAGGTGCAAGGTCAGTTCTTCGATCTTCTTCAAGAGCAACTTATTCATTTCACCCAGTTCAAGACCGTTCTTTTCAGCTTCTACAGCGCTCGGTATTTCCGGAAGGTGCTTGTTGTCTTGTATAAACTTCTCAAGATCTTTCAAAGGCATATTTTTGTAACCGTTGTCAAAAACGTAATCACCCAACCCGGATCCATTCACCCTTATTTCCAGCGCCTTAATTTTACCATTAACGGTGAGTTTTTCGCTGGGGGTATTGGTTCCGATGCCTACCATACCTGCATGGTACACATTGCCTGATGCATCAAAAGAATGATATAAGTTGCCACTGTAGACACCGCAACCATAACCTCCCTGACAAGAATTTCCGTAAATCCTAAAAGATTCATTCGCATCATCGTTCAACTGAAGTTCAAGCCAGTTTTCGTTAGAGCTGGATTGCACCTTACGCAATCGGTATGGATCACTGTCGTCTCCGCCATCGGCATTTCTGAAAGCAATTTCTGGTACGCTGATGGTGCCCCGTACATCCAGCCGCGTGGTCGGATTATCTGTACCGATGCCAATGTTTCCGTCTCCACGCATAAACATCAGCTGCGTATCAGTTCCGGCATTACTAAAATGATGGAAGCCAAACCCTCCAATAACACCTGCGCCCTGATTGGTAATAAAACTGGTCTCCCCTTTCCCCGCCGAGCGGTTGAGGCCAATCAGCAATTTACCTGTATTTGCCATATAGCCGAGTTGACCGGGGGCTCCTGCCGGATCAAGATTAGCCCCCCCAAATAGTGCAGTCCCTGAAACCTCAAAATTTGCCTGCGGTGTTTGAGTACCCACGCCAAAGCCATTGGACCCGAAAAAAGTGGGGTGATGGCTACCGTTGGATAGTTGTATAGTAGTAGAGCCACTGGCGTTCCCATTGGTCAAATGAAGGCCATAACTGAATCTGTGGGTCGCCCAGCCATCGTTCATGTCTACAATATCGCCATCGTCAGATAATGTAATACCACCTCCGGTTGCATTACTCATTGATACGTATAAATTACCTGTTGCCCGCATCCCACCATTCAGATCGAGTTTAAAGACTGGATTTGGATTTCCAATACCAACCGATCCAGACGGCGACATAAACAGTCCTTCAACGGTATCATTACCTCCACCCGGCTGCAAACCAAAAGTGCTCGAATTGTTTAGCAAACCTAAACCATACACCATTTGTCCGCTTCGAATGAATGACAGGTGGAACTGGTTACCCTGCTCGGGAGGCCGGACTATCTGCAAATAACCATAGCGATGTCCATCATACGAATCTCCCACATCAATAGATGGGATTCGAAGCCCTATGTTCGTGCTATTGCCTCGTTCAGTGACCGTTTGGAATGTTTCTACCTGCGCTTGCGCTTGAAAAGTGCTAAATAAAAATACAACTGCGTAAAGCCACTTGAGCCGGGTCGAGGCTAATCCAGATGTTATATATGTTGCCATACTAAAAAATGTTAATTAGTTTGTTTGTTGACTCTTTTTACTATAACTTAATCAATACCTTTCATCATTGCGCCGTAGTTCTAAACCATAAAAAAACAACCCGTTTTAAACAAAACTAATTTTTGCATAGTACGCCACATACACCCGGTTGCGACAAGGTTTAAAAAAATAATAAAACAGGAGGTTCAGCTTGTTTGGTAGAAAAGAACTTCAGTCCGAAGTTCATCAAAATAATTCTGGTTCAGGCCCCTGCAGAATATGAAATCCACAGAACTTCCTTCCAGGTTGACGAAAGCTAAAAATTGCTTGACGAAACAGGTAATTTGCGCCGATGGAAAAAGTTTTCCACAAAAGTCCGCACTTTCAAACCAGATTATCTTTTTAAGTATTATTTTTTTGACAATATTGTTACAAAATATATCTTTGTAACATAGTCGTTAACCCTCTCTAAAAATGAAGTTAAATTGTATTGCTGTCGATGATGATGCAGCGAACCTCGAAATATTATCTGATTACATTGAGACATTAGGTAATTACACCCTTCTTAAAAGCTTTACAGACCCAATTTCAGCAATGCATTACATCAGAAAAATGGATAATCTGGATATCGTATTTATGGATATCGAAATGCCAAAAATGTCAGGCATAGAGCTTTCAAGAATCATTAGATCGAAAACAAAACACTTAATCCTTACTACAGCACACCCTAAATATGCATTAGATGCGTTTGAAATTGATGCTGATGATTTTCTCCTGAAACCCTTTTCGTTAGGCAAATTTGCTGGTGTTTTAAATAAACTAAACAGCGCTTCAGCTCCTGTAGAACCACCGGCAAAGGCTGAAGATGATGAATTTTTCTTTATTAAAAGTAAAAATGATAAGTCGAGATTGGTGCGAATTCGCTTCGCGGAGATTGTAGCTATTGAAAGTATACAAAATTATGTTTCTATCTACACCACAAATAAAACGATTGTTGCCCACATCACATTAATTAAAATAAAAGAGATTTTAGCAAAGAAAAATTATTTTATACAGATCCACCGTTCATTTGTTATTTCCAAGAACTATCTGGAAGAGATAGAAAACAACATTATTAAAATGGCCAACGATCTTCGGATTTCCGTGGGTGACAGCTATCGTGATGAACTGACAGATTTTGTTAAGGAAAAGACTGTAAAAACCGGGAGAAGTTAAGCTTTTGTAACAAAAATTATAGCGATAATAAAAATTATTGCCCTAAACATATGCGGATGCTATTGAAACCGAAATATCGGTTTAATTTCTTTTTTGTTCCTTTTCGACCATTATGTCCAATTAACTGATTATAATTCTTTTTATTCTTTCTCATTGATGCCTTAAATTTAGGAATAGATAAAATAAATTCAACTCTTTGTTTTAGAGTTATGATTGTTGGATCGTTATATTGATCAGCATCCATCTCAATCTTATAAACCTTAATGTAAAATCGGCCTATTTGCCGATTATTTGTGCACTCATCACCACCAAAGAACCCAAGCTATTCAGAAAAAATCACAAAGAATCATCGCTTGAGATGATGAGTTGATTAACTGCGCTTAACGTAAAATAGATCTTCTAAAATCCTAAGATGATAACCAGAATAGTTCCTTTTTGGTTACGCTAAAGGCATTTACCACCCGAAAAGGGCCTTCAAAGCTATCTGCAAGCGGTTTTCTAGTCATTTATGGCTACTAAACCACTAGCAAACCACTAGCAGACCACTAAGATACCACTAGCTGCATTCCGTTGATGTGCCTTAAAAGGTCAACAGTTGAGGCGTTAAACGTTGGAAAACTTACGCTGGATATCACCCCCAACCTTTGTTTTTCGACATTATCTTTTTTACCTTGCGCACTATCCAGTGTCCAGCGAAAAGAAACGATGAATAAGAATGCGCCCTTCGATTACAACCTTTGCATTGCGGCACTCCTGATCACTGCCAATGATATACAGACCCAGTTTTACAATTTCTGTTTATACCTCACTTTTAAAAAAAGCTTAAAAAACTACGGCTACGACTTAAACAACCTTGATGAAGATAACCTGATTCGGGATGCAGACTTTTTCGAAACGGTCGATGATCCCTTTGTGGTACGCTCCTATGAAACCATGGGCATTTCCTTTCCGATAGCTGATGATATAGAACTGCGGCACGGGTTATTAATTATGGAATGCTATGCCGACCGGGAAGTTCAGCGGGAAGCCACCCGCTATCAGCCCATTATGCGCAACGACCTCATCACCAAAAGTTATGCAAGGGTGCTTTTCTATTACATCAACTTTTACGATTCTGTTTTACTAAGCCTTTATTACTATGCCTGCGCATTGTCGGTAGGTAGTTATAAAATTCCGAAGTTTATGCGAACCCATTTGGATTACTCTCTGGCCGGCAGTTTCAAATATCTTAATCTGGATAATCAGGACGTAGTAACCATATTAGAGGCGATGGAAAGTTTCCTTGAGGAACAGCAAAAGGTAACAGAGTTGGTAAAGCAGTTAAAGCCATATGTAAGCTGCCCTAAAGTTTGAAAGAACAATATATTCTAGATACCTCACAAACCTCATCCATTATTCTATGATGAAAAGAAGTTAGGATTAAATTATTTCTTGACGAATGTCAAATCCAATCTGCCTCTATGTACTGTAAAGGCGGATATTCCTGTAGTGTGAAGATTTTAATTTTTCAAATTCACAATAAATCCGATATTTGTATGATTAGGCATACGTTTTGTACTATGATACAACTATCCCTATGAAAATATTAACTGAAAATAAAGATTTAAACAAGAGTCTGTTAAAACGTTTTAACCGACTCCTAAGTACACTCGATATCAACAGTGACTTCCTGGAAATTTCGACATTCTACAATGGCGCGCAGATTCAGGTGCGGATATGTGGAAGACCGGATGAAGCTAACAATCTCAGTTGGGATGTAGTGAGGGTGATAAATAACAGTATGGTGATACCATCAGAACTACAAACCTCAGCGCTGAACAAATAGTTTTCTGAAGATGACGCTGATAGATAAAAACATTTACGAATGAGAAAAGGAACAATAATATCCCTTGACGAGCTAGATCAGACGGGAATGATCGTAGACGAGAATGAACAGGAAATTCCTTTTCATGCCAACCCAAAAGGCCATAACCTTAAACTGAATGACAATGTAATTTTTGAAATTGCATTAACCATTTCCGGGTTATCTGCAATAATTACTGGCTTATAAACCGTTTATGTGGCGGAAAAATTGGTCCTGATCTGAATTTTTGGTAAATCTGTTTTTTTGCAATAGCATCATTCCTTTGGAACCAGTCTAACCCTGATCAGATTTAAGGGAATAATTTTCCAGCTCCAGTTTCATTTCCATTCCCTTCCTGGTTTGCTGGGTTACATCTGTTGCAATGATCATAATGGCGGAAGTATTACCCCGTGCATTGATCAGCGGCTCATATATAAAATTAAAAAAAACTTCTTCCATTCCGTTTTTAAGCTCAAGCATTACACTGGCCTCCTTCCCTACATATCGGGTGCCGGATGTATAAACCTCATCCAGTATGTCCAGATAAGGCTGTCCGATCAATTCAGGCAATGCAATCGACATGGGTTTGCCGATAACGGATTTATCTTTTCCCCAAAGGTTAAGGATCAGTTTGTTGGCAATTTCAATTTTAAGTTGCCGGTGACGCACAATCCCAAAGGCAATCGGGGCCTGATCCAGAAAGGCCTTTAATTCAACCCGTAACCGGGAAAGATTTCGGTTGAGCAACAAACCAAGATTGTACGACTCACTAAGCTCTTGTTGAGCAACATTCAGATCATCATAAGCCACATCAAGCTCAACCTGAAAAAGGTCAAATTCCTCTTTAATCAGGTCGTAATCATCAGTCATTGATGATGATAGCGCCATTGCACTCAACTGAACGCCCAGCATTCTGGCCATGCCATCCAGCATAAGCTGATCCTGATGTATACGATCGCCGGTATAATGAATAATGATTACACCAAGAACTTCTTGCTGATCTCCGGGGATTTCACTATAAATACAGGAGGCTTTCTGGTTTGAAATACCATCAGGAAGCGCGCCAAGCCTGATTTCCACCTCATCAGTTGAGAATTGCTTTTTGATTAACAGGCTAATCTCGTCGAGAATGGCTTCCCTGGCCTGAGTAAGCCTAACGCGAAAATGTTTAACATCTAAAGTCTCTCTGGACAATAACATACTGGTAGTGTATTTAATACTTAATAGATAGCTGCTCGAACCAATATTGCCAACGTTAACATTTCATTAACAAACGACTGATCATCAAAACTTTGCACGCATTGAAAATACCTATAAATACCCGGCTATTTGCATAAAACCAAAAAATGTGATGAATTTAAGGGGTAAATTCACAAAATCACGTATTTACCACGCGTCAACATGACTATACTTAACGCTTTTCGAAAGATTGCAGGAAGACATCCAGACTTTGTTCCTTTTCCAATCCAAGTTTTTGTTTTAACCTGTACTTGGCCATTCGTATGCTTTTGATTTCTATCCCCAACCTGCTGGCAATTTCCCGGTTATCAAAACCCATTGAAATGTAGGCGCAATATTTCAGATCAAGCCGTGTCAAACCCTCACCTGCCCTTTTTTGCAGCGCACTAAAAAACGCAGGATGAATATCACCTATAGAATGGTATTCTTCATCCTTATCTTTCTCCATCCGTAAACTTTGAGTAATAATGCGTCCCATCGTTTTCGCTGCAGCTTCTGTGTTTGAATCTTTCGATTTATCCTTTAATAATTCCAGTATGGTATTCTTCTCTTCTATTTTCAGGGTTCCTGCAAGTAATTCCCGCTCTAACCATTCCGTTCGGTCCTGAAGCAGGGCCTGCTCTGCGGCAATTCTCTCCCGTTCCTGTTCACCAAGTGACGCCCTGAGTTCGGCCTCTTGTTTTTCCTGAAGCGATAAAAGTATTTTTTGCTGGGAAGCTTTCAGTTTGTAATGATAAAACCCCAGGAGCAGCGCCAGTACCAGAATACTTGCCGCAGCAACACCCACATACAGCCAGTTGATCTGCCTGTTAAGTTTCGCCCGCTCCCGTAATCCGGATATTTCCATATCGCGCTGTTCAGCATGATATTGTTCTTCCAGTTGCTGAACAGTAGCCAGCTTCTGGGCATCAAAAACTTTTTTATAATAATCTGTATACTGCTTATAATAAGCAAGGGCCTTAACTTTGTCGCCACTTTTTTCTGCAAGGTTGGCTAAGCCCATCATCATCCGGGAACGGGTGATGTCTACCCCAGGCGAAGCACGGTTGAGTTCTGATATGCCCGTGAGCAGGTAGTTTTCCGCACCTTTATAATCGTTTCGCCGCATGGCATATTCACTTAATATGCCATAACAATTGGCAATTACTTCCTGTATGTTTGTTTTCCTGGCAATATTTAACGCATCGTTCACATATTTTCTGGCTTGACCTTCAAATCCCGGCGGAAAATATTTAAAATAGATATTGGCCATATTGAGTGCCGTGAGAGATGCATTACTTTGAAGTAAGATTTTTTCCCGGTTGAGCTGATATACCCGCGAAGCCTTGTTATAATGATACATAGCAGAATCAAGAAGATTGCGTTTCGAAGTATTGGCCTCAAAGGCCGAAAAAAAACTATGTGCCACCGTCATATAGGCAATTTGAAAATCATCGGGGTATTTGCTTTGCTGCGCCATCTGCAGTGCTGAAACCGCATACTTATGTTGTTTCAAGGTATCGCTCCCGTAGGCATAAATACTCGAAGCATAGTGATCAATCAACACCCGGTAACTGTAGGATTTGCGATCGCTGCTGGCACCAAGTAACTTGTCTGCCGTAATGAAAGCAGACATGGCTTGCTCATTATCTCCTTTATTCAGCTCAAACCAACCCTTGCGTAGCCATGCGAAACCTTTATAAAGTTTATCGTTAGATTTTTCAGTACTTTTTAAAGCACTGTCAATATAAGCCCCTGCCCGTTTCTGTTGTTCTCTTCTCATCAGCAGATGTCCGGCTGTGGCATAACAAAAAGCAAGGATACCTTGATCTCCGTCCTTCTTTGCCTGCAAAACGGCATTTAAGGAAAGTTGGACTGCCTTTTTAGGATTGGTCTCGTAGGTGGCTCTTGCCAGTTCTGCCATAGCGACTGGTTTTTGTTCGGCTGATGCGTCTTTTATTACGCTTTCCAATGAATCTAACAAAAGTTGCTGTGCCTTAGACTGGAAGGCGAAAGTCATCAGAAAAATAAACAGCAAAGGGGCAATTTTATTCAACATCTGTAAAGCATATATCTGTTTAACAATGGGTAGCTGGATTAAACGAATATACAATAACAAGCTATTCGGAATATTGTTGTAGACATTTTGTAGACGCCTGGATTTTTAAAGGTAGACGCAATGTAGATGCCATTTACTTGGTCATCAGCACAGTTACCAATAATTTTGTTTCAATCAATTTATATCTATCATTTAAAAAAACAAAGTTATGTCGAACAAAACAATGGCCATTTTGGCTTATGTTACCATCATCGGATGGGTGGTAGCTTATCTTCAGTACAAAAAAAGTGCAGACAGAAATCCATTAGTGAATTACCATTTAGGGCAATCTTTAGGTTTAATTATTTTAAGCTTTATCCTGGGAATTGCGTTGTCTGTAGTGGTTAGCATGGTACCTTCCTTATACTTCCTGTCACTTATCGTAAGTGTGGCCACCCTCGTATTTCTGCTTTTAGGCATTGTTGCCGCAAATAATGAGGTGAGGAAACCCCTTCCACTTATCGGAAAATTATTTGAGGGCAAATTCAATTTTGCCAGCTAGTTTACGGAATTAACGTTTCTCCGGTCGCCAGGATGCCTTGATTAAACAAGGTGCATCCTGGCCTGACTGTTAAGCTTAAAAAAAGCGCTTAATAGGCCGCCTTCAGAAAGGCAATAAACAGAAATTGCCCATGATGGCTGATGGAGGCGAGGTGACGGGTCTTTATATCCCCGATAAATATTTCCGGGAGTCCGCTGTTGTCTTTTTGCAATTGCATGCCCTCATTCCCCCGGTTAAAACATAAAGCATAGTCATCCGAATTGTGGCGCTGCAGTACGCAGCACTGGTCAATGCTCAGGTCGGCTTCAACACTCAGTGTATGA
The DNA here is from genome assembly GCF_032678525.1 of Pedobacter frigidisoli. GTDB lineage: Bacteria > Bacteroidota > Bacteroidia > Sphingobacteriales > Sphingobacteriaceae > Pedobacter > Pedobacter frigidisoli_A. The sequence continues at coordinate 208,672 of NZ_JAVTSE010000005.1, forward strand.
ACATAATCTGAAGTTATAACACTATGAGTCATGAATTTATCACCACCATAATCAACAGATCCTGTAGCTTGTAAATCATCAAGTTGAACAGCACATCGAAAACTCGTTGGATTGTAAAACCGATGTCTGGTATTTCTGTTGACGATTTTATATGCTGCTTCTTTCATACTCCAGATGAGCCAAACCATCAGGTCAGCACAATCCGAATCGTAAACCAGCTGCTGCTCCTCAGGACTGAATATTTTATTAAGGTAATTTGCCCTTCTAAAGTTATTCTGCTTTGCGGCCAGGTTCAAATCTACCACATCATTTCCCAGCATTTTCAGCAAGTTTGTTTTGGATCACTTCAATGGTGGCTTTCACATTCAGCATTTTCGCCATCGAATCGTTATCTATTGTGATATTGAATTTTTCTTCGATGTCTAAAACAATATCAACAAGATTTGCTGAATTGACTTTTAAATCGGCAATAAAATCTGTTTGCTCACTGATATTATTTAATGCTCCTTTTTCTTCAGTATAAAGTGATATGATATCCGTTAAACCGCTAATTATCTCTTGTTTATCCATTTTTGTATTTTTTAAAAATCAAACAGGCATTCACATCGCCGAAGCCAAAACTTGCTTTTGCTAATATATTAAAGCTTTTTTTCAATCGCTTTTGGGGAATCCGGTCTTCAGCGATCAGTGCTGCAATTTCCGGATGCAAATCTTCGCAGTTCACATTCGGAAAAATGAAACCATGGTGTAACTGGAGAACGGGAGCAACACTTTCAATACTTCCTGAAGCGCTGATGCAATGCCCAATCATCCCTTTAAGCGAATTGATATACGGAAAGTCCGCTTTCGAACAGCCTAGGGCCTCTTTCCAGTTCGCAATTTCAAATGCGTCTTTGCTGGTTGCAGTTAAGTGGCCATTAATCACTTCAATATCTCCAGGCTTAATACACGCATCACTAATGGCTTCGTTGATACATCGTTGCACTGCCGCAGCATTGGGGGCCGTCATGGTGCCACCCCCCCGCTGGCCGCCTGAATTGATATGGCCACCGATGATTTCCCCATAAATTCTGGCCTTCCGGGCGAGGGCACTCTCCAGTGATTCCAGAACCAGTGCGCCTGCCCCGCTCCCCGGAACAAAGCCGCTGGCCGTTGCACTCATGGGCCTGCTTCCCGTTTCCGGAGCCTCATTATGTTTAAATGTACACACCTTCATTGCATCAAAACCGCCCCAGATATAGGGACCGCTATCACTGGTGCTCCCTGCCAGCATCCTTTTCGCTTTACCAGACTTAATGTGCTCATACGCCATCAGGATACTTTCAGTGCCTGTTGCGCAGGCCGCCGAATTCGTACTGACACGGTTTCCTAAACCAAGTTTACCACTAATAAATGCACTGACGCCGCTGGCCATGGTTTGCACCACTACACTGCTTCCCAGCTTTCTGATTTCCAGGGCATCGATTTTGTTGATGGCCCACCTGAACTTATCTATTCCTGAAGTTCCGGTACCGAAAAATGTGCCGGTGTCCCAATCGGGTTCGTTGGCAGCTGCAGTATCAAGACCTGCATCCTGCCAGGCATCAAGTCCGGCAATAACGCCGTAAACGATGCCCGTACTGTCCATGTTTCTCATTTCAAGCGGGCTAAAGTATTGTGCAATGCGCTCGGGACTAAGCTCAGGCATGCCGGCAATCTGACAGGAAAAGCCCAGCCGTTCGAGTTCGGGCTGATGCCGGATCCCGGATACCCCCTTTTCTATGGCCTGCTGAAACTCGGCAAGCGTTGTACCATTGGGTGCACAAACCCCAAGCCCTGTAATCACTACCCTGTTTTCATTCATTTGAACTTCCCGTTAACATACCTGATATTGTACCTTTGCACACCGTCTCTCCGGCCGCATTCTCCATCCTTACTTTACAGGATAATTTATTGAACCTGAAGTAAACTTTCTCGCTGATCACAGTAACCTGCTCTCCCGGATAAACAGGTTTTATAAAATCAATACAGCTCGAGCTCATCGCCAGCCCCGTGCCTTGGCCCATAGTACTTTCCCTGAGCAGATATATCCCTAAACAAACTAATCCAATCTGGGCCATTGTTTCAGTGAGTATAACGGCCGGGGTTACCGGGAAATGCCTGAAGTGAGACTGGTAGAAGGGAAGCGTCTGATCAAAGGTGTAGGTGCCCTTAATACCGTTTTCATCAATATGCAAAAGCTCGCCGACAAACAAAAAGCCGGGACCATAAGGAAGTTTACTTAAAATTTCTGCACTGGTCATATTACCACTTTAAAAGGATTCTCTGTGCCGAAAAACCCGGACCGAAACTCAGCATTAAACCGGTATCACCCGGAGCGGGATGGCTTTCCATATATTGCTCAAGTACATAAAGCACAGTTGCGCTGCTCATGTTGCCATATTGCCTTAATACGGATTTGGTCCGGTCGATATTTTTGCCCAGCTCACCAAAAAGTTCTTCCACCACCTGAATAATCTTCTTTCCTCCCGGGTGAAAAATAAGATGGTTAATATCAGAAATTTCTAATCCGTTTTTTGCGAGAAAAGGATGAATAATCTCAGGAAAATGGCTGGCAATGGTTTCAGGCACTTCCACATCTAGCACCATTTGAAGTCCGCTATCTGTGAGCTTAAAGCCCATCATATCCTCGGCCTCGTAAAAGTGGTACATTTCCTCGTCTACCACCTCCGGTCCCTGCTCTGATTCAGCTGAACTTAACAACACGCATGCCGCCCCATCTCCAAAAATTGCGGCACTCACAATGTTCGCCATCGAGAAATCATTGAGTTGAAATGTTGCCGTTGGTGATTCTACAGCCACTACAGCTGCTCTTTTACCGGGATTAGCCTTCAAAAAGTTTTTAGCATAAATCATTCCCGACACGCCCGCGGCGCAGCCCATTTCCGTTACCGGCAGCCGCACAATATCTTTCTTGAGGCCAAGGGAATTAATCAGGTAGGCATCCAGCGAGGGAATCATGATTCCGGTACAGCTTACCGTGATGATAAAGTCCAGGTCAGTAGCCTTCCAATCTGCCTTTTCGAGCGCGGCAGACAAACATTGTTTGCCGAGCTTAATGGATTCCCTGACATAGATGTCATTCCGCTTTTCAAAACTTAAATCAGAGAACACTTCTTCGGGTGCCATAATTGAGTACCGTTTATCAACGGCAGCACCCTCAAATATCTTTTTTACCTTTCTGATGAAACGCTCATCCTGCCCCGCTAACCACACATCCAGAAAAGGAAGGATTTCGGCAGTTGTTCTCGAGAATTGGGGTAAGGCTTTGCTTACTGTTTTTATTTTTACGCTCATCGTGTTTTTATTACCCATAAATATCTGAATGCCCATCGCCAGCCAATACTCGAATTAAAGTTCAAAGCCGCTGTATAACGCTGTAAATCTGCTCTTTTGAATCCCCTTAGAATGGAAACCAAACCATCCTCCCTCGACATGTGATTCAGCCCGAATACAAAACTCAATGCCGTAAAAAGCCGGTAGGCAATAGCACTCCGCTCCAGGTCATTCACCACAATACCTACGCATACACGCTTGCTTAGGTTTTTCAAAAGTGATAGGATCTCGCGATCAGAAAAGTGATGCAGGGTAAGTGTAAAAAGCAGGATATCGCATTCTTCATCGTTTGCCCTTTCATCAAAAATATCACTGCATTGGTAGTGGATATCCGGGTAATTTAAAGAACAGCTGATGGCATGTTCGATGGTGCATTTATTCGCATCAATCCCTTTCAATTCAAAATTAAGTTGATGTTTCCGGGCATAATCAGCCAGCATCCTGAGCATCGCCCCATTGCCGCAGCCAACATCCGTAATGCGTATTACCGCTGATTTATTCTTCCCCATCAGCATCCTGATCCCTTCCAGCGTGACTTTATTGCCCCCAAGTAGTTTATTGATGGCGGCGATTTTATCAAGCGCATCTGTCAGGATTTCACCTTCCATGGCAAAATCATCCATTATCTCTGGTGCAGTACTCCTGTATTTTGTATCTATTGGCATTTAGTTCGCTATTGATATTGGTTTTCCATGGGTCATTCTGATGGTGCCGGATAGCAAGGCAGGCATTTTAGTTAAAGCTGCTATCGCCAGCCTTTGCGTGGTGGTGTTATTGAAAACAGCAGACAACATTTTACCGGCAAGGAGTCTTCCATGAAAAAGTTTTGTCCATTGCTGGGTATATACTTTTTCAAAACACGCGCGTGAAATCATTTTATCTTGTAAAAATGCCGTGGTAAGCTCAGCGGCAATTTTGGCACCATGCATAGCCATGGCCATACCATTGCCGCATAGCGGGTGGATCAATGCCGCGCTATCACCAATCATAATGATATGCTCAAAAACAGGCTCCTTTTCATCAAAGCAAATCTGACTGATGGTAAGAGGTGCATCAAAGAGCAGTATGGAAGCTTTCAGAATATTTCTAAGCTGCCTGTTTTGATACATCACTTCCTCCTGATAGTCACCAATGTTTTTATAACGCTTACAGGTTTGATAGCTGGCCAGATAACAGATATTCAGTTTATCCTCTTCCACTTTCGACACGCCACAGTAGCCTCCGTTAAAATTATGCAAAGCAACCAGATCGGATGGAAATGTACCTTCGTAATGTGCTTTTACCGCCATATAAGGAGATTTATTCTGAATGAAATCCCGGTTTAAGGTTTTGTCAAGCGAAGATCGTTTACCAAAAGCGCCAAGAACTTGTTTTGCAGTGATATGCTTTCCCTGATTGGTTTCGACAGCAAAATGACTCTCCTGATAGCTTACACGGGTTACGGTATCTGCCAGTACGGAGCCCCCCCGTTTTAACAGTGTCTGATAGAGGAAATGATCCATCGCATAACGGCTTAAACCAAATCCCCCGAGTGGCAGTTTAGCGTTGATACACTTTCCTGTGACCGAAGTCACCTGTAAATTATGGATTGATGTTGGCTGCAGACTCTCAAAGGAAATGCCCAGCCAGGCTAGATATGGCAGTACTTCATTGGAAACATATTCTCCACAAACTTTATGATGGGGATAGCTTTTTTTTTCGATGAGGGTAACCTGGAATCCGTTTTTTTGCAGATGAAGCGCAGCAGTTAAGCCGGCCAGTCCGCCACCGATGACAAGGATTTCTGTTTCAATCTGCATTTGATGAAGTTAACAATTTCTCCCGCTTATTGTTCAATATATAAACTTAAAATCAATGAGGATAAAACTTCCGCATATCGTCCAGATATTTGTTCTGCAGGAGTAAGTTAGGTCGGGAAATCCTGTAAATGTAGAGCCCGTCGAGATGCGAATTTTCATGATGTAGCTGATCTAAACATACCACGTTAATACCGAAATTGCTGACCTTCTGTGGCGACATTCTGGTGAGGTAGAGGACGGTATGCGCCTGAAGGGTTTCGGGCGAATAGAGCAAAAAGCTATTATGTGCAGAAATTACCGGAGGCATAGCTGCTTTACCATAATATTTCAGTGCACCAGCGATAGCATAGTCTTCAGTAAGAATGCTTAGCTCTCCTTTTGCACACGGAAAGCTGTTCGAAATCTCCAGCACCGCTCCGGCGAACTGTTTCCAGCCAGTCATGTCTGCAAAGAATTGAGGGATATCGCCCGTCTTCCCATCTTCATAGCGCAGGGGGCGCGAAAACCTGGTATATTTAACCATATGCTGAATGTAGATTTTGCAAACCTCAACCGGAAACACCGGAATTACAACCGGTAAACTTAACACTGCAAAAAGGTAAAGCATCCCGACAAAAACGATGCCTAAGGGCTTTTTTAAGCGGTTAAGCAGAATTTCCCAGCACTGGCCTCCTGCCGCAAAGAAAATCGGAAATATCCCTAACCCATAGTACAGTTTGCCTTTTAGCAGGGCTAGTAAAACCATCAGCAGCAAAAAGGAAGCGCACCAGATTCTGCCTCTCTCTTCAGTTTTTTTGTTGAACAGTAGCAAAAGAAATCCTGCCGACCATACCGCGACCCCTGCCCCATGGAAAAAGAAAAGCTGAAACAGGTAATCTGGAATATCAAATGAAAGCATGGACGACCCCACGGAATAAACATAGTGGAAAGCCGGAAACCCGTGAATCAGTTGCCAGATCAGGTTTGGCGTAATGAGCAGCATCAACAACAGCAATGGCCGGATCAGTTTTGCAAACACCGCACGGAATTGCCTGAAGGAAATGGTAAAAAAAGTAAAGCTCAGCAATCCCGAATAAAGAAGGATACTGTATTTATTGAGTAGCCCTAGTCCCAGTGCAAAGGCAGCCAGGTACAGGTATTTTTGAAGCTTTGTTTTTTCGTATGCAACAATACTAAATGTTAACAGTGTCCAGAAGAACACATCAAACACCACGGGTTGAAGCAGATAGGATGTAGCCAGATAGGCCGGTGAACAGATAATGGTTGAACAGGCAATAATGATGGCCAGTTTACCACCACCGAGATAATACGTAATGTATCCTGTCAACATTACTGTAAGTGCAGAAATAAAGCAAGGCAGGATCCGAAAGCCATATGTGGATGATCCAAAACAATATTCAGATATTCGCGCCACCCAGGTTACAAAAGGTGATATATCCGGGTAGCCCCACTCAAAGTGTTTCCCAAGTTCGATATAGTAAAGCTCATCAGCATGGAAACCATACTCACCTAACCCTATTATATGGATAAACAACTTTAAAAAACCGAAGATGAGAATGAGGAAAAAAATATTTTCTGCCTTTGTTTGCTTGCCAGTGAATAACATTACCTATGGTAACAGGCTTAAGGCGAAATAGATTTGGGTATTTTTAAATGAGCAGTTAAAATCCTCTGGGACGCATTATCATATTTTCACTGCTAAATTAAAATTTTCCAAAACAAAATGAATCACGCTGCGTTTATAATCTGAACCCGGGGTGGTTTCCGGAATTCATTAGTTTGGTTGGTTAAAATGGGGAACATCTTTGATGGTCCCCATTTCTTTTTTCCCAGCCGTTGCCGGTCAACATGATGATTCCCACCAGCTAAACCTGCGGCAATCTGCCTGCCCTGATATCTTCAGTGGCTACTTTGGCTTTCTCAATATATTCCGGAACCTGCTCTTTGATTTTCTCAAAATTGGAAGTTCCTAATACATCCTTTTTAGTCAGGTACTTAATACCTTCAAATATCGCAATACCGATAATGGCGTTTCTAATAAATCCCATAGCTTTATGTTTTCTAATGTAACCCCTCTTATTCGCGAATGTTTTAGCAATTGTATATTTTTAACGCACCAGCACTATTTTTCCGGTATGCATACTGCTTTCCAGCGTCCGATGTGCTTCAGCAGCATCGTTAAACAAAAAGGTCTCAAAGATGACAGGTTTAAACTTCCCGGCTTCGATTAGTGGCCAGATATGTCGTTTAATCTGTGCGGTAAGTTCTTGTTTGAACGCATATTCCCTGCTCCTGAGTGTACTGCCGGTAATGGTTAAACGCTTTATCATTACTTTCCAGATATCCAGTTCAACATGTCTGCCATTAACGGCATTAATGTGCACCAGTCTGCCTTCCGGTTTCAGGATATTGACATTTTTACTCAGATAATCTCCGCCAACCATATCCAGGATAACATCAACACCCTCCTCTTTCAGTTCAGTTTCAAAATCCTGTGTTTTGTAATTAATATATGAATCAGCGCCTAACTCAATACAATTCTGGCCTTTCTCATCCGAACCTACCGTAACCACCACCGGCGAACCAAGCGCTTTAGCCAGCTGAATAGCTGTGATGCCAATGCCACTACTTCCGCCATGAACCAACAAACGTTCACCAGGCTGTAGTGCAGCTCTTTGAAATACGTTCGACCATACGGTGTAGATGGTTTCTGGCAAACTCGCAGCTTCTGCGAAGCTCAGGCCTGCTGGTATAGGCAAACATTGTCCCTCACCTACGGCTACATATTCTGCATATCCGCCACCGGCCAGAAGCGCACAAACCTCATCGCCTACCTTAAAGTCTTTCACCTCAGGCCCACATGCGGTCACTACACCCGAAACTTCCAGCCCGGGAATTTCAGCAGAAACTCCTGCCGGAGGAGGATAATTTCCTTCCCGCTGGGCTACATCAGAACGGTTTAACCCTGCAGCTTTAACCGCAATCAGCACCTGATCTCCCTGAATAGCCGGTGTGGGTTGTTCCTGTTCCTGCAGCACTTCAGGCCCGCCGTATGCTGTAATCACTATTGCTTTCATTTCTATTTCTTTAATAATGGATGCCTCAGTTCCTTTAATATTCTGCCATTTCATCATCGATATAGCAATACAACCACCTTTCTCCGGGTTCCGATGAAACCACCACAGGATGTTTCACATTCCTGCAATGGTGCGACATGTGTTGCATTGGCGATGAATCGCAACACAAAGTAGTGCCACAGGTTTGGCAGGTGCGCAGGTGCACCCAATCGGTTCCATCTTTCACACACTGTTCGCACACCCTTTCTTTGGCTGTTTTTAATTCTTTGATAGCCAAAATATGGCTGCATACCTGATAATTCTCCATGCTTATAATTTTGATAAATACTGGTGAACCTGAGTAACCGCCATTGCCCCTTCACCAACAGCAGAGGCCACTCTTTTTACGGAATTAAACCGCACATCCCCGGCAGCAAACGAGCCCGGAACACTGGTCTCCAGATGGTAAGGTGGCCGGTCGGCATCCCAGCACATTTTATACTGGTCCAGATTAACAAGATCGTTTCCAGTATAAAGATAGCCATTCTTATCCCTGCAAATCGCCGTCTCCGAAGCCCAATCCGTATTTGGCTTTCCACCTATACAAATAAAAAGCTTTGAAGTGTCGTGCCAGGTTTCAGTTCCATCCTGCCTGTTTACAATTTTGATACGTTGTAAATAATCATCACCTTCCAGTTCAGCTACCTCCGCATGGTACAAAACAAAGATATTACTAATGGCATCGATTCTTTGAATCAAATATTCGGAAATGGTATCTGCCAGGTTGCCTTTTCTGATCACCATAAAAACCCGTTTGGCAAAACCCGAAAAATAAGTAGCAGCCTGCCCGGCAGAGTTTCCGCCACCAACAATATACAGGTCCTTATCCTGACAAAAGAAAGCTTCGCTCGCACCTGCCCCGTAATAAACACCCTTATGAAAAAATCTTTCCTCATCCGGGAGATTCAGCCGTGCATATTCTACCCCTGTAGCGCAAATATTTGCCTTCGCCACCAGTTTCTCCCCCGTGGCAAAGTCAACATGTATCCTGTTGTTATAAAAAGTACCTTTAACACCTTCTTTTAACAGTAAAATCTCCACTCCGAATTTCAATGCCTGCTGCCTGGCCCTCTCGGCTAAGTTTGCTCCGGAAATTCCTTCAGGAAAACCTAAATAATTTTCTATCAGGGAACTGGTACCCGCCTGTCCGCCTATGGCCTCACGCTCAATAAGGATGGTTTTTAATCCTTCAGATGCCGCGTAAACCGCAGCACTTAATCCCGCCGGACCAGCACCATAAATTGATAAATCGTATTCTGTATATTTAGGTTCGGTGATCCAGCCCAGATTACAGGCAATTTCTTCAAGGCTTGGGTTTACAATTATTCTGCCATCCGGAAATTCTATCACCGGATGTTTATCAGGATTATTGAAAGAGGTTATGCCTTGTCCCCAGCCTAAATCATCGTGAGAAATATCGAACCATTCAAAATCTACAACGCTCCTTTTTAAAAAATCCCTGATCGGATAAATTTCAGGAGATTCTGGTGTACCGTAAAGCTTTAATTTATTCATACCAGTTAATTACTTATTTTAAACTTTTAAGATATCCTTCTGCCTCTTTAACTGCCCCCTTACAAATCATTTCAAGTGCTGAAATTAGGGGTTCAAAATGCCTTTTATCATTCTCCGGAAATTCCAGCTGATCTAAAACATGAACGGTCCGTTCCAACAATCCCATAATGGCAAGAGTAGTACGCAAACTGTGGGCTATTTGTTTGATTTTTTCATAATCTTCTGCCTTAAGTGCCTGCTGCAAACTGATCATATCTTGCGGAATCCTGCTTACGAAATGTCCGGTAACTTTCCTCTCATAGAATACGTTTCCTTTACCGATGTCTTTCAGGTAATCCAAATCCAGATAAACAAACTCTTGTTCAATGCCTTCATCAGCATTAGCTTTCACCGTTACTTTTTCAATCAGCGCCAGTAGCTCCTGCTCATTAACAGGCTTCGAAATATAATCATTCATACCCAGATTGATACACTTTTCACGCTCACCCGACATGGCATGAGCGGTCATCGCAATAATAGGTATCTCAGATTTCAGTTCCGTACGCAGGTGTATCGTTGCCGAATATCCATCCATTTCCGGCATTTGAATATCCATCAATATCAGGTCGAAGGTACCAGCCTTTACCTGTTCTATCGCCTCGATACCGTTAGAAGCAATGGCAAACGAAAAACCCCAGTAGCCCAGTATGTTGACCATCAGGTCCTGATTCATTACATTATCGTCAACAATCAGAATATGTACGGTGCTCCCGATCCATTCAGGTTCAACCACTTTATATCTCACTACATCCACGCCTGATGTATCATCAGCGATGAGATAAGGAATTTCAAAAGTAAAGGTCGTCCCTTTACCCAGGCTGCTATCCACTTCAATGGTACCCTTTTGAATATCCAGTAAATCTTTAACAATAGATAAACCCAATCCCGTTCCCCCGTAGTTCCTGGTGATGGAATCATCTGCCTGATTAAACCGCTCGAAAATCCGCTCCAGTTTTTCCGACTCAATGCCAATACCCTCATCTGAAACCCTGAATTTAAGGGTAATGGAGTTATGGGCAGCCGATGAAATGGAAACAGCAGTATTCAATGCCCCTTTTTCGCTGAACTTGAGTGCATTTCCCAGCAAATTAACCATAATCTGTGTCAAACGGGTAGCATCGCCGGTTAAAATATCCGGAACGTTTTCATCTATCTGTGTGGAGTAACGAAGTCCTTTTGATTTTACACGCTCAGAAAAAAGCACCTCAACTGAATGCAAAAGGCCGCGAATGCTGAATGATTTGTTTACAATACGCATCATTCCGGCCTCAATTTTGGAAATATCCAGAATATCATTAATAATAGCCAACAGGTTTTCTCCAGCCTGTTGTATAGAGGTAATGTAGTGCTGAGATGGTTGACTAACATTTTGCCGCCGCAACAACGTAGTAAAACCAAGGATGGAATTGAGCGGTGTTCGGATTTCATGGCTCATATTAGCCAGAAAGTTCTCCTTAATGCTTAAAGCCTGCCGGGATGTTCTTTCCGATTCGTTAAGCTGATTGATGAGCAAAGTTCTGTTTCTAAACTGACGGGTAATAAACCAGCAAAGGGTGGCTCCGCTCAAAAGCAGCAGCACAATTAAGGCAGTACCATAGGCCTTTGCTTTTTGTCCGCTTTCGTTAATTTTCCTGGTCAGCGCCTGCATGCGCTCTTGCCGGCTGTTGTAAATCTTGTGGGTGGTTCCGGTAATCTCATCAGAAGTGATGCGGGCTTGCGGATTTCCGATGGAGGTGGTGTCATTCATTCTCCCCGTCCTCCGGTAAAGATCCATTAAATGATGTTTGGTATTTACCTTTTCCTGGGCAAGAAAAGCCAAACGCTCCAGATATCGTTTAATTGCGGGCTCTTCACTCCCATTATCAAGAGAATCCAGATACATACTCACCGCCTGAATTTTACTTTCCACCCCTTCCAGGTGTGTCGTGTCATCCGTAGCAATGGCAGCCCTGATCCTGCTTTCTACACCTAAAATATCCCGGTCAATTTCCCGTAAATGATTACTCGTGCGCAATTCATCTAAAAGCTCCTTGTTGCCCTCAATTAATGTATTCATATTTCTGGAGGAACTGTACTGCACCAGCACCAGCAAGCCCATAGCAACCAAAAAAGCAGAGAAAATCAAGTAGTTGAAACTGCTGTCCGGCATCAGTGATTTATTCTTTTCCATATCGCTAAATAATGTTCATCGTCCGGTTCAGGTTTTTTCTGTAGCGCTCCGCAATTGGCAAAAAGCGACCTTTAATAACCAGTCCTCCCTCCTGCAAGGTGTCAATATGCTGAAGTGATACAATGTACGACCGGTGAATGCGAATGAATTTGTTTTTGGAAAGCCGTTCTTCAACAGATTTCAACCGCGTATGAATAGCGTAGAGTTTATCAGTGGTGTGAAATTTTACATAATCACCCATCGCCTCTGCATACAGAATATCGTCAACACCCACACGGCGCACAACGTTACTGTCGCGGACAAAAATGAATTCGTCGTTGGCCAGCTCTACATGTTCCGATCTGCTGCTCAATATAGCTCTGGCCTTATCAATGGCTTGTAAAAAGCGTTGCGAAGAAAATGGCTTTACCAGGTAATCGGCAATATTAAGATCAAAAGCCTCAAGGGCATAATCTCTGTTCGAAGTGGTAAAAATAATCAGGTTTCCCTTATTGCTGAGGTTTTTGGTGAGCTCAATGCCGGTCATTCCGGGCATTTCGATGTCGAGCAGAATCAGGTCAACCGGATTGTTTTGAAGGTAGTTGTAAGCCTGAAGGGCGTCTTCACAGTCATTGAGGACTGCTAAATCGTCCACCTGACTGGCGAGCATGATCAGGATTTCCCGTGCAATGGGATTATCATCAACAATGATGCATGTTATTTTCTGTCCGTTTGATATCATTGAGGTGGCGGTAAATTTGATTGGTTACGATCTGAGCGAAGCATAAAGCAAGAATAATACCCCGCAACAACCACCTAATAAACAGTATCTTAAACTTTTACGCCAACAAAATCAATTACGCTATTTCGTTAATTTACGCTCGCAGAATCCGGATATCGTGATCAATCAGATCACGTGCTTTTTCGACAAACCCAGTCGCTTGATTTTAGAATTCAGCGTAGTGGCAGGTACCCCCAGCAGCTTCGCTGCTCCGTTCTGTCCGGATATTTTTCCACCACACAATTCCAGAACGGCAAAAATATGGTCACGTTCATTCTCGAAGATCGTTTTTACGCCGGCAACAGCGGGCACAGATTGATCTGTAACACCCGGTATCGTTACTTTCCGGATCATCGCACCCTGAGCCATCACCGCTTCCCGTTCTATTACATGCTCCAACTCCCGTACATTTCCGGGCCAGCTGTATGCCATCAGCGTAGACATGGCTTTCTTTGAAAAACCAGCAAAGGGACGGTGTGATTTTTCGCTAAATCTTTCCAGAAAAAAGTTCGCAAGTAGAGCAATATCCTCTTTTCTGCTTCGCAATGGTGGCAATGAAAGCGGAAAAACATTCAGTCTGTAATATAAATCTCTTCTGAAATTCCCGGCTTCTACCTCTGCTAACAGATTTCGGTTGGTAGCAGAAATGATCCGCACATCAACGGGAATCGTGGCTTTGCCGCCAACCCGCTCTATTTCTCTTTCCTGTAGTACCCGAAGCAGTTTCACTTGTAGATCAAGCGGTAGCTCACCCACCTCATCCAAAAAAATAGTCCCCTTATCCGCCTGTTCGAATTTGCCGATCCGCCGCTCAGTAGCGCCGGTAAAACTGCCCTTTTCGTGCCCGAAAAGTTCCGATTCAATTAAATTTGGCGGAATGGCAGCACAATTTACCTTAATTAAAGGTTTTTGGCTCCTGCCAGATTCATCATGTATCGCTTTCGCGAACAGCTCTTTGCCTGTACCTGTTTCACCTAAAATCAAAACGGTGGTTTCTGATCCGGATATGCGATGGAGCAATCGGTAAACTACCTGCATCTCAGCGCTTACGCCCACTATTTTAGGATGCTTGTAAACTTCAGTCTCTTCACTCAGGGAATACAACAGATAGCCAGCAAGCGTTTCGTTTAATTGCTCAACTTTCCGCTCCAGATGCCTGATTTTTTCTTCATACTGTAGGCTTGCCCGGTGCTGATCAGCTTCATTAGAAATGCTTGTGGCGGTACCCGCTAACTGCTGACCTGTTCTACCGGTCACAGCAAGTAATCCGGCAATGAAATCGGCAATATTGCAACAAAAAGTCAACCCCTCCCTGCTCAATTCCCGGTTATGGTTATGTAGCTCGAAAGTCCCCAGCATTTTTCCTTCATGTTCTAAAGGAATGTAACAGTGAAAATGGTATTCGGTATGATGATTGCTTAAACAATGATTCTCTCCGAAATCATCTATCCAGTCCTGACGGGATTTAAGAACCGGAAAGTCGAAACCGGCAATCTCCCGGGTGATTAAAGATAAGCTAACCGGGTTGGAAATACTTTCTATACAGGATATTTCACCCGAAACTGCTTCTGTAAGGTATGCACGCGTGATGTGATCGGTTTCCTCATTGTAAAGGATTAATGCCCCGCAATCGATAGAAAATAATGGATGTAATTTTGAAAAAATGCCCAGAAGTAAATCCTGTAAACGGAAATGCTTCTCCGGCGCCGCCAGCGAACCCGCCAGTGCCTCAAAATAAGCCGAAGAGCGGTTCGGAACCTCGTTTTCACTTAGCTGTGTGGAATTAAAATCTGTCTCTCTTTTCATCATCCTGGTTTGTTTGTGCAAACGCCGGAATTCAAAGAACATGCCAGAGCTTATAAACTGGCCTCAGGCCATCGCAAGGCAAACATTATCCAAAAATCAATCACGATATTTCGCCAAAAGACGATTTTTAAAACGAAATATGGTAGGTAAAAACCCTGGTCACAGAAATTATACTGGATCGGAAAAAGCAGTAAAGTTAATTTTCTTTGAGGAAGCTGCCCAGAAAATCCACAATAAAACACAGATGGCTAAAGCCAGGTCCGGATAAAAGAAGGAAACGATAAAAGCAAACAGATACGTTGGGAAACCATACCGGTAATTGTTGCGGAGTTTGGCTATGGCTGCATCACTGATTCCCGGACGCAGAAGCGAATGATCGCTGCTGGCCTGCTGCCATAATAAGTTAAAAGCAATATTAATGGCCACAAACAATCCCGTGTAAATGGTTACCGAAAGCTGTTTGGAATCAGTTAAGTAAAATTTTGCCAGCAATGCACTGGGATAAGACACAAGCGAAACCAGGAACAAAATCAGCCCGTTGGCAAACATAAGCCCTGTGTTTCGCTTGTAAATCTGTTTAAAAATTTTGTGATGATTCACCCAGATGATGAAAATACTGAAAAAGGAAATGATAAACGCAATATAGCCCGGCCACTGCAGTTTTAGGGCTTCCAGCAGTTGTACAGCATGGTTCCCTCCCTGCAAATCCGGGATATGTAAATCCAGGACCAGCAGCGTAACGGCTATTGAAAACACCCCGTCACTAAACGCCTCTATCCTGCCAGTTTCCTTTTCCATATCAATCACTGTTTGAAAATCAATTTATTCACCTGTGCAATTTCTGCCTTGCTGATGGTATGGCCCATGTTTTCATAAATAATCTCTGTTACATGTGCACCCATATCCTCTAATACGATGGTCGTTTCTTTAACCCTTGATACCGGAACGTGCATATCCGGATCACTGCTTCCAATGAAAACCGGCGTGCCGTCGAAATTGCCATGATAATTGCGATGATCTACCTGCGCTCCAATCAAGCCTCCTGTAAACGCAGCAACACCGCCATAACGGGCAGCATTGGATGCTACAAAATCAAGGGTTAAACAAGCACCCTGAGAAAAACCAAGGAAATATAACTGATCTTTGGAAAAACCCTCGCCTTCCAGATACGTTACAGTATCTTTTATTGTCTTCAATGCCAGAGATAGCGCAGGTTCATTAGCTCCCCTGTTGGCTAAAAATGATTGCGGATACCAGCTGTTGCCATCCGCCTGAGGAGCAATCAATGCATAACCAGATACATTTAAATGCGCTGCAACCGTTAGGATGTCCTCCGCCCTTCCGCCACGGCCGTGAATCATAATTAATACTTTATCTGCCTCAGCCAGGCTTTTTCCTGCTTTTATCATATTTTTCATGAGCTATTCTTCGTTTACTTTGTTCCAGATATCCCTGTATAAATCTTCATGCCTTTTGAATTGCATATGAACATAAGGACACATCGGGATGACCATTAACTGATTATTGCGGACATATTCAACCATTGCATCAAGCAACAGTTTGGCATAGCCCTTGCCTTCTTTAGAAACATCTACTTCGGTGTGATATACGGTAAGGTTGGTGCCCTCGATGTCGAAAATCATTTCACCAACTTTTCCATCTTCATCGTAAACGTCAAATGAACTCGGTTCACCTTCCTGAATATTTAATTTGATCTCTGCCATTGTTTCTTAGATTAATTTTGGAAGTAATTTATCTAAATCTTCGCGTAAATGCTCATGCTGATGCGGAAGTTTTAAATGCGTGCCCAGTTCATTCAACGGCTCATCTACAGTAAAACCCGGATTTTCGGTCGCAATTTCAAATAGGACGCCGCCTGGCTCACGGAAATACAAGGAGTAGAAGTAATCGCGGTCTATCTTTGGCGTAATCTGCAGGTTTTTACTTAAAATCTGCTCCCGAAGCTCCATTTGGATGTCTTCATTTTTAACACGAAAAGCAACATGGTGATTGGTACCGGCGGCATTTCTGCCACGAACACCAGACGGAACCTCCAGCAAATCGACAATCGCGGCGTTCTCTACCGTATCCGTAATAAAACGATAGCGGTTTCCTTCCTGCGCAAGCAACCGGTAACCAAATAAATCTGTCAGCAATTTAGCTGTTTCATCAATACTTTGTAAAGTAAGGGTGGTACTGTGAAATCCCCTCGTGGCGGTATCCTGTTTAATATCGTTCGTTTCCCATGGCATTCTGCTGTCTGCTTTGGTTGGTACAATCAAACTTAGCGACAGTCCGTCCGGATCTTTAAAGGCCAGTACCTGTTCTCCAAAACGCTCTGTAATTTCTTTGGTTTTAACATTTGCATTACCAAACCTCGATAACCAAAAGTCGTGGCTTCCCGTTGGAACTGAATAACCAATTTCCGTGGCCATACCAACGCCTTCAGTACCCGCACCAATACCATCCCACGGAAAAAAAGTAAGAATGGTTCCTGCCGATCCTGTTTCATCACCATAATACAGGTGATAAGTTCCCGGATCATCGAAGTTGACCGTTTTTTTAACCAGCCTCAAGCCCATTGTTTTAGTGTAAAAATCGAAGTTCTGCTGTGCATTCCCTGCAATCGCAGTAATGTGGTGCAATCCTAAAATATTATTGTTCATCTATTCAAAAATTTATTGTTAACTATTTTCGTTGTCTATTTTTCCAAAGCACTGTCAACCGCCTCAAATGCCATTTCATTTTGCCTGGTGAAACTGATCTCCAGCCTAAGCCCGTCATCACGCTTCATTTCAAATGATCCATTGAGCTGAAGGCTCAGTCCGTTCATTAAACTCATGCCCAGTGATTCTGTATCTTCAGGATCAAAGTCAACCGGCAGGCCTATTCCGTTATCTGCAATGATGAGTTTACAACATTTGTTTTCCATGGCCACAAACTGAATCATCACTTTTCCTGTTCTTCCATCCGGAAAAGCATATTTAATGGCGTTAGTGATGGCCTCATTAAGGATCAATCCAAGGGGCACCGCTTGTGCAACATCCAGCTTCAGCTCATCAGTAACCAGCTCAAACCTGATTTTCTTTTCCGTACCAAAACATTCAATCATGTATTCCACCAGTTCTTTGATATACCACTTCATATCAATTTCAGCCAAATTATCCGATTGATAAAGCTTCTGGTGAATGAGCGACATGGCATGCATCCGGTTCTGACTGTTTCTGATGGCCACCAGCGCATCTTCATTGTCTAAATAGGCCGACTGGGTGTTCAGCAGGCTGATTACAATTTGAAGATTGTTCTTCACCCGGTGGTGTATTTCCCGGAGCAGCCATTCTTTTTCGCCGAGTATTTTTCTGAGTAGCTCATTCTGTGCGTTTATTTCCCTTTGTTTTTGTTCTAAAACCTGATTGCTGCGCTTCTTTAAACGGTAACGATTGTAAAGTAAACCCACAAATAAGGCGGCAATAAATAAACCGGCGGTAAAAAGATAACGCACCCGCTCGTCGTTCACTATTCTCACCCGCTGCAATTGATTTTTTTGATGCAGCAAAGCGATATCTTTATCCTTTTTCTCGGTTTGATATTCGATTTCCAGACCAGAAATCTGCTTGTTCTTTTCGTTGTTCCAGATCGAATCCGTAAGTCGCTTGTAGGTTTTATAATGTGCAATGGCACTCCAGGGTTTGTTTAAAGCCGAATCCACATTGAACCACAGCCGGTGTAACTGCGCCAGCGCCAGTAAATTTTTCTGTTCCAGGCTCTGTTTTTCATGTGCTTTTAAATATTTTTCTGCATCTGCAAAATTCTTATCATGAATCAGCTTCCGGATAATACTACGGTAAAGAAAAATCTGGTTAGGGTCATTCGCAGCTAAATCGTGATGAAAATGAAGCAGGGTATTGAAATAAGGGGCGGCCTCATCATACTTCTCAACATCATAATAGGTGTTAAACAACAGATAAGGAATTCTCACCTTCATCTGTATATCTGTTGGAGGGTATTTCCGCTCCATTTCCTTTAATGCACTAATCCCCTCTTCAAAACGCTTCATTCTTACCAGCAGGCTCGCCAGATTAGCGATTACAGTTTGCATATATCCGGCATCCTGGTAGCTCGCTGCTATCGCCCGGGCTTTAGTCCAGTATTCAAGCGTCTTCTCATCGTTGCGCAAATAGTAATAGGTTA
This sequence comes from Pedobacter frigidisoli, assembly GCF_032678525.1. GTDB lineage: Bacteria > Bacteroidota > Bacteroidia > Sphingobacteriales > Sphingobacteriaceae > Pedobacter > Pedobacter frigidisoli_A. The sequence goes on from NZ_JAVTSE010000005.1 coordinate 227,443, forward strand.
AGCCCAGATGATTGGCAATCGAACTTCTTTGTAAACTGGTGTCCGCCACCTGGTCAGCAGTCTTTTCGGCCAGCAAGCCGTATTTAAGCGCGCTGGAGTAATTACCCAAACCGACATTGATGATACACATATTGTTATAAACACCCTGCAACTCGGCATAACCGAATGATTTATACACCACCAGTGCCGAATCCATCAGCTTAATGGCATGATCGGGCTGTCCTTTAATATTGTAATAATCACCAAGGTTTTTAAGAGAATTGCCTACCTCAAGTTGGTTTCCTGTCTCACGGTACAGGGCCAGGGCTTTTTCGTTATAGGCAATTTTAGTTTCCAGGCCCTGCCCTTCATTACTGTACAAATCCCCTATGGCGCCATATATCCCGGCCAGTTGATCATTCAAATGCTCAGCCTTGGCCAAAACAATAGCTAATTCAAATTCCTTCCTGCTGGCAGCCCTATTCCCCATTTCCCGAAGAATATTCCCCCTCAAAATCATACTTTTTGCTACACCTTTCGGGTACTCAATCTTGGCTGCCAGATGATTTGCCTGTTGCTGCAGCTCCATAGCATGAAACAAATCAGCTTTGATCTCTCCCGGAAGATTAAGATAATAACTACCCAGATCTATCGATAGGTCAACCTTCTTTTCAGTCTGCCCCAGCCGCCGGAGCTGAATTTCCGCAGCATCAGCGGCTGTTTTTGTCCTGATGCCCTGTCCGCTCACCAGAACAGGGCTGATCAGGATAAAATGTACAAACAGCAGACTGACCTTCATCGTGAACATTACTTTTCTGATTTTCCGCATATCAGGACTTAATATCTTCAGCAGAAGATCGGGTACTGTAATAGCAAATGATCATGGCAATACCAGGTACCAATATACCTGGCAGTCCGAAAAGCTGTCCTGTCCACGCACCCAGTAAACAACCCAGTAAAAAACCACCAAGTGTAATCAGCCCTTTGTTGATGCCCGAAAGAAAAGCAGCATCTTTAAATCCTGAATTGCAAAATGACCTGATGTCCAGTGCAAACTGGGTCACGTTTCCGGTCATCATGGTAGTCGGGCCAAAAGTTTCCTTTGCGTAAAGCTTTCCAAATGCATTTTGCAGCCCCATGGCAAATACCACAATCATCGTAACCAGATACATCGGCCAGGTGATATCGCCATTGTCGATATAACCAAGGAAATAGGCAATAATCCCAGCAAGCAATAAGATCGTACCTTCACATAGCAGGAGAAAATGCCGGTTTGCAAACCTCGCCGATATCCACCCACCAGCCATTACCGAAAGCATGTAAACAGGAAAAGTAAGCAGCTTGATCCAGGCATCGCCATCCGTGGTTTTGATCATCTGATAAGCAAATACAATAAAGTTTCCTGTAACATGCGCAGAGAAAATTTTATCTGCCGCAACAAATGTTAACGCATCGCAATAGCCAGCTATAATCGTTAATACAAAGGTTACAAACCAGATATTATGCTGTTTTTCTTCCATTTTCTTTTTTGTTTATGATAAATGTGCCCTTAACATCCACGCCATGGTTTCATGCGTTTCCATTAGGCCGGTAATGTAATCGCTTGTTCCGGCATCTTTCAATGCACCAGCGTAATTATTGATGTTATCTCTCAGATGAATGAGAATACTTTCGTGATCAGCAAGTAAGATTTTGATGTAGGTTGCTGAATCATTTTTACCGCGATCATCTTCAGTTAAGTGTGTTAACTCCAGAAATTGTTTAAGCGATGCAGGAGCATAGTGGCCCAGCTTGCGGATACGTTCCGCTACCTCGTCAACAATCTGTCCAAGCTGTGTGTACTGCGCTTCAAAGAATTTGTGTTTGTTGTAAAAGTCCGGTCCTTCTACATTCCAGTGTGCTTTTCTTGTTTTAGTATATAAAACGTATTCGTCCGCAAGGATTTTGCTTAATGAATGGGCAACCTCAGCAAGGTGGGCTGCACTGATACCAATTTTAGCTTCCATAATTTTTGTGATTTAATATTAAAGTGTTAATTAAAAAATGTGTTGAATAAATAATGATCTATAGCGTGTGTACCGGGACCAATAGCCCATAAAAAGAGCATAGCCAGGGTGTACATATAAGGCACGTCCCTTACCTCAACTGAATCTTTCCGGTGCACCACGAAATAACCTATTGCGGTTACGCCAATTGAAGGCAACAAAAACAGCCTGGTTCCGAAGCCTAAAATAACCAGGAACGGCACCACAGTATCAGAAAAGGTAGCCACTAAACCATTCAGCTTATCGGGTAAACCCAAAGGGTTCGGAACATGCTCCTTTTCGCCGTTTTGAACACGAAACTTCTTCATTCCATGCACCCTGAACAGTTCGAGCATCAGCAGCACCCTGAAACAAAGTACGGCCCAGTTATTAATATCTGATCCTAAATCAGAAAAAAGCAGGTATTTGATGATATTTTCCATAATCTAAAAAGCAAAACATGAACATCCCAGTGCACCCCAGAAAGCGGTGTAATTATTTACCGGCAGGTTGCTCGTTCTAACGGCATCGTGACGGTGCTGGTGAACATTGCAGCTACCCACACACGAATGTACCTTGGCTAAAACCGATGCACCGCTTGCACCTGTGGCTTTGCCCTGCAGATTGCCTTTATGCGTTGCAGGGGAATAGTATCCGTTATAGTTGTTGGTAGGCGACCAGTCTGGAAGGATTGGGATTTTTGGCGGCGAAAATGAAGAAAAATCTCCCTTGGCATAAACGATCTTCCCATCAACAATGGTCAAATCAGATTCTATACTTTTAATCTCCTCTTCGGCAACTTCAAAATAGTCTTGATTTAAAACCGCAAGGTCAGCCAGCATTCCTGCTTCAATATCGCCCTTCTTTTGTTGCTCGTTAGAAAACCAGGCACTACCTCTGGTGTAAAGTTCCAGGGCAGTTGCCCTGCTCAGCACGGTTTCTTCATTGTAGATTTTTAATCCGCCAACAGTCTTACCCGCCGTTAACCAGAATATCGAAACCCATGGATTGTAGCTGCTTACCCTGGTGGCATCAGAACCACCACCCACAGGTACTTCCATTTCCAGCATCTTTTTAACCGGTGGGGTTTCCAGCGCCGCTTTAGCTCCGTAACGATCTGTAAAGTACTCACCCTGATAGGCCATTCTGCTTTGAATAGCGATACCGCCTCCCAGCGCTTTCACACGCTCAATATTGCGTTCATCAATCGTTTCTGCATGGTCAAAAATCCAGGGTAGTCCTGCAAAAGGAATATCCTGATTTACTTTTTCAAAAACATTTAAAAACCGGCTAATACTTTCATTGTAAGTGGCATGCAGTCTGAAAGGCCATCTTTTTTCCACCAGCAAACGCACCACGCGCTCCAGTTCGGGCTCCATGTTGTCTCCAAGATCTGGCCGGGGCTGAAGAAAATCTTCGAAATCAGCAGCCGAAAATACCAGCATTTCGCCTGCCCCGTTGTGGCGGTACATATCATCGCCCTGATAAAGCTGCACGGTATTGGTCCAGTGATCAAAATCTTCAAACTCCTGTTTTGGCCTTTGCGTAAACAAATTGTAGGCAATGCGGACTGTAAGCTGTTTTTGCGCATTTAACTCATCAACAACTTTATAGTCATCCGGAAAGTTCTGGAAACCTCCACCCGCATCAATCACGCTGGTAATTCCAAAACGGTTTAATTCTGTCATGAAATGACGGGTAGAATTCACCTGGTGTTCATGCGAAAGTTTTGGTCCTTTAGCCAGCGTTGAGTATAAAATCATCGCATTCGGACTCGCAATAATCAATCCTGTAGGTTCGCCCTTCGAATCCCGCTGAATTTCCCCACCCGGAGGCGCCGGCGTATCTTTGGTATAACCAACTGCTTTTAGTGCAGCACGGTTCATAAATGCACGATCATATAAATGGAGAATGAAAACAGGGGTATCTGGTGCAATCGCATTGATTTCTTCCAGTGTAGGCATCCGCCTTTCAGCAAACTGAAATTCCGACCAGCCCCCTACCACACGTACCCATTGTGGCGATGGGGTAATATCAACCTGCTCCTTCAACATCCGCAACGCATCAGCCAGTGAAGGCACGCCATCCCAGCGCAACTCCAGGTTAAAGTTCAATCCCCCGCGAATCAGGTGGATATGCGAGTCATTAATCCCCGGAACCACCCTCCTTTTATTCAGGTCTACCAGTTTCGTATTGGAGTCTGAAAAAGCCATTACATCCGCATCATTGCCAATAGCAAGGAATTTTCCGTCCTTTATCGCAACAGCGGTTATTTCTTCTTTGTGTTTAGCAATGGTATGTATTTTACCATTGAACAAAATCATATCTGCACCCATCGTATATTGGTTTTGATTCATTAATTTTTTAGGGCCGAGATAGCCTCTTGTATGCCTTCGCCTGCTGTAGTGAAAAAGGCAGGACCTGCCAGAAGAATCACCTTCGAAACGGGCGTTACCTTTACCAATTGTTTTTCTTTAAGCCAAAGTTGTGCGCGGTAAGCTTCGAAAATTCCTTTTACCACGTTTCCGGCAACGAGGGCCGTTGGGGAGTCAATTCCCGCATCTTTAAGGTCGCTGGCGAAAGAAAAATTGCTTATGCCAAGTTTCAATGCTTCCCTCATCGCCACACTCCCGATGCCCGTCATCAGTTCAGGAGTAAATTTATTTCTGTCGCCCAGGCCAATTAACAGCAGGTGTTTACTGCCAATGCTACCTTTTGGTGGGGTAATCAACAGGGTTTCGTTGGGATGCCCGGCAAACTTACCGCCCTTGCGGATAGCCGTCAGCAAACCCTTCATATCCTGATCCAGGTGGAGCAGCCCGTTTAATGCCGGCGGAAGTGCTGGCGGGGAATTGAAGATATCCCCTTCCGTATATTCAAACACGCAGGCAACCTGCAAATCGCTTACCTGTGCCGATGGTCCCTGAACCACACCTTCAATGGCAACCCCGTCAACCGTGCCCCAAACTTTTGCGGTTCCTATAGCGGTTGTTGCCTGTGCAAATGCCGATAATCCCGAAACGGAAATAAAAAATATAATTACCGAAATCCTGAGCTGTTGAATAAGCGATGCTGACGGTAAAGTGAACTTGTTTTTCATATTCTTAATGATTAAAATTTGTATGATACCTGAGCGTTGAAAAATTTAGAGTTGTCCCACATGGGAACAGTATCTTTGATGAAATCACCAACCCTGAAATATTGTCCTCCAATACTAAAAGAAAGGTGATCATTGTACTTATAATCTGCACTGAGCAGATAGGTGTTACCGATAAAACGATGACCCGAAGGTGAGCCAGCAGTATTAAAATTTCCACCCGGGCGGTAAATGCCGTCGTTTAACGAATATCTCCAGTTGAAAACCACGTCTGCCTGAACGGTTAATCTTTCCGTTGGATTGAGGGTAACGTAAGGATGTAAGTCAATCAGATTAGACGGTCCGATCAGCGGATTGAAGCCAAAATAACCGCCTTTTGGATAGAGTGGATTAAAGGTTTGCAACTTGCCGTCCCCTGCTTTTCTATCGCCCGAGATATAGTCGTTCCGCAGGTTAATTGTTGGTTTAAGCCTGCTTTTGTCAAAAATATAGCCGAGTTCTATGGCCATTGTCCAGGCATTGATCGGCCCATTCCCGAAACGCCCGAGCTGATAAGCCGCCTCCAGGTTATAGATAAATCCACTACCACTTTTCCAGTAACGTGTGGCAAAGGTATGCCTCAGCTCTTTTTCAATACCCTCTTCAAACTCGCTATCATCACGCCTGATACCTAAATAATAGAAGTCGAAGTTTCCACCTTTCTGGATATTGAGGTTGGAATAAGCACCCCAGAGATTGGCCTGATGGCTTGGGCGATTGTCAAATACACCAAAATTAACTTCATCAGCTTCCAGCACGAAGGCATCTACTGTAAAGCGCGGCCGTGCGTACATCAGTTTCGCCCCGGTAAAATACTGCCTCACTGTTGTTCCCTCCCTAACAGATATCAACCTGCCTGATCCATAGTTAATCTCCTGTCTCCCGATTTTTACGGATAACTGATTCAGCGAATCCCTGATCAGCCTGTACTCAGCAAAAAGGTTTTGCACAGCCAGCTGGTCTTCATCTACCGGAGATGGCCCATACTTGCTTCCATGCTCAAGCGCACTGTTAACCTGGGCGAAAAACCGAAGCCGTTCTCCGATATTCAGATCTGCATAAAGCGAATAGCGTTGTAAGAAAGAATAATTAAAGCCCTGATCCTTAATCCAGTCTTCGTTGATCCTGCCGCCAATCTCCTCCCGGATCTCTCCACCAAAAGTGAAATAAACTTTTTTGCTGGCTGAAAGTGGCAGAAACTTTAGTGTGTTGTATAAGTTTCTGCCTGAATCTTTCAGATTGCTATAATCCTCATCGTAGCGCATCAGCCTGATACCCTGGCCAGATGCTGTTGCTACAAAAAAGCAACAACACACAGCCACAACTATTGCCAAATAAGGATTCCTCTTGCTCATCTTTATACCGCCTGAGGATTAGTGTTTGATCATTTGGTGTGCGTACTGAATTCCAATTCCATAACCGGCACCATATTTTTTCATCAGATTGGTTACCGGAACATAAGTTTCAGTTCTCGCCCAGTCTCTTTGTAGCTCAAGTATATACTGAACTGAAGTAACTGGTTTTACACCCGCATGCACCATACGTTGTACTGCTCTTTCATGAGCTTCGTTACTCACGTCGCCGCACGCATCAGTGATTACAAATACATCATAACCTTCAGCCATCGCAGATAAAGCCGGACCAACGATGCATACACCTGTCCACAAACCTGCCAGCACTAACTTTTTCTTGCCTGTACCGGTTATTGCTTTGTAAGCAGGTCCGTCTTCCCAGGTATTCATTGAAGTTCTGTCGATATAACCTGAAGTAGCCTTAGGATAAAATTCTTCAATTTCAGGAAATACAGGGCCTGCAAACGACTCTTCAGCTACCGTTGTCACAATAGTAGGCACATTGAAAATTTTAGATGCCCCACAAATAATAGCCACATTGGTACGTAATTCCGTAATAGAAATACTTTTTGTAGCAAAAGCCATTTGACCTTCAAAATCGATTAATACTAATGCGTGATTTTCTGGGGATAATAAATCTGGTGATGGTTTCATAATTAAATTATTTTTTGTTTATCTCCAGTTTCCAAGAAACATACCAGCACGTAAATCACTATACAACAATTACTTGCAAAAATATTTTAGAATTTTATCTGACTATATATCGTTGATTTACGAATCCGATGTTTTTTGTTATCCTGCCGGATAGCAGGAAAAGGCCACTTACATCACTGTTGATAAAAAGCGGATTAACGAAATGAAAAGAACAGAAACATCAACCTGAAAAACACAACAAAACACTTATAGTCAGCACATAACATAAATACCTGGCGAAATTTCGTTAGCATTTTTTTACGAATCACAAACCAATATCCGGCTGATAAAGCTTACTTTAGCCGGATGGAAAGAATTAGCAATTTAACTGAGCTTGAAAATCTGGAGAATGCTAACATCCCCAACCACGCAGAACAAAACCTCCGGCCTGCACTGCTCCTTAAAAAACTTCAGCAAAAAGAACGGGAAAATGAAGTGCTATTGTCATTAAGCAATTCAATTGCATCCATCAGAAATAAACTTGACCTCTTCGAGGTCATCGACAAAAAGCTCAAAAAGCTGTTTGACTTTGATGATTTTGTCATCTGTTTAATCAACGATGATCTGGAAACACACAGTGCCTTTGTGTATAATCAGAAAGAAGATTTCCTTAAAACTGCCGGCATTCCGCCCGAATCATCAAAAAAATATACACTGGATGATGGTATGTGCAGGGCTATGATTGCAGCAGAACAACCCATTGTTTTCGACGTTGAAGAAGCACTTACCTGGAAGGATGCACCTGCCTGGCTTCCTTTCTGGCATAATAAAGGGATCCGGGAAATGATCGGACTTAAAATGATTGATGCCAATGGCTGCATTGGTTTCTTTTATTTATACTCCAGAAACGTTAATTCCATCTCCAATATATATTTCGATCTGCTCTACGGAATTTCGCTGCAAATTTCAATCGCCATATCCAATATCATCGCTAATGAAAAAATTGAACGGCAGCTTTCTGAAATCAATGAATACAAACAAAAACTGGAAGATGAAAAAAGCTTCCTGCAGGAAGAAATAAAGCATAAATATCATTACGATGAAATCATCGGTCAAAGCCAGTCGCTAAAGGGAATCTTCCACCTGATTGAACATGTGGCGCCATCCGACAGTACTGTACTGATTTCCGGTGAAACCGGCACAGGAAAGGAACTGATTGCCCGGGCCATTCACCAGTCCTCTCCTCGCCAGCAAGAATTAATGGTAAAAATCAACTGCGCCGCACTCCCCCCCAGCCTTGCAGAAAGCGAGCTTTTTGGTCATGAGAAAGGAAGTTTTACAGGCGCTACCGAGCGCCGCGTTGGTAAATTTGAACTGGCACACAACGGAACACTCTTTCTAGATGAAATTGGCGAATTCCCACTCGAACTTCAGGTAAAACTGCTCAGGGCATTACAGGAAAAGGAAATAGAACGAATCGGTGGCAAAGGGGTAATTAAAACCAATGTACGGATTGTTGCGGCAACCAACAGAAATCTGCTGAAAGAAGTAGAAAAAGGCAACTTCAGGGCCGACTTATACTACCGGCTCAACGTATTTCCAATTTCCCTCCCGCCCTTGAGAGAAAGGCCGGATGATATTCCATATCTGGCTACACACTTTATTGAGCGCATTGCCAGGAAAACCGGAAGGCAGGTCAACGCGATTTCGAAAAGTGCATTGAATAAATTAATGATCTATCCCTGGCCAGGTAATATCCGCGAACTGGAACACCTGCTCGAACGCAGCATCCTCTTGTCGTCAGGTAATATTCTAAAAGAAATCCATCTCCCAAAAGTAGACAGGAATGAAACAGCCGCTAATGGAGCTGAACAAAAAATCAAAACCATTCACGAGAATGAGCGCGACCACATACTATCAATATTGAAACACTGCAAGGGTAAGATTTCTGGCATGGGTGGGGCTGCAGAAGTACTAAACATCCCGGCCACAACCCTTAATTCCAAGATCAAGAAATTCAAAATAAAAAGGGAACATATCCTGAACAAGTAATCGCCGATGCTAAAATTCAACCTTTTTTCAGGAAAAATCCGGATCATACAGGCCCTCAGGATCAAAACTTTCTGCCTTTTACTGTGCAATTTGATTCTGCTGAACAGCCATGCGCTTGCTGTCCAAACCCGATTCACTAATCCTAACCCGGAAGACTCCCTGCAGAAATTAAATTCACGACTTAAAGCATCACAACCAGATTCCAATCGGGTGAAATGCTTACTCAGGCTGGCCGGTTACTTTATTAAGCAAGAATCCAACAGGCCTGAAAATCTGGCTAGCGCATCAAAACACCTGAAAGATGCAATGCACTTAAGCAAACAGATTAACTCCGCCGAAAGTGAATACCATACCTTAATGGCTTATGCACGCTTTTATAACGCACAGCACCTGAGAAAACAACAAGCCATTATTTATGAGCAGGCCATAAAACTGGCAAAAAAAATAGGCAACAAACACTACGAGGCAAATAGCTGGTACGCTTATTATGTAAATATTCCCGATACCGTATCAGATTACAGAAACAAATCTTTCTATAACCGGGCAGTTATGGCCTACCAGTTATACAAAGCAGTTGGATCTGGTTTTAAAGAAAAATACCTGGAAGCAACACTACTGCGTGCAATGGCCGATTTCCATCTCGAGGAAGAAAAATTCGACCTGGCAATCACCGAACTTTTTGAAGTGATTAACCTTGATAAGAAACATAAACTGCCCGACCTGCCAATGGCCTATGATTTAATGTCGGCCGTTTACGAAAGAAAAGGCGAACTGAGCAAAGCACTGAACTATGCCCTCTTGAGCGTAAAAACCGCTCAGGCTAATCACGAGGAAGTACTGGGTACCTACCTCAACAGAGTAGGCTCTGCCTACGAATCCATGGGCAAAGCGAAAGAAAGTATTTGGTGGTATAGCAAAACGCTTAATATACCCGATAAAAAGGATCCATTTCGTTTCGTTACTGCATGGGCAATTTCCAACCAGATGATTAAACTGGGCCAGGCAAAACAGGCACTATCCCTGCTTCAAAAAACCTGGAATGAGGTGAATAACGCCACAACAGGACATGAATCTTTTATGTATCTGGGTTTTGGAGAATGTTATACCGCATTAAAAAAGTACGATTTAGCTAAACAATACTTCGATAAACTGCTTGCAAAAAGCGAACAAAATGACTACTTCAATACCTTTCAAACTTCTTTGTTTTTCTCCTTAAGCGAATTTTACTTCGCCCAGAAAAAGTACCACCTTGCCCTGAAATTTGCCGGAATGGCAAAAGAAAATCAGATCAGCATGGCCCTGCCACGCCAGATCCGTTTGAATGAGCTTCTTTATAAAATCAACATCTCCATCAATAACCCGGCAGAAGCAATCCTCCGCCTGCAAACTTTCCACAAACTAAGGGATTCTATGCTGAGCCAGGAGAACCTGAATACCATCGAAAGATTGCAGATCGAGTTTCAGGCTTCGCAAAAGGAAAATGAAAACGAAATCCTCAGGAAAAAATCGCAGTTACAAAGTCAGGAACTGAATCGCATCCAACTGATAAAAAATGTAACCATTGCCGGGCTCGCTTTTTTAACCCTTGTATTGATATTGATATATGGCCGGTTCAGGTTAAAAAAGAAACTTCATGATACCCTTGTAAAGAAAAAAGACGAGATAGACCTTGCCTACGGGCAACTGGAAATGCTCGTGCAACAAAAAAATAAACTGATAGAGGAGAAAGAAGGCCTGCTAAAAGAGGTGCATCACCGCGTGAAGAATAACCTGCAACTCACCATGAGCCTCCTGAACAGCCAGAGTTATTACCTGGAGGATCTGGCAGCAATCGAAGCCATAAAAGAAAGTCAGCACCGATTAAAAAGTATTGCGTTGATCCATCAGAAACTTTATCAGACAGATACGGTAGCAACGATAAATATAAGGCCTTACGTGGTTGAACTGGTCGAATATTTGCAAGAAAGCCTAACCGGTAATAAAAAAATAAATTTCGAAATAGAGATGGTCAACCTTGAACTGGATATCTCTAAAGCTGTACCATTAGGTTTGATTATTAATGAGGCCATCACTAATATTTTCAAATACGCCTTCCCCTTTGTGCAGTTCGGCAAAATTGAAATCAGCCTGAAGGAGATCGAACCCAACCGCTATCACCTGCTGATAAAAGATAACGGCATTGGCTTGCCGCCGGATTTCGATCCTGAACGAAGCCATACCCTCGGACTGACCTTAATGATGGGCCTGGCCACGCAAATTGACGGCCTGTTCAGGATGGAAAATGAAAATGGTGTTTTAATCAGTTTAACTTTCGAACATACTTCCAAAGATTTAAGCGCATTGAATGATGAATAAATTGAAAGAAAAGATCCTAATCGTTGAAGATGAGTTCATTGTAGCGCACGATTTGCAGATGATTTTGCAACACGCAGGTTACGAGGTGGCGGGGGTAGCCAATGCGGTGAAGCATGCACGGGAGATACTGGATAAACAGGAAGTTGATATGGTATTGCTGGACATTTACCTGAAAGGCCGACTCACTGGAATTGACCTGGCGCACGATCTGATGGAAAGGGAAATTCCTTTTATCTACATCTCTGCAAATTCCAATGAAAAAGTGATGGAAGCAGCAAAATCCACCAGTCCTTATGGCTTTATCGTTAAGCCCTACCGCGAGCGCGATGTTTTACTAAGCATCGACATTGCCAGATATCGTAAACAACACAGCACTCAAATGAAGCAGAGTGCCAGCGAACTTCAGCAACCTGATCACCACAAACAAAATGACAAGCCCCCTGTTGCCACCCGGGAGTTCGAAAATATCATTGGAAAAAGCCCTGCGCTGCTGAATGTATTAAATAAAATAAAGATTGTGGCGCCAACGGACACTTCGGTATTGATTACCGGAGAAAGCGGAACAGGAAAAGAAGAAGTAGCCAGAAGTCTGCACCGCTTATCCACCAGAAACAGGAAACCTATGGTGGCCGTCAATTGTGCCGCATTACCGGGGGACCTGATTGAATCCATTCTGTTCGGGCATGAAAAAGGTGCATTTACGGGAGCCATCAGCACCCGGATCGGGAAATTCGAGGAGGCAAATGGTGGAACTATTTTTCTGGATGAAGTTGGAGAGATGCCCTTCGACCTTCAGGCAAAATTACTTAGGGTACTGCAGGAGAAAGAAATTGAGCGGATCGGTGGCAAAGCACCTGTTGCTGTCGATTTAAGAATAATTGCAGCTACCAACCTCCATCTGGAGAAGGAAATTGCAAAAGGCAGGTTCAGACTGGACCTCTTCTACCGCCTGAATGTTTTCCCCATTCATATTCCTTCTCTGGCCGAACGAAAATCAGATATCCCCCTACTCACTGCATATTTCGTGCAAAAGCATGCAAAAGCAACCGGCAGAAACATCACCGAAATTCCTGCCGGTTTTATCAGTCATCTCCTGCAATACAACTGGCCGGGAAACATCAGGGAGCTGGAACACCTCATCCTCAGGTGTATGCTCCTGTCTACAGATGGTAAACTGGATTCGATGCACCTGGAACCGGGTTTAATAACTGAGCTGCCTCCGGTTTCCAACACCATAAAATCCATTAGCGAAAACGAAAGAGACCACATCATCAGGGTGCTGGAATTATGTAAAGGAAAAGTGGCAGGCACCGGAGGCGCAGCCGAACTCCTGGGAATTCCCGCCACGACATTAAATTCAAAAATTAAAAAACTGGAGATTAAACGGTCCTGACATTTAGTAAATTGACGATATATCATGAATGACATAAACAAACAAAAACAATAAAATACTCAACAACAACAACTTAACGATTGGTATTTTTATTGTACTTACCCTGATACATCATAGCGCTCAACCAGTTTTGATTTTTACTGGTTTAAATTACGCTCGCCTAAAATAAAAAATGGAACAGAAGATTTTAATTGTAGAGGATGAATTTATTGTAGCAAACGATCTTCGGATTATGCTCGAAAAAGCCGGTTACAAAGTTTGTGGAATCGCCCCTTCAGTGGTTAAAGCCTTGGAATTAATTGCCTCCAAGCAACCAGACTGGATTTTACTCGACATTTTCCTGCAAGGCGATAAAACAGGGATCGATCTGGCAGGACAACTCACAGAAATGGGCGTTCCCTTCATTTATATTTCTGCAAATACCAATCAGGGAATTCTCGAAGCAGCAAAAGCAACCCTTCCCTACGGGTTTTTAGTCAAACCCTTTCGTGAAAAAGACCTGATGGTAATGCTCGACATTGCCCGTTACCGGCACGAACAAAACCTGAAGTACGATCAGCATAATGAGCCGTCGCTTCACAAGCAAATCGAACACATCGCCGAAAAACAGGAATCAATTGCCGAACGACTGAAACAGGTTAGCACCGCAATATATCCCGTTGTACCTTTCGATTTTCTTTGGATAACGAAAGTAACGCCAAGAACATCAGCCAAAGACGTGAATATTGCCCGACTGAGTGATGGAAAATTCAATGTACTCAACAATGAATCCTTGCTCAAAGAAACCAGTGTTTCAACGCGCGACTTTAAACTATGGAACGCATCCGCCGTAATACACAACGGGAAAGCCATTTACAATGGATATGATTTCCGCAAACTCAGAATGGAAAGCCCATGGACGCAAGCCCTTTCCAATCATTTCAGACTCGAATCTGCCCTGATTACCGAAGTAGAAAGAGCAGGTGAAACATTTCAGTTTATTTTTTTTAACCACCTGTCAGACCTGTACACTAAAGTTCATACCGGAATTTTAAATCAGTTCAAAAAAAGCCTTGAGCTGGTAGTTGATAAAATTATATACAGCAGGGAGATCCCGGGAGCATCTCCAGCTCCGAAAATAGTGAACATGGAAAAGGCGGTGGTCAGGAAAACGCAGAGCGAAGCAACACAAAATTTTAATGGCATCATCGGGAACAGCCCATTGTTGCACTCGGCATTTAGAAAACTGGAACTGGTAGCACCCGACGATACCTCCGTGCTGATTTTGGGTGAGAGCGGAACAGGGAAAGAAAAGATTGCGCACACTATCCATCAGTTATCTCCCCGGAAAAATAAACCCTTAGTCACAGTCAACTGCGCGGCGCTGCCATTAACATTGATAGAATCCGAACTTTTCGGACATGAAAAGGGTTCATTTACTGGTGCAAACGAAAAACGGATCGGCAAATTCGAGCAGGCCGACGGAGGATCAATATTTCTGGATGAGATCGGTGAACTGCCCCTGGAAGCACAGGTGAAATTATTAAGAGTGCTTCAGGAAAAGGAAATTGAACGTTTGGGTGGTAACTACACGAAAAAAATAAATGTCAGAATCATTACAGCCACCAACCGTAACCTGGAAAAGGAAGTTGCTGAAGGCCGGTTCCGTCTTGACTTATATTACCGGTTAAACGTTTTCCCAATAGAACTTCCGGCTTTAAGGCAAAGAAAAGAAGACATTCCGGCATTGGTGGCCTATTTTATTAACAAGTTCAGCAAAAGTGGTTCATCCACTGTCAATAAAGTTTCGGAAGAGGTTTTACAGGAATTACAGGACTACGACTGGCCGGGAAATATCCGCGAACTGGAACACTTAATCGAAAGGACCATGCTTTTAACCGAAGGAGAAACCATCACTAAAATTGATCTTCCCGATGCTGCATCCGGTATCGGATTTTCTGGCGAAGAGCTCTCCAAAATCCGAACAATGGAAGAAGTGGAAAGGGCGCATATATTAGCCATTCTAAAAATGTGCAAAGGTAAAATCTTTGGCCCCGGCGGTGCTGCTGAAATCCTGAACATTCCGTCGACTACCTTAAACTCGAAAATAAAAAAACTGGGTATCAAGTATGAGTTTGTAAAGTAAGCAGGTTATTAAAAGCGTAAATTAACGATATTTAGCTACAAAGCCAACAACACAAAATACTCAAAGCATTAATTTTAAGCAACTTACATAAGTGGCTCACAAATTGAATTAAACCTGACGTTAAAATATACGAAGCTCAGGTCTGGGGTAAATAAAATAAACCCTGATGAACAGCATTCTATAAATATTTATTATTTAATCTAACAACAAAAGCTATGAGTATTATTAAAGTAAAAGACGGAACCGAAATTTATTACAAAGACTGGGGAACAGGACAACCAATTGTTTTTCATCACGGATGGCCCTTGTCGGGAGATGACTGGGACACACAAATGATGTTTTTCCTTCAGCAGGGATACCGGGTTATCGCGCACGATCGTCGCGGACATGGCCGCTCGGGACAGAGTGCTAATGGCAATGACATGGATACTTATGTAGCCGATATTGCAGAATTAACAGCTGCACTTGATTTAAAGGATGCCATTCACATCGGTCACTCTACTGGTGGTGGTGAAGTGATTCGTTATGTTGCAAAGCATGGTAAAGGCCGTGTGGCAAAAGCAGTGTTAATCAGTGCCGTAACTCCGATCATGGTACAAAATGAAAGCAATCCGGAAGGTGTTCCAATGTCAATTTTCGATGAGATTCGCCAGGGAACCGGTTTCACCAGAGCACAATATTTTTATGATTTCCCCGTAGCCTTTTACGGATGGAACCGTGAAGGAAAAACAGTGCAGGAAGGTATAAAACACAACTGGTGGCGTCAGGGCATGATGGGCTCTGTATTGGCACATTATGCCGGAATTAAAGCCTTTTCAGAGTCTGACTTTACTGAAGATTTAAAAAGTGTAGAGATTCCGGTTCTGGTATTGCATGGAGAGGACGACCAGATCGTTCCATTTAACCAGGCACCACGCGCAGCTAAACTATTGCCAAACGGTAAGCTGATCTCTTACCCTGGCTTCCCACATGGAATGCCAACAACTGAAGCAGAAACGATTAATAAAGATATTCTTGAATTTATTAAATCGTAATCAGCCATATTAAACAAAACAGGCCCGGCTCCGCTCCGGGCCTGTTTTGTTTTACGAATTTTACAGCAAACTAAACTTATCCTGTCTTTTAATCCCCTGATAAAACTTATCGCTGATTTTTAATGTTAGCAATATAACAAGGCACAACTAACAAGCCATTTTATGCTAACAGAAACGCAGGACCTACAGCAAAAGTCAGCCGACAGCCATACCATTGGCTTAACAATAAACGGCAAAAACACCACCCTATCCATCCAGCCATGGGTAAGCCTTTTGGATTGCCTCCGCGATCACCTCAACTTAACCGGAACTAAAAAAGGATGCGACCACGGCCAGTGCGGCGCGTGCACAGTATTATGCGACGGTAAAAGGATCCTGAGCTGCCTTACCCTGGCGGTAATGAAAGACGGTGCCGACATTACCAGCGTGGAAGGCATTGCGGATGGGGATGAACTCCATCCCATTCAACAGGCCTTTATCGATCATGATGCCTTTCAATGCGGCTACTGTACACCGGGACAGATTTGTAGCGCAATAGGTTTATTGAAAGAAGGAAAGGCAAACTCCAGAGCAGAAGTAAAAGAACTGATGAGCGGAAACCTTTGCCGGTGTGGCGCAAACGTGGGAATCATTGATGCCATTATGCAGGTTAAAGATGGGGGCAGCTATGAATAACTTCGAATATAAACAAGCTTCAAACATTAAAGATGCCGTTAGCCAGGTAGCCGCCAGTGAGCACACCACTTTTATTGCTGGTGGAACGAACCTGATCGACTTGTGGAAATACAACATTACCCACCCTGCCGAACTGATAGACATTAATCACCTCATTGAACTTTCCGGAATTCTGGAAATGGAGGGTGGCGGACTTCGTCTTGGTGCCGCAGTGAAAAATGCAGACACCGCCTATCACCCCGTTGTTGAGCAGAAATACCCTCTGCTCTCAAAAGCAATTCTTGCGGGTGCATCCGCCCAGATCAGAAATATGGCTACCAATGGGGGGAACCTCTTGCAGCGCACGCGCTGTTATTATTTTTACGATCCTGAAGTGCCATGCAACAAACGAAACCCGGGTTCCGGCTGTCCGGCAAAAGACGGATATAACCGCATGCATGCCATCCTTGGAACCAGTGAGCAATGCATCGCCGTGTTCCCTTCCGATATGTGTGTGGCACTCGCTGCACTCAATGCAATGGTAAATGTTAGCGGACCAGAAGGTACCCGCGCCATACCGTTTAAGGAATTTCACCGCCTGCCGGGAGACAGACCCGATCTGGATAATAACCTGAAAGAAAATGAGCTAATTACTTCGGTCGACCTGCCCGAAAAAGGTTTCAATAAAAATTACTCCTACTTAAAACTCCGCGACCGCCACTCCTATGCGTTTGCATTGGTTTCGGTAGCCACCGCACTGGAACTGGATGGAACAATCATCCGTGAAGCCAGAATTGCACTGGGTGGCGTAGCACATCAACCCTGGAGATCAGTTGAAGCCGAAAAATTTCTGGAAGGTAAAACAGCTACCGCTGAAAATTTCTCTATGGCTGCAGATTTAATCCTGCAGGGGGCAAAAGGCTTCGGTGATAATGACTTTAAAATACAACTCGCTAAAAAAGCGATTATACGAAACTGCCTGATGGCGCTTCGTCCTGAAACACAACTTCCGGGTGCACAACCCGCTGCATAATTAAAAAAATATAAAACACTGGAATGGACTCGAATAAAACTGTTGGTAAACCAATAAGCCGCCTGGAAGGAAAGTTAAAAGTAACGGGAGCAGCAAAGTATGCAGCAGAATATCAGGTTGATCAGCTGCTGCACGGCTATGTAGTGAGCAGCCCCATTACCAAGGGGAAAATTGTTAGTATCGACATATCCCGGGCTATGGCCATTCCGGGGGTTATTCAGGTACTTTCACACAAAAACCGCCCTAAACTCGCCTGGTTTGATTTACAGTATACCGACATGGACGCCCCTCCCGGCACCGTTTTCAAACCGCTACATGATGAAAATATCCTTTACAACGGTCAGCCGATTGCACTGGTGGTAGCCGAAGATTTCGAAACCGCAAGATATGCATCTACCCAGATCCGGTTTGAGTTTGAAAGGCAGGACTTTCAAACCAGTCTCGACCAAAATGTTAATCAGGCCAGGGCTCCAAAAAAAGGCTTTGCAACTGCGTTGAAACCACCGCCGCCGCCGCCAACAGGTGATTTTGAGAAGGCTTTCACTAACGCTGCAGTTAAAGTAGAGGCCGAATTTCACCATGGTACCGAACATCATAACCCCATCGAACTCTTCGCTACGACAACCGTGTTCGAAGGCCCCGGAAAACTTACCATATACGATAAAACCCAAGGCACCATAAACAATCAGCTTTATGTAGCCAACATATTCGGACTCCGTTACAAAAACGTAAGGGTATTGGCACCATTTGTTGGGGGCGCCTTTGGCTCCGGCCTTCGCCCGCAATATCAGTTATTTCTTTGCGTAATGGCTGCATTGCATCTGGAACGTAATGTACGCGTGGTGCTGGATAGGAAGCAGATGTTTTCTTTTAGCCACCGTCCACCTGCTATACAAAAGCTCCGCTTTGGCAGCGATATCAATGGCCGCCTAACCGCACTTGGTCACCGGGTATTCGCTGAAACATCTAATTTTGAAGATTATACAGAACCTACAGCTTCGTGGAGCCACCGGTTATATCCGGCTCCAAATACCTCATTTGAACAAAAAGTCGTGCCGCTGGATGTTTACACGCCAATGGATATGCGCGCACCCGGCGGCAGCACTGCGCTCCACGCCATAGAGTGCACCATGGATGAACTATCCTATAAGCTGAAAATCGATCCGCTGGACCTTCGGCTGATCAACTATTCGGACATAGACCCATCCAGTAAAAAGCCATATACCAGTAAGGCTTTAAGGACATGTTACCTCGAAGCAGCCGAAAGATTTGGATGGGACAACCGGTCTCCTGAACCGGGAAGCATGTCCCGTGGCAATAAATTAATAGGCTACGGGATGGCTACCGGAATCTGGGATGCCTTCCAGTTTCCGGCACGCGTGGAAGCGATGATCACGGGCGATGGTAAACTCGTGCTAAATAACGCGACCACAGATATTGGAACAGGAACGCTTACCGTAATGACACAGATTGCCGCCGATGAACTCGGACTATCTATCGAAGAAGTGGATTTTCAGTATGGCGACAGCAAAAAGCCTTTCTCCATGTTTCAGGGTGGTTCAGCCATCACCTCATCCACCGGAGTTGCCATCGTTATTGCGGCAAAAGCACTGCGCAAAAAACTCCTGAAAAAAGCGGGGGAAATTCCCCACTCTCCTTTTCATAAAATTGCAGAGGAAGAGGTATTTTTCAACGCTGGACAGCTATGCCTGAAGAGTGACCCGGCCATATTCATCACCTTAAAAGATATTATTGCTTTCAATAACGGTCGCCCGATCAAAACCACCAACATGGGTAAACCGCATATGCTCAAACTTCGAAAATATAGTCTCGCCACCCACAGTGCTTCGTTTGTGGAAGTGGAAGTCGACAAAGATCTGGGCGTAGTTACTGTAACCCGCGCAGTGACCGCGGTCGCCGCTGGAAAAATCATCAACCCCAAAACAGCAAAAAGCCAGATTTTAGGCTCAATGGTTTGGGGAATCAGCAAAGCATTGCATGAAGAGACCATTATGGATACCAACCTGGGTAAATACATCAATACCAATCTCGGCGAGTACCACATCCCTGTTCATGCAGATATTGGCGAAATGGATGTGATTTTTGCTGAAGAGCAGGATGAGTTGATTAATGAGATTGGTACTAAGGGCGTTGGAGAAATTGGCCTGGTAGGCATGCCCGCAGCCATTTCCAATGCAATTTTCCATGCCACAGGGAAACGTATTTATAAATTGCCCATCCATTTTGACGAGTTGATCAGTTAAATTAGCCGGTTTACTCAGTGGTATTCAGCTGAAATACATCGCTTTCATCATCAAATGCTGTATCCTGATGGCTCACCAAAATCACGGTAGTTTGCTGTACTGAAAACAAAGTTTTTAACCGCTCAATCAGCCTGGTTTTAAGCGCAGCATCAAGGGCAGTAAATGGCTCATCCATCAGGAGCAGTCCAGGCCTGCTAGCGAGGGCCCTGAGGATGGCTAAACGTTGCTGTTGCCCTCCCGAAAGTGCCCTCGGATATCTGCCGCGCAATGCTTCCATCTCTCCGAGCTGGAGTAATTCATTTACGTAGGTCAGGTCATCTGTTCCATAAAGCAGGTGCTGTTCAACAGTCATATTCGGAAACAATGCATAGTCCTGAAAGACAAAACCAACACGCCGCTCCTGAATCTTTTTAGAATGCTTCTTTTCCCCGTCGAACCAAACCTCATCACCAGAGCTGATCCTTCCCTGGTCGGGATGAATAAAACCGGCAATTATCTTCAGTAAAGTGGTTTTGCCCACACCCGAAGGTCCGGATATTCGCGTTACCGCATTCAGGCGAAAGCTGGTGTCAACCTTCAGCCCGAAACTTCCAGGCGGCCCTGTTCTTTTCTCAATGTCGATGCGGATCATTCGAAAGGGCTTTTAACCGCGTTTCTGTTAATTACAAAAACACTGATGACAATTATAAAAGTGATCGCAAATAAAATGAGTGCATAGCTATTTGCCGAATGGTAGTCCATCATTTCAACCGCGTCATAAATGGCTATCGATGCCACCTTTGTTTCACCTGGTATGTTTCCGCCAATCATCAGCACCACGCCAAATTCGCCAAGTGTGTGGGCAAAAGTCAGTACCGCAGCCGTAAAAACCGAAGCTTTGATATTGGGCAGCAACACCCTGTAAAAAGTTTGTGTTTTCGATTTACCCATCATGTACGAAGCTTCAGCCATCGACCGGGGTAAGTGAGAAAAAGCCGCCTTAACCGGACTGATCATAAAGGGCAGGCTGTAGATTATGGAGGCCAGTATCAATCCGGGAAAGGAGAAGACCAGCTGCAGGCTGAAATGCTGGTGCAGCCATTTCCCAAAACCATTGTTCGGACTAAATGCAAGCAGCAGGTAGAATCCAAGTACAGAAGGAGGCAGCACCAGTGGCATGGTAATAATGGCTTCTGCAACAAGTTTTAAAATACTTTGCTTACGGGAAAGCCAGTAAGCCACAGGTATACCAACAAACAACAGAATCACTGTTGTAATCATTGCCAGTTTGATGCTAAGCCATATTGGTTCCAGATCCATCTATTTTTCTTTAGTCGGGCAAATGATAGCCATTGGCAGAGATAATCTTTTTTGCAGGGGCTGATGACAAATATTCATAAAACTTTAAAGCATTCTTTCCGCCCCTTTGTTTCGAATATTTGAGCAAAATAACACCCTGTTCAATTCGGGAATAGCTTTTCGGGTCCACCCTCGCCCACTTCAACTTCGACTGATCAACATTTTCATATAAAAAGGCCTCTGTAGTAAAGCCCATATCCACCACACCGGTTTGCAGGTAGGTATTCACCTGTGAAATGCTTTCCCCAAACACCAGCTTCGGACTTACCTGTTCGTGCAGTTTAAAGAAACTTAGACTTTCCTGAGCGGCCCTGCCATAAGGTGCCGTTTTAGGATTGGCGATGGCTATCTTCTTAACGCGTTCGTTTACCAGTAAAGACTGCCAGTTTTTGAGATCACCCGAAACTGATCCGCAAATGATTAAGCTTCCCAGGGCATACAACTTAGGTTTTTGAAGTCCGTACCCCCCGGCATAAAGTTTATCCGGAAATTCAGTATCCGCCGAAAGAAAAACTTCATAGGGCGCTCCGTTCATAATCTGAGTAGTAAGTTTTCCGGAGGCGCCAATAATGGCTTCTGTTTCAATACCCGTGCGCTTTTTAAAATCAAGCTGCAACTTTTTAATCAGTCCTTGTGCATTCGCCGCCACAGCAATACGTACCTTTTGTGCATGCAAATGCACCTGTAACGCCACAACAAAGAAAAGCATAAGGCTTAAAGCCCTGAATATTTTGATCATCTTTAATTGATTACGATTTAGCAAAGCCAATTTTGATACTATTCACCTGCTTGATACATCTGGCCGGCCGCTTGTCATCCTGAACAATGATTCTGAATGGTCCGTCAGCCGCAGCCAGTGGAGCTCCGTCAATCGTATCGGCAACAATGATTTTGTTATCTGAAAAGGCGGCATCAAGTTCCGCAAGGGCAAAGATCACCTGATAACCGTCACTCGCTTCCACAATCACATATTTGGTTAGGTTTTCACCACGTAATTCATTGCCCATGGTTGCACCGCCCTGAACCAGCAATTGCGACAATAAAACACCTCTATACTGATGTGCTTTATTATCGCGGTCATTTCGGGTTACGGTTATCCTGGGCATTTTTTGCAGCCCGGAAGATGAAATGGAAAACGGGCGACTCAGCTCACCACCAATCTTTAGTCCTGCTTCCGTCTTAGTCTGCGCATTGCTGATCGAAAAGCATCCAAAAACAAATAATAAAGGAAGGATTATGCTGGAAAAATACTTGTGCATTCTAGTGTTTGATAAAGGGATTTGAAAATTGTAGATTGGTAACAAAGGTAGAATCTGTAAGCGTATTTAAAAAAGCAATGAGGTCTTTCTTTTCCTGTGGCTTCAAATTTACAGCTATCTTGCCCTGATCGTTTGAAGCATTTTGAAGAAAAGCACTTAAAGCCCCTGAATGTTGAACATGCTCGCTATAATGTTCTACCACTTCCTCCAATGTGGCAAATCTTCCGTCGTGCATGTAGGGGGCCGTAAGGGCAATATTGCGTAAGGTTGGCACTTTAAACCGTCCCTGATCTGCTTCAAGTCCGGTAAAGGCTCCAATTCCGGCATCCTCATAAACTTTGTCCAAACCATTGTTATGAAACAATTCCAGGTAGTTCTTCGGTCCTCCGTGGCAATGTGAACAGTTGGCACCTCTGATCGAACGGGCGGGGTTTGGAGTGGTATTAAACAGCACCATGCCACGCATTTCAGCGTCAGTAAGCTGAACGGTATGATTCAGATAACCATCATATTTCGAATCCGCTGAGATTAACGATCGCTCAAACTGGGCAAGCGCCTTTACAATACGTTCACTGGTGATCTTTTCATCGCCAAAAACCACCCGGAATAACGCCGGGTAATAGGTAGTCGATTGCAGCTTCCTTACCGATACGGCCAGCGATTGCCCCATTTCGTGCGGATTAACCATCGGAAAACCGGCCTGCTCTTCAAGGGAACCGGAACGGGCATCCCAGAAGAATTTCCTGTTCCACAGCAAGTTCACCAGGGCCATCGTATTCCTGTCGGTATGGCTACCGTCTACCCCATCACTCAGTTTCCTGCCATCAGTAAAGGCTTTAGATTGCATATGGCAGCTGCCGCACGACATGGAATTGTTAGCCGAAAGCCGGACTTCATAAAAAAGCCTCCGCCCCAGGTATACCCCTTGCTTGGTGGTTGGGTTATCCGGAACAGTATTGATTCTGTTACCAAAATACGATGGATATTTAAATACATAATCACCCTGTTCTAAATTATCGTCTTCCTTTTTCAGGGAACACAAAGCAAAAAGTAAAGCAAACAGCAAAGGAATACCAGTCATCAACCGGCAGTTCCTTTTGTTAAACATCACTTTCCAAATTTCCATATCAATAATTTAAACTGTCTTTCCCAGAGCTAAAAATAGTGTTTTCAAGCTACAGATTCACAAATATCACACGATTTCCCCGATGAGCGCTGATATAAATTACGGATATTTCTATCAAAATTACCGATTCCATAAGTAATTGATTTTATTTCACACCGGTTTCGTAGTTTAGCTGTTATATTCCCTATATGAAAGAGATTGTTGATATACTGGACGCCTATCAAAAAGCGGTAGCCGCAAACAAAAAATGTGCGTTGGCAACCGTAGTTAAAGTGGAGGGATCTTCCTACAGAAGGCCTGGTGCAAGAATGCTGGTTACCGACGATGGCATGCTTACGGGTGCCATCAGTGGTGGATGCCTGGAAGGCGATGCATTACGCAAAGCGCTTTCGGCCATTCATCAGGCTGAAAATAAGCTCGTTACCTACGATACTACAGATGAAGATGACGCTAAGTTTGGCGTGCAGCTGGGCTGCAACGGCATTGTGCATATTCTTTTCGAGCCAGTTTTTGCCACAGATCAACTCAATCCCATTGAAATTTTAAAGGAAGCAAACAGATTAAGAGAAAATTGCGTAATTGCCACACTGTTTTCATTAAACAGCAAAGTGCAGCCTGGCTCGGTCATGTTGTTCAGGGAAAAACGCATACTGGATAAAATGCCTGAGGAAATATCGGGCACTATTAAAAATGATGCTTTCGATGTATTAAAACTTAAACTATCGCGGTTCGAGACTTATCCTATCGGAACAGAGGACTTCGATGCTTTTCTGGAGTTCATCCCGCCTCCTGTTCAACTCATCATTGCAGGCGCCGGAAACGATGCGCAACCCCTGGCGCTGATGGCTGACATCTTAGGATGGGAAATCATTGTCGCTGATGGCCGGCCAACACATGCTACCACACAAAGATTCCCCTCGGCGAAGCGCGTTCTGGTGGTCAAACCGGAGCAGCTGATTCCCCTCATAGAAATAGACGGACAAACAGCATTTGTACTAATGACACATAACTACAATTACGATACCGCATTATTGAACCTGCTCCTCGGAACTAATGCGCCTTACATTGGCACCTTAGGACCAAAGAAGAAACTAATCAGAATGCTGGAGGAAATTGGAAAATCTGCACAGGAAGCCCGGATAAACGGCCCCATTGGCCTGGATATCGGCGCCGAAACTGCTGAAGAAATTGCCGTATCTGTAATTGCAGAAATAAAGGCAATATTTGCAGGTGCATCAGCAGGCATGCTTAAAGAGAAAAAACAACCCATACACGTATACGATTCAAAAAGCAATTAATGGATACTGGTATCATTATCCTGGCAGCAGGTAATTCAAGCAGAATGGGAAAACCAAAGCAATTGCTCCTTTACAAAGGACAAACGTTATTGGATATTGCGGTTACAGCGGCTTTAAATACAGCATTCCGCCCTGTTGTTGTGGTACTCGGTGCCTATTCAAAAGAAATCCTCGATCAACCAAAACATCCGGAGGTGCGCTACGCAGTCAACCAGAATTGGGAACAAGGCATGTCATCCAGTATTGCCTTTGGATTGCAAACCGCACTGACAGAAAATCCACGGATAGAAAATGTCATATTAACTGTTGCCGACCAGGTACATATTTCCGGATCAATACTGGAAGATCTACATAAAATGCACCAATCTGCTCAACAAAACATCATTACATGTTCCTATGGGCAAACAACTGGTACACCTGCACTGTTCAACAAAAAACACTTCGGAGAATTATTAACTTTAAACGGCACAAATGGTGCGAAAAGTTTAATAAATCAGTATATTGAGGATGTGGCTGTCATTCCGTTTGAGATGGGAGAAATTGATGTCGATACCGTGGATGATTATAATAATTTAATAAACAGTAAATGATAGAAGATTCGTTTGGGAGGGTGCATGATTATTTGCGGATATCGTTAACTGATAATTGCAATTTTCGCTGCTTTTATTGTATGCCGGAAGAGGATTACGATTTTACTCCGGCCTCACGCCTGATGCAACCTCATGAAGTGTTGGCACTTGCAAAAACTTTTGTGGAGCAGGGTGTAAAAAAAATCCGCCTTACAGGTGGAGAACCTCTTGTACGTAAAGATGCTGCCGAAATTATCAGCGGCCTCGGCAAACTGCCTGTAGAACTGGTGATTACCACAAACGGTACAAGGATTGCAGAAATGCTGCCTGTACTCATTGAAGCAGGCATCAAAACCGTAAACATCAGTCTGGATACCCTGCAACCCGAAAAATTCTTTATGATTACCCGACGGGATGTTTTCCATCAGGTGCGGAGTAATATTGAGTTGTTGTTACAACACAAAATCGCCGTAAAAATCAATATGGTGGTGATGAAAGACTTAAATGATGGTGAAATAAAAGATTTTATCCTCTGGACGAAACATAATCCCATTCAAATCAGGTTTATCGAATTTATGCCCTTCACCGGTAACAAGTGGACGAGCAATAAAATGTTCTCTTACCAGGAAATCCTGAACCTCATTGAAAAGGATTTTGTCGTATTACCTGTAAAATCCGCCCCTCACGATACCGCAAAGGCATTCATGATTCCCGGACACGAAGGATCTTTCGCGGTGATCAGTACCATGACCGCTCCCTTCTGCAGCACTTGTAACCGGATGCGCCTCACCGCCGACGGGAAACTGAAAAACTGTTTGTTTTCCGACGGGGAAACCGATCTGCTGAATGCATTGCGAAAGAATGAAGATGTCCTGCCCCTGATCAAAGCTTCCATCTGGAGCAAGAAAAAGGAACTCGGCGGACAGCTCCTCACTAATTTTGAAAACATCGATGCAGACGCCATCAAGAACCGGAGCATGATAACCATTGGAGGATAAGACATGATCAGTGTAAGTGAAGCGAAACAGCTGATCAGTGAAAATACAGCTGCCCTGCAACCAGAGATAAAACCGCTCTTGCAAGCCGCAGGACACATTTTAGCAAAAGATATCCCAGGTGCCTTCGATATCCCGGCATTTCGCCAGTCGTCTATGGATGGTTATGCCATGATATTTGAAGATAAGGGAAAGGAATTGCTGCTGGTTGGTGAAATGGCTGCAGGTACCGCACATGAACTGACAATACAATCCGGTGAAACCGTAAGAATTTTTACCGGGGCACCACTCCCTAAAGGGGCAGATACAGTTGTGATGCAGGAGAAGGTAACCAGAAACGGGAACCAAATTAGCTTTGACGATGGGAAACTCCTGCCAGGCGCTAATGTCCGACAAATTGGATCAGAAATCACTGCGGGCCAACTGGCCATGCAAAAAGGCGACCTGCTTAGCCCGGCGGCACTGGCCTTCCTGGCCGGAATTGGAATCGATGAAGTGGAAGTTTACCCCATGCCTAAAATTGCCATCATCCTCACAGGAAATGAATTGCAGCAGCCGGGCTTAGCGCTCAGTTTCGGACAGGTTTATGAATCCAATTCTTATTCGCTCACTGCTGCATTACAGCAGGAAGGCATCTCAAATGTAGAAGTATTAACCGCAGCGGACACACTCGAAGCGCTGTCAACGGTTTTAAAATCAGTTTTGGAAAATAATGATGTGGTATTACTCACCGGCGGAGTGAGTGTTGGCGACTACGACTTCGTTCTTCAGGCATCAGCCGGCTGTGGTGTTCAGCAGGTTTTCCATAAAGTGAAACAGAAACCCGGAAAACCTTTATATTTTGGAAAAAAAGGAGATAAAGTTATTTTTGGTCTTCCGGGAAATCCCTCATCCGTACTGAATTGTTACTATAATTATGTGCTGCCGGCAATAAAAAGATTATCCAATAAGGAAAGCAGTGTACATGCAGTTAAGGGGGTGCTGACCCACAATTATCGAAAACCAATAGGTCTGACTCATTTTCTGAAAGGAAATTTCAAAAACGGGAAAGCCACGCCCCTTGGAGCCCAGGAGTCGTATCGTTTGAGTTCTTTTGCACAGGCAAACTGCCTGATTCAGCTGGATGAGGAGCGTGACCAATTTAGTGCAGGAGAAAGCGTAGGGGTATTATTGATCCCTCAGACGTGATCATCAGGATATAAAAGAATGGAAATAGAAGTGATCACTTTTGGCAGAATTTCGGAATTTATTCCAAACCAGAAAATAGAAATTGACGGCATTGAAACCACTGGCGGTTTGCAAAACTATCTGGAGAAAACCTTTCCTCAGCTTGCCGGAATGAAATATAAACTCGCTTTAAACAAAAACCTGGTTCAACAGGAAAGTCAAATCAGAAACGGGGATAACATTGCCATTATGCCCCCTTTTTCAGGAGGATAAAATGGATACCGAACGCTATCAAAGGCAACTGATTTTAAGCGGCTTCGGCCCCGAAGCACAGCAACTGCTCTTGAAGGCAAGGGTGTTGGTAATCGGTGCAGGTGGCTTAGGCTGCCCTGCCCTGCAATACCTCGCAGCAGCAGGTGTGGGCTATATCGGCATTGCCGACGATGACACAATAGAATTATCTAACCTCCACAGGCAGGTATTGTATGGAACCGCAGATATCGGGCTTTTCAAGGCTGAGATAGCGGGAAAAAGGCTTCAGGAGATGAACCCCGATCCTCAATACACAATCCACCTGCTTCGCATCAGTGCCCAAAACATTGCAGAAGTTTTCAGGGATTACGATATTATTTTCGACGGAACAGATAATTTCGACAGCAGATACCTCATCAATGATACCTGTGTGCAGCTCCATAAATCTCTGGTTTTCGCTGCAGTTTCTGGTTTCGAAGGGCAACTTGCCGTTTTTAACGTGCCGGATGCGAATGGAATAAAGACCAGTTACAGGGACATATTTCCAGTTCCGCCTGCTTATGGGGAAATTCCAAATTGCGCGGAAAACGGTATATTAGGCGTTTTACCCGGTATTATGGGCACCATGGCGGCCGGGGAAATCATTAAACTGATTACCGGAAGGGGGAAGCCCCTGATCAACAAGTTATTACATTATAACCTCCTTAGCCAGGAGCAATACGAAATGAATATCAGCCCCTCACAGGATCATCCTTCCCTGGAGAAAGGAGCAAATTTTATGGATACATTACCTTTAAACAATAGTTATATTGAAATTGATGTGGAACGTATGATGAGCCTCCACGAAGAACAATCTACCCTGATCATCGATGTGCGTGAAAAACATGAGTTTCCCCGATTGAACACTGAAACTTATAAACAGATACCCATGTCGGCATTCGACGACTTTTTATCATCAGAAATAACACAAAATAATATTGTGATTCTTTGCCAGCACGGCATCAGAAGTGTGGCCGCGGCTGAAGCACTGCATCAGAAGTACGGCGATACAAAAACAATATATAGCCTTAAAGGAGGCATAGCAAAGTGGAGAAAACACTTTTTAACAACTTAGCATGAGCGAAAAGAAAATCAAAAATATATTCGTAGAAGGCCCGATTGCCCCCGGCTTTATTTCCACCAGTATCAGCAAGCATAGCGCCAAAACCAATATTGGCGGCCACAGTATATTTCTGGGGCAAGTCAGAGCAGATGAGATTGAAGGTAAACTGGTAGCGGCAATTGATTATACCGCTTTCGAAGAAGTGGCCTTAAAACAGATGGATGAAATCAGGGAAGCAGTTTTTGCAAAATACCCGCTCACCTGCATGCATGTTTACCAATCGCTGGGTTTAGTTAAAGCAGGCGAAATCTGCCTTTTTGTTTTTACTTCCTCCGCACACCGGAAACCGGCCATTGACGCCTGCGAAGAAGTAGTTGAACGCCTGAAAGCGGAACTGCCCATCTGGGGAAAAGAAGTTTTTGAAGACGGTACACATCAGTGGAAAGAAAATAAATAGTATGGTTAACATTACGCATAAATCAGATACCCTTCGCATTGCGATTGCCACCGCAACACTCAAAGTTTCCCGAAAAGAAACCGTTGAAGCCATAGAACAGCGAAAAGTGCCTAAAGGAGATGTATTTGAATTCGCCCGGGCAGCCGGTTTATTAGGAGTAAAGAAAACCAGCGATGTCATTCCTGATTGCCATCCCCTGCCTGTCGAATTTACTTCGATCAGCTACGAAATAAAAGACCTCACCATTGTCATCACCGTAGAGGTGCATACCATTTACAAAACGGGCGTGGAAGTGGAAGCCATGCACGGCGCCACAGTCACCGCGCTGACCATGTACGATATGCTTAAACCGATTGACAAAGGAGTGGAAATTGAAAATATCAGGCTGCTTAAAAAATCAGGAGGCAAAACCGGTTTCAATAAACTGGATTATGCAGATTTAACAGCAGCAGTACTAGTTTGTTCCGACACCATTTCCTCCGGTACCGGAGTGGACACGTCCGGCAAGCTTATCATCGAAAAACTTGCATCATTCGGAATAGAAACGGCTACCTATGAAGTAATTGCAGATGATTTCAACCTCATTCAGGAAAAAGTAAAAACACTCGCCAGTCAGGCAGACCTGTTAATTTTCACGGGCGGAACCGGACTATCACCCCGGGATGTAACCACTGATGCCGTTGCACCGTTAATCGAAAAACCCATTGATGGCATTATGGAAACAGCCAGGCGCTACGGACAGGAGCGCATGCCCTACGCCATGTTATCCAGAAGTGTTGCCGGATTAATTGGTGACACCCTTGTATTAACCTTCCCCGGATCGGTAAAAGGGGCGCAGGAAAGCATGGATGCTCTTTTCCCTCAGGTTTTACACGTTTTTAAAGTGATACAAGGCAACAGGCATTAGAGCAGATTTACAAAACTTTCTTTCAGTTCTTTGATGGCTTTGCTATCTTTAAGCCATGAACAGGTTTCAGCTTTCAGCAATATACATTTACCCCATAAAATCATTGGGAGGCATCAGACTACATGAATCCGCCATCGTGGAAACGGGACTTTTGCACGACCGGAAATGGGTTTTAATTGATGAAAACGGGACCTTCATTACGCAAAGAAAGTATCCGCTGTTATCCCTCCTGGAGGTATCCATTACTGCTGAAAACCTTAAGGTAGCACATAAGGAAAATCCCGGCTTCCAAATTACCTTCCCGATTGGTAAAACTACAGGAAACCCGATTCCGGTTACGATCTGGGATGACTTAACTGAAGGGCTTGAGGTAGACAAAAATGTGAGCGACTGGTTTTCTGCTTTCATGAAGATGACGGTGCGACTGGTGAGCATGCCGGAACAAGCCCGGAGAATCGTGGATCCCAGATATGCAGCAGGGCAGGAAATTGTAAGCTTTGCAGATGGCTATCCCTGCCTGATTATTGGTCAGTCTTCCCTGGATCAGCTGAACGACAAACTGGAAACGCCGGTGCTGATGGACCGGTTTCGCCCTAATTTTGTATTTACAGGAGGAGAACCACATGCAGAAGACGCGTTTGAATCTTTTGAAATCGGTAACGTCACCTTCTCTGCGGTTAAACCCTGTGCCAGGTGTGTCCTGATTACAGTGAATCAGCAAACTGCGGCCAAAGGTGCCGAACCACTTAAAACACTGGCAAAATACCGCAGCCTCAATAATAAGATCATGTTCGGTCAAAACCTCCTTCACAAAGGTTTCGGAATCATTGAAGCAGGTATGGAAATCAGGATAAAATCGTTTAAAGAAAAGATTTTGAGCTAATCCATATTCTTCCCCGCCTTCTAGCCACGTCATACCCGCCTTTTCGCCACATCACGCCTACCGCAGCCTGTCTTTAACAAAACAGGAAAGCCGGCACCGACTACCCGCTACCTCCATCCCAGGGCAGGAGCAACGTGCTCCAGTATCGACGACAATACATGAATATTATAGTCAACCCCCAATGTATTCGGAATGGTTAATAATACCGTATCTGCTTCCTGTATCGCCTCATCTTTGCTTAATTCCTCAATAAGCACATCAGGTTCTGCTACATAGCTCTTACCAAAAACCGCTCGCTGATCAGCTTCAATATAACCAAAGCTATCGCCTGCCTTACCCTGGTTGCCGAAATAATACCTGTCTTGCTCATTCACAAGGGCAAAAATAGACCGGCTTACCGATACCTTCGGTTCGCGACTGTGTCCCGCTTTTTTCCAGGCCTCTTTATACAACCTGATTTGCTCAGCCTGCTGAATATGGAACGGTTTGCCATTCTCGTCAAACTTCAAGGTAGAACTTTGCAGGTTCATCGCATTTTCAGCCGCCCAAATCGCTGTCGCATTCGATGCAGCACCCCACCAGATCCGCTCACGCAGTCCGGCCGAATAAGGTTCCAGGCGCAGTAATCCCGGTGGATTCGGAAACATTGGATTAGGATTTGGCTGGGCAAAGCCCTTTCCTGATAATTTATCCAGAAACTCCAGTACCTTCCGCCTTCCCATATCTGCATCTGTCTCCCCCTCCAGAGGTGCATATCCAAAGTGTCTCCAGCCTTCAATTACCTGCTCTGGCGAACCCCGGCTTACACCCAGCTGCAATCGGCCTCCTGAAATCAGATCGGCAGCACCCGCATCTTCTACCATGTAGAGAGGGTTCTCGTAACGCATATCAATTACACCCGTGCCAATCTCAATCTTACTGGTCTTCGCCCCTATTGCCGAAAGCAACGGAAATGGCGACGCCAGCTGCCTGGCAAAATGGTGAACCCGGAAATAAGCTCCATCCAAACCAATTTCCTCCGCTGCAACAGCCAGGTCAATAGCCTGCAGCAAAGTATCGCCCGCAGTGCGGGTAAGGTACGAAGGATGATCAGACCAATGCCCGAATGATAAAAATCCTATATTCTTCATTAGTTAACGGTTTAAAACCAAATGTAACTATAGCTACCCGCCGCTCAGGTCACGGCTCAGTCAAAAGGAAATATACTGTCCACATAAACCACTGAACGCTTGACCGGCAAACTAAGGAAGCATCGAACAAATGCCTGCAATTACCGGAAAAATACATACTTTTATCTCGAACGTCAATCCAAGTGCTGTTAACCCATCAGGAATGAGAAAATTCATGTGGGAAGATCAGATGCTACATTTACTTATGGAAGATCAAAAAAATTACGATGCCGAATTCTGCGGAAACCTGGCGATACACCAAACCAACTCCATTCAGGATTATGGTTATTTACTGGTTGCTGACCACCAGACTTTAAACATTGTTCAGGGTAGCGAAAATATAGAAGAACTGACCGGGCGCAGCATCCGCGACCTGATCAATACAAATATTGCAGAACTCTTTCCTGAGCTCGACATTCAAGCCCTTCAAAACGAAATCAGCAGAGGACCCAGAAACAGGGTGCCCATGCGGTGTGCCTTTCATAATCACGCCGGCGGGCAAATACTGAACATACTGCTCCATGTAAAAACCGGACAACTCATATTCGAGATCGAAATAGATGATGAAATCCCTGAACGCAGCTTTTCAGCAGTATTTCAGGAAGTCAGGTCATTCATTTCTGTGCTGGAAAGCACGGAAAATCTCAACGAAATCTGCCAGGCCAGTATTCAGGAAATCAGAAGGATTGCTGGATTTGATGGAATACGCATGTACCAGTTCGACCACCAATGGAACGGTACAGTGGTTGCAGAGGAAATTACCGGCGAACTCGAAAGCTATCTCGGACAAACCTTTCCTGCTTCAGATGTGCCAAAACAGGCACGGGCACTATACATCAAAAACCCTTACCGCCTAATTCCTAATAGAAATTATAAGGCTTCCCGGCTTTTCCCGGTTATCAACCCCATTATCCATGGATTTTTGGACTTGTCAGACTGCAACCTGCGAAGCATAGCAGCAGTACACCTGGAATATATGGCAAATATGAATGTCGCCGCCTCTATGTCGATCCGGGTAATGGTAGAGGGCCAGCTATGGGGCCTCATATCCTGCCATCATGTGACAGAGAAATACCTTGGACTTGAAATACGATCCATTTTCGAATGGCTAAGCATGGAAATTTCTTACCGCATTTCAGCTGTGATCAAACAGGAAGAATTAGGCCGCAGTGCAGAAATGCTGAAAATACAGGGCGCAGTGGTAGAAACCATATTTAACAACGAAAGCATCGAAAAAGGGCTTACAACCGATCAAAACAAATACGTCCTTTCACTGTTTAATTCAACTGGATTTGCCCTGAAAATAAATGGTAGCATATCCACTGTTGGGTCTACACCACAACAGGAAGAGCTGGAAAATTTATTTTTGTGGGCATCGCGAAAAGCTGCTGACACCGTATATACCACACAGTGGTTGGGTAATGTATATGACGAGGCCGGGCCTTATACAGAAGTGGCAAGTGGAATTTTAGCAATTCCATTCGGTACACAAAACTCGGATATGCTGATTTTTTTCAGACCCGAACTCATCAGAGAGATTAAATGGGGCGGAAATCCTAACGAAGCAATCAGTTTCGATAATGATGGTGTAAACTATCACCCAAGGAACTCTTTTAAACTGTGGCAACAAACTGTTCGCGGGCAGTCGGCGAAATGGACAGCTGCCGAAATGGAGGCAGCAGAATCCTTCAGAAGTTTTCTTCTGGGATTCAGGAATGAAAAAACCGTTTAATAAAAAAGGAGTAAGCATTATAATGGCTGCAGAAAGCACAAGGAGATTTGATAAGTATATCGTGGCAATCGGGGCATCGGCTGGTGGCCTGGAAGCCATCCACGAATTTTTTGACAACATGCCGGCAAACGCCAGCTTTTCATTTATTGTCATACAGCACCTCTCTTCTGATTATAAAAGTTTACTGGTTGAACTGGTAGCCAAACATACCCATATGAAGGTATTCGAAGCGGCACACAACATGGCCATTCAGCAAGATTGCGTTTACATTATCCCCAATAATAAACTGATGACTGTGAATAACGGTCGTTTAAAACTTGCCGATAAATCCCTGGTTAAGGCACCCAATACCGCCATCGATCATTTCCTTTATACGCTGGCAGAAGACAAAAAAGAAAAAGCCATTGCCGTCATTCTTTCGGGAACAGGAACAGATGGGACCAAAGGGATACAGGCCATAAAAGATTGTGGCGGTATGGTAATTGTCCAGGAACCCACATCTGCCAAGTTCGATGGAATGCCCAATAGCGCCATTGCCTCTGGAAATGCCGATTTCGTGCTCCTTCCTGCGGATATCAGCCGTGAACTTTTTAACTATGTGAATGAGGAACCTGTAAAAGTACTGGAAAAAGGAAAAATCGATGAGAAACTGCTCGATGAAATCTTCACCCTGGTATATGAGCAAAGCGGCAACGATTTCAACCTGTATAAAACACCAACCATCATTCGCCGCATCGGACGACGGATGAATGAGAATGGCATGCGCACGCTTGATGAATATGTGGCATTCCTACGGAAGAACGATACCGAAGCAGGCATACTGGGTCAGGATTTTCTGATCGGCGTAACCAAATTCTTCAGAGACAGCGCGGCATTCGACGCCTTCTCAAAACAACTCACTGAACTCATCAGCAGGAAAAAAGCCGTCGACTCCTTAAAAATATGGGTGTGCGCCTGTAGCACCGGACAAGAGGCTTATACGATAGCCATGATTGCCAATGAATGTGTCGAAAAGTCGAAGAAAAAAATAGACATCAAGATCTTCGCTACAGATATAGACGACAAGAGCATTGAGATCGCTGCCCGGAATCAATACCCCCTGAACATTAAAAAAGAAATTCCGGCCCGACTCTTTAAAAAGTACGTGGTACAGGATGGTAAATATTACAGCGTCACCTCCACCTTGCGTAAACAGGTGGTTTTTGCTAAACACGATGTAACCAAATCCCCTCCATTCATCAAAAACGATGTGGTTACCTGCCGGAATATGCTCATCTATGTAAACAGCATTCTTCAGGAAAAAATATTGTCAATATTCCACTTTTCGCTCAACAACGGTGGGTATCTTTTTCTGGGTTCCAGTGAAACGGCATCATCTCTAAAAAACGGACTCACTGAAATCTCCGGAAAATGGAAGATTTATCAAAAAACCGGCGTAATCAATTATGCCGGCTACAATACCTACAACACCGGCTCCAGGTCCGCACTCGATCAGGAAAAAAAGAAATCCGGAATAACCGAGGCTCCTGTCACCCAGATTGAACGTAACTTCAATGATTTCATCACTAAAGGTCTGGGCTTTATTGGTATTTACATCGACAAATCATACATCATCCAGGATGCTATCGGAGATTACCGGAAATACCTTTCTCTCCCTGATGGTAAAATAGAACTAAACATCCTTAAAATGGTGTCGAAGGAGTTGTCCATCACACTGAACACCGCCATCAGAAAGGCCTGGAAAGGGAATGAAGAAATACACCTGCGCAGGATTCGTTTCGAGCGCGGAGACAAAGAAACTTACCTCAACGTATCGGTACAACCTCCCGATGCTACACAGGGAAGCGGATTTACCCTGATTGTTTTTGGCGAAAGTGTTGCCGAAAATATTCCTGAAAAAGATAGTGCAGGGCTGTTCGACTTCCAGGATGGCAATCAGAATGAATATATATTCGAACTGGAGGCCGAACTGAATGAAACCCGCAGCCATTTGCAAACCGCGGTGGAGGAAATGGAGACCACTAATGAGGAACTCCAGTCAACCAATGAAGAACTCCTGTCAGCAAACGAAGAGCTGCAATCCAGCAATGAGGAACTACAGTCGCTGAATGAAGAATTACACACCCTCAACACAGAACATCAGCTTAAAATAAAGGAGCTGATCGACCTCAACGACGATCTGGACAATTATTTCCGCAGCACCGATATCGGGCAGATATTTGTAGATGCCGATATGTACATCCGAAAGTTCAATGTGGCAGCCATTAAAATGGTTAACCTCATTGAAGCAGATATCGGCCGTTCCATTGAACAGATTTCGCATAACATTATAGCCGAAAATCTTACCGGTGACATTCAGCAGGTGCTGTCAACCGGAAAAGTAATCGAAAAGGAAATACTGCTTAAAAACGGAGCCAGCAGTCTTCTCCGGATATTACCTTACATCAGAAAGGATAAAAAAACGGATGGCGTAGTGATCACTTTTGTTGATATATCCAAACTCACTGAACTGAGCAATATCATCTCAGGGGTATTCAACGCAAGTCCGAACGGTATCCTGGCATTTAAGGCGATAAGGAATAAACAGCACTTTATTACCGACTTCACCTGTATCTCTTTAAACGACGAAGCCACCAGAATCCTCAAGCGCAGGCAGCATGAACTGCTTAATGCAAGTTTCTCCGAGAATCTTGCAGAGCTTAGCGATGGCGCACTGATGCAAAAATATATCAGCGTGGTGGAGAAAGGTATAAATCTGCAGCTCGAACTACAACTTAGTAACCGCACCTGGATACAGGTAGTGGCCGTGAAAATGTCTGATGGCTTTGTGGCTACCCTAACCGATATCTCGAAACAGAAGCTGGCCGACGAAAAAATCAGGAACAATTACAATGACCTACTGCAGGCCCGTGAAAGTCTTAAGCAGCTAAATGCACAGCTTGAACTTAAAGTAAACGAGCGAACGCAGAAATTATCGGAAAGTGAAACCAGGTTCAATCTGGTTTCGCAGGCCACCAACGATACCATCTGGGATTGGAATCTGGCGGATAATACCATGTGGCGAAGCAGCAACTTCAACACCATGTTTGGCTATCCTGAAGAAATCACCAACCAGAATATTGCCTTCTATTTTGACATTATTCATGCCGATGACCGCGAAAGGGTAAAAGAAAGCGTTTATTCTGCCATTAACAATGGTGATGAACACTGGTCGGCGCAATACCGTTTAAAGAAAGCCAATGGCAGTTATGCTACCATACTCGACCGGGGTAGCATCATTAAAGATTCCAACCAGATGCCATATCGGATGGTGGGGTCGATTCTTGATATCTCGACACTTGCCGATACCGAAACCAGGCTCAATTTAACTGAACGCAAGTTCAGGAAGATATTTGATTCCAATGTGATCGGAATGATCTTCTCCAACATTGAAACCGGCAGAATTGATAACGCCAATCATATCTTCCTGGATATGCTGGGTTACACCATTGAAGATTTTGAGCAGGGTAACATCAACTGGATGAACCTCACGCCTGAGGAATTTATGCCCATCAGCAAAATATCGGCAGACCTCCTTAAAACAGAGGGCTTCTGCCCTCCTTTTGAAAAGCAATACCGGTCTAAAAGTGGTAAACTGATTGATGTGATGGTAGGCTCTGCTGTACTCGATGAAGATAACCGGCTCGACGCTGTTACCTATGTGATCGATATCACCAAACAGAAACACAATGAAAAACGCCGTAATGAACTGCAGCAGCTGATTAAAAAGCAACAGGATGAGTTCCACAGCATATTTAAAAAAGCGCCTGCACTAATCAGCATTCGCCGTGGTGCAGCACTCACCTACGAATTTGTGAATGAGGCTTATGCCGCATTCGACGGGCAAAAAGAATACATCGGCAAAACGCTGGCGAAAGACTCACAGTTCGGCACACCGCAACTGCTTGAGATTGAAAAGCAGGTGATGGAAACCGGACAAACCTATGTCGCTAATTCCTACCAGCTTCAGCAAAAAGACCCGGCTTCAGGCAAGCAAACCGATAGCTGGTTCGATCTCATTATCAATCCGGTATATGCTTCCAACGGAAAAATAGATGGCATCTCTTTTTTTGGTTTTGAAGTTACTGACCTTATTATTGCCCAGCGCACAACCAGGGATCAGATGAATAAAAAAGATGAATTCATGAGCATTGCCAGCCATGAACTCAAAACACCCATTACCAGTATTAAAGGATATATGCAATTCGCCATGAAAATGGCGAGAGATAAAAAGTTCGATAATATTTTTGCCTTTATTGACAAAGCCGACAGGCAGGTAGGTAAACTGACGAGGCTGGTAGATGATCTGCTTGATGTAACGAAAATTCAGGCGGGTAAAATGACTTTCAGTTTTTCTGAATTCATGGTCTCGGAAGTGGTTAATGAAGCGATAGATGGTATACAGGGGAACCTCGGGGATCAGCGTGTGATCTGTGAAGTAGAAAATATTGCCATATATGCTGACAAGAACCGGATTGAGCAGGTGATATCAAACTTCCTGTCCAATGCGATTAAATATTCACCCAAAGGAAAAGAGATCTACATCAAGGCAAAAGCCGACGGTAAAACATTAAAATTATCAGTTAAAGATCAGGGCATTGGAATTCCGGAAGACAAGTCTGAATTCATTTTCGATCGCTTCTTCAGAGTAGAAGAATCCTCCAGTAATTTCTCGGGCCTGGGCTTAGGTCTCTACATATCATCTCAAATTATTCACCGCCATGGCGGTAAAATCGGAGTAGATAGTGAAATCAACCATGGCTCTGAATTCTGGTTCGAAATCCCGGTAAAAACTACCGAAAAATAGTTTTCTTCATCGTTCATTTGTTTACCTGGTTGTTTAAAGCACAGTTAACAAATGAACGACGGGACACTAAATCATTACCTTCGTCCATATAATTCAGCACGCATGCTCCATTCCCGCGCGAGCTCATCAGTGAGAACTCCCTTATTTAAACGCCAGCCCCAGTTGCCGGTCTGTGTACCCGGGGTATTCATCCTGCTGCGCTCATCCAATCCCAGCATATCCTGAACGGGTAAGATAACGGTTCGTGCAATGGAAGAATAGATCAGTGTAGTGATGACTTTATTAACATTTTTCCGGTCAACAGCGCGTCCTGCATAGGCACTAAGCCGCCTTTTGCTTTCACTGTCTGCTTCGCTTTTAAACCAGCCCTTAATCGTATTGTTGTCGTGGGTGCCCGAGTAGGCAATCAGTTCAGGAGACTCAAAATTATGTGGGATATGAGCGGAAACCGATACATCTCCACCAAATCCAAACTGAACTACCCGCATGCCTGGTAGCTTGAATGCCCTCAGCAGCTGCTTTACCCCCTCACTTTCTTCGCCAAGATCTTCTGCAATAAGGCGCACCAGTAATTCCTGCTCAGTACGGTTGAAAAAATCCTCAGCCGGACCATCAACCCATTTCCCCGCAATCGCCGTAGTTTCACCTGCAGGTACCGACCAGTAGGCGGAGAAAGCCCTGAAATGATCCAGCCGGAGCAAATCAAAATGCTCAAGGTTCGCTTTAATCCGGCTCATCCACCACTCATAACCATCCTTTTTCATGGCTGCCCAGTTGAATATGGGCATGCCCCAAAGCTGTCCCTCTTCGTTAAAATAATCAGGTGGAACCCCAGCCAGTGCGGTGGGTTTTAAATTCCCATCAAGCATAAACAGCGAAGGATTTGCCCAAACCTCATGCGCGCCATAATCGATATAGAAAGGTAAATCTCCAATGAAAGATACTCCACGCTGATTTGCATACTGTTTCAGGTCGGCCCACTGTTCAAAAAAGATAAACTGCTGCCACATAACAGCTTCAATCTCCTCCGCATGCTGTTGCCTAAAATCGTTGAGCGTTTTTGCATCCCTGCATTTGTATGCCTCAGGCCAGTGATACCATTCCGGGGATTCCAGTCGCACCTGCAGAACCTTATACAAAGCAAATTCTGCTAACCAGCGCTCGTTGTGGCTGATGAACTGGCGGAAATCCATGTTAATGTCCTCAAATTTACCACTGCGAAAACGTGCATAAGCTTTTGCAAGCAACACGCTTTTCTGCTGCTCCGCAACTTCAAATTCAACCTGATCTCCCGACGGCTTTTCGAACGCTGCTAAATCCTTTTCATCTAATAATCCATTTTCATAAAGCAAGTCCGGACTGATAAATAGAATATTACCAGCGCTGGAAGAATTGCTTGAATAGGGAGAATAGCCGTTACCCTTGCCGATTGGTGTAATGGGAAGGATCTGCCAGTATTTTTGTCCCGCTTTCTGAAGAAAATCAATAAAACGATAGGCTTCTGGTCCAATATCGCCGATGCCAAAAGCGGAGGGTAAGGCACTGATATGCATCAGTATTCCGGCATTTCTCTCTGCAGGCCTGCCTACAAGCTTAATTACGGCAAAAGGCATATGATCAAACAGTTCAGCCACAGCTAAACCTCTGCGGAGTACATCTTTGTGTCCATCTCTTTTCGAAAGCAAATCCTCCCAACCTAAAGGAGCGCCTTTCGGCAATATGATTTCAGTATCCTTCCATTCTACTTGAGTTACATGAGCATCACTGCCATCACATAATCTGGCAAGCCCAATTGGCAAGACTACAATAAGCCACTCGTTCTGGTATTTTCGGGCAAACGACAGGATATGTTTTGCATGCCTGCCCTTTACTTTAAGCGGTATATATTCACCTTCTTGCAGAATATCCGATTGTGATTTTCGCAAACCCAGCAGCTGATGCATCAGTTGTAATTTGATTGCGCCGGATAAACGGCTTTCCCAGAGTTCTTGCAGCGTTTTGCCGGAAGAAACTTTCAAAAGACTGCTTCGTTCAGAAAAATCAACTGCTCTCCGGTTATCAGGATCCACCATACTAAGGTCCCACAGCTCGGTACCCTGATAAATATCAGGAACGCCCGGACAAGTAAACTTTAAAATTAACTGTACAAGGCTATTTATAATGGCAAAGTCGGCAATGCTTTTAATGAAAGCGCTGAGCTGTTCAGCACTTGTGTTTTTGTCATCGGCAAGCGCAGTAGCAAAGGCTGAAAGTGCAGATTCATATGCTTCATTGGGCTCTGCCCAGTCTGACCTCTTTTTGGCCTCCCGAAGCGCTTTCTGTACAAACTGCTCCAGCCGCTCTTTTAGGTCCTCCTGGTTCTGACCAACAAAGGGCAATACACCAATCAGGGTTTGCACGAGCATATACATATCATTCCGGTGCATGTCCCGCAAGTCAGCAAATTTGCCTTCCAATGCGGTAGTCGAATCTCCCAGCCTGGCAATCAGTTTTTTCCATTCTTCCGGAAGATCAGTAAGTACATTCAGTCTGGCCCTCACATCTTCCCCCCTCTTGGTATCATGAGTAGAACTCGCATTCATACTGTATGGCCAGTGTCGCTGCTGCTTCTCCATCCATTTGTGAAAAGCATTGATCCCAATGCCAAACGCATCAGCCGCATCGCCCACCTCATTATGCCCGATAAAGCGATTGTAGGTAAACATCAGCGTATCCTCAACCCCTTTCGCCATCAGCGGACCGGTAAATTGCATACACCGTTGAAAAAATTGTCCCAAACGCTTTTGATAATCTTCATCACGGGTATCCGGAATTTCCAGCAGCAGTCGCCTCAATAAAGCTGGCGCCTTACTTTTCCTGAATCTTCGGCCAATAGATGAAATCAGCGCTTCCAATTTGTCTTTATACTGCTCATTCAGGGGAAATTTATATTCATAATAACGATAAACGGGCATCTCCAGCAGGAGACAGCCAATGGCATCCTGCAAATCCTTTCGTGGAAATTCAGTTTCGGTTCCCAGTTCATTCTGATAGAACAGGTCACTCAGATTTTCCAGTTCTCCTGCCATGTGTTCCGTTAAAATAGCTTGCTTTTTCTCATATAACAAAGCCTCGTGATCCAGCTTTTTTCCTGTAACCCTTTTATACAATTTGTTAAAAGGCTTTTCTGCCTTTTTATTGGTCAGGATGTTGTTCGTCACCGCCAGGAAGTCATAACCTGTATTACCCTCTACCGGCCATTCAGACGGCATTTCCTCTCCCCGC
The DNA here is from genome assembly GCF_032678525.1 of Pedobacter frigidisoli. Taxonomy (GTDB): domain Bacteria; phylum Bacteroidota; class Bacteroidia; order Sphingobacteriales; family Sphingobacteriaceae; genus Pedobacter; species Pedobacter frigidisoli_A. The sequence goes on from NZ_JAVTSE010000005.1 coordinate 269,841, forward strand.
TCCAGAATCTTTTCAACCACAATGTAAACCTCCTTACCTACGGCCTTTCGCAAACGCTCAAAGTATCCCTTCGGATCGTATAGCCCATCGACGTGGTCAATCCTTAATCCCTGGAAAATTCCTTTCTCAACAAGTGTTAAAATATAGCTATGGTACAAATCAAAAGCCTGCTGATTCTGTACATTCAGGCAAATCAGGCTGTTTACCGTAAAAAAACGACGGTAGTTGATGTGGCTTTTGGTCTCCTGCCAGTTGCACAAACGATAAAACTGTTCAGCAGCAACAGTGGTGATAAGTGTTTTATCCGGGAGCCGGGTTGCATCATCCAGTTGCGCCAGCTTTTGCGAACTGTTGTCACTCAAAGGCCAGTCGGCATCGCCGGTGCTCAGAAAATAGGCCGACTCCTTTTCTTTGAGCACCACTGCTCCGTTCTCAATGGCGTCACTAAGGTCTTCACCCAGAAAAGGCACCATCAGCTTTCCGTCTTCCTTTCGGAGATCGATATCAAAAAAACCTGCAAAATCAGAATCTGCACCCTTTTTTAATACATCCATCAACCAGTTATTCTGCGGATGGAATGCCATGTGGTTAGGCACAATATCCTGTAGCCAGCTGATGCCGGCCTCCTTGAGCTGCCTGGATATGGCAATAAGTTCGGCTTCGGTTCCAATCTCCGGATTGATCCTCAATGGATTTACCGTGTCGTAACCGTGGGTACTTCCAGGCACGGCTTCAAAAATTGGTGAGGCATAGAGGGTGTCAATGCCCAGGTCAGTCAGATAAGGTATAACCTTCCTGAAATCTTTAAAATTAAATTCTTTATGAAACTGGATACGGTAGGTTGATTTCGGCTTAAACATCGTTGCTGGTTAAAATGATAATAGATTCTGCTGAGATTCTTAGGGTATTGTTTGCTGATATAGTCTTAACGGTTGTGCATTCTCCACCCCACTTTTCCATTGCGGAATCCAGCAGGGTGTACCAGCTTACCGCCCAGTCCGGAAGCTGTAATTCCTGGTTAGTCTTTGAAAAATTAAGGAAGCAGAGCACCCTTTCGGCATAGTTCCACCTGGTCAGCAATAAACAGCTTTGTTCGGGGAATGCGTCCGCCGCAACATGACGGCGATCCAGATCAGCCAGTACCGGATTATTTTTCCTGATGGAAATTAACTCACGATAAAAACTCAGCATCGTATGGTGAAGCCCTGTGTTAGCCTTGCCCCAGTCGGGCTTGGAAACCCTAAAGGTATTAAGATCCTGAGGATCCGGCGCTTCACCGCCGGCATGAAAAGAAGCAAACTCGGCTTTTCTTCCTTTCCTTACTGCTTCAATCAGGTCGGGGTCGCTGTGGCTTGTAAAAAACTGAAAAGGATTACTTTCTGCCCACTCCTCGCCCATAAAAATCAAAGGGATAAAGGGGCTGCAGAATACGGCTCCTGCCATTAGTTTGATCATCTCAAAACTGAACAGCTGGCTGCTTCGCTCGCCGAGCATACGGTTACCTACCTGATCATGATTCTGAGAGAATACGGTAAATTGCGAACCTGCATGTCCGTACGCCGGCCGTCCGAATGTTTTCTGCCTGTGCGCAGAATATTGCCCGTCGTATACATAAGCATCCCGGTACGATTTGGCCAGATGCTCCACCCCGTTAAAATCAGCGTAATAGCCATCCTTTTCGCCACCGGCCGAAACCCGGAGTGCATGATGAAACTCATCTATCCACTGCGCATGCATGCCATATCCAAAACTTCCGCCATCACTGATGTAGCGGGGATCGTTAAGGTCGAGTTCGGCAATCAGGAAAAGAGGCTTGTTCAAAGCCTTGGAAAGCTGATCTGTATAATGCCTCAGTTCCGACAGTAAGTGTACCGCGCCGAAGTCTTTAATGGCATGTACGGCATCCAGGCGCAACGCATCAATATGAAAATCCCTGAACCACATCAGGCAGTTCTCAATGAAAAAAGCCCTCACCGCATCGCTTTCTGCATCATCGAAATTAATGGCCTTTCCCCATGGCGTCTGGTATTTATCTGTAAAATACGGACCAAAATCTTCGAAGTGATTGCCTTCAGGGCCAAAGTGATTGTACACCACATCCAATATTACCGCAATACCTTTGGAATGGCATAGGTCAACCAGCTTTTGCAAAGCCTTAGGCCCGCCATAGCTATGCTGAACGGCGAAAGGATGCACGCCATCGTAGCCCCAGTTGCGATCTCCCGAAAATTGCCCAACGGGCATAATTTCAATAGCTGTGATCCCAAGGGAAATGAGGTGATCCAGTTTTTCAGCTATTCCATCAAAATTTCCCAGGTCGGTGAAGGTTCCGGTGTGCAATTCATAAATAATAAACTGATCCAGAGCCGGACAACTCCAGTGGTGATCACTCCATGGGTATTCCAAATTTACCGCCCGAGATGCTGCGCTTACGCCATGAGGCTGAAAGAGTGATGCAGGGTCAGGCCGGTCCACCAGGCTGGTACCGCCTCGTTTCGGGTCTGCTTCTATTCTAAATTGATAATCATCCCCTATACTGATTTCACCTGTGCTTACAAACCAGTATCCCATATCCTCCTTCAGCATCCTGATTTCCGAATCCGGTAGTATCACCGAAACCGCCAACGCATACGGGGCCCAAACCCGGATTTCTGCCTGTCCGTTTTTAAAAACCAGGCCGATCTGTCTTTCCTGTATATTTATTTCCATTTCAACTTATCTCTGTTGACAACACAAAGAAAACGCAACAGTTTTAGGTGTTTTTAATTTACATGTGGAAGGCACCTGTACTGGAAAGTGGATTCAAAAATCCTCTTTTATTTAAATCAGAAACCTAAATAAGTGGTTATACCACCTAAACTTCATTGATTTGAGGTTTATTCACGTAAAAATACCTTACTTATCCTTATAAATAAACTTTGGTACTTAAATTGCTTTGTTCATGGTGTCTATTTAAATTTAGAAACCTATGACTACAGATCAATTCAACCTCCAAGTTTACGCACATGCATCAGCCCTAAAAATCTACGCATACAAATTCACAAATAATCTAGATGATGCTGACGATTTGGTACAGGATACAATGATGAAGGCCATTCGTTACTACGACAAATTCGAGCAAGGAACTAACTTTAAGGGATGGTTGTTTGTGATTATGAAAAATACATTCATCAACAACTATCGCAAAACAGTTAAGGTGCAGGCTGTAGTATCACAAGAGGAGGAAATTTCTTCCAGTCAGTTAATGAGCAGTTCAACACGTAATCAGGCAGAAGGCGCTTTTGCAATGGCCGATATTAAGAAAGCCCTGGATAAATTGCCTACAGCTTATTCTGTACCTTTCGTCAGATATGTCGAAGGTTATAAATATGAAGAAATAGCTGCTGAATTAAATATCCCGCTTGGAACGGTGAAAACCAGAATTCACCAGGCGAGAGAATTGTTGAAAAAACAGTTACAGGTTTACAAACAGAAGTTCAACTAATTGTATTCACAATACAATATAGGTAATTGAGAAAGACGAGCACACCTCGTCTTTTTTTGTATTCAAACTTTAGTGCCATTTCTGAGAATAGAGGGATCGGATGCAGTTATCTTCTTTGGCCTTTACAATAAATCAACAAACTATATAATAAGTGTATATATTTGCAACACTATAATTTACAGCATAAAAGCTTAATGAACTCGGAGTATCGCCCTTGTACATGAGGGGGAACACGAGAACATGAAAACAAAAACAAAATTTCCTTCGCCAAAGGCGGAGAATTTCTATGCTGAGCTACGAAAGCGCGTAAACCTTGATTTTGCCGAAAGAGCAATAAGTATTCACGCGAACCGGCAAATGTGGCTCAAAGGAACCCTTTTTATCTCGCTTTTCTTCGCGATCTATTTCGCTGTCATCTTTTCTGGTGCCAACCTCCTTACTTTGGCTTTACTGGCTATCCTGCTGGGAATTGTATGTGCTTTTATTGGTTTCAATATCTGTCACGACGCCATTCACGGTTCTTTCTCTTCCAGCAAAAAAGTAAACTCGGCTTTAAGTATGATCTTTCATCTGGTCGGTGCCAATCCTTATGTATGGAATATCACACACAATATCGTACATCATACCTATACCAATATTTCCGGTCACGATGAAGACATTGATATCGCCCCGGGACTGATTCGGATTTGTAATGAAGAAGCCCTTCACCCCCATCAGCGTTTCCAGCAATGGTATGCTTTTCCACTGTATGGCCTCGCTTCATTATCATGGGTATTCAGAAAAGATTATAAAAAGTTTTTCCAAAAACGAATTGGAGCCCGTGAGAATATCCATCCCGGGATAGAATATTTTAATTTGTTTTTCTTCAAGGCGTTATATTATTTTCTATTTATTGCGCTCCCTATCATACTTATGGACATAGCCCGGTGGCAGGTCGTAATCGGTTTTATCTTACTTCACTTGGGGCAGGGTATTACCATGGGTTTGGTTTTTCAACTTGCACATGTGGTGGAGCTGACTGCATTCCCACTGCCGGATGCTACGGGCAACATGGAAGAGGCATGGGCAGAACACCAGATGCGTACAACTGCCAACTTCTCCACCAACAGTTCAGTGGCATCATTCTTTCTTGGCGGACTCAATATGCAGATCGAGCATCATTTGTTTCCAAAAATATCACATGTACACTACCGGCATATTTCGCAAATTGTTCGTCAGACTGCAAAGGATTACAATATTGCGTATAATGAAAATCAAACTTTTATGTCAGCTCTTCAGTCGCATTTCCGGATGCTGAAGACCATGGGGGCACCTGTAAATAGCTCAATGGTAAACAAAATAGCTTTGGTGCCGCTAAAGTAAAGCAAATTCGATCAGGTAAATGCAAAAGAAATCACCAGCGATAGCCTGGCAACATCCGGAAAGGCATGGCAATAAAGGGCTATACATTTAGTTTAATCTTTAAATTACCTTGGTAGTCTTCATTAACACGGGGACAATAGCACACCACTTTTCGGATGAGAAGTGGTGTTTTTATTAGGGGACTTCTGCAGCACATGCGATGTTAATCGACAGGGGCTTGACAGTGGTTTGACAGTAGGTTGGCAGGGAATTGCCCCTACTAACCCCCTATCAATCCCCTGTCAAGCCCGCATCAAGCCCCTACTAATCTGACAGTCTGACAGTTATGATTTTTTATAGTCCTATACTGTAATTAGACTGTTTATCATTAACAACAAGATTCAACAAAGCGAAAAACATTTGAGTAAATTCAACGAATTAAATGAAAAAGCAGGCATGAGCGTACATATCGGACTGATGATTTGGAAAGAAATGAAACAGAAAGGAATGACCATCGTCACCCTATCAGAGCAACTAGCCATCAGCAAATCAAAAATACAAGACATCATCAACAGTAAAAGCTTGGACATAGAGTTGCTGGTGAATATTAGTGAGGCACTGAAGCATAACTTTTTGGCTTATTATCAAACAGGTGCGGTATTCCGTGATCTCTCTCACGAAGAAAAAAGAAAATCTTCCGAGGAGATCAGGCGACTGAAAGTGTTGCTCACTGAAAAAAACAAAGCACTCGATTTAAAAGATAAGACCATTCAGAATCTATCCAATACCATTTCCATTCTGGAAAAGGGACAACTTTACTAAGTGCCGGCACTTCTCCAAACTAAAGGTTAGCAGTGTACTCAATAACTAACCTGGCAGCAAACAATTTCCCGATTTCCGTGTATTGTTAACATGAGAAAAAAAATGCGGTAATATGGCCATAGAAAAAGAGAACAATAACAATGTGCCTAAACCCATAGGTGCATTTGGTCGCTGGTTTATCACATTATATGAGGTATTTGGTTTTATTGGCCGGTTTTTTAAAGAAGTTTTTATTCCACCATATGAGTTCAAGGAGCTCATGCGTCAGTGTTATGAAATTGGTTATCGTTCTGCGCTATTAATATCAACCACTGGTTTCATTACAGGTTTGGTTTTCACCAAACAATCACGTCCCTCCCTATCTGAATTCGGTGCTACCTCCTGGCTGCCCTCTTTGGTGGGAATTGCTTTGCTTCGTACCCTTGCTCCCTTATTAACAGGGCTAATAGCCGCCGGTAAGGTAGGCTCCAGTATTGGTGCTGAACTGGGGTCAATGAAGGTAAGTGAACAGATTGACGCCATGGAGGTGAGTGCAACCAACCCTTTTAAATTTCTGGTGGTTACGCGTGTATTAGCGGCAACCATCACCATGCCCATACTTACCTTTTATACCGCCATGATTGGTATGCTTGGCGCCTTGTTAAATGTTTCAGTTAATGAAGGAACAAGTGCAACAACCTTTTTTCAAAGCGCACTGGAAAACATCACCTTTCTTGATATTATCGCATCAACCATTAAGGCTATTATTTTCGGTTTTACAATTGCCATTGTAGGTTGTTATCAGGGATATCATTCCTCAAAAGGAACTGAAGGCGTGGGTAAAGCGGCAAATTCGGCCGTGGTTACGGCCATGTTTCTTATTTTTATAGAAGAGGTAGTTTGCGTGCAGTTTTTCAGTTTATTTAACACGTAATCAGCATGATATCAAAACCAATAACTGATCTGCATACTGAAAAGGTAATTGAGATCAACAACCTATGCAAAGCTTTCGGAGATTATAAAGTGCTGGAAAATGCATCTCTTGATTTGTACAAAGGTGAAAACCTGGTGGTGCTGGGAAAAAGCGGTACAGGTAAATCAGTACTGATTAAGATCATCGTCGGATTGCTGCTGCCTGAAAGCGGCACGGTAAGCGTACTTGGTCAGCACATCGATGAAATCTCTTATCAGGAACTGCTTGAGCTAAGGCTGCGCATTGGGTTCTCCTTTCAAAACAGCGCGCTTTACGACAGCATGACCGTGAGGGAAAATCTGGAGTTTCCTTTGGTGAGAAACCAACGGAATATGACCAGGGCTGCAGTAAACGACCTGGTAGAGGAAATGCTCGACGCTGTGGGTTTATCGCAAACCATTAACCAGATGCCTTCAGAGCTTTCTGGCGGACAGCGTAAAAGAATTGGTATTGCCCGTACATTAATCCTGAAGCCCGAAATTATGCTGTACGACGAGCCTACTGCTGGTCTTGATCCGATTACCTCTAAAGAAATTAACAAACTGATTAATGACGTGCAGGAACGCTACCATACCAGTGCCATTATCATTACCCACGATTTAACCTGCGCCAAGGAAGTGGGAAACCGCGTAGCCATGCTGGTAGAAAGGCGTTTCGACAGGCAAGGTAGTTTCGATGATATTTTTAACGCCGGTGATCAGCAGGCTCAACCATTTTATGATTACAATTTTATACGATAACCATGAACGATAACAGAAAAAAAATTACAGTAGGCATATTCATTTCCATAGGTATCCTCATCTTCCTGGTGGCCATATTTACCTTGGGTGGACAAAAGAAAACTTTTGTAAAGAGTTTTAACCTTAGTGTGGTTTTCAATGATATACAAGGATTGAAAAAAGGAAATAACGTGTGGTTTTCGGGTGTGAAAATCGGAACGATCAAAAAAATCGATTTTTACGGTACCTCTCAGGTAAAAGTATTGCTGAGCATTGAGGAGGATGTACATAAATACATCCATAAAGATGCCGGCGCGAGTATTGGTGCCGACGGCTTAATCGGGAATAAAATTGTTGTGCTAACAGGGGGAACTCCAAAATTCCCTTTTGTTGAAGATGGAGATATGCTTAAGGTAAACACCTCCCTCTCTACAGACGATATTATGAAAACTTTGCAGGTGAACAATAAAAATCTCGTAGATGTTACATCAGACTTCAAAGTGCTTTCGCGCAACCTGATCGATGGTAAAGGAGCTGCTGGTGCGCTTTTAAGTGATGAACAACTGGCCCAGAATTTTAAATCTATGGTGGCCAACCTGAATAAAACTGCCGCCATTACCTCGCAGGCTGCTGTGCAGTTAGGCACCTTCAGTAAAACGGTGAATACTAGAAACGGACTGATGGATAAATTGCTTACTGATACAGCCGTATTTGCTCGCCTGGAGCGTTCAGTTGCCAGCTTGCAGCAAACCACCCAGTCGGCAAGCGCTATGGCGGCCAATCTCGAAGCTGCTTCTGCAAAACTCAAAACCAGCGACAATGCGGCCGGTTTATTACTAAACGACGAGGCTACAGCTAAACAGGTTCGATCCATTATGCTCAACCTGGATAAAAGCAGTAAAAAACTGGATGAGGATTTAGAAGCATTACAAAGCAACTTTTTACTCCGTGGGTTCTTCAAAAAAAGAGCGAAGGATTCGTTAAAAGTTAAAGGGCAGTAAAATCAGATTGATGAACCATGCCCATTAACGTCGTCATATTGGCATGGGCACTGCCCATGGTATTATTGAAATAAACATATACTTTCTTTCCCTCTCCGACCCACTCGGTAATATAGCAGGCATATTCAGATAAAAAATCTTCAGTATAACTATCCCTGTAGTTACCCTGAGGCCCATGAAACCGAAGGTACACCGCTGGGCTGGTATTCCAGTCCAGCGGACTGTTCAGGCCCCTGCGGTCGTGCACGACCATAGTTACCTTTAAATCCTCCAGTAAATCTTTAAGCTGATCATCATAAAGTGAGGCATTTCGACATTCTAATGCCAGTTCCCAGCCTATAGACGTTTTGCTGGATTTGATGCCTGAAAGTAAATGTGCTATAGCAGGGAGTTGGTTAATGGTGATACTGGGTGGTAACTGTATGAGCAAACAGCCCTTTTTAGCCCCTACTGCGTTTATATTTTCAAGAAATAATTCTAACTCATCGCCGCTGAAGGATAGATCAGCGTTGTGGGTGATTCCTTTGAATAACTTAAATGTAAAGACAAAATCATCCGGGACTTCTGATGCCCACTTCTGTAGCGTTACGGCTCTCGGGATTTTATAGAAGCTGCTGTTGATTTCTATGCTGTTACTTAATGACGAATAGTAAGTCAGTCTGGTTTTATCCTGATAAGCCTCCGGATAGTGGCTTTTATTGGGAACCGGTAGAATCAATCCACTGGTTCCTGTGTAGTAGTTTTTTAAGGTTTTGAGCATCACGGTTTAGCTGTGGATGCAGGAGGCAGGTTTTTACTTGCTGCGAAAAGCATCGTCTTTATAATTCTTTAATTGCTTTTTTAATAACTGCCTGGCTTGATGGATATGGGTTTTTACAGTTCCCAGGGGGATATTCAGCTCTGTTGCAATTTCTTCGTATTTGAAACCTTCAAAATACCGGATAAAAGGTACACGATACGCGTCCGGAAGTTTTGATAGAGCCAATTGAATATCACGCATTAAAAACTGGTGTTCGCCCGTATTTCTTGTAGCACTTTGCATTAAGTGGTTTGAACTAATGGTGTCTTCAGTTGTAATGATGCTTGCCCTTTTAGTTTTTTTACGGTAATCGTTAATGAAAGTATTTTTCATAATCACGAAAAGCCATGCCCTCAAATCGGAACCCTTTTCGAATTGATGAGAAAAACGCAACGCCTTGATCAGTGTATCCTGAATCAGGTCGTTTGCATCATCACTATCGGCGGTAAAACGCATGGCATGGCGATGCAGCGCATCGGTATTGTTGTAAATTAGTGCAGTAAATTCCTGTGTTTTCATAGGTAACATTCGTTTATAGGTTAATATAACTACATTCGGGTACCTCTATTGGTTTGTCATTTTAATCTTTTCCGGATAAACACGGGTAAATAACGGCAGATTATTCAATGTGAAAATTTGAAAAACAATGAATCCATTTATATGTTGTTAATTCGGTTATGGACATCATTCTTTTTCCATCGACCAAATATTTTTCGAAAGTAACCAAGTATTTTGAACTTTATTGAGCCGCTATTTAATTTTTTTTATCGGAAATCCATGAAAATACTTTTAAGTTATTTAAAAAAACACCGCTATATGGTGATGCTGGCGTTGCTGATGACGGCCATCAATCAGGGTTTTTCTTTGGTAGAACCATTGATAGCGGGTAAGCTGGTCGACGATTTTATCAACAAGCGTGAACTTCTTTCGAGATCAGAATACTTTTCCGGAATACTCACCCTGGCCGGTATCGGTGTTGGGGCGGCACTTATCTCGCGCATCGCAAATAATTTTCAGGATTTTTTTACCATCAACATTGCACAGCGCACTGGCGCCGAAATGTATGCTGACGGTATGAAACGTTCACTCGCCATGCCTTTTTACGTATTTGAAGACCAAAGAAGCGGCGCCAAACTGGATATGCTCGGAAGAGTGAGAAGTGATTCTGAGAACTTTATAAAATCCTCCATCAACGTAAGCTTCATGGCTTTTTTTGGGATCATTTTCGTCTCCGTATATTCCATCATGATCAGCTATAAGGTCACATTAGTATTTATCGCTTCTGTTCCGATCATCACCTATCTGAGCTGGAAACTTTCAGAACGGGTAAAGGTAGTACACCGGGCAATCATATCTAAAACTTCGGTATTGGCCGGGCGGTCCACAGAATCCCTGCGCAATATTGAACTGGTTAAAAGTCATGGACTGGGCGACCAGGAAATTGAGCGTCTCAACACGGCTACTTATAAAATTCTGAATTTAGAAATTGTAAAAACTAAAATTTTGAGGATGCTAAGCTTCGTTCAGGGTACAACAGTAAATATTGTGCGGAGTTTAATGATCGTTGTGATGCTGATGTTAATTTTCGACAGGGAGCTTTCCGCCGGCCAGTATTTCAGCTTTCTGCTTTACTCCTATTTTCTTTTCGGACCACTGCAGGAATTCGGACACATGGCACTGACCTGGCGTGAGGCACAGATCTCATTCGGTAATTTCAAACGCATCATGGACATGCCTGTGGAAGCTTCGCCTGAGGTTCCAACACCACTGGAACGCATTAATCATATTGAGTTTAAAAATGTCTTTTTCAAATATAAGAACAGTAGCAATAATGCCCTTGATGGTATCTCTTTTCATGCCGAAGAAGGAGAAACTGTTGCATTTGTCGGGCCTTCAGGCTCGGGAAAAACAACCCTCATTAAATTGCTTGTGGGTTTATATAAGCCCTTTGATGGCGATGTATTTTACAACCGGACCCACACTGAGCAAATTGAACTTGATGAACTGCGAAGGAAAATAGGATTTGTAACCCAGGACACACAACTTTTTTCGGGAAACATACGCGACAACCTGAGGTTTGTAAGACCGCATGCCACGGATGAGGAATGCCTGGAGGCACTTAACAAAGCGGCATGTCAAGCCTTGCTTGCCAGGGCTGAAGACGGACTAGACACCTTGATTGGGGAAAGTGGTGTGAAGGTTTCCGGCGGAGAGAAACAGCGGTTATCAATTGCCAGAGCCTTGCTAAGAAAACCGAATATTTTGCTCTTTGATGAAGCCACATCAGCGTTAGACTCGTTAACTGAAGAGGAAATCAGTAAAACGGTAAATAGGCTGGCACAGCTGAAAGACCACATTACGCTCATTATCGCACATCGCTTATCAACGATTATGCATGCCGACAGAATTTACGTAATGGAAAACGGGCAGATTGTAGAGAGTGGCTCTCACGAAATGTTGCTTGATCAAAAAGGATTATATTATGCCATGTGGCGTCAACAGGTGGGCAAACGTAAGCTGGTAGAAGAGCTCAATAAACTTGATGAGCTGGCATTAAATTAACTTGAGCATGGATTTATTTTTAATTATTACTTCCCTTTTCACCATATCTGCTATTTTCAGTTTTGTCAATGCACGTTTCATTAAACTTCCCGGAGTGATTGGGGTAATGATCATGGCCATTGCCACGGCCCTGATCACCATTTTTACGGGACGGATTTTTCCAGGCATCACAGCATTTGTAAAAGACCTGACGCATTCCATGGATTTTTCGAAAACCCTGCTTGATATCATGCTTGGATTTCTGTTGTTTGCCAGTGCACTGCATTTTGACATCAAAAAATTGCGCGAAAATATCAGGGGTATATTGGTTATCAGTACTGTGGGCGTAATCATATCTACACTCTTGTTTGCCGGGGGACTATTCTATTTGCTGGAACTTTTCAAAATAGAAATACCTTTTATTTATTGTCTGGTTTTTGGAGCCTTGATTGCCCCTACCGATGCTGTAGCGGTGGCAGCCCTGCTCAAAAAATCAAAAATGCCACCCAGGCTAGAAACTATTATTTCCGGAGAATCGCTATTTAATGATGGCATCGGACTGGTACTTTTTGTAAGTTTTCTGGAAGTAGGTTCAACACCTGACAAAAACTTCGAGTTTTCAGAGGCAGCAGTTTTGTTTGCTCAGGAAGTATTTGGTGGCCTTGCGTTGGGTTTGGTATTGGGCTGGGTGGCTTTTCAAATGATGCGCCGAATAGCCGACTTTCAAACCGTATTGCTGATTACCATCACCCTGGTGATGGTGATTTCAGTAGTTGCGGGTATGTTACACGTATCTATTCCACTTGCGGTGGTTGCTGCAGGATTATTCCTGAGTAGCAGTTCGCTTGAAAAACACGGCACAACAGATTATAACGTTTATCTTGAGAAAATATGGGGCCTGATGGACGAGCTCCTGAATACCATTCTGTTCGTGATGATCGGACTTCAAATGGTCGTCATGAAATTCGATCTGATTTTCCTTTGGGTAGGCCTTGCTGCCATTCTTATCCTTTTAACTGCGAGGGCACTTAGCATCGTTTTTCCCGTAATAATTGTAAGGCGATCTTTAAAACTTGATTATAACAGCATTACCATCCTCACCTGGGGTGGCTTAAGGGGTGGCATTTCTGTGGCCATGGCCTTATCTCTACCTGCCTCGCCATACCGGGATATGATTTTAACGGGTTGTTTCTGTATTGTGGTATTCTCTATTGTGGTGCAGGGCTTAAGCCTCAATCGTGTAGTGAACAAGCTGGTGACAAGCCCAGCATAAACTCAGCCGCTTCAGCTTACGGACGAGCAACACAATTTTTAAAACTTTTAAAGAAAAGCAGGGTTCTAATAATCATGGAAAACATCAACTTACTCCTCATTCCTGCTGCGCGCAAGGGAGAAATAGCAGTATTACAGGAACTTGTCCGTAGAAATGCAGATTTAAATTTTCGGGATGAGAAAGGTTACACGCCACTCATCATTGCCTGCTACAATAATCAGATTGAAGCTGCAAGGCTTCTAATTAAGGCAGGAGCCGATATCGATGCTGCAGATGATGGCGGAAATACTGCGCTAATGGGGGTTGCCTTTAAAGGTTATGCTGATATAGCAGCTTTACTGATTGAAAGTGGTGCGAACCTGAATTTAAAACATGGTAATGGCGGTACTGCTTTGATGTTCGCAGCGATGTTCGGGCGTAACGACGTACTTGAATTATTATTAACAAGCGGTGCCGACATCAATTTACAGGACCAGCGCGGACAAACTGCACTCGACTATGCCGCCATGCAGGGGAATGAGACCGGCCTTGCGCGACTAGAAGCGGCAGGCAGGCAATCGGTCATTTAAAAAACCTGTCAGATTTTTAAATAAGATATAAAAAAAGAGGGACAATTCGTCCCCCTTTTTCATAGGTATTATGTAGGGATTTTTCTTGGGTTCTCCCGTTCCCAAAAACGGTGATTTGCAATCATATCTTTGAAAGTACGCGCCATCTTAGCGGTATCGCTAGAAACGATAATACCTTCACTCATCGCTGTTTCCACCGTATATTCTGCCGGGAGTTTTTTATAAAAGTAGGTTGATTCCAGAACCTGCAGGGCTTCTTCATCGGCCGCAATGGCTTTGCAGTGCTTAAATGCTTCATTAAGAAAATGCACTGCATTTGGTTCGGCTTCCATTGTTGCTACCGAGTTTGTTCCCCCGGGTACATACACAGCATCGTACAATACCGATGCAGCTGTTAAAAAACTTTCGTCTGGAACGATCTCCTGATCTCCTTTTGAAATAATCTGTCCAAGTTTTGGTGCAATAACGTGTACCACAGCACCTTCTTTAACCAGAAAATCTTTCACTTTTGAGAGTGAAACTTCATCTACGCCATCAGCTGCAAGGATTGCAATTTTTCGCGTGGCAATCGTGTCTTTGATTGTTCCAGCCATGCTTAATGCCTCCGATTTTGCTAAACTACCCTGAGGATTCGCCGAAGCATAATCCGCGCGTTCGCCATCTGCCGGAATACTATTATTAAGATCTTCAAGGGCGATTTTGGGGATATGCAGTCCGAGTGCTAGAGCAACTTCACCTGCCAACCCTTTGTCGATCTGTACCAATACGGCTAACATGCGTTCGCGGATAGCAACCGTTTTTACTTTACCAAGTTCAAAGCTCAGCGCATCTATGATATGATTTTTTTCAGGATCGCTCTGTGAGTTGAAAAACAAACGGGCCTGAGAAAAATGGTCGAAAAAACTTCTGCTACGAGCCCTGATTTTACGGGCATCGATACGTTCATTATAACTCACAAACCCACCGTCTGCAGCACTAACCTGCTGAGGGTCGTTCGCAGCAATTGCATTTGGACCGTAGCTGGTTTTGCCTCTGTTGATGGTTTGGCGCATATACCCGTCGCGCTGGTTATTGTGTACCGGAACTACCGGGCGGTTGATCGGAATTTCATGAAAGTTAGGCCCTCCCAAACGGATCAGCTGTGTATCGGTATAAGAAAATAACCTTCCCTGTAAAAGTGGGTCGTTGGTAAAATCAATTCCCGGTACCACATGTCCAACATGAAAAGCTACCTGCTCCGTTTCGGCAAAAAAGTTGTCAGGATTTCGGTTAAGGGTCATTTTGCCTACACGCTGTACAGGCACAAGCTCTTCAGGAATCAGTTTGGTTGGATCAAGGATATCGAAATCATATTTGAACTCATCCGCTTCAGGGATAATCTGAACACCAAGCTCCCATTCGGGAAATGCACCGGCCTCAATCGCATCCCATAAGTCGCGACGGTGAAAATCAGGATCTTTCCCTGAAATATTTTGTGCCTCATCCCAGGCTACGGAGTGTACACCCAGAAGTGGCTTCCAGTGGAACTTTACAAAGTTCGATACCCCTTCCGCATTTACGAAACGAAAGGTATGTACTCCAAAACCTTCCATCATCCGGTAACTTCTGGGCAAGGCACGGTCGCTCATGGCCCACATAATCATATGTGCCGATTCGGGCAACTGGGAGATGAAGTCCCAAAAGGTATCATGCGCCGAGGCGGCCTGAGGCATTTCGTTATCGGGCTCGGGTTTAACGGCATGGATCAGATCAGGAAACTTGACGGCGTCCTGAATAAAAAATACGGGAACGTTGTTTCCAACCAGATCAAAATTACCCTCCTGGGTATAAAACTTCACGGCAAAACCCCTTACATCACGGGCAAGGTCGGTAGAGCCTCTCGATCCGGCAACGGTAGAGAAACGCACAAATACAGGGGTTTCGGCTCCCGGATCACACAGAAAAGCTGCACGGGTTAATGTTGATAAATCCTCATATACTTTGAAAACGCCATGTGCGGCAGAACCACGGGCGTGAACAATACGCTCAGGAATTCGTTCATGATCGAAATGTGTGATTTTCTCCCGCAGAATAAAATCTTCAAGTAATGTTGCACCACGCTCCCCTGCTTTGAGTGAATTCTGGTCGTCATTTATTTTGACACCATGATTGGTAGTCATAGACTGACCACTGGAATCGGCCACAAAACTCTCCAGCTTTGCAGTCTTGTCATTTTCCTGCTGTGCAGGACTTGTATTTTTCTGAGCACTTTTTTTTGCCATGATATGTTTTGTAGGTTTCTAATCATACAACCCTCTGTCACGGAGATAAGTTTTGTTTATTTTATATATCTTTCTCTGATAATCTGTCTCTCTTAATAACTGATCTCGGCAAATAAGCTGTGCTCAAACACTTTAGAGACAAAGGGTTTAATGTCTTCAAATCACTCGAGAACAAACGGCCTTCAGGCTTGTTCAGATAAGATAGCCGTTAAAAAATGTTAAAACAACACGTAATAAAAGATCTGGCAGTCATCAGCGACAGACGAAGCTGTGCCCTGATGGATAAAGAGGGTACTATCTGCTGGTATTGCCCAAACCGCTTCGATGCCGAAGCAGTAATGTCTTCACTACTTGACCTCGAAAAAGGAGGCTACTGGACGATTAATGCGGAGGGTAAAAATTTTCTGCAGAGGCAGTATCAGGACCGGAGTAGTGTACTCAAAACGCACTATGCAATTAATGGAAAGGGCTTTACGCTGACCGATTTCATGCCGTTGAATACTAAAGTTAGCGGAATATGCAGGAGTTTCTCAAAAGCACCTTGTGATGTGGAAAGCAATCTTAGAATAGCACCCAATTATGGCAGCAAAAAAGCTGCATACCAAAAGATTAGGCATAATGTAATCCGTATTTCCGACATCGGGCTTTATTTACATTGCAGTCACCCGCTAAATATCCAGGATGATATGATTTCCTTTATAATCCCCAGGGGGGAAAGCGGATGGGCATATCTTGGCAGCGCTGAAATTTTTGCGGGTGAAGAGCTGCCAGCTTATCTGGAAGATACGTTAAAACACTGGGAAGAGGTCGAAGCACTGGTCAACTATCACGGCCCTTATGAAAACGAGGTGCGTTATTCGCT
Source organism: Pedobacter frigidisoli (assembly GCF_032678525.1). Taxonomy (GTDB): domain Bacteria; phylum Bacteroidota; class Bacteroidia; order Sphingobacteriales; family Sphingobacteriaceae; genus Pedobacter; species Pedobacter frigidisoli_A. The sequence continues at coordinate 286,465 of NZ_JAVTSE010000005.1, forward strand.
TCGTGCTTTACAGCAAATGGTTTACGAACCTACAGGTGGCATAATTGCTGCAGCTACTACTTCGCTTCCGGAGGTGATTGGTGGGGCCCGGAATTACGATTACCGTTACGTATGGATGCGGGATGCTGCATTAATTACCTCATCGCTTACGCAGATTATCACTACAGGAGAGCTTGAAGAGAAGTTCATTAATTTCATATCGGGAGCAATGGAAAAAAATGAGGAGGATCACATCTCCTGCTTTTACAGTATTGATCAGCAAAAGCTTACCGCTGAAACCATCATATTGCCACTGAAAGGGTATTTCGATAGTCAGCCGGTACAAATTGGCAATAGTGCAGCCACACAATACCAGCTGGATGCGGAGGCCAACGTATTGATTGCCTGTGGACTGATTTACAAAAAATTTAATCAGGTGACGCATTGGGACACTGTAAGCAAAATTGCTGACTTTATCTGCAAAAACTGGCAGCGGAAAGATAATGGTATATGGGAAGAGGAACAGGTACAACATTATACCTCAAGTAAGGCCTTTGCCGCACGCGGACTTGAACTGATTGCACCCTACCAAACCGATCCGGTTAAAGCTGCCGAATGGCTCCGTAATGCAGCTTTGATCCGCACCTTTATAGAAGAACACTGCAAAACAGCAGACGGAGCATATGCCGTACATGCCGGGTCAGAAGATGTTGACGTTACAGCCGCCTTATTTGCGCCTTTTGGAATCTATGAGGCAAAAAGTGTCGCTATGGTGGCCACTATCACACGTATAGAACGTGATTACTGTGAGCGCAACCTTTATCGCCGCCACCTTCTGGAATTCGATTCATCAAAGGAAGGTGCTTTTCTGGCGGGCAGTTGCTGGATAGCACACCATTATGCTTTGGCAGGAAATCTGGAAAAGTCAAAGCAGATTTTAGATGCCGTACTTGGTTTCAGCAATGACCTGGGCTTCTTTGCGGAAGAAGCTGATTTGAACACTACACAACTCCTGGGCAATTTTCCGCAGACCTTTGTGCATTCGTCTTTCATTTGCGCGGCAAATGGCTATAAACAAGCATTAAGCGGTTTTAAAAGTATGGTATAAATGATTTCAGACTACCCATCAGTTTACCCGTAAATAAAAAACGCCCCTTCAAATGAAGGGGCGTTTTTATAGCTGGCGACTATGGATGTCCGCTACCTCCGGCCGAACCATAAATCTGTCCGGTGGCATAACTGGCATTGCTGTCGGCCAGCTGCACATATATAGACGCGAGCTCGGCGGGCTGCCCCGGGCGACCAAGCGGCGTTTGTGCACCAAACTTCTCTATGGCATCCTGAGGTTGTCCGCCACTGGTTTGCAGAGGTGTCCACACTGGCCCTGGGGCTACCCCATTCACTCTGATACCTTTAGGTCCGAGCTGTTTAGCCAGCGACTTCACGAAAGCCACATTTGCCGCCTTGGTTTGGGCGTAATCAAATAAATTTTCAGACGGATCATAAGCCTGTACTGAGCTGGTTGCAATGATTACCGCACCTTCAGGTAGTAAAGGCAAGGCAGCTTTGGTAATCCAGAACGGTGCATAGACATTGGTTTTTAATGTCGTATCAAAATCTTCAGTAGTGATATCCAGCAGGGATTCAACCGCCTGCTGATGGCCGGCATTATTGACCAGAATGTCAATACCGCCAAGTTTTTCGGCCGCCTGTTCTACCAGCAATGTACAAAATGATTCGATGGTAATGTCGCCGGGAATGCCATATCCTTTTCTTCCTGCAGCCTCAATTAAGGCCAGCACTTCGTCGGCGTCTGATTGTTCCTGGGGCAGATAGTTGATTACCACGTCTGCACCTTCCCTTGCATAAGCTATTGCTGCGGCTCTTCCTATTCCGGAGTCCCCTCCGGTTATTAATGCTTTTCTTCCGAGTAAACGGCCTGAACCGACATAACTCTGCTCCCCATGGTCGGGGATTGGTTCCATTTTAGAAGCCAGTCCGGGCACATTCTGAGGCTGACGTGGAAAAGGGGGAACGGGATACTTCTTGTTTGGATTTTCTAATGTTTTTCGCTGTTGTTCAATCATAGGTATAAAATTATGGCCACAAAGGTCGGCTACTGATCACCTGGCCGTGGTGATCAATCCGTACATCAGGGTTAAATTACCCCATATGATTTTAACAGCACTAAACGCTGATTTGTTCAGAAAATCTGACACCTTTACGTTTTTAACAATTTTTACGGCAAAAAAGTACCACTATCGTTGTTCATCTTTGAAACGCGAAAACTATTTCTGGCTGTTGTGGTTGTATGGTCTGTTAAACATGGCTTAAAACACAATAATGGAAAACTTTACTATGCTTCAATATTTTCAATGGTATTACCCCGCAGACGGGAGCCTTTGGAAGAAAATGGAACGGGAGGCTGAAGAACTTAAGACTTTTGGAATCGATACACTTTGGTTACCTCCAGCACACAAAGGTATGGATGGCGGCGTATCAACCGGTTATGATGTGTATGATCATTACGACCTTGGTGAGTTTGACCAGAAAGGGAGTGTAGCGACGAAATACGGCACCAGGGAAGAATTGCTGCGCGCAGTAAAAGCCGGACAAGCTGCAGGCTTGCAGGTTTATATGGATATTGTACTGAACCACCTCGGCGGTGGTGATGAAACCGAAACCATCACGGTAAGAAAGGTGAACCCGGAAAACCGTAACGAATTTACCTCCGAACCCTTTGAGATAGAAGCTTACACAAAATTTACTTTCCCTGGGCGCCAGGGAAAATATTCACCTTTTCAGTGGGATTTTCAGTGCTTTACCGGTGTTGATTACGACGAAAAAACTGGAGAATCAGCAATATACAGCATACAGAATCAGTATGGTGAAGGCTGGCAGGATGTTCTGGATACGGAAAACGGAAATTACGATTACCTGATGCTATCGGATATAGACTTCAGGAACCCCAGTGTAGTGGAAGAGCTTAAACGTTGGGGAGAGTGGTTTCATGAAACAGTGGGTTTCGATGGCTTCAGGCTTGATGCGATCAAACATATGCCTGCAACCTTCTACAACGAATGGCTTGATCATATGAGATCAGTTACCAGAAAGGAACTCTTTACCGTTGGTGAATACTGGTCGCCGGGAAAACTTGACGATATGTTGCGTTATATTGACGCTACAGAAGGACGGATGTCTTTGTTTGATGCGTGCCTTCAGGCTAACTTTTCAAATGCTTCCAAGCAGGGAAATGAATTTGACCTTGCAACAATCTTTTCAGGGACGCTGGTTGAGGCCAGACCTGAACTTGCGGTTACACTCGTAGAAAATCACGACACACAACCTTTACAATCCCTGGAGCAGACGGTCGACCTATGGTTTCGTCCTCTGGCCTACGCCATGATCCTATTGAGGGCTACAGGATATCCATGCATTTTTTATCCTGATCTTTATGGGGCAAAATACAGTGATGAGGGGAATGATGGTGAAAAACATGAAGTAACGCTGGAAGCGATTCCACAAATTCAAACGCTCCTGGGGCTTAGAAAAAACAATGTTTATGGCACACAACGTGATTATTTCGACCATCCTAATTGTATTGGCTGGACTGTAGATGGTGATGCTGACAGACCGGGTTCAGGTATTGCGGTGATCATCTCCAACGGTGATGCCGGATTTAAAGATATGGAAATGGGAAAAGAATTCGCAGGGCGGGTATTTCGTGACAGGCTAGGTAATATAGAACAGGAAGTGGTCATCAATGAGGATGGCTGGGGAACATTCCACTGCAATGGTGGAGGGGTTTCGGCCTATACGGCGGATTAGCGCAGACCTTAAAAAATAAAGCGGTTGCAGCCAATGATTTATAGGTTTGCAACCGCTTTCGGTTTTACCCGCATTTTAGCACGGGATAAACATTAACAAGCCATAACAGCTTGACTACTAAGCCTGTTCCAGCAGTGGAAATTGCTTTTTCCACATTTCCATATATGCACCTTTCTTTTTAAGCAGTGCCTGATGAGTACCTTCCTCAAGAAGTTCACCGCGCTTAAGTACTGCAATTTTATCGGCATTCACCACCGTACTTAACCGATGGGCAATCAAGATAATGGTTTTGCCCGCTTCGCGAAGTAGCGCCACAGCGTGATGAATGTATTCTTCGGAAGTCGAATCTAGAGAGGATGTTGCTTCATCCAGGATTAATATTTCAGGTTCCCTGTACAATGCCCTGGCAATAGCCAAGCGCTGACGTTGTCCACCAGAAAGATTTGTGGCATTTTCTCCCAGATATGTTTCAAACCCCTGCGGCAGATGTTCAATGAAATCGAGAATATGCAGCTGTCCGCAGATGCGGATAATTTTTTTCATATCAGGCTCCATATCGCCGATGGCAATGTTTTCGATTACATTTCCGGCAAAAAGGTGTACGTCTTGCGGCACTACTGCCACCAGTTTCCTAAGGCTAACGTTAGTGAGGTAATTGATATCATATTCCCCAATCATGATGTGACCCGATTGCAATGGATAGATATTTTGCAGTAGCGAAAGCAGCGTGGTTTTTCCGGAGCCACTTTCTCCAACAACGGCTGTGATTTTACCTTTAGGAACCTTTAAACTGAAATCTTCAAATACAGTAACGCGCGTACCATATCTGAAATTTACATTCCTGAATTCAATGTCGCCAATCATATCAGGGGTGAGCTCCGTACGGTTCTCAGTTTTTTCTCTCTCCAGATCCATGATTTCAAAGAGGCGGTCGGCGGCAATCCGGGCATCCTGGAATACTTTATTCATGCCGATAAGGCCAATTACAGGGCCTGTAAAATAGCCAATAATGGCGTAAAATGAAAGGAGTTCACCTGGGGTAATCAAATTTTGCAGCACAAAGCTGGCACCTGCCCACAACAAAATGACAGCAAAAATACTGGATACAAAACTACTGGCATTGCCCACCAGCAATGAGTTGGTCCCTGAAGTGTAAACGGTTTTCAGCAACTCAATAAAACGGATCTCTGTTTTGAGATTAGCAAAGTTTTCCAGCCCGAATCTTTTGATGGTACTCACTGAGTTTACTGATTCTACCAGCTGATTTTCCAGATCTGCGCTCTTCTCCATCAGTTTGCGCTGTGTACTACGGTTTAACCTGTTCGATACATAATATATGATGGCATACAGTGGGATCACAGTAAGCATAATCAGGGCGAGTTTCCAGTAGTAAGTAAACATCAGCGCAAAAGAAAAAATAAGGATAAATACATTTACCGCAAATCCAATCAGCACATCGTTGATGAAGGCCCTGATTTTAACAGCGTCATTCATCCTGGAAATAATCTCCCCCACCCTCATGGTGTCGAAAAACTGCTGGGGCAGATTGAGCAGATGTTTGTAGTAACCTAATATCAGCCGGGCATCTATTTGCTGACCGGTTTTTATGGTCAGTAGTGTTTTGGCATAATTGATAAAAATCTGCAGTAAAATGATGATGATCATCACTGTTCCCATGAGATTAAGCAAATTGGTATTTCCTTCAGGCAATACATTATCTACAATTTTTTGAAGAAAAATTGAAGTTGATAAACCCAGAATAGTATAAAATATTGCACCAATAAGTACCTGAATCAGCACAGAGCGGTGGGGCATCAGGAGGTATAAAAATCTTTTTTCGAGCGAGATTCGTTCCGTCCCGGCAGTAAAATCATCACCGGGCAATAACATCACCAATACCCCGCTCCACTGACGGCGAAAGTCGTCGTGGGATATCCGCAGCATCTCACCGAAAGCAGGATCCATTATCTCGATATAATCTGAATGGATGCCATAAATAACTACATAATGATGAATGTTATTCTGCACCACATGCGCAATTACGGGAAGGGGAATGCTGAACAGATTGTCATAGCCGGCCTTCACCCCCTTTGCAGAAAAACCCAGCCGGGAGGCAGCTTCAATCAAGCCCAGCACATTTGTTCCTTTTTTATCGGTAGAGGCATACTGCCTGATCCGGGCAATAGGAAGATCAAGTCCGTAATGAATACTGATGGAAGCCAGGCATGCGGCACCACAATCGGTTACATCATGTTGTTTCACTAACGTTCTTGCAGGCTTTTTGCCAGATGATAGTCTTCCAAATAATCGGCTAAACAAGTTGCGCTTCTTTGTCATAATTTGCTGATGGTAGTTTCCTGAGCTCCGGGTATTACATTCGGGTTGAGCCAATCGTCGGCTTTATCATATAATAATTGAAACAATGTTCTGCGGGTAACAAAAAATCTGGCTTGTAAAGTCATTCCTTTTTTGATTTTACCCACATAGCCATTTTTAAGATGGAGGCTGTTTTTATCGAGCAGGCAGCGAACCTTAAAAAAGGGTTGTGTACCACTTTGCATAAAGATGTCACTGGATATGGATACAATCTTTCCGGTGGCCATTCCCCATTCATTATAATTATAGGCATCGATCTGAAAGCGGGCTTTTGTACCGATTTTAAGGAGACCAATATCTTTTGGTGCCACATAGGTTTCGGCAATAAGACCTGAGTCTGGTGATATTTCTCCGAGGATTTCATTGGCAGAAATGGAGCTACCCGGCTGTATCCCTTTCAATTCCTGCACAGTACCTGTTAACGGTGCCTTTATGGTGTAGTATTCCTTTTCCTCATTATATTGTTTATCCTTAGTATCAAGCTGTTGGTTCTGGATATTCAACTGGTTTAATTCTGTTTGCCATTTACTTCCCTGATCCTCACCGATGAGCGACAATTCATTAAAAACATTGTCCTTTTTCAACTTTACCTCATCATATTCAAGTGCAGATACCGCCCTTTTTTTATAAAGATAAGCGTATCGCTCATAGTTTTTCAGCGCAAGCTGATAACGTGCCTTTGCTTCGGTTACCCTTTGCATAAAAAAACTATATTGTTGTCCGTAAACTCCTGATTTTAACGGCAGTTTTTTTGACCAGTCATTTCTGCGGTAGGCATTAATCAGTAAACCAAGGTCATGAAGCTGATCTGCGACATCCGTTTGCTGAAATTGATTGAGGGCATCCTGACTTTCAATATTCTCTTTTCTGATGGTAAGCAACACCTGCCCTGCTTTGACATGCATATTCTCTTTAATGTAAAGTGAGTCGATGCGCCCGGAAATCAGAGGTTTAATCTCATTGCGTTCTGCTGTTGGCCTGAACAATCCTGCACTCTTAACGTTTACATCTACCCTGATGAGGAACATGGCTACTAATGCGACTACTAACACCACCAGCAATACCTGATAAATGATTTTAGTGGCTGAGTGATGCGAATGGAAATGATATTCGGCCGTATTCTCGATAACTTCTTTCGGAAAAATGTATTTGTCGCTGTCCATATCTTAAAATATATACGCAAACAGACTTTTTTGGTTTTTGAAAAACCAAAAAGGACTGTTTTAAACTAAAAAGTCCCGCATTCGCGGGACTTTTTAATAATCGGAATTTTTAAATTCAAATTAGCTGGTTAAGCTTTGAAATAAACCTTCTAAGCTTCCACCGATGTTATTTCCTAAAGAGAACGAGGTTTTACTCGATTCATCTCCATCAGTAGTTTCATTTGAGAATGATAATAAATTACCAATTCCCAGTGAGCCACCTAATCCACCTGAATTTGATGAATCATTGCCACCTAATAAACCACCACCGTTGATTTCTTTCATTTCGTTTAAATTTAACTCTTGAAGTTTCATAACGTTCTAATTTTAATAATGCCTACTCTGTTTGAGGTTTTCGGCTACTCCTTTTATTTAATCACCACTTGCGCAGTGTTAATATAGAAACGAGGTTAGGGTCGATTAAGTTTTTTACTTTTGCCCTTTAAGGAGTACTCAAACGAATAAGTTAAACTTTTGAGTTGTGTCCTCAATTATACTAAGAAGCCTGCTAAACCGTTTAACGCGTGCGTACACGACTCAGCAGTATGATGGATTATCAATCAGAAAAGTTACCATATAAATACACTCATACGCACAACCTCAGGTTTTACCGGCATCATTTGTGCCGAGAATAATTAATCAAACCGCTGTCATGAACAAACAAACGCTAGACGAGAAAAGACAACTTATCAAATATTTTTCGGAATACTGCGACGTGCCCCTAGAAATGGAGAACCTGATTATAAAGGAAACCGCAATAAAGCATTTTAAGAAGCGTAAACACCTGATCGGCCCGTTGGATGACTTACCTGACATGTACTTTATTCTATCGGGGGCAGTGCGTGGCTTTGCGAAGGATGATGATGAAGAAGTAACTACCTGGTTAAGTACCGAAGGACGTATTGTAGGGTTAACATTGTATCCAAAACAGTTCAAAGAAAATAAACCGCAATTGATAGATGCCATTGAGGATACACGTACCATCCAGATTCCAAATGCCCTGATCAGAACGTTATTTGCCCTGTTTCCTGAGATGAGCATCATTGGCCGGAAACTACTTTGGCTACATTATCATGAAGCCGAAGAGCGCAATTTTTTAATCAGACTGGCTAAGGGAGAAAAAAGGCTTAAACGCCTGCTGGAAATCCAGCCTCATTTCTATTACCGGATACCGATCAAGCACCTGGCATCATACCTTGGTATGCGGACAGAAACTTTTAGCAGACTGAGGGCTAACTTAATGGCGGGTGAATAATTTTATTAAGCCCGATGATATGTGAAGCCCTGCCGTGAATATCATATCTTGGCTTGCCATAAGCCCGAATCCAATGCGTTGATCCGTCAGCCCATCTCACTTCATATTCAGCCTGATAAACGGTATCATTTTCTATTGCTTCCTGTACTGCCTGCTTGATTTTTTGTCTGTATTTGGGAAGCATGGCATCAAAAAGGTCTGAATAGTGAAATTCATCATCTGCAGCATAACCGTAATTATTTTTAAACTGTACGTTGGATATCATTTTCCCAGTCGAAAATTCCACAATAGTATATCCCATGCCTCCGGCATCGATGGCGCTGGTTAAAACAATATTCGCTTCTTCTACCATTTGCTTTGCAATAACCTGTTCAGTCACATCTGCCAGGATAAAGATCACGTTAGTGGTTTTATCTGTAAGGGCGTCGAGCGGTTGAAGCGAAACGTTTACATAAATGGTTTTCATGCGGTTTCCATCCCACACCTGCAGCTTAACTTCAGTATCCTGACTACCCTTCCCTGATTCATATACCAGGTCAATCATTTTCAGAAAAGTCTGACCTTCTACGTCCGGGATGAAGTCTACGAGCGGCTGCCCTGCAATGTCGGTATGGTCTGTCCAGATATTAACCAGGGCGGTATTAGCCCTTTGTATGATTTTAGCTGGAACTGAGCAAATTCCGATTGCAACAGGTGCCTGATCAAACAGGATTTCAAAATGTTCCTGTCTGTCTTCCAGCACTGAATTGGCCTGAGTAACCTGTTCCTGAAATTCGACAAGTTGATCGTTCTCAGCCACAATTTCATCTTTTGTGCTGAGCAGTTTAGCATGATCTTTTTTCAATTTTTGCTCATTCAGGGCGATGAGTCTAAGTTCTACCCTATCAAGCACTACTTTAGCAAGCCCTAGCAAGATCTGTTTCTTCTGCTCATCGAAATCTATAGTCTGATGATTAAGAACACATATTGCACCAATACGAAAACCATCAGCAGTAATCAGAGGAGCTCCTGCATAAAAACGAATTCCGAAGGGATTATCTTTAAAACGCGGAATACTGTGAATGTCTTCCACAATCGTTACCCCGTCATTCATCATGGCATTGGTGCAAATGCTCTCCGAGCGCAGTTCACCGGGATGCTGTCCCAAGCCAATATTTGCCTTGTAAAACACCTCTTCGGCACCAATAAATGATATCAGGCAAACCGGTAGATCAAAGATTTGACAAGCCAGCCTGGCCAGGTCGTCAAAAGCTTCTTCAGGCAATGTATTGAGAATTTTATATCGATAGAGCGCGTTCAATCTTGCAGCCTCATATGCTGCAGAAGTGCCTTTGTTTTGGTGTTGTTCCATTTGGGATGAACTATAGTCGAACAATATAACGTAAATTATACATAATGAGTTTTTATTTATCAAAAATTAACACTGACGGACACCTGATAACAAAAAAGCGTTACCGGTTTTGAACCAGTAACGCTTATCACACCAATACTTTTAAAAATTAAGGATTTACATCGAGTATTTTTCCGGCAATATCTTCCCACCGATAGAAATGAAAGGTTTTATCATCGCTCATTGCCACCAAAAGGCCATGTTTAAAATCTGAATTAAGTGGTACCGACACCACATCAATTCCATCTGTTTGGTTCGCCGAATATTTTATAGTCGCAATTAGCGGGTGTTTATCTCCTGTTCTGCCATACACTTTCAGCTGCTTTGCACCCTGGTCTGACACCAGCACATAACCTTTATTTCCGGCAGTCTTATAAATGGCAATCCCCTCATTATCGACCGCAAAATCACCTTCCCCAAATAAGGCCAGCTCTTCATTCCCTTTTGCCGGATCGGCGTAATATTTCCTTACGCCAAACTGCTCATCGCAATAGTATACATAACCGAGTTCATTATCAACAGCGATTGCTTCGATCTCTTTCTTACCACTATACTTTCCAAACTTCCTTACCAGATTGGCTCTCACAGCTCCCTTACCATTATCAGTCAGTTCGTATTGCCACAAATAGCTTCCTTCTTTTGGTCCTGTTTTGCGACCTACAATCGCATAAATCTTTCCCTGTGGATTGGTATACATGGAGATGCCCATTAAATCGCGGTATTCTACACCTGTTTCGCCTTCAAAAACGGGGATGCCGCCATTGTCGACAGGCTTCATATCCGGGAGTGAATAGATCCTGAGTTTATGGGTATAGCGCTCAGTTGTGATGGCAATATCGGTTTTTTTACCGCCGAGGTTTATACCATACGCGATATCTACATTGTCGGGTCTCTTCAATCCCCTGACAGTTTTAGTCGCGATAATCTTTCCCTTTAAGTCGAAAACATACAATCCGCCATTGGCATCTTTATCGGTACCGATTACCAGTGATTTTGCAGGATCGGATGGGTTGACCCAAATGGCCGGATCATCGGTATCAAAGTCTACAGGATCGGATATATACAAGGGTTTAACTGCGTTAGCATCCGTTTTTTGTGCCTGCCCATTACATGAAATTGTCAGGCCTAATATTGCAATCGCTGCAATGTTGATTATTCTATTGTGCTTCATTCTAATTCTTAATACCGTAAGCGCCCACATAAGTTGCTGGTGCTGGTGATGTATAGGTTATTCCGTTTTTCATTACAATACCGGCCTGATGATGACGCGTAAAAGTAGTAATTCCTTTTCCTAGTGCAGGCGAATTGCCTTGCAGGTGAAAATCCCAGCTGGTATTGAAGTCTGAATTGTTAACTGACGTGCTTACCGGATAATTAATAAACTTAGGATCATTTGCACCTGCAACGGTACTGATCACATCATTTTTGCCGCCTATTACATCGTTTGATCCAGGTTGAAACTGATTAACAGTAGTCTGATCAAAGCCATAATACCAGTTGTTGCCGTATGCCGACCGGCTGTCTTCGGGCTTTTTAGGATCGCGTTTGATACCGAAACGAGTATTGGCAAAAAGGTTATTGTACAATTCGGCACGTACCGTACTTTCTAACCATACTGATCCGCCTTTGGCAGTTGGCCTTCTCCAGCCCGTATTTACGAAGGTATTGTTATAGGCAATAATATAAGTTTGTGGTGTTTTGTCTCCTGTATTTGATAGTTTAAGCGCATTGGTATTTGTGCTGTAAACAAGATTATAGCCGATATCTGCCAAACATCCTGATTTAAAGTTCATGGCTTCACCACCGGTAACACCTGTTGTATAGAAGACATTATTGGCAAAAATAATTTTACCGCCTTCAATGTAGGTACAATCTTCCTGAAGGTTTCTGAATATGCTGTTTTGAACTACCAGTTTACCTTTTGCATTTGAGAACCAGAGTGCGGGAAGATTTTCGCCGGCAACTGCTTTGTATAATCCCATTTTTACCGATGTTGAAGCATCTGAAGTGGTTGAACCACCATATTCAATTATGGTATGATCAAGCACCAGTTCCTCACAGGTTGGCCCGGCCAGGATACCACCCCAAAGTTTTCCGAATTTCTTTTGGGCGGTTTTATATAAATCGCCAACGGTGAATTTAACCGGATTTTCTGCTGTACCTAAAGCATACAGGTTTCCTTTAACGATGATTTCAGGTTTTGCCAGTGTATCCATTAACACCGTTACCCCTTCTTCAATAGTCAGTGTTTTTCCTTCGGGGATAATAATGTCTCCTTTAATTACCTGGGTACTTCCTCTTGCCCAAACGCCCGAGACTTCGCCAATGGCGGCACCATCTACCGCAGCGGTATCTACATCGATATTCGCTTTTTCGCATCCGCTAAGTGCAAGCACAAAAAGGATGAGTAATGTAAAAAACTGATTCGTCTTCATGTTTTTCTTATTTATCATGTATTAATTAAACTTATATCTGAATCCCAGTAGGTAATTCTGTCCGTAATAATCGCTTCTTACCAAAGTGTGTCCATCTTTTACCAAATCTTCGGCAATTTTATTGTTCTCGGCATTGGTACCTTTGATGAAGAGTTTAGCTGGCGTATTTAGAATGTTGCTGGCTTTAATAAAAATACTGATTCCACCCTTAAATCGTTTTTCGGCTGAAGCATCCATTTGCACAAATCCTTCCTGCCATAAATCGTTATTTAAAAACTGCGAAACGGTATTGATCCTTGGTCCTGTATATGCGCCTGCCAGCTGTGCATCCCAACCCTTTTTAGCATCCTTGAATAAAAGGGATAAATTAGCTATATGTTCAGACTGGCCATAAAGCGGACGAGTCTGATCGACTGTTACGGCCTGAATATCGCCGGTAGCCGGGTTTATTATCCTTGTTGTTTTTGGTGTGGTTATTCTCGAGTGCGTATAGGTGTAATTAGCCTTCACACCTATTTTGCTGAAGTATTTAATATAATCTACTTCGGCACCATAGTTCTTTGCCGTGCCGAAATTCCCTGGAGTATAATAAATATCCTGTCCGCGTGTCGCATCAGCCTGAAAAGTGTATTCGATCGGATCTTTTATCTTTTTATAAAAAGCACCAACTAACAATTGTTCTGAAGCACCTGGAAAAAATTCGTAGCGTAAATCGTAATTATCGGCCAATGCCCGTTTAAGATTTGGATTGCCACGTTCCTGAAATTCTTCATTTACTACCTTTCCCGGTACGATTTCATAAAAACCCGGACGGTTCAGCGCTTTATAATAGGAAGCGTGTAACTGTGATTTCGGACTAAGAAAATACTTGGCAGTTAAACTGGGTAACACATCCGTGTAGACCTGCCCACCTTTGGGATAGCTCTCTCCGGCTGGAAAAAGCAGATTATAACCCTGATTGGTGTGCTCAACCCTTGCTCCTCCGGTTACTTCGATTTTCTTCGAAATATATTTAAACATACCATATCCTGCACCGATTTTCTCCGATGCATCGTAGGTTAATGAATTAGCTACCGCTCCGGTAGGATTGCTTACTACCAGGTTCAGATCGGTATAGTTCTGATAGTCTGTACCATAAACTTTACCTGCATCTGCTGCATTTGGTGCAAGGTTATAATTATTGAAGAAACTGCTACGTTGTTTATCGCGGTATAAACCACCTGCCATTACATCGATTTTATCATCACCAGCCTTAATGCTGTAGCTAAGATCAAGATATCCGGCAAGGTCCTCATCTGTATTGCGCTCCCATCTGCGGGTAACCGGATTGGTATTTACCAACGTTGTACGACGGCTCTGGAAATTTTGCTCCAAACCATTTAAACTGATACTGGTATTCTCGGGAACATCATTTTTAGCTGATGAATATACCGCCGACCATTGCACTTTAAACTGATCATTAAAAAATTTATGATCGCCATGTAAAGTACTGTTATAAATCTGCTGTTCAGTTAAGCGACTACGGGTGTTGTAAACCAATTCAGCATTTCCTGCTGTTGGATTATATACCCCGTTATAAGTAGTGGTTACCGCATCGCGGAGCTGCTCATTTTTTAAGTTTACATAGACATTGTATAAACTTAACTGATGGTTCTTGTTAAATATATAGTCTACCTTACCATGTAAGCCCAGCCGCTGCTGCTGTTCAGAAAACTCACGGTAGGTTTTACTGGTGATTACCGAATAGGCATCGGTTCCGTTAACAGCAGTATTGTAAAAATTACTGTTGCTACCACGATAGGTATTCTGATAACTGCCAGCGAGCACTACACCGAGTCTGTTATCCAGAAACCTTTGACTTAATGATAAACTGCCAATCAGGTTAGGTGCCGGATTTTTGTATTTATAATCCAGTGTTCCTTTGGTAAAGTCGTTTTGAGTAGCATTAAAAGTTTTACCATTGAGTTCGTAAGGCGATTTATAATTTATGCCTGATGAATTGAAACTGGCAAACTTACGGTCGAAAAATAACTGGCTGTATCCCGAAGAAAGGTTTGCATTCACCTGGAATTTGCCGGGTGCATTTTTCATGACCATATTGATTGCACCGCCTATGGCATCTCCTTCTAAATTTGGTGTTAAGGTTTTGTATACTTCCAAACGATCGAGTAAATCAGACGGAAAAAGATCAAGGGGACATAGCGGTACTTATTATCGGGACTCGGGATTTTTACACCGTTTACCAGCGTATAGTTATAGCGCTTGTCCATACCGCGTAGAATAGCATATTGCCCGTCGCCATTGCTGTTTCGTTCTATAGATACGCCGGAAACACGTTGCATAACATTGGCTACCGTTAAATCAGGTGAGATTTCTATAGCCCTTCCTGATACTATATTCATTACCTGTGTGGCGTTTTTCTCCAGCCTTCTGGCACCCTGATCGGTAGCACTTACTGCATTTGTTTTAATGGTTACATCATCCAGACTTTTCGAATCACTTTCTAAATAAAACTTCAGGTGATCGTTATCTTCTTTAAGTACCACAATACTTTTAGTGATGGTTTTGTAAGTGATGTAGCTTACACTGATTCTGGCGGGACCTGCCGCAACCCCTTTAAATTCAAACGTTCCATCCAAACCAGTATTGGTAATCCGCTTTGGATTTTCAAGCATAACAGTTGCACCCACGATGGCCTCGCCCGTTTGTTTATCGTAAACATGTCCTTTAATTTTTGTAGCACTGGCTGTGCCAGCACAAAATAAAAAGAGAAATAGCATTTGTAAAAGTTTGTTCATTGTGTTTAGTAATGTCATCTGTTTTTTATCGACAGCACAAAGGTGTTTACCTGCTGTGAAACGGAAAAATTTTTGGGGTTACATAAAGGCAACATCGTTACCGGCACCATATATCAAAAGGCAACAGCAAAATACAAACAACTCATTTACAACTATTTATTTAATCATAAATGCGCCGTTATGCTTTTATTACCGTTACATTAACAAATTGTTAAGCCATAAAATGAATAGAAAAATGGTACTATAATCAGGAGCTGTAACGCTTTAAAGGGCCTGTAAAAACGCTGTCAGATTATCACCTTGCTCAAGATTGAGTTTTTTCCGCAGCCTGTAACGGGAAACCCTGAGACTATCTGTTGAAATTCCCAGCAGTGTCGCAACATCTGATGAGTCCAGATTCATTTTCAAAAGTGTGATCAGGCGCATATCGGCAGAGGTAAGTTCATTACTGAACTTCTTCAGATTTTCGAGGAACTGATGGTGTACCTGTTCGAAAGCCAAAGTAAATTCCTTCCAGTTGCGTTCGTGATTAAAGCTCTGGTTAATTTCGGCAAGAATCTGGTTCATCTGCTTTTTCTGGTCCCGTTTATCATCCTTAACCATTGTCTGTAAGGTATTGCGCAGGTTTTCCAGAAACTGATTATGTTTGATCAGGTTAAGGGTATGGGTAGATAGTTCCCTGCTCTTTAATTCAAGTTGCTGCTTAAGCTGTTGCTCTTCCAACTGCAGGTTTTTGAGTTCGAGGCTGGTTAAATCATGTTCAATTTCTTTTTGCCGGGCAAGCATTTGCTGATCTCTTAACTTAAAACGTTGCCTGCTGAAAATTACGAAGCCTAAAACGACCAGCAGGATCAGTACAATTGTGGAGGACAGCGCGATGATTCTGTTCACTTTTTTATCGTTCTGAAGAGTGATTATTTCATCTGATTTCTTATTAATATCATATAACACCTGCAAAAAGGCTACCTGCCTTGCGCCATCTTCCGAATACAGATCTAATGTATGCTTGTAACCTAACTGTATGTAATGATAAGCACTGTCCATCTGATGCATCAATTCATAGGCTTTGCCGAGGTCTCTGCAACAGGAGGCCAGCTGATAACTATTACCCATTCTGGCAGCCAGGCGTAAAGCATTTTGTGTTTCATTAACGCTTTCCTTGTATCTGCCAGTTTTCCGCAGAATATCACCCAGGTTATTGATCACCTCGATACTTCCCAGATTGTTGTGATCTTGCTGGTATAATCCCAACGATTGCTTAAAATTAAGGTAAGCCAGATCATATTTTTCCAGATCCTCGTAAATGCTGCCTAGATTTTCGTAGATTTTGGCTGCTCCGCTTTTATCATTTATTTGTTTATTAATTTTTAATGCAAGGTTCTGATAGTAAAAAGCACTGTCATAGTGCTGACGTTTCTCGAAAAGTTGACCGATGTGCCCGAAAATAAGTGCTTCGCCTTTCTGGTTTTTCTCTTTCTGGTAAATATGGAGTGCCTGCTGATAATTCTTCATGGCTTTTTCGGGTTGTTTGATGTAGTAATACAGTACACCGATATCGCCCAGATTAGCAGCAAGCAGCAAAGTTTGATTGGTGGTGCTAAATATCTTTTCAGCCTTTAAATAAAACTCCAGTGATTGCCGGAAGTGACCCTGATTATAACACACCTTACCCATTTGCTGTAAGTACCGGCCTTCCTGGAGTAAATTGCCATCTTCTATGGCTTTGGCGTACATTTTTTTAAGTGTTGTGAGTGATTCGATCGCTTTGACGGAACCCACACCAAGGGCGGCTTCATCCTGTGCAAAACCAGCGAATGTGACAAGGAACAACGGCAGAAATGTAACGATATACTTTATCATTGATAATGGGAAATTTCGACAAAGAAAAGATCTTTAGGTTAAGTTAATGTTAACACAAAAAAGGCCGTCATCCGACAGCCCTTAATAAAACACATATCATAAATTAAATTTATTTCTTCGCTGGTGCCAGGAGGCCTGGATACAATACACCTTCGGTTTTTAAATTCAGGTTTAACAATTTTGCAATAAGTGGCGCGATGTCTTCCTGCCCCATCAGGGGAATAACCGTACCTGTTTTAATCCCTTTACCAAAAGCCACAAAACCGGTTTGTATTTCCTTAAAATCTGTAGGCAGGTATCCATGTGTACCTCCGCTTGCCGGAGCAAGCATTTCGCCAGTGGCGGCAGCGCCAAAACTGAAACCCTGGTTGGCAGCCAATGCTATAAACGCATTTGGATCACCCTGAGCTTTGGTTAGTGCTTCTTTATCCAGTACATGGAACATGTGCTGGATACCCTCGGGAAGTTCACTCAATCCCAGTTTTACTTTTTCAAGGCTTGCTTTATCTTTTGGGTCTTTAAGATGTAAGAATGATGAGCCACCGCTTTGCTGAAAATAGGCTTTCCAGTTTTCTTTGTTGGCATCATCATATAAACCCAGTTGGGCAAGCATTACATTTGGCTTAAACTGCGTATGGATGTCAACAAAACCATGATCGCCGGTGATGATAAAAGTAGTATTTTTGCTCATTCCTGCGGCTTCAACTGCATCGACAATGGTTTTTATCGCCACATCGGCACCTACAATTGCTGATCTTACCTTGTCGCCGTCGCGCCCCTGCTCATGTTCAAAATGATCGAGCAGTGCAATATGTAAGGCCAAAAAAGATGGCTTATACCTTTTAAGGATATACGCCGCCATTCTCGATTTATTCTGATCGCTGGTATAAAAGTCAATTGAAGCGCCGAATTCACCAAATTTACCAATAGCATTGTCTTCAATTTCTTTAAACAGTTCCTTTGGATTTGATTCCTGCGACATTGCTTTGATCTCATCCTTTTTTTCGCCCTTGTCTTTCGGAAGGATGACATATTCGGGCAGGTTATAATCGATAGGGGCGCCAACTGTTACCGGCCAGCTTACGCCCGCAGTTTTTAATCCGGCATCTTTTGCTGCTGTCCAGATGGTTGGCACTTTAATATCTTTGTAATACCAGAACCATTTGCCTGAAATCCCTAAAGGCTCAACGGGCGTATTGTAATAAATACCATGTTTAGCCGGAAGTACACCACTTACAATTGTGGTATGGGATGGGTAGGTAACGGTTGGAAAACTCCCCCTGACACCTTCAGCATATGAACCTTTTGCCATGCCCTGACGCACATTTACCATTCCCCATTGCGGGTCTAAATAAAACTCCGGGCGTAAACCGTCAATACTGATCAGTACAACATGCTGCTCCTGGGCAGATGCATATCCAAAAGAGAGATAAGCCAGGGCAAGGAAACAAAACTTCTTTATCATTAGTAATAATTTGTCGCGAAGTTATTCCTGTTATATGCCTTTTGTGTTTAGCGGGCATTAAGAAAATGTAAGGGGAGCATAACATATAGGTTACAAAAAAATGGTGTGCGGAAATCCGCACACCATCCTCTCCAAAATTATGCTTTCCGCAGGGTGGTTTCGTAAATGTTCTTTCCGGTATGATCGATAATCTTGGCGTTTAACCGGTTTTTATCGACAGAAAAGTACATAAATCCGTACTCAGACGCTTCGAATTTACTGTATGCGATACCAGAAGTTACCGGCGTAACTTCTGAACCGGCCCCAGATATAAACTGGTGCGTAACACCCGGTGTTGTGAGATGCTGCAATGAATGATCATGACCTGACAGGTAAACATCAACCTTGTTCTTTTCAAAAATATCAGCAAGAACCTTTCTTACTGCCAGGGTATCGTAGTTTTTAATCCTTGGCCCTACGGTGTAAATAGGGTGATGCCCAATGACCATTTTCCATTTTACGCTGGCATCTGCCTTCTTCAAGGTTTCATCCAGCCATTGAAGTTGCTTTTCAGGATGCTGGTCTTTTACCCAGGGGGCATATTGCTCACTCTGGTGAAATTCGGGAATAAGCGGGCATGTATCAATGAATACCATCAGCATTTTATCACCATTTTTTAAGGATACTTCCTTTGAGTAGTATCTCGATGGCATTTTCCACCGCCTGCTGATTTTACTGTAACGGACCTGTGCATCGGGATCGGAGATATAATCGTGGTTACCCAAAATCGGATACCAGTCCCACTGGAGGGAAAAGTCGGTGTAGATGTTCTCGAATGAATAATGCCACAGCGGATCGTGCTCACTGGTTACCCCTTTGGGATAAAAGTTATCGCCGAGAGAAAGGATAAAGTCGTTTGGGTTTTCGGTTGCCCACTTGCCCATCTGCTTAGCTACATGCAGTTGGTGATCGGCGCCTACACGGCCCCAATCGCCCACCGCCAGAAAATGCGTAGCGTAATCGTCATTAAGTTCGCTTCGAGGCGCTATATCCTCACTATCGAGATGGGTTGCCGGCGTTTCAGCAAGGCTTTGCAAAGGAGCAAGCACGCTTGCTCCTATTGCTGTAAAAGTGGTGGTTTTAACAAAGTCTCTTCTCTTCATATTAATAGCCTGTATTTTGTTTCAGGTTTTTGTTTAGTACCAGTTCTGTAGCAGGTATCGGGAATATATCGCGTGCAGCACCTTCATTTCCCGCCTTAAAGCCCCATTTACCCTGGTATTTACCAAAGCGGATCAGGTCGTTTCTGCGCCAGCCTTCCCACGCCAGCTCCCTGCCGCGTTCTTCTAAAATACCATCGAGCGTTATGGTGGTTACCAGTGGTGCCTTAACCCTTGTCCTTACCCTGTTTACCAGGCTTACGGCATCGGTTACTGATCCTCCGGTTCGCAATAAAGCTTCTGCTTTCAGCAAATATACATCTGCCAATCTAAAAATCGGCATATCATTGTTCTGAAAACGCGTACTGCTGTTGGTATTCGGATCGGGATAAAATTTGATTGACCTCACCCCTCTCGATACACCACCTACCTCGGCACCTACGTCCATCGTTTCGGTATTCGTAAGCACAATTTCGGGTGTAAAATCCAGCTGCGCAGAACCGTTCAGAATTGGGGTGGTACCATCAGCTAAAAACTGTTTACCCGCCAGCCAGGTAGTATTACGCACATCTCCGGTTAAATTAAAGGTATCGTAAAATTCCTTTAACGTACATTGTGCATTACTCGGACTAAAAGGAAGATTGTATTTAGCCCTTAAGGTACTGTGCAAGGTATAACGGGTAATGGCATTTCCTGCCGAGTAATTCGCATCGTAAATAGCGGCAAAAATGGTTTCGGAATTTGCGGCATTGGTTGGTGAGAACAAGGTATTGTAATCGCTTACCAGTGCCATTGAAGAAGCCATTATCTTATCAGCACAGGTAATAGATTCGGCATACATGGCCTTGCCGATGTATTGCTGGGCGTTCATGTATAATTTCTGTAATAAAGCATAAGCCATCCACTTGGTCGGGCGACCGTAATATTCTGTGGTCACCGTTGCAGGTGCAGACAACCCTTCAGAAATTGCCAGCAGTTCTTTTTCAATGTAGCTAAAAACTTCGGCTCTTGTTGATTGCTTCGGACTTTCATTGGTACCAAAAGTAGTAATGGGCACATTGCCGAACATATCCATGATGTAGAAATAATAGAGTGCACGCATTGCCCTGATTTCATTTAAAAACTGGGTTTTCGTAGAACTGTTCGGCGATTTATCCAGGATATCCAACACCCTGTTGCAATCGCTGATGCCTGCATATCCCCATTGCCATGCTGTAAGGACAATCGGATGATCGGGCAGCCAGTTGTGTTTGTGCAGAGTTTGATATCTCCCCTGGTCATAATATCCGCCATTTCGCGCGGTAATTATGGCTTCTTCGCTCGTTAACTCATACATCCGCCAGATATCTACCCCGAAACCAGAGTTAAATTTCTGGTAAACGGTTCCCGTTGCGGCCACAAAGGCATCTGGTGTAACGGGGAAGTTTTCACTGGTCAACTGCGATTCTACGTCAACATCCAGTTTGGTACAGCTTCCAAGCGATAGGGCCACAAGGGCTGCTGCTGCTAAATATTTTTTCATTGTATATCTTTTTAAGATGATTATAGGTTGAAGTTTAATCCGAAAATCGCCGAACGGGTTTTAGGATAGAAGTTACGGTAATCGATACCCGGCGTTTGTCCGGACATATTAATCTCAGGATCTACACCTTTATATTTGGTAATGATAAACAGGTTATTGCCCGAAGCATATACACGCAGGCTGGTTTTGCCTTTAAATTTAAAGGTATAACCCAGGGTTGCATTATCTAAGCGCAAATAAGAACCGCTTTCCAGATAACGGTCTGATACGAACTGCGCTTTATCATCGTTGATATTTTCAGTAAGTGTTTCTTTTGCGATATTGGTTTGCAGTGCATATATAGGGGCATTCATATCGGCTAAGGTTGCGTTCAGGATTTTGTTGCCGTAAACACCACGGATGAAGAAATTAAAATCGAACTGTTTGTACCTGAAAGTATTGTTCCATCCGTACAGTAATTTTGGCTGGGCCGATCCGGTTACCGTAAAGTTTTCGAAACCTGTATTGGCAGTTGAGGCATTGCCGTTTTTATCATAGAACATCGATTTGCCGTTAGCATCTTTACCTGCATATCTCAAGGTATAGAAAGTTCCCAGCGGCAAGCCTTCCTTAATTACCTGATAGCCCAAAGCACCCGATTGGCCCCTTCCCCCTACGTTTGCCGTATAAAATTCGTTCGCCTGAAACAGTTCGTTGGAAATAGAAGTAATCTCGTTTTTATTATGCGAAAGGTTAATGGCTGTATTCCAGCTGAAGCGATCGGTTTTAATTGGCGTGGTATTTAAACTAAACTCTATCCCCTTGTTGGTCATGGCACCAACATTAGCAGTAAGTACATTGAAAGGGTATTGTGTAGTCGACACGGAGTATGGCGCAATTAAATCTGTTGTCTTCTTGTTATACACATCAATTGATCCTGAAAGTTTGTTGTTGAACAGGCTGAAGTCTAAACCAATGTTAGCCGTTGCTGTACGTTCCCATTTCAGGTTTGGATTATCGTTCTGAATGGGCCCAACCGCGGTTAACCATTTACCATTTGAGTAAAAGTATGACCCGCTTTGCGCACCATAAACCAACCGGGCAGTATAGGCGTCAAAACCTACCGAATTACCCGAAACGCCATAACCGGCACGTAGTTTAAGGTTACTTACGAAAGATACATTTTCCATAAAATCTTCGCGGTCGATGTTCCACCCTGCTGATACCGACGGGAACATTCCCCACCTATTGTTGATACCAAAGGCCGATGAACCATCTCGGCGGATGGTGGCCTGCAACAGGTATTTTCCATCATAATCATAAATGGCTCTTCCGTAAAAGGAAATCAGGCGAAGCGTAGAAATATAAGTAGCACCGTAATTCACCACAGTCGATCCGTTTCCGTTACTTAAACCCAGGTTGTTCCACAACAGGTCGTCAGATACGAAATTCTGTGCCGAGGTTTGAAAGCCATCGCCATTTCTATTTTGTTGAAAGGAATAACCCGCCAGTAATTTCAATCCATGCTTGCCAAAGGTTTTATCGTAATTAAAATAAGCCTCGAATACCTTCTGCGTATTTTTTACCGACGAGCGTTCTGCATAACCGTTAAAACCCTGCTTTAGCATCGAAGCCCTGTTGTTGTACAGGTTTTCGGTAATCTGCTCATTTTGTACCGAAACCATGGCGTTGAAATCAAGTCCGCTTAAAATATTGGCCTTTACATTTCCGTTGATCAGATAAAGGTTTGTTTTGCCCTGATAGGTATTGTTTTCTAAGAGCGCTACGGGATTATAATAACCACCGGTTCCTGTGGTACGTGAAGGGTCTTCAGAAAAAGAGCCATCGGCTTTTCTTACCCCAACCGTTGGCAGGTAGGTAAACATATTGTTGTACACCTGACTGGCAATTCTGTCGTTCGTGGTATTGCTGTTGGTGAGGTTGAGGTTTATTTTCAAACGGTTATTCAGCAGCCTTTGTTCCATATTGGCCCTTGCGATGAAGCGCTCCATACCGGAGGTTTTAATAATCCCCTGGTTGTCAAAATAGTTTAAGCTTGCACCATAGGATGAATTTTCGCCACCGCCATTAAAATTCAGGTTGTGGTTATGCGAAATACCTGTGCGTGTTACTTCCTTTAACCAGTCGGTATTACTGCCGTCATCACTTATGGCATCGAGTTTTTTATTGTTGGCAGCAAGGTACGCTCGCAATTCATCACCACTGGCCATGGGTACGCTGTTCGAGATGGTTTCGGCAGCGGCATAAGCATTGTACGATAACTTGCCCAGCCCTTTACCGGCATTTTTGGTGTTGACCATTATTACACCGTTCGCCGCTCTCGAACCATAAATTGCCGTAGAGGAAGCATCCTTTAGAACTTCCATGCTGATGATATCATCAGGCGCAACAAGGTCGATCGAGGCACCGGGAACACCGTCTATTACATAAAAGGGTTCCTGTGCACCTTCCCTGAAACTTGATGGGCCACGCAGGATAACAGCGGGCTTTTCATTAGGGTTACCACTTCTGGTAATATTTAATCCCGCTACCTTACCTTGAAGCAACTGGCCGGGAGAGGCGATTACACCAGTGTTGAATTCATCGGGTCTTACCGAAGTAACGGCACCGGTGATCTGGCTCCGGGTGCTCTTACCATAACCTATAACCACTTCCTGCAGGTTATTGCTTTGTTCTTTCAGTTTCAAACTCAAGGCTATCTGCTTGCCTGCGGCAATGGTATAACCGGAAAGTGTGTCGCTTTGATAGCCAATTGAACTGAAAATGAAACGATAAGGGCCACCGGCGGCCAGATTTGAGAAGCTGAACAAGCCAACCCCTGATGAGGTGGTAACTACCGATTTCCGGGTGCTTTCGTTTTCGGCTTTTACCGTAACACCGGGAAGTCCTTGTCCTGAAACATCGAGGACAATGCCTTGTACCGGCACATCCTGTGCCATAACCGGACTAACCCACGCCATTATGCCTATGCATAACAAGCGCTTTAAGGTTTGTGATTTTTTTGAATACATGATAATTTGGGGATGCTGATTGGTTTATTGTTTTGTTTTTTCGATGTTGAACTCGATTTCATTTATTTTGGTAACTGTCATGTTGTTAATGAGGCAGATTAAACGGATTACGTCTTCGGCTTTTTCTTTGCTAACATCAATTTTGCCGGTATAGGTAATTTTATTGATCTCTTTCTGATCGACTGTGATGTGTACCTGGTAGGTTTCCTGTAGCAATCCGATCACTTTAGCCAGCGGAATATTTTTCATGGTGATTATATCACCGTTCCTTTGTAGCAAGGTAGTATTTGCGAGTGTTGGTGTAACCCGGCTGATCAGTTTAACTATCGCTGTAGCCGGATTATAAAGCAATGTTGTACCGGCTTTTGAAATATAGGTTGGCGATCGTTTTAGGCTGGTGTTGGCGACTACAATTCGCCCCGTGTGGAGTTTAACAGAGACGCGCTTATGTAACAGACCTGTATTGATGGTGAACGAGGTTCCGAGGGCAGTCGTTTTTAACCCGCCTGCAAATACACTAAAAGGTCGGGTCTTATCATGTGCTACTTTGAATGTTGCCTTTCCTTTTAAATACACGTTTCTTAATGTTTTACTAAATGCCTTTTCAAATTTGATACTGGATTTTGGATAAACGGTTACTACAGATGAATCCGGTAGCTGGTAGCTGATGGATTCATGACCAGCATTAACTATCTTTTTCCAGATGGATTTTGGAGCTGTATGGTATTGTGCTAATTGAGGTTGCGACGAAGGTAGAACGGTATTGATCTTCGCGTTGCCAAAATAGAATACTATCCCCGCCACGAGCACAATGACTGCTGCCGAGGCATACTTTGTAATGCGCAGGATTTTTAATTTCCGCAACTGCTTTTGAACATCATTCTCTGCAATGGCCCGGAAAATAAACTGACGCATTTCTTCAGTTTTCCCTTTAGGCAGATCATCGTCGGCAGGGAAACCCTCCCATTCCCGGTCGCTAAAATTCTGTTCAACAAGTTTCTTTCTGCCAGATTCGGTATGGCGCACATTTGTCGGCTTCATACAGGTATTACGTATGCCAGCAAGCTAGCCCCTACGGCTTAACAATTATTTAATGTGGTTACATCAAAATAGTGAACATATAACTTTTAAGGCGCGATAGGACCTTTCCTATATGTCCTTCAACGGTTTTAGTTGAAATACCCAGCATTTCGGCAATCTCTGCATAAGAGAGTCCGTTTTGCCTGCTGAGGTTGAAAACCATTTTGCGCATGGGTGGCATCGATTCAATTTCCCGTTCGAAGTGTTTAAGCATATCGCGGCTTTCGATCATTGCCATTAAATTATCGGTAAAGGGTGACTGGGAGGAGCCACTATTGTATTTTAAACGGGTAGCTTCCTTCCTCAATTCGTCGATCATCACCTGCCGTGCCATCCCAAAAAGTTGAATATTCAGGGCGGTATCTTCATTTAAGGTTTTGCGTTTCTCCCATAACCTGATAAAACAAAGTTGAACCACTTCGGTGGCAATGTATTCCGATTGTGTTTTTTTGAAGATAAACTGGTAAATCTGCTTATGATAAAGTGAATAAGCATGATTGAATGCCGTCAAATCATCAGCCATTATACCGGGTACTATTTCCTTATCCATTCAGCCGACAAAATTATCGGCTTTAACTACGGGGACCTTTAAATTAGTATTATGAAAATGTAAAGCTTTGGTTTCGAAGAAACATGATCATCGATCTGATGCTTGTTACAAGTAAATAAAAAAGGATAGCTATTCTCATAACTATCCTTTTAATTTAAAGCTTTCAGCCGAACAGGATTAAACAAGGTGGAATCATATTCTAACGGTAACCAAGGTTTCTCAGCTACCGCCACCTAAAAAATTAATCTCTTAAAGTGAAAGATCAATTGATAGTATAACCACAAATTGTTGAAAGTGTTTTGAATGATTTAACACAACGGCATTATTTTAGGTCGTCACATTTGGGCGCTCTAATCCCGTTCTAATGTTAGTATAACATTGATATTACACGAATCAATCTACCAATGAATTTGACTTTTGTATGAGCAAAAAATCCTGATCAGGCTGTTTTCTGGAAAAGGTTAAAACTATATTTGTAAACAGGATGATGAGGTTATTGAGAAACAAGTTATTGAGGAGTATTTTTGGCTTTGCCCTATTAGCGGTATTGGCGATCAAATTCTGCTCTTATTCCATTGCTTGTTTTTCTTCATCAGCCAATGCCTATTCGATTGAGAAAAGCGCTGAAGAAAATAAAGATAAAGAAGAAGAAGCTTTTGAGAAAGCCAAGAAGAAGATGCTTTTATACGAGGCATCCCTGATGGTTTTCGAACAAACTTTATCAGTAAATGATCAGCCTGAACGTATGGTTCCCTATCGTTTAAGAATTGGCCTCCCACCCCTTAAGGTTGTTCCTACCCCGCCCCCCGACTCCATTTCGAAAGTATAATCCGGTTTCGGCCAGATACCCTCAATTGCAAATGTCTGATATCTCGATGTCTTAAAGATTTAGCTATCGGAAACCATTAGTTTATCTATTCTTATTATTAAAAAATACAAATGAAGAATCATCATGTTGCCGGTGCATTAACACCCTGGCAAAGACTGGTACGCCTGCTTCATTACGAACGGGGAACCATTAATTACATATATGTATATGCCGTATTGATTGGTTTAATCGGACTTTCACTCCCGCTGGGAACGAGTGCGGTTTTCAATTTACTATCCAACGGTGCAATGTACAGTTCCACTTACATCCTGATAGCCGTTATTCTGGTGGGTATAGTTGTGGGCGGAGTGCTGCTGATTGGCCAGTTTACGCTGGTAGAATTTCTGGAGCAAAAGATATTTGCCAAGGCGGCCATTGAATTTGCCTACCGGCTGCCCCGCATTAAAAAGAAAGCTTTGGAAGGCGAAAACCCTGCGGAACTAGTTAACCGCTTTTTTGATATATTAACCATTCAAAAAGGCTTAACCAAATTATTGGTTGATATTGTGGCAGCTGCTGTACTCATCTTTTTTAGCGTGATTCTCCTGTCTTTTTATCATCCGGTATTCATGGCCTTTGGACTTTTTGTGTTGGCTGCCATCATTCTGATCCTGGTTTTGTACTATCGACGTGCGATTGAAACCAGTATTGAAGAATCAGGCTATAAATATGAGGTTGTGGCCTACCTGGAAGATGTGGCTGCAGATCTGGATACTTACCGTGAGAGTGAGAGCAAACGAAAAGAAATCATTAGCCGTACAGATGCCATTACATCAAATTATATTCAGGCAAGAAACGATCACTTTGGTATCCTTAAAAGATTTTTTTATAGTGCTGTTGCCATGCGCACAACCCTGATGGGCGCCTTACTCTTAATGGGTTCTTACTTTGTTGTGGAACGCGAAATGACTTTCGGTCAGTTTGTAGCAGCAGAAGTGATTATTGTACAAATCAGTTATGCCATTGAGAAGCTAATGACCAATTTAAATACGGTGTTTGATATGATTACGGGAAGTGAGAAACTGGCCGTTGTTACTGACCTTGAGTTAGAGGAAGGAGAACAGCACCATGGGTAAAACAAGTTTAGTAACGGCTCCGATCCAAAATTGGGAGGAACTTGGTACCAGGGCGAGCAGCAAAATTTTAGATGCGCAAGGGCCAAAACGTTTGGGTAGAATCCTGCTCTTTATTT
This sequence comes from Pedobacter frigidisoli, assembly GCF_032678525.1. Taxonomy (GTDB): domain Bacteria; phylum Bacteroidota; class Bacteroidia; order Sphingobacteriales; family Sphingobacteriaceae; genus Pedobacter; species Pedobacter frigidisoli_A. The sequence goes on from NZ_JAVTSE010000005.1 coordinate 314,415, forward strand.
TCGGATTTTTTGTTCTGCTGCTGTTTCTACCTTACCGCCAAACCATTCCGGGTCGGGGAACAGTGACGGCTTTACGTCCTGAAGACCGTCCACAAACCGTGCAAAACCAGATCGGCGGGCGCATTGAGCACTGGGCTGTACGCGAAGGACAGGAAGTGAAAAAAGGCGATACCATTCTGGTTATCTCTGAAACAACCCAGTCTTACTTTGATCCCGAACTTCCCGCACGTTTAAATGAACAGCTCGATGCAAAACGCGGTAGCGAAACCGCAGCGGTTCAAAAGATCGATGCAACCAAAGCGCAGATGAGGGCGATGAACGATGGTTTACACTACCAGATGAAAGCGGCAGAAAACAAAGTGCTGCAGGCAAAAAATTACGTGAGCATTGATAGCGCTGATTTATTGGCTGTACAGAAGTTTTATGAAACTACCAAAGCCCGTTTGGAACGTTATGAAACTGGTTATAAAAATGGGTTATTCTCATTAACCGACATTGAAACACGTCGTTTAAAATTACAGGAAGACAATGCAAAGGTGATTAGTCAGCGCAATAAACTGGATAATTCTCAACAGAATTTATACAATGCAACCATTGAACTCGACAACATCAGAGCCAAGTATCAGGAATCGATATCTAAGGCGCAGTCAGACATGAGCACGGCAGTTTCCAGTCGCGCCAGTGCACAGGGCGACATAGCGAAATTACGAAATGACATCTCTAATCTGAATGTCCGCCGCGGTTTGTACGTGGTAAGGGCCCCGCAAAGTGGATATGTGGTTAAAACTTTAAAAGCTGGTATTGGAGAAAACATAAAGGAAGGTGAATCAGTAGCTACCCTTCAACCTAAAACACCATTGGTTGCTGCCGAGCTGTATGTTAGTGCTATGGACGTGCCATTGATCCTTGATACCAGCGATGTGCGTTTGCAGTTTGAGGGATGGCCATCAGTGCAGTTTTCAGGTTGGCCCTCGGTTGCTGTGGGTACATTTGCCGGAAAAGTATTCTCTATTGACCGGGTAAGTAGTACCGGCGGAAAATACCGTGTTTTAATCAGTCAGACTAATCCGGTTCCCGAAAACGATGAGCCATGGCCACCACAGCTCCGTCAGGGATCGGGTGTTTACGGGCGTATTATATTAAGGTCCGTTCCACTTTGGTACGAAATCTGGCGGCAGTTAAATGGATTTCCACCCAGTTTAGACAAAGAACCTGCACCAATTAAAGACAAAATATAACGGGGAGGTAATCAGATGCATATAAAAGTAAAGCCGCTTTTCCTCTTGATGATGTTATTTGCGGTATTGAGGGCTAATGCGCAGAACAGTACACAGCAAAAACCAGATACGGCAAAAGTCTTTTCGTCCGATGATTTGCAGATGATGGTTTTCAAGTACCATCCCATGATCAAACAGGCTGCATTGCTGAGCGAATCGGCAAGGGCTGTTGTATTGCAATCGCTAGGTTATTTCGACCCGGCGCTTAAAGCTGGTTTCGACAGGAAACTTTTTGGTAATACCACTTATTACAACAAGTGGACCAGTGAACTTAAAATCCCATTATGGTTGGCCGGTGCCGATTTAAAAGTCGGTTATGACCGTAACGTTGGCACCTACGTAAACCCCGAAAGCCGTACCAACAACGAGGGCTTAACGGCCGTTGGCATTAGTATACCTCTTGGACAAGGTTTGATTATCGATGCCCGACGGAATACTTTACGCCAGGCGAAAATTATGGTTCAGTATGCTGAAGCAGATAGATTAAAGGAAATCAATACCGCATGGTATGGTATTGCCAAAGACTACTGGGCATGGTACTATGCTTACAGGCAGCATGTGCTCGTGACCGAAGGACTTGATCTCGCGCAGCGCAGGTTTGAGGCATTGAGCCGTCAAACCTTGCTGGGAGACAAACCCAGTATCGACTCGGTAGAGGCTTATATTACCGTTCAGGAACGGCAGATACAGAAGGCAAAAACGGCCATCGAGCTGCAGAATGCAAAGCTGATTCTGTCCAACCACTTATGGAGTGAAGAAGGTAGCCCTTTAGAGCTTCCTGAAGATGCTGTGCCGCAGGCCATGCCTACAGATTTTGTAAAACCCAATCCGCAATTGTTGGATACGTTAATCGGTCAGGCAGCCGACCGCCATCCTGAACTGTTAAAACTGCGCAGCAAAGGTGCGCAGCTGGCCATAGAAAAAACCTATCGCCAGGAAATGCTCAAACCCAAGCTTAACCTCATGGGAAATCTCATTTCAGGCAGAACCGGTTTTAACAGTGATATTCCCGGTTATTACGATTTCAACTGGAGCAATTACAAGATAGGCGTAGAATTTTCGTTCCCTTTGTTTCTGCGTAGCGAAAGGGGAAAACTCCGTGAGGTAAAAATCAAGCAGCTGGAAAACGACCTCGATTTGCAGCAATCGGGAAGAACCATCAGAAATGGTGTAATGGCTGCTTATAACGACTTGAATGCTTACTCAGCACAGCTCACCGTGCAGATTAAGAGTGTAGAAAACCAGCAGAAACTTGTTACTGGCGAAAATCAGAAATTTAGTTTGGGGGAAAGCACCCTGTTCCTGATCAATAGCAGGGAATCAAAACTGATAGACATGAAGATTAAACAAGAGAGCATGGTCGCAAGCTATCAGAAAACACTTGCAGAGTTGTTTTACAAGGCCGGTACACGGCAGGGCTTCGGGGGTTAGGATGATATAGGAGGCTGCCACGCCTTTACATAGTAAACGGTAGCAGCCTCTTTTTTTCTACAATTCAATCACTTTAATTGATGAAGCCTTATCGTTGAATTTAGAAACATAAGAACTACCGGCAGTGAGCGTTGTACTGCTGCCGGTAAAGTTATCGCCATCATACATGATTACTTTAACACCGAATCCAAAGGAAACTGAAGAGACATCATTATCTCTGATTCCTAAAGCCAGCAAGTTAGCGGTAGTATATTCTCCGGGAGGAAGTGAGACCCCGTAACCCCCATAATTTGCATTTTGATAAAACTTAGCTGACTTGTCTAAACCAATCTGTGGAGTTCCTCCCAAAAAATCAAAATGATAGGATTGAACAACTACGCTGCCGTTTTTCAACAATAATTTTGCCTCCAATTCATAAGATTCATTGTTTTTGTAATACAGCTCATTTAAAGGGATTGTTCCGGAAATCGTATTGCCGGCACCTGGGCTAAAGCGCCAGGCAACCGCATTATAGTTGGTATTGCTGCCAAATCCTTCACCATTTGCATCAGGATCCATATAAAACAAAATATCGCTAACATCTTTATTACTTGTAAAGGTTCCGCTTAAATTGATGGCTTGAGCAGTGCTATTGTAAGCGGCGCTCAAACTGATACCTGCAGTTGCACTTTCATAGGCCGCACCAGACGGTATAGTGTTCTGAAAAACCTCGTTCTGGTTTAATATTGCAGCATCAACTTCGGATAAGAACGTAGGCTGGCCCTTGCTGAAACTGACATTCCCAGAGCCCATTAATGACGTACCCAAAGATGGTTCTTCAGATGCATATTTAGCATGATTATGTGGCAGGTTTAATCCATGGCCCAATTCATGCAGCATTCCGCCGATATAATTGGAACTGGCGTTAGGGATTTTATCAACTGTCATATTTGCGTTGTCGAGTGCAAAACAGTTTTTTCCTGAACCATAAAACGGCTGCCCACCGCCATCAGTTCGTTCAGGAAGCAAAATCAGCGTATGTGAAGAAGCTGAAAATTCTGCTGGATGAGCAGCTTTATAAGTATTAATTTCAGCTAATATCTTACTACCCGAACCGTATGGGTAATCGGATTGCGGCCCGGCAGCAGGAATTTCGACGAACCTGACCAAACCTGTTGAATCTACCTTTGAAAGTCCGAGGTATTTATCATATCCATAGCGTAACATTTCGGTATGTAACCAGCTTTGAAAATGGACAAACAGGGATGTTAATCTGGTTTTGTAATCAGGCAGTGCAGGATTATCGGTTGGCACGAACATTACAATGTTCAGATTTTTAGGATTTGTAACAAAGCTTGATGTCGTCCTTGAAGTAATTTCAGATTTTGCCTGTAGTTTTGGTAGTTCTTCTGTTACTACTGTTGCTTTTTTGCATGAGAGATAGGGTAAAATAATTAAGGCTGCTGGTATCAAAGCTACTAATGTCCTTTTTTTCATGTTTTTCATACTTTTAATTTCTAAAGTTGGTTGACTGATTTCATTATAAAATAATGCGCGGTAGTACGCATTGTTCAAAATTGAAATTTGTAGCAGAAAAAAAAGGGTGAAAATTCTAACGAAAAAGGTATAAAATCCTATTTATTATCCAATAATTGATTTTCTTTAGCGTATTTTGATATTGTATCCGATGTTTTTACAATAGATAACTGGTGAATAGAAGACCATCAGTGTCACGAAAATCCATAACAAAAAAAAAATCCCCTCATAAATGAAGGGATTATAACTCGATTTGCGTACTCAGAGCGGGAATCGAACCCGCACGCCTGTTAAGGGCACAGGATTTTAAGTCCTGCGTGTCTACCAGTTCCACCATCTGAGCATTTGGTTATTTCCGAAACCGGAGGCCAAACTTAAAAATAAATGCCTCCTGGTAGGAAGGCATTTAGAGCGAAAGACGAGATTCGAACTCGCGACCCCGACCTTGGCAAGGTCGTGCTCTACCAACTGAGCTACTTTCGCATGATTAACACAATCGCTGTGTTCCCTTCGGGGTTGCAAATATAGGAATATAAATTTCTCTTACGCAAATAATTTTTAAAATATTTTTAAGCGATTTTTTCAGCCCTTATTAAAACACAAACCACCAGTTTATAACCCGCTGGAAATCTATAATTTGCAATACAAACCTGTTTTAAACAGCAATGCGTCGTGTGTTTTGATGCTTCTACAAGCCACGAATCAACAAAATTTTCAAATCATCTTAAGCCAGCGGGAGCGTAAACAAAAACAAACTTCCCTCTCCTATTGCACTTTCAACCCAGATCTTCCCCTTTTCAGCTTCAATAAAATCTTTCGAAATTGCCAATCCCAATCCCGAACCTGATTTATTCTGACCATCGGTAGGCACTTGAAAATACCTTTCGAAGAGTCTTTTCTGATATTTCTCATCAATACCTTTCCCAAAATCGCGCACCGAAAATTGAATTGATGAAGACAGCCGAACCACATCGAGTACTACTTTCGATTTTTCGGAGCTGTAACGAAGCGCATTCGAAAGGAAATTCACCAACACCCAGGCTGTTTTCTGGATATCTGCATTTACTTCAGGTAACTGCTGATCACAGTTGACTTCCAGCGTAATGTTTTTTTGCTCCGCCTGAAAGCGCACTGCATCCAGTGCATAACTTACGATTGCAAAGGGCTTCACCTGCGCAAAATTAAGTTTAAGATTTCCGGTCTCCGCCTGCGAAAGATCCAGTAGTTCACTTGTAATCTTAAGCAACCTGTCAGAATCCTCGCTGATGTGATGTATCAATTCTTTCTGCTCCGGATTCATTCCACCCACCCGAACATCATCCAGCAGTTTAAGACTCATTTTAATGGAAGAGAGCGGTGTTTTCAGTTCATGTGATACCGTTGCAATAAAATGGGTCCTGGCCTCATCCAGTTCCTTAAATTGGGTAATATTTTTCAGTACATACACACTTCCTGCCGATCTTGAAGATTCAATCAGCGTATCTTCCTGCCCCGCCTCAAAATTCGGAATCACAATTTCCCGGTTTTCCAGCTGGAAATAGGACTCTTTGTCGTCGGCATAAATTTTCAGTGGTTTACGGTCCGGGTCGGGCGCCAATATGCGTTTAAGGAGTTCGCTTTTCTTCACCAGATCATTTACATTCTGGCCAATAGCGCTTTTCTCATCCACATTGATTAGTTTAGAGGCAAGTGCATTCATGAACAACACCTCACCTTTTTCATTCAAACCAATAATCGCATCCTGCATCTGGGCAATGATCGCTTCTATGCGGAGCTTTTCGCTCTTTAACTTTGAAAGATTACTGTTCTCCCATTCGTTAAGCTTGGCAGCCATACTGTTGAAAGATATCGCAAGCGCACTAAATTCGTCATCGTTGTCGAAATGAAGCCGCTGTTTATAGTTTTTATTGGCAATCTGTCTGATGGCCGCGCTAAACTCTGCCAGTGGATTGGCTACAAAACCCGGAAAGTTTATAATAAAGGTAAAGAGAATTAAAAAACAGGTTGTTGCCGATAGGGCAATATAGAGGTTAGCCCTACCCGATGTTTCGTTTGCCCGCTCATTTTTATTGAAAATTGCTTTCATATTGAGCGTTTCAACTTTTTGCAAGGCCATCCGTAAACCTTTAAGATAAAATAACCGATCACTGTCTGTGAGCGATTCCGCCAGTCTTTTGTAGCTAAGCTCAAGTTCCTTAACGGCATCCGCTTCACCAGGCTCTGTAATATTTGCGCCTTCGAGAATCAGGCTTGCTTCAAACTTATCTTTTGCAGTTCTTGTTAATGGAATGCTATTTTCATCCAGTACCGAACGCATGGCTGCTACATATTTCAGGCTCTCATAATTGTCTTTCAAAATCACTTTCGATTTGTCAGAAAGCTCATTAAGAAAGAACAATGCGATCAGTCCGAAGGAAAGAACAATCAGGAAAAGGAAGCCGAAGCCAAGGCGCAGTTTTGTTTTTATTTTCATGTTGGCTGTTATTTTAAAACTCGTATGCGAACTTAAGAAAGTATCACCAGATCAATATCTTTTGAAGCGAGGTTTTTAAGCAGTCCGTTAAAAATAGCTGTCCTTAAAATCACCTGAAAAATATTCAGATGTGGTTTTCCTATGCAAATCGTGGTGACTTCCTTTTGTGATGCCGTATCGATGATGGTTTGGGTAATGTGATTGCTTTTTATCTTAACAAGTTCGGCACCTAATTCGGTGGCTAGCTTGAAGTGGTTAATGAGATGGCGTTGTTTATCCAGCTTAATGCGTTCCATACTTTCGCTGTCACTTTGCACATACAACACCATCCAGGGCGAACGATAGTACGATGCGAGCCTGGCCGTTTTACGGATTACCACCCCCGCTGTTTCCGGATTGGATGAAATACAGGCAAGAAACTTTTCTGGCCGCAACTTGATGGACTTTGGAATCTCACTCAGTATCTTTCGTTCCACCTGATGCACGACTTCTTTCAGCGCCAGTTCGCGCAGCTGGAGAATTTTATCCGACTGAAAAAAGTTCCCCAATGCCCTTTCAATTTTGCTCTGATCGTAAATTTTACCTTCCTTTAAACGGGTGATCAGTTCATCCGCCGTAAGGTCAATGTTGACAATTTCGTCCGCGGCTTCCAAAATCTTGTCTGGTATGCGTTCGGTAGCCGCGATACCTGTGATGGCTTGTACCTCTTCATTGATGCTTTCAAGATGCTGGATGTTAACAGCGGAGATGACACTGATGCCTGCTTCGAGAAGGTCTAAAACATCCTGCCAGCGTTTGCCATTTTTACTACCTTCTGCATTCGTATGCGCAAGTTCGTCGACAATGACCACTTCAGGATGGCGGTTCAGGATCGCTTTGAGGTCCATCTCTTCGATCTCTTTACCCCTGTAGTAAATACTTTTCCTTGGAACAAGGGGAATGGTATTTAAAAGCGCATGTGTTTCGGCACGGTTGTGTGTTTCGACGTAACCAATACAAATATCTACGCCGTTGCGCAGGAGCGCCTGGCTCTCCTGCAACATGCGGTACGTTTTACCTACACCAGCGCTCATACCGATATAGATCTTCAGCTTACCCCTTCTCGATTTCTTGATAAGCTCCAGAAAATGCCTGACGGATGTTTCTTTATTTTCTTCTTCCATTGCAATTCCATCCTTTAAAATCAATAACGCCCGGGATAAAATACCCGGGCGATGTAATGTGTTTAATTAAAATGAGACAGCAATACTGGCAGTAAGCGTAGTGTTGGCATTTACAGCCCCGGTATTTCTGATGAATATTTTGTCTTCGCTGTCGTAGGTTTTTCCTTCTAAACGTAGAACTGCATTTGATACCGGCGAATAGTCGATATTGAGCGAATAGCCTTTCGTTTTAAAACCATTTTGAGTTCCGGTGGCGATGAAAATACCATTCTGATCTTCATAATACTCAAACCGTCCGGCAAGCGCCCATTTAGGGGCAAATTTATATTGCATAATAGCCACCGGCGACAGCACTTTGTTTTTGCTAGTACTGCCTTTCGATACCTGTTGGGTACCATAATCAAATCCCAGCGTTACACCAAACTGGTCTGTTACCTGCAATATGCCATAAACGTTATGGTAAAAACGGTTCACCCTTACCGAGTCGGCACCTTCCGTGCCGATATAATTGCTATAATTTAAGGTAACGGCTGAAGTAGGTTTCCAGGTAAGCTGCACACCACCAGCAGGTTTGTCGTTTCCATTCTGTCTGGTAATTCTCTGCCATCCGTTAAGATAAAATCCCGCAACTGTGAACTTGCCATCTGCTGTACCGTAGGTAATTTTTGCTCCCGACTCGTAATACGGGGTATTTTCCGAAGAAATATTTCTCGTAAGTACCCAGCAGTCTTTTGAAACGGCACTTTCAAAACCAATGTGGGAGGAAAAAATACCGGCATCAATCCAAAGGTTTTGCGTTTTGGAAAGTTTTACTCCAGCATTGGCCTCAAATATATTTTTTAATACACCGGGTTCTGCGGCAAGATTGGCATTAGCATAGGTTCCGGCCATTACAGCCAGGTTTGCACGGATGTTGCCGTTATCATATGCCGCCTTGATCATCCCTAAATTCAAGTTCATTTCATTTGCGCGGTTATGCGAATAAATGAACGCCGGGCGGTTATGATCTGCGGGTTGATTAAAGTCGTAACCATAATAAGCTTCCAGATAGCCAGAAATTTTGATTTTTGATTCTTCCTGTGCTTTTGTTAAAAAACCGGCGGTTAAGGCTGCGGCTAACAATAATATTTTTTTCATATCGTAATCTTCATTCAGGCAGGGCTTAGCCTGCTTACATTGTTTGTTGTTAATTATTCACCTCGTGGCTGCCCGTCCCTTTGTTGTGGCAAACGCGCATAAACGGGCAGCTAAAAGGCATTTAAAGTTTGTCCAGGTCCAGGTTAAGTTTAAGTACATTTACTGATGAGGGACCAAAAAGGCCTAGAAAAGGTTTCAGCGTATTCATGGCTACCAGGTCTTTCACTTTTTGCTCATCTACGTTTCTGGCTTTTGCTACCCTGGCCACCTGAATGGCTGCCCCTTGCTCGGAGATATTTGGATCAAGCCCGCTACCAGAGGCCGTTACCATATCCGCGGGAATATCCGATGTTTTAATCCCCGGATTATATTTAATCAGCGTATCAATCCTCGCCTGTACTTCTTTCAGATAATCGGGATTTGATGGCCCCTTATTTGACCCTGCCGAACCTGCGGCATTGTAAGCTACAGCCGAAGGCCTGCCCCAGAAATATTCCGGACGGCTAAAGGATTGGCCAAGCAGTGCATAGCCAACGGTTTTACCATTTCTGATTATTTTTTCACCACCGCCGTTGCCTTTAGCCATTTTACCGATAAAAGCTACACTGATGGGGTAAACGATGCATAACAGTACCAGTAGTACTACTGTTAAACGGATGGATTGAATGATGTACTTTTTCATTTTTATATTTTTTAAAAGCCTTAAACAAAAAGGCCAACCAATAAATCAATTAATTTAATGCCGATAAAGGGTGCTACAACACCTCCAATTCCGTAAATAAACAGGTTTCTACGCAAAAGTGCTGTTGCACCTATTGGCTTGTATGCTACTCCTTTCAGCGCCAGCGGAATCAGGATCGGAATAATAATCGCGTTAAATATCACGGCCGAAAGTATTGCAGATTCAGGGCTGTTCAGTCCCATAATGTTCAGGCTTTGAAGCGCCGGGATAGAAGCAATGAATAAGGCCGGAACAATGGCGAAATATTTTGCCACATCATTGGCTATTGAAAAGGTAGTTAACGTACCACGCGTAATCAGTAGCTGTTTTCCAATTTCCACAATTTCAATCAGTTTGGTTGGGTCGTTATCGAGATCAACCATATTCCCTGCTTCTTTTGCAGCCTGTGTACCGCTGTTCATGGCTACCCCAACATCTGCCTGGGCCAATGCAGGCGCGTCATTGGTGCCATCGCCCATCATCGCCACCAGTTTTCCAAGTGCCTGCTCATCTTTGATGTAGTTCATCTTATCCTCTGGTTTAGCTTCAGCAATGAAATCATCAACACCAGCTTTCTCCGCAATGTATCTTGCGGTGAGGGGATTGTCTCCGGTAACCATCACTGTTTTTACGCCCATTTTTCTCAGGCGTTCAAAACGTTCACTAATTCCCGGTTTGATGATGTCCTGAAGTTCAATTACACCCATTGCTTTTTCGTTTTCAGCAACCACCAGCGGCGTCCCCCCATTGGTAGCGATGGCTTTTACGTGATTTTCGATATCCGATGGAAATATATTTCCAGCCTTCTCTACAATATTGCGGATAGAATCGAAAGCGCCTTTTCTGATGCGTCTGCCCTCGGCCGTATCCAGTCCGCTCGACCGCGTTTCTGCAGTAAACTTGATAAAGGCCGACCCTGTTGGTGTGTCCATAACTTTAAAACCCTGTTCGCCTGCAAGTTCGATAATTGATTTCCCCTCAGGCGTTTCATCGGCCAGCGAGCTTAAAATACAGGCATCTGCGAACGTTTTGGGGTCCACACCTTCTGTAGGATAAAAATTGGTTGCCTTCCGGTTGCCGATGGTGATGGTACCGGTTTTATCCAGTAAAAGCACATCTATATCGCCTGCAGTCTCTACCGCTTTGCCCGATTTGGTGATCACATTGGCCCGTAATGCCCTATCCATACCAGCAATACCAATTGCCGAAAGCAAGCCTCCAATGGTCGTCGGAATCAGGCATACAAACAGGGAAATCAATGCAGCAATGGTGATCGGTGTATTGGCGTAATCAGCAAAAGGCTTCAGCGTGACGCAAACGATAATAAACACTAATGTAAAACTGGCAAGTAGTATCGTTAAAGCAATCTCATTTGGCGTTTTCTGACGTGAAGCACCTTCCACCAATGCAATCATTTTGTCTAAAAAGCTCTCGCCCGGAGCGGTGCTTACCTGAACTTTAATCTCATCGGATAACACTTTGGTACCGCCCGTTACCGATGATTTATCGCCTCCTGACTCCCTGATTACAGGAGCAGATTCTCCTGTAATGGCCGATTCATCGATCGTGGCAATACCTTCGATAATCTCACCATCGGTAGGGATCGTATCACCCGCTTCACAAACAAACACATCGCCTTTCTGCAACTGGTTAGATGAACGGATTTCGATTTTTCCTCCGGTTAGCAGTACTTTAGCCGGTGTTTCCTCTCTGGTTTTACGCAAACTATCGGCCTGTGCCTTGCCCCGGGCTTCTGCTATTGCTTCGGCGAAGTTTGCAAACAGTACGGTAAGCAGCAGGATCAAAAAGATGAAGAAGTTGTATATCGGAGCACCCTGTCCGGTATGGCTCACCGAATATATGGTAACATAAGCCATTACCAGGGTACCGATTTCCACCGTGAACATCACCGGGTTGCGAACCATCACCCTTGGATCTAGCTTGATGAATGACTGTTTTAGTGCGGTCTGTACTAAGGCAGGCTCGAACAATTTATTATTGGGTTTCATTGATATGTCTATTTAAGCATGGTAAAATATTCCGCCAACGGACCTAAGGCGAGGGCGGGGAAATATGAAAGTGCATTGAGTACCAGGATAACGGCAAAAGTCATCAGGGCAAAGGTTTTGGTATCTGTTTTAAGGGTACCAGCAGACTCAGGAATAAACTTCTTTGCTGCCAGTAATCCTGCAATCGCTACCGGGCCAATAATCGGAAGAAAGCGACCTAGAAATATAATTACACCGGTTAGCACGTTCCAGAATACGTTATTGTCGCCAAGGCCCTCGAAACCCGAACCATTGTTGGCATTGGAAGAGGTTACCTCATAAAGCATTTCAGAAAATCCGTGAAAGCCGGGATTGTTAAGCCAGTTTTTAGGCTGAACTGCCCATTCAGCTGCGCCATGGTCCGTAAATACAAAACTAGATATTGCGGTACCCGCAAGGATCAAAAACGGGCTCAACAAGGTAATAATCGCGGCAATTTTTATTTCCCTTGCTTCCACCTTGTGTCCAAGAAATTCAGGCGTTCTACCTACCATCAGCCCAGATATGAATACGGCTACGATCAGGTAAATAAAATAGTTCAGCAACCCTACACCGCATCCACCATAAAATGAGTTGATCATCATGGCGAGCAGTTGCCATAGTCCGGTGAGAGGCATCGTGCTATCGTGCATACCATTTACCGAGCCGGTAGAAATCACGGTGGTTAGTGTGCTCCAATAGGCAGTTGCGGCAGGCCCTAAACGCACTTCCTTCCCTTCCATTGCGCCACTCGCCTGTGAAATACCCATTTTGGCCAGTTCAGGATTCCCCCCGAGCTCTGAATTTAGAGTAGGTACGAGCAGCATGAAAAGTCCGATGGTCATTACGCCAAAAATTGTCCATGCCAGTTTCTTTCTGCGGATGAAATATCCAAAAGCAATCAACATAGCCAGGGGGATAATGGTTTGCGAAACTACTTCTACTGTATTGGTGATGTAGTTTGGATTTTCAAATGGATGTGCGGAGTTGGCGCCAAAATAGCCGCCGCCGTTTGTTCCCAAATGTTTAATGGCTATAAATTGTGCTGCCGGGCCCCTGGACACATTCACGGTGTCTCCCTGAACGGATATGAACTGATCCTTGGAATCATAACTTGCAGGCGTACCGTTAAACGTTAATATTAAAGCTACAACTATTGCCAGGGGCAACAGCAAACGGGTAATTGATTTCACGAAAAACTCCCAGAAGTTACCCAGCTGGGTGGAGGTTTTATCTTTGAAAGCTTTAAATAAAACTACTGCAGCAGCTATACCCGTGGCGGCACTTACGAACTGCAGAAACATCAGCACAAACTGCTGGGTCAGGTAACTTACACCACTCTCTCCCGAGTAATGTTGCAGGTTGCAATTGGCCACAAAACTGATAATGGTATTAAAAGCCAGATCTGGCGTCATACCCGGATTTCCGTCTGGATTAAAAGGAAGCTTATCCTGGAAAATCAGAACGAAAAATCCATAGACCAGCCATAACAGGTTAATGGTCATCAGCGCTTTCATTTGCTGTTTCCAGTTCATTTGTTCCCTGATGTCAATTCCTGAAAGCTTAAAGATTCCAGATTCGAGGGGTTTCAAAAAGTCTGTCCAGACTTTTTCTCCTGCGAACACTTTGGCCAGGTACTTTCCAAGTGGAATAGCGATGATCAGTGTAAGCAGGAAGGTGGCAATAATGCCGGTTAATTCAGTGTTCATTTTTTAATTTGTTAATGCCTTTAAAGAAGGCAGGACTAAAATTTTTCTGGTTTAATCAGCACGTAAATCATATAGATGAATACGGCTACAGCGATGATGAATAATGTGATCATGATATTAGATTTTTTCGAACCAATCAATTGATTTGTAACTTGCGCCGCAGAGCAGCAGGAGGATGATTAAGAGTAGTACGGTCATAATTTGTTGCTTTTTACAGGGCTTAATCCATTGGTGTACCATAAAAGACATACACCACATAACTTATTATAAATCAGTTAAATAAATTGACATACTTTATTCCGGGGAAAGTAATCAGTTAAAAAACCCTTCCATTTTGGTATGGTGATTTCCATTTTGAAATGGTGAGTATCTGGGCTATCGTATCCTTCAAAATAAAGGGCATCCGCCTTTTAGCCATGATAAACCGCCGGAATTGGAAATCCCGTTAGATCAGTTTGCTCTTCAGGCAACTGAAGAGACGCTAACATGTTAATATAGATGTTAATTCCCTCCTCAATCTCATCAATACCAATATATTCATTGGCTGTGTGAGACCGGGCAGAATTTCCCGGTCCCATTTTTACAGATGGCATATCCAGCCAGCCCTGATCTGAACTGGTAGGCGAGAAATAAGTAGTACGTCCTAATGAAAGTCCGGCTCTCACAATGGGATGTGTTAAATCGATATGAGATGGCTTTAATACATTAGGGCGGATCTTGAAATAACTGGAAGTATGATTAATAATGGCATTGATAATTTCCTTCTCTGTATAATTATGGTCAAAACGGATGTCAACCGTAAAATGGCATTCTGCAGGTACAATATTATGCTGAATACCGCCCCCAATCTCCGTTACGCTCATTTTGACAGGCACAGGCGCTCCATCCATGATTGGAAATTGATATGTTTTAAACCATTCAATATCTTTAAGCGCATGGTAAATCGCATTGTCGCCCTCTTCTCTTGCTGCGTGGCCAGCTCTTCCTTTTGCACTGCAGTCGATCACCATTGATCCTTTTTCCGCAATGGCCATTTGCATTCCGGTTGGTTCACCCACTATTGCAAAATCGATCGGCTTAAGATCTTTTAAAATGCTGCGTATGCCATTCTCACCTGAAGTTTCCTCCTCTGCGGTAGCGGCCAGGCATAAGTTGAATGGCAGGCCCTCCATAGGATAGTAATGAAGAAAAGTAGCGATTAAACCAACCAGAGATCCTCCGGCATCATTACTACCCAGGCCAAAAATTTTGTCATCTATCACCTGTGGAAGGAAAGGGTCCATAGTGTATTGGTTATTATCACGAACCGTATCGTGATGAGAGTTTAATAGAATAGTTGGTTTTGAAAGATCCAGGTGCCGGTTGTAACACCATACGTTATTGTATTTTCTAATGGTATTTACACCCCGGGCATTTAGAAATGAGGTGATGATTTCTGCAGTTGCATCTTCTGCTCCGCTAAACGATGGTGTAGCAATCAGGTTTGCAAGCAGATCAATAGATTGCTGGTAAAGGGAATTCAGGTCGGGAACTCCCGCTGCTGTTTTAATCCGGTTATTATTCATTGTGTGGCTATTAGTTATTTGAAAATGTTGTTTGTTTGTATTTCCCGGATTCCAGGGAAACCGGTGTTGGATTATGAAGGGAATATGCCGGATCGAAAAGCATAGCTGTACAGAGACAGTTGCACTTTCCTTTGCGCTCCAGGATATCATAATTTATACATGATTTGCAACCCTCCCAGAAAAGGTAGTCGTGAGTAATCTCGGAAAAGGCCACTGGCAGGAAGCCAAGTTTAGCATTCATGCGCATCACTGCTGAACCGGAAGTGATACTGAATATTTTTGCATTGGGATACAATCGTCGGGAAAGTTTGAATACCTTGTTTTTAATAGCTGCTGCAACACCTGAATTCCTGAATCGCGGCGCTACGATAAGTCCGGAATTGGAAACAAACCGGTCGTCTTCCCAGGTTTCAAAATAGGAAAAACCTACCCATTCTCCACCACTGGTAACCGCTATTACTGCTTTGCCAGCGGCTATCTTTTCAGCTACTGCAGCAAAGGTCCGCCTCGCAATTCCGGTTTTCCTGGCAATCGCACTGAGATAGGTCTCCTCAATAATTTCGTCAACGTACTTCGTATCGCATTCGTCGGCGATACGGATAAAAATAATCTGGTTATCCATGATCTTTAAATTTCATGGTACCAGCATTACAATTCAGATGCCCGGGTAAAAAAAAATACCAAAACATCAGCGTTGGGATACTTAAAAGCCTATAATTATTATTTCAAAAAAATGAACAGTTATCCTACCCTATCATAATGATATGGTTCTTTGCCATTTTGATAGGATAGAACAGAGTGGGGGAAAATTAAAAAATTGATCAAAGGGTATATTTTCTTTAATATTATACACGCATCAATAAGGGATATTTAAAAATGATAGAGGGCAATGAATAAAATAATAGTTAAGTTCTGGCTGATTAATTTAGTGATCAGTATATTATTGTTTCTCGCGTTCAGGGTTTTGATCGATCAAACACCATCGTCACAACAAAATCTGTTCGAAAAATTCTGGGACATTTTAGAGTTGATATTGAATTTAGGTATCTCGTTTATATACCTCATATTAATGCTGATTTCATCGCTCACCTTTTTCCTGAATCTGAACAGCAAAATCAGGAACAATTTCTATTTATCACTATTAAGCTTCCCGGGACCGGCACTTGCGCTGGTCACTTACCTGTCCCCTGTTTTGGTAACTGATTACCAGGCTGCCCACGCAAGTGTGTTGACCAATCTGGTCTATTTTCCTATCGCTTACCTACTCATAACCACCATAGAATTTCTGCTATTCAGGAGAATTCTTAGAAAATCAGGACTTGCCAATAGCATCTGATCAACTGCATTAAAAAAGCAATAATTCTTCGAAACTTGTTGGATGAGGACAGATAAAGTGACGGATTTGCTATGCGGCAGGCATTTACCGCTCAAAAAAGGCCTTATTACCAATCTGAAAGTGGTTTTCTAGTGGTTTATGGCTAGCAGACCACTACCAGACCACTAGCAAACCACTAGGATACCGCTAGCTGTATTAGGTTGCTGTGCCTTAATGGTACCGCAATCCTGGAAGTTAAGGTTGGAAAACCTATCCCAAGATTTCCGTAAAATAATAACTCAAAAAGCTACTGTTCTTCATAATGATATGTTAATCCACCATCTACAAAGTAGGTAGAGCCGGTTACATATGCAGCATCATCTGAAGCCAGAAATGCAACAACACCGGCCACGTCTTCTACTCTGCCCATTCTGCGTAAAGGGATATTGCTGATCACTCGTTCCAATTCCTCTTTATTGTTTAGCAAGTCCTGGTTAATTGGCGTAGAAACAGCTCCCGGCGCAACATTATTTACCCTGATATTGAAAGGGGCAAGTTCAGTTGCCAGGTTTCGGGTAAGCATTTTTAAGCCACCTTTGCTTGCGCAATAAGCTGCGAAATGCGGGAATACTGTTTCCTCGTGTACCGAACTCATATTGATCACCGCTCCTTCAACACTGTTCTTCCTGCAATACTTTACAAAAGACTGAATGCCGAAGAATACACCTTTAAGATTGGTGTTCATGACCAGATCGTAATCCTCTTCAGTAACTTCCCAGAAATCCGCATTCTTTTCCACACCGGCATTGTTAACCAGAATATCGAGCCTGCCAAATTGATTTACAGCCTCTTCAACCATACGGATAGCCTCATTTGCCTGACTTAAATCTGCTACTACAAATGCCGCCTTACGTCCCATCTCGTTTATTTTAGCAATAAGCTTTTCTCCCCTTTCATCAAATTTATGGCCGTTCAATACGATGTCACAGCCATCTTTAGCTAATCTCAATGCGCATGCTGCACCAATGCCCTGACTGCTACCTGTAATTAGGGCTACTTTATTTTCGAAACGACTCATCCTGTATAATTTTTCCTATAGGATAAATGCGATTTCAGCCAAAATGTTTGAAAGAACTGAAATTGGGGATATCTGAGGTTGAGCTTGTAGAGAGGAGATGCGAGATTGAGAACGTTTCTAAACTACAATCAAAGGATCAATATGTAATTTTTAAGGCTTAATTTTGCTTCATACAAACAAAACATAATGTCAAAAACAAAACTTACAATCAATAACAACGGGTCGGTAAAAATCGAGGGGGATTTCGAAATTGTAGATAAAAACGGAAACACTTACGGTTTACAAGGAAGAGATGTATTATCGATTTGCCGTTGTGGTTTATCACAAAACAAACCATTTTGCGATGGTGCACATAAAGGTCATTTCGAGCATGAAGCTATTGCATTTGATTTGCCTCCAAAGAAAGTATAACCGGGTTTAAACTGATATTTTGAGAAGCCACGTTTTAAGACGTGGCTTTTTTTTGTGACCACGAAAAATTTCACCGGGCTGTTTGAGTTCTTTAAACATCTGTGGATTAAAATTTTTATATAAATTTTGCATTTCGGATAAATAAACGTTAATTAGACGATTATTTACTGTTATGAGCAAAGCAAACTATGTAATTGGTATCGATTACGGAACGGATTCAGTGCGATCTGTTTTGGTTGACACTACCGACGGCAAAGAGATCTCCTCTTCCGTTTTCCTTTATCCAAGATGGCAGAAAGGGCTATATTGTAAACCATCCATCAATCAATTCAGACAACATCCCTTAGATTATATTGAAGGATTGACCCATACCATAAAAGATTGTTTAGCAAAGGCCGGCGGATCAGAAATTGCAGCCTCGGTTAAAGGAATCTCAGTCGATACCACGGGATCAAGTCCTGTTGCGGTTGATGCTTCAGGTACTCCTCTTGCGTTAACTCCGGGCTTTGAGGAAAATCCAAATGCCATGTTTGTACTTTGGAAAGACCATACCGCAGTAAAGGAAGCCGCAGAAATCAATGAGCATGCGACCAAATTTAAAACGAATTATCTGAAGTATGTTGGTGGAATCTATTCATCAGAATGGTTCTGGTCTAAACTACTGCGGATTTTAAGAATAGATTCATCTATAAAAGCAGGAGCACAATCGTGGGTGGAGCATTGCGACTGGATACCTTTTCTGCTTTGTGGCGGCAAAGATGTAGCAGCAATGAAACGCAGTCGTTGTGCGGCCGGGCACAAAGCACTTTGGGCAGAGGAATTTAACGGATTACCTCCGGAGGATTTCTTTAGCAGCCTTGACCCGCTTTTAGCTGGTTTTAGGGATAAATTATTTGCAGATACTTATACTTCAGATGTTTCTGCGGGCACTTTGAGTGAAGAATGGGCTGATAAACTTGGCTTATCTACTGATGTTGTAATCGGTGTTGGCGCTTTCGATGCCCACATGGGTGCCGTTGGCGGTCAGATTGAGCCATATTACCTGAGTAAAGTAATGGGCACCAGTACCTGTGATATTCTTGTTGCCCCTAATCAGGATTTACATGGAAAACTAATCAGCGGCATTTGTGGACAGGTAAATGGATCGGTTATTCCGGGTATGGCGGGTTTAGAAGCAGGGCAATCTGCTTTTGGTGATGTGTATGCCTGGTTTAAAAATCTGATCAGCTGGCCTTTAAATCATTTACTTACCGAATCAAATCTCATTGATGAGGCAACAGCCATGGCTTTAAAGGATGAACTGGAAAGCATAATCATTGCTAACCTTAGTAAACAGGCGGAAGCGCTGGAAGATGAAGACTATGCCGAGCTGGCCATTGATTGGCTGAACGGCAGGAGAACGCCAGACGCCAACCAGGAACTTAAAGGTGCGATTACCGGTTTAGGATTAGGCACCGATGCCCCTCGTTTTTTCCGTGCACTGGCGGCAGCAACCTGTTTTGGAGCCAAAGCTATTGTAGACCGCTTTAAAGAACAGGGCGTTCCGGTAAAAGGAATTATTGGTATTGGTGGTGTAGCTAAAAAATCAGCCTATATCATGCAAATGATGTCGGATGTTTTAGAAATGCCCATTAGGATACACCGTTTTGAACACACCTGTGCTTTAGGTGCCGCTATGTTTGCCGCAGTTGCAGCGGGTATTTACCCAACAATTGAAGAGGC
The DNA here is from genome assembly GCF_032678525.1 of Pedobacter frigidisoli. Taxonomy (GTDB): domain Bacteria; phylum Bacteroidota; class Bacteroidia; order Sphingobacteriales; family Sphingobacteriaceae; genus Pedobacter; species Pedobacter frigidisoli_A. Next base: position 333,959 of record NZ_JAVTSE010000005.1, read on the forward strand.
TATGGCAGCAATGGGAACAGGATTTGAGAAGGAATACAAACCAAATATTAAAAAGCAGAAAATGTACAGAATGCATTATCAGCAATACCTTGGTTTAGGCCGTTACCTGGAGCGCTACAACAAGAAAGACGTTAAACCTTATCTATCATGAGCAACTATCAGGATATAAAAGAACAGGCCTACCTGGCCAATATGCAGTTACCCAAACTAGGCCTGGTGCTTTTCACTTTTGGTAACGTAAGTGCGGCCGACCGCGCTAAAGGTGTTTTTGCCATCAAACCCAGTGGTGTACCTTATGAAAATTTATCACCGGAGAAAATGGTGATTGTTGATTTTGAGGGCATCTCGGTTGAAGGCGATTTACGTCCATCATCCGACACAAAAACCCATGCAGTATTATACAAGCACTGGGAAGATATTGGCGGTGTTGTGCATACGCACTCTACCTACGGTACGGCCTGGGCGCAGGCGCAAAGAGCAATTCCTATTTTCGGAACCACTCATGCAGACCATTTAACAGTTGATATTCCTTGCGCACCACCTATGGAGGATGCTATGATTAAAGGAAACTATGAATATGAAACCGGCTTCCAGATCATGAATCATTTTGAAAGCCTGGGTTTGAGTTACAAAGAGGTTGAAATGATTTTAGTAGGCAACCATGCCCCTTTTACCTGGGGTAAGACCGCTGAAAAAGCCGTTTACAACAGTGCCGTTCTGGAAGCAGTGGCGCAGATGGCTTTGTTAACGGAGCAGATCAATCCGCAGGCACCAAAGCTGAAGGAATCATTGGTTCAAAAGCATTATGAGCGTAAACATGGTGCCGGAGCCTATTACGGACAATAACAAATAAGAAGTTAAGCAATTAAACAAATAAAAAATGATTGATTTAAAAAAATTAGAAGTTTGGTTTATTACTGGTACGCAACATTTGTACGGGGAAGAAACCTTAAAACAAGTGGCTGATCACGCGCAGCAGGTTGCTGATTCATTAAACCAGAATGGCAGCATCTCGGTATCGGTAGTATATAAACCCATCGTAAAAACTACTGAGGAGATTTTTGAGACCTTACAGCAAGCTAACACCGATAAAAACTGCATCGGGGTAATGACCTGGATGCATACATTCTCTCCTGCTAAAATGTGGATCAGAGGATTGAATGTATTACAGAAACCTTTACTGCACCTGCATACTCAATTCAACCGCGATATTCCATGGAACACGATTGACATGGATTTCATGAACCTGAACCAGAGTGCCCATGGCGACCGTGAGTTTGGATTCATCGTTTCGCGTATGCGCAAAGACCGCAAAGTAGTGGTGGGCCACTGGCAGGATGAAGAGGTAGCAAAACAAATTGATACCTGGGCGAGGGCCGCAGCTGGATGGAACGACTGGCAAGGAGCAAAATTTGTTCGTTTTGGCGATAATATGCGTTTCGTAGCCGTTACAGATGGTGATAAAGTAGAAGCAGAAATGAAGTTTGGTTTCTCGGTAAATACTTATGGCATCGGTGACCTGGTTGCCGTAATCAATGGCATTAGTGAGGAATCAATTCAGGGTTTACTACACGAATATGAAGAAAGCTACGATATGGCTGATGATTTAAAAGCTGGTGGTGCCAGACATCAATCGGTTTACGATGCGGCAAAAATCGAATTAGGTTTAAGAAAATTCCTGGAAGATGGTGGCTTTAAAGGCTTCTCAGATACTTTTGAAGATCTGCATGGCATGATTCAATTACCTGGAATTGCGGCACAAAGATTAATGGCCGATGGCTATGGTTTTGCTGGTGAAGGCGACTGGAAAACAGCTGCTTTAGTACGTGCATGTAAAGTAATGGGTGCTGGTTTACCTGGTGGAAATGCTTTTATGGAAGATTATACTTACCACTTCGACCCTTCAAATTCGATGGTTTTGGGATCGCACATGCTCGAAGTTGATGCTTCACTAGCTCAGGGCAAAGCAAGCCTTGAGGTACATCCTTTAGGTATTGGTGGTAAAGCTGATCCTGCACGTTTGGTGTTTAATGTGGGTAGTGGCGATGCATTAAATGCTTCATTAATTGATATGGGAAATCGTTTCCGTTTACTGGTAAATGAAGTAACGGCAGTAGAAGCTGAGCATGACTTGCCAAACCTGCCGGTTGCCCGCGTGCTATGGAAGCCACTTCCAGATATGAAAACCGGTTGTGCTGCATGGATTTATGCTGGTGGTGCGCACCATACGGCGTATAGTCAGAATTTAACTACAGAACATTTATCAGACTTTGCAAATATTGCAGGTTTGGAATACATCAATATCGGTGCAGATACCAAAATCAATCAGTTCAGAAATGAATTGCATTGGAACGAAGTATTCTACAAATAATATTACATACGCGCTCAAATACCCTAAAGCCGATAAATTTATTTATCGGCTTTTATTTTATAAAACTAATCGGGCATACTCACCATCGCTTTGATCACTCCGTTTTTCGGATCAAGCCAGCTTTCAAACTCGGATTTAACTTCTTCAAAGGTAACCTGATGGGTAATGTAAGTGGTTGGTTTTACCAAACCAGCTTTCATTGATTTAATCACATGTTCAAAATCTTCAATATTAGCATTCCTGCTGCTCATCAAGGTGGATTCACGTTTATGAAATTCGGGATGATTGAAAATCAGATCACCTTTTTGCAGGCCAATTAAAACGAACCTTGCACCATGTGCCATGTAATTTATTGCATTGTTTATCGCCTTTTGATTTCCGGTTGCGTCGATAACCACTGTTGGCATATCGCCATTGGTAATGTCGCTAAGTTGCTGAAGCACATCAGGAGAAAGCGCATTGATGACATGCGCAACACCTAGTTTTTCTTTACAGAAGGCGAGTCGGTCGTCGTTAATATCGAACGCAATCACATTACCTCCGGCAATGCGGGCAAATTCCATAGTTCCCAAACCAATCGGGCCTGCGCCGATAACCAATACAAATTCGCCGGGTTGCACATCAGCTCTGCGAACACCATGAGCACCAATAGCCAGGGGCTCCACCAGAGCCAGTTCATCATAACTCAAACCTTCCCCGTGTAAAAGCGTACGCGATGGAACCTGTAAATATTCACGCATCCCCCCGTCTACATGCACACCACAAACCTGCATTTTTACACAGCAATTGGGTTTGTTCATCCGGCATGCAATACATTCGCCACAATTGAAATAGGGAATAAAGGTTACGGCCTCTCCGATATTGAAACCTGAGGCACCATCAGCCTCTACCAGTTCTCCCGAAAGCTCGTGACCTAAAACACGCGGATAGTTGAAAAAGGGCTGAGTACCTTCAAAAGCGTGTAAATCAGTACCACAAATACCGATTCGTTTAATTTTTATGATGGCATGGTCTTTTTTCAGTTCAGGTTTTTCTGTTTCTGAATATTCGAAAGTTCCGGGCGTTGTACAGGTAAGGGTTTTCATATGTTAATGAGTGGGTGTTGAATGAGTGAATTTTATGCATTTGCCAAAGCTCTGTCTAAATGCACATACCCGCCGTCAACGTGAATAATCTGGCCGGTGGTATGGCTTGATTTTTCAGACATCAGAAAGGCTGTCATATTGGCGATCTCCTCAGCAGTGGTCATTCTGTTTTCCAATGGGATTTTAGCAGTAATTTCGTCGAGTTTTGCCTGCGCATCCGGTAACGTATCTATCCAGGTTTCATAAGCAGGTGTCCAGCATTCGGCAACCACAACTGCATTTACACGAATACCATATTTCAGCAACTCCACTGCCCATTCGCGTGTTAAGGCGTTTCTACCTCCATTTGCAGCAGCATAGGCTGAGGTATTTCCCTGCCCTGTTTCAGCCGTTTTAGAAGTAATGTTTACAATTGCACCCTTGCTTTTTATTAATTCCGGCAAGGCGTGATGAGCCATCAGGTAGTAGTGAACCACATTTTTGTGCAATGAGGCCATAAAATCCTTATAGTTTCCATTTTCCAGGCCAACGCCATCATTTACACCCGCATTGTTCACCAGGCCGTCAATGCGTCCGAACTTAGCCACAATCTCTGCAACTACTTTTTCACAATCTTCGGGGTTTGATAATTCGGCTACGAACTGAGCAGCCTGACCACCTTGCCCTGCAATTGCGTCAACCACTTTCTGGTTATCTTCTGCTTTTCTGCCAACAATTACCGCGATTGCATTTTCTTTCGCGAATACGTCTGCAATGCTGCGACCAATACCTTTTGCGGCACCGGTAATGATAATCACTTTTTCTTTTAACTGTAAATCCATAGTTTTTTAATTAGTGAATGAGGGATTAATAGAAGGAGTAAATTACTACTCAATCATTCAAACCCACTCATTCGATCATTATTTTTATATCTGCTTTTCTTGATTCTGGTAATACCTTCAAATCTATTAATTTTCCATTTTTTAAGGTTCCTTCTACCGTTGTTTGATAAGGCGCGTGAAGTTTGAAGTGAACGTCCCAATCTTTTGGCCAGGCCGGAAACAAATAAATATGCTTCCCATCAACCTGCATCAGCATTTCCTGTAAACCGATCATTCCAGATCCACCCCAGTTATGATCTGGTGCCCAATCAAATCCCGGCCCCCAAAAAGCCGGAAACCTTCTTCCTGAATCTTTTAGTTTGGCCGCGGTTAACTTTGCAGCATCATCAGTCAAACCGAGTCTTGCTGCGAAAATATTATCCTGCTTCCAGCCTATATAACTGCGGAATTTCAGTACATCAGGATCATACCTGAAGGTGTTGATTGCGGTGTCCAAACCAGCTTTACCAATCCCATATATTCCCCAGGGATAAACCGGATACAACTGCGGGCTTTCGGTATTGTTGATTCGTTCCCAGAGTTTTGCAGGAGCAATTGTTTTATGACCATTAATCTCGCGAAAAGTGATCGCAGGAATGGTTTTCAGCATTTCTTCCCAGTATGTTTTTTGTTGATCAGACAAGCCAGGATGGGCAAGCAAACTTTGCAGAACCGTTTTCAAAGCAGCAACGGTTGAGGTCGAATTATAGGCCATTTTATACGTTTCCGCTCCCGAACCCGGATACAGAACCAGATGACCATTTGCATCCAGCGTTTTGGCGCCTCTCTCTTTAGCCAGAAAAGTATAATGTTCCTTAAAAAAGCGAAGTGAACTTTCAATTAGCGGCAAATACTTTTCGATTCGGGCACCGCTGTATTTTTCCGTTTCCAGAATCATCAGGCAGAATTCCAGTACCGTATCCCATTCGTATTCCAGCCAGGCATTGTATTCCATACCTTTATTAAAACCAGTGGGACGTTTCCAGCCATATTCGGCGGGATTTGGTAAACCAAAATTCTCTAACTGCTCGGTAAAACTTGCACCCTGGTGCCCCCATGCAGCTTGCGTTCTGATCTCTGCATTCTTCAATAAATTGAGATAGAAATCGAACTGTGGTTTCATGAGGTCGCCGTCACCGCTTTTCAGCATCGGCCAGTACACCAGCCGCTGGTTCTGCGCAGTATGGGTACCTCCACCCCAATTCCTGAAATCAGGTGTGTATTTTAGGGTCGTATCAGTTAACTGAGGGTCAAAAGTAAATAAGCCCCCATTAAATTTAGTCGGGTATTTTCCAAAGGCATTACAGCCAAGCATATATCGGAACAGCTGATAATTTCTGCCCGTTTGGTTGGCCTCATCGTTTTTGGCATTGATATAAATGAAGCTCTTTTCCCAGTACTCGTTCCACCAGTTTTTGCTGGCAGTTTGATTGTTTTCAGTATTGGTTTCAGTTATACTCCTCTCCCATTCCTGAAAGGATTCAGTGGTTAAGGTATTTAGAGCGATGGTTAGATTTACAGCCTTTGCAGGCTTATTGCTTTTTAGCTTCCAGGATTTGTATGGTGTATTTAAATATCGCCCGCTATCAATTCCTGCCGGAATCATGTTATCGCCCTTGAGCAATCCGCCAAAAATCACATTTTTTAGCGGATTGTATAATTCTGATTTTCTATCTTCCAGTCCCTGTTGTTTTACCGCAACATCAAAAACAGTTTGAGCCTTGTTTTGATGGTAGAACTGAACAGCATTATCCTTGAAACCAATTTGATCTTTAAAAGTTTTCACTTCGCCCTGAGGCGCCCATTTGTATGAATTCTGATTATTTTCCTTGCCTTTGGTTACCCTGTCTTCGTATCGCCAGCTTTCGTAACTGGCTAAGGCAGTAATCTTTTTATTCGCTTTGATATCCAGATGAACGACCGGATTGAAAACATCTGCCCATACGCTAATTTGCGCATTCAGATTACGATTTGCAGCCTCGATGCGTGCATAACCATCTTTGAGGATCAGCTCCTGCTTGAACGTTTGCCCCTCAAAGGGGTTGGGACTCAACCTGAGTTTGATGCGCCCGAGCTTCAGTAGCGTATTGTTTTCATCGAAAGTGCCGCTTTTAGCAAGATAGAGGTAAACATCACCTTTTTCTACCCAAAGATTTAAACCGATATCGCCACCACCAACAGGCATCGATTCTGATGCGTTTTTGCTTTCAGATGTCCAGGTCAGGTTTTCCTGGGCGGTCGCCCTTTGCATGAACCAACAGGACAAAAATAACACGAAGAAAAGGTGAAGGTTCAGTCTCCACAGATGTCTTCCAGGAGAACTTAAGTTCCCAGTGAACATACGTTGTAATCCTTTTCTCTGTGCGATTAAAAACATATTAGTTATCCCAATCATCAGTACGGAAAGAGGAAACAGGTAAACCATCATTTCCAAATAAGTCGCCGGTAACAAAATCTTTAAATGCATAACGAACAGCAACCGGTATTTTCACCTGCTCTGCTGAAACGCTTATGCTGCTGCCATTGATTACCGCTTTTGCAGGATAAAATTTCTTGTCCGATCCTGCCACTTCAAATAAGTTTAATTCTTTTCCGAATGAAGTTAAGCCATTGGGTACATTCTGAAACTTAATTACCGCTTTATTTTTATCAATACTTAATGATTCGTAGGTTGGACTGTAGGCGCCAAAGCCTTTTATGCCATAGGTTTGTGCCAGGGCGAGGTATGCCAGACGTTCCCCTCCTTGCTTTTTATTAGCCGGATGTATTGATTTTTCTTCACCGATATCAAGGAGAACGGCCATTCCGGAGTTCGGAATTTTTGCTAATGATTTCCGTTGTGCATCCCTTAAAAACGCGGAATTAAATTTACCTCCAATATGGTTTGGTGGCAACTGTGCATAATTGTAAGGGGCAATCTGCGCATAATAAAAAGGGAATTCGCCATTGTCCCAGTTTTTGCGCCATGAAGAAACCATTGCCGGAAACAAATCTTCATACCGATCGGGACGTTCATAGTTAGATTCGCCCTGGTACCAGATGGCACCTTTAATGCCGTAGCCGATAACCGGAAAAAGCATGCCGTTATAAAGCGTTGTAGGTGTTCTGCTTACCTCTTTGATGCTATCGCCCTTTGATGGAATTTTAATCTCCGAATAAGGTTTTAAGTCTTCTGGCGACATCCAGGCTTCAATGGTTGAACCGCCATAGCTGTCGTTGATTACGCCGATGGGCACATTTAGCATTTCGCTCAGCAGCCTTGCAAAGTACCAGGCGGTTGCACTGAAATTTGAAACGGTTTCCGGCGCTGCTGCTTTCCATTGTGCAGGTTTACTGTTCTCCTGACGTTCAGTAATTGAAGACCGCGGAACGGTATACAGCCGGATATTCTGATTAGCAGACTTCAGTATTGCTTCATTAGAGCCTATAATAGGCTGCCCTTTAAAGCCTTTAAGGGGCATTTCCATGTTAGACTGCCCGCTACAGAACCATACCTCTCCAATCAATATATCCGTTAAAACGAGTTTTTCTCCATCGTTGAATTCCATGTTATAGGGGCCGCCAGCTACAGGAGTAGACACTTTAACTTTCCATTTCCCATCCTGTCCGGATGTTACCGTATAGCTTTCTTTGTTCCAGGACGTGGTAATTTTTACCTTGTTGGATGGCTTTGCCCAACCCCAAATGGCAACATTACTTTGCTGCTGTAAAACCATGTGATCGGTAAAGATTGATGCCGGTTTTATGGTTGCGGATGCGATAACGCAGCAGGCAATGTTTAAAAGTATTATCAGTTTTAGTTTCATTTTTATCTTCTTTATCTATCTACTCACCGGCAACCATACTGACATTTCTGAATGGCCACGGTTTCCCCATGCAAAATAAGGTATCAGTTTTATTTCCTGTGTTACATTCTTGTTATCAACAGGCCTGTACAATATGTTTTTCCAATTGTTTGGCGCTACTATTTTGGCCTGTCCAACCAGGCTCATCATTTCAGCACCATCAATATGAATCGGTTTAGCTTCGAACCTGGTTGAAGTGGGTACAAAGGCATTGAAAATACTTTTTCCGGGCAAATCAGTCGATTCCAGGCAATATACTATTGGTCCGCGTTTTACGGCAATCTGATTCCGGTTTTCCTCTACCAGTGGATTCGCCTCTATCAACGTTGCATCCATAGGCAGATTCAGTTCGATTACATCACCTTTTTTCCACAACCGGTTTATTTCCGCATAGCTTCCGGGGTTGACTTTGATTTGCGCTAATTTTCCATTAATGCTGATTTGTGCGTCGTGGGTCCATGATGGGATCCTTAGAAACACAGAATAGGATTTAGCTGCTGTTTCCTTTAGGCTGATCCTGATCCGCCCATCCCAGGGATAGTTGGTTTCCTGGGCAAGCGTAACCCCGGTTCCGTCTGCGAGCTTAGTGCTCAGATTATTGCCGCCATATAGATTAAACCACAGTCCCTTATCAGAGACGCTATACGCGTAATCACTTACCTCTGCAATGGTTCGTACCACGTTCGGCGGGCAGCAGTTTGATAAAGCAATGTAGGGAACCCTGTCCTTACTCCAGCGTTGTTTAAAGGGTAAGTCATCTGATTGTGCAAGTGGATTGGTGTACAAAAAGTTTTTACCATCCAGGCTGATTCCCGATAAAACGCTATTGTGTAACGCAAGCTCCATGACATCTGCGTATTTGGCATCCCCGGTAATCTGAAGCATGCGCCAGTTCCATAGCAGGTTACCAATATTGGCGCAGGTTTCGTTGTGTGCAGTAAAATTCGGCAACTGATAATCGCGGCCAAAAGCCTGGTGAATTTTCTGAACATCAGCAGGGTTGTATGAAGTTCCATCAGGAGATGTTCCGTCATACAGCGAACCACAGCCACCAGTGATGTACATTTTATGCTGATTTACATCATCCCACATGAGGTTTAACGTATTCAGCAGCGAATCTTTACCCGTTTCGGCATACAGATCGGCTACGCCGGCGTAGAGGTAGTTCGCCCGTACCGCATGCCCCATGGCTTTGGTTTGCTGAAGAAAGGGTATCCTGTCCTGGTTATCGTCAGTGCCATCATCAATTTTTCCTTTGATCGCAATCAGGTGGTTCGCGAGTTCAAGATAGCGGGGATCTTTAGTGGTGCGGTACATTTCCACTACCCCCATATAATGCGAGGGGCAAATGGCATTTCTGGCTAGTGTTGGTGATGCAGATTTATAGAAATTGTACAGATAATCGGTTGCCTTTTTAGCAATGTTGAGCAAAGTGGTTTTGCCGGTAGCGCGGTAATGGATGCAGCCTGCAGTCATCAGGTGGCCAATATTGTAAGACTCAAAGCTTAGCCGGTCCTGGAACTGATTTTTAGAACCCGTTTTTCGCTGTTCAATCATCGCTTTGGTGTAGATATAGCCATCTTCACGTTGCGATTTTCCAATCACCACAATGGCCTGATCCATCATGTCGCTAAGTTTTGGATTTTTCGTTGACGCATAAAGTACAGCCACAGCTTCCAGCGTTTTATAGAAATCACCATCATGGAACGAGGGTCCTGCATGTGACCCTGTATCAAGTCCGGCAGCGATTTCGAAGTTTTTGAAGGCATGGCTGATTTTAGGATCATTGTAAATTGCCCACATATTGGGTACCATGGTTTCAGTAGCGACCTTAAAACGATCGGCCCAAAAGCCTTTTGTCCAGCTCACATCAGTCATATTAATGCTGTGCAATTTGGCGTAAGGTGATTTTGAATTGTTCACCAAGGCTTTATCCTGCGCCTTTGCAAAAAGCGAAAGGGTAGCCAGGGCAATTGTTAAATAAATGTTGAATGCGCGCATATCTTATTTCTCCTCCACTTGTATCACTACCGGACCTAACAATCCCGCAGGATTTAAAGGTTTACCTTCCAGACGGAAGGGGGCAGTTGTTTTTGTAATTCTTATATTTTCGGGCAGCTTACTATCGCCGGTTAAGCGGTTGGCCCAGGTATTTACAACCTCTACTGTAATAATATTTTTTCCTTTTTTGATTGCTTTACTGATGTCCAGCCGGTAAGGTGGCGTCCACAAGGTGCCGCAGGATATACCATTGATCTGTACATTTGCCATGCTGGAAAAATCCCCTAAATCTACCCATGTATTTTTGGTATTGCCGCTATAGGTAAAGTTTCGGGTATAAGTTGCCGTGCCCGAGTAGAATTTAACTGTGCTATCCGGATGTTTTGTCCAATCTGTTAATTGTTTAAACGGGACAGGTTTCGAAGGACCTCCGTATGCGGGGTCGAATTTCACGTCCCAGGATGTTGAAATGTCCTGAATGGATTTGAAATTGTTTTCTTTAGCAGTATTAAATTGCTGCCCCGTATTTTGAGGACGAACAAAAGTTGTATCCAGTATGATGAAAACTGATTGATTTGGATACAGGGTTAAGTCTACATTGGTTCCGGAAACCCCACGGTTAACCGCAAGGGGGGCTGACCATGTATTGTTTACCGGATCATAGATCTGAGCTGAATTTCCGGTATTTCTGAAGTTGAGCTGAAGGCTGCGCATCTTATCCTCCTGGTTGGAAATGAAATAAATATTCTTTTTTCCATCTATTCTATGCGAATAGCCGACACCTTTTGCATAGGCATCGCCCTGCTTAACATCTCCTTTATCCTGAACATCAATATCCCTTTCCAAACCTAATGCATCAAAAGTTTCTGCATAAAAGGGTGCCTGGAAAACCCTTCCGGCACCTAATTTCTTCTGATAAAGCGGATGGCCATTGCTTTTATACGACTCAAAATTGCCATCCCAGATTTCAGCGGCTAGCTTATCAAATTCAGTCTGACGCTCTTGGTTAATTCCATTTTGATAGAGCGGTTTTTCTGAAACAACCACCTTCGCCCCTTCTTTAATCAACTCTGAAAGTTTCTTCAGGATTTCATAGCTCATGTAGCGGCTATCCGGATTCATTTTCATGGCCCCGGGAAATACCAGAATTTTATAGCTGGCTCCGCTTTCAAAAACTACATTGCCATTTTTTACCGTCGCCGAAGCCAATACGTCGGGATTAAAGCTATCATAGGCATAGCCCCTCAAGGGATTTACCCAGTTTTGAGGATCGGCCATATTTGCGGAGTGAGTTACCCCTGCCGGAATCTGACGGAGCGGCTCTCCCACATTAGCCAAACGTTTCTTTTCTTTTTCGACTACCTCATTTCCAAAAATCCCGGGTAAAGTTTCCACCAGCCTATCGGGCAAAACCGAACGACGGGGAAAATCTTCGCCCGTAAAAACGGCTATATCAACGACTGGTTTACCCTGCTGCAGCAATTCCTGTGTCCTTTCGGCATAATCTACCCAGGCTTTTCCCATCTTCCACCAGGTTTGATCACGTTGAAAGTATAAGCCTACGCCATCAAGGGTTACCCCAGGTTTTAAACTGGTATCCGGGTTTTGAACAAAAACGTGGTAAACCATTCTGTTTACACCCAACGCATAATTCCTGTCCTGCAGGGTTTTCATGTTTGCAGGGCTTTCGTTCCAGTCCATTCTTACTGTTGTAAATGCCTCAGCCTGGATAATATTCTTACCGTAGATATGTCCGCCTGAAATCGCATCAAGCATATCATTCGGTTTATCATGCGTAGGGCTGTTCAACCAGAATTCGCCCATGGGCACATCGACGGTTTTGTAATGTAATAAACCATCGCTCATCATTGTCGGCGCGATACTTTCTGCTGTAAAGGTGACTCCTTTTTGTTTAGCCAGTATGGCCAGTGTTTTGTAAAACTGATCTACTACCAGTTCAGCTATTGTTTTCCGCACATCATATAGAAAGTTCTCAGAAACCTGGGCACTTTCAACAGGCAGGCCAGTCATCACCGGTAAATAGGGTGTTAAATCATAACCCCTGCGTTTTAAAAATTCAGTTTTAAATAAGGGTGACCAATTCTGGCTGCCACATTCCCAGCTATCCACATGGAAAACACTCAACACCTTTTTCGCAATTTCCGGACCGCCGTGCTTTAATGCTTCCCCATACCAGTTATCGAACTGCAACTTTACTGCCTCCGGATTAAATTTGTCACACTCTAACCCCATTCCGCCACCAGCGGTCGCATTGGTATGACCTGTGGATGTGTGCCCGATTCTCAGTATTGTCCAGTTTCCTTTTGGCGCTTTCCAGTTTAATGTACCATCAGGTTTCAACTTCCCTGAAAGGTTAATGATTTTATTTAAAGGGACACACAGATTTTTAGCAATTTGCTCCCCGGTACTTCTTTTACTGATCCGCCATACGGAACCATTCTTACCTTCAAACTGATTGATGCTGGCTTCAGACGATAGTTCCAGATTGACGAGTTTTAAGGAGGGCTTCCATTTGGCCGCATCTAAATCTTCCGCACCGGGTTCTGAACCTCTTTTATCATAGATAAACCTGAAAAAGCGAGCGGTTAATGGAGAGATGGAATGCGTTACATCCTCATCCGTATCCTGCCAGCCATGACGCGGCGCCTCTAAACGCCCTGCCGGATGAAAGTTTATGCCATCGTCACTGGTCTCCATCGCCAGGCGTTGCGCCTGATAATTGTTGCCGCTTACTTTGATGGTTATTGTTCTGCAGGTGAAAGGTTTCTCAAATTCATACTGAATATAGCATGGCTCTGCGGCCCCGAAGTTTTTCTTATTTCCAGGTTGAATCAAACCACCTGCATCGGCGCCATTACTTGCCGTGATTTTAGGAATTACAGTTCTGGTGGAAATGCCCTGGCCGGTTGGTGAGGGAAAGGCATAAACGGCAATATCCAGATAATAGTTTTCCTTTGTTTCAGGTTGGGCTAATTTTATTGCGGAGGCTCCATTGGTGATATTGGTTTTTGTCCAGACTACCTTTTGCATGGACAAATCAGGCGTAATCCATGGGCCGCCGGCAAGGGCAAAACCATCACTTACGTGCATGCCCAGTTTGAGATCCAGCCGTTTAGCTTCAGTCATTGCAAATTCTACCAGTTTCCACCATTCGGAACTGAGCTGAACTGCAGGAGGATGGTAAAAAGGTGTTTTATCTGGACCTTGAATGGTCATGAGGTAAGCCCCTCCAATCCCGTTAGCTTTCATGGCTTCCAGATCGGCAGTAATCCCTGTTTTGGAAGCCGCCCCCTTAACCCAATACCAGAATACCCAGGGTTTTGCATTTTCGTTTTGTTGCGCGAAAACGCTATGTGACAAGATAGAACTGATCAGCAAAGTAAAAATGAAAACCCTGAGATATTTAAAATCCGTCATTATTTATGGGCAATTTTATAGCCTTTTAACCCGAAATAAAGAACTACTACAAAACAAACCAATGGAATGCTATAGCCGATCTGGATATTATCTCCATACATATCTATTAAAGTACCCATTCCGAATGGGAGGATAGCGCCGCCAACAATCGACATAATCAGCCATGATGAGCCTGGTTTTGTATCTTCCCCAATCCCATCAATACCGAGCGCAAAAATGGTAGGAAACATAATTGACATAAAGAAACCAATAGCACCCAGCGCATATACTACGTAAGATCCTTGTCCCAATATGGCCACCAGACATAATAATACGGATACGATTGCGTAAATAGCCAGCAACTTGTTTGAGGCAATAAACTGCAGAAGTGCAGTACCGGCAAACCGACCTGCTGTAAACAAAAACCCATAAACAGCTAAATATGAAGCTGCTGTTTTTTCGTCAAAACCACCGCCCTGTTGAGCCATTCTGATAAAAAAGCTGGTTACACAAACTTGTGCGCCAACATAAAAAAACTGTGCAACAACTGCCCATCTCAAATGTTTGTGACGTAAAGCTCCAAAAAAGCTGCCTTTAGCTTCCCCATCAATACTTTTCGTTTTAATTTCAGGCAGATGGATAAAATAAAATATTGCAGCGATAACCAATAGGATAATGCCTAAGGTGATATATGGTGTTTTAACTGATGCGGCTTCTTCCAAAAAGTAATTGTTTCGGCCAACTTCTGTCATTGCCGCCAGTTCTTCTTTCGTATGAGATTTTCCAGAAAGAATAAATAAACCGCCAATAAGTGGTGCAACCATCGCAGCCAGACCATTGAAAGAGGCCGCCAAGTTTAATCTGCTGGTTGCCTTTGCAGGATCTCCCAAAACTGCCGCATAAGGGTTTGCCGAGGTTTCGAGCATGGTCAAGCCACATCCAATAATAAAAAGCGCAATTAAAAAAGTGATGTACGATAAGCTGTTTGCAGCAGGTACAAAGAGAAAAGCGCCAAGTGCAAAAGCGAATAGCCCGGAAATCATAGTAGCTTTATACCCCCATTTCTTCAAGATCATTCCGGCTGGAATGGCCATCAAAAAATAAGCGAAGAAGACAGATGTATCAATCAAAGTTGATTGGCGGTTATTCAGATTACAAGCTTTTTTTAAATGTGGAATTAAAATGGAATCCAGGTTGTGTGCCATTCCCCAGAGAAAAAACAGGCTCACCACTAGAATAAACGGCAATAAATACTTTTTCCCTGACGACGGATCGCCCTCAGTAACAATTTCTGGCTGTGTGTTGTGGTTCATTATATTTGGTTTTTATTTGTTCAATGCTTCAATGACCATTACGTTATTTTTCAATAGCCATTTGTCATTAGTTTATTTTTTCTTTACTATGAGTAAATGGTCGCATACTAAAACGACTTCTCCGTGCTGGTTAATAATTTCTACATGCTCCGTTACGGTTCCATATTCTGGTCTTTTACTATCTCCTTTTTCAGAGATCGTAACTTCAGAGTGGATGGTATCACCTATAAATACCGGCTTTACGAAACGCAATTTATCATAACCTTTCGACATGGCCTCAGGATTAATTTCGGATGCAGTTAAACCGATACCGATACTAAAAATCATCGTGCCATGTGCAATGCGTTGTTTAAAGGGTTGGGTGGCACACCACTCTGCATCCATGTGGTGTGGAAAAAAATCACCGGTATGCCCAGCATGAACTACAAAATCGGTTTCTGTTATGGTGCGACCCAGGGTTACACGTTTATCCTGTAACTGATAGTCCTCAAAAAATGTTGATTTGAAATACATCGTTTATTCTTTATCTTTTACTTTAACGCCACCAATATCACTTGAATGGTAAGCACTTTCTACAACCGCCATCGTTTGAATCACATCTCCAACGCTGGTATGTAGTACGTCTGTTGATCCTTCACTAAAGCGCATCAGGTTTGCCATGGTACCGATGAAGGCTTCGGGGAACCAGGATCCTTCGAGCTTGACTGTTTGCCACACGGGAGACTTTCCATCTTCCACCAGGCAATATTCAAAAACATCAGGCACACCATGCGGGTAATCCATTAGTAAACCTATTTTGGCCACAATGCCCCCCTTGGTTCCCTCCCATTTGATATAACTTTCCTGGTGATCAGGACCGAAATCATGGTCATGGTTAGTATTGATTACGGCATGTAAAGTATCGCCATAATCGAACAGAATTGTTGAGCGCGATGATGACAGTTTTTTGGCCGGATGTTTCAAGGTCTTTGCTAAAACACTCTGAGGATTTCCTAAAAATGAGCGGATTAAATCCACGTAATGAATGCTGTGATACTGGATCTCGAGGCGGGGATGGATGATCACATGCGGAAAAATCTCCCATGGGGTCTTGATTGTCACCCGAACTTCCATGTCATACAATTCCCCTATTAAACCCTGCCCGATAAGATATCGTGCGGCACTTACAAATGGCGCAAAGCGCAGTTGGAAGTTTATTGCAGCCTTCAGTTTTTTTGCCCTGCATAATTCCAGGATTTCATTTGCCTGGGCAAAATCATCACCCATTGGCTTTTGAATCAATACGGCACTGCCATCGGGCAACTGGTTTAAAGCTTCGATGTATTGGGCAGGCATAATGGTTAAATCGTACACCGTATTTTCGGGCGCTCCGGCCACTGCCTCTGCTAACGAATTGTATACATTGGGTATTCCAAAAGTATCGGCCAGTTTTTGAGCCCTTTCTTTTGTACGGTTTACAATTCCGTGAACTTCGAAACCTGCAATTTTGTACGCCGGGAGATGCGCATCAGCCACAATACCACCTGCACCAATAATGATTATGGGCTGTTTTGTTTGGGGTAATGCGGGTTTATATCTTATATCAATACTCATTTATCAATTTCATTAATCTGGTTTTGTGCAAGCTCAGCGAGTTCTTCCGAAGGCTTTTCTGTATGAACCGCGTCCAGTACCATTTGATCAATTATCGCTGCTATAGCGGCCCAGTTTTGTTTCTGTGGTAGCATATTTGCTACCTCGTGTAATGCTGCTAACTTATGGTAATAGGGAATAATTTCATTAATTTCCTTATCATTCCAGGTAGAGAGCCTGCATCCGATTCCACCGGCTAAAGTAAGTTGCTTATCCTGTTCTTCTGCCAATGCATAGTGTAAAAAATCATAGGCTATGTCTTTATTTCTGCTACCCTTGGCAATGGTATAAAGCCAGTATACATTCAGCGAAGCGGAATGCTGATCAGGAGCCGATGGTAGCAGCGCAACATCGACTTTACCTTTCACTTTCGAGTTTGCATCTACTTCGCAAACGGCAGCGAAGCCAAACCAGTTGATCATCATCGCGGCCTCACCTTGAGAAAAAGCGGCGCCTGCGGCCACAGACTCAAAAGTGAAAGACTGCGGATGAACAGCCGTTTTATCATTTACCATTGTACGGTAGAAATTCAGACCGTCAATAGCCTCGGGCGTATTGATTTGAATGAAGCCATTTTTATCAGTCAGAGCTCCACCCCTACTCCACAATTGCAGGCAAAAATCAAAAACAGTGTTGTGCCCGTCTGGGTAGCACGCGAAAACACTGCCATACAACTGCTCTTCCGGACGATTAAAAAACTGTGCTACCTGATGGAAATCTTCCCAGGTTTGGGGTATTTCCAAAGCTTTACCAAATTGTGCCAGGTAAGCGGCCATTTCCGTTTCACTTTCAAATAAATCTTTTCTGTAAATAAAACATTCAGGTCCGTCGTGAAAGGGCAAGCCCACTACTTCCCAGCCGAAACGTTGTAAACCCAAAAGGGATTTACTCCATCCCCTTGGGAAATCATCAGGTTTATTTCTGTTGATGTAGGGGTTTAAAACCTCGAAATCCTGATTGACATAACCTTCCAAAACCCAATCGGTGTTGATGTGGGCAATATCGAAGTCGCCATTTGCCAAACCTTTTTCAGTAATGGTTTTGTTGTATAATTCATGCAAATCCATTACCACCATCTCCAGCTTCAGTTTACAGCCGGAAAAAGCGCAATACTCGTCCCAGAACTTCTGCATGGCAGATTCAAAGGGAGCAAATTTGCGGACGGCTATTTTAAAAGTATCTATCTGGTTATGCATTTGCAATTGTATTCTGTGTTGTAAATTCTTTGATAATTTTTTCATTATCCTGCCCCAACTTTGGCGAACCTACCGGTGAAGTGAGTAATTCGCCGTCGATGCGAATCGGGCATCTGGTGGTCTCATATTTATAACCATCCACCATTTCCACTTCCTGGATCATATTCAAAACTTTGAAACCCTCGTGCGCCATTAAGGCGTTCCAGTTCAAAACGTCGGCACACCATATATCCGCGGGTTCCAATATGGAAAGCCATTTTTCAGTTGTATCTGATAACAGATGATCAGCTAAAATCGCCTTTATTTCATCCCTCTTATCAAATGCTTCACTAATTTCAAGGAAATCCTCCAATGGCTCGCAACCCAGTAATTTACCAAGTTGAGGAATTGAACCCATTGCCAATGCTAAATATCCGTTTTCTGTTTGATAAATACCATAGGGTGCACCTAAATATGCGTTGGCATTGTTCTTTTTTGATCGTTCAGGTAAAGCGCCGCCATCGTTCATAAAGGTTGTAATGGTTTCAAACTGGAAATCATAAGCCGATTCCATCATGCTCACCTGTATAAATCCACCCTCATTTTTTATTGCTTTGCGGTATAAACAAGCCAGAAGTCCCTGTGCTAAATGCGCGCCAGCCAACATATCTACGATGGATAAACCCATAGCTACAGGGCCACTATCAGCGTTACCGGTTAATGAAGTTAGACCGGTAACCGATTGCAACAGTAAATCCTGACCAGGTTTATTTCTCCATTCTCCTGTGTTCCCATAACCGGAGATCTCCCCATAGATAATGTTGGGATTGAAGGCGATGACCGAAGGATAATCGAAACCTAAACGCTCCATTACACCCGGACGAAAATTATGGATCATGACATCTGCTTTTTTGAGCAGTTCGCGTACCATCTCACAATCTTCTTCACTCTTTAAATCCACTTCAAAACTTTCTTTATTTCTATTGATGGCATGAAAAACAGATGATTCTCCATTCATGATCAAATTTGAGGTGTAAAGGGTGCGGCAAATGTCGCCCACACCTAAACGCTCAATTTTAATTACACGGGCGCCCATGTCTGCCAGGCGCAAACTTGCCGATGGTCCCGAGAGAAACTGGCTGAAATCGATAACTAAATAATCTTCGAGCGGTCTCATATGCTAATTCAATTCAAATTCTGTATTAATATTCCGGGTATCAACGCCAAGTTTTGGTGCAGCTTTCGCTGCAAACAACTTCTCATTATCTAACCGGATCGGACTAACAGTGGTTTTAATAGTCTTGTCACCTCCAAGGTCTAAACTTTGTTCGATCTCCAGGTTTTTATAGGTACTTAACGCAGTAGCAGTCTGGTAATTTAACACTTCTGCACACCATATACCATGCGTTTGTAAAAGATTTACCCAGGTAGTGGTATCCTGCTTTTTGAAAGTTTCGGCCAGGCGTACAATCAGCTGGTCCCGGTTCTCAAATGCCGAACCTGCTTCCACATATAAATCATCAATGTCGCATTTGATAATGGCACAAATGTTCGGAAGGTTTCCCATTGCCATGGCGATATGGCCATCTTTGGTTTCGTACATGCCGTAGGGTGCGCTCAGGTAAGCATGTGCACTACCCTTTGCTCCGCTCCTGTCGGGCAATTTACCCCCATCATTCAGGTAAGTTGTGATCACTTCAAACTGCACATCCAGAACAGATTCCAGTAAACTCACCTCAACCAGAACGCTTTTGTTTGTTTTGGCCCTTTTGATTAAGGCAGCCATAATCCCCTGTGCGAGATGGTTTCCACACATGATGTCCGACACCGAGAGGCCAAATGGAACCGGTCCATCGATATCTACGCCAGATAAAAAGGTTAAGCCCGAAACGGCCTGAACCAGCAAATCCTGACCAGGTTTATTTCGCCAGGGACCTTCATTTCCATATCCGGTAACCACACCATAAACGATTTTAGGGTTGATGTGCTGAATGCTTTCGTAATCCAGACCGATCTTTTCCATCACCCCGGGGCGGAAATTATGTGTCATCACATCTGCTTTGCTGATAAGTTTTCTTAATCTTTCCAAATCCTCAGGATTTTTCAGATTCGCAGCATAGCTTTCCTTATTACGGTTGATGGTGTGAAAAAGCAAGCTATCATCATCCACAAAAAGATTTTTGATCGATAACTGCCGGCAAGCGTCGCCTGTTTCAGGTCGCTCAATTTTAATGACACGGGCACCCAGATCTGCAAGCTTCAATCCTGCAGATGGCCCGGCCAGAAACTGGCAAAACTCTAAAACCAGGAGTCCTTCTAGTGGTCTGTTCATCATAACACTAAACTTTTAGATGTAACATATAAGGTATTCATAGCGGATAGAACTTCCTCTTCATTTCCACCGTTCATCAGATAATCGCGTACCACATCACCGGCATGGTCTTGGAAATACATCGAGCCGTGGTAACGCGGGCGTAAAAAAGCACGCTGTAAAGCCGGTAAGGTGTTGCTGAAATAATTCTGACTCTGTCGGTTAATTTCCTCATTTTTCCATGCGGCTAAATGACCTGGCTGACCACCACTTTCGAAAAATAAGGTCGACTGACAGGCGGGAGATCCCACAAATTCCACATATTTCGCTGCCACATCTATTTCCTCACATTTTGAAGAAATTGCCAAACCCGTTCCCCCCAGTGTGCTTCTTAAATTCGTTATACCATCCAGAGAAATCATATCGTGAAAATGCAAAGCCTTACGCGAATAACCGTTTCTCGAATAGTTTGAATAACCATAAGCAAAAGGGCAGTAAGCAATTTCATCGGTTTTAGTCATGGCTTCATATACCTGGATCGGATTCCGGTTGAAGTTTTCCCGATCTATTTTCGCAGCTAGCTCACGATACATCTTTAAGGCTCTTATTCCGACTTCGGGTGATATTACCGCCGTATCATTCTGACATGGGTCTTCGCCCAGTGAGCAGCAAAGCGTGTAAAAATTCATTAAAACATCAATAGGAATACCTGCAAATGCAACTAATCCCTGATCGGCAAGTGCCAGAAGATCTTCGAAAGATTGTGGCAACTGTAAACCTTTTTCAGCCAAAAGATCCGGTCTTGATGCGGCTACCGGTGTTGCGGCATCAATGGGCAGCGCCCATAAATGTTCATCGTAGAAATAGCTTTCATAAGACTCCCCAACCGAATTACGGCGCTGATCATTTAAATAATCTTCCGACAGGTAAAAGTCGAGAGCTACAATTGATTTGGTTTTCGCTGCAAAGCCAGCCCATGGATGGTCGATAACCAGCAAATCAAATCTCTCGGCCAGTTCCTGAATGGAAAAGTCGGCAAATTGCTGTAAACTTCGCTTCTCCCAGGTGATGTTAACATTCGGGTACAGTTCAGAAAATCGTTGCGCCGTTGCCACCATGGGTAAAAGTCCGCGACTATGGTTCCAGGTTATTCCTTTTAAGTTAATGGTCTTCTCCACAATGCTAAAATTTTATTCGTTTTACTTTATTGCTCACCTCCTCTTTTTTACCCTCAAATGGCAAAAGATAAAAGCGGTAATGATAATTCTTTGATGGGATTTGATATTGTGGCA
Organism: Pedobacter frigidisoli; assembly: GCF_032678525.1. GTDB lineage: Bacteria > Bacteroidota > Bacteroidia > Sphingobacteriales > Sphingobacteriaceae > Pedobacter > Pedobacter frigidisoli_A. Next base: position 355,261 of record NZ_JAVTSE010000005.1, read on the forward strand.
GTGGTGCGGCAACATCACTCCAGCTGTCGTTCCCGCCTACGCCCATTTGTATCAAATCCACATTAACCGTTAAATACCCGGCATCCTTTAATTTATTTGTATGTTTCGCCGCCTGAACGTTGTCGTCTGTGTAAGGGCTGGCACTCATGCTCAGTAAACTGTCTGCTGCAAAAAGCAAACCCTGCTTTTTTGCGGGATCCGAAAAATACATCCAGCGCACATCGGTCCGGTTTCCATTTTCCTGCGGAACGGCATAATGCTCCAGAAAATTGTTTACAGGCTCGCTGTAAATCGCCGCATCAGTAGCATAATTTTTGTCGATATAGTTTTCCATCGGGCCTTTTCCATACCATGAAATGGTATTGTAGTTACGAATTACACCCAGTTGCATTCCTACTTTTGGGATATTAGGCAAACCAGGCTTTACTGTTAGCGCATAATCAACTTTAATGGTACCGGTCGATGAGATTTCATAGTCAACTTTTACTCTTGCGCTATCGTTAATCAGACTGTATTCACTTGATACGATTAAATCAGAACCATTTTTTCCGTCAGCTTTGCCACCCGAAACTGATATGAGTTTTAAATCGTTGGCATACCACTGCTTTAATTTTTTATTCGACTTCCAGCCACGTTTATCGTTATCCGTTAACGGACGGGTGAAATGAGGCAACAATGGGGCAAAGATTTGCTCCGTGCCTTTCCAATTGTAAGAAACCAATGCACCATTCTTCCTGCTGATGCCAATTTCAAAATTTTGTCCTGAATAGATTTCCACATCAGCACTGCCTGAATATCTTGCCGGATTGACATGATCAACGGTTTTAGCTTCGGCTAAACCAGTCAAAGCAAATTGATTTGAGGCCACCTCGAAGCCTTTTTTGGCCCATACTTCATCTTTGCTTAAGGTAAAATGAACATCAGCTAAATATTCTGAACCTTGTTCTATTCTTGGTAAATACTTTGAAATATTTAATAAGGTATCTCTTCCGGCAGCTAAATTGATCGCTGCCAATACTTTCTCGCTCACAACTGCTCCATCCTTACGAACGATCAGCGTAACCGTATAAACATTTAAATTTTTAACGGCATGTCTGTTGCTAATTTTGATGATTGCTTTGGTTTTATCAGTTAATTCGGTTTGCGCACCCTGGTAAACACGTTTACATTCAAACATCGCCCCTTTAGGTTTCCCATCAGAATTGACCACGCCTTTTATGGTGAAGTTATCAAAGTATTTTTCACCAAAATCGCCTCCATAAGCGTAAAACTTGTTTCCGGCACTATCAGTTTGCAGAATCCCCTGGTCTTTAAATTCCCAGATGGCGCCACCTATTACGCGTGGCGTGGAACGGAATACATCCCAGAAATCTTTCATGTTGCCCACTGAATTTCCCATGGCATGAGCATATTCAACGAAGAAAATCGGGCGTTCATCCCCATTTTGTTGATCAGCAAGCATTTTTGGAGTATAAATACTGGGATACATCCGGCTTACGATATCTACATATGGTTGGTCTTGCGGATTTTGCAAACGGTGCGAGTGATCGTTAGGCTTTAAATAAGCAGGATTGCCCGGATCAATGTAGCCATCTAAACGGGGATTGCCCATGGCAGGCTCGTAATGAACTGGTCTTGTGATATCAAAATCGTGAATCCAGGCGGCCATTGCAGCGTGGTTTGGTCCACTGCCAGATTCATTCCCCAAACTCCAGATGATGATGCTTGGATGATTTTTATCACGCATCACTATTCGGCTGCTGCGTTCGAGGTAAGCTGCTGTCCAGGTGGGATCGTTGCTGAGTTTACCACCCAAACCATGGGTTTCGAGATTGGCCTCATCAATCACCAGAATTCCATATTCATCACACAAATCATATAAATACGGGTCCATTGGGTAATGGCTGGTCCGGATGCAGTTGAAATTAAAGCGCTTGATGGTTTGTACATCTTCCAGAATATCCGCGCGACTTAAAGCTTTTCCTTTAGTAGGATGATGATCGGGCCGGTTAATTCCATACAGGTAGGTTTCCTTACCGTTTATTAGAAGTTTACCATTGATCTTGGAAAATTCGATGCTCCTGAAACCAACCTTACAGCTTTTAATTTCCAGCACTCTGCCTGAACTATCTTCCAATGAGATGGTCAACGTGTAAAGGTTGGGGACCTCATCACTCCATTTCGCAGGGTTTTTAATTTTACTTTCCAGCAAACCAAACTTCACATTATCCAGTCGTGGCCAGATTTCGTTGATAATGCTTTCTGCACTTCTTTCCAGGGGTTTATCAAGTACCGCAGCACCATTGCCATCGAAAAGTGATGCTGTAACTTTATAGCCTTTGACTTCTTTGCCCGTGAGGTTTTCTATTCTTGGACGGATGCTTAAGGTGGCGTCTTTATAATCCTTATCCAGTTTAGTTTGCACAAAAAAATCAGCAATTCTCAATTTTGGTTCTGCCAGTAGCATCACTTCGCGGTGGATTCCACTCAAACGCCAGTGATCCTGATCTTCAAGGAAACTGCCATCCGTCCAGCGCATCACCTGGACCGATAAAATATTTTCATCGGCCTGCAAATACGGCGTGATGTTAAATTCTGAGGAGAGAAAACTATCTTCCGCATAGCCCAGAAATTTACCATTCACCCAAACTTTATATCCCGAACTTACCCCCCCAAAATGCAGGGTGATGTTCATATCCTTCCAGTTTTCAGGGATAGAAAAAGTGCGCTGATAACTTCCGACACCATTATAATCCATTGGCGGATTTGGCGGATTTACAGGCCGAAAGGGGTAAACAGCGCTCTTGTAAATGGGTTTATCATATCCTTTCATCTCCCAGTTTGACGGGACTTCAATTTTTTTCCATCCACTTACACGGGATTTGTAAAAATCCTTTGGCGCATCTGCTGGTTTGATGGCAAAAGAGAAATCCCAATCGCCGTTTAACGAAATCATCCTGGCAGATTTATCGCGATTTCCTTTTTTGGCATCTTCAATGTTTGCGAAAGAATAGGCGGTGGCACGAGAAGCATCGCGATTGATGCCGCTGACTAATTGGTCTTCCCAGGGTTCTTTGTTATAAATTTGAGGGGCTTTTTGAACCGCTGTTGGTGTTTTATCGACCAGTTGGGCTGAAGCGGTAAGTGACAGCAATAAAAAATTTAACCATATAAGGCATTTAAGGACATTTGAGTGAATATCCGGTTTTTTCCCGCTGATTAAAGAGATTTTCGCAGATTTTAAAAAATTTGTTCTGCGGGAATCAGCGAAATCTGCGGGAGACTCGTTTAACATCAAATGAATATTAGTTTGCATCAATCGGCTCATCATTTCCCTGTATTAATCGTTATTGAAGAAGCAGATAAACCTGCCGAGCTTGCTGTTAACTTCATTGTTCCGCTTTTATCTGTTGACTGAAGAATAGCTAAACATAAACCATGAAAAGCTTTGCGATAGCTGGCTTTAAAGGGCTCCAGACTTGCCTGAAAACCATTATCTACGCCGGCAATAAATCCATTCCCTTCAACTTTAAAATTCACCAAATTATCTGCATCGGGAACCACGTTGCCCGCGGCATCCAAAATGCGAACTGTAACAAAAGATAGATCTTCCCCATTGGCTTTGATAGTTTTCCTGTCGGCAAGCAATTCAATTTTAGCTGGCGCACCCGCCGTTTTCACTTCACGAGTGAGCACCTCCCTGCCGTTTTTCCTGGAAACAGCTTTTAAAGTTCCGGGTTCAAAAGTGACATTCCACTGCACATGTAAATCATCGTTCTGTTTCGATTTTTTTCCAAGCGACTTGCCATTCAGGTACAATTCCACTTCATCGGCATTGTTGTAATAAGCCCAAACCTCTACCGATTTTCCGGCTTCCCAATTCCAGTGCGGCAGTATATGCAAAACTGGCTTGTTAGTCCATTCGCTCTGATACATATAATATGAATCTTTAGGAAATCCGGCTAAATCTACAATCCCGAAATAGGAGCTTCTGGCAGGCCAGGGATAAGGCAAGGGTTCACCAAGGTAATCGAAACCTGTCCATACAAAAAGTCCTGAAACATGATCGTATTTTTTAGCTGCCTTCCAGGTTTCCTCATGCGTGGAACCCCAGTAAGCAGAAACATTATCGTAAGAGGATGCTGACCATTCCTTGTTTCCTTCTGTAAACTTTGTTTTCCCATCTTTAGGCCAGCGGCGGATGGTATCTGCTGTGTCGTAAAAGCCCCGGGTTTCTAAAGCTGAAGTAGTTTCTGTTGCCAGAAACTTTACACCGGGATAGTTTTTAGGAAAGTCTTTGTAAAGTTTATGATTGTAGTTTAAGCCATAAATATCAAGCGCATTCGCCTGATAGATAAAGTTTTTCCTGGCATCAGTTTCGGTTAAAGCGGAGATTACAGGGCGGCTTTGATCCAATTTTTTAACCGTGGCAACCAGCTCTTTGGTCATGGCAATCCCGGTGCTGTCAAACTGCTCGCGAATTTCATTTCCAATACTCCACAGGATGACAGACGGATGATTTCTGTCGCGTAACACCATGTCTTCCAGATCGCGCGTGTGCCATTCCGGAAAATTAAGGTGGTAGTCGTTTTTGGTTTTCTTTTTCGCCCACATATCAAAGGCTTCGTCCATTACCAGGAAACCCATTTTATCACATAGGTCTAAAAACTCTGGTGCCGGTGGATTGTGTGCGGTGCGGATAGCGTTTACCCCCATGGCTTTCATTATTTCGAGCTGGCGTTCCATGGCACGGGTATTTACAGCGGCCCCCAGCGCCCCCAAATCATGATGCAGACAAACGCCGAGAATCTTCATTGCTTTTCCATTCAGCGAAAAACCTTTATCGGCGTCAAAGTTGAATGAACGGATTCCAAACCTAGTTTCATAAGTATCAATCAATTTTCCGTTTTGAAGAATCTGAGTAATCAATTTATATTGGTTGGGGTTTTCAACAGACCACAGTTTTGGATTTTTGATATCCAGTGTGGTTTTGGCTGCTCCGCCAGATGTACTGACCTGAATGGTTTGAGCGCTACTTTTGAGAACCAGTTTTCCATCACTTGCATATATAGCATGGCTTACTGCTACAGACTGAGCGTTCATCGTTTTGTTCAGCAACTGGGTTTGAACCTCTATATGGCCGGAATTATCGGTGGTGACGAAACTTCCCCAATTGGCAACCGCAATCTTGGCTGTCGATGTCAGCCAAACATTCCGGTAAATTCCTGATCCCGAATACCAGCGGGAATCGGGTTGGGCTGAATTGTCGACCTTAACAGCAATGATGTTTTTACCGGCCTTCAAATATTTGCCAATTTCATAAGAAAAAGAGGCGTAGCCATAAGGACGTTTGCCTAGATATTTGCCGTTAACCCATACCTCACTGTTTTTGTACACCCCGTCGAATTCAATGGTAACTAATCTGTTTTGAAAATTTGACGGTGTATTAAATGTTTTTCTATACCAGCCAATTCCGGTTGGTAAACCGCCGCCCTCAGGCTTGGCAGGATTTTTCTCATCGAATTTTCCCTCAATACTCCAGTCGTGAGGCAATGTGAGTTTACGCCAGCTGAGGTCATCATAGGCAGGAGATTTTGCACCAGGCTCATCCCCGAGAAAGAATTTCCAGTTTTTATTGAAGTTTTCTCTTACACGTGTTTGCGCAAAAGTCCCTACACTCCAAAAGAGCATCAACCACAATAATTTATATTTTATCTCCATTTTTGAAACCTTCATGCTATTTTCTGGATTCGCTAACAAAATCTACTTTACTCTTACCTAAATCTTTCGATGTGGCTACTGCAATTCCGCGCTGGTCCTGCTTATTTACCGCACAATAAAAGTGGTACACCACCCCTTTGTATTTCAATACAAAAGATTTGTGCGCATACAATTCATCATATTTTTCTGACGACTCAATCAGGTTATCCCCGGTCCAGTCGGTCCAGTTTACCAGGTCTTTCGACACGGCAAAACGATTAAATGAACCTTTTCTATCCTGCCAGAATGCCCCGAAATAAAACATTATGTATTTATCACCAATTTGCTGAATCACGCCGTCGCCGGTAATACCCACGGGATGATGCACCACAGGATTTCGATTGAAACGTTGCCATTGAACCATGTCATCAGAAACCGCCATACCAATACGCTCGTACCAGCGTGTTTTTTTATTATTTACCAAAGAATCACCAACAGCGTTGTAGTACATCACGAAGCGATGTCCGGTTAGTCTTTTCTGGTCTTCTATTACTGTGCTTTTAAAAAGCTTATTGCGGTTTTCCCACCAGCGCACATCCACATCTGCAGCAGTTAAAACAGGTTTATCTAAACGTGTCCATTCCTGTACCTGTGATGGATGCGTTGTGGTATACGCCATTCCAATGGACAGCGGTTCCACTTCATATCCTTTTTCTTTCCCGCCGAAATAAGACATCCAGTACTTTCCGTCAAAAGATTTCACACCATAACTCCCGCCCCACTTCATATCCAGCAAAGCATTGTACCCGGCTTTTTGATTGTCGTCCCATTTACCAGAATCGCCAAATGACATTAGTTTTCCCTGATTTTCCCAGTGCAGTAAATCACTACTCCTTGATAGCCAGGTTTCATAACCGCGACCGCTGAAGATCAGATAAGTCATGTACCAGAATTTACCCTTCCTGAATATCGTGGGACAATCCATTTTGTGTTCTTTATCTTCAGGAACCATCACCAAGCCGTACTTATAAGGCGTTTTTACTTCCTCATAAATCTCTTCCATCTCCGCATTCGAAATCAGGTTTGGTGTTTGTGCCTGCACATTAAAGGCAATCACCATCAGGAATAGGATGATTTTGATTCTAGTCATTTGTGCATATAAATTTATAGTGACCTGAACCCACTGTTAATTTTGCTTTTCCGTTTTCAAAACTTAAAGCATTAATACGTGGATTAATTTCATCTGTAATGGTTTGCTTTCCGTCGCCCGGAAAATAAATATCCGCTTTTGTGTTCACCGGAATCCTGACTTCCAGCGTAAACTGTTTTTTTGTTTTCGTCCATGATGACAAGATCTGGCCATAAGGAGAATTGTAACTGACACGAGCAGCGGTTAAGTCGCCGACTACTTCGGGTTCTATTCTAATGTGATTAAAAGCAACAGCACCTTCTGCCTGACGGATTCCACCCAGCCCGCTGTACAGCCATTCCATGAGATGCCCCAGCATAAAATGATTGTTAGAAACGGTTGGCAAAGCGGCCCAGCTTTCAGTCAATGCCGTAGCCCCTTTCTCGATCTGCATCCCGTAACCAGGTACATCAGACCGGCTGTTCATATCAAAAATCACATCCGATCGTCCGGCGTCTTCTAATACCCTTAACACATAGCGGTAACCAATATCGCCGGCAGTTAAACTATTCTTCCTGTTTTTTATGTCCTTAATCAGATTATCAATTACTGCGTTTTTATGCTCATCATCCACCAGTCCCATGTAAACTGCCATGGCATTAGCCGTTTGAGAACCCGATGCATATTGCCTGGTTTTATTATTGAAAAACTGATTATTAAATGCCTTTCTTACTTTAGCTGCAAGGTCTGAATAGGCCAGCGCATCAGCTTTTTTACCTAAAAGCGTAGCCATCTTTTCCATTATCTTTAAATCGTAGTGGTAAATTGCCGTTCCGGTTACGCCCATTGGTGTTAACTGAGATACGCCTGGTGCTTTCGGCCCTAAATCATACCAGTCGCCCAAACCTTGCGACAAAATGTGGTTTTCTGCTTTTGTGGCAAGGTACTTCAGGTAACCCTGCATCATCGGATAGTATTCCACCATCGCTTCTTTATCTCCGTACCACTGATATAAATACCAGGGAAGTAATATACCGCTGCTGCCCCATTCAGGTGAATCGCGGAACATATCTCCGCCCCATTCGAACTTCACATATTCAGGTGCAATTTCAGGGATCAGCCCGTTTGGCAGCTGGGAGTTTTTCATATCCTGCAAGGCCTTTTTAAATAAAGGTGCCGCATTGTAGTTGTAACTAACAGAATTTCCCATCAGGTGCAATTGTTCTAACCAGCCCAGTTTCTCGCGGTGCGGACAATCGGTAAAAACGCTCACCATATTACTTTTAACCGACCAGTCGATTAACCTGAAGGTTTTATTGAACAGTTCGTTAGAGCTGGTAAATTCCCCGATTTGTTCTGCAGCATTCCTAACGTGCAATGCTGTTAAATTTTTAATTACTGTCTGGTTGGCTGCATTAACCTCTCCTGCGGGAACAGCCCCTTTCACCTGAAGGTACCTGAATCCGGTATAAAAAAACCTCGGACGCCAGGTCTCTACACCATCCCCTTTTAAAATATAAGTGAAATAAGAGGGTCCGCCAATATTTTTCTGCGTTACCTGTCCGTCTGCTTTGATTAATTCTGCAGGTGTAATCCTGACTGTATCTCCTTTTTTGCCACGCACCTTCAATTCAATAATCGCCGACGCATTCTGGCCCATATCGTAAACCCATTCCCCATTACCTGTAGTTTTGATGCTTTGGACGGTAAAGTTTTCAAAAACCTTAACGGGTTCTTCTTTTTGTGCATTTAACAGAGGTCCGTTAACCAGAAGCGCTGTTTTCCATTTAGCATCATTAAAACCAGCCAGGTTCCAGCCCTTTTGTTCCAGATTTGCATTGTAATCTTCTCCACCATAAATACTGGAAAAGGTTATTGGCGATGGTGCTGTTTTCCAGCTTTGATCACTAATGATGTTAGCAGAAGTTCCGTCACTGTATTCTATCAAAAGCCGGCAAATCATTTTCGGGTAACCGTAAGCCACTTTAAGTTTCCGATATCTTTCCTTTACCGGTGGAATATAATAGAAACCATTGCCCAGCATTACACCAACGGCATTATTACCTCTTTTAATCTGACTGGTAATGTCGTAGCTCACGTATAGTGCTTCGCGATCATATTTCGTCCAGCCAGGTGCCAGGAAATCCTCACCTATCTTCTGTCCGTTTAAACTCATTTCGAAATGCCCTAAGCCAGAAACAAAAGCAGTTGCCTTCCTGATGCTTTTGGTAACCGCGAAATCTTTACGGAACATAGGTAAAATATTATTCGCATTGTACTTATCCTTTTTTCCATCTGTAGGAAGAACATTGACATTCGAATCGGCAAGCTTCTCAAATGCAATCCATTTTGCGCCTTTCCAGTCCTGAGCCGTAATTAAACCCATTTGCCAGAAAGCAGTATTGCTCCATGCAGAAACCTCTCCTGAGCCATTCCAAACCCGGACTTTCCAGAAGTAGGTTTTAGCTGAAAACAATTTCGCTCCTTTGTATGGTATCTGAATTGACCGGGCAGAGATTACTTTTTTAGTATCCCAAACATCACCAACGTTTTTGTTTAGTTGAGCAGCGCTGCTCGCAACCAATATCTGATAGGCAGATTGCATCACATTACTTCCTGACGATTGAAGCTTCCAACTTAAAATGGGTGAGACAAAATCTATCCCTATCGGATTATCCCGATAGCTACAACTTAAACGGGCAACTTTAATATCCTGCGCAAAAAGCGAAATACTAAATAAGAAAAGCCAGAAAAAGACTAATATTTTGCTCATTAAATAATTTACACCTTTAAGGTATTTTATTTAGATTTATAATTGGTTATCAGCTACAAAAGCAATTAAAGAAATACAATATTCCTTTTTATCGTCAGGCTGAAGTTCAGCCCGGGATTAGCTCTCACTACTAATTCAAATATAAATATTTTTTTTAAATATGAAAACATTTAATACTTTAGATTGATATAGAAGCTTTCTAAATGGTAAATCCGAAAGCATTTTGTATGTTTGAAATTGTAAAAAATACGCTACGACCAAATTTAAACCTGTATGAACGAAAAGGAATCTAAATATCAAGCGCCCGCCTTAGATAAAGGCCTTGATATATTGGAATATTTATCAGCACAATCCATCCCCCTCTCACAAACGGAAATTGCTATCGGCATTGAGAAAACACCTAATGAAATTTACCGGATGCTGATGAGCCTGGAGAGCCGTGGATATATTTTGCGTGATGAAGTTTCGGGAAAATACAGGCTTTCGTTAAAGTTGTTCTACCTGTCGCACAGGCACTCTCCGATGGACGAACTGCGTAAGGCCGCACAGTTTCCGCTCGAGGAGCTGGCTAACAGCATCCGCCAATCCTGCCACTTAAGTATTTTGTATATGAACCAGGTGATGGTAATTATTCATGCTAAAAGTCCGGGGCCAATTGCACTTTCTATTGAAGAGGGTAACCTGTTCCCTTTGCCATTAACTGCATCAGGCAAGGTTTTACTGGCTTACATGCCCGACTCGGAACGTACCCTGGCCCTTAAAAACAATGGTATTTTCAAAAAATACTCCAAACCGCAACAGGAAGATTTCATCAGCTCGCTGGAAGAAATTCAGAAAACGGGTTCATACTTTAAAAACAGTGATTCTGTTTCAGGCGTAACGGATATTTCTGTACCGATTGGCATCGGCGGCAATGATGGCATTATTGCCTGTTTAACCATATCGATGTTAAATGCATTAAATGCTGATAAGGCCATTGAAAATGATGTGATCCTTGCGGAAGCCAATAAATGCGTGAAGAAGATTGAACAGCGCATCGGGGTTTAACGCATCGATTAAACCTCGCAGATAGTGATCTGCGAGGTCTGCTAAAAACTATCTGGTGTATTTCACAGTGTAATCTTTACCCTTCTCAATGGTTACTTCATATTTTCCTTTGGAGATTTCTTTCACTTCTGCACCTTTCACTACCGGTTTTGTTTTGCTGTTTATTTTCAATGTACCCGTGCCGGTTGCAGCACTTACCCTGATCTCTTTTTTACTGCAATAAACGGTAATATCGCCATTGGCAGTCGGCACTTTACCTTCCATCCATGCTAAACCGCCTAAATCGGGTTCGACGGTATAAGTTTCATAACCCGGGGTGGTAGGCTGAACACCCAGGTAATATTTGCCCAATAAGTAAACCGGACTAGCGCCCCAGGCATGGCAAAGGCTTTTTCCAAAAGGCCTGCCATACATCGCCAGGTGTTCTGTTCCTTTTTTATCCGGATTATATTCCTCCCAGAATGAAGTAGCGCCCAGCTTCAACATGCCGCCCCAGTAACTTTTCATTTCTTTTAAAACATAGGGTTGCTCGCCCATGGCGCATAGCGCTTCTAATTCATAAAAGCGCATGTAAGGTGTTGTAATCTTCGCTACCTCATTGTTTAAAAGCACATTCTTTTTTACAGCCAGTTTTTGCTCTGGTGTAAAATAGTCGAAAAAGATTCCAAACATGTTGGCGTAACGCGTTACATTGTCGGTTTGCTTATCATCTACCCGGCTGTGTACCAAAGCGCTTTTAGTTTGATTCCAGTATAATTCAAAAATCCTTGCCTTCAATACTTTGGCCTGCTGATCATAGCGGGCGGCACCATCAGCATCATTTGCCAGCCGGGCACATAAAGCCATTGTTTCCAAACTCCGTGCATACAGCAACTGTTCAAAACTCACCTCCCCGTCTTTGCTCAGTTTATCTGCCCAGTCGATAAAAATCCAATCGCCAGGCATCCATTCGAGCAGGCCATTTTTGTTTTTCCTACCATCTATATAAGTCATTAGAGACTGCATTCGGGGATAAACATCCTGAACAAACTTCTGATCACCAGTAAATTTATAGTAATCATAGATACCAAGAAACCAGTAGAAAGAGTAATCCATAATGGTATTGATGTGTGCCGTAACCGGATCTTTTCCACGTTGAGCCAATAAAGTCCGTTTAACCGTCGGTGCATCGAAAAATGAATAGTAATTCATCAGGTAGCTTTGATAGGCATCGCCACTCCAAACCCAGCGATCTCGTTTGATCCCATCTATGAAAAATTCGCGGGTGTTCAGGTGGAAAGTATATTTAGCCACATCGTAAATCCTGTTCAGCTCTGCATCCGACGATTTAAAACTCCCCCGTTCTGTAACCGGTGCATATTCATAAAGCATGGAAATTGAATCAGCAGAAACACCGGCACCAGGCTGAAAGTTGACATACCTGAAGGCTTTTGATAAGGGCATAATGGAGTCTCTTTTTACGCTCAGGTCAATATCCAGGTCATCTAAAGTTTCACATTTAGCAGTTGATAGTGATTCTTCTTTGGACTCGCCATAGTAAAGGCTTAATCGTCCTTTACCCTTTAATCCGTGCACCTTGATGAAACCGAAGGTCTCTTTTCCGAAATCAGCCACGTAGCCCGAACCCGCTTTTTCTGTTTTCAAAGCTGATTGTGGCACAGTTGGCAATTTAAATGCTGAAGGTAATCTGGCCGGGTCATTGAAGTTCCACGAACCTGCGGAAACGAAAGCGGTACCGGATTTATCGGATGTTTTTCCACTGGCGTCAATCCACTCTTTGTCCTCAAAAGTAGTTAACCAGCTTTCATCAGAAACGACGGTTTCTCCCTTCACATAAATTGCGGGTACATGTGCCTGATTGTACACCTTGAGGCTTAGTTTATGCTTGCCTGCCGGGATTTGTATGCTCTTGGGAAAACCGGAAATCGCCTGCCCATCGATTTTCACATTGTAAGTTCCTTCTACATAAAGCTTCACCTCTTCCGGCTGTGAGAGGGTAAATTCCTTATGAAAATCGACCAGTACATAGTGGCTATCCATTTTCCAGAATACCGGAAAGAAAGACCCCCTTTCTGTTCTCCGGTTCTGCATCACGTTGCTCATGTAAATATCAAAATCTCCGGGATACCAGATCCAGGAAGCCTGCTGTGCAAATACAGGTGCTGTTGAACAGGAAAGCAAAGCCAGCAGTAATGTTTTTCTTAAATTTTTCATGTTTATATGTTTTGACATCCGGCTCCGGAGTTCCGGTTAATGTCCGTTGAAGAATAAATAGAGTAATAGCATTACTATCGCCAGGGCCACCCAGGAGATCCAGACTGCCCTTTGGGGCTTCTCGACGTTAGCCTGATGCTCGACATTAATTGTATAAATACTTGGCGATCTGTCCAGCACGGAAATCAACACTGCAATGATCAGGAGTCCGGCGAAAATGAAAAAAGACAGCATCAAGTAATGTGGCCAGAAACTATATTCACCCGGTGGCAGGATCCAGAGATAAGTAACGCCGATACCCAGACTAAGAATTGAGCCGATGGACAGCGTAAAATTCACTGCTTTTCTGGTTGTTCTTTTCCAAAACACGGTGAGCAGGAAAACCACTGACAGCGGAGGAGCGATAAAACCCAGCACCGATTGAAAAACGTCGAATAAGTTTAACCCTTTGATGTTATCGATGGCCAACACTACAATCACCGCGAAAGCACAGCCGGCTACTACAGCCCATCTTCCAATACGGATAATCTGCTTATTGCTGGCCTGCGGATTGATTTTCTTCACATAAATATCCATAGTAAAAACGGTGCTCAGCGAATTGAGCGAGGATCCGATCGTTCCTACCAGAACAGCAATCAATACTACGATTACCAGACCGTTCATGCCCGGCGGGAATAAACTGGTCACCATAGTCATGTAGGCTTCGTTTGGATCTTTCAGGTTTGGGAACAGCACATAACATAAAATTCCAGTACCAATAAAAAGTGGTAAAGAAAGGATTTTGAGCCAGCCGATAAAGCTCACGCCCAGCTGGCCTTGTTTTAAATTTTTTGCCCCTAAAACCGATTGAACCATTGACTGATCGGTACAGAAAAAGGCTACAGCAGCAACGGGATATCCCAGTAAGATGGCATACCAGGGGTATTTTGGGTCGCTTGCCGGCTGAATTAAATTCCAGAAATGATGAGGTGTTTTGGCATACAATGCGGAGATTCCACCAACCTTATTTAAACCCAAAAGCATCAGAGATAGGGAAACGGCAATTAATAAAATCATCTGGAAGACATTTACCTTTGCAATAGCTTTTAAGCCGCCAAAAAAAGTAAATAAGCCTGCGAAAGCGACTAAAACCGTAACTGACTGCCACATGGGGATGCCTAAAATCTGGCGGACCAGGAAGCCCCCGGCAAACAGGCCTAATGACAACCAGGAAATTAAAATCTTCACCAGGGCATACCAGGCCAGAATGTTCTGTGTAGAATCGCCGTAACGGTTTCCCATAAATTCGGGCATGGTACTTACTTTAGCTGCCAGGTATTTCGGGGCAAAAACAATTGCCAGGAGGAATAAAAATATAAAGGCATACCAATCGAAGTTTACGGCCACAATGCCCGTACTGTAACCAATACTGGCAAAGGCCAGCAGCATAGAGGGGCCAACGTTTGTGCCCCACATGTTGAAGCCGATGCTCGACCAGTTTAATGATTTGTTTGCGAGGAATAAAGTTTCGTCTTCGCTTTTCTTTTTTGAGAAACTGGCCCTGTATCCGATGATGATCAAAATGATCACATAGGCGATCACAATGAGGTAATCCAGGCCGGTTAATCGTTCAACAATGTTTCCCATTGGTTTATTTGGTTAGTATGGTTTAGGTTAGGATAACTCGCAATGACGGGATTTCTACAATCCTATCGGTTCTCATTTATTTTTTGCCACGGAAGCACTGAATCCACGGAGTATTTTTTCTCTTTATAAATAAATTCATTCTTCCGTGTTTTCTGTGTTTCCGTGGCTATTTCATCGAAAAGCTACAAGCCTATCGATTCTCTTGTATTTTTTGCAACGGAAGCACTGAATTCACGGAGTATTTTTTCTCTTTATAAATAAATTCCTTCTTCCGTGTTCTCTGTGTTTCCGTGGCTGTTTCATCGAAAAGCTACAACCCTATCGATTCCCGTGTAATGTTATTCGCTTTTAGGATATCGTCAATCTTCACAGGCAATCCGGTTTCCATCGATTTATCCATAGCCTGTAACAATGCCACCGTTCCAATCCCTTCCTTCAAATCAGGGTAAGCGGTAAATTTATTATTGATGCTATCGGCAAAATAATCCAGGTAATTCTGATATTCTCCTGCATGGTGGCTTTGTCCTTCGAAACGGAAATAGTGTTTTAAAGTTGAATCGCCCCAGGTAATGATTTTTTCCTCACCTGTTTTTGTAGTTACAGAGTAGCGCAGTTCATGGTAATCGGCCTGACTAGCGCCCTCAGTTCCGCGTAAAATGCAGCTCATTCCACTATCGCGGCTTGCCGGTTGTGTTGGTCCGGTATAAGCGCCGCTCACTCTCGCAATCCGGCCATCTTTTGCTTTGAAAATGAAATGCATGGTATCCTGATTTTTAAGTCCTGCTTTCAAGCCATTGCTACTTAGCATTCCATAACCCATCACCTCTTCAATATCGGGCATATACCAACGGATAAAATCAACCGGATGACTTAAACCACCATACAACCATTTAAAAGATTGCTTCAGTGACCAGCCTTTTTCCAAAAACCAGCGGTGATCGGCATGATAATGACTTTCGATGGTAATTAATTCCCCAATCAAACCTTTGTCGAAATCCTTTTTCTGACGCATAGCAGGCTCAAAAAAGCGCGAGCTCTGACCGACAAAGATTTTCTTTCTTGATTTCTTAGCAAGCTCAAGCAGTTCATTGGCCTGTGATAAATCGTCGATAAAAGGCTTGGTACATACCACATGCTTTCCATGTTGCAGAGCCAGCTTGATATGTTCGAAATGCAGATGATCGGGGGTATAAATGGCGATCATATCGATTTTATCACTGGTTAACATATCCTCATAACTCGTTGTCCAGTTTTCAAAATCAAACTCTAAAGCACGTTCCTCACAAAGCTTTTTATTGGCATCGCAAATTTGAATGAGCTTAAACTTCTTGCTCGCCAATGATGCAGAAATTGTACTTCTGCCCTCTCCTAAACCTAGGATCCCTAATCTTAACATGATATTTTATTTATTTCTTTAGTCGTCGTTTATTCAATTGGTTTAAAAAACACCCAAACCTCTTCAGGTTTTGTTCCCGCAATTCCCTCCTGGTATTTTTTCATTATGGCATTCCATTCATCCACTTTCGGATTATTCAAAGTGGTTTTTGGATTTAAATCATCTAATTTTTTTCCTTTCGGAATACTGATGATTAACATCAGCTGTCTGTCTTTTTTGAAAATAGCCAGTCGCTGAAATTCAGCATTACAGAATCCTTTCGATATTTCCGGCCACTTTTCGAACTGGGTTTTGTGGTAGTCGAGATATTCTTTTTGCATCTTTTCATCTTTCACCAGATTGGCCGATAAAATGATGTTATCCCACTCCATTACAGGTTTATCGCCACAGTTTTTTTCTCTGTTGAAATCATAAAACATATTGTCGTAAAGCTTGATTTCTGAGGCATCCAGGTGTTTTAAGGTTTGTGTTAAACTCTCTACTTTCAGGCTTGAAGTATAAATCACCAGGCGCTTACTCCACTTATAGATTGAACTTTGCAGCAGATTATTCTCCATGGCAAACTTTTCCAGGGTTTTATTGCCCGGTAAATCATCTTTAAAAATCAATTCGAACACGACCGGTTTATCTTCAGCCTGATTAATCCCGCGATTGGAATAAGCAGCTTTCTCTTTCAAGAGGTATTGATAAGGCTGTTGTAAACCGGCACTTTGTTTAATATTCTGAGACACTTTTGGCCCGTTACCTTCCCATAAATTGTCCGGGCCATTTGCATTTTGCAGGTACTTCTCGGCAGGTGTCCAGTTATTTTTAATAGTGAAATAGGATGAACCCTCATCTGTATAAAGGTAGAACCAATGCTCAGGAAGATGGGCAAAGGGTGCTTTATAAATGCTATCTATCACGTTTTCTGTAATAATTGATTCCGGCTGGGCCGATAAGGTATAAATGCCTGCTACATCATACATATGCTTACCATAATGATGAATTTTGTTCGCACTGATGGTATTGTTTTTCATCGCATTTTCCGTTTTTGTCCATCCCCAGCCTACACTGATGCCCGAATAGGAAACGTCAGAAATCTCATTGTGCGATATTTTAATTCCACGAACATAACCGGCCCCAATACCAACAGCTCCCCAGTCTTCATTGGTTACATCTGTAATGAGGTTGTTTTCGATCACGTCATTGGTTGAAATTTCCCTTTTATCTGAAGGGTTATAGGGCAAGTGAACTTCAGTTGCCTCATCAGAAAATGTTCCTGCTAAAATTGCTGTACCACCAATATCTTTAAACAGGTTACCTTTTACCTGATTGTCAGCAGTGCCTTTTCTGAGATCCAGTCCCGTTGAGGCCATATGCTCAAATCGGCAAGATTCGAAAGAAATATGATCTGCATAACTCACCTCAACGGCTGAAGCCGGCCTTCCAACCCAGGCCTGATTTTCAAGGCTAGGTTTGTCAGGCGTTCCTGCTTTATTTAGTTTATAAGCATCCAACATATACATACCTGCCTGATGCGGAACATGCCCCTGTCGGGATGGTCTCAACCAGGTAGCGTGCTCAAAAGAAATTCCTTTGAAGTTGACAAATGTAACCGGATGGTCGGTTGTTCCTTCAATCTTCATCAGGTTCTCCAGGGCAGGTACAACAACATCGGCATGCTGCATATTTTCAGATGCTTTTGGCCAGTAATAAAGTTTATGCTTCTGCATGTCTTCAAACCATTCACCAGGCTCATCTAAAAACTGAATGGCATTGGTGAGGTAGAAAGCCGAATTCCCTGTTTTCTCCGATATCCAGGGAGCTGGCCATGGATGTTCAGATTGTATTCTGCTTTCTGGCTGCATAAAAGAAAGTTCGGCGGTGTTACCTGCAACTTTTACAGATTTAACACGAAGATTTGCAATGGCCCACCATTGGTGAATGAGCATTTCCATACCATTGATATGTGATAAACTCTCGTTTTTTTGCAGAGGAATCCTGCAGGTCTGATTTTTCTTATCCCATGCCAGGATTCGACCCATGGCATCGCCATTGTAGTTTCTGGCCCGAACGGCTTTATTGCCGTTCACCCAAAGTTGCCGGAACAATAGTCCATTCCCATCAAAGTTCGGTACATCTGCTACCCATAATTTCCCTATTGCAGCTTTAGGCAATCCTGCAACTGCTCCTGACAGTTTTTTCCATCCTTTAATGTTCACCCCACCGCTTAAAACAACTTTTTCAGTAGCTATAATTTCCGTCGGGCTCTCTTTTGTCCCTGAATCTTCAGGACGAAGAACAACAGGTTCATGCAGCTGGTAAACGCCTTTGGCCAGAAAAATTCTGATTCCATTTTTAATCGAAGGATCGTTTAACCGTCTGAGTTCCCTGGCTTTTCTAATAGCCGAATGAAGGGTGGCCAAAGGTTTCTCTATCGAACCCAAATTAGAATCAGAACCGTTCTTTGCAACGTAAATGTCTGCTGCGCTTGCACTAAAGCACAGTAAACTGTATATCAACAAAATGGTCAGGCTAATTGGTTTCATAAATTACTTGGCTTGAAAAACGGATTTAAGGTAGTTGGTATTTGCACTAAAATTATATTTTACATTGGTTGGCTGACTGGCATCGCGGCTTCTTTCTACCACCAGCCAACCTTTCCAGCCCATATCATCGAGTGTTGCTTTCACTTTGCTGAGGTCAATTTTCGGATCGTTCTGCAACCACACGCCGTCTTCGTTGGTTGCATGAATCTGTATGATGTTTTTCTTACTTAAAATCCTGAGTTCCTGATGTAGATCGCGCCCGTTTTTAATGGCATTGGAAAAGTTGAAATAGCTCTTCACATATTTCGAGCCCACCGCTTTCAACAATTGAAGTTCGCCAGCAGCATCCAATGCAGTTTCAATACCAATTACAATACCCGCTTTGGAAGCCATTTGCCCGGCTACTTTTAACCGCTCCACTATCGGATCCCGTAACTCAGGATTTTTGACCAGATCACCCTGCACGCCTAAAGGCAGAAAAACGACTTTCACATTCATGGCTTTAGCAGTATCAAGACAATCCTGAATCATCCTTTGGTAAGTGGGACGTTTAGCGAACGACTGTGCATAAAAGCCTGTCATTGCCAGTGAACAGATTTCGATATTCAGTTCTCTGGCTTTATCCAGATACTCCTGGCGCACTTTAGGATCAGCCAGTTTATTATCAAAAGTTTCCCGGTTGCCCAGTCCCCCCATATCTATCTCCAGTCCATCGGCGCCAATTTCCTTGGTTAAGGGCAATGCACTAACTTTCTGACGTTTCAGAATCATCAGGTCGATTACCGCAATTTTATATTTGCTCTTCCTTGCAGCTGCCAGTAGCAGCTGATCCGGAAGCATCAAAGCGCCGGTTAACAAAGCTACATTTGCTATAAAGGTTCTCCTGTTCTGCTGCTTCATATTTTTTTATTTACTTGCGCCTGGAAATAACTTCTCCAGGTTTTCAAAACCCATTAAAGCATGCTTAGGTAGTTTTTCGCCTTTATCGCCAAATACATACAGGGCATTTTCCTTTTCAATGGTTACCTTGGTTTCATCGTACTTACCTGACTTATCCTTAACGGCAGTACCGTTAAGCTTAAAATTTTTAATCAGAAAATCATACAATGCAATGCGTTTGTTGACGCCAAAATCATGCTTCTCATCAGGCAGGTGAACATTCTCTACCTGATCTTTCACCCCATAATACCCATACATCTTTTGCAGGTAAGGAAAATCATGCTGTGGCGTGTGGGCTGTCCAGTCGCCACCATCTGATACCAGTAGTTGTGGCCGTGGCGCAGCCATTGCCGCCAGTTCAACGTTGTCTGTTCCGCCGCCGCATTGATGGATAGGCATTCCGCTTTCACAGGGGCAGCCCCCATAAAAGTAGGATGACATGGCTACCACAGGTGCGCTTAACTTAATTCTGTTGTCTATTGCCGTCATTAAGATACAATGACTTCCGGCACCCGACCCACCACTAATGCCAATCCGGGTGGTGTCTGTTTCTTTCAGTGAAGTAAAATAATCCAGAATCCTGATTCCACCCAGTGTCTGTATCGTTTGTGCCAGGCTACGGCGGTGGTCTTCGTATTTAAATTGCAACATGGATTCACCCCATGCAAACAAATCATAGCTAAAAGCCATTGCTCCCATCCTGGCAATTGTGGCGCAACGGATCTGGCAATCGGGTCTGTACCGCTGTTTTTCCCAGTGCCCGTCGGGACTTAACACCACAGGGATTTTACCTTTGGCATTCAAGGGTTTATAGAGCGAACCGTTGATCCACACCCCCGGTAAAATCTCCAGCGCGATATTTTCGACAGAATAGCCATCGAAAGTTCTTTTTGATGTGATGATGGGTTTAGCTACAGGCTTTGCCGGTAAAGGCGACAACATTAAAGCCTGATAAAGCTCAGGCTTGATTTCCGCTTTGCGCTTCTCCCAGCTGGCTTTATCATGGTACTTTGTTGCCAGCGTATCCAGATAGTTCCAGCCATCCTGAACCTCCCAGCGGTAATATTCGTACTCTTTCAATTTGTACACACCAGGCTTTTCCTTGTTTACTTTCATATCCAGTGGCGTCAATACATTGGCCAGGGTCTCATCAACATTAGCCCTGAAACGCCACTCGGCATAATTTACCCATTTATCTTTAACCTGCGGCGCGGAATATTTAATCTGAACCTTAAACCGGGTTTGAATTTCGTTTAACACCTCCACCAAAGGCTTCTTATAAAGGTTATCCGTATTTTGGGTTTGCGCAAAGAGCAAATCAGACCCAGAAAGTATCAGGGTAATCAGTATGGCAGGAATAATCCCTTGCGTAATTAACCGGTATAATCTCATGGTTCTTCGCTTTTAGTTTCTGTAATAACCGGAGCGGCATAGCCATTTAATTTTGGCCATATGCCATTTTTAATTTTCTTCAGCTTCAGTTTCGAAGGATCAACAACTACATGTTTAATTTTTTCCCTTCTCCAGGTATAAATGAAATGTAACATGCCATCTGAAGTTTGAATGACGGCAGGATAAGAATATTGACTGATTGGAGAATCCTCCAGAATCAATGCAGCATACCATGCTTTCCCGTCCCTGGAGATGGAAACATTTAAAGGGGTTCTCGGACCTTTAGCTAAATCTCCGGGAGGCAAAACATGATTGTACACCAAAACCTGGCGACCATCTTTCATGGTTACGGCATCCGTTCCGGAGTTATTATTGGGCAGGGAAGTTTTCGTTAACGCCGACCAGGTTTCTCCGTTATCATTCGACCAGGATTCGACAATGGCCCGGTTTGCTGTCCTGGCTAAAATCTGCAATTTCCCGTTTCCATGTTGCAAGATACTGGGCTGGATGGCTTTGATTCCATTCTCCGGAAGGGGTCCAACCGTCCTCCAGGTCTTGCCATTGTCTTTGGTGACCTCAAAATGAATTTTCCACCCATCGCCTTCTTTGCTTGATGGTGCAAAAAGATTCCCGTTGCTTAGTAAAATAGGCTTGTTTTTAACCGGCCCGATATACCCTGCCGGCAGTTTTGTTGCCTCAGACCATGTGATTCCGCCATCTTTGGACGTCCGCATTAAACCCCACCACTCAGACGGTTTTGGTCCGATTTTGTAGAATAACAACAAATCCCCGCCTGGAACCTGATATAGAACCGGATTCCATGTGGGTAATCTTTTACCATCGGGCTGAATGCCATTTGCTACAGAAACGGGCGGGAGCCATTTTTCATTAACAAAGCGACTGATGTATATCTCTACATCAGGATTCCGTTCCTTGGTTCCACCGAAAAATGAGGCAACCAGCCCCATTGGTGTCTCTGTAATCGTTGCTGAATGGCAGGATGGGAAAGGCGCCTTATCATACAGAAATTCCTGCTTTACGATTCCTTTCTGCCATTTTTCAACCTGGGCTTTAGCGCTCAGCGTAAAAATGACAATTGATATGGTTAAAATTTTCTTTAACATATTAGCATTGTTTTTCTTTTTACCATGTAAGGAATTGAAGCTAATAAAAGCTGCAAGTTCGCCATTACATGCCCTAATAATATTTATATGGTGTTGATACCTCTATTGTTTCTGATTTGCCGCTTTTTCTTCTTTTATTTTCTTCGTGTAGGCACTGTAAAGTGCTCTCCAACTGCGGCCATTATTGTTCAACATTTGTTCTGATTTCGTTTTATAGATCTCAAAAATTGCCGATATCTCTTTCATGTTTTTATAATCAACTGCCTGTTCCCGGGCTTGCTTAAGAAAGCCCAGAATCCTGGCTTCCTCATCAGCAGTAAGGTCAGGGACAATGGCTTTATAACCCTTCATGGTAAAAGCCACTTTGCCAATAGTATATTGATCCAATACAGTTTCCACCTGATCAGGAGACAGGTTTTTATTTAAACCATCCATTAAAGCCTGATGCACGGTGGCCGGCATCGCAGAATCGGCAATGATCTGTTTATCCAGATCGCTTAACTTATTACCGGTAACCGGATTTATACCATCCGGAACGGTTGACGACGGATGCTCATTGTGCCAGTCTCTGGTGGAGGTCAGATGAACTGCAATGATATGCGCTAGGGCCGCCTTCTTTTCCTCATCTGTTAAGTTCAAAGCACCTACAAATGCGTTGGCTTTAGTCAGGATATCTTCGGAAACTATAACATCTTTGGATTGACTGAACACACTAACCGTGCTTAACATCAATGTCAGTAGCATGATTGATTTTAAGAACTTTCTCATCATTTTATTTTTTTCCTGTTAACACTAAACTGGTTAAATTACTTCTTATCCACTACAAAAGAATAATCGCCCGATCCAAGCTCGTAAACCGCGTGATTATCCTCCATTTTAATAAATTTCAAATCCTTTACCGATTTCAATTTTTCTGAAACCTCATTTTTCTGATTTGCAGGAATATAAACCCATGCCGAGGTATTCGGTGGCACCGTTATATTCCAGTTAAACTGGCTGGCTGTTTTGGTATAATTGCTTTTAATTGTTCCATAAACTGATCGGTAACTTGCGTTTACACTGTTTAATCCGTTGATCATTTCCGGTTTCATAATGATCTTCTTGAAAGCGTTGCTTTCCGATTTGATTCCGGCAAGATTTTCATAATACCAGATTAACAAATCGCCGAGCATCATCACATGATTCTGTGAGTTCATTTTAGGATCGGCGGTGTTGCCATTCCATAACTCCCATATGGTGGTGGCACCCTGATCCACCATGTAGCCCCAACCGGGATAAGTTTTCTGAGTCGCCACAGTGTAGGCCAAATCAGGCCGACCGTAATCATTCAAACAGCGCATTAGCCATTGAATTCCGACCAAACCATTGCTTAAATGGCCCTTATTCGTCACCTCGACAGTATAGGTTATATTCTTGAAAACCGGTGCTACCTTGTTCGCAGGAACCATGCCGAAATACAGTGGAATGATGTTATCCGTTAAAGCATTCGAAGCATAATAACCCTGATCATTATAGTATTTCTGATTAAAGGCATCTTTGATTTTATCCCCCAAAATTTGATAGTATTTTACATCTGCCTCATTTCCCAAAGCCTGTCCAAATTGCCTCATCAGCTGGGTAAAATGATAATAATAAGCGGTTGAGATCAACGCTGAGGGATATTTTTTATCTGCGCTTTTGCCTCTTCCGGCTTCGATGGTTACTGGCGGCATACACCAGTCGCCATAACTGTCTTTTGTTATTATAAAATCCTGCATATAACGATCCTGCATATACGAAAGCCATTTTTTCATTGCAGGATAATTGTCGCGAACCGCAGTCACATCACCGGTTTGCTTGTATACCATTTCCGTAACCAGGAGCATGGCACCGGGCCAGGTCATGTTATCGCTGTAATACCTCCAAAAAGCTGGTGCCACATCCGGAATCGCTCCATCTTCTTTTTGCGAATTTCTGATGTCCTGCAACCACTTCGTGTAAAACCTGCCGTTATCGAACAGAAAACTCTCGCCATAAGCCACGGCACCTCTGTCGCCTAACCAGGGCATACGCTCATTGCGTTGCGGACAATCAATCGGGATTCCTTTATAGTTTCCGGCAATACCCCACCAGGCGTTTTTAAATAGCTGATTGATCAAAGCATTTGAGGTTTCAAAAGTTCCTACAGTCTGCATGTTATCGTAAATCATTTTTCCGGAGAAGTCATTTAGCGAGGGTGCATAAGTGTAGCCTGTGAGTTCAACATACCGGAATCCGCGATAAGCAAAAGTCGGCTCCCAGGTTTCCTGCTCGCCACCTTTTAGCGTATATAAGTCGGTGCATTTGGCATTGCGAAGATTGGCCGTAAAAAGCTCGCCGTTTTCCTGAAGCGATTCTGCAAAACGCATTTTAATTTGCTGCCCCTTGGCTCCTTTTACCTTCATCTGCAACCAGCCAACCATGTTCTGCCCCATATCTACAACATACCTTCCTCCTGAGATTTTGGAAATTGATACCGGTTTAAGTGTATTCATAATCCGCATGTTCTCATTCATTTGCGCTCCTATAGTTCCGGCAGGTTCCTGAACAAACTCTGCTTTTGACCATTTTCCATCATCAAAACCAACTTTGTTCCAGCCAGAGGCCTCTTTAGTCGCGTCATATTCCTCGCCATCGTACTCATTATTGGTTCTGATTGGTCCGTCAGCTGTGCCCTTCCAGCTATCATCAGTGTCGATATTGGCAGTTGTTCCATCGCTGTAAACAATGTTGATGTTCATCAGCATTTTCGGAAAGCCAAATGTTTTAATTTTATAAGGCTTTTCATTCTGCCGCATAGCAAAAAAGCGGCCATTCCCTAAAATTGCACCTACCGCATTTTTTCCGTTTTGAATATAGCGGGTTACATCATAGGTATTGTATTTTACGTTTCTGGTATAGTCCGTTGGGGAGGGAGATAAAACATCTTCACCCACTTTTTTTCCGTTAATGTAAAGCACATATAAGCCCAAACCGATCACAGATGCTGTTGCAGACTTTACGGTTTTCGGGCTTTGAAATTCTTTTCTGAAATACCTTGCCGATAGTCTCGAATCGGTTTTGATGTTGTCCCACGGAAAAGCCCTGTCGAAACCAATCCAGCCTTTAGGCCAGTCTTTGTAGTACAGCAAACCCATCGAAAAGAAGTTGTTGCCCGACCATTCACTCTGACCGGCATTAGTCCATACCTTCACCTTCCAGTACACTTTTAAACGGCTGGATAAAGCTTTTCCGTCGTAAACCACATGAATGGATTCAGCGGAGTTTACCTTTCCGGAATTCCATAAATCTCCTTCATTCTGTGACAATTGTTCTGGTGAAGAGGCCGCTAAAATCTGATAGGCGGTTTGGGTTACATTGCGCTCTTTCGAGATAATTTGCCAGGCGAGGCGGGGTCTCTTTACATCAATACCTAGGGGATTTTCCAGCATCTCGCAGGTGGTATGTTGCAAGGAGATTTGTGCCATCACTTTCGTTAGTGACAGCAAAAAAATGCTAATGATGAATATGTAGGTTTTAATGTTCATTACACTTGTTATTTTTTGTCTCCCGCTGATTTCACAGATTTGCGCAGATTGAGATCTATTTATCTGCGTTCTTCGCGTCATCTGCGGGAAAACCTATTTACCGGAAAAATCAAAATACAAAGTCATATCCAGCGCCCTGCTGGGATCTTTGTCAAAATCATAATAAATATTCTTCATTCCCATCGGTCCGGTTGTTTCAGGCTTCTGGGTTTTTGTTCCGATTGCGGAAATCGCATTCATAAACGAAATATCCCCGTTCGGAAAAGTCGGACTCATGTTGTCATATTCTGTATCTTTCGATTTCTTTGGGGTAAACAACCTTAAAAATACATCTTCCCGGTCGGTTAGTACTTTAAAAGACTGTTGTCTACCGATAAATTCGCACCAGTACATATTCGAGTAATAACCTTTAAACTCCGGATACTGCCATGCCGGCTCTCCTGTTGCCGAATCATTATAATCCTTTTTCCATATGCCAAATTCGGTTCCCTTCATGCGGTTTTTCCATACCCGGTACGGACCATTTCCTTTATATTCTACCCCTTTAATTTCTGTTTCAGGATAAGAAAAATTTAGTCCTGCAAATGTGGTAAAGTAACCGGACGGGAAATATTTCACCTGCATTTTCAACCATCCCGAAGGATAAACTGTCCATTCTAATGTGTTGAAGCTTTCTTTTTTATCGAAAGTTGAAGAGATAATCAGCGTGTCGCCTTCCCTTTTAACCTTAAAGTTTTTAAAATTATTTACACCTTCCTGTAATACCGGCCCATTAGAAAATGGAATGATGCCCTTGGCATTTTCGACTTTTTGTAATAGACCAGTGGTTTTATCAAAACTAAACTTAATGCCATTTGCAGCAACCAGGTAAACCAGAGCCGGTTCTTCCAGCGCGACTTTTGAACCACCTGCTTTTGCAACTATTCTTTCAGTATCATCCTTAGGCAAATTAATCGGAAAACTCCAGGTAAAAAGTACTTTACCATACACATCCTTTGCGGTGAGGTACAAAGCGTCAAAGGTCCTCCAGTCTGATGGCAGATTGATTTGCAATTTACCTTTTTCAGAAGGCTTCACATCCGGAGCATCGGTTTTTCCAGACTTGAATTCAGCATCTCCAGCGCTTTTCAAATGCTTTAACTTCCATTCAAAAGTGCATTGATTCAGGTTAGTGAAAGCATAACGGTTTTCCACCAGGAACGAACCATCAAAGCCAGGGGTCATTTCTCTTTTTTCGATAAAAACAGGGCACCATACTTCTTTAATGGTAAAGAAACTCCCTTCTTTTTGGTGATAAGGGCCAATAATCCCGTCAGGACCATGATTTCCGTCCGTGTCTAACTCACCATTTTTGTCGGTACGTACTACTGCCTGATCGGCAAAGTCCCACAGAAAACCTCCGGCTGATAAAGGATTATGCCACATGGCATTCCAATAATCTTCAATTCCGGCACCATGGCCACCATCCCACATCCCGTGCAAAAATTCCGTTGGCATTAAAATGTTGTGCCCGTGATCGTAATTCCCGATGCCATAGTTAAACTCCCGGTAATGCGTGGTTTCAAATCCACCAAAAACCTCCCATGGATGGATTAGCGGGCGTTTCTGGATGTCCTCTTCAGGAAAAAGATGATCGAGTTCCCGGTTGTGTCCACCTTCATTCCCGTTTGCCCAGAAGATAATGGATGGGTGATTTTCATCACTACTCATCATTTCTTTCATCAGTTTAGTACCCGTTGGCGTATCATAAGTGCCATGCCATCCGGCCAGCTCATCCATCACGAATAAACCAAGCGAATCACATACATCCAGAAAATGTCCGTCGGGCGGATAATGCGACATCCGAACCGCATTCATGTTCATTTCTTTCATTAACAGCACATCCTCAATGCTGATGCGCTTGCTGGTGGTTCTGCCAGATGATGGGTAAAAAGAATGGCGGTTCACACCTTTAAATTTCATTTTCGCGCCATTTACATATACCCCATCCCGCTCCTTTACTTCAACGGTTCTGAAACCGATTTTTTTGGTAAGCTGATGAACTCTCTTTCCTTTTTTGATCAGGGTAAAAGTCGCCGTATAGAGGTTTGGGAATTCAGACGACCAGAGTTGGGGATTTTTGAAGGTGTGTAAGATTTGTGTTGATCCGGATGTTGCTTTAACTGAGAAGGCGTTACCGAATTTTTTTCCGTTGTGGTCTTTGAGTTCGACTGAGACTTCATCAGCTGATCCTGCAGTGAGAACGTTGGCAGAAAAAATACCATTTGCTTTGGCATCCGCTTGAATTCTTTCCATGTGCGTTTGTGGCAAAGCTTCCAGATAAACCGGACGAAAAATACCGCCGAAAATCCAGAAATCTGCTTTACGCTCTGCTTCATTTACCGATTGGTTTGCCGAGTGTTTGGAAACTTTAACTTCCAGAAGATTATCAGTATCATATTTAATCAGTCCCGAAATATCATAGTTAAAAACATAAAATGATCCCTGGTGCACAGCACCGGCCAGTTTCCCGTTTATTTTAACTTCAGTATCCGTCATCGAACCCTCGAAAACAATTCTGATGATTTTAGATTTCCAGTCACCCGGAACTTTAAACCTGTACTTATATAGTCCTTGTTCTTTTCCTTTATTAGCCTCCTTGTTGAAGCCATAATTGTATTTACCAAAGCCCTGCAATTCCCAGTTTGAAGGTACCGGAATAGTAGTCCACTTACCCGAATTTGCACCTTCTGTACAGAAGAATTCCCAATTCACCGTCTGATCATTTCCCGTTCCTGAAAGATATAATTTCTCCGTTTGTTGGGCTTTCAGGGCATCAAACATGATTAATAAACAAAAGAAAAATATAAATCTAAGTCTCATTAATTGGTTCTAAATTGATTACTTAAAGGGTTATCCGTTCTGAAAGGCAGTGCCGGTAATCCATTGCTATACAAACTTCCTGCAGGGCTTTCAGACCAGTTATAGCGAACATTTACAGGTTTGGCGACTTCTTTTGAAAACACTAAGACTTTGCCATCTTTTATTACAGCTTCAGCATTTACAAATTTGCCATCACTACCAGCAATGGTAAAGCCAGTTATAGCATCACTGGCGGATTTTAAATAATCAAAATCCAATACTGCTTTTCCGCCCTGGATGGTAAAAGCTTTAAAAACCGGTCCCGAAAAGCTGATTTGCTGATGATAGGTTTTGGCTAGTGCCCAGAGTGCCAGCCGGCGCCCAACTTCCCATTTATAAGTGGGATGCAGGTCGCCCCCATTATCGTTTAAATCAGAAGTCCCCACCATACCCGTATTTGGCAGCCTTAAAAGTTGTTCCTGAGCTTCCCAAAAGTTCGGTTCAGTGTCTGTTGTGAGTATGACCTTGTCGCTTTTCTGTTTGCTATAGTCGTAAGGTGCAATCTGAACGTAGTAAAAGGGCAGTTGTTCTCCCCATGCTTTGCGCCAGCTCTGGATCAGCACCTTCATTTTGTAACTGTAAGAAATGGTTTCGTTCAGGAAACAGTTGGTTTCACCCTGATACCAAAGGAAACCCCTGATTTTAAAATTCGTCAAGGGCGCGATCATGGGACTATAAAATTTACCAGGATCATTGCCAACTTTTTTATCCTTAAAATAGACTTCATTTGAAAAAGCCTGCTCATCTATCCAGGGTTCGATGGCGCTTCCGGGTACGGCAGATGAGATCATACCCACAGGAATGCCTAATTTTTGCTGCACTTCCTTCGCAAAGAAATAACCTGCTGCAGAAAATGAACGCAAAGCTGAATCTTTGGCCACTGCCCAACTCCTGTGAATGCTATCGGGTTTCGATAATTGTTTGCGGTTAACCAGAAAAATCCTGATTTGATCATTATCTGCCTTTTCTACTTCATCTGACGGGAAACCGAGCTTTTCATTTTTGGGCTTAGGAATTTTAGCGAGTTTGCGCATGGCATATTCCATGTTCGACTGGCCTGAGCAAATCCACACTTCACCAACCAGAATATTGCTTAACTCAATTTTATTTGAACCTGAAATGACCATAGTACGGCCTATCGCTGATGTTTTTAGTGGACTTAAAACGATCAGCCACTTCCCATTCTGGTCAGTAATCGTTTGTTTTTTCTGCCCTGCAAAAGCCACCTCTATCTTCTCAGCTGGTGCAGCAAAGCCCCAGATATTAATGGGTTTATCTCTTTGCAAAACCATAGAACTCGAAAGGATTTGTGGCAACAGTATTTTGGCGTTGGCGGAAAAAGCGCATAACGCAAATAATAAAACCAAAGCTGTTTTATACAAGAACCTCCTCATCCTAAAATCCCTCCGTTTTTAAATATTTAATCGAATACACCGCCTCTTTCTTTTCAGATTCTCCGGCATTTTTCAAATCATAAGTCTGGTCGGCCGGTGTATCAGCATCGGGAAAGTGGCGAACATCCCCCGTACGGAAAACAATCCTTGAAACCTCAGCAACCGGCTGAAAAGCCAGACTGGTCAATACCTCTTTCCCATTTACTGTAATGGTGTAGAACCTGGTAAAAGCATCCAGTTTCAATTTGATATCATAACTTTTACCGGCCTCATACTTCATAAAGTTTTTATAGCGGGCACCGGCTTTTGCACTGATTGTTCCTGCGGTATCAAATGTTAAACGCACTGTTGCCATACCTTTTGCATCTTGCAGTTCGATCTCCAGTAAGCCAAAATCACTCTGTTTCGGCGTTACTGAAAATGAGGTGATCGTTTTTCTGGCGGCTGGGAAAACCCGTTCTGCTTTGGCGAAATCAAAAGGGTCTTTATCTTTCAGTACCAGTGCACCACCTTCGAGTTTTACAGATGCCCAAAGCGGACTGTAAATATTCCACCTGTCGAGCGCCTTATCTTTTGGCATTTTACTGAACTCCTCTTTTACCTGGCTACTTTCCACGACGTTTACCGGTACCGGAACACGTGATATCCAGATGTCTTCCTTATTCATACTATAGGTTACCCACAAATTGCCATCAGCCGGTTTTCCGTTTCCTTCCTCAATTCCCCTAACATACTGCGGTCCGTATGATTTGTAGTTTCCACCATAACGCATAGGCGTTATCTCTCCGTTAATCAAAGCAAGGTTGGTGTATTCTAAACCGTTTTTACTAGTCGAAATAGCTAAAGGCCAGCGGTATTCTGATGGATTATAAACTGTGGCATAATTTCCGTCCGAAGTTTTTTGCCCCCATATTTTCGCATTGCTATTTACAAAACCCGGTGCACGAAAAGCACTTTCCGGCCAGCTCTTACCATTGTCGGTACTAATCGCCGTTAATGCGTTT
The DNA here is from genome assembly GCF_032678525.1 of Pedobacter frigidisoli. Lineage (GTDB taxonomy): Bacteria > Bacteroidota > Bacteroidia > Sphingobacteriales > Sphingobacteriaceae > Pedobacter > Pedobacter frigidisoli_A. The sequence continues at coordinate 385,976 of NZ_JAVTSE010000005.1, forward strand.
TTCCAGAGCCCAACCACTCGGCCATCAGGCAAATGATAGTAACTAAAGGCCTTATACTGCTTTTGCAAAGTGATTAGCGGATCTTTTCTATCAGCTTCTTCATTCCATTGCTGGGTCATTAATTTATTTGATAGCAGTTCATTACAAGCGGCTATAAAAGCTTTGTTTTTGCTTTTAGTGAAGTAAGGATATCTAGTGTTTTTTTCAGAATAACCAGGGTTGTAGTGAACGAAATAAATAGGCCCGTATTTACCGTCTGCCTGAATTTCACGCACTGCCCTACCAATCCCATGTCCATCATTGGGGTCGTCCTTAGCATCGAAACTGATGGCGTAGAAACCCAGAACCAGGAATACATTTTTAGTTGAAACATAGAAACCCATGCGTTGATGCATGACTGCATCCAGGTCTTTTGCCACATCGGTTCTGCCCTCTTTTGTTGTTCCGTCAGGAATCCTGTATATCGGAAAAACCACATCAGGCTTGCTCCAGGTATAGCCGTCTTTTGAGGACTGAACTAAGGTTTGTCCCGGTGGGATGCTTTCCCCCACCTGATCGCTTAAGTATTCAATGTAAAACCTATTGTTCCAGTAAGCCAGCATTGGCGCATGGTTATAAGTCCACCCAAAGCCTTCGGCAAGCTCCGGATGCTCACGATTAGCCCTGAAAGTCTGGATATTGTGAACACCGATCACTGGCGAAAGCTGGCCATGATGGTAATCTGCGTTAACTAAAGTCTTTCCGGTATAGCGTACGGTATCCTGCGCTTCCACATTAGAAAACGCAAGTGCAAATGCCAGGGTTAATCCAAGTAATTTCTTTTTCATTTTTTCAATTTCTCAATCACTTTCCGTTTCACTTTTATGATCGTTCCGTGTTTATGTCCTTCAGGGATTGAAACTTCGGAGGTTGCGTCTTTAAACGTTTTAAAATCAGCCGTTTTATATGCCGAATAGATTTTCTGCCCGTAGGCATCAAAGTAGATCAGCCAATCCTTTCCAACTTTTACAACCGTTGGTCCCTCGGTTAACTTCGGACTAAATGTTTCCGAGACATTTTGATAAGGACCTAAAGCCGCTTTTCCAAAAGCCACTTTTAAATTTCTGTTGGGCCGCGTATTATCTTTCAAAACCAGCACATAATCTTTGATTGCTCTTTTCACAATTACGGCATCGATCACACTGAATCCGGGATCCAGAAACAGCTTAGGTGAAGAGAAAGTCACGAAATCCCTGGTTGTAACAGCATACATCCGGTGGTTGTTATCTTCATCTTCAATCCCTTTTGCAAAACGAAAAGGAATAGTAGAAGCCCATATGATTACAAATTCTTTTTTATCATCATCGTAGAAAACTTCAGGTGCCCATACATTTACTGTTTTCGGCTCACCTTCCATTACCGGAAGAAACTTTTGTTCACTCCAGTGTATTAGATCTTTAGAACTGGCATAACCAAACCCTTTATCTCCTTTCCAGCTGCAAGTCCACACCAGATGAAATGTGCCATCAGGTCCCTGCACAACAGACGGATCCCTTAAAACTTTCTGTGTACCCACTTCCGGCTTTAATAAAACTTTATTCAGGTCAGTCCAATGGTAAGCATCGTCGCTGTATAGCATTCTTAATCCATCGGTAGCAGGTTCATGAAACGATGTGAAAATATAGCCTTGTTTTGAGCAAGAGGTGATTCCACACAAAGCCAGGCCGATAAGGGCTAAACGAAATGACAATATCAACTTTGAACGGCAAACCATTATTATTCTTTTTCTAAAACCAGTACCCAGTCGTTACCATTTGCGGCCTCCCCGGGTGGGTTAAACTCTTTTACGCCTTTATTTTCAAAGGTGCCAATTGCGCTCACTTTCCCTGTACGCGGATCGAACCAGGAGGCTTTTACCTCATCACCATCCGTTTTACCCAGTTGAACGCTGAAGTTTCTGCCTGTATAGGTATAAAGCAATGCAAAATCTTCACCTTTGGTGGCGATAACGCGGTCGTACTGCTCTCCGTTTGTACCGGCAACCAAAGTCTGGTCCGGAACGCGATCAAAGTAGGAATGAGACAATATTAAATCTTTTAAATATTGTATCTGCTTTGCACCGGGGGCATTGATCGCGGTAATCCACTGGTCTTTAGGACCATAAGCGGGTTTTAAATCCGTTTTTTTGTACATCTGCATCACCGAATTATGGCCGTATGTATAACCAAATGCACCCGCAAAAACCGACCAGTATCCATAGCGCCTTACATCCGCATCGGTCCAGCGTGGCTGTGTGGTATCATGTAGACCTTGTGGTATATCCTCGTAAGACGGCTCCCCGTCGATAGTTGGTTTTACCGGTTTCAGTTTATAATCTGCCTCAATATATTTCCAGTTATCTTCTCCATAATGCAGTTTTTCATTTTTGGAAGTATCCTGATCATAACGGCGGTGGCCCGATTGTATCATATCAAAATCGCACCAGTTCGCGTTATGGAACCATTGCGACGACGCCGTTCTCCCTCGTGGATGGAAAGTAATGAGGTGGTTAGGATCATTCGCCCTTAGAGTTTCACCAATTGTTTTCCAAACATCCATGCCCTCGCTTCCTTTAATATCGCCCCCATTTAGCCAGATGATATTCCATTTGTCTTTATAGCGTTTAGCCAGAAATTCAGCGTATACTTTTGCCTGATTCTTATTTACCTTTTTTTGTTTCACATTCGTTCCCCAAACCGGCACCAGTGCCATATACAGTCCTTTTTCAGCAGCTTTATCAATCACATAATCCACATGATCCCAGTAATCGTATGCCACTGAATCTTTTGGATTATTCCCTGGGGTAACGAACGGCCTGGAAACATCTGCGTGTACTAACGACGAATCCAGGTAAACATTCCTCGAGGGAACATCATGTAGCAGCATCACCTGGATCACATTAAAACCTTTCTGCTTACGGTCTTCCAGATACGTATTCGCCTCTTCCCTGTTCAGTCTGCCAAACAATAACCAGCCGGTATCACCCAACCAGAAGAAAGGTTTACCATCTCCTGTTGTCAGGTATCTGGAGTTCTCAGAAATCAGCAGACTTTTATCACCAAAATGAGGTTTCTCCTTGCATCCGAAAGCAAGGCATGAAACAACAGCGATTAGAAATATTTTCGATTTAAAGTTCATGTTAAATTTTGTTGATGATGAGCACCTCGTCTCCAGATGCTGTTTTATCCAGTTTTACTAACGCTCCACCATTCACTTTTTCTGCTTTAAGCACCTTTCCTGTCTTTGGATTGAGTATTTTCACACTGAATTTTCCATTGAATTTACTTAGATCGAGATGAAGTGCATCGGCGGTTGAATTGTATAAAATATAAGCTCTGCCCGGATTTTCAAGTCCGTATTGTTTAACACTTTTACCCGCCGGAAGAAATGGCTTCATGCCGGATGCAAGATTCAGTGCAGACGCATCAAGATAATCGGCATTGGAAAGCGAACCGCCCGCCATTAAAATTGCCCATCCAAAACTGTCAAAGCTATCACCGGAATACATCACTGCCTTTTCTGGAAATTTTGCTTTGTATTCTGATACCGCATGGTAAACTTCTTCAAAAGATGTTTTCCTGGGCTTTAACAAACGGGCATGCTGGCGCGGTGCTAAACTTAATCCACCTTTTGGGGCATATGCACTTCCATCGGCCTGGTAATGCCAATACCTGATATCGATCAAATCAACTACCTTAGCTCTTCTGGCATCTGCAAGAATTGCATCCTGTACATCTTTTGTTACGCTTAGCCCGACAATCGGGTGTTTGCCGGTTTCCTTTTCCCACTCCTCAATGGTATCAATCCAGAATTGTACAAAATGCAGCGGACCCGTAAATTCGGCGCCAATCAATTGAATCACACCAGAATTTCCGTCAAAATTCTCGAGGCATTTTCTGATATAGGCTTTATGAATGGCTTTACGGTGTTCGTTGCTGATGTCGTAAAATTGCTCCGCCATGAAAATCCGCTTATCACCTGCATAAGGAACAGGTTCCGGAAAACCGGTATCGTTAATATTGTTAGCCGTACGCCATGGGAAATCAGCATAGTGAGCGCCTGCTTCGATGATGTTATGCTGGAAATAGTTTTCGTGAATTAACACCAGGCCCTTCTGGTCGGCCAGGTTAGCGAAGGTCTTTAACCTGTCCCAATACCAGAGATTGTATTTGGTAATGTCATATTTACTCAAGCCATCCCAAGCCTTATCCTGGCCACTGCGTGCATAGGGCAACTCGTAAAACGGTGCCCAAACCTCACCATCCATTCGGCGGATCCGCTCATGGTCGTCTCTTCTTCTATCGTACCAGAGGCCGTAATTATGGTCTAAAACTTTTACAGCACCATTTTTCATGGAATCTGTAATCTCATCCAGATCATCAGTCAGGCCATTACCCGAACGGCCGGGCACAAAACGCGTAACGTGGAATCTGGTATTTTTGAGTCCGTAAGGGCGGGCGCTTCCATTCCACCAGGGCACTTCCTGCCGGTTACCCACTACGATTTCATTGCCACGAACCAACCAGCCATTCTGGATGGCCATTGCACCAGCAACTGCTGGCTGAAAAACTTTATCTAATCCTATTTTATCGATGCTTTTCGCCTGAGGGGCATCAGTAGAAATCTTATTTCTTTCCCTTGCAGAATCGATGTATTCAGAAAGTGTCAAAGCAGGTTTATAGGCTAATTTGGTCAGTTTTAAAGCCACATCAACCGGCGGCGAACTTGAAGCCTCGGTTTCTACAGGCAACACAAAAGCTCTGCTATCCACATCATTTCCCAATCTGTCTTTGAGTTGTGCATAATACATACTGCGTGGTTGAATTTGCTCGTTCGACATGTCCCAGTAGCCGTTGCCCGTAAACTGCGCCCAGGTTCCGAATGCCCAGTTCTGCGCAGTTGGCGGTTGCGGGTTATCTACCCTTGCAGCACTGCATTGCCAGAAAACGCTATTGGCAGCACTCCAACCTGCACCTTGTCCGTCCTGACCACGATTTAAATAACTCAGTGCGTTGCCATCAATATTCACAATATCAAATAAAACACCTGATGCCCAGCTATCGATTGTTCCGCTGAAGCTAAAAGGAAGATAGGACTGGCACTGCACAAAAACATTTGGTCCCGGTGCACAGAAACCAACCGCAAAATCATGGTAGCCATATTCGGAGTATAACCTTTGAAAAAGCGTTTGCTGACCCGTGGTATAAAAAGTATTCCTGCGTTCGCCTCCGATTTCCGAAACAGGAGCCAGTGATTTACAGTCTTCAACGGTTACCCTTTTGGCCGACTCCAGTACATTTACGGCTGAGCCTGCAAAATGCTCGAACACCACCTGACGCACCCATGCATCCTGTGCATTTTCTATACAAATGGCTGTCCACCGATGATATTCATCCTTGATATTATCTTTATGATAATCCGATTCAATATTCAGGTTTTCAACTCCCGCTTGTGCAACTCTTCCATCCCACTGGTATTTTGATACCGTTGCGCCTCCGAATTTTGAATCCAGGGCGGTTGTAACGGGTGCATCGAAAGTAATGGTTGATCCGTTTATTGCTGTGATTGTTCTATCCCAACGAACTTCCCTTGTTCCTGGTTTCCAACCTAAGGCGCTTTCACCACCACCAAATTCAACTGTTTTGAGGGTTTCGATCCACTCTTTTGTTGAAGGCCTGCTGATGATGATCTTATCGCCAACCTTGAAACCATTTACATTGGATAAGTTGATCCTATTCGAGTTCACGGGAACATAACTATCGGTAATCGAAACAGGAGTATCCTCTATCTTGTTTTTTTTGCCTATAACCCTAATTACGCCTATGCGGTCTAAGCCGGTTGCGAATATTTTTGTTCCATTTTCGCCAAATCCACTTCCGCGGAGCACTACACCGGAAGTAGTCAGTTTTAAAGTTCCGGCAACTTCGTAAGTTCCCTTTTCCAGTAAAACTGCACCCCGAAGACCGTCTTTTCCAACAGGAAGTTTTGATACATAATTGATCGCCGACTGGATTCTTAAGGTTGCATCGCCTTTTGAAACGGGAACGATCACTTTGATTGACGCATCTGGAATGGATTTTCCGCCAGCCATGTAGCCTGCATAGGAGAAATCAGGAATGCGGTTTCCAAGCTCATCTGCCGTATAGGCCATTTTCCCGTCTTTGCCTTTGAAAATAGGTTTAGGTGGTTCAACAGGCTTGGTTTTCTGGGCAAAGGAAAAGTTCGCCACAAAAAGCGCGATCACTGTAAGGCATAGCGTTTTCAGTTGTTTAGCTTTTAATATATGGTTAGTTTTTGGCATGTTGTTATTTTTGTATAACCGGCGATTGGTTTTGCCTTTTTTAAGGCCTCACCTTGCTTACATCCACTAAGCTATTTAAATATACCTCAATATTGGCATAACCTGATTTCGAAATTTTAGCGGCATCAGCTGAATCCTTCGGATTTAAACCATGCTTCGTTTCCCAGGCATCAGGAATTCCATCGTGATCCGTATCCTGGTAGGGCGTACCCTTATATTCCGGGTAACCACCAACCTGTGCGATATCAGAAATAATCCCTTGCTTGTATGAGTCTGCTGGTAAACGACGTTTTACATAGCTTTGTTTAGCCGGAAGTTTTCCATCTTCAACGTGTTTAATTTTACCGGTTGCTACCTGTTTAACAATTCTTTGGTCAACCGCATCGCGAACCGGCAAAGATGCACCGGCGTTGGCCAGAACATATTCGTAAGCTTTTTTGGTATCGATAATGGAAATCTTCGCCATTGGCAAAGGTTTATCTGTACGGATAGAGTCCAGCAATTTTTGTTTATCACGTTTGCTCTCGGGCTGTACGCCTCCGTCCCAGTTATTTTTAGTCACTTTTTCATTGCCCTCAATGATATTTCCGGTAACGTAAGCACGACCGAATTCATTGGTAAACTTCTTATCCCTGCCCGATTCAGGTTTCAAAATCCGGTAAGAAATAGGTTCGCCTGCTGGTGTAATTGGACCAGGTTTATAATAGTTATTAATGAAGCTGTAAAAAGAAGCGTTATCGCCACCATCAGCACTCCTGTTCCACCAGTTGAAAATTACGTTATTGGCAAAGCCGAAATCGCCATACATCCCAACAGAGGGGTTACGACTGATATTTGAGGCCCATAGATTTCGCATAAAAGTAGAATTCAAACCGCCTATGGTGCTGCCAAAAGCATGATTATAGGTATCGAGGGCTTCAGAGAATATTGAGTTTTGAATCGTAACGTTTACCGTCGGTAATTTCTCCGGTTTCGAGCCATCTTTCGGATCGTAGACATGGCGGTAAATCGACATGTTTTCATCCAGTCCCCAGCTTGCCGACACGTGATCGATCATGATATTTCCTACGGGATTACCTCCAATGGCATCATCTCTTCGGGTTACATCGGTAGCACCGCGGCGGAAACGCATGTAACGGATCACTACATCGTGTGTATTGAGCCATACCGATTCGCCGGCTATGCAAACCCCATCTCCAGGCGCACTCTGACCAGCAATGGTAATATATGGTGCGCGGATGATGAGAGGCGTTTTAAGTCTGATAATACCGGACACATTAAACACAATGATTCTGGCTCCGCCCTGCTCACAGGCTTCACGCAAAGTGCCTTTTCCCGAGTCTCCCAGGCTTGTTACAACATAAACTTTTCCTCCGCGACCTCCGAATGAATAAGCGCCACCGCCCTCGGCACCCGGAAAGGCTGCCAGCTTGGATTGTGGTAAATCGCCCGGTTTAGCTGCCCAGGGAATATAAGGCTTACCTTGTTTTGCTTCAGCATCAACAACCGACTTTACCTTTAAAAACTGTAGCTCTGATTTCTCTTCAATACTTTTTAAAAGCGAATCTGCTTTCTTTTCCATTGCTTCCGGAATTACCGGGTATTGTGCAAAAGCGGCATTTCCGAAACCAAGAGCAGCAATGAAAACTGCCAAAGACGAATATCTGTTCATTTTAGATAGGCTTAACTGTAGATACCGGAACCACGCTGTTTAAATATACTTCAATGTTGGAATAACCACTTTTCGTAATTTTCGCAGCATCAGATGCATCTTTAGGATTTAAACCGTTTTTCAGCTCATAGGCATCAGGCATACCGTCATCGTCAGAATCTTTGTAGGGAGTTCCTTTATACACCGGGTAGCCACCAACCTGAGATACCTCAGTGATGATTCCTTGTTTGTAAGAATCTCCTGGCAACCTGCGGTGCTCGAATTGGAATGCTGATGGTTTCGCATCAGGATGAACTTCAATTTTCCCTGTGGTTACCTGCTTTATCACTCGGGTATCTACCGGATCTCTTTTTGGTAAAGTCGCACCTGCATTTGCCAGTACATAATCTTTGGCCTGTAGGGTTGGAATTATGGAGATTTTAGGCATTGGGAATGGCTTCTTCGTTCTCATGGCCGCAAAATATGGAGAAGCCTGCTCAAAACTCATCAGGTTTCCTTTTTTATCTTCCAGCTGAACGCCGCCGTTCCAGTTATCCTGAGTTACTTTTTGGTTTCCATCGATGATATTTCCTGCAACATAGGCCCTGCCAAAAACCACATAAGGCAATTTACTGCGACCAGATTCCGGTTTCAGAATACGATAGGAAATCGGATCTTTCAAATCAGTAACCGGACCCGGTTTGTAAAAATTATTGATGATGTTATACTGTGCTGTGTAATCACCGCCATCAGTGGAGCGATTATTCCAATTGAAAACTACGTTATTGGCAAAGTTGAAAATGCCGTTCCATCCAATTGATGGGTTACGGGCACCATTATCTGCCCAAAGGTTACGAACAAAAGCACAATTCTCTCCACCAAGTGTTGAACCAAATGCATGGTTCCAGTAATCTAAGGCTTCAGCGAAAATAGAATTCTGGATTGTAATGTTTACTGTCCCTAATTTCTCTTCGGTTTTACCGGTGCTATCATTATACATATGGCGGTACATGGACATATTTTCATCCAGTCCCCAGCTTGCTGACACGTGATCAATCATGATGTTACCAACCGGGTTACCACCTATCGCATCATCCCGGCGACCAACGAAGGTCTCTCCCCTTCTAAAACGCATAAAACGAACGATTACATCATGGGTGTTTAACCAAACCGATTCACCCGCTACGCAAACACCGTCGCCAGGTGCAGTCTGACCGGCAATGGTAATGTAAGGTGCACGGATAATGAGTGGTGTTTTAAGTTTTATGATCCCGGCAACATTGAAAACGACTATTCTTGCACCACCCTGCTCGCAGGCATCACGCAACGAACCCGGACCGCTGTCGTTCAGATTTTTTACCACGATTACTCTTCCGCCGTGCCCGCCAAAGCTATAAGCACCGCCGCCTTCAGCACCGGGAAAAGCTAATAATTCAGACTGAGGTAAATCATTTGGACGGCCTGCCCATGGAATATAAGGTTTCCCTTGTTTAGCTTCCTGTTCTATAATTGGCTTTGCTTTTTCCCAGGCTACATCTGAATGATGGTAGGCCGCTTTAAGCAGAGAATCAGATGACCTCTTAACGTCATCAGGAATTTTCGGATACTGTGCAGAAACTGAACCAGCGGAGAGCGTTAATGCTGCTGAAAAAAGCAGATTTAATAAGTTCTTTTTCATTTGTGTTTTGCTCGTTAAAGAAGCTACAGAAATTAAGCAATTTTCTTGTGGAAGAAACGGGTTCGAATTACAAAAAAATGATGCTGATTTCTTAGATTAACTTGGTTATAAAATTTGGTTAGATAATATATTATGTTTCAAATTTGCATTCAAAAAAAGTAGGTGTTTTTGCTGGTGCAGTTGTTTAAAATTGTGTTATTCGAACAAATAAACTGACGATAAAAACATCAGAAAGCACCTTTAAAAGCCACGATCCAAGATAGGAATATTTTTCATATATAAATGTAACATTCTTAAATAAAAAAGGAGAGCACTCGCTGCTCCCCTTTTTAAAACCAAATATATAAAACACGGAGCGAGAAGATATCTCCTCCGAATGTCTTGTTATTTCAACGGATCGAATGTTCCTGCACCTTTTAAGCTATTCCAGCCTGTAGTCTGTTCCAGGTATGGAGAAGCACTTAAAATGTTTTCGTTCAATCCAAAGAAATAATATTGTGGATACCAGGTAAACTTCCAGTTGGCTGGATTAGTTACGTCAAGGTCATCTTTTTCTGTTATCACAAAATAGTTATCATACAAGTAATCTAGATATGCAGCATAGTTAGCACTACCATTTGGGGTAGGATAAGTTGCCGGATCCCTGTCAATAACCGGTGCATTTCCTGTAGCAGGTTTTATCAACGGATCTGTGCTACCATTATATCTTGCGCCTGCGGTGGTTTTCACTGTGATGAAATATCCTGTTCTACGAGTACCGTTTAAAGGCTTAATACCTAAACGGGCAGCTGTAGGAGAGTTTTCTTCAAAAAGCATCCAGCGTCTTAAATCAAAGAAACGTTTTCCTTCGTATGCGAACTCGATGCCACGCTCTTTAATTACAGCACCAAAAAGCTGATCTCTGCTAGTTAAGCCACCCAGTCCGTATGCCCCGTCTAAATTTTCTACACCCGCTCGTTCTCTGATAGATTTGATACCTTCCAGACCTTCTGAAAGCCTGTTAGAGCCGATAGCAGATTCTGCCAAATTTAGTACAACCTCTGCGAAACGCATTTCCATATAATCCATCCCATTCTGCTGAAAATTTCCATTGGCATTTGAGGCTGCAGGGTCAGTTGCTTTACACAAATATATACCACTTGAATTTGCCCCTTTTGTTTCTGTAGTTAAGCTTGGAATAGTAGCGGTTGCGTTGTTATACCATTTATACGTCCATTGCTTGAAATTTGCCCCTGTACTTCCATTATAGGGCCAAACTGCTCCATTGTAGACAAAGGTTTTGTAAAAACGTGGATCACGGTTTTTATAGAATTTCTTTGCATCGTAGGTATAAGTGGAAGAACCTGGCATTTTACCATCCTTCATCGGAAAAGCATCTACGATTTGTTTTGTAGGAGAAAGAGAACCTCCACCATTTAATTCTTTTGATCTGGCTGCTTGTTCCCATCCATTGTTTTTAGTAGTAGTTCCGCCGATGGCCAGATTATTAAAGCCGTACACGATAACAGCTTCAGGATTATTTACTTCAGTAAACCACATATTACCCCATGCTACTCCATTCGCAGTACCGCCAGTTTTAAATAAGGCACTACCATTCGCTTCAAGTAACGTTTTGGCAGCAAGATTAGCTTTATAGGCTTCTTCCCAACGTGCAGCGTCATCGTTCCGGTTAAACAACGGACTTGCCCATGTCAACAAAACCCTTCCTTTAAGTGCGGCGCAGGCTCCGCTGGTAATGCGTCCCCAATCTGTACTTCCCCATTTTCCAGGTAATAAAGACTGTGCTAAATCTAAATCGGTAACGATTTGTTTGATACAATCTGACGAAGAACTTCTCGGAATTTGCAAGGAAGTACCATCATCGCTTATAGGATCTTGAGGAACTAATGCTAAAGGAACCCCTCCGTAAAGTCTAACCAAATCAAAATATTGCCATGCTCTCCAGAAATACATCTGGCCTTTCAACTTGTTTCTGGTATCTTCCGGAAGCCCGTACTTATCAATTTCGGCAAGAAAGATATTAATTTGTTTTAATCTTGTATACGGATTATTCACAATGCTGGTACTAAGTCTGGCACCAAAATAATTTAATGCATGACTATTGGTGTAGCTAATAGTTGACCAAACCTTATTGAAATCAGTCTCCCCTGCAAACTCGTCGGTTGTTCTAGCAAAATTATCATTTGCCGTGGCCAGGTTCCAGGAAAGGGACTGAGCGTTATTTCCAGGCAAAAATAAACCGTATACGTAGTCGACATAGCCTTGTGCAAGTGCCGCATCTTTAAAAACTTCCTCATTATATCCGGCTAAATCTCTTTTTTCTTCAAGAAATGTGTCTTTACAACCTGCCACTAACATTGCAGCAGCTGTAAATAATACCAATATTTTATTTCTTTTCATCTCTGTTATAGATTATTGATTTTACGAAACTAACCTGATTAAAAGGTTAAGTTAACACCAAGTGAATATGTCATTAAATTCGGGTAAGCATCCCATGCACCATCAGGTCCTTTGTAACTATATGGGTTATACAGATTAGCAGGATTAAGCGCAGATAAAAATACCCTTGCGTTATTGATTTTAACTTTTTCCAGCATTGATTTCGGAAAGGTGTAGCTAATATTAAAACTTGGTATCCGCAATCTGAATGCACTCACTTTATAAAAATTTGATGTCGGAGTTAAGTTAATATCGGCGAAATTTGGATTTGGCATCACTCCCTCAGGGTTGATAACCGGATCATATATATTTCCCCAGATACTTGGTAAACTGGTGAAATTTCTCGCAATAGATACGTTTAGTGCTTTTCTTTCATCAATTTCAGACCAACCTCCGAAAGAGCCCGCTAATACGGCATCAACACTTATACCTTTGTAACCTGCTTTTAATGTGATACCGAATCCATAGTGATTTGTTGCCTTATGTGACAACTGAATCTGATCGTTTGCGTCAATAATTCCGTCCGGTCCGGCAAAAGTTCCGTCTGACTGCAACTGACCTCTAACATCACGATAATACAATGTACCGGGTTTCAGTTGTGATACAGGTACACCAAAAACCTGTGTTATTTTATACTGATTGATATAGTTGGCTACATCTTCCGGTGTTTTGAACATTCCCATATAATCGTATCCCCATTTTCCATTATCTGAAGATTGATTAACCTGCGCTAACCACGGCTTTAATGCATCATTGGCATTGAAGTTACCCACTTTCACTTTATCATCGTTCCAGCCAAAACGTGCACTTACACCATAATTAAAGTCAGATCCAATTTTATCATCCCAGGAGATACCAAGTTCGTAACCAAAATAATCAGCTGCTCCAAAGTTTACGGATGCTACAGTACCCCCAACAGTTACCGGGATGCTCGCTGTAGGCTCGATCAAAATATTTCTGGCCAAATTATAGTAACCCTCCACGTTCAGTGATAATCGGTTGGCAAGGAATTTAGCATCTATACCAACATTATTTTTATATTCTGTACTCCAGGTTGCGTCTCTGTTTGGGGCAGCTTCCATTTTAAAACCAGTGGTAGCTGCACTATTCCCTCCGAATACACCACCTTTACCATCCTGAAATGTGTAACGCTGTCTCCACAACCAGGCTTTGGTCTGATCGTTTCCAAGAACTCCGAAAGCATATCTCAGCTTTAGGTAATTAACTGCGGGTACTTTAAAGAAACTCTCCTCTGAAATTACCCAACCAACAGATCCCGAATAAAACTTGCCCCAATAATTTTCAGGTGCAAATTTCGTTGAAGCATCTGTTCTGAATAAAAACTCCGCAAGATATTTATTGGCGTAAGCATAATTTGCTCTACCTACATAAGATAGTGTCCCAGCCTCGTTTGCACTTGTAGAACCATCGATTGCCCCCGTTGCCGAGTTGAATTGACCATTAGTAGCTGCAATCGGACTGGCTTTATATACAACCTGCTGCGAGTTTTCAGATTCTGATTTCTCCACAGTAAACAATCCACTTACTGAATGCTTTCCAAAATCACGTGCATAATTTAGAACAAAATTGGTTTGTTCGCTTTTTTGGTTTGTATTCGAGTAATACAAGCGATCGCCATTGGTAACCCTTAATGAACTGGCTACTGTTGCACCCTCATAAATGTGTTTATTTGTCCCTAATCTGTTAAATTCATATAATGTATAAGATGTCCCTATCTGGTCGCCCACTGAGTTACCTGTATTTCTTGCATAAGCGAACCTGGCTTTTAGCCCTTTAATGAATGGAGCTTCATATTCTGCATAAGCATTTACGGTAAACAGATTAGATTTGGTTGTAGCCAGGTTATTTAACCTATTGATTTCGTTGAAATGATATCTTGATAAGTCATTTGTAGTACCAGGAAGTTTTACCGGTAAACCATTGATATAATCAGGAACATATCTAGGAGCTAAGAGCAGGTTTTTATAATCATCCTCAACCCCTTCGCCTGAAACTTTATTAAAGGTTTTTACCAAATCACCACTGTTACCCGAAACCTGTAAACCAACCTTCAAGTTAGAGGCGACGGTAACGTCTGTACCGGCTCTAAAATTCCATCTGCTGAAATCTAGTGTTGCTAAATTACCTGTTTGTTTGTTGTATGATGCATTAGCAAAATAGGTTGCACGGTCAGCACCACCGCTCACACTTAAGGTGTGACGAACATCGTATGCGGATTTCCAGGCATCTTCCAGGCGATCATAATCGATAGTCTTGAAATGCTCCAGTTCATCGTCTGTGAAAAAATTATCTACTCCAGGAATCTTCGCCCCCCCATTCGGACCATTCATAATGTTGAAGTATTGGCCAAACTGGTATGCGCTCATCATTTTGGTACGGTAAGCCTCGTCATTAATAGCGTAAGAACCACTGTATGAAATTCTAGGTTTACCCGTTTTTCCACGTTTAGTTGTTACTAACACTACCCCATTTCCGCCTCTTGTACCATAGATAGCCGCAGACGCATCTTTCAAAAATGACATGCTCTCAATCTCTGAGGCATCAAGGTTCCCAAAATTCGTGGCATCCGGTTTACCTTGACCATCAATCTGAATCACACCATCTATTACGTATAAAGGATCTGTACTTCCTCCATCTTTAGAGAAAATCGTATTTGGATTTCTTATTGTAATTTTCGCGGGTGTACCTGGACGTGCAACACCTCCACTAACGCCAACACCCAGTAGCCTGCCACTTAAAGCGGCGGCTACGTTAGTACCAGGCAGGTCTTCAATTTCTGAAGCTTTAATATCGACAACAGATCCTGTTAAGGTTGTGCGTTTTTGTACGCCGTACCCCACCACTACTACGTCTTCCAGGTTCTTATTTTCTGAAACCAGCTTAACAGTTATCGCATCTTTTGATCCCACTGTAACCTGTTGTCTTACATACCCTATATAAGAAAACACCAGGACATCAGCATCACTTCTTACCTGAATGGTAAACACACCGTCGCTATTCGTACTTACATTACTAGGAATACCTTTAAGGCTAACATTCACCCCTGGGATGCCCTGACCATCAGACTGGTCTACCACCTTACCCGTTACCTTTCGTACCTGGGCAAATAGAGCTGAACTTGCACATAGTAATAGCAGCAAGAACAATGAAAATTTGCGTAAAAATTTTAAGTTCATATTTATTATTTGGTTAGTTCTCGATGTAAACAGCTAAAGAGCAAGAAGCCAGTCACATTGATTTAAAATTTGATTTTATTTTTTTTCCTATAGAAACAGATAACCAGATCAGCTGATAGTTACTAAATGATTATTGAAAATTACAATGATTTACACACCAAACAGATTCTGCGGAACGGCTCATTTATTTTTTGATTACGGTTTTTTATATTTTGGTTAGATTGTTTTTTAAACAATTCTAGTCTCAATGATACAACTCAACAATTTGTATTAACGAAACAATGATCCAAGGTACAAATAAATTCATATATAAATACAATATTTAAATAAAAAATTTATTTTTTTATTTGTCACCCTAATTTCCTGAAATTTAGGTCATTTTTACCAAGCCTCAAAACCTAACAGTCTTATTTTGAACGATGAAATACATTGAGATCGCTGGTCTCGTTTGTGTAGATGATACGTACATTTGTTACGATACTGTTGAGTAGCATTGCACTTGGATTATACTAAACTCTGGAAAAAGTAGTAGAAAAGTTCAGGTAAACATCGGGCATTCTTTTACTGCCAGCCGATGACCAGGAGAACATTACCCGAACTTTTCCAGAAGTTTTCTGCATATTGTCTGGGAGGATTCCCGATACCATCCGCACTCGTTGCCGAACAATTCCGCAAGGTTTCCCGAAGCCCGGCAGGAGGTTTCCCGAACACTTCCCGAAGAGCTCCCGAACAACTGTCTTATTTTTGTCTTATTGTCTTGTCCTTATATAGCTATACAAAATCAAAAACTGAATTCTATTTCTGTTATTTCCACTTTGAAAAAGCAAAAAAAAAGAGGCCCCAAAATGGTGACCTCCCTCCTAACTAACAATTAAACTTATTTAATTTTGCACCTTTATATCAACATTTAAAAATATGCCTCGGGTTGAGTTGTTGCTCGAAATAGAGTTAACATAAAATGCCCCATACTTTCCTTCGGGCGTTAGAAAGTAAAACAAACTGCCGGCACCAAGTCCCGTTGTGATTGATTTAATGGTAGGTTTTGCGCTTTTACCTGCGGTAATAATCTGAGCACCTGTCCTTAATGCTGTAAAGGCTGAAGCCTGGCCTGTTTTGGGTGCAGCAACTAAAGTCGCCCTCTTATTTGTCCATGAGCTCATGTCGTAGGCACCAAAGGGCATCGGATTGGCATCAAGAGCATATACATTATACAAATATCCTGTAATAGCACCGCCGGTTCCTATCACTGGCGCCCTGTATAAGCCCAAATCTATCTTACCGGTATTATCTTTTCCATTGTTGTACGTATATAACTGACCATCAGTTAGTGATATATAGGAATTTGAATTTTTACCTACGGAGTCGGGAATAAAGAATTCCCTTGATGCCCAATATTTATAATCAGGTAAAACATTAAGGGTGATAGTCTTATATCCGTCTCCCAGGTAAATCCCTCCTTTATCAAGTGCCCAAACCCGGTAAGAAATTTTTCCTACACGTGTGTCCATCTTGATTTTAAAAATTCCCGAAGCTTTTCTTCTTTGCGAATCATCAAGAGTGATCTTAGTCGGTATTGCAGAGGAGGTTTCAAAAATACACGCCGCATACATATCGGTTTTAGCAGACTCAATATTATATTCTATATATACACTGTCTCCAACGTTTACATCTTTATAGTCAGTTACCGCATACTTGCTGTTGGCAGTGTAAGTGACCGTAACATCAGAAAACATGTTAAATATGTTTTCTGTTTCTTTTTTACACGCTGAAAAAAGAAGCGCAGTCATAAAAAACAGACCGAGGTATTTTATATTTTTTTTCATTTTGACTTTATTAAAGTTAACAACCAGACTACAAAGGATCGAATGTGCCCCCATCCCATCCAATGGTTTGATCCAGAAGCGGGCTTGAATTCATAAATGTTGAGGGCAAGGCATAAAAGTAGTAGGTATCCAACACAGCAAATCCAGTGGCACCCTGATTTACATTTGATGTGGAAAAATATTTATCAAATGTGGTTCTGTCATTGATGTTAATCCCTTCCCGAAAACGTATTCCGTTGGTACCTACAGTTTCCAGCTCTGTTTTAAGGGCAGTGGTTTTAACAGTCCATTGAATCGTTTGCATGTTACCTGATAACAAGTGATACTGACGCATTCTGCGTAAATCAAATGACCGTTTTCCTTCAAAGCAAAATTCAACCATTCGTTCATTAGTGATCAACGAACGCATTTGCTCTTTTGTGGTAGCCAGGTCCAGTCCATAATTTTTAGTACCGGCTTGAATACCAGCTCTTATTCTGATTAATTTTACTAAATCCTTTGCCTCCTGCAGGTTTCCAACTTCATTTGCACATTCAGCGTAATTCATGATGACTTCCGCAAAACGAAGTTCTACCCAATCCAAACCATTACCGCCGTAGTCATTTGCATAAGCTACAGATCCCTTTGCAAGATCCGGATCACAGAATTTTTTAAGGTAAAAACCCTGCGGTGAAGCTTCTGTAATGCCGCCGGTATAACACCACTGCCTCCTGGTTGCTGAACCACTTAGTTTCCAACTACTGCCGTTATACGCTATAGTGGCATCTAACCGTGGATCTCGGTTAACCCAAAACAAAACCGGGTCATATGTAAAAGAACTTCCCTGACCTATCGGCACACCATCTTTCATTGTATAGGCATTTACCAACTGAAGGGTTGGATTAAATGCCGAAGCATTTCCACCCTCTTCCGTTGGGCGGCTTTTTTGTTCCACATTTTGGCCCCGCTTAGCCAATTTTGCAGAATAAGAACGCACAATGATCGCTTCCGGGTTAGAAGTACCCTCTTTTAAAAAGATGTCTGAATAATTTGGCATTAAGGAAGCTCCGGCAGTTTTGCAAATTTCATAGGCTTCTTTATTGGCATCATAAGCCTTTTGCCATCTCGACTGGTCGAACGGGTGTGCAGAAATTGTAGTCGGGTTAAATTGTGGGCTTGCCCAATAAAGCAAAGCCCTTGCTTTTAGTGCCGCTGCAGCCTGACGGGTAAATTTACCTCGTTCGGTTGCATCTGCCCAGGTTACGCCCGTGAGCAGCTTCATCGCTGAATCCAAATCGCTTACTATTGCCTGAAAGCAAACTGATGCTTTTGCTCTCCCTGACAAGGTAATATTGTCAGGATCCTGGGCAGTTAAGACTAAGGGTACACCGCCATAAAGCCTTACCAGTTGAAAGTATGTTAGTGCCCTTAAAGCAAAAAATTGTCCTCTTAATTTATCTTTTGAGGTTTGCGATAAGGTCCCCTTCGGTATTTCTGCAATAGCCGTATTACAACGGGCAATATCAAAGTACCTGTTGTCGCCCTTATTTCCCTGATATTTTGTTGCAATGTATTTCACATCATTAGAGGTTAGCGTACCGTTTACTCCAATCGCTTTACGCATAATGGATTCTGAAGAGGAATATTTATCTTCATCGCTGGCATAAATGACATTATCAGCGGTTATTTCATAGGGATAGTCTGGCATGGCCACGTCATAGGTATCATTCAATAAAAATTGTATTGACCCTTCATTATCCCATATCCTCGAATCCATACCGTTACGGTCTTTCAAATCGAAAAAATCTTTTTTACAGGAAGATATTAATATGGTGAGCACCGACATAATACCAATGGCGAATGCATATTTAATTTTAAAATTCATTTTGGCTTGATTTACGTTAACAAACATTAAAGACTTACATTTAGTCCAACTGAAATGGTTCTCAGTGTTGGATAATCATAAATGGTTGATGAATAGGGATCTTTGTAGTCTAGCGGATTTACGATTGTCCAAAGGTTATTGCCGGCTACAACCAAACGCGAATCGCTTAGTCCAAGTCTGCTGGTTAATGATTTAGGCATTTTATAGGTCAGTGTCATATTATTAATCCTAATCATGGTTCCGCTTCTTGCCCAAAAGGTAGAATTCCAGCCAGCAGCGATTGAAGGATCATCATAACGGGGAAATGCTGCATTCGGATTTTCAGGGGTCCAGTGGTCTTTCCAATAGGCCGGAACGTTTACCGTATTGCTGGCAGGTGCTTTGGATTTTGCATCGAAGAAAACCTTACCTCCGAAACGGGTTACAAAGTTCGTTGCTAAACTGAATGATTTATAATTTAAACCAACATTAAATCCAACTCCAAAACCATTGGTTTTTTTAAACATAAGGGTCTGATCTTTCTCCGTTATCTTACCATCACCGTTGGTGTCCTCGTAGTACAACCAACCAACCTGTGGAACTGAACCATTAATGGTGTAAGTAGGATTCTTATTTAAAAAGGCGTCTACTTCAGCCTGACTTCTGAACATTCCTTTGGATATCAGGCCATAATTAGATGAATTGTATACATTCGGGTTGGTACCAAACTGATATTTCAAATCAGGGTAGGTGATATCCCATAACTGAAACTGATTGTAGAACATCCGATCAATCCGGCTATTGCCAAATCCGAACATTACGTCGGTAGATATGCTCCAGTCTTTTGCAAACCGGGTTTTGTAGCCGATGGAAATTTCATGACCCCACGCTGTTCTCTGTTGATAGTTTACTATAGGAGCTTCGAAACCAGCGTACATCGGGAAGTTCTCATTATTTCCTTTATCGAACATATCATAAGAGTATCGGTGGTAAAATTCATAGGTAATATTCAGTTTGTTATTAAATAAAGAGGCATCCAATCCGAGATTCATTGTTCTGGCTTTCTCCCAGGTGATATCCGGATTAGGCAAGATGGACGGGTTTAAGCCTCCGTATAAAGTTTCATTGTACGAATATCCATTAGGATCGACTTTATATCTGGATTGCCACAAACGTGCATCCACACGGCTCTCCCCTACCAAACCATAATTAGCCCTAACCTTCAGGTTATTTACCACTTTCACATTCTCTTTGAAGAAGTTTTCCTGACTGATTACCCAGCCTATGCCTAAGCTCGGGAATAATCCCCATCTGTTTCCAGGAGCAAAATTAGAAGAGGCATCCCATCTGGCAATTGCCTCAAGTAAGTATTTTTTATCATAATCGTAATTAAAACGACTAACGTATGAACGCTGTACAGATTCTCCGAAGGTATTCTCCTGCATGGTAAAGGTAGATTGGTCGAATCCCCAATACTGATCTATATTTGGCAGGACCTGATTTCTCCAGTACACTGTTAATGATTCACTGTTACCTTCAGATTGATCAAATGCAGCCATTGCAGATACAGAATGTTTACCAAAAGTGCGGCTGTAATTTAATGACCCAATAGCCTGATAGCTTGATTCGGTAGTTGTTCCTTTTAATAATAAGGTGTTGGCAACCCCAACTGCTGTAACGGAACCAATGGACTCATTGGTGTATAACAATCCGTTTTGCCCTGTCATTCTAAAATTATACACGGTGTATGGTGGCACATATTGTCCGCTGGTTCCGCCGCGGTTATTTTTACCGAACCTTACACTCGCTGTTAAGCCTTTAATGAAAGTGGGACTGTAGTTAATGGCTGCATTGATATTTAAACCCTGCGATTTGGTAAAAATGTTATTCCCTGAATTAATAACTGCCAACGGGTTAGTTGTACCATTATAATTTACCGGCTTACCATCAATTTGTATGGGCACCCACATGGGAGTGGTAATTAGCTGCTGAAAAAAAGCCTGATCATTCTCACCTCCATTTTTATAAGTATCGCTGTTTTTTTTATTGAAATCAAAATTCAGTGTTACATCTGCAGTTAAACCAGGTAATATCTTTGCGTTCATACCCGAACGAAAAGCGTATTTATTATAGGTAATACCGCCATAATTACCGGTTTCATTGTAATAATTTCCACCTGCAAAAAAGGTAATTGCTTCTGATCCGCCTGACACATTAATATTATGCCGGTTTGTGGTAGCAGTTTGCCACAATTCATCGAACCAGCTTTTATTGGGATTGTTTTTCAGCAATTCCAGATCTGCATCAGAAAATAAAGAAGATGTCGCCGCATTTTTGATCTTGTTCGCATCATTAAGTAATGTTGCATGTTCGTAAGCACTCAATATTTTAACATCACTCGTATTATCCTGTATGCCAACATATCCAGTGTAACTGATTTTGGGTTTGCCAGTCTTTCCCCGTTTCGTAGTAATTAACACAACGCCCTTTGCGCCTGAAGCGCCGTAGATAGCCGCAGAAGCATCCTTGAGGAAAGAAATATCTTCAACCATCGACACGTCGATATTGTCAAATTCATCTCTGGAAACGGTAATACCATCAATTACATACAATGGCTCGGATGTAACACCATATAATTGTGATTGTTCAGAAGCAGTGGAGTTACGGATATTCAAAGTAATGGATGAGCCTGGCTTCCCTGAAACAGTATTTACACCAACGCCCTGAATTTTGTTCCTCAAAGCAGCTGCGATATTTGGAACTGGTAAATCCTGTATTTCTTCTGCTTTTATGTTGGCTACTGAGCCTAAAATTTCAGATTTCTTTTTTACACCATACCCCACTACAATAACGGCATCATCATCCAGATTCTGTGAATCTTCGGCAAGGTTAACCTGCAAAGTAACTTTACCATCCAATGGCACCACTTGTCTGACATAGCCAATATAAGAGAAAACCAATGCATCAGTGGCCGGATCTGCGTATAAGGCGAATTCACCTTTATCATTAGTACCAACGTTGTTGGTTTTACCTCTAATGCCAACGCTTACCCCAGGGATGGGCTGCCCGTCTTTCTTGTCTACTACCTTGCCTCTGATCTGTTTCTGCTGTGCAAAAGCGAAAGTTGAGGCAAAAAGCAGCACCAACAGAGCCCGGGAGGCTCTGCTCAAAATTTTAATTCTCATAATAGTTTATTTGGTTAGTTACTGTTTTTTCTGGTTTTTAGTTTGCTTCAGCCGCCTTCGCCTTCCGCCTCTTCTCCCACTCTACGCCCTCTTTTTTCAGATCATAGCCCGCAGCTGATAAATAGTTGTTGATCCGTCCTTTATACTTACCGAACCAGGCATGCTTTTTATCCGACGATTCTGCATCCATTGCCCGCTCGCGTGCCTCGTGAAGCCAGGTAAAAATCTGTTTTTTCTGATCTTCAGTTAAAGTCAGAATTTCTTCCTGATAGGCTTTATAAGTATTGGGCATCACATTATAGGTCATACCGTTTTTCACCCCTTCAACCTGCTCAGTAGTTAATTGAGCAGAAAGTTTGCTAATATACTTTTTGTGGAGTTTTGCCAGCTCGGCATCAGTAATACGGGCTTGTTTACCCAGGGCCGAATCGCGCTCAACCTTATTATCTTTCTGCTGATCCTTAATGGCTGCAACTTTGGCATCGCGCGCGCTGTAAATATCATTGAGGTTACTGTACTGATCTCTGATTACATTTCTCACCTTCTCTGCTTTTCCGGCATCTTTAACACCAAGATTGGCTACTATTTTATCAGCACGCTCAGTAATTACCTTTTGATAAGCAGCCTTATCTTCAACCGCGTTGTTCTGGGCAAAACTTACAGCTATACTGGAGAAGGTTAACAACAATGCTAAAAAAGATACTCTCATAATTTGAATTTTATTGTGAATTGAATTTTGGTTAAATTAACGTTATTGCAAATGGCAAAAACGGCTATCCGAAACTAGTAAAATTTCTTTGTGTTTTATGCTCTATTATTTCATTAATAAACAAAAAATTTATATAAAAATAATTTGCCGGTTTATATTTTGGTTAGGGCCTAGCGGCCTTTCTACAAAACTCAACAATCCACAGTCGTTTTTAATGATAGTTTTTATCTAATTAATATAGGATATTACCATAATACGTTTTAACTTTAAGGCGTCAACCTGTTGCTTTTGAGCATAGAAGAACCGCTAACCAGATATTTTTAAACCTAACGCATGAAACCTCATTTTCACAAAGTACCCATTACCCTGCAAAGTTCATTCAGCATCCGCCACGATATTAAGCCCGACTTCGGAAACATCTGGCATTACCATCCCGAACTGGAACTACATTACGTAATTAAAGGGGAAGGCGTACGGTTTATCGGCGACAACATCAGCAACTTTGAACCAGATGAAATGATTCTTCTTGGAGAAAACCTGCCGCATACCTGGAGATGTAAGGAAGAGTATTTTCAGAACAATCCGGATTTAAATACTGAAGCAATGGTGATTCATTTTTTGCCCGACTGTTTAGGCAAATATATTCTTACCCTTCCCGAAGCTTACCTCATTCCAAAATTATTTGAAAAAGCAAAAAGCGGTATGGTGATTAAAGGTAAGGCAAAAGATAAGCTGGTTGACCTGATGCGTATGGCTGTTGATGCAACCAATCTCGACAGGATCATTATTTTGCTGTCCATCATTAAGACGCTCGCAGAAACCGACGAGTATGATAGCATAGTAAGCGGAAAAAATACATTTTATCAGTCCAATGAATCGGAAACCGTAAGGATCAATAAGATTTGTAATTATACGCTGAGTAACTATAAAAAAGACATCACGCTTGAAGAAGTGGCTTCACTAAGCAACCTGAGTGTTACCTCCTTCTGCCGCTATTTTAAACTCATGACTAAAAAAACCTTTTACGATTTCCTGATCGAAATCAGGGTAAGTCATGCCTGCAGACTATTGGTGGAGAACAAGTTGCCAACAGAAGTGATCTGTTTCGATTGCGGTTTCAATAACGTATCTAATTTTTACAGGCATTTTAAGAAAGTAACCGGCATGACGCCGCTGGATTATAAAAGGAAGTATCTCAATTAAGATGTTCTCCCATGTCTTAGGTGGTTCAAAAGTTAATACATTCCGTGGCCGCTTTGTTTCCGTTACTATACGAAAACCTCAATATTAAGATCGCTCCTGAGCGCGGCATAATCCGCATACAATTGGTCTACATTTTTGATTGTTGCCGGTGTTAGCTTCCCCACATTCCTGCGGGTGAAGGTACCGATATTTAAACCCCTTTTCTGAAGGAAGTATTTTGAAACTAAAGGATAAACCTCATGCATCACCTCCATATTTTTGATCAGAAACTGCTGCACAACTTGCACTTCATGCTGCAATTCCGCACCGTTATAGTGGTCGCATAGCCACACGATTAACTCGGGGAAGTAATTTCCCTGGATACAGGATAAACCAGATGCGCCTGCTTTTAAAGATTGAACTGCGTGCCCCATATAGGCATCATAAAGCCCAAAAGCATGTCCTTTAGTTAAAGTGAGCTTTTGCCTGATCTGATCCAGATCGAGACAGGTGTCTTTATGGTAAATCACTCTTCCGCTGGCTACATATTCAGCCAGTTGTGATGGTTTTAACACCCTTTTGTAAGGTACCGGGCATTCATAAAAGCCAAGGGGAATCTCACCCGTCTGATTCAGCAAATCAGAGACCCGTTCATCCAGCACTTCATCAGCTTCATTTTCAGCTGCCAGCAGACTGGTGATGATGATTACAGCTTCCACACCTGCGTCGTTCACCTTTTTTACAAACTCAGCCTGTCGCGAAATTGCGCCACCAAAAGTACCCGTAGCAACCACCGGAACAGCGCCATCAACAGTTTTAACCACGTGCTTAATGGCCTCTAACCTCTCCTTCTCATTCAATTCAAACATCTCACTCGAGAGACAATTTGCAAACAGACCCGAAGCACCCGCCTGCAGATAAATTTCTGTCAATTGAGTAAGTGCAGGATAATCAATGTTGCCATTGCTTAAAAAAGGCGTGAGCATAACCGGGATGAACCCCTTTTGTGAGTTTTCCATTGTAATCTGGTGTTAACTATTGTTTTATTTTATTACCCGGCTTTTGCAGTTGCCCGGGTCAGGTGTTAAGCTTTTTAACTTTCGTAAGGGAAACGCCAACCAGAAATATGGTTAGTGTTCCCACCACAATAATCATATTCTGATGTAGCGGATTTCTAAATGCCTCATATTCCTCAGGTAACAGTGAAGAAAAAGTCATCCAGATAATTACCAGTATCCCTATCAAGGTGGCAATAATTGCTTCATGGTTTTTGCTTTGTTTACTTACAATCCCAAGCAGAAATAAGCCGAGCATACCCGCAGCAAAAATCCCCGATAGCTGCCACCACATGTCCAATATACTTTTCACACCAATCATCGCAATTCCAGCTAACATGCCCAGTAAACCAAATCCAATTGTGGCCACGTGCAACATCGACAGGTTTTGTTTCTCAGTGATATCCTTTTTAAAATAGCGTTTATAGATATCAACCGAAAATACAGTCGCCGAAGCATTCATGCCCGAGCTGATGGTACTCATGGCTGCCGATAAAATGGCGGATACAATTAAGCCGACCAAGCCGACCGGAATTTTCGTTACCATAAAGTCCGGCATAATTTTATCGCCGTAATCTGCAGGCTGCAAGGCCTGCTGAACCCTTAAAATCTCCTCTGCCGAAGCGTGTAAAGGCAAACGTTCTACCGCTACCTGATGTTTGATAGACTGTACCAGATCAGGGTTAACCTCATAATAAGCAAACAGGCAAGATCCTATAATAAAAAACAACAGCGAAGCGGGAATATATAACCATACACATAACCACACCGACCGGGACGCAGCTTTAGCTGAAGAGGCCGTGTGATAACGCTGAATATAGTTCTGATCCATCCCAAAGTTATTCAGGTTAATGAAAAATCCATACAGCAGGACCACCCAAAAGGATGAGCTGGTGAAGTCCATTTTAAAGCTGCCCAGACTAAATTTATTGGCCGATTTCCCGATCTCAATTATCCTGGCTACCCCCCCGTCCATGTTGCGAAAAATCAGGTAGAGAATGAGCAAAGCACCCAGTGTTTTAACAACTGCCTGAACCACTTCTGTCCAGATCACTGCTTCTATTCCCCCCAAAACGGTATAGAAGATAATGCAAATGCCCATTACAATCATAATCAACTGCATGGAATAACCTGTTAGGGCCTGCAGACTCAGGGCAATTCCAAAAAATATAGAACCCATCCTGGCCAGTTGCGTGAGCAAGAAACAAATTACGGCATATACCCTTGCCCATGCGCCAAAGCGCTTTTCCAGATGGGTGTAGGCAGATATCTCTCCACTGCGGCGGTAAAAAGGCACGAAATATTTCGATGCCACCCATGCGGCCAGCGGCATAGAGATACTAAATACAAATGCATTCCAGTTGCTCCCGAATGCTTTTCCGGGAACCCCTAAAAAAGTGTTGCTGCTTAGAAACGTAGCATAAATGGATAAACCTATTGCCCATCCGGGAATGAGGCCCGAGGCTTTTGTAAATTGCTCGGTATTTTTATTTTTTCGCGAAAAATAAACACCAACTAATATCATCCCAACAAGGTAAATGAAGATAATCGCCAGATCGAATACAGGAAGACCTCTCATTAATTGTTGGCTCGTTTATTAATTTGGTTAAAACAAATATGCATGGCTAAATATCAGCATTCATATAAGATTTTCGCTACATCTTATACCATATTATCTTATTGAACATCTAAAGCATCAATGGTCAGTGCATTAGCATCTACCGCAACCACACTCAGCTTATAGCTTCCGGCGTTAATCATGCTGCCGGTATCGCTATTCAGGTAGTTCCACTTGCCCTCTTTAGTGGCAGCAAATTCCAGCGGTTCAGTTTTCATTACTGTCCCGTCGGCAGATGAAAATATGAGTTTAGCTTTTAAAGGTTTATCGGAAGGATTATGATACTTGATCGTTAACGAATAGGTATCTGCTACCCCAACCTGAATGCTCCATTCCAGAATACCGCCACTTGCTGATTTAAAAGTTACACGAGGTTTGCCCATCAGTTCAGCTCTAACAATACTGGTTCCCCTTAATACCGCATCGGTTGCTTTGTAAGAAGTGACCGTTTTTAAATCATAGGCAGGTGCAAGCTCACTTGGCGGAACAATTACCACATTGGCAAAATCTCCCTGTAAATCTAACCCATCACCTTTGTTAAATCGCTTTCGATATACGTTGAAGTGATCCCCAACACTATTTACAACCTGCGTTTTAGTATCTTCATAAAGCTTCATGCTTGCAGAACCAGGGCTGCTCAGTACAAATACATCTGCCTCCCGGTTCATTTTGAATTTAACTTGTCTTTTTGAAGCGGCAGACTTAAAATGAATCCACTCTGCGCCATATAAGTTTGGCGGAAGTTGGTTGAAAGTTGCCCTGTTACCGGCATACTGCTGATCGCCGACATCCATCCAGCTTTCTAACTGATATTCGTTACTTGCACCGGGTTCAATAATCTGATTACGTTGATCGGCCACTTTAACCTTCTGATCTGTTGTAGCGATGGCAATGGCCGAAATCAGTGCCTGCCCCACTTTAACCTGAGGAAAAGAAACCACCAGCTGCCTGCCTTTCACGAATGCCCTGACGGTTTTTTTTAGCACTTTGTTTGTTCCTGCTTCCTTCCAGATATCAAGGTCCTTTAATACCACCCGATTATTGATGGCTACATCAAACAGCCTCATTTTTTCGGCATCCATGCCGCCACCAATACCCAGCCAGGGCTCAATGAAATATAGCTCTACCAGATACTCCCCATCGGCGGGTACAGGAAAACTGAACTTTAACTGATCTCTGCCATACCTGAACGACTGAAATAGCTTCCAGTCTGAACTACCCTGAATCGGCGAGAATGTTCTTCGCTGACTGGCAAAAAAAGCCGGTACACCCGGGAAGGCATCTGTCCACGAACCTGAGCCATACTTTTTTCCATCAGTGCTTAATTGCTGATCTGCCAGCCATACGTTTCCGGACGCATCCTGATAAGCGGGTCCGCCACAATTTAGCCGGTACAGGTATTGATATCCCTTCTGCGGTGCTAAAACCGTAGTCTTTTCCAACAGACGGCTAAAGCCGGGCGATGAAGGCAGGTCATTCAAAACGATCTGATCTTTCGCAACAGCCTTCCCATCTACATATCCCACAGCATACAGTACATTATATTTAATTTCTGGTTTATCCCATTGGAAATGAGTGCCCACAACTCCACGCGTTTTCCTGCCTAACGACTGACCGTTCACGTCATTGAAAAGCTCTACCTCATCGCAGTTTGAATACACAACAATACTATCCTTAATGCCGGGCTTAGTCCAACGGTTTGGCCAGGTATGCGAGACGATATACACCATCGGCTCCGTCTTCTTCGACGCATAATTCGCCCTGAACATATAAAATACGTCTGTCGGTTCCTCCCAGGGAGTGTACATCCCTTTGTAATTTACCGGTCCAACCCGGTCGAGGTCTCTCAACCCCTCGCCTCCCTGTACCCTTCCCGGGTTATCGTGCGAGCTGTATAGCCAAAAAAAGTGACCAGCAGTTTTATCTTTAACCGTTTCAGCCAGGCGGACTTTGGTTTCCATCAGGTCGGTCATCTTGTTTTCTGTATAGCCTTTACCATTGGCATCTGTATCATGGAGGTCTATGGTTCTCCAGGCGCCATATTCACCCACCAGCACTTGCCGCTGCAGGTCTTCACCATAGCTTAGCGGATTCCCACCATAAGTACCCGTCCAGTTTTGCGGAACATCCCAGTCTGTACCCTTACCGCCATTACAGGTGGTTACCTTGCGTTGCGATGAAGCTGTTGGATCGAGTTTTCTGATCAGATCGGTGCATTCCTTTGCAAAGGCCTCGGGCAGGGTACTTTCATTTTCCAGTCCCCATAAAACCACTGCCGGGCTGTTCCTGCGTTCCTTTACCCAGTCGGTTAACAATGCTTTGAAGTTACTCCTGAACGCAGGGGTATCGTACCAGATATGCGCAGCCATTTGTGTCCAGCACAAAATCCCTTCCTGATCCCAGTATGCTGAATAAAGCAGATTATGGGGCTGATGGGCATCGCGAAAGGCATTGAAGCCGGCCGCTTTGATCTGCCTTACCCTCGATGAAATCTGCTCGTTTGAAAAAGCATGGCTCTGCCCTATTAAATGCTCATATTCGGCAATACCATTAATAAACACCGGCTTTCCGTTTAACAAAAATACTTTCTGTGAGGCCTTATCGCCAATGGGCCAGCTGATCCAGCGGATACCATAGGGCGTTTTCACTTCATCAAGTAGTTTTCCATTTTCTACAAGCGTGGTTTGTACGGAATATAGATACGGATTTTCCAGAGACCACAGCTGAGGGTCAACGATTTTACCGGTTTGCTGACTTAACTCGGTTTCCCTGCCAGCAGGAATTGTAAGCGTATTTTTTAAGGATTTCACCACCTTTCCGCCTGCATCAAGGAGTTGAGTCGAAACGGTGATTGATCTCGACTGGCTACTGTAATTTTTGATGGTTGTCGCGAGGTTTAGAACAGCCGCTTTTTCTGAGATCTGGTCATCATTCCAGACATGAACGCCAAAAGGCTGAATTCTGACATCATTCGTGGTAATTAAATGAACCGGGCGGAAAATACCCATGGGTTGCGAGCCTTCAGAGAATCCGCGTTCCGTAGAACATCCACCATCTACCCAGGGTAAATCCTGAATGTTGGCAGGATGATCAGCACGAACAGCCAGAATATTTTCCTGATTGTTTTGTTTGATGACTCCTGTAACATCAAGTGTAAAAGTGGTTCGCCCACCTGCGTGATAGCCGATCATTTTTCCATTCAGCCATATGGTAGCATATGAACCTACGCCCTCAAAATAGAGGAATTGTCTTTTCCCCACTCCTGACTCCCTGCTTTTGAACGTTTTACGATACCAGGCATAACCATGTTTATTGCCATGAAGCTTGCGCTGATAGCCTTCATACTGATCCCAATTGTGGGGAACATTTACCGTCTTCCAGTTTACCGGATTATACTGCTGTGCTTCGAAACCATCGTATGCCCGGATGTTTTGCTCATCAGCAATGGTTAGCCAATCTGCGTTTAAAGAAATATCTTTCCTGGTCTGGGCATTTAACCCGGTCACTGAGAACAACAGGAAAAAAATCAGTAATGCTTTTGTATTCTTCATCATTATTTAAGCCTCAAATCCCCGTTCAGTTGATATCTCTCACCAGCTTTTGTATTAAATTCAATCTTCTTATCCTGATACTTCACTACACACATTCCTCCCGCAGTCGATTTCACTACCAGTGAAGTCAGCCGCCCTTTATCCCAGTTCAATTCCAGTTCGAAACCACCGCGGGCGCGTAAACCACTAATCTTTCCGTCCGGGATATCTGTTGGCAAGGCAGCCAAAATATCCAGGTAGCCCTGGTGACTCTGCACCAGCATTTCCGCTATTCCCGCTGCGCCGCCAAAATTTCCGTCAATCTGAAATGGCGGGTGGGCGTCGAAAAGGTTTACATACGAACCTGCACCGCTATTAGCAGGCTTCAGGAGCATTTTAATTAGCTTCATGGCATGGTCACCTTCTTTAAAGCGTGCCCAGAAATTAATCTTCCAGGCCAGGCTCCAGCCCGTAGCCTCATCCCCTCTGTAAATGAGTGATTTTCTGGCGGCATTCATCAGCATTGTGTCCTGATCCCAGGTAATGTCATTTCCCGGAAACACGCCCCATAAATGGGAAACGTGGCGGTGTTTGCTGGCCGTATCATCTTTATCTTCGAGCCACTCCTGCAATTGTCCGTATTTCCCAATCTGATTGGGTGCGATTTGTTTTACTTTGTCTTCCAGTTCTGCTCTGAAAGCGTCATCGACATTTAATAAACGCGAAGCATCTATACAATTTTTAAACAGCGAACGGATAATTTGATGATCCATCGTTGGTCCGGCTACCAGCCCACCATTCTCCGGAGAATTAGACGGCGTACTGATCAGCCAGCCAGTCTTTGGATCCTTAACCAGAAAATCCTGAAAAAACAATGCAGCCTCTTTCATCAACGGATAGGCCTCATTTCTTAGAAAACGTTCATCTCTGGCAAACAGGTAATGCTCCCATAAGTGCTCGCTCAACCAGCCGGCGCCGGTTACCCAAATCCCATGGTTGGATGCATTAATCGGCGCGGTGCCATTCCATAGGTCAGTATTGTGATGTAATACCCAACCCCGGGCATTATAATAGTCTTTTGCAGTTTTAGCACCATTTTTAGCCAGGCCTTTTATTTTCTGAAACAGCGGCTCGTTTAAATCAGTAAGATTCAGATTTTCGGCCGGCCAGTAATTCATCTCCAGATTGATATTGGTAGTGTACTTGCTTCCCCAGGGCGGACTCAATAAATCATTCCAAATACCCTGAAGGTTGGCAGGTTGCGTACCCGGGCGGGAGCTGGAAATCAGCAAATAGCGTCCATACTGCATATACAAAGCCGCAAATGCCGGATCGCTGGAATTTGCGAACCTGATCAAACGTTCATCAGTAGGGAGTTTCTCATTTGCCGACGGGCCAAAATCTACTTTAAAACGATTATAGTAAGACTGGTATTCGCGAATATGGTTTTGCTTAAGCGTTTCGTAGCTTTTCCCCTTTAAAGATTTTAATGCCATAATGCTGGCTTGTTCCGGCTTACCCGAAACATCATCCGCATTGATAAAGTTGGTTCCTGCGGTTAAAAACAAAGTGGCCTCATCAGCCTTGCTGATCATGATTTTATTGCCCACAACCTTTACATTGCCATTCCTGGTAATAATCATCAGACGGCTTTCGCCCTTCAACGCACCGTCTTTTACCTGTACCTTCAGTGCGATAGTATGCTGATCGAGCATCCTGACCGAAGATTGCGGATGAACGCTGGAAAATGAGGCTTCAAAGCTTACAGATCTTTTGGTATCGGAGGTCAAATGAACCACTATTGCCTGGTTAGGCTGACTGGCGAAATAGCTCCTTTCGAAATGAACGTCATTTACGGTATAGGAGGTTTTGGAAATGGCCGTCGTTAAATCAAGTGAACGCTTGTAGTTCGAAACAGCTGCTTTGCCATGATGGAAGTTTAAATCTAAATCACCAAAAGGTTGATAGCTGGCCTGATATTGCGGTGTTGCGGGTGGGCTTGCATTTTGAATTTTATACTTCCAGGTTTTAACCAGGGAGATTCCCTGACCGACATTGCTTCCTGCAGGATAAATCCCGATAGGTTTGGTGGTATCTTTATAACCACCTATGCCACCACGATCAGCGTAATTGAATACCTGAATGGCTATTGTATTTATTCCGGCCTTGATCAGCTTTGCCGGAACTGTATATTTTCGTGCATCCGGTTTATCCGTATGGCCAACCAGTTCTCCGTTAACATAGGTGAAATCCTCGTCGAAGATTTTGTTTAAATCTAAGGTCAGCTCTTTACCTACCCAGCTTTCTGGCACATCGATGCTCGTGCGAAACCACAATGCCCCATCCAGGTTTAGTAAGCCCACAGTTTCCCAGCCCTCATAACTCGGAACGGCCAACTCTTTCCAGTTTTGATCATCAAAACCGGGAAGTGCAGGATTGCCCTGAATGCCTTTTCCAGCTTTCATTTCCTCTACCCAGGCAGCCTTATTGCCTGCTTCACTTTCCACCCCCATAAACTCCGCCTGCGCCAAAGTCTCGGCCTCTTTCTGCTTTCCTTCCGCTAAAAGCTTCCTGATTTCAGCAAGATATCGCGAAGCACCTTTCTTATTGTAATTGCGGGGCTTACCCGTCCATAATGTTTCTTCATTAAACTGAACATGATCGTGGTTTACACCCCCGAAAATCATTGCCCCTAAGCGCCCGTTTCCGATAGGAAGGGCGTCAGTCCATTTTTCTGCAGGTTTATTGTACCACAGTAACTGATTCCTATCCTGGGCATTCGCCTGAAAAGTGAGCCACAGGCTGCAAATTACCAAAACATATTTCCGTATTGCAAACCTCATCTCTACTGCCCTTTATCACCAGAAATTACATTGACATTTTCGGTCACATCGCCCTCTTTTTTAACGGCTGCCTTGATCTTTCCAAAGTTGTTATTGCCTAAGGTGATATTTTTGGTGGTCTGCCCACTCAATTTAAGATAGGTTGCCGTGGCCGGAACCGGGAAGGCATTATAAATAAAAGCATCGCTTACATTCTTCAGATCGACCACTGCCGCCGTGTTCGGTTTATAGCTTTTGAAGCCGTCAACAATCAACTGGGTTACATTCAGGGCTTTTAGTGCAGGGCCGATTTCTGTGTTTACCGTAACATTATGGAATTCTATCAGGTTGGCATTCGAGATGCTGAATCCGGTTTTAGCCTCCATATTGATGTCGTTGAAGGTTACGTTTTCAATGGGCATCTCCTCCAGGCCATTTAAGTAGCCTGCCTGATTTACCTGTCCGGTGATATTGCTGAGATGAATATTCCTGAATTTTGGAGTACGCTCAGAAACCGGCTCGACATTGGTTTTAGCATATTGCATATCCAGTACGATAGCCTGATCTTTAATATTTTTCATGATAATATTACTCACCCTGATTTCTTCCACGATGCCGCCTCTCCCTCTGGCGGTTTTGATTCTGATGCCACGATCGGTGCCATCAAACACGCAGTTTGAAATGGTTATTTTCCGCACATCGCCGCTCATTTCACTGCCGATTACCACACCGCCATGACCGGATAGCATGGTAGAATTGGTGATCACATAATTTTCTGCAGGAACAGCCATTTTACGTCCGGGTGCATCTTTACCCGATTTGATGGTGATACAATCATCACCTACACTGATATGGCAATCAGAAATGTGCACGTTGTTGCAGGATTCAGGATTAATACCATCCGTGTTTGGCGAATGTGGATTATTGATGGTCACCGCGTGAACCTTTACATTTTCGCAAAACTCCGGATTAACTGTCCAGAATGGAGAATTTCTGATGGTAATGCCTTCAATCAACACATTTTTACAGAACATCGGCTGTATAAACGGCGGACGGAGGAAACCGCGTTTCATTTGCTTCGGATCATCCGGAAGCACAATATCTTTGTTGAGTCCGTCGAAAGTGGCTTGCCATTTCGAGCGCGGCTGGCCTTCCTTATAGCCTTCAACGAAATCCCACCATTTCTTTCCGTGGCCGTCGATTAGTCCCCTTCCGATGATGGAAATGTTCTCGGCTTTATAGGCATAAAAAAGAGGTGAAAAGGATGTGACATCAACCCCTTCATAACGGCTTTTTACCATGGGCAGGTAGTCGTCAAAATTATCGCTGAAGTGCAGCTCCGCTCCGGCATCAATCAGGATGGTGATATTGCTTTTCAGATGAATGGCTCCTGTTAAATATTTTCCCGCAGGGAAATAAACAGTACCACCACCTGCTTTCGAGGCGGCTTCAATGGCATTTTTTATGGCCGTTGTGGCCAGTTTGCTGCTATCGTTTTTAGCCCCGTATTTTAAAACATTGTAATAGGATTGTGCATTGGCAACCACTGAAGTGGTTAATAAGCCCATCGCTATACAAAAGATTGTTACCAGCTTTAATTTCATTGTGTGTTTTCGGTTAATCCATTTTCACTTTTAGTGCCTTCAAATCTTTGCCTTTGTAAATTTCTTTTCCATTGGCAAAAATCAGGAAACCCTTTCCCTTATTGTACCTTTTTCCGGTTTTATCCCATAACACGGTAATGCTTTTTCCGTGGTACGACAGGTTATCCAATACAAACCAATCCCACTGGTTTTTTGGAATCAGCGGTGTGATTTCCAAAACATTATCTGCACGGGGCTTGATCCCAATCAGGTCATTAATCACCAGATCATTAAAAGTAGAGTGGTTATAAAAGCTGCTTCGCGGATTATCCCCTTTCAACCATTCACCGGTTTTTTCATCCTGATATTCACCAATGTAAGGTTTTCCGTTTTTTACGTGCGAGGCAGCATACTGGTGCAACTCCTGGTAAAATACCCGGGCATTCATTTTGCCATGATTCTTATAGTTGGTTAGCAAATTAGCTAATCCCTTCAGCGTTTGCGAACTGGCAAAGGGCCAGAGTGCGCCATCCCATTCACAACTGTGCCCCGTGCCGCGGGTCCTGAATGTAGGCTCCCTTCTTTCCGCTGTGGTAAGCCCCCAGGGCGCTTTGAACCCCGCAGTATCCAGTAACTGATCCCAGGCTTTCGCGTAAACGGACTTATCATCAGGTAAATTAAAGTCCCATGGGATAAAGCCGATCGCTTCCCTTACAGCTGATGAGCCTCCTTTTGCCTTCATGGTTTCAAAAAAACTTTCGGTTGTATTCCACAAGCTGTCTTGTACCAGGCTTTTGATCCTTGCAGATTTTTCCTGGTATTTTAAGGCCATTGCTTTATCACCCATTAAACTGGCAATCTTATTCAAAGCCACTGCATTGCCGTACATATAACTGTTAATAGTTGGACGCTGATTCTGGTCTTTCCTTGAACCGCTCACCGATTCTTCCATCCCATCTTTTACATCATTTTGCCAGAACAAACCGTTTTTAAGCTGGCGCTGCTCTTCCCACTTGGCATAATCCAGATCCAGCGCAGGAAGAATCTCTTTTAAAAAAGCCTGGTCTGGTTTTACCAGTTCATTCTGATAAACCGCGTCATCTACCCAGCTGCTAAACTGGTGGAAGCGTTGTTTGCTTTCCCCAATATCTGCTTTGTAAAGCCAGAACTTAATGTAATCCTTAAAGTACCTATTGTCTTTCAGCCATCTTCCTTCATAAATATGATGCCCCAAAGCGCAGCTGATGGAATTGTATTTCCCTGCATGCTTTACCGGCTCAATGAACTCGGTGAAGATAAATCCATCAGGAGTTTTCACCAGATGCTTGCGGTAAGTCCACCAACGATAATAATAGTTTTGCTCCAATACAGAATCAGGACATTCGAACATGGGGGCCTGATTGGCCAGCCAGGTAAAAGCCTCGCTGTTCGGCACAAAGTTTTTTACCGCCTCCGTATCAATTGAGTTAAAATAATCGACATACTTTTTGAGTTTAGATGTGCCTAAAATAGCCGATTGCTGTGCAAAACCGCTAATCGTTAACAGCGAGATACCTGCTGTAAATAATATTTTCTTTGTATTTATCATTATTCAAATAACCAATCTATATCCTTACCTCTGCCATCTAAACCCGCATTGAAAATGCGCAATTCCTGTTTATCATCAATAAAACCCAGCACCAGGCATTCCCCTTTACCTAAAGTTAACGTATGTTTTCCGGCCGGAAAACTATAGGCATGCACATTTGCCGGCGGATAACCATTCAATACCAGCGCGTTTGAGATTTTAATCTCCGATTGTCCGTAATTGTTGGCACTCGCATCTGTTTCCAGTTGTGGTGGCGCTAAGAATTTCGCATCTTTCTGATTGAAGAGGCCGACCAGCAACTTCACCGGAATCTTAGTCTCGAAGCTGATCTCCGTACCAGATTTCAATTGCCTGGTTTTAGAAAGTCTGATCCCTTTTAATCCGGTCAGCTGGTCTGCAACTTCTTTGATGCGCACCGAGCTGTCGGCGAATACGATTGCCTCTTTTTCAACTGTGTAATTTTCTAATGGACTGATCAGCTTTACCTCCGCATTTTTATAAGGCTGAACTGTTACAATACCCGCCCCTTTTACCGATTTCAATGAATCAATACTCCTTTTGAAATGTTCCAGCTCTTTGGTAAATACCGGAAGCATCTCTTTCCAGTGGATAAAAGTTTTATCTACGCCACGCATCGGGATTTTCCGCTGTTTGGTTTGCATGCTGTTGGCATACAGGTAGCTCCCTTCGGTGAGTTTCACTAGTTTAGCATAATGATCTACACTGTTTTGCAGGAAAGGTAAAGCCTGTTCCAGATCAGTCACCTGGTTTGAATATTTAAACCGAAGAATCCAGAGCGCAGCTTTCACCTTTTCAGCATAAAAGTTCGCCATTTCATCGTAACAATACATGTCGTTTTTTAAACGGTTGAATTCTTCCACATCTTTTCCGGCCTTCACTTTATTGATCGATGCCAGGGCATTTTTGCCGTGTACCACCACCTCTTTTGCAATCTGCATGGGTGTTTCACCAATATGCCCCTGTTTCTTCCATTCTTTTTCTGCATAGTCGATGATCATTTCACCTTCAGGCGCTTCCGATTCATACATCAGGGTAAACACACCGTATCGGTAGGGATTAATCAGCTGCGTCATCAGCATGCCCAGGGTCAGCGTCTGGCGGTTACCATCGGTTATACCATACCTGCGCAACAACTTGGGCGAAATCTCTCCAGATTCTTCGTAAGCATTTAATATTTCTTTTCCACCGGCCAGATCCGTGCCGTATTTCGATGCCAGTTCTGCGCCCCAGTAATCGATTTCTTTTGTACGGTCGCGCTGCGAATTCCAGGAATAGCGTGCCCATTCCTTATACCAAATCCAGTCCCTGTCAACCTCTAATAATCTGCCATTCACCTGGTCAGCAGTATATGGCCAGTCCCAGTAGCTTGCCTGTGGATATAAGTGTAATCCTTTGGCATCATAAATTTTGTTCATGGCTTGTACGGACTTCTGAATGAAATCTGCCGAACCATACCTGAAAGGCTCCAGGTTTGCCAGAATATGCACATTCGATATATTAATGGTACCAATGGCTGCCAGTTTCCTGTTTAGCTCTGCCCAGGCACCACGGGGTTGGTAGGTGGTTAATGCCTCTCCGTTAAATTTGTTTTCGGTGTATAAATTTTTGTATAAAGGCAGTGCCGCTTTCATTACACTGGGTGCATCCGTATCATGGGCGCGGAGCACAATGGGTGGCTCCTCTTTTATGCCCGCAGCTTTTAAACCATCTTTTACACCTGGGATAATGGTTTTGGTAAACCAGTCAATATCGTCTTGCCCCACACCTTCCATGGCCTCGCCTAAAGCCACCATTAAACCAACGTTAGGATATTTTTCTACAAAAGCCGTAATGGACTTTTTGGTGTAATCGGCAATTAAAGGAATAATAGGCCGGTTGCGGTCCTGCGTTTTCAATCCGTGCTTATCGGCAAATGGTTTTGGGATAATGATATTGTAAAACATCTGGATCACCCAAATACCTCTTTTGTCTGCCTCATGCGTCAGGAACTGAAAAATCTCCTCATTTTTCTTTAAAGTCGCTTCATCCACCTCCACTGCATAAGGATAATCTTTTAGTCGCAATAAAGAAGAAAATGGGTGTCCGTTCCATAGATAAAGCGAATTGTAACGGTTTTCCACCATCATATCCAAATACTTTATCCATAGTTTTTTATCATATAACCATGGGAAAGTCTCCTCCGTGTAGGGGTATTCATATACATCGTGACCTGGGAGGTAGTCTGGTTTCTGCAATCCGATGCAAGTTCCCCTGAGCACCATCTCCGGACGATCAGTGAGATTGATCTTCAACGGCATTTTTTTTGTCTTCTGTACCTGATCAGCCAGTTCCATACAACCGTACAGCGCTCCGGAAGCATCGTAACCAATAATATAAATGGTACCGTCTTTCGCGCTGGAAACGATAAAACTTTCTTTTTGCTGAACGAGCTTACTGAGAATCGCTTTGGGAATCGCTGCCACGAATGCCTGATCATCTATGGTTCCAATAACGATGTTATTTTTTGCAGCGACCGGTGTATGTTTTTTTTCAATGCGGTTACTGATACCGATGGCGGTTAAGCTTTTCGACAGTCTTTCTGCGCCAAACTGAACGCGTAACTGTTGCCTCCCATAAACAATAATGGTTTTCTGCAATGGAAGGGTTGCCCCTGAACGAATTGAAACGAAAGATAATAGGAAACAGAAAGCAAAAATCAGGAATTTTCTCATTCGGTGTGGCTCTGATAAAAGACTAATCGAATCCGATCAGCATTATATTTGGTTAATAAATTATTTAAATATAAAAATAATATTCAAATATAAGCAAATGAGCCATTCGCTTTTGTAAAATTTCTATGCCTTAAAATTGCTTATAGTACTATTTGGCAAGCAAAAGGATAATTAGATTAGAAGATAAAGAATTTTAATCAACAATATTTATTTTATTTGTAAGCATATTCTAATCAATTATAAATTTAAACCATAAACATGTTTTCTTTAACAAACAAAAGAGCAGTGGTTACGGGTGGCGGTAGCGGAATCGGCAAAGCCATTGCAACCGTATTGGCAAAGCAGGGCGCAGAGGTTCACATCATTGAATTGGGCCCTGAACAAGCCGAAAACACCTTGCAGGAAATTAAACATGCCGGCGGTGCTGCATTCAGCTATGCCTGCGATGTGTCTGACCACCAGGCTGTAATTGATACTTTTAACAAAATCGGACAGATTAACATATTAGTCAACAATGCCGGCATTGCGCATATTGGCAAAGCCGATACAACCGAAGAAGCCGATTTCGATCGCATTATGCGGGTGAATGTCAAAGGCGTTTACAATTGTTTATATGCTGCAATCCCTCAGCTCCGTGCAGCTGGTGGCGGCGTAATCATCAATATGGCGTCTATTGCCTCGCTGATTGGCCTGCCCGACAGGTTTGCCTACAGTACAGCGAAAGGTGCGGTGAAAGCCATGACCATGAGTGTGGCGAAAGACTATATCGGCGAGAACATCAGGTGCAATTCCATTTCACCGGCCCGTGTGCATACCCCTTTTGTGGATGGTTTTCTGCAAAAAAACTATCCGGATAATATTGACGAAATGTTCGATAAATTATCTAAAACGCAGCCCATCGGCAGAATGGCCAAACCGGAAGAGATTGGTGCACTGGCCTTGTATTTATGCAGCGACGAGGCCTCGTTTATTACCGGTTGCGATTATCCGATTGACGGTGGCTTTACTACCTTAAATAATTAATACTAAGCCCGAAGATACCCCACTTGATACTATATAAAAATTAACAATATGAAATTAATACGTTTTGGAGCTGCAGGTGCAGAAAAACCAGGAGTGATTATAGATGATAAATACTATGATGTTTCAGGTTTGGTACAGGATTACAATGAAGCATTTTTTGGTGGCGATGGACTGGAAAAACTAAAACAGGATATAGCTACTGCGAGCTTAACAGAAGTAGATAAAGGTGTACGCCTCGGACCAGCATTGGCGCGTCCTTCCAAAATCATCTGTGTAGGCTTAAACTACAAAGATCACGCTGCAGAAACCAATGCACCTATCCCTGCTGAACCGATTTTATTCTTTAAAGCCACTTCAGCGATTGTGGGTCCAAATGATGACCTCACCATCCCTAAAAACAGTAAAAAAACCGATTGGGAAGTGGAACTTGCAATTGTTATTGGCAAAAAAGCCAGTTATGTATCTGAGGAAAATGCATTAGACCACATTGCAGGCTACGTGCTGCACAACGATTACAGTGAACGTGAATTCCAGCTAGAACGCAACGGACAATGGGTAAAAGGTAAAAGTTGCGATACGTTTGCTCCGATTGGCCCATTCATTGCCACCCAGGATGAGATTGAAGATGTGCACAATCTTCGCCTTTGGTTAACGGTTAACGGAGAAACTTTACAGGACGGTAATACTTCAAACCTGATTTTCAATGTGCCATTTATGGTATCTTATATCAGTCAGTTTA
This sequence comes from Pedobacter frigidisoli, assembly GCF_032678525.1. Classification (GTDB taxonomy): domain Bacteria; phylum Bacteroidota; class Bacteroidia; order Sphingobacteriales; family Sphingobacteriaceae; genus Pedobacter; species Pedobacter frigidisoli_A. The sequence goes on from NZ_JAVTSE010000005.1 coordinate 426,692, forward strand.
TGACGCTATTGCCGGGTGATGTGATTACTACCGGAACACCTGCAGGTGTTGGCTTAGGACAAAAACCAGAACCATGGTACCTTAAAGATGGTGATGTAGTGGAACTAGGCATTGATGGTTTAGGTTCAAGTAAACAAAACGTTAAAGCTTACACCGAAAACTAATGCAGAGATATTGCTTCACCCTCGATCTGATCGATGAGCCCTCCCTGATTGCGGAATACAGAAAACACCATGAAGCAATCTGGCCGGAGATACAGGAAAGTATTACTTCGGCAGGTGTGCTCGATATGGAAATCTACTTAAGCGGAAGCAGGCTGTTTATGGTTATGGAAGTGGGTGAAGACTTTTCTTTTGAAAAGAAAGCAAAGGCCGACCTGGAAAACCCGAAAGTGCAGGAATGGGAAACCCTGATGTGGAAATACCAGCAGGCGCTGCCCGGAGCTGAGCCGGGTGAGAAATGGCGGCTGATGGATAAAATTTTCAAGCTATAGATCATGATTGATACCCACGTACATTTCTGGAATTTTGATCCGGTAAGGGATAGCTGGATCACCGAAGACATGCAAGCGATCCGCAATGACTTCTCCCCTAAAAACTTAAGCAGGATATACAGCGACCTCCAGATTACCGGCTGCGTAGCGGTTCAGGCCAACCAGTCGGAGGCTGAAAATGAATTTCTCCTTGCACTGGCACAACAAAACGACCTGATTAAAGGCATTGTCGGCTGGATCGACCTTAAAAACCCTGATCTTGCTGATCGCCTGAAACATTGGAGCAATTTTAAACTGATTAAAGGCTGGCGCCATGTGCTTCAGGCAGAAAATCAGGCGTTTATACTTAACCCGGACTTCATTGCAGGCATCAGGCAGCTGAAAGATTACGACTATACTTACGACCTGCTGTGTTACCACAATCAGCTCGACAGCATCATCAGGATGGTCGACCAGGTTCCTGACCAGGCCTTTGTCCTCGATCATTGTGGTAAACCTGATGTAAAATCGCAGGATTTAAAAACCTGGGCTGGCCATATTAAAACACTGGCAGAAAATCCGAATGTATATTGTAAAGTTTCAGGCTTGCTTGCAGAAGCCGACTGGAAAAACTGGAAAGAGATTGAAATTTTTAACTGCTTAGATGTGATTTTTGAGAACTTTGGTGCGGAGCGGATTATGTATGGCAGCGACTGGCCGGTAATGCTCATCAGCCGCCCTTACCAGGACTGGTTTCAGCTTGTGCGCAAATACACGGAAAGGCTGAGTGAGCAGCAAAGAAAATCAGTTTTCAGTGATAATGCCAAAGGTTTTTATAGACTGTAAAGTACGGAAATTCATCATTTTAAAGCTTTTAGGTAGTTAAATTCCTAAATAAACCGAATATAACAGATAGTGCAGGATGGAGAAATTAATATATAATATTAGTTTTCGACTTTAAAAGGCATCTGACCAAGACAATAGATTAAATAATGAGCAAAAAAATTACATTTCCTTACCATCCGCAATATCCTTCTGTTGCCGACTTAAGGCGTAAAGCAAAAAACAGAATTCCTAAGTTCGCGTTCGACTACCTAGAAGGTGGTTGTAATGAGGGACTGAATTTGGCCCGTAACGAGAACGATTTTGATGATATTTACCTGAAGCCAAATTACCTGCGTGTTGGGTCAGAAATCGACATGTCGGTAGAGCTGTTCGGCCGTAAGTATAGTGCTCCGTTTGGTATTTCGCCAATAGGCCTGCAAGGTTTAATGTGGCCTAATGCTCCTGAAATATTAGCCAAAGCAGCAGCAAAACACGATATTCCCTATACCCTAAGTACCGTTTCTACCAGCAGCATTGAGCGCATTGCCGAAGTGTCGGATGGAAAGGCATGGTTTCAGCTCTACCATCCTACAGAAAACAGGTTAAGGGATGATATAATAAACCGTTTGAAGGCGGTTGAATGCCCGGTGCTCGTCGTATTGGTTGATGTTCCTGCATTTGGGTTGCGGTATAAAGAAATTAAAAGCGGACTATCCATTCCGCCGAAGATGTCGATCAATAACATTCTTCAGGCATTTGCAAGACCACTATGGGGCATTAAAACCTTACAGCATGGGATCCCGTCTTTTGCTACACTAAAGCCATATATGGAAAAAGGTATGGACATGTCGCAACTGGGACAGTTCATGAACCGGACTTTTACCGGTAAGGTAGATATCGAAAAGGTTTCTGCTATCCGCGAAATCTGGAAAGGACCACTGGTACTGAAAGGCATTGCAACGGATGAAGATATGCAGGCAGCTATACAAATTGGTGTTGATGGAGTAATTGTATCGAACCATGGCGGAAGACAAATTGATGCAGGTGAATCATCGATCAATTCATTAATCAAACTGGCCGCAAATCCCGCTTATAAATCGAAATTAAAAATCATGCTTGATGGTGGTATCCGTTCAGGTGTAGATTTAGCCAGGGCACATGCGGTTGGATCTGAATTCAATTTTATGGGTCGCCCGTTTATGTATGGTGTTGGTGCTTTGGGTAACGATGGTGGTGAACACACGATTAACATGTTCAAAACACACCTTTACCAGATCATGCAGCAGCTGACGATTGAAAAGGTTTCTCAATTTCCTGACAGATTATTGGAGGTTTAATTGGTCCTAAATATTAAGTCCGGATTCTTGAGCCAATGAAGATTTCGCTGATTTCGCTGCTACTGAAGTATTTTCTTCGTTAAAAAAAAACACAAAGACACAAAAGAACACAAAGGGGATCATTATGCTTTGTGTTCTTTTGTGTTTTTTGTCGTAAAATTCCGTGCCTTCCGTGTTTCCGTGGCTACCCACAAAAAAACTCCTGCAACGCAGGAGCTCCTTCATTCTTTGTGTCTTCGTGGTTAAAATAGATTACCTACTTCGAAAACTTATACGTTGTACTCGTTTTGTATGTCTGTCCTGGTTTCAACTCCGTGGAAGCAAAGTTAGGATGATTTGGTGCATCAGGGAAATGCTGTGTTTCCAGGCAAATCGCTGAGCGGTGCGGATATGACTTACCTCCTTTACCATCTTTATCAGCTCCGGTTAGGAAGTTTCCGCTGTAGAACTGCAAACCCGGCTCTGAGGTGTAAATATCCATTTTAATTCCAGTTACCGTACTCTTTACCGTAGCAATTGATGTTTTAGCATCGTGTGCTTTCAAAGCGAAGTTATGGTCGTACCCTTTGCCATATTTCAACTGCTCGTCTTTATCTTCAATAGATTTGCCAATCGTTTTCGCCTTATTGAAATCAAATGCAGTACCGGCAACAGCAGTTAACTTTCCTGTTGGGATCAAAGTAGAATCAACTGGCGTAATCGAATCTGCAGCAACGGTTAATTCATGATCAAGGATGGTATTGTTCCCTTCACCGTTCAGGTTAAAATAGGCGTGGTTGGTTAAGTTCACCACCGTAGCTTTATCTGTAGTGGCTTCGTAGTCGATCTGCACCGCATTATCATCCGTTAGCGTATAAATTACTTTAACATTCAATGTACCAGGATAACCCGCTTCACCATCTTTAGCTATGTAAGTCAGCTCCAGTTTCTGCCCATCTAATTGTTTGGCATCCCACACTTTTGAATAAAAACCATCAGTTCCACCGTGGAGTGTGTTAGGTCCGTCGTTAAGCTGTAACTGATATTGCTCGCCATTTAAAGTAAACTTCCCTTTGCCAATGCGGTTACCGTACCTGCCGATTAACGCACCAAAAAACGGTTCGCCTTTTTTGCGGTAGGCCCCAATGCTGTCGTAGCCTAAAACCACATCCGTTAGTTTATTATCCTTATCAGGAACAATAAGCGAAACAATCCTTCCGCCATAATTGGTAATGCTTACGCTTGCACCGTCTTTATTTTTGAGTGTGTATAATTTAACGGCTTTACCATCAATAGTGCTTTCGTATTTGGTACTGTCCAACGCAGTGGTGTATTGGACAGACTTTTCTGTTTTAGACTGGCACGAATACAGGAACATAGCAGCACAAATGGCCGCAACCGATACCGGCTTAAGATAAATTTTCTTCATAAAGATTTATTTTGGTTAAGGCTAAAGTAGGAAAAATATATTATCGTCATTGTAACGATTATCAATAATATTTGAGTTAATATTGAATTGACTTTATAACATCAGAAAAAATCGCATAATTTGCATCGGTTTGCAATGTTAGCAAATCATTCACAACAACCTAAAACGTTCTGCTTAAAAATGGCTAAATACCTTAACCAGAAACCTGTACTTGTAGCGGTAGATTGTATCATCTTCGGTTACGATGGCGAGCAATTGAAACTCCTGGTCATCAAAAGGGCTATCGAACCTGTAAAAGATAAATGGAGCTTGATGGGTGGATTTATCGGCGACGAAGAAAACCTGGATGGTGCCGCCAAGCGTATCCTTTTGGAGCTGACGGGCCTGCACGATGTGTACCTCGAACAACTCCATGCCTACGGACGCCCGGATCGTGATCCGATTGAGCGTACTATTTCGGTGGTGTATTTTGCTTTAATCGACATCAATAAATACAGCAAACAGATTAACGACCAGTTCCATGCCGAGTGGTTTAAACTTGCGGAAGTTCCTGAACTGATTTTCGACCATAACGAAATGGTGCAAGCCGCGATGGATAAGATCCGTTATCAGGCAGCCCTCCATCCTATTTTATTTGAACTACTGCCAAAGAAATTTACCATTCCACAATTGCAATCGCTTTATGAGCAGGTATATGACACCCCTATTGATAACCGGAACTTCATCCGTAAAATCACTGCAAGTGGTCTGTTAATTAAGCAAACAGAAAAAGATAAATCGAATTCCCGTCGCGGTGCTTTCTACTTTAAACTGGATAAAAACAAGCATAAGGCGCAGTTCCAGTCGTTTTTAAACTTTATACCGAAGTCGACTAAATAATTTTTATTTTTTTTTGGCGACTATATTTTTAAAAATCAGACAGTTGTAAAGGGCTCAATAAAACGCTTCTAATAAAAATAAAAAAAGATTTGCACGATTAATTATTATCCCTATATTTGCACCTCCTTAAACAACAAGGAAAAACGATTCCGTAGCTCAGCTGGTAGAGCATTACACTTTTAATGTAGTGGTCCTGGGTTCGAATCCCAGCGGGATCACACCAAAGACTATCAAAATGTATAAAACCCTGCAATCGCACGATTAGCAGGGTTTTTGCTTTTAGGGAATTGCCAAAAATCGCACGAATTCACAAAACTTTGGTGAGTGATTCGGTGAGTAAGGCAAAACGGTTAAAATTGACTCACCGAATTGTACATAATCATTTATTGTACAGGTTGTTACAAACTGAACATCTTGTGTAGATTTAGTTGCAAAGCTATTTTTGTTTCACCTTTAATCGTTAGATTATGAAGACCAATTTTAGCCTGCTTTTCTATTTGAAAAAGCAAAAGAACTATGTAAGTGGAAATGTGCCGATCTACATGAGGATTACCGTAGAGGGAAATCGTGTAGAGATGGCCACCAATCGGGATTGCGACCCTAAGCGATGGAACGCCAAGGGTGGCAGAGCTATCGGCTCAAAAGAAGAGATCAAGGTGTTGAACACCCATCTTGACCAATTGCAGAATGCCGTTTATTATGCCCATCAACGTGTTTTCGATATGGGGTTGCCGATTACAGCAGATGCAATTAAATCCAGTTACCTTGGTACGCTCACCAATTCCCATACCCTATTGGAAGCGATTGCCGACCATAACCTAAAAATGGAGCAGCCTGTGGGTAAAGATTACGTCCGTGGCACATTGAACCGTTATAAAGTCTTGGAAAGACACCTTAAGGTTTTTATCCCTTTGAAATATGGTGTAGCCGATATGGATATTAGAACTATCGACCAGGCATTTCTGAATGGATTTGACCATTATCTAAGGTCTGATAAGAACTGTGCGAACAATTATGTGGTAAAGAACATTAAAAATCTTGGAAAGATCCTTCGTATCTGTATGGAGAACGAATGGATAGACAAATCCCCATTTACCGCTTATAAAGGCAAAACGAAGAACGTCGATCGCTTTTATCTGAACAAAGAGGAATTGGCTCATATCGCGGGCAAAGAGTTTTTATCGGATAGATTGAAGCAGGTAAGAGACGTTTTTATTTTCTGCTGTTTTACTGGTTTGGCTTATGTCGATGTCTTCAAACTGAAACAGGAGAATATCAGAAAGGGAATTGATGGCGACCGATGGATCTTTACCAATAGGCAGAAAACCAAAACAAGATCGTCGGTTCCGCTACTTTCAACAGCTGTTGAGATTGTTGATAGATATTCCACCAACAAAGTTTGCCTCAATAAAGGCTCGCTTCTTCCAGTTCCCAGCAATCAAAAGATGAACGAATACCTGAAGGAGATTTCCGACCTGTGCGGAATTGAAAAGAAACTCACCTCACACATTGCCCGCCATACTTTTGCCACTACCGTTACGCTATTGAATGGCGTACCTATAGAAAGCGTATCAAAGATGCTCGGACATACGAATATCAGGACTACCCAGCATTACGCTAAAATCTTAGACATTAAGGTAAGTGAAGACATGGCAATTCTTAAACAAAAGTTGGCTATCTTATAAATATCCAAATTTGATCACTATCACTGAAATACACCAGGTCAAACGCCATTTCTAGACATTCCAAAATATCGGTTAATCTTTAACATGAATAATGGAAGAAATGAGAAACTTTAATGGTTACATGTTTAACAATTAGCATTTTATTTCTGAAATATCACTTGGCAACTCTAGGGACATCGCCATTGACGATAAGTCAATGGCTTTGTTTCAATACCTATCTGATAATGAGGAGGCTTTTGCAATTCTTTTAGTTAGGCAAAGAAAAACTCAGGATCCAAAAAATCATTTGACTGAAGGGTCTGAATCTTATGTGTAGATAGTTTGAACAATTTTGCAAAAACAAGTTTTTGGAACATTTGATATATGATAATAAAATTAGGTTAAATTTGATTATAATTAAATTTTATGACTATTCCAAGCCTACCTTACGACTCATTTTATAAATTTCTCTTTATTTCGGGGATTATTCTAATTATAACAGGCCTTTATCTGCGAAATGATTTTGTTACAAAAATACCTGATACGACCGCTAAAATCGATTCGATAACCCAGAATTACAGCATGGTGAGGTTGAATTTGTCTTTTAAGAAATCAATGGATAGTGCGCTGGTCTCGCAAGATACAAATTTAACACCTCGGAGTTCTATAAGTGATGTTGCTCAAATAAAGTCAAAATACAAAAGTGACAGTATAAAAATTCGAAATGGTGTTTTGGCAAACCAATATCTATTGAGGTACCATCTTCCGAATTACCATACGTCTCTGCTGTTAAGATTTGAAATAATGTGGTGGAGCGGGATAATTATTGTATTAGTAGGTGGTTTTTTTTGGCACAGGCAACAGATAGTTCAAGACAAAATACAAATCACGCAATTAAAAATTTTGGAGAAGCAACTCAGTGAAAAAAAAGAATCGAATAGATACGGAAGACGATAATCTTTTTGGATTACGCAAATGAAATTTATATCTGGATGTAGCTTACCTCTTTATCCTATCAGAAGGCTTTATTTTAAAGAAAATTTAAATAGCTTCGATAATTCAATATCTAAAGCGTTGCTAATCTTATATATTGTAGTCAACTTTAGATCTACTCTTCCTTTTTCAATATTTATCAACTGTGGGTGTTCAATGCCTGCCTGTAAAGCAAACTGCCTTATACTTAATCCTTTTTCTTCGCGAAGTAGCCTAATATGTTCACCTAGCTTCACCTTTAATATACCGACATCAATTAATTCCATAGGTGGAATATCAGTTTTATTAAAAATAATTATGGTATACTTGGATATACCACTAAAGTTTTTTAACTTAGAGGTATTAATTTAAAGCTATAAAAAGCTAAATTTGCGATACTTCATTATAAACCATTGAGGCATTTCGCACTTAGAGTCTCGTAACTGAAACGTAGGAAATTTCAAAAGAACACGGGGATAAGTCAAAAGTGCTCACGCTATAGGCGTGGGCCTACTTATTCGTGTTCAGGTCTCCTACGACCTCAGTTGCGGTAAGTGGGTTCCACGTCTTATTTCGTTTAAACCACTTCATAGACTCCTTTAAACTAAAAATTAAATGAGCATCTATGGGATTAACCAGTTTATCATCTTTTGAAAAAACATGTCGTGCCTTTGAACAGTTCCGCGAGGGCAGCGAAAAGGGCCTGGAATTTTTCTATCGGCAATTACAGCCCAACCTCTACCATCGAGGCCTTCGTTACATAAAAGATGATATAAGTGCCGATGGAATCGTTAAAGAAGCATTTATACGGCTGTGGCTTTCGCGTCGGAATATTTCCTCACCAGAGCAGCTCTGCGGTTTCGTTACTCAATTGGCTGTAGATGGCTTCAAAGCTTATTTTCGCAGTTCCAAATTCCGTTTCGAACGCGATATATTCCGGCTTGATGATATCGAAAATTATCAGGAATTTATAGGCGATAATGACACTCAATTTGATATAGAATTTGATACAATGCATTATCTGCCGGAATCAGACCAAAATACCGAACGCTGGCAAATGGTACAGGCGGTACTTCCCAAAATTGGTGCTGATCAGCAACTATTCATCCGCCTCTGCCTCCGCTACGCATTCGATTATGGCAGCATTGCCTCTCATTTGGGTGGCATTTCGGATTATCAAGTTGCAAATAAGGTAGGAAAGATATTGCGCGAATTGAAATCAATCGTTGCAGATACAAAGAAGCTGGTTACCGTTAAGAACAGCAGGTTCACGTTCCAAGGCGATATTAGCGAAGAACAGTCCAAAATTTTGCGTATGCGCTATACTTTGGGTTACAGCTTTGCCGAGATCGCCGAAGAACTGAACTTACCCCAAGGGCATATTCAGCAGGCTTTCGCTGCTGCATCTTTAAAAATTAAAAAATAAAAGTCATTTGATATGGAAAAAAACACAATGATACTGACTCGCAAAATCCAACTACTCATTGATACCAAAGACTCACAAGTTCTACACCAAGCTAGGGAACAATTATATAACTGGCAACGGATTTGTTTCCGTGCTGCCAATATGATCATGAGCCATCAGTTTGTTCAGGAACAGGTGAAGGACTTCTTCTATCTGACCGAGGAAATCAAACTGAAGATTGCCGACCATAAAAAAGATGAAAATGGTATCCTGATATCCTCAAGGCAGAATACCACTTACAGGTTGCTCTCCAATCATTTCAAAGGACAGATCCCAACGAATATTCTCAGCAACCTCAATAATACGCTCATTACAAATTTCAACAAGGAGAAGGATTCCTACTGGCGGGGGGAAAAATCCCTTAGAAACTATAAGCGCAATATACCCCTGCCCTTTGGCGCAGAGGTGCTCTGCGGACTTGCGCATACCGCCGATAACAAGGATTTTTCATTTAGGCTTTTCCAGATCCCTTTTAGGACATATCTCGGCAGGGACAGATCCGATAAGAAGATCATGCTCGAAAGGATCAGGACCGGTAAACTAAAAATGCGTGCCAGCCATCTCCAGCTGGATAATGGTAAGGTATTCCTGCTTGCGGCAATAGAGGTCGAAAAGGAGCAGCATGCTCTTGATCCAAAGATCATTGCCGAATCCTCCCTTTCCATCGAGCACCCAGTAATTGTAAAGATCGGTAGCCTGGAACATTCCATTGGTAACAAGGAGGAATTCCTGCACCGTAGGCTGGCCATACAGGCAGCAATACACAGGGTGAAAAAAGCCGTACCGTATAACCGTGGTGGACATGGCAAAAAACGGAAGATGAAGAGCCTCGAGGACTACCAGCACCTTGAAAAGAGATACGTAGAACAAAAGCTGCATCTCTACAGCCGTATGCTGATCGACTTCTGCGTAAAACACAAGGCAGCTACCCTCATTCTGGTCAACCAGCAGGAAAAGGAAGAAATAGCCAAAGACGACCAGTTCCTACTGAAAAATTGGAGCTATTACAGCCTGAAAGAAAAGATTACATATAAGGCAGAAAAGGCTGGCATACAACTTATCATTGAATAATTAAATAAGAGGCTGTTTGCACAGCTATAGCGTGGGATTACAATTATGCCCACCAACCCGACTGTAAAAAACGGACTGCAATGGCGTACCTCGTATTCGAAAAATTGGGGTTAATTTATGAAGATAGTTAATGATTTGAGGCTGCCTGCGCAGTCATAGGGTGGGATATTTTATGCACACTAACCTGATAAATTCAGGAAACGCAGTGGCGAGCTTCATGTTAGAAAAAAGCTGCATACAAGCTAAAATCTAAACTAATATATTTGAGGCTGTCTGCGCAGCCGAAAGTGGGATTTAAGATTACCCACTAAGACAATCTTCCAGATAGAACGTAGGGTTTTTTCATGTCGATGCGATATAGAAACGGGAGATTACCAAAAGACATGGGTACCGACAAATTATTTTTTGAGGCTGCCTGCACAGCCATGGGGTGAGATCATCAAATGCTCACCGATCACCAGCGATAATGGTATCTGCAGCGGCGGATTTCATGTCAATATGAGATTAAAAGGAAGAAAACAATTCTAGGTGATATAGCTGATAAATCAAATTATAGCAGTGCTGCTTGTACAGCTCCATAGTGAGACCGCCAGTGCTCGCCAAGATGATAAGTCATCATACAACATGTGGGAACTGCTGTTAAACTACCAGCTATGCAATTTCTTTTTATGGGCATACATCCCCAGCAACAATAGACCGGAAAAGAGCAGGCAACCGCCAAAATCTTTTCCGTAGATGCTGGGGCGAAAACAGCGCGGCTGTGTGGGCTGGCCGTTTTTGCAGGCCGCAAATGCGCGGGGGGGGGAATCTGAGACTACCGCCCAAGGCCTTGGTTTTGTTGCATCTGCCGCTTCCGCCTTTTCCGTTCTGAAAGTTCCACTGGATTTACGTCAGGTTCGATCGATTGAACTGGTTCCAGCATTGCCTCGATAAATCCACTGATCGATTGACCTGTTACCTTGACTATATCCGCAACCGTTGAAAAAAGCCCATCTGCTACATCCCGTGCCAGTTCATTAACATGCTCAAAATTATGGTGCTGATTTGTTGACAGTTCAAGAATATCCATTTGTTCCCTCTGAGCGATGCTACCTTTCTTCTGTACGTTGGCATGCGCAAAAGTCTCCTTTAGCCCCCTGTCAAAACCAAAAAGCCTATCAAAGATGGTCTCTCCCGATTGCTTGAATGCCACACGGTTGAACTGTCCAAGCTTTTTGGAATGTGTCTCGTTCTTGCCCTTTGAATTGTTCATTGGGCTTAGCTTGATTTTGTTGTTGGCATCCTTTCGACTTACGATAATCTGAATGTGCATCTGGTTGCCTTCTTTTCTCTCGCCACGGTTCCGTTCACCGTTTAATACTTCTTTGTCCTTGTGGCTGTAGTAGCGATGGTTCTTGATCTTGCCGAACCACATCAGGTCTTTGGCGGAACTGATTCCTTCACGCTTGAAGTTTCTTGCATATTCGTCCATTACCTTTTCGGCATATTTTTTCAGTTGTTTCATCATCTCCCTTTTACCATAGTTTTCTTCGAGGTATTTCAATTCTTTTTGGCTGGGGCTGATGTTGACCAAGAAGAACTTTGCATCGGCCTTGCAGAGCTTGGCGATATTGCTATCTATTAAATGCCGCACCTCATAGGATTCGATCCTGTTGCCAGTATGATTAAACCAAAATTGTGGCTCAAGTTTATCTTTGATCCTGTTCTCCTTTTCAAGATAGTGCACCAACTCCCTGCTGCTTCCCTTGTTGTTTGCGGTTAGGCTGTCGGTAATATTGATGTACATATCAGAGCAGTTCTATTTGTTTACGCGTCTGTTCAGCTAGTTCCTCTTTTTCCTTTCCCGATGTCATCATGCCCATTCGTTCCCTTTCCCTGATGTAGCTGTTTAGTATCAGCATGAAATTCTTCTTCAACCTTTCCTTTGTGATTATTTTCATCTCGATGTTGCTGGCTACTTCGTGCAAAGTGCCCAGTCTTTTTGCCTGTGCCGACTGGTTTGACAGCATCTCATCATTGTGCTTCAGTATCTGACCATTGAAGCTGTCAATTATCTTCTTCATCACCTCGATCATCCTAGCCGAATCACGTTTGATGGGAATGAGTAGTTCGGTCTCCTGTGTCTTGATGAAACCTATGTATTCCTTTTGCCCTTTAAGGATGGTGTTCTTTAACAATTCATCATTCAGGTCGGTCGGATCTTTTTTGCTCCGATAGAAATAGTCCAGCATCTGGGAAAATACCAAACGCTTTGACCTGCCGAGCTTGAGGGCGATCTTCTCGAATTTCACATCATCCTGCACTGAATATTTTACCGTTCTCAATGTTTCCTGCATATCCATATGTCTTTATAACCAGTTATATCGCACCCTTAAGGGGGTTCCAATTTCGACTTCTATGCCGCTTTAACAGTGGCCAAGAACCCTGGAGGGTTCTCGAAACCCCCACAGCGTAGCGTGGGGCAAGTAAAGTAGGGCTCTGCCCAACTTCCGCTTGCTCCTTTTCCCGAAGAAGGAAAAGGACTTTTCTGCAACGTGCCTAACCCTCATGGTTAGCTATTATTGTCCAACAAGGTAACCCGGCTGGCAAGGTTAGGGTGGTACGACGGTTCGTATTCGATAAGGCCGTTTGCGATCAGTTCGCCCATACATTTGTGGTAGGTCGCATAGGAACGGATGGCCGAATGTTTCATCAGTTCCCGCCTTGAAACCCGAAACGGATTTTGGCGCGATGCCTTGTCGTGGTACATGAGTATGGCCGAATAAAGGCTGAGGTGTGATTGACGGAAATGCCTGTTCCCGCTGGCAAGCTTCAGAAAGCTCGCCAGTTGTTCTGCCGTTCCCATTACGAATTTCTGATTTCGCCCAACAACTGTTCGATGTCCGCATGTGCATAGTAGAATATGCCACCGATCTTTTCATAGGGAAGTATTCCCTTTATGCGAAGGTTCTGCAAGGTGCCAGATGAAATCTTCAATAGCTTCCTTACCTCCGAACTGCGGAGGAATTGTTTGTTGGTTACCGTTTCATCGGTTCTGATGGTCTGTTTAATCCCCTCTATAAGTTCGGACTTGAACCTGTGGAGCTCTTCTCTCGTTAAGATCTCGATCTGCATAATGCCTCCGTTTTTAAGTTTACGGAAGCAAATTTGTAGCGGGAAATGGTTGAAACAATGACCAACGAGTTGGGCTGGTCATATACAGTGGATGAACTGCCTGCTATTTTTTTGCAGGTTCTATTGGTATAACTTTGAAAAGGCGATGCTCTGGTTGTATCGAAGTACCTTTAATAGTTATATCTCCTTTCTTGTCGACAAAGTAGTTTCGAGCGGTTTCGATGGGAATATCCTTACCACCGTGTGAGAAATATTTCGCGATCATCTTAGCATACGGGATTTTGTGGTCGCTTTTTAGCAGTTTTCTCCTCGATGGCAGTTTTAACTCACGCAATTGTTGAATAACATCTATGAAAGTTGGCAGATGTCCATCATCAATGAGGATCTTCAGTGAAACTTCATATTGATTCAACTCCGCCAATTCCGCATTTAGTTTTTCGATTTCTTGTTTTTGGTTCTGGATGAGTTCATCTTTTTCGGCGATAACAATCTTAGATGGTCTGGCATTCCATTGGTCTAAGTTCTTCAAGTATTTTTGGAACTGTTGGAGCTTTGCAAGGTTCTGCCTGTACATGCCGTGATTATTTGAGAAAGGATCTTGCATTTCGAAATGTTTAATCCTTGATTGAACAATCTGCCAGACATGACTGAAAAAATCTTCTTCATTGATCAAGTCATTTTCTAAGGCATAGTTCAAATGGTAATTATAATAATTGGCAAAATCCCTTCATCCATTCCGTAGATTTTAAGCAGGAAGTGGTTATCATCATGACTATGCCATAGCCCCATAAAGGTTCCGAAATCATATGAATGGAATGAGAATGAAAAACGTTTGCGTGGCTTGAATGGGCTTCTTATCATACACTACTGCTAATAATAAATGACAACTTCGATTTTATTTTTGGACATATTTATCCAAGAAGTAAGACATTGATCTAAAATTTAAGATATTATAAATTTAGAATTTCTTTTTAAATATTATTTAGTTAATATTATAAGCCAAATAACGCTTAACTCAATGAGAAAAAATAACTTACTAGCCTCTGTTGCTTTATTCCGAAAACTATATGACAGGGAAGATTATAATAATATCTACGATATTCTTGCAGAATTTGTTAGAGGTGCAGTAATCTACGAAAATAAGTTAACGTATACCTCTGAAGAAATCAAGGGGCTCCTAAAAAAAGTATATGGTTTTGAAATACCAGAATCAGTAATCAAGACTACACTTAGACACAGGTTCGAAGGTAAACTTACAAAAGTTATTAATAGTTATACATTTCATCAAAGCATAAAAGAAAATTTTGAAGAAATTGAACGAGAGCTTGTAGAAGTAAATGATAAAAATGAAGGCTTAATAAAAAGCTTATATCAATATATTTCGAATAAATTGGGAAAAGAAATATCTAAAGATGAGGAAATTAAGATTTTTGAAAATTTCACTCATTTCACTATGGACAATGGCTATTCCGATCAATATTCCGAATTGATAGGAGCATTTGTAGTGAGTAATCAAGGCAATACTGAATTCATAAACAACTTGAATTCAATTAGAGAGGGCATTATATTATATCAAGGGTTATCTTATACTGCTGATTTAAATGAATTGGGCAAATGGAATACTGATTTGGATATTTTTTTAGCTCCAGAGCACTTATTCAATGCATTGGGATATAATGGAATACTGTTTGAAGAAATTTTTAATGACTTCTATATGCTCGTAAACGATATAAACAAAGGCAATAAGCCTAGTAATAAAAATAGAGAGAAAAAAATCCGATTATTTTATCCACATGAAACTAAGGTAGAAATCGATGGCTTTTTCTTCATTGGTGAAAAAATTGTCAGTGGAAAGAAAACCATAGATCCATCCAAGATTGCCATGGAAACTCTTGTTAAGGGCGCAAATACCGTTAGCGACATTAAAGCAAAACAGGTAAATTTCTATAATCAACTTAAGTTAAAAGGCATTGTCGAATACGATATTGAATTTGATGCTGCTAAACATTCAAAATATAATGCCGTTGATCAAAATGTTATAACAGAACTCGAAGCTGAAGCTAAAAAGAACAAAAGACCTTTCGATGAAGAATTTTGCTACAGCCAATTAGTTTTGTTTAGCAAAATTAACTTTAAGAGGTTAGGTAGGAACGATCTCCCATTTGAAAAAATAAGCGATATTTATATTACAGAAAATGCACTCTCAAAGTATTTAGCACACAATAATGCGGTTAAATTTAACAAAGATGATACTGCATTTGCAAAGGATATAGATTTCGCCATTTCAAGATTTTGGTTTAAGCTTAAAAAGGGTTTTAACTTGGATAATTACGTACCAAAATCTTTCGATTTGATAAACAAAGCGAAAATTATTCTCAGTTCATATACTAATAATACAATAGCTCGAGAATATTACAAAATAAACAAACAATTCAAGGATGGCCAATTAAATGAAGAGGATGTTGTTCGTTTGAATATTGAATTGAAAGAAAAAAACAATTCACCAGACAATATTAACGAACAAAATATTGACGAAACATTGATTTTCTTGAGGGATGAAAATTTCATAGAAAATATAAAAAGGGAAAATGAACGAAAAAATACTAAACTAGAAGAACTGGAAAAGAAATTAGCAGAATATGAAAATAAAGATAAAGAACAACTAAAAATCCAGGTCGAAAAGGAAACTAATGAGCATATAACCGAACTTGCATTAAGAGAATGGAAGGAATACCAAAATAAAGGATGGGTTGCATTTAGATATTTTACGTTGGTACTCTCTCTGAATTTATTGTTAGCTATTTTAGGTTTCTTTTTTGCATTTAACACAACCGCCAAAAACTGGTTGATAGAATTTGGTACATTCCAAAAGACTGTCAGCATGATTTACATTTCATTCATTTTAATAGAAATTCTAGGCAGTAAATACATTTTTGATAAGATCAAGATTTTAGAGGGCTATAATTGGTTAATTGCAATAATAATGTTACGTAATAGTAAAAAAGAATTTCTAAGCCATACTATTGAAAAATTAAAAACCCAAAAGTAAC
>NZ_JAVTSE010000006.1:0-366802 GCF_032678525.1 Pedobacter frigidisoli
GGAAGTCATGTTAGCGTCTTGTGCAAATAATTGCGACGACAGGCCCAATAAAGCAATCAACATTGTTGATTTTGTAAATTTCATGTTCATGTTGTTCATTTTTAATTTGGCTTAACAACAGGAACTGCTATACAATGTTTCAAAACCGTTACAAAATTAACACAACCTGTAGGTTTGGTTTTTAGTGAATCTTTCATGCCTCCTTTGCCGTAGGTGCCCGATTTTTATTATGAGCTGAGGTACCAGGGTAATTGAGATACGGGGTTAATTGATCGCGTTATCGGTTGTGATAGTATTGTTAGATTTTGTCTGATTTTCCGATAGTTCCAGCATCCAAGTTTTTGTAGAAAATTAGCATCAAAACATTAGTAATTGTAATCTAAAGTCATATATTTGCGGCTCAAAGTTCCCATAGTTCAATGGATAGAATTGTGGTTTCCGGTACCACCGATGGGGGTTCGAATCCCTCTGGGAACACTTGAAGGGACGATTGTTAAATCATCCCTTTTTTTATTTACATTCGTTACTGCTAAATCCCTCATTTTAAGATAGTTGGTTTTTCTGATAAACCGGGCGACTTTTTTCTTTATAACCTGGAAAACAATAGTGGCGCAACAGCACGTGAAGTGATGTTTTGGCTTTAGAAATGAGTAACATTCTTATTGATTTTAACGATATTTCTTGGAGGCTCCACTTATTATTTTGTAATTTACTGTCAGTATAAACCGTAAACCAAATATAAATGCTAAACCGTAGAAAATTCATTAACTATGCTGCAACCGCAGTGGGAACCACCGCCATGCTTTCTGCTTTAGACAATCCTGCCTATGCCCTTTTTAATAAGACTATTGGTGCAAACGACCAAATCAATATTGGTGTTATAGGAATCAAAGGCATGGGATGGTCTGACCTCAAAGCGGCCCTCAAAGTACCAGGCGTAAATCTGATCGCCCTGTGTGACAGTGATGCAAACGTGCTTGATGAAAGGATGGCCGAATTAAAGTTGATGAATGTTGACGCCGCAAAAGTAAAAAGATATACAGATTATCGTGCGCTGCTTGATAATAAAGATGTTGATGCCGTAATTATCGGAACACCTGATCACTGGCATGCCCTGATGATGATTCATGCCGTACAGGCAGGAAAAGATGTATATGTTGAAAAGCCCGTCGGCAACTCCATTGTTGAATGCAGTACCATGGTCAAAGCACAGGAAAAATACAATAAGGTTGTGCAGGCGGGTCAATGGCAGCGCAGTCAGCAACATTTTAAAGATGCTGTTGATTTTGTAAAGAGCGGCCAGCTTGGAAATATCAGAACGGTGAAAGTATGGTGTTACCAGGGCTGGATGAAACCCGCTCCGGTAGTACCTGATACATTACCTCCTGCAGGCGTTGATTATGCCATGTGGCTTGGACCGGCGAATAAAAGAGCATACAATGCCAGCAGATATCACTTCAATTTCCGCTGGTTCTGGGATTATGCCGGTGGGTTAATGACCGACTGGGGAGTGCATTTATTGGATTATGGCTTGCTGGGTATGAATTCTCCTGTACCAAAAACCATATCTGCATTAGGTGGCCGCTTTGCTTATCCTGATTTGTATGAAGAAACGCCTGATACGCTGACCACCTTATATGAGTTTGATAAGTTCAACATGGTATGGGACTCTGCTATGGGTATTGATAATGGCTCTTATAACCGCAACCATGGGATTGCCTATATTGGCAACAACGGCACACTGATCCTCAACAGGCAAGGCTGGGAAGTTATTGAGGAAAAGGTAAGTGGAAATAAAGTGAGCAAGCCTTTTATTAAATCATCAGATAATGGATTAGACAATCATATGGTCAATTTCTTTAGTGTGATCAGATCCAGGAAAAAAGAAGAACTAAACTGCTCTATACAGGATGCTGCGCATGTAGCTACCGTTGCTCAAATGGGAAATATTGCCTTCAGAAGCGGACAAAAATTATCATGGGACAATGCTAAACACGAGTTTACAGACAAACAGGTTAACCATAAATACCTGCTGGCCAAGTATCATAACGGTTACAGTTTACCCAAAGTTTGATCTGACTAACTTATTAAAAACCTTGGTCACTAAATCACAAGCATGCGCTAAGCATGACTAGTTTCATACTTTTATAAATTGTAATAAAATTGTTTATCGGGTAAGACGTGACTGCTTTAGAACGCCACAGTCAGCTATCATTCATAATCGTGGATAATGTTTTACAGGGTTCTTAATTGGTTATAACATGTATATTACTTGGTTCTAATTTGGTTAACGCCAAATAATACCCGGTTTAAATGCTTTTAAACCGGCTTTTTTAAGCGAGAATGCCTTTGACGACTCTTTAAACCCGGTTTACAATTAACAGTTACATAGCGGAAGTGACAAATCATATCTTTTCCACATTTTCTGTTTGCTAACAAAATTAGCTTTATGTTTGTTGTGTAATTTTATATTACTATTTAATTTAGTATTATAATTATGCATTAATCATGGGAGCTAAAAAAGATATCGTTCAAAAACTGCAGCAGGATATCCTGCTTTGGCAAGGCTTTAAGCCTAAATCTGCCGGCAAAGCTGAGCGCATCGGACTTGGCGAAATCGAAGATGCCTTCCCTGGAGGCGTATTTCCCAAAAAAGCCATCCATGAATTTATCACGCTCTTTCCTGAACACGCAGCTGCCAGCGATGGATTTATTGCCGGGCTGCTTTCCGTACTCATGAAGAACGGTGCCGCCTGCGTTTGGGTCAGTACCTCCCGGAATTTATTCCCTGCTTCCTTAGGCCTTTTTAATGTTGAAACCGAACGGATCATCTTTATGGATGTGCAGACAGAAAAGCAAGTGCTCTGGATAACGGAAGAAGCTTTAAAATGTGAAGGCCTTGCTGCGGTGGTGGCAGAAGTCAATAATATATCGCTGATTGAATCCCGAAGGTTACAGCTTGCTGTAGAAAACAGTGGGGTAACCGGGTTTATACTGCGTAAGGATGGAAACAAAAAAGCCAGTACGGTTGCCACTGCAAGGTGGAAAATAAGTCCCTTGCCTTCACATACCGAAGACGGGATGCCCGGGCTTGGTTTCCCGCTCTGGCAGGTAGAACTGTTAAAAGTGCGCAATGGTAACCCCGGTATTTTCATACTGGAATGGGCAGGAGAAAGATTTGTAGAAGTGAAGCAAGTTCAAACACCAATAATGTGGTCTGACCTGGAGGAGAGGCAAATTGGATAGTGATGATGCAAAAGCGTTTTGTTTCCATATGGTTCCGCCAGCTGCTGGTTGACTGGCAGCTTATCCGCCGTCCGGAACTTGCTGAAGTACCTTTTGTTTTTGCAGCGCCTGATCATGGAAGGTTGATGATCACCGCTGTAAGTCCGTTAGCCTTCAGCTTTGGGATTGAAGTGGGTATGCGCGCAGCCGATGCAAAGGCCATTTGTCCGGGACTGGATGTGCTTGATGATAAACCTGGCCGGGCAAGAAACTTACTTAAAGGACTAGGAGAGTGGTGTGTTCGTTATTCACCAATTGTCGCTATTGATGAGTTTGGTATGAATGGCCTGTTGCTGGATATTTCAGGCTGCGCGCACCTTTGGGGTGGCGAGCGGCAATATCTTAAAGAAATTGTTTCCCGTTTAAAAAGTAAAGGATATACGGCCCGCTTAGCCATTGCTGATACACCTGGTGCTGCCTGGGCAGTATCTCATTATGGCAAGCTTACCCCATTAATTCCTTCCGGGGGGCAGGTGGATGCATTGCTTGCGCTTGAGCCCGACGCGCTGCGACTTGAAGCATTCACGCTGGCGAAACTGCGTAAACTGGGCTTTCATCAGATCAAAAATTTTATCGGCATGCCCCGCTCCATTTTACGCAGGCGCTTTGGCGAAGATTTCCTGTTGCGGCTGGCCCAGGCCATTGGTACTGAAACAGAAGTAATCGTGCCGCTACAAGTACCGGTTCCTTTCAGCGAAAGGCTGGCCTGCCTGGAGCCGATTAAAACCAAGGTGGGTATAGAAATTGCCATTACTAAAATGTTGGAAAATCTGTGTAAACGCATGCAGACAGAAGGCAAAGGGCTACGTGCCGGAATGCTGACTGGTTATCGTATTGATGGCAAAATGGTGCAGGTTTCTATCGGCACCAGCGCTGCCACCCATAGCATCAGCCATCTTTTTAAGCTTTTTCAGTTGAAGATCGATCAGATCCGTCCGGGATTGGGGATTGAGCTTTTTGTCCTCGATGCGAGCAAAGTAGATGAGGTGCAAATCGCCCAGGAAGAGATGTGGACCTCCACACCCGGATTGGATGATCAGAGTGTGATCCGGCTTTTAGACCGGGTAGCAGGAAAGGTTGGTCCGCAGGCCATACAAAGATATTTGCCGGCAACCAGGTTCTGGCCCGAACGGTCAGTTTTTCGCGCTGCATCCATCACCGAAAAACCCTTATCCGGCTGGCGCGTGGATAAGCCCCGGCCTACTGAGCTGCTAAAGAATCCTGCACCCATAGAAGTGATGGCACTGATTCCCGATCACCCGCCGAAGTTTTTTATCTACAATGGTGTTCGTCATCTAGTCACCAAAGCCGATGGCCCTGAGCGGATTGAGCGGGAGTGGTGGTTAGATCAGGGTGAGCACCGGGATTATTATCAGGTAGAAGATGAGCAGGGTAGCCGTTACTGGCTCTTCCGTTCCGGCCACTACGGTGGTGATGAAAAGTATCAATGGTTTATTCATGGATTTTTTGCTTAAAGGAATAGGTTATGGCATATAGCGAATTACAGATTACTTCAAATTTTAGTTTTTTGCGTGGGGCCTCCCATGCCCATGAACTGGTGCAACAGGCCGAATCGTTTGGCTATCAAAAGATCGCCATTACCGACCGGAATACCCTTGCCGGAATCGTACGTGCCCATGCGGCCTGCAGGGAAACCAATGTTAAGCTGATTCCTGCCTGCAGACTGGATCTGTTAGATGGGCCAGCTTTGCTGGCTTACCCTACTGATAAAGAAGCTTACGGTCGGCTCTCGGCACTGTTAACCCTGGGCAATATGCGGGCCGAAAAAGGTTCCTGTCATATCTCACGGGCAGATGTATATGCGCACAGCAAAGGCATCATTTTTACAGTGGTGATGCCGGGAGTGCTCAACCGCCGGTTTGAATATGAAGCGGATTTCATCAACGCAGTGGCCGAGTACAAGCAGGCATTTGGAAGTCAGTTATACCTCAGCGCCACCCGCTCTTATATGGGTAATGATGATAAACTCATCTTTAGAACTTCACAGCTCTCAGAGATTTATAACATCCCGGTTGTGGCCACTGGTGATATCCATTATCATGATCCTTCACGCCGGGAATTGCAGGATGTATTGACCTGTGTGCGTGAAAAATGTACCATTCAGGAAGCTGGCTTTCGTTTGCATCAGAATGCAGAACGGTATATGAAAGAGGTAGTGGAGATGGAACGTCTGTTCAGAAGATACCCCAGCGCCATCCATAATACCACGGTAATTGCTGAAGCCTGTAATTTTTCACTTGATGAGCTCAGATACGTGTATCCGGAAGAGATTAACCAAAGCGGGCGAAGTCCCATGGAAGAACTTGAATACCTGACCTGGAAAGGTGCACACGGATACTATGGGGAGGTGATCCCGGAGAAGGTGATTAATATGATTAACCGTGAAATGGAATATGTCAGGCAGATGGATTATGCCAATTATTTTCTTTTTGTAGAAGATATCGTGCGTGAGGCAAGGTCGCGCGGAATCCTTTGCCAGGGAAGAGGATCGGCCGCCAATTCAGCCATCTGCTTTGTACTGGGTATCACTTCGGTAAATCCCATGAAGTTTGATCTGCTGTTCGAACGTTTTATTTCACCGGCCAGAAATGAACCACCTGATATTGATGTCGATTTTGAACATGAGCGAAGAGAAGAGATCATCCAGTATATCTACAATAAATACGGCCGCGACCGGGCAGCCATTGTGGCTACCGTAACCCAGCAACATCAAAAAGGGGCTATCCGGGATGTGGGGAAAGCCATGGGACTTTCCGTAGATACCATTAACCGTTTGTCCAGTTCCATCTGGGAGTTTACCAATGAATGGTTTGAAGGAAAACGTGTAAAGGAACAAGGGCTCAACCCGAATGATCCCCACCTGAAGAAGACCCTGGAACTCACCTCTCAGATGATGGGTTTCCCACGGCAGCTCGGGCAGCATACAGGTGGATTTGTGGTAACGCAGGGCAAGCTGACTGATCTTTGCCCGATCCTGAATGCCCGGATGACCGACCGGACCAATATCGAATGGAACAAGGATGATATTGATGCGCTGGGTTTTTTAAAGGTAGATATCCTTGCGCTGGGCATGCTCACCTGTATCCGTAAAGCATTTGATTTGTGCCGGGATCATTACGGCGTGCAATATACCTTGGCCAATATTCCGGAAGACGATCCTGATGTTTATGATATGATCTGTGTGGCAGATACTTTAGGGGTATTCCAGATCGAGAGCCGCGCCCAGATGTCGATGCTGCCCAGATTAAAGCCCAGGAAGTTTTATGATCTGGTGATAGAAGTCGCAATTGTAAGACCAGGTCCTATACAGGGCGATATGGTACACCCTTATTTGCGCAGGCGGAATAAAGAAGAAGATCCGGTTTATCCTTCGAAAGAACTGGAGGCCATACTTCACAGGACTTTAGGTGTCCCACTATTCCAGGAACAAGCCATGAAAATCGCGATTGTAGCTGCTGGATTTACCCCTGCAGAAGCCGATGGACTGCGCAGGAGCATGGCTACTTTTAAGCTAAAGGGGATGGTGAACCAATATGAGCAGAAGCTGATCGATGGGATGCTGAATAAAGGCTATTCTGAAGAATTCGCGAAACGGATATTCCGGCAATTAGAAGGTTTCGGAAGCTACGGATTTCCTGAAAGTCACGCTGCTAGTTTTGCCCTTTTGGTATATGTATCCTGCTGGTTGAAACATTATTATCCTGATGTATTTGCTACCGCATTATTGAACAGTATGCCGATGGGCTTTTATCAGCCCGCCCAAATCGTAATTGATGCAGAGAAACATATGGTTCAGGTCCGCGAGGTAGATATCAATTATTCCACCTGGGATAACAGGCTTGAAGAAAAATCGGGTAAATATTTTGCCATCCGTTTAGGATTCCGGCAAATCAGTGGAGTGAGGGCAGAAGAAATGGAAACGCTTGTGAATGCGCGGGGCGAGGGCTACAAAAGCATTACCGCCCTGCGTGATGCAGGAGTTTCAATTGCCAGCCTGGAGCGGCTAGCCGATGCAGATGCCTTTCGCTCACTGGGGATGGATCGCCGGAAAGCATTATGGGAAGTCTCCGCCTTACAGGATATGCCGGTTGAACTTTTCAAAGGTCAGGCTTCTGAGAGTGTACTGGAAACACAGGTGGAGTTACCATTGATGGGCAAAGGCGAGCATGTGGTACAGGATTATGCAACCGTTGGTCTTTCGCTCAAAGCCCATCCGGTGAGTTTCGTTCGTTCGCAACTCGATATGCTAAACATTCGTACCTGCCATCATATGAATAATGAATCTACCGATGGGCAATTGGTTAAGGTTGCCGGACTGGTTCTCGTACGTCAGCGCCCGGGAACAGCCGGAGGGGTATGCTTTATTACCCTTGAAGATGAAACAGGCTATTCTAATCTGGTGGTGTTTGAAAAGTTATTTGAAACTTACCGAAAGGAAATCCTGCATTCCCGGTTGCTGATGGTAGAGGGAAGGTTGCAGCGCGAAGGCCAGGTGGTGCACGTCATTGTAAGCAAGTGTTTTGATTTTACGAAAATGCTGGGTAAACTCGTGCAGCGGGAGGTGGATAATTTACCCGTATTGACTTTGGCCAGGGGCGATGAGAAAACGGCGCCATATCCCGCGCAAAACAAAAGAACGCAGGTAAGGGAAGACGCAACAAAAGATGCCTTTCACGGGGGGAGGAATTTTAAGTAGCTTAAACCTTACAAGACAATGCACGTTTTTTTGCGGTTGTCTTGTTTTTTTTACGGCAACTTCCTGGCAAATAGATACAAAATACCGAATTTATTTATTAGCAGATTTCTAAGATGAAAAAGGACCACAAAAGCGATCCTTTGGATGATATCAACCAAACAAACTAAAATCCGGTAACTACTCCGGCGTGATATGATTACTTAATAACAAATTTCTTTAAGAATTATTTCAGAGAGCCATAAGGTATCCTCAAGAGGAATCAGGTGCCCGCTGCGGTCTGTGTTAATAATTTCTGTAGTAGCAGGAAGATTTGGAATTGTTTCCGCTCTGGTCATGGCATCTGTGATTGCGGGATCGCCATGGGATACAATTAGTGAAACCGGAATGGAAAGTGTCCTGGTATATTCAGCAATTGAGTGATGTATTCCTTTATCTATCCACCATTTCCGGGTTTCAGGGTGAACCTGTTGAGTGGTGAGTATGGCCGTTTCAAGCTTTACATCACTGAGCTCAATATTGATACTTTCCATAACACTCTTCTTTGCTGAAGATTCATCGGGGCACAATCGCATCGCTTGCTGTTGTGCTTCAGGCATTTTTTCTACGCCCGGAGGTGATGGCGCCACCAGTATTACCTGTTTGACTTTTCCGGTATCCCGATCATCTACCGCACACTGCAGGGCCAGTTTACCGCCCATCGAATGGCCGATCAGAGTGTAGCTTTCAAGTCGGAGTTGCCTTAATGCTCCTTTAATATAATCTGAATAGCCTTGAATTGAGGGTTGAGGCAGGGGAGGGGTATTCCCAAAACCGGGCAGATCAAGTGCTACGCAATTGAACTTTCCCCCAAGATTTTCGATCACCCATTTCCAGGTGATTGCTGCACCACCGAAGTAGTGTAAAAATACCAGTGCGGGACGGTTAGTTGTTGCACTGGTATTTTTGGTATTATGTTCGTGTTGTGTTGTCATTAAAATGCAGATTCGACAGCGCCACCGTCTACCCGATAGTTACTGCCATTTACAAAACTGGCCAATTCAGATGACAGAAACGCAATGACGTTCGCCACTTCATTGGTTTTTCCCCTGCGGCCCACAGCAAGGTTTGGCCGTTTGTTTTTAAGAAACCATTTAATGGCTTCATTTTTATCTGTACCACGTTCTTTAGCCAGGTCTTCCATCATTGCATCTGTCATTGGTGTGGCAATGAAAGCTGGTGATACACAATTAAAAAGTAATCCATCCTTAGAATAGGATCGTGAAAGGCATTTGGATAAGTTAATGATTCCTGCTTTACAGGCATTATATGGCGATTCTTCTTCGTAAGGCTGGTAGGCATTTTCTGAGGCCACCAGTACTACCCGTCCCCAGCCGTTTTGCTGAAGATGTGGAATAAACGCCCGGCATAAGCGTACGGCGCCAAGCAAATCCACCTCTATGGTTTCCTGCCAGTCGTGATCGCTTAGCGTAAGAAAATCGCCTGCTGCCCCACGTGCGCCGGCGCAGTTGATCAGGATATGCGCCAGTCCAAACTGCGCTTCAACCTCTTTGGCAAGATTCAATACGCTTTCGTTTTTCGACAGATCTACAGTGATTGTCTTCGCTTCAACACCATCCACCTCGCTTTTTAATTCTTCCAGGGCCTGGGCTAGTTTTTCTTCTTCAACATCCGCCAGAATAATTTTTGCACCTGCTTTTGCCAGCAATTTTGCTGTTTCCAATCCTATTCCCGAATCTCCGCCGGTAATTACGGCTACTTTGTCTTTGATATTTAAATCCATCTATTTATTTTTTATGATTTGCTCATGTTAGTGTTGCTACGGCCATTGTTCGTCAGGCCTTTTCCGCAATCCTGATTTCAGTTAATGCTATAGGTGCAGCCTTCAGTGCAGCTCTGAATGCCTCATTGTTTTTAAATTCTAATTGTTTAATGGTCCTAGTTTCATACCGAACGGTGAACTCATCTGCATCGAAGGGCCATGGCTTTACCACGATGGTCTTATGTATTTCACTCAAGCTATAAGCTACTCCGTCTGGTCCGGAGCTGATTTCGATATGGCGGTTTTCGGGTGGTATCTCGCCCTGACAAATCAAAAGCGAAAAGGCATCGCAAAATTCTAAAAGCTGATAAGCGCTGTCGGCTTCTGATGCAGATACGCCGGCTTCTTTCAACCACTTTGTTTCCTGCTTCTTTAAGCTGGAAAGGAAAGACCTGGCCAGCGGATCTTCGCCATGGGTAAATGCGATGTGCCTGGCTATAAGCAAAGTTACAAACCTGCTCTTAGTGAGGGCCATATCCATCAATCTGGATGTGGCATCCAGATCGAAACGGGTAGCCTTGAAATTGATGGGTGCGCCATTTCCGTCGATTAGGGGATCGCGTTCAAACTCGTTATAGATATCGTCGTGTTCAGCTGTTGCCGTTAACGTTTCCACCCAATGCGATGGCTGGTTGGATAACTTCCACCTGGCGCAGATCTGACCTGCAAGAAGGCCATGTGCCCGTTGGGTGATAATCTGCCACCCAATGCCATTATAAGCAACAATCATACTATAAAAAAAATTTTAGCCAGACTTTTCATGGGAGTAGATTTACTTTATGATAACAAGGCCCGGGGGAGCATTGTTCAGGAAAAATAAAAAGAGTTTTAGAATTCTTAACTGAAAGTCATCATCTGCAATCAAGGCCGGCTGATCCAACTAAATTTATTATATTGAGCGTAACGCAATTGATCGGGTGATCAATGGTTTAACTAAAACATAAAGATTTGGCTTTAAAAAAATCGGGATTTTTCAGGGGTGCCCGCATGCCCTTTAAGAAAAAAGAAGCGGAACACAAAATCAATGACTTCATTTTATCAACAGAAGTCCGCCTGATTGGCGAAAACGTAGAACCGGGAATTTATTCCCTTGAACAGGCTAAGGAAACAGCAGCCACCTTAGGGTTGGACTTGGTTGAAATTACGCCCAATGCACAGCCCCCGGTTTGTCGCATTATCGAATACAGTAAATTTCTCTACGAACAGAAGAAAAAACAAAAAGAGATTAAGTCGAAGGCTAAGCAGACGATTATCAAAGATATCCGTTTTGGGCCTAATACGGACGGGCATGACTTCCAGTTTAAACTGAAGCATGCCTTTTCATTTCTGGAGAGCGGAGAAAAGGTGCGTGCCTATGTACATTTTAAAGGAAGGGCAATTGTTTATAAGGAGCAGGGAGAGATTCTGTTACTTAAATTTGCTCAGGCGCTGGAAGGCGTTGGTAAGGTGGAGCTTCTGCCTAAACTGGAGGGAAAACGCATGTTTCTGACTGTCGGTCCCAGGAGTGGTAAAAAATAATTCACACGAAGTTATTGGAACGACAGGTATACGCTGAAACGATCATCAGTAATGATATAAACAAAAAATCCCGTCCACCTGGACGGGATTTTTTATCATGAAGTGTATTTTTATATCGCTTTGTGTGCATCACGCAATGCCTTGATCGAATCGTGGCTGGCGTTGATACCGTCTTGTTGTTTCAACAATACTGTTCTGATTTGCTCTCCTAATTCATTTTCAGACAAAGCTTCTCTGTATGCTTTTTTAATGGCATCTTCACCACGCTCACATTCTTCAAGGATGCTATGGCGATCATCGCCACCAAAACTGGCTTTGATATCGATCCATGCCCGGTGGATAGTACCTAAAATGGTATTACCTACGGTAGGATCTTCACCTTGTCTTCCAACTAAACCTGCAAGTTCAGTTACATTTTCACGGCTACCTGTTGCCAGTTTTTCGAAAACCGCTTTCAGGTCAATATTTTCTTCGCTAAGGTCTTTTGCAGCTTTTTCAAATCCGTCTGCACGATCGTTGTTAATCTGAATAAGGTCGTTTAAAACCTCTACAGTTTTTGGTGTATTTTCCATAGTTATATTTTTAATAGATATGAATTAGAACACAGCGACTGCTTTAAAAGTTTTGTTAATTTTTTAAATAGCTCCTATAGCTATGGGATTTATGAAGGCTGAAACTTGGAAGATTGTGAAAGACGGGAGTTGCTAATTTTTAGGTAAGTTGTGCAGATTGGAGCTGTTGATAAAATATTTAAAGTATTTTCCATTCCGCTACGTCTTATACCGTGATTGGCTGCGGTATGTAAATTAGGCGATGAAGATCATTGGTGTTGTAGCGGCTGCGCTATGGTTAAATTAAAATAATGGCAAGGAGATTAAATAGTGGTGACGCATTAGGCGTTGAACTTTCAAAAGCGAAAATTAATAAGGAAACATTGGGCCATGTGGCCCGTTTACTTAGTTATTTAAAACCATACCGCTTGCAATTTATTGCAGCGCTTTTTTTTCTGTTTCTGTCGAGCCTGGTGGGGCTGGCTTTTCCCTCGTTTATAGGTGCGTTGATTGACACCGCACAAGGCAAACGTACAGATGGTTTTTTACCTCATACCATCACCGGCATTCTATTGCTGTCCTTCATTGTATTGGCTTTACAGGCCGTGGTGTCGTATTTCAGGATATTATGGTTTGTAAATGTTGCAGAGCGGTCGCTGGCTGATATCCGTCGGGATACTTATTTCAAATTGATTACACTACGCATGCGTTTCTTCTCTAGCAGGCGGGTTGGAGAATTGAACAGCCGGATTTCTGCTGATTTATCGCAGGTACAGGATACGCTCACCACAACCCTTGCTGAAATGCTCAGGCAAGTGGTGTTACTGATAGGGGGCATTATTTTTATGGCTGTTATTTCAACAAAACTGGTATTTGCACTTTTACTGATTTTGCCTGTGATGGTAGTATTTGCAGTGTTATTCGGCAGGTTTATCAAAAAAATATCGCGCCAGGCGCAGGATAAGATGGCAGAATCGAATACGATAGTGGAGGAGACCTTGTTAGGTATTGCGAATGTAAAAGCTTTTGTAAACGAATGGTATGAAGCTACAAGATACAAGAAAGCGATTGGAGAAGTAGCAAGCATTGCAATTAAGGGCGCGAAATATAGGGGGATGTTTGTTTCCTTTATTGTTTTATGTGTTTTTGGTAGTGTGCTGGCTGTTGTAGGTTACGGTTGTATTCTGGTTAGCCATAATGAAATTACCTTCGGAGAGCTATTGAAATTTTCACTTTATGCCATGTTTCTGGGTAGTTCACTGGGTAGCTTTCCCGAGCTGTTTGCTAATTTACAAAAGGCTGTTGGCGCAAGTGAGCGTGTTCTTGAAATACTTGGGGAAGAAGGGGAGGCTGTATCAACCAGTGAGAAGCTGGAGGTGATAGATCAGAAGATAAGCGGAAACTTTTCATTTAGTCATGTTGGATTTGCTTATCCTTCAAGGCCGGAAATAGCGGTATTGAAAGATGTATCATTTGAGGTGAGTGCCGGACAAAAAGTGGCTATTGTGGGGCCAAGTGGTTCTGGAAAATCGACTACTGCAGGGTTAATACTTCAATTCTATCATCCTCAGCATGGCGAAATTTTATTTGATGGAAAACCTGCTGATGCCTATTCACTGGCGGATATAAGGGGACAAGTGGCCATTGTACCGCAGGATGTGATGTTATTTGGGGGTACGATATTGGAAAACATTGCTTATGGAAAGCTTTCTGCAACCCAGGAGGAAATTATTCAGGCGGCAACACGTGCAAACGCACACCAGTTTATCACTTCATTCCCGGAGGGTTATGATACTGTTGTTGGGGAGCGCGGGGTTAAGCTATCTGGCGGACAAAGGCAGCGGATTGCGATTGCCCGGGCACTGTTAAAAAATCCGTCTATCCTGATATTGGATGAAGCGACTTCTTCCCTCGATTCGGAATCTGAACGTTTGGTACAGGAAGCCCTGGAGGAATTGATGAAAGGCCGTACTTCAATCATTATTGCACACCGCTTATCGACCATCAGAGAAGCCGATTTAATCATGGTAATGGAGAATGGCGTCATCATTGAATCAGGTACTCATCAGGAATTACTGACCAGTGAAAAAGGTTTATACAGGTACCTGAGTGGGCTGCAGTATGATATGGGTAGCTAACCCTGGTGAGCCGTTGAAATGACACTGTAGATAAACATTTTTTGAGTTCAGGGGTTTCTTTTGTTGTGATTTCACTTTACTCAAAATTAATGCATGCTTAATGCCAAAATTGGCATTTTAGAAAATAAAAGTGCACCTTTGCGAACCGCAATTAAAGGTTTAGGGCATGTAAAACATTAAAGTTTATTTATGGAAGAAATGGTTGTAGAAGAGGTTCAGGAACTGATTGATAAAGAGAATGATAAGGCGCTGAAGCAATATCTTGACGGACTGAATATTTCTGATGTTGAAGAATTAATAGATGAACTTCCACAATATGCAGCCAGATTCATAGAGACAATTTCCTTAAACAGGGCCGTAAACGTTTTCAGAATTCTCGATTTTCCTACTCAGGAGCGTATCATTAAAAAACTTTCGGGCAATAAACTTAATCAGATTATCAAGGATTTACCACCGGATGACCGGACAGCGCTCTTTGGTGAGCTGAAAGGTGATGTGGTAAAAAAAATGATTACGCTTTTACCTCCGGAAGAGCGGAAAGAATCGCTGGCTTTATTGGGTTATAATGAATACAGTATCGGGCGTTTGATGACGCCAGATTATATTGCAGTAAAGCCTGAATGGTCGGTTTCGCGGGTTTTGGCTCACATCAGGCGTTATGGCAAAAACTCCGAAACCATTGATGTGGTTTATGTGATCGACAGGGAAGGGGTTTTGCTCGACGATATCAGGATCAGGGAAGTGCTACTGGCCGATCCGGAAGCGATTATCGGCGAATTGACGGATAAACGTTTCATTGCGCTTAAAGCAAATGATCCGCAGGAGGATGCTATTGGTATTTTCAGGATGAATAACCGTGTGGCCTTACCCGTGGTTGATGAAAATAATATTCTTTTAGGCATTGTTACTGTTGATGATATCCTTTGGATTGCCAATGAGGAATATACAGAGGATATGCACAAAATAGGGGGTACTGAAGCATTGGATGAGCCTTACCTGGACACCTCTATTTTTAATCTGGTTAAGAAAAGGGTGGGCTGGCTGGCTATTTTGATGATCGGAGAAATGCTCACTGCCACTGCAATGGGTTTTTTTGAGGGGCAAATACATAAAGCTACGGTACTGGCTTTGTTTATTCCTCTGATTATTTCCTGTGGAGGAAATAGCGGATCGCAGGCATCTACATTAATTATTCAGGCGATGGCCTTGGGCGAGGTAACGATTAAAGACTGGTGGCGGGTAATGAACAGGGAGATTACTTCGGGGTTTCTGCTGGGCTTGTGTTTAGGGGTGATTGGATTCCTGAGGATTTTAGTATGGCATGTAGCCGCTCCGAATGTATACGGTGAACACTGGATTTTAATAGCGAATACCATTAGTGTTTCCCTGGTTTTTGTGGTGTTATGGGGATCTTTAAGTGGCTCTATGCTTCCTATTTTACTCAAGCGGCTAGGTGCCGATCCGGCAACCTCTTCTGCTCCCTTTGTGGCCACTTTGGTTGATGTGACCGGATTAATTATATATTTCAGCTTCGCCGTTTTATTTTTAAAAGGCGTTTTACTTTAACTTAGATGAAAAAAATTACCACATTATTTACTGATATCGGTGGGGTATTGCTCACTAACGGCTGGGACAGGCAGGCAAGGGGTGAAGCAGCAGTTTTATTTAACCTGGATTCAGTTGATCTGGAAGAGCGCCATCACCTGACTTTTGATACTTATGAAGTAGGTAAGCTTACGCTTGATGAGTATCTGGAGCGGATTGTTTTCTTTGAAGACCGTAGCTTCTCTTACGACGATTTTAAAGAATTCATGTTCAAAAAATCGTTGCCATACCCTGAAATGATTGAACTGATCTGCGAACTGAAGAAAAAATATAACCTAAAGGTTGCTGTAATTAGCAATGAGGGGAGGGAGTTAAACCAATACCGGATCAATACTTTCAAACTGAATGAGTTTGTCGACTTCTTTGTATCGTCGAGCTTTGTTCATTTTCGTAAACCTGATGCTGATATTTTTAAGGTTGCCATTGATATTTCACAAAGTGACGTGGAGACGAGTCTTTATATTGATGACCGGATGCTGTTTGTTCAGGTAGCTGAAGGGCTGGGACTGAAAGGAATTCACCATAGCAGCTATGAGGATACTAAAGCGCAACTTAGCGCATATGGCTTAGCGTTATAAAAAAAGAGCTGCTTGTTAAAGCAGCTCTTTTTTTATGGAAATCGCTTTTGGGTTTATACATTAAACCTGAAGTGCATGATGTCTCCATCTTCCACTACATAAGTTTTTCCTTCTACACCCAGTTTACCGGCATCTTTACAGGCATTTTCTGAGCCAAGTGTTACAAAATCATTATATTTAATCACCTCAGCACGGATAAAACCTTTTTCGAAGTCGGTGTGGATTACGCCGGCTGCCTGTGGAGCAGTGAAGCCTTTAGTTATAGTCCATGCCCTTACTTCCTGCACCCCAGCAGTGAAATAGGTATATAAGTTTAACAATTTGTATGCTGCGCGGATCAGTTTGTTCACACCAGATTCATCAAGTCCTAAGTCGGCCAGAAATTCCTGACGTTCTTCATAACTCTCGAGTTCAGCTATTTCAGATTCGATTTTGGCTGAAATAACTAACACTTCAGCTTTCTCGTCTGCCACGTTCGCCTTTACCAAATCAACATATTTGTTTCCTGTAACTACTGAAGCCTCATCAACATTACAAACATACATTACCGGTTTCTGGGTAAGTAAGCCTAAATCTTCTATGAAATCAAAATCTTCCTGTGCTAATGGGGCAGTACGGATTGATTTACCACTTTCCAGGTGCGCTTTAACAACGGTTAGTATTTCATAGGTGCGTTTTGCATCTTTATCTCCACCGGTTTTAGCCATTTTTTCTACCTTCTGAATACGTTTATCTACAGTGTCCAGATCTTTAAGCTGTAATTCGGTATCAATGATTTCCCTATCGCGGATTGGGTCTACTGAACCATCTACGTGGATCACATTTCCATCATCGAAACAACGCAATACGTGTATAATGGCGTTAGTGGCACGGATATTTCCTAAAAACTGGTTACCTAAGCCTTCACCTTTCGATGCACCTTTTACCAGACCGGCGATATCTACAATCTCAATGGTATTTGGCTGAACCTTATTGGGCTTCACCAATTCGGCCAGTTTAGTTAACCGGTCATCTGGTACAGTAATTACGCCAACGTTAGGCTCAATTGTACAGAAAGGAAAGTTAGCTGCCTGTGCCTTTGCATTGGATAAACAGTTAAAAAGTGTTGATTTTCCCACATTTGGTAAACCAACAATACCACATTGTAATGCCATTTATATTATAGTCTTAAGTCTTTATTTAATCATGTTCAGGAAGATATGTCGTTGAACACGATGTGTTTCGCGGCTTTCCTCCTAAAAATCCCGCAAAGATAATCTTTTAAACGTTTATTTAAAGCCGGCAATTTGTGTTGATCGATATTTTGTCTAAGTTTATCGAAAATTTAAAAAAGATAATGGAAGAATTTGAGCAAGAGAAGCCTGAAGAAGTGACATTAGTCGTTACCGAGGAAATGCGCAGTTATATTTATGATATCACCAAGTGGGCGAAATTTTTATCGATTGTTGGATTTGTGTTTGCTGCATTACTGATTTTGATTTCATTTAGTGTGCCTGCTATGCTATCCGGTAATCCGGCCTTAGCTAAGCAGCTGGGTCCATTGGGGCAGGGTGGTTCTGTCATCGTTACCATTTTGTACCTGGCTTTGGGGCTGTTTTATTTCTATCCCAGCCTGCTGTTATCGAGAATATCGGGCAAAGGGAAGCAAGGGGTGTTGTTTGGCGATCAGGAAAGTCTGGATACTGCGGTTTCCAATTTAAAGTCGCTATTTAAATTCTGGGGTATTGCTACAATTTTGGTTATTGCAGGGTATTTCCTTTTGGTGTTTTTAGTAGGTGCCGGAATGGCTGCTGCTTAAATCCTCGATATAAAGTTCGTACAATAAGAAAGCCTTTGTGTCTGATGAAACAAAGGCTTTTTTATTGAAATTATATTGTTTTAAAAAGAAAAATCGTCTGATGCTCTTCCAACGTGCTCTCCGTTTTCAGAATATTCATAGCGTTTTTCAACAACGTCCTGATGAGACTTAATGTAATCAACCGTTTCATTAAGACCTTCTGTAAATTTTTCGAAGTCTTCTTTGTATAAGAAGATTTTATGTTTTACAAATACACCGTCTTCTAATCTTTTCTTGCTCTCGGTAACTGTTAGATAATAATCACCTGAGCGAGTAGCCTTCACGTCGAAGAAATAAGTTCTCTTACCTGCTCTAACTTTCTTTGAAAAAACTTCTTCTCTTTCCTTGTTGTCGAATTCTCCCATGGTTGGTATTGATGTTGGTTTTTGGTTTCGGTAAATATAAAGCAAATATTTAAAGTTCAAAGTACAATTTAAATACTTTTTGTTACTTCTTCTAAAAGTTGGTTATTATAGAGCTCGGTATAGGTGCCATTTAGTTTAAGTAATTCATTATGTGAGCCTTGTTCGATGATTTTTCCATCATCAAGCACCAGAATTTTATCTGCATTTTTTATTGTAGAAATCCTGTGGGCAATTAAAATACTGGTCTTATCTTTCATGATTTTACCCAGATTATGTAGGATTTCTTCCTCGGTTTTGGTGTCAACGGCAGATAAACAATCGTCGAATATTAAGATTTTTGGGGATTTAATCAGGGCGCGGGCGATGGAAACCCTTTGCTTTTGCCCGCCCGATAGCGTAATACCGCGTTCGCCGAGCATGGTTTGAAACTGTTCTTCGAAGTTGATAATGTTCTGATAAACCGAAGCGTTTTTCGCTGCCTGATGAACCTCCTCATCGGTAACCTGATCAAGGCCAAAGGCAATGTTGTTTTTAATGGTATCAGAGAAAAGGAATACTTCCTGAGGTACAAATCCGATCTGGCCACGGTAGTTTTTAAGGTTAAGGGATTTCAGGTCTTTATTATCGATTTTAATCCTTCCCTGCTCCACATCATACATGCGCATAATCAGGTTGGCGAGCGTAGATTTTCCAGAGCCTGTTTTACCAATAATGGCGATAAATTCACCACTGTTAATTTCAAAACTGATATTTTTTAACGCTTCGATGCCTGTATCCGGATAGGTAAAGCTTACATTTTCGAAGGTGATGTTTCCGCTTACTTCCCTGTCTGCTGTGGTATTGGATTGAATGTCGGATGGTATATCCAGAAACTCGTTTATTCTCTTTTGCGATGCGGCTGCTCTCTGGATGAGTGAGGTTACCCAGCCCAGCATGGTTACAGGGAAGGTAAGCTGATTAATATATATGATGAATTCGGCGATGTTACCTGCGGTGATACTGCCATTCATTACCTGTTTGCCTCCAATAAAAATGGTTAGTATGGTACTTAAGCCGATTAACAGCAACATGGTTGGATAGAATAAGGCCGACACCTTAACCAGACTCATGGAATCTTTCTTATAGTTGTTGCTCTGAATTTCGAACATGTTGCGGGTGTAGTCTTCACGCACATAAGATTTGATGATCCTGATGCCTGAAAAACGTTCCTGCACGAAACTTGATAATTCGGATAGCCGTTCCTGAATCTGACCACTCTTTTTGAAAATCAACGTGTTTACATAGTAGATGATTACCACGAGGAAAGGCAGCGGAAGAAGGCAGTAAATGGCCAGTTTGGAGTTAACATCAAACATTGACCATATAATTAATACCGATAGTACAAAAGTATTGATGGTATACATGATTGCAGGGCCAACATACATCCTTACACGGTTTACATCTTCTGTAGCCCGGTTCATCAGGTCGCCTGTATTGTTGCGGCGGTAAAAACCAAGGCTCAATTCCTGATAATGCTGATAAATTTCATTCTTCATGTCAAATTCGATATGTCGCGACATGAGGATGATGGTTTGGCGCATGAAGAACAGAAATAAGCCGCGCAATACATATAGTGCAATTACGAGTAGGCCGAAATAAAGCAGGTTGCTGCTAAATATACTGTAGATAATTTCCTGTCGGTTAAACCCGTTGAACAGGTTATATATCTGCACATTTTCGGTAATCAGATCGACTGCATATCCGATTACCTGCGCCGGTACAACGCCGAAGATATTGGAAATCACTACGAATATACTGCCTGGAATAATCCACCATTTATATTTCAGGAAGTATTTGTTTAACCGGCTAAGATGTTTCATGTTTGGCAAATTTAGCCAATGCGGAAGTAATTTTGTTATAGTTTAGTTAAATAGGTGTAATAATGGTTTTTTATTTTAATTTTGCAGCAGGTTAGCCGAATGATCAATATGCCAGTAAATTCTTCGACAGATACTTCCATTTTAGAGCAATTGAGTGCTTACGGGCATAAAAAGTTGGTCTTCTGTAATGATCCCGATACAGGTTTAAAAGCTATTATTGCGATACATGATACCACGCTGGGGCCGGCATTGGGCGGAACGCGGATGTGGAGTTATGCTACAGAGGGGGAGGCGTTGGAAGATGCACTGCGTTTATCGAGAGGGATGACTTATAAAGCAGCCATTACCGGCTTAAATTTAGGAGGTGGTAAAGGTGTAATTATAGGTGATTCGAGAAAGGATAAAACAGAAACTTTAATGAGGAGCTATGGCAGGTTTATTAAAAACCTGAATGGTGAGTTCATTACAGCCGAAGAGATGGGCACTAACACCCGTGATATGGAATATATCCGGATGGAAACCCATCACGTTACTGGTGTTCCTGAATCAATTGGTGGTGCCGGAAATCCTGCTCCGTTTACGGCGCAAGGGGTTTATCTGGGTATCAAAGCAAGTGTTAAGGAGGTTTTCGGAACCGACATGCTTGCTGGAAGGACCGTCGTAGTGCAGGGGATTGGCAATGTAGGAGAGCATCTGGTTGCTCTGCTGCGTAAAGAAAATGCCGAAGTGCTGATCAGTGATATTAACCAGGAGCAGCTGACATACGTGGCCCGGAAGTACAAGGCGAAACCGATTGAGGCTGACAAGATATTTGGATGCGATGCGGATGTTTATGCACCATGTGCGATGGGAGCTACAGTGAATAATAAAACCATTGAGCGAATGAAGTTTGCCATTATCGCAGGTTCGGCAAATAATCAGCTCAAGGATGAAGTGGTTGATAGTGAACTGTTATTGAAGAAGGGAATTCTTTTTGCACCCGATTATTTAATTAATGCAGGTGGATTGATTTCATGTTACTCGGAACTGACAGGTTTTGGTAAAAAACGTACCGTTCAGTTGACAGAAAATATATATGATGCAACGCGTAGCGTGATAAAACTAAGCAAAGCAGAGCATATATCTACAAATATTGCAGCAAACCGGATTGCTGAAAAAAGAATAGCAGATATTAAAAAAATTAAATCGTCATATTAAATAATTATTAAAAAAGGTTTTATAAACCGCACTCGTTCTTACATTCATGTTAAATAGAAGGCACTTAAGAATCAAAGCTTTGCAAAATATTTTTGCTTGGCAAATGGCAGACAAGAAAGACATTAAAGGTGATTTGAAAACTTTAATGCAGAGCATTGATAGCGTGTACGAAATGTACATCTGGATGCTATCCCTAATGGTAGAAGTTACTGAGTTTACAGCAAACGATGCTGCTGAACGCGCAAACAAGTACCTGAAAACCGAGGCGGATTTAAATCCAAACATGAAATTGCTGCACAACAAATTCAGTGTTATGCTTCAGCAAAACCCCGAGTATGTATCGGCAATTAAGAAATACAAAGTAGACTGGGGTTTCGATCCTGAGATTCGCAAAACAGTTTACAATTCATTAAAAGCTTCCAAAGAGTATGCAGATTATCTTGCAGATCCAAACGAGAGTTTGGAATCATCAAAAGATATCATCAAATACATTTTCAGGAAAATCATTTTAAAAAATCAGGGTATTATCCAGGTTTTTGAAGAAAAATTCATCAACTGGCAGGTTGACCACGAGGTGATGAAAGGTATGGTAGCCAAAACTCTGAAAAACTTCACTTTTGATGATCCTTTCAAAAACAAGTTAACAGAGATTAGCGCCGACTGGATTGAAGACAGCAAGTTTGTACAGGATTTGTTTGTTTACACCCTGCAAAATGATGCCAAATACCAGGAAATGATTGCCGACAGGACAAAAAACTGGGAATCGGAACGTATCGCTCTAATGGATACTATTTTAATGAAAATGGCCATCTGTGAGCTATTGAACTTCCCTTCTATTCCGGTTAAGGTAACCATAAACGAATATCTTGAGTTATCAAAAGATTACAGTACACCGAAAAGTAATTCGTTTATAAACGGTATTTTGGACAAAATTTTGGGTGATCTTAAAAAGAACAACACGATTAAGAAAGTGGGTCGTGGATTAATTGAGGATTAACATGAAAAAACTATTCATACTGGCAATTGCAGCAATATCTTTTAGCGCTTGCCGCAATGCGAATAATACTGCCAACCAACAAACTGCAGCTGGTGACACCACTAAAGGGTCGAAAATAGCACCTGCAGATGCACCTGTGATTGTATTCGAAAGAGATATTTTCGATTTCGGTAAAATTGAGCAGGGGGAAAAGGTAGTACATGAGTTTAAGTTTAAAAATACAGGTAAAAGCCCTTTAATCATTTCTAATGCTACA
Source organism: Pedobacter frigidisoli (assembly GCF_032678525.1). Lineage (GTDB taxonomy): Bacteria > Bacteroidota > Bacteroidia > Sphingobacteriales > Sphingobacteriaceae > Pedobacter > Pedobacter frigidisoli_A. Next base: position 22,723 of record NZ_JAVTSE010000006.1, read on the forward strand.
GCTACCTGTGGCTGTACCATTCCGCAGGTACCAGGGGAACCGATTTTGCCGGGTAAGGATGGAAAGATTAACGTGGTTTTTAACAGTGAAGGTAAAATGGGCATGCAGGATAAGGTAATTACAGTTACGTCAAATGCGAACCCGAATATCACCACTGTACATTTAGTGGGTGAGGTTTTAGAAAAAAAATAGTGCTAAAAATGCGCCATGTTTAACTAATCAAAAAATAAAATAAATAGAGAAATGACATCAACAATAATTTTACAAGCAACGGGTGGATTTGCGCAATATGGTCAGTTGATCATGCTAGGTGCTGTGGCTGTAGTATTCTACTTTTTTATGATCCGTCCGCAAGTTAAAAAAGCGAAAGAGCATAAGAAGTTAATTTCGGAGTTAAAGAAAGGTGATAAAATTATCACTACAGCAGGTATTCACGGTCGCATTGCCGATATGAATGAAACTACTTTTCTTATTGAAGTAGAAGGTGGTACTAAAATCCGCTTCGATAAATCAGCAGTATCTCTGGATGCAACTAAAGCAGCTGCTCCTGCGGTTAAAGCATAATTGATTCTTATCAAAATATAAGCGCAGTCCCGAAAACTTTCGGGACTGTTTTTGTTTTATTACATTTGACTTTATGGTTAATGATATTTTTCATTAAGCGACAATTCATTGTGCTATGCCCTTTATCCGGTTAACTAAAATTGAGAGAAGACGTGTTTTAAGCCTTTTGGCTTGCCTGGCGCTGGCTATTGCAGCCTGGTTCTTCATGGCTCTAAATAACAAGTATATCTACAATGCGAAAACTGTGCTGGTATTTAAAAATTCGCCTACAAAGCGGGCTTTTTATCCCTTGCAATCTGATACAGTTGATTTACAAGTGGAAGGCACAGGCTGGCAATTGTTATTTGCCCGGTTAAGGATTAGTCCACCATCAATTTCCATTAACCTGAGTCAGTTAAACAGCAAGGACTTCATCGTTTGTTCGGATCAGCTTTTTAGCATTAACCAGCAGGTGGAAAGTGCACAGAAGGTTATTTCTATTAAACCAGATACCCTGTATTTTGATTTTACCAAGCGGGTAGTGAAGCGGGTTCCGATAAAGCTGATACAGAAAATTGAGTTTGTTAAACAGTATGGAATAGCGAACGAGATTCTCCTGAATCCAAAGTTTGTTAAAGTTGCTGGTCCTTTGGAGGAGCTGAACAAAATAACCTACTGGCCTACTGATACTTTGAAGCTAAATAAAGTACAATCGAGCAGTGCCATCAGGGTTGCTTTGCAGCATAGCATACATAAAAACGTTAGTATATATCCTTCATCGGTAGAGGTAAAGTTGGGGGTAGATGAGTTTACGGAGAAAACGCTTGAAGTTCCATTGAAAATAATAAATAACAGGAACTATAACAGTATAAAACTTTATCCTAAAAAAGTAAAGATTACATTTTTAGTGGCCTTAAGTAATTTTAATCAGGTTGATACTGATTTTCTTACAGCCATAGTTGATGCAGATGAATGGTCGAAATTGCATCACAATCAATTAACGGTTAAGTTAAGCGAGTTTCCGGGTTATTGTAAACTGGTAGGTATTAGTCCGGCTAAGGTAGATTTTGTAGTAGAGAAATAATGTATAAGGTAGGCATAACAGGTGGAATTGGTAGCGGAAAGACTACGGTGTGTAAAGTTTTCGAGGTTTTGGGTATTCCGGTATTTTACGCCGATACCGAGGCTAAAAACATCATGATTGAGGATGCGGAACTGATTGCGGGGGTAAAGCTGGCGTTTGGTAAGGAAAGTTATTTCAAGGATGGAAGGCTGAATAATAAGCATATTGCCGGTATTGTTTTCAACAATGAGGCGGAGTTGAACAAATTAAATGCCCTGGTGCATCCGGCCGTGTTCCGTGCCTTTGATACCTGGGAAGCCGGGATTGACCCTCATGTTCCTTATACCCTTAAGGAAGCAGCCCTGCTTTTTGAGAGCGGTTCGTATAAAATGTGCGATACCTCCATTCTGGTTACTGCGCCGGCAGAAGTGAGGATACAGAGGGTAATGAACCGCGACCAGGTTACGGCTGAGCAGGTTAAGGCCCGGATGGATAAACAACTCAGTGATGAAGAAAAAGCAAAAATGGCCAATCATTTTCTGATCAACGATGAAAAGCATCCCATTATTGAACAGGTATTAGCCTTGCATCAACTGTTTTTAAAAGCAGCAGCAGATTTAAAGGTTTCTGACTAAATGCGCTGCCTGGCTCCGGGAAAATCATCAACTGAACGCCACAAATTTTTAATCCCAAAAATCCAGTCATGATTTTAGACGATTTTATTACGATTACCCCTGTAGGTTTGTACTGCACTTATGGAGATTTTTACCTTGATCCTCAGCAACCGGTTAAGGAGGCGGTGGTTTCTCATGCGCACGGCGACCACGCCATAGGCGGTAGCCAGAATGTATATTGTACTGCAGCTACCGAAAGTTTCATGAAGCACCGTTACCGCAAGTTTGCAGCGGTTGATTTTCACATTCAGCAATACAACGAGATCTTTAATATTGGGGGTGTAGAAATATCATTTCATGCTGCCGGGCATATTCTGGGTTCTGCCCAGGTATTGATGGTATATCAGGGTGTAAGGTATCTTTATACAGGAGATTACAAACTGGAAGCGGATATTACTTGTGAGCCATTTGAGTTTGTTCAGGCTGATGTGCTGATTACAGAGAGTACTTTTGCTAATCCTGATACCAGGCATCCATCGGCAATTGAGGAGATTAAAAAGCTTAACGATACAGCATCCAATATTATGCTAGGTGCCTATGCACTGGGAAAGAGCCAGAGAATCATTCAGCTGCTTAATGATTTTTGTCCGGATAAAAACATCATGGTACACCATAGCATTATGCCCTTTGTAAAGATATATGAGGAGTATGGGGTGAAATTGGGCGCTTATAAAATGTACGATCGAAAGGTGATGAAAAACAATCATCAGCATCAGGTATACATTGTCCCGCCTATGGTTTTTCACAGCTATCATAAAGCCATCAATGTAGTCAGGGCTTTTGCTTCGGGCTGGAAGAACCTGCAGCAGCAGAATGGAATATCACTTTATATTTCTGATCATGCAGACTGGGATGCCATACTGGAAACGATTCAAAAAGTCAAGCCAGTCCAGGTTTGGACACTTCATGGCGACGGTAGTCAGTTAAAGGATTATTTTAGCAGCAGCTTGGAGGTTAAAATACTTAATAGCAAATGATGGAATTAATGGGGGGAGCTCTGAATGAACGGGAATTCCGCTAAATTCCATTCATTCAAAATTCACTCATCAGATAATTAAGGCATGAAAGAAGGCGAAGACTTTTATTTTAATGAAGAAGGATTTATGGTTTTTACCGAAGCCTATCATTTGAAGCGCGGCCATTGCTGTAAAAACAAGTGCAGGCATTGCCCCTGGGGTTATGGTAAAAAGAAAGAAAAGAAGAAAATCAGTTAATGTCCTGCAAGGAACCCAATTAATGCAACACCTATACCCAGCATAACGGCCACCATTTTGCGGGTGTTTATTTTGTGATCAGCACTCGATTCAAAAAGAATGGTAGTAGATATGTGTAGAAATATTCCGATTACGATTCCCATTATTTTATTGAAATAGGCATCTATTCCGCCGATTGTACCGTTGCTTAATCCTACGCTTACATAAAAGCCCAGAGGGGCCATTATTGCGAAAATAAAAAGGTATAATATGATGCTTCCTTTTTTAAAATGGTTTTGCATTAAGATGCTGGCCAATGCGAATGCTGCAGGGATATGATGTAGCGAAATACCAAATATCAATTCGTTGTGCTGATCTTTGGCCAAGGGCATCCCTTCGAGAAAAGCATGCAGACAGAGACTGATCATGATTCCGAAAGGAAACACGTGCCCGTCGTGGTGTTTGTGGATATGTCCGTGTTCCACACCTTCAGAAAATTGTTCAAGAAAAATCTGGAGCAGGAATCCAATCAGAATGAAAATCCCTATCTGGTTTTTGTCTGTTCCACTGTATGCATCAGGGATGAGGTGTAAAACGGTAATGGCAAAAAGATAGGACCCACTGAATGATAAAATCAGTTTCAGTAGTTTGGATTTGTCGCTTTTAACGAGGAAGATGGTAGACCCTCCGAAGAAAGCACAGCAAAAAAGTACAGCAAATTTCCAGGCTTCCATTAAATATCGGGTTGTAATTTTTTAAATATTCGGGAACATGTAAAACCGATTACCGTTCCAAGTATTGCCCCTGTAGTTACATCAACAGGGTAGTGTACACCTACGTAAACCTGTGCAAAGCTAATAATTGCAGCCCAGGCGATGCCCAGCGGTAAAACCGGTTTCCAGCGGCTGTAAAACAGGCAGATCAAAAATACAGCAATGGCAAAATGATTGGTGGCATGTGATGATGGAAAGCTTAAGCCACTTCCACAGGGAACACGGTGTATGATATCGCCCGACAAAGTAAAGTCATTGCAGGGCCTCACTCTTGCCACAAAGGGTTTGATCAGTCTGGCGGATATCAGGTCGCCCAGTGCAAATGTGGCCAGCAACATTCCGATGATGTAATATCCTTGTTTTTTATATTGTTTAATGCAAAATATGATAATAAAAAGGTATAGTGGAGACCAGAAAAACCGGTTTCGCATCAAAGGCATCAGCCAATCGAAAAAGCCGTTTGAAAGTCCGCGATGGATTTTCAAAAACCATTCAACATCAAATTGCTGTATGCTTTCTATCATGCTTTTTTGCAGATTAAAATTAAACGATCAGATTCAGGTAAGTTAAAATCTTCAAGCGCATAACTTCCGAACGATTTTTGGATAACCAATCCAGCTTTAGTCAACATCCGGTTGAAATCATCCACACTAAATGCCTGAACCCTTTCTTCAAAATTATATACCTTTTGCTGATCTTCGAAATTTATTTTTTTGATGATCTTGCCATCCACCACACTTTTAGTGATGTTGAAATTAATTCCGTCGAGTGATTTTACTTCGCAGGAGTTTAAATTTCTGATGATTTTTTCAGTATTGAAGTAATCAATGATCAGCACTCCATCTGCTTTCAGGCATTTTCTGAAAGTTTTAAGGGCGTTCACATGATCTTTTTCAGTTTCAAAATAACCAAAGCTGGTAAACAGGTTTAAGGCTACATCGAAATAATTGATGTAGAAAAGCTTCCTCATATCGTGAACAAGAAAGTGTAGTTTGTTGTTCTCGAACTGTTTAGCGTACTTTATGCTTTGTTCAGATAAGTCGATCCCTGTTACATCAAAACCCTTTTTGTTTAGGTAAATGGAGTGGCGCCCCTTACCGCAGGCGATGTCTAGCATTTTCGAACCGGTTGGTGGATTAAGAAAATGTGTGAGTTTATCAATAAAAAACTCGGCTTCGGCATGGTTTCTTTGTTGATAAAGGATATGATAATATGGTGAATTAAACCAATATTGGAACCACTTGCGTTGCATAACTGAGCTTTTTGTTTTGGAAGGTGCAAACTTAGATAAAATTGCAGTAAACGTAGTAGACAAATTTCACGGTATCGCAATTTTATTGCTTTTAGCTTTGTGCACCTGCTGATAAATAGGAGTGAGAAACCGGAATACTTAAATATTAATACATTAGTGTAATGAATGATGTAGACTTTATTCTTAATGAACTAAGTGGTCTTGGTGATCCTATGTATCTGAACAAAATGGCTCACTTCGGGATTGATGTGTCTAGGGCCTATGGTATCCGTGTACCTCATATCAGGCAGCTGGGCAAGGAAATTGGTCGTAACCATGAACTATCGCTTTTGCTTTGGGAAACGGGTTATCATGAGGCCCGGCTTTTAGCAACCTTTATTGGTGAGTATAAAATGGTCGCAGAAGCGCAAATTGATGCATGGGTAAGTGATTTTAGTTCGTGGGATGTATGTGACCAGGCTTGCGGCAATCTATTCGTTAAAACGCCTTATTTTAAGTCGAAAGTTTTTGAGTTTGCCAAAGCAGAAAAAGAATTTGTAAAACGTGCGGGCTTTGTGCTCATGGCGGAGGCGGCAGTGCACCTTAAAAAGGAGCCTGATGAGACGTTCCTGAGTTTCCTGCCACTTATTGAAGTGCATGCCTGCGATCATCGCAATTTTGTTAAGAAGGCGATTAACTGGGCTTTGCGGCAAATTGGGAAACGGAATGCGTTTTTGCATGATCATGCCATTGCAACCGCCCGGCGCATTCTGGGGCAGCAGAATAAGAAAGCAAACTGGATTGCACTGGATGCACTAAGGGAGCTGAACAGTGATGCCGTGTTGAGAAGGGTGGGTGCTTGATTGAGCATTACTTATCCTACATCAATGTGCAGCTTTAAATGTTGCTGTAAATTTGTATCATAAACAAGAAAGGAAATTTATGTCACAGTTTATTTTGCACAAATCAAACACCAGAGGTCATGCCAATCACGGATGGTTAAATGCTCATCACTCATTCAGTTTTGCGAATTATTACAATCCTGAAAGAATGCACTTTGGTGTTTTAAGGGTATTAAATGATGACTTGATTGATGGCGGAATGGGTTTTGGTACTCACCCGCACGACAATATGGAAATTATCACCATACCATTATCGGGCGCTATTGCACACAAAGACAGTATGGGAAATTCAGCCGTGATTAAAAGCGGTGAAATTCAGGTGATGAGTGCGGGTACAGGCGTTAGCCATAGTGAGTTCAATGCATTGGAAGATGAGAAGTTAAGCTTACTGCAAATCTGGTTGTTTCCCAATAAAAAGAATGTTACACCTCGCTACGACCAGATGACTTTAGACGCTGATGCACGGCATAACAATTTTCAGCAGATCTTATCGCCCAGTGCCGAGGATGCAGGTGTATGGATTCATCAGGATGCCTGGTTTTCGTTAGGAAAGTTCGATGCCGGATATGAAACTGAATATCACATTAAACGAAGTGAAAATGGAGTTTATGCATTTGTGATCAGCGGGGAAGTGACCATTAACGGACAAACTTTAAGTGCAAGAGATGGGTTGGGTATATGGGATACAGACCACATCAATTTTAAAGCCAATACCGATGGTGCGGAAGTATTGTTGATGGATGTTCCAATGGAATTGAACTAATAAAACATTTTTTATCATGCCTCGCAGATTTTAGTTTCTGCGGGGTTTATTTGTTTTTAAAAAAAAATATGCAAACTATCATACTTTACATCGGGAGAGATACAGAAATTACAGTGGTGATGAATCGTTTACTGAATGCCAGGCCGGAGTGGAAAGGGATTTGTGTGTGTGCGGATGAGGAAGCGGTTGCCGTTTGTAAAGCACAGCACATTGATCTGGTTTTACTTGGTAACGGAATAGACCATGAAGAAGAAAAAGCTTTAAAGGCAAGTCTGCTGGAATTGAGACCCAGTTTAAAAATCATTCAGCACTATGGTGGTGGAAGTGGTTTGCTTTACGGAGAAATTATGACCGCATTACATCAGGTGTAATGCGGTTTTTATTTCTAACTGATGTAATCCCTGTCTTCGTCGCTCAACTCCTTTTTGTTTGCAGGAGTTGATTGATTCCTTTCAATTTCATCGTCGTAGCTGCTGATTGTTTTGCGTGGACGACCAGCTACAAACCCAATGATGAATCCGATTACAATACAGATGCCGATGACCAGAAGTTTAGATACTGGAACCGTTCCGACAAGAAAATCGAAATCAACGGGTTCGGTGTTCACCATCAGAAATACGGTAAGCAATACAGTTAAGATGATGATGAAAATGGTTTTTCCGCTCATGGTGTTAAAAGCTATAATTAAATGAAAACTCTAATATCGGATTTTGATTGTATATCTTGTTAACAAAAACCAACCTTGCTCCAACATCTACAACAGGCTGATACCTCAAAATGTTTAAGCTACTGTTTAATTCTAATCCAAAAGTTTTAGGTTCCCTGATATTGGTATCAACACCGATGTTTTCATAGTGGCCAAAAAAACCTGCCCTGAAGTTTCTTACATAAGCCAGTGAGCCAAGCTCCCAGTCAGGAAAGGCAAATGGAAATCGGTAATTGAACAAAAGGGTATTTTGTAATTTAGTTTTTGCTAAAATATTATTGTAACCATACACGGTAGATATTTCGGTGGAGTATTGGTTTACGCCAGTTGCTTTCTGGTAATTGAAGCTGGCCAGGAAGGAGTGGTTTTTTGCCAGTCCCGGAAAATAAAAGAAACTTTCCAAAGCCATAATCTCTCCTCCTAAATTCTTATCGAAGGGTTGGTGATTGTAGGTAGCCCTTAAAACCTGCGCCCATTTTGGAGCGATATCCCGTTCGGTAGTTCTGGTGCTGTGATTGAAAGCAAAGCTGTACTCCATCGGGAATTTAAGTTCACGAATAAAGTTAGCCGGCATGTTTTCGGGAAGGTACCGTTGCGTAAAACTTGTTGCCGCATTTAGGGTAAATGCATAGGTATTATTCCTTGCGTTAAAAGAAAATGGGATGGAGGCGTTCAGCTTGGTATAGTTCTCCCGCCAGTCGCCTTGCTGAATCACATTTTTAGCGCGATAGAACGTTCTTCTCGGTCGGTTTCGATAAAGTACAGATAACACCGGGTAGAGTGCTTTATAGCTAATGTCTGCCGTGTACTCGAAACGCTTCAGATCTCTGTGGTATTTCGCGCCGGCATAAACGTTCATGGTGTTGAGCAGATTGTTGGACTGAAGTTCGAGACCGAAAGTATATTCGTTATCAATGGTGGGGATGATGCTGTGAAAACTGAAAAGATTTAGTGCCTGATGGTAGGGTTTAGATTGAAAGGTACTGTCGGGAATATTATCGAAAACGTTTCCTGTATTTTCCTGTTTTTCTGCCGCTGAGGCGAAGTCCACAAAAGCATCTTCGCCTATTGGTTTTGGGCTTAGTATTTGCTCAGTAATTTCGTATCCGTTTAGCTTATAGTCATTGAAGATTAGCTTACCATCTTGACTTTCGCCAGGATTGAATGCGCCATATCTGGAGTTCGTTAGTGCTTCAATTTTTTTGGTCTGCGGATCGATCGCGTAAATATTATCGGTACCATTAAAGTGGGCGTTGAACAGAATTTGTTCGCCGATAAAAACCGGCCGGCTGAGTTGTTGTCTGCTGTTCGCGATGATTATTTTTTTCGTCCCGTTTTCAAGCAGACTTAAATTTTTGCCCTGTTCGGTAACGCCGATATAAGCGATCTTTTTTCCGGTTTCATCAAAAGCCGGGGTTTGCAAAATTTCATTCTCCGGATTCGGATATGTTTTTAAAATCCGCCCTGATGCGGTTTCTATTTCGACCAGATTAAACTGATTGTTAAGTTCTACTTTGGCGGCAATAATTTTTGTTGCGTCGTTCGAAAGACTGGGGGAGAAGAGGCGGCTTCGGCTGCTTAATTTCCTGATTTTTTTTGTGATGAAATTGTAGGAGCAGATTACGCTATAGCTTCTTTGTTTGTATCTTGGATCGTATCTTATTTCATCCCAGATCAGGGTGTTGTTTTTGTAGCTGAACCAGGGCTGCTCCTGATAACCAATCCCGAATAATTTTTGTTCTGATTTATCATCGTTGATGATCACAAAATATCTTGCTTCCTGTTTACTTTCTTTAAGTGTCAGGATCTGATTTTTATTTAACCTTACAGGTAAAAAATAGTTGGTTGCCAGAGTGGTTTTTTTGTTGACGGAAAGGTAGTTTTCTTTCTGGTCTTTTTTAAGCTGGTTTGTCCATTCTTGCTTCAGTTTTTCCTGAGTAGAAAGATAGAAATTTTTTGTGTTTTGTTTGGTGAATTTTTTTAGGCTCCGGGAGAAGGGGTAAAGTCTTAGCGGTCTTTTTCTGATGTCGCCAAGTAGGCTGTCGGAAATGAACTGTCCGTACTGTGCCTTCATGTTCGCGACCATCGCATACCCGGTTTGATAATAGCCGGGAGTGACATCTTTATTCGATCCGAAGTATGCTTTGCTATAAGAGAATTTTTCGCCTTCCAGAATGGAGGCTCTGAAGGGCATGATCCAGTTGGGTTGCCGGCCTCGTCCCGATTCGGTTAGTGCAGTTTCGTTCACCACCGCATCACCTTCAAAAAACCAGGTTGGTATCCCCGCCCCAAAGTAGGCGAAGTAGACCAGCTCAGGAAAAGGGTTTGTTTGTGTTCCTGTCAATTTGTCAAATTGCGCAACATGTCGAAGTTCGTGAACAGCCAGGTTATTCAACCAGTCCTGGCTATCGAAATACTGTGGCGGAGTGGCAAAGAATTCAGACTTGCGAGGGGCCAGTTGAACAAATCCATTTGCGATGGTTCCCCGGTTCTGCAGAATGAGCGGAACCGATGTTTTTTGCTGCTGCAAGCTCAGGCCAACCCTAGGGTATATAAGGGGTAGGGTGTTGGACATTCGTTGTGCCTCCTTTTCCAATTCCCGGGGATAGATGATATTAAAGCCACCAGATGAAATATAGCTCCATTTTACACTAAGTGGGTTTTGTGCAGTGCTAAAAATTTGCCCAAAAACCGATGATGAAATAAGGCTTAATGTTAAAATAGCTAAATGCTTGATGAATAGATTTTTATTTTTGTATTTGATAGTCATTTAGTTGATTTGCTAAAATATTTAGTTTTATGAAAATTTCAATCTATTAATTATATGTTTTTTAAATTTAAATAATATTATTTAAAATATTGATTTATAGATTTATAATAAAATCAAAAGAATTCTGTATTTAATATTTATTGCTATGATTTATGTCGCTAAAAACCCTTATTTCAGGTGTCTGCTGTTCAATTTATCGGGCTGGCAATAATGAGATTAAATTACACTATTTAAATGATTTTAGCGGAAAAAAATTTGACAGTAATAGATTTATGTTGTCGAATATGTAGCTGCCATTCGGCTGCGTCCAGCTATTAATTTGGGATTAAAACTAATTTGGCTGATAGGGAATTTCCGCTTCTTGAAGAACGTCCATTCAACTTTTGAAATCTGACTCCCATCAATATTGTTTTTAGCTGTTTAAATATGGTGCTTTTTTAGAGTTTCACCCCGGGATTAGGTGATGTTTTTGTCGCTTACGCTTATAGGATGTATCAGTGGCTCTTCGCAAATTTTTTAGTCTTGATTAGTTTTTTTTTTGGTGACTTTATGTCATTTCCTTGGATTTTAACTTCTGCTTTTTTACCCGGCTAATACTTAATGAAAAGTTATCAGGTGCAGTTATGATCTGAATTCTGTTATCCCCATTTCAGTTTGAGTCCAGCCGGTTTTTTGCTTTCATTGTAAATTTTTTCACTGTTTATTAGTGTCGTATTTTTCTGTCTCAAGTTCGTTAGTTTGCAAAATTTGTATACAAAAGAGGCATGTTTCGCGCTAAAAAGCACTTGCTAATTGAGTTTCTTTGCAATATTCACCTGCTGGCGTCTTTAAAACACATTTTATCAAAATAGTTAAAAATATTTTTAATTTATTGATAATCAGATTTTTGTATGGTTTTTTTGTTTTTGAGCTCCTCACGGTTTAATCATACTGTTTTTCCGAAAATGTAAGCTGCTAAGCATGGTAAAAGCCTTAATAGTTAACATTTTGTCTGAATATTTAATGAAGATAAGCTGGATTTTTAAGCGTATTAGAGCGATTGGATTGTGGTGAATCCCATATATCGGTGAGAGAAATACTGTTTATAGAACGCTGGTTCTGGCTGTTGGTCCGGTGTTTTTCGAAGGTATTTTAAAGTCCTTTTCTCAGGCCTTTAGCTTGCGTAATTGAGGGGATTTCCTACGCGTTTTTGATGGATTCATGATGTTTTTTTGAGGCTTCTGATGGCGCTAATTGTCGCCGTTGATAGCCTGTGTAAATCGGGGACTTGAGTGTAAATTTGGGGCGGATTTCCTATAATTTATTTCTTCTTTTTTTGTAGATCGGATATAGGAAAATGGAGCCAATAATAATGGCTGCTCCTGCATAAAAACCACCGGTCATTTGTTCGTTATTTTTAAAGAAAAAGAAGGCAAGGATTACACCGTAAACAGGTTCCAGATTAGTGATTAAGGCGACCCTAAATGCGGATAAAGTTCGCATCACAGATACGCCTGCTACATAGGCTACGGAGGTGCAAAACGTCCCCAATATTGTGATGTAAATCCAGTCGGTAATATTCAGATTGAATGGCGTATTTAGCAAAGATCCGTCGTAAAATCTATATAGTGTGATCCAGCAAAAAGCACCTACAAGCTCATAAAATCCGATGATGGAGGGTTCACTTTTTTGAACTAACGTGGAGTTAATTGTTGAAAACAAACTCGACGCTACAGCGGCAAGCAAACCAAAAATAATTCCTAATGTGTATTGGGTTTCGAATTTGAATATCAGATAAATTCCAAAAATAATTAAAAGCCCGATAAAAATATCTCCGATTTGTACCGGCTGTTTTTTGATCAGCGGTTCGAAAATAGCGGTGAATAAAGTGAAAGAAGAAAGGCATACCAGCGTAACCGAAACGGTAGAAACTTTAATAGCGTGGAAGAAGAAAATCCAATGGATGGCAACAATTCCACCCGTTAGGATAAACTGAATAAGTTGTTTTTTCGTAACCCTTATATTTTTTTTTGTGATTAGAAACCACGCAAAAAGTGTGATGCTTGCAATCAGCACTCTGTACCATACGAGTGGTACTGCGTCGATAGAAATCAGTTTTCCGAGTACGCCTGTAAAGCCCCAAACCAATACGGTGAGGTGTAAGATTAACAGGTTTTTTTTATTGTCGTCCATCGACTATTTTGGTGCTCTTTTTAGTAGGTAAAGGCCTAAGATGGCAAAGAAAACAGTCGGCATAATTACCGCTGCGAGAGGGGGGAGTCCACCTTTGGTGGAGAACATTTGTGTAAATTGATTGAACACAATGTAAGCGAAGCTGATAAAGATTCCTATACCCAGTGAAACACCTACTCCACCACGAACTTTACGTGAAGAAAGTGCCACACCGATAAGGGTAAGTACATAGGCAGATAGGGGGTGAAAGAAGCGCTTGTAGCGCTCAAACTGAAGGTCGTTCATGACTCCTGTTCCCCTTGTTTTTTCTTTTCTGATTTTGTCAGACAGCTCCTTTGTTGTGAGGTTTTGGACCACGTTATCATAGGCCGAAAAGTCATCAGGGCGCATATCCAGAATGGTATCTTTAAGCTTTCCGGTACCGTAAATCATGGTCTCTTTTAAGCCATCTATTTTGCGTATGGAGTAGTTGCTCAATTGCCACTTTCTTTTCAATGAATCCCATTTAATGCTTTCTGCAACGATCTTTTTAGTCAGTACATCGCCGTCAAAGTTATCTAGTGAAAACCGGTATCCGTAATTGGTTTTATTATCGAAATTATCAATGTAAATGTAAGTCTTGTTATCCAGTTTCATGTGGATATTTGACTTGGTTGAAGGGTCATTTCGTTTTACAAAAGTGTTTTCAAAATTGTTTTTAAGGGTATTGGTATAGGGCAGTATATACAGGTTGGAAACCAGGTTTGCGGAGAATATGACGCTGGCGGAAATGAAGTATGGAAACAGGAACCGGTTGAAGCTGACGCCTCCGCTGAGTATGGGTACTATTTCGGTTTGATCGGCCATTTTAGCGGTAAAGAAAATTACTGCGATGAAGTTGATCAGTGGCGATAGCATGTTTACATAAAAGGGGATGGACCCGGCATAATATTTGGAAAGAATGCCCCAAAGGCTGAGTCCGCTCTTCATAAAATCATCCATCTTTTCAGACAGGTCAAATACCACAATAATGATCACAAAAATGGCGAGTGTGTAAACAAATGTACCCAAGTACTTGCCTATGATATATTGATCGATGATTTTAATTTTCCCTTTTAGTAGACTCATTTTTATAGTTTGTTACCTAAAACTTTAACCATTTTATTTTTCCAGTCATAGAACTCTCCGGCTATGATTCTCTCGCGTGCCTGCTTTACCAACCATAGGTAGAAGTGCAGGTTGTGCAGCGTTGCAATCTGTGCACCAAGCATCTCATTGCTGTGTACCAGGTGGCGTAAATACGCTTTACTGGTTACCTGGTCAGCATGCAAGTCACTTTCTGCATCTAATGGAGAAAAGTCGTTTTCCCATTTCTTATTTCTGATATTAATGATGCCATTTCTGGTAAATAACATTCCGTTACGGGCATTTCTGGTAGGCATCACACAATCGAACATGTCTACACCAAGTGCAATGTTTTCCAGAATATTGATTGGTGTGCCTACACCCATTAGATAACGTGGTTTTTCGTACGGCAATATGTCGCAAACAATCTCCGTCATGGCATACATTTCTTCAGCAGGCTCCCCAACGGATAGCCCCCCAATGGCGTTGCCATCGCGGTTCATACTTGCAATAAATTCTGCAGACTTAATCCTTAAATCTTTGTAAACTGATCCTTGCACGATGGGGAAAAGCGTTTGCTCGAAACCATATTTAGGTGCTGTATTATCGAAATGAGTACAGCAGCGCTGTAACCAGCGGTGGGTCATTTTAATTGATTGTGCTGCATAGGTATAATCACAAGGATAGGGTGTACATTCGTCGAAAGCCATGATGATATCTGCTCCAATGGTGCGTTGAATATCCATGGCGTATTCGGGTGTAAACAGATGTTTAGAGCCATCGATGTGCGAATGGAAGGTTACACCTTCTTCCTTTATCTTACGTACTTTACTCAACGAATAAACCTGATAGCCGCCACTATCAGTTAAGATCGGGCGGTCCCAGCCAATAAACTTATGTAATCCTCCTGCTTTTTCAAGGATATCCAAGCCTGGTCGCAGGTACAAGTGATAGGTATTTCCAAGGATGATCTGGGCATCTATATCCTGTTTTAACTCGCGTTGGTGTACGGCTTTAACGGTTCCGGCGGTGCCAACAGGCATAAATATCGGGGTCTGTATTTCGCCGTGCGCTGTCGTAACTGTACCGGCCCTGGCTTTAGACTGTGGGTCTTTAGCCTGTAAACTAAATTTCATCTGTATCGTTTTATTTTCTCCATATTAAATGGAGTTTTCCCCCATCAAAATACTTCTTAACCAAAGCTAATTGGCGTTTTGATGCCGGACGGTTAACATGTATTTTTTCTCGTCAAAAATCTTCCAAAAATAGCAAAAATTGAGGGCATATTTTTCTTTAATTTTTTTCCACATCAAGGCGTATTACAGATTAAAAATGAGAAATTTGACCCTATTTATTTCATCATCGTGATATTAACCCCTATAGAAATTATTCTGCTCTCCATTCTGGTATTTTGCCTGCTGGTTCAGTTATATTATGTCCTGTTTGTTCACCTTAAACTGGCGAATGCGGTAGTTGAAGACGTTCCAACGATAGCCCGAAAGCCGTTGAGTGTTGTGGTGTGTGCACGAAATGAGGTTGCAAATTTAGGTGAATACCTGCCAACGCTGATGACTCAAAACTATCCGGAATATGAGGTTGTAGTTGTTAATGACCGTTCATGGGATGGAACAGAGGAGCTATTGGAGCAAATGGCTAAAAAGTACAGCAATTTGAAGGTGGTGAAAGTGTTGGACAATGACAAATTTTTAGCGGGTAAAAAATTTGCAGTCACCATGGGTATTAAAGCCGCAAAGTACGACTGGTTGGTATTCACAGATGCGGATTGTACACCAGCTTCAGACAACTGGCTGATGAGTATGCAACAGCCGGCAGATGAGCACACAGAAATTTTGTTAGGCTATTCCCCTTACCTGAAAAGGCGTAGTCTGCTGAATGCGCTGATTCGTTTTGAAACTTTCTTTACGGCAGTTAACTACCTGGGCTTTGCTTTAAAAGGAATGCCATATATGGGTGTAGGCAGGAATATGGCTTACAAAAAGGCCTTGTTTTTCAAAAACAAAGGTTTTGCTGCGCACATGCATATACCTTCCGGAGATGATGATTTGTTTGTAAATGCTCATGCCAGCAAATACAATACTGAAATCCGTTTAAATATGGACAGCCACGTGTGGAGTGAGCCTAACCGCACCTGGGGTGGTTATTTAAGGCAAAAGAAACGACATTTTGGAGCTGGAAAACTCTATAAAGCGAAGCATAAGTTCATTTTAAGCCTTCAAATTGTGATGCAGTTTATGTTTTACGGATCATTTGCAGCCTGTATGTTCTTTAGCAGGGAAGCCCAATATATGGCTGGTGCAATACTTTTGTTAAGTATTGTGATCAGGTGTTTCGTATATCCAAAGTTGTTGAAAAGGCTGAACTATGGAGATTTGCGTTGGTGGTTCCCAATTTTAGATATACTTTTGTTCCTGTTTTTAACACTAAACGGATTTCTGGCCATGTTTGGCAAGAAAAAAGTTAACTGGAAATAGATTACACTTTTAAGAATTACCATATGGCTGATATAAAACCCGATATCATTTTAAAATATTTTCCTGATTTAACTGCCAGACAGATTGATCAGTTTTCACAGTTATTTGATTTATACGTTTTCTGGAACGCCCAGATTAATGTGATTTCGAGAAAAGATATTGAAGAGTTATATGAGCGCCATGTGCTTCACTCACTTGGTATAGCAAAAGTTTGTACATTCAGAAAGGGTGAATCAGTATTGGATGTTGGAACGGGTGGTGGTTTTCCAGGGATTCCGCTGGCCATATTATTTCCTGATACGCAGTTTCATCTGGTCGATTCGATCGGGAAGAAGATTAAAGTGGTGAAAGAAGTTGCCGCTGCTTTAGGGTTGGATAATTTAAAAGCCGATCATCTGAGGGCAGAGCAAATTAAAGATAAATTCAATTTTGTGGTATCAAGGGCTGTAACCCGCCTGGGCGAGTTTTATCCATGGATTCAGGGAAAGTTTAAAAAAGAAACACTGAACGCCATTCCTAATGGTATTTTATATTTGAAAGGTGGAGATTTAGATGAAGAAATCAGAGAATCAAAACTGAAAGCAGAATTATATCCGCTTTCAGAATATTTTGAAGAAGAATTTTTCGATACGAAATATGTGGTTTATGTGCCTCAATAATTTTTGCAAAGGGCCTACTTACACAGGCCTTTTGTTTTAAGTAGCCCTCTAGAATTTATTTACTTTTTGCGGGTTATCCCTCATCAGCATTTTATCTTTTAAAGTTTCCTGCAGTTGAGACTGCTTGTCGATGCTTTTTACGACATCCAGAACCGCATTGGCTGCATCACTGAAAAACTGTTTGGTGATGGTGGAATATTCATCGGTTGCTTTGTGATAATCTTTATGATCTTCTACACCGAAATAAAGAAACGGGATGTTTTTAGCATTGAAGGCACCCTGATCACTTTGGTTGGTCCAGTCGTCATGCCCAAGTTTAGGATCATCATGGCCTAAAATCACCCTGATTTCCTTTCTCGTTGTATCTACATACTTTTTCAGTTCAGGGTATTTGAATGTACCACTAACATACAATTCGCCCTTATCGCTATGACTGATCATGTCCATATTTAAATTAACGGCAATGGTGTTGATGTCAACCGGAGGGTTAGCCACAAAGGCTTTCGCACCCTGCAGTCCCATTTCTTCCGCATCGAATGCTGCAAAAATGATGGTGTTTACCGGTTTGTTCTTCGCAAAGTAGGCGGCAATCTTTAACAGGCCTGCCGATCCTGAAGCATTGTCGTCTGCACCATTAAAAACCTGATCCTTTATAATCCCTAAGTGGTCGTAATGAGCAGAAACTACGATTACATTTGTTGTTTTTCCAGGGATGTAGCCGATTAGATTTGTTCCGTTTACCTTTGTTCCACCGCGTGAGTTGAATGTAAAGTCCTGAGCATAGTTTACATGCTGCGGATATGACTTCAGGCCTAGTTTCTGAAACCTTTCCCGGATATAAGCCCTGGCCATTTCCGCACCTTTGGTGCCGGTTTTTCGACCCTGGTATGCATCAGAAGAAAGCACTTCAACATCTTTAAGTAGTTGAGTATCCACTTTACCTGAACCTGATGAGGTCTGATTTTTTACTGATGAACAGCTGCTTAGCACGATGGCTAAGGAAAGAATATATGGTATTTTCATTTTGTTATTCATAACGCGTACCTTGCACAGATAGTATCAACTATGCAGCCACTTCTCTCAAGTCTACTGCTACTACTCTCGATACCCCTTGCTCTACCATGGTTACACCGTAAATAATATCTGTGCTGGCTATTGTGCGCTTATTGTGCGAAACGATGATAAACTGCGACTGACCGGAGAATTTACGTATAATATTGTTAAACTTATCAATGTTGGTATCATCGAGCGGAGCATCAACCTCATCAAAGATACAGAAGGGAGCTGGTTTTAGTAAATACAGCGAAAATAAAAGGGCTGTAGCAGTAAGCGTTTTTTCTCCTCCTGATAACTGATTGATAGATAGCGGCCTTTTTCCTTTCGGACGGGCAATGATGTCAATATCTGCTTCTAAAGGATTAGCGGTATCTGATAGAATCAGGTCGCAGCTATCTTCATCATTAAACAATGAACGGAACACCACAATGAAATGCTCGCGGGCCTGGGTAAAGGCCTGCATAAACTTATCTTTTGCAGTATCATCTATTTCTTTTATCGTTTGGAGTAGATCAGTCTTGGCAGCGTTTAAGTCTTTTTTCTGGTTCTGGATAAACACATAACGTTCTTCCATTTCTTTAAAAGCTTCCATTGCCATGGAATTGATTGCGCCAAACTCATCCAGCTGACGTTTCATTTTTTCTACTTTTTGTCTGATTTCGAACTCACTTTCCAGTGCTTCAATTTCCGTTTCAGTTTCCAGCAGGTCGTTGATATCAATGTTAAATTCTACGGCTAAACGTTCTTTCAGGGAATTTAAATCTATTTTGAGGGTATTTTTCTTGTCTTTGATTTCCGTTAAGACAAAATCTGTTTCTTCACGGTTTTTACGGATGGTAGACAGGTTGGTTTCTACTTCGTTGATATTGCCTTTACTATCAAAATATTCCTTCTCTACATCCGCCAGGCCCTTTTCCATTTCTTCGCGCTGCTGATACATTTCAAGAAGAGTATCATCGCTCAAATCGGTATGTTGCAAGGTTTCAGTAATTTGGGCCAGGGTTTCCTGAAGTTCTTTTTCGTTTTGGGCAACCCGCTTGTTTAACGCTTCTTCCTGCACAAAACGATAATCAAGATCTTTTTCAAGGCCCGATAGTTTATTTTGTTGCTGGTGGAAACGAATATTGTCCTGATTAAATTTGCCAGCAGTTTCGTTAACCTGATCGGCAAGTTCCTGATAGTTAATTTGCTGTTCCTGCAGGTTTATATGGTCTTGCTGCTGTTTTTTTTGCAATTCTACCAGCGCCGGTAGCTTTTCTGAAAGTGATTTTTCAATCGATACAATCTTCTGGGCAATGTCGGTTTTACGGTTTTCGCTGGTTGTAATAAATTCCTGGTATTGATCGCGACGGGTTTGAACGGAAATCTGTTCATTGCTCAAACGGTTCAACTCCTGTTGCAAGGTGTTGATCTGATTAACTTTTGAAGCCTCTTTCAGGGTAAAAATATTGTCCGTTTCTGCTTTTATTGCTGAATTGAACTGATTGATAAGGGATTCTGATGCCTTAATCTCTTTCGCCAGATTCTCCAGGTTTTTTGCGCGGCCTATTCTTTTACCTTCGAAGAGCCCGACAGAACCACCGGCTAACGTAACCCGTGTTTGCGCATACTTACCGTTTTTAGCTAAAATGGTGAGGTTCTCTGCTGGCGTCTCCTTAAAAAGCTGTTCCTGTTCGTTTACAGCAATGTGAACATTTTGCAGCAACAGGTTACAAAGATTCTGATACTTTTTATCAACTTCAATTACGGATAGTGCAGAGATTAGTCCTTCCCGGTTAGCAAGTGCAACATTTTTATCCGGAATATTTTCGAGAATGAAGAAATTGGCGCGCCCGCGACTGGCATCAGTAAGTAAATTGATCGCCTGCACAGCGTCAGCATACTTTTCGACCACATAATGATTCATTACAGGTTCAAGATAATTTTCAATTGCTATGCGGTAATCTTCGTTGCAAAACAAGATGTCAGAAAGGAGCAATGCATTTTTGGCGAACGCATTATTCTTTTTTAAGAAACGAATAGATTCGGGAAAGCCTTCAAGGCTATCTACGAGCGATTTGGTGAGGTTATATTCGTTTTGTTTAGCGTCTTTTTTACGGTTTTCGGCTGTTAGTTTTTCTTTATTTGAACTTAAATTAAGCTCTGATTCCAACAGTTTTTGCTTTAAAATGTCTTCTGCTTCCTTCAGTTGTTTAATGGTGAGCTGTTTTTCACCAACCTGAATGTCCAGCTCGGCCAATGCATGATCAAAAGCTTTCAATTCCAGTGTTTTGGTTTCAGTATCGTCAACATTTCTGTTGGTCTCCTGCACCAAGGCATCTTTCTGGATATTTAAAATATCAATTTCTTTTTGAGACTGATATACCTGATTTTGTAAATCATTAACAGATTTGATGAAGTTATCGAGCCTGTTTTTTTCCGTTTGCTGCTGTTCACGGAATGTATCCAAAGTGGACTTAAGCAATTTTAAATCAGATTCTACCTTATTAAAAACTTCAGTCTCTGTTAATACCTCTTCGTTTAAACGCTTGATATTGTATTTGATATGATTAACCTGGTTTTTATCTTTTTCCAGCTCTCCTGATACCCGGGTTTCCTTTTCCTGTAAAAAGCGCATCTGCTCATTTTTTACTTTTTTCTCGCTTTCATAGGCACGTATTTTGGAAACAAGTTCATTCGTTGCCTTTTGCTGGATAGATAAGTTTTTTTCCTGATTGATGCTTCCCAGTTTGAGCTTTTGCAATTCGGCTTCCTGGGAATCTATTTTTGTGCTTAGCTCAGTTCTGAAAACCTGCTGGCTTTGTTCCTGGGTTTCCAGCGTATTTAAATCCGTACGGAAAAAGGCAATCCGGTGGGTGGCCAGCTGTACACTCAGTTCGCGGTATTGTTCTTTCAACTTGTAGTAGCGCTCCGCTTTCCGGGCCTGGTTTTCGAGTGTTTTTAAGTTCTTTTCAATCTCGAATAGCAGGTCTTCAACGCGTTCCAAATCCACTTCAGTGTCTTTAAGCTTATTAAATGTTTGTTTTTTTCGGAGTTTATATTTGGAAATGCCCGAAGCTTCTTCGAATAAGGAACGGCGGCTATGCTCTTTATTATTAATGATTTCATCAACCATTTTAAGCTCGATAATGGAGTAACTATCCGAGCCTATACCGGTATCTAAAAATAAATCTGTGATATCTTTTAAACGGCATTGAACATCATTTAATCGATATTCACTATCACCGTTCCGGTAGAGTTTTCGGGTAACCGTAACCTGCGAGTAAGCGGTGGGCAGAATATTTCTGGTATTGTCAAAGCTTAACGAAACCTCTGCAAGCTGTGCCTGTTTCCTGTTTTTTGTGCCGTTGAAAATGATGTTTTCCATCTTCTCGGAACGCAATGCTTTGGTACTCTGTTCTCCCAAAACCCAGCGCATGGCATCAATAACATTCGATTTTCCACAACCATTCGGCCCTACAATAGCTGTAACTCCCTCATTAAAATTGATGGTCACCTTGTCGCCAAAGCTCTTAAATCCTTTAATTTCTAACTTAGTAAGTTGCATGGTTTGTGGTCGGGAGAACCGACTTCAATAATAAGGATAATTTCGGGCTTTTTCAAAATAATAGCCACAGAAAGAAGTATTGAAGCGGAAGCCGGCGGGGAAATATCGCTTAGCCACAGCCTAAGTTTAAGCTGAGGCATGATACCGTTATTTCACAATCATGAGCTTTGCAAACTTCAGTAATAACTGCTTGTTGCCTAAGCCCTGGAAAAATACTGTGGCTTTTACATCAGGTAAGCTTCCTTCCAGGCTTACAATTTTACCAAAACCGAATTTTTCGTGTTCCACTTCCATGCCATTCTGAAATTCATTGGGCTGTGATGGCGTGAAGCCTGCGGTAGGTACGTGTGCTTTGGCCAGCAACGAAGTGGTTTTAGGGCGTGGAGGTGGGGCAGAAGTTGTTCCGGCCGGTTTCGGCTTGCTGAAAAAATCGCGGGGCTGAGATGTCCAGGTTTTGCGCTCATCGTCAAAACTACCCTCCAGCATATTGCTTTTTGCAGGCTTAACATCCAACTCTAAAAACCGCGGATTGATTTCATTAATGAAACGGCTTGGTTCGCAGTTGGTTAAGGTTCCCCAGCGATAACGTGATGTAGCGTAGGTGATGGTCAACTTAATTTCTGCTCTGGTGATGGCCACATAAAACAGGCGTCGTTCCTCTTCCAGATCAGAGCGGGAATTTACTGACATTTGAGAGGGGAAAAGGTTCTCTTCCAGACCAACAATAAACACATTTTTAAATTCCAGACCCTTTGCAGAGTGAATGGTCATCAGGGAGACGGTATCCTTGTTTTTGTCGCCGTCTTTATCATCATTGGTTAGCAGTGCCACATCCTGCATAAATACATCCAGGCCTTTTTCTTCTATATCTTCACGTTCGGCAAACTCTTTGATACCATTTAATAACTCCTGAATGTTTTCATACCGGGCTCTGCCTTCCACACTATCATCGGTATATAGTTCTTTTAAAATACCTGCGTGCTGGGCGATGAATAATGCTGAATCGTATGCATCAAGCTTTTTCGCTTCGGCCTGAAAGCTTTGAATCATCATTGAAAAATCGTTTAGCTGATTGGCCAGGCGGCCATCAACATACATGTGGGCATTTGAAATCACGTCCCACATGGTGATATTGTGCTCATCGGCTGCAACAATAATTTTATCGATGGAGGTATCTCCAATACCACGTTTGGGGTAATTGATTACGCGTTTTATGGCTTCCTCATCTTTCGGGTTAAACGTAAGGCGGAAGTAGGCAATCAAATCCTTGATCTCTTTACGTTGGTAGAAAGACGTCCCGCCGTAGATTTTATAGGGAATATTCAGCTTGCGTAAGCCCTCCTCCATGGCCCGGCTTTGTGCATTCGTACGGTAGAGAATGGCAAAATCATGATATTGATAACCCTTCAGGCCGCGTTCCTGAATGATGGATTCGGCAACCAGTTTTCCTTCTTCGTTATCGGTAAATGCGCGGGAAACCTTTATCCTGTCGCCTTCAACATTTTCGGAAAAGACATTCTTCTCCAGCTGGTTTTTGTTATTGGCAATAATGCTGCTGGCAGCATCAACGATATTCTGTGTTGAACGGTAATTTTGCTCAAGTTTATAAACTTTTAAATCAGGATAGTCGCGTTCGAAATTCAGGATATTTTGAATATTCGCTCCACGAAAGGCGTAAATACTCTGCGCATCGTCGCCCACTACACAGATATTCTGATAGGCGGCTGCGAGTTTTTTTACAATGGTATATTGAGAAAAGTTGGTATCCTGATACTCATCCACCATCAGATACCTGAATTTTTGCTGGTATTTATTTAAAACATCAGGATGCTCTTTAAGCAGGATATTGGTTTTAAACAACAGATCATCGAAATCCATTGCACCTGCCCTGAAACATCTTTTGGCGTATTGCTCATAAATCTGACCTAATAAAGGCCGTTTATTCTGAATGTCTTCAGCCTGAATCTGATCATTGGCCTGATACTCACCCCAGGAAATCAGGTTGTTTTTAGCCGAGGAAATTCTTCCGTATACAAAGTTTGGTGCATATAATTTATCATCCAGCTGCATTTCTTTTAGGATTGCACGGATCACGCTCTTGGTATCGTCGGTATCGTAAATGGTAAAGTTATTCGGATAACCGATTTTTTCTGCTTCAACACGAAGAATCTTTGCAAAAACAGAGTGAAAGGTACCCATCCATATGTTTTTAGCTTCAGCCCCCACCACCTTACTGATCCGCTCACGCATATCCTTACTGGCTTTGTTGGTAAAGGTTAAAACGAGAATGTTAAAAGGATCAGTTCCGGTTTGGATCAGGTGGGCCACACGGAAAGTTATTACTCGTGTTTTTCCCGAACCAGCACCTGCAACAATCATTACCGGTCCTTTTGTATTTTCTACTGCTGCTCTTTGTTGTGGGTTTAATCCTTCTAAATAGTCCAAATCGGCTCCTGTTTTTTTGAGGGTCAAAAATAATGATTCCCGGGCTTTTTATTGAATTTGTGGATAAATAGAAGTTAATCGTGCTTATGCCAAAATTACATGGTTCTTTTTTGGGAATAGAATTTGATATATCGCTGCTATGGAAGAGAAAAAAATGAATAAAGACATTGAGTTTACTGATATCCCTGAAGGCGCAAGCGCCGATATTTATACCAATTTGAAGGAAAAACTGGAAAGTGTTCAGCAGTTTCCGGGACTATATCATTTCAAGTTTATCATTACCGGTGGACTGGATAAGGTAGAAGAGTTGCGTAAAGTTTTACCTGATGATGAATTTCTTGAGCAGCCATCAAAAACCGGCAAATATGTTTCGATAACGGTTAAGAAGCAAGTTCAAAATGCAGATGAGGTGATAGAGGTTTATAAGAAAACCGGCGAGATTAAAGGAATTATGATCCTTTAACTTGTCAAAGATGCAGGCAAGCTCGTTACCTGGCAACAATAAATTTCTTTGCCGTATTATATTGCCCTGAGTCAGAAGTGATTTTGAAGAAGTAAATGCCGGGAACAAATGTTGTAGTGTTAATCTCCAGTGTATGTTTCCCGGTATTCAGGTACTCATTCACAACAGTTTTCACGAGTCGACCCATCAGATCGAAAACCTGAATGTTTATTTTATCTGTTTCAGGTAGGACAATATCAAGGAATGTTTGGCTTGAAGCAGGGTTAGGGTAGTTTTGAGATACAACAAATTTCAGGAATCTATCAAAAATCGCTTTGTTGATGGTATCGAAGATCACATAACTGATGAGTCTGTAGCCACGTGCGTTAGGGTGATAAGGGTCCTGGTATAAGGAAAAGTCCCTTCTTATAGCGGCATTGATGTCGGCCAAATATATTTTATATTCGGATGCCAGTCTCCTGTACACAGTATTAAGTGCCCTAATCGTGGCATTTGCTTTAACAAGGGTTGGGTTATTTCTATCGTCGACAAACTGCAGGGTACATATTATAGGCACTAATTTCTGTGCTACGCTGGAGTTGAGTAATGAACGCATATTTGCTTCTGTCTCCGCCACGCTTCCTCTGCCATTAACAATTGCCAAAGCATCGTTAATTCCCATATCGATAACGATGAAGCCCGTTCTGTCTTTTATCGCATTGTCAATTCTCAGCAAACCTTGTGAGGTGGTTTGTCCCCCTATTCCAAAATTGGTGATGTCAACCACCTTATTCTGATAACACTGTAAAAAATTATTTTTAAGTGCATTCTGGAAGCCGAGACCCTGAACGCCTTCAACGGTGCTGGCCCCGAACGTTACGATATTGATACTGTCTTTGGAATAATACTGAGCTGCTTCAGGGCAACTTACATTTGCCGGAGTAGTACTTACCTGAGCAAAACTTTCAGGACAGATGAAAAAAAGCAGCAGAAGAGAGGTAAGTATCGTGCTAAATTTCATTTACAATGTTCTTTCTTACAGGGTTTAAGGATATCCGTTAAAAGCCGCAATTTACATAAAAAATAGTATCATCAGCAATACATTTGCAGGCTTTTTAACAATATTAACATCCGGTTTATTTAACCATTAACAGCAAAGTTTGGTTTGCTTAAATTCCGTTGTTTTAATTTTTTGATAGGGAACAGGCGGGTAGCAGATACTTTAATCGTCGTGCATTTATAACCTTTAAACCGTAACACCTATATTTGCCCAAATTCATTTTGTTATGCAAGAGATTAAAAATTATGTAGAAACGCACAAGCAACGCTTTTTAGATGAGTTGTTCGAGCTTTTGCGGTTTCCTTCGGTTAGTGCTGATCCTAAATTCAGAGGTGATGTTTTAAAAACCGCTGATTACGTGGCTCAGAAGCTGAAAGATGCCGGTGCAGATAATGTAGAGATTTGCCAGACAGCTGGTTACCCGATTGTTTATGGTGAGAAAATTATAGATAGCGCATTGCCTACTGTATTGGTATACGGTCATTATGATGTACAGCCTGCAGATCCGCTGGAGTTGTGGCACACTCCGCCTTTTGAACCCACAGTACGCGATGGTAAAATATACGCCCGTGGTGCTTGTGATGATAAAGGACAATTCTACATGCATGTAAAAGCTTTTGAATTGATGAAAGAAACAAATACGCTTGCCTGCAATATTAAGTTCATGATTGAAGGAGAGGAAGAGGTAGGTTCGGCCAATCTGGGTATCTTCGTTAAAGACAATGCTGAGCGACTGAAAGCAGATGTGGTATTGATTTCAGATACTTCAATGATCAGTATGGAACACCCTTCTATTGAAACAGGTTTACGTGGTTTAGCCTATATGGAGGTGGAGGTTGTTGGTCCGAACCGCGATCTGCACTCGGGTGTTTATGGTGGTGCAGTGGCTAATCCCGCCACTATATTATGTAAAATGATTGCTTCGTTACATGATGAAAATAATCATATTACTATCCCTGCATTTTACGATAAAGTGATTGAGTTGACCGATGAGGAGAAAAAAGCTTTGAATTCGGCTCCATATGATGAAGCAGAATATAAGAAAGATCTGGATATCGAAGAAGTTTGGGGAGAAAAAGGTTATTCTACACTTGAACGTACGGGAACACGTCCGACACTGGAAGTGAATGGTATCTGGAGCGGTTATATTGGCGAAGGCGCAAAAACCGTTTTACCAAGTAAGGCAAATGCCAAAATATCAATGCGTTTGGTACCTAATCAGAGTTCGGAAGAGATTGCAGAAATTTTTACTAAACATTTTGAAAGTATTGCTCCAAAAAATGTGAAGGTTAAGGTTACCCCGCATCACGGTGGTGAACCAGTAGTAACGCCTACTGATAGCGTTGCTTACCGTGCTGCTGAAAAAGCCATTGAAGATAGTTTTGGAAAAAAAGCAATTCCAACCCGTGGGGGTGGTAGTATTCCAATTGTTGCATTGTTTGAAGATGTACTGGGCATTAAATCGGTATTGTTTGGATTTGGCTTAGACAGTGACGCACTTCACTCGCCAAATGAGAAATACGATATCTACAACTATTATAAAGGAATTGAAACTTTGCCTTTATTTCACAAATATTTCGCAGAATTCAGTAAATAATTTAGGCCTGAATGACTTATCCCTGCCTGATTTAAAACAGGCAGGGATTTTTTTATATTTTATTTCTCAATTTACTCACTCGCGCATACGTTTGATTATGCAAGTCAGCATAATTTTCTTCCCCTGTATGCTGTAAACTGATATAAAAGCAATGTAATTTAATACCGTTGGTTGCTTCGAAATAGGGGCTGTCTTGCTTTTTTTTCGTATTTTTGAGATTCAATAAAAACACAGAGGAGTGACGTTAATAAAATCAATTTCAGGAATAAGAGGAACCATTGGCGGCCAGGCCGGAAACGGTTTAACCCCTTTAGATATCGTAAAATTTACAGCTGCATTTGGTAGCTGGGTGGTTCAGAAAACCAATAATAAAAGGATTGTGATTGGCCGGGATGCCCGCATTTCGGGTGAAATGGTTAATAACCTTGTTGTTGGAACCCTTCAGGGCCTTGGAATTGAAGTAATTGATTTAGGTCTCTCTACTACACCAACGGTGGAAGTGGCTGTTCCTGATGAGCAGGCAGGTGGGGGGATTATCCTTACCGCAAGCCATAATCCCAAACAGTGGAATGCTTTAAAGCTATTAAATGACAAAGGTGAATTTATCAGCGAAGCCGATGGGAAGGATGTACTTGATATTGCGGAGACGGGTGCTTTCGCATTTGCAGAAGTTGATCAGTTAGGCAAAGTGATAAAAAACGATACCTATGTTCAAAAACATATTGATAAGGTATTATCGTTGCCATTAGTTGATGTTGAGGCGATCAAAAAAGCAGATTTTAAAGTCGTTATCGATTGCGTAAATTCTACGGGTGGTATTTTTATTCCTGCTTTATTAAAAGCACTTGGAGTGACCAGAATTACTGAACTCTATTGTACTCCCGACGGGCATTTTCCACATAACCCTGAGCCATTACCAGAGAACTTAACAGAAATTTCGAAAGAAGTGCAGAAGCAAAATGCCGATCTGGGCATTGTTGTAGATCCGGATGTAGACCGTTTGTGTTTCGTAAATGAAGATGGAAGCATGTTTGGCGAAGAATACACATTAGTTGCTGTTGCAGATTATGTGTTAAAAAATACGCCGGGAAATACGGTCTCCAATCTTTCCTCAACCCGTGCATTGCGCGACGTAACGGAGCAGGCAGGTTCCGACTATAATGCATCGGCCGTTGGTGAGGTAAATGTGGTGAACAAGATGAAGGAAACCAATGCAATTATCGGAGGAGAAGGGAATGGTGGAATCATTTATCCCGAATCGCATTACGGCAGAGATGCCTTGGTTGGGATAGCCCTGTTTTTGACCCATCTGGCCAAATTTGGTAAATCTATCTCAGTGTTAAGAGGCAGTTATCCTCAATACTATATTTCTAAAAACAAAATTACCCTTACTCCGGAAATGGATATTGACAATTTGCTTAAGCAGGTTGAAGAGAAATATAAAAAGCAGCCATATAGTACCATCGATGGATTAAAAATTGAGTTTGATAAAACATGGGTACATTTGCGCCGTTCTAATACTGAGCCAATCATCAGGATTTACAGCGAAGCTGAAAATGAAACGATTGCTGAAAGTCTGGCGAATAAGATCATCTCAGACATCAAAGAAATCCTTAAATTAAACTAGTACATGAAAAGAGTTTATTTAGATAATGCCGCCACTACACCTTTGGACAAAGCGGTAATTGCTGAAATGACCAACGTGATGGAACACTATTTTGGAAATCCTTCAGCCATCCATGCCTTGGGAAGAGAGGTGAGGACGCTTGTGGAGAAAGCACGTAAAACTGTTGCCGGACTACTTGGCGCATCTCCATCAGAGATATTCTTCACTTCAGGTGGTACAGAAGCTGACAACACAGCAATACGTTGCGGGATTTCTGCATACGGTATTAAACATGCAATCACGTCTAAAATTGAGCACCATGCGGTGGAGCATACTTTAAATATGATGCTTAAGAATGGTGAAATAGATAAACTCAGTTTTGTGAATATTGATGAAAGAGGCAATATAGATTATGCGCATCTGGAAGAATTACTGCAAAATAATGAGCGGTCCTTTGTCTCTTTAATGCATGCCAATAATGAACTGGGGACACTTACCGATATGATCAGGGTGGGCGATATCTGCGAAAAACATAGTGCAATTTATCATGCTGATACTGTTCAGACCATGGGCCATTATGTCCACAACGTACGTGAGTTAAAAGCCCACTTTATTGTGTGTGCAGCCCATAAGTTACACGGACCTAAAGGTGTTGGTTTTTTGTATGTAAATAGTAATATCAAAATTCCACCGATGATTTACGGCGGTGCACAGGAACGCAATATGCGTGGTGGTACTGAGAATGTATACGGGATCGTTGGCCTGGCCAAAGCTTTGGAAATTGCCTATGCAGAGATGGAAGAACATCAGACCCATATTCAAGGCTTGAAGGATTATTTAAGAGAACAGCTTATTGCCGAAATTCCGGGTATTGCTTTCAATGGTGAAACTGATGCCGATAAAAGCTTATACACTGTTTTGAACGTATCTTTTCCTGAAATGGACATGGCAGATATGCTGCTGTTTAACCTGGATATAAATGGAATATGTGCTTCGGGTGGAAGTGCCTGCTCTTCAGGTTCCAATATCGGATCGCATGTTTTGAATGGTATTCATGCAGATCCTAACCGTCCCTCAGTAAGGTTTTCATTCAGCAAATTTACCACAAGGGAAGAACTGGACTATGTAATTGAGAAAGTTAAAATGGTAGTAAAGCAAAATGCTTTAGCTTAAAATACAGGTGACCAAATAGACAAAGTTCCGGAGCAATCCGGAACTTTTTTGTTAATAATAATAAGTTTGATAGCATGCTCATTATTGTACTTAAAGTCTTTTGGTTTTTAAATATTAAAAGCTTAAATTTAGTGTAGTATTTGATCAGAGCAGTTTGAGCAGACGAAAAGTGAAAATTAAAACTGCCAATGTATTTCCCCCCATATTACCTTACAGATATCTCTACGGTGTAAGGTTCAGCATCATTTTAGAATTGTAACCTATTCAAAAAATAATAATGCTATGGAAACTAACCAGATTACCCCAACCGGAGTGCAACAATCATCGAACTTAAAATTAAGTGATGAAAGAAAACACATTTACAAATTTCTTCTTGCCCCGTTTTCATTTGAATCGTCCAATCATTTTACCAAAGTGCACAAAAGAAAATTCCTTTCATTTGGATGTATACATGAATTCAGGTAAAAAGCGGCAGATGTAAAGTCATTCTCTTTACGAGTAAGTGAAAACAAATCTATTTCCTACTTGTTCTCTTAATACATCAAAATAGAAAATACTATGGGAACGACTAAAGAAAAAGGAAAAGTTATTGAGAATGACTTACTGGATAAAAAGGTTGAAGATGTTAGGGAACATGATTCGCTGGACAATAACAAGTCATCCAAGCAATCAACAAATTTGTTTAACAAAGACAAAGGCAGAAAAAACAATGCATTTGGCCCCGGACATGAGCCAGGAACAACGCCAGGATCAGGAATCTAGGGTGGAGCCAATAATTACGGGCAAGTTAATTGAATTCAAGCCATGGCAGATGTCGTGGCTTTTTTAATTTAATTGTGGCCCGTTTTCTCCAAATCTTTTTTCAATTTATAAACGTTCTATATTTAAAATAATGCTCAACAGGTTTGTGTAATTCGGTACGGATAACCCCATATCTGTTATATTTGCGTTACACCTAATCCAACTCAGATATGGATGATTTTTTAGCTGCCCGTTCTCAAATGGCCTTATCTTTAGGCTTCCACATCGTTTTTTCCTGTATTGGTATGGTTATGCCATTCTTTATGGCCGTATCACATTATA
This sequence comes from Pedobacter frigidisoli, assembly GCF_032678525.1. GTDB lineage: Bacteria > Bacteroidota > Bacteroidia > Sphingobacteriales > Sphingobacteriaceae > Pedobacter > Pedobacter frigidisoli_A. Next base: position 53,777 of record NZ_JAVTSE010000006.1, read on the forward strand.
AGTGGCTGAAAACAAATGATGAGGTTTATAAAAACCTGACAAAGGCCTGGAGCAAAGGGGTGGCTATTTTTTTTGCTACGGGAGCGGTATCAGGCACCATGTTATCTTTTGAACTGGGGTTGCTTTGGCCAAAATTTATGGAGCATGCCGGTCCAATTTTTGGGATGCCATTTTCTTTGGAAGGTACGGCATTCTTTATTGAGGCCATCGCTTTAGGCTTTTTCCTTTATGGCTGGAATAAGTTGAACAAGTGGTTTCATTGGTTTACGGGTATGGTTGTTGGTGTAAGCGGACTGGCTTCAGGGATTCTTGTTGTTGCAGCAAATGCCTGGATGAATAGTCCGGCCGGCTTTGATTTTGTTGGCGGGAAATACCTGAACATTGATCCTATTCAGGCTATGTTTAATAAAGCCTGGTTTTCGCAGGCATTACACATGTGCCTGGCGGCGTTCACGGCTACAGGCTTTGCAGTGGCGGGGGTACATGCTTTAATGATACTACGAAATCGAAACAAGTTGTTTCATTTAAAGGCTTTCAAAATTGCAGCAACCTTTGCCTGCATTGGCGCATTGCTGCAACCGCTTAGCGGAGACCTTTCTGCGAAAGATGTAGCCAAAAGGCAGCCCGCAAAACTGGCGGCGATGGAAGCACTTTATCATACTGAAAAGCCCGCACCTTTGTTAATAGGGGGGATTGTGAATGAGGAAGATAGAACAGTAAAAGGAGCAATCAAAATTCCCGGAGCACTGAGTTTTCTAGCCCACGGTGATTTCAAAGCTGAAGTGAAGGGTCTGGATCAGATTCCTAAGAATGAGCAGCCCCCTGTTGCAATAACCCATTATGCTTTTCAGATTATGGTAGGCCTGGGTACTTTTATGATGCTGATATCAGTACTCTATTTTTTTAATTTGTTCAGAAAGAAATCTTTTGCAGATAAGCCCTGGCTGTTGAAACTGTTTGTTTTTGCCATTCCATTGGGCTACATTGCATTAGAAGCGGGTTGGGTAGTTACGGAAGTAGGCAGACAGCCATGGATCATATACGGAATCATGAGGACCAAAGATGCAGTTACCCCAATGCCTGGAATTGCTTATTCATTTTACATTTTCTCTGCCATCTATTTCTCTTTGAGTATTGTAGTCACCTTTTTGCTTTACAGGCAAATTAAAATGGTGCCAGTTGTTTATGATCAACCTGTTGAAGTAAAATAATTATGGAATACGTAGTCATTACTTTTTTATGTTTGGGTATTCTGCTTTACTTTCTTCTTGGAGGTGCAGACTTTGGAGCGGGCATTATTGAACTGTTCACGTCGACAAAGAACAGGAGCAGGACCCGAAAAACCATGTACCAAGCTATCGGGCCGGTTTGGGAGGCTAACCATATGTGGCTCATTATCGCAATCGTAATACTATTTGTTGGGTTTCCGCATATTTACACCACGATGTCGGTGTACCTGCATATTCCGCTACTGATTATGCTTATCGGGATCATTGCCCGCGGAACAGCCTTTGTTTTTCGCCATTATGATGCGATTAAAGATGATATGCAATGGCTGTATAACCGTATTTTCAGGTATTCCAGCTTCGTTACGCCATTCTTTTTGGGGATCATTGCCGGGAGTGTAATTTCCGGACATATTGATACAGAGGCTAAAGATTTCCTTTCTGCTTATGTTTATAGCTGGTTAAACTGGTTTTCTATAGCGGTAGGACTATTTACAGTATCGCTTTGCGGTTTCCTGGCTGCAGTATACCTGATCGGCGAAACCGACAATGATCATGATAAAAGACGTTTCATTAAAAAAGCGGAATACATGAACATTTCTGCCGTTGCTTTCGGGGCTATGGTTTTTATTGCAGCACAGTTCGATAATATTCCACTCATCGACTGGGTATTTAGAAATACGGTTGGCTTAACGGCAATTATACTGGCCAGCTTGTCGTTATTTTTATTGTGGTACTTGCTGTTGAAAGGGAAAACAAAGGTATTGAGAATACTGGCCGGTTTTCAGGTGACGATGATCCTGGTTGCCATTAGTTATGCGCATTTTCCAAATTTTATCCGTTTAAAAAATGGTGATGCCATTTCGCTTTTTAAAACCGTTGGTCCGCCTAAAACCATTTATAGTCTGGGTCTGGCGCTCTTGCTTGGAAGTGTGTTGATTCTGCCTTTCCTGGGGTATCTGTTTTATAAATTCCAAAAGAAAGAAGAATAAAAGCCGATTCGGGCCTGTTTAAGACGAGGTCAATTCACAAAAGAGAGCATTTGAAAACAAATGCTCTCTTTTACTATCAATTACAAACCACCTTTCCTCGTGGCTTTTTTTAATTCAGGCCAAGTGGCTTGCTTACCTGTGCGTTCATTTACAGGTAAATCTGTAGCTTTTTCTGTAGACGTTTTTTCAGGATCTTCACAGGCCATATAAACCATAATGGCTGCCAAAATTACATTGCTGCGAATTTCGTCAAAAACAAGCTTGTCATAACTATCGCGGTTGGTATGCCAGGTATAAGTCCCGTAATCCCAGCTGGTAGCGCTTAGGGAATAACCGAGCGCACCAGCAGCAACGAAGGAGGCAAAATCAGAACCTCCGGCGCCTGGTGTTCCCGGGAAACTTGTTTTGATCTGGTTTTTTATGGTATCTGGTACTGCAGCTAACCAGCGTGTAATGTAATCTTTAGACTTTGCAAACCCTTGTCCACCGATATTAACTACGCGTCCGGTTCCATTATCCTGATTGAATAATGCCTGAAGGTTACCCACAATCTCTGGATGATCTTCAACAAATGCCCGGGAACCATTTAAGCCCTGTTCTTCACTACCCCAGTGCCCAACTAAAATGGTACGTTTTGGGTTAGGATAAAATTTCTTTAGAATACGCATGGCTTCCATCATCATGATGGTGCCCGATCCATTATCCGTTGCACCGCTTGCACCATCCCACGAGTCAAAATGAGCAGACAACATCACATATTCTTTTGGCTTTTGCTTTCCCTTAATTTCTGCAATGGTGTTGAACGTGGGCACCACACCGAGTTCTTTTGATTCTGATTCGATCTTGAGCATGGGTTTATTGCCACCCATAGCTAAACGGTAAACCAGGCCATAATCTTCAACTGATAAATCGAGTGTTGGGATTTTGGTGGTGTTTGCTCCAAAAATTTTATCCACTCCAAAGCCTTGCGACCAGTTGTTAATGATGATTCCGGCTGCGCCTGCACCTTCTATGGCCAGAGCCAGATTCTTCGCGGTTAAGCCCGTTTTGGCCATACCCGCCGACCAGGCTTTACCAGCTTCGGTTTTTTCTTTTTTATATTTTTCAAACAGATCTTTAGTGGCAAACTCTTCCCAGTTTTTTTCTGGCCGGCCGGAAATCTGGTTCATCGAAATTAACACCAGTTTACCTTTCACATTCGGCAACCACTGCTGGAAAGAAACCGAGTCGGTGATGGCAGGTAAAACAATGGCCTCTGCATTTATGGCTTTTCCATTTGTTGAAGGGCTCCAGGCCAACTGCGTTCCTTCAAGGGTTCTAAGCCGCGGACTGATCAAATCGATGTGGGTTACACCTCTTTCCCAGCCCCGCCATTCGCCCCATTTCTCATTTTTTGCAGAAATACCCCAGTCGCTATATTTTTTAACGGCCCAGTCGTTGGCTTGCTTCATTTGCGGTGATCCCACTAAACGGGGTCCCACAACATCCAAAAGCTCATGTGCCAGCTTCTCGAGCTGGGAGTTTTCGTTGACTTCTTTCACAATATTGTCAATCAATTTCTTGTCTTGTGCAAAGACAACAGATGAGGTAAACAGTAAAAGGGTAGGGAGGAGTAGTTTTTTATTCATAATAAGTTTTAGTTAGCGGATCAGGCTAATTTAACTATTTAGAGCCTGGATACGTGATGTTAATGGAAATGTTGCAGTTAACGCTTTTTTTATGGCAAAAGAAGAACCTCACAGCTCCGGAGGCCGCGGATTAAGGGCACAAAAAAACAGGGCTGAAATAACCGAAGTTACCCAAGCCCTGCTTTTAAATATCTGGTAAGTGTTATACCTGAAATCTAGTTGTTCATCATTTTGATGAAAGCGCCTAGTTTAGCTTTCATAGCACGTCTGTCTACGATGAAATCAAGAAAACCATGCTCAAGCACAAACTCAGAGGTTTGAAAGCCTTTTGGCAGATCTTTTTTGATGGTTTCTTTAATTACCCTGGGTCCGGCGAAGCCGATTAAAGCGCCTGGTTCAGCAATATTTATATCTCCAAGCATCGCATAAGATGCGGTGACACCTCCTGTTGTAGGATCGGTAAGTAGAGAAATATATGGTACTTTAGCCTGACTAAGCAAAGCAAGTTTTGCTGAAGTTTTAGCCATCTGCATCAATGAAAAGGCAGCTTCCATCATACGTGCTCCGCCTGATTTAGAAATCATCAGGAATGGCACTTTATGTTTAATGCTATAATCAATTGAACGGGCTATTTTCTCCCCGACAACAGAACCCATTGAACCGCCAATGAAGGCAAAATCCATACAGGCAATTACAATATCCTGACCTTCAATTTTTCCTACACCTGCACGTATAGCATCTTTTAAGCCGGTTTTAGCCTGACTCTCTTTGATTCTATCCGTATAGGGTTTATTATCATTGAAGTTAAGCGGATCGCCAGAGGTAAGATTTGGGAAAAGTTCTTTAAATTCATTATTGTCGAAAAGAACCTCGAAATATTCTTTAGAACCCACTCTCAGGTGATAATTGCAGTAGTGGCAAACATATTTGTTTTCCTGTAATTCTGCCTGATGCAAGGGTTTTTTACAATTCGGACATTTATTCCACACGCCATCCGGTGCCTCTTTCTTCTCTTCGGTTGTGGTGATGATACCTTTATTTTCTCTTTTAAACCAAGCCATATAATTTTTTAAAGAATTGGATTGCAAAGAAACGAAAAATATACTCAAGTTTATAAATTACCATTGATCAAATTTCAATTGCCAAAATTGTATGAGCGTCTGGCTGCTGTGGTATCCGATTTTTGCCATCAGTTAATCGGAAGTTATAAATTACTTATTCCTTGTAATGTGTGTTTTTTACACTAAGGATAATGTGTTTTTTACACTAAATGGCCTTTAGTTGGTTGTAAAGCAAATAATTCTGTTGTTACAAAAGCTTGGAATGTTATTTTTTTTTATAACTTCGAACAAATAAAAATTAACAAGAGATGAGTTTAAAAGGCTACAAAGGCGTAATTTACGGAGATGCCGTTCAAGAATTATTTGAGCAGGCTAAAAAACATCAGTTTGCTTTACCAGCAGTAAATATAACCGGAACAAATACGGTTAATGCGGTACTGGAAACTGCTAAGGCAGTAAATTCGCCTGTTATGATTCAGTTATCTAATGGTGGTGCACAGTTTTATGCTGGTAAATCTTTAGATAATGAGAAATTACAAGCGTGTATACTAGGTGCAGTATCTGCAGCTAAGCATGTACATTTATTGGCAGAGCATTATGGCGTTGCTGTGGTTTTACATACTGACCATGCCGCTAAAAAATTATTGCCATGGATTGATGGCCTTTTAGATCATGGCGAAAAATTCTTTGCCGAAACCGGAAAACCTTTGTTTTCTTCACACATGTTGGATTTGTCTGAAGAATCTATCGAAGAGAACATGGAGATCTCTGCTAAATATCTAGCCCGCATGTCGAAGATGAACATGACTATCGAAATCGAACTTGGTGTTACAGGTGGTGAGGAAGATGGTGTCGATAACAGCGATGTAGACAGCTCTAAATTATATACCCAGCCAAGTGAAGTAGCTTATGCTTACGAAGAGTTAAGCAAAGTATCTCCACGTTTTACCGTTGCAGCTGCATTTGGTAATGTTCACGGTGTTTATAAACCAGGTAACGTTAAATTGCAGCCGGTAATTTTGAAAAATTCTCAGGACTTTATTAAAGAGAAATTCAGCTTAACTGCTGAGAAACCAATAAATTTCGTATTCCACGGTGGTTCGGGCTCCTCGCAGGAAGAAATCAGAGAGGCGATTTCTTATGGTGCAATCAAAATGAATATCGACACAGATATGCAGTGGGCATTTTGGGAAGGTATTTTAGATTACTACAAAAAGAATGAAGCTTATTTGCAAGGTCAGATCGGAAACCCTGAAGGCGACGATAAGCCAAACAAGAAGTACTATGATCCGCGTGTTTGGTTACGTAAAGCTGAAGAAGCATTTGTTAAGCGTTTAACTGTTGCTTTTGAAGATTTGAATTGCGTTAATGCAAATGACAAATTATAATATGTGTGATTTTTGATTGTGAATCTTTTCATTCACCCCTCCTAAAATCAATCACCCACTAGTTGCCGGAAAGCGCCATAGGTATAAAAACTTATGGCGTTTTTCTTTGTTTTATGGTTATATTTAAGCAAACCAAAATGTGATGACTAAATCCAACACCGACAACAAGAAAAATAACTTTTTTGAGAAGTTTGCCAATGCCGCAACCAAGTTTACCGGCAGCTCTGTAGCGTTCATTGCTGCAACCGCAATAGTAATCATTTGGGCAGTTACCGGGCCGGTATTTAAATATTCGGAAACCTGGCAGCTTGTCATTAATACCGGAACAACAATTATTACTTTTCTGATGGTTTTTCTGATCCAGAAAGCGCAGAATAAGGATGGTAAAGCTATACAGTTAAAGTTAAATGAATTAATTGCCGCGCAACAGGGTGCAAGTAACCGCATGGTGGATATTGAAGATTTGAGTGAGAAAGAATTGGATCAGTTACATAAATTTTACGTTACGATTGCTACGCTTGCCAAAAAAGAGGCCGATATTCACTGCTCTCATTCCATCGATGTTGCCAAGGAACTTAACGAAGAGAAAATAAAAACGAATAAACATTTTAAACACCAGAAATAATGAGTCTACAGGTTCAAAAAGTTATTCATCCGGAAGATTTAGATAAGGTATTTGCTATCCGTAAAAAAGTATTTGTAGAGGAACAGAACTGCCCGCCAGAGCTGGAGTGGGAGAATGAAGAGGTTTCTACCCATTTTCTAGCCACCCAGAACGGTCAACCCTGTGGCGCCTGCCGTTGGCGTAAAACAGAATTGGGTTACAAGCTGGAGCGTTTTGCCGTATTAAAAGAATTTAGAGGGCAGGGTGTAGGCAGGGCTTTAATTGCCGAAGCACTATCAGATTTGCCTGAGGATGCGCATTATATCTATCTCAATTCGCAGTTGGATGCAGTGAGCTTGTACGCCAAATTTGGCTTTGCTTCCGAGGGCAACCAATTTGAAGAGGCAGGTATTCAACATTATAAAATGGTAAAGAAAGTATAGCTTTATCACTTAAACACAAATCATTGAATCAAGCTATGCAGTTTTAGCGTGAGAAATCAACCAAATATTTTTGTTGATAAAACCATTGCCTCGTGCCATTTTTCCATATTGAGATTCAAGTTTTCTCCTTTCGCTGTGAGGAAGGAGATTACCTCTTCGGTTGCAATATTTCCGGTGAGATCATCAGCTGCCATCGGACAGCCGCCAAAACCTTTTAAGGCAGCATCGATACGTTTCACTCCGGAGTGATATGCGGCTTCAATCTTTTTGAGGCGATCGGCAGGAGTGGCGTGCAGGTGAATACCTATTTCGATTCCCGGATGGTATGAAATCAGTTTAGGTAGAATTTCACTGATTTTCTCCGGAGTAGAGATACCCACAGTATCGGCAATCGATAAAACTTTAACTCCTTTACTCACCAGGGTTTCTGTCCATTGTTCTACAATCTCATAGTTCCATAGGTCGCCATAAGGATTTCCAAAACCCATTGAAAGGTAGACGACAGCGGTTTTATGGTTCTGGTCGCATAATGATAACATTCGCTCAACAGTATCTAAAGAAGCAGATATGCTGGAATTGGTATTACGCTGCTGGAAGGTTTCTGAAATGGAAAACGGGAAACCCAGGCAATTGATCTGTTCGTGTTGAACTGCAGCCTCTACACCTCTTAAATTGGCTACAATTGCAAGAAGTTTGGTAGAGGTATGGTTTAAATCAAGATTGGCCACCACCTCTGTGGTATCAGCCATCTGGGGAATAGCCTTTGGCGACACGAAACTACCAAAGTCAAGCGTGTCAAACCCAACCTGAAGCAATAAATTAATGTATTGTGCTTTTAATTCCGTTGGAACAAAATCATGAAGGCCCTGCATGGCATCACGAGAGCATTCAACCAGTTTAAATTTATTGTTACTCATAAAGCAGTTTGCTTGCTTAAATTTAGGACAGACAGGTTTTGCATGGGACTGTAAACTAACCAAGTCATCAGTTAAATCTCCTTTCTGTAGTCAACACTTCTGTCTTTTGCAAAAGTCCTGATGATTAAACGCGTTCCTCTATCGTAACTGAAGTAGCTCCAGAGCCAGTTAATAAACACGATAATCTTGTTTCTAAAGCCCACAAGAGTCATCAGGTGTACAAACATCCAGGTGAACCATGCAAATACGCCCTGGAAGCGTATTTTACCTATGTCGACTACCGCTTTATTTCTTCCAACGGTAGCCATCGAACCTTTGTCAAAATACCTGAACTTTTCTACCGCTTTCTTCTCATTGATATTGACTAAATTTTTAGCCAGGTGGTGCCCTTGCTGTATGGCTACAGGTGCTACTCCCGGATGTCCGTTAGGGGTTTCATCATCAATTATTGCCGCAACATCGCCAATAGCATATATATTCTGGTATCCAGCAACCAGGTTTTGTGTATCGGTTTTTAATCTTCCGCCACGTACCACTTCTGCCTTTTCCAGTCCTGCTAATACTTGCCCCTTAACACCTGCACTCCAGATTACCGTAGCGCTTAATATTGGTGGCTTATCCTGAAGCGTAAGTGTATGTCCGTCATAACCAAGTACCCTGGTTTCATTCATCACCTGAACCCCCATTTCGATCAGGAACTTCTTGGCATGTATTTGTGCCTGTGGCGACATTGGACCAAGGACTTCCGGAGAGTTCTCCACTAGATAAATGTTTACCTTACTCAAATCCATTTCGGGATAATCGTTAGGAATTACATGCTTTTTGAGCTCTGCAATTGCCCCTGAGGTTTCTACGCCAGTGGGTCCGCCACCTACAACAACAAAATTTAACAGGGCACTTTTTTTATCTGAATCGCTTTCAATTAACGATTTTTCGAAATTCTGTAATATCAGGCTTCTTAAATCGAGGGCTTCGGGAATCGATTTCATTGGCATCGAATTCGCTTCAATCTCTGTATTTCCGAAAAAGTTACTGGTAGAACCTGTAGCGATTACCAGGTAATCATAATGGATATCGCCAATATCAGTGTGGACACAATTCCCGGCAGGGTTTACTTCATTTACCTTGGTCACCCTGAAGATCAGGTTTTTTTGCCCCTTGAATATTTTGCGGAGTGGAAAGGCAATGGCTTCAGCCTCAAGTCCACCTGTTGCCACCTGGTAGAGCAGCGGTTGAAAAGTATGGTAGTTATGTTTATCTAACATCACCACCTGAAAAGGCTTATTCTTTAATCGTTTTGCTAACTCAATTCCTCCAAATCCACCTCCAACTATAAGTACTCTTGGGTATTTGCTTTCAGGAAGTTGTAAATCCATTATATATTGGTTTATCTGTTTGCTAAAGTAACAAAAAGATACCCAAATGGTTTAAATAACCGGAATTTTGAACATTCCATTATCTGGTTCAAAATGGAATTAACTTTGGTATGACGATTTCATCTGTGCTTAAAGCAAAAAAACGCCCCGATAAATCGAGGCGTTTTTAAATCATACTGAATATGGATTCTTATTTTTTCTCTTCCGAACTGCCCAGGTCAATTACAATAGGAGTAGAGATACATAATGATGAATAAGTACCGATGATACGGCCGATTAACAAGGCGAAGATAAATCCGCGGATGCTATCTCCACCGAATATGAAGATTACCAATAATACGAAGAATACTGATAATGAAGTTAGGATCGTACGACTCAAAGTACTGTTCAATGCGAAGTTGATTAAGTTGTTACGTTCTTCACCATGTAAATCGCTTTTACCGGCTTCTTTCAAACGCTCACGGATACGGTCGAATACAACTACGGTTTCCGTCATCGTGTAACCCATTACCGTTAAGATTGCTGCAATGAAATCCTGACCAATTTCAAGTGAGAATGGTAGTACGCCATCTAAAATAGTATAGAAAGATAAAACCATCAAAACGTCATGGAATAGTGCGATTACCGCACCTAAACCATACTGCCATTTTTTAAACTGGATTACGATATACACGAACATGAACAAACAAGAGATCAACACCGCGTAGAAAGCACCGTTAACGATATCGCTCGCGATAATAGGCGTTACTTTTTGGGAGCTTACAATCTCATATTTAGAACCTGCCAAACCTTTATTCAAAGCGTCTTCAACAACTTTATCAGTTTTAACATCCTGATCTTCGATTTGGTAAGTAGTCGTGATTTTCAACTGACCGTCTTCACCTGCAGTTTTAACCTCAGGCGTTTCATTACCGAAAACAGGTGTCAATTTAGATCTTACTTCTTCAGTTGTAACCGGGTTCTGGAAGTGAACCAGATAAGTTCTGCCTCCTTTAAAATCTACACCCAGGTTTAAACCACCATTTTTGAAGTACATACCAATACCGGCAATAATGATAATGCTGGAAATGATATAGTAAATTTTACGACGGCCAACAAAGTTGAAAGCCAGGTTTTTGAATGCATTACGGGTTAAGCTGTTGTCAAAAGAGATTTCAACTTTACGATCCAACATCGACTGGAATACCACTCTTGAGATCAATACAGCTGCAAATAATGAAGAAAGGATACCGATACACAGCGTAGTTGCAAAACCCTGAACCGGGCCACTTCCGAAGAAGTATAGAATTGCACCTAAAATAAATACCGTTACGTTTGAATCGATAATCGACGGCATTGCATGTTTGAAACCTTCTTTAATTGCAGCAGGTGTAGCTTTACCCAGGGCAAGCTCTTCACGTACACGTTCAAAAATAAGGATATTTGCATCCACCGATAAACCGATAGTTAGCACGATACCTGCGATACCAGGTAATGTTAAAACAGCACCAAGCGATACCAATATACCGATGATGAAGAACAAGTTAACCAACAAAGCGAAATTCGCAACCCAACCGGCACGGTGATAATATAATGCCATGAAGATTAAGATTACGATAAAGGCAATTACGAAGGAGATTAAACCATCGTGAATAGCCTGTGCACCAAGGGTAGGACCTACTATGTAGCTACCGGCAATACGTGCAGGAGCAGGTAATTTACCAGCTTTTAATATGTTTGATAAATCTTTGGTATCAGTTTGTGTAAAGTTACCAGTAATAGATGAAACACCACCAGCGATTTCATTCTGTACCGTTGGCGCAGAATAAACCATGTTATCTAACACAATAGCGATAGATTTTTTATTGTTTGCATCAGCTGCAGCTTCCGCAGTAATTTTTTTCCATTTCGCAGAACCTTCGCTGGTCATGTACATCGTTACTTCTGGTTTGCCTTTCTGATCAAAATCAGCACGTGAATCGCTGATTGCTTCGCCACCTAAATCAGGTTTACCATCTGCGCTAAGCACTTTAATGGCGTATAATTCAAAAATTTTAGAGCCTTCTCTAGGTTTAACGCTCCACATAAATTTCATCGATGATGGAATAGATGCAGCAACTTCAGGCATTTTAAGGTAGGCATTAACTTTAGCAGTATCTTTCTGTAGAGACATACCTACTACAGCACCAGGAATTAACTGCTGCTGGCCGTTTTCGCCCTGATAAATGGGTAAGTTCAGCACCGCATACAAAGGGTTAGATTTTGCCAGTTCGGCTCTAACCGCTGTAGAATCTTTTTTACCTAAATTAGCCAGTTTACCACCCTTAGCAGCAGAGTCGGTTTTGGCTTTTCCTTCTAAACCAGCAAGTTTGCCACCAGCAGCAGGAGCTGCAGTAGTATCAGTGCTTGCAGGTGTATTTGATTTTAAAGTAGCCGCTAATGTTTTATTGATGTTTTCTAACAATGGAACAACTTCCTGAACCTGGTATACCTGCCAGAATTGCAATTCAGCAGAACCCTGAAGTAATTTAGCCATGCGTTCTTTATCCTGAACACCTGGCATTTCAATTAAGATCCGGTTACTTCCTTCTTGTTTTTGAATGTTTGGACTAACAACGCCTGAACCGTCGATACGGGAACGCAGAACAGTTTCAGAACGGTCAATTGCACTGGTTGCTTCTTTTTCTAAGAAAGATTCAACCTCGCTATTGCTTGCATTTGGTTTTAACTGCGAAGCATTATTCTGATTAGAGAAAAAATCTGCAAGTTTAACGCCCGGACTCAACTTTTCGAATTCATCAACAAAAATCTTGATGTAATCTTTTCCACCTGCGTTTAACTGGATCTGTGCATTTTGAACAGCTTTGTTGAAATTGGCATCTGTAGGGTTACCCGCTAAAGATTTAACCAGTTCAGCTAACGATATCTCCATCGTTACGTTCATACCGCCTTTTAAGTCGAGACCTAAGTTAATTTCTTTCGATTTTACCTCGCTGTAAGTAAATCCAACAACTGGATAAACTTTCTCAGTACTCATCGAATCTAAATAAGCCTTCTCTTTGGCTGCATCACCTTTCGCATAGTTTTTTGCGTCTTTCTCTATTTTGTTTGCTACCAAAGTAAAAGAAAGTGCATACGCACAAACGATAGCTAAAACTATCGCTATAAACTTAATAAAACCTTTTCCTTGCATTGTTTGTTTAAAATAATTTGTCTTTCGCTGTTTTTTAACAAGTCGGCAAATCTAATTAAATTTTTAAATTATAGAACCCCCTTATTGATAATTTATTAAGAATAATTTTTAACAACGAATTATCGGAAGAGAATTGATCCGATTATGGTGTTTTCTTCATTAACGATCGCCAGACAATCTTAAAGTTTCTTGCTTTTTAACACCTCAAATGTATAATTGTATTTGTTTTTTTCATCAGCTTGATGGGTTTCGGTGCTGATTACCTGCCATTCTGTTCTGTCGATTTCCGGGAAAAAGGTATCAGCATCGAAAGTATGGTGGATAGTGGTGAGGTACAGGGTGTCTGTTTTGGGTAAGGCCTGACGATAGATTTCAGCACCACCAACTATAAATACTGGTTTTTCCTCATTTCTGGTTAAGTTGAGTGCTTCATCGAGGCTGTGTACCACTTCAACCTGATCAATATTCAGTTCACGATCCCGTGTAATTACAATATTCCTGCGGTTTGGTAAAGGTTTTCCCACCGACTCGAAGGTTTTACGTCCCATGATCACTGTGTGACCGCTGGTGGTTTGCTTGAAAAATTTCAGGTCGGCCGGCATGTGCCATAGCAGCTGATTGTTTTTTCCTATTTCAAAGTTCTCTCCTGTGGCAACGGCAATACAAAGCGAAGCGCTTTTTTGTTTATTAGTCATTTACTATTCTATTATCTCAAACAAATGATATTACACTGCAACAACACCCTTTATATGTGGATGTGGCTCATAATTTTCCAGCGTAAAATCATCAAATTTAAAGTCAAAAATGCTTTTCACATCCGGGTTAATCTTCATAGTTGGAAGGGGTTTTGGTGCTCTGCTCAACTGTAAATGAGCCTGCTCAATGTGGTTATTATAAAGGTGGGCATCACCTAAAGTATGTACAAAATCACCAGCTTCAAGTCCGCAAACCTGAGCAACCATCATGGTTAATAAAGCGTATGATGCAATGTTGAACGGAACACCCAGGAAGATGTCTGCACTGCGCTGGTAGAGCTGACAACTTAATTTTCCATCAGCTACATAAAACTGAAAAAATGCGTGGCAGGGGGGAAGTGCCATATTTTCTATTTCAGCAACGTTCCATGCAGAAACAATGATTCTGCGTGAATCGGGGTTGTTTTTTATGGTATTGATGATATTGGTGATCTGATCAATATGCTGACCATCGGGCGTAGGCCAGCTCCTCCACTGCGAACCATATACGGGCCCCAGGTTTCCATCTTCATCAGCCCATTCGTCCCAAATCCGGACACCATTATCTTTCAGGTATTTGATGTTGGTATCGCCTGTTAAAAACCATATCAGTTCGTGAATGATAGATTTTAAATGCAGCTTTTTAGTCGTCACCATCGGAAAGCCTTCCTGTAAGTTAAACCGCATCTGGTAGCCAAAAACACTGATGGTTCCTGTACCTGTACGGTCGTGTTTCTGTGCACCATTATCCAGCACGTGCTGCATTAAATCTAAGTATTGTTTCATATTTTCCTAACCCGTTCAGGGGCATTCCAATTGTAAATAATATTGTTTACAAATATCTAAAATTAATCAAATTGAATAGTCATTAGTTTTCTACAATTCTGTTTTTTAAACATTTTGTATGTTTGTATCAGTACTAGGTTTGAATTTGAGGAATCTCAGATCTCAAATCGCACATTTCAAATCTGAACTCTGAATGTTATCCTACCCAAATGCAAAAATAAACCTCGGTCTTTATATTACCGAAAAGCGGTCAGATGGTTATCACAACCTGGAAACTGTTTTTTATCCGGTTAATATTAAAGATGTAGTCGAAATTACCGATGCTGAGTTTAGTTCATGCAAAATACATGGAATTGAAATTCCCGGTGATGCCAATGATAATCTGTGCATTAAAGCATACGAGCTAATAAAAAAAGACTTCGATATTCCAGCACAAGAGATTCATCTTTTCAAGAACATTCCGGTGGGAGCAGGTTTAGGGGGAGGGTCTGCTGACTGTGCCTTCCTGATTAAATTGTTAAACGATAAATTTGATCTGCATTTATCAGTTGAACGGATGCAGCAATACGCCCGGCAGCTCGGTGCAGACTGTGCTTTTTTCATTGAAAACAAGCCAGTATATGCTTTTAATAAAGGGGATGATTTTGAACATTGTGGAGTTGATTTGTCAGATTACTTTAAAGTTTTGGTAAAACCACCTGTACACGTAAGTACGGCCGATGCCTACGCCCTCGTAAAACCAAAAAAGCCTTTGCAATCCTTAAAAGAAATCATACATTTGCCACTAACAACATGGAAAAATAAGGTTATCAACGATTTCGAGCCATCGGTATTCGCTAAATATCCCCAAATTCATCAAATAAAAACCAGTTTATATAATGCAGGCGCATCTTTTGCTTTAATGAGTGGAAGTGGTTCGTCGGTATTTGCAATTTTCAATAATCCCGTTAAATTGCCGGAACTGGAGAAAGACAATTTAGTTTATTACGATATTTAAAAGAGCTGAAAGGTAAGCAGAAAGGCATAGGTAAAATCTCTCCTGAAGCCTGACACTTACTTCTCGATACTGATGACTAACAACATGAACATTAATCTGATCCGCAAAAGCGGAAAATTTAATTTTGAGGCAGAAAACGAGAGCGGTTTCACTGTCGAACTGGATGCAAAAGCCGCTATTGGGGGAGAAGGTAAAGGCTTCAGACCTATGGAAATGCTCCTGGTAGGTCTTGGCGGATGCAGTGGGATAGATATGGTAAACATATTAACCAAGCAGAAGGAAGTGATTGATGACATCAGCATTTCAATTAATGCGACCCGGAAAGACGAGGAGATGCCTCCGATTTTTGATGTGATCAATATCAATTTCCAACTTTCCGGAAATTTAAGTGCTGCAAAAGTAGAACGTGCACTATCCATGACTTTTGATAAATACTGCTCAGTTTCCAATATTCTGGGCCGTTCGGCAACAATTAACTTTACTTATGAAATAAAGGGTAGCAAGTAGTAGGTATCAGGTAGCAAGACACGTTCCTGATATTAAACAACAAATCTTTATACCTGATACTGAGATATTGACACTCAATACCCAAATCCTGATATTAACAACAATGAAATCCGAAAATTTTGAAACCATAGCTATACGCACTCAAGCCGAACGCAGTTTACACAAAGAGCATTCTGCACCAATTTACCTTACATCGAGCTATAAGTTTGATGATGCTGAAGAAATGCGGGCGCTTTTTGCCAATGAGAAAGAAGGAAATGTGTATAGCCGGTATGCGAATCCGAATACATCAGAATTTATTGAAAAAATGTGTTTGCTGGAAGGAGCCGAAGATGGCTTCGCCACGGCTACAGGAATGGCAGCAATTTTTACCACATTTGCGGCATTTCTAAAGGCAGGCGACCATATTGTTTCCAGCCGCTCTGTTTTCGGTTCAACACATCAGTTGCTGACCAATGTGTTTTCTAAATGGGGCGTCACTTTTGATTATGCAGATTTAGACAAACCCGAGGATTGGGAAGGCCTGATTAAGCCCAACACAAAAATGATTTTTGTGGAAACGCCATCAAACCCGGGTATAGATATTATTGATCTTGAATACTTGGGCAATCTGGCAAAAAAACACAATCAGCTTTTAGTTGTGGATAATTGTTTTGCAACGCCATACCTCCAGCAGCCACTTAAATTAGGTGCACACATTTCAATCCACTCAGCAACTAAATATATTGATGGACAGGGACGTGTACTGGGGGGTGTTATTTTAGGCAGTAAAGAATTGATTGCGGAGGTAGTGGCTTTTGCCCGTCACAGCGGACCGTCACTTTCGCCATTCAACGCGTGGATCCTATCAAAAAGTCTGGAAACGTTGGCTGTACGTATGGATCGTCACTGCGAAAATGCTTTAAAAGTTGCTGAATATTTAGAACAGCACCCAAAAATTAAGCTGGTAAAATATCCTTTTCTACCATCTCATCCGCAGTATGAAATTGCCAGAAAGCAAATGAAACAAGGTGGCGGTATTGTTACCATCGTTGTCGAGGGCGGGGTTAAAGGTGCCAGCCAGTTCATGGATAGACTGAAGATTTTTTCGATCTCAGCCAACCTGGCCGATACCCGTTCTATTGCAACGCACCCGGCAACAAGTACCCACAGTAAGTTAAGTGAGGAGGAAAGAAATATTGTAGGTATTGAACAGGGCTCTATCCGTTTATCCATTGGGCTGGAGCACATTAACGATATTCTTGCTGATATTGAGCAGGCACTGGCCTAAAAATAAATCAGGCGGTAAACGAGCTGTTGCTTCGTTTACCGCATTATGCATTCTCCCTTAAAATAAATCAGCTGATTCCATCTTTGGAAAACATTCAGTTTTTTTAGACCGGTTTTTTTTCTAAATTGTGGGCATGAAATACATCTTATCATCTCTTTTACTTCTGGCTGGAATTCATTCTTTTGCTCAAAGTACTAAAACGATTAATCAATCCGGGAATCCAATATTCCCAGGCTGGTATGCTGATCCTGAAGCTGCTGTTTTCAATCATCAATACTGGGTTTATCCAACCTACTCAGCGAAGTATAAAGAGCAGGTGTTTATAGACGCTTTTTCATCTGACGACCTGGTTAAATGGAAAAAGCATCCACATGTATTAGATACGGCGGCGGTGAAATGGGCCAATAAGGCCATGTGGGCACCAGCAATAGTTCAAAAAGATAAAAAATACTATTTGTTTTTTGGAGCCAACGATATTCAAAGTGATAACGATGTAGGTGGAATAGGGGTTGCCGTAGCTGATCGGCCAGAGGGACCGTACAAAGATCATTTGGGTAAACCTTTGGTTGATAAGTTTCACAATGGTGCACAACCCATTGATCAGTTCGTTTTTAAAGATAAAGACGGACAGTACTATCTGATTTATGGTGGCTGGAAACATTGCAACATCGCTAAATTAAATAACGATTTTACCGGCTTTGTTCCATATCCTGACGGTTCAGTCTTTAAAGAGATTACCCCTGATAATTATGTTGAGGGGCCATACATGTTCATCAAAAACGGTAAATACTACTTTATGTGGAGTGAAGGTGGCTGGACGGGTCCTGATTATTCCGTTGCTTATGCCGTGAGCGATTCGCCGTTCGGACCCTTCAAAAGAGTGGGGAAAATTTTACAGCAGGATCCAACTATCGCACGGGGAGCCGGCCATCATTCGTTAATTATTAATGAGAAAAAGAACAAATATTATATTGTCTATCACCGGCGCCCGCTAACTGAAACAGATGGAAATCACCGTGAAACCTGTATTGATGAAATGAAATTTGATGCAGATGGTAAGATCCTTCCTGTTAAAATTACGAAAGAAGGCGTAAAAGCGCAGAAGTTTAAGTAATTGTTTCTGGATTTGCCTTACCCAGCAGGCGAAAACCCAATGCACATAATAATAAAATACCGGCTATAACTGCCCACAGGCAGTTGTAGCCAAAATGTTTGGCAATAAAAAAGCCAGATACCGGGCCCGATACCTGCGCTACCGACCAGCTTAAAGTATAACCTGCTGCATAAAGCCCCCGGTTGTGGGCATTACTTCTGCTGATCACAACCGTGTTGATAAAAGGAAGTACAAACATTTCTCCAATGGTGAAAATCACAACCGTTAGGATGGCCATGGCAATATGTAAGCCGAAAGGGATGCTCAAAATCAAATAGGACAAGGCAAATAAAACCGCTCCGATAACGATAAAGAAAATAGCCGGTTTTCTATTTTCAATCTGATTAATCATTACCATTTCAAACAACGCGATAATTGCACCGTTAAGCCCCATAATTACACCAATAGCAGCTTCATTAATACGCCATTGATCTTTAAAAAACACCGGTACCACCCTAAACATCAAAAACGCCGAGGTAATAAATACGGTTGTGATCAAAATAAATTTAATGTAAAAAGCATCTTGCCAGGGTTTTTGCACCACCAGGCTTGCACGTGTTTCTTTGGCCTTTTTCATAAACCCCTTAACCTGCGGTAGCGATAGCATGATAGATATGCCCACCAGAATGCTCACGCTGCCTTCAACCACAAAGAGGAGCTTATAATTAATAGAGGCGATAATTCCTGCCAGACTTATTCCTACCGACCAGCCGATGTTTGTTGCCAGGCGGTTTAGAGAATACGACCGTGTGGTTGTACCATCTTTTGCATAATGCGCAACAGCGGTAAAGTTGGCAGGCCGGAAAGCTTCAGAGAAAAAACTGATGACGACCGATAATATACATAATGTTGAAAAATGATCTATAGTGGAGAATAGGATGAAAAGTAATCCACCGATTATTGATGATAATATTTGAACAGGTCTGAAACCAATCATGTCGGTTAATTTCCCCCCGGTAAGCGATCCAAGTATGGAACCGATTCCAAACAGGGTAATGATTAATCCGGCATCTGTTTCAGAATGGTGCAGGCTCTGAGTAACATATAAGCCCATAAACGGTACGGCCATACTGCCACAACGGTTAAACATCATCACAATGCTCAACAGCCAGGTCTCCTTACTCAGGCCACTGAAGGAAGATCTATAGGTGTTAAGGATGAGTTTAAGCATGATATTATTTGGGATGTAAAAATAAGGAAAGAGAAGGATGATGAGAAGTTTTTATTTCACTGGTTTTTCTCCAACTTTGCATCATCGAAAAAGATATGCCGCCAGAGAAAAAAAAACCAGTTGTTCGCAAACCCGTTGTCCGGAAAACCAGCCAAAGCAAATCACCTCAAAGGAAAAAGAAGGTGACACCTGTTTCTGTAGGTTTAAAAGTTGCAATTGCCGGTCTACTCCTCATTCTGCTTTCTCCGTTTTATTACGGTTACATCCTGAATGGCTTTGTTTCTACCTGGCGCTGGATGCGCGACTGGGGGCAGGACCCCAATTACCGTACTTATGAAAGTTTTAACATTAAAATTCCACGCAAGTATAGCATTCATGGGATCGATGTATCCTATTACCAGGGAAAAATAAACTGGCCTTTAGTAAAGGAGATGAAAGAAGATGAAGTGAAGATTAGCTTTGCTTTTATCAAAGCAACTGAAGGCTTGCTGCAAGTCGATCCTTATTTTCAAAGAAATTGGCGTGAAGCCCCAAAAGCAGGTATTGTGTGTGGTGCCTATCACTTTTTTCGCCCAAAAAAGAGTGGTAAAGCACAAGCTAAGTTCTTCTTGCAGGTTGTACACATTGAAAAAGGTGATTTGCCTCCTGTTGTAGATATTGAAACGCTGGATGGTGTGTCGCCGCTGAGGATGCGGTTGGAACTCTCAGACTTTCTAACCTATGTAGAGATGAAAACGAAAGTGAGGCCAATTATATATACCGGTTTGAAGTTTTATGAAGATTACCTGGAAGATAAACTGGATGAATATCCGCTTTGGATTGCGCATTATTACCAGCCTAAATTAAGGCTGGCTGAGGGTAAATGGAAATTCTGGCAACATTCTGATAAAGCCAAAATAAACGGTATCGGACATGTGGTCGATTTTAATGCCTTCAGTGGAGATAGTACGAAGCTGGCCGGTATGTTGGTTAAATAAGCCGCCCTTTGGCTTCCCTTTTTGGGACCTGAAGCTTATACTGTCCAGCTTTCACATTTCTCTAAAAAGAATTCATCGGCTTCGGCACCGATTCCGGGTTCGTCGGGAACATCAAGAAAATAACCATCGTAAGTAAGCCCCCCAAATGCAGGATCCACCAGATGACCTAACAGCGCGGTATCCAGGTCGAAAAACTCTACATTCGGACTAGCCAGTGCAAAATGAAGATTTGCACTCAATGCTATCCTGCTCTCCAGCATGCTGCCAATCATGCATTTTATACCGGTTTGCAATGCTTCCTCATGTATTTTCTGCGCTTCTAAAATCCCTCCTGATTTAGAAAATTTAATGTTCAGGTAGGTTGTAGACTGACTGTTGATCAGTTTTCGTGCATCGTGGTGGTTGTAACAACTTTCATCGGCCATTAATTTAATCGGTGAATTAACATTCAGTTCAGGAAGTTTATCATCATACCAGGTGCGCATAGGTTGTTCACAGAATTCAATATTGTATTTTTCAAGTGCGCCCAGGGCAAATAAGGCGTCGTCAAAACTCCATCCCTGATTGGCATCAAGGCGTAACGTAATTTCATCACCAACCGCTTCCCTGATATGCTTTACCCTTTCAATGTCCTCATGCACTTTTTTGCCCAGTTTAATTTTCAGTATCCTGCAACCCTGTTCTTTATACTTTAATGCAGTTTTGGCCATCCCTTCCGGAGCATCAATCCCTATGGTCATATCTGTTTCGATAGTTCTTTTTGAACCACCAAGAAATTTGTACAGTGGCAAACCCGCATGCTTCGCCGAAATATCAAATAATGCCATATCAAATGCGCTCTTGATGGTATTGTTATGGTCTGCGTAGCCCAACAAATCGTTCATCCGCTCGGGAATTTCAAGGGGGTCTTTGCCTTTGATAATTGCTGCAAAATCTTTTGCCATGGCTATACAGGTTTCCTGTGTTTCGCCCACAATCATCGGAAAGGCCGAACATTCGCCAATTCCATGAATGCCGCTGTCAGTATAGATTCTTATTAATACGTTCTGAGCGAAATGCATGGTGCCGGTTGCAATTACAAAAGGTTCCATTGGTATGCTGAACCGGTATATTTCCGTATGGGTAATTTTCATTTTTTAAGCTTGTGGATAGATTTATGCTTCGCGTAATCAGATTTGTATCTAAAGTATAAAAACAAAAACTAAATAGAAACAGCTTTGTAGATTATTAATAAATTTACAGTCTATTAAATTTCATCATAACCCTTTTAAACATCATACCTCCGCACCATGTCAGAGCCAAACAGTTTGATTCACGCCTCATCGCCATACCTTTTACAACATGCCTATAACCCGGTGGAATGGCATGAATGGGGCCCTGAGGCACTGGAGAAGGCAAAAGCAGAAAACAAGCTCATTTTGGTGAGCATTGGATACTCGGCATGCCATTGGTGCCATGTAATGGAGCGGGAAAGTTTCGAAAATCATGAAGTAGCAGAGGTGATGAACCGTAACTATGTATGCATAAAAGTAGACCGGGAAGAGCGTCCGGATATCGATCAGATTTACATGTATGCCATTCAGCTGATGACGGGAAGCGGGGGCTGGCCTTTAAACTGCATTTGCCTGCCCGACCAGCGGCCGGTTTATGGGGGCACTTATTTCCGGAAAAGTGATTGGATTAATATTCTGGAGAATGTGGCTAAACTTTGGTCGCATGAGCCTGAAAAAGCGCTGCAATATGCTGACCGGCTTACTGCAGGAATTAAGGAGAGCGAAACAATTATTCCAGGTCAGGGTACGGCAGCATATACAGATGTAAATCTGACCAACATTGTTGAACCCTGGAAACGGCACTTTGACATCGGACTGGGAGGATATAATCGTGCACCAAAATTTCCTCTGCCTAACAACTGGGTATTTCTGCTTCGCTATGGTTTTCTAAAAAATGAACAATCTGTTTTTACGGCTGTTTGCCATACGCTTGAAGAAATGAGCAGAGGTGGTATTTACGACCAGATAGGAGGTGGTTTTGCCAGATACTCGGTCGATGATCGCTGGCATGTTCCGCATTTTGAGAAAATGCTATATGACAATGCTCAGCTGATCAGCCTTTATGCTGAAGCTTATCAGTGCACGCGTTTTGATTCTTTCAAACAAATTGTGACTGAAAGTATTTCATGGGTATTTAATGAAATGACATCGGCAGAGGGTTTGTTTTATTCCGCATTGGATGCTGATAGTGAAGGGGTAGAGGGTAAATTCTACATATGGCAAAAGGAAGAATTTGATCTTATCCTGGGCGAAGATGCGCAGCTGATTGGAGAATACTACAATATTACGGAAGAGGGAAACTGGGAAGAAGAGCAGGCTAATATTCTGAGAAAAACCATCGAAGATGATTTGATTATAGCAAAATATGGTATTAGTCCTGAAGTTCTCTATGATAAAGTTCAGGTAGCTAAGCGAAAGTTACTGGAGGTTAGGAATAAGCGGGTACGGCCAGGGCTGGACGATAAGTGTTTAACTGCCTGGAACGGTATGATGATTAAAGCATTGGCCGATGTTGCGCAGATCTTAAATCACGAAGAATATTACCAAAAAGCAAAAACGGCAACTAGTTTTATTTTAAGCAATTTAAAACAGAAAAATGGTGGCTTATACCGCAATTTCAAAAATGGAAAGGCATCAATAACTGCATTTTTGGACGACTATGCCTTTTTAATAGAAGCCTTGATTGCACTTTATGAATACGATTTTGAAGAGGGATGGCTCGATGATGCAAAGGTGTTAACAGATTATGTTCTTGGTAACTTTACTGATGCTACATCGCCTATGTTTTTTTACACCTCTGCAGAAAGTGAAAGTTTAATTGCCCGGAAACACGAGGTAATGGATAATGTTATACCTGCCTCCAATTCTGTTATGGCTATCAACCTGAAAAAACTCGGACTTTTATTTGATGAGGAAACATATACTGAAAAGGCGGCGGAAATGCTGGCCGCGATTGAACCGAAAATAAAAAGTTATGGATCTGCCTATTCGAATTGGGCTATTCAGTTGCTAAATGAAATTTGTGGTATCAACGAAATTGCCATTACAGGGGTGGAAGCCGGAGCCATAAAAATGGAGCTAAGTAACCACTATATTCCAAATAAAATTACATTGGGGGGAACAAAAAGTAACCTGCCGCTGTTAAAAGGTAAGCAAAGCAATGAAACAAAAGTTTATATTTGCCGAAATAAAGTATGCCAGTTGCCGGTGAAAACTGTTGAGGAAGCATTAGCGTATTTACATTAAAAAAATCTGAATGAATATTTCACCAAACTCAGTAGTTGCATTAACTTATGAATTGCATACTACTAACGAAGAAGGACAACAAGTTTTTGTTGAAAAAGCTGATGAGCAAAATCCTTTAGTATTTTTATATGGCGTAGGCATGATGTTGCCTAAATTTGAAGACCATTTAGCTGGTTTAAAAACTGGTGACGAATATGGATTTGAATTATCTGCAGCTGATGGTTACGGAGAAATTGATCCGGGTGCTTTTGCAGATTTACCGAAAACAATGTTTACCGAAGCAGGTGGCGAAGTTCCTGCAGTGGGAGATGTTATTCCCTTGCAAGACAATAACGGTAACCAGTTCAGAGCTGGCGTAACCGCAGTTCACGATGAATCTGTTGCTGTTGATTTAAATCACCCTATGGCAGGTAAAAACTTATTGTTTAGCGGAATAATCCTTAATGTTCGTGAAGCTACTCAAGATGAGTTGGCTCACGGACATGCGCACGGAGCGGATGGCCATTCAGGTCACTAGTCATAAGCGTTTTAAAATCCCTGGTTTATAATTATTGTAAACTATATAACAAAGGCCTCAAATATCAATTTGAGGCCTTTGTATTTTAGGGCTACGTAAAACATCTGAGTACATTACTACTGCATCTTAGTACTAAAAATCTAACTTTAACCTTAAACCACCATTGGTTAGGTTTAAATTGTCCTTAGAAAAAGTTTTCATTGGTACCCGTAAAAAAGGCTCGACTGCAAAGCTTTTCTTGCCTGCAATTTTTTGCTTATATCCGAGTGAAAAATTATAAAAGCCAATGTATTTGTCTGTAACCGATGTCGACTCAGTCTGTTGCTCGGAGACACGTTCTGTCACAATCAGCATTTTCTGTTCAGAATAGCCCAGGGTATTGGCGACAGTGGTATTTTGGGTATTACTTACCAGGTAATTATTATTTTGTTTATTGTTCAAAATGGCAAGTGCCGAGACCCCAACGCCCGTATAAATCTTCTTACTAATGCTGTATTTAAGTTCCAATGGGATATTGATGCCGTTTAATACAGCATTTACTGACTCGAGGTTTTTAGATGAAGTACTATAGGCTGATGATTTTGAACTTAGGCTGGCAGCGGCCGGTGCATCATTCATTACACTACTGTTTGATAAAGAAGTGCCGCTCGTACTGCTTAATGCTGCGTAGGCAATTCCTGAATTAAGTGATAGCTTATCGTTTACCCGATAAGATAAAGAGAAACCATAATTCATATTCACCTTATTATCGTTACCCATCGATGGGGCAACATATACTCCAGGTTCCCATTTATCGCGGCTTTTTGTTACCTCATTTTTTACCAGCCTGTTATTATAGCTATCCCGTTCCAACAGCTGCTCAAAAGTAACTTTCTTCGAAGCGGCTTGCTTCCTGCCGTTTGAAATTTGCATATTCAAATCCGCAGGAGTTACCGCTATTCTGTTTGAGTAGACGGTACCGGTGAGTTGGGAAGGATGAATTAAATCATCATTGCCGATGTTGCCCGATAAGCTTGCTTGTTCGGTGGCCCCTGTAAATAAACTATTCTCATTTTTAGATAAAGCCGGGTTTAGGGCGATCCTTATATCCCGCTCACTGGTTTGGGTATGAGCATGCTTCGGTGTAGCGTGACCTAAAGCGTCTTCGGGCTGGTTTAATGTCTTGTTTTTGGTATAGTTAGGCTTATTGTTATCCGGCTTCTGGTTTTTTACAATACTGTCTTGATGATTCGTTTTATTGTTTTGTAAGAAAAAGATACCAGCCAATACCAAAATTATGGCTGCTGCAGACCATAACGGCCAATAGAAGAAACCTCTTCGCTTCTTATCCTCCTGCGCGGCAAATCGCTCCCATGCCCCGGGAGTATATACCTCTTCATGCGAAGCAAGTTTATTTTTGATATGGTCAATTAATTCTTTATCCATTTTACTCATAGGAACTAACCAGTGTTTTTAAATATAGTGCCCGAAGTTTATTCTTTGCCCTTGTTAAGTAAACCCTGCTTGAGCTTTCAGGTATGTTCATCATTTTAGAAATCTCATCATGGGCAAATCCTTCGATTTCGTATAGGTTAAAAACGAGTCTGTGCGTGTCGGGCAATTCGTTCAGCAATTTCAAAATATCCTGTACATGTAAATCAGAAGCTATCGAAGCCTGACCAACCGGATGTTCATCTTCAGAAAGGTCATCAACGTACGAATGGTTTTTCAATGTACGTAACTTGTCTATCGCAGTTCTTGATGCAATTTTCGCAATCCACCCTTTAAAAGTTTTTGATAGTTCTGTCGTTTCTTTTGGGGGCTGAAAGCTTTCGATATTTTTAAATATCTTTATAAAACAGTCATTCACAAGCTCTTCGCCATCATAACTGTTGTTTACATAACGTAAAATAATGCCCATTAAATAGCCATAAAATGATTTATACATCATTTCTTTACAGCTGTTATCGTTGTTTTTGCAGCCCTTTATAATTTCCTCAACACTGAGTATTTTTTTTATCAACCTTGCGGACTTAGTAAAGATTAGTTTATTTGCTATGCAAATTTAATGAAAATGACACCATCTTGTTATCGAAGATGATGTCAGATTCGTTTCATATGTAGGTGTTATTTGTTCGTTAGTATTGCCAGGCCAAATTTTGTGCTATCCGTTGCGCTTTTTAAGCCTTTAGCCCATAGGGTGTAAATTTTACCTGCCTCGATTTTAGTGGATGGTAGGGTAGCGGTTACGCTATTACCTTCTTTAATTTGAAAAGTATAGCCAGCGGAAGGATCAATTGAAACAAATGTAGAAGCTTCTTTATATGCTTTTGCAGTAACGAGGGCTGTTGCCGTTCCGTCGATTGCCAAATCCAGTGCAGGTGCATCAGGGCTTAAGTTAATGAAACGGATTTTAGCTTTTCCAGTTGCCGGGGCAGTCAGATCATCCTGTACAATTAAGATTTTTGGAGCAGGAAGTAAGTCGACTACAAATGCTGAATAGAAGATTCCTGATTGAAGGGCAACACTGGAAGTAGTGAGGTATTTGGTAGAATCTTTTTTTGTTACACCAAATAACCTGGTACCCGGGTAAGCACCAAAATAACCAAGGTCTTTGGTATAGGTGAAATCTTTACTGTTCGCCTTCTGGTTGTCTACGATAAAATCAAGCGCACCTGTACCCGGCGATGCGTGTACAAATCCAATACCGGCAACTGTGACTGAATCTGAATAATCTCCCCAATCTTTTTTACATGCAGAAAGAAATAGTGTTATTGCAAAGAGGGCGCATATAATTTTCGTTGTCTTGCTAAAGTTTTTCAGAGTAGTTTTCATTTTAATGTTTTAAATCAATTTTTGTGATAAAATTGGTTAATGGCCATTAACGCTTTTTCTGATAAAACGATTAAGGTATTGGAAACGCTACAGCATCCTGAGAATTTTATGGAAATAAAAAAGCCGCATGGTTAAATGCGGCTCTTCGGTGTGTTCAATAGCAATTATCTAAGCATACATTTCTTCACGCAGCTTGGCTACATCAGCATTGTTAATGTATTCGTCGTACGTCATCAGTTTATCTATTGTACCTTTTGGGGTAACTTCGATGATGCGGTTGGCAACGGTTTCTGTTAACTGGTGATCTCGTGAGGTGAATAGAATTGCCCCTTTAAAATCTTTCATACCGTTGTTTAGTGCCTCAATTGATTCCAGGTCAAGGTGGTTGGTAGGTTCATCGAACATTAACAAATTAGCTTGCTGCAGCATCATTCTGGAGAACATACAACGCATTTTTTCGCCTCCTGAAAGCACTTTAACATTTTTCAATACTTCTTCTCCTGAGAACAACATCCGGCCTAAAAAGCTGCGAACAAATTGCTCGTCAGCATCAGTTCCGGAATATTCCCGAAGCCAGTCAACCAGGTTCTCATCTTTACCAGCAAAATATTCAGAGTTATCATTTGGAATATCAGCCGTGCTGATGGTAACGCCCCATTTAAACTCACCTTTGTCGGCAGGGGTTCTGCCCGTCAACACATCGTAAAATGCTGCGGTAGCTAAACTGTTTTGAGATAATATGGCAATTTTATCGCCTTTATTTACCATAAAGGTAACCTTATCGAATAAAATACCATCATTACCTGATTTACCAAGATTTTCAACCTGAAGAATCTGATCACCAGCTTCACGACCTGTGTTGTTGAAAATAATGGCAGGATATTTACGGCTCGATGCTTTAATTTCAGTGATATCGATTTTATCCAAGGCTTTTTTACGCGAAGTAGCCTGTTTTGATTTAGAAGCGTTGGCGCTAAACCTGCGGATAAACTCCTGCAGCTCCTTCACTTTATCTTCCATCTTTTTGTTCTGGTCGCTACGTTGTTTCAATGCCAGCTGGCTTGATTCGTACCAGAAAGTGTAGTTACCCGTATAGATGCTCATTTTTGCGAAATCGATATCTACAATATGCGTACAAACTGCATCTAAAAAGTGCCTGTCGTGAGATACAACCAACACAATGTTCTGATAATCTGCCAGGAAGTTTTCCAGCCAGGCAATGGTTTCAATATCCAGATCGTTGGTAGGCTCATCCAGTAATAAAATATCAGGATTACCGAAAAGCGCCTGCGCAAGCAATACGCGTACTTTTTGCGTATTATCCAGCTCCTTCAATAACTTATAGTGATTATCTTCAGTTATTCCCAAATTGCTCAGCATGGTAGCAGCATTGCTTTCCATGTTCCAGCCATCCATTTCAGCAAAAAGGTTTTCCAGTTCACCGGCACGTTCGCCGTCTTTCTCTGAGAAATCCTCTTTCATGTAAATGGCATCTTTCTCTTTCATGATGGCATAAAGTTCTTTATGGCCGATCATCACCGTTTCCAATACCGTAAACTCATCAAATTCGTAATGGTTCTGCTTTAAAACAGCCATTCTTTCACCTGGAGTAAACGCTACGCTACCTGAAGTTTGGTTTACCTCTCCCGAAAGGATTTTCAGGAAAGTGGATTTACCCGCACCATTGGCGCCGATCACGCCATAGCAGTTGCCTTGCGTAAACTTTAAGTTAACATCCTCAAATAATGTGCGCTTGCCGTATCTTAACGATAAATTAGAAACTGAAATCATGCTTTTATTAAATAAGCCGCAAAGATAAGGTTTCTAATTCATCATTCGAAACGCTATTTCAACGTCAAATCTTTTCATTTCCCTTTTAATTTTTATGCTTTTAGCTACTTTTACCAAATGAGTACAGCATATGAAACGATAGTTAAAGTGATAAAAGAACGGCGCAGTATTTTTCCTGCCAGCTATATTAAAAAGGAAATCCCCGTTGAAGTAATCAATCAGATTTTAGAAACCGCTAATTACGCGCCTACACATAAGTTAACCCAACCCTGGCGTTTTACCGTAATCAGAAAAGGAGCGTTGGCGAAATTGGGTGAAGAACTGGGAAAGCTTTATAAAGAACTGGTTTCGCCGCAAAACTTCCTTCAGAAAAAATACGACAGTTTTGCAGAAAAGACCGATCAGGCAGATTGTATCATTGCAATCAATATGGCGGTAAGCGGTAAAATTCCCGAATGGGAAGAGCTTGCTGCAGTTTCATGCGCAGTGCAAAACATGGCGCTTACAGCGGAAAGTTTGAAAGTCGGAGCCTACTGGAGTTCCCCTCCCTTAATCGATGGATTAGGCGAATTTCTGGGTCTGAAAGCAAATGAAAAATGCATAGGTTTGTTCTATATGGGTTATCACAATGAGCAGCCATGGAAGTCAAACCGCACTTCGATTGAAGAAAAGGTAACCTGGATCGAAGGTTAATTGATTCACCTTAATTGTACCTGACTTTACTATTATCCATCTTAATTTTTTGTTAATTCATATGTCTATTTCAAAGTCTCAGCTTTACGAGTTGTGTTTAACCTTCATTCAAAATCGCATTGAAAATATTGAATACTCCTTGCAGCAGGCCCGGCAGGCTTCGAACGATGATACCAAGAGCAGTGCGGGTGATAAGTATGAAACTACCCGGGAAATGATGCAGCAGGAAATGGACCGGAATAATAAATTGCTTTACGAAGCTGGTCAGCAGAAAATAGCGTTGCAGCAGGTGGAAAAAGCAGAAGGCTTCGAAAAGATTAAAAACGGTAGTTTAGTCATAACCTCTGAAGGTAGTTTTTACATTAGCATAAGCGCTGGTGAACTAACTGTTGATGGTGAAAAAGTTTTCGCCATTTCACAGGCATCCCCGATAGGGAGGGTGTTGATTGGTAAAGAAAAAGGAGAAAGCTTCAAATTTAACGGTAAAGATTATCTGATTGAAACCGTAATGTAAAGCAATGATTCCTGGAATGTTAAATTTTTCTGCTTAAAAATTAGGTAGTTAGCGGGGGCGGGCTGAAAAAATTGAAAAAATATTGGATATAGCTTTTGATTATTCAATCTGGTTTCTATCTTTGCAGTCCTTACAACATCCTAACTGCGGAAGTGGCGTAATTGGTAGCCGCACCAGACTTAGGATCTGGCGCTTCACGGCGTGGGGGTTCGAGTCCCTTCTTCCGCACAACAAGATAAAGGCCGTTTCGATTTAAAAATCGGAACGGTTTTGTTTTTAAAAACAACATTCACAAAGAAATGAATATTACACAGGAAAAAACCGGCAACTTAAATGCTGTTGTAAAAATCAAAATCGCACCTGCTGATTATAGTGCAAAAGTTGAAAAGGCTATTAAAGACCAGGCTAAAAAAGCACAATTACCTGGTTTCCGTAAAGGAATGGTTCCTGCTGGCCACATTAAAAAAATGTACGGTAAAAGTATCCTGGTAGAAGAGGTAAACAATTTATTAAACGATACTTTATCTAACTACATTGCCGAGCAAAAATTAGAAATACTAGGCCAGCCATTGCCAACAATGGATAACGAACGTGAGTTTAACTGGGATTACACTGATGAGTTTGAGTTTGACTATGAGTTAGGCTTAGCGCCTGCTTTTGATGTTAACATTTCATCTAAAGATAAATTTACTGAATACGTTGTTAAAGCTGATGAAAAAACTTTAGAAGAGCGTGTTAAAAATATCCGTCGCAGCTACGGCAAAATGACAAATCCTGAAGTTGCGGCCGAAGGTGATGTTTTATATGCTGAACTGGTACAGTTGGGCGCCGACGGAACTGTTTTTGAAGGTGGAATTTCCAATACAGCAACCATTCGTTTAGATCTGATCAAAGACAAGAAAGTACTTAAATCTTTGGTTGGTTTAAAAAAGGATGATGTAGTAACGATCGATGTTCAGAAAACTTTTGAAGATGCCTCGGCTATCGCTAAAGCACTTAATATTTCTGAAGAAGATGCTGCTGAACTGAAGTCAGAATTCCAGTTAACTGTTAAAAACGTTAACCGTTTAGAGGAATCTGATTTAAATCAGGAGTTTTTTGATAAATTATTCGGAGAGGGTACTGTAACCGACGAAGCTGGTTTCAGAACTAAAATTCAGGAAGAAGTTGAAGGTATGTTTAAACAGGATGCCGAACGTAAACTATCTAACGATATTTATGAAGAACTTTTAAAGAAACATACTCTTGAATTACCTGATGAGTTTTTACGTCGCTGGTTAAAAGCTACTAATGAAAAACTTACTGATGAGGAATTAGCTGAAGGTTATGATGACTTTGCTAAAAACTTAAGATGGACGTTGATCGAAAACAAAATCATCAAGGATAACAGCATCGAAATTAAATATGAGGATGTAGTTCAGGCTGCTAAAGCTAAACTAGACGCGCAGTTCAGAATGTATAGTCCTACTCCGCTGCCTGAAGATCAGTTAGCTCAATATGCTGTACAGTTCTTACAGGAAAAAGAGAATGCTAACCGTACTTTCGAAGAGGTAAAAGCTTTAAAAACTTTCGAATACATCAAATCGATCGTGACCTTAGAGCCAAAAGACATCGACTACGATAAGTTCGTGGAACTGGCGAAATAATTTCAACAGTCAAATGATGCAAATATAAGGTAAGAGCAGTTCCACGGAGCTGCTCTTACTGTATATAACCATGCTATATTGGCAGTGAAATCTTCATGGTATGTTCTTTGATTAAAACATTATAATTAAAATATTATTTATATTTTGGTTTTATATTATCCATGAAACTATGGGGACATGAAAGTCAAACACTATGCCCTCTATTAAAAAACTCATATAATGAACATAGATTCACAAGAATTCAGAAAATTTGCCGTTAAACATCAGGGGATTGGCGGTTTGCACGTAGATAAGTTTATTGCACAGGCTAATGTAAATCCTCAGAATATGACTCCATATATCATTGAGGAACGTCAGTTAAACGTGGCTCAAATGGATGTATTTTCAAGGTTAATGATGGACCGTATCATCTTTTTAGGTGATGCCATTTATGATCAAAATGCTAATATCATCCAGGCGCAGTTGTTGTTTTTACAATCAACAGATGCTGACAGGGATATTCAGATTTATATTAACTCACCAGGTGGCTCAGTATATGCAGGCTTAGGTATTTATGATACTATGCAATATATTCAGCCAGATGTAGCTACAATTTGTACCGGTATGGCTGCATCTATGGGGGCTGTATTATTGGTGGCTGGTGCTAAAGGAAAGCGTGCAGCTTTACCGCATTCAAGGGTAATGATTCACCAACCATCGGGAGGCGCACAAGGAGTTGCATCTGATATGGAAATCAACTTGAGAGAGATGTTGAAATTGAAAAAGGAATTGTACGATATTATTTCTGAGCACTCGGGTCAGACTTACGACTGGGTGGAGAAAGCTTCAGACCGCGATTACTGGATGACTGCCGATGAGGCAAAAGGATTTGGTATGGTTGATGAAGTATTATCGAGAAACTCGAAAAAAGATGGCGAAACAAATTAAAGAATCTCGTTGCTCATTCTGCCATTCTGGCAAGCATGAAACGTTAATGTTAATTGAGGGTATGGATGCATTTATCTGTGATAAATGTGTTACTCAAGCCAATCAGTTGCTTGCGCAGGAATTAGGAACCAAAGGGACAAAAAATATTCAGGAGGCAATCAATTTGTTAAAGCCTCTTGAAATTAAACAACATCTTGATCAATATGTTATTGGTCAGGACGATGCCAAAAAGGTATTGTCGGTTGCTGTTTACAACCACTACAAGCGTTTGAATCAAAAAGTTGATAAAGACGAAATTGAAATCGAGAAATCGAACATTATGTTGGTGGGCGAAACAGGTACTGGTAAAACATTGCTGGCTAAAACAATAGCCAAGATTTTGCACGTGCCGTTTTGTATTTGCGATGCTACTGTATTAACAGAGGCTGGTTATGTTGGAGAAGATGTTGAAAGTATTTTAACCCGTTTATTGCAGGCGGCTGATTACGACGTTGCAGCTGCAGAACGTGGTATTGTATATATCGATGAGGTTGATAAGGTTGCGCGTAAAAGCGATAATCCCTCTATTACCCGTGATGTTTCAGGGGAGGGTGTTCAGCAGGCCTTGCTTAAGATACTAGAAGGAACAGTTGTAAATGTACCACCTCAGGGCGGGCGTAAACATCCTGACCAGAAAATGATTCCGGTAAACACAAATAATATCCTGTTTATTTGCGGAGGAGCTTTTGACGGGATTGAACGTAAAATTGCCAACCGTTTGCGTACGCAGGCTGTAGGGTATAAAGTAAAGAAAGATGAAACTGTTTTAGATCTTAAAAACCTTTACAAGTACATTACCCCTCAGGACCTGAAATCTTTTGGTTTAATTCCGGAACTAATTGGTCGTATTCCTGTTCTTTCTCACTTAAATCCCTTAGATAAAGAATCGCTAAGGAATATTTTAACTGCACCAAAAAACTCACTGATTAAGCAGTACATTAAGCTTTTTGCTTATGAAGACGTTAAGCTGGTTTTTGAGGATGATGTGCTAGACTTTATTGTTGATAAAGCAATGGAGTATAAGCTTGGTGCCCGCGGTTTAAGATCCATTTGTGAGGCGATTATGCTGGATGCAATGTTCGATACGCCCACTCAGACGGATGTCAAGGAGCTGGTGATAAACCTCGATTACGCGATAGAAAAATTTGAGAAGGCAGACTTTAAAAAACTACAGGCTGCATAAAAAAAATCAAATCCTTCCCGACATCGGGAAGGATTTTTTGTAATATAGTATTTGTTAATGCTAAGCGCTCCGCAAAGCTCTAAACCTGAAATTATGAATGAAGAAAAAGATGTAAAAAAAGATGCCATAGTCGCCCAGACAAAAAAAGTAAAAGAAGTAGAAAGTCCGGTTAAAGCAGGACTGAAGTCGAAAGATGAAATTGTAAAAAACTGGCTTCCGCGTTATACCGGACGTCCGCTGGATCAGTTTGGAGATTATATCCTGTTAACGAACTTCAGTAAATATGTAACCATGTTTTCTGAATGGAACGACAATGCGCCTATAATGGGATTGGATAAGCCTATGCAAAGTGTAACTGCAAATGGCATTACCATTATCAACTTCGGAATGGGAAGTCCGCTGGCGGCTACCATGATGGATTTACTAACAGCCATTAAACCTAAAGCAGTATTGTTTTTAGGTAAATGTGGAGGTTTAAAGAAGAAAAACCAGCTTGGTGACCTGATTCTGCCGATTGCTGCTATAAGAGGAGAAGGAACATCAAATGACTATTTACCCGCAGAGGTGCCGGCATTGCCAGCCTTCGCGTTGCAGAAAGCCATATCGACCACTATCCGTGATCATGGACGCGATTACTGGACAGGAACATGTTATACCACCAACCGCAGGGTTTGGGAGCATGACAAAGAGTTTAAAAAGTATTTGAAAACATTACGGGCAATGGCAGTTGATATGGAAACTGCTACAATTTTTACCACTTCATTCGCCAATAAAATTCCGGCTGGAGCATTATTGCTCGTATCTGATCAGCCGATGATTCCCGAAGGTGTTAAAACTGCAGAGAGCGATAGTAGTGTAACTGAAAAATATGTGGAAACACATTTAAGGATTGGTATCGATTCATTGAAGCAATTAATCAACAATGGCTTAACGGTGAAACATCTGTTGTTTTAGTAAATTAAATACGGAAGTATTTCTAGCACAGATCAGCTTTAGCTGGTCTTTTTTTTGTCACGAAATTTTTTACTCAACGGTACTGTTTGTCAGATTACTTAGGGAAAGTTTCTATCATCTCTGAAAATCGGTATCTATTATTATTTATTGTGATTGTAATATCAGGTTTTCCGATTACGCATCGGCGCGCACCAGCCATTTTGGTTAACAGGGGATTAATAGGGGCTTTACAGGGGGTTAATAGGGGGTTAGTAGGGGCAAATCCCTGTTAACGGCCTGTCGATTCTCTGTTAAGCCCCTTTTAAATAGCCGCTACGGACGGGGCTGAATAAGACTATTTATCCCGGATGGCACAAAAAAAAAGGAACCAATATATATTGGTTCCTTTTTATGTTTTTGCAGAAGGTTTATCTTAACCTAAATAAGATTTTAATATTTTACTTCTTGAAGTGTGACGTAAGCGTTGAAGCGCTTTATCTTTTATCTGACGAACACGTTCACGTGTAAGATTGAATTTTTCTCCGATTTCCTCTAGTGATAAAGGGTGATTTGATCCCAGTCCAAAGAACAATACAATGATTTCTCTTTCTCTTTCTGTTAGAGTAGATAAAGAACGTTTAATCTCTTCTGATAAGGACTCATTGATTAATGAACTATCTGTATTTGGCTCATGATTTTCCAATACATCCAATAATGTATTTTCTTCACCCTGAACGAAAGGAGCATCCATCGATACGTGACGGCCAGAGTTACTTAAAGTATCAGAGATCTTATCAACAGTTGTTTCTAAAATATCTGCCAGTTCTTCCGGAGATGGCTCACGCTCATATTCCTGCTCCAATTTAGAGAAAGCTTTACTGATTTTGCTTAATGAACCAACCTGGTTTAATGGTAAACGTACGATACGACTTTGCTCTGCAATGGCTTGTAAAATGGACTGACGAATCCACCAAACAGCATATGATATGAATTTGAAACCTTTAGTTTCGTCAAAACGACGCGCAGCCTTAATTAGACCTAAGTTACCTTCGTTAATTAAATCGCCTAAAGTTAATCCCTGATTTTGATATTGTTTTGCAACAGATACAACGAAACGTAAGTTAGTTTTAGTTAATCGCTCTAATGCAGCCTGGTCGCCTTCACGAATCTTTCTTGCTAAAATTACTTCCTCTTCTGCTGTTATTAAGTCTACTTTACCAATTTCGTGTAAGTATTTATCTAAAGATTGACTTTCGCGATTGGTAATGGATTGCGTTATCTTGAGTTGTCTCATTTATACGTTTTGTGTGCTCTTTAATTATTGAGTTTGCAAAGTTACGAAATTGTACACTAATCCGAAAGGATAAAATGCTGAAAATGTTACTGTTTGCACAACTTCTTTATAGTTTTACTTGTAACAAAAATCATTCCAATTTAGTTTTAATGAATTTTTGGCTGGGTTTTATATAAATTATTGATTTGTACATAATATTTATTGTAAATCAATAAATAAGTTTTGATTTTCAATGTATTTTATTTTATGTTTGCTGTATAAATAATTATAGAACGATGACGTTTCTCAAAAATCAATACAGTGGTTCATTTTCTGATTTCGGTCGCTATCCAATAAAAACCAGAAACGCTTTTTGCTGGTGTTATGATTGTTGCTTGGTGTTTACCAAAGCAGTCAAATTGCAAAATGTATCTGTTTAAAATCCTTAATCCTACACGGTTATATGAATACAAATACTCGAATCATCCGCAATTCTGCAATCTGTTTGATTGCTTTCGGTATCATCTCTATAGTTATTAATCTTATAGGATCCTTTATAGATTACTCTGATCAGTCGCTTATATTTTCCGTGAGATTAGCCTCTTCGCTTCAGTCAGAAAATATTGGAGGTTTGGATTTTACTAATTCAGGTGTTGGTAAGATCGAGATCAAACCAACATTAGTTCAATCAATCGTTTTAGGTAATAGCATGTACGAAGATGGAGGAGGAACTATTATATTCTACATGATTTCATGCTTTTCAATACTTTGGGTTACCAAAAATAAAAATGTGGAGCTGGAAGATTTCACTGAAAAGAATCTCGGGCGATTGATTTTTATAGGAATGTTTTGTTTTTTAGTTCCTAAAGTCCTCATCAAACTATTACTTGACCGTTATGTTGGTGATTTAACCCAGGGTAGGTTTGTATTTTTTGATCAATCAGGACCTTTTTCAAACGGTGGTTATGGTGTTATAATTATCTTCAATATTATTTATGGCTTATTAGAGTACGCGAAGAAACTAAAAAAAGAAGTTGATTTAACCATTTAAAATAAAATACGAATGCCCATCATTATAAATTTAGATGTTATGCTTGCCCGAAGAAAAATGTCACTTACTGAGTTAAGTGAGCGGGTAGGGATTACCATGTCTAATTTATCTATTTTAAAGACAGGTAAGGCTAAAGCAATAAGGCTGGAGACATTAGAGTCAATCTGCCAAGTACTCGACTGTCAGCCGGGTGATATCCTCGAATTCAGGCCTGAACAGCTTTAATGGTCTCAAAATAGGGTTTTTCTGCCTAGGGCTCTCAAATCGCTTTATTTAAAATGGTGCCAGTGCTAATATATTCACTTAGCATTTACAAAAAAAAAGCCTTTCAGATCATCTGAAAGGCTTCTTAATACATTTTATATTAGCTTAAGATTATGCTTGTTCAGCCAATACTTTAGTTACTAAATCAGCAGCTTCTTTTAAAGCGATTGCTGAGTAAACCTGAAGGCCTGACTCATCAATTAATGCTTTGGCTTCAGCAGCGTTAGTACCTTGTAAACGACAGATGATTGGCACGGGAATGTTTCCGATTTCTTTGTAAGCATCGATCACACCTTGGGCAACACGGTCGCAACGCACAATACCACCGAAGATATTGATTAGAATTGCTTTAACGTTAGGGTCTTTCAAAATGATATTGAAAGCCGCTTTAACTGTTTGTGCATTTGCAGTTCCACCTACGTCTAAGAAGTTTGCAGGCTCACCACCAGCTAACTTAATAATATCCATGGTTGCCATTGCCAAACCAGCACCGTTAACCATACAACCAACATTACCATCAAGGTTCACGAAGTTTAAGTTAGATGCACTTGCTTCAACTTCCATTGGATCTTCTTCTGAAACATCGCGCATTGCAGCGTAATCAGCATGACGGTATAATGCGTTTTCATCTAAATTAACTTTAGCATCAACCGCAATTACTTTATCATCAGATGTTTTCAATACAGGATTGATTTCAAACATTGAAGAATCTGTAGCTTCATAAGCTTTGTATAATGCGGAAACGAACTTCACCATTTCTTTGAAAGCATTTCCGCTAACACCTAAGTTAAAAGCTATTTTACGGGCCTGAAAACCTTGTAGGCCAACTTTAGGGTCAATCTCTTCTTTAAAGATCAAGTGAGGGGTATGCTCAGCAACTTCTTCGATATCCATACCACCTTCGGTACTGTACATAATGATGTTACGGCCTGCCGCACGATCTAACAATACTGAAATGTAGAATTCTTTAGTTTCAGAAGCACCTGGATAATAAACATCCTGAGCAACTAAAATTTTGTTCACCAATTTTCCTTCCGGACCAGTTTGAGGTGTAACCAATTGCATTCCGATAATATCAGTTGCACGCTGTTTAACTTCATCAAGGTTTTTGGCTAATTTAACACCACCACCTTTACCGCGGCCACCTGCATGGATTTGCGCTTTAATTACAACCCAGTCAGAGTTATAATCAATTTTCAATTGCTTAGCAGCCTCAACAGCTTGCTCAGGCGTATCGGCAACGATTCCTTCTTGAACGTTAACACCGAAACTTTTTAATATTTGTTTACCCTGGTATTCGTGAATATTCATTTGCTACAAAATTTGCCCAAAGCTACAATTCTAAAGGCTTTAAACAAATATTAATTTCCGATTTTTTCGATAAAATGAACGTTTTGTGTTAATCTTCGAATTGGGTTGTTTAACTTCCGGCAAAGGGTGTACCGAAGATACCCACAGCGAGTTCAGCCCAGATCAGGAACAGGGAGATCAGGATCACAATCAGCATAATTGTTCTGGTGGTGCCTGTTCTCAGGTTTCTGATAACCAGTTCTATGGCAATATCAGTACTCAAGAGCAGGATGGCAGCCACCGCAAAATCGGAAGGTGTCCATTTAACTTCATTTGTAAATTGCATGGCAATGAGAGGGATGCTTAGCAAAACTGCTGTTGTTGCCAGGATAATCGTAATCCTTAGCTTGCTTCCCTGAAGTGTTTGTTGATTTCTCATGATATTTAAATTTAATGTTTTGTTTTGAAATTATTGCTTACGCGTTAAACGTTTACCAGCCCCGCTGCACTGGGCACCGGGACAGCCTAAAACTATAGGAAAGGGGCAAAGGCGACATCATTGTATAGAAAGTGAAATAGCTATCGTTGTATTTCCTTTTGGTCTGTGTGAACACTGAAATATTTAGCCGTTCTCCAATCCGGTAAATTCCAGGATACCCAGTTTACACTTTGGTAGCGTTCTTTGAAGTAGCCAATCCGTTCATTCAGCTGGTTTGCGTAAAAAGTATTGTTGCCATCTAATGAGATGAGTTTGGACCTGTTTTTATCTAATTCAGGCAAGGTTTTGTCTGATAGTGACAGCAGGTATCCGGCATCAAGGGTGATCGAACCTGCTCTTGACAGATTGTATTTCGCAATGAAAACATCCCAATTGATACTGCTGAAAGCTAATAGCAGAATAAACCAGATGTATCCGTTAATTTTCAGGAGATAGAAAAACGTTTTTTGACGGGCAA
This sequence comes from Pedobacter frigidisoli, assembly GCF_032678525.1. Lineage (GTDB taxonomy): Bacteria > Bacteroidota > Bacteroidia > Sphingobacteriales > Sphingobacteriaceae > Pedobacter > Pedobacter frigidisoli_A. The sequence continues at coordinate 93,369 of NZ_JAVTSE010000006.1, forward strand.
CTTTTACATATACGGTGATCAGGCCAATGCTACAAAGCAGTGCAAATACCAATACACCAATTCTTTTGTGCGTTAACCCATAGAATTCAATGTAATAACCATCCCTGATCAGTACAGAGATAATCAGTAAAGCGTTCTGAACTATCCAGATATAGGTAAGTAACCTAAGCGTTTTGCTTTTTTTATAGAAATTGAGATTTCCTCTAAAGAAATAGATGATAATGGCCATTGCAAGTAGAATGCTAAAAATCAAGGTATTAGTGCCATCGTGCAAATCGGCAGAGAAATTTCCCGCAGGGGTATACCCAAACCAAAGCGTGGTTATATCAATGGCGTTTAAAGACATCAACAGCAGATTTAATATGCTAAATGAAATCAATGCCGTAATAAACTCGGTTTTAAGCGCCAGTTTGCGGGTGAGCAGATTGCCACTGAATGTGCTGACTACTTCAAACCAGATGGTTTTTTGGCTGATATTCTTTCTTATCCGAAATAGTTGTTCTTTAAACTGAGATTCGAAATTTTGAAGCCCTTTGTTGAAAAATGTGAAAATGAAGGCACTGGTTAGTACTAGCCCGAAGCAGAAATGCATAAACCGTGGAAAGCTCAGGTCGGTAAAAAGAAAACCAAAAATACTTGTGAAGAAATCGGCAATATTGGTTAACAAAGCTTTGCCATAATGAGCAAAAACACTGTTAGCTGCGGAGTAAAGGCAAGCGAAAATCAAGAAAATAATAAAAGGGATAAAAACGTACTTCATGAGTTTGACGAGTGGTTTAAGGTTAAAACGACCTATGTTAATTTCACTGAGATATCGAACCGTATTGAAAGGGACGGTAATCATTTGTAAAATCGTAGCCAAAAAAGCAGTGAATATGGTTCTGATTTGCTGATGATGACTAAACCCAATGAAAATGACCAGACTGACGTAACAGGATGCTAAACTCAGGAACGAGTTATTGATTACAACAAGGATAGCTGCCAGCAGTTGTGCAGCTGCAAATAAATAAAATTTAGGCGTTTTGGCCACATCAGGATTGAGCCAGGTAACGGTAGTTAGAAAGGCAGTGTAGATAAGCAGGTTTAATGCTAAACGCTCTTGCCAAAAGAGCAAGCTAAATAACAAAGCGCCAAACAAGGCAGATAGCAATAAAAAGTTCGATTTGTTTGTTGTTGTATTCATATAAGTTGATAATTTACAATGGTTTATAGGTATTAAAAGTGCTTTGTATTTCAAAGTATATAGTCAAAAAAAATAGGTTATAGTTTCTTAATCATTTTTTCAAGGGCATCCAGGTGCGCTTTGAAAGCCTGCCTGCCTAACATAGTAATAGAGTAGGTGGTATTGGTTTTTCTTCCAATAAATCCTTTATGTACCTTAATGAATTCAGCTTGTTCCAGCGTAGTGAGGTGTGAAGCCAGATTACCATCAGTAAGCTCGAGCATTTGCTTCAAGTCATTAAACGCAAATTCGTCATTTACCACCAGAATAGACATCACACCCAATCTGATCCGGCTGTCGAAAATTTTATTTAAATCTGCTATCGGGTTTTTCATGCTATTTGCCTTTCTCGTATTTGAAATACATTAAAAGACCATAAACAATATGTAAAACACCAAAACCAAAGGCCCAGAAATACAAGCCATATCCCGCGTTGAATAGGCAAATAAGACCTAAAATAACCTCACAATAACCAAGGTATTTAATATCACTATAGGTGTATTTACTGGCGTTGATAAGGGCAAGTCCGTAAAAAATAAGGCAGGTTGGAGCAATAATGCTGTAAGTATTGGGGTGATTAATCAGCAGGGCAATGATAAACAGTCCGCCAGCCGCAAGTGGCGTAAATAAGTTGATGATTAAAGATTTAGAAGTCTTATCCCAGATGGGAAGGTTATTTTTCTGACTTTTTCTGTAAGTGAACAATACTCCTCCGGCCAAAGCAATGATCAAAACAAAAACACCTAATTTAATCAGGTTAAACTCCAGGTCCATTTCTCCGCTAACACCATAGCCATATCCCCGGTGGTTAACAAACTTATCAATTTCATCATGGGCAAAATAGGCTCCAATGAGCGCGATAACGCCAGCGAATACGCCTGACAAGCCACTTAAAGAAATAAACCGGGATGACCTGTCCATCATTTGTCTGATGTCTTTCAACGCGTTTAACTGTTCTTCTGAGCTGTTCATTTTAAAAGTACTTTGTTTTTCAAAGTTAAATAAGATATTGATAAGTGCAAACATTATTTATAATTTTTATGATTCTGGTGATTCAAAACTTTGTGGCGCTTTTGCGGGTAGCACGAATATGCCTGGTACGTTCGTGTTTCTGCTTTAGTCTTTCAGCTTTTTTATTAAATTTGAACCATGCTAAAAGCCAGTGGTATTACTAAATCGTACGGAAATCTGCAGATATTAAAAGGGGTAGATTTCGAAGTACAAAAAGGGGAAATTGTGAGTATTATAGGGCCATCAGGCGCAGGTAAGAGCACACTTTTGCATATTTTGGGCACGCTGGACAAACCTGATCAAGGTACTGTAGCGCTCAAAGGAACAGTAGTCAACAAGCTTCAAGGTGATTTATTAAGTGCCTTCAGGAACCGGAATATTGGCTTTGTTTTTCAGTTTCATCATCTTCTGCCCGAATTCAGCGCCATTGAAAATGTGTGTATTCCGGCATTTATTGCTAAAACAAACAAGAAACAGGCTGAAATACGTGCGCTGGAATTATTGGATTTGTTTGGTCTGGCAGACCGTGCTCAGCATAAACCTAATCAGCTATCGGGGGGAGAGCAGCAACGGGTAGCCATCGCGAGGGCACTGGTGAATAACCCATCAATTGTTCTGGCCGATGAACCCTCAGGAAATCTGGATTCGGAAAATGCTGCTGCCCTGCATCAGTTGTTTATCACCCTGCGGGATAATTTTCAACAGACTTTTGTAATTGTTACCCATAATGAGCATCTGGCTAAAACCGGCGACAGGGTTGTGAGTATGAAAGACGGACTGATTGTATAAAATCAGTTGTTTTCAGATGTCCAATTCACAATTTCAGCTATTAATTCAATCATTCATCCAAAATAATATAATTTGAAAATATTAATTACTGGTGGAAATAATGCTAAAGCCTTAAAAATCATGAAGGCTTTTCCAAGCCACTTTGTTCTGCTAGCCGATTATGGCGAAGTACCTGCTATTTTAACGGAAAGTTACGCTTTCAAATCTCTAGGCGATCTCAACAGAGACAGTATCGCGCATATTTTGCTTAATTTCTGTATTACTGAAGGCATAGATGCCGTTCTTCCGCTTCATGACTATGAGGTAGAGCCCCTGGCTAAATCGTCAGTCCTTTTCGATGAGTATGGTGTTGGTGTTTTAACGCCTCCTGCAGAAGAGCTGAATCAATACCTCACTGCAGAAAAAAAGGCTTTCAAAAATTTCGGCATTTTCATAAAAGGGGAGTGCATTTTTGCCAGCGGTAAGGAGATTTTCGTAAAGCAAAGCGATGAAATTAATGGTGTGTTTGGCTATAATGATGCTGATGAAAAGCTAACTTTATTTACCATATAACATGAATAGCCATCCTAATATCGCAGATAAAGGGCTTGTTATCTTCGAGCTCGACAATGTATTGTATCCGGAAAAAGATTATTTATTACAGGTATATTATCTTTTTGCGCAGTTTATAGAATATTCCGAACAAAAACCAGCTGCGGCCATACTTGAATTTATGCGGGCTGAATTTGAAATTAGCGGGGCAAATGACCTTTTTCATAAAACAGCAACAAAATTTGATATTGACCCAAAGTACCACCACAACTTTGACCTGCTTCATGAAAATGCCCGATTGCCGCTGAAGCTTTTGCTTTATCAGAATATGCTGCAATTTATGCAGGAACTGGTGGTAGACCGGAAGAAAATATTCATCGTTACCGCCGGAAACCCGGTTCAGCAGTTGAATAAAATAAAGCAAACCGAGTGGAATGGGCTGGAAAAATACCTAACTGTTTATTTTGAAGATGAGCTTAAGATACCCAAGAGCGAAATATTTAATAATATACTTTTAGCGAATGAGTTAGGCGCTGGAAAGGTACTGGTGGTAGGTGCGAATAAATATGATGAAACACAATCTCAATTAAGTAATTTGGCGTATATTGTATCATCAGAAATTTATTAAAACCTATGTTAAAAAAGTTTTTATATCAGCACGCGATCTGGAGTGTGACGCTGTTGGTACTCATTGCTGCTTCATCCTGTAAAAAATCAAAATCGGAAGGTCCCAGTCGCGATGAGCTAACCAAAGACTCTATTTATTTATATGCCCAGCAAACCTATTACTGGAATTCAGGAATGCCCAGCTATGCTGATTTCAATCCACGAAAATACAGTTCAAATACGGCTATCCTCACGGCGATAAAGGCATTGCCAAGTACAGGAGGTAAAGATAAATACTCTTTTATTGATGATGGTACTGTGGCCAGCGAACTGGGAGGGGTAGCCGGCGATTTTGGTTTTTCCGTATTCTTTAATGATGCCAATGACCTTAGAATTAAGTATGTGTATGCGAGTTCGCCGGCAGCGGTACAAGGATTAAAAAGGGGTTACCGGATTACCAAGATTAACGGCAGTACTGCGATCTCTACCAGTGATACGAACATCAGCTATATTGTAAATGCGGTTTTTGGCACAGCATCCTCAATTTCTTTAACCGTTACCAAGCCCGATGGCACCTCCCAGGATGTTACGTTATCAAAGGCAAGTTACAATATCAATCCTGTTCTTTATAGCCATACCTATACCGTAGGGCCAAAAAAGGTTGGGTATATCGTATTCAACAGCTTTACAACCAATTCAGCTACTTTGCTGGATGCTGCCTTTGCTCAGTTCGCGAATGATGGCATTACAGAGCTGGTGGTGGATTTACGTTATAATGGTGGAGGTTCGGTAGCTACATCAGAGGCATTTACCAATCTCATTGCCCCGGCTTCGCAAAACGGAAAGGTGATGTATACGACATATTGGACTCAAACGATGCAAAACAAAGCTGCAACGATTCTTCAAAATCAGAAATTCTATGCCAAAGGTACCGATGGGGTGACCCGCTTGTACTCATACTTTGATTATGATTATCAGCCTACTGCTGCTGCGGGAAATCAGGAAGTCTTTGCCAAAAGAGGAACATTAAATACGCTGAACCGGGTATACTTTCTGGTTTTGAACGGCACTGCTTCGGCCAGTGAGTTATTGATCAATAACCTGAAGCCAGTGATGGACGTGAAACTGATTGGTAAAACAACATATGGTAAACCTGTTGGTTTCTTTGCCCTACACATTGATAAAAACGATTTATACATTCCTCAGTTTGAAACTAAAAATCAGCGCAATGAAGGGGGTTATTTTAGCGGAATGATGGTTGACAAAGATATTGCGGATGATGTAACGAGAGATTTTGGAGATCCGGCTGAAAGGCTTTTAGCACAGGCCCTGAACTATTCTGCCAATGGCGTTTTTACCTCTTATGTAAAAGATAACACGATAAGCAGCACTTCGGGTTTGTCACGTGCTGTATCAGACAATGCGGCCGAAAAACTTGACCATGAATTTAAAGGGATGGTTGAAACCAGGAAATTAAAACTAAACAAATAAATCCAAATACTTCTTAAAACCAGCGCTTTTTGCGCTGGTTTTTTTTTCTTTTTTGTTACAAAAATGTGTTTCTAAAGGTTGTTTTTTAAGCAAAAATTTAATAAGCTTGTTTAACCTTAATCGTTAAAGAGAATTATGCCAATAGAAATTGTAGAAAAAGAACATATAGGCTACCTGAACATTGTAAATGCTACCGAAGATCACGGCACTGAGCTTAAAAGCAAATTAGAAGAAGCACAAAGGCTTGGAAACGAGTTTAAATCTAAAGCCATCATTACATTTAATACTACAATTGGACCGAAAAAAGTTGATACAACTGTTTGGTCGGTAACGGAGAAATTTATTCAGTTAAAAAACAATATTCATATTCCAATAAAAAGCTTAATCGATATCGACTTTTAGGTAGCTCTTTAAGGAAAATAAATCATCCCGCATTTATTTAAACCTTAGTCTGAAAATTAATGAGCACCTTACACAAAATTGCTTTAACCTTTATTAAATTTATCGGACCAGTGAGTGCAAAAAGCTTACTGGCTTATTGCGGCAGTGCAGAGCAAGTTTTCTCTGCGTCCCGGAAGCAGCTTTTACAAATTCCTGGAATAGGCGAAAGAACAGTTGATGCTATTCTGAACACTGATGCCTTAAAAAGAGCAGAAAAGGAACTTGCTTTTGTTGAAAAGCACGGAATAGAGGTGCTTTTTTACACAGACCCAAACTACCCGCAACGTTTAAAAAATTGTTCTGATGCGCCCGTTCTGCTTTATTTTAAAGGTACTGTAAATTTCAATCATCCCAGGATCGTCAGTATTGTGGGTACCCGTAACGCAACGGAATATGGTAAAATGTTGTGCAAACAGCTGTGCGAAGTATTGACACCTTATAATGTATTGATTATAAGCGGCCTGGCGTATGGTATTGATGTCGCCACCCATAAAGAATGCCTGCGTAATCAAATCTCCACTGTGGGGGTACTGGGGCATGGCCTGGATCGGCTCTATCCTCAGGTACATAGAAGTGTATCTCAGAAAATGGTACTGAATGGAGGATTATTATCCGAATTTCCAACCCAAACCAATCCCGACCGCCAGAACTTCCCTAAGCGAAACCGCATTATAGCAGGAATTGCCGATGCAACCATTGTTGTGGAAGCGTCGATTAAAGGCGGAGCATTGATTACCGCAGAAATAGCCAATTCGTATAACAAGGATGTTTATGCTTTTCCGGGCAGAACAAACGATGTCTTTTCTGAAGGATGTAACTTTCTGATTAAAACCAACAGGGCCGCACTGGTTAACCACGCCAAAGACCTGATTTATTATCTGGGCTGGGATGATCAGGTGACTGAAAAAATACCCTGTACACAAGTAAGCCTGCAAATTAACCTTACCCCAAATGAACAATCGGTTATTTCAGCATTGGCAAACGGCCAGCTTGCAATTGATGAATTAGCACGCGTGTTAAACATCCAGCAGAGTAAACTCGCTATTGTTATCCTAACGCTGGAGATGCAAGGGATCATTATATCCCTGCCGGGCAAGGTTTACAAGTTGGCGTAAGGGCTAATGAGTAAAGCAAAACAGATGATGCCGTTTGCCCAATAATCAATCTATAATGCCTATAATTGTTGTAGTTTATGTAATAAAATTCTATAAAATTTCGATATTCAAAATTATGTTTTAAATAAAATATAGTTTATAAAATACTTAATGCCTTTGCTTAATTTTGTTGCATGTGGTACAATAATATTCTCGAAACCATTGGTAATACGCCATTGGTAAAATTAAATACGATTACTAAAGGTGTTCCGGGAACTATCCTGGCAAAAATTGAAACTACCAATCCAGGTAATTCCATTAAAGACCGTATGGCGGTTAAGATGATTGAAGATGCAGAGCGAAGCGGAAAGCTTAAACCCGGAGGAACAATTATCGAAGGAACTTCGGGAAACACCGGAATGGGGCTTGCTATGGCTGCCATCATTAAAGGCTATAAATGTATTTTTACCACAACGGATAAACAATCAAAAGAGAAAGTTGACGCTTTAAGGGCTTTTGGCGCTGAGGTAATTGTGTGTCCGACAAATGTTGAGCCCGAAGATCCACGTTCATACTACTCTGTCTCCTCACGTTTGGAGCGGGAAGTTCCAAATTCATGGAAACCAAATCAATATGATAACCTGGCCAATTCACAGGCACACTACGAACAAACCGGACCTGAAATCTGGGCACAAACGGAAGGTAAAATTACCCACCTGGTAGTAGGGGTAGGCACGGGAGGTACCATTTCAGGTACTGGAAAATATTTAAAAGAAAAAAATCCTGATATTAAGGTATGGGGTATCGATACTTATGGTTCTGTGTTTAAGAAGTATAAAGAAACGGGAATATTTGACAAGGATGAAATTTACCCATACATCACAGAAGGGATTGGGGAAGATTTTCTGCCTGCAAACGTAAATTTCGAGGTGATCGATCTATTTGAAAAAGTAACCGATAAGGATGCTGCCCTGATGACACGCGACATTGCACGCAAGGAAGGCATTTTTGTAGGGAATTCGGCTGGTGCAGCTATTGGTGGCCTCATTCAGTTGAAAGATAAATTGAAACCTGAAGATGTGGTTGTTGTCATCTTTCACGATCATGGAAGCCGCTACATGGGTAAAATGTACAATGAAGACTGGTTGCGCGAGCGGGGGTTCTTGCAGGATGAGAAATTGACAGCCAAGTCCATCCTGGCGAAAAAGGAGTCAACAGAAATCGTTACGCTGGATGCCACTAAATCTGTTCTTGAAGCGATCAATACCATTAAGTCGATGAACATTTCTCAGATTCCGGTGACACAGCAGGGAATGATTGTTGGTAAAATTGCAGAAAGCGATATTTTATCGGCTTTGCTTGAAAACCCGGGATTGAAATCGGCGCCAATTTCAGAAATCATGACCGCTACTTTTCCGTTTGTCGATTTAAATACTTCTATAGATAAAATTTCGTCGCTGATTAACAAGGAAAACTCAGCTGTACTAGTAGAGGATGAGGCAGGGAAAATAGAAATTATTACGCAGTACGATATCATAAATGCAATATCGGGTTAGTAAATTCAGACTGAACATACACATCAAAAAGGCCCGGGTAAATTTCTTACCCGGGCCTTTTACATTACGTTATATTTTCGCCTTCTCTAGTGACTTGGTGCATCGGCATTGACACGTTTAATCTGTGCGCCTAAGGCACGTAAACGGGTATCAATATCCTGATAGCCACGCTCAATCTGTTCAATATTGTAGATGGTAGATTTACCCTCGGCAGATAGGGCTGCAATTAACAATGACACTCCGGCTCTGATGTCTGGAGAGGTCATGCTGATTCCGCGAAGTTTATATTTTTTATCAATACCATTCACTGTTGCACGATGTGGATCACAAAGGATAATTTGAGCACCCATATCGATTAATTTATCGACGAAGAATAAACGGCTCTCAAACATCTTTTGATGGATCAGAACGTTTCCTTTGGCCTGTGTAGCTACAACCAGTACGATACTCAATAAGTCGGGTGTAAAACCTGGCCATGGGGCATCGGCAATGGTTAAGATTGATCCATCAATAAAAGTATCGATCTCGTAGTGTTTTTGCAAAGGAACAAAGATATCATCACCTCTGCGTTCCAGATTAATGCCAAGCTTTTTGAAAACTTCAGGAATTACACCCAGCTCGTCATAACAAACATTTTTGATGGTAATTTCAGATTCTGTCATAGCAGCCAAACCGATAAAAGAACCAATTTCAATCATATCGGGCAACATTCTATGTTCTGTTCCACCTAAAACTTTTACACCCTCAATGGTGAGTAAGTTTGAGCCAATACCAGAGATTTTTGCGCCCATGCGGTTAAGCATTTTACAAAGTTGCTGTAAATAAGGCTCGCAGGCCGCATTGTAGATCGTAGTTGTACCTTTAGCCAAAACTGCAGCCATCACAATATTTGCAGTTCCCGTAACTGATGCCTCATCCAGCAATATGTATGCCCCCTGTAAATTGGTTGCATCCACATTGAAAAACGCTTTCTTGCTATCGTAAACAAATTTAGCCCCTAGCTTTTCGAAACCGATAAAGTGGGTATCCAACCTTCTCCGTCCGATTTTATCTCCACCCGGTTTAGGGATAGCTGCTTTACCGAAACGGGCCAGTAGCGGACCAACAATCATGATCGAACCACGCAGGCCACCGCCTTTAGCTTTAAAAGTTTCAGACTCAAAGAAATTCAGGTCAATATTTTTCGCTTCAAAGGTATAGGTATCTTTATCAATACGCTCAACAATAACCCCTAAATCGCCCAGTAACTCAATGAGTTTGTTAACATCTTTGATATCAGGGATATTGCTGATGGTGATTTTCTCTTCGGTTAACAATACAGCTGATAAAATCTGTAAAGCTTCGTTTTTGGCGCCCTGAGGAGTAATTTCGCCTTTTAATTTAATTCCGCCTGTTATTTCAAATGCGTTCATATATCTTTTTAGTATTTAGTATTGAGTATCAGGTATCAAAATTGGGCGGGTACTTAACCTTGCGCCTTTCTCCTGCTGCCATTTACCTTTCCTCTAATATTTAGGTTTGTTGTTATTTCTTCCGCGGTTGTTATTATTGTTATTCTGGCGGTTTTTACCATTATTGTTGTTGTTGTTATTCCGCCCACGGTTGTTATTGTTGGTGTTCTGACGAGGATTCTGCGCCCTAAATTCAACTTTAGCCAGGTTAACACCTTCATCAAGCCTTAGCATACCACCAGATAAATAACTTAAATCTTTTATAATGGTTTCATCAGATACGTTGTCTTTGTTCCAGGTAACATAGGCCATTTTCATAAAGTTGGCAATGCCCTGTACCATCACTTTTCTGCGTTCCATGTCTTGTTCGGCCATGGCTTTTTCAATTAATCCTTCAACAGTTTTACCATAATGTTTATAGGTAATCCTTCGCTGAGGATAGGGCAGAGGTTCCGGTCTTTTAAAAGCGTTTTCTGGAAGCGGCTTAGGATAAGGACTTTCCACATCAATCTGGTAGCCTGAGATAATGTGTAAATGGTCCCAGAGCTTATGTTTAAAATCGGCAACATCTCTCAAATGCGGTTGTAAAAACCCCATTAAATCAATTACTGCCTGTGCGTATTTATTTCGCTCTTCAATGGTGGGCAATTCGCAGATATACTTCACCATGTTTTGAACGTTGCGGCCGTATTCTGATAAAATCAGATGGCTCCGCGTAGTATTATAGTCGAAATTCATGTTCAAAATAAATTAATGGATAATATTCCGGCGATACGAATTATGAAATAACCAAAAGAGATGAGGTTATGAATTCACCGAAATGTCTAATTGCCGGACTTTCGTTTTATATATTCAAAGGTAATAAAAATATTTTTAGCTAAGGGCTAATAATTTTTCATAAAGATGTCTTTCGAAACGACCTAAATCTCATCACTGTTTTTAGGATAATCAAAGAATACAAGTGTCCCTGTTCCTTTACTTACCATTTTCCAGCTTTCGAAAGGAAACTGCATGGAAACAACGCCTGCGGTTGGGATATTGTAAATGTCTGCATTACTTAACTCGTTTGCAAAATCTGTAAAACCCGGATTATGGCCAAACATGATCACTGTATCTGCCGAATCGTCGAGATTGTTCACCACCTTTAAAAGGGCACCAGTATTGGCTTCGTAAATAGATTCCTCGTACTGTATAGCGTCAAACTGATATGCCTCTGCAAAGAATTTAGCTGTTGATTTTGCACGTTTTGCAGGACTGCTCACCATGAGGTCAAATTTAATTCCCCGGCTCAGTAACCTTTCTGCCATTTCGGGCGAATTTTCTTTTCCGCGTTTATTCAGAGGTCTGTCGAAATCTTTTAAATCTAAGTTCCCCCAATCCGACTTCCCGTGCCGAACCAACAATAATTGCTTAGCCATGTAGTTTTTGCTTAATCTTGTTTACAATTGTTTCAGGATCAATTAAATCCATACTACTGTGAACACCACACATGCATGGTTTGTTTCCATAAATGGAATTTGGCCTTGCGGGATGATCTATTTGTATGCAATCGCTTTCCACTTGTCCGTATCCGAGGAAACCTGCGTATGGATGGGTTGGACCCCAGATCGACACCACGGGGATGCCAACTAGTGAAGCCATGTGCATTCCTGATGAATCCATGCTCACCATGAGGTCGAGGTTTGAAATGATGGCTAGTTCTTCACTTAGATTGAAAGTTCCAATTAAATTGTGTGTATTGGAATAGGTCAAAGCCCATTCTTCAGCAACACTTTTTTCAAACTTTCCGCCACCAAATATAAAAAGTTCGTATCCCAACGTGCTGAGGGATGCAATAACTTCTTCCATGCGATCCAGTGGATATACTTTATAAACATGCTGTGCGAAAGGGGATATGCCTATCTTTTTTGTTTGGTTATTTTCAAAAAGTGCTTTGGCTTTTAACGGAAGTTGCTGCGGATCTCTTTTAAGCTGATAATTGAGCCTGACATCAAATTTCAGTTCGCGGAATACATCGGCATAACGTTCTACCGTATGTTTCAACTGCCTGAATATCTTGTTTTCTTTGCGCGTAAGTGCTTTTTTCTCTGCCCTGCCTTTATCTATCCGTTTAATTTTGACGCGTGTTAAGCGAAAAAAAGTTGAAATGGCTCTGCTCCTTAAATTATCATGTAAGTCAGCTATAGCCGTTGGTTTGTATTTTCTGAGCTCCTGGTACAGTTTAAATAATCCGTCAATTCCTTTATGAAGGGTTTTCGGTTGAATGGGATGGAAAGTAAGGTTATCGATGCCGTCGAAAAAAGGTTTAAATCCTTCACGGCTAACCATTATCATTTCTACGGATGGATTTTGAGCGGCAAAAGCATTTAACACAGAAGCCACCATGGCTACGTCGCCCATAGCCGAAAAACGCAAGATTATAATTCTCTGGGGAGTTGTCATGGATATAAATTTTTGCTAGTAACTGGTAGCAGGTAACCGCATAATATGCTATGCTTTCTTGTACAAAACCGGATTTAAACTCGGATCGTTGTACATTTTCATTTGCTTGTAAACCTTCATGTATTTTTTACCGGCTTCAATATCTGCAAGTAACTCGTCGATACTGGTCGATAAATCCTCCCGTTGAGATAATAAGACATTGAGTTTGGTCTGGCATTGTGCACGGTGTTCAGCAGAAGCGCTCTCGCGTTCTGCTTCTTCCTGCATGTGGTAGATTTTTAAAGCAAGAATGGAAAGTCTGTCAATTGCCCATGCAGGACTTTCGGTGTTAATTCTCGCCTCCGGCAAAGCCTTGATTCCCTGATAAAGGTTTAAGAAATATCCATCAATAAATTCAACCATATCTGTACGTACCTGATTTTGAGCATCAATGCGGCGTTTCCAGCTCAAACCTTCTGCCGGATCGATGTTGGGATTGCGTACCACGTCTTCCATATGCCATTGGGCCGTATCTATCCAGTTCTTGATGTAGAACAGGTGTTCCAGACTTTCTGCGTCATATGGATTTTCTACCGGCTGGTCAATGTCATCGAACTTATGGTAGTCTGAAATAACTTGATTGAATATATGGTTTGCAATTTCACTTATCATGGGGCAAAGTTATATTTTTTTACAACAGATAGAACGTATGTTGGAGTGCAGCTGTGCAAATTTCTTGATCGGCCGATGATAATGATCATTATATGCATTAATCTGCACACCGTTGCTAAACTTTCTTTTGTTTAAAGTACGAGGTAATCTCTTCCAGTGAAAAAGCATTCAGGCATTTATCGGCACCTAAACCTCCTTTTCGGGCAACCAAAGTTCCGTAATGCATGTCGCGGAAACCTTCGGTACGGTGAGCATCCGGATTGATTGCCAGTAATACGCCTTTTTCCAGTGCATAACGATGCCAGCGCCAGTCGAGATCTAACCGCAATGGGTTGGCATTAATCTCAATCACCACTTTGTTGGCCGCGCAGGCATCAATTATTTTTTTATAATCTATCGGATATCCGGCCCTGCTAAGCAGTAAGCGACCTGTTGGATGGCCTAATATCGTCGTGTATGGATTTTCGATGGCCTTAACCAGACGAGCTGTGGCTTTAGCTTCGTCCATTCTCAAATTGCTGTGCACAGAGGCGACTACGAAATCAAAGGTTTTGAGTACATCATCTGAGTAATCCAAAGAACCATCGCTCAGGATATCACTCTCGATGCCTTTAAATATCTTGAAAGGAGCAAGCTTTTCATTTAACTGATCAATTTCCTGTTGTTGGGCAAAAACGCGTTGTTCATTTAATCCTTTGGCATATACAGCAGTTTTTGAATGGTCGCAGATACCCAGGTACTGCAAGTTTAACTCATTTTTACAGTATAAGGCCATTTCCTCCAGTGTATGCACGCCATCACTCCAGGTTGAGTGATTGTGAAGCGTGCCTTTCAAATCTTTATAGGTAATTAAGTCTGGGAGTTTGTGTTCTTTCGCCAAAACTAATTCATCAAAATCTTCCCTTAGCTCGGGCTCAATATAACTCAAACCTGCTGCGGTATAAATCTCCAGTTCGCTTTGAAATGGGCCATTTCCGGCTTGCGTCAGTACTTTTTCTACATGTTCCGGATTTCCGGTTTGTTTAAACCACGCTAAATGGAATCCGGCACTATCTGCAAGCGTAAGCTTGATTCTCAGCCCGGCTTCAGTAGTAGTAATAAAAGCATCTTCGGCGGCGATGAGCGATAACGGTGTAAATGAAGCGAAGCCTGCCTTTATTTTTGAAAGCTGGTCAGTCCCGATTACAAATTCCAGTTCGTCAATAATTTCGCAGGCACGGCGGTACTGGCCGGCAAAGCCAAGTGCATATTGGGCATCGTATGTTGATAACCATTCAGATAAGTCGGCAAATAATGAGTTGGCAAAGCGCTCAACCTGTGCATAAAGAAATCTGCCATTGGCTGCAAGTTTAAATTCTATCGCCTTTTTAATTTCCTCCTGGGTTTTTAAACCGAAACCTTTTGCTTCAATTAAACGGTTTTCGTTACAGGCATAATAGAGTTCTCCAATGCTTTCAATGGCAAGTGTACGCCATATAATAAGTATTTTTTTCGGGCCGATTCCTTTTATTCCCAGCATTTCGATAATGCCTTCCGGTGTTTGCTGAACGATATCTTTCAGTTCCTGAAGTTCGCCCGTTTGTAGCAGCTCTATAATTTTTGCAGCAAGGCTTTTCCCGATTCCATCAATTTTATCGATCTCATCAATGGCTTTATCTTTCAATTGGAAAGGTAGTTTATCTACCTTGAAATAGGCATTTGCAATCGATTTTATTTTAAAAGGATTCTCTTCGTGCAACTCCATTAGCTGAGACAACAAGCGCAGCGTACGGGCGATGGTTTTATTTTCCATAAGCTGTAAAATTATAAAATAAAGCGCTAAAATATTCTTGAGTACTATTTTTTCAAACAGAATTTGCTAAAGTGTTGTTCTACAATTATGAAATCGATAAAAACTTTTTTGCTGGTTATATGCGCGATTTTTACCGCCTGTCAGTCTGGTAAAAATGCTGAGCATAAACAAGATTCGATTGCCAGTATTGAATCGGGGCCGGGTAAGATCGTTGATGAGCGGTCTTTAATAGTTCCTGGGCGCTCAGTGGGCGAGATTTCTCTGGGAGAGGATGTGGAAAGCGTAGGAAAGATTTTAGGTAAACCCGATGCGGGCGATGCTGCCATGGGAAAGGCATGGGGCATTTGGTACGGCAACGATTCTACCGGGGGTATCAGGGATGAAATTGCCGTTTATTCCTCTTACAGAGATACCAGTATGCGAATTAAAGACGTAAAGCAGGTTCGGATTACTTCGGGGAAATTTAAAACTCAGGATGGATTTACGACCGGCAAATCTGAGTCTGACACGAAGTTGAAGTTTCCGGGTATGGAGAGGCTTTCCGTTTATCTAAATGAAAATAAAGATACGGTAACGGTATATGATGCCAAATCAGACGGAATTGGTTTTGAGTTTTTAAAAGGGAAGAGCATTGCGCTAACCGTTCACCCAATGAACCAGTCTGTGAACGCAACCTATCTCACGTTACACACTGAATGGAAGAGAGTGGAATAGGGCTCAAGTGGAAGATGTGAGATGGTACGCGTGGATGCATCATCTCACATCTTTCATATAAAATTATTTAATTATGGCTTCAAATGGCATTCTTGCCTGAATACCTGAACTGGCCATCACTTTCTTCATTTGTTGGTAGAGGATATAATTGTCGCCAAGCTCCTGTTTAGTATAGAACGTCTTAATGCGATCTGTTCCCTCATCCATAAATGATTTTAAAGGATCAACAACATCAGGATATTCAACTATTTTATATTCCTTGAGTTTTGCCTTTTTTGCAGCAGATTTAATTGCATCATTAAAACTTCCGATTCTGTCTGCTAAACCGATCTGCACAGCATCTGTCCCAATCCAAATATGCCCACCTCCAATGCTGTCGATATAGGCTTTGGATTTCTTCCTGCCATTTGCTACCCTGGTAATAAACCCATCGTAAACCCTGTTTAACTGGTTTTGAATGATAAACCTTTCACCTTCTGTCATTGGGCGGTTGGTTGCCATGATATCAGCATACTTCCCGGTTTTAACACCATCGAAAGTAATTCCCAGTTTATTGGTCATGAGATTCTGGAAATTGGGAATAATGCCAAATACCCCGATAGAGCCGGTAATGGTATTGGGTTGAACGAAAATACTGTCGGCTGCGCAGCCAATGTAATAGCCACCGGATGCGGCAACATCACCAAAGGATGCAATAACCGGTTTTTCTTTCCTGGTCAATACAATTTCTCTCCAGATCACGTCGGATGCAAGTGCACTGCCACCTGGTGAATTCACACGGAGCACAACTGCTTTAATATCCTCATCTAAACGTGCTTTTCTGATGGCTCTTGAAATGCGTTCAGAACCAATCTGATTATCATTTCCTTCACCACCATTGATTTCTCCATTGGCATATATTACAGCCACCTTATCTTTTCCTGAACCGGTTTCCGTATTGTTCTTCGCATAGTCATTGATCGAAACTGAACGGATATTTTCGCCTCTCGTTGTTCCGGATAATCCTTTCAGTTCTTCTATGATCTGGTCTTTATATTTCAATCCATCAATCATTTTGAAGTTTAACGCATCCTGAGGCTGCTGTACCCTGTAGTCATCTGCAATTTTATTCAGGCTATCTTTCTCCAAATTTCTGCTTTGTGCAATATCTGTTAGGAAAGTGTTATATAAGCCACCAACATACGCCGTTACCTGCTTACGGTTATAATCACTCATTTTGTCTAAGATGAATGGCTCCACAGCGCTTTTATAGTTTCCAACACGGATCACCTGCATTTCAACACCCACTTTTTCCAGTGTGCCTTTAAAAAAAGTAAGTTCAGAGCTAAACCCTTTAAACTCTAAGGCACCTTCCGGGTTTAAGTAAATTTTATCAGCAGCAGAAGCTAAATAATAAGCACCCTGGGTATATACTTCGCTGTAGGCAATGATTTTTTTATGTGATTTTTTGAAATCTATAAGTGCAGTTCTAACTTCGCGCATGGTGGCAAAGCCTGCATTCGGGCTGCTCACATTCAGGTAAATGCATTTGATGTTATCATCTGTTTTCGCTCTTTTAATCGCTTTTAACAAATCATTCAAACCAATTCCGTCTTTCTCATCTCCACCCACCAAAGGCAGGTTGCCAAAAGGGTTTTTGGGTGTGCGCTCGGTAACAGCCTGGTCTAGGTTTAAAAACAGTACCGAGTTATTTGAAACTGTTGTGGTTTTGTCGCTATCAATTGAAGAAATCGCTCCAACAATGATTACGAAGATGATAATGAAAATAATTACCGTAGACAGGAAAAACCCCAGCATGGACGCAAATAGATACTTGAAGAAATCTTTCATTTAAATGTTAATTTTGTGCAGTAAAGATATAAAAATACATGATGCTTAATACGGGTTTAGAGTGCACAATTGCTTATTTGTTACTTGGCGGAAATTTAGGCAACAGGGAGGAGAATCTGGACCAGGCGATTGACCTAATCGGCAAAGGTATCGGGGAAATTGAAGCACTTTCTTCCCGTTACGAAACCGCTGCCTGGGGTAAAACCGATCAGCCATCTTTTCTCAACCAGGCTGTTGCAGTGAAAACCCGGCTGAGTGCGGTTCAGGTTTTAGAGAAAGCCCTGGAAATAGAACAGGTTTTGGGACGGGTGAGGAAAGATAAGTGGGGCGAAAGGCTAATTGATATCGACCTGATCCTATTTGGAAACGAAGTGATTGATATTGCGGATAAACTCCAGGTGCCGCACCCTCATATGCAGAACCGTAAGTTTGTGATGATGCCCCTTGCGGAAATTGCACCGGAGATTGTCCATCCGGTATCAGGCAAAACTATTTTAGAAATCAGCGAAAATATATCTGACCAGTTAGACGTTAACAAAATTGTAATTGATTAGATTTGTAATATGCAGCATAATTATGATAATCATCCCTTAGATTTATCATATCTCACAGAAATGGTTGGTCACAACCCAGCTTTTATGATCGAAGTTTTCGATACCTTTATTGAGCAAACGCCCATTTATTTAGCAGAGCTCGAAGCGGCTTTGGTGGCTCGTAACTGGTTAAAGGTAAGTAATGGTGCACATAAAATTAAGCCCACATTCACTTATATCGGAAGGAATGATGTTAAGGATTTTGTGAGTTTAATAGAAAATAATGCTCGAAACCAAGTGGCTATTGAACAGATTCCCGGAGATGTTGAGCGGCTTAAAGAATTGCTGAATGAAATTTATGCTCAGCTGCAGGTAGCGAAAGCCGAGATGCAATCAAACATAATTTAATTTTTCATTATGGTTGATGAGGGTGAAATTTTCCCTTACTTCTCAGACGGTGTTTTGCCCACCCTGAAATGTAGAAATGAGAAACCGATATAGATCACCAGAATAAAGGGCACCGCCACAAATTTTAGCATTGCAATTAATACGGTAGCAAGGATCAAAAAAATAAATTTAATTTTATTTTTCTCCCAGCTCAGGTTTGAAAACTTTAACGAGAAAATTCTGATTTCACTGATGAGTAAAAAACTTGTAACGGCAGTGATGGCAAGAAGTAAGAGTGAAGAACTAATCATCTGTGGATAATCAATAGCAATGAATGACAAGGAGCTGATGAATAAGGTATTCATAGGGGTATTCAAACCGATGAAGTCTTCCGATTGCCTGGTGTCATTATTAAACTTCGCTAGTCGTAGAGCTGAAAAAACAGTGATGATAAAACCAAAATAGGGTAGGAATGGTGACGAGTAATCACTTGACTTCAATAGTTGAAACATCAGTACACCTGGTAAAAAGCCAAAACTGACCATGTCCGCAAGGGAATCAAGATCTTTTCCTATTGCAGATTTTACATTCAGTAGCCGGGCCACCATTCCGTCGAAAAAATCAAAAATCCCCGAGAGGATTACAAAATAGGCTGCGGATTGTAGTTCACCTTTAAATGCAAGAACGATTCCGATACAACCAGAAAACAGGTTTGCACAGGTAATTGCGTTAGGAAGATGCTTTTTCATATGTGGAAGTTGGGAGATGGGAGATGCAAGACGGAATACCATCATCCATCTCCCATGTTACCAATTTAGCTGTTCATCGAAATTAAGAATTCTTCGTTACTCTTAGTTCCTTTTATCTGAGCTTGTACGAATTCCATGGCTTCCTGACTGTTCATGTCGGCCAGGTGATTACGTAAGATCCAAACACGTTGTAAAATATCTCTATCCAATAACAAGTCGTCACGTCGTGTGCTCGAAGCAGTAATGTCGATAGCAGGGAAGATACGTTTGTTCGATAATTTACGGTCTAATTGTAACTCCATGTTACCTGTACCTTTAAACTCTTCGAAAATTACCTCATCCATTTTAGAACCGGTATCGGTTAATGCTGTTGCCAGGATGGTTAACGAACCACCATTTTCAATGTTACGTGCCGCTCCGAAGAAACGTTTCGGTTTATGTAATGCATTCGCATCCACACCACCAGATAATATTTTACCTGATGCAGGAGCAGTAGTATTGTAAGCCCTTGCCAAACGGGTAATTGAATCCAGCAGGATGACCACATCGTGTCCGCTTTCCACCAATCGTTTAGATTTCTCCAATACGATGTTGGCGATTTTAACGTGACGTTCTGCAGGCTCATCGAAAGTAGAGGCAATTACCTCTGCTCTTACACTACGGGCCATATCGGTAACCTCTTCCGGACGCTCATCAATTAACAGGATAATCAGGTACACCTCAGGGTGGTTTTTAGCAATTGCATTTGCAACTTCTTTAAGCAGGTTGGTTTTACCCGTTTTAGGTTGCGCCACAATTAAACCACGTTGTCCTTTACCAATTGGCGTAAACAAATCCATGATACGGGTAGAGTAATTACTGTTATCCGTAAACAGGTTTAGTTTTTCTGTAGGGAAAAGCGGGGTCAGGTAATCAAAAGGAACACGGTCGCGAACCTCTGCAGGAATTCTGCCATTGATTGTTTCCACACGAACAAGTGGGAAATATTTTTCACCTTCTTTCGGAGGACGGATGCTTCCTTTTACAGTATCACCTGTTTTTAAACCAAAAAGTTTGATCTGAGATTGAGATACGTAAATATCATCCGGGGAGGTCAGGTAGTTATAATCTGCTGAGCGAAGGAAACCATAACCATCGGGCATAATTTCTAAAACACCCTCATTAGTGATTACATTATCAAAATCAAGGTTGGAGTAGCTGTTTTCAGTTTTATGATGATTGCCACCTCCAGGTTGTTTTTGCTGGCGGTTATCTTCACGTGGTGCTTTATCCTGTTTTTCTTTTTGCTCAGGTTTTTGCTTTGGGGCCGCAGGTAAAACTTCTGCCGATTCCTCGATCAGTGCTGAAATTGGTTTGCTGCTTACTTCTTCCTGTTCAACAACGCGCTCCGGCTGGCGGTGAGGCTCGTCAAATAGCGTAATTGAATCGCTTTTTCTTTCCACTGGTGCCGGTGAATCGCTTTTAGTAAGTCTGGCTCGTTTTTTAACAGGCTTTTCCTCTGTGGAAGCGGCTGCAATTTTCTGGGTTTTATCTGCTTTAACAGCTTTTGTTTTCGTTACCGGTGCTGCTTCCGTTTCAGTTGGCGTAGCATCCGAATAGGGATCGGCACCTGCTCCGGCATTGGCAGCACTTATAATTTCCTGCTGGTGCAAAAGTACTTCAACAAGGTCTATTTTTCTAAGGGAGTCGGCACCCTCGATGCCATAGTTTTTTGCTAGCTCGCGTAACTCTGGAGTAAGCTTATCATTTAATTCTGTTTTGCTAAACATTCTAAATATATATGTTTCAAGAAATTTTTCATTTGTTATGGCGGATATTTCCTGCCATAAATGCATAGACCTAAAATATTTGTGTTAGTGTAGGCTCTGCGGTTCGTTGTCTATAAAATCTTTAGGATTATAAAACCAGGTGAGTTTGTTAATTTATGTACTCAAAATGGTTTCATAATTGTTTACATGCTGAATGAAAACGATAAAATCGTTTTAAAAAATGGTAACAAAAAACAAGTCTTGATAAAATTTTTCTGGGATATTCAGATAAACGGTTGAGAAATTATGGTGCAATTGTATGTATTTGAAACGTAATCCGCAAGAAAAAGTTTAAATTGTTTATAAAAATAATTCATGTGAAGGTAATTTGCTTGCTCAAAAAACTTAAAAAACCTCATATTTGCACCAAATAAGCCATTGTATGACCAAACAACAACTTTTCGAGCAGATCCAAAAAAAACGTTCTTTTTTATGTGTCGGACTAGATTCTTCACTGGATAAGATTCCTCAGCACCTGTTAAAGTATGAAAACCCGATCCTCGAGTTCAATAAACAAATTATTGATGCAACAAAAGATTTATGTGTGGCTTTTAAACCTAATACGGCATTTTACGAGTGTTATGGAAAAAAAGGTTGGGAAACATTAATTGAAACCTGGAAATATATTCCTGAAGATACTTTTTCAATTGCCGATGCCAAGCGGGGAGATATCGGAAACACCTCGGCCATGTACGCAGAAACCTTTTTTAATGAAAAATCATCTGAAATGAGCTTCGATTCAGTGACAGTAGCACCGTACATGGGCAGCGATTCGGTAATGCCATTTTTAACATTTAAAGATAAATGGGTAATTCTTTTAGCGCTTACTTCCAATACAGGTCACGCTGATTTTCAGTTACAGGAATTAGCCGGTGACAAACTTTTTGAAAAGGTATTAAAAACCTCACAGCAGTGGGCTACCAATGAGCAGATGATGTACGTGGTAGGCGCTACCCGTGGGGCGGCTTTTGCTGATGTGCGTAAACTTGCCCCTGATCATTTTCTGCTCGTACCGGGGGTAGGTGCGCAAGGGGGAGACCTGCAGGAAGTTTGTAAATATGGACTAAATGCCCAGTGTGGATTATTGATCAATTCCTCCAGAGGGATTATTTATGCAGGTAAAGGGGAAGACTTCGCCGAAAAAGCAAGAGAAGAGGCTTTGAAGCTGCAGAAGGAAATGGAAGGGATACTGTCAGCCGCAGGACTTTTATAATTTTATGCAAATCATAATCTTAATGGGCGGGCTCTTTAGGATGAGATACCTTGTCAGCTACGCTGGTTTTAATCCTCCCGAATATGAAACCCAAAATAGACCTTAAACTTATACTTGCCTTAACCGGTGTTGCGCTGATTTGGGGAACAACTTACCTGGGCATTCGGGTGGCTGTTGAAAGCATTCCAGCCTGGTATGTTACCGCCATACGCCAAACCATTGCTTCACTAATCATTCTGGTTATTTTAATTAAGCAAAAAGAATTAAAATGGATCGGGTGGCCGGCCTTTAAAAGACAGATTTTACTGTCGCTGCTAATGGTTGTTGTTGCCAATGGCATGACCACGGTAGCAGAGAAAACCATTCCAAGCGGTTTAACATCGCTAATAAATGCCACCTCACCCTTGATGGTATTTTTAGGGTGTGTATTCCTTGGAATTCAAAAATCAAGTTTAAAAGGATTTATCGGCGTATTCATTGGCTTTCTTGGGATAGTTTTTATATTCAGGGACGGTATCAACGATCTGTTAGAGCCTAATTACCGCAATGGTATTTTATCTTTGGTTGTGGCAGTTTCAGGTTGGACCATTGGTACTATTTATTCAAAAAAACACAGCGGAAAGCCTCAGTACATATTTTTAAATCTGTTTTATCAGTTTGTATTTTCTGCAATTGTGCAGTTTGGACTTGCGTTAATCTTTTCCGGAAATGCCGATGTGGCATCCTGGAAAACATCAAGCATTTTTGCTGCAGTTTACCTCGCCATTTTTGGTTCGGTTCTGGGCTATTTCTGTTATCATTATGCATTGAAAAAGGTATCGGCATCAGAAGTGTCAATTCTGACTTACTTCAATACAGTTATTGCTATATTTTTGGGTTGGCTCATCCTCGATGAACACGTTGATATGGATTTAATTGTAGCAACGATTTTGATTATTGCGGGCGTTTTTATCACCAATTATAAAAAGAAACCTCAAATCGCATAAATCAGACATATCGTTGAATGCCCTTTGTTCAACAACTATTCCAAGCCCGTAATAGATTTTTTTTAAAACTATTGAGAATATATTTTATTTTCAGTAATGAATTTTACTGAAGACTTTCTTCATTATGTATGGCAGTTCAGGTCATTTAAAAACCGGGACCTACAAACATGTGCCGGAGAGTCGCTGAATATCATTTACCAGGGTTTGTTGAACCGAAATGCAGGTCCTGATTTTGGCCATGCTAAAGTTCAGATTGGTAATACGCTTTGGGCCGGAAATGTTGAAATTCATATCAAATCGTCAGATTGGCTAAAGCACAACCATCAAAGCGATTTTGCCTATGAGAATGTCATTCTTCATGTGGTATACGAGAACGACGTTGTGATCAAGCGGATGGATGGGACAGTGTTACCTGTGCTGGAATTGAAATCTCTGATCGATGATGCCCTTATTTCGAGATATGAAACACTCTTTCTAGCTCTTAGTGATTTTCCATGCATTGCACAGATCAAAAATGTAGATCAGCTGGTGATTAACTCGTTTTTGTCGCGTACCCTAATTGAACGCTTTGAGAGCAAAACAGCTGCCGTAATGGAAACTGTAGCGGCGTTGAACGGAAACTGGGATGAAACATTTTACAGGTTTTTAGCCCGTAATTTTGGCTTCAAAGTAAATGCAGTTCCTTTCGAGCTTTTCGCAAAAGCGCTGCCGCAACAAATTCTAGGTAAACACAAAAATAACCAGATGCAGATCGAGGCGCTGGTCTTTGGTACAGCGGGATTCCTGGAGAATGATTATGAGGATGAATATCCTAATCGTTTGAAATTTGAATTTCGTTTTTTGCAAAGCAAATACAATATAAAGCCTATTGAATTTTCCATGTGGAAATTTTTAAGGATGCGTCCGCAGAATTTCCCTTCCCTTCGCCTGGCTCAGTTTGCGGCACTGATTATTAAAGCAAACCATCTTTTTTCGAAAGCGATGGAGATAGAGGATGTGACTGAGCTGCGGGCTTTATTTGAGTCGTTGCCTGTAAATGAATATTGGCTTACGCACTATCATTTCAGGAAAGAAACAGCACGGGTAGGGATACAGATTGGTAAAGCATCGGTCGACAATCTGTTGTTGAATACGGTTGCGTTGTTTTTATTCGCTTATGGCAAGCATACCGGAACGGATGGGTATGTTGCAAGGGCAATAAAACTATTGGAAAGCCTCCCGGCCGAACACAATGCAATTACCGATAAATTTGCAGAAGCAGGTGTTAAAATTGAACATGCCTTTGCCTCTCAGGGAATTTTGCAGCTAAAAAAATACTATTGCGATAATAAGAAATGTATGTGTTGTGGCATTGGTATCAAAATTTTAAAGCAAGCCTAAAACTTTCTAACATCTAATCGGTTTGATGAATATGGAATTCCCACATGAACTTAAAGAACATTACCCTGATAAAATTATTGAAGTTAGAGGGAATGCAGATGCATTGACCGTAATTCTGAACGCAGGTGTAGACATTGAGAAGTTCAAAAATGAACTGAAGAAAAAATATACAGGTTTAGAAGAACAACAGATTTTGTTCATTAAACATGAGGACCGGCAAGATTTCGAAAAATTGATTCTGGAATAATTTCAAATCTCTTTCTACGTTTTAATCAAATATTATTGCTAAATTAGTTATCATAAATAACTAGTTGTTTTGCTTTTGATAGTTTTGTTTTTTAGTGAAATTTAATAAGCTTAAAATGTTCCAGCGAATTATAACTTATTTTGAGCAACAGAGCTTTGGTGTATCTACCTATTTGGCTAACAAGTTAAATATGAGTACAGCAAAAGTTCGCCTCTTTTTTATCTATTCCTCATTTCTCGCTGTAGGTTTTCCTATATTATTTTACTTTCTCGCCGCTGTTGTGCTGGATATCAGGACTTATATGAAGCGGATGCGGTCAAGGATTTGGGAGTAACAATTAATCTTCCCTTAAAATTTCTGCAATTTCATTATAGCCTTTTTCTGCAGCCAGATCTGCAGGCAGTTTTCCTCCCTCCATACGCAGACCAACTTCGGCTCCATGTTCCAGGAGGAGGATAATCATCTCAATATTCCCCAGTTGCGCGGCACTGTGTAGTGGTGCGAGCCCGGCCTTTTGGCAAACGTTAGGATACGCACCTGCATCCAATAACATTTTAGTAATATTAATGTTGTTTGCCGCTACCGCAGAATGTATTGGGAATACGTTGAAACCATTTTTGGAAGCCAGGTTAACTTCTGCTCCTTTCAGTACCAGGAACCTGGCGAGATCTTCGTGACCAAAGTAGCAAGCCAGGCCAAGAGGAGTAAAACCATCTTCCGAAAATTCGTTAAGGCTATCCGGTTTTTGAAAAATCAGTAGAGTAGCCGTATCGAATTTACCTACAGCACAAGCTTCAAACAGGGTCAGATCATCGGTAAATTCGGCAATCACATTTGCAATATCCTGCTTCTTGTAGTAGCAGGCTAAAAGGAGAGGTGATATATTGTGGGACGTATTTGTATTTGCTAATCTTGGGTTTTGAACCAAGGTTGCTTTTACAGCCTGCAAATTACCTGTTTCAATATATTCTTCGAGCTGGGCTATACTCATAATTGCGGTTTTGTTTCAAAAACTGTTTAATTACAGATAATAGACAACAATTTAATTCTAAATATATATAGAGTTATGTTAAATGCAAAATATGGACAACTTCTTTATCGTAATTGATCAAAGCATATCAAATTAATAATAGAAATCTTTCGGCTGCCTTGGGGTATGTTTTAAACAAGAATCCCGTTTTCTCCTCTCGCAGGATAAAACGGGATAAACCTAAAACAAAATCCGTTTCATTTGACAAAACGTACAACTTGTGTGTTGTATTTAAATAGACAGATTTTCTTCGTTAAGGTTTAATATGGGTGGAATATATTATTTATGGTACTAATAAAACTATATCTTTTATATTTGTTAAATATTAATTTGAGTACAGAAAATGGCGATAAGGGGAAACCAGTTTAAAACCAATACGTTTAAAGATAAAGGTGCCGAAAATGCATCGGGGAGGTCGTCTTCTAGTCGCCAGCCTAAAGAGAAAAGGGAATTTCTGCCAAGTTTCGACTTGCAGGACGGGCGTGCAGTAAAAATTGTAGGTTTATTTTTTGTTATCCTTTCTCTTTATTTTTTAATTGCCTTTACCTCATATCTGTTCACCTGGCAGGACGACCAGAGTTATGTTATTGATGCAAACGGTGGCTGGGGAAATCTTTTCAAAACCAGCGAAGAATTAAAAAATTCTGGTGTTATGATTCCTGTGGTTCAAAACTGGTTAGGGAAGTTTGGTGCATTATTGTCTCACCAGTTTATTTACGAGTGGTTTGGAATTGCCTCTTTCTTATTTGTGCTGGCATTTTTTATTATTGGCTACCGCCTTCTTTTTAAAGTTAAAATTCTTTCTATCTCAAAAACACTAGGATATAGCTTTTTCTTTTTACTATTTATTTCATTAACATTAGGATTTGCCCATAGTTTCTGGTCAGAATCACCACATTATGTTGAAGGAGAGTTTGGCTTCTGGAGCAATAGGTTACTGGCTGCGCAAATAGGTGCTGCGGGTGTAGCAGGCTTAATTGCATTTGCAGGTTTAACCATCCTCATTATTGCATACAATATCGACTTCAAGCTACCAGAGCGTAAGGAAAAAGAAGTTTATCTTGATAATGATACGCCGGATTACGTAAATGAAGTGAGGGAGAAATTTGCGCGTAATAAGGAAGTGGAAGAACCTTCCGAATCTATAGAATTTCCGCTTAGGGATAAGCCCAATTTAAATAACGATCGTAAACAACAAAACGTGGTGCTCAAGCCTGGCAGATTCGAAGATCGAGAAGAACCTGAGGATGGCGTCATTGCTCCTGTGGTTCTATCTCCGTTGGCTACTAATTTACCTTTACCCACTCCTCCGGCATCCATACCAGTTGCAGCTGCCGTAGCGGCTTCGATGCCACTGACTGTTGAGCCTGCAATAGAAGAAGAGCATGAACCTGATTTTACGATCGAGAAAACCGAAGAAGAGAAAAAATCTGATGATCTGGTTGAACAGTTTGGTAATTACGATGAAAAACTGGATTTATCCGGTTATAAATATCCTACCATTGATTTACTTGAAAATTACGGTACCAATAAAATTTCTGTAAATGCAGAGGAACTGGAGGCCAATAAGAATAAAATTGTAGAAACGCTTAATCACTACAATATCGAAATCGATAAGATTAAAGCAACGATAGGTCCGACCGTTACGCTTTACGAAATTATCCCTGCACCCGGAGTAAGGATTTCCAAAATCAAAAACCTGGAAGACGATATTGCACTTTCACTGGCGGCTTTGGGGATTCGTATTATTGCGCCAATGCCAGGAAAAGGTACTATAGGTATTGAGGTGCCTAATCAGCATCCGGAAATGGTGCCAATGCGCAGTATTTTAAATACAGAAAAATGGACCAGCAATACGATGGATTTACCTATTGCCTTGGGTAAAACTATCAGCAATGAGGTTTTCATTGCCGATTTGGCCAAAATGCCCCACTTACTGGTAGCAGGTGCTACAGGCCAGGGTAAATCGGTTGGTATCAACTCTATTCTGGTATCGTTACTGTTTAAAAAGCACCCCGCCCAGTTAAAGTTTGTACTGGTAGATCCGAAAAAAGTGGAGTTAACCCTGTTCAACAGAATAGAGCGCCATTTTCTGGCTAAACTCCCAGGAGAAGCTGATGCAATTATTACCGATACCAAAAAAGTTGTCAATACTTTGAACTCTTTGTGTATTGAAATGGATCAACGGTATGATTTATTAAAAGATGCTCAGGTAAGGAATTTAAAGGAGTACAATGATAAGTTCATCAAGCGTAAACTTAATCCGAACAATGGTCACAGGTTTTTACCTTTTATTGTACTGGTGGTAGATGAGTTTGCGGATCTGATGATGACTGCCGGCAAAGAGGTGGAGGCGCCAATTGCCCGATTGGCACAGCTGGCACGTGCTATTGGTATCCATTTGGTTCTGGCTACCCAGCGTCCTTCGGTGAATATTATTACAGGAACAATCAAAGCCAACTTCCCTGCAAGGTTAGCATTCAGGGTACTCTCTAAAATTGATTCACGGACCATTCTTGATAGTGGTGGTGCGGATCAGCTGATTGGACGGGGAGATATGCTTTTGTCCACGGGAAGCGACTTAATCAGGCTACAGTGTGCGTTCGTTGATACACCAGAGGTAGACAGAATTTCCGAATTCATCGGTAATCAGCGTGGTTATGCGGATGCTTATCAGCTTCCAGAATATATCGATGAAGCAGGAGAGGGAAGCAAAGCTGATTTTGATCCTAATGAACGCGATAAGTTTTTTGAAGATGCTGCACGCCTCATCGTGATGCACCAGCAAGGTTCTACTTCACTTATACAACGTAAGCTGAAACTTGGTTATAACCGTGCCGGGCGTATTATTGATCAGCTGGAGGCTGCGGGCATTGTAGGCCCTTTTGAAGGAAGTAAGGCCAGAGAAGTTTTATATCCCGATGAATATTCTTTGGAACAATTCTTGAACGGTATGGATGACAAAGATTAGATTAAACCAATACTAGTTAATCTGCTCTAACGTTTCAACAAAAAATTAAATATACAAGATGAAAAAACTAATTTCGGCATTAATGGTTGTGGTTGCCTTTGCTACCTCAACTTATGCTCAAACCGATGCGAAGGCTAAAGCTATTTTGGCAGAGGTAAGTAAAAAATACAAATCCTACAATATTGTAAAGACTGATTTTACCTTTACTTTAGATAATCCGAAAGCCAAAGTGAAAGAGACTCAGCAGGGTACACTGTATGTAAAGGCAAATTCCAACAAATATAAAGTTGCAATGACTAACCAGGAGTTATTTAGTGATGGTAAAAGCCAGTGGACCTACCTAAAAAAAGATAAAGAAGTTCAGGTGAGCAGCATCGACCCTAATAGTGATGCAATTAATCCGGCCAAAATCTTTACTGTTTATGAAAAAGGCTTTAAATACATCTACACTGGTGACGAGAAAGTGGGTGGCAAAACATATCAAATGATCGATCTTACGCCCGTAGATGCAAAAAAATCGATCTTTAAAGTGAGATTAAGTATAGACAAAACAGCCAAGCAAATTGCAAACGTAGTTTTGTTTGATAAAAACGGAAATAAATACACTTATAATGTGAAAACCTTTTCATCTAACGTGAACGTTCCGGAAACTACTTTTGCTTTTGATGCCAAAAAATATCCTGGTGTTGAGGTTGTCGATTTAAGATAATATTCTTTTCCTTTTTCGGAATGAGATTAAAAGGTTCAGGTATCGTTACCTGAACCTTTTTTTATATCTTTTCGTCGCTGTCTTTATGAATGCTGCTCATATTTCTCTAAGTTTGTTCCAATGTCATTGCCACTAACAAACCATACTTTAGAAAAACTCGAACTGTTGCTTTTTGCGATGGGTTATAAGGTACGTTATGAGAAAGGGAATTTTAAAACAGGATCTTGCCTGCTGGAGCATAACAAAGTTATTGTGGTTAACAAATTTTCTAACCTTGAAGGCAAAATAGCTGCGCTGGTTACACTGGTTAAACAAACCAACGCTGACGAAAATCTTTTGGATGAAAAGCAACGTCAGTTTTACCATTCACTACAGCAAACGGAATTATTTTAATGCACACAGAACAAACAATTTTATGCGTAGAGAGGAGCGTTTTTTAGGATGAAGATTACTTTTTTAGGCACCGGGACCTCGCAGGGAGTTCCAGTAATTGCATGTAATTGTGCTGTGTGTACTTCTACAGATAAAAAAAATAACCGGTTACGGACATCAGTTCTAGTTGAAACAGACGATAAAACCATAGTGGTAGATAGCGGCCCTGATTTTCGCTACCAGCTCTTGCGTGAAGGGGTAAAGGATTTAGATGCTGTATTATTCACTCACGAACATAAAGATCATATCGCGGGCTTGGATGATATCCGTCCCTTTAATTACCTTTTGCACAAGGTTATTGATGTGTACGCTACGGAACGCGTTCAAAATGCTTTAAAAAGGGAATTCTATTACATCTTTGCGGATACTAAATACCACGGATTGCCACAGATTAATCTGCATACTGTGGTAAATGGTGAGGATTTCCAGATTGGTAAAAATACCATAACACCAATTGAAGTGATGCATCATTTGTTGCCAATCACTGGTTATCGTATCGGCGATTTTACATACATCACTGATGCAAAAACCATAACACCAGAAAGTGTGGAAACAATCCGTGGAACAAAAGTCCTTGTAATTAACGCATTGCAGAAGGAAGCCCATATTTCGCACTTCAACCTGAATGAAGCTATTAATTTTGCACAAATGATTGGTGCTGAAATAACTTACCTTACGCATATCAGTCATAATTTAGGACTACATGAACAAGTAGAGCAGGAGTTGCCTGCGAATATCAGACTGGCTTATGACGGTTTAAAAATAGAATTGTAATTCGCTGTTCCGAAAATCTAAAATTAATTTATATTTGCAGCACAAACCCAGGTGGCGAAATTGGTAGACGCACCATCTTGAGGGGGTGGCGCTGGCAACGGCGTGGCAGTTCGAATCTGCTTCTGGGTACAACCGGACTTTGAACATTTCAAAGTCCGGTTTTTTTATGTTAAATCGGCGTTTTTTGCCATGTTATATAGGAGCAATGTCTTTTGTCTTTCCACAAATACCCAATAGATGGCATGTTCGTGATATGCCTAGTGGATTGGCTTCCAGTACAATAAAGTCAGTCTTTTTACCAATTTGTAAAGCACCCTGTTTATCCTTGATGCCAAATATTTTCGCGCCGTTCTGTGTTGTGGGAACAATCGCATCCATCGGGCTTCACCCTGCTTTCACGAAAAGCTCCATTTCCGTGTATTCGTGAAACCCATGTGGCCGGATGGACTTGACAAAGCAAGTACTTTTTTGTTTATCGTTTATACACTCATAAGCATTCCAAACCCATAAAATAGCATCCTCGTCCCTGAAATAAAACTACGATGTAGTTTTGCGTTTGCCCACCATAAATACATATTTAGGTCAATACATACATTTGGGAAGGATCAGGTAACCTTCCTCCAGGGTTCCGATGGCCTCATACTTATTGTCGGCGAAGAAATGGCCTACCAGTGCGGCGGTTATCGCATCAATCTCATCATGGCTGGTCAGTTCAGAGCTAAAATTGCCCTTTAAACCAAATTGCTGTAAACCGTTCATTAGTTGAGGTAAGTCTTTCTGTTTTCTTGGTATGCCCAGAATATCTTGTGCAGCGCCAGGAAAGCTTTCTATCACCGTGTAGCCCAAGGATCGAAAAATGTGGGCCAGCTTAATCCCCCTCAAAGTCAGCTGCTGCATACTCCTGATCAATGGAGGATAAGATCTGATCCCTCTTTTGGACATGATTCGTTCACAAGTTCTGGTTATTCCAAAGGCTGCTCTGCCTGGGTCGTCGTCAAACACCGACAATCGACCAAATGGGAGCGAAAGGGGAGAATCAATTGAAACAACGGCCGGATTTGCAGAGACAGTTTTATTGATAAGATCCTCGTTGGTAAACAATCTTGAGGTGCTGGCCAAATCGCCACGTAATGCGCACCAGCCCGAAGCTTTTTTCTCATTACCGGTAAGGTCAATGCCTACCGAATTAAGTAATGTTCCAGATGTAAAATCAGAAAAACTGAATGGCAATTTTTTATTGCGGTCAATATCTATCATAAGTCTCTTATTTAGACGTGGTATGCAATCTTTAGCTAGTAGATGAGAGCA
The DNA here is from genome assembly GCF_032678525.1 of Pedobacter frigidisoli. Taxonomy (GTDB): domain Bacteria; phylum Bacteroidota; class Bacteroidia; order Sphingobacteriales; family Sphingobacteriaceae; genus Pedobacter; species Pedobacter frigidisoli_A. Next base: position 125,517 of record NZ_JAVTSE010000006.1, read on the forward strand.
TGCGATTGAAGGGTCAAACTTGCTGATCGAATTAATAAGATCTTAAGTGAACCCTTCGAAATTTTCATAGACTTCGCGAAATTCATCTCAATGATTAGCAAACCATTCTTTGGTATTGTATTTCTTCAGTCCCTTAAGAAAGGTGAAGGTTGTTTTTTAGCATATTTTTTTCAGTTAAAGTCTACCGCCCAGTTTTGCTGCTCAATTTTTTTATTACTAGGAGTATCTTTTTTTCCTGACTGTTCTCGTCATTTTGTGAGAGGATATCTTTGAGGATAGGTTCATGCACCATGATTTGGGATATAATTTAATTTCAGTTCTTTGTTTTTTAATAGTTCTTTCATACCCTTTTATATTCAAAAAACCAATGAGTTTAAGTAATCTTCTAACTATTATTTAACAGCGAAATTGTTTTTTCTCTGATAAAACCTTCCTTGTCTTTTTTTACTTCTTCGAGCATTGCTTTTCTTTCTTTTGGAAGTGCAAAATATTTATCAGCCCATAAGTTGATTTCCATCATCAAGGGAAGTAGGTCAACGCCTTTTGGGGTTAGCTTGTATAAAACTTTCGCTTTGCTTTCCGGATGGCCATGCTTCGTGATTATTCCATTTGTTTCGAGGGTCAGCAATCTGGAAGCCAAAATATTGGTCGCTATTTTTTCATCCGACTTCAAGAAGTCGCCATACGTGCATTCTTTGGCAAACATCAGGTCCCTAACGATCAGCAAAGACCATTTGTCTCCCCAAATATCCAATGAGCTGCTAATAGGGCAGTCAGACCTTTTTTTTATATCCTTCATAAAAAAAAATTATAAAATCACTTGCAAATTAAAAGTTGTTTATATATTTGCACTTGCAAAACGCAAGCAAAATTACTTAATTAAACTATAGATGCAATGGAAAAAGCAATAATTTTTGAACCTTATAGCCTAAGCGGCTTAATGCTGAGCAACCGTCTGGTTATGGCACCAATGACACGTTCCCGTGCCAATAACGAAGGTAATGTAGCTACAGAATTAATAGCAGAGTATTATGCCCAAAGAGCCACAGCAGGACTTATCATTACAGAAGGAACATTCGTGAACGAAGAGGCTATAGGTGTGGTAAATGTGCCCGGAATTTATACAGATGAACAGGTAAAGGGCTGGAAACTAACTACAGAGGCCGTACACCAAAAAAGCGGAAAAATATTCGCACAATTATGGCACACTGGTGCTTATTCGCATCCAGACCTTCACAATGGTAAAAAACCCTTAGCACCATCTCACGTAAATCCAGAGCAACAGGTATTTACTGCTGAAGGTTTTAAAGCATCAGAAACACCCCAGCCCATGACGATCGAGGATATCAAAAGAACAGTTAACGCTTTTAAACAAGCGGCAATCAATGCTTTTGAAGCAGGTTTTGACGGTGTTGAATTGCACGGCGCCAATGGTTATCTGTTACAACAGTTTTTCAGCAAAAACACTAACCTGCGTACAGATGAATATGGTGGTTCGGTAGAAAACCGGGCAAGGATCCTGTTTGATATTTTGGATGAACTGAAACGATCGGTTGACATTACAAAAGTTGGTGTTCGTTTAAATCCTTCGCTAAATGGCATTATGGGCATTCTTGTAGATGATGAAACCATAGCTCTTTATGATTATATCGTAAACAGGTTAAATGACTACGGACTGGCGTACCTGCACCTGATAGAACCTTTTACCGATGTGTCTGCAATCCCAGAGGCGGTACAGGAGGTAGCCAAACATTTCCGTCAGATTTACAAAGGTACCATCATCATCAACCGCGGTTTTAACAAGGAAACAGCAACCAAAGTATTAAATAATGGGGATGCGGATCTGGTGTCCTTTGGTGTTCCATTTTTAGCAAATCCTGATCTAGTTGAAAGATTTAAAGCAAATGCTGCCCTTAACATACCTGACCAGAATACTTTTTATACACCAGGCGAAAAAGGGTATACCGATTATCCAACGTCGGATAAATAACATATAAGTTTTTAAACTCAACAATCATGAAAACAACAGGAAATACAATATTCATCAGCGGCGGAAGTGCCGGTATTGGTTTGGCGATTGCCAAAAAATTAAGTGGGGCAGGTAATCATATAATCATCAATGGACGTGATGAAGCGCGTCTTCAGCACGCCTTAAAAGAATTGAATAGTGCAGTAGCCATTCAGGGCGATTTATCTATAAAAGCAGATAGAGTTCGGATCGCAGAAGATCTGAGAACCAACCATCCAGAGGTTAACATCGTCATCAATAATGCTGGTGCTGCTTTTATGAATGATTTAAGCGATACCAACAATGATGCTGCTGAAAAAGCATACCACGAAATGAATACCAATTACATCAGTGTAATTGATTTTACTGCCTTAACTTTGCCTTTACTTTTACAACAGGAAGAGGCAGCAATCGTAAATGTTTCCTCCATCGCTGTATTCAGGTCAAATAAATATCTGCCAACCTACTCGGCAAGCAAAGCGGCACTGCACAGCTACACGCAGGGGTTGAGAGATACATTTTCAGATAACGAAAATTTAAATATTTATGAGCTTTATCCGCCTTTGGTAAATACCGGGTTTTCTGCAGAAATTGGTGGAGCGAATGGAATTCCGGCGTCGGAAGTGGCAGATGAACTGTTCATCGCATTGGAAAAAGATCAAGTTGAGATTCCGGTTGGCGACACAAAAAAAATCCACGAATTGGTTATTCCAGTTACGGAAAATGTTCCGCATTAATTTCAAGGAGTAATGGATTTAAAAGGAAAAACAATACTCATCACAGGCGGTGGTTCGGGTATAGGACTGGAAGCGGCAAAGCAATTTTTAGAAATTGGGGCAAGTGTTATCATTACGGGCAGAAATCAGGAGAAATTAAATGCAGCAAAGCAATTGTACCCTAGTTTAATTGCCATACAAAGTGATGCGGGTAATGAAGCAGATGCGCAATCTCTTTTCGACAAGGTTAAACAGTTGGGGGGCATTGATATATTGTACAATAATGCCGGTGTTGGTGTTCCGCCTATTAATTTGGGTATAGCAAACGACAAGCATCTCAAAGGCGCTGTTTATGAAATGGAGGTCAATTATTTTGGTGTTATCCGCCTCAATAATCTTTTTATGGAAATGCTCAATTCAAGAAAGGAAGCAGCTATCATTAATACTACCTCCATTTTGAGTATTGTGCCGTCAATGATAGAAGCTACTTATTCGGCATCAAAATCTGCACTGGCCTTCTATACCAAGTCTTTAAGGGGGCATCTACAAATTTTGAACAGCAATGTAAAAGTTTTCGAATTGTTGCCTCCACTGGTGGATACAGAAATGGTTGCAGACCGCGATGATAAAAAAATTAGTCCCGAAAAATTGGTAAAGGAACTGATAAAGGGATTGGAAAAAGACCAATATACCATTCGTGTTGGCGATACGAAGTTGATCTATGTATTGAACCGACTTTTCCCTAAATTGACATTTGGATTGATCAATCCAAAGAAATCAGAAGCAATATTAAAATCATAACCATCAGAATGAAAGCATACACCATTAATAAGTACGGGAAAAAGGAAACGTTACACCTTGACGATGTGCCGGTTCCACAGGTAAAAGACAACGATGTGTTGATAGAGATTCATGCAGCAGGCTTAAACCTATTGGATTCTAAAATAAAATCAGGTGAGTTTAAACTGATTTTACCTTATAGGCTTCCGCTAGTGTTGGGACATGATGTTGCAGGTGTGGTAACCAAGGTGGGGAAAAATGTGAAAAAATTCAAGGTCGGCGATGAAGTTTATTCACGACCTGCCGATTTTCAGATCGGTACATTTGCAGAATTTATTGCCATAGACGAAAAGGACGTTGCGTTTAAAGCCAAAAACCTGACGATGGAGGAAGCCGCATCAATTCCATTGGTAGGGCTGACCGCATGGCAGGCGCTGGTAGAAAAAGCAAATCTTAGAAAAGGGCAAAAAGTTTTCATCCAGGCAGGTTCCGGTGGTGTAGGTACCATTGCCATTCAATTGGCAAAAAACTTGGGTGCAACGGTTGCCACAACGGCCAGCGAAAAAAGTTTTGCCCTGCTTAAGGAACTTGGTGCAGATGTGTTGATTGATTATAAAACACAGGACTTTGAAGATATACTAAAAGACTATGATGCCGTACTGAACAGTCAGGATACGAAAACCCTTGAAAAATCAATCCGCATCCTAAAACCTGAAGGAAAGGCAGTTTCCATTTCTGGTCCGCCAACACCAGAATTTGCAGAAGAAGCAGAAGTACCCTGGTTTGTAAAAATCATTCTTAGACTTATTAGCAGCAGAATCCGCAGGAAAGCAAAAAAACAAAATGTCAACTATACTTTCTTATTTATGAGGGCAGAGGGCGAGCAGTTAAATAAAATCACTGAGCTTATAGAGGCAGGTGCCATTCAACCGATTATAGACAAGGTATTTCCATTTGAGCAAACCAACGAAGCTTTAACTTATGTTGAAAGTGGACGTGCCAAAGGGAAAGTTGTAGTGAAAGTGAAGTAAGGCCATAGCTTCTATCCTGGAATTCTCAGCTCAGATTTCCCAGTATTTCTACGAAAGGAATAAATTTTAGCTGTAGCTTATTTCTCTTTTTCCTGTACTGGCTCCTGCACTTTTTCCATTTGCGCCGCCTGGATACTATCTGGAGTGATATTACCCATAGCTACTTGAACCTTGTTTTTAAAGCCTGATACCACCATGTCTTTTCCCGCTAATAAAGCATCATAACCGTCTTTGGCGACAATGGCCGGATCAGAAAGTTCACCCTCCTGAACAATTTTAGAATCCAGCATATCCGCTTTATTGAAAAAGTCAGTATTGGGATAATATCAAACGACGGTTAAAAACCGGAAACAGAATCAGCTGAAAATTTATAACAGAGTAGGCAACATTTAAAACTTGAAATCATGAAAATGCAAGAATTGAATTTAAACGAAATGAAAGAAATTAACGGTGGTGGAATTTTTGGTAACAATGACTCCGCAAGTTCTGGTGGTTTGGGCGGTGCGCTGAATATCGGCAATCTGTTATCATTTTCTAATTCTACACAGGATGGAGATGAGTCCAGCAGTACCTCGTTCTCATTAGGTAATAACATTGGTGGCAGCGAAGCTGGTATCTTTGATAGCCTTAAATCATAATCCATAACGGGTCATGATAGGATGGGAAGCACTACAAAGTGCTTCCTTTTTAGTTTTAGCGACCTGTCTATCTAACTGCATCGAACTACTTTATTAATTAATTTCACGGAAGGCCTCGAAGTTAGCGAGGTTTTTTTCGTTTAGCGGTCCCTTAAAACCAACAGAAGTGTTTTTTCAGAGAACATCTCCCTCATTACGCTTGTTTTAAGGAAACATTAACATCAAAATAAAAACCTATGAAATTTATCAAAACCACATCCGCTAGCGGAGAAGAAGTCAGTATCCATTACCAGGACCTTGGAAAAGGCCGTCCGGTGATTCTCGTCCATGGCTGGCCGTTGGACCACCAGATGTGGGACTACCAGTCTGCTGCCTTGACTGATGCGGGCTTTCGCGTAATCAGTTACGACCGCAGGGGATTCGGTAAATCCGATAAACCCCTGGATGGTTACGATTATGATACCCTTGCCGATGATCTCAAAGCGGTAATTGAAGAGTTAAAGCTGGAAGATGCGGTACTGGCCGGATTTTCGATGGGCGGAGGGGAAGTGGTGCGTTACTTTAGCCGCCATGGCGGAAAGGGTATTGCCAAAGCCATCCTGATCAGCTCCATTGCGCCATACATGCTACAGACCGCAGACAATCCGGACGGAGTGCCCCAGGAAAAGATTGATGAGATCACCGCTGGCCTCATAGCAGATCGTCCGGGATTTCTGGGCACGTTTACCAAACAGTTTTATGGACAGGGACTGCTTAATAAACCGGTAAGCAGTGAAAGACTGGCTACCGATCTGAATATTGCCATGCAGGCAACGCTGAAATCGACTCTTGGCTGCGCGGCAGCTTTTTCTTCGACGGATTTACGGGGGGAAATGAAAACGATCAATGTACCAACCCTCATCATTCACGGCGATGAAGACCAGACCGTGCCGATCAAAGCGACCGGTGAACAAGCGGCCCAGTTACTCCCTGAAGCAGAGTATATCGTTTATGAAGGGGAACCGCATGGACTTTTCATTACTGCAAAAGACCGTTTAAATGCTGATCTGATAGATTTTATTTCCCGGAGCTAAAACATCGCATGCTAACAATTAAAAAGCAGCGCCAATCGGCGCTGCTCTTAAGTTAAAAACAACTTATTATCACTAACTGGCAAAAAGGATTTTTACTTATTTCTCGTATACTTATCTCATCTGGAAATTTGCACCTGCGACTAAAGCTGACCTACGAAACCGTCACTTCAACGCTCAACTCCCAAACCTTTTACCTGTTTGCCTGGTTAGTAAAGAAATAAATTTATGATATACCATGGAAAATAATAATGAAATCATCAGTGACCTCAAAGGACTAATCAATATTTTAAATGACGGTAAAGAAGGCTACGATTCTGCCGCCGAAACCACAGATAGCCCAGAACTAAAAAGCCTGTTTACCGGTTTTGCCAAACAGCGTGAAGCCTATGCAAACGAATTAACGGCTCACATTACCCAGCATGGCGGACATTCAGAAAATGAGAGTGGTGGCATACTGGGCGCACTACACCGCACCTGGATAGACATCAAGCAGGCATTAAGTAGCAAGGATGACATCGCCATTTTAAGCGCCATAGAAACCGGAGAAAAAGCAGCAATTGAAAAATTCGACGCCGCACTCGATGACCAGGCTATTCATGCCGATCACATAGAACTGCTACAAAAACAAAGAACCGCCATCCGCGAAGCGTTAAATGAAATTGAAACTTACCGCGGGCGCCTCGAAGGCCTTAACAATTTGTAAAAACCTGTCTTCCATACTCCATCAGCTATGATAGTAAAGACATGATAGCCAACTGGGATAAACCGGATCAGGAAGAAATTCCTGATCCCGGGGAAATCGGGGAACACTTTACCAATCAAAAAAAGCGGTGGAGAATGGTCTATTTTGCATGCTTTGACCGGTGTGCAAAACTATTGATTCTCTTTAGCAGCCACTTAAAAAAAGTAGCTTGCAGATGGACTTAAAGATGGTAATTTTGTTACATGAAGGTTACGGTAAAAGCTATAGAAGAGACAGATTTCTTGCAGGATCAGGCACTCGCAAAGATCATGAACAGCCGGCTGAAGCGTGCTGCAACCGAACTTCAGGATTTTCATCTGGTCCTTCTCTCTCAAAAAAGGTTTGCCATTGACGAACTGCTCATCCACATCAGTTATAATTCAAAATATAAAATCCGCTATCATATTTTAACGGCCGTGCCAGCCAATATTGAAGGTTTTGTTGCAGAACGATGTGGCAGACTAGGTTATATTTTATGGAAGTCGATGGTTCCTTCCCATTACTAGAGAATCTCAATTAGCGTATTTGGGCGCAGTTTTAGATTGGAGGTGTTATATTGCTGAAATTATTTTCGCTCATTTCCAATCGCTTAAGGAAATTCACTTGTTAGTGTCCGATATCCTGATATTTTTGCTGCATGACAGTAACAGTTCTTCCCATCTTCGAAACTGATTTTAAGCCTGAAAAAGCCCTTGCCAAAGTGATGAACGACCGTTTGAAGCGTGCAGCAACTGAATTACAGGATGTACATTTAAAGACATTGTCGGGCAGAGGATTTTCTTCTGATGCTCTGGTAATCTACCTGAGTTATAATCCTAAGTTCAAAATTCGCTTCCGCATTGTAAATGATGTTCCAGCTGATATAGAATACCATGTGGCTGAACTATGCGGCCGCCTTGGATATATACTTTGGAAAGCAAATGCAATAGGGGTAAGTCAGGAAAAGGGATAAATAAGCAAAAGTTAATTAAAAAATAAAGACCGTACCCTCCGGATACGGTCTCTAATCTAAATTAACGCTCTCAATCTTATGATTGATGCAAGGCTCTCACCCCTTGCGGTATCAAAGGTATAACTTAAACTCTGAAAAATAAAATAGCTGTAGTCATTTTTTTGTTTAATTCTATACTTTAACCCGCTATACCTAATCGTTCCAGATTTTAAAAGTTTTTAATTTAACTTTTCTGACTTTAACCATATCAGGGTATTATGATCTGAATACCGGTAAACATCTTTCCACCAGTTTGCACCGCCGCGGCAGGAGGTATACAGTAATTTGTTTTTTTGATTTAAGGTTACGTCACACAAACCAGCGCAACTGGCTTTAGGATGATCAGGATCAGTCAGGGCCTCAAACCTTTTCGACGAAGGATGGTACAGATAAATACTGAATATTCTGTACACACCCATTCCGGCATCGGGAATGGAAAATGCCACATCATCATAGCCATCAAAATTATAATCGGCTATAGTACCCATGCGAAGTGGATCTGGTTGATCAAAGTCGGGCAGCTGCTTAAGTTTTGAACTGCCATCTGGATAGCTAAAAAGCAGCGGCTTATTTGTGCTATGACTGAATGAGATCAACGTGCCATGAAGCAGGTATTTATCCAGTGTGGTAATGGTATCCCTACTTGTCGCTACCGCAAGCTTAAATATTTTGTTGTCTTTATTACGCTTATACCATGCCGTTGATGAACTTCCAGCTTCCATACTCAATCCATAGCTGCCGGTCGCCTTCCCATCAATTACCTCGTCCCAAACGTAAACTACTTTTGATACACCACCTTTTGCCACTCTGCTTTTTAACTTCAAAGGTATAAAACCATGTTGGCCAAGGTATTGCACACAAGCCCCTTTACCATCGGCGCCGGGGTAAATAGAGAGCTGAAAAGCTTTACGGATCCCCGTAGACCGGAGCACAACAGGCTGTGCACCGGCAAAGGAAAATAGCATTGAAAATAGGATTATGATCGTGAATTTCTTGGACATACTTTTCAGTTTGAGTTACCACTTGTGAACATAAATAATGGCTCCGCCGTAAATATCGTAAAGTTTGCCAGTACTTATCTACAGCGCATTTAAGAATTCTATATATAGTTTTACACTTTTTTCTATGCTTTCTTTCGATGAATTATATTCAATTCCATAGTAAGCAAATATCGGGCGATAGTCTGCCTTGACATATTCGAAACTAAGTTCAAATGGTCGCGTAAGTTCTGTTAAAGGGTATCCATATTTTCCTGTGTTGCTCAACTCCTCTTCATCAACCCCTAATGATATAGCAAGCGTAACCTTCTTCCCTGATATTGGGTAGCCACTCTTACTTCCATATGCCCATCCATGAGTTAATACCTCATCAAGCCATTTCTTCAGGAACCACGGACTGTTAAACCAATAATAGGGAAACTGAAAAACGATTTTATCATATTGCTCAATGAGCTTTTGTTCAGCCACAACATCTATCTTTCCATTCGGATAAGCCTCGTGAAGCTGGTGAACAACGTATTGATCAGGAAATTTATTGAGCTCCTGAATCCACCTTTTATTAACCAGTGAATTTTCGATATCTGGATGGGTAACAATGACTAGTGTTTGCATTTTTTCAAAATTATTTAATACAAAAGTACTGTCCCTTACCCAGCTTTTGTATATTAACAGCCCGTTGTAATATACTATATTAAATGTAAGTAATGACAGATATTAAAACAGCATCGACCAATTTTGCCAATAAACAGGCGCTTGCAGAGGAATGTCCGGAAGCTTACGCTTCGAATATACTAGGTGGACAGTGGACGTTGGTAATATGTTCGTGGCTATTGGAAGGAAAACTGAGATTTAGTGAGTTGAAAAAGCGTTTGCCCAATATCACTGAACGAATGTTAAGTCTGCAATTACGCAAACTGGAAGATAACAAAATGATCAGCCGGACAGTCTATCCGGAAGTACCCCCAAGAGTAGAATATGAACTGACGACGATTGGATATGAATTAAAGCCTATCATTAAGGCGCTGGAGGATTGGGGAAGCCGGCATAAGGCCACGATGGAGGAGGCTTAGATACAAGTAGCCTTAAAGTTGAATTTTTCTGAAACGAAAGGTAAGCAAGCGCAAGCTTGATTGCTGAAGCAGTGACTTGTGGAAAACAGGCAGGCATGTTAGTACTTGGGGCGGGAGGAAAAATTTTCTGTTGGCCTATAGTACATTGTTTAGTGCTAAGGGATATTAGTAGTGAGGACCATTAATTGATACCACATTAAATGAAACACTTATTTTTATTCTTTGCGCTGATTACAGCAAGCCAGTTTACAAAGGCCCAGGTTCAAATACCGCTAATCCCAAAACCGGTTGAAGCCGTTCAGCTGGGTTCAACATTTATTCTTGATCAGCACACGCAGATTTTCGGCGATGAAAATACGGCTGCTATAGCCCACTATCTTCAAGCAGAGATATTGAAATATAGTGCCGTAAGTTTGCGTACAGGTAATCAGGGTAGCGCAAATTATATCCATTTGAAGCTTACGCCCAAAGTGAAGCAACCAGCTGAGGCTTATCAGCTTTTGGTTTTGGAAAATAAGATCGAAATTAAGGCATCATACCCTCAGGGTTTGTTTGCAGGTGTTTCTTCTCTGCTTCAGCTTATCCGGCAAACAGATGTGGTTAAAGGCCGGATTAGCCTCTCAGGCTGGCAAATAAAAGATCAGCCCCGTTATGCCTGGCGTGGAATTATGCTGGATGAATCCCGTCATTTTTTCGGTAAGGAAAAAGTAAAGCAGCTATTAGACTGGATGGCTTTTTATAAGCTTAACAAGTTTCACTGGCATTTGACTGATCAACCAGGTTGGCGGATTGAAATTAAAGCTTATCCGAAGTTAACCCTGGTGGGTGGAATTGGCAATCAAACAGACTCTTTGGCCAAGGCTCAGTATTATACACAGGAAGAAATAAAAGAGATAGTGAGGTATGCTGCTGAACGGTATATTGATGTAATCCCGGAAATTGATATGCCTGGTCATGCCACAGCTGCCAACAGGGCGTATCCGGCATTCAGTGGCGGTGGCTCACCCAAATATCCGGAGTTTACTTTTAATCCGGGTAAAGAGGAAACATATGCGTACCTGTCAAGTATTCTGAAGGAAGTCGATGTGCTTTTCCCATCACAGATGATTCATATAGGTGCTGATGAAGTTCATTTTGGTAACGCACACTGGAATAAGGATGAGGCTGTGCAGCAACTGATAAAAAAGCAGAATTTTAAAGACCTGACAGAGGTTGAAGCTTATTTTGTGAAAAGAATGGCAGATAGTATCAAAAATTTGAACAATGAAGTTTTGGCATGGGATGAGATTGTTAGTGGAAAGTTAAGTACTGATGAAACCACCGTTTTCTGGTGGAGGCATGATAAACCGGAGGTATTAAAGCAGGCCCTGCAAAAAGGGTTTAAGGTTGTACTTTGCCCACGTTTGCCACTATACTTCGATTTTGTTCAGGATTCATCTCAAGTGCTGGGCCGTAAATGGTCGGGCAGTTTTGTTCCGATACAAAATGTTTATAATTTTCCGGGAGCGGCCATAACAGATTTGCCAAATGCCGGTAATTTAATACGGGGAATGCAAGCCAATTTATGGACAGAAGCTTTTGTAGAAAACCAACAAATGGATTATATGCTTTTTCCACGTATGGCGGCACTCGCCGAAGCAGCATGGACAAATCAAGCTGGCAAAAACTACGAAGGATTCAGCGATAGATTAAAAAAACACTTTAGGTTATACAGTGTAGACGGACTTTACTTTTTTAATCCCTTTAGACCTAAAACTTCACCCGAATGGCTTACTCCCCTGCAGCGAAAAGGGCTTGTTCCAAATAATGAAGCTCAAACAAAGCAAGAAAAAGGAGGTTAATAAAGCGCGGTTAATCGTGGTTTTTAATGAGTTCAAAGCTGATTTCTGAAAGGCTTTCCAGACTTAACGCATTAACAGTGGCGCCGATACTGGCAAGTTTTATGAATTTCAGGTTAGTCGGTTTGTTGTCCTGATGGTAAATGATCGAGATCCGACCATCAGGCAGATAGGAGACATCGCCAATAACATGCTGCTTTTCAACCAGACTCTTAACAGGAAGTTTGGTGCTTAGCAGGGCATACTTTTCACGGTGGTCGATGTCCTTCATTTTAAGCGTCATAGGCAATCTGGTGATAAATGCTCTGGTGGTAGCATTTTCAGTCAGTACAGCCTCTACGCTACGGCCTCCGCTGCTGATTTTTAGTTTTTTACCACTTATATTCTGCTGGCGGCTGGCGATAGGTCCCTTATAGTGTTCGCCCTGGATCAATATTGCAGGAATACCAATCAATAAAACAAGAATAAGAATAGCAATTAAATTGAGCCTCTTCATCATAAAATACCGTACGGTTCTTATTGCTTTCATATTTATACAGGAAATTGAAATGGTTTTTATCCTCCTGGTTAGGAAAGGGCTCGTTTTCCAAATGTCGGGATTATTTAACTGAGATTTGGCTCGAATTCAAAACTTATTGTTGTAATGTTGCCGATCAGGAACATGGTTAGCAGGAGCCTTGCAATATATCCTTATTATTGAAACCATTTTTGGGGCACGGCGTTGTAGCTTGTATTGATTAACACCATATCATGAAGATACTGTTCAGATACCTGCTTCCCTACAAATGGCTGATTGTTGCATCGCTGGCACTGGCTGCAGCGTCGCAACTTCTGAGTTTACTTGATCCCGTTATTTTTGGGAAAATTATTGATGATTACTCAACAAATAAACTTGGCCTGAGCCAAAAGGAGCTGATATCAGCAGTAGTTTACTGGTTAGTAATCGCACTGGTGATTGCACTGGTTGCCAGGTTATGTAAATCGGTTCAGGAGTTCATTACCCGCAAGGCAGTGGCCAGCTTTGGAATGAGTATATTCAACGATGGCTTAAAGCAGACGCTTCGGCTTACCTTTCAGGAGTTTGAAGAAAACAGGAGCGGAACCACATTATCTGTATTACAAAAAGTTAAAACTGATGCAGAAAGGTTTATCAATGCTTTCATTAATATTCTGTTTTCATCGCTCGTTGGTATTGCTTTCCTTTTGTGGTATAGCATTAATAAAAACTGGTTGCTGGTTCCGGTTTTTTTTATTGGGGTACTGGTTCTGGGTTCACTAACAGGACTGGTTTCGAAAAGAATAAAGTTTATTCAACGCTCCATTAATCGTCAGGCCGATAAGCAGGCCGGTATTATCACAGAAAGCCTGCGAAACATCGAGCTGGTGAAAAGCCTTGGTTTAACTTTTGCAGAAATCAGACGGCTGAATGAACAAACTAAAAAGATATTTGATCTGGAAATGCTGAAGGCAAAAAAGGTGAGTAGTTTGTCTTTTCTTCAGGGTGGACTATTGATTTTATTAAAGCAATCTGTACTATTTATATTGTTGTGGTTAATATTCCGGAACATTCTCAGTACAGGTGAACTTATTGCCATGCAGTTTATTTCTACGGCTATATTTACGCCGCTACAGGATCTGGGTAATATGATCATTCTGTACCGGGAAGCCGATGCTTCGCTGAATACTTTTGATATGCTGATGCGGAAATCTATAGAGACGCGTCCTGAAAACTCAGTTGAAGTGGCAGACCTTGAAACACTGGCGTTCAAAAACGTGGTCTTTCGTCATAAAACAGCATCTTACAATGCCATCGACGATTTATCCTTCAGCATCAGTAATGGGCAAACGGCTGCCTTTGTTGGTCCCTCGGGATCTGGTAAATCAACGTTAGTGAAGTTATTGGTTGGACTTTATTTGCCTATGGAAGGTGAAATTTCTTTCAATGGCATTTCTTCCAGCCAGGTTCGCTACAATCCCCTCCGCCGGCAAATCGGATTTGTTACTCAGGAAACTCAGCTTTATGCCGGCTCAATCAAAGATAATATGCGCTTTGTTAACCCTGCAGCAACCGACCAGGAGATACAGGATGCCTTGGATAAAGCTTCTGCAACAGGTTTGATTGCCAAAGCAACCAACGGTATAGACACTGTGCTCGGAGAAAATGGTATGAAACTGTCGGGAGGAGAGAAACAGCGTATTTCCATCGCCAGGGCACTACTGAGAAAACCAAGGCTGTTGATTTTCGACGAGGCCACATCAGCGCTCGATTCTATTACTGAAGAAGAAATTTCAAAAACCATTCGGGAAATATCTGACAAGAGGGAACAAATGACGATTTTGATTGCACACAGGCTTTCTACCATTATGCATGCAGACACCATCTATGTATTGGAAAAGGGAAAGGTCTCTGAAGTCGGTTCACATGATTCGCTGCTTGATCAGAAGGGATTATATTATTCCATGTGGAGGCAACAAATCGGGGAACGCAGATAAGTAATTTAAAACTATAGTTAATGTAACTTTTGATTAACGCTGCGCTGTTGTACCTTTGCGCGGAAATGATGAAAGTAATTCAGGTGTCTTAATCGACTGTAGATGCTGATCTATTCAAACTTTATGCGCCCCAGTGGGTTGATTAAGAACCGGATCTTATTTACATCCACCATTTGATCTCAGTGATCCATCAATATAAAATAAAATGAAAAAAGTTGTTATCATAGGAGGAGGTTTTGCAGGACTTAACCTGGCGAAAAAACTTTCCAAATCATCAGAACATCAGGTTACGCTGGTTGATCAGCATAACTACCATTTCTTTCCGCCACTGCTTTATCAGGTAGCTACTGCGTTTATAGAACCATCTAATATCAGCTATCCGTTCCGGAAATTATTTCAGGAGAAAGGGATACGTTTTTTTATGGGGAAACTGGAATCAATTGCAGTTGAAGAGCGTAAGATTACAACAAACAATGGCGTGCTGGACTATGATGTACTGGTACTTGCCATGGGAGCGGAAACCAATTTTTTTGGAAACGAGGAGATCAGCCAGAATTCACTACCAATGAAGAGCATAGAAGATGCCGTAGAAATGCGAAACCATATTTTGCTGCAGTTTGAAAAAGCCATGCGTGCGGAACATGTGGAGGAAAAGAGAAGGCTTTCGAACATTGTAATTGCCGGTGGAGGACCTACAGGTGTTGAACTGGCAGGTATGATGGCCGAAATGGGTAGAAATGTACTTGCAAAGGATTATCCGGAGGCAGGCTTCAAAATGGGCAAGATATATCTCGTTGACGGTTTGAAAACATTGCTTGCACCCATGAGTCAGAAAAGCCAGAATGAGGCCATTAAAGTTTTGAAAAATTTAGGTGTTGAGATATTGCTGGATAAACTGGTGAAGGGATATGATGGGACAAAAGTGAGTTTGTCTGACGGTACGGATATAGAGGCGGCAACGCTAATATGGGCATCGGGGGTTATTGCAAGGTCAGCAGAAGGAATCCCAAAAGAGTCGGTTGGAAAAGGCAGGAGAATTCTGGTGAACGCCAATAATCAGGTTAACGGATTAAAAGGGGTTTATGCCATTGGTGATCAGTGTCTCCAGCTTACCGATCCGAAATTTCCTGATGGGCACCCTCAACTGGCGCAAGTTGCCATTCAGCAGGGAGATTTATTAGGAGAGAACCTAATGCATGAAGTACAGGGGAAGCCTTTGAAATCTTTTGCTTATAATGATAAAGGCTCGATGGCAATTATTGCTAAATTCAAAGCTGTGGTTGATTTACCTAAAGGTTTTTTCAAAGGATTTTTTGCCTGGTTAGTGTGGTTGTTTATCCATATCATTCCAATAGCCGGATTTAGAAACAAAGCAAAACTGGCTTTTAACTGGTTATGGAGCTTTATTACCAACGATCCGACATTAAGGCTGATTATCAGACCAGATAAGAAAGATTAAAGTTTCTATTCGGTTTTACTGTAAAAATGGACGCTTTGATGATTTCGAAGTGGTGTGTCTGTGGTGTAATAAAAATTTTACAATTTCTGTTTGATAATTGTGAAATCTTTCTAATTTCGTAACAGAACTAATAATTAATTATCCTACAAACTCACGCAGCAGATATCTGTCAGAGGTATTGTTGCATCCATTTTTTTATGCATAAAGCGAAATCATTCCTGTCTAGTCTGGTGTACAACAAGTTTTTCTGGCAATTTTTTCTGGCAATATTCATGTTGGGCATGGCCGTCTTCTTCATCAGGTCTCAACATGTAGAGGTTGTTCAAATCACCAGACAACTGGATACAGCAGTCCCCGCCTATGTGGTTTTGGGTATGCTGCTAACAGGAGTTTACATCATAGCACAAGGGCAAATGTATGTTTACAGTTTTAAAGCACTGGATGTAGACATTTCCCTGGTCAACTCCATCAAGCTCTTCTTAAAACGGAATCTGATCAGCATTTTTCTTCCTGCAGGTGGGTTTTCATCTCTCATATTTTTTACCAGGGAAATAGAGGAAAAAGGCATTTCGAAATCAAAAATACACCTCTCTTCTACACTTTTTGCTTTTTGTGGTATTTTATCGGTGGTACTGGTTGCCATTCCGGTTTTGGGAGTTGCGTTATTATCGACCAAGCTTGGGCAGAATGAAATGCTCAGCTTCTTTTTTCTGCTGGTACTAACCGCATTCTTATTTATCACGATTTATTCGATATCACAAAAAACCTGGGCATACCGTTATATTTCAAAAATAAGACCATCACTATCCACTGTGTTTGATGACATGATTGAAGAACAAATCAGTCGTAAGCACTTTTGGCTTACCCTGCTTGTTTCCATTGCAATTGAATTTATCGGTATACTGCATCTTTATATCTGCATGCTAGCCCTTGGTTTTGAAGCCAGTATTCCAGCGGCAATTGTGGGTTATATTGTAATGGTAATCCTACTTATAGCTTCTCCCTTTTTACGGGGATTAGGAACCATCGAAGTTTCTCTGACCTTTATTCTCGGACAATTTGGCTTTCCCCTCATTGCTGCAGCTACGATTACTTTAATGTTCAGGTTTTTTGAGTTCTGGCTACCACTAATCGGGGGGATTGTTAGCTTCGTTATGAAAAAGGACAGTATTGTTCTTCGTTTGTTGCCTGCATTCATTATCCTGATCCTTGGCGTTGTCAATATAATATCCTCTATTACGCCATCTATTCCTACACGGTTACGTTTGGTAAAAAATATCATTCCTGAAGATTTGATCGTAACCAGTAATGCTTTGGTATTGATTTTCGGTTTAATACTAGTCATGCTTAGCATCTTTCTGTTGCAGGGATCGAAAAGGGCTTGGTACGTAGCACTTGCCCTTACTTTGTTTTCGATTATCGGACATTTACTAAAAGCAGCAGACTATGAGGAGGCGCTATTGGCTTTGGTTGCCGGAGCATCATTATTTTATACCCGGGAAAATTACCAGCTGAAGCCGCATCCAAGGTTCGTTAAAATTTCGTATGCTGTATTTGTTTACGCCATTGTTGCCGTGTTTGCCTACGGCGTTGTTGGGTTTTACTTTATGGAGAAACGGCATTTCGGCGTAGAGTTTAAATTTACAGATTCGGTAGTTGCCGTATTGAAAGTGATTTTTTTTATCGACGACCGTGCATTGCACCCCCTTACCACTTTTGGTGTTCATTTCGAAGAATCTATATATGGGGCGAGTGGGTTGGTTATTTTGTTTATTATTTTCAGTTTACTTAAACCGTACTTTTCAAAACCATACAATACAACTGAGGATTTCACAGAAGCAGATGTTTTATTGAAAGATAATGGTATTTCCGCGCTCGACTATTTTAAAACATACCCTGACAAGTTTGTGTACTTCAATGAAGCCAGGACTGCATTCATCAGTTTTAAGATCACCCGCCATTTTGCGCTTGTTTTAGAAGATCCTGTGGCCGGATCAGTTGAGGATAAACTGGCAATGATTCAAAAGTTTGAGGAGCGTTGCCGTGATACCGGATTTATTGCCGCTTATTACCGGGTGCCTGAAGAATCTCTTCAAATGTATAGGTCGCTTGGGAAGAAATCAATCCCGATAGGGGAAGAGGCTGTTTTGGATCTGACTAAATTTACCATCGATGGGGGAAAAATGAAGACCACCAGAAGTGCGATTAACCGGCTAACCGGAGAGGGTTATGTATTTAAGGTATATAAAGGACAGCAGAAGGAGGGGTTTTTACAAAAGCTTCAAACTGTTTCTGATAACTGGCTCAGGGATTTAAATCAAAAAGAGGTAGCATTTACGCAGGGTGTATTTGATAAAACAATCTTAAAAAATCAAACAATCCTGACTATTGAAGATCAGGAAGAAAAAGTATATGCATTTTTGAATCTGGTGCCAGACTATGCTCCTGGAGAAGCAACTTACGATTTAATCCGTAAAGAGACAGATGCTCCAAATGGCGTGTTGGATATGTTGCTGGCTAAAACATTCTTGTTTTTAAAAGAAGAGGGTTACCAGTATGTGAATATGGGCTTAGCGCCTCTATCAGGCATTGATGGAGAAGACCTTACCCAAAAAACCATTAAATATGCCTATGAGAATCTCAAAGCCTTTGCTCAGTTTAAGGGCTTAAGAAAATATAAAGAGAAATTCTTCCCGGAATGGAAAAAGAAATACCTTATTTACGGACACCATTACCATCTGCTTCAGGTGCCAAACGCACTGAAAAGAATCTCTGAAGGAAGCTAGATCAGAGGGCTGTTTGAATGGTAGCAACTACTTTTTTAATGTCATTATCAAATTTGTGCGATCCGGGTATTTGTGTTTTGGTGATGTTTTTCTTTTCCGGGATTAATTTATAGAGATCGCTTTCTTCATCCTTGCCGAAAATAAATAATAATGGACTGGTGACTTTACTGATTTCTGGTACCAGTTTATATTTAGCTTCCTTATTGCCAAAACCCATCATATCCGTAAGTTTAATCACCAGATCGGTAGAGGTTGAAGGCGAAAGCAGGATCGTGGCTTTCAGTTTTACCTGCAAGTCTTTTGATAAGCGATGGCTCAAAAACAAAGCTGCATCTGCACCAAAAGAATAACCAATAATCGCAAATTCATCCTTATCCCAGGCTTTCAAATAATATTCAACCGCCGCACTTAAATCCTGTGTCAGCTTTTCAGGAGATTTTTGCTCCCAGAAATACTTTCTGCTGTCGAGGCTTACCACGGCGTAATTTTTATCATTTAATGAAGTGGTTAAACTCTGGGAAAAGCTATTCATGCCACCATCGCCGCTTAGATAAAAGATGACTTGTTTTGCCGTTGATTTTGCTTTAGCCGTTAAAGGTAATTTTGATACATCTTGTGTCATCCCCTTAAGGCAGATAAACATTAAAGCGATAATGAATGTAAATTTGTAATGCATTGCTAGGGTTTTTGCTTTAATACAGAAATAATCTTGTCATATTCTGAGTCCTTATAATGATGATCGCCATAAAGGCTCCCAATTACGAAGTTCTTTTGAACAATAGTTTCCAGGGCTTTTTCATTTTCGTCGAGGCCATAAAAGCAAAATACAGGTATTTTTAATTTCTTCACCTCAAGGTCGACCTTATAAGGATAGTTATCGCTGGAAATATTTGCCAGATCACCAAAGTGAACCATAAAGTCGGTAGTTGAAAAAGGAGAGAGCATTTCCAGTGCCATGACATGTCTTTTTGCACGAAGGGGAAGTTGATTGTAAATAAACGGCAGTACGTCGGCACCAAAAGAATAGCCTAACAGGTAAACCTGATCAGTTTTATATCTTAAGGCATATTTCCGGATCAACTGGACCAGATCGTGTGCAGTTTGTTCGGGCGTTTTCTGATCCCAGAAATAATCACGGGAATTTATCCCGATGGTAAAAAAGTTATTTTCAGCAAATTTTACAGACAGATCATCTTCAAATTTGATCCAGCCACCGTCTCCTGAAAGAAAAATAAGCAGCTTTCTGGTCTGCGGTTTTTTAGCAGGATATAAAAATATAGGAAGGTTGAATTCTCTGCTTTCAATTGCATTGTGTTCGTGTACCCTGGCACGTTTGAACAAGGCACAGCCGCTCAAACTTATGATTCCAGTGACCAGTAGTAATAACCCCGCTGTTTTCATTTTAAAGGAATGTAAAACCCAGCATAAACGATAACCCATGTGGATTAATATCTAAATCATTGGTACTCATTTTATAACCTTTAAAGCCTACAGCTAAAAACGTATTTAACCCAGGAGTAATGCTGTACTTGGTACCAAATCCTGTGTAAACATAAAATCCCTGTTCTTTGACTTTAGACTTGATATCAGGCGTGGCATCTACGGCGATGTCATATTTGTTAAATGATATCCCCAGTGAAGATTCTACATAAGGTTTGATTTGATGGCTTGTTTTGAAGTTGTATTTCAGGTTCCCGTAAACAGGTAAAAACTTAAGTTTGTACAGTACATAGCCGTTATCGTGATGGAGTGGTGTGGTAGCATACTCGAATCCAAAACCAGGTTCCAAGCCATTTGCAAACAGATAATTTGTTTTTAAAGAGGGGGCATAAAACAGGTTGCCATGTGTTGATCTTAACAATTCAAATGCGGGTGATAAGGAAAATTTACCAGTACCGTTCGCTTCTTTCTGTGCAAAGGTAACAATAGGAGCATAGATTAATAACAGATAAATGATTGTTCTTTTTAGCTTCATGAAGGGATAGTTTAGTTTGTTTTTTCACTCGCTGGAATCGAATTCCGGGCGTAATGTTATCATAGTTTGTGTAACAAATATATTATAAATAAGAATTTCTGCAAATAGCGGTTCTTTTTTTTCGCTAACATGAAATTGTTTACAGTAAACTTCAGAGTAAGCCTTAATGACGGTTCAGGGAGGTAAAGCTTCTATGCAGAAAGCCAACTTCATTATAACTTCATAATTCTGTAGTTATTTCGTATTAGAAAATTAAGAAATGGAGCATGACTTATTGAAAATACCTGGTCATTATTAAAAAAAGGTATTTTAAATCGGCTTACCATCTCATAATCAGTAAAATAATCAGATAAACTATCAGACAAACGATGAAAAGAGTTTTCATTTCCCTTAGCCTGTTCACGATGCTTTACGTAACAGGTTGTTCTCAAAAGAAAGAAGAAAAAGCAGAAGAAGTTACTTACACCGCAACATCGCCGCTCACAATCGACACCTCTTTTACCAAAGAGTATGTGTCACAAATCAAGTCCGTGCGCAATATTGAAGTGAGGGCTTTCGAAAAAGGTTACCTGCAAAACATTTATGTTGATGAAGGTCAACATGTAAAGGCAGGACAGGTTTTATTTAAAATTATGCCTAAAATGGCACAGGCTGAGTTATTGAAAGCGCAGGCTGAAACCAAGGCGGCAGAAATTGAATTGGAAAACACCAAACTGCTTACCGACAAAAACGTAGTTTCTAAAAATGAACTGGCTATGGCGAAAGCTAAATTACAGCAGGCTAACGCTGAAGCCAGTCTGGCCAGATTCCACCTGACCAATACTGAAATCAAGGCGCCATTTGATGGAACCATCGATCGTCTGCCGATTAAGATAGGAAGCCTGGTTGATGATGGCGCATTGCTTACGAGCCTGTCTGATAATAGTCAGGTATTTGCGTATTTCAATGTGTCGGAACCAGAATATCTTAACTATCAATCATCTAAAAATAAGGGCCAGCAGGAAGTAAGCCTGCTCATGGCTAACAACGAATTACTGAAATCAAAAGGTAAAGTCGAGGTAATTGAAAGCGAATTTGATAATGAAACCGGAAATATCGCATTCAGGGCACGCTTCAATAATTCGGATAATCTGCTGAGAAATGGTGAAACGGGTAAAATTCAAATGGTTGTTCCTTTGAAAAAAGCGCTTATCATCCCTCAAAAAGCCACTTACGAATTGCAGGATAAGACCTATGTGTTTGTAATTGACCATAACAATACCGTTAAATCGAGAGAGATTACCATTGGGGGTGAGCTTCCGGATATTTATATCGTGTCCGGAGGCCTATCATCAGGCGATAAAATCCTTTTGGAAGGTGTACAGAAAGTGAAGGATGACGATAAAATCAAGTTCAAATTTGTATCCCCTAAAGAAGTGATAAGCCAATTGACATTAAAAGCCGAATAGTTTAATCTAAAGAGATTTATCATGTTTAGTAAATTTATTAAGAGACCCGTTCTCTCTATAGTAATATCCCTTGTCATTGTGTTTTTGGGTATTCTGGCCTTAACAGGTTTGCCGATTACACAATTTCCTTCCATTTCTCCGCCAAAAGTTAATATCACGGCAGAATATCCGGGAGCAAACAACGAACTGTTAATTAAGTCGGTTGTGATTCCCCTGGAACGTGCATTAAATGGTGTACCAGGGATGAAATATATTGCTTCCGACGCAGGTAATGACGGCGAGGCATCCATTCAGGTTATCTTCAACCTCGGAACCGACCCGAATCAGGCTACGCTTAATGTGCAGAACAGGGTAGCCGCAGTGACCAACAAATTACCACCTTTGGTTATCCGTGAGGGGATCAAAATCAGCCGTGAAGAATCGAGCATGTTAATGTATATCAACTTGTATAGCAAGGATAAAAACATGAACGAAAACTTCCTCTATAATTATGCGGATATCAATCTTTTGCCTGAGCTCAAACGTGTTGACGGGGTTGGTTTTGCAGATATTTTGGGTAACAGGGAGTATGCCATGCGCGTTTGGCTGAAGCCTGACAGAATGCTCGCCTATAAAATCTCGGCTGATGAGGTAATGGAAGCTTTGAATAATCAGAGTTTGGAAGCTTCGCCTGGTAAAACAGGTGAAAGTTCCGGAAAGCGTTCGGAATCGTTTGAATATGTATTAAAGTATTCAGGCCGTTTTACCACGAAAGAAGGATATGAGAACATCGTATTGCGTGCCAATCCGGATGGGCAGTTGCTCCGCTTGAAAGATGTAGCCAATATTGAATTTGGAAGCTCGATGTACGATTTGTATTCACACCTGAATGGTCGCCCCTCAGCAGCAATTGTTTTAAAGCAATCTTATGGAAGTAATGCACAGGAAGTAATTGATAATATCAAGGCCAAAATGAAAGAGATCAAGGGTGCATCTTTTCCAAAAGGTATGGATTATGAAATCAGTTACGACGTTTCTAAATTTCTCGATGCATCAATTGAAAAGGTTATCCACACGCTGATTGAAGCATTTATTCTGGTAGGATTGGTTGTATTCATCTTTCTTGGCGACTGGCGTTCAACCTTGATTCCGGCTATTGCTGTTCCGGTATCGCTGATTGGTACGTTCATGTTCATGCAGTTTTTCGGGATCACGATCAACCTGATCACGCTGTTTGCACTTGTACTCGCTATTGGAATCGTGGTGGATGATGCCATAGTAGTGATAGAGGCGGTGCATGCCAAGATGGAAAAAGACCGGCATTTATCGGTACTTAAAGCGACCCAGCAGGCCATCAGTGAGATTGGAGGTGCCATTATTGCAATTACTTTCTTAATGGCATCAGTGTTTATCCCTGTTGCATTTATGGCTGGCCCTGTCGGTATATTTTACCGCCAGTTCTCTATCACCATGGCTACAGCCATCATCTTGTCAGGTATTGTAGCGCTTACCTTAACACCGGCATTATGTGCCATCATGTTGAAGAAACACGATCCGCACCATACCAAAAAGAAAACTATTGTTGATAAAGGCCTGGATGCCTTTAACAACTGGTTCTTTAAACTAACCGGTCGCTATCAGAAAATTCTCGACAAGGTAGTTACGCGCAGGCTGGTAACCTTTGGAGTACTTGCTGCTTTCTGTGCCGGTACTTATTTCCTGAGCAGTACTGTTCCCTCAGGTTTTATCCCGAACGAAGATCAGGGAATGATTTACGCCGTAATTCAAACCCCTCCGGGATCCACGTTGGAGCGTACCAATCAGATTTCTGAGCGTTTGGAAGAAATATCTGAACATATTGAAGGTGTTAGATCCGTTTCAGCGCTTGCAGGTTATGAGGTACTTACAGAAGGTACAGGCGCCAACTCGGGTACTTGTTTAATTAACCTTGATGACTGGAAAGATCGTAAACAAACTGCTCAGCAGATTATTGAAGAACTTGAAGAAAAGGCCAAGGATATTCCAGGGGCGACCATCGAGTTTTTCCAGCCACCCGCAGTTCCTGGCTATGGTGCAGCAGGAGGTTTTGAGCTTCGTCTTTTAGATAAAGCCGGAAATAACGACTATGCAAAAATGGAGCAGGTGAGTAAGGATTTTGTAAAAGAGTTAAATAAACAAAAAGAACTACAGTCTGTATTTACCTTTTACAGTGCCAGTTTCCCACAGTATATGCTTGATATTGATAATGATAAGGCACAGCAAAAAGGGGTAACACCTGATAACGCGCTTAATACCTTATCTACATTGATTGGTAGTAACTACGAAACCAACTTCATCAAGTTTGGCCGTCAATATAAGGTTATTGTACAGGCTTTACCTCAGTACCGTGCTTTGCCAGAGGATATCATGAAACTTTATGTCAAAAATGATAAAGATCAGATGGTTCCTTACTCTGCCTTCATGAGAATGAGAAAAGTGTACGGACTTTCGGAAATTACCCGTCACAACATGTATAATGCAGCTGAGATCAGTGGATCTGCCGCACCGGGATACAGTAGTGCCGAAGCGATTAATACCATTAAAGCCGTTGCAGAAAAAACACTTCCAAGAGGTTATGGTATTGATTGGGCTGGTATCTCTAAAGATCAGGTATCAAGAGGAAATGAAGCGATTTACATCTTTTTAATCTGTTTAGGTTTTGTTTATCTGGTTCTTTCAGCACAGTATGAAAGCTTTATTCTGCCTTTGGCTGTAATCATATCATTACCTGCAGGTATTTTCGGCGCTTTCTTCTTTCTGAAGTTATTCGGACTGGAAAATAACATTTATGCACAGGTATCGATGGTGATGCTCATTGGTTTACTGGGGAAAAACGCGGTACTGATTGTAGAGTTTGCGGCATTGAAACATGCTGAAGGCAAAACTATTCTGGCGGCAGCCATGGAAGGGGCAATTGTAAGGTTCAGGCCAATCCTGATGACATCATTTGCATTTATTGCAGGATTGATTCCATTGGTATTTGCTACAGGACCGGGTGCCATTGGTAACCGTACCATTGGTTCAGCTGCGGCCGGCGGGATGTTGTTCGGTACCATTTTCGGTGTAGTGCTGATCCCCGGACTTTATTATGTGTTTGGCACCATTGCCGACAAACGTAAGTTGATCAAAATTGAAGAAGAACATCCTTTAACCGAAGACTTATAATATCATGTTAAATAAAAATATATATAAAATCGTTGGTTTAGGCTTTATATGCGCTGCTTACAGCGCATGTAAAGTGCCTGATTTTGCCCAACGTACAGAAAATAAAAATGTGCCGGGAAGTTTTAATACTTCAGTTGATACATTGAGCAGTGGAAAAGTACAATGGCGTCAGTTTTTTACTGATCCACATCTGGTAAGTCTGATTGACACGGCTTTAAAAAATAATCAGGAGCTGAATGTTACTTTGCAGGAGATTGAAATCGCCAAAAATGAAATCAAGGCCAGAAAAGGAGAGCTTTTACCTACTATTGGATATAGGGTTGGAGCAGGTTTAGATAAAGTTGGACGCTATACCAGCAGTGGTGCGGGTGATGCATCAACCGATATTACGCCAGGGAAAGAAGTTCCGGAGGTTTTACCGGATTATGCTTTTGGTTTGGAAGCAAACTGGGAAGCGGATATCTGGCACAAGTTGCGCAATGCAAAAAAGGCAGCCCTAACCCGTTATTTATCTACCGTAGAGGGCAGAAATTTTGTAATTACAAACCTGATTGCCGAAATTGCAAATACTTATTATGAGTTGCTTGCACAGGATAACCAGCTGGAAATTGTAAAACAAAATATTGCTTTACAAAGTAATGCGCTAGAACTGATGAAAGTACAAAAGCAGGCCATGCGGGTTACTGAACTGGCGGTTCGTAAATTTGAGGCAGAAGTAATGAGTTCCAGGAGTCTTGAGTTTGATATTCAGCAACAGATTACAGAATCCGAGAATAAAATTAATTTTTTGCTCGGTCGCTACCCACAACCAATTGCCAGAGATCATTCGGG
Source organism: Pedobacter frigidisoli (assembly GCF_032678525.1). Taxonomy (GTDB): domain Bacteria; phylum Bacteroidota; class Bacteroidia; order Sphingobacteriales; family Sphingobacteriaceae; genus Pedobacter; species Pedobacter frigidisoli_A. Next base: position 151,577 of record NZ_JAVTSE010000006.1, read on the forward strand.
CTTTACTGATTTAGTTCCGCCAACGGTTCAGGCAGGTATTCCTTCGCAATTGCTGGCGAACCGTCCTGATATAAAACAGGCAGAGTATGATCTGGCGGCTGCAAAATTAGATGTTAAAGTGGCTAAGGCTCAGTTTTACCCTTCATTGGGTATTTCAGCTACTCTAGGTTATCAGGCATTTAATCCTTCTTATTTATTGAGAACACCTGAATCTTTAGCTTATTCATTGGCAGGAGATCTGGCTGGTCCGATTATAAACAAAAATGCAATTAAAGCAGAGTACCTGACCGCAAATTCGAAGCAGTTGCAGGCGGTATTTAATTACGAAAAAACCATTCTCAATGGGTATATTGAGGTGGCCAACCAACTGTCGAATATCAACAATCTGCAAAAAAGCTATGATTTAAAGTCAAAGCAGGTCGTGGCGCTAACACAGTCAATTGATATTGTGAACGATTTATTCAAAGCAACGCGGGCAGATTATTTCGAAGTACTAATGACCCAGCGGGATGCTTTACAATCAAAACTAGAACTAATTGAAACCAAAAAACAACAGCTTAATGCGGTGGTGAATATTTACCATGCCTTAGGTGGCGGCTGGAATTAATATGTTTTCGTAGATCCTTAAAAGACAGCCCTGAAAAGCTGTCTTTTTTAGTATCTTATCGTTTCGTTATATTTGCTTTTGTTTCTTTTTCTTAAGCTTTTCTTCAACAAAATTTTGAAATGGTACGTAATAGATTAAATTTGCAATACTAACTGAGTATTTTTTATGAGCGATAATCTTAATCCGGAACCAGATCAACAGGAAAACAGGATTGACCATGACCATAATCAATTTAATGAACCTTATCATCCTAAATCAAAGCATAAGTTTGAGGGTTGGCCGATTTTATGGATATTAATTGTTATCTTTTTGATCGCTGCTGTGATCTGGTATACGGGTTCGGCAAGAAATCTAATCAGGTGGATAGATCGTTAAAGCAGAAATATGTGGCTTTAGCGATGGCTGAAGGGTTATTTGAAAGTTGAGAGGTTAATCCAGATTTTATAAGATTAAAACTTTTCGTCATCACTTGGAATCTGCTCCGCAGAAAAGTAGCAATAAAGCATCAGTGAAAATGATACTACGTAAAAAGCTGCGGTAACTAACAGGAATGTGCTCATAAATTTAATTTTTTTTGGTTGTCTGTTTGGTTAATTGGGATAGCGCTGGTATAGTTTCTTTTGGTTAATTATTCTCTCTCGGGTTTCTTATCATAAATATAATATTTCGTTAACGTTTTAATAACCTCAAGTTATAGTTAATTTTTATAATTGCGAAACTTTTTGAAATAAATTATTAACATTTCGAAATTGATTGTGAATAACTTGTTCCAGTTCTTTCGATCGTCCAGTTGCTGAAATACTGAATTGGAGCTTGGAAAAAAATAAGTATATTTATCCTAACTAACCATTAAGCAAATTAATTTAAACATTATGAAAATTGTTACAACTGTAGCCCGCGTGCTATTGGGCGCCTTGTTTCTATGGGGCGGAATTGCCTTTTTCTTCCATTTGGGACCGAAAGAAATGCCTAAAATGTCAGCAGATCAAACCACATTTATGTCTGGTTTAAATGTATCTTACTTGTTCAAGTTTGTGAAAGTAACCGAGCTGCTGGCGGGTTTGTTGCTGTTAATTAACAGAACGGCTGCTTTAGGTGCAATTGTTGCTTTACCGATAACATTGAATATATTTTTATATAATGCGATTTTAGCACCAGAGCAAATGGTGATGGGAATAGTGATTTTACTCTTTAACCTTTATCTGCTCTATGCTTACCGCGAAAAATATTTACCGATGGTATCAAAGTAATTTTTGCTTTCTTAAAACTTTCTAATACTTTTTACCTTTATTTAGAGTTTCGATATAAAAGTCAAATTGCTATATTTAAAAACTAACTAGAAAATAAAAAATTATGAGAAAGCTTCCATTTTTAATGCTACTTTTTGTAGCAGTGTCTTTTACGGCAATGGCACAAAGTAAAGATGCCATCGTTGGCAAGTGGTTAAATCCTACAGGAGAAGGACAAATTGAAATTTATAAAAAAGGAGACAAATATTTTGGTAAACTGGCCTGGATGAAAGAACCTAATTTAAATGGTAAACCGAAACTGGATGCTAAAAATCCTGACGCAAATTTACAAAAACGACCTTTGCTGAATTTAGAAATCCTGAAGGATTTTGTGTACGAAGATGGTAAATGGACTGATGGTACAATATATGATCCAAAGAGTGGAAAAAACTATAGTTGCAATATGAGCTTGAAGGGTGCTGATGTTTTAAATGTTAGAGGCTATGTGGGGATTTCACTATTAGGGCGCTCGGAAACGTTCAGGCGGGTTAAATAGATTTATATGAAAAAAATAGTATGGTGCCTGTTATTGGCACCTTTTTTTTGCGCTGCACAATCGTATTCGTTCAAACCGCTGAATGAAAATACAAAAACAAGTTTGCGTGGATTGTCAGTCGTTTCAGATCAGGTATCATGGGTAAGCGGTAGCAATGGTTCAATTGGCAAAACAGTGGATGGCGGTAAGACCTGGGAATGGGTGAAACCGAGGGGTTACGAAAAACTTGATTTTCGTGATATTGAAGCGTTCGACAATGAAAATGCCATCGTTGTGAATGCTGGGTCACCAGCTTACATCCTCAAAACAACGGATGGCGGAGCTACCTGGACAACACATTATAAAAATCTCGATTCTGCCATATTTCTGGATGGATTTAGTTTTTGGGATAAAAAGAGAGGGCTGGCCTTTGGTGATCCTATTATGGATAAGTTGCAACTGCTTGGCACATCGGATGGGGGAGCTACCTGGCAGGATATCTCCTCAAACCTAAAAACTGCGTTGGCTAAAGGTGAAGCTGCCTTTGCAGCGAGCGGTACCACGATTAAAGCCTTGCCTGGTGGCAAAGTATGGATCTCTACCGGAGGGACAGTTTCCAATATTTATTTTTCTACTGATTATGGCAAATCCTGGGCCATATATAAGTGCCCGATATGGCAGGGTGAAAGTACTACAGGTCCTTTTTCCATCGATTTTTTCAATGATAAAAAAGGTGTTGTGGTTGGCGGCAACTACGTAAAGGATAAAGAAAATTCTAACAACATCCTGCTAACGGCGGATGGAGGGAAAACCTGGCAGAAACCGGAAATACCGGTTGCCGGATTCAGATCTGCAGTAACTTATATTAATGCGAATACCCTTGTGGCAACTGGCACTTCCGGAACAGACATTTCCACAGATAGCGGTCAAACCTGGAAGCACATTTCCGATAAAAGTTTTAACGCGGTGCAAAAAGCAAAAAAGGGTAAGCTGGTTATTCTAGCTGGTGAAAAAGGATCGGTGTATCAGTTGGTTATCAATTAAAAAAAATAAGCTTGTAACAGTATTGCCGCTTCTGCTTCTAAATATTGAAATAAGGCCTCGAGATTCAAATATTTTTGTTTCTTTGCTCAACTAAATTATTAATTATATAAAAGGGTACGCTCAATATGGATTTCTTACATACCGTTCTTGGTGATGACATACAGGCTGGTTTACTGATTATTTTAAACCTTGTTGTAATAGAAAGTTTGCTTTCAGTAGACAATGCTGCTGTTCTGGCAACCATGGTAATGGATTTGCCAAAAAGCCAGCGTGATAAAGCATTGAAATATGGGATCATTGGTGCCTACGTTTTCAGGGGGATATGCCTTTTTCTCGCGGCATGGTTGGTTAAAATATGGTGGCTCAAACCATTAGGAGGTTTGTATCTGCTCTATCTTGCCTTCGATTATTTTAGAAAAAAGAACAGTGGTAAAAGTGAAGAGGAAGAAGAGGTGGATAAAAGCAAAAGCTGGATATACAAATCGACAGTTGGCCTGGTGGGGACATTCTGGGCTACTGTAGCCCTTGTAGAAGTGATGGACTTAGCCTTTTCTATTGATAATGTGTTTGCTGCGGTAGCTTTCACTGATAATATTTACCTGATTTATATAGGCGTATTTATCGGAATCCTGGCGATGCGTTTCGTGGCGCAGGCATTTGTTAAACTGATGGAGAAATTTACATTTCTTGAAACAGTTGCCTTCATTGTAATTGGTGTGCTGGGCGTTAAACTTACAGCATCTGTATTCACCCATTTCAATCCCGAATCGGAAATTTCTCATGTATTGGAAAGTGAAAAGACGGATCTTTTTGTTTCGATTTTTACAGTTGGTATTTTCATTATCCCTGTACTAACCTCCTTGTTTTTCAACTTTCCAAAAAAACATACCGCTGATGCTCAGGTTGCTGAACAGGCAGAGGATGTACTCGATAAATCTTAAAGATTAGCTTACCTTTCGAAAAACTTACAATCTATATTTCTATAAATGAATCATTTTGGCAATATTAGAATTTTAAACAGATAAGGAATAAGTGCAATGGCTTTTTACAAACACTACTCATTTGATCTCTGGCTAACATTAATAAAATCGAATCCATCTTTCAAGCATGAGCGTTCCAGGTATTTCTTTGAAAAGTTTAATAACAAAAATAAAACTATTGAAGAGGTAAGTTCAATTGTCAGGCAGGTAGATTTAATGGTAAATGCCATGAATGAAAAAACGGGCAAGAATGTTGATGCCGAGGAAATGCACCTGATTGTGATCAGCATGATCAATGATTACAGTTTTTCCTTTTCAGATATCAATCTTGAAGAAATTTATACAGATATAGAAGCTTTGTTTTTTGAATTTACACCTATGCTATATTGCGAAAACTGTTTGCCGGTTTTAGCAAAAATTCAGGAATCACAAAGCAGTACAGTTAACATCTTAAGCAACACGGGATTTATCAGGGGGCATACGCTTCGTCAGGTGATTCAACAGTTGGGCATTGCACCATTTATTGATTTTCAAATCTATTCTGATGAGGTCAGGATGTCGAAGCCCAGCAAAAGCTTTTTCCAGTTGATGCTCAATGGCATATGCAGGGAAAAACACCCTGATCTGCATCTTGCTGACGTGGTACATGTGGGTGACAATCCGGTTGCTGATGTACTTGGAGCCAAAAGCATCGGTATAAACAGCATCCTCATTAATTCTAATAATCAATCTATCTTAACACTACTTTCATGATTCCATATACCTTCTCTTTACATAAAATTGAAAACACCAGCCATTTCGGCTTTGATCCTAACGACTACAGCAGGTTCAAATTCGGGGATGATCTGGTAGCCAGGACATTTGGGAGAAACCTTGCCGATGCTTTTATCAGGTATTATTTAGCTGATAACCTGATCAGTGGTCAAATCGTGGTGATATCAAGCCCTTACAGTTTTATACCAACAGCCACATTTGCGATGAAAAATTATTTCGTTTCTCAGCTAAATCGATGGCTTGTCGAGAATGGGGCACAATCGGTTCAGGAAGCCAAGGTACACCGCACGATTACCTACAAAGAAGATTATGGTGAACTGAGTGCTGAGCAACGCCTGAACCTGATCGGTAATGACTCCTTTCATATCGATAAGGGTTTTTTAACAGGGAAAACCCTGTTATTTCTCGACGATATCAGAATCACGGGGAGCCATGAAAAAATGATTTTGAAAATGGCAAAGGAATATAATCTGACCAATGAAATACACATGCTTTATTTTGCAGAGCTGATCAATAAGAATATTCATCCGAACGTCGAAAATTTTCTAAACTATCACCAGATCAAGTCGATATTCGATCTGGAGGAAATCATTGAAAGTGGCAACTTTTGTTTCAACACGAGGATTGTAAAGTATATTTTAAATACGCAGGAAAATAGTTTTAAAATCTTTCTGGAGCGACGCAGCAGTGATTTTATCAATCAGCTTTATGATTTGTCGCTGGGAAACAATTACCACACCATCGAGGCTTACGCCAATAATTTACATTCAATAAAAGACTACATTAAAAACAATAACTATAAATTAATTTAGATATGGCTATTAACTTACAGAAGGGGCAGAGAGAAAATATCGAGGCACCTAAATTTACCATAGGCCTGGGCTGGGATACCAACAATTCAACCACCGGAAGTGCATTTGATTTAGATGCCTCGGTGTTCATCCTAAACGATCAGAAAAAGCTGGTTTCGGATGAGAACTTTGTATTTTACAACAACCTGGTTTCTCCTGACGGAGCAGTGGAACATACCGGCGATAACTTAACGGGCGATGGTGATGGTGATGATGAACAAATTAAAATCGACTTAACCAAAATTGATAGTCGTGTAAACGAAGTATGTGTGGTGGTAACCATTCATGAAGCTGATGTTAGAAGGCAAAATTTTGGGCAGGTAAGAAATTCGTTTATCCGTATTTTTGATTCAGTTACTGGCGAAGTGATTTTAAAGTACGAACTGGAAGAAGACTTTTCAATCGAAACTGCAGTTGAATTTGGACGGATTTACAAACGTGAGGGTAAATGGAAATTTGAAGCAGTTGGATCGGGTATGAAGGGTGGTTTACAGGATTATTTAAATAGATATCAATAAGTTATGGCAATCAATCTCGAAAAAGGACAGCGTATCAGTCTGGAAAAAAATAATGGCAGTAAACTGCAAAATGTTTGTGTAGGTATTAACTGGGGCGCTATCGAAAAGAAAGGCTTATTTGGCTTTGGTTCATCGAAAGAGGCAGTAGATTTAGATGCAAGTTGTGCACTTTATAATGAGAACAAACAGCTGTTGGAAGTGATTTACTTTGGCAACCTTAAATCAAAAAACGGCTCAGTAAAACACAGCGGTGATGATTTAACTGGTGATATGGGGGGCGATGATGGGTTAGATAACGAGATCATTACGATTGACCTTAGTCAGCTTGATTCGGGTGTGAGCTATGTTGCCTTCGTGTTAAACAGCTTCAGAGGTCACGATTTTGGAACCATTCCATTTGCGTCTATCCGCATTTATGAAGGCACTACGAAACGTGTAAATGAGGTTTTTGCTAAATATGATATTGCTAACGGAGCTGCCTTTAAAGGATCAGTTTCAATGGTACTTGGTGTTTTTTATAAGAAAAATGGTGAGTGGAAATTCAATGCCATCGGCGAACCAACAAAAGACCGTAAATTGGAAGAAACTGTAAAAACAGTAACCCAGAACTATTTATAGCCCGCAAACCTATTCACTATGGAAACGAACCCAAATGCAACACCTTCCCTAACACCGGTAGTACTGGATAAGGATGGGAATGTAAATGTTGAGCATATTAGTCCTGAAAATACCGCGAAGTATAAGGAGATCGCGAAATCCCTTGAGCCATCTGACGTGAACTCTATCCTGAATTATGGAAGTGAGGCTCAGAATTCTATGGAGAAGTATAGTAACGATTTCCTTGCGTCTGTGAGAACTTACAATAGTGGCGAAGTGGGTGGTTTAATCAACGAACTCCTTACTGAGCTTAACTACATTGATGTAAACGAGCTTGAGCAGAGCGGTTTTAAGAGTTTCATTTCTAAAATACCTTTTCTGAAAAACCTGGTCGTAGATGTGAAAAAGCTTTTTCAAAAATACGACGTGGTGGTTAATAATATTGATAAAATCACCAACAAGATTAAGGCCGGAAGGTTAAACTCGATCAAAGACAATACAGCTTTGCAAACGATGTTTGATAGCAATGTAAGCTATATTCATCAGATGGAAGAGCTGATTATCTCCGGGCAGCTGAAATATAATGAGCTTCAGGTTAAGCTAGCCGAGATGGAAGGCAGGCCAGCAGATTATCAGGATTATGAGATTGCCGACCTGAGAGATTTCACCAGCCGCCTGGACAAGCGACTGGCGGATATGAAAATTGTGCGGTTTATCATGCTGCAATCTCTTGCCCAGATCAGGGTGGTGCAAAATAATAATACTTCGATAGCCGAAAAGGCGCAGTCGATCATTTCGACCACTATACCGGTCTGGAAAAATCAGCTAACCATTGCGGTAGCCCTTCAACGCCAGAAAGCCAACGTGGAGATGCAGAAGAAAATTTCAGACACCACCAACACGATATTGCAAAAGAATGCAGAAATGCTGAAACAGAACAGCATCGATGTTGCTAAAGAAAATGAGAAAACGGTAGTATCTCTGGATACCTTGAAGCAAACCACCTCTTCATTGATAGAAACTTTGAATGAAGTTAAAAAGATTCATGAAGCGGGAGAACAAAGCCGCAGGGTGTTGGACGGTGAACTTAAAACACTTGAAAGCGAGCTGAAAAAGAATGTGACGCGGGTGGGTAATTAAATATGGATGATTATCGCTTAAATATTTTAAAGAAATCAAACACAGAGATCAGCAGGTTGCAACTGCTCTCTGTGTTTTTTGATGAAGAGATTATCTATAAAATTTATTTAAGGACACAGGTTATTCATCAGCTTTTTAACAATAATGAAGATCTTGAAATTGAAAAACTGGATCTTTTTCATCTTCAGTTTACCGACAGTGTAACCGCATTACTGAAAAAAATCAAAAAAAGCAATGAAAAGAATGTTTCACTTATTTATGATGAAATCCACTTAAATGAGGAGCTGATTGCTAAAATGGGTACAACCTTTAACGATCAGAAAAGCTTCAATCTTGAAAAACAACAACAGTCTTTAAAAATAAATCAATCGCTGAGGCGGCTCTATCAGGTGCTTTCTGATTTAAGCAGTGATTTTCCATTTTCGCGCAATATCAATGCCTTCAGTGCGAAATATGCAAACGACTTTTATTTCAACCTCAATACCGATCAGTTTGCCCGTCTGATCGACCATGGCACTAAAAACGTTTACACCAGTAGTTATGCCGTTATTGAGAAAAAGCTGATGGGCAAACTATGTAAGCATGATTTCAGGACAGCTTTTCATCTGGGTTTAAAATCAGGTGAACTGGTGTTAGAGGTTTACCGGTTTCTGGATGAGGATAATTATTATTTGTTCTTTCCGGCCCGTAATCTTTTTGTGCTCTGCGATCTGACTGTGATTGAAGGAATAGATGTTTCCACTAATTTATCAGAACGCGAGCGTATTGTTCAGGAGCTGCAGTTCAAAAATGATAAGCTGAAGAGTAGTGCGGCAATCCTTAAAACTGCTATCCCAAATGAAATCACAGATTTGCTGGAAAACAGTTATCAGAAAATTTCTGATGTTAATTTCCTCCATCACCTGAGCAATTTCGATGTTCAGTCGAACATTTTAAAAGAGATGTTAAAAACGGATCTCTTTTAAAATATCATCAACCGCCTATCTGGTCAAAATAGCCAGTTCTTTTTTAAACAGTTCAATTGTTCTTCCCCACGCTAGTTTTGCAGCTGCTTCATTGTATCGCGTTGGCGATGTATTATTATTGAAAGCATGATTTACGCCCTCGTAAATGAATATCTTATAATCAATATTGTTTTCTTTTAAAGCCTTTTCATAAGCTGGGATTCCGGCGTTAATTCTTTCATCCAAACCACCGTAATGACACATGATGCTGGCTTTTATTTTAGGAACATCTGCAACGTTTGGCTGTGCGCCGTAATAGGCAACTGCTGCCTGAAGCTTAGGGTCATTTACTGCCAGTTTATTGGCCATGCCACCTCCCCAGCAAAATCCTACACAGCCCACTTTACCATTACCATCTTTTAAATTTCTTAAATACTCCAGTCCTTTTAAATAGTTCTGCAGATTTTTCTCCGGATCCAGTTTGCCGATAAGCTCGCGGCCTTTGTCCTCATCGGCAGGCGTACCGCCCAGGGGCGAAAGGGCATCGACACCCAAAGCCAGGAAGCCCTCTGCAGCGACCCTTTTCGTGACGTCAATGATGTGCGGGTTTAGCCCTCTGTTTTCGTGAATAACCAGAACGGCACCCAGGCTTTTTTTGCCCTTCGGTTTTGCCAGTACGGCTTTTATCTCTCCATCCACACCTGTATAGCTAACGTTGCTGACTTCAATTTCATCATTTACATAGCTGGCCGCGGCATAATTATTCTCCAATAGGGGGAGAATAGTCATCGCTAAAGCCGTGCTACCCGCAAGCATAGACAGTTTTTTGATAAAATCTTTTCTACCCATCTGGCTGTGGGTATATTCGTCGTACAGGTTTATTATTTTCTGATCCATGAGCTAGGTTTTGAAGACAATATAGCTAAACTGCAGGTATTTCAGCAGTATATAACAATGTTACTGCTGAACTGGCTATTCACTTAACGCTGCTTTGATGGCCGTTTTAAGGTCGGGTATCGTTAATCTCGAACTACCGGCAACAGCATAATTAATAATCTGATTCTTGTTACTCACAATATAAGCAGGAAATTCGGTGATTGCGTAGGCATCTGCGATGGTTCTTCCTGAACCGATTACCTCAGTATTGGGAAGTGGATTTTCTTTAAGCTTTTTATTTACCAATGTGATATCATCAGTAGTGATGATGGCAAATGACAAGTTTTTAGGGTTGTTAAGTTCTTTTACGAATGCAGAAAGTTGGTTAAGGGATTCATCGCAGCTTTTGCATCCGGCATACCAATAAACCTGAACAAGCACCTGCCTGTTTGATTCAGGCCCTTTGAAATAAGGGCTGAGCACTGAAACATCCAGCTTCTTACCGGTGGCAATATGCTCATTTTGAATGCTGGTATTATCTCGTATAAAATCATTAAGCTTTTCGTAGGCTTCAGGAGATAATTTTTGAAGAGATATTCTTTTAGGATTGGTGATTTCTTCAGCAGGCTTAGCTACATATTGTCCACTGGTCAATAATTTGTTGAACTGCGTATAACTCAGGGCAACTCCTTTATCATCAAAATATAATTGATTGGTATCTGTTCTTTGAACTGCTGCTGGCTTTAGCTTAATCATGTCGTCAGGAACATTTCTGACAGCTGTATAACTTTGCGCATTTAAACTGATGAAGCCGAAAATTAAGCCCAGGGCGAAAAAGTATTTCATTTATATTTGGTTTGAAACTGCAATTTAATATTAAATTTAAAATAACCGAAAGGTTAAGCAGTTTTTGAGGGTTAAAGCTTTGATTTTGTTACGCTAACATTGGTGTCCAAATACTGGATGAGCTTGTTTTTTAACTTCTGTAAGTTCGCGGTGTGCAGTTCATTCGCCTTTTAAAGAAAAGGTTGAAATTGGCAGGATACTCAAAACCCAGGCAATAAGCAATTTGGGAGATGTTCCAGTCTGTATTTTTGAGAAGTGCAACCGCTTCCGTCGTAATACGTCCTGTAATGTGTTCGGAAGTTGTTTTGCCTGTTACTTCTTTTACCACATGATTTAGGTGGTTTACGTGTACTGATAAACGGGATGCAAAATCCTGTGCGGTTTTTAACTCCAGCGAGTGTTCTGTAGAACCGATGGGGAACTGTCGTTCTAACAGTTCGATAAAGAGGGAGGTGATGCGGACTGAGGCATTATTTTGTTTCAGGACCATTCCTGTGGGTTGAACCTTTAATGCCTCATGTACAATCAACTGCACGTAGTTGCGGAGCAGATCGTATTTATGAATATAATCACCATCCATTTCATTCATCATTCTGGCAAAAATGCGTTTAATGTAGTCTTCCTGTTCATGATCAATGCAAATCACCGGGCAGTTGTTCAGCCTCAGCAGGAGGGAGTCTTTCAGGCTTTCATTTTTACTATGAATAAAATTATCGGTAAAGAGGCAGAAGTAGCCATTAGGCTGCGGGGATGTGCTGTGCCAGGAATAGGGGATATTGGGATTGGTAAACAATAATGCCCGCTCTTTGATTTCGATTGTGGCATCGGCATAATTTAAAATGCCATTGCCAATAATGAGGGAAATTTTGTAGAAATCCCTGCGGCTAAATTCAGATGGAAGATTGGAACACACTATTGCCCTGTTGAACACATTAAAGTGCCCGATATCATTGATCATTCCCAGGCTGGGCATAGGGATTTCAGGCAGGCGGATTTTTAGGTTATTGTAAAAATCAACAAGTGTCTCCTTCTTTGCAATTGAATTTATCATGGTGGTGTTCCTGAACGTAAAGTTAAGGATTCACAATCGTTCCGTCGTGCATTTCTTCACTAGGTTCTGCAACAAGTTTTTCACCTTCTTTCAAGTCGCCAAAAATCTCTATCTTATCTTCTGTTTCCCTACCCGTTTTAACAGCAACCTTTACTGTCTTGTTATTACTTACTTTAAGTACATAAAATCCTTCGCTGGTATCCAGCAAGGCTTTTTTCGGGATAATGAAAGTACTGGCGTTAGCGGGTAAAGGTATATTCACTTCTGCAACCATGCCCGGCAGAAGTGTTTTATTTTGGTTTGGAACATCCATTTCTATGCGTTCAGCCCTTAAACGCAAGTCTAACGCTCCTGAAAGTCTTTTTACCTTCGCTTTAAATTGTTGATTCGGTAGAGATTTAACGGTAAAGTTAACCTCATCACCGGCAGTCAGATAGCCTGTATAGATTTCGGGTATAGACACTGCAAGACGGAGGTTTTTCTGATCCTGAAGCGTAAATATTGGTAAATCAGAACCCTTGCCTGTAGGCCCGACATAGGCACCAAGATTTACATTTCTTGCTGAGATTACCCCACTAAATGGTGCTCTGATGGTGAGATAGTCTTGTATTGCACCAACCTCTTTGAAGGCCGCTTTTGCCGCGTCCAGCTGTGCGAGGTCTGCATTTTTCCTGGCAAGTGCCTGGTCTAAATCATTTGTTGAAATGGTTCCCGGGGTTTTGCTGGTTTCATACAAGCGGTTATAATTCGCTTTGCTTGCCGTATATACCGCCTCCTGAGCTTTTAAACGCGATTGTGCGGCAGCCGCTTGTGAAACCATTTCCGGTGCTTCCAGTGTCATTAGCAATTGTCCCTTGCTTACTTCGGAACCGATATCCACTTTAAGTGTTTTTACAAAGCTGCTTACCTTTGCATATAAATCTACCTGTTGCAAAGCAATCAGCTCACCGGGAAGGCTCAGGGCTGTAGACAATTTATCTTTTTTAAGATCAAAGGTGGCAATTGCTGCTTGTTTTTCTTTTCTAGCCGCTTGTTTTTCTGAATGATTACAGCCGTAGATTGCGCTTAATATGATTAAGGCAGTAATGGTAATGGATGATGAGAATGTGTTAGTTTTCATTTGTTTGTGCTGTTATTCGTTTTCGGCTAAACCTTTAATGTAGTGTAAACTTTCCGGATCTTCAGGATCCAACGACAATGAATTGGTATCTTGTTTGCCCTGTACCCATGCAAATACAAGAGGGAGAACAATTAATACCGCAAATGTTGATGCCAGCAGGCCTCCGATTACGGCACGGCCCAGCGGAGATACTGCACCACCGCCTTCGCCATGGCCAATGGCCATTGGCAGCATACCTGCAATCATGGCAATACTGGTCATGATAATCGGACGTAAACGCAAGGCCGCAGCCTCTCTTGCTGATTCAAGCGCGTTTCCGTTATGCTTTCTCAGCTGTTCGGCGTTGGTGATCAGTAGAACAGCATTGGCAATGGATACACCTACCGACATGATGATGCCCATATACGACTGAAGGTTGAGCGTAGAGCCTGTTAAAGTTAGTAATAATAATGAGCCCAGGATTACTGCCGGAACAGTAGCCAGGATGACTAATGGAACTTTAAATGACTGGAAGTTTGCAGCGAGCATGAGGAAGATCACCACAATGGCTACCAGTAAACCCGATTGCAGACTATCCAATGTTTCGGTTAATACTTTACCTAAACCCACCGCCGATACATTCAGGCCCCTAGGTAGTTCGCCTAAATTTTTAATCGCTTTATCCACGTCTACCGAAGCCTTGCCCAGATCTTTGTGGTATAGGTTGGCGGTAACCGATAGAAAAGGCAAAGCGCCCACATTATCGTTTTCACCGTACGTAGTATCGGGAGTAATTTTCGCCACATCGCTCAACACCGGCCTTGCCGTGTTTCTTAACAAGGGGATTTCACCAATATCATCTTTACTGGTCATCTGGTTTAGTGGTACCTGTACCTGTACACTATAAGGCAGTGCAGCTTTTTCATCCAGCCAGATGTTTTTATCTGTATAGCGGGATGAAGAGGTAGATGCAATCAGCGACCTGGAGATGTCAGCCATATCCACGCCAATCTGTGCTGCCCGGGTTCTGTCGATGTCGATATTCAGTGACGGGTATTTAATCGGCTGTGCAATCTGAACATCGCGCATGTAAGAGATGTCTTTCAATTCCTGTAGCACCTTGTTGGCGTATTTTTCGTTAAGTTTTTTATTCTTGCCCGAGATACGGATTTCAACAGGAGTTGGAGAGCCCTGACTTAATACTTTATCCGTTAGTTCTATCGGTTCAAATGAAAGCTGAAGATCAGGTGATGCTTTCTTGATACGTGCACGAAATTCATCCTTGAAATCATCCATATCTTCTTCAAAGTCCTTTAAACTCACCTGAAAAACGGCCTCATGAGGTCCGGCCATGAACTGATAGATGGGATTTACTGAATATTGAGCAGGGTGCTGACCTACATAAACGGATGATATGCCTACGTGTTCAGCGCCTACCATTTTTTTAAGCTCCGCTAACACAATATTTGCTTTCTCTTCTGTACGTTCCAGACGTGTGCCATCGGCAGCTTTGATCCGGAGCTGAAACTGGCTCGAATTAACCCTGGGAAGTACATCGCGCCCGATATTCAATAGCAGCAGTGCGGCAAGGCTGATGATAGCAATCAAATAAATGATTACCACCGGCTTGCGGTGAGGCATCATCCTGTCGATAAAGCGCGTAAACCTGTTTCTGAACTTATCGAAGAAACTGATCTTACCGTCATCGTTAAAATCCTCACGCTCTACCAATACCTTCTTCTGATTCACCGTGTCTTTTTCTGATTCGAGGGGAATTTCGGTAGCTTTGAAATCTGCTTCGTCCTGAGTCATCCCCGGGTGATGTTCAGCACCTTTTTTAGGATGGGCAATCATCAGCCAGTTGGCCATAATGGGCACGAAAGTTTGAGACAGGAGAAAGGATACGATCATGGAGAAACCTATGGCCAGTGCCAATGGTAAAAATAGTGCGCCGGGTATCCCTGTCATGGTAAATGCAGGGGCAAAAACGGCTAAAATACAAAGCAAAATCAAAAGCTTTGGAAATGCGATTTCCTTGCAGGCATCCCATATGGCCAATGCCTTGGGTTTTCCCATGTCGAAATGCTGGTGGATATTCTCAATGGTTACGGTTGATTCGTCTACCAGAATACCAATGGCCAAAGCCAGACCGCTTAAGGTCATAATGTTGATGGTTTGCCCAAAAAGCTTAAGAAACAGAACGCCTGCAATAATGGACGTTGGGATTGTTAAAATTACAATTAATGCTGCCCGTTTGTCGCCCAAAAAGAGCAATACCATCAGGCCCGTCAGAATTGCACCGATTGCACCCTCACTCACCAGACTTTTTACGGCATTAATCACGTAAACCGACTGGTCGAACTCGTAGGATAATTTTACATCTTCGGGCAAGGAGTTTTGAATATTTGGTAAGTTTTTTTTCAGGTTCTTTACCACGTCCCAGGTGGATGCATCACCAGATTTTGCAATGCTCAGGTATACCGAACGTTTGCCATTGATCAGTGCATAGCCTGCAACCAGATCTGCACCGTCTTTGATGGTGGCCACATCTTTCAGCTGTAAATTTTGTACGCCACCTTTAAAGAGTGGAATGGTTTCAAAATCTTTAACTTTTTTGATGGTATAGTTTGTTGGGGTCAGGTAGTTTTTATCGCCAATTCTAACATTTCCTGATGGGGCCGTTTGGTTATTCAATCTGATGGCTTCTACCACCTGATCTACTGTAAGGTTGTGTGAACGCAGCAGGGAAGGATTAACATTAATTTCTATTGTACGCGGACTTCCACCAAAAGGGGCGGGGGACAACAAACCAGGAATTGCTGAGAAACCCGGGCGTATGTAAGTATTTGCCATATCCTGCAATTCGTTATTGGTACGCGTGGCGCTGCTCAATACCAGCTGACCAACCGGCAAAGATGAGGCATCAAAACGGATGACGAAAGGGGGCTGGGAACCTGGCGGGAATATGGCCTGGGCTCTATTAGAAAGAGCACTGAGCTCTGCTGCTGCCTGGGCCATATTAGTTCCCTCATAATAGGTGAGTTTCATCAGCATTAAACCCTGTGTGTTTTTAGTTTCGATGCTTTTGATTCCATTTGCAAATAGAAGAATGTTTACATATTGCTTTCCAAAATAGGCTTCCATTTGCGATGGGGTGTAACCGCCAAAAGGATGGGCAATATAGATTACAGGCAAATTCATTTGTGGTAAAATATCAACCTTGATCTGGTTGATTGCACCTATTCCGAAGAAAAATAATCCCGCTACCAAAACGAGTATGGAAATGGGCTTGCGTAGTGCGAAACGTATTAAATTCATTGTTATAGCCTGTTAAAATTCGTTAATAAATACTTCGTAGTTACCAATCGCAGCCGATTTAAGTAGCAGCGCCTGCCATACATTAGTGTAGGCAATGTCGCGGTCGGTCTCTGCCCTGTTCAAAGCGAATAATGTCTGGGTAAGATCGACAAGGGTCGTTAGCCCGTTCTTGTATAACGTACTTTTCTGCAGGTAGGCATCTGATGCAGCTTTTACCTGTATTGGTGCCTCACGATAATTTTGAAGGGCGTTATTTAGCTTGGTTTCTGCCAGGAGTAGCTGAGCTTTCAATTGCTGATCAACCTGATTGTATTCTTCTTTCAATCCTTGGCTCGTATATTCCTGTGCCCTTACCTGCGGGTGGTTCCTGAGCAGGCTGCTGATATTCCAGGTCATTCCTATTCCAATCAAATAGTTTCCACGGGTTGGATTGATTCCGTCGGCGTAGCTCGTACTGAATGCCGTCTGGTCAAGTGCATAACCAGAACTAAAGCCTGAGCCTCTGCCTTGTAGCACACCGAAGAGTGAAAAACTAGGGTAATAAAGTTTTTTAAGGTAATTCACCTGCTGCTGACTTACGTCGAACCTGTTCTGGTAGAATTTCAGCAGGGGATGTGCTGATTTACCAGTGGTATCAGTAAGCAGGTTTGATGGTATGCGGGTAATGGAACTGGTATCGAGCTGATAAGAAACCGCACTTGATCCCATTAACACGCTCAGTCTGTTGGCTTGTTCCTGTTCCAGATCTCTGGCCTTTGTCAACGATATTTTTGCTGCTGATACTTCTGCATTCGCGAAAGAAGAATCCACACCTGGATTCAATCCGTTTTTAGCCCGGACGGTAGCTGTGTTTTTGAAGGTAACGGCCCGAGAAAGGTTTTTTTCCTGCGAGCGTGTAATGCGTTGTGCGGCAAGGAGGTTGAGGTACGCTGCGGAAACCCTGATTTCCTGCTGAAACTTTTCCTGTTCCAGGTCTTGCTGATCTCTTCGGTAAGCCGCATTGGCCCCCTGGATGCGCTCCCTTATTCTGCCAAAAGTAAAGAAGTCCCAGTTAACGTTGGCTAGATATAACGCACCAAAGGCAGCATTCCAGTTCTGTTTATCAAGGGCTGGTCCTGATGAAGCTGTCCCGAGGCCGCCAAGTCCGTATTGGGGTCCATTCTGACCATTAATTGTACCAAAATCCTGCTGCGCACTCAGGTTAAGATTAGGCAGGTATTCTCTTTTTGTTTGCTGTATGGTTGCTCTCGATGCATTTGCATAGCTTTCTTTGGCTCTTATCGTGCCATAATTCTTTAATGCGGTATTTACAGCCTCTTTTAACGTTAAGGTTTGAGCGGCACAGTAACTTGATGAAAAAAGAATTAATGAAAGTAGTGGATGAAATAAGAATCTACGCGACATAGTGTATAATTTACACGGCAAATGTAATTTTTCACAGCAATATCAAAGTATGTAGTTCAAATCAAAACTTATTCAAATCAAATAATATTGGAATTGTTACTTAATGATGATTTCAAAATAACAAAGATCGTTATAACGGCAGACTAAACAGGAAGGTACTTCCTTCACCTTCGGTACTTTCTACCCATATCTTTCCACCATGACGCTGAACAATTTCAGCACTCAGGTATAGGCCAATACCAAAGCCAGATATCGTTTGATTGCTGCCAACTCTATAATAGCGTTGAAATAACTTTTTCGCATCATCGCCGCTGATTCCGATACCTTGATCAGCGACGCTCACCGTTACTTCATTCCCGGTAATGTTACAGCTGACATGAACAACTGTGCCTGCTGCTGAGTATTTTATTGCATTACTTAACAGATTGGAAATAACGTTGCCGATTTTATCCCGGTCGGCATTAATGGTAATGTTTTCTTTTACTGATAATGTAATGGTGTGCGAATATTGAATCAGGTCGCTTTCTTCAACCATTTCAGCAAGGAGCTTGTTCAGGTTGAATTCAGCTTTCTGAATGACAAGCTGTGCAGATTCTAACCTCGAAACATTCAGAAATCCATTGATCATGGTGGTCATTTTTCTGATCTGATTTAGTGTTTTATCCAGGGCGAGCAAAAAGTAATCGTTACTTTCCTTTTTTGCTTTACTTTGCAGAACCTGTACAAAGCCGTTTATAGCCGTTAAAGGCGTTTTTAGTTCATGGCTCACCATTCCAATGAAATCATTTTTACGTTGCTCATCTCTTTTGAGATCAGTAATATCAATGCATGAACAAATGTAGCCTTCAAATGATCCGTCTTCATTAAACCGCGGAGGGCCTTTGGCCAGGAGCCAGCGATAATCACCCTCTTTATTCAAAATTCTGAACTCTCCGGTAAAAGGAATCTGTTTTTCAAAAGCGGAAAGGTAAACTCCCCAAAAGAGGTCTTTATCTTCCGGATGAATGAGCTTAGTCCATTGCGTGCCTAAAAGCTTGTTCATTTCAATCCCGGTAAGATCTATCCAAGCCTGGTTAAAGTACACTGCGTCTCCAGTTTCATCACCTACAGAAATCAGCACATCGGTACCTTCAGCCATCGTTCTGAATCGTCTCTCACTTTCCTCAATTTCATTCCGGTGTTCCACCTCCTGAGTAATGTCGATGATGACACCAATAAACTTTCCGGATTTGGCTTCTGTAGCGCTAATACTCTTGCCAACTACCCGGATCCATCTGATCTGGTTGCCAGACTTGGGAACAATAGGGTATTGCACATCATAAGGTAGCCCGTTAAGAATTGCATCTTTCCTTGCCTGTTCGATCACCGGAAGGTATTCAGGCACAACCGTTGCTGTGATTTCGTTCCAATAGACATCTCCATCAGGTTCAAGCCCATAAAATTCTCTGGCTCTTGCAGAAATATTAAACTTTCTGCTGGATAAATCTACACTGTAGGTTCCTAGATTACCGGATTCCAAAGCCAGTCGCAGACTTTCTTCTGCGTTGCTTAGTGCTTCGTTATTTTTGAAAAGGTTTTCCTGCGACTCCTGCAATTCCTCGTTTGTTGCTGCCAGCTCTTCGTTTGTAGCAGCCAGTTCTTCATTGGAAGCTGCGAGTTCTTCTCCGATTACCTGAAGGTCGAATCGGTTGGTTTCCAGTAGTTTTCTGTTTTCTACGATTTCCGTGATATCTATTACTGTTGCCAGAATATATTCCGCTTTTCCCGCATCATCGAAAATTGGATCGTATGAAAAATTAACATAGATCAGTTTGCGGCTACCATCGGTATGTGATATGTCTACAGGTACCTCCGGCATAGCAATTTTCTTGCCTGTCTTAAAAACTTCCGCCAGCAAAGCGGGAAATTGCTGCTCGTGAAGTTCGGGAAATACGTCGGTTATTTTTCTTCCAACGGTTTGCTCACGACTTCTTTGCCAGATGTGCAGCATGTGAGGATTAGGATGTTCAATAATTAAATCATCTCCGCGCAACAAAGTCATGGCAACAGGAGTGGTTTGAATAATATTCTCCAGGAGATGCCGATTGGATTCCAGGTCTTTCGTGCGTAAGGCTATCCGTTCTTCAAGTTCAATATTGAGGAATTCCAGGTCTCCCTGCGATTGACTTAATGCCTCATTTGCACTCAATAGTTCTTCCACACTTGCCTGTAACTCTTCATTTGAAGCCGCAAGCTCTTCATGTGTTTCGGCCAGGGCCATATTTAAATCTTCTTCACGTTTTAAAGAAGAATTCAGTTTTCGTTCACTTAAAATCTGTTCAGTAAGGTTGCGGTTATTTGTAATTAACAGGTCAACCTCTCCGGAAGCATCCAGCACCGGAATAATTTCAATCTGCCACCAGCTGTCCTCTTTTTGAGATCCCTCTGTTGTTGGGATCTGGTATTGGAAAACAGGAAGTTTAAGGTTTTTTTTATCTCTTGTAACAGTTAATAAACCCTCTGAGAGCAGCATTTTTGCTACAGGAGAATCGTTATCGGGATAAGCTTCCCACAAAGAGAGTCCTGTTAAATTTCTGCCATGGTTATGGGTACTATCATCATAAGCCTGATTATATGCCAAAATAGTAAAATCCGGCGCATTGGCTTTCAATACAACTCTGGGTATATCAGTTTCAAAAATAGCCTTAAACAAGGGAGAATTTAAATCGTTCATTAATTGGGGGGATGCTTACAAAACTTTAACGAATATAACATCTTCATACAAATTATTCTATATCATTCAAACACTTTCACCTTATACGGGGATGGAAGATAGGGTTTTCAGGCGGCTGCAGGATAATTTTTTATGTATCTTAAAACGGATATGAACGTATTGATGATGCATTTGGTTTTATTTACTTTGATTTTTCGTTTGTATCCATTTGGTATACAGTTGTTAATGCAGGTATCTTTTAAAATTAACTTTGAGATTACAGGAACAATCATCTATTCACATATTTTTGACCGCGTTTTTGAATAACACATAAAAGGAAGAACGAGCCGAACAAATGAAATACTTAGTCAAAGAAATAAGTGAGGGAAATTGTGACATCACCTTATTGCCGGAAAATTTAAGCGACAGGAATTTATTAACTGAACCAAGGGAGCGCGCAGAGAAAGAACTTCAGTTTCATTTTGAAGATGCACTCAGGAATGAACTGCATCAAAATGCAGCTTTCGTTTCTTTAAATTTTGAGGAGAGCAATTACCCGAAAAGGGTGAATGTGAACTATCAGATTATTGAAAATTAACAGTTAAAGGCTTCCAATAGGAAGCCTTTATTGTTTTACGATTGCTTTTGATCAGACCCCTTAAAAATTACATGCCGCGGGCATATCGATAGTGAGGTTATAGCTGGTTTGTTCAATTTTCTGGTTCACTTTATAAGTGTCGCCACCATATACAATCTGGAAATCATACGTCTCATTCAGCTGTAATAAATTGGTTGTAATATTTCCCCTGTCCATATAACCGAGATACTGGAAAGCGTCGACTGAACCTGTTTTTTTAAAATAAATGTAAACACTCGGCCTGATTTCAATATCTGTACGGCTTGGGCACCTTCCGGTAAAGGTTAGAGAAGTATTGTTATAAACGGGTGGTGGTGGGGTAACTATTGGCGGTGTGGTTGAACCGGTTTTTGTAATCGGAATATTGATTACCTGTTGTTTCTGGGACGTGGTAAATGTAATTTGTTTAGAAGCCGTGTTATATCCACTGGAAGCTATGCCAACGCTGATGGTAATCGGATTGTTTTCTGCAGGTACTACATTCGGCTGTAAGCCAATGGTCACCATGCCTGAAGTAAGGCGGATGTCTTTCTTTCCTGACAGTTCATAAATGTTTGATGCCTGGTCGCCCGAGATGGTAATGGTAGTATTGGCTGGTGCGGGAGCGCCGGTAGAGGCGTCAGTAACATTAATCATTGCCGTATATTTGATTACATCCGTATCCACTACAATTTTAATATTTTCTGTAGGTTTCTTACATGCCGACAAGATCAGGAGCATCAAAACCACGGGAGTTATTCTTGCTGTTGACATAATTAATTATTTTTAAATTTATAACTAAAATTAACCTGAATGGCAGGAAGCCAGCGGTAGTCTTTTATGTTTGACTGAAACTGTGGTGTTTGTGAGGAGTTCCCTTCCAGCAATCCTGTTCCGGTAATGTCGGCTTTCGGTTTAGTAAGGTAATAGGTGCCCAAATCAACGCTCACATTGAAATTTTTCTTCGGGAAAGTATGAGCCAGTGCAATCCCTAAATAGGGTGCAAATCCCTTCCAGTCTACCGTGAGGTCAACATATCCGATCTGATCCTCGTTTAGCACCAGGTCGCCATATTTGTAATCATCAGACGGGATTACCCTGATATCGCCACGTGCTTTCAGGAAATAAGCAAAGCCACCTACAACTCTAAACCATGAAAGGTTTTTCGCGGGTACATAGTCGGCCAGTACATGAATATTATAGAAATCGGCCGACAGATTGGAGGTGGAATTAAATCCTGAAATTTTGAATACATTATTGGCTTTAAGGGGTATGAAATTCAATCCTCCGCGAAGCGCCATTTCGGGCAACACGCCGTAAACATATTCGGCGACTATCCCCTGGGTACCCAGATTTAACTGAAGTGATTGCTGTCCTTTTAAAGATTGGAAACTGCTATCGGTTTGGGCATTGGTTTCCTTACAAATTAAACCAAGCAATAAAAAGGTTACGAGTGATCTTCTTTTCATGGTACACAGTAATTAGCTCATTAATAACGCGGTAATGACTAGCAAATTACTGGGATAACACTTTGCAGAATAAATGGTTCTATTTTATTTGTATTGAACATAATGAATAACAGATCAATTATCAAGAAGGATATCACCAAAGAACCCGTGGTAGGCAGCTTACTTAGTGTGCTTTCGCCATCAGCATTCCTGCGATGAGTCCCATGATCATTGGAATCATGAAGAAAGAAATGAGTATGAGCACACTTCTTAATAAACGACCTTTTGCACCGTATGCGCTTTTAGAGAAAAACTGATAATAGAACCATATACTGTAGATAAATCCAAAAACAGCGGGGATCATGATACACAATACGATCAATACCTGTTTATTAGCGTAAAAGATGGATACGACAGATCCAAATAAGTTAAACAACATTTCCGGAATAATCCGGTAAGAATTCATCACCAGATGCTCAGAATAGTTAAACTTAGCCTTTTTGAACCAGAGGAAACTGAGTAATGAGTAAATTGGAATGGTAATGATGAGATAGAGTTTTGGGTTGCGCGAGATCGTTTTTTCAAACTCATTCGTCATGGCTTTACTCACTTCAGGTACCAGATCTGTAGCCGTAATATGGATATACGGAGCCAACAGACCTGATACCGTAAGAATGAGCAGGATGAGCGTTATAAAACTAAAGTATGGGACACGTTTGCCCTCAATAAATTCTCTGACACTGTTTCCAGGTCGCGTAAAAAGTTCTTTTAAGGTAAAAAAAATGCCTTTGTCTACATGCCACACACTATGTACGAAGTCGTGCAGCAGGAAGTGTTTAATGGAATAACGGTGCGTACTCGATTTCTGCCCACAGTTTGAACAATAATTTTGTGATACAGGCGAAGCGCAGTTCAGGCATTCTGACGACATCATGGTAAATTAACTGCGCTTTTTAATTTCGTTATTGATCTGAGTCAGGCTAATCAGCGTTGGCAAAAAGGTTAGCGGACAAGCCACTGCAATACCAGTGAGGCTGACATTATGTGTTTTCACAGCAAGATAGATGAGGGTAACGCTACTGATCAGCATCACAATGCCTAAACCCAGTACAATCCCGGTGATTGTCTTTTTTCTTTCTTTTAGCTCGTCGAGTGTGAATTCTGAGAGCGCTTTGCCTTTTTTCATGTTTTGAGTCTGTTGGTTCTGGTTAATCAGATGAGCGGTTAAAACACCTTCTGATGCAAATATAAATACTTATCACCAAAAGGTGATAATTAAATTAAAAATGATTGTGTATTTTGAGCACATTATCAAAAACGTTTATCAATGGAAGAAAAACCAGAAGCAGGAAGCCAGCGAAACAAGGCCAGGAGTAAGCAGCGATTTTTAGATGCGGTTGGAGAAATTATCAATACGGTAGGTTTCTCAGGACTGAAAGTAAATGATATTGCGCGTGTTGCCGGGTTGGATAAAAAGCTGATGTATAACTATTTTGGCGGACGTGATGAGCTTATTGATGAGTATATCCGTACGAAAGATTTCTGGACGAATGTGAAGGGGGAGGAAAATCCTGTTCCAACCGACGGCGGAAGGGCGTTTTCAAAATCGATGCTTTTATCTCAATTTGACTATGTTTTTAAAGATGAGGAAATGCAAAAGATTTTACTTTGGGGATTGTTGGATGACAGAAAAGAACTTAAAAAACTAGCCCAGGCCAGGGAAGACAGCGGGGCTTTACTTTTTGAATCGATAACGGACCCTCATTTTGGCGATCAGGCAAAACGTTACCGGGCGGTAACAGCCTTGATGGTGGCCGGCATTTACTATCTTGATATTTATGCCAGTACCCAAACGACAACTTTTTGCGGCCTCGATCTTAAAAGTAACGAGGGGCGACAGGCCGTTGAAGAGGCCATCGCCTTTCTCATTGATAAAACCTATGATGCTAAATAAGCTGATTATTCCTTAAACAGTTTCAATTTCAAAAACATTGATCTGTTATTGTGGTTATTTCTTAAATCCAGTTTATAAGCGTAACAACAAATCAATGAAACACTACGATGCAATTATCATAGGCGCAGGGCAGGCTGGCGTTCCCCTGGCCAAAAAACTTGCGCTTGCAGGCAAAAAAACAGCTATAATAGAAAAAAGAATGATTGGTGGTACCTGTATTAATGATGGGTGTACCCCAACGAAAGCGATGATCACTTCTGCACGGATGGCCCATCAGGCCAGGAAATCCGGCGATCTTGGAATAGAGACTGGCACTGTCAAAGTGGACTTCAAAAAAATCATGAAGCGCAAAGATCAAATTGTAGCTCAATTTAGAAAAGGCGCTGAAGATGGTTTAGAATCCACAAAAGGATTAACCATTTTGATGGGCACTGCTAAGTTTACCGGAGAAAAAGAACTTTTGATTACGGGTAAAGACGGAAAGGAAGAAAAGGTATCAGGCGAATTGATTTTTATCAATACCGGCGCAGAGACGGCGATTCCTGCTATTGAGGGTTTGCCCGAGAGTCATTATCTTACCTCCACCACAATTCTGGAACTTACAGCAATACCTGAACATCTTGTTGTGATCGGTGGAAATTACATTGGACTGGAGTTTGGACAAATGTTTAGCCGTTTTGGTAGCCAGGTGACCATCATCGAGAAGTCGGACCGGATTCTGGCAAAAGAAGATCAGGATGTTTCCGAATCGCTTACTGAAATACTGGAAAAGGAGAAAATATCGATACTCACGTCGGCTAAAATTAAAAAGGTTAAGGTAAACGGTAAATCCTCACTCGAGGTTGAAGTAGAAACTAAAGGTAAAAAAAGTAAGTTCAAAGCGACCCACATTCTGGTTGCCGCGGGCCGCACACCTCAAACCCGGCATTTGGGGCTGGATGCATGTGGGGTTAAAACCGGTGAGAAAGGGCACATCCTGGTTAACGATAAGCTTGAGACCAATGTCAAAGGGATTTATGCGCTGGGCGATGTAAAGGGGGGACCTGCATTCACGCACATTGCGTATAATGATTATACTATTGTTTATCGTAACCTGATAGAGGGTACTGATTATTCGATAAAAGACCGTCCTGTTCCCTATTGCATGTTTACCGACCCACAATTGGGTAGGATTGGACTTTCGGAAACGGAGGCACAGGAAAAGAAACTTGATTATCAGGTTGCCGTGCTGCCGATGTCGTCAGTAGCGAGGGGAATTGAAACCAACGAAACGCAGGGCTTAATGAAAGCGATAGTTGATACTAAAAGCAAGAAAATACTTGGAGCTGCCATTCTTGCATCAGAGGGAGGGGAGATTGTGTCGGTATTACAGATGGCCATGGAAGGTGGCATCACATACGACAGAATACGCTACTGTGTTTTCGCACACCCTACCTATTCAGAATCACTGAACAACCTTTTTATGAAAATGGAAGACTGATTATGATTGAGCTCAATGGAGTAACAAAAACATTTGGTTCCGTGAACGCTGTAAAGGAGGTTTCGTTTAAAGTGGCTGAAAAAGAGAACCTGGTTTTGCTGGGCACCAGTGGCTGTGGGAAAACCACTACATTGAAAATGATCAACAGGCTGATAGAACCTAACGCGGGAGAAATCCTGATGAATGGACAACCTGTTTCGAGTGAGCGGCCTGAAACGTTACGCCGGAGCATTGGCTATGTGATGCAACATATCGGATTATTTCCGCATTATACCGTTGAAGAGAATATTGCTGTTGTGCCCAGGTTACTGAAATGGGAACAGGATAAAATCAAGAGCAGAGTAGCCGATCTGATTGCGAAACTTCATTTGCCCGAAGATGTGCTTCAGCTTTTCCCTGCTGAACTAAGCGGAGGCCAACAGCAAAGGGTGGGACTCGCCAGGGCACTAGCTGCCGATCCACCTGTTTTATTGATGGATGAACCTTTCGGAGCACTTGATAATGTTACCCGTTCCAATATTCAGAAAGAGTTCCTTGAGCTGGAAGAATTACAGCAGAAAACTATTGTGATGGTTACCCATGATGTTGAAGAGGCTTTTATTTTAGGCGACCGGATTTGTTTAATGGATAAAGGGTCGATCGTCCAGATGGGTAGTCCGAAACAACTTCTTTTTGATCCTGTGAATGATTTTGCCCGTTCTTTTCTGGACAGCCAGCGCCTGGCGCTGGAGTTTAAAGTAGTTACGCTATATGATATCTGGAAGAGTTTGCCCGATGACAGGGCAAAGGGAAATTATGATATGACGGTAGATACCAGTGTTTGGCATGCGATGGAGAAGCTTCGCTCAGGTGAATTCAGCGAACTTCAGGTGGTTAGCCCGGAGGGGAAAACCAAAACATTTAATCTGGAACATTTAGTCAGGGCATTCAATCAATATAAAACTTCCGGAAGCTATGAATGATCAGCAACAAAACCTTTGGCAATTTATGTCGATGGAATCGGATAAACTGCTCAGTCAGACCTTCCAGCACATCGGTTTAACCTTTATATCGTTGCTGCTGGCGGTGGGTATTGGGTTACCCCTGGGAATTTTTATTGCCCGTAAAAGACGATGGTCGGGCCTGGTGCTCGGGGTTGCAGGCGTACTGCAAACGGTACCCAGCATTGCTTTGCTGGGCTTCATGATTCCGGTTTTGGGAATCGGCGCGAAACCTGCAATTGTAGCCTTGCTGATTTATGCGTTACTTCCGATCATCCGTAATACTTACACAGGTATTATCGGTATCGATCGCTCCATCACCGAGTCTGCAAAAAGTTTAGGGATGAGCCGTTCTCAAATGCTTTTTAAGGTAGAATTGCCTCTAGCTATGCCGGTAATACTTGCGGGTATCCGGACGGCAACGGTTATTAATGTGGGGGTAGCTACCCTGGCATCTTATATTGCTGCGGGCGGGCTGGGTGAATTTATTTTCGGAGGAATTTCGTTGAACAACAGTAACATGATTCTGGCCGGAGCCATTCCTGCAGCTTTGCTGGCTATTGTACTGGATACGCTGCTGGCCCTCATTCAGAAGATGAATGTCAGGAAGCTTCGGAAGGCATTGGTTGCTTTTCCTGTTTTGGTTATTTTGTTAAGTACTTTCTATATTCTGCCATCCACTTATGGTTCTGCATTAACGGCGGGCTTTACGCCTGAATTTATGGGACGCCAGGATGGGGATCTGGGACTGAAATCGGCTTACGGACTCAAGATCAGAACGGTAGTGATTAGTGATGCGGTGATGTATAAAGCGGCTTATTCAAAAGCGCTCGACGTGATCAGCGGATATTCCACAGACGGCCGCCTGAAAGCATTCGACCTTAAGATTCTTAGAGATGATAAGGGCATTTTTCCACCTTATTATGCTGCGCCCATTGTGAGCGAAAAAGCACTCCGCAAATTTCCTGAACTTGAAAGCACACTGAATCTCCTGGCAGGAAAGATTACCGATTCGGTGATGACAGAATTAAACTACCGTACAGATTACCTTCATCAATCGCCCGCCAGGGTCGCCAGGGATTTTCTGATCCGGGAGAAACTTTATCGTAGTCAAAAACAAGCCGGTGCAGAGACTGTAAAAATCGGTTCAAAGATTTTCGGTGAGCAGTACATTCTGGCTGAGATTTACAGCATGCTGATTCGTGGTTATACCCACTATGGGGTAGAAACTAAAACCGGACTTGGCGGAACTAAAATCTGTTTTGATGCCTTGACGAATAACCAGATCGACTTCTATCCCGAATACACCGGAACAGGCCTGCTGGCCATCTTAAAGCCTGATGGAAAAACCATAGCGGCGATTACCGGGGATAAGGATAAAACCTACAAATATGTGCAACAGGAGTTTTTGAAAGAGTATCAGATCAAATGGCTTAAACCTATTGGTTTTAACAATTCTTATGCTTTAATGATGCGGCAAAAACAATCGAAGGAACTAAATGTTAATACCATAACAGAACTTAAGAACCATCTCGATAAAAATTAATGAGTCTTATTGAAAAATATCAGCGTATCAGGAAATACTCTGAGCAGCTTTGCGCGCCATTGCAAACTGAAGATTATGTGGTGCAGCCTATTGCGGATGTTAGTCCTCCCAAGTGGCATTTGGGGCATACCACCTGGTTTTTCGAAACCTTTATCCTAATCCCATACAGCCATCAGTATCAGGTTTTCAATGCCGACTTCAACTTTGTTTTCAACAGTTATTACGAAACCATAGGGAACAGGGTAATCCGCACCGATAGGGGAAACCTGAGCAGGCCAGGTGTTAACGAAGTATATCAATACAGGGCCTATGTTGATGAAGCTATGAGTCGTTTTCTTTCTACCGAACCAACTGGAGAGATAGTAGCGCTTATTGAACTTGGTTTTAACCATGAGCAACAGCATCAGGAATTATTGCTTACAGACATTAAATACATTTTAGGGAATAATCCCCTGTTTCCGGTTTATGATGATACTGTTGCTGAATCTATCAATCTGATTGAAGATAAAGGTGAAATGCTTCAGGTGGATGAGGGGGTATACGCAATTGGATTTGAAGGAGATGGTTTTAGTTTCGATAATGAACACAACCGTCATCAGGTATACCTGCAGGGCTATTCCATTAGCCAGGCATTGGTATCAAATGGTGCATTTATTCGTTTCATTGAAGAAGGTGGCTATCAGAACTTTAACTACTGGCATGCCGAAGGCTGGGACTGGGTAAACAGCCAGCACATCGTTGCCCCTTTGTATTGGTATAAAATTGAAGGGAAGTGGTTTCAGTACGGCTTGAGTGGTCTGAAAGAAATTAACCTTAAAGAGCCGGTAACCCACATCAGTTATTACGAAGCTTATGCTTTTGCGAGCTGGAAAGGGATGCGGTTACCTACTGAATTTGAGTGGGAGGTTGCTGCCAGGCAATTGAACTGGGGTGAAAGATGGGAATGGACGGAAAGTGCTTATTTGCCTTATCCGGGTTTTAATAAAGCGCCGGGAGCGATAGGCGAATACAATGGTAAATTTATGGTGAATCAGAAGGTATTAAGGGGCGCATCTGTGGCAACACCAGATGACCATAGCCGTATGACTTACCGGAATTTTTTCCATCCACATCTTCGCTGGCAATATACCGGAATCCGCTTAGCTCAATAAGAACAACAATAACAAAACAAATATTCATCCCTGATTTAGCAAATCTATGATACTCACCACCGAAACAAATACTGAGGTTAACAGTCAGTTTTTAAATGAAACGATTACTGGCTTGAGTGCAAAGCCAAAATATATGCACTCTAAATATTTTTATGACGAGGCTGGTGATTACATCTTCCAGCAGATTATGAATATGGAAGAATATTACCTGACTGATGCAGAAATGGAAATTATGCAATATCAGGCTGATCAGATTGCAAATGTGATATCTGATGGCAATGCGGGCTTTGACCTGATTGAACTTGGGGCGGGGGATGCGACCAAATCTATTCATTTGCTCCGCAAGCTCATTAACAATAAATTGAATTTTCAATACTTTCCGATCGACATTTCGGCACACGTCATTTCAGACTTAAGCGTAAAGTTGCCTCAGGCGCTGCCCGAATTGCAGTTTACAGGATTGAACGGTGACTATTTTGATATGCTAAAGGCTGCCAATGAGATTTCAGACAGACAGAAAGTGGTTTTGTTTATGGGGGCTAATATTGGCAATATGAACGTTGATGAAGCTGAAGCATTTTGTGTGAAGGTGAAAGCCCTATTGTCACCCGATGATCTGTTAATTATTGGTTTTGATCTGAAGAAGAATCCAAAGCAGATTCTTGATGCTTATAATGATAAAAGCGGCATTACACGTTCATTTAATTTAAACCTTTTGAACCGCATCAACCGCGAGCTGGAAGGGAATTTCAACGTGGATCATTTTGAGCATTATGCCAGTTACGACCCTGAAACGGGCGAATGCAAAAGCTATTTAATTAGCCTGGAGAACCAGGTGGTAAACATCGGCGAACACGCTATTCAGTTTCAAAAAAACGAGTATGTTTATATGGAAATTTCACAGAAATATGCCATTGCAGAAATTGAAAGGCTGGCACACCGGTCTGGATTTAAAGTGCAGCAATATTTCTTCGACAGCCGTCAGTATTTTGTAGATGCGATATGGAAGGTTGCTTAATCATGATCAATAGTTATGGAACACGAAAACATATTAATCACCGAATTAAAAAAGCTTATCAATGGTGGTACAGCCCATGCGGGTTTTGAAGATGCTGTTGCTGATTTACCTTTTGAATTAACAGGTGAACGCCCCTATGGCTTGCCTTACAGTATCTGGCAGCTGGCAGAGCATATACGGATTGCACAATGGGATATGCTCGAATTTAGCAAGGATGGAAATCACCAGTCGCCGAAGTGGCCGGAAGAGTATTGGCCCAAAGAAACCGCACCGGCAAATTCAGAAGCATGGGAAAACTGTTTGAAGCAAATTGACCAGGACAGAAAGGCTTTTATCAATCTGATTGATACACAAGATTTATTTGCTTCCATTCCACATGGTACTGGTCAGAATATTTTACGGGAAGCCTTACAGGTAGCGGATCATAACGCTTACCACATTGCTGAAATCATTGTGGTGCGCCGATTACTGGGTGTATGGAAATCATAACAACAAAAAAAGGGCTTCCTTACCATGCTTTCTTTATTTATAGATAAATTTGGATACCTAAAATTTATTTTAAGAAGCCTATGTCTGTTATCTATTCAAGTCCAACCATTGTAATCAAACAGTTTGCTACATCAGAGGAATCACTATTCTGCGATTTTTTCAATGACCCGGAAGTGATGCGTTATTTACCAGCATTTAGTATCAGCGACTACAAAGCGTTGTTTGCGAAAGTGTTTGATGATTATGAGCATGGTCCCTTTGGCCGTTGGGGTGTATTTGATGCGATAACCGGTGCCTGCATTGGGAACTGCTTGCTGAGGGTTTTTGAAGAGGATTCATCGGCCTATGAAATCGGGTATAGCGTTGCTAAGGCTTACTGGGGTAAGGGCATAGGCAGCGAGATTGCGGCCGCACTTGTGGCCTACACTTTTTCACACACAGAGACTGGAGATCTGACGGCGCTTACTCATCCTGATAATATCGGATCTCAGCGGGTACTGGAGAAAGCTGGTTTTGTTCGTACGGGCAATATTGTAAGGCGTGGGGCTGATCTTTACTTCTTTGTTTTAAAGAGGGGGGAGATGGAAGGCAAAAGATTTGAGATGGGGTGATCGACTTTTCATAGGTAACGGATTACAAAGACTTCCAGACAAATTCATATCAAATTCGGGAAAAGTTCGGGTGGTAATCGGGGATTGTTTTGGTGCCGGCTGAAGGATTTGAGGCGGCATCCTGCAGACTTTGGTCAAGGAAATGGCTGTTTTCCCGGAGCCTTCCCGCAGTTGCGTCGGAGTTTTCCCGCAGTTCTCTGCCAGTTGGTGTAGACTGGAGGTAGAGAAAAGGTAGACTGGAGGTAGACTTGACGTGGACTTTGGGAAATTTTTTTGAATTTTTTGGAGGCAGGGAATTGGGGCATCCCTTGATTTCACTAAATTAATAATTTTTCTTCGCAAAACAGCCACCCGATAAAAAAGCGCTATTTGCTTCTGATTTACCGGATGGCTGCCTGTTCAATGATAATTTGATCAACTGTTTCTACACTATTCCATAGGCATTGGACTGGCCACCATCAATGGCGATGATCTGACCATTTACATAACTGCAATTTTCGCTCATCAAAAACACCACAAGTTTCCCCACTTCCTCTGGTAAGCCCAGTCTTTTGGTTGGATTGGCCTGTGCATATTCTGCTTCTGCTGCCTTTGGATTTTCGGGATTTACCTGTTTAAAGGCTTCTGCCACCATTGGTGTAAGGATAGCACCCGGAGCGATGGCATTGGTGAGTATGCCAAAACTTCCATATTCAAGAGCAGTATTTTTGGTGATTCCGGCTACAGCATGTTTGGTGGCTACATAGGCAGTCTGGTTTTTTACACCTCTGATTCCACCCACTGAAGCGACGTTTACAATACGGCCGTATTCCTGCTTCTGCATCACCGGAATGATGTATTTGAGTCCATAATACACCCCCATCAGATTAATGTCTACGACTTTTTTAAATACATCCAGATCATATTCTGTTAAAGGAGCCTGTTTGCCTTCAATTCCTGCATTATTGTAAAAACCGTCTATACGGCCGTAGGTTGCTACGGTTTCATCTACATAATTTTTAACTGCTTTTTCATCCGATACATCGGCAACCGTTAATAGTATTTCCACTTCCGGATGTAAGGCTTCAATCTCTTTCTTTGCTTTTTCAAGGAGCTCGCCATTATAATCAATCAGCGACAATTTTGCGCCTTCTTTGGCTGCTTCTACTGCTGTTGCATATCCCAGGCCCATGGCTGCGCCTGTAATTAATATCACTCGGTTTTTAAGGGTTCCCATATTTTCTTTTTATTATAAACTGATTTAATCAGACTAAGTTGAGGGGAATACCTTCAAATGTTCAGCACTATCCGGAGATTGATTAGCACTATTTGAACATTTCGGTTATTTTACGGTGATGCGACTTTCCTCAGGAGTTCCTGTTGGAATTGTTGCGGGGTGAGGCCGGTACGTTTTCTAAAAAAACGGGAAAAGTAAGATTGGTCGTTGAAACCCAGATAGTAGGCTATTTCTTTAATTGATTTTTCACCTTTGAGCAATTCCTTTTTTCCTTCTGTAAGCAGTAGTTTATAACTTAACTCACCAATTGTTGTTGCTGCGTAGCGTTTCATAATTTCATTGGCACGTTTGGTAGTTAAGCCTATTTGCCGGGCATAGAAAGCTGCCGGCTGCTGTTCGGTATAATGTTCTTCGATCAGTTCTATTAATCGAATAAGCCGCAGATCTTTACTGAGTAGTACAGGAAGCTGGTGGCGGGCTAGGCGGTACAACTGAGTCAGAAATGCTGAAGTGTATTTATGCAACAACCGGTTATCAGCGAGGGTTGAGTATTCTAATACGATGAGCGAGAAAAGGTTATTGAGTTGGTGTTCCAACTCATCCGGGATTTCTATGGCCTGCTTGTTGATGGGCAGGAATAACAGTTTCAACTCTTTTTCTTCGATGGATAAATGAAAGTCGGAAGAGAACACAATTACCCTGGCATCAGGAAGAATATTTGTTGGGATGGAGTGGATTTGATTTCTGGCCAGCAGGTAAACGAGGTTTTTTCGGACAGGATAAGGTTCGAAGTCGATGTAATGCGTTCCCCCATCGGCCGTAAACCAGATTATGGCGTAAAAATTTATCCTGTGGTTAATGGCATGTTCCCCAAATGCAATCCGTTTTTCGGAGGCCAGAAAGTCGGTTTCCGGAAGGATATGGAGTGGGATTTCGTTGTGCTTCATCATCATTCGATTACCTTAGATACCTAGTTAAAGGCCTTGCGGAAATCGCTTGGTGACATTTCCGTTTTTTTCTTAAACAGTTTGCTGAAGGATTGCGGGTATTCAAAGCCGAGGGAAAAAGCAATTTCACTAACGGACAAGTTGCTGGTTGACAGTTTAATTTTGGCTTTTTCGATGAGTGTACTGTGAATTTTTTGCTGGGCACTTAAGCCTGTAAGAGAACGGAGCAGATCACTTAAATAATGGGTTGATAAGTTCAATTCTCCGGCCATGAACTCGACTGTGGGTAAACCATTTTTCAAGGCAGCAGAATCCTGAAAACAGCGATCCAATAATTGATCGACTTTGGTGAGGATATCGCTGTTAACGGCTTTCCGGGTTAAAAACTGACGTTCATAAAAGCGTATGCTGTAGCTCAACATCAATTCAATCTGAGAGATGATGATATCCTGAGTATGCCTGTCGATATACTCATATTCCTGTTCTATTTTCTTAAAAATCTGGATTATATTCTCCTGTTCCCGTCCTGAGAGGTGCAATGCCTCATTGGTTGCATATGCGAAGAAACCATAGTTTGCCATTTCGGCGGCAAGATGATACCCATGCAGAAAATCAGGGTGAAGCAGCAATACATAGCCTGATCCGCTGTTGATATATGGCTTATCGGTACGCTCCAGATCAAGAAAATTTACTTGTTTTGGGGCAGTAAATGTCATCACACCTTTATCATAATCATAATACTGCTGGCCATATTTCACTCTGGCTTCCACTCCATCTTTAAGCGATATGGTATAGAAATCGAGAAAGAAGTGATTCCATATTTCAGGATCTGAAAAGTGTATATTTTCTACCCGGACCACACTTACCAAAGGATGTTGCGGTTCGGGTAGCGATAATAGCTTATGAAATTCGATGATTGACCTGATGTGCTTCATGTTCTATCGTATAAAGTTAGCAAAAGGCAGCGTGATGTTTACAAAACTATTGATTAATCTGGCTTTTATCCCAGAAACTGAGCTGCGATGCTTTTGCGGAACTCTTCGGAACCTACGGACATTCGTTGTGCATACATCTGACTGGCATCGGCCCCGGCAACATATCTGAGCTGATCTTTGCCATCGGTTGCGGCTTCATAAACAATAGCTGCGATGTTCGCGGGGTCGGCAGCCTGATCCATCATATGGTCCACCATTCCAAATAATTTATCTTCCAGGATTTTATATTCGGGATGGCTGCTCCTGTCGAGCGATCGCGTGGTGAAATCTGTAGCAATAGCCCCAGGAGCAACGGTTTTAATTCCAATGTTGTGGAGGGCTAATTCGAAAGACATACCTTCCGACCATCCCTCAACAGCAAATTTTGCGGCGTGATAAATGGAATGAAGCGGGAAGGTGAGAAAACCACCCATGGATGTGGTGCTGATGAAGAGGCCTGACTTCCTTTTTCTGAAATAGGGAATAAAGGCTTTTGTGGTGTTGATTACCCCAATCAGATTGGTGTTGAGCTGGTTTAAAATCTGTTCATCGCTGAGGGATTCAAGCGCACCCATTAAACCATATCCGGCATTATTAAAAACTACATCGACATGAGTGATTGCGAGGGCGGTTTCTACGGTTTCCGTAATCTGATTTGAATTAGTTACGTCGAGCGGTAACAGGGTGATGTTTTCCATTGCGTTCAGTTCCGTTTCTTTTTCGGGATTGCGCATGGTAGCGACTACCTTCCAGCCTTGCTGCTGAAAGTATATGGCGGTTGCTTTTCCTAAGCCTGATGAGGCACCTGTGATGAATATTGTCTTTTGCATTTTATATTTTATTAAATGATAAGACAAAATTCGTTTTATAGCGGAGGCTTGGCGTGTCCGTATTACTGAATGATGTGTTCAAAACGGAGGAAGATGATCTGTTTCCCCGGACGATGCTTGATATCCGGGGATCAGATATCTGGTGACTACAACAATTTTATTTTTACAATTGCAGGTTTTAACCATGGTGCACTGAAGCGAACGGTTACTTCTTCTGTTTTTTTAGCTTTGGATTGGATATATACAATCATTTTACCGTGGAATACGCGCTGTTTATTGTCGGTATAATCCCCTTTGTCGGCATTGTCTCCGGCTTCCATACCCAATAAGCGGGCGTTTCCGGCTATTTCGCAGGTAATCTCATCATCGGCACCTGCTACCATGACACCATTTTCATCTACGAGTTGCAATTCGAGTTGGGCAAGACCATCTTTTGCCTTCAGTTCGATTTGTTCCCCCTGCAGCACCCTAATGGCCTGAGGGCGGCCGCTCGACTGAATTTGATGGCGGACAGTTTCCTGTCCTTTTGTATCGAGGCCAACAACTTCGAGTTTCCCCTCCGCATAAGGAATGTCCCAGAAAATGATCCCGGTTTTATTGTCGTAGTCTTTTGTTTTTCCGACCACAGATCCATTCAGTTCCAAGCGAGCTTTCGCGGAATTGGTGTAGCATACTACTCGGATCATTTGTCCGGGTTGGTAGTTCCATGAGGCCCATGCATCCATTGATGGCGTTTCGTTTTTAGACTGTCCCTGTTCAGATTCAAGTACCGACCATACATCGGACGCAGCGCTACCGCCTTTCAGCGGATAAGTACCGAGGTAAGCCATGGGTTTATCAGACCATAGCGACTGGCGGAAATAGCCACGAGGTTTGATAAAACCACCAAAATCAAGCAGGCCGGAATAAAATCCACGTGAAGGCCATCGTCCGGATTCGCCAAGGTAATCGATGCCTGTCCACAGAAACTGGCCGAAAATATGCTCATTATCCTGCACTGCTTTCCAGGCGCTGAAATCATGACGGTTTTCACTGCCGAAAATCACCCGTTTAGGGTAGCGCTTATGGTCCTGCTGGTAACGGCTTTCCGTGTAATTATATCCGGCAATGTCGAGCGTTCCGGGATAATCTGTTTCGTTCGACATGGCTACGCCGGCCAAACCAGCGGTAACCGGGCGGCTGGTGTCATATTTTCGCACCACAGCAGCCAGTTTCTTTGCGATGATACCCAGCTGCATGGCATCAGGGGCATCCTTTTTGTAACCTCCAAAAATGGGCTGTGTAAAACCACCCTCGCCATTGCCTGCCAGAACAGGGTGGGAGTAGGGATCATTTGGATAATCTACCTCATTGCCAATGCTCCAGGCAAAAATCGAGAGGTGATTTCGGTCTCTTTTGATCATGTCGGCCAGGTCTCTCTCTGCCCATTCTTTAAAGAAATCGGAAGAACCCTGAAAACCAGGTGTACCTACGTTCCAACCCTGAAGCCATTTGCGTTTTGGAAATTCCCATTCATCGAAAGCTTCATCCATCACGAGAAGACCCAGTTCGTCGCAAAGGTCATACAGGGATGAGGCCTGGGGATTGTGGCTGGTCCGGATGGCATTTACGCCGAGCGATTTCAAGGTCAGTAAACGGCGGCGCCATACTTCAGGATATACTTCAGCACCCAATAC
Organism: Pedobacter frigidisoli; assembly: GCF_032678525.1. Lineage (GTDB taxonomy): Bacteria > Bacteroidota > Bacteroidia > Sphingobacteriales > Sphingobacteriaceae > Pedobacter > Pedobacter frigidisoli_A. The sequence goes on from NZ_JAVTSE010000006.1 coordinate 189,018, forward strand.
ACCAGCATCGTGGTGCAGGCATACGCCTTTTACCTTCATTTGTTTACCGTTCAGTGCAAAGCCTTTGTCGGGATCGAAAGTGAATTTACGGAAACCGGTGACGATCGTAGTGCTGTCGATAATTTTATTGTTTTGCAGCACCATGGTACGTAAGCGGTAACGATTTGGAGCATCGATGCTCCAGAGTTGGGGATTGCTGAGTGCTAGGCTGGTATTAATCTGTTGACTGGCACCGGTTGCAAGTGTGATTTTGTCTGATTTTTTGACCAATACTTTGCCACTTTTATCCAATAGTTCATTTACTACGATTAATGATGTATTTGCTGCGGATTCATTTTTTAAATCCGCCTGTATGTTCAGTGTTCCTTTATTGCCATCAACTGTCGGGAAGGCATAAAGTCCCCATTGTTCGAGGTGTACCGGATTTGACCGTACCAGATAGACGTCGCGATAAATTCCAGAGCCTGTATACCAGCGTGAATCAGCATCCAGGCTGTGGTCTACACGAACGGTGATTTGATTTTCTTCTCCGAATTTTACAAATGGGGTAATGTCGTAACTGAAAGAGATGTAACCGTTGGGCCGTTTGCCCAGAGATTTCCCGTTCAGGAAAACCTCACTGCGGTTGTACACGCCTTCAAAATAGAGGAATAGTTTCTTTCCCTGGTCTTGTTTTGTGATGTTTAGCTTTTTCTGATACCATCCTATACCTCCGGGAAGGTATCCGGTAGCACTGGCATAAGTTGGGCTATACGTTTGTTTAATGGTCCAGTCGTGCGGGAGCTGTACTGTTCTCCAGGATCTGTCGCGCTGATCCGGTTCTTTCTTGGGATCAATATCTCCGAGATGGAAACGCCAGTCGGCATTTATTTTTTCGGCTGTACCAAAACCGGGCTGGGCCGAAACGCTGAATGCAGTAAGTAAACTTACCGCAATTGCGAGCATGGGGAATTTAAAAAGTTTTATCATTGTTAGTGTGTTGGCTTTACAGGAATTATATGACCGGCTTCATCAAAATACATGCGGTCCATGCAAACTTCGCGGTTAAATCCGGCTGCATCGCCCATGTTAATTCCATCTGGGTAGTTAAATCTGTGGTAAACGATGTACCATTCATCTTTTCCGGGAATTTGGAGGACTGAATTGTGGCCAGTTCCGAAGATACCTGATTCTGGATCTTTCTGAATCACCAGGTTATTTTCACTTGTCGTGATTGGTCCTAAAGGTGATTTGGACGTTCCATAGCGGACACGATAGTTTTCGCTGCGTGTATCGTCTTCCGACCACATGAAATAATAGGTTCCTTTTCTATAGAAAACATAACATCCTTCTCTAAAAGTTTTATCGGTGTTCAGTACTTTGGTGGTGTTAGGTTTAAGGGAAATCATGTCCTTATTGAGTTCAGCAACTGCCAGGTATCCATTGCCCCAATAGAGGTAACTTTTTCCACTGTTTGGATCGGTGAATACGGCCGGGTCTATTTCCTGTCCTCCTTTAATGCCCCCGGGTTTAAAGTTAACCAGGGGTTTTCCGGAAGCAGTAAAAGGGCCGGTTGGGAGATCAGCTGAAGCCACTCCAATTTTCTGTGCCGCCGTAAAGTAGTAGAAATATTTATAATCCTTTCCAATTTTCTTTTCTGCAATGGTTGGTGCCCAGGCATTGCGGTTGCCCCATGGAACATCTTTTTTTAAGTCGAGGATTACCCCTTCATCTTTCCAGCTGGTAAGGTCGGTGGAAGAAAAGGTTTTAAAATAATACCCTCCCCAGCCATCAAAACCATCGCTGGTAGGGTAGATGTAGTATTTTTTAGTTTTGTTTGAATAGAGGACGTCGGGATCGGCATAAAAGCCATCGAGTACGGGGTTTTTCGCCAGTTTGAGTTCCATTCCCTGAGGAAGGCCCCATCTGGCCGTTAGATTTCTGAGTTCAGTACGGGAAACCGGGATGATGGTGCCGTGGCGGGGGTGGAAATCCATTTTTACTTCGTTATCGATTACCTTAAACCTATCGAGATCGGCACTTTCGCAAAACTGATATTTGCCTTTGCCATATACATCGTACATCAGAATGTATTTATCTGAACGGTTCAGTTTGAATACGCCAGAACCTTCAACGGCGTCTCTGGTTTGCTGTTTATATCCGGGTTGTTCCAGCCACTTTCCCGACATAAGTGAATCGGTAACGGCGAGTTTAATTCCGTTTCCATTACCTTCGGTTTTGTAGAAAAGGTAAAACAGGCCGTTTTTGTTGATGATGTCGCCATCGATACATGATTTACCGTTTTTAGGATTGAACAGCACTTTAGGTTCGGCTTCAAAACCTGTAAAATCAGCGTTGGCGTAGGCATAATAAATGATATCGGCACCATTGCCATGTTGCATGGAAAAATAAACCATGTACTTCCCTTTTGCGGGATCGTAAATGGTTTGGGGCGCCCATACCCGTTTAAGGTCGTCGTGTCCCTTATAATCTTTCTGGATATTGATTACCGTGTGTTTCCAGTTGATCAGATCATCTGATTTCATTAGTATCATCGCCCGGTTAGAATCCCACCCTTTGGATGAGGTCATATCGGTTACCACCATATAAAAGGACCGGCCATCTTCTGCACGTAAGATATGGGGATCGCGAACACCACCGGTTGAACTGATGTTTTTCGAGTCAATTACAGGTTCATTATTATTGAGGGCGCGGTAATTGTAACCATCGGTACTGATGGCGAAGCAAATGGCTTCATCTTTTACGGCGTTTCCTTTAAAATAGGTAAAGAGGTATCCTGCAAAATCTTTATCAGCAGGGCCAGACTTGTAAGTCTGGCCCGATGTTTTTTTAACAAAAACTAACTGTAAAGTGGCTAGTAAAATAAAGCACAGGCTTAGATAGTTTTTAATCATTGGTTTGGGTCGTTAAATGGGTTATCTTCTTAAAAAACTGGGTACGTATCTGCATGACCCGTATTTGAACTGATTATTTTAATGCTATTTTTTGTACTTGTGAATATACATATTCGCTGGCAACTGTGGCTTTCACCCCGACTCTTGCGTAAATAAAATCTAGGGTCTTCAGGTTGTCGGGGATGTCGGCAGACAAGCTGGTTGGTGCACCAAATACCAATGAAGATACATTTCCATCTATCCGCACATCGCGTAGCACCTGGTCGGTTAACACTGATTTGCCCAGGTAAAGGCGAACCAATTCAACATTGGCCGTTTGCACCACCTTATTCACTACAAAACTGGTGTTAATGGTATTTCCGGATTTTGTAAAGGTTTCATTGGTGATGGAGAAATAGGGTGTTACCGGTACATCCAGATTTGTATTTGCGGTGAGGTTTACCCTGATGGTATCGGTAGCTTGCTGAAGCCATGGAGCGTCTGGGCGTCGTGTAAGTTTATACTGGCCTGCAAATAACTTTGCCGAGAAACTTCCATCCTGGTTCATGTAGACATAAATAGGAGATTTCAGGGGGTAGCCATCCTGCCACAATTCCAGTTGCGGACCATTATTGCGCACGCCTAATGCTCTGCCCTGATATACCACTTTACCTGATAAAGTTAATTCTGGGGCATCAAAGTTATCGTATTCAGCGCAGCTGGCCAGAAATAAACTGGCTGCTGCTGCTATTATCGTTAAAAATTTAGTTTTCATCATGCTGAGGATTAATGGAATGGATTACGAACAATTTTCGGGTTGTTGTTTAACACTGTCTGATCGATTGATGAGTAGTAGTTGGCCATACGGAACAACCTTGCGCGGCGGAAGCGGGTTGGGCGTACGCGTGCATAAATGTATTTTCCATTGTCGGGATGGCCTGGTCTTACCACGCGGTATGAATAAAGGCCCATTACTACAGCGTTCGGATCCGTTTCGGTACCATCCCAAACCAGATGGGCAATACGCCATCTTTTCAGGTCGAAATAACGGTGATCTTCGAAGGCAAGTTCTACGCGGCGTTCATTACGGATGATATCGTTGGTTAATGCGCTCAAACTGTTAGCCGGGAATCCCGCACGTGCACGGACCGTATTCACATAGCCTAATGCTTCGGGGCGGCCTAACTCAAAAGCAGCTTCCGCGGCATTTAAGTAGATTTCACCTAAGCGGAACCATGGCCACCAGTTTACTGCTGATGTTCCGCGGGTACTTGCGGCGGGTGCATCGCTCACCATTTTACGGATGTAAAAGCCGGTATTGCTCACATCAACGGCGTCATCTTTAGGTCCGTCAAAGCCCGTCCATACCTGCCCGTCGGTGTAGTTGCCACCTAATACTGCTGAGGTGGTTAACTGATAAGTACCATTGTTATATACTGCTACACCTGCCTGTATCCTTACCGGATTGTTTTTAAATGTGGTTCCCGGATAAATTACGGTTCCAAATAAGCGACCATCTTTATTGGCAAAAATGTCGGCCGGATTGGTATAAGCAATATAGTTGCCGTTTGCGTCTTTGTCTTTTAAAGTACCTCTGCTTCCATCTAAATAGTTGAAGCTTTCTACCAGACTCAGGGATGGAGAAATGGCTGATGATGCTTCGTTATCTTCTGTCATACTTTTGATGATGTTATCATAGGTAAAGCGGTGTACTTTCGTACCCAGGGCAAAATCTTTTGCAAAGATGATTTCACTTACCGGCTTTTTGTTCAGCATATCATAGAAGTTGGCGCCTTTATCCGGGTTGGTATTGTATAATGCATAGGGGCCTGCAATTACTTCTTTTGAAGCGGTAAGTGATTTATTGTAATAATCAGCTGCCATCGCTGCGGGAATACCTACTTCGCCACCGGCAGTGCTGATTGGTGCGGCCATTAAACTGTTGTATTTGGCGATAGATGCGGCATACAACATGGCGCGGCTTTCCAGTGCCAGCGCGGTGTAGCGGTTGGCACGTGTTGCCACGCCATTGTTAGGGGCCAGGTCAGCTTTAATCTCTTCCAGTTCTTTGTAAATGAAATCATAAACTTCTGATTCCTTGGCGCGGGGTACCTGTAGTGGGGTAGGGTCGCCGCTGAAGTCGTAAATGAGTTGTTTGGTTACTAAAGGTACACCACCCATGCGTTTTACCATTTCGAAATAAACGAAAGCACGGATAAAGCGCATTTCAGCGATAAACTGGTTTTTCTGTGCTGGCGTTAACTTGCCGCCTAAAGCATTGATGTTGTCGAGTGAAAGGTTCAGGTCGCGGATTAATCCATAATCCCAATAGCGGCCATAGTCGTTTCCATACTGGAAATCATTTCTGCCGTTCTGATCGCGTGTACCCGACCACATGGCGTCGTCAATTTCTGTCATCCCACCGGTATTAAATACGCCGTGGAGGGATGGTAAGCGGTTATAGTAGTTCGCCAGCAGCGAGGTAATCAAATTGGGGTCGTTCCACAACTGTTCGTCGGTGATGGTGGTTTTTGATTCACGGTAAAACCAGTCATCGTGTTTGCAGCTGTTCATGGTTAAGCCAATAAGCAGTGCAAAAGCTATATAAATTTTTTTCATCTTAATTTTTATTTAAAATGTGATGTTAAATCCTGCCATAAATACTCTTTGCTGCGGGTATACCACCGCTGCTGCTGCCTCGATTTCCGGATCGATCTGGAAATCTTTTACATTGTCGAATGAGATCATATTCGACCCGTTTACATAGAAGCGGATTTTCTGCGCTTTAATTTTTTCGGCAAGCGACTTAGGAAAGCTATAAGCGAGCTCCATGTTTCTTACGCGGAGGTACCTTACATTTTTTAACCAGAAACTGTTGTTTCTACCGTTTGGACCTGAGTTGCCGTTGCGGATGGCCGGGTAGTATCCCGGAACCCATGCACTTGTAGGATCGTAAGGATCGGCACGGTGCCATCTGTCTTCCAATAAATAGGCAGGAGAGTTTCCGCCGCCATGGAAAGCATTTCTTAATTCATAATCCTGGTTCCATGATTGCATGGCTCCACCTGCTAAATCAATGTTCAGGTCAATTCCTTTGTAGCTTAAGCCGATGCGTCCGCCGAATGACATCATTGGTGCCCAGCCTGTAGGGTAACCAATCGGCCGCTGATCAAGATCGTTGATCACACCATCACCGTTTACATCTTTGTAAATAAAATCACCTGGTAGCTGTGTTCTGTTGTTCTGACCATCATTGTTGATGCCATAACTCCTGATTTCTTCTTCAGACTGGAAGCGGCCTACCACTTCGTAGCCCCACCAGATACCTCCCCAACGGTTTTCGCTTGAGTTGGTATATTCATTATATGAATTGCTGAAACGTGGTTTGTAGGAATCCAATACTTTATACCTTGAGAAAGTAAAGTTTCCACTTACCGTATAGTTCAGTTCACCTACTTTACTGGCATAGGTAATAATACCTTCTGCACCATAGTATCCATTACTGTTTAAGTTTTCATTCGGTAAGGTATATCCGATTTCGGAAGGCAGTAATACATCATATCTTGTACCCGGATAACCTGTACGGATAATTTTAAATGCATCGGCTGTGAAGGTTAATTTATTATCAAACATGCCTACATCGATACCGACATTGTAATTGGTATTTTTTACCCAGGATAGATTACGCACCGGAAGACCCTTAGGCTGAATGCCAGGGTAATAGGTTCCGTTTAATACTGCATTTCCTGAGTTCCAGTTGTAGCCTGACAGGTAACCATGCATACCTACACCTTCTTCCAATCCGGTTTGCCCTACTGAAACGCGCAATTTCATGTCATTTACCACACCTTTCAAAGGTTTGAAAAATGGTTCATCGGAGATGCGCCAGCCTAAACTACCTCCAGGGAATAAACCCCATTCTTTGCCTGAGTAGTACAAGTAAGAACCATCATAACGACCCAGGATTTCCAACAGGTATTTCCCTTTATAGTTATAGTTTAAACGACCAATAAAACCTGCTCTTGCTTCATATAACCATTCATCGCCAATTCCACTAAGTTCGGAGATGGTATTTACCAAAGGAATATAGTTGTTGGTTGGGTTGGAGCCGATGGTTGTAAGTGTTCGGTCCCAATCAGAGCGTTCATATCCTGCCATTACGGAGAAGTTATGATCGCCGATTTGCTTGGTGTAATCCAATTGAAATTGTCCGGATCTGGCTACGGCAACACGGTCGGTTTTGTAGCGCCATCTTGAATTGGTTCCGTTACTGCGTACGTATTGGCCATTTTCATACCGGTAAACGTCGTAGCTGTATTGAAAACCATCAAATTTGTTATTGGTGTAATTGTAAGACACGATACCTTTTGCTGTTAAACCAAATTTGGTTTTGTAGGTTGCGGTCATGTTCACATTTCCGCTCATAAAGCTATTGTCTTTATAACCTGCAATATCGCGGCTAAAAATAGCCGGATTATAGGCAAACTCATTGGTTTGGTTAGGATAGAGCGGATTATCATTGGCATAAGGCCCGACTGTTGGTCGGTTTTTGAAGATAGCCAGGATCGAAGAAAAATAACCATCTCCACCAGGTAGCCCCACATCCTGAGTTTTCTCCTGACGCGCTGAGATTTGTGTACCTATGGTAAGGCCTTCGAGCAAAGTTGCTTCGAGATTGGCCTGTAAGTTGGTGCGCTTGTAGTTAAAATCTTTGATCATGGCATCCTGCTGCAGGTTACCTACCGATACAAAATAGTTAGATTTTTTGCCTCCACCAGTGATGTTGGCATTGATGTATCTTTGAGGGATGTCTTTACGGATGATCATGTCGGCATAGTCATAACCCTGATAACCTGGTTCCGTACCGGCCTGCCATTTCGCGAGTTCTGCTCGGGTGTATACTGCACTCGGATCGCGGCCTTCATTTTGTGCCGCTTCTACCAAACCTCTGGTGTATTGGGCGGCTGTTGCCATTTCAGGGAAACGGGTGAGGTTTTGCCAGCCCAGGTATCCATTTACATTGATTTTTACCGACTCATCTTTTGAACCTTTTTTCGTGGTAATTAATACAACGCCTTTAGAAGCCCTGAAGCCATAAACGGCTGCGGCAGCATCTTTAAGGATGGATATACTTTCAATATCTTCGAGGTTTAAAGAGTTGAAGATGTCTGCGCCTGATGCATTTTGAGTTCCTACCCAGTCTGTTCCGGTCTGGCCGCCGTAGGCAACACCATCGATAACAAACAATGGATTACCCATATTACGGACTTCGATACTCGCACCGCGTCCGGGGCGTGCATCTTTGGCACGAACAGAAATACCCTGTACCTTACCGGCAAGTGCCCCTGCGGTAGAAGTTGATGAGGTACGTACCACATCTTCTGATTTCAGGTTACTTACCGCTCCGGTGATGTTTCTTTTGGATTGTTTGCCATAACCTACTACCACTACATCATCCAGTCCCTGATCGTCGCTTTCCATTTTAATGGTAAACTGGGTTCTGTCGCCAATAGTGATGGTTTGGTTTTTAAAGCCAATGTAGGTTACCAGAAAGGTACCCTTGCTTGCGTTAAGGGTAAATCGTCCCTGACCATCGGTTGTTGTAATTTCTTTCGGGACTGCACCAGGAACAACAATGGTTACGCCAGTTAGGGGTTCATTGGTGTCGCTCAGTACTTGTCCGGAAATCTTGCGTTGCGCATAAGTGTATGAAGGGATTCCCCATACCATCAGGCAGAAAAAGAAAATTTTCAGGATTCTCATGTTATATTTGGTTTTTGTTTAAAAGCGGTAGTGGTTACGCATTATTTATCCATACAGGCGATGTTTGATTCCATTCCGTAATTAAGGGAATCTGATCAACAGGAGAGCTTTCCAGGGGAAGAAGCAAACGACTCATCTGTGAAGGGTTTATAATTGGTTATCGGGATCAAACATAGGCCATTGACCGATTTGCAGACATATACAAATCCGTCAATTAACGACTAATATTTCGTCAAAAACAGTGTTTTCTACGTTTGAGGCTTCTTTTTCTGGTATTCGGAGGGTAGCTGACCAAATTCTTCCCTGAAGCATTGCCGGAAATAAATGGAGCTGTTAATGCCCACCATCAGGGCTACTTCGGTTACGTTATACTGGCCTGAACGCAGCAGCTGGGCAGCTTTCTGAATCCTGATTTTGCGTACCAGCTGGTTGATATTTTTACCGGTAAGTCCTTTTAATTTTCTGTAGAGTGTAGACTGGCTCATGTTCATTTTTTCGGCCAGGGTTGCTGCATCGAGTATCTCATCCTGAATGCATCCTTCTACGAGGTTAACGAATTCCTGTACAAAAGCATTTTCACGCCAAAGGTTTTGTTCCGTATCAGCACTTGCGGGGGGTAGACCTTTTTTATCGGTAGAAAGCCGGCCCAGTACTTCAGCATATACGGCTTTGCGTTTGAGAAGCAGGTTTTCTATCCGTTTAAGGAGTAGTTTTGGACTCACGGGTTTGGTCAGGTAGGAATCTACGCCGAGGCTATATCCCCGTACCTTGTCGGCTTCGGTGTCTTTTGCGGTTAAAAATATCGTTGGGATGTGACTTGTTTCCCTTTGTTGCTTCATTTTTTCGAGCATGGTAAAGCCATCCATGTCAGGCATCATCACATCACTTAAAATTAAATCAGGGATGTGACTCTTTGCCAGTTCAAAGCCCTGATTGCCATTTCCTGCAGTAATTACTTCATAGTTTGCAGCGAGTACAGTGGTCAGGTACTCACGCAGGTCCATTTCATCTTCAACGAGCAGGATAACCGGGCGGCTATCGGCATTTGTTGCCAGAGCATGTAAATCTGTTCCCATTCCGGTTTCCGGTAAGGCAGGTGCAACGGCATTGGTAAGCAAGCGTACGCAAAATTCACTTCCTTTTCCAGGCTCACTTTTAACAGATATTTTGCCGTGGTGTATCGCGGCCAGTTCTTTAACCAGTGAGAGGCCCACGCCTGTGCCGTGACTCACTGACTTAGGAACCTGATAATAGCGGTCGAATATTTTACCAAGATGTTCCGGGGCAATTCCGCAACCTGTATCCTCTACACAAATCAGGGCACTGGTACTGAGCGGATCCTGTTCGTATCGCAGGCGGACTTCAATACTTCCCGATGTGGTATACTTGCAGGCATTGGACAGAAGGTTATCCAGAATCAATTGTACAATTTCTGCGTCGAAAATAGTTTTAATATCTTCCTGTTCAATTTTGCAGCGAATTTCCAGGTTGCTGTTGGTATTGGCTTCGCTGTATTTCTGCACAATATGTTGTACCAGTTCACCTAAAAAATCTTCACCCAAAACCAATGGTTTGTATTGTGATTCTACCTTACGGAATTCAAGCAACTGATTCACCAGTGAGAACAGCCTGTTGGCATTTTTCTGAACCATCAGCACGCCTTCTCTATGTTTTGTGGCCAGCTTTTCTTCATGAAGGAGGTCTTCGAGTGGCCCAAGAATGAGGGTTAAGGGTGTGCGCAGTTCGTGGGTGATGTTGGTGTAGAAATTCATCCTTTCCATGTTTAATTTCCCATCCTGCTCAATCTGCAGTTTTTTTACCCGAAGCTCGGCCTCGGCATATACTTTTCTGATGTGAAATAAAACCAGGGTGATGATAACTGAGATAAGTACCAGTGCGTAGATTATCATGGCCAGGGTGCTGAGGTAAAAAGGGGGGGAAACCCTGATCAGGAGTCTTTTATAATCCTGCGACCAGGTTTCATTTTTTAGCCTGGTACGGATGCGAAGTTCATAGCTGCCGTGTGGGATGTTCCTGAAATCGAGGTTTTTCTCATCGCCCAGAAATACCCATTTTTCATCCCGTCCGTGAAGCTGATAGCTAAATTCCACCATATCGTGCAGGGCATAGTCCATTACCGCCAGTTCCACACGGAAGCTGTTTTCATCATGATTAAGCGCGATTTCTTCGGAAATTCCCGGGTATTTTTCGGATTGTGCATGCGTTTCACCGGTATTGAATACCATAAAGCGGCTGATTTTAATGGGGGATTCTGGCAGGGTAAGTGGAATGTTTAAAGGATTAAAATAGCATACGCCAGCCGGCATTCCGAAGAAGATTTGTCCTGCCGGGTCTTTCCCCACGCTGTTAATGGTGAAACCACCGAGTGGTAAACCGAATGCCTGATCATAGCTTAAGAACCGTTTTTTTCCTGGAATATAACGCAAAATTCCTGAGCGTGTGGCGCACCAGATGTTTCCACCGGCATCTTCTGCAATGGCGTTTATGGTTAGCCAGGCATCGCCTCCCGGTGGGATGATGTTTTGGATATGACCTGGTAAGGTATTGGCTTTGTGGAATGCGATACCTTCGTTGGTGGCAATCCAGATGTTATTTTGTTTATCGGCAAAGAGCTGGTTGATGGTATTGCTGTTGATGCCCTGACCCTTAGAAATTCTTTGAATCAGTTTTCCATCGTGGTTAAATATGTAAATCCCCTGTCCATAGGTACCAATCCACATGTTTCCCTTATTGTCTTCTATGAGTGTGCGGGGGGCATAATCTCCCAGCATGGGTGTGTTGGTTACAATTTTTTTGAAAGATCCGGTGCGGGGATTGTGAATGAAAAGCCCCTCTTCGGCTGCAAAACAAATATTTCCCTCTTTGTCTTCAACGATGGCCCTTACGGAAGACATTTTTTCTCCGGCATTGATTTTTTTCCAGGCTTGGGTTTTTGGGTCATAAAAAGATACACCACTATTCTGTAAACCATACCATTTGTTGTTATCGCTATCCTGCAAGCCGGAGAGCAGAAAGTCGTCTGCGATGCCACTGTTACGCATATTTTTCCTGCTCACTTTCCCATTGGCATCAATTTGGAGAATGCCATCACCAACAGTACCTAACCAGACACTATTGTCGCGATCATTAAGTATGCTGGTCACCGTAGCAGGTTTGCCTTCTACCTGCATCAAATTTTCTGTTGATAATATGGAGAAGAAAGGTTTTACGTGACTGACGAACGCAATACCACCGCTGTATATACCCATCCAGATATTGCCAAACTGATCGAGATCGATGCTTTGCACAGATGAGGTATTTCCTCTTTTAAGATAGAAAGGTGTGATGGAGGTGATTTTCGGCATCACTGCCTTTGCAAGGTCATTTGTTTTGAGGATGAACAGCTGCGATGATTCTGCACCAATCCATATGTCCCCGTTAATTTCTTTAATGGAGTAGACAAATGGTTCGAGGCCATTTCTGCTTTTTTCTGAGAGGCTGACCCTTTGAATTTGCCGGGTTGAAGGATGATAGATGGCCAGTCCCTTTCTGGTTCCAATCCAGATGTTGTTGAACTTGTCGCAGAAAAGCGATTTGACTTCGTTATCAGGGAGCAAAGTTCCAGCAGTGCTAAGCACAGTAACGGAATGGCTTTTGGGATCCAGGATGGACACGCCCTTATTGACATGGCCAATGTACAGGTTACCTGTTTGATCTTCTGCCAGCGACCAGATGCTATTTTCGGGTAAACCCGGAATATTTTTTCTGTTGAAACGTTTAAAGATTTTTTTTACCGGGTCAAATTGCTGTACCCCCTGATGGTAGGTTGCCAGCCATAGGTTACCATTAGCCGATTTGATGATGTCGGTGATGTCGTTTGTAGCCAGCGATTGGGGATCTTTATCGCTGTGCAGGTAATAGGAAAACTGGTTGGTTCTGGTATCGTAAACATTTAATCCGTTAGCACGGGTACCAATGTAGAGCTTATCGTTATCGTACAGCAATGTGTTGATTTCGTTGCTGTTTACAGAAGAACCATCAGATTTTTCAGACTTGTAAAAATGCTTGAAGGAATTGCTTGCAAAACGGTTGAGTCCCATTTCGGTGGCAATCCACACAAAGCCATCGTGATCGTGCACTACATCAATTACCTGCTGACTGGACAAACCTTCCTGCAGGGAAAGATATTTCGCCTGGTTGGGCTGGGCCCAAAGCGAAAGGGAGTACACGCAAAGTACAATGATCAACCTCAACCTCATTTCCATATCTTCAATACATTGCAACCGGTTTTCCCGGCTATTTTCCTACCAATACTGTTCCACCGTCAGGGAGCAGTTTCAACTTAACCTGTCTGGCTTTATTGAGCTTCATCTGTTTCAGCTGGGGTGTGCGGTCTGCAGCATCGTCGTACACGGAAAGGTCGTTACCGGTTAGAAATGGAAGCGTTACGGTAATATTTTTTTCTGTTTTTTCTGCATTGATTGCTGCTACATACCATTGATCTCCGTGACGACGGGCGATCACGCAATACTTCCCAGGATATCCGTCTAAGAAAAGGGTATTGTCCCATGTTGTGGGTACTTTTTTCATGAAATCCATTACAGGAGCGGATACATCTGTGAGGTTATTTGGGGTAATGCCAAAGTTTTGCACCGGGCTCTGAAAAAGTACAGCGGTGGCAATCTGAAAGGTTTCAGTGGTTTTTCTGGTGGTGCCACCGTCGTTTTTCTTATTGTGGCGCTTGTTTAAAAGTACGGGTCCGAATTCCATTGCCCCAACAGCATTACGGATAAAGGGATGTAGGGTGGCATTGAATGCTTCCATATCATTCGCATGTTGGGTAAAGATGAGGTTTTCAGAAGCCAGTACCGCTTCACTACCCACATAATTGGGATACATGCGTTCCCATCCGCGTGGAAGCGTACAGCCGTGGAAAATTACGGTCAATCCGAAGGTATTGGCATCAGACAGGATGTCTTCGTATAGTTTCATGGTTTCCTGCTTATCGCCACCGAAGAAGTCCACCTTAATTCCTTTGACACCCATGCGTTGCATCCAGGCCATTTCCTGTTTTCTCGCTGAGGCGGTGTTCATCCTGCCTTTAGGATCCTGAGGAGCATCATTCCAGAATCCGTTGGAGTTGTACCAGAGGCATATGCCTACGCCTTTGGTTTTTGCATAGGCGATCAACTCTTCCGTTTTTTTATAGCCGATATTTTTCTCCCAGCCACCATCAATGAGTGCAAATTCATAACCCATTGAAGCGGCCAGATCAATAAATGTTTTCTGGTCATCGTACTTGATACTGGCGTCCTGCCATAACAACCAGCTCCAGGTGGAGCGTCCGAAGGTATATTTTTTTGAAGCCTCGTATTGAGGTTCAACTACATCGAAAGGGATGGTTGTTTCTGTAATTGGCTTTAGGGTGCTACCTACGGTCATGGTTCGCCAGGGCGTGTTTCCGGGAAGGGGAATGGTTGGATTTGCACGGCCCATTCCATTATTTTCACCAGGCTCCGGGAAAGCGATTTTGTAATTGCCGTCTTTTGTGCCTTCGCTCAATTTCGATCCGCAGTATAGCGAATTCACTCCTGTTTCGGAGAGCAATACCCATCCTTTGTCGCCCAGGTGAAAAAGGGCAGGGAAGGTGTAGCCTACGCCATATTTCGATGGAACGCCCATAGCCTGATCGGGATTGTATTCTTCCTCATAACTGGGTTTGGTTTTCATCCAGCCGATCATTGGCGTGGCCTGCGGGGTTAAAAAAGTAGTGGTTTGCGCAGGAAATTTGTATCCGCTCAGTTCCTCATCAATAATAAAATTGGCGGATTCGCCTGTTTGTGGGATCTGGTACCGGAAAGCAATATCGTTATTGCTTACGCGGAATACGAGTTCAATTTTGTTCTTTTTCTCATTTTCAAATTTGCAGGTGAGCTCATTGGCCTGGTATCTTATCGTGCTGATTTTAATTTTGGGCTCGGTGTAGTTTTGATCGATCTGGCGTAACTGCTTATCCGTAAGCTTTAGACCTGATGATAAATCCATCTGTTTTCCTTTAAGTCCTAATGGCGACCATTCGAGCATTTCTTTGCCGGCGAGACTTACCTTGTAAAAAAGTTTTCCTTGTTCAATATTGATTTTGACCAGGAGTTTTTGATCCGGACTTTTGACGCTTAGGTCCTGCGCAAATGACAGCGTGTATGAACAGTTGAGCACAAGAGCAAAGAGGATGAATTTCAGGTGTTTCATTTTAGTGTATCGGTTAGGATGGTTCCGAAGGATTTCATCAGTTTAACGCGGTTGCAAATGATCTTCGCATTGAATGATTTTTACCCTTTTTCCGGTAATATTTGGTTTTGTTATTTGATCAGTTTTGAGAGACAAATATTAGGATTATTTTTAAATGTTATTGTAACGTTTATAACAATTTTTCTGCTTTTTGATCAGAGGCGTTGTTTACAATGTGGGTTTAGAGGTTGTGAGGCCAATATTGCCATCTACTAAAACGTTTAAACAAAAATTCCAAATCAGGTCATTTTATAAATGAAATCTCTTATTTTAGGCGAGTCTAACAGCGCTCAAGTTTCCGGATAATAACTTACACAAATGCTAAAGAAAACAATTACGATGTGTATTGCTGGTTTGATGACCTCAGCCGCAGTTTACGCACAGCAAAAATCCTTAACGAGTTACGTAAATCCTTTTATTGGTTCTGAAGACCACGGTCACGTTTTTGTGGGTGCGAATGTGCCATTCGGTGCCGTACAACTTGGTCCTTCGCAAATAGGGCGTAGCTGGGATAAATTTAATGGTTGGGACTGGTGTTCGGGCTACAATTATTTGAGTCGGGAGATTCTTGGTTTTACGCATACCCACTTGAGTGGTACGGGAATAGGAGACCTGAACGACATTATGGTAGTTCCTGCAAATGGCGCTGTACAGCTTTACCCAATGAAGTTTGATCAACCTGAAACTGGTTACGGTTCAATGTTCAGCAAGAAATCGGAGGTATGCCACCCGGGCTACTATGCTGTTCACCTGGATAAATATGATGTTGATGCCAGGCTAACGGCTACAGAGCGTGTGGGGATTCATCAGTATCATTACAATAAAACAGATAATGCCCACATTCTGATTGATCTGGGATTTTCCATGAACTGGGATAAACCGGTAAAGACATTTATTAAAAAAGTAAACGACTCGACCTACACCGGCTATCGGTTGTCTAAGGGTTGGTCAAGCGATCAGCGCCTGTATTTTGCGGTGAGAACCTCGCAGCCTGTTACTAAGTCGGCTTTTTATGCCGACAGCACGCTTCAGGCTTCACAGCAGGTTGAAGGTTTGCATTCGAAAGTGGCTTTGTTTTTCGACGCCGCTAAAAATCCTGATCTGACGGTTAAAGTAGCCTTGTCGCCCGTTAGTGAAGAAAATGCACTGGCTAATATGAAGACTGAGGCTGCAAGCGGGAGTTTCAGTAAGTATCAGCAGCAGGCCGATCAGGTTTGGGAAAAGACCTTATCTAAAATTAAGGTAAGCGATAAAAGTGACCGCAATAAGGAAATCTTCTACACGGCACTTTTCCATATGTATTATGGTCCTACTTTATTTAATGATGCCAATGGGGATTACCGGGGTACGGATAAGAAGGTTTATTCACGCGCGCCGTTTAAAAACCTCACCACCATGTCGTTATGGGATATCTATCGTGGATGGAGCCCGTTTATGACTATTGTTCAGCCTGACATGGTTAAACAGGTTACGAAATCGATGCTAGCCATTCATCAACAGCAAGGGCGGCTTCCGGTTTGGCCTTTGGTGGGTAGTGAAACCGATTGTATGGTGGGTAATCCGGCGATTATTATTCTGGCCGATGCCTTTGGAAAAGGGCTTATTGATGCTTCACAAAAAGAAGAAGTTTATCAGGCCATGAAACATACAGCTACGCGGGATTCGATGGGGCTTCAATATTTGAATAAACTGAGCTATATCCCATCGGATAAAATGCATGAATCGGTAGCATGGGCGATGGAATATGCTGTTGCTGATGCAGGTATTGCAAAAGTGGCGAAGGCGTTAGGGAAAAAGGAAGATGCGGCATACTTTACGAAAAGAAGTGAACTTTACAAGCTTTACTTTGATAAGGCCGCAGGCTTTTTCAATGGTCGTTTAGCCGATGGCTCTTTCAAGCGCCCACTTGATCCTGTATTTTCAAAACCTGAAACTTCGGACTTTACTGAGGGAAATGCCTGGCAATACTTGTTTTTTGTTCCTCAGGATGTGAATAGCCTGATTAATGTACTTGGTGGGAAACAGGATTTCAAAAAGCGTTTGGATAGTTTGTTCACCATGTCGTCTAAGCAACATGCCAGTGCGGCACCTGATATTTCGGGGCTGATTGGTCAATACGCACATGGAAATGAACCGAGTCACCACATTACCTATCTCTATAATTATATCGGCGAACCTTCGAGGACAGCTGAACTGGTGCGTGAGGTGATGGATAAGTTTTATACCACTAAGCCCGATGGCTTAAGCGGTAATGAGGATGTGGGACAAATGAGTGCCTGGTATGCTTTCAGTGCGTTGGGTATGTACTCTGTTAATCCTTTTGAAGGAAAGTATGTATTCGGCTCACCGTTATTTGAAAGTGCAACGATCGATTTGGGAAACCAGAAAACTTTTATGATCACATCGGTCAATAACAGTGCTCAAAACAAGTATATCCAAAAGGTTGAATTGAACGGAAAGCCTTATCCTTACACGTATATTCTGCATAAAGATATGGTGAAGGGTGGTAAGCTGGTATTCTATATGGGTGCTAAGCCAGGGAGTGTTTACGGAGCAGGTGCCGGGGCGAGGCCGTAAATGTTAATTGGGTCATTGGATGAATGAGATCCAGGTTGCTTAACAAAAAAATCCTGTAAGTTTTTGCTTACAGGATTTTTTTTTGAGCGCGTTGATTACAGATCGATTGGGCTGGCATCTTCTGCCATCCCGTTATATTCTATTGCCATCCCGGGTTCTGTTTCAGATTGGGATTTCGCTGCAAATCATTCAATGGAATCGGGTAGTAGTAATTGCGGTCGTTCCATTTTCTAGGGATTTCATTCATCCAGGTTAATTCGCCTGAAGTTCCATTTTTCAATAGCTGTGAGTTTACGGCAGTTGCGGTTCTTGGGGAAACGTTGACGTAAGTTACACCATTGACAGCCGGGCTGGGAACGGTTCCCTGATAGAAAGCTACGTCGAGCACGCCATCTTCATTTAGATCGAGTGGGGTAGTTAAAGCCGGAACATAAAAGCCATTCCATTCCTGTTCCATTAGCGGGCCTCTTTTCCATCTTAACAAATCCGCAAAACGAAGACCTTCGAGACTCAGTTCAATACCGCGTTCTCTTCTCACTTCTAGAATAGTAGCATCGCTAATACCGGGGAAATAGTTAGCAACCAGATAAGGATCAACTATTGTAGGTTTGGTGGTTAGGCCTGCCGTAATTCCTGCTCTCGACCTTAATGCACCTACCGTTAACGCCCAGTCGGCATCCGTTAATGTTCCCAGTTCAGCTTTTGCTTCGGCGTAGTTTAAGAGTACTTCTGCATAACGGAATAGCGAAACGGCATTGGTATTTAAGGCACCGGCATCATAATAGGTATCATCGAGTGTCCATTTTATGGGCTGATAGCCTGTGAAGGTGTAAGAGAAAACAGGAGGAGCGGGCACTGCCACCCCATTTGTGATTCTTTTATAATCACCCAGACGGATGGTTTGTTTAAGGCGCAAGTCGCGGTTCTTGACTTCATCTTTAAACAACATGGTCCGGTAAGCCGGGTTGTTGGTGAAAGGCGTTCCGTCTAGATTTAAATAAGTATTGATAAAGGTGCGCGTGAAGCTGGCTTTGGCCCCATAGGTACCACTTGTCCACCACCAGTTGGCTTCATTGAGTACACCCAGGTTCAGGTCGGCTACCGCAGACTGGATTACTTCGCCTACAACAGGGGTATTGCTGTTGAATACCTGTCGGTAAGAAACACCGGGGCCTCCGTTGGTATTGATAGAATAAGTTTTGCTTTTGATAATCTGATCGGCAGCATTAACTGATTCCTGTAGCCATCTGTTTGCTGTAGCGGTAAGACCAAGCTCATCATGATACTTTCTAAAAGTACCTTCGAAAAGGCATACTCTTGATTTGAAAGCACTGGCTACCGATTTTGTAACGGTTGTGCGGCTGGCATCATCCTGAGCTGAAATGTTTGCGATAGCGAAGTTAAGATCGGCCAGTACTGAATCCATTACCAGTTCGCGTTTATCGCGACCTGCATATAACTGAGGGTCGTCGGCGTTTAAGGCTTTATTAATCCAGGGCACATCCCCAAAGCGTTTCACTTTCTCCATATAAAAGTAAGCCCTGAAATAGCGTGCGATACCGATGTAGTTATTGCGGATAGTTGCCGGAACTGCGGGATCGTTACAGTTCTGGATGAAATAGTTGATGTTTCTTAAATCAGTCCAGGTCCACCCAGAGCCGTTGCTTGCACTGAAACCACCTTCACGAATAAAATCTTCAACTGCTTTTACAGCCAGATAATCAGACATGGCATCTTTGCTCGTGGAGTTTTTCGGCATAAAATCCATTCCGTAAAAGGAATTGGTATATAATTTCAACCCGTTTTCGGTACCAAAAACAGCTTGTTTTGTGGGTGTAGCCTCGGGTTGCTGATCGAGCTTTTTACAGGCCGCGAGCACTGTGCAGGCCAATAAAAAGAATATAGATAATTTTTTCATATTGATTGTGTAATGATCCTTAATTAAAATCCAATGTTTAAACCCAGTGAGAAACTTTTCATTAAAGGATAGTTATAGCCATCACCATTGGTACTACCGGCATTCAAATCCTGATCAGAAGGCACGGCATTCTCTACATCTATTGTGTTTTTTACGATTTTGTACATTGGTGAGTAAGTGAAGAGGTTTTCGCCTGAGAAGAATACTTTGGCAAAACGTGCACCTACTTTATTTACCCATTTATTTGGTAAGGTATAACCCACCTGTAAGTTCTTCATACGGATGTAGGCGACATTCTGAAGGTAGCGCGTTTGTGCTACACCGAGTGTACGATTGGTATTGCTCGACGCTGCCCTTGACATGGTACGCGGGAAATAGGCATCGGTGTTGGTTGGTGTCCACATGTTCCCCAAATGAAAGGTCGGGATGTTGTTATATGGCCTGTTGTATTGGCCCCAGAACATTTCGCTCTCCGTACTCGGGTACCATTGCTGTTTTCCAACTCCCTGGAAGAAAACTGAGAAGGAGATGTTATTCCATTCTGCTCCCAGGTTTACACCATACATATATCTTGGTGCTGAATTTCCGATGATTCTACGGTCGCCCGATTTACCTACCTTATTTTCGCCGACGTTAATAAAGCCATCACCATTCAGGTCTTTCAGTTTAATATCACCGGGGAACAACAGACCAGAAGGAGAGGCACGCATTTGTGGATCCTGTTTAGCATGTGATGCAATATCTGCCGCATCGATAAAAAATCCTTCGGTTTCATAACCCCATATTTCACCAAGGGTTTGTCCTTCATAGTAATCACTTAACAGTTTATCCGGGTTATTGTATTTATCAATTTTTGTTTTGTTATCCGCCAGTGTGAGTCGGATGTTATATTTAAACGGTTTCTCATCATTACCAATTCTATCGGCCCAGGATATTGAGGCTTCCCAGCCGCGCGTAGTTAAATCGGCATAATTACCTTTCGGAGGATTAGCGCCGAATACTGCCGGAGGGGTAAGTCCGGTGGTAAACATATCAGTGGTTTTACGCACATAGGCATCGCCAGTGAAATTCAAACGTCCGGAGAGCATGGATAAATCTAAGCCAACGTTGGTGGTGGTAGAGGTTTCCCAGGTTAATCCATCTGGTAGAACCACGGGGTTTTTGGTTGTTTGCGGGCGTGAGCCGTTTAGTATAACCCCGGATTGTGTCACATTGAACTGATCCTGAAAAGCATAGGACGCAATGTTTCCGTTTCCTAATGAGCCATAAGATGCTCTGATTTTGAGGTCAGAAATAAGTTTATCAGATACCTTCCAGAATGATTCCTTGGTGATTCTCCATCCGGCTGATACAGAAGGGAAAAATCCGTAACGTTGATTGGACGGAAATTTCGATGATCCATCATAGCGTGCATTTACTTCAATCAGGTAACGGTCTTTAAAGCCGTAGTTCAACCTTGAGAAGCCGCCAAGGATTGCCCATTGCTCATAGCCACCATTCGTGGTAATTGCTTGCCCTAAGGCCAGGTTTAAATCTGTAGCGTCTTCGAAAATGATCCCGTTTCGTTGAACGGCTACGCGGTTGTAGGTAGACTGCTCATAATTGTAACCCACCATTGCTTTAAGGTAGTGGTCTGCTCCAAATTTGTTTTCAAATTCAGCGAAAATGTTTGTAGCGATGTAATTGGTTTCCCGGGTATCGAATAATAAGTCGTTTGTGGTGGTACCTACAAAGGCTGTTACCCCGCGGGAATTGCTATAAGGTACCTGAACCCGCTTTTGTTCGATATTGTTATTGGTATTGCGGAATGTAAAATCGGCGTTTACGCGAAATTTATTGTTGAAGAAATTGGTTCTTAATCCGGTAATGTTTCTGAATACGGCACGTTTGGTATCGATTCCATTTTTGCCATAGAAGAAATCGCCTACGGTGTAGGCAGATGAGAATGTAAGTGAGCCATCGGGATTAAACAAGGGCATGGTAGGGTGGCCTTCATCTGCAATATTTCTCCAGATTCCACCACCTTCACCTACGTTGATTGGGTTGTGGTAATTCATTACTGAATAATCTGCATTGTTTTCTACGCTCAGCCATGGAAAAACCTGAATGGTTCCGCGTGCACGGATATTTTTCATGCTATAGTCATCGCTGTTGTATCTGAACAATCCGTCCTGATCTAGAAAGCGACCAGATACGAGAAATGTGGCCTTGTCACTTCCGCCACTTACAGATAGATTATTTTCGAAAGCATTAGTATTGTCTTTGTACAACTCGCCGTAATAATCGGTACTGCCATAGTAAGTATACTGACCAGTAGTTGGGTTCACGTCGATGGTACTGTAGGGTTGTCCGGATTCCACGCGTCTTTTAAATTCATCGAGATATGCCTGCGAGAACACCTGTGTTTTATTGGCATTTTGTGGAAAGGCACCATCGCCATTTACAAATGCTTCGGCAAACATTTTTGCCCAGGTATAGCCGTCTGTTACCAGATCAGGCCGTACGATGGGAGATTTAGAGGCAAAGTTTGAGGTATATGAAACGCTGGTACGTCCTTTTTCACCCTTTTTTGTTGTAATTAGAACTACTCCGAACACACCTCTTGCACCATAAATGGCAGCTGAGGCCGCATCTTTAAGAATGGATACGGTTTCGATGTCGTTTGGATTCAACAGTGACGGATCGCCCTCAAAACCATCGATCAGCACTAAGGCATTACCACCCTGGCCAATAGAAGTTGTTCCCCTGATGTTGTAACTGGGTGACTGCGTTGGCTTACCATCCATCATTTTCAGGTTGAGGTTTGGCAGCAAACCCTGCAGGCCTTGTGAAAGGTTGGTGATTGGTCTGTTTTCGATACTTTTTGCGGTAATCTGATCCACGGCCCCCGTGGCGTTTTCTCTTTTTTGCGTACCGTAACCTACTACCAGCACTTCGTTCAGTGTGCCTGATTCGCCTTTCAGGGTAATGTTTAAAGGCGTGTTTTCATTGTCTTTAACCACCACTTTATTGAAAGTGA
Source organism: Pedobacter frigidisoli (assembly GCF_032678525.1). GTDB lineage: Bacteria > Bacteroidota > Bacteroidia > Sphingobacteriales > Sphingobacteriaceae > Pedobacter > Pedobacter frigidisoli_A. The sequence goes on from NZ_JAVTSE010000006.1 coordinate 211,456, forward strand.
GTGTGGTGTAGGAAATAAATGAAACAGAGATGTTATAGGTACCTGCCGGAACATTCACACTGAATGATCCGTCGCCAGCACTTTGTACTACTTTAGTTAACTCCCTGATCAGGATGCTGGCTCCGGGTAGGGGTTCTCCTTTTTCGTCGACTACTTTTCCACTAATGGTTCCTGTGGCAAGCTTATCGGCAGCATGGTCGTTGACTGGTAAATTCACGTTAGTCGTGGCGGAGGCGGGAATACTGTTCAAGAGCATACATGCAATGGAAGCATAAACCACAACCCTCTGCCTAGACAGTAAAGGTTTTTTCATTTTAATTAATAATTAGTTAAAAAGGGAAATTTGTTATCGGTTTCCTTGGAATTGCTGCAAAGCTAGAGGACCTGTGTAAAGGGGAGGTTAAGTTACTTTTATCTTTACGGGTTTGTAATTTTAGTTTAAATCGATTTACTTCCGTGCAAAAGATGTCTTAACTGCAGAAATAGAAAGGGGGCCAGCAAGCTCGAAGTTAAGACTGGCCTGGTTCAGCATTCAGGATTAAGGTGAGCGTGAACTAATTTCCCATTCTATTTCTTTAGTAGGTTAATTTTATTATGTTAGTAAATCGAAATATCCTTATGCCGTTAAAAAAAGTCCAACATCACGAAACCAGTAGTATGGAATGGAGCTCCTTTAAGGAGGGCGACTGGAATGCCTATATGCAACTTTATAATACCCATTTTAAGGCGCTTAATAACTATGGCTATAAATTTACCCGGGATGTAAGCCTGATTGAGGATGCAGTACACGATCTTTTTGTTCATCTATGGGCCAAAAGAAGTCAGCTGGGGGACCCGGTTTCGGTTAAAAATTATCTTTATAAATCGCTGCGAAACTTATTGTTCAGGAAGATGGAAACGCAGCAGCGCTTTGTAAATATAGAGTCCGATGAAGATTATCCTTTTAATTTCGAAGTATCGTTTGATACGGTTTTTATAGCCGATGAATCGAAAAAAGACTTACAGAGGAAGTTAAAGGAAGCGATTCAAACCTTATCTGCCAGGCAACAGGAAATTATTTATCTGAGATTTTATGAGGGTTTGAGTTATGAAGAGGCTGCAGATATCATGAATTTAAATGTCAGTTCTACCTATAAACTGCTGTATAAGGCAATTGGTAAACTTCAGGAACGTGTTAAACTGGTTGATTTGTTGATGATTTTAACTGTTTTTGCGTCAAAAAAAGCACTTTTAGAAATTAATTAATTTTTTTTAAAAAAGTAGGGATAATTTAGGCGGGTTCATGTATATAGGGAGTATAATAACTTGCTGATATGGATTTTTCTAGATTTACACATTATACTTTTGAGGATTTTTTGAACGATGATGTCTTCGTGGCATTTGTTATCGGGCAAAATGCTTCGGATTTATTGGCCTGGGAAAAATTCAGAGCGGAATATCCATATAAAAGCAAAGTAGCTCTTGCGGCATTCGATACCATTTCCACTTATCGCAATCAAAGAGTATTTAGCAACGATGCTGCCCAGCAATCTGTTTTCGAAAAAATAGCTGAGACCATCACGGCAAGCCAGCCAACAGTCAAAAAACTTTCCTTCTCCACTTTCTTCAGGGTTGCTGCAATTTTCGCAGTAGTGATTTTACCCGCTGTCTTTTACTTTACTTTTTGGAATAAGGATGCGGTAAAAACCGATTATGGCATGATTAAAACCATCACTTTGCCTGACGGATCGGAAGTAACGCTAAACGGTAATTCGAAAATCAGTTATGCCGCAGACTTCGGCGAGGGGGCAAGGGAAGTCTGGATTGATGGTGAAGCTTTATTTAAGGTTAAGCACATCAACATTGATACGAACAATATCAAGCCGTCAGAAAAGTTTATCGTGCATAGCGGCGACATGAACATTGAAGTATTAGGAACCACCTTCAATGTAAAGCGCAGGCATGAAAAAACCAGTGTAGGGCTGCTGACGGGAAAGATCAGGGTAGATTACGATGACGAAGCCCAAAACCGGAAGCAGTTTGTGATGAAGCCTGGTGACCTGGTAAAGTATGGTGGCGAAAGCAACCTTGTTCATCAGAAGATGGCTAACCCGCAACATTTAACCGCCTGGATCAACCGTCAGCTGGTATTTCAAAATGCCAGTCTGGAAGAGATGATCGGCCTATTAAAAGACGACCTGGGCTACGATGTTATTTTGGGCGATGAGAAGCTCAACGGGCTCAGGGTTGAAGGGGAAATTAATGTAGGCAGTGTTAAAGAACTGCTTCAGATTTTATCGACCACCTTGCATGTAAATATTACAACACACAATAAGAAAATAACCATTACCCAGTAGTAAGGGTAGGATTTAAGCGCTTGAATCCTATCCTGGCTATAGAAACAACAAAACAATTAACCAACAAAACCTAAACTAAACAGGATTATGAGATTACTCTACCTTAGGAGGGTGGCTAAATACGGCTGCCTGACTATGATGCTCTGCGCGTGTACGTTATTTTGTTCGGCCCAGCTGATGGCCCGCAACGTGGCCCATGCGAACGGCGTAAAAGCGCAAACCATTAATACTAATAAAATATCACTTAAAAATGCCGTACAAATCATTAAAACACGGTTTGATATTAAAATAGCTTACAAGGCTGGCATTCTGGAGAACAAAGACAGCAACCTTACTGAAACACAACTGATGGCGTTTGGAGATGCCAAGACGGCCTTAACTTTTGCTCTGGATGGCTCAACACTTGATTTTAATAAGATCAGCGATTCGCAGTACATCATTATAAATGCCACGGTGGCTAATGCAGCTGATGTGATTAAAGGAACAGTGATTTCAGCCAGCGACAACCTTCCATTGATCGGCGCGACCGTTTATATTAAAGGAACCAAGACGGGTGCATCGACTGATACACAGGGACAATTCAGCCTTACTATCCCAAACGAACTGGTTGGAAAACCCATCATTTTAAGCATTGCATCGGTAGGTTATGAAACGCTTGAAGTTCCGGTAACTGATTTCAAATCGCCTGTGAGTGTGAAGTTGAAAGAGAGTGCCAGCAGCTTAAACGACGTGGTGGTTACGGCTTTAGGAATCAAACGTGACAGCAAAGCATTGGGTTATGCCGTTACAGAAGTGAAAGGATCGGAATTTACTCAGGCGAGAGAGAACAACGTGGCCAACGCTTTAACCGGTAAAATTGCTGGTGTGAATGCTACTGGTTTGTCAACCGGTCCGGGTGGGTCGAGCCGGGTAATTATCCGTGGTAATGGTTCATTTAATGGTAACAATCAACCACTTTACGTAGTGAATGGTATGCCGATTGATAATAGTGTACCAGGGGGTGCTGCGACTACAAACGGACTGGCAACAAATGTTGACAGGGGTGATGGAATTTCCAGCATCAATCCTGATGATATTGAAAGCATAACCGTATTAAAAGGCGGTACTGCAGCGGCTTTATACGGCTCTCGTGCGAGTAATGGTGTAATTTTAATTACCACTAAAAAAGGAACCAAGCAAAAAGGCATTGGTGTAGATTACAATTCGACGTTTACAATTGAAAATGCGATTAACGATAACGATTACCAGTATGAATATGGGCAGGGATTAAACGGCGTAAAGCCGATGACTAAGAATGATGCCATTGCAACGGGTCGTTTGTCATTTGGAGCGAAGATAGACGGTTCTGATTATGTGGCTGCAGACGGATTAACCCATCCCTATAGTGCGGTAAAAAATAACATTGATAACTTTTATTCTACGGGCACGAACTTTACGAATACCATTGCTTTTTCGGGCGGTACTGATGGCATTGTTTACCGTTTATCTTTATCGGATTTAGATAGCAAAGGGATCATCTCTACAACTAAATTTAAACGACAAACGGCCAACTTAAATATCAATGCAAAGATTACCGATAAGATCAAAGTTGAAGGTTTGGCCCAATACAACCTGGAAAGAGGTTATGGACGAACCCTTGCGGGCGATGCTTTGGGTAATCCGAACTGGACGCCGTATGAAGTAGCCAATACGGTAGATGTGCGCTGGCTGGCTCCGGGTTACGATGCTGCGGGAAATCAAACCCCGTGGAACGATGCCGGTATTGCCACAAACGGGTATTTTGTGATGAACAAATATCAACAGAATGACGTGAAGAACAGATTTATAGGCCAGGGATCTATCACCTATGATATTGTTAAGAACTTTCAGTTAAAAGGGGTAATCAGCCGTGATTTTTACAACTATAACTATGTTAATATTTTGCCAACGGGCGATATTTATATTCCTAAGGGTCAGTATTCGGGTATTAAATCGGATGTTTCGGAGACAAACTCATTCCTTACGGGAAATTATAAAAACCGCATTGCTGATAAAATCGGAATTTCCATTTTGGGTGGAGCGAACAGCCGCCGTTTCGAAAATAAACAGTTGAATATGGATGGCAATACTTTTACCATTCCATATTTCTACAGCTATAAAAACCTGGCTACTGCGAGTACCATTCCAACGTATCAAAGAATGAGGACAAATTCAGTATTCGGGTCGGCTGACGTAGATTATAAAAGCATTTTGTTTTTAACGTATACGGCACGTAATGACTGGTTTTCTACTTTAAGTCCTGATAACAACAGTATATTGTATCAAAGTGTCGGGGGCAGTTTTGTGGTTTCTGATGCGTTTAAGCTTCCTTCATCCATCGATATTCTGAGGGTCCGTGCATCATGGGCTGAAGTAGGTGGTGGTGCTGCCGATCCGTATAAAATTAATTTAAGTTACAGTAATGTTCCAAGTGCCGGACAGCCGCTCCAGAATGTGACGACTAACGACATTACCAACCCGAGTTTGAAACCCTATACCTCTACCACTTATGAGGCTGGTGTAGAACTGAAAATGTTTAAAGGCCGTTTAGGTTTAGATTTTACGGCCTATAGCCGCAAAACCAGTGATGACATTCTCAATGCAGCCATCTCATCTACTTCAGGATATAATAATGCTGTATTGAACGTTGGTGAACTGAGTAACAAAGGAGTTGAGTTTTTATTAACAGGGTCTCCGGTTCAGGGTGATAAATTTGGCTGGAACATCAGCTATAATGTTGCTTACAATAAAAGTAAAGTAATTAAGCTGGTTGAAGGTACTAATACTTTTCAAATGGCCACTTCTGTAGGTAACTGGGGTTACATTAATCAAACGGTTGGTAGTTCTTATGGAACGATAGTGGGGACTAAGATATTAAGGAATAACGCGGGGGATATTGTATATAATTCAGCAACGAAGCGTCCGGTTGCAACAGGTTTACAGGAACTTGGAGATGGCGTAGCGCCGTTAACCATGGGATTAACTCAGGATTTCAGGTTCGGTAATTTTAACCTGAGTTTTCTGATTGATGGTAAATTCGGAAATAAAGTATTTTCGATTAAGGAGGTTTACGCTACCCGTTTGGGTTTAATGAAGAGTACTTTACCCGGTCGGGAAAATGGCTTAACCATTTCAGGTGTTGACCAGGCCGGTAATCCGTATTCTGCTTTAATTCCGGTAAGCGATTTGCGTGCCTACTACAATGATATGCGTAATTATTCTGAATTGTTTGTGCATGATGGAGGGTTTATCAAGCTCCGTCAGGCCATTTTATCTTACAATATTCCGGTTAAAAAACTGGATTTCTTAAAGATTCAATCGGCGAGTATTTCATTTGTTGCGCGCAATATCCTGACCTTCTATAAACAAACCGACAATTTCGATCCTGAATCGAGTTATACAAATGGTAATGCACAGGGTTTCGAATCAATCGGATTACCACGCACACGTACCTTTGGTTTAAACTTAATGGTCAAATTTTAATAATGAACGATGAAAAATTTTACAAATAAATATAAATCAGCTGCTTGCGTAGTGTTATTAAGTGCGCTTTTAGCATCATGTACAAAAGACTTTCAGGAGATTAATACTGATCCTGAATCTTCAACATCTGTTCAGCCTGCTTTCATTTTCACGAAAGCGCAATATGACGGAGCCAAGAATAATCTTAATCTGTTATTGGGTACCATGCAATACACGACGAGTTTCAATGATGTTGCTGGTTTCGGTTCAAAGTATGTTTCCAGTCAGAGTCAGCAATCTGCGGCGCAGTTCAGCAATGCTTATTATCAGGAAATTAATGAACTTGCACTGGTAATTAATGCCGTGAAAGACAATCCGGAGCAGGTAAATTTACTGGCTGCTGCACGAATATGGAAAGCATACTGCTTTAGCCGCATTACCGATCTGTATGGTGATGTTCCTTATTCTGAAGCGGCTCAAGGCTATACCAACTCGAACTATAAACCTACTTACGATGCACAGCGGAGCATTTATCTGGACCTGCTTAAGGAACTGGACGAATCGGCATTAAGTTTAAATGCAGCTAAAGGTACCTTCGGTCAGGCTGATTTGATTTATACCGGTAATACCGTTAAATGGAAAAAATTTGCTTATTCACTGATGCTTCGTTTAGGCATGCGTTTAACCAAAGTAGATGTTGCCTTAGCTGAAACCTGGGTGAAGAAAGCGATAGCTGGCGGTGTGATTACTGATGATGCTGACATTGCTAAAATTACCTATATGAGTGCCGGGCAGGATATTAACAAAAACCCGATTGCTTTAAGTTTGTATAACAGTGATTATATTAAGGCTGATGGTGTGAGCAATGCGGAGGGTGGGAAATACCAGAATACATTTATTACCTATATGAAAAACAACAAGGATCCGCGTTTAGGTATACTATCGGTTGTTTATGTAAATGGTGTTGCGGATACTTCACTGGCGGTACAAAAGGGAATGCCGGCTACCTTAAGTGCCAAACCTGCTGATTTCGTGACTTATTCTGAGCCCAACCAGAAAACAGTGCTCGCCCAGGGTGGTGCAAAACTGATTTATACCACCGCTGAAACCAATTTCCTTTTGGCAGAGGCTGTTTTGCGGGGCTGGTATACCGGTGGTGTTGCAGCTACGCTATATGAAACAGGTATCCGGGCTGCCATGAAGCAATGGGCAATTATCGCACCGGCGGATGGCATTATCAGCGATTTGCAGATCAATACCTATATCAAGTACCATCCGTTTAATACAGCGGGAGCTTTTGAGGATAAAATGCAGCAGATTTACACCGAGTATTGGCTGGCTGCCTTTCCTGATGCGCAGGAGGCTTTTGCCAGTTACAGAAGAACCGGTTACCCGGCTTTGGTACCGGTTGTGTATGTGGGTAATGCAACGGGAGGCAGGATCTTCAGAAGAATGTTATACCCGCTTTCTGAGCAGAATTTAAACCGCGCATCGCTTGATGCTGCTATCGCCCGTCAGGGAGCTGATGATTTTATGACCCGCATCTGGTGGGACAAATTGTAATATATTCATGATATCCGGCAGGGCTTTCCAGGCGCTGCCGGATTGATTAAAACATCCGAATGATATACCGAATATTTTTAATCTGCCTGTTTTTTGCGGGTACGGTTTCTGCGCAGCGTAATGATGTGGTGGAAGATGAAACCTCGAGCAGTTATAATTTAAACAAACCTGAGCGTGAGGAATGGCTGCGCAACACCGGCGCAGGTTTATTTATCCACTTTAATGTTGATGCCCAGCTGGGTGTAGTGATCAGTCACTCACTGGTTGGCGCCTCTGATGATTACACGGATCGTTATTTCAGCGAGCTGCCTAAAACTTTTGATCCCTCATCTTTTAATCCTAAAGAAATTGCCGAACTGGCCAAACTGGCTGGTATGAAATACATTGTGTTTACCACTAAGCACCATGCAGGTTTCTGTTTCTGGGATACCAAAACCACAGACTTTAAAATTACCAATACACCCTATAAAAAAGACCTGCTGAAAGAGTTTGTAAAAGCTACACGGGAAGCCGGACTGGATGTAGGCTTTTATTTTTCTCCGGAAGACTTCAATTTTCTTTATAAGCATAAGATTCCTATCAGCAGAAATATTACCAACCTTGACGCAGGTATAAAGAAAGAATATGCAGAATACAACCGTAAACAAACGGAAGAGCTGATGCAGAATTATGGTAAGATAGATGTATTGTTTATTGATGGTGATCCCAAGGAAACGGTAAAGGAAACTGCATGGAAAATGCAACCTAATATTCTGATTACCCGTGGTGCAATTTTAACCCCGGAGCAAACCCTGCCAGGCGCCAAGATTACTCAACCCTGGTTATCGCCGATTACCATCGGTACTGCCTGGCAGTACCAGCCCACCAACGAACGGTACAAGTCGGGTTCACAATTAATTGAGTTACTGATTGAAGCCCGGTCGAAAGGTGGTTCATTGTTACTGAATGTTGGGCCTAAGGCAAATGGTGCTTTAGCAAATGAGCAGGAGGACCGTTTGCGTGAAATGGGGGGATGGTATTTTATTAACCATGAAGCTATGGATGATGTGCGCAGCTGGGTGGTGAGTAAAGAGCAGAATATTTATTTTACGCAAAAAGCACCTGGAACATTATTTGCCATTGTGATGGACGCTAAAAACTGGAAAGAGGGCGAACGTAGGACTTTTCTGCTGAAGTCGGCAAAGGCCACTAATGAAACCAGGATTAACGTATTGGGGCAAAACAGCCGGATTATAGAATATAAACCCGATCTGGATGTGTCCTCAAGATTTAAACAAACAGCAAATGGACTTGAGCTTTCTGTGGTGAAGGCACAACGTATTTACGATGATCACCGGTGGCCGAATCCGGTGGTGATTAAACTGGAAAATGTTGAACCCGTTTTTGCGGACGCAGCGATGGTTCAGAGTGGTGACTACAAGGTTGCAGCAGGTACTGCAACGCTAAATGGCAAGGTGCTTAATTATACTAAAATTAAACCCCAACGGGCAAGATTTTACTACCGGCCTTATCTTGGGCAGGTAGAAACACTTTATGCGGGCGACTGGAAAATGAGCCCGTGGGTGAATATTAAGGCAGATGGAACTTTCTCCGGAACGCTCACATTACCGAAAGGTGCTTACGAATATAAAGCCATTGCGGAACAGCAAAATGTAATTATAGAAGGCGAAAACAAAGTTTTAAACTTACCTTAGGTGGTAGTAAAAGGTTTTACGATGAAATACCTTCTGAATCAATTTTTGACGAGTAAAGTGAAATGCATGGCCTGGCTTTTGGTTTTGGGGGTTCAGGTTTTCGCAGCACGGGTTTGTGCACAAAGCTTTAGCGGTTCAGGAATTATCCCTAAGCCTGTTGTTGAGCTGAGACAGTCGGGTAGTTTTTTGATACAGAAAACAACCCGGTTGTATGTTGCCGGTGCTATGAAACGGAGTACTTCGTTTTTTGATCAGTATCTTGAAGATCTATCGGGTTTTTCATTGTTGCGAAGCAATAAAGCGGAGCCTAAGGGTATCAACCTGATCGTTGATGCGGGATTGAACTTGAAGTCTGAGGCGTACCTGCTCGATGTTTCCAGTCAAAATATTACCATAAAAGCGATTGATGAAAGAGGTCTCTTTTATGGTTTACAGTCGCTGGTGCAGCTAATCAGAAATAAAGGGAAGGTTATTACCGTACCGGGATATCACATTGAGGACGCACCTCGTTTTGCTTACCGGGGTATGCATCTGGATGTGGCACGGCATTTCTTCAGTGTTGAAGTTGTTAAAAAATGGCTGGACGTACTGGCTTTCTACAAGATCAATACTTTTCACTGGCATTTAACCGACGACCAGGGCTGGCGGATTGAGATTAAAAAATATCCCTTACTTCAAAGCCGGTCGGCCTATCGCAATGAGACCCTTATCGGACATAAAAGGGCTAATCCGCACCGTTTTGATGGTAAAAGGTATGGTGGCTACTACACGCAGGAAGAAATAAAAGATATTGTTGCTTATGCCGCTGCACGCCAGATTACGACCATTCCGGAGATTGAAATGCCGGGACATGCTCAGGCAGTACTGGCGGCCTATCCCAACCTGGGTTGTACAGGAGGCCCTTATCAAACCGCAACTTACTGGGGTGTTTTTGACGATGTTTTTTGTGCAGGCAATGAAGAAACCTTTCACTTTCTTGAGGGGGTGCTGGACGAAGTCATCCCGTTGTTTCCATCGGCTTACATTCATATTGGTGGCGATGAGTGTCCGAAAATCCGCTGGCATGATTGCCCGAAATGCCAGAAAAGAATTAAAGAGGAGAAGCTTAAAGACGAGCATGGATTGCAATCGTATTTTATCGCCCGTATGGAGCGATACCTTAATGCTAAGGGGAAAAAGATTATTGGCTGGGATGAAATTCTGGAAGGTGGACTGGCACCCGATGCTACCGTAATGAGCTGGAGGGGATTGGAAGGTGGCATTGCTGCCGCCAAACTGAAACACGATGTGATTATGACGCCTGAAAAGTTTCTTTATCTCGATTACTATCAGTCGCTCAACAAAAGTGAACAAATTGCTGCAGGTGGCTATCTGCCCCTACGGAAGGTTTATGATTACGAACCCATGCCTGCCGAATTGAATGCAGAAGAACAGCAATACATCAAAGGGGTGCAGGCGAATGTGTGGAGCGAATATCTTGACGATGCATCCAAAGCGGAGTATATGATATTTCCGCGTGTGATTGCCCTTGCGGAAACGGCCTGGTCGGCAAAAGCGCAGAAGGACTATCCTGATTTTCTGGCTCGCTTACTGGCGAATGGGCGGTTTTTGAAAAAACTGAACTATTCGACCGCTTATTATGACATCGCTTGTGAAAGTGTGGACGCTGCGAAGGGGTTTAAGCTCAGTACTGATTTGCCCAATGCCGAAATCCATTATACTTTAAACGGTAAAAATCCAGGTATGACCAGTCAAATATATCGCAGTTTGATTGTAATTGACAACACCGGAACATTGAAAGCTCAGCTTTTTAAGGCCGGTAAACCCGTTGGGAAGTTGTTTGAACAGCCGATAGTTAAAAGTATGGCTTCAGGTAAAAAAGTTATACTTAACACTGCGGGGCAGGGCAATTATAATATTGATCCCCAGCGCTTAACCAATGGTATTCAGGGTTCTTATTTATATAATAATGGAGAGTGGCTGGGATTAAGCGGAGGTGACTTTGAGGCGATAGTTGATTTAGGTGAAGAAAAGACCGTGCGTGAGGTGGGCATCAATACATTGAATTATCAGTGGCAAAAGATGCATCCGCCTAAATTGCTTGTGGTGGAGGTTTCTACAAATGAGCAATCGTTTAAAGAAGTATCGAGGCAAACGGTTTTTAGCCAGGAAGGAATTAACAGGATTCTGCACCAGCTTCATCCTGTTCAAGCCCGTTACGTACGCATCAAAGCCAGCAATGTTGGCGTTATACCTGATGGTTTTTATGGTGCCGGAACAAAAGCCTGGTTAATGTTGGACGAAATTATCGTAAATTAAATGACTATACTAATCGTTTTGCTTTGCATTGCGCTGTTAATCGTACTGATCTCGGTTTTTAAGGTCAATGCTTTTATTTCTTTTTTGCTGGTGTCTTTTATAGCCGGGCTGGCGCTGGGTTTACCGCCCGCAAAAATCCCTGGTAGCATAGAAAAGGGGATAGGCGACGTACTGGGATCATTGGCCATTATCATTACGGCAGGAGCTATGCTGGGTAAACTGGTGGCTGAGAGTGGTGCTGCGCAAAAGATCGCTCAGGTAAGTATGCAGGTATTCGGGCAAAAGTACATTCAATGGGCTATGGTGCTGACGGGATTTCTGATTGGTATTCCGCTTTACTACGGTATAGGCTTTGTGCTAATGGTACCGCTGATTTTTTCGGTAGTATATCGGTATAAATTACCTGCCTTGTACATCGGTTTACCCATGCTGGCTGCGCTATCAGTAACCCATGGTTTTTTGCCCCCGCATCCCTCGCCGGCGGCTTTGGTTGTGCAATTTAAAGCCGATATGGGGCTGACATTGTTGTACGGTCTGGCGGTTTCCATTCCGGCGATTATTATTGGCGGCCCCATATTTTCGCGTACGTTGAAAAATATCAATGCTGTTCCTATCGCTTCTTTCAGCGCTGTTGAAATCGCTGATCAGGACCTGCCGAGCGGATTTAAAAGTTTTTTCACCGCCTTACTGCCGGTTATTTTACTGGCTGCAGCATCTTTCTTTCCGCTTTTACTAAGTGCTGATTCAGCCATTTTGCCTTATATACTATTTGCAGGACATCCATCTGTGGTGATGCTGATTGTATTGATTGTGGCTACCTGGTTGCTGGGTTTATCTCAAGGGAAAAAGATTACTGCAATTATGGGGATTTACGGTGATGCGGTGAAAGACATTGCCCTGATTTTATTGATTATTGCCGGTTCCGGCGCTTTAAAACAGGTTTTGACAGAGAGTGGCGTAAGCAACCAGATTGCGGGTTATCTCCAGCATGTTGAACTGGAACCACTTTTCCTGGCCTGGCTGATTGCTGCGGTTATCCGCTTTTGTGTGGGTTCTGCCACCGTTGCGGGTTTAACCACTGCAGGGATTATTGTGCCACTGATGGAGCAAACACATACCAATCCAAACCTCATGGTATTGGCGGTAGGTGCCGGGAGCCTGATGTTCTCGCACGTAAATGATGCCGGCTTCTGGATGTTTAAAGAATATTTTGGCTTAAGTTTAAAAGACACTTTTAAATCATGGGCATTAATGGAATCAATAGTTGGCATTGTTGGTTTACTTGCCATACTTTTACTACACCTGATTATAGCTTAATTATAACACCTATATAAAAATGGAAAATTTAACTCCCGACGAACGCTTCGAACAATTGAAATTAAACCTGCCACCAGCACCAGCACCACTGGGTGTTTATAAGCCTTGTTTGGTTGATGGAAAATATTTGTATCTGAGCGGACATGGACCAGTTCAGGACGACAAATCATTAATTATCGGCCGTATCGGGTCAGATTTCAATCAGGACGAGGGTAAGCTTGCAGCTTTGCAGGTAGGTTTAACCATGTTATCGACTATTAAGGCCAATTTAGGCAGCCTGAACAAAGTTAAACGGGTAATTAAAGTATTGGGTATGGTAAACTGCACACCCGACTTCGAAAAACACCCATTCATCATTAACGGATGCAGTGAGCTTTTTGCAAAAGTATGGGGTGAGGAAAACGGGATTGGTGTACGAAGTGCAGTAGGATTTGGCTCTTTGCCAGACAATATCCCGGTTGAGATTGAGGCTTTATTCGAATTATTTTAAAGATGGAAAAGGAGCAAGCCTGGTACCTGCTGCCTGATGAAGCGCATATTGAAACGCCATCCCTTATTTTTTATGAGGAGCGTTTAACGGCCAACATCAGTTTGCTGAAAAGCATGATTAACCGGATTGACCGGTTACGGCCGCATGTGAAGACTTATAAGTGCAGGGAAATTACCAGGCTGCTGTTATCGGCAGGCATCAATAAGTTTAAGTGTGCTACCATCGCTGAAGCAGAAATGCTGGCTTTAGATAGGGTACCTGATGTTTTGCTTGCCTATCAGCCTGTGGCTGAAAATATGAGCCGGTTGTTTAAGCTTAAATGTCGGTACCCTGATACGGCATTCAGCTGCCTCACAGATAGCCTGGAAATAGCCCGGCAACTTTCTGCAAAGGCTGTAGAAGAGCGCGCTGAATTGGATGTGTACATCGATTTGAATGTGGGTATGAACCGGACAGGCCTACATCCCGGAATGGCTTTAAGTTTAGTGGAAAACCTTCAGCATCTTCCAGGTATAACTGTTGTTGGATTGCATGCTTATGATGGTCATATCCATGATGCAGCGCTGGAGGCAAGGATGGAGCAATCGGCACCTGTTATCAAACAGTTACTGGATTTGCGGGAAAAGGTTGAAGCGCATTTAGGCTATAGCATTACCATTGTTGCCGGCGGTACGCCTACTTTCCCCATCTACGCTGCAGAAACAGATTTTGAGTGTAGTCCCGGTACTTTTATCCTTTGGGATAAAGGCTACCAGGATGCTTATCCGGAACAGCCTTTTCAAACCGCTGCGCTGGTAGCGAGCAGAATAGTCTCACTTCCGGATGAGGGGTTGGTATGTACTGACCTCGGTCACAAAGCGGTTGCAGCAGAAAAGGAATTGAGGAACCGCGTGTTTTTTATTAATGCACCGTTGCTTGAGGTTCAAAGTCAGAGTGAAGAGCATCTGGTATTAAGTACTGCCGAACCTGAGGCCTACTTGCCTGGCGACATGCTATATGGATTACCTTATCATGTTTGCCCAACAGTGGCGCTGCACGAAAGTGCAATTTGCCTGAGAACAGATCGATCCCTTGATTACTGGGATATCATTTCCCGAAAAAGAAAAATTACCATTTAAGAAATAAGCATGTTTACAATAGACGCCCATTTGGATTTGAGCATGAATGCCTTGGAGTGGAACCGTGATTTAACACAGGGGGTTTCATCGATCAATAAGCGGGAAGAGGGTTTAACTGATAAGCCCGACCGGGCATTGGCAACGGTGTCGCTTCCGGAGTTGAGAAAAGGAAATATTGGTTTGGTGGTAGCTACCCAGATTGCGAGATATGTGGACCCCGATAATCATCTGCCTGGCTGGCACTCGCCGGAGCAGGCCTGGGCCCAAACACAGGGTCAGCTGGCCTGGTATAAAGCCATGGAAGACGCGGGTGAAATGTTTCAGGTTTATAACCTGGAGACGCTGGAGAAACACCTTTCGTTGTGGCGGAATGATCAGCCTGCAACTGAAAAACCAGTGGGCTACATTTTGAGTCTGGAGGGTGCGGATTCTTATGTTACGCCGCAACATCTGGAACGGGCATGGGAGAATGGTCTCCGGGCTGTTGGTCCGGCGCATTATGGCCCCGGCAGGTACGCGCAGGGGACAGATGCTACAGGTAAGATGACCCCACTGGGGCATGAATTGCTGAAGGAAATGGAGAGATTAAATGTTATCTTAGACGCGACGCATTTATGTGACGACAGTTTCTGGGATGCATTGGGCCGTTTTCGCGGATATATCTGGGCTTCGCACAATAACTGCCGTAGTCTGGTTAACCATAACCGGCAGTACAGCGATGAACAGATTAAAGCACTTGTTGACAGAGGTGCCGTGATTGGTGCAGCGCTTGATGCGTGGATGATGGTGCCGGATTGGCAAAGGGGAATTTCGCAACCTAGAGCGATGAACTGTAATCTGGAGGTGATGATTGATCATATTGATCACATATGCCAGCTTGCAGGCAACGCATTGCACGTGGGCATAGGTTCAGACCTGGACGGCGCCTTTGGCAGAGAGCAGTGTCCTTACGACCTGGAAACCATTGCTGACTTACAGAAAGTGCCGGATTTATTTAAAAAACGAGGTTACACCGATACTGATGTCGAAAACCTGATGCATGGAAACTGGCTACGTTTCCTGAGGAAGGCCTGGGCATAATATTTAGCTGATATGAATAAAAAACTACAAATTACCCTATGCCTGAGTCTGGCATTTTCAACATTTAACATTCCAGGCTTTGCACAAAAGAAAAGTACGCTTCCCTTATATAAGAATGCAAAAGCGTCTGTAGAAAGCCGGATTAAGGATTTGCTTTCGAGGATGACTGTTGAGGAAAAAGTGGGACAGATTTCCATGCCATTGGGCTGGCCTATGTATACCAAGAATGGTAATGAGGTTGAAGTAAGTGAGGCCTTTAAAAAATCGTTAAAGGAATCGTATACGGGAATGTTGTGGGCTACACTGCGTGCGGATCCCTGGACTAAAAAGACCCTGGCAAATGGATTAAATCCTGAACTTGCGGCAAAAGCCACGAATGCCATCCAGAAATATGCGATTGAAAATACGCGTTTGGGTATCCCTGTACTACTTTCTGAGGAGGCTCCTCATGGTCATATGGCGATTGGTACAACCGTTTTTCCAACTTCAATAGGGCAGAGCAGTACATTTGATCCTGAGTTAATTGAGAAAATGGCTGCTGCAATTGCTGAAGAAACACGGGTGCAAGGCGGACATATTGGTTATGGCCCGGTGCTGGATCTGGCTCGCGAACCGCGGTGGTCGAGGGTAGAAGAAACCTATGGTGAAGACCATGTACTGATCAGCCGGATGGGTGAGGGTATGGTCCGTGGATTACAGGGGAAGTCGGTTAATAGCGGTGTGAATGTAGTGGCGACCTTAAAACACCTGGCTGCTTATGGTGCTCCGGAGGGTGGGCATAATGGAAGCAGCATCAACCTTGGCTTGCGGACGTTACATCAGTTTTATTTACCCCAGTTTAAGGCTGCTGTAAAAGCGGGCGTACTGTCGGTAATGACTTCTTATAATTCTATTGACGGTGTTCCCTGCTCTTCTAATTCGGTTTTGATGAAAGATATCCTGCGTCAGGACTGGGGCTTTAAAGGTTTCGTGGTTTCAGACTTAAACAGCATTTCAGGGCTAAAAGCCAACCATCATGTTGCGGCAACCGATGCCGATGCGGCCTCATTGGCCATTAATGCGGGGTTGGATGCTGATTTAAGTGGAATAGGTTATGGAAAATCCCTGCTGGATGCCATTAAACAGGGTAAAGTTTCTGGACAGGTACTGGATACTGCCGTGAGCAGGGTGCTGCGGATTAAGTTCAGGATGGGTTTATTTGAAAATCCTTATGTGGATCCACAGGTGGCTAAACAAAAGGTAAGGGATGCCGGGAAAATCGGGATTGCCCGCGAGGTTGCGCGTGAATCGGTAATTCTATTAAAGAACCAGAATCAACTGCTGCCGCTAAGTAAAAAATTAAAAAGCATTGCGGTGATAGGACCTAATGCCGACAATGTGTATAATCAGTTAGGCGACTATACCGCGCCACAGGAAGAGGGTAATGTGGTTACCGTTTTGCAGGGTATTAAAAATAAGCTGGGTGAGACAACCAAAATCAACTATGTAAAAGGTTGTGGCATCCGTGATACGCTTTCGAGTAATATCGATGACGCGGTATCGGCAGCGAAGAAATCTGATGCGGTGGTGATTGTATTGGGTGGTTCGAGCGCGCGGGATTTTAAAACGGAATACATTGAAACCGGCGCTGCGAAAGTGGATGCAAAAGCACAAACGGTTAGTGATATGGAAAGTGGTGAAGGTTATGACCGTGCAACACTTGATTTAATGGGCGACCAGATGAAGTTGCTGAAAGCAGTGATGAAAACAGGGAAACCTGTTGTGCTGGTATTGATTAAAGGCAGGCCTTTAAACTTAAACTGGGCTGCTGAACACGTCCCTTCGATACTTGATGCCTGGTATCCGGGGCAAGAAGGTGGTAATGCCATTGCTGATGTCCTTTTCGGCGATTACAATCCTGCAGGAAGGTTAACGATTTCGGTACCTAAATCTGTTGGACAGCTACCGGTTTATTATAATGCGCGCTATCCTGAGAAACATGATTACATTGAAATGGATGCTAAACCCTTATATTCTTTTGGATTTGGTTTGAGCTATACCACTTTTGCCTACCAAAATCTTCAGATGGTTGCGAATAAGGGACAAAAAACGGTGAGTGTTAAAATTGATGTAAAAAATACCGGATCTGTTGATGGCGATGAGGTGGTACAGCTTTATCTACAGCATAAAAAATCGTCGGTTGTATTGCCTGGTAAACAACTGATTAGGTTTAAAAGAGTTGCTTTGAAGGCGGGGGAACAAAAGACGCTGAGTTTTACTTTGAATAAATCGGATCTTGAAATTTATAATCAAAAAATGGAATGGGTGGTAGAACCGGGTGCTTATCACTTAATGGTGGGTGGTTCGTCAGATGAAATTAAGCTGGAGGGCGACTTTGTGATTCAGTAGGCCATTTGGCGACGGTTCATTTGATCTTAATCCAGGGGGCGTAGCAAAAAAACAGGGCGATCAACCATTACAGCTGACCGCCCTTAAATTAACGCTCTCGGAACAAAGGTACAATTAATTTTGAATTATGCAAAAATATTAAATTTTGTATGATTAGTATTACTTTTAAATGAGAAGTAGCCGATGTTCCGATTTTTCTTTCTGCTCGGATTTCGCCTCATAAACGTGATTTCGGCTTAATCTTTGTTAAGGGTATGACTTAACATTTAAACCTATTTTATATCCAGAAGATGAACAAATTTCAAGCCCTATCCTTTAAAACATTCTCTTATTTTCTTATTTTAGCTGTGCTTTTCTTTTCTGCATGTTCAGAGACGCCGGAAAGATTTTTTGATATTGCCATATTGAACACGAATATGATCAATGATTTTGCCAGTCCAGATCTTGCAAGGCACATTAATGACGAAACCAAAGAATTCCCTGACATCCCATCAAGTAAAAAGAAGGGCAATGAAGCCGTTACCAACATCACCAATAAGATTTTATATCTGGAGCAGTCGCTCGACAAAGTGAAGAAGCTATCTGTTTCCGGCGATGAAGAACAGGAAATTAAAGCGCTGTCCACATCATTGTACGAACTGGTTATCCCGGTCTATAAAAATGAGTATATGGCTTATGCGAAACTTTGTGATGCTAAAGGCAGCCAATCGGCTAAAGAAGTATTGATCAAAGATATTGATCAGAAGTATGGAATGCGTTTTGAGCAAAATTACAATCGTTTGATGGAGAAGGGCAAAGCATATGCGCAGGAACATGGTATTCAGGTGAACTGGGGCCAGTAGGGTATAAAAAAATCCCTTACAGAAATGTAAGGGATTTAAATTCGATTTTTGATGTACTCAGAGCGGGAATCGAACCCGCACGCCTGTTAAGGGCACAGGATTTTAAGTCCTGCGTGTCTACCAGTTCCACCATCTGAGCATTTGGTTATTTCCGAAGCCGGAAGCCAAATTTAAAAATAAATGCCTCCTGGTAGGAAGGCATTTAGAGCGAAAGACGAGATTCGAACTCGCGACCCCGACCTTGGCAAGGTCGTGCTCTACCAACTGAGCTACTTTCGCATGAACAAAACCGATATGCTGTTTCGTTTTGGTGATGCAAATATAGAGAGATTTATATTTCTGTCAAGGGATTTTTTATTAAAAATTTAATATTTAATTTAAATTGCTGGCTTTCAGGGCAACAAAAATTAAATCATTTTCAAATCCTCTTCCCTGAAGGTAGCTGATGAGTTTCATTTTTCTTTTTAAAGGGTTTGTTTCGTGTAGGGAAGCCGCTTTTTTCTCAGCCAACTGTATCAGGGTTTCGAGATATTCATCATCATCCATACTGTATAGCGCTTTTTGAAGAATCCGGTCGGGGACACCTTTAAGTTTTAAGCCCTGTTTGATTTTGGTACGGCCCCATTTTTTGATGCGGAATTTTCCTGAAGCATATTGCAACGCAAAGCGTTCCTCGTTCAAAAAGTTATTGGTAATCAGTTCAGAAAGAATTTCTTCCAGCTCATCGCCACGCATTCCCCATTCCACCAGTTTGTACCTGACTTCTTTTTGAGACCGTTCCTGATATACACAAAAACTTTCAGCCTTGGCTGATGCCTGTTTTTTATCTAATATTGCTGTCTCTTCTTTACCGCTTTTCATAATTATTTACTGAAATTCGTAAAAATAAAAACCTTTAGCATATTTTTCTTAATATAATCACATGCCGGACCCAATATATACTCTCTCTACCATTGCCGGGATTTTAAATTCCGATACCCGTTTACTTGATGGAGAAGTGGTTATTCAATACCTCATTGTTGATAGCCGTTCGGTATTTATGCCTGAATCTGCCTTGTTTTTCGCTTTGGTTTCTCACCGCGACGGACATGAATTTATAGCGGATGCCTATAGTAAGGACATTAGAAATTTCGTGATCAGTAGTCCACATTATATTGATCAATACCCAGATTGTAATTTTATTTTAGTTGATGATGTGTTACGTGCTCTTCAACAGCTGGCCATTGCTCACCGCAATTTTTTTGATCTGGATATCATCGGTATTACCGGGAGTAATGGTAAAACTATCGTTAAGGAATGGTTATATCAGTTGCTGGCCGCAGACTACAATATTGTCCGAAGTCCCAAGAGCTATAATTCTCAAATCGGGGTTCCGTTATCTCTATGGCAGATTGATGCTGAACATACACTGGGAATTTTTGAGGCGGGCATATCTGCAGTTAACGAGATGGAGATGCTGGCTAATATCATTCAGCCAAAAATTGGCATTTTAACCAATATCGGCGAGGCACATGCGGAAGGTTTTGCTTCAAAAAAACAAAAGTTAACAGAGAAATTAAAGCTGTTCGAAAATAGTGATCTATTTATTTATTCGCCCGATTATGTAAGTGAGGTGAGTTTTAAGGCGCTGCCGGGCAAACGAAAGTTTAGCTGGAGCACTAAGGCTGATGCCGATCTTCGTATCATTGCTGTTGAACCTATTGAAAGTAGCTGTTACCTGAGAGCGATATTCCAGGATAGGGAGATAGAGTGCATGCTTCCCTTCAAAGATAAGGCATCAATAGAGAATGGCATGATTTGCTGGGCTACATTACTTGCTATGGGTTATAGTGCAGAGCAGGCAGATTTGCGTTTGGAAAAGCTAAGCCATGTAAGTATGCGGCTGGAACTCAAAAACGGTATTAACCAATGCTCGATTATTGATGATTCGTATAGTGCTGATATTTCCTCACTGGCTATCGCGCTCGACTTTCTTAATCAGCAGAATCAGCATGCGAAGAAAACTGTTATTCTTTCTGATCTATTTGAAACTGGCAGGGAGGAACGGGATTTATATGGTGAGATTGCCGGTTTACTGGCTCATAAAAATGTGAATCGCCTGATTGGTATCGGAACTCAGATTGCGCAGTTTTCGGCATTTTTTGAAATGGAGACCCAGTTTTTTGATCATACCAATGCCTTTATTGAAGCCTTTCCAGGATTGATCTTTAATCATGAGACGGTTTTGGTAAAAGGTGCACGGCGTTTTGAATTTGGAAGAATCAGCAAACTACTGACGCAAAAAATACATGATACTGTATTGGAGATTGATTTGAATGCCATGGTTGGCAACCTGCAGTTTTATCGCTCCAAATTAAAATCCGGGGTAAAAATTATGGCTATGGTAAAGGCCTTCTCTTATGGAAGCGGAAGTTTTGAGATTGCCAACCTGCTTCAGTTTCATAAAGTAGATTATCTGGCTGTGGCTTATGCAGATGAAGGGATTGCCCTGAGGAAAGCTGGAATTAGTTTGCCAATTATGGTGATGAGTCCTGAGGAATCGGCATTTGAAGCAATCATCAAATACCAGCTTGAGCCTGAGATTTACAGCATCGGGATATTGACCAGTTTCATTAACGCGCTATCGGATTATGACTTTGATTATCCGATACACATCAAAATAGATAGCGGTATGCATAGATTAGGCTTTGACGAGCGTGAAACTGATCAGCTTATGATTTTACTTAAAGAATCTCAGAGGATAAAAGTAAAGAGCATTTTCTCTCATCTGGTGGCGAGTGCGGAGGCAGAGCACGATGGGTTTACGCAACTACAGATTGATCGTTTTGGAGTTACTGCTGCAAAACTTATTGATAGTTTGGGCTACAGGCCTTTGCTGCATATTTCGAATACCTCGGGTATTAGCCGCTGGCCCGATGCACAACTGGATATGGTTCGTTTGGGAATAGGTTTGTATGGTTTCGATTCAGGTATTTTAGCGAATAAAGGCTTGCAAACCACTATGGTACTTAAAACTACGGTGACTCAGGTAAAGGAACTTACTGCAGGAGAAACAGTTGGGTATAGCAGGAGAGGGGTAATGCCGGATGGGGGGAAAATTGCTACTGTAAAAATTGGGTATGCTGATGGTTATACCCGCGCATTTGGAAATGGGACGGGTAAAATGTTAATCAACGGTCAGCTGGTCCCTACTATTGGTTCCATTTGTATGGATATGACTATGCTTGATGTAACAGGTATCGATGTAAAGCCTGGTGACGAAGCGATTGTTTTTAATCAAGAGCACAGTATCATGACACTGGCTGATCAAATTAATACGATTCCATATGAAATACTAACCAGTATTTCACAGCGTGTAAAGCGGGTTTACTTTTATGAATAAGTGTTTGGGCTGATGAGTAATGGACCAATTCAGTTTGTAAAGAATTTTGAATAAGTTTGCAGCATGAATAAGATCGGGAAAGCTATTTTAAACTATATCATAAAAGGTTTATTAATTGTTGTACCCATTGCTGTGAGTATTTTTATAGTGGTGTGGGCAGTTACAACTGTAGATAGCTGGCTGAATGTGAATAATATTCTGGGAGTGAATCCCAAAACTGGAGAAAGCCGCAATATTCCTGGTTTAGGTTTACTTACTGTTTTGACCATTATTTTAATGGCTGGTATTTTTGTAACGAATCTGGTTACTGAGCCGATGTACAATTGGTTTCAACGGATGATGCAACGAATGCCGCTATTTAATTTTATTTATTCTTCCATAAAGGATTTAACTGAAGCGTTTGTTGGTGACGAAAAGAAGTTCAACCATCCGGTTTTGGTTGAAGTAGAAGGTGGGTTGAAGAAAATCGGATTTCTAACACAGCCACATCTCGAAAAACTGGATTTGCCCGATGAGGTAGCTGTTTATTTTCCGCTGTCATATTCTTTTGCCGGCCAGCTTTGTATTGTTAAAAAGGAGCGGGTTAAAGATTTGAATATGAGTGCTGCTGATGCAATGAAACTGGTGGTGAGCGGCGGTGTAAGCGGACTTTAAAAAATACTCCGTCCGCTAAACAGGAGTGTCATGATGATGATAAAGGCAAGCAAAATACGGGTATAATATTCGCGGATAAACAGGCCGGTTAAAATCAGCAGATCATCATCGATGTTGCTGTGAATTAAACCGCTTCCTGAAGAGGAATTGTAGATAATCTGTTTGTCTGTATGATTATTTAATGACCAGCGACTTAACCAGCTGTTTTGAAAACCCCAGTCAAATACTTCTCCGGATGCAAGCTCTACCCTGGCTTTAAAATTTAACCATTCATATCGGATAGTAGCGATGATCTCGTTCTTGTTGTTTAGAATCTGTGTTTCAGGATTTGAATAGCCCTGGCTTCTTAGCAGATAAATTTCGTTTTGTGTAGTGGCAAATGCTGAATTTTTCAGCGAATTAAAATTGATCGAAAATTTAGGTGTAGCATGATCAAACACCTGATAATGGCTGTCGAATAACCCTTTTCTCCAATTTAATATCTGCTCCATTAACTTACCGGACTTTGCTGTTAAGACTGCGGAATAAACGAATCGTTACAGAAATTGTTTTTTAAATAAGAAGCCCCCGTAAAGTGCCTAGACTCTATGGGGGCTGTGTAGCGTTCAGGTTTTTTAACTCAGGAACGTTCCGGTTTATTTTTCGGATTAGAAGTTAGGTTTAAGGACATACTTGTCGTAGAACCTGAAAATATGTTCGGCAGCTTCCTCAGCTGTATCAACCAAACGGAACAGATTTAAATCTTCTTCGTGTATGTTATGTTCTTTCTCGAGCATGGTATTTTTAATCCAGTCGATTAATCCGCTCCAATAATCTTTCCCAAGCAATACGATTGGAAAGCGGGCAATTTTGCCCGTTTGAATTAAAGTTAGCGCTTCAAAAAGTTCATCCATAGTGCCGAAGCCACCCGGTAAAACCACAAATCCCTGGCTGTATTTCATAAACATTACCTTGCGGACAAAGAAATAATCAAATTCCAATAGTTTATTGTGGTCGATATATTTGTTGTGAAACTGTTCAAAAGGGAGTTCTATATTTAGTCCCACTGATTTACCTCCATTGGTATGTGCACCCTTATTTCCTGCTTCCATAATCCCCGGGCCGCCTCCTGTTATCACCCCATAACCGCGGTCGGTTAACAATTTACCACATTGTTCAGCAAGCTGATAATATCTGTTTGTTTGTGCGGTACGTGCAGAACCATATATCGTAACGCAGGGGCCTATTTTGGCTAATTTCTCGAATCCATCTACAAATTCGGCCATGATTTTAAAAATCTGCCATGAATCTGTTACTTTAATTTCCTGCCAATCTTTATTTTCAAAAGCACTTCTGATTTTTTCTTCACTCGTCATAAATTCTGTATTCTAATATTAAAATCTGGTTTGCGCATCGGTTTTTTTACTGATGAAAAGCAAGCCAATAAATGTGATTAAACCGTTGATTAAGATCAGTTCAACACTGAAAACGTAGCCACCCAATAACTCTTTGGAGTAGCTTGACAGCAAGTAACATAAAAAAGGCGATAATATGCAAACAATTGGTACTATTTTATCGTGCAAACCTCTGTTTTTTACGAACAAGCCGAAGCTGTATAAGCCCAAAAGTGGCCCGTAGGTATAGGAAGCGATGGTGAAAATTAAGCTGACTACCGAAGCGCTGTTAAATGCATTGATTACTATAATCACGAGAAACATGAGCACGGAGAAAGCGATGTGTACGGTATGACGCTTTTTCACTGCATCTTTCGCATTGATGTTATCTTTTTTGGCCATCCCCAGGAAGTCGACACAAAATGATGTTGTTAATGCCGTCAATGCCGAATCTGTTGTGGCAAAGGTTGCAGCAGTTAATCCCAGCATAAAAATAATGGCGGGTATTGCCCCGAGGTTGTTTAGTGCAATCTCCGGGAATAACAAGTCTGTTCTGGGCTTTCCGGTGATGTGATCAAGGGGGATATCGATTCCGTTTTTGGCAGCGAAGATATAGAGTAGTGCACCAACACTCAGGAAGAAGACATTTAAAATGACGAATACACCTGTGAAGGTAAACATGTTTTTTTGTGCTTCCTTGATCGTACCCATACTCAGGTTTTTCTGCATTAGATCCTGATCCAAACCTGTCATGGCGATAGTAACGAAAATGCCACCTATAAACTGTTTACCAAAATAGAACTTGTTGGTAAGGAAGTCTTCCAGAAAGAAAATTTTTGAATAGCTGCTGTTTTTTACCGTTTCAAATGCCTGCGGAATACTAAAATCAAGTTTGTTGCAAATGAAGTAAATCGTTAAGAAAACTGATAAAACCAGGAAAAAGGTTTGCAGGGTATCAGTGATGATAATGGTTTTTAATCCCCCTTTAAAGGTATATGACCAGATGAGTGCAAGCGAAATCAATACGGTTAACCAAAAGGGAACATGGTAGTTGTCGAAGATGAAGCGCTGGAGTACAATGACTACCAGATACAGTCTGGTTGCAGAACCAAGCGTGCGGCTTAACAGGAAGATGGATGCTGCCGTTTTATAACTGTAATGGCCTAAGCGTTGTTCGATGTAACTGTAAATGGAGGTTAAATTCATTCTGTAATACAGTGGCAATAAAACTGTACAGATGATGATAAAACCAACCGCATTTCCCAGTACGAACTGAAAGTATTGAAACTGGTTGCCTGCGGGGGCACCCACCTCACCCGGAACTGAAATAAAGGTTACACCGGAAAGCGCTGTTCCAATCATTCCAAATGCAACCAGATACCATTTTGAGTTTCGGTTGGCAACGAAAAATGAATTGTTATCCGAAGAATCTTTAGAGGTGACAAATGAAATGATAATCAGCAGGAGGAAATAACCGATCAGGAAGCATAACAGTATGGTTGGCGACATAGATTTGTTTTAAGAAGATAAATGTATGAAATTACAAATTAAATCAATAGTTCAATAGTTCGTTGTGCAATTGTTCATTTGCCGGCTAAGTAATGCCTGAGTGAGGAATGAACTAATCACAATTTTACATATTTTTGTGCTATGAATTTTTCATCCAAACTGCTTGAAGATGCAGTAAACGAATTCTCGAAATTACCTGGTGTGGGACAAAAGACGGCGTTGAGGTTGGTTTTGCATCTTTTAAATAAGGAACAGGAGGAGGTGAACCAGTTTGGAAATACCTTAATCAAGTTAAAACAGCAGATTAAAAACTGCAGCATTTGCTACAATATTTCAGATCACAGCATTTGCGAGATTTGTACTTCACATAAGCGGGATAAGGAAACCATTTGTGTGGTTGAAGATACGCGTGATGTAATGGCTATTGAAAACACCGGACAATATTTTGGAGTATACCATGTTTTGGGTGGATTAATCTCTCCGATGGATGGTGTTGGTCCTGCTGATTTGTACATTGATTCGCTTGTTCAGCGTGTTGGAAGCGGTGATGTTAAAGAAGTAATTCTCGCATTGAGCCCTAATATGGAGGGTGATACCACCTTGTTCTACCTATACAAAAGATTGAAGGAATTTAATGTTCCGATTACCACCATAGCAAGAGGAATTGCGTTTGGAGGGGAACTGGAATATACCGATGAGATTACGCTTGGGCGTTCGATTGTTACGCGTGTGCCTTATGAAAATGCGATGATGAAGTAGGGATTAAGGTAAGCCATAATTCAGCATATACAAATAAAACAACAAACGATTTAATGAAAGATAAAGTTATCATCATCACCGGTGCATCCAGCGGAATTGGAAAAGCCTGTGCAGAAGAATTTGCTAAACGTGGCGCAAATCTTGTTTTGGCTGCCCGTCAATATGTTACCTTATGTGAAATTACCGCTGATCTGGAAAAGAAATACGGTATCAGGGCGGTTGCTGTTCAGGCGGATGTAAGCAAAGAGGAGGATTGTGAACTGATCATCAAACAAACATTGGTTTCATTTCAAAAAATTGATATTCTGGTAAATAATGCAGGATTATCCATGCGTGCTTTATTCAATGATCTGGACTTATCGGTACTAAAGAATTTGATGGATGTTAATTTCTGGGGTACGGTTTATTGTACAAAATATGCTTTACCGGAGATTTTAAAGACAAAGGGCACTGTTGTTGGGGTTTCATCGATCGCCGGTTTCAGGGGATTGCCAGGACGTACCGGTTATTCAGCATCGAAATTTGCGATGAACGGCTTTCTTGAATCGCTGAGGACTGAGCTTTTGAAAACCGGCGTGAACGTATTGGTGGCCTGTCCGGGATTTACGGCCTCGAATATCCGAGTTACCGCGTTATCGAAAGATGGTGCTGCGCATGGTGAGACCAGTATGGATGAAGGTAAAATGATGAGCTCAGAAGAGGTTGCAGGTATTATAGCTGAAGGTATTGAAAAACGTAAACGTACTTTGGTGATGACTGGCCAGGGTAAGCTTGCGGTATGGATGAACAAGCTGTTTCCTGCTTTTGTAGACAAAAAGGTTTTTGATTTATTTTCAAAGGAGAAAAACCCCTTGATATAGACCTGGGGTAACAAGAGATTTGATATGAGGAATTCAGGCATAAAGCCAAAGGTGATGCCTTGCCTCCTCGAACTGTGGGAATCTGATCACTGCAATCCGTCTGGTGAACTTTTTCGTTTGTTAAGTGTTGACTGAAAAAAAATCAATATGCTTAAAAAACTAGTTTTAGTAATGCTCTTATTCCAAACCATTTTATCCTCAGCACAAGTAAAAACAGCTAAAAATATAAATTATGCCGGCACAACTGCGAAAAAAAATACCCTCAACATCTTTTACAAAGCCGACGGTGTAGCGGACAAGCCTGTTTTGATTTTTATCCATGGCGGTTCATGGAGCAGCGGAAGAAAAGAAACCTACTGGTGGCTTGGACGTAATTTTGCCAGGAAAGGGATTGTGACGGTGATCATTAACTATCCTTTGGCGCCAGATGCGCAATATGGTAAAATGGCCGATGATTGTGCTTTAGCTGTAAAGTGGGTTAAGGAAAATATTTCCGGATATCAGGCCAGTGCCAATAAGCTTTTCGTAATGGGGCACTCTGCAGGTGCCCATTTAGCAGAACTCATCAACAGTGATCCCATATATTTTCAGCATGCGGGGATTAAAAATCCCATCAAAGGTGTGATATTAAATGACCCTTTTGGTTTGGATATACATGAATACTTAACTGAAGCTGAAAAGGATGACTATTATTACGATTTCTTAAGGACTTTTACCAATCAGCCTGCGGTTTGGAAGAAAGCGTCTCCAATGGAATATGTTAATGATATCAAAAACCCACATTTGCTTTTTTATGGCAGCAAAACCTATGGTGCAATTAAGATACAAACGCCAAGGTTGTATGAGAAATTAAAGGCTAATAAGATTTCTGTACAAATTAAAGAGGTTAAAGGTAAAAGCCACGTACCGATGATTAGTCAGATGATATTTGGTGGCAATGATTTGTATAAAGATATTGTAACCTTTATCAATCACCAATCCTAAGCTGTTCAGTACTGTCGAATAAGCTGTAATCCATTACTGTTTTCCCTTCTTCGTTGTGGTAATGCATGATTCTAAATTTCGCGTTCCATTCTATGTCTTCATCCTGATAGCTTGTCCGGGTATGCAGTGTTTGTGCAAAAGTATCGTCAAAAGCCTTTAAAATTACAAAAATCTCTACCTCCGCAATTTTCAGTTCTTCTAAGCTTTTTTCAAAAACCGGACTATCTTCGTTGACCGGATGCACTAATGTCCAGTTCAGAGAGAGCACGCTGATTTTGCTACGTTCCAATTGCAATGGATAAAAACTTCTTTTGAGTTTACCATCAACCGTTTCATTATAAGTGATGAACATTTGAGCTTCTACATCAATCAGGGCATTTTTCCTGAGATTAGCCAAACGACACATGAGTCCGGTTTTACCTTGATAGGGTGCTACCACCATTTTCTTACTGAAGATAACTTTTGATGTGGGGCGGCTGAATCGGCCATAAAGTAAGCCAGTAGCAAGGGCAAAAGCCAGCAAACCGAGCATGCTTTCAAACGCCGCTAAAATACTGGTAATAAAACCCTGAGGTGAGATGTGTCCGTAACCTACTGTAGAAATGGTTTGTGCAGAGAAGAAGAATGCATCGAAAAACTGATCTCGCAGGGTGGTGCCCTTTGCTCCATCTAAGTTTTCGATGCCCACAATATTGTATGCAACAGCAAAGAAGCTATTTACAATGAGGTAAGTGATGAGAATCACCAGGAAAAATCTTGACCAGCTCATGGTGACCAGGCGCGTATAAGTATCGTCAAATTTAAACCATGGTAAACCCGTACGCTCGATATTCGGCGTTCCATCGGTATTTAGAACGCGTTGATTTTTAATAACAGGACTTGAGCCGAAACCCAGATCATCATTGAACTGTACTTTTCTCTTGAAAAAAGCCATATATTTTTAGAAAGATTTTGGAATTATAAAAAAGTATGTCAATATTTGCTTTATACAAACATGATAATTAAAAACTTAAATAACAATTGGTGGTGGCATAACGAAAATCGTTAGGCATATTCTATTGTTATATATTTTAAAATATTTTACAAAAAACGAAGAGGATTGCCCAAAAAGCAATCCTTTTTTTATGCAATTTTTTACAGACTTAGGTTCCTGCAAACCAGGAATAGGTTAATAATTGGTTTTAGCAATACGACCAGCGCTTGAAAACATCAATATGAAAAGAATATTAAACCATTTATTTGAGAATAAAAGTTTCAGCAGGGAAGAGGCAAAGAATATCCTGATCTCTATTACACAGGGTGAATTTAATTCTTCACAGATTGCCGCATTTATTACTGCTTATGCCATGCGTAACATTACCGTTGATGAGCTACAGGGTTTCCGGGATGCGATGCTCGATTTAGGCATCAAAGCTGACTTTTCTGATTATGAGCTCATTGATTTATGCGGTACAGGTGGCGATGGAAAAGATACCTTCAATATTTCCACCCTGTCTTCTTTTGTAGTTGCAGGTGCCGGGCATAAGGTAGCAAAGCATGGTAATTATGGTGTATCATCGGGTTGTGGTTCTTCAAATGTGATGGAATACCTGGGCTACAGTTTTACTAATGACCAGGATACACTGAAAAGAAACCTGGATGCGGCTGGCATTTGTTTTCTGCATGCTCCATTATTCAATCCGGCTATGAAAATTGTAGCCCCCATCCGTAAGGAATTAGGAGTGAAAACCTTTTTTAATATGCTTGGCCCTATGGTTAATCCTTCACAGCCCAAATATCAGATGGTTGGTGTTTTTAGTCTGGAACTGGCAAGGTTATACGCCTATTTGTACCAGGATACGACAAAGAATTATACTATTGTTCACGCGCTGGAAGGCTACGACGAAGTATCTCTTACCTGTGATGTGAAGACTTTTACCAATAAGGGGGAACAGATTTTAACGCTTAGTGATATGGGTTTTGAAAAAGTTCCGGTAAATGCGATAAAGGGGGGGGATACTGTTGAATCATCAGCGAAAATATTTATGGACGTTTTGAATGGAACAGCTACTGATGTTCAAAATAACGTGGTTTTATGCAATTCGGCACTGGCCATTAAAACTATCAAGCCAGCACTGTCTTTCGCGGATTGTTATTACGAAGCGGAAGAATCGTTAATGAGCAAAAAAGCCCTGGAGAGTTTTAAAAAGCTGGTAGCCTGATGAAAGAAGTAAAGTTAAAGGTTTGCGGCATGACACTGGCGGCAAATATTGCTGCAGTAGCCAGTTTGCGTCCGGATTACATGGGATTTATTTTCTATAAGCAATCGCCAAGAATGATTACCGATGTATCTGCCGAACTGATTAAATACATCCCTTCCGAAATTAAGAGTGTTGGAGTTTTTGTTAATGAGGAACTTTCGGTGGTGAAGAAAAAGGTTCAGGATTATCAGTTAAAAGCAGTCCAGTTGCATGGTCAGGAATCTGTAGCTTACTGCGAAGACTTAAAGGACAGTTTCGCCGGACTGGAGGTAATTAAAGCTTTTGGAGTGGATGAGCACTTCGATTTTAGGGTTTTAAAGGATTATCAGAAAGTAATAGATTACTTTCTGTTTGATACCAAGACTAAAGCTCATGGCGGGTCTGGTAAAACTTTTGACTGGAAGATTCTGGAGCACTACACCCTCGATCAACCTTACTTTTTAAGTGGGGGAATTGACCTGGAACATGCGGCTGCAATAGCAGAAATAGAAGATGCACGATTATATGCCCTTGATATTAACAGCAGGTTCGAGGTGGAGCCGGGAATAAAGGATGCACAGAAAATAAAAGAATTTATAATAACAGTAAAATAAGCAAGGTTGCACTGTGAGGCGAATATGAAGATCACTATTTACATTGGATCTTCGCTTCTCAGGCTAACAAAACTACAGATATGAAATACAAAGTAAACGAAAAAGGATACTACGGGGATTTTGGGGGCGCATATATTCCTGAAATGCTTTATCCAAACGTAGAGGAATTGCGTCAGAATTATTTAAAGATTATTGATGATGCTGATTTTCAGAAAGAATTTCATCAATTGTTAAGGGACTATGTTGGGAGGCCTTCCCCGCTATATCTGGCTAAAAGATATTCTGAGCGCTATGGTGCGAATATCTTTCTCAAAAGAGAGGATTTGAATCATACAGGCGCACATAAAATTAATAACACGGTCGGTCAGATTTTACTTGCAGAGAAGCTTGGTAAAAAAAGAATCATTGCTGAAACAGGTGCGGGACAGCATGGTGTAGCTACAGCTACTGTATGTGCCTTACGTAATTTAGAATGCGTGATCTATATGGGCGAAGTGGATATTGAGCGCCAGGCACCTAATGTTGCCCGCATGAAAATGCTGGGTGCAAAGGTTGTTCCGGCAAGTTCGGGAAGTAAAACTTTAAAAGATGCCACTAACGAAGCCATGCGCGACTGGATCAATAACCCGGTGGATACCCATTACATCATCGGCTCGGTTGTTGGTCCGCATCCATACCCGGATATGGTAGCTATTTTTCAATCGATTATCTCTGAGGAGACTAAAAAACAGTTACTTGAACAAACCGGCAGCGAACAACCAGATTATGTATTGGCTTGCGTTGGAGGGGGAAGTAACGCAATGGGTATGTTTTATCATTTTATGGATGACGAAAATGTAAAGTTGATTGCTGTTGAAGCAGCTGGCAAGGGTGTTTCAAGCGGATTATCTGCTGCAACAACCTACCTGGGTAAGGAAGGTGTTTTACACGGCAGCAGAAGTATTTTAATGCAAACAGCAGACGGTCAGGTAGTAGAACCCCATTCGGTTTCTGCGGGTTTAGATTATCCGGGAATCGGGCCTCAGCATGCACATTTGTTTAAAACAGGCCGCGGGCAATATGTTTCCATTACCGACGAGGAAAGTTTAGATGCAGGTTTACTGTGTACGCAACTGGAAGGAATAATTCCTGCGATTGAAAGTGCACATGCCCTGGCTTATCTCGAAAAGATGGAATTCAAGGGTGGAGAAAATGTTGTCGTTTGCCTGTCAGGACGAGGCGACAAGGATTTAGATACTTACATTAAATATTTCAATTTATAAGCCTAAATCCCCTGAAGGGGACTACAGTGGTTAATCTTTAAACAATTAAAAGCCCCTTTGGGGGTTGGGGTTATGAACAGAATTAAACAACTCTTCGAAAAGAAGAAAAATATTTTATCAATATACTATACCGCTGGTTTTCCTAATACCGGCGATACCATGAGAATTGCTGAAGCATTAGAGAAATCGGGAGCAGATATGCTTGAAATTGGTTTCCCATACTCAGATCCGGTTGCCGACGGACCAGTTATTCAGGCAAGCAGCAAGCAGTCGTTAGACCAGGGAATGACGCTCAAACTTCTTTTCGAGCAGTTAAAAGATTTACGTAAGAGCGTAACTATACCTGTTTTGCTAATGGGCTATGTAAATCCGGTGTTGCAATTTGGTGTAGAAAATTTTTGTAAAGCCTGTGCAGAAGTAGGGGTAGACGGGTGTATTGTTCCTGATTTGCCAATGGTTGAATACGAGGAGTTTTACAAAGGTTGTTTTGAAGAGCACAATCTAAGTAATGTGTTTTTGATCACACCGCAAACTGCTGAAGAACGAATTCACAAGATTGATGGATTGACCAATGGCTTTATTTATCTTTTATCATCTTCAGCAACAACAGGTAAAAACCTTGAGGTAGGGAATACCACAGAAACTTATTTCAGCAGAATTCAAAATATGAAGCTGAAAAACCCTACCATGATTGGTTTCGGAATCAGCGATAAGCAGACTTTTGATAAAGCTTGTTCATATGCTAATGGTGCAATCATCGGTACAGCTTTCGTTAAATCGATAGCAGATGGAAATATTGAAGAGAACGTGGATGCTTTTATGAAGCAATTTAAGCCAAGATTAGCAGGTCAGTAAGTTCCATATTATCATTTTTTTTTGAACCATTTTAGGGATGTAAGGTACATTTAAGCAGATTAACTTATTTGAAACTTATATTCCTTACATGGTTGATTATTCGAGAGCCAGATCCAAGTATATGATTTCGTGATCGAGCAAGCGCCTTTTTATGATTACCCTTATCATTTGGGTTACGAAACCGATTTGACAATTCAATGATTGTGAATAACTGAAATGGTTTTACCTTTGCTTAACAGTGTTAGATTATTTATCACTAAGCAATTCCAGTCATGGGAAGTAAAGAAAGAATTTTACGTTTAAAAGAAGAGACCAGAACCAGTATTCTGGACGCAGCCCTGAACATTGTTCAAACTGAGGGATGGCAGGCTTTAAGTATGCGTAAAATTGCTGATCACATTGAATACACTGCGCCTATTATTTATGAGTACTTTCCGAACAAGGAAGGGATTTTACTGGAACTAACCAGAAGGGGCTACCAGATTTTAGGTAAAGATATCCGCGAGGCGAGAGACAAACACGATTTAGCTGAAGATAAAATGGAAGCCATGTGGGTTGCATACTGGAACTTTGCATTTACCCATAAGGAATTTTATCAATTGATGTATGGCGTGGATATGGTTTGTTGTACAGTGAAAAATTCCATGGCAGAGGCAGAACAGGTTTCTGCAATGCTAGGTGATGTGATCGAATCTTTATTTATCAAGCAACCCGTTTCTGAAAACGACATCTGCATGAAATATTATACCTACTGGTCGATTATCCATGGATTGATTTCTATTAACCTGGTTCGCCCGAATGGAAGAACCACTGATGAACTAAACCAGCAAATTTTGAAAGATGCCATTAAAGGTATTACACTTTCTATTAATAGTTAATTTTTTTTACCCTATAATCTAACGCTGTTAGATTATTTATACACCATAAATCCACTATAATTTTTAATCATATGAATGCTATCCATCGTCTTTTCATGCTACTTAACAGTGTTAAACAGTTTAATCAGGTTAAGGCTCTAATCATTATTTCATCGCTCTCCATTATTTTGGTGAGCTGTAAATCGGCTCCCGATCAGACTGCAGCGGCTCCGCCACCGCCGGTTTTACCCGTAAGCCTTGTTAATGAAAGCACTGAAACCACTTTTATAGAATATCCAGCTGCTATTCAGGGTGCAGTGGATATAGAGGTTCGTCCTCAGGTAAGTGGTTATTTACAAAGTGTTTTAGTTAATGAGGGGGCTTATGTAACGGCCGGACAAACACTTTTTAAAATTAATGAAAGCCCTTATCGTGAGGCATTAAATAATGCGAAGGCAAGTTTACACGCTGCCGAAGCAGCAATATTGAATGCTCAGCTGGAAGTTGATAAGTTAACCCCGCTGGTACAAAACAAGGTAGTTTCTGAATTTCAACTAAAAACAGCAAAAACGGCCTACAAAATTGCGCAGGCCAATGCTGAGCAAGCCAAAGCAAGCGTAGCATCGGCACAGATTAATTTAGGCTATACCAATGTGAAAGCAACAGTGAGTGGTTACATCGGCAGAATTCCTAAGAAACAAGGTAGTTTGGTTTCTCCGTCCGACCAGGTTGCGTTAACCCAGTTGTCTGATATCCATGAAGTGCATGTCTATTTCGCTTTAGCTGAAAACGATTTCAATAGCTTCAATGCGAATTACCCAGGGAATAGCCCTGCCGACCGCATCAAGCACCTTCCGGCCGTTGATTTGGTGCTGGCCGATAATTCCATCTATCCTATAAAAGGTAAAATCGATATGATTGATGGTCAGTTTGACAAAAATACCGGAGCAATTACCCTTAGAGCAAGTTTTCCGAATGCCAGTGGAAGCCTTCGTTCTGGAAATACAGGTAAACTCCGTTTAGGGTTGAAACACGACGATGCCATTCTCATTCCTCAATCGGCCACCGTAGAAATGCAGGACAAGGTTTTTGTTTTTGCACTAAACAAAGGTAATAAGGTGAGTAAAATGCCAATTACAGTTGTTGGTAAAAGCGGTAATAATTACCTGGTAAAGGATGGTGTGAAACCAGGCGACCAGATTGTGTTGAGCGGCCTGGACCGTTTACAAGAGGGGCAGGTGATCACTCCCGAAAAAGCAACAGATAAAGCGGCAAAACTGAAGCGCTGATAAACCAGTGCAAATTGCTAAAGGCGAAAGCAAATCGCTGGAAAGCCTGATGCACAAGCAAATTACAAGAACAAATACTAAACAAATAAATAATGTTCAAGATATTTATACAAAGGCCTGTACTGGCAACCGTAATCTCCATTTTATTGGTGATACTGGGGGTACTTGGTCTGACGAAACTACCCCTTCAACAGTTCCCCGATATTGCCCCACCATCCGTTTTGGTAACGGCAGTATACCCTGGAGCGAATGCTGAAACGGTTCTACGTTCAGTAGCACCATCTCTCGAAGAATCGATAAATGGTGTGGAAAACATGACTTACATGAGTTCTACAGCCAGTAACGACGGTTCACTGGCGATTACGGTTTTCTTTAAACTGGGAACCAATGCTGATCAGGCTGCTGTTAACGTTCAAAACAGGGTTGCGCAGGCAACCAGCCAGTTGCCGGCGGAGGTTGTACAACAGGGTGTAACCACTGCCAAACAACAAAATAGTTTTATCATGGCTATTGGGATGTACACAGACGACGAGTCAAAATACGACCAGACTTTCGTAGCCAACTATGCTCAGATTAATATCATACCAGAAATTAAGCGTATCCCGGGTGTGGGTTCTGCAGCGATTTTTGGTGGGGTAAAAGATTATTCAATGCGTGTTTGGTTAAATCCAACTCAAATGGCAACTTATCAGGTTACGCCAAATGAAATTATGAGGGCCATTCAGGATAAAAGTTTAGAGGCTGCCCCGGGTAAGTTTGGGGAGAAAAGTAAAGAAGTTTTCGAATATGTAATCAAATATAAAGGAAAATTAACCAAACCTGAAGAGTATGAAAACATTGCTATACGCGCTAATGCTGATGGTTCGATACTGCATCTGAAAGATGTTGCAAGAATTGAACTTGGTGCTTACTCTTACAATAGTATTACCAGAATCAACGGTAAAAAGGCCATTGTAATCGGGATCATTCAACTGGCCGGTTCCAACTCAAATGATATCCAGGTGGCGATAAACAAGCTCATGGAAAAGTCGGAGAAAACGTTTCCGGCAGGTATTAAAAAGAATATCTTTTATAGTACTAAAGTTTCCCTGGATCAGTCTATTGAACAGGTAGAACATACTTTGGTTGAAGCATTCATACTTGTTTTCATTGTGGTATTTCTCTTCTTGCAGGATTTCAGGTCTACCTTAATTCCGGCGATTGCAGTTCCGGTAGCCATTCTGGGTACATTCTTCTTTATGCAGTTGTTTGGATTTTCTATCAATCTGTTAACCCTGTTTGCGCTAATTCTTGCTATTGGTATTGTGGTGGATGACGCAATTGTGGTTGTGGAAGCTGTACACGCCAAAATGGAACATAAACATTTAGGTCCGAAAGCAGCAACGCACGAGGCCATGCACGAAATTACCGGGGCAATCATTTCCATCACCCTGGTGATGGCTGCGGTATTCCTGCCAGTTGGATTTATGGAAGGGTCAACAGGCGTTTTCTACCGACAGTCTGCGTTTACGATGGCGATTGCGATTGTGATTTCTGCAGTGAATGCATTGACATTGAGTCCGGCATTAGCAGCTTTGTTTTTGAAAGATAATCATTCCACCCATAGTGATAAACCTGAGGAAAAACCAAATTTTAAGCAGCGTTTTTTCAACGGATTTAATCACAGTTTCAATTCATTAACCAATCGTTATGTTGGAGGATTAAAGTTTTTAGTTCGCCATAAGTGGTTAAGTATGGGTGGACTGGCTTTAATTACCCTGGTTACCATTTTTATGGTTAAAACGACTCCAGCAGGATTTATCCCGACGGAAGATCAGGGTTTTATTGCCATTGCAGTTAATACGCCTTCCGGAACATCATTGGATGGAACACAAAAGGTGATGACTCAGGCGGAGGATGTACTCAGTAAACTGGATGCTTCGAGAGATGTGACTGCAGTTTCTGGATTTAATCTCTTAACCAATTCAACCAGCCCTTCATCTGCTGTAGTATTTGTTTTGCTTAAGCCAAACAAGGAACGCGGGGCGGTGAAGAATATCGACGAAATTATGAACCAGGTTCGCGGTAAGCTTGGTGCCATTTCAGG
Source organism: Pedobacter frigidisoli (assembly GCF_032678525.1). Taxonomy (GTDB): domain Bacteria; phylum Bacteroidota; class Bacteroidia; order Sphingobacteriales; family Sphingobacteriaceae; genus Pedobacter; species Pedobacter frigidisoli_A. The sequence goes on from NZ_JAVTSE010000006.1 coordinate 248,786, forward strand.
AGGCAGTTTCTTTGTATTTAGTTTTCCAACCGTACCTGGCTTTAGTAATGTGGAAGCTTTGGATATGGTTCTTCAAGATAAAACCGGGGGTAAGCTTGATAAATTCAGTGGTATTTCGCAGCAGTTTATCGGGGAATTGATGAAACGTCCGGAAATTGCTGTGGCCTTTACCAGTTTCAAAGCGGATTATCCGCAATTGCAGCTGGATATTAACGATGAAAAGGCTGATCAGCTGGGCGTGAATGTTAAAGACATTTTGCAAACCATGCAGACCTATTTTGGTAGCGCGCAGGCATCTGATTTCAACAGGTTTGGCAAGTATTACCGTGTTGTTGTACAGGCTGATGTTCAGGATCGTGCAGATCCATCTACTATTGACCATGTTTTTGTAAAAAGCAACCGGGGGGAAATGGTGCCAATTAATACACTGGTTAAACTCAGTCGCGTTTATGGCTCTGAAACGGCATCCAGGTATAATCTTTTCAACTCTATTTCGATTAATGCGATTCCAAAACCAGGTTTTAGTTCGGGTGATGCGATTAAAGCAATTGAAGAGACTGCAGAGAAGCAACTTCCAGCGGGTTATAGTTATGAATTCTCCGGACAAACACGTGAAGAAATTGCTTCAGGTGGTCAGTCGACAGTAATCTTCCTGCTGTGTCTGGTATTTATCTATTTCCTGCTTTCGGCACAATATGAGAGTTATATTCTTCCTTTAGCCGTTATTTTATCTATCCCTGCCGGAATATTTGGTGTATTCGTTGCCATTGGACTGACAGGTATAGAGAACAATATTTATGTTCAGGTGGCACTGATCATGCTGATCGGGTTGCTAGCTAAAAATGCCATCCTGATTGTTGAATTTGCAGTGCAGCGACGAAGAGGCGGTCAGCCTTTGGTTGCCTCAGCATTAGAAGCAGCAAAATCGAGGTTGCGTCCGATCATCATGACTTCGCTTGCCTTTATCGTGGGCCTGGTTCCCATGATGGGCGCCACAGGGCCATCAGCGCAGGGTAACCACTCCATTAGTATAGGGGCTGCCGGAGGAATGATTTCGGGTGTTATCCTGGGACTGTTCATTATTCCGGTACTCTTCGTCATCTTCCAGGCTATCCAGGAGAAATTTTCAAAAAAATCACAAGAGGTACTTCATGACCATCATGAATCACCTATAAATCACGTTGTTTATGAAACGGTTTAATATTATTGCCATTTTGCTCCTTGCACTAATCTGGAGCGGCTGTTCAGTTTCTAAAGATGTATCCTTGCCAAATGTGGTGCCGGGACTATTCAGAAACACCATTCAAAAAGATTCTTCAACTGTGGGCGATTTGCCCTTGAAGAGCTTCATTAATGATTTAACGGTTCAGCATTTAATCGATACTGCTTTGGCTAAAAACTACGATATGCAGATTGCGCTAAAAAATATCGATGCTGCCGAAGTGTTGTTCAAACAATCAAAACTGGGTTATTTACCAGAATTGAAGTTGCAGGTTGCAGCGAGTTCGAGTCGCCCATCTGATAATAGCTTAAACGGGTTAAGTTTGAACCAATTTACCGGATCAACCCATATTGAAGATTACAGTGCTAATTTAGGACTGGTTTGGGAGGCAGATATCTGGGGTAAAATCCGTAATCAAAAAGCTGGCGCTTTGGCCAGTTTTTTGCAAACCGAGGAAGCGCGGAAAGCTGTTCAAACGCGTTTGGTTGCCAACGTAGCCCAGGGCTACTATAATTTGTTGATGCTTGATGCTCAACTGGAGATTGCGCAGAAGAACCTGAAACTGAGTGACAGTACCCTTAGGATAATCAATTTACAATTTGATGCCGGACAGGTGACTTCTCTTGCTATTCAGCAAGCTGAAGCGCAACAATTAATTGCAGCACAGTTAATTCCCCGTTTGGAGCAGAATGTAACCTTGCAGGAAAATGCACTGAGCGTTTTAATAGGCACATTGCCACAGTCGATTACCCGTACCAGCCGTTTGGATAAAATGTTGATTCCTCAGGAACTAAACGCTGGCTTTCCTTCAGCTTTGCTAAGCCGCAGGCCAGATATCAAATCGGCCGAACTGGCACTAAATGTTGCCAATGCAAAAGTTGGTGTAGCAAAAGCGAGCTTGTACCCATCACTTGTGATTACGGCCAGCGGTGGGGTGAATTCATTTAAAGCCAGCAATTGGTTTAGTATGCCGGCATCTCTGTTTGGCCTGGTTTCAGGTGGTGTTACTCAGCCCATTTTCCAGCGCGGTCAGTTAAAGTCGAACCTGGAACTGGCTAAGATCGACCGCGAGAAAACAGTTATCCAATTTCGCCAGTCAGTATTAAATGCAGTGGGAGAGGTTTCGGATGAGCTGACTAAAGTGGAGAAACTGAAATCTCAGTATAGTATTGCTGAAAAGCGGGCACGTACCTTGCAACAGGCTTCGAAAAATGCCAGTTTACTATTTAAAAGCGGCATGGCAAACTACCTGGAAGTGATTACTGCACAAGGTAATTTACTGCAAAGTGAGCTGGAGCTGGCTTCCATCAAAACTGAACAGCTTAATGCTGTTGTAGGCCTTTACCGCTCTTTAGGTGGCGGATGGAATTAGGATAATTTGTTGGCTGTACTGGTGGGCGTTGACTTAACTGGTATACAACTTATTACTAAATTCGGGAAATTTTCGGGTGGCATTCGGCTGTTTTTTTGGTGGCAGCCGAATGTTTTCCGGGAACCATAGCTATACCATGTCCGGTCTTTCTTCGGTAGAAGAACTGTGATATGTTTTTGAAATTTGAGAAGGAAGTGGTAAATTAGAATATCATCCCACTGATTTAAACTAAGTTACAAAAAAAATATATGGCAATAGCAAACGGGATGAACAGATTTCGCGGATTACTCAGCGATTTTGTATTTTACACAAGGGGCAAGAAACAGGTGGTGAGAAAAAAAGCCACCAGTTATAAGCTTTCTGAAAACACGATCAAAAGCGGTCGTGATTTTGGTGAGGCTACACGCAATGCCTCCTACCTACGCAAGGCTTTCAAAAGCCTGGTAAAACATTACGGTAACGACGACTTCCACAACCGGCTCAACAAAAATTTTACGCGGGTATTCAACAGTATTCCTTCTGAAATGCTCGGGAACAAGCATTTAAGTCAGGGAAACCTGAAGTTGCTTGAAGGATTTCAATTTAATACCGGCAGAAAGTTTGCGTCGCTCTGTTATGCGCGATTGGGTCTTAATATCGATCCGGCAGGTTTTATTACATTTACCTGGGAGAAACCAAAAGATGAGCACTTTTTTAAACGTGTTCCAAATGCTACAAGGACTTACATCCAGATGATGGTATTTCAATATGACCTGGACGATGGCGGGCAGTATGAATGTATTCGTTTGAATGATCTGGTGATTGAGCCAGGTAAACCTATTGATCCGAAAATAAGTTTAAAGCTGGAAGTCGATCTCACGGGCGAAAAGGCCTTAATTGTTGCTGCCGGGATTTATCACGATACCAAAGGCACCCGGAGTTACGACAAGCGTTATTTCGGCTGTACGATCACCCACGCGTTGCATTTGAATGAAGGGGTGGAAGTCCCTTTTGCTGAAGTGAAGGAAGAGAAAATTAAAGATAAGGAAGAAACAGGGGTTGGGACTTGGGGTGGTTCGCTGGAGGTGGGGACTGCAGATTCGAAGCCTATTTACGAAAAAAGCCGCAGACCCATAGATTAAAAATCCGGGAATCTGCGGCTTAAGGATGATCAGGCTGACTATGGTTTTTTCCCGATATTTACTCTGATATTCACTTCAAAATCTCCATCGGTATAACCACTAATGGCTGATGTCGCCGTGTTATAATAGGCCATAAAATATAAAGCAGATTTATAGTTCATTCCAAAGCCAACTGTTGCGTTCTGCGTGTTGTGGTACATCGCCATTACATACAGTTTGTCGTTAGCGAAGTTGGCGTTCAATCCTGCATCCCACAGGTTTTTGTAGTTCTTAATGCCTCTGAAAACAGCTTTGGGTTCTAAACTGATTCCATTGATCCCAGTCCCTAAACCAAACTTATAGCCTACTGCAGAATAAAATGTAGGTTTATCCGCAATGTTTAAATCATCGTTTCTGAAAACAGAACGCATGTTAGGAATAGCCCCTTCAACCGTTAAGCCTTCTGAGGTATAGGATACACCAAAATCACCGTCGAAATAATAACCACGATCGTTGAAACGAGCAATGGAGGGATCATTGATATCGCTGTTACGTACACTGCTTAAATCCAACCTGTCCTGACTGGCGCCGAACGAAATACCAAAGTTCAGCTTTTGATCTTCGTTACTCAGGGGCAGGTGATAAGCAAATGTTCCAACCATTTTAGTGCGTTGAATACCACCTGCTTTTTCATTGTAGAAGTTTGCTCCCCAGCCAACTTTACCTACCTGTTCATCGAGTGTTACACTCTGGGTAAGCGGCGCCCCTGGAATGTTGGACCATTGCTTACGGAAACTCCCATTGATGTTGAAACCTTCATTTATACCCGCCATAGATGGGTTAATGAGGTAACGGTTCTGAAAATATTGCGCGTTTAAAGGTAGGATCTGTGCTTTTATGCTGTTACAAAATAATGTGCCTGCTGCAAATAGAAACGTTACGCGACTTATTTGCTTTATGTTTTTAATAATTGCTTTCATGTCTGTAATTAGTTTCTGATAATGTTGATGAATCCTTTAAATGTGCCGATACCTGTTCCGAGATCGACAATGTAGTAATAGGTTCCTTCGGCGAGCGGGCTCCCGTTTACCATTCCATCCCAGTCGTTGGCATAGGTTTGTTTGGTGTACAGCACACGTCCGGTTTTATCAAAAATGGTTACCTTATTGTTTGGATAGTAATCGATATTTTTAATGATGAACTTATCGTTATAGCCATCTCCGTTAGGGGTAACCAGCGTACTGGCTTCCAGCTTATAGTCGTCGATTACGGTAATAGAAATGCTTTGATCGGAAATGCAACCGCTTGCATTGGTAACCACCACTCTATAAGTACCGCTTTGTTTGGGGCGGATGGTTAATGCTGCGGTATTCTGGCCACTCACCACATCGGCACCTGTCCAGCTGTATTGTGTTCCTCCTGTTGCCGTTAATACGACGGCATCTCCTTTAGAAATTGAAATACCTTTGTTGCTGTTAATGGTAATCACCGGCAATGGATTTACCACCACTGTGGCTGTGCCCGTTTGGGTCTGGGATGCATAGGCATCGGTAACGCTTACCAGGCTGTACTCAAATGTTCCTGCTGAGCCTGTCGGCGCACTTACTGTTGCAGTGGTCCCACTTGCAGTTACCGTTCTGTTGCTACTGCCATTCACTGTATAAGTGAAAGTGTATGGAGCTGTTCCGTTTGAACCTGTAAAGGTAACTTGTGGGGAAGAACTGAAATTACATACGGAGGTAGTTCCGGAAACTGCTGCCAATGGCAAGGGACGGATGGTTACTGTAGTAGAGACATTTTGTACCTGGGTACTATACGCATCACGAATGCTGGTTATGGTATAAACAAATGTACCCACTGCTGTGGTGGGTGCAGTTACGGTTGCTGTATTGGTTGTTGATGTCAACGTTCTGCTGCTTCCGTTATTTATGTTATAGGTAAAAGTGAAGGGTGCAGTACCAGCAGCAGCTGTAAAGGTGATTACAGGCGCAGTTCCATTTAAAGGAGCTGAAACGCCGGCACTCAAAGTTGCAACCGGTTTGGCATAAATATGCAGATTTGCAGGTCTGTAATTAATGGCATAGTTTGTATTTAACCCCAGTGTACCTTGTGTAATCGCATAATCACCCGCTGTTTCTCCACCAATCCGGGTCAAGTTACCTGTAAAGGTATCGGCACCAACTAATGTTGGGGTTGAGGTGAAGGTGAAAGCCGGGTCAACGGTCGATTCGACTTTCGTTTTTGCATCAGCAGTTACCGTAATCGTTTTTGGCGATATGGTTAATATTTGTTGTTTTGCTAATGCAGGATTAAAAAAGGTATCGCCAGGCTGATTGGCAGTAATGGTTACTGTACCGGCTTTCAAAATATGCACATCACTGTTAGTGATCGTTGCAATATTGGTATCACTACTCGTATACGTGATATTAATGGCCGTGTTATCACTTGTTGCACCAGCAGCAAAATCGGGATCACCATAGGTTACCGTTTTAGTAGCTGTAAAAGTGATATTCTGATTTTTCTTTACTGTGGCATCATCGCGAGAATACCAGATTGGTGAGGTAATGATTCTACTCCCATCAGCCTCTAAAATATCTGCGTAATAATATCCTGTAGCTAAATTGGCTAGTGCATTATCCGTGTAGGTCAAGTTTGTAGAAGAGCTTGTTGTTAATTCTACCGGGTTTACACCACTGCCTGGTGTGCCATAAAGAATTTTAATGCTGGTTACCGGACTGGTAGTAATGGAATTCACTTCAATTAAAGGTGCGCCTGCCGTTTTGAATACACTTCCAACCGGTTGTTTATTGATTGTGAAAACGATTTTAGCAGCCGAATCCTGTGATGCATAGAAACGCATTTTTTTAATAGCATCTAATAAATCATTCTCTGTTAGTGCGGGCGCCAGTACGACCAGGCGGGCTCTTGTATGCCGGCCAAATGTTAAGTTATGATTATCGTGATCGATACTTGCTCCCAGGTGATAGCCTCTGGCCAGCATGCGGTTATAATAGCTCAGGTAACTCATTGAGCTGGCCGGATCTGAGTAGGTGGTATTAGTGGAAAATGCAGGGCCGCTTTCCAGAGCAGTTCCAACAATTGCACTGTCGGCACTCAAATCGTAAGTAGCTGAAATATTGTTGAAATCTGTTGTATTCGGGTGAGCCAATGTTGCCACTGCGTTTAAGCCGTGCCTGTTGATAATTCTGAACAGTCCGGTACTACCCGTATAAACACTTTTAGGCACATAGATCTGGTTTTCTCCAGATTCCCAACCGATCAAAGAGTCGATACCATAAACAATGACGTGACCACCACCACTGATGACGCCCCATTCCATACCATGTAATGCCACAAAATTGGATGTGGTAGCCTTTTTAGCTGCGTCAATTCCGGGCTGCCAGTTTGCTAATGACATTCCGGCCTGTGTATGATTATGTTCTGATATCCCCAGGAAATCAAGGTTCATTGAGTTCTTTGCGAAGGCATAATCATCTTCCGGTTTTTTTGTTAAATCGTCTTTATTTCCATCCGAATAGCTACTGTGACTATGTAAGTTACCGTAGTAGAAGTTTAGTTTATTTACATCGAGTATGCCCGTTTTAAAGGTTCCCTGTAAAGGTTGACCAGTTAAATAAAGCGGACCACCTGCGCATGCGCTGTTTACAGCATAAACGAAAAAATAATAATTGGTATTTTGTGTTAAACCATTCCTGATAAATGTGCCACCTGCGCCACGTTTTACAACAACACCGCCACCGATCATGTCGCCAACATTATAAACGGTTTGGTTTACAGGGTTTGCTGATAACGAATTAACCGTGCTCATTACCACCAGGTACTCATCGCTTGGGCCATTTGGCGTAAAAGCTGCCTGTATGAAATTGTAATTGGATGAGGTGATGGTGAAATTGGTTGGCTGAGCTGCTGGTGTTGTACAAGGCAATAATGTTCTGGTTGTTTGCGTACCCGAAAGGATATTTGAGGTCAGATATTTAGGTCCTCCAGTACATGAGAGGTTATTTAAAGGAATAATAAAATAGGTATAGTTCGTTGAACTTGTAAGGTTATTATCGGTGAAGGTATTGGCTACAATTTTATTTACCACTATGCCACCACCAAAGGATGAGCCAATGGCGTAAGCTGTTCCATCTACTGGCAGGGCAGTTAATGTGGTATTCAGGCTCCTGATAATCAGGTATTCATTTGCGTCGGTTGATTTTACGAAATTTCCGGTGATACTTCCTGTAGTCACTCCAGTAAAAGTTAATGAAGTGGCTGCCACCGTTGGTGCCGAACAAACGGGCAAATTAGGTGGAAAATGCACACCCAGGCGATCGGCGTCGTCGTCATCAATTGCATTTTGAACTGTTGCTATCGGTGTTCTTGTCCAATCGCTTTCGATAAATGCAGGAGACGGAGCAGTCACATTTAAGCTTCTTACGTAGGATACATCTTTTGCATTAACGCCTTGTCCGAATGCATCAATGATATTGTTGTTGGCATCTAATAAAGCTACACCATCATTCCCGTTAAAATTGATGACGGTGTTGCTGTTCAATATTGCGCTTGCAGGGCTTAGGTAGGTAACTTCAGTCCCATTACCTGTGTTGCCTAAAAGAATAGTTCCCTGTGCAGGTATCGTGAAATTCAGGTTGACAATCTGAGATGGCGTACCGGTGATGTTAATATTTCCAGCGTCTCCCGAAATGTTATATAAAGCAAGTTTTAGCTGTGGTGAAGCAGTATTGACAGGTGCATTACTCAGGTTGGTCAGTTCAATCCATTTATTGACTGAGGTACCTTCGTAATACTGACTGATGATAACCGGGGCACTAACCAGCGGAGGGTTTGCTGTTGTAGCATCTACACTGGAAACAACGGTTTGTAAATTTGCAGCCGCATCCTGCGCCACAACGTAAAGGGTATAAGAGGTGCCGACACTAAGACCTGTGATGGATGCTGAAGCATCTGTGTTGGCTGTGTTGGTGAAGTTTCCGGATTTTAAACCTGTTGCGCCTGTTCCATCCTGTCCGGCTTTCACCTGGGCAGCAGTAGGGGCAGTGGTTGTTGTTAAGGCCAAAACATAGTAAGTCGTTCCGGCCTCATTGATGTTATTCGTGAAATCAACCGATGTAGTGGTAACATTGCTGGTTTTAGGGTAGGTTGCTGCGGTAACTGGCGGTGTTACGTCGGCAGCCCCCAAAGTGCTAAAACTTAAAGTTGAAAAGCTGGTTTGCAGGTTAGGTGTAGCGGCTGCGTCTTCTGCAGTGACATAAATTCTGTAGGCAGTAGAAAGCGTTAAGCCTGCGATTGTTGTGGAAGCATCGACACCAAGAGCGTTCGCAAAAGAACCTGATTTGAATGCATCATTGTTATTGCCATCTTTTCCAGCCTTAATTTGTGCAGGGGTTGTTGGAGCTGTTCCTGTAGCAGGAACGAGAACGTAGTACGTTTTCCCGGCCTCATTAATGTTAGAAGTTAAGTTAACTGTAGTACTGGTAATCAAAGAGGTTTTCGGATATCCGGATGCATAAGTCGGAGGGGTCGTATCAACAGTTCCAGATGCTGTAATGGTTCCGCCAATACTGAAACCGGCTCTGTCGGCAGCTGGCGAATTAAATCCCCAGCCACCTGTAGCCGTTTGGCCACTGGCGTAGTAACGGATTGTAATTGTAGTTCCGGCTTGTACATTTTGAAGTGCCGCAATGCCTGAAAGATTTACGGTTGGTGAGGCTGCAGGTGCTACTGTTGCTGCGGTAATGCTGTTTGGACTTCCGATTAACGTAAAACTGGTGCCGTTGAGACTATAAGCATATTGAGAGCTTACACCGGGACTGGCATAATAAGTTGCTGTACCTGCAAAAAGCGCATCAAGCGATGATAATGAAATTTGTTTACCAGCAGAAGCGGTTAGGGTAACCTGGAAGTAATCAGTATTTGCAGTAGAGATTCCGTTGTTCAAAAATCCCTGAGTTCTAAAAGAGTTATTTCCTGCGCTTGCAGGAGCTGTTGTTCCTCTGGTTAAAACCGGAGCTGCTGTTAAGCCTGCATCAAATTTGTTAGCGGTTGAGGTCGCAACCATTGTTTGTCCAGTGAAATCCCAGGAAGCTATTTGCGCAATAGTTACCGTTGGGAAATAAAAGACAATAATTAAGAATAGAAGTAAAATTTTTTTCATACAATTTTTATAGGGATATCAAATGTTTTGATAAATCATTTTAAGGTGCAAATGGAATGCACCAAAGAAAATTCAGACTTTGATTAACTTAGGGAGTAAAGTTTTACCATTCGGCGTGTTAAAGTGACAATTAGGACGATTCAGATTTCATCCCATTTAGCAATGAATAAAATCTTAAGGATATTAAAATTAATTTGCCTTAATAATGCAAATGTTTCAGTATTGGATTAGGTTTCAGATCTTATTTTTTACCATAGGGAATGATTAGGATACGAAAATAGGTCTTGATTGTTAAATGGGTATTAACATTGTATTAATGATGGGCATTTTTAGTTAGTTTGGCAATGATGCTTGATTTCAAGACTAAATTTAGCGATTTAATTGAGGTTTTCTGATGGTGTTGATAACTTATTCTAATTTAGCTGACTGGATTACAGAAAATCTTCAATATTTCCTTTTCCTTCACGAATCACTTCAAATTCTCCTGTTGTGCAATCAATTACCGTAGAGGCTTCATTATCACCGTATCCTCCATCAATTACCAGGTCCACCAGGTTCTCATATTTTTCATGAATCAATTCCGGATCTGTAGAATATTCGATCAATTCATCATCATCTTTTATGGAGGTAGACAGGATTGGATTGCCCAGTTCCTTCACAATGCATCGGGCGATGTTATTGTCTGGAACACGAATACCCACCGTTTTCTTGTTTGAGCTCAGTAACTTCGGTACGTTATTATTGGCGTTGAAGATAAACGTGAAGGGGCCTGGTAAAGCTTTTTTAAGTACCCTAAAAGTAGTGTTGTCGATAGGCTTAATAAAATCTGATATATGTTTCAAATCATGGCAGATGAATGAGAAATTTGCTTTTTCCGGCTTAATTCCCCGGATGCGGGCAATCTTCTCAATGGCTTTGGGATTAGTGATGTCGCAACCTAAACCGTAAATGGTATCGGTAGGATAGATAACGATTCCACCTTTTTTCAATACGTCTACCACCTGTTCAATGGCCCTTTCATTTGGATTTTCCGGATAAATTTTAATAAGCATAGCGTAAAAATAACAATTTAATGGTGTTGGTTGTTTAATAATCCTAATCTTTGTATTAACAAAACATACGCTAATCTGTCATTATGAGAAAAGCTTTCGTCGCGATTGCCGCATTTCTAATCGCCCTTACCATTATGCTGGGCTTGTACCATCCTTTTTTATGGTGGACATTCATCTTCACAGGTCCTTTCGTGATCCTTGGAATCTATGATTTATACCAGCCTAAACATAGTATTGTGCGCAACTATCCGGTATTTGGCCGTTTGCGTTATTTTATGGAAGAACTGCGCCCGAAAGTATATCAGTATTTCGTAGAAAGCGATACGAATGGAACGCCTTACAACCGTTTGAACAGGTCGCTGATTTACCAGCGGGCAAAAACGGATAACGATACGATTCCTTTCGGAACGCAATTAAACGTTTATGAAAACAACTATGAGTGGTTGAGTCACAGCATCGCTGCGATTTCGCACCATGAATTAAACTCTGATCCGAGGGTGATGGTTGGAGGACCAGATTGTAAGCAGCCCTATTCTGCGAGTATTTATAATATTTCGGCCATGAGTTTCGGTTCGTTAAGTCAGAATGCCATTTTAGCCTTAAACGGTGGAGCTAAACTGGGCAATTTTGCCCATAACACAGGAGAAGGTGGTATCAGTGATTATCACCGTCAACCAGGTGGCGACTTAATCTGGCAAATTGGAACGGGTTATTTTGGGTGCAGGAATGACGATGGAACTTTTAATTATGAGGCATACGCTGAGCGTGCGCATACAGATCAGGTTAAAATGATTGAAATTAAGCTTTCTCAGGGTGCAAAACCAGGTCACGGGGGTATGTTGCCGGCAAAGAAAGTGACTGCTGAAGTTGCCCGTATTCGTTTGGTACCTGAAGGAAAAGATGTTTTATCGCCACCGGCACACTCTGCTTTCAATACACCAATAGGTTTATTGGAATTTGTAAAGCGTTTGCGTGATTTGTCTGGAGGTAAACCTGTTGGCTTTAAATTGTGTATTGGCCGTAAAAGCGAGTTCTATGCAATATGTAAAGCGATGATTGAAACCGGTATATATCCTGATTTTATTACTGTAGACGGAGGAGAAGGCGGAACGGGTGCAGCGCCACAGGAGTTTTCTAACTCTGTAGGTATGCCTCTTCGTGAAGGCGTTGCTTTTGTTTATGACGTTTTAAATGGCTTCGACCTTAAAAAGCATATTAAAATTATTGCTTCGGGAAAAGTGGCTACCGGTTTTGACCTGGTAAAAAATATCGCATTAGGCGCAGATATGTGTAATGCTGCGAGGGGTATGATGTTTGCTTTGGGATGTATTCAGGCCCTGGAATGCAACAGCAATACCTGCCCAACAGGAGTTGCCACACAAGACCAGAGTTTAATGAAGGGATTGGTGGTAGAAGATAAAAAGGTAAGGGTTAAAAACTTTCATAATTTAACTGTAGCCAGTGCTGTTGAATTGCTTGGTGCAGCAGGGTTGCGCGAGCCGCATCAGCTGAGCAGGGCTTATATCAACAGAAGAGTAAGTTCGAGTGTGATGCAAAGCTATCTGGAAACCTATCCTTATATCCCTGCCGGAAGTTTACTGCAAACGCCTTATCCGACACGTTTTGAGTTAGGTATGGCCTTGAGCAGTTCAAAAAGCTTTGCGCCAACGGATTACAAAGTTTCTGCTGTTGATTATTCACACGCAAATCCTTATGGGGATACGATGAGTGAGAATTAAGAGTTTAAACACCGAAGTTGAGCCGTTAGAAAATAACAAGGCCCCTGAATAATTTCTAAATTGAGGGGCCTTATTGTATGTAGATATCTTAGTAAGTAATTACCTGTTCTTCCAGATGTTCCGGTAAATCACGGTAGTTATATTTCTGTCCGCGTAATTGTGGTTGAAAGCCTGCCGCTTTAATGGATTGCTGTATGCCGTTTGCAGTGAAACGGTGTGGAGCACCTGCTGCGGATACCACATTTTCTTCAATCATAATTGAACCAAAATCATTGGCTCCGGCATGCAAACACAGCTGTGCGGTAGTTTTGCCGACAGTTAACCAGCTTGCCTGTATATTTTTAATATTTGGAAGCATGATTCTGCTCAGTGCAATCATACGGATATATTCGTCGGCTGTAACGGTATTGCTGATTCCACGTAATCTCTTCAATAAGGTGCCATCATCCTGGAAAGGCCATGGAATAAAGGCAAGGAAGCCATTCGCATCAGCGGGCTTTTCACTTTGCACCTGACGGATCCAAACTAAGTGTTCGAAGCGTTCTTCAATGGTTTCAACATGGCCGAACATCATGGTAGCAGAAGTAGTGATATCTAGCTGATGGCAAGCCCTCATTACATCGAGCCATTCCTGACCACCACATTTTCCTTTAGAAATTAACCTCCTTACACGGTCGTTTAAGATTTCCGCACCCGCGCCTGGTAAAGAGTCCATGCCAGCTTTTTTTAAAACTTTTAGCACTTCGGTATGACTGATGCCTTCCAGTTTAGCCACGTGTGCAATTTCCGGAGGGCCTAAAGCATGAAGTTTTAAATCGGGATAAAGTTCTTTCAGTTTTTTAAATAAGTCGGCATAAAATGCCAGGCCCAAATCGGGGTGATGGCCGCCCTGCAATAATAACTGATCACCGCCCAAGCGAAAAGTCTCTTCAATTTTCACTTTATAGGTTTCGATGTCAGTGATATAGCTCTCATCGTGACCCGGGCGGCGAAAGAAATTACAGAATTTACAGTTGGCGATACAAACATTGGTTGTATTTACATTCCGGTCTATTTGCCAGGTAACTTTTCCGCCTGGCACCTGTATTTTCCTCAGTTCGTTGGCCACGAACATTAGTGAGGCCGTATCGGCATGATGGTATAAGTGTACACCTTCTTCAAGGCTCAGAAAATCAAAATGTAATGCCCGTTGCAGTAAATCGGCTGTATTCATAGTACAAAGATAGTTAAAAGGGTGGGAAGGCAGAAGGTGTATGGTTGGCGGTTTGTAAAAAAAACGGTTGGACACATTTAGCTGTTTCGTTTTGCCTTAAAATAATATCTTTACGGTTCTAAAAGATAATATGGTAGATTTTAATCGTTTTACACTCGCCAATGGATTAAAGGTTTTAGTGCATGAAGATGCCACTACACCCATGGCAGTTTTAAATATTTTATATGATGTTGGTGCAAGAGATGAGGATCCGGAGAAAACTGGATTTGCACATTTATTTGAGCACCTGATGTTCGGAGGTTCAGTTAATATTCCGAATTATGATGAGCCTTTGCAAAGAGTGGGCGGTGAGAACAATGCTTTTACGAGTAATGATATCACCAACTATTACATCACCCTGCCTGCGGAGAACATTGAAACGGCATTCTGGCTGGAGAGCGACAGGATGTTAAGTCTGGCCTTCTCGGAGAAAAGTTTAGAAACGCAACGGAATGTTGTTTCAGAAGAATTTAAACAGCGTTACCTGAATCAGCCTTATGGAGATGTTTGGTTGAAATTAAGACCATTGGCCTATAAGAAACACGCTTATCGCTGGGCTACTATCGGGAAAGAACTATCGCATATTGAAAATGCGACAATGGAAGATGTGAAGGCATTCTTTAAAAAGCATTACACCCCACAGAATGCCATACTGGTTGTAGGGGGAAATGTGAAAACGGAGGATGTTAAAAAGCTTGCGGAGAAATGGTTTGAGCCTATCCCGGCAGGCAATCAGTATGTTCGCAACCTGATTCAGGAAGATGTGCAGACTGAAGCCAGAACAGAAACGGTAAGGGCAAATGTTCCGCTGAATGCCATTTACATTGCCTTTAAAATGCCGGAGCGTTTGAGCAAGGATTACTACGCTTTCGACCTTTTGTCGGATATTTTATCACGCGGACAGTCCTCTCGTTTGTACACGAGTTTATTGAAAGAGCAACAACTGTTCAGTGATGTCAATGCATATATTTCGAGCAGCCTGGATGCCGGACTTTTTATTGTGGAAGGCAAACTGGTAGAAGGAGTTACTGTTGAGGCAGCAGAAAAAGCAATCTGGGTTGAACTCGACAAACTCAAATCAGAATTGGTATCGGAGAATGAGCTTACTAAAGTTAAAAATAAGGTAGAATCAGTTCTGGTGTTTTCTGAGATGGGTTTACTGGATAAAGCCATGAATCTTGCCTATTACGAACTGCTTGGTGATGCCAGCTTGTTAAACCAGGAAACAGAGGCTTTTCTGCAGGTTACCTCAGCAGACATCAAAAGGATTTCTAATGATACTTTTGATAAAAATTCATCATCAACCTTGTACTATTTAACAGAAGAGCATGCTTAACCGACAACAAGCGCCTGACTTTAAACAGGTTTCCACTATAAATTTCATTCATCCGGAGAAACAACAGCTGGATAATGGCGTCCCTGTTTTTACCGTATACTCCGGAGAGCAGGATCTGGTCAGGATAGAATTTATTTTTAATAATGTAAACTGGAGTATTGATAAGCCACTGCAGGCCATTGCGGTTAGCGCCATGCTTAACAACGGCACTAAAAAATTAACTTCAAAGGAGATTGCAGAGAAAATCGATTTTTATGGCGCTTTTTTCCAAACAGAATATGTTCAGGATCAATCGAGTGTAACCCTGTATACCCTGAATAAGCATCTGGCTTTGGTACTGCCGATTGTTAAGGACGTTATTTCTGAAAGTCAGTTTCCCCAGCATGAACTGGACATTTATATTCAGAACCAGAAACAAAAGCTCCAGGTAAATTTAAAAAAGAACGATGTTTTGTCGCGGAAAGAGTTTGCTCATGCCTTGTTTGGAGATACCGCTTATGGCGTAGATATACAAGCCAGGCATTATGATGCTTTGAAACGTGATGATTTGGTTGAATATTTTAAAGCGGCCTATGCGCCAAATAACTGTACTATTATCGTATCTGGCAAGTTTGAACCAGAAAGTTTTGAACTTTTAAATGCTGAGTTTGGAAGCAACTGGGCAACGAGCACTGCGGTAAAAAACAGTTTTAGTTTCGATAATTCTAAAAAACAGTTCGTTTACAGGGAACGACCGGAAGCATTACAATCGGCCATTAGAATGGGGAAAATTGCGATTAACCGCAAGCATGAAGATTTTCCTGGGTTGCAGATTGTAAACACAGTTTTAGGTGGCTATTTTGGATCGAGGCTGATGAACAACATTCGTGAAGATAAGGGTTACACCTATGGCATCGGATCTGGGATTTCCTCTTTGAGCGATGCCGGCTATCTGTTTATTGCAACTGAAGTTGGTGCAGATGTTTGCGCAGCTGCTTTGACTGAAATTTATAAGGAAATAGACTTACTGAAAAATGAACTGGTAGGGGAGGAAGAGCTTAATCTGGTGAAAAATTATATGCTTGGCTCTATGCTGGGCAGTCTTGAAAATGTGTTTTCACATGCTGATAAGTTTAAGAACATTTATTTCGCAGGTTTAGATTACGATTATTACAGCAGGTACATTCAAACCGTGAAAAGCATTACTGCTGAAGAGATTAAAACACTGGCTAATAAATACCTTGGCACCGAAGATTTTGTGGAAGTTGTAATTGGCAAGAAATAAATATGTTTTTCAGCTAGTTTGCCGGCACCTTAGGCAAACTAGCTGAAAAGCATAAATTTATCTATACTGGCATAAATACGCCGTTGGTATAGTTGCCTTTACTTTGAAGGATGAATTACCAGGTACTTCAAAGTGAGTCCCTGCACCGGAAGTTTTCCAATCGTTGCTTTCTGGAAGAAGTGCGGTCAGCTCGCCTTCAATCACATGCATAATTTCTTTTTGTGCTGTTCCGAATTCATATTCGCCTGGGTTAATCACCCCTACTGTCGATCTGCCCTCCGCAGATTCATATCCCAATGATTTTACGTTACCGTCGAAATATTGATTTTCTTTAATATTGCTCATATTCTTTATAGTGCTTTCGCTGAAACTGCTTTTTGTTTATCGTTGCCGCGGTTTGCGCATAGCTGCTGTTACCAATTCCGGCGCATAGCAATAGAATCAGAACTTTGAGAGCGGTTTTCTGCATTTTAATTAGTTTGAATGGTTAGTACAATTATAGAAAACAATATCAAAAGTTTATAACATTTTAACATCTTTCTCGAAACGGATTCTAATTTGATTATACACCCACAAGATGAAAATAAGAATTGTCAGCCGACGCTAATATTTATCCATATTTGCCGGCAGACTTTTATTTTCCTGGTTTTTTCGTATCTTTGCCTGGCAAATAATAAATCGTAATTTATTTGCTATGCAACTCGACTCCACAAAATTTATTGCTACAGGTTTAACATATGACGACGTCCTTCTGGTACCGGCATATTCTGAAATTCTGCCCCGCGACGTAAATACATCCACTTTTCTGACGAAAAAAATTAAGTTAAACGTTCCATTGATTTCTGCTGCTATGGATACGGTAACGGAAGCTGAACTGGCTATCGCTATTGCGCAAAATGGCGGAATTGGCATGTTACATAAAAACATGACGATCGACAGACAGGCTGATGAAGTTCGCAAGGTGAAACGTTCGGAAAGCGGAATGATTCAGGATCCAGTTACATTATTGGAAACTGCGGTGGTTGCTGATGCTTTCAAAATTATGAAAGAACACAAAATTGGTGGCATTCCGGTAGTAAGCAGTGATAACAAGCTGGTGGGTATCATTACCAACCGCGATTTACGTTTTCAAAAAAATATGTCGAGGCCAATTGCAGAGGTGATGACAAAAGACAACCTGATTACTGCTCCGGAGGGAACGAATCTTATACAGGCTGAGGAGATTCTTCAGAACCATAAGATTGAGAAACTTCCTGTAGTGAGTAAAGACGGATACTTAAGTGGTTTAATCACATTCAAAGATATTTCAAAGGTTAAAAATTATCCTGTTGCCTGCAAAGATGAGCGTGGCCGCCTACGCGTTGGAGCAGCAGTAGGCGTAACTGCTGATACCTTACAACGTGTGGATGCGCTGGTAGCTGCAGGTGTAGATGTAATTACTATAGATACTGCTCACGGCCACTCGAAAGGTGTTGTGGATAAACTAAAAGAAGTGAAAGCGAAATATCCTGAATTACAGGTTATTGTTGGAAACATTGCTACGGGAGCGGCTGCTAAGTTTTTGGCAGATGCAGGTGCTGATGCCGTTAAAGTTGGTATCGGGCCAGGTTCAATTTGTACCACCCGAATTATCGCAGGAGTTGGGGTTCCGCAATTGTACGCTGTTTATGAATGTGCCAAAGCGTTAAAAGGTACTGGTGTTCCGGTGATTGCCGACGGTGGTATTAAGCACACGGGTGATATTGCAAAGGCAATTGCCTCTGGTGCGAGTACAGTTATGGCAGGTTCATTATTTGCCGGAGTGGAGGAGTCGCCAGGTGAGACGATTATTTATGAAGGACGTAAGTTTAAATCATATCGCGGAATGGGATCAATAGAAGCTATGGAGCAAGGTTCGAAAGACCGTTATTTCCAGGATGTGGAAGACGATATCAAAAAATTAGTACCTGAAGGAATTGTTGGCCGCGTGCCTTTTAAAGGAACGCTGGCAGAAGTGATGTACCAGTATATTGGTGGTTTACGTGCCAGTATGGGTTACTGCGGTGCAGCAAGTATCGATGCTTTACAAGAAGCTCAGTTTGTACAGATTACAGCTGCAGGTATGCGTGAGAGTCACCCACATGATATTACCATCACTAAAGAAGCACCAAACTATACTCGATAGTTTAAAGGCTAAATAAAAGTTTTATCGTCCCCAAGCGGGATTATCATAACAATAAAGGAACGGAGCATCGTGATGGTGTCTCCGTTTTTTTGTAATCGATATTCCCCCCGGTACTTGTTATTTTTTGCGCTCGGTCGAATCTTGTCATCCCTATTAGATAAATATTTACACAATAAAATTTGGCACTTGTATTTTTTTAATATATTTGTCGACTAAATCCATAGATTTTATCTAAACCATTATGAACTCATACTTGTACCTCCCCGAAAATCGCTGTTGTTGCTGGTCAGGCACCTTTAATATTCTTTTGCGAACGGGTCAATAATTCCAATCTAAACCGAACACATTTTAACAATCATGAATAAAAACATACTAACGCTTCTAATCTTTTTACTGTCGGCAGGGATCGCTGCGGCACAAACACCGATCAAAGGTATCATCAAAGCCGCGAATGGCATTACCATTCCAAATGCAACCGTTAAAATCAGAGGTACTAACATTACGACAAGTGCTGATGCCAATGGTGCCTTCACCATAGATGCAAAACAACAGCCACCATTTTATATTCAGATCAGTTCAGTAGGGTATAAGGCGCAGGATTTTCAGGTCCTGAAGCTTCAGGAAACGCCAATTGAACTTGTTTTACTGGAAGATACACAGCTGGATGAAATCGTGGTAACTTCCCGCAGACGATCGGAGGTATTGCAGGATGTGCCCATTCCAATTACAGTAATTGGAGGGCAGGCAGCTGAGAATTCTGGTGCCTTTAATGTTAACCGTTTAAAAGAGCTGGTTCCATCGGTACAATTGTACGCCTCAAATGCAAGAAATACCACACTCAATATCAGGGGTCTGGGATCAACATTCGGATTAACCAATGATGGTATTGATCCGGGAGTTGGATTTTATGTAGATGGTGTATACCATGCCCGTCCGGCAGCAACTTCAACCGATTTCCTCGACATTGAGCAAATTGAAGTGTTGCGCGGTCCTCAGGGTACATTGTTTGGAAAAAATACAACAGCCGGGGCATTTAATATCACTACAACGAAGCCTACCCAAACACCCAGTGCAAAAGTTGAGGTAAGCGTAGGGAACTATAACTTTATTCAGGCAAAAACATCTGTTTCCGGCGGTGTGGCAAAGAATCTTGCAGCGAAAATTTCCATTTCAGGAACCCAACGTGATGGTACGATCTGGAACACAAGGGAAGAAAGACGTTATAGTGGTCAGAACAATCTGGGCTTTAAAGGTCAGTTGTATTATACACCATCAGATAAACTGAAGATTTTATTAAGTGGGGATGTAAGTATTCAGCATCCTGCAGGCTATCCACTGGTAATTGCCGGGGTGACGACAACAGAAAGAAGTGCCTATCGTCAGTATGCAAGAATTGTGTCTGATTTAGGCTATCAGCAGCCTAAGGTTGATCCGGCGGCAAGGGAAATCAATACCAATACACCCTGGAGGCATAACCAGTCAATCGGTGGAATTTCATTGAACGTGGATTATAAAATCGGTAACGGAACATTAACCTCAACAACTGCATGGAGATTCTGGAATTGGGACCCGACAAACGACCGTGACTTTTCTGAATTGGCCGCATTGACCAAATCGCAAGGTAACTCCCGTCACGATCAATATTCGCAGGAAATCAGGTACGCCGGTAACATCACCGAGAAACTAAGTGGTGTGATTGGAATATATGCCCTTAGCCAGAACCTGAAAGGTTTAGACCAGACAGAAGAAGTTGGTAAAGACCAATGGAGGTTTGTACAAACTAGTAACACTGGTTCACAAGCCCTTTACTCCACACCGGGATTATTGGATGGATTTGGAATCAAAACTAATTCAGTGATTAAATCTTTAAGTACGGCTATTTTCGGTCAGGTTGACTGGGAGGTTTTGGAACATTTACATGTGCTTCCGGGATTGAGGTTCACTTATGACAAAAAAGATGTGGACTATAACCGTGTTACTTATGGCGGTTTACAAACTACTGATGCCACATTACTGGCTTTGAAAGCAGCTGTTTATACTAATCAGCAATTTGTAACCACTACCGATAACAAAAATCTGTCTGGTAATATCACCGTATCTTACCGTCCAACACATAACCTAAATGTTTTCGGAACGTTCTCCACAGCATATAAACCCGTTGGTGTTAACGTGGGTGGTTTACCCACTACTTCAACCGGCCAGGCTGATTTATCTTTGGCAGTTGTGAAACCCGAATATGTGGAACACTATGAGCTGGGGGCGAAGACAAAACCATTTAAAGGTGCTATATTAAATATTACAGCATTTAATACCGATATTAAAGACTACCAAACCAACGTGCAGTCGCCACAATTAGGTGTTAACAGGGGATATCTGGCTAATGCCGAAAAAGTAAATGTGAAGGGTTTAGAGATCGACGGAACTTATCAGCTGGAAAGATTTTTAACATTAAATGCAGCTGTTGCTTACCTTGACGGTAAGTATGTAAAGTTTACCAATGCCCCACTTCCATTGGAGGAAACAGGGCACACCGAAACGGTAAATGGTGTGGCTACCCAGGTCGCATTTAAAGATGCATCAGGTGGCCGTCTGCCTGGTATCTCAAAATGGAATATTTCAGGAGGAACAGAATTAAGCACCCCTGGCAACCTGGCTACTAAACCAGGCCGTTATTTTATAGCCAGTGATTTCAGTTACCGTTCAGATTATTCTTCGAACCCAACCCCATCAAGTGTTTTAAATGTTCAGGGTTACGCGTTATTTAATGGCAGGCTGGGATTTAAATCAGATAAATTCTCTGTATTTGTATGGAGCAGGAATATTGGCAACAGAACTTATTATGAGCAATTACAAGCTGCGGCTGGTAATTCGGGTTTATATGCAGGTGTTTTGGGTGATCCAAGAACCTATGGCGCCACTTTCAGGTACAATTTTTAACAAATCCGTTATCTTATTCTTTTTTATATTTGGTTAAAAGGCGTCGGTATCTCCGGCGCTTTTTTGCTAATGCGAAGTTTTTACCCTGTTAATTTCTGTGGTGTATTGTTCAGAATTAAAATTTATAGTAATGCGATAATGTATTAACTTCGGTAAATTTTTTTTGAATGAATAAGCTTAAGTCAGTTTGTGTTTACTGTGGTTCGAATTTTAATGGCGATGAGCAATTACGTGCATCCATTAAGCAACTTGCAGAAACCCTGGTGAAACAAGAGATCAATTTGGTTTACGGCGGTGGGAGTGTTGGTGTTATGGGTGTTTTGGCCAACGACGTATTGGAACTGGGCGGGACAGTAACCGGGGTTATTCCTCAGTTTTTAATGGATAAAGAAGTCGGGCATAAGGGTGTTACGGAAATGATCGTAACTGAAAATATGCATCAGCGAAAGCAGAAAATGGCCGATTTGAGTGATGGATTTGTGATTTTGCCAGGTGGCTTTGGTACACTGGAAGAGTTTTTTGAAGTGTTAACCTGGTTACAGCTTGGATTACATAGTAAGCCCATTGGTGTTTTGAATGTAAATGGTTTTTACGATCCCTTATTTGCGCAGATGGAAATGATGGTTCAAAGTAAATTTTTGAAGCCGGCCAACCGCGATCTCGTTTTTAACGAAGAAGATGCTGTTCAGTTAATCCATAAAATGGCCAGCTTTTCAGCAGTACCAGACGAAGTATGGTTCAGAGACCGGAACCTGACCTGATGAAACGGTCAATTAGCAATAAATAAATTTCAAACCACCATGCACAACACGCAGGTGATAAATATACTACCATGCAAATTATTACATCACACGCAGAATTTGAACAACACCTGGGCAAGGAGCTCGGCATCTCTTCGTGGCATACCATCAGCCAGGAGCAGATCAATAAATTTGCCGATGCTACTTTAGATCACCAATGGATTCATTGTGATGAAGAAAAGGCTAAAAATGAAGGACCATTTGGCGGAACCATTGCACACGGGTATCTCACGCTTTCTTTAATCCCTTATTTGTGGAAAGAGATTGTAGATATTCAGAACCTGAAGATGGAGATCAACTATGGTATCGAAAATTTGAGGTTTGCCCAACCGGTATTGGTTAACAGCAAAATCAGATTAAAAGCCAAGCTCGCTTCAATAGTGAATCTACGCGGTGTAACCAAGGTTCATATGGGCATCGAAATGGAAATTGAAGGTCAGAAAAAACCTGCCTTCACAGGGGAAGTGGTGTTTTTATATCACTTTATTACTTTATAGTATCAGGTACTGAATATTCCGTATAAGGTATCGGGTATCAAGTCAGCAATTTGCGGCGCTTTGTTCGCCCAACACTTACTACTTGATACCCGATATTTGCTTACCCTAGGCTAATCTGCCTCCTCATCTGTCAGCAATCTGATCGAATCATCAGATAGCATAATCAACCGCTCTTTATAAAGTGAGCCAATGGTTTTCTTGAAAGCACTTTTACTAATCTGGAAGCGGTGATAAATTTCTTCAGGTGAACTTTTATCTCCAAGCTCAATAACACCTCCGCTTTTTTTAAGGGCAGCCAGAATCATTTCTTTAGAATCCAGAATATGTCCGTAGCCGCTTGGCTGCAAGGTTAAATCTATTTTACCTTCCACTCGGATCTTTTTGATCCAGCCTTTACGCTGCTCACCAATTTGAATGTTATCAAAAACTTCATTATGGTAAAGCAATCCAATGTAGGTATTGTTGATGATGGCATTGAAGCCTAAATCTGTTTCTTCTGTAATCAATAAACTTACTTCATCGCCTTCTTCAAAATCGAAGTCTTCTTCTTCCACAAAATCGTAGAGTTTCGATGAGGCCAGTAAGCGGTCATTATTTTCATCCAGATACACGTAAACTACATATTTATAGCCTTTTTGCATTGGCCTTTTCTGTTCTCTGCTCGGTACATAAACATCTTTGTCTATCCCCAGATCCATAAAGACTCCATCCTCACCATCAGAAACTACTTTCAGAAAAGCAAAATCCCCCACTTCGGCATAAGCTTTCTGGGTGGTACCAGTCAAGCGTCCATCTTTCTGGATGTAGACAAAAACGCTGACATTGTCGCCGATTTCCAGCCCGGCAGGTACGTATTGATAAGGTAATATGACCAGTTTATCACCATCTGTTAAGTTTAAACCAGCCTCAGTTTTACTTAAAACTCTTAATTCGTTGTATTTTCCTATTTCTATCATGGTATGGGTTAACCATTTTCTTCAATGGTTTTGATGCAAAGTTAGCAATGTTTAGGTGGAATAGCATTTTTATAAAATAAACTAAACCACACACTATTCAGATAATTGGGTTAAATTTGGTCTTTACATAGTTTATTTCACAACATGGCAAAACCCAGAGAAGCTAAAAAACCAGGTGTTTTTAGTTTGCTTGCAGCATATAAAGGCTTAATTTTTCTTTTGATTTTATTTGCCTTATTAAGCAACGGTATCAACTTATTGCTCCCAAAGATTATTGCGCATGGAATTGACTCCTATACCAATAAAACCTTTAGCGTAGATAACATTCTTTACCAGTTTGTTGCTGCTATTATTTTGGTTTTCATTTTTACCTATCTGCAAAGCGTCGTTCAAACCTACGCTTCGGAGAAAGTAGCAAAAGATCTGCGTAGCAAACTATCCGATCAGATTTCAAAACAAAGCCATGCCTATATTACTAAAGCGAATCCGGCAAAGCTACTGACTAATCTCACATCCGATGCTGATTCAATTAAGCTGTTTGTATCGCAGGCCATTGTCTCTCTGGCATCGTCTCTTTTTCTAATTGTGGGCGCCAGTATTTTACTACTCCTGACGAACTGGAAACTGGCGCTTTGTGTCATTGCGATTGTACCGGTTATCGGTGGTGCTTTTTATTTTGTTTTAAAAAAGGTAAGGGTGCTGTTTATTAAAAGCAGGGAGGTAATTGATTGGTTAAACAAAGTAATTAGCGAGAGTATCCTTGGATCGGCTTTAATCCGGGTAATTAATTCACAACAACTGGAATACAATAAATTTCTCGATGCCAATGGGAAAGCCCGTGACTTAGGCCTTTCTATCCTTCGATTGTTTGCCAGTTTGATTCCAATCATTGTATTTGTAGCTAACTTATCAGGCTTAACCATTCTGGTGCTCGGCGGCCATTTCGTGATTACTGATAAGATGACTCTGGGAGAGTTTGCCGCGTTTAACAGTTACCTGTCGCTGATTATTTTTCCAATTCTGGTAATTGGGTTCATGAGCAATGTAATTGCCCAGGCAACCGCCTCATTTCAAAGAATTGAAGGCGTATTGAATGCCCCACCAGTCATCCATCCGGGAAGATTGGATGATGCATTGACAGGCGATATCACTATTAAGGATGCTTCTTTGTCTCTGGCGCAGAAACCAATTCTCAAAAACATATCTCTTCAAACGAAAAGCGGGTCGAAAACGGCTATTATCGGTCCCACGGCCGCAGGGAAAACACAATTGCTGTATATCCTGACTGGTTTAACAAGTCCTGACTCAGGTGTTATACTTTTTGATGGGAAAGAAATTAATATGTACAATCAGGAAAGTTTCCATAAACAGGTTGGATTTGTTTTTCAGGACAGCATTATATTTAATATGAGTATCCGGGAAAATATTGCTTTTAGTGATACGGTAACAGATGAATCGTTAGCGAAAGCCATTCAAACTGCAGAACTGAAAGACTTTGTTGATGCTTTGCCCGGGAAATTGAATACCATTATTTCTGAAAGAGGAAACAGTCTTTCAGGGGGCCAGAAGCAACGGATTATGCTGGCAAGAGCTTTAGCCATCAATCCGAAAATCTTAATACTGGATGATTTTACTGCCCGCGTTGATACCAATACGGAAAAACGAATCCTTGAAAATATCCAGAAGAATTATCCTGATCTTACCTTGTTATCTGTAACCCAAAAAATAGCATCAGTTGAGCATTACGAAAATGTAATTCTGCTGATGCAGGGCGAAGTTATTGCTTCAGGAACCCATCAGCAATTGCTTAACAGCAGTCCTGAATACGTCCAGATTTACAATTCACAACAGAGTACCAGCAATTATGAACTACAATCTTAATCAGCTTAATCCCGGGCAAAACAAGCAATCAACTTATCAGGCGCTAAAAAGATTGCTGAAACTGATTGAGGCTGAGCGGAAAAAGCTTTGGCTGGCGCTGGTTTTTATTCTCGCAAACTCAGGCTTGCTTTTGGTAGGTCCACTGTTGGTTGGTCATACCATAGATACTTATATACGTACCAAACAGTTCCATGGCGTGCTTGTATTTGGTGGAATCCTGCTGGTGATTTATTTATGTGCCATGATTACAGGGTATGTACAAACCAAACTCATGGGTGGAATTGGGCAACGCATGCTTTACACTTTACGCAATGCAATTTTCAATAAACTACAGGAACTACCGGTTTCCTTTTTCAACCAGAACAAGGCAGGCGACTTAATTTCAAGGGTTAATAATGATACGGATAAGCTTAACCAGTTTTTTTCTCAATCGTTGATGCAGTTTATTGGCAGTATTGTAACGATGCTTGGGGCGGGGATTTTTCTATTGTCCATTCATACAGAACTTGGTGCAGCAGCACTTTCACCGGCGGTACTCATCATTCTTTTTACCGTTGCATTATCGCCATGGGTGAAGCGAAAAAATGCAAAAAACCTGAAAAGTGTAGGTGGTTTAAGTGCTGAAATTCAGGAGAGCCTGAATAATTTCAAAGTCATTATCGCATTCAACCGACGTGACTATTTTAGGAAACGTTTCGATGAGGCCAATCAGGAGAATTATAAAACCGCTATAGGTGCTGGTTTGGCCAATAATATTTTTGTTCCGGTATACGGACTCTTGTCCAGTGCAGCACAATTGATCGTGCTCTTGTTTGGGATTTACCTCATCGCACATGGCTATTTTTCTATAGGGTTGCTGGTGAGTTACATTTCTTATTGTACCAATTTTTATAACCCATTGCGTCAGCTTGCCGCTCTGTGGACCAGTTTTCAGGTAGCTATGGCGGGCTGGGACAGAATTTCACAAATTTTATTACTGGAAACGAACTTGAAGCAGATGGATGAAACGCCACAGCTTAGTTCGGATGCGTTGCTGGAATTTAAGGATGTTCATTTTTCTTACGATGATTCAAAAGAGATATTGCATCATGTTAACCTCAGGTTTGACAAAGGGAAAACCTATGCACTTATCGGACCAACAGGAGGGGGGAAAACAACTACAGCTTCTTTAATTGCCCGTTTATACGATGCAACAAAGGGTTCCGTACTTTTAAATGGGAAAGACATCAGAACATTCAGTGCAGAAGAACGTACACAAAAAATTGGTTTTATTTTACAGGAACCCTTTTTATTTACCGGAACGGTTAAGGAAAATATTCTCTATGGTAATAGTCAGTATAAAGAGGTATGTGACGTTGAATTGGAAAGGATTATTCAGGATGCGGGTTTAGGGGCGCTCCTGGCGATTTTTGAGGAGGGATTGAATACCAATATCGTTTCCGGATCGGATGGCATCAGCTTAGGACAGAAGCAGCTGATCGCTTTTATGCGGGCCGTACTTAGAAATCCTGAATTATTGATTCTGGATGAGGCAACCGCGAATATCGATACCATTACAGAGAAGTTGCTGGGTGATATCCTGAATAAACTTTCGAAGGAAACTACCCTGGTGATTATTGCCCACCGCTTAAATACCATTGAAAATGCCGACGAGATTTACTTTGTAAACGAAGGTGAGGTGCAAAAGGCGGGAACACTGGATCATGCACTCGATATGTTACTTAAAGGTAAGCGCGTAAGTTAAAAACATCTATTATGAAAAAATATTTTCTCTTATCATTCTTCATCTCAATTTCTTCATTTTCTTTCAGCCAGTCTGCTGCTCCCGTTTTTGTTCAGGATAGTCTAAAGCTCATTTCTTCACAGTTTAAATTTACAGAAGGCGCTTCTGTGGACAAGCAAGGTAATGTATTCTTTACCGATCAGCCGAACGATAAAATCTGGAAATATGATACACAAGGCCAGCTCAGCCTATATATGGACAAATCGGGTAGGGCAAATGGTACCTATTTCGATAAGAAAGGCAATCTGATCGTTTGTGCGGATGAAAATAATGAGATATGGTCTATCGGCAAGAATAAGCAAGTAACCGTCTTGTTCTCCGATTTTGAAGGAAAAAAAGTAAACGGGCCCAATGATATCTGGCTTGATGGAAAGGGCGGAATTTACTTTACTGATCCCTATTATCAACGCGATTACTGGACAAGGCAAAAGTCCGAACTTAATGGGGAAAAAGTCTATTATATTCCAAAAGGAAAGAAAACCGCATATGTAGTGGCCGAGGGCTTGACCAGGCCAAATGGTATTGTGGGTACACCTGATGGAAAATACCTTTATGTGGCCGACAGGGTGGCTGATGTGACGTACAGATATGATATCAACAAGGATGCATCCTTAAGTAACCGCCTGCTTCTTTTTAAGCAGGGCTCGGATGGAATGACATTGGATAGCAATGGTAATATTTACATTACAGGCAAAGGGGTAGATATTTATAAACCAACGGGCGAAAAAATAGGCCATATTGATGTGCCGGAAAACTGGTGTGGGAATATTTGTTTTGGAGGTAAAAACAGGAATATTTTGTTTATTACTGCATCTAAGTCGCTGTATATGATACCAACAAATGCAAGGGGAGTGGAATAAATAACAGGAAGTTAGCCTAACTTCCTTCCTGTATTAATTACATTTACGCCGTTAAAACGAGTGGTGGCACTCCCGTGTGATACAGCGCTAACCTGCCCGGGTTGCCCTTTTCCATCAGAGAAGGTTCCCCCTAAACGGTAGTCATTTTTATCACAGCGTTGCACACATGAGTTCCAGAACTCCTGCGTATTTGCCTGATAAGCGGCGTCTTTAAACATCCCCACAATTTTACCTTCTTTGATCTCGTAAGCCAGTTGGGCGCTGAACTGAAAATTGTAGCGCTGCTGATCGATAGAGTAAGAATTTCTGCCGAACATATAGATGCCTTTCTCCACATTTTTAACCATATCGGCGGCACTTACTGGTGCGTTGCCTGGGGCTAGAGAAACATTAGGCATTCTTTGAAACTGGATGCTGTCCCAACTATCGGCATAACAACAACCTTGCGATTCTTTCAGGCCAAGGATATGCGCCTGATCGCGTATGGTTTGATAGTTAACCAAAATACCGTCCTTAATGATATCCCAGTTGCCACATTTAACCCCTTCATCGTCATAACCCACAGCACCTAAAGATCCTGGTTCCGTTTTGTCTGCCAGAATATTTACTTCTTTACTGCCAAAATTGAATTTTTTCGATTCCCATTTATCCAGGGTCAGGAAACTTGTCCCTGCATAGTTTGCTTCGTAGCCTAAAACGCGGTCTAATTCTGTCGGGTGACCGACAGATTCGTGTATGGTTAGAAAGAGGTGAGAAGGGTCTAAAACCAAATCGTATTTTCCCGGAGCAACGGGTTTAGCTTTTAGCTTTTCATCGACGTGAACAGCTGCTTCGCGAACATCTTCCAGGATATCATAACGCTTTTTATACAGGGTTACCGGTCCGCCTTTAATTTTCTCTGTGTCTTTAGGATTTAAGTACTCAAATCCCATTCCCATTGGGGCACTCAATGCACTTCTGGTTTCAAATTTGCCGCTGGCTGAGTCCGTTTTTGTGAGGGTAAAAGTAGGCCAGATTCTATGAATATCCTGATCAATGTAGGACCCGTCTGTTGAGGCAAAATACTTTTGCTCATTGACCATGAATAGATTTGAATTGATGTATTTAGCACCGCCTTTCATGGCCTCACTGTTCACTTTCAGTAGCAGGTCGACCTTTTCTTTTATTGGAACCTCGAAGGCATTCACCTCTAATGGCGTTTTCCAGCTCACCTCACCGAACCCTTTTTGCGGGGCAAGTTGAACAGGCTCCTCCATGAGTTTGGAATTGCCTTTCGCGATAGCAACCGCCGCTGCTGCCGCTTTGGCAATGCTATCGTTATCGAGATTGTTTGTTGCCGCAAACCCCCAGCTTCCGTTGGCAATTACCCGTACCCCCAAACCATAAGATTCAGCATTGGAAATATTTTCTACCCTGTTTTCTCTTGTGGCCACCACCTGATTTAAGTACCGTCCAATCCGAACATCTGCATAGGTTGCTCCTTTGCTTTTTGCAGCATTCAAGGCAACATCAGCCATTTTCTTTTTGAGGGCAACATCAACAGGTGTTAATGATTCTTCTACAGAAATTATTTTGCCAAATGCGGGTAAATTGGGCAGCATAGAGGTGCCCAGGCCCACGCCAGTCATGTATAAAAAATCTCTTCTTCTCAATTTTCGGTTTTTAAATTGTATGGTAAAAACGAGCAATCCAAACCTTGAGTTTAGATTGCTTCACTGCTTCGCCTCTCAATAATGATTCAATTAATTAAATCGCGTCAGACAGCGAAGTAAAGGTGAAATCTCTGATTTTCATTGGTGGGATCAACCCACTTCCGGTTCTCACAGGTTTACCCAGTGCTTCAACATTGTTTAACATAATCACCGGACTCTCGTTAAATCTGAAGTTTTTAATCGGGAATTTAATCTCACCATTTTCGATATAGAAAGTACCATCACGCGTTAAGCCAGTCAGTAGTAACGTTTGAGGATCAACAGATCGGATATACCAGAAACGCGTAACGAGAATACCTTTTTCTGTACTTTTAATCAAATCTTCCAGCGATTGTGTTCCGCCTTCCATTACAATGCTTCTGCTGAACGGTACTGGCTGAACATTTTTCTGTGCGGCCCAATAACGGGAATAAGAAAGGTTTTTAACCACACCTTTATCTACCCATTGTGTTCTTTTTAAAGGTAAGCCATCGCCGCTCCATGTGGAAGAGGGCACTTCGGCATTGAGAGGATCAGAGTAGATGCTTACATTTTCCGAAAAAAGCTGTTCGCCTAAACGGGTACCGCCACCTTTTTTGCTCATGAAACTTCTGCCTTCATCGGCACTACGGGCATCGAAACCCCTGAACATGTTGCCTAACATATCGCTGGCTGCAAGCGGCTCCAGAATCACAGTATATTTTCCGGGTTCAATGGCTTTTGCTCCTGCCGAACCATTGGCTTTGCCTGCTGCAATTTTACTCAGTGCCAGGGTATCCATTTTGGACAGGTCGTTAAAATCCTGCTCTACATATCCTGATCCCGTTCCCTGCTTATTTCTAACCGTAACAGAGAAGGAAACATTTGTGCCTTTATTGTATGCAAATAAACCTTTTGAGTTCATGATTGCATTAAAACTGGTAGAGTTTTCCAGAAAGCCTGCAGCATCTAATCCTGCTGCTTTGGATACACTTAAACTTTTTCCTACCATTTCCGCGCGGGTATCTGGTGTCATTGCCGCAGTATTCGCATTAAATGTTTTAGATTCATCAAAGGTGGCTGGCCCTAATAGTGGCATAAACTCAGGGTTCTCAGGAGCCAGCATCGCCAGCTCTTCCGCTCTGCGCACCACTTTTTCAAGTGAAGCATCATCAAACTCATTTATCGTTGCCGAACCTGTTTTCTTTCCATACGTTGAACTTACGCCCAAACTCATGGTACTGATTTGTCCTGCGGTTGAAACGGCATTACGGGCATAACGAATGTTTCCGCCATCAGAACCTCTTAAACTTACTTCGCAGAAATCGGCTTTTGAAAAGCCAACTACCTTTTTTAATATCGCCTGGGCTTCTTCTTTACTTAGTATAGCCATAATTATATCTTTCTTGCTGTATTAATAACATTAACTCCATTGAATCTTGCAGTTGAACTTCCGTGAGATACGGCACTGCTTTGCGAAGGCTGACCTTTTCCATCGTTGAAAGATCCACCTAAACGATAGTCACTTTCATCGCAAACCGCATTGCACGAATTCCAGAATTCCTGCGTGTTTGCCTGATAGGAAACATCGTTTAACATGCCTACGATTTTTCCTTCCTTGATTTCATAGAAAATCTGTCCTCCGAACTGGAAGTTATAGCGTTGCTGGTCGATAGAAAAACTGCCATCGCCGATAATATAAATGCCTTTTTCAACATTTTTAATCATATCATCAACGCTAAGCTTTTCTTTACCCGGCTGTAAGGAAACATTGGCCATACGCTGGAACTGAACATCGTCCCAGCCCTGTGAATAGCAGCATCCCTGGGATTCATTTAAACCAATGATGTGTGCCTGATCGCGAATGGCCTGGTAATTGACCAATACACCATCTTTGATTAAATCCCATTTCTTGCATTTTACGCCTTCATCATCATAGCCTACTGCGCCTAATGAGCCCACCTGAGTTTTATCGGCTACAATATTTACTTTATCACTGCCAAATTTAAATTTCTTTGATTCCCATTTATCCAAAGTCAGGAAGCTGGTACCGGCATAGTTTGCTTCATAACCCAATACGCGGTCTAATTCAGTCGGGTGACCAACAGACTCATGAATGGTTAACCAAAGGTGGGATGGATCCAACACGAGGTCATATTTCCCCGGTTCTACCGATTTTGCCTTAATTTTTTCTGATGCTACACGCGCCGCCTCTTTCACATCTTCAAGCATATCATAACGGCCTTTGTAACGGGTTACAATACCGCTTACTTTATCTTCCGGACGGGCATGCATATATTCATAACCTTTACCCATTGGAGAACTTAAGGAGTTGCGGGTTTTAAACTGTCCCGAAGCCCGGTCTATTCTGGTGACATTAAAATTCGGATAAATCCTGTGTACATCCTGATCAATATAAGACCCATCTGTTGAGGCAAAATATTTTTGCTCATTCACGGCAAAAATCACCGAGTTGACGAAGCTCGCTCCGTTTTGCATGGCAACATCGTTCACGTTTAAAAGCAAATCAACCTTTTCCTTTACAGGTACTTCAAAGGCATTGATTTCGATAGGTGTTTTCCAGCTCACCTCGCCGTAACCTTTTTGAGGTGCCAGTTGTACAGGCTCACCCTGGATCTTTGCATTTGCCTTTGCCACTGCAACCGCTTGTTCAGCACATTTTGCAACGGCATCTTTGCTTACATTATTTGTTGCGGCAAAACCCCAGCATCCATTGGCCAAAACGCGTATGCCCACACCATAAGATTCGGTATTGGCTACACCCTGCACACGCTTTTCGCGGGTGGCGACAAACTGGTTGAGGTAACGGCCAATGCGTATGTCGGCATACGATGCACCTTTTGATTTCGCAGCGTTGAGCGCTACATCGGCCAGTTCTTTCTTGATCTTAACATCAACACCCTCAAGTGCCTGTAAAGGATCTATGGGCGTTCCGAAGGCGGATAAGTCGGGAAGCATAAGCGCCCCAAAACCCATTCCTGATAAATAGAGGAAATCTTTTCTTTTCAATTGGTTCGGTTTAGGTGATTTATGATCTCAAGATAGCCATTAATGTGGTTAAATAGCCAATATGTTTATAACATTTTAGTTTCAAACTGCAGTTAGGCTGAAAGGATTCTCGATTCGTACCATAAAAAGGCAGAAGCAAGTATAAATCCTGATAAAAACCACCATATTGAAACCTCTTTTTCTGAAAAGTTATTCGTTAGTGAGGTTTTTGTAGTATGATGGTTTGCTTTGTTTGAAAGCTGTGAGGTAGAAATGATAGTTTGTTGATTTTTTAAAGCCAGCCAGTCTGTATTTTTATAAATAAAGAAAGGTTGAGCCGATTGGTTGACCGATAAGTCATTCCAGCCGGAGGTTTCTGGCCAAAAGGACGCCTGCCACTCAAACGGAAGCTCAATATTTTGCCCGGGTGCAAGCTTTACACCATTAACTTTTAATTGTGGTGCTTTACCTGATTCAGCTAAATCGACAATAAATTCTGTTTTCCCGTAAATTGATGGAAACTGCGGGAGTATTTGAACAGATTGATCTTCATGTTTCTTTCTTGCTGCCGCTGATAAAACTGCAGACCAGTACCGGGTATAATCTGCTGTTTTACCAGATAAAAGCCAGTTGAACGTTGAGGTGATCGAAGTGATCAGCATTTTTCCTGCTCCCTGAAGGGTACTGCTCACTAAAGTTTTGCCGCTTCCATCAACAACAAGGGGCTTATCGTTCAGAGTCGTCTTTAGAAATAAAGTCTGTTCCAGTGGAAGCTTGCCAAATTTGTAATCTTCGTCCTTTAACGATAGACTCAACTGTTTATCTTTGGAAGCAGGCAATTCATATCTGCCGTATCTGCCGCTAAACGCAGAGGCAGGCTTCAGTTCGGAAATTCTCATGAAAAAACCCATTCCACCACTAACGGCATCGTTTATGGCTGTTCTTTCTTCTGGTGCAATTGCTGCAAGTTCACCCTCATCTATGACTAAAACATCGAATTTTTTGAGGGAAGAGGCCGTGATCCGGTTGATGTTTAAGCTATCTGTATTCAGGAAATCTGAGCTGTATTTATCTTTGCTGATCCTGGTCCGGAAAGCCAGCGGATAATGATTATCAAACAGCCATTTTTTCAGAAATTTATATTCAAAATCAGGATAGGAAGATAATATCAGAACTTTCATTTTGCCTTTTTCAGTCACTATCAAGGGTAGGGGCTCTTTAGCCAGGGTATCATTGTTCTGCAAACTAATCAACTCATAAACTGCCTTTCCAATTTGCTTTGGTTGGGTGTTGAATGAAAAAGGTTTGCTTGAATTTGGTGCAACTGAAACAGAATCAATTGAATTTCCCAGGCCTTTAAGCAAAAGCTTTACACTTTCGCTACTGCTATTCTGATACATTCCCTGAACATGGAGTTGTTCGGTGGATTTGATTGTTTGTTGCCAGTTAGCAGAAATGATGCCGCCTGGTTTTTCGGCTGGGTGGAATTGTATTTCGTAACCTGCTAAACCTTTCAAGTCTTGATCTGATAAACCGTAACCATAAATATTAAGTTTATTAATAGCCG
Organism: Pedobacter frigidisoli; assembly: GCF_032678525.1. Lineage (GTDB taxonomy): Bacteria > Bacteroidota > Bacteroidia > Sphingobacteriales > Sphingobacteriaceae > Pedobacter > Pedobacter frigidisoli_A. Next base: position 283,428 of record NZ_JAVTSE010000006.1, read on the forward strand.
GATGAGTGGCAAGGAAATAGGGTAGATCCTGAATCAGATTTGTTTTAACCCCCTTTATTGTAAAGGCCAGGGAATATTTCGTGCCGCTTATTTTTGCAACAGAATCAGGGTTTGTTCCTTTTGTAAGTAAGGTAATTTCATTTATGTTTTGGCTGGATGGGATGCGATACTTCACCGGAACAATCAAAAGGGCAAAACAAGTTACTGCCATCACGGAGGCAATAAGCCGCCAGATTAACCTTGCCTTATCTGCTCTGGAAATCTCTTTGTATAACAAAAAGGAAAGCAGAATGAAGCTTAAAATGATAGCGATATATTTGAATTCCATGCCTATCTGCCTGCTTTGTTTAAGTTATTGAAATAGTTTTGATACAGGGCCGAAGCGGGAAGGGCACTTTGTATTTGTGGACTGGCCGTTTCACATTTAATCATTTTTTGTATCGCTTTCTGGGCGATGTCGATATCTGAAACCTGTAAGCGGGTATTGCCTGACAATCGTCTCAAACTGATCAAAGCATTTAGATAGGTTGTTGGGTTGTCGGCTGCGGCACCAATCATATACTTTTCAGTGTCGCTCAATAAAAAACGATCACCTTCAGTAAATTTCTTTCCTGACTTTCTACTTTCCAAAAGGGCCAGCGAAGCTTTTAACTGTACCATTCGCTGTTCCTTCCGTTCGGCCGACATTTTTTGAACAGGCTGCATAATCTTATCCAGTTCACCACTTAATCGTTTTTCGGGTTTTAGTGATGCGGTTTTGACTGTTGTTTTTGCCACGTAAGCCCTTGATTTTTGCTGAAGGTCTTTTAATAATCTTAGTGCCTTATATTCATAAGGCAAGGCTTCTTGTGGTTTATAAGTTCTCAAACGCAGTTCTGCATTCCACATTTCCGTTAAAACGGCTTTTAACTGTGCTTTCATTTCCGGTTCAAAAAACGTAGCATCTTCAGCAATATCATGTTTATGGGCGTACTTATCCATTATGGCGGTAACATCTCCAAATTTTTCAGGCTCCGCTGCATGCTCCGCATGTTCATCGTGATCGTCGTGGTCGCCGCCAATTTCAGTCTCATTTTCTTCGCCCAAAAACTGACCATAGCGAAGCCTTAGTAGTTTCTGGTCGATCCCCAGCTCGTTACTCCGGGTTTTGAAAGCCTCTGCAGATAAACCAGACTGTTCTTTTAACAACTTTTCTGTATCAATAATAATCTGCCGTTCACTTCTAAAATATTCCGGAACCAGGTTAACGCCGTTCGTCATACCAGCCATGCTCATGAGCTCGGTTGTATCTACAATTGAAACGAAATAAACGTCTGAACGACTGGATTGACCATGGTTGTCCATTGCCTTGATGAAAAAATAAAGTTCATCGCCAGGTTTCATACCTAAGCTTTTTAAATCGATTTCCTTGCCTAGAGCGATGTGCTTCTGGTTATTGAAACTGGTGTTGAAGCTTAACTTTTTTTCGGTAAAGCTTACACCTTCGCCTTTACCACTGGCCATAGTTGCTGAAATAAAAGCATCATTGATTCCATAGTCATCACTCAGGTTTAGTTTTAGATTAAACTTTTGCGGTTGACCGATATCGATTGTTGTACGCTGCTTTGGTTGTATGATCTTAATGTTTACCGGTAAATCGGGTATGACTTCCATTTGGTATAAATCTGACCTTCTGCCATCTGTCTCCAGTTGATAGAAACCTGATTTCTCAATTGTCTTTGCAAAAGTCCACTTTGTAGCTTCGCGGTTTTGCGGTTTCAAAACAATTGTCTCCTTATCATTGAAAATAATCTTCAGTGTTTTCAGACTAATGTTTGTATCGAATTGCCAGATTACTCTGGCGCCCGTTTCTGCCTTAATGGTAAATTGCTTTTGTTTACGTTCAGGTTTACCGGTGTAGGCAGGGGGAATGATGGTAACGTCAAATGCGGAAACTTCTGCGGGGACTTTTTCCTTGATTATCGGTACCGGGTTTTGATTGGCGGATGCCGTCTGATGTGCTTTGTGAATCTGGGGAATTTTTGTGATCCCGAAACTCATCAGCAAACCAGCCAATAGAATTGCTAAGCCTATATATAATTTTCTTAGCGGCTCTTTTTCGGGATTTATGGTATGGATTACTTTTTCGATTTTTGCCAGCTGTAATTGTTGCAGCATGGATAATCCTTCCGGATGTTGAAGCAGCAAATCGGCACTTTCCTCGAGTTCAGGATATTGATGATTGATGAATCTGGAAAAATCGCGATCTGAGCTTTTCCAGATAGGCTTAGCAACCAATAAAATGATCAGAATTATAGCCAGTACAATTACAAAGTACCAGGCAGCTAAATGAAGTACATGCACAAGCAATGCAGAAATTACCAATGCCATTGCCAGGCTAACCGCTAGTAAGCGAAGCAGATAAAGTGTTATCCACTTTTTCCTTAAGCGATGTACCCAGATTTGTCCCTCAGTTTTTGACATAAGCAATGGTTTTTTTTCTGAAAGATAAAATCCGCTCAATGGTAAAGAGCAGTAAAGCCAGCACCCAGTAAATATGGTTGACTGGTGCATTTGTAGTTTTTTGTACAGTGCCGGAAGCGGTATTACGTTTAACTACTTTTTGTTGTTCATCGGCCAATTGGCGCTGGTCTGCAGCATTATGCTTAAAACCAAAACCTTCCTGGTCTGGATCCTGAATCACAACAGGCATTAAAGCTTTTACAAATACCCCATTCCATACCAGTTGGTTCCATTGTGGATTAAAACGGCTATAGAAATGATAGATATTCAGGTTACTTAATTGCTCATGACCCAAAATGGTATTGCCGAACCCATCAACCCAGATTTTATCAAGCGTTTCTGGTGATTGGATTCGTTTTGTTGAGGAAATACTTTCTCCCTCGATGCGGAGGAAAGAGGCCTCCGGAATTACCCTTCCTTTTTCATATTGGAATAGTGTGCCCTTATTTTCTATTGAAGATTTGAAATCACGAGAAACAGTTTCGTCAGAAAGCCAGAAGCCAATGTCGGCTTTACTTTCGGGATTTATTTCCAGCCGGCGGTTACTGAAGCCTGAAATTGCACGGAGTGCAGCAATCAGGTATTTCCTTTCGTTATTTCCTGGGGATTCATAAATGGCAATTTTTATAGCACCAGCGTCATTGCTTTTTACCCGGGTGTAAGTTGTATTTGAAGGATTTGATGTTGCTTCATATTTCAATCCTGCATAGTCGGCAATCCAGCTACTTGTCGTGTCAGTTTCATTTAATGTTTTCCAGTTGAGGTTGTAATCCATTTGAGGGATTCCCCTTTCAAGATTGGCAATCCGGCGATCAGCAAAAAGGAAGACCTGGCGGCCTGACGGCAAAACATCATTCAGCTGATTGAGCAGATCGCTATAACTTAGTGAAGTAACTGTTGAATGCTGAGTATCTGCGGTATCCTTCAAATTTAGTGTGGGAAATGACGTATTAAATTCATGAAGTTCATAACCCCGATTGATCAATGAATCAATCATTCTGCGGTTATTTTTGTAAACCTGAAGTAGATTAGATTTTTGAACCAAAATCCAGCCACCATTCTTTATTGGTAAAGTTTTCTTAATTACTGGCTGTGCGAGGATAAAGGCAATAATGATCAAAAGTAAACACCGCAAAATGAGTAATAACCAATCGTTGATCCTGAAGCTTCTCGAGCTCGCGCTTGAACGTTCTCCTAAAAGCGCAATGCTTCCGATTTTTAATGTCTTTCCCTGCCTGATATTCCACAGGTGGATAATCAGCGGAACAATTAAGCCTGCCAGCGCCAGTAAACCTATGGGATATAAAAACTGCACAGTTAAATTCTAAGTTTGCTTCTTTGTTTTAAAAAATCTCTCAATGCCTGATCCAGCGCCTCATCAGTACAAATCGTTCTGTAAAATATTCTTCTATCCAGCATTTTAGTTCTGGTTTCAGCTAAGTAGTTTGCCAGTTTGGTTTTGTATTCCGTTCTGGCTTTAGACTGGTCAATCTGTATGGTTTCTCCCGTTTCAAGATCCTCAAAGGAGGTGTAGCCTTTAAAATCAAGCTCGAGTTCGTTTCTGGAAACCACATGAAAAACCACAATTTCGTGGCGAAGGGTATTTAAAGTATCCAGCAGGGAAATAATTTCATTCTCAGTTTGGTATAAATCAGTCACAAAAACCAATAGTTCGCGCTTTTGTGTACCTGCAAAAAGCTCTTTGTAGTCAATAGGTTTGGTGAATGTTCCATCAGGATGAATGGTTTCCAGTTGATAAAACAACCTTGCCAGATGCTGAAAATCCTGTTTTGGTGTCATGGAGAAAATACCCGAGTTTTTCAGCACATATAAACCAATGGCATCGCCCTGTAAGTTTGCCAGGTATGCCAATGATGCACCAAGATATCTGGCGTAGTCAATTTTAGTGAAATCACCATCACTGTGATTCATGGAGGCACTTGCATCGATTAAAATCCTGATCGCAATGCTTGTTTCCACTTCTGATTCGCGAATGTAATAGCGGTCGGACCGGGCAAACATTTTCCAGTCCAGCGAACGCAGGTCATCGCCCGGCTGATAGCTACGGTATTGGCTAAACTCCAATCCGGCACCTTTTATAGTGCTTTTATTAATGCCACTCATAAAGCCATCGATTGTCATTTTAGCCGACAAGCTCAGTTCTTTAATCGCCATTAAAACTTTCGGATCGAGTAGTTTACTCATTAAATATTTGCTTTGGGTTTTGAAATAGCTTTAATCAGTTCACTGGTAACCTGATCTGAAGAAACATTTTCAGCTTCTGCTTTAAAGTTCATCAACACCCTATGGCGCAATACCGGGTAGGCCATGGTTTGTAAATCTTCCAGAATCACGGCATACCTGCCTTTAAATAAAGCCCTTGCTTTGGCGGTTAAGATTAAAGCCTGACCTGCACGCGGCCCTGCTCCCCAACGCACCCACTCTTTAACAAAGGTTACAGCAGTGCTATCAGGCCTGGTGGCGCGGATCAGTTCACTGGTATAGCTAACCAGATCATCGCTGATGCTTACTTCTCTGGTTATGGCTTGTAATTCTTTTATTTCTTCAGCCCCGATAATGGGATTGATTACTGCTTTTTTACTTCCGGTTGTGCTGCTTAAAATTTGCGTTTCTTCGGCTGCCGTTGGATAGCCAATTTTAATATATAGCAGAAAACGGTCAAGCTGCGCTTCAGGCAAAGGATAGGTTCCAGCCTGCTCTATCGGGTTTTGGGTAGCCAGAATAAAGAATGGCCGGTCTAAGGGATATGTTTGTCCGCCATAGGTTACTTCAAACTCCTGCATTGCTTCCAGTAATGCCGACTGCGTTTTGGGGGGCGTTCTGTTTACCTCATCTGCCAGTACAATGTTTGCAAACAAAGGCCCTTTGTTAAATTTAAAGAACCGCTTGCCGGTAACATGGTCTTCTTCCAGAATTTCCGTACCCACAATGTCTGTAGGCATGAGGTCGGGTGTAAACTGGATTCTGCGGAACGATAAATCGAGCGCCTGCGACATGGTGCGTACCATTAAAGTTTTTGCCAAACCAGGTACGCCTTCCAGCAAACAGTGTCCACCGGCCATTAAGGCAATCAGCATTTCTTCAATAATTTCATCCTGCCCAACAATTACTTTCTGTATTTCGCTTTTTAACAGGGAGATTTTACCAATCAATAATTTTAAGTTACTTTCTGTACGCTCCAAAACTTTATTTTTTTTAATTGTGCGGTATTGTGCCTCAATATAGGTCATAAACACAACCTTTTTTTATCTTAATCTCAGAATATCAAAAAATTTACAAGATAATTCCTTCAAAAATCTGAATTAATAAAAATTGGCGGTAATTTAGAACAATGCAAAGAGCCAAGTTTACGTTTGCGAGATTGAAGTATAATTCAGGAGATTGGGATACCGACCAGCGTATGCCCTCCAATGTACTAAATTCACTTTTAGAATACACCACAATTCCTTTAGATGAGGAAGAGAAGATCATTGAGTTGAGCAGCCGCGATTTGTTTAAGTATCCGTTTTGTTATTTGAGCGGACATAAACTGGTTCAGTTTAGTCAGCAGGAGGCCGTAAATTTCAAAACTTACGTACATAACGGAGGTTTTGTTTTCGTTGATGATTGCAACCACGATATCGACGGTTTATTTGCCCGTTCTTTTGAAACACAAATGAGTAATTTATTCGGCGCTGCGGCTTTAAAAAAGATTCCCAACGATCATGGTCTTTACCATTCGTTTTTCAAGTTTGAAAAAGGCCCGCCCACTACATCTTTTGAATTGAATGGCTGGGGAGACGATCTGGTTCACGACTATTTAAAAGCAATCACCATCAACAACAGGATAGGGGTATTATATAGCAATAAAGATTACGGCTGTGAATGGGATTATGATTTTAGAAATAAACGTTTTCTGGCTGAAGATAATACGAAGTTCGCTGTGAACATCATTTTATATGCGATGGGTATCAATAGTTAATGACTCTACATGCTCATTATCAGGTTGATGAATGTGACGCTGTATCTGATTTCTTCCCTCGTCAATCTTCGGCTTAGTTAAATCTGTTCGTGATTATTCAGAAACTGTTCATTAAAACTTTTTTCTGTTCAGTTTATTCAACCCCCGAAAAATTAAAAGTCATTATATAGTTTTGTGACTCCTACTTATATAGGGATAGACGACTATAAAAAAGCCCTTTCAGGATTGAAGGGCTTTTTTACTTTTAAGCCGTAGAAAATGAAATTCTTCAGTTTCACCGCTGTTATCTATAGCGCTAAATCTGTTCTGTTTTTGGTCATTGACCAATCAAAAGCACTTCCGAGGCTGTTAAAATCTTCACTTTTAAGTGCTTAATTTGTAGCTTTGACAAAATGTCCCCTGACTACCCCAACCATAATGATGAATTGAAATTTCTTGAATACCTGAAAGATGGTAAGAGAGAAGGGTTCGATTTTATTTATGCGAAGTACAGTAAGTTGCTTCTGCCAAAAATGCAGCGCATGATTAAACTTACTGAAGTGGTAGATGAACTGATGCAGGACGTTTTTTTGAAGGTTTGGCTGAAGCGGGAAGAAATAGATACCTCACGATCATTCGCCGCCTGGATTTTTAAAATTGCGCAAAATACCATTTATGCCTACTACAGGCGCGTAGCCCTGGACGTAAAGATGCAGCGCTATCTGCTCGAAACGTTTGCTGAATTTTATGAACAAACTGAAGACTACCTTTTTAACAAAGAACGTGTCGAACTGCTCAATCAAGCCATCGAAAAGCTTCCTGCTCAGCGCAAGGAGATATTCAGGCTATGTAAAATAGAAGGTAAAAGTTATCAGGAAACTGCCGAAATCATGTCGCTCAGTGCTTCTACCGTAAGCAACCAACTGGTTAGCGCCACAAAGTACATCAAAAGGTATGTATTCTTCCATTCAAAGGAGTTTATTATGCTCTGCATAGCGGCCTATTTAAAAAAATAAAAAAAATTAAAGTGCGAATAGTGTGTTTGTCCATCTCGTGCATATTATATATTGACAACGATGGAAAAGAGACCTTTAAGAGAACAATTGTTTGAGCGATTTATTGCTAATGAAAGCAACGCTGATGAGCTGGAACGGCTTTTCAATTTCTTTGAGCATGCAGATCAATCTGAACTTGAAAGTTTAATTAAAGCAGAATTTGACAAGTCTGCCGCAGAATTTAACCAGGCGGATAGTCCACGGCTGGCCCTAATCCACAACGAATTAGCCCGTGAACTTTTTGCGAAACCTCAGCATCCGGTTTTAAAACTGATCAGAACAGCAAAATTCCTTAAAATTGCGGCCGCTATAGTGGTCGTGAGTACTGCTAGCCTGTGGTTTACCAAACTTTTATTGTCGGCGCCTCAGGTGATGCCTGGATCTGCCAGGGCATTTTTAAATGTGGGCGAAAAGCTGGACACACTGGGGGCTGAGAAGGCGAAGGTTATTTATCAGCATGGAGGGATAAGTGTAAGGACAATGCCCGACGGAACGATTGTTTACATGGCTGTAGATGCAGATTCGGCAAGTGCTTCGAAACTGAACACCATTACTACTCCAAGAGGTGGTGAGTACAAGGTTACGCTGAGCGACGGCTCAATGGTGATGCTTAATGCAGGTTCTAAACTTACCTTTCCCATGGGCTTCCGCGGAGCCGACAGGAGGGTGTATGTTGATGGTGAGGCTTTCTTCCGGGTAGCAAAAGATCCGCAGAAACCCTTTATTGTTACCGTAGGCGGCAACGAGGTGAAGGTGTTGGGTACGCAATTTAATGTGAGCAACTATCCTGAAAATGATGGAGTGGAAACAACCTTATTAGAGGGAAGTGTGAATTTCTCCAATGCCAGCGGCAAAGAGGTGTTTTTAAAGCCCAACCAGCAGGTACTTTCTGCCTATGGACACTTAACGTTAAAAGAAGTTTCAGCCGAAGATTTCAATGCCTGGACAAAAGGAGAGTTTCTTTTCAATGATGTGCCGGTTTCAGTAGTGATGCAGAAACTTGCGAGATGGTACAATGTAGATGTGGATCCTCAGGCAATGCCGAACAAAAACCTTTACATCAGGATATCCCGTAAGGCGGATATTGAGGAGGTGCTGGACGTGATTTCAAAGGCAACTGATCTGGAATTTGATTTAAAGGGAAACAAGATTGTTTTTAAAGAGTAAGCTTCTACCTGTCGTCGTCAATTAACAACCAACCAAACTTATTTTTATGACAAACCATTACTTTCGCTTCGTCCGGACGGGACGGAGTAATTTATTGAACTGGTCGGCATTAGGCTGTTTACTGTTATTTTTTTCGCTGAATGTCAAGGCGCAAAACAACCAGTACAAGTTTTTCCAGGCATCTCTCAATACGGTGATTGCTCAGATTTCTCAGAAAACATCGTATGAATTCGTTTATGATGCAGCACTTGTGAAAAAAGCCAAACCTATTACGATTACGTTAACTACACCCGACATTCGCATTTTAATGGATGCCGTGACCAAAGGCCAGGATTTTGCGTATGAAATCAGCAATGGACGGACAATCGTTTTGAAAGCAATTAGTGAGAAACAGGGGGAATACACATTGCATGGCATGGTGACTGACAGCTTAGGTGGTCCGCTTCCTGGGGCTTCGGTGAAATTAAAAGGAACCACACGGTATACGATGACGGATGGGAATGGCCACTTTAATATAAACTTAACCAATGAGTTTAATACGCTGGATGTTAATTATATTGGGTATTTAGCTCAACTCCAGAAAATTGATATAAACGATGCCCAGAATGTGGTTACTATCAAACTGAAAAGTAACGCCTCCCTGTTATCTGACGTGATCGTTAACGGGTATCAGTCCTTGCCCGCATCCAGGGGAGCTGGAGCTGCAATTACAATTGACAACAAAAAATTGAACGAGAACATCAATGTGGACATTTTAAGTGCCTTGGAAGGTCGTGTTGCTGGTTTAGTTTATAATAAAAATCCAAATGGAATTGGTGCCGATCGTCCGGTGTTAAGAGGTCAGGCAACTTTTTCTTTTGCCGATGTGACAAGAAACCCATTGGTAGTCATTGATGGATTGCCTTCAGAAATGGCTTTAGAAGATATTAACCCTTACGATATTGAATCGGTGACAGTTTTAAAGGATGGTGCTGCGGCATCAATTTATGGTTCGAGATCAGCCAATGGCGTAATTGTTTTAACAACAAAGAAAGGAAATAGTCCCTTAAAGATATCGCTGAATACTGACTTTTTTATTGATACGAAACCAACTTTCGGTAGTATGCACTATGCTTCAACTGCTGATATTGTAGATTTTGAAACTGATGTGTACAATCGTGAACGAGCTAGATATGCAAATACTGAAACGATGTTTGCAGCTTACGGAACTGTAGCAAATGGAAGTATTAAATATTATAGTCCTCTTTATCAGTTATTTCGCGATAAAGATGCCAATAAAATTACCACTGATCAGTTCAACCAGCAGCTGACTAATTTCAAAAATGCTGATTATTATGAGCAATACCGTGATAACGTTTGGCAGAATGCTTTCCGTCAACGTTACAACCTATCGTTAAGTTCAGCAAGTTCGAAATCTAATACGTTCGCTTCGGTTAATTATGATCGCTCTGCTGAACGCGTTATCGGCAACAACAATCAAAAGCTGACATTGTATTTTAAAAACACCTATAATATCAAAAAGTGGTTAACCTCTACTATTGGATTTAATGGTTCGTACTCAACTAATCGATCAACTGATTCTGACTATAATAATTATCTTACCATATCACCAAGATATGCCTCTATTGTTAATGCAGATGGTAGTTTAGTTTATGCTAAATATGTGAACCTTTCTGACGGCTTCGCGGGATCACCTATTAATGGCGCGGTTGCCGGAACATTGCAAAATACACCACAATATAAATCATATCGCTTCAATATTTTGGAGTCGCTAAATGAGGGAATTTCCAACGCCAATACAGTTTCATTAAGGGCATTTGCAGATATCAACGCGAAAATAATGGAGGGATTAAACTTTTCCAGTCAGGTGCAATATGAAATGGGTACGACCAAAACAGAACAAATTTATGATGTAAATTCTTATAAGATGCGTGCAGCATACAACGCATTAGTGGGCTATACTCCATCTACTAATGTATATACATTTGGTTTGCCAACTGGCGGAAGAATTAGCCAGGGTATGCAGCAACGTAATTCCTATACTTTTAGAAATCAGTTAAGCTACGATAAATCTTTTGGTGATAAGCACTCCATTGCGGCAATTGCGGGAACGGAGATGCGTCAGACTTTTTTGCCTATCGGAATGAGTGACATCAGATATGGATTTGATCCTGTTACGCTGACTTCGACGATTATTAATAATCAATCTGTTAGTCAAACGGGTTTGCCAAGTTATATTTTCGGCGGAAACAGAACGTTGGGTGTAGCAGGACGTTCATTTCAGGAAACCAAACATAGATATTTATCTTATTATTCAAATGCTTCGTACACCTATTCAAACCGTTATACTGCAACCGGAAGTTTTAGGGTTGACCAGGCAGATTTTTTCGGAGCAGATCCAGAATTTAAAAACCGGCCTTTATGGTCAATTGGTTTGGGCTGGAATGCAAGTAATGAGAAATTTATTCAATCATTAGGCTGGGTAAATATGCTTAAAATCCGTGCTACTTATGGTATCAATGGTAATCAAAATACAGATGCAACCAAATTTTTAACAGCCAGAAGAGTGAATGATAATTTATTTACTTCGCTTCAATATTTGAATATTGTAGGTTTACCTAATCCGAAATTAAGATGGGAGAAAACAGCGACCTATAATGTGGGATTAGATTTAGCAGTTTTAAATAATCGTTTAAGAGGTACCATAGATTTGTACAATAGAAACAGTACTGATTTAATGGTAACAACAGACCTCGATCCAACTGTGGGGACTGCATCGCTACTTATCAATAATGGTGTGTTGAAAAACAAAGGGATAGAATTTACTGTCAATGGTGATTGGCTAAAATCAGGAAATCTCTCCCTAAGTTCAACGTTTGTAATAGGATTTAACCGCAGTAAGATAGGAAAGGTAAACAGAACATTTGCTACTGCTTCAAACTACATCAGTTCGCCTGAAACATACTATACTGAAGGATCGGATTACAACACCTTATATGCTTATCGTTACGGAGGTATGATTAATGGTTATCCATACTTCTTAGATGAGAACGGTAAAGCTAACCTGGAATTTGATGCGAGCGGTAATCCGCTTGTTTCCACAAGCAAGGACATCAATAATTATGCTGCTTTGGTGAACATGGGAACGCTAATACCTACCTATAATGGATCTTTTTCTCAACGTATATCTTATAAGAATTTCGATTTAAACGCACTATTTGTTTTTTCTGGCGGTAACGTGATGAGAAAAGATGTTACCCCTTTGGGATCCAATGATATTTCTGATCTGGATATCACACAACGATATAAAAATGGGGTTACTCCGGAATTGCCAAGGCTATATGTTGATTATGCAGAGACGATGCTGAACAGAGCGTCTAACATCTCAACCATGTGGCAAAAAGCTGATGTGAATGTGGTGAAGGCTGATTATGTGAAACTTAGATCAATTTCATTAGGATATAATCTGCCGAAGCAGGTTCTGAAGCGATTGAACATTCCATCGGCTAAGTTTACCGCACAGGTTAACAATTTATGGTATGCAAGTGCTGCAGGTGATGATATTGATCCGGAATCTTATTCTTTGAATTCAGGCACACGGACCTTGCAAAATCCGAAATCATTTGTAATGGGTATCAATTTAACTTTTTAACATCATGAAAAAAAATATAGCAATCATTGCATCTTTTTTAATCGTATTTTCGATTTCGGGATGTAAAAAATTTACGGACATCACCCCCAGAGGATCTCAAATTGTAGAAACAGCCCAGGACTACTACGAGCTGGTTTCTTACCCAAACAGAGCATATCTCATTTCGAATTTCCAATATTTGGTGGACGATATGTGGATGAAGGAATCCAACTTTATAGGTATCACCCCCAACATCAATACGGTTCATTTCAGTTTCAATGAAAACATCGATCGTGTTTCAATGATCACTAGCTCTAATTTTTACGAACGTGCCTATGTTTATATTAACCGTTGGAATACCATTATCTCCTCTGTAGATGCGAGCAAAGGAGATGACAATGTTAAGGCTTTGGCTAAGGCTGAAGCTAAAGCTTTACGGGCTTTCGATCATTTTCTTTTGGTAAATGTTTACGCAAAAGCTTACAATCCGGCCACAGCTGCTACTGATGGAGGTATCTGCATTATGGATAAATATGATCTGGAGGCACAACCTACCAAATCAACCGTTGCTCAGGTATACGATTTTATACAAAAAGATATAGATGAGGCCATTCCTTATCTGCAGGAAAAGCCACTGGATCCGTATCATCCTTCCCTTGCTTTTGCATGGGCGCTGAAGGCGAAAATTCATTTATTTAAAAGAGAAATTGCACAAGCCAAAGCCGCTTGCGAAAAATCGCTTTCCTACAATAACCAGATTTTTGATCTGGTGAAATACACCACTACGCAGGGTGGACCAACAGTGACACCTATTATCGCTCCAAATAATCCTGAGGTGTTAAGCTACATGTATATGCAAGGTTACAATGAAACCAATTTCGGATATACCTGGTTGATTAGTCCTGAGCTTAGGGCATTGTTCGGAACAAACGACGCACGTTTCAATATGTTCTTCAATACCACGAGTGCAAGTTTTCTGGACATTGGATCAAATGCTGCTTATTACAGCATTGCGTATACACGTTTCTTTTATCCGACTGTTGGCTTAAAAACCACTGAAGTTTATTTAATGCAGGCCGAATGTTTAGCCCGCGAAAATGATTTAGCCGGTGCAATGGCTGTAGTTAATACGCTAAGACAGAAACGTATTCTTTCGGGCACCATTAATCTGCCTGTTCCTGCAACAAGAAAAGAGACCATGGAAATCATTATCAACGAGCGCAGAAAAGAGATGGTGCTTGGTTTTAACCGATTCTTTGATCTTAAGCGGTTAAATACAGAACCGGAATATGCAAAAACAGTAGTTCGTGTATATCCTGTAGTGAATAAAACCGTTCCACAGCAAACCTATACGCTGCTGCCTAATTCGAGGTTGTATGTGATTCCGTTTCCTTTAAATGTGCTTAAAAAGAATCCAAACCTAACCTTAAATACCGACGAAAAGCTACCATTTTAACATGACCATTAAACCCATTATTTTACCGGCCCTGATTGCGCTCTCATTCTCTGCATTCGGACAAAAGCCTGTTGCTAAAACTGACAGTGTGACTAAGAAAGTTCCTGTGGAGTATAGCAAAATAATCCCTGCAACTGCGCTGGCGCAAAAAGGATTGTTTAGCGTTACACAGGTTGACCAGAAGTGGTTTTTTGAAGTGCCTGATAGTTTACTAGGGCGTTACTTACTGGCTGTTACCAGATACGTAACTACGCCACAGGGTTTTGGTAATTTCGGCGGAGAGAAAGTAAATGAGCAAACCCTTTATTTTCAAAAAGGAAACAATAACAACCTCTTTTTGAAAGGGGTTGTTTATCGCCAGGAAACGAAAAATACAGATGCCCCGATTTATCAGGCGGTATTGCAGTCGGAGGAGAGTCCGATTATTGCCAGTTTCGATATTAAAGCAAAAAATCCGGCTACCGGAGCATCTGTTATTGATGTAACTGACTTTTTCAAAAAGGATAATCTTGTTGTTTCCATTCCAGCCGACGAAAAATCATCTAAAAAGCTGGGCGGACTTGCTGACGACCGCTCGTTTATCGAACGCATTTCCTGCTATCCGATTAATGCAGAGATTAAAACGACGAAAACCTATTCGACTTCCGGACCAGGTTTCACCGTCGGCGCATTGACCGGTGCAACTACGCTTCGCTTAAATACCTCCTTTGTATTGCTGCCTAAAATCCCAATGAGAAAGCGCTTATCTGACGAAAGGGTAGGCTTTTTCGCCAACAAATACATTTTGTTTGATGAAGATGCTCAGCGAACGCAAACCAAATACCTGGTGCAACGCTACCGTTTGGAGCCTAAAAAAGAGGACCTTGCCAAATACCGCAAGGGCATCCTGGTTGAGCCCCAACATCAGATCGTGTATTACCTTGATCCGGCGACGCCAAAAAAATGGCGTCCTTACTTAATTAAGGGTATAAACGACTGGCAAAAAGCTTTTGAGCAGGCAGGATTCAAAAATGCCATTATTGGCAAAGAATGGCCGGTAGGAGATACAACCATGAGTCTGGAAGATGCCCGTTTCTCTGTCATCCGCTATTATGCATCCGAAACGCCTAATGCTTATGGCCCGAGAATCAGCGATCCGAGGAGTGGAGAAATTATCGAAAGCCACGTAGGCTGGTACCACAATGTGATGAAGCTGGTGCATAACTGGTACATGGTACAAGCCGGTCCGCTTGATGAAAGGGCACGTAAAATGCAGTTTGATGATGAGCTGATGGGGCAGTTGATTCGCTTTGTTTCTTCACACGAAATCGGCCATACGCTTGGCTTGAGGCATAATATGGGCGCCAGCAGTCAAACCCCTGTTGAAAAGTTGAGAGACAAGGCATGGGTGGAAAAGAACGGTCATACCATTTCCATTATGGATTATGCGCGTTTCAACTATGTGGCCCAGCCGGAGGATCATATTTCACCTGCAGGAATTTATGCCAGGATTGGTGCCTATGATAAATGGGCAATAAACTGGGGCTACCGGTACTTTGATGGCGGGAAAGATGAATTTGAAGAAGCCCGCATATTGAATAAAATTACAACCGACACTTTAACTAAAAACCCAAGATTGTGGTTTGGCGGGGAAGGCAAGGATGAAGATCCAAGAAGTCAGTCGGAAGACCTGGGCGATGATGCTGTTGCGGCGAGTGACTATGGAATTAAAAACCTGAAGAGGGTGGTAGCGCACCTGATTGAGTGGACAAATGAACCTGGCGACCAGTACGATAATCTCGATGAATTGCATAAAGATGTGGTTAAGCAATACGTCCGATATCTTTATCATGTGATGAAGAATATAGGTAACCGCTATGTAACGAAAAGAAGTGTGGAAGAGAAGGGTGTAGTTTATGCAGAAGTTCCAAAGCAAAAAGTAAAAAGTGTGGTGGGCTACGTTGGTCGCCAGTTATTTGAACCACCGCTGTGGTTGTATCCGAGCCAGATTTCGAAACTGATTGATTTAAAGCCAATGGAGCAGATTTCAGATCAGCAAACGCAGATTCTGAATATGTTTTTAAGTTCTGGTTTGTTATTCAACCTAAGTCAGAAAGCACTCACCTCGGCTGATCCTTACCCGGTAAGTGAGTTTTTGAACGACGTTTTGCCAACGGTGTGGAAAAAGCCTGCTGCAGACCCAATGCAGGCTACGTATCTCAGAAGCCTTCAGCGTTCCTATCTTGAAAAAGTTGGTATGCTCATTAATCCGAAAGATGTTGCAGATGGAAAAGCCATGAACAGTGCACAGCGCAGCGATGTAAGACTGGAAGCGATTGCTCACATCCAATCCATCAGAAGAAAGGTAGAAGAAATTTTACCTCAAACCACTGGGATCGATGAAGTACATTTTAAAGATATCCGTACAGAAATTGATAAAATTCTTAAAAAGACAACCCTTAATCCATAAATATGAAACATTATGCATTGGCCATTTTATTGGCCGCATCTGCTATTGCGGTTGATGCGCAGGTAAAAACATCGGCACAGGAAGTAGCGACCCCGGAACTTGCTCAAAAGCGGGAAGCGCTAAAAAATCTGATCGTGACTAATTATCTGGGAATGAAAAACAGTCTGGTTATTTCAGATGCGAAGAAAACATCAGCTTATGCCGCAGGCTTTGCAGATGCCCTTTCGAAATTCAAGTTTAAAAAATTAACCCTTGAGGAAATGAATGCATCCACTGTAACAAGAGAAAGCCTAAAGTCGCTGGCAAAGCATATTGCTGAGTCAGCTTCTTTAAATGAGCAGAGAAAAGATATGGAAACCTTATCCGCACAATTATGGACGATCATTGATAAGGTAAAACCTGAAAATACAATACTTTATCAGCAAAAATGTCCCATGATGGGTACCACCTGGGTAAGTAACGATAAAAAGATTGAGAATCCTTATTATCCCAAAAACATGCTTACCTGCGGTGAAGTGATTGCGGAAAAGTAGAAGAATTTAATTTAAGTTAGTTAATGATCGCTGCAGGATAACGGATGTTTCCTGCAGCTTCTTTTTTTTAAATATAGACAGCTATTATTTGTCAATCACTTCGAGTAGCTTATCAAGATCGTTTTCAGTGTTGTAGAAGTGAAAGGAAAACCTGGTCCCTGCGCCCCTTGCAGAGCAGAGGATTTTTGCTTCTTCGAGCCTCGAAACGGTTTCGGTACTCAAGGCCAGACTAATTATAGTAGATTGAAATTCCCTGTTGTACAACGCATCGGAGATAAGACCACGTTGGTGCAGGGCCAGCCGCGCCTGATCACTTATCTTTTTCGCCTCATCTGATATTACCTGCAAACCAATGCTGTTGATGTATTTTAAACTTTGATTTAATGATCCAAAATTTAAAGTATCCTGATGACCAGGTTCAAAGGTGAGTAAAAAATGATCCTTACCCGCCAGAAATGGTGAATCAGGCAGGTAATTGTTCTTTTTATGGTTAAACAATGCCTCCTTCATTTGAGTAGATAGTAAAGCGTACCCATTCCCAAATCCTGCCATGAGCCATTTGTATCCGCTACCTAGCACGGCATCAAAACCAGAACTGCTAAAGTCGAATACTGTTGTGCCCATAAACTGGGTGGCATCACCTATAATCAGCAGATCCGGAAAATCAGTTTTGAGCTTTTTGATGAACGAAGGGCTGATCCTGATTCCGCTGATGTATTGAACTATACTAAACGCAAATACAGTTGGTTTGAATTCTTTAATACGGGTTAACAGCTGCTCTTCCAGCTGTTCATCGATAGAAACTTCAGTAAACTCAAAGCCACTGCTTTTGATGGGGTAATTAACGGAGGGATAATCTTCTTTTAGTAACAGGAATCGATGTGTTTTATCCAGCCCATTTAAAAGCGTATTAAATCCTATAGAAAAATTTTGTACCAGATAGGTATTGGCGAGATCAGATCCAAAGAGCTGTGCAACTTCCTTTCGGGTTTCGTCTAACACCAGATAATGCTCCAGTCTGAAATTGCTTCCCATCTCTACAAACTGCTGATCGTGGTTTCTTCGCCACGCCGCCAGTTCAGTAGAAAGTAAACCGGCATAAGCCGTATTCAAATAAGTGCAGTTATTCAGTATCGGGAATTGTGATGTAAAGTCCATTTTCAAAATTAAAATATTTAAACTATTTAAGATAAAATGTCTTTCTTATTTATGTCAGAATGTGGTTGATTCCAGGAAGCGTAAAGTGTAAAAATTTTGTTCATTAAACTGCGGCACTAGGGGAAAAGTTGAAAATTGTTTACATTTAATTGTACCTAAAACTTTATGAATATGGAAAAGAATGAAGAATACGTAAAGATTCCTAATTTCCTTAACCGCATTAAATCGGAGTGGCCAGGAAAAATTGATCATTTTGAGTTTAAAACCCCAACAGTGATCTATGTTTATTTAAAAGAAGGTATTTCAAGCATGGATTTTTTAGGGAGCTTATCCAGGAAAATCGAGCGGTATATCGACTTTACAATTCCCATTATCCTTTACCATATAGAAAGGGATGGTTTGAATCTTCGCTCACATCCAATCAATTGGTATTCTACTTTACAAGGGTCTGCTGAATAATTTATTGCTGAAATAATTTAAACTCCGTCCTTACAAAAATTGAGGATGCAGGTTTTGCTATACCTTGTTTTTTACATGCAAATCAACCTGACCTTTACCATTAATCTCCTGATCCGTTACAGCAGCATTCGTGGAGTGTAGCATCTCAGTGTTTAGAAAATATTAAGCTATCGTTAAGCGATATATCCTAGTGTAAATCAGTTTTAGTTTAATGTTGTATGTGTAATTATACATATTGTTGATTTTTATCAATAGTTATTTTTCAAAATCGTCCGTATTTTGTAATATTAGATAGACATTTAGTTTTCTGTTAGTTGTATTCTCCATACCTTTGTCGAAAATTAATAAACATGAAAGCTGCTACATTTTTTTCGTTCTTGTCGGTCTCTATTCTCACGCTCACTTCGTTATCAACCGTTCATGCTCAAATCGGTAAATCGAAACGTACTGACCTTCATCTTAACCTTAATGTCGACAAAATTAATGGTGCTGAAATGATTGAAAGTTTAGCAAGTCGCAGGAGTGAATTTAATAAGACAAGTTCAAAAAGTGGCTTCAGCTTATCGCAGATGCCAAAAGCAGAATATATTTTTGACCACAGCAATACCGTAAATTTTACATTTGATGGTCTGGATTTTTCTATCTGTAATAACAAGGTGATCGCGATCAAAGGATTTCAGTTATCTGATGAGGTTTTATCACAGATCACAGAAAAATTAGTTTACCTGGATAAAGCACAGTTTCTGTTTTCTGAAAAAGCCAATTATGCGCTTTTAAATGGCGAGTCTAATGCAGCAGAGCTTAAAACCATAGAACGCAGGTTTTTTAGCTCCCTTAAAATTTTAACAACCACGCTTAAAGATATCTCATCAATAACCAGGAAGAACGACAATTCTGCGTTAGTTGCTGCTAACCTGGCCAAATTGCCAATGCCGAATATTGATATGCCCGAGAATACTTCTAACACTCAGTCTTTGGTGCAACGGACTAAGTAAAATATATATAACAGGTATTGATTAAGTCTCGCTAAAAGCGGGACTTTTTTGTTTACCAGGGATGGCAATCTTGATCACTTCCTCATATTCGTCTGGGATATCTTCAAAAGCTGGCTTGACTACCTTTAGCGGTCGATAAAAAATGTTTTCCAGGTTATATTGTTGTCGCAGATAATTTAAATATCCTCCTATTGGTTTGGTTTCATTTTGTTTTCCTTCGACCTGGGTTCGACCACGAACTATAACTCGTACATGGTCATAACTAGTTTTAAACTAAGCAGCAACGTGTCGGGAACTATTAAAGACGTAGCAGACACGTTCCAGACACGTTCGAGACACGTACAAAGTACCGTCTAGTTATACGGAGTTATCCTTGTAATCTGTTCGTAATACAGGTCTATACTACCTTTAGCAGGTAATTTTGGAAGCGTGACTGTTTTAGAAAAAAATCTTATCAAATGGAAATCTCCTGAACAATCGAGGCCGCCTCATTTGTTTTAAGGCAGCCTGATTTTGAACAAATTATAATTTATTTTCCCCGAATACAGTTTCCGAGATGGGCATGTTTAATTTAATCAGTCTTTCTGCCGACCAGCCCAAATGGATTACTTGTATAATCCAATGGTGAAGATCATTATCACTACAAAAATGATGAATGGAATAGTATTGATTTTTTTGTTTTCAAGTTCCAGTGTATCTAGTTATGGAATGGTCTTGCCTCCACGATTATGAAATGGCCAATACGTTCCTTTATCAGCCATTTGCCGTTTTGGAACACATATTTGTCATCATATCTTACACTGTAATCGGTAATATTATCCTTTCCTTCAGCTTCTCTTACCATTTCGATTTAAGTAAATGAAGTACCTGTCGCAGTATTACCATCAATATTTACGGTATGTTGGCCATTCAAAGTGAAGTATCATTATCGCCATGGCCCGTGGTAACAGTAGGTTTACCGAACTTCAAAAGCAGGTTACCGGCATTTCGGCCAGGGTTCTTTCCAGTGAACTGAAAGATCTTGAAGCCAATGGATTTATTGTAAAGAAAGTTACAGCCGGATATCATGTAACGATAGAATACGAGCTTTTACCTTATAGCCAGACATTGGAAGAACTTGTCGAGGCAATGACCAGATGGGGCGTGCAGCACCGTGAGAAGATCAAGAACGAAAGGCATGGAGCGGTTGGATTTTGAGTTAAAGCATGATTGAATTTAAATTTAGCGCATGCACTAAAGAGAACACTAAGGTATGAAAATTTGTAAGGCCAGCCTGACAAACGTTTGGCTGGCCTTTTCAGTCGGCAATTAATTGTGCAGAACCTGATTGATGACGAGTCTTCCGTCAGCAGCATCTGTAAAGTACAAGTCGTAAATTTTTCCGGACTGGAGGCCGGCAATGTTGTAAGCTCCAAGCGAATCACCTGAAGAGGTGCTGCTCAATTGGATAGACAATGTACCCGGGTCGACAAATTTATATCCCGTGTCTTCGTTTCTGGTGATGTTGTTTTGCAATTCTGCTCCACCTGAATCCTTAATTCTGATATTGGCAGGCGCATTGTCACTAAAATGGATGAATTTTATCTTTACTTTTCCTGAATTGGGCGTGCTCAGGTTGTCCGTGAAATACTTGATTCTTGCTTTGTTACCCTGACCAACCAAATAAACTGTTTGGGATATGGTATTCGCAGTAAATATTTCCCCCGAAGCATATACCGATCCATTTGCATTCTTAAACTCAGCAACCAGTCTCGTTCCTGACGGACTGCTAATGTAATCAGTTGCATCCTGATATTTTAATCCGCCCGGTACCAGGATATTTCCTGCGAGGGTAAAACTCTGTGGCGTGGATGTGGCCGAAGCATTTACAACTTTAAGATTAAATTGCCCTGTGTCATCTATGTTGTTTTTTTTACAAGAATAGAATGTAGCGGAAAATAATACTGTGATGGCTATAACCGATCGATGTGTGATTTTTGATGTTTTCATATTTATATTTTTTATAAGTGGTCAAACCCATGCTACAGATATTTTACTTTAATACCGATGTTTTTGGTTTTATTAACTTTAATCTGAAATTGACTGAAGTTTGGTTTCTTTAGTTTTTCCATAAAAAAGTTTGAAAAACCAAAACCCTCTTTTGGCATCCCGATGAAATTTTTATCAATCCTTCCGTTGCCATTTTCATCATCCACTAAAGTAAAACCATATACACCTGATTCTATTGAAAACTTAACCCTGGTAGATCCACTCTCAATTTGGTCTTTTATGAAGATGAGCTGTTTGTAGGGCTGTTCGTTTTCATAAGACAGTTCATCCCTATAGATTTGGATAATCAGATTTCCTTTGGTACTTCTGATGCCGCTCACATTCATGACAGCTTCAACGGGAACGGCATTGTTGGATGAAAAGGAAAGGAGGGCAAGGCCAAGTAAGATATTGAGCCCAAGAATAATTTCTCTGTTCATAATTTAAGATTTTAAGTGTTTAATTATGAACCAAAGGTATTGGGGACTGTAATTCCAGGAAAGGCAAATGTCGGCGTGGCGGACATAATTGCCCTTAAACGGTCCTATTCAGGAGATGAGGGTTAAGTATGAGATCCCATTATGGATTTTTTATAAGTCGATTGTTTCGCGCTGGATCGGGTGATTTCAGTCGCATTGTCCTCTTTGGCTTCGATTTTGTCCTCTTCAGCTCTTTTGAATTGTAATGGTTGCCAATGATTATTAAGTTTGTAGCTATGGTGCTAAAACTGAACGTTAAACGCCTTAACCGGCTAAGCTGGCTGCTGGCAGCCATTATCGGGTTGATATTTTATGTGATTTATTTTAACAATGGCCCAAGGACATCTTTATATCCATACACATTGCTTTCCTTCCTGGCAATTGCCCTGATAGGACATGTAGATGTATCGGTAATGGTATTTTTGGGTAGAAGTTTTTCGATAAAATCAAGGCTTTTTACCCTTTACAGGGTTTTGGTGACTTATCCGGTCAGCATTTTGGTCTATCTCCTGCTGTGGCCATTATGCGCTTATCTGGCCCACTATCAAAAGGAAATCTGGAGCATTAATTTGTTTTTTGCATTCGTTGCTTCCGGAATTTTAATGAACTCAATGGTCTTGATCATGCACGATTCAGTCTTTCTTTATGAACATCGCCTTCAGGCAGATCTGGAGGTAGAGAAGCTTCGTGCCTCGAACGCAGAAGCCAAGAACCTGCTCCTGAAACAGCAAATACAACCACACTTTCTCTTTAATGCCCTCAATACACTCAAAGCGCTCTACCACAAGGATCCTTTAAGCGCAGATGATTACATTGTACATATGGCTTCTTTCCTCAGGACCGCTATCACTAAGCAATACACTAACCTTTCTACTTTGAACCAGGAACTGGAATTTCTGAACGGCTATCTTGAAATGCAGCGAATCCGTTTTGGGCAGGCGCTAAAATGCACCATCGAGATTGATGAGCAAGATAAGGACCACTTTTTTTTACCTTCACTTTCCCTTCAACCCTTATTAGAAAACGCTTTAAAACATAATAATTTCACAACATCCAGTCCACTGATTGTACATATAAAAAAAGCAGGTGATTGGCTGGTTATCAGCAATAATCTGCAAAAGAAGTGCCTTAATGTTTCATCAACAAATTCTGGTTTGGCGAACCTTGCTGAGCGTTACCAGCTTTATTCGGGAGATGAAATCCTGATTAAAAATGATGGTGGAGTATTTTCAGTAAGTATTAAACTCTTAAAAAATGAAGATAGTCATAATTGAAGATGAGCTTTTAGTTGCGGAAGATCTGGAAAAAAGCTTACAGCTACTGCTGCCTGGGCCGGTCGATATCGATAAGATTGGGTCGGTAAAAGATGGAATAGCCTATTTTTCAAACTTTCCTTCCCCTGATCTCATCTTCAGCGATATTCAGTTAGGTGATGGATTGAGTTTCGAAATATTTATCGCCTGTGAAACAGACGTGCCGGTGATCTTCTGTACCGCATATGATGAGTATGCACTGGATGCTTTTAAGGCTAATGGAATAGATTATATCCTAAAGCCTTTCTCATCCAATACCCTGACTACAGCATTGCAAAAATATAATCAGCTTAAGCAACGTTTTTCATCTGCACAGACTCCCCAGATGGAAGCGCTTCTTCAGCTGATGTCCAGTTCTGCAGCTCAACAGAGTTCTTCAGTGCTGGTCTATCATCAGGATAAAATTATTCCCATAGCAATCGAAGAAATTGCCCTTTTTTATCTTTCGCATGAGATTTTGCATTTGCTTACTTTTTCAGGAAAAATTTACTATCCCAACAAAACCCTTGACGAGATGGAAAAAGCTTGTGGTCATACTTTTTTTCGGGCTAATCGTCAATTTCTTGTTTGTAGGAAGGCCATTCTCGATGTGTCCAGTTTCTTTACCAGAAAACTTTCAATTAATCTGAGGGTAGCTTTAGATGAACGCATATACGTAAGTAAAGTTAAGGCTCCGCTTTTTTTGAAATGGCTGGCTAATGAGTAATCTTAATGGATTTTTTCGATCCTACATACGTACATTTCCCGTTTAATTTTGTCCGCTTCACTGGGTTTTTCCTTTTCTAATCTTGTTTTAACCAACACATTTGTGTCAAATAAACAACAGGGGCATTCAACCCCAATAATTAGATTAGAAAAACAACTTATGAAAAAGCTATTATTACTAGCAGCATTTTGCGTCTTACTATCCAGCAAAGGATTTAGCCAGGGTTTCATGAAAAAACTATCTCAGAAACTTGAATTTGGGATAAAGGCGGGTGGAAATTACAGTGACTTTGGGGATGCCGGTTTTAGCACTGATCCCCTTGCAGGCTTCCATGCCGGAGCAACCATTGCTTTCAAAGTGACCAATAATTTTCTGATTCAGGAAGAATTCCTTTATTCACAGCAAGGTGCAAAAGTGCTCGCAGGTCCGTTGGGTTCGCAGGAGATAAAACTTTCTTATGTAAACGTACCCATCCTTCTAAAATACAGGACCAATTTCGGGCTGTTTGTAGAAGCAGGTCCTCAGGTGAGTATAAAGGTCAATGAGGATATTGCAGGTTTCCAAGATGCCGATTTCGCAAAGAAGATTGATTTCGGAGTAGCCGGTGGTATCGGTTTTCAGTCGAAGATGGGACTAGGCATAGGCGCCCGGTATATTTACGGAATTGAAAAGGTGATGGAGAACCCAAGTGCGGTATTGGGGGAGTTTAAAAACAATAATATTCAGGCAAGTATTTTTTACAGATTTTAATTTATTCCAAACCCCAGTTAATTACAATTTGAATCCCGCTTGCTGTTTGCATCGGGATTTTTTTAGTATTAGAGATTTTATCTCACGCGGCTAAAACATCGCGTGCTAACAATAAAAAAGCAGCGTCGGCCGGCGCTGCTTTTTTAGCTAAAAATAACTTCTTATCGCGAAAAGTATTTTTACTTCTTAATCGTATACTTTATCCAAAGCACATCATGTTCAATCTTTTTGACTTGAGTGAGCTTGAACAAAGTGGATTTGGCTTTCTTCACTTTTTCGTCTATCTCAAATACTGAAGAATTTTCGGTGCTACCGTCCGCAAGGGGCAGGAGCAACTGATGGAATTCATCGATCAGCCCTTCATTTAAAAAGCTGCCGTTGAGGTGGCCGCCACCTTCCAGCATAAGCTTTTTGATGCCGAACAGGCTTCGCAGTTTCTCCAGAGCAGTCTCCAGGTCAACCTGCTTCTTCCCGGCAAAAATATAAGATACGCCGATTTTCTGTAACTGTGCAAGATAGCCATCTTTGACCTGTTCGGTCAGGATCGTAATGACATGATCGCCCTGCATCTCCGGTTTTCTCCAGCCTAGCTTCCCCTTTCCGTCCAGGGCAATGGCAAAGGTCTTAGCGTTTTTGCGCACCACAAAATCGGTCCTGGGAATACTTTCCTTGGTTTTGCGGATCACCGGCCTGGCGTAATTTGTAAAATCCTTTTCCATGGTTTTGCGTCCCACTATCCATGCGCCGATACCGATGCGCTCATGTACCTTTTCAAAACTTTCTTTCAGCAGTTCCACGGGTTTGCTTTTGCCCCATTTCTCTCCCAGTATCTTTCCATCCAAAGAGGTCATCATCAGGCAGATAACTTTTGGTCTTTTATTCTTCATCTTTTTTAATCTTATTTCTATTCATTTATCTGTTACCTAGCATAACAGATGCTGGAGGCACACTTTATGCCTATAAGATGCTTATTCTCAACTTCTTTTCGAATCATATGGTATTGCCTTCAGGCAAGCAGTTCAATCAGCGCTTTGGCTGCGGGACCTGCCGACAGCGGGTTTTGTCCGGTCACCAGCAAGCCATCCACTTCTACATTGGAGAGAAAGGGTACCAGTGCGGTGTTAACCTCCGCCCCAAGCTGACCTAGGGTTTCCTCCAACATATAAGGCACATTGCCTGACCTGCCCACCAGCTTTTCTTCGAGGTTACTAAAAGCCGAAATGCGTTTCCCTCTCAAAAAACCTGGCCGCTGGCCTTCCACGCTGATCAGTGCCGCAGGCCCGTGGCATACCAGTGCAACCGGTTTTGCCGAATCGAGAAATTCCAGGATCAAAAGGCCGCTGTTATTGTCCTTTGCCAAATCCCAGATCGGACCATGTCCGCCGGGATAAAAGGCCGCGTCATAGGCAGAGGCGGAGACCTGGTTAAGCGGCATGGTATGCGCAAAGGCATCTTTTGCAGCTCCATCCTCACTAAATCGTCGGTTAGCACCCGTAATGTGCTCAGTCAGCTCACTCATCGGATCCACGGGTGGCTGGCCACCTTTTGGGCTGGTTAAGGAAACCGAATAGCCAGCATCTATAAATTCATAGTAGGGTTCGGTGAATTCACCAAGCCATACGCCTGTTTTGCCATCTGTATTTTCCAGCTCACTGTGAGAGGAAAGTACCATCAATATCTTCTTCATCACTGCTATTTTATATCATCCGGACTGATTTCATTACCTTCCTCATCGATCTGTTGATGGGGGTTCCAGTTGCCATGGTTTGCCGAGTCTTCAGTTGGCTCGTTTTCTTTATTTTCTCCCCACTCATTGGGCTGTTTATCTTTTGGATCGTTCATCATATTGTTTTTATCCTTGGACAACAATTCAAAACGCCAATGGTTCTATTGACCTAACTTGTTCTCTACAATATGACTGTACTTAAGGTTCTGAATTTCTTCCCTTAAGTACAATACCTATGATCCGACCTATTTAGCGTTTACACAAAATTCAATACACTACCTTTTAGTGATCAGTGAAATGTAACTCAGGTCACAATTCAATCTGCACCGTGTTCTTTAGAATCTCTTTCAGAATCTTTTCAGCAGCCTTTTTGTCTTTTTCTTTGAATTCAATCAGGCCTGTCATTTTTCCAAACGATTTTGTGTAATCAGTGAAAAACGTAGTGAGTTCATCACTTTTTCTTTTGCTTCTTACAACAAGATATCTTATTTGACCCACAGTGATTATCTCAGATTTATATATCTTACTGCTTAGGCCTCTTTTACGATTGAGAATTTCCTTTTGTTGTCGTTCTAAAGATTGACGAAGTGGTCTTAATGCCTCTCTGTGTTCTTCAATTGAGATTAAAATGTACAGGCTGATGCGGCAAAATGCATTCGATTTGCCAGAAAAACGTACCGATTATGTTGAATGATAGGGAAGACGGGCACTTGATAGTTACCTTAAACACAAATGTATTCCACTGGAGGATAGTGGTCAGGATGCTTTTCATCAGAAGGAGCAGATTAGCAGGGTTCTCGAATATGCTTATGACGATTTTGCACTTGCTCAAATGGCGAAAAAGCTTGGTAAAAATGCAGATTATGACATCCTTTTGGAACATTCTGGTTATTACAAAAATGTTTTCGACCGAAAGGTGGGCTTAGTTCGTGGCCGTTATGCGAATGGTACCTGGATAAAGGATTTCCGCCCAGACGGAAGGGAAGCCTATATTAACGAAGGTACCCCAAGGCAATATACTTTTTATGTACCTCATGATGTTGGGGGGCTATCAAATTTGATGGGTGGACGCCAAAACCTGGAAAAGGCCTTGGACTCGTTATTTGCGAAAAATGAGTATTGGCATCGTAATGAACCAGGACATCAAACTCCTTTCATGTACAATTATACCCCAACGCCATGGAAAACACAATTACAGGTTAGGAAAATATTGACAGAAAAGTACTCTGACGGACCGGGTTGGACTAAGTGGAAATGATGATGCCGGACAGATGTCCGCGTGGTATATGTTTGCTTCAATGGGCTTTTACCCGGTGAATCCAGTGTCGGGCGCATATCTTTTGTGCTCGCCGATTTTTGATGATGTATCCCTTAAATTGTCTAACGATAAGCATTTTACAACACTGAGAATGATCAAAAAAGTATTCAGGAACAACACTTGAATGTCTTACGCCTGATGTAGCACTTAAACGCATTACATCTGAATATTTTTTTCCTATGGTCAGGTGTTCACTTATAAAAAAATGGGTCTACACAAAGAATGGTTTCTAATTTGAAAGTTAAACTGTTCTTACCTATGTCATTATTTATTTTAATTTGGGCAATTTTGCGCTGCAGGATGACCATGGATTTAATACACGACGTAGAAGGATTGGCCCCGGTCAAGGAATAAATAAATATTAACGCTGAATTTTGTTTTGATTCGGCTGAATGAAAATTGAATAAGTTTATAAATGAATAGTAACAACCCACAAAAAAAAAATGTGGAAGGAACGAAACGGATACTGCCGATAATACTAGCAACGGCTATTTTTATGCAGATGCTCGATTCTACGATATTGAATACCTCGCTGCCGGCAATAGCCCGGGATCTTAACCAGTCACCATTGAATATGCAAAATGCAATTATTGGCTATGTGTTGACCCTTGCTGTTTTCATGCCGGTGAGTGGCTTTCTGTCTGATAAATTTGGCACCAAAAAAGTATTCATCTTCGCATTGATAATTTTTACGCTAGGTTCGCTTTTTTGTGCGTTATCTGGAAATCTGAACCAGCTTGTTTTATCCAGGATTTTACAAGGGATCGGCGGAAGTTTGATGACGCCAGTGGGAAAATTAGCATTAGTAAAAACCTTCCCCAAAAAGGATTTGCTAAAAGCGATGAATTTTGCAATAATACCTGCATTAATCGGTCCGGTATTAGGTCCCCTGGTCGGCGGATATATGGTCGATTTTTTATCCTGGCACTGGATTTTTTTAATCAATATTCCAATGGGCTTAATGGGTATCGCCCTTAGCCTCCGGTATATGCCAGACTACCGCTCAACAGTGATCGATTTTGATTTAAGAGGTTTTTTGATCTTTGCCAGCGGATCCTTACTACTTTCGGTTTCACTTGAACTTTTTGGCGACGTCGTTTATATAACCCCTGCGCTAGTTATAATGTTACTCGGTGTGACCATGCTCTATTTTTACTACCGTCATGCGAAAAGCGATGATAATCCGATTTTTCCATTAAACCTTTTTAAAGTCCGGACATTCCGAGTAGGAATACTCGGTAATCTAGCCACACGTCTGGGCATTAGCTCAATACCGCTATTATTGCCGATGATGATTCAAATTGCTTATGATCAATCTGCGGTTGTTTCGGGATGGATTATAGCGCCAATGGCGTTGACGGCTATAATCGCTAAATCTCTGGTCATAAAAATCCTGAACAGATTCGGCTACAGGAACACTTTAATGGCGAATACTTTTATCATTGGATTGCTGATTTGTTGTATGGCTTTTCCTGCCATCGGAGCTTCAATTTATTATTACATACCCATCATTGCCGTTTTGGGGTTTTTCAACTCCATCCAATTTACTGCCATGAATACCATTTCAATTGCTGACCTAAGAGGATACCACACCAGCAGTGGTAATTCGCTCATTTCAGTCAACCAGCAACTTGCCATCGGTTTTGGGGTTGCGTTTGGATTGATTGTGCTGAAAGTATTTAAGGGGGATATTAAACTTATCAATGATGATATTCACAATGCTTTCCGCTACACTTTCCTCGTCGTAGGCCTACTGACTATTTTATCCGGTCTTGTATTCAGACGACTTCACTTTAAGGATGGTGATAATTTGAAATAGCAATATTTTGTTAGTCGAAACTGTAATGTTATGCCTGTTTACTAGTAAGTATATGGAATATGCTTATCTTCAAACGCGTCAAAGACAGAGGATAACCTGTCTCGGTAATTTATTTAAAATGGTTTCTGAAGGTCTCTGCAATTTTTAATACCCTTTTAAAAAACAATTTGGATGAGCACGAAATAAAGCTGCGACATCATCAAAAAAACTGCCTTGCTGTTGGACAGTTTTAGTTTAATCCATTAACCATTGCTAAAGCGATTGCGAAGATGGAAAATCTACGGGAATTTGTATATTGGTAAAAACATCATTGGTAGAATTTCTTAGTATCGTAAATAATAAGAACTTCTGGGTAATTTATTTGAAGGGTATTATTCCTAGAGGTCTTGCACTTTGAATGTTTACATAGTAAGAATACTTAAGTTTTTAGGCATCCTTGTTAAGTGAATATTTCGAGGGAGTGTCAATGACTTATTATCATACCAGTTGAAGCAATTTATAGTTTACCTAATTGTAATGACATACAAACCGATGTAAAATATTTAATATTGAGCAGATTAATCGGTAGCCGATTAATGGGTTATGAAAAATTTAAATTTTAGATTTTTATAAAAATTCTGGGCCCAGTATTTCTCACTGTCATCATGCAATTTATATGGGATTTCGAATCACCACAAATTGTTTACCTTTGGCTTGATGTTTGAAATATTCGACAAATACCTACTTGAGTTAGCGGATATCACCGAAGACGAACTTGCAGCTATTCACGCAAGTGCTAATGTCAAGAATTTTCGCAAATGGCAATCTCTGCTACATGATGGCGAAGTACTGCAAAACATGTGCTTTATTACAAGTGGCTGTTTTCGGCTTTTTCGTTACGATAAGTCCGGTAACGATCATACTGTCAGGTTCGGCGTTGAAAACTGGTGGATGAACGAGCCCGAAAGTTTCAATAACGGTACGCAAAGCAAATATAATATTGAGGCTTTGTCTGCAAGCACGGTCATCATCTGGCATAAAGATGATTTGCTAAAATTGCAGGCAGCTATTCCTGCCTTTAAACATTTTTTTGAGTGCCTGAATTCAAGAGCGCTCGAGGCAGCTCACGAGCGGATATTCAACTTAATCAGCGCCAGTGCTGAAGAAAGATATGTCCAGTTTCAGAAAACCTACCCAAAAGTATTTAACAGTGTTCCGCTTCATATGGTTGCATCCTATCTTGGAGTTTCGAGGGAAACCCTCAGCAGGATAAGAAGAGATTATTTACATAAATAATACTTGCCGAGGCAAATGCAGTCTGTTATATGCCGAAGTTATTTTACAGATCAGGGGAAATCTATGAAAGTATAGTTCCCCAACTTCCAATCATTGCCACAAATGGAGGCGGGGAACTATAAAACAAGTACAATTTCTAAAGTTCAGGAAAAAGTCCTTGAACAGGAGATAGTTCTTCTAACAAGGATGCAACATGTAGAATGGTAGCTTCTGCAAGCCAGCTTCCAACTATCTGTATATTGATAGGCATTCCCTCCGAACTTGTTCCAAATCTCATTGAGATACCTGGAAGACCAGTAAGGTTCAAAGGAACGGTAGCACCCTGCAAGTAGGTTGCATCAACTTTTTGTCCATCTATCACAAATTCAGAAATACCATGTTTATGGGCTGGAATAGGTAACACATGGGTGATCAATGCATCGTATTTCTGGAAATACTGGGCATATCCGTCACGAATACGCTCAACTGCCTGTTCTGCGTCAATAAAGTCAACCATAGAAGTGTCAGGTAGAGATAACATGGTTTTAGCCATTTTATAAAGCATATTATCAGGTTGACCTTTTGTAGATTCAAGAAAAGCAGGCTTCATCTCCATTACATGAAGGCGGTTGAAGACATCCAGTGCAAAATCTTTCTCCAGCGCCGGGATACCTACGGGCTCCACTGATATGCCAAAACTTTGTAATGCTTCGGCTGCAGCTTTAACGGTTGCAACCACTTCAGAATCTACAGGACCAAAACCCGGTCCCACCATCCATCCGATGCGTAGCGGACGCGAAGAAGACTGACTAAGGCCTGCGTCAAATGCTACTGTGCTAGTCGAGAAAGCATCCAGTCCATCAGGGCCTGCCAATTGTGAAAATGCCAGCGATAAATCTCTGATACTTCGTGCCATTGGACCTACATGCCAGAATCGGCGTGGCGCTCTTGGCCAGATTCCAGTCATAGGAACTCTGCCGTGGGTTGCTTTCAACGATACAATTCCGGTTTGTGCAGCTGGTCCGCGAACTGAGATTGCAAGGTCTGTACCTAAACCGATAGGTGACATTCCTGCTGCAATAGCAGCTGATTCACCGCCGCTAGAACCACCGGGAGTTCGGGTAAGATCCCATGGATTGTTAGATCTTCCACTCAGTAGATTATCACTTTCAATCCAGTAGGAAAATTCGGGCAAATTGGTTTTTGCCAATAAAATACCACCAGCATTTTTCATGCGCTGAACGCTCGTGGCATCGGCATCCGGTACACGGCCTTTAAATATTGGTGATCCGCGTTGTGTTAGGATTTTCTCAGTGTCAATAGAATCTTTAACTGTAAAGGGTACACCGTGGAGTGGTCCAAGCTTGTCACCTCTCAGAACTTCCGCTTCTGCTTTTTTGGCGGCTTCCATTGCTGTATCTGCTACAGTAACTATTGCATTTACTGACGGGTTAAATTCGCTTATACGGTCAAGATGAGCTTTTACCACCTCAACTGGTGATATCTCTTTTGTGCGGATAAGTTCTGCTAATGCTGTTGCATCTTTATAAAAGATTGAATCTTTGCTTTCTAATTGCGTTTTCATATTTCTCGCTTTTTAGTATATACACCTTTCTTTTAAGTGCATACACAAAGATATATCGGGAATTCCTCGCAAAACGAAGTGATATGGCACAATTTAAACGTGACATTTGTCACTTATATTTCCAAATCGCCTTATCCATAAATTATTGTTCCACCCAGCGCATTTTAATACCTATTAAAGTTGTTTTGTGTGTTTTCAATATACGTTTCCCTCAGATTATTCTCATCCTCTAAATTAACTGCCATATAGCTGAATCAGGTTTCTTGTTTCGATGCATCTAAAGAAATAATTATCCTATTAAATCGATTATATTATAAATTAATTCACAACATAATTTTGAATAATTATTGTTTTACGATAATTATTTGTATTATTGCAGTAATAATTGTCAATTGTATGAAAACTGTCCAATTTATTGCAAGACTACTTTTAGCATTGACCAGGGTTTTGGCTGCTGGCTATGCGCTATCTTTTCTGCTTTCCTCATTGGCTTTATCTACCGGCTGGTCAATGCAGCTCATCGATGGAGGTCGTCGTTTTGAGATTTTTTATCCTTTTACCAGTGTGCCCTATTTATTGGGTGAATACAGTAGTGGTTATATCCTGATGTTTCTGCTATTGCTGGGACTTTACACGATGTTCTTTTTTCTGGTAGGTAATGTCTTTAAGGTATTTACCCAGTCTAAGCTCTTTACCAGTTTTGGGATCCGCCAGCTCAGGTGGTTTTATGTAGGTAATCTTGTACTCCCGGTAGCGGCCGCGATGATTGTTGTAGTATTTTATGGCTTTGATGCTGCCATGATCATACTCGTTATTCTCCATATGATCCTGGGGGTGTTTACTTATTTCATGGCGGCTATTTTTCAGCAAGGCCTGGTGTTGCAAAACGAAAACGACCTGATCCTTTAATTATGGCAATTATTGTAAATGTTGATGTGATGCTGGCCAAAAGGAAGATGCAGAGCAAGGAACTCGCGGAGATCCTGGGCATGACCCAGGCGAATATGTCAGTACTTAAAACGGGAAAAGCGAAAGGGATTCGCTTTGATACGCTCCAGGCAATTTGTAAGGCGCTTGACTGCCAGCCTGGTGATGTGCTGGAATATGTAGCAGACTAACTGATTTTTTCTTAATCTATCAATTTTTAAACCCTCAAAATGGTGGGAGGGCTACTGCTTTGTCTAAAAATTAATTTGATATGAATACACTTATTATCAATGAGCTTTCCAAGACCTATAAAAATGGGGTCAAAGCGCTGGATTGTCTGTCGCTGGAAATCAGTAATGGAATGTTCGGGCTACTTGGCCCGAACGGGGCGGGGAAATCTTCGCTCATGAAAACCCTTGCAGGCTTGCAGAAAGCCGACCATGGAGAAGTACGGTTTAACGGCCAGGACATTTTAAAGGATTCCCGCTCAGTGAAGCATCAGTTAGGTTTTTTGCCGCAGGACTTTGGTGTATATCCGAAAGTTTCTGCATATGATCTGTTGACTCATATTGCAACGCTGAAAGGTGTATCGAACGCCTCGGAGCGAAAGGAGCAGGTGCTGGCGCTTTTGCAGCAAACTAATCTGTATACGCAGCGGAACAAAGAAGTTCACACCTTTTCAGGCGGCATGCGTCAGCGTTTTGGTGTGGCGCAGGCATTGCTTGGAGATCCTAAGCTGATTATCGTAGATGAACCCACAGCAGGTCTTGATCCTGAGGAACGCAACCGTTTCAATAACCTCCTCAGTGAGATAGGTGAAGAGAAGATCGTAATTCTCTCTACCCATCTGGTGGAAGATGTAAAAAACCTATGTACCCAAATGGCGGTAATGAAAAAAGGAAGGATCATTGCCCGGGGCAAGCCGGCAGATTTTATCTCATCGATGAAAGGTCAGCTTTGGGAAAAAACAATATCGAGAGTGGAAAGAAAAAAGTATGAACAAGATTTTAACATCATTTCTGCTCATTTGAATATGGGGTCGCTATTGCTCCATGCCTATGCCATTGAGGATCCGAGTCACGGATTCAAACCCATTCAACCAAGTTTGGAAGATGTTTATTTTCATTTGCTTCATGCTAAAAACTAAGTTATGAGCGCACTATTGAAATTTGAACTCGGCGCCTTTTTAAAGCGCCCGGGGATATATATTGTTTTTTTTCTGCTATTGGCAATGGGTTTTTTCATTGGATTGAAATTATCATTCAGCCCCGGCAATGAAATTCACCGAAATTCCCCTTACGCAATTGCCAATATGGTAGGTCTGCTGAGTTTGTGCAACATCTTCATCATCACTGTATTAGCTTCGCAGATGTTGCTAAGGGAGCGCGACACTGGTTTTAGTCTGATCCTTTATGCCACACCGGTCAGTAAAACCGCTTACCTGATTAGCCGTTTCACCGCGTTACTGATGCTGAGCCTGCTCTGTTTCGGACTACTCATTTTGGGTTACCTCTTGGGGCATTTAGCTGATCCCGATAGGGGCACTTATGGCCCTTTTATACTCTGGCATTATTTCCAGCCCTTTTTATTATTAGGCCTGCCCAATCTGTTGCTTTGCGCTGTAATGGTCAGTTCAGTTGCCTGGATATCTCAAAGCAAACTGTATGTGTATTTAACAGGGTTATTTATTTATATCATTTACCTGGTCTTATTGACTTATTCGGGATCCCCGATGATGGCCGGTGCTTTGCCGCAATCCGCACAGGCGTTGAGGCTGTCGGCGCAGGTGGATCCCTTTGGTCTCTCCGCTTTTTATGAGCAGACCAACCTTTGGGAGGTGGCAAAGAAAAACAGTGATACCTTGAATTTAACCGGGAATGTTTTACTCAACCGGTTAGGCTATTTGATATTTTCCTTATTGATTCTCCTGATCGCATTTTTAAGGTTTAAATTTGTTTTACAAGAAGACAGCAAAAGAAAAAGGAAAACCAAAGATGATAAAGGACCGCTAATTGAAAGATCATATCAGCCAATTGAAGTCCGGCCGGTTGGGTGGAACTATTCTATTCAAAGCCTTTGGAGTTTAGTAGGGCTTGAGCTTAAGGTGCTCATCAAAAGTATTCCTTTTTTTCTGATTGCACTCAGCCTGGTTTTTTACCTGTCTATGGAATTTTATGGAAGCATCGATCAGGGCATTCGTCTGCCCCAGCAATACGCCTCCAGCGCTTTGATGGTAAACCGCATCTTGTATAATTTACCTGGACTTTTGATGATCATAGTACTTTTTTATGTGCATGAACTTTACTGGAGGAGCAAGGA
This sequence comes from Pedobacter frigidisoli, assembly GCF_032678525.1. Lineage (GTDB taxonomy): Bacteria > Bacteroidota > Bacteroidia > Sphingobacteriales > Sphingobacteriaceae > Pedobacter > Pedobacter frigidisoli_A. The sequence goes on from NZ_JAVTSE010000006.1 coordinate 319,018, forward strand.
CAGCAGGTTTGATCTGATTGAAGGCAGCACGCCAGCGGCGCCCATATTTTTCGTAGCTTCCAAATGGATCTCACTCTCTATTGTCCTGATCTTACTCACCACCATTGTTATTTGTACGGGCATTGGCTTTCAAATTTTATTTGATTATAGCTTAATTGAATGGAAAGTCTATCTTACTTTGTACTGGCTCATTTGTGCGCCGCTGATGGTGGGTTTAGGCGCAGTTTTACTACTGCAAAGGATGATCAATCATAAATGGGTAGGCTTGTTGGTGAGCAGTTTCTTTATTGTTTTGCTGAGTACCTCCTTTGGCAAGTCTCTTGGAATCACAAGTCCCTTACTTCGCTTTCCGGCGTCATACGCTGCCCGCTACAGTGAGATGAACGGGTGGGACGACTACCTGCGTGCTTTTTCATGGAGAATGGTTTTTGGCATAAGCCTGCTTTCATCGCTATCCATGGCAATGGCCTACGGGTTCAGAAGATTATCGCCCAAAAAAGGTTTTGCCCTTGCAGGGACTTTTTTAGTGATGATTTTTAGCGGAACTTATATCTTCAATATGCAAGATAAGAAGCCGAGTGCCGCCGAAGCGTTAGATCGGTTAGCCTGTTATGAACAGCGTTATAGAAAATTCCAAGATTTTACTCAACCAGTAGTGACGAGCGTAAAGACTACAGTTGATTTAGAACCAGCTCAACATGCGTACCACGTTTCAGGAACCTATACCATTATCAATAAAGGGAGGCAGCCCATCACAGAGTTGCTGGTTAATTTTCATGATGCGCTTGAAGTGGGACAGGTGATCTATCAGGCTGGAAGTATAAGGGAGCGTTTAGGGTCTGAGACAGGACTTTATCGGTTGAAAAATGCACTCTTGCCTGGAGATGGTGCGGTTTTAACTTTTTCTTTCTCCTATCAATGGAACGGATTCACCGGTCATGAACCCTTTAATGCCATTGTGGATAATGGTAGTTTCCTGCGTATCAGCAATTATTTTCCCAGTTTTGGTTATCAGGCAGACCTAGAGATAGCTAACCTTTCAGAGCGTCGAAAAAGGCATCTGGGAGATACCTCACCCCTAAAGAAACTCCAAGCGCCACGAGGAAGAAATGACTTTATTGATTTGGACATGACAGTGTCTATACCAAAAGGACAAAGGATAATAGGGGTTGGCAGGCTGGAAAGAGCCTGGGATTTGAAAGAGCGCAGCTATTTTCATTATCTCTCCGATTCTCCCATCCCTTTTCGGTTCGGCCTTTCTGCCGCCGCTTATAAACTTAAAAGGCTTCGTTTTAAGGGCGTGGATATCGAAGTGTATTTTGAGGGAAGGCACTATGAAAATGTAGACCGGTTGCTTAAAAACGCAGCGCGCACAATTAAATATTGTGAGCGGAATTTTGGTCCTTATCCCTATAAGACGCTGCGATTTGCAGAAATTTCTTCTTTTACCGATGGCTTTGCAGGTACGGCCTATCCGGCCACCATATTTATGACCGAACAGTTTATTTTTCATAATAATCTGCGTGCTGACCGGAATCAGGATGTAATCAATGAACTTGCGGCCCATGAGGTATCCCATCAGTGGTGGGGAAATGCGCAGCTCTCGCCCGATGAGCGGGAGGGATCCAAAGTGTTGACCGAGACCATGGCCATGTATACCGAGCTCATGCTCGCAGAACATTTTTTAGGCAGCGATGCAGCAAAAGATAAAGTCAGCATCCATAACCAGATTTACCTCAATGAACGCGGGTTCGGTAAAGAGGTACCGCTTTACCTTGCAAGGCCACAGGACACCCATTTGTATTATTCAAAAGGATTGGTTGTGATGTGGCAATTGAAACAATTGATAGGAGAGAAAACCATCAACCGGGCCTTGCGTAACCTATTAAAGAAACATCGTTATCCTGCTCCATCACCGGTATCCGGCGATTTGTTAATTGAGCTTCATCAGGTAAGCGATACTTCGCTTCATCAAAAAATAGATAGCTTGTTTGTTCGATAGCATTATAGCTGATCACAGGCTTTTTTGGGGCATTTGTGATGAAAATTCTTAGTTTTGGTGCTCCCTGCCAAAGGCAATGGAAAAGTAGCTAAAGTGACTAATTTAAATATTACATCGCATGCTTTATATAAGTTATTGTTTTTGTTCAGCAGGCCAAATACGGAATACTAATTGCCTCGGTTTTGGCTGGACTTGGCGGATACCTATTTTAAGACGTGTTGGGAAGGGGTGATGAAAATTTCTTTTGATGAGGTTGTATCTCGATATCAGTTATATACATGGGAGTTGCAATTGTTTTAATAAATTTTTAAGGTGAAACTTTTGAATCTATTCATTGTTGCTTTGTCAAGAACACATGGGGAAAGAAGTTTTGAGAACAGGGATAATAATCTGCATTGGCGGTAATACATGAAAAGGATTGATCAGGGATGCTAATGGTGAAGAAATAAGTTTTCAATCAGGAAAAGATATACTCATTCTCACTAAGAGCATCCGTGTGATTTTTGAAAATTTAATGGGAGCTGACAGTCTTTACGCCTTGTTGAATTCAGATTTTTAGCCTGCTTATTGTCACTATAGATAACTAAATCCATTGTCAGCGACACGATTACAATAAATTTTTTCTCATTGAAAAATAAACTGACAGTCAATTATAAAACCTGGTCTTGGAATTCACTTTTCTATAATTCTTGCTTCTACTTTAACTAATTTTGTGCGATTCGGTATTGATTTTACAGCCGAATGAATTAAATAAATGGGGATCGATCAGTTTGTTAGATTTGTTAAAGGTATAGTGTCCATCGATGAACAGGATTTGCAATTGGTACAATCAAAATGCAGGCAAAAAGTGGTACCTAAGGGCAAGCTTTTGTTGAAGTGCGGACAGGTTGCCAATCAATACTACTTTATTTTATCTGGCGGACTTCGGTTTTACGATGCGTCGGGTGAACAAGAAAATACGACTTGGGTTTGTTTTAAAGATGAGTTTTTTACCGAAATATCCAGCCTTCATCCGCAAAAACCTACCCGGTTCAATATTGAGGCCATCGAGGAAACTGAGTTAATCGTTATTGATAAAAAAGATATGGACTTTCTATATGCCCACTTAAGCACCTGGGAAGAATTCGGGCGTAAAATCTGGGAGGCTACAACGGCCAGAATGGTCGATCAGTTATTGAATTTCCAGACGTTAACTGCAGAAGAACGATATCTTAAATTTCTTAAAAATAGAGAGTTGGGACAGAAAATTCCGGTAAAACAACTCGCTGCTATATTGGGTATAACACCCAATGCATTGAGCCGTATAAGAAAAAACATCAGGTAATTCATTTTCTACCTTTTGGTAGTTTTACCGAAGGTTCATTGCCGTACATTTGATTCATCAATTTAAAGAGAAATCAAATGACAACAGCTAGCGGAACAGCACAGCAAAAATTTTCAGATGAACTACTTATTCAGGATTTTCCCGGATTTTGCAATGATTATGTAGAGGTTAACGGAGTACGATTACACTACATTGATGGGGGCTCCGGTGAAGCGATAATCTGTCTGCCGGGATGGCCGCAGACCTGGTATTCTTACCGAAACATTGCTTTAGAATTTTTAAAAACTCATCGGGTTATTGTCGTGGATATTAGGGGGATGGGTACTTCCAATAAGCCTGAAAGCGGTTATGATAAAAAGACAATGGCGCAAGACATCAATCAATTAATACATTTGCTGGGTTTAAAAAAAGTAACCATAATTGGTCATGATATTGGTGGAATGGTTGCGATGAGCCTGGCTTTCAATCACCCGGAAATTGTTGATAAACTGGTTATAGCAGACGGGTTGCATCCTAATGAGGGAATGCTCCAGATGCCGCTACTACCTGTACCCGGAACTTTTGGTCAAAAAATGAACACCAATATGCCCTATGCCTGGTGGATGGGCTTTAATCAGGTAAAAAGTTTGCCTGAAAAAATTCTGGAAGGGCGTTTCCGGTTTCTGTTAGATTATGTTTTTGATTATGTAATGATTGACGAAACCAAAATGACTGAAAAGGAGCGCGGTATCTACGCTGAAGCTTATAACGATGCAGACAGTATCAGGGCTTCCAATGCGTGGTATCAGGCATTTGGCCAGGATATCGAAGATTCGAAAAACTATCAACAACTTCAAATGCCTGTTTTAGGGATTGGCAGCAATGTCAGTCATCAGTTTATGCAGATGGCGATGACTTATGTTTGCCAAAACAGCCATTTAGTGGCTCTTTCTGGCGGCGGCCATTATATGTTTGAAGAAACCCCGGAGCAGGTGGTCGAAGCCGTTTATAATTTTTTAAAATCATAAACAAATTACAATGAAGAAAAATATTTTGGTAGCAGGTGCTACTGGTCATCTGGGGTCAATGATTTGTAAAGCTTTGACTGGACAGGGGGCTAATGTCATTGCCCTGGTAAGAAAAGAAAGTGATGCAGGAAAGATAGAATCGCTTGCGAAAGCAGGTGCCACGGTGGTTGGAGTAGATTTTAATAAGAATGTTGAAATCGCAAAAGCCTGTGAGGGAATAGACTGCGTGGTTTCTGCGCTAGCTGGACTTGCCGAGGTGATCATTGATACGCAGAGCGCACTTCTGGACGGTGCTATTTCTGCTGGAGTAAAGCGGTTTATTCCATCTGATTTTTGTACTGATTATCAGCCATTAACACCGGGAGAAAACAGAAACTTTGATCTTCGGAGAACTTTTAAAGGTTATATTGATGAAAAGGACATTCAAGCCACCTCCATTTTTAACGGTGCCTTTGCTGATATTCTAAAATACAATACGCCGATTTTAAACCTAAAAAATAGGTCTATTGCTTATTGGGGTGATAAAGCTGATTGGAAACTTGATTTCACGACAATGGAAAACACCGCGGCATTTACTGCTGCTGTAGCTCTTGAGGATGAAAGTCCAAGAGATTTGCACATTGCCAGTTTTCAAATCAGCCCGAATATGATGAAAGAAAGCATAAAAGTGATTACCGAACAGGATTTTAACTTGCAAAAGCTTTCGGATCTGGACGAATTTTCAGCAAACATCAAAAAACAAAGGTTAGAAAATCCCTCGGGTGAGCAGGAATTATATGCCAAATGGCAACAGGCGCAATACATATACTCAATGTTTACTACGCAACATCCATTGCTAGACAATCACCACCATAATGAAATAGTATGGACTTCTGCAGACGAATATTTGAGATCTTTTTTAAAGCAAGTTGAGTAAAAGAATTGTTAAAACTAAAATTCGAAAGTTAAGTTTAAGGTATAATTTTCATGGTTAGATTTAGAAAAAAACACCAACTGCCTCTCCTGATATCTCTTTTGAATTGAGATCTGGTATTTGATTGGCAACAATTGTTATCTTCAATTTTTCTTTTACAGTCGCTTTGAAATTTGCAAATGGATCATTTATAATCCAGCCGTCGGCAAGACAAATTTTAACTATCTTCTTTAGGTTTTTAATATATTTAACCGCAGAATTATTTGAACATTTCCTTACAGATCTAAGGAAAAAATCGTAGTCTGTCAAAAATTTATGGTCGGTTTTTTGATATCTATATCAGAGATATTGTACTTCTTTCTCATGAACTGTTCGATATGCCTAAGTGCTGTTTGATAGCGTAACAATGTCATTTTAGAAAAATCTTTTCCTACAAGCATAGCCATTTCATGATTATGATCTTCAAAGACCTCCTTTAACATCCTTCTTCTTTCTGTTTTACCAAGATACTCATTCATCAGTGAGTCAGCAGTAACTTTAATACCTAATGTCAAAAGAATACGGTGAGCATCATGTACTTGTAATTCTAGTTGTTTTAAATAGGCGTTTAGCGTTTTAGATTTCAATGAGTTACCTTTAAGTTGTCCATTGCTCCATTCATTTTCCAAACATTTTTTCCCTGTAGCAGTTTCTGCTCTTTTCTTAGAAACTGTTATCCGTAAATAAATTGATAATCCGTCAATTTGAGTGTCATTTCTCTTTTTTAGGAAAAAGATTAAATTGAAATTTCTTTTCATAAAATTGCTCTTAAAACGTGAATAAATTTAAGATTTGCAATAAAAAAAGTCAAGATGCTCAATGATTTAACTAGCTATATATCAATTTATTACATAAAAAAAGTTCCTCCTTTTTATGATTTCACTGAGGAACCTTTTTGGCCACCTCACATATTTAATATTTTAGCAAAAACACTACTAAATCGTAAAAACAAAAACCCTGCAAATCGCTGATTTGCAGGGTTCTAGGGTTTTTTGGTGAATTTTGTTACTAATTCCAGTGGAGCCGAAGGGAGTCGAACCCTTGTCCAGTTGTGAGATAAATTATACCTTCTACATGCTTATTTTTCAATTGATTTTCGGGAAATAAACGGGCTGAAAACCGACCTTATTTAAATCCTTAGGTACTTTATCTCACTTCAAACCGTACCTTTTTGAAGCCAGCGCTGTTGTTTCGATGCCCCGGATTCTAACCCAACAATGCAGCGGTTAGAGGGACAAAAGCTAAGCTAGTTCTAAACTAGGCAGCTAAGGCGTAAGTATTTTCGCCAACTAAAATGTGAACGTTCACTTTAAGTGCTCTCCGTACAACGCACTGCATGCTAACATAACCTTCGCCACCCCGTCAAATCCAAGAACGGCCCCAGTATAATTTTCAATTTCAGTTTTAAACTTTTTGCTCTTTTAAATCTGAACAACAAATATACAACTTTTTTGATTAATTTTATCTTTAAACATAGCCGATAGCGTCAGGGTAATAAAATGTCCGTTAACACTTCAAGTGCTTCCATCGCTTCTCGGATTAGATAAAATTCTATCTATTTGCAGGAAGCTGATGCACACGGTTAATTGCCCGATATCCGATATATGAAATGAGGCCAATGGTTACCCCAACGATTATTGCTGCTTTAAATGGTGACATAGTAATATAACGCTTATAAAAACATTTTGTTTCGCCGGAATTTTAATACATGCTGAATAATGTTGGTATTTTGAAGAGGTAACTACCCTTTAGGTTTTCCGGTAGGTTGGTACTATCGTCGCGGATAACACCCATGCATATTCCTTGCACATTGTATGCACATTCCTTGCACATTGTTTGGGTAAATGCAGTGAAAACGCAGTCTAAAGCCATTTAAACCCGCTTTTTGCTATTTAAATCCCTTTAAACCCACCGCCAGGCCACTTTTGGAAATCTACAAGTTATTATTCGATGCGAAAATCAATTGCAAATTAAATTGCTAAATAACTTGCGAAACCGAATGGTTGCATATCTTAGATAAAAAAACAATGAGGCGCGATATATTCCAGGCCATAGCTGATCAGACAAGGCGTGCTATCATGACATTGATTGCGTTACAGGCGATGACGCCGAATGCTATAGCCGAGAACTTTAATTCCACACGACAGGCTATCTCGAAACATTTGCGCATCCTTACGGAATGCGAAATTGTTAAACAGGAGCAACAGGGCAGAGAAATTTATTATTCCCTTGAAGTAGAAAAGATAAAGGAGATCGACAAATGGCTGGAACAGTTCAGGTCCATCTGGGAAACTAACTTTAATCAACTGGATGAATTGTTATAAACATGAAAAAACAATCTAAAAAATAAAACATTTGAAAACCGATTTATTATTTGATTTTACCGTTGATAAGGCCACAAAAACGGTATCCATCACAAGAGAGTTTGCAGCAGAACTTCCTTTGGTATGGGATGCATTTACAAAAAAAAAATTGCTGGATCAGTGGCAGGCACCTAAACCCTGGTCGGCCAGAACCAAATACATGGACTTCAAATTAGGTGGAAAAAGATTCTACGCCATGGTGAGTCCGGAAGGAATGGAGCGTTGGGCACTTCAGGAGTATACATCCATTAGTCCTAAAACAAATTTCAGGCTGTATAATGCCTTTGCAGATGCAAACGAAAATCCCGAATTGCCAGGTTCTGACTGGGATCATACTTTTAGCGAAGAAGACGGGGTTACTAAAGTAACGATCATTATTGTAAATGAATCGCTGGAGCGTTTGGAAAAAATGATTGAAATGGGCTTTGAAACAGGATTCAAAATGAGCATCGACAACCTGGAAAAGTTACTGGCTTCATTATCTTAATGGTGTCTCAGTCTGTTCAATAAAAAACCCCACATCCTCAAAGATGTGGGGTTTCTGTAAGATTTGTTATTGTTGATAAACAATTCTAAAAACGACCGTTCTCCGAATTAATCAACTCTTCCAGGATACGCCTTCAACGCAATTTCCAGGCAATCCATCGCGCTATTTAAATCGTCGGTATTCAATACGTAAGCCATGCGTACTTCATTTTTTCCTGATCCTGGCGTAGAATAAAATCCGGTAGCCGGTGCCATCATTACGGTTTGGTTGTTATAATCGAACTCTTCCAGGATCCACTGGCAAAATTTATCTGCATCATCAATCGGGAATTTAGCCACCACATAAAAAGCACCTCCAGGGTTTGGACAAAACACACCTTCGATGTTATTTAACCTTCCTACCAGCGTATCGCGGCGTAATGTATATTCAGTATTTACCTTTTCGAAATAGCTATCCGGGGTATCTACTGCAGCAGCTCCGGCAATCTGTTCAACCATTCCAGGGCTTAACCTGGCCTGTGCAAACTTCAAACCTGAAGCTATTACTGCCTTATTCTTGGTAATTAAACAGCCTAAACGGGCTCCACATGCACTATAGCGTTTGGAAACCGTATCCATAATCACTACATTTTCATCTAAGCCATCCAAATGCATGGGTGAAATAAATTCACGGCCATCATAACAAAATTCACGGTAAGCTTCATCTGAAAAAAGGAAAAGATCGTACTTTAAACATAAACTTTTCAGGGCATCCAGTTCCTCTTTTGAATACAAATATCCTGTTGGGTTATTAGGGTTACAGATAATAATTGCCTTTGTTTTTTCTGTAATCAGTTTCTCGAATTCAGCAATAGGAGGTAGGGCAAAGCCATTCTCAATATAAGAAAGAATAGGTTTTACTACGACATTACTCATACAGGCAAAACCATTATAATTGGCGTAAAATGGTTCAGGGATGATAATTTCATCACCTTCGTTTACACAAGTCTGCATGGCGATGGTGATCGCTTCAGAACCACCAACGGTAACCAAAATGTTTTCAGGTGTAATGTTGTAACCTAGCTTATTGTAATATTCTGTAAGCTTTAGTCTATAAGCCAGTGTGCCTTCGGATGGGGTGTAAGCCCAAACATTGAAATCAATGTTTCTAATGGCATCGAGCATTACTTCGGGTGTTTCTATATCGGGTTGACCAATGTTTAAGTGAAAAACCTTTTTTCCTTCCTGTTTAGCTTTGTCGGCAAAGGGAGTGAGTTTTCTGATTGGCGAAGCAGGCATCTGCAGGCCTTTTTGTGAAATTTGTGGCATGGTGCAAAAATAAAAAAGTCCCGATGAAAATCGGGACTTTTTAAATATTGTTGTTTAAAAAATTACTTTGATGACGAAGCAGGAGCTGAAACTGTTTCACCTTTAATGTAAAGCACTTTAATTGGTGTTTTAGCATTTGAAGAAATGGTTACTGCTTTTGAGAAAGTAGACGGACCAGCGGCCGCGTTGAACGTTACTGATATCACACCAGTTTCTCCTTTTTTAAGTGGAGTAGAGGTATATTTCGGAACTGTACAACCACAGCTTGCTTCTGCTTTGCTGATGATTAATGGCTCATCGCCAATGTTGGTGTATTTAAAATCGAAAGTTACAGGTTTGTTTAAAACAATTTTACCGAAATCGTGAGTTTCAGCCTCAAACTTAAATTCAGCTGGTTTAGTTTGCGCATTTACCGCAACGCTTAAACCCAGTACAAAAGCGAATAATACTAAGATCTTTTTCATATCCTGTGATGGTTATTTTATTTAAAATTATTAAAACAAATTTATTGTTTTATCATTTAAAACAAAAACTATTCCATTAATATTTTACAAGTCCATATATAATTTTACAAAGCATCATAAAGGCAAACTTTTAATTTTATATATATTTGCCAAAACCAATATTGATTACGATGCAGAATGAAAAAATAGTTACCAACGCCATTGATGCTTCTGAATTAAGTTTTAACGACTTTAAATCTATTGTACTAAACGACTATAAAATAGCGTATGAGAGTAGACAGGCAAGTATTTTAGGGCGTAGGGAAGTATTAACGGGGAAGGCAAAATTTGGAATTTTTGGTGATGGTAAAGAGGTTCCTCAGATCGCCATGGCCAAAGCATTCAAAGCTGGTGACTGGCGTTCTGGATATTATCGTGATCAAACATTTGCCTTTGCAACGGGCATCTCCACTATTAAAGAATTTTTTGCTCAACTATATGCCAATCCAACTGAAGGGGCAGATCCTTTTTCAGGCGGACGGCAGATGAACTGCCACTTCGCTACCAAATCGGTAAATGAAGACGGTAGCTGGAATGACCTTACCAAAATCAAAAACTGTTCTTCAGATATATCACCAACCGGAGGTCAGATGGCACGCCTCGTTGGACTTGCTTATGCCTCAAAACTATATCGCGAAAATAAGGAGTTAGGATACTTAAAACACTTCTCTGTTGAGGGTAACGAAGTGGCCTTTGGTACAATTGGTAATGCATCCACTTCGGAGGGGGTATTTTTTGAAGCCATCAACGCAGCTGGTGTTTTACAGATTCCTATGGCTATCTCTATTTGGGATGATGCTTATGGCATTTCTGTTCCGGCAAAATATCAGACCACTAAAGAGGATATCTCTGAGGTGTTAAAAGGATTTCAGCGTGATGAAAAGAATGCCGGATATGAAATATACAAAGTAAAAGGCTGGGATTATCCGGCTTTATGCGAAGTTTATGAGAAGGCAATACAGGTTTGCCGGGAAGAACATGTGCCAGTACTGATTCATGTTACCGAACTCACTCAGCCGCAGGGGCACTCCACTTCCGGATCACACGAGCGCTACAAATCTAAAGACCGCTTAACCTGGGAAACCGATCACGACTGTATCGTAAAAATGCGTGAGTGGATGCTGGAATCGGCAATTGCAACCGAGGATGAAATCACTGAGGCGGAAAAGAATGCCAAAGTGTTTGTTCGTAATGCCCAGAAGGAAGCCTGGAATGAATTTTTAGAAAGCATAAAACCGGAGCAAAAACAAGTTGTGGATTTTATTAAGGCAATGACTGCACAACAGCCTGAACTCGCTAAAATAGCGGCAGGTTTAGCCTCCACAGCTGATGCGCAAAGAAAGGACGTAATTGTTGCGGCACGTAAGGCCATTCGTATATCTGCAAAATTTGCAACGCCAGAAAGAGCAGCACTTCTGAATTGGTACAAGGATCAGCAGGAGCTGAATCATGAACGGTACAGCTCAAAATTGCATACCGATGGTGATGAAAGTCCGGCAATGATTCCTGTAGTGGACGCTATTTACGACGATCAGTCGAAAATGATTGATGGAAGGGAAGTGTTAAATGCCTGTTTTAATGAAAATTTCTCCAGAGATCTGCGCTTAGTGGCATTTGGAGAAGATTTAGGGAATATTGGCGACGTAAATCAGGGTTTTGCCGGTTTACAGGCAAAATTTGGCGAACTTAGAATAACCGATACCGGAATTCGAGAAATGACCATTATGGGACAAGGAATAGGTCTCGCACTTCGTGGTTTAAAGCCAATTGCCGAAATTCAGTATCTTGATTACCTGATATTCGCGCTGAACGTATTGAGTGATGATCTTGCATCATTGGCTTACCGTACAAAAGGGATCCAGAAAGCACCAGTAATTGTGCGTACGCGTGGACACCGCCTAGAAGGCATATGGCATTCTGGTTCGCCAATTGCAATGCTGCTGGGATCGCTCAGGGGGATGCATTTATGTGTACCAAGAAATATGACTCAGGCTGCCGGCATGTACAATACGCTGTTTAGGGCAGATGAACCTGCCGTGGTAATAGAATGTTTAAATGGTTACCGTTTAAAAGAAAAACTGCCAACAAATGTAGGTGAGTTCACCGTTCCCCTCGGCATAGCCGAGGTTGTGGAAGAAGGAACTGATATCACTGTGGTTTCTTACGGATCGACCTTAAGAGTGGTTCAGGAAGCTGCGGAGGAACTGTTACTGATGGGGATTTCAGTAGAAATCGTTGACCCGCAAACACTGTTACCATTTGATACCACGGCAGTTTGTGTGGCCTCACTGGCCAAAACCAATAAACTACTCGTGGTAGATGAAGATGTTCCGGGAGGTGCTTCCGCCTATATCCTGCAAAAGATTCTTGAAGAACAAAAGGGATATTTTCATCTTGACGGGCAGCCGAAAACATTATCAGCAAAAGCCCACAGGCCACCATTTGGTTCTGATGGCGATTATTTCAGCAAACCTTCTGTTGATGATATCATCGAAACCGTTTATCAGATGATGCATGACGCAAACCCAGCCAAATATCCGCCCATCTTTTAAATTTCGTGCCTTAATGCCATTTTCAATCAGGTAAGAATACGGTTACTTTGTAATCGAAATTTTATATACATTTATACTTTGTCCCTAATGTGTATATGAAGTTTGAATTTTACCGGATTTGGATAGTTTCCAGTCCAGAAGTGCTGCATCGTCGATTTTTTTTGGATGATACTCGAAAGTATTTGATTTTTTAATCATGAAATGCCTGTTTTTAGGCTGCAGCGTAACAAGTCTTTTGTTATCTGACAGGCGGTACTTTCTGTTATTGTTAATTGTTTTTTCTTTCAAGGTTTCCCTTGCTCAGCAACGCTATGCCGTATCTCAGGCAAAGCTGGATAGTGCATTGCGACTGGATAAAAAGTATCTGAAGCGCGATTCTGTTAAACTAAAAATTCTGGAAACGATTTACCGCCAGTATCTCGGGTTAAAGAAACGAGATGCTGCAGATCTGTACATCGATAAAGTAATTGAATTAGCACACGAGAAAAAATTAAATAAATTTTCTGCATATGCTTTTTACAGGCGTGCACTCGGATATCATGGCCGGTCAAATGTTTTAAAAGCGGAAGAAAATTACAATAAAGCTTTAGCAGACTTCTCCGCCACTGGAAACCTTGACATGGTCGGCGGTATCTATCTCAATCTTGGGGCACTGTATTCAAGTATTCCCGACTACGTTAAATCGTTAGAGGTGAACCAGAAAGCCATTGCCATTTATGAAAAGTTAGGCAATGAGGAAGATATGGCCAGTTGTTACACAAATGTTTCAAGCGTGTATCAGAATATGGGCGATCAGAGTCAGGCTGTTTATTACCTTAATAAAGCATTAAGGGTTTTTCAGAAGGATGGGGATAATCCACGTGGAGTTTCGGTCGTGTATGAAGCAATAGGTACCAACTATTTCCATGCCTCGGATAAGGAACTTGCCGAAATGAATATTGTGCCAGCGCAAAAGAACAAGCTGGCACTCGACTATTTTACAAAAGCATTGCGGGTAGCTGAAGATATAAATGACCAGGGTTTAATAGCAACGTGCAAAAGTGATATTGGTGATCTCTACCGATCGCTAGGGAAGAAAGAGGATGCCTTTAAGGCTTATAAACAATCGGTAGCGATAAATAAGGATCGTGAAGATCAGCAGGCCTATGCCTCGAGTTTATATGCACTTGGGGATTTTTACCAGGAAGAAAACGATACCAACAATGCGGTTAAACTACTTGCTGAAAGTTTGCGGATTGCCGAAGATAATAGCTTGCTGGATAATGAGAAACTGGCCGCTTTAAGTCTGAGCCATGTGTATGAAAAGCTGAAAGACTATAATCGCTCCTTGATTTATTTCAGGCAATATGTAACAGTTCGTGATAAAATTGTCGATCAGGATAAAAAAAGAGAGATTATTAAACGTCAGTTAGAACTGGATTTCAGTGTGAAGGAGAACGACTACCTGATGAGACAGCGTATTTCAGAAAGTGAGCTGAAAAGACAAAAGCAGCAACTGGAATTGCGCCGGCAACAACTGGTTTTAGCCGATAAAGAAAAAGCGCTCGATCTGCTGTCGTTTCAGAAAGCAAAGTTAGCTTTAGACTTGCAGCACCTGGCACAAGAAAATAAACTACAAAAGGAAACCAACCAGGCTCGGTTGGCAGCTTCGGAAAAAGACAAAAAAATCCTTTCTCAAAATCAGCAGATAAAAATCGATTGGAAGATCAAGGTTTTTTTAACAACAGCCGCTACGCTAATCTTTATCATTGCCTTATTAATTTACCTCAGTCAGCGGAAAACAAACAGATTAAACAAAATCATCAACAACCAGAAAAGAGAACTTGAACAGCTTAGTAAGGTAAAAGACAGGATATTCAGTGTAGTGAGCCACGATATGCGCACACCCGTGAATTCCCTGATCGCTTTCATTCAGCTTCTGGAAGAAGGGGATATAGAGAGAGAAAATTTAAGGCGTTATGCTGCCACCCTTAAAAATACACTGAGTTATACATCCTCCATGATGGAGAATCTGCTGAATTGGGCCGCAAGCCAGATGCAGGGCTTTAATCCCTATCTGGAGCAACTGGATCTGCATGAACTTACGACAGAAGTAAGTAATACCTTGCTGGCCACTGCAAATGATAAAAATATCAGTCTTGTTAATGCGGTGCCTCAACATACTTTTTGCAAGGCAGACCTCAATATGCTTGCCCTCGTGATTAGAAATCTGATTACCAATGCCATTAAGTTTACGCCAAACGGAGGAGTAGTAGAGATTAGCGTACAAAATGTGGCCAGGCAAATTAAACTAAAGATAGCGGATACTGGTATAGGATTAACAGAAGAGCAGATTGCACATTTTAATAAGCCAGGCTACCTGAGTGCAGGTGTAAGTACACCGGGCACCAATAAGGAAAAAGGTACGGGTTTAGGTTTACTGTTATGCCGTACTTTTGTTGGCCTGATGGAAGGGAAAGTATCGGCCCATTTAAATGATGGTGTTGGAAGTAATTTTGTTATCGAGCTTAAAAAATAACTACTTCATAAATCTCGACAATATCTTTTTATCAATAGATTTCTCTAAGAGTTCTTGCCGGTTTGCCGCACTGATAGGTACTACAAAGTTATAATTCAGGTGCACCTCATGGTTGGTAAGGGTGGAAATATGATTGACATTGATGATATACTGCTTGTGGACGCGGGAAAAAAGGGTAGAGGGTAGCTGTTTTTCAAGGTTTTTTAAGCTTACCAGAATGATGTGCTTATCATCCTGAGTGAACAATTTTGAGAAATCGCCCATGCTTTCAATATAAATCACATCATCATACCTGAGCTTGGTAATTCCCTTTGTTTCCCTGAAGAAAAAGTAGTCGTCTTTCAGCTTGTAGTCGCCATTTGATTTCCCAGCGCTTCTTTCTGCATTCTTTTTAAGCTCAATATATTCTATCGCTTTATTGGTAGCCTTTAAAATCCGGTCAAAAGATGCTGGTTTAACAATAAAATCTATTGCATCGAGATTAAAACCCTCCACTGCATATTCGCTGTATGAAGTGATAAAAATAAACTGAGGTTTGTTTTTGAGACTTTTGAGTAAATCCATTCCTGATAAGTCTGGCATGTCAATGTCTGAAAAAACTATGTCAATTGCTGTTGTAGATAGTACCTGAGAAGCTTCGATGCCATTGGCACAGTTGGCTACAATGTTTAAGGATGGAATTTTCTTTAGCTGGAACTCGATTAAGTCTCTTTCTATTTCATTATCATCGACGATCAGGCAATTGTAGCTCATTTTTAAAAAACAAATATTTGGAACTCCCAAATGTAATATTAAAACGTCACTTAGTATGTGTCAGCAAGACAAATCTTTAAAAATTACCCGTTTTATTTACTGAGAAAAAGCATAAACTATTTTTTATGCTTTTTCTCGCCGGTATAAAGCTGCTCTCCCGCTTTTATTTCCAGTCGCAGATCATTTTCCTCGGGCGGAACAGGACAGCGGTAGCCTTCACTATACGCGCAATATGGGTTATAGGCTTTATTGAAATCTACTTCAATTTTATTGTCTGCTATTTCCTTTGAGCTGAGGTCAATATACCTTCCACCACCGTAGGTTTCTTTATTATTAGTTTCATCTGTAAAAGGTAGAAATAGTAAGTCTTTATAAGTTGGGTTAGCAGACAAGGCTACATTTTTATAAAGGGTCATGCTTACAGAATTGCCATTTAGGTTAAAACTGATCCTGGCATAGCGATAGAATTCTTTGCTTGTTCCATCATAGGTAGGCATTTTAAAAACCTTTTCATTTTTTAAAATTTCCACATTAGCCATTATCCTGTAAGTACTGTCTGCGGGGTAGAAGTGCAGATTTTGAAGATCTTTCTCCTTTAAAGGCGCATAGCTGTCTTTAACAAAATCCTGTTTATAATTTTCCCGGTGTTTCGAAATCTGATGGGTATAAGACTGTGCAAAGGAATTTAAACTACAGAAAAGAAGTAGCGCGGAAAGAATTTTCATATAACATTAATTCATTTTATCAACAACTTGATATCAGATAACACTTGCTTTATTCCTTAAAAACTGGTCTGCCAAAACTAAGGCAGCCATGGCTTCAACAATTACCACCGCTCTGGGTACCACACAAGGATCATGGCGTCCTTTACCTTTAATTTCTGCAGCTTCACCGGCAGCATTAATCGTTTGCTGATTGTGCATAATGGTTGCAACGGGTTTAAAAGCCACTTTAAAGGTAATATCCATCCCGTTGGAAATGCCTCCTAAAATACCACCTGCAAAATTGGTAGTGGTTTTAAAAGTATTGGCGCCGCTGGCTTTTGGCAATGGAATATCATTGTGCTGTGAACCTCTCAACTCACTGCCGGCAAATCCCGAACCATACTCAAAGCCGTGCACCGCATTGATGCTTAACATGGCTTTACCCAGGTCGGCATGTAACTTATCGAAAACAGGTTCGCCCAAACCTGCCGGACAGCCTTTAATGACGCAACTCACTTTTCCACCCACCGTATCGCCATCTTTTCTCACCGAATCAATAAATTCAATCATTTCATTTGCCGTTGCCGGATCGGCACAACGAACAATATTTTCCTCTCTGATATTCAGGAGTGAGGATAAATCATTGCTTTCGAGATTCGGAGCTTCTATTGTTCCAACAGCGGTAACATGGGCAAAAATTTCAATGCCTTGCTGTTTTAAAAAAAGCTTGGCAACTGCCCCTGCAGCAACGCGTGCTGCGGTTTCACGAGCCGAGGAGCGGCCACCACCACGGTGATCGCGAATGCCGTATTTTGCATCGTAAACATAATCTGCATGACTCGGGCGATAAACATCAACATTATGTCCATAGTCCTTAGAACGCTGGTCTTCATTCGGAATTAAAAGTGCGATCGGTGTCCCGGTACTTTTGCCTTCAAATACACCGGATAATACCTGAACGGTATCACTTTCTTTTCGTTGAGTGGTTATTTTCGATTGACCAGGTTTACGTTTATCCAGTTCGGACTGGATAAAATCCATATCGATATCGAGCTGCGCCGGGCAACCATCAATAATTACCCCAATGGCTACGCCATGAGATTCGCCAAAGGTGGTAATGCGAAATAGTTGTCCGAATGAGTTGCCTGCCATATATTTAATGAATGAGTGTTAGATTGATTGAATAATTAAATGATCCGTTATCTTGATACCTGCTAGTTGATACTGATATCAAATCCTGCTTTCTTTAAATCTTCCCAGAAATGAGGATAAGATTTTTCAACCACCTGCATTTCTTCAATCTCGACTTCATCGATTAATAGTGCAAGTGGGGCGAAAGCCATCGCCATGCGGTGGTCCTCATAAGTTGCGATGGTGATTTTCTCAGGGAAATGAAGCTCATCCGTATTTAGCGTATATACCAGGTTGTCTTCAGTTAAAGTTACTCCGATTTTCGCCAGTTCATTTTGTAACGCAGCAATACGGTCAGTTTCTTTAATTTTTAGGGTTTCTAAACCTGTAAAGGCCATATTTTTGCCAAGGGCTGCAGCAATTACAATAATCGTTTGTGCCAGATCAGGACAGCTTTTTAAATCAAGTACCTGATTGGTTTCGAGTGACAAGCCTAAATTACTGATGACGATTCCTTTATCGGTTTTATCCGTAGCAATTCCAAAAATCTTCATGATTTTCTGAATCCGGCTATCGCCCTGCAGGCTCTTTTCTTTTAAAGCCGGTAAGCTGATTTCAGCTTCATCGGCTAGGGCTGCAATGCTGTACCAATAGGATGCTGCACTCCAGTCGGGCTCGACAATGAGCGTACCTGACTTAAATGCCTGAGGCGCGATTGAAATGGCATTACCATTCCATTGGTGCGCAATGCCTACCTCAGCAAGCATATCAAGCGTCATATCAACATAAGGCCTAGAGGTAAGCTCCCCCTCAATTTCAAGTGTTAATCCCTGGGGTAATATAGGTGCAATCATGAGCAGGGCAGAGATATACTGACTGCTCACATCGCCTTTTATTTTTATTTCAGAGGTTTTCTGATCAAAAGGTCCGCTAATGTTTAAAGGAGGGAAGCCATCACTCTCTGCATAGGAGATATTGGCCCCAATTTTTTTAAGCGCATCAGTAAGAATCCCGATCGGGCGCTGTTTCATGCGTTCGGTACCTGTTAACAGGAAGTTTCCGTTTTTTGCCGAAAGATATGCCGAAAGGAAACGCATGGCAGTTCCGGCCGGACCAACATCCACCAGCTGAGAGTCCTGAGCAGGGGCTTCGGCCTCATCTTTCAAAGAATTTAAAATTCCATCGAGTGTAACCGTATCAGCTGCATTCGACAGGTTTTCAACTTTAACCAGTTTTTTACTCAGCGCACTGATAATTAATGCCCTGTTACACTCACTTTTTGACCCTGTTAATTGGATTTCCGTCTTAATATTCTTGTCGCCTTTAAAGGAGACTAAGGCATTTTTTGCCATTTTATTCTGTGTTTATGCGCTAAATGTAATGCCGGTTGAGAGAACCGGCATTACATATAATTTATTTCAAGTCTATTTGCCAACTTCAGTATGTTGTTCTGCAGCAATGCCTTTTTCTGCTTTTCCTGCATTCATAATTTCAGTTTGCTTGCGAATAGATTCACCGTGTACCAATTCTAAGAATTTCTCTGTAAAGTTCAGGTCTAATTTTAAAGCTTTTGCAAAAGCATGACCTTTTTTAATAATCGCGTCCCAACGGTTAACTTGTAAAATAGTCACCTGATTATCGCGTTTGTATTCGCCGATTTTCTCTACGATAGACATACGCTCACCTAATTTCTGTAATAAGATGTCATCGATTTTATCAATCGACTTACGCAAGTCAGCCAGTTTATCAGCAAAAGCTTCGTTTGGAGCTTCTGGCTCACGAACAGTCAGGCGGTCAACAAGTTCTGCCAAAGCAGCCGGAGTAACCTGTTGTTTAGCATCTGTCCAGGCAACTGAAGGATCTACGTGCGATTCGATCATTAAACCTTGCATATCTAAATCCAAAGCTTTTTGAGAAATATATGGAATCAATTCACGGTTACCACAGATATGGCTTGGATCGTTGATAATCGGAAGTTCAGGACAAAGTGTTTTTAACTGGATGGCCATTTCCCACATCGGTTCGTTACGGAAAGAGCTCTTCTCGAAAGATGAGAAACCACGGTGGATGGCACCAATTTTAGTGATTCCGGCACCATTGATGCGCTCTATAGCACCAATCCATAGTTGCAAATCAGGATTTACAGGGTTTTTAATTAATACCGGAACATCATGACCTTTTAAAGCATCGGCAATTTCCTGAACAGTGAAAGGGTTTACCGTTGAACGTGCACCAATCCAGAGGATATCTACACCTGCAGCTAGAGCTTCTTCAACGTGTTTTGCATTTGCAACCTCAACTGCTGTAGGCAAACCAGTTTCTGCTTTTGCACGTTTCAACCACTCTAAACCAATACTTCCGATACCTTCAAATTCTCCCGGACGTGTACGTGGTTTCCAGATGCCAGCTCTTAAAACCGATACTTTACCAGTAGCAGCCAGTAAATGTGCTGTAGTTAATAATTGCTCTTCAGTTTCTGCACTGCAAGGGCCCGAGATAATTAATGGTTCGTTGTTAACGTTTAACCAGGTGTTCAGTGGTTGGATGTTTAAATTAAGTTTCATGATTATGGAATTGTAGTATTTTTAATGTTGTTAAACTTTGTCGTTCTTTTGATATTCACCAAGGATGTTGAAGTTGGTGGTGTATTTTAATGCTTTGCGGATGGCCTTGTCGTACTTCTCTGTGCTCGGCCACTCCAGATCAACGTAAAAATAATATTCGTTTCTTTTTCCAAGCACCGGCATAGATTGTATTTTTGTTAAGCTTACTTCCTGTTCAGCAAATACGTTTAATACCGTAGCCAATGATCCGGCTTTGTGCCCAACCTGAAAGCAAATCGAAGCTTTATTGATTTTTTTCCCCTCGTCAGTTTTCTCTTTTTTGAGGATCAGAAAACGGGTGTAGTTTTTTTTGTTGGATTCGACGCGACGCTCCAGTATGTTCAATCCGTACAACTCAGCAGCTAAGCTGTTGGCTATAGCCATGGTATCGGTAAGTTGCTCTTCCTGGATGCGTTTAGCACAGGCAGCGGTATCGTTACTTTCCACGATTTTAATATGCGGGTAATCATAAAAGAAATCAATACACTGGCGGATGGCGATCGGGTGTGAGGTTACCACTTTAATATCCTCAAATTTTACCCCGGGCAAAGCCATCAGATGTAACTGAATAGGTAGGTAAACTTCACCAACAACCGAGAAACCATAATCGCGGATGAGCGTGTAGTTCGGAAGTAAGCTTCCTGCAATGGAGTTTTCTATGGCCATTACTACGAAATCAGCCTCGTTTTTTTCCAGCTTATCGCAGGTTTCTTTAAAGGAATTACATTCAACAGTTTCGATATCCTTTCCGAAGAACTTGTATGCTGCCTCTTCGTGAAAAGACGCCTTGATGCCCTGAATTGCTACTCGTTTTGTCGTTTCCATTTTTGTGTAAAACAAAAAAGTCCCGGCTGTTTGCCGGGACTTTTTATACATTTAATATTTTTATATATCTTTTTGCATATTAGCCCCGGCTCTTACTAAAAAAGTAAAAGTAACCAAAGTAATATGTGTTGAATAATTTCATTTTCTGTTTTTGAATGAGCCAAATGTAGTAACAAAATTTAATTTGTCAATAGGAAAATGAAAATATTTTAATTTTTTTTCATTTATACTGTTTTGGGTCTCGGTATAGATTATGAATACGCGGCGTGTGGAGGGTTTATTTTAATAGTCAATCTGTATAATAAATGCAGGCATTGATTCTATTTGGGTTTGATATTAGAGCTATATGTATATATAACGTGTGACAATTAAAAGGACGGTTAAACTGACGGATTAAAGCACAATGCCCCGCAGGTGAAAATTACATAAAATAATTTTGATATGTGTTTGTGTGTTAATTGAATTTGTTCTATATTTGCACCTCGTTAAATAAAAATTAAAAAACTAATATTTAAACAATGTACGCAATAGTAAATATAGCAGGGCAGCAATTTAAAGTTGCTAAAGACCAGCACCTTTTTGTACACAGATTGCAAGGAGATGAAGGCGCTAGTATTGAATTTGATAATGTATTGTTGGTTGATAATGGTGGTGCTATCACTGTAGGTGCTCCTGCAGTTAAAGGTGCTAAAGTTTCAGCTAAGATCGTATCTCATTTAAAAGGTGATAAAGTAATCGTTTTCCACAAAAAACGTAGAAAAGGTTATAAAAAGAAAAATGGTCACCGCCAGTTTTTCACTAAGATTCAGATCTCTGATATCACGTTATAATTAATTGTTAACCCAATAATTCGCTTTTTTTAGCGAGTTACAAAATATAAAATCATGGCACACAAAAAAGGAGCCGGTAGTTCGAAGAACGGACGTGAATCGCATAGTAAACGTTTAGGTATTAAAGTTTTCGGTGGTCAGTTAGCTATCGCAGGAAACATCATAGTACGTCAACGTGGTACAAAACACCACCCTGATAAAGGTGTTGGTATTGGTAAAGATCATACTTTATTCGCATTGGTTGATGGAACAGTTGTTTTCAGAAAGAAAGCTGATAACAAATCTTACGTTTCTATTCTTCCTTATGTTGAAACTGAAGTTGTAGCTGAGCCAGTTAAAAAAGCACCAGTTGCAAAACAAGAAACTGAAGCTGTAGATGTTGCTGCTGAAGCACCTGCTAAAAAAGCACCAGCAAAAAAAGCTGCTAAAAAAGACGAAGCTACTGAAGAAGCTGCAGTTGCAGAATAATTAGTTCTCCATAATTACTGAAAAGGGTATTCATTTATTTGGATACCCTTTTTTGTTTTTAAATGAATGCGAGCAAACTTTAACGTACCGATGATAAAATGATCATTTCGAAGGCTTTCTCATCACGTTTTGGTCAGGAGTAAGTGTCATGAATCTGTCTGATATCCGAAGAATATCCGAAGGGGATGTGTTTCACAATAAATATTTCTGATTTCTGGATGACATGTACACTCAGAAAAGCTTAACCCAAAAATGAATAAACAAAAAGACTGCCTCGAAAGGGACAGTCCTTTATTTTGTAGTAGTATTGATATCCAGATGAGATTTTAATATTCCCTGGCCATTAACTGGTTGGTCAGGTTAAGCAGGTTTGATTTTCTTTCATCGCTTACGGAAATCTGCTCAAAAAGATTTAAGGCTTTGTCCAGGTAACGGTTCATGCTTTCTCTTGCGATATTCTGGATATCCAGGGTATCGTAAACGTTCCTCACCGTTGCTACCTTTTCTTTGACATCGAAATCTTTATAGGTGGTCCAGGTATCAAGTGATTCTTTTACATCACCTTCTGCCAGCTCGAATGCCTTTAACAATAAAAATGTTTTCTTGTTGGCAATGATGTCTCCACCTACCTGTTTTCCGAATTTTTCCGGATCAGCATATACATCCAGAATATCATCCTGTAACTGGAACGCAATTCCTATATTTTCTCCAAACTGATAGATCAAATCGGCTTCTTTTTCCGACGCACCGGCTATAATGGCGCCGAGTTTTAGTGCGCCGCCAAGCAGAACTGCCGTTTTTAAGCGGATCATGTTAATATATTCCTCAATACTCACATCATCACGATGCTCAAATTCCATATCCAGTTGCTGACCTTCGCATACACCCTGTGCCGTAGCATTGAATGTATCCAATACATCCTTCAGGAAAACAGGATTAACTTTGGCGAGGTTCTTATTGGCTTCTACCATCATCACATCGCCACTTAAAATGGCTGTGTTAATGCTCCATTTCTCATGTACCGTTTGTTTTCCCCTGCGTAATGGTGCATTGTCCATAATGTCATCATGAACAAGGGTGAAGTTATGAAAAACTTCAATGGCCATTGCTGCATGGACGGCTTCATTGGCATCTTTACCAAACAGCTCGGTAGCCATCAACACCAGCAGCGGACGAACACGTTTCCCTCCGAGATTAATGATGTAGGTAATCGGATCATAGAGTTGTTTGGGATGATCGGGAAACTTTAAGTTTTGTGTTGCTGTATCTAAGATCTGTTGTAGTTGTTCCGTTGTGTGCATGCGTTGCTTAAACATTGTGAATTCGGGCACAAATGTCTTAATTTTTAATCAGGAATTAGTGTAAAATCAATTTGACGTTTAGAAAGATCAACTTTTTTTACGCGAATCATCACTTCATCGCCCAGTTGATATTTCTTTTTCTTTCTTTGACCTACGATGCAATAGTTTTTCTCATCCAATACATAAAAGTCGTCAGATATATCGCGCAGGCGAATCATGCCTTCACACTTATTTTCTTCAATTTCTACATACATTCCCCATTCGGTTACACCCGAAATAATTCCTTTGTATTCGGTTCCGATGTTGTTTTCAAGATATTCGGCCTGTTTATATTTAATTGAGGCCCTTTCAGCATCGGCAGCCCTTTTCTCCATAGCCGATGAATGTACGCAAGCCACTTCGAAGAACTCAGCGTCAGCTGATTTTTCGCCGTTTAAGTAGCTCTGCAACAGACGGTGCGCCATTACATCCGGGTACCGGCGGATAGGAGAAGTGAAATGGGTGTAATATTCGAAGGCTAGGCCATAATGGCTTGTTTTTTTTGTAGAGTAAATTGCTTTTGCCATGGAGCGGATAGCCAGCGAGGTAAGGATATTTTGTTCCTTTTTGCCTTCAACATCTGCCATTAAATAGTTAAGGGATTTGGCAATCTCCTTATCTGATTTAGTATTGATTTTATAGCCAAAGCGGGAGGCAAATGTAGCAAAGGTGTTTAAGGTTTCCATGTTAGGAGAATCATGCACCCGGTAAACAAAGGTGAGTTTATTTTTTCCTTTAACCTTTGTAGCAATAAATTCTGCCACTTTTCGGTTAGCTAAAAGCATGTAGTCTTCAATAAGTTTATGGGCGTCTTTACGCTCCTTAACATATACACCGATGGGTTTTCCTGCTTCATCGAGTTTGAATTTTACTTCGGTGCTTTCAAAGCTGATGGCACCATTCTGGAATTTTCGGTCGCGCAGGATATAGGCCAGTTCATTTAGCTTCAATATTTCAGTTGCATAGTCGCCTGCCTTATTTTCAATTACTTCCTGTGCCTCTTCGTAGCTAAACCGCCTGTCTGAGTGAATAACTGTGCGGCCATACCACTCATTTTTGATGTTTGCCTGCTCATCCAGCTCAAACACAGCTGCAAAACAAAGTTTGTCTTCATGAGGGCGGAGAGAACATACTCCGTTGCTTAAGCGCTCGGGAAGCATGGGGATTACCCGGTCGACCAGGTATACTGATGTCGCCCTGCTGTAAGCTTCTTTATCGAGTTCTGTTCCCTGAATCACATAATGCGAAACATCGGCGATATGAACTCCAATTTCGTGGTTGCCATTCGGGAGTTTCTGGTACGAAATGGCATCATCAAAGTCTTTTGCATCGGCCGGGTCGATGGTAAAAGTAAGTACCTTTCTAAAATCTTTTCTTTTGGCTATCTCCGCTGCAGGTATCTCCTCAGGAATGGCGTTTGCTTCTTTTTCTACCTGCGCAGGAAACTCTAATGGAAAGCCATATTGCGCAAGGATTGCATTCATCTCTGTGTTATTCTCGCCCTGGTTTCCTAAAACATGTTTTACGATACCAATAGGATTTTTAACACCTTCAGGCCAATCGGTTAATGATACCAATACCCGTTGGCCGCTTTTTGCTCCATGCGTGTCGGCAAGCGGCACGAAGATATCGTGCATCATTTTTTTATCATCAGCGATTACGAAAGCGAAGCGATCGGATATTTTGATCACACCCGTAAAGTCGGACTTTGCGCGTTTGATAATTTCTACCACTTCACCATCATTTTTGCGGCCGCTTTTCTTTGCAAAAACATAGGCTTTGACGGTGTCGCCATGAAGCGCATTTTTAAGCTTTCTTGGGGCAACAAATATGTCTTTTTCAAACTCATCCTGAGGCACAATGTAGGCAGATCCGTCTGCTGTCATATCAACCGTTCCAATGATGAAGTTTTGAAGCTCTTTCAATCTGAATTTGCCTTTTTCAGGCTCAAGGAAAATACCGTTGCCTTTTCCTTCTTTTAATATTTCGAGAATAGTTTCTCTCGACTCCTGGTCATTTAAGTTTAACTTGGCCGAAACCTGCTTATAATTTAAAGGCTGGTTGTTATTCTTCTCAAAAACATCACTAACCAATTGATTAAGAACTAATTTTATATTCGCCGATTTCTTCTTTGCCATACGCTAAAACTGAATTTACCGAAGATACAGAAAAGATGGGGAGATTAGGTAAAATGAAGAATGGAAAATATGTGATGGAAAATGCAGAAGACTGTTTTATTGGAGTGTAAAGCTCAGGTATTTGATCTTTTTTCTGATAGAAGTATAGCTAAGGTGGATGACTCCTTTACCATCTTGAATGATCGCCGGATAACTATACTCACCTTTATCGTGGTTTTCAAGCGTATAGATATCGGTCCAGTTTTCACCATCATTTGAAATGGCCAACTTCAACACAGAACGGCCTTCCCACCAGTTTTTACCAGCAGATAGCGGATTGTAAATCAGCAGTTGCCGCCCATCCTGCAAGGTAACCGCATCGCTTCCAGAATTGGGATTGGGTAGTTTTGTTGCTTTAAGCTTCGACCAGGTTTCACCGTCATCTGCAGACCAGCTTTCTACAATTACATTTTGTCTGCTTCTGCACAACAACTGCAACCTGCCACCCGGATGGCTAAGAATTGAAGGTTGGATCACACCAAAGGTATCGCAATCAATTGTGATCTTCTTCCAGTTCTTTGTTTTTCCATCTGTTTTTTCAATGTGGATATTCCAGATTTTTTCATCCTGACTTTCGGTGCTTGAGGGATAGAGTATATCGCCGTTGCGGAGTTGTATCGGTTTATTTTTTATCGGGCCCAAAAAACCGTCCGGTAGTTTAACAGCCTTCGACCAGCTTTTTCCTTTATCAATAGATGTTTTGTATGCAGCCCACCAATTTCGTGGATTGGGACCAATTTTATAGTGCAGATACAGGATGCCGTTTTTTGTTTTGAACAGTACAGGATTCCATGTGGGTAAACGCAAACTATCATTTTGTATGCCATTGGCAATTTCTACAGGGGTGCTCCATTTTCCTTTGCGGAATAGGGATGACCATATGGAAACATCATTGCTACCCTCATGCTTACCGCCAAACCAGGCTGCCATGATCGTTTGATTATCAAGTGCCACCAGAGTTGATGCGTGACAAGCCTCAAAGGGGGCCTGTTCAAAAATATAATTATCTGATATAATTTGTAGCTTGTTTTGGGCTTCAGACCTAAAATAAGTAAATAGCATTAGTGCGGTAAATAGTATTGTAAAGTTTCTAGCTGGCGGGAATGGCATCGATCAGTTTTTTAGTGTAAGCAGCTTTGGGTGCATAGAATATTTGTTCCGGAAAACCTTCTTCTTCAATTTTTCCTTTATTCATGACCAGGATCCGGTCGGAGATGTGTTTTACTACCGCCAGGTCGTGCGATATGAAGATGTAAGTCAGGCCGAATTCCTGTTGCAAATCCCGAAGCAGATTAAGCACCTGGGCCTGAACGGATACATCGAGGGCTGATACTGATTCATCGCATATGATAAACTTCGGTTTTAATGCCAGTGCTCTTGCAATAACAATCCGCTGGCGCTGACCACCACTAAATTCGTGTGGATAGCGGTTGAAATGTTCTTCTTTTAAGCCTACCTTGTTTAGTAGTTCAAGTACTATTTGTTTACGCTCCGCATCGTTGCTGAACATTTTATGAACCTGAAGTGGTTCCAGAATTGATTGTCCGACTGTAAGTTTTGGATTTAAAGAAGCGTAGGGATCCTGGAAGATGATTTGTATGTCCCGGCGTAATCTCCGGAGATCCGTGCTGCTTATGTCAGTTATGTTTTGGTTGTTGAAAATAATATCGCCTGATGTAGGCTGAATGAGCCTCAGTATCGTTCTCCCGAGCGTGGTTTTGCCGCATCCGGATTCTCCGACTAATCCCAGTGTTTCACCCTGGAAAACGCTAAAGCTAACCTCATCTACGGCCTTAACATAATCAGTTGTTTTACCAAAAAAACCATTTCTTACCGGGTACCAGGTGCACAATTTTTCGATCTTTAGTAGTGGGGCCTGTTGATAGAGCTTTGCCCTGTGCAATGCAATCTCTTCTGTTGTAAACTGATTTGACGTCTGCAAATGAGCGTGGCTATCCTCAATTTTTCCAGTTAAAAAATCGGCAACTACAGGTAATTTTTTGAGTTGCAGGGCAGGAGAAGGGCGGCAGGCGAGGAGTCCTTTGGTATATGGGTGTTGTGGATGCCGGAAGATTGATTCTGCAGAACCCTGTTCAACAATCTCCCCTTTATACATCACCGCAATATCGTCTGCAATTTCCTTAATTACCCCTAAGTCGTGCGAGATAAATATCATGGCCATATCCCTTTCTTCTTTGAGTTTTAATAATAACTGAAGAATGGTTTTCTGAACGGTGACATCTAGTGCGGTAGTCGGCTCATCGGCGATCAGTAGTTTTGGATTCGCGCTAAGGGCCATCGCAATCATCACGCGTTGCTTCTGGCCGCCGGATATCTGATGCGGGTAGCTTTCAAATATCTTTTCAGGTCTGGGAAGCTGAACTTCATTAAAAAGCGCAATGGCTTTGCTTTTGGCTGTCCGGCGGTCTACTTTTTGATGTAATGTAATGGCCTCTATAACCTGTTCACCACAGGTAAAAACAGGATTTAAGGAGGTCATTGGTTCCTGGAAAATCATAGAAATCTGATTTCCCCTGATCTGGCGGATTTCGCTGGTACTAAGATTCAGGATGCTGATGCCATTAAAATTAATTTCGCCCGTAATTTTAGCTGTACGTTCGTCATGCAAGCGCATAACCGAAAAAGAAGTAACAGATTTTCCCGAACCTGATTCGCCTACGATGCCAAGAACACTTCCTTTTTTTATATTGAAGCTAATTTGCTTAACTGCTTTAAACCAGGTTTTTTCTTCCTGGTTATAGAAATCGATATTTAAATTTTCAACGTTTAGCATCAGATTACAATTGTAATGTTTTCTGTTGGAATTATATTGATTCCTTTAATTTTTTGACAGAATTTGAGAGTTCGTACTACATTTTTGTTCGCTGAAGATTGACGCAATATTTTTTATATTTGAATATGGCAAAGAACAAATTTGAGCAATCAATAATTGATGGTGCTCACCATAGACTCAATAATTTAATTGGAAAGTGGACCGGAACTACCAAAACCTGGTTTGAACCAGAGGTGCTTGCTGACGAATCTCCGTCTGAAGCTGAAATTTCGGCTATTCTGGATGGCAGGTTTATCTCTTATGACTACACCAGCAGCCTGAATGGGAAGCCATTATCAGGTAAAATGATTATCGGTTTTGATATTCCTTATCAGCAATTTACCTTTAGCTGGATTGATAGTTTTCATATGGGAACGCAGATTATGCAGGCCAAAGGGGAGGCTACAGCGAATGGTTTTACCATAACAGGTTCATGGGGAAATCCGGAATATGGCGATCAGCTTTTCGGCTGGCGCACGGAGCTGGAGATTATTGATGAAAATAAAATTGTTTTTTCATCCTATAACATTATGCCCGGAGAGGAAGAAACGAAAGCGATTGAGTCGGTTTATCAGCGATCGTAAAGCGTTCGTTAGTGTGTAATGTACACTAAGTGTTTTTTGAAAGTCATACTCTTTATTTTAGTATGTACAATTGCAGGATTTTGAGGAAATTAGCATTTCAATTATTGTTATGCCTTTCGAATCCGAGAAATCCCATATCAGGAATATTAATTTAACCATTGTCAGCTATGTAGCCTTCACGTTCCTGGGCTATTTCACCATTGGATTAACATTAGCTGTTTTGCCTCAGTACTTACATGGTAATCTGGCTTTTAGTACGATGATTGCCGGAATTGTAATCAGTTTGCAGTATGCTGCAACTTTTCTGTTTCGTGGTTTTGCCGGAAAACTTGTAGACAAGAAGGGACCTAAACCTGCCGTTTTAATGAGTATGGCGGGATTTATTATCAGCGGCATGGTGCTTTTAGCTGTAGCTTTTTTAAGTGAGTATAGAGTGCTAAGCTTAATACTTCTGGTGATTATGCGATTGATTACCGGGTTTGCCGAAGGTTTGGTTGGCGCTAGTCCGATTAATTGGGCTATATTCAAAGTGGGGCCAGCACACACAGCCAAGGCCATCAGTTATAACGGAATTGGCAATTATGGCGCACTCGCTGCCGGTGCTCCATTAGGGGTACTGATTAGTAACTCATTTGGTATGGAGTACATCGCCATATTTATTATTCTAATTGGTATAGCGGGGTTGGCCTATGCTAACAGCAAGGTGAATATTATTGGAACAAGTAAAGAGGCACCACAGTCATTTTTGCACGTCTTAAAAAAGGTTACGCCCTATGGCTTGTGTTTAGCTGCAGGCGGAATAGGTTTTGGAGCGATTTCTACTTTCATCACTATTTATTATTCTTATTTACACTGGGCCGGGGCAGTGTTTTGCCTGTCGATTTTTAGTGTGATGTTTGTTTTGGGCAGGTTAATCTTTGCCAGGGCCATTGATCAATATGGTGGTATGAAAACGGCTATTGCATGCTTAAGCATGGAAGTGGTCGGATTAAGCATCATTGCGCTATCCGTAAATCCGACTTTTACTTTTATCGGAGCTGGTATCGCGGGATTGGGTTTTTCTCTTGTTTTTCCGGCGCTTGGGGTAGAAGCGGTTCGATTGGTTCCGGCTTCCAGTCAGGGATCGGCGTTGGGGAATTATGGGTTGTTCATAGATCTTTCCTTAGGCATTACCGGGCCTCTGCTGGGCGCGATATCAACCGGATTTGGTATGAGCTATCTTTTTCCCTTTAGTTTGGGGGTTGTGGTGCTTGGGTTGATCTTAGCCAGTACTATTTTGTATAAACGGCAACGTTTACAGGTGGCTAACTAATGATAAAGGTCTTGCTGTTTTAACACCGCAAGACCTTTTTTATTCTTAAAACAAAGTTGGTGGGTTTTTGTCATCAGCCATTTTTGGAATCTTCAAATCTGTTCCGATGGCTTTATTTAATTTTTGAATAAAATAGGCAGACAGAAGGGGAGAAGCCAGCTCCACATTCTGGTGAACGAAGAAGTAGAGATTTTGAAGTCCTTGTTCTTTCCAGCTCGCGATACGGTCTACCCATTCATCTAATCTGGAATAATCGCTTTCGTGATTGGCACCCACATAGCGTATAAAAGCCGTTGGGGTTGTTAACCTCATATGAAGCATATCCCGGCGTCCGGCAGTATCCACAATGACATTGGCAATGCCTTTCTCTTCAAATAGCTGGGCAAATTCGTTTGCAATGGCTGGGTTGGAAAACCATTCTTTGTTTCGAACTTCCACGCCTAAGGGAATCACTTTTGGAAATTCGTTGACCACTGTTTTTAACCTGTCAAAATCTTTCGGTTTAAAATTATCATGCAGCTGAAGAAAGGCCATTCCCAGCTTGTCTTCGAAGTTGCTGATGGCATCACAAAACTGTTCAACAGGTTCCTTAACGTTGATTAACCTTTTGAAATGACTTATGGTATTGGTTAATTTGGGGAAAAACCTGAAGTCAGCAGGTGTTTTTTCTTTCCAGGTAATTATCTGATCGCTCACTGGCATGCCATAAAAAGTAGAGTTAAGTTCGACTGAATTAAATTGAGTAGAATAATAGGTCAACTCATCTTTGGTTCCTTTTGGATAAAAACCTTTTAAATCAGCTTTGTTCCATTTTGCACAACCCACCGATCCGTGAAACTTTTGTTTGGGTTTATTTGCAGCTAAAATCGCGGCTGTTTCCGGCGCATCTGCCGGTAGGGTGAAATCTATAATGGAAGGGTCTTCTACTTGTCCGAATTTCATAACGTGCTAGTTTTTTAACTTTCTGCTAAGTTAACAAAGAAAATACTACAAAGAAATATTTCGTACCTCATGGTGACCGACGAACAAAAAAAGCGCTGAGTGATTACCCGGCGCTTTAATCAAAGATCTTTATTGTCGAATCTAGTAACCCAGAATCTTCAATACCTGCTTACTATTTTGCTCTTCTCCGAAAACCTCAAAGTTGAAACTTTCATCGCGGTTCCGGCGGATTAGCACATGTTTCGGACTTGGAAGTAAACAGTGGTGAATACCTCCGTAACCACTTAATACCTCCTGGTAGGCACCAGTATGGAAGAAACCTAAATATTGAACTTTACGTGTTTTAGGCATAAATACACTGTTCATATGTGCTTCCTGGTTATAGTAATCCTGACCATCGCAGGTAATACCACCTAAGTTGACACGCTCGTACTCAGCGTCCCAGTTATTGATTGGAAGAAGTATGTATTTTTGATTTAATGCCCAAACATCAGGTAAATTCGTAATGAACGAACCATCAAGCATTAACCAACGCTCACGGTCGTTTTGTTGCTTACGCCCTAATACTTTATATAAAATGCCTGAAGCTTCTGCCACGGTATACTTACCAAATTCAGTAATGATATCTGGTTCCATCACATCGTGAATAGCACAGATTTCCTTGATCCTTTTCACGATCTCGTTAACCATGTATTCGTAGTCGAAATCAAATACCAGTGAATCCTTGAACGGCATACCTCCGCCAATATCCAGCGTATCCAAATCAGGATTGATTTTCTTGAATTTGCAGTACAGGGTTACATATTTTTCCAGTTCATTCCAGTAATAGGGAGAATCGGTTATGCCCGAATTGATAAAAAAGTGAAGTAACTTCACCTTGAAATTTGGGTTATGAACAATTTTATTATTATAAAAATCGATTACATCTTCCATACGTACCCCTAAACGTGAAGTATAGAATTGTGAATCAGGTTGTTCCTCCGCTGCAATCCGGATACCGAGGTTGCAAGGCTCTTCCATTTCCACCTCATCGTCATACAGGTTAAATTCTTCCTTATTATCTAAAACCGGGATGATGTTTTTATAACCGTCGTGCAACATATCGATAATATATTGCTTGTACTGATAAGTTTTAAAGCCATTGCAGATAATGGTAGTATCTTTTGTTAAGTGACCTTTTTTCTCCAGGGCATCTACCATTGGCATATCAAAAGCAGAAGAAGTTTCCAGGTGGATATTGTTCTTCAGTGCTTCTTCAACAATATGCCTGAAATGCGAGCTTTTGGTACAATAGCAATACTTATAATCACCGCGGTAGTTATTCTTTAGTATGGCAGTCTGGAAAAGAATTTTCGCTTGCTGAATTTTCTTACTTACCAGCGGTAAGTAAGTGAAACGTAGGGGAGTACCATAGGTTTCAATCATTTCCATCAGGTTTAGATCCTGAAAATATAATTCATCATCCAACACATCAAAGCCTTCCTGCGGAAAGCCAACGCTTAGATCGAGAAATTCTGAGTAACTCTGCATTTAGTTATTAATAATTTTTGCAAAAATGTAATTTTAAATCGAGAATTAATCTTTATTGAAAATATTTTTACGGTAAGGAAACTGATCATAGGAAAAATACGATGCTAATTATTTTCATTTTTTTTAAAGTAATTCCGTCATTCAGCCGTCTACCCCTGTAAACCTTAACAAAAACGATTAAATTTTACGTTATGATCTCGATTTTCAAAACGAACATTCAAACAGGAGTTGAACTGAACAAAATTGCCCATCACCTGAATAATTTACTTTCCGGCGCCACCTGGAGCGTCGACCTGGCAGATTCGGATAAAATTTTAAGAATTGATTCGAGTATTGATAAAATCGGGGATGCTGTTACGCTGTTAACCAGATATGGGTTTGACTGCGAAAATTTGCAGAATTTTTATGCACCACCGGTGTGGTAGCATTAATGGCTGTCGCTGCCAGAGACAGGATGTCGGGCAGCGACAGTAATATACTAACCTTTTCTTAGGTATTTTGTGAGAATCACGATGGTTTGACCTTCTACCTTACCTTCAATTTGTTCCGTGTTATCATGAACCAGCCGGATATTTTTAACCACAGTACCTAGTTTTGCACTTAGGGTAGATCCTTTAACATCCAGTGTTTTGACTAATACGACAGTATCACCCTCATACAACCGGGTTCCATTACTGTCCTGGTGGAATTCTACTGTACCTTCTTGCTCGTGATCGCCGGTTTTTTTAGCCCATTCTAAAGTTTCATCATCAAGGTATAAGATATCAAGACTATCAGCTGCCCAGCCTTCGTTTCTTAACCGGCTTAACATTCTCCAGGCTGCCACTTGTACAGGTGCAAACTCCGACCACATGGTTTCAGTTAAGGCTTTCCAGTGACTGGAATCAAGTTGTTCTTTTTTTTCAATCTGATTTAAACAGATATTACAAACCAGAATGCTATTGTCGGCATTTGCATTGCTTGTTGGCGGTACTTCATAAACAGATAAGTGCTTAGTTGAAGTACACAACTCGCATTTATTGCCAGATCGTGTTTGTAGTTGTTGTGCTAAAGACATATTGCTATTCAGATTTTCGGCGAAAGTAGTAAAACTTATCGGAATAGCGGAAATGATCCTGCTTACTTTTGAGGCAAATGGATTTCTGCTAGCATGCACCTGGCGCTTCCGCCACCATTTGTTTCAATTGTATTTATCGCTGCATAAATGATGCGGTTGTATTTTTCAAGGGCCTGGATCTGTTCGGTGGTTAGAGAATTGTAGGCCTGTGCCGACATGATCAATAAATTTTCGCCATCACTGTTAGAAACCTGTAGCATATTTCCCGCGAAATGATTCATCTGGTCCAGACTAATCTCAATAACTTCTTTACCCGTACTACTTAGCACTTGTTTTACAAAACTTTTTTCGTGCTGATTAGGGATTGAATCGAGGCAGATCACTGCGAAGCGATCGCCAATACACATCATCACATTGGTATGGTAGATCGGGAATCCACTTCCATCAACAGCATGAAAAATCACGGATTTATATTCGGCCAGCTGGCAGAAGTTATTCAGCGCACTCACATCTGTTCTGATGCTCAGGCAGGCGTAGGCAATTTTGTTTACCCGATCCAACACCATACTGCCAGTTCCTTCCAGATAGGCTTCCTGATATTCATAGAAACTTAAATCGTTGATATGTTTGATGTCGAATTGTTTACTTAACTCATCCAGGATTTCCCGCCTGCGCTCCTGTCTTCTGTTTTCAGAAAACATGGGGTAAAGATAAACCGATCCGTCTTCATGAAACGAAACCCAGTTATTTGGAAAAATTGAATCAGGTGTCTCGGGTTGTAAGGTATCATCAATTACCTTCACATCAATATGGTTAATTCTTAACAATTCCGCAAAATCGTCAAATTCCTTTAGTGCTTGTGCCTGAACATCAGCGTTGCCAGATGCTACCTGGAATTTGTTGTTTTCGGCGGTCTGCTCGTTGAATTTGAAATCTACCGGGCGAATCATTAATAGGTGACTGGTTGTTTGCATTTTGTGTTCTTTAACTTAAATTATCCCTCAATATTGGTAAGCTCATACAGTGAAAGCCTCCGCGTGCACGTGATAATTCTGCGGAAGGCATCAAAATTAACGTATCTGTAATGGTTTCAATATCGGCTTTGCCGCTTTCTAAATCCTGAATTAAGTCTTTTACATCAACAACATCAAAGCCGGCATCCCTGAAAGCTTCTACCGTTTTATCATTCCGGTCGTACCCTAACACTACGCCTTCTTTTATCGCCAGGAGATTACACGAATCGGTCCATTGCTCCCTTGAATCATATGGAAAAGTATTATTTCCGCTATAAATGATTTTGGTTGGCTTGGTACTTTTTAAATCATTCTGACTGATATCATTTAATAAGGCTTCCACATGCTCGAAATGTTTCGGTGCCTGAGGGTTAGCTTTTGTAAACTGAATTGCTGTGGTGGCTTCGAGCTTCTCGGGTTCTTTTAAAAAATTAATGGGCTCATAAGGATTGTATTTCGGGGAGTGGGCAATTGAATTCAGGATTACCCATGTATCGCGTTTTACCTGCGTGAAAACGGTATCCAGGTGCATATAATCACGTTTACTCGGTATTTTAACTACCGTAACCTTTTCTACCACATCGTTTTCAAACAGCAGTTTTATCGCTTCATTAGCGCCATGCTCGGAAGTACGCTCACTGCAGCCAATGAGCACGTGATTCGGACTTACCATCATCACATCACCACCTTCCAAAGTGGTACTAAAAGCAGGCTCATCTCCAGGTCGCAGAAAATGCATGGTTACATCAGGAATTTCCAATACCTTATCCTGGTAATTTGCAAACAGGGGATGATTAAAAAAGATGTAGCGCATTAAAAGTGTTTCGCGAACACGTGCTTTCTTTGCAGGTTTATTTAAAAGAATGTGGTTGTTTATGGTTGTACCTACGTCGCGGGTAAATATCAGGTTTGGAATCGGCGCAAAGATCATCGTATCATTGGCCAGCGTTCCGGATATGAAAATCTCAGCAAGCTCTTTAGGGTCTGTGTTGGTAAGCTGCATCTGAACCTTATAGGTACAACCTTCTATGGCACAAACTGCAGCGACTAATTTTTTACGGATTGACTCATTTTCCAGCATCTCGCTTAATAGATTCTGAATTTCTATTACTGATGTTGAATGGTGAAAGTCAGGATGATTAGGTTTGAAGAAATTCCGGTTTCCCGCTTCGGAATCGATATGACCAAGCTTTCCTTTGATTTTTTCAGGGTCAAGAAAATACATTAACAGCTTGATGTAATAGTCGTATTCCCCCTTGCGGATCGTGTCTAAATGCACAATATCTTCAAAAAGCCAGTCTTGCGCCTTAGAGGGTACCACCTTGCCCAGGCCACTATCAGGGCTATGGATCAATAATTTACGTAACCGGCCAATTTCGGTACTTACGCCTAGTTTAAAATCTGTATTCTGGTCGCTCATAAATAAGTTAGTTGTTACAAAGCTATTAGAATTTTAGGTAGAATCAAGTAGGTTGTATCAGGAAGCAGGTACAAGGATTGTGTGAATGCGCTAGTCTTTCCGCTTTGGTCTTTCAGCTTTCCGCTTTAATCCCTATTTTTACGCCATGAATTTTATTATTACCGAAGCACAGAAAGCAATTTTTGAACTATATAAGGAGGAAGTTGCTGAAGGTGTAATCAATATACAGGAAACCCGTAAAGAGTTTGAAGGGCAGGCAACGATCGTTGTATTCCCGATTACCAAAATATCTAAAAAATCGCCTGAGCAGACTGCAACTGAAATTGGAGAATATCTGGTAACTCACGTACAGAACATTACCCGATTCAATGTGGTTAAAGGGTTTCTCAACTTAAGTATTGCCGAAAGCTACTTTCTTAATCAGTTCAACGAAGAAGTATTATCTCCGGATTTTGGCGTTTATCCCTCGAATGGTAAAAAAGTAATGGTTGAATATTCTTCGCCGAATACCAACAAACCACTGCATTTGGGGCATGTGAGAAATAATCTTTTGGGTTATTCAGTGTCTGAACTGTTGAAAGCTTACGGGTATGATGTTGTGAAGGTTAATTTAGTCAACGATAGGGGAATCCATATATGCAAGTCGATGCTGGCCTGGCAGAAATGGGGCAATGGTGAAACGCCTGAAAGTGCTGGTTTGAAAGGCGATCATTTGGTTGGTAAATATTATGTTATTTTCGATAAAGAATACAAAAAGGAAATTGATGTATTAAAATCGGAAGGACAGACCGAGGAAGAAGCGAAAAAGAATGCGCCACTGATTAAGGAGGCTCAGCAAATGCTTGTGAAATGGGAGCAGGGAGATGAGGAAGTGGTTTCTCTTTGGAAAACCATGAATGAATGGGTTTACGCAGGTTTTAATGTGACTTATAAAAACCTGGGTGTGGATTTTGATAAGTTTTACTATGAGAGTAACACTTATTTACTGGGAAAAGGTACCGTTGAAGAAGGTTTAGCAAAAGGCGTTTTCTTTAAGAAAGAAGATGGTTCTGTTTGGATAGATTTAACTGAAGATGGCTTAGACCAGAAGCTGGTATTACGTGCGGACGGTACCTCGGTGTACATTACACAGGATTTGGGGACAGCAGAAATGAAACACGATGATTTCAATATGGATGAGTCGATTTACGTAGTGGGAAATGAGCAGGATTACCACTTTAAGGTTTTGTTCCTTATACTGGAGAAACTGGGTAAAAGCTGGGCTAAAGGTTTATATCATTTATCTTACGGCATGGTTGATTTGCCAAATGGCAAGATGAAAAGCCGTGAAGGGACCGTAGTAGATGCTGATGAGCTGATCGAAAGCATGGTTGCTACCGCCAGGGAAAAAACTGAGGAACTGGGAAAAACCAGTGACTTTGCAGAGGAAGATAAGGAAGCCCTTTACAAAAATATTGGTTTAGGGGCATTGAAATATTTCCTTTTAAAGGTAGAACCTAAAAAGCGATTACTATTTAATCCGGCAGAGAGTATTGATTTTCAGGGTAACACAGGGCCATTTATTCAATATACGCATGCCCGGATAAAATCTTTACTGGCGAAAGCTAACTATGGGGTAACTGCAACGAAACCATCTGAAATTTTGCCTGTAGAATTGGAGATGATTTTGTTGCTGGCTAAATACCCTGCAGAAATTGCTATTGCGGCTAAGGCTTATAGTCCGGCTAGTTTAGCCAATTATCTATATGAACTGGCCAAATTGTTCAATAAATTTTATCACGAGGTGCCGCATATTCTTAAAATGGAAGAAGGGGCAGAGAAACAGTTCCGTTTAAACCTTTGTAAAAAAACTGCTGATATCATTAATTCCGGTATGCTGATTTTGGGCATTATTTCTCCGGAACGGATGTAGGCTCAAATTTGAAACGTGAGATTTGAGATGCCGGATAAAATAAAAAAGTCGCCGTTGGTTTTCATCCAACGGCGACTTTTTTATGCTCATGCGAGTGGGTTAAATACCCAGATCATCTTTCGCGTACGAAAGTTTAGTCTCGAATTCGCGCTTGTAGTCTCTAGCTTTTTCTTTCCATTCCGGCGCTTTATCTTTGATATCGTCAACGATTGATTTTCCAGTAACCGGATCTTTTTTGGTTACATATTTAAAGCCCGCATATACTGCAGCACCTAATATAGCTGTTTTTAATAGTCCCATGTTTTTCGTTTTTAAGTATTTACTAAACATTAGATGCATACGAATGGTTTTAATTACATGATCTAAATATTAATTTACTACAGTGACTTTCAGGCTGTCGGGTACAACAACACCACTAACGGTTGCGGCATTATATTTTATGGTATAGGAACCTGCTTTTGTAATAGCGTATCCTTCTGCTAAATTGAAATCTGTGCTCGTACTATCGCCTTTTTTTAGTGTTGTGTAGCTGTCAGCTGGAGGAGGCATCATTCTTTTTGCCATAGGGCCTAGGTAACTGATATCGGTATGGTCTTCTAATGCAACATCAAGATATTTACTGGATAGCTTTTCAAAAGGTGTATGCCATTTACAGAATTTAACCACAGTATCAGAATTATTGTACACTGTGAATTTTATACTGATGGGCTGACCGAGTTTAGCTTCACCGTTTAACATGAATTTGCCAGTCACCGGATCAGCCTTTATAGTCGCGCTGGTTTTTTCTGATAAAAGTGTAGTATCACTTTCGTTAACCTTGTTTTTATCATCAGAGCCGCATGCGGAAAGCAAGATTGCAATAGTACTTAATATCAAAGATGTTTTTTTCATATTATATAGGGTGTTGATTATTCTTTTTCGGTACCATTTTTAACAGGTACAGGCTTCTTTTTCCTGAAGCTGGAAAATGTCATCGGACTTTTCGCCGGCCTTTCGTCGCCCAGAAGAACACCCCATTGTTTGAACATGTCTGTGCGATCGAATATGATCTTCAAAACAGCGATAATTGGTAAGGCAAGGAACATTCCTGAAACGCCTGCAACCGTACCACCGATAAATACGCCAAGAATGGCAAACAGGGCATTAATCTTAACTTTGGAACCGACAATTCGTGGCATGAGTATATTGTTGTCAAGAAATTGAACTAGAGCAATTACGCCAAGGACATAAAGCACCGGCGCAATTTCCTGTGACGACGCAAGCGTTAACAGTACACCGATAATATTTCCAACTAAGGCACCAACATAGGGGATCAGGTTAAGTATAGCGAAAATTACCCCAATCAATAGTGCGTGTTCTATACCGATAAGCATGAGTATTCCTCCTAAAAGGATGGTCATATAGGTTATTTGAATCAACAATCCGAGAAGATAACTTTTGATGATCGATTCGGTTTCAAATATCGCATCCTTTACCTTTGGATGGTGATCAGGCTTGAACCACATAAATATGAATCGCAAAATAATATCTTTATAGAAAAGCATCAGATAAATGTAGATTGGAAGCAGTCCGATAAAGACAAAAATTCCGCTTAAGGTTACTGCAGCACCACCGGCAAGCGATGTTCCCATATTCATTAAATCATCGCTTTTGTCCTGTATAAAAGCTTTCTGATCGGCACTATTGTATTTGGTAATCCTGCTTATCCAATCGCTGAGCGAATTAATGTGTTGTGTTACGTTTGCTTTGATTTGTGGAAAATCCTCAACCAGAACGCCTATTTGATTAGAAAAGAACCAGACAATTAAGGCTACAAAAATTGCAACCAGCATAATGGGTAGGATAATCGCCAGAGATTCGGGGAATTTCTTCCTTTTTAAAAACCTATATACGGGAAGTAACATGATACTGATGAAAAAAGCCATCAATATCGGCATAATAATGTCGCGACCTATAACGAGGACAGTCACCAGTGCCATTAGTCCGATAAGTTCTATAGAGCGCTTAACGGTAAGGGGTAAATTGTTATTCATAAAAGCTTATTCTGATGCGTTGTAAACACGCTATGGATAGAAATGTTTTAATCCGGGTTTTTGTTCATGTATCGAACCTAAAAACTGAGGTTATTAACAGTTTTAGAATTATTTGCACAATTTTAAAACAATTTCGGGTTGGTAATGATGTCGGCATTGTTTTTGTAACGAAGCTGTTATGAAAAATAAAGATATTTATAATCTGCTTTTAGGTTTGCTGATCATGATATTTACTTATTGGTTTCTGTTCTATCAAATGGCACCTGCAAATAAAGGATCTGAAAAGGTTTTTGTATCGTTGCCACAAGATAACAAAGTGGAATAGTCGTCATTCCTTATCAGTTAATTTCAAGCGGCGGGCATGATTCCATGTTCGGTTGCTATCATATTATATTTTTTTGGCGAGGGATTTAATCCGATATAATCCCATTCTTCTCATTTTTTCACCCGTAGAATACAAATTTGGCTCTTTTGATATTTTAAGCATACTTTTATGGAAGGTGCGGTACTGCACACCATGATTTATGAAGAAGATTTATTTACCCTGCCTAATCAGATTTAATAGAAATATAGCCTTAATCTTGGTCATCATCGGATGGTTTAGTGCAGTGGCTTTTGCTCAATCACCCTGGCAAAAACTATCCAAACAGCCATCAAATTTAGGTTTGGAGAACGGCATTTCGACCTTTGATGCTGGCGCTTTAATATTAAAGTTGGTAAATTCCTCGCAGACTGTAGCGGGTTTGCAACCTAAATCGACCAGAAACTTCGATTTTATACCTTCTGATAGTTTAAAAGTGCGCAGCAGCGATGGGCTTTATCATCTGGGAGATATTAACTTAAGATTACGTTTTTCGGGTGAAAGTAACTGGAAAAGTTATAGCACGGCAGCAAAAAGACAGCCTGTAAAAAGTGTTGCAGTTCCGCGGGCAATTGCTGCCGCCAGTTTAGATCCAACTCTTCCGGCCGATATTCCATTGCAAATTATCAGAATCTGGGAGATGAAAAGCGGCCAGCTGGTGCTCCGCTTCCAGATCAAAAATAAATCTGAGCGTGCTGTAGAGATTGGAGCTCTGGGTATTCCGATGATTTTTGACAATATTCTGGAAGGGAGAACGCTGGAGCAGACCCATGCCAAAAATGTATTTTATGATCCTTATATCGGAAACGATTCCGGCTATCTGCAGGTTACCAGATTGAGTGGACAAGCCCCTTCTTTGTTAGTGATTCCGGTAAAGAATATCTCCTTTGAGGCCTATAATCCATTAAACGACGATAACACACCCAGGGGCATTGCCTTTGAAGGGTTTTATGAATGGATGGTACACAGTAAAGCATTTGCGGAAAATGAGTGGAAAAATGCAAACCCATGGAACATTCCTACGTCAGCCGTAATTAATCCAGGTGAAACCAAAAATTACGCGCTACAGCTCGTGGTTTCAGGAAGTGCAAAGGATACTGAGCAACGACTGATTCAGCTTCATAAGCCGGTAGCGATTTCGGTACCGGGCTATGTGCTGCCCAAAAATGTAACTGGAAAGCTTTTTCTGAAATACCCTAAGGAGGTACGCACCATTAGTGTTTTTCCCGATAAGGCGATTGAGACCAAAGCATTGCCAAGCACCAAAAACGGATGGAAAGCTTATCAGTTAAAAGGAATGACATGGGGCAGGGCAAGATTGTCGGTTACCTATCAGGACGGTTTAACGCAGACGATCAGCTATAAGATTATCGAATCTGAAGAGGATGTGGTCGATAGCTATGGACATTTTCTAACCACCAAACAATGGTTTAGTGACCCAGATTCAATTTTTAAACGTAGTCCCTCGATAATTACTTATGACAATGAGAAAAAGGAACAGGTTAGACAAGATAATCGGGCATGGATTGCTGGCTTAAGTGATGAAGGTGGTGCGGGATCGTGGTTAGGCGCTATCATGAAACAATTGGTCAGGCCTGATCAAGCAGAGGTTGACAAAATGAAGACTTTTGTGGATACGGTAATGTTCGGCAGAATTCAACTTAAAGATGGGCCTAAGAAATATGGGGTACGGAAAAGCTTATTTTATTATGCGCCAGACTCACTTCCCAAAGGAACCTATTCAAATTCATTGAATTTTAAAACCTGGTCGGCATGGCCTAAAAAGGAAGCGGACAACCTGGGGCGATCTTATAACTACCCACATGTTGCAGCTGCCCACTGGGTAATGTATCGCCTGGCCAGGAATTATCAAGGTTTGGTGGATGCAAGCACCTGGAAGCAGCATTTAATTGATGCTGCGGAGACAGGTTTGGCTATGGTAGCGATTGCGCCTTACTATGCACAGTTTGGCCAAATGGAGGGAACGGTATTTTACCTGATTCTGAACGACCTTAAAAATGAGGGGATGCTGGAAGAGGCAGCGAAGCTGGAGAAAGTGATGAAAACAAGAGCCGATCACTGGCGGTCGTTGGAATATCCGTTTGGAAGCGAAATGCCCTGGGATTCGACAGGGCAGGAGGAAGTGTATATGTGGTCGAACTATTTTGGTTATGAGGATAAAGCGAAAGTTACCCTAGATGCGATATTGGCATATATGCCGGTTATGCCACATTGGGCTTATAATGGAAATGCCCGCCGGTACTGGGATTTTCTGTATGGTGGAAAGTTACAACGGGTGGAGCGGATGATTCATCACTATGGATCGGCACTTAATGCGATTCCCGTGTTGACAGATTATCGAAAAAATCCCGCAGATTTTTATCTGTTACGCGCAGGTTATGCAGGCCTGATGGGTGCTATCTCGAATATCACGCAAGAAGGCTTTGCGCCGGCTGCATTTCATGCTTACCCGTCTACTTTGGCGAACGACGGCATTTCGGGCGATTATGGATCCGGATTTTTTGGCTATGCCATCAATACCGCGACCTATCTTATCAATCACGAAGAATTTGGGTGGTTATCATTCGGAGGGAATATTACACAGAAGGGTAATGACATCAATGTAGTCCTCACTACATCGGCTAAATCTGCACTATTTGTTGCTCCTGCCGGATTATGGATTACAACCGATGCAGGTACTATTGAAAGCGCAAATTATAATGCATTGAGCAAAACTGTTAGTTTAAAATTAGGTATAGCTACACCGCATACGCCAAAGGCAATATTAAGGATTAAACAGATGGTCGACGCAGGTTCGTCCGATCGTTACATGATCCATAATCAAAAGCTATCCGCTCGTGGTACCTATGAAGTCCCGCTAGATTCAACTGGCAGTTTGACCATTACTATCGGAAAGCTGTAATAGAGCGCTAGCTCCGAATATACGGTTTGGAATCAAAAAGTTTGCCTTAACGGTAAAATCATCAATGATTTGTTTGATACCACTGTTGATATGCTTCATTCCGAAGCAATTACCCTCTTTTCATTTTTTACTTGCTGCTCTACGTACCTGAACGGAGTTGTGAAATAAAAGTTGTTGATTATTATCAAATAATTACGATGCGAGTCCGCACTACTCAAGAAGGGGTTTAAAAATAAGATCATTATTTATTTACTTTGTAGTATTGGTAATACAGAAAAGAGTGTGTTTATGTGCTTTTGAAATACTCGT
This sequence comes from Pedobacter frigidisoli, assembly GCF_032678525.1. Taxonomy (GTDB): domain Bacteria; phylum Bacteroidota; class Bacteroidia; order Sphingobacteriales; family Sphingobacteriaceae; genus Pedobacter; species Pedobacter frigidisoli_A. The sequence continues at coordinate 363,093 of NZ_JAVTSE010000006.1, forward strand.
TAAGAGATATTCATTGCCTGCTTTCAGAATGTGCTGTTGTCGCCCTATATGTATCCCCTAAATCTACAGCTTGTCTGAACGTATTCACAATCAATATATAGTGGTACTGTTGGAATCTGGAGAAATTTACGGTTTGGTATACATATAAGATGATCTGCATTTATCAGTAACGTCTAACTTTTATTATATATAAGGAATCTTTCCGGTAGGAAGTAATGAATAAAATTGAACGCTGTAAAAATCAATCATCCAATTTTTTTAAAATTATCACACTGTTTTTATCGCTCATGTTACTTGGGCGGTCAGAAGTTGCTGCACAATATGGTGCAAGTGCATTATACACAGACTACAAAGGATACTGGACTTCTGCTGTCGGTGCAATTAATTCAGTGCAACCTGATAATAAGCATAACCTGTTGGGCTTTAAATGGAATGGTGTAAATTATTCTACCGGAGTTAACGATTTACTACTTGCAACAAAAATAAGTTTCACTCCAGGAAGTTATCAGGCATTTCCCGTTAAAGACATTCCTTTGCCAGGCACGGCATCGAATTTTGTCGGGCTGGGTCAGCTGGAGGATGGCGTAGATAACGGAGGAGTTTATCCCTACACAGTTCCGGTTACAGTATCGCAGATTCTTACAAGGGGAACGAGAGGTCTTGATATGGGCTCTTGTATCACCAATATTCCTTCTACAGCACAGCCTTTGAGTTTCAACTTTGGTGCAATTGCTGATGATTCTCAGATCGGCGATGGTATTCCCGATATTGTAATTACACAGGTTGCCCAGGCCACAGGTGCCTTAGATGAAGTGTATTTTGAAGATGCCAATGGTATTTTGGTTGGGAACAAAATTAGTATCGATCAATCTGCGATATCGTCTATGGGTAACTGGCTTCCGGATTTTTATAACCCAAATACAGGAGTTATACAACCGGGATTTATTAAGACAGACAGACCCATCCGGATATGGGCCGCCGATGCCAGTGCTTTTGGAATCACTTCCTTTAATTATCAGAAACCTCTTGTATTGCGTTATAAGCTAGGGGGAAGCAGTGATCCTGCTTTTCTGGCATTTAATACAAAGTTCATTACACTGGTGACGGCCAATGACGATCTGGCGGCCACAACTTTAGGTGTGCCCGTAGTTATTGATGTGCTAAACAATGATATTCCCAACAATCAAGCCTCTTTATCGTCTTATACAGTACCTACCTCGTCCGCGCATGGTACAATCGTAAAGAACGCAAATGGAACACTAACCTATACACCCGCTGCCGGATATTATGGACAGGATACATTTACTTACTCCATTTGTACTAATATCAACGGCACGCTTACGTGCGACGATGCTATTGTAACAGTCAATATTGCCCCTGATGTTGTGGCTCCTGTTTTTACTTCAGGAACCAATATCCGCTGTCAGGGAACAGGTGCAAACACCTATACCGCAAGTTCTGCTTTTGCCACCTCTATGGCTTTCGCAGTAAGTCCGAATACTGCCGGAACGGTAGTTACATCGGCAATGACAACCTCATCTAACGTAGGAACAGCAACAGGCACAGTTACCTGGGCATCTGATTTCTATGGAACAGCGACGGTGACTGCGATAGCTTATGGATCCAACGGTCCAAAATCTTCGACTTATAGTGTCACGGTAAACCAGGCGCCAACACTTACAGCAAGTGGGAATACAAAGAATGTATGTGCCGGAACGGCAATTAGTTCAACCTATACCTGGGGTGGCGGTGCAACAGATGTTTCTTACACAACATTACCTGCCGGGCTATCTGCTTCGAAGAGTGGTAGTGTTTTAACCATAAGCGGGATTCCAACCGCTAGCGGAAGTTATACGGTTTCCACAACGGGACAAACTACACCTTGTAATGCTGTGAGTGTAGCAGGAACAGTAACGATAAATGAAGCGCCAACATTAGTGGCATCGGGCGAAAATCAAATAGTATGTGCGGGCACATCGATAAGCTCGACCTATACCTGGGGTGGAAGTGCAACTGATGTTTCCTATACTACATTACCTGCCGGTTTAACTGCATCTAAAAATGGCAAAGTGTTAACTGTTAGTGGTACACCAACAACTAGTGGAACCTATTCCGTATCAACTCTAGGTCAATCCTCAACCTGTTCTCCGGCATCAGTTAGTGCAAGTGTAAATATCAATCCTTCGGCTACATTAACAACGACAGGAAACGTTAACCAGACAGTTTGCGAGACCACCGCGATTACGCCTATTGAATTTGCGTGGGGAGGATCGGCTACAGACGTGAGTTACACAACTCTTCCGACTGGATTGACCGCTGTTAACGATGTTGTAGCCAAAAAGCTGATAATATCTGGTACGCCTACCGCCTCGGGAACTTTTACAGTGAGTAGTGTCGGACAAACTACCCCATGTGTGCCAGCTACATCGTCAGCAACAATAACTGTCACTAAGACGTTAGCGCCAACAGCATCTGATCAGACTTTCTGTGAGAATGAGCATGCTACTGTGGCTAATCTTGTTGCGGCAGGTACAGCAATTAAATGGTATTCAGCATCAAGTGGCGGGACGGCTTTGGCTTCAACTAACACGCTGGTAAATGGTTCGACCTATTATGCTACGCAAACTTTAAATGGTTGCGAAAGTGCGGTAAGAACTGCCGTGAAAGTAACGATAAATAGCAGTCCAAATGGTTTCAATGATGCAGTTACTGTAGCATGTGATGGCGTGGTTAACTATAATATCCAAACATCAAATCTGAATAACACAGGTAAAGGTGGAAACAGTGTGCCTTCAACTTTTACATGGACGGTCAACAACAATCCAGAAGTAGCTGGTGCATCTGCCGGTTCAGGCAACAGTATTAGTCAGACGCTGATTAATAAAAGCAATATTCTTCAGACCATTGTATATACGGTTACTCCAACCTCGACGACTGCGGGAACATGCGTTGGTAATGCATTTACGATCACCGCAACTGTACCTGTGTGTTCTTCGGTGAGTATCACAAAAACAACACCAACGGTGACCGTAAGTCAGGCTGGTGATCTCATTCCTTATACGATAGTTGTTAAAAATACCGGGAATTCAAATCAAAATAATGTTGTCGTTACAGACGCTTTACTTGGTGGTGTTTTGTCAAATCCTGCAAAAACAGGTGGCAATACAGATCAGATACTGGAGAAGAATGAAGTGTGGACTTATACAGGTTCTTATATAGTAAAGCAAAGTGATCTGAATAGCAATGGCAACCCTACTGCTGCGAGCGGACAAATTAGTAATGTGGCCAGTGTTAACAGTGCTGAACTTCCAACTGCTCAAACTGCAACTGCAAATGTTAATATTTCTATTTTACCGGGTGTAACATTGGTCAAAACGATTGATGGAGCCATTCCGTCGGTTGCAGGAGGTGTTTTAAAATATAACCTGGTGATTAAAAATACAGGTAATGTCACCTTAAGCAATCTTGCGGTTGCGGACGCGAATGCAGTGGTAACAGGTTCTCCGGTTCCAAGTCTGGCTCCAGGCGCAAGCGTAACACTTACTGCTGTTCATACTTTAACTCAAGCCGATATTGATGCGGGTACATACAGCAATACGGCAACGGTAACTGGTAAAACACCAGCTGGATTGGACGTGACTGATGTATCAGGAACGACGGAGACTAATGATACACCGACAGTAGCAACCATTCCGCCGGCGGGTGCTGTT
>NZ_JAVTSE010000007.1:0-242088 GCF_032678525.1 Pedobacter frigidisoli
AGGGCTCATATAATTAGTTTTAAGACAAAGGCAGCATCTCCGGATTAATGTTAAGCAGTGCCGAAAAACTTTACATATGATAACTGTCTAATTCATAAGAATATAACTATCATATTGCAAATAAAAAACTTCACCCTTTTTAACCACCTTCTTTGAACCGCGTGATTTTCATCTCCTCTACGCTTTGGTTGCTCTATGACTATTGTATCGTCTAGCGACACGAGCCTGATGCCGGAATCGAACCGATAGCTGATAGCTAAAAGATTCTAAGTCTTTCAGCCAAGCCGCCATTTGATGAGATAATATGTGCTTTTCAGGCTTACTAAGGTATTTTACGAAGTGTTTTAAAAAAGAAAATTTTGGTTCGTTACTTATTTGTAACGGTCTTTACCGAGGTTGGGGGATATCCAATAATGAATGCAAGATTATCTCTTCTTCCCAAACTCTTTCCTGTAGGCTATTGGTGTCATTCTGAACTGGAAATGTGCTGAAATTGCTAATTGAATTAAACGCAGAGGAGCAAAGGAAAGGCAGACTTTCCTAAAAGTGAGGGCCTTCATAAGTGGATTTATGTGATAATTATGAAAGAGATCTTATCTTCAAAAAATCTTTAAGATGATGGAAATATCATAATTATTGTCAGGAACGCCTTTGATTAATCGAAGTAAAATATACAAACTAAAGTTCAATGGAAAGTTTTTTTAAAATCGTCACAGACGGCGACTTGAAAGCTGTAAAAGAAAAAATCAGTGAAACAAATATAAATGTTTTGAACGTTAATGATATGTCCCTTTTACAAGTAGGACTTCAGAATAAACGAGATGAAATCGCACATTACTTAATAGAAAAGGGCGTTAATGTTAACTACCAGAATAATAAGGGAATGGTTGCACTACATTATATCGCTGTCTATAAAAATGACTTAAATTTAGCGAAAGCAATTCTTCAAAAAAATGCAGATCCCTCATGACAATCATTGACTTATTTCTTTAGAACGATCCCAACAAGCCGGTTATCTTTTGTAACCCGGTAAATATCCTGCCACCATTTTGCATCTCCACGGCAAGAGGTAATAATCATTTTATTTTTTTGCCGGGTGTAACATCGCAAAGGCAATTGCATTTACTTCTTTTATCCCCAGACGGTAGTAGTGCATTATATCGCCTGGTCTTAGGGGTATAAAGCCAAATGTTGAACGCCCGATAAATACCCATTCCAGCGTCCGGAATTGAAAACGCGAAATCATCATAGCCACCAAAATTGTAATCCTCGATGTAACTTTTTCTTTCGGCTTCCAATGCATCTATTGCATCGGTATTTGCCATTTGCCCCTCACCTTTAGCACTCCTGAAGTAAACAAGGTTTTTAACAGCATCAGTGCTATAATTAATCAGGATATCATTAAGCAGCATTTTTTGAATTTCCTTCCCGGCAGGTTCTAAATTAACTTCTGAAAACTTAAAACGACGGTGGTCTGACCCTCTATCGTACCAGGCGCTCAGTACGTTACCATTTTTTTCTATCAACTAATAGGCTCCTGATGCCTTTCCGTTTACTACCTCTATCCACCTGTAAGAATTGGAATTATCCCTTTTAAATTTCTCTGCTTTAATGCGATCAGTCCCGTTCTGCCGTAATACTGAACAAAAGCACCCTTGCCATCAGGGCCGTGGTAAATATATAAGCTAAAGGGCTTTTCTTCATCAACCGAATTCAGGTAGTAAGACTGGGCCTGCGCACTTAAACTACCGATAAAAAATAGCCTAGCTGTTAACAGAGTAATGATTGTTTTCATCAGGAGAAATGGAAATGTTGGTTTTATATGTATGTAATAGGAGCATAAAACTATGCTAAAATTATCTTGGTAAGATGCGGAAATTCGGGAGTGATCTCAGAAATTTCGGTTAATGGTTTTTGAGTTGGACGTTGTGCATAGGTTTTGGCAATTTGTAAGGAGCTGGTTTTTGTAATTAAAAAACTGCGGCTGCTGGGCTGATTCTCGCTTCCATTGACTTTTTTAATCGAACTTAACAATTTCCTGATGGAAAATCTAGTGGCAAAAGGCATACATACTACGATAAATTAAAAAAAATTATATATTAACGATATGATGAAGTCTATACTTTACAGTCTCTTATTAATCATTGCAGTATTAGTATCATGCAACCAAAACAAGTCATCTCGAAGGGCCATTGATACTGTGCCTAAAACCAATAAAGCCATAGATAAGATATCGAATCAGAAAGATGTTTATATTGGTAAGGAATTCTTTTCCGGCGATGAGCTAAATAGCGTCGAAACTTTCAGAGAACAGAAAACTGGGATTGACAGTATTTCATACAGTATTTATAAAGAAAGAACAAATAACCGCTATATCTTTTCCCTGGAAAGATCTTTAAAAAGTGAAGACGTTGAAAAATACAGGATCATCGATACGATCAACCTAAGATTTGCAGATGTAAGTGTGAGTATTGATGATCTCGGCAGCAATGAAATTTTGTACTTAAAGTCAAATGAAAAACTCCTTAAGAAATGGACTTTTGATAAACATAAGTTTCCAGCAAGCGGTAACCAATTTACAGGAAGTTATACCGGTCATTTTTTAAGAATGAAAGAGGAATCGGGAGATGCACGAGGTTGGGGAACAATTAAAATAAATGTCGATAACGCATCAGCTAATTTTCAACTTGATAGTTATGTGGAAAATGTAAAGAAAGATCTGATAAGAGTAAAAACACAACCGTCTAAAATAGTTTTTGCTGATAAAGAAGATCGTAGTTTGACTTTAATAATCACTAAAAACAGCAATAAATATATTTTTAAAAGCAATTTTATAGATCAGCTGGTCGGTACCAGAGAGACATACAAATTGAAAAAAGACCTGTAAGGTTTTTTACATTAATATTTATGGCTGCCTAATTAAGATAGGACTACACCCTAAATGTCTATTCTGTTTAGATTTAACGAATGATATATTTTTTTAGCAAAAAATATAAGGGCAAAAGGCATATCGTACAAGTAATCGCAGATTTTAGCAGAACTACTTTTAAAATTTCAGCATCTGAAAATGTAGACCAACATGCTTTTCTGGCGACAAATTCATGTCTATTTATAAACAGCCAAAAAATCAGCAAAAATGCAGGGATCAAATAGGCTGTTATTTTTTTATCTATAAATCCTAAGCAAAAGACAATGACCAATTGAATTGGCATTAAAAATAAGATCCCATCAAATAGTGAACTGGTTCCATCTAAGCATGAAATGCCATCTGGTAAAAATAAAGCCATTTGTAATCCGCCTACCAGTGCAGAAACTAGGCTCATAATTAGTGATTTTTTTATTGTATTCAATTTATATCAGTTTATCATTTTCGTTTTGATTTTTTTAAGAGTAAAATACAACCAAACATCAATAACATCATTATTACCAATGAAAGAAATATGGCAGAATAAAAATGATGATCATATTTAGACGGATTTGGTAATCCATCACCATAAGTTTCATCATTCTTATAAAAAGAATAAATAAGGTAAGTTCTAATTAGAAATAGGATCTCTAAAAAGAAAATCAAGCTTAGTATTATTTTGGCTTTTTTAGTCATGATGGACAAAGGATATCTTTTGGATCAAAAACCCTGAATGACTTTGTTGCCATTCTCTTTTTAGATTAATTTCATTAATAAATTTATTTTCAATTTTTATCGATAACACATCCCTATTCTCTATTTTAAGAATGGTAGACCTAAACAGTGTACACCAATCTAGTAACCTTTCCTTAATTAACTACTGATTATAAAATGAATTCAAAAAATCGGTGAATGATTCGGAAACCAGGATGTAGTTTTTGTCTTTCAGAAATTCGGATTCTAAGATATAAATAGCACCATCTTCGGAGATCAGAAAAACATTCCCGCCATTATCGTATGCAAATGGAATTTTTTTTTCAAAAGTAATTCCGCTTTTTTTATGATCAGCTATGGCTTGTTCTATCGGCAGCGTTCCATATTTTATTGAATCAAATCCGTTGATGGTAAAGATATTTTTTAAACCTTTAACATAATCATAAGGTGGATAACCACCATTGTAGTTCAGGTAGTGCTGCCTAAAATCGTCTGGAAGGCTGACTTGAAAATTTTCCTCAAAGTTGTTGAGTTCTTCCTGTGTAAGTTGTTTTTCTGATTGTTCAAATTGCATAAAACAATAATTAATGGTCTTTATATTTTTATTTTTCCAAAATTTAACCAACTATTTTAATTTGCGGTATCATCTTCCAAATCGCTTTATCAGGAGAATGATATTCAGCATTTTTTCAAATTTAATATAAGCCAAGATGCCTTAACCACCAATGACGATATTTCAGCTTATTTTGCTGATTTTTTAACCAGGCTAACTGTAGATTCATTCACTATCTCTCCATCCATTACAAAACTGCTGAATTCGCATCCAAAATCTCTGTTCATCATGGTAAAGTGGGGTTTAACAGCATAGCTAAACCCATATATTTTTCTAATTGGCTCCTTTGCTATTTTGACCATAAGCGTATCGGTCAGCAGGATATTCTTTTTAATGGTGTAGTATCTTTGGTGCCTTAAGGAATCAAAATACTTTTTGGGAAGCGCATCCTTATAATCTGCTATGATCTTACCGTCGCGTTGTATTTTTATCGACACTGAATCTGCGTCATCATAAGAATAGCCAAAAAGACTGACATCTAATTGATCCACGCTGTTTTTTTGCGAACATTCCCTTTCAGCCCTCGCAAACTTCTTTTCATCGCTTTCACAGGCAACAAAAAACGGCAATAAAATGACCGATATGGCTTTTATTAATTTCATCCTTTAGTAATTCCAAATTTTAAACAACAATGATGCCGGGCTATTTGGTTTCAGGGTAGTGTGTGAGTTCCGCTAAAAGTGGCCACTGGTTTTCATCTATCGTGGCCACCTGTTTCGGTCTATATTGTTCACTAGATCTCGCTTAAAAGTGGTCACTTGACTCGTTTTAAGCGGTTTTAAGCTTCTGAAAAGCGGGGATAGATTCAATATTGTTCGTCTAGATCGGATATATTTGGCTCTGTCTTTACAATTCCATTAAGACCGGATGGTAAAAAGCTGGGTGCACATTTTTAGCGAAATCCCGACTTATATTTGCTTATAGCAATTGCAACTAAAAAATACAGTCGAAAAAGGTGAGTGATTCGGTGAGTCACTTTTCAAAAACCTTCCAGATAGCCCTTAGACGCCGAAAAGTGAACGAAGTTCACATCCCAGCGGCATTAAGTACCTTAATCTTTAAAAAGATAATCTATTGCAAATTTGAAATATAACCCCCGACTAGATATTATAAAATGTTAAAAGCAGCAAAAAAAAAATGTAGCCTTTAACATTTACGTTAAATGCTAAATTAAAGTTTAATTACTACTAAACTGTTGTTTAAGCTTACCCATATCATGACTGACCTTGGTATCAAGAACTTTTGCATAGTGCTGAGTAGTTTTTAAGGCAGTATGCCAAGTATTTTTTTTGCTTTCTTAGATAATATAATAAAGCAGATGGAAATTACCTTTCATAATTACTTACTTAGAGTGAAATTAAAGTAAGACAGCAGCTTTCTGGTATCAAGATGTTTAATAACTGAACATGTTGGTGTTCAGTTGATTGAAGTAAAATCGGTGCTTAGTGTTTTTGTTTTGGATACGCACCGAATTACACACTTTTTTATTGTGATTTGATGCATATTTTAGGATTTTGATATCAATAAAAAACCCTGCAAATTACATATTTGCAGGGTTTTAAATTATTTGATATTGATTTTTGTAGCCCGTAGGGGAATCGAACCCCTGTTTCCAGAATGAAAATCTGGCGTCCTCACCCCTAGACGAACGGGCCAATAAATTAGTTCTAAGTTCTTACTTCAAAGGCTGAAACTCAAACCTCGATTTACAACTTTCTACTCAATTTGGTAGCGGGGACACGACTCGAACGTGCGACCTTCGGGTTATGAGCCCGACGAGCTACCAACTGCTCCACCCCGCACTACATACAGCTCGGCTTTTCACTTGAATTAAATCCTTAACTCTGTTTCCGAATTGGAATGCAAAGATATAATTCGTTTCTTTGTGCTGCAAATTTTTTTTAAAAAATATTTCGATGGCGCATAAAGCAGGTTTTGTTAGTATTATAGGTAAACCAAATGTTGGTAAATCAACCTTAATGAATGTGCTTGTAGGTGAGCGACTTAGTATTATTACTCCAAAGGCGCAAACTACAAGACACCGTATTTTAGGTATAGTAAATGAAGAAGATTATCAGATTGTTTTCTCTGATACCCCGGGTATAATTAAACCAAAGTACTCTTTGCAGGAGAGTATGATGAGCTTTGTTAATGGCTCTTTAACTGATGCAGATGTACTTTTATTCGTTACGGATATAAACGAGACGCATGATGAAGACGATGTTCTCGATAAAATCCTCGATCGCGACATTCCAACCATTGTGTTGATTAATAAAATTGATACCGCGTTGCAGGAACAGGTAGATGAAAAAATCGCTTACTGGCAGGAAAAGCTAAAGCCTGTTTCAATTTATGCCATTTCTGCATTACATAACCATAACGTAACAGGTATTTTAGACCATGTTCTTGAGCTGATGCCTGAACATCCGGCTTATTACGATAAGGAAGATCTTACTGATCGCTCTGAACGTTTTTTTGTTTCTGAAATCATCCGGGAAAAGATTTTCCTGAATTACCAGAAGGAAATTCCCTATAGTACCGAAGTTATTGTGAAAAGCTTTAAAGAAGAGCCGCTTAAAAATGGCAAAGGGCAAATGATCAGGATCAGTGCAGAAATTGTAGTGGAGCGTGATTCGCAAAAAAATATTTTAATAGGTACAGGAGGCAGTATGCTAAAAAAAGTAGGTACCGAAGCACGCATACAGGTAGAGAAATTTTTAGACAGCAAAGTCTTTCTCGAATTATTTGTCAAAGTAATCCCTGACTGGAGAAGTAAAAAGAATTATCTGAAAAGTTTTGGTTACGATAACTAACCATCATTCCAGGTTAATGAACTGACAGATAAAGCGATTAAGATCTGCTGAATAAGTATAAAAAACAATTTTAAGTTAAAGGTTACAGAAATTAACAGTACCTTTGCAGCCCGAAATAATTGGGTTATAGTTGATAGTCAATGGCTGATAGCCAAATAGTTTAAGCAAGCTTGCTTAACACCACGATTGTTAACTATAAGCCATTAACTATCAATAATACGTAACATGAGTAATATTATCGCCATTGTAGGCAGACCCAACGTAGGTAAAAGTACCCTTTTTAACAGGCTGACTGAAAGCCGCAAAGCCATTGTTGATGACATGAGCGGTGTAACCCGCGACAGGCATTACGGTGTAGGTGAGTGGACAGACAGACAGTTTACCGTAATCGATACAGGTGGTTATGTAGCCAATTCTGAAGATGTTTATGAAGCTGCTATTCGTGAGCAGGTAATGATTGCTATCGAAGAAGCCAGTGTGCTGATTTTCATGGTAGATGTAACTACCGGAATTACAGACCTTGATGATGACATTGCTCAGGTACTTCGCAGAAGTCAAAAGCCTGTTTTTGTTTGTGCCAATAAGGTAGACAATACAGCCTTATATAACGAGATTCACACCTTTTATGGTTTTGGCTTAGGGGAAGTTTATCCCTTGTCATCCATGACGGGCTCTGGCACTGGAGAGCTATTGGATGAAGTAGTTAAAAACTTTGAAGATATTCCTGAGGAAGAAAACCAATTGCCTAAGATAACCATAGCTGGGCGGCCTAACGTAGGTAAATCATCTCTGGTTAATGCTTTAATTGGTAAAGAAAGAAATATCGTTACTGCAAATGCAGGTACTACCCGCGATTCGATTAAAATCCACTATAACCAGTTTGGTCATGAGTTTATGTTAATTGATACTGCCGGACTACGTAAGAAAACAAAAGTTAAAGAAAATCTGGAATTTTATTCGGTAATGCGTACCATTAAAGCTTTAGAAGAGGCTGATGTGGTTGTATTGATGATCGATGCTCAGGAAGGTATCGAAAGCCAGGATATTAACATTTTTCACCTAGCTGAAAAAAATAAAAAGGGAATCGTAATCCTGATCAATAAATGGGATTTGATCGAGAAGAATACCCAAACCATGAAAGCTTTTGAAGAGCAGATTAAGGAGCGTATTAAACCATTTACAGATGTGCCCATCATTTTTACTTCAGTATTAAACAAGCAACGTATTTTCAAAGCCATCGAAGCTGCTTTAGAAGTATACAAAAACAGAAGTAAGAAAATCCCAACTTCAAAACTTAACGATGTAATGTTGCCTTTAATCGAGAAATTCCCACCTCCGGCGTTAAAAGGTAAGCACATTAAAATTAAATATATTACGCAGATTAATGGAACTTCACCGATGTTTGCGTTCTTCTGTAATTTGCCACAATATATTAAAGATCCTTATAAGCGCTTTCTGGAAAATAAACTGAGAGAAAACTTTGACTTTGCAGGTGCGCCTGTTCAGATTTTCTTCAGACAGAAATAACATTATTTCTGATAAACATCAGAAGCTTAATTTAAATAATACAGGGTTACCATTCAAACAATGGTAGCCCTTTTTGCTATCAGAAAAAGCCTTGGCTAATTTAAAATAATCTAAAACTGAAGTTTCCAGCTCATCATATCATCTACTTCCCCAATATGTTTAAAGCCGTTTTTTTCAAGAATAGAATATGAAGCAACATTGTCCTTCTCTGTTGCTGCAAATATGGATTTCACTTTTGGCTGTGCCTTTGCCCAGCCGATGATCCGGCCAACTGCTTCAGTCATAAAACCTTTCCCCCGAAATTCTTCATAGGTACCATAACCGATTTCTATTTCTCCGTTCAGATCAGGCTCTCCCACAAAGCAGATGTCGCCAACCATTCTATGGTCGGGCTTAGAGATAATTGTCCAAAAAGTGTGATACAGATAATCTTTATCCTGATCAGATACATTAGGCAATACACTTTGCTTTAATGCCGAGCGAAGTGATGATGAGATGTTTTTTTTTGTAGGCAGAAGACCAAACTCTTTTTCAAGCGAATGATCGTCTTTGATGTATTTGACCAGTTGTTTGTGGGTAAGTGGCCTCAAAATGAGTCTATCTGTTTCGATCATATGATTAAATAAACAAACGAATATAAATATTGATTTTTATTGTGGTTAATTAACCTTAAAATTATCACCGATAAAATATTTAATCTTATAAATCATGCCTATTTTTGTGCTAAAATTGTTAGCTTTAAATATCCCTCCAAAATAAAGCAAACTAAAATCATTTTGCCAATGCCAACATTAGAAGAAACTTCTATGCCTGCAGAAATCGCGGCTAAATTTGTTAATTATACCTCCAGGCACGTTTTTTTAACAGGGAAAGCGGGAACAGGAAAAACTACTTTCCTGCGTAAATTAATTCAACTTACGCACAAAAAGGTAATGATTTGTGCACCCACTGGCATTGCGGCAATCAATGCATCAGGAGTAACGATTCACTCTTTGTTTCAGCTCCCTTTCGGCGCCTTTTTGCCAGATGCTGCTACCGGAATTATTAATCAGAACATTACCTTCAACTTCAATACGCCTCGAACGATAGTAAAACACCTGAACATGCAGGGAAATAAACGCCGCATGATTCAGGAGCTCGAATTGCTGGTCATTGATGAGGTTAGTATGTTGCGAGCCGACATGCTGGATGCGATCGATTTCTCATTACGCTACATTCGCAGAAACAGAAATATACCTTTCGGTGGTGTGCAGTTGCTTTTTATAGGTGATCTGTACCAACTTCCTCCGGTAATCAAAAATGATGAATGGAAAGTAATGGCGGGTTTTTATAAAAGCGTTTATTTTTTCGATGCTCTGGCCTTACAGACCAATCCACCTGTCTATATCGAGCTGGATAAAATTTATCGTCAGGACGATGCTGTTTTCATTGACTTGCTGAATAACCTGAGAAACAATCAGATCACAGCCGACGATACTGCATTGTTGAAACAGCATTTCAAACAGGATTTTAAGCCGGGCGCAAATGAAAACTACATCACACTCACCACACATAACAATAAAGCAGATACCATCAATCGCGAACGCTTAACACAGTTAGCTGCAAAGTCATATTTTTTTGATGCGAAAGTCAATGGCGAGTTTAATGAATATGCATATCCGAATGACAGGAGCCTGGAATTAAAGGTTGGTGCACAAGTCATGTTTATCAAAAATGATATGACTGCCGAAAAACGTTATTATAATGGCAAAATCGGTGTCGTTCATCACATTGAAAAAGATACCATTGAAATTGAATTGACTGAAGATAAAACGGTAATTAAGATCTCACCTTACACATGGGAGAATGTTAAATATAAACTGAACGAGGCTACCAATGAGATTGACGAGAATGTGGCTGGTTCATTTGTTCAATATCCAATTAAACTGGCCTGGGCAATTACAGTACATAAAAGTCAAGGTTTAACGTTTGACAGAGCGATTATCGATATCGGTGATGCGTTTGCACCTGGCCAGGCTTACGTAGCCCTGTCGCGTTTGAGGTCTTTAAAAGGGCTCGTATTAACCTCTCACTTGCGTGAAAATGGTTTAATGCAAGACCAGAATATACATTATTTCTCGAAAACACGGCAACCGGCGGAAATCCTCACTGAGCAAATTGGTTTAGAAAGTTACGATTTTGCCAGAACATATTTGCTGTCTGCATTTGACCTGAATCTGGTACGGTATTATTTAAAGGAGCATGTAGAAACCTTCGATAAAAGTGAAGCAAAATCTACCAAACAACGCTATGATGGTTGGACCATGGCGCTATATAAGGATTTTCAGCAGATCACATCTACAGCAGATACTTTCATCAATCAGCTTAAAGCTTTGTTTGCCCAGCGTACTGAACATACGCTATTCAACGTTTCCAAGAGAGTAGAGGCTGCCGTGAAGTATTTTAGCCCCCTAATCAAACAGGTATCAGATAAACTGCTTTCGCAAATTGAATCTATCAAAGAAGAAAAACAGATTAAAACCTATTTAACAGAACTACTCGAACTTGAAATTCTGATATATGAGCAGTTGAAAAAAATACACAAGGCGAAAGCCTTGTTGCTGGCAATTATCGAGGGTAAAGAATTCAGTAAGGCCGATACTGATGCCTTGTTAAATACAACCGAGCGTAACGCACAACTACAAAAGGCTATTCAGCTAAAAGGCGTCGCATTAAAAGTAAAATCGGCTGTTGAAAAAAAGAAAAAAGAACCAAAAGTCGATACTAAGTTTGTCAGCTTCGAATTGTATGAACAGGGTAAAACGGTCCAGGAAATAGCAAAGGAGCGGGGTCTCTCAGTTGGAACTGTTGAAGGGCATTTAGCCTACTTCATCTCTACCCAGCAAATCGATGTAGGGAAATTGGTCAAGCCCAATAAAATTAAAAACATCGCCAATGCTGTCGAGAGTCAGAAAACAAAATCAATGGCTGCTATACGGGAGTTTTTGGGTAAGGATTATTCCTTTGGAGAAATTAAAATGGTCTTGGCTTCCTTGTTTCCATCAGAGGAATGATGAGTGAATCATTATAAGTTTACCCTAAAATTATTTGGAGTTCTGTTTTTCCATTGTAATTCCTGGTAACCGCTGTCTTTAAGAAAATCAAAAATTCCTATCTTAGCATTCGTGGATAATACAAACCTTTTAGCTCAATACATGCCGGCCGAAGCGGCACCGCTGATTGCAAAATGGATAGATTATTTTCAGTGTGAATTCAAAATTGCTAAAACCCGTGCAACCAAGCTTGGTGATTACCGTCATCCTTACCGCGATAAAGGACACCGGATATCAGTGAATTTCAACCTCAATCACTATGCCTTTCTGGTGACGACGGTTCATGAATTTGCCCATCTGTTAACCTGGAACGATTTCAAAAATAAAGTAAAACCACATGGATCAGAATGGAAGAAAAATTTCCAGCGAATGATGAATCCTTTTTTTGAAATGAACGTTTTTCCTGCTGATATCCATCAGGCAATTGACAATTACATGTCGAACCCTGCGGCATCAAGTTGTTCTGATTTACACTTATCCAGGGCTTTAAAAAAATACGATTCTGGTAAGGCAGATATTTTACATGTGGAACAGTTACCCGTAAATACCAATTTCCGAATCAAAGATGGCCGCCGTTTTACCAAAGGTGAGCGCATTAGAAAACGTTATCGCTGCATCTGTATGGATGACAAAAGGGTATATTTGTTTAATCCCCTCGCCGAGGTTTTTTTGCTCGATTAAGCTTGCGTTAGGCAAACTGCTAAACGAATTCGAACTTATCCCCGTCAAATAAACCTTTGTCGCTCAGTTTCAAGCGTGGAATAACCAGTAAAGCCATAAAAGACAGTGTCATGAATGGAGCTTTGAGCGTCGAGCCCAGTTCTTTAGCATACTGATCAATCTGCGTATAACTTTCTGCTACCTGATAGCCATTCTGGTTGCTCATTAAGCCTGCTACCGGTAATGCCAGAACCTGTCTTTTATCATTTCCAATAGCCACAACTCCGCCCGTTTCTTTAATTACCAGATTTACTGCCTCACAAATACTCGCATCATCAACTCCAACAGCGATTATGTTATGACTGTCGTGTGCAACGCTTGAAGCAATAGCACCAGCTTTCAGCCCAAAGTTTTTAACAAATGAAACCGCCACAGGCGCATCATGATAGCGGTTCACCACTACTATTTTTAAAACGTCGTTTTCTGTATCACTTATGATATTCTGATCGAAGATTTTTGGCCTGGCAGAAAGTCTGTTTGTAATCAGCTGACCATCCAATGCTTCAATTACTGCAATTTCATCTTGTGAAGTGAATGGATATACAAAATCTGCTTCCGTTTTAAAGCTACAGTCAAAGTGATTTACGGATTCCTGATCTTCTATATCCTTGACCCAATTTCCAACGGTTTTTCCCTGCTCTGCAAGTAAAATCCCGTTCACATAAGTTTGTTTTATTTTGAAATCTTTAAGGTCATTGGCAATAATGAAATCGGCATCATCACCGAGGCGAAGCTGACCAACTTCTAAGTTATAGTGCGCTATAGGATTAATACAAGCTGCCTGTAATACATTAAAGATGTTTATTCCTCTGGCAACTGCCCTGGCACATAAGGCATTAATATGATCCTCAACCAAACTGTCAGGGTGCTTATCATCGCTACAAAACATAATCATTTCCGGCCAGTCATTTAACAGGTCTACTAACGCGTCAAAATTTTTGGCAGCGCTGCCTTCCCTTATGAGAATTTTCATGCCGCGTTGAAGTTTGTCTAAAGCTTCCTCTGCCGTGAAACATTCATGATCCGTAGATATTCCTGCGTCTATATATTGTTGAACAGCGTCGCCGCGCAAACCAGGTGCGTGGCCGTCTACTGGCTTGCCAACCGCATGTGCAGCAGCTATCTTTTTTAATACTTCCTCATCTTTGTATAGCACCCCGGGAAAATTCATCATCTCACTCAGGTATTTGATTTCCGGTCTTGCTAAAAGTGACTTTACGTCATCATGGTTAAGTTCAGCACCTGCAGTCTCAAATTTCGTGGCAGGAACACAGCTAGGTGCTCCGAAGTTGAATTTAAAAGGTACAGTCTTAGCATTAGACAGCATAAATTCAACTCCCTCCATACCGCAAACATTTGCAATTTCATGAGGATCACTTATTGTTGCGACAGTTCCATGAATAACAGCAAGCCTGGCGAATTCGCTTGGAATAAGCATACTGCTCTCAATGTGGACATGACTGTCTATAAATCCGGGAAGAATAAAGTGAGCCTTATCCACCATTTGAGAAAGCGAAGTAACAGATTTTATTTTTCCATCTTCAACCCTCACTTCACCAAAGAAAATATTACGCTTTGCAATATCAACTATGTTTCCTTCAACTGTAAAATTGCTCATCCTGTTTATATAAATTAACCACGGTAACACATGATTTTGTTTTATAGTGGTAAAACTCTCTAATATTTTAATAATTTATCAATTGTTTCTGCTAGCCTCGCTTTAGCCAGAAAGTTATCTTCCAGTATTCTATTCATTGGAATTGCGGTATCCAGACTGCCGCAGCGCATCACAGGTGCATCCAGGAACTGAAAGCAATGTTCACCGATCCACGCAGATATTTCAGATCCAAAACCATTGGTTAAGGTGTCTTCATGTAAAATTAATACCCTTCCTGTAGCTTCTACAGCAGCTGCAACAGTATCTTTGTCCCAGGGCTGCAAGGTTCTTAAATCAATTAATGTTGCGCTCACATCTGGATGGTCTTTCAGATAATCCAATGCCCAATGCACCCCTAATCCGTAAGTGACGATGACAAATCGATTACCTTCTCTAAGCTTAGCCGCCTTGCCAATTTCTGTGGTATAATAGCCATCAGGTACATTTCCTGTTAAACTCCTGTATAAGTATTTATGTTCAAAATATATTACTGGATTTGGATCTTCAATAGCTGCTAAGAGCAAGCCTTTAGCATCATCGGGAAAGGCTGGGTAAACAATTTTTAAGCCTGGCGTTTTGGTAAACCATGCCTCATTACTTTGCGAATGAAATGGCCCGGCACCAGTTCCTGCTCCTGTAGGCATACGCACCACTACATCTGCATTTTGTCCCCATCGATAATGTGTTTTGGCCAGGTTATTTACGATCTGATTGAAACCTACCGATACAAAATCGGCAAACTGCATTTCTACGACAGATTTGTAACCATTTATAGATAACCCGAGGCCTGCACCAACTATTGCCGATTCGCAGATAGGTGTATTCCGAACCCTTGACTTTCCGTATTTAACGGAAAATCCCTCTGTTATTTTGAAAGCGCCTCCATAGTCTGCAATATCCTGCCCCATTAAAACCAGATTTGGATATTTTTCCATACCCAGATCCAAAGCATTTGATATTGCATCAAGGTAACGCATTTCCCTTTTTAAGCCGGTGGGTTCACTCACTGTTTGCTCGTGAGGATAGTACATGTCAGTTAATTCTGTAAACAAATTTGCTTCCGGCTCCGGCTCATCAAAGGCTTCTTCTACATCGAGCTCAATGGTCTTTTTGATTTCAATTTTAATGTCGACCATTACGTCTGTTGTAAGGATACCTTGATCCAGTAAAAAATGTTCATAGTTACTTAGAGGGTCTTTCTTCTCCCACTCATCAAATAATTCCTGCGGTACATATTTAGTTCCTGAAGCCTCTTCATGCCCCCGCATTCTGAATGTCAAACACTCTACCAACACTGGTCTTGGTTTTTGCCTGATGTCTGCCGCAATCCTGTCAATCGCATCATAAACTTCCAGAATATTATTGCCATCAATTTGAAAACCTTCCATACCATAACCCAGGGCTTTATCAACCAGGTGTTTGCATCGAAACTGCTCTTCAACCGGTGTCGATAGTCCATAACCATTGTTCTCGATCAGGAAAATTACTGGTAAATTCCATACAGCAGCTACATTCAGGGCTTCATGGAAATCACCTTCACTTGTCGCCCCTTCGCCAGTAAAAACAAGGGTTGCTTTCTGTTTTTCGTCCAGTACATCTGCAAGTGCAATTCCATTAGCTAAGGCCAATTGTGGACCGAGGTGTGAAATCATTCCAATGATTTTGTAGTCCTGTGTGCCAAAATGAAAAGAGCGATCACGGCCTTTGGTAAAGCCGGTAAGTTTCCCTTGCCACTGTGCCATAAGTTTTTTTAAAGAAATTTCCCTTGAAGTGAAAACACCAAGGTTGCGGTGCATGGGTAAAATATATTCATCACTTTGCATTGCCAAAGTTGAGCCTACGGCAATTGCTTCCTGGCCAATACCTGAAAACCACTTGCCGATGCGACCCTGACGCAGGAGCTTTAGCATTTTTTCCTCAACCATACGGGGATAAAGCAATCTTTTGTACAAGCTCAATAAAAAACTATCGCTTTTGTTGCCTCGGTTGAAATGCATAATATGATGATTTAATTGTTAGCTAAAATTACTCTTGCTTACCCTTCTTCATTTCTTCATATTGCTTCGCAAAAGATTTATCCGCTAATGTTGGGAGTTCCCGGTATGCTCCCCAGCTTTTTTTAAAGAAACGTTTTAGCATAAAGTTTTTAAACCTGCCACCGAAAAAATCCATCCACTTACGTTTTTGCATCATGCGGCTAAACATGCTCCAACCCATTTCTTCTGTCTTGCCGTTTTCATGCGTTGCTGCTGCATCCCGGCGGTTAAGTAACAGCATCTTATGGATGTCAATCTTTACAGGACAAACTTCTGAGCATTTTCCACATAAACTGGAGGCATAGCTTAGATGTTTAAATTCTTCCATGCCTTTCAAATGTGGGGTAATCACCGATCCAATGGGACCGCTGTAGGTGGTGTTGTAGGTATGCCCACCAATATTTTTGTACACAGGACAGGCATTTAAACATGCTCCACATCGGATGCAATATAAACCCTGGCGTTGATCTTTTTGAGCAAGTAAATTGGTACGTCCATTATCTAAAAGGATGACGTACATTTCTTCAGGCCCATCAGTTTCATCAGGCTGACGTGGACCACTCAAAATGGTATTGTAAACGGTCAGGTTCTGGCCGGTTCCATGAGATGCCAGCAAAGGCCAGAACAGATCAAGGTCGTTAATGGATGGTATTACTTTTTCAATTCCTACGATGGCGATATGAATTTTTGGGAAAGTTGTACTTAAACGAGCGTTCCCTTCATTTTCCGTAATGGCAATACTTCCGGTATCAGCAATCAAAAAGTTTCCACCGCTTATTCCGATATCTGCATTCAAATACTTTTCCCGGAGTAATTCACGTGCTTTTTGAACCAATTGAGGTGGTGTAGCATCAATGGGTGTTCCAAATTTCTCATGGAATAATTTAGCAATATCTGTTGCGCTTAAATGCATTGCCGGGGTAACAATGTGGTAGGGGGCTTGCCCGAGAAGCTGCACAATGTATTCACCCAAATCACTTTCTAAAGATTCAATTTTATTGCTCGCCAGAAAATCGTTCAGATGAATTTCTTCGGTAGTCATCGATTTGGATTTGATGACTGTTTTTCCATTATTTCTTTTAATAATACTAAGAATTTCCCGCTGAGCTTCTTCGGCATCATTTGCCCAGATTACCTTTCCACCCCGTCTTTGGAAGTTTGACTCAAATTCAGGGAGGAATTTATCCAGGTTTTCCATCACACGCCATTTAATTACGTGTGCCTTCTTTTTCGATGCTTCGAGGTTTTCAAATTTAGACAATCCCCTTTCTACCGCAGTATTGTATTTGCCAATATTGTAATTAATGGTTTTACGATGTGGTAAATCGAACGCCTTCTCATCAGATTTCTCTAAAAATTCCTCCGCAGTTTTCATCATAATTCAAAGATAGGATTTTATGTTTCCGTGGAAAGTATAATGCATAAAAAAGCCCTTCGGGTATCGAAGGGCTTAAAATTTTTATTTCTTAGCATTTCCTTTACCATCCATGTCAACAGCCGGGCGTTTTGCCTGGTTGGCCAGCTCCCATGCGGTGTAATAGGTAAGTTGAGCACGTTTAGCCAGCAATGGAAAGTTAATTTTACTAACCTCATCACCTGGTTTGTGGTAATCTTGTTGCAACATACCGTCATAGAAGAAGATAATTGGAATGCCCAATTTGGCGAAATTATAGTGATCTGATCTGTAGTAAATTTGTTCAGGATCTTTTGGATCGTCATATTTATAATCCAGCTTCATTTTGGTATAGGTAGCATTTACACGCTCATTCAATTCGTGTAATTCGCTGCTTAACATTTTCGAACCAACCGAATAGATATAGTTTGCCGAATCTGGTTTGCCCAGATACTCCTCGCCAATACGGCCAATCATGTCGGTATTTAAATCTGCAATAGTATTGGCAACAGGGAATACCGGGTGCTCAGAATACCAGTCTGATCCCCATAAGCCTTTTTCCTCACCAACAACAGTCATAAATAATATACTTCGTTTCGGACCTTTACCAGCTTTTTTAGCATCAACAAAGGCCTTTGCCATTAACAATACTCCGGTTGTTCCCGAGCCATCATCATCGGCACCATTATTTACTTTATCTGTAGCATTGGGATCATTTACCAGTCCTATATGATCATAATGACCCGTTAGTACCAGTACTTCTTTCTTTAACACAGGATCTGAACCTTCAAGATAACCCAGAACATTTTCACAACGAACAGCTGTTTCTGCTTTTGCAGCACTTGCAGAAAATGGAATAGTTAAAATCTGCGAAGCTGGTGCCTGGTTGTCGGTTATTTTCTTTTGTACATCTGCAACTGTAGTGTTTGCTGATTTAAATAAATCATTTGCCAAAGCGGTTGAGATGGCGATGCGGGGAGCCGCATTTTGTGCTTCAAGTGCACTATTGGATTTCACCAAAACTCTTCCTTTATTTTGAGCCTGTTTGGTGTTTTCTGTTATTCTATCTACAGCAGGGTCGATGATAATGATTGCTTTTACCTGGTTTGCTGCAAAATATTTTGCTCTTTCCTCCAACATTGCTCTATAAGTAGCCCTGTCAATTCTTGCACCTGCTTTTAATGTCGGATCTCCGGAACCAAACATCATTACCACTTTGCCTTTAATATCAGTTCCGGCAAAATCATTGTAATTATCTTTCTTGATCGCATAACCAACAAAGACAATTTCATCTGTCGAGAAAGTGAAGCCTTTATCAGAGATTAAGCTTGGTGTTAATACATAATCTTTCTGGTATTCTTTAGGTTGGCCGTTCACCGTCACATGGCTTTCTTTCAGGGTAACGTTAACCAGGTCTATTTTCTGAAAATACTCACCATTAACGGGTCCTTTCAAACCGATAGTTTTAAAATAATTACGGATATAATCTGCAGCCATCCATGCTCCTTTCGTTCCGGTTTCCCGGCCTTCATATTCATCTGATGCCAGCACAGAAAGATGTTTAAAGCCGTCCGCAGGATTGATCGCTTTACTGAACCTCATTGCATCCTTGTTGGGTACGAGAGGTTTTACTTGAGCGAAGCAACTTGCAGAAAGCAGGGTAGCTAAGCTAAGGGTCAAAAATTGTTTATTCATTTGTAAGTTAGTTTTAAGGTTGGTTTAGCAAGATATTTTTTCTACCCGGTTCTGATGACGGCCACCTTCAAATTTGGTGTTTAGAAAGGTTTTAGTAATCTCTTTTGCCTCGTCTTCTGACACAAATCTTGCCGGGATACAAAGCACATTAGCATTATTATGTTTGCGAACAAGTGAGGCTACTTCTTTCTCCCAGCAGAGGCCGGCCCGGATGCCCTGATGCTTATTAGCTGTGATGGCCACACCATTTGCAGATCCGCATAATAAAATACCGTAAGTAAATTCACTATTTTCTACTGCTTCAGCTATAGGATGTGCGAAATCAGGATAGTCCACTGAATCAGCAGTATATGGCCCGAAGTCTTTTACATCATAGTCAGCCAGAAATTTTTTAAGTACTTCTTTGTATTCAAAACCCGCATGGTCTCCGCCAATTGCAATTGTTATTTTATTCTCAGGCATTTCCAAATTTAGAGAGAAATATAAAATCTAAACATAATGTTTTCGTTAGTTAGCATAAAATGCTTTCTCAGCTTTTCTTTTTTTCCTCTCTATGTAAGCAGAAACAAAAATACTTAACTCATATAGCAGAAATAGAGGAGTAGCTACAATCAGCATCGTCATAATATCAGGAGTAGGCGTAACAATGGCAGCAATGATTAAGATAATCACAGCAGCATACCTTCTGCTCGATCTCATTAGCTTAGGTGTCATTAACCCGAGTTTAGAGAGAATAAAAATGATGATGGGAAGTTCGAAAATAATGCCCGTTCCCAATGTTAGCGTGGCCACTGATGAAAGATAGGAATCTACAGTAAATGTATTCTTGATTTCCTCACTTACGGTGTAACCTGTCAGGAAGTTTACGGACAGGGGACAAACCACATAGTACCCGAATAATATACCAATAACAAAAAGAACAGAGGCAAAAAATACAAAACCACTTGCTGATTTACGCTCATTATCATGAAGAGCAGGTTTCACAAATCGCCATATTTCCCATAATAAATAAGGAAAGCCAGCAACAATGCCGCACATTACACACACGTTTAGCTGTAAATTAAACTGGCCGGCCATTTCAGTATTGATGATTTCACCATTTATTTTAGTGATACACATGTCCTTACCCAATGATGGAAAGTGTTCAACCAGTTTGCACATCATCCTGTACGTCCAGAAACTGGGTTTTTTAGGACCGAATATAACTTTATCTAAAATTTCTTCGTTAAAATAAAATGCGATACCTGTAAAAACAGCAATGGCAATTACTGCCCTGATGAGGTGTTTACGGAGAACGTCAAGGTGATCAAAGAACGACATTTCTGCCTCTAAGGTTGTACTCTTTTGTCCAATAGCTTTTGTAAGTAGTGTTTTTTTTAAGTCGCTCATGTTGAAAACAAAAATACCATTCTAAATGAATAGAATGGTATTTACGTGTTAAATATAGAAATAGTTTATGTTATTGTGAGAATTGTATTAAAATAATGCCCACACTCCCTGAAAACAAAAATCAGGAGATGCTTCATTTGTTTTTATCAAATCTGAAGCTTAATCACGCTGAGTGGTTTTAGATTAGCGGGATCGTTGTAGTTGAACTGGTGTACACCATCTTCGCCAGTTACAATCAATGATTTTGGACCAGCAATTACATCAAAGCTTTTTACGCTGTTGATATGTTGCAACAAGTTATTACCAATTTTAGTGTTATCAGTAATATTAAAACTCTTTATTCCAAAAGTTCCTTCACATAAAAATAAGCTATTGCCACTGATGCTCAAACCATGTGGGTTTTGCATTGGAAAAACGGCAATCTGTTTAGGCTGTTTGGGATCTGCAATATCCACAACTTCCAGCTGATTACTCGCCTGTCTGCAGGAATTTCTTGTACGTAAGGTTACGTATGCATATCTGCCTTGCACTACCACCGGATCGCAGGCAAAAACGTGACTATAGGTAGAAAGTTTCACCGGGTTCGCCGGATCTGCTGCACTGAAGATATGCATCCCGGTATTTGTGCCCATAAATAATTTATTTTCGTAAGGGAAAATAGTTTCAACACCCCAAACTAAATTGATTGCCTTAACAAAGGAAGGGTTTGCTGGTGTTTTTACATCGAATAGGCTTAAGTCAAAGCTGCCAACAGTGTACAAATAGTCGTTCAATAAGGTAAATCTGGCCATTGATCCGCCCTGGCCTGTTGAACTGCTGCTTCCGCTGCTATACGATGCCGCATCATACATGATGTTTTTATTATAATTTTTCCTTACAAGTGTGTCTTTATAAACAATCACATATTTTTGGAGGTTAAAGTCAGTGTAGAACTGTTTAAACACGTCATTTACCCGTTTCACCTGTTTTATATTACCAATGTTTGAGATGTCAAATGCCAACAGGTCAACATAACTATCGGCGTATAATATATTATTCTGGATGGCCAGATCTACATTTCCAGGAACCTGAAGAAACGCGATGTTAACAGGATTAGCCGGATTACTGTTGTTATAGATATGAATGCCCTTTGCAGGCTCATTAATGAACAGGTAGTCGTTGAAAATATAAATCTTGCCTGTTTCTTTTGGCTTTGTTGCTTTTGTAATGCCTACTGGCAAGGCCCTCATTTGCTGAGCAGACATCAATTTCGAGATCTGTATCTGTTCAAACTCTTCTCCTTTTTTACACTGGGTAAGTACTGCTAGAGTAAGCATTAAGAGTAATCCGTTAATTAGAACTTTTTTCATGATTAGTGGTTTTTAAGGCTAATACGATATGACTTCGCAAAACGCTACCAGTTTTGAAAAATAATCTCTTAATGCTTAAGGGCTTGTCGAATAACGGAACGCTTTTTACGAAAAAAGGCTATTCATTTTATTGAACAGCCTTTTAAATCTTAAAGGGAATTATTACTCTGAGAATTCGAAGGTTTCCATAAATTTCGTAGTGAAATTACCCGCTCTGAAGTTCGGATCTTTCATTAACTGTAAATGGAAAGGAATAGTTGTTTTAATGCCTTCGATTACAAATTCACCCAAAGCACGTTCCATAGTACAAATGGCTTCTTCACGAGTTTGTGCTACGCAAATTAATTTTGCGATCATTGAATCGTAGTTTGCCGGAATAGAATATCCTGCATAAACGTGTGTATCTACACGAACACCATGTCCTCCAGGAGAGTGGAAGTTCGTAATCTTGCCTGGTGAAGGGCGGAAGTTGTTCGCTGGGTCTTCAGCATTGATGCGACATTCGATTGCATGCATATCAGGGAAATAATTTTTTCCTGATATCGGTATCCCTGCAGCAACTTTGATTTGCTCTTTAATCAAGTCGAAGTTGATAACTTCTTCAGTAACCGGATGTTCTACCTGGATACGAGTATTCATCTCCATGAAGTAGAAGTTACGGTGTTTGTCGACTAAGAATTCAATTGTTCCTGCCCCTTCGTAGCTAACTGCAAGTGCACCTTTAATGGCTGCCTCACCCATGCGAACGCGGAGTTCTTCAGTCATAAATGGTGAAGGAGATTCTTCTACCAGTTTCTGGTGACGGCGCTGAATGGAACAATCGCGCTCAGATAAGTGGCAAGCTTTACCAAACTGATCACCAATAACCTGGATTTCAATGTGACGGGGATCTTCGATATACTTTTCCAGATATAAGCCGTCATTTCCGAAAGCTGCACCAGATTCCTGGCGTGCGCTATCCCATGCATTTTCAAAATCTTCATCCTTCCAAACTACACGCATACCACGACCACCACCACCGGCAGTAGCTTTCAGGATTACAGGATAACCCATCTCATTTGCGATGCTAATCCCTTCCTTTACACTATTAAGCAATCCTTCCGATCCCGGAATAGTTGGTACACCAGCTTTCTTCATCGTATCCTTGGCAGAAGCTTTATCGCCCATACCATTAATCTGTTCAGGGGTTGCGCCGATAAATTTTATACCATATTCGCGGCAAATGTTCGAAAACTTCGCATTTTCGGATAAAAAGCCATAGCCTGGATGTATCGCATCAGCATTTGTTAACTCTGCTGCTGAAATAATATTAGGAATATTTAGGTATGAATCTTTACTAGGTGGAGGACCAATACAAACAGCCTCATCAGCAAAACGTACATGTAAACTTTCGCGATCTGCGGTGGAGTAAACTGCAACAGTTTTGATGCCCATTTCCTTACAGGTGCGGATAATACGCAAAGCGATTTCACCCCTGTTGGCAATTAGTATTTTTTTGAACATAATTTCTTTCTTTGTAATTACACTGGTGAACAATCAAACCGGAGCGTCAATGCCCATCAGTTTAACCATCATAACTCGTGTGATCAGCTTAAATTAAATGCCATGGTTCGTGTTTCCACGAACCATATTATATTTTATTTGGCTTGCGAAAACAAGTCAATTTGTAAAACAGACAGTCTTTTAAATTGGCTCTACTAAAAATAATGGTTGATCGTATTCAACTGGTGATGCATTATCAACCAATATTTTAACGATACGGCCTGAAACTTCACTTTCAATTTCGTTGAAAAGTTTCATTGCTTCAATAATACAAACTACCTTGCCTGTGCCGACTTCATCACCAACATTCACAAACATTGGCTTATCAGGGCTTGATGAGCGGTAAAATGTACCAATCATTGGAGACTTAATTGTAATGTATTTTGAAGTATCTTCTGCAGCTGGTACAGCAGGAGTTGCTGCAACGGGAGCAGTAGGAGCTGTAGCAACAGGAGCAGCAGCCTGTACAAGCGGAGCTTGTGGTACGGTAGCATGAACAACTGTTGGTGCTTGATTTGTTTTGATCGTAATCTTAAAGTTTTCCTGCTCAATAGCAACTTCGTTTACTCCAGAACGAGAAACAAATTTAATCAGTTCCTGAATTTGTTTGATATCCATTTTTTAATCCTTGTTATGTAAAAAATAGTGTATAAATGAATTAACTAAGTTATACTTTTTTTGTTTTATTTTTTCTTTGAAAAGCGGAGCCTTTAAAACTCCTGGCTATGATAAACGAATGTAGTTTAAACGGTATCGTATGCCCATTTAAGGTAAACAGACCCCCATGTAAATCCTCCTCCGAAAGCAGCTAATACAATGTTGTCTCCTTTTTTCAACCTGCTTTCCCATTCCCATAAGCATAATGGGATTGTTCCGTTTGTTGTATTTCCATAACGTTCAATATTAATCATCACCTTATCAGTGGAAACCCCCATACGGTTAGCAGTAGCATCAATGATGCGCTTATTTGCCTGATGTGGAACCAGCCATGCAACATCATCAGATGTTAAGCTGTTGCGTTCCATAATTTCGGCAGCTACATCTGCCATATTTGTTACCGCAAATTTGAATACTGTTGGTCCTTCCTGATGCGCGAAATGCTCTCTCGCATCGATTGTTTCGTGAGTAGCTGGTTTTACAGATCCTCCGGCTTTCATGCCCAGAAAGTCTCTGCCAGAGCCATCAGTTCTTAAAATAGAATCCTGAACGCCCAGCCCTTCTTCATTCGGTTCCAATAAAGCACATCCGCATCCGTCGCCGAAAATGATACAAGTGGTGCGGTCTTCGTAATTAATGATTGATGACATTTTATCGCCTCCAATTACCAATACTTTCTTATGCCTTCCTGATTCAATAAATGATGCTCCGGTTGATAAACCGAACAGGAAACCTGAACAGGCTGCCTGTAAATCGTAACCCCAGGCATTTGTAGCGCCAACTTTATCCGCTAAAACATTTGCGGTTGCAGGGAAGGTGAAATCTGGAGTAGTGGTGCAAAAAATAATCAATTCGATTTCTTTTGCATCAATACCTCTTTTTTTAAGTAAGCCATTTACAGCATGAACAGCCATATCTGAAGTACCCAGGCCTTCACCTTTTAAAATCCTACGTTCTTTAATTCCCGTTCTGCTAGTAATCCACTCATCCGAAGTGTCAACAATGGTTTCTAACTCTGCATTTGTGAGTATATAGTCGGGGACGTAACCATTTACTGCCGTAATAGCAGCGTGAATTTTACTCATTTTAAAAAATTTAATCAATTATTTAAATGCCATTCTAATCTTTTCTACCAAGCCAGTTGTAATCATTTCCCTGGATTGAAGAACCATATTTTTAACAGCCAGCGGACTAGAAATTCCATGTCCGATAACAACAGGAGCGTTAACGCCTAAAACCGGACTTCCACCGTACTGTTCATAATTGAAACGATCGAAGAACTCATCTTTCAAACCCTTTTTAATGGTAATTACATAAAATGATTCTGCTAGTTTTAACATTACATTTCCTGTAAATCCGTCGCAAACGATTACATCCGATTTATCATTAAATAAATCTCTGCCTTCCACATTACCTACGAAATTGAACAGATTCGTCTCTTTCATCAATGGGAAAGTAGCCATGCTGAGCATATTGCCTTTTTCATCTTCTTCCCCAATATTCATTAAAGCAACCCTGGGATTGTCTATTTTAAATAAATTTTCAGCGTAAAGGCTACCCAGCACGCCAAATTGTAATAAAATATCAGGTTTGCAATCTGCATTGGCGCCAACATCTAATAATAAGCCGGTGCCGCCTTTTAATTTAGGAAGAATAGAGCATAAGCATGGGCGGATAATGCCCGGAATTGTTTTAACGCTGAAAACAGCGCCTACTAACATTGCTCCAGAATTTCCAGCACTTGCAAATGAATCGATTTTACCTTCTTTTAAAAGATTAAAACCAACTGCGATGCTCGAATTAGGTTTCTGAACAATTGCTTTGGTGGGATGCTCACCCATACCAATAACTTCATCAGTATGAACGTATTCAAAATGATCTGGATTGAAACCCTCTTCCGCGAGAATGGGTTTAATCTGTTCGGTATCGCCAATAAGAACCAAATGTTCTCCAGCGTTTAGCGATTGATGAGCTGCTATTGCTCCCAAAACAATTGCTTTGGGAGCATAGTCTCCGCCCATTATGTCGAGGCCTATTTTCATAGAAAAAATCTGTTTGTGTTAGGGTCAGGCTAAATCCTGATTTTTCAGTTGACTAAGGTATGACTAAAGCCGCTGAACACAAACAATTTTTTAAGAAAATTACCCGATTTGAGTATTTTCGATAACCAATTTACCGTTATAGTATAGGTTACCATCAACGTTGTATGCACGGTGAGGTACGTGGATAGCACCTGTTGCTGCGCAAGTTGCTAAAGAAGGAGTCACTGCTTTATAGTGTGTTCTTCTTTTATTTTTTCTCTGTTTCGAGATTTTCCGTTTTGGATGTGCCATTGGTGTATAATCTAATTATTTTTTTAACTTATTAAGGGCTTCCCAACGAGGGTCGCTTGTTTGTTCGTTTTCTTCTCCCTGCTTGTCGATAGAGAGTTGTTCCAGTCTTTCAATCATTTCCTGATCACACTCCTTATCTGCCTGCTCGCAGTTTTTGATATAGGGTACAGCTACGTTAATCATTTCGTATAAAGGTTCTGATATATCAATCTCAGAATCTTTACGGCTAAGCGTGATAATTTCTTCATCATCGCTTTCCAGCTCATCTTCAGCAAACTTTACAATTTGCCTTTCATATAAATTTACCGGGTACGCAAACTCTGATAAACACTTATCGCAATCGAGATTTACTGTTCCCTTTACTTTGAATTTTAAAAGCAACATGGTCTCTTGTTTCTCAAGTTCCAGGTCTACTTTTAAATTTCCGCTTTTAATTAATGAATACTCAAATGCATTAAAAAAACGGTCATCAAGCTCATAATCAAAATGATGAGCTCCCAATTTTAATCCGGTGAACGGTATCGAAAATTGTTTTAATGGCTTCAAAGTACTGTAAAATTTTAGCCTGCAAATGTAGGGATAAAATTATTAGATTAAAAATGTTTTTTGAAAATTGTTGGCTATTAAAAACTTATGTGCATTTGAAAATTTCAGCCCTTTAACTTTTCAGTACCATTTCCTTGTTGTTTCTGCTCCATTCACTCCACGATCCAACGTATAATTTTGGGATAGGTAAACCTGCATAATCCATCGCCAGCAAGGTATGGCATGCAGTAATTCCAGAACCGCAGTGCACAATAATATTTGCAGGTTTAATGTGCTCCAGCGCTTTGGCGTATTGGGTATTTAGTAATTCAGGCGCTAAAAAGCGTCCGTTAACATCTAGATTTTCAGTAAATGGAATATTGATCGCACCCGGAATGTGCCCCGCGATGGTATCAATTGGCTCCACTAAGCCAGCGAATCTATTGGCATCGCGAACATCAATTACGAGGTAATCATCTTTTTTCGCAACAGTCTCCACTTCGTCCATATCAGCTAAGGGAAGATTCCAGTCTTGGGTTTCATATTGTTCTACCGATTTTGGTGTTTCTGATTTATTCGTCGTCGGGAAACCCGCTTTAACTGCCGCCTGAAATCCACCGTCAATTACCTGTACTTTTTTATGGCCAATAGCTTTTAACATCCACCAAAGTCTGGCAGCAGCGTTTCCGCCATTTTTATCGTCGTAAATAATCACATGGCTGTGCTTTGTAATGCCGAGTTTTTGCAAAACTAAAGCGAATTGTTCAGGTTGAGGTAGGGGATGCCTTCCACCAATGGCGTAATCTGCGATGTTTGCCAAATCCTCATTTACATCGGCAAATAAAGCGCCGGCTAAATGCTGTTCATGATACCTGGCTTTAGCGCCAGCACTTGCATCAATGATTACAATTTCATCATCAAGGTTCAGCCAGTTTAAATCCTCGGGTTTTATAATTGGGGATAGTTTTGACATATTCAGTTAAGATTTTTTAATAATGAAAATACACCTATCGCGGGGCCAATGGCCAAAATCATGTAAATATAATGCGAATTCATTTCTTTTGATAAAATATTGATGGTTTGGATGCTGATAATTGTGACAGCAAAGCCTATACAATTAACTAAAGTGAGTGAAGTTCCTTTTAATCTTTCCGGTGCATGTTTAGCAACCAGTGATGAAAACAGAGGCGAATCTGCTGTGCCTGATAGACCCCAACAAAAAAGGAAGATCAAAAACAGATAGGTGTTTTCAAGGAAGAGAAAAATGGGTGATAGAATACAGCACAATCCTGAAATAGATAAAGCGATGGTTGCTAATTTTTTAGCTTCGAATTTCTGAGAGAGTATGCCTCCAAGCATACATGATATGCTCCCTGAAGCAATAATTAAAAAAGAGAAAAGGGAAGTGTTTAAACCCGCATTTGCATGTGTTTGACTATAAAGTATGAGCATAGCAGGGAGGAATGCCCAGAAAGTGTACAGTTCCCACATGTGTCCGAAATAACCAAACGCCGCTGCACGGAACTCCGGGTTTTTAAAAGCCCCAAAGCAGGAGCCTAGGCTGAATTTTTGCCCTGCAACCCTAAATGGCCCATTTGGCACAAAAAATAGGATGCAGCATGCACCAATACCTGATAGCGCTGATGTGGCGTAAATTACGTATTGCCACGAAAATTTTCCGGTAAACATTTTAAGCAGGTGTGGAAACGCAGTTCCTAAAACCAATGCTCCAACAAGAAAACCCAACGATTTGCCTAAACCGTCTTTAAAGTAGTCGGCTGCGATTTTCATTCCAATAGGGTAAATCCCAGCCAGCATAAAGCCTGTCAGGAAACGAAATAAAAGAATCATATGGATATCGTTCACTTGTAAACAGATGCAGAGGTTAAACAGTGCTGCTGCTATACCGCAAACAAAGAAAACTTTAGACGGTGAAAAAATGTCTGCTATTGTGGAAAACGCAAATATCAGTGTGCCACTAATAAAACCAAACTGAACCATGCTGGTAAGGTTGGCCAGAAGATTTATTTCGCCGGGGAACTTTTTAATGATATCGAAAAGTATTGCATTGCCTGCGAACCATAAAGAGGTGCATAGAAATTGTGATAGCACAATTATGTGTAAGATGTATCTGAATTTTTTGGTAGTCGGCATTTGAAAATTGTATCACAATTTTAAATAAAATAAACGGATGAACAGGGCATTTTCCCCGCTAATTGAAACTAGGAAACCTGCGAGAACAGGAACCTGAATTTAGTTCGTGTAGAAATGATATTTAAGGCTGTATACCTAGTGATCTGACAAGACAGAAAAATAAGTAAAATGATACCAACATCAAATGGAATTCGTACCGGGCTGTTGCGTTAAGTTCCATTGATACTCCGTACAATCTCCGTACAAACTCCGATGAATCAGATCATTTGGGCACAAATTCTCCATACCAGAATTCAATGGATTACATCAAATTTGGAAGCAGATTTTCTATGTGTTAAAGTGAATCTGGAAGTCGCTTTTCTATGGCCCTTAAACTAAGAAGCATCATCCTTGATATCGAATTGCGTTTCTACAATTTTTCCACCTGTACGAAGTTGATTACTCAACATTTCTTCCTGTTCTCTACGATTTTTAACAATATGTATGGCGGAAAATAATGCTTCGGTAAATGAAGTTGAATCAGCAAGATCTTTTCCGGCAATGTCATATCCGGTACCATGGTCAGGAGAGGTACGTACAAACTTTAATCCGGCAGTATAGTTTACCCCATTATGAAATGCCAATGTTTTGAAAGGAATTAGGCCCTGATCGTGATACATAGCTAGTACAGCATCGAATTTTTTATAGCTACCATTTCCAAAAAAACCATCAGCAGGGTAGGGTCCGAAAACCATCATTCCTTTATCATATGCTTCCTGAATGGCGGGAGTTATAATTTCTGCCTCTTCAGCTCCCAGTAAGCCGTTATCACTTGCATGCGGATTTAAACCTAGTACGGCAATTTTTGGTTTTTCGATCCAGAAGTCTTTTTTCAAACTTTCATTAATTAATTTCAGTTTGCTGATAATCTTTTCCTTTGTGATTGATGTTGGAACGTCTTTAACAGGGATGTGACCGGTAACCACACCTACACGTAGATTTTCGCTAATCAAAAACATCAATACATCTTTACTACCACTCTTCTCCTGAAGATATTCGGTGTGACCAGGGAAAGCAAAAGTATCTGACTGGATATTGTGTTTATTGATTGGAGCGGTAACCAACGCATCGATATCACCATTTACCAGGTCGGCAGTTGCCTTTTCCAATGAAAGCAAGGCATATTTTCCGCCTGTTGCGGTCACTTGGCCCAGTTCGATTTTCACATCTTCTTCCCAGCAGTTAATCATATTGGCTTTTTTCGATTGCGCCTGATTAGGATGATTAATTACATTGAAACTAAAATCTCCGAGGTTGTTGGCTTTTCTATGAAACGAAGAAACTTTGGTGTGTCCGTATACAATTGGTGTGCAATAGTTTAAAATGGCCGGGTTAGATAATGTTTTAATAATTACCTCTAAACCTATGCCATTTACATCGCCTATACTAATACCAATTTTAAGTTTATCGCTCATCGTTACTGAAAAATTTTAGCGCAAAATACTGATTTTCGGTTAAACAGGTGCTTACCGGATAAAAATTAGTTATTTTGTAAAAAAAAGTCAGTAAACAAAACACAGCTTTTGGGCCATGACGAACAGATTGTTCTTCATGTTTTCTGTGTTTGCCTGGCAAGAAATTATAAGGATGAGTTTAGTAAAAGCAAAAAAACATTTAGGTCAGCATTTTTTAACTGATAAAGGGATTGCCAATAGAATTGTAGATAGTCTGGTGCGTACTGATCAGTACAACCAGGTTCTTGAAGTTGGTCCTGGAATGGGGATCTTATCTGACTTTTTGCTTCAACGTGAAGATTTTCAGACTTATCTTATTGATATTGATACGGAATCATTCCATTTTTTAAATGAGAAATATCCTCAGCTTGGCAATCGTTTAATTAATGGCGACTTCTTAAAGCTTGATTTCGATGCCATTTTTGCTGATCAGTTTGCCATCATAGGCAACTTTCCATATAACATTTCATCACAGATTTTATTTAAGATTTTAGATAACCGGCATAAAGTGGTGGAGATGGTTGGTATGTTTCAAAAAGAGGTTGCTCAACGATGTGCTGCTCCATCAGGAAGTAAGGAATATGGTATTTTAAGTGTATTTCTGCAGGCTTACTATAAAATCGAATATCTTTTTACCGTTAAACCCGGCACTTTCAATCCGCCACCTAAAGTCCATTCTGCTGTAATCCGCTTAACCCGTAATGAAGTGCAGACGTTAGATTGCGATGAAAAATTATTTTGGCGTGTAGTAAAAGCTGGTTTTAATCAACGCAGGAAAACACTGCGCAATGCCGTATCGGCCGTAATGCCAAAAGATAAAATGGATAACCATATATATTTCGAGAAAAGGGCTGAACAGCTAACCGTTGCGGATTTTGTAGCCTTAACACAGCATGTGAGTAAGCTGATGGAAGGATAGTTTTGGCTAATCTATTTCTTGCAAATCCATGATGATTTTCGTTAATTTTCTCCTTTTCTTTGCGGTGCAATTTCTTAAATATCATGGTTAATTACAGCGAAATATTTAGCGGTCGGGGGATGGATTACTTAACTTATCGTGCATTGGTAGATCAGCTTTTATCAGAAAGCAAAGCTACAGGCGAAGTGACGTACGATTTGCACTACACCAAAATGAATGTGCAAAGGATGAGCCGCGTTGATAAGACTATTAGCTTATCTGATGAGTTTGTATCAACTATTGAAAGCCTTAAAGCCAGGTATAAATTTTTAGTAATTACTGAGGGATGGTGTGGCGATGCTGCACAGATTATTCCGGTTTTCAATAAAATTGCTATTGCATCACTGGGCAAAATTGAACTGAAATTTGTCCTTCGGGATCAAAACCTGCCGTTAATTGATGCACATTTAACTAATGGTGGCAGAGCAATTCCTGTTTTGATTATACTCGATGAAAATGCAGATCGGGTGCTGGCTACCTGGGCGCCACGTCCTCAGGTTTTACAGGAACTTTTAAAAGAGTGGAAAAAAGAAAGTACTGAAATGCCAATACTTGCTGAGAAACTGCACGGATGGTATGCTAAAGATAAAACGCAAAGTACTCAATCAGAATTGAATGAACTTTTGAAGGGGCTGGAAAAATAATTGCCCCAATAAATTGCTTTCAGTTACTTGAGTCTAATCGACAGAAACTGTCAATCCTTCTTGCTGCAGAATTTTTCTGTAAACTTCCATTTCAGTAAAAGATCCTTCCAATACCGGACATTTTCCTTCATTATGTACTTTCCAGGCAATTTTTTCGCCTTGAGATTCACTATAATCCAGATACTTCATCATGCAATGAATAACATGATCAAAGGTGTTTACATCATCATTCCACAAAATAAGGCGATGTACGGTTTTTAGGGAAGTTAGAATTTCTTCGAGCGTAAAGGTCTCTTCTTTGGTTTCTGTAGACATGGGTGCAAAAATAAACATTACTATCAAGTATTTAGTATCATGTTTTAAGATTTTGTTCGTTTGTGAATAATAATGGCTTCGGCAATAAATGATTAACTTTGTGTAACCACAATATAAAGCAATAAACATGCACCAATCCAAAATAGGGGGAATAGGCTACTATGTTCCTAAAAATGTATATACCAATGATGATTTGAGTCGTTTTATGAAAACAAGCGACGAATGGATACAGGAACGGACCGGAATTAAGGAACGTCGTTTTGCGGACCGCAATGAAGAGACAACGACTACCATGGGCATAGAAGCCGCGAAGATTGCGATAGAGCGTGCGGGGATCACCGCAAAAGACGTGGATTTTATTGTTTTTGCCACATTGAGTCCCGATTATTATTTTCCCGGTTGTGGTGTTTTACTGCAACGTGAAATGGAAATGGGCGAGATTGGGGCACTGGATATCCGTAATCAGTGTTCAGGGTTTGTTTATGCATTATCAGTAGCCGATCAGTTTGTTAAAACCGGTATGTATAAAAATGTTTTGGTAGTAGGTAGTGAAAAACATTCGTTTGCGATGGATTTTGAAACCCGGAGCAGAAATGTTTCTGTCATCTTTGGAGATGGGGCCGGGGCGGTTGTTTTACAGCCAACAGATGATAAGGGTAAGGGGATTTTAAGTACACACCTGCATAGTGATGGTGCCGATGCCGAAATACTGGCAATGTATTATCCGGGTTCACACGCCAATAAATGGATGAAGGATAAGCCTGCTTTTCCTGATCAGGAGCTTGGTGGTTTATTTATGACTCCCGAAATTTTAGAAAGCGGAGCAGCCCTGCCTTACATGGACGGGCCATCGGTTTTTAAAAAGGCAGTGGTTAAATTTCCTGAGGTGATTAAGGAAGCCCTTGCGGCCAACAACTTAACCGAGAAAGATATCGACATGTTGGTGCCTCATCAGGCTAACCTAAGAATCAGTCAATATGTACAGCAGTTATTAGGCTTGAGGGACGATCAGGTTTTTAATAACATCCAGAAATATGGAAATACCACCGCAGCATCAGTTCCTATAGCTTTATGTGAAGCCTGGGAAGCTGGTAAGATCAAAGAAGGCGATTTGATTTGCCTTGCTGCATTTGGATCGGGCTTTACCTGGGCCAGCGCATTAATCAGGTGGTGATCGCATTTGCTGTTTTGTAGCCAAATGTTATCTTCGCTTTAATCTTTCATCTTTAGCTACATAGAATGCGCGCAGTTTTACAAAGGGTTACACAGGCAAGTTGCACTGTCGATGGCAACATTACAGGACAGATTGGTACTGGTTTTTTAGTACTTTTAGGTATTGAGGATGCTGATAATAGTGAGGATATAGATTGGCTGGCACAAAAAATTGTGAACATGCGGGTGTTTGCTGATGAAAATGATTTAATGAATAAAGCATTGGCAGACATTAACGGTGATATTCTTCTGGTCAGTCAGTTTACTTTATTTGCATCTACTAAAAAAGGTAACAGACCGGGTTTCACGAAAGCTGCACGGCCCGATGTTGCTATTCCCTTATATGAAAAAATGGTCGAAAAGCTTTCACAATTACTGGGTAAGAGAGTAGAAACTGGTATTTTCGGGGCCGATATGAAAATCTCGCTTCTGAATGACGGGCCAGTTACCATTTTAATTGATACAAAAGATAAAGAATAAGAGATAACTTCATTTATGACAATCAGAGAAGCACAGGAAACAGTTGATCAATGGATTAAAACTACCGGAATCCGTTACTTTAACGAATTAACAAACACGGCTATTTTGATGGAAGAGGTAGGAGAGGTTGCCCGGATCATGGCCCGGAAATACGGTGAACAATCTTTTAAAAAAAGCGATGAGGAGGTTAATCTCGCCGATGAAATGGCTGATGTCATGTTTGTGCTGATATGCCTGGCCAACCAAACAGGGATCAATCTTACTGCAGCCCTGGAGAAAAACCTGGAAAAGAAAAGTATCCGCGATGCAGACCGGCATAAGCACAACAAAAAGATTAACCCTTAAGCTTGCTAAGCGATTGGAGGAATAAACTCCATTAAAGTACGATAAGCAACAAAACGATTTTTATATCTCTCATTTAACTCGTTTTGAAGGGTGGGAGC
Source organism: Pedobacter frigidisoli (assembly GCF_032678525.1). Classification (GTDB taxonomy): domain Bacteria; phylum Bacteroidota; class Bacteroidia; order Sphingobacteriales; family Sphingobacteriaceae; genus Pedobacter; species Pedobacter frigidisoli_A. Next base: position 34,660 of record NZ_JAVTSE010000007.1, read on the forward strand.
ATAAACTTCCTGATACTTGTTATAATTTTCAACAGATTCTACAACATACTGGGCACAATAGGTTACTCCTTCATTCGGCGAATCCAAAACCTTCAGGAGTCTGTTTGATACAAACATCTCGGTGGCCATAACCGCGGGAACATGAACTTCGTGCATCCATTTCAACCAGTCTTCCGCAGCAGTTTCTTCTAAAATTAAAGTGACATTATATAAAAGCATGTTGCAAAGATAACCATTTGGGAAATGTTAAAAAAAACATTAGAATATCATTTTTCTTTCGTTTAATTATTTGCAAAAAATTAAATTTGCACAACCCTATTGTTTAGTAATGCTGTCACATAACGCTCACAAAGTAGATAACTCAACCCGAAACTATGTTTATACCGGATACCTTACCGCTATTTTTGGTGGTTTATTGGGTGTTGTAATAGGATGGGATTTAATGAAAAAACGCCGTTCTCTTGCCACTGGCGAAAAGGGATTTGCTTATTCGTTAAGCGACCGACAACATGGGGCCAGAATCCTGATCCTGTCTGGTATTTGCCTGATACTTCTGCTTACATTGGTGATTATCGCACTGGATGCTTAAACAGGGTTTTAGCAAGAAGTGCTGAATTTAAACCCCGTCGCCCCTCAAATTTCTAAATCTTTTCCTTGCCTCTCCACTGAACATGCTTCCCGGATAATCGGTTATCAGCTTTTGGAAATAAATTTTCGCCTGTGCAATGTCGTTCAGGTTCTTTTCATAAAGATCCCCGAGCGTAAAGAGGGCATCATCCGTCCAGATGCCATCTTTGAAATCTTCTGTGATCTTTTTTAGAATGTTTGATGCTGGCAGAAATTCGCCGGATTTAATCAGGATTCTGGCCTTACTCATCATCACAGCATCTGTCAAACCATTTCCCGGAAAGGCGATGGAAATACTATCGAGTTTTTTGATCGCCTGGGTTGGTAAATTTCTGAATACAAGCATTTCAGCATCGGCATACATCTTTAAGGCATTGCTGTCTGCAGGGCTTTGAATATCATCTGAAATTAACAGGCTTAAATTTAGTGCATCATTAGCGATGAGTTGAGAGGTTGCAGCTTTGAGCACTAAACATTGCCCGTTACTATATTCAAAATTACCCTGATAAAAGGAAAGTCTTGCGCTTCTGAAACGGGCTTCATTACTAATTGGCTGCCCTTCAAACTGTTTGGTTACCTGCTCATAAACTAGAAAAGCTTCCCAGGGTTCGTTAGTAAGAATGTAAACATCGCCAAGGTCGAGCTTCAATTGGCCAATATCCTGGGTGCTCAGGCCAGGCATCTGAATGGCATCTTCCAGAATTTTCTCTGCTTTGTCTGGTTGACTCAGATAGTAGGCCTGCAAGTTGGCCAGCTTCTTTAGGGCGAACAAAGTATTTTTGTTCTTACCATTTTCATCTATCAGTACTTGATAGTCTTTCGCCAGAGTAGCTAAATCTGCCGCTGTATACTTTCCAGATGTTTGTAAGTTATATTTAGTATTTAACAATTCAATCTGCGATGGGAGATAAAAAGGGCTGTCTTTGCCTTTTGTTAATAAATATTCGTAAGCTTTAATCGCGGTTTCATATGCTTTGTTATCCACGAAAATATTAGTAGTGTTAAAGAGTGTTTCGCCACTCGCCTTTGTTCTTTTATCAAAAGCAATGAGCTGACGTAAAGCCATGTCGAATTCCTGCTGCTGAATAAAATTCCAGGTTAAGAGTTGAATGTAAACTTCTGCATCTGGCGATTTTTGCACTTTACGCAAGATAGCGGTTTGAAAAGTCTGATAGTCTGCTTTATCTTCGAAAACAGATGATAATACCGCTTCTGCCTGTGGCAATACCTGCGGCATTGTTTCCAGTACATCGAGGTATTCCTGCATGAGCATAGACTTATCTTTTCTAAAGCGGTATATATTTAAAAGTTCAAATGTGAATGCCTGCTCATTACCCAGAATTTTTCTTCCTTGTTTGAAGGCTTGTATGGCGAGATCGTAGTTTTCAAAGCGGTAAAAGTTATTTGCAAGGTTCCTGATTTTAAATTCCTCTTTAGGAAGTTTGGAGATGGCCTCGTTGAAAATTTTGTTGGCCGTTTGTACGTCACCTTTCTCCTGATAAAGTTTACCCAGGGCAATGTCATAGCCATCATTGGCAGGGTTTTGACGAATTAGTTTTTTGACTAATTTTTCGGCAACATCATATCTTTTAAGCTTAATGAGCGAGTTGAAATAAATGTCAAAATAACCCTCATTGTTCGGGCGTTCTAAAAGTTTCTCTAACAATACTGCAGCTTTTTCATAATCACCGTCCTGGTAGAATTGGATGGCAAGGGAAATATCGTCTTGTGCAACTTGTTGATTTTGACGAAAAATCTGTGCATTTGCCCCAAATGATGCCAGGAAAAGAAAAATGAGGATTAAGCGGTTCATAAGCTTGCATTATAAGGTTTAAATGTAACATTTTAATACAATTTTAGCTAAATCAGCTCCCTGCATCAAACGTATTTTAAATGTTACCTGCTTTTTATTTTACGTGTATGGTATAAATATTAAATTGAACGCACTGACATAATAAACGTTGCATAAGTAACATTGTTGGTGTAAATCATGCTTAAGTTATTGTGATGCGTATTTTTGTCATCCCGTAATTATTTGTTTATGTTGAAGAGGATATTTTTAATTGTTATAGTTGCTGTCATTTCTGCCTGTAATGGCAATAAAAATGACGGGATTATACCTGTTGATGATTTCTTCAAAACACAGGATAAGGCTTATTATCGCTTATCTCCAGACGGCAAAAGCCTTTCATACTTAAAATTACAAGCTAAAAAGCTTGATTTATTTGTAGAAGACATTGCTACGGGGAATAGTGTTCAGTTAACACATCTGACAGAAAAAAGTATTAGCTTTTACTTTTGGACCAGCAATAATGAACTGATATATTATACTGAAGATGAATCGAAGGAAAGGCGTTCGGATATTTTCGTGATCAACAAGGATGGCAGTAAGCAGGTTCAGTTAAGCTCCAATGAGAAAAGCCGCCTCCATGTAATTGAAGATCAGTTGATAGACGACAAATATATTATTGTAGCTTCAAATAAACGAGATTCGACAGTTTTCGATGTCTACCGCCTGAATGTCAGGGATGGTAAAATGGATATTGCCGCTAAAAACCCAGGCAATATTACAGAGTGGATAACGGATAATAAAGGTGTTTTAAAAATTGCAGTATCCAGTGATGGCGTGAATGAAACGCTTATGTACAGGGAAAATGAAAGTCAGCAGTTTTCACCTGTTATCACGAATAACTTCGAGACCACCCTGCAACCCATTGCTTTCTCGGAAAAGGAAGCGAACGTGTTGTATGCGATTTCCAATGTGAACCGGGATAAGAATGCCCTTGTTGCGCTTGATTTGAAAACCGGTAAAGAAAAACAGGTTCTTTTCGCCAGCGATACGCTCAATGTGGTGGATGCAAAATACTCACGGACGCAAAAGAAAATGCTCTTTGTAACCTGTGAAACTTGGAAGAAAGAGAAATTCTATCTTGATGACAGCACCCGGACAACTTATTCCAAAATAGACAGGTTATTGCCAGGTACGGAATGGCGTATTATGGATAAGGACAAAATGGACAATGTTTTTGTAGTGCGTACGTTTACCGACAAAAACCCAGGTTCCTATTATTTGTATACTGCACAGGATAATAAACTCAAGAAGCTAACTGACATTAACCCGGCGATAAAACAGGAATCAATGTGTGCTATGAGGCCAATTAGTTTCAAAAGTAAAGACAGTTTAACCATTAATGGTTACCTCACCTTGCCCAGGGTCAAGAAAGCCACCAATCTTCCTGTTGTCGTTTTACCACATAATGGTCCGGGGGGAAGGAATAACTGGGGTTATAATGCGGAGGTTCAGTTTTTAGCCAACCGTGGTTATGCTGTTTTACAGGTAAATTACCGTGGCTCTACAGGCTACGGAAAATCATTCTATGCCGCAGGCTTCAAGCAATGGAGCGATAAGATTCAGTCGGATGTTAATGATGGCGTGCAGTGGTTAATTGATCAAAAGGTTGCCAATCCTAAAAAGATTGCCATTTATGGGAATGGCTTTGGCGGTTATATTGCTTTGAATTGTTTATACAAAAATCCCGATATTTATAAGTGCGGGGGATCAAATTCCGGCGTTATTAATTTATTTAGCTATTTTAAAACCATTCCACCATTTTTGAAAACCAATCTGCAGATGTATTACGAAATTGTAGGCAATCCCATTACTGATACAGAATACATGCGTTTTGCCTCGCCGGTTTTCCATGCTGATCGTTTTAAATCGCCCGTATTCATTGCTCAGAATCCCAAAGATCCGCGCGTTAATGTAGCTGAAGGGGTTCAGTTTATAAAGGAGCTCAAAAAGCGGAATGTCCCAGTTACTTACATTGAGAAGGAAGAAGGCCCGAATCCCGTTATGCGGCAACAGGGACGAACAGCATTATACAAAGCATTAGAAGTGTTTTTGCAGGAGAATCTAAGTAAGAAGTAGGAATGGCTTTAGACAAAAAAAGTGGTTACCGAAAGAATTTCTCGCTTAGCGTTACTTTCATTTCCCTCATCTCGATATTATTTATCCTATCTCTTTTCTTAGCTTTTAACTACAGTAAGAAATCGATCGAGAATGATTTTGTGTCTGAAAAGGTGAATGTGTTAGAACAGAGTATAAAACCTTATAATGATTTCTTTCAAAATAAAATGCCTGAGGTGTCCTATTACAATGGATTTCTGGATTCATCAACCGCTGCTAAATTTGTTGATACCATCCTGTTAAAATATCCGTTCATCTCAAAGGTAACTTTTTATGATACCGAAGTAAAAAACATGCCGGTAAAGGATGGTGTAAATGCCAACCATCTGGGTATTGGTCCGAAGGCCATTTATCAATTTGGCAAAGGCATTCGCCCTGATTCCGTAAAGCTCTATTCAGCGGAAGATACCCGGTCATTTAATGTTGGTAGTGATTTTAATGCCATGGCTATTAAGCTGGCTACCTTTGTTGAGTCTCTTGATACGGCATCGGTACCCAGTCAGGAAGAGCTTTTTACTAATTTTTCTATCGTTAATTCCAATGATAATAAGATTACCTACCTCAACATCCCCAGGGGAGAAGACTTGAGAAGTTACAAAGATATGATCAGGAAGAAGTTAAATCCTGCGCCCGTTTATCAACAGGATGTTTTGGTCTTTAACCTGGACGCATCAAAAATCAAGATTATAAATACAAGGCCCCTGCTGTATCAAAGCATTAAAATAGAGCCGTTAACCTATGATCCTATTGATACATCAGAAGAAAAAATTACAACCGAAATTGCATTGCCAGGTGCTTTCTCAGATTTTAAGTTTTACCTGGTTTCTTCCAAATCATATATTAAGAAAGAGATTTTCATATATTTTATGCCTATAGCGCTGGTGCTGCTTTTGGTTTATGGCGTTTTGTTGCTGGTGGCATTTTTAATTTACCGCAACCTGAATATCAACAGCAAAATGTTTAAGCTGCAGTATGATTTTGTTAATAACCTTACCCACGAATTCAAAACACCCGTCAGTGTAATCAAGATAGCTGGTAATAATATCAAGAGCGCAAGTACACTAAGTGCAAGAGAACAACAGCTTTACGGTAAGATTTTGGATGAAGAGGCAGATAAACTCAACGGACTAATGAATAAGCTGCTTGCTTTTACTCAAATTGAGAATAAGGCAATAAAACTGAACCAGGAATCAGTCAATATCGTTGATTTTATAGAAAGTACTATTGAGTCGCACACCTTGAAGCATCCTGATTTTGCAATGACCTATGAGGTTGTGGGCTTCAAAACCTTTATCAGTGATCCTGTGTTATTGGGTAGCTTGTTTGATAACCTTGCAGAAAATGCCTACAAATATTCCAAGCCTGAGAATAAGAAGCTGCACATTTCTGCGAAGCTGATTAAGGGGGTATTGGTTTTCCGTTTTACGGATAAAGGTATAGGAATTGCCTCATCTGAATTGAATAATATTTTTAAAAAGTTTTTCCGGATTCAGAACGAATATAATCAGATGGGAAGTGTTGGCCTGGGTTTGGCATTCTGCAAAGAACTGATTAACTTTATGGATGGTGAAATCACTGTAAAAAGTAAAGTAGGGGTAGGTACGGAATTTAAAATTGTGCTCCCCTATAATAGTTAAAATGAAGAGGTATCGTAAAGCGTATTGTTAACATCTTCTAAAATTAAACACACAAATACAAATGTCTAAAGAAGTAAAAATATTAATTGTAGAGGATGATGAGAATCTTCGTTTTCTTGTGGCACACCGCTTAAAAGCCGAGGGATACAGTGTATTGGAAGCTAATGACGGTGATGCAGGAGAGCGAATGATCATCGCCGACCAGCCAGATATCGTTTTATTGGATTGGATGATGCCCGGCAAGCAAGGTGCAGAGGTATGCGAAAATGTACGTAAGCAGGGTTTCGAAAATCTGGTGATTATGATGACTGCCAAAGCACAGGATGTTGATAAGATTGATGCTTATAACTTTGGCGCTTCAGATTACATTACCAAACCATTTAACATGGATGTATTGGTGGCGATGTTAGATAGTAAGGTTAAATTCATTGTAAATAAAGATTCGGCTGAAATTCACCGGTTTGGAAATATGGAGCATCATCCAAATATCCATACTTTATTTAGAGACGGAAAGAAAATAGAGCTTACTATTTTAGAGAACCGTATTCTACTTTATTTCTTGCGGAATCCCGGGAAAGTAATTAACCGCGACGAACTAATGCTAGTGGTTTGGGGATACAACTCTGATGTAAATACCCGCACGCTTGACATGCACATTGTACGTTTACGTAAAAAAATTGAATTAAATCCTGATAACCCTCAGCTGTTGCAAACTGTAAGGGGGGTAGGATATCGTTTTAATGCAGGTTAATTGAATAATTGAATGAGTGAATGACTGCTAGCCTGACGCTACAAACATTTACTCATTCAATCGCTTAAAAACCCACTCATTTGTTATGCGCGCTTAAGGGTAAATATGGTTATTTCAGGAAGGATACCTACTCTACCCGGATAGCCCAAGAAGCCATAGCCAACATTAACATAAAGTTGTTGCTGCTGCTCCTGATAAAGGCCTGCCCACTCTTTGTAAATATATTGAACCGGGCTCCACTGATATTCTTTCAAACGAACACCAAACTGCATGCCATGGGTGTGTCCACTAAACATGGCGTCTATCTGCGGATATTTTTGTAAGACTTCTCCACGCCAGTGAGAGGGGTCGTGGCTTAGCAATAGTTTTACAGGCAAGTCATCCGTATTTTGTACTGCCAGTTCCATTTTTCCGTATTTGGGAAAACGCCCCATGCCCCAGTTCTCGATTCCTAGAATTCCTATTTCTTCTCCGTCAACTTTTAGTTTTCTGTTTTCGTTCATCAGCAAATCGTAACCCATAATCTTGTGAACGTCGACCATATCCTTAAGGTTCTTCACTTTCGCCGGAGAAGATTCTTTTCCAAAATAGTAGTCTCCATAATCGTGGTTACCCAAAGAAGAATATACACCAAGCGGCGCTTTTACTTTTGAGAAAATATCCTGATAGTCTCTTACTTCGTTAGTCAAATTGTTAACAAGGTCTCCCGTAAAAAAAATGAAGTCTGGTTTTTCAGCTAACAGCATTTCTACGCCTCCCTTTACAGCGGTTTTATTGTAAAAACTTCCTGAGTGGATATCCGAAATCTGCCCCATAGTGATCCCGTCAAACGCTTTAGGTAAATTTGGAAGGATTAGGTTTACCCTTCTGATCTGGTAATCGTAAGCGCCAGAAATAATTCCCCAACTGAGCGAAGTTAATGGCACTGCTGCCGCAACCAAACCCGCTTTAACTAAAAATTCTGAACGTGAAATAGGTTCAACCTCACTAACGGGTTGATCTTTTATGACTTCTTTCTTTTTAAAAATCCTGACGAATAATCTCCGTAAATCATCCAGAATCAGAAAAGGCAACATGGCCATTTTGCAGGCTACTGTTAAAAAGAAAGCGACTAAAATAATGGCCCTAAGTGTTAAAAACAAGTTCAGGTAAATTCCGGCGAAGACCCCAATAATGAGTAGAAAACTGTAGCTCCAGTAAACAATGGCAAATATTTTTTTTGTGAGTGGTTTCCATTTTTTAAAAACGGCAACTATTGCTTTATAGAAATATACATCGAATGCGGTAATGAGGACACAGGCGGCAATAATAAAAGGTAATCTTCCCATTAGATTTTGGTAAATAAAAAGCTTTGATTGATTCTTACTCCGTACGAAGAATCAATCAAAGCTATAAAAAATGTGCAATTTATTAATTATCTGAAGTCGTCTTCATCCTCCTCTTCATCAAATTCGGCGTTGAATAAGCTGCCAAACATATCTGAAAATCCAAACCCACCATTTAAGAAGTTTTTACTCAACTGAGAATATTCGGCTAGTCCATGTAACACAAACTCCATCAATAACAATGTCTGATTTTCACTTAGCTTTGGGTGAAATTTTTTAACGGTATCATATAAGCTGGGCACTAGCATCAGTTCTTTTTTGTACTGTACATTGGTTAAGCTATCTGTAACGTCGACATTATTTCCCTCTGTGAACCATTCTGTAATTTCCGTGTAAGGGTTTGCAGTTTTGCTTTTTTTCGCTTTTTCAGGATCCGGGAAGTAACGGGCAAAAAGCGTTTTAACAGCCTTACCAATCAGTGTCGTAGCTACATGCGCAGGACCTTCAAGTTCACCTTCGTAAACCAGTTCTATTTTACCAGTGATAGCAGGGATAATACCGGCTAAGTCAGATAAGCGGACAAATGTATTCTTATCGCCCGATATTAGCATTCTGCGTTCAGCAGTACTAATTAGATTTTCGTAGGCTGAGATGGTTAGCCTTGCTGAAACACCGGATTTTTGGTCGATATATTCACTTTTACGTGCTTCGAATGCGATTTGCTCTACTAAATCTTTTACCAGGCCATCAGCTTCGATGCTTGCTTTCTGTTCGGCAGTAAGTTTAGCTTCCTGAAAAGTGATTTTGCGGGAGATTTCAATACTTTTTGGATAGTGCGTCAAAATCTGACTTTCAATCCTGTCTTTCAAAGGTGTCACAATACTTCCACGATTGGTATAGTCTTCAGGGTTTGCGGTAAATACAAACTGAATATCCAGCGGTAAACGTAATTTGAACCCGCGGATCTGAATATCTTTTTCCTGTAGCATATTAAAGAGTGCCACCTGGATACGGGCCTGCAAATCGGGCAATTCATTAATCACAAAAATACTGCGGTGAGCACGTGGTATTAAACCAAAATGGATTACCCGTTCATCGTTGTAAGTGAGTTTCAAGGTAGCAGCTTTAATCGGGTCGACATCGCCAATCAAATCAGCAACAGTAACATCAGGCGTAGCCAGTTTTTCTGTATAACGTTCGCTGCGGTGTAACCAGGCAATCTCAGTTTCATCGCCTTTGCTAGCAATTTCATTTTTAGCATACCATGAAATTGGATTCAAAGGATCATCGAATATCTCGCTACCTGCCACATAAGGAACATATTCATCGAGCAAATTGACCATTAAGCGGGCTATACGAGTTTTCGCCTGCCCGCGTAAGCCAAGAAGCAAAATGTTATGCCGGGAAAGTATTGCTGTTTGCAGTTCTGGAATTACCGTTTCATCATAACCGATAATTCCCTCAAATTGTGTTTTCTTATCACGAAGTATTTTAATCAGATTCTCTCTAAGCTCTTCTTTGACGCTTCTCGATTTATAATCTGTTGCCTTTAACTGGCCTAAAGTTGTATTTTGCATGTATGGGAAATGGTTAAAGAATAAATGTTGGAGCTTAAGTTTTATTTCACTGTTTTCCTTCTGTTTTTAATGTAATCCTCGAAAATATACTCACCGAGCCCGTTAAGTGAACTGTAAAAAGCTCTGCCCCCGTTAATCTCAGTAAATTGTCGGACGAACTGTTGAAGATATGGATCTTTGGCAATCATGAAAGTGGTGATGGGTATTTTGAGTCGCTTACATTGTGCAGCCATATTTAAGGTTTTATTAATCACCTTTCTGTCCAGGCCCATACTGTTTTTGTAATACTTCCCATTCTCCTTCAAACAGGTTGGTTTCCCATCGGTAATCATAAAGATTTGCTTGTTATGAGTTTTTCTTCGGCGTAGTAAATCAGTAGCCAGTTCAAGACCTGCAAAAGTGTTGGTATGGTATGGCCCCACCTGTAGATAAGGGAGATCTTTCACCGTAATTGGCCATGCATCATTACCAAAAACCACAATATCCAATGTGTCTTTAGGATATTTTGTTTTAATGAGTTCTGCGAGCGCCATTGCCACCTTTTTCGCTGGAGTAATCCGGTCTTCTCCGTATAAGATCATCGAATGGGAAATGTCAATCATTAAAACGGTGGAGGTAAGGGTTTTAAAATCTTTCTCTTCGACTTCTAAATCCCTATCGGTTAACGTAAAGTCACCAATGCCATGGTTAATCTGAGCATTCTGTATGGATGCCGTCATGTCGATCTGGTCTAAACTATCGCCGAAATTATATTCTCGCCTGTCGGCATTTTTTTCTTCACCAATGCCAGATTGATTGCTGTTGTGATTTCCTCTGCCAGATTTTTTAAGCTTTCCAAAAATTTCATCCAGCGCAGATTTGCGAATGGTTTGTTCGGTTTTGGCCGTTATTTTAAACTCACCGGATTTATTGTCTTCAGTCAGGTAACCTTTGTCTTTAAGGTCATCAATGAAATTTCCTATGCCATAGTCATTATTGGTTAATTTGTATTGTTTATCGAGTTCATTCAGCCAGCTTAAAGCCTCCGCTGCATCACCCGCTGTATAGTTCAGCAGTTCGCTGAATAATTTCAACAACTCATCAAACCCACCTTTTGGCGTATCGCCAGGCTTATAATCAGAAAAACGAAAACCTCTCATGTATTTGTATTAACGAATAATTAAAGATAAAGGTTTGAGAACTGACTAATTTAAGCAGGATGTCATATTTCGGCCAAAGAGCGGAGCATAAGATCTGGGATGTAAAACAACAGGAACAATTAATGTCAGTTACCTAATGCCATGTGGTAAATTTTTTTGTTATAGTCTGGATTTGCTCCTGCCTGGGAGGCCACAAATGCACCAACTTTGCAAGCATTATCCAGGGTTGCTTCCATAGGGTAGCCTTGTAAATAACAAGCTGTAAAGGTAGCCAGGAAGGCATCTCCAGCCCCAACCGTATCGGCAACCTGAACTTTATATCCACAATGACGGAATAATTTCCCATCCTTCAGTACACATGCGCCCTTATCGCCCAGGGTGAGGCATATGACGTCGATATTAAACTGAGCTGATAACTGTTTAAGGATTTGTTCCTCATCATTGCCTGTCAATTGGAAACTATCGCGCACCCAAATAATTTCATCTTCATTAATTTTTAAAATATCGGCTTTCGATAGCAACTTTCCTATCAGTTCTTTTTCATAGAAAGGTGCCCGTAAGTTAATATCGAATATTTTTATTTTGGCACTGTCCAGCAATGAAAATATGGTGTTTCTTGACTTTTCTTCCCGGCAGGTTAAACTGCAGTATACCAAAGCATCAGCTTCTTTGACCGCCTGAACGTTTGCATCATTCACGGCGATATCATCCCATGCTACCGGCTGTTTAATGGTATAGGTAGCCTGGTGATTTTCATCCAGCTGAACAACTACTGTACTGGTAGGCAGAGTTGGATGTATTTGAACCAAGTCAGTGTTAAACTGATTACCTACCAGAAAGCTCAGCAACTCTTTTCCGTTATCGTCCTCCCCAACGGCACTAACGAAACTACTTCCGATGCTTTGCTTGTGAAGGTTCAAAGCTACATTCATGCTAGAGCCTCCTGCTTTTTTGCCCTCAGGAAAAACATCCCATAGTATCTCGCCAATTGTAATTACTTTATGCTGCATATGATGAAGATTGAAAATGTAAAGAAACAATTTTTATGCATGGAACGAAATAATTTGTTTTATATCTTTACAATCAGGCATCAATATTATGAAAAGACTTTTAATTATCGCTTTCCTGCTGGTTTCAATTGGAACTCATGCACAAACGGCTAAAGACAAACAGGCTATACTGAACGTATTGGAAAAACAGCGTGGCGACTGGAATAAAGGCGATCTGGAAGCTTTTATGCAAGGGTATGTGAAAAGCGACAGCCTGCTCTTTGTTGGTGGTAGCGGGCCCACTTACGGATGGCAAAAAACACTGGATAATTATAAAAAAACTTATCAGGGCAAAGCTGGGATGGGTTTTTTAACTTTTGGAATTAAAAAGGTTGACTTTTTAAATAAGGATGTTGCTTTTGTATTGGGGAGCTGGCATTTGAAACGGGAGAAAGATGAACCTAAGGGATATTTTACGCTGTTATTCAAAAAGATATCGGGAGAGTGGAAAATTTTTGTAGATCATTCCAGCTAACAATTCCAGGCAACAAAGGCACAAAAACATATTTTAAGCTGGTTATTCTCCCAGCTTAAAGTTTTTATAATAGTAATCTTTATCTTCGTCTGTAATTGCCCTGATCACCCTGCAAGGATTTCCTGCTGCGAAAACATTATCCGGCACATCTCTGGTAACTATACTTCCCGAGCCAATTACCACGTTTGAACCTATTTTTACACCAGGGTTGATGACTACGTTTCCACCAATCCAGACGCTGTTTCCTATTGTGATTTCCTGTGCCCATTCGTGCTCCTGATCACGTAGGTGTGCATGTATAGGGTGACCTGCAGTGTATATTGCTACGTTTGGGGCAATAAAAACGCTGTTTCCGATACTTACCTTTGCACAGTCCAAAATAACCAGATTAAAGTTTGCGTAAAAATTGTCGCCAATTTCAATGTTGTAACCGTAATCGCAGCGAAATGGGGGTTCGATGTAAAACATTTTTTCTGTTTTACCGAATAGCCGCTTTAAAAGTTCTTTGCGTTGCTTGATGAATTTTGGTGCCAGGTTATTGAACTCGTAAACCACCTCTCTTGCTTTTAGTCTTTCTTTGGATAGTTCGGCATCGCCCGCCTGGTAGGCCTTTCCGGCAAGCATCTTTTGTTTCTCGCTAAGTATTTCGTTTTCCATAACCCGAAGGTAGAAAAGATTATAAGAATGGCAATGTCTCAGATGTTGTAAAACAAAAAACGGGGCTATCGAAACCCGACTCCCCGCTGAAATTGCTTTCCCCAAAATCCTATAACGGACTTTATTGAAATTTATTTTAAGGTCTTCCTTTTGCGAGAGCTTTCTCTGCAATTTTAACTGCTTTCTTCTCTCTCCAGTGAGCGTACTTTTCTTTGAAAGTCATTTTAATTAAGCTGTCAATAGCGCCATGTGTGAATAAGCTCCAAACGCTGGCCACTTTGCGGCTAATGGACTGATCCCATGCCCTGAGACTTAATGAGAATGATCCGTCAACATATTTCATCCAGTGCCACATTCCTGTAGGCATGAATAACGTATCACCATGTTCCAGAAAAACCTCATATCCTTCTACGCCGTTCAGCGCAGGGAATTTTTCGAAATCAGGATTGGCGACATCATAATCTTCCAGAGCATAAGTTGCGTTAGGCAGACAATATAATCTGTCTTTCCACTTGTAATCGAAAAGGATGATGTGTTTTCTGCCACCGAAGTGTGTATGGAAAATATGAGGTAAGTCGATGTCGTAATGTAAGAAAGTTACTGAGTTGGATCCTCCAAAGAACATGGCAGGCATGCTTTCAATAAAGCCACCCATTAAATCTTTAGGGATTTTGATATCGTTGATTAAACTAGGAACTTTTTTGAAAAGATTAAAGAAAAATATCCTCAGTTCTGTTGGCTCACGTTTGATCAGGTCTAAATAATCGCCAAACTTCATGTGCGCCGTAGCAGCGTTAATAGGCTTTGACGGATCAGCTTTCGAGTTATCGTATAGCGGAACCTCCAACTCTCCACCAACCTCTTTCAAGTATTCGGTGGTCCATTTTTCTCTCGCCGGCCAGTCTTTTGTAAGGCCTCTGATTACCAATGGTTTTTTAGTCTTTAAGTAGTTCTTTTTGAAATCTTCGGGAGTAATATTCTCTACGATATCAACAGGTTTTAAAATGAAGCTCATGCGAATAAATCGGTTATTTGTTGCCAAACAACAAATGTGTAAATTTTATTTTACAAATAATATAACTGCAAAGAAAAGTGACGCAAATTACTTAATCTAACTCTCGCTATTTGTTAACCATTTGTTAATCTAAACCAGCACCTTTCGGCTTACAATTTGGTCATATGCAGCATCCCAAAGGTCGATTCGTTTTTGCAGTGCAAGTTTGGTTGTTGCTTCGGCCTCAATCCAGAATTGCTCATCTTTCTCGCATAATTTTTCTGTCATCGAAAGCGCTAAGTGGCTATGGTGATCTCCATCAACTTCAATATGACGTTCAAGGTAATATTTGAATATGGATACTTTTTCAGGTTGTGTGCTGTTCAGATCATTCACCATGCTAAAGAACATATTAGGAATTAAATCCTCGCGTCCGAAAGTAAAGCTCGCAGCCTGCAGATGTGTTTTCCCACTATTAATAGTTTCGAAAGTGGAGCTGATGAAATTACGTCCCGCCTGTGGAACATCTGCCAGCTCGAAAGCCATGGCAAAATCGCGGCCATTTTGTAAAGATCGCAAGAAATGGTTAATTGGCGCTATGTTGGCCCCACACTGTACCATGGCATCCAGGTATAACTCAAAATGGCTTTTCACATTTCCATCAGTATCCAGATCACTCTCTTCACCTGCTACAATTTCATTGATCAACTGCCTTGTAACGGCATCGCCCACTGGAAACCAGGGTAGAGTTGTGCAGGTTAAATTAATCTGTAGCGCTTTTAGCAAAGACATGAAATCCCAAACGGCATAAATGTGATGCTCCATAAAAACCTGAAGGTCCTCAAGTTCATTGATGGCGGAATAAACTTTATGGTTAATAATTTGTTGCCTTAAAGGCTCAATGTTTTGCTTAATCCTTACGATGTTGTGATGCATATGTTGTTGATTTGTAGCAGGCTAATTATATCAACCGAATTTCCTGTTACTTAGTATTTGAGCGTCAAAATTAAACAGTTAGGACCTGCTAAACATATCTATTTTAAAACTTTAAACACAGCTGACAAATAGCGTTGTTTGTGATTAAAAAAAACGTTCCCACAACTTGCGGGAACGTTCATTTGAATCATTTGGGACGTGATATGTTTTTCTTAGGATTATCTATGCTTTAGGTTAATATACGAACACAGACAATTTATGGTTTTTGAAATAATGAAAAATTTTAAAATTTAAAAAACGCTTCCACGGAGTGGAAACGTTTTAAAATATCACAGGTAGTTTATGTTTTTGATTATTTAGGCATGAGAACGGTATCAACAACATGGATAACACCATTTTTTTGATTAACGTCGGCAATTGTTACTGTACTCATTCCACCTTTTTCATCTTTTAAAACTAATTTTTTACCTTCCATCCAGGCCCAAAGTTTACCGCCTTCAACAGTAGTTAGTTCTGCTTTACCACCACCAGCTTTGATTGCTTTTGCAATGGCTTTGCTATCCATTTTACCTGCAACAACGTGGTAAGTTAAAATTTTAGTCAGCATTGCTTTGCTTTCAGGTTTAACCAGCATGTCAACTGTGCCTGCTGGGAGTTTATCGAAAGCTGCGTTTGTAGGTGCAAAAACGGTAAAAGGACCTGCACCTTTCAGTGTTTCCACTAAGCCTGCTGCTTTTACTGCTGCAACAAGTGTTGTATGGTCTTTTGAATTTACCGCGTTGTCTACAATATCTTTAGTTGCATACATGGCAGCACCACCTACCATCGGGTTTTTTTGAGCGTAAACTTGGGTTGAAAATGCCATAACAATTACGGCAGATACAGATAGGATTAACTTTTTCATTATTTCTTTTTTTTAAGTTCTGTTATTTGATTCCATTTACGGAGGTTTACAGTACTACGGTTTCCTGAAAAGAAAAATGATTTGTAATTGCTTGATATTTAGTTTTTTAAAATTTAAGTGTTTGCTGTAAATGATGTTTAAACCAGGGTGGTTAAACGTTGATGAATTTAAGTCACTCTCGCTTCTCTTATTTTCTTCGACAATAATTTTGGGAAAAATCGCTTTAACCAAATTGCTTTAGTTTCTTTACCACCAATATAAACCTCTTCCTTTTTTGCTTCAATTGCTTTAATGATTTCAGCGGCACAAAGTTCGGCACTCATTCCGTTAGCTTGTGCATCATCCATAACACCCTGTTTGTCGCCCCTTTCGGTTAATGCATTAACAGAAACATTTGTGTTAATAAAGCCTGGACAAATGATTGTGATAGTAATATTTTTATCGTACACTTCATTTCGCATGGAATCGAAGTAGCCATGAAGTGCATGTTTAGATGCAGCATAAGCAGAACGAAGCTGGGTGCCAAATTTACCAACCAGACTGCTTACGATCACAATTTGTCCGCCGCCGTTTTTGATCATTGATGCTGCCACTGCTTTCGTTATACCTACTGTACCCCAAAAGTTGGTATTCATAATTTGCTGCTCTATTTTCAAATCTGTTTGAAGGGCTAAACTACGCTGGCTCACGCCACCACTATTGATCAGCAGGTCAATTTTTCCAAATATCCTGATGGCATCTTCTGCCTTTGCAGGCAGAAGATCAATTTCAGTCAAATCGAAAGGCAGCACATGTACGTTAAAGGAGTTCTGGCAATTTCCTTTAACACGAAATAATTCATCACGGTTGCGTCCGGAGATGATCAGTTTATTTCCGGCTTTAAAATATTTATAAACCAGGGCTTCTCCAATGCCGGACGATGCTCCTGTAATCCAGATGATTTTAGACATACTATTCAGTTATTGAATTTTTGAATGATAACATATTTCTGGTTAATCAATGATGAACAGTTCGGATGCGATATGGTCTGCAAAGAGTTTTCCACTATGGCTTAGCCTTATATTATTTTGTGTTTTGACTAACCAATCTTTACCTTCAAAATGGCTAAGATTATGTAAGGTTTCTTCCAGAAAGTCTTTTCCAAAATCAGTTTCGATTTTATCAAGGTTGATGCCCCAGATTGTTCTCAGGGATGTCATCACATATTCATTAAAACGGTCGTTTACAGTTAATACTTCGACTATTTCCGGGAGCTTATTTCCGTTAAGATCACTCAGGTATTGGGCATTGTTGGCTGGATTCATGTATCTGTTTCTGCCGTCAAACCCGTGGGCTGAAGGGCCAATTCCAATATAGTCAATACCTTTCCAGTAATTTGTATTATGCACGGCTCGGGCTTTCGGTTTTGCGAAATTAGAGATTTCGTAATGCTCAAAGCCTGCTTCGTTAAGTTTCTCCATTAAATTGACAAACTGCTCAGCAGATTGAGTATCGTTTACCGGAGTTTGCTTTTTATTTTTGATGGCGTGTGCCAGGGCTGTTCGGGGCTCTACAGTAAGTGCATAAGCCGAAATATGGGGAACCTGAAGGCTGACTCCCTTTGCGATATTGCTCAGCCATTTTTGATCTGTTAACAAAGGATAGCCATAAATCAGGTCGAGTGTTAAGTTTTCAAAACCCGCATCCTGACTTCTTTTGATGCAATCTTCAGCTTCGGTTGCATTGTGCGCCCTATTCATCCAGATCAGGTCTTCATTGAAAAAAGACTGAATACCGACACTAAACCGGTTAACGGGGAGTTGCTTAAGTTCCCTGATCTTTTCAGCGGTTAAATCATCTGGATTAGTTTCGATGGTAATCTCGGCGTTTGAATCAACCGAAAAGGTATGGTTAATCGAATCAAATATTTTCTGCAGATGCTGTTGAGAAAGGATTGAAGGTGTTCCACCCCCAAGATAGATGGAACCAACCTGGCCTGCAATCCGGTCTTTTTTCATCTTAATCTCTTTACAAATGGCGTCTACCATTTCATCCGCGTATTTTAATGAGGTGCTGAAATGAAAATCGCAATAGTGACAAGCCTTTTTGCAAAAAGGGATATGGATGTAAATGCCAGACATGGATCGGTAATTAATATTTAAATGATGTTTCTAAAATATCATTTTCATTTGCCAGTGTAGTTAATATTGAAGTTACAAAGGTAAGTGGAATTAGGAGATTGTATTAAAATTTATTCAGTAGTTTTTTTTGAGATCAGGATCTGGGTTTAAATACCTCATTCTTGGTCGACACATTTCGTTCTTTCGTCGTTACACTTCTTCCATTAGTCTCATTCCTGGCTTGCCCGGAGATTTTGGTCTCTAAATTGGACTTGTTGTGTAAACACAATGAAAATGAAAAGAATGATATTCGCTGTTTTATTGGGAGTAGCTTCCATTAGCAGCATGCCAACGAAAGCTCAGGTTAGTTTAAGTATAAATATTGGCCAACAGCCAAATTGGGGGCCCACTGGTTATGATCACGTTGATTATTACTATTTGCCTGATATTGATGCTTATTACTATGTACCAAGCAGACAATATGTTTACGAAGATAATGGTGCATGGGTATGGAGAAATAGTTTGCCGCCAAGATATGCCAACTATGATTTGTACAACGGTTACAAAGTTGTAATGAATACGCCAAAACCTTATTTATCGCATAATAAGCACATTACACAATATGGTAAGTTTAAAAATTATAAAGCTAAACAACCAGTTATTCGTGATAGCAGAGATTCGAGATATACCAGCGGTGGCAACCGAAATACTCCGCGGAATAACAGGCCATCAGCTGGTGCAAGACCAAATCAGGTTTCGAAAGGCAATAATGGTCAAAAAAATAATCGCCCTGACAGAGATCAAGGCAACCACAATGACAAAAAAGGGCGACACTAATGGTAATAATATTTATCCGGGCGGCTTTTGAATTTAGTTCAGGAGCCGTTCGTATTATCATCCCTTTAGTAGCAAAAGGTTTTAAAAAAAAAATAAACAGGATCTACCTACGAATCCGGAATCGAATTTCTATTTTGCGCCATCAAATTAGATAAGGATGGCTTCAGGTTTTTTTGCAATATTAGATGATATTGCTTCTTTGATGGATGATGTAGCAGTTGCGAGTAAGATTGCTACACGTAAAACAGCAGGCATATTAGGAGATGACTTGGCCGTAAATGCGGAGAAGGCTACAGGTTTTTTGGCCTCGAGGGAGTTGCCTGTTCTTTGGGCCATTACCAAAGGATCGTTACTGAACAAATTGATCATTGTACCCATCGCCCTCTTGCTAAATGCATTCTTTCCTGTTGCCATAAAAGTTATTTTGATTTTAGGAGGTTTTTATCTCGCCTATGAGGGGGTGGAAAAAATAATTGAATTTTTATTTCACCGGTCAAAGGGTGGTGAAGAACATACAGAAGAGGTAGTGGAAGAGGGAGAGGCTGCTGAGAAAAGTAAAGTAAAATCTGCTGTTACCACTGATTTTATCTTATCTATTGAAATTGTGATTATTGCCTTAGGGACCGTTTTAGATAAAAGCCTTACTATACAAATCATAACAGTTTCTGTGGTGGCACTATTGGCTACTGTTGGTGTATATGGCATTGTTGCCCTTATTGTGCGGATGGATGATGCTGGGTACAAATTACTTAAAAGCTCAGGTAAAAAAGGTTTCTTGTCCTATTTAGGGAATTTTTTAATCAAAGCCCTACCAGTAATTATCAGAATACTAGGGGTAGTAGGTACAATCGCTTTAATTTTAGTTGGAGGTGGAATATTTGTACATAACATTGAGTTTTTTCATCATTTTCTTCCTGATTTTCCGTCCATTATTAAAGAGTTTGGTGTGGGGTTGGTGGCCGGTTTAGTGGCTGTTCCAATATTTTCAGGTCTGACAAAACTAGTGGCTTTGGTCAAACGCTAGATTATTCCTGTATTTGCAGCTATCCTGCAGGCCTCTATTACATTGGTTACACCAAGCTTAACAAATATATTTTGCCGGTGACGATTAACGGTATTAATACTTAAATCTAATTTTTCGGCAATCTCTTTGCTTCTTTTGCCTGTACTAATGAGTTTTATGATTTCTTTTTCCCTTACCGATAATATTGTGTTGAAACGATTTTCATTTTGGTCGATAATTTCTCCTGTTTTCTTGTTTAGTATTATCCCGTGCGGAACCACAAAATCGGGATGGTCAGGAATGAAATTATAAAGGCAAAGTGCCAGCCATATGCTGCCATCACTGGCATTTCCAATGTACAAGAGGCGGTGTTTTAGCGCGATATACTGATCCTTTTTATTTTTAATCCTCAAACGCGTAATCAACTCAAAGCTTACTCTTTCATTAACCGGCATGGAATTCAACATTTGAAAAAACTGAAATTCGAGTTGGTATTTTTTTAACAAATCATCGGGGTGGATTTTATTGAGCAGCTCATCTTCCCAGATAGAATTGATTTCTGTTTCACGTTTATGCAACCCCAGTTCATCAGCAACCGGAGCATAGTAGATATAGCTTTTTCTGGCTTTCATGTCACTTAAAACACTAATGCTATTTTCCATTCTGGCATACATTCCTGCAATTAGCTTTCCGTATTCAAGCTGTATTTCCTGATTACGGTCGCTTTCAAATGGTTGAGAAAATAGTTTTATGTCGAGCAGGTTTCGCATTTCGGGCAGCAATTGTAATGGTTATTTATAACCATTGAATGAAACAGAACAGGTAAATAACTTTGCGAACTTAATTAAACTTCTATCGGAATATATAATGAAAAGATTATTTTTTTGCTTAATCCTGTTGCTTAATCTGAATACATTGAATGCACAGACACTGGAGAAAATGCAGTGGTTTAATGAGCCCGCAAAATGGGAAATTAAGAATAACAGCTTAGTGATGCAGGTTACGCCTAATAGTGATTATTGGCGCATTTCACATTACGGA
Organism: Pedobacter frigidisoli; assembly: GCF_032678525.1. Taxonomy (GTDB): domain Bacteria; phylum Bacteroidota; class Bacteroidia; order Sphingobacteriales; family Sphingobacteriaceae; genus Pedobacter; species Pedobacter frigidisoli_A. The sequence goes on from NZ_JAVTSE010000007.1 coordinate 55,678, forward strand.
TTTACAGTAGATGACGCGCCCTTTTTGTATTCAAATTACGGCGGGGAGTTTGAGGTGAAGGTTAAACTTACTGGTGCCTACAAGGCCCGTTTCGATCAGATGGGATTAATGATCCGTGCTGATCATAAAAATTACATTAAAACCGGTGTTGAGTTTGTTGATGGAAAATTTAATGTAAGTACTGTAGTGACTCATGATAAAAGCGACTGGAGCGTACTTACTTTAGATCGGGTTCCTCCTTTCATTTGGATTAAAGTGATACGTCGACTTGATGCAGTGGAGATTTTTTATTCTTTGGATGATAAAACCTATGTGATGACCCGCAATGCTCCCTTAGAGGATAATTCGCCGGTGATGGTGGGGCTAATGGCGGCAAGTCCGGATGGAAATGGTTTTGAAGCCCGATTCGAAAAATTTAAGGTTGAACACCTTCCCGATCAGCGGAGGTTGGAATGGCTTAAAGCACATCAGTAAATCAAGCTTCAATTATCGCCTCATATAATTTTTTAATTGTTGACAAAAAGCCTTGCTCATGCTCGTGAGTAAGGCTTCTGTTTGTGCTGTGTTTAAGTTGCCTGATTTTTCTATAAGGCCAATTAGCTGCGTTGGTATTTTTAATGTTATCCATTGATTTGTTAAAGCACTTATCACTGTAAAATATGATATTTGCAGGTAAACTAAAATATAATATGAAGCCCTATCTGCAGCTCTTTGATTTATCAAAAAAAGTGAACTATAAAACAGAAGTGCTGGCAGGCCTCACCGTTGCAATGACCATGATTCCTGAATCATTGTCTTTCGCCATTCTTGCAGGTTTTCCACCGCTAACTGGTTTGTATGCTGCATTTATTATGGGGCTGATTACTGCGGTACTTGGCGGCAGGCCGGGTCTGGTTTCAGGTGGAGCTGGTGCAACAGTAATTGTGCTTATTGCATTGATGAAAAGTAATGGGCTGGAATATGTATTTGCTGCAGTTGCACTAGCGGGTTTAGTTCAGATACTTGTAGGACTGTTTAAGCTTGGGAAATTTGTCCGATTAGTTCCACAGCCTGTTATGTTTGGTTTCGTTAACGGGTTAGCAGTCATCATCTTCACCTCACAGCTCACCCAATTTAAGTCAGTTGTTAATGGAAGTGAGGCCTGGATTACCGGAATGCCGCTTTACATCATGCTTTTCCTGGTGGCATTAACCATTGCTATTGTGATACTTCTTCCTAAAATAACCAAAGCCATTCCCTCTTCCTTAGTTGCTATCATTGTAGTTTTTGTGTTGGTTTTGATTTTTAATATACCAACTAAGTTGGTGAGGGATATCTCGTCTGTTAGTGGTGGGTTCCCTCCATTTCATATCCCTCACGTGCCGCTCACACTCGATATGTTGAAAGTCATATTTCCGTATTCACTCATTATGGCAGGTGTAGGATTGACCGAAGGTCTGCTTACCCTGAATTTGGTTGATGAGATTACCGATAGTAAGGGTAATGGAAACCGCGAAAGCATAGCCCAGGGGATTGCTAATTTAACCAATGGTTTTTTTACTGGAATGGGCGGCTGCCCAATGATTGCTCAAACACTTGTCAATCTATCGGCGGGCGCAAGAGCCAGATTGTCTGCAGTTATAGCTGCTTTAACAATTCTTCTTATCATACTCGTGGGTGCGCCTGTAATCGACAGGGTTCCTATGGCTGCACTTGTAGGCGTGATGATGATGGTTGCGATAGGAACATTTGAATGGATGAGCTTTAAGGTAATTAATAAAATGCCAAAACAAGATATATTTATTGGGATTTCTGTTGCCCTGATTACGATCTGGTTGCATAATCTTGCCCTGGCTGTATTAATTGGGGTAATCATTTCCGCTTTGGTATTTGCATGGGAAAGTGCTAAGCAAATCCGCGCTAGTAAAAGTGTTGATCAAAATGGAGTTACGATCTATCAAGTTTCCGGGCCTTTATTTTTCGGGTCGGTGAGTCATTTCATGGATCTTTTCGATGCGCAGGGCGATAGTGCTGTCGTTATAATAGATTTCAAAAATAGCAGTGTCTATGATATGTCCGGTATCGATGCACTTCACCGGCTAACAGAAAAATATGGAACGCTGAACAAAAAAATTCATCTCCAATCCTTAAGTCCAGAAAGCCGGCGTCTGCTTGGTGATGCAATTGATATTATAACGGTAAACATAATTGAAAATTCATCTGGTAAAAATACCTTGTAAAACCAGATCAGAATATGTTATTGCTTCATTGTCAAGCATTAATAATTCTCCTCAGCATTGCCGGAACTTAGGTTACGATATATCGTAATTAATTGTATCCGAGCTTCAAAAGTTGCTTAAAAACACATTTCAATCCTTTGAAAACTGTGAAATTATGTGCCAAAAATTCATTAAATAGTATTTAAAGTCTTTTTTAATTGTCAAATTGATATTTAAAAAATTAATTTTTTGAAATTATAGTAAAAGTGTTTGCTTAGCAATAAAACGTTTTAGTATTATATATATTTGATTTAACCAAATTAACTAATTATGAGACTAATCACTTACTACAACCTGAGTACTATTCCTTTTGACACAAGTCAGATTTTGCTGTTTCCGAAAAAGTAAATATTAAAAATCATTTTTTTTATTAATTAACGATCCATTTATTATGCGATACTTATGGGTGTGCTGTGGCTTTTTTGCAATGCTTACGTTAAACGTTTTACCATGCAATGCAACAATTGTTAAGCTTTACACAAGTCTGAAAAACAGACCTTTTATTCGTCAGGATACAACAAAAGTCAGAATTGTATCTGAAAGAGATTCGCTGCGAAAAGACAGTCTGGAAAAGATCAAACAGAAAACGCTTTATAGCAAGTTGGTTGGAACAGTTCAAAAAGATACCAGGGATTTATCACTTTTTCCTGCTATTTCATTACAGCAGAATCTAAAAGGGAACTATGCAGGTTTGTATGTTCAGGAGACAACGGGAGAGCCTGGAACAATACAAAATATGTTTTTAAGGGGAGCCCCGACGCCATTACTTTCCAAAAGGGATGTGTATTCATCTCAGCCTTTGGTAGTATTGGATGGTATTCCCCTTGTTGGGGAGCATCCGTTTGCATTCGATTTACAGCAATATGATTTCAATCGTATCGGTCCGGCGACAAATCTGCTGACTGGAATAGACATCAACAATATCGCCTCAGTAGAGGTTTTAAAAGATTTAGCAAGTACTGCGGTCTATGGTCCAAGGGGCGTCAATGGTGTAATCTTATTGAAGTCTAAAACGTCGGACGGGACGAACAGAAGCATAAGCTTTAACTCCTATATTGGTCTGGTGCAAAAGCCGACAGTGAATACCATTAACGGCAAGTATGAGAATGAGTTTCGACAAAGATTTTATGACATCTACACTACTAACGGACGTTACTCAGACGATGAGCAATATCCGGTTTACCTTAGTGACTCACTTAATAATGTCTACAGTGGAAAATCTGATTGGACCGATCTGTACTATAAAAATGCACTTATATATGGTGTCAATTTGGGGCTGACAGGTGGTTCCGACCGTGCAAGTTTCAGATTTTCACTTGGTAACACCAAAAGTGAAGGCGTAGCGGATGGTGCCGGTTTAGACCGCTATAGTGCGATGTTTAACATCAATATGAGGCCGGTAAAATGGTTATTATTTTCTGCGATGATCAATGGGAACAGATTGAACAGAACGCGTAACCGAAACCTGAGAGATCGTTTTACACAACTAAATTATTTTCCTGATTTAAGTGCTCCACTAGCCCCAAATAAAGAATATTATGGTAATTACCTGGCGCAATATGATAAAGGATTCGATGATAACAAAACCAATTCTATACAAGGCTATGCCAGACTTTTGGCTACATTAGGTAAGTTTAAAATTTCTTCTACTTTCAATGTAGATTATAATGAAGGCTACCGTGATGTATTCTATGCAAGAACATTATTGCAGGGAACAAGCTATGCATCCAACTATTATGGTTTCAACCAAAGGTTGATGATTGATAACAAGGCTACTTACGATTTGAATATCAATACCGTTCATGACTTTCATTTTGAGTTGGGTCAATCTACCATGTGGGATCTGTATAAATACAGTAATGCCTATGCTTACAAAGGTGCGAACGATTACATCAAAATTAATTTACTGGATTCAGATCCTAAACTTCCCAACGGGAGTGACAATCCAAATTATCTTGTTCCTACCGCCTTTCCAAGGGAGTTAACGTATCGTTTTCTGGATAAAACACAGGATAATCTGGTTTCTTTCTACGGTAAAGTTAACTATTCATTTAGTGATAAGTATTTCCTTTCAGGTACTTTACGCCTGGATGGTTCTTCCAATGCACAGCCCACAACACGGTGGTTCTATTCACCAGTATTGTCAGCAGCCTGGAACATAAAAAATGAATTACTTAAAGATTTCAAATCTATTGACGACGCTGTTCTTAGAGCGAGCGTTGGTCGTATGGGCCGAACATTTACTTACGATAATTATGCACAAGGTCCGCAATATACCGCAACCGTGGGCTACACCGGCAACCTGACGGTACCAGGGTATAATGCTATTGGAGTATTAACCAGACCATACTCATTCGGATGGGTTGGATATCATGTTCCATGGTCTTATTCTGATCAATTGAATATTGGTTTAGATGTTTCGATGCTCAAGAATAGACTGCATGCATCTTTAGATTTTTACACTAAAGCTGAGAAAAATCAACTTATCGGTATTCCATCATATGCTGAATATGGATACAGACAATCTATAGAAAGTGGACTCGATATGACCAATACTGGTTTGGACTTAACAATCAGTACGTTGGTTATCTCAAATGCTAAGTTCAAATGGAATTCTGCTTTAAATGTCAACCATAATATCAATAAGCTTAATGCGCTACCCAGGGGTTTGAATGAAATTGTAATCGGTAATCGCTTTCTAAAAGTCGGTCAGCCTGTAGATCAATACTGGTTGCTTGAAAACGAAGGTATTTACACTGCTAACAGTCAAGTGCCTGTAGTCAATGGGCAGCCATTGAAATACAATGGCCAGGCGTTAAAAGCCGGAGATCCAAGATGGAAGGATCAAAACGGTGATAATATTATAGATGAGAAGGACAAAGTTTTAAAGGGTCACATCATGCCATTGTTATCAGGAGGATTTGATAACTCCTTCAGTTATGCGAACTGGACGCTGGGAACAAACCTTTATTTTAATCTGGGAAGAAAAATCATCAACCAGGAGATGGCAAACCGCTTCGATTTTGTGAACCGTGAAGGGAATACCGATTTAAGCTCGGTAAAAGAAATTACTTTTTGGGAAAAGCGCGGGGATTATAGCAAGTATCCTTTGTACAACCCCTGGAGTACTGTAATTCCTTATCGGGTTGATCAGGATTTATTTCTCGAAAATGCTTCCTTTTTAAAGTTAAGGTCTGTGTCACTAGGTTATGATCTGGCTAAGGTTCTTAAAAGAAATAACATTAAGATCAAGAAAATTTTCGTGTACGGTTCAGTTAACAATGTGTTCACGGTAACACCATATACAGGGCAGGACCCTGAACTGGTAAACTACGATGGTGTCGATACTGGTTACGGTCAGCCAATACCACGGACATATACATTGGGTATTAAAATGGAATTATAATATGGGAAAAAGTAATACTAACACATCGCAAATGAAAAATATACTATACATCATTCTGCTTTCGGCCTTCGTATTCTCTGGATGTAATAAAGCATTAGACGTTGATTCTACCCGGACAGTGGGGGAGAAGAATATGTGGAATACGGTTGAGGACGCACGAGCAGGTATAATGGGCGTCTATGCGCTTACCCGTTCAGCATTATCGGACAATAATGGACACTGGATTTATGGAGACGTAAGACCAGGTGAATTTGCCAGTCCTAAAAGGCAGGATCTCAAAGCGGTTATCAGTAACAACTTAAATGCCTCTTATCCTGTAGTTGAATCGCTATCAGATTGGACCAGGTTTTACGCTATTGTAAACGGAGCAAATGTTCTGATGGAAAATGTAGCTCATGTAAAGGCTAATGACAAGCGTTATTCAGATAATAACATGACAGTTGATCTTGCTCAGGCAAGGTTTTTAAGGGCATTTGCTTACTTCTATATGGTTCGTATCTGGGGTGATGTGCCCTTTGTAATTTCTTCGGGAGAAACTGGATTCGAAAATAAGCCAAGAGAGAGCCAGGCAAAAATTCTGGCCTGGGTAGAGTCTGAAATCCTTAGGGCTGCAGTAGATTTACCTTTTATCTATAGCGGCGGAGATGTTCAGCAGCCCAGTAATTATTATAACGAAGACAGCAACCGTTGGGGAGGTGCCCTGGCGACTAAAGTCACGGCATACGCCGTTTTAGCGCATGTCGCTGCCTGGAAAGCCGATTATTCGAACGTATCAAAATATGCTAAATTTGTTGAAGACAACTATGGCAAATCACAGGGTGGATATACTTCTGTAACCGATCTGAGCAACTCCAATGGGTTTTTCTACAATAAGAATACCCGTCAGATGTTCGGTTTCAATTCAGATTATGGTCACGTTGATGGTTCGGCAACCGGGCACATCGAGGAGCTAACGTTAGCAGAGCCAATCCTTACTAAAACAGTGCCTGACATTTATTTACCAAAAGATTCTATCTTAAAATATTTTAATCTGGCAAAGGATGAAAGGTTTGCCATTGATACACTAGGTCAATCCAAATTTGATAGATATTTTACCAATCTGAATGGCAAGTATCCAATCTTCAGTAAGATTAAAGTGATTCAGGGTGGTGGCACAGATCCGAATTTCCGATATTTTACAAGTGCCCTTATTTTCACAAGGTTAGAAGACATCGTTCTACTGCGCGCCGAAGCTTTATCAGTTTTGGGTGATCAGATTGGTGCGCTGGCTGAGTTGAATAATGTTGTGACACGTAGAATTACCAGTGGTACCGACTCACCTTATAGCACAACCGACGATTTGATTAAAGTGATCTTTGAAGAAAGACATCGTGAATTACTGGGCGAGGGGCAAAGGTGGTATGACCTGATCAGATTAAACAAGATCAGACAAAACGACTCCAGATTTATGGCGCTCATTAATTCCGGAGGTATATATTGGCCAGTTTCCCGCAAGCTGATATCTCAAAATAATTTATTAACTCAGAATCCTTACTGGCGCTAAATAATACATGTATGAAGAATTTTATGAAATATGTGGGAGTAGCTGCAACGTTGTTGATGCTCACCTTAATTTATTCAGCTTGTAAAAAGAATGGTGGCTTTTACGATGCAGAAGAATCTACAGCACCATTTACCGGAAATACCTATGAATACCTGAAAAGCAAGCCTGGTGTTTATGATTCTCTACTTGTTGCAATTGATAGGATGGGTTTGCAGAAAACCTTAACTGATAGTAATGTTACTTTATTCGCGGTAACCAATCCAAGTTTTCAGCTGGCTTTTAGAAACCTCAACACCCTCAGGAAACAATCAGATAAAGATCCATTGTTCCTCTCGAATATCGATGGCGTACAACTTGATACTATGGTTTCTTACTACATCATCAGAGGAAAAAAACCGACAGATTCACTTAAACTTCAGGATGGATTAAACCTAACCAGTGTTAAAGTTGGCTATCCGATGCATGCTAAATCCATCAGGACATCAGCAAGCGGATTGGTTGGCGCCGGACCAGAAGTGATTGAATTTAGTAACACTAAAAGAAGTCAGTTCATCAGAAACTGGGCAACCAGTACCACAGCATCCAATAACATCAAAACCAAAAATGGGATTGTGCATGTCATCAGTCCTGATCATACGTTTGGTTTCGATGGGTTTGTAACCCGGTTAACATTTGTTCCGCCACCGCCAAACTTAATGGTTACCGTCGGTGGGGCACTGACTACAAACCGTGAAAACGGCGGAGGGATTACCGCTGGAGAAAGCTCAAGGAAAGTGATTGACGGCGACGATCATACCAAGTTTCTTTGTGATTTGCAAGGTTTTTTAACGATGACCTATAAACTTAAAACAGCTGATGTATCATCTGTATATACTTTGATTTCAGCGAATGATGCAAATGAACGTGATCCCAAAGCATGGACTTATGAAGCTTCAAATGACGGCGTTAACTGGACTGAATTGCATCGGGTAAGCAATTTCTTTTTTGAGGAACGCTATCAGCAGAAGGTATTTAGATGTACTAACACTACGCCATACTTATACTACCGTATAAACATTACCGAGTTAAGAAATGGCAGCTTATTCCAATTGGCAGAATGGACCATTAACAAAACGAAATAGAAGATGGATTACGGAAACAATAAATCAAAAAAACTTATGAAGTTAATTGCTAAAAAAGATCTTCTATTGATACTCTTTATTTTTGTTGCCTTAAGTGGCTGTAAGAAGCTTTACAACTTTCCAGATGAAAAAGATTATCTGAGTAATAATGTAAACTTTAGCAATAAGATCCTTGAACCGATTATTGGCAGAAATAATTTAATCGGTGGCTTTAACGGAGATAACTCTACTCAGCCAATTACCTTCGAAATTGTAAATCCACGATGGGGAGATGGAAGAGCAGTGACTGATATCTTTCAGAAGGTGCCCACATATGTATGGACTGCTCCCTATACAGGTTTGGAAAAATCACTGGCTGAAATCGAAGCCAAAAGAAAAATTGAATCTCATCAGCTTTTTGAGATGCGCCCTTCAGGAGAATTTATTCTTTGGGGCTCGTCAACCAATCAACTGGTTTCCCCGCGACCAACCGACAGTACAAATTTTGCTCAGGATACCCGGTTTTTCGATGTTAAGGTGAAAAATTCGGGCGGGGAAAGACTGATTCGTGATTTTCAGATCAGGCCATGGAGGGAGCGTCCGTATGAACCCTCAAATGACATCAATTTATACAGCGGACTACCTGCGCCAGACCCAAAATTTCCTCTGGATAAAACGCTCAGGGATTATATCCGGCCGTTTTTAACTAATGTAATTGGTGAAACATCAAACCAGGCACTGGTTAGTAATGATGATAAAAAGGATGTGGTTGTTTATATCCGTCCGTTTTCTGGCGGTAACGGACATTCGCTTAGAATTAAAGTGTTAAATAAAGATCTTGTAGAGATCAATCCGGCTTTCTTCAATGAGACTGTATGGGATAAAATGATTCATGGATTTAATTTTCAGAAAACTGATAAGTATGTTCAGTACGATGTAGCCTATCCGATTCCCCTGGTTGAAATTCCAACCTCTTATGCTACAGGTGGCTCCAGAGCAAGGGTAAATCTAAGCTATTCAAGGGGTGCTTTCGGTGGAGGTCGTACCGTTGCCAATTTCGGTATCGATTTCGCCATCTACAAGGCCGGAGACTGGGAAATTGTTTTTCACTTTAAAACAGAGAATCCAAAATTCGCTAGCGAATAGGGTAAGGTTTAACGCTATTTATTATGAAAAGAAATATATTTTTTTATATCATACTTATTGTATGTATAATTTGTGGTACTCATGCTTATTCACAGCAAAAGACCATGATTCTCAACGGTAAGGTTGTGGATAAGGAAACCAAACAAGGAGTTCCTGGGGTTTCTGTAATTCTTGAGGAGACGAATAAGGGTTTGACACAAACAAGTGGTAGCGGACAGTTTACTGTCAATGTACCAATAGGTTCAACACTATTATTTAAGTTTTTGGGTTTCAATACCCAAAAATATAAAGTTACCGGCTCGAATAATGTGACAGTTACTATCAGTGAAGATCGTACTGCACTTGATGATGTAATCATTGTGGCATACCAGAATCGGTCGAAACAGACGACGACCGGTTCCTCAGTCTTAATCCAGGCGAAAGAAGTTCAGGATATTCCGGTATCAAACGTCGAGCAACTGCTTCAGGGTAAAGTACCAGGATTGAACATACAAAATAACACTGGTGCCCCGGGATTCAGGGGATCTGTACAGGTTCGTGGTTTGTCCAGCCTTACAATTTCAGGCAGTGGTAATGAATCTTTCTTGCAGCCTACCTCACCATTATACATCATTGATGGTGTTCCTCTGGATGCAGACAAGGCTGCTGAATTTGGTTTTCAAACTCAGGGACCTGGTGTAAGTCCACTCTCACTCATACCTCAGGAAGATATTGAGAATATTCAAATTCTAAAAGATGCACAGGCCACTGCAATGTATGGTTCAAGAGGGGCCTACGGTGTTATTATCATCACCACTAAAAGAGGTAACTCCAAAGTTCCAAGGATTAGATACGTAACCAACGCTTTTGTGAATGCCCCGCCAAAACTTCGTGAAACTCTGGGAGGTAATTCAGAAAGACAGTTGAAAATTCAGCAGATTATTCTCAATGCATCAAACGTAGATGATATAAGAAGGATCTCAAATACACCCTTCCTATCTGACAGCTTGAACGCCTACTGGAACAATTCAACGGATTGGCAAAGCATCTTCTACCAAAGTACCTATAATCAAAGTCATAACCTGGCACTCGATGGCGGTGATCCAAAGTTTAATTATAAAGCCAATGTGGGCTACTACACTGAAAAAGGTGTGATTAAAAACACAGGGTATGACCGCTATAACCTTAACATGAACATGGAGTTCAAACCTAATGACAAGTTCAGGTTCTTCGGATTCATTAATGGATCAGTAGGTAAGCAGAATAAAGGTAACGGAGTAGGGTTATTGCAATCAGGAGTTGCTCAAAATGGCCAGGCATCCAGTTTACTTCCCCCGCCATCATTTTATCAGGCATCAGGAGGTGTACTATCTGCATTGCAAACGTTAAATGATAACAATTCCCGAAACTTAAGAACAAATGTGGAAGCACGCTATGAATTCATTCCTGGTCTGGCTGCCTCGTCAACATTAAGTTACGACTATACATCTGATACAGAATCGACATTTACCCCTGCCGCCGCAAATGGCCAGTTTTCTAAACTTTATGATTATGTGGGTAGAAACTATCAGTTGTATAACCGTAATGGTATTACCTATGCGAAAACCTTTGGTGAAAAGCACAACCTGTTTATAAACACATTTAACGAAATTTATAAACAGGGAAAACAAGCTGGTATTACTTTACAGCAAAGAACGCCTAACGACCAATACCAGGGACCTGTTGGTTATGATGCCTATTACTCCAGAGGGGGAGGTGTATTAGAGAATTATAGAAATGCTACCATTGCATCTTTTGCTGGATCAGTTTCGTACGACTACGACAAAAAATACGTCGCTGAACTTTCTTATCGTCTGGATGGTACCTCGTCAACTGGTTTAGATAATCCGTATTCCAAAAATCCTTCAGTGGGTTTGAGATGGAACTTCAATAAAGAGAACTGGTTAGCAGATAAAAAATGGCTATCTTATGGTAGTTTAAGATTAACCTGGGGACAAAATATTGTTCCAAGCGGTAACCTGGAAAGCATCTACGGGATTTACAATCTAAACGGCAACTTCAACAATAACCCTACGATTGGAATTAACTATAACATCATTCCTAATCCATCTCTTAAACCTACTACTACCAGTCAGTATAACCTGGGCTTTGACTTAGGTTTATTCAATGAGCGTGTAGCAATCAATTTCGATACCTATTATAAAAAGGTTGACAACCTTCTTTATGAAAGCCGCTTATCCAATATTACAGGTTTTAATATTTTAGCTAGCAACGACGCTGCTATTGCCAATTATGGTACGGAGGTGATGATCACTTTCAGGCCTGTGGTAAAAAAAGATCTGGATATCTCCATTTCTGTGAATGGAGCAATTAACCGGGATGTATTGCTTCGCCTCCCTTCAGAATATAATGGGCAGGATATTCGTTTTGACGAATCCGGTTATTTACAACATGTCGTTTACCGCGTTGGAAGAAATACTTTGTCAAACTATTTACGCATTAATCAGGGGGTATATAAAACTGATGGAGATGTGCCTGTAGATCCGGTTACCGGAAAGAGATATCAATCGAACGGACAGTTTTTTCTTGGTGGGGATCCAATACTGAAAGATGTTAACGGCGATTATATTCTAGATGACCGGGACTATGAAATCACCGGAAATTCACAGCCATTGATTACCGGAGGTATCTCTACCAATATCAGATACAAGAACTGGGGATTAAATATCTATGCTGTTTATACTGCAGACCGTACAATTTTGAACAATGCGCTCGCAGATAGGATAGCAATTATGCGCGACCCATTCTCTCAAACATCAGTGGTGCCATTAAATGATCTTAATATCTGGAGAGCTCCGGGTGATATGGCAAAATATCCATATCCATACGATTATAAACGGTACAATCAGATTCAGCCTTTAAGAGCTGATCAAACCCTGTGGCAAGAAAGTGGCAGTTACCTGAAGATCAATAACGTCACGCTGTCCTACATGTTCGATAAGAAATTGATCCGGCGGTTCGGGCTAAATCAATTGAGAATTTACGCGTCTACAAATAACCTGATAACGTTCTCTAGATATAGCGGACCAAATCCGGAAAACGTAACCACCCTGGGGCGAGATATTTCCACGGGCTATCCGGTTCCACGAACTTATAATATTGGTTTAAACTTAGAACTTAATACAGGCAACTAATCTACTATTGTTATGAAAAAAGGTATTATATATACATTACTCTTAGTGGCATCATTCTGTTTGCCATCGTGTAAAAAGTTTCTTGATATCCAGCCTTTGGATAAATTATCAGGAAACAACTTTTTCCAGTCTAAGGAAGATGTGGTTGCAAACATTTACGATTTATCGAGAATTGTTTTTGGGAAGTACAACGAAACACATTTTATCGGCGCCACAGGCGAATACAGGTCGGGCGAAGTACAGTATGAAAGTCAATCGGACCATGCACCAGCACGTGCATTTGTCGAATATTTGGGTAGAAATGATTTGTTAACTGTTCTTAATAATTCCTTTCCCTGGTCGAGTGACATTAATTACAACTTCAATTCAATTACTGACTGGCGGGCTTACTATCAAGCTATTCAGGGCGCCAACATATTAATCGCCAAGTTGGATGAAGGCGTTCCAGGTGTAACGGAAACAGAAAAAAATGCATTTAAGGCCGAAGCAGCATTCATCCGCTCATTGAGCTATTTTATTATGGTGCGCCTTTACGGTAATGTGGTCTATTACACTGATGCTTTTCATGCTACACCCCTTCCACGGGAGAATTTTGTATCAGTATTAAATAAATGTATTGCCGATTTAAAAACCCATAAAAACAATATTGCATGGACTTATACTGACCCATCCATCAAAGGAGTGAGGGCAAACCGTGGAAGCATAGTTGCTTTAATCATGGAGATGAATATGTGGAATGCAGGTTTTGATCCGGCAAATGCCAATAAATATTACCAGGAAACTGCTGATTTAGGAAAAGAACTAATTGCAAGTAAGGCGTTCAGGCTATTGCCGATTTCCGAATGGGCAACAGTAATTAAAGGAAGGTCAGATGAAAGTTTATTCGAGTTTTACAGAAGTATCAACTATGGAGATGCCAATTCAAGTGTGTCACCAATTGCTGATATGTTTATTCACTATCCCTATAAGCGGCCGGAATATACCCACCGCGTGAGCTTTGCTTATTATCGTGGAGAGTACATGCAAAAGCTTTTCCAGGATGGAAGCGACAGAAGGATAACCGCATGGTTTAACGAGGATATTTTTGCTGATAACGGAAAGTTTATGATGTTAAAATACGCGCAGAATGCATTTGCTACAGGAGAAGAGAATGCCAATCCAGATAATACTTTTATGGTGTTCCGTTACGGTGGCGAAATTCTGCTTGCCGCAGAAGCGCTTGCTGAACTCGGTCAGGATGCGGATGCGATCACTATGGTGAATATGATTAGGGATCGTGCCCAGGCTTCAAAATATTCAGGCGGCGGCGGTTCAGCACTTAAAGATTTCATTTTTTATGAACGATCGAGAGAATTGATTGGTGAAGGGCACCATTATTTTGATTTGGTCCGGACAAAAAGGATTTTAAGTAACCAATGGTCTTATAATGTTTTAACGGCTGATAAATTCAATCGCGGGGCGTGGACTTGGCCATTGAATGCAAATGCCAGAAACAATAATCCTTATGTAGTTTTAAATGACTATTGGGTAAATGGTGGTAACTAATTGATTAGAAAAGATTAAGATATGAAAAAGCTAATAATGATATGTGCAGCATTTTTACTGGTCTTTAGTGCCTGTAAACGTGATGAGTATTATATAGATGGTGGTAAAGCAAATCCAGATTATCAGGGGAATATGCTGCAATACCTGCAGGCTAAAAAAGTGCCATTTGATACCGTGGCCCAAATTGTAAAACTTGCAGGGATGGAGAAACAGTTCAGTAGTGAAGACTTTACTTTTTTTGCCTTTGATGATGATGTAATTAAAAGGACGATTGGGACTGTTCGAACAAACGGCCTTAACAGTTTACTGTTTTATTCAGGCAAAGATACGGTGAAAACCCTCGATCAGATCTCACCGCTAATCTGGAAAAAATACCTTCAGCGTTATATGTTTAAGGGGGTAAATCGTTTGAAAGATTATACCCAGATTGACCTGGGGCTCAGATCGATTTATCCCGGAGCTCTATACTATGATTACAATAATACGGTGTCCAATATTGGGGTTTCCTTTGGTGATGCGAATGGAATCAGATATATCGGTTACCGAAACCTGGTATTTTCCTATATCCCCGATATCTCCAAACCCAACGATAACTGGATTTCTGTGAACATTGCATCATCGGATATCAAGCCTACCAACGGTGTTGTACATTCGCTAGCTTATTCCGGAGCCTATTTAGGCTTCAGTTTGTATGAGTTTTTCAATGATGTGTACACTACTGGTTTAACTCAAAGTACATCCAAATAATAAGGTTTAATATTAAAGGAATTTGAACATGAAAAAAATTAAATACATTCTTACAATATTTTTCCTGATTGGCTTGATTATTCAAGGCTGTAAAAAGGAAGAAGAACTTGGAGAAGAGCCTTATGGTGTAGGCAAACAGCCGCTCGGAGTTTTGATCAGTCAGACAGCGCCACCCGTTCCGGCAGAAGGAATAGTGGGAACTACTGTTACCATTAAAGCAACCGGACTGATGCCTTTTAAAGATCAGCTGACCTTTATGTTTAATGGTGAAAAGGCGGAAGTGGTGAGTGTAACAGCTACAGAAATCACTGTAAAAGTTCCTGCAGCCGGCAGCACAGGAAATGTTTCCATTGCCATCGGTGATCAATTGGTTGTAGGCCCACAATTTACCGTAACCGGCTTGGTGAAAAATGACATTACCTGGAAGGCGAGCCTGGGAGCAAACGGATACGTAAGTCAATTCTATGAAATGAATGATGGCCGGGCAATTGTTGTTGGCTCTTTTACCAATTATGACAATAAGGGAATTGTAACTCCGATAAATAGAATTGCAAGGGTTTCTTTGGATGGCGAGTATGACCGAACCTTCAGAACCGGTCGGGGAGCCAATGGTTCGCTTTCCAGAATTATGGAAATTGGTGGGCGCTTTATTGTTGCCGGAGGTTTTAGCGGCTATAACCAGCGCACAGAAAATATCAGTAATATCACCAGTTTGTTTCCCAATGGAGCAATTGACACAGTTTACATCCGCACACAACGCAGACCAACATTAACCGATACCACGACGCATAAATGGTTTCCAAAATTCAATGGCGGAACAAATGCTTACATCAATCGTGTCTATCCTCATCAGGGTAAGATATTGGCTACCGGAGATTTCAGGTATTATGTGAAGCGGGACTATCGAAGAGCGAATTATGATAATACCAGAGATACTGTGATTCTAGATAGTACGGATATCAGGCAAATCCTACGTTTTAACTTAGATGGATCGCTGGATAAAACTTTCCGTTTCAACGCCTCGACCAATAAAGGAGCTGTTAGTGCAAACGGACCTATTGATACTTATATGCACACTGATGCAACAAACTTTGAGAAGCTAATGGTATGGGGTAACTTCAGCACATTTGATGATCAGCCTGCTGTAAGAATTTTGCGCTTAACTGCTGCAGGGGCTAAAGATCCATCGTTTAATCCAGGAACTGGTGCCAACAACGGTATTGGGTCTTTAACTTATAATGCTACCACCAGGAAATATTTAATCACAGGTACTTTTACTCAATATAATGGTAAACCAGCAAATGGTATTGCATTATTGAACGAGGACGGGTCATTGGATGAATCATTCAGTGCAAAAGCCTACGAAGGGGGATATCCATACTTTGCCCGCCAGCTTTCTACAGGTTTAATTGTTGTTGGTGGCGATTTTAGAAAATATGATAACATTACCAGAAATGGATTTATGATTCTCACCGCTGGGGGAACCCTTGCCCCTGGTTATAATACTACCGGCCCTTTCAATGGGGGATTATCTGATGTGATTGAAACTAAATCGGCCGATGGTAAGAAAGCATTATTGCTGATAGGTGGTTTTAATCGTTTTGATAACCAGCCCTATAATAATATTATCAGAATGACTATTGAATAACTGAAGCAGAAGCCTAATCAAATATAAAAGATGAGCAAGATGAAAAAATATAAATTATGGTTTGGCCTTATGTCCACAATGTTGACCATGGCAATATTTTCCTGTAATAAAGATTTCGATAAAACTCTTACCGAGAAAGATGGGAAAGATACCACAAATGTGAGGTATGGAAATCGGAAGGTTTTGTACTTAGTTGTTGATGGAGCAAGAGGCCAGTCTGTGTCAACTGCAAACATTCCGAACATTACGGCCTTACTTCCCAATGCTATCTATAGCTGGGTCGGCCTTAACGAACCAGAGGTTACCTTGGATGCCTCCAACTGGGCCAGTATGCTTACTGGTGTGAAGAAAGCCAAACACATGGTGACTAACAATGATCTTACAAACAATAATCTACAAAACTATCCGGCAGTTTTTAAACGGATAAAGGAGAACAAATCGAGTACTAAGATCGCCTCATACACATCTTCGTCGGTGTTCCAAAAGCTTACTGCTGATGCAACTATTAATAGTTTATTAACTAATGACGACGCTGTTAAAGCTGCTGTGATCAACCAACTCAACACCGACACCGCTTCCGTTATTTTAGGTCATTTTACTGACGTTGAAAAAGCAGGAGCTTCTGTTGGCTATGATAACTCCTTTCCGGCCTATAAAACTGCGATTGAGAAATTTGATTCGAGCGTAGGAGAGATATTGGCGGTGCTAAAGAAACGCGCTAACTATATTAATGAAGATTGGCTTGTTGTTATCGCGTCTAGCGATGGTGGCGCATACGCTTTGCCTCCTAATTCAGATGACCAAACCATTTTTAGCAAGCCCGCCAATAATTCATTTATCATTTATTATAGCCCTACTTATCAAAAAAGGATTATCGTGAAACCTTTTACGGGAAACCGCTACCTGGGGAAAACCATCAAGTTTGTTGGAGAAGAACCAAGAGCTGAAATTGCAGGGGCAGATGCTGCGGTTTACAATATTGATGATACCACTAAAATGACTATAGAACTTAAAGTCAAAAAGAACCAGGATATATTCAGGTGGCCCAGTGTTTTAGGCAAAAGAAATGAATGGTCAAGTGGACACCCTGGTGTAGGCTGGGTAATATATCTTGAAGAAGGGTATTGGTATTTTGAGTGGCGCGGTACTAAAGACAGCGATTACAAGCAATGCCGTGGCGGTGATATTAGAAAAGGCAGATGGGAAAATCTTTCGGTAAAACTGGAGCAAAGGGGAAATCAACGTTTTATACGAACTTACACCAATGGTGTTTATAATAATGAGGTTGAAATTACTGCTTCCGGATCTTTAGCCAATTCGAGTCCGCTTAAGCTAGGCTTTTTAAACGGGACAGGACACGGTGTACCCGACTATTATGTTACTGACATCAGATTTTTTAAACTCAGTGTTCCTGATGGAGTAATTGGTAACTATGCTTGCGAAACATCGATTGACCAGAGTCACCCATCCTATAACTATTTAGTGGGTTACTGGCCGGCAACTGACGGTAACGGCAATAAAATGGCAGATCTTTCCTCACAGGCTCATGATTTTACTCTTATAGGTGCGTTTACCTGGGAAAATTTCAACGATTTAATCTGTCCTCCAGATGCAGGCACACTGGCCGTATTGGTTCCGCAAACGTCAGACATTCCTTCCCAGATACTCAATTGGCTAAAAATCGCCAACAGGCAAACCTGGGGACTTGATGGTAGAGTCTGGTTAGATCAATAAGTAATATTTGATAATTAATATATCAGCAATGAAAAAAATTATATACTCCGTTTTGGTAGTATTCACCACCATGGTGGTATTCTACTCCTGTAAAGAATCTCAATTAGAGGATCTAAAACAGCCTGATGCAACTACAAGAAGTATTACAGGTGAAGGAATCTCTGTAGGTAATGTGAGCATCGATAACCAGTTCGTAAAGGTTCCATTTAAAATATCATTATCTGGTGTGGCTGAAGAAGCTTTTCAGGTAGGGTTAACGTTAAATAACGATACGGTAACCCAGTTAATCAACAACGGAACACTGACTAATGCTGTGTTGATGCCTACAGGGTCAGTTGAATATCCGAACGTTATCAATGTAGCTTACGGAGCTGATAATGGTGAAGGAATTGCTACGGTTAGACGGGCCGCTCTTGAAAAATATTTTGGTAAAAAAGTTGTATTCGCTTTAAAGCTTTCAACGCCCGGAAAAGGAAATAAAATCGCTTCCGGAAAATCGACGATATTGGTTGTTATTAATACTGCTGATTTACTCAAGGCAACGGATATTCATTACCTCACTTTAAACGGTGGTGGGATTTTCAATGTTGTACAGGGATCAAATTATATTATCGGTCCTGCCGGGGTGACCATTCCGCTGGTAGTAAGTTTAGAAAATACACCAACCGGTGCTTTCAACATCAGCATTAAAGACAATGTCGATACAGTTGCTACACTAGCTGGTGCTGGCACCATTCCTTCGAATTCGATTCACCTCGCCTCAACGGACTTTACACTGGATACTTTAGTGCGTTTTGCAACAGGCGCTTCAAGTGCAACGGTACGTTTATCTATACCTTGGCCGGTTTTTGATGCCAATATTACGGCAAATAAAAAGTTTGTCTTCGCGATTAGTATCAAGCAATCTACAAATCATGTGATACACTCAACTAAAAGCAAATTAATTGTGGTGGTTGATCCAAGTGTGAATCTGGATAACAACTCTTACATCACTGGTAACGGTACCGGTTTAATTGCAAAGTACTATACCAATTATCAGTTAGATCCAGATGATGGAAGAGCGCCTTTCGTAACCAGAATCGATGAGAGTATCAACTTTAGTGGCGATGGATGGCCTGACGGCGTTAAGAATAGTGCAAACGTTTCTTTAAGTCGCGACAACTTCGCAAGCAGATGGACAGGCGAATTCCTGGCTCCGGTTCGGGGAACCTATACCTTTTACCAAACCCGTTGGGATGATGGTTCGAGGTTATATGTCAATGGAGTAGCATTGGTAAACGACTATACTACCCAGTGGGATAAAGATACCAGAAAAGGAACCATATTTCTGGAAAGGGGCAAACGGTACAGAATTGAAGCGCATCACAGAGAAAATGTTGGCGGACAGCAGGCTTACCTGGAAATTGAAGTGCCGAATGTTTTAAGCAAACGTGTTATACCAAAAAGTCAACTATTTCCTACTCCTTAAAAATTGACAGATATGAAAAATAATATAAAAAAATTATTCAGCGTATTTTCGCTTTTGCTGCTCACTGTGTTGTTAACCGTTAAATGTAAAAAAGATGAGGCAGTTGAAATTGTGCAGGAAGTTGAGGAACCAAAGCCGGTTGTGGCTTTTGATTATGCCCTGCCAGATCCCACCAAGTTTTTGGAGGTTAAATTCAATGCAACTCCACAAAACTATAAATCGCTTCTATGGCAATTTGGCGATGACAGTACATCAGTCGAAGTTTCACCCAAGCATGTTTACCGGTTTCCCGGAAAGTATCATGTGGTATTAACTGCCCGGAACGGACAGGGTTATACTGCTGTGAAAGAGATTGACATCACAGTGGTTGATCCAACGATAAATTATTCTATTTGTGGCGAAAATTATATGCAAACCATAGGAGGCGTATTTTCGGTAAATTTAGAGGCTGGCGCTGGCGCGGACAGTGCCGAGGGATCTAAGAAGTTAGTAGATGGAGATACTAAAACCAAGTTTTTGCAGGCCGGATTTGATGGTACTCAAAGGTGTACTTTTGAATTAAGAACACCACAGATTGTCGGAGCCTATACATTAACCTCAGGTAATGATGCAGCAGACCGTGATCCTAAATACTGGATTTTGCAAGGTTCAACGGATGGTATTCAATATCGGGATTTACATACAGTAACTTCTTGCCCTTGGGAAAATACCGATACGGGTGCCAGTAGAAATCAAACGAAACTATTTCATTTTGACAACTACGTTGCCTATAAGTTTTACCGCCTTTACATCAAACAGACCAGATCTGCAAGGGTATTTCAGCTATCGGAATGGACCATTAATAAGAAACAGCCCTAGTTAACGCTTTGGTTTTACATGCAAATGGAGAATACATGGGGCCTAAAAACCTCATGTATTTTTTCATGTCAAGCAGAAATTACATTGGATAGCAGATAAAATTTTATACATTAGTAAAACGTTTAACTACTGCAATTTTCTAACCGAAAACATACACACGCAATTATGAATAGAATTAAAACTTTGAGATTATTAAGCCTGGTCGGCTGCGTATTTTTGAGTGGTTTACTCCATGCTCAGGATCGAAAGGCGCCGTCTTACCCGTTAATTACCCATAACACTTATTTTAGTATCTGGTCTAATACAGATGAACTCACCGCATCTCCAACAGCGCACTGGACTGGTGCAGATCAATCTCTATTAGGGTTAATCAATGTAGACGGAAATATCTACCGTTTTTTGGGAAAGGAAACACCAAGCTATAAAACAATCCTGGGAACCTCTGACGAGAAAGGCTATGAGGTAAAATATACAGAAAATAAACCGGTGGGGGAGTGGAATGCATTTAGCTATTCTGCAACCGGCTGGAAAACCGGTTCTGCTCCTATAGGTGATGATGAAAAGAATGTGAAGACTTTATGGAAATCTCATGATATTTGGGTAAGGAGGAATTTCTCGGTAGCAAATCCTGCTGCTATAAACGAACTTTTCCTGAAAATTAACCACGACGATAATATTGAGGTTTTCTTGAATGGCAAGAAAGTATACGATAAGGAAGGATGGACTAATAGCTTCCAATATATAGCACTTAGTACTAGTGATAAAAACGCATTAAAAGCTGGCGAGAATGTAATTGCTATCCACCTTTTGAATACTGCAGGTGGGCGTTATCTGGACTTTGGTTTGGTCAATAAAGAGAAAGATGAGGCACAAAAAGTTGAGCTGGCTAAACAAAAGAGTGTTGAGGTAACAGCTACTCAAACCATTTATAATTTTACCTGTGGTAAGGTTGATTTGAAATTAACCTTCACCTCTCCATTGTTAATGAACGATCTGGGACTACTCGCCAGACCTGTTTCTTACATCACCTATCAGGTTAAGGCCAATGATAATAAAATGCATCAGGTTAAAGCTTATTTAAGTGCTTCATCGAACATTGCCGTATATAGACCCTCACAGCAAGTTAGCGCAACAAAATATGCGACGGCTAATCTATCAGTGTTAAAAACAGGAACTTTAGAACAACCGGTTTTACAAAAAGCAAGTGATGATATGCGGATTGATTGGGGTTATTTCTATGTGGCAGCTCCGAAAAGCTCAGGGAGTATTCAATTCGTAACCAGCGAAAAAGATGCAGCTAATGCTTTCAGAAAAGGTAATGCAGCATCAACAGCAAAACAAGGAAAGATGCTGGCATTAAATACCATAATTCCTTTTGGTAATGTAGGAAAAAATAAAGTGGAAAAATTTGTGGAGCTGGGATATGATGAAATTTATTCAGTTCAGTATTTCAATAAGAACTTAAGACCATGGTGGAATACTTCAGGTAAAGAAACTATTGAAGGACAACTAAGTGATGCAGCAGCACAATATAATGCGGTAATGGCTAAATGCGAGGCATTCAATAAGTCTGTTTATGCTGATGCTTTAAAATCTGGTGGTAAAGAATATGCAGATTTATGTGTTTTAGCTTATCGTCAGAGTATTGCTGCTCATACTCTGGTGAAAAGTCAGCAGGGCGAAATTTTGTGGTTATCTAAAGAGAATAATAGTGGTGGCTTTATTAACACGGTTGATGTTACTTATCCGTCTGCCCCTCTTTATCTAATTTACAATCCATCTTTATTACAAGGGATGCTCAATGGCATTTTCTATTTTAGTGAAAGTGGAAAATATCCTCATCCATGGGCAGCTCACGATTTAGGAACCTACCCTCTGGCAAACGGTCAGACTTACGGTGAGCCTATGCCGGTAGAAGAATCTGGTAACATGATTATTTTGACTGCCGCGATTGCAAAAGCACAGGGAAATGCTGATTATGCGAAACTACA
This sequence comes from Pedobacter frigidisoli, assembly GCF_032678525.1. Classification (GTDB taxonomy): domain Bacteria; phylum Bacteroidota; class Bacteroidia; order Sphingobacteriales; family Sphingobacteriaceae; genus Pedobacter; species Pedobacter frigidisoli_A. The sequence continues at coordinate 78,295 of NZ_JAVTSE010000007.1, forward strand.
TTGGAAGACCTTGACTACCTGGGTTGATTATTTAACCAAAGAAGGGCTAGATCCTAAAACACAATTATGTACTGATGACTTTGCCGGACACCTGGCGAGAAATGCAAATTTATCAGTGAAGGCAATTGTTGGAATAGCTTGTTATGCACAAATGGCCGAAACCTTAGGTTATAAAGAGACAGCTACAAAATATAGGGCTATTGCGGAAGGCATGGTGCCAAAATGGATTGAAATGGCAGAAGCAGGAGACCACTATGCACTGACTTTTGATGATAAAAATACCTGGAGCCAGAAGTATAATCTGGTTTGGGATAAAGTGCTAAACTTAAATTTGTTTCCACAGAAAATCTATAATACGGAAACCGCTTATTACCTGAAGAAACAAAACAGATATGGGATTCCGCTGGATAGCAGAAAAGCATATACCAAAAATGACTGGATTTTATGGACGGCTACCTTTGCTCCAACACGTAAAGATTTTGAAGCTTTGGTACATCCGGTTTATAAACATGCCATTGAAACTGAATCAAGAGTTCCGTTGAATGACTTTTATGATTCCAATACCGGGATTCGCGACAACTTTAAGGCGAGGAGTGTTGTGGGTGGTTTTTATATGAAAATGCTTGCTGATAAGTTAAGTGGCAATTAAAATGCTTATAAACAAAACAAAAAAAGCCTGCAGATTCGCGGGCTTTTTTTATGCCGGCTTAAAAGTCAAATTCCAATTGATTACTTTCTGACTTTTCCACTGGAATGTCATCATAAAACCGCGAAAGTGTAATGCCCAATAATCTTACCTTTGACAATCCAAGATCTGCTTCCTCTAAAAGTTTTATCGCTTCTGCATATATAGCTTCAGCTTTGTTGATAGAAAAAGAAAAAGAACGGCTGCGGGTAATGAGTTTAAAGTCTTCAAATTTTATTTTAAGTGTAACCGTTTTGCCGCTAAGCTGGTACTTTTCCAGTCGCTTTGCTACCGTCTCGCTTATTTGTCTCAGCAAATCATGCATAACTGCGTCGTCATTAGTGTCCTCGGCAAGCGTATCTTCAGCGCCTACCGATTTAGTTTCGCGGTGTGCTCGGACAGGCCTATCGTCAATGCCCCGGACAATCTGATAGTAGAACTTTCCCGATTTCCCAAACTGTGCGATGAGTTGTTCCTGGCTTAAATTTTTCAGGTCGGCCCCCGTATTGACCTGCATGGCCTTCATCCTGGCGGCCGTTACTTTGCCAACACCAAAAAACATTTCTACAGGAAGTTTTTCCATAAATGATTTGATTTTAGAGGGGCCAATGAAAGTTAATCCATCAGGTTTATTCATGTCGGATGCAACTTTTGCGACAAACTTATTGATAGAAACGCCGGCAGAAGCAGTTAGATTCAATTCCTGTTTAATGGCATTCTTTATTGATCTGGCGATATCGATAGCCGAACCAATACCCATTTTATCTTCAGTTACATCTAAATAAGCTTCATCCAGAGATAGAGGTTCGATGAGATCCGTGTAACGGCTGAAAATTTCTCTTATGGATTTTGATACAGCAGAGTAGGCATCAAACCGTGGATAAACGAAGATTGCTGTAGGGCATAATTGATAAGCTTTACTACAGGACATTGCTGATCTAATCCCATATACCCTGGCTTCGTAACTTGCTGTTGCAACGACCCCGCGGCTATCGGGTTTTCCACCTACAACAAGAGGCTTTCCACGGTATTCAGGAAAATCGCGCTGTTCTACAGATGCGTAAAAGGCATCCATATCGATATGGATGATTTTTCTTAAAACTGTAGTTGATTGATCAGTCATCTGAATGAATAAATGTCGGAATTTATTCTCGATTTTTGGAACACAAAACCTTGTCGAAGGTAGTGGTGATTGCTCAAAACCTTCAAAAGGGTATTAAAGTGTATAATTTTTCGATAGGCTAATTTAACAGATGGTCGACCTTATTTAAGAGGGAATCCATTTCAAATGGTTTTTCCATGAAATCATTTGCACCAGCATCGAGCGCGGATTGTCTGATATCTCTACTGGCAGAAATCATCAAAATTGGAATGTCCTTGAATTCCGGATCACTTTTTAGCTGTTTGCAGATATCGCGACCATCATAGCCGCTCATCCATATATCAAGAAGAATTAAATCTGGTTTGTTTTTTACCGCTTCAATTACCGCCCCTCCATCATAAGTATAGTTAACATCGTAGCCCACAACCTCCAGAATCATCCTTACAGCGTCCACTATACCCTCATCGTCATCGGCGATGAATATTTTCTTAGTTCCCATTTGTAAAAGTTATTTCCATCAAGCGATTTTTTTTCCGGCTTAAGCCCGATCGATACTACAATAGTAGTAATATCGATATGCATGTATTTGTTTTAAAAAAAGAGATTAATTCGAATAAAAATGTATGCTTGCCTGATTATACAATTATCTTAAAAATCATCTATAACTAAAATATCTGGTACTGAATAAAGCATTGATTATAGTCAATAAGAAGTGCATTTTATTTAATTTGTGATTAAATGGTTTGTTGGTCAATGATTTAAAAAATATTGTGGCGTATTTAGCATTTTTATCGTTTATATTTACCTCATCAAATCGACGTTTTAAAAGGTTTAGGGCCACCAATGGATAGTATCAATATTAAAGAATTAGCTGAAGCGTTAAATTTATCTACTTCTACAATTTCACGTGCTTTTAGGGATAATAGCGATATTAGTGTTGCTACCAAAGAGCGTATTCTATCCAAAGCCAGAGAGTTGAATTATCAACCAAATCATTATGCCAGTAATTTAAGGGAGCAGAAAAGTAAAACTATTGCCGTAATTGTACCCGAGTTGGCAAACAACTATTTTTCACAGGCTATACATGGAATTGAGCGTGTAGCAAGGGAAAAAGGCTATCACATATTGATCTACGTTACTGACGATGATTATACTAAGGAAGTTAATTTTATTCGTCACTTGCACAATGGGAGGGCCGATGGGATTGTGATGTCGGTGTCGGGCGAAGCCAATGACCATAATTATTTGAATAAGTTCGGCCTTAAACGCTTGCCGCTGGTATTCTTTGACAGGATTTATGAAGACATTCAAACGCCCAGGGTAATTACCAATGATTATGAGAGTAGTTTTTCGGCTACTGAACATTTAATAGAACAGGGGTGCAGAAGAATAGCCTATATGGTGATCAATAAAAGTTTGTCTATTGGCAAAACCCGTATGCAGGGCTATATAGACGCGCTTTCGAAGCATCATATTCCTTTTGAAGAACATCTAATTATTGATTGCAGTAATAGTTATGATGAAAATAGCGTAATCGTTAAGCAGGCATTAATTGATTTAAAACCTGATGGTGTTTTCACTTCTGTTGAGCGTTTAGCCTTTGCTACCTATTATGCGTGCTATGATCTAAACATAAAAATCCCACAGGATTTAAAAATCATTAGCTTTTCAAGCCTGGAAATTGCACCATTGCTGAATCCATCTCTGACAACCATCACTCAACCTGCGGCGGAAATTGGAGAGGAAGCCGCTAATCTTTTGTTCAGAATTCTGGATAACCGTGAGACAGGAAACCACGACAATGAAGTGGTTTTAAATTCAAAAATTATTGCCAGAAATTCTACCATGAAATAGCCTTAAAAAAGGCGGAAAACTATTCCTTTTGTATTCCTTTTTTTAGCCTGATTTTTTTCAAAAAATATCTTCACTTAGTGTAAAATAAGCAGAATTTCGATTCAAAATCGGGAACGTTCCCGAAAAACTTGACTGTTTTTGCTTTAAATCATCGGGAACGTTCCCGAAAAAGTACTTAAAATATACTTAGTGTAAACATTACACTTTATTTCAGATAAATATATTTTCAAATAACTATAAATCAATTATTTGACTTTTGGATTGTTTGATAATATGAAATTTTTTGTGTTAAAAAATGTGAAAATATCGCTGGTTTCGTTTTGTTTTTTTTGGTTGTGAAATATATTCTTTAAATAAATTTTGAATTATCATTTCGCTCTGTAAATTAGTCCAGTGTGTAATTCACTATAATATTTAACCAAATTTTTATACTTAAACGAGCTTCGAATATGAAAGTATTTTACCTGTTAAAACAGGGGCTTTTGGTGCTGTTGGTTTTCTCAGCATTGATCGTAAAAGCACAAACCGGATCGGTATCTGGTACAGTGCTTGATGAAACTGGACAGCCCTTGCCAGGTGCTTCTGTAATTGTTAAAGGAACAACCAGAAGTACTTCAACAGATGTTAATGGAAAATTCAAATTAGCCGCACTCTCAAATGGTTCTATCACAATTGCTGCCAGCTTTATCGGTTACCAGACGCTGGAAAAACCAGTAACGGTTTCAGCGAATGCTACATTGAATTTTCAACTGGTGCCCGATGCACAGAAACTAAATGAGGTTGTAGTAATTGGTTACGGTACGGCTGAAAAGAAAAACCTGACGGGATCAATCACTACGGTTTCTTCTAAAGATTTTCAGAAGGGTACGATCTCCAATCCTGAACAATTAATTCAGGGTAAAGTTGCCGGGGTTAACATTACCCAAAACAGCGGGCAACCTGGAGGCGGAAGCCAGATCCGCATTAGAGGTGGGGCTTCACTGAATGCCAGTAATGATCCGCTTATTGTGGTTGACGGAGTTCCTTTTAGTGGTAATTCTATTAATAATGCGCCAAGTCCTTTATCGTTAATTAATCCAAACGATATTGAAACCTTTACCGTATTAAAAGATGCAAATGCAACAGCTATTTATGGCTCACGTGCATCAAATGGAGTAATCCTGATTACAACAAAGAAAGGCTCATCAGGTGCACCTGTATTTAATTTCAGTACTAATAATTCAATTGCAACAGTTGCCAAAAAAGTGGATGTACTTTCTTCCGGCCAAATTCGTGACTTTGTAAATGCAAATCCAAACGCAACGTACGATGATGGCAAAACATTTACTGCTTTATTGGGTCAATCAAATACTGACTGGCAGGATGAAATTTATCGTAATGCGTACACGACAGATAATAATTTAAGTATAGCAGGCTCATTCAAAAATGTTCCATACCGTGTTTCTGCAGGTTACTTAGAGCAGGAAGGCTTATTAATCACCGATAAATTTACACGTGCATCAGGTGCATTGAGTTTATCACCAAAATTTTTCAAAGACCACTTAAAAGTTGATTTGAATTTAAAAGGAACATTGACCAATTCGCATTTTGCTAACAGTGGCGCAATTGCAAGTGCAATTCAGTTCGATCCGACTCAATCAGTTAACGCATCGAATAGTTTTGGAAACTATTTTGAATGGCTTCGTTTAGCTGATGGGAGCATTAATCCAAATGCACCGCGAAACCCGGTCGCTTTAATCAATTTGCAGAATAACAACGGAAATGCTGACAGGAGTTTTGGTAACTTGAGACTTGATTACTCATTTCACTTCCTTCCAGAATTGCATGCTAACCTGAACCTTGGTTACGATGTATCCAAGGGTTACGGTAAAATATCAGTTCCTGCTTTTGCAGCACAAAGTATATCCACTAACGGATCATTTACACGTTCTCTGGCTACTGCCAGTAACAAGGTATCGGAGTTTTATTTGAACTACGCCAAAAATGTTGAAAGTATCAGAAGCCGGTTTGATGTAACGGCAGGTTATGGTTATTACGATAATAAAACAACCAATTATAACTTTACAAGCTACAATGGATTAGGCGCAGAGCTGGTAAAACCTGCTAATGCTTTTGATATTCCGAGAGATAAGCTTCTTTCATATTATGGAAGATTTGTATACACTTTAGCTGATAAATATATCCTGTCAGGAACAATGAGAGCTGACGCTTCATCGAAGTTTTCAGAGTCTCAGAGATGGGGTTATTTTCCATCTGCCGGTTTCACCTGGAGAGTTATTGGTGAAAACTTCCTTAAAGACAGCAAGGTGCTTTCTGATTTGAAGTTGAGATTAAGCTATGGCCAAACTGGTAACAAGGATGGTATTGGTTATTATGATTATTTATCTAAATATTATAATAACAGCACAACAGGTAAGTATCTGGTTGGAAACACCTATTACGATTATTACAGCCCTGCGGCTTATGATCCGGATTTGAAATGGGAGACGACAACTACTTATAATGCTGGTTTAGATTATGGTTTTGCAAAGGGGCGCATTTATGGAGCAATCGATGTTTACTACAAAAAGACAAAAGACTTGTTAAGTAAAGTGAACATCCCGGTAGGTACTAACTTTAATAACGAGTTAACAACTAACGTTGGTAACATGGAAGTTAAAGGTGCGGAGGCGAGCATTAACTTCGGGGTCATCAGAACGGATGATATGAACTGGGATATCGGTTTCAATGCAGCTTATAATAAAAGAAAGATCACAAACCTTACATTAAATCCAGATCCAGCGTCTAAAGTTGGTGCCGGAGATATTTCCGGAGGAACAGGAGTTACGCTGAAATACAATGCAGTGAACCAGGTTCCGGGGGCATTCTTTGTTTATAAACAAGTATATAATGCAGCTGGCAAACCTTTAGAAGGGGTTTATGAAGATTTAAATGGTGACGGTGTAATCAATACAAGTGATCAATACTTTTATAAATCTCCTGATCCTAACTTTACGTTTGGTTTTAATACGGCCTTCAATTACAAGAGATGGACGATCAGCACTGTATTGAGAGCAAACCTTGGCAACTATATCTATGACAATGTTTCGTCTAACTTCGGCGTCAGAGCAAATATTTTAAGTTCTGCAGGAGTGATCAACAATGCAGGATCAGATTTCCTTTTCACTAATTTCCAGAATACACAGTTTTTAAGTGATTACTACATTAAAAATGCGTCGTTCCTGAAAATGGATAACCTTGGTTTAGCATTTGATGCCGGTAAATTATCGAAATCTGGTAATGCAACATTGAGATTGACTGCTAACTGTCAGAATGTGTTTGTGGTAAGTAAATATAAAGGTATCGATCCTGAACAAACTTCAGGTATTGATAACAACCTTTATCCTCGTCCCCGCACATTTACTTTAGGATTAAATCTTGGTTTTAATTAGGCAATGATAAAGGGACATGTTCTTAAACATGTTCCAGAACAAAACATATCAAAAATGAAAAATTCATTTAAAATAATATTGATATCAGGATTGTTGCTGGTATCATTAAATTCCTGCAAGAAGGAAGATCTTAATTTACTGCCAACCAACGACGTTACAGCCGAAACAGTTTATGCTACGGCTGCAGGTTACAAAACTGGTTTGGTGAAATTATATGCAAGTTATGGCTTAACAAGTTCGCAAGGGTCGGATGCAAGTGAGATTGGGGGCTTAAACTCTGGTTTCGCAGATTTCCTACGCTTATTCTGGACCTCCCAAGAGCTAACAACTGATGAGGCGATCTGTGCATGGGGCGATACCGGAATTCCGGAATTAGATAACTCTACCTGGGCAACAGACAACCAATTTCTACGGGGATTATATTCTCGTAGCATATTACAAATCACATTATGCAACGAATTTCTGCGTGAAAGTACCGCTGACAAATTAGCTTCCCGTAATATTACAGGAACTGCATTAGCTGACATTGCTAAATACCGTGCAGAAGCCCGTTTTTTACGCGCTTATCAGTATTGGGTATTGATGGATGGTTTTGGTAATCCGCCGTTTGTAACTGAAGATGACGCTATTGGGAAAGTTGCACCAAAACAAATCACCAGAACAGCTTTATTTAACTACATCGAATCTGAGTTAAAAGCCATTGAAGGTGAGTTAGTTGATGCAAGACAAAATGAATATGGCCGTGCTGATAAAGCTGCTGACTGGTCTCTATTAGCGAGGTTGTATCTGAATGCTCAGGTTTACACGGGTACCGCCAAATATACAGAGGCGATTACCTACTCTAGCAAAGTAATCGCAGCAGGTTATTCTTTAAAAGCAAACTACCTGGATTTATTTAAAGCGGATAATAATGTGAATAACACAGAAAATATCCTGACAATCAACTATGATGGTGTTAATGGTACCAATTATGGCGGAACGACCTTCCTGATCAATGCTGCTATCAACGCTGATATGACTCCTGCATCTTACGGTGTACCTAATGGCGGCTGGGGTGGAAACAGGACACGTCAGAACTTGCCTGCCTTGTTCCCAAATACTACCGGATCGACAGATAAACGTGGTACCTTCTTTGGAACCAAAAGTACCGTTGATGAAATCGGTGTATTTACTGACGGACTACGCGTTACCAAATTCAAAAACGTAACATCTGCGGGCATCACACCTGCTTCACTAAATGGTACATTTAGCTCACTGGATTTCGCGCTATTCCGCCTGGCAGAACAATATTTAATTTATGGTGAAGCGGTTGCACGCGGCGGTTCGGGTGGATCAGCAGCTCAGGCATTAATTTACGTGAATGCATTGCGTTCCAGGGCCTACGGTAATACGTCGGGCAACGTTGTGGCTGCAGCACTGACAACAGATTTCTATCTGGATGAACGCGCCAGGGAATTATACTGGGAAGGCCATCGCCGTACTGATTTGGTACGTTATGGTAAATTTACGGGATCCACCTACTTATGGCCATTCAAAGGCGGGGTTAAAGCCGGAACGAATGTGCCAGCTTACCGTAATATCTACCCAATTCCAGCAGCAGATTTGATTGCTAACCCAAATCTGGTTCAAAACACAGGTTATTAATCTTAATTCTATAAAAGATGAAATCAATTTTATTAAAATCAATCGCATTGGGTTTAATTTCCCTTTCGCTTTGGTCTTGCAAGAAAGAGGGGACTTTGGTTGTTTCTGATGTTATGCCAGCAGGAACGCTTACTGCCTCAACCACAAATGTAACGCTCACTCAAGTTGGAGGTGCGAATGCGGCGCTTACGTTAACATATCCGCTCGCAACATCTTCTGGTTATGTTGTTCCCGTAGCATCAACACTTCAGTTTGCTTTAAAGGGAAAAAACTTTGCTTCGCCGCGGGAGATTGTTGTAACGACTAAAAGCTATGCGCCGACTGTTTCGGATTTCAATAATATGATCCTGGCTTTAGGTGCAAAAATCGGTGTGCCAGCGCAAATTGAAGTCAGACTAAAGTCTGGTGCTGCTGCTAATGATTTAACTTATTCGAATGTAGTTACTTTAAATGCGACAGCATATCTGGCTTCAGCATGGATTTACGTTCCCGGAAATTACCAAGGTTGGGTACCGTCAACAGCTGATAGCCTTGTTTCCCCAACGAGTAATAAAATTTATACAGGAATTATAAAATTTGACGGAAGTGGTTTTAAAATTACGCCTGCGAAGACTTGGGATCTTGCTTATGGAAACGCAGGTAATGGAACAATCAGTACTACAGGTGGCGATATCAGTTCTGGCACTGCTGGCTTGAAGGAGGTCACTGTTGACCTCAATACTTTAACGATTAAACTATCAGACGTTAAAGTATGGGGAATTATCGGCGCGGCTACTCCCGGAGGCTGGGACAACGATACAGACATGAAATACGTAAACGATGGTAAAGGCTTTTGGAGGGTAACCCTAAATCTTACTGCGAGTGAGTACAAATTCAGAGAAGATCACAAATGGGATAATAATATTGGAATAAAGGATGGGAAGTTAGCAACATCTAATAGCGATAACCTGAAAATTGCCGCTGCGGGTAACTATACCATTTCGTTAAATCCTAAGACACTTGAATATACAGTAGTAAAAAACTAATCATTAACTTCTGCCCTGTAGCATTTATTTGTTACAGGGCTTCTTATCTTTAAGGTTTCGGCATGTTCAGATTCACCACCATTTTCGCTAAGTTCCATTTATTTAATGCTCAAACTAAGGTTCCCGCTCAGACAGGGAAAAAAATATTCCTGATGAGTTTTCTGGTGCTGTTATCAACCGTGAATCTCTTCGCTCAGAAATTAGAGCGCATCGAACCCATGTTCTGGTACACAGGCATGCACAATCCAAAACTACAGTTACTTGTTCACGGTGAAAATATTTCGGCAAGCACTGTTTCATTATCTTATCCTGGAGTGAAGCTGGTTAAGGTTAACAAAGTCGAAAATCCCAATTATTTATTCGTGGATTTGGAACTTTCTTCAACGGTAAAAGCGGGAACGTTCCCGATTAACTTTGCTTTAAAAGGAAAAAAAATATTCAGTTATACTTACGAATTGAAAAGCCGCAATAAAAGCGCTGGCAGAATTCAGGGTGTAACGCAAAAAGATTTTATTTACTTATTGATGCCCGATCGTTTTTCGAATGGCGACAAAAGTAATGATGTAGTTCAGGGATTAACCGAAACTACGCTCAACCGGGATAGCATGTATTATCGTCACGGTGGAGATATTCAGGGTGTAATTAACCATCTGGATTATCTGAAAGATTTAGGTATTACCACCGTGTGGATGACGCCCGAAATTGAAAATAACATGCCCCATGCCTCATATCATGGTTACGCTGTTACCGATCACTATAAGATAGACCCACGTTTCGGAACTAACGAACTCTATAACAGATATGTAGAAACCGCTCATGCCAAAGGTATGAAGGTAATTAAAGATATTGTTCACAATCATATTGGAACGGGGCATTGGTTTTTTAAGGATCTGCCCATGAAAAGCTGGGTTCACCAGTGGACGAAATACACGCAGACCAGCTACCGTGACCAGGCAGTTATGGACACCCATGCATCGGCTGGAGACCGCAAAAAAATGTTAGATGGATGGTTTGTACCTTCTATGCCCGATTTGAATGAGTCAAATCCTTATGTTCAGAATTATTTAACTCAAAACCATATCTGGTGGATTGAATATGCAGGAATAGACGGTTTGCGTTTGGATACTTACGCCTATAACGATCCGGCTTACATGGCTGATTGGGCAATTAAAGTAAAGGCAGAATTTCCGAAGCTCTCTATTTTTGGTGAGACATTTGTTAATGGAGTAGCCAATCAGGCGTACTTCACCCAGGGAAACACGGTTAACCGTGGCTTTGATACCCACTTGCCGGGGATTACGGATATGGCTGTTAAAGATGCCATTTATGAAGCACTAAACGGCAAAAATGGCTGGACAGATGGTATCAACCGTTTATATGATGTGGTTGCACATGATTTTCTTTATCAGGATCCGACCAGAAACTGTATTGCTTTGGATAACCACGATATGAGCCGCTTTTATTCGATCGTGAATGAAGATTTCGATAAATATAAAATGGGTATGGCGCTGTTACTGACCATGCGCGGCATTCCTCAAATGTATTATGGAACAGAAATTCTGATGAAAAACTTTTCAAACCCTGATGGCCTGGTTCGTTTCGATTTTCCAGGTGGATGGGATGGTGATAAAAAGGATAAATTTATCGCGGATGGCAGAACAAAGAAGGAAAATGAGGCTTTTGAATTTGTGAAAAAGCTTGCGAATTTTCGTAAGAATAGTGAAGCGCTGAAAACAGGAAACTTGATGCAGTTTGTTCCTGAAGATGATATTTATGTTTATTTCCGTTACAACAATAACATTAAAGGAACTGTTATGGTGATTACCAATAACACTGAAAAAGAAAAAACATTAGCAACAGATAGATTTGCAGAACGTACAGCAGGAATTTCAACCGCTAAGAACATTGTTACCAATGATGTTGTATCGCTAAAAGACATCAAAGTTCCTGCAAAAACAACTTTGGTTTTAGAATTAAATTAATCATTCATTGCCGTTGACTTCAGTCAACAATTAAAAAATAGAGCATGCAAGAAAATCTTAAATCTCATATCTCACATCCAACATCTCCAATTAAAGCGTGTCTTTTTGATCTGGACGGTGTGTTGGTAGACACTGCTGTTTACCATTATCAGGCATGGAAACGTTTGGCCAACACGATGGGCTTCGATTTTACAGAAGAACAAAATGAGCAGCTAAAAGGTGTAAGCCGTGTAGAGAGTCTGAATAAAATCCTTGCATGGGGCAGTGTAGAAAAAACAGATGCTGAAAAGGAAGAACTGGCTACGTTAAAAAACAGCTGGTATGTAGAGATGATTACTAAAATGAGCCCGGCGGAGGTTTTGCCTGGAACAGTAGACTTCCTGACGGCAATACATAAAGCAGGCTATAAACTGGCATTGGGATCGGCAAGTAAGAACTCTGGAATCATTTTAGAACGTACTGATCTTGCTCATTTCTTTGACGAAATTGTAGATGGAAACATGGTAACCAAATCGAAGCCCGATCCGGAAGTTTTTTTGAAAGGTGCGGAGCTTTTGGGTTTTAAACCCGATGAGTGTGTGGTTTTTGAAGATGCCGTTGCAGGAGTTGAAGCCGCGAAGCGTGGTGGAATGAAGGCAATAGGGATTGGTGAAAAAAGTGTGCTTACAGATGCTGATGTAGTAGTAAGCGGATTAGATAAATTAACGGTTAAAGATTTAGAAAGTTTGTAGTTGCCTGTCATAGCGAGGTACGAAGCAATTTAAACAAAACAAATTCAAATCAGTTGCGGGGGATGAACACTCTAAAAGAGATTGCTTCGCGCCTTGCAATGACGAAAGTATAGAAAATGAAGAATTACATTAAAGCAGATGAGTGGAACATTATCGAAGAAGGCTTTGATCCACATTTAAATAAAATTTCAGAGAGTATTTTCAGTCTGGGTAATGGCCGCATGGGTCAACGTGCCAACTTTGAGGAAACCTATACCGGCGAAACCCTGTTGGGGAACTATGTAGCAGGTGTTTATTACCCTGACAAAACCCGTGTGGGATGGTGGAAAAATGGCTATCCAGAATACTTCGCCAAAGTTTTAAATGCAGCAAACTGGGTAGGTATTGAAGTGAAGATCGATGATGAGATTCTTGATCTGGCCAAAGCAGAAGTATTGGATTTCAAACGCGTTTTGAATATGCATACGGGTATACTTGAAAGAACATTTACCGCGAAACTGGAAAGTGGTAAAACGGTTAAAGTTAAAGCCACCCGTTTTTGTAGTATTGCTGAGGATGAGGTTGGTGCTATCCGCTATAGCATTACTGCTGTAGATTTTGATGGTGAAATTACACTGACACCCTTTATTGATGGCGACATCAAAAACCAGGACAGTAATTACGATGAAAAATTCTGGACGATGGTTTCGGACGAAATCACCGGAGCTGAGGCCTACCTTAAATTAAGAACGAAGAAAACGGAGTTCGAGGTTTGCACCGGAAGCCATATCGCATTATACAGAAATTCGGATGAAGTGGCCATCAATCCGGAAGCTATCCGTAGGGAAAAATTTGTAGGTCAGACTTTTTCTGTTGATGTAAAAGCAAATGAAGAAGTAACCTTAGTAAAAATCGCCGCAAATCTATCTTCAGAAAACTATCCGAAAGAATCACTTTTAGAAGAAGCTAAAGCCGTGATCGCTAAAGCAACAGCTAAGGGCTTCGATACACTGATTAAAGAACAAACTGAAGCCTGGGCAAGCAAATGGGAGGAAAGCGATATCGTGATTGAAGGCGATGTTTCTGCTCAGCAGGCTATCCGTTTCAATATTTTTCAACTGTTCCAAACCTATACAGGTAAAGACGACAGGTTGAATATCGGACCAAAAGGCTTCACCGGTGAGAAATACGGAGGTTCTACTTATTGGGATACTGAAGCTTATTGCGTTCCTTTTTATCTGGCAACTGCACCTCAGGAAGTAAGTAAAAACCTGCTGGTTTACCGCCATAAACAACTGGGTAAAGCCATTGAAAATGCGGCTAAATTAGGCTTTAAAGATGGCGCTGCTCTATATCCAATGGTAACCATGAATGGTGAAGAGTGCCATAATGAGTGGGAAATTACCTTCGAGGAAATCCACCGTAATGGAGCCATAGCTTTTGCTATTTACAACTATATCCGTTACACGGGTGATGAAAGTTACCTGTTTGATTATGGTCTGGAAGTTTTGATCGGTATTGCCCGTTTCTGGAAACAACGCGTAAACTGGAGCAGCGATAAACAGCAATATGTAATGCTCGGCGTAACTGGCCCGAATGAGTACGAAAATAACGTAAACAACAATTGGTACACCAGTATGTTAGCCGTTTGGTGCATGAAATATGCAACAGAAGCTGCTGAAATTGTTAAAACCCAGCAGCCCGAAAAATATAGCAGGCTGTTATCGTCTGTCAATTTCGATGAAAAGGAATTTGCAGACTGGGCAGATATCATCGAGAAAATGTATTTACCGGAAGATAAAAACCTGGGCATTTTCTTGCAACAAGATGGTTATCTGGATAAAGAACAGCTCCTGGTTAAAGACCTACCCGCAAGCGAAAGACCAATCAATCAGAAATGGAGCTGGGATAGAATTCTGCGTTCGCCTTTTATTAAACAGGCTGATGTGCTACAGGGTATCTACTTTTTCGAAGAAGATTATGATTTGGAAACCATCAGAAGAAACTTTGATTTCTATGAGCCACGTACCGTTCACGAGAGTTCCTTATCGCCTTGTGTACACAGCATTCTGGCCGCTAAATTAAATGATGAAGCCCGTGCTTATGAATTCTATTTGCGTACAGCGCGTTTAGATCTGGATGATTATAACAACGATACCGAAGATGGTCTACACATCACTTCAATGGCCGGCACGTGGATGAGTGTGGTGGAAGGCTTTGCGGGCATGCGTGTTCGGGAAGGCAAGTTGCAGTTTAACCCTTTCCTGCCAACGCAGTGGAATTCATTCTCATTTACCATTGGTTTCAGAGGTGCAACGCTAAAAATTAATATTACAGCAAACGGAATTAGTATTAAAAACCACAATGCTGTGGATTTGGAAATCGGAATCAAAGATCAGGTTTATAAATTGGCAGGAAATGCTGAAATAGAAGTGAATAACGCAGAGTTGGTATGAGAAAGGCTAATGGTTTAGAGGCTGGGGGCGGAGGGTTAAAACCGAAACCCTTATCAGATATCGCGCGTTTTCCGGCACCATGTTTGCCCCTGTTCAGAACAGGTATGGTGATCATTTTCGTTCTCTTATTCATCTTTACCATGCTTTCAACCTTATCCTTTGCACAAAAAAAACATCCCAAAATGGACGATAAGCAAATCGTTATTTATCAGTTATTGCCCCGTTTATTCGGGAATAAAAATAGTACGAATATCCCTTATGGTACCATTGAGCAAAATGGTGTTGGCAAGTTTAATGACATTACTGATCAAGCTCTAGACGGCATTGCAGCACTCCATGCCAACTATGTGTGGTACACAGGTGCTATTGCGCACGCGAGTTTGACCGATTATTCTGCATACGGCATTAAGGTTGACGATGCTGACGTAGTAAAGGGCCGTGCTGGTTCGCCTTATGCCATCCGCGATTATTATGATGTAGATCCTGATCTGGCGGTTGATGTGAAGAACCGCATGCAGGAATTTGAGGCGCTGGTGAAAAGAACGCACGGGAAAAACCTGAAGGTGATTATTGATTTCGTGCCTAATCATGTGGCCAGGAGTTACCATTCATATGCAAAGCCGGAAGGCGTAGCTGATTTTGGTAGTCATGATGATGTAACCAGGAGCTTTAGTGCCAAAAATGACTTCTACTATGTACCTGGTCAGCCTTTTGTGGTGCCTATAAACGGACTGAAGACGCCTCTATCTGTTCTGCAGGATGGGAGGTTTAATGAAAATCCGGCTAAAGCTACCGGGAATGATGCTTTTACGGCATCACCTAAATATGACGACTGGTACGAAACGATTAAGCTGAACTATGGTGTGGATTATCAGAACGGCAAACAAAACCATTTTGATCCGATTCCTCCGGTATGGTCGAAGATGCGTGACATCCTGATCTTCTGGACTAAAAAAGGTGTAGATGGTTTCCGTTGCGATATGGCAGAAATGGTACCTATTGCATTCTGGAACTGGGTTATACCACAGGTAAAACAAGTTAATCCTGATTTAATATTTTTAGGAGAAGCTTATAATCCGCAGGTTTATAAACAGTATTTAGAAGAAGGTAAATTCGATTATCTGTATGATAAAGTTGGTTTGTATGATGGTTTGAAAAGACTGATCAGAAACGAGTCATCAGCCGATGTAAAAGACATCCGTCATGTATGGCAGATAGAAAGCGCAGGTTTTGGCAAACACATGTTACGGTTCCTGGAAAATCATGATGAGGAACGTATCGCATCTGCTGGCTTTGCAGGAAAAGCTGAGCTGGCTTTACCCGGAATGGTCGTTTCGGCAACATTAGGTTCAGGCCCGGTGATGCTTTATTTCGGTCAGGAGGTTGGAGAGCAGGGACAAGGGCAAGAAGGTTTTGGAGGCGATGATAACCGTACCACCATTTTTGATTATTGGGGTGTTCCAAGTCATCAGAAATGGATGAATGGTGGATTATTTGATGGACAAAAATTAAGTGCCGGTGAGCAAAAGCTGAGATCCTGGTACAAACAACTGTTTAAGGTAACAACTGCAAGTGATGCCATTATAAACGGTGAGATTTACGATGTTCCACAAGCGGGAAATATGAATAACCGCATGTATGCTTTCATCCGCTATTCTGGCAAGCAACGTTTATTGGTGGTGGTTAATTTTGACCGTAATGAAACGCTCGAAGCCAACATCGGAATTCCTGATCATATCCTGAAGGTAAAACACTCCTCTCCGGTTACTGATCTGTTGACAGATCGGAAATTAAACATCCCGGCTGGAACGAGTATTCCGGTAAAGCTTGGTCCGGTTTCGGCGCAAGTAATAGAATTTTAGAGTAATAAAAAGAATTAACCACAAAGTTCACAAAGAAAGCAGCGTAAATTTCAAGCCTCCGTGCTTTATGTGTAAACCCAGGTGCGCCTTGTGGGAAAAATAAAACCAAATGCAATGAGCTTAAAAACAGTATTCGAGAATCCCAGGTTAACTCTCGCACAAATCATTAATATGAGCGTTGGATTCTTTGGTATTCAATTCGGTTGGGATTTACAACGTGCCAATATGGGACGCATTTATGAAAACCTCGGTGCTAATCCCGACCAGGTTCCATTACTGTTTTTGGCCGCTCCCCTGACAGGGTTGCTGGTACAGCCGGTTATCGGTTACCTGAGCGACAGGACATGGCATCCGAAGTGGGGCAGGAGGAGACCTTATTTTTTGCTTGGGGCCATTGTAAGCAGTATTGCTTTAATTTTTATGCCACACAGCAGTGTTTTGTGGATGGCAGCGGGACTGCTCTGGATTCTGGACGTATTCGGAAACATAGCGATGGAGCCTTTCCGTGCATTTGTTACTGATAAGTTACCAGATAGCCAGGTTAACCGGGGTTTCATTATGCAAAGTATGATGATCGGTTTGGGTGGAAGTGTGGCTTCTGCATTACCCTGGTTAATGAACAATTTGTTTCATTTGCAGAATACCGCTGAACAGGGTAACATTCCTGAAAATGTGAAATTCTCTTTTTACATAGGAGCATTCTTCTTCCTGGCAGCTGTGCTTTGGACAGTTTTTACTACGAAAGAATATCCCCCGCAGGATCTGGAACTCCAGCAAAAATCTAAAGAGGGCGGTAAGGGGTTTGCGGGAGGTGTTGCGGAGATAATTGGCGCTTTGCGGAACATGCCTAAGCGAATGCAAATTGTTTCCCTTGTGCAGTTTTTTACCTGGCCCGGGCTATTTTTAATGTGGTTTTATTACACTACAGCTGTTGCGGTGAATGTATTTGGCGGCAAAGATGCTGCCGACCCTGTTTATGCACATGGTGCGGATTTTGGTAGTTTAACTTTAGCCTATTACAGTGTGATCACTTTCCTGTTTGCTTTGGTTTTACCAAAGATTGCAGATACACTTGGGCGCAAAACAACGCATGCTTTATGTTTGGTTTGTGGCGCCATTGGTCTAATCAGTGTAGCCTGGGTACATGATAAGAATATGTTGTATTTGTGTATGACCGGCGTGGGTATTGCCTGGGCAAGTATTTTATCAATGCCTTATGCTATGCTAAGCGGCTCACTGCCAAAAGATAAAATAGGCATTTACATGGGGATATTCAATTTTTTCATTGTATTGCCTGAAATTATTGCCTCATTGGGCTTTGGCTGGTTAATGCGTAACGTGCTTAACAATGACCGGCTTTTAGCTGTTCAGCTTGGTGGCGGATTGATGATTCTGGCGGCTGTTATCTGTTATTTATTTATCAGAGAGCCTAAGAAAACAGACGAAAAGCTGGCTACAGAGATCGCGATCGAAGAGAACAGATCAGTTTAAATAAATCGTCATTGCGAGGTACGAAGCAATCTGATTAGAAAGATAGCTTGTCCCGAAATATGGGACAAGATATGCCTAGCACTGACGAAAATCTTATAATATTCTAACCAAATGAAAAAACTATTTTACCTGTTATTGCTGGTGACCGCATTTAACACGGCCTGTAAAAAATCATCAACCGATGCCGGAGCAGAAGTTCCTGTAAGTAATGTAGCGGATTTACCTGCGGGTGCCAAAGATGGAGTTGTATTTATCAACAACGGTACGTCGGCAATCATTACGCTATACGCTCCGGGAAAAAAGTCTGTATCATTGATTGGTGATTTCAATAACTGGTCGGCCACAGCTTCTGTGATGAAGAATACCCCTGACGGAAATACCTGGTGGGTCCAGATTGATAATCTTAATCCTGCAACTGAATACGGCTATCAGTTCTACGTAGATGGTACGCTAAAAGTAGCTGATCCTTATTGTGAAAAGGTTCTCGATCCGGATAATGATCAGTACATCTTTTCAACTGTATATCCTGGTTTGAAAGCCTACCCGACCGGTAAAACAACAGGTATCGTGAGTGTAATGCAGGCCAATCAAGCTGTTTATACCTGGAAGTACAGTAGCTTCAGTCGCCCCGAAAAGAATAATCTGGTTATTTATGAATTATTGATTCGTGATTTTACTACTGAACATACCTATGCCTCGACCCTGGCAAAGCTTGATTATTTGATTGGTTTGGGGATTAATGCAATAGAATTAATGCCTGTTAATGAGTTCGAAGGAAATTCAAGCTGGGGCTATAATCCATCATTTTATTTTGCTCCTGATAAGTATTATGGAACAAAAACAGCTTTGCAGAATTTTATTGATGAATGTCACGGTAGGGGAATTGCAGTGATCATGGATATGGTGTTGAATCATTCATTTGGTCAGTCGCCTATGGTTCAACTGTATTTTGATGGGACGAAACCGACTTCAAGCAGTCCGTGGTTTAATGTAGATGCGAAACATCCTTTTAATGTTGGCTATGATTTTAATCATGAAAGTTCAGCAACAAAAAAGTTTTCGAAGGATGTGATGAAGTTCTGGATGCAGCAGTATAAAATTGATGGTTTCAGGTTCGATCTGTCGAAAGGTTTTACCCAGAAATCGTCTGTTGATGACGCGCAATTTCGTTTGTATGATTCAGGACGCATTGCAACGTGGAAAGATTATAATGCGTATATCAAATCTATCGACCCTAATTTCTATGTGATATTAGAGCATTTCGCAGAAGAATCTGAAGAGAAAGTTCTGGCAGGTGATGGCATGATGCTTTGGAACAATATGAATTATAATATGAATGAGGCTACGATGGGGTGGTTGGATAATTCTAACTTTCAATGGGGATTTTATGCGAATCATGGTTTTGCAAAATCAGAAAATCTGGTTGGTTATGGCGAGAGCCATGATGAGGAACGTCTGAATTATAAGAACATCACCTATGGCAATGCATCAGGAAGTTATGTGATTAAAGGAAATCTTGCGACTTCTTTGAAGAGAGAGGCACTGGCTGCTGCATTTTTATTTGCGATTCCCGGGCCGAAAATGGTTTGGCAGTTTGGTGAGCTTGGTTACGATATCAATATTGATTACAACGGCAGGACAGGTGAAAAGCCCGTTAAATGGGATTATTACAGTGATCCAAACCGTAAAGCCTTATACGATGCATATGCAAAATTTATCCGCTTGAAAAAGAATAATCCGATATTTAATTCTACCAGTTCAACTTATAATCTGGCTGGGGGTATTAAATATATCAAACTGGTTGAGGGTACAAATACCGTGGTGGTAGTAGGTAATTTTGATGTGGTGAGTCAACAGGCAAACATCGACTTTGGAACATCAGGAACATGGGCTGATGCTGTCGGGAATGGTATCACAATGGGCAGTACTTTTTACACGGCAACATTAGTACCTGGCGAGTATCATGTATTCAGCAAAACAGCCTTGAAATAATTAGTGCTTCCCGATCATAGCGGCACGCTTGTTCTTGGTTATCGATGCGTAACATTTGTAATGTGATTTTTGAATAACGCCCCTTTAGTTTGATCTTTATGATCCAAACTAAACTTTATGAAATTTAAAATTTTACTCACGATTTTATTGATGTACAGCTGTGCGGTTCATGCGCAGCAGTCGGACAGGAAAACAGTTTCAAAAGAAAGGTTGCCAGAGGTGCCGGTAGCCGTAAAGGATGAGGTAAAACCTTCTGCTAACGAACGTACGATAAGAGTAGAAAGCAGTGTGGTAACCAGCCATTCGGTAAATATTGGCGGTAAATCTGTTCCCTATAAGGCAACAACAGGAACCTTACCTGTTTGGGATGAAGAAGGAAAAGCCATAGCCGGATTGTTTTATACTTACTACGAACGTAGTGATGTATCGAACCGTGATCAACGCCCTTTGGTTATTTCCTTTAACGGAGGTCCGGGATCTGCCTCGGTATGGATGCACATTGCTTATACTGGTCCGGTTGTATTGAAAATTGACGACGAAGGATACCCTGTTCAGCCTTATGGTTACAAGGAAAATCCTTATTCGATTTTGGATGTCGCCGATATTGTGTATATCGATCCGGTAAATACCGGTTATTCGCGTGCCGTAAATAAGGATATTCCAAAAGATAAATTTTTTGGTGTGCGTGCAGATATCAAATATCTTGCTGAGTGGATCAATACATTTGTAACGAGGAATAACCGTTGGGCTTCGCCAAAGTTTTTAATTGGTGAAAGCTATGGTACAACACGCGTTTCGGGTTTGGCGCTTGAACTGCAAAACAGCCAGTGGATGTATTTGAATGGGGTTGTGCTGGTATCTCCAACGGAGCTTGGTATAGAGCGGGGAGGGCCTGTAGAGGCTGCTTTAAGATTGCCTTATTTTGCCGCGACCGCATGGTACCATAAAGTGCTTCCTCAGGATTTACAATCAAAAGATCTTACCACTATGCTCCCTGAAGTGGAAACCTTCACCATAAATGAATTGATTCCTGCTATTTCGCAGGGCGGGATGTTGAGTGCTGACAAGAAAAAACTGATCGCTTCCAAAATGGCCCGTTATTCGGGGTTATCAGAGAAAGTGATCATGGATTACAACCTGAATGTGCCAACAGATTTTTTCTGGAAGGAACTGATGAGGGATAAAGGTTTCACCGTTGGTCGCCTGGATTCGAGGTATCGCGGGATAGATAAAATGAGTGCCGGCGAGGGGCCTGACTACAATGCAGAACTAACCTCCTGGTTACATTCCTTTACACCAGCAATCAACATGTATATCCGCAATGAGCTGAATTATAAAACTGATTTGAAATACAACATGTTCGGTTCAGTTTATCCCTGGGATAACTCTGGTAACAATACCGGCGACAATTTGCGCCAGGCAATGGCACAGAATCCATACCTGCATTTGCTGGTTCAATCGGGCTATTATGATGGAGCCTGCGATTATTTCAATGCGAAATACAGCATGTGGCAACTGGATGCAGCGGGAAAACTGCAGGATCGGATGAGCTGGGAAGGTTATCGGAGCGGGCACATGATGTATTTAAGGAAAGACGACCTGAAAACTGCAAATGCCCATATCCGGGAATTTATAAAAAAAGCTTTACCAAAGGCTGGTGAAGCGGCAAAATTTTAATGGTAAAGACAGGGGTATTATGGTGTGCGATGCAAGAGAGCCTTGGAGTAAATGTATCCAATATACTAAATCTGTGTAATCGTATTGATTAATTACCTATTTTTGTGGTTCAATTATGCAACAGATAAAAACATCATTCGATTTTGAGAAACCTATTGCTGATTTGGTTCAGCAGATAGAAAAGGTTAAACAAGTTGCCGAGAAAACTAAAGTAGACATGTCTGCTACGTTGGACGAGCTTGATGGTAAATTAGAAGAAACCACCAATAACTTATATAAGAACTTAACCGGCTGGAACAAGGTTCAGATGAGTCGTCATCCGGATCGTCCGCAAACCCTTGATTACATCAACATGATTTGTGATGATTTCATTGAGTTGCATGGCGACAGAACGGTGAAAGACGACAAAGCTATTATTGGTGGATTTGCAACCATAAACGGTCAGACCGTTATGGTTATCGGGCATCAGAAGGGTAAAAACACGAAAGAGCGCCAGTACCGTAATTTCGGAATGGCTAACCCTGAGGGTTACCGTAAAGCTTTACGTTTGATGCGTCTGGCGGAGAAATTTAATAAGCCAGTAGTTTCTTTCATTGATACAATGGGTGCTTACCCGGGTTTAGAAGCTGAGGAGCGCGGACAAGGTGAGGCGATTGCCAGAAACTTATTAGAGATGTCGGTACTTCGTGTGCCTATTATTTGTATTGTTGTTGGAGAGGGTGCTTCAGGTGGAGCATTGGGCATAGGCATTGGTGATAAGGTTTATATGCTGGAGCATACCTGGTACTCTGTAATTTCTCCTGAATCTTGTTCTTCCATTCTATGGAGAAGCTGGGATTTTAAGGAGAAAGCTGCTGAATGCTTAAAACTAACCTCTGATGATATGTTTGGCAACAAATTAATTGATGGAATTATTCCTGAGCCACTTGGAGGCGCACATCAGGATCCGGAGTTAATGGGCAAAACTTTAAAAGAATACATCTTAAAAGATCTTGCTGCCTTGGGCAAGCTGAAGACCGATAAAATGATTGAACAACGGATTGAAAAGTTCTGTGACATGGGCGTGGTGAACGAATAATCGATTATCAACCATATAAGATTTAACCCTGTCTGGCATTGGCCTGACAGGGTTTTTTATTTTATTGAAATTTGCAAGCATATTATCCTGTTTTGATTAGGTTTTATTGATTCTTTACCTATAGCATCCTCACTGCATCCTGACCCTTTTATTACCTTTTGTTTACCCTTTGTTAACCTTTTCACTGAAGGAGTAGTTCAGATCAGGTAGAGCCAGGGTTATTGCCCTGGTTACTAAACCTAAGGAAGATGTTAAGCGGTAGTAAAGAAAGTGTACAGTAGTATACAGCCATGGGTGGATAAAAGGTGGCGAAAAGGTGGGTAGAATGTGGGTTGGAGGTGTGGTGGGCTGAAAAAATTATTTTGGAATTGTAATCTGATTGATTAAATTTAGTGATCATCCCTTTTTACTATGCTAATATAAAAAAATTATGGCTATACAAAACGGAGTGATCAAAATTAAAGGGAAGCTGGGCGATCTTGTCGCTTACGAGCGCAATGGCAAGTATGTAATGAGGCAGAATGTCTCAGACAAAAAGCAGTCGGAAAACAGTAAAAAAAGCAGCCAGGATTTTGGTTCGGCCAGTAAGACTGCTGCACAGCTTCGCAAAGCATTTGCACCATTGGTTGAGTTTTATGGAAACGATGGCCTGGTGAATCGGCTTAACAAACAGTTAGTGTCGATTTTTAACACTATTCCTCCTGAACATACAGGCAATAAGAAACTTGCTGATGGCAATATTGCCTTGCTTCAGGGATTTGAATTCAATAAATCAAAGCCTTTTGAAGATGTGTTCCGAAGTCTTCCGGCGCTTCAGATTGAGCCGGATGGCTTGGTTAAACTGATTATATCAAAGAAAAAGACGCGTGAGCTGATAAAGCCGCATCCCAAAGCAGTTAAAGCCTGTTTGCAGGTACGTGGCTTTCATTTCGATCTGGGTGGAAACGAAGCATATGAGATTATCAAGATTAAAGATCTGATTGTTCCCTTAGATCAGGAACAATTTCCGAAAACTGTATTGCCTATCAAACTGAATCACGACGGCGATAAGGCGTTAGTTTTCGTTATGGGAATTCGTTTTAATATTGGAGGATCGGGGTATTCGGGCGATAAGAAGTATTTCGTTTGTAAGATTATACATGCACTGCATTTAAAAGACGGAGTTGTAGTTGATTTTGTTGCTCAACCAGGCAAAAAAGCTGTAATAGCAGAGGAAGAGGAGGCCCTGAGCTGGGTTGTTGAGGATTGATGATTTAATAAGAGAGAAAGTTGACTCTAAATTTCAAAAAAAAAGCAGCTGTAATCAATTACAGCTGCTTTAATACATTATTTGTAGTTCCTATTGAGGAGATTGCTGCGGAAAAAACATCGATAAACGGCTTTCTAAACCGGTGAATATCTTTTGCAGGTTATTGCTCACCTTTTCCTGGCCAGCAGCTTTACTTGTTCTGATCATTCGATCCAGATAGTATAGTCCGGTTTGAATGTTTTGAGAACCTGTTAAGCCTTTGGTTTGGGAGACATCTGCCAAATGGCTAAGTTCTTTATTGATATAATCGCCAGACTGTGTTACAATCTCATTCGCTCTGGCCGTTTCTCCTAATTTATATAAGTTTTCAGCCATGTAGAATTTCACCACCACTGTACGAATACCAAAGAATTTCTGCGGCATTACATCATAGTATTTATCTACGACCTTTTTAGCTTCACCCAGTTTACCTTCTTTGATTAAGCTTCCTGTTAAGTTACTAAAGATGTTTGTGAAAATGAAGGTATCATCAGATGATTGTGGGTCGAGATACCTGGCTGTTTTCATGTTACCCCATTTAAACTTCGTCATCACATTAGTATACAAGGCAGGTGTATTTAGTTGTTCTGCTTTGTCTTCTGTGGTTGTGGTATCTGGTTTTAAAGGCAATAAGCGTAATGCAAGTCCTTCGCTATACAGGTACTTGTCTAAACCGATATACTGCTCTGAAGGAACCGTTGAAGCGAAATAAATCGGACGTTTCCAGTTATTGTGTGCTAGGATATCAAACATGGCTAAAGTTCCCTTTGTCACATAACCTTTGTTGAAAGTCCAGTCCATTTCAGGAACAATTTTCGAAGCATCAGCTGCCGGCACTGTTCCTGTACGCACTACTTCCTGAGGGTTAATGGTAATTTTAAGGTTTTTGGTTGGCAGGAAGTTTGATTTTGTTCCATCCTGCATGGCTACTTTATCATCATCATTTGGAGATAATAATAAATCAACTATATTTTTAAGTTCTATTGCACCTGCGATTTTATAATCGTCATATGGCATTACATCACGTTCACCCTGTACATATTGTTCAGGTTTCATGGTGATTGGTAATGGTGCAGACTCATTTTGTTTTTGCCTTAAGCCATTGATGTACCAATCGGTATCGAATAAGCTTAAATTTACGATGCGTACATCAGGGCGAACGTTTTCAACTTCCTGAATATACCAAAGCGGGTAAGTATCGTTGTCGCCATAAGTAAATAAGATGGCATTCGGCGCACAGGATTGCAGGTAATCCAAAGCGATATCATGTGGCACCAGTTTTGTTGAACGGTCGTGGTCATCCCAACCTTGCTCGGCCATAATCACCGGAGCGGCTAATAAGCCTAAAACCGTTGCACCTATCGCACCGGTTGTAGGAGTTAATTTTTTGAAAAGCCAGTCAGAAATTGCAAGAACGCCTAAACCAATCCAGATGGCAAAGGCATAAAATGATCCTACATAAGCGTAATCACGCTCGCGTGGTTCCAATGGCTTTTGGTTGAGGTACAATACAATGGCTATACCCGTAAAGAAGAATAATAAGGCAACCACACCCGCATCTTTCTGGTTGCGTTTGAAGTGCCAAACAGCTCCAAGTAAGCCGATAATCAATGGTAAGAAAAAGAAGCGGTTGTAAGCATTATTGTCGACCGTTGAGGGCGGCAGATTTGCCTGAGATCCCTGACGAAGGGCATCGATTGGCTTGATACCGCTGATCCATTCGCCTTCGTAACCACTTCCCTGACCTTGCTCATCATTCTGGCGGCCAGCAAAATTCCACATGAAATAACGCATGTACATGTAGCCGATCTGATAGCTGAATAAAAATCCAACATTATCAACCAGATTTGGATTTTTGGCATCATCTAAGTGCATCCATTCTTTGTAGAAGCCGGCGTGGCGGGCATCGTCACTATACATACGTGGTAATAACGTATTGTTGTTATACTCGTAATCTGTTTTCTTGCCTGCAACTTCGTATTTGTCTTTACCTTTTCTCCAGATAGTTTTACCATCGTCAGTAACGCCTACGCGTTCAGAGTTATAGTTTGGCCCGAACAGCAAAGGTCTGTCGCCATATTGCTCACGGTTCAGGTAGCTTAAAAATGAAAAAGCATCTTTAGGTGCACTGTTATTTAGATTTGGATCTGCCTTAGCCCTAATGATAATCATGGAGAAAGAAGCATATCCGAAAATGATTAAAACGGTAGAAATTAAACCTAAGTTTAAAAGTTTCTTCTGGTGTTTTATTGAATATTTAATTCCGAATACTAATGCGGCGATAAGCAGTATGGCGAAGAATAGTACCCCTGTTCCGAAGCCCATTCCTAATGTGTTTACAAAGAATAAATCAAAGTAAGCGCCGAATGAAACCAGGTACTGAATGATACCGTACTGGATAACCGCCAGTATTAATATTCCTACGATCAGGGTTTTAATTACACCGGTAGCGGTGGCTTTTTCAGTTCTTTTGAAATAATAAACAAAGGCTAATGCCGGAATAGTCAATAAGTTTAGTAAGTGGATACCAATTGATAGTCCCATGATGTAGGCTATGAACAACAACCAACGATCAGCTCGTGGCTCATCTGCATGTGCTTCCCATTTTAATATTGCCCAAAATACAATAGCAGTAAATAGAGATGATTGCGCGTAAACCTCAGATTCTACAGCTGAAAACCAAAAACTGTCGGAATAGGTATAAGCGAGAGCACCTACAGCTCCCGCACCCATGATGCTGATTAATTTAGCTGTTGTAAGCTCTTCTCCAGCTTTAACAAGGGTTTTTTTAGCCAGGGCGGTAATTGTCCAAAATAGAAATAAAATAGTTGCTCCACTTGACACGGCAGAACCCACGTTCATCCAGTAGGCGATTCTGGTTAAGTCGCCTGCTGCGAAGATAGAGAAGAAGCGTTGAAGCATCAAAAACAGTGGTGCTCCTGGCTGGTGTACAACCTGCATTCTGAATGCTGAGGCAATAAATTCACCACAATCCCAAAAACTAGCAGATGGCTCTAAAGTTAAAACGTAAGTTATTGTTGCAATTAAAAAGCAGATCCAGCCTACTATATTATTGACTTTTGAATAATTCATTGGTTTGTATAATGATATTAAAAAATAAAGTTCACATAAAAATGCTGCCGAAATTAACTATTCTAGTCGATAAAACAGGTAATTTTTTAGATTGATTTAACAAAATTTAACTGCAATTAGTGGTTAATACACAAGATTTAAGGCGATTTTAATTTGACGAAACGGGGAAACCCACAGGTGAAGTTTAAAAACATACCTGTGGGCTGAAGTGAAAATGTTTTAAGCACTATGATCCGGCAAAAGGTGTAAGGCGAGTGATGAATCCGTTATACTGTTCTTCGAGTTTTTTACTCATTTCATTCTGTTTAAATGCTTCGGTTAGCTTTACCATTTGACCAAGGTAGGCCAGGTAAAAGCGAATATTCTGTTCAGATACGAGGCGTTTGTTGGTTTCTGAGGATTCGGTTAGGTAATTTAGTTCTTTGTTGATGTGTTCCGCCGATTTATTAATCAAGGCATTTGCGCCGTTAAGGTCATTCATCCGATAGAGATTTTCTGTGAAATAGTAAGTGCTCATGACCTGGCGCATGGTGTAGAACTTATCCGGAATAACTTCAAAGTATTTACGGGCGACTTTTTTACTTTCCGACAGTTTTCCTTCATTTATTAAACCTGTTAACAAGCTGTTAAACATGGTCGAAATGTAGTTTACATCGTCGGCCGATTGCCTGTCTAAATGATTGGCATATTTCATATTGCCATAGCTATATACCTGCATCAGGTTCTTGTAAAGTGGTTTTGTATTCACCCTGTCAAAATCTTCGGTAATGGTGGGATTGGGTTTTAGGGGCAATAATCTTTTATTAAGTCCTTCAGTATACAGGTACTTCGTTAGTCCGATATACTGTGCATCGGGCATGGCACCTGTAAAATAGATTGGTCTTTTCCAGTTATTGTGTGTCAGGATGTCAAACAGGGCCAGCGTACCTTTAGTTACGTAGTCGCTATCGTATGTCCATTGGATGCTATCTGCGATCTTGCCTGCATCTTCTTTGGGTACTGTGCCGGTATCGAGCACCTGTTTCGGGTTTACCGTTATTTTCAGTTTTTTTGTCGGCAGAACGTTGTATTTTGACCCATCGTTCATCACCACTTTATCTTCATCGTTATCTGATAATAAAATATCCAGAATTTCTTTGAGTTCTATATGCTGGTTAATTTTATAGTCCTGGTAATAGATGATATCCCTGGTACCTTCCACATATTGTTCGGGTTTCATGGAAATGGGTAGCGGGGCGGAGGCATTTTGTTTCTTTTTCATTCCGTCGATATACCAGTCGGCTGTAAAAAGACTCAGATTGACCACGCGTACATCCGGACGAATGTTTTCGACTTCCTGCGCGTACCAAACAGGATAGGTATCGTTGTCGCCATAAGTGAAGAGAATAGCGTTCGGTGCGCAGGATTTCAGATAATTTACAGACATGTCGTGGGCGAGGTGACTGTCAGAACGATTATGGTCATCCCATCCCTGGCTAGCCATGATTACTGGCGCGGCAAGTAAGGCGATGCTGGCGGCAACAAGGCTTGCTCTCATCGGCTTAAGCTTCCGGGATGCCAATTCTTTCAAGCCTAAAACGCCCAGTCCGATCCATATGGCGAAAGCGTAAAAAGAGCCGACATAAGCATAATCTCTTTCGCGCGGTTCTACGGGAACAGAATTCAGGTACACTACAATGGCTACCCCTGTAAATACAAAGAGTAAGCCAATTACGCCGGCGTCTTTCTGGTTGCGTTTAAAATGCCAGAGTGCACCAATAATCCCCATGATGAGGGGTAGAAAAAAGAATCTGTTATAGGCTTTATTTTCGGTGATTGAAGGGGGTAGGTTATTTTGATTTCCCAGTCGTAAGGCATCAATGGGCTTAATGCCACTTAACCATTGTCCATCGCGGCCACCGCGTTGTCCGTCTTGGTTGTCTTGTCTGCCGGCAAAATTCCACATGAAATAGCGCATGTACATTTGTCCAGTTTGAAAGGAGAACATATATTTCAGGTTGTCTAAAAGGGTTGGTTTATGTTCATCATCGAAGCCCATGTAGTTTTTATAAAAGCTGATGTGTTCAGGTTTATCGCTATACATTCTAGGCGCGAGGGTTTTGTCGGCATATACATACTCTGATTTAATTCCCGCTGATTCATATCTGTTTTTTCCTTTACGGAGAATTTGTCCTGTGGTTTGAATATCTGTTTTTGGTGAGTTATAGTTTTGACCGTAAAGTAAGGGGCGGTCGCCGTACTGATCACGGCCTACATACCTTAAAAATGAGTAGACATTGTCTACGTTGTAATTGTTGAGGTTAGGCTTCGCCTGCGCCCTGATGATGAGTAATGCAAAAGAGCTGTATCCGAAAATGATAAGAGAAACGGAGAGCAGTAGCAGATTTAGCGTACGTTTGTTTTTAATGATGGAATATCTGATGCCATAAAATAGCCCGCCTACTACTAACAGGGAATAAAATATTATTCCCGTGCCGAAGGCGAAGTTCATTGAATTCACAAAGAAGTAGTCGAAGCCGGCGGCCAGCGAAATCAGAAATTGTATTACGCCGAACTGAACGAATGCAAGTGCGGCGATAGATAAAAGAAATGTTTTTAAAATACTTTGCCAGCTTACTGAAGCTGTTTTTTTGAAATAGTAAACAAAAATGATGGCTGGAATGACCAGGAGGTTCAGTAAATGTACGCCAATGGATAAGCCAGTTAAATAAGCGACGAAAAGCAGCCATCGATCTGCTTGTGGCTCATTTGCCTGGGATTCCCATTTCAAAATCGCCCAGAAAGTGACGGCTGTAAATAATGAGGATATGGCGTATACCTCTGCTTCAACAGCGGAGAACCAGAAGCTATCTGAAAATGCATAAGCCAGGGCACCTACCAATCCTGAAGCAATGATGCCGGTTATTTGTGCGTTACTTAGCTTTTCATCTGGTTTAAGGATTGTTTTTTTTGCCAGTGCGGTAATTGTCCAGAACAGGAATAATATGGTGGCGGCACTTGCCAATGCCGAGGAGAGGTTGATAAAATATGCGACCATGGTTTTGTCTCCTAGTGCAAGGGTAGAGAAAATTCGCTGGATCATGGAGACAATGGGGGCTCCGGGCTGGTGTACCACCTGCAACCGGAAGGCTGAGGCGATAAATTCACCACAATCCCAAAAACTTACCGATTGATCCATGGTGAGGGTGTAGGTTATTGCGGCGATGAAGAAACAAATCCATCCGGCGAGGTTATTAATTTTAGAATAAGTCATAGTTTCAGTTAATCAGTTATAGGTTATTGTTAATAGTCGGAATTTGAAACGCAGCGTTGCATGGAAGAAAAAATATTTTTTGATCTTCAATCAGTTAGCAATAAATTTTAATTTTTTTTAAATACACTCTTGCATAATTAAAATATGCTGCCTACATTTGCATTCGCTTTTGAGGAGGTAATCTCAAAAGAAAATTTGAAAGTTTGTCCGATAGTATAAGGGTAGTACAACGGTTTTTGGTACCGTTTGTCTTGGTTCGAATCCAGGTCGGACAACTAAATTTTAGTTCGGATCGTATCTTAACAGATATGATCCGATTTTTTTTAACCGTAAACTACACGGATCATGCCATTGCAGTTTAACCCGGTAAAATTATTCTCCGGAACAGGTTCAAGAGGACTATCACTTAAAATTGCCGAGCAATACGGTAAACCACTTGGTGATGTAACCATCCACAAATTCAGTGATGGTGAGTTTCAACCTTCTTTTGATGAATCTATACGCGGCTGCGATGTTTTTCTTATCCAGTCTACTTACCAGCCAAGTGATAATTTAATGGAGCTTTTGTTGATGGTTGATGCAGCTAAACGCGCGTCGGCACATTACATTACTGCAGTTGTTCCTTATTATGGTTTGGCCCGTCAGGATAGAAAGGATAAGCCACGTGTGGCGATAGGTGCTAAGTTAGTTGCTAATTTATTGAAGTCTGCTGGTATTCACCGTATTATGACGATGGATTTGCATGCAGCCCAGATTCAGGGGTTTTTTGATATACCGGTAGATCACTTAGATGGATCGGTTATATTTGTCCCTTACATCAAGAGCCTGGGGTTAAAAAATTTAACGATTGCCTCTCCGGATATGGGTGGTTCGTACAGGGCCCGTACCTTTGCGAAATTTTTCAACGCAGAGGTGATTATTTGTGATAAACGCCGTAAGCGCGCGAATGAAATTGAGTCGATGTCGATCATTGGCGATGTGACAGGGCAGGATGTGGTTTTAATTGACGATATTTGCGACACTGCGGGTACATTATCAAAAGCGGCAGCTTTGATTATGGAGAATGGTGCAGCCAGTGTGAGAGCGGTTTGTACACATGCTGTATTATCGGGTAAGGCAATTGAAACGGTTGAAAATTCGGTTTTAACTGAATTGATTGTTACAGATACAATACCTTTAAAACGGGAGAGTGGAAAAATCAGGGTTTTGAGTACCGCGAATTTATTTGCGAGGGCAATTGCCAATGTGAATGAGCACGGTTCGATCAGTGACCTGTTTAGAGTTTAATATTTAGGCAGAACGTTAAGGTTAAAAGGTTTAGGCCTGATACCCGAACGCAATGCTTATTACTAATAAATAAATATATATAAAATGAAAACAATCGCTATTAGCGGTTCTCCAAGAGAGAACGTAGGGAAACGCGATGCCAAGGAACTTCGTTACGAAGGTAAGGTTCCTGCGGTATTGTATGGTGGAACAGAGCAAAAACACTTATCTGTGGTTATTGCTGATTTAAGAGATGTTATTTACACTCCGGAAGTAAACTTTGTTGAGATTGATGTTAACGGAGCTAAAACTAAAGCTATCGTAAAAGACACTCAATATCACCCATTGACTGATGTATTATTGCACATCGATTTTCTTCAGTTATTTGATGACAAAGAAATCATCATGGAAATTCCGGTTAAATTAACAGGAACTTCTCCAGGTGTTAAAATGGGGGGTAAATTAATTCAGAAATTACGTAAACTTCGTGTTAAAGCTTTACCTGCAAACATGCCACAAAATGTTGAAGTGAGCTTAGAGAAGTTAGAAGTTGGAAATTTATTCCGCGTTCGTGACCTTAAAGTTGAAGGTTATACAGTTACCAACACTCCTGAAGATACTATCGTTTCCGTTGCAATGTCAAGAGCATTAAAACAAGCAGAAACTGAAGCTGCTAAAGGAAAGAAATAGTTAGCTTTTTAAGTATTCCTGTTTACAGGATTAAACGGTGCAAAATGAATTTTGCACCGTTTTTTTTTACCTTTGCGGCATGAAGTATCTTATAGTTGGCTTAGGTAATATTGGCCCTGATTATGCACATACCCGTCACAATATTGGCTTCGATATTGCGGATGAATTGGTTAAAGGTTTAAACGGAAGCTTTGATAATGTTCGTTTGGCTTATTATGCTGAAGTGAGTTATAAAGGTAAAAAGCTGCATGTGATTAAGCCCACTACATTTATGAATTTGAGTGGGAAGGCTGTGAATTACTGGATGAAGGAGCTTAAGATTGCACCAGAGCATGTTTTGGTTATTGTTGATGATCTGGCATTGCCGCTTGGTAAGCTTCGGTTGAAACTGCAGGGCTCGAGTGCTGGTCATAATGGTCTTAAGAGCATCGAGGAAGTTTGTGGGGGGCAAAATTATGCACGTTTGCGTTTCGGCATTGGTAACGACTATCCTAAAGGCCGGCAGGTAGACTTCGTATTAGGACTGTTTGATAAAAATGAAGAACCGGAACTTCCGGCATTGATTGATAAGAGTGTTGACCTGATTAAAAGCTTTGTTACTGTAGGGCCGGCACATACGATGACTGCTTTCAATAAGTAAATCAGAAAGTGCCTAGCCAGGCTTTTTAGAAAGGGAAATGGCGATTAGCTGAGCTTATAAACAAAAAAAAGACCATCTTCCGATGGTCTTCCAGTATTATAGTGAGTTAATGATTATTTAACTTGTTCCTGTGCCCGTGCGATGTAAGCATCAACTAACTGAGCTTCGGCACTTTCAGGGTATTGTGTTTTGATTTTAGTATAAGCATCAACTGCTCCGTTAAAATCTTTAAGGTTTTCGTTTACCAGGCCTAATTTTTTAAGGAACATAGGGGAAGTAAACTTACTCGCTTTATCAGCGGCCTTCTTATAGTAAGTTGCTGCTTGTTTAAAATCTTTTAATTCGCTGTAAGCATCACCTAATAAACCTAAAGCCAATGGATCAGCAACAGGGCTACCTGTAGCACTATATTTGCTTAATGCATCTACAGCCTGTTTGTATTCACCTTTACGTAAGTAAATGCCCCCAAGGTATAAGTTAGCTAAGTTTGCTGATTTAGTATTGTCGTATTCTTTGGCAATTTGCTCTAAGCCTTCATATCCGCTTCCACCTTTGATGGCTTTATTAGATAATGAGTCTACACCAATATATTGCTCGGCTTTGTACATTTTGCTGGCAGCCTCTTCAGCACGGCCTTTTAAATATACACCCTGATACCAAAGATATACTAAGATTAATAAAACTACAGCACCTGTAATGAACAATATGCTCTTGTTATTTTCCTGTAAGAAAGAACCTTTTTTAACGGGTTGAATTGTCTGATTATCTGTTGTAGACATGTTTGTTTAAAAAATTAAGATTGCAAAAATACATTTTTCAATCAAAGTATCAACCTTTATTTTGAAGTATTTAATTAATCGTTAATGGATTAGCGTGGTGTGAAAATCAAATAATAAAAGATTATTTGCGCAGCAAGCTGATGAGTGCATTAAACCAGGTTTGATTATCGCTGAATATGCCCGAATGATTAATGACCAGGTATACAGTCTGACTTTCAGAACGGCTTATGGTTGACCTGATGCGTAGGGGTTGCCAGAATAAGCCAAAGTTTTTTACGGCAGAAGGAGGGAAAAGTTCATCGAAACCCATGTAAACTTCCTCGATGTGCGATATGGGCAATTCCAGTTGTTTATCACCGGTAATAAAAATACCATTGGACGCCAGCAGGATATTTCCTTCATGTTTATGTATGGGTTTTAAAAATGAAAAGAGACCTGCAATTTTTTCGTACCAGTTTAAGCTTTTATCTTCAGTAAGCTCATGATCGTATGACCAAAGAACGTTACCCTCGAGCATTTTTTGTGCAACCATATCGTTTATACTTGCAATGAAAGTACAATTTTTTTTAGTCTTATCAACCTTAATTTTTAACATTGGATATTAACAGGTTAAAAAACGGTAAATTTGTGACATATCTATGTGGTTAAAGAATCTTACCCTTTTAAATTTCAAGAATTATGGTGACGCGGATGTTCGTTTCTCAGAAACCGTAAACGTTTTTACCGGAGACAATGGATCAGGCAAAACCAATATGCTTGATGCGATTCATTATCTCTGTTTGTGTAAAAGTTACTTTAACCCTATCGATACCCAACAGATTAAAACCGGCGAAGAGGTTTTTATGATTCAGGGAGATTTTGATCGTAACGAAAAGAATGACAAGATCAGTTGTGGTGTAAAGCGGAATCAGAAAAAACAATTCAAGCGGAATAAAAAGGAATATGAAAAGCTGGCTGATCATATAGGACTTTTCCCTGTTGTAATGGTTTCTCCGTATGATGTTAACCTGATTATGGAGGGCAGTGAGGAGCGCCGGAAATTTATTGACAATGTAATTTCGCAAACTGATTCACAATACCTGGATCAGTTAATTATTTATAACCGTATCCTTCAAAACAGGAATTCATTCCTGAAGCAGGTTGCTATCACGCGCAGGTATGATCCGACGTTGCTGGAAATACTGGATGAACAACTGGTAGTGGCCGGCAAAAGGATTTTTGCGACAAGAAAAGCTTTCATGGATGAATTTATTCCATTGTTTAGCCAATATTATAACTACCTTACCGAAAGTAAAGAACTTGTAGAAGTTCTGTATCAATCTCAGCTGAATGACACTGCTTTTGA
The DNA here is from genome assembly GCF_032678525.1 of Pedobacter frigidisoli. Classification (GTDB taxonomy): domain Bacteria; phylum Bacteroidota; class Bacteroidia; order Sphingobacteriales; family Sphingobacteriaceae; genus Pedobacter; species Pedobacter frigidisoli_A. The sequence goes on from NZ_JAVTSE010000007.1 coordinate 113,638, forward strand.
GGAGCTGTTAAAAAAAGCTGTTGAAAAGGATCGTGTTCTGGAGCGTACTACTACAGGGATACATAAAGATGAGCTGGTTTTTACCATTAGCGAAATGCCGCTTAAGAAATTTGGTTCGCAGGGGCAACAGAAATCCTTCCTTATCGCTTTAAAGCTTGCGCAATATGCTTATTTGTCGAAAAACAAGGGTTTCAAGCCTATTCTTTTGCTTGATGATATTTTTGACAAGCTTGACGATAAAAGGGTACAGAAGTTAATGCAGATGGTATCTCACCATGATTTTGGGCAAATATTTATTACAGATACCGGGATGGAAAGAGTTAAATCTATTTTTGAAGAGATTGCAGTACAAGTGACTATATTCGAAGTAACAGAAGGACAGATAAAAAATGCGTAAACCAAATGATATTACCATGAAAGATGCCGTTAGCAAGATGCTGGACGTGTACCGACTGCGTCGAAAATTCGATGAAACATCAATTGTTGCGATTTGGCCGGAAATTATGGGGACCGCAATTGCTAACCGAACTACCCAAATTTATATTCGTGATAAGAAGTTGTTTATCAGAATAGAATCATCAGTGATTAAAAACGAACTGGTTATGGTGCGGCAGGGGATTATCCAAAAGCTTAATGAGCATGCAGGCAGCGAGGTAATTGTGGAAATGATTTTTCTTTAATAAAAAGGGGCTGATAAATGAATAATTTATCAGCCCCTTTACTTTTTGTACTTATATCTTGTAATTGTTTGTATTGAATGATCTCAAACTAGCTTTTACCGCCTCCGAAAACTTTTGCAAGAATCCATATCAGTAATGCAACCACTACTACAACTATAATAATACCCGACCAAACGCCGGCTTTAAAAATACCTCCTACAAGTTCACAACTTGATAAGGTAGTGCATAAAAATGCGATCAGTGCTAAAGGTAATACTCTTTTCATAATTAATGTCAATTTGTATAGTCCTAACATTAGTGTCAGAAAAAAGTTTTAATAGGCGTATTATTTGCCGTTAACCTTCAATAACTCAACCTCAAATATCAGCGCGCTGTATGGTGGAATATCTGCACCAGCGCCACGTTCGCCATAAGCCAGGTTGTATGGGATAAAGAATTTGTATTTGGAACCAGCAGGCATTAATTGAACTCCTTCGGTCCATCCCGCAATTACCCTGTTTAACGGAAAGCTGATTGGCTCGCCTCTATCATAAGAGCTATCGAACTGTTTACCATTCAATAAAGTACCTTTATAGTGTACAAGAACTGAATCAGTAGCTGCAGGCTTAATTCCTGTTCCCTGAGTTAAAACTTCATATTGTAACCCGCTTGCAGTAGTGTGAACACCAGCGCGTTTTTTGTTTTCCTCTAAAAATGTTTGTCCTTCTTTTATCATGGGTGCATATTTAATTTTATTTGCTTCGGCTTCAGCCTTGTTTTTTACAAAAGATGCTTTTGAGATGGCTTCATTGATGCATTGTTGTGCCTGCTCCTGCGTAAGGGTAGTCTTTGCGCCATTGAATGCATCTTTTAATCCTTTTAGTAAAAGATCATAATTTAATGTGGAGAGGCCTGTTGATTTAAGGCTTGATCCTATGGATGTTCCAAAAGCATAACTTGTAGAGTCAAGACCTGATTTTAATCCAAGAGTGGCGGCAGGTTTAGCTTTCGTTGCCAGGCTGGTTTTTTTTGCAACAGGTTTTTTTGCTACTGTTTTGGTTTGTGCATAGGATGTAACGGCTAATCCTGATAAACAAGCCGCCAAGAAAAATTTTTTCATTATGTGTGATTGTTGTTATTGCTAACGATTAATTGGTTGGATTATTTCGAGGCGAAAGATACAAAAATGCTAAAACAATAAAACCCCGAATGTTCGGGGTTTTATTGTTTTATGCCGTCATTTAAAGCTTAGAAACGTTCGTCGGCTTTAAAGAAGAAGTTTCCTTCAATTTCTGCATTTTCATTAGAATCTGACCCGTGAACTGCATTTGCATCGATTGACTTTGCATATTTCTGACGGATTGTACCTTCTGCTGCTTCTGCAGGGTTTGTTGCGCCGATCAGTTTTCTAAAATCTTCTACTGCGTTATCTTTCTCCAGAATAGCAGCTACAATTGGACCTGAAGACATGAAGCCTACTAAATTTTTGTAGAAAGGACGCTCAGCGTGAACAGCATAGAACTGACCTGCAGTTTCTTCTGTAAGCTTAGTATATTTTAATGCAATGATTTTAAAACCTGCATTGGTGATGTCGTTGATGATTGATCCGATGTGGCCATTTGCAACTGCATCAGGCTTGATCATAGTAAAAGTTCTATTCGTGCTCATTGTGTTTTGATATCAAATTTTGTGCAAAAATACGTTTTAATTGATGAATATAAAAGGATAGTTAAATACATCTAATAATATTAATTTTTACTTAGCTTTGCAACTCTTAAAATATGATAACACTTACAGAATTAAAATCCTTATTAGCTACTCCACAACGAATTGTGATTACCACGCACCACAAACCTGATGGTGATGCAATGGGTTCTTCACTGGGTCTTTACGGGTATCTGATTCAGAAGGGACATCATGTTAAGGTGATCACTCCAACGGACTATCCAACCTTTTTACATTGGATGCCAAATAATTCGGACGTTATTATTTTTACTGAAGACCAGGAGAAGGCAGCACGGCTGGTGGATGAGGCATCGATCATTTTTTGTCTGGACTTTAATACGCTAAGCCGTATTAATGAGTTAGGTGAATTGGTGAGGGTTTCGAAATCTACAAAAGTGATGATTGACCATCATCTCGAGCCCGAAGATTTTGACGAATACCGCCACTGGGATATTAATGCCTGTGCGGCTGCACAATTAGTTTACGACTTCATCGTAAATCAACTTGAGGACAAAGCCGGGATTAATAAAGATGTTGCATCTTGTTTGTATACGGGGATTATGACAGATTCTGGTTCATTTCGTTTCGAATCTGCCACATCGGATGTTTATCGCATTGCGGCAAACCTGATCGACCTTGGTGCCGAGCATTGGAAAATTCATCAGTTGGTTTACGATAATGCCAGCGAAAACCGCTTACGCTTTTTAGGCTATTGTTTATCGAATAAGCTCGAAGTTTTAAGAGAGTTTAATACTGCAATTATATCGGTAACTAAAGAGGAATTGGCACAGTATCATAGTGCTACCGGGGATACGGAAGGTGTTGTAAATTATGCTTTATCAATTAACGGCATTAAACTGGCAGCATTGATTGTGGAGCGTACGGATAAAGTAAAGTTGTCTGTTCGTTCAACCGGAGATTTTCCTGCTAATGAAATCTGTAAGAAATACTTCAATGGAGGTGGGCATAGAAATGCTGCAGGAGGTGCGTCAGACCATAAACTACATGAAGTTGTTGATCAGTTTAAATCTATTTTAGAAGAATACAAGGAACAGCTACTTGCTTAACATTACAAATCAAAACTTTAAAAAGTCAACATAAATTAAATGAAAAAAGGAATAATTATTCTAGCAGCTGCAACTCTAGGTTTAGCAGCATGTAACAAGGAGAAAAAGGGTGCCGGGGGCTTATTGTACACGATTCATCATTCTGATGGTAAAGAAAAAATCAAAGAAGGCGATATCGTTAAAATGAACTTTGTTCAAACCAACGATAAAGATTCAGTTTTATCGAGTACCTACGATAGCGAAATGCCTGCAGTATTTCCTGCACAAAAGAAAATGTATGCTGGTGACATGAATGATGTATTGACTTTATTTGGAGAAGGCGATAGTGCTACCTTCAAAGTGAATTTAGATACGATGGCTGCTCAAAGCAAACAACCAAAGCCAGAGCAGTTCAAAAACGATAAATACATCACTTTTACCGTTAAAATCGAAAAAGTATTCAAGAAAAATGCTGGTGAGGCTGATTCAACTTTCCAGAAGAGAGCAACTGAGTTTTTCCAGGCAGATTTCAAAGAAAGAGCTGAAAAACAAAAAGCTGCTGAACCTGCAAAAATCAAAGCTTTTATTGAAGATAATAAGTTAGATGTTAAAACTACGCCAAGTGGTTTAAGCTATGTTATTGAGAAGCCAGGTTCTGCAGAAAAAGCTGTGGCTGGTGATACGATTTTAGTTGACTATACAGGTCGCGTTACTAAAAAAGGTAAGAATGGTATTTACAAAATTTTTGATACCAGCGATGAGAAATTAGATAAAAAAGAAGGTAATACAAGACCAGGTAAACCATACGGCCCACAGAAAATGGCTTTAGGACAAACAGTACCAGGTTTTGATGAGGCTTTACAAATGATTGGTAAAGGTGGAAAAATTAAAGTTATTATTCCATCTAAATTAGGTTATGGTGAGCAAGGTGCTCCACAGGCCGGAATTATGCCGAACAGCCCAATTGTATTTGATCTTGAAATTAAAGATATTATCAAGCCAAAAGCTGGTGCAGCCCCTGTTGCTACAGCCCCGGTTAAGAAATAATAATTCTTAATGTTTTAGAAAGTCCTGCCTAGCAATAGGCGGGACTTTTTTGTGTAAGGGAGTTTTATAGTTTTACATTGGAATTGTGCTTTGATGATTTGTGTTTCTGCTTTTTAACATATTATCGCCTATCTTTGTACCGATCAAATCATATCGGGCGTTAACCAATAAGTTGATTGAGCAATCGCTTAGCAGTTAAATAATAACAGTAAAAATGAAAGGAAAAGTATTAGTTGTTGCATTTGCAGTGACATTGGGACTTGCAGCATGCAATAAATTCGAAAAGGGTGAAGGTGCGATGACCTACAAGATCTATAGCAGTGAAGGAAAACCAAAAATTCAGGAAGGAGATTACGTTAAGTTAAACGGTGTTGAAACTGTTGAAACGACTACCAACCCTGATTCGGTAATGGTTAATACTTATGATAATGAACGCCCTGCCTTTTTTGCGATTACAAAATCGATGTTTCCAGGGGATTTAACCTCCGGATTAAAACTATTAGGAGAGGGGGACAGTGCTGTTATTAAACTTAATCTTGATTCGATGGAAAAATATTCAGGTACCCCGAATCCAAAGAATTTAAAATCCAGGATCGCCACTTTTACTATCAAAATTGAGAAGGTGTTACACAAGGGAAATGATGTTGATTCGATTTTTGATGCAAAGAAAAGATTGTTTTTTGAGGCAGAATATAAGGCCTTAAATGAGAAAAATAAAGTAGTTGAGCCAGCTAAGATTAAGAAATACATTGATGAGAATAATCTGAAGGTGACTACGGCTCCATCTGGATTAAATTATATTATTGAGCGTCCGGGTAATGGTGAAAGAGCAAGTTTAACTGATACAGTAGTGATGGACTATACGGGCCAGTTTACGAATAAAAAGTCTGACGGAAAATTAAACGTATTCGATACTTCGGATGCACGAATTGCGAAGGATGCAGGTATATTCTCTGAAAGCGTTCAGTATATTCCACGTAATTTGCCTTTGGGACAGCTGCCTCAGGGGGTAATCCAGGGGATTCAGCTGATTGGTGTTGGTGGTAAGATAAAGATGATTCTGCCATCGAAACTGGCTTTTGGCGAAAACGGTGGAGGGCCATTTAATCCATTTACCCCTTTGGTATTTGACGTTGAACTGAAAAGAATTATTAAGCCGGTTGGTCGTTTGCCGCTAAGCAAATAGCTTTACACGAACGTATTTAGCAACAAAAAATGCAACCTTAAAGGTTGCATTTTTTGTTAGGGCGTAGTGTTGGATTAATGAGTGATGGAATGGCTGAATTATTGAATTTTCAGGGCCAGTTTTTGAAAGGATTCTGGGTTAAGTTTGAGTTGAAGTATTTTTGTTCGTGTGTAACTTCTTTATCAATCCAGATGGGTAAATCAAAGTATTCATCCTCTGAAGACAGTTCTATTTCAGCCACGATCAACCCGCTGTTATCACCGAGAAAAATATCAATTTCCCATAGCTTTTCTTCGTGAACAATTTCATAACGGATTTTTTCAAGTTCCTGATCGGAAAAATGATCCAGTAATTCGAGGGCTTCCTGCAAAGGAACTTCATATTCATATTCCAACCGGGAGGCACCTATTGAAATGCCTTTAATGGTTAACCATCCTTTTGAGTCTGCCACTCTTACTCTAATCGTTTTGTCAGGATCGGTTAAAATGTAACCTTGTCTTAAATGTTTACCTTCTGGCTTGCTTAATTTTTCCCATTCTGAGGGATTTAAAAGGAATTTTCTTTCTATTTCCTTTCCCATTATCTTGATCTTTTTTGTAAATCAGTTACCGGAATACTAATCAGCCTGCCTATTGGTTGTTTGCCCTTATACGTGATTATCCTTAAAATGCTTGCGTCTTTTGGCGGGACAATTGCGGCAGTATATTTGGGATAAAAGCGATCGGGAGTAGAATTGTCGAAACTGTAATAAATATCCAGCCCGTCAATTTCCGGTGTAAGTTCGATCATCAATTGCTTGTCTGGAGACCTTTTTACACTAATCATTGGGTCGTAAATGGCAGGAGAATATTTAGTTTCAGCCAAGTCTAATCGTTTGAAATGTTCCTCTGTACGCTGCACGAAGTTTGTCCAGTTTTTCTTTTCGATTGGGCTCCATACTGATTCAGAAATGGCAAAAGCACGAGGCCAAAGCATATATTGTACCTGGCGAAAATTAAAGATCTGTTCTGTCCACAGGTTCGCCTGTCCACCTATTACATATTGTGCATTTACGCTTGCCGGAACGGGATTAAATTGATATGCTTTATTTAGTCTTAGGGAAGCATATACGCGCGGTTCGGTAACTACATCAGCCTGCATGTAATCCAGGTAGGCAAATTCTGTTGGGCTCATCACAACGTTGTGTTTGTCATTAGCTGCCTGAATTCCATATTTCATTCCTCTCCAACTCATCACTGCGGCCGTTGGAGATACACCACCATCGAGGATTTCATCCCAGCCCATAAACTTCTTGCCCTTAGCCATTACAATCTGCTCTACTCTTTTTTCGAAATAAGCCTGCACCTGAGGGATGGTTTTTAAGTTTTCACGTTGCATTAATGCTTTTACCTGATCGTTCTTTTCCCAGAAATTATGAGAAGCTTCATCTCCTCCCATGTGAATATAATCAAAGGGGAAAAGTTGAGCAATTTGCGTGATTACGGTGTCGAGAAAACTATATACTTTTTCATTTGCGGGGCAGAGTGTATTATCAACTAAGGCAATTGGAGGAGCGCCACGGCTCCAGTCCATAATTTTTTCCCCTGAACGTACCTTATAATTTACTGCATCAGGTGTGCAGGAAAGTTCAGGGTAAGATGCGATTATTGCTAAGCTGTGTCCGGGTACATCAATTTCGGGAAGGATATTTACGAAACGTTCCTGAGCATATTGTACCAGTTCTTTAATATCGTCCTGAGTATAGAATCCACCGTAGGTGCGAGGTTCATCGGCCGTTGGCGGAACGAAATCGCCGAAAGTGCCTACCTTTTTTACACTCCATGCGCCTACTTCAGTAAGCTTTGGTAAGCCTTTAATTTCGATTCTCCAGCCTTCATCATCTGCTAAGTGCAGGTGTAACAGGTTAAATTTATAACGGACCATATCATCGATGAATCTTTTCACTTCATCTTTGGTAAAAAAGTGGCGTGCCACATCGAACATCAGGCCTCTCCAGCCCAGTTTGGGATAATCCACCACATCAACGCAGGGTAACCTCCATTTCCGGTTGTCGATCAGTTCTTTGCTTTCCATTTCGGCAGGGAAAAGTTGTATTAAGGATTGTGCTCCCCAGAATATCCCTGCAGGTTTATTTGCTGTTATGACTATTTGTGTAGGGTTAACATTAAGCTTATAGCCCTCATTTCCCAATTGTGGATCGGCCTGGCTGTTAAGAATCAGTTTAATTGTGGGATGTGTAGCATTATTTACGACACTGACGAATTTTCCCGTTGATGTACCTATGCGGTCGGATAAGAAGGTGATACTCTGTTTGAGTTCGGCACTTTTGAGTGCCTGGATGATTACGTTTTCGGGTAAAGTAAAGGTGCCTGTCTTTTTCATCAAAGATACAGGCTCCGGAATTATGACAACTGGCATTTGAGACACAGTACTTTCAGCATCGCCGATTTCTGGTTCACTTACTATGTTTTGGGCGTACAAATGAGCTACTGCGATGCAGAAGCTAATCATCAGGATTAATTTTTTCATTATATCTTAAACTGCGGACAGACCGGATGAGGATTAATCTGCAATTTATTAAAAAGATTTTAAATCAGATGATTTTGCGATGTTTGGTCGAAAAATTGAATTTAAGGTGTGGAGGTAATTGCCAGAATAAATGCCTCATGCAGATTTTTACTGAAAGGCGAATTTTTATCTAACCGCTCAGGATGCCATTGTATGAAAAGCAGGAAGGACTTGTTATCCGGATGAAGCCTTTCCATCGCTTCAACCACGCCATCAGCAGCTATTGCTGATGCTACCAGGCCTTTACCTGTTTTATCTGTGCTCTGGTGGTGGTTGCTGTTTACCAGGCCCCTATCTGTATTTACGATGGTGCTTAACCAGGAGGATGGATTCACGATGATTTCATGGTGACGATCACTTTTATCAGGCATTTTTGAGTGGTCGAATTTCCCCCAGGTTGGGATATCGGGAATAAGTGTACCACCAAAAAAAACATTCCCCACCTGAATGCCCCGGCAAATACCCAGAAGGGGTATGTTATTGGCTTCTGTAAATTCCAGTACTTTGAATTCGAATTCATCACGTTTTTCATCTATGTCGTCCTCATAGCAGTAATGATAGTATTCTGGTAAGTTATAGAATCGTGGATGAACGTCTTCCCCGCCGGTAAGTACAATGCCCTGGCATCTGGTGATTTCATCAAAATTATTTAGTTTGTACCCGAGCTGGATCACCTCAACATCATCGTTGTATGCCATCACCCAGTCGCGGTAGATCGAGAATTTGCTGCAGTCTGTTACACCTATAATGATTTTATCTGACATGATTATCTTTTCCGTAAGGGATACTAAAATATAGAAAAGATTTCAATTGGGTGAAACACAAAAAAACCGCCACTGGTTGCAGTGGCGGTCATCACGAATTTCCCTGTTCGGAACTTAGTTTTCACAAAGATTTATCTGGATCAGTTTGCAGATTATTGCTTTAATGGCGTGTTAGATGTTGAGGCTTTAACCGGTGCAGCGAAACTATCAAACTGATTTACCGAAAATCCGGCTTTCTTTAATCCAGCTTCAAATGCATCCGTTTTGCCGACAATGACAACTCGTGTGTTATCATGGTTATAGTATTTTTTTGCCACTCTCAGTACATCATCAGTGGTAACAGCATTTAATTTCTGCAGATAGGTACGATAAAAATCTTTCGGTAAATTGTTAATCAGGATGCTGCTGGCAAAACCAGCTGTTCTTGCGGGATTCTCAAGGCCCAGGGCAAAACTACCATTGTATAAATTTTTAGCATTTTGTAACTCTTCAGCGGATACTTTTTCTGTTCTGATGCTATTGATTTCATGCAGGAATTCTACCACTGCACTGTCGACCTTTTCATTTCTAACAGCAGCATTGGCTGAGAATTTCGATTGAAAACGGCCTGCGCCTGTACTGGAATAGGCGCCATAGGTAAAGCCGTGTTTTTCACGTAAGTTATTAAATAGCCTGGATTCAGAACCACCTCCTAAAATCTGATTAGCAAGCAAGACCGGGAAATAATCAGGGTTGCTCATTGGCAGATCAATCAGGTTAACCACCGTAATTTCGGATTGTACAGCATTGCTGACGTTGATAATATCAACTTCTGTTTTCGCAGGATTGCTGACTTTTGCCAGTACAGGCAAAGTTAAAGTTGCTCCTTTCCAGTCACCAAAAGCTTTTTCAGCAAGTGCTTTGGCAGCCTCAGGTTTAATATCTCCAACAAAAGTAAGGTAACCGCGAGAGGGCGTAATGTATTTTGCATAGGCAGCTTTTACATCTGCAAGTGTTAAGGCAGTGATCGAAGCTTCTGTTTCGAACTCACCGTTTGGATGGTTTTTTCCATAGGCTAGTGCATTTACTACCCGGCCAGATATTGCCTTTGCACTTTTTTCGTTCGACTTGAGGCCTGTGAGCGTTTGAGATTTCAGTTTTTCAAATGACCCGGCCGGAAAGGCTGGTTGACGGATACTCTCTGCCATCAGTGCAAATGCCTGTGGAAAGTAGCGGGTTAATGCAGTTGCAAACCCTCCATTAGAACCGGCACTTACATCTGCCCCAAGCTGATCTACAGCCTCATCAAATTGGGCTTTGGTTTTTGATGTTGTTCCTTCGTTTAACATGCTACCCATCAGGCTAACCACACCGGCTTTGCCGCCTTCAGTTATAGGACCTGCATCCATGCTGTAGCTTGCAGAAACTTTCGGTAGTTTGTGATTTTCTACAACAAGAATGGTAATTCCGTTGGCTAATTTATAGATGGCCGGATCAGCGATGGTAATTACCGGTGCGGGGCCCGGTTTTGGTTTCTGGCTGCGATTTATGGTTTGTGCTGAAATGCCTTGAGCCAATAAGGAAACAGCGGCTAATATGAATAATTTTTTCATGATTTTGAATAATTGTTATGAAAAGCGATTGCTTATTTCTTTGGTAAGTAATACAAAACAACTCGTTGGTTTTTGCCCAGGTATTTTTTAGCGACGTCTCTTATTTCCTCTCGGGTAATCGACCTGATTACCTCTAATTCTTTATTGATATCGTTGGTATCCTTATCATGGAAAGTATAGCCTGCTGCCAGGTTTTCGGCTACGCCAAGCATTCTGCTGTTTGCACTTACATAATCGTTTTCGAATTTATTCTGTAATTTTTTATAATCACTTTCGCTTATTAATTCGGTTTGCAGGCGAGCTACCTCTTCATCAATATCTTTCAATAAATCATTAAGTGGTGTGTTTTTGTTTGGGAGTGCGAGGGTGATGTAAGCGCCATAATCTTCAAGGCTATAATTGAAGGCGGCAACCTGTAATGCGGTTTTCTTTTCATCGACCATTTTAGTACTTAATCTTGAACTGCCACCGCCTGATAAAATCGAACTGATCATTCCTAAAACCTTACTGTCTCTACTTTTCATTCCAGGAACACGATATGCAGCGAAAATTGCCGGAATCTGGATGTTTGCATCGTAAGCAGTGTCGATAATTTCTTTTGTGATTTCAGGTAAGGTATACGTTTTACGAACTACCGCTGCACCTTTAGGTACTTCATTAAAATATGATTTAACGAGTGATTTTGTTTTGTCTACGTCTAAGTCGCCGGCAATGGTTAGCACTGCATTGTTTGGAACATAGTATTTTTTAAAGAAAGCAATAAATTCACTTAGCTTGGCGGCATTTAAGTGTTCCATGGAACCGATCGGCTGCCAGCGGTACGGATGCCCATCAAATAAATGTGAAAAGATTTTTTCAGTGAATTTTCCGTAAGGAGAATTATCAATGCGCAGACGTTTTTCTTCTTTAACGACTTCATTCTGGGTTTTAACTCCAGTTTCATTAATTACCGGGTGTAACATTCTTTCGCTTTCGAGCCATAATCCGAGCTCCAGCTGGTTTGACGGAAAAACTTCATAATAGAACGTACGGTCTTGTGAGGTATTGGCATTATTCTGACCGCCATTACTGCTCACCAGCTTCATAAATTCACCACGTTTGATATTGTCTGAACCTTCAAACAGCAGGTGTTCGAAGAAATGTGCGAATCCTGTACGCTCTGTTTCCTCATCCTTTGAGCCTACGTGGTACATCACCGAAACGGCAACAACGGGCGCAGTTTTATCCTGGTGAAGAATGACATGCAGGCCATTGTCCAGATCAAATTCTGTGAACTGTACTTTTTGTGCAGCAGCACTGAAGCACAGGCCAGAAATAGCCAGAGCAAAGAGAAATCTTTTTTTCATGAGTATAAATTGGTTTTTAATGATTAGAAATAATCAAAAGCAGGAAGCGAGAGAGCATTTCGTATGTGTATTAATTATCCATTCATTAATATGATTGGATTGGGACTAAAATAAAGCATTTAAATAAAAAAAGCGAGTAATTATACCCGCTTTTTGAATAATTTTTATCTCCAGGCTTTATATTGATTAATTAAGCCGTTTGTAGAACTATCATGACTGGATACTTTCTCCTCGCCTGCTAATTCAGGCAGAATCTTTTTAGCCAGCTGTTTACCCAGTTCCACCCCCCACTGATCGAAGCTAAAGATATTCCAGATGATGCCCTGAACAAAGATTTTGTGTTCATACATGGCGACCAGGCTTCCTAAAGAGTATGGGGTAATCTTTTTCAATAAAATGGAGTTGGTTGGACGATTGCCTTCAAATACTTTGAAAGGTGCAATTGTTTTAATTTCATCTTCAGATTTACCATCTTTCTCCAGTTCGGCAGTTACTTCTTCTTCTGTTTTGCCGTTCATCAATGCTTCGGTTTGTGCGAAGAAGTTAGAGAGCAGTATGGGATGGTGGTCACCTAAAGGGTTTAAGCTCTGTGCAGGGGCGATGAAATCTGCAGGGATAATTCTGGTGCCCTGGTGAATGAGCTGATAGAAGGCGTGTTGGCCATTCGTTCCGGGCTCACCCCAGATGATCGGACCCGTTTCGTAATCAACCTCATTTCCGTTGCGATCTACATGCTTGCCATTACTTTCCATGTCGCCTTGCTGAAAATAGGCTGAAAAGCGGTGCAGGTATTGATCGTAAGGTAAAATTACCTGTGTTTCCGCGTTATAAAAGTTGATGTACCAAACACCTAATAATCCAAGGATTACCGGGATGTTAGTTTCGAATTCTGCTGTTTTAAAATGATTGTCGGTAGCATGGGCGCCTGCCAGTAGTTGTTTAAAATTATCAAAACCGATGCTTAATGAGATTGAAAGACCAATGGCGCTCCACAATGAGTAGCGGCCACCAACCCAATCCCAGAATTCGAACATATTTTCGGTGTCGATGCCAAAAGCAGAAACGTCTTTAGCATTTGTAGATAATGCAGCAAAATGTTTTGCAATATCCTGTTCTTTACCACCTTTTTCCAGAAACCAGGAACGTGCAGAATGTGCGTTTGTCATGGTTTCCTGAGTAGTGAAGGTTTTTGATGCTACCAAAAACAGTGTTGTTTCGGCGTTTAATTCTGATAGTGTTTCAGCAATATGGGTACCATCGATATTTGAAACAAAATGGATATTTAAATGATTTTTATAATGCTTTAAAGCTTCAGTAACCATTACCGGGCCCAGATCGGAACCACCTATGCCAATGTTAACGATATCCGTAATGGCTTTACCCGTGTAACCTTTCCATTCGCCGCTGATAATGCTGTTGCTGAACTTCTCCATTTTAGCAAGCACCGCGTTTACTTCAGGCATCACATCTTTACCATCGACTAATATTGGTGTGTTGCTCAGGTTCCTTAATGCAATGTGGAGTACTGAACGGTCTTCCGTTTCATTGATTTTATCGCCTGCGTACATTGATTCGATGGCTTCATCAAGTTTGCATTCCCGAGCCAATTGGATCAATAAAGCAAGTGTTTCATCGCTGATGCGGTTTTTGCTATAGTCTAATAAAATGTCTTCAAAAAAAACAGAAAACTTGTTATATCGATCTGCATCTTCGGCGAAAAGATCGTTAATGCTTTTTTGATTGATATCGATAAAATGGTCGGCCAGGTATTTATATGCCTCAGTTTCTGTGAAATTTATTTTAGGTAACATAATCTTTGTTTTTTTGTAAAAGTAATAAAGCAAAAATTTAAAATGGTCTTTTTAATGTTCAAAAAACATTAACAATTTATAAAACTGAAGGGAGTCGGTATCGGATCGGTTGATATGAATGCTAACTGAATCATGGCTATGGATAACAAGGTCATTCAAATTAAGGGCCTTGTTAGTTTTGAAATTAATAATCGTTATTTTAGTAATTCCTAAAATAAAACTTTCATGAAAAAAATATACTTATTCGGCTTTTGTCTTTTATCATTCAGCACATTTGCTCAAAAATCGCCTTTAAATGAACAGGTTGCTAAAAAAGCCGATCTCATTGAACAAAAAGTAATCTCCTGGCGCAGGGATTTTCATGAGCACCCCGAACTGGGTAACCAGGAAATAAGAACAGCAGGGATCATCGCAAAACACCTGGAATCTCTGGGCATTAAAGTAACTACGGGTGTAGCCAAAACTGGTGTTGTTGGGGTTTTGAAGGGTGGTAAGCCCGGGCCTGTGGTTGCGCTTAGGGCAGATATGGACGGTTTGCCGGTAAGCGAAAGGGTAAATATTCCATTTGCATCAAAAGTAAAAACACAATACAATGGCCAGGAAGTTGGGGTAATGCATGCGTGTGGCCACGACAGCCACGTAGCAATACTGATGGGAGTTGCAGAAGTTCTGGCAGCAATGCAAAAGGATATTCCGGGTACGGTTAAATTTATTTTTCAACCTGCTGAAGAAGGTGTACCTGCCGGTGAAGAAGGTGGTGCAGCTTTGATGATTAAGGAAGGTGTACTGGAGAACCCAAAGGTTGAGGCTATTTTTGGCCTTCACATCAATTCGCAAACCGAGGTTGGCAATGTTACCTACAGGCCGGGCGGCACGATGGCGGCTGTTAACGACATGAAAATTACGGTTACCGGTCGTCAGGCACATGGTGCGTACCCTTGGAGCAGTATTGATCCGGTTGTAATTTCTGCGCAGATTGTAAATAATTTACAGACTATTGTTAGCCGGAATTTAAATGTAACCGAAAACCCAGGCGTGGTAACGATAGGCTCCATCAATGGTGGTGTCCGCTCGAATATTATTCCAGAAAAAGTGGAGATGTTGGGTACTGTACGCAACTTCAGCAAAGAAGATGAAGCGATGTTTATCCAACGCATTAAAACCATTGCCATGAAAACGGCCGAGGCGGGGGGTGGAACTGCTGAGGTAAAAATTCCATATAGCAACCATTATCCGGTAACTTTTAACAATGTGGCGCTAACGGAAAAAATGCTGCCCAGTATGCAGGCCACTGCTGGTAAAGACCACGTGCTGCTAAGGCCACCGGTAACAGGTGCCGAAGATTTTTCGTTTTTCCAGGAAAAAGTACCTGGTTTGTTTGTATTTTTAGGAGGCATGCCAAAGGGTAAAGATCCATTGAAGGCAGCTTCGCATCATACGCCTGATTTCTATCTGGATGAAAGTGGTTTTGTTCTGGGGGTGAAGCTCTTATCCAATCTCGCTCTGGATTATATGGTAATGAAGAAATAACATACTATATTTGTTGAATGACCAAAGAACAAGTTCAGGATTTAAGAGACAGGGTAACGTCTCTGAGGAGGTATCTTTGACGTTGATGAGCTACTTTACGCCATTCGCGAAGAAGAAAAATTAACCATGGCGCCCGATTTCTGGGACGATCCAAAAAAAGCAGAAAAAATACTTGCCGAAATCAGTACCAAGAAGAAATGGACTGATGGCTACAATGCTGCGCACAATGCGGTAGAAGATGTTGTTGTGATGTACGATTTTTTTCAGTCGGGCGATGCTTCGGAAACAGAATTGCAGGAACAATTTGATACCAGCAAAAAGGCGGTAGAAGAACTGGAACTGAAAAACATGCTTCGAAACAAAGAAGACCAGCTTCCGGCGGTAATGCAGATTACGGCAGGGGCGGGGGGTACCGAGAGTTGTGACTGGGCCAGTATGCTGTTGCGGATGTATTTAATGTGGGCTGAGAAGAACGGTTATAAGATTACTGAGCAGGATTATGCCGAAGGTGATGTAGCCGGAATAAAATCGGTAACCATTGAAATAAAAGGCGATTTTGCTTATGGCTATTTAAAAGGAGAAAACGGTGTTCATCGTTTAGTTCGTATTTCACCATTCGATAGTAATAATCGCAGACATACTTCTTTTGCGTCGGTTTATGTTTATCCTTTAGTTGATGATACAATTGAAATAGATGTTAATCCGGCGGATATTGAATTCGAAACCTTCAGGGCTGGTGGTGCTGGCGGGCAGAACGTAAATAAGGTTGAAACTGCAGTTCGTTTATATCACAAACCTTCGGGCATCATTATCAAAAATCAGGAGTCGAGATCACAACTTCAGAATAAGGAAAACGCCATCCGTTTGCTAAAATCGCAGTTATATGAGATTGAGATGCGTCAGCGTATGGAAGCATCGGCCGCGATAGAAGGAAGCAAGAAGAAAATTGAATGGGGCTCCCAAATCAGGAGCTATGTTTTAGATGACAGAAGGGTTAAAGACCATCGTACCAATCATCAGACTTCAAATCCGGATGCCGTTTTAAACGGAGATATCAATGAGTTTCTGAAGGCCTATTTAATGGAGTTTTAATTGTTTAAAAATGAAAAAATCAGCTCTGCTTTTAATCCTGTTTTGTATGGGGGTAACAATTTCAAATGCGCAGGAAATTATTCCGCTTTACACCGGGGAAATACCTGGCTCAAAGCCTACACCGGCTGAATATGTGGAGAAAACTGAGGTAAGAACCAACGGTACTTTGAGTATTACCAAAGTTTCTGCACCTACCTTAACTGTTTATGAGGCCCCTAAAGACATTGCAACCGGTACGGCAGTAATTATTTGTCCGGGTGGGGGATATGGCGCCCTGGCATTCAGTCACGAAGGTATTGATGTGGCTAAGAGGTTTAATGCCATTGGTGTTACGGCCTTTGTATTTAAGTACCGTTTGCCGAGCGATCAGATTATGGTTGATAAAGCTTACGGACCTTTGCAGGACGCTGAGCAGGCTATCTATCTGGTTAGGAAGTATGCTAAAAAATACGGAATTAAAAAAAATAGAGTTGGTATCCTCGGTTTTTCTGCAGGTGGTCATTTTGCATCAACGTTAATTGCACATTATAGTAATTTAAAGATTAGTAACCCTGAGAAAATTAGTCTTAGGCCTGATTTTGGGGCACTTATTTATCCTGTAATCAGTTTTGAAGAGTCGGTACATACGGGCACTATGAAGAACCTTTTGGGCTCAGCACCTGCCGATAGTTTGAAACATTATTTCTCGGCTAATAAAAACATAAATAAAAGGACACCTCCTGCCTTTTTTGTACATGCTAAAGATGATGCAACTGTTCCATACGCCAATAGCATTTTAATGAGTGATGCCTTGAAAGCTGAGGGTATCGATACGGAGGTTTATCTTTATGAAAAAGGAGGTCACGGTTTCGGTTTAATCAATAAAACTTCCGATGTTGATTGGTTTAACTTATTAGCAGCCTGGTTAAAGAAGGAAAAATTTTAGTTATTTCACTTGTTTTACCGATTGGTCAATCACATCGAGTAAGCCATCTGTATAAGGGTCGTCGTTAAGTTCCCAGAACATGATGCCATTTAGGTTATGATCGACAACATATCTGGTTTTCAATGCGATTGATTTTGCGTCGTCGAATGTGACCAGCTGTTTAGTTGCAGAATTGTAATAATAGGGGGCTTTGGCCTGATCATCCCAATAATACGTGAAGCCATTTTCGGGGGTTAATGTTTTTTTGTAATCTCGTGACGATACACCATGAAGAAACTTAGAAGGCTGATACAGCCCCTGGTTGGCATCAATAGTATTTTCGAAAATTCGTGCGTAAAAGGCAGCGCCGAGTGCTATTTTATTTGCTGGAACGCCATATTTAATCATTTGGCTGATGGCATAATCTGCAGATAGCTCTTGTTTATCAGTTGAAAACAGGGGAGTATGGTGTCCGCTGGTTGTCGCATACCCACCAACTAAATCATAGCTCATTAGGTTTACACGATTAACAAGCGGCATTACTTTTTTCCATTCGAAGCATGAGTCGAGACAGTTTTTGGTCCCGCCTGCAGCAAAGCTGATTTCTGCTTTTTTGCCCAATGTTCTGCGCAGTTCTTTAATTAGCCTTGTAAAATGCTGCTTGTCGCTTTCAGCATATTTATGTCCGGGATAACCTAATACTGCCGGGTACTCCCAGTCAATGTCAATACCATCGGCATGAAAATAATCGAGCAATGATTTGGTTGTTCTGGCAAATGTTTTACGTCCATCTGCCCTGCTAAAAACTTCAGAGCAGTTGGGGCAGGCACTCCAGCCACCCATAGCGAGCATTACTTTCAATTCAGGATTACGTTTCTTGAGGGCGACCATGTTTGCAATCAATGCAGAATCTTTGGCGTTATGGATGAACATACTATCGCCTTTGAGATGGCCAAAGCTATAAATCAGGTGGGTTATTTTTTCTATCGGATAATTTTCTATCACTGTTCCGTTTCCAGTATAATATGCAATGACATTTGGCTTGCTTTTCGTTTGCGCCTGGATGTTATCCTGGAATACAAGCATGGTGAGTGCAATCAGCATCATGCTGCAAACGTTTTTGTTAAATTTCATGAAACGGCTTGTTATGGGTTATTCGGAAAGGATAGTTTGTAATTCATTTAGTTCGGCAACTTTATCGGTTGCTCCTGCACTTTCATAAGCGGAGATGAGGTTCCTGATTACCCTTCGTATGATGTCGGTATTGCTACAAGGTCGGTAATACTCTTGCTGAGACTCTAAATTGAGCTGGCGCAGGAACTGATCAACATCATGCTTTCCAAATATATTTCCTTTGTTAAAGGCGTTAATGTAAAAAAGGACACCATATTCTGTAGCATCTTGTTTGCTTTCATCGATAAAACCTAGAATGAAATGCTGGGGCAAGTTTATGCCATAGATGGGTAAATCTAATTTTTGAGCAAGCGTGGAATAGATAATGGCAAGCGATATCTGATTTCCTTTTTTGCTTTCCAGCACCTGACTCAGGTAAGAATTTTGAGGGTCGTGATGATTTTTTGTATTTCCACCAAAGCCATATTGCTGGTAAAGAATATGGTTGATGAGTTTAACTTTTTCTATGGAACTCATTTCATATTGCAATCCCAGCCAGATATCTCTTTTGATTTCTTCAATCTGATTGATCACCTTTTGTTCGTCCAGATCAGGGTATTGATAACGGTTGATAATTAAAGCGCCCTGGAGCAGGTCGAACGCACCGCTCAGGTACCATAGGTTTAAGTCTTCTTTGACTGTATTGAACTGGATCTGATGAACGATATTTTCAATACGTTCCTGCAATAATCCGTCGAATGATTGTTCCCAGGCGTTTTCAAGATAATGGATTACCTCACCACCATATTCCATTAATTTTTTTTCTACATGCTGGTAAACTTCCTCATCAGGATCATCCAACAATTTTACTAAAGCACTAATCTCCGAGATATTTTCCATAAAAGATACATACGTTTGCGGTGTTTGTTTACTTTTGCAATATTATGCTACTTCAATTTATTACAGATTATCTTAAACACCGTTTGACAGCTAAAACCCGCCACGGGACGCATTCGCCATTTGTCTATAAGTTAGCTGATGAGGTAATTTACGATTTTAGCGATAAATCTGAATATAAAAAGATTGAGGAACAGCGAAAAAAACTTTTTAATGACGAATCTAGTATTACGGTAACCGATTTAGGTGCTGGTTCGCATTTAAATAAGAACAGGACTAAAAAAGTAAGTGAAATTGCCAAGAATGCGTTGAAAAGTCCACGATTAGCCAAGTTAATATACCGATTAGCTAAAAATACTAATCCTAAAACTGTAATTGAATTGGGGACCTGCCTTGGAATTACCACTTCATATCTGGCCAAGGCATGTCCTGGTGCCGAAGTAATCAGTATTGAGGGTTGTCCACAAACGGCCGGTGTTGCAAAAAACAATTTCGATGATATGGGTATTGAGAATATCGAATTGCATGTGGGTAATTTCGACTTGATTTTACCCGATGTGATTGCAAAACAGCCATCACTTGATTTTGTTTATATCGATGGAAACCATCGTAAAGACGCGACTTTGAATTACTTCAAATGGTGTTTGCCCAAAGTAACAGAAAATTCACTACTCATATTTGATGATATTTACTGGAGTGAAGGTATGAAAGAAGCCTGGGCTGAAATTAAGGCTCATCCGCAGGTTACCGTCACGATAGATTTATTCTGGATTGGTTTGGTTTATTTCAAAAAAGGTCAGGTAAAAGAACATTTCAAACTTAAATTTAAGCAATGAGAGACAAGGCCCAGTTAAGAGGTATACAGAAGCGCTCAGCGCTATATATATTGTTGGTTAGCTTTTTTGCCGGGTTATTGGGTTGTGGGGTATCGTTTGCTTTACAGATGAGTACGCTAACGCATATTATGCTGGGCTGGGATTTTTTTTGCATTGTACTGATATCCCTTCATTGGTATATGTTTTTCAATACTTCATCTTCTGAAACGCATTTAAAGGCCAGGATGCAGGATGAAAGCAGGGAAGAAATTTTTGCAATTGTACTGGTATCTACTTTTGCCGGATTACTGGCAGTAGTATTGCTTCTGATTAATAAAGACATTAAAGCGCTTGATCTTATAACAGCAATTTCAGGTATGTTTTTATCCTGGTTTCTGGTGCATACTACTTTTAGTATGCGATACGCTCACCTTTACTATGGTGATAGCGATGATGACAAAGGTAAAGGTCTGGATTTCCCCGGAGAGGATGAACCTGATTTCATTGACTTCGCCTATTTTTCATTTGTTCTGGGCATGACTTTCCAGGTGTCGGATGTAGAAATCTCTTCACGGCAGTTACGCCGGCTTTCCTTACTACATAGCTTAATTGCATTTGTTTTCAATACTGTAATAGTGGCCCTAACCATCAATGCACTTGCAGGTTTAAGTAAATAAATTTTATTCATATCTTTTATTATCAGTGATTTAATTGATATAACTGTTTTTTCAGTCGAATAACTTATTTTTTAGTTGTATAACTGAAAAATAAGTTATAGATTTGGATATGGAAGAATTAACCAAAACGGAAGAGCGCATTATGCAGGTGTTATGGAAGCTGCAGAAGGCTTTTGTGAAAGACATCATTGATGAACTTGACGACGAGCCGAAACCGCCTTACAATACCATATCATCTATTGTACGTTTGCTGGAAAAAAAGGGTTATGTAAATTATAAAGCATATGGTAAAACGTATGAATATTTTCCGGCAATAACTAAGGAGGAATACGCCAAAACAACTTTTTCAAAGCTATTTTCCGGATACTTTGACAACTCTCCTGCAAGTCTTTTATCTTTTATGGTAAAAGAAGAAAAGTTAAGTGAAAAGGATATAGAAGAAATCAGAAAACTCATCGAAAAAAACTCCTGATTATGGCACTCATTTATTTGTTAAAAGTTTCGGTCTGCATGGCATTGTTTTTTGGGCTATACTGGTTCTTCCTTGCCAGATTGACGTTCTTTCAGTTTAACCGGTTTTACTTGCTTGCGCTGGTTGCGATGAGTTTCGCTATTCCTTCCATCAGTATTGAGCATGTTAGGGAGGTTGATATTGCTGCACAATTAAAGGATAGCCCAATAGCATATTCTACAGAGGCTTCTCTGGAAAAAGACTCGGAGGTGTTCAAAGACGGTAATATGTCTTATAGCTGGCGTGAAATTTTTGAATACTGTTATTTCGGGATTGTGGCGGTTTTAATTTTGCGTCTATTTTTTAATGTCGTACGCATTAAGCTGCAGCTTCGGCGATATGGTGTGATTAGAATGAACAGGATAGTTGAGGTTATGCCGCATTCGCCATTGAAGAATTGTTCATTCTTTAACCTGATTATTATTGATGCCTCAATGTCGGATCGGGATAAGCAATTAGTTATACAGCATGAACGCGTACATGTTTCGCAGCAGCATGTAGTGGATAAAGTTCTGGCTAATCTGGTGGCGGCTGTTCTTTGGCTTAACCCAATTGTTTATCTCTGGAGAAATGCTGTTGATCATAACCATGAATTTTTAGCCGATGAGGAAACCGCAAGCACAGCGGATAAAAAAACATATGCTACGCTTTTACTCCAGCTGGCCATGCCATCTGTGGATATATTCGCTAAGCATTTCAGTAAACTCCCACTGAAAAACAGGATTATGATGTTGTACAAAGAACCGAATACAGGCATGCAGAAACTGGTTTATCTGGCCATTTTACCTGTACTACTCATTTGTTCTGTTGCATTTATCAACAAGAGAGAAATTGTTGTTCAAAAAACTGCACAAGCAAAGGCAGTTCACACTGATGTGGCATTGAAGCCCGATATGTACGCCGGAAATTACCTGAATAATGAAATTCAGGTCAATCAGAATGCCAGGTCTGCTTTTAACGAGGTTGACGAAATGACTTTGGTTCTGGATGCGGGACATGGGGGCAAGGATGATTCATCAATTGCGACTAAGGGGCAAAAGGAAAAGGACCTGAATTTAAGGGCGGTAAAAATTTTAGAAGAGGAAGCTGTAAGAAGGGGGATCAAAGTGAGGCTTACCAGAAGCGCTGATGAGTATGTTTCGCTCCGCGACCGGTTACCGGTGCAAATGGCAACCGCTTTCATTTCCATCCATCACAATGCAAATAGCCATGCAGGTGCCAGTCCATTTGGTGGGATTGAAGTCATTGTTTCTAAACAAAACCCAAATATCAGGCTGATTGAAGAACTGGCCGGCGGGATCTTGAACGCCTTTAAAAAAAGTAAGGGTATTGAGATAAACAATACCTTAAAGGAAGCCAATCTGCTGTTGTTGCGGGAATCGAAGGTTCCTGCTGTGTTGATCGAGCTGGGAAATATAGCTGATGAAAAGTCCTTTGGTTTTATCAACGATGAAAAGAACATCCGAAAGATCAGCAATTTGATACTGGATGGGTTTGTACAATTTTCTAAACGTGGATGCTAAATAGATGGCTATGGAAATATTAACCTATTTGCTTAAGGTAAGTGCGTGCACGGTTTTATTCTTTTGTTTCTACCTGCTGGTACTGAAGAATCTTACATTTTTCAAAATTAACCGGTTTTATCTGTTAGGAACACTGCTCCTGAGTTTCACTATTCCGGTTTTGCAATTTGAAATTAACAGGAAATCAAGCCTAACGGATACGGAAATTCCAGTTACTGCACCGGAGTGGGTTCGAGCCAGTGCAGAACCCCTTCGGTTTACCCAACCTGTTATGATCACCTACCCTGAAGAACAACTATCTGGAATTGACTGGATTAGTGCAGGTATTTACATTTATGCTGCCGTTGCATGCATATTGTTGATGGTTTGCGTCTGGAGATTGTATGGCTTGTTCAAGTACATTAATTCTGCGCTTAAAAATAATGATGGTTTAAAAATAGTGGTTAAAACGGACGGTTTTACCAACTGTTCTTTTTTCAATTACATTTTTATCGATCAAAGCAAACTCAGCGGACCTGAATTGCAGGTTTTGCTTACACATGAGCGGGTCCACGTTAGACAGCTCCATTCTCTTGATAAACTTATGATGATGTTATTGAAGACAGTATTGTGGTTTAATCCTATAATTTACCTATACAATCAGGCTTTGGAGCAGGTTCACGAATATGAGGCCGATGCAATTACTTCATCAAGTTTCGGTCAACAATCTTATGCCGCTTTGTTGCTGAGGTTAACCATAGGCAAAAGTGAGATGACACTCGTACACAATTTCGTTAAAAGTCCGGTGAAAGACCGGATTAAGATGTTATTTAATTCTAAATCGAAAAAGATGAAAAAACTAAGTTATTTACTGGTACTGCCGGTAGTTGCAGGACTGGTTTGGATGTTTGCCGTTGAGCTTGTTTATGCACAAAAATCACCGGCAGAAACAACGAAATCCGAACCTGTTTTTGAGAGGGATTTACCTTTACCTAACCGCAGGCAAAGCGACCCTCACTTCAGTTCTGCAGACCATGCGGATAAAGTTCAGAAAATGACTCAAGTTTCTGGAAAAACTATCACTGGTACAGTTACGGGGCTATATAAAACTAAGAGTTTTACAGGTTACCTATTTAAGACTGATCAGGAAACTTATGTTTTGGATGGGTTTCACCTCGGTAAACACTCACCAATAATTCTTAAAAAGGGAGACCAGCTACGGGTGATTGTAGATGCTTCAGCGTCTACAAAGGATGATTCTCACGTAGCCGTTTTTCCTAAACAGATATTCATGGGTGATAAGTTGGTGTTTTCCAGACCAAAATCCGAGCAGCACCCTTTTCTTTTTGAAGCCAACAAGGTTCGCTTTAATGATGGGAAAATAACGGACGTACACCAGTCAGATAATAAACGTTTCTTGCATATTGATGCCAATGGGTTTAACTTCAAGGTAGCGGTAGATCAAACCCAAACCGATTTAAATTATCTAAAGGATTACAGAAAAGGTGATCAGGTAAGACTACGTTTCGTACACGAGGAGAAAACGGGTGGAAAATCTTATTTGGTTAATGACTGGATTTCAATATCTAAAAACATCCGCACATTTGGGGTTCAGAATAAAAAGCTTTTTAGTCGGTTCTATAATTCAGATGGAAGTCAAAAAGTAGCAAAAGCTGATGCTATTAAAAGAGCAGTAATTCCTCAGATAATTTCTTACACAAAAATAAAAGGTGATGTGAAAAATGAAACAACTGAAATGGAAAATCCTGTTTTTCACATCGGCGCTTATAAGCTGAGTGCTGTAAATGCAATATTCAACAAAAAAGAAAGTTTAATTACAGCAATGAAAGCGTCAATCAGCAAAGGAGGAACAATGGTTATTGCTGATAAAATTGTTTACGATTTGAGCAGGAATATATATAAAACTTATACTACTGATAAAAAAAGTATTGCAGAATATGGCGCTAATGTTAAGCCTGAAGACATTTTAATGAAACGGATTGGATATTCAGCTGAAGATTCGATAAGGGTTTCGAAAGACAAGAAAACCATTATGCTTTACGGAAACGCAGTACTGGCATACGGCGATGTTAACCTGATCGCTGATGAAATTATTTTTAACAGTGAAATGAAGAAAGGCAGTGCAAAAAATGTTGTTGTTAAAGGGCAAAAAAATGAAGTGATTATGGATGGAAGCCACGCAAAGTTTGATTTAAATGGCAAAGGAAAGTACGAGGTTTGGCAGGAGGATAAATAGCCTTTGTTGAGATAGCATGTTTATGAGAACCGCTTTTTTAATCCTCATATCCTTGTTCTTTACAAAAGGTTATGCCCAATATACCATTTCCGGAAAATTGCATGCCGAATCAGCAATAGGAATTTCCCGCATTGCCATTAAATTAACAAATGCATCGGATAAGCCGGTTTACACACAAAGTGATAGTTTAGGCTTATACCGTTTTAACCTTTTAAAGGAGGGCAAATATTCGCTTGTATTTTCAGGATTAAATTTTGAGACTGCCAATTTGCACCTTTACCTTAAAGGCGATACTTCAATTGATGTTGTATTGAAAGAAAAAACTCATGTTCTGGCTGAAGTTAACATCGCGTCTGAGCAGTTATTAACAGAAAGTAAAACAGACAGAACGGTATTTAATGTAGAGAAAAGTATTGCTGCCACAGGTAGCGATGCCCTGGAGTTGCTGGCAAAATTACCCAGAGTGCGTGTGATGAATGACCGTGTTTCTTTAGTTGGGAAGGGGAGTGTTAATGTAATGGTTAATGATAGGCTGGTTCCGGTTTCTGACGATGATTTATCAAACTATCTGAAGTCTTTGTCTGCCGCAGAAATAGCAAAGGTAGAAGTGATCACTAATCCGCCTGCCAGATACGATGCACAGGGAAACTCAGGCTCGATTAATATTGTGCTTAAAAAACCTGTAACCAATGGTATGAATGGATCGGTCAATACTGTTTTTACCCAGGCTACGTATTTAACCGCTTCTGCAGGCGGTACGCTCAGCTACCGGAACAATAAGATAGCTGTCAATTCCAATTTTAACTTAAGGAAGGGGTCGGTTGTTCCGCTGGAGCAAAGCCGTGTTTTTTATCCGGGTCAAACCCGCGAGGTCATCAACAGGGACAGAAATTATAGAGCAGTTGCCTCAGGGCAGATCGGTCTGGAATATCAGCCATCAAGGCAAACACTTCTTGGTGTATCGTATTCAGGAGGGGTCACCAACTTTCATTCTGATGAAAATATCAGTACAAACATTTTTAATGGTGCCAACCATATTGATTCTGTTCTCCATTCTGATGCCAACGCCAGAATAAAATCCCATTACCATTCAGCAAATCTATATCTGAAGAAAACGCTGAGCCCATCAGGGAAAGCGCTTACCGTTAATGGCGATTGGTTTAAGTATAACGATGATAAGGAAAGGTACTTTAACAGTACTACCTATCTTGGCAGTGGAGTGATTGTCCCAAGTTCTTTCGCCGCATTTTTATCCGGCAGCGGCCAAACTGTAGATTTATACACTTTAAAAACAGATCTCGATTTACCGCTTAAAATCTTTAAACTTTCATTAGGGGCGAAACTGAGTTTTATTAAAAATCAAAGTGATATTGGGTTTTACAGGAAAGAAGACGGTGTTTATCTTCCTGATTTAAGCCAGGACAACTTGTTTGATTATGAAGAAAATACGCAGTCAGCCTATTTTAGTTTAGGTAAAACTACAGGAAAATGGGATTTTCAGGCCGGTTTGCGTGGTGAATATACACAGGTAAACGGAACAACATTAAATGACACTAACCGGAGCAGGTACTTTCAGTTATTTCCAACCTTTTACGCCGTTTACCGTGCAGGTGAAAACAACAGCTGGAATTTTAATTATGGCAGAAGGATCAACCGGCCTCCATATAAAAAACTCAATCCCTTTCGCTGGTATAGCAATCCATCTGTTTACGCAGAAGGAAACCCTTTCCTACTGCCCTCTTATAACGATAATCTGGAGATCTCTTATACCTATCGAAACAGGTTTACCACAACTTTAAGTTTTGCTAAAACTTCCAATGGTTTTGCCGATGTTAATTTTGTTGATGCCGGCTCTTATTTTCAGGTTTCCAGGCCACTGAATTTTTTAACGTGTTACAGCTATCAGCTTAGCCAGTCGGTTTCTGTTAAACCCTTCAGGGTATGGCAAAGCGTAAATCAGTTTAATGTTTTTCACAATGTTTCGCACTCAGCCATTGCTGAGGCGTTGTACCGTTTGAATGGGATTGGAGCTTATTTCTCTACTTTGAACCAGTTATTGTTTAACCCTGCTAAAACATTTTTTGGTGATGTATACTTTTGGTACCAGTTTCCCGCCGTAGATGGTTTAAGTAAAAACAGGGCTCAATATAACCTGGACTTAGGGCTAAAAACCTTATTGTTTAACAAGCAACTGCAAGTAGCCGTAAATGTTAACGATGTCTTAAAAACAAATCAATACCATTTCGAAAATGAAGTTAATCATATCAGGCAGGAATATCTTAACTATTATGATTCCCGTTCGTTCAGGATTTCCGTACGGTATAATTTCGGCAATGAAAAGGTAAAACAATCAGAACATCGCACGGGTAATGAAGAGGAGCGAAGAAGAAACTAAAAAGCTTCTGCTATGCTGATGTAAAATCCGCTTTGTCGCTGCTCATTACTTCTTTTCTCGCCTACACCGTAATCCAGACGGATACTTATCCCTTTCTCCGGATCGAAGAAGTATCTCAATCCTGCGCCATAGTTGGGTTTGAAACCTCTGGCGTTAAACTGGTCATTTCCCCAAACTGTTCCTGTTCCTCCGAATAGTGTTGCACCGAAACGAGTATTGTAGCGATAGCGTAATTCTCCCTGAGCCACCAAAAGGTTTTTATCACGGAATCGCCCGTTGTAATAGCCTCTCATCATTTCATCGTTACCCATCTGCTGCAGGAGGTAAACGGGCGTGTTTTTACCGGTAATGATGTTGTAGAGCCCCTGGACACCAAACGAAAATTTATTGCTCAGTTTCCAGAAGTTCCTCAAATCAAATTTTATCTGGCTTCCGGTAAAACTTCCTTCAGAAAAGATGTCGGGGGCATATTGGTAAGTTCCCCTTATGAAAAAGCCTTTGGTTGTGTAATTGTTATTGTTTCTTGAATCATAAGCCTGAGAAACCCCGATGTATAATACAGTTCCGTTTCTGTTTTTATAGTATGGGTTTGCATTGAAAATTCCATCTGGTTGCAAGTCGTTGTATTCGTAATTTTCAAATCCAAGAGAGATACCTGAATAAGTTTTAGGCAATAACTGCTTTTCAGCCTGTAATAAAACTTTAAACTGTTGCTGAATGAGCTTGTCTTCATTTGCTTCGCTGGTGCTGTTACCCACACCATAAAAGTTGAAGGGCATTCTTTTAAACCTGAGTTCTCCAATGTAATGGAGATTATTTTCTTTGCCCCATACATCCAGTATGGTACTCATATTATATGCCTTCTTAGTAGAATAGTTGAGGTTCAGGGTGATTGATGAGGGCCGGTTGAGTGTATCTTTACGATCGACATAGAACCCAAATATTGCTCCTACACCAAACTGGAAGCCTGTTTCCTGAGCGTAGCCAAAAGAGGGGATGGGAAGAAAGCTTGCTTTACGAAGCGTATCCTTTTCATTCGAAAGTAGCTTTTTGATCAACTTCATTTGTGCAAATGAGCTTCCGGAAAGGGCAATAAAGAATATGATTAGGTAAATTTTTTTCATTCGTGAATGATTTGTTCGGTACTTAATGAAGATTTATGATGGAGTTACTTCATTGCCGCAAATTAACTGAATTTATTTTATAATGTTGGGTACCGGGTTTGTCCAAAATTTCCTTAATGTTTTCAAAATCGTATCATAATTCGCTACTTTTGCGGCAAACAATAAAAAGATGAGCAATACAAGAGGACCAATATCTCAGTTTATGGAGCGTAATTACCTCCATTTTAACGCTGCGGCGATGATGGATGCTGCCAAAGGCTACGAAACGCATTTAGACGAAGGTGGTAAAATGATTATTACCCTTGCAGGTGCAATGAGTACTGCTGAATTGGGAATCTCGCTAGCCGAGATGATCCGTCAGGATAAAGTGGCTATTATTTCTTGTACAGGTGCCAACCTTGAAGAGGATATTATGAATCTGGTTGCGCACTCTCACTACAAGCGTGTACCAAATTACCGCGATTTAAGTCCACAGGATGAGTGGGACCTTTTAGAAAACCATTATAACCGTGTTACAGATACCTGTATTCCGGAGGAAGAAGCATTCCGTCGTTTACAAAAACATATTCATAAAATCTGGAAAGATGCGGATGATGCAGGAGAGAGGTATTTTCCGCATGAATTTATGTACAAGATGCTGTTAAGCGGCGATCTGGAGCAGTACTATGAAATAGATCCGAAGAATTCGTGGATGCTTGCTGCGGCTGAGAAGAACTTGCCGATTGTTGTACCGGGATGGGAAGATTCTACAATGGGAAACATTTTCGCTTCTTATGTGATGAAAAAGGAGCTGAAAGCCACCACCATGAAAAGCGGTATTGAATATATGGGTTGGTTAGCTGACTGGTATATTGCAAATAGTGGGGGTAAAGGAATTGGTTTCTTCCAGATTGGTGGAGGTATTGCAGGTGATTTCCCGATTTGTGTTGTTCCTATGCTTTACCAGGATATGGAAATGGAAAATATTCCTTTCTGGAGCTATTTCTGTCAGATCTCTGATTCAACTACTTCATACGGGTCATACTCCGGTGCGGTTCCAAATGAAAAAATTACCTGGGGTAAACTGGATATCCATACCCCAAAATTCATTGTAGAGAGTGATGCGACAATTGTTGCGCCACTGATGTTTGCCTGGATCTTAAAACAATAAGTGTAATATTTCAATCATCCAAATTAAGGATGTATGGTGCCCATTGGAGATTGTATCGAAAATGGGCATTTTTCTTGCCTGAGGGGCTTGAAACGCCATTTGTTTAGAATGATTATAAATTGTATTTCCAGTCACTATTTTGTCATGGGATTTATTAATAAGTTATACTTTTGTTCAAGTTTTGATGGAGCTATGGCAGTTTAATCATCAATTTCCTAACAAAAAATAAATTAAATAAGTATAAAGTGTTCATTATGAGAGATATCTCGATGATTTTAAAAAGCGTTTGGAAGTCGTTATTCGTATTTTCAGCAATTTCCGTAATAGCGGTTTCAACCGTAAATGCGCAAGATGCTGCTAATGGAAGAACGCTTTTCAAAGCAAAATGTTCTTCGTGTCATGCATTGGATGTTAAGTTAACTGGTCCTGCCTTAACGGGAGTGAGTGATCGCCACCCTGAGGATTTCCTTTTGAAATGGATTCCTAACAACAAAGCAATGATTGCCGCTGGTGATCCTGCTGCTGTTAAGTTGTTCAACGAAAATGGTAAAGTGGATATGACCACTTTCCCTGAGCTTGACGAAACGAAAGTAAAAGATATCTTAGCCTACATTAAAGAAGGTGAGCCTAAGAAAGCTGTTGATCCAAACGCAGCCGGCCCTAAAGAAGATAAAACTTCAGGTTTATCAATTGCGGGTATAGTTGCCATTGTATTAATTGCAATTGTCATTCTAGTAATCTTAGGTCGCGCAAGTAAATTGCTTGAACGTTTGATTCTTCAAAAACAAGGTATTGAGATTGAAGAGGATGTGCCTTTAAATGTAGGTATCCGCAAAATGTTCAAAAACAAGAAGTTCGTAATGTTCTTCATCTTGTGTTTGATCATTTGCTTAGGTTCATTCGGTTGGATGGGTATGTGGAATACCGGTGTTCATACTGGATATCAGCCAGTTCAGCCAATTAAATTCTCCCATGAGTTGCACGCTGGTATCAATCAGATTGATTGTCAGTATTGCCACAATGGAGCATTTAAATCTAAGAATGCTACTATTCCATCGTTGAACGTTTGTATGAACTGTCACAAAGCTGTTCAGGCAAGGGATAATTACGATGGTGAAATTTCTCCTGAGATCAAGAAAATCTATGCTGCTTTAGGATACGATCCTGAAACTCAGAAATATGATCAGAGTAAAGCTAAGCCAATGGAGTGGGTTCGTGTACACAACCTTCCTGATTTTGCCTACTTCAATCACTCTCAGCACGTAGTTGTAGCAGAAGATGCGATCCGTAAAGCAAAAGGATTACAGCCTACAGAGCCAGTATGTTTCGCCTGTCACGGTCCGGTTAATACCATGGAAGAAATTTATCAATATTCTCCGTTAACCATGAAATGGTGTATTAACTGTCACAAAGAGACTGATATTTCTGGTCAGAAAAACAATGCTTTCTATGCTAAGGTAATCGAGGCACATGAGAAAATTAAAAAAGGCGAGAAAATTACCCCAGCATTATTGGGTGGTTTAGAATGTGGTAAGTGCCACTATTAATAGATTAGAGTTTAGTAAGAACGTTCGAATAAACAGTAATATAGCTTAAATGGAAAGCAACAAAAAATACTGGAAAGGCTTAGAGGAGTATAACAATACACCCGATTTTGTTAAAAATAACAAAAACGAATTCGCCGAGCCACTTCCAATAGAAGATGTTTTGAATGAAGCAGGGTTAAGTACCGTTACCCCACGCCGCGACTTTTTAAAGGCGTTAGGTTTTGGTTTAGGTGCAGTAACTTTGGCTGCATGTCAAACAGCCCCTGTTCATAAATCTATCCCTTACCTGGTAAAGCCAGAGGAGGTAACACCAGGTATTCCTAACTATTATACTTCGAGCTTTAACGGCCAGAGTATTTTAGTTAAAACCAGAGAGGGTCGTCCGATTAAAATTGAGCCGAATCCAAATGCCGGTGAATTCAATTGCGGTACTGATGCGAGAGCACAGGCTTCGGTTTTAGATTTATATGACGTATCTAAATTAAAAGCACCAGCTTTTGTAAAGAACGAACAAGTTGAAGAAACAACCTGGGCAAAAATCGACAGTTTTGTTAAAGGCGAGTTAGCTAAAGCACAGGCTGGAGGTAAAAAAATCCGTATTGTTGCTTCAACAGTAAACAGTCCTTCTACTAATGCTGTTTTAGCTCATTTTATTACAAAATATCCTGCAGCTAAACTGGTTCAGTACGATGCTGTTTCTTATACAGGAATCATTCAGGCTAACCAGAATAGTTTTGGTAAAGCGGTATTGCCAAAATATAACTTCGACAAGGCTGACCTTATTGTAAGTGTTGGCGCAGATTTCTTAGGTACCTGGATTAGCGGTGAGGAATTTACTTCTCAGTATACTGCTAACCGTAACTATAAATCGTTAGAAGGTAAAAAAATGAGTCGCCACATTCAATTTGAAAGTGGTATGAGCTTAACAGGTACAAACGCAGATACGCGTGTGCCGATCAAATTATCTGAAGAGGGACCGTTATTAATTGCGTTATATAATGCAATTACTGGTCAGGCTTTAGCTGGCGGAACTTTAGGAAACAATACCACTGCTGATAAAGTAGTGAAATTAGCGGCTAAAGAACTGGTTCAAAGTAAAGGTAAAGCCCTTGTGGTTTCAGGATCGAACGATGTTTCTACACAAATCCTGGTCAATGCCATTAACGCTGCAATTGGTAGCTATGGTACAACCATTGATTTAGATAATCCTTGTTATTTATATGCTGGTAACGATGCTGAGTTTAATGGCTTAGTTGCTGAAATGAATCGTGGAGAAGTTGGTGCTGTTTTATTTTTAAACAGTAATCCGGTTTACGATTTCATGAATACAAAAGCATTCACTGAAGCGTTGGCTAAAGTACCTGCAAAGATTTCATTTGCAGACCGTGCTGATGAAACTGCTACACTTTGTGATGCGATTGCGATTAACCACAATTATTTAGAATCGTGGGGTGATGCAAATGCTTACGAAGGTTACTATTCAATTGTACAGCCAACCATTAATCCGGTTTTCAATAGCCGTCAGGCAGAAGAGAGCTTATTGGTTTGGGCTGATGCTCAGGTAAAAGATTACTATCAGTTTGTACGCAGCAACTGGGAAACCAAAATGTTGCCTGCATTAGGACTTAAATGGAATGATGTATTAGAGAAAGGTGTTGTTAGAGCTGCAGCCAAACCTGCAGGTGCTTATTCTTTCACTTTATCGCTAACCGCTGTGGCTGCTTCAGTTTTGAATTCGAGCAAAGCTTTAGCGAAAGGCGGCAACCAGGTTGAGTTACAGGTTTACGAAAACATTCCGATGCGTGACGGTAAAAATGCCAATAATGCATTTTTACAAGAGTTACCTGATCCGGTTTCTAAAGTAACTTGGGATAACTATGTTGCTCTTGCTCCTAAGTTTGCTGAGAAATTAGAACTTAAAGAATTTGATGTTGTAACGGTTAAAGGTGGCAACGGATATTCGATTGACCTTCCGGTGTTGATTCAACCTGGACAGGCCCAAGGTACAGCTTCTATCGCATTAGGTTA
Source organism: Pedobacter frigidisoli (assembly GCF_032678525.1). Taxonomy (GTDB): domain Bacteria; phylum Bacteroidota; class Bacteroidia; order Sphingobacteriales; family Sphingobacteriaceae; genus Pedobacter; species Pedobacter frigidisoli_A. The sequence goes on from NZ_JAVTSE010000007.1 coordinate 146,924, forward strand.
CGGCCGCACAAAAGTGGGTAAGGCTGGTAACGATGTAGGTAAGAATGCATTCCCTTTCATTTCTTTTGTAAATGGAACGATGCAATATGCTACAAATGTGACGATTACTCCAACAGGAGGTCACTATGAGCTTGCTCAGACCCAAACTCACCATTCATTTGAAGGTCGTGCAGTAATCAAAGAAGCTACTTTTGCAGCTTATCTTAAAGATGCATCTGCTGGTAATGAAAAAGGTGAACACAAAAATTACGATTTGTGGGATCAATATGAAAAACCTGGTAACAACTGGGTAATGGCAATCGATTTGAATGCTTGTACTGGATGTGGTTCTTGTGTTGTTGCTTGTAATGTTGAGAATAATATTCCTGTTGTAGGACGTGATGAGGTTCGCCGTCGTCGTGAGATGCACTGGATTCGTATTGACCGTTACTATAGCTATGAGACTAAAGAAGGTGATGTAACTAAAGAAAAAGAAATCGCTAAGCTTGAAGACTTAGATCACGTTTCTGTAGTTCACCAACCTATGTTGTGTCAGCACTGTGATCACGCTCCTTGTGAAACAGTTTGTCCGGTATTGGCAACAGTACACTCATCAGATGGTTTGAACCAAATGGCTTATAACCGTTGTGTAGGTACCCGTTACTGCGCGAATAACTGTCCGTACAAAGTTCGTCGTTTCAACTGGTTTAACTACTGGAACGATTCACGTTTTGATAACTACTTAAATAACGAGTTTACTCAATTGGTTTTAAACCCAGATGTTACTACCCGTTCACGTGGTGTAATGGAGAAATGCTCGATGTGTGTTCAACGTATCCAGGCTGGTAAATTAGAGGCTAAATTGCAGAAACGTCCGTTGAGAGATGGCGATATCAAAATGGCTTGTCAAGAGGCTTGTTCAGCAAACGCCATCATATTTGGTGATTCAAACGATCCTAATTCAGAGGTTTCAAAAGCTTTACGTTCTGAGCGTATCTATTACGTTTTAGAAGAGATCAACGTGAAACCAGGTATCGGATATATGACTAAAATTAGAAATACAGATACAACAGTACAAGCGTAAGCTTTAGTATAAAGAAAATACAAATTATGTCAGGACATAACGAATCAATACTTAGAGAACCATTAATTACCGGCGATAATATCACGTATGCAAAAATTACGGATGATATTTTGATGCCGGTAGAAAACAAGCCGAACAAGGCCTGGTGGATTGGTTTCATCGTAGCCTCTATGGGTGCATTACTTTGGGTTGTAGCTGTAAGTTACACTTTCTGGAATGGTATCGGTGCATGGGGTTTAAATAAAACAGTTGGATGGGCTTGGGATATCACCGGTTTCGTGTGGTGGGTAGGTATCGGTCACGCGGGAACTTTGATTTCAGCGGTATTATTACTTTTCCGTCAGAACTGGCGTAACTCCATTAACCGTTCGGCAGAGGCGATGACCATTTTCGCCGTAATCTGTGCAGCGACTTATGTCGTATCTCACATGGGCCGGCCGTGGTTAGCTTATTGGGTTTTACCTTTGCCAAACCAGTTTGGTTCATTATGGGTAAACTTTAACTCACCACTGGTATGGGATATGTTTGCCATCTCTACTTACTTCTCTGTATCATTATTATTCTGGTACACTGGTTTGTTACCGGATATTGCAACCATCCGTGACCGTGCTGTTGGAACACGCAGAAAAATTTATTCGATATTTTCATTCGGTTGGTCAGGAAGTGTGAAAACCTGGCAACGTTTTGAGGCGGTGTCTCTAATCCTTGCAGGTATCTCTACTCCACTGGTACTTTCGGTACACACGATTGTATCGATGGACTTTGCAACATCTGTAATTCCAGGATGGCATACAACGATCTTCCCTCCATACTTTGTGGCAGGAGCGATCTTCTCAGGATTTGCGATGGTATTGACCTTATTATTGGTTGCCCGTAAAGTTTTGGGTCTTGAAAACTACATCACCATGTTCCACATTGAGTCGATGAATAAGATCATTATCTTAACCGGATCTATCGTAGGTGTGGCTTATTTAACAGAGTTCTTCATTGCATGGTATTCTGGTTCAGAATATGAGCAGTATGCATTTATCAACAGATCTACCGGTCCTTACTGGTGGTCGTACTGGATGATGATGACTTGTAACGTAATCTCTCCACAGTTGTTATGGTTCAAGAAGATCCGTTTAAGCATTAAAGCGACCTGGATTTTATCAATCGTAGTAAACGTAGGTATGTGGTTTGAGCGTTTTGTAATTATCGTTACTTCATTACACCGTGATTATATTCCATCAAGCTGGGCAATGTTTTATCCAACCTGGGTTGATATCAGTGTATTCGTAGGTTCAATCGGACTATTCTTTACTTTATTCTTATTATTCTTAAGAGTATTGCCATCAATCGCTATTGCTGAGGTTAAATTATTATTGAAATCTGCGAGTGAGCAAGCGAAAATGAAACAGATTAAAGAAGGTCATGAGAATAAAGAATATGTAGCTGAATACATAGAATCTTTAGAAAAATTTGATAGTGTTAAACAAGAAGATTACGCAAAAATATAACAATGAGTGATATCAAATATATTTTAGGCAGTTTCGGTGATCCTGATGAGATGATGCATGGCATCGAAAAGCTTCAGGAGAATAACATCAGTATTTTTGATGTGTATACCCCAATGCCTATTCACGGAATAGAAGCTAAATTAGGAGTTAAAAGATCGAGAATCGATATCGCGGCATTTTGCTTTGGTATTACTGGAACTTGCGCAGCATTTGCTTTAATTTATTTTTGCGCAGTAATCGATTGGAGAGTTAACATTGGTGGTAAGCCATCATTTGCATTGCCGGATTTTATTCCGATAATGTTTGAGCTTACCGTATTGTTTTGTGCTTTCGGTATGGTGTTAAGCTATTATGCTTCTACACATTTATTTCCGGGAAGAGCTCCAAGAGTAATGGATCTTCGTGCGACTGACGATCGTTTTGTTATTGCAATCGATGCAAAAGATAATACGGCGCATACTGAAATTGATGGTTTATTAAAAGATGCCGGTGCTTTAGAAGTAAAGTATAATGAAAGGAAGTACATTAGCTATGAATAAGAATAAATTTGTTTATACTGCGTTTTTAGCTATTGCTTTTGCAGCTAGTTTATCATCTTGCAAGGATAAACGCAGTACTGGCTTAGAATATGCCAGAAATATGTATGATCCGATCGCTTTGAATCCGGATCAACCAGTGGATACTGCACATGTACCTAGTTTTAAAGGTCATGCTGCACAGTTGCCACCAGCCAATACCAAACCAGTAGGTTTCACTGAGTATGATGAATATCCTAATACCAAAGAAGGTTATGAGGCTGCAGGTGTGAGTATGGTTAACCCTTTACCAGTTGATACAACTAATCTGGCACAAGGAAAACATTTATTTACTGTTTTCTGTAGCCCATGTCACGGTGAAAAAGGGGATGGACAAGGCCACTTAGTTAAAATCGAGAAATTTAGCGGTGTACCAGCTTATCAAACGGGCGCTTCATCGCGTGGTGGAAATATGGCAGATCTTACCGCTGGTAAAATTTATCATACCATTACATATGGCGTAAATAACATGGGGTCGCATGCTTCACAAATCAACCCGACAGATCGTTGGAAAGTGGTGATGTATGTTCAACAATTACAAAAAGGACAATAGTAAAGCAGAATATAAATGGGAACTCACAATATTAATTTTAGTGAACAGTTTGAGTTTACAGGTAAAGTAAAAACTTTAAGTATAGTTGGTATCGTTTTCGGTATTGCTGCTGTTGCTTACGGTTTTTTAAGTGGCCATCAAGAGCGCACTTTTGCAAACCTGTTGCTTATGGGATATTATTTTGCATGCGTTTGTATGTCGGGAATGTTCTTTTTAGCTGTTCAATTTGTAGCTCAAGCAGGTTGGTCTGCTTCAATTCTACGTGTACCACAAGCCATGGCAAAGACTTTGCCTATTGCAGCGGTAATTCTTGTTGCTATCATATCCGCAGGTCTGTTCTTTGAGCATTCTATTATAGAACATGGTCAGAACGTTACTGTACCTTATCTTTACAAACACTGGGCTACTCATGGTTTAGCAGAAGAAGGTTCTGAGCACTATGATGCGATTATAGCAGGTAAGTCGGTATTTTTGAACAAGCCTTTCTTTTTGGCTCGTCAGATATTGTTCCTGGGTGTGTATAGTATCTTCGCTATCATGTTTACTAAGTTTTCGTACAATGAAGATTTAGCAGGCGGCTTAAATTCTTACAGAAAGAGCTTTAAAAATGCATGTATCTTCTTAGTAATTTATGGTTTTACAACACCAATTTTTGCTTTCGATACGATCATGTCGTTAGAGGCTCACTGGTTTTCAACGATGTTCGGCTGGTATAACTTTGCTGCAATGTGGGTAAGTGCTTTAGCTACTATTGCCATTATCATCATCCTGTTAAGAAGAGCCGGTTATATGCAATGGGTTAACAATAGCCACTTGCACAATCTTGGTCAGTTTATTTTTGGTTTCTCTATTTTCTGGACCTATGTATGGTTTGCACAATTCTTATTGATCTACTATGCTAACATGCCGGAAGAAACTGTGTACTTTTACAAACGCTTTGAATATTACAAATTCTGGTTTTTCTTAAACCTTGCCATGAACTTCCTGGCACCAGTATTATTGCTAATGGATAGGGATAACAAAAGAAAAGATGTTAAATTGTTATTTGTAGCTATCGTAGTATTATTAGGTCACTGGGTTGATTACTATCAGATGATTATGCCAGGAGCGGTAGAAGAAGGAACTAATGGTTTCAGCTTTATTGAAATTGGTACTGCAGTAGGATTTGTAGGTTTGTTTACCTTTACGGTATTGACCGCACTAAGTAAGAAACCACTTATTGCAAAGAACCACCCATTATTACAAGAAAGTTTGCACCACCAGCTATAGCCGGTGGTATTATAGGGCAGATATTTTATTATTATTATAATTAGCAGTACGGCGTACTACTTTTAAGAAAATGAGTTTAAGAAAGTTTATCACGAATAAAACGACCGCAGCTTTAGCAGTACTAGTTACTGTTTTTGCAAGTACCAGCGCCTTTGCGCAAGAGGCAGCAGCGGGTGCTGCAGCGGCAACAAAAGTTGATATGGGTGAGGTTTATAAATCAGTCATTTTTTATGTATTGATTTTCTTAGCCATATGTTTATTCATAGCCATTATTGGTAAAGCCATCAGGGTGTATGAATTAAGCCGCGAAGCACAGGGTAAACCTGTTGGAATCAACTGGAACAGAGTTCATGCAAGTTTGTTTGCATTGTTCCTTGTTTTGGGTTTATATGGTGTGTATTGGGAATATACGGTACATGGTTCAATGTTATTACCTGATGCTGCTTCGGAGCATGGTAAGAAGATCGATCAGATGTTCAATATCACATTGATCATCACCACTATCGTTTTCATTGCTACTCACATTTTATTATTTGGATTTGCTTACATCTACAAATATTCAGCAAAAAGAAAAGCTTACTACTATCCGCACAACAATACCATAGAGAAAATCTGGACTATCGTTCCGGCTTTAGTTTTAACGGTATTGGTTTTGATGGGTTTCTTAACCTGGAGATCAATTTTCTTCAAAGTTGAAGATCCAAATAATAAGCCGATTCAAATTGAGATTACTTCTGAGCAATTCAAATGGTCAATACGTTATCCGGGAGCTGATGGTATTGTAGGTACTAAAAACTATAAGTTAACTACTGCTACAAATACACTAGGTATCGATTTTAAAGATATCAATTCACGTGATGATGAAATGGCTGATGAGTTGGTTCTTCCTGTGAACAAAGCCGTTAAATTAATCTTAACCAGTAAGGATGTAATTCACAGTTTCTACATGCCACACTTTAGGGTGCAGTTAAATACTGTTCCTGGTATGAGAACTTTCTTTGAATTCACGCCAACAAAAACTACTGCTGAGATGCAGCAGGAAACAAACGATCCTAATTTTAAGTACCTTTTTTATTGTGCTAAAATTTGTGGATCTGGGCACTACAACATGCAAAAAGTTGTGCGTGTAGTTTCTGATGCTGAGTATAAAACCTGGTTAGCTGAGCAGAAAACATACTTAAACGATGATTTAAGAAAACAATTTAATTTGCCAGTGGCACCTGCACCTGTGAAAGCAGAGGCAGACTCTACAGCTACCGATTCGGCTGCTGTTAAAACTAACCAAATGGCTTTAAATAAATAATATTAAGCAGGAGCGAAAAGAATTATGTCAACAATAGCATTACACGACGAACACACACACGATCACGCTGATCACGGTCACCACAAGGAGACACTGATCTCGAAGTATATCTTCAGCATGGATCATAAAATGATTGGAAAGCAGTTTTTGATTACGGGTATCATTATGGCCGTAATTGCAATGGGCTTATCGATTTTATTCCGTATTCAACTGGCCTGGCCAGAAACTAACTTCCCTTTCTTAGAGACCTTTTTAGGCAAATGGGCAGAGGGTGGACGTATCAAGCCTGATTTTTATCTGGCTTTGGTTACCATTCACGGTACCATCATGGTATTCTTTGTACTAACTGCCGGATTGAGCGGAACGTTCAGTAACTTATTAATTCCATTGCAGATTGGAGCAAGAGACATGGCTTCGCCATTTTTAAATATGCTTTCCTACTGGTTCTTCTTTATGGCCTGTGTGATCATGATGTCTTCTTTCTTCATCCAGACAGGACCTGCTTCAGGAGGTTGGACGGTTTATCCTCCACTTTCAATTGTTGCGAAGGCTATGCCTGGTTCAGGATTGGGTATGACCTTATGGTTAGTGAGTATGGTACTTTTCGTAGCGTCATCTTTAATGGGAGGTATTAACTATGTTAGTACGATCTTAAACATGCGTACTAAAGGTATGGATCTTTGGAAAATGCCATTAACCATCTGGGCTTTCTTTTTAACAGCGATCCTGGGTATTTTATCTTTCCCTGTTTTGGTTGCCGGTGTTGTGTTAATGGTTTTCGACCGTAGTGTTGGTACTAGTTTCTACTTGTCAGATATTGTTATCGGTACTGATATTTTACCAAACGAAGGTGGTTCTCCGATTTTATGGCAACACTTATTCTGGTTCTTAGGTCACCCTGAGGTATACATTGTAATTATGCCTGCGTTGGGTATTTCATCAGAGGTTATCTCAGTAAACTCACGTAAGCCGATCTTCGGTTACCATGCGATGGTTTATTCATTAATAGGTATTACTGTACTGTCGTTCATTGTATGGGGACACCATATGTTTGTAACCGGTATGAACCCGTTATTGGGAGGGGTATTTATGATCACTACGTTGATTATTGCCGTTCCTTCAGCAGTAAAAACTTTTAATTATCTTGCCACCTTGTGGAGAGGTAACATCCGCTTTACTCCGGCAATGTTATTTGCAATCGGTTTAGTATCATTCTTTATCTCTGGTGGTTTAACCGGATTATTTTTAGGTAATGCATCATTAGACATTAACCTGCATGATACTTACTTCGTTGTTGCCCACTTCCACCTTGTAATGGGGTCTGCAGCAATCTTTGGTATGCTTGCTGGTGTTTATCACTGGTTTCCAAGAATGTTTGGTAAAATGATGAATGCTAAACTGGGTTATTTACACTTCTGGTTAACATTTATAGCCGCTTACCTGGTTTTCTTCCCACTTCACTTCTTAGGTTTAGATGGTGTACCTCGTCGTTACTATGCATTCACTGAATTTGAATTCATGAAGAAATGGTTAACTGTAAACGTATTTGTTACGTGGGCCGCTATTATGGCAGCCTTAGCGCAGGTGGCTTTCTTATTTAACTTCTTTTATTCGATTTTCAAAGGTAAAAAAGCACCTCAGAATCCTTGGGAAGCTAACACTTTAGAATGGACTGCACCTGTTGAGCATATCCACGGTAACTGGCCGGGAGAGATTCCAACTGTTTACAGATGGCCATATGACTATAGCAAACCGGGACATGATCTTGATTTTATCCCTCAAACTGTTCCTTTTTCTGAAACCATGAGCTCTAATTTGCCTCATGACTTTGAAGGGAATGAAGTGGCAGAGAGAATACAGCAAGATTGGGAAAAAGCCAATCCTGTAACAGAAAATAAGGGCTAATAAAGTCTTAAACATTTTAAAAAGGGGTATCTGATTAAGTTTCTGCTTATCCGGATACCCTTTTCATCTTAAGAGATATATGGTCAGCGGATCAGAGCAACGTTTTATCAGGATTAACTTTATTACTATTATCGTTACGTTAATGGTAGTACTTGCAGGGGGAGTTGTACGTAGTACAGGTTCGGGCATGGGTTGTCCTGACTGGCCGAAATGTTTCGATCGATATATCCCACCAACTGATGTTTCCCAGCTTCCAGCTAACTACAAAGAAAAGTATGTAGCCGGGCGATTAAAAAAGAACGAGAAGTTTGCGAAGTATCTGGAAAGCATGGGCAAGGTAGCACTTGCAGACAGTATCCGACATGATAGGAGTATTACCATTCCTGAGGAATTTAATCCGACCAAAACCTGGGTAGAATACCTTAACAGACTTACAGGTGTTGTTGCCGGTATTTTCTTGCTGTTATCTGTTATTTACTCATTTGCCTACAGGAAGAAAGCTAAAAGGATTATTATTCTCAGCATTCTGAATATTTTTGTTGTTGGTTATCAGGCCTGGTTGGGTTCAATTGTTGTATCAACAAATCTGGCTCAATGGGTTGTAACGGTACACATGCTTTTGGCGCTTGTACTCCTGGGCATATCGATTTATACCTATAACTATGCAAAACAGTTAAATAAAGAGCCCTCGGTTATTATGTACCGGATATTATGGTTGAAAGGCTTTTTACTGTTTACTGTAATATTAAGTATTGCGCAGATTGTGGTAGGCACAGAGGTAAGGGAAGCTATTGATGTTATTGCAAAATCACTTGCATATGGCGGAAGAGCGAGCTGGATCAGTAAAGTTGGTTCTGTTTTCTCTTATCACAGGGATCTGGCTATTTTGGTTTTAATTTCAAACGGGGTTGTTTATAAAATGGTTATTGACCGTTTTAGTGGGAAAGAAGCACCACTATTAACTGCCCGTTATATATTAGGGGCACTTTTAATACAATTGTTGAGTGGTTTTGCTTTAGCCTATATTGCTTTTCCTCCTGCAGCGCAGGCCGTGCATATACTGTTTTCGACGTTGTTATTTAGTTTACAGTTTTATCTGTACTTGCTGGTTTACAGAACAAGTACTTATAGACAATAATTATTTTAGTATTGAAGCAGATATTTTCAGATTTTTCGAAACTCATCAAATTCAGGCTATCGTTTACGGTAGTGTTTTCTGCGTCGATCTCATTTTTGATCGGACAGAAGATGCAAGTGGGTAGGGGGCATATTCCAACAATAGACTGGGGCAACTGGCTAATCCTTATCGCCGGAGGATTTTTAGTTACTGCTGCTGCAAATTGCTTTAACGAGATCATTGAAAAAGATCTGGATAAGTTAATGAGCAGGACTAAAGACAGACCAATGCCCGCAGGTAGAATGACAACCGGACAGGGATTAATTCTTGGTGTGTTTATGGCTTTTCTTGGTACCTGGTTATTGGGTAAATTAAACCTGGAAACCGGACTGCTGTCAGTGTTTTCGATTCTGTTATATGCTTTTGCTTATACGCCTTTAAAAAGGAAATCGCCTATTGCAGTCTTTGTTGGTGCGATACCTGGGGCGTTGCCTCCGCTTATTGGTTATCTGGCTGCTTTTGGTAGTTTAAAGGCAGAGCTATTTCATGAAATTGACTATTACATTGCCGGGATCTTGTTCCTGATTCAGTTTGTCTGGCAGTTTCCACATTTCTGGGCAATTGCCTGGGTATTGGATGATGATTATAAAAAAGCAGGTTTTAGGCTGTTACCAACAAAGAAACGTGACCGCACAACTGCGTTAGTTACCTTTTTGAGTACCTTAATCTTAATTCCGGTGAGCCTCTTGCCAACATTTTATGGTTTTGGCGGTTATTACATAGCCGGCCTTTCATTAATTGCTGGACTCATTTTTAGCTGGCTGGCTTTGAAGTTGTTTTTAAATCGTGAACTTGCCGATGCCAAAAAGGTGATGTTCTGTTCATTTTTTTACATTCCGGCTGTACAGCTGGGTTTATTATTAAATTTTATTGCAAAATAAATTATGGTTTTAACGATGGAAAATATTCCTGATACATTTGACCCGAAGCCGCGAAAGTTTATCGTGTGGCTATTTGTGGTCTCCTCTACCATTATGTTTGGTGGCTTTACCAGTTACTATCTGGTATTTGCGGCATCGAAGGGTAAGGGGCATGGTTTAGTGTTGCCTGATGCTTTTATTTATTCCAGTCTAGTGATCCTGGCAAGTAGCTTAACACTATTTCTGGCCTCAAGGGCATTAAAGAAACTTAATTTCAGTTTGGAGCGCAGACTGCTCTGGATTACGATGATTCTGGCTGTCGTGTTTGGCGTAATGCAGTTTAACGCATGGGGAAGCATGGTTAGGACTGGTGCCACTTTGGTTGGTAATAATGCCGCTATTTCCTTTATTTACGTAGTATCGGGCGTTCACTTATTGCATATTATTGCAGGAGTTGGATTGATCATCAATGCATTAGCAGGAAGTTACAAAAATGTTCCTGCTGCCCAGAGCCAGTACAAAATGGAAATTGCTTCTATTTTTTGGCATTTTATCGATATATTATGGATATATCTTTATGTTTTTTTACTTTTGAACCGTTAAATTTGTTAACAAACTATTATACTATTTCCAAATGAATGCAGTATCACAATTAGATCAAGTTAAAACCGGACCATGGGATGGCGGTCGTTCACCGTGGTCGGTAGAATATGGTAAAATCATGATGTGGTTTTTCCTCTTGTCGGATGCTTTTACCTTTTCTTCGTTATTGGTCTACTATGGCGCACAGCGTTTCTCGAAACTAACGTGGCCTGATCCGGATTTGGTTTTCCAATCTATTCCTGGGTTAAAAGATTCAGGTGCTCCACTTGTTTTCGTGGGTATCATGACGTTTATCCTTATTTTAAGTTCTGTAACTATGGTTATGGCTGTGGAAGCAGGACATCGCAGGGCTAAGAAAGAAGTAATCTGGTGGATGGTTGCTACTGTTATAGGTGGTTTCATGTTCCTTGGGTGCCAGGCTTTAGAGTGGTCTCACTTGCACCACGAAGGTTTCTGGTGGGGTTCAATACCTTCGGCTGAAGAGTTGAAGCACTTATTCGACGGACCAGTTTCTGAAATTGCAGCACAGCAGTTTGCTAACCTTTTCTTTACGATTACCGGTTTCCATGGTTTCCACGTATTTAGTGGTGTGGTAATCAATATCATCATTTTGATTATGACGATCAACGGTACATTTGAAAAGAGAGGTCACTACCTGATGGTTGAAAAAGTTGGTTTATACTGGCACTTTGTTGATTTAGTATGGGTGTTTGTATTTACATTCTTCTATTTGGTTTAATTTATCATAATATAAAAATATTCACATGTCACAACATACACATACAGAAGAAGGGCACGAGCATGGCGACCATGCAGGAATGAGCAAAGGTAAGATCTGGAAAGTTGCCGGTATATTATCTTTAATCACTGCCATTGAATTTATCATTGCCCTGGTACTGATTCCAAATGGCGCAATGAGCCAGCACGTAGGTAACTTTGTATACATTGCTTTAACATTATTAAAAGCATTCTATATCGTAGCTTACTTCATGCACTTGAAATTTGAGAAACTTGGTTTGCAGTTATCATTAACGGTAACGTTTATTTTCATCATTTACTTCATAGTTTTAATGCTTATTGAAGGCGGTTATTTGAACTTACACATGATGAGTCATTAATGAAACCAAACCCTATAAAAAAGGTACTAATCCTGGTAAGCATTTTAGCTATACCGGGATTTTTGTTTTTTTACTTATTGCCTCACTTTGCTAAGAACCGGTACAAGAGCCTTCCTTATTTTGGAGAGAAACGTTTGTCGGGAACTTTTCACAGTGTAAAAGGCAAGAAAATTCCGGATACCATTTATCATGAGGTGCCAGATTTCGACCTGATTAATCAGGAAAGTAAAGCTTTACAATGGAAATCTTTTGAAAACAAGATTGTTGTAATGAATTTGTTCAATGCAAACGCGGGAACTCAGCAGGCCAATAGCTACGTTAAACAACTTTCTGATAGTTATGAACATAAACCCCTTGTCAGGTTTATAAGTATAGCCGTTAAACAGGAGGCGCCAGTAGCGTTGAAGCGATATGCAGATAGTTTAGGCGTATTAGCTTCCAAATGGGATCTGGTGTCGGGAGATACGGTTAAAACCTATCCATGGATTAGAAAAGGTTTACTTCTGGATGTTGTAGCTGACCAGCAAGGAGGGAAGACAAGTTATATCTTCAGCAATAAGCTATTACTCATTGATCATCTGCACCGGATCAGAGGTATTTATGATGCCGATAATCAACAGTCTACCGCAAGGCTGGAGGATGAGATTAAAGTATTAATTGCAGAGTATTTAAGAAATTTGAAGGATGGTAGGTAGTCATGGTTTATTCCAAATCCTGAATACCTGATATCATTATTAATAAACAGTTGATGGAAAATAATTCAATAGAAAAAAAATATAGTAAATGGATTGTTATTTTATCGGTAGCCATTCCGGTAGTAGTGGCAATTTTATTTGGTGTTAACCTTCGGAAGTGGAACCCTGATATTAAACCTCTTTCGTTTTTACCTCCAATTTATGCTACAATTAACGGGCTTACTGCAATTGTGCTGGTAACGGCTGTTTGGGCTATTAAAAACGGGAAACAGAAATTGCATGAAAACCTGATGAAATTTGCAATTGGTTTGTCGGTAGCCTTTCTGGCCATGTATGTTGCATACCACATGACATCTGATTCGACCAAATTCGGCGGTACGGGTGCAATAAAATATATTTATTTCTTCATTTTGATTACTCATATCTGTTTATCAGTGATTATTATTCCTTTTGTGTTGGTTACTTATGTGCGGGCACTGGCGAAGCGGTTTGATAAGCACAGGAAGCTTGCAAGGATCACGTTTCCGATGTGGTTATATGTTGCTGTTACCGGTGTGATTGTCTATTTAATGATATCGCCGTATTATCAGTACTAAGGGACTTAAAATTGATCTAGCCTGACCATTGTGTCGGGCTTTTTATTTTAAAATTATTTCTGACTGAAGTAATAAATGGAAATCTTATATTTGGTTAAGTAGGGCTAATTCGTTTTAGCTTCTGCGATAAAGTCAACTACCTAGAAAATTTATTAAATTGTCAAACAGTTTTCGCCACTGTGAATGTATGATATCAAATGGAAGAAGTAATGATCGGGTGCTGATAGACAAGATTGTGGAAGGTGACGAAAAGGCTTTCTCCGAGCTATTTTTTCAATATCTTCCAGTATTGCAGGCGTTTGCATTGAAGTTTACTAAAGACCAGGACGATGCTAAAGAGATTATTCAGGATTCTTTCCTTCGATTATGGTTAAATAGAGATAAATTAGGTATTGTAGATAATATAAGAGCTTACTTGTATAAATATGTTTCGAATGAGTGCCTTAGCTATCTGAAGAAAAAGCTCCGGGACGAGAAGCTGGTCAATATAATTGCTTCCAAACATAACAATGCTGAGTATAATACACTTCATACGATACAAGTTAATGAGGTTACCCGTATTATTGCTCAGGCTGTTGATAAACTTCCCAGCCAACGGAAAAAAATTTACCATCTTAGCAGAGGTGATGGGAAAAGCATTCCTGAAATAGCGGAATTACTAGGCATATCACCGAATACTGTTAAAAACGCGCTGGTCCAATCCTTGAAATTCATTCGTTCTTACCTGGAGCAATACGGGATTACTATGATTTTACCCTTTGCATTCACTTTTTTTAAATAAATTAAAATAAATTTCATTTTCCGATAGTCCTAATTTCAATATCTGTCTTCTTATATTCAGAATTATTATGGACCAACGAATCAACTATCTCTTACATCGATTTACTGAAGCAAAACTCAGCAGCGTTGAGCGGCAGGAGTTACTTCAATTGGCAGAGGAATATCCTTTGTTGATCAACAGTGAAATTGTGAAGTTAATTGAAGCGCAAATGGTCGATAGGACTATAGACGATCAGCAATCCTGGGACAGTGTTCTGGAAACAATCCTCGCGAGCGATAAGCCGAAATTAAAAACAGTCAAATCTATCAATTTAAAATGGTGGTGGGCTGCAGCAGCTGTTGTGCTGATTGTGTTCTCCCTTTCAACCTATGTTAATGTGACCAGGCAAAAGGAGCACGTTTTTGCCACTGATTTTGCCCCAGGAAGTAATAAAGCCATTTTAACGTTAGCAAATGGAACTAGAATATCATTGAACGATGCAGCGGCGGGCGACCTAATGGAAGATGCAGGCATGGCAGTGACAAAAACAGCGAATGGGCAATTGGTGTACCATATTGTTAAGTCGAGTGAGGCAACGGATGACTCCAAGACGAATACAATCACTACACCTAATGGAGGGGAATGGCAGATTAAACTACCAGATGGGTCTACTGTTTGGCTGAATGCGGCATCATCGTTAACCTATCCATTAAATCTTGGAAATGGTAAAAAGCGTGAAGTGTTATTGGCCGGAGAGGCCTATTTTGAAGTAGCAAAAGACAAATTACATCCATTTATTGTTAAAACATCAAAACAGGAAGTAACTGTTTTAGGGACTCATTTTAATGTTAACAGTTATGCTGACGAAGTTGTCACGCGAACGACTCTTCTTGAGGGTAGTGTTAGAATAGTAAATTTCGAGAATGGCCAAGGGGAAGTCCTTAAACCTGGTGAGCAGTCGGTACTTAATAACGGAATGTTCAGGGTTGACGAAGTTGATACTGATGAATCGATTGCCTGGAAAAATGGTTATTTCATGTTTAACAATGAGAAGCAGGAAAGTATTTTAAGGAAAATTGCCCGCTGGTACGACGTAAAGGTTGAATTTGCAGATCAGTCGGCCAGGAATGTAATGTATTATGGAACGGTGAGCCGTTTCGATAAAATATCTCAGGTATTGCGAAAATTTGAGCAAACAGGAGAAGTAAGATTTGATATAAAGGACAAAAAACTAATTGTCTACAAAGATTAAACGAGCCACAGATGAAGGCATAACTAACCTTTATCTATAAAAAAATAACTAATTAAAAATCACCCTAAACGTAAACAACTATGACCACACTTCGACAACAGATCTGACGATTCAAAAAGTTAAATGCATAAAAAAAGGAGCGTTTCAGCACTCCCTTTTATGTCTGTTTAACTATTCCGTAAACCGGATCGATTAAACCAATTATTTCTTGAATAACCGCGAACGCAATTTTGCGTCCAAACTTCATTGCAGTTCGCTAAAAACAGACTATTAAATGTACAAAATTTATATCAGAATTTTATGTACGCAACGACGCTACATACCTAAATTATTATTAATGATGAAGTTAATTACGGCTGTTCTGTTGACTTCCCTCATGCAGGTAAGTGCCGCTACCTATGGCCAGTTCGTTACACTAAAAGAAAGAAATGTTACCCTGGAAAGAATGTTTAAGGAAATTAGGCAGCAATCTGGGTATGACGTTTTGTTATCAACAAATAAAATCAAGAGTAGCACTACAATCAATGCTAATTTCACAAGAGCTACTATTGAAGAGGTAATGGCTAAAATTCTTGCTGATAAGGATTTAACTTATACTATTGAAGATAAAACTATTTTAATCAGCCCGAAAGCAAAATCCTTATTCGACAAAGTAGTAGATTACTTCGTAGCTGTTCGTGTAACGGGCAAGGTTAGGGATAAAAGTGGTGCGGTTTTACCTGGAGTAAGCGTACGGGAAAAAGGTGCTTCAAATGCAGTTTCCACTACTGCTTCCGGAGATTATTCGATCTCAGTTAAAGAAGGCGCGACTTTGGTGTTTAGCTTTATTGGATATAAAAATGTTGAGGTTGAAGTCGGTTCGAAAACAACGATTAATGTAACACTTGAAGAAGATGCAGCTCAGTTAAAAGAGGTTAATGTGGTTTCTACTGGTTATCAAAAGATTGATAGAAAGTTGTTTACTGGGTCTGCTTCTTTGGTAAAAGCAGAAGATGCACAGCGCAACGGTGTGCCTGATGTGAGCAGGATGTTGGAAGGCCAGGTTGCTGGCGTAACCGTACAGAATGTTTCAGGTACATTTGGAGCAGCTCCTAAAATACGTGTGAGAGGTGCAACATCTCTTTCGGGCGATAATAAACCATTGTGGGTTGTTGACGGAATTATTTTGGAAGATGTTGTGAATATCTCCAATGAAGCGCTTTCCACTGGCGATGCTAATACTTTGATTGGCTCTTCTGTCGCAGGTCTTAATGGTGATGATATTGAGAGTTTCACGATATTAAAAGATGCAGCTGCAACTGCATTATATGGTGCACGTGCTATGAATGGTGTCGTGGTAGTTACCACGAAGAAGGGACGAATAACTGATGGCTCACCACGCATAAGCTACACAGGAAACTTTACCACATATCTGAAACCATCATATGAAAGTTTCGATATCCTAAATTCAGCGGATCAAATGTCAGTCCTTTTGGAATTGGAAAACAAGGGCTACTTCCAGCATACAACTGCTTCTCGAGGTTCGGAAGGCGGTGTTTTTTACAAAATGTATAATTCTTTGTACGACTATAATCCTTCCACCGATTCTTTTGCTTTACGCAATGATATTTCAAGCAGAAATAATTTTTTAAAGCGTTATGCCAATGCTAATACCGATTGGTTTGATGTTCTTTTTAAGAATTCTTTGCTTCAGGAACATTCCTTGAGTGTAACATCGGGAACCGAGAAGTTTCAAACGTATACCTCAACATCTTACCTGCATGATAATGGGCAGACAGTTGGAAACAGCGTTGACCGTTTTACTGGTAATTTTCGTGCTACGGCTAAAATGAGCGATAAATTGAGTTTTGAATTATTAGCAAATGGCTCTGTCCGTGATCAGCGGGCTCCGGGAACTCTGGAAAGAACATCTGATCCGGTATATGGAAAATACTCGCGTGATTTTGATATTAATCCATATTCGTATGCTTTGAATACTAGTCGTACGATGACTGCTTTTGATGAAAATGGAAACCGCGAGTTCTTTACTAGAAATTTTTCACCCTTTAACATACTTCATGAACTTGAAAATAACTATTTGACTTTAGGACAAATTGACTTCAAAGTTCAAGGTGGAATCAGGTATAAGATTATTCCCACTTTAACCTATTCAGTTGACGGGGCGTATCGTTATGCCAAGACAGAGCGGCAACACTATCAATTGGAAAGTTCAAATATGGTGTTAGCTTATCGTAACGTGTCAGATGCTACTACTATAGGAAGCAATAAGTTTTTGTATACCGATCCATCCAATCCTTATGCATTACCTGAGAGTGTGTTACCAGAAGGGGGATTTTATAACACTACAACTGACAACCTTAAAAATTACTATTTCAACCAGAAACTTGAATTCGACAAGATTTTCAACACTGATCATCACCTCTATGTATTAGGCTTAATGGAGGTTCGTTACACAGATAGGCAGACAGAAAACTTCGATGGAGTTGGTTATCAGTACGAGAATGGCGGAATAGTCAACTCCGCATATAAATATTTCAAATGGGCACAAGAATCAGGGTTTCCATATTTTGGAATGCAGAATACCTATGATAGATTTACTGGCTTCCTTGCAAATGCAGCTTACTCATACAAGGAAAAATACACATTAAATGCTTCAACTCGTTTAGACGGTTCAAATAAAATGGGGAAAAGCCGCACTGCAAGATGGTTACCTACCTGGAATGTTTCAGGGAAATGGTTTATTAATAATGAATCATTTTGGCCAAAAGATAGTAAGATCTTCACCGCAGCAGCTTTAAGGGCCACATACGGTTTGACAGCAAATATTGGGAATGCAAGGAATTCAAGCGCTATTTACTATAATCAGGTAACAAGAAGACCATATGATAATGAAAAAGAAACTGCCACTTATATCTCAGGGCTTGAAAATTCTGAGTTGACCTGGGAAAAAAATAAGGAATTAAATATTGGAACTGACTTAAGCTTTTTTAATAATAGAGTAAATTTAACTTTAGATGTTTATACTCGAAATATCTATGATTTAATTGGACAAATTAATACATCCGGAATTGGAGGGCAATTTGAGAAAACAGCAAATTATGCCAGTATGAGTTCCAAAGGTATTGAATTCACTCTTGGTGGTAATCCAATAAGTCACGATAACTTTAAATGGCGAACGAACTTTAACATCGCATATAACAAAAATGAAATCACAAGTTTAAAGGTAAATCCAAATATTTTCAGTTTGGTTGATGCCGATGGCGGAGTTTTGGAAGGTTATTCTCAAAGGGGGCTATTTTCTGTTCAATTTGCAGGGTTAGACCATGATAGAGGCTATCCATATTACATAGATGAAGATGGTGTGAGGAACACTTACATTAATTTGCAAAGTACGAGTGTTGAGCATTTGAAATATGAAGGGCCAGTAGATCCGAAGCTTACAGGTGGCTTCTATAATCAGTTCAGATATAAAAATTTCAGTCTATCTACACTATTAACATTTGCTACAGGGAACGTAGTCCGTTTGGCTAATACATATCAGTCAAGTTATTCAGATATTTATTCAATGTCTAAAGATATGTTGAACAGGTGGGTGATGCCAGGGGACGAAAAATTCACAAATATCCCAGCTTTACTTGATCCGTTTGATGCCTCCCAGACTATTAAAGACGCATCTGGCGCATCTGTCGGTGCTGTATATCCTTACAATTTGTATAATTTTTCAACAGAGAGGGTAGCCAAAGGAGATTTTGTAAGATTTAAACAAATTTCTCTCACTTACGACATACCGAAAACCATCTACAGCAGACTACATATGACCAATGCGTCAATTTCCTTCGTTGGGAATAACATCGCATTACTATATTCTGATAAACGGTTAAATGGACAGGACCCTGAGTTTTTTGGAAGTGGAGGCGTTGCCTTGCCAATCCCTAAGCAATATACATTATCATTAAAAGTTGGCTTTTAGAAAAAAATGCTATGAAAATAAAAACACATTTTTTATTATTTGGACTTGGACTTATGCTTACTGCTCAGTCATGCAATAAGTATTTGGATAAAGAACCAGACAACAGGACAGAAATTAATACAATAGACAAAGTAGCTCAATTAGTCACCACTGCCTACCCTGGACGAGATTACTATTATTTTACAGAATCAGCATCGGATAACAGTGAAGATAAAGGCAATGGAGTTGGCAATCTAGACGACGCAATTGCCCGTCCTTATGCTTGGCAAGATGTTGTTGGTGACCAAACGGGATCCACTACTTCTTATTGGAATAGTTGTTATGAAGCAATTGCTGCTGCAAATCAAGCTTTGGAGGCGATAAATAACGGAAATTTTGGCAATGCAGTTTTACCGTATAAGGGTGAGGCGTTAGTGGCACGTGCTTATGCTCACTTTATGCTGGTAACATTTTTTTCAAAGCCTTATCAAATTGGTGGCTCAAACGACTCCCCTGGTATTCCATACGTTACTGCGCCAGAAACAAAAGTCATTGTACAATATGATAGGGAAACTGTCGCAAAAACCTATGCTAAAATCGAGAAAGACCTTTTAGAAGGAATGCCTTTATTATCTGGATCAGCTTATGGTGTACCAAAATACCACTTTACTCCGGCGGCGGCACATGCTTTTGCTTCCCGTTTTTATTTGTTTAAAGGAGATTGGCAGAAAGTTGTCGATGAATCTACAGCAACAGTTACGGGCGGTGATTTTTTTAACAATCTGAGGCCTGTGAATACAATATATAAAGCATACGGAGCAGAAGATTTCAGGCTAGCCTTTACACGGTCTGATCAAAAGGCAACACTCTTGTTAACGGAACAATACTCAGGATGGCAAAGACAAACATCTCCAAGATATGGGTATGGAGTCAATATGGTAAAAATGTTCGGGACCTCAGGTAATTTTACTGGTAAGTCGAGGGCAGACAAAATTTTGTCATATGGAGTGCCGGCTTATACCACATATAAATTCAGAGAATATTTCTTTCGTACCAGCCCGGGTGCTGACATTGGGTTCCCTTATCTGATAGCACCTTTATTAACTGTTGACGAATCACTTCTGAACCGGGCGGAAGCTTATACGGAACTGGGACAATTTGATAACGCACTCAGGGATATGAATACTTTTCTCAGTACCAAAATCAATAACTATAGCGCCAGTAGCGATGCCGCAACACTCGCCAGGATCACAAGTTACTATGGCATACTAGATTCCAAAGAAGTGCTAATCAAATTCATCCTGGAAAGTAAAAAAGCAGAATTTTTACAAGAAGGCTTACGGTGGTTAGATATTGTAAGAAGAGGTTTAACAGTAAAGCATAATGTTTACGACAGCAATGGTGTAGAAACATTTGTTGAATTGAAGGCCGGTGATCTTCGTCGTGTTTTTCAGATCCCGCAGGAAGCGCTTTTGTCGGGAGTAACATTAAATCCCAGATAATAAATATCAATTATTATGAAAAAGAATATATATAATATTTTCGCAATATTGCTCTTCGTCGTTGCTTTGATATCATGCAAGAAAGAAGATGTGCTAAATACCGACTTTAGTCAGTATAACATTGATAATCCTGTTGCCAATACCGATCTTGATAAATGGTTGACTACAACCTTCCTAGACGAATATAATATGGAAGTGATTTACCGATATAATCGGTTTTACCACGGTAATGACAGGGATGTGGCTTCGGTAAAAGTAGAGAAAGTGCAACCTCAGATGCAAACTTATCTGGATGGTTTTTTGCTACCTTACCGGAAAATTGCCGGGACATCATTCATAAAAAAATATGCACCTAAGCAGGTTGTATTATTTGGCTCAGGATCGTATAATCCGGACAACTCCTATACACTTGCAACAGCTTCAGCAGGAAGGAATATTACCATTTATGACTTGAATAATTTTGATTTGTCTAACACTAATGCTATTGTTGGCAAGCTTAGAACAATTCATCATGAGTTTACACATATTCTGAACCAAATTGTTCCTATGCCGACTGACTTTCAGTTAATTACAAAGTCTACATATCTAGCAACATGGACTACGGTTAGTGATGCTACTGCGCGAGCAAATGGTTATGTAACTCCTTACGCATCAAGCCAACCAGGGGAAGATTTTGCAGAAACGACCACATCGTTGCTAGTATTAGGACAAGCTTGGTTCGATGCATGGGCAAATGGGTCAACTGCTGCTGGAAAAGCAGCCCTTAAAGCCAAAGAGGCAAGTGTAGTTCAGTACTTTACGGTTAACCTTGGTATAGATTTCAGGTCGTTGCAAAAAGAAATACAAGAGGTTGTACGTAAAAAGTATAGTTACCAGCAAGCGAGTTTCCGTTATTGGATGAGTCAGAATCTATTTAAAACAATGACCATCAATCTAGAAGACGGAATATATACTGCGAATGGTTCATCCTCCGATTTTTCAGTTCCGTACAACTCGTTTAAAGCAGCAGTATTAGCTTTTAATGCCACTCAGAAATACCACTTGGACTATATTCAATTGAGATTCGACTCCTCAACAAGTTTAGTAGTCAGAGGAGCTTTTTCGAATGCTACTACTCAGTACTTTGGTGATTATTCTTTTACTTATACCGTTAATCCAACTACAGGAGCTGTAACTTTTACAAAGGTAGCGAATGGAACTGGAACGACATTTAACAACGGAGCCTTATTTGCTACTTCATTTACAAATACCATACAGGCGTATTTAACAGGTAAAACATTCATAGCAGACTGGTTACCTGCATCCATTGACGCAGCAAATTATAACCAATATGGTGGCTTCTATGTAAGCGGTGTGCCAACAAATTACTTCTATGGACTTTTAGGACAATAATGTGAAATGAAAAAAATATTATATCTATTTATATTCCTGCTTTCAATGGCGGGATGTAAAAACTCTTCCTTTGAATCGGCTTTTGATGAATTACCAGAAGCCAGAATGCAGGCTGCGATTGCAAAAGTCAATACCACTTTAACCAGTGCACAAAATGGATGGATTGCAACACTCCCAACTCAGGCTGGGGGTGGATATGGATTCTTTGTCACATTTGATGGAGCTACACAAGTGGTTAAGATGTATAGCGATCTGACAGGTGCTTCATCGACCACAGTAGGTGTTTCAACTTATCGTGTTAAAGCTAATGCGGGGGCTGAATTGATCTTTGATACTTATAATTCAATCTCTCTTTTAGATGATCCTGATCCTGCCTCATTCGCGGGAGTTACGGGTTCAGGCCATAAAAGTGATGTTGAATTCATTTACGATCACTCTACTGCAGATAGCATCATTTTTACCGGCAAAAAATATCGTCAACCATTTAAATTGGTGAAGGCGACTGCAGCACAAAAAGCTGCATATGAAAGTGGAGGTTATAAAACTGCCATCGATAAGTTCAAGAGCTTTTTTGCAACTACGAGCAATCCATATATAGAAATTGTATCTGGATCAACAACGTTGAAAGGTGGAATTAACTTTGACTTTACAACAAGCGTAGCGTCCGGGAAACGTGTCAATTTTACGGGTTTACTTGCCGATGGAACTGTAGGAAGCGGATCCTCCAAATTTGCCTTCAAACTTGATGGGGTTGATTTTTTAGGGTCAGGATTAGCTTATTCCGGAGTAACATTTCTGAAAGCTCTATGGAAAGATGCCACAACCCTGGTTTTTTACGATGTGGCAGGAAAAGAGTATATTGTTAAATCCAACCCAACCCCACTACTACCATTGTATATATTGATTGGTTCGGGATATAAATCAGTCATTGTTCCTAATGCGACAACATTCCCTGGGTGGGGTAGCGACTTCATTACGCGTCGAGCAGCTGCGACAACTGGATTAGCAAGATGGAATATTGGTGCTGGTTCACTAAGGTTTCAGAGTATGACATTTACTTTCAATGACGTTACCAAGAAAATGAGTATAAAAATTGATGCTCCAGATGGTACAAATAGTTTCTCATTGACATTTGATTATACTTATACCAAGACAGCTGACGGAGTGTTCAAATTTAATCAGGGAACTTTAGGTGGTAATGAATCGGCTATTGGTCCAGATTTAGCTCCCTTATTAGGGCAACGAATTAATGTGGATACGTTTACAGTAGATTATTTTACCCATCCAACCACCGGAGTAGTAATGGCTCTGTTTAAAAGTGTTCAGAACCCTACATTTACGTTTACAGGGAATATTCAATAAAATTTTTTCCGCTCTCTCCAAGCCCCCGATAAATCGGGGGCTTTTTTATGACATAATTTTTAACCCCCTCCATCCTTTAAATCTTTATATTTGTACTGATGAAAAAGAAACTGGTTTTTACCATACTAACATTCGTTCTCACTTTTGCGTTCATGATTCAGGCCAATGCACAATGCGCCATGTGCAGCATTAATGCCGAGCAAGGTATCAAGAATGGAAATACAGTGTCTGCAGGCTTAAATACCGGGGTACTGTACCTGCTGGCTATTCCATATTTAATGGCAATGATTGTGGGGGTAATCTGGTATAAAAAATACCGCAAGAAAAACATCCAGCTCAATATGAAGAAAGAGCCGTTCAACCTGAATTAAGCATGGCAGGAGGGACCTCAAAATTATCTGCAATTGTTCATTGTAAGTGCCCGCATTGCCGCCGGGGCAATATCTTTACCGGCAGCATGTACGGCTGGAACATTCAGCATACCAGAGAAATCTGCAGCCACTGTGCACAGCGGATTGAGATTGAGCCCGGCTACTTCTATGCAGCCATGTATGTGAGTTATGCCATGAACGTAATTGAAATGCTGTTTGCCAGTTACCTTACCTACCTTGCTGCAGGCCCATTAACCGATGATACCTTCTGGCCTTACCTGATCGTGATATTTGCAGGGTGTTTTATACTTTATCCTTTCAACTACCGTTATTCGAGGATTATATTGCTCCACGTACTGTCGCCGAATATCAAATATAAATCCTGGTACGATCAATAGGCGTGATTGCTAAACTGTTTGAGCTATTGAATTGTTAAACTGATGAACTGATCATTCTTCAGTTGTGCAATTATCTTCAAAACTACAGAAACCCTATGTTAAAAAAAGAAACCCTTCAATTTATAAAAGACGTATCTGAAAACAATAACCGCGAATGGTTTGCCGAAAACAAAGCCGTTTATGAGGAGGCGAAAGCCAATGTGCTGGAACTGGTAACGCAGCTTATTCCAGAAATTGCAAAAGTTGATCCGGTGCTCTCGGCAGAAGCAGATCCTAAAAAAAGCCTGATGCGCATTTACCGCGATGTGCGGTTTAGCAAAAACAAAGATCCTTACAAAAATAACTTCGGAATCTGGTTTGCCACTAAAAAAGGGAGCAATGAGCCAGGATATTACCTGCACATTCAACCAGGAAAGAGCTTTATTGCTGGTGGTTACTGGATGCCCGAAGCACCCCATTTAAAACTGATCAGACAGGAAATTGATTATAATTTCGAAGACTTTAAAGAGATTATAGAAAACAAGGATTTTAAAAAAAACTTTAAATTAGGTACAGAGAATGCGCTTAAAAATGCACCTAAAGGTTACGATCCGGAAGATCCCAATATCGAATTTTTAAAGTTGAAAAGCTTTGAAGCGACTATGAAAATTGCGGATGAAGAATTTTTTAAGCCTGCACTCGTTAATAAGTTGATAAGTTCTTTTGCAACAGTACAACCATTAGTTGCATTTTTACGAAATGCGATTAATGCTTAAAATCAAACAATATCAAATAACATAATGAAACAGACCTTTCTGGCTTTTGCCGTTCTTCTATTCTTTTCTTCGCTAACCTCTTGTGTCGTTTTATCCCCCAAAAAATATAAAGCATTACTGGGTACAAAAGACTCTTTATATACTGCTTTCAATGAAGGATTAATCAAAATTGAAAATTTAGAGAAAGAGGTGTCCAGGTTAAAAAAGGATACGACTTTAATGGCTGAAGAACTTCGCGACCTGCAATCGAGCTATAATACCGTTGATGCAAATTACAAAAAGTTAAAAAGCAATTCATCTTCAGAAATTACCAAGCTATCCGGCGATCTTGCAGCCCGCGAAAAACGTTTGAAAGAAGTGGAAGAGGTATTGCGCAAGCGTGATGAGGCAACCAATGCATTAAAGGAGAAGTTGCAACAGGCATTGTTAGGCTTCACAAAAAGCGGATTAACTGTGGAAATTAAGAACGGGAAAGTGTATGTGTCCCTGACCGACAAATTGCTATTTCCTTCCGGAAGTATCATTATTGATGATAAGGGTAAACAAGCATTAACCCAGCTGGCTAATGTACTAAAGCAGCAACCGGAAATCAATATCGCTGTTGAAGGCCATACCGACAACCAGAAAATAAATAACCTGGGTCAGATTAAAGACAATTGGGATTTAAGTGTGCTTCGTGCAACTTCGGTAGTGCGTTACCTGACGGAAAATGAGAAAGTAGAAGGCGTAAGGATGACTGCTACAGGTAAAGGAGAATTTCAGCCGCTGGGAACAAATGCGAATGCCGATGGCCGCAGTAAAAACAGAAGAATTGAAATTGTTCTTTCACCAAAACTGGATGAACTTTATAACTTAATAAAGTAATCAGCTCATTGGATGGATATATGTGAACGGCATATATTCATCCAAATGATTATCACAGCTGCTCCACTCTATACTAAAGGATGTTTTCGGTATGATTTGAGAATTTTAAAAGTATGCTCAAAGTTATCGCTATTCAGGTTGGAGTATTCAGGCATAGAGATTTTATTCGCCGTTAAGAAATTCAATAGCTCCTTTATTGTATTCGAAACTTCTTCTGATGCTTCTGTATGTTTTAACGATTCGATCTTGCTTAGGATAAGGGCAATTTCGAACATTTTGAAATCGTGCTTCACCGCAATCGTCAAACCATGGTCTGCCTCTATAACCGCCTGCTCATAATGATGGGTACTATTGTAAAAGGTCGACTTAAACATGCTAAAGCCTGTTAAAATGAAGTTTGTATAGTAGGTATACTCGCTATCGATGATTTTATCCATAAACTGGATAATACGCTGCGCTTTTTTTAAGTAATTTAGCTTTAAATAAGTTTGCCCTAGATGTAAAATCAAAAACGACGAAAATACCGAATGCCTGATGAAAAAAATACTCGGGTATTTGTTAAGAATAGCCATAATGAAACGGTGGCATTCTGCATAGTTTTTTTGCGAGAAGAGCGTAAGCAGAACCATCCGGTAACACAAAATTTCTTCTGTTGTTATCTCATCATTTTTCTTCGGTCCGCTCCGGTCGATTTCCTGACATAGCTTGATGATTTTATCTTCCAGCGTTCTACCCTCATTGGGCTTATTAACCATATTGTTGTAGAAGTATAAAATCAAATCGTATGGATTTATCGGGAATAACTCATTTAAACGCTTATAATTCCGCTTCAACAGCTGCATGGTATTCAGCAGGGAGGCTTTATCAACATCTATGAGCGCCAGGTTGCACTCAATAATATGAAGCATAATCTGCACGTCTTCATTCAGCACGTTTTCAGAAATACTTCTCACCGTTTCTTTATATAAACTGCTCATGGTACGTCCGGTAGCCATAATGTCTATAAAATCCACGCCCACTGTTAACTTATTAAAATTACCACCCGGCTTTGTCAGCTCATATTTTGATGTATAACAGATGAAGTCAAATGATTGGTTTTTCTCCTGATTTGAAAACGGAAGTTTAAAAATATTCTTCAGTTCAGCTATTTCATTTCTGTTAATACAGAATCTGATAGACCAGTCCAGAATGTGAGACCTTAAAACACTTTCTTTTGCAAAGCTTTGCAGGATGTGTTCAAAAAAGGCTTTAGATGAACGATATTCAAACTTTTCCGTAATCTGAATAAACAAAAAATACGTGTAGATATCTTCGTTAAGAAACCTGACCACCTCGGTTGGAATTGCAGTGCTTAACCTTTTCTCTTCCACGATAATACCTGCCTGTAACAACTCTTCATAAGCTTCTGGGTAGGTATTTACGTAGGTTAAAAGCTTCTCCTTATGAACCCGAAGTTTATTGTCTCGTTCAAAGATGCAATCGGTTAACTTTTTAAGGAGGAATATTTTTTCGGTGCTCTTCTTGGAAAGAAATACTCTCTTTTCCAGGAAATAGTGAATTAATTCGTAACACAGCAGAGGATTGCTCAATTCCAGTAGTTTATTTTCATCCTTCAGTTTGAAATAAACCTGCAGCCAGAATGGCGTTTTAAACAAACCCATAACTTTTGGACTTACCTCTTTTATAGTTACCAGTTTGTTTTCAAGATAACTCAACGTGGATAAGATCTCTTCATTATTTAATGAAGGAAGATTACTCAATGTATCTTCATCATAAAACAATCCGGTGTACCAGCTTTTATTTAAAAAGGCCGATCCGGAAATAACTGGCTGTAAGTTAATCCAGGTATTGGTTCTAAAACCAAAGATGATCTTTAAAAAATTGTTTTCTTCGATACTATAAAGGAGGTCAACAAATGTTTTAAAGTATTCCGACTTTGAGAGGAATTCATCGATACCATCGACAAATATGACGAAACGGCCTTCGCGCTTCTCGGGGTTCTTTTTGAAAAAGTTGATCAGATCGCTGATGCTCTCGAATTTGAATTCTTTTAAAAACCAGTCTTTCAGCGTCCCTCCACCAGAAATAATGCGGGTTAAAATAGTAGAGTTAATGAGTAATACGATATCATTTTTATAGATCGCATATTCAGAAACAAAGAAATGTTCAGCCATGTGGGCCAACAGAATGGACTTCCCTTGTCCGGGTTGAGCGCTAATGGTTGAAAACTGATAGTTATTTTTTAAAAAGTAATCCAGATCAGGATAGTAAAAACTCCTGTTAGATGTAGCATGAAAGGGAACACCTGAATTATTTTTTTTCGAAACCAGCGAAACCTCGGTAATGGCCTGCGCTTTTAAGCGCATATCCTGCCATATACTTTGTGCTGATGTGGTTTGACTTTCCTTGTCTTTACAAAAAGAATCCCAGTCGTCGTAACCAATATATTGTGATAAACTATTTAAGGTGAATAAAGAAAATTTGTGCAATGTATTGGCAAAGCCAAAAAAACGCTTGATGGTTGTTTCACTTACGTAATTCTTAGTTTCCTGGAATACGTACTCAGAGATGATCTTACAATGTGCAGGGTCTATATTCCTCAGTCCTGACTTTATAAGTACAAACTTCCTGAGTTCAATAAGGAGTTCGTTAGCGTTCATTTATATATAGGTGGATGACTACGCTAATGTCATCATAATTTCACAAACAGTGAAATCTTTTAAGTCTTTATTCACGCTATGAATGAAATGAATAAAGAGATTCGTTCAGTGAATGAATAGCAATGGATAAGATTGGTAATCATCCAAAATATAGATTTGTCATAATTATATAATGCGCGAATAAGGCTTGGCCAGATACGCACAAACTACCTAGTAAGTCATCCTAAATTACGCCTGACATGATGAAAACCTTTACCAAACGTTCCTTAACTGGGATACATTGCAAAGCCTTTGCGCTTGCAATCATCATTCTATTAACGCTCTTTCAATCACAATCGTATGCGCAAACTAAAAATTTTGCGACTGTTGTAACTCCAACTGCGGGAAGTGCGACGCATATTGATAACATCAATAATGCAATCAGTACCAGCGATGGCAATTTTGCTACGCTGAATTCGTATGGAGGTGCGTTGTTAGGGTTAGGGGCATACTCTTCCGGCATTGTGCTGCAGTTCCCTGGTAACATTCCGGCAAATCGTACTACGTATGTTCGTATAGATTTCGATGCTTCAGCACTAAACGCCTTATTGGGGGGAACGCTTGGCGGTACGCTTGCCAATGTTATTGGCGGACTAGTCATCGGCGATCATCGAATCGATATAGCGGCGCAAAATTCATCAGGTACCACTGTGCTTAGTGGGAGTACGCTGGCAGGATTTAATAATAACTCCAATATCAAAATTGTTAAAGACAAGAATGGTTTTACCTACGTGGCTTTAACGCCAACGGTAACCTATGATAGAATCGTAATCACTGATCTGACCACTGCCGTCGCATTATCTACTACAGGTAAAACAAACGTATATTATGCTTTTAACATTTCCGGAAACGATAATTGCGATGCCAATGTATTTGCCAATTTTGATGAAGAAGGAATTTCACTCGATGCACTGGGCCTGTCAGGATCCCAGAATTTTGAGTTTCAGAACATTATTGACGATGACAGAACAAACTTTTACCGACTCAGCACAGGCGTACTAGGTGTTGCAGCTTCTAAAAGTGTAAATATTTACTTTCCAAATTTATCTGCTACAACAGATAACATTAATATCAGGTTTAAAACGTCGCCTGCATTGTTGAACCTCAATTTGCTGAGTGCTGTTGACATTATTGCCTATAATAACAATCAGGAAGTTTACCGTACAACAGGCGCAAATATCATTGGCCTTGATTTACTGGGCCTTTTCAATAACAATCAGGTGGCTACGGTTCCAATAGCCCCAGGGGTGGCTTTCGATCGGGTAACCATCAAATTAAACAATATTGTAAGTGCAAACTTAACGCAATACCTCGACATCTATGGCGTAACCAGAAGTCCGGCATTTCCAACATTTGTAGCGCCAGCATCCAATGCTATTAATGTTTGCTTCAATTCTACGGCAGCTTTAACAGCGACCACTGCTTCTACCAACCAATTGGTATGGTATGATGTAGCTGAAGACGGAACGGCTTTAGCCGCTACTGCTTATAATGGAACGTTCACCACACCGGCTTTAACCGCAAATAAAACCTATTATGTTGCATCACGCAAAATCGGATGTACAAATGAATCCGTTAGGGTTCCGGTAACCGTTACCGTAAATCCCGCAATTGTTTTCAATACTACAACACTTGCCAATGCAACCCCGGGATTCGGATATTCGAAACAGATTACCGTAGCTACCGGTGGTACCGCAGGTTATACCTATACCCTGGCTTCAGGAAGCTCCCTTCCTGCAGGATTAACACTCTCTACATCGGGTATCATTTCAGGAACACCGACAGTTGCGGGAACCTATACTTTTTCCATCACCGCAACTGACACCAAAAACTGTACAGCTACAGCGAGCTACACTTTAGTGGTGACTAGCGCATTAGTATTAACTCCCGGTAATTTGCCTGATGGCGTAACCGGAACAGTTTATCCGACACAGATCATTCCTTCCGCAACAGGGGGTACTGGTCCATATACCTACACGGCAACCAACCTGCCTCCGGGATTAACATTTGATCCGACTACCAGGGAAATCACCGGAACACCAACTGTTCCCGGAAACTACACCATTCCTGTAACGGTGACAGATGCCAACGGCAATTCGGTTACCTCAAATTATACCGTAAAAATTACCGATCCTTTGGTATTGCCTGCTGCAACACTTGCTAATGGTACAACCGGGACAGTTTATACTACCCAGATTATTCCATCGGCCACCGGTGGCTCAACACCCTATACTTACACGGCTACTGGCTTGCCTCCGGGATTAACATTTAACCCTACGACAAGAGCAATCGCCGGAACGCCTACAGCTTCAGGTACCTATACAGTTCCAGTAACGGTAACGGATGGCGATGTAAAAACCATTACTACAAACTATACCATTGTAGTGACCGATCCGTTATTGCTTCCATCAGCTACTTTACCTGATGGAAATGTAGGTGTGGTTTATGCAACACAAACGCTTCCTGCAGCAACAGGTGGTGTTGGTCCTTATACTTATGTGGCCACATCTGTTCCTGCTGGTTTAACATTTGACCCGAATTCAAGAACACTTTCGGGTACCCCTACAGAGGCAGGAAATTATTCGATAGGCGTAACGGTTACCGATAGTCAGGGTAAAACCGCAACTAACAGCTATGCCGTACGCGTTGTAGGTACAGTGAGTTTACCAACCAGAACTTTGCCGAATGGTGTTGTGGGTACTTCTTACCTGCCACAAACGCTTCCGGCAGCTTCAGGCGGTACAGGTTCATTTACTTATACCGCAACTGGTCTGCCTCCAGGCTTAACGTTTAATCCGACAACGAGAGAAATTTCAGGTACCCCAACTACTGGTGGCCCTTATACCATTTCTCTTACAGCAACAGATACCAACAACAATAAAGCAACTACTACTTACGCACTTAACGTTACTGTAAATGCGCCGGTTGTAGCCTCTGCAACAGTTTGCTCGGGTAGTGCAGCTACATTAACGGTAAGCAATACGCAAGCAGGGGTAACCTATAACTGGTATGCTTCAACAGGCAGTACCCCATTGGTTACAGGAAACAATGGCACCTATACCACACCAATTGTTACTTCGTCTACGGTGTTTTATGTTGAGGCTGTTTCCGGAACTGCAGTGAGCAGCAGAACCCAGGTTAACGTTTCAGTTAACCCACCTGCAACCTTAGCAACCATTACTACAGCCAATCAGGTGATCAATAGTGGTCAAACTACTACATTGGCTGCTACAGCCGATGCCGGTAATACCATCAGCTGGTACGCCACTCCAACCGGAGGTACCGCACTTTCAACTACCAATACTTTTACTACTCCGGCCTTAACGGCCACTACCACCTATTATGTTCAAACCAATAGTGCTGCAGGGTGCGCCAGTGCAACCCGTGTACCAGTAACTGTTACGGTTATCAACAATGGAGGTGGCGCATCATGTAACGCTGCTGCGAGTCAGAATTCAGGAATTAATGGAATCTGCTTATTATGTAACATAGCAGGCGCAGGTAATTCAACTGATGCTGATGCCGCTAACTTTACCCGCATTTCCTTAGCGGTAGGCGTGGGTGCAACAGGTTATCAACAATTAATCTTCCCGCAATCACTTGCACGTGTAGCGTCAGACAGCATTCAACTAGATCTTGGCTTACCAGGTGGTTTAGCTGATGTTGGCGTACTGAATAATATTACCGTAACCATATTGAATGGTACTACGGTAGTGAGAACAGTAACTATTAACTCGGGCTTGTTAAACTTAAGCCTGCTGGGTGGTAACCGCTTTACCGCTACTGTTGCAGCTGGTGGTGTTTACGACCGTGTTCAGGTGAGCTTTGCCGCAGTTGTTTCTGCATTAAGCAGTCTTGACATCTATGGCGCGAGAATCATTTATCCAAACCCAACCATCATTACAGGTGCACAAAGCATTTGTAATGGCAGCACCGCTACTTTCTCAGCCACTCCGGCTGAAAATACTGTGTTGACCTGGTTTACAACTCCAACCGGCGGAACGGGAACAGCAGGATCAACCTTTACTACACCTGCATTAACCGCAACTACTACCTTCTATCTTGAGGTTAGCAAAAACGGCTGTCCGAATCCAACCAGAATTCCGGTGATCGTTACGGTAAATCCAGCGATTGTATTTGCCGGCAGCACCTTAAAAAATGCGACAATTGCCTCTCCATATAGTGTACAGCTTCCTGTAGCAACAGGTGGTACACCAGGTTATACCTATGCGCTTGCCGCAGGTAGTACTTTACCAGCAGGACTAACCTTATCAACCACCGGCTTGGTAAGCGGTACCCCAACTGCAACCGGCAATCCTACTTTCGACGTTGTAGTAACGGATACTAAAAACTGTTCGGTTAACGCGACATTTACGCTGACTGTAACACCAGCTCTGGCTTTGGCTCCGCGTGCACTTCCCGACGGTATCACCGGCACAGCCTATACCACCAACGGTATTCCTGCCGCTACAGGTGGAACAGGTCCATACACTTATACCGCAACGGGTCTTCCTCCGGGATTGGTTTTTAATCCAAATACAAGAGAAATTACCGGCACACCAACACAGGTTGGCAATTATACTATACCGGTTACAGTAACTGATGCAAATGGTAACACCATTACATCTAACTATACTTTAAGCGTTGTTGATCCTTTGGCGTTGCCACCAGCAACCCTAGCGAACGGAACAACAGGAACTGTTTATACTACACAGATTATTCCTTCGGCAACGGGTGGAACTATTCCTTATACTTATACAGCAACAGGTTTGCCTCCGGGATTGACTTTCAATCCAACAACCCGCGAAATTACCGGTACGCCAACTCAGGCAGGCACTTATACCGTTGCCGTTACAGTTACCGATAGTAAAGGCAGAACTGCCGCTAACAACTACACCATTTCGGTAGCTGATCCTTTAAGTTTACCTAACGCCACTTTACCTGATGGTATAGAAGGTAACGTATATGCCACACAAACTTTGCCTTCGGCAGTAGGTGGTGTTGGTCCTTTCACTTATGTGGCTTCAAACCTGCCTCCAGGATTAGCCTTCAATGCTGCAACCAGAGAAATCACAGGTACACCAACTCAGGCAGGTAATTACTCCATTGGTTTAACGGTAACTGATAGTCAGGGTAAAACGGCAAGTAACAACTATGGCTTAAGGGTTTTAGGGGTACTTTCTTTACCTGGCGCTACATTACCTAATGGTGTGGTAGGTACTTCTTATCCAACTCAAACACTACCTGCAGTTACTGGTGGTACCGCTCCGTATACCTATCTGGCTACGGGTTTACCTCCGGGATTAAGTTTCAATACTGCCACCAGAGAAATTACCGGTACGCCAACTTTAGGTGGAACCTATACCATTTCGTTAACCGCAACAGATGCGAACGGAAATAAAGCAACTACAGCCTATGCACTAACCGTTACGGTTAATGCACCAGTTGTAGCTGCGGCGACAGTATGTTCAGGCAGCCCGGCTACCTTGAGCGTAAGCAACTTACAAGCGGGTGTTACTTATAACTGGTACGCTTCTACAGGAAGCACACCTTTGGTAACCAACAATACCGGCGTTTTTGTTACGCCAGCTGTAACAGCACAGACGGTATATTATGTTGAAGCCGTTTCGGGAACTGCTGTAAGTTCAAGAACAGCGGTTACGGTTTCTGTAAACCCTGCTGCTAATCCAGCTACGGTGACTACCAACAGTCAGGTAATCAATGCAGGGCAAAGCACCACATTAGTCGCTACGGCCGATGCAGGAAACACCATTTCCTGGTATGCAGCGGCGACAGGAGGAACCCCACTTGCAACAGGCGGTTCATTTACTACTCCGGCACTATCAACTACTACCACTTATTATGTTGAAACCACCAACGCATCAGGTTGCCCTAGCGCTACACGTGTTCCGGTTACAGTTACTGTAATTAACGGTGGCGGTGGTACAGCATGTAACGCAGCGAGCAGTCAGAATTCAGGTATCACCGGAATCTGCTTATTGTGCAATATTGCAGGTGCAGGTAATTCTACAGATGCAGATGCCACAAACTTTACCAGAATTACGCTGGCTGTTGGTGTTGCATCTACAGGATATCAACAACTTATTTTCACCACTCCAGGCGCAGCTACCGATAGCATCCGCTTAGAACTGGCGTTGCCAGGTGGCCTGGCTGACGTTGGCTTATTAAGCAATGTAACCTTAAATGTACTGAATGGAACTACTGTTGTCAGAACCGTTCAGTTGAATTCATCTTTATTGAACCTTCAGCTACTATCAGGCAACCGTTTTGCTGCAACTATTTTAGGGGGCGGCGCTTTTGACCGGGTGCAGGTTAATTTTGGTGGTGTACTTACCGCACTTACCAGCCTGGATATTTACGGAGCAACAACGGTTTATCCAAATCCAACGGTAACTGCGGGTAACCAAACCGTTTGTTCGGGCAGTACCGCTACTTTAACTGCAACTGCAAACGGCGGAACTACTCTTGCCTGGTTTGATGCCGCTACTGGTGGTACACAACTGGCTACAGGTGAAACATTCACTACTCCAGCTTTAACAGCCACAACAACTTATTATATAGCAGTGAGTAAAGGTACTTGTGCCAATACCACCAGAGTACCCGTAACTGTAACGGTAACGCCTGCGTTGCCAACACCAGTACTGGCTACAATCGTTAATGTTTGTGCGGGATCTACTGCAACCTTATCTGTTCAGAATCCTGATGCAGCAGTAACCTACAGATGGTATGATGCGGCAACAGCCGGTACTTTGGTTTACACTGGACCGGTATTTATTACTCCTGCACTTTTAGCCAACACCTCTTACTATGTTGAAGCTGCACAGGGAAATTGTACAAGTGCAGCCCGTGCGGTTGCTGCGGTTACCGTTAACCCTCGTCCGGCGCTACCTGCTGTAAGTGCCAACACCTCGACAGTAAGTCCTGGTCAGTCTGCAATTATTACAGCAAGTGCTGCTGATGCAAGCAATACATTAAACTGGTACACCTCGGCAACTTCAACAACCCCGATTTATACCGGTACTACTTATGTAACACCGCCATTGACTGCCACTACAACGTACTACGTTGAAGCAGTTTCAACAAATGGTTGTGCTTCAGCCAGCCGTGTTCAGATTACCATCACGGTTGATGGAAACGGATCTCCAAATCCTGTTCCTTGTGAAGCTGCAACTACACAAACAGGTGGAGTAACCGGAGTGGCTTTACTTGCGGGTGTATTTAATCCAACATCAGCAATTGATAATGACACCCAAACAGCCTCATCTTTATTAATGCCGGTAGGTGCTTTAGGGGCATCAGTTTATCAGCGTTTAGGCTTTGGTTCACTTTCAACTGTGGGCGATACTGTTCGTGTACTGGTTTCAACTCCAGGCAAGCTATTGTCGCTGGCATTATTAGGCAATGCTTCGGTAACTACATACGTGGGTACCAACAGCAATGGCGATTCGCGACTATTAAATAACAATACTTTAAATATTCAGTTACTGAGTGGCAACACCCAGGCACTGGTAACTTTTGTTCCAACGAGTGTTTTCGATGGGGTAGAGGTTAGGTTGAACTCAGGCGTATTAGGCGCATTAACTTCTATAGATGTAAATTATGCTCAGCGTGTACTTGTAGCGCCAACTGTAACGGCTTCAAATGTTACGTCGTGTGTTGGCTCTACGGCACAGCTTAGTGTGAGCAACCCATCAGCAGGTTTAACCTACAGGTGGTATGATGCAAGCGGTGCTTAT
This sequence comes from Pedobacter frigidisoli, assembly GCF_032678525.1. Classification (GTDB taxonomy): domain Bacteria; phylum Bacteroidota; class Bacteroidia; order Sphingobacteriales; family Sphingobacteriaceae; genus Pedobacter; species Pedobacter frigidisoli_A. The sequence goes on from NZ_JAVTSE010000007.1 coordinate 183,201, forward strand.
CAAACCGGAAAGGATGGTATCGTATTTACCACTCCAACATTAACCGGCGATACCAGATTCTTTGTGGCGGCAGTTTCTGCTTCCGGATGTGTGAGTTATAAAACCGTGGTGAACGTAACCACCAGTCCGGCACCGGTAGCACCAACGCTTTTAAATGCTGCGGTAAATACCTGTCCTAACACATCGGTTACTCTACAAGTACAAAATCCTGTAGCAGGAATGACTTACAACTGGTATGATGATGCAATCTCAACAACTGTATTGTTTACCGGCGACAGTTTTACAACCCCATTGATTACTGCTAACAGAAGTTATTTTGTAGCAGCGGTTAATGCCTGCGGAACTGCATCGGCCAGAACAGAGGCTACCATTACTTTAGGAACAATTGATATTCCGGTAATTACCCCTCCGTCTATTACAATCACCTCCAATTCAGTAGCGGTACTAAAAGCGACTTCCAGCACTGCAGGTGCCACCATTACCTGGTACGAACAGGCCAACGGTGGTGTGCCGGTATTTACTGGTGAAACATTTGTAACACCACAATTAACAGCAACAAAAACTTACTACGTAGAGGCTAGCGTTGCTGGCGGATGTACTGCTACCAGCCGCGCATCAGTAACGGTTACTGTAATCAGCCAGCCACCGGTGACTACACCATGCGGTTCAGCTACTACTACCGTTGCCAGCGGCGTGAGTGGAGTTGCGCTACTTGCCGGCGTAATTAATCCAACTTTCGCAGTTGACAATGATGTTAACACAGGATCTAGTCTGGTTATTCCGGTAGGTGCTCTTGGTGCTTCCGTTTATCATCAGGTTGGCTTCCCTGGATTATCAAATGTGGGTGATACCTTAAGGGTAAAAGTTACTGTACCAGCTCAGTTGTTATCAGTTGCGCTATTACAGAATCTTACGGTAACCACCTTCCAGGGTAATGCGAGCAATAATGATGTCACTTCAATTTCTAATCCGTTAATCACATTGAACTTATTAAGTGGTGGAAATTCTGCCATCTTAACCTATATTCCGACAAGCAGGTTTGACGGTGTAGAGTTAAGACTAAGCTCAGGCATTTTAGGTGCCCTGACTTCGGTTAACTTCGATTACGCACAAAGGACTATTACCAAACCAACTGTAGCGGCTGCTACAGCAAGTGCTTGTCAGGGATCTTCAGCAACCTTAAGTGTATCAAATCCTCAGGCAGGAATTACTTATAAATGGTATCTGGGAACCAACTATCAGGCAGATGGTATTGATTATACCACCAGTCCAACATTGGCTGCCGGAACTTATACCTTCAACGTAACTGCTACAGCAAATGGTTGTGAGAGCCCTGCAACTCCAGTAATTGTAACGATTCTACCACCACCGGCAACGCCGATTGCGAGCACAACAAATCCGGCCACTACCTGCGTAGGTTCGCCGGCAACATTAAGTGTTCAGGCTGTTGCGGGTGTTACTTATAACTGGTATGATGCAGCTACCGGTGGAAATATGCTGGTAAACAATAACAGCAGTTTTACTACTTCTGCATCATTGGTACCTGGCGTATATGATTACTACGTTGAGGCGGTGAGCGGCAGTAGCTGTTCAAACCCAACACGCACAAAAGTTTCCATTACGGTAAATCCAGCGGCTTTAGCATCTGATATTACGTTAACTGGTGGAACAACATTGTGTGCTTCGGGAACTACCACATTAACTGCGAGCAGCACCACGGTAACCAGTCTGGTATTTACCTGGTACACCGACGCCGCTTTAACACAGGTTGCTTTTGTAGGCGCAGTGTTCAATACACCAGCTATTACTGCAACAACACGTTATTATGTAACCGTAAGCGGAACAAATAAATGTGCAAACACTCCTGGTAATGCCAAAGAAATCATTGTTACGGTAAATCCGGTAGCTGTGGCTGCTGATATCAGCGTGACAGGTAGTAGTACTGTGTGCGGCGGCGCGACTGTAAGTTTAACCGCAAGCAGCACAACAGTAACTGCTCCGATATTCAACTGGTACAGCACAGCCGATTTATCGACTAAAGTATTCACCGGTCCGGTGTTCGTTACACCGAACTTAACCGCTACAACTACCTATTATGTAACCGTAAGCGGAAACAATAAATGTGAAAACACAGCAGCAACCGCGAAAGCCATTACCATTACGGTTAATCCGATTGCAACAGATGCTGACATTACCGTGAGCGGACCAACATCAGTTTGTACAGGTTCTACAGCAGCACTGTCTGCAGGAAGTACAACAGTGGTTAATCCGGTATTTACCTGGTATAGCAATGCAGCACTAACAACTGTTGCCTTTACCGGACCAAACTTTACCACACCAGCTTTAACCGCTAACACCACTTACTATGTAACTGTAAAAGGCGATAATAAGTGTGAAAATACACCGGCTACTGCCAAAGTAGTAACGGTAACTGTTAACCCGGTTGCAGTAGCTACCGATATTGCAGTAAGCAATGCCCAGATCTGTTCAGGATCTACTGTGTTGCTGATGGCATCAAGTACTACTGTTACCCAGCCTGTTTTTACCTGGTACAGCGATGCTTCATTAACCGTTCCGGTTTTCACTGGTCCAACGTTTACTGTTGCCGGTTTAACCACCACTACTAACTACTACGTAACGGTTAGAGGCAGCAATAAATGCGAAAGCAGTGCAGCTACTGCGAAGATGGTAACTGTTACAGTTAACCCGCTGGCAGTCACTACCGATATTATTGTAAACGGCGGAACAACGGCTTGCGCAGGTTCATCTGCAGTATTAACTGCTACATCGCCAACTGTTACCAATGCGGTATTTACCTGGTACAGCGATGCGGCATTAACCAATATCAGCTTTATTGGTGCAAGCTTCACTACGCCTGCATTAACCAGCACAACCACCTATTATGTAACGGTTAAAGGCGATAACAAATGTGAAAATGCACCAGGCACTGCAAGGGTAGTGACGATAACAGTAAGTCCGGTTTCAACCGCTGCTGATATCACTGCCGCTGATGCTACGATTTGTGCAGGATCAACAGCAACACTTGCTGCCAGCACAACAACAGTAACTAACCCAACTTTTACCTGGTACAGCAATGCAGCATTAACAACAGTTGCATTTGTAGGTCCAACGTTCATTACGCCTGCTTTAACCAGCACCACTAGTTATTATGTAACGGTTAAAGGCGATAATAAATGTGAAAATTCAGCCATTACAGCTAAGGTTGTTACGGTAAATGTAAATACAGCTGCGGTACAGGCCGATATTATCTTATCATCACCGGCTACGATCTGCGGATCAGGAACAGCAGTAATTAACGCAAGTTCTACTACTGTAACCAGCCCGGTATTTACCTGGTACAATGATGCATCACTAACCAGTGTTGCCTTCACCGGACCGATATTTACCACGCCTAACTTAACCACTACCACTACTTATTATGTGACGGTTAAAGGTGCAAACAAATGTGAAAACGCAGCTGCTGATGCAAAAGCGGTAACGGTAACCGTTAATCCTGTTGCAGTGGCAACAGATATTACGGTAAGTGGATCGACTGCAGTATGTGCGGGTTCAAGCGCAGTATTAACTGCTTCATCTACCACAGTTACCAGTCCGGTATTTACCTGGTATAGTGATGCAGCCTTAACTACTGCGGTATTTACAGGCGCAGTGTTTACCACGCCGGTATTAACTGCCAATACCACCTACTATGTAACTGTAAAAGGAAGCAACAAGTGCGAAAATTCAGCTGCAACTGCAAGGGTGGTAAGCCTGACCGTAAATCCGGTTTCAACTGCGGCAGACATTACTGCAGCGGATGCAACGATTTGTGCAGGCAGCACCGCAACCCTGACAGCAAGTTCAACAACAGTAACCAGTCCGGTGTTTACGTGGTACGCTGACGCTGCTTTAACCACGGTAGCCTTCGTAGGTCCAACGTTCATTACACCAGCGTTAAACACCACGACGAAATATTACCTGACTGTAAAAGGTGCCAACAGATGTGAAAACTCTGCGGCAACAGCTAAAGTAGTAACCGTAAATGTAAATGCAGGCGCAGTTCAGTCAGACATTACATTGTCGGCCCCTGCTACCATCTGCGGATCGGGTACGGCGGTAATCACTGCAAGTTCAACAACAGTAACCAGTCCGGTATTCACCTGGTACAATGATGCTTCGTTAACCAGTGTGGCTTTCACCGGACCTATATTTACCACGCCTAACTTAACCACCACCACAACTTATTATGTTACGGTTAAGGGCGCTGATAAATGCGAGAATACAGCAGCAAATGCAAAAGCAATAACTATTACCGTTAATCCGGTAGCTGTTGCCAGTGATATTGCAGTGAGCGGTTCAACCACTATTTGTACCAACTCTACAGCAGTATTAACAGCATCATCTACAACGGTAAACAGTCCGGTATTTACCTGGTACAGCAATGCAGCCTTAACTACGCCGGTTTTCACGGGCGCAGTATTTACAACCCCTGCATTATCAACCACAACTACCTATTATGTAACTGTTAAAGGAACTAACAAATGTGAGAATACACCGGCCACAGCACGCGTGGTAACCATTACCGTAAATGCTGCTCCGAATAACCCGGTAGTAGCCACTAATGGTACCAACATTTGTGCAGGCGATGCTACCACTTTAACCATAAGCAACGCACAAACGGGCGTAACTTACGAATGGTACAGTGCAGCTACAGGCGGTAACTTATTATTTACCGGAACCAGCTATACCACGGGTGCTTTAACTGCAAATACAGATTTTTATGTAATTGCAACAGGAGCGGGTGGCTGTAACAACAGCGGCGGCAGAGTAAAAGTAACCGTAACGGTGAATGTTAAACCAACGGTGCCAACGGTTGCCTCTACAACTGTAAATGTTTGTACCGGAAGTCCTGCTATATTAACGGTAACAAATCCGCAAACCGGAGTAACCTATAACTGGTACACTACGGCAACCGGTGGAACCATTGCAGGTACAGGCGTAAACTTTACCACTCCTGCTATCACTGCAAACATTACCTACTATGTAGAAGGTACTAACGGATCATGTACATCAGCCAACAGAACACCTGTTAATGTAGTAGCCTTACCGGTTCCGGTAGCACCTGCTTCGGTAACGGCAGCAAATGGTACACTTTGTTCGGGCAGTTCTACCGTGTTAACGGTAAATAACCCAATAACAGGCCTTGTTTACAGGTGGTATGCAGCAAGTTCAGGAGGTAGCATTCTGGCCGAAGGTACAACCTTTACCACGCCAGCTTTAACGGCAACTACTACTTATTATGTAGAAAGTATTGCAGTAGGCGGCTGTGCGAGTCCAACCAGAACAGCAGTAACCGTTACTGTACTTCCGGTGCTTGATAAACCAGTTGTTTCAGTACAAACCACTACGGCCAACAGTATTGTATTTGCATGGCCTGCGGTAAATGGTGCCACCGCTTACGAGGTATCACTTGATAATGGCCTCACCTGGATTAGCCCAACAAATGGTGCCACAGGAACTTCGTACACGGTACTTGGTTTAAAACCTGATCAAAGTGCAACAATCATCGTAAGGGTGAAAGGACAGCTTGATTGTCAAACCAGCACATCTGCTGCGGTTACCGGTAAAGCGACTAATCCATTTGGAAATGAAGTGTATATCCCGAACGCATTTACGCCAAATAACGATGGCAAGAATGATACGTTCATGATCTACGGTACCACCATAGCCAGTGCAAAAATGACGATTTACACGCAATGGGGTCAGTTAATTTACCAAACGGATAATATGAATGCCGGATGGGACGGAACTTTCAAAGGTGTGAATCAGCCCATCGGAGTATATGTATACATCGTTGATGTCACCTTTAAAGATGGTACAACAACAATGAGAAAAGGAACAGTAACCCTAATTAGATAATGGAAAGCGTTGAGTGCCTTAAGCACGTCAGGAGCGGATTAAATAATAAACAGTTAAAAATAAATACCATGAAACTACTATCGGCTTTTAAAATATATGTGGCAATAGTTGGATTAGCGTTGTGTACAACTAAATCCTTTGCACAAACGGATCCCCACTTTTCACAGTATTATGCCTATCCGCTTTGGTTAAACCCCGCACTTACAGGCGTTATCGATGGTGATTACCGTGGTTCGGTAAACTTCAAACAACAATGGAGCTCACTTAACAGTTCATTTTTAACCGGGGGAGCATCTTTTGATCTTGCTCCCAAGAAGAATTTTGCTTTCGGTGCAACCGTATTAAACCAAAGAGCAGGTGAGTTAGATTTTAACTACCTCACTGCTCTTGTTTCCGGATCGTATCGTTTACGTTTTGGTAAAGAGGGTTTGCAGACAGTAAACTTTGGATTACAGGCAGGAGTGATTAACAGAAGTTTTGATTTTTCTCAGGCGCGTTTCGGAAACCAGTTTAATCCGCTTTCGGGTTATGATGGCGGGATGATGAGTGGAGAGACACTTTCTTCGCAATCCTCACTGGTACCCGATGTGAATGCGGGTGTAATGTTTTTCGATGGAAATCCCAACCAGAATGTAAATGTATTTGCAGGGGTTAGCGCGGCGCATTTAACCCGGCCGATGGACCGCTTTTCAGGAACAAATTCCCGGATTCCGGTTCGTTTTACCGCACATGGTGGTGCACGTATTAAAGCATCACAATTACTGGATATCGTTCCAAATGCTTTGTATATGTCGCAGGGAAATACCAGCGAAACTTCTCTGGGTGCATATGCCCAGTTGAATGTTAACCCAAGCGCAAATATTCTTTTTGGCGGTAACTATCGTTTAAAGGATGCTGCAATTGCTTTTGTTGGTTTACAATTGAGAAATATGGTGTTTGGTTTAAGCTATGATGTGAATACATCATCATTTAACCGGGCTTCGAATAGCAATGGTGGTTTGGAACTATCCATTTCATTGATCGGACGTAATGGTATTATCGGTCCAAACTTCTTTTGTCCACGTTTATAATTTAAGCAAATGAAAAAAACATTACTCATTTTATTAATAGCTTTTTGCGGTTTTGCACATGCCCAATATGTGGTCAATTATAAAAGAGTTGCCGATACTTACTTCGAGAACGGAGACTATTATGCAGCATCTACTTTTTATAAAAAGGCACTAAAGATCACCGGCGATAGTGCACAGGCAGTTTTACCTTATGGAAAGGAAAGAAAAACAGCTACTGAAGAGCGGGCGATTGAGGATTATGAAGGCTCTATCTACAACCTGGCCGAGTCGAGCAGACTTTACAGGGAGTTTAACGAGGCCGAAAAATACTATGGTGTGGCCATTACTTTCAGCAATACCCGATTTAGAAAAGCACTTTTCTATTATGCCGAAGCCTTAAGGGCCAATAGAAAGTTTACGCAAGCCATTACTGCATTTTCTCAGTTTATACAGAAAAATGTGGGCGATCCGCTAACGAAAGATGCACAAAAAGAAATTGAATCGTGCAAATTTGCCATAGAGGAAATGCGGTTTCCACGCATGGTACAGGTTAAAAAAATGCCCGGGCATATCAATGGTTTAGGATCTAACTATGCTCCGGTAAAAATCAATGGCGACTTTTATTTTACCTCCTCGCGCCCGGTGGCGGTAGGAAGTAAAAAGGATATTGTTAAAACGGATGCGGGAGAAGTACAGGTTTCAACCAAAAACAACCCCTTTATTAATAACCTTTATAAAGCAAGCGGAGATTTAGCTGCAGCTGATATTGCTGTTAAAACAGTGGATATTACTTTTCCAAAAAATTTAGAGGTTGCAGCACCGAGCTTTTCGCCAGATGGAAATACCTTGTACTTTACCGGCTGGATAGATAAAGGAAACTACTCGATTTACAGTGCTAAGAAAATTGGTGAAAAATGGAGCGATCCCTTACCACTTGGACTGGAAGTAAACAGCAGGGATTTTAATTCAACACAACCCTTCGTAACGGGTGACGGTAAGTATTTGCTTTTTTCTTCTGATCGTTCCGGGGGCTTTGGGAAATATGATATCTGGTTCTGCACCATCCGCGAAGATGGAACTTTAGGTCAGCCAGTGAACCTTGGTGCCGACATTAATACGGAAGATGATGAACGCGCGCCGTATTACAACGTTAAAACTAAAAAACTACTTTTCAGTACAGATGGCAGGGTAGGGCTTGGCGGTCTGGATTTCTTTGAAGCTGAAGGAGACCTGATCACCTGGACCAAACCTAAAAACCTGGGCTACCCTTTTAACTCTTCAAAAGATGATGTTTATTTCACAGCGACCGATGCCAGCGGATCAAAAGGATTCATTAGCTCAGACCGGGAATCGTCATGCTGTTTAGAAGTTTTCGAGATCAGAAAAGAATTCCTTACCGTTAAGGGTATTTTAACGGATTGTAAAACTAAAAAACCACTTGCCGATGCCTCGGTTACTTTAACCAACGTAGAGCGCGAACAAAAGATGACAACTGGTACTGATGGGGTATATACCTTTAAAGTAGATTCAAAGCGTCCGGTGAAACTGGCTTTTTCGAAAGACAATTATTTTACCATCACCAAAAATTATGCTTACGAAGAACTGGCTAAAGCCGATACACTGATTTATAAAGACTATTGCTTAAGTCCGTTTAAGCTGGGCATTCCGATTACACTTGATAACGTGTACTATGAGTTTGATAGCGCTGATTTAACTGAACCATCAAAGCTGGTACTGGATTTTCTGATTCCGATTATGGAAGATAATCCTGAAATGGAAATTGAGTTAAATGCGCATACCGATAACATTGGTACCGACGAGTATAACCTCGATCTTTCTAACCGCAGGGCACAATCGTGTGTTGATTACCTGATCAGTAAAGGTATTGCTGCAAACAGAATGACTTCTAAAGGATATGGTGAATCGATGCCTATCGCACCAAATACAATTGGTTATGGCAGGAAGAAAAAAGACAATCCTGCTGGAAGGGCTAAGAACCGACGAACTGAGTTTAAGGTTACCAAAAAATAGAACATATCTAATCATTTATAACCAAGAGGTTGCCTTAAAAAGCAGCCTCTTTTTTTTAAGAGGCATTGGCAGAACTATACAGGATAATGGTTAGGGGGTGAAGGGTGAATTTTGTTTGTTACATTTTCAAAATAATCTTTGTAATTTTCGGCAGTTCACAACCTACAGATGAAAGTAAAAATCCACCCGACAATCGTATTCAGAACACCAAGATTCTCTTATTTAGCCGAATTAACAGATTGTTGGGAAGATTTGAAATCTGCTATTGCCATTTCTTCATCGGATTTTTATGAAACCATCAAAGATGTAAGTGCCAGTGAACTTTCTGCATTGCCGCCAAAAATTTACTTTACGGTATGGAAGTATTTTAACCGGGCTAAGTTTCGCTCCACACCATACGGAACGTTTGCCAGCTTCAGTATTTTAAAAGATGCATTTTCTACTGATGTTAAGCCTGTGGTGATCAGTCAGGAGCAGCAATTAACGTCCCTGGTGGATTGGCCATTGAAAAATGATATCAATTTCGATTTTAATCAGTTAATTGCCAACAACTGTTTACTGTTCAGTAACAGTAGTTTTTATCTGTTGCCCGATACCCTCCGGTACATTGCCTGTACCAATGGCTTATTTGAACTGGCCGAGATTGAACAGGACGACTTTGTACTTCAGATACTGGATGCCTGCCTGGCGCCGTTGAGGGTGAATGACCTGGCCGATCAGCTGGGCCTTGATGAAACCGGAACGGCAGGCCTTCACGACCTGTTACGGGAGATGCACGAACTGCAGCTGATTTTTACCAATTATGATGCAAATATTATCGGTGAGGATTATTTCAACCGGATAGGATTAAAAAGGGAGGCTGTTTCACCCGCCTATATTATTGCGGAAAGAAATGCCCGGGGCAGTATTTCGGCGCAGGATTTACAAACTATACCGGAAGCCATAGCTTTCCTGCAGGGTATTCTCCCATCAGGTGAACGGGAGGCCTTAAAGTTGTTTATAGCGAAATTTGTCAAAAAATTTGAAGGCAAGGAAGTTCCCCTTATGCAGGCGCTGGATCCTGAAATAGGGGTAGGCTATGATGAACTGGAACACGCCGGGAATGGTGATGATTTAATTACACAGCTCAGCATCCGCAAGCAAAAAACACTGGATGGCCGGGATGTAAAGGCTTTAATATCTCAAAAAATTTCTACACAGCAGTTTGAAGACGGAGAAACGATTTTCCTGGATAAGCTCTCCGTTCAGCCCAGGGAAAAGGGGAATCCGCTACCAAACTCTATCAGTATGCTTTTACGGCTTGCCGATGGATTGATCTTTGCAGATCAGATCGGCGGACCAACGGCAAATGCCTTAAGTGGGCGTTTCACCATGGCAAGTGATACCGTAGATACCTATTGTAAGCAAATTTCTGCTATTGAACAAAATGCTAATCCTGATGTATTGTTTTTCGATGTGGCCTACATGGTTGAGGCTACTGTAGATAATATCAACCGGAGGAAGCTGGTTTATCAGCACCAGCTTTCCATATTAAATTTTGATACTTCCGCAGAGCCCCTTTCGCTGAACGACATTCAGATTTCCATCATCAACTCCGAAATTGTTCTGCGCTCTAAAAGTTTGAATAAGCGGATTGTGCCTAAAATGGCATCAGCCTATAATTATACGAGGTCTGATTTATCGGTGTTCCGTATGTTGTGCGACTTACAACACCATCACGCACAAACCAGTCTTTCACTACCGCTGGATGGCTTGTTTCCGGAATTGGACAACTATCCCCGACTCCAGTATCAGAACGTGGTATTAAGTGCCCGTAAGTGGAAGCTTAATAAGAGAGATTTCTACCAGGACAAACAGCCGGTAGCCGTTGAACAATGCAGGATTTATCTAAAAAACAGGAATGTAACTGCCTGTTTCAAAACAGGCTTATCTGATCAAACTTTGTGTTTTCAGGTAGATCGTGATGAAGATTTAACCGCCTTTTTGCAATATGTACAGAAACAGGAAAGCTTTTATATTGAAGAGGTAGTGCTGCCTGGTGCCGGTGCTGTGATTGATGAGCATGGGAAGCCTTACCTTGCGCAGTTTGTTTTAGGCCTTTATCATCAGGAGAAAATATATCGTGGAATAATTCAGCCGGATTCTTTTTTAGAAGTGAAAGAAAGCTTTCCACCGGGAGAGGAGTGGTTGTATTTTGAAATTTTCTGCCACCAGCAACGTACTGATCAGGTGCTGGCAGAAACCATTGCGCCTTTCGTTGACCAATATGCTGATCACATCAAAAGCTGGTTCTTTATCCGGTATAATGAGGGGGGAAACCACATCCGTTTTAGAATATTGTTGAATGACCTGCAAGATAGTCAGTTGCTCACCGCCGCTTTTGTTGGCGGTTTAAATATATACCTGAGTTGCGGACTGGTTTCTGATATCCAGATCAAAACCTATAAACGGGAAATTGCCCGTTACGGTGCTCAGTTAATTGTTGCAGTTGAGGATCACTTCAATATTGACAGCGAGTATGTACTGTCTTTATTTGAAACTGCACCCGAACCTTTTGATAAATACCGGTATTGCCTGAATCTGATTGCAATAATCAAAACTGCGATAGATTTCGATGGGAAAGATTTTATTATTCTTGCGAAATTAATTTCTGATGTATTCAATGAAGAACATGAACTTGATGCCTCAGATTTCAAAAAACTGAATAGCCAGTATCAGTTGTTTAAAAACGCGTCACCTCAAGTATTTAATGATGAGCAGCAGGCTAAATTTACTGCTTTTGCCCAAAGTTTTGTCAAGGTTCTAGGCCAGTGTCCATCTCAAAAAAGATTTAAACTTTTCAGCGATCTGATGCACATGCACGTAAACCGTCTGTTCAACAAAGACCAGAGGGTTTACGAAATGGTAATGTATTACTTTTTGCTGAAAGAGCTGCAAAGGCAAAAGGCCATGAATAATTAACGGTTGAGTTTAGCCAGCGGATTGATGACGTCGATATCGATTTCCGTAATGTACCTGTTTAAAGGATCCCTGTAGTACCTGAATAAGTAATCTTCGCCGTAAAAATTTGCCAAACGTTTATTGATGTTGTCGATTCCTACATGATGGCTTTCAGTTTGTTTTCCTTTGTTGTCGTTCACCATATTAATCGTAGTGATATTTAAATTGTTTGTTTCGTAAACAATTTTGATCAATGCGGGTTGTGTGGAATGCGTAACATTGCCGTGCTTAAAGATATTCTCTACCAGCGTCAGGAGAATAAGCGGGGGGAAGCGTAAGCCAAATAAATCACCAACCACTTCCAGTTCCAGATTAATTGTATTTGCTGTTCTGAGCTTATGGAGGTTGATCAGGTGTTCAATTTGTTCAATTTCCTCATTTAAGGGAACCATTTCCGATGCTTCGGGTCTTTTTAAAGCATAGCGCATCATTTCTGCCAGGTTCATAATTGCGTCTGCAGCCATGGGTGCCTTCTTGCGCGCATCGTTATAGATGAAATTTAATGTATTGAATAAAAAATGAGGATTAATCTGACTCCGGAGGTAGTTATTTTGCGATTGCACCAAATCATTTTCCAAAGCCTGCTTTTCTATTTGTGTAACAAGGGTTTGACGTTCAAGTGCCTCTACTTTTTTCCTATCTTCAAAAGATTTCAGGATGTAGACGTAGCCAATAGAAAAGCCTATATATAAAAGTGACCTGTAAATACACGATAAAACAAAATCAGCATTAAGCGTTCTTTTGGCATCTGGTTCGATCAACCCGATTTTTTCAAAAGATATAAATAGAATACTACTAAGAATAACATATGTGAAAATTACAAGGGATATAGTGAAGATGTACCTTAGAAATTTGAACCTGAATAGTTGGGAATTTAAAGCTTTTTGAAAGAGAAAAGCATGCAGATAAAAAGCAATTATGTTATTAAAGTAAACAATAAAGTAAACCGCAGGAGGACGGAAATAATTGCTGATAATACCCAGGATAAATACTTCATAAATGATGTAAAGGCACCATACCAAGAGATGAAGCTTGTATTTATTGTAAAGTAGTTTAAAATTTAATGAGGACATTTTTACCATTTAGATCTATTGAAATAAGGTTTTAATCTTCCAAAACCTATGTTTTGTGTAAAAAAATGGTTGAGGCGATTTTCTCGCCGCACCTTTACACCAGTTAATACGGAACAAAATAAATAATATAATAATTAAAGAATCATGAAAACTCAAAATACTTCAAAGCTTGTTAAAAAAACTGTTTTTGTTTATAAAAACATTAAGGCTCAAAATAACTTTAGCACGCACCCAACCGGAGATCAAAGCCAAACTATTGCAACCAGTTTTATTGTAGGTCTTTAAACATTATTTATATGAAAACTCAGAATACTTCGAAGCTTGTTAAAAAAACTGTTTTTGTTTATAAAAACATTAAAGCTCAAAATAACTTTAGCACTCACCCAACCGGAGATCAAAGTCAAACCATTGCAACCAGTTTTATCGTAGCATTCTAAACATCATTCACATGAAAACTCAAAATACTTCAAAGCTTGTTAAAAAAACTGTTTTTGTTTATAGAAACGTTAAAGCTCAAAATAATTTCAGTACTCACCCAACCGGAGATCAAAGCCAGACTATTGCAACCAGTTTTATTGTAGGTTTATAATTTTATCCAGATGAAAACCCAAAATACTCCACAGCTTTCTAAGAAAACTGCATTTGTTTTTAAAAATATCAAAAGTCAAAGTGCTTACATGAGCCCTACTACTGATATGAGCCAAACCATTGCTACAAGTTTTATTGTTGCTATCTAACTGGTTTACTGACTTCTGTTAGATTTTAGTAAACTACTCTGTACATAGGCGAAGAATGCTTCTTTATAGCCTTCGCCAATCTGGATCATTTCGTTATTTACCAAACGGATAATATTTCCATCAACCTTCTTTATTGCTGATTTAGCCACAATATTCGATTTATTTACCCGAATAAAGGCGTGGTTTTCCAAAGCTTTTTCGATCTCTTTCAGGGTAAGATACGTGGTGTGCGTTTCTGACTTCGTAATGATCTGTATATAATTCTGTAAAGCTTTGATATATAGAATTTCATCAATCGCAATATTGGAAAAAGCATATTTATGATCGCCTTTGATGTAAAGCGCAGAAACCTGTTCTGCTTCTTTAAGCGACGCTTTCGCATTATTAGCTTCTTTTTTCAGGATTCTGTCAATTCCTAGCGCAAATTTCGCAAATGATATCGGCTTCAGCAGGTATTGGTCTGACTGCACATCGAATGCCTGTAAGGCATAATCGGGGTGAGCAGTTGTAAAGATGAGATACTTACTCTTTTCCCTGATGTTTTTCGCCAGTTCAATTCCATTGATCCCAGGCATATCAATATCCATGAACAATAAATCAATTTCATCGTCTACACTGATTTCTGTCAATGCCTGAACAGGGCTGGTAAATGTCTTAAAAATTGTAAGACCTGGCATCTCCGCAATATGGTCAGTTAGCACCTCAATTGCATGTTGCTCGTCGTCTATCACAACGCATTTTAGATTCATGATTTCTTATTCTGTCTGTTTGGAGTGAATTGATGCAAGTTAAATAAAAAAAGGAATGGCTTCTGCAAAGTATCAAAAAAAAATATGCCCATGGTTTTCATGTAATGGAGTTCGGGTTTCATGTAATAAACCAATGGGTTCATGTAAAAAAATAAACGAACCTTAATCTTTTTCTAATCTTTATACTGTTTGCCAAAAACAAATAATTGAATGATTAACCTCTTCAATTAAAAACAACATCTGCCTGCCCAATCTTGTGTAGCCTGTAGATAAGCAAATTAAAAACAGGCCATACAATAATGGGTTGGTAAACACAAAAAGATTATTAAAATAATACCCTAAGAAACATTGCAATGAGACACAACGAATACGAGTTTTTATTAAACAATATTTATTACAAAGGGATCATTGGTAATCAGGCAATTTCTGCTGATATCTATCAGAGAATGCAAAAAGAATACAGCAAACTTAATTTCTATGCACCCAACAGAGGTGAGCGTGAAACTGAATTCGCTTTTAAAAAGTCGTTTTTGATTGTACGTACTTATGTACAACAGGCAATTAAAGACGGAATTAGAAACTTCCAGTCTGCAATGCAGGCAACTGATGTAACCAAGTTGAACTATATGGTTGCGATGTTGAACAGAAACTTCTTCGATAAGAGAGGTTTGGATCAGATCATTTCTAATGTAAATACTGTATTTAATCAGTATAGCAGCAATTAATCATCCCTATAAAAATATAATCAATAAGTTAACATGGAACTGAAAGATGAAATTGGCCAATTTGCCACGAGAGTTAAGAAGATGCTTCCTCAGGTGCAGTCTGAAGACTTAACCAGAAATGCGTTAGTAATGCCCTTTATTCAGATTTTAGGTTTCGATCCTTCAGAAGTTCAGACTGAAGCTGTTTTGGATTTTGGCGTTAAAAAAAGCAAAAAAGTAGATTATACCATTATGAAGGACGGCGAGCCGACCATTCTGGTAGAGTGTAAACACCACGATGATAACCTTGATATTCACGATTCACGTTTATCAAAGTACTTCCGCAAAACTAAAGCAAAGTACGGTTTATTAACCAATGGATTAGTTTACCGTTTCTATACTGATAAAATGGTGCGTTCTAAAAAGAATCAGGAACCGGCATTTGAATTTAAACTTACCGATACTAAAGCGGCAACAATTGCTAAAATGATCGAAGATCACAAAGATTACTTCAAAGTTGAGCACAAGCCAGCATAGTCGAAAATATTTATTTTAATCTAAGAGTTCCCGAAAATTCTTACCCTAAAATCCTGATTAAGATCAGGATTTTTTATTTTACGGCATTTGGCTTTTAATCACCATCTGAGGTGTATAAGTTCGCTAATCATGCGCTACATGCTTTGTTTTTTAACCACTTAACATACCTTAGCTCACCTGAGTTAAAGGATCATAAATTGCGGAAATATACATCAGGAAAAAGTTGAGTGAACTATTACCAGGTAAGGCATGTAAGGTTCATATAAGACCCATGGCTTATATTTCCTTCAATGCCTTGTATGGTAAAAATATAATGAGTTTTATACCCATGCCGTAAAACAAAAAAAGAGAAGCGCTAGCTTCTCTTTTTTATGTTAAAAGTAGATTGGTTTAAATCAACTCTACGCTTCTGCTTACAAATGCAGTTAGTTCTGCACCTGTTAGCATTCCCTGAGCCAATAAAGCTAAATCGACAGCCTGCTTAGCCAGGTTACTTTGTTCCTCGCCTTCAGCCTTTAGGATTTTGCTTACCAGTTTATGGTTTCCGTTGATGGCTACTTTGTAGCTGTCTGGCATTTGACCGTAGAAGCCCATACCGCCACCCATAGCAGCCATATCTTTCATGCGGCGCATAAACTCATCCATGGTAATGGTTACCGGTAACTCATCCGAATTTAAAGCAACAACTTCCACCTGCATCCCTGGTTTAGTGATGGCTTTTTCGAAAATAGCCGAAACTTCTTTAACCTGGTCTTCGCTTAACACGTGCTCATTAACCTCATCTTTATCAATCAGTTTATCTGCAACACCCGAGTCAACACGCTTAATAGTGGTTTTCTCCAGTTTTTGTTCCATCTGGTTAATGAAGTGGTTGTCGATCGGAGAATCAAGTACCAGCACATCGTAATCCTTCTTGTTGGCCGATTGAATAAACGCATCCTGTTTAGAGGCATCATTCGAATACAAATACACTACTGTTCCGTTTTTATCAGTCTGCAGCGGTGCCACTTTCTCCTTATATTCGTTTAAGGTAAACAACTCATTTTTGGTATTGCCTACCAAAGCGAAGTCTTTAGCTTTGTCATAGAATTTCTCCTCACTGATCATACCATATTTAACGAACAAGCCAATGTCTTTCCATTTATCTTCGAAAGATTTGCGATCCTGTTTGAAAAGTTCAGATAGTTTATCTGCTACTTTTTTGGTGATGTAGTTATTGATTTTCTTAACGTTGCTGTCAGCCTGTAAGAAACTACGTGATACGTTAAGCGGAATATCCGGTGAATCGATCACCCCGTGAAGCAACATCAGGAATTCCGGAACGATGTCTTTTACCTCATCAGTAATGAATACCTGGCGGGAATACAACTTGATTTTGTTGCGTTGCATTTCAAAGTCGTTTTTCAACTTAGGGAAATACAATACTCCGGTAAGATTAAACGGATAATCCACATTTAAGTGAATCCAGAATAAAGGCTCTTCGCTAAATGGATATAATTCGCGGTAAAAGCTTAGGTAGTCCTCATCTGACAAATCTGCAGGTGCTTTTGTCCAGATTGGGTTTGTAGTATTGATGATGTTATCAACTTCTACATCTTTATATTGTTTTTTGCCCTCCGCATCTTCACCATCTTCTACCGATTCGGTTTTAGTACCAAACTGGATAGGGACAGGTAAGAATTTAGCATATTTATCCAGGATTTCCTGGAGCTTCGAGTCTTCTAGGAACTCTTCAGAATCTTTGTTTACATGTAGGATGATATCAGTACCGCGGGTGGTTCTGTTGCCTTCCGTAATTTCAAATTCAGTACTTCCGTCACAAACCCAACGGGCGGGTTCTGAACCTTCCTGGAAGGATAATGTCTGGATTTCTACCAGATCAGCAACCATGAATGCAGAGTAGAAGCCCAAACCGAATTTACCAATGATTTCGTTGGCATCTTTAGCATCTTTAAACTTTTCAACGAATTCGCTGGCACCTGAAAATGCAACCTGGTTGATGTATTTTTTGATCTCCTCAGCAGTCATACCCAATCCATTGTCACTGATGGTAATGGTTTTGGCGTCTTTATCAACTGCAACTTTTACCAATGGTTGGCCAACTTCGCCGTTAAACTGCCCTAGTGAACCTAGTCTTTTAATTTTCTGTACAGCATCAACAGCATTAGAAACCAGCTCGCGAAGAAAAATCTCGTTATCCGAGTATAAAAACTTTTTAATTATCGGGAAAATATTCTCAGTGTGGATCGAAATATTTCCTTTTTCCTGTATGCTCATATGTAAATAAATTATTTAATCTACACTTGCATATCAATGCCTGTTCCAAACCGCTTTAATTGTCAAAATGACAGAGAGTGGGCGGGATACACTTGAAGGGAAATAAAAAAGCCAGGCAAACGCTTTGGTTTCCTGGCTTTAGAATAAGTATAGCTGAATTAATTCAATAAATGACTTTGATCTTGTTCCAATGAAAGGATTTTTGCGATTTTTTTCAATAGCACATCCATTTGGAAGGGTTTGGAAAGGAAATCATCCTGCCCATAATTTAAAGTGGTAAAATCTTTCTGATCGTATAAACCGGATATCAGCAGAATTGGAATTTTAGAGGTGCTTTCGAGAGATTTCAATTGTTCACACAATACACGCCCGTCAATGTGGCCAAGGGAAATGTCCAGTAAAATCAGGTCAGGATTAAAGCTCTCGATGCGGTTGAAGACTTCTTCACCATCGTTAAGTGCGGAAACTTTAAATCCACCAATTTCAAGTATCAATTGAATAGTTTCTAAAACTTCAATATCATCGTCCACTACTAATATTCTCTTCATATGTTCTGCGCAATTGTTCTGCTTCCAAAATTATAACAAAATGTATGTGCTTATGTTTAAAATCTTAAGAATATTTTAACAATAAGTTTATACCCTGAAACTGGTACTTAGCTGGCCTAGTTAATAATACCTTCTTTTTCCAGAATGAAGTTGAAAAGCTCATCGATGGGTTTCTGGAGTATTTTGCCCGGTTCTATTTTGTTTTCTTTTAATACGCTAATGAGTTCTTCCTGATAGTAATAGGCAATAGAGCCTACAAAATGGCAGGGTACGCTTTTGTATTTTGGATAATCTTTTACGTTGGTATCCACAAATTCCTGAAAGCCTGTTCTCAGTATTTCCTGGATAAAGGGATGTTCTTTGTGATTTGCCATGAAACGGCTAAAACCGGCCAGGTAGATATTCGGGAATGATTTCTGGTAAACGTTGGTGATAATCTGCTCTTTATCGGCAGGGAAGGCTTTTTTAAATTCTGCAGCCAGCGGCGCGGGCATTTTGTTGTATAGATAGGCGAGGAGAACCTTTTTGCCGAAAAAAGTTCCCGACCCTTCATCGCCCAGAACATAGCCTAAGCCATGATGTCCGTCGTGAATTTTCTTTCCATCAAAGTAACAGATGTTCGAGCCTGTACCTAAAATGCAGTTCAAGCCCTCGCTGTCGCCGCAGGTAGCATAAACAGATCCAAGTAAATCATGGTCGACAGAGATGAATGATTTGGTGAAGACAGCCGAAAGTCCGTTTGAGACTACTTCATGTTTATCAGGTGAAGAACACCCGGCACCAAAGAAATAAATTTCTTTTACTTGATCAGCATACTGAACAACGCTTTCATTTTTCAAAATCAGCTTGCTGATGTCTTGCTCATTTAAAAAATAAGGATTTATTCCAGGGGTATTGAACTTAATGGTCTCACCATCAAGATAGCCCATCCAATCCGTTTTTGATGAGCCACTATCTGCAACAAGTATCATGCACTAAATATAGAGATTAATTGGATAAATCTATATTTCCGCTAATTTCTTTCAGCGTAGTTTCTGCAATTTTAGCCTGATACTGCATTTCTATAAAGCGGTTTTGGGCATCAATAGCATTGCGTTGTGCCTCTCTTAGCTCCAAAGGTGCAATACTGCCCAGCCGGTATTTGGCCAGGGTAATGTCGAGATTCTCTTTTGCAATATCTACGTTACGCTGCTCCAGCTTAATCAAATCAAGATAGGTACTGTAATTCTGGTAAGCGGTAAGCAGTTGTGAATTCACATCAAGCTTAGTCTTGTTGAGGTTTAAGCTCGCTGTTTCTATTTCAATTTTTGCATTTCTTTCCTGTTGCCTTTGTAAAAATCCGTTGAACAAATTCAAACTGGCAGTAACCCCATAGGTAAATCCATTCGCTGCGAATTTCTGGTTGAAACCGGTAGGGGTGGTACTGTTAGAACGGCTATACCCCGAATTCAGGCTGATTGCGGGATATCTTGCCCCCCTGATTGATTTTAGATTTAAAGCAGCAATGCGCTGATTGATAAAGGCGTACTGTACATTGGGATTTTGCTTTTCTGCCAGCTCGGCCTGGCTGGTAAATAAAATTCCTTTATCCACCTCTATGCTGTTGCTAACTGCAAAACTGGTGCTGATGTCTCTCACCAGAATCTGATTGAGGCGGACTTTTGCCACCTGTAAAGCATTTTTAACCTGAAGATAGTTTGAGGTATCGGTGTTGTAATCAACCTGGGCTGTTAATACATCTAGTTTTGAGCCTCTGCCCAGCTGAAGTTTTGTTTTAGCAATGTTAGTGCGCAATACTGAAACATCCATGGCACTATCGGCAGCTATGAGGAGCTGTTGCTGCCTTACTATATCGTAATAAGCGGTAACTACATCAGCAACCGTTGTGAGTATGGCTAATCGTGAAGTAGCCTCACCCTGCTTTTGTAACTCCTTTAAGCGGTCGTAATTGGCAAACATGCTAAAGCCATCAAATACTGTCCAGTTTAAGTCGGCCCCAAGGTCGTTGTTGGTACTTCTCGCCCCGGTAATCACCCTTTCTGCCCCGGTTGCCGGCGATTGTCGCGTATTTTGAATACTTCCACCATTCGAATAAGTTCCGGTAAGCGTTGGCAACATTCCGGCATTGCCTATGTTGGCATTGTTTTTAGCTATGGAAATATCATTCTTACTGATTTTAATGTCGTAATTGTTTTGCAGTGCAATGCTGATAGCCTCCTGCAAGCTGAGTTTTTCCTGGGCGAAGCCCGAAAGGGATAAGCTCAAAATGAAAAGAAATATGCTTAATCTTTTACCCATCATCTTATTCTTCATTGTGTAAAGCTTCCTGTTCAAAGCGATGTGCATCTTTCAGTTGTTTATTAGGTTTATAGGGTTTTGCCCAGTAAGAGTAAATGGCCGGAATCACGAATAAGGTTAATACAAGTGAAAACGTGGTTCCGCCTACAATAACAGTTCCCATACTCATTCTGCTCTTTGCGGCAGCGCCTAATGCCAGGGCAATAGGGAGGGCACCGATGGCAATGGCCAGGCTGGTCATCAAAATCGGGCGAAGTCGTGAAACAGCTGCTTCCCTAATGGCTTCAGGGATGGGAATTCCTTTCTCCTTAAGCTGGTTGGCAAATTCAACAATTAAAATCCCGTTTTTAGTCACCAGACCAATTAACATGATGGTACCAATCTGACTAAAGATATTCCAGCTTTGGCCACATAGCCATAAAGATAAAAAGGCACCGGCCACAGCCATTGGAACGGTTAAAATGATGATGATGGGATCTTTGAAACTCTCAAACTGTGCTGATAAAATCAGGTAAACCAATAGTAGGGCCAAGCCGAATGCAAACACTGTATTTGAAGAGCTCTCTTTAAAATCCCTTGATTCCCCGCTTAGATCGGTTGAGAAAGTTTCATCTAAAACTTTTTTAGAAATGGCATCCATCGCATCAATTCCCTCACCAATACTTTTCCCTGGCGCCAGGCCTGCCGAAACCGTTGCGGAGATAAAACGGTTGTTACGGTATAATTGCGGCGGACTGCTTTCTTCTTTTGCAGTCACCAGGTTATCCAGCTGAATCAGCTCCCCTTTATCATTACGCACATAAACAGAACTCAAATCAAGCGGATCTTTTCTATCCGTTCGATCAAACTGTCCGATTACCTGGTATTGTTTTCCATTCATGAAAAAATACGAGAACCGCTGCCCGCTCAGGCCCAGGTTTAAAGTTTGCGCAATATCAGCTATGGATACGCCAAGGTTTTTTGCCTTCTCCCGGTTGATGGTCAGGTTAATCTCGGGTTTATTAAATTTCAGGTTCACATCCGATACGGTGAAGGTTGGGTCTTTAGCCACCTCATCCATAAAGACTGGGACTTTCTCCCTTAGTTTTTCGAAATTCTGTGCCTGGATGATATAACTTATGGGTAAACCACCCCGTCTGCCTACTGAGATGGTAGGCTGTTGATTTACGATTACTTTTCCTTCAGTATATTTTTTAGTGGCTTTGGTCAGCATATCAGCAATATCCTTTTGCGTGCGTTCCCTGTCTTCCGGATTGATTAATCCCATTCTTACAAAACCGGAGTTGGTAGAGCCTGCACCGCCAAAACCAGGGGAGGTAATCGTGATATTCACGTTTTTCTCAGGAACAGAGTCGATCACCAGCTGATTTAGTTTCATGATAAACTGATCCGTTGAGGTGAAAGAAGCGCCCTCCGGCAATGTCGCATTGATGTTAATGGCACTCCTGTCATCATAAGGGGCTGTTTCCTTTGGTAATATTTTCCAGAACAGGAATATCAATCCCACACAAATCACAATGATGGGAATGGAAAGCCATCTTTTGTCTAAAAACTTATTCAGGTTGGATTCGTAAGCATCGTTTAGCTTTACGAAATAAGGTTCAGTCCAGTTGTAAAACCTGGAAGGCTTATGTCCGCCTGGTTTCATCAAATAGGCATTGAGCATAGGGGTTAAGGTAAGCGACACAAACGCAGAAATCAATACCGCTGCACCGATTACAATACCAAATTCCCTGAACAAACGGCCAACAAATCCCTGAAGGAAAATTACAGGAAGGAATACTGCAGCCAGAGTAATGGATATGGAAATTACCGCGAAGAAAATCTCGTTTGAGCCTTTAATTGCCGCTTCAAATGGCGACATACCTTCTTCAACTTTCTTAAATATATTTTCAGTAACCACGATACCATCATCTACTACCAGCCCGGTAGCCAGTACGATGGCCAGCAGGCTGAGTACGTTAATGGAAAAACCAAAAGCATACATGATAAAAAACGTAAATACCAATGACACCGGAATATCAATTAAAGGGCGGAATGCAATTGCCCAATCCCTGAAAAAGAGGTAAATGATCAGAATTACCAATACCAGTGATAAACCAATCGTTTCGGCTACTTCGGTAACCGATCGTTTAATAAATAAGGTATTATCTAAAGAAACATTTAGTTTAATGTCTTTAGGCATATCTGCCTTCAGCTTGTCAAAACGTTTGTAAAACTCTTTGCTGATGTCGAGGTAATTGGCTCCGGGCTGAGGAATAATGGCTACAGCAACCATGGGGCGGCCCGACTCCCTCAATATTGTTTCTTCGTTCTCAGATCCCAAAACTGCATAGCCAACATCTTTCAGTTGCACCACCTGGTTGCTGTCGGATTTTAGAATCAGGTTATTAAATTCATCCTCATTGGTTAGTTTACCCAGGGTTTTAACTGTTAGCTCAGTAGTTTGGCCAGTGATTTTACCAGATGGAAGTTCGACGTTTTCATTATCCAGTGCCGTAACAATATCCTGTGAGGTTAAGCCGTAAGCACTTAGCTTATTGGGGTCCATCCAGATCCGCATCGAATATTTTCGCTGGCCCTGTATCTGTACACTACTCACTCCGGGGATCGTCTGGATCCTGTCAGCGATCACGTTTTCAGCAAAATCACTCAGCTCCAGGGTATTTCTTTTATCGCTCTGGATGGTCATGGAAACGATAGGGTCGGAGTTTGCATCGGCTTTACTTACTGTTGGCAAGCCATCAATATCTTTTGGAAGTGTTCTGGCGGCCTGCGAAACCTTATCCCTTACGTCATTCGCAGCCTCTTCAATATTTTTATCCAGGTTAAATTCGATTGTAATGTTGCTGGTACCCTGATTACTGGATGAGGATATATTCCGGATTCCATCAATAGAATTGATTGATTTTTCCAGTGGTTCGGTAATCTGCGATTCGATAATGTCGGCATTTGCACCCGGATAGGAGGTTCTTACGGAAACTACTGTCGGATCGATAGACGGATATTCGCGAACACCAAGAAAGGTATAACCGATAATCCCGAAAAGGACAATCAGCAGGTTCATTACAATCGCTAGAACCGGTCTTTTAATACTGGTGGTGGAGATACTCATCTTTAATCTTTAAGTAAATTAACTTTTACCGGAGCATCCTTTTTTAAAGCCATAGAACCCGTAGTTAAAACGGTGTCGCCAACTTTTAATCCCGATGTGATTACTATATTTTCGTCAGTACGTGTTCCGGCTTCGACCTTTACCTCCTGCGCTTTTCCATTCTTCTGGATATACACAATCTTGCCTTTTAATACAGGAATGATGGCCTGGTTGGGAATTAGAATGGCATCCGGTAATGTATTCAGCGCTAATTTTATTTTGGCAAATGCACCAGGGAGAAGCTTGTTATCGGCATTGGGGGCCAGTGCTCTGATTTGTAAAGTTCTCGTTGCTGCATTAATTCCCGGTTCGATGGCATAAACCTTTCCGGTATTCTGTTTAGAGACGCCATCAGTTGTGAAACTGATTGACGAACCCATTTTAATCTGACCAGCATATTTTTCCGGAACAGAGAAAGTAATCTTGATGGGATTGGTGCTTACCAGATTGGCAATTACTGTTGCAGGGGTTAAATATGTACCTGCAGAAATACTCCGTAAGCCAATTCTTCCTGAAAAAGGTGCCCTGATCGTGGTTTTGGCCAGCTGCGCCCTGATGAGCTGTGATTGTGCCTGAAGCGACCTGAGGTCGGCAAGTGAGGTATCATATTCTTCCTGACTTATCGCGCCTTTTTCCAAAAGTTGTTTTGCCCTGTTTTCATTTGTGCCTGATAGCTTTTGTTTAGTCAAGGCTTCCTGAAGCTGTGCCTGGATATCACGATCGTTGACTTTTACCAGGACACTGCCTTTGGATACATTTGTTCCTTCGGTGAAATATATTCCGGTAACCAGACCTGAAACTTCGCTTTTTAATACTACTGATTCGTTGGCTTCAATTACGCCGGTTACTTCAAGGTCGGTGTCGAAAGAAGTGGTTTTTACTACCATACCATCAACCACCATGGGTGCAGGACCACTTCCTTTACCTTTATCGGCACCCTTGCCTTGTCCGGATGAAGCACCGCCCTTGCCTTCTAATTTTTTGTTCGCGTTAATTCTGTAGTATACTAAATAGGCGAGGCCTAAAGCCAAAACAGTATAAATGATATACCTTTTCTTCATGTTTATATTTGAGTTCTGCTTATCTGTGCATTAAAACTAAATTAACGCTACAGAATAGAGTGTAAAAATATCCAAATAGTTTAGTCCAAAATTTGTTGTATTTAAGATGTTACCATAGCAGATGGTACATGAAGCTGCGCAGGAACCTGAGCGAAACAACTATTTTACACCATATGTATTAATTTTATGCTAAATCATCTTCAATAAATCTAAATTTGTGGCAAAGCACATTTAATATGTTTAATAAAAAATCAGTTTTAAGTTTAGTTTTACTACTAACGTGTATTATGGGAGCACAGGCACAGGTGAAAATTGGCTTTGAGGTTTCGTTCAAAGAACCACAAGCGCATTATGCAGAAGTTCAGATGAATATTTCGGGCCTGGCCAAAGATTACGTTGATGTTAAGATGCCGGTTTGGACGCCCGGATCGTACCTGGTACGTGAGTTTGAGAAAAGTGTTGAAGAATTCAAAGCCACTGCCGGCGGAAAAATTGCCAGAGTGGAAAAAGTAAGGAAAAATACCTGGAGGATTTTCTCGGCAAAGGCATCAAATATTCAGATCAATTACCGGGTTTATGCATTCGAAATCTCCGTGCGTACCGCTTTCATTGATGAATCGCATGCCTTCTTATCACCAACAGGTATTTTCATGCACCCTGACGGGATGATCAAATCAGCCAGTACGGTTAAGATTGTACCGTTTAATACCTGGAGTAAGGTTTCTACAGGTTTAGACCCTGTTCCAGGTCAGACTTTCACCTATAAAGCATCAGATTTTGATATTTTATACGATAGCCCTATAGAAGTTGGCAATCAGGATGTATTTGAGTTTACTGCTGCGGGTGTCCGTCATGAAGTGGCCATGTATGGTGGTGGAAATTACGACAAGGAAAAGCTAAAAGTAGATATGGCTAAAATTGTGGAAGAGCCCACTGCAGTATACGGCGAAAACCCAAATAAGCATTACGTTTTTATCGTGCATAACTTTCAACGTGGCGGGGGCGGTTTGGAGCATTTAAACTCTACAACCCTTGGTGCATCAAGAAATGCCTATTCAACTGAAGCTGGGTACAAAGGCTTTTTGGCATTGGTAGCTCACGAATATCATCACTTGTGGAATGTAAAGCGTCTTCGTCCTGTAGCTTTAGGTCCTTTTGATTATGATAACGAGAATTATACCACCAATCTTTGGGTAGCGGAGGGTTTTACTTCCTACTATGAGAATAAATATATGCACAGGGCAGGTTTTAACGATGAAGCCACATTTGTAACTGATTTAGCGGGTGCAATAGGCACGGTTTTAAATACACCGGGTGCAAAATACCAGTCGGCCGCCTCTTCCAGTTATGATGCGTGGATTATCGGCTATCGTCCGAATGAGAATTCAAAAAACAATTCTATTTCTTACTACAACAAAGGGGAGGTGATCGGGATTTTAATGGACCTGGAAATTATCAATGCCACCAAGGGTGCAAAAAGTCTGGATGATGTAATGAAGGCGATGTACTGGCAATGTAAAACCCTTAAACGTGGCTATACTGATGCTGAATTTAAAGCAATGGTGGAAAAGGTTTCAGGCATTAGTTTTACCAGTTTCTGGGCAAAGTATGTAAATGGTGTTGACGATGCAGAATATGTAAAATACTTTGGTTACGCCGGAGTAGATGTGACTACGGAAAATGCCACTCCAGGCAAACCCGTTACCGGAGCTGCGGGTCAGTTGAACAACAATGGCGCAATCACTGTAACGTCAATTACCCGGAATTCTGCTGCATGGGTTGCAGGTTTAAATGTGAACGATGAAATTGTGTCGGTAGATGATGTAACGATAAGCGATGCACTGTCGACTGTAAAACTGAAAAGTCCGATGCTATCGTTAGAAACTTTACCATTGGTTGGAAAGAAAAACATCGGCGACGTATTAAAGTTAAAAATAAAACGCGATGGTTTAGATAAAGAGATTTCTTTAAACCTTAAAGAAAATCCAAGCGTACGCTTAAAGGCTACGATTAACAGTAACGCAACGCCAGCACAGAAAGCTGTTTTTGCAAAGTGGCTGGGGAAATAGGTATTCAATAAACAATAAATTCAAAACCGTCAGTTTACCTGGCGGTTTTTTTATTTAGATTCTGAGTTGATCCAATGGTGGAAATCCGTATGACCGCATAGGTGAATAAGCATTATCGTGTGTTATTCGGATAATTATGTAGTTTTACACCAGACAACTCCGGGACAACCATTAGGCAAGTTCGCCTAAACTTCGGGTAGGGCTCGCCTTTTGCTTTGGTTTCACCCGATAGCTGGCAGAACATTTCCCGAACTTGTCCAGAACTTTTCTGCATGTTGTCTGGGAGAATTCCCGATGCCATCCGCAACCTTTCCCGAACAGTTCCCGAACACTCCCCGAAGCTCAGTCGAACGTTTCCCGAACAAACAAGGGGTTTTCCCGAACACTTCCCGAAGAGCTCCCGAACAACGGCTCAACGAAACAAATGGCGTATGGATTTGTTCGTTTCAGCCAATATCGTCTTTTACAACGCTTGCAAGGGCATTCTTATTCCTCAGAACAAAAAAAAACCGCTGCCTGAAAGGCAACGGTTCTGATTTATGATGCTATTTCTTAAAAAGTATATCTGAAACCTAAGCCAAATCTACCAGCGTTGAAATCACTGTCATTATCTCCAATGTAAAGTCTTGGTCTCCAGTCAAGGGCTAACGCCAAAGGCGCTCCTGAAAATTTATAATCTAAACCTACCATTGGTACAAGATAGAAACTCGATCCGCCATCATACAGTTGAATTGATGGACCACCACCTAAATACCAGTCTAATCCTTTTGCTCCTGGAATGGCAGAATTATATTGTAAGAAACCCTGAATAATAGTTGAGTTTCCGCCGAACAATACATCACCCTGAATGGCTGCTTTCGGACTGAAGTGGTGTCTGATTGAAGGACCTACCAATGTAGCGCCATCGCCAAAGTCAATTCCTAATCCCAATCCAGTTTTGTAATTCTGCGCTTTAACTGTTGTAGCTGTTAATGCAAATAACGCAATGCATCCAAAAATTGTAAATAACTTTTTCATAATTTAAATGTTTTTGTAAATATCATCAGCCTAACAACTTTAGTGCCGATTATGTTTTTTGGGTAAAAAGTTTGGGTCATAAAAAAAACAATGCTTGCATAGTAAATTTGTTATTGGTAAGTTTATTGCTGTAACGAAACGACCTGCAGAAATTTTGAGGTTGGTTACGCTAACATCATTTTAAATTAAAAAACATCAGGATCAGTGCATCTTAATGTTGGATTTTTTAACTTAACCAAATATTATATCATCATATGGCGGCAGAAATTACAAGGGTTTTCGATTTATTGAAACACAACCTGGAAAAACCGAAGCAAGCGTTTATAAACGGAAAAATTAATGGCAAATGGGTTAACTACAGTACAGCTGACTTTTGTGCGAGTGTAGATAATTTAAGTCGCGGATTAATTAATGCCGGAATAGGCAAGGGCGGCCGTGTGGCAGTGATGTCGCATAACCGACCGGAGTGGAATATTGCAGATTTCGCTGCCAATCAGATTGGTGCCTATCAGATCCCGCTATATCCTACACTCGCTGAACATGATATTCAGTTTATACTCAAAGATGCTGAAATCGCCATCATCTTTGTCGCTGATGAGGATTTATATAAAAAGATTAAACCTTGTGTAGATGAAGTGAACCCGGCTATCAAAATTTACAGTTTTAATACCATTGAAAATGTAGATTGCTGGACGGTACTTACCGAGAATGGAAAGCAAAGTAAAGATATCAATCTTGACAATCACCGGGCGAAGGTTACGCCGGAGGACATTTTAACAATCATTTATACTTCAGGCACTACAGGTACACCGAAAGGCGTAATGCTTACCCATCATAACCTGGTGGCTAACTTTATAAATTCTGCCGTGGTTATGCCCGAAGGTGTGAATAAAGGATTAAGCTTCCTGCCGCTATCGCATATTTTTGAACGCATGATTATTTATCTGTACCTGTTCAACAGAATGGAGATTTACTATGCCGAAAGCATGGAAACTATCGTAGCCGATATTCAACATGTGAAACCAAATGCATTTTCGACGGTCCCCCGGCTGCTGGAAAAAGTCTATGATAAGATAATGGAGAAAGGTAAGGCGCTTACCGGGATCAAGAAGGGTATCTTCTTCTGGTCGCTGGCCCTTGCTGAGAAATTTACTACTGATGCTGGTGCCTGGTATAACCTGAAGCTTGGAATCGCCAGAAAGCTGGTTTTCAAGAAATGGCAGGAGGCCCTCGGTGGAGAAATTGTGGTGATTGTTTCTGGCGGTGCAGCTTTAAATCCACGCCTGGCCAGAATTTTCTGGGCGGCGGGGATGCCCGTTTTTGAAGGTTATGGTTTGACTGAAACCTCGCCGGTGATTACGGTAAATCATTTTGGCGGAACCATGTTTGGTACTGTAGGTGAGGTGATTAAAGGAGTAGAGGTGAAGATTGCAACTGATGGTGAGGTGTTGACTCGAGGTCATCAGGTGATGAAAGGTTACTATAACCGGCCTGACCTTACTACAGAAGCCGTAGATGCGGATGGCTGGTTTCATACAGGTGATATTGGTGAGTTGATTGACGGCCGCTTCCTGAAGATAACCGACCGCAAGAAAGAGATGTTTAAAACGGCGGGAGGTAAGTATGTGGCGCCGCAAATGCTGGAGAACAAATATAAGGAATCTATTTTTATTGAGCAGATCATGGTTTTGGGCGAGAACCGGAAATTCCCTTCAGCGCTGATTGTGCCGAACTTTGAAACACTGAAAACCTGGGCCGGCAGAAAGGGAATTAGTTTTACCAGCAACGAAGAGATGATTAAAGATGCGCAGGTGCAGGCGAAATATAATGAAGTAATAGAGGCGGCGAATGTAGATTTCGGTAAATGGGAACAGGTAAAAAGATTTGCCTTATTGCCTAAAGAGTGGAGTATTGATGGCGGGGAGTTAACGCCTAAACTAAGTTTGAAACGAAAAATTATAACGGAGAAAAATAACGATATCATAGAAAAAATATATAAAGATGCAGAAAACTATAAAGCCCCTAACTGATTTTAAAATTACCTCGATACTGATTGCGATAACTATTTTCTTTGCTGCTTGTGCCGGCGGACAGCTTGGTAAGAATAATAGCGGAGAATATAAAAACGGAATGGTTGTTTCGGCCCATCCGGAAGCATCGGAAGTTGGGGTGGAAATTTTAAAAAAAGGAGGGAATGCAGTTGACGCAGCGGTAGCTGTTCAGTTTGCATTGGCTGTAGTTTATCCGAATGCCGGAAATATAGGTGGCGGCGGATTTATGGTTTTCCGCTCGGCATCTGGCGAAATTAACGCCCTGGATTTTAGGGAAAAGGCTGCTGCAGGCGCCAGCAGGGATATGTATCTGGATGCATCTGGCAACCCTATTGTAGCGAAGAGTTTATACGGACATTTAGCCGCGGGGGTACCTGGATCGGTTGATGGCATGGTTGAGGCCCATCAGAAATATGGTAAACTGACCTGGGCACAGGTGTTGCAGCCTGCAATTGAACTTGCTCAAAACGGATTTAAGATCACTAAACGTCAGGCTGCAGAATTAAACGGATTGCATCGCAAATTCATGGATTTTAACCCCAACGGTACGGCCTTTGTTAACCTGGAGAGTACCTGGAAAGAAAATGACTTACTGATACAAAAAGAACTGGCCAATACCTTAAAGCTGATTCAGGAAAAAGGCAGGGCAGGATTTTATGAAGGTGCAGTAGCCGATTCGCTGGTTGCAGAAATGCAGCGTGGAAAAGGTTTGATTACCAAAGAAGATTTAAGAAACTATCACTCCGCCTGGCGAAAGCCCATTACAGGAAACTACAGAGGTTATAAAATCATCACCATGCCACCAACATCAAGCGGCGGCATTGCGCTGCTGCAATTGCTTCAATCGGTGGAAACCTATCCTTTGAAAAAGTGGGGACATAATGCCGATTCTACGGTTCAGGTGATTGTGGAAGCTGAGCGGAGGGTATATGCCGACCGGGCAACGCATTTAGGGGATCCTGATTTTTATGCGGTTCCACAGGTAGGTTTGCTGGATGCGGCATACAATAAGGGCAGGATGGCAAATTTCAACTGGAACGCCGCTACACCAAGCAACATGATTCTGGCGGGAGAGGTTAAAGGAAAGGAACACGAAGAGACTACTCACTTTTCTATCGTTGATCATGACGGCAATGCTGTTTCAATTACTACTACCCTGAATGGATCCTATGGATCGCTTGTAGCGGTTAAGGGTGCCGGCTTTTTGCTCAATAATGAAATGGATGATTTTTCGGTGAAACCGGGCGCACCAAACATGTATGGCCTGGTTGGAGGTGAAGCGAATGCCATTGCGCCAAATAAAAGGATGCTAAGCTCAATGACTCCAACCATCATAGAGAAAGATGGTAAGCTTTTCATGGTTGTGGGTACGCCAGGAGGATCAACCATCATTACTTCCGTTTTCCAAACCATTATCAACGTAATTGATTTTGATATGGGGATGCAGCCTGCTGTGGCGGCCAAAAAATTTCATCATCAGTGGCTCCCGGATGAAGTGTATGTTGAAAAAGATGCAATCGACAGCGTCGCCGTTGAGAAGTTGAAGGCAAAAGGCTACAAAATCGTTCCGCGTGGGTCGATTGGAAGAGTGGATGCCATTTTAAAAACCAAATGGGGTTATTATCAGGGTGGTGCAGACCCAAGGGGAGATGACCAAGCTGTGGGATACTAGTTTCTGGTCCGCAAGCATAAGCTTTCCACGTCTGTGGAAAAAGTATTGATGGCGGAAAATATTTTTGGTATAACAATTGTATGTTGTCGGTGACGCTTATTCAACGTTATACGAAAATTATGAAAGTAAGTTTATTCAAAGCACTGCCAGTTGCACTAGCTGGTTTGTTTATGGGATCGGCCGCTTTAGCGCAGGAGACCCCTTCTGCTACTACAGCTGCAAAATTCAGGACATGGTCTATCGGTGTGAATGCCGGAGTATTGACTCCTGTTTCACCGCTGGGTGGCAGAAACGATTTTAGCAATAACAAATACAATTTTGGTTATGGCTTGTATATCAAAAAACAATTTACTCCATACTTCTCACTTCGTTTAGATGGAGTAAGAGGTAAATTAAGTGGTGATAATACGGAAGCTTTCGGAAGCGGCGCAACGAATAACTCAGCAGTGAGATCTTTTGAAACACAATTAGAATACTCTGCTACCTTAAATGCAGTAGTGAACATGTTTAACATCGACATGTTTAAGAAAGAGAATGCCTTACAACTTTATGCATTGGCAGGTGCCGGTTTTGCGGGTTATCAGCCAACTATCACTACCGCTGGCGGAACAACTGCATTTGGTGGTGGCAAAACAATTAACGAATTGATTATTCCGGTAGGTTTAGGTGCAAAGTTCAAGCTAACAGATGCTGTGAATTTTGATTTGGGTTGGACATTCAACTATGTTGATGGTGATAATTTGGATGGTGTTTACAGAAACGGTAACGACAAATACAGCTATGCACATGCTGGTTTAGAGTTTGCTTTAGGCTCTGGAAAACAACTGGCTTTCCATAATCCGGTTGCTGCAACTTATGATGAAGCAGTAGCTGCAAAAAATACAGCGAATGCCTTGAAATCTGACCTGGATGCACAAAAAGCAGAAAATGCAAAATTGCGTTCAGAGATGGCTGATATCTTAAAAGATACAGATGGTGACGGTGTTGCTGATAAATTAGATAAATGCCCTGGAACGCCGGCTGGTACCGTTGTAGATGGTTCAGGTTGTCCTTTAAAAACTCCGGAAAAAGTGGTGGAAAGAATCATCACTGAAGAAGACCGTAAAGTAGTTAAAGATGCGATCTCAAATTTAGAATTTGATTTAGGTAAAGCTACCATCCGCTCTAAATCATTCGCTACTTTAAACCGCGTTGCTGGTTTATTGATTCAGAAAAACTTTAGCCTGAAATTAGCTGGTCATACTGACATTACAGGTTCAAGAGAATTGAATTTACGTTTATCAAAAGAAAGAGCTGAATCAGTAAAGGCTTATCTGGTAACACAAGGTGCGAATGCATCACGTATCGAAGCTACTGGTTACGGACCTGATCAGCCGATTGCAACCAATAAAACTGCAGCTGGTCGTCAACAAAACCGTCGTGTAGAGTTTACGCTTTACTAAGCATATCGAATTTAAATATAACACGAAAGCGCCCCGGTTATTAGCCGGGGCGCTTTTGCTTTTTAGTGAAATCTGAATATTTTTGTTCAGGGTACTTTTACATTTTTATTGGTTCGAGGCAATAGACTTGATTACCTGTTTAATTTTGTTCAGGTCGTTCATCTCCACATCAGGTTTTCCAGGTGATAACATCTGATAGATGATCTGGTTATCTTTACTGTCATATATGCTGATTATTTTATCATTAGTGCGCCTGGTATAAATCAGGTATTTTAAATTGGATTGGGGTGCCAGTATTAAGCTGTCGAGCTGTTGACTGGTTACAAATTTTAGCTTATAGTTATACTGTTCCAGTTTTTCATCTGAGGGGGAACTTGCCGGCTGCTGCGCAGAAAAAAGCTGACGGATGTATTCAGGAACATACAATGTTTCTTTGGTAAGCTCCGGAACACGGATTTTATTGTAAAACTGGAAATCAAGCGAGCGGCTTTGTCCATACAATAAGCCATCATTGATTTGTTTTAAATAGCCCGATAAGAATCCGGGCGACCAGTTGAAAAAGATAGATGAATTATAGAAATCTCCAATCAGATTCCTTTTTACAGATCTTGAAATTTCTTCCTTGTCACCACTACGCTGTTGTGCATTTATGCCGGTATAAAAATCCGGCGAAAGGGTAACATAAGCGAGGGTATAAATATTCTTTTTTTTAGGCACATCAGACGGCGTTACCAAAGCCAGTGAATAAATGATATTGCTGGTCAGGGTATCACCACTCTTTGTATTGAAGGTATCAAATGAAAAGAAAGAATACTGCTCAGCCGTTTGATATTTTGATAGCTCTTCGGGCTTGATAATTTTATATGGAGTTATGGTCCATACTTTTTTGATGGCCTCATCGAATTGCTGCAGATCCTGGTAGTTTTTATATTGGAGGGTAAAAAGCGTTGTAGTTTGCTGAAGCACCTGAAGTTTCTGACTGTTAAACAATTCTTTTCCGTAGTAGGTTACCTGGGCTTTGGCAACCGTACCAAATGTAAACACCAGGGCCAGGATTAGCCGTAGTTTTCTCATAATCATTGTGATTTGTGTGTGGCTCAATATTAATAATCTTTTAACAATTATTTTCTTTTTTTCTATTGCAATAACAAAATACATTCATTAGCTTTGTTATGCAAGCATAATAAATTAACAAAATGAAACAACAGCAAACATTAGATTATCACGTGAAGTTTGCATGGCAGAACATGTTCAATAAGTACAACCAGATGGCGGCCAGTTTTGGGATTACACAAGCTATCGGGTACATGTTGATTAATATTAATGATGAGGAGGGGACTGCTGTTTCTAACCTGGCGGGACTGCTTGGGGTGAAAGCCACAAGTTTGTCGCGTATGCTGAATAACATGGAGGAGGCGGGACTGATATACCGTGAAACTTCTGTTGGCGATAAACGCTCGGTAAAAGTGTTTCTTACTGATTTTGGTAAGGAGAAAAAACATTTGGCTAAAGGTGTTGTTCGAAAATTTAATGAATATCTCGACGAGCATTTCTCTAAAAAAGAAAAGGAGACGTTCATTAATCTATTGATAAAACTAAATGATATAACTGTAGCATATACTGTTGATTAACATGAAAAGAAGCATAAACAAAGTTGCCGTTCTGGGCTCGGGGATTATGGGTTCGCGTATTGCATGCCACTTTGCCAATATTGGTGTAGAGGTTTTGCTTTTAGATATTGCACCAAAAGAGCTGACACCTGAAGAGCAGGCAAAAGGATTAACGCTAGATAAGCCTGTAGTAAAAAACAGGATTGTAGATACAGCTTTGCAAACTGCTGTAAAAACTAATCCTTCTCCGGTTTATTCTAAAAAAGTATTGAACAAGATTAAAACCGGGAACTTCGACGATGACATGTCAAAAATTGCCGGTTATGACTGGGTGATTGAAGTGGTGGTGGAAAATCTTGATATCAAAAAGAAGGTTTTTGAACAGGTAGAACAGTTCCGTAAACCCGGAACCCTGATTACTTCTAATACTTCTGGTATCCCTATTCATTTGATGGCGGAAGGCAGGAGTGACGACTTTAAGGCAAATTTTTGCGGAACGCACTTTTTTAACCCGCCACGTTATCTGAAGTTGCTGGAAATCATTCCAACACCCCATACCAAGCCGGAAATTGTTGATTTCCTGATGCACTATGGTGATAAATTTCTAGGCAAAACAACGGTTTTGTGTAAAGATACGCCGGCATTTATTGCCAACCGGGTTGGGGTGTATTCAATTATGGCACTATTGCATCTGGTAGAAAAGCTTGACCTGACTGTAGAGGAGGTAGATAAATTTACGGGACCGGCGTTGGGCAGGCCAAAATCGGCTACTTTTCGTACTTCGGATGTAGTTGGGCTGGATACCATGATCAAGGTAGCAAAAGGACTTTACGATAATTGCCCTGAGGATAAGGCACACGAGTTATTTAAACTTCCTGCCTACGTGCAAAAAATGGAAGAAAATAAATGGCTTGGTGATAAAACCAAACAGGGTTTCTATAAAAAAACAAAAACAGCCGAAGGTAAGACCGAGATCCTGGCGCTGGACCTGAAAACCCTTGAGTATAAGCCACAGCAGAAAGTAAAATCTTCTACCCTGGAAATGACCAAGCCTGTTGAGAATCTGCGTGAGCGGATGAAGATTTTTGCCAAAGGGAAAGATAAAGCAGGTGAATTGTTCCGTCATTCCTCTTTTGGATTGTTTGAATATGTTTCAGACCGGATTCCAGAGATTTCAGATGAGTTGTACCGCATTGATGATGCGATGCGTGCAGGTTTCGGCTGGGAGTTAGGGCCTTTTGAGCTTTGGGATGCCGTAGGTGTTAAAGAAGGGATTGAGGGAATGGAGCAGTATGGAAACAAGGCAGCTTCATGGGTTCATGAAATGCTTGATGCAGGCCATACCACATTTTACAAAGTGGAATCCGGGGTTAAAAAATATTATGATATCCCAAGCAAATCCTATAAAGCGCTGCCGGGTACAGATGAATTTATTATTTTAGATAACATCCGTGAAAACAAAACGCTGTGGAAAAACTCTGGCGTTTCGATTATCGATCTGGGTGATGGCATCTTGAATGTAGAATTTCATACTAAAATGAACACCATCGGTGGAGATGTGATTTCAGGTATCAATAAGGCAATTGATATGGCCGAGAAAGATTACCGCGGTTTGGTTATTGGCAACGATGGCGCAAATTTTTCTGCCGGTGCAAATGTGGGGATGATTTTCATGATGGCTGTAGAGCAGGAGTGGGAGGAATTGAATATGGCCATCCGCATGTTTCAGAATACTTCTATGCGCATTCGTTATTCATCCATTCCGGTTGTGGTTGCGCCGCATAATTTAACACTTGGTGGTGGCTGCGAGTTCAGCTTACACGCTGATCATGTGCAGCTTTCTGCGGAAACTTATATGGGGCTAGTAGAATTTGGTGTGGGTGTTATTCCTGGTGGCGGCGGAACAAAAGAGTTTGCTTTACGTGCCTCTGATGAATACAAAGACGATCAGATTGTCCAAAATGCCCTGAAAGAACGCTTCCTGACAATCGGTATGGCAAAGGTGTCGACTTCGGGTTATGAAGCTTACGAACTGGGTTATCTGCAGAAAGATAAGTTCTCGATTTCGATGAACAGAAACAGGTTACTGGCGGATGCAAAAGCGAAAGCCATTGAGCTGGCAGAGGCAGGCTATACTAAACCTGTTCAGCGTACAGACATTAAAGTGCTGGGTAAACAGGGGCTGGGGATTGTGTACGCAGGGGCAAACAGCATGTATGCCGGACACTTTATTTCTGAACACGATAAGAAAATCTCAGAAAAACTGGGTTATGTAATGTGTGGCGGTGATTTATCCTACCCAACTGAAGTGAGTGAACAGTATTTACTGGATTTGGAAAGGGAGGCATTTTTGTCACTGGCCGGGGAAAGAAAATCATTGGAAAGGATCCAGTCGATTATTACTAAAGGAAAACCGTTGAGGAATTAGAAGTTAGTACAAGGATACGACTATTAAGGTATGAGTATCGGGATTACTAACAGATTTAAACTAAAAAATGGCGATTTCAAACTGAGCTTTGTCTTGCTCATTGATACTCGCTACTAGATACAAAAACAATGGAAGCATATATTATAGCCGGATATCGTACAGCAGTGGGCAAGGCTCCACGTGGCGTATTTCGTTTTACAAGAGCTGATGATTTGGCTGCAGAAGTAATCAGAGCATTGGTTGCCTCGGTTCCAAATCTGGATAAGGAACAGATTGATGATGTAATTGTGGGTAATGCTACACCAGAAGCAGAACAAGGTTTAAATATCGCCAGGATGATTTCGCTGATGGGCCTGGATACGGATAAAGTTCCCGGCGTTACAGTAAACCGTTATTGTGCCTCTGGTTTGGATACGATTGCTACTGCGGTTGCGAAAATTAAAGCGGGTATGGCCGATTGCATTATCGCTGGTGGAGTGGAAGTAATGAGTGGAATGCCCTTTGGTGGCTGGAAACTGGTGCCCAATGCTGAGGTTGCTAAAAATAATCCCGACTGGTATTGGGGCATGGGATTAACGGCCGAGGCAGTTGCAAAAGAGTACAATGTAAGCCGTGAAGACCAGGATGCATTTTCTTTGAAATCTCATGAGAAAGCCATTCAGGCCATTAAAAACGGTCACCTTAAAGACGGGATTTTGCCTATCACCGTCAACGAAAATTACCTGGATGAGAACCTGAAAAAGAAAACCCGTTCTTACGTGGTAGATACTGATGAGGGGCCCCGGGCAGATACGACACTGGAAAAGCTGGCTAAGCTTAAGCCTGTGTTCGATGCTGTCGGTAGTGTAACTGCGGGTAACTCTTCGCAAACCTCTGATGGTGCAGCATTTGTTTTGGTGGTTTCTGAAAAGAAAATGAAAGAACTGAACGCAGAGCCGATTGCACGATTAGTGAGTTACGGCGTTGCTGGCGTGCCACCGAGAATTATGGGCATTGGACCAATTGAGGCTATTCCAAAAGCATTAAAGCAAGCGGGTTTAAAACAAAGCGATATCGAGCTGATCGAACTGAATGAGGCATTTGCTTCTCAATCTTTAGCGATCATCAGAACTCTGGATTTGAATCCTGATATCATCAATGTAAACGGTGGAGCAATTGCATTGGGTCATCCACTGGGTTGTACAGGCGCAAAGCTTTCGGTGCAGATGTTAAATGAGTTGAAAAGGCAGGATAAAAAATATGGAATGGTTACCATGTGTGTAGGTACGGGACAGGGTGCAGCTGGAATATTTGAACTGCTATAGCTATAACGTACTGATTAAGTTTAAAATAAAGCGACTTTCAATACTCGCTGTTAGATATTATAAAAATGGAAACAACTGCAAAAAAAACAATTAAAGGCGGAGAATTCTTAATCAAGGAAACCGTATATCAGGATGTATTTATCCCTGAAGAATTTGATGAAGAGCAACAGATGATTGCACAGACTTGTCGCGATTTTCTGGAAGCTGAAGTGTATCCTAACTTAGATAAAATAGACAAGCAGGAAGATCCTGAATTAATGCCAACACTTTTGACAAAAGCGGGTGAGTTGGGAATTCTGGGTGTTTCTGTACCGGAAGAATACGGAGGTTTTGGTAAAAATTTCAATACCTCAATGCTTGTGGCTGATGTGATCGGTGCCGGGCATTCATTTGCGGTAGCGCTTTCAGCCCATACAGGAATTGGTACTTTGCCTATCCTGTATTACGGTAACGATGAACAGAAAGCAAAATATATTCCTAAACTAGGCTCAGGAGAATGGAAAGCTGCTTACTGCCTGACAGAACCAAACTCAGGATCGGATGCTAATTCCGGAAAGACAAAAGCAAAGTTGAGTGATGATGGTAAACATTATATCATCAACGGGCAGAAGATGTGGATTACCAATGGTGGTTTTGCAGATATCTTCATCGTATTCGCTAAAATAGACGACGATAAAAACCTAACAGCATTTATTGTAGAGAAAGATTTCGGTGGAATTACCATGAATCCTGAAGAGCATAAGATGGGTATTAAAGGTTCTTCTACCCGTCAGGTGTTTTTTAACGATTGTGAAGTGCCGGTTGAGAATATGCTGAGTGATCGGGAAAACGGTTTTAAGATTGCCGTAAACATCCTGAATATAGGCCGTATCAAACTATCTGCTGCAGCAATCGGTGCGTCGAAGGCCACTTTGAATACAGCCATTAACTACTCGAATGAACGCAGTCAGTTCGGCCGTCCGATTTCGAAGTATGGTGCCATCCGCTTTAAAATTGCAGAAATTGCTTCCAAGCTATATGCAGTTGATGCGGCAAACTATCGCGCGGGACAAAATATTGATGATACCTATGATGCATTAGTTGAAGGAGGTATGGAGTCGGGCAAGGCGCGGTTGAAATCGGTTGAACAGTTTGCAGTGGAGTGCGCTATTTTGAAGGTTTGGGGTTCTGAGGCTTTAGATTATACCGTTGACGAGGGGGTTCAGATTTATGGTGGTATGGGTTTTAGTGCTGATGCACCGATGGACAGGGCCTACCGTGATGCCCGGATCAACAGGATTTTTGAAGGCACGAATGAGATTAACCGTTTGCTTACCGTTGATATGATGTTGAAACGCGCCATGAAAGGTGAACTGGACTTAATGACTCCGGCAACTGCGGTTGCTGCGGAATTAATGAGTATTCCTGATTTTGGCGAGGAGGATACGACCTTATTTGCTGCCGAGAAAAAAGTATTGGCTAACTTGAAGAAAGCGACTTTAATGGTGGCGGGGGCTGCGGTTCAAAAACTGATGATGACCTTAAGTAAGGAACAGGAGATTCTAATGAACATCGCCGATATGGCTGGTTATGTTTACGTATTGGAATCGGCTTTGTTGAGAACAGAAAAACTGGTAGCAACAAAAGGAGAGGATGCAACAGCCGGTCAGCTGGATTTATTAAGGATTTATATGGTTGAGGCTGTGGATGGGGTTGCGAAAGCCGGTAAAGAAGCGCTATGGGCTTTTGCTGAAGGTGATGAGCAACGAATGATGCTGGTTGGCTTGCGCCGCTTTACCAAATTAGAGCCATTTAATGTTAAGGATGCCCGTCAACGTGTTGCACAACAGTTGATTGAGGCAAATAAATATATTTTTTAGGTTTTTGAAGTAAGGTTTTAAGGTTCAGGGGATGGTTTTATAAGGCCCTTCCCTGAACCTTTTTTTGTTTATGGCCTCAGGTGATTTTTTAACATGTAAGGCATTCAAGGCAAAATAGGGTTGAATCTAAAATGTACTTACATTCCTGATATGGTTAAGCCTCACCCGCTTGAATAAAAAATAGTGATTTAGCAGCTTTGTAATGAATTTAATGTTTTTTAAAATCCTACTTTTGCGGCATGAATAAGTTTAAACTACTAACTGTTATCCTATTGTTTACAGCGACTTTTACAGCTTGTAAAAAAGATAAAGATACCGAAAAGCAGATTGCTGATTTTATTGCAGAAAATAATATCAATGCAACGAAAGACAATTCCGGATTATATTACCAGATCATCAAACCTGGTAGCGGGACTTTTACCTATCCTGCAAATACCAGAATTACGATTAAATATGAAGGTAGATTACTGGATGGTAGTGTTTTCGATAACGGGGGCGGTAAAGAACAAACCTTCAATCTTGCTGATTTGATTCAAGGCTGGAGAATAGGTATACCCAAAATCCAAAAGGGAGGAGAAATCCGTTTGATTGTACCACCAAGCCTGGGTTACGGAAGCAGTTCTGCCGGACCAATTCCTGGAAACTCTGTACTTGATTTTACTATTCAGCTTTCGAATACACAATAAGCCAGAAGCGAAAGGTAAAAGTGTAGCGGTAGGGAACTTTAGGGAAGCCTTTATGATTCAGCTTTTTTGTTAAAATAGGTTAAAAATTGTAGCATCCGTATTAAAAGCTTATTTTTGCAGGTAATGTCTCTGCCAATTCAATACTCGATTTTACAATTACACTTACAGACGTACACTAATAAATGAACAATTTTACCAAACTTAGCCTCCTGACACTTATTGTGGCTTCAACAATTTTCAGCTCCTGTAAAAAGGAGTATGATTCGATACAGACTGTTGATGATTCGGCTATAGCGGCTTATATATCCAAGAATAAACTGACTTCGATGGTCCCTGATTCACTTAAAACAGGTTTTTACTATCAGGTTACCAATCCGACCACTGGTTCATTGTTTGCAAATAAAGATTCGATATTATATGATGTCACAATCAAATCGATGAGCAGCGGTACGCAATACTTACAGTCGCCAACCTACGCTAATTTAGGAACATATGTTGGGTATCTTAACAGCTTTTATCAGTCCTCATTGCTTGCCCCTGGTCAAAATACCGCGAGCGCCTGGAATATACCAGCTTTCCGTACGGCAGCATTGAAATTGAAACCAGGTGGTTCTGCACGCATTCTATTGCCTTCGTATTTAGCATTTGGCAGAAACGGAGCGGGAAGCATCCCATCAAACGAAAATCTTGATATCACGCTCACCAGTTATCCTTATGCAAAACAATGGCAGTTTGACGATTACAAGATAACAAATTACTTAGCCACTAAAGGTTTAACGGCGACTAAGGATGTGTCGAGGGTATATTACATTACTACGACTACAGGAACTGGAGTGGATCCTATTAGCGAATCGAGTTCACTAGTTGTTAAATATACCGGGAGATTTATTGACGGAACTGTTTTTGATTCTTCTACAGACGGTACGTACACAACAACACTTAGTGGAGTAATAACCGGCTGGGGAAAGATTATTCCAAAGTTCACTGCAGGAGCAAAATTCAGAATGTTTATTCCATCTGATTTAGCTTATGGCACCTCTGGCAGCGGTAGTGTTCCTCCGAATGCTATACTTGATTTCGACATCGAAATCGTAAGTGTTACGAACTAGATAAAGCCTTTTTAAAAACTTTC
Organism: Pedobacter frigidisoli; assembly: GCF_032678525.1. GTDB lineage: Bacteria > Bacteroidota > Bacteroidia > Sphingobacteriales > Sphingobacteriaceae > Pedobacter > Pedobacter frigidisoli_A. Next base: position 225,608 of record NZ_JAVTSE010000007.1, read on the forward strand.
AGCACTCTTTCACGTGCAAATGTATGCTCAACCAATGGTTGGGCATATTTTTTTGTGCCATATTCCGGTACCCATTTTTTGATGTATTCAAATTTAGGATCAAAACGTTTGGTTTGCAGCTCTGGATTGAATACCCTGAAATATGGGGCTGCATCATTGCCTGATCCGGCTGCCCATTGCCAGCCCCCCACATTACTGGCCATTTCGTAATCCAGCAATTTTTCTGCGAAATAGGCTTCACCCCAGCGCCAGTCGATCAACAGGTGCTTCGATAGGAAGCTAGCCACCACCATCCGCACTCGGTTATGCATCCAGCCGGTTTCGTTCAGCTGTCTCATTCCGGCATCAACTATTGGGTAGCCTGTATTGCCCGAACACCACGCTTTGAACTCCTTTTCATTGTTGCGCCACTTGATTTTATCATATTGCTTTTTAAACGAATCAAATGCCGCATAGGGAAAATGCCAAAGAATCATCATGTAAAATTCTCTCCAGGCCAGTTCCGAAAGCCAAACATTCGATTTAGCATCCCGCGCATCTTTTACAGCCTTTCGGATACTTAAGGTGCCAAAGCGCAGGTGCAATCCGACGTGGGTTGTTGAATCTAAAGCAGGAAAATCGCGCTCTTTAGCATAGTCATCTAATTTATTTTTGTAGCTCAGTTTGGGAAACCTTAGCTTGCTTTCTTCGAAACCCATTTCGGCTAAGGCTGGGATAGGCAGGTGTTTTGTTTTCAATAAGTTGCTGAAATATTTTTTAGTGGGATAGGGTTTGGTATAAAAATCATTCAGTTTGGCGTGCCATTGCTTGTAGAAGGGGGTAAAAACCGTATACGGTGTTTTATCGGCTTTTAAGATTTCTCCTTTTTCAAAAATGACCTGGTCTTTGTAGGTTTTAAACTGAATTTTTTCACTGTTCAGAAATTCAGCCATGTTATCATCACGTTCACGGGCGTAAGGTTCATAATCGTGATTGGTGTAAACTTCTTTAACCTCGTAATCTTTCAGAATTTCAGGCCATACTTTCTCAGGTTTGCCGTATTTGACTAGGAGATCCGACCCGTGTTTTTGAAGATCTTCTTTTAAACCCTGAATCGTTTGATAAATGAAGGTTACCCGTGCATCGTCTTTGGGAAGTTTATCGAGAATATTTTTATCGAAAATAAAAACAGGCAAAACAGGATTTTCGCTTTTTAGAGCGCGGTATAAGGCAGCATTGTCTTCTAAACGTAAATCGCGGCGGAACCAAAAGATGGAAACGGTTTTCATAAGGAAAGGTTGATTTTTTTGAGCGGGTTATTGATACAAATCGGCTAATGCCTCATTCAGATGGATAAACTTAAACTTGAATCCGGCATTCAAAATTTTTTGTGCTGAAGTGTTACTACTCATAAGCACGGCTTCAGCCCTTTCACCCATTAGTAATTCAATAGCTTTTTTTGGAACTTTTAAAGGCCAGAACGGTCGGTGAAGCTGTTTTGCAATTGCCCTGGTCAATGCTTCATTAGTTTGGGGGAAAGGTGCACAGGCATTGTAGGCGCCTTCCATTTCTAAATTGCCGATGGCTTCGATATACATGTCTACCATATCGTCGACATGCAACCATGGCGTCCATTGTTTCCCGGTTCCCAAAGATGAACCCACAAATAAACGCACTGATTGATCCAGCTGCGGTAAAGCCCCGCCCTTGGTACTCAATACAATACCTGTACGTAATTTTACAATACGCAGGCCCAACTTTTTACCTTCATCAACGGCATTTTCCCATAGTTTGCAGCATTCTGCCAGAAAACCAAAGCCAGCCGGACTTTCTTCTGTTAGAATTTCTTCGCCGCAATCCCCGTAATAACCTACCGCCGATGCAGATATGAAGGATTTAATCTGGTGATTGGGATTAGATTTGAGGGTATTGAAAATCAATTCGGTGGATTTTACCCGGCTATCAATGATTTGCTGCTTTCGTTCATCGGTCCATTTTTTTTCTGCAACAGGTTCTCCCGCGAGATGAATGATCGCCTCTACACCTTCGATACATGTCGAGTCTATTGTGCCTTTGTAGACATCCCAAATAAAATTATTCGGATCGTTACTTTGTTTTCGGGAAAGTGTATTAACCTCGTAACCTTGTTTGAGTAATTTCTTCTTCAGTTGAGTACCCACTAAGCCAGTCGCGCCAGTAATCAGAATCTTTGTTGCCATGCTAATTAAACAGTAAAGATAGGTTTTTGTTGGCAACGAGGTGGCTTATACTTCAGCTGAGGCACGACGAGTTTTCCTGATTCCTTAAGATGTTTTTCTTTTTGTTGCCTGTTTGTAAAGAATTTATCATGTTTTTGATGCCGAAGAAAAATAAGGTAAATTTGTTTTTCGCGTTCTTAATACCCTTTTCCGAATAAAAACATGTCCAAAAAAATTTTAGTCTGGTTTAGAAATGACCTTCGTTTGCATGACAATGAAATGCTTGTTGAGGCAATTGCTAAGTCGGATTCGATTTTACCTGTTTATATTTTAGACCCCCGCCAGTTTGTAGAAACGAAATATGGTACACTAAAAACAGGCAGCATCAGAGCACAGTTCACCCTTGAAAGTGTTTTAGGGCTTCGTCATTCTTTGAAACAGATCGGCGGAAACTTACTGATTGTTACCGGTAGTCCGGAAGATATCGTTCCACAGCTGGTGCAGGAATATGAAATTACTGAAGTATATCACCATAGGGAAGTAGCCCGGGAGGAAACACATGTATCCGCATTAGTAGAGAATGCCTTGTGGAAACTTCGTATTAATCTGAAACATTTTATTGGACATACGTTATATAACAAGGAAGATTTACCTTTCCCTATTAAAGATATACCAGATGCTTTTAATCAGTTTAAAAAGAAGATTGAGCGTGATTCAATTATAAAACCTTGTTTTGCTGCTCCCGATCGCATTAATGTTGCGGAGGTGATTGATTGGGGTACTTTACCCGAACTTGCGGAACTTAACCTTTTGCAGCAGGCACAGGATAAGCGTTCGGATCTTGAATTTTTAGGAGGTGAGGCTGAAGGGCTGGCGCATTTGCAAAAGGTAATTTTACTGATGCAGCAGGCGGCAACTTCCAAAAACCTTATTCTGGCATCTAAACTTTCTGCCTGGCTTGCGATTGGGTGCTTATCACCACGTAAGGTATATTGGGAAATTAAAAAGATGGAAGGTGTGCCTAACACCAAGGCGATGTTCAATCATATTTTACTCGGATTACTTTGGAGAGATTACTTCCGGTTCATGTTCAAAAAATACGGCAATACGTTCTTCAGTCCGAATGGTTTTGGCAGTCAGGGATTGGTGGACGTGGAAAATGAACAGGAGAATTTTAGTAAGTGGAAGAATGCACAAACCGGGTTTGCTGTGGTTGATGCAGTGATGACGGAGCTGAACACCACCGGGTTTATTTCAAATGTTGCCCGCCAAACGGCAGCTCTTTATCTAATCAATAATCTGGAAGTAAGCTGGGTTTTCGGTGCAGCATATTTTGAAGAAAAACTGATTGATTATAACCCTGCAAGTAACTGGGGCAATTGGGCAAATGTTGCTGGTGTGGGCAATGACCAGAAGTCGAAAAGCGTTTTTGATCTGGATAAGAATATCAAGAATCTGGATCCAAAAGGAAATTACGCCTTAACCTGGAGTTCTTAGATTTACTCATTCACGCTTTCTATAATTTCTTCAATTACTGGCTTGCATTTTGCTTAGTTTGTTTGCAAAGCTTTCTCCTGCATTCATTCAATTATTTGTACTGAATGTGAGAATGTTTCTAAATATATTTTTTTGTGCAATTAATCCAGTTTTTTACCATTTATATAAGGTAAAATTCTAATTTTGTAGGGCTTATAGTAAACAGTAAATAATGGATAGTTTATCTTATATTAACGGCGCAAACGCCGAATACATAGATTCTTTATATCAGTCGTATCAGCAAGATCCTGAATCAGTTGAGTTTGGTTGGCAAAAGTTTTTTGAGGGTTTCGATTTTGGAAGAAGTTCTGAAGCCCCGTCAGTAACAGTAGAAACTCCTGAACAATTTTTAAAAGAGGTTAATGTTCTCAACCTGATTGACGGCTATCGTAGTCGCGGTCACTTGTTTACACATACCAATCCCGTTCGTGAGCGGCGTAAACATTTACCAACTTTAGATCTTGCAAATTTCGGGCTATCGGATGCTGATCTGGAGACCGTTTTTAACTCTGGAGTTGAAATTGGTATTGGTGCAGCAAAGCTGAAAGATATTCTTGCTGTTTTGAAACAAACTTATGCCGGCTCTATCGGAGCAGAATATAAATTTTTACGTACCCCTGAAGTGCTGAACTGGATTCAGCAGAAAATGGAGAGTACACGCAATACGCCGAACTTTTCTATTGATGAGAAAAAACGTATCCTTAAGAAATTAAATGAGGCGGTAAGTTTTGAAAACTTCCTTGGTACGAAATTTTTAGGCCAAAAACGTTTCTCATTAGAGGGTGCTGAGGCACTGATTCCGGCTTTAGATTCGGTAATTGAAAAAGGTGCTGAATTAGGAATTGAAGAATTTGTTATTGGTATGGCTCACCGCGGTCGTTTGAACGTGCTGGCTAACATCATGCAAAAAACCTATAAGGACATATTTACTGAGTTTGAAGGTAAAAGCTACAATCCTGATACACCTTTTGGTGGTGATGTTAAGTATCACCTGGGTTACTCTACAGATGTGAGTACCATTTCAGGTAAAAATGTTCACTTAAGTCTTTGCCCAAATCCTTCGCACTTAGAAACTGTTGATGGTGTGGTTGAAGGCATGAGCCGTTCTAAAATTGATTTTAAATATGGTGGCGACAATAGTCGCTTAGCGCCGATTTTGATTCACGGTGATGCTTCTGTTGCAGGACAGGGTATCGTGTATGAAGTGATTCAGATGGCAGGACTTGAAGGTTATAAAACCGGCGGTACCATCCACCTGGTAATTAATAACCAGATTGGGTTTACTACAAATTATAAAGATGCGCGTACCAGTACTTATTGTACAGATATTGCCAAAGTAACCCTGTCACCGGTATTCCACGTGAATGGTGATGATCCTGAAGCTCTGGTTTACGCCATCAACTTAGCCATGGAATATCGTCAGAAATACAAGAATGACGTATTCATTGATATTTTATGCTACCGTCGTTTTGGTCACAATGAGTCTGATGAGCCTAAATTCACCCAGCCATTATTGTACAAAACAATTGAAAAACACCCTAATCCAAGGGAAATTTATATTGAGCAGTTAACTAAAGAAGGTAAGCTGGAAGCAGGCCTGGCTAAAGAAATGGAAAAAGATTTCCGTGGTATTTTGCAGGAACGCCTGAATGAGGCTAAAGAATTCGTAGCTGGAAATAATGAAATTAAATTTGGTGGTGCCTGGGCTGATTTACGTTTAGCAACGCCTCAGGATTTCGAAACTTCACCTGTTACGGCGGTTAAGAAATCTACCTTACTGGAAATTGGTAAACGCATTACCACTTTACCATCAAATAAAAAGTTCTTCAAAAAAATCGAGAAATTATTCGCTGAGCGTACGAAAATGGTGAATGAAACCAACATTTTCGACTGGGCTATGGGTGAGCAACTGGCTTATGGTACCTTGTTATCAGAAGGTAAAAGGGTTCGTTTAAGTGGTCAGGATGTTGAACGTGGTACTTTTTCTCACCGCCATGCGGTATTAACCCTTGAGGATAGTGAGGAGGAATATGTACCGTTAGCAAACATTTCGGATCAACAAGCGCCATTTGATATTTACAATTCTCACTTATCAGAGTATGGTGTTTTAGGTTTTGAATATGGATATGCGATGGCTAATCCGAACGCCTTAACCATTTGGGAAGCACAGTTTGGTGATTTCTTCAATGGTGCGCAGATTGTAGTTGACCAGTATATCGCCAGTGCGGAAACGAAATGGCAACGTGAAAACGGTTTGGTGATGTTGTTGCCACACGGTTATGAAGGTCAGGGCCCTGAGCACTCTTCTGCACGTATTGAACGTTTTATGGAATTATGTGCTGATTACAATATGCAGGTTGTGAATTGTACAACCCCTGCGAACTTCTTCCACGTATTGCGTCGCCAGTTTAAACGTGATTTCCGGAAACCATTGGTTGTTTTTTCTCCAAAGAGTTTATTGCGTCATCCGGCCTGCGTGTCTCCATTGGATGAATTTACAGAGGGTGGCTTCAAAGAGGTGATTGATGATGTAAATGTTAACGTTGCAGATGTTACCAGAGTGGTATTCTGTAGTGGTAAAATTTATTACGAATTGCTTGAAAAGCAACAAGCCGATCAGGTAAAGCATGTAGCAATCGTACGTGTGGAACAATTGTATCCTACACCTGTTGATCAGATGGAAGCAATCACTGCGAAATACAACAATGCTACTGAGGTTTTCTGGGTACAGGAAGAGCCTGAGAATATGGGCGCTTGGCCGTATTTATTCCGTAAACTGTATAAAACAGGTTTAAAAGGTATTGATGTGATTTCGAGAAAAGAAAGTAGCAGCACAGCAACGGGTTTTGCGAAACAACATGCTAACCAGCAAGCTTATATTCTGGCAAAAGCACTTGAGCTTCCGGTTAAAGCAGAAGAGGTTAAAGCAGAAACCAAGAAAGCGAGCAAGAAACTTGCAGCAGCCGACTAATAAAAATCAATAAAGAAATTAGAAGCTAATAAAGACATATATTAAACATTATGAGTTTAGAAATAAAAGTTCCACCAGTTGGTGAGTCGATAACGGAAGTTGTTTTATCACAATGGTTAAAACAGGATGGTGATGTTGTTGAAATGGATGAGGTTATTGCTGAATTAGAATCAGACAAGGCTACTTTCGAATTAACTGCTGAACAAGCCGGAACTTTAAGAACCATAGCTGCTGAAGGTGATACTTTAGCGATCGGCGCAGTAGTTTGTAAAATTGAAGATGGCGGCGCAGCACCTGCTAAAGCTGATGCTCCAAAAGCAGAAGAAAAAGCAGTTGTTGCTGAAGAAAAAACTGCTGCTCCTGTTGCAGAGAAATCCGGTGAAAGCTATGCTACCGGCACACCATCGCCTGCAGCCGGAAAAATCCTTGCAGAAAAAGGTATTGACGCCGGTGCGGTAAAAGGTACAGGAGTTGATGGACGCATTACCAAAGATGATGCGGTAAAAGCTGAAGCTAAGAAAGCAGATGCTCCTAAAGCTGCTGCACCTGCGGCTCCTGCAGCCCCTGCAGGTCCTCGTTCTGAACGCCGAGAAAAAATGTCGCCATTGCGAAAAACCGTTGCGAAACGTTTGGTTGCGGTTAAAAACGAAACGGCCATGTTAACCACTTTCAATGAGGTTAATATGAAACCGGTGATGGATTTACGTAGTAAATACAAAGACTCTTTCAAAGACAAACATGGTGTTGGTTTAGGTTTTATGAGTTTCTTTACCAAAGCGGTAACCGAAGCCTTAAAAGATTTCCCGGCTGTTAATGCACGTATCGAAGGAGAAGAGATCGTTTACAATAACTTTGCTGATGTATCTATTGCAGTATCTGCACCAAAAGGTTTAGTTGTTCCGGTAATTCGTAATGCGGAAAGCATGAGTCTGGCGGAGATTGAAAAATCAGTTCTGGCTTTGGCTTTAAAAGCTCGTGACGGTAAGTTAACGATTGAAGAGATGACCGGTGGTACCTTTACCATTACTAACGGTGGTGTGTTTGGATCGATGATGTCGACACCAATCATTAATGCGCCTCAGTCGGCTATATTAGGTATGCACAACATTGTTGAGCGTCCGGTTGCAGAAAAAGGAGAAGTGGTGATTCGTCCGATGATGTATGTTGCATTATCTTATGACCACAGAATCATTGACGGACGTGAGTCTGTTGGATTCCTGGTTCGTGTTAAACAGCTATTAGAAGATCCAGCCAGATTATTGTTAGGCGTTTAGATCTTATCAAATAATATTTAAAGGAAGTCAGGCATGAAAGTCTGACTTCCTTTTTTTATGCCTGGAATTTTATCTTCATTGAAGCGTTTTCAAAAAAAATAATGCTACAAAAAAGCCCGTCTCACTTGGAAACGGGCTTTGGTACTGTAATATGATTTTGGTTGGAGGTTACTCCTCCACAATTTCACTGTTGATGCTTACTTCATCCTTTACATCTTCTTTAAAGTAGTTTTTCTGGAAAATGAGGATGAGTATCACGCCTACCGAGATAGCAGCATCTGCTAGGTTAAAAACCGGTCTGAAGAACACAAATTCATCTCCGCCCCAGATCGGAATCCAGCTTGGGAAGTGCCCTTCTGCTATCGGAAAATAAAGCATGTCTACCACGCGGCCATGAAACCAGGTTTCGTAACCATATATCTTCCCGTAAAATACCGAATCAATGATGTTCCCTAGTGCTCCTGCAAAAATTAGGGCAACGTTCAGGATTAATCCGCGATGATATTTGTGTTTAATCAGATAGTGTAATCCATATCCAATTCCACCAACGGCAACGATACGGAATAAGGATAGTGCCAGCTTTCCAAACTCGCCGCCAAACTCCATACCAAAGGCCATACCATTATTTTCGGTGAAATGAATGATAAACCATTTACCAATAATGTTAAACTCCTGACCAAGGTACATGTGGGTTTTGATCCACGTTTTTAATACCTGGTCGGCAAGTAAAACCAAAAAGATGACTAATAAAGGTTTTGTATATCCTTTCATTAACTCTGCTTTAGTTTAGCTTCCATGCTCAAAGTAGCGTGAGGAACGGCACGTAAACGCTCTTTCTGGATTAATTTACCGGTTTCTCGGCAAATACCGTAAGTTTTGTTTTCGATGCGTACCAAGGCATTCTCCAGGTTGTCAATAAATTTACGCTGACGTGCAGCAAGCTGGTTGATCTGCTCTTTTTCCATTGTTGCAGAACCATCTTCCAAAGTTTTGTAAGCACCCGAAGTATCTTCAGTACCATTTGCGTTAGGATTGCTCAATGAAGCCGTTAATGAGTTTAACTCTTCTTTTGCCATGCGCAATTTATCTTGAATTAATTCTTTAAATTCCTGAAGTTCACTGTCTGAGTAGCGTGTTTTGTTACTGTTTTCCATGCTTTTAATTTAGTTTTCTAATATATGGATTTATATTTTAGTTACTGAAATGCTTAACTCAACATCGTCTATAACGATTTTGTTTGCATTTATTACAGCATCTGTTAATTCTAGTTCATCTGCTAAAATTTCTGCGCAAATGTAGGCCTTGTTATTGGCAACTGCAGTGGCTACAAGATTATCATTTTGTAAAGATACTTTAATCCTGTCGGTCACTTCAAAGTTCAGTTCCTTGCGTAAGTTTTGGATTCTGTTAACCAGCTCCCGGGAAATACCTTCCTGTTTCAGTCCTTCGGAAATGGTTACATCCAGCGCAACGGTTAAGCTTCCTAAGTTGGTTACCTGCCATCCCGGGATGTCTTCAGCGAATACTTCAACATCGCCATCCAGGTCAATTACATATTGGGCATCATTGCTACCTGATACGGTGATTTGTCCATCGCTTTCCAGACGCTGGATATCCTCCTGATTCAGTTTTTCCAATGCTTCTTTAACCAGGCTCATATCTTTACCTACTTTTTTACCTAAAGATTTAAAGTTTGGTTTTAGTTTTTTCTTCACGATGCCATGCGTATCGGTGATGAACTCGATATGCTTAACATTTGTTTCTGAAAGAATGTAATCGGCAACCTTTGAAATTTTCTGCTCGAAATCGCCATTCAAAGATGGGATCAGGATTTTTTCTAAAGGCTGACGAACGTTGATACCCGATTTTTTACGTAATGACAATACCATTGAAGAGATATCCTGCGCATAAACCATGCGTTCGTTTAAATCAGTATCGATTAAGCTCTGGTCGGCTGCCGTCCATAAGGTCAGGTGAACAGATTGTTCCGCTTTTTTATCGTTTATGCTTAAGTTTCTATACAACCAATCGGCAAAGAATGGTGCTACCGGACTCATTAGTTGGGCCAGTGTTTCCAGACAAGTATACAGCGTTTCGTAAGCAGCACGTTTATCGTCAGTCATTTCGCCTTTCCAGAAACGGCGGCGGCTTAACCTGATGTACCAGTTACTTAAGTGCTCATCAACAAATGCCTGAATCGCACGGGTTGCTTTAGTGGGCTCGTAACTGTTATAGTTTTCGTCCACTTCGTTAATTAAAGTCTGTAATAACGATAAAATCCAGCGGTCAAGCTCCGTTCTTTCTTCAACTTTGCTTAGGTTGTTTTTGTCGATTTGAAACTTATCAATGTTGGCATATAGCGCGAAGAAAGCATAAGTGTTGTAAAGTGTTCCAAAAAATTTACGACGTACCTCAGCGATACCTTCGATGTCGAATTTTAAGTTATCCCACGGGTTTGCGTTAGAGATCATATACCAACGGGTTGCGTCGGCACCATATTCATTAATGGTTTGGAACGGGTCTGCAGCATTGCCCAGACGTTTGGACATTTTCTGTCCGTTTTTGTCCAGTACCAATCCATTGGACACTACGTTTTTGTAGGCTACTTTATCGAATACAAGAGTAGAGATGGCGTGCAAAGTATAGAACCAACCACGGGTCTGATCGACACCCTCTGCAATAAAATCTGCCGGGAAATCTTGATTTGCATCAATCGTTTCCTTGTTTTCGAAAGGGTAGTGCCATTGTGCATACGGCATGGCACCCGAATCAAACCATACATCAATTAAATCACTCTCGCGACTCATTGGTTTGCCTGATGGAGAGACCAAAGTGATCTGATCGACAACATTTTTGTGCAGGTCTATCAGGTCGTAATTCTCTTCAGACATGTTTCCAATTTCAAATCCTTTAAACGGATTTTCCTTCTGGAAGCCGGCTGCTATAGATGCTTCAATGGCATAATATAGTTCTTCGACAGAGCCAATTAAAACTTCTTCTTTTTTATCTTCCGTTCTCCAGATTGGTAGTGGAATTCCCCAGTACCTTGAGCGTGATAAATTCCAGTCGTTAGCATTTTTTAACCAGTTGCCAAAACGGCCCTCTCCAGTAGATTTCGGTTTCCAGTTGATGGTTTCATTAAGGTCGAACATTCTGTCTTTGACATCTGTTACTTTAATGAACCAGGAATCTAAGGGGTAATATAAAAGAGGTTCATCTGTTCTCCAGCTGTGCGGATAACTGTGAACGTATTTTTCTACTTTGAAAGCTTTGTTCTCTTCTTTTAGTAAGATTGCAATTTCTACATCAACCGATTTTTCAGGTGCTTCACCAGCAGTGTAGTATTCATTTTTTACATACTTGCCTGCAAACGGGCCAACATGTTTTGTGAATTTACCTTGTAAATCGACCAGAGGAACCAGGATGTCGTTGTCATCCAGTACCAGCATAGGCGGTATTTCAGGAACAGCCTCTTTGGCAACTTTTGCATCATCAGCTCCAAAGGTTGGCGCAGTGTGCACAATTCCGGTACCATCTTCTGTGGTCACAAAATCTCCTGATATCACTCTGAAAGCATTCTCAGGGTTGTTAAACGGTAAGGCGTAGGTTAAAAGCTGCTCATATCTGATTCCAACCAATTCCGTTCCTTTGCATTCGGCAAGGATCTGGTAAGGTATTTTTTTATCTCCTGCTTTAAAACTGGTAAAATCTTCTGCTTCATTGCTTTCGAAGAAGCCCTTACTGAATTGTTTACCAAGCAGGTTTTTTGCCAGGATTACGTTTGTTGGCAGAAATGTATACTGATTGAAAGTTTTTACTAAAACATAGTCGATTTTTGGGCCTACCGTTAATGCTGTGTTGGATGGTAAAGTCCAGGGCGTGGTGGTCCAGGCCAATAGGTAGATTTCTCCAAAACCGTTTAAAAATGACGGGAGTGTATCCGAAAGCGCTTTAAACTGTGCAACGATTGTGGTATCCGTAACATCGCGGTAGGCGCCAGGTTGGTTTACTTCGTGAGAGCTTAAACCAGTTCCTGCTTTTGGTGAGTAGGGTTGGATGGTATAGCCTTTATAGATTAATCCTTTATCGTAAATCTGTTTCAACAGCCACCAAACCGACTCCATGTATTTTGGTTTGTAGGTAATGTACGGATCGTCCATATCTACCCAATAGCCCATTTTTTCAGTCAGGTCGTTCCACACGTCAGTGTAACGCATTACTGTTTTTTTACAAGCTTCGTTATAGTCTTCAATGGAGATCGTTTTACCGATGTATTCTTTGGTTATGCCTAATTCTTTTTCAGTACCCAGTTCAACAGGCAGGCCATGGGTATCCCAACCAGCTTTCCTCTTTACCTGATAGCCTTTAATAGTTTTATAGCGGCAAAAAATATCTTTAATAGCACGTGCCATTACGTGGTGAATGCCTGGCATTCCATTTGCCGATGGCGGGCCTTCGTAAAAAGTAAACGGGTTAGATTTTGAACGGGATGAAATGCTCTTCTCAAAGATGTTTTCTTCTTTCCAAAAATCCAGTATTTCTTGCCCTATTTTGGCAAGATCCAATTGTTTAAATTCGCTATACATCAATTAAGTACCTCAAAAAATTAAGGTTGCAAAGTTAAAGTTTTTCGCTCAATTATGGTAGTTTTGGTGTAAATACTTTTAACGTGAAATTATTTAATATCGGGCTTTTGCTCATGGTGATGGCAGTAGTTGTGCTGCCAGTTGTTGCACTGCTAAATCCTGTTAACCAGGATTTTGTATTGTATGCGTTTTATTTCTGCGGCCTGCTCGAACTAATTGGACTCATCTTTGTTTTAATACATATTGTCAAACTAAAAAATAAGACCCCATGATTAAGTTACTAAAGTTGCAAAAGGCAGTGCTGGTACTTGCTGCTGGTGTGCTCTCTTATATTTTATATCTGGTATTAGATGCCACCCATGTTGATGGTGCACGCTATCTGCAAATGCTTGCCGGAGTACTGGTAATGGTGGGTGCATTATGGTTTTTGTATCCCATTCTCTTCGCCAAAGTTGATGGTGAGGGGCAAGCCGAGATTATCACTGATCCAACTGTGGAAGTGCCTGAGGATGATGAAAAACCTGTTGTGCAATAGATACCCATATAAGGAAATTAAGCATTAAGTTTCAGAGATAATCTTATATTTTCTTAAATGCCTTATATGGTATCAGTATGGTATATTTAATGATCAAATTCATTGGCATTTCTTGCCGACTCTTCATCTGAAATAACTGTTCTAACCTTCTTCTTATCGAGCCATAAAACCAGTGCAGGTAACAATGTAAGGTTGAAAATCAGCGCGACAAATAATGTAATCGAAAGGAGTAAGCCTAGTACCACTGTTCCTCCAAATGTTGAAGCGGTAAAAATGCCGAAGCCGAAGAATAGAATCAAAGCAATGTGCGTCATGCTTACGCCTGTTTCTGTAATGGTATCCGTAATGACCTTAGGTATGCTGAAATTGGTTAGCGTGAGTTCCTGTTGGTATCTGGTGAGGAAATAGATGGTTTGATCTGATGCTAACCCAAATGCTATGGTGAAAATCAGAATGGTAGAGGGTTTTAGTGAAATTCCAAAATAGCCCATAATTCCTGCGGTGATTACCAGCGGCACAATATTCGGCAATAGCGAGATAAACATAATGCCCAGACTTTTAAATTGGGCGAGTCTTAACAAAGAGATCAGAACAATGGCCAGTCCGATGCTTTCAAACAAGTGTTCCAGCATATAATCGGTCCCTTTTGAGAAAATAACGCTGGATCCTGTTAATTCCACATCAAACTTGTCTGGCGGCAATATACTGTCAATGCGCGGCTTTAATTCTGCCATGATTGCATCCAGGCGTTTCGAGCCTACATCTGCCATCTGAAAGCTCATTCTGGTGCTTTGATTGCCCTTGCTGATAAAATTGGTTAGCAAACTTGAATTTCCCTTCCCGCCATTTGCGATGTAAGCCAATACAAAGTTCTTCTCCATATTATCCGGTAAGCGGAAAAAGCTTGTATCGTTGTTATAAAAAGCCTGAGTTGCGTATTTCAATCCCATATTAACTGAAATGGAACGGGAAAATTCCGGATATGCAGCAATCATTTTCTCCATTTTTTCCATTCGCTTCAGGTTAGTTAAATTGAAAACACCATTCTTTTTTCTGGTGTCAACACTCACTTCGAGCGGCAGGATCCCCTCGAAATTCTTTTCGAAGAATTTGAGGTCGGTCAGGATTTCGGAATTTTTGGGTAAGTCGTCTACAACATAGCCGTTCACATTAATCTTCATTACCCCAATAAAAGCAATAATTGAAATGATCAGTGTACCAATATAAATCAAAGCACTTTTTTGTTGAACCAGCTTATCGGTTTTAACCAGTAGTTTGTGTAGAAATCCTTCTTCAACGTGGGTTTGTGCTTTTAGTTTTGGAGCTGGTAAATAGCTGAAAATGATAGGGATCAGGCACAAACACATGAGCCAGGTAATCATTACGTTGATTGACGCGACACTCCCAAACTGCATCAAAAGCTCACTGCCGGTAAAATAAAGCACACCAAATCCTATTGCCGCTGTAATGTTAGCGATTAATGTAGTTACCGCAATGCGTTCTATTGTCACACTTAAAGCCCTTTCTTTATTACCGTCTTTCCTCAGTTCATTCTGATATTTGTTGAGCAGGAGAATACTGTTGGGGATACCAATAATCACAATGAGTGGTGGGATAAGTCCTGTTAAAATAGTAAGTTCGAAACCAAATGATACCAGGGTGCCGATGCTCCAGATTACCCCCATAATTACCACCAGAATAGGGAAGAAAACGGCATAAAACTTTCTGAAGAAGATTAAAAGAATAAATGCGGAAACCAATATGGATAAGCCAAGGAACAGCACAAACTCGTTACTGACCAGCTTGCTCACTGCCGTGCGGATATAAGGGAGTCCTGAAATGTGGACCTGAATTTTAGATTTCTCCTGAAAGGCTTTTGCCTTCTCTTCAATTTGTTTCAGTATTGGGTTTCTGGCAGCAGAATTCAGAATCTTTGTATCGAAGGTAATGGCCATCAACGTGGCATTTTTTCTGTTGAAAACCAGTCCCTCGAAAAAAGGAGTGTTATACAAAGTATTCTTTATTGAATCCATCGCTGCATTCGTTTGCACTAAGCCATTTGGAATGGGCTTTAAAATAAACTTTTGCTCAACTGTATCTTTTTCCAGCTGAAAAATTCTGCCGGTAGAGAGTACTTGTTTTATGCCTTTGAGTTGTTGGATGTCGTTTGACAGTTTCACCCATTCATTGTAAACTTCTTTTTTAAAGATGTCTGGCGACTGGATTCCAATAACCATTACGCTTCCATCCTCACCAAATGTTTTCTTAAAATTATTGTATTTTATGAAAGCACTGTCAGTTACCGGGAGGATTTTGCTGCCTGTGTAAGAAAGTTTTACGTTTTTAGCCTGGAAGGCCATGAATATGGTGCCGAGTACGAAGAAAACGATAATGGCAATACGGTTCTGAAGAATAAACCTTGATAGCTTTACCCACATGTGTAATCTAGTTTTAAATGATAATGGCAAAACTAATCTTATTTATAAATGAGAATGTCTTTTTGCTCAAATAAATTTGCACAATTAACATACTTTTGAAAAAATTGTTTTAGCGATATGTTGCACAAGGTCAGGGGAATTGTTTTAAGAACAACCAATTACAGTGAGAGCAGTGTGGTGGTGCAGGTTTTGACAGATAAATTCGGGATGCAATCGTATCTGATTAACGGTGTGAAAAAACCACGGGCAAAGGTTAAGATGAACATGCTGCAGTCGTTGCATCTTTTGGATATGATTGTTTATCATAAGGTAAATACGAATATTCAGCGTGTATCAGAAGTCAGGCAAACACCTGTTTTCAAAACCATTCCTTATGATATCGTAAAGTCCAGTATTATTATCTTTTTAAATGAAGTACTCTACAAAAGTATCCGCCAGCAATCTGCGGATGAGAGTTTATTTGATTACATATACAACTCAGTAGCCTGGTTTGATGAAAACGATGAATTAAATCCGAACTTCCATTTGTCCTTTTTGCTGAAGCTTACCCGTTTTTTAGGTTTTGCACCCAATGAAAAGAGGAGGGGCGATCAGATTTATTTTGATCTACAGGAAGGTGGATTTGTTTCCAGGGTTCCCATCCATTCAAATTACCTTCAGCTCGATGATGCTTTATGCTTTATTTCCCTTTTTGAAACCTCTTTGGAAAAAATTTCCGAAATAAAAATGAGCAATGCGCAGCGCAGGTTTTTGTTAGATAAAATATTGGTTTTCTATACCTTACATACGGCGTCTTTTGGTGAGGTGCAATCTCATAAAATACTGGAAGTGTTACTAAGCTGAAAAAAAATAAAAAATATTTGCGAAACAAGATTATAGCGCTATATTTGCATTCCCAAACGGAAAGGGAAATTAGCTCAGCTGGTTCAGAGCATCCCGACGTTAACAGTCGGGAGGGTCGGGG
>NZ_JAVTSE010000008.1:0-187153 GCF_032678525.1 Pedobacter frigidisoli
TCAAAAGCAGATTAACAAGAACCCTTGCAGTAACAACTGTGAGGGTTTCTTCGTTTATATCCCTGGGGTTTGTTTACCACAAAGATGTTTATACCCGAGAGGTTTGTTACTAACTCATAACAGCAATAGCACATGGGAAATAATTGTATATAATTAATATCTACGAATGAACGAAGGAATCATAATCGAAAAAAGCCTGTGAGATGAGTTCACAGGCTTTTTACTTTATGCGTGCATCCGGTTTGGATTTAACGGATCAGGCGGGCCTTTCTAAAATTAAACAGACTCATTGCTATCAATAATAACGTGATGACTGCTATCGAAAGTAACCCGTTCAGATTAGATTTTTTTTGTGGTATAAACTGTTTTAGGCCAATATCTTTAAGGTTGGTTCGATGAATATCCTGTTCAAGGAATATTGCCGGATAAAAGTGTAGCCTGACTTGCTCATGGTATTTTCGGTATGATTCCTGAAACTGCAGATGTGCACTTAAATCTGTACCTGCCATTTCGTTAAGCATTAATTGTGTTTGTATGGTAGGAAAGAAGAGTGCTGCCACTTTCGTAAAATGCTGACGGGCATCCAATTTGTTTTCCATCGCTTTTTTGCTTTTTATTGCCTGGTCATCGCCCATTTGCTGCATGCCATAGTACCAGAACCAACTGAAGCTTTTATCCGATGGAAAAGGTAATTTTCTGAGCTGTGGATAGTGTGCAAAAAAAGGTTTCATTGTTACTTCCTTTGGCATGTCCCACTTTTCATGATAACCCTCCCGTTGATTAATCACATTCTGCAATGCTTCCGGAATTGGGTATTGCCTGATGAGAACCAGGTTTAGAGCGGCTGGTATCACTATGCAAATCAGTACCCAGATGGCAATAAGGGCAGAGGCATTGTAATTTGATGATTTTCCAAGGGAAATTATGCAAAATGACAAAGCAAACCAAAAGCCAAGGTATAAAAGCAACAGTATCGTAACTGTGAATAACGTTGTATCAAGCTTAATGTTTAGGTATAACACAGCGGTAGTGAGCAAGATTAATGCGGTAAACAGTATTGAAACTAACCTGACCAGCAGCTTTTGCCATATCACTGCAATGATGTGATTTGTTTGTGCTCTTAAAACAGACCATATTCCAGACTCTTTAAGTTCGGATATCAGGTTATAGGTAAAGGCGATGATGACCAGTGGAAAGAGGTATAAAAAGACAAAGCTTATATCCATATTTCCTGACAGCAGGGTGACCGGGTTGGTAATGTCTGTATCATAAATCTGACCTTCGAGGGCGAGCATCGTTGCAGAAATTAAATAAGGGTTCACATCGCGTTGTCCGATTGTAAAACCGGCCCAGTTTCCGGGTAGATTTGCCATGGAAAATTTATTATGGAAAAATACAAGTCCGATATCTTTTCCGAAGTGTTCAACATTCTTAAGCGTGTGTTCCGTTTGCAATATGCTGGCTTTTTTAATTACGCTGTGCTGGTTATCAATAAAGCTTTTTCCGAAGTATAAACCGGCGAAGCCTGTGATTAACAATATGGCAATACCGATCCACGCGGTGCTTCCGGAGAGGAAAAGTTTGAATTCTAAGTTATATGTGTTTTTTCTCATGGTATTATATTGTTTTGATCCACCGGGGAGCATATTGAAGTAGCAGCAGGGTGCAGGCCAGCCACATTATCAGGGATATCAGTGCGAGCGCTTCCCTGGTGATTACATCACCAACTGTGCTAAACATGTAGTTGAAATCGGGTTGTTGTGCCCAGTTTGATTTGCTAATGGAAAGTGGTTTATCATGCTCGCCTGGTGTAACATTACTTATTTTCTCAATCTGGAGCTTATTCATCTGCTGAGCCAACTGATAGCGATAGTCTTCTGCCTGACGCTGAAAATCAATGAACGTCTCAAAATCTGAAGCTGTTAAGGCCATTGAAATTTGCTTAAGTGATAGAAAAGGATCTAACAGGCCTGCCAGCGCAGTAATGCGGTTTTGTTTGGCAAAGGTTTCATTTAACTTATGCTGATGGGCATTGTAGATGGTAGCGGTAATTTTCTCCCCTTCTGCCATAATATAACCGCCGTAGTTAAAAGGCAGCTTCTTTACATCATCTACATGATATGCATGAAGGAGCGAGTCTTTGATTGACGCATAATGTTTGTCGTTGGGATCATGGCTATCGCCTTGTTTGTGAATATCATGAGCCACCGCATCTGCGAATTCAATTTTTGAAGGTGACGGATAAACCTTTGCGCCGATCGATTGTGTAATTCTTGGAATGATGACGATGAATAAGATCCAGCAAGCTAGCAACATGGTGAGTGATGCTTTCGAGCTATGCTGAAATGCCGAAACCAGCACCGTGACTGCTGTTACAATGAAAAAATAAACGCAATAACTCAGGATTAGTATGATCAGCCGTAGGGCTGAATCTACACTGACCTGCCAATTGCTAAGAGATGCCCACAGCAGAATGGTAAGGAATATAAGCGGTATAAAAACAGAAAGGCAGACAGAGATGATACCTATGGATTTACCCCACAAAAGTTTTCCCCAGTTGACTTTCTGGCAAAGAATGATTTTAAGTGTACCAGATTCGCGCTCTGCGGAGATGCTGCTGTAGCCCAGAAAGACAATGAGCAGCGGAACCAGTAACTGCAGCACCATGGCCACGCTAATTTCTCCAAAGCGTAGCATGCCGTTGGAAAAACCGGCTTCGCTGAAATTTACCGTATTTTGTTTGTGGGCCTCCAGGAAGATCGATACGCCGGCAAAACTTTCAATGCCGAAATCAAAAAAGCTCAGTTCATGTTTCTCCCTGAATGCCAGGTAACCATAATGCGCCATTCTATGCGGGTGCTTGTCGGGTTTGGCTAACCATTGCGCCCGTACGACCTTTTTATAGTGAACCCGTTGCTGATTTTGAGTCCGGAAGTTTTGCCATCCAACATAGGTGGCCAAACAAAGCGCAAAACCCAGGAGCAAAGTGAATATCAGTGTGGCACGGTTTGCGAATGCAGACAGATAAGTTTGCCGGGCAATTGTAAGTGTTATATTTTGCATTATATTCTATAGGTTACATTGAACATTACATTTCTTGGGGTGCCCGGAAAAAGGCGGAGATAGTTTTGTGCACCGACCCAGTAGGTTTTATTGAAGATATTATTGACATTCGTGGATAGCTGGACTTTGGACTCAGCTGGGCGGTAATAAATGGCTGCGTCGGCAACAGTATAACCGGGAAGAACAAAATCCCTGATGTAAAGGGGAAGCTTGTTTCCGCTGTACTGCACACCTGCACCAAATCCAATTCCACTCAGTTTTCGGTTATTCAGGTCGTAGCGCATCCATAAGCTTGCACTATTTTTTGGAGTGTTCTGCACCCGTTCGCCAATGTTTGCAGTAATGAAATCATCTGTTACTATAGCATCAACGTAGCTGTAACCCGCATTGAACTGCCAGTTAGGCCTGATAAATCCTGAGGCTTCAATTTCTAAACCTCTACTTCTCTGTGCGCCACGTTCAATTAACCGGTTTACATCTAAGGGATCGTTCGCATTGATCAGCAAATTTTTCTGGTTGATTTCAAATAAAGAAAGGTTAACCATAAGATTTCCGTTGAGCCATTCAGACTTGGCACCGATTTCCCTTAAATCACTTTCTAGGGGCTTAAAGTTACTTCCACTGGGTGGAGGAACAATGACTAATGAAGAGGTGTTTCCCTGTGGCTGGTAGCCTTGCAAATATGTACCATAAACATTGATATGCTGATTTATCGAATAGGTTAAGCCAAACCTTGGAAGAATTTTGTGCTGGCTTATTTTCTTCTCTGCAGACAATTTGTAGTTGCTAAAGTCCTCATACCACTCTTTTCTGATGCCAATGGTTAATGTGAGGTTATGGTATTTCACCTGATCCTGGAGGTAAACGGCATTTATCAGATAATAAGCCGGTGGAATTTCTACTTTTGTGAAGATGTAATCGCTGAGGTTTTTAAGCGTGTAGGAAGGATTTGCCAGATTGAAATGAGCTACATTTGGAACCGGGGCGTTTAAGCCGTTTACCTGACTAAACTGATAAAGATCTTTTTTAGTTGCGTCATACCTTGCGGTTACTGTACCGTCCTTTAGGCGATATCCCTGCGCCGTATTCGTTCCTCCTCCTCTTAGCTTTTGTGTACTGATGCGATCGTATCCAAGCACAAGTTTATGATTTAATCCGAACGTATTGGTGTTGACTGTGAAATAGGGGCTCAAGTTATCGGTTGTGAATTTCTGCTGGCGTTGAACGGCGATCATTCCTGCCAGCGTTTTAACTGGCTGGTTGTTTTCATCCACGGCAAAGGCATTGTTTGTTCTGTGCTCCAGGAGGTCTTCATTCCAGTTTTGTTTCATGTAAGCTACGTTGAACGAAATAGCTTTGCTGATGCTATGTGAAAAATTAGCCATTAACATGAGGTCCTGGGTATTGAATTTATCATTGGAAGCACCCATGTTAAAGCTTATTGGAGTGCTGTTTAAATCGGTTACTCCGGCAGTTGCACCAAAAATGGCCTGGCCACGGTCTAACCGGGAGTCGCTGTTGTTTAAAACCAGTTCTACATTGAAACTTGTTTTATCGTCGGGAATATAGGAGAAAGACGGGGCAATCAGATAGCCCTTTCTGAACTGTAAATCCCGAAAGCTTTTACTGTTTTCGTATCCCAAATTGAGCCTGTAGAGAAGGGTTTGGTTGTCATTTAGGGGTCCGGTAAAGTCTAAAGCACCACGAACTGTACTGAAACTTCCCCCAGAAATGCTGATTTCCTTTCGTTCCTGACTTAATGGTTTTTTAGTTACCAGATTAATGCTTCCTCCGGGATCGACACTGGAGAAAGTTGCGCTTGCGGGCCCTTTTATTACTTCTATACGCTCCAGGTTGTTGGTTAAAGGCTGATTAAAGTAATACTGCCTGGTGCGCATGCCATTGATGATCGCACCTTCTTCATTCTGATTGATTCCTCTAATGGAAAACTGGTTGTAGAAACTACTTTGCGAAACGCTGGTCACATTTTTTACTGCATCAGCCAGGACGGCTGCCTGACGGTCGGCGATCAGTTCTTTAGATATTGAAGATATGGACTGAGGAACATCCTTGTTTAAAGTGGCTGTTTTGGTTGCGGAGAAAGAGTAGTTGCCGTAATATTTTTTTCCGTTGGTACCCATTACTTCGACGGTTTGTAATTCCTCATTTGCTGTTTCCAGCCTAAAGGGCTGAAGCTTGACTGCCTTGGTTTGTTCTATAAAATAATTGCTGCTGAACGTTTTATATCCGATTGCGGAGGCTGTGAATTTATAATTTCCGCTTCCGGGTAGTGTGATGGAAAAATTACCCAATGAATCGCTGCTCAATGACCACTCTTTTTTCCCCTCTTTGATGTGAATGGTTGCTTTATGAATACCGACCGATTGTAGATCGAAAACCTGCCCGCTAACGCTAATCTGCGCAAGTGCTGATGTCGAAATTCCAATTATGAATACTAATAAACTAATAGCCCGGATAGTTAACCGGGATTGATGATGTTGAAGCATCTTTGCTTAAATTAAATGGTTTGTAAATACAGCGTTTGCAGATCTGTGGCAGATATTTCTGCTGCTTTGAGTGTATGGATGAGCTTACCTTGCTTCATAATGCCAATGTGGGTAGCAATACCAACTGCATTAAAGATATCGTGGGTAGCCATTAGGATTGATCTTCCTTCTTTTGCCAGTTTTTTGACCAGTTCGCTAAACTCTGTTGTTGCTTTTGGATCTAATCCACTCGTTGGTTCATCCATCAGAATGATTTTAGCTTCTTTGGCCACCGCTATGGCGATTCCAACCTTTTGCCTCATTCCCTTGCTGAAACCACCCAGTTGCTTGTTGTGCGCGGATGTTTGCAAGCCACAATTTGTGAGGAGCGTAATGAGTTCGGTTTTATTATATTGAAAGCCAGCCAGCTTCGAAAAGTAATCAAGGTTTTCGATTGCGGTGAGGTTACCATATAACATGACCACTTCCGGTATGTAGGCCAGGTGCCCGCGCCGATGAGGGTCTTGTGGAGAAAGCGCTTGACTATCAATCAAAATTTCACCACTTGTGGGTTCAATAAATCCCAGAAATAAGTTGATGGTAGTGGTTTTACCTGCACCATTTTGTCCCAACAGACAGTATACCTCTCCGGCGTTAACGGTTAAATTTAACCCATCGAGGGCACAATGATCTCCGTAGGTTTTGGAGAGCGAAATTGCTTGTAGCATAAAAAATTAAATAAATAAAGTGATGGCAAGGCCTGATGGCGATGCATTAGAATGAAGTGACGTGAAATTATAGCGTAATGCCGCTTAGGCTACCTTGCTTGGAGGCCCTTTGTTGGCTGCCGAGCGCCTATAGGCAGTAGAATGCCCGAACTGATAATGGAAATTGGCTGCCATCGGTGATGGCACAGCAAGCACGGCCACAACCGGATGGAGCAAGGTGTAAAAGTGAAACTGGTGCTTAATAATTTCACAAAGTTTACAATTTACCTTAGTTGCATCGACATGTAAGGACTGATGAATTTGATCATACTTTGTTTGACTATGACTTAATTTATCCTGTTCATGATGATGGAGCGTTTCGATGAGTAAAGCGCCTGAAAACAGGATTAATAACAGAAAAGCCCATATCTGGGAAAATAGTTGCCTGTTATATTTACTGTTTTTTGCTTCCAATTGCAACAAAGGTACATTTAATAAAATTTTCGCGTAGTTTTTTTTAAAAAAATATACCGTTGCTTGCTGGCCATTCTTATTGAGGGGGCTGATACTTAACTGTGAACGGACATGTACCATATGTTTTCAAAATTTTGCTAATTATAACCATATAATAGCATTAACATTTTCCATGGCTGAAACCACGGCCTAATCTGGATTAAATGTGTAATTTAGCTTCATAACCAAATTACAAATTATCCTTGTCTACGGAACATATGCCTAAAGCTATACGTTTAATTACATTTCTGATATTTACGTTTATTGCTACACAGGCACAATTAAACCCCTCGGCTGTTAAGTACCTGGATGTTGAGGATGGACTTTCTAATAACGTTGTTAATTCTTTGTTTCATGATCGTTTTGGTTTCATGTGGATGGGAACTTATGATGGACTGAACCGATATGATGGATATGATTTTAAAATCTTTCGCAATAAGTGGAATGATAACCACTCACTGATCAATAATCACATTACTGCCCTGAATGGCGACAATACTGACCGAATCTGGATTGGGACGCAGAAAGGGGTGTCCGTATTTGACTATAGCGATAATAAAATTCACCCTGTTATTTATCAGGTGGGGAGCAAAAAGCTCAAACTACAATCACCTGTTAATGCAATTGCCACTGATAAACAGGGTACGGTATATCTCGCAACAGATGAAGCAGGTTTATTCGTTGTAAAAGAAAAACAGCTTACTGCATCCCATATATCCCTTGGTAGCAGAAAAAACTTCACCGTTAAATCAATGGGTATGGAAGGAAATGATCTCTGGTTATTCGTCAAGGAGGTCGGTATTTGCATTTATAAACCCGAGACGAATCAAATCACAGTCGTAAATTCCAGTATCAACTCCGTAACCTCCATTTTGAATGGCTCGTTAACGCATCTATGGATCGGAACGGAGAATGGTTTATTTGTAATGGATAAAAAGTCACATTCATTGCAAAGGGTTTCCTTTAAGCTCAGTAGCGAAAATATAATGGGTTTAAGCATTGATCAGGAGCAGAAACTATGGATATCGACAGATGGAGGGGGGATTACTATTTTTGATACAAGGACGAGGAAGGTCAACTATCTGCGGGCGGGTAAGGAAAAAGGTTTGCTGAGCAGTAATTCTGTTGCAGTTATTTATGAAGATAAGGAGTTAAGAAAATGGGTTGCTACATTGCGGGGTGGTGTTGATATTATCGATCAAAAGGATAATCAGTTTAAGACAATCGAAAATGACCCTTTTCAACATAATACACTGGTGAACAATTTTGTGCTTTCGTTTTCTGAAGATGCAGACGGTAATATATGGATTGGAACTGACGGAGGTGGGTTAAGCGTGTGGAACCCTGCCTCAAATATTTACAGAAACTATGTTAGCAATCCGGCTGATCCGACTTCGCTTACCAGTAATTTCGTTACCAGTATTCTAAAAGATCACCAGAATATCATTTGGGTGGCAAGTTTTAGTGGAGGCATTGATCGTTTTGACAAAGCCACTGGTCGTTTTAAACACTATGCCTGCTACAATCCGTACAAGAAAATGTTTGATGTAAATTTGTGGAAGCTTTACGAAGACAGGCAACATAACCTCTGGGCAGGAACAACGAAAGGCGGAGCGCTTTACAAACTTAACCGTACTACCAATCAGTTCGAACTTTTTGATCCGGTTTTAAAAGACATCCATGTCATTTATCAGGATCGTGGGGGGGCTTTATGGGGTGGAACATATACCCATCTGATTAAGATAGATCTGCTTCACAAGAAGCATCAGTTTATACCCGTTGATTTTGCAATCCGGGCGCTACACCAGGATAAAGCAAACCATTTGTGGGTTGGTACGGAAGGTGGCGGACTGCTCAGCTACGATAAAAGGACTAAACAATTCATCAGATATATCGAAGCTAACGGACTTCCAAGCAATTCTATTCTCAATATTCTGGAAGACAGTACGGGGGATTTGTGGTGCAGTACCTACAATGGTTTATCGAAGTTTACACCGAAAAAAAATCAGTTTAAGAACTATTTTGCTACTGATGGACTGCAAAGTAATCAGTTTAACTATAACGCGGCTTTCAAACTTTCAACAGGTGAATTTCTTTTCGGTGGAATTAATGGTTTTAATAAATTTTTTCCTGACAGTATCAGGGCAAACAAACGGATTCCCAGGCTGGTGCTCACAGACTTCAGAATCAATAATGTTCCGATAGATCAGGATCCGAACTATTTGGGACAATCTGTGGTGAATCTCAAAGAAATAGCTATTCCATATAGTGCTGCTGTTATTTCAGTAAACTTTGCCGCAATTGAGTTTTCTTTTCAGGATCAGATCAAATATGCTTATTATTTGGAGGGCTGGGATAGGAACTGGATCCATGTAGATAAGCTTAATACCGCTTATTATTCCCGTTTAAACGAAGGAACTTACAAACTCCATATTAAGAGTACCGATACAGAAGGGGTATGGAGTAATAATGAGAAGATCATCGTTATCAAAGTGCTTCCTCCATGGTACCGGAGCTGGTGGGCTTATGCTATTTATATCCTGTTTATTGGAGGAGCATATTATCTTTTCTGGTTATACAGGCAAAGGCAAAACCGATTAAAGCATGAGGTAGAACTGGCCAATTTAAAAATAGAACGGGAGAAGGATTTGAATGAAAAGAAACTTAATTTCTTTACTAATATTTCTCACGAACTGCGTACACCACTGACCTTAATTGTTAACCCTATTAAAGATATTTTACGAACCAAGGAAGCGGGTGCTGAGAAAAACGATCTGAATGTTGTTTATCGTAACTCCCGACGTTTGCTGAGTTTGGTGGATCAACTGCTGTTATTCCGCAGAACAGAAAGTGAAACTGAATCGCTGAAGGTGGTAAAAATCAATCTGAGTAAATTTGCAAAAGAGATATTTTTATGCTTCAGTTATCTGGCGAAGAACAACAGCATTGACTATGTTTTCAGATGTGAAGAGGAAGATTTAAGTATTTATGCTGATCGTGATAAACTGGAGATTATTTTGTTTAACCTGCTTTCGAATGCTTTAAAGTTTACCCCGAAAGGCGGTAGCGTGCATCTGGAAATCATGCGCATTAACGATCGTGTTAATATGCGGATAACGGACAGTGGAATGGGGATTCCGGAGGATGTTGGAGATAAATTGTTCGATAAATTCTACAAGGCCATGAATAGCGTTTCGCCGAAAATCGGTTTTGGGATAGGCCTGTATCTGGTGAAAAACTTCGTTGAGCTACATAAAGGAAAAATATCTTACTCTACTGTCCAGGGACAAGGAACTACTTTTTTTATAGAATTACCCAGAGGAGAGGAAAAAGAGCAATTGACTACAGATACTTTCGGGAATGAACTGGTTTATGTGAATGAACTCATTGCACAGGAAGACGAAGAACGCAATGAGCAGGAGCCAACAGGCAATCTGGAATTGTTGATTTCTGATCTGCATTCTATTCTGGTTGTTGACGACAATGAGCAGATTATTGAATATATCAATCAGATTTTTCAACAGAAGTTTAAGATTTATAAAGCCACGAATGGCATAGAGGGGCTACAGTTCAGTAAAGAGTTTTTACCTGATATTATTATTTCTGATGTAAACATGGAAGGGTTGAACGGTATTGAGCTTTGTAAAGCGATTAAGGATGACCCATCGTTGAGCCATATTCCGGTAATTCTGTTAACTGCTGATCCAAGTCCGGAGATGAAACTGCAAGGGATTGAGGTTGGTGCATACGATTTCATCAGTAAGCCTTTTGATAAAGAATTATTCACAGCAAAAATTAACGGAATTATTAAAAACAGGAAGGATTTACAATCCTATTTCTATAATGAAATTACCCTCAAGTCGGATACTCATAAAGTTTCGCAAGAGGATAAAGGCTTTCTACAGAAATGTATATCCATCATTGAAGATAACCTGATGGAAGGTGAGTTTAATGTAAAGTCGCTGGCTTCTGATCTGGGGATGAGCCATTCCAATCTTTACAAAAAAGTGAAGGCAACATCGGGACTATCGATCAACAGCTTTATTCGTTTTATCAGGTTAAGAAAGGCTGCCGAGCTACTAATCAACACCAATTTAAATATTAACGAGGCGGCGTTTAGGGTTGGAATAAATGATATAAAATATTTCAGGGAGCAATTTCAGAAACAGTTTAAGCTTACGCCATCGGAATTCGTGAAAAAGCACAGGAAAACTTTTCATAAAAACTTCAGTGTGAATACAAATCATTAAATTCCGGCGTTTTGGTAATCGTTTTATGAAAACGCCCCCTGTTATATATGATTTAGCCCCCTGTTTATAATGGTTAAAATGGTGTACTTAGGAAACCAAATAACACAATTATTTAGCTAACCAACATGAAAGTAAAACAGCTATTTTCTTTCCTTATGTTTTTTGCGCTGTGTGCCATTGCGGTGTTAAGCTTTGCACAAGTACCTAAAATATATACGATAGCAGCAAATGGCTGGGCAAATAATTCGGTTAATGCGGTGATCTTCCGTAAGAATTCTCTGGTTACTTTCAAAAACACCCAATATGCTGCCTACTATGATGATGAGCAGTTTGTTGTTTTGGCGAAGCGTAAAGTGGGCGAGGCAAACTGGGTAGTTAAGAGAAGTCAGTTTAAAGGAGATGCCACTGATGCACATAAATCCATCAGCATTGCCGTTGATGGCAATGGCTTTTTACACCTGACCTGGGGCCAGCATAACAACGGGTTGAATTATTCCATCAGTTTGAATGCTGGTGCACTGGAAATGGGCGACAAACAACCCATGCTTTCACTGAAAGAAGATAAAGTGAGTTATCCGGAGTTTTATAAAATGGCGAATGGTGACCTGCTGTTTTTTTACAGAGATGGGGGGTCTGGAAATGGGAACCTGATGATTAACCGGTACGAGCTGCAATCGAAGCGTTGGCTAAGGGTGCAGGATGGCTTAATTGATGGGCAAGGTAAAAGGAATGCTTACTGGCAAACCACAGTTGATGAGAAGGGAGGGCTACACCTTTCGTGGGTGTGGCGTGAAAGTCCTGATGTGGCCAGCAACCATGATATCTGTTATGCGAAATCTGCGGATGGCGGTGAAACGTGGACAAAATCTAACGGGGAGGTTTATCAGCTTCCTATCAATGCCGGAAATGCGGAGTATGCTGTTAAAGTTCCGCAGAAGAGCGAGCTGATCAATCAAACGTCAATGATCGCACAATCTACAGGAGAAATATTCATTGCATCATATTGGCGCGAACAGCATGATTCTGTTCCCCAATACCACATTATTTATAAAAGTGCTGGTGAATGGATTGTAAACAATCTGGAGTTTCGCAAGCGTCCTTTTTCGCTCAGTGGAGGCGGAACGAAACAGATTCCCATTTCACGACCACAGATTGTAAGCTGGAAAGCCGGAGGGCATCAGGCGGCAGCAATGATTTTTCGTGATGCGGAAAGGGACAATCGGGTATCTATTGCCATCAGCAAGGATATAAAGGCTACGGACTGGCGAATTTCAGATTTAACGGATTTTAGTGTTGGAGACTGGGAGCCCAGTTATGATACTGAACTCTGGAATAAAAAGAATGTACTGAATTTATATGTGCAGAAGGTTGTTCAGGTGGATGGTGAGGGCAAGGCAAATACTGAACCTACTGCAGTACAGGTACTGGAGTGGAAAGCAAAAAATTAACACCGATGATTACGAGTAAACAAATAAACGCCAAATTGAAGAGGAAGGTATTGCTGACATTAATTACAGTAGTTTTCTCAATATACGGTTTTGCCCAACAGTCAACAAAACCTTCAGCCTATTTATTTACCTATTTTACGGGTAATACAGAAACTGAAGAATCCATTCGTTTTGCAATCAGCAAGGATGGATACCATTTCTATGCGCTAAATGATAATCAACCGGTGATTAGTTCAGCTGCCATCAGTTCAACCGGTGGAGTAAGGGATCCGCATATTTTACGTGGTGCAGATGGCAAGACTTTTTATATGGTGGTGACGGATATGGTATCAGCAAAAGGGTGGAATTCTAACCGGGCAATGGTTTTATTAAAGTCGACTGACCTGATTAACTGGACTTCAGCTATAGTTAATCTTCAGACTAAAAACACCGGTAATGAGAACCTGCTTCGTGTTTGGGCTCCTCAGACCATTTATGATCAGCAGGCAAAAAAATACATGATATACTGGTCGATGAAACATGGTGAAGATCCTGATAAAATTTACTACGCCTACGCAAACCCTGAATTTACCGACCTCGAGACTGAACCAAAGCAGTTATTTTTTAGTCCGACGAACGGTGCTGCAATAGATGGCGACATTGTTTTAGATCAAGGTAAATATCATCTGTTTTTCAAAACAGAAGGGAATGGAGCGGGTATTAAGATTGCGGTTTCTGATCAGTTAACCTCGGGATATGTGCTTCAGGACAAGTATGTGCAGCAAACTAAAGATCCGGTTGAGGGTGCAGGGGTATTTAAGTTAAATAATGGTGAAGGGTACATTCTGATGTATGATCTTTATACCAAAGGGAAATATCAGTTTACTAAAACCAAAGACCTCGAGAACTTCAGTGTGATTGACAATGAAGTAAGCATGGATTTTCATCCCCGTCATGGTACCGTACTGCCTATAACTGCTGAAGAAGCAGGGAGATTAATGCGTAAGTGGTATAATCCGGTATCTGTGTTGTCCACTCCAAAGGCGAAAGCGATAAAACAGCATAATATCATCATCGATAGCGTAAAGCATGAAGTTTACTATCCGGTGGTTAACGGAACTAATTTAAAGTCGTTTGATCCGTTGTTTGTTGATTTACCCGGACTGAAAGTTTCTCCAAAAGCTCCTTACGATCTTTCAAAAGGAAAAGTAAAACTACAGATAAGTGTAGATGGTAAGCCAGCCGAAACATTCTGGCTTAGTGCTGAGGTGAGCGATAACCCTGCATTGGTTGGCTATTATGCTGATCCGGAGGTTCTATATTCCAATAAAACAAAGAAATATTATATCTATCCTACCAGCGATGGCTTTACGGGGTGGGGCGGAACCTATTTCAAGACTTTCTCTTCGGCTAATTTAGTTGACTGGAAGGATGAAGGCGTAATCCTGGATTTAAACAAAGATGTTTCCTGGGCAAAAAAGAATGCCTGGGCACCTACCATCACTGAAAAAAAGGAGAACGGAGGCTATCAGTATTATTACTATTTCACTGCTGCCCAGAAAATTGGCGTAGCGGTAGCTGACGATCCGGCAGGTCCGTTTAAAGATTCTGGAAAGGCGTTGATTTCTGTGAGACCTAAAGGTACGCGGGGCGGGCAGGAAATCGATCCGGATGTGTTTACTGACCCAAAATCAGGGAAGAGTTATCTTTATTGGGGTAACGGGCACATGGCTGTGGCCGAATTAAATTCTGACATGGTTTCTATTGATACCAACAGCATAAAAGTAATTACACCAGATAAAAGTTTTAGAGAGGGTACGGAAGTATTCTACAGGAACGGAAAATACTACTTTCTGTGGTCGGAGGATGATACCAGAAGTGAAAATTATAGGGTGAGATATGGATACTCGGACTCACCTACAGGAAAGATCATTATTCCGGAAAACAATTTAATTCTGGCGAAAGATCCGGCAAAAGGAATATATGGAACAGGGCACAATAGTGTAATACAGGTGCCTGGCAAAGACGAGTGGTATATTGTTTACCATCGTTTTACCAGACCTAAAGGAATTACTATGGGCAGTGCCGCAGGTTACAACCGGGAAGTTTGCATTGATAAACTATTTTTTAATGCGGACGGAGCCATAAAGCCGGTAATTCCAACGATAACAGGTATAAAATAATAGTATGAGCACTTTGAAAACAATATCGTTTGTCCTTTTGACCTTCATCTGCATGCAGACTTTTGCGCAGGATTATCCGTCAAAGGGAGAAGTATTAAATATCATCAACAAAGCCAATAGTTATTGGCAAAAAAACAATAAACCCGAGGTGAGGTCTTTCTGGGATCATGCAGCCTACCACACAGGAAATATGGAGGCTTTTCAGATCACCGGAAAGCGGGTGTTTCTAAAATATTCTGAAGCCTGGGCCGAGTACAATAAATGGATGGGGGCTAAATCGGCTGATAAAAGCAAATGGAAATATAAGTATGGTGAAACAGATGAATATGTATTGTTTGGAGACTGGCAGATTTGCTTTCAAACCTACATTGATTTGTATCACATCAGTAAAGAAGAGCATAAAATAGCCCGGGCAAAAGAGGTGATGGAGTACGAAATGAGTACGCCTGCAAACGACTACTGGTGGTGGGCTGATGGCTTATACATGGTAATGCCTGTGATGACCAAACTGTATAAAACAACCGGCAATCAACAATATCTTGATAAATTATATGAGTACTTTATGTATGCCAACAGCATTATGTATGATCGGGAGGCCAGGCTTTACTACCGCGACGCGAAGTATGTTTATCCGAAACACAAAAGTGCCAATGGGAAAAAGGATTTCTGGGCGAGAGGTGATGGCTGGGTCTTCGCGGGATTGGCAAAAGTACTGAAAGACCTTCCCGTGGATGATCCGCATCGCAATGAGTATTTAGCTAAATACAAAAGTATGGCAAAAGCAATAGCTAAATCACAGCAAAAAGAGGGGTACTGGACACGCAGTATGCTTGATGCTGCACATGCCCCGGGACCGGAAACCAGTGGAACGGCTTTCTTTACCTATGGGTTTTTATGGGGTATCAACAACGGCATTTTGAACCGCAAAACTTATTTACCCATCGCATTGAAGGGCTGGAATTACCTGACAAAAACTGCTTTACAGGAAGATGGTAAGGTGGGATATGTGCAACCAATCGGTGAAAAGGCCATTCCCGGGCAAGTAGTAGATGCGAGCTCAACTGCAAATTTTGGTGTTGGGGCTTTTCTACTGGCAAATTGTGAAATGTATAGATTTTTAGAAAAAACTGAATTCAAAAAATAATGAAAAGGATACTCCATAGGATATTAGTTGCTTTCGTGTTCCTGCTAACAATAGGCACAGGCGGAACTTTTGCGCAGAAAAAAACAGTGAAGAAGGCTACGGTTTTAAGCGACCGACAATTCTGGTTGCAACAGATGGATAAAATGGTTCGGCCGGTATTGTACAACCTGGCGAAAGACAGTCTGAAAATTGTGATGCCCAAAGTAACCTCCATTCACATTGATAATAAAGACCACAGAATAAAAGTTCAGTATGTTGAAGTTTTAGGTCGTGTACTAAGTGGCATAGCACCATGGCTGGAGCTCGAGGGCGGCTCAAAAGAGGAGGTAGCACTAAGAGCTCAGTACCGGGAATGGGCTATTCAGGGCTTAAAGAATTCGCTGGATTCAAATGCAAAAGACTTCATGAATTATGATATTGGCGGGCAACAACTGGTTGACGCTTCATATGTGGCCTATGCTTTTGTGCGATCGCCATGGTTGTGGGAAAACCTTGGAAAAAAACATCAGGCTTTAATGGTAAAATCTATTCAGACTACCCGAAGATTTAAGCCTGTGTTTTCTAACTGGCTTTTATTTTCTGCCATGAATGAAGCTTTTTTTGCCAAATATGGCTACGAATGGGATCCTATGCGGGTTGATTACGCTTTACAGCAGCTGGAACAATGGTATGTTGGCGACGGAATGTATACCGACGGAACCAGCTTTGCTTACGATTATTACAACAGCTACGTGATTCATCCGTACCTGGCTGCCATTTCATCGGTAATAGGCAAAAAAACGAATGCTTATAACAGCATGTTTGAGAAGATTAAAAAACGAAATGACCGATATGCGATTATCCAGGAACGTTTGATTAACGCAGATGGTACTTATCCGGCTACGGGCAGGTCGATTGTATATCGTGGGGCGGCCTTCCATCATTTAGCTGATGTAGCCTGGAGAAAAGCTTTGCCGAAGCAATTAAGTCCGGAGCAGGTACGGTGTGCACTTACTGCCGTGATCAGAAAAACGCTTGAAAGTCCGTCGACTTATAAGAATGGCTGGTTAACCATTGGTTTATATGGAGAACAACCGGATATGGGTGATTTTTACAATAATCAGGGTAGTCCGTATATCAGCAGCAATATTTTTCTACCGTTGGGATTGCCTGAAAACGACCCGTTCTGGGCAAATCCGGCCGCTAAATGGAGTGCTCAAAAGATATGGTCGGGCGCGGATTTCCCGAACGATCATAGCGTAGACTTAAGATAATAAACAAAAGAATATCGATAAATTGCACGTAATTAACTTTCAAAATAAATTATCCTTCACAGCATGTTAAAATATAGATTTTTAAAGCCAGGCTTCATCGGCATGCTATTGGTTGCCACTATTGCAGGCACATCAGCAGCTCAGGAAACAAACCAGCCATATCAATCATTTTCACCCGGAAAAATCTGGAAAGATGATAAGGGTGTTCATATTAATGCACACGGCGGTGGCATAGTGGAATCCAAAGGTAAATACTATTGGTTTGGGGAACATAAAATAGAGGGCGAAAAGGGTAATTCGGCCCAGGTAGGGGTGCATTGTTATTCGTCGAAAGACCTTTACAACTGGAAGGATGAAGGAATTGCTTTGCCTGTATCGGATGATCCGAAAAATGATATTGCCCGGGGAAGCATTATTGAACGTCCGAAAGTAGTATATAATAAAAGTACTAAAAAGTTTGTGATGTGGTTTCACCTTGAACTTTTAGGCCAGGGATACGGTGCTGCGAGATCAGGCGTGGCCGTTGCCGACAAGGTTACAGGTCCATATAAGTTTATCAAAAGCTATCGTCCGAATCCAAAACAAATGCCTTTTTACACAACAGATGTTGCTGAGGCAGAGAAGCTGAACTGCGATCAGCCGAAAAGTAAAAGCGATGGTTTTTTCTGCAGGGATTTTCCTGGTGGACAAATGGCCAGAGACATGACGGTTTTTGTGGATGATGATGGAAAGGCTTACCATATCTTTTCTTCTGAAGAAAACTTTACGCTTCATCTTGCAGAATTAACGCCTGATTATTTAGGCCATACGGGTAAATTCATTAGAATTTATGTTGGGCAGCAAACTGAAGCACCGGCATTATTTAAAAAGG
Organism: Pedobacter frigidisoli; assembly: GCF_032678525.1. Lineage (GTDB taxonomy): Bacteria > Bacteroidota > Bacteroidia > Sphingobacteriales > Sphingobacteriaceae > Pedobacter > Pedobacter frigidisoli_A. The sequence goes on from NZ_JAVTSE010000008.1 coordinate 17,898, forward strand.
ACGGGGTTTATTACATGGTGGGTTCCGGGTGTACCGGTTGGGCACCTAATCCGGCGCGTTGGTTCAAGGCGGATACTATTTGGGGCCCATGGAAGTTTATGGGTAATCCATGTGAAGGCGCTGGTGCTAATCTAACTTTTGGCGGCCAAAGTACCCATGTACTACCTGTACCCGGAAAAAAAGGACAGTTTATTTTTATGGCCGATAAATGGAATCCGAAAAATGCAATTGATGGCCGTTATTTGTGGTTGCCCATCAGTTTTGAGGGTGATAAAATGAAGATCAAGTGGTATGATAGCTGGGATCTGAGTACGTTTAAATAAACAACAATAAGTTTCATGGGATACTAAAGTGAACTTCCTAAAAGGGGAAGAATGGGATTTTTATGCCTGATATTAATAGTTATAGCTCTTTTATTAAGCTGATTATCAATGAATAAATACTTTTTCTGCCTTGTTGCGATGGTGATTTCAATAAGCACATTTGCCCAAAAAGCAAAGCACACTTTTGCGCTAGGTGACAGTGAATTTTTGTTAGATGGAAAACCTTTCCAGATTATTTCGGGTGAGATGCATTACCCTAGAGTTCCGAAGGAGGCCTGGCGCGACCGAATGAAAATGGCTAAAGCAATGGGGCTAAATACCATAGGAACATATGTTTTCTGGAATTTGCACGAGCCGCAAAAGGGCAAATTTGATTTTTCGGGGAATAACGATATCGCGGCGTTTGTGAAAATGGCGGCAGAGGAAGGTCTATGGGTGATTCTGAGACCGAGCCCTTATGTATGTGCCGAATGGGAGTTTGGCGGATATCCTTATTGGTTGCAGAACGAAAAAGGACTGGTAGTGCGCGGGATGGAAAAGCAATATCTTGATGAATACAGAAAATACATCAACGCTGTTGGGAAGCAACTGGCTTCTTCGCAGGTTAACCATGGTGGTAATGTTTTAATGGTTCAGATTGAAAATGAATACGGTTCGTACGGTTCGGATAAAGAATACCTTGCCTTAAACCAAAAAATGTTTATTGAGGCTGGTTTTGACGGACTTTTATATACTTGCGATCCGGAAGCTGATATTGTTAAAGGACATTTACCAGGTTTGCTTCCTGCTATCAATGGTCAGGATAACCCTGCGAAGGTGAAAAAAATCATCAGTGAACTGCATGGGGGCAAGGGTCCATTTTTTATTGCAGAATGGTACCCGGCATGGTTCGACTGGTGGGGTGAGGCTCATCATACGGTGCCTTTGGAACAATATACGAACAAGCTGGACTCGGTTTTAAAAGCAGGTATTTCCATTAACATGTATATGTTTCATGGTGGTACAACCAGAGGTTTTATGAACGGTGCAAACTATAAGGATACTTCACCGTATGAGCCGCAAACCAGCAGTTATGACTATGATGCTCCACTAAATGAGGCAGGGAACGCAACGGAAAAGTTCAGAAAATTCAGGGCTGTTATAGAGAAAAACCTTCCCGCTGGTCAAAAACTTCCTTCAATCCCGGCAGAAAAAAAAACCATCACTATTGATCCGATAAATTTCACTTTAAGTAGTTCAGTATTTAATCATCTCCCGAGTGCTGTAAATAATAAGACCCCATTAACTTTTGAAGATTTAAAGCAGGATTATGGTTACGTACTTTACAGAACTTCAGTTACAGGGGGTGAAAAGGGCGTGTTAAAGTTAAAGAACCTTCGGGATTATGCACTTGTTTTCATTAATCAGCAAAGGGTAGGTATTTTGGATAGAAGGTTGAACCAGGATAGTCTGGAAATTACATTACCTGAAGGTAAGGTTCAGCTCGACATATTTGTAGAGAACATGGGCAGGGTAAATTTTGGAAAGTATTTATTGGAAAACAAAAAGGGAATTACAGAAAAGGTTTTATTTAGGGGTAATGAACTTTATAACTGGTCGATGTACGGCTTACCGTTTAATGATGTGAGTAATTTGAAGTTTGATTCGCAGCATTCACCAAATAAGAGCTTGCCTATACTTCAAAGGGCAAAGTTCCAACTGACGGAAGTTGGAGATACCTATCTTGACATGCGTAAGTGGGGAAAAGGAGTGGTGTGGATTAATGGGCACAATCTTGGAAAGTATTGGTCGATCGGTCCGCAGCAAACTTTGTATGTTCCACGAGAATGGTTAAAAAAGGGAGCAAATGAAATCACTGTTTTAGAATTGATCAAACCCGATCAACATGAGTTGGGTGGAATTTCTTCACCGATTTTGGATGAGGTTGTTAAAAATTAACGGCATCTAGAATGTGGCAGGCATCATCTTTTAATTAGCTGTAAATGAGTTAATATAAGGGTTGTGCTTGTTAATTTACGCCAATCACAAGCCTGTCGATTAAGGTATATTTATAATGTTATTATAACCTGCATAACAAACAGAATCCAATCATTATGAACGCTATTAATTATGTATCTCCAAAATCCCATAGGCAACATTATTTTTTTTGTACCCGAATTTTTAAGTGTCCCATCGACGTTTAAAAAATGAAATGCTGGTAAAATCTGCGTTTTTAGTTGAAAAGTAACATTTTAACCCCTATTAAATACCGTATTGCCCCTCCCAGGGAATGCTTTTTTAATAGTTACTTTGTTACCAACCAAATACTAGAAACTTAATTATGAGAAAATCCAGACTATCAACAGCAAAGGAAGAGTAACTAACTTCTGGCTTATTTACAAGGATCACCGGGACTTTTAAATGATGGTAAATGCGACGGCATTATCCAGCTAAAAAGTGATGATGAGCCAATCCTTGATTTCAGATTAAACAAAAAGCAGATCGAATAATCCGGCTCGCGGGCCCTGAGAATTTCTTTTGCCGAAAAACAATTAAACTAACCCAAATAAACATGATGAACAACTACTTGATCGCCGGTTTCCGAAAAACCGGTTGGGCAATGCGGCATTCGTTGCTTGCCTTTGTTTTGCTTGTATTCGCTGTTGCGTGTAAGAAAAATCAAAACTCCACGGCCGCAACCGAATATGACCCAAGCCTGCCTATAACCATTAATTCTTTTACCCCCGATTCGGGCGGTATCCGCACCAAACTTGTAATTAAAGGTTCAAATTTTGGTTCTGATAAGTCGAAAGTGAAAGTCTACTTTACAGATGCTGAAAAAGACAGGTCAGCTACTATCATTGGCTTAAACAATGAAACCATTTATTGTTTAGTACCTAAAGAAAATGCAGGCTTGAATGCTGTAAAAGTAATGGTAGAGGCGAAGAGTGGAGCAATTACGAAAAAATTCAAATACATAGTTGCACAGAGTGTATCAAATGTTGTGGGGCTAACAACTGTAGTGGGCTCCGTAAATGGATCACTTTCGGATGCCAGGATCCAAAGAACCTTCGGTATTGCCGCGTTGAATAACGACGAACTGATATCCTTCGAATCGATGGTCGGTAATGTGAGATATATTTCTATCAACGACAACAAAGTTACTACGCTTCAGACAGGATTTGATGGTACACAACCGGCTTTGAATAGTGCGGGTACGAAATTATACTCTATAGGAAGAAACGTGCCACATAAGGTATATTTCTATGAAAAAAGTAGTCTTTGGCAGCCGCAGATTCTTGCAGCACAAATTCCCGGATCAACAGGTATTATATATTCTGCTTGCTTAGACGATACAGAGCAATGGCTCTATTTCAGGGATAAAGACGGCAAATTCGGCCGTTTAGAAATCTCGAACCCAACTAATGTTCAGATTTTGAATGCTGCCTGCGGAAATGTTGGATCTACCGAATACAGCTATATGGTATATAATAAAATAGAGAGCTGTTTCTATTTTACTGTTCAAAGCACTAATGGTGTGTACAAAGTTAGTAAAGACGGGAAAACAGTGACGGAATACGCTGGTTTTAATGGATTGGGAAAAGCGGATGGAAAACTGCTTGGCGAATCTTCCTTTACTTCACCAACCGGAATGTGCGTGGATAGTGAGGGTAATCTATATGTTGCAGATTCAAACTCAAATTTGATAAGGAAGATCAACCGTACTACTGGTTATGTATCTACCATAGCAGGAATTGCAGGTGTTTTTGGGGGAGCCAATGGACTACCTCTTGCATCAACCTTTAATTATCCTTACTGTCTGACTATCGATAAAAACGATGTAATATTTATTGGCGAAAGCTGGGGAGTGACAATCCGTAAGCTCGCAATTGAGTAATGTTCAGATCTGTATTTGATTTAAATTTATTAACAAGTTAAGCACAACAAAATTTATGAGAAAAATATCATATCTGGTTTTGATGTATGTCTTTACCATGTTTAATGCTGCGTTATATGCACAGGATAGTGGTAAACTAACAATGTCGGGACAATTAATGGATGAGCAAGGTAAGGAGCTTATTGGCGTATCCATTTTTGTAAAAGGTAACACAAAGATTGGTACCTCGTCAGATTCGGATGGAAGATTCCGTTTGACAAATGTTCCTAAAGGGAGTACAATTGTTTTCTCCTTTATAGGGTTTGAGACCTTTGAACTCGCTGCAAATGAATCAAAAGATAAAATCAAGGTAGTACTGAAAGAAAATGTTAGCGATTTCGAAGAGGTTCAGGTGGTAAGTCTTGGTACACAACGTAAGATAACTACAACGGGGTCTATCAGCACTATTAACGTAAAGGATTTACAAGTTCCTGCAACTTCTCTGAGTAATATGCTTGGTGGAAGAGTGCCGGGTATTGTTGCTGTACAACGTAGTGGTGAGCCGGGAAGTAATTTTTCCGAATTCTGGGTTCGGGGAATCAGTACTTTCGGTGCGAGTGCTTCTGCCTTAATTTTGATTGATGGGGTAGAAGGAAATCTGGATAATATAGATCCTTCCGATATAGAAAGTTTCTCAGTTTTAAAAGATGCCTCGGCGACAGCCGTTTATGGTATACGTGGAGCCAACGGTGTAGTTGTTGTTACCACTAAGAGAGGTAAGGCCGGTAATTTAAAATTGAATTTTAAAGCCAATTCTACCTTCACCAAATCGGCAAGGATGCCGCAATATGTAGAAGCTTATGATTACGCTTCACTGGCGAATGAAGCAAGGCTGGGGAGAGGGCAGGCTGCCATCTATAGTCCTGTAGAATTAGAGTTATTTAGAACTAATTTGGATCCTGATCTTTATCCGAATACAAATTGGAGGGATGTTATCCTAAAAGACGATACGCGTTACTCGCAATATAATTTAAACATTTCCGGAGGTGGTACTGCTGCCAGGTATTATATGAGTTTAGGTTATCTGAATCAGGAGGGTATTTTTAAGCAAGACAAGAATGTGAATCTATATGACGTAAATACCAATTACGATAAATATAATTTTAGAGCCAATATAGATGTAGACCTAACAAAAACGACCAAACTGGCCCTGAATCTTGATGATGCCATAGCGCTTCAAAACTCGCCTGCTTATGCTACTGATAATAAATTTCTTTGGGACACACAAGCTAATGTTACACCTGTAAGTATTCCGGTGAGATATTCCAATGGTCAGCTTGCTGCTTATGGCATTGGCGGCACAACGCCATCTCCCTACTACTTATTAAATTATACTGGATTTAGAAAGACCAATACTAATACTGTAAATGCTAAATTGAGTCTTGACCAGGATTTAAAATCTTTGACGCCTGGCTTAAGTGCCAGAGGGTTGTTCTCCTGGACTTATTATGGAAGTAATACCGCTAGCCACCCTAAAATGGGAGCCGAAGCATTCCAGGCTTCAGCTGTTTCGGGAAGGGCTAACGATGGAAAATTAATAACATCAAGAACAATTGCTTCCTCTGATGCCGGTTATGGACAAGGCTCTTTAATTACCCGTCAAATGTATATAGAGGGACAAGTGAATTATAACCGCACATTTAATTCCGTACACAATTTTACAGGTCTCCTACATGTGTACAGACAAGAAGATATCACTTCTAGTCTTACTGCCTATAGCGATCCTTATATGAGTGTTATCCCGCTTAGAACACAAGCGCTTTCTGGTCGTTTAACCTATTCTTACAAAGACACCTATTTATTAGAAGGTAATGCTGGTTATTCCGGATCGGAAAACTTTAAACCAGGTGAGCAATATGGTTTTTTCCCCGCGCTATCTGCCGGATGGATCCCTACCCAATATGAATGGGTAAAAGAAAATATCAAGTTTGTAGATTATTTTAAAATCCGTGGATCATGGGGTAAAGTCGGGAACGCAAAAATTTTAAACTCCGATAACAGGTTGGTGCGTTTTCCATATCAAACTATCTTAACCTCAGGAGGTAACGATTGGGGAAATACCATTGTTGAAAGTAAGGTTGGAACAAGTGGATTAAAATGGCAAACCTCAACTAAATACGATTTAGGGTTGGACGTAAAATTTCTGAAAAGTAAATTTGATTTAACCGTGGATGCTTTCTTAACAAAAGCAGATGATATCTATCAGCAACGGGTATCAATACCAGACGAGGTAGGTGCAGCTCAAGCGCCATACCTCAATGTGGGCTCGATGAAAAGCTGGGGTATGGACGGTAATTTAACTTATTTTCAAAATCTGAGTAAGGATGTTTCCCTAACAGTTAAAGGTAATTTTACCTTTTCCAGAAATAGAGTTACTCATTGGGAACAAAGTGGTTTAAACTTCCCTTACCAATCGTACAGCGATGTACCTTATGGTGTGCAAAGAGGCCTGGTTGCGTTAGGATTGTTTAAAGACAAAGCCGATATCGCAAATAGTCCTATACAAACTTTTATGGCCAACTATTTGCCTGGCGACATTAAATATAAAGACATTAACGGTGATGGTGTCATTAATACAGATGATGTAGTTCCCCTTAACTATTCCAATGTACCACGTGTAATTTATGGTTTGGCAACAGCGCTAACCTATAAAAAATGGACATTTAATGTATTCTTTACCGGTCAGGATCAGGTTGGCTATTTTCTTGGTGGCGCAGGTTACTATCCGTTTTCAGGAGAATCTACCGGGAATGTGCTGAGTATTGTAGCTGACCCGGGCAACCGTTGGATTCCGGCCACCGTTTCAGGAACTTCGGCTACGGAGAATCCAAATGCACGTTTTCCCCGTTTAACCTATGGTGCAAATAACAACAATAATCAGGCTTCCACATTCTGGATGGCAGATGCATCTTTTCTGCGCTTAAAAAATGTTGAAGTATCTTATAAACTCGACAATAAATTCTTAAAACGTTATGGTATATCTTCAACTACATTTAGTATTGTTGGTGATAACCTTAAAGTTTGGGATAATGTTAAACTCTGGGACCCTGAACAGGCATCCAATAATGGAGCTGTATATCCGCTTCAAAGAATGTACACCCTGCAAATGTTTGTAACGTTTTAAACTAATTATTCAGATGAACACGAAACTTAAAATATTATTCGCAGTTATTATATCCGGTGTGATAGGCACAGGATTAAGTTCCTGCAAAAAAGACTACCTTAATGTGGATGAGTATCTCTACGATATGACCAATATTGATAGTGTATTTGCTAACCAGGATAAATTACGGACCTACATTAATGGGATAGCCTCCTACCTTCCTGATGAAGAAAGGTTGTGGACCAATTCATGGGCTCCTTTTCAGCAGGCAACCGACGAAAACTTCACTTCATGGAATGATGGAAGTCATGCAGGTATAAAACTGATGGTAAATGAAATTACGCCTTTTGCAGCCAACACCTATTTTAATAATTATGCTACCTGGTACAAAGGCATCCGTAAAGCAAATACTGTTATTGCAAGGATAGATGAAGCAAAAGGCCTGTCCATCACATCCAAACGCCAATATTTAGGTGAAATGTATTTCTTTAAGGGATATTTCATGTACCTGCTTATCCAACAATACGGACCTGCTGTGATTCCTCCGGATGACTTGTCTGATTTGAATGATGATGGAGAGTCACTCTCACAAGAACGTAGCAGTTATGATGATTGCGTGGCCTATATTGTAAAAAACATGGAGTTGGCAACAGGGTACCTGTCGGCAAATCAGGAGGCTTTAAGTGATATTTATCGTCCAACTTCAGGCGCAGCGATGGCCACAATGTCACGCGTGCTACTCACTGCGGCAAGCCCGATGTTTAATGGTAACCGATCTTATGCCAATTGGTTGCGAAAAGATGGCACACCTTTTATATCCCAAACTTACAATAACGACAAATGGGGAAAAGCTGCCGCTGCCGCTAAACGTATTATGCAAACCGGTTTATACGAGTTGTTTACCTATCCGAAAAGTACTGATACAGATCCTTTGGCACCAAATGTTCCAAGTGCAAATTATCCGAATGGTGCAGGAGGTATAGATCCTTACCGTTCCTATAAATATAGTTTTATCGGAGAAATTCCGGCTAATGCCAATCGTGAAGTCATATGGTGTACAAATGTTAATCCATTAGGTAGCGGTTCCTCTTTAAACTTATCTACTATTGCACTTTTGGGCGGTTGGAATGGTCTGAATTTAACACAAGATCTGGTGGATTCTTACAGAATGAAAGATGGAAATAGCATCAGCCGTTCAAGTACTGCTTATCCTTACCCTAGTAATTCTGAAGCCTATCTTTCCATTCCGGCAGCTAAAACCTATTCGGATGTCCAGTTAACGGCTAATACCGCTAGGATGTACAACAATCGTGAGCCCCGCTTCTACGCAACAATTGGATTTAACCATTCGTATTGGAAAGGAACCTCTTACACTGGAAGCAGTCCCTATACCAATCTTGAAGTTACCTATTATTCCAACGGAAATGCGACCCCTACAATCAATAGTCCTAATGATTACAACCATACCGGCTACACTTGCATTAAGTACAATCACCACACCGATAACATACAAGCCTCATCAGCTATAAGGGCTAAGACCTTTCCGATCTTCAGGTATGCCGAAGTGTTGTTGAACTATGCTGAGGCGTTAAACGAAATGAATGGCTCTTATACTGATGCAGCTACAGGAACCGTGGTAACCAGAGATTTATCAGAAATACAAAATGCTTTTAACCGCGTAAGGTTTAGGGCAGGTATGCCGGGTTTATCTGCACAGGAACTGGCAAGTCAGGAAACAATAAGGGAAGCCATTAAGTTGGAGCGTAAAATAGAATTTGCCTGCGAAGGGCGCAGATACCATGATTTACGCCGTTGGTTAGATGCACCCGATGCTATGAGTAAACCTGTAGTTGGTATGAATGTAAAGGCAACAACAGGTCAGAAAGACTTGTTTTATACACGTACCACACTTGTTGAGCCGTTAACTATGCGGGTTTGGAGCTTTAAAATGTTTTTCTGGCCAATTCCGCTAAATTCCATGAATAAAAATGCCAAGCTGGTGCAAAATCCAAGTTGGTAGTAATTGAAATTAAATAGATAACTGATTTGAGATGATAAATAATTTAAACTGATGAAGAAATTAAAATTTATATTATACTCGTTTATAACCCTTACTGTAGTGTTTAGTGGTTGTAAGAAGAAAGATAATCCACTAGATAAAGAGCAGTATATCAAACAGGTTTATCTTGTGGGAGCAAATAGTTCCAATAACGAGGGACGCACAATAATAAAAGCGAATTATTTGAATGGGGCCGATGCTGAAGCTTCTTTCAATTTATCTGTGGCTACTGGCGGAAGCTTAAATATAGACAGAGATGTAACTGCAACTATTGCCGATGCGGGGCTCGCACAGATCACCAGATACAATAGCTTGTATTTATACAGGTCTACGGATATCAAGATTCGTAAACTAAATGATCTTTTTTATAGAATTCCGAGTAAAAATGTCTTGATCAAAGCAAATGAAGTAAATGGTACAACTCCCGTATACGTTAAAACGGCAGGTCTGCAACCAGATTCATTATATGCCTTTTCAGTAAAGATAGCCTCCGTATCGGAACCTGATTACATTTCAATGAGAAAAACGGATACTGTATTGATGGTGTCTCTAAACCTTATTAATGCTTACTCAGATTATACTTACAAAGTGGTAGGTACCTATTATCCCCTTAATACGCCAACAAGTGTTTCATCTGTATCTCTTACTGCCAGACAATTAAAGGCGACAAATTACAATACGGTGCGTTTTTATCATTTGGATAATAAAGAGGAATATGCCAACATAGCGCCTTTTGGCGTTAAAATGCAGGTTGCCATTGATAATACATTGATCATTAGTGCATGGGGAACGCTGAATGTTACCGCCGGAGGCGGAACATATAACCCGGATACAAAAACATTTAATGCCTGGTATAATTATGTGGTCAGCGGGGTTACCTATCAGTTTAAAGGAACATTTACGGCTACAGTACCGCCGGCAGTTTAATACCGTCATCATGGAAAAATCTAGTCAATGGTAATCATTAAACCTGTTCGGTTCCTGAGGTGCTCAATACGTACCATAACCAAAACATTCGTTATAAACTATAATTATAAGATGATTTTGCCGTTCAGCTTTTAAGATTTTAGTTAATAACCATCGGCTGAATATTTGTAAAGGGCATATAAAGTTGGAAACTTTATATGCCCTTTTTTATGAACTTATTTTTTGATTAAGATGGGGGTTGTATCTGTTAAAATAGGTTTATTCTCTACAATGCGATTCCGGTAATTTTACAGTATTGATCAGGGTTAGGAGGGTGCTTATAAATAGCAAAAACAAGTCCGTTTTGATGATGAATTACTTTTTCATATTTAAACGTTGGTTTGACGCTTTAAAAATGAAAAGGAGGGGTGAATCAACACTTTTGTTACATAATTTAACAGTTTAGCCCCTTTATAATACCATATTACCCCCTGTTAAGATGGGTAGTTTAGTAGTTACTTTGTATTAATCAAGTATAAGGACTGGATAATGAGCGGTGCGGTAGGTAGCCGAAGACAGATAGATTTATGATGTCAATGACTGTCATGTTTACCATAAAACGTTTACTTCACTGCTCAAGTAGTGCTTCTATAAGAAAACTAATCAACTAATAAATTCTTAAAAATGAGTCGAAATCCATTACAGATGCAAAGGTGCTTTTTAGTGTTTCTCATTACCATATTTCTTTATGGTATAGGGGCACAAAAAGCAAATGCGCAAAGCAGCAAAGTTACAATCACGGGGCGTATTGCAGACAGTCAATCCAACACGATCCCTGGTGCAACAGTAAAAGAAAAGGGAACAGCTAATGTTACTATGAGTGATAATAATGGCGTTTACAAAATCTCCGTTTCCAAAGGGGCGGTGCTGGAGTTTGCTTTCATTGGTTACCAAACCAAAAGCATAACTGTTGCAGACCAAACCCAGATTAACATCACTTTATCGGATGACGAGGCTAAGAGTTTAGATGACATAGTGGTAGTAGGTTTCGGTAAACAAAAAAAGGTTAATCTAACCGGTGCGGTGGGTACGGTTGATGCCAAGGCTTTGGAAAGCCGTCCGGTTCAAAACGTAACTCAGGCACTTCAGGGCTTAATACCGGGATTAAATATCGGGCAGAATAATGGGTCTCTTGAAAGCACAGCAAGTATCAATATTCGTGGAACGGGCACTATCGGAAGTTCATCTTCAAGCCCTTTAATTTTGATTGATGGAATGGAGGGATCTTTGAATGCATTGAACCCACAAGATGTTGAAAGTATATCCGTGTTGAAGGATGCATCTGCTTCATCTATTTATGGTTCAAGAGCTGCTTTTGGGGTAATACTTGTAACGACAAAAAGAGGTAAAGCTGGGAAGGTTCAGGTAAATTATAATAACAGCTTTAGGATTACGAGTCCAGTTTTGTTACCTGAAATGATGGACTCCTACACCTTTGCACTTTATTTCAATGATGCTAGTGTGAATGGTGGTAATGCACCACATTTTGATGCCGCTAAATTAAAGCGGATTAAAGATTTTCAGGATGGGAAAATCACTTCAACAATCATTCCGAGTCCAAACAATGCTTCACGCTGGGCTGATGGTTATGACTTCGGTAATGATAATAATGATTGGTATAAAGTGATGTACCGCGACAATAGCTTCTCCCAGGAGCACAACATCAGCTTAACCGGAGGAACTGAAGCGACTTCTTACTTTCTTTCTGGAAACTATCTGGATCAAACTGGAATGATGAAATTTAATCAGGATGCTTACAATCGTTATGGCGCTACTGTTAAAGTAAATACTAAAATAGCTGATCATTTAACGGCAAACTATAGTAATCGTTTTTTACGGGAAACCTATCATCGTCCCTCGGCACTAACAGATGGCTTTTACGAAGCAATAGGAAGGCAGGGATGGCCAACTTTACCATTATACGATCCTAATGGATATCTATATAGTTCACCATCTCCAGCATTAGAGATGGCAGAAGGGGGAGAGGATAATCAGGCAAAAGATTGGATGTATCAGCAAATTCAATTGGTATTTGAACCTGTTAAAGGCTGGAAGACTTTTGCAGAAGCCAACTACCGTACACAAACACAGTTCCGCCATTGGGATTCGCAACAAACCTATAATCATGATGTTAGTGGTGTACCCTATTTATATAAGAGAACCTCAAATGTCTACGAATACGGATTTAAAGAAAACTACTTTAATACCAACATTTACTCTGAGTATTCAAAAAGCTTAGCTAAGCATAACTTCAAGATTATGGCTGGTTTCCAGTATGAGGATACCAGATATCGAGATTTTAGTGCCCAGCGAAATGGCATCATTGTTTCTGATATCGCCACCTTAAATACCACTTCCGGTCTTGATGCTGATGGTAAGGTAATTGCGCCTGTGGTTAATGGTCAATACCAGAATTGGGCTACAGCAGGCTTATTCAGCCGTTTAAATTACGACTATGACGGAATTTATTTATTAGAGGCAAACCTTCGCTATGATGGGTCATCGCGTTTTCGCTCCGATAAGCGTTGGGGATGGTTTCCTTCAGTATCCGCAGGGTGGAATATTGCCAGGGAGAATTTCTGGAAAGACCGGTTTGAGTTTGCCAATACTTTCAAAATACGGGCTTCTTATGGTAACTTAGGTAATCAAAATACGAACAATTGGTACCCTACCTATTTAACCATGCCAGTTGGTACTGCTAACGGTGCCTGGTTAATTGATGGTGGAAGGCCAAATACAGCTAGTGCACCTGGCATAGTAAGTTCTACTTTAACATGGGAAACCATTAAAAGTTATAACATTGGTTTAGATTTCGGGTTTTTGAAAAACAGATTGACGGGCTCATTTGACTGGTACAATCGTAAAACGCTAAACATGGTTGGCCCGGCTCCAGAGCTTCCTGTAATTCTTGGAACACCTGTTCCGCAGACCAATAACACAGATCTTAAATCATTGGGGTTCGAATTTGAAATCGGATGGAATGACCGTTTAAAAAATGGACTGGGCTATAATGTGAAATTCCTATTATCTGATTACCAAACAACCGTTACACGTTATCCAAACGCTACCATGTCGCTCAATACTTACAGAACCGGTCAGAAGCTTGGTGAGATATGGGGATATAGTACAATCGGAATTGCGAAAACTCAGGCAGAAATGAATGCCCATCTGGCAACATTAAGTAATGGTCAGTCTGTATTTGGCTCACAATGGGCTGCAGGTGATATCATGTATGCTGATTTTAACAAGGATGGAAAACTAGATTGGGGAAGTTGGACACAGGGTGATTCCGGAGATGCACATCTGATTGGTAATAATACCCCACGTTACCGTGTAGGTTTAGATATCAATCTGGATTACAAAGGCTTCGACTTCAGGGCATTTTTCCAGGGTGTTTTAAAGCGGGATTACTGGCAAAGCAGCTACTTTTTCTGGGGAGCAACATCTGATAAATGGTGGTCGACAGGTTTAGTTCAACATGAGGATTATTTCAGGAACGATCCGAATAGTCCGCTTGGTTTAAACTTAGATTCTTATTATCCAAGACCAACATTCGGTTCAGGTAAAAACCAGCAAACCCAAACAGGATATCTACAGGATGCATCTTACATCAGATTGAAAAATATTCAGTTGGGCTATTCTTTGCCCAATAAGCTGATCAAAAAAATCGGCGCTCAGAAATTCAGGATTTTTGCTTCCGGGGAAAATTTAGTTACCTGGACAAATCTAGCTGAAATGTTTGATCCGGAAACGATTGATGGAGGAGCTAACGGAAGCGTATATCCGCTATCTAAAGTGCTTTCATTTGGTTTAAGTTTAACCTTTTAATCGAAAAACATGAATTTTTATAAAACTAGAATACATATTCGTTTAGCAGCTTTAGTTGCTACAATTCTTTTCTTTGGGGCTTGTAAAAAGGCATTAGATAAAGAACCTTTGTCAAACATTACCCCTGAGAAATATCTTCAGGAAGAAGGCCAGCTTGCTGCGTATGCTATCGCCCGGTATCCTGATATTCTTCCTTCTCATGGAAACTGGTCATTTGGGACCTTTGGTACTGATGGAAACACCGACAATATGGTGATTCCTGCATTAGATAATAAGTTTATTCCAGGTTTATGGCGTGTAGAAGCAACTGGGGGAGACTGGAGTTTCACAAATATTTACCAAACGAATTATTTCCTTAATACAGTGCTTCCTCGCTGGAAAGCAGGTCAAATTGTTGGAAATGCCGATAACATTAAACAATACATTGGCGAAATTTATTTTTTGAGGGCATATGAATATTTTAAGAAGCTGCAAACCCTTGGAGATTTCCCCATAGTGAGAGGAGTTTATCCTGACGAAAAGGAAATTCTAACGCAAATTAGTAAAAGGCAACCCTGCAATGAAGTTGCAAGATTTATCATTTCCGATCTTGATTCTGCAGCTTTGCTTTTAAAAGCTTCTCCGGTATCATCAAAAAACAGAATCTCAAAGGAGTGTGCTCAACTATTGAAGTCGCGTGTTGCCCTGTTTGAAGGTACATGGCTAAAATATTTCAAAGGAACAGCTTTCGTGCCTAATGGACAGAACTGGCCTGGTAAAGCCAAGGATTATAATTCTAATTATCAATTTCCATCGGGAACTATTGAATCAGAAATCGACTACTTTTTAACTCAGGCCATGGCATCTGCGAAGGTTGTTGCGGACGCTATAGCACTGGTGTCAAATACTGGTACCATTGAATCGCCAAATAATGAGAACCCTTATTTCAACATGTTCAGTGCTACTAACATGTCAGGTTATAGTGAGGTTTTATTATGGAGGCAATATGCTGCGGGGTTAGTTACGCACAATGTACCAGTGTATGCACAAGCGGGTAATTATGCCGTTGGATTATCACGAAGTATGGTGGAGAGTTTTCTGATGGATAATGGCCTACCCATTTATGCTACAGGAAGTAATTACCAGGGTGACGATTACATTGCGGATGTAAGAAAAAACAGAGATGGAAGGTTAACTTTATTTTTAAAGGAACCTGGTCAAAAGAACGTATTATTAAATGCCGGTCAAGGTACACATGCAACGGCAATTGAACCTACCCCAAGGATTTATGAACCTGGTTATGAGCAGAAGTATACCACAGGTTATACCATTAGAAAAGGCTTAAGTTACGATGCTGCTCAGGCGAATAATGGACAGGGGTATACTGGCAGCATCACCTTTAGGGCCTCAGAAGCTTACCTGAATTATATTGAAGCGAGTTACGAAAAAAATGGATTGATTGATGCTGATGCAACCAGATACTGGCAGCAGTTAAGGGCGAGAGCAAAGGTGAACATTGATTTCCAGCAAACGATATCTGCAACTGTGATGTCGAGAGAAACCCAGGATTGGGGTGCTTATTCAGCTAATGCACTGGTATCTCCAACGCTCTATAACATTCGCCGGGAAAGAAGGAGTGAGTTAATGGCTGAAGGACTTCGTTTCATGGATTTAAAACGCTGGAGAGCTATGGATCAAATGATCACTACTCCTTATCATTTTGAAGGTTTCAAATTGTGGGGCCCGATGAGATCATGGTATACCGCTGCTCAGATCATTTATGGCGCGACCGATACCAAAGCAATTGTTTCGGATCCGGCATTGAGTCTGTATTTGAGGCCACAGGAAATTCGTTCAAATGCTGACTCGTATAAAGGGGCAAGATGGACGATGGCTCATTACCTTAGTCCTATTGCCACGCAGCACTTTAATATTACCTCAACAGGAGGCAATTTTGCGACCTCACCGATTTATCAAAACCCAGGCTGGTCTACCGCAGGTGGCTCAATACCTACAGGACTTTAATATTATTTGGTTACAGGTACTCCTATACCTGTAACCAAAACTCAAGACAAACAAATGAATCTTAAAAATTTTATTTCACTATCACTACTCTCCATTTTGTTTATGCAGCCTCTCATGGCGCAGAAGAACGACTGGGAAAATCCTGCTTTAGTTGACCAGGGAAAGGAAAAACCGCATGTTGCCTTTATGCTTTTTGATAAGCAAAAAGATGTACTTGACGATGACTATACAAAATCACCGTACTTTAAATCTTTAAACGGCGACTGGAAGTTCCTTTATGTAGATAAATATGCCGATAGAAGATTAGACTTTTATAAGCCTGAACTGGACGATAGTGGCTGGGCAAATTTAATTGTTCCATCGAACTGGGAGCTGAATGGTTTTGGTATTCCAATCTATACAAATATTACTTATCCACACCCAAAGAATCCACCCTTTATTGGCGAAAACAATCCGGTTGGAACTTACAGGAAAACATTTACGGTGCCCGAAAACTGGTCGGGTAAAGAAACGATAATTCATTTCGGATCAATTTCGGGTTGCGCCTTTATCTACGTAAATGGTAAAAAGGTAGGCATGACCAAGGCTTCTAAAACACCGGCAGAGTTCGATATTACCAACTTCTTAAAACCGGGCAATAACGTGCTGGCTGTTCAGGTCTTCCGCTGGTCGGATGGGAGTTACCTTGAGGATCAGGATTTCTGGCGGTTAAGTGGTATTGAGCGTAATGTATATCTGTATGCAATGCCGAAACAGACCATCTGGGATTTCTTTTTAAAGGGCGACTTAGATAAAACTTATACAGATGGCTTCTTCAGTGCGGATGTTGATATTCGCAAATTCGCCAAAAATGCGCCTTCAACAGGGGCTATTACGGTTAGTTTACTGGATAAAACCGGAAAAACCGTTTTCACCAGAACGCAAACATTTAATAGTAATACAGATTCTATCCAAACCGTAAGAGTTGGCGGCACGATCAAAAATCCTTTAAAATGGAATGCTGAGCAGCCAAACCTATATGATTGTATCATCACTTTAGATGATGCAAAAGGAAAGCAGGTAAGTATAACCGGTGCAAAAGTCGGCTTCAGAAAAGTTGAAATTAAAAATGCTCAGCTTTTGATTAATGGCGTGGCTACTTATGTACATGGCGTTAACCGCCATGAACACGATGATGTAACAGGACACACCACTACTAAAGAACTGATGTTGAAAGATATCCGTTTAATGAAGGAGCTCAACATCAATGCTGTGCGCTTATCTCACTATCCTAACGATCCGCTATGGTATAAATTATGCGATGAATATGGTTTATATCTGGTGGATGAAGCGAATATTGAAACACACGGAATGGGGGCTGAATGGCAAAGCTGGTTCGATAAATCCAAGCATCCGGCATATATGCCTGAATGGGCTGCGGCACATGTGGATCGTACGGTTCGCATGGTGGAGCGTGATAAAAACCATGCATCCATCATTATCTGGTCTTTAGGTAATGAGTGTGGTAATGGACCGGTTTTTCACGATAACTACAAATGGATTAAACAACGTGATAATAGCAGGCCGGTACAATTTGAGCAGGCTGGTGAAGACTGGAACACCGATATCGTATGCCCGATGTATCCAAGTATCGGTTCCATGAAGAAATATGCCAACGATGCTAGCAAAACCCGTCCATATATTATGTGTGAGTATGCCCATGCCATGGGAAACAGCAATGGTAATTTTAAGGAATATTTTGATATCATCAGAAGCAGTAAACACATGCAGGGTGGCTTCATCTGGGATTGGGTAGATCAGGGTATTAAAACTAAAGATGCCAATGAAAAAACTTTTTGGGCCTATGGTGGTGATTTAGGAGGGTTTTACTGGCAGAACGATGAGAATGGCGTTGCCGATGGGATGATCAGCTCCGACCGAACTCCCGATCCTGGCGCTTATGAAATCAAGAAAATCTATCAGAATATTCTGTTTACTTCAACCAATGCCTCAAAGGGGAATATTACGGTAGAAAATTTATTTGACTTCACTAATCTAGACCAGTATAGTTTCAAGTGGGAACTGCTGAGCAATGGGAAAGTAGTTAAAGAAGGAACTTTTGCAGTAAGTTTAAGTCCGCATGCAAAAAAGGATGTTCAACTGAACCTGCCAATGTTTAAATCTGTTGCCGGCACTGAATACTTTCTGAATGTATTTGCCTATAGCAAAAAAGAAACAGCGATGTTGCCTGCCGGATTTGAAATGGCAAAAGAGCAGTTCGGCTACGCCGGTAATTTCTTTGCTAAAGAAACCAGATCTCCTGCAGATTTAAAGGTAAAAACGGAAGGCAACAAACTTTCTTTTACAGCCGGCGGTATAAGTGGTGAGTTTGATACCAAATCCGGACGATTTGTTCATTACAATATGAATAAAGGGAGGGATTTCAACCGTTTTCCCGAGCCATATTTCTGGAGAGCGCCAACCGATAATGATTTCGGTAATAATATGCCTGAAAGATTAGGGATCTGGCGTTCGGCTCATGAAAGCCGTAAGCTGGTGTCAGTTGATGTGGCAAAACAATCCGATAGCGGATTGGTAATTAAAGTAAATTATGTGCTGAATAGCGTTGCAGTTCCTTACGTAGTTATTTACCTGATCAATAATGACGGATCGGTAAAGATAACTGCTACGATGGATATGGCAGGAAGAGATTTGCCGGAGCTGCCTCGTTTCGGCATGCGTACAGAGCTTCCCAAAGTTTATGATCACTTGAAATACTATGGAAGAGGCCCTTATGAAAATTACAGTGACCGTAATTTTGCTTCGTTTATAGGCGTTTATGAGGATAAGGTAGAGAATCAGTATTATAAAGGATATATCCGTCCGCAGGAAAGTGGAAATAAAACGGATGTACGCTGGTTAAGCTTATCAGACGATAAAGGGAATGGGATAAAAATTGAGGGTACTCAACCGCTTTCGTTTACGGCTATTAATCACTCTACTGAAGATTTGGATCCAGGTTTAACGAAAAAACAACAACATCCGACAGATTTACCTGTAAGAAATAATGTGTTTTTGAACATTGATTTGAAACAAAGAGGAGTAGGAGGTGATGACAGCTGGGGAGCCTATCCACATGCACAATATCGGTTAACGGATAAAAAATATTCATACAGTTATACTATTTCATTATTTGGCAATGCACAGGCTGATGCAAAATAATACGCGCTTTCATTTCATCTTTATTAGTTTAGTTTTAGCATTACAATCCTGCGCCATTAAAAGGGCGCAGCTTGTAAGTTCTGTTGCTGACGGATACCAACTGGTTTGGGCTGATGAATTTGAGAAAGATGGAGTTCCAAACCCCGCCAACTGGACTTACGAGAAAGGTTTTGTGCGAAACCATGAATATCAATGGTACCAGCCGGAAAATGCTTTTTGTAAAGGTGGTTTTCTTGTAATTGAGGCCAGAAAGGAACAGAAGGCTAATCCGGACTTTGTTGCGGAGAGCCGTGACTGGCGCAAATCCAGAAAGGATATCAATTACACATCAGCCTGTCTGATTACCCGTGGACTTCAGCATTTCCAATATGGGCGGTTTGAAATGCGTGCACGTGTCAATATCAGCGATGGCCTTTGGCCTGCTTTCTGGACGCTGGGAGAGAAGGGGAACTGGCCAGCCAATGGTGAGATTGACATTATGGAATATTACAAAGGTAAAATCCTGGCTAATATGGTAAGTACAGCCAAAGATGGCAAACAGAAGTGGTTCAGTAAAACCAAACCTGTAGCGGAGTTAGGTGGCGAAAGGTGGGCAAAACAATTTCATGTCTGGCGAATGGACTGGGATGAGGAGTCGATTAATTTATTTGTTGACGATATGCTATTGAGCAAAGTTTTGCAAAGTGATCTGGATAATGACGACCGGATTGGATTACATCCCTTTAAACAGAAGCATTACATTTTACTTGATCTGGCCATCGGTGGTGATAATGGGGGCGACCCATCAAAAACAGTTTTTCCCAATCGTTTTGAAGTAGATTATGTAAGGGTTTATCAAAAATAGGGAATTTGTGGTTTTCATGAGCCTAGCTACAGCTTCGCTCTTCTTGCAGTTAGGGATGAACCAGCAGAAGCAATAACTACGAATGCAACGGATAAACATTCTTTCAGTGATAGCCGTTCCTGCAAAAATACGAAGGCTGTGATAGAGGCAACTGCAGGCTCCAGGCTCATTAAAATACTAAAAGTCCGGGCCGGAAGTTGTTTTAATGCCCTGATTTCTAAAGTGAACGGAATGGCGCTGGATAGTAAAGCAAGCGCCAGGCCCAAGGTAAGTAAATGTGCATTTAAGCGCGCCAGTCCACCGTCTAAAAATACAAATGGGATAATAAGCAATGATGCAAATACCATCCCGATGGACACGGCCTGGCCTCCGCTCATGATTTTTGAAATTCTTCCTCCAAGCACGATATATGCTGCCCAGAATGCCGCCGCTAGTAAAGCGAGTAGGATACCGATAGGATCGAGTCCATTATTGGTTATAGGGGTTATTAATACTATTCCTGTTGCAGCGAGTGCAACCCATAAGAAATCAACTAATTTTTTTGATCCGAAAATTGCGACTACCAATGGGCCTACAAATTCGAGGGTAACGCCCAGCCCGATGGGGATACGGGCAATTGCCATGTAAAAAACCATGTTCATCGCGCCAAGGCAAAGACCATAAAGGCTTACATATTTCCACTGTTTTCGGCTCAGTTTTGATATGTTTGGCCTGAAAGCGATCAATAAAATTATGGCAGACAAACCAATTCGTAAGGATGCCGTAGCAATTGGTCCGATGCCTGGAAACAGGCCTTTGGCAATGGCTGCACCGCATTGTACACTCAAAATCGACAGCAAAACTGCCGGAATTGGAGAGATATTAAATCTGGTTTTCATTTGGGCTCGTTAAATGAGCGGCAAACTTACACAATCTAAACCTAGATCGCACAAAAAAGCGCAATGGGGCACCCATCACGCTTCAAAACTGTTTTAAAATTTTAGCAGAACAATTCCTGTTCGTCTCTATTTTCGGTTGGAATTTTCTTTAAAAAGTCGTCAAATCCTGAACCGAGGTTATCAGAGTAAATGCCATAGGCATCCAGAATATATCCTATATTTTTATCCTGATCCTCTACAAGATACAGTACTGAGTTGTCGGCAGGGTCCGAATCGCCTTCGAAACGATAGGTTTTTACAATCGTTAAATCTTCAGGCTTATAAATCTTGCTGAGCGTTTTGCTTTGCATCTTACCGTGATCGGTTAATTTTAATTCATTATCATTTCCTTTCAGCCTCAATTTCTCCAAAATCTGGCTCAAAGTGTTCATTGCAATTGGCTGTTCCATAGTTATATGATTTTATACTAAGTAAACAGATGGTTTCTTAAATGGTTTTAATGTGGGTGATTAAATATCAAACCAAATGAACATCAATGTGTTTGATATTAAACTAATTATAATCGTATGAACAAATATCTTCTAATTTTAGCTGCTGCGGGCATTATATTTCTTGGGGCATGTACTAAAACCGACAAAGAGGTTGCCACAGCAAGCCTGGCGGAAACTGCTGATCCGTCTAAACCGATCGGTAGTGTTAAGTTTTATGAACTTAGCGATGGAAAAATAAAAATGGATCTGGAACTTAAGTTTGCGGCCAGGGCAGACAGCAATGTTGCTGTTCACTTTCATGAGCATGGAGATTGTGGTGATATGGGAGAGAATACCCACGGGCACTGGAATCCAACAAAAGAGAATCATGGTAAATGGGGCTCAGCAGCCTATCATAGTGGCGACATCGGAAACATTATGCTCGACAATAAAGGTGAAGGAAAAATTTCTGTTACCACAGACCGGTGGAGCATTAAGGAAGGCGATATCAAAAATATTATTGGCCGTGGGATCATTGTTCATGGTGGAACAGATGATTATGTTACACAGCCAACGGGAAATTCAGGCCCACGTGTCGGTTGTGGAGTAATTGAATCCGTAAAATAGATTAAACAAATCATAAAAAGGGGCAATTAAAATTTTTAGTTGCCCCTTTTTTATGCAATTTCCTCAGTGTTGTCATCATCTTTAAAAACCTGAACATTATGGCAACTTTAAATGAATCTCAAAGCGGCAAGGCCGTTAAAGGAAGAACAAAAAAAACATCTCCACGTGTAGACCTGACGGCAATGGTTGATCTGATGTTTCTTCTTACTGCTTTTTTTATGCTCACTACTACATTAGGGCAGTTAAATGCTGCTGACGTAGCTAAACCTGTGAATTGCGTTGACTGTAATGAACCTTATCCCGAATCAAGGACCATGACTATTTTGCTTGGTAAAAATAACCGTGCGGTATCTTACATCGGTTTGCCAGCTACTGCTAATATGAAAATTAGCGGGGTAGGGGAAATTGACCAGGAAATTAGGAAGTATAAAACTCTTGTTGCCAGTATCCAGGCCTCGAAACATCTGATTGTGATCATCAAGCCGACTAAACATTCAGTATTTAAAAATTTTGTGGACTTAGTTGATGAGATGAAGATTAACAACATTAAATCTTATACGATTGATGATAAAAATCTTCAGCCGCAGGAGGAAGCATTTCTAAAGGAAAAAGCGCTGTAACAGGTGTTGAATGGTTTTTTGATGCGAATAAAAAGAATAACCAACGCTGAAATTTCAATGAATAACTTGAATACAAGTTCCCGGACTTGTTAATTTCGAGAAAATACGCCCCGGCAGTTATTTTAAGCTGTTTTTATTTTCTTTTCTAATTCAATTGAAGCATATGGATAGGTTTAATACTACAAATCTATCACGGATATGGTTACATTCGTTTCAATGGCTGGCCAAGCGTGGGACAAACTTGAAAAGCCCATCAACAGAGTAAGAACCTAAAAAATTACCAAATTCCTATTTTGAAAAGTTTAGGTTTAAAAAACCTTAACGTTCAAAAAATGAACACTACGGAAATGAGTCATGCTGATAAAATTATTGTGATTGAAAAGGGGACGGTGATCGAACAGGGTAGGCATCAGGAGTTGAAATATAATTTGTGCTAATTAACAAACCTCAATCAAATGAAAAGGCCCTTCCGGTATTAACGAAAGGGCCTTAATTATTATAAGTTAAAAGATTAAATGCTGAAAGCGGTTTTAACCTGATCTACATAATCTAATTTCTCCCAGGTAAAGAGTTCTACGGTTACCGTTTTTTCTTCACCATTAGGAGTTCTGAAGGTTTTGTTAACGGTTTCAGGTGTACGGCCCATGTGACCATAAGCAGCAGTTTCGCTATAAATCGGGTTTCTGAGTTTTAAGCGTTGCTCGATAAAATACGGGCGCATATCAAAAACAGATTCTACAATCTTTGCAATTTCACCATCAGTTTTACCAACTTTTCCTGTTCCGTAGGTATTGATATAAATACCCATTGGCTTAGCAACACCAATTGCGTAAGATACCTGAACAAGAATTTCTTCAGCAACACCGGCAGCAACCAGGTTTTTGGCAATGTGACGAGTAGCATAAGCTGCACTTCTGTCTACTTTACTAGGATCCTTACCTGAGAAAGCACCGCCACCGTGTGCACCTTTTCCGCCGTAAGTATCAACAATAATTTTTCTACCTGTTAAACCGGTATCGCCGTGTGGGCCACCAATTACAAATTTTCCGGTAGGGTTGATGTGATACTGGATCTTATCGTTAAACAGATGCGCATACTGCGGATTGTTTTTAATAATTCTCGGAATTAAGATATTCACTAAATCTGATTTGATTTTTGCAAGCATTGTTGCTTCCTCATCAAAATCATCATGCTGTGTAGAAATTACGATTGCATCGATGCGAACAGGTTTGTTATCGTTATCGTATTCTAAAGTTACCTGGCTCTTTGCATCAGGACGTAAGTATTTAATCTCATCATTCTCGCGTCTTAAAACAGCAAGTTCCTGTAATAGTTTATGTGAAAGGTCTAACGCCAATGGCATATAGTCTTCGGTTTCGTTGGTGGCATAACCAAACATCATTCCCTGGTCGCCTGCACCTTGCTCTTCTTTGCTGCTTCTGTCTACCCCCTGATTGATATCTTGCGACTGCTCGTGAATTGCCGATAAAATGCCGCATGAATTTGCCTCAAACATATACTCGCTTTTGGTGTAGCCAATTTTTTTGATTACATCACGTGCAATTTGCTGAACGTCCAGATAAGTTTTAGATTTCACTTCACCTGCTAAGATCACCTGACCAGTAGTAACCAAGGTTTCGCATGCTACCTTTGATTCAGGGTCGAATGCTAAAAAGTTATCAATTAACGCATCCGAAATTTGATCGGCTATTTTATCTGGGTGCCCCTCAGAAACAGATTCTGATGTAAATAAATACGACATTTATTATATATTATTAGTGATTAATAAAATTATTGTAATTGCCAAACCCCTTGTTTAAACAGGTAGTATACGGGTTGAAAGGAGGTATTAGCAATTTTTTTAAGTGGTTGCAATCCGGTCCCGATGATTCGGGATAGCAAATCAATCCACTTTTAACGTGTGCAAAATTAGCATATTTTCTTTATTTCAAAAATTATAGATTATTTTGTGCGTTCATTCTTACACTTTGCATACAAAGATCAATATCCTATTTATCATTAACCCCATCTCGGGTGGAAGGGGAAAGCAGGCTATTCCTGATTTCATTGACAAATACCTCGACAAGGAAAAATTTAGTCCGAATTTTGTTTTTACAGAATACCCCGGGCATGCAGGCGAGCTGGCCGATGAAGCTTCGGCTAAAAACTTTGACGTTATTGTTGCTGCAGGAGGTGACGGTACCATTAATGAGGTGGCCACTCAGGTTTTAAAGCACAAAAAAACGCTTGGCATTTTGCCATTAGGTTCAGGAAATGGATTGGCTCGTTTTTTGAAAATTCCGAACAATATCCGTTATGCCCTGAATATTATTAACAACTTCCATGTTGATCAGATTGATTCAGGCGAATTTAACGGTAAATGTTTTTTTAATCTTGCCGGTATTGGCTTCGATGCACACCTCAGTGCTGTGTTCTCAAAAGATAAAAAAAGAGGCTTATCGGGCTATGTAAAACTTGGGTTTCAGGAAGTGTTTAATTACAAGGCCGAAAATTATATACTCCACATTGATGGTGTAATATTTAAACGTGAAGCATTTGCCGTTAGTGTTGCCAATTCATCTCAGTATGGTAACAATGTTTATGTAGCACCTAATGCCTCAATTAAAGATGGTTTGCTGGATATATGCATTATCAAGCCTTTTCCGATAATAAAACTACCTGTTTTAGGTTATGTAATGTTGAGTGGTAAGGCTGAAACATCAGATATGATCGAAATTATTAAAGGTAAGAAGGTTAATATAAAAAGAGAGAAAGCCGGAGCTGTGCATGTTGATGGAGAACCATTGGAGATGGGAGAAATTATAGAGGCGCAAATTAAGCCACTTTCATTAAATATTATAGTTCCATAGGCATTCATTTAACTTTATGAAACAGAAAAAAAACAGTTTAAGTGATTTGGGGGGAATTATGTTTTCTACCAATCCGGATTTTGAATACCAGGAGGAAGTGGATGATACCACTACGTTAGCCAACAATCAACAGGATTTGAGGGTAATGCTGGATAAGAAGAACAGAGGAGGTAAGGCCGTGACACTTATTACGGGTTTCCGCGGGCGTTCAGAAGATCTGGATGTGCTGGGGAAAACACTTAAAACGAAATGCGGAGTTGGCGGATCGGTGAAGGATGGAGAAATCATGATTCAGGGTGATGTTCGGGATAAGGTGATGGGGATTCTTCACAAAGACGGTTATAAAGTTAAAAAGGCGGGTGGATAATATTACTTAGTGTATTTTTATCGATTTTTAATCTCTTAATAAATCAATTTATGTAGCTGATATTCAGTTGTTTTGATGTTAGTGTAATTGCTACAATATGTAAATTATTGTTGATTTTTGTTTGTTTTATAATGCTTTAAGGTACTACATTTGCCTCACTAACTAACTTATTGTTATGAGCAAAAAGAAACTGCAAGCGCCGGATTTAGCTTACCTGAATCTTGGTGGACATATTGCTGTAAAGTACCAATTATCACCTATGGAGTTAATTGATGAAGCTTTGTTGAACAAGGAAGGAACATTGGCTTCTTCCGGAGCTTTGGCGGTAGATACCGGTAAGTTCACAGGTCGTTCTCCTAAAGATAAATTTATTGTTGAAGATGCGGTTACTGCAGATTCGGTTTGGTGGGGCGACATCAATTTCAAAATTAGTCCGGCACATTTTGATGGCTTGTTCGACAGTATAACCGGTTATCTTAAGGACAAGAAGATTTACGTGAGAGATTGTTTTGCCTGTGCACATCCGGATTATTCACTTTCGGTAAGGGTAATTACTGAAACCGCTTATCAGAATCTTTTTGCAAATAACCTTTTTATCCGCCCTGAAAAGGAATCCCTTGGTTTTGTTCCGGAATGGACCATTATTGCTGCTCCTGCCTTTGAGGCCGTCCCTGCAGTTGACGGTACGCGCCAGAAGAATTTTTCGGTTATCAACTTCACAAAGAAGATGATACTGATTGGGGGAAGCGGTTATACAGGTGAGATTAAGAAAGGAATATTCACGGTATTAAACTTTATCCTACCGATGTATCAAAATACGCTTTCGATGCATTGCTCAGCGAATGTAGGCAAAGCTGGAGATACAGCGATATTTTTTGGCTTATCGGGAACCGGTAAAACCACCCTTTCAGCTGACCTGGACAGAATGCTTGTGGGCGACGACGAACATGGGTGGGCAGATGATTCGATTTTCAATTTTGAAGGTGGCTGCTATGCCAAATGTGTTGATTTAACGGCAGAAAAGGAACCTCAGATATTTAAAGCCATCAAATTTGGGGCATTGCTGGAAAACATTAATTTTTTTCCTGCAACAAAAGATGTTGATTACAGTAATGTGGAGAAAACGGAGAATACCCGTGTGGCCTATCCATTGGATTTTATTGACAATGCCATTTTACCCTCTGCAGCAGCAGTTCCGAGAAATATTTTCTTTCTTACCGCTGATGCGTTTGGCGTACTGCCGCCTATTTCCAGGTTGAATGTTGATCAGGCTATGTTTCATTTTATGAGTGGCTACACGGCAAAAGTAGCCGGCACTGAGGCAGGCATTACGCAGCCCCAGGTTACTTTTTCAGCATGCTTCGGTAAGGCCTTTTTGCCACTTCACCCTTCGAAGTATGCGGAATTATTTGGAGAAAAAATGAAAAAACATGATGTGAATGTGTGGTTGGTAAATACCGGATGGAGCGGCGGTGGTTATGGAGTGGGTTCCCGTATAAAACTAGACTATACACGGGCAATGATTGCCGCTGCGTTGAATGGCGAACTTGATCATCTGCAGTATAAAAAGCACCATGTTTTTAATTTAATGATTCCTTTACATTGTCCTAACGTGCCGAAAGAAATATTAGACCCTTCAAAAACCTGGAATAGTGAGGAAGAATACTTCTTAAAAGCTTATGAGTTGCACCGGGCCTTTGAGGAGAATTTTACTCAATTTGAGAATGCCAAAGTATCAAAAAGATACGATGAAGCGTTAAAATTGTGTTAAAAGGACTTTAAAATGCATTTTTTGTGCTAAAAATTTGCAAATGGAATTTTTTTTAGTTTTTATTGTGAAAGAATTGCCTCCGGCTGAGGCAATTTTTTTGTTATATACACTAGTTCATTACCGTAAACTAAATCTTAAGTAACGATTTGATTGTTTATCGATTTATTAATTTGTAATTTAAAATCAATTTATAAATTTGTTTTTCGCAACAATATCAGATAAGAAACGTTGTGTGTAGTACAAAAGAACAAAACAGCTAAAAATTAAAAACAAGAACTAAAACTAAAAATTAAAAAAAAATGGCAAACGCACCAAAACCAACAACTGTTAAAAAAGAGAGCTCGTCTTCTAGTGCTTCAAATGTTTTCGCAACATTGGTTATTCCTATCTGTATCTTAATTGGATTTGCCGTATGGTATTTCGTATTTGGAGCCGGAACAAACTTCATCGATGGAGATAGAGATAAATTACCTTTACCAGGAAACTATTTAGGAACTGCTTACAAAGGAGGATTTGTTGTAGCGATCTTAGTTGGATTGTTATTAGTAGTAATTGTATTCTCAATTGAGCGTTTCATCGTAATTGGAAAAGCGAGTGGAAAAGCAAGTCTGGATACCTTTATTGTTAAAGTAAAAGGATTATTAAACTCTGGAAACATCGAAGCTGCAAAAGCTGAGTGTGATAAACAACAAGGTTCAGTTGCTGCGGTAATTAAATCAGGTTTAAAAAAATACAGCGAGGTTGAAGCTGATGCCAATATGGATGTTGAGCAATCAATCGTAGCGATCCAAAAAGAAGTTGAAGAAGCTACTGCTTTAGAGATGCCAATGTTAGAGCAAAACTTAACAATCATTGCTACATTAGTATCAATTGGTACACTAATCGGTTTATTAGGTACAGTAAAAGGTATGATCACGGCTTTCGCTGGTTTGGCGAACTCTGGTGCTCCGGATCAATCAGCATTAGCGGTTGGTATCTCTGAGGCATTAATCAACACCATGACTGGTATCTTGGTTTCTACCGTTTCAATTATCATGTACAACGTGTTAACTTCTAAAATTGACAAGTTAACTTACGCAATTGATGAGGCTGGTTTCAGCATCGTTCAAACATACGCTAGTTCGCATAAATAATATTTTGAATAAATTTTTACCGGCTTTATGGAAAACCGGAAAAAAGATCATCATTATTAAAAACTAGTAAAAAATATTATGCCTAGAATTAAAGTTAAAAGAACAAGTACAGTAACTGACATGACCGCCATGTGCGACGTGGCTTCACTGTTACTTACGTTCTTCATCTTAACTGCTACAGCGAGGCAACCAGAACCATTAGCCGTTTCTACACCTTCATCTACGTATGAGTTTAAGGTACCTGTAGAGAACAATGCGACGTTAACTATTGGGCAGGGGAAAGTTTTCTTTGAAGTAGCAGGTACGAAAGTAAGAGCGAGAACATTAGAACTGATGAGCGAACAATACAAATTGAAGTTCAGTCCGGTTCAAGTCCAAAGGTTTACAGGTATTGGAAGTTTTGGTGTTCCGGTACAAAGCTTAGGTCAGCTGATCGATATGAACGGAGGAGACCGTATGAAGCCGGGTGTACAACCAGGTATTCCTGCAGATTCGACTGACAATCAATTAAATGATTGGGTATTGAATGCACGTAAAGCTACTAAGGAAATCAACAACGAGGATATGCGTATCAGCATCAAAGGTGATGCAAAAGAAGAGTATCCGGTTGTGAAGAAAATCATTGATATTCTTCAGAAACAAAGTGTTAATAAATTCTTGTTAGTAACTAACTCTGAATCAAAACCAAAATAAGAAATGGCAGAATTAAACACGGGCGGGAAGAAAGCCACGCCAAGGGTTGATATGACCCCGATGGTGGATTTAATGTTTCTTTTGGTAACGTTCTTTATCCTGACTACAGTAATTTCTACGCCACAGGCGATGGACATTGCAAAGCCAGATAAAAATGAGAAGTTACCTGAGAACAGATTAGAACTGAAAGCGAGTAAAACCATGACCATCTTATTAGGTAAAAATAATAAGGTAGCATGGTACATGGGAGTAGCTGGCGAAAGTGCACCGAATATCGAATCAACATCACAGGTAGGTGAATCTATTGTGAAAAATAGAAAAACTGCCGATGCATCAGGAGTTGCCGGAGATTTCGTAGTGTTGGTAAAACCAACATCGGGATCAACTTTCCAGAACTTCGTAGATATTATGGATGAGTTGGAAATTCTTAAAGTTAAGGTTCGTCAGATTGACGATGATAATATCCTTGACAATGAGAAACAAGCCATGAGAGACCAGGGAATTTTATAATCAATAAAACCAATCATTATGTCGAAGTTAGATATATTAAGAAAAGAATGGCTTGAAGTGGTTTTTGACGGTAAAAACAAAAGCTATGGTGCTTACCAGTTGCGTAAAACCAATGCTTCAAATACCACTAAAGCATTAATTTTTGGCTCTTTAATATTTCTAGTGATATTTTTCTCTCCAAAGATTTATGGCCTTATCAAAGGTTCATTAGATCAGGAAGAGGTTCAGGAGAAAGCACAGGAAGTAATTTTAGCGCCACCACCGCCGGTAAATCCGGAAACACCTCCACCGCCACCGGTAGAGCCACCGCCACCAAAAGTGGATCAGGTAAAAATGCCACCTCCGATTGTAAAACCGGATATCGAGGTTCGTGATGAACCACCTACAGTTGAGAAACTTAAGGAAGCGGATCCAGGTCAACGTGATATTAAAGGTGATCCTACTGCGGATATCGTAATTAACGAGCCGGTAGGTGAAGGACCAAAAAGGGAAGCTGCGGTTGCAGTTGATGATAACCAGGTTTATGACTTTGTTAGTATCGAGAAGCAACCAGAATTTCCCGGAGGTTTACCTAAATTTTACAAGTATCTGAGTGGTGCTATCAAATATCCACCAATGGCGCAGGAAAACAACGTTCAAGGTAAGGTGTTCTTATCGTTCGTTGTGGAGAAGGACGGTAAATTAACTGACATCACAGTAACCCGTGGTTTGGGTAGTGGTACAGATGAGGAAGCCATCCGCGTACTTAAAGCGAGTCCACGCTGGAACCCAGGTATCCAGAATGGTAAGCCGGTAAGGGTAAAATATAACATCAACGTTAACTTTACATTGAACTAATCGTAAATGTTAAATTTTGATATTTTTAAGCAAAAATCGCCTAAACAGCGGTTTTTGCTCATTTTAGGCCTAGTCATGTTTGTTTTTTACATTGCATTAGGTCTCGCATTTATGTTTTATGAACCTATTGCGCTCCGACTGCCCGCAATTCCAAATTGGGGTAGGATTGTCATAGGCATATTTTTGATCATTTACGCTTTTATTAGACTTTTGAGCCTCGGGAGGCGAGATTAATCATTAATGAGAAACATTCTTTTTATATGCTGCATATTGGCATTGGTATCCTGCAAACGCAAAGAAAAGACGACAGTTGTTGAAGAGACCCGCACCAGCGGAACTTTAAAAATTCTTGTTGATGAGAGCGTAGGGCCAATTGTACAACAGCAAATTGATATTTTTAGCTTAGATTATCCACAGGCGACTTTTAAAACAACTGTTAAGCCTGAAGAGATGTTGCTTCCTGCTTTCTTAAATGACAGCGTTCGGGTTATTGTGCTGCCCAGGCTTTTGAATAAGGAGGAAGAGAAGTATTATAATCGGAGAAACATCAGAATCAATAGTTCACGATTTGCAATTGATGGAATTGCTTTAATTACGAATGCGGACAATATTGATAGCACAATTACCGTTAAAGAGGTTATAGATATTTTACAAGGTAAGAAATCAGATAAGAAATTGGTTTTTGATAACGCTTATTCCAGTACCTTTCAATATTTTAAAGACTTGGCTCACATCAGCCAGTTTCCAGCAAGTGGCGTATATTCCAAAAATTCGAGTAATGAAGTGATAAAATTTATTGCTGAGGATAAAAATTTTATTGGTATTTTAGGCGTTAATTGGTTGTCGGAACGGAATACTAAAATGGCTGCCTCGCTGGCAAAGGTCAAAACTTTAGGGGTTAAGAATTTAAAAGGCCTGGTTGGTGGTGATCAATTCTATAAACCAACCCAAAACAACCTGATTAGTGGCGTTTATCCTTTCTTAAGGAATATCAATATTATCGACTGCGAAGGCAGGGGTGGTTTAGGCACAGGATTTGCAACATGGTTAAGAAGTCAGAGAGGTCAGTTAATTGTACTTAAATCTGGACTAGGGCCTCATAAGATGATGCCTAGAGAGATTAATCTCACTAAGTAAAAATTAAAATAATTATAATTGAACCACGAAGTCATCTGAAGAGATGCTTCATTTTTTTTAAACAAACAGAATATCCGATGAAAATTTTAAAGAAAGCAATAACCTTAAATGTAGGTTTGGTGTTGATGGGGACTGCAGTTTTTGCTCAGGATTTAAATGAAGCAAAAAAAGCCATTGACGCTGAACAGTACCAGAAAGCTTCATCAATGCTTAAATCATTGGTAAGCTCAAAGGCGAGTGATGGGGATAACTATTACAATCTTGGTTTAGTTTATCTAAAAACTGGCTATATTGATTCAGCGAGAGCTATATTTACCAAAGGGGTAGCGGCTGAACCGAAAAATAACCTGAACCTGATCGGTTTAGGTGAAGCAGACATGTTATCAAATGATCCAACGTCTGCTAAAACAAATTTTGATAAAGCAGTAGCGATTGCTCCGAAAGATTATAAAACCTATTTATATATCGGTAAGGCTTATTTAGCGCAGGACAAGCCAAGCGATGATGTATCTAAACCTGACTTCACTTCAGCTTTGGCTAACATCACTAAGGCAGACGAACTGGATTCTAAAGATAAAGATGCTGAAGTATTTTTAGCTCAAGGTGATGCCTATGCGTTACAAAAGAAAAACTCTGAGGCGCTAGGTCCGTACATGCGTGTTAACGATATTGATCCTAATAACAGAAGAGCTAAAACTCAGATTGGCCGGATGTACAAAGAGTCTAAAGCTTTTGAAGAAGGTAAAAAAGAGTTGGAAGATGTAATTGCTGCTGATGCCAATTATGGTCCAGCTTATCGTGAGTTAGGTGAGTTATACTTGTTGTGGAGTAGCTTTGGTGTAAATAAAGAAAGAGCCGCAAAAGGGATTGAAAATTATAAAAAATATCTCGACCTAACTGACAAATCACTAGAGTCTCAGTTACGTTACGCTCAGTTCTTATTTTATGCAAAAGATTATCCGACTTTAGAGCAGGTAGCTACAAGTTTACAGGTTCCAGCTAATGATCCGAAAGGGCTTGTTGTGTTGAGGTTGAAAGGTTGGTCTGCTTATGAGAATAAAAACTATCCACTGGCACTTAAGAGCTTAGAAGAGTTTTTCGCTAAAGAGAAAGATCAAAATAAAATTCTTGGTTTAGATTACCTTTATTTAGGTAAAGCGCAGTTAAAATCAGGACAAGATAGCCTGGCATTGATCAACATAACTAAAGCGGTTGATAAAGATTCAGCTAATACTGATGCGTTAGCTGAAGTTGCAAAAGCTTATTTTGATGCCAAGAAATATGCTAAGTCTGCTGAGGTTTATGATAAAGTAATTGCAGCAAATCCTAATGGAAAAGGCGTTTTATATAGTTATTTTTACGATGGCTTAGCTTATTATTTTGAGTATGCAACTCAGTATTCTGCAAAGAAAAATCCTTCAAAAGATTTATTGGTAAAAGCAGATACTGCGATTGCAAAAGTTGCTCAATTGGCTCCTGAAACCACAGACGCATATCTATACAGAGCACGTGTTAACAGTTTGCTTGATGATGAAAAAGCACCTAAAGGTTTAATGGTTCCACACTTTGAAGCATTTATTGCGAAAGTAACGGCAAAACCAGAACTTGTAACTCCTAATGCTAAAAAACTATCAGAAGCATATGATAACCTGGGTGGTTTTTATTTCAATACTGATAAAGCAAAAGCGAAAGAGTATTTCGATAAAAGTGTAGCTGTTTACCCAACTGGTACATTTGCTGCTGCGAAGTTGAAAGAACTTTCTGCTCCTGCAACACCAGCAAAAGGAAAAGGTAAATAATCTTAAAGTTTAAATAATTTAGAAAAGGCAGAGTTTGGTTACTCTGCCTTTTTCTTTTACTTTTGCATCAGAAAACACATATTATGCAAGCGACAAGTTCATCGATAGATTTTTTACCCATTATATTTCAGGTATTGGTTGCATTAGGCTTTGTGGTTACAACATTAGTTGCGACACACCTATTGGGACCTAAACGTAAAACTGCAGATAAATTAGAAACCTTCGAGGCAGGGATCAAATCAGTAGGTAATGCCCGTCAGCCATTCTCCATTAAGTATTTCGTAGTGGCGATTCTATTTGTTCTGTTTGATGTGGAGGTGATATTCATGTATCCCTGGGCTGTTAACTTCAGGGCCCTCAAAATGGATGGTATGATAGAAATGTTCATCTTTATGGGTACACTTTTGTTGGGTTTTATCTATGTAATCAAGAAAAAAGTACTGGACTGGAACTAGTCTTTTGTGCGTGAATTTGGGAGTTTAATAGTAAAGTCTTCGCCGAGAAAATTCCATATTAAGTAACATAATCTTGCTGTGTAATTTTTACACTTAGCTATACGTCATTTAATTATTTAGAAAGGTTCTAAATCGAGTTAAGCTACTTTAATTGCCTTTTAAATATTGTAAATTTGTTGCTCATTCTTCAAAGGGATGAGCATTTTTCGTTTATAAACATGAGTGAAATAAATATAGTTGATGCGCCACCAGGAACCGAGGGACCTGGCTATTTCGCCACTTCTTTAGATAAGGTGATCGGGTTGGCACGTTCAAATTCGTTATGGCCACTGCCATTTGCAACGTCGTGTTGCGGTATCGAATTTATGGCAACAATGGGTTCTCACTACGATTTAGGTCGTTTTGGTGCTGAACGTTTAAGCTTTTCTCCCCGTCAGGCCGATGTGTTAATGGTAATGGGCACTATTGCTAAGAAGATGGCGCCGGTATTGAAACAGGTTTATATTCAGATGGCTGAGCCACGCTGGGTAATGGCTGTTGGCGCCTGTGCAAGTAGTGGTGGTATTTTTGATACGTACTCTGTATTGCAAGGAATTGATGAAGTTATTCCTGTTGATGTTTATGTTCCAGGTTGCCCTCCAAGACCCGAAGCTATTCTTGATGGTTTTCAGCGCATTCAGGATTTGGTTAAAAATGAATCTGGCAGAAGAAGAAACTCTGATTATTACAAAGATCTTTTAGGTCAATACGGCATTAAATAATGGAAGAAACGACGGTAAATAACGGCATCTATGTTAAACTTACAGAAAAGTTTGGCGAGAAAGTTACGGCTGTTTCTGAGCCTTATGGTTTACTGACTTTTGTAACGTATAAAGATGTTATCGTAAATGTGCTTTCACATCTTAAAGACGAATTAAAATTTAATTTCCTGACTGATATTACTGCAGTTCATTACCCTGGTAAAGATCATGGTATTGCTGTTGTTTACCATTTGAATAATATGGTTGAACGGGTAAGGATCAGGGTAAAGGTTTTTATTTCCGAACAAAATCCAACTATTCCAACCGCCACAACCGTTTGGAAAGGTGCTAACTGGATGGAGCGCGAGACTTATGATCTATTTGGGGTTAAGTTTGAGGGGCATCCTGATTTGCGCCGTATTTTAAATATGGACGATTTAGGTGTTCACCCGATGTTAAAACAATATCCATTGGAAGACCCAAACAGAGTGGATAAAAAAGACGAATTTTTTGGAAGGTAAATTATATGAATCATAACCATCCGGTATTTACAGATAACGACCCGCAAAGCGAACTGGTTACCTTAAATTTAGGTCCTACGCACCCGGCTACACATGGCGTTTTTCAAAACGTCTTGCAATTAGATGGGGAGCGTATTGTTAGTGGTGTTTCAACAATAGGGTATATTCATCGTGCTTTCGAGAAGATTGCTGAACATCGCCCATTCTATCAAATCACCCCTTTAACCGACCGTTTAAACTATTGCTCTTCGCCTATTAATAATATGGGCTGGCACATGACGGTTGAAAAGTTGCTAAACATTCAGATGCCTAAACGTGTTGATTATCTCCGCGTAATCATTATGGAGCTTTCCCGTATCGCCGATCATATTATCTGTAATACGATCATTGGGCAGGATACAGGTGCAACTACTACTTTCCTTTATCTGTTCCAGTTCCGGGAACATATTTACGAGATTTTCGAAGAGGTATGTGGTGCTCGATTAACCACGAACATTGGCCGTATTGGCGGTTTTGAAAGAGATTTCAATGATATAGCCTTTGCTAAAATCAATAAGTTTTTAAAAGAGTTTCCGGCCGCTTTAAAGGAATTTGAAAATCTTTTGACACGCAACCGGATTTTCATCGACAGAACTGCTGGTGTAGCTGAGGTTACCAAGGAAACGGCTCTGGAATATAGCTGGACTGGCCCCTTATTGCGCGCTACGGGTGTAGATTACGATGTTCGGGTAAGTGATCCGTATTCTTCGTATCAGGACTTTGATTTTGAAGTACCTGTAGGAACTAGCGGGGATATTTATGATCGCTATCTTGTGCGTAATGAGGAGATGTGGCAAAGTGTGCGGATTATTGAGCAGGCAATGGTAAAATTGAAGACTGAGGAAAAAGGCGTTTTCCATGCTGATGTTCCTGAATTTTATCTTCCTCCGAAACAAGAAGTTTACAATAATATGGAAGCCTTGATTTATCACTTTAAAATTGTAATGGGAGAAATTGATGCACCAAAGGCAGAAGTTTATCACGCTGTAGAGGGTGGTAATGGTGAATTGGGTTTTTACCTGATTAATGATGGTGGACGTACCCCTTACCGTTTACACTTTCGCAGACCAAGTTTTGTGAACTACCAGATGTTCGCACCAATGAGCGAAGGTATGTTATTGTCTGACGCCATTATCAACATGAGTAGTATGAATATTATTGCAGGAGAATTAGATGCTTAAAGTAGAAGAACAAACCCCTGTAACGTTTTCATCGGAATTGCTGGCCAAATTTGATGATATCAAAAGCCGTTACCCTGAGGGGAAACAAAAATCAGCTTTGCTGCCCTTACTACATTTGGTACAGGCAGAGTTTTTATGGGTTCCAACATCAGCTATGGACCAGGTTGCTGCCTATTTAGATATTCAGCCGATCGAAGTTTATGAAGTAGCGACGTTTTATACCATGTACTTTTTGAAACCACAAGGTAAATATGCTTTGGAGGTTTGCCGTACAGGGCCTTGCTGCCTGGTTGGTGCTGAAAAAATATTGAGCCACCTGGAAAGTAAGTTAGGCGTTAAGGAAGGTGAAGTTACTCCAGACGGTTTATTCAGCTTTAGAGGAGTTGAATGTTTAGCTGCATGCGGGTTTGGGCCGGTTTTGCAAATCAGTCCGGAGTATACTTTCTACGAAAACTTAACCACTGAAAGTGTGGATAAATTGATTGAAGATCTCACATCTAAAAAATAATGAGTCGCAAATTATTACTTGAGCATATAAACGTACCAGGCATCAATACACTTGAGGTCTATCGCCAGAAAGGTGGGTACCGTGCCGTGGAGAAAGCACTTAAAACTTTAACACCTGAAGAGATTGTTGAGGAGGTTAAGAAATCTGGCTTACGCGGTCGTGGTGGTGCAGGTTTCCCTACGGGAATGAAGTGGAGTTTTTTGGCTAAACCCGAAGGTGTTGCACGCTATCTGGTATGTAATGCTGATGAATCTGAGCCTGGGACTTTTAAAGACCGTTATTTGATGACCTACATTCCCCATGCATTAATCGAGGGAATGATTGTGTCGAGTTTTGCTTTAGGCGCAAAGGTTTCATATATCTACGTTCGTGGAGAGATGATGCCGCAAATCCGTATACTGGAACGTGCAATTGCTGAAGCAAAAGCTGCAGGATGGTTAGGCAAAAACATTTTAGGATCGGGATATGATCTTGAATTATATGTACAGCCAGGTGGTGGAGCATATATCTGTGGTGAAGAAACTGCATTGTTAGAATCTCTGGAAGGTAAGCGGGGAAATCCCCGGATCAAACCACCATTTCCTGCTATTGCGGGATTATATGGTTGTCCAACTGTGGTAAACAATGTTGAATCGATTGCTGCTGTTGTGCCGATTATCAACGATGGCGGTGATGAGTATGCTAAAATCGGTATTGGTAGAAGTACCGGTACTAAATTAATATCAGCTTCTGGTAATCTGGTTAAACCAGGTGTTTATGAAATCGAGTTAGGTTTACCAGTTGAAGAATTTATCTATTCTGACGAATACTGCGGTGGTATTGCAAATGGTAAACGATTAAAAGCAACTGTTGCCGGTGGTTCATCTGTTCCGGTTTTACCAGCTAATTTAACTTTAAAATATGCCAATGGCGAGCCTCGTTTGATGAGTTATGAATCGCTGTCTGAAGGTGGATTTGCAACTGGAACTATGATGGGGTCGGGTGGTTTTATCGCCTTTGATGAAGATCAGTGTATTGTTCGCAATACGTGGAATTTTGCCCGTTTTTATCATCATGAAAGTTGCGGACAATGTTCGCCATGCCGTGAAGGTACTGGCTGGATGGAAAAAATCCTCCATAAGATTGAACACGGTCATGGTACCATGGATGACGTTGACTTGCTGTGGGATGTGCAACGTAAAATAGAAGGTAATACCATTTGTCCGCTAGGTGATGCAGCTGCCTGGCCAGTAGCCAGTGCCATTCGTCACTTCAGAGATGAATTTGAGTGGCACATTAAAGAGCCAGTAAAGAGTCAACAACAAAATTATGGTTTAGCAAACTATGCTACTCCAATCGAGAAAGCTCCGGTAACGGAAGAAAAATAGATTATCATTAACCATGAGTGAAAAAGTTAAGGTTACGATAGACGGGATAACAGTAGAAGTTGATAACGGTACGACCATCCTGAATGCTGCAAGGCAGATAGGTGGTGATATTGTACCGCCAGCGATGTGCTATTATTCTAAACTGGAAGGCAGTGGTGGTAAATGCCGTACCTGTATTGTTAAGGTAACAAAAGGTTCGGAAAAAGATCCCCGCCCTATGCCAAAGCTGGTAGCATCATGCCGTACCACAGTAATGGATGGTATGGAAGTGCTGAATATCACTTCACCGGAAGTGCTGGAAGCCCGTGCAGGTGTTGTAGAGATTTTACTTATTAACCACCCATTGGATTGCCCCGTTTGCGATCAGGCTGGTGAGTGCGATTTGCAAAATCTGGGTTATGAGCATGGTTTGCAGAAAACCCGTTATGAGTTTGAGCGCCGTACTTTTGACCGTATCGACATCGGCGATAAAATTCAGTTACACATGAATCGTTGTATTTTGTGTTACCGGTGTGTTTTTACAGCTGACCAAATAACGAATAAACGTGTTCACGGTATTCTAAACCGTGGAGATCACTCAGAGATTTCTACTTATATACAAACTGCTGTTGATAATGATTTTTCCGGAAACGTAATTGATGTATGCCCGGTAGGTGCATTAACGGATAAAACTTTCCGCTTTAAAAACCGTGTATGGTTTACAAAGCCAGTTGACGCACACCGCAATTGTGATCATGAGAAATGCAATGGTAAGGTAACGCTTTGGTATAAGGGAGCAGATGTGATTCGTGTTACTGCACGTAAAGATCAGTTTGGCGAAGTTGAAGAATTCATTTGCAATACTTGCCGTTTTGATAAAAAAGCAACAGCTGACTGGACCATTGAACATCCAACACATATAGATGATACTTCTGTTATTGCATCTAACCACTACGAAACATTAAAACCGCTTCCTGTAATTAACCCAAATGCTGCATTGCAGGCTGCGAATGAAGTTGAATTTCATAAAATAGTTAAATACTAATGGATATAGCTTTTATCATTGAAAAATTTATACTGGTGGCTGTTATCTTCGGCATCAGTTTGGTAATTGCCATGTATTCTACCTATGCTGAGCGTAAGGTTGCAGCCTATCTTCAAGATCGTTTAGGTCCTGACAGAGCCGGTCCCTTCGGGATTTTGCAGCCTTTAGCCGATGGTGTGAAGATGTTTATGAAAGAAGAGATCATTCCGACAACTTCTAACAGGTGGTTATTTATTATCGGACCAGGTTTGGCATTACTTTGTGCCTGTATTGGTACTGCTGTTATTCCATGGGGAAGTCCGATGGAGATTGGAGGAAAAATTATTCCCCTTCAGGTTACCGATATCAACGTTGGCGTTTTATACATCTTTGGCGTAGTTTCGTTAGGCGTTTATGGTGTAATGATCGGCGGATGGGCATCTAACAACAAATATTCGTTATTAAGTGCCATTCGTGCGGCATCACAAAATATTAGTTATGAGATTGCAATGGGATTATCCATTATCGCATTGCTCTTAATGACCAATACACTGAGTTTAAAAGAAATTGTAAATCAACAACACGGCTGGCACTGGAACGTGTTGTATCAGCCGCTTGGTTTTATCATCTTCATGGTATGCTCATTCGCAGAAACCAACCGTGCACCATTTGATTTGCCTGAATGTGAAACAGAGTTAATCGGTGGATACCACACGGAGTATTCTTCAATGAAATTGGGTTTTTACCTCTTCGCTGAATACATTAACATGTTTGTTTCATCAGCGGTGATGGCTACATTGTACTTTGGTGGATACAATTATCCGGGAATGGATTACATGGCTACTTTATTGGGGCCAACATGCGCACCTTTATTTGGTACTGCAATTTTATTTGCGAAAATATTCTTTTTCATCTTTTTCTTCATGTGGGTACGCTGGACAATCCCTCGTTTCCGTTATGATCAATTGATGAATTTGGGTTGGAAAGGCTTAATACCTTTGGCTATTGCCAATATTATAATAACCGGAGTTGTGATTGCGATTATAGAGAAGTTTTAACTATGGAATCATTAAGTAATAAGAAAAAAGTACTCGAACAAAAGCCTTTGAGCTTTATGGAGCGTATGTACCTGCCTGCAATTGCAAAAGGCATGGGTATTACCATCAGTCACTTATTCAAAAAAGAGGCTACCGTAAGATATCCGGAAGTAGAACGCGAATTTTCTACCAACTTCAGGGGGATGCACTCGCTCAAACGTGATGAAAATGGTAAAGAGCGTTGCACGGCTTGTGGATTATGTGCCTTGTCGTGCCCTGCAGAAGCCATTACCATGATTGCTGCAGAACGCAAACCGGAAGAAAAAGATTTATACCGTGAAGAGAAGTACGCTGCTACGTATGAAATCAACATGTTACGCTGCATTTTTTGCGGTTTATGCGAAGAGGCTTGCCCTAAAGAGGCAATTTATTTAGATGGACCAATCGTACCAGCGGATTATTTACGTAAAGATTTCATTTACGGAAAAGACAAACTGGTAGAGGCTCCCCTGGAGATGAAAAAATAGCTAACAATGTCACCGTTGCAAGGAACGAAGCAATCCTTAACGGAACGGTAATAAATAAGATTGCTTCGTGCCTCGCAATGACGAGGGATACAAACAAAAAACAAATTAATGAGTACACAAGTATTCTATTTCGTAGCCACATTAAGTATTCTCTTTTCGCTTTTGGTGATTTTTGCAAAAAACCCAATACATAGCGTATTATACTTAATCCTTACCTTTTTCACATTCACCGTACATTATGTACTGCTGAATGCCCAATTTTTAGCGGTTGTAAACTTTATCGTTTACATGGGTGCCATCATGGTTTTATTCTTATTTGTGTTGATGTTACTCAATTTAAATAAAGAGACTGAACCTGTGAAATCGCCCCTGATTAAAATTGTGGGTGTTATTGCCGGATGCTGTTTAATTGTGACCCTGGTTGGTTCATTTAAAGCAGCAACAATTACAAGCCCTTTAATTCTTAAAAATCCAG
Organism: Pedobacter frigidisoli; assembly: GCF_032678525.1. Classification (GTDB taxonomy): domain Bacteria; phylum Bacteroidota; class Bacteroidia; order Sphingobacteriales; family Sphingobacteriaceae; genus Pedobacter; species Pedobacter frigidisoli_A. The sequence goes on from NZ_JAVTSE010000008.1 coordinate 59,707, forward strand.
GTTTGGGTTTGGTAGAGAATTTAGGAAAAGAACTTTTTGGTCCTTTTTTATTACCGTTCGAATTATCATCCCTATTACTGTTGGCAGCAATGGTAGGAGCCGTTTTATTATCAAAAAGAGATGAGGTAGAAGCATAATGGAAAATCTAACTACACAAATGGCAGGCGTTCCGCTAAATCACTACATCTACTTATGTGCAATTATTTTCACAATTGGTGTAATTGGCGTATTAACCCGCAGAAATGCAATCGTAATTTTTATGTCAGTTGAACTGATGTTAAATGCAGTGAATCTGCTTTTAACAGCTTTTTCAGTACATAGCAATGATCCTTCAGGACAAGTATTCGTATTTTTTATTATGGCGCTTGCTGCTGCAGAGGTTGCCGTTGGGTTAGCCATTATCGTAATGGTTTACAGAAATACGAAATCGATAGATATTAATGTTTTAAATCGCCTTAAGTGGTAAATATATATTAAGAATGAGCATAGAACAATTGATTTGGTTGGTTCCGTTACTTCCTTTTTTAGGGTTTGTAATTAATGGGCTGGGCAGAAAATCTTTATCTAAAGGACTTGTTGGAATTATAGGAAGTGGAGTAATTCTCGTCTCTTTTATCATCAGCGTAGTTATTTTCTTTAGTTTACAAGGCGATACACAAAAATCTCACGAGGTATTTTTATTTGACTGGATTAGTGCAGGAGCACTCCATATTCCTTTATCATTCCTGGTTGATCCGCTAAGCGCTATAATGCTGTTGATCATCACAGGGATTGGATTTTTAATCCATCTATATTCTACCAGCTATATGCATGATGATGAGGGATTCGGTAAGTTTTTTGCTTACCTTAACCTGTTTGTATTTTTTATGCTTTTGTTAGTATTGGGATCAAACTACATTGTGATGTTTATCGGTTGGGAAGGTGTTGGATTATGCTCATACCTGTTAATCGGTTTCTGGTATACCAATGCGGCGTATGCATCGGCTGCTAAAAAGGCTTTTGTGATGAATCGTATCGGTGATCTTGGGTTCTTGTTGGGAGTGTTTTTGATATTCAGCACTTTTGGCAGTGTTGAATTCGCTAAAGTTTTTCCACAAGCTGCTACCATGCTGCCGGGACAAAATACCTTATTTCTGATCACCATACTACTATTTATAGGTGCTTGTGGTAAATCGGCTCAATTGCCATTGTTTACCTGGTTACCAGATGCAATGGCCGGACCAACGCCTGTATCAGCCTTGATTCATGCGGCGACGATGGTGACGGCCGGTATCTACATGATTGCGCGTTCAAGTGTGTTATTTGACTTAGCTCCCCTAACCCAGCACATCATCGCGATTGTGGGCATTACTACGGCGCTGGTTGCAGCGATTATTGCATTGACCCAAACGGATATTAAAAAAGTACTGGCTTATTCTACTGTTTCTCAATTGGGATATATGTTTTTAGGATTAGGCGTTGGTGCTTATACTGGTTCTTTTTTCCATGTACTGACTCACGCATTCTTTAAAGCTTTGTTGTTTTTAGGTGCGGGTTCAGTAATTCATGCTATGCATCATGAGCAGGACATGCGTCACATGGGGGGATTAAGAAAGAAACTTCCAGTCACTTTCCTAACGATGATGATCGGTACAATTGCTATCGCAGGTTTACCACCATTTTCAGGCTTCTTTTCAAAAGATGAGATTTTAGCTCATGCGTATCAGGCGAGCCCTGTTCTATGGGGTATTGGTGTTTTAACCGCATTTTTAACATCGTTCTATATGTTCAGAATGATGTTCCTGACTTTCTCAGGTAAATATAGAGGAACACACCACGAAGAGAGTCATGTGCACGAGTCGCCAACAGCGATGACGCTCCCTTTAATTATCCTTGCAGTTTTAGCTGCCATTGGCGGGGCCATTAACATTCCACACGTTTTCGGTGGAAACGAATGGTTAGCACATTGGTTAAGCGGAGCAGGGGTTGCGCAACACGAGTTAGAATTAAGTCATGCTACAGAATACACTTTAATGGGTATTTCAGTAGTAGCTGCAATTGTGGCTTTACTCTATGCATATATCAGATATGTAAAAGGTGCCCGTGTACCTGTTGCTGATGAAGGTCCACGCTCCGCTCTGGCAAAATTATCATACAATAAGTTTTACCTGGACGAAATATATGATTTCATCATCACTAAACCGTTAGATGCCTTTTCAAGATTCTTTTACAGAATTATTGATACCAAGTTCATCGACGGAATTGTGAATGGATTGGGATGGAGTACAAATGAGGCCAGTAAAGGCGTTCGTTTATTACAAAGTGGGAACGTTGGTTTCTATATTTTTATGATGGTGTTTGGTATCATCGCATTGCTTGCATATACATTTTATTACATATAAAAAGGGTTCAAAATTATATAATGGAACAACTTTTACTACTTATATTTCTTCCCTTGGCAGGTGCTATTATTACGGCATTTTCGGGTAAGTCGGCCAAAATAATTTCAACTGTATTCTCGGTTGCTTCTTTATTGCTGGCTTTGTTTATCGCTTGTAACTTCATTCCGAATGCCAGCACACAGTTTGAAGCCAACTTACCATGGATTGCTGATCTTGGGATCCGTTTCCATGTAGGAATTGACGGCATTAGCATGTTAGTGGTTTTGTTAACTAACTTATTAATTCCGATTATCATCTTGTCCAGCTATAAGCATGATTATCAGCATCCGTCAGCATTTTATGCACTAGTGCTATTCATGCAAACCGGATTGTTATTGGTATTTACAGCAATGGATGCTTTTCTATTCTACATTGGCTGGGAAGCTGCATTGATTCCAATTTATTTCATCTGTGCTTTCTGGGGTGGTAAAGACAGAATCCGCATCAATATGAAATTCTTTGTATACACGATTGCAGGTTCATTGTTCATGTTAATGGGTATCATTTATCTGTACTTACAAAATCCTGCTCATAATTTTGATATTCAGGCTTTTTATGCTTTAAATTTAGACAACGCACAACAAGGCTGGATTTTCTGGGCTTTCTTTATTGCATTTGCGATCAAGATGCCAATTTTCCCTTTCCATACCTGGCAGCCGGATACCTATACAGCAGCACCCGCTCAGGGAACCATGCTATTATCGGGTATCATGTTGAAAATGGGTATATATGGCGTAATCAGATGGTTATTGCCCATTGTGCCAGCAGGTGTTAAAGAATGGACTTGCTTAGCCATGATACTTTCAATTATTGGCATTGTTTACGCATCTATTATTGCCTTCACACAAAAAGACGCCAAGCGTTTGGTTGCTTATTCTTCAATTGCACACGTTGGATTAATTGCAGCTGGTATTTTTGCATTAAACCAGCAAGGTTTGCAGGGAGCGATGGTTCAGATGTTAAGTCACGGTATCAACGTAGTAGGTTTATTCTTTGTTCTTGATATCATCTTTTCAAGAGTAAAAACAAATAGAATTGAGGAATTGGGTGGTATTGCTAAAGTTGCACCACAATTGGCCATTACTTTCCTGATTATCGTTTTAGGAACGGTTGCCTTACCAGGAACAAATGGATTTATAGGGGAGTTCTTGTTGCTGATGAGTGTTTACCAGTACGGTATCTGGGCAGCGGCGATTGCCGGCCTAACCATCATTTTTGGTGCGGTATATATGTTGCGTACTTATCAGAACGTAATGCTTGGTAAAACCAATTCGCTAACGATCACCTTTACAGATATTCAGGGAACTGAGAAATTGGTTCTTTATATCATTTGTGCATTAATCATTGTACTTGGAGTATATCCAAAACCACTTTTGCACTTAACAGAGGCATCTGTACAACATTTATTAGAACAGGTAAATCAAAAATTAACATCAGTAAACTAAGCAATGAATATTATAATAACCATTAGTATAACCGCTTTTATTGTACTTTATGCAGGTTTGTTTAAAGCAAATAGAGCATTATTACCGCTTACCGTTGTTGGCTTACTTACTGCATTGGGATTTACTTTCGGTGCGTGGAATGGCAATGCCGTTCATTTCGGAATGATGCAGACTGATAATTTTGCTCTGGCATTTTCGGGTGTTTGTATTGTTGGAACACTTTTAATTTTCTTATTGACGCAAAACTATTTTAATTCGAAAAGTGAGAATATCGCTGAATACTATACATTGATTCTTTTTGCACTAGCGGGAATGATTATGATGGTATCCTACAAAAATATGGCGATGCTATTTGTGGGATTAGAAATCATGTCGGTAAGTTTATATATCCTGGCGGGTATCCGTAAAAAAGATTTTGCCTCTAATGAAGCATCGCTTAAGTATTTCTTAATGGGTGCATTTTCCACAGGATTTCTACTATTCGGGATTACTTTAATTTACGGTGCGACAGGGTCTTTCGATTTAGATAAAATTCAAACTTACCTGGTTGATCATAGCTCATCAATTTCTCCAATCTTTTATCCTGGCGTCATTTTGATGATGATTGGCTTGTGTTTTAAAGTTGGTGCTGCTCCTTTTCACTTCTGGACTCCGGATGTTTATGAGGGTGCACCTACGTTGATTACCACATTCATGAGTACAGTTGTTAAAACAGCAGGTTTTGCAGCTTTTTTAAGACTGTTTGGCGATGCATTTAAACCACTCCATGATTTCTGGGTTCAACCATTAATTGTAATTGTGTGCCTTACACTATTTATAGGTAACGTTACTGCCTTGTTTCAAAAGAACTTTAAAAGAATGCTTGCGTATTCAAGTATTTCGCATGCTGGTTACCTCTTATTTTCATTGGTGGTGGTCAGTGCTCAATCGCAAAATAATGTGCTTGTATATGCCGCTGCTTATACTTTTGCATCCATCATTGCCTTCGCTGTATTAATTTTGGTTAAGCAAAAAACCGGGAGTGATAGTTTTGAAAGCTTTAATGGTTTAGGTAAGAAAAATCCATTGGTGGCGTTGGCCTTGACTGTTGCAATGCTTTCACTCGCAGGTATTCCATTAACTGCCGGTTTCATTGGTAAATACCTCATGTTTTTAAACGTGATGGGCGAATACCAGACTTTATTAGTTGCTTTCGCGATATTAAATGCCCTTGTAGGTTTCTATTATTACTTTAGAGTAATAGTAGCGGTATGGTTTAGAGATGGAGCAGAAACTGAGCTTTCGACCCCAGGTCAATACAAGGTTGTTTTACTTGTTTCGGTAGCAATTACTTTAATTTTGGGTATTTATCCGGCAATTATTTTAAACCTGATATAGGTATACACTTGTTAGATAATTATTTGTAGTTTTACGAATAATTAAATATGCACGATTTTTGGACTAACCTTCAGCATCTTATTTCTCCCGAAAAGCTATTGAGGGAAGGTGGTTTCTATCTGGTCGTGTTCGTGATCTATGCGGAGACAGGGCTGTTTTTTGGGTTTTTCCTTCCAGGAGATTATCTTTTGTTTTTGGCAGGTATGTTTGTGGCAACAGGAAAGCTCGATGTAAATATCGCCCTTTTGCTTGCCGGACTATGTATTGCAGCGATATCAGGCAACTTTACCGGTTATTGGTTCGGTAGAAGAACTGGTCCGTTATTGTATACCAGAAAAGACAGTTTCTTTTTTAAAAAACGTTATCTTAAAGCTGCAGAAGCTTATTACAACAAACAAGGTGCCTTTGCGTTGATTATGGGACGTTTTGTGCCAATAGTGAGAACATTTGCCCCAATTTTTGCTGGTGTAGTTAAACTAGATTTCAAACGATTTGCTTTCTACAATGTTGTAGGGGGAGTACTTTGGATCTGTTCATTGACTTTACTTGGCTATTTTTTAGGCCGAAGATTCGAAAAACAAATTAACGATTACTTATTATATATTATTATTGGCTTTATCCTTATCACAACTATCCCTTTATTGATTACCTTTGTAAAAAGTAAAGTTAACAGCTCTGAAGAGGAAAAGACAGATTTAAATTAAAAATGATAAAAGACGATCACCACGCATGGCATAGCGTATCTCCTGGTAGCAACTTACCAGAAACGGTTAATGCAATTATTGAAATTCCAAAAGGATCAAAAGCAAAATACGAAATTGATAAAGAATCTGGTTTAATTAAGTTAGACAGGGTTCTTTTTTCATCAGTAATGTATCCTGCAAACTATGGTTTTATTCCGCAAACTTATTGCGATGATAAAGATCCGCTAGACATCCTTGTACTTTGTTCTGTTGATGTGTATCCTATGACACTAATCGAAGCAAAGGTTGTTGGTGTAATGCACATGGTTGACAATGGTGAGCAGGATGATAAAATTATTGCTGTAGCCGCTCACGACATGTCGGTTAACTACATCAACGATTTGGATGAATTGCCACCGCACCAGATGAAAGAAATTGTACGTTTCTTTCAGGATTATAAAGCATTGGAAGGTAAAAACGTAACTATTGAACATTTACTTGGTGTTCGCTATGCTCACAAGGTTATTAAAGAGAGTATAGAACTTTATAATACAACATTTAGAGAATTAGCTTAATGGATTTACCCACGGTCTGTTTACTGTCGAATTTTGAACTGAGTACAATTCTGCCACAAAATACCCTTTTGGTTGCTATACAAGATACCGACACAGAAGGAATTGGCTGGCGTTTATTTCTCGCATTATTTTTGGTGTTATTAAACGGATTTTTTGTTGCAGCAGAGTTTGCAATCGTAAAAGTCCGGGCATCGCAAATTGAAATTAAAGCAAAAACAGGAAGTCGTGTTGGTAAAATGGCCAAATCCATCATCCATAACCTGGATGGTTACCTGGCAGCTACACAGTTGGGCATAACACTTGCATCCCTTGGCTTAGGTTGGGTTGGAGAAGGTGTTATGCACACTATCTTTAAAAATCTTTTTGACAGCTTACAATGGGGCTTAAGCGATGCGACCATACACACTGCTTCCACTATCGTTGCCTTTTCGCTAATCACGATTATGCATATTGTATTTGGCGAACTGGCTCCTAAATCTTTCGCTATTCAACGGCCTGTAGCTACAACATTATTCATTGCTATTCCTTTACAGCTCTTTTACGTGGTATTCAGACCTGCAATCTGGACTTTGAACAGTCTTGCTGCAATTATTCTTAAGCCCTTTGGCATTGATACCTCTGCTGGTCATGAATCGATTCATAGTACCGAAGAATTACAATATCTGCTTGATCAAGGTAAAGAGAGCGGAGCGCTTGATAATAATGAGCATGAACTGATTAAGAATGTGTTCGATTTTAATGAGCGTGTTGTTAAGAATATCATGGTGCCGAGAACTAAAATCTCAGGCATTGAATTAACCTCTCCTAAAGAGGAAGTAATTGATATCATTATTAAGGAAGGATATTCCAGATTACCGGTTTATGATGATGTAATGGATAAAATTGTTGGTATTATCCATGCAAAAGACGTGTTGCCATTAGTTGCCGCGGGTAATCAGGTGTGGACTTTAAACGATATCATCCGTAAACCTTACTTTGTTACTGAAACGAAAAAGATCAACGATTTGATGAGTGAACTCCAGAGTAACCGCATTCAGATTGCCATCGTATTGGATGAATTCGGTGGTACGGCGGGTATGGTAACTTTGGAAGATATTGTTGAAGAGCTTGTCGGTGAAATCCAGGATGAGTATGATGAGGAAAAACCCTTAGTTGAAAAAGTTTCAGACAACGAATTTATTGTAAATGCATTTGCAACGGTTTATGATGTAAATGAATATTTACCACATGATTTACCAGAAGACGAAGACTTTGATACCGTTGGTGGTTTAGTATCCCACGTTTTCGAACGTATTCCTGAGGTTGGCGAAAGCAATGAATCGTATGGGTATCTGTTTACGATTTTGAAAAAGACCGAGCAGAATATTGAAACCATTAAACTGGAGTTGGTAATTAATAAGGAAGATCAGGTTGATAATCACTAAATTCAACTATGCATATTTTTTATACACCTGACATCACACAAGGTACCTATACGCTTAATGAAGAAGAGAGTAAACACTGCGTGCGCGTCCTGCGCCTGGGTGTGGGGGTAATTGTTAATCTCGTTGATGGAAAAGGTGGTTTTTATACTGCAGAAATCACTTCTGATAATCCCAAAAAAGTAGGATTGCTAATCACAGACGTGAAGCTGGAGTTTCATAAGCGTAATCATCATCTGCATATTGCTGTAGCACCCACTAAGAATATTGACCGGATTGAATGGTTTCTGGAAAAAGCCACCGAATTGGGAATCGATGAGATTACGCCCATCATTACTGATCGCTCAGAAAGGAAAGTGGTAAAAGACGATAGATTAAATAAAGTAATCACGTCGGCAGTTAAGCAATCTATAAAAGCCTATCATCCGAAGCTGAATGAAGCCATTTCCTATCATACTTTTGTGAATCTTCCTTTTGAGGGGGATAAACTTATTGCACATTGCATAGATGGGGAGGAAAAAAAATATATTGCTGATTTGGTAGAACCACGCAAGAAATATTTAATATTAATCGGTCCTGAAGGAGATTTCACACCGGATGAGGTTAATTTGGCTTTGAATAAAGGCTTTAAATCATTAACTTTAGGTGATAACAGGTTGCGCACGGAGACTGCTGCGCTTGCTGCTTGTTTTGAAATCAATTACCTTAACCGATAGTCAGTTTGAAATTTCCAGTATTTCCTTTTCAGTTTTCCAGAATGTTAAGGCCAACATTGGCGTTTGGTATTGCCTGCATTGTTTTTGTGGCCGTTGCGTTTACGAGTGTGCCTCCGTCTTACCGGATGGCTAAGCTAAAATATAGCGGAGGTGGCGACTGGTATGCTGACCGCACTGCCCTTGGTAATCTGATTGCTTATTGTAATAGCAATCTTAAAACTAATTTCTATCCGGAAGAAAGCATTGTTGAAGTGGGTTCGAAGGAATTATTCAACTATCCTTTTATATACATGACAGGCCACGGAAACGTAGTGCTAAGCGATCAGGAGGTTGCCAACCTAAGACTTTACTTAAGTAAGGGAGGTTTTCTGCACATTGACGATAATTATGGTTTAGATAAGTTTATAAGGCCCCAGATGAAGAAAGTTTTTCCTGAATTGAACTTTGTTGAACTACCAGCCAATCACGCCATTTACAATCAAAAATACAAATTCCCAAACGGATTGCCGAAGATTCATGAACACGACAATAAGCGTCCCCAAGGCTTCGCCTTGATTTATAAGGGGCGTGTAGTTTGTTACTACACTTATGAATGTGATTTAGGCAACGGCTGGGAGGATTTTGGTACCTATCCGGGAGACACACAGGATACCAGAACAAAAGCCCTAAAAATGGGCGCTAATGTGGTTCAGTATGCATTAACCCGATAGATATGTATAAAGTAAAAGTTAACGGGAATTTTCAATACGAAATAGAAAATAAAGGCGATCAAATTCTTGTGGATGGTAAGGCTATACAGCTTGATCTCCACAAAATCAATGCTTCTGCCGCGCATGTACTGCACAACAATAAGTCTTTCAATACTGAAGTTGTGGAGATAAACCGTGCCGGCAAGTCTTGTAAAATTAAAGTCAACGGTAACGTTTATGAAGTTTCTCTGGAAGATCATTTCGATCAGTTATTGAAACAGCTGGGGATGGATAATCTGGCTGCCAGCAAAGTTTCAGAAGTAAAAGCGCCAATGCCTGGATTGGTTTTAAAAGTACTGGTTAGTGATGGGGCAGAGGTTAAAAAGGGAGAAAGCCTGGTTGTTTTAGAAGCGATGAAGATGGAAAATATCTTAAAATCTCCAGCCGATGGGGTCATTAATAAGATCAACGTAAAACCTGGGGATAAGGTGGATAAAAATCAGGTTCTGATGCATTTTAGTTGATCATGTTTTGTAACATTTAATATTAACACAACCCATAAATAAAAAGTCCCAATTTTCATTGGGACTTTTTATTTAATTTTATTTCCCTTTACTCACGCGATATGGCCTCTGAGGAGGATTTTTAAAGCTCCTTTTGCCCGCAGTACTAATCTCTGGTGCGCCAAGCATAGTCATGGCACAACGGAAACCAACTTCTGCAGAAGATTCATCTTGCTGCATGAAACGACGGGTTGCCGGATTTAACCAATATGCCATGTCATTCCAGGATCCGCCTTTATATACTCTTGATTTATCATTTACCAAGGTTACACCTTCTTCGTTAAGAATAGTATTTTGTCTGTCGCGATAACCTCTCTGATCTGCCTGATAAGCAGCAGCTGCAACCGGAGCCTGAGGATCAGTTGATTTAGAAATTGAATCACTACGTTTCGCCTGTGCCTGTTTTTCCGCCCATGTCTGTTTTCTTCCTGAGTAAGCATTTTCCTTAATCGGATTGCCATACTTATCTAAAGAGATCTTACCACTCTGGCTATCTTCAAGTTTCTTATTCGTGAAGTAGTTACCACGGTATGGGTTAAATGCATCAGCGTCGGTAAATGTTCCTGTTCTGTAAACATCATTTACCCACTCATTAACGTTACCTGCCATGTTATACAAGCCAAAGTCGTTAGGCGTATACTGAATAACAGGAACGGTCAAATCTCCTTTATCATTCAGTGAACCACCAACCCCCATATAATCACCAGGAGCTCTTTTAAAGTTGGCCTGAATCATACCTCTGGTTTTCTTCTTAGCCGAGCTTACGCCGAGGCCATTCCATGGATAGATTTTATTCTGATTGATATTTTCGTATTCTGTATTTCCTATTAAGCCCAATGCAGCATATTCCCATTCTGCCTCTGTTGGCAAACGATACGGTTGCATAATTACACCGTCTTCCAAAGTTGCTGTCCTTCTAGGCTGAGCATTTCCCCTGCCACCTGCAGCTGCACCAGCGGTTGTAGTTGCAGCACCAGACTTAGTGTTATAATCAACAGGAGCATTTTTACCTTTATCATCATACTGACCATTTAAATAAGCGTCAGTATTAAATGGATTGGTTGGTTTTGGTGTTGCCGCAGCTGTTGTGTTATTGTTTCTGCCACTACCACCCCCTGCTAGTGTTTTATAATCAGTTAAAATCCCTTTTTCACGTAAAATAAATTCGTTTGCACGGGAAGTTCTCCATTCACAATAACGCGAAGCCTGTTCCCAGGATACACCCACAACCGGATAGTCACGGTAAGCAGGGTGACGCAGATAGTTGTCTACGTAAGGTTCGTTATAAGATAAAGCACGACGCCAAACCAGCGTATCTGGAAGCTCGTTATAATAAAATTCCTGATCTTCAGGGAAATTATATCTGATCCAGTGTAAGTATTCAAGCCAGTCGGTATTTGATACTTCAGTTTCATCCATATAAAATGAAGGTACAGTTACCTGCCTTTTATAGTTATAAATGTTAGGTTCAACACCTGGTACCTCAATGGCGCTACCACCAACAACTAGAACACCACCCTCAATCGGGATCAGGCCGGGACCAGGTGCTCTCTTGTATTGAGAGGCAACAGCAAAAGCGCCAGACTGGTTCTTTTTGCTTTTTCTGTCTGCATAAGGAATGCCTGTTTTGCTAGAACTGTTACCGCCTTTAGAGCTACAACCGGTGAGCATAACGGCTAAAGACAAACAAGTAAAAGAATATAGTATAAGTTTTTTCATATAAATACTAGGGATTGCCGCCCAACGGGGTTTCAACCGATAAAATTAAACAAATTTAAATGAATATATAAATATTGTGACAATAAAATACTGAATATATTTTTAAGGCATAACGTATTATTTTATTTCGTATTGTGTCTGTTTAATTTTTATTTTCGATTTTTGGTAAAACACTATAAATTAAGGAGCTAGTTTGTATTAAGTGTCAAATACTCTGGATTTCAATAGTACATTATTGAAGCTGTTTTGGTTAGATTAATTTATCCATTTAAGGGATTATGAGTTGATTAATTTTTAGTTCTTCATCTTATCCACAGCCAACGCAGATCACGATAACTCATTTTTTTCTTTTATAAAGGCCTAGTATTTATCGTATTAACCTTTCGTGCATCGCATTCATATGTAAAAATCGTAGGTTTAATTAGTAAATAATCAGTTTATTCGTAATTTGGTAAAATATAACTTTCGGTTTTACGTTAAGAGGATAATCTCTTCGAATTAAATTCCTAAAGATCTAAAATTACGTACCTTTAAAGAATGAATCCCAAGTATATTAGTAAGCTTGTTTTTTCGGTATTTTCTCTGGCCTTTGTATTTGCTAAAACAAATGCACAGGTTACTATAGGCAATACTCAAACAAATGGCAGCGAATCTAATAACATCGTCACTGCGGTTCCTTTTTTATTAATTACTCCCGATGCGCGTTCCGGATCTATGGGAGATGCAGGGGTGGCTGTTTCGGGGGATGTGAATTCATCGAGTATTAATGCCTCTAAACTTGCATTTCTTGAAAAACCATACGGTTTTTCTGTTTCATATAGTCCCTGGTTAAAGAGTTTAGTTCCGGATATTAATCTGGCTTATCTAAGTGGATTTTACCGTTTGAATGATCGTAACGTAATTGGTGCTTCCCTTCGTTATTTTTCTTTGGGCTCAATTCAGTTAACTGATATTAATCAACAAGATCTGGGCATTTCAAATCCTAACGAATTTGCGCTTGATGTAACCTTTGCCAGAAAATTTGGTGAAGAGTTTTCACTGGGATCTTCTCTTAGATATGTTTATTCGAACCTGGCATCAGGTCAGTTTGTTTCATCAGGTCAGGTAAAAAGTGGTAATGCTGTTGCAGTAGATGTGTCCGGTTTGTATAAGACTAACACGCATATGTTCGGAAAAGATGCGATTTTATCTGCTGGTGCAAATATATCCAACATCGGTACAAAAATGAGTTATAGTGATGGAGGGGTAAATTATTTTCTTCCAACCAATTTCAAACTAGGCGGCGCATCGACCTTTATTGTTGATGAATTTAGTACTTTCACCCTGGCTGTTGATTTCAATAAATTGCTTGTTCCTACTCAGCCTGTTTACAATTCAAGCGGACAGATTATCAGCGGAAAGGATCCTAACCGGTCAGTGCCTGCCGGTATCTTCGGTTCATTTAGCGATGCGCCAGGAGGTTTTAGTGAAGAATTGAAAGAGGTTGGTATTTCAACAGGTGTGGAGTACTGGTACAATCAGCAGTTTGCCATCAGGGCGGGGTATAATTATCAGAGTCCGATGAAAGGTGATAGCCGCTATTTTACTATGGGCTTAGGACTAAAATACAATGTCTTTAATATTGATTTCTCTTACTTGCTGGCTAATGCACAAACCAGTCCCCTTGCCAATACCTTACGTTTCGGTCTTTTGTTTAACTTTGGCGACAAGAAAATCGTAAAAAATTAACTTACGGCTTTAGTTAAAACTCATAAAATACATTTTCATGAAAATCAGAGTAGGCTTCGGCTTTGACGTACACCAGCTGAAAGACCAGCACCCCTTCGTAGTGGGTGGAGTAAACCTTGAACATCATAAAGGTGCATTTGGACATTCGGACGCAGACGTACTGCTTCATGCCATTTGCGATGCGTTACTGGGTGCTGCCAATCTTCGTGATATTGGTTTCCACTTTAAAAATACGGATGAAAGATGGCGGGGAATCAGCAGCTTAATTTTGCTTAAAGAAACGGTAAAATTACTATCAGATAAAGGCTGGGTAGTTGGAAACATCGATGCGATGTTGTGTCTGGAAGCACCCAAAATTAATCCTCATATTCCTGCCATGCAGGAAAATATTGCCAATGCAATCGGCATTTCTACTGAAGACATTTCTATAAAAGCCACAACAAATGAAACAATGGGTTTTGTAGGCAGAGAAGAAGGCGTAGTCGCATATGCAGTCTGTTTGATTGAAAAGAATCAGGTAGTTTAATATTTGAAGCGTATTTAACAGAAAAAATTAAAAAGCCGGCTCAACATTTTAAATGGTGAGCCGGATTTTTATGTGGTTAGGCATTAGCTTCTTTAACATTTCCTGTCCTTTTTAACGTTCCCCATGTTTCCAGCTCTCCCTTTATGGCTTTTCTAAATGAACGGAATAACACGATGTACATGAGCTGCCTCCAGAAAAACCTTTGCGGAAATAGGTAAATCAGGTTTTTAAGTTTTTCTTTTTCCATTCTGAAAGCGATGGCAGCAAAAAACATATCTACCAGAATAAAAATAATATAATAGAATAATACCTGTCCGAAACCATTGTGGAGGCTGAGGATCCCAGAAAAACCGGTAAGCGTCAGGTTGTTTATTGTACTTAAGGAAAATAGCCCGCTGATCAGGGATAACAACATAAAGAAATCTGCAAGCGGCGAAAAGAGCGGCAAAATGATTTGATAGACCAAAATGTTCGGCATTCCCACCATCCCAAAATATCCATACTTTTTATTTAAAAGTGTTTTACGGTTTTTCCAAAAACTTTGTAATACGCCAAAGCTCCAGCGGAAACGTTGTTTCAAAAGCATATTAACTGTTTCAGGAGCTTCTGTGTAAGCAATTGCAGTGTCGCAGTTTTTAACCCTGTAGCCTGCTTTCAGGATGCGCATAGTCAAATCACAGTCTTCAGCCAGGGTATCTATGGTAAAGCCGCCAACCTCGAGAATTACTGATTTTCTAAATGCACCGATGGCTCCGGGTACAACAGTAATGGTATTGAGTAAATCAAATGCTCTCCGATCCATATTTTGAGCCGTTGTATACTCAATAGACTGCCATTTTGTAATGATGTTATTGGCGTTTCCAACCTTAACTGTGCCGGCTACGGCTGCTACCTTATCGCTATAAAAATAGCGCATCAGTTCATTAACCGCATCCGTTTTAAGCTGCGTATCAGCATCTATGCAGATTACAAAATCAGATGCGGCTTTTGCGATGCCATAATTCAAAGCAGAAGCTTTTCCCCCGTTTTCTTTCCGGTAAACTTTTACCTGAGGATGGTTGCCGAATCTGGATTGAACCATTTCGAATGTTTTATCCTTTGATCCGTCATCAATGAATATCAGCTCGTAATCAGGATACGTAGTTTTAAGCAGGCTGTTAATGGTTTGGACTGCCGTTACCTCTTCATTATAGGCAGGAATAATCACGCTCACTTTTACTGAGGGGTTTTCGATAAGCTTGTGTGCATATTTTTTTGCCTTTTTACGCTGTTTAATTGCCAGATAGGCAATGAAGATTGTTCTTAAGATCGCCAGCACAATGGCCACTGTGAATACGATATCTAAGACAATATTGGCATAGTAGAAGAAGCTGATGAAGAAATAATCTCCTGATCCGCTGAATCCACTGTTTGCATCAGATTTTACAGCAGGCATCAGTTCAGCTCTTTTTTTGCCCATCAAATCTCCAACGGTTGTAAAAGTATATCCCTGTGATTTAAAGTACCTGATAATTCTGGGTAGGGCAGCCACAGTTGCTTCACGGTTTCCTCCCGCATCATGCAGCAGCAGAATGTTACCATTTTCGTGCTGTTTCACTACTTCATTAAAAATCTGATCTGCCGTTTTCCCTGGTTCCCAGTCTTCAGGATCGATATATTCACCAATGTTTATGTAGTTTTCTTTGCGGCTTTGTGCGACTGGCAAGATCTCAGAAATATTCTGAGGCTCGGCATCAGCATTAAAAGGGGCACGGAAAAGAATGGTACTGTGGCCCGTAACGGCTTCAATAAGTCTCCTCGTAGCATTTAACTCGAATTTTACCCTCCTGGGGCCAATCGCAGACATATCAGGATGAAAAAAAGTATGATTGCCAATTTCGTATCCGGAATCATACTCCTGTCTCAGCAATTCCATGTTTTTTTCGGCCATGATGCCTACAACAAAAAAGCATCCCGGTACATGTTCCTGTTTAAGGATATTTAATACCTGTGGAGTGTAAACCGGATCTGGCCCGTCATCGAATGTCAATGCAATTTTCTTATCAGCTTCACCAAAACGCTTAATCACGTACTGCTCTGGCAACCGCATGTATTTTTGATCGGCAATGGTAAAATTATCCTTATTTAGAGTAAACCTCACCGCCCCGAGGCGTGGTGTAGATACCAGGTCCAGGATTTCCCCGTCGCCGATGTATGATATTCCGCCCATGTTGAGGGAAGAGATTTTTCGTAGGTCGAATGGTTTTTTTTGAAGCGTATCCAGACTTAAACCATTTGAGATGAAAGACCACAGGCGTTTATCTTCTGAACCTAATCTCCACAGTGCTACTCCGGCAATATTCCAGTCATCAGCCTTGCGGATCAGGTTGAAATAAGTTGCCGCATCTGTAAAATAAACTTCATGTTTAATACCGCTGCCGTCATTATAACTATAATTTAAATTGGCCGAGTTGGGATTGTAGTTCACCTTGCTTTTGAAGGTAACCGCCGTAGTCATGGCCTCCTCGTAGGTTACCGATTTTCCAATACTTTTGTTGGGCCAGTCATATCCATAGCAAGCTAAAGCAAGAATTACTTTTCCTGGGTCTACCTTTGTGCAAATGTCATCCAGTTTCTCTTCCACCCATTCCTGATGGGAAATGTCGCCGGCATTACTTTGATCTGTATGCTGATCATAGGCCATTAAAATGATATAATCGTTATATTTCTGAAGCACCTCCGGCTGATAGTCGTCGTTTTCCGGAGAAATATCCTGAGAGACGATCAGGTTTTCTGCATGAAACTGGTCATATAGATTTTTCATGAAAGCATTGAAACTTTGATTGTTCTCCAGATCTAATTCTTCAAAATCGATGTTTATACCTTTGTACCCGTATTTTTTTGTAATGGATATCAGGTTATATATCAGTTTTTGTTGAGCGGCCTGGTCGTTGAGCAAACGCTTTACCGCATTGCCATCCCAATGGTCTTTGTTGAAGTTGGATACTACTGCAATAGCAGATTTTTTTCCTGCATGTATAACATTTAAAGCTGCGGTATCTGCCTTATCAACTATTGAGTCGCCATTTAAGAAAAAAGATTCAGTGGCAACCATGTCTAAATGGCCAATGTTCCTTTTTAAATCCGCGAGTGATTTATCTTTAGTTGCCGCCCAGCTTACGTAAAAGGCCATGTTGATGCGTTTTTTATCTCCATGTTTAGTTAGAATACGCAGCGCTCTGTCTTTTCTGATTTTCTCCAACCGGGATTTTTCGATTACGAATGCTTTGTACTGCTGAGATTTCTTCAGCTTATCCAATTGCTTTTGCGTAAGGGGAGAATTGGTGTTTATGAAAGGTAAATCTGGCTCCTGAACCGATGATAGTGTATAAGCAACGCAAAGGATTGCTACGATGAAAACTAAAAATAAGGTTCGGCTTACCCAGGTAAAAGTATACCAGCGTTTTTTAGTCTCAGTTTGAAATATTTGTTTTCCGGACATTTTTCTGTTCTGATTTTTAATCAAATGTCATCAACGAAAGTGAAGATTGGATGAAAATCTATATACGAAAAAAGCCGGCAGATTTTACAAATGCCGGCTTCAGGATTTAGGTGTTGAAGCTTTTTTATTCTTCTATGTAACCAAATCTTCCCTGGTTATAATCTTCCAGGGCCTGATTTATTTCTTCCTGGGTGTTCATCAAAAAGGGACCATATTGAACAATGGGCTCATTAAGTGGCTCTCCGCTGAGTATAAGTACGATGCTATTTTCCAGCGCCTCTATATCAATCTGCTCTCCCTGGTTTTCAAAGTGAACGAAACTATCGACGGGTGCAATTTCCTTTTGATTAATTTTCACTGCTCCTTCAATCACCATAAAACCAGTATTAAAATATGCAGGAAAACTAAAACTTGCCTTCCCCTGCATATTTAGTCTGGCGTTATACACGTGCATCGGCGTAAATGTGTGGGCGTTTCCTTTTTGTCCTTTGTAATCTCCGGCAATGATTTCAATTTTTCCTCCATTGTCGGGCAGGTTAATAAAGGCCATATCCTGTTGTTTTATGGACTGATATCCTGGCTTACCCATTTTATCTTTTGCAGGAAGGTTCACCCATAACTGTACCATTTGAAATGGTCCCCCTTTCAAACTGTAGTTCTCTTCATGGTACTCTTTATGGAGTATTCCCGCAGCTGCTGTCATCCACTGTACGTCTCCCGGATAAATTATGCCACTCTTTCCTGAACTATCATGATGCGCGACGGTGCCGTGGTAAGCTATCGTAACCGTTTCGAAACCCCTGTGTGGATGAATCCCAACGCCACGGGGAATTTTTCTGGCAGAGAACTGGATTTTTGAGCCATAGTCCAGTAAAAAGAACGGACTCATATCGATCTGGTATCCGCCCGGAAAAAAATTATGTACCCTAAAACCATCGCCAACCATATGGGGTGCGGGTGCTTTTAGGATACGTGATACTTGTTTTGTTTCCATTACCTTGAAATTAATTGAGGCATGGGGCTGTGAACATCATTATTTTATGCGCAAAGCTCAAAGCACTCTGCGAAATTATGCTTGTTTTACAAACTGCAACTCGCCCAATAAACGAACTTCTTCACTTACCATCACACCGCCTGTTTCCAATGCTGCATTCCAGGTTAAGCCAAACTCAGAGCGGTTAATTTTTCCACTTAAAGTAAAACCTGCTTTGGTGTTACCCCATGGATCGGTTGCAATGCCACCAAACTCTGCAGTTAATTTTACGGGTTTGGTTTCGCCTTTAATGGTAAGGTCACCTTTAACGATATAATCTGCACCGTCTTTTTCAACTGAAGAAGATTTGAATTCGATGTGAGCAAATTTTTCAGCGTCGAAAAAATCACCGCTTTTCAAGTGGTTATCGCGATCTGTATTTCCTGTATCAATCGAAGAGATGTCTCCTTTGAAGGAAATTTCTGCGTTCTCAAACTCATCGCCTTCAGATGAAAGTTCTGCCGAAAAAGATTTCAGGCTACCAGTAACGGTAGTGATCATTAAGTGTTTTACTTTAAACTGTAATTCGCTGTGGGTTGGATCTAAAGTCCATTTTGTAGTTGCCATATCTTTTGTGTTTTTGATATTAATATTTACAACACAAAAGTAAGTAGCTGGTTATGAACAGGAATTGATGTATGGTAAGTAATGAAGGGAATATTAATTTGGTTTGAAATGTTTATTAGCCAGTTCTTTTCTTACACGGCTTAGCGACTCGGGCGTGATGCCCAGGTATGAAGCGATCATCCATTGCGGCACGCGCAAAGTGAGATTGGGGTAAAGTTTGATGAAGTCAAGATATCTTTCTTCTGCGGTAGCACTTAAAAGCATATTAATTCTTTTTTGCATAAAACGGATAGAATTATTAAGCAAGCGGGTATGCATGGGCTGTAAGCAAGGCACCTGCATAGCTGCCTGCTCCATGAAATTATTGGGCATTAATACCACTTCTGTTGCTTCAATAGCGTCTATAAAAAACACCGAAGCTTCGTTATTCATATTATTCCTGTCAGATATTAACCAGTTCTCCGGTGCAAACTGAAGAATATGTTCTTTACCTTTTGAATCTATAGAATAGGCTCTCAGCAGTCCTTTGCAAACAAAAAAACCATGTTTGGAGATATCTCCTGTATATTGTATGATCTCGTTCTTGTCGAACTTCTTGATTTTTAAGTTACCCGAAATACTATCGAATTGTTCATCCGTAATTTCAATTTTGTCTTTAAGATAGTTTTTGAACTGATCAATCATACAATGAGCGGGTTATTTTTTGGCGGGCTTAATGTCAGAAAAATCAACACCACATTTGCAATTACCTCCACAACCATCTTTTTTTACCTGTAAAGATTTAAAAACCAAACGGCCTACATATACCAAAGCAACCGCGAAGAGTAGAAAGACTAAAATCGTTTGAGTATCCATAATACAAATATAAGGAGGTTTTGCTGCCAGGGCTTCAGTTTAATGTAAAAAGGTATGCGGCAAAAAGCATTGTTTGCACAACTAAATTACGGACTATTTTTCCATAAATGCAACGGTGCCGCCTACCCAGTCGAAGTCTGCATTGTATCGAACGCCAATCATCTTGCCTCTACTCAATCTAGCCAGGTTAATGCAAAGCTGAGGTTCCTCACCATCGGGCCATAAATACATCATTCTGATTTCTGCTTTTACACCGCCCGTTGGCGATTCCACGGCTGGTTCATAGCTTACTTTCCGTTGTAAAATCCAGTTGTGTGGGTCTATAATTTTCTCAATGTCCTGTGGGGTTACATCAATAATTACGCCCATTCCGGCAAAAGAAAATAATGGTTTCAGCACATAGTGTTCCAGATCTACGGGTATAGAATTTAGCTCATTTAAGAAAAAGGTTTCTGGTACATATTTACTTTTTAGGAAGGGCATGGTGTATTTGCTTATCCTGTAAAACCAGTTGGGATGGGTTACCCACTCCACATCAAGGTCAGCCCTGGGGTCAAAGCTGCTATCGAAAAGTTCCGTTCTGTTAGCAACCTCATCGAAAATTAACCGGTTGTAAATTCTTTTGAGTTGAATCTTTTTACCATTTTCTTCATAGAACAGTTGGCGTCCAACCCGTTTAATATCTTCTAATGCTAAAATCTTAATACCCAGTATTTTTTGAGTCACAAAAAAGTCGATAGCCGTTTTCTGGTTAGGCGCATCCACATCCATCAGGGCTACCTCATGTACTTCATGATCACCAATAATCACTGTTTTCAAAAGGGTAACATATTGTTCCTGATCAAATCCATTTAAAAAATAGTCAACCTCGGGATCAATTTCATAGTTTTTTTCAAATGTGTCAGCCAGGTGATGCTGGAAGCCGTAGAGGGAAGGAAAGCCCTGCATTTCGATAAGCATGGGCGACAATTCACCATCCTCATTTTTGCAAATGCCGAAATCAAAAGTTAAAAAATGTGGCTGCTTATTTTCATTAGGCACTTTCCATTCAGGTGGAATGGATGCTTCAGTAAGTCGCTTAAAATCCGGCTGCTTAATCACATTGATAATCTCTTCGCCTGCAGCGATGAGCTTTTCTTTCAAAGCTTTGGGTACAAAAATTGGTGTCTCTGCTACCCGAAAAGGAATTTCGGGATAGCCTTTCTGAAGTTCTGACAGGAAATTTTCATATCGCTCCTGATTAAACTGCTGATTAAATTGCTCCCTTAGTGCTGGTATCATTTGTTAGAATCTTTTATAGGTATGTTAAAGCCTTTTTCAGGAAATTAGGTAAGATCACACTTTGAGTTAAAACAATCCTCGCCGGATCATCTAAGCTGTTAAGCATATCAAAATATTTCTGTTCCCCATGCGTATCAATGATTACCTTTTTCTTTTCCTCCTGAAGCAAGTACATTTTCATTCCTACAGGATCGGCTTCCGGATGAAACTGGGTGCCAATAATTTCCGGGGAAAAACGGATAGACATCATACACCGCTCCAGATTAACGTGTTTTCGTTCTTTTTCGATGGCCAGGAGTTTAGCTTCTTTGGTCGCAAAAGCTTCATAATCAGGTTCGATCACCTGCCAGTCTCTGCTGTCAACAGAAAAAAAAGGATTGCTTATCCCAGAGAAAATTTCATCAGTTTCTCCCTCATTTGTTAGCGTGATGGGAAAAATTCCAAAAGCATTAGACCGTCTTTCGGTTACATTGCCCAGTTTATACTTTCTGCAAGCCAATTGAAAAGAGTGACAAATCAGAAAGGCATATTTCCTGTCATCTTTATGAGATGCATTGAAGGCTTCAATCTGGTCCAGCAGGTTATAAAAGTCATTTTCCCACTTTTCCCCTTCACTTTCTATAGGGCTGCCTGGGCCACCGCTTGAAATATAGGCGTCATAAGACAAGTCGGGTATTTCGCCTTTTTGCCTCAAATCAAAAATATCGGAGTGAAGGCTGATGCCGTGGTCACTTTCGAAGCGGGTTAAAATTTCCCCGATTCCACGCATACCCTGATTGGGCGCGCCGTTGTTCATGTCAATAACAGCTACTCTTAAATCTCTTTTTTTCTCCATTCGTAATTACTTTGCACCAATCAACGTTTGGGTGGTTATATAATCAACTACCGATTCAAAACTACCGGTTTGCTGATAAACCGCCAGTTGCCGGTCGGCACCTGTGCCATGTTCCAATATCTTATGAACATAGTTAATGTCCTCGCGGCATCCAAGTTCGTCCGCTACATCATCTACAAAATCAAGTAACTCCAACACCAGGTTGCGGCAGTTTACCTCCATCTCTTTTCCAAAGTCAATCAGGTTTCCATCAATGCCATAGCGGGCTGCCCGCCATTTATTTTCATTGATCAGGGCTCTGGAATAACTGATGAAGGTCATGTTTTGCAGCCTCAGCTTATAGAGTTTTGCACACAGGGATTGAAATAGAGCTGTAAAGGCCATGGTTTCATCTATCAGCATAGGGCAATCGCAAATGCGGAACTCCACGGTATCAAAAAACGGATGCACGCGAATGTCCCACCAGATTTTTTTTGCATTATCCATGCAGTTTGTTTTGATGAGCAACTTTACATAACTATCGTAATCTTCAATACTGTTAAAGATATCAGGAATCCCCGTTCTGGGGAACTTATCAAAGATTTTCGTACGGAAAGATTTATATCCGGTATTTCTTCCTTCCCAAAAAGGAGAATTGGTTGACAAGGCAAATACGTGGGGCAGAAAATACCTCACCTGATTTGCGATGTGAATGGCCAGTTCCCTCGATTGAAAGCCTACATGAACATGTAATCCGAAAATGAGGTTAGACCGCGCTGCTTCCTGTAATTCATTTACAATTTCATTGTAACGGGGATGCTCCGTAATCAGCTGCTTTTCCCAATGTGAAAAAGGATGTGTACCTGCTGCACCGATTCTTAAGCCCTGTTCTCCCGCAAGTTGTGATACCGTATATCGCAACTGTGAAATCTCTTTTCTGGCCTCAGTTGTGGTTCTGCAAATACCTGTACCCACCTCTACAACAGCCTGGTGCATTTCTGCCTTTACCTGATCTTTGTGTATTTTCTGAGCAGCTTCAACAATTTTCTGATCATGTGAGGTAAGTTCTCTGGTCACGGGATCAACTACCATATACTCTTCCTCTACACCCAATGTAAATTCATTCATCTTCATCGTATTAATTTTGATCCCGCTTATTTTTCAGGAGTTGCCTTTTTTGGTTTTGCCTTTGGAGTGGGAGCCGCTTTGCCTGGTTTCTTTGCTATAGTTTTATTTAGCAAAGGCGTACCTGCAACTGAAGCTTTAATGTATTTTCCCCAGGTGAGATTGTCCTGACCCGGTTTTTGTGCTTTTGCACGTTCGATGGCATAGTTGGCAGTTGTTTCCACTACCCATTCGAAATTCTCCGCACCCACACTATTAATATCCGCATCGGGGGCCGGGTTGCAAAAATCAATTGCAATGGGTATACCATCTCTTACTGCAAATTCTACGGTATTAAAATCATAACCCAGATAAGTGCAAAGTTTTATGGTGTACTCTTCAACAGTTTTAAGCAATTTGGCATCAGGGGTTTTGCCATCTGTTGCATAACGCAGATGGTGTGGGTTACGTGGTTCATATTGCATAATGCGTACATGCTTGCCGCCAATACAATAGCACCTGAAATATTCATCAAAAATGATTTCTTCCTGAAGCAGCATCACCAGCTGATCGGTTCCACTATGCTTATCAAAGAAATCTTCTTTATCATGAAGCTTATAAACATCTCTCCATCCACCACCATCATAAGGCTTCATGTATGCAGGGAAACCTACATAATCGAAAATTTCGTCCCAGTTTAAGGGCATGGCAAGGTTAGAGAATGATTCTGAAGTTGTGCCGGTGGGGTGCTGCCGGGATGGGATTAGTGCCGTTTTAGGAACGGGAACACCTATTTGTTCAGCCAGTACGTTGTTAAAAAATTTCTCGTCCGCACTCCACCAAAACGGATTGTTGATAATGGCCGTTCCGGTAATAGCAGCGTTTTTTAAAGATGCCCGGTAAAATGGAACATCCTGAGAAATACGATCAATGATTACCGCATAATCCAAAGGCTGGTTTTGGAGGATCTTTTCTATTTTTACTGGTTCAGCTATTATATCCTTTTCTGCTTTTTGATTAATTCGCTCTACAAGTGCTTCAGGAAAAGAACGTTCCTGACCATACAAAATCCCTATTTTTTTCATCAGTTTTTGTTTTTAAAGGTGCTATGTGTTAATGCTGTAACTGCTTAATCGGTTAATTGTTTTAATCGAATGATGAACTTATAATTGCGCAATATAGTTGGGGAACATTTCCCTCCAGATTGGCCAGTCGTGATCAGCGTTAGGCCGGATATCCAACCAGTGATCAATGCCTTTTTTATGGAGAATGTCCGATAACCTTTCATTATCAGGTCTGCACATATCTCTATCGGTTGTTCCCAGTACAATTTTCATGTAGTGTAGTTCAGGATTGCTGTTATTGAGTACAAAGTCGACGGGATTATTAAAGTATACATCATCATTGTAAAAACCATCTAGTTGACCACTGATATCAAATGCACCGCTCATACTAAACATATGACTCACCAGCCAGGGATGCCTGAAAGCAAAATTTGCAGCATGATAACCGCCAAAACTGCATCCTGCTGTAATGATTTTACTATGTCCGGTTTCATGGCGGGCCAGGGGAGCAACCTCCTCGAGCAGGTATTTATCGTACCAGATATGATTTTTAACCCGATCTGCAGGATGTATCCCCTTATTATACCAACTCAGTTTGTCAATTGCGTCAGGGCAATAAATCTTAATTTTACCCTCGTTGATGAATCCCTCTACAGCATCAATCAGCTTAAAATCTTTGTTTTCAAAATACCGGCCCATACTTGTGGGGAATAACAGAACAGGAATGCCGGCATGGCCAAATATGAGCATATCGATATCCATACTCAGGTTGGGGCTATACCACCGCTTGTATTCTTCTTTTATCATATCGAATATTTAATGCATTAAGATAGAGATTTAAATCAAGAAAAATAGTAGGTGCCTTATAAAGTTAATCTTGCTGACAAAAAATGAGGGCTGATAATTAATAGTTTATCAGGATTTGTACCTTTGCCGAAATTTTTGAGGCGTTGCCGGGTGAAAGGGATTTGAACTATGTATACTACAATTTTATCTGTAAAAGTTAATACCAGTAATTTGAGGATACCATCTGCTTATCTGAAGCATGAGGTGGAAATCGATATTTATGCTCCAGAGGGAATATTAGGAAATGAAAAAATTGAACTTCTTCTGTTAAACGATGGCCAGGATGTGGCAATGATGGATTTTCCAAAAATCCTTCAGGCTGCGCATCAGCATAAACGAAATCATAGATTGGTTGTAGTGGCCATTAAAGCTTCTGAAGATCGTTTAATGGAGTATGGTGTAGCCGGAATTCCTGATTTTAGAGGCCGCGGGGCAAAAGCTGGTGCCTATACCGATTTTGTGATTAAAGAACTTTTACCCTTTGTTAAAAAGAAGATCGCAATGCCAATAACCGGCAAAGTTGCCTATGCCGGATTTTCATTAGGTGGCTTATCCGCATTTGATATTGCCTGGAATCATCCTGCTGTGTTTGATGCTGTAGGCGTGTTCTCTGGTGCCTTTTGGTGGCGAACCAGAGATTTAGCAGATGGGTATACAGATGCAGACCGGATTATGCATGCATTGATTGAACGTACCTCAACCAGGGCCGATATGAAGTTTTGGCTGATGACGGGAACTGAAGACGAAAAGGCAGACCGCAATAAAAATTTTATCATTGATTCGATTGATGATACCATTGATATTGTAAAAGCGCTTTTAAAGAAAGGCTATAAGCGTAATGAAAATGTTTTCTACTTTGAAAAGGTAGGAGGAAAACATGATGTGCCTACCTGGGAAAGTGTGATGCCTGCGTTTTTGAACTGGGCTTTTGAAGTTTAACCCAGGCTATTTTATGAGGCAGCCTATCTGTAAACCGGGCTAGAAGATAAACCTACAGCCGTCAGTTAAAATGCTGCTCAACTTACGGAGGTAAGCACTAAAGATTGCTTTTGGGTTAAAAATGAGATAATTGCAACATTATCATAGCATTAAATAGTTGGGGTCATAGTAGAAAATCCATTTCAAAACATTATCTTTGCGCCAAATTTGAGGCGCATTTTATGCAAAAGATTAGAAATATAGCTATTATAGCACACGTTGACCACGGTAAAACCACGTTGGTTGATAAGATTTTACACTCTTGTTCTATTTTTCGTGACAACGAACAAACAGGAGAGTTGATATTGGATAATAACGATTTAGAGCGCGAGCGTGGTATCACGATCGTATCTAAAAACGTATCTGTTCAATACAAAGACGTAAAAATTAACATTATCGATACACCTGGTCACGCGGATTTTGGCGGTGAGGTAGAGCGTGTTTTGAAAATGGCCGATGGAGTACTTTTACTTTGCGATGCTTTTGAAGGTGCAATGCCTCAAACACGTTTCGTAACGCAAAAAGCTTTGGCATTAGGTTTAAAGCCAATTGTGGTGGTAAACAAAGTGGATAAAGAAAACTGTCGCCCTGAAGAGGTTTATGAGCAAATTTTCGAATTGTTCTTTAACCTTGAAGCAACTGAAGAACAATTGGACTTCCCTGTTATTTACGGTTCATCTAAACAAGGATGGATGAGTACTGACTGGCAGAAACCAACTACCGATATCTTTGCTTTATTGGATGCAGTTGTGGCCAACATTCCACCAGCACCAATCAACGAGGGTACATTACAAATGCAAATCACCTCTTTGGATTATTCATCTTTCGTAGGTCGTATTGCGATCGGTCGTGTTCACCGCGGTACAATTAAAGAAAACCAGCCGGTTACTTTAATCAAACGCGATGGTAAAATCGTTAAATCAAGAGTAAAAGAACTTTATACATTTGAAGGTTTAGGCAAAGTTAAAGCTACTGAAGTAAGTTCAGGAGATATCTGTGCAGTTGTAGGTATCGATGGTTTTGATATTGGTGATACTATCGCTGATTTCGAAGCACCAGAGCAATTACCAGTAATCAGCATTGATGAGCCAACAATGAACATGTTGTTCACCATCAATAACTCACCTTTCTTTGGTAAAGAAGGTAAATTGGTTACTTCTCAACGGATCAAAGACCGTTTGATGAAAGAGATGGAAAAAAACCTTGCCTTGAAAGTTGTTGAAACTGCTTCGCCAGATTCATGGTTGGTTTATGGTCGTGGTATTCTCCATTTATCAGTATTAATCGAAACGATGCGTCGTGAAGGTTACGAGTTACAAGTGGGTCAGCCACAGGTTATCGTGAAAGAAATCGATGGTAAAAAACATGAGCCGGTTGAAACTTTAATTGTTGATGTACCTGGAGAAGTTTCTGGTAAAGTAATTGAATTGGTAACACAACGTAAAGGCGAGTTATTGATTATGGAGCCAAAAGGTGATTTACAACATTTAGAATTTGAGATCCCATCGCGTGGTATTATCGGTTTACGTAACAACGTATTAACTGCTACTGCTGGTGAAGCAATCATGGCGCACCGTTTCAAAGCTTATGAGCCTTGGAAAGGAACTATTCCTGGTCGTTTGAACGGTGTATTGATTTCAATGGAAAAAGGTCAGACTACAGCATATTCAATCGATAAATTACAGGATAGAGGTCGCTTCTTTATCGACCCGGGAGCTGATGTTTATGAAGGTCAGATTATGGGTGAGCACATCCGTGATAATGATTTAGTAGTAAACGTGGTTAAAGGTAAAGCGTTAACCAACATGCGTGCTTCGGGTACTGATGATAATACCCGTATTGCGCCTGCAATTAAATTCTCGTTAGAAGAGGCTATGGAGTATATCCAGGCTGATGAGTACATCGAGGTTACACCAGTAAGCATGCGTTTACGTAAAATCTTCTTAACAGAACAAGAACGTAAAGTTAAAGGAAAGCAATTCGCTTAATCCTTTTGAAAATAAATTCCAGGCCCCGATGAAAATCGGGGCTTTTTTTTGTAAAGAATTTGGAAATTCTCAATCACTTATGGCGTTTTCTGTCAGCGGAAACTCAAACCATCTTACAAGCATAAAAATCTAACATTTTCATGGCATAAGTTTTTTACAGCCCTTTTAATTTTGCCTATCAACTCATCCTGCATGATTAAGAAAGGCATCTCCTTAATGGGCATATTTTTTTTAAGTGCATTGTCACTTTTTCCCTTACCTATTCTGTATTTGCTTGCGGATGGTAGTTACCTTCTACTATATCATGTTTTCGGATATCGAAAAACAGTAGTCAGAGAAAATTTGCTAAAAGCCTTTCCCTGGAAAACACTACCTGAAATCGTGGAAATTGAGAAACGCTATTACAAATACCTGGCTTCCTTAATTTTCGAAGTGGTAAAAATGACGACTATTTCGAAAAGAGCAATTCGAAAACGATTCGTTTTTAAGCACACTGAACTCGCTGAAACTTATTTGAAAAGTGGCCAGAGTGTATTATTTTGCTCCGCTCACTATGGGAATTGGGAATGGGGCACAATCGGGATTGGACTAAATTTTTCCGGAAGTCATTACCCAATATATAAACCTTTGAGTAATCCGGTATTTGATATCTGGTTCAGAAAAATCAGAAGCAGGTTTGGAAATCATATGGTAGCCATGAGGCAGACCATGAGGGCACTCACGTTAAGTAAAAACGGACCAACCAGTTTTAGTTTCGGTAACGATCAGGCACCGGCAAAAGATGAATCACACTACTGGACCACCTTTTTAAATCAGCCAGCGGCTATACAATTAGGCATTGAAAAAATAGCAAAAAAAACAAATCGTCCTATTTTTTATTTAAAAGTTAAGGTTTTAAAGCGAGGGTATTATGAGGTTGATTGCGTGCCCTTATGCTTAAATCCTAAGAAGACTGAAAACTTTGAGATCACCGAAATGCATACCAGGCTCTTAGAAGGGATTATTCAGCAGGAACCAGCATACTGGCTTTGGAGCCACAGAAGGTGGAAGCATAAACCACCGCCGGGAACATTAGTTGCGCAGGCGAATTAATTTTTATATTTGCCAACAATGTTCCGTTTCATGTTCAAAAAGATTTTAGCGTATATCACAGTCATAATTTTACTGGGCATTATATCGTTATTTCTCATTCATCCTTATTTGATCAGGGTTTTATGGTACCGAACACCTGATGCTGATACTTATAAAGCTTTTCCACAGGATGTCGTGCATAAAAGTGACAACGCATTTCATTTTAATCGTTCAGGCAGGATAAGAAATGATTTAGATACCCTCAAGGTACGCGATGCTGATCAACACCTGATTACCTTCGATGAATACTTTAAAAACGGCAAACTGAATGCGTTCCTGGTCATTAGAAATGATAGCATACTTTATGAGAAATATAGCCCGGGTTATACAGACAGCACCTTAACAACTATATTTTCTGGTGCGAAGAGCATGGTGTCGATTATGATTGGTCAGGCCTTAGCTGCAGGGCATATCAAAAACTTGAATGACCGGGTAACCGATTACATCCCCGAACTGGCTGGAAACGCCTCATTTAAACAGATTACGATAAGAAACCTGCTAGATATGAAATCCGGTTTAGCCTTTCAGGATGCTTTAGGCGGAGTGATAAAGGCTTTTTTATCTGATGAGGCGAAATACTATTATACTCATGACATGAAGCAAGAGTTGATGAAAGTCAGGCTCGATAATCAGCCAGGCACGGTCTGGAAATATAAAAGTATTGATCCAATTTTATTGGGCTGGGTTTTGGAAAGGGCAACTGGTAAGCCGGTAGCCAGGTTTTTTGAAGAATCGGTTTGGAGAAAAATAGGCGCACAGTATCCCGCATCCTTTGGATTAGATCAGCCTGGTGGACTGGCAAATACAGCAAGCCGGTTTCAGGTAACTCCAATCGACCTGGCAAAGATTGGCAGATTGTATTTGCATCAAGGAGAATACAATCATGTTCAGGTGGTCACCAAATCATGGGTAGATCAATCTATTCACATCGGTAGCGAAAAGCCTGCTTCGGCCAAAGGCTGGCAAAAATCGGCCCACCATTATATGTGGTGGATTCCACAGTCAGGAGATAATGGCGACTATGCTGCGGAAGGAATGCTCGGGCAAAGGTTATATGTCGATCCTAAAACCAATACCATCATTGTGCAGTTTGCAGCTCATGGTGCGGGTGATTATCCCTACCGGAAAATCAGCAGGTATTTAGCTGGACTGCCCTTTAATTATCCCTGATTTGACCTTATTTAACCATAAAGGGCACAAAGAAATATCCGCAAAGCACACCAAGTTTACTATTTATCTCCACGTTCATTGCGCTTGCTTTATTTTCTTTGCCGTTGAATTTTTAAAACACTACATTGCTGATACATGGAAAACGAAGACGTAAAAATTCTGAAAAAGAAACCAATTTTCCCCGTTACGCCAGCTTTGCAGAAGTATTTGCGGACCTATCAGCGTGAGGCTAAATTACCAATATCGTATCAAGATCTCATGCAGTTCAATGAAGCCTTTCCATTGATGGACAAATCCGGTAAAGACTCACTGTGGGAAGGACCGATATATGCACAGGATCTGATTGAAAATCTCCATAACGGATTAAAAGAAGTCTACGCCAACTTAAAAGCTTCAGGAAACCTTCGGATCGTTGAACATAAATACATCGATAAAATTGAATACTGCACCTTCGGCAATACTCATCCCTTCCGCATCAGAATTGTAAACAGATTAAATGATGTTTATGACTATTTCTATATCAAAAAGGCAGATGCCTCCCGTATTTATGGCCTGGAAATGGAAGAGATTCTATCTCCCAATCAGGTGAATTATCTGGTGGATGGAGACACCCTGGTGGAAGAGCATATTGCCGGCATTCCTGGAGATGTTTTTACAAAAGGCCAATTGTATACCCCCGAATTTAATCCCACCCGTATCGCTAAGGAATTTGTTAAGTTCAATGAGCGTTGCCTGATCATGCTCTTAGGAGATATGCGTGCCTATAATTTTGTAGTTCAGATTACACCTGACTTTGATGATATTCAATTCCGTATACGTGCCATAGACTTCGACCAACAGTTTTATGAAGGGAACCTGAAAGTTTATTTGCCCCAGTTTTTTAAAGAGAATCTCCCTTATGTAAAAATGAGTATGGAGCAACTAACCGAAAAAACGGTTTTACAATATCAACAGGAAGAGCGTTCCTCTATTGTTCACCGGGTAAGAAGTGAGCGGCACCGTTTAACTGATCTAAGAGATGTTTCAAATAAGGAAGAGCTGACTACACCAGAAAATATTGCCATATTAAAGCAAAGTATGAGTGAATATTTTAAAGATAAAAACTATTTGAAATGCGGTAATATGACAGATATCATCGAACTGAATATCAAAAACATCATCAGGCAGGTGAAGTTATAAGCAAACGGCTGACAATGTTGCCAGCCGTTTTTGAGTGAATCTAGAAAGAGCGTCCAAAACGTTAAGCGTGTTGGCCCTCATGTATTCCCTCCGCAAATTCTTCTACAATTTTATCATTAAAAGCAGGTAAATCTTCAGGTGTTCTGCTGGTTACCAGACCCTGGTCTACTACTACTTCTTCATCACTCCACAAAGCGCCTGCATTTATTAAATCCTGTGAAATGTTTTTTACTGATGTTAATTTCCTACCCTGAACTACATCCGCATTTATCAGCGTTTGCGGACCATGGCAAATGGCAGCAACAGGTTTGCCATCCGCAAAAAATGATTTCACGAATGCAATCGCATCTGCATTTACCCGAAGTTGATCTGGATTAATCACCCCTCCAGGCAAAAGTAATCCGTTATAATCGTCGGCATCTGCCTCTGCAATTGTTTTGTCAACCTCCACTTCTATCGACCAATGGTCCTGATCCCAGGCTTTAATTTTTCCATTTTTTGAGGAAATGATATGTACGGTTGCACCTTCCTCTTTTAATCTCTTTACCGGCTCAGTTAATTCAACTTCTTCAAATCCGCTTTCTGAAAGAACAGCTATTGTGCGGTTACTTAATTGTCCCATAATCTTTCTGTTTTAAATAGGTATGTATTTAAAGACATTCATTCGGGAAATTTTGTTTTGACAAAATGTGATTAGTCATTTGTTCGGCGGTGTTTGAGAAAATAAACGCCGAGATTTCCTGCAATGATGATGTGATTAAAAATATTAGGAATTAACCCATAATATTTGGTAAAGATGTTAAAACGCTCCTTTAAACTTTCTCGATGTTTTTTCTTGCTCATGCCACCAACGAGATACTTGGCCACGTAGCGGTGAACATTAACAATGTTTGATGCTTTTTTCGCCGCCTTTATGATCCAGTCGATATCCGAACTGTATTTATAACGTAAATCATATGGCGTAACAATACTCCTTCTGATGTATATCGCCTGGTGGCTGATGTTCATGCCATATTTAAAACTCGTCCAATCAAAATGCTCCGGTGCTTCATGCCTTCTTCTTCCCAGGTTTTCCCAGTTATCATTGTACATTTCGGTTTCCCCATAATAAATATCTGCTCCTGGTGCCGAATCAAAAACATCCTCAACCGTATGTTCATCGTAGATCTCATCGCCCGAATTCATGAACAAAACATAATCACCCGTAGCCAATGCAAGGCCTTTGTTCATCGCATCATAAATTCCTTTGTCAGGCTCCGAAACAATTTTAGAGATTTGTGTTTGATACCTGTTAACCACTTCCAGCGTACCATCAGTTGATGCCCCATCAATTACAATATATTCGATGCTTTTGCAGGTTTGATTGATAATCGACTTTATCGTTCGTTCAATGTCGCGGACGTTATTATATACGATGGTGATGATGGTCAGTTTAGGCATTGCTATATTTTTTCATTTGGCTAGTCGAAACGCTATAAATTTAGCAAAGATTTGTCGGGTTTGTATGCCCTCAAATAAATTGGAATGTAAAGATTAAATTAATCTTCAAGTCAAAACTATTTTGGTTGCAAATCAATCAGGGTTTCGTACAGGTGAATGTGTTCAGCAGCAATAACCTCTTCCGAAAAATCTGCCAGAATACTTAGCCTTGCTGCTTTTTGTATCTCTTCCTTATTCGGGCGGTGGTAAAGCCATTCAATTCCATTTGCCAGATCTCGGGCATTTTCATATTCTGCCAGGTAACCATTCTGCATGTGCTTTACCATATCGGGGATTCCACCTGTAGTAAAAGCAATCACCGGAGTGGCACAAGCCAGACTTTCCATCACCGTATTGGGTAAATTGTCTTCGAGGGATGGTGTAATAAAAGCATCGGCAGCCGAATAACACTTTGCTAAATGATCATCTTTATTTATTGTACCCAAAAAGGTTGTCTTAAAGGGGAATTCAGGCATTTCCGCATTTTCTTTATTGCCAAAAATAACCAGTTCAATATTTGCTTTGTTAATTCCTGATCTTTTGGATAAGATTTCCAATGCTTTAATCAAATAAGGCGTTCCCTTATGCTTATCATTTTTTGACGGCATAAATCCACTCATCAACACAAATTTATCCGGATTGATTTTTAATATTTTCTTCGCTTCAGCTTTTACATAAGGTTTGAAAATATTGGTTTCTATTGTATTGGGGATCACGGAAGTTTTTCGCGTACCTAATAAACTGCTAAACTTGACCGACTTAGCCATCCACTTACTCGGTGCCACAATATGAAAATTAAGTTCACTATAAGCCTTTTGTTTACGTTGCCAGGTCTTGTGTGAAATATCATCATCACCACTCATTTTCAGAATCGGACAATTGCCACATTGCTGATGGAAATTTTCACAGCCATAACGCACATGGCAACCGCCTGTAAATGCATTGCTGTCGTGGAAAGTCCACACAATGGGTTTCTCCAGCTCGTCAAGCTCAGCTAAAAACTTCGGGGTTAAAAAACCATGGTTTACCCAATGCAAATGTATGATGTCGGCACCCTTAACAGCAGGATGATTTTTAACCGATCGCCCGAACCACTGCAAACTAAAAGGGGTTTTAACGGATTTGCTCAGCCATTTGGCATAATATCTTTCCGAGAAGATATTGAAAACTGCCTTCGCTCTCTGAAAAGGAGACTTGCTGAAAGTATCAATCTCTGGATTGTTTCCAAATTTATAATACACCAGTACTTTCGATTCAATACCATTTGCATTCAAGGCGTCGCTCAGGCGAAGGCAGGCTCTGCCAGCTCCGCCATTTCCATCATAGGTATTTAAGTGTACTACTTTCAAATCGACCAAAAATACATTTTATTGTTCACGAATATAAAATCTGTTGCGTAATTTCAACCTAATTTTAAGCCAACAAACCAAAATCATGATCAAAACCCTGTTAAAATCGCTTACGGCAATAGCGTTTTTGCTGCCATGTTATTCATTTGCTCAAAATCAAACCTATTTTGCTTCCTATCCAGCATTAACGCCCGATGCGCAGACTATAGTATTCAGTTATGATGGCGATATCTGGAA
The DNA here is from genome assembly GCF_032678525.1 of Pedobacter frigidisoli. GTDB lineage: Bacteria > Bacteroidota > Bacteroidia > Sphingobacteriales > Sphingobacteriaceae > Pedobacter > Pedobacter frigidisoli_A. The sequence continues at coordinate 94,125 of NZ_JAVTSE010000008.1, forward strand.
AGTTCCGGTTAAAGGTGGGGTGGCTTCCCGGATTACCGCACTACAGGGCGAAGAAATCAATCCAAAAGTTTCTCCCGATGGCAAATGGCTGGCATTTTCATCCAATCAGTTTGGTAATAATGATGTATACGTAATGCCCATCAATGGAGGTGATATCAGGCAGCTAACCTTTAATGACGCTTCTGATGAAGTGGATAACTGGAGCTGGGATTCCAAAACCATCTATTTTACTTCAGGAAGGTATAATTCTTTTTCCAGTTATAAGGTGGATGTGAATGGTGGAAGTGCAGTCCGCTTATTTGATAACTACTTCAATACCACACACCATATCGCTGAATCGCCAACAGGCGAACTGTTTTTCAACGATACCTGGGAAAGTTACCGCTTTCCTAACCGCAAGCATTATAAAGGTGCCTATAATCCGGATATTCAGTCCTACAACCCTAAAACCAAAACATACAAACGATATACTGATTATATCGGGAAAGACTTCTGGACGAGCGTTGATCAAAAGGGAAATATCTTTTTTGTATCCGATGAGGGCAATGAGGAATATAATCTTTACACCTTCACCGGTGGAAAGAAAACAGGTTTAACTAAGTTTGATACCTCCATTAAAAGACCTTTCGTAGCTGCAAACGGCACTGTTGTCGTTTTTGAAAAAGACTATCAGCTATATACTTATGATGTAAATACCAGAAAAACAGAGAAGGTGAGCATCAGTACATCCAGAAACCAGGTATTAAGTAAAGAACAGGAGTATGATGTACGGGCAAACATCTCTGCTTTTGATGCATCCACCGATGGTAAAAAGATTGTATTCGTTTCGCGTGGAGAAGTATTTGTAAGTGATGCCGACGGAAAATTCATCCGTAAAATTACCAATAGTGGAGAAAGGGCGATGGAATGTAAATGGCTGGCTGATAATAAGACAATCCTCTTTAGCCAAACGGCAGATGGCTATCAAAATTGGTTCACCATTGCTGGTGACGGTAAAGGAACGGTTAAACAACTGACTAAAGACAAGGCCAATAACCGGGATATCAGCCTGAATAAGAGTAAAACCATGGCGGTTTATCTAAGCGGTAGAAATGAGTTGAAATTAATGGACCTTAAAACTTTTGACAGTAAAACGGTGGTCACAGATGAATTCTGGGCATTTCAAAATTCAGCACCCGGTTTCTCTCCGAATGGTGAATACCTGCTGTTTACTGTGTATAGAAATTTTGAACAGGATATCGTAGTACACAATATCAAACAAAATAAAACCATTAATTTAACCAACACAGGGGTTACCGAAACGGGACCTTCCTGGTCGCCCGATGGAAAATATATATTTTTTACCAGTGCCCGAACTAAACCATCTTATCCTACCGGGATGTCTAATGCGCATATCTACCGGATGGCGTTGAACAATTATGATGAGCCTTACCGTTCTGATAAGTTTGATGATCTCTTTAAAGAAACGAAGCCTGCAGAAGTAAAGCCCGTTGTTGATGATAAAAGCAAAAAGGGAAAAGCCGATACCAGTAAAAAGAAAGCCGGGGTAAAGCCAACTCCAAAACCTGCAAGCGTAATTGCGATTAATACACAGGATATTTTAGATCGCATAGAGCTTGTTGGTCCGTCTTTTGGCGGACAGTATGGAACGGATGCCTTTGCAAAAGGCGATAAAACCTATGTTTTTTATACCTCTAATCACGAGGGAGGGGCACCTGGTTTGTATCGGACAACAATTGAAGCTTTCGAAGCCAATAAAACGGAAAAAGTAGCAGACGGAGGAGATTACAATATTGTTCAGGCTGGAGATAAGTTCTTTGTGCTCTCCCGTGGTGTTATCAATAAATACAACCTGGAGGCCAATAAACTGGATAAAATTGATCACGGATATAAATTTACCAGAAACCTCAATGCTGAGTTTAATCAGATGTTCTATGAAACCTGGGTAGGGCTGGATGAAAATTTTTATGATGAGAAGTTTCATGGTGTAGACTGGGATAAAATGAGAACACGCTATGCCGCTTATCTTCCTTACGTAAATAACCGCAGTGATTTGAGGATTTTGCTCAATGATATGTTAGGAGAGCTAAATTCATCACACATGGGTTTCAACAGCACCGGGGTAGAAGAACGCAAAAATCTGAATTATGTAACCAATGAAACCGGGATCGTGTTCGATAATGAGCACCCACTGAAAGTTGAACGGATAGCCGCTAAAAGCAATGCCGCACGCACAGGTACAAATATTTTAGCCGGTGACATCCTGACTCAGGTGAACGGGATTAAAGTAGATGCAAAAACAGACCGTGATTATTATTTCAGCAAACCATCATTGGATAAAGAGATGAGCTTAACCTTCAACCGAAATGGTAAAGAGATATATGTAAATATACATCCCGAAAGCTCCGGCACCCTACGTGGAAACCTATACGATGAATGGATTACCAATAACCGCAAAAAGGTGGACAAATGGGGCAATAACCGAATTGCTTATTCGTACATGAAAAATATGAGTGGGGGCGAGCTGGAATCTTTTCTATTGGATATGGTTGCACAGGAAGAAAACAAAGATGCGATCATTCTTGATCTTCGCTATAACACGGGTGGGAATGTACACGATGATGTGCTGAAGTTTCTCTCACAACGTCCATACCTGCAGTGGAAATATCGTGGCGGCAAACTCGCACCTCAAAGTAATTTTGGTCCTGCGGCAAAACCTATCGTGCTGTTGATCAATGAACAATCACTCAGTGATGCAGAAATGACGGCGGCAGGTTTTAAACAATTGAGGCTCGGTAAAATTATAGGTACGGAAACCTATCGCTGGATTATTTTCACTTCCGCTAAAGGACTTGTAGATGGGTCTTCATACCGCTTACCCTCCTGGGGTTGCTATACAATGGATGGGAAAAACCTCGAGAGTGAAGGCGTAAAGCCAGATGTTTTTGTTAAAAATACCTTCGAAGATCGTCTGGCAGACAAAGATCCTCAACTGGAAAAAGCGGTGGCAGAGATTCTAAAAGACCTGAAATAATTTAAGTTGTGAATCGTTTAAACGGGTTAATGTTGAAAGCAATGATGCTGTTGCCATTAACCCGTTCATCATTTTATACAGTTAAACAAATTTTCCGTTTCTTTGAACCCGTATTCAATTTAAAACATGGCAAATTTATTAACCGACAGGGCTTTTTGGGTAAATTATTGGGAAAGTAAAAAAGGGCTTGCGGTTCAGCTACCTGCAAATTATTTATTTCATCGTCAGCTGGCTGAAATTGTAGATGAAGGAAATGTTAAAACCGCGATTGAACTCGGGGGTTTTCCCGGCTATTATGCTGTTTTCCTTAAGAAATATCTAAAACTTGACGTAACACTTTTAGATTATTTCGTTCATCCACCGGTGGTGCAGGCACTTTTAGAGAAAAATGATTTGAAACCTGATGATATACATGTCATCGAGACAGATCTCTTTAATTATCAGCCTGCTGAACAATATGATCTGGTACTAAGCTGCGGTTTGATTGAGCATTTCAATGATACAGCAGACATCATCCACAGACATATTTCTTTTGTGAAACCAGGTGGAACATTGTTTATTACCCTGCCTAATTTTAAAGCGGTTAACGGATGGTTCCAGAAGCAGTTTGACAAGGACAATTACGATAAACACAATATCGATAGTATGGATCCGCAGCTCTTGAAATCTATATGTGAAAAGGCCGGTTTGAAGGATGTAACCGCTGGTTATTTTGGACGCTTTAGCGTTTGGCTGGAGAATGAAGATCAAAAGTCTGCAGGCGTTCGCTTGCTGAAAAAAACAATCTGGTTAGCGGGTAAAGTTTTTACTAAAATTATTCCTTTTGAGAGCAAAAATTTATCACCATATATTATCTTAGTGGCGAAAAAATAATTACGCTCTATGTCAATCAGTTGGGGATACTCGCCAAAAATTGAAAAATTTATTCCCCTTGGCGATTTTGCTGCAGATAAGTACTTAATCGTTGCACAACAAGCGATTGAAAATCTGGGATGGAAGCTTAGTCACATTTCCCAAACCGGACTCATCGCTTACACGAATATCTCTTTTCAATCTTACAGCGAGGAAATTTCAATCAGAATCCATGGGAATTTTGCTGTAATCAAAAGTGAATGCGTGGGTATTCAGATGCTGTTTAACGATTATGGTAAGAATGACCTGAACCTGGAAAAGTTCTTTCATGAATTCGAATATGTTGAATTTCACCTGAAAGATGTGTGGGATGATCGCTTAACCAAATTCCATTCGCTGATTGCCAGGCAAGACGATCAGTATTTTGAGAAAGCCCCGCTGGCAACCAAGAATAAAATCAAGAATGTATTATACTTATTTTTCCCGCAGAAAGGCTATACGGTAACGCCAATTCTGGTGCTGCTCAACATCATCTGTTTTTTTGCCATTTCTATCTTATACGTGATATATTTCAGGTATCTCCTCATTACCCAAGGCAGAGTCACCGATAGTTATACGCTAAGTTTGAAAGCAAAAGCTTTTAAAAACATACTCAGTCTGGATTACCGCAATACCATATTCAACGGCCAGCTTTGGCGCCTGATCAGCTATCAGTTCAGTCACGGGTCTATATCACATCTCCTCTTTAATATGTATGCCCTGGTTTATCTCGGCTTAATGATTGAAAATAAACTGGGCTGGAAAAAATTTATTTTTATTTACCTGTTAAGTGGTGTTTGTGGCGGACTGGTGAGTTTGTGGTTTCATCCAGATCAATTTATTCTGGGTGCCTCTGGTCCGATCATGGGATTATTTGGTGCATTCCTTGCCCTGCTCATCAATAAAACATTCGAAAAAAAGGCCACACAGGCATTATTGATCAGTACGCTGATCGTTTCCGTATTTGTGCTGATTAATGGTGCATTTGGAAAGCGGGTTGATAATGCAGCGCACATTGGTGGGTTTATCTCTGGTTTTGCATTTTGTTACCTGTTTAGCTTTAAACCGACGCATGAAGACGCATTGAAAGACTGGGCAAGGTACGCTGTAAATTTTGTTGTTTTCGCATTGTTTTTCAGCGCAGTATTAACATTTATTCCCAGGTACCAGACAGAAGACTTTAAAGCATTAAATGAGAAATTCAACAGCAATATGGATTACCTTAATGCAATCACCCGCTTAAAAATTGATTTGCCGAAGGATTCAAAGTTAAAATCAATTAAAGAAGATGGTATTATCCCTATGGAGCGAAATCTCCAGATCATTAAACAGATGGATGCTTTAGTGCTGAAGAGTGAGGATTCAAAACAGCGTGATAAAAAAGTAAGGCTCGGCAAGATATCTTACCGGGCAGTTATGCTGATGTATAGGGATATAAAAGGAGATAGTACCTATCGCTATAGCAAGGAAACGTCGAAAGCACTGGGTAGTGTTTTCAGGATCCTTTACGATCGCGAGGAGACTAAATAGCTTTTTTATACAAACCTATTTCACTAAGGGTAATACAAACCGGAGATTTGGTAATATTGATTCTCACTTTATTGGTCTTAACCGGCTGGTCAAGTTGAATCAACCTTTTGGCGCCGATGCTTGTGCCATCAAAAACTTTATTCCAATGCTTATCCTGCAGAACCTCGATAGTGTATGCCTCGATTCTTTGCCCTAAAGGAATGTATTCCTGAAGGCTTATAATGTCGAAAGTTTTTTCAGTTTTCAGGTCGATTTCAATATTGGCTTTATGGGTATTGTCTTGTGTTGCCCAATAACTTTCCTTCTTTCCATCCAATACATTTTTGGCGGCGAAAATGTTACTGCGAACATTGCTGGCGGTAATCTGAGCGCCTTTGGCAAGATTATTTGCAAAGGTGTGTTTCACTATATTGCCAAATTCGGTTAAAGCCTTTACGTCATCATCATGCAACTGTCCTCTGGTATCGGGTGCTAAACCCAGGTCCAGTCCTGCTCCACGGCCTACACTTTTCAAATATAGGTCAAATAAAACCTCCGGAGTTTTAGGTTTTTCCGTCGGATGGTAAAACCAGCCTTTACGCAAAGGAACATCACACTCTGCTGGCATCCAGAACTTTCCGTTCCTGATACCGGCAGGGCTCTGCGGGTAGTTAGCCTGCCCGGGTACTGCAACATTTTTTCCATCAGGTGCCATTGGTGTAAAAGTAGCCCAGCTGGTTTCTGCTGCATGGCCATCTTCATTACCCACCCAGCGAATGTCCAGGCCAATATCACTAAATATGTTTGCTGTAGGTTGCAATTTTCTGGTAATGCCCCAGGTATTATTCCAGTCGTAATATGTGGTATTATCTATTGATCTTTTTTCCCTAGCACCACCATAGTAACCGTCGCCACCATTTGCGCCATCATGCCAGCTCATAAATAACGGTCCATAATCGGAATATAGTTCTGTAAGTTGGGCCTGGTATATGGCGAGATACTTATCGGTTCCGTACAAGGCACTATTCCTGTCCCATGGCGAGCAGTAAACGCCAAATTTTAAACCATTTTTGCGCGCAGCCGATTCTACCTCTTTCACCAGGTTTCCTTTCCCGTTTCTGAAAGGGCTTTTGCTAATGTTATACTCAGTAGTTTTGGTCGGCCATAGCGCAAAACCATCGTGGTGTTTGGCTACCAGTATAATGCCCTTCAAACCACCCGCTTTAGCCGCCTGAATAATTTGTGTCGCATTAAAGTCACTTGGATTAAATGTCTTGGGATCTGCGTCACCAAAGCCCCATTCTTTGTTCTCGAAAGTAGTGGGGGTGAAGTGAATCAAACCATAAACTTCGATGTCATGCCACGCCAGTTGTCGTTTTGAGGGTACTGCACCATATGGTTCAGGCGCATTTTGTGCTAAGACATTACACGAGAGAAATAACAGTAAGATAAAAAAGGACTTCATAATTTGTTGCATAGTGAAGCCAAATTACAAAGAATAATCAATTTACTTTGAAAAATATTGTGCAAGTTTCTCTCTGACAAAGCGCTTGACTCTGATCATCATATTCCCTTTACGATGGGTGAGGAAACTTTTTATCGCTTTAAAAGCCTGCTTGTTTTCTTCAATGCTGTCCGGAAATTCGGTAACCGGCTTTGGGTTAATGATGACATTGTAGATGTCGTTGATCCCCGAATGTACACCTGTACCATCGTGACCGATATTATTCACCAATGATTGAGCAGGATTTAATGTGAGGCCACCTTTAAGAAAAATCGACGCATACCAGCGGATCGCCCAGCTATTATTTTTACCCTTTTTAAACTCCTGCATCTGTTTCCAGAAGTTCATCTTATGATCAATGGAAAAGGCCGCTCTTTTCTTCTTATCAAACTGTTTGATCAGGATATCAATATCGGGTTCAAAGTTCTTCCAAGCCCTGTCCCAGGTTGCCCAGCCCCAGCTGGTAGCCGCCCGGTAAAAAAATGTCTGAGGCAAGTTAACATCTTTCAGTGGATACATGTAAGCCCCAATATGCATTACTTTTTCTTCCTCACGATAGCGGTTCAAGGCATCGTTAAAATAAGTCAATGTATGTGGCGAGCTTACCAGGTCATCTTCAAATACAATCACCTGCCCGTATTCAGCAATCAGCTCACTCACACCAGCAATTACCGAATTGGCTAACCCAGCGTTCTCTTTGCGTGCAATTACCTTTACAGATTTAAATCCGTCTACCTCATTAATAATGGCCCTTACCTCAGCTACTTTTTCTTCGTCTGCTTTGGTTTTGGCCCCATCAGAGAAAATAAATAATCTGCTTTTTCCAGCCAGTTCATTCTGCTGTAAGAATTGAAGCGTCCGCTCAGTGTGCTGCGGACGGTTGTAAACAAAAAGGGCTATCGGGGCAAGGTTTTGCATGTATATGTTACCAGTTGAGTTAGTTAAGAATTATTGACTTTAAAATGCTAAATAAAATTCTTAATACTGTTTTTTAATATTTACCATATAAGGAATTTAAGAATCATTTAAGTTATTGGCCTAAAAAATCCTTTCATATAATTTGTTAACATATGTCCTTTGTCCTTCCTTGAAAATATGAGTGCAATTGAAATTAATTATCAAGCCCATTGGTTGGTTTAGTAGTTTCATGTAAGTAAGAAGTTGTGCAATGTGAATAGGGGCGATGTTACTTACTGATTTCAGTTCAACAACTAAAGTATTTTCAACAAGTAAATCACACCTTAAATCAGCTTCAATTTGCAGCCCTTTGTAATCTATTGGAATACTGAGTTCCGTCGCAAATTGAATATCTCTTCTTTCCAACTCGTGCATCATACATTTATGATAGGTACATTCCAGTAATCCTGGGCCTAATGCTTTATGGACCTCAATCGCACAGCCGTTTACCTTGTAAACTAACTCATTTAAATAATCTCTCGTTAAATAATTCATAATTAAAATGATAAAATGAAATTTTAAAGGGAGATTTAAATGCAAAGTTATACTACATAAGCTTATATTTCCTTACATTTCTTATATGTTTAATTCAATATGTTAAAATATATGTAAATTCTGATCAGATTTTTTTGTCAGCACTGTATAGGCATTTGCAAACTGCTCCTGCTTTTTGCGGCCAAGCAATGCACCAAGCGTTTTTTTGATATTGTATTCCAGCTCAATTTTCAGGTTCCTTATCAAAGACTTTGGTGCTCTCTTGTTTACAAACTCATTAAACTTTACCGTCTCTGTCGCCGTCATTGACACCTTATCTTCCAGGATTTCCAGGCCTTCACTTTGCAACAAAAACCGAAGTGAAGTAGGCGTGTACATATTGATATGACCATAATCCAGGAAATGTTTCATACGGTTGTCAACACCATAACGATAATCTTTAGGGACTTCCACAACAATATACCTGGCCACCCTTTTTAGCTCACGAATCAGTATGCGTTCATGCTCCACATGTTCCAGTACATGTGCCAGAATAATCAAATCGAAGCTGTCATCTTCGTAAGGGATTTTGTAGCCATCAAAACTTTGTACTTCTTTCAGCAACGATAGCTTTCGTCTTTTGATCAGATCAACCCCACTTTCAGCAATTTCAAGGGCATAAAGCTCCGGCGCGAAATTCCAGTCGTTCAAAAAGTGAAGAATACTGCCATCACCTGCACCAACTTCCAACACCTTTCTTGGTTTGATGGCGGCGCAAACATCCACAATATTTTTCGCTTTATATTTAGCGCCAAGCATCCGCCATGCCACATCACTATTGGTGTAGAAATTATCGTAAGCAGTTTTTACCTCTTCGCTTAACATATTGATGAAGTTAGATGCCTAAACAGTTATTTGGCTTATAAAAAACTGATGTAGCCTTTTCATAAAATAGTCCAGGGGAGATGCCGCTAAAGCTGATTTCCTTAAAACCCTGTTCCTTTAATAAAACCCGTGCAGGTTCATAAACGTCACGTTCGCTATCATCTAAAACGACTACTCCGTTTTCAGATAAAGCGGCCAGGCTATACCGGCAGCAACGTACCCTGTCGCGACCATCAACGATGATGATATCGAACTTTTTATGGAGTAATGTTGCTTTCCTGGCGTATTCGCCGTCGCGTTGTAGTTCGCAGAATATCATCTCGGCATTCGCAGGGCTGGTGCCTTTCACTTTATTGTACCAGTTCCTGTCGTGTTCAACAGAAGTAACCGAAGCCGCCTTTTGTGCATAGAAGATGGTGGAGTTTCCTGAACCATATTCAAAAATATGGTGCGATTTATTAATGCGTTCCCTGATGAAATCAATAAAGGAATAGGTAACCCAGGGTAGGGCTTTACCCTCGCCGTCTACTGCCTGTTTTTGATCAAAGGCGGTAAACCAGCCGATGCTGTTCAGGTAGCCCTTGTGCCCGTATGATAGTAGCGCTTTTAGTCTACCCGGTTTCCCGATAAGTGTAGTTAATGCTTTTAAGGTACTCAACGTTTGAATATTTTTTGAAATGTGGTGATCAAAAATAATGATTTTAACATCATTATTCCCTGCTGACGCGTTTTCGGGATCAATAAAAGATAAAAGGTTGAAACAAAGCAAGCTATTAACGTGGCAATAGAGGCGCCAATACCTGCATACTTCGGAATCAACCATAAGTTTAATAATATATTAATTAATGCACCACAAGCTGTCCTATAGAATGAGATCCTGGTGTATCCCTCTGCGATGAGGTATTGCGAGCTCGCACTTCCCAAAAAGACGAATATCCCTGACCAGATATGAATCGAGAGCATTACGCCCGCACCTTCAAACTGATTTGAATACAGTAGGTGAATGATAAAATCGGCAGTAAAGCTGATGAAAATTCCCACTGGCAAACAGATATAAACCAGTAAATCATACAAGTTTCCCAATCTCTTGTGGTAACGCGCTATGTCGGTTTTTCGGGCATTGATTAAAGCAGGAAATACAGATGTAACAATGGCAACCGGTATAAAATACCATGCCTCGCTTAAATTAGCTGCGGCACTGTAAATCCCTACGGCTTTACTTCCCATTTCTTTCAGCATGACTACATCTATTTTCATGTAAATGGAAACCATTACCGCAGAAAGGATGAGGGGCGCGGATTGTTTTAATAATGATTTAGCTCTTTCCCCATCATAATGCCATTGAAAGATGCTAAATCCCTGTTTTTGGTAGACAATGATCAGTCCGATAGCCAGGATCAGGCCATCGAAAACCAATGCCATTACAATATATATTAATGGAAGGCCTAAATAAATCAGAATAAGTTTAATCGCTGCCGAAATGATCAGGCATATATTTTGAACCTGCACAACATACTTGGATTGAACTTGCGATTGAAAGTAGGCATCAATGACATTAAATGACTTAAAAAAAGAAGCAAGAGCCAACAAACCAACCATTATCGTCAACGGTTCACCCGGATTTTTCGATGTCTCGTGGCTAATATAGTATATTCCCATGGCCACTGGAATGGCTGCGGCATTCGTCAATAACCGAAGCCAAAGAGAAGTGCCGAGTATTTCATCTCGTTGCTTGGGTTCTTTTATTATTTCCCTGATAATAAAGGTATCCAGACCAAGTGCCCCAACAGCAGCCAGTATAGCAACAAGAGACAATCCAAAACTAAGATCGCCAAATAGACCCGGCCCAAGGTATCTGGCGATGAATAAGCCCACTAGCAAGCTCAACACCTTGCCAAACATCAGCCATCCAGTATTCTTTAAATACTTGTTAAACGCCTCCTCATCAAAACCTTTTATACCGGGTAATTTCATTAACGCAAATATGTAAAAAATGTGCGGTAATTAGCTAAGTGGTGCGCCCACCGCAATATCGCAGCGATGACCGGGCTCTCCGTGTTTGGGATTCAACTTTACCCCGGTTTTAGCTTCAAGAGATCCTGCTTCTGCAGCAGGCGGTGCAGGGGTTTGCGAAACAGCAGTAGTTTTAACTGCCACGGGCTTCGAGGTCAGTGGGGCGCCCACGGCAATATCGCAACGGTGGTTGGGTTGTCCGTGCGGTGGGTTCATGCCTTTTGCCACTTTCACCGTCGACACCTGAGTCACTACCGGTTGTGGCGTTGTGGCCTGTGCAACCTGAACAGGTTTTGAATCTAAGGGTGCACCTACGGCAATGTCACATCTGTGGCCAGGTTCACCATGCTTGGGATTTAGCTTTTTTCCTTTTGCATCCACAGTCGCTGGTACAACAGGAGGTGGAGTGGCCTTTGTGCTTACTTGTGCCTGGGCAGGTGCACTCTGGTTCAGCGGAGCACCAACAGCTAAGGCACAGGTATGTCCCGGCTGGCCATGTGGCGGATTAAAAATTAAATTACTTTTAGTTGTAGCAGTTTGGGGCGTCGGATTGGAAACTTGTTGCAAGCCCTGCAATCCACCGGGTGTGGCGATTAGACTTTGTGAAGTTTCTTTTTTCTCCCCTTTGCAGCTGCAAAATAGCACTAATGCCAGGAGATAGGTAAACTGCTTCATAAGCGTAGGTTTTAGATTTACCCAAATATGGCGAAATAATTTCAGCCTTTAAAACTTTGCTCAATACGGTTTAACTGTTTGAGATGATGTTTCAAATGAATCCCTATAAACCTAAACCATTGTTGAGCATTTAAATAACCCAGGCGTGGATGTGGCGTTTTAATACGTTTGTTTGCTTTACTCACATTTGGATAGGCATGCTCAAGTGCTTTTTCAAATTCTAAGATAAAATCCAGTGCTTCAGTTTTCGATATTTTCTTTACGCGGTCAATCAACCGTTTAGGCACTTTATATTTTTGAGCAGGTGGAAAAGCTCCAAAAAACAAAATCACTTTTACCGCAAAATGTGTAGGCTTATCTTCACCTTTCCCTTTGATGCAATTTTCGAGGGCAATCAGGGATAATAAACTGGAATCAAAAATATGGGAATATACCTCACTATAACTCCAGCCATCTATCGGCGGGGTAAGTTGGAAAATATCCTCAGGATAAGAAGATAGTTTTGCCTTATACGCTTTAACAATGTGATGTAAAGACGCCCGGATTTTTGCAGCTGTCATTTAATAAATATAAGTTAATTATTAGAATAGCTGCAAGAGTTCCCTTAAATGGAAAATTTCTCTTTCCACATCGGCTGGTTTGTCTTTCTTTAATGGGTTAAAGAAAATGGTATCCATGCCAAATCCCATCGCACCGTAAATGTCTGCTTCCAGACTGTCGCCAATCATAATGCTCTCTACTTTCAGGGCCTGTGCTTTGTCCAGTGCATATTCAAAAATCAAAGGGTTTGGTTTATTTACCCCCACATCTTCAGATATGATCACGTGCTCAAAATATGGATTCAGATTGGAAAGATCCATTTTAGTTAATGTGGTCTCTTTAAATCCATTTGAAATGATATGTAGCGTATATTTTTGCTGAAGATAACTTAATACCTCCTCAGCGGCTTCAAACAGATTGGTTTTTGTAGGAGATATACTCACATAATCATTTTCAAACTGATGTGGAACCAGGTCCGGCTGAATACCCAGCTGGATAAAAGTTTTGCTAAACCGTTCTGATCTCAGGAAGTCTTTGGTAATTTTTCCCAGATGATAATCTGCCCAAAGCTGATGATTATTTTCTGTATAAGTACTAATAAAGTCTTCACAAGAGTTTAAGCCAAGTGAACACAAATCGTAAGTGTGATAAAGCTCTTTTAAAGTCTCTTCTGCGTTTCGGTCAAAATCCCAGATGGTATGATCCAGGTCGAAGAAAATGTGTTGTTTATTTGAAAGTTGCAATATTTTATCGTTTAGGTTTAAACTTTAGTTCCATAAGCCAAATCCCCCGCATCACCCAGTCCGGGAACAATATAAGATTTACTGGTCATCTCCTCATCTATGGCGCCAAGCCAAAGCTTTGCCTTGGGTAAATTGGCCCTAACGTGTGCAACACCCTCTGTGCTGGCTATTGCTGCAACAATGTGCAGCTCTGCAATTTTGTAGCGGTTAATTAATTCCTTACAGCACATCACCATACTTTGTCCCGTTGCCAGCATCGGATCTGCCATAATCAATATGCGCCCGTCCAGCTCAGGCGTAGACACATAATCCATCTGGATGATAAAGTCGCCGTTTTTTTCTGTTTTGCGGTAAGCGGAAATAAAGCAACAATCCGATTGATCAAAAATGTTAAGCAGCCCCTGCTGTAAAGGTAAACCCGCCCTTAGGATCGTGGCTAATACAGGTTGTTGCGCCAATACTTCGCATGTTGAAAGCCCAAGTGGAGTAGTAACTTCTTTTTGAATGTAGGTTAGTGATTTACTGATCTCATAGGCAAAAAACTCACCAATGCGCTCCATATTCTTCCGAAAACGCATAGCGTCCTTTTGGATGTTTTCATCGCGAAGTTCGGCGATAAATGTATTGGCAATAGATTTTGTTTTACTCAGGTCAAAAATCATCGTTGGTTTTTTAAGCTTAATACAATCTGCCTAAATTAACAATTAATGGTCGAACATGGTTTAACAAATCTGATTAATCAGCCACCTCAGTTAGCAGCAGGTTAAAAAGCGTGTTAAGTTTTTTATACTTTGGATTGGCCGACAAACTTTTCAGGTTCCAGCAGGAAAGGAATGCCCCGTCAACTAATTTCACGGCCTTAATGTAAGCCGTGATTTCATTTTTAGCATCAGCCGGACTTAAATACTGTAGCTGTGTATCAGTTATGCAATAAGAATGAATCATCAAGGCGGTTACTTTCTCCAGTTGCAGGTCGTACCAGTTGAATGGCGTAGCTGTGCCGGCCCTGAAACCCGGAGCCTCCTGATATCCCATGGAATAATCAGCCAGTACACCCAGATTCAGAATGTTTAAATAACAGATCGGGAATTTCAACGGTTCGAGTTGCTGACTAATCGGAATAATCTGTTCGGGCAAAAGCTCCCTAAGCAGGCTCAGATCATTTTTAATCGCCGTAGTTTTTTCTTTATCACTGGCGCAGGGGCGAAGCAATCCCACTGGAGCTTTGCTGAAGCCTTCGGCAAGATGTGCTTTATGGATATAATCTGATGAAATGTGAGGAATACTGATAAAGAACACCGGCTTGCCGCTTTTTTTTGCAAATCTGGTTTTCAATTGTTCAAGGACCATTTCATTCTTCACCCTTACTCCGGTAAACTCATCAAACTTTGAGCTGATGTAGTTATTCTCCTTTTGAAACAGGCTGCTGAAAACAAACCTGGTCTTATTTAGAAATCCATCGGGAATATCAGGTGTAAGATTAAAATTCAGCGCTGGTTGTGAGGAGAAGCTTTTTCCGGGGAACCTGAAGTCGGGGTATTTTTTTTTGATAATACTCTTTAAAATCATTGCCCACTCGTCAATGATTGGTCTTTCCAGTACTTTCCATTTATGCTGAAGGCTCATCACCGGCTTGAACCCTTCTACGGTTTTCTGCTGATGGAGATATTCCTCATAGCGCGTAACGATAAAAAAAGATGCAGCAAACACATCAAATGGCAAAGCGGAATCCTCAACCGGAAATGGTGCTTTATATTCGTAAAATTCAGTGCTTTTTACCTTTATCTCCTCCAGTTTATTAGAAAACAATAACGAAGTACTTTTGAAAAACAGCTCATCCGCCAGCGGATGATCACCGTAGCTTATCTTGTATTGTGGGCTTTGCGAGAAATACTGTGCATTACCTGTAAATTCGACTTCTGCCTTCAAAATATCTTTAAATATAAAATTGAAGATATATTTTATCCGGGGGGTAAGCAGCTTGGAAAAAACGATCAGGTGCATAACTTAATTATCAAAGGAACTTAAAAGTGATACAACAACATTTAGCAACTAATATTACGCTATTGTAAGATCAAGATAATAAATTTAACATTATTTTAATGCTAACCTAATATCTATTACAAAAATTACACTCAAAAGTTTGCCGAAAACTGCTTGTCAGGATAAAGGATTTTGCTGCTCTTTCTGATGTTACCCTTTACTAAATGCACTATACTCATCTGATCATCAAACATATCGTAAAGAATGGTATTCGTCACCTCAAGCGATTTTACTCCTGATACCTTTTCCACTTCCAGGTAAATATTGGTGGCTTCATGGTCAATTTCGAAACCCAGGTAATTCATTTTTACGCTCTTACCATTTGCGTTGACCGAGAGGTGGGCGATAATGTATTTCTTCACCAGCTCATCCATTGCAACCTTCATGGCCGGGTTCGATAAATCTGTTTTCTGTTTATAGTTCTTCGCCAGTATCGATTCGAAGTCATCAGAAAAAACCCTGCAGCTCACTTCCAGGCTTTTCTCCTTCGCGTTAAAACTTACTTCAGTTGTACTCACATGCAGGGGATGTTTATCGCTTTTCGACAATCCAAAAAATAAGAAAGTCAGGATTATGGTAACAAATTTGGTGTTTAACACATGCATTTGATTGGATTTTGTACTATTTTATAATTAAAACTCTAATTTTAAGCTTTCAAAAGTAACTAAAAGCAAAATACAAACGCTCATTTGTTTATAATGCCGATGCAGGATTTTATTTTTTACTTCAAACTGGGGTGGGAACACATTATCAGTGCCGATGCTTTAGATCACCAGCTGTTTATTCTGGCGCTTGTTGCCATTTACAGTTATACCAATCTTAAGCAGGTGTTAATTTTAGTTACTGCCTTTACCATCGGTCACTCTGCCACATTACTGTTAAGCGTGCTCGATATCATCAGGTTTGAAAATAAATGGGTAGAATTTTTAATTCCCTGTACCATTGTAATTACGGCGTTAAGCAACCTGTTCAGGAAGAATTTTTCTTTAAAGTCTGTAAAGATCAATTACTTTTTTGCCCTTGGATTCGGTTTAATCCACGGAATGGGCTTTGCAAACTCCATCCGGATCATGCTGGCAAAAGATCAGCAGCTGGGATGGGGCCTGTTTGGCTTTAACATGGGCCTGGAAGCCGGACAGATTTTTGTCGTATTAATTATTCTGCTGATTACTTTTATTATATTTAACTATACAAAAATCAAACGCATGAGCTGGGTGTTGTTTATCTCTGCAGGCGTATTTTCCCTCGCACTAAAAATGGCTTTAGAGCGCATCCCTTTTTAACTAACTAAGAACAAATGAATAAATTATTTACAATCACCACCAGTCTGCTGCTCCTTTCGGGGGGGATGACGATGGCGCAGAACATTCAGAACAATCCCGGTAGCAACCATGGAAATAAGTTTGAGCAGCTGGGCACCATTTTACCAACCCCTAATGAGCAGCGTACAGCCAGCGGTGCGCCGGGCGTTAAATATTGGCAGCAGCGTGCCGATTATAACATCAAGTGCGAACTGGATGAGAAAAACCTGTTGTTAACAGGATCTGAAACGGTAACGTATACCAACAATTCACCTGATCCCTTAACCTATATCTGGTTGCAATTAGATGAAAACGAACACAGCACCAGCAAAAGTTCCAATTATCAGGATGCCACCAAAATGCCTGCTGCAGGTACTATCCAATCTTTAGACCAGTTGAGTTCTAAAGCAGATAACGGTTATGGTATTAATATCACCAAACTTAGCGATGCAACAGGTAAGAGTTTAAAATATACGGTGAACAAAACCATGATGAGGATTGACTTGCCTGTGGCTTTAAGAACGGGTCAGAAATTCATCTTCAATGTCGACTGGAACTATAAAATTACCGACAGGATGAGCGTTGGCGGTCGTGGCGGATATGAGTTTTTCCCTGCCGACGGCAATTATTTATTCACCATGACGCAATGGTACCCACGTTTATGTGTGTATAGCGATTTCCAGGGCTGGCAAAATCATCAGTTTACCGGAAGGGGAGAGTTTGCCTTAACCTTTGGTGATTTCAAGGTACAAATGACCGTTCCTGCCGATCACCTGATTGGTTCAACCGGAGAATGTATCAACTATAGCGCAGTGTTGTCTCCAACACAGTTAAGCCGTTACAACACCGCAAAAACGGCTTCTGCTCCGGTAGAAATCCAGACTTTAGCCGAAGCTAAACTTGCTGAAGCTAAAAAATCAACAGCTAAAAAAACCTGGGTATTCAATGCCAACAACGTTCGTGACTTCGCATGGACATCTTCCCGTAAATTCATCTGGGATGCCATGCCTCAAAAAATACAAGCCAACAACAACACCGTAATGTGTATGAGTTTCTACGGTAAAGAAGCCTATAACTTATATAGCAAGTTTTCTACCCGTGCAGTAGCGCATACCATTAAAACCTATTCTGATTTCACTATTCCTTATCCTTATCCTGTTGCGCAAAGTATCGAAGCGGCTAATGGTATGGAATATCCAATGATCTGTTTCAACTATGGCCGTACCGATGCTGACGGAACTTATAGCGAAAGCACTAAAAACGGTATGTTGGGGGTAATTATTCACGAGGTTGGTCACAACTTCTTCCCGATGATCGTAAATAGCGACGAACGTCAGTGGACCTGGATGGATGAAGGTTTGAACTCTTTCGTTGAGTACTTAACAGAAGAACTATGGGATAATAAATTTCCAAGTAAAAAAGGCCCTGCTTATACCATTGTTGATTACATGAAATTACCAAAGGACGAGCTGGAACCGATCATGACCAACTCAGAAAACATTGCACGTTTCGGTCCGAATGCCTATTCTAAACCTGCCACTGGTTTGAATATTCTTCGTGAAACCATTATGGGCAGGGAGTTATTTGATTATGCTTTTAAAGAGTATGCCAGAAGGTGGGCTTTCAAACACCCTGAACCTGCAGATTTATTCCGTACTATGGAAGATGCCAGTGGTGAGGATTTAGATTGGTTCTGGAGAGGCTGGTTCTATGGAACAGAACCTTGTGATATTGCTCTGGACAGCGTAAAATTTGCAAAAGCAGATTTTCCTAAAGATGTTCCTGCCGCCAGATCAAGAATGGTAAAAATTGATAAACCTGCTGTGAATGCTTTTGAAGATATTTCAAAAATCAGAAACCGTGAAGATAAAAAGATCGGTTTTTATGTCGATAAAAACACAGCCGCACAGGATTTTTATTACAAGTACGACAGGGGAATGGTCAGCATCGATACTACCATTACCAATAAAGTAGAAATGGGGATGCCTTTTGAGGTTGTACCAGAGAGCGACCAGGCAAAATATAAAGACAAATTCCTGTATGAGTTGAGCTTTAGCAATAAGGGCGGTTTAGTGATGCCGGTTATTGTAGAGTTTACCTACAAGGATGGTACTAAAGAAATCGATCGTATTCCTGCACAAATCTGGAGACATAATGAATTGAAAACTTCAAAGTTTTATGTTAAAGATAAAGAGGTAGAATCTATTTTGGTTGATCCGCTTCGTGAAACTGCCGATATTGATACCACTAACAATACCTGGGGCGGTAAAGCCAAAGAAAGCAAGTTCAGGGCCTTCAAAGCCAAAACAGGTGGCGCCGTTAGAGGCCAGTCTGTGGGAGCCAACCCAATGAAAGTTGCCGGAAGCAAATAATTACTGAAGTTAAAATTTTAAATCCCCCGCTGAAGACAAATCAGCGGGGGATTTTCATTTGTATGGCTTCCATCTATGCCAGGAAAATTGTATCGCTATTTTGAAATCACATAGCTTCTATTTTGAAATTACATAGATTTTGTATTACGATACAACAGGTGTGTTAAACTATCCTGACTTTAATCTGTTATCACCTCTGTTCTTTAAATCGTATATTTGATACAACGATGAAATTCAAAATCACTTCAGAATATAAACCCACCGGAGATCAGCCTACGGCAATTAAACAACTGGTAGATGGTGTTAATGCAAATGAGCACTATCAAACACTGCTGGGCGTTACCGGGTCAGGAAAAACTTTTACTGTAGCCAATGTAATTGAGCAAACACAAAAGCCAACGCTCATATTAAGTCACAATAAAACCCTTGCAGCGCAGCTTTATGGTGAATTTAAAAACTTTTTCCCGGAAAATTCGGTCAATTACTTTGTATCCTATTACGATTACTATCAGCCGGAAGCCTTTATCGCTTCAAGCAATACCTACATCGAGAAAGATTTAAGTATTAATGAAGAAATCGAAAAGCTACGTTTAAGAACCACCTCTTCGCTGATGAGTGGAAGAAGGGACATTATCGTGGTTTCGTCAATTTCCTGTATTTACGGTATGGGTAATCCGGAAGATTTCTCCCGGATGGTTTTCCGCTTTGCTGTGGGGCTGAGAATATCCAGGAATGCCTTTTTACATAGTCTGGTTGAGATTTTATATTCCCGAACCACTACTGAATTTAAACGCGGTACCTTCAGGGTCAAAGGCGATACCGTTGATATTTTTCCGGCCTACCTGGATTATGCCTACCGGATATCATTCTTTGGCGATGATATTGAAGAGCTGTCAGCGATTGATCCGGTAAGCGGAAAAACACTGGAAAAGCTCGAAGATATGGCCATTTATCCGGCCAATCTCTTCGTTACACCAAAAGACCGTTTTAATCAGTCTATCTGGGGCATTCAGGAAGAACTGGAAGTGAGGAAAAATCAGCTGATAGGCGATAAACATTTACTGGAAGCGAAGCGCCTGGAAGAACGAACCAATTTCGATATCGAAATGATGAAGGAACTGGGTTATTGCTCGGGTATCGAAAACTATTCGCGCTTTTTTGACGGCAGACAGCCCGGTATGCGCCCATTCTGCCTGCTCGATTATTTTCCTGATGACTACCTGATGGTGATTGACGAGAGCCATGTTACGGTTCCGCAAATCAGAGCCATGTACGGTGGAGACCGGTCGCGGAAATTATCACTCGTGGAATATGGCTTCCGTTTACCGGCAGCTTTAGATAACCGCCCGTTAAACTTCAATGAGTTTGAAGCCCTGGCGCCGCAAACGATATATGTTAGTGCCACACCAGCTGAATACGAACTGGAAAAATCTGAAGGGGTAGTGGTCGAACAGGTGATTCGTCCAACAGGTTTGCTAGATCCTGTCATTGAAATCCGACCGGCTATAAACCAGGTTGATGATCTGTTAGATGAGATCGATCTGACCATTAAAGACGGAGGGCGTATTCTGGTGACTACCCTCACCAAACGCATGGCAGAAGAGCTGACTAAATACCTCGACCGCTTAAATATCAAAACCCGGTACATCCACTCCGAAATCAAAACGCTGGAAAGGGTAGAGATCCTTCGTGGACTGCGCCTGGGTGAATTTGATGTGCTGGTAGGGATCAACTTGCTCAGAGAGGGGCTGGATTTACCGGAAGTAACTTTGGTGGCCATCCTCGATGCAGATAAAGAAGGTTTCCTCCGCTCTGAAAAATCGTTGATTCAAACCATTGGTCGCGCCGCCCGTAACGATAGGGGAAGGGTAATTATGTACGCCGACGGGATAACAGAGAGTATGGAGAAAACCATCGACGAAACCAACCGCCGCAGGGAAAAGCAAATTGCCTATAACCTGGAACATGGGATTACCCCTAAAACGGTCGGAAAATCGAGGGAAGCCATCCTGGAACAAACTTCTGTGCTAGATTTCTCTCAGAAAGCCAGCGACAATAAAGCAAGGGCATATGTGGAGAATGCGGAAATCAGCATCGCTGCCGACCCCATCGTACAATATATGGGTAAAGCCGAACTGCAAAAAGCCATCGACAATACCCGGAAAGATATGCAGAAAGCAGCTAAGGAAATGGACTTTCTACAAGCCGCAAAACTGCGTGATGAAATGTTTGCCCTGGAGAAAATGTATAATGAAAAGTTCGCGAAATGAGTATAGCACTTCATCCGGATTACCCGGAGTTATTCTCATTGAAATAAAATTCTGATCTTTGCCTATTATTAAAACATAGTATTATGAATGGTCAAAACAGAAAAGATATTTACCCGGGACTCGAAGTAGGAATTATATTGAAGAAAGATCAGCGGTCAGGCGTAATTACTTACGGTGTAGTTCAAAATCTGTTAACTTCATCCGCCTTTCATTCGAGGGGTATTAAAGTCAGACTCGAGGATGGACAGATCGGGAGGGTAGCGGAGATTGTTGAAGATTGAAGGCCAGCAATGGTAGCTAATACAGCTCGATTACGTAACATTTTGTAATGAAAAAGCAATTAAAGGCCTAAAAAGTAACAAAATAAAAATTGCGACGTCTATATTTGTATTAACAGTAATTAAAAGAAATGGGATTAATTAAATTCATATTCATCGCTATATTGGTACTTTGGATCATCAGAATGCTGATCAAACTGATATTGCCGATGCTTTTCAGTAACCTTGTCAGTAAAGCCCAGCAACAGGCCGGCGGACAAGGACAACAACAAAAGCGTTCAAAGCCGGAAGGTTCTATATCAATCGATTACATGCCGCCCCAGCAAACAGGTAAAACCGATAAACTCGGTGATTTTGTAGATTACGAAGAAGTTAAATAATTTTAAGGTAGGAGTATCAGGTATTCATGCCTGATACTAATGCCTATTTAAACACTTTCAAAACCGATCCCCAGAACCAGCTCTCTTCTGCCTTCAGCATCGCCTCAAAGGTCTTGTCAACATTCACAGCCAGTTTATTAATATCCGTAATCGACTTTTTGAAAGTGGTATAGTTCGGATCCTTTTCATCACCCTCCACAGCGGATAATTCCCCGAGAATCTTCAGCACCGGCTCCAGCTCGCGTTTTTTACGTTCTTTGGCCACTTGACGGGAAATGTTCCACACATCTTTGTCCGCAAAGAAATATTCTTTCCGCTCTCCGGCTTTGTGTTGCTTTTCAATCAAACCCCAGCCAATTAAATCGCGAAGGGTCATATTGGCATTACCCCTGGAAATACTCAAACTTTCCATAATGTCTTCAGTGGTCAGCGCCTCCGGAGAGATCAGCAGCAGTGCATGAACCTGCGCCATGGTGCGGTTGATTCCCCATTCCGAGCCCAGCTTTCCCCAGGCCTCTATAAATTTAAGTTTCGCTGCAGCTAATTCCATAGCTAAAGATAACCCATAATTTTTATGTTTTCAAAAATTATTGAAAGTTTATCTATCTCGGTAAGTCTGCTGAATCCACCTGATATTCCCGGCTTGAAATTACCTTATCTTTTCCCGCTGAATCTCGTCAGTCAAAGACTGCATCGATTCAACTTCCTTCAATTCTTGCAACAATTTTTTCTGACTGCCATCAAAATAAACCGATAGCTCCACCACGGGCAGCGCCATTTTAGGCTCGAACATAGTACCGGCTGCAAAACCAGGCTCGTTATTTTTTGCCCGGTCGCGGTCGAACTGCACTGTGGTATTTACATATTCTTCATGCTGTTTTTTGCCTTCCATATAAGGAAGCAACCATTCAACAGATTTCCTGATCGAGGCGCCTTTAGGCGATTCGTAGCTATAAAAGTTTGATCCCTTTGCCCGGTCGATGATGATGGCCAGCTTTAGCATGGGCTGCAGGTCGTAAATATGGTAATGCATGGCATCACGCTCTTTAAAATCAAGGCTTGTTCCGTCAGCATATAAGTTGATGTCGATGTGGCTTTTCAGGTTATCTATGGTCCATTGAATCAGCTCCCGGTTATCTATGGCATAAGCAATCTCTCCGACAACTTTTAACCGGTGCGCGTTCCAGTTATTGATAGCGGTAGCCCTTCCTGGTTTCATCCGCACACTGTTCACCTCCGCCCACGCCGTTTCAGCAAGCCATTTCGTAATCACCTCACGATCTTTGACTGCAAGATTATCTTTAACCAGGTCATAAGCCTCAACAGCTTTATCCACATTGGTATCATCAATCGGATTGCCATTCGGGCGGTTTATTTTTGCCCATGCCAGCAGAAACGAGGTGCTTTTATCCAGGTATTTTTGATCACCTGTTAACCGGTACAGCAATGCAAGGGTATACATTTTATCCATGTCCTGGAAAGCCAGCCATGTTTTTATCTTCTTTGGATTTCCTTTCAATAAACCTTCCGTCCTGATGGTATCTAAAGGATTAGGTGCTTCATTCAGGTATTTCGCCCCGGCCTGCTCAAACTTTGCGTAAGTATTTTTAGCTGCTGCATCTTGTTTAATCCATGCTTTCAGCTTTTTAATTTCTTTTGCGTTCAAACTTACCGTCTGACTGTAAGCAGCAAAATTGATTCCCGTAAAGAGACAGATCAAAGCAAAAATTCTCATTATAAATGGCTTAAATTTGATTATACTATATACAAAACTAATTATTTATTCGACGTGCATTTAATTTATTCCTTTTTTATACCGCCCAAATTTTTATTTTTGACCTTCGTTTAAACTTAAACAAACCTTAATGAATAACTGGTTCAATAGAAATGGCATCCACCTTGCCATTATAGCGTTTTTTGTAGTCATTACTTTTGCCTACTTCAGTCCTGTATTACAGGGGAAGGCACCTCAGCAGGGCGATGTTTTGCAGGCTAAAGCCATGCAGAAAGAAATTATGGATGTGAAGGAAGCCACTGGAAAAGGTCCGCTATGGACTAACCAGATGTTTGGCGGGATGCCGGCCTACCAGATCTGGGTGCAGTATCCGCTTAACATTACCACCTATGGTATTGATGTAATTAAAGGTGTTTTTCCCGATCCGGTTGGAACGGTTTTAGTTTACCTCCTTGGCGGTTATTTATTGTTCTGCGTACTCCGGATTAACCCCTGGCTGGCTGCGGCAGGAGCCATTGCGTTTGCATTTACTTCCTATAACTTTATCATTATCGCCGCAGGTCACAGCAATAAAGCGCTGGCGATCGGCTTTTTTGCGCCGATTCTGGCCGCTATTATCCTTACATTAAGAGGCCGTTATCTGGTTGGCGGAAGTTTACTCGCCTTGTTCATGGCACTGGAAATCCGTTCCAACCACATCCAGATGACCTATTATCTGTTCATCGCGTTATTCATCCTGGCTTGTATCGAACTTTACCATGCCATAAAAGCAAAACAGCTGGCCACATTTGGTAAGTCTATTGCCTATATCGTTGCAGGTCTTTTCCTTGCCGTTCTGGTAAATGCAGGTACCTTGTGGACAACCTATGAATATGGAAAAGAAACCATCCGTGGAAAGTCTAATTTAACCACTGATAAAGCTGAGCCTGCGAACGGTTTAGATAAAGATTATGCTTATCAATGGAGCCAGGGTGTTGGCGAAAGCTTCTCTTTTCTGATTCCCGATATTTATGGCGGTGCCAGCAGCATCGATGAAATGATCAAGCCGGAGAGCAATACCTATAAAGCGGTTGAGAAAAACCTTCAGGGAGTAGATCCTCGTCAGGCTATTGGTTATGTGGCGCAAAACTTCGGTACCAACCAGTACTGGGGAAACAAACCCGGTACCTCTGGGCCATATTATTTCGGTGCCATTATCTGTATGCTCTTTGTATTCGGATTATTCATTGTAAAGCACCGCTGGAAATGGTGGATTTTAGGAACCAGTATTTTACTGATGTTCCTTTCCTTCGGTTCAAACTTCCCGTTAATCTCCGATATCTTCTTCGATTACCTGCCCGGGTACAATAAATTCCGTGCGGTAGAATCGATCCTGGCCGTTGTAGGCTTTCTGGTTCCTTTATTGGCTATTCTGGCAATTAAGGAAGCACAGGAAGGTCAGTACGATCAGAAATACCTGGTTAAACGCCTGACCTGGTCGGCCGCCATTACCGGAGGTTTTGCACTTATCGTAGCCGTACTGCCTACCGCGTTTTTCAGTTTTACCCAGGCCAATCAGGCGCAGATATTAGATGCCCTGGCACAAACCTTACAAAATAACCGGGGTGCTGCTATCGAAATATTAAATGGCGTAGTGGCCGACCGTGTCGCTTTGGCGCGTGCCGATGCTTTGCGTACCTTATTGTTTATTGCCCTGGGCTTTGGTATCACCTGGGCATTCATTACCAAAAAAATGAACATGCAACTGGCCTTCGGACTACTGGCATTTTTCATCCTGGTAGATTTATGGCAGGTAGATCGCCGCTATTTAAACAACCAGAATTTCGTAAGCAAGTCTGACCTGGCTAACCACTATCAGCCAAGAGATATCGATCCGCTGATTTCTGCAGATAAAGATCCTAACTTCAGGGTATTCGATTTATCACTGGGCGATCCGTTTAAAAGTGCTGAAACCTCTTACTTCCATAAGACAGTTGGTGGTTTCCACTCTGCGCGTTTAAAACGTTTTCAGGAACTGGTGGATAATCAGTTAACCAAAAGCATCAATCAGGATGTACTGGATATGTTGAATACCAAATACATCATTACTCAGGATCCTCAAAACGGTTCTTACAAAATGCAGCGTAACCAAACGGCTGCGGGTAATGCCTGGTTTGTACAAAGTGTGCAGTTTGCGAAGAATTCTGATGAGGAAATGAAAGCCATCAGCAGTTTCGACGCCAAAAAAGAAGCTATTGTAGATGAAAGTTATAAGAGCTTAATCGATACCAAACGTTTGGGTACAGGTATGGAAGGTTTTATCAAGTTGACCACCTACACCCCAGATCATTTAACCTATGAGTATTCATCAGCAAAAGATGTGATCGCTGTGTTCTCAGAGATTTATTACAACAAAGGCTGGAAAATGTATATCGATGATAAGGAGAAGCCATATTTCAGGGCCGACTACGTTTTACGTGCCGCTCAACTGGAAGGTGGTAACCATAAACTGGAATTTATTTTCCACCCAACCTCATACTATGCAGGAGAAAAAATCTCGCTTGCCGGATCCATCTTATTGCTTGCCGGTTTAGGTTTCGGATTTTATTCAGAAAACAAAAAGAAGAAAAAGGCTTAAACAGGCTTTAGTCCGAAGTCTCGGGCCTTCAGTCGCGTGTTCAATCACAGGAAAAAATTGAAAGTCCTGAGTAGCGGTGTTTAACATCACGCCTTACTCAGGATTTTTTATTTCCGCTTATTTTCATTGTTTAGTGATCCGGTTGCCATCCTACCTTCTACCTTCCTCCCTTCCATCCCCTCCCTTCCGCCTTAAACCCCTTTAACTTTCCTGCTAAAAATTTAACAGTCCCGTAACATTTGTTTGATATTCAATGTCTTACTTTTGTATTGTTAAATCAGATGCTATGCTGGAATCCTTTTTCGCAATTTGTTTATTGATTGTTATCCTTTATTTCTTCAGTCCTTTTGAGGTAAAACTTGATGAGGAAGAAGAGTGGTAAACATCCCCGTTTTAAATTAAACTGCTTGTTGCAAGCGGTATCAAAATCTTTGCCCCTAAAAAATCCCGGTTATGAGTAAAAGAAATGCTGATGTAGTCGTAATTTCCGATGTGCATCTGGGCACCTATGGTTGCCACGCCAAAGAATTGCTAAAGTATCTCAAAAGCATTAAGCCCAAAACATTAATCCTCAACGGTGATATAATTGATATCTGGCAGTTTAGTAAAAGCTACTGGCCGGAGTCGCACATGAAAGTGATCCGCAAGCTGATGAAATTTGTTTCAGAAGGCGTACAGGTACATTACCTTACTGGCAACCACGATGAAATGCTCCGCAAATTCGATGGCATGGAAATGGGCGGTTTCTACCTGCAAAATAAACTGATCCTCAACCTGGACGGTAAAAAGGGTTGGTTTTTCCATGGCGATGTATTCGACGTGACCATGCAGCACTCCAAATGGCTGGCTAAAATGGGAGCGGTAGGCTATGATACCCTGATTCTGCTCAACAGTGTGGTCAACTGGGTACTCACCAAAGCCGGCCGCGAGAAGATGAGTTTTTCAAAAAAGATAAAGGCCAAGTTCAAAGATGCCGTTAAGTTTATCAATAGCTTCGAACAAACAGCAGCTGAACTGGCAATCGAAAAAGGCTACGATTACGTAGTTTGTGGACATATCCACCAGGCTGAAATGCGCGAAATTTCTACCGATGAGGGAAAAGTAACCTATCTTAACAGCGGCGACTGGGTGGAAAGTTTAACGGCACTCGAGTATCACGACCAGCAATGGACGGTATTTAAATACAATCATGCGGATTTTATTAAAGATGAAACAGAAGAGGGAATCCTGTCTGATGCCGATGATTTAAAAAGTAAACTGGATATAAATATTCTTTTACAGAATATAAAATATGAAATTGCCCAATAAATTTAGATATTGGAGCATTAAATGAAAATACTTTACGCAATTCAGGGTACAGGGAACGGGCATGTGAGCCGCGCACGGGAAATTATTCCATTACTTCAGCAGTATGGTGAACTTGATATCCTGGTAAGTGGCACCCAGGCCGATGTAAAATTGAGTCAGCCGATCAAATACCAGCTTCATGGTTTCAGCTTTATTTTTGGTAAAAAAGGTGGGGTAGATCATTTTAAAACCTGGCTGAACATGAACCTTTTCCGCTTCAGGAAAGACATGAAACAGCTTCCGCTTAAAGAATACGACCTGATTGTTAACGATTTCGAACCCGTTAGCGCCTGGGCCTGTAAGTTGCAGGGGATCGATTGCGTATCGCTGAGTCACCAGGCTGCTTTTAAATCGAAGAAAGTCCCCCGCCCGCGTTCATTGGATTGGGGTAAACTGATCCTGAGCAGGTATGCACCTACTAAATACCATATCGGCTTTCATTTCGATCGCTATGATACCTTTATCCATACGCCGGTTATCCGTTCTGAAATCAGGTCCCTGGATAATAAAAACCTGGGGCATTATACGGTATATTTACCTGCTATCGATGATAAAAGACTGGTCAAATTATTTACCCAGCTTCCTGAAGTTCAATGGCAGGTGTTTTCCAAGCATACTAAAGTCGCCTACCATCATGAAAACGTGCTGGTAGAGCCCGTGAATAACGAAAAGTTCAATACCAGCCTCGCCACCTGCGAAGGTTTGTTTACCGGTGGCGGTTTTGAAGGCCCGTCTGAAGCCCTGTATCTGAAGAAAAAGTTACTGGTCGCGCCAATGCGTTTCCAGTTTGAGCAGCAATGCAATGCCTATGCATTGAAGCAGTTCGGCCTCCCGGTGATCTGGGGCAGTACCCGAAACTGGTTGCCGATTGTGAAAAACTGGGTAGCGCAACCTCAAAAACATGAATTCGATTTTCCGGATGAAACCGCGAAGATTATTGATGAAATGGTGAAGAAATATGCGAGAAAAGGTGAGAAGTGATACTTACTTGTCACTTTCAGCTTTTTATCTTTACTTTGCTTCCTCTTTAAAAAAGCATGATCAATCAGTTTAGAAAGCTCAACCCCATTAACATATTGCTGCTGTTTGCATATACAATTTTTATGCGAATAGCCATTTTTTATGAGGTGCCGCCACAGCTGAATTTCGATTTCCTGGAGCCCTTTGCCCGGCTGCTCATCAATATCGATCTCGACAATGCTTTTACCCCATCTACCAACATTGCCATTGCGTCTATGCTGGTTTTTATTCAGGCATTAATTTTCAATTATGTCGTAAACAACCACAACTTACTGGCAAAGCCCAGCTTTCTGCCGGCGCTAATGTTTGTTACCGGAACCAGTCTCTTCATGCCCTTTATGATTTTGAGCCCGGCGCTGGTGAGCAATTTTCTGCTGATCTGGATCATTGATAAATTCCTGAAACTGGGGAAGAGTGCCAATTCCATCACTACGGTATTTGATATCGGCATGATCATCGGCCTGGGCACGCTGGTTTATTTCCCTTTCATGGTCATGATGGTGATGATTTTTCTGGCATTGCTGCTGTTCCGGGCGTTCAGCTGGCGCGAGTGGGTTGCCGGCGTGACCGGTTTTCTGACCGTCTTTTTCTTTCTGGCCGTTTTTTACTACTGGAATGATAACCTAAGCCTGTTTTACCAGATCTGGAAACCACTGGGCAATAAATTTCCATCTGTTTTCAAAATCAATTATAACGATTATCTGGTGCTGATCCCTGTAGCCATCATCATCATTCTGGCATCATTACAGCTTCGCGAAAACTTCTTCCGCAGTTTCATCAGTACCCGGAAAGCCTTCCAGCTACTGTTCTTCATGTTCATCGTGGCAGCAGCCAGTTTCTACCTCAAGCCTGATTTCCGGACCTGGCATTTTCTGTTGTGCGTACCACCGGGCGCAGTGCTGTTAGCCTATTATTTTTCCAATGCCAAAAAGCGCTGGTTTTACGAAACGCTGTTCCTGTTGTTCGTGCTTTCGGTGCAGTACTTTCTTTTTGTTTAACCTTTTTTAACAAAAAACCAGGACGAAACTTGAAGAAGATTGATAGCTTTGTGCCATGAAGTTTGGTTATGCTGTGTTTTTTCTAAATTTCTAATGATTTAATAATTAGCAGACAGGGATATTAAGTGCATAAATTAAGCATCGATATTGGGAATTCATCAGCGAAGGTTGCCATTTTTAAGCATCGCGAAGTGGTACACCATCAACGTTTAACTAAATTGGGCATTCTTGATCTGGCACAACTAATCGAGAAGTTCTCTCCTCAAAAATCAATCATTAGCAGTGTGAATCAGGAAATTAAACCCCTGGAAGAGTATTTGAAAAAACATACACTTTATACGCGGTTTTCTACCCAGCTTAGCAACGGCGTAGAAAATAAATACCTTACTCCGGCAACACTGGGATTAGACAGGTGGGCAGCTGTTTTAGCCGCCCATAGCTTGTATCCCAATTCGGCAAGTTTAGTTGTCGATGCCGGAACCTGCATTACCTACGATTTGCTGGGCAGCAGTAAAGCCTACTTCGGGGGGAGCATTAGTCCGGGTATAAGCATGCGCTTTAAAGCCATGCACGAATTTACCGGCAGGTTGCCATTGGTAGAATGGAGTGAAAGAGACCAGATTGAGGCCGGAACCGATACCACTTCGGCCATGAAAAACGGCGTATTGCAAGGGGTAATAAATGAAATTGAAGGCTTTATCGCCCTAAATAATAGAAAAGAAAGTACTTTAAAGGTGATTTTAACAGGTGGCGACGCTAAATTTTTGTATAAGCAATTACAAAACAGCATCTTTGCCCCGCAAATTATTAATGATCCCTACTTAGTATTAAAAGGATTAAATGAAGCTATTGCAGATTAAAATGTACAGAAGAATAAATTATATTGCAGCCATACTCGTTTTAGTTTGTGGTTTAGGTGCCCAGGCACAGGTTACCACATCATCACCATATTCAAGATATGGATTAGGAAATATCAAAGGTTCGTTGCTTCCCCAGTTAAGGGCAATGGGCGGAATTTCTACTGCAGTAAATAAGGTAAGTGGTTTTAACTACATCAATATGCAAAACCCGTCATCCTATGCGGGCATCACTTTAACCACCATCGATATCGGTATGAATGCCAGCCTCACCAACCTGCAAAAAGGCAGTCTGAGTGAGAACAGCTTCAACGCTACATTTAGTCACCTGGCCTTTGCCACACCTGTAAGCAGGCACTCGGCCATCAGTTTTGGTATCCTGCCATACTCTGATCTGGGTTACTCTTACCGCAACAGAACCAAGGTTGATACTTCCACTGTAGATCAGATTTACGAAGGCGAAGGTGGTTTATCTAAAGCTTACTTCGGTTACGGTCACCGCATTGGCGATCACTTCAGGATCGGTGCAAACATCGAGTATATCTTCGGTAACCTGCAAACCACCAGGGCTACAGAATACCCTTACGATGCCACTTCCGTATATGCTAAATTGCAGAATAAAAACAGCGTGGGCGGTATCAACTATTCATACGGACTTCAATACGATTTCAATGTAGGTAAAAAGACCCTGGTTACTTTAGGTTATTCAGGAAGCTACAAAGGTAAAATCAATACCACCCAGAATTTCTATGCTACCCGTTACCTGAGAGATGCGAGCGGAAACGAGCAAACGGCAATCGATACCCTGAGCAGCGTGGATAAAGGATCATCAAACATCACTTTACCATTAACACATAACTTCGGTATTTCCATTCAGCAGAACGATAAATGGATGGTGGGTGCCGATTTCAGAATGAGCAAATGGTCAGCCACTTCTATTAATGGTACCAACCAGGGCTTACAAAACAGCTGGGGTGCATCTCTAGGTGGACAATTTACGCCTGATGCCTATTCATACAACAATTACATGAAAAGAGTAGATTACCGTTTGGGGGTATCTTACGATAAAACATATATTCAAATCAACAATCAGGATATTAAGCAAATGGGTGCTTCATTGGGTTTTGGTTTCCCATTGCCATCAGCAAACGGGGGTACTGCCTTCTATAAAATCAACTTCACTACAGAAGTTGGTCAACGCGGTACTTTAAACAATAACCTGGTTAAAGAACAATACATCAATTTCCATTTAGGTTTTACACTTAACGATACCTGGTTCCGCAGATACAGGGTAGATTAATGATCAGAAAGGCTTTTTTATATGGTTTAATCTTTGCCCTGCCTTTATTTCTGGCATCGTGTGGAGATGATGATTTAAAAAAAGCCGATGCTGTTGCTTCTTCCAAAAAAGTTAATGTTGCGCGCGACAGGACTCTGGGTGTTGATATCATTTACAGTGATTCTGCGAGAGTAAAAGCGCAGGGCTATGCACCCGTGCTTGATAAGGTAACTCCGGCCAACGCAGCGATTTACCAGGAAATGCCCAAAGGCGTAAAGATCGACTTCTATAACGAGAACGGCCAGATTGATGGTAACCTCGTATGCGACTACGCCATCCGTAAAGATCAGGAACTCAAAACCGAATTCCGTAAAAACGTAGTGGTGAAGAGCGCCAAAGGCGATACCTTCACTTCAGAAGAACTTATCTGGGACGAGCAGAAAAAAATCTTTTATTCCAATCAAAGGGTATTTGTAAAGGGCGTTGATGGGAATGTCGGTAACGGCATCAACTTCAAAGCACCCCAGGATTTTAGCACCTATGAAATGGAAACAGGTAGCGGGGAGCTGAACATGAAAGAGGGCGTGGCGCCTTAGTCCGAATCCAGTTCTGATACCTGATTCTGACTACCTGATATTCCTGAAAACTAAGCTCTTGATAAATAAAATTTTGTATTTTCTTTTTTAAGGCAAATTTGTATCTTGCGCCCTCTTAAAAAAACTAAATAAATTTATACAGTACAATATGGGATTAATGACATTTTTGCGTAACCGTGCAGGCTATATCCTGGTCTTTGCGATAGGTTTTGCAATTGTTGCATTTTTAGTAGGCGATGCAATTAACGTGGGTAAGCCTTTCTGGTCGGCAAATCAGAAAGTTGTGGGGTCTATCGATGGCAACGATATCAGTATCGACGACTTCGGACCGAAAGTAGATCAGGGTGTTAACCAGATGAAACAACAGTATGGCGGTAGTGCGAATGCACAAATGACTGCTATGGCTGTAGATCAGGCCTGGAATGCTGAATTGGGTAAAGTATTGTTAACAAAAGAATACGAGCGTTTAGGATTAACTGTTTCTGAAGATGAATTACTTGATTTATTGCAAGGTTCGAACCCAAGCCCTTTAATCAAACAATATTTCTCTAACCCTCAAACCGGACAGATTGATCGCGTTACGCTGATGAACTTCTTAAAATCAAAAGAAGCACAAGCGATACAGCAATCGAATATGTTACAACAAGAGGTAACCAACCAGGCTTTGCAAACCAAATACAGCAACCTGATTAAAAACTCTGTGTATGTAACTTCATTAGAAGCTACCGATGAGTACAACAACCGCAACAAACTGGCTAACTTCAAATATGTAAGCCTTGATTATACTTCTATTCCTGATGCTTCTGTAAAACTAACAGATGCAGATTACAGTGAGTATTACGATCAGAACAAAGCACGTTTCAATAATCCAACTGAAACACGCGCTTTTGAATATGTTGCTTTCAGCATCAACCCAACCAAAGAAGATTCACTGGCTGCAAAAGCACAGGTAGATAAATTGGCTGCAGATTTCCAGGTAGCTAAAAACGATTCACTGTTCGCAGCCATCAACTCTGATGTTAAGGTTCCTTTCACTTACCTTTCAAAAGGTAAACTGGGCGATCCGGCATTAGATTCAGCAGTATTCAATTTACCTGCAGGCAGCTTCTACGGTCCGAAATTATCAGGTAATTCTTATAAAATTGTTAAAGTGGTTCAAACGCGTTTCTCTCCTGATTCGGTTAAAGCGAGCCATATTTTATTAGATGCAGCTAAATTAGGCGGCGAAGATAAAGCCATCAAACTGGCTGATTCATTAAAAGGCTTAATCGCTAAAGGCGGTAACTTTGCTGAACTGGCAAAACAATACAGTGTAGATGGTTCTAAAGATAAAGGTGGTGAGCTGGGTACTTTTGCCCGTGGCGCTATGGTTCCTGAATTTGAGAATGCTGCTTTTGATGGCCAGGTTGGCGATGTTAAAGTGGTAAAATCTCAGTTTGGTGTACACATCCTTAAAATCGAAAAACAAATCGGTTCTTCTAAAGTAGCTAAGCTGGCTTACGTTGAGAAAGCACTTACTGCAAGTAGCAAAACCAAAGATGCCGCTTATAAAGCAGCAAGTAACTTCTTAAACGATGTTAAAGGAAGTGATTTTGCTAAAGTGGCAGGTGCTAAGAAATTAAAAGTGGCTCTGGCCGACCGCGTTACCGCTACTCAGGGATTCGCTGCAGGTTTAGATAACCCACGTAAATTAATTCAGGATGCTTACGCAGCAGATAAAGGTGATGTATTACCTGAAATCTACAGCATGAGCGATTCATATGTAGTGGCACACTTAACAGGTGTGAGTCCGAAAGGCACTTTATCATTGGCTGATGTGAAAAACGATATCAAACCGATGGTGATCAACAATGTAAAAGCTAAAACTTTAAAAGAGAAATTAGCTGCTGCCGGAAAAGGAAACTTAGATCAGATTGCAGCGAAAGTTGCCCGTCAGGTAAGTCCGGTATCAAACATTGTATTTGCTAACCCGGTAATTCCAGGTGTGGCACAAGAAAATGCATTGGTTGGTAGCGTATTTGGTTCTCAGCCAGGCAAAGTATCTGCACCGGTACAAGGCGAGCGTGGTGTATATGTGTTCTCGGTAGATGGATTTACTAATCCTGCACCAATTGCCAACATGTACAAACAAAAAGAAGGCATGTTGTTAAGCTTAGGTCAGCGTTCATTAGGCGCAGCTTTCCAGGCTTTACAGGATAATGCCAAGATAAAAGACAATCGTGTGAAATTCTATTAAACAGAAAATACGTAATTTTGTAACCGTTCCGAAGATCTTCGGAACGGTTTTTTTATTTACAGGCCATGGACATTCAGGAAAACATCATCAACAAAGTAGCTAACAGCGGTTTAATCACCTTAAATCTCGAAGACTTTTATCATAAAGGCGAGCGTGTACTTTACGATATCAAGGATAATCTTTTCCATGGTTTAATGCTGCGCGAAAAGGATTTCCGTGAGTTCATCAAAACCCACGACTGGAGCCAGTATCAGGATAAAAATGTTGCCATCTTCTGCTCAGCCGATGCTATCGTACCTACCTGGGCTTATATGCTGCTGGCCAATAAAATGAAACCTTATGCTAATGAAGTGGTATTCGGCACCCTCGATACCCTCGAAGCTGTTCTGGCCACCAAAGCCTTATCTAAAATCGATCCTCAGGCTTATGCCAACGAAAGGGTAGTGGTAAAAGGTTGTGGCGATATCGATGTACCGGTATCCGCCTATGTAGAGATCACCAATCTGCTTACACCAGTCGTAAAGAGCATCATGTTCGGGGAGCCATGTTCTACGGTGCCTGTGTTTAAAAGAAAGGATTAAATAGAAGGTTGTCTAAGCACCCTGCTTCGGGCGGTCGGTTATCCGGCATAGGCAATGATGGAAGGAGAAAACGTTAAAGCTTGAGCAGTTCTAATCGGGTCTTATCCTGGCTAAGGCTGCGCGTAAATGCCGATGTTCAATAGCCTCGATTTCATCGGCACTTGTGCAGCCGAAATAAAGCTTTTACGAATTTATCCGACATCAGTGCCAAGCCTTGATTTTTGCTTCTTTTCATCAAGGAAAAGGAGAAGGGGCCCCGGCGGCCTTAGCCGACACAAAATGTTCATTTTATTTTGGTTTACTTTTTGCATATCTTCATGCAAACACACACGCAAATGAAACCCATACTATTCATCTTCATCGGGATTCTCTTTAGCCTGACGAGTCTGGCGCAGGAGCTCCCCATTAAAAAGGAACCTGTATTTCAGGAAGGGGAGGTACTCAAGTACAAACTCCGCTACGGCTTCATCACCGCGGCCGAGGGTACACTGAAAGTGACCAACTCCGATCTGAAGTTCGACGGCAGGCCTACCTATAAACTCACGGTAGATGCGGAAACCTCCGGCACCTTTGATGTCTTTTACAAAATCAGGGACCATTACGACTCCTATATCGATAGAACCGATTTGTTGCCCTACTTCTACCAGGAGAACATCCGTGAAGCCAGCTATAAACGCCAGGATAAGGCCCGCTTTAATCAGGACGGTAAAAAAGTGGTCTCCAACCGGGGCACCTTTACTACTCCAACCACGCAGACCTTTGATCTGGTATCGGCTTATTACTTTGCCCGCAGTCTGGACATCAGCAAGCTGAAAGTGGGCGACAAGTTTAAGCTTAACTATTTCCTGCAGGATGAAATCTCCGCGCTCGAAGTGGAATATGTTGGGAAAGAAACCGTTAAAAGTAAGCTGGGAAACATCCGGTGTTTAAAATTTAGTCCATCTATTAAGCCTGGACGTATTTTTAAAAAGGATAGTCGTTTGTATCTTTGGGTCACCGATGATGGCAACCGTGTGCCTGTAAAAGCGCAGGTAGAAATCCTGGTGGGTGCGGTTACAATGGAGTTGAAATCGGCAGATGGGCTTAAATATGCTTTAGCAAAAGAATAATGATGATAGAAGTGGAACAGGTGCTGGTGCACGAAGATGTTTTAAAAGAAAACTTTGTATGTAATTTAAGCAAATGCAAAGGCATTTGCTGTGTGGAGGGCGATTCAGGGGCACCATTGGATCATGATGAAACCGCGATACTGGAAGAAATCTATCCGAAAATCAAACACCTGCTCCACGAAAAAGGCATCAAAGCCATCGAAGAACAAGGGACTTATGTGGTGGATGAAGATGGTGACTTAACTACGCCTTGTGTAGATAAAAATAAAGAGTGTGCTTATGTTTTATTTGAAGGTGGCATTACCAAATGTGCCATTGAGAAAGCTTATGAGCAAGGTATTGTAGAGTGGCAAAAACCGATCTCCTGCCATTTATACCCCATCCGCATCACTAAATATCCGGAGTTTGATGTGCTGAACTATGACAGGTGGCACATCTGCCATGATGCATGCACCTTTGGCCGGGAGCTAAAAGTACCGGTATACAGTTTCCTTAAAGGACCGCTCATCCGTAAGTATGGCGAAGCCTGGTACCAGGAACTGGAAAGTTCAGTTGCAGCGATGTAATCAACATCATTATCCATTCAATCACCCATTCAATAATCGGTCCTTCTCAACGAAAAAGGGCTATTCATCGATTTTTGTAACGAAAATATTGGTTATTAATAATATCTGTGTTATTTTAGCCATTCGAAAATCATTTAATAAACTGTGAAAAAAATTCTCATAACAGGTGGTGCAGGCTTTATTGGCTCACACGTCGTTCGTCGTTTTGTAAACAACTATCCACAATACGAAATTGTTAATTTAGATGCGCTTACCTATGCCGGTAATCTCGCCAACTTAACCGATATCGAAAATAAACCGAACTACCGTTTTGTTAAAGAAGATATCACTGATGCCAGTGCCATTTTCGAGTTATTCAAAAACGAAAACTTTGATGCGGTGATTCACCTGGCAGCAGAAAGTCATGTAGACCGTTCTATTGCAGATCCTACGGCTTTCGTGATGACCAATGTGATTGGTACGGTAAACTTATTAAATGCCGCACGTGAATCTTGGAAAGGTGCTTACGACCAGAAACGTTTCTACCATGTGAGTACAGATGAGGTATATGGTGCATTGGGTGAAGAAGGTATGTTTACCGAAACAACCGCTTACGATCCACATAGCCCATATTCTGCTTCTAAAGCGAGCTCCGATCACTTTGTAAGGGCCTACCACGATACTTATGGTATGGACTGCGTGATCTCAAACTGTTCCAATAACTATGGCTCACATCACTTTCCAGAAAAGCTGATTCCTTTAGCCATCAACAATATTAAAAATAACAAACCGGTACCGGTTTACGGTAAAGGTGAAAACGTACGCGACTGGCTATGGGTGGAAGACCATGCACGTGCCATCGATGTGATTTTCCACAATTCAAAAACCGGTGATACGTATAATATCGGCGGACATAATGAGTGGAAAAATATCGACCTGATCAATTTGCTATGCACCATCATGGACCAGAAACTGGGTCGTGAGGCTGGTGAGTCGGCTAAGCTGATTACCTATGTAACCGACAGGGCCGGACACGATTTGCGTTATGCCATCGATTCGAGTAAACTGCAGAACCAGTTAGACTGGGTACCCAGCTTACAGTTCGAAGAAGGTCTAGCGAAAACGGTAGACTGGTATTTACAAAACGAAGACTGGTTAAATAACGTGACTTCAGGAAACTATCAATCATACTACGAGCAACAGTACAGCGCTAAATAATGGAAATTACCGAAACAGGAATCAAAGACTGTCTGATTTTAAAGCCCAGGGTTTTTGATGATGCGCGTGGCTATTTTTTCGAAAGCTTCAATCAGCAGACATTCGAAGATAAAACCGGGCTTTCCGGTGCCTTTGTACAAGACAACCAATCTTATTCATCTTATGGTGTCATCCGTGGTTTACATGCCCAAACCGGTGCTTTCGCACAGGCCAAACTGGTGCGTGTAACCAAAGGAGAAGTGCTGGATGTAGCGGTTGATGTTCGTCCTGGTTCTCCGACTTACGGACAGCATGTGGCGGTACGCTTAAGTGCTGAAAACAAATTGCAGCTGTATATCCCCCGCGGTTTTGTACACGGCTTTTCGGTATTGAGTGAAACCGTGGAGTTCCTTTACAAATGCGACAACTTTTACAATAAAGCTTCAGAAACCGGTGTCATTTATAATGACACGGATTTAAATATAGACTGGCTGATTCCAACCGGAATGGAGTCGATCTCCGAAAAAGACATGCTTTTAAAACCATTTGCTGAACTACAACATGGGTAAAATATTAGTGATTGGTGCCGGCGGGCAATTGGGACAATGTTTAAAAACCGTTGCCGAACGCAGAGGCATTACCGAAATGATATTTCCTGCGGAGGCAGATGCCAATATTTTGGATCAGGAAGGCTTAAACAGCCTGCTTGAAAAAGAAAAACCAGCTTTCGTCATCAATTGTGCCGCTTATACTGCGGTAGATAAAGCCGAAGACGAAGTGGAACTGGCCAAAGCGGTGAATGAAACCGGTGCCGCGAATCTGGCCCTGGCTTGTGCAGGTCATCAGGCTACTCTAGTGCACATTTCCACTGACTTCGTGTTTGCCGGCAATGAGGTGAAACTACTGAAGGAAGATGACGAAGCTCTGCCGGTTAGTATATATGGTCAAACCAAACTAGATGGTGAAAAAGCGGTGATTGCTTTATTGCCGCAGCATTTCATTTTACGTACCAGCTGGCTGTATTCAGAATACGCCAACAACTTCGTTAAAACGATGTTGAAGCTTGGTGCCGAACGCGATGAACTGAACATCATTGCTGATCAGGTAGGTACACCCACTTATGCCATTGACCTGGCTAATGCCATTTTCGATATCATTGCTTCCGGTTCTACCGCGTACGGATTGTACCACTACAGCAACGAAGGAGTTACCAGCTGGTTCGATTTTGCCAAATCGATTTTCGATATCAGCAATACCGAGGTAAAAGCCAATCCCATTCCAGGTTCGGCTTATCCTACCAAAGCCACACGCCCTCCTTTCTCCGTAATGGACAAAAGCAAAATTAAAAGTACTTTTAATATCAGCATTCCTTACTGGAGAGATAGCCTTGTGGCTTGTATCGATAAATTATCTTAAATCTCACATCTAGTGTCTCAAATCTAATTTTAATATATGAAAGGTATAATCTTAGCTGGCGGTAGCGGTACGCGCCTGCATCCACTTACCCTTGCCTGCAGCAAGCAAATGATGCCGGTTTACGATAAACCGATGATCTACTATCCACTGTCTACTTTAATGCTTGCGGGTATTAAAGAGATTCTGATTATTTCTACACCACACGATTTACCGAACTTCGAAAAGTTATTGGGTGACGGTGCATCGCTGGGCTGTAAATTCAGCTATGCGGTACAGGCAGAACCGAACGGACTGGCGCAGGCTTTTGTGATTGGTGCCGATTTCATCGGAACAGATAAAGTGGCGCTGGTACTGGGCGATAACATTTTCTACGGAGATGGGATGTCGAAATTATTACAGGAAAGTGCTGATCCGGAAGGCGGCGTGGTATTTGCCTATCAGGTATCCGATCCGGAACGTTATGGCGTAGTGGAATTTGATGAAAACAAAAAGGCCATTTCCATCGAAGAGAAACCGGAGCAACCTAAATCAGATTATGCTGTTCCAGGTTTATATTTTTACGACAATGAAGTGGTAGAAATTGCCAAAAATGTAAAACCATCCCCTCGTGGTGAATATGAAATTACCGATGTGAACCGGGTATATCTTGAACGCGGTAAATTGAAGGTTGGCGTATTAAGCCGTGGCACGGCCTGGTTAGACACGGGAACCTTTGCCTCACTAATGCAGGCTGGCGAGTTCGTGCGCATCATTGAGGAGCGCCAGGGCTTAAAAATCGGTTGTATCGAAGAGATTGCTTATCGCATGGGTTTCATCGATGCTGAGCAGCTTAAAGCCATTGCCACACCACTGGTGAAGAGTGGTTATGGTGCCTACCTCTTAAAGCAAATTAAATAGCATAAAAAAATCCCGAATCATTCGGGATTTTTTGTTTATATCGTCGTTTCCGGATTACGAGACCGGCAGCTCGCTCAGTCCCTCTCTACCTTCCGCCTTCCTGCCTTCCTAATATCTGCTTTCGAAATCCTGATAAGCCAGCGCAATACCCTCTCGCAGGTCTATTTTATGTTTCCAGCCAAGTGCATGCAATTTGCTTACATCCATTAGCTTTCTTGGTGTTCCGTCAGGTTTACTCGCGTCAAATACCAATTCGCCTTCAAAGCCTAGTACATCTTTGATCAATAAAGCCAGGTCTTTGATCGTTAAGTCCTCACCCGTACCGATATTAATCAGATTAGGTTCGTTGTAATTTTCCATTAAATAATAGCAAGCCTCCGCTAAATCATCTGCAAACAGGAATTCACGCATGGGCGATCCTGAACCCCAAACCACCACTTCTTTTTCGTTGTTTACTTTTGCTTCATGCACCTTACGGATTAAAGCCGGTAACACGTGTGAATTTTGTGGATGATAGTTGTCATTATAACCATAAAGGTTGGTCGGCATTACCGAAATGAAGTTACAGCCATATTGATCACGGTAAGCATCACACATTTTAATGCCGGCAATTTTAGCAATGGCATAAGGTTCATTGGTATGCTCTAATGTACCCGTTAACAAGTAATCTTCTTTTAAAGGCTGAGGCGCCATTTTAGGATAAATGCAGCTTGATCCCAGGAACATCAGTTTCGTTACTTCGTTTACGTAAGCACTGTGAATCACGTTGTTCTGGATGGCTAAATTCTCATAAAGGAAATCTGCACGGTAAGTATTATTGGCCACAATGCCACCTACTTTAGCAGCAGCCAAAAATACATAGTCAGGTTTTTCTTCAGCAAAGAAATCTGCTACCGCTTTCTGATCACGCAAATCGAGCTCTGCTGAAGTTCTGGTAATCAGATTGGTGTAACCTTCCCTCTGTAATTTACGGTAAATGGCAGAACCCACCATACCCCTGTGGCCTGCAATATAAATTTTAGCGCTTTTTTCCAATGTTTTCTATTTACATTCCAAAAATACAATAGATTTTACAAACCAACGCGCTTGGAGTCATTTTTCCTCAGCTCCCACGGCCTTCAGCCTTCAAGCCTTTTTATATATATTTGCGCATCTATGAACGAGGAAAAGCAAATCGCAGTTATTGGTTTAGGTTATGTTGGTTTACCACTAGCCATTGAGTTTGCTAAACAATATCCGGTTTATGGTTTTGATATCAGTGCTCAAAGGGTAGAGGAATTAAGTCGTTTACAGGATGCCACCCATGAAGCTGACCTCCATGCACTTGCTCAGGTGATGGAGGCAAGGGCCACAACATTGGGGCTAACGCTTACTGCTAAGCTCAGTGATATTGCAACTTGTTCAATCTACATTGTTACCGTCCCTACACCGATTGATCAGCAAAAAAGCCCTGATTTAAAACCTTTGCTTGAAGCCAGTAAAATGATCGGGGGAATACTTAAAAGAGGGGATGTGGTGATTTACGAGTCCACTGTATATCCAGGGTGTACCGAAGAAGACTGCGTGCCCGTGCTTGAAGAGATATCTGGGCTAAAATATAACATTGATTTCTTCTGCGGTTATTCGCCGGAAAGGATTAATCCAGGTGATAAAGTGAACACCCTCACCAAAATTAAAAAAGTCACATCGGGCTCCACGCCCGAAATGGCAATCGCGATAAATGATTTATACGCGTCTATCATTACCGCTGGTACGCATTTAGCGCCTAGCATTAAAGTAGCCGAAGCTTCTAAAGCCATTGAGAATGCACAGCGCGATGTCAACATTTCCTTCGTCAATGAACTGGCATTAATCTTCGATCGGATGGAGATTGATACCACTGATGTTCTGGCCGCCGCTGCAACCAAATGGAATTTCCTGAATTATAAACCTGGACTGGTAGGCGGACATTGTATCGGGGTAGATCCTTATTACCTGGCCCATAAATCTGAATCCTTAGGCTACAAACCGGAAGTGATTCTATCTGGTAGAAGGGTAAACGATAACATGGGAATGTTTGTGGCCAATAAGGTCATCAAAATGATGGTGGTTAAAAACAAGGTGATCAATGGCGCACGCGTATTAATTTTAGGCTTTGCTTTTAAAGA
Organism: Pedobacter frigidisoli; assembly: GCF_032678525.1. Lineage (GTDB taxonomy): Bacteria > Bacteroidota > Bacteroidia > Sphingobacteriales > Sphingobacteriaceae > Pedobacter > Pedobacter frigidisoli_A. The sequence goes on from NZ_JAVTSE010000008.1 coordinate 136,571, forward strand.
AAACTGCCCGGATACCCGCAATACCCGGGTAATCGATATCTACAGAGAATTGAAATCTTTCAGTTTAAATGTGGATGTATATGATCCCTGGGCTAATGATATTGAAGTTAAAAAGGAATATGGATTCGAATTGATACCAGCCGATGCAATCAAAAGCTATGATGCGGTGATCCTGGCTGTTGCACATCAGCAGTTTCTCGAAATCGACTATGCTAAGTTTAAACAGGAAGGTGCCGTCATTTTTGATACCAAATCTTTTATACCACGAGAGCTGGTTGATGCCAGGCTGTAGTTTCTATTTCTGCTAATCGTGCCAACTTGCTAAAAATTTGTTTTTATTAAAATTAAAAAAAGGATCGGGCAGTCGAATACTTATTTCTTTTCTTCACCTGGATATAAGGTATTAAACTCTTCCGAAAGAAAATCTTCCAATTTCAGTCCATGATGTGCTAACAATGCCATCAAGGAACCAATTGTAATGTTGGTTCTGCCAGCTTCATATTTTCCATACTGAGATCGGTTGACGCCTTTTTCATAAGCAAAGTGATCCGGGCTTGAATAACCCTGTTTCTTTCTTAAAACTTTTAGTCTTCTTCCTATCTCGATCAACTTTTTTTCAATTGCTTCTTCTAATTTTTTATCTCTTTCAGCCATGAAATAAAGTGACCGAAAACAAAAAAATCCTCACACTCCATAAAAAGAGTATTTTTATTTGGAGTATGCTTTAAATGTTTTTATATTAGCATAAGAATCACTACGAAGCCATTTTTTTGTTGGCTATCTTCCCTATAACTAATGACATTGGAAAACCAATCATATCATTAGAATCACATCCCAGTTAAGACTGATTACTAAGTAATCAAAACAGATTTGTTTCAAATCAGAATTATTTATCCTGGCTTGACGAACATTTCTGTTCAATTGAAGGAAAGAATAAATAGAACAAACTAACTATGATATGAAACCGTCTACATTCTATGATTTTAACAGGCTTTATCCGTTGAAGCCTAAACAACCGAGCTGAGAGAGAGCGGGCAGACCCTGTCCGTCTTGCAGCTACACATTTTTGAGATGGTTAATGCTGTAGGGCGGCAGGGTTTTGCTTTTGATAGGTAAAGTTAGTTTAGGCTATTCAACTATTTATCCTGCTGACAATGCTGCAGAGATTAATTTAGCTCAAGCTAACATCGACTCCTTTCGGTATGCCTGGAAACAGGCTTATTAATCACTATTCATTTAAAAACTAACATGCAAAAAAATACATTTTTTAGCGTAGTGGCTTTGCTATGTCTAAACGTGACATCATCCAAACTTCACGCGCAATCTAAAAGTGGGCCTACAGTGGCAGTCGCCCCGGTTAAGATAGGCAGTATACTGCCTGAAAGTTTCTGGAAGCAAGAACATAACGTATACGAAAACGGCAAAACAAGCAAGCAAACTTTAGAGAAATACAAAGGGAAGTTACTCATTCTCGATTTTTGGGCCACATGGTGCAGCAGCTGTACTAAGCGGTTTAAATATTTAGATAGCATTCAAAAAGAGTATACAGGGCTGACTGTAGTGTTATTGGTAGATGCTAAAGACACCAGAGATACTCCAGAGAAAATCGCGAAGATGATGAAGCGCTTTGATGATCAGTTAAGCACCATCGTTGGCGATACGATTTTGACCCGCCAGTTCATCCACACTTATGTGCCAAATTATATATGGATTGCCGGAGGTCAATTTCTTGCTAGTTCCGGAAGTGAGTTTATGCACAAGGGGAATCTCGATGCCATCCTCAACCGTCAGCAGGCACTTAAAGACGGTGAGGCCCGCAGAGCAGCAGCCGTTGCAGGGAAAAGATAAGTTAAACACAAAAGAATTGGAAATGAAAAATATTATTGGCGTTCTCTTACTTGCCTGTTGCATAATTAGTGCTCGTGCACAACAGAACACAACACTTAAAATTGCCGATCAGGTTAGCGGTCTGCCACTTACAGGAGCTACTGTTGTGATAAACAAGCGCAGCTATTTCAGTGATCGCTCTGGTTCCGTAGAATTGAATTATCCACCGGGAAAATATCAGTTGAAATTGTATCTGATGAATTATGTGAGTCTTGATACCTTAGTTATTTTACCGAATAAGAACCTCATGATATTGATGCGCCAAAGGGTAAATCAATTGGAAGAAGTAACGGTAAGTACAGGCTATCAAAAGGTAAATGCTGAAAGGCTAACAGGCGCTTATCAGCAAATTAATGCCGCTACGTTAAACGAGCAGGTAGGCAGCAGCATTATGGCCCGGCTTGAAGCCATCGGTAATGGCATTAGCATTGACCGCGAAGGCTATTACCGTGATCGGATGAGTATACGCGGGGTTGCTACCTTTGGTGGTCCGGGCGAAATACTGGTTGTGCTGGATAATTTCCCTTACGAGGGGAGCCTAGACAATATTAACCCAAACGATGTAGAAAGCATTAGTGTATTAAAAGATGCCGCAGCTACTTCTATCTGGGGAAGCCGTGCGGGTAACGGCGTAATTGTAATTAATACTAAGAAAGGTAAGTATAATCAGCCCTTAAGTGTTAGCACTAATATGGCAGGTACTTTCAAAGCGGCACCCGATTTATACCGCCTGCCGCAAATAAGCAGTAGTGATTACATTGATGTAGAATTGCAGCTGTATAAGGCTGGCTTTTATACATCCGATTACAACAGCCCAAGCAAACCAGTGTTTTCTCCGGTGGTGGACCTGATGTACAATTCTGCTTTGTCACAGGCACAAAAAGAAGCTGAGATTGCCACCTACCGCACCAAAGATGTGCGTGATGATTTTACCCGTTATTTTTACCGTAATACCTATGCTCAGCAGTATTACGTACAGGCGGCAGCTGGCGCGAAAGGCTTCGGGTGGACAGCCTCGGCAGGTTATGACCGGTCATCAACAGAACTTAATGCTTTAAACAACCGGCTTAGCCTGAAGTATGGACTTAGTTTCGACCTTGTTAAAAACTTAAAGCTTGATGTTGGTTTACTTTATACCGGTAGCAATGGTACCAGTGGTAAGAGCGGTTATGGCAGTGTCGTTTCTGCGAGCAGTAATCTTTACCCCTATGCCAGCTTTACGGATGCAAACGGAAATGCACTGCCCATTGCCAGGGGTTATAGTGCCAGTTACATCAATAGCCTCAGTAACACTAAACTGCTCGACTGGCGTTACTATCCGCTAACCGATGACAACTTTCAGCAAACCAAAGTCCATCAAGACGACCTGAACCTCAATGCGGGGCTTAACTATAAATGGAAAGGTTTATCGGCCACTCTGTTATACCGTTTGGAACGGCAATATGGAAAAAGCGAAACACTCTACGAGATGGGGAGTTTTTATACGCGTAATCTGATCAATAGTTTTACCCAGGCGGGCACAGGTGGCAGCCTGGTTTACAAAATACCTCTGGGTGCTATTGATGACCGCTCTACCGCTTTGCTCCATGCTCATGACCTCCGGGCGCAAGTAAATTATACTAAGCAAACGGGGCAACATGGAATCGACATCATGATTGGCGCTGAGCGTCGGGAGCAAGACGATACAGGCGATAAATACCGGAGTTATGGCTACAATACTGCTGTATTAAGTACTACGACAGTTGATTACGTATCGGCTTTTCCCAATTATGTCACAGGAAGCAGTGCTTATATTTCAGATGGACAAAGTTTAAACCATACTAATAACCGCTATGTAAGTGCCTATGGAAATTTTAACTACAATTACCGTGAACAATATTTATTGTATGGCAGCGCACGTCGGGATGCCACTAATTTCTTTGGCGTAAATACCAACGATAAGTGGAAACCACTTTGGAGTATGGGTACGGGTTGGATTATCTCGAAAGCAGGATTCTACCATTCAGACGCAGTAGAATTTTTAAAGCTCCGGCTAAGTTATGGGTTCAGCGGTAACGCCGATCCATCTCAAACCGCGGTAACTACACTTCAGTATTATGGCACTTCGATCTATACCCAAACACCTTATGCAATAATAGATAAAAAGGCAAATCCCGATCTAAAATGGGAAACTGTGGGCACCTCCAACCTCGGTATTGATTTCAAGATGCTTAATGGTCGTTTGAGTGGCAGTGTAGATGCCTACATCAAAACCGGGAAAGATTTGTTAGGTGTTTACCCTATTGATTATACCACCGGGGTTGGTTCGTACATTACCCGCAATATTGCCTCTATGCAAGGTAAGGGATTGGATATTCAGCTCAATAGTATCAATACAAAAGGGCAGCTAAAATGGCAAACGCAGGTAAATGTAAGCCGTAATGCTACCAAAGTAACCAACTATTATGTACTGGCTACTAATGCTTACGAATGGGTAGGCGGTACAAGTGCCAACATCAGCGGCATAGTGGGTAGCCCCCTTTATAGTGTTTATGCTTTCAAAAGTCCGGGTCTGGATGCTGCAGGTGATCCGATCGCTTACCTAAATGGTGTGACCAGCAAGAATTACCAAAGTATAGTAACTACCGGTACATCGATAAACGACCTTAAATTCTTTGGTTCGGCCTTGCCTACTTTTTTTGGGAATCTGCAAAACCGTTTCACTTATAAAGGATTGAGCTTACAGGTTGCCATTAGTTTTAAACTAGGCTATTATTTTAGACGCAGTACCATAAGCTATAGTAACCTGGTAAATAATGGGAAAGGACACAGTGATTTTGCCGAACGATGGCAGAAAGCTGGCGATGAAGCCACCACTACTATACCCTCCTTTATCTACCCCAGCAACAGCTACAGGGATATGTTTTATGCCGCTTCGGAAGTGCTGATCGAAAAAGGTGATCATATTCGCTTTCAGTATGCCAACCTGAGCTATAGCCTGCCCAAAGGCTTATTCGGGGCCAAACTACGCTCGGCCGAAATTTACCTGAATACCAGCAATCTGGGCATTTTGTGGCGCGCCAACAAAAAAGGTATCGATCCCGAATATTCAGGTACAAGTACACTCTTACCCGCCAAAACGTTATCGGCAGGGTGCAGGCTTAACTTTTAATACGAACAAGATGAAAAAAGATATAATACCGTTTTTAAAAATAGCTATCCTGATCTTGCTTATGGCAACAGGTTTAGGCTGTAAAAAATACCTGGATGAAAAGCCCGATCAGAAACTGGCTACTATCCAAACTACCGATGATATGCAGGCATTGCTTGATTATTATCTTAAAATGAATTTTGCTGATCCGGCTGTACCCAATGCCTGTGTCGACGATTATTATGTAACCAATGAAGTATTTGCTGCCCGTTCTGTAGAAGATCAGAATATGTATTTATGGAAGGGGGATCACAACTTCGGGGCTTCATCATCACAGTGGTTTTCACCCTACGAAATGGTCTATATCTGTAATTCCATACTTGATGCGCTGGATAAGTTTGAACCTTCTGCCACAACCAATCACATCAAAGCACAGACTTTATTCCATAGAGGGAGAGCATTTCTAAATATAATTGGCATCTGGACCAAACCCTATAATGCCGCTACAGCGGCGACTGATTTAGGGATTCCACTTAGAGTAGACGCCAACTTCAATGTTGTTTCTGTCAGGGCATCTTTGGCCGAAAGTTATGCCCAGGTATTGGGTGACCTGAAAGCTGCGTTAACATATCTGCCTGCAAGAGATATCTCAGTAGTCAGACCCTCGAAAGGTGCCACTTACGGTATGCTGAGCAGAACCTACCTACAAATGCGGGATTATATTAATGCCGGACTCTATGCAGACAGTGCTTTGCAGATTCAAAACACATTAATGGATTTTAATAGCCTTACTGCTTCGGCGAACTTTCCGATCGCGCAACAAAATATTGAAGTATTATTTGATAGCAGGGCGCCTACTGTAGCCATTGCCTCCCAAACCAGGGCATTGATCAATCCTGATCTGTACAATCTATATTCAGCCAATGATCTCCGTAAAACCGTTTATTTTAAAGCGAGCGGTACAGCTTACATTTTTAAAGGGTATTATACAGGTGCAGCTTCTGTATTTAATGGAGTTGCTACCGATGAGATGCTTTTAACAAGGGCTGAATGTTATGCCCGCGCAAATCAAATTACCAAAGCGTTGGCCGATTTGAACAACCTGCTCGCAAATCGCTATAAAAAAGGGACCTTTACAGCTTATGCCAACCAAAGCCCGACAGCTTTGCTCGCATTGATCAAAAATGAACGTAGGAAAGAATTAATTATGCGGACTTTGCGTTGGGGCGATATTAAAAGATGGAACATGGAAGGTGATGAAATACCAATGAGCCGGACGATAAATGGAGCACAAACAGTTTTACAGCCTAATAGTCTGCGTTATGCGCTGCCATTTCCAGAAGATGTTATTTCGCTAAGCGGAATGCCGCAAAACCCTTAAAAAAAATGCCATGCATAGCTTGTGGAACAGTTCAAAATTATCCACAAGCTGCACGGCATACCAGGTAACCAATCACCGCTCCGTTATGGTTTTTTGTAGATAGCCACATTCATGATGTCGTTATCTGTTGGAAAAACTACAGTGCTTTTTAAATGGCTATCCAATTCTCCTTCAGTATCGATACTCTCATCCAGTCTCAACACGCAGGGCAAATCAACGCCGGTTTCACATGGCGAAGATGTTGGTGCGGAAATCTGGGTGTAACTTGCGCCATCACGAAGATCACCGGCATCATCTGATTCATACTGCCAATAACTGTAATCAGTTTTTGGCTTTACTTCGGTAAACGCATTCAGTGTTACCGCAAGGCCGAACCCAATAAGGGCTACAAGACCTCCTTTTAAAATTGTTTTCATAATATTTAACTTTTAGTTTACTGAAACCAAAAAGTACTACCCTAATGACGTGAACCACTCCGCTGAATGATGATGATAACCGTATCGGTACAGGTTCAGATCACAAGGGTATTGAGTTCTGATTTCTTACACTAATTTAGGTACGGATCGTGGTGTTGCTTTCAGGGAAAAAACATGAAATTTACAGGGAAATCATGTATTTATAGCTGTGAAATAGTGTATTGCCGATGTAGAACTAGTCTGCTAATTATAAAGGGTTAATAGATATCCATACTCAATACCCAGGTAGTTTGCCATATCTCCCTTTGACATGAGATTAAGAATTGATTTGAAATGCTGTTTAAACTGCTCAACCCGCCCTTCTGCAGCGTAATTGTCCATTAGCATCGATCTGAATGCAATAGCTTGATCATAACTTTCACAAATCCCATCATGAATCTGTTGCAGCTCAGGATATAATTTGTTTAGCTCGTTCAGTTGAGTTCGGTTTATTTCATAAACAATGCAATTGTTGTATGCGACAATGTAGTTAGACTGATTCCGTTTTCCAGTAACGATGAACTGATCTGCAGTGATAAAATTTACGATAGTTGGATGGCTCCTTCTCCATGAATCAAATTCTTTTAGTGCACCCGAAACAACATAAGCAATGGTGCCGTTTTCACGAACAAGATTTTCGTCTTTCTTTAATTTACTTACGCTGATTGAGCCAATAATTTTTTCCCATGCCTCCGGTCGTAAAGCACCCAGGCTTTGCAAATGAACTTTTAATTGTTGAAGATATTCCATTTCCATAGGCCAATGAATTAAGCAAAAGAAACTGCCAGCTTACATTTTGGCCATGAGGCCGGCAGCTCTCCTGCTATCAATGTGTGATAAATCAGTATGCATACTGTGATAAAAGTATTTATGCTTTTTGATGTCTCCAAATTTTTGGACATCAAATGTGTTATGTGGTTAAAATCAGTAAGTATCTGGTATCTAGCGTGGTATAATAAAAATTATTGATTTGATTTTCAATTGTTTGATTCATTTTAAAATATTTTTTCACCACAAAAATTGCAAATTATAATTTCTTTGGTTTTATTTGACTGTTCACATAGGCATTGTAGTAAAATGTCATGACTATATAACACCATCCCATTTTCATTTTTACTTCTGTTGAAACAGTATCCCCTTGTCATGTTTCCAGATTTAAGTAATCATGAGCCAACTACCGACAGTACATAAGTCTGCTACAAGTGAGATTTAGCGGCAATTATATTAATTGTTTCCCATTAATCGGGATAGTCTATACCCTCGTACGGTTTACTTGAAGCGACCATTTAGCGTTAGGCTTAAGTCGGAAATAAGCGACATCTCAAAAATGTATTATAAATGAAAAAACAATTAAAAAAAGGGAAATCTGAACCCGAAACAAATCAGTTAAGATTGCAAAATGACGCTGAAGCATCAGAAAAAGCCGAGGCTGGAAATGATCATAGAAACTCCACAAAGAAAATCTATTGGAGTTTAGTAGATTGCGAGCTCGGCAAAAAAAAAATAAGTTTGTCGCTTAATGACGTATTGCGCTTCGCAACGCACAGTCCATATAGCATTGTCTATTTAAAAAATGGAGAGAATAAAAATATTCGTACCACAAAAAGTGAATTACGCACATGTCTCGATCCCGGGCGTTTTGCAGAAACATCCGGCGGATGTTTTTATTCTTTAGACATGATTGCTGGGATTGAAGGGACTAAACAAAACGGAAAAATTATCCTGAAACCAGGAAATAGGGATGATCAACCCCTAAAAATCAGCAGAAGGTTTTTTAACAGTTTTTATAAGGCATTTTCTCTCTATGTAGTTAATAACCAGTTAAATGTGGAAAAAAATTTTTAAACATAATTTTATATTTAGTTTCCCAGATAATTAAATTAGATTAATCATTTGGCCATGAGGCAAAATTTCAAACCGCTTTGAATTGCTTAAACTTTATTGCATTGATTAAAATAAAGGGAAAGTGGATTCGGGCATAAAAAATTACGCTGTTATGAACAAATTTGATCAATTTTTAAAACTACTCGTTAATGTGTTCCTGCTCTTTAGAGATTATCTTCAGGCAAACCAAATGCTTAATCTTGAACTTCGTGACGATGAGGTGCTTACGCTACAACAGGTTAAAGATTACTTAAAAATCAGTGAAGCCACTTACAAAAGAAAAGTTAAAGCAGGCGTCATCAGGCCTGTTAAAATGCCTGGAGGAGAACGTGTTTTGAAAAGTCAGTTAGAGCAGGAATTAAACGAAAGCCTCCGCAAAGGCCGCATTTAAATTTACAAAAATGAAAGGTAGAGTGATGTTGTGATACATCCCGCACTTTAGCACTTTACCTTTTTCGGCTTCCATTTCCCATTGTTTGTTAACCCATCGTTTGCACCTGGTTAACACCTCGCTTACCTTTTCTGTACCTATTCTTAACCTTTTCTCTACCTATTGTTAACCCATTGGTAACCTATCCTTAACCCTTTGGTAACCCCCAGAGTTAACGAAAGGTTAATAAATAGTAGAAAATGGGTAACGATCATGCAGATTAAAGCCTATCCATTTTTAACCTGCTTTTGAACCTTTGCGCTTCTGAAACACTGTACCCCTTGATTTTTCGTGCTCAAAGGCTGGCATATTGATAGCTCATTTTAGCTCATGTGCCTAGTCAAATCAGCTCAATGTAGCTCAATGTAGCTCAATTGAGCTCAAAATGTTTTTTCCGTTTCATCAGTATATAGTTTTGGTTAACGGATCGAAAATATACCGGTATTAAACATCCAGAAACAAATTTATTTACTTAAAAATCCAAAATTATGGGAACTTACAAAAACGGCCTGAATGGCTCAGTTTCAGGAAAAGTAGGAGCTGTAGTAGGCAGCAACTGGCGCAGCATCGAATACTTTCGAAGCTTACTTAAAAAAAGCTCGAAAGAACCAACAGTTGATCAGATTACGCAACGTGCCAAGTTTGCCCTGGCACCATTTTATCTGAGGCCAATCAAAGATGTCCTGAATATAGGCTTCGGCGATAAAAATCTGAACAAAATTACCGGCTACAATGCAGCAGTGAAATTGTTCATTACCCAGGCAGTGATCGGGGCTTATCCGGATTACATTATTGATTTTTCGAAAGTGATTATGAGCAAAGGTTCGCTTTCACCCATCGTAAATCTGGCAGTTGGCCTGGAAGATGATACTTTAACTTTTACCTGGAAGAAGCTATTGAACAAGTTTTCTGCTTTTATAGACGATAGTTTAATTTTCATTGTATTGGACTCGACTAAAATGATGTACCTCGTATTTGATGATATTGTTCGCGACGATGAGCAATATACTGTCGATATGGGCGGTGATTACAGCGGCGACACAATGCACATCTGGGCTTTCGCCGTAAAACGAGGCGATGCTGCGGTTTCAAACAGCCAGTATGTAGGTGCATTGACCATGCCCTAATGATCACTAAAAACTAGAATAGCTGTTTGGTGACAACGGAAAAATGTCGCCACATGATGGAATAATATAAATAGTTCCGGCATTCGCCAAACAGCTTTCTATCTATTTTCTTCAATATTCACTTATTAAATTAATAATTATGAGAACTTTAATTCTTAGCCCCTTATCATGGGCCGGCAAAAAATACCATTATATCATCATTGCAGTATTGATGCTGATGTTAGTCTATCAGCTTATACCCACTGTTCTAAGTCATTTTGATCCGGGTACTGCTGTTCTTGATGCAGCAATCTGGCAGTTACTTGCTTTCAGCTTTATTACCTTCCTGAGTGTATTGGTCATCTGCTGGTACATATTCCGTTTTGCCTGGAACAGGCTCAGCCTTCCGGGTTCCATCTTTATGGTTTCACAATTTAAAGCTTTATCACCATGGCAACAATTAAGTTTTTATTTTGCATCCTTTGCACTGCTTGTATTTGCAGCAGTGGGCTGCTTAGTGGCGGTATTTTAGGAAGCGGCAAAATAGGAAGAAATTTCCCCTCATCAAATTATCTCATTCCCACCATAGTCAATAAATCTGATTCGGTAGCCGCCAGGCTGCGAATCATCTCCATTGCACAGGCCCAACTCGGTGTTCGCGAGACTACGGGTAACAACGATGGAGTTGCCGTAGAAAACTATCTCCGTTATACTGGAAATGTAAAAGGAGACCCTTGGTGTGCCGCGTTTGTAAGCTGGGTTTACGGACGGGCGGGATTAAAACTCCCGCATACCGCCTGGAGCCCAAGCCTATTTCCTACTAATCGAAGAGTTAATACCCCTCAGCCTGCTGATGTGTTTGGGATTTACTTTCCAGGCCTGAAGCGGATTGCGCATTGTGGTATTGTCAAAACAAAGCGTGGCTCGTGGATCGTCACCATTGAAGGTAATACTAACATAACAGGCAGCAGGGAAGGAGATGGGGTGTACAGTAAATACAGGCACAAGCGCACAATCAGGTACTATGCGGATTGGCTGAAAGGAGGTGGAACATGAAAAGGTTTTTAATCATAGTCTTTTTTTGTTCCTGCAGCGCGCTGAGGAAGGAAAGTGCCTCCAACATCCACAAACTTCAGGAAACGCGACATCTAAGCTCCAGTTTGTTTAGCCATCGATCCTGGAGTATTTTGAGCAATGATAGTTTGTCCAATGAAACCTTTTGGCGTATTTGGCCAAAAGGAGCTGTAAGCTATTCAAGGGATAGCGGCTTTAAAGGTGAAGCTGCGCTGATTGAAATACAGCAAAAAGAAATGCGAAAGGTTAATGCAAAGGCAAAAGGTTCAGATTCTACAAGTTTAGATAGACAGCTCAGTACTGAAACAAAGCAGAAGGAAACTGCTGAAAGTCACGTAGAGGTCGGATGGCGAAACTGGTATTGGGCCGCGGGGATTGGTTTGATCTTAATCCTGTGTTTATGGTTGTTGTGGAAGTTGCTGCAAAACTCAGTTCGTTGACATTTATGATTTGCTTCGTGCCTCTCTGACCTTCATTGCGAGGTACGAAGCAATTTCTGCTTATATCCTTACTACCTGGCTTCAGTGAAGGCCTCCAATTAATTTTCAAGTTTGTAAAACCTTTTCATTTCAGCTTTGTTATGTGGCTGTCTTATTCTTAATACTATGAGTAGTTATATTGAAACCCTTGGCTGGGTAGCATTAGCCATTTCAAATGCAGTGGCATTTCTTGCTTTACGCAACTTGAAACAAAAAGAGCAACGTCGGGAGAGTCAACAAAGCATCCAGAAGTGGCTAGCATAATACATTTGCGTTCTGTTCCCTCTAACAATTTTCACTTTTCCAGATCTATCAAGCAAATCATTTAATTCTGTATGTTTGTGTTTTTTAAACAGAATATTTTATGAAGGTTGCTTTAATTACAGGTGTAACAGGACAGGATGGTGCTTATTTAGCTGAGTTTCTTTTGAAAAAAGGCTATTTTGTACATGGGCTTAAACGCCGTTCTTCTTCTTTTAATACCGACCGGATCGATCATTTGTATCAGGATCAGCATGAAAACGATGTACAGTTTAAATTGCACTATGGAGATTTAACTGATTCAACTAACCTGATCCGGATCATTCAGGAAACCCAACCCGATGAAATTTATAATTTGGCGGCAATGAGCCATGTGCAGGTAAGTTTCGAAATGCCCGAATATACAGCTAATGCTGATGGTATTGGAACGTTACGTTTACTGGAAGCGGTGAGAATTTTAGGCTTAACCAAGAAAACGAAGGTTTACCAGGCAAGTACTTCAGAACTTTATGGTTTGGTACAAGCTGTACCACAATCAGAAACTACACCTTTCTACCCACGTTCACCATATGCAGTAGCAAAAATGTACGGCTACTGGATTACCGTAAATTATCGCGAAGCATATGGCATGTATGCTTGCAATGGAATTTTATTCAATCACGAAAGTCCGCTAAGAGGAGAAACATTTGTAACCAGAAAAATAACTAGAGCCGCTTCTAAAATTGTTTTAGGTCTACAGAAGTGTTTATATCTGGGCAACCTTTCCGCGCAACGAGATTGGGGGCATGCGAAAGATTATATAGAAGCGATGTGGCTGATATTGCAACAGGAAAAACCAGAAGATTTTGTTATAGCAACCGGAATAACCACTACCGTACGTGATTTTGTGAAAATGAGTTTTGCAGAGTTGGGTATCGACATAGAATTCTCTGGCAAAGATGAAAATGAAAAGGGTGTGATCATTGGGATAGATATGGAAACGGTTAGTCGTTTAGGATTGGATGCTGGTAAGCTGTTTTTAGGCAGCACGGTGGTAAAAGTTGATCCAAAATATTTCAGACCAACAGAGGTAGATTTGCTTTTAGGTGATCCAACTAAATCAAAAACGCAATTGGGTTGGGAGCCTAAATATGATTTGCCGGCATTAGTAAAAGACATGGTTATTTCTGATTTGCACTTGATGAAAAAAGATGAATATTTGAAGAATGGCGGTTTTAAAACGTTGAATTATTTTGAATAAGTTAGGGTTTATTGCAATCGTATGTTGAATTTATGTTAAATCAACTCGTGATAAAAAAAGCGTCGACTAGTTGTATGATTTCATCTACTAATTGGCTTCGACTTCAGTAGCTTGATTGTTATTAACGCCAAAAGTTGTAATTTCGAAATAAAATCGCTCTGTCCCGGTCTTCTTCAAGTATATAGCACTTTGACATGTCCATATACCAGTTAAACTGATCAAGAGATAATTTAAAATTTATGTTTAGTTTTTTTAGAAAAAAAAATAAGGTTACAGACATTTCGTGGCTAGGTATAGACATTCATTCGCATATATTGCCAGGTATAGATGACGGATCACCAGATGTGGCAACATCTATTCGCTTTGTTAAAGCCCTACAGGAGTTGGGTTTTGACCAATTGATCGCTACGCCCCACATTTATAAAGAACTTTATCCCAACACACCAGAAACTATCAGGGCTGCGAAAAACGCATTGCAGATGGAAATGGATAGCCAACATATATCATTGAAACTAGGTGCTGCTGCTGAGTATATGGTGGACCAGGATTTTTCATTGGATGAGCCGCTATGTAAATTGGATCAAAAGCATGTCTTAATAGAAATGTCTTATTTAAATGAAACGCCTGATATCAGTAAAACTATATTTGATATTGAAATTGCTGGTTACCAACCAATACTCGCCCATCCGGAACGTTATACATTTTATTTTAAAGACAAAACTAGGCTTCGGAGATTTAAGGAAAAAGGTTGTTTATTTCAATTAAATCTTTTGTCTGTTTTAGGATATTATGGTAAGGAAGTAAAGCTTCTTGCGGAAGGATTAATCAAAGAAAATATGTATGATCTAGCGGGCACCGATTTACATCATGATAAGCATCTGAACACTCTTAATGAGGCAATAATATCTGGCAGATTATACGAGTTGATTGGAGATTATAATTTTAAAAATCGTGAAATTTTTACTTAAGCATTGAAGAAGCAAAGCGGGTTTAGTTGCTTGCGTGTTTTTAGTAATATGTTAAAAATGAAAACATCCTTCAATAGAACTATTATCTGGCAAGTGGTTTCCAGATATTACAATTAAATGATTAAGTTTGTAACCTGTCTGTTATGCTATACTGATTTTGGACAGAAATAAATCTATGAATAAACAAAATAATGTGATTAAAACGTTAAGCAAAGTGACCGCTTTGTTCATTTTAGCGTTAACTTCATCTTGTGTCAGTAATAAAAAAATTGCTTACTTTCAAGATATTCAGGCAATAAATCAAGCAAAGTTAGAAAATGCGACTACATTTACGGAACCCGTAATTCAACCTGACGATTTATTAAGTATTAATATTTTCACCCTAACTCCACAAACGGGTGCTGTAATCAATCAGGCTGCAAGTACGCCGACTTTAGGAGGTAATACCAACAATAGTTTATCAACCCAAAATACCGGTTTTTTAGTAGACAAAAATGGGGAAATAGAACTTTCTTTAATTGGAAAAATCAAAGTTTCAGGTCTAACAACCTATCAGGCTAGAGAATTAATTAGAGATAAGGCAGCCGAAGTATACAAACAGCCAAACGTTCAATTACGATTTGCTAATTTTAAAGTAAGTGTATTGGGTGAAGTGAATTCACCCTCAGCGTATACCTTGCCTAATGAAAAGGTTTCTATATTAGATGCACTTAGTTTGGCTGGCGATCTGACTATTTATGGGAAAAGAGAAAATGTGTTGATCGTACGCGATAATGATGGCAAAAAGGAATTTGCTCGTTTAAATTTGAATTCCTCTGAAATATTTAATAGCCCATTCTACTATCTAAAGCAAAATGATGTGATTTACGTAGAGCCTAACAAAGCTCGCGTTTCTGCTAACAATGCAGCTCAAGTTCAAACAATTGGAATTGTTACTTCAATAGTTTCAGTGTTAATCGTAGCAATCACCGCATTTAAATAATACCATAAGATGCCTAGTATACAGACAGAAAATAAAATTTTTAGTGGTCAGGATGAAAGTATAGACCTTAAAAAGATTTTTAGTACATTATTTGATAAATGGCACTGGTTTCTTATGAGTGTCATCATTTTCGTTATAGCCGCATTCATGTACACCAGATATACGGCTCCAATTTTTCAAATCAATGCAAAGTTGCTGGTTAATGATGATGAAAAGGGAGGTGGTTTGGGAAAACAAGCAGGCTCTCTCATGGATTTGGGCGGGATTTTAGGATCTCGTAACTCTGTAGAAAATGAGGTTGAAATTTTAAAGACCAGGTTCTTGATGGAGCAAGTTGTAAGGCAAATGCAACTAAATATTACATATTCGAGAAAAATTAATCTGGTTAGTAGAGAGCTTTATCAAGCTCCATTCAGAATAGTTATTGAAAAAGGGGTGGATACAATTCTTGCAACCCGATTAGATATCGATATTAAACCTCAAGGAAAGTTAAGGATAACGAGTGATCATTTTGAAAAAGATGTAACTTTCAATGAAATTTTCGACTTAAAAGGTGTAGGAAAGGTTAAAGTTACTCCCGGTTCAGATGGCGTTATGCCCATTGGAGAGTTTTTCGTAACGATTAAGTCTATTGATCAGCGAGTGGCAGAATTAATGAGGCAGTTGTCAGTAGGTGTATCTAATAAACAAGTTACTATAATCGACCTAGGGCTTGCATACCCTCTCCCCAATAAAGGAGAAGATATTCTTAATACAATTATAACCCAATATACAAATACTAATTTGAGCGATAAAAACTCAATTGCTGATAGTACTTATAAATTTATTAAAGAAAGATTAAATGTAATTGCAGCTGAACTTGGTGACGTTGAGGATAATGTTGAAAGCTTTAAAAAGTCTAATAAGCTGGCGGATATGAGTGAGCAAGGTAAATTATTAGTGCAAAATACGGGAGAATTCTCGTCTGAACTAGCTAAAGCCGAGACACAAATCTCTATATTAACTGATCTTGAAAAATATTTGAAAGATGAGACAAAAAATAAGAGGGTTTTTCCAACATCTCTA
This sequence comes from Pedobacter frigidisoli, assembly GCF_032678525.1. Taxonomy (GTDB): domain Bacteria; phylum Bacteroidota; class Bacteroidia; order Sphingobacteriales; family Sphingobacteriaceae; genus Pedobacter; species Pedobacter frigidisoli_A. The sequence continues at coordinate 152,913 of NZ_JAVTSE010000008.1, forward strand.
CTTCCTTCAGACATGGTTTTTTCTAATATGATGGGGAATTACAACTCATTGTTAATCGAACGAGACCGCCTATTGCTTGGCAACACCGAAGAAAGTCCATTTGTCAAAAACATTGACAATCAGATTGCTAGTATGCGTCAAGGTATTTTGGCAAACATTGAAAGCACAAAGAATACATTTGTTTTAACCAGAAGTAAATTGCGAGGTCAGTTGGCAAGTGCTGAAAATCAGATTTCTGATGTGCCACAAATCGAAAAGAACTATCTCAAACTTGCAAGGAACCAGCAAATCAAGCAGGAACTTTACATTTTTCTTATGCAAAAAGCTGAAGAAACTGCAATTTCAAAAACCTCAAACATCTCCGTAGCGAAAGTAATCGATCCCCCTAAATCAGAGGTTAGTCCAATAAGTCCGAAGAAAACCATTTTTTACGCTTTGGCAATTTTGTCTGGTATTGTATTTCCGACTGCATTAATTTTTCTTATTAATATCCTAAACACAACGATATCAACCAAAATGGATATCAGTAGTCAAACAGATGTTCCGGTTATAGGGGAAATAAGTCATAACGACAGTTCTGATAATTTGATAGTTGCCAATCAAAGCCGCTCAGCTATTTCAGAACAGTTTCGCGCACTCCGGACAAATCTATCATTCTTCTTGAAAAATAAAGACGAAAAGGTTATCTTATTGACGTCGAGTATGAGTGGTGAAGGAAAATCATTTACTGCGATTAATCTAGGTAATATATTGGCCCTGGCTGGGAAGAAAGTTTTGTTAATGGAGCTAGACTTAAGAAAGCCAGGATTGTCTGCTAAGCTTGGTTTAGACGGCGGTGTTGGATTTAGTAATTATACAATAACTCCTAATATGGAAGTGGGAGATATTATTAAACCATTAACAATCAACAAAAATATGTTCATTATATCTTCCGGACCTTTACCTCCCAATCCGGCGGAAACTTTAATTAGTGAACGAATGCCTAAACTGATTGAGGAATTAAAAGAGGAATTTGACTATATCATAATGGATGCACCGCCGATCGGTATCATCGCGGATGCACAATTGCTGACACCGTATGCCTCTCTTGTACTCTATCTAGTGCGCCAAAAAGTTACCCGTATAGACCAGTTACATCTTGCACAGGACCTATACAAATCTGGCAAGATGAAGAATATGGGTATTGTTGTAAACGATATTATTAGTAAGTATTACGGTTATGGTTATGGTTACGGGAACTATGGTGAAAGCGTGAATGAAAAATGGTATAAGAAAATATTTAAAAACAGCTAATCAAAGAAATGAATTATACTTTAAAGGTAGCTGAAGTTAGGCATGAAACAGTAGATACGGTTACTCTATGTTTCAAGCAACCTGGTTTGAAAAAAATTAAATATTTGGCTGGGCAGTATTTGACCTTAATATTTAGAATTAACGGCCGCCGGTTCATTCGTCCTTATTCATTTTCGTCATGCCCTGGCGTAGACTCTTTTTTAGAAATTACAGTTAAGCGTGTCGAAAACGGCTTGATATCTAATCATATAAATGACATAGTCCAAGTTGGTGATTCGATTGAGGTAATGCCGCCGATGGGAGACTTTATTTTCGAAGAGAAATATAATTTTACAGATGTTTATTTTTGGGGAGTTGGTAGTGGTATTACACCGCTCCTATCGATCATTAAATATATACTTGCTGAGAAAAACGGGATAAATGTGTTTTTAAATTATGGAAACCGAAATCATGAGTCGACAATATTTAGGGATCAAATTGATCAGTTAAAGGCGAAATATGCTAACCGCTTTTTGGTTAGACATTTCCATACGAAATTAACTGTTGAAGAAGAAAAGCCACATTTGATACAAGGAAGAATTGATCAGAAAAAAGCGCTTGAAATACTTGGAAATCACACAAGCCAGGATCATGTAGGGCATTATATCTGTGGCCCGGTAGGATTAAAAGAATCAGTTAAGAATGCCATTCAATCAAAGTTTGGAAATGTGGAAAATGTTTTTTCCGAAGATTTCGAGCTTATCAAAGACCCAAAAGATTTTGAGAATATACATACACAGAATGTTACATTAAATTTTCAGGGCAATTCGCATATGCTTGAAGTTGTCAAAGGTAAAAGTATATTAGAAGCAGCCTTGAACGCTGATATTGAAATACCGTATTCTTGCCAAACAGGCAACTGTAGCACTTGTAAAGGTGCCTTGCTAAAAGGGGAGGTTAAGATGATAGGCTTAACCAAACAGCGCGATGATCTTTCAGCGGGTGAATACTTACTCTGCTGTACTCATCCTTTAACAGAAAACGTTCACATAGAAATATAAATCAACAATATGAAGGTTGTAATACTTGCAGGTGGTTTAGGTACCCGATTAATGGAAGAGACAGAAGCTCGTCCAAAGCCGATGGTGGAAATTGGTGGTAAGCCAATTTTATGGCATATAATGAAAATTTATGAAGCCTATGGCTATAATGATTTCGTATTGTGTCTTGGATATAAAGCACAGTCAATAAAGGAATATTTTCTGAACTACTATTTATACAATTCTGACGTCTCAATCGATATAGAAAAAAATAAAGTTGATGTTCATTTTTCCAATTCGGAGTCATTTAAAGTTACTTTAGTTGATACAGGTTTAAAAACTAATACAGCAGGTAGGATTAAAAAAATTCAGAAGTATGTGGAAGGTGAAACGTTTATGCTAACTTATGGTGATGGGGTTTCTGACGTAAATATTAAAGAATTAGTAGATTTCCACAATAGCCATGATAGGTTAGCTACTTTAACCAGTATTCAAACTCCAGGTCGTTTCGGGAATATAGAAATGGAAGACAATGGTACAGTTAAACATTTTGTCGAAAAACCTCAGGGGGATGGAATGTGGATCAATGGGGGTTTCTTTGTTCTAAACCCAGGTATCTTCAAGTATCTTGATGGAGACATGGAAGATGTTCAGTGGGAGAATAAGCCCTTGAAAGAAATTGCAAACGACGGACAGCTAGCTGCATTTAAGCACTCGGGTTTCTGGAAGCCTATGGATGCGTTGCGTGATCGCATCGAATTAGAACAACTATGGTCCAGTGGTGAAGCAAAATGGAAAATTTGGTAGTATGAGCTTTCAAAATATATATCAGGGTAAAAAGGTATTGATCACTGGGCATACAGGATTCAAAGGATCCTGGATGGCCATTTGGTTGAAAGAATTGGGTGCAGATGTTTATGGTTATGCTTTAGCACCTCAATCCGAAATGGATAATTTTGTTATTTGCAATCTGGAATTTCAGCTTAATCATTTCGAAGGCGACGTGAGGGATGGCAAAACACTGAAAGAATATTTTCAAAAAGTCCAGCCTGATTTCGCTTTTCATTTAGCAGCACAGCCCTTAGTATTGTTGTCTTATCAAGATCCGATAGGAACTTTTGACACCAATTTAATGGGCACAGTAAACTTCTGGGAAGCAGTTAGGGCAACACCATCTGTAAAAGCAGCGGTTAATGTAACTACAGATAAGTGTTATGATAATAAGGAATGGGTTTGGGGTTATCGTGAGAATGATCCAATGGGCGGTAAAGATCCATATAGTGCATCTAAAGGTTGTTCGGAACTGATTACGAGTTCTTATTTGGAGTCCTTTTTCAAAGCCGAAGGAACATGTAATATTGCTTCTGCGAGAGCGGGTAATGTAATCGGAGGAGGAGATTGGGCATTAGATAGAATAATACCAGACTACTTCAGGGCATTCAAAAAGGAAGAGAAGCTAGAAGTTCGTAATCCCTATGCTACAAGACCTTGGCAACATGTGTTGGAGCCATTGAGTGGTTATCTGAATTTAGCAGCGGAACTTTTCATGAATGGCAAGGAATTTAGTGGAGGATGGAATTTTGGGCCCGAAGATGTAACCAATTATTCTGTAAAGGAACTAATTGATGAGATCTTGATTTTAGATAGTAGAGGTGGGTATACTATACCTGAAGGTACTGTTAAACTTCATGAAGCAGTGTTATTAAAATTAGACATCTCTAAAGCAGCCAATTTCTTGAAATGGAAACCAGTTTTGAGCTTTAAGGAAACAGTTGATTTCACTCTAAAAGGTTACATGGACGATTTGGAAGGAGGAAGTAACATTTTATCTTTAAGGACAAACCAGATAAATCAGTACACTAAGGCGGCATTAGGCAAGACCATAATTTGGGCATTATAATGGAAATAAAAGAAACTCCCTTCCACGATTTATATATCATGGATTATAAAAGTTTTGTTGATAACAGGGGTGAGTTTGTAAAGACAATCCACAAAGAAACATTTCAGGCTAAAGATTTGGATTATAACTTTGCCGAAAGTTTCTATTCTGTCTCTAACAAAGATGTAATTCGGGGAATGCACTATCAGGTACCTCCGGAAGATCATTCAAAACTAGTATACGTGGTTACTGGTGCAATCATAGATGTCGTTTTGGATATTCGAAAGGATTCCGAAACCTTCGGAAGTTTTTTTTTCGCAGAGCTTTCAGCGAAAAATAGAAAGGGGATATATATTGGGAAGGGATTTGCCCATGGATTCTTGTCACTAGAAGACAACACTACTGTAGAATACCATACTTCTACTTCTCAAAGCAGAGAGTGTGAAGCAGGTATTAAATTTGATTCTTTTGGATATGAATGGGAAGTTCAAAACCCAATTTTATCAGATCGTGATCTAAGTTTTGAAACATTTTCTAATATAAAAAGCCCTTTTTAAATAATGAAAGCCTTTATCGTTGGAGCTTCAGGACTAGTAGGTTCTCATTGCATGTCTGTGTTTAAAGAACATAACTGGGAGGTCTTAGGTTCGCATTTAAGTTTTGCAACTGAACACACAGTTCCTTTCAATTTCTTGGAAGATGATTTAGAAAAACTGTTTGCTTCACACAGTTTTTATCCAGATGTGATTATTCACTGCGCCGCTTTAACAAATGTTGATTATTGTGAAAATAACGTGGATGAAAGCTATGAAAAAACTGTTTTACCAACTGAAAAAATAGTTGACTACTGCAGGCTGAAAAATGTTGGATTAGCATTTATTTCAACAGACTATGTTTTTGACGGTACGAGTGGACCGTATCGTGAAGATGCCAAAGTTAATCCGTTAAATGTTTATGGAAAACATAAATTAGAATGTGAAAGATTAGTCTCCACGTTGGATAAAAACCTTGTCTTGCGCGTAACAAATGTCTATGGAGAAGAGGTTCGGTCAAAAAACTTTATCGCAAGACTAATTTCAGATTTACAAAATAATGTTTCTAAAGACCTTAACTTGCCGTTTGATCAGTTTGCTACGCCTATATATGCCCGCGACATTGCCACAATGACTTTAATGCTAGTTGAGGATAACAAAAAGGGAATCTATCACTTAGCAGGAAATGACTATTACAATAGATATCAGTTAGCGGCAAAGGTTGGCAGTTATTTCTCCGGCAACAATCTTCATCTGAAGCCGGTTAAAACTTCTCAATCTAATCAAGCAGCGGTTAGACCACTGTACGGAGGATTATTAAATATTAAATTTTTAGGAGAATATCCACAATTTACATTTGAAAATGTAGATTCTTTTATTTTTAAAGTAACAAAACATGAATTATAAACACTTTAACGGAGCGTTACAGGAAGAATTGTCTGCAATAGCTGCCAAAAATGCAAAGAGGGAAATAGTCCCCGGTCAAGATTACATCGCTGTAACTGGTAAGGTAATGGATCAAGATGATCTTTTATTAGGTGTTGACTCGATGTTGGACGGCTGGTTAACTGCTGGTCGGTTCGCAACCGAATTTGAATATGAATTTGCAAAATATTTTGGGGCAACAAAAGCATTGTTGGTCAATTCTGGTTCTTCGGCAAACCTAGTAGCATTTTATACACTTACATCCCCTAAACTTGGGGACAGAGCCATTAAGCCGGGCGATGAGGTTATTACTGTAGCCGCTGGTTTCCCGACCACTGTAAATCCAATTGTCCAAGCAGGAGCTATTCCAGTTTTTATTGATGTTGATATTGCGACACACAATGTTAAGCCAGATATGATTGAAGCTGCTGTATCTCCGAAAACAAAAGCAATTATGATTGCCCATTCACTAGGTAATCCATTTGATTTAGAAGAGGTAATGCGAGTTGCTAAAAAATATAATCTTTGGGTGATTGAAGATGACTGTGATTCACTCGGAGCCACTTACAAAGGCAAGAAAACCGGTACCTTTGGAGATTTATCTACCTTTTCATTTTATCCAGCTCACCACATTACAATGGGTGAAGGTGGTGCTGTTGTCATAAATAACCCTGAACTGGCTAAGATTGCGGAAAGTTTCAGAGATTGGGGTAGAGATTGTTACTGCCTACCTGGTAAGGATGATACTTGCGGTTGCCGTTTCGGGCAGCAGTTAGGATCACTTCCATATGGCTATGACCATAAATATACCTACAGCCATGTTGGTTTTAATTTGAAAGTTACTGATATGCAAGCTGCTTTGGGAGTTTCACAATTGAAGAAAGTAGACTACTTTATTCAAAGACGTCGTGAAAACTACACAGCTCTTTATACTAGGATGAAAGAATTTGAGGATGTATTTATTTTACCGGAAGCAACGCCGGAATCCGATCCATCTTGGTTTGGGTTTCTGATGACATTAAGAGAAGGAGATTCTAATGACCGACATATGCTTGTACAACACTTGGAGGAAAACAAGATTGGAACTAGGTTACTATTTGCAGGTAATCTACTAAGGCAACCAGCATATGCAAATGTTGAACATAGAGTTGTCGGCGATCTAACAAATACTGATATCATTATGAATCAATCATTTTGGCTAGGTGTCTGGCCTGGTTTGAATGAGGGGCATTATGATTATATTACAGATGTAATTCGTTCTTATATCCAAGGTTAGTAAGTTATGATGGCGTCCAACTACCCAAACGTTGGCGCCATTTTCAATTTTTTACAATTAAGTTATAAACTTATAAATTAAATGCATATTAAAATAAGTAAGGTGGATGTCGTTTGGAGTTATTTAGCGCAAATGCTTAACTATGGTGCGGGGCTACTCTTATTACCTATAATATTGCATACGCTACCTACATCGCATTTGGCGATATGGTATATTTTTCTCGCTATAAATGCCGCTATTAATTTACTAGATTTTGGTTTTCAGCCAAATTTAATGCGGAATATGTCCTATGTGATGGCAGGCGCAAAACGATTATCTTCAGGGACCATTGATAATTTTGATACCTCCCCAACTATAAATTGGCCATTGTTTTGGTCGCTGGTGTACACTGCGAAAAAAATATATCAGCTAATTTCAGTAATTGTTTTTGTTATCCTGATTACTTTAGGTACATATTATATTTACAGTGTCACTTCAAATTTGCCTGATCAGAGCTATCTGGTGGAGTGTTGGGTACTATATTTGTCAATTTCTGTTATTAACTTTTATTATTATTATTTCAATCCGCTTTTACTTGGAAGAGGTTTAGTAAAAGAATACAATCTCGTGGTGATAATAACCAAATCTACCAATTTGATTTTAAGCTTTGTAGCTTTACAGTTTGGTTTGGGATTAATGGGGATTGTGTTAGCCTTATTTTTATCAACAATAGTAGATCGCTATTTTGCAGGAAAATATTTTTATCACGAGCTCAATAATAATAAATATAATAGATCTGAATTAACAAACTTGTTTCATGTTTTGTGGGGGAACTCTTGGCGCTTGGGGATAGTAACCTTAGGAACATTCTTTATACTTAGAGCAAACCTTTTTTTGGTGTCGAAATATCTCTCCTTAGCGGAAGCGGCAAGTTATGGCTTAAGCCTTCAGTTAGTTACAACACTAGTATCATTCGGAACAATTTTTTTTACAGCACATATTCCCAAGATAAATATGGATAGGCTTAAATCAAATAATGATCAAATTAAAACTGTTGTAGGACAAAGTCTATTGATAAGTTGGGTTTTGTATATAATAGGAGCCGCTTTTCTCATATTTTTCGGCAATATTGCATTGTCACTAATTCATAGCAAAACTGAATTAATCGCACAAAGTAATCTAATATTTTTATGTATTATTTTGTTTCTAGAGATGAATCATTCTTTATTTGCAACCTTAATAACTACGAAGAATACAGTTCCCTTTGTTAAGCCAGCGATAATTTCAGGTGTACTAGTTGTTTTGTTTTCTTACATATCGTTACAATTTTTAGCCCTTGGAATGTTTGGTGTTTTGTCTTCTCAATTTATTGTACAAGCAGCCTATAATAACTGGAAATGGCCATACGTCAGCCTAAAAGACTTAAATAGTAATCTTTTACAACTGGTTATTTCTCCCTTTACAAACAAAAAAAAATAAAAACTTGATCAACGATAACTTAACCATTGCGATTCCAGTATTTGAGAGAGATGATTTTTTCGAAATGGCAATCACTAGTGCTATAAATCAAACTGTTCAATGTAAGATAATAGTAGTAGATAATAATTCCTCACACAATCGATTTAAAGAATATGTAGAAAGTCTAAATTTGCACAATTTGACATATTTCAAGAATGAGGAAAACCTTGGAATGATTGGTAATTGGAATCGTTGTATAGAACTATGCTCGACTGAATATCTAAGTATTCTACACGATGATGATATTCTTCATCTACAATTTGTCGAAGCAATAGGCCGCATCGATAAAAATTGGGATATCTTATTCAGCCAAAGTGAAGTTAGGAAAAATCCAAGTAGTAAATTTACGGATAAGATAAACTTAGATAAATTTAAAGTGAAGGGGGTAACTTCCGACGCGTTTGTATTTGGAAATTTCAATTATGCACCAGGGACTGTATTCAAAGTCAGTTCAGCCAAACTATTAGGCGGGTTTTCAAATGAATATGGGTATATTCTGGATTTTCATATGTGGATAAAGTTCACCGCTCGGTTTAAAGCAATTTATACAACAAGCATTTTATCATTTTATCGGGAGTCTGAGATTCAAGGTACCCGAACTCTCTATAAGGACATGATTCTGAATACTTACAGGATTATGAAATTGGTCCCTCGATACAATAATTCAAAAATAATGAGGTTTCTCTCAGACTATTTAATTTTTAGTGGCGGGCTGGATATTCATTTGTTGACCGAAGAAAATAAAACTAAAGATATAAATATTGAATTCAAGGATTGTCCGCAATTCCTAAATGACTATAGGCGTTTTGGTTGGTTTTACAGGTTTAAAATTTTAAGCCTCCCTTTGAGAAAGGGGTTAAAAGAAATATTTAAAATGTACCTAAATTCTTGATAATGCAAATTAACTCGATTTTTTATTATAAATTTTTGTTTTTGGTGGTCATCAAGGGGTATTATATATGAAATTAGCTGCAATTGTAATACTTTATTACCCAGATAAAGGTCTATTTGATAGATTGCAAACATATCATCCATGGATAGATAAATTATACATAATTAATAATTCAGAAAGTATCCAGACTTTGTCGATGGCAGGAATTCAGAATTATCTGATACTTCATGAGGGGAGTAATTTAGGAATTGCCGCTGCATTAAATCTTGCTTGCAAGAAAGCTTTAGACGATGGGTTCGATAAGTTATTGACCATGGATCAGGATAGCTCTTTCCTTGATGGTGACTTCAAATTGTTTAAGTCAATCGCTACTGAATTAAATTGGCATGATATAGCCTCCTTGTCCCCTTTGCAGGCAGAGGACTCTTACGTAGAGCGAAATGATGAAGTAAATGCTAATGACGTAACTGAATGTATGACATCCGGCTCAATCTTGAATCTTACCAAATTTGAGGTTTTGGGCCGCTTTGATGAAAATTTATTCATAGATCATGTAGATCATGATTATTGCTATAACGCTTTAGAAAATGGTCTGCGTATATTAGTAACGAAAAAACTAAAGTTGGTACATTCCTTGGGAGATAAGGCAACATTTAGATTTTTTAACTATAGACTTCATTACGTTTCCCACTCGCCATTGCGTGTTTATTATTTTATTAGAAATGGATATTATATAGCTAAAAAACATCCTAAATTTGCTCAGAAAATAAAACGTCTAATTCGAAGAGAAATTCTTAAATCTCTTTTATTTGAAAATGAAAGGTCAAAATACGTTAAGTTTATAATGCAAGCTCTAAAAGATTATTCGAACAATAAGCTAGGCAAGTATAAAGGTTAGTTATGGTGATTGAAATATTTTCTAAATCCAATTAAATGCTAAAAATTAATGATTTAAAGATTAAGTTGGTTGGAGGCATGCTATGCTTATGCTTTTTGCTGATGAGCTTTGGGTTTTCCATTACCGGTGGAGAAGGTAAATTAGCAATATCCAATCTCGTTCAAGTAATGACTATAGTCTCACTTATTTCAGCAGGATTTTTAAGATTATTTGATTTAAAAATCTTGTTTATGTTTTTTTTCCTAACCTTTATAGGCATACTTAATAGTTTCTTTTGTTACAACTTTCCGGGAAAGCCATTAGTGATTGTTTTCATGTTATTTTCGGTTGCTTTTCTACTACTTTCCTATAGGTTTCTTACAAATTGTGTATCTCAGAAATTATTTGAATCAACTGTACGCTATCTTATACTTCTTTCAGTCCCTATATATTTAATATTAGGATATTTAGACTATAAAGAAGGTTTGACGATGATATCTTATGGCATGGATGACAAATCACATGCAACAATCATATTATGTTTCTGTTCATTTATATCATTAACTGTTTTTAAGAAGGGGGCGTATTTGTTATCCTTTTTCTTTATTTTCCTATCTATTTTCACAACATCTCGCTTAACTGTTGTCTTCTTCCCTTTCCTAATATTTGCGATGTTTTATAAGATAAAACGAGATAGCGGCATAAAGATGATGGTGTTTGTTGCGTTATTTCTTTTAGTGCCAGCTGTAGTTTATCTTATTATTATCCTTTTAAAAAACAGTGATTCATTTTTACTTTTTCAACGAGTATCGTCATCAGATTCTATAAATGATGACTCTTCCTCTGCACATTCGATGTTAATTGCCAAAGGAATTGAATTAAAACTTGAAAGCTGGAACAACTTTTTATTTGGTATTTCCCCCGGGGCATTTTCGGACGTGCTTATTCGAAGTGATATTGACTATTCAAAGATCGAATCAATTGACCCACAATTTATACAGTTTGCCCGCTTAGGTAAGGCGCCAGTACATTCTACACATATTGCGTTTTTTAGTGAATATTCCCTGCCAATTTTTATCTTTTATGTATTTGGAATATTTCGGATTACAAAAGAGCTATATCTCAACAAACTGTTTATCGACTTGCTATTTTGGTTTGGATTTTTGGCTTCGATAACGTTTTACAGTTCGCACAATAAAATGTATTTCTATGTAGTGTTAGTTTACCTGTGTGTACGAATTTTTTATAAAAAGGAATTTTCCAAAGAAACATCTTCAATAACCGAAGAAATATATGCATGATAAAAAGGAATTTGAACAAACTGTTTCAGTCTGTCTAGCTACTTACAATGGCGAAAAATACATCGCTGCGCAATTAAAATCTATCTTAGATCAATTGCCCGATACAGCTGAAGTAATAATTTCAGACGATGGTTCTAAAGATAGGACAATAGAAATTGTAAGATCGTTTAACGATCCAAGGGTTTCTATTAAAAAGAATACAGGGAAAAGTGGACCAATAGGGAATTTCGAAAATGCGTTGAGTTTTGCTAAGGGAGATATAATATTTCTCTCTGACCAGGATGATGTTTGGATGCCTAATAAACTTGCTGATCATATGAAAGGACATCAAGAGCATGATCTTGTCATTTCTGATGCCGTAGTTGTTGATGAAACAGGTAATATACTTTTTGATTCATTTTTTATTCAAAGGAAATCTAGAGCAGGGCTCTTCAATAACTTATTGAAAAACTCTTATATCGGATGCTGTATGTCTTTTAAAAGGCGAATTTTGCTGATTTCTCTTCCATTTCCGGCATCAATACATATGCATGATTGGTGGATTGGTCTTATAGCAGAACGGTTTGGGACCGTAATGTTTCTTAATTCGAAAACATTACGTTACCTTAGACATGATAACAATGCTTCTCAAACACTGGTTAAAAAACTCCCTGTAAAAGACCAGATTAAAAATAGAATTAATCTTCTATATAATTTATTTATGCTAAAAAATTAAAAGTGAAAGTTGCGATATTAATACCTACATTAAATGCTGGTAACAGCTGGGAAATGTTGCTGGATTCTATAGAAAAGCAAGATTTAGTAGTTGACAAAAAGATAATTATTGATTCGGGATCCAGTGATGACACAACTAAAATTGCCTTAGCACATGGATATGAATTGTTAACAATCAATAAATCCGATTTCGATCATGGTTATGCACGGCAGCTTCTTGCCGAAGCGGCAAAAGATTGTGATTTATTAGTTTATCTTACACAAGATTGTATTCTTAGTGGGGATCAGTCTTTAAAAAACCTACTAAATGCTTTCGAAGATGAGTCAATAGGAATAGCATATGGTAGGCAACTTCCACACATAGGAGCTAAGACAATAGAAACGCATGCTCGGCTGTTTAACTATACGACACAATCTAAGGTTAAGCAGTTAAGTGATAAGGAACAATTGGGGATTAAAACTGCTTCCTGCTCCAATTCTTACGCTGCCTACCGAAAAAGAGCACTCGATTCTGTTGGTGGGTTTCCAAGTCATACTATTTTCGCGGAGGATGTAATTGTCGGAGGCCAGTTATTAATTAAAGGTTGGAAAATTGCTTACGTGGCGGAAGCCGAAGTATATCACTCACATGATTACACAGTAAAGGAGGAATTTAATAGATACTTTGATATTGGTGTGTTTCATTCTACAAATCGATGGCTACTCGATGAGTTTGGATCAGCCGGGGGGGAAGGTCTGAAATATCTTAAGTCGGAATTAAATTACGTGGTAAAGAATAATCCCTTAGTATTGCCAAAGATGATTTTGTCTATTGGGGCGAAATTCTTAGGCTACAAGCTTGGGATGATGCATGATAAGCTGTCTCCGAAACAAAGAAGAGCATATTCAATGCATAAAAAATATTGGGACAAAATTGAAAAAAATAGATGAATCATATAATATTTGGCGGTTCTGGTTTTATTGGAACTCATCTGAAAAGATATATAAATGAAACTTTAGCTTTGAAGGATAAAGTTTATAGTTTTGACTTGAAAAAGAAGGTTAGTGATGGATTTGAAATAGTAGATATCCGGCAGCCTATTAATGTTGTTATTGACGAAGTAAAAGACAGCATTATCTACAATTTAGCTGCCGTGCATACGACCCCTGGCCACCCTGATCATGAGTATTTCGAGGCCAATATTTTTGGAGCACAAAATGTATGTGATTTCGCAAGAAAGAATAATATTCAAACTATTGTTTTCACCAGTTCAATTGCACCATATGGTGCATCCGAAGATTATAAAACTGAAGATACATTGCCAATGCCTAACACGCCGTATGGCATTTCCAAACTTACGGCAGAATACATCCATAAGCTGTGGCAGGGAGAAGATCCTCAAAATCGAAAACTGATCATTGTTCGTCCTGGTGTTGTGTTTGGCATGCAGGAGGGTGGGAATTTCACGAGGTTATATAACTCATTAAAGAAAGGTTTTTTCTTTTACCCTGGAAGGAAGGATACGATAAAAGCAAGTGTCTACGTAAAGGACGTTGCCCGTATTTTATATGAAGCCGCACAACAAGAGAATCCTGGGCACGTTACATTCAATCTAACCTATTTCCCTGCTCCCACTATTGAGGAGATATGTGAAACTATGGCTGAAGCTACGGATGTTAAAGCGCCTAAAATTTTAGTGCCTGGGTGGGCCTTAAAATCTGCTGCTGGAGGAGCATATTTCGGTGCAAGGTCATTGGGTAAAAAAATTAGTGGTATTCATCCCGACCGCGTAAAAAAACTAATGATATCTACGAATATATCGGGTGAAAAATTAAGTAAATCTCATTATAAATTACAATTTACTTTAAAAGATGCATTGTCTGATTGGTATAACGACTGTGGTCAAAAGGGGCTTTATTAAGTCCTACGTGTTTAAGTTGTAATCGCTATTCATAAAACAATTTTGAAAAGGCTGACTTTTAAGTTAGCCTTTTTTTGCTATCTACTGATTGAGTACTGTGTTCTACTGTTCATTAATGTTCAGTGACTAAGTTTGAATCATCGCTCGAAAAGCCTTACATTCATACATTATTAACAATTTTTATATTGGTAATCATTATTTAACTTTGTAGAGATGATTTGGGCATTAATTTTGTTCATAATAAACTTAGTGCAAACAATAATTTAAAATATCTGTTATAAAGCGCACTCACGGCCTATGCAAACACGTTACCTATTCATATTAAAATACATACTACCAGTTACTGACCTATTAATGGTGAACCTGGTATATTTTTTAGCCTTCCAATTTACGGGCTATCTGGGGAAAACCCTTAGCTCTGAATTACAATGGCACTACGTGGTCGTTTGCAATTTGATCTGGATTGTGAGCACAACAAGTTTTGGGTTGTATACAGAATATGGATCCAGAAGGATAGAGCGCATATATCGAGGAACCTGGAAAAGCGTAGTACTACATGCAGTCCTATTTGCTGTTTATTTGTTCTTCTCAAAACAAAACGAATTTTCAAGGTCATTCCTGGTGATCTTTTATGGGATGCTTGGTATTTTGTTCCTTGTGAATCGTTTCATTGGGACTTCCTTCCAGTTTTTATTGTTTAATCATTTGAGGGGTGTTAAGTCTGTGGCAATTCTCGGTAATAATGCTACTGGTGTACAGTTGGCAGGATATTTTGAAAAACAGAGATATATTGAGTTTCATGGTTTCATTAATGATGTACCCGAGCAGTATCGGGATCGGGATGGACAACTATCCGAGGCCGTAGGTAAGCAATTTAAGCAAGCTGTAGATAAGGGCATTAAAGATATTTACGTAACCATTGCACCAGAACGTATGGGAGATATGCTGTTACTAACAGAGGAAGCGGAGCGGCAATGTGTCCGTTTAAAATTCATCCCGGATATCAGCGGTGCGCTTTTGTCGCCATATACCGTGAGTTATTTGGGTAATGAGTTTCCAGTAATATCATTACGATCAGAGCCTTTAGAAAAAATTCATAACCGATTTAAGAAACGGGTAATCGATGTAGTTTTTAGTGGAATGGTAATACTGTTTGTGTTGAGCTGGTTATACCCAATCATTGCGCTATTAATTAAACTACAGAGCAAAGGACCGGTTTTATTTAAGCAATTGCGAAGTGGCCGTGATGATGAACCTTTCTGGTGTTTCAAATTTAGAAGTATGCGCATGAATGCAGATAGCGATAAAAGACAAGCCAGTAAGAACGATGATCGCATTACACCAATCGGCAAGTTTTTAAGGAAATCTAGTCTGGATGAATTACCGCAATTTTTCAATGTATTTATGGGGCACATGAGTGTGGTTGGGCCACGTCCGCATATGCTAAGCCATACAGAACAGTATAAAGGAATTGTAGACCAATTTATGGTTCGTCACTTTTTAAAGCCAGGCATAACAGGCTGGGCGCAGGTGAATGGCTACCGAGGTGAAACTAAAGAAGATTATAAAATGGTAAAACGCGTGGAGCATGACATCTGGTACCTGGAGAACTGGTCGGCCATGCTTGATGTGAAGATCATCTTTATGACCGTGATCAATATGGTAAAAGGTGAGGAGAATGCTTTTTAGTCGTTAATATTATATAAAATTAAATCCCGCATGTGCGGGATTTTTTTTTACACTCGATTACTGTCTCTTTATCCTAATTTTCTGTTTCCCGTATAATTTCCGTTCTTTTGTAACCGGTACATAAATAATATCCATGAAAAAATTCTTACTACTCGTTCTTTTGGCTTTCTCGATCAGCAGATTAAATGCACAATCTCAGTATCAGCCTTATTCTTATCAGTTTTATCAGAAGTTAGGCGCAGAAATCTATAATCCGGAAATGCGTTTTCATAGTTCCTTAAAGCCTTTTTTTATTGATGATAGTTTGATCAGAGATAAAGCCAGTATGTTATTAAGCTATAACGGAGATTCGAGCCGTAAATCATGGGGTGGACGTAAGCTTTGGCAGGAACACCTGATACAGGTAGAAAAAGAAGACTTTTCGGTCTATGCAGATTTCCTTCCTGATTTTCAAATCGGCAGGGATGCATCCGGTAAGAAGAATACATACTTAAACACCAGGGGATACCAGATTGGCGGTACGGTAGGGAAGAAGTTTTCATTCTACACTAGTGGGTATGAAAATCAGGGTCGCTTTGCGGATTACTATCGGGGATATGTAAATCAAACGGGCATCGTACCTGGTCAATCTTATAACAGAATAGGTGGTAAATATGGCCAGGGTTATAATCCATCCATTAATCCATTAACAGCAGACTGGTCATATGTAACCGCAACACTTTCTTATACGCCGATAAAATATCTAAATGTAACCGCTGGTTACGATAAAACGTTCATCGGCGATGGATATCGTTCGATGTTGTTGTCTGATTTTTCTTCACCTGCACCATTTTTGAAATTAACCGGTAATTTGGGCAATGTACAATACATGGCCATGTGGACAATGATGGAAGACCCCGGATCAGAGAAGTTATCTTATGATGCAGGTTTCCGGAAGAAAGGTGGCGTATTCCATTATTTAGACTGGAATGTAAATAACCGCCTAAGCATCGGTTTCTTTGATTCGATTATCTGGGCGCAATTCGACGACGAAGGAAACAGGAGAGGTTTCGATTGGGGCTATGCTAATCCGATTATTTTTTTACGTCCTGTTGAAGCATCTAGTGGCTCACCGGATAATGCCCTGATTGGTTTTACGGGAAAATATAAAGTTTCTAAAGAACTGGTGGCTTACGGCCAGTTTTCACTGGATGAGTTTCAGGCAAAAGAGTTCTTCTCTTCTGAAGGCAGTTCACGAAATAAATACGGCTGGCAGCTGGGTGTGAGAGGTGCTGATGTTTTCAAGATTTCAGGTTTGAATTATTTATTGGAGTATAACACTGCTAAGCCGTATACCTATTCATCCAGAACCCGTATTGGAAATTATGCGAATTATGATGAGCCTTTAGCACACCCGCTCGGTGCAAACTTCAGGGAAGTAGTAGGCCTGTTAAATTATTCCTACAAACGTTTTGATTTCAGCGGCGAATTGATGTATGCTAAATATGGTTTAGATGAATCAGGCGCAAACTATGGTAAGAACATCTTTACACCCTACACGGATGCCGTTCAGCAAAATGGAAATTACACCACCCAGGGCATCAGAACAGATCTGGTTTATTTGGAAGGAAAAGTGGCTTACGTAGTGAACCCTAAATACAACCTGCGTTTAGAACTAGGTGGTATTGTAAGAAGGGAAAGCAATAGCTTGAGTAAACAGAATACCGGCATCATCACTTTCGGTTTACGCAGTTCATTCAGAAACTTGTATACCGACTTTTAGTCACTTTTACTAATTCAACATTTTATCAATCATTTAAATTTAATATGAAAATAGCCGTAATAGGTACAGGATATGTAGGTTTGGTTACAGGAACCTGCCTTGCAGAGACTGGTAACGACGTGATTTGTGTAGACATTAACGAAAGTAAGGTGAAAAAGATGCAGGATGGGGAAGTGCCCATTTATGAACCTGGTTTGGATTTACTTTTTCACCGCAACATTGCGCAGGGCAGGCTTACTTTTACTACCAACCTGGCTGATGCGGTAGCGGCTGCACAGATTATTTTCATGGCATTGCCAACGCCTCCGGGTGGGGATGGTGCAGCAGATTTGTCTTTTATATTGGGTGCTGCCAAAGACATTTCAAAACTGATTACAGAATATAAAATTATCGTAAACAAATCGACAGTTCCGGTGGGGACTGCAGATAAAGTAAAAGCGGTATTTGAAGCCCACAGCAACATTGAAGTGGATGTGGTATCGAATCCGGAGTTTTTACGTGAAGGGGTAGCGGTGGATGACTTCATGAAACCTGATCGTGTAGTTTTAGGTACCAGAAGTGAAAAAGCCAAAAAGCTGATGACTGAACTTTACGGTCCTTATGTGCGCCAGGGAAACCCAATCTTGTTTATGGATGAACGTTCTTCCGAGCTGACCAAATATGCAGCCAACTCCTTCCTGGCCACAAAAATTACCTTTATGAATGAGGTGGCTAATTTATGTGAGCTGGTAGGGGCAGATGTAGATGCCGTGAGAAAAGGCATCGGTTCTGATGAGCGAATTGGCAAAAGGTTCCTTTTCCCGGGGGTAGGTTACGGAGGCTCTTGTTTTCCTAAAGATGTGCAGGCACTAGTAAAATCATCTGATGATTATGAATACGATTTCCAAATCCTGAAATCGGTGATGGAAGTGAACGAGAGACAAAAGACCATATTGGTAGATAAGGTTTTAAAATATTATAAAGGGAACGTACAGGGCAAACATTTTGCATTATGGGGACTGGCATTTAAACCGGAAACCGACGATATCCGAGAGGCTCCTGCCTTATACATCATTGATGCCTTGGTAAAAAATGGTGCTACAGTTACGGTATTTGATCCGGAAGCCATGGAGAATGTTCAGGCGGTAATTGGTGATAAAGTGAACTATTCGCAAAGCCAGTATGATGCTTTGGAAGGTGCAGACGCACTTTTGATCGCTACCGAATGGTCGGTATTCCGTAATCCGGATTTCGAAAAGATCGATCAGATTTTAAAGAATAAGGTGATTTTCGATGGCCGTAATTTATACGATTTACAGAAGATGATTGACCTGGGTTATTATTATAATAGCATTGGCCGTAAACTGATTGATTAACATGGCGCGCAAAAGAATATTAATAACAGGAGCTGCGGGATTTTTAGGCTCGCATCTATGCGACCGCTTTATTGCGGAAGACTACCATGTGATTGGTATGGATAACCTGATTACAGGTGATCTGGCCAATATTGAGCATTTGTTCAAACTGGAGAACTTTGAGTTTTATAATCATGATGTTTCCAGGTTTGTACACATTCCCGGAAGCTTAGATTATATCCTTCATTTTGCTTCACCGGCAAGTCCGATTGATTACCTGAAGATTCCGATCCAGACCTTAAAGGTAGGATCGTTAGGCACCCACAATTTGCTTGGCTTAGCGAGAGCGAAGAAAGCGAGGATGCTGATTGCCTCCACTTCAGAAATTTATGGCGACCCGAATGTAAACCCTCAGCCAGAGGAATACTGGGGCAATGTGAATCCGGTGGGTCCGCGTGGGGTATATGATGAAGCGAAACGTTTCCAGGAAGCCATTACGATGGCCTATCATACCTTTCATGGGGTAGAAACCCGCATCGTGAGAATCTTCAATACCTACGGACCACGCATGCGACTGAATGACGGTCGCGTATTGCCTGCTTTTATCGGTCAGGCTTTAAGAGGTGAAGATTTAACGGTATTCGGCGATGGCAGTCAGACGAGATCCTTCTGTTATGTAGATGATTTGATTGAAGGGATTTTCCGCCTCCTGATGAGCGATTATGCACAACCGGTAAACATCGGTAACCCGGATGAGATTACCATCCAGCAGTTCTGCCAGGAAATCATCAAACTAACTGGCACGAATCAGAAGATTGTGTACAAGGAACTTCCGCAAGACGACCCGAAACAACGCAGACCAGACATTACCAAAGCAAAAGCCATTCTGGGCTGGGAGCCCAAGGTAGGGCGTGCTGAAGGATTAAAAATTACCTATGATTATTTCCGGTCTTTACCTCCTGAAGCCCTGGAGAAAATAGAGCACAAAGATTTTACCATTTTTAATAAATAATTGCCTCCTTCCCGGGCAACCGGGAAGGAGGTTCTGTTTTTACCCCACCAACGTATTCGTTACCCTTTTTGTCCCTACTTTCTTAACCGCACTCACAATCGCATCTTTATCATAACCGCACTCTGCCCATAGCTCTGGTTGCTCACCATGTTCAATGAACTGATCGGGTATACCTAAACGCACCACATTGGCGCTATACTGGTGATCGGCCATAAACTCAATTACTGCTGAGCCCATACCACCTGGCAATGAACCATCTTCTACAGTAATTACCTGTTTAAATTTAGAGAAAACCTCATGAAGCATTTGCTCATCTAGAGGTTTTACGAAACGCATATCGTAATGTGCCGGATATAAACCTTCGCTGTTTAATTCAGCGGTAGCTTCTACGGCAAAGTTCCCTACGTGACCAAGGGTCAGAATAGCGACTTCCTCACCATCTGAGATTTTGCGGCCTTTACCGATTTCCAGCGCTTTGAAAGGACGTTTCCAGTCGGGCATCACACCATTACCACGAGGGTAGCGGATCACGAATGGGCCGATGTTGTCCTGCTGGGCAGTGTACATCAGGTTACGCAGCTCTTCCTCGTTCATTGGTGAAGATACAATCAGGTTCGGGATGCAGCGCATGTAAGAAATGTCGTATGCACCATGGTGGGTTGCACCATCAGCGCCTGCTAAACCTGCACGGTCTAAACAGAACACCACGTTCAGCTTTTGAATGGCTACATCATGGATCACCTGATCATAGGCACGTTGCATAAAGCTGGAGTAAATATTACAGAAAGGTACCAGTCCCTGCGTGGCTAAACCAGCAGAAAAAGTGACAGCATGCTGCTCGGCAATACCCACATCAAATGCCCGTTTAGGCATGGCCTTCATCATAATATTTAAAGAAGAACCTGAAGGCATGGCAGGGGTAATCCCTACAATTTTAGCGTTGGCTTCGGCAAGCTCGACCATCGTGTGGCCAAACACATCCTGGTATTTAGGAGGCTGAGGCTTATCGGGAATGCTTTTCTTGATTTCGCCGGTAATTTTATCGAACAAACCTGGCGCGTGCCATTTGGTCTGGTCTTTTTCAGCAAGAGCGAATCCTTTTCCTTTTACGGTTACGCAGTGTAATAGTTTAGGTCCAGGTATCGCAGATAAATCTTTGATCGTTTGCGCGAGGCGTTTCACATCGTGCCCGTCAACCGGACCGAAATAACGGAAGTTTAGCGCTTCGAAGAGGTTACTTTGTTTAAGCAAAGTCCCTTTGATGCTTTTTTCTATTTTCTTCACGTACTTATGTGCATTGGGGCCCAGTTTAGAAAGGCCTGCTAGTACGGTGGAGATATCATCCCTGAACCGGTTATACGATTTAGAGATGGTAATGCTGGTTAAATATTCTTTTAAGGCGCCTACATTAGGGTCGATAGACATGCAGTTATCGTTTAAGATTACCAGCACATTGCTGTTTTCGATCCCGGCGTGATTGAGTCCCTCAAATGCAAGTCCGGCGGTCATGGCACCATCGCCAATGATGGCTACATGTTGCCTGTCGGTTTCCCCTTTAAGCTGAGAAGCTACAGCCATACCCAGCGCAGCCGAGATGGAAGTGGAGGAGTGACCTACACCAAAGGTATCGTATTCACTTTCAGAAATTTTAGGGAAACCACTGATGCCTTTGTAAACGCGGTTGGTATGGAACAAATCGCGTCGGCCGGTCAGGATTTTATGTCCATAGGCCTGGTGACCAACATCCCACACTACTTTATCGTAAGGCGTGTTTAATGCATAGTGTAAGGCTACCGTTAGCTCCACAACACCTAAGCTGGCACCGAAATGGCCGCCATTCACACTCACGATATCAATAATGTATTGACGTAACTCTTGGCTAATTTGCACTAAGTCTTCTTCACTATACTGCTTTAAATCAGCGGGATAGTTAATGGTAGATAATAGGGGGCCAGCTTTAACTTGCATTCAGTATTATAGTAAAAAACAAGATACAAAGTAAGGTATTTTTGAGGGAAATCAGAAGAAAAATCGTACGGTGTGTATGCAAAGTTCAGGATGCTGAATTTGACGCTTAGTTCCGATGACCCTTTGCTTCCATTTCTTGATCAACATTATTATTTTTGGTAACTACAACGTTACATGCAGCCTGTTCATCGATACAATATTCGGTTAAGTAAATTGAATTAGCACCTTTATCATATCAAAAATTTAAAACCAATGTTATGAGAAACAGCCTATTTTTATTTTTAATTCTGATAGCACTTGCATCCTGCAAGAAAGATAGCGATTCAACAGATACCAGTACTGTGGCAGGGTCGACGACCGGAACCGAAGCTGCGACCCTCAACTGTTCAGGAACAGTTGTTGAAAAGATTGTTTGTGCCTCGAGCAGTTTTATTAATTCCTTGAGTACCTCACAGCAAAATACAACGGTTTTGACCTATAATTCTACAAATGCCATTAAATGGTCAAACCTGCCGTGCGGTTCTCAGTGTCGTGTGGGTATTCAGCTTAGTACGCTCACCACTGCTCAACTATCCTATGCGAAAGCGGTAGTTAAAGCCGCGATGGGAACCATAACCGGCACAGGCTATGATCAGGCGATGCAAATTTTAGCTGCTGATGATGTGCTTGGAACGAAGCAGTCAGGTTATTCTTCCGGCACCTATTTTATATCATTCCTAGGTACGCCAAGTGCAACAGGCACCTGGCAACTGCAGTTCGGTGGTCACCACCTTGCAGTAAACCTCACTTTCAAAGCTGGCGCAGTTGTTGGCGCGTCCCCATTTTTTATTGGTGTTGAGCCGAAGACCTGGACGGCTGGTTCAACGACCTATGCACCTTTAAAGAATAATCAGGCAACCATGGCGGCAATGCTTGCATCGCTCAGCTCTACTCAGTTGGTTTCAGCAAAATTAAGCAGTACTTTCAGTGATGTGGTTTTAGGCCCCGGTTCTGATGGAAAGTTTCCAAGTACCAAACTTGGTCTGAAGGTGAGTACGTTGAGCACCGATCAAAAGGCACTTGTACTTTCTGCAATAAAGCCATGGATTCAAAACGTGGATGATGCAACCGCGGCGAGCCTGCTTGCAACCTATACAACAGAGCTCGATAACACTTATATCTCGTTTTCGGGTAACGCCACACTGGCAAACAATGCAGATTATGTAAGAATAGATGGGCCGAGCGTTTGGATCGAATTTGTTTGTCAGAGTGGGGTTGTCTATCAAAACGAAATCCATTACCATAGCATCTACCGAGACCATACAAGGGATTACGGAGGCAGCTTCAGTTTTTAATTTTGATAGTGGTTAGATTACCGGCCACCACCTTTCCTTATCGGTGGTCGGTTTCTATTGGCCAAAAAAAGATATAAAACCCCGGAAAAAATGAAATCAAAAATTTACCTTTTATTTTTGCTTGTTGCCCTGGGGGCATGCAAAAAATCGACATCCACCTCATCGGGTGGAACAACAACGTCATCGGCATCAGTAACTGCACTAAACTGTTCCGCGGCGAGCTTCTCAGCGTTAGCAACCGTTAATGTGGCTTATTCCGGCACCGCGACGGTTGGGTATACAGGTGGAAACGCTGTGGCATATACTGCCGGAACAGCTATTTCTTCGACCGGGGTAACCGGTCTCACTGCAACACTGGTTGCAGGTACTCTGGCAAGTGGAGCAGGTAACTTATCTTATACGATTACCGGAACCCCAACAACTACAGGAACAGCAACGTTTCCGGTTACATTTGGTGGACAGACTTGTAGCTTTGCTTTAACCGTAAGTGCAGCGACAACCTCAACCTGCACCGGTACGCAGATTGAGCAACTGGTTTGCGCAGCAAACACATTCCTTGGTTCGCTAAGTACATCGCAACAAGCCTCCACTGTTTTAGCTTATAGTCAAACCAACGCCATCAAATGGTCGAACCTACCCTGCGGATCATCCTGCCGTGTAGGAATCCAGTTTAGCACGCTTAGTGCTGCCCAGTTAGCGTATGCAAAGCTTGTTGTCGCTAAGGCTATGGGTACACAAAGCGGAACCGGATACAGTCAGGTGATGCAGATTCTAGCGGCAGATGATGTACTAGGTACTCAGCAAAGTGGCTATTCCTCAGGAACCTATTTTATATCTTTTCTTGGAACCCCAAGTACTACCGGGACCTGGCAATTGCAGTTTGGCGGCCATCATTTGGCGGTAAATTTAACCTTTAAAGCGGGCGTGGTTGCAGGCGCTTCACCATTCTTTATTGGGGTTGAACCTAAAACCTGGACATCATCTGGAACAACCTATGCCCCATTAGCTGCAAACCAATCAGCAATGCTGGCTATACTATCCTCGATGAGTACTACAGAACTTGCTACAGCAAAATTAAGTGCTACATTTAGTGATGTACTTCTTGGCCCTGGAAGTGATGGTAAATTTCCTGCATCAAAACTTGGAATCAAGGCAAGCACCTTAACAACTGCGCAGAAAACCTTAATTCTTAATGCGATAAAGCTTTGGGTGCAGAATGTAGATGATGCCTCGGCTACAAGCCTGCTCAGTACGTATACCACCGAACTGGACAATACATATATCTCCTATTCGGGCAATACAACCCTTGCAAATAATGCAGATTATATCCGCATCGATGGACCGAGTGTGTGGATTGAATTCGTTTGTCAAAGTGGTGTTGTCTATAAAAACGAGATCCATTACCATAGTGTTTACCGTGATCATACTAGGGATTACGGGGGTAGCTTTAGTTTTTAAGTAAAACAGACAATTACTTCAGATAAATCGATACCCGGCTTTCCTCTCCGGTAAGGCCGGGTATTGTTATATAACATCTTCTTATCCTGGAAATTAACAAACTAATCATGATGTGCCTTCCTAATTTTCTATCTTTCAGACCTATTCAGGTTTTTGTCCTGATGACCTTTATTTTTCTACTTGGTTCGCTAATGTCCTCGGCGCATCCTATGCCAAATTCAATTGTTTTGCTGGATATCCATTCCTCTTCAGTTAATGCAGAGCTTCAACTTCCACTGAGCGAGCTGGAACTAGCCTTTGGTCATAAGGTAAATGAGAATTCAGAAAAACTTGTGGAGCGTTTAGGGAAAGATCTGCGCACTTATATTCTTTCGCATGTGCTTGTACGAAGTAAAGACGGAGCACCCTGGCATATTGAGATTATTAACCTGAAAGTCGAACCCATTCAGAAAAGTGAGAGCGGGCCTTACAAAGAACTTACAGTCCAGCTTGTCATGACACCTGCTTTGAATGAATCCACTCGCGAATTTACCTTTGGATATGATGTGATAATCCACCAGGTTGTGTCCCACTTTGCCCTTGTGTCTATTAGAAATGACTGGGAGCGCGGCCTTAGTTCGGGACATCCAGCTGAGATAGGGGTTATCCGCTTGGATGTGGTCAACAACGTAATTCCACCGTTGGAAGTCAACCTCTCGCAAGGCTCAACATGGACGGGGTTTGCAAACATGGTAAACCTTGGCATTGATCACATTTATGAAGGGAATGATCACTTGCTTTTCTTGCTTGTACTACTACTCCCAGCTCCATTAATGGTTTCAGCAGGTATCTGGAAAGGATTTGCGGGTGTGAAATCGAGCTTAATGAAGATTCTGAAAATTGTCTCCGCATTTACCGTGGGACATTCAGTTACACTACTCATCGGAACTTTAGGATGGATACATTTTCCAGAAAAACCCATAGAAGTTTTAATCGGTATTAGTATTCTCATTTCAGCAATCCATGCCCTTAAGCCAATTTTCCCTGGTAAGGAACTGTTCATTGCTGGAGGATTCGGTCTTGTGCATGGAATGGCTTTTGCAAGTACACTGGTTAATTTGCACCTGGAGACGACCCGCTTAATTTTAAGCATTCTTGGATTCAATATCGGTATTGAGCTCATGCAGCTATTCGTAATTGCCATAACACTTCCGTGGCTGATCGTGCTGGCTTATAATAATTTTTATAGGCTTGTCAGGGTTTTTGGCGCAGCAATCGCCGCCATCGCAGCAGTAGCCTGGATTGCGGAACGCATTTCTGAAAAGCCAAACATGGTTACGGTCTGGATTGCCAGGGGTGCAGATTACGCCCAGTGGTTAATTTTACTTCTTGCCTTGCTATCAACAATAAGTTTTTTTGTGATAAGAAATAGAAGGGCAATCAAGCAGTCATAGACCGTTTTCCGGCGATTGTCGAAAAGGTATCTTTATAATTTTTAAAGTATTAATTTAGTCCATTAATCAGATACGGGTGATAAAAAAAGTCTATTGGTTTCTATTTATTAAAGACCTCAATGTTCCGGCAGTTAAACCTTGCTCGCGTGACCACGCTTTGAGGAAAACCCTTGTTAATGATATTGCAATCTTGGTACTGTTAAGTTATTTTTTTGCCGTATTCAATACAAGTATCCCTATTGTATCTGATGGATTCGCGCACATTTTCTTTGAAAAGCACCATCTTCAAACCCAGCACAAAAGTTTGGGTAGAGATCACCTTAATAAAGTCCTGTCCAAGCTCGAAAAGCAACAATCTAAGGAAAAGTCCTCTGGTTCGTTAAAGCAGGGTCTCGATGACTTAAAATATCTTCCCGGCTGTACTAGCGAAATCAGTTCAATCGTTGCAATAATGATTAGTGTGCTAGCAGCCCAATCCCATAGCAAGCTTTACAGCGGAACCTTTGCCAAAAATGACCCCCCGCCGGAATATAGACGATAACAAACTATTTTAAGGCGAAGCCTATCAGGCTTGCCAATTTGTTGTACTTCTCATTCTTAAAATGAAAATCAAAATATTTTTGATATTGATGGCTTCTTGTGCCTATTCCAGCCTTCGTGCCCAGCAAAAAGTAATCTCCGGCAAGGTTATCGATAGTCTTTCACGCCAACCAATTGCCGGCGTAACTGTGATGCTAAATCCTGGAAATATTTATACCGCAACCAAAGAAAACGGCGTTTATTCTTTTAAAAATATTGGCTTGAACGTACGCAGTCTATCGTTTAGTGCCATTGGCTACAAAAAATGTTCTGTTAGCCTAGAGAAATTATCAAATGATATGCCGATCGTACTATCTCCGGCCCAAACCCATCTGGAAGAAGTTAAGATTAGTGGTAATAACGATAACCCCTATAAAGCCATCAGCGAAACGGATATCAGCCTTCGCGGGGTATCCAATTCACAGGAGGTGCTACGGATTGTGCCCGGGCTTTTTATCGGGCAACACCAGGGAGGTGGGAAAGCTGAACAAATATTTCTTCGCGGCTTTGATAATGACCATGGTACAAATCTGAATATGAGCGTGGACGGTTTACCAATCAATATGGTCTCTCAAGCCCACGGTCAGGGCTATGCAGACAGCCATTTTATTATTCCTGAAACTATCGAAAGCACAAACTATCAAAAGGGGATGTATAATGCTGAAAAAGGAGATCTTGCGGTAACGGGTTACGTAGGATTCAACACTGCCAATTCGATTAGCGCCAACACTTTTAAGTTGGAGGCAGGTCAGTTCAATACTTTCAGGGTTCTTGGAATGCTAAATCTGCTGGGTGAACGAGCAAAGGTTAAAGGGCAATCATGGTATGCCGCATCTGAATATCGATATAGTGATAGCTATTTTGACAACTCCCAAAAATTCAAGCGTTTTAATTTCTTTACCAAATATCATGCAAGTCTTGGCAATCATAATGCACTTTCACTATCTGCCTCTACCCTTTACAGCAGCTGGGAAGCTTCAGGTCAAATTCCTGAAAGCGCAGTGGATGATGGAACAATCGGGTTTTATGGGGCGATAGATCCCAATGAAGGAGGGATAACTTCACGCACAAATTTTAACGCCCAGTTATTAACAACAGAGGCTAATGGTGATATTTTCAAAAATCAGCTTTTTTATTCCCGGTATAAGTTCGATTTACATACCAATTTTACATTTTTCCTAGAAGACCCGGTAAATGGTGACGAGATTAGGCAGCGCGAATCAAGGAATCTTTTTGGCTATACTGGAAGCTATCAGCACGCTGACTACCTCGGTAAAATTAAGTTGGCAACCGAGCTGGGGCTTTCTGCCAGGTTGGATGCAACTAAAGGATCGGAGCTTTCACACACCATCAATAACTTTACATTGATTAATCCAGTAAAGCTTGGAGATATTACCGAACTAGGAATGGGAGCTTACATTAGTGAACGTGTCCAATTCAGCCAAAGGTTTTCAATTAATGCCGGGCTCAGGTTTGACCAGTTCTACTACCGTTATGATAATCAATATGCCGGGGATGCTACCTTGAATGGGATTGGTATTTATAGGGCGAAAAACAATATCATAAGCCCCAAGTTAAATTTCTATTACCAAGTAAGTGAAAATACCCAGCTTTACTTGTTAAGTGGGAAAAGTTTTCATTCCAATGATGCCAGGGTAGTGGTTGCAGCACAGGGATTAAAAACACTTCCGGCAGCCTATGGCGTCGACTTGGGCACGGTATTAAAGCCAGTGAATAATCTACTCCTGAATACAGCAATATGGTATAGCTACCTGCAAAATGAGTATGTATACTCAGGCGATGGCGGTACAGTGGATTTCAGCGGGCGGACCCGGAGAATCGGAGTTGACTTTTCAGGAAGATACCAGCCCTTTAAGTCTCTATACTTTGACGGGGATATTAATTATGCATATGGTAGGTCGATTGATGATCCCAGGGGCGCAAACTACATTCCCCTCGCTCCGGTATGGAGCAGTACTGGTGGGATGACCTATATCTTTAATGAAGGGTTTAATGGGAGCTTCAGATACAGGTACCTTTCAGATAGGGCGGCAAATTCAGATTATAGTCTGAAAGCTGAAGGTTATTTTGTTAATGACCTGGTAATTAACTACTCAACAGCAAAATATGAATTTGGGATTACCATTAATAATATTTTTAACGTTAGGTGGAAGGAAACTCAATTTGAAACGGAGACCCGACTTCAAAACCAAAATGCAGTTAACGGCATAGCCTTCACCCCTGGTACAAAGTTCGCGGCAGTTGCACATGTGAGCTACTTTTTCAAATAGCTTAACATGAAAAAACTCTGGAATGAAATCAGTTATTTTTAATTTGATTTCAGGTAATTCCATTTTATTCAGATTTCTTAATAAGTATTGTAGAGATTTACCATTAGCCAAAATATAATATTGTTAATCCTTAACACTATTGCTATTTTTGTTTTGCATGTCAAACTCCAATTTTGAAATCAAACTTCCTGTTTTTGAAGGCCCCTTCGACTTGCTCTTATTCTTTATTGAGCGGGATGAGCTGAACATCCAGGATGTGGAGATTGCGAAGATCACCAACGATTTCCTTGCTTATATTCACCAGCTCCTTTCGCTCAATGTGGAAGTTGCCAGTGAATTTATATTGGTAGCGGCAACCCTGATGCGCATTAAATCAAAAATGCTGTTGCCCCGCATGGAGATTGATGAAGCGGGTAACGAGATTAACCCGGAGCAAGACCTGATTGCCCGGCTGATCGCCTATAAGCAGTTTAAGTCGGCAGCGGAAGAGATGAAGGTTTTTGAAGAAGCGCGCTTACAACAGGAGCGCCGCGGAAATATTGAACATGATTTAACCCTCGCCGCTGAATCTTCTTCCCATCAGGATGAGTTGCTTTCACTGGATTTATACAAGTTGCTCACCGTATACCACCGCACGATGCAGAAGTATGAGTTGCGCAGTGAGGAAGTGAAGCACACCGTAGTGCAATACCCTTACACCATTGAACAGCAGAAACATTTTATTGCTAACCTGCTCGACATCAACAAACAAATCGACTTCGCTCTGGTGATGAAGAACTCTGAGAACAAAGTGCATTTCGTTTATAACTTCCTGGCGATTTTAGAGATGCTGCAACAGCAGATTGTGGAGATCAAGATTGGTAGTGGATATAATAACTTTCTAGTATCGGGTGTCTAGTATCAAGTAGCAAGTTGGTTTGCTGAGTCTAAAATAAAATGCCTACTTTTGCGAAAATAATACAAACCTTATATAACAGGATGACACGGGACACCAAAATTTTTGACCTTATTGATCAGGAGCTAAACCGCCAGGAGCATGGTTTAGAGCTTATCGCTTCAGAAAACTTCGTAAGCAAGCAAGTAATGGAAGCTGCTGGTTCAGTACTCACCAACAAGTATGCTGAAGGCTTACCCGGAAAGCGCTATTATGGCGGCTGTCAGGTAGTGGATGTGGTAGAGCAGATTGCAATCGACAGGGCAAAAGAATTATTTGGTGCTGCATGGGTGAACGTTCAACCACACTCAGGTGCGCAGGCGAATGCAGCCGTAATGTTAGCGGTTTTGCAACCTGGAGATAAGATTTTAGGTTTCGATCTTTCTCATGGTGGTCACTTGACCCACGGTTCTCCGGTAAATTTTTCTGGTAAAACCTATCAGCCGTTCTTTTATGGTGTGGACAGGGAAACCGGATTAATTGATTATAAAAAACTGGAAGAGGTGGCTTTGGCAGAAAAACCGAAGTTGATTATTTGCGGTGCATCTGCTTATTCACGTGAGTGGGACTATGCTTTCATCCGTTCAGTAGCAGATCAGGTTGGTGCTTTGGTACTGGCTGATATTTCGCACCCTGCAGGTTTAATTGCCAAAGGATTATTGGCTAATCCACTTCCACATTGCCATATCGTAACCACAACTACACATAAAACTTTACGTGGTCCTCGTGGTGGTATGATTATGATGGGACAGGATTTTGAGAACCCATGGGGATTAAAAACGCCAAAAGGTGAAGTTCGTTTGATGAGCAGCGTATTGGATATGGCAGTTTTCCCGGGTACTCAAGGCGGGCCACTAGAGCATATTATTGCCGCAAAAGCCATTGCTTTTGGTGAAGCTTTAAGTGAAGAATACGGAACATATATTAAACAGGTAGCGGCTAATGCGCAGGCAATGGCGAAAGCTTTTGTTGCTAAAGGATACGGAATAATTTCTGGCGGTACGGATAACCACTTGATGTTAATTGATTTACGTAATAAAAACATCACAGGTAAACTGGCAGAAAACGCTTTGGAAAAAGCTGAAATCACGGTGAATAAAAACATGGTGCCTTTTGACGATAAATCACCATTTGTAACTTCGGGTATCCGTGTGGGTACCGCGGCCATCACTACCCGTGGTTTGAAAGAAGCGGAAATGGAACAAATCGTTGATTTAATCGATCAGGTGTTGACCAATCCGGAAGATGAGGCAAACTTAAATGCAGTAAAAGCTGAGGTGGTTAAACTGGTAAGTGCATTTCCATTATATAAATAGCATAAAAAGTAAAGGGCCGATACTCTTTGAAGAAATATCGACCCTTACCATCTAAATTAACGCTCTCAATTATATAAACGAAAACTAAAGAGATTTTGTTTTCATAAAGTGAAAAAAAAATTAATATTTCTGATAACAGCCTAAAGATGAAGGGAAAATCCTGTCAGCCCCATTGATGTCTTTATTCAAATAAGTGCTGAAATAATAATCACCAGACAGGTCTACCCCTTTTCTGATGGCGACACTGGTAATTGATATATTGAAGTTGCCTGAAACAGGACTTACAAATTGCGGATCGGTATTGATGATATTATTGTTTGTACTGAGCGCAGCATTGGTGGTGCGGATTAAATTGTTCATGATGACCGATTGAATAACGGCGTCACTCTTTTTCTGAATCTCTATCTCATTGCTGAGGGATCCCCAAATGATATTATTGGTCAAGCTAATCTGAAGATTGTTATAGGCGTTGGCCGATAGATAGTCAGAAAAGGTCAACGCGGCATTTTTCCTCGGAAAATCGGGATTGTATCCTGCAAAGCTGTTCTGTTTAAGGTTATAATTGCCTCCGCCAACGGCGTAAAGAATATAATTTCCACAGTTATACATCAGGCAATTGAATGCATTAAGTTCGGAGTGATAACCGATGTAAGCTGCTACCTGCATGTTTTTGATGATTGTGTTAGCTAAAATAAGCTTGGCATTGGCGTTTTGCGACAAAGAATCGGAGGTGATGCCAACCGATGCATTTTTAATCACCGCATTTTTAATCAGCGCATTGCCTGATGGTTTTAAATGAATGCCCTGCCACTGGCCAGCCTGTTCGCTATATATACTTTCAAGCCGGTCGCTGCAAAACATTACAGGCGCGGCAATGGACCCGTTTACATTTAATACCCCTTCCACATTCAGCGTGGCGTCTTTATGAAAGTAAATTTTAGCACCGGCTGAAACATTTAGCTGGCTTCCTTTTGTAATTGTCGGACTTCCACTGATCACGTATGGGAGGGTGTTTGTCCAGTTTACATTGCCGCTTAACGTTCCGCCATTCATAAAAACAGCATTTTGTCCGTAAGCCAGCAGTTGCAATGCCTTTTTATTCCCGTTATAATTAATGATGATCGAATCCTGTACGAGAAAGGGCAAGGCCGTTGATTTGGGGTCGATGGTTACTTTCACAAAGATGTTGATGGAGTCACCACCGTTGATGATCAGGTTTTGTTTCAGATTAGTTGATTCACCATTAATGTTCAGGTGATAGGAAGATGATGTCCCGCCGGAGAGTTTGATTTGTCCAATGTTTAGTGCGCTTCTGTTGGGATTTGCGATTTTGATTCTTTTAGTTGTTGAGCCGATTGTTGTAAACAGGGTGTCGAATAACAGGCTGTCGTTCGCAAAGGTCAGCATTGCGTTGGGATCGTTTGTAATGCGTTCATCTTTCCTGCAGGAAGAAAGAAAAAGAATAGTGATGATCCAGGTGCAAATGAGCAGACGCATATTCCAAACTTATGTATTTGTTCTATGTATTGCAATAGGTAGATGCTTATTCTGCAAAAGCGATTGCTGCAACACTTACCTTTGCAGCACCATGGCTTAACATCAGGCTGGCACAGGCTTCTAAAGTTGCTCCTGTGGTAATCACATCATCCACCAATAAAATGTGTTTGTTCAAAAACAGGCTGGAATCTTTAGTGGTAAAAACCGAGAGCATATTTTCGTAACGGTTATACCTGCTTTTTTTAGTCTGACTTTCAGTAGCTACGTTCCTGATCAGTGCATTTTCACAAACGCTAACATTTAATGCGGCTGAAATTCCCTGAGCGATGAATGTACTTTGGTTATAACCCCTGCTCCGGAGTTTTTTTGCATGAAGCGGTACGGGTACGATCAGGTCGATATCTGCATACAGTTGATTTGCCTTAAGCCGGTCGCCGATAAAAGTTCCCATCATTGTGCCTACTTCTGTTTTGGCGTTATATTTCAGGTTATGAATCAGGTTTTGGGTTTTTGATCCTTTTCTGAAATAAAGCATGGCCATGGCGGCATTTAGGGGAATCCGCCCCCAGAACTGCTTTGCGACCCGGTTTTCATCGTATAGATGATAGTCGGTATAGGGTAGATGGTACCGGCATTTAGTGCAAATTACATTTTCATTATGATAAAGGGGGATTCCGCATGCATTACACAGATTCGGAAACAATAGATTTAATAAGTCTGTGCCCCAGCGCTTTATTGTTAACATGTAACTAATTTAAGTTTTTAAACTGAAGGTACAATAGGTGTTTGGTTCGTATTTCGCAGTACCGTAGCACTTAACAGATAGGTACCACAAAGGAACAAGGTAGGAACCAGGAAGCAACAGGCTGGGATCAGGAGCCTATAAAGGTGCCGTGTTACTGCTTTCAAGGCCGATTTTGGGTGCTTTTATCCTAGCGGAATGCTGGAAACGGGGTTTTGTGAGTTTGATTTTGGGGTTTTAAGCTATTTATTTGGGTTTACCTTTTGTGTCATGGGTCCGATGTAGGTGAATCAGGGAATAGAGCGCTTAAATGATTATCCCACAAAGACACAAAAGGACACAGGAAAGTGAAGCTTATATATAGTGCTCTTTTCCTGCCGGGGCCTGCAAACAACCCAAAGCGATAAATGTTTTACTGGCGGTTAAATTTTTCTACTTGAAAAACAGTGGTTTAGAAGAAAGAAGGAGTTTAAAGCTAAAATATATTTTGGGTGGTGGTTATTTTTCCTACCTTTGCACTCCGCTTCGGAGGAAGATGGGATGGCTGAAAGGCCAGATTGAAAAGAGAAGAAAACGTTAACAGAAAAATAAAAAATTATTTTATTTGGAAGTTAAAAAAAGTTTTCTACCTTTGCACTCCCAACCGAAAGGAAGGGCTGAAAAGCTGAGCGGCGGATGTCGCGGAAAGCAGATTAAAAAGATTGAAACTGGAGAAAACACAGGCTGGACGATAAAGACCAGGCGAAACCGATACCAGAAGATATATAAAGAGGCTGCCGAGAGGTT
>NZ_JAVTSE010000009.1:0-186369 GCF_032678525.1 Pedobacter frigidisoli
AAGAATTGAAGCTACAGGTTACGGACCTGATCAGCCAATTGCAACAAATAAAACTGCAGCCGGTCGCCAGGAAAACCGTCGTGTAGAATTTACTTTATACTAATTTAAATACATCAAATCATGAAAAAACTTTTAGCAACAGTAATTATTTCAGCAACCACGGTGCTTGCTGCAAACGCACAAATCCAGAAAGGTAATGTATTAGTAGGCGGAAACCTAACTAACATCAACCTTGGATTAGATGACCCTAAAATCTTCAGTGTGGATATCACACCAAAAGCTGCCTGGTTTATACAAGACAATGTAGCTGTGGGTGCTTATGTAAACTTTGGTTTGGAAACAGCGAAAAATTCAAATACCACAACCAGCTATGGCGTTGGGGCATTAGGACGTTACTATACAGGAAAAGATACCGAGGTACTTCGTCACGGGCGCTTCTTCGCTGAAGCAACAGCAGGCATAGGTGGGGTAAATGTGAGTAAAGGCGGTGGTAATACCAACGGTCTTAATTTAAGTGTGGGTCCTGGATTCGCCTATTTCGTTACGCCAAATATAGGTTTGGAAACCTTGTTAAAGTATAACGGCCTGGTAGGTTTCGGAAGTGCTACAACACAAAGCAACCTTAACCTATCTTTCGGCTTTCAGATCTATTTACCAGGTCAGCGAACTGCCAGCAAAGTTAAAGGCGATATTAAATAATAGGTTAGAAATTAAAATGCTGTTACTTTAAAGTAACAGCATTTTTCTTATCAGATCAGAATTACCACTGGCCAAATGGTTTAAAGCTTACCTGTTTCGCTTAGCATCAACAGCCACAAGTATCATTAATATAAAACGTCAAAAAAATGGATATTAAATTTGCGCAAAAACCATTCTACGTAAAAACCATGTGCGTACTGGTCAGTCTGATTGCTGTTGGGTATCTGGTTATTATAGCAAAAGAGATTCTATCACCCCTGATATTCTCCTGCTTGTTTTCCATCCTGCTGTTACCCATGGCATCGTTCTTCGAATATCGGTTAAAACTACCCAGGAGTGCTGCCTCGATGCTATCGGTTATCCTGATGCTGGGTGCAATAGGAATTGTGCTCTATATCATCGGCTCGCAGCTTACCGATCTGGCAAACGACTGGCCGCAATTCCGCGCCCAACTCAATCTTACCGGTCAAAATCTGCAAAAATGGATTGATAATCGTTTTCATATTGATGCGGCGAAACAGCTTAACTATGTGCATTCAGCAACCAGCAAAGCGCTGGCATCCAGCACCACGGTAGTGGGCGCAACTGTATTATCACTTTCTTCCATATTGCTGTTTCTGGTATTTACCTTCATTTATACTTTTTTCTTCCTGCTCTACCGCACGCTGATCATGAAATTTCTCGTATCTGTTTTTTTAGAGGAAAATAAGAAAATGGTGTATGACATCATTGAACAGGTGCAATACATTATCCGGAAATATATTATCGGATTGCTTATTGAAATGGCTATCGTAGCAGCAGTGGTGAGTATTGTATTCTGGTTTTTGGGAATTAAGTATGCCATATTGCTAGGGCTCATTACAGGTATACTCAACATCATACCCTATATCGGGATCTTCGTAGCACTTATACTGAGCACGCTTATAACTTTTGCTACGGCCACTATACTTACAAAAGTAATACTGGTAATCGTAACTCTGGTGATTGTCCATTTAATCGACAGCAATGTCATATTGCCACTGGTAGTAGGCTCAAAGGTTAGAATTAATGCACTTATCACAGTTTTGGGTGTAATTATTGGCGAGATGATCTGGGGGATATCCGGAATGTTTTTGTCTATTCCGGTAATTGCCGTGCTGAAAATAATCTTTGATCGTGTAGAAAGCATGAAGCCCTGGGGTATTATTCTAGGGGATGAGGAAAAGAAGCAGAACAGACTAGCCAAGAAACTTAACCCCAGGAAAAAACTAGTCACGGAATAAACTGAAACTAAGTATCAGCCCGACGCAATTCATATTGATCTATCATCAAAATATCCCGAAGCCGTTTACAACAATCTAAACGGCTTCGTTTGTTTATTCATCCCTTCAA
This sequence comes from Pedobacter frigidisoli, assembly GCF_032678525.1. Lineage (GTDB taxonomy): Bacteria > Bacteroidota > Bacteroidia > Sphingobacteriales > Sphingobacteriaceae > Pedobacter > Pedobacter frigidisoli_A. The sequence goes on from NZ_JAVTSE010000009.1 coordinate 2,071, forward strand.
AATATTAGGAACATTGATCAGGCATTGCATTAGTCCTTCAACTAAAACCTCACCGATACGGTAGCCCTGATATTGAAGGGCGTTCCAGGAGTGAAATGAATTTCTTCCACCGGCAATGCTTCATTTTGTAATCTCGATTCGGTCGCAAACTGCGTTTCGTTCCAGGCCCTGTTAAAAATGTTCTCGGTAATAAGCCCGAAGGTGAGACGTTTCCAGGTATAGTTTACATTGGCATCAGTAATAAAATAGCCTTTCGCCACAATTGAATTATCTTCATTTGCCGGCCGGGATGCCAGATAACGTGCCTTGATGCTTCCCGAAAAACCCTTCAAATCCTTCATACTTAAGCCACCGGCGAAGGTGAACGGAGGCGCAAGCGGAATATAATTCGCTCCTTCCGGCTCATCCAATGCCCGGCCATGGTTATAAGTTACATCTCCATTTAAAAACAACCAATTGTTGAGTTGGTAACGCAGTCCGAAGTCCATTCCCTTTCTGGCAGTTCTGCCCCCTGGCTCAATTACACCTTCATCACCCACGTATACAAATTCCTGCTGCAAATAAAGGTACCAAAGTGCCGCATTCAGAATCAGGCGTGGGGCAGGTTTCCAGGTAGTACCCAAATCTGCACCGTATGCTGCAGGAAGTATCTGTTGCGTAGTTTTTGCAATCACCACCCTTGAATCATTGCTATGAGAACCTTTGCCCATTTTCAGGAAGAACTGGAGGTCCTTACTTTGGTTATAAAGAAAATTTAGCTTTGGGCTTAGAGTACCTCTACCCGTACCTGAAACGATATTATTGTTTAAATGATCAGTATATTTAAAATCAAAATAATCAAGGCGTAGCGCCGGATTAATCAGCAGTTTTCCTAAGTCAATCTCTATATTCAAAAAAGCATAGGCATTAAGCTCAGCCACATTCCCAAACTGGATTTGCTCCAGTTCGATAGTACGGTTCAACGTATGTGAAAGTTCAATATCTTTTATTTCATCTGCCCTTAATCCTGCACTAAGCTGGAAGCCAAGATCGGCTCCTGAAGCACTGTATTTTTTGTTCAACACAGATTGAAGACCGAAAATATTTCTGCCCTCTTTTTGTTTGATCTGATCGCCATTTACAGGATCATTCAGAAAAAAAGTAAAGTTGCTGTAAAGCTCAAAATCATAGCGGCTGTAAAAAGCGCTTGACTTGAGCGAGGTGCTTTCATTGATGTATTTATCGTATTGCAGATTTAGGTTGGTACGACTGGTTTTGCCGCCCTCATTGGCATCGATGGCGCCGAATCGTGAAATTAGCCCTTCATCAACAGCGCGCTGGGGAATCTGTCCGGAAGCCAGCCAGGAGCTGCTAAAGTGCATGGCCGAGAAAGAAAACTTATCGAGATTATTGAACGACCGGTTGTACTTTCCCATCAGGTTCAATCGCTTGAAATCCTGACTTGACTCAAAAGGACCATCAGTTTTAATATAGCTACCGGCTAAATAAGCAGACTGTTTGGCATCATTAACCAGATTGATCATTCCGAGCCCCTTGAAGGTATTAAACCTTCCGCCTTCCAGGGTAAGTAAGTTACCCTCCAACCGATCTCTGGTCTGCAAGGCTACATAACCTGCCGTTGCCATATTCCCCTTATTAGCATGATAGGGTCCTTTGTCGAAATCAATCTTCTCCACCAGTTCCGGAATCAGGAAGTGCAGGTCGGCATAACCCTGCCCGTGTGCATGGCTCACCATGTTTACCGGCATGCCGTCCACAGATATATTGATGTCGGTTCCGTGATCAAGATCAAAACCGCGAAGAAACAACTGCTCAGCTTTTCCGCCACCCGCATGCTGCCCGATAAAAAGTCCGGGGACTTTTCTTAGAAGTTCCTGAGATGAGTTTACCGGTGTGGTTGCGATATCTACTGCCGCAACCGACGACAGGTGATTTACTCCTTCAGAAACAACCACGTCATCGAGCTGGAAATTTGAAGGCGATAAAATAATATTCATTTCTGTCCCTTTCACTACCATAACCGCAGGTTGATAGCCCAACAAGCTCACCCTTATCGTATCTCCTCTGTCCACCTTTTTCATCAGAAAAAAACCAGACTCATTGGTGTGAGCATGTTTTTTTGTACGCTGGTTCTGTAGGTAAACACCATCCAATGGGAGATTACCGGTTGATACGACCCCTTTTAAAGATTGGGCAAACAGACTTGTAGAAAAAAGACTTAGTAAGATGATGTAAAATATCTTCATGACGCGAAACTACAAAATGTTATAGGTAACTCTTACCGAAATTTCACCCTAAACACTTGGAATTTTCACCCATACAAACGTGGTCAGTTAGTTAATTTCAATTGAACATTAAAAAACTAATCATGAAAAAAACAACCCTAATTCTGTTAGTGGCAACGCTGGCAGCCGCATGCAAAAACGACGTAGAAAAATCCAGTTTCAATCAGGCAATCCCGCTCGAAGTTTCCGCAAAAGATAATGCAGTATCTGCTGCTGCCGCCGAAACCGTATATGATACCCGAACGATTGATTTTACACGACCGAATGGAGGATATCCGCTTAGTTACTGGACTGCAGATTTCGGAAATGACAATGCAGCCAATAGTGGATCATCATCCCTAAGCACTGCAGAGATCGGCAGGCTGTATACAGAATCCAATACACTGCGCGTAAAATTGCTTGCAGATAAAATTGGAGATGATGGAGGAATGTGGTCTAACGCCACCATTGGGCGAAGCACTACAAAAAAGGTATTACAATATGATGTAAAGTTCGGTTATGTGACGGTTCCATTTGTATGGAGCTGGGGTGGAAAAATTCCGGGTTTAGGTGGTGGAGCTACTTATACGGGTTGTGTAATTACAACAGATGGCAATGGGTGGACATCAAGAGTGATGTGGAAAACAGACGATGCCGGCAAACCCTATTTAATGCCCTATGTATATTATGTTGACAAGCCAAATACCTGTGGCGATGATTTTGGGGCAAAGTATTACGGAGGAGACGGGACAGGATTAAAGCCTGGAAAATGGTATCGGGTAAGAATGGAAGTTACGATAAATACTGCTACAAATACCAATGGCATTTTAAAAATTACCATTAGTGAGAACAATAGCGGTACATGGTCTACACCACAAACCTTGATTAATAAAACCAATATCCGTTATGCCACTACCACCGCAGGGCGTGAAATTGATGAGCTCATCACAGGCGTTTACCGTGGTGGATCAACAACAGATTGGGCGGCGCCTGTGGATGATTTTGTCTTTTTAGATAATATTTTACTGAGCAATTAATTTGAGTAACGAACTCTCAGGAATCTTCGCTATATAGCGAATGAGTAAGAAACTAGCTTTCATGGCAATCCTATGGAAGCTAGTTTCTTTTACAACTTTATTAATTATCATTCAAAATCTCATGTAAACTACCTATTCAACTTCGCTTATCCTCCCAACGCCCGGTACAGCCCAATCAAAGCAGCGTAGGAAGCCTGTTTAAGATCTACCTGCTCCATTTCCACGTTTAATACGCTACCTTGAGCCACGATAACATCAAGGTAACTGGCATAACCCGCCAGATATAAATCATTGGCAGTGGAAACCGCGTTTTTAAGTTCAGCAACCTCCGAGGTTTTATAGTCATATGCCTGTTTGTAATTCTCTAGGGCAGATAATTGCATGGTGACCTCCTGATATCCATTGATTAAACTTTGCTGATATTGGTAAAATGCATTCAGCTGGTGGGCATTGGCAACCAGATTAGCATTTTTCAAACCCGCCCGGTTTAAAACCGGAGCGGTTAAGCCACCCAAAAACCCAGCTGCTAATGAACCCGGCGAAAATAACAATGTAAGTTTAAATGCATTATAACCTGCATAGGCATCCAGAGTGAGGCTGGGTAAAAAGGCTTTTCTTGCTGCAGCAACATCGGCTTTTGCCGCTTTCAATTCTTCTTCTGCCTGCTGTACATCGGGCCGGTTTAACAAAATACCCGATGGCAAACCAGCGTAAACCTTTTTTGGAAGGGGTAAATTTATCGCTGAAGTATCCCGACGAATTTTTGCAGGATAACGGCCAAGCAACAAATTAAGTTGGTTTTCAACCCGGGTAATGGCCTGCCTGATCTCAAACTGCTTTCCTTGAGTGGCTGTACGTTGGGCCTTAAACTGACTAACCGCTAATGCAGTAGCACGTCCTCCGGTCATTTGTGCTTCTACAACTTCAAGCCCCTTATTCTGCAAGCTAATATTTTCTTTCAAAATCTTTAACCTTTTATCCAGCGCAACAAGCTCATAGTACAGAGAAGCCACCTGACAGGTTAGCTGCGTTTGATACCACTTCAGCCCTTTGGTACTGGAAAGATATCGATGGTAGGCCGCTTCTTTCCGCTTAGACAGTTTACCCCAGATATCAATTTCCCATGAACTTCTGAATCCGGCAAAATAGTCGGGCGTAGGGCCGGGAATCTTTTGATCGGCATTTATATTTTCCGAAAAGTTGGTATCATAATTACCAACGCCGTTCATCGTATACTTTCCAAACTGATCTAAACCTCCAGATACACTTGCCCGGAGTGCAGGGAAAAGTGCAGCCTTACTCAGTTTAAGATTTGCGCCCGCAATCAATACGCGTTGTATTCCCGATTTCATATCCAGGTTGTTTTTCAAAGCACCGGAGATAAGCGTATCAAGTTCTTTTTGAGTAAATATTGATTTCCAGCGCAGGGCTTCTTCCGGAACGGGAACCATTGTGTTGAATTTTTCCGGCAGTTTAACGGTTTCTGGTAGTGTAACCCGTTTTACCGGATTACAGGCCGCGAGCAATAGCAAAGCTGCAGAAAATAGATAATAATATATATTTTTAATTTGATTTAGTTTCATGAGATTAGTGATTTTCAGATGCAACATCAGCTTGAATTTGTTCACTTTTTTTAGGAGCAAGCAAAGCATATAAACCTGGGATGATTAAAACGCCGAAAAGCGTTCCGATAAGCATACCACCTACCGCGGTCATACCAATAGACCGGTTACCTATAGCGCCTGCACCGGAAGCAATACATAAAGGAATCAAACCGGCAACGAAGGCGAATGAAGTCATCAGGATTGGGCGCAGTCTCGATACGGCACCGATCTTCGCAGCCTCGATTACGTTTGCGCCTGCTTTTCTTTGCTGTTCAGCGAATTCTATGATCAGGATGGCATTTTTACCTAAAAGACCAATTAACATCACTAATGCCACCTGAGCATAAATATTATTCTCCAATCCGGCGAGTTTCAGGGTAAAAAATGCACCTGCAATTCCCGCCGGCAGCGATAAAAGCACTGGTAAAGGAAGCAGGAAACTTTCGTATTGCGCCGCGAGCAACAGATACACAAATATTAAACAGATGATAAAAATGTAGATGGCCTGGTTACCAGATAAAATCTGTTCACGCGTCATTCCCGACCATTCGATGGTATAGCCTCTGGGTAGCTTTTCTTTCGCCGTGGCTTCTACCCTGGCAATGGCTTCACTGCTGCTGTGCCCGGTAGCCGCTTCACCGGTAATCATCGCCGAAGGATACATATTATAGCGGTTGATCTGCTCAGGCCCATATACCCGTTCCAGGGAAATAAATGTGGAGTAGGGTACCATTTCTTCCCGGTCGTTTTTCACATAGAGCTTCAGCAAATCTTCAGGCTTACCGCGGTATTGCGGATAAGCCTGCACCATTACTTTATACATCTGCCCGAAACGAATAAAATTGGTGGCATAATAACTTCCAATAAGGGTTTGTAAGGTGTTCATGGCGTTATCAATGGTTACCCCTTTCTGAGCGGCCATATCCTGATCTACATGAATAAGATATTGCGGAAAATTAGGATCAAAACTGGTGAAGGCACCTGAAATACTTTCGCTCTCATTAAGTTCCTTCAAAAATGCCTGTGTAACCGATGCTGTTCTACCCATGTCTTCACCCTTGTTCTTATCGAGCATACGCAATTCAAATCCGCTGGCATTTCCAAAACCAGGCACAGTTGGAGGAGAGAAAAACTCAATCGATGCATCGGAGATATGCCGGGTTTTGGCCTTCAGTTGCGCAATCAGTTCATCTACACTTTCTGTTCTTTTATCCCAGGGAGAAAGATTAATCATGCCCATGCCGTATGAAGCACCTGTTATCTCACTCATCAGACTGTAACCCGCTAATGTGCTCACATTTTCAACCGCACCAAATGATTTAGTAACTTCCTGAACCTGATCCAACACCTTTTCAGTTCGCTCTACAGTAGACCCTGGAGGTGTAGTAACATTGATATAAATCATTCCCTGGTCTTCAGTTGGAATAAATCCTGATGGCAAAATACTGATGCCTAGCCAGGTAGCAAAAATAAAAAACACAAGCATGATCAGGGTTACAGGCTTTTTAGCAGTAATCCGACTGATTAAACGGCCAAATTTATGCTCGGTTTTATCATAGCCCTTATTAAACACGTTGAAAAATTTTTGCAAGGGATTTTTCTTTTTCTGGTGCTCGGGGTTGTGTTTCAACATAATAGCACACAGCGCCGGAGTAAGCGTGAGGGCGTTAATACCCGAGATCACAATGGATATGGCCAGCGTTAAAGAAAACTGTCTGTAAAATACCCCAACAGGGCCGGAGAGAAAGGCAACCGGTATAAATACCGCCGACATCACCATTGTAATTGCAACGATGGCACCACTGATTTCTTTCATGGCTGCAATAGTAGCATCCATAGGCGACAGATGCGCTTCAGACATCTTCACATGCACTGCCTCAACCACCACAATTGCATTATCGACCACAATTCCAATAGCAAGCACCAGTGCAAAAAGTGTCAGAATATTAATCGAGAAGCCCATGACCTGCAAAAAGGCTAAAGTGCTGATTAAGGCTACCGGAACGGCCAGAGCGGGTATTAACGTGCTGCGAAAATGCTGCAGGAAAATAAATACCACAATGAATACCAATACAAAAGCTTCAATAAGGGTTCGCAAAACCTCATGAATACTGGCATCCAGAAACCTTGAAACATCGTAAGCATAATTATATTGCATGCCAGGAGGAAAACTGGTTTCCTTCAGTTCCGCCATCTTTGCCTTGATGTTATCAATAACCTCACTGGCGTTTGAGCCAGGCCGCTGTTTAATCATGATCGATGCCGATGGGCTTCCGTCGGTTTTCGAAACCATGTCGTAACTAACTGTTCCAAACTCCAGATCGGCTACATCTTTCAGGCGAATCAATGCGCCGTTAGGCTCGGCCTTGATCACCATTCGTTCATAATCTTCCTTGCTGTTAAATTTGCCCCCGTACTTCAGCACATATTGTTTAACCTCACGCCCTGTACCCGAATTTTCACCTGCAACTCCCGGTGCAGCCTCAATATTTTGTTTGCGCATCATGCCTACAATATCATCAACCGATAAATTGTATGATTTCATCCGGTCAGGCTTGAGCCATACCCGCATGGAATAATCGCGGGCACCCATAATCTCCACGAAACCCACTCCATCGATACGCTTCAACTCCTGCAACACATTAATGTCTGCGAAGTTGTAAATGAATTCTTCATTCATTTCCTTATCCGTACTGGTTACATTCAGATAAAGCAGCATGCTGTTTACCTCTTTTTCGGTTGTTACACCAGCTTTAATCACCTCTTCAGGCAACTCATCCAAAACCGTGGTTACCCGGTTTTGAACATTAACCGCAGCCTGGTCGGGATCTGTACCTACATTAAAGAAAACTTGCACCAGCGTAACACCATTGTTGCTGCTAACCGAGTTCATATAAGTCATGCCTGGAACGCCGTTTATTGCCCGTTCCAAAGGGGTGGCTACTGCCTTGGCGCAAACCTCGGCATTGGCGCCATTATAACTCGCGGTTACCACCACGGAGGGTGGTACGATATCTGGAAACTGTGTAATGGGAAGCTTGAAAAGCGCAAGCACCCCCAACAGGATTAAAACGAGGGAAATGACCAGTGAAAGCACTGGCCGTCTGATAAATGTTTCTACCATTTGTTTTTATATTGCAATGCATTCGCCAGGCGCAAAGCACCGGCGGCATTCATCATGAAATATTGATTGATTATTTGCTGGCTAAAAGTTTTTTCATGGAGGTGTAAACCGGTTTTATAACCTTTCCGTCACGAAGTTCCTGTACACCTTCGTAAACAATTATCTCGCCGGGTTTTAAACCTGATCCTACGACATAATAGCCTGACAAGCTAAGCTTTGGAACAAAGCTCCTCATCTTAACAGTATTATTTTGATCAAGCACAAAAACATAACTCTTATCCTGAATTTCAAAAACCGATTTTTGAGGAACGAGAACACTGCCTCTCAATTGCGAATTTAAGCGGATCTTTCCTGAAACACCATGTTTAAGAATATGATTGGGATTATTGAACATGGCCCGGAAAGCAATGGATCCCGTATGATCAGAAAAAGAATTTTCATGGGTCTGAATTTTTCCTTTCACCGGATAAATGCTCCCATCTGATAGGATGAGTGTAGTCTCCTTATCATGATCAAAACGACCTTTACCGTTGCGCACAAACTGAAGGTATTCGTTTTCAGAAACATCAAAATAGGCATACATCTGCCTGGTATCCGAAACGGTAGTGAGCAGTGCCCCTTCTTCTACTAAACTACCGGCTTTTAATGGTAACAGATCTATCCTGCCCGAAAATGGCGCCCTAACCCTCGCATAAGTCAGCTTCTGGTTAGCATCATCGATCATCGCCTTGGCAGTTTTTATGCGCGATTCTGCTTCCGATAATTTGGCTTCCCCCAAAGATAATTCTGAAGGAGAAATTACCTTTTTATCTACCAGTGTTCTAATGCGCTCCAGCTCCACCCCGGCAATACTGGCCGAAGATAGTGCACTGGCCAGATTTGCCTTTGCCTTATTCAGCGCTATGGCATATTCCCGGTTGTTCAACTGAAATAAAAGCTGTCCCTGCTTTACCTCCTCCCCTTCATCTACTAAAACACGATCAATGAATCCACGCATCCTTGAACGCACTTCCACATTTTTTACCGCTTGTATATCGGCAACATAATCGTTCGTTAATGAAGTGTCCTGTGCTTCTAATTTAAGTACAGGTATTTCTACTATATCATTTGTTTTATTATTGGTATTGCCATTTTTGCAGGCTTGAAAAGCCAATACAAGCATAGGAATTACCATCCATCTTAGTTTCATTGTTGAATGTTATTTCTAAAAAAGAAGCATAGCAAAGCCGCTTCATCTGAAAATTATTTAAAGCACATGGTTACCTGCGAATGCAGGTGAAAAGAACAAAATAATACTTTAGAAATAGGTCAAACGGTAAAGAAACCCGTGTTGTGCACAAGAAATGTGTGGCTGCTGATAGCCCGTTAATGAATAAGGAACGGTATAATTTTGAGTAAGCCTTTTACCAAAAGGCTGTAAATCAAGACCGGAATCATTAAGATGTTTGTACTTCTTACGGTACTGGCTCGCCTTGGCCTTAACAAAGCTAAAATGGTTGTCAATCTGGTAATGATCCAAACCAACGAAATCACTAACCTGTTCGCCAAAATCTTCGAGATGAGAACCAACCTTCTCGCCTACACCAGGAAATGTAGAATTTAAAAGCCCAAATAACACGAACAAAAGCATCAATGCTGTGCAACGCAAAGCCTTTATAATACCGGACGTAGACGTGTGGTTTCTTGACATTTTCAAATTAGGGAACTGCACAAAGTTATAAAAACCAATAAAAAACAGTAAAGAATTAGTGTAACAGAGTTGAAACTAAGGTGATTTACGATATTTTGATCAGAGTAATTATTACTCTTCTTGCCCTTTTATTACTCCCTAAATTCAGTTTGTTTAGGTGCAGTTCCCCTTAACACCAGGGTACCCAGTATGCCCGCCAGAACCGAAGCAATCAGGATTCCATATTTGGCTTGTTCCACATATTCCGGACGCGAAAAGGCCAGTCCGCTGATAAAAAGCGACATGGTAAAGCCTATCCCTGCAAGCAGCGCAACCCCGGTCATGTGTTTCCAGGTTCCGCCCTCAGGCAGTTTGGCAATCCCCAGTTTCACCATAATAAAACAAAACAACAATATGCCGGTGAACTTGCCCAGTACCAAACCTGCTGTTACGCCAATGGAAACCGGGTTAACTATTGCTGAAAAGAAATCGGCACCGATCATGATGCCCGAATTGGCCAATGCAAAAAGGGGCATAATCAGAAAGGCCACATAGGGATGTAGCGCATGCTCAATTTTTTGGAGCGGCGTTTCCGCAGCCAGGCTAAGGTGCTTCACCTCCTGTATGGTGCGGTGCTGGTCGGGTGTGGTCAGGGTACTGTTACTGGGAATTTCGCGGTCGAAATCATCAGTCAGTTTACGAAGGCTATCGGAATATACCTGCTCATCAATTCTTGTCCTCGCCGGAATGGTAAAAGCCACCAGCACCCCCGCAAGCGTAGCATGAACACCTGATAACAGGAACCCAATCCAAACCGCAATACCTAAAATGAGATAAAAGGCACTGCTTCTGATGCCCATTGCGCTTCCGATAATCAGCACTAGTAAAAAAATCCCGGCAATGCCAAGCGCTACAAAGTTAACCTGTCCGGTGTAAAAGAAGGCAATTACCAATACGGCACCAAGGTCATCCGCCACGGCTAATGCCGATAGAAAAACCTTGATGCTACCCGGAATGTGCTTGCCTGCCATGGAAAGCAACGCCAGCGCGAAGGCAATATCGGTGGCCATTGGAATCCCCCAGCCATGCGAAGCACCTGTGCCGCGGTTAATCAAAAAGTAAATCCCCGCCGGAACAAGCATTCCTCCCAGCGCTGCTGTCATCGGTAGCAAGGCTTTCGAAAATGTGGAGAGTTCACCCTCCATAAATTCTCGTTTGAGCTCCAGGCCAATCACAAAAAAGAAAAGTGCCATTAGTCCGTCGTTGATCCAGATGTGCAGGGGCTTATCAAGCAGGTGCTCACCCAAGCCCACTTTAAAATGCGTATCCCACAAATGGTGATAAGATTCAGCAAGGCTGGAATTTGCCCATACTATTGCCACCAAAACACTGATCAGCAAAACAATACCACTGGTATATTCCAGATGAACAAAACGGTTCACCGGCGCAATAATTTTTTCTATTGGTGTTTTGGGTATATTTTTAATCATCATGTATGGCCGGGGCTAACGATCTCTTTCCCGATAATTGCAAATTAGGAAAAAGCCATTATTATTTTCACTATTTTAAAAAATGAAATCAGCTCAGGGAATATACCCAATAGCCTTCCTCATTCGTGGAGAAAGGTTATTAATATCGGCAGATTGCTTAAATATCGAAAAATCCTGATTGTAGTCCCAAATGATGCCTGGAATTTTGAGAACATCCAATTCACTTCTTACTGCTAACAGGTAATTCGCAAGATCATCATCGGTAATGTATTTTCGGTACGCTCCATATTCTCCGCAAAGTAAGGGTACATGGTTTTTCAATGCCCAGCCTGCCACAATCTGAAGTTTGTCGCTGATTGCCCCCTGCTTCCCCTCATTTTTATAATTATTATAATTTTTCTCGCCTGCGGTACCCATTGCAAGAGGACTAATCGGAGGCATCGAGCCGGCAGTGTATGGAAACGGAATTCCTTTGGTACTCACCTGCTTACCCACCCACTCTGCACCCTGATGAGTAAAAACAAAAGGTTCATAAAAATGGAAGGTATAAATAACGTTTTTGGCAGATAATGGTTTAACCCTGCTTAGCTCGTAAATACTGTTGAAATTAGATGCACCTATGATAATCGTTCGGTCAGGAGAATATTTCCTGATAGCAGCAATTACTTTCTCTGCCAATGGTAACCATAAGGCGTCATTGATGGTCGGTTCGTTGAGAATCTCAAAATAGAGGCTTTCAGTACTGATTTTTCTGTATTTCTTTTCTAAGATTCCCCATAACTGCAGAAGTCTGCCGCTGTCACGCTGATAAGTCTCTTTTCTCAAAGTACCATAATGATTCACCAAAATCAGATGGATTCCAAACTGCCTGCAATTCAAGATTACATTTTCAATATTGGTCATCAATGCGGTTTGCTCAGCTTCAGATCCATTTAGATAAAACCGCTCGAAATCTACGGGTAATCTGATAGTTGTAAAGCCAAGTTTACGGATAAGCTCAAAATCTTTATAACTAATTGGTTTTGATTGTAAAACTTTAGGATTCCAGTAATTTTCAAGCCAGGATATATTAATCCCTCTGGATAATTGCCTGTTTCTATCAAACGACCGGTCTTTCTGGGCAAAAGCATTAAATTGAACATATAATACAAGTAAAATCACTATAAGTATACGTTTCATAGTATAAATTTTGTTACTTTTAGGCAGTCTTCATCCTTAGTCGTTTATGATCCTGCATTCCAAAGATAGCATAATCCAGGCTATCCAAGTAAATGATAATGCACTGCACAAGCAGCTGGTAAAAAAATACCTGTACTACTCAAATATCATTATTTGGACGGTTATTTTCTTTTACCCGCTGTTGGGTATATTGGATTACATTTATGCCTACGAAATATATCAAACCCTCATTCTTATCAAGGTCATAACGGTGTTGGTCATTTATGCAGTTTATGATATCTGTTCGGTAAAACGGGCGTCGCCACTCATCCCGCTCCATATTACTTTTTTCACCATTGCATGTAATGCAGCTGTACTCTGTAATCTGGTGTCCTTTGAAGTTGCACCAATATTTTTTCTGGTTTATGCGAGTTTATTTATGCTCTTTAACCTGGCTGTATTCTGGCATCCATCTAATTCTTTTGGTCATTTTTTCGCTACATTGTTCATGATTGTGCTTTGTTTTCACACCATTAATAATGGAAGTCTGGCTTTATTTATTACTCAAGGGGCAGGATTGTTCATCATGACAGGGTTCTTTTCCTGCTTTATACCTGTCGCCCGGCATAACATTATCAAAAGAAATACACTTAACGACCTGAGAGTGAAATATTCAACTGCTCAACTTCAGGTCCTCCACGAAGAGTTGTTCAGGAAAAATATTGAAATCGAAGAATCTAACTCCAGACTAACAGAACTGGTGATGCAACAAGACACTTTTCTTTCGCTGGTAAAGCAGGATATTCATGTATTCATTGACGAAATTAATCGAACCTCTAAAGAGATGCGTCAAACAGACACTAATTTGAATGCCATTGCTGATATACAGCACAGTGTGGCCAGTTTGGAACAACTCGTACAGCTGTTACCCGAGGAAGATGATGCTCCTGCTAGCGATATCCTTTTGCAATACTCAGCGGTTGATGTATTGCAGTCTGTTACAGAAGTTGCCGCTTGTATGACCGCACAACTCGCAAGCCATGGGGTTTCTTTTCAGGAAGTTGCCAAACAACCGAAACACCTGTTACAGCTCGATCAGCTTTATTTCGATCAGCTTCTTTTTAATTTGTTTGCAAACAGTTTGAAATTTGCATTGCCGGGCACCACATTTTTAAGCAGCGCCAGGTCTGTTGAAGAAGAATATGTGCTTGTAATCGCTTGCATCAACACCAACGTAAACCTGGATCCTTTCCGTTCAGAAAACTGGATGCCTGAACACCCAACACCACAAAGCCTTCAGAAAGGCCTTGGCCCGGGATTTTATATCGCCAGGTTGCTGGCAAATAAAATGAATGCAAGTCTGCGCTATCATAGCAGCACTAACTATTCAGCATATGAAATCAGGTTTAACACCCAATCACCAGATGAATATTAATTAATACGAATCCAATATGAAAAAACTTTACCTTCTGGTCTTTTTTGCATTATTTGGTCTCCACCTTTTCGCGCAGCGCAGTTTAAGTTCTTACGGTATCCCTACCCAAATTCTTAAAGGCACTGGTGGCTCCTACAGCTATTACATCCGCTTATTACCCAATCAGCAGATAAATGGCAGCATGTTATCATTGCACTATGAAATCCCAGCTACGCTGAATTTCAACAAAAGTTATATACATGTTTCCGTAAATGACGAGCCAACCTTTAGTGGTGCCATCATTAAAGACTCCGTGAACAGAATATCAATCCCAATACAGTCAAACTCCGGACAGAAAGATGCTTTTCTAAAATTGACCATCCGTGCGCAGTTATTCGTAGGCGATGATCCCTGTCAGGATGAAAATAATCCCTCGCTTTGGCTTAAGGTCTTACCCTCTACTGCAATCAAATGGGCCTTAAACAAAAATTACGGCCTGGCAGCAATCAATCTTTCTAATACCTTATTTACGAAGAAAGCAATCGTGTACCCGAATAACATATCAGCGGGAGAGCTGCAAACCGTAGCCCTTACCTATGCCAGACTGCGAAAAGCAGGGATAAATGACATCAGATTGTATTCACAGGATGAAATGCCAGCACAGCTAAACGACTTTATATATATTGGCCTTTTACACAAAATAAAACCTGCTTTCCGATCAAAAATCAAGATAAATCCAAAAGCGGGCCAGGGCTTGGTTTACCTTTCTAAAACTACTGGCCTTGATCAGGTTGATCAGGTATTGTTTCTAACGGCCAACGACATTCCGGGCTTATCCAAATCCCTGGATGCGGTATTAACCAAAGGAATTTTTGAGGCCTGCTTTCAGGATTATTTGCTAATTAACAAATCGGCTTATAAACCTTATACGAAAACAAATCGGCTTTACCTTTCTGATCTGGAAGACAATAATATCCTGATGACCGGAAGTGGAAGTTTATATCATAATTTTGCTTTCAAAACTTCAGCCTTTGCCGACTTGCCGGCCGACCTTAATGCAGAATTCAGCATCAAATATACCGGCCTGGAGAAACAAGACAGGGGTTATTTCAACATTTACCTCAACAATGCACTCATCTCCAGTGCGCAATTAAATGAATCAGGATCCTTAAGGGTGAGCACAAGTGTCAACCGCTATCAATTGAAAAAGTTCAACACTTTGAGAACAGAATTTATATTTCATGCTGCTGATGGAATTTGCGCCGGAAACTTCCGCAACTTTATCGGACAGGTCGACGCAAAAAACTCTTATCTCACTGTTCAATCAAAACTTAGTGAGAAAAACCTCACTTTTTTTAGTTATCCGGATGCCTTCCAGCAGGAGGCTGCAATACTTGTATCTAAGAATGTCTTGTCATCATCAGTGCAGGCAATAGCCAAACTGGTAAGTGAAATCAACGATCATTATAGTAATGAAATCAGATACCGCCCGGTGGTCGACTTTGCAGACCATGCAGAACAATACGCAGGAAAAAACATCATTCTCATTTCCGGCAGAAAAGATGCCTTATTAGGGAAGTTTAAGCAAATACCGCTTAAGTATAACCAGGCTTTTGCCATATACGATAACGCCAGCAATGAGGTGATTTACCAGCTGTCGGCCCCAGATCGTTCTGCTATAGCACAGATTTTCGAAGATGAACAGTTCCCAACAGTGCTGTCCATCACCATTCCAGATGAAGGCTTCTCGTCTGCTGCATTACAACAAACAGTTAGCAACTTGAATGAACAACTGAACCAATTTTCAGGAAATACACTCATCAGCAATAAAAACAATCACCTCATTTTTAATCTGGCGCAAAACAGCAATAATGTACGATATGCCGATAATGGAAACACGGTGTTCAGCTTGTTTTGGGAGAAATATAAACTTCTCTTGCTGGCAGGCACTTTGTTTCTGATCTTCCTGAGCTACCTGTATGTCCGTAAAAAAGTTAAACAATCTCAAAATATTGTAACCGCTTAACCCTTGAATAATGAAATTTAAACCTAAAGCAACAATGCTCATACTATTGGTTTGCGCCTGCTTTACACAGCAGAGCTCCGCTAGCGGATTCCCAACAGGAAAAAGAAAAACACTCCTTTCTCCTTATCTGAGTTACTTTAAGGCGGTAGCTTACCGGGATGCAGATGGGAACAAATTTGATTACGGCAACAATGGAAAATATACCTCACTTACGGCACAACTGTACCTTGAACACGGTATAACAGACCGGCTGGATCTTGTCGCCAAAATACCTTTAAATGCTGCCAGATTTGCAAACGACTATCAAAGCAATACCAATACTACATTAACCGACCTTGAGGTAGGCCTGAAATACAATTTCGTGAGGTTCAATAAAAATCAGTATTATCTGTCGGGGCAGGCGCTCGCCAGTGTTCCGCTATATGGAACGAATAAAAACCCGGTAGCAGGGTATGGCCAGTTCGGAACAGAATTGAAGCTGATGTTTAGTGGAAATGCTTCTGAACGCACTTACTTTAACGTAGAAGCCGGATACCGGCAATACCTGGGAAATAAGGTCGGTAACGTTGGGCAATTTACCTACCTGGCCACTTCGGGACTAAAAATCGGAAAAAACAATCAGCTTACAGGCGAATTCAGTGGCGTTAGCTCCTATAAGTCCAATTTATTTGACCCTCAGAATTTAGCATCAAATACCGCCTTTACTTATGTAAAGGCAACTTTGGGTGTTGGCCAGCGGATTACAGGGGACAACTGGATTTTCGCAGGGGTTTTCCATGATGTATTCAACCGAAACTCGGGAATAGGCGAAGGTGGGATGTTAACCGGAATTATCCGCTTTTAGCATGCCAGACATAGCAACAGATCAATTGGGAAAGTTATTGCTCGATGAGGGATTGATTAACCCCCCGCAACTGAAGCGTATGATTGATTTTGAGCAATCCAGCGGGCTATCCCTGATTAAGATTGCGCTTAACTTTGGTTATATCAGCCGCAAGCGCTATATGCAATTTCTTGAAGGTTACGGTTATGTCTTTCATAATTTAAGACAGGAAACTGTTGACGAACTCGTAATGATCAAAAACGATCTCAAAGAAGTAGACCGGAATCTAATTCTACCCCTTAGGATTGAAGATAACAGACTCATCATTGCTGTGGCCAATCCTTATGCATGGTTTGATATCAGATCGGTATCGCGAAACTGGGATATGGAAACAGAAGTAATCGTATGCTCAGATCTGGACATCTTGTGGTTAGCGCACAAATTATTAGGCGGCGAATATGTAAAGTCTGCTGTGTTTGATTTGCTTAACCGCGATCCGGATAGTTCCGCGTTGGTTACCTTTACCCCCAAACAGCTTATCGTACTGTTCAGCTTGTGCGCGCTGGTTACAGTCGCTTTATTTCTGAATTTCATCAACACCACCATCATTATTAACATCATAATGAGTACTTTTTTCCTGGTGGCGATTGTTTTTAAACTTTACCTTGCTTTAACGGGGTCCAAATTTGAACTATATCAGGCAGTAAGCAAGAAAGAACTGAAACAAATGAACAGTGAGGAATTACCTGTTTTCACAATTCAATTACCGGTTTACAAAGAAGATAAACTGATTCGAAAACTTATCTGGAATTTACAGTCACTTGATTACCCCAGAGAAAAGCTGGATATTAAATTGCTGATTGAAGAGGATGACGAGAAGACCCTCAATGCGGTGAGGGATCTTGATTTCCCGGCCATATTCGAAGTTATAGTGGTGCCTTTTCACATGCCCAAAACCAAGCCGAAGGCTTGTAACTATGGCTTACATTTCTCCAGGGGGGAATACCTCACCATCTATGATGCGGAAGACGTACCCGACCAGGACCAGCTAAAAAAGGTAGTACTATTATTTAAAAAACTACCCTCCAATTTTATATGTATCCAGTGTGCGTTGAATTATTTTAACAGGAACGAAAATTTCCTGACCAAAATGTTCACGCTGGAATATTCTTACTGGTTTGATTATATGCTGCCAGGTTTGGGCACTTTGGACATTCCCATTCCACTTGGCGGCACGAGCAATCATTTTAAAATGGAGAAGCTGATGGAGCTGGGGGGCTGGGATCCTTTTAATGTTACAGAAGACGCTGATCTGGGAATCCGTGCTTTCGCTAAGGGTTACAAGGTAGCGCTCGTCAATTCCACCACCTATGAAGAAGCTAATAACGAACCTTTCAACTGGATCAGACAAAGGTCGCGTTGGATTAAGGGCTATATGCAAACCTATCTGGTACATATGCGCAACCCTGCACAACTCATCAGTAAAATTGGCTGGAAAGGTTTTTGGGGCTTTAATTTTTTTATTGGCGCTACCCCACTTACATTCCTTGTATATCCTGTACTGCTGGTGCTTTTTTTATGCTATATTATTTTAGACCTTAAAAATATCAAAACCATCTTTCCAGACTGGGTGCTTTATATCTCCACCTTTAACCTGGTTGTTGGCAACATATTAATGATTTATGTAAATATGATTGCCGTTTTTAAGCGGCGTTTTTATGAGCTGATTTTATTTGCAATTGTCAACCCCGTCTACTGGCTAATGCATTCCATTTCAGCATATAAAGGACTATGGCAGTTAATTACCAAGCCATTTTATTGGGAAAAAACAAATCATGGCCTGAGTAAAGTAAGTGCCCAGCAGGGAAAAAAGACCGAACCATGAAAGCTTTAATTCAATCGAAATACCGTTTATACCCCATTTCTTTCCTGCTGTTCGGCTATTACCTTGCCCTGGCTTATTTGTTATTCTATAAAGGTATTTACAGCAACGAAGCCTTGTTTTTTGCAGAGAAATCTATTTTATTCAGGGGTGGTGAGGTAGATAAAATTACCTTGGTTGGTTTAACTTTCCCCCAGCTTTCTTTTCTTTCCACCTGGTTATTTTCCATTTTTGATATTGCTTTCGCACCCTACATCACTTCGGCAGTTGGCACTACAGTTTTATTTTTTGTAATTGCTAATTCTATTGAAACGCACCAGCACAGACACTGGCTTTTTGCAGGTATTCTGATTACCTTTTTGTTTCACCCGGCTTTCTTATTCATTGCCGTATCAGGTAAAAGCGATTACATGACACTAATTTTCTTCTATCTTTTCATTTCTGCCTTCTATAAATATTTCAAGTATAACACCTCTTACCACATATCGGTGGCCAGTATATACTTCACCATGTTGGTTTTCTCGAATTTTAAGTTTATATGGCTAGCCCTATTTATCCTGCCGGTTATTTTTGTTGCAGCGCTGCAGTCTATGCAGATTGCCAAAACAGACCCGCTTGAGCGTATTGCCTTTGCATTTAACAGCCTCTCGATCAGAAGAAAGCTCACCAATAAAACCATTGCCGTTTATTTGATTGTATTTGCTTTGCCATTAACAGGTGTCTTTGTTTTCAGGCTTTTGAACCAGGTTTACACTGGCGATCCCAACTATTTTTTAGATAGCCCTTATGCCAATTACCTGGCAATAGTGAACCAAACAGAAAACTTTAACAGTTTTAGCACTGGCGAGCACACGTTTTTCTTTCCGGAAATTAGTTTTTTGACCACAGTACGCATTTTACTGTATGCACCCATGATTTTACTTTGCCTGTCTATTTTCAAAAGCAATATGCGAAATACCTTCATCGTATTTGCAATGTTCCTTTTTATGGAATTCCTTAAAATCAAATATCCCGACGTTTTTCTACAGGTCGGATTTTATGCCACCTTCATCTGCATGTGCTGGGGAATTATTTTAAATGCCAGGCATTTAGAAAACTTACGTTTTACCGGTCAGTTCTATCTGGCAGTAACTTTCCTTCAATTGGTAAGTGGATATCTGATGATGAAAAATTCCAATATTCCTGAAGAGCGGAATTATATCGCTCAATTTGCAAAAATGGTTTCTCAACCAAACGCAATAGTTGCAGATGAAGATAAGTTGTTTGCTGAGAAAATTGCTCAGATTCAGGAGATGGACAAAATACTGACTGATGATGCTACCTCCTATCGCATCATTGCGCTGTCGCGTTCTGCAAAACAATTCCTGGTACCGTCCCAAAAAACCTTTCTGGCCGCACTTGAAGTTCCAAAAAAACATGTTGAATATATTCTCATACCCAGCGACGCAAATCCAGGTAGATATTTTAGCCTTTTAAACAGCGGTGTACTGGAAAGACTGACGAGGAACGGCCTTGTCTTGAAAAAAGCCTTTTCCAATAAAAACTGGGTTTTATATAGCCTGAATGGTATATCCCCGTCTGATCGACATCATTCACAGCCATGATCACTCCATTTCTCCATTTGCAATCCCCTCTGAAAACCGGCCAAACTCATACTTGAAAGGCCAACCCAACTTCAAATTCGTCTCTGAACCGCATCTGACCCATTCGATACTTACATCTTGTTTGCCGGTTGAAATTTAGTCAATAGCCATCTCTTTCTTCCTTATCCGAAAACCATTCACAATGGAAAATGTTAATAAATAATCCATTATGAAAACACCTGAAAAACAACATAGACAGCCTGGCATCGAATCCAGAATGGATCCAAGACCTGAAGTAATTAAAAAAACCTATCAGGGAAGTGGTAAACTTGCCGGAAAGGTGGCGCTGATTACGGGGGGCGACAGTGGTATAGGACGCGCAGTTGCCGTACATTTTGCACGGGAAGGTGCCCATGTTGCCATCGTTTATCTTAGCGAAGATGGCGATGCGAAAGAAACGCAAACAATGGTTGAGGCTGAAGACAAATCCTGTCTTTTAATTAAAGGAGATGTTAAAAAACCTGCCTTTTGCAGTAAAGCAGTTGAAAAGGTTGTTCAGCATTTCGGCAAATTAAATATTCTGGTGAACAACGCCGGTATGCAGATACCGCAGAAAGATCCGAAAAAAATAGATCATAAACAGCTTGAGGATACTTTCAGGACGAACATTTTTGGCTACTTCTATTTTGCTGATGAAGTATTGCCGCACCTCGTGCCGGGCGATTGCATCATCAATACCACTTCAGTGACTGCCTATCGCTCTTCACCAAACCTGATTGATTATTCTTCAACGAAAGGCGCAATTACCTCCTTCACGCGGTCGCTGGCAACGAACCTGGCTAAAACGGGGATTCGGGTAAATGCGGTGGCGCCAGGCCCGGTTTGGACACCACTGATTGTTTCTACCTTTGACGAAGAAAAAATTAAGTCTTTTGGTTCTGAAACTGCCATGGAACGTGCCGGACAACCCTCAGAAGTTGCCCCCGCTTATGTTTTTCTGGCCAGCGAAGATGCTTCTTTTATTACCGGACAGGTGATCCATGTTAATGGCGGGGAAGTGGTGAATGGCTAGCGGCACATTTTTACATTATAATTTTAGTCAGCCACCAAAAAAACAACCAGGTTTTAGCTTTTTTGAAAAATATCAAACCAAAAAAAAAGCGGAGGGTTCTTTAATAGAACAGATAAAGAATCAACCCAATGGATGACAACAAAATTACCAGAAGAAAAGCGCTGGGCGGCCTAAGCCTGGCGATGGCGGCAGTAGCAGCCTCACCTATATTAGCAAATGCCGCAGTGCCAGGTGGCCTCCATTTGGGCGATGCAGATTTACAGGATCCGACTACAAAATATCCGAGACCACCTTTTATCCATCAAAATCAGCCTTGGCCTGCCCTGGCAAGCAAAATGGACCCCCGGCCAGATCATGGAGAAACAACTTACAAGGGCTCAGGTCGCTTATCAGGCAGAAAAGCTTTAATCACTGGTGGAGACTCAGGGATGGGCAGAGCAGCAGCAATCGCTTACGCCCGCGAAGGCGCAGATGTAGCCATCAATTACCTTCCTCAGGAAGAGCCCGATGCAAAGGAAGTGATTGAACTTATAAAAAAAGCCGGAAGAAAAGCAATCGCAATCCCAGGCGATATCCGCGACGAAAGCTTTTGTAAAAAACTCGTGGATGAAGCAGCCAAACAGCTTGGTGGATTGGATATCTTAGTCAGCAATGCAGCACGACAACAATCTAACCCTTCCATTCTCGACATTACCAGCGATCAGTTTGACTGGACAATCAAAACCAACATTTACGCCCCGTTCTGGATCATTAAGGCCGCATTACCTTATCTGAAACCGGGCTCATCGATCATCGGTACCACTTCAGTCCAGGCTACCGATCCCTCCCCGGATCTTTATGATTATGCACAAACAAAAGCTGCGACCACAAATTTCGTGAAGTCACTGGCCAAGCAATTAGGTCCGAAAGGCATACGCGTAAATGGGGTGGCACCCGGTCCAATATGGACACCACTCCAAATGGGCGGTGGCTCGACACCTGAAAAACTTAACGCATTTGGTAAAGACACCCCTTTAGGCCGGCCTGGACAACCTGCTGAACTGGCATCTATATATGTACAACTCGCTTCCAATGATGCGAGCTTTTCAACAGGCCAGATTTATGGGGCAGCTGGTGGAAACGGCCAGCCATAGTCTTCCTCAAACTCATCAGTCCAGTACCGCATTATGCGGTGTTGGGCTGATCAATATTATAAAACGAACATTACGATTACTTCGACGACGTTTAACCGGCAGGCAGTTCAAACGAAAACTCCGATCCGCTTCCCAGTTCGCTCTTAAGCACAATCTGAGAACCATGAAGCGTTAAAACGGTAGATACCAGGTAAAGCCCAATTCCGAATCCGGGAATAAGTTCGGTTTTTTCGGTTTCCACTCTATGAAATTTCTGGAACAAAAGTTTTTGATTTTCTGTAGAAATGCCCAGCCCTTTATCAGCTACCTTAATGTTTACCATCTGGTGGTGACGTTCGCAACTCACCGTGATGTCACCCCCCTCTGGAGAATATTTCTGAGCATTACTGATCAGGTTGGTGATCACCATGGCAATTTTTTCCTGATCCGCATTTACCTTACAGGAAGCTAGTCCCTGATATTTGATCGCATGTTTATGACTGATGACCAATGCATCAGCTATACAGTCATCAAGGGTATTTACCACGTCGAATACTGCATTCTCAATGCTGATTTTGCCTTCTTCAAAGCGGGATAGGTTTAAAAAGTCCCTGATCATGTTCTCCATTTTTTTGGCCTGAACTTCTGCCCTGCCCAGGGCTTTCAACAGGAAAATCTCATCAGAAGTTTTTTTAGCAGCAACCTGAATATACGATTTAAGCGAGGTGAGCGGTGTTTTAAGTTCGTGACTCACAAAACTTACAAACTCATCCTTCTTCTGCTGCATTAATTTTTTATCGGTAATGTCGCGTGCTATTTTAGATAAACCAACCACATTGCCGTAATTATCTTTTATGGGTGAAATGGTTAGCGATACGTGAATCAGCGTACCATCTTTTCTGAGTCTTTGCGTTTCGAAATGATCCACCCGTAAACCCTGCCGTAGTTGAGAAAGAATTTTAGGCTCTTCATCATGACGCTCAAGGGGAATAAGTTTAAGAATTGATTCTCCAATCATTTCATCTGGCAAATACCCGAATATCCGCGTTGCAGATGCATTCCAGCTGGTAATGATACTGTTTAAATCTTTACTGATGATGGCATCGTCTGAAGATTCAATAATGGAATTGAGTACCGCACTTTTCTCCTCTACCAGTGTGAGCGCACGGATCAGTTGCCTCAGTTCCGCATTGTCGAGCTTTAATTCGGTTTCCCGCTTTTCGTACCCTTTAATCTTCTCTATGATATCCTTAGTTTCGCTCATGGTTTAATTTGCAAACAATATAGGAATAATCACCTGATTTGCGCAATACGGCACGCATTAGCTACAATGATATTTGGGGTTAATTGATAACATAATCCCTGATCTGCATCTTAATCTTACCGGTTTTTGTTTCCATACTTTTCATTTTCTTGCGATCGATGGTCGTCCCCTTCCCCATGAAATTAAGCGGGATCTTCAGTTTTTCTATGGCAAAACTGGCTTCAACATAATTTGGAAGCACATCTTTTGGCGTAATATACCTCATCAAAAGACTGTATGAGCCTTCCTTCTTCGTATTGATATCAAGCGCAGCAATCTGCAAAGCCTTGCTGTCCATATAAATGGTTGCCAGCGCCATTTCCGATGCAGGTGTAGTCGGGATCACATTGATCACTTTTAAACGCTGTCCGTTTCTTTGCTCCACTCCCCTGTCTACCGTAATAAAAGGATATTTAAAAATCTCAGCCAGCGAAAAATCAAGTCCCCTTTTAGGTAGCATCACAAAATCTTTCGAAGTAAATTCCATCCTCTTGCCCACAGCATATACTACTCTTGCTTTTTTTGTCGGCATATTGATAAAAGGAACATCAAGATCCAGAATAATATTCGCAGAGAACCTCTTCACCGCGTCCATCTTTTTTTTAATCGCCAGAAGATCACCGTCAATCTGTTGTGCAGCAACCAGCTGAGGAAGCACTAAAATGAATAATATAATCTTTCTGATCATCCGATATCGTTTTTATGGAATATATAAATCCCCAGACCGCCGAAGCCCAGGGTGTATAGCAGCAGCATCAGGTTATTCACAAACACCTGAAACCAGTCAGGCTCGTAAGCAAAAAGCTGTTGCCAGCTGTCTATGAGCTTTGGAAAAAAAAATTGATTGATCACCTCAGCACCAAAGTCTACCTTCAGCAACAAAGTAGTGATGATTAAAAAAAGCGCCGAAGCAATCCAGGTTTTCGACGCTTCCTTAATCATTACCGCGAGCGACAAACTGATTACAGCATAAAAAATCATAGATACCGCGCCGGAAGCAAAGGCCCAGCAAATCCGGTTGAAAGCATCTGCAGCCGTAAAAAAATTCAAGGTGCCCAGATATACCACCAGGTCGCCATTGCCGAATATGGAATAGGCCAGCACAAAAGTACTCAGCATCATAAATACAATCACAAAAACTGTAAATACGATAGCCGTGATATATTTCGCAGCCATAAATTTCCATTTATCAACAGCCTGCAACATCACCGTTTGTATCGTACCGTCTTTGTATTCATCGGTAACCAGACCCGATGTTACGATCATCAGAATCAGCGGCAAGTTGAACCACAACGAATTCAATACAATGTACATCATCAGGTTTCCGTTCAGTAAGCTGCCTTCAAAATAAAATGACTGCTTCAGGTTATCAAGCAACAAATCAAGAATGGTACTACCCTGGTAATAAGCAGTGAATAAAATCAATGATTCGATAACGAGAATGGCACCGAATGCATAATAGGTTTTGCTCTGCCTGATGAGCTTCGTCCATTCGGCTTTAAGCAGTAATCGCATCTTTTTTGGTTTTGTTAAGTTCTTCAAGCGTAATCACCGGCAGGCAGGCCGTAACCTGTATGCCTTCATCTAAAAGGTTTCTAAGCAGCCCGGGAACCTCTTCCGCCCGGCAGCTGACCTTTGCATCATTGGGGCCAAATTCAACAACAAAATCTTGCAGCGTCTTCGACGAAGCGATATTCCTGGCCGAAATACTATAACTGGTGATATGAGCTTCAATAAGGCTTTGCGTCTGACCGTGATTGACAATCCTCCCCTGCTCAATGATATAAAGCGTGTCGCAGCACCTTGTAATTTCACCCATCATGTGCGAGGAAAGTAAAACGGCTATGCGTTCTTCCCTGGCCAGCTTCACAATCAGACTGATTAAATCGGTTACACCAACAGGATCAAGCCCGGAGAAGGGCTCATCCAGTACCAGACATTCAGGATGATTGATCAAAGCGATGGCGATACCCAACCGCTGTTTCATACCCAGCGAGAAATTTCTCACCGGATCTTTCCGGTCAACCGGTAAACCTACTTTCAATAATATTTCGTTAACGGCTTCAGCCGAAGTAGAAGCACCCTGAATACCAGCGAAAATGCGGATATTATCCTGCGCATTCAGGTAAGGATACAACCCTGGTCGCTCAATAATCCCACCCACAGGCTTTCTTCGGTTGGAATCAATGCTTAAAGTGCCGCTATCAGGTTTAATAAGCCCGCACAGAATTCTGAAAAGGGTCGTTTTACCGGCACCATTCCTACCTAGTAAACCACAAATCTGCCCCGCAGCGATATCTATAGATACCTCTTCAAGCGCTACCGCTGAAGGATAGCGTTTACTTAATTTTTTTCCGCTAAGCATGTAGGTGTAGATTGATGACGTTGATACAGCTGATGGAAATCAAACTTCGGTGCATAATACTTCTCTAAAAAGGTACGGGAAAGAAAAGACCGCTTGAAAAGAAACAAGGGATCCTGTACCATAAACCTGGGGACAAAATGATACCACCTGATCCCCATTCTTTCATAAAAAGAGCTCACCTGCTGCTGAAGCCCCAGTTCGGCAGCAGCAACCAGAAAGGCCGAACGCTGACATTTCGACCCCATATACGGATAGGCCATCCGGGGATTAAAGCCGTGAAGGAAAAGATTATCTTTGATACGTTTATAATTCTGAAACCGCGACCAGCCATCCATCACCACCAGAAAGATGTGACTAAAGGCAAAAAGAACCGATCCTGCCCAGAAGATAGTAAGAAAGAAGTTCCCCTCCTGATAAGAACTACTCAGGCTGGTATAGTAGAGCCAGGATTCGAAAACAAAAATGATAAGCGAAAGGTGTAATAGCAATCCAACATTCCAGTAGGAACGTAAAATATGTGGCTGTTTGGGTAATGCTGAAAAATCTATAGCTGAATGCTCAAAAGCAGCTGGTATAGGGTGCTGAAAATAATGTTGTTCTATCACTAATCAATTAAAAATAGGCCGGCATATTTCATGGGGATGAAGCAAAAACCCATGAGCAAAGCTGACTAAGGGCCAATATAGCGATTAAGGAGATTTATTGCAGAATCATCTTCATCATGTTACATTTTACCGGTGCTTAACGACCTTCGTCGTCACATAACAGCCGTTTGTCGATGAATGATGCACAAATGATTGGTTCTGAATTTTATAATACTATATTTACGGAAGTAAGGGGTGAGAGCCTTACATCAACAAAAGTTGAGAGCGTTAATTTAGATTTGGGTAGCTACTATGTAGCTGCCCATTTTTTTTCAACAAAAAACCGCTACACCAAAAGTGTAACGGCCCTAACAACTAAACCAAAATTACTTCCTCAGTTCCACAGGAACCTCATAAAGTTTGCTGTGGATTTCCTTCATTTTCGCTTCCGGAAACTTAATTACTTTTCTGTCGTAAGTCATAAACCCATTGGTTTCCACTTCAACATCAGTCGTTTGCGTGTAAACCCCTGCCGACAATCCCACTTTAATTAAATCCTGTAAACGGTTTACAAATTCCGAATACTTATTAAAAAGATCGGTGGTATTCTGAAAACTCTGGTAGCCCCAGTTATTCTTCTGCTGCCATACATGACCGTCAACAGGAAGCCCCAATCCCCCAAATTCACCCAATACCAAGGCATAGTCTTTTCCAAAATATTCCGGACTTGGCATGGCAGGATGAGGATAATTATGCAAATCGATGATATCGCCAACCGGAAAAAAGTTACCACCGCTGGCGGTATTCACCAATCGGGAAGGATCTTTTTGTTTTGTCCACTTCGCAATTTCTACCGTTTTAAACTGCCCCCAGGCCTCATTAAAAGGTGTCCAGACCACTATGGATGGCACATTATGCAGCTTCTCCATAATCTCGTTCCACTCTTTTCTGTAGTAACCTTCAGATTCAGGGCTTCTGTCTTGCTCCGTCTGATGGTCAAGTACCCCCGGACGGTTTTCCCAGCGATTTCCCAGATCGCCACTTGGCATATCCTGCCACACCAGCATACCCGCCACATCACAGTAGTAATACCATCGTGCAGGCTCTACCTTAATGTGCTTTCGGATCATATTAAAACCCATTTCTTTCGTTTTATCAATATCAAATTTCAAGGCTTGATCTGTTGGAGCAGTATATAAACCATCCGGCCACCAACCCTGATCCAAAGGGCCGTACTGGAAAACAAATTTGTTGTTAAGCAACATTCTTTCAATGCCCTGAGCATCTTTCCCCATGGAGATCTTACGCATGGCAAAATAACTTTTCACCTCATCAACTTTTTTATTTCTGGAGAGCAGCTCAACTTTAAGATCATATAAGAAAGGTGATGAAGGACTCCATAATTTGGGATTGCTGATCGTTAATTTAACAGGCGACTTACCATCACCGCTTTGTTCAGCAACTTTGGTAGTACCATCCCAGGCCGATATTTTCACCTGGTCGGCAGCAGTTCCGTTTTCTACAAATGGAATGACCTCCACCGCTTGCTGATCAAGATCAGGAGTAATCTTAATGTGATCCACATGTGCCTTGTTCACCGCCTCAATCCATACCGTTTGCCAGATACCGGTTACCGGAGTATACCAGATGCCTTCAGGCTTTTTCACCTGCTTGCCACGGGGTTGCGGGCCGTCGTCAGTAGGATCCCAAACTTCAACGGTTAAAGTCTGCGCGCCACTCCCTTTCAAAAACGGGGTAATATTGAAATAAAAGGGGTCAAAGCCCCCTTCATGTTTTCCGGCCTCCTTACCATTAATGGTTACTGTGGTACGCCAGTCTACCGCACCAAAATGCAATACAATATCCTTACCCTTCATATTCGAAGGCACGGTGAAGGTAGTTTTATACCAGAGTAAACTGTCTTTTCCAACGGTTTTACCCACACCAGAAAGTGAAGATTCCACTGCGAAGGGCACCAGAATTTTCCCCTGATTGATAGCTGGCTTCTGCGATTTTCCTGCAATGGCATAATCCCATAATCCGTTCAGGCTTTTCCAGTTGCCGCTACGTTCGAATTGCGGGCGCGGATATTCAGGCAACACGCTTTTCGGATTTACTTCAGCTGCCCAGGTGGAAGAGATTTTCCCTTCTACCGGACTCCAGGACGCCGGACTTTTTTGCTGTGCATAAAGGGACAGAGTAAGCCCGATCAGCGATAAAAATAAGGCTGTTTTTTTCATATATAGTTTCATTTGTGTGTTTTGTACTGGGATTGCCTGGCCCATTGAAATCAGCAGGCAAGCGATTATTTACTGTTCATCTTTTTAATCAGGTTTACCTCATCTAAACGATAGGGCGTACCATCGGCCTGGAAAATTTCATGAAACCATTCGATTGGATCCGAACCATCTGCCAGTGGGGTATCCCAGGCATATTTGGTATTGGTTTTACCTGCAGCAAAACCCCAGTTAATCGCACCAACATTTTCTTTTTTAAGCAAGGGCATCACGTTGGCAAAACGACTGTTTCTCGATCTGGCCATGTATTCGGTACAAATTAATGGGCGTCCACTTGCTTTCAGCAGGTCAATGGTTCTCTGGTGCCATTCCGGCGCTTCGTAATTATGGTAAGTAATGATATCTGAGTTCAGCAACTGCAAAGCATTAAGCTTATTGAAGCCCCAGTCCCATAAACCAATAGAAATCGGCTGATCAGGATTCACGGCTCTCGCCCACTCGATCACTTTAGTCAGCAATGGAATAGTCGCCTCTTTCTTACCGCTGTTACCCGGCTCATTGTATAAATCCCAAAGCAAAATACGCTTATCACTTTTAAAAGTGGTCAGCACATCCTTAACATACTTTTCATATTCCGGAAATTTCGCCTCTTCTTTAAAATCAGGATCTCCCGGGTCCTGGAGCCAGCCTGAATTATGGATGCCCGTTTTCGGTTCCGGCTGCTTGCCTATCGTTGAGCTCTTGTTCCAGCAATCATCAAAAAACACAAACATCGGGCTGATCCCGTGCTTCGCAGAGATGCTCAAAAACTGATCTACCCGTTTTTTAAAACCTGCCGGATCCTGACTCCAGGCCTTGCTATACAAAAACACTCTCATGGTATTGAAACCAATACCTTCTGCCCAGCCCAGTTCCTTGTCAATTAAGCCGGGAGAAAAGGTATCAGACTGCCACATCTCCAGTTGATTAATGGCATTTGAAGGAATATAATTTGAACCTGAGAGCCACCTGTGCTGCGCGTACCAGGCATTTGCCTTCTCAACCGACCATACTTTCCCCGGCTCTCCCACCTTTTTGTTCTTTTGCGCAAAGCTTGTACTAAAAGCCAGTGCAAGGCATAAAATAATCGCGTAGTTTTTTAATTTCATATCACTTATCTGTTTTTAATTTTGTTGATGGCGAGCTGATGGCTTCACCTTTTTTTACCGGGATACCAAAGTTCGGTGTTCCATCAGCGTTCCACGTAAATTTCTGTGCTCTTGGAGATCGAAAACCACCGCAGCCCTGGCCCGGCTGATCATTGGCATGGTATAAAATCCAGTCCTCCTTGCCGTCTGGCGACTTAAAGAAAGAGTTATGCCCGGGTGCATACACACTGTTTGCTACCGATCGCTGAAATACGGGCTGGCTAGATTTTGTCCACGAAGCGGGGTCGAGCAGACTGCCGGATAACGAAGCAGTCAGCGTACCCAGTGCATAAAAATCAGTCCAGCAGCCACTTGCCGAGTACACAATAAAAATCTTATCCCCATGGATCAAAAACTGTGGGCCCTCGTTTACATCAACGTGTTCCCCATGTCCCAGGTCGCCATTTTTTTCCCATTCATATTTTGGGCTTGAAATCTTCACCCGCTTCCCATCCACCGTCCAGGGGTTTTTGAGTTTTGCAATAAAAATCTCCTGTTTCCCGTTAACATCGCCTTCCCATCCCGACCAGATCATGTATAGCTGCCCTTTAATGTCAACCACATCGCCATCAATGGCCCATTTATCTGCCGGATCGGATACCTTGCCCTTAAACAACCATTCACCTTCCATCGGGTCTGCGGAACTGTTCTCCAATACATACAGGCGGTGGTTTTCATTCTTCCCGTCATCGGCAGCAAAATAAGCATACCATTTGCCACGGATAAACATCACCTCTGGCGCCCAGATTTCCTTCGAGTACGGGCTATTGGCAGGTGCTTTCCAGATGGTTTTATGTGCAGCTGTTTTCAAACCCTCAATGGTTTTACTCTTCCAGAGGTCGATCCTGTTTCCCGTAGTATGGGTATAGTAATAAAAACCACCTTTATAAAAACTGTAAGGATCAGCTCCCGAGGGCAGCAATGGGTTGGTAAAGGTTTGAGCCCATGATAAGTGGGAACCAATGGCCAGTAACAAAATCAGGATATACTTCATCCTCATAATAATAATAATAATGTATTAAATTTGAGCGTAGCAGGCTACGCTCAAAAGTTCGATTAGAACGATAATTTGTTTACCTGCGTGAATAACAGATCATCCACCCCAGCTATTTTGACGCCTATTCTCGCAAAAAGATAGTTTTGTGTAGGAACCATTGTTGGAATGTTAACCGACATGCTTAAATTATTCAGGTCTGCAATTGCGGCACCTGATAACTCCTGTATACCATTATTATTACTACCATCTACAAACTGTGTTTTATTGGTATAAAGTATTACTTTTTCAATACTCTTCCCGTTAGCGGCATCTGTAATGATCTTTTCCAGTTTACAGCTTGCATTGACTTTGCCTGCTGCAACAGCAAACACCGGCGTACGGATCATATAATATGGCGTAACTTCAATATCCAGAACCTTACTGCCACTGATGTTTACCGCAATACTATCCTGCCTGCCGGCAGCGTTTTTCTTCCATAAAAACGGACCCTGGTTTTCAGAAAATACCAAACGGTAATTGCCGTCGAATAATTTAGCGGAAAAGCTACCATCCTGAGCCACAGAAACGCGGATAGCAGAGTTATTTCCAAATCCTGATTGCCAGAGTTCAAAGGGTACCTGATTAAATTCTACTGGAATGGCTTCACCGCGGTAAACAATTCGCCCGGTAAAGTCTGCTGCCGGCGCATCAAAATTATCTTTCTTACATGCAGAAAGAAAAAGTACAACAAACGCAGCTATGATGAAATATTTACTATTTTTCATGTTTAATATCTGATTACTGATTAGGATTTCTGACAATTTTTGGATTACCGTTTAGTACTCCCTGAGGAATCATAGAGTAGTAATTACCCAGGCGGAAACGATGCGCCGCAGTTACCCTACTGGGTTTGATTACCTTAAAAATATATTTACCGTTGTTTACATTTCCAGGGTTATAATATTTGTATGGCCACAAACCGAAAACCTGTGTACTGGTTCTGGTAGCGCTTCCGATATTTGTAGCATTAATAAAATCTGTAGTCGACATGTTGCTTCCATTCCACACTTTATCAGCAATTCTCCAGCGTTTCATGTCCCAAAGTTCATGCCCTTCAAAAGCCAGTTCTACTTTGCGTTCATGCACAATTCGGTCGAAACTGATATTGGCAGCCGTCAAAGCTGTTGTTAAACCGGCACGATCGCGAACAGGTTTCATGTATTGAGCAGCCGTTGCCGCATCACCCAACTCGAAGGCTGCTTCTGCTGCATTCAGTAAAACTTCTGCATAACGGTAACGAACCCACCATACTTCACTCCTTGTACCAATCTGGCCGGAACCGGGTGCCGGATCAAGATATTTACGTACATAAAACCCCGATTGGGCACTGAACTCCAGTCCATCTACCGGGCCATCCCCTCCTACTACCTGAACTGAACCAGTAATGCCAGGCAAAACATTATCCCTGGTTTGTGCAAACGCATTACCGGTAACAATAGAACCGTCTCCGAGTTGATAGCCTGCCCATATATCCACAGTTTTACTTTTAAACTGACTGCCGGGAAGAATTACCGTACCTGCTAAACGGGCATCCCTGCCTGCAAAAATATCACCAATATTAGTATAGTAAATCGCGTTACCCGAACCATCAACTGATGCCAGTGAGGCGTAGGTATTGTCCAGTTTCTCGAACGACTGTACCAGGTTGAGTGAAGGATTTAAACGTCCGCCCTGAGCCTCTTCCGCTGAAGAACGGGGCTGATTGTCGATGGTGAAACCATGGGTTCTATTGGTTTTAAGCTTATAATCTTTTACAAAAATCACTTCCGGATTATTGGCTTTATCTGTAAATAACGAAGCAAAGTTTTCTGATAAATTCGGGTTTTTGGTATACAATGAATATTTACCGCCGTTAATCAGCTCCTTCGCCGCGTTAAGCGCTTTTGTATAATAGCCGCTGGCAGCAGATGCAGGAATCCCTACTTCTCCTCCAGGCAAGCTCAGCTGTGAATAGCCATATTTCGCAGACGACGCGGCATATAGCGCTGCTCTTGCTTTCATAGCCAACGCTGCACCTTTTGTAGCTCTGGCTTTCTGACCACCATCATCTGGCAGAATAGACTTGATCGCCTCCAGCTCGGCAATTACGAAATCGTAAACTTCCGATTCTTTAGCCCTTGGAAACTGCAGGTACTCAGGATTACCACTATAGTCATACTCCAAAGGCACAGTGATAATGGGCACTCCCCCCATTCTTTTCACCATTTCAAAGTATACCCCTGCCCTGATAAACCTCGCCTCAGCAATGAGTCTCGCTTTATCTGCCGCAGCCAGCTCGGTAGCTTCTTCTCCACGTTTCAGAAACAAATTTAGCTGACGGATATATCCGTAATCCCAGTAATTCCAGCTGTCGTAATTGTAATCGATGTTCTGGTGACGGAAATAATCGCCGCCTGCAGAGGCAAAACCTTCATCGAAATCGGCAAACAACCACCATGATTCGGTGCGCTGGAAATCAGGAAAAGTGTCATAAAGGTCACCAAGTACCGACAATACCAGATTTGGATCCTTCCAAACGGCATCAACGGCCAGGGTACTCGTGGGTTTTTTGTCCAGAAAATCTGAATCTTTTTTACATGACTGGGCAAAGCTTAATACCGCTACTGCCGCTAATGTATATATGTATTTTTTCATGTGATTAACGTTTTATTACAGCGTAATTTTCGCTCCGATGTTTACAAATTTGTTCTGAGGGTACTGCAGTCCGTTATCATCTGCAATTTCAGGATCAACACCATATTCCTTTAAGTTATCGATAGAAAACAGATTGTATCCGTTAACATAAATCCTGGCGTTTTGTATTTTAACCTTCTCTAACCATTTCTTTGGCAAGGTGTAGCCAATTTCCAGGGTACGGGCACGTAAGTATTTTACGTTGTGCAACCAGAAGGTTGAATTTTTATTATAGTTACTGTGTGTGCCATCATTGAAACGCAACGCAGGGTACTTTCCGGCAACCCAGGGGCTGTTCAAATTAAACGGATCTGTACGGTGCCAGCTGTCATCAGCAAAGTTTTGCAATAAAGCACCGTTATTCTGGAAAGCCCAGCGCTGCTCCCAGTTCTGGTTCCAGGAATACATTGAACCTCCTGAAAAGTCGGCTGTAAAATCGAAGTTTTTATAAGATCCCCCAAGGGTAAATCCAAAGCCCATATTCGGCTGACCGGTTGTGGTATAACCAATAGGGCGTTGATCTAAGTCGTCAATTACACCATCGCTATTCTGATCTTTGTATATCAAATCTCCTGGTAAAAGGGTACGGTTACCTTTCCCATCAATATTCACTTTATAGTTATTGATTTCATCGATATTCTGAAACTGACCGGTTACTTCATATCCCCAGAAAATATCTGTAAAGCGGTTGGTCATGCTGTTCCGGTACTGATCCCATGAGTTTCCAAAACGAGGTTTGTATTGCTCCAGGTATTTTCTTCTGCTGATGGAAATATTTCCGCCTACATTGTAATTGAATTCACCAATCTTATCCCGATAGTTTAAAGAGAACTCCGCACCATACTGTGCGTCGCTTTCCAGATTTTCACGACTCAGATCATACCCCAATTCAGCAGGAACAGCTACATCGTTCTTTAATGCCGGAAGTCCTGTTCTTTTTCTGTAGAAATAATCTGCTGTACCCGAAAGTTTACTGTTGAACATACTGAAATCAAGCCCTATATCTGTAATGCGGCTTTCAAACCAGGATAGATTATTAATGATAGGTCCCTTATCACGTGAGGTGGTGATGTTACGCCCATCCAGAATTACACTCCCCTGATTATAGCGATATCCTGGTAAATAAGCAAAAGGATCAAGTCCGTCAATATTATCATCTCCCAAAACGCCGTAAGATGCACGGAGTTTCAAATCATTTAAAACAGTAGATTCGCCTAACAGGTTCTTCACGAATTTCTCCTGAGTAATTCTCCAACCTATTGATGCAGATGGGAAATAACCTACACGTCTGTCTGGCGCAAATTTCCAGGATGCATCTCTACGACCAGATAGTTCTAAATAATACCGGTTGTCGTAGTTGTAATTTAGTCTGGCCACATAACCTAAGCGGGCTTCTTCATCTTGTATATCTGCATAATCCTGTCCGTCAAGATCGGCAAACTGCAATACCGGCAATACATTGGTTTGGGGTACCGCATGCTGGAAAGTATAAGTCCTGAACCTGTCCAAACGTTCTGCTACCAATACACCGCCTACGGTATGTTTACCGAAAGTGCGGTTATAATTGGCCTGTATCTGGTAGGTATTGGTATAAATCTTTTCTGTTCTCCGCTCACGGTAAGGATTTGAACTCCCTACCCGTTTTTCATAAATACCGGTTGTCGAGTTGTAATGGTACACATCGTAAGTGTATTCATGGCCATTAATCAGGTTATCGGCAATGTAGTAGGAGTATAATCCTTTTATTTCCAGTCCTTTTATCGGGGTATCATAAGAAGCGGTAAGATTAGTTTGTAATACCCTCCAGTCAGACCTCCAGTAGCCACTCAAAGCCTTGCTTTGTACAGCAAACTGTTCTGTATTGTGCCCGATATCATTAGGGTAATTGGGGTTTCCATTGGCATAAGCCTGTTCAAGCGGCGTATTCCTGAATAGGGCAAATCTCGCAGCGAAGTAATCGTCACCTCCAGGTACACCAGGCTGGTCGCGGGTTTCTATCCTGCCATTAATCAGCATCCCTACTTTGAACCGGTCGGTAATTTTGGCCTCAATGTTACTTTGAATATTCGTTCTGTTGAAATCAAATTCCCGCGACGTTCCAAAAACCCCTTTTTGGTCAAGGCGCGTGGCAGAGAAATAATAGTTCAGCTTATCTGTACCTCCCGATGCATTCAGATTAACAGAGTACTGAGGGGCATTTGGCGCAATAATAATATCTTTCCAATTCTGGCTCTGAAAGCCCGGATCGGTACCCACACGCCATTGCTCAATTTCTTTCTGGGTTACGCCTGTTGTTCCACTCTGATTAAGCTCTGCAATGGCCTTACCCAAAATCCATTGATAAGCATCAGAGGTTTCCGGAAAGCGTGACCAGTTCTGCCATCCCGTATAGGCATCCACAACAAAAGTGTTGCGGCTGTTGGTCTTTCCTCTTTTTGTAGTCACTAAAACTACCCCATTTGAAGCCCGGCTGCCATAAATCGCGGCCGAAGCATCTTTAAGTACACTGATACTTTCGATATCATTCGGCGAAATGTTGTTGAACTGACCGGCATCCTGCTGAATCCCGTCAATTACATATAATGGATTCCCCATGTTACGGATCTGGATATTTGCCGATGCACCGGGCCTGCCATCAGGCATTCTAAATGACACACCAGGCAGTTTACCTGCTAAACCGGTACTTACGGTAGAACCGCCATGTACTTTCTCGAAATCTTTGCTGGTAATGGTTGCAATTGATCCGGTAATGGCTTCTTTCTTTTGGGTGTTGTAGCCCACCACCACTACTTCAGTTAAATCATTTTTGGTAGGTACCAGTTTTACATTCAGGGTAGAGCGGCCATTCAGCAATACTTCCTGACTGTCATAGCCTACATAAATAAATACCAGTGTGGCATTTTTGTCGGCTACCTGAATCCTGAACTTTCCGTTTCCATCGGTAGTTGTGCCAACGGTAGTGCCTTTCACCTTGATGCTGGCGCCAACCACTGTGGCGCCCGTCTCATCGGTAATCGTACCGGTAACCGTTCCAGGTTCTTGTGCACTCAGCTGAAGCGACAACAGCGCTAAAGCAAATGAGCTTAAAATAAAAGGGAGTAATCTGCGCTTCAGAAAGAATTTCACAAAGAAACTTCTAAAGCAGCCTGAGTCTACGCCATAGGAGTATACACTTCTTTTCATATAGGTTAGTGATTTGGTTAGTTTTAAGAGTTAAATGGTTTTAGTTCATTCAAATCATATTCAAAGATTGTGTTTTTAGACGCTAGGGTGATTGCTGTTTTGTATCATAATTTCTCCAATTTGTCTCGTTTTAAAAATAACCTTACCTCATTCATATTGGCACAATAAAAACGTTTTAGGTTGTACGCTAAAGAGATGTTTAATATATTTGATGTACTGACCAAAGCACTCATTGAAAAGACTAATCATCATCATCCTTATTGTATGTTTCACCAGAATATTGGTGGCACAGCCCTATTACTTCAGGCGCTATCAGGTCGAAAATGGCTTATCCAACAATACCGTTTTCTGCACTGCACAGGATGACAAGGGCTTTATGTGGTTTGGAACAAAAGACGGACTTAACCGCTTTGATGGTTATTCCTTTAAAACCTACCGACATGATCCGGAACGCAAGGGCAGTTTAGGAAATGATTTGATTTACGCCGTTCACGTTGATCAGCAAAATACTTTGTGGACAGGCACCAATGACGGTATATTTGAATATAAGCCTTCAACGGAAAGTTTCCTCCCTTTGGCAGAAACAAAAGGAATGCGGATTATCGACATGATTAGTGACCACACCGGCAACCTGTGGTTTACGTCGTCATTTAAGCTGTATCGCTATAATAAATTGGCCCGAAAATTATATAGTTTCAGCAAGGAAGTAAATTTTGATGCGTCGGCCCTGATGCTTTCAGCAAGCGGACAGGTATGGGTAAGTACCGGGAGGGGAACCGTAGAATGCTATGATGTCAAAACCAATAGTTTTAAAAGCTACAGCGTTAATGGAAACAATCAAAAACCCGAGTATGGCTGGGTATCCAAAATGGTTGAAACTAAAAGGGGATTGCTCTTAATTGGCACAACCAACCAGGGGCTCAAATTACTCAATCCCGTTACGCATCAATCGCAAAGCATCATCACCCTCAACGACGATAAAACTCCGGTTTTTGTTCGGGATATTAAACAAACCGCAGCAAATGAATTCTGGATCGGAACGGAATCAGGAATTTATATTTATAATGACCAGACTGGTAAAATTATCAACCTCAGGAAGCAGTATAACAACGATTACTCATTAAGCGATAATGCCATTTATACGATTTTCAAAGATCGGGATGGTGGCGTGTGGACAGGCTCCTACTTTGGCGGCGTGAATTATTACTCTACCCACACCTCCTTATTTACCAAATATTTTCCACAAAAGGCCAGTAACTCCATCAGTGGAAATGATGTCAGGGAAATTACGAAAGACGATAAGGGAAACTTCTGGATCGGAACGGAAGATGCCGGATTGAACAAACTCAATCCTAAAACCGGTATATTCAAACATTTCCTGCCAGATGGCAAAAAAGGAAGCATCTCCTATGCCAATATTCATGGCTTGCTGGTGGATGAGGATAAGCTTTGGGTAGGAACCTTCGAACATGGCCTTGACCTCTTCGACCTTAAAACCGAGCAGGTAATCAAACACTATCAGGCTGGTGTGGGCAATAGGTTGCGGACCAACTTTATCGTAACCTTTTGCAAAACCAGAAAGGGCCAAATTATTGTGGCCACTATCAATGGTATTTATGAATATAACCGGAAAACCGATGACTTTGAACCCATCCCCGGTTTGCCTTTTCTCTTCTATGATTCCTTAATTGAAGATCCTGCGGGGAACATCTGGGCGGGAAGCTTTAATGATGGGGTTTTCAGGTTCAATCTGAATCAAACAGGTTTCACAAACTTTAGAAACGATCCGGACAATCCAGTCTCCATCAGCCACAATACCATAAACAGCATTTTTGTGGATAGCCAGAACAATATCTGGGTAACCACTGATGGCGGCGGCTTGTGCCGCTATTATCCAAAAACAAACCGTTTCAGCCGCTATGGCCTCAAAAACGGTTTCCCGAGTAATTACCTCTTCAGAATTCAAGAAGATTACACACATAAATTCTGGATCAGCAGCACACGCGGACTCATCCATTTCGATCCGCAATCAGGCATGAGCAAAACTTATTCTAAAACCAACGGGCTACTTACCGACCAGTTTAATTATAGCTCGGCTTACAAAGACATTAACGGCCAGATGTATTTTGGAAGTGTAAAAGGACTGATCAGTTTTGATCCCCACGCCTTCACACCTAACACCATCGAAACACGGGTATTTTTAACAGGTTTTCAGGTCAACGGCCCGGAAAACAGCGCCAGCTCAAAAGATCCGGTTTTTCAAAAGTCGATTATAGATACCGACACCATTACCCTCAACTTCGACCAGTCCTCTTTCAGCATCGACTTTGCGGCCTTGAGTTACCAGTCGCCCGAAATGACGGAATACGCCTATAAAATGACAGGTTTGTACAAAGATTGGGAATACCTTAAAACCAACAGAAAGGTGTACTTCACCAAACTGGCCCCGGGAAGCTACACACTCGAAGTGAAAGCACTTTTAGAAGGTAGCAGCACCTGGAGCACAAAAAACGTAAAACTGCTGATCAGGGTGTTGCCCCCTTTTTACCTGAATACCTGGGCCTACCTGATTTATATCGCCCTGAGCGCCGCAGTCATTCTCATCTTAGTGAGAAGGTACCATAGGAAAATACAGCTGAAGAACAGCATGCGGATGGAAGCATTCGAACATGAGAAACAGAAAGAAGTTTACCAGGCCAAGATTGAGTTTTTCACCAATGTTGCCCATGAAATCAGAACGCCGTTAACCCTCATCATTGGTCCGATGGAAAAACTGATTAAACAGGCAAAAGATGTGCCCGCCATTGAAAAAAACCTGCGGATTATGGACAGAAACACCGACCGGCTGCTCAAACTGACCAATCAGTTGCTCGACTTCAGAAAAACGGAAACCAGCGGCTTTTCTTTGAATTTCGTACAGTCGAACATCACAGAAATTTTAAAAGATGTAGCGTTACAATTTCAGCCTGCTGCAGAACAAAACCAGATGAGCTGCAACCTACAGCTTCCAGAACAGCGATTAATGGCTTATATTGATGTTGAGGCCTTCTACAAAATCATGAGTAACCTCTTTGATAATGCCATAAAATATGGGAAGAGCCATGTTCAGATCGCACTTGAAACAGACGACAAAAACGGGAAATTTTATGTATGGGTTCAAAGCGACGGAAATAAAATCCCCGTAGAACTGGAAAACAAAATTTTCGAACCTTTCTTCAGGGCCAGGGAAACAGCTATCAAAACGGGTACTGGAATCGGATTGTCGATTTCACGATCGCTTGCACAGTTGCACAACGGAAAGCTCTACCTTCATCAGAATCCCGAAGGCGTTAATATCTTTGTACTGGAATTACCTGTACACCAGCTTATTGAATTCAATTTAAACGGACAATGGGAGAAACTTTAAATAAAACGGAAATACATGGGCATACCACAGCACAGCAATCTGTGATTCTGCTGGTCGATGATCATCAGGATATTCTGGATTTTATTACCGACGACCTCGAAGAAAAATACAAAGTGCTTCAGGCCAGAAACGGCATTGAGGCACTTGCCCTACTCGAAAACGAGATCGTCCACCTGATCATCAGCGATGTGATGATGCCGGAAATGAACGGCTTCGACTTCTGTGCCAAGGTAAAATCGACCCTCGAATTCAGCCACATTCCGGTGATCTTGTTAACTGCTAAAAACACCCTGCAATCAAAAATAGAAGGCCTGGAACTTGGTGCTGACGCCTATGTAGAAAAACCCTTCTCGCCAGAGTTTCTACAGGTCCAGGTATCCAGTCTGATAAAAAACAGAAATAAAATAAAGGCCTATTTATCCAGTTCACCCTTGCTCCACCTCAAAACCATGGGTTCATCCAAAGCCGACGAACTGTTTCTGGAAAAGCTGCATGAAACCATTAACAAGAACATCAGTAACCTGAATCTGGACGTGGAATTACTGGCGGAGAAGATGAACATGAGCCGCCCCACCTTGTACAGAAAAATTAAATCCATATCCGATCTGAGTCCCAACGAACTCATCAACCTCGCACGGTTAAAGAAAGCAGCAGAACTGTTAAGCGAAGGGATGATGAAGATTTACGAGATCTCTGAAGTGGTAGGATATAGTTCTCAATCGCACTTCGGCCGTAATTTCTCTAAGCAATTTGGAATGTCGCCAACCGATTACGTGCTCAGCATCAACCAGGATAAACGAAAGCTATAATTTGTTCCCGCAGATTCAAAAACTTGTCTGATCTGCGGGAAACAAACAATTACTTCAGTCCGTATGCACGGATTATTTTTTTAAAAATATGTGTATTCGGATAAACGCCGATAAAGGCATCCGAACCTGGTCCATATGCAAATACGGGAACCATGATATTAGTGTGGTCATCTGTACTGAAATTCCCGCGTACTGTTCCTTTTTTGTAGGATGCATCCAAAAGCGACAAGCCACCGGTTTCATGATCAGCCGTTACGATAACCAACGTTTCTCCATTTTCATCTGCAAACCTCAAGGCCTCGCCAACCAGGCGGTCGAAATCATGCTGCTCCGTTACGGCAAAGGGAAGATCATTTGCGTGTCCCCCATGGTCGATTTGTGCGCCTTCTGCCATAATAAAAAAGCCATTCTTATTTTTAGAAAGTAAATCAATTGTTTTCAAAAGGGATGTTTTGAGCATCTCTCCCCTGCCATCCAGTACCCTTCTCGTCACCGAATCATCCAATAGCACCACCTGCTTACCAGCATCGGATGCCACAAAGCTTTTTAAGTCCTTTTGATACACATAACCTTTCCCGTTCAGCTTTGCGATGAGTTGCTGATCCGGATTGTCAGAAAAGCTGCTGCGCCTGGAGCCTACCAGTACATCAACAT
The DNA here is from genome assembly GCF_032678525.1 of Pedobacter frigidisoli. Taxonomy (GTDB): domain Bacteria; phylum Bacteroidota; class Bacteroidia; order Sphingobacteriales; family Sphingobacteriaceae; genus Pedobacter; species Pedobacter frigidisoli_A. The sequence continues at coordinate 43,766 of NZ_JAVTSE010000009.1, forward strand.
GCCCGTTTATAAAGTCGGCGGCAATTTCCTTGCTCATCGACCGCTCAGTCTGATGTGCATAAAATGCCGCTGGTGTAGCATCGGTAATGTCGCCACTGCTGATAATCCCGCTCTTCACGCCATACGGAGCTAGCAGATCCGGGATGGCCTGAAGCGGTTTACCTGCCGGATCCATACTAATGTAGCGGTTATTGGTTTTACTGCCGGTGGCCATTGCTGTAGCGCCAGCAGCAGAATCTGTAAAGTCAGAGTTCGAAGCTTCGGTACGTGAAAAACCAATGCGCTTCATCTGAATCATATTCAACTGCCCAAAGTTAGCACTCAGCCCAGCCTGGATTTGCGCCAGCCCCATTCCATCGCCAATCAGCAAAATCACGTTCTTCACCTTTTTATCAATTCCATCACTTTTATAGGTGGGCTGATAGGGAATATGTCCTTTTGGATTGCTATAATCCAGCTTCGTTCTGTTCTGATAAAAATCTTTCAGCAACGCGGGATGATCTGTGCCAATCCAGTCTACGCCCATATGCTCCAGCTCTTTCCAGCTATTGGGGTTATCTTTAGTCCCCCAGAAACGGAAAGGCTTACCCAAAGCATGAACTTTTGAAATCACTGACCTCATTTTTTGGAGGTCGCCTGGTGTTGGTGTTCCCTTTCCGTTCCATACCGAATAATGCGCAATATCGTCGCTGATCATCGCCACGCGTTTAAGTTGTTCAGCATTATAATTTATTGCCGGCCTGCCGTCGAAACTAATCAGTTGCGGGTAATCTCTGAACTTTTCTGCCGGCGGCACATTTCCACTCAATACAATCCGTATGTCAGAAGGGTTTAACGCGGCATCGAAAACGGATTCGTTACCTTTCAAATCTGCCAGTAACTTCGGGATCACATGTTCATAATCTTCTTTGATATCCACCACCAGTTGTAATTTTAAACTGGCATCCGGATAAGGATGCTGGCCATTTTCCTTAAAAAAAGCCACCAGGGGGTCTATGTATAATTTCTTCAGTGTTTTCCCCGGTCTGATTTCAGTACTGTCGTGCGCCACATACAATTCACCTTTACGGTAAAAAACGTCTGCTTCTATAGATCCCATCCCCGCATAATAAGCACCAAGCAACGGGATTTGCTGCTTGTAATCGTTGTGGCTATGTCCGTTAATTACATTCAGTTTCTGCTGCGCAGAAACTGAATGTATGCCAAAACCGAATAATAAGAGACAAAGAAGTTTTTTAGTCCTTACCATCCTGCGTTTTGTTTAATTAAGCCCGAACTGTTATCTATTTCCCTTTGCGGAACTGCCCAAACATCATGTACCTGAGGATTGAAAGCCCTTGCAGGCCAGATTACTGCACCATCGAAATCATGTAACGGCTGTGCATAAACCGCTTGTGCGTCACCCCATCTCACTAAATCACGGTGGCGATCGGCCCACTCACCTGCCAGCTCATTTCTACGTTCGCGTTTTAAATCCGCCAGCGTCATTCCTGTTTTAGCTTGCAAACCTGCTCTCAGCCTGATTTTATTTAACTCAGCATCTCCAGCGCCTGCACCACTTACATTGATAGCGGCCTCTGCCTTGATCAAAAGTACTTCCGCATAGCGCATCAACGGTACATTTAAATCGGTAGTGCCATTGTCTCCGTTAGGATTAACGTGTGTCGGAATCGGATTTGCATAGGTAAAAGGCTCCATATATTTCTTAAACTGATAATTTGAAGTGGCTCCGGCATCTTTGGTAAAACTACGCTCCGCACCGAAAAACCTAAATTTATCGCCTGGTTTTAATATGGTGGCCTCACGACGCTGGTCGCCTGCCTCATAGGAATCATAAAGCTCTTTGGTTGGCAAATAATAACCCCAGCCATTATAAATGCCCCAGGCTTTATTCGTTAGCATAACACCCGGCAATTTACTTCCCCAACCGGTACCACCACCGTTAGGTGTACATACTACCGACCAGATGTATTCTTTAGACCAGTTATTTGAGGCCTTGAAAACATCGGCAAAACTAGTGGTAATTAAATCATGCTGACCGGAGTTAATCACCATATCTGCATATTTTGCTGCATTTGCATAGTCTTTCTTATAAAGATAAACTTTAGAAAGATAGGCCCATGCTGCAGTTTTGTGCGCCTTACCATAATCTGTTGCTTTCATGGTAGTGAACAAAGGAAGATTATCGGCTGCCTTAAGCAATAAGGAAATGATATAATCGTAGTTTTCGTTCACATTTTTAGCACGCCCAACCGGTATAGCCGGGTCAGCTTCAGGGGTAACAATGGGTACACCGGCCTTATCATTGCCATAATTCGCTGCAAGCTGAAAATAAACCAGCCCCGCATTGAAATAAGCATCGCCAATAATCTGCTTCTTTAAACTTTCGTCCATATTAATGGCAGGAACATTGATGATAATATCATTTGCCCGTTTAATAATGGCATAACGCATGCTCCATTGCGTCTCAGTATATCCGCCACCTATGTAGCTGCGGTTAAAATTCTTAATGTTATCGCCCTCAGGTTTGTTCCGGCCGGTAACCATATCGTCACTCGCATTGATAAACCAGAACATCCCACGCCCGTAGAAATCTTCGGCATTGTAATTTTCATACATACCCGCCTCTGCCTTGATCGCGTCTTCTTTTGTTTTCCAGAAATTCTGTGCCGATGGGGCACCTTCAGGTGCAATATCAAGTTGTTTTGTACAAGCCGTGAATACGGTTACCGCCAGTACTGCTATATATTTTAAAGATGTTTTCATTTGTTTTGAATCGATTAAAGGTTAACACTTAAACCAAGTATGAAACTTCTGGCTTGCGGATATTTGCCCACATCAAGCCCGTTGTTTGAAAGACCAATCTCCGGATCGAAGCCCGAATAATCGGTAATGGTAAACAGGTTGTTCGCCGTAGCGTATATCCTCACCGCACCGGTTCTGATTTTACTGGTTAATGATTTGGGTAAGCTGTAACCCAGCGTTACGTTGCGGATACGCAGGTAAGAACCGTCCTCAATGTAAAAATCTGAGGCATTGAAGTTTCCATTGGCATCGCTGGTAGAAATAATTGGAACTTTACCGTTTGGATTCTCCGGGCTCCAGGCGTCTAAAATACCCACCAGCTTGTTGTAAGATGGACCACTTGCACTATAAGTTGTCCTTTTTACCGCATTGAACAATTTATTGCCCTGTACACCCTGGGCCATAATGTTGAAATCGAAGTTTTTATAGTTTGCGTTAAAGCTTAATCCATATGAGAAATCAGGGTAAGCACTTCCTGCAAAATAACGGTCTTTTCCATCAATAGATCCGTCACCGTTCATATCTACGAACTTAAAATCACCCGCCTTAGCATTAGGCTGAATCTTTTGTCCGTTTGCACCTTTGTAATTATCTGCTTCAGCCTGGCTCTGAAATATACCGTCGGTTTTCAATACATAGTAGCTATACAACGGCTGGCCGACTTTATGCATTAACGGCGTCAGTTCGTTTCTGAAAGTAGTGGAAAGCGCGATGGTTTCTAAACCAGATGTCAGTTCAACCAGCTTGTTGTTCACTTTAGTTAGAGTAGCATTAACAGAGTAATTGAACGCAGCGTTTTTATTGCTGTTGTAGGTTAAACCGAGCTCAAAGCCTTTGTCTCTCGATAAACCTGCATTGATGGTTTGCGTATTCAAACCTGCAGTTCCCGGAAGCGTCCGCGTTAAAATCATCTTGTCAATATCCTTCACGAAATAATCTGCTACCAGACTTAACCTGTTGAAAACCGTCACGTCGATACCGATATTGGTTTGTTTACTCTGTGCCCACTCCTGGTTTTTATTGGCCAGAATAGTCTGGATGTAACCATTTTGCAAAGTTGGCGTTTGTCCGAAATAAGCTTGTGTACTGCTTAATAGGGGATTTACCGCCGATGGTGACAATCCAGCCAGATTACCCAGCAAGCCGTAACTGGCCCTTAGTTTTAATTCAGATAACCAGGTAGCAGATTGCAGGAAATTTTCTTTGCTTACGGCCCAGCCTGCGGATATCGATCCGTAGTTCCTAAACCTGTTTTCTTTTGGCAACAATGATGAACCATCCCGGCGTCCAATCAAGGATATCAGGTATTTTTCCTTGTAATTATAATTGGCTCTGGCAAATAAGGAAAGTAAAGATGTGGCCTCAAAAGCACTGTAAGATGGCTGAATGACAGTTGCATTCACCAGATATCTGTATTGTGCCGATTCATTATCAAATCCTGATCCGCTTGCCGATAAGCTGCTGCTTTTTGTTTTCTGGAACGAATATCCCGCCGTGAAATCAAGATGATGTGCAGCAAGATCAGTTTTATAATTTAATACCTGTTCGGTTAAGAAATCGTTAGACTGGCCTGAACTTTCTGAAAGGCTGTTGCTGAGCACAGGCTTACCCACTTCCGGGCGTTTTGGTGTAAAGCTTTTATACTGGGAAAAGGTTTTGGTGATACTCAGGTTCGACCTGAAGCTTAATCCTTTTGCCAGCTGAAGGGTTGCATAAGGGTTTACCATCAATACATTTACCGGGTTATTGATGTCGATACGCTGTAATTCAGCAACAGGATTCACAATATCGCCATAGTCACCGGCATACTGTCCGCCTGGCAATCCGGCAAAGCTTCCATCCGCATTGTAAGGGGTACCATTGGTAGGATAATAAATTGCTGATAGCAGTGCTCCTGTATAATCGCTGCTTGTATTTGCTCCGTTGCCGTTTGTACTGCTGTAAGAAAGGTTTTCACCCACTTTCAGCCATGAGGCAAGTTCGTGCTCCGAATTGATCCGGAAGTTATAGCGTTTGGTTTGGGTATTCAGCACAATGCCTTCCGCATCTCGGTAGTTGAAGCTCATGTAAAAGTTCGACTTCTCATTTCCGCCATTGATGGCAGCACTATAATCCTGCAACAATGCGTCCCTGAACACTTCGTCCATCCAGTTGGTTCTGGTTACCTGTCCATCAGGATATTTAGCAGGATCAAATGCCGGAAGTATAGCTGTTCCGCCATTTTTAGCAGCCGTTGCCGCCACCTGCGCACGTTGTGTGGCATTTAGAGGTTCCAGCTTGCGCCAGGCACTCTGCTGACCAACTTTTGCATCAAAGCTGATCTGCATTTTGCCTCTTTTGCCTTTTTTGGTTGTAATCAAAATTACCCCGCCCGATGCCCTGGCACCGTATATTGCACTCGCTCCATCTTTCAATACCGAGATAGACTCAATATCATTCGGATTAAGTTGCGGTGTACCCAGAAAGATGGATCCGTCGATAACATACAATACACTTTCGCCATTGATGCCACCACCACCTCTGATGTTGATCCGTGGGGCTGATGTTGGGTCGCCCCCTTCATTGGTTACAATTACCCCGGGTGCTTTACCAGCCAAAACCTCGGCAACACTGTTCAACGATCGCGAAGAGAGTTTATCCAGCGAAGCGATGCTTACGGCTCCTGTAAGGGTTTCTTTCTTTTGTGTACCGTAACCAACAACAACAAGGTCGGCTAAACGCGAACGTTCCTCGCTCAGCGTTACATTAATGCTCTGGTTATCTCCTACCGTTACTTCTTTGGTGGTATAACCAATCATGGAGAAAGAAAGTACCGTTCCGGCACCAACTTCTATGCGGTAAGCCCCGTTGGCATCCGTAATGGTTCCGGCCTGCGTGCCCAAAACCTTTACAGTTACGCCCGGGAGCGCCAGGCCTGTAGAATCTTTTACTGTTCCACTTACAATACGATCGGGTTTGTTAAAGGTGACATTGTTTAGAATCACATATTCGCCACGTTCTGTTACACTTAATTCGAGTTTATCCAGTAAAGACCTTACCGGCTCCATTCTAAATTCACCGCTTACAGCAGTATTTTTCTCCTGAAGTAAATCCGGATTATACACAAAGCTCAAACCGGATGCAGATTCTATCTGACGGATGATTTCGATCAACCGGCGACCCCTGTTGATTTGAATATTGATCTTGCTTTTCTCCAACCGCTGCGCCATGCCGGCAGATGCAAAAAGTGAGCTGCAGAAGATGCAGAGAATGCTAAAGGTTATGCATGAGTATTTCATGATGTGATCGAGAGATTCTGTCCTCTTGACTGAGGTTGTTTTCATTTGTTTGATTATTGTTTGGATAAATAAATTTGTTAGCATACTACTATGGTTGTCTGTTCATTTATTTATGAATTTTAAATGTTCTATGATTGTTGGATGTATTCAGTTTGAGGTGATGCAGGCTACAGAGAATTTCCAGGATCTCATCTGCAGTTTGCGAACTGTTGAAGTGAGCAGTAGATTTTAACTTCAGTAACTTCGGATCACTCACCTGGATGCTGATGCTATACACGTATTCCAGCTTCCGGATGACTTCCTGAAGCGAGCTGCCGTTGAAAGACAGTTCTACAATGTTCGGTGCGTTTGAGGGATAAACTGATGCCTGGCCAAGTTTTTTATGAAAAGCCATTTCTTCCCCTTTAATTAAGGTATCTATCGCAAGTGCATCTTTACAAATCTCCACCTTGCCCGTGGCCACCGTGATCTTTAATAAATCGTCTTGTTTTACATCCCTGATTCTGAAGGAGGTTCCCAATACCCTGATCTCCATTTTCGATTGCAGCTGAACCCGAAATGGCCTTTTTTCATCATGCTGAATAGCAAAAAATGCATCACCCTTCATCAGCTTCATCACCCTTGTTGCTGAAGAAAAATGAACGGGATAGCTGATTTCAGACAGAGCCTCCATGGTTACTTTCGAGCCATCAGGAAGGGTAACTTCTTTACGTTCGTTGGCTTTCGTGGTAACGGTCAGTTCAGATGAGGCTGAATGGTGAAGGTTCAGGAAGATTAATCCTACAGATACCAAAACCAGCAACATAGCAGCCAGCCTGAACCAGATATTGTACAATAATGCAGGATTTCGTCTCCAGTGAACCTGAATAGCATCCCTGATATGCGAACGCATATTTTCAGCAACTATTGATTTACGTTCTTGGGAAATGTTCTGGTTTGAAGAAAGCATTCCGTACCACTCCTCTACAAGAGCGGTTTCTTCTTCACTGGTATTTCCGTCTAAATATTTTTGCAACAATAGGGCTGCTTCGTCTGGTGTCATTTGAATAGATGTCAGTTCAAATGCAGAATGGTACTAACCAAACTTGTTATCGATAAGTTAAGTTTCGGTTAAGAAAGCAGGAAGGCTATAAACAGGATATAAGAAAGATTTTCGCGCAAGATTTTCATGGCAGCGGTGATCTGGTTTTTTACCGTTTGCGCCGAAACGCCAAGTTCGAGCGCAATTTCTTTTACAGAACGATCCTGCTTTCTGCTCATGGAAACCACCAGGCGCATCCGTTCGGGTAAACGGTCCAATACCTGCTCAACATCGTGATTTAAGTCTTTTAAAATAAGTCTGGCATCAGTACCGGGCATTTGCTGCTGATTTAACAGGTAGCTTAGCTCTGCCTGATGCCCGTTTTTAATCGCCTGAGACCTGAAATAATTGATGACCCTGTATTTTACTGCCCCGTATAAATATCCCTGCAAACTACCAGCAATATCGAGGGAAGACCTGTTTTCACAGAGGGAGATGAAAATCTCCTGAGTGATATCCTGTGCAACCTCCTCATCACCCGTTTTCTTAAAGGCAGCATCAAATACAAACTCCCAGTAAAGGTTGAATAACTGATCCATTGCTTTATGATCGTGATTACGAAGTGAAGATATGAGTGTTTCGTTCAACATGATTAGCTTACTGCCGGCAAAACTAGTTTGCCTATATTCAGTTATCATTAACTAATCGTGAAGCTTAAAATGGAAATGAATAGAACCGGAACTGACACTAAATATAAAAAGGTCACAACATCCATTGCGACCTTTTCTTATCAACTAACCTAAACTTTTAAAATACTAACCAAATATTTTATGCCACAAAAGTAATGGCGTTATATAAAGCCTGTATTAAGAAAATATTAAAAATAATATTCTTAACTTCAATGGTTGTCTATTGGGTCAAAATGCCTTTCACACCCTGCAAAATGCGTTTTCAAACAAGAATTTCGATAGGATAACCTGCAGTTAACATCTGATTAACATTTTCTTTCATTCTTTGAAAAGAATATCACAAGGTGGAAACGCTAATAAAAACCGAACCCCAAAAAAGTCAGGAAGATCTGTCCCGGCAAATTGAGTTGCTCTATAAAAGGTGGGCCTCTATATTGAAAAACTATGCCAACTACTACCTCAATGATAACGAAGCATCTTCCAGTATAGTTAATGATATTTTTATTAAACTATGGAATACCGACCAGGAGATATTGAATCCAAAAGCCTATCTTTTCCGCTCTGTAAAAAATGCTTCTTTCAACCATCTCGGCGGACAGCATAAAAAAACAGTCAGTTACCTGGATACCGAAGAATTGACACTGCTTTCTGATGAGCTTCAGCCTCCCGGGTTTGCGACAGAAGATCATCCGCAACAGCTCTTCCTCCAAAACCTGATTCAGAAACTCCCCGAAAAGCGCCGGCTGGTGTTTAAAATGCATCGCATTGAAGGTTTAAACTATGCCGAAATTGCCGAGCTGCTTCAAATTTCAACGCGTACTGTTGAAGATCATCTGGCTAAAAGCATGAAATTTATCCACGAAAACTGCCAACATTTTTTTAATGGTTAGTTAACCGAAACTTAACCTGACCAGCCCGTATTTTCCTGAACGAGATCTGTCTTTAACCCTGAAGACCCATCTACAAATGAAAGACGAAATCTGGCATCACATCATTAAACGGCTCACCGGCCAGGAAAGCCACCATTCTAAACGAGAGCTGGATGCCTGGCTAGCCGAAGGCGCCGAACATCAAAAAAAATACGAAGAAGTAGCGATACTCTGGGAAATGACCGGTAAGCTCCAACCTCAGGAAACATTTTCTGTTCCTGTGCAGGAAAATAAGCAGGTAAAGCCCCTGAGAAAAGTGAAAGCATTATGGGGATATGGAATTGCGGCCGCGTGTGCTGCCGCATTACTGGTATTCGGAATCTACTCCATCAATAAAAAAACAACCGGAGAATCCCCGGCCTGGGTTAGCGTAGTTACCCCTAAAGGTAAAATCATTTCTTTCACCCTGCCCGATAGCTCCGTAGTGGTGCTAAATGCAGGGAGCCAGATCAGCTATAGCAGGGAATTTAACCAGCAGAAAAACAGGTTGATCAAACTCTCGGGAGAAGCTTTTTTTGATGTTCAACATCAGGAAAAACATCCCTTTGTAGTTGAATCCGGAAAAATTAAAACGGTTGTTTACGGCACCAGCTTTAACATCCGGGCCTATCATAACGAGAAGGAAATCAAAGTAAGTGTGAAATCTGGTAAAGTAGGTGTATTAAAAAATGCTGTTGAGGCAACCGAACCTGTATTGCTAACCAGGAACCAGCGCCTGACTTTCGATACCCTTTCTCAGCACTTTCAGGCTGTAACGCCAATCAGGGAGCGTGCTGATGAGTGGACAAACGGTACGTTAACCTTTGAACAAACACCTGTTAAAGAGGTATTCGCTTCATTATCCAGAAGATTCAATGTAGCATTTAACCTGAAGGCACTTGAAGTTTCAAACTGTAAGCTTACCGCCCGTTTCGAAAATAAAGACCTTCAGTCTATCCTAAAAACGATTCATACCGTGATGAACATTCAGATAAAACAAACCAATCAAACTATTTATCTTAAAGGAGGAAACACATGTAACGAAAACTAAAAAGCCGGTCCCGCGGCAAACGGAAACGGCCTTAAAAAGATTGATCACCAGCTACCAAACCAGGATCAATCAGAAATATGAATAAATACGAACATTTAAACACACCCAAATTTATGAAAAATTTTAATGGGGCTAGCCGCCCTGTGAAAATAATTATGCGAATAAGCCTGATTTACATCATCACATCTATCCTCTTTATTAATCTCTTACAGGCAACGGAAGCCAGTGGGCAAACCGGTCTGGATACCAAAATCAGCCTGAATGCCAGTAACATACCTCTTAAAGATGTGCTTAAACAAATAGAGCGGAAAACAGGCGTTAATTTCATCTATACCAATACGGAGAATACCAGTCAGAAAGTTTCAGTCAATAATCATCAGCAATCGGCGCGACCTATTTTAGCCACATTGCTACAGCAAAGCCATTTGATGATGATCGAAGAAAGCGGCATGCTGATCCTTAAAAACAAACCTGTGGCAGCGAAAATTGCCAAACCGGGTAGCATTGTAGGCTACATCAAGGATAAGGAGAATGACAAAACCCTGCCCTATGCCAATGTAATTTTAAAAGGCGCCAACCGGAAATTTACAACCGATGTGAATGGCTACTTCATTATTGACAACGTTACTGCCGGAAAGGCTACCCTTGTTGTTACCTATATCGGATACAATACAACCGAATACAGCATCAGCATTGAAGAGAATAAAACCACTTCAGTTGAAATTAAACTATCTGGTTTAAGCAATGAAATGAAGGGGATTACAATCAATGGGATCAGACGTGGTGAGGCTGTTGCGCTCAGCAATATGCGCAATGCCGATAACATTAAGTATGTACTTTCAGAAGAGCAGATTGAGCGTTTTCCTGATGCCACGGTAGGTGAAGCCGTGCAGCGGGTTCCGGGGATAGCCATGGATTACAGTTATGGTTTACCCAGAAACATCATCATCAGAGGACTCGATCAGTCGATGGGTTCGGTAACCCTGAACGGAAACAGATTGCCATCAACCTCCACCAGTTCAAGAGAAATTGACCTGAATGGTATATTATCTTCCACGGTAGAAGCCATAGAGGTAAACAAAACCTTAACACCTGATATGGATGCAGATGGAACATCTGGGTCTGTAAACATCATTTCCAAAACACCTAAACAAGGGCAGGAACAACTTCAGCTCAAAGGTTCATTCGGGCATAACTTCCTCGTGGATAAGCAAAATATAGATGGTTCATTAACTTATGGCAAACGCCATAATAAATGGGCTTACCTGGCTGGAGTCAATTACAGTAAAAGTTTCAGGGGCGAAGACCGCGTGCAGAAAGATTACGATACCTATGAAATAAACGGTGAAGAAAAAGTATTGCTCTCGAACCTGGAACTGGAAGGAACTGACCTGAGACGGGAAAACCTGGGCTTACAGGCAGAACTTGATTTCTTCCCTACAGAAAAAAGCCAGATTTACTTAAGGGCATCTTATAATAAATTCTATGAGTTGCAAACCAGGGGAACAAAAAGCTACAGCATTGGCGATTATACTGATTTTAAACACGTTACAGGTGTAAGCATTGGTTCAAGCGGTACGCCCAGAAATTACAACCGCGATTTAACCACCTTTTCCCTGGGCTATAAAACAGATTTCAATAACTGGAAAGCCAACGTCGATTTTACCTATTCGGAAGGGCTATACGATCAGCCACTTTATTTTGATGGTTATTTTAACTACTCCGGTTTATCAGCAGCATTAGACGTTTCCAATCCAAGGGCGCCACAATTCGATTTTGGAAACGTAAATCCAAACGACGCATCAAAGTATACCACAAATTACTATACCAACCGCCATCAGATTGCGCACGACAAAGACGGACAGGCCTCTGCAAATATTGAACGCACCTTCGATTTAAGTCCGAAAAACAAGCTAAACATTAAGTTCGGCGGACGCTATAAATATAAAGAAGATGATCACACCCGCAGCTATTACCAGTACACCTTAAAAAGCGGAACCTTATCCCTCTCCAATTTCCTGGGTAACTACGAACGTGAGCAGTATTTCGACGGAAACTATAACCTGTCGGGAGCAATTTCAGACGGTTATCTGATGGAGCAATATTACCAGAATAACAAATCGCTTTTCGTTGAAAACGTGACTTACATCCGCCAGAATACCGATCCGGATTCATACAGCGGAAGTGAAAACCTGGCAGCCGGCTACGGTATGGGAAAACTTACGCTCGATAAACTGGATATCATTACTGGTATAAGGTATGAACGCACCGGGTTTAACTACAATGGTAACATTGTAAATTTTGATAATACCGGAAATTACGTAAGCACAAACAAAGTGAATACGGCATCATCATTTGCCGGCTTTTTCCCAAGTTTAAATTTAAAATATGCGCTCAGTCAGCGCACCAACCTTCGTGCAGCCGTAACAAGATCGCTATCACGCCCGGGCTATTATGATTTAGTGCCATGGCAGGAAGTGGAGCCACGCCGTAAAAGAATGAAAATTGGTAATCCTGACCTGGATCAGGCTACCTCAACCAACGTCGACTTTTTATTTGAACACTATCTTAAATCTCTTGGTTTAATTTCGGGCGGTGTGTTTTATAAAAACATAGAAAACTACATTTACGAAAGTATTTATACCAAGGTTGATGGTACCTTTAACGGCTATCAGGTTACCCAAACGGTAAATGGAGCCAACGCCCATGTATATGGATACGAGATTGCATGGCAACAACAACTTACCTTTCTTCCTGGTTTCTTAAACGGATTCGGGGTTTATGGAAACTTCACCCAGATCCAGTCGAAGTTTAAGGTGCCTGGTGTGGTGAGTGAACGTACCGTAAGGTTGCCATCTATGCGCCCTAAAGTTGGAAACGCTTCCCTGTCTTACGAGAAATATGGTTTCTCAGGTCGTTTGTCACTTAATTTCTATGATACATTTATCTCCGAGCTTGCCGAAACTGAAGCCAACGATTTAATGGAAAAAGGAAGGGTTCAGTTAGATTTCTCCGCATCGCAAAAGATCAGCAAACACTTTTCAATCTTTATGGGTATCAGCAACATCAACAATGCCCAGATTATACTTGATTATGGCGACGGAAGGCCAAATGATCATAAATATTACTCGTCATGGGCGAACATAGGCTTTAAATATACCCCGTTTTATTAAACTACAAATGAGAAGAATTATCTTAAAAATAAGCCTGCTGGCTATACTGGGCATCAGTTATCAGCATGCTGCGGCACAGTCGTTCAAAGCTACAGCAATACCCGACCGGATGATCTTAACCTGGTCTGGCGATCCGGCAACCACACAGTCGGTAACCTGGAGAACCGATTCAACTGTTAAAACCAGCTTTGCACAAATCCAGGCCGAAAACAGTTCGCCAAAGCTCGAAAAACCTGAATCAAAAGAATATACAGCCAGCAGTACCATGCTGAAAGGCAAAGAATACGAAGCCGCAAATTACCACAGTGTAACCTTCGATCAGTTACAGCCCGATCAGGTATACACCTACCGGGTGGGCGACGGACAAAACTGGAGCGAATGGTTCCAGTTTAAAACCGGACCGGCAAAGGTTCAGCCTTTTTCATTCATCTATCTCGGTGATGCGCAGAACGACATCAGATCCAAATGGTCGAGGGTAATCAGAAAAGCATTTGCTACCCACGGCGATGCCCGCTTCATTGTACATGCCGGAGATTTAATCAACCATTCTAACAATGACAACGAATGGGGCGAATGGCACTTTGGAGGCGGATTTATCAACGGGATGATCCCCAGTATTCCTTCATCAGGCAATCATGAATATTTTCGCGACGAACAAAAAGCACTTACCCTTGATCCACACTGGCAGGCGCAATATACCCTGCCGCAAAACGGTCCGGAAGGCTTGAAAGAATCGGTTTATTATACCGATTATTCCAATGTACGCATCATTTCCCTCAACTCTCAAATGATTGTACTGGATTCCAACTCCATGAAAATACAGGCAAAATGGCTGGAAGAGGTATTGAAGAACAATCCGCAAAGATGGACCATGATCACCTATCACCATCCCATTTATTCAACGGCAAAAGGGCGTGATAACAAAGAATTCAGGGAGCTGTTTAAACCCTTATTCGATAGATATCATGTTGACCTGCTGTTACAGGGACACGACCATACTTATAGCCGCGGACAAAATCTTCCTTTTGGCACATCGGGAAAGGTAGGCGGACCGATGTATGTGGTTTCAGTTGCCGGACCAAAAATGTACAAGGTTGATGTAAACCCCAAATGGATGGATGTTTTTGCTGAGGATACACAATTATTCCAGATCATTTCTGTTGATGGTGAAGACCTGAAGTATACGGCTTACAAAGCATCGGGAGAAGTTTTCGACGAGTTTAAACTCAAAAAGAAATCAAAAAACCAGGCGGCAGAATTTACCGATTTAAGAAAAAAGAAATAAATTAATTACGCTCCCGGGGCATCTGATACGGCTGGTTGGATGACCAATGTTTAGGGTGCCCCTTTTTTTTACTGCAGCAACATAAACTTAACATATAAATTTCCGTTTACGCTCTGCTAATTTTTATATTAGCAGGATATGTATTGGTACGAAGATGAGGTTAAGCAACTTGAAAACAGGCAACGTGGAAATAAGGCTGATCCGGGTATTATATTTTATGGCAGTTCTTCCATCCGCATGTGGGACAGCCTGAAATCTGATTTTCCCGATCGCAGGGTTACAAACTTTGGTTTCGGAGGTTCTACCCTCGCGGCCTGCGTGTGGTTTTTCGATCGCATATTCACGGAGTTCAATCCGCAGGCATTTGTATTTTATGCCGGCGACAATGACCTGGGTGATGGCCGTCATCCCGAAGAAGTCTTTATTTTCTTTAAACAGCTGATGGTAATGGCCACATTAAAATTCGGAGACATCCCCTGCTTTTTTGTTTCACTGAAACCCAGCCTGAGCCGCTGGCATCAGGCCGATCAGTTTCGGTATGCCAATAACCTGATTGAGAGCGAGATTATTAAACTGCAAAACAACTGGACCTTTATTGATGTGTTTACGAAAATGCTCAACAAGGCTGGAAACCCCGAACCCTCTTTTTTTGAGGACGACGGGCTTCACCTTACGCCATCCGGATATCAGTTGTGGAAAGAAATCATTACGCAGAAACTAAATAATTCATTACCAATTTATTAACACGCAGGTAATAAGTTGTCACTAATTTTCCCTCAAAAGCAATAGGCAAACATGAACAGGGAATACCATAAATGGTTCAGCCAAAATCTCCAACGCGATATGGAGCTCCTGATTTTTGGTCATGGAGGTAGCCCTGTATTACTTTTCCCTACCCGTATGGCCCGCTTTTACGATTATGAAAATTGGGGAATCATAGCTGCTTTAAGTCCAAAAATTGAAAGCGGGACTATTCAGGTATTCTGCGTAGACAGCATTGACCGCGAAAGTTTTTACAACGATGATGTTTTCCCCTCGGTAAGAATTGAGCGCCACCTGCAATATGAACAATACCTGCTCGGAGAAGTTATTCCACTTATTCAGCAGAAAAACAGCAATGCCGAAATGGCTACAGCGGGTTTCAGCATGGGCGCTTATCATGCGGTTAACCTGGCGCTTAAATACCCTGCCCTGTTTAATAAAACGGTAGGCATCAGCGGCCGCTACGACCTTACCCATACCCCCGGACATTATAAGGATTTGCTTAATGGTTTTCACAACGAGAAGGTATATTTCAATATGCCCACACAATATCTCGCCAATCTAAACGACAGCCTCCTGCTCAATCAGCTTAAACAAATGGAGATTATTCTGGCTGTTGGCGAAACAGATCCGTTTTTACCGGAAAATCATCAGCTGAGCGCGCTGCTTTGGGAAAAGGGAATCAGAAACGAGTGCCACACCGGGGAGAGTGATGCACACCGCCCTTATTTCTGGCGCAAAATGGCACCCGTTTACATCTGAGTTATTTTTGCCGCAGATCCTCAAATGTTATCAATTAAATCCGGGAATCTGCGGCATATCACTAAATCTTTTGATCAAAAATCTTTAGCGCTTCCTGATCGTCAAATTCGACAATCAGTTTTTTAAGTCTTGCTTTCAGATCAGCCGTTAACTTCTCCTGTCCTTTTTGTCCGTAGATATTGTTGACTTGTTTTGGATCTGATTGATTGTCAAACAACTCCCAGCTGTTTACCTCACCATAAAAACGTGCAATGGTATAACGGTCGCTGCGGATTCCAAAGTGCGGATGTACATGGTGAGGCTGTGGAAATTCATAGTAATGGTAATATGCATCTTTTCTCCAGTTAGTAACTGCCTTTTCATTTTTTAGCAAAGGAAGTAAAGATTTACCTTGCATATCGGCAGGCACTTTAATACCCGCTGCATCTAAAATGGTTGGAGCCCAGTCGTTATTCAGCACAATTTTATCAGTGGTGATACCTGCCTTGGTAAGTTTCGGGTAACGAATAATCATGGGTACATGGATGGATTCTTCATAAACGAAACGTTTGTCGAACCAGCCATGCTCTCCTATATAAAAACCATTATCAGAAGCATAAATCACAATCGTATTTTCACTTAATCCACTCTCATCCAAATAATCCAGAATCTTACCGATATTGCGGTCGAGCGAATTGGCTGTGGCAAGATAGTCTTTCATATACCGCTGAAACTTCCATTCTACCAAAGCTTTTCCCTCCAGTTGCAATGAATCAAACTCCCGTGTAACCTTGTCATAATAAGCTGCGTAAGCTTGACGCTGTTCATCGTTCAACCTGCCAAACTGCCTCGATCCGAATTGCTTCTGCAGTGCAGCTTTTTCTTCCGGTGTTTTGGCTGCCTGGAAAAGCTTATTCAATTCCTTTTGCGATGGCGCATTCGCTGCGGGTTTGTCGAAACTTGCATGGACTTTCAGATCACTGGTCAGGTTCATGGTTTTATCAATCGTCATATCCTGATCTTTTGCCGCTAAACGGGTTTCATAGCGATCATAAAAAGTAGAAGGTAGCGGAAACTTAATTTTATCATAGGCACCCAGATCCTGAAGATCAGGCTCCCACGAACGGTGAGTCGCTTTTTCACCAACCACCAAAAAGCGCCAACGGTTTGATAAGCATGATCATCAGAAAGGATAAAAATAATATTAGGCCTGTTCGGGATTTGCTGAGCCTTTAGTTGCTGAGCAGATCCACATACACTGATGAACCCAATCAGGGTGCTTAGAAAATTACGATAGTTTTCCATATTCCAAATGCCGCTATCATTATGCGCCAAATATATAAAAGAATTTTAAAAACTACCAAAATAGTAGACTTAACGTTAAAGATCTAGGATGAATATCCGTTGCTACAGATATTCATCCATTTATTGTCGACTGATCTGTAATTTACAGGTAGGTAACTTTTCCAGAATCCATCGCATATACTGCTCCCTTAATAATGATCTCCTTATTCTTTTCCATTTCGGCAAGCACAGGGCTCAGCTTCCGTATATGTGCTGTAATTTGCTTCACGTTTTCGATGCACACAGCATGTACATAGGCTTCATTTTTTGATGTCCTGTCACCTTCAGCCTTCGCCGCAACCACTGCAGGCTTTATTTTTGCCAGCAAACTGGTAATGTTTCCAAGTTTAACATCATCTATAGCCGATTTAACTGCACCACAATGTTCATGTCCTAAAACAAGAACCAGCTTTGATCCGGATACTTTACAGCTATATTCCATACTGGCCAGCTGATCGGTATTGAGCACATTTCCCGCAACCCGGCCAACAAAAACATCACCTATACCGCGGTGAAAAACATCCTCAACCGGCACCCTTGAATCAATACAGGAAAGGATAACAGCTTTTGGGTATTGCCCTAACGCAGCCTGACGAACACGCTCTGAAGTATTCCTCACCGTAAGCCGGTCTTCCACAAAATCCTCATTCCCCTCTTTCAATAAAGCAAGTACATCTTCCGGTTTAAGCATGGCCTGCTGCTCTTTACTAAGTACCTTATTTTCCAATACATCGCTACTATCGATCTCTATCGAATCATCTGAAGAAATTTCTTTTGCTGTTGCCTGAGACTTCTGATCAGGGGTATTATTACAGGCCCCAAATAAGAAAACCAGCATAATAAACACTGGAAAAGTGGAAAAAATCTTTTTCATGGTGATATTGATTAAGTTTATTAAACTAAAAATATAAAAAAATCTCCGTCAATTAAAACATAAACATATGGACTATAGACACATGCAATAAAGTTAATCCGTTATTTCTGATATTGAAGGTCCTCAAATGCCCGGGCAAGTATATCTACTGCCTGAGCAAGCTCCAGTGCATTCATACTTCCAAAGCCCAGCCTGGTAGCAGTAATATTTCTGGATTGATATAAAATAGTTTTAGGCATAAATAATCCCTGCTCCGCACATTTGTTTCGCAACTTAATCAGATTGACCCCATCAACCCACTGCACCCAGAGCGCCAGGCCCCGTGATGGCACTGTAAAATCAATATATTTACCGAGTTTATCACTCAGTAGTGCAGCTAAATGATCCCTCCGTATTCTGTATAAACGCTTATTTTTCTTCAAAAGCCGGTAAACGTCCCCTTCCTTAATCCAATCGATTAATGCGAGCATTTTAATGGTATCCAACTTTGGCTCCAGTAATCGCTGGTGCTTTTCAAGTTCGGAGATAAAGGTAGCAGGTCCGGACACAAAGCCACAGCCAAAACCAGCCGGTAGCGATCTGTCGAATGAACCAATATAAATTACCCGGGCTCCCGCATCCATAGTTGCCAAAGGCAGGATGGGATTGTTATCGAAATGAAAATCAAAATCATAATCATCTTCCACGATGACAAAACCATACAGGCTGGAAAGCTCCAGTATTTCGATACGCCTTTTGGCACTCAGCGATACAGTAGTTGGATAATGATAAACTGAGTTCAGGTAAACGACCCGCACCTTCTGGTTATCACAAATTTTTCGAAGATAGGTAGTATCAATCCCCTCCTCGTCAACAGGTATAGAAATGACGTCTGCTCCGCTGTCTGTTATGGTCATATTTGCCGAATAGTAGCCAGGCGAAGCCACGACCACAACATCTCCCGGAACAATCAGCAGTTTCATCACCAGAAAAAGACTGGTTGCATGATTGCTTGTGTGGATTAACTGTAAGCCGGAAATCCTTAATCCACGCGTAAGATTCAGGTAATTTGATACTTGCTTTTTAAGTGCCAGCTGAACTTCAGTTTCAACATAGCCCATCTGCAATTTTCTGTTATGGCTTTTAAGCTTCGAAACATAAAGCCGCGCAACAGCCCCATGATCGATTAGGCGCTGGTCGGGCCACCCATCATTAAACTGGAGAGGTAATTCACTGATTTCGATGGGGCTCTCCAGAATGGATGAGTGTGTGAATATAAAACCGGTTTCAGGTGTATTTCCATTCCCGGGCGTTCCTGAATGTTCTGGTTTAGGTAGCGCTTGTTTCTGATTCGATAGAATGAATGTCCCTTTATTGGGCAGAATTTCAATAAATCCCTGCGATTCTAAATCTCCGAAGGCTTTGATCAGCGTATTCCGGTTAACGGCTAATAACTTGCACAGTACTCTGGTTCCCGGCAGTTTCGTGCCCTCGGGCAATTGTCCCAGCTGGATGGCTTTAATGAAGCCAAAAACGATTTGTAGATAAATCGCAGTAGCGTCGTCTGCATTAAGTCGAATGAAACTTTTAAAAGGAATTTGAACCGGACTATCCATTTTATTGAAACTGGCATACTTTAGTGGTACGGCAAGGTAGTACTTTTGCAAAAAAATAACGAAATGAAAAAAATTTACCTGATTATAATTTTGAGTTGGGCCATCAGTGTTTACGCACAACAAAAGCGCGACACTGTAATCAATATGAACGATGTAGTGATTAATGAGAATGGATTTAAAACCCCCGTTTCCAAGCAAAACAGAAATGTTTATATCATCGATCAGGCTATGATTGCGAAATTACCGGCCCGTACATTGCAAGAGCTTCTACAATATGCAAACGGGATCGATTTAAGACAGCGCGGACCCTTCGGAGGACAGGCCGACATCAGTGTGGATGGTGGAAGTTTTGAGCAAACCGTTGTGTTGCTCAACGGCACTAAAATTATCGATTCGCAAACCGCACACAATATGCTCAATTTGCCTATCCCCGTTGAGGCCATCGAACGTATCGAAGTAGTGAGAGGTCCGGCAGCAAGAATCTATGGCATTAACAGCCTCACAGGAGCCATCAACATCATCACTAAAAAGCCCATAAAATCAGGTGTTCTGGTCGATACGCATGTCGGAACCAACTTTGAAAAAGATACAGAAGGAACAGGCAAAACCTTTTACAATGCCGGAATACAGCTTGGGGCGGTACTCAGCAAAAAGCAGCAACAACACTCTTTTTACGGGTCGCAGGATAAAAGCAACGGCTACCGTTTCAATACGCAATTCGACAATACCCGGTTATTTTATCAGGGAAACTTTCAGATAGATAGCCTGAATGAAATCAATGCATCATTTGGCTACACAAAAAATGAATTCGGAGCAAATGCTTTTTACGCTGCGCCAAGCGATAAAAATGCCCTTGAAACCGTACAAACTACTTTGGCAGCAATACAATCTTCACACCTCTTGTCTGCACGGTGGTCACTAAATTCACGTTTAAGTTATCGTTACAACTTCGACGATTATCGCTATTTTGGAAAAATAGATCCTGATGCAGGCGTGAGCAAACATAGCACCAATACCTTTGCGGCCGAAGTATCCAGCGCATACAAAACCAATACCGGTGAACTGGCCTTTGGAACAGAATTCAGGAATGAAGATATTAATTCCTCGAACATTGGTAAACACCGCCGCGAGAACCTGGGTTTTTACGCACAGTATAAAACCAATCTGCTGCAAAAACTAAATGTAAATGCAGGTACTTATATCAATTACAATTCTTCTTACAAATGGCAGGTATATCCGGGATTGGACGCAAGCTATGAACTAAGCAATATTTTGAAAATTGTGGGCGCCATCGGAACCAGTCAGCGGCTACCTTCCTTTACCGACCTTTACTTAAGCCAGCGCCCCGGAAATATCGGAAACCCCGATGTGAGGCCAGAAAATGCTTTTCAAAGTGAAATAGGATTCAAAATCCTGGAGAAAAAACTCACCATCAATTCCAACTTCTTTTACAGAAGAATAGATCAGTTTATCGACTGGATTCGCAGTACCGCCAGCGAACCATGGCAAGCGAACAACGTGGGCCTTATGGTTACAAAAGGCATAAACATCCGGACCAATTATGCCGAAGAAATCGGCGGCAGTTCGAGACTTAATATCGGATTGGCCTACTCCTACCTGGAATCGGAGTTTAAAGATATGCAGGCCGGTCAGGCCTATAAATATCAGCTGTCATCTTTAAAACACCAGCTTACCAATACGGTTGATTTTAAACACAAAGGCTCATCGGTTTTATTTGCCACCAGATTAAACCAGCGACTGTCGGGTGCATCCTACTGGATTAATGATTTCAGAATTAGTCAGGCAATAGATAAGTTTACCGTTTACGTAGATGCACAAAACATTTTCAACACCCGGTATTTCGAAATCGGAACTATACCCCTGCCATCGCGCTGGTGGAGTTTGGGTGTTAAGTTTAGTACTTTATAATTTAAGCCTTGCTTCCATGCCCGTTGTGATGAAGTAAAGTCATTAGTTGATGCAAAAAAAACATTTTTACGCATCAGGAATAAAAGTATCTTTGGAGCTGGATGTAATTATTACATCCGGCTTTTTTTAATACAAAATTAACCCTAAATGAGTTACCAGAATATTTTCAAGGCTTTCGAAGCACTGAGCGTAAATGAACTTTATCAGATTTTACGTTTAAGAAATGAGGTATTTGTAGTAGAACAAAACTGCAACTATCAGGATGCAGATGGTAAGGATCAGCATTGCCACCATTTGATGATGTTTAAAGATGAGATGCTGGTAGCATACGCACGTCTTGTACCTGCTGGCTTGTCTTTCGATGAAGTATCTATCGGCCGGGTAATTACCCACTCATCGGTAAGGGGAACTGGCGCAGGAAAACTGCTGATGCAGGCTGCGATGGATAAAAGTCGGGAAATTTATGGTGATGAAGTCATCAGAATAGGCGCTCAAACCTATGCAAAGGATTTTTACGCCCGCCTGGGCTTTGAAGAAACTGATATTGAGTTTATGGAAGATGAAATCCCCCATCTGGAAATGGTTTTCAGGCCTGCGCACTAATTTTAATCTACCAAGATACCTGCTTATTAAATTTTAACATTCCCAGACAGGCAGAGCCTGTTCAGGGGGTATATTTTTCTGCCATCCTTTAGCCTTGCGTCACTGTTCGGTCGGGCTTTAGTCGGGGATTGGTCGGGCTTGTGACAATTGTACCCGACCAAAGTGTGACCAAATCCGGAGCCAGCCCTGTACCGACATTGAGCAACTGATCAGGAATACCTGGCCCTCTTTGAGGCATCGATAGTTTCCAGTATGGTGAGAAAAAGCAAAGCCAGGGATATTGCGTCAACATGCTGACCGCAATAACCCTGGCTTCGTTCTTAAAATCTTAAATATGAATTATTTATTCCGAAGTGCTGCTGTAGACTGTCTGATGTTAAGTTTTGTACCTAGTTTAACCATTTGAGGTTCAGGCTTCCTGTCGGTAGACTGAATATTCATTTTTTTAATGAGCAGCTTAATAATATATTCAGCAATATCCTGAATAGGCTGTTCAACGGCAGTTATAGATGGACTTACGTACTCCAGTAACTCAAAATCATCAAATGAAAGGATAGCTTTATTATTCAACGGATTTCCCTCTTCATTTTTCGATAACTTCAATCCATCCATGGTGAGGTAGTTAGCCGCGAAAAGTAATGCCTTTAAATCGGGATTTTCTGCAATAAAGTTTTTGATCTGTTGTTGTGAAGATGCTGAGTTTTCATATTTCACCTTCAATACCCTGGGCTCATGGAAAGGCGCAATCATTTCTTCATAACCTGCCAATCGATCGAGCATCTGGCGCTGATCGGTATCGATGGTAATAAAGCCAATCTGATCAAATTTATTGTCCAGCAGATGCCTGGTCGCATTTTGGGTTGAGCTGAAATTATCCGTAAGCACATAGTCTACATTTAATTCAGGCAGATAGCGGTCAAAAAGTACCACAGGAGCTCCGGAATTGATCAGGTTGATCACTTCTGTCTCTATACCTTCAGCCAGCGCGATAATATAACCATCCACATGCCTGTCCTGAAATATTTTAAGAATTTCTGCTGCCCGGCTCTGGTCGTTTCCTGTACTGCTAAAAATAATTTTATAGCCGCTGGCCGAAGCTTTCTCATCTATAAATTTAGCAATTTCAGAAAAGAAAGGTTTCGATATATCATCTACCAGGAAACCGATAATTTTCGACTTGCCGGTTCTTAAACTTCTGGCCAATGAACTGGGCTGATAGCCAAGTTCAGCAACAACTTTCTTGATTTTTTCTGTCAAAGCCTTGCTGATGTTTTTCTCCGCTGCCTTTCCGTTCACCACAAAGGAAACTGTTGTTACTGAAGCGCCTACCTTTTCAGCAATGTCTTTGATTGATATTCTTTTACTCATTAACTCTTTATACTATTACTTATTCCGCTAATCAACACTGCAATATACCTCGATGAAGAAGTATAGCCCAATGTTAAACAGCGAATATCGCTAAAATAACTATTCTACACACACATGCAGAATAAAAAGGAAAAAACCTGACCAATAATTAGTTCAGTCATGAACAACTGTCACTTTTTTTATGGATGTACTGACATATTTTCGCTCCAGATCACAAGTTACCCACAAAGAATTCCTGACTTTTTTAGTCAAAATGTCAAACGAATATAATATTAAAATTTTCAGCTGCATTTGATGATTAATGGATAAGTTTTTGATTTATGATGGTTAATTACAGTGATTATGAAAATAAAAAAATTACTCCCCTATCTTTTTGCCGCTGCAATATCTGCAGTTGCACTCGTTTCTTCATTCAAACTGGCCGATCCTGAGTTGGGCATTTCCACAACTATTTTTGTATGGCTTGCCTGCATATGGAAACTTAGCGGCGATGAACGTACTCTCGCTTAAAAGCATATTTCTCTAAACATTTTCCTGCATGTTCTGTTAGAAGAATAAAAAGAAAGCAATTATGGGAAATTTACTTTATATCATCGCAGTAGTATTAGTAGTCATCTGGTTAATCAGTTTCCTTGGTGGATATTACACCGGAGGAATTATTCACTCTTTATTGGTTATTGCCGTTATCGCAGTGGTTTGGCGTTTGGTGGCAGGAAGGTAGTTCTTGAGAGGGCCGCCTAAGCATTCACAAGAAATATTAAGGCCCGTAGGATTTATCCTCAACATAATTTTGAAATGCCCCTCAATGGGGCATTTTTTTTGACCCATCTCACATACTGATCAGTATAAGTGAAGCGCGCTCTTAGCCAGCCTTGTCTGAAACCTATCCTTTCAACTCCTTTTGGTCTTCAAATATCGGGCGTTCGTCGATTAGTATATTAGGCTCGTATAATGCAGTATTTTTTGCTGCAACGTTTTACGCTTAGCGACGTCCTATCATCAGAACAATCAATAAAAACATTACAAAAATTCTAAAATTAAAAGCATATGAAAACTCTATTCAACACATTATTCGCCTCATCTTTAGCATTAGTATTATCTACTTCTGCAGTATTGTCAACCAGCGCAGCTGAAACCATTAAACCGGTTCATGCAACAAAATCGTTAAACTTCAAACGCATTAAAGTGAATGGCAACGTAGAAGTAACCATCGTTCAGGGAACACGCACAGGTGTAAGCTATAACGACGATAATAACGGCCGCGTTAAGGTAATGCAAAACGGTGACGCACTGGAAATTGTTTCTACCGATAATGCTCCGGCAAAAGTAACTGTATTTGTAAATGATATCTTCCGAATCCAGGCTGGCGACAATGCAAAGGTGAAAACTGAAGGAATGTTAAATACCAAATATCTTCAGGTTTTCTTAAGTGGAAATGCAGCTTTGGAGCTAAACTCACGCTCAGAAGGTTTATATACCGTGATCGAAGACAATGCTGATTTGATCTTAAGCGGATCAACAGGCGAACACAACCTGGTAATGGGTGCCAGCCAGAAACTAACAATGGACAAATTCACGGCAGCAAAAACAAAAACGAGCTTTAGTGCTGAAAATGCAGTGGCCTCTTTAAGTAAATAAGCCATAAAACATTACAGGTTATCAAATAAAAGGCGATCAGTGATCGCCTTTTTTGTTTACAAAATAATTTGGGGGATACCAGAAAAAATCGATTAAAAAGCTAGTTTTGAAACCGGATTGATCATCCTGAAATCTTTAAGCGAGCCACCTTGAAAAACCTCAAATACTATTTAGCTGCCATCCTTGCCTTCTCCATCTGGGGATTTTTTAGTCTCGTATTAAAACCATTGCATGCTTATGCATCATTAGATATCCTCTTCTACAGGGTGTTTAGCTGTGCCCTGATTATGCTGGTTATATCTCTGCTTTTTAAACGACAAAAGATCAGAGAAAATATTGCTTTGTTCCAGGCGCTGCCGCTAAAAAACAAGCGGAGAATGATCTGGTTAAATATTGGTGGCAGTATTTTACTCACCGCAAACTGGTTTTCTTTTATTTATGTGATGAATAACGTCAGTGTGAGGGCCACTTCAGTGGCTTACCTGGTTTGCCCTATACTCACCACCCTGCTGGCTTATTTCCTGTTGCACGACAAGCTGAACAGGTTGCAGTGGTTTTCTGTAGCCTTGAGTTGCGTCGGATGCGTTTTGCTTTCTTACACCAGTATCTCCAATATGTTTTTCAGTACGATAGTGGGTTTGAGTTATGCCTGCTACCTGATTAGTCAGCATCAGAATAAAGGCTTTGATAAATTTATCATCCTCAACTTTCACATTGTGCTGGCAGCCATCATCCTGATCCCTTTTTATCCTTCTTTTTCCGGGCCACTGCCTACTGATTTTGAATTCTATTTCTATGTTGAGATCATCGCAGTACTCTATACCATCATCCCCCTGTTTTTGAACTTATACGCCCTGAGTGGCATCAGCTCTTCCAGGGTGGGAATGATCCTGAATATCAATCCGATTATTGCTTTTGCGCTATCCGGACTGGTTTACCATGAGCCCTTAGGATTGCTGCAGATCTTCGCTTACGGGCTGATTTTTCTTGCGGTGATTGTTTTCAATATCAGGCAAAAGACCAGTTAAGTCAATTATTTAGCCTGTTTTGGCTAAGTAAAAATCAGATCCGGCTAACTAATCACCTGATTAATGCATCACTTTTGTACTGTTGATGATCATCTGAAAAAAATGATCACAACTCATATTTAATAACATCGTTTAACTATTGAAAAGAGAACATATGAAAGTTTTTGTAACCGGAGCAACAGGCTTTGTTGGCACTGCTGTAGTGAATGAATTAATCGGGGCTGGCCACAAGGTTTTAGGCCTTGCACGGAATGAAGAGGCAGCTAAACGTTTAAAGGCGGCGGGTGCTGAAGTTCACCACGGTGATTTAGAAAATCTGGATAGCCTGATTGCAGGTGCACAGGCTGCCGACGGCATCATTCACCTGGGATTTATCCATGATTTTACCCGTTTTGCTGAGGTTTGCGAAATAGACCGCATAGCTATTGAAGCCATTGGAAATGCCATACTTGGAACGGATAAAGCATTTCTGGTAACCTCAGGCACATTAGTAGCCGGACCAGGACAACTTGCCACTGAAGATACACTCCCCGACTATGAACATTCACATAACCCGCGGGTGGCATCGGAAAAAGCCGTTGATACACTTGCAGCAAAAGGAGTAAGGGTTTCTGTTGTCCGCTTATCTCCTTCGGTACATGGAGAAGGTGATTTGCATGGATTCGTACCCATGCTGATTGACATTGCCCGTAAAAAAGGTGAATCAGCTTATAATGGCTCCGGACTAAACCGGTGGACAGCCGTACACCGTTTAGATGCTGCTGTGCTGTACCGCCTGGCACTCGACAAAGCGCAGCCGGGATTGCGTTTCCACGCAGTGGCTGACGAGGCTGTTACCTTTAAATCAATTGCAGAAATTATAGGCTCGAAACTGAATATACCAGTTGTGTCTAAAGCCGGTGACGCAGCAGCTTCACACTTCGGATTTTTCGAACATTTTGCTTCGATAGATGGTCCCGCCTCAGCTCACGCTACCCGCGAAACCCTGGCCTGGAACCCTACTCATCCATCATTACCAGAAGATTTGTTAAATGGCATTTATTTTTAATATCTTAAGTAGATGGATAAGCTAAAATATCGATTCAAAACCATTTCCGAATACCACAAACTAGCGGGCTTGCCTAAACCGGCACACCCGCTGGTGAGCGTGGTCAATCTGGAAAATGTACATATGCCGATGAAAAACCGATCGGTAAGTATGATCTTCGATTTTTATACAGTTGCACTGAAAAGGGTTCCTGATGCCAAAATAAAATATGGGCAGCAAATGAGCGACTTTGAGGATGGGGTGTTATTCTTCATGGCACCCGGACAGGTGTTTACAGTGGAAGTATATGAAGACCGGACACATCGGCCAACAGGCTGGATGCTTCTGTTTCACGCCGATTTGTTATGGGGTACCCACCTGGCCAAAGCCATTAAACAGTGCGATTTTTTTGACTATTCACTTTATGAGGCGCTCCATGTTTCTGAAACGGAAGAGCTTACCTTAAATGCCATTGCAAACCAGATTAATCAGGAAGTAAATTCAAATACAGACCGCTTTACCCAGCAGGTCGTAATCGCCCAGCTGGAACTATTATTAAGTTACTCTGAACGTTTTTATCAGCGCCAGTTCATTACCAGAAAAGCAGCCCATCATGAAATCATCGACCGGCTGGAGCAGTTGATCAATGATTATTTCGCTAACGGACGATTAGCTGTAAATGGCTTGCCAGGCGTTGCACAGATCGCGGCAGACTTAAATATTTCGTCCGGATATCTTACCGGATTACTTAAATCGCTGATTGGATTGAATACCCAGCAATACCTCCATGAAAAACTCATTGAACTGGCTAAAGAAAAGCTCTCCACCAGTAATTTATCAGTTAGCGAGATTGCATACGAGTTAGGTTTTGAACACCTGCAATCATTCAGTAAACTATTTAAAACCAAAACCAGTTTATCGCCAATGGCGTTCAGACGCTCATTTAACTGATTATGCGAATTGGTATAAGCAAAACTGAGGATGTAAACTAAAGGACTACCATGCTTCCTTTAATCCTTTTTTGAGTGCATTATTATACTTTTCCTGATCAAAACTATAGAGGTTTGGTGTGCGGTGGGCGCCTCCCTTACGTCCTTCATCATGTTTAATAAAAATATCATAGGCCAGCATTTTTCGCTGAAAATTACCCCTGCTTAATGGCTTATTCAGCAAGGTTTCATAAAGACGTTGCAGCTCGGGCATGGTAAACTGTTCGGGAAGCAGGCTATAGCCAATCGGTTTGTAATTTAACTGAAACCGCATGGTATTCAGGGCTTCCTGATAAATTCTGGAATGGTCCATCATCATCTCAGGCAATTCATTCACATCTTTCCATTCACAGGCCACAGAGATCTCATCAACGACGGGTATAATCTGTTCATAATCTACCAAAGCATAATAGCCTACCGAAAGGAAACGCTGACGGAACCAGATATTTTCGGGCATATAATATAAATCACTTTCTGACCGGCCAAGTTCGCCAAAGGTTTTAAACTGCTCTAGAAAAACCTTTTCCGCCCCTGTGCGTTCCTGAAGAATGCTTTTCGCAGCTTCATCCAGATCCTGATCATGACTTAAATAACCGCCTGGCAGACCCCACTTATCCTGCCCTTTCATTTTGATCAGGAGCACCTTGAGTGTGTTGGCATGAAATCCAAATACCACACAATCAATTGATATGTGCGGCAGGTGTGTTCGGTAGAAGGTTTTACTTCTCTTTTCAAATACAGACAGTTCATCCATAGAACAAAAATATAATTTATTTTTCCAGCCACACCATTTGTGTAAACGCTCCATTGGTTGCGATGTCCCAGGCCTCTACCCTTACCCACTTTCTGTTTGCAAGATTGGCCGGCCAGTTAAAAGTTTGTTTACCAAATGCCTGGGTATGGTTCAGATCAATATGTTCACGGTATACCTTATCTCCATCACCTGAAACAATCTCAACGAAACTAAGCGGGAATGTCCAGCTCAGTTCCATTTTAACGATAGCTTTACCTGCATTCAGCTTTAATGTTTCTCCTGCCCCTTTGCCGTTAATGGTAAATGAGGGAATAAGTACTTCGCCGGTGGAAACAAAAAACTTCCCCTTTCTGATGGCATCAAGAACCGGCTGCCAACCATTTTTGTAGCTAGGTACCTTATCTAACTGCAGATAGTTGACGTTGAGGTGTGCATACATTTCATTTCGATGGGTAATGGTAAAAATATCCGCTTCGGAAATTACATGTTTTTTCAATCCCCAATTGGCCATATCATCCATCAGGTTGAGTACCCGTTTGCTTAGCGTAGGTAGAGATAAGTCAGCAGGTATTGCCTTCCAGGCCGCACCCATAAATGTTTCTGACTTAAAAAAACCTTCATCCTTATATTGATCAGGGTATCCTGTTGATGCTTTGGTACGCGCGTGAGCAGTCCATGCCAGTCCTTTTTCCATTTCCAGCAGCTTCAACATTTCGTCCTGAGTGCCTACATGGTATACTTTACCAAACCGGGGATCATTCATTAAAAAAGGCTGATTTTCCTTTCTCGACATCACCCAATAAACTGGTTTTGGAAAAAATGCCAGCCAGTGGCCCCCGTAAAAGTTATTGGCTTCTTCTCCTTGCAACAACAGAAAGTTTTGATCTGATAAACGCTCGGTTTGCCTGAACAAGGCGTCAAGTTCTTTTATACGGGTAGAATCCGGACCTTTAGGATGTCCCGGACCGTGAAACTCAGCCAGTTTAACAATATCTAGCCCTGCTTTCTTTAAAACATCCACAAATTCAGGCTTTTCGGGCACCGGTTTACCACTTAATACCACATCCGATATAAATTCATTATGGAAGTGACTGGCCATGGTTTTGTAGCCGGGCAAATGCTGGTAGGAATCATTATGGGTAAATTTCTTCACCTCAGCGAGTACAAACTCTGCCTTTTGCGTACTAAGCAGGCAGAAGAAGTTGAGGCGCTGCTTTGTTTTCGGCGGCGCATTAAACCAGGGCACATAACGCTTATCGCCCAGGGGATCCTGCCTGATTCCGATTCCATAGCCGGGGATTAAACCAAGATAATTCCTGCCTTTCCAGGTAAACTTCAGATTAAAAGCCTCATCAAGCGGATAAAAATACTGATGCGGCGCAGGAAACAAAGCCAGACTGCCGCCTGCATTTTCACCAATCACGGTGCGGTATTTTACTTCTAGGTTTATACTTTCATCCGATTTCGATATCGCCTCTCTCTGGAGCTGATTACCTACATCGCTCCAGGCCACGCTATTCCATACATCCGTTTTTGTCACCAGCCCTGCATCATATAAAATCGCTGTGGAGTCTTTTTCTGTCGACATTACCGCAGCAACATTAAACATAGGGCTACCGTTATAAAATGTAATTTCCAGGTTCCCTTTAAAAATCGAAGATTCGAGTGCTGAAATGGTCACAATCGTTTGGGCACCTTTAGTGCTCACCACCGCATTTTGCTTATTAAATGTAACGGCATTTGTGGAATAGGGTCTGGTTGGAACCCGGTCAAAGAAAACATCCCAACCCCCACTTGATGGACTGAGTGTTCTGCTCCCCACCCTCAATATGAATGCAGGATCAAGCTTAGCGGCTATTTGTTGATAGCTGCCACGGTTGCCAATAGCCAGGCTGGTGAACAGCGGATTGTTCTGGTTGAGGTCGAGGATTGCCCTCCCGGTTTTGCCATTCCCCGCTGGCCATGTCAAAGTTAGTACGCTCCCCTTTGCCACCGCTGTTGTACCATTTTTCTTAAACAATTTAAAATTGATGGATTGCTGTGCATAGGAAAAAGCACTACAAAAAATAAATACCAGGATCAGCAGTTTTCTCATAGGTGATTAAAATTGGTTAGAAATTAAGTAAAATGATTTAGTAAGCAGAACGAGCCTGTTCAATCGCCCTAATATAGGAGCTGTTCATTATTATTTTTTTTTGATTTCAAAATAAAGAATATTTACCTTGTAACATTATTGTGAATTAATCCTCAGATCATGCATCCTATACTCATTAGAAACAACGTCAAAATCCTTGGAGAAGGCACTCAGATAATTGTTTTTGCACACGGCTTTGGCTGTGCCCAAACGTCATGGAAATTCATGACGGATGCTTTTCTGGAAGAGTATCGGGTAATTTTATTCGATTATGTAGGTTCGGGTGAATCCGACATAACACAGTATGATTATTACAAATATGCTACACTTGATGGTTACGCCAGCGATGTGATAGAAATTATCGAAGCACTTAACCTGAAGGATGTGATTTTTGTTGGGCACTCAGTGAGCAGTATGATTGGCATGATTGCAGCGCTGCAGAAACCGGAAGCCTTTAAGAAGCTGGTATTCATCGGGCCCTCGCCAAAGTATCTGAATGATGGTGAATACATTGGAGGGTTCGAATCTGATGATATACAGACCATTTTCAATTCTATTGAAGAGGATTATGCGAGCTGGGCCAAAGGCATTGCACCTATCTTAATGGATAAGGCAGACCGGCCTGAGCTTTCTAACTTTTTACAGGAATGCTTTGAGGAAACTGACCCCAGCATCGCACTGGCATTTGCAATGGCTACATTTAAAACCGACTGCAGGGATAAATTTAAGGACCTGACGGTTCCAAGTTTAACGCTGCAAAGCAGTTCGGACATTATGGCTCCGCTTTCGGCAGGAGATTTTATTCATCAGAATACACCTGACAATTTCCTGGTGGTGATGCAGGCTACCGGCCACTTCCCGCATATCAGTGAACCAGAAGAAACCATCAGGGAAATAAAAGCATTTATAAAGAGTAACCGGCTGGCCTCAACCAGTAAACTTTCTGCATAAAAATTCTTTCCCAAAGTTTTATTCATTTTTTATCAAAGGGCTGTTCATTTTGTGAACAGCCCTTTGTTTTTTAAAAGAATTTCTTTTACAATAACTGCTATTTTACATGATAAACTTCTAACGTATTCGTTACTCAGAATACAAAGAGCGACATTCTAAACACAACGTAAATTGCGTATAGTCAAGGGTTTAGAGGCTGCTTAATCAAAGTATTGTCAAAAATAATTGAACACACAACCCATAAGAATATTCTCAGAGAATACAAAATGAACAAAATGAATAATTTCTACTTTTGTCGAAATCCAAGCAGAAATAAGCTTCGTATATATGCGCAAAAAATTGAAAAATAAGTCTTATTAGAAAGACATTTTACAACAGAATTGATAAATTATTTAACAAAAAGAAAACAAGTCACAATGAACACCATCAAAACACTTTTATTAACCTCTCTAAGCATCTTCACTATTGTTACCACAAATGCACAAAGCTTCAAAGAGCCTGTTGCATTCAAACTAAAAAATGGAATGAACATTATTGTTTCAGAAAACAACCGTTCACCAAAAGCATATGCAAGTTTCACTTTAGATGCTAAAGATTTCGAAGGTAAAAAAGCCGGTGTTGTTGAGTTATTGAATGCTGTTTTAAATGAGAACGTAGCCAAAAATTCAAATGTATCTTTTAAAGACAATAGTGGAAAGTTAGCTGTTGCCACAGCAGATTTAGATGAAGCGCTTTCAGGCATGGCTGCATTAATTCAACACGCAAGCATCAACCAACAAAACTTCAATACTGCAAAAGCAAAATTATTGACCAGCATAAAAGCTAAAGATTATGATTACGACCAGTCAGTAAATGAAGAATCGATCAGCGCTTTAAGCCTTTCAGATGTAAAAGCATTTTATGCTGAGGTTTCTCCAGAGAAAACATACCTGACAATTGCTGGTGATGTGGAGTTAAACAATGCTAAAGCTTCAGCTAAAAAAGCATTTGGCAACTGGGCAACCTATTCAAACCAAGAATCGTCTATCCTTACAAAATAAGTAAGGAAATTTTTAAATACCAGCCTCCTGATTAACCCGGGAGGCTTTTTTTATGCTTAAAAAGTTACAAACCTAATGAACTGCTTTCTACTTATTCAGGTATATTAGGGCATCAATTTCCCTTCCACATGAGAAAAACCTTATTTGTATTACTTGTCAGTTCATTTGCCGCAGTAAGTCTTCAGGCACAAACCATTATCAATCGTGATGCTGATATTGAAAAGATGGTCAAGTCTGTTCATCAGGATTCATTAAAATCATATATCTCGAAAATGGTAGCTTTTGGAACCAGAAGTACATTAAGTGATATCAAAAGTAAAAAGAAAGGAATAGGTGCCGCAAGGAATTGGGTAGTCGGCAAATTTAATCAGTTTGCAAAACAGAGCAACGGACGGTTAATTGCTTATCTGGACACCACTACATTTAAACCTGACGGAAAGCGCGTAGACCAGCCTACTCTACTGGGCAATGCCGTTGCCGTACTTAAAGGAAGCGACACAAACGACAAACGTGTTTATGCGGTTAGCGGCCACCTTGACAGCCGTGTAACGGATGTAATGAACAGAACCAGTGATGCACCGGGGGCCAATGACGATGGTAGTGGCGTTGCAGGGGTGATTGAAGCCGCGAGAATCATGAGTCAATACCAGTTTTCGGCAACCATCATTTTTGTTGCGGTGAGTGGTGAGGAGCAATCACTCCTGGGATCGGGATTTATGGCAGATAAAGCTAAAAAAGAAGGCTGGAACGTAGATGCCATGCTAAATAACGACATGATCGGAAGTAACAATAGCAGTGAAACCCAAATTATAGATAATACACGCCTTCGGGTTTTCAGCGAGGGCTTACCTGCTTATGAGCTGGATAAAAATGCGAAAACCATTCGCCAGTTTGGACTGGAGAATGACGGCAAAAGCCGCCAGCTGGCCCGCTACGTAAAAGAAACAGGTGAGAGATACGTAGATCAGCTTGAGGTAAAACTGATTTACAGAAACGACCGGTTCTTGCGCGGCGGAGATCATACACCCTTCGTTGAAAACGGATTTACTGCGGTGAGGATTACTGAAATGAACGAAAATTTCGAGCATCAGCACCAAGATCTGAGAACTGAAAAAGGTGTACGTTACGGCGACCTGCAGGAGTTTATGGATTTTGAATACCTGCGTAAAAATACTGCAGTAAATATTGCAGTACTGGCCAATCTGGCTAAAGCCCCGTCGGCACCTTCCGAAGTAAAAATTGACGTTAAAAACCTAAGCAATTCATCGTACTTATACTGGAAAGCACCTGTTAACGGTAACGCAAAGGGTTATTATGTTTTAATGCGCGAAACCAGCAGCCCTGTTTGGGAAAAAAAGTTTTACACCACAGGCACTGAATTAAGGATTCCGTACAGTAAGGATAACTATTTGTTTGCGGTACAAAGTGTTGGCAGCGAAGGCAATGAAAGTTTACCTGTTGTTCCAGGTATTGGCCGCTAAAACATTCGCTTTGCCAATTTTTAACAGGTAACATCTTCATAATAAATTAATTTAAGAATAAAAGCCCTATTTTTAAGGAGTGGTAACATTCAATAGATTTTTGCTGATCCTTTTCGTGCTGTGCTGTACCCGATTGCATGCGCAAAAGGTAGGTCTTGTGTTTAGCGGTGGTGGTGCCAAGGGGCTTGCCCACATCGGCACATTGAAGGCCCTCGAAGAAAACCACATTCCTATTGATTACATTACAGGGACCTCCATGGGTGGTATTGTGGGCGCCATGTATGCATCCGGTTACTCCCCTGCCGAAATTGAAAAAATAGCCTTAAGTAACGACTTTCAAAATTGGGTAAACGGTCGGTACACCAGTGACTATACCTTTTTCTTTCAGAAGAATGCGCCCAACGCCTCCATGCTTACTGCCAAGGTTGCCATTGATACGGGATTTCATTTTAGTTTCCGCTCTAATCTCATTAATGATATCCCGCTAAACTTTGCGTTCCTGGAATTGTTCTCCCAGGCATCAGCAGTTTCTAAGGGGAATTTCGACCATCTCTTTGTTCCTTATCGTTGCATGGTAGCTGATGTGCTGTCGCAAAAAAGCATTACAGTCAGTAAAGGTAATCTTGCAGAAGCCGTTCGCGCAACCATGACCGTGCCGATTATCTACCGCCCGATAAAGCTTGATGGAAAATACGTTTTCGATGGCGGTCTTTATAATAACTTCCCTGCAGATGTAATGGATAGAGACTTCAAGCCCGATTACATCATTGGGGCTAATGTATCATCCAAAACCTACAATGAATACCCTAAAAACATCGATGACCGCCTGATGAACCGGTTTCTGGTTTACATGTTCCTGTCCAAATCAGATTCTACCATGATTGGTAAAAACGGGGTTTATATCCAGCCTGATTTGGCTGATTATAGTGTAACCAATTTTGCCCCTGTGGCTGAGTTAATAAAAAAAGGCTACGATGCAGCCATGGCCGATATGCCGCGTATAAAAGCGCTGATCAAAAACCGTGTCGATCCCAAAGCACTTGAACTCAAACGTGCTGAGTTTAACCGCAAAAAGCCCGACCTGAAATTCAGCAACATTATAGTTTCAGGTGTAAATGATCAGCAGAAAAGATATGTAGAACGGCTGTTTAAGAGCGATAAAACCAGCTTCGATCTAGAAGACATTAAAAGGGCCTATTACAAGCTTGTGGCCGACCAGACTTTCGAAACTGTTTATCCTAAAATTACTTATCAGCCAATTACCGACAGTTACACTTTTGAAGTAGTGGCCCAACCAAAAAAGAGTTTTAAGCTTGAATTAGGGGGAAATATTTCAACAAGACCGGTAAGCAATGTATTCCTGGGCGCAGAGTACAATTATTTGAACCGTAAAGCTTACACATTTGGCACCAGCTTTTATTCCGGACGTTTCTATGAATCGGTGCAGGTAAATGGCCGGGTAGATTATCCAACCAGGCTCCCGATATTTCTGGCTGCCGAGCTCACCTACAATCACTGGAATTTTTATAACACCAGTCAGATTTTTATCGAGAATCCCCACCCGATGTATATCGAGCAATCGGACAGGAAAATTGACCTGATGGCAGGCTTCCCGTTAAATTATAATACCAAAGTTGTACTTCATTCTACCTTCATCAACAACATGGACCACTACAGCCCTAACAATACCTTTGGGGTTGGTGATGTACTTGATCAGACGGTATTCAATGGTTTCAGAGGTTCCGTTAACCTGGAGAAAAACTCACTCAACAGAAAGCAATATGCCTCTAACGGACAAAGCTTTTCACTAAGCTTCAATTATACTACAGGCCGTGAGAATTATGACCCGGGCAATATCTTCCGTTCTACGCCAGGCTATAAGAAAGCACCCGGTTTTAGCAGATTGCATCACTGGGGCAGTATTAAACTTAGTCAGGAAAATTATTTTTTCCACCTGAAAAAATACACCCTCGGTTATTTGATAGAAGGTGTAATTTCTAACCAGCCTTTGTTTGGAACATACTATGGTACGCTGTTAACAGCGCCGGCATTCTATCCGCTGCAAGATAGCCGTTCGTTATTCCTAGATAAATTCCGCGCAACCACCTATGCTGCCGGCGGGATAAAAAACATCTATAATATCAGAAAAAATTTCGACTTTAGACTGGAAGGTTATTTATTTTTACCTCACAAAGAATTTGAGTTAACAAATCTTCAGGAGGTAGATTATGCAAAGGCCATTACAAAACTCCGCTATGCAGCAACTGCGGGATTGGTTTACCATACACCTCTGGGACCTGTTAGTTTAAGTTACAACCTATATAATGATGCAGTTAAAAGAAATGGTGTATTATTGCATATTGGTTATTTGATTTATAATAAACGTTCACTGGAATGAGAAAGATATACCTCTTAGTTTCTTTTTGCTTAATTGTGTTTTCGGCGGGTGCGCAAAATGCAGCCATTAACAATTTTCTGGTTAAAGAAAACCTGTTAAAAAACAATAAACTGGCAATCATAGCGGCCGACTCACTTAATGTGCCTAATGAAAACATTAATGGCAGTTATACTTTCAGCGTAAGCGGATTTACGCAGATTTTGAAGTTTAATGACGGGATTGCGGTTTTACCCCTGCCGATAGATAAGTCGACTTTTGTGTATATTAAACACCAGAATGATTCGGGTACACACAGCAAACTGGTTTATGTGTACAAGAAAGATGCCGACCTCAGCCCATACGCCATCAACAGCTTATGGCTTTTCATCATTCCAATT
The DNA here is from genome assembly GCF_032678525.1 of Pedobacter frigidisoli. Lineage (GTDB taxonomy): Bacteria > Bacteroidota > Bacteroidia > Sphingobacteriales > Sphingobacteriaceae > Pedobacter > Pedobacter frigidisoli_A. Next base: position 81,009 of record NZ_JAVTSE010000009.1, read on the forward strand.
GCACTGGTGGTTATCGCATTTGCCTTTAGAAAGCTCATCATATTTGTTGTAATTGCTTTTCTGGTATTTGTATACTTCAATCACAGCGCAGGGTTAAATCTGGGCACCTTTTTCGAAAGCATATTTGATGGTCTAAAAAGCCTGTTCTGACCGGCCGCCTAAAACGGCATGCCTATACCAAAATTATACTGCAAAAAGCGGTAGGTATCTGGTCCATGTGTAGCATTATAGGTATTTTTAAAGTCGCGGGCACCGCCTATAAACTTTCCGATTACCCACTGCTCTGATCCGCTAAACTGAGGATCCTTAAGCTTTAGTCCAACATCAAACCTGAATACAAAATACTGAACGTCGTACCTCAGTCCGAGACCTGTACCAATGGCCACCTGTTGAGCCAATTTACTCAGTTTGAACATCTTTTCTTCAGCATATAAATCACCGGCGTCTCTGGATAAATTCCATACATTCCCCATGTCCACAAATGCTGCTCCCTTTAGGCTTGCTCCAAAAAACTTGCTGGTGATTAAGTACCGGTATTCCAGGTTGGCCTCAAGCCGCAAGTCTCCTAACTGATCTAAACCAAAAACCGCTTTCCTTTCTTCATCCGAAGCTAAAACTGCCCTGTTATAATTCCCCGGACCAAGCGTTCTGGCCTGCCAGGCCCTTACGCCACTCGATCCGCCCGCAAAGAATTTCTTTTCGAATGGAATGGTTACCGAATTACCATATGCATAACCAATACCGGTATTTAAACGGGCAACAAACTGCCGGTTGCCACCCAGGTGTTTATACCAGCGTATATCAATCTCCGGACGTACATACTGATTGTAAGGCAGTCCGAAAATCGTTCCGTAATCCCGTTGAGTACTGTCGCCATTGATAAAGTTATTGGGATTATGGCGATTGCCTCCAATTCTTGAAATGGCCTGAAGCATATTACCAGCCATATCAATATTCCCCCTGAAATAAACAAAGCTTCTCAGTTGCTGAAGTTTATCTGCATTTAATGAGTAAGTATATTTAATGCCCAGTGTTAAATCCTTTCTACCAAGCAGGTCGATATAATACTGATTGTTTAAGAGGGTGTTTAAATCAATGTTCTCGGTTTGCAGGTTACCGAAACGGTACTCAAAATTCAACGGCGTTAAAGAATGTAACTTCGACTTCGTCTCCACCCAATCGTAAGTAATGGAATTGATTAATATACGACGGGTTAAAATATCTTTTTGCAGGGCATAGATGTAGCTGGAGGAGAAAGTAGTATGTGGCATACCATTTCCACCCAGAACGGGGTTATAAAAGGGAATCAGCAATCGCGGAACCGTGATACTGGCACTGACAGAGAAATCGCGCTGATAAATATCCTTAAAAGGCGATGTTCCACCACCTATACGCGATTGTAAGCCGCCCTTAACCTGGAGTTCGAAACGTTCGGCCCCTCTGAAAAAGTTGTTATTGGTATAGGTATTACTTAAGTTGAAACCTACCGTTCCGCCGTTGAATGGAACCTCTCCTTCTACCCGGTTGCTCATGACCTTTTGAGGGGTAAGCAGGATGATGGTATTGACTTTGTTTGAAGTACTGTCCCGTCTGTAGTAATCAATCTTTACATTCTTAAAGATATTGAGTTCATATAAACGATCGTAGGTTAAATTTTCATTTCGGATATCATATATTTCTCCCTGTTTCAGGAAGTCATATCTTACAATCGGGTTCCTGCGATAACGACGGGAAAAGTCAGTATAAATAATGCCATTAACGGTGTCCTTGCTTAACTTATAACGTGCTGAATCGGGCAAGCCATCAGGATTTGGCGCAATAAGTAAGTGCGTATAACCAATGTAAAACTGTTTGTGAGGGCCATTTGCCGGGTCGGTAACATTAAGGTTCAGATCAATTTTATTGGTTTTAGAGCTGGCCTCAGCACCATACACATCGAAATTAACATAAGGCCTTAGGAAATAAAAGTAACCGTTCTCCTTCATTAATTTATAAATCTGTTCGCGTTCATAAGATAGCGAATCCTCATCGTACTGTGCACCCACCCGTAAATGGGTTAAACCAGGTTTATTCGATTCGTAAAGTGCTTTGATATTTTTATTGGGAATAGAATCACTTAACTTTTCTATAAAATAAGCCGGTCCGGGTTTTGCACTGAACTTCACTTCTGCCTTTTTGTTGGCTACCTTAATATCGGAAGTTACCTGCGCCTGGAAATAACCCTTGCTCTTTAAGAATTTCTGAATCTGGGTTCTGGAAATCTCGACCAAAGTACTATCCAGAATGGCTGGAGGGGTACCGAATGGCTTAATATCACTCGTTTTATACCTGCCGTCTTTGGTATTAAACAGGTTATAAAGCGGCACATTGATACTGTAGTTCGATGCAGGACGGATATCTTTCTGAACATAGTTGTAAGCCTGTTCTTCAAACTTCTTATCCACACTATCTATCGTCACCTTTTTTACAATAGATTGGTAATCGGCAATGTATTTTGTTGATGAACAAGCCTGTATTAAAACAATAATAAATAGTAATATTGCAGTGCTTTTCAGTTTAATATTTATTAAGTAATGGTATGCTTTCAAAGTCTCAGATTAGTTTTATTAAGTCTTTACATCAAAAAAAGTATCGCAAAGAACATGGCTTATTCTTAGTTGAAGGTATTAAATCCATTAAAGAATTTATAAACTCCAGCTACCAGATTCATTCCATATTTTACAACAACGAACAATCCGGTTTGTTACCCAAATTGCCTGCAAATATAAACTTATTTGAAGTAAACAACGCTGAATTAGGCAAGATTAGTACATTACAAACCCCACAAGGATTTTTGGCACTGATTCATACTAAGGAAAACACAGAAATGAGCCTGCAGCAACTAAAAAACCGTTTTACTTTGGTTTTAGATGGGGTACAGGATCCCGGAAATATGGGAACGATTATCAGAACTGCAGATTGGTTTGGTTTTAAGAACATTGTTTGCTCAGAAGATTGTGTTGAAGTCTTCAATCCAAAAACGGTTCAGGCTACTATGGGCTCTTTGGCCAGGGTAGAAATTTATGTTGAAAGCCTCAGTAACTTTCTTGACCGCAGTCAGCTCCCTGTTTTCGGTGCTTTGTTAGATGGAGAATCCATCTATCAAATGGACTGGGGTACCGAAGGGCTTGTGATTTTAGGTAATGAAGGGAAAGGAATCTCGCCGGAAATCATAAAGAAAATAAACAAACCCGTTACGATTCCAAGATTTGGTGAAGCAGAGTCGTTAAATGTTGCAGTGAGCGCCGCAATCTTTTGCTCTGAATTAGTGCAAGTTAAAAATTAAACCAAGAATAATTGAGATATTATTTGCGGACTAAGTTATAATTGCTATTTTTGCAACCTTGAATTTCAAGGTCGAGTGGCCGAGTGGCTAGGCAGAGGTCTGCAAAACCTTCTACAGCGGTTCGAATCCGCTCTCGACCTCCATTTGTACAAAATAAAATAATAAAAGGTTATTACCATGGCAGTTACCAGATTAAAAAGAAAAGACAGAAGAAATAAAAATACAGCTCACCAAGAGGTAGCATTTTTAAAAAGAGCAACTAACATTGAGTTAGGAAGCCGTTCTGCACAACCTAAAAACGATCAATTAGCTAAAAACAATGCTGTTTTAGCTGGCTTGGCAAAATAGTTTTTAGATATTCTTCTAAAGAATTTAAAGCATCCTTCTGATCAAAGGATGCTTTTTTTATGCCTTGAATTTTCATAAATACTGTACAGCAAAAGATTAACTTGGCAGAATGTTATCCTGTCAGAACCTCTTTTTACTTCACCAAGGCTTTGCAGATCGATCTGATCAGGCCCGGACCTTCATAAATAAAACCCGTGTACAACTGAACCAGACTGGCCCCCGCATCTAATTTCTCCTGCGCATCTTTAGCAGAGTGAATCCCTCCTACTCCGATAATAGGAAAAGCTTTATTGGATTTATCGGAGAGATATTTAATTACTTCTGTAGAACGTTCCTTAACAGGCTTGCCACTTAAACCACCGGTTTCTGCAGCCAGGCTTTTCCCGGTTGCAAGATTATCCCTGCTGATGGTTGTATTGGTTGCAATAATGCCGGCAATTTTAGTCTCCGCAACAATTTCGATGATATCATCCAGTTGTGCATCGGTTAAATCGGGTGCTATTTTCAGTAAAATAGGCCGGGAAATGTCGTTTTTACGATTGCGTTGCTGTAAGGTGTTCAGAATTTTTTTGAGTGGTTCTTTTTCCTGGAGTTCGCGCAGACCCGGCGTATTTGGAGAACTTACATTTACCACAAAATAATCAACCACATCAAATAATCTGTCGAAGCATTTGATATAGTCGCTAACCGCATCTTCGTTTGGGGTAGCCTTATTTTTACCAATGTTACCACCTACAACAATATCCGGGTGTTTATCTTTAAGCAACCGTAAACGCTCTGCCATTACATCTACACCTTTATTGTTAAAACCCATCCTGTTGATTAAGGCCTCGTCATTAGGCAAGCGAAACATACGGGGCTTATCATTACCTGGCTGGGGCATCGGGGTAACTGTACCTACTTCAATAAAACCAAATCCAAGGTTATTCAAAGCTTCCACATACTCCCCGTTCTTATCAAAGCCTGCGGCCAACCCAACAGGGTTCCGAAACTTGATCCCGAAAACTTCTTTCTCCAGGCCTTTAATGTGAACATCAAAACTGCTCCGGATAATTGTTTTACCCAGTGGAAACTTGTCGTTAAACCATTTTAACCGCTTAACAACGAAATAGTGAACGTTTTCAGGGTCAAACTTAAAGAAGATTGGTTTAATGATGCGATACATGCAACGAAGATAGATAAAAAATAGAAAATGTGAAACGGATTACGCCCCAGCATCTCCATCTCACATTTTAAATTTTACCTGGCTTTAATAGGCAGCAGTAAACTGCTCCTGGTGGTGTGCGTTGTTTTCAAGTTCATCAGCAAGTACGATTGATAAATCTTCTGCTGATAAAACAGAGCGACCTTCCTCATTAAAAACAGGAGAAGTTTTACCCAGGCGGTATTTACCTGTCCGTCCGATGGTGATACCAGGATGCATTTCAATCGCAGGACTAAAAAATAACCAGTCCAGTTCTTTCTCTTGTTTTAAAGTATTGAAATAATCTCTTACCGCTGATGCACCCGGATAAATTTCTGCAGGAAACTCAGGACCATCAACCAGTTGCTTTCCGTCAATTTGTAAGGTACCGGCACCACCGATAAAAATATAACGTTTTACGCCCGATGCTTTAACCGCTTTCTGAATGGCTTCAGCACCCGCAATGGTATCATTATAAAGATTTGGATTTGTCCAGCCTGCGTTAAATGCACTGATTACCGCATCAGCTCCTTTTAAAGCTTCGGCCAGTCTCTCCGTATCCAGCACGTCTGCTGAAACTTTTTTCACTTTTTCATCACTGTTTTCAATCTTGTCAGTGTCGCGGGCAATGGCAATCACTTCAGTTCCACGGCTTACCAATTCGTTTAAAAGGGCTTTACCCACAAAGCCTGAGGCTCCGATTAATGCTACTTTCATGTTGTTTATTTTTGTTATTAAATGATTAAATTCTTATTGTAATGTATTTTGTTACAGTTTACCCTAAAAAAAATGCTACTTAAATTTTGCAGCAAAAGCTGCCAGTGTTTGTTTTGATAAACGATCAATCAAGGCCTGCTCTGCATCAATATACAGGTCATTCAGATGCTGATTAATTTGTCTCCCAACAGGGCACTTAGGATTCGGTTCATTTTTACTCTGTCCTAAAATATTAACATTCTTTACAGCCTTATACACCTCCCCAAGGTTAATATCAGCAGCGCTCTTAGCCAGAAACGACCCTCCGCCCTTTCCTTCTTTACTATCTACAAAGCCATGTTTACGCAAATTCATAATTTCTTTGCGAACCAGAACCGGATTGATGTTAATGCTGCCCGCTAAAAAATCAGAGCTCACCATCTCCCCTTTCGCATCTTCGAGCAAAGTAAGAATATGAAGGGACACCGGAAACCTGCTGCTGTTCATTCTGTAATTATTTTTATTACAGTACAAAAGTATACAATTTTTAATCAATTCAAAATAAAAAACCAAAAGCTTTTGCGCGTGATATAAAAACATCAAATAGCCCAGCCGTTTCTATTTCATTTCTAACCCAAAAAAAGGCTTTTAAATTCGTACTTTTGCAGCCGAAATGATTTCAATAAATAATTTAACATTCCTGATTGGCTCGAGAGCCTTGTACGATGAAGCAAACTGGCACATTAAACCGGGCGACAGAGCCGGATTAATCGGCGCTAACGGAACAGGAAAATCAACACTATTAAAATTAATTGTAGGTGAATATGCGCCAAGTTCGGGCACAATTTCCATGTCGAAAGACCTGAAAATCGGTTACCTGAACCAGGATTTACTTTCCTATGAATCGCACCATAGCATTCTGCATGTGGCCATGGAAGCTTTCGAGCGCCAGAATCAGCTGCATGATGAAATTGAAGAATTACTGAAGAAAATTGAAACCGACTACAGTGAGGAGGTTTTATATAAACTGAGCGACAAACAGCAGGAATTTGAAGCCCTGGATGGTTACAATATTGAATACCGCGCAAATGAAATTTTAGCAGGCCTGGGTTTTAGTACTGCAGATCAGCACCGCCCGCTAAATACCTTTTCAGGAGGTTGGAGAATGCGGGTAATGCTGGCAAAGATTCTGTTGCAAAATCCGGATATCCTGCTGCTGGATGAGCCTACCAACCACATGGATTTACCATCGATTAAATGGCTGGAAAATTACCTGGCTGGTTTTGAAGGGGCCATTGTCATCGTATCTCACGATAGATATTTCCTGGATAAAATTGTGAACCGTACAGTTGAATCGCGTAAAGGAAAACTTACCGTATATGCCGGAAACTATAGCTTCTATGTAGAAGAAAAAGCTTTGCGCGGCGAAATACAGAAGGGTGAATTTAAAAACCAGCAGGCTAAAATTAAGCAGGAAGAACGATTAATTGAGCGTTTCAAGGCGAAAGCATCAAAAGCAAAAATGGCACAGTCGCGTATGAAGGCGCTGGATAAAATGGAGCGTATTGATGATGTTGATGATGAAAACCCTACGGTTAATTTTAGCTTCAAGTTTACCAAACCTTCAGGCCGGCACGTAGTGCGTATAGAACATGCCACTAAGCACTACCCTAATGTACATATTCTGGAAGATGCTGAAGCGGTAATTGAAAAAGGCGATAAAATTGCGCTGATTGGAGCCAATGGTAAAGGTAAATCTACGCTGTTGAGAATGATTGCAGGAACAGAAAAATTCGACGGATTTTGCGAAACCGGCCATAACGTAACCACTACTTTCTTTGCGCAGCACCAGTTGGAATCTTTGCACCTGGGTAACTCCATCCTCGAAGAACTACAGGCATTTGCACCTAAACACAGCGACACTGAATTACGTAGTATTTTAGGATGCTTCCTGTTTACCGGCGATGATGTTTTCAAAAAAATCAAAGTACTTTCAGGTGGTGAAAAATCGCGTGTGGCTTTGGCAAAATCATTAACTACAGATTCAAACTTCCTGATTCTGGATGAGCCAACCAACCACCTTGATATTCAATCGGTAAATATTTTAATTCAGGCATTAGATCAGTTCGAGGGAACCTTTATTGCTGTATCTCACGACAGGTACTTCCTGGATAATGTGGCCAACAAAATCTGGTTTATCGAAGGCGAAAAAATCAAACAGTATCCCGGTACTTATGAAGAATACGAAGAATGGAACAGCAAACGTGAAATTCCTGTTTCAAAACCTATTCCGGTTAAATTGCCTGAAAAACCAAAAGAAAAAGAAGCCCCTAAGCCTACCAGCCCGAATACCGCTAATCAGTTAAAGAAATTAAATGATGAACTGAAAAAAGTGGAAACGGTGATTGCAGAGCAGGAAATAACTATTAAAGATATAGAACTGGAACTTGCCAACGAACAGGTTTACAGTGATGCTGCTAAACTGGCAGAAGCCAACAAGCGCTACCTTTCCGCAAAGAAGGATTTAGAAAGCAGTCAGGCGAAATGGGAAACATTAGCCACAGAAATTATGGATCTGGAAGGTTAATACATTAGCCTGGTATTCATATAAAATATTAGCCACAGAAATTCTGTGGCTTTTTTTATACCTTTTGATCTCTGGTTATTATCCTGTAATTTTAACCATGCAAAAACTAATCGCAGTACTTCTGATCTTTACCTCCACCTTTTGTTTTGCTCAAAGTGATAAAACCTTCACTAATGATAATAAGATATATCTCCCAAACATTAAAACCGTACTTTGCTATAATGCTGCGAAAGAACAGAGCATCCCGTTAATATTACTGAATTCAGCTGAAACGATTGCTTTCTCCTTCGACGATCTTCTTGGAGGAACTAAAAACTACTGGTACAGCATAGAACATTGCACATCGGACTGGCAAACCTCAAGGATTTCAACAATGGACTACCTTCAGGGATTCGACAGCGACCGCATTATCAATTATAAATACTCATCTAACACAACCGGGAAATACACCCATTATGAACTGAGTTTCCCAAATACGCAGTTACAACCCAAAATTGGAGGGAATTATATTTTAAAGGTATATCTGGATGGTGATAAGAATAAACCCGTTATCTCTCAAAGGTTTTTTGTTGTTGAAAGTCAGCTTGCGGTAGCAGCAGAGATTACCAATTCCATACAGGTGGCCGACCGGAATACAAAGCAAAAAATTAACTTTACAATTAACCATTCTATATCCATCCCTAATCCTTACCAGGATTTGAAAGCGATAGTAATGCAGAACTTCGATCCCTATACCGCACAGATCAATACAAAACCTGCGTTTGTAAGACCTAACCAATTGGTTTATAACGACGTGAATACCAATGATTTTTGGGGTAATAATGAATTTAGAAAATTTGATACCCGAAGCCTACGCTTTAAGGGGGCCAATGTCAAAGACATTTACCGTGACAATGAAACAGTAAATGTGATGCTTTTTCAGGATGCGCCATTAAATGGTGGTGCATTTGCGAACCAGTTCGACGAGAATGGAAATTTTTTCATCAGAAATACTGATGGCAGGGATGATAAAACTGAAGCGGAGTATATGGGTGTGCTTTTTACCCTGAATGCTACAGCGCCTGGTACAAATGGAGATGCGTATGTAATCGGCCGATTCAACAACTATACACTGAGCCCCGAAAACAAATTAATATATGATGCCGGCAGAAAACAGTTTTACGGCAACATCATGTTGAAACAAGGCTTATACGATTACCAGTATGCCTGGTTTAATAAGGATACGAAAACCCTGGAAATGCAACCTTTTGAGGGCTCGTTTTTCCAGACGGAAAATAGCTACCAGATATTTGTCTATTATAAAAAACCCGGTGCGCGTTGGGAAACTTTAGTGGGATATACCAATTTAAGCAACAAGGTAACTGATCAGCGATAAAACCTTTTAGCTGACTCAATTTAAATAAAACCTAGTGTTTTTGTTACATAAATTTTCTTGATTTAAGAATTGGTTAATTACTTTAGCATTCAGATAAAGTAACACAAAATGCTCTTCATCCGGCATTTCTAACCAATTATGATGTTTAAGAAATTTATTGCGCCAGCTTTAATACTCCTTTCTTTTGGGAAAAACTATGCCCAGGAATTTAAATCATATACACAAAATATTGATGGTACAAAATTGACTTTCGATATGCAGGCCATACCGGCGGGTACCTTTAAAATGGGTAGCAAAACCGGAAAAGCCGACGAACAGCCGGTTCATGATGTAAAACTTGATGCTTTCTGGATGGGTAAATACGAGGTAACCTGGAATATTTTTGAGCCCTTTCTTTATCGTGATTATGAGAAGCAGGCCAGTATCACTGCAGTTCCGGCTGAGGTTGACGCGGTGACAAGGCCAACTAAACCCTATCTGGATATGACCTTTGGCATGGGTAAAGAAAACCAGCCGGCAATAGCTATGACCCAGTACAATGCCATTCAGTTCTGCAAATGGCTTTACGTTCGTACAGGAGTTTTCTACCGACTCCCAACAGAAGCAGAATGGGAATATGCCTGTAAAGCGGGAACAGCAACCGCATATTCTTTCGGCAGTGACTCCAAAAAACTAGGGGAATATGCCTGGTTTAAAGATAATAGTGATAACAAAACACATCCTGTAGGACTAAAGCAACCTAATGCATGGGGCTTATATGACATGCATGGAAACGTTAGCGAATGGACTTACGATCAATACCTTGCTGATTTCTATAGTCAGGCTAATGGTAAGGTAGCCGTAAATCCAATTGCTACACCCGATAAACTGTATCCTCATTCGTTACGTGGTGGATCGTATGATGAAACGCCGGATCATTTAACCTCAACAGTCAGGCTGGCATCCGACCCTTCATGGAAACAGCTCGATCCTCAGATCCCGAAAAGTAACTGGTGGTTCCCAGAGGCGCCTTTTGTAGGGATAAGACTGGTTCGTCCAGCCAAAACACCTTCAAAAACTGAAATAGATGCCTATTATAATAAGCAACCAATCAAAGATCTTTAGCTAGTTAACACACAAAACCTACCAAACCCTAAATGAAAAAAGAACCAAACACACAAGAAAGACGCGACTTTCTAAAAGCTTCTGCCCTGCTGGCCGGAGGAACCATTTTAAGCAGCATTCCGCTTACAGGTGCATTTGCTTCAGGAACCGACACCATCCGGATCGCCCTGATTGGTTGTGGCGACCGCGGAACAGGAGCAGCATTCCAGGCACTCAGCACTAAATTTAATCTGAAACTCGTGGCCATGGCAGATGCATTTCAAGATCGCCTGGATAGCAGTTATCAATCATTAAGCTCAAAATTTGCAGCGAAGATGGATGTGCCCAAAGAACGTCAGTTTGTAGGCTTCGATGCTTACCTGAAAGCAATCCCGCTAGCCGACGTGGTACTTCTGGTTACTCCCCCGGGGTTCAGGCCCATTCATTTTGAAGAAGCAGTTAAGCAAGGTAAACACGTGTTTATGGAAAAGCCCGTTGCCGTAGATGCTCCTGGAATCAGAAAGGTGCTGGCAGCTGCTGAAGAAGCGAAAAAGAAAAAATTAAACGTGGTGGTAGGATTGCAGCGCCGCTACCAGAGCAACTACCGCGAGGCCATGAAACGGATACAGGATGGCGCAATTGGCGAAATCGTATCTGGACAGGTATATTGGAACAGCGGGGGTGTTTGGGTGCGCCCGCGTACAGTGAACCAGACTGAAATGGAATATCAGATGCGTAACTGGTATTATTTTAACTGGCTATGCGGCGACCATATTGTAGAACAGCATGTACATAACATTGATATTGCAAACTGGATTACAGGAGCGCATCCGGTTTCAGTAGAAGGCACCGGAAGCAGGGCCTGGCGCACAGGAAAGGATTATGGGGAAATCTACGATAACCACGCCAATGAGTTTACCTATGCCAACGGTGCTAAAATTTACAGTCAGTGCAGGCACTTCGAAGGAACCCGTAACCGTGTTGATGAGACTTTTCAGGGAACCAAAGGTAAAGTATATCTTTCCGCAGGCAATCAGGCCATCATATGGGATGCCAATGGAAAAGAAATTTATAACCACAATACCAAAGGCAATGCAAATCCTTACCAAACGGAACATGATGAGCTTTTTGAAGCAATCTCCAAAGGAGAGTATAAATTCCAGAATGCTGATTATGGTGCAACCACAACTTTCTCGGGCATTATTGGCCGTTATGCTACCTATTCAGGCCAGACCATAAAATGGGATGAAGCACTCGCTGCAAATAACAGTTTATTACCTGAGCGCTTTGCATGGGATGCTAATCCACAATTAATGCCTGATGCAAATGGACTTTACCCAGTTCCCATGCCTGGTAAAACTAAAGTACTATAGGTTATCATGTATAGATTTCTGTTCCTTTGCTTTCCTGTTTTGTTTGGCTTTTTTACCCGTAACGAAGTGCGGCAGTTCAAAATTACAGGTTATGCACAGGGAACAGATTATACCATAACCTATTATGCAACGGATAGTGTCGCGACAAAAAAAGGAATTGATAGTCTGCTCGACGACATTGATCAGTCCATGTCTTTATACAAGGCAAACTCGTTAATCAGCCGCTTTAATTCATCCACAAGTCAAATCAACACTGATCATTATCTGGATGCCGTTTTGAAGAGAAGTTTTGAAATCAATAAAGATACAAAGGGAATTTTCGACATAACGGTGGCGCCGCTTGTTCAGGCCTGGGGATTTGGCCCGCAAAAAGTGGATCAGAAACCTGACAGCGCAGAAATAAAATCTATTTTAGCTTGTGTAGGCATGGAAAACCTACATGTTGAAAATGGTTCGCTAACCAAAACCAAACCATGCGTACAAATTGATCTAAACGGAATAGCGCAGGGCTACAGCGTAGATTTAATTGCCGGTTACCTGGAAAAGAAAGGAATCAAAACCTACATCGCAGAATTGGGCGGCGAACTCAGAATTTCCGGTCCTAAACCCGATGGAATAGCAATGAAAATCGGCATTGAAGGACCAGATGAGCATGATGAACCCGCAATAAGGCATATTGCAATGGTAAACAGCGGAGCCATCACTACCTCTGGAAATTACCGGAAATTTCATCAGAGCGGAAAGAAAAAGATTTCTCACCTGATCAATGCCAGAACCGGATACCCCCTTGAAAATGAAATGATCAGTGTTACCGTTTATGCTAAAGACGCCATTACAGCCGATGGTTACGATAATGCCCTGATGGGGATGCACCTGAAAGATGCACTGCATTTTGTGGAACAAAGAAAAGACCTGGAAGCTTATTTCGTTTACCACCGCAAAGACGGATCTATTGCCGACACACTTTCTGCCGGCTTCAAAAAAATAATAAAAGAATAAGCCTTTACATTTAAAAACAAAAAAATGAAAAGAAGTGAATTTATACGAAACAGCCTGTTAACAGCCGGTGCGATTACCGCAGGAACCGGTTTCAGTAATGCTTTTGGGGGAGAACAGCAGGTTACTGCCGACCGGGTGTTCAACCTCGACTACGCGCCACACCAGGGGATGTTTGAAAACCATGCAGGAAAGAATTTTCTCGATCAGATTCAGTTTATGTATGATAAAGGCTTCCGTTCTATAGAGGATAACGGCTATCTGAACAGATCTGTAGAAGAACAGGATAAAATTGGAAACCTCCTGGCTAAGTTAGGTATGAGGATGGGCGTTTTTGTAGTGGATGGTGGCGACAACTGGAAAACTTCACTGACCACCGGAAAGAAAGAGTTTAAAGACAAATTTGTAGAAACCTGTAAAAAATCAGTTGAGGCCGCAAAACGTTGTAATGCCAAATGGGTAACCGTAGTACCCGGCTTTTACGAACGGAACCTGCCTTATGGTAACCAGTTTGCCAATGTAATAGATGCCATGCGGGCAGGAGCAGAAATTTTCGAGCCTCATGGTATAATTATGGTGCTGGAAACGCTGAGTGATACCCCGGAGCTTTTCCTCCAGAAAACCAATGAAACCTACGCGGTATGCAAAGCAGTAAAAAGTCCATCATGCAAAATCTTATATGATATTTACCACATGCAGCGCACTGAAGGCGATTTGATTAAAACTATAGACCGTTGCTGGGATGAAATCGCTTATATTCAAATTGGAGATAACCCGGGTAGAAAAGAACCGACCACTGGCGAAATCAACTATAAAAACCTGTTTAAGCACCTGCATCAAAAGGGCTATAAAGGTGTAATGGGGATGGAGCACGGCAATTTCAAAGGAGGGAAAGAAGGCGAACTGGCCGTAATTGCAGCTTATCGTAAAGAAGATAGTTTTATGTAACCAACAGAATGGGTATTGAATTGGTTAAGTGCTTAGTCAGCTAATCAATTCAACAATGACTATGAATGTACTGGCTTTGTAAGCTGGCGGCAGCCAAACGCCGGTTACTCCCATTTCTTTTAAACGGGCGGCTTCATTTGCTACTTTCAGCCATAAGTTCTGGTCTTCATTATAGTACCAGTGGAAAAATTGTATGAGTGTAAGGTTCCGCATTATTTTCAGCTTAAAACATGGGCTTCGATCAATAGTTTCAAAGTTCACATTCCTGATGTTGAAACAGGCCTGAATAATGTGTAATTAATCATTATTGACATTACGACGATAATTCCTTTACACAGAATACCAAATAAGCAATATTTTGCTGTACATTTTAATTACTTTTGCGCTCAGTTATGAGTTTGAAAAAGAAATTTGCCAAAGAGAGTTTTACGATAATGAATGAGCTGGTATTACCAAATGATACCAACACCTTAAACAATTTAATGGGCGGCCGTTTGTTACACTGGATGGATATCGCAGCAGCAATTTCAGCTCAAAAACATTGCAACCGCATTGTAGTAACCGCCTCGGTAGATAATGTTTCTTTCAAACAACCTATAAAACTGGGCGATGTAATCACAATTGAAGCTAAAGTGACCCGCGCGTTTAACACCTCTGTCGAGGTTCGTTTGGATGTTTGGTCTGAAAATATTCCGAGTGGCGCACGCCAGAAAAGCAATGAAGCTTACTATACTTTTGTGGCAGTTGATCAAAGCGCAAGAACCATACCTGTGGCAGAAGTAATACCGGAAACCCCAGAAGAAGTGGAATTGTATGATGGCGCTTTAAGACGCCGCCAGCTTCGCCTTGTTTTAGGCGGTAAAATGAGTCCTGACGATGCCAGCGAACTAAAAGCTTTATTCTTTAAAGCATAATTTTTACATAAACTTGCCCCTCGCTTAATTTGATTGTTTTATTTTAGCGGCTTACCCTAGGCTGAAAAATATGACAACCTATACCATTCTTATTATTTTAAGCGGATTAGTAATTTTCTCTTATCTGTTTGATTTAGTGTCTAGTAGAACAAAAATACCATCGGTTTTATTGCTCTTACTGCTTGGCATAGGCTTGAGGTTTCTGGTAGATTCTTTAAAAATCCAGACCTTTAATTTTCTATCTATCCTACCTACTCTTGGTACCGTAGGCCTGATTTTAATTGTATTTGAGGGCTCTCTGGAATTAAAATACGACCGGAATAAGAACAAACTTATTAGAAGTGCCTTTTTATCAGCGCTGACCATTTTGCTGGGAACAATTACCGTCATTACGCTAATCGTTTATCAGATCACTCATCACAATTTGTATACGTGCATTGCAAATGCAATTCCCTTTAGCGTTATCAGCTCGGCAATTGCCATACCATCAGCAGCGGCATTAAATAAATCTGATAAAGAGTTTGTCATTTACGAATCGTCTTTCTCCGATATTCTGGGCATCATCATCTTTAATTTCGCAATCACTAATCATTCCGTTACGCCCTCTGCATTTATTGGCCTCGGCTTAAGCACCTTTCTAATTATTTTGCTTTCGGCTATAGCTTGTGTAGTACTGCTATATATCATGGGAAAACTGGTTCATCACATCAAGTTTTTCCTGATCATCTCCATCCTGATATTGGTTTACGCCATTGGTCAATCCTATCATCTATCGTCGCTGGTACTGATATTGAGTACAGGATTGTTTTTGAACAATGCCGATACCATTCAAAATATGTGGTTCAGAAGTGTTTTTATTTATAAAAACTTATCAAACGATCTTTCACAGCTTTATCAGTTATCTGCAGAAAGTGCTTTCATTCTGCGCACATTTTTCTTTGTGATTTTTGGGTTTACCATGAATATCGGCGAGCTAAACAATAAACTGATCCTGGCAAATGGTTTTTTCATACTGATCAGCATCTATCTGATCCGGGTATTTTTCTTAAAAGTATTCAAGAACGGCGGCGTATCTCCAATTTTATTTATCGCACCCCGTGGTTTGATTAGCATTTTACTTTACTTTAACTTACCTGCATCGCTTAAGGTAATTGAAGTAGGTCCGTCATTTTTATTCCTCGTTGTATTGGGATCGAGCATTGTAATGACGCTCGGCATCACACTAAGCAAAAGAAAAACAGAAGAGATTACGGTTTAAACTGACTGGAAATCTCCCTCATCTTTCTCAATTCTGCCAAAACATCGGGGTTTGACTGGTAGTAAATCGAGTAATAATTCAACTCCTGCCACTTGATCTTTTCATTGGCATGATTTCCACTGAATCTGAACAACGCCTGGTTTGGGTTAATGGACTGAATTGGTAATGCCAGTCCATTTGCAATGGCTGTTCCAATCACAGAAAAGAATGTGGTCGCTAATTCTTGTTCGGGAGTAGGCATTTCATTTCCCCATTTATCAACCATTTTGCCGTTTGAGTTGAGCTTGTACTCTTGGGGATCCGAGCCTGTTTTTATCAAATCAATTACATGATAAGCTTTTTTACCTCCCCGTATGCGGATTGTCTTAATGGTTTTAGTCTCGATTTTCACAAAATTTCCCGCAGCATTTAATATCACATTTGAAGAGTCTACTTTATAGAGTATCCCTTTGTATTTATCAGACTGGGTTTTAACGATAGCTATATAAGGTTCAACGGTTTGCGCTGTAGTTCGCGAAATGATTAAACCCAGAATGAGCGTTAAATAGATAGTTTTCATTTCATTACGGTTTATGCTAGGAAAAGGAAACTGACCATCAGCTTCCCATTTCCAAAATCTTATCAAATTCTTCGGCTTTTAAAGACATCACAGAAAGGCGACCTTGTCTAACCAATGATATATCGCTAAGGCTGGGTTCAGCTTTGATCTGCTCCAGCGATACGGGATGCTTTAATGTCTCTACCGGAGCGAGATCTACAACAACCCAGTTGGCATCATCCGTAGTAGGATCCTGGTAAAACTCTTTAACCACTTTCGCAATACCAACTACATTTTTTCCTTCATTACTATGATAGAACAATACCAGATCACCCTGCTCCATTGCTTTCAGATTGTTTCTGGCCTGGTAATTACGGACACCATCCCAAAAGGTGCGCCCATCTTCATTAAATTTTTCCCAACTGTATTTAAAAGGTTCACTTTTTACTAACCAATGATTCATGTCTATCTCTATTAATGATTCAAAACTACCAAAACGAAGTGAATTTGAAAACAAACCAAAGCGTCAATTACATATTGTTTTGAGAAAATAAAGCAACATGAGATATTATATGATATTTTAGGGCACTGAAAATATACGTATGGAAAAAGATCTGAGTCAAAAAACATGTGCACTGGTTACAGGAGCCAGTAAAGGATTAGGCAAATCATTTGCTATAGAACTGGCAAAGAAAGGATATAACCTTGCTTTGGTTGCGAGGTCTGAAGCGGAACTTGCCGGAATTTGCAAAGAACTTTCCAGTCAATACGGCATAACAGCAACTTTTTTAGCGATTGATCTGGCTGAAGGCGCTTCACCTGAAACAGTATTAAACTGGGTATCAGAAAATGACTTGAAGATTTCGGTATTAATCAACAACGCGGGATATGGCTTGTGGGGCAATTTCTCTTCTTTAGACTTATCTGCTCAAATGGATATGTGCAAATTAAATATGGATACGGTAGTGAAACTATGTCACCTTTTTATACCCCGCTTGCTTTTAGAAAAAGAAACATATATCCTGAATGTTTCCAGTACCGCAGCCTATCAGGCTGTTCCAACACTTGCTATCTATTCAGCTACCAAATCATTTATTCTTTCCTTTACCAGAGCACTGCGCTTTGAACATAGGGAAAGTAACCTATCCATTACCTGCCTAAGCCCGGGACCTGTCGACACGGGGTTTGCCCACAGAGCTGGACTGGATGCTTTTAGCAAGATGGCTGAAAAGTTTAACATGAAACCCAATGAGGTTGCAAAAATAGGCCTAAACGGCTTGTTCGGCCGCAAATCAGAAGTCATTCCAGGCTTCACCAATCTAATTAGCGTGTACTCCAACAGAATCCTGCCTAAGTTCTTCATCGAAAAGATGGCGGCAGGAATTTATAAAACCTGATTTATTTCAAGAAAAAGCATTTTAAATTCTTTGGAATGTTAAAAAAAGATTACGTTTGTATTAAATACTACCAAATCGATAGATTATGTATAAGTATAGCTACTTATCTTACACTCAGACACAGAACCACTCGCGAATGCGAATGTGCTGCTGTTGTTCATAATATTCTATCAACCAATTCTACATTTCCTTAATTTAAACTTTTACTATATGGCATCCTCGTATCCAACCTTTACCCTATCAGAAAAACTAACCTCAGAACAGATTGATTTTTTCAATACGCACGGTTTCATCCATTTCAAAAACTTCATCGAGAAGTCTACAGTTGCCTCCATTAATCAGGCTTCAAAAGAAGTGCAAAGAGATTGGATTAACGCAGACATCCGTAAAATAAATGGTGTTCCTATTAAATATGGAACCGATTTAGATGGTTCCAGAATTGTTCAGCGTTTTGCATTCATCAACCAGCACCATAAAACCTTAAGTGGTTTATTACTTGATCCAAGAATTTCAGCTTTACTTCCCCTGGCCGGAGAAGATTCAAGATTAGGCACGGAAGAGAAAGACGGAATGGTCTTCAATCACTACGTGAATGGCCCCGATAGCAGTTTCACTAAAATGGGTTGGCACACCGATGGATTGAGAGATATTTTTTATGGTGGAAAACTGAATCCAATGCTAAATGTGGGAATCCACCTGACTACTCAGAACCCACGGAATGGTGGATTGAAAATTATACCAGGAACACATAAACAAAGTATTTACCAGATGCTTTTCCGTAAAAAATATTTTTTAGATAATAAACCAGACAGAGATGAGGTTTCCATCCTGCCAGAAGCAGGTGACCTAACTGTTCATGACGGAAGATTATGGCATAGAGTCGCAGAATCATCAATTCGTGGAGAAGAAAGCAGAAGAAAGGTCATTTATATTCCAATCATAGCTGGTAAATATGCACCTAAAAATGAAAATAGTCCAACAGTATTTTATCAGCGTTTTGCTGGAATAGTGAAATAGCAATATGATCTTTATCTTAATTTTTAGTTATCTCGCCAAAACCGGAAAACTTCGAAAACCCTTGCTGATCATAAAATCGTGTCAGAAAAAGATTTATAACATCTACAGACCAGAGGCAGCTGTAATTTCGGGCATTATTTTGTTAAGCTGCTGATGGCGGTAACCACTAAGGAGCAAATTACGGAGCGGAAGCAAATTTTTGCAGATCGTAAACGATCAAATTTGATGCGGAACGGTGAACAGTCTTTAATCCACTTTTTGCTTAAACATATTCCCGAATGGGTTTCACCAAATATCCTTACAGGTATTGGCATGCTCGGATCATTCATTGTATTCGGAGGGTTTACGCTTGCAGAGCACTATCATAAAAACTTTCTGCTGTTAGGTATAGTTGGACTGATCGTCAATTGGCTAGGCGATTCTCTTGATGGCAGATTGGCTTACTATCGAAATATTCCAAGAAAATGGTATGGCTTCGCTTTAGATATCATTATGGACTGGATGAGCATCATCCTCACAGGTTTAGGCTACTATTTTTACGCAAATGAGAGTGTTAAAGTTTTAGGTTTCCTTTTCGTAGTACTTTACGGATGGTCGATGATCATATCGCTGCTCAGATATAAGATAACAGATGTCTATCGGATCGATTCAGGTTGGTTCGGCCCCACTGAGCTCCGTGTACTAATCGCGCTGATTTTTATTGTAGAATGGCTATTTCCTCAAACCATTACATACTCTGCCGTGATCACCACGGCATCTTTATTCATCATCAATACGATTGACACCTATAAGTTACTGGAAGCTGGAAACGAGCGTGATCGGGAGGAAAAGTTAAAATGAAAAAGCGTAAATCAATAATAATATTCCTTAAGGCTCAGCTTTCAGCATTTTCAGGAGGAATGACCGATTATGCTTTGATGATATTTCTTACCGAGATTTTACACCTGCATTTCGTCTTTTCAATCCTGATTTCCGGAACCATTGGAGGAATTGTTAACTTTTCTTTAAACCGCCTTTGGGCGTTCAAAAATCAGTCAGGATACTCCGCAACACCTCAACAACAGTTAACAAGGTTTATCGGAGTAGTATTGGGTAGCATTTCATTGAAATCAGCCGGGACCTACCTGCTCCACCGGGCCATTAATTTGGATTATCGGATAGGTCGGTTACTAATCGACAGTATTGTTTCTTACGGGTTTAACTATCCACTGATGAAACACTGGGTTTTTAGATCCAGCAAAGCAGTCCAATCTCATTAATTGCCCCTAAAAGTACAGGATCTGCTTGACCATCCTGCACCGCAAAAATAAAATATCTACTTATTCTATAGAATATATATTAATTATGCTATATTTGCTTAGCAGTTCAGAATTTGAATGTCTAAAAAGATAACATTCATGGGAATTTGCACAACATAGTCATGTGGCCGAGTGGTTGAGGTACAGGTCTGCAAAACCTTTTACGGCGGTTCGAATCCGCCCATGACGTCAAAGAAATTGATAATTACAAAAATGCCATTACCTAACGACTGCCCGCTGGTCAGGGATTTTTTTAATATACCCGGAAATTGCGGTGCAACAAAAATTGATGATGAGGAAGATTACTTAATCGTCAATAGAAAAGAGGCGGAAGAGCCAAAGGAAACCGCGGGAGATACGGAAGACCCGCATCTCCATGAAGATGAAATCAATAAGGGTTTTAGCTTAATTTAAACGCAGGATTTTCGATTAAGCCGATAACATTTCCAAACGGATCGAAGATACTTCCAACCCAAACGTCTCCCCCAACATTATTCGGCTGCTCGTGAATATCAACATCCATACTGGCCAAACGATCAAAAGCCGATTTAATATTCTCAACACCCCAGTAGGTGATGGAATGGTTACCATTACTATAACCAGTATCATCCGGATTTAAACCCAGTTCGCAGCCACCAATATTATAACCAACATAATAGGCTTCGTCAAAATAGGGTTCAATCTCGAAAACCTTTTTATACCATTCTTTCGCAGCTTCTAATTCGCCAACGTAATACACAATCGTCCTAAGTCCCTGTAACATAGTTTATTTTTTAAATTAATGATTATCAATTGAGCAGTTAAATGGCTAAAAAACCATTCTTTTAACTTTTAATGAATGATTTTAAATACAAGTTCCTTAAGAAGTTCTCCATCATTTACATTCCCCGAACTGTCCAGCCCCTTACTCTTCAAATCATATTCCCGAAGCAGGCTGATGACCTGAAAAACTTTTCCTGCGTGATAATTTCGCGCTGCAACTTCATAATCCTTGATAAAAAAAGGGGGAACGCCTAATGCTGAAGCTGCATCAGCTTTATTAGGCACATAGTGATATTTCAGGAGCTTGGTAAAATATCCTCCTAAATTAGCCAGCACCATAACCATAGGATTTGCTTTGGGGTTGCTCGAGAAATAATTGATGATTCTGTTGCACTTCAATACGTCACGGATAGCAAGCGCTTTTTGGAGTTCGAAAACATTATACTCCTTGCTGATGCCGATATTTTTCTGAACCAGATCCGTATTTATCGTCATCTCTTTAGGCACATTGAGCATGAGTTTTTCAATCTCATTCGCAATCTTTGACAAATCAGTGCCGAGATATTCGGCCATTAACGCGGAAGCCTGCTGGTCTATCTTATAACCCTTTTCGCGTATAAATTCCTCAATCCACGGTACAAGTTTATAATCCCTAACCGCATCCGACTGAAAGATCAGTCCGCTTTTACTAATTGCCTTGTAAATTTTCTTCCGCTTATCAAAATTTGCATACTTAAATGCCAGTACTAAAATGGTGCTCGGTAAAGGCTTCTCGAAATAATTTAATACAAATTCAGCCTCCTTACTACCTGCGTCCTCCTTACCCCACTTTAAATCCTGCGCTTCTTTTACAATAACAACCTGGTATTCCGACATCATAGGGTAACGCTTGGCCGCGCCAAGAACAGTGCTCATATCAGTGTCCTTGCCATATAAAACCGTTTGATTAAAGCCTTTTTCTGCACTGTTTAACACGTTATCTTCTATGTAATCCGTTAGCTGGTCGATGTAATACGATTCCTCACCATGCAATAAATACACTGGCTTATACTTACGGGCTTTGATATCCTTGATAATTTCGGCGGCGGTCATAGCTGTAAAATTACAATTTAGCTTTTATGATTCTCGCAATTGTTTATAAACAATAGTAACTTTAGCCCGTCAGTTTTATTTGAATAACAGCACAAACCTGCAATCCACACCAGTGACTAAAAATGTTTAACCCTACCCCACTTAATCTTCCACCATACCCGTTTAAAATTACGAAGAAAGATGATGTGGTTTTTATTTTCGATGAACTAAGGAAAAAACATCTTGTTTTAACGCCCGAAGAGTGGGTACGCCAGCATTTTATACAGGATTTGATCGCCAGCAAAAAATTTCCTAAAACCCTGATTCAAATTGAAGGAGGCCTGGTATTAAATCAATTGCAAAAGCGTAGTGACATCCTGGTTTACAATACTGCCGGGGAAAAGCTGATGCTTATTGAATGTAAAGCGCCAAAAGTTAAAATTACCCAGGCCGTATTTGAGCAGGCTTCCCGATATAATTCTATTCACCAGGCCAGATGGATTGTTTTAACCAATGGCCTGCAGCATGTATATGCCAAAATGGATCTTAAAAATGGGAGTTTTGCTTTTACGCCTCAAATGCCAGAATATGCGGATCTATAACCCGCAATCGTTTAACCTTGTAATACCTGTCACAAGCCATATCCCTTTTTCCAAACCTGCTTGGTACCCGAATAGATTGCTTCATTACACATGGCTACGCAAATGGCAGCCTGGGTACCCGTGTTGATTCCAGATACAGGCTCCGAGCCGGTTATAACCGATTTATAAAATTCATCCAAAGCATAAATGGTCCCCTCTTTAGTCGGCTTGTCTAATATAGGAATGCCACCATCTTGATTCACAACAATCTTGGTAGCGCCACTTACCCCGTCAACAATTCCAAGTTCTTTTTTGGCGACCTCCTCAGGGTAAAAAACTCCTGTATCTGTTAATAATGACACAGTCCCTTTTGTCCCTTTAATTTTAAAAAGATAACCGTCATGCTTATTTCCACAAGTAGCGCCGAAGTTACCAATCATGCCTTTTTCTTTGTAACGAAGTATAGCCTGAATATTATCATAGGTTTCCCTGCCATCTTTGAAAACATCAATCCCCCCCGAACCTATAATTTCATCAGGTTGCGTTTCAAATGCCCAATTGATGAAATCGATCTGATGTGACAATAGTTCAGCAGCAAGCCCGCCAGAATACTCTTTATACATACGCCAGTTGATTTTACGCTCCAGAGACGGATCGGGCACAGGCCTGCGCCAGTTGGCATTCCGGTCCCAGCGACAATCAATTTGCGATACCTTGCCCAGGTATCCACTCTGAATCATATCCTTCACCTTGAAGTAAAGTGGCGAGTAACGGTATTGATAGCCAACCTGAAAAGTTCGTTGTTTTGAAAGATTTACCAGTTTTTTCAATTCAAGCGCCTGTTCAATACTGTAGGTCATTGTTTTTTCTACATACACATGCTTACCCGCAAGTACTGCATCTTTTGCAATTTTGAAATGCTCACTTAAGGGCGTTGCAATAAAAACAGCATCTATATTTTTATCGTTCAAAACCTGTTGATAATTCCTGATAGCCCTGGCCTCAGCAGGGACATGTTTTTCTGCTTCTTTCAATCTGAAATCCAGCACATCACAGTAAGCGGCCGTTCTGAATTTTGAAGGCATCGACTTTATTACCGACAGCACACCTTTGCCCCTGTCACCACAGCCAATCATTGCAATATTAATCACCCGATCTGCTTTTACACCAGCAAAGACTTCATTCCCCAATAACAAACCAGAACCTAGCAAAGCTGAATCCCTGATAAACGATCTACGATGCATTTTTACGCTATTTATTTAAAACAAAAGCCTATAACGACTTTATTTTTATTGTTCTGAAATCAACCTTGTTACCATGATCCTGCAATAAGATGTGTCCTTTAGGAGCTTCCCCGAAATTTTTCCAGTCTTTATATTTACTGATGGCCACAAGTTTTCTAAATTCTTCCGAACCACGCACATATTCCAGCACCTTAACCCCGTTTAAATAATGCTCTACCCTGTTATCAGGATAAACCACTACCCTTCCATTATTCCAGGATCCGATTGGACGCAGGTAACGGGGCTCCTTTTTAGATGTCATCAAATCATATAGCGATGCCAGCGTACGGTTTCCGTCTCTACCTAGTTTAGCATCAGGGTGAAGTACATCATCCAGAACCTGATACTCCAGACCAATTGCCGATCCCGTATTATTTTCACTCAGGGTAACAAAGTATTTAACTCCGCTGTTAGCACCGGGGGTAAGCTTAAACTCAAAAGACAAATCAAATGCGGAGAATTCTTCTTTGGTTACAATATCACCGCCATTGGTAGATTCTGCGCCCCCCGATGGCTCAACACTAATTACACCACTGGCAATTTTCCATCCCTTCTCCGGAAAAGCTGGTTTATAGGCGCCCTTCCAGCCTGCGTTACTTTTTCCATCAAACAGCAGTTTGTAGCCATTAGCTTTCTCGTATGCAGAAAGCGTATTTGGCGTTAAATTTACAGTATAAACGCCTTTCGGAAAAGTTTTTGCTTTTAAGCCTTCGGTCTGGATATTGATGTTTTTGAAATAAACTTTCTTTCCATCATTACCCAGTTCGTTTCCAATGCCATGTACCTGTAAACCAATGAAACCCGATTGATCTAATGTATCGATTACGTAGGCAACAGGTATTCCGTTAACCCAGGTTTTTAATTCATTACCAATGTTTTCGATCTTGTAATGGTTGAATTCATTCTTTTTATAAACCGATTTCGCCGGGGAATTAAGTTCAAGCGGATAAAGCCACAGTCGCCTGGCCTCATCATAAATCCCCCCTGTCCAGGCCCGCCCTGTAGGATCTATTTCAACCTGCCTGCCAAACACCAGCCCCTTGCCATTGTTGCCCTCTGCCTTGATATGACTACGGGTCTGAATCCCTGAGTTGGTCGTCTCACCTTCAAGCTTAACATCCAGTTCCAGAACAAAATCCCCATATTCCTGCTCAGTAATCAGAAATGAGTTTGGTGTGCCCTTTGTCATGGTCCCCACAATCATCCCGTCTTCCACCTTATATGGTGCAGCACCTGCAACAGCTTTCCAGCCTGTTAGCGTCTTGCCATCAAAAAGTGGCGTTGTTTTTTGCGCTGCCGAAGTTAAACTGGCAAATGTTAGCGCTAAAAATGTGTATCTCCTAATGTTTAACATTTATTTATGGTTTACAACCCTTTACATCTAAGTGCATCTTCGTTATTCAAACTTTTTGAACTTAGTTATCTTAGGTGGTGATAAATGATTTAATATTTAAAAACTTTGCCATTTGCAATCACTTCTTGCCTGCCCTCATCGAAAATGGATTTAGCACCTGTTCTAACCGCAGCATTGGTCATAATATTAGCAATAGAATGAGAATAACCAGCTTCAACCGGTGCATTAGGTGTTTTGCGGCTGCGCACGCATTCCATCCAGTTTCGCATGTGACCCGACGTTAGCGCATCCCCACCCATATTTGCCCCGGTGGCCGCTTTTATTTCAGTTTTACTCAGGTCGAATTCAGGTAAAAGATTAGCTTTTAAACCCATCGCAGCAGCCTCTCTTTCTTTCAATCCGCCTTTTGGCGAAACTTTATTGGTAATGAGGTTCAGTTCGCCGCCATTCGAATAGTACACTTCTCCTACATCGCCCACACTGTTTTGCATCCTTGAGGTGAAAGTTACCTGAAAACCATCCGTAGTATCTGGCTGACCATAATCGAAAACAGCAACCATAGAATCCCAGTTCCTGCGTCCGTCTTTCCAGGTATAAATGCCGCCGTTAGCAACAACACTCCTCGGGTGCTTTAATCCTGTAAACCAATGAACCGTATCAATCTGATGCGACATCCACTGTCCGGGCATACCTGAAGAGTAAGGCCAGAATAACCGGTACTCCAGATACTTACGTGGATCGAAACTCTCGGAAGGCCTGTTTAATAAAAACCTTTTCCAGTCAATATCTTCTTCTTTCAGTTCAGCAACAAGATCAGGTCTTCGCCACCGTCCCGGCTGGTTTACATTCCATACCAGATCAACAGCGGTAATGGGCCCAAACTTCCCTTGCTGTATAAATTTGGCCGCATTTACATAGTTTTCACCGCTTCTGCGCTGCGAGCCAATCTGCACAATCCGATCTGTCGCCTTTACCGCTTTAAGCGCTGCCTTAGCATCATCCATAGTTTCAGCAAAAGGTTTTTCTACATAGGCATCACAGTTGGCTTTCACCGCTTCTATCGTATGTAAAGCATGCTGAAAATCAGCCGTACTGATAATGACAGCATCCAGATCTTTGGTCGCATAAAGCTCCTCATTGTTCCGGCAAGCTTTGATATCATGTCCAAATTTATCTTTTAAATGAGCGATACCTAAATCCCGCCGGTAGTTCCACAAATCAGATAATCCCACAATATCAAAATTGAGCTCCTTATTGTGGTTTAAAAAACAGGGTAGTAGGGTATCCTTAAACCGGTCCGAAAAGCCAACAACGCCCACACGGACACGATCGTTGGCACCGATAATCCGGCCGTAGCTTTTGGCACTCATCCCCATTGTTCCGGCATAGGTAGCTGCAGCAAAAATGGCCGATTGCTTAATAAATTTTCTCCTTGGGTTTTCCATGGTTAATATAAGGTTAGATAAATAAAACGCTTACAAGTAAACCGATTTATTTATCCTAAAATATGGTTAATAAAACCAAACCCTGAATTCTCCTAGGTAATATTTTTGAAACCTTTAGATAGCGAATGAAGTCAACTGATTTTTTTCTTTGAAAAAATGATCAGAAACAGCATTTATTGAAAGCCGTATGATTTCATCAGGAACAAGGAAAACGTTTGAAATAAATATTTGATCCTTTTTAATGTGCCTTCAGTAAATCGCTAAACAGCAAAAAGTCCTTTCGAATTACGTTCAAAAGGACTTCCTTATCTAAAAAACTTAAGATCTTTCAGACTGATATTTTCAACAATGGTTCCTATCCCAAAGCAGCTAACCCCTCCTCAATGATCCTGATCTTGGCTTCAGCATCTGCTTTCTTATTTCGTTCATTGGCAATAATTTCAGGTTTTGCATTTTGTACAAACCGTTCATTACCCAACTTGGCATCTACCGATTTAAGGAAGCCCTGCAGGTAAACCAGGTCGGCATTTAAACGGCTACGTTCAGCGTCAACATCAACATTTTCTGTTAGTGGAATAAAGAATTCATCTTTGCCTGCCATGAAAGCTGTAGCACCTGCTATTTTCTCATTTACAATTTCTGCTTCAGAAACATTGGCCAGTTTGAAAACAACATTTAACCATTTCTCATAATCAATATCAGAATTAACTTTTAAGCTTAACGGTAAAGTTTCTTTTGGCGAAATTTGCTTCTGGTTACGAACATTCCTGATCTCTGCAACCACAGTTTTAATGACTTCTGCATCTTTTAACAATTTCTCGTCAATTGCCCCCGCCTTTGGAAAATCAGCAACAATGCAACAATCCAGTTCTTCACGTGTACCGAATAATTCATCATGCCACAATTCTTCTGTTAAGAAAGGCATATTAGGATGCAATAATTTAATGATATTTTCAAAAAAGCCAATTGTGGCCTGATAGCTCTCCGCATCAATAGGTTGTTGGTAAGCAGGCTTAACCATCTCTAAGTACCAGGCGCAGAAATCATCCCAAACCAATTTATAGGTGGTCATTAAGGCTTCCGATAAACGGTATTGCTTAAAGTTATCTTCAATTTCTATCAGAGCAGCACTGAAACGGTTTTCAAACCAGGAAATGGCTTGCTTATTCGGATTTTCCACACGCTCATCAACTTCCCAACCCTTAACCAAACGGAAAGCATTCCAGATCTTCGACGCAAAGTTACGGCCCTGTTCACAATAACTTTCATCAAACATTAAGTCGTTACCTGCAGGTGATGACATCAGCATCCCTACACGAACGGCATCTGCACCATATTTCTCAATCAAGCCAATCGGATCCGGAGAATTGCCCAGCGATTTAGACATCTTACGCCCTAATTTGTCGCGAACAATACCGGTTAAATAAACATTGGTAAATGGCTTCTTGCCCATAAACTCATGTCCTGCCATAATCATCCGTGCCACCCAGAAAAATAAAATCTCTGGTGCTGTTACCAGATCATTGGTCGGGTAGTAATAGTTAATATCCGCATTATCCGGATTTTTAAAACCATTAAAAACAGAAATCGGCCACAACCATGATGAAAACCAGGTATCCATAACATCCTCATCCTGTTTCACAAAAGGCTCTAACTGATGCTTGAAACCAGCTTTTTCAGCCTCCGAACAGCTATCATCCAGGTGCTTTTTCTTCCAGAATTCCTCTAAAGCCTCGTCTTTGGTTTTTGCCACTACCCAGTTTCCCTTGTCATCATACCATGCCGGAATTTGCTGTCCCCACCATAGCTGACGCGAAATATTCCAGTCGCGCACATTCTCCATCCAGTGGCGGTAAGTATTTTCAAATTTATTCGGAATCAGATTGACTTCTCCATTCAAAACATCATCCAGCGCAGGCTGTGCCAGCTCCTTCATTTTCACAAACCATTGCATGGAAAGCTTTGGTTCAATAGCCGCATCGGTACGTTCTGAGAAACCAACCTGCGATTTATAATCTTCAACTTTTTCTAAATGACCTGCCTCATCCAATAACTTAGCAATCTTTTTTCTGGCAACAAACCTGTCTTCGCCAACCAGAATAACAGCCAGCTCATTTAAAGTCCCATCGTCATTCAGGATATCGGTAACCGGCAAATGGTGTTTAACACCCAACTCGTAGTCGTTCAAATCATGTGCAGGGGTAACTTTTAAACAACCTGTACCAAACTCGATATCAACATAGTCATCTTCAATAACCGGAATCTCATGATTTACCAGCGGAACAAACACCTTTTTACCTTTCAGGTGCATAAAACGCTCATCATTCGGATTGATACAAATTGCAGCATCTGCCATAATCGTTTCCGGGCGGGTTGTTGCAATGGTCAGGAATTGATCATCAGTACCGGAAATGAGATATTTAATGTAATATAGCTTTTGGTTTACTTCCTTACGGATAACTTCCTCATCAGAAACGGCCGTTTTACCAGCAGGGTCCCAGTTAACCATACGGATGCCCCGATAAATCCAGCCTTTTTTATACAGGTGAATAAACGAATCAATAACGGCTTCAGAAAGGTCCTCCTCCATTGTAAAACGGGTACGGTCCCAGTCGCAGCTTGCACCTAATTTTTTTAACTGTTCTAAAATAATACCGCCATATTTCTCTTTCCACTCCCAGGCATATTTTAAAAACTCTTCACGAGAAAGATCCTTTTTATTGATGCCCTGTTCCTTCAACATGGCTACAACTTTAGCTTCCGTTGCAATTGAAGCATGATCGGTGCCCGGAACCCAACAGGCATTTTTGCCCTGCATCCGTGCTTTACGAATCAAAACATCCTGAATGGTATTGTTAAGCATGTGGCCCATGTGCAGCACTCCGGTAACGTTTGGCGGTGGAATGACAATGGTGTAAGGCTCGCGATCATCTGGTTCCGAGTGAAAAAACTTTTTTGATAGCCAATAGCTATACCATTTATCTTCTGTTTCTGCAGGATTGTACTTCGTGGAAATGCTCATGAATTATATTAAAAGCCCAAAAATAGCTAATTAAGCTGAAAGACCAAAGCATACCTGTTTTCAGTAATAGCCCTATTTTCAATCCAGATCATCTGATACATCATTCAATAACAGTTCAAATCCTGGCCGAACCTTATCTTAGAACTTCATTTTCTGAATCCTCACCGCATTCAATATAGCCAGTAACGCTACACCAACATCAGCAAAAACAGCCTCCCACATAGTTGCTAAGCCACCTGCTCCTAAAATTAAAACCAATGCTTTAACCGCAAAAGCGAGTACAATATTCTGTATCACCACACTCTTGGTAGCTTTGCCAATCTTAATGGCAGTGGCAATTCTCGAAGGCTGATCGGTTTGGATAACCACATCTGCCGTTTCAATGGCAGCATCACTCCCCATAGCACCCATTGCCATGCCGATATCGCTGATGGCCAGAACCGGCGTATCATTAATACCATCCCCGACAAAGGCCACAACCCGAGTTTTATCTTTTTTAATTTCTTCAAGTCTGGCGACTTTATCCTCCGGCAGTAAATCCCCGAAATAGGAATCGATGCCCAAAACACCGGCAACCTTCTTTACAATTGATGTTTTATCCCCGCTTAACATCACCACTTGTTTTACGCCATTGTCGTGCAATTGCCTGATGGCATCGCCGGCATCTTCTTTAATCTCATCAGCAATTAAAATATATCCGGCATAAGTACCATCTAATGCAACAACCACAATACTCTCTTCAATATCCTTTACTTTAGCATCAAAATCAACATTGAATTTTTCCAGGAGCTTCACATTTCCAGCTAAAATATCCTTCCCACCCACATTTCCTTTCAAACCCATACCTGCAATTTCCTCGATGTTTTCTGCAGCATGAATGTCCGTCTTGCCAACATGTTCAACTATGGCTTTGGCAATAGGATGGTTTGATTTTGCCTCAAGTCCAACCACCAGATCCAGAAACTCTTTCTCATCTATCTTGCTTTCCACTTTCTGAACCTTAAAAACACCTTTGGTAAGTGTTCCCGTCTTATCCATTACTACCACATTCAGCTTCGTAATTAAATCTAAAAAGTTAGATCCCTTGAATAAAATTCCATGGGAGGATGCAGCACCAATGCCACCGAAATAACCCAGGGGTATAGAGATCACCAATGCGCATGGACACGAAATAACCAGAAAAACCAATGAACGATACAGCCAGGCATGAAAATCATACCCACTGCCTAAAACCAATATTGGTATGGTCAGGAGCGCAACAGCCATAAAGAATACAATTGGTGTGTAAACTTTCGCAAACTTGCGGATAAACAATTCAGTTTTAGCCTTACGTGTTGTAGCATTCTGAACCATCTCCAGAATACGGGATAACGCACTGTCGGCAAATACTTTCGTTACCTTAAATTCAGTTACCTGGTCCAGGTTCAACATTCCTGCTAAAACAGGCTCGCCCCTGGTAATGCTTCTGGGCTTGCTTTCTCCAGTTAGTGCGGCCGTATTGAAACTGCCTTTCTCTGATAGCATCTCACCATCTAACGCGATCTTCTCCCCTGCCTTAACCTGTATGGTTTCGCCTATGTCTACCTGCTCCGGATTGACATCTTCATATTTCCCGTTTCGTAAAACGTGCGCTACTTCAGCCCGAACATCAAGCAGTGCAGTGATATTTCGCTTAGCCCTGTTTACCGCTGCCATTTGGAATAGTTCTCCAATCGTATAGAAAAGCATTACGGTTACACCCTCAGGGTATTCCCCGATGCCGAAGGCTCCGATGGTAGCAATAGACATTAAGGAAAATTCTGTAAAAAAATCTTTAGACTTAAAAGTTTCCCAAACTTCCTTCAAAACCGGAATCCCAACCGGAAGGTAAGCCACAATGTACCAATAAGGACGAATTATTTTAAATGCCGAGATATCAAAAAAATTATCGAATGCAATACCGGTTAAAAGCATCACCAAAGTCACCAGAGCAGGCAAATACGTTTTAAACGCTGAAGGGTCGCCCCCATGATCATGGTCGTGTTCATCGCCATCTTCATGAATATGGTTATGGCTCTGATTTCCCCGATGGACTTTACTGCTGCAACAGCTATCTTCTGTGTGGTGCGAATGGCTCATTGTTAGTGATATATTGTAGACTTAATCATGCCTGATCTCAAATTTAGTGCTTTATTTCTAATCGTTCTTAATAACGAAAATTTTTACACTTACACAATAAAGAATGTTAAAAAATGTTAATAGTGTATAAAGATTGATAAACTATGAAATCTGTTAAAATTCATTTTTCTGCATCCGAAATTATCAGACGCTTAGGTCTGGCTAAAATCTATTACTGGTTTAACAAGTAATATTTCTAATATATTGTTTCAGTATTAATTAGTATTTCATAAATTTCGCTGTTATAACTAACTTATTAAGCGAATGAAATACCAAAATTTGAAAAGATATTTTGCAGCACTCGGTATAGTCGCTGCTGGCTTTTCTGCTAATGCACAAACCGTTAAAAAATTCATCGACCCGGCAAACATGGATTTGTCCGTTAGACCAGGAGATGATTTCTACACCTACGCCAGCGGTGCCTGGGTAAAAAACAACCCTGTTCCGGCTAAAGAAACCCGCTGGGGATCCTTTAATGAGCTTCGCGATTTCAATATCAATGCTGTAAAATCGCTTGTGGAAGAAGCAGCCGCAGATAAATCTGCACCCGCAGGCTCAGTAAAACGTCGTGTGGGCGATTTCTATACGGCCGCAATGGACAGTGCAACCATCGAAAAATTAGGCTACACACCAATCAAGGCAGACCTGTCTAAAATTCAGCAAATTAAAAACATTCAGGAAGTACTTGATCAGGTCGCCTATATGCGTACCAATGGCTTAGGCGGTGGAATGTTTGGTATTGGTGTTGGACAAGACCGTAAAAATGTAAATAAATACATGGTAAACATCGGTCAGGGTGGAACTACATTGCCAGACCGTGATTATTATCTTAAAGATGATAACCGTAGCATAAAAATCCGCGAAGCCTACAATACCTATATGACTACGCTTTTTACACTAACCGGAAGCACACCTGAGGTGGCTAAACAAAAAGCAGAAACCGTATTCAAAATTGAAAAGCAATTTGCAGAAGCCCAGATGAGTCGTTTAGAAATGCGCGACCCATATGCAACCTACAATAAACTTACAGTTGCTGAACTGAATAAAAAAACACCAGACATCAACTGGAACACGTATTTACCGAAATTTAAAATTAAAGGACAAGACACAGTACTGGTATCATCGCCTAAATTTATGGTGAGCTTGGATGGTATGCTGAAATCAGTTTCTGTAGCCGACTGGAAAACATATTTAGAGTGGAACCTGATTAAAAGCTCGGCCTCCAGCCTGAGTTCTCCTTTTGTGAAAGCAAGCTTTGCCTTTACACAAGCACAAACAGGTCAAAAAGTACAAACCCCACGCTGGCAGCGTATGTCATCTTTAACTGATGGCACCATTGGCGAACTATTAGGTCAGCTATACGTGGCCAAATATTTCAAACCAGAAGCAAAAGCCCGCATGAATCAGATGATTGTCAACCTGCGTAAAGCTTTTGAAATCAGAATTAATGGTTTAGAGTGGATGAGTGCTGAAACGAAACAAAAAGCCCTTGCAAAGCTTCATGCTTTTACACCAAAAGTAGGTTATCCCGACAAATGGAAAACTTACGATGGTCTGGTGATCAATAAAGGTACTTATTTCCAGAACCTTCGCAATGCAAGCGTTTGGGGATATAACGAATCCATCGGACAGTTAGGTAAACCGGTAGACCGTACCCGTTTCGGCATGACACCTCCAACGGTTAATGCTTATTATTCACCAACCTTAAATGAAATCGTTTTCCCTGCCGGAATTTTACAATTCCCTTTCTTTGATCCAAATGCTGATGATGCCGTAAACTATGGCGGCATAGGCGCCGTAATCGGTCACGAGATGAGCCACGGTTTTGACGACAGCGGTAGTCAGTACGATGCAGCAGGTAACTTGAAAAACTGGTGGACTGCAGAAGACAAAGCTAAGTTTGATGCTAAAACAAAAGCTTTAGGTGAGCAATTCGACGCTTACACCGTTTTGGATACCGTACACGTGATTGGTAAACTCACCATGGGTGAAAACATTGGCGATTTAGGTGGTTTAAATGCCGCTTACACAGCTTTTAAAATGACTAAACAAGGCCAAAGCAACGAGAAAATAGATGGCTTCACACCCGATCAGCGTTTCTTCCTGGCATGGGCACAGGTTTGGAGAGGTAATATCCTGCCGGAAAGTGCTGCTCAGTTAATCAAAACGGATCCACACTCCCCTGGTCCGTTCCGTACAATTGGTGCACCTGTGAACATGGATGCCTGGTACAATGCTTTTGATGTGAAACCTGGCGATAAATTATACAAAAAACCAGAAGACAGAATCAGAATGTGGTAGTTTAAACCCTAAACATTTTCATCCCGAAGAGGAATATCAAACCTAAAGCGCCCTGAATGTTCAGGGCGCTTTTTCATTTTCTGCCAAAAGAAAATTAAGCCAACTCAAATGATGATTTCTTATTTATCATTCTATCTTTGAAAAAAATAAATTGTATCCATATGAAATGCGTATTTAAAGCCATTGTTTTCGCTGGTTTATTTTTCCTTACCCTTAATGCAACTGCTCAGAATAAACTCATCAGTCTTGATAAATTAATCAATAAAACTGATCCGGCCTGGCCGTTGGTACAAAAGTGGGTTGAGGCGGCAAAAAATAAGGTTGAGGTCTTGCCTGTTGATACTGCAAAAGCAAATGAAGTATTGTACAATGCGCAAATGACTACCTATGCCACCCTAGGGTCGGTAATTTACAACACCGGAGGGATAATGGTAGATAATGGCTGGATACGCATCCTGGGATCCGGCAGCGAAAGGTTGAACAGAAATATCGCCGAATGGAACAAAGGCAAAACGATAAAAGAATACGGAGACAATGTACCCTACCTCCTCATTGCTGATGATGCCGTTGGCGGATTTTTCGCAATTAACTACGGTGGTTTAGGCCCAGATATCAAAAATGTTTATTATCTAGAACCCAATACGCTTACCTGGCAGCCCATGGGTGCCGGCTATGGGGAGTTCCTGATTTTCTGCTTTGACAGCGACCTGTCTAAATTTTATAAGGGCCTGCGCTGGAACAACTGGAATCAGTTCATAGGCAATCTCGATGGGACCAAAACGTATAGCTTCCGCCCCTACCTGTGGCAGGAAGGTACGGATATCGATAAATGTACCAGAAAACTTGTAGGTATAGAGGAAATGTATCGCTTCAACGTCATGAAGTCTAAGGAAATAAACGCCGATAAAGGCATCAAGAAGGAGTTACCAGGGCAGTAATCGTCAGGGTTCAGCGCAGTAATCGTCAGGGTTAGTCCGCAGTCACTACGCAGTATGAGCGTACTTTGCCTGTATTTTCTTCGGTAACTTGGCCAGTACCATCGCACGTGAACCTGCAACAAGTGCCTTTAACTCCTTGTCATTTAAAACCTCCACACTGGCAACCTGTATCCACTGGCGTTTAGCCAGGTGATAGGCTTGTTGTATTCCGTCTCTCGCAGTTAGTGCATCGAAGTCATCTGGGTTACATTTGATAGAGAACCGGCTTCCCTCTTCAATGGCGATGATCACGTAAATCTTTTCTTCAATCATAAAGCATAAATGGTCCCACTTCATGCCTTCTGTTGTTCCGGGAAGACTTAAACAATATTCTCTGAATGATTCAATATCCATAAGCAGATTCTGGGGCCTAAGGCAACAGATTTATATGTTCAAAATTTTAGATAAACTCACCACGAAAATAATAATTTTGCCTCAGAAAATCTTTTTATATTAAAAAACCTGTACATGAATATTATCACACCAACTGCCGATGGCTCCAACACGCTCTATAATGAAACCATAGGCGAACATTACCATAGCAAGCACGGTGCGCTACAGGAAAGCAAACATGTTTTTATTGAGGCGGGTCTGAAATTTGCCTCCGCAGGGAAATCAGAAATAGCGGTATTGGAAGTAGGCTTTGGAACTGGTCTAAACTTCATCCTGAGCAATGAATTTGCTGCCAGCCAGCACATTAAATTAGCTTACACCAGCATTGAAGCTTTTCCCTTAAGTTTGGAGTTAATCAATCAAACAGGTTATGATGCCTATGTACCTGTTGGCATATGGAGCGATTTCACCTCTAAATATGAAGAAAGCTTAAATTCAGTGCAAACACTATCACCATTTTGCCAACTCGAAATCCCACATACCACCCTGGCACAATTTACAACAAACAAAACATTTGATGTAATTTATTATGACGCTTTTTCAGTGCAGCACCAGCCCGAGATGTGGAGCGATGAAATTATTGCCCATGCATGCAGTTTCCTGAAACCCCGAGGCACTTTTGTAACCTACGCCATAACAGGCAAATTGAAGCGCGCGGTGAAGGCCTGTGGTTTTAGTATTGAAAAACTTCCCGGAGCACCAGGGAAAAGGGAAATGCTGAGAGCACTGAAGATGCAGGAACAAACGGAAGATTTCCAAATCCTGAATCCATAACCCGCTCCTAAAGCATGACAATTACGCGACCGAATCTTAAAACTACAATATCCTTCATTTGTTAAGCTTATATTAAAATTCATATCATGGAAAAGAGAATATTAGGCAAAACAGATTTAAATATTGCACCCATTGTTTTTGGAGGAAACGTGTTCGGTTGGACCATCGATGAACAAAAATCATTTGAAATATTAGATCATTTCGTTGAAAGTGGTTTCAATTTTATTGATACGGCAGATGTGTATTCGCGTTGGGTACCAGGGAATAAAGGTGGAGAATCAGAAACAATTATCGGCAACTGGCTAAAAAAGAACAATAAACGCCGTGACTTGATCATTGCAACTAAAGTTGGGTCTGATATGGGTAGTGGAAAGTCATTGAAAAAAGACTACATCATTAATCAGGTGGAACACTCTTTATCACGCCTGCAAACCGATTACATCGATTTATACTTCTCTCATTTTGATGATGAAACCACACCAGTTGAAGAAACCCTGAGCGCTTACGAAACCTTAATCAAAGAGGGAAAGGTACGCTGGATAGGTGCATCAAACTTTTCGGCCGAAAGACTTAAAGAATCTTTACTGCACTCGGCTACAAATAACCTCCCCAGATACGAAGTTTACCAGCCAGGCTACAATTTGTTCGACCGTCAGGAATTTGAACAGGATCATGAGAAAATCTGCGTTGAACACGGACTGGGCGTGGTCACTTATTATTCCCTGGCAAGCGGATTCTTAACCGGAAAATACCGCAACGAGGATGATTTAAACAAAAGTCAGCGCGGCGGAGGAGTGAAGAAATTCCTGAATGACAGAGGTTTCAAAATTTTAAGTGCTTTGGATCAGGTTGCTGAAACACATAGCGTAGAACAAGCTTCGGTAGCCCTGTCCTGGTTAATCAACCACCCTTCAGTAACCGCGCCAATAGCCAGTGTTACCGACTTAAGCCAGCTGAAATCTTTTA
The DNA here is from genome assembly GCF_032678525.1 of Pedobacter frigidisoli. GTDB lineage: Bacteria > Bacteroidota > Bacteroidia > Sphingobacteriales > Sphingobacteriaceae > Pedobacter > Pedobacter frigidisoli_A. The sequence continues at coordinate 118,431 of NZ_JAVTSE010000009.1, forward strand.
CCGAGGCCGCAAACCTGGATTTGTCACCAGCAGACATTTCACTTTTAAACGAAGCAAGCAGCTATTAAAAAATAATCCCCTATATTTAAGTGCCCGATTAATGAAACAATTACTCGGGCATTTTGTATTAAACAGGATTTAACAAACTATGAAAGAAAAACTATCTTTTCTCCCAAAACTCGCCCTCGTTCTTTTCTGCTTAATAAGTTTAACCTACATCGCCATTTTAGGCCAGTCTTTACTTGCGCCTTTATTATTTTCCTTCCTGATGGCGATTCTGCTGTTGCCTGTAGGTAACTTTTTAGAACAACGTTTTAAGTTTAAGAGAAGCCTCTCCACAATCGTGTCAGTCATCGTGATGATCGTAATGATTGGTGGTATTACATACTTCTTCGGCAATCAGTTAAGTGATTTGTGGGCAGACTGGCCTTTACTTAAAGATAAAGCCAATACGTCCTATCACGATCTTCAGCACTGGATATCTAAAACATTTCATGTAAACTCCGAAAAGCAACTCGCCTACCTTAATGATAGCACAGAAAAAGCTTTGGCAACCAGTGCCGCCATTGTCGCAACCACATTAGCAACCCTTTCCTCCACCCTGCTCTTTTTAGGATTTACACTATTATTTACCTTTTTCATTCTCAACTACCGTAGGGTATTATTCACTTTCCTGACATCGGTTTTTAAAGAAGAACATAAGGAGAAGGTTACTGAAATTGTAAGCCAGATTCAGTACATCATCAAAAAATATATCATCGGTCTGTTCCTGCAGATGCTTATTGTTACTGTGCTGATGATCACTGTTCTGAGTTTGTTAGGGGTTAAATATGCGGTACTTCTTGGCCTAGTAGCCGGAATTTTTAACGTGGTTCCTTATCTGGGTATCTTCTTCGCGCTTCTGGTCAGTTGTCTCATCACATTCGCAACCGCGGGAGCTGGTAAAGTCCTTTTGGTTTTAATCGCCTTTGTTGGCGTGCATGCCGTAGATGGAAATGTCCTGATGCCGCTGGTGGTAGGCTCAAAAGTCAAAATCAATGCCTTGTTTGCATTCATTGGCATTGTAGTGGGCGAAATGATCTGGGGCATCTCCGGAATGTTCCTTTGCATTCCCTACCTGGCTATGCTAAAAATCATTTTTGATCGCGTAGATACATTGAAGCCATGGGGGATTTTAATGGGCGAAGAGCACAAACCTGAAAAAAAGAAACGCGTTTACCGCATTACCAAAAAGATTCGATTAGAAGAGAAAGATTAAAATCTTATAATTTTACCAGATGAAACCCCTGTTCGTGTTATTGATCGTTTACGTGGCCTTGCTTGCTTTTGGCAGCCATACTGCGTTTGACAAAGGAAACATCTTTGCTGGCAATATTGCTATGGCGGTGATGTTGCTCTTTACAGCTATAGGTCACTTCAAATTTAAAACCTCAATGGCAGCGATGATCCCACTCTTTATACCTGCTAAAGTGCAGATTGTAATTCTTACAGGTGTGCTGGAAATCCTTTTTGCCATTGGTTTAGGCTTGGAAAGCACACGATTCTATACGGGTATTGCATTAATTATATTCTTTATAGCCATTTTGCCAGCTAATATTTACGCAGCAAAGCATCAGATCAATTATGAAGATTTATATAAACCGGGCCCGGGAATTAAATATTTATGGTTCAGAATTCCTTTTCAATTTTTCTTAATCGCCTGGGTTTGGTACTTTAGCATCCGATAAATCACATAATATGCCCAATAACCCCATTCCAGCTGTTGCAAACAACCCGGCAGATGCTTTTAATCGTTTGCTCACTGTTTTAGATACGCTACGCACACAATGTCCCTGGGATAAAAAACAGACCATGGAAACATTGCGCCACTTAACGATTGAAGAAACGTACGAACTAAGCGACGCCATTCTGGAGGGTGATATGAACGAAATTAAAAAGGAACTGGGCGATGTGATGATGCACCTGGTGTTTTACTCCAGAATTGCATCTGAAACAAATGATTTTAACATCGTTGATGTATTGAACGGAGTTTGCGATAAGCTGGTAAACAGGCATCCCCACATTTATGGCGATATTGAAGTACAAAATGAAGAGGATGTAAAACGAAACTGGGAACAAATTAAGTTAAAAGAAGGAAATAAATCGGTACTTGCCGGCGTCCCCTCCTCACTGCCCGCCTTGGTTAAAGCATCCCGGATTCAGGAAAAAGCACGTGGTGTGGGTTTCGACTGGGAAGACAAAAACCAGGTATGGGAAAAAGTTGAGGAAGAACTTCAGGAATTCAAAGCCGAATTTAACGTAACAGACAATACCGCAATCGATGTAGAAAAAGCTGAATCAGAATTTGGCGATGTGCTTTTCTCACTCATCAACTATGCACGCTTTATCAATATCAACCCTGAAAATGCTTTAGAAAAAACCAACAAAAAATTCATCAAACGTTTCCAGTACCTGGAAAATAAAGCCAAAGAAAGTGGCAAAGCACTGGCCGAAATGACACTGGCCGAAATGGATATTTATTGGAATGAGGCCAAGAAATTATAACTATGAGCGCAGCAGATAACAATGAACAGGCACCAAAAAACCTGATCAGCATCATTACTTTCAACGTTACGGCTACTCAGACCATTGATGGGGGTATTATTCCCTGGGTTAATATTGGCAAGGCAAATGAAGAAATCCTAAACCTCATTGATGCCGAAGAAATTGTCATTCCGGAACATGAAATTACTGTTGCTGTAGATTATCCCTTAAGCAACCCTACAAACTTTAAGCTCTATTCCTCCATCGGTTTTTCAAGAAAGTTGTTCCTGATAGAACTCAGGGAAAAATTCATAACTTTTGCGAAATCAGAAGAATTCGACATCAATACACTTGATCTGGTGGCATTGGATGTGTATAAGACTGAATCTGGTAGAATAGAGATTATCCTGGATATTGATTTGTAGGAAAAGCTGACCAACTAATAGAATACCCCATCTACATAATACCATTTCCCATCCTCCAGCCTGAAGTTCGATTTTTCATGCAACACCTCGGGACGATAGTGTTTACCCAAATAGTAGGCTTTAAACTCTATGGTATCGAAATCGGCAGTAACAATTTCCAGCTTCAACCATTTAGTATTTTTCGCACTTTTTAAATAAGCCTCTTTCGAATTTCCCTTTCTCTTGCTCAAATGTGTAGTGTCAGCTAAATAATCTGCATCCGCCACCACAAAGGCCGAATATCTCGAGCGCATCAATGCGAGTGCCGTAGGTGCTGTTTTCATTTTTAAATGGTAGGGTTGGCAACAGCTTTCATATTGTAAACCACTTCCGCATGGACAATTCATCGTATTGTAGATTAATTCTCTTTAAAATGATAAGAACTGTTCATTTTCCTACCTGCTTCAAAAGTATCTTAAATCATCTTAACATCATCAATAAATTTGTATTTAAGCACAGGCTTGGCTTTTAACCAGATTACAAAAATATTTTCCGTAAAATTGTGCTCAAAAAAATGAGGTATTTCTTTCACATTGCTTATCAGGGTCAACATTTTAGTGGATGGCAAAAACAACCTAACGTCAAAAGCGTACAGGAAGTCATCGAACAAACACTCTTCAGAATTCTTAAAACACCTACACCAGTTTTTGGTTGTGGCCGAACGGATGCACATGTCCATGCCAGCCAGTTTTTCTTCCATGCCGATATAGCACAGGAACTTGACTTCGATCTGCTTTACATCCTCAATAAAGCGCTTCCCTATAACATCTCAGTTTTTGATATCATTAAAATGGAAGGCAAACCTCATTCCCGTTTTGATGCTGTTCAACGTAGATACGATTATTTCGTACACACGCGAAAAGACCCGTTTTTAAGCAACCAGAGTTCCTTTTATCAGCTGGATAATCTCGATTTCGAAAAGATGAATACAGTGGTCAAACTGCTGCCTCAATATAAAGATTACCGGGCTTTTTGCACCCATCCCGATAAATATGAGCATACTATCTGTAATGTCATGGATGCCCGTTTATACCTTAATGCTAAAAGAGACCGGTTTAGATTTCACATTGCCAGCAACCGCTTTCTCGGCAAAATGATCCGCATTACAATGGGAAAAATACTGATGGTAGGCAAAGGTGAACTCAGTATTGATGAGTTTGAAAGCGAGCTGATTAATCTCAAAGCCACTAAACTATCTTTACCCGCACATCCTACAGGTTTATATCTCTCCAAAGTAACTTACCCCTATTTAAACCTCGAGCCGGGAACGGAAATTATTCCGGTAGTACAAGGCGCAGAGTGGGAATTGCTGTAGCCAGATTAAAAAATTGAGCCAAACCGGCAGATTAGAAAATTACTTAAATCTGATTGCCTTCAATGGAGATACTTTACTGATCAGAAACGAAGGAATAATTAAAACCAGCAAACATACAATCACAGTAATCAGATTCAGTCCTATAATATCGGTTACATGAAATTCAATCGGAGCGTATGCCAGAAAATAAGAGGTTTGGTTTAGTTTAAATATATGGGTCGACTGCTGAAACAAGCCCAATCCTATCCCTAAAATATTTCCGAGCAACAGTCCAATACCAATCAAATAAGCCGCATTAAAGAGAAATATCTTCATAATACTCCAGTTACTGGCTCCAAAAGATTTGAGCATTCCAATCATGTTTGTACGCTCCAAAATCATAATCAGTAAGGCTGTAACCATATTAATAACACCAACAATCAACATCAAAATCAAAATCACCCTCGTATTCACATCCAAAAGCCCCAGCCAGGTAAAGATATTAGGAAAGTTTTCTTCAATCGAATACGACCTCAGGTTCCGCGGAAGCTGCTCGTAAATCCCATCGGCCACAACTTTCAACCGGTTAAAATTTTTAGTCCTAATTTCAATTCCACCAATCTGATCAGGCTTCCAGTCATTCAGTCTTTTAATGATATTTATATTGCCCAAAACGAAGCCTTTATCGATATCCTCTACTCCGATATCATAAATGCCCACTATCTTAAACTTCCGTGGACGCAATTGGTTCTGGACAAAATACATGATAAAATCATCTCCCGTTTTTAGCTTCAGGCGATTTGCAGTATACTGGGAGATCAAAAGCTCCTGCATTGCTGCTACACTGTCCCTGAAGTCGATTATCGTTCCGCTGATGATGTGCTGCTTAATGTAATCCCATTTGTAGGTTTTGTCAATCCCTTTGAAATTAATACCCTCAATCTCGTTATTTGCAGATAAGATCGCCGGTTTGGTAGCAAATGGGTAATAATATTCGATATTTTGATTATGCTGAAGCTGCTTTTTGGTATCAGCATCAAGTACAAATGGCGAATGCTCAAAAGAATTGTTTAAATCGTATCGCGTAATCTGAACATCGCCCAGATACCCGCGCGCCTTATCCTGAATTTCTGTTTTAAATCCTTTGATGATGGCTATCGTCAAAATCATCACTGCCAGGCTCAGCATTACGCCCGCAATCGCAATACGCACAATGAGCTTTGAAAAAGTTCGTTCTGATTTTATGGCAATCCGCCCCGCTATGAAATATTCGAAATTCAATTTATAAAATTTGTTCTAGCAAAAATGCTCAAATCCTTTTTAAAAATGGCATTTTTGATGATAAATAAGCACCCGTAAAATAATCAATAGGCTAATAACAACAAGCAAAAAAATGCTAAATTGTTTAAGCTTTAATCCAAAGATTAAAATCTTCAAATATGAGAACAACCTTCAGCTTTTTGTTTACCAGTTTAATCGCTCTGAGCGCATGTGGACAGCCTAAACCTATTGAACAGGAATTAGGCAGGGGAATAAATGGTAAAACACATAAAACCGCGATCAGAACCATGCCGCTTCCGTCTTCTGTCAAAACCGGGGCCGAGCAAACTGAAAATTACCTGCCCTTATTAAAAGGCAAACGCATTGGTATGGTAGTTAACCCCACCTCCGTGATTGGTGATCAGACTTCGGTTGATAGTCTGCTGAAAAGGGGCGTTAAAATCCAGAAAATATTCGGACCAGAGCATGGCTTCAGAGGCAATGCAAGCGCAGGTGTATCTGTAAAAGATGATGTAGATATCAAAACCGGGATTAAAGCCATATCGCTATATGGAAAACACAGCACACCAACAACTGAAGATTTAGCCGATATTGATTTAATGGTTTTCGATATACAGGATGTAGGCGTTCGTTTTTATACCTATATCAATACTTTACAGCACGTAATGGAAGCCTGCGCCGCAAACAATAAAGAACTCCTGATATTAGATCGACCCAACCCTAATGGCTATCTCATTGATGGACCAATACTCGACCCTAAGTTTAAATCTGGAATCGGTATTCAACCCATCCCCATTGCCCACGGACTAACAGTTGGAGAATATGCGCAAATGCTGAACGGCGAAGGTTGGCTAAAGGATAAAGTGAAGTGCAAAATCACCATCATTAAAAATGCGGGTTACAACCATGATATGGAGTATACCTTACCTGTAAAACCATCGCCAAATCTAAATACTCAGCAGGCAATATTACTCTATCCCTCCACCTGCCTTTTCGAGGGCACTTATTTGAACCATGGCCGTGGAACCATGTTTCCATTTACAGTTGTTGGTGCACCTTACCTCAAAGAAAAATTCGCATTTAACTTTACCCCAAAAAGCATTAAAGGCATGTCTGAAACGCCATTGTTTCAGGATCAGGTGTGTTATGGATTGGATTTAAGACAATATGATGTTAGTGCACTCAGAAAATCTAAACAGGTAAATATTTCCTGGCTCATTGAGCTCTATAATGCATCACCAAGAAAGGAAGACTTTTTTAATACCAAGCTAAGTAAAGAGATGGGAACAATTGAAAGACTGGTTGGTGTGGCAGATTTCAGGCAGCAGGTTATTGAAGGAAAGAGCGAAAAGGAAATCAGGGCCAGCTGGGAACCGGGACTAAGCGCTTACAAAACGATGCGTAAAAAGTATCTGATTTATGATTAGTGAAACAACTTTAAAGCTTATGGTGTTCTGTTAAAGAGTTGGGAACTGACATTCAAATTCACTAATTCATTCATTTACTAATTCAATAAACAAAAATGATGAGCGGACCGAAAGAAAAAAGCGATAAACCTGGAAGCAATTATCAGGAGGAAGTACCAAAAGGCAGGAAACCTGTAGATCACCAGACCGTACGTAAGCCGGGAGACAGTACCCCTAATAAGGCGCCTAAAACAAATAACCCTGCACAACAGCGTGAAACAGAAGAACAGCCCGTTCAACCGATTAAAAAGGCGCCCAAAGAATAAATACTTACCAAAGCAGTCAACATCAATTGACTGCTTTGGTACATTAGCTTGTTTTGCTGTTTGCCTTCAGAAAAGATAACAGCACCTTTTCATCGTGATCCAGATTGATCTTTCCTAAAGTCTTAGCATTGTTCATTTTATTAAGATACTTACCCAACTCGTCATTCTCATACGCGGTTAGCAACAAAGGGTAAACATATGAGCTTTTACAAACGGCCCTGGTGTTCCCTAGCTTTTTTGCGACACAATCTAGCACAGACACAATAGCCTTTTTAGAGTTAAGATTAAAGTCTTTATCATTGCTACATTTGGCAAACTGCCTCAACGCTTCAAGCGTACCGCCCCAGGTTCTGAAATCTTTGGCTGTAAAATCATCACCGGTAATTTCTTTAATATAATTGTTGATCTTTCCGGAGTCAATGCCCCTGTGCTCTTTACCGTTAGTGTAGTACTGAAACAGTTCCTGACCTGGAATGTCCCTGCATTTCTTCACCAGCTTGGCCAGCGACCGGTCATTTAGCTCCAGCTGCTGCTTAACTCCTTTTTTCCCAATAAAATCCATCAGGATTTTGCTGCCATTTATCTTCACATGTTTGTCGCGCAGCGTCGTTAAACCGAAGGAACCGTAAAGCTGCTTGTAACTTTCATTACCCACTCTAATCAGGGTTTTCTGTAAAACGTCTACAGAAATAGCCAGTACCTTACGCTCATCCAATTCTTTTCTACGAAGGTCTTTTGCCAGGTTTTTCCTCGCCACTGGTAGCGCTCTTCCAAATTCCAGCAACTTGAAATATTTATCCTCCGAACGGCGGCTGGTCCATTTAGGATGATATTTATACTGTTTTCTCCCCGCAGCATCGGTACCCGTAACCTGCAGGTAGGCATTCGGCTTGTTTGCAATCCATACATTTTGCCATGCCGGAGGAATTACCAGTGACTTGATTCGGCTCAGGTGTTTTTCATCCGATATCCGAGCTCCGTTTTTATCCTCATAATGAAATTTCCCGGCTTTACCTTTCCGGTAAATACCAGGCATGGCATCAGTTACATATACCAATCCACTCTCTTTTACAACATCTTTGCCTTGTACCATTTTTACCTGTAACTATGGGGTTATTTTAGTTATTTTGTAAAACCTTAACGCCCCTGTTCACGTTAATTTTAGAAACACAACATAATATTTATGAAAATAGTTTTTATGGGTACGCCCGATTTCGCTGTTGCTTCTTTAGATGCCCTGGTACAAGCCAACTTTGATGTAGTAGCTGTAGTTACTGCACCGGATAAACCAGCGGGAAGGGGACAAAAAATGAATGAAAGCGCGGTAAAAAAATATGCTGTAGAAAAGGGAATCCCGGTTTTACAACCTGAAAAACTTAAAAACCCTGAATTTATCGAAGCGTTAAAGGCTTATCACGCTGACCTGCAGGTGGTAGTAGCATTTAGAATGCTGCCTGAATTGGTTTGGAATATGCCCCCGAAAGGAACAATTAACCTGCACGGTTCTTTATTACCTCAATATCGCGGTGCTGCACCGATAAATCACGCCATCATTAACGGAGAAAAAGAAAGCGGCGTAACTACCTTTTTCCTGAAACATGAAATAGATACCGGTGATATCATTCTAAGCGATACTGTTGCAATAGGAGACGACGAAACTGCAGGAGAGCTACACGATAAACTAATGGCCATCGGAGCCAGCCTGATTGTAAAAACTTTAAAAGCCATTGAAGCCGGAGAGGTAAAGGAGCAACCGCAGCAGCAAAGCAACGACCTGAAGCATGCACCCAAAATTTTCAAAGACGATTGTAAAATCGATTGGAACAACGATTCTCCAACCATTCATAACCTGATAAGAGGCCTGAGTCCTTACCCAACCGCTTTTACGATTTTGAACGATAAAACCTTGAAAATTTTCAAGGCTGAAATAGAAGATAAAGAATCGGCAATTGTAGCTGGTGGATTCTTAACAGATGGTAAAACCTATTTGAAATTTGCCACCAAAAATGGCTTCATCAAATTGCTCGATATTCAATATGAAGGAAAAAAGAGAATGCCAATCGCAGATTTTCTAAGAGGAATGAGGCTTTAATAACTCTGCCTGCACGGTAAGTTTATATTTGATTGAAGTGTAGTGACTCATTCAGCTAAAGATGATTCAACTTTTCAATCAAATATTTAGACACTTCATTGAAATAGCGCTTTCGCCCGTAACCCATTACCCACTGAATTCCCTGCGTGGCATTGGTAATAAAAACCTCCTCGGCTTCCTTCAATATCTCCGGATTAATTTGTGCTTCAATCAGGGCAATATCATTCATTTTTGCAATCTGCATAATCGCCGTTCTCATCACGCCACTTACACATCCTTCAGTCAATGCCGGTGTGTAAATCTGGTTATTGTAAACCACAAATACGTTGGCACTGATGCTTTCACATAAAAACCCACTCTGATTTAATATCATGGCTTCATCCAGTCTGTTCTGACTTTTAAATATTCCTGCCATCACATACAACAGGGCATTAGAAGTTTTGAAATTCGAAAGCTTGTTAATCGGCTTGGTAATTTCATCGTAAACATCAATAATCAATCCTTTATTGTTGAGCTGATACTGGGCATCTTTCAACGCAAAGCCTTCCAGAATATAACTGCCTTTATTTGTTTCAGGAGTATAAACACCACTCCCCTGCCGGTATACCGATAAGCGGAAGCGGGCATTCCCATTCCAACGGTTCTTTTTTGCCAGATCTGATGTTTTCTGGCGGATGAAATAATCATCCATCAGCGAGTGCCCGTCAATCTTCAGCGCTTTCATTCCCCCAACTAAACGGTCGGCGTGCAAATCAGCAAACTGAAGTTTATTGTCGATCATTCTCATGCTTTCGAAGAGACCATCACCAAATTTAAACCCTCGGTTTGAGGCGGTTAAAACCGGTATTTCTACATCATGAAATTCATCATTTAATAACAGATATTGTTGAGGCATATTTTATGATGTAGCAACGTAATTTTCCCATTTGTCCAGTCCGGCTTTAAAATCGGCAGGCAGAGGCGATTCAAAAAACATATATTCTTTTGTGGTCGGATGAATAAAGCCCAGACTCTGCGCATGTAAAGCCTGTCTGGGTAAAAGTTCAAAGCAATTATCTACAAATTGTTTGTACTTATTAAACGTAGTTCCTTTCAAAATCTTATCTCCGCCATACATCGCATCGTTAAACAGCGGATGACCAATGTGTTGCATATGAGCCCTGATCTGATGTGTACGCCCGGTTTCCAGTTCACAGCTGATCAGCGTTACATATCCAAGGCGTTTTAAAACCTTATAATGAGTAACCGACCATTTTCCTTTCTCTTCGTCATCATAAATATCCATTACTCTCCGGTCTTTCACACTCCGGCCAATATAGCCTGTAACCGTCCCATCATTTTCAATATCACCCCATGCAAGGGCAATGTATTTCCGGGTAATTGTATGATCAAAAAATTGTTTGGCAAGATGGGTAATCGAACGCTCATTCTTGCTGATCAGCAACAGGCCTGAGGTATCTTTATCAATACGGTGTACCAAACCAGGGCGCCCATCATTACCTGGCAACTGCGGCAACTGCTCAAAGTGAAAAGCCAGCGCGTTTACCAGGGTGCCGGTATAGTTGTTGAAACCAGGATGCACCACCATTCCGGCAACCTTGTTCACCACCAACAGATCATTATCTTCGTATACAATATCTATCGGTATGTCTTCAGGATAAACTTCAGTATCGCGGGGAGGATGGGGTAAAACAATAGAGATTTCATCAAATGGTTTAACCTTATAACTTGCTTTGATTTGTTTTTGATTCACCAGCACGTTGCCCGCGTCTATTGCATTCTGAATACGGTTCCTCGAAGCATTCTCGACACGCACCATCAAAAACTTATCAATCCGGAGTAAAGACTGCCCCTTATCAACAATAATCTTTAAATGTTCATATAATTCCTGCTCTTCCGACTCTTGCAATTCGACCACATTTTCCATTCCGCAAAAATAAACTTTTAAGGGCAAGATTTTAGAATTAAAAAAACACCATTATCTTTACTTTAAAATCAAACTATTTAAACTCATTAACATGAAGAAACGTTACTCACTAAAGGCATTAATTGCCTTGTCTCTGCTTGGCCTTACTCAAACGGCGAGCGCTCAGCAGGATGTTGGAAGCCTGTTTGTTTCAGGGCCTGCAGACGCAACAAAACTCATTAACGCTTACCTCGACCCACTATACAAAGGCCTGGGACAAGGACTTACAGATGGCTGGACAAACACAGCAAGGGCAAAAGGATTTTTAAAATTTGATGTCAGGTTTTCGGTATCCGGAGCTTCAGTTCCCACTTCAGCCAGAAGCTACGACGTAAATGCTTTAGGTTTAAGTAATATTAAACCGGCTCTTGGTGCGTCTTCAATTGGTCCAACTGCCTTTGGTGATGATCAGGATGGTGGACGAATGGAAGTGGTAGCCAATAATGGACTCAGAACCGGAAGGTTCTTTAATCTGCCCAAAGGTTTGGGATTTCACACGGTTCCCGCGGCACAGATTCAGGCAACCTTGGGTCTACCTAAAAATATCGACGTAACTTTGCGGGCCATGCCGAAAATTAAATTCGGTAGCGATTTGGGAAGCTTATCGATGATTGGAGTGGGTGCCAAAATTGAAGTTTTACCATTGATTATGGGTAAAGCGGATAAACTTGTTCCTGTAGATGTTGCACTATTCGCAGGCTTTACTCAATACAAATACAGCCTGGATCTGAATATAGATAACGTTGCAAACTCCGATCAACGCATCGACGCAAAATTTAACGGAGTAAATATCGATGCTATCGTCTCGAAGAAAATTGCTTTTTTTACTCCCTTTGCAAGCGTAGGTTACCAAACCTCAAATACAAATCTGAAAGCATTAGGAACATATCGTTTTGCAACCGGTACAGCCTCTAACGCAACCTACGTTGATCCAATCTCGGTAAAACAAACCGATATCGATGGAATAAAAGGAAGTATTGGCTTCCAGTTGAAATTTGGATTCTTCAAGTTTTACACCTCCTATACTCAATCCAAATACAGTATGTTTAATGGCGGTATTGGCTTAGGCATAGGAAACTAGTCAGATATTTATTCTGGAAAACAAAAAAACACCTGGATATTTCAGGTGTTTTTTACTTTTACACCGTGTTCGATAAGATAAACAGCCCTGTTGAGAAATTAAACTACTCGCCCTTTAGCAATTTATTTGTGAAGCGCGATGATCTGATTGATCCTTTCATTTCCGGGAACAAATGGCGCAAGCTGAAATATATTCTGGCAAAAGCTCAGGAAGCCGGCAGAAATCACCTGGTTACATTTGGGGGTACCTATTCCAATCATTTGGTGGCAACCGCAGCAGCAGCGGCAAGAACTGGCTTAAAGGCAACGGCCTTTGTACGCGGAGAAGCCGTTAATAACGAAATGCTCATGCTTTGCCGCTTATTTGGTATGGAGTTGATCTTTACCAACCGAGAAAGCTATCGCAATAAGGAAGAACTGTTTAGGAACTATTTTGCAGATGACTCCGAAGCCTATTTCATTGATGAAGGCGGCGCGTCGCCAGAGGCCGCAACAGGCTGTGCTGAAATCATCGATGAACTTCCTGCAATTTATGATCATATCTTTTGCGCTGCCGGTACTGGTACCACGGCAGCAGGTTTGCTTGCTGGCATACAAAAGCATGAGCTGGAAACCCACCTCCATGTCGTATCCGCATTGAAAGGTGGTAGCTTTCTAACAGATGAAATTAATAGTATCACGCCAGTTTCTGATCATTTGCATTTGCATACTGAATACCATTTTGGCGGATACGCCAAAACAACATCAGAATTGATTTCATTTATACAGAATTTCACCAGGCAAACAGGCTTACTCATTGATCCTGTTTATACAGGTAAAATGTTTTATGCCATTACAGATCTTCAACAGAAAGGTATCCTTCATCAGGATGATAGAATTCTGGCTATACATACCGGAGGATTACTGGGCATGTTTGGTATGAAAGATAAATTTTAAAAAAGCCCTCTCTTGTTATAGAGAAAGCTTTTTATCTTTTGCTAAGACAGCTTCCAGTCCGGGCGTTCAAAATGACAGGTATATCCATAAGGGACTTTTTGAAGATAATCCTGATGATCTTCTTCTGCATTCCAGAAATCTCCCGCAGGAACAACCTCGGTAACAATTTTACCTGGCCATTTGCCTGATTGTTCCAGCTCATCAATCAACTGCTCTGCAGTTTCTTTTTGAGCATCGCTGAGGTAAAATATAGCCGAACGATAGGATGTTCCGATATCATTCCCCTGCCTGTTTCTTGTGGTGGGATCATGAATCTGGAAAAAATATTCCAATAGTTTACGATAAGATAATACCGCTGGATCGAATTCAATCTCAATGCCTTCGGCATGCGTCCCATGATTTCGATAAGTGGCATTTGGCACATCGCCACCAGTATAACCAACAGTGGTATCAATTACCCCTTCTTGGTTGCGGACCAGGTCTTCTACTCCCCAGAAACAACCTCCCGCCAATATTGCTTTTTCAGTACTCATATATTCTACAAATTTAAAAGCGATGCATCACAGCGCTATAACACTAATATCGTGAACAAAATCGTCTTATTTATCAGGTAACTCAAAACCTGACATACAACTAACCATCCATTAAACCAACGGTCAGCGACTATTGTTTAAAATGTAGTTTAAAAAAGTGCCCTGTAGGTGGGTTTAAGGGGATTTTATCACCAAAAAGCGGGTTTAAATGGGTTTTACTTGGGTTTTCTTTGCATTTACCCAAACGAGATGCAAGGAATGTCCAAGGAATGTGCAAGCAAAACCCAAGCAAGTTAAGTGCGACGGTACTAGTAATCTACTGGTTAGGTCGAACTGCGGTAAAGCCGCAAACGATGATAAGCAATTAAAAAGTTTTCCACATTCGTGAAGTCCAAAACCCGATTTTGTCTATAATCATACTTTAAACAGTTTAAACCTGTTTTTCCGCTAATCGGTATAAAAAGCGCTTAAATTGTGATTCCTGGCGCTTTTTACTAAATTTGGTATACATCAAAATCAGATTTTATGTATCAGTTAACAGTCCCTGCCAATCGCGTTAAAGAATCTTTAAGTAAGCATATTCTGGCTGATGGTTTCGACCTCACTTACGATATGGAAAAAAGCCATGGTGCCTACATTTATGATTCCAAATATAACAGAAAACTCCTCGATTTTTTCACTTGTTTTGCTTCGGTTCCTTTAGGATACAACCATCCTAAAATGCTAAACGATGAGAACTTTAAAAAGAATTTATTATTGGCGGCCATGGCCAACCCATCAAATTCGGATGTATATACGCAGCAGTATGCCCAGTTTCTGGAGACTTTCGCCGAAGTTGGAATACCTGATTACCTACCCCATGCATTTTTCATCGCCGGAGGAGGCTTAGCGGTAGAAAATGCGATCAAGGTAGCCATGGACTGGAAAGTACAGAAAAACTTTGCGAAGGGATATACTGCTGAAAAAGGATATAAGGTACTTCACTTCGAGCGGGCATTTCATGGACGTACCGGTTACACCCTCAGTTTAACCAATACCCTGCCAGATAAGACAAAGTGGTTTGCCAAATTCGACTGGCCACGGGTATCGGTACCTGAAGTAAAATTTCCACTCTCCGGTGATCATTTACAAAAAGCCATCGAAACCGAAGAAACATCAATTGCACAGATCAAAAAAGCTTTTACCGAGCATAAAGATGACATCTGCGCCATCATCATCGAGCCCATCCAGTCTGAAGGTGGGGATAATCATCTGCGGGAAGAATTTCTGATTCAGCTGAAATCGCTGGCAGATGAAAACGAGGCCTTTCTGATTTACGATGAAGTACAAACCGGTGTGGGTTTAACAGGCAGATTTTGGTGCCACGAGCATTTTAGTGAAAGAGCCAGACCTGACATTCTTGCTTTCGGCAAGAAAATGCAGGTTTGCGGAATCCTGGTTGGAAATAAGGTAGATCAAATAGAAAAGAATGTTTTTAATGTACCCAGCCGGATTAACTCTACATGGGGTGGAAACCTGGTTGACATGGTGCGGTCAACACAGATTTTACAGATCATTGCCGAAGACCAGCTGTGTGAAAATGCAGATCGGGTGGGAACATACCTTAAAGAAAATCTCCAGTCGTTAGCCCATAAATTTGATAAGATGACCAACGTTCGCGGCCGGGGTCTGCTGTGTTCTTTCGATTTCCCGAATAAGGATATGCGAAATGAATTTATAGCTAAAGGACTCGAAAACAATGTGATGTTTTTGGGCTGTGGCGAAAAAACAATCCGCTTCCGCCCGGCACTCTGTATTGAACAGAAACATATTGACCAGGGACTGACCGTTATGGAGAAAATATTGCCTTTATTGTAGGCATGAACAAAAAATCAACAGTATATCTCATTACTGCAGGTGTTTTAATCTTAGTATTTTTCATGGTTAAGGATATTTTTGATCAGCCTGGAATCGGTGACATGAAAGCTGGGTTTAAGGAAATTGCAAAGTTTAGAAATGCAAACAACACAGGGCCGATACAGCGTATATATGTGGTAACTGTTGAGGATTCTATATGGAAAGAACTGGAGGATTATGGCAACATGATGCCACATACCAAATATGGCAACACCAAAGTTTATTTCTTTATGGCTGGAACCGATGTGCCTACCCAACTCGAACCAGGTGACGTAAATTTTAATCCGTCATTCAATACCCGATGTATTGCGCTTTACGAGAAAAGCGCCATGAGCCAGGTTGCTTTTAACAAACACCCGCTGAACTAATCCAAAATACAACAATTAAAAGAGGGCACCACTATACGAAAGCAGAAAACCCGGTTATTGCCCTTCCCACAATTAGTGTATTAATTTCTTTGGTTCCCTCGTACGAGTAGATGGCTTCAGCATCAGCCACAAATCTGGCTACATTATATTCGAGCAGGATGCCGTTACCCCCCATCACTTCGCGGGCTTTACTTACTACATCCCGTGTACGAAGTGAGCAGAATACTTTTGCCAGCGATGCATGCTCATCTTTCAGCAAACCCTGATCCTGCAGTTGCGATAACCTGAAGCAAAGGGTTTGCATGGCAGTAAGGTTTGATAGCATTTCCACCAGGTGATTCTGGATAAGCTGAAATGAGGCAATGGGTTTTCCAAACTGCTTACGTGTTCTGGTATATTCCAGCGCACTTTCATAAGCCCCCCGGGCGCAGCCTACAGCCTGCCAGGCCACTCCGGCACGGGTCATTTGTAATACCTTAGCCGTATCTTTGAATGAATTCGCATGTTGTAAACGGTCTTCCTCCTCAACTTCGCAGTTGGTTAAAGTAATTAAGCCATTCTGTACAATGCGGAGCGCCATCTTATCCTGCATTTTCTCCACCGCAAAACCTGGATTATCTTTTTTAACGATAAAGCCCTTTACCTCATTACTTTCTTCGTCCCGCGCCCATATAACCAGTATATCAGCGAAAGTGGCATTGCCAATCCATTTCTTTTGTCCATTTAACACCCATTTGCCATTCACCAGCTTACAGGTCGTGGTCAATCCGCCGGCAGCAGCAGATCCCACTTCCGGCTCCGTAAGTCCGAATGCACCTATAATTTTGAATTGCTGCATCAATGGAAGCCATTGTTGCTTTTGAGCTTCTGAACCACATAGATAGATTGACCCCATAGCCAAGCCGCTCTGTACCCCGAAAAAAGTAGAAATTGAAGTATCAATTCGTGCCATTTCCATGGCCAGAATTCCTTCCATCAAGTTCGATTTACCCGGACATCCATAGCCTTTATAAGTAAGACCACAGATATTTAACTCTGCCAGTTTAGGGATGATTTCGTAGGGAAACTCTGCCTTATTCCAGTAATGGTTCACAATCGGCTTAACTTCCTTTTCTAAGAATGCACGAACCTTAAGCTGTAAGGCCCTGTCTTCATCTTTAAGTGCTTCATCACCCAGGTGGTAAAAATCACCTTCAATTGGTGGAAGTTCTTTCTTTTTACCCGATCCACCCATCATTTTCATCATTCCCTGAATCTGTTTTTCATCCAGACTGGAAATGGTTTCGACCATTTTGGGTAAGTCAACTTTTTTCGATAGCGCTTCGAGTTTATCAAAATCTACATGCTTGAATAGATTATATGCATTTTTAAGAGAAGAAAATATGTTCGCCATTATTACTCGTTTTGAGAATAACAAATGAGCGGCAATTTTGTTGTCCTGCAGTTAACGCGGGTTTACCTCAAGTCAAACAAATTATCAACACCAAGTAGTTTTCTGGATGTAAAACCTTCTCCGAATGTTGCCCCTATGCTTTTACCAAATTCCCTTGACCGGCCGGCAATGGTTTCAAAGAACTCCGGGGAAGAGATATAAGTCTGTAGTCCGTCGACATCCGGATTATAGAATTGTGTTCTGAAAGCCTTTATGGATTCGATTTTCTTGTCCATATGATCCGTAATATCCACAATAATGTCTGGTTTGATATAGCGATCCTGGATATATTGCAATAATAACCTCGGGCGATGGGCCTGCTGGGCGACCCCATCTGTTTCAGTTTCTATTTTAGGTAAACCTGAAAGAAAAACCGAATCATAAACTAAATCTCCGGCCCTGCCATGGTCCGGATGGCGGTCTTCCAATGCATTACTGAGTATAATCTCAGGCTGATATTTCCGAATAACTTTGATTACTTCCAGGCGGTGATGTTCATCATTCTGAAAAAAACCATCTCTCATCTTCAGGTTTTCTCTCACATGCAGTCCCAATACCTTTGCTGATGCTGCGGCTTCCTCATCCCGGGTTTCTGCAGTTCCACGTGTACCCAGTTCACCCCGGGTTAATTCTACAATTCCTACTTTTTTACCTAGCGCAATATGCTTTAAAATAGTTCCCGAACAGCAGAGTTCTGCATCATCAGGATGAACGGCTATAACTAAAATATCTAATTTCATCTTAAAGTTTTATTACGGCTGCAGATACGACAAAATCGGTCTATCATGCATTTTCATGAAGTAACGACTGAATTTTCTTTTTGATTTTTGCATTTAATGGCTTGGTGAATGGATAGTAGAAATCTACCAGCTCACCTTTCTTGTTTACCAGATATTTGTGGAAATTCCAGCGCGGCTTAGCCGTTAATTTAGTGTTTTTCTTTTTATCGCTCAAAAATTGATATAGCGGATGGGCTTGAACGCCACGAGATACGATTTTATCAAAAACGGGAAACTTTACGCCGTGATTAATTTCACAAAAGCTGGTGATTTCGGATCCGTTTAAAGGTTCTTGTTTACCGAAATCATTGGTAGGAAAGCCCAGGATTTCAAACTCGGGACTGTTTATCTCGTTTTTTAAGCGTTGTAATTCCGAAAGCTGGGGGGTTAAACCGCAGCCAGAAGCAGTATTTACAATCAGAACAACTTTATTTTGATATGCTGACAATGACACTTCATCACCATTAACCTTTTTTACTTTGAAAGAATAAATATTCGGAATATTTTCCTGCATCGTGTCTCTATTGGTAAAATCCTGAGGTCCGGATAATGGATTCAATATCCCTATCCTCACGCGGATCGTAAGTACTTTTTAAATTATGCCCCACTACACGCGCTACAATCTGATACGAAAATGCGGCAAAACCGCCTTTTGTTTGCTTTACGATGTCGTAAGTCGTTCTGCCTACCTCCCTGTCAATCAGTTTTGTTAAAATTTGCCCCTGTGTAATGGTCAATTCCTTTATCTCACGGTTAAACATGTCTTTGATTTCTTTGTCGCATTGTTTAACCAGTTGTTTCTGTTCTTTCTTTTCGGGTGTACGGGCAATATCCTGCTCCAATTGCTCGTATCTGCGTTTGGCAAACAAGGCATATGGCATCACCTTAAGCACATTGTACCGCAATCTGTTAAAGGCAGCCTGCTCCGCCGGCGATTTCCAGATCCGGGCAGCATAAATGCTAACTTCCTGCAGTTGCATCCATGGAATCATCACTCCGTTATCATTTGTAGAGGCTACCTTAATGGTATCTGCTTTGCCAGGCTTTGGGAAAACAGGTGCAGCCGGGTCCTGAGCTTTTAGCTTTACGCCAAAAATCATGACAATAAACAGAATGATTAGCCCTTTAAATTTCATAAATTTATACTTTTACAAAGTTAGGTGTTATTTCATATATTAGTTGTTCTACAAAACTAATATAGGTTTTATTCAGAAATAAGACGCAAATTTTTACGCAAAAAAAACAAATGAAAACAGAGTTAGTGATTGATTTAGAGGCGGAAAAGCAAGAGATTCTTAAAAGATACAGGGCATTATTACGGGCAAGCAAATCTACCCTGCAAAAGGGCGATAAGAAAGAAATCCGAAAAGCTTTCGATATGGCGCTCGAAAGCCATAAAGATATGCGCCGCAAATCAGGCGAACCCTATATATACCATCCGATTGCGGTAGCACAAATCGCTGCAGAAGAAATTGGACTAGGCACCACCTCTATCGTTTGTGCATTATTGCACGATGTAGTGGAGGATACTAACATCACACTGGAAGATATCGAACGTGAATTCGGTAAGAAAACAGCCAAAATTATCGATGGTCTGACGAAGATATCAGGGGTTTTCGACACCAATAGTTCTTTACAGGCCGAAAATTTCAGAAAGATGCTGCTTACCCTGGCTGATGATGTGAGGGTAATTCTGATTAAACTTGCCGATCGGCTGCATAATATGCGCACAATGGACTTTATGCCACGCCATAAGCAGCTTAAAATTGCATCTGAAACCATTTATCTATATGCTCCTCTAGCCCATCGTCTGGGCTTGTATGCAATCAAATCCGAGCTCGAAGATCTTTCGATGAAATATCTCGACCCTGATACGTATAAGTTCATTGCTAAAAAGCTGAATGAGAAAAAAGCTGAACGTGCCTTGTTTATCAAAAAATTCGTAGAGCCCATTGATGAAATTATCCATGAACAAGGTCTTGTAGCTGATGTATACGGAAGGCCAAAATCCATTCATTCCATCTGGAATAAAATGAAAAAGAAAAATATCCCTTTTGAAGAGGTTTATGATCTTTTTGCCATCAGGATTATCCTCGACAGCCCTTACGAAAATGAAAAAGCAGATTGCTGGAAAGCGTACTCCATAGTAACTGATCTGTACAGGCCCAACCCCGATCGTTTGCGTGATTGGGTTTCATCTCCAAAAGGTAATGGCTACGAAAGTTTGCACACTACCGTAATGGGACCACGCGGGCAATGGGTTGAAGTTCAGATCCGTACACAACGGATGAATGAAATTGCTGAAAAAGGTTTCGCAGCGCACTGGAAATACAAAGAATCAAGCAACGATAATGGTTTGGATCAATGGATACAAAAGGTTAGAGAAATGCTGAATAACCCGGAAGCAAATGCACTTGATTTCCTTGATGACTTCAAGATGAATCTGTTTTCTGATGAGATTTTTATCTTTACGCCAAAAGGTGCTTTGATTCAGTTGCCATTAGGTGCTACGGCACTTGATTTTGCTTTCGAAATTCATACCGACGTGGGAGCTACCTGTATCGGAGCCAAAGTAAACCACAAACTTGTTCCTATCTCCTATAAACTACAAAACGGAGATCAGGTCGAGATTATCACATCCAGTAAACAAACCCCAAAGGAAGACTGGCTGAACACTGTTGTTACCGCCAAAGCGAAATCAAAAATCAAATCTTCATTAAAAGAAGAAAAACGGAAGATTGCTGATAATGGTAAGGAGATTCTGGAGCGCAAGATGAAATCTCTGAAAATCACCTACAATACCGAAAACATCCAGAAACTAAGTTACTTTTTTAAGCTTCCTTCAACACAGGAGTTGTTTGTGAATGTAGCACTGGGAAAGATCGAGTTAAAAGACATTAAAGAATACCTGAATACGGATAAGGAGCATGAGCCTAAAGGCCCTGAGCGTCCGGAAAACTTATCGGTTGATGGTATTAAAAATAAAATTAAGGGCGGTGATTCGGATATACTTCTGATTGGCGAAGACATGCAGCGCATAGATTATACATTGGCCGCCTGCTGTAACCCTATACCTGGCGATGATGTATTTGGATTTATCACCGTGAGTGACGGAATTAAAATTCACCGCACCAATTGTCCCAATGCAGCTCAGCTTATGGCCAACTACGGTTATCGGGTAGTAAAAGCAAAGTGGAACAAGCAAAAAGAGCTCACTTTCCTTACCGGGTTGCGCATTGTAGGAATTGATGATGTTGGATTGATCAATAATATTACAAGGGTAATTTCGACTGATTTCAAGGTCAATATGCGATCAATAACAGTTGATACCAACGAAGGTATATTTGAAGGCTCTATCATGATTTTTGTGAACGATACCGAGCACCTGGAAAACCTGATCAATAATTTGTTAAAGGTACGTGGTGTGACAGGAGTAACGAGGTTTGATGCTTAATAATTACAACATTTCAACAATCAAACGCTGTAACAATCAAACAATTTAACTACCTTTGAACGGAGTTTAAAACTATGTCTGAACAAAATACAAATGAGCTTGTTCGCAAGATTTTTGAAGCTTATTTAGAAAACAAAAATCTACGCAAAACACCTGAGCGTTTCGCAATCCTGGAAGAAATCTATTCAAGAAACGACCACTTTGATGTTGAAACACTTTATATTCACATGAAAAACCAGAAGTATCGGGTAAGTCGCGCTACGGTTTACAATACTTTAGAGTTATTGGTTTCATGTGATCTGGTTACCAAACATCAGTTTGGTAAAAATATGGCGCAGTTTGAAAAATCCTACGGCTACCGCCAGCATGATCATGTGATCTGCATTGAGTGTGGTAAAGTAGTAGAATTCTGTGATCCACGTATCCACCAGATTCAAACCATGGTTGGCGACCTGTTAAAGTTTGATATCAAACACCACTCTTTGAATCTTTATGGGTTCTGCTCTGATTGCAGTGTGGCGCGAAAAGTAAATGAAACTGCCGCAGTCGCAGCAGCCCAGCTAAAAGCAAATTAAATCAATAACCAAAATAAAACCAGCTTAAATTTTTAATAATGACGCAAGTAGATGTACTTCTCGGCCTGCAATGGGGTGATGAAGGAAAGGGAAAAATCGTTGATGTACTCAGTCCGAAATATGATCTTATTGCCCGTTTCCAGGGTGGCCCAAATGCCGGACATACTTTAGAGTTCGATGGTAAAAAATTCGTTTTAAACACCATCCCATCAGGAATTTTCAACGAAAAAACCATGAACCTAATCGGAAATGGTGTAGTTATCGATCCAATCATTTTAAAAAGAGAGCTGGATAATCTGAAAAAAGCTGGTCACGACCCTGTTGCAGAAGGCAAACTTGTTATTGCCCGTAAAGCGCACTTGATTTTACCTACTCACCAATTGCTGGATGCAGCAAATGAGGCACGAATGGGCAAGAATAAAATCGGATCAACCTTAAAAGGTATTGGCCCGACATATATGGATAAAACCGGCCGTAATGGTTTACGTGTGGGCGATACCACCCTTCCTGATTTCAAAGAACGTTACACTAAACTGGTAGAAAAACATACGGAAATCCTTTCTCATTATGAGGGATTTGAATATGAATTAGCAGAAAAAGAGGCTTCATTTTTTGAAGCAATTGAGTTTTTGAAAAGTATTCCCCATGTTGATAGTGAACATTTCGTTAACGCATACTTAAAAGAAGGCAAAGCTGTTTTAGCTGAAGGTGCACAGGGTACTTTGCTGGATGTTGATTTCGGATCATATCCTTTCGTTACTTCAAGCAATACAACCACTGCAGGTGCCTGCACAGGTTTAGGTATTGCACCTAATAAGGTTGGCGCTGTATATGGCATTTTCAAAGCTTACTGTACACGCGTTGGCGGGGGGCCTTTCCCGACAGAATTAGATAATGAAGTTGGAGAAAATCTACGTAAACTAGGTCATGAATTTGGTGCAACAACCGGACGTGCCCGTCGTTGTGGCTGGATCGATTTACCAGCATTAAAATATGCCATCATGTTAAACGGTGTAACCGAATTAATTATGATGAAAGCCGATGTTTTGGATACTTTCGATACCATTTATGCTTGTACCCATTACGAATATAATGGCGAAACAATCGATTACATGCCTTACGATATTATATCTATCGAACCTAAGCCAGTATTAAAAGCGATAGATGGCTGGGCTACAGACGTTACCAAAATTACTTCTGTTGAAGAAATCCCGGCTAAACTAACGGAATATATCGCGTTCCTGGAAAAAGAATTAGAAGTACCGATCAGGTTTCTTTCTGTAGGACCAGACAGGGCACAGACTTTAGAATTGCGTTAATCTGTATTCAAGATTCAAAGCAACGCATTTCTGCAAAGAATAAATGAAGAGCAACCCTTAAAGGGTTGCTTTTTTTTTGACATCGTTTAGTTACCTTTGCAGCAGCTTGAAAACCCTGCAAAACACATCCGATTTCAAAAAAAAAGCACTACACTGGGCAAATCAGTTCGATGTTTGCTGCCTTTTAGATTCCAATGAATACAAGGATAGTTATTCAGAATACGATTTCATTATTGCCGCCGGCCTGCGGGAAGATTTAAAATGTTTTGGGGGTGCTGCATTTGAAAAACTGAAAGCATTCTACGAAACTCATCAACAGTGGCTTTTTGGTTTTTTCAGTTACGACCTTAAAAATGAGCTCGAAAATTTGCAGTCCGAAAACAGCGACTATCTGAGTTTTCCTGATCTGTACTTTTTTGTCCCTGAATACCTCATAGCGGTTAAACACGGAAAAATAGAGGTTCTGCTAGGCGATCCATCTCTTCTGGCAGAAATCGATGCCTTCAAGCCGGCACTTAGCACTAAACTTCCAGCTCTGGATGTTAAGCAAAGAATCACAAAGGGTCAATATATATCCAAAGTTGAGCTGCTTAAAAGCCACATCATTCGTGGCGATATTTATGAGGTTAACTTCTGTCAGGAATTTTTTGCTGAGCATGCGGCAATTAATCCGGTACAAACTTTTGAAATATTAAACCAGGTTTCCCCTACCCCATTTGCCGGATATTTCAAATTCCATCACCAATATATTTTATCAGCAACACCTGAACGCTTTTTGTGTAAAAGGGGGTCAAAGCTTATTTCACAGCCTATCAAAGGTACTGCAAGAAGAAGCGATATGCCGGAAGAAGATGAACAGATCAAAACTGCGCTGAGGAATGATGCTAAAGAGCAGTCAGAAAACGTAATGATCGTTGATCTGGTACGACACGATTTAACCAGGTCGGCTGTTAAAGGCTCTGTAAAAGTCGACGAACTATTTGGCATCTACACCTTTCCACAGGTACACCAGATGATCTCCACGATAAGCTGTGAGCTCGATGCAAACCTTCATTTCATTGATGCAATTAAAAATGCTTTCCCAATGGGATCGATGACAGGCGCGCCGAAGGTTAAAGCAATGGAGTTGATTGAACAATATGAGGAAACCAAAAGAGGTGTTTATTCCGGGTCTTTTGGCTGTATTAGTCCATCCGGGGATTTCGATTTTAATGTGGTGATCCGCAGCATTATTTACAATGCTGTAAACCAGTATTTATCTTTTCAGGTCGGCGGTGCAATCACCTACCATTGCGAACCCGAAAAAGAATATGAGGAATGTTTACTTAAAGCCAGTGCGATTTTAAAGGTGCTAGGGGTTGAATCGTATCAGAAATAGCATTTAGTAAAGTACAGGATAGTTCTTTTGAAAAAAAAAAGGTGGAATTTGCCTGAAGCATAATTCCACCTTTATCCCTGAAAGCTAAAAGCCTATTTTTTGTAATACTGTTGTGCTTCAGGTAAATATTTTTGTATTTGGGCAATACGTGTGGCATCGCTTGGGTGGGTACTTAAAAACTCCGGTTGCTTAGCTGCTCCCTGCGATGCAGACGCCATTCTATTCCAGAAACTTGTTGCGCTTTGTGGGTTATAACCAGCCATGGCCATAAAGATCAAACCTAAACGATCGGCTTCCAGCTCTTGATTACGACTGAATTTAAGCATGGCAACAGGGGTTCCTACGCCATAAAGTGTATTGAAAATAGATTGCGTTTTCGGATTCTTGGACAATGCTACTCCCGCTGCTGCACCTACACCCTGAGCTACCATTTCCTGCGACATGCGTTCAGCCGAGTGTCCGGCAATAGCATGGGCAATTTCGTGCCCCATAACAGTAGCTAAACCAGCATCGTCCTGAGTTACCGGGAGGATCCCAGTGTACACGACAATTTTCCCACCCGGCATACACCAGGCGTTCTTTTCGTTATTCTGGACCACGTTTACTTCCCACTGGTAGTCAGCAATTAAATTTCCGTAATTGTTACTGTTCATATATGATTTTACAGCAGTAATCAGGCGGCTTCCAATTGTTTTAACCTTTAAAGCCTGTGCATTTGAAGCCGGTAAAACTGTACTCTTATTTTCGTTAAGGAAGGTACTGTAGGCCTGGAATGCCATCGGCAATACCTGATCGTTACTGACAAGATCAAACCTGCTACGTCCGGTTAACGGAACGGTAGAACATGAGTTAAAGAGGAGAACTCCGGCAACGCTTGCTGCTAAGAATAACTTTTTCATCTGTTAATTTTCTTTTAATGACGAAGCAATCGCAGCGTTCTGCAAATCAGGATGCAGAAACCAGACGGCTTCTTAAATTTTTGTCGTTAATGATTAGTAATCCTCATATGGGATTGTGATATTAACAGCAATCCGGCAAATAAGTTTCGAAGATTCTGTTTTGTTAATTTATCCAGTTTTCTTCTTAAACAAATACACTTTTGATTCCTTGCCTTTTAGCAAACGTTCCAGATTTTTTTGGTGGGTAACCAGGATTAAGATACAAACAACCATTCCGTATAGCACCTCCGATTTGATCGAAACCTGAAACAGGAACACCACACTTAATGGAAAAGTAAATCCGGCACATATGGAGCTTAGTGAAACATATTTAGTTATTAACAGTACCACCACGAAAACCAGAACACAAAGCATAGATGCTTCGAAGTTGACTGCCAAAATCATTCCAAAAAGTGTAGCTACACCTTTCCCTCCTCTAAATCCTGCAAACACAGGAAAAAGGTGTCCCATTACGGCTGTAACGCCAAGGGCAAGCTGATAGTTAACAAATACGGCGGAAGTGTGCGGGCCGGTTACAGACATGCCAATGAGGAAGGCGAGATTTGTGGCGGTATAGCCTTTGGCAATATCGATAATCATCACCGCTATACCGGCTTTTTTACCTAAAACACGAAAAGTATTGGTTGCACCGGCATTACCGCTTCCGTACTCCCTCACATCAATACCGTAAAAAGCCTGGCCAAGCCATACAGCTGTTGGTATTGATCCAAAAAGATACGCAACTAATAAGGCGCTGAGCGAATAAACCGTAACCATAGCCTACAATGATACAAAAAATAAGCTTTTAATTTTATAGCAAATCACTTTAGTATGCTTTTAAACTGATATCCAAGCTTTTTACAGAATGGGTAAGTGCACCCATCGAAATAAAATCTACTCCGCACGCTGCGTATTCGGCAACATTTTCTTCTGTTATACCTCCCGAGGCTTCAGTGATAAACCGGTTATCGATCTGTTTTACCGCACTGCGCAAGTTATCAAAGCTGAAATTATCGAGCATAATCCGATCTACACCGCCAATTGAAAGTACCTGAGAAAGCTCTTCGAGGTTACGTACCTCGATTTCGATCTGCAAAGATTTATGATTTTGCGCAATATATTGCTTCGCAGCCTGAATAGCGTTTACAATACCACCGGCATAATCGACATGATTATCCTTAATCAGAATCATATCGTAAAGACCGATCCGGTGATTGACTCCCCCACCAATCCTTACAGCCCACTTTTCCAAATAACGTAAACCGGGAGTCGTTTTCCGGGTATCAAGAATTTTTGTACTGGTATGCTGAAGAAGAGAAACGATACGATGCGTTTTAGTTGCAATGCCACTCATTCTTTGCATGCAG
Organism: Pedobacter frigidisoli; assembly: GCF_032678525.1. Taxonomy (GTDB): domain Bacteria; phylum Bacteroidota; class Bacteroidia; order Sphingobacteriales; family Sphingobacteriaceae; genus Pedobacter; species Pedobacter frigidisoli_A. Next base: position 145,838 of record NZ_JAVTSE010000009.1, read on the forward strand.
TTCAAAACCAGACGCTCGGCAATTAAAATAGCATGCGTATTCCCCGAAACGGTGAGACCAATATCCCCAACCTTTACTTCAGCCCCGTCGTTAATGAAAACCTCCACTTTAAGATCAGCATCTACCACTTTGAAGATCTCCACCGCGAGTTCCATCCCGGCCAAAATACCGTCCTCTTTAATAATAAGTTGAGCTCTTCCCTGGGTTCCTGTTGGAATAGTGGATAAAGAAGTATGATCACCATCACCTAAATCTTCGGCAAGGGCATTTTTTATGAATTGGTGTATAAGTTGAATATCCAAAATCTAGTTTTAAGAGCCACAAAAATAACAAATATTTGTGAGCTGCCAATTAACAGAAATGCATTATATACCCGGCTGGATACGATAAGAGACGAAAGAGAATTTACAAAACCTGCCTACTCTTTAGCAGCCTCAATCCTTAATTCTGTGATCTGAAAGCTATTGTTAAACTTTTTCATGGTTACAGATACCCTGAAATTCTCTTTAGATGTATTCAATAGAATAACTCCGAAACGATAATTGGGATTGGTATTTATTTTGTGAAAAATACTTGCCTTTACGGGTGGATGTTTGGTAAAAAAATCCTTTAGAATCTGCTCGCCCTGTGCTTTTGAGTATACATCTTCCTCGTCAACAATGATCAGCTCAATGGTAGAAGCAAAGTTCTTTGCAACCTCTTTGGCATTACCAGACCTGAAATATGAGGACAAATCATCAATAATATCTGCCTGATAAGCGTTAAGGCTGTATAATGATGACAAACTGATAATAAGTAAAAATAAGCTTCGGACCATTTCTGTATTTTATACAGAACGCTATAGCTAAAATTATGCCATTAGCTTATCAAAAAAAGGAATATTAATTTATTTAAGCATCAAGAAAGCTATATTTGCCTTATTAATAAAAGCAAGAACAAGACTTTTGCAGATTTGTTTTTAAGCTGTTCAATTATTTTTTTAAGAAGATGACAAACAATAAAAAACTCGCACTTATAATTTTAGATGGCTGGGGATATGGCAGGAAAGATCAATCTGATGCTGCTTATGCTGCCAATACACCTTTTTTTGATTCCTTGTTACAGCAATACCCAAACTCAAAACTGGAAGCCTCAGGCGAGGCAGTAGGTTTACCAGCGGGCCAGATGGGTAACTCTGAAGTTGGACACATGAATTTAGGTGCAGGTAGGGTTGTTTATCAGGAACTTGGAAGAATAAACAAATCCATTGCAGATAGAGAATTACATACTAACCCGGTTTTGCTGGCTGCTTTTGACTATGCAAAACAAAATAATAAAGCTGTTCATTTCATTGGTTTGGTTTCAAATGGTGGTGTACATGCGCACATTGAACACTTAAAAGCCTTGTGTGATGCTGCTACTGAAGCTAATGTAGAAAAAACTTATGTGCATGCATTTCTGGATGGCCGTGATACTGATCCTAATTCGGGATTGGGTTTTATTGATGATCTTCAAAATCACATAAAAAACGGAAATGCAAAACTGGCTACGTTGGTGGGTCGGTACTATGCTATGGATCGCGACAACCGATGGGAACGTGTTAAGCAAGCCTATGATGTAATGGTGAATGGTGTAGGTGAAAAAACCCAGGATGCCCTGGCTACCATTCAAAAATCATATACCGATGGGATAACAGATGAGTTTCTCAAACCAGTAGTATTAACTGATGCCAATGGCAACGCTATTGCCACGATTCAGAACGATGACGTAGTGATTTGTTTTAACTTCCGTACCGACAGAGGAAGGGAAATTACCACTGCGCTAACACAAAAGGATTTCCCTGAGCAACATATGCACAGACTTCCGTTATACTATGTTACCATGACTACTTATGACGAGAGTTTTGAGAAAGTAAATGTTGTTTTTACAAAAGATGATTTAACCAAAACAATTGGTGAAGTTTTATCTTTAAACAACAAAAATCAAATCCGTATTGCTGAAACTGAAAAATATCCTCACGTGACATTCTTTTTTTCAGGTGGAAGAGAGACAGAATTTAACAACGAAAAGCGGATTTTAATTCCTTCGCCAAAAGTTGCGACCTATGACCTGCAACCCGAAATGAGTGCTGCAGGAATTACCGAAGCCATAACTGCAGAGATGGAAACACGCTGGGCTGACTTTATTTGTTTGAATTTTGCTAACCCGGATATGGTTGGACACACCGGGGTTTTTGAAGCTGTAATTAGAGCGGTAGAAACTGCAGATAAATGTGCTGAAACAGTTGTAAAAAAAGGACTGGAAAACGGATATTCATTTATTTTACTGGCCGATCACGGTAACTCTGAATATATGGTAAATGCAGATGGTTCAGTAAACACCGCACACACGACCAATCTGGTACCGTGTATCCTCATTGACAATGACTACAAATCGATTGCTGATGGAAAACTGGGAGATATTGCCCCTACTATCTTGAAAATACTAGGTGTTGCCATTCCTGAAGAAATGACAGGAAATGTTCTGGTATAATGATTAGAAAACTCTTAATACTTGCATTGGCATTCGGATTCACCTCTTGTAATCAGGAGAGGGAAACCAACGCTAATGCAAGGTTATCCTATTTTGATGTTAAAGGTTTTTTCAGCAAAGAAATTAACCGCTTACGCTTGAGCAACCCAATCGTTGAAAAAACTGTTTCAGTAAATGGTGTTTCGGAAAACAGGAAAATCAAAATTGCCGATTGGGAAAAAGAACTGGCTGTATTTACAAATGCAGATATTAACAAAGCTTCATGGCAGGGCGAATTTAAGGTAACTGTAGATCATCAGTTAACCATTTACAGCTCTGCCAATAAAAAGATTCCGGTAAAGAAAATTTTAATCACACATCAGCAGGCTAAGGTTGCTAAGATTGAAATTATTGTGGAGAATAAAAACATTTTGTTTCAGTCAGTTGATACGCTGAGGTATGCGCCAGGCCTTTTTTACGAAATTAAAAAACTCCAGAAAATACGATTCCTTAAACAGAAATCATACCACATTGTCGGTAAGCTGGAATAAAAAAAGGAGTCCCGAGGGATCAGGACTCCTTTTTTTTAATGTTATAATTGCCGTTACTTCATACTCGCAATCTGTGCTTTATCGTAAGTAATCCAGTCGATAATATCTTTTCTTAATGGCTGCATGGTTAATACCTTCTGAAAATCTGCAATTGAATTATTAAATAATGCTACACAAGCTAACTTTTCTTCTTTCTTCTTAGCCTTATACGACCTGAAAATAGCATAATCTTTGTAAGCGATTGCTCTGTTTTGCAACATCTGTGAATCTTCATCACCTGTGATTTCGATCGATTTCGAAAAATCTTTCAAGGCAGCGGTATAAAAATTCTCCCTCAAACTGTTCAGTGATTCTTTTGGGTCGTTAGCAATATTTAACCTGGCTTTGCCACGGTAATAGTATGCCGAAACTTCAGAGGGCTTAATATTAATTAAACGGCTGTAAGTTGAAATACATTTTTCATATTCCCCGTTCTGAAAGTACGAGTAACCCAGCATCTGTAAAATTTTAGCATTATCGGGTGTTTTGGTATCGGCTTTTTCTAGTTGAGTAACAGCAGATTTGTAATCACCGTTCATCATTGCCTGCATACTCTTCTCATAATTTCCTTGTGCAAATGTGCTTGTAGATGAAAAAATGATTAAGCCCAGGATAGCCCTTTTAAAATAGTTCATGTAATGGATAATAGTTTTATAAATTTATACCTAATGGTTGAAATTTTTTGCAATATAATCGTATTCTTATAAATTAAAAGTTTTTAATTTTCATTAACGCAAAACCAATCCCGCTAAACAATAGCAATAACGTTAAAAAACCGTTTATATGATAGAGGCACAAATATTTAAATTATTCTGCCGTTTTAACATAACATTAATGTAATTTCCACTTTGGCACAAGAGTTGAAATTGTGAGTAGAGAAACAAAACTAAAAATGTGAAGGCGACAGCACTGCCAGTTTGTCGTTTGAGGAAACGTGATAATGAGTAAACAAGATATATTTGATTTCCATTCAGCAATGCCCATAATAAACGAGGATACCGAATTTTTCCCATTAATGTCTCAACAGGACGAAGATGAAATGAACAATGAGGAAACCCCTGAAACATTGGCCATATTGCCTTTGCGGAATACCGTACTTTTTCCTGGTGTAGTTATCCCAATAACTGTTGGAAGAGATAAATCAATAAAATTAATTAAAGAAGCTTACAAAGGAAATAAAATTATTGGGGTAGTATCTCAAAAGGATGTTTCTATAGAAGATCCTACATTTGAGCAACTTAACACTGTGGGCACCGTTGCCAATATTGTGAAGTTATTGCAAATGCCGGATGGCAATACCACTGTTATTATACAAGGCAAACAACGTTTCAGCTTAATTGAGGAAGTACAAAATGAGCCTTATATCAAAGCAGTTGTTAAAAAGTTTGAGGAACAGAAACATAAAACGGATAAGGAGTTTAAAGCACTTATTGCCTCAATCCGTGAGATGTCTGCCCAGATTATTCAGCTCTCGCCTAATATCCCTAGCGAAGCCAGTATTGCATTAAAAAATATCGAAAGCAATTCTTTTCTGATCAACTTTATATCGTCGAATATGAATGCCGAAATGGCCGATAAGCAAAAAATCCTTGAAATGGATAAATTGCAGGATCGCGCTCAGAAGGTAATGGAGCTTTTGATGATTGAATTGCAGATGCTGGAACTGAGAAATCAGATTCAGTCGAAAGTGAGAACCGATTTAGACAAACAGCAGAGAGATTATTTCCTGAATCAGCAGTTAAAAACTATTCAGGAAGAATTAGGTGGAAACTCTGCCGACCTGGAATTCGATGCCTTGCAAGAAAAGGCTAAACTTAAAAAATGGTCGAAAGAGGTTTATGCCCATTTTGATAAAGAACTCGACAAACTGGGCAGGATGAATCCTGCAGCCCCTGATTATTCCGTTCAGTTGAATTATCTTGAGCTTTTACTGGATTTGCCCTGGAGTGAGTTTACCAAAGATAACTTCGACTTAAAGCGTGCTCAGCGGATCCTGGATAAGGATCATTTCGGCCTGGAAAAAGTGAAACAAAGAATCATTGAGTATTTAGCTGTTTTAAAGCTAAAACGCAATATGAAAGCGCCTATTTTGTGTCTTGTAGGCCCTCCGGGAGTTGGTAAAACTTCACTTGGAAAGTCAGTTGCGAAAGCATTGGGACGCAAGTACGTGAGAATGGCCCTGGGTGGCATTCGTGATGAGGCCGAAATTCGCGGTCACCGTAAAACCTATATCGGCGCAATGCCTGGTCGGATCATTTCGTCAATCAAAAAAGCAGGTGCTGATAATCCGGTTTTTGTTTTGGATGAAATCGACAAAGTAGGAACTGATCACAGAGGTGATCCCTCTTCTGCACTTTTAGAAGTACTGGATCCGGAACAGAACAATGCTTTTTATGATCATTATGTGGAAATGGATTATGATTTATCCAATATCTTATTTATTGCCACTGCAAACTCATTAAGCACCATACAACCCGCTTTACTGGATCGTATGGAAGTTATTGAGGTAAACGGATATACGATTGAAGAAAAGATTGAAATCGCAAAGAAATATCTTTTACCTAAACAGAAAGAAAATCACGGTTTACAGTCAAAGGATATTAATTTGAAGCCTGCATTAATCGAAAAGGTAATTGAAGATTATACCAGGGAATCAGGTGTGCGTGGTTTGGAAAAACGGATAGGTTCAATTGTTCGTGGTGTGGCAACGAAAATTGCGATGGAGGAAAGCTATGAAGCTACCCTAACCCCGGCAGACATAGAACGTATTTTAGGTGCACCCATCTACGACAAAGATCTGTATGAGGGGAATGAGGTTGCGGGTGTGGTTACTGGTTTAGCGTGGACAAGCGTTGGTGGTGATATTTTATTTATCGAAGCCAGTTTAAGTCCGGGAAAAGGAAAATTAACTTTAACGGGTAACCTGGGTGATGTGATGAAGGAATCGGCAGTAATTGCCCTGGCATATCTCCGGGCGCATGCAGCAGAATTCGGCATTGACTATTCTTTATTTGATAACTGGGATGTGCATGTACACGTTCCTGCAGGCGCCACGCCTAAGGATGGCCCTTCTGCAGGCATAACCATGTTAACTGCGCTTACTTCAGCATTTACACAGCGTAAAGTTAAACAACACCTGGCCATGACGGGTGAGATTACTTTAAGGGGAAAAGTTCTTCCTGTTGGTGGAATTAAAGAGAAGATATTGGCAGCAAAACGCGCTAATATCAAGGAAATCATATTGTGCAAAAGCAATAGAAAAGATATTCTGGAAATTAAGAAAAGCTACATCAAAGACCTGCAATTTCATTATGTAAGTGAAATGAGCGAAGTTATTGATATGGCACTAACTAAAAACAAGGTTAAAAAACCACTGGATTTGACGATAAAGATCAAGCCCATCGTTAACTAATTTGTAATCTTTTGGTTTTTAAATCAAATATTCAATTACAATAAATACATTTATAGCCCGGATAAATCCGGGCTTTTTTATGAAATCTTTCTTTACTACGGCATTTTTATGCTTTGTGTTTCTATCTGGCTTTAGCCAGTCATTTAAAAACGAATACGGCTTTAAAACAGAGAATGATGCCTATCTGGCAACATTGAATGATCGCTACTACACCAATGGCTTGTTTATATATTTCAGAAGGGCTTTAAATTCTGAGAAATTTTCTGAACAGATAGAGAAGAAAACTTATGAAATATCGGCAGGGCAAAAAATGTATACCCCCTATTGGGGTCAGGTACCGAAAAAAGAAAATCAGGACCGCCCCTTTGCCGGCTATTTATACGCGGGTGCGGCGTATTCCATATTTTACAAAAATGAGAGCGTTCTGAAAACAAGCGTAGAAATCGGAACCGTTGGTCCCAATTCACTCGCTCAGGATGCACAGGAATTACTACATCGAACCGTTGGCTTTTATACCCCGGCAGGCTGGGAATATCAGATCAAAAATGAATTAGCTGTTAACCTGGCTGCAACTTACAGCAAACTCTTTATTCGTTCAAACGATCAGGTAGTTGACCTCAGCGGTCAGGGATATGCAAATATCGGCACAACGTTTTCAGGTCTTGGCGCATCAGCATTGTTGAGGGCAGGCAGACTAAATCAGCTTTTTAACAGTACCACATATAACGCTGTGATCGGTAATGCCAAAACAGCCAGTTTAAATAAATCGGAGTTTTTTGTTTACGCTAAACCACAACTCAATTTCGTTGCTTACGATGCAACCATTCAAGGTAGCCTGTTTAATAACAACAGTCCCTTAACATTTGGAGTTAAGCCCATCGTTTTTGAACAGCAATTTGGTGTAAATTATAGTTCCAGACGGTTTACTATAGATTTCAATATCATCTTCAAAACAAAAGAAATCAAGAGTGTTGCCCAGGCACAAAATTATGGCGGCCTGAGTTTATACTACAGGTTTGGGAAATAATTTGAATGATTAAACTCGGGAGAAGGTTTATTTCAACTGCAGACTAATCAACTTGGGGCTTTCTTCTCGCCTCTTTTCTCAACGAGTTGACCGATTTATTCTTTAATCGGCTTTCAATGACTCCTTTAGGAATCCTGGTTGGCTTTCTTTTCCTGTCAACTTTAAGCGATTTTTTAAACAAGTCGATTAATTTAGCAATGGTTTTCTCTTTATTCAAGAGCTGGCTCCTATCTTCCTGAGAAACAATATGCAGCAAACCATCAGTATCCAACCTGTTTGCTAACCTAACCTTCAGTAACGTTTTTTCATTGTCATCAAAAAAAGAAGCATTTTCAATATTAAAAACCAACTCCACTTTACTGGAAACTTTATTTACGTTTTGCCCACCTTTCCCACCGCTCCTGGAGGTTTTGAATATCACTGACCTTAAAATTTCTTCTCTCGTGGGTAACATGTCACAAAAGTATGAAGAATAGTAATCTAAAAAAATTTAATAAGTTCACCGCCTTTTCTACCTTTGTACACAATGAAGAAAAACTTGGTTATAGCTATTGATGGCTATTCATCTTGCGGGAAAAGCACATTAGCAAAGGCACTGGCTAAAAAATTAGGTTTCATTTATGTAGATAGCGGCGCCATGTACCGCGCGGTAACCCTATATTTTTTGCGGAACCATATTGAGGTAAACAGTGATGAAGCGGTAACCGATGCATTGCAACATATTGAACTGAATTTCCACTCACGTGACTACGAATCGCACATCACCCTGAACGGTGAAGAAGTTTCTGATGAAATCCGTTTAATGCCCGTATCTGAAAATGTGAGTGAAGTTTCTGCCCATAAAATCGTTCGCCATGAAATGGTAAAACAGCAGCAACGCATGGGGAAATCCAAAAACATTGTGATGGATGGCAGGGATATAGGAACTACTGTTTTTCCTGATGCTCCTCTAAAACTTTTCATGACGGCCGATCCGAAAATCAGGGCTGAACGCAGATTTAAGGAGCTGGAAAGTAAAGGAAATAACGAAACTATGCTGGAAGAGGTTTTTGAAAACCTTGCACACCGTGACTATGCCGACACTACACGGAAAGAAAGTCCACTAGTAAGGGCTGATGATGCAATTATTCTGGATAACACCAACCTGACTCAGAAAGAACAACTGGAATTTGCATTAGAAAGGGTAACACCGCTATTACCCCATTCATAAAAGTTTAAATACAGGGTTTAATTTAAATTTCCTATTTTTAGCTGCTAACCAATCAGGCAACCATGAAATTTAAACACACATCTGCTCTATTTATATTTTTTGCATTTATTTCGCTTAATACCAGCGCCCAAAAAGGCTGGATCAATCTTTTCAACGGAAAGGATTTAAAGGATTGGAATGTCAAAATATCCAAACATGAATACAAAGATAATTATGCCTATACCTTTCGCGCAGAAAATGGTTTAATGAAAGTGAGTTATGATGGTTATCAGGAATTTGATAAACAATATGGTCACATCTTTTATAAAAAGGCTTTCTCTTACTACTTGTTAAAGGTTACCTACCGTTTTATTGGTGATCAGGCTAAAGGCGGTGAAGGATGGGCAACCCGTAACAGTGGTGCGATGTTGCATTGCCAGGATCCGGCAACCATGCTAAAAGACCAGGATTTTCCCATTTCGATTGAAGGACAAATTCTGGGTGGTGATGGCGAACACGAACGACACACAAGCAATGTATGTACACCCGGAACTTTAATTAATTACAAGGGTGAACTATTTACACCACATTGTCTCGATTCGCAGTCAAAAACCTATGCAGGCGACCAATGGGTAACAGCAGAATTTCTGGTACTTGGAGATTCAGTGATTAAACATATCATAGATAACGAGGTAGTGCTGGAATATACCAGGCCTCAGATTGGTGGTGGAAATGTTTCTAACTACGACCCAAAAGTCAAAACCGATGGTAAAGCACTCAAATCCGGTTATATTTCTCTGCAAAGTGAAAGCCATCCGATAGAATTTAAAGCTGTACAACTTTTCGACCTTGCGCCTTATGCAAAAGACAAGAGAAAACTCGACACGGTTATTGATCGCATTTTGAAGGAATAAACGGTACTGTATTTGCACGGAGAATTTAATCTAATCGTTAAATGATCATCTACAATGCACCACCAACATCTCTCAAAAGCTCTTTTTATTTTCCTACTTGTTATTTTTTCCGCACCGTTACTTGCTCAAAAAGCTTACTCTGTAGCTGAGATACCAGATCCGAAGAAAACCGACGGAGGCTGGGTGAGTAACCCCGACGGGATACTTAGCGCCGGAGATGTTGCAAGTATTAACGACACCATTTCGAGCTTTGAACGAAAAACAAACGTTCAGGTAGCGGTGGTAATTGTTAATGATTTTGATCCAGATCAGGAAGATTTTGATTTTGCCTATACGCTTTTTAATACCTGGGGAATAGGACAAAAAACCAGTAATAATGGAGTACTGCTCTTTATTGCCAAAGATCGGAGGAAATATCGCTTTATCACCGGCACCGGCGCTGAAGGCTTATTACCGGATGTAAAACTCAAACACATTGCCGAACAAAACCTCCATCCTGCCTTCAGAAAAAACGACTATGGCACAGGCATTATCAATACCCTTAATGCCATGGGCACCATCATCCTGAATCCGGAAAACAAATCTGAACTCAATCAGTTTTTTACCCAGCGTGGTTATAACAGTAACCTGGAAAAGGTCTGGCTTCCTGCTATTGCTATTTGTCTCGCATTCTTCGGATTGTTTAAATTGTTGGGGCGATATCCGGCGAAGCAAGTCAAACCAGGCAAAGGAAATAAAATTTTACAGCAGTCAGCCCCGAACATAGGCTGCGTAGTGATAATCTTTACCGCCATTTTTGTGGGCATCATATCTATTGTCGCAGGTGGGTTCGGTTGGTTTAAAAACATTTCACTCTCAAGCCTACCATATATTTTAGCAACTATTTTTAGCATTTGTCTATTTTTCCGCTATCTTTTTTTAATTGAGCACATCAGAAGTTCATATCATGATGATGAAAACTTTTCAAATGCAGTAACCTCTTTTCATAAAAAATACGGATGGATGATCCTCTTTTGTCCACTGATCATTTTTGTGATCATCCGTCAGTTCTTCCGCAAAGCTGAAGGAAATAAACGTTTTAAACCGGTATTGGACAGCCGACAGCAGCCTATGCTTCGTTTAAACAGAGAAGAGAATATTGAAGGTACGCCATTTTTAACAAAAGGGCAGCGAAAAGAGGAAATGGTGAAAGCGTATGATTATGATATCTGGCAAAGCGTTGATCAGAAGGAGCATATCATAAAACCATGGCCCGCGGAAAAACATAATCACTTTGCCGCTTGCCCATCCTGCGGATTCAGAACTTATGAAACCGATAAGCAGGTAACTGTGAAAGCTGCAACATACAGTCACGATGGGCAGGCAAAACGGGTTAACGAATGTAGTTTTTGCAAACATGTCGAATTTATCCGTTGGGTAACCCTCACGATGCTGGTAAGAGAAAGTTCAGGAAGCTCATCAGGTTCGTCATCGTCTGGCAGTTCATCATCCTCAAGCAGTTGGGGTGGCGGAAGCAGCAGCGGAGGTGGCAGTGGCGGAAGCTGGTAGCTTAACAATCGCATGGGTTATACCCTATCATTTAAATTATTTCCTAATTTTGGCACAGTAGCACGATGTTTGCTCTTAATGTCGTTGCAATTTTATTATAACTGCCTGCAGAAATCCTATAACTATGATCAGATTTTTTCTCTTATTACTTGTCTTTTTTATATTCTCAAACCGTATAAATGCTCAGGATAACTACCGGGTTACTGCTGATAAGCTAAGGGTTAGGGCAACGAGCGACCAGAAAAGCAAGGTGATAACCACGCTTTCCCAAAACGAAAAAATCATGGTCTTGGATGCCAGCAATGCTAAGTTTTATAAAGTAAAATTGAAAAATGGCGAAGGTTGGGTAAGTAAAGACTTTCTGGAAAAGGTTGCTCCCGCTGCACCTGCCAGCCCCGCCCCAAACCAAACTAACACGCCCGCAGCAGCAACAAATACCGCACAAGCAACGTCAGCAAATGCTGATCTTTATCGCGTTACTGCAGATGATTTACGGGTTAGGGAGAAAGCAGACCCAAAAAGTAAAATTGTCGGATACCTGCCTAAAGACGAAAATGTAGCAGTTATCGACTCTTCCAGTGCAAGCTTCTTCAAAATCAAAGTGACCAATGGTGAAGGCTGGGTAAGCAAAGAATTTCTGGTTAGAATTTCTCCGGTAAAAACAGCCCCAGAAAAAACAACTGTTGAGGCTTCCGTTCCTCAAACCAAAACTGATTACACAGCAATAATTTTTATTGTTGTTGTTGCGCTCATCCTTTTTACCATCCTTTATTTTTCGCTGAAATATGCCAGCAGTAATAAATTTATTATTGGCTTTTCGGTAGTTGTAATTCTGGTGGTAGGCTACTTATGCTATATCACTTTTGTACAGCAAAAAGTGGTAACCGGAAGTTTCGCCAGTAGTGAGGATGTGCAGTACAAAACCTTCGATTTTAAATCTAAAGATTCTGTTACCGTTTCCGATGCTTATAATGACTCGACATTTACCTCCAAATACGTAATCGACGGCGATATGATCAAGTTGTACGATCAGCAAAATACCATTATGCTGCTGATCAGAGATGAAAAAACACTGATTGGAGAAGGTTTCACCAGGGGAACGTTTGCAAAGAAATAACGGATAACAGGCTATATTGTTCTACCATTAGTGCTGACGCTGATAATGGCAGGATTCTCATCACGACTTATACGTTTAATACTTACTGCTAATTATTTTAAGTGTTGCTGCTCGCCACATTACTGCTATTTCATCTGGAAATCCCGGTAATCCCCATTAAACGGATAATGCGCTTTATTATAATCCATTAAAAATCAGCAACATTTATTAAAAAAATCTTTTCTATTAATTAAAATATTTTTACCTTTGCAGTCCCTAAATAGGGAAAAAAGGAGATAATTAATTAATGGCTAAAAAACAAGTAGCAGAAAAAGAATTAGCAGCTAAAACAGCTGAGCTTCAGGGAGAAGGCGGACGCCTGACTGAAAAAGAAACTATTGAGTCAGAAGCTGATTCAGTTTCGATCGAATCGATCAAATCATCATTAGCAACACCAACGGAAGATTTCGATTGGGATGCAGATGAAAAAGTTTTCGGTAATTACAATGACGCAGACCGTAAAAAGTTTGAAGATATGTATGCCGGAACATTTAACCAGATCACTAAAGGTGAAATCATCAGCGGTATCGTTGTTTCAATCAACAGCAAAGATGTAGTATTAAACGTAGGTTTTAAATCTGACGGTTTAGTTTCGACTTCAGAGTTCCGTGATACACCAGATCTAAAAATCGGCGATTCAGTTGACGTTTTCGTTGAAGCACCAGAAGATGCTAACGGTCAATTGATCCTATCTCGCAAAAGAGCTAAAACCCAAAGATCATGGGAAGCAATTAACGAGGCTCTTGAAAATGATAGAATCATCAATGGTTTTGTTAAGAGCCGTACTAAAGGTGGTTTAATCGTTGATATCATGGGCGTTGAAGCTTTCTTACCAGGATCTCAGATTGATATTAAACCTATCCGCGATTACGATGTATACGTGGGTAAAACAATGGAATTCAAAGTTGTTAAAATTAACCATGAGTTTAAAAACGTTGTAGTTTCTCATAAAGTGTTAATCGAAGACGATTTAGAGTCACAAAAAGTAGAAATCGTTTCTAAATTAGAAAAAGGTCAGGTACTTGAAGGTACGGTTAAAAACATTACAGATTTCGGTGTATTCATCGATTTAGGAGGTGTTGACGGTTTACTTCACATCACTGATATTTCTTGGGGCCGCATAGAGCATCCAAAAGAAGTATTATCATTAGATGAAAAAATCAACGTTGTTGTTTTAGATTTCGATGATGAGAAAAAACGTATCGCTTTAGGCTTAAAACAATTAACTCCACACCCTTGGGAAAACCTAAGTACTGACATTCAGGTTGGTTCTAAAGTAAAAGGAAAAATCGTAACTGTTGCAGATTACGGTGCTTTCTTAGAAATCATCCCAGGTGTTGAAGGCTTAATCCACGTTTCTGAAATGAGCTGGTCACAAAACTTGAGAAATCCACAGGAATTCTTAAAAGTTGGTGATGAGATCGAGGCTGAAGTTTTAACTTTAGACAGAGACGAACGCAAAATGAGCTTAGGTATTAAACAACTATCTAACGATCCATGGCAAGAAGTTGCTGCTAAATTCCCAGTTGGAAGCAAGCACCAGGCAACTGTTAAAAACATGACTAACTTCGGCGTTTTCGTTGAAATCGAAGAAGGTATCGATGGTTTAATCCACATTTCTGACTTATCATGGTCTAAAAAAGTAAACCACCCTAATGAATTCACTAAAGTTGGTGATGTATTAGACGTAGTTGTTTTAGAATTAGATGTTGATAACCGTAAATTAAGCTTAGGTCACAAACAATTAGAAGAAAACCCTTGGGATACTTTTGAAACTATCTTCACTTTAGATTCAGTTCACCAGGGTACAGTTGTTAAAGTAACTGATAAAGGTGCTGTTATTGCTTTACCATACGGTGTAGAAGGTTTCGTACCAACTAAACACATGGTTAAAGAAGATGGTACTTCAGTTAAAGCTGAAGAAACTAACGACTTCAAAATCATCGAGTTTAACAAAGAAGCTAAACGCATCGTTGTTTCACACGCACGTATCTGGGAAGAAGTTAAAGCTGAGGCTGTAGCAGAAGAAAGAAATGCTAAGAAAAAAGAAGCTAAAGCTGCTGTAACTGCGGTTAAAAAAGTTAAAGATTCAGTAGAGAAATCTACTTTAGGAGACTTAGACGTATTGGCTCAATTGAAATCGCAATTAGAAGGCGAAGAAAGCAAAGCTAAAAAAGGCTAGTTCTTTTTAACTAAATATATTAATCCCGATAGCGAAAGTTATCGGGATTTTTTTTTGTCAATGGAAACAAAGAACATATGGAATTCTTGATTCATCGTCATTGCGGAAAAGCTTCTTCAGCTAACGAAGCAATCTTTTGTTATCTATCTGGAATCAGTATTTTTGAAAAACGTAACCCACTCTATTCATTATGAGAAAAATCATCTTTTTGTTTCTGACCATTATTTCGTTCAAAATCTCTGCTCAGGAAATCAGTATTATCCCACAGCCTGTGTACCTCGAAATTAAAAAAGATCAAAAAGATTTTGTAATAGATTCAAAAACACAGATTGTAGTTGTTGATACCTCTTTAATTAACTCGGCTAAATTTCTCTGTGATTACTTACAAAAATATTATCAGATCAAGCTAAATGTAACGAACGTAACGCCCAATAAAAACTTTATTACTTTGGTTCTAAATACCAGAATTAGCGAATTTGATGACGCCTACGTAATCAACAGCTCAGATAAAGCAATTTCAATTGCAGGAACTTCTAAGCCAGGAGTTTTTTATGGCGTACAATCACTCATTCAATCATTTCCTGTAAACGACACAGAAATCCTAAATATTCCAAATTTAAATATTACCGATTACCCTCGCTTCGGTTACCGCGGAATGCACCTCGATGTAAGCCGTCATTTTTTCGATGTAGCTTTTATAAAACAATACATCGATTATCTGGCGTTACATAAAATGAATTACTTCCACTGGCACTTAACCGATGATCATGGCTGGAGAATCGAGATTAAACGATACCCAAAACTTACCGAAATTGGCGCCTGGCGCAAAGGAAGTATCGTGGGCTTATGGCCTGGTAAAGGAAATGAAAACATTAAATATCAGGTTTTGCCCAATGAAGTTAAAATTACGCCAAAGGATGCCGTGATTAAAACAGATGGGATTAAGCATGGTGGTTATTATACGCAGGAACAGATCAAAGATGTAATTGAGTATGCGGCTAAACGATACATTACCATCATCCCTGAAATTGAAATGCCAGCCCACAGCATGGCGCTATTAACCGCATACCCTGAACTGGGTACTGAGCCCGACAAAAAATATGAAGTGGCACAAACCTGGGGAATGATGAATAAATACAATAATGTTTTGCAGGCGACTGATACCACTTTCAAATTCCTGGAAAATGTTTTAACAGAGGTGATGGAGTTATTTCCATCTCCATATATCCACATCGGAGGCGATGAAGCATCAAAAATCTGGTGGAAACAATCTTCCGTTTCGCAACAGTTTATGAAAATTAAAGGATTGAAAAATGAAAGTGAACTTCAGAGTTATTTTATCCGCAGAGTGGAGAAATTTGTAAATAGCAAGGGCAAAACGATTATCGGATGGAATGAAATATTGCAGGGCGGCCTGGCACCAAATGCCATTGTGATGAGCTGGCAGGGTGAAAAAGGAGGAATTGAGGCGGCAAAACAAAGCCATAAAGCCATTATGACTCCTGAAAACAGAATGTACTTCAACCATGGTCAGTTCTTGAAAGAAGACAGTTTAACGGCAAGCACCCCCTCCTTCCTTGCCGATGTTTATAACTATGAACCCGTTCCGGCAGCGTTAAATACAGAACAAGCAAAATACATCTGGGGTGGACAGGCTTGCTTATGGACAGAGTACATCACCAATCCCGCAAAAGTACAATATCAGCTTTTCCCACGGTTAGACGCCCTAAGCGAAATATTGTGGACACCAAAAGAAAAGCGTAACTATCCTGATTTTAAAAAGCGATTGAAAACACAACTCAAACGCTATGATTTGATGGGCATTACCTATTCAAAAAGATATCTTGAAGATTAGTGGATTAATTGTTTTGCCACCTGCATTTGATAGGCACCCGGAGTTATCCCAACCAACTTTTTAAAGGTTCTGATAAAATAGTTGGCATCATTGAAGCCCAGCTCGAAGCTAATCGAAGCAACCTTCGACCCAGGTTGAGCCAATAACATTTTAGCTTTGTTGATCTTCTCAGCGAGAATAAAATCGTTCGGACTGATGCCCAGCTCCCTTTTAAATAAGCGGTAAAATGTAGCTTTGCTCATGCAGGCCTTATCGCTTAAGTTATTGATGCTAATCTTCTCATTCAGGTTCGATTTAATATAGTTTAATACGAAGGCCAATGGATTCTGATTTAAATTGTAGGAATCGTCAGTGATCGTCTTCAGGTTTTGGGTTTGCATAATTCTTACCAGAAGCTCCTTCAGAGTCAAGTCGGCAAGCACATCTTTTTCTTTAGATCGTTCAGCACAAATCCTGATTACTTTGTTAATTAAATAAGCAATCTCTTCATTGTTGTAAAAGTGATATTCATCGTAATTCAAAAGCCATTTCTCATTACTTCCCTCTTTCGGAAAAAATTCATTTAAATAGGCAATTGTTTTTCTAATTTGCTCCTGATCTATAGCTAAAGCAATGCATTGTGTCGGGTTTAGGTTAGTAGCTTCAGGAAAATCTATCTTCATCGTTACATCAGGAGGTACAATAACCGTTTGGCCAGGATAATAGTCAAATTCTTTCCGATCTAAAAGATGCATCACCTTTTTACCACGTAACATACTGGTAATTACAAAATCATTGAATGTAAGCGGAACTTTATAGGATTGAGTATAGGTTTCATAAACATTCAGTTCACAACGTTCAAGCGTGTAGGAAGTCCTGTTTTCAACCAAGGTCTGTAAATTTTCAGTTTTGCTTAAACTGACCTGATCTAGTGTATGTGGCATAGCAATGAAGATTTTGGTTAGAGAGAATTACTGACTAATCAAATATATAAGTATTTCGACAACGTTCAATAGCCTGAAACAATAATGCTACCGATTGATGTAATTATACTATCTGCCCACAGTACTTTGCCATTAGGTTTGTAATAACCAAATCTTAATTCCCGAAAAATATTATGAGCAATATTGACCAAATTGAATTACGTACAAAAGCTTATGGTGTTTTTCAAAACTTAAAACATTAATAATTATGGAAAATTTAATTGAAAAACCATCATTTAAACCCCAGTATGATAATTATATCGGAGGAACGTTTGTACCACCTGTTAAAGGAAATTACTTTGACAATATCTCTCCAATAGATGGTAAAGTGTTTACAAAAGCGGCACACTCTACTAAAGAAGATTTAGAATTGGCAGTGAACGCTGCACATGAGGCCTTCAAAACCTGGAGCAAAACTTCATCAACAGAAAGAAGCATCATCCTGAACAAAATTGCACAAAGGATGGAAGACAATCTCGAGTACCTGGCCACTGTTGAAACCATTGATAACGGTAAGGCTGTTAGAGAAACCCTGGCGGCCGACTTACCTTTGGGCGTTGACCATTTCCGGTACTTTGCCGGCGTCATCCGTGCCGAAGAAGGTTCACTTTCAGAACTGGATGCCAACACCGTTTCGTTGATTGTTCATGAGCCTATCGGGGTTGTCGCCCAGATTATCCCCTGGAATTTTCCTTTGCTAATGGGCATCTGGAAGCTGGCTCCGGCCCTTGCAGCCGGCAACTGCGTGGTACTGAAACCAGCTGAAAGCACGCCGGTTTCGATCATGGTACTTATGGAACTGATTGGTGATTTGCTGCCTCCGGGTGTGGTAAATGTGGTCAACGGCTTCGGCTCAGAACTCGGTCGTGCACTGGTTACTAATCCAAAAGTTTCGAAAGCCGCATTTACCGGATCTACCCCTACAGGCAGATTGGTGATGCAATATGCAACAGAAAATATCATACCCGTTACTTTAGAACTAGGGGGCAAATCACCCAACGTTTTCTTCAGCTCGGTAATGGATGAAGATGATGCCTTTTTAGATAAAGCGGTTGAGGGTGCGGTGATGTTTGCTTTAAACCAGGGAGAGATTTGCACCTGTCCATCCAGACTATTAATCCAGGAAGACATTTATGAAAGGTTTATTGCCAGGGTAATTGAAAGAACTGAGGCAATTAAAATCGGTAGCCCGTTAGACAGGACAGTAATGATGGGTGCACAGGCGTCAAAAATACAATATGAGAAAATTGCCCAATATATTAAATTGGGTAAGGAAGAAGGTGCCGAAGTATTAACGGGTGGCCAGGTAAACGAACTACCAGGCGAACTAGGCGGAGGCTACTACATTAAGCCAACCATTTTCAAAGGCCACAATAAAATGAGGATTTTTCAGGAAGAGATTTTTGGTCCGGTGCTGGCAGTTACTACCTTTAAAACGGTTGAGGAAGCGATTGAAATTGCAAATGATACCTTGTACGGTTTGGGTGCAGGCGTTTGGACACGCGATGCCCACGAGCTTTATCAGGTGCCCAGAGCAATTCAGGCAGGACGCGTATGGGTAAATCAATACCATGCTTACCCGGCAGGAGCCCCATTTGGAGGGTATAAGCAATCCGGAGTGGGTAGAGAGAATCATAAAATGATGTTGGGGCATTATCGCCAGACAAAAAACATGCTCATCTCATATGATAAAAACAAACTGGGATTCTTTTAAACTTAATTATAACTAAATAAATATTAAGACGTTTGCTATAGTATGCACGAAAGGCACCTACCCTGCCAGATTCATTTCAATATTGATCAATAAACAATTTGTAAACCATGGTATGCAGAATAGACAGTACAGACAAAGCGAAAGAACTGATTGCCGTTTTGAAGGACAAACATGGAGAATTAATGTTCTATCAGGCTGGGGGCTGTTGCGAAGGTACGCAACCACAATGCTTTGAAAAAGGCGGCTACTACTTACGCATGAACGATGTGTGCCTGGGGGAGATTGAAGGATGCGAATTTTGGGTTGACAGAGACCTTTTTGAATACTGGAAATACTCGCATTTTACCCTCGATGTGTTAGATGGTTTTGGTGTTGGGGGCTTCTCTCTTGAAACCCCTTTACAAAAAACATTTAAAGTGCATTACCGTCTGTTCAGCAGCGAAGAACTGGAAAACCTGGTACCCGTTAAAACCGCAGATTAATTTTATATTTGATTAGATAAAGTCAGCATGGAGCTATCCTGCTGGCTTTTTTGGTTTATACCTGATGCGTTTAAAAAATAAATGCAATCTTTGTTGAAATAATGATCATGAAAAAAGTTTTTGCCATATTATCCACGCTTATTACCCTCTATATACTAAAAGAAACCTATGTTATTTTCACATCTTTAGAGCCCGACATTGTGAAGCAAAGGCCAATATTTATTGTTATTTATCTAAGCATTCTTATTCCTCTGATCGTATTATCGTTCTGGTTATGGTCGCCAAGAAGAAAAGATGATTAAATAAATCAGGATCATTTTTTAATTAACAGGAAGGCTTATTTGAAATTCAACTTTCCAAGCTTCGAACATTTTTATATATTTGCCCAATCCTTCTTCCATGCAAAAGAAAACACTTCTTGACGGACAAAAAATTCAGATTACAATTAAGCGGCTTTGCCATCAGTTAATTGAAAACCACGACGATTTCAAAAATACCGTTCTCATTGGTATTCAGCCACGTGGCATTTATCTGGCCGATCGCATTCATCAGGAACTTCAATCCATATTAAAAAGTAAGAAAATTTTAAAGGGCAACCTTGATATTACTTTCTTTAGAGATGACTTTAGAAGAAAAGATGGACTGGTTACCGCAAACAGCAACTCAATTGATTTCATCATTGAAGGAAAAAAAGTTGTGCTGATTGATGACGTGCTTTGGACGGGTAGAACCATCAGGGCCGCACTTGATGCTTTACTCGCATATGGCAGACCAGAAAAAGTAGAATTGCTCGTCCTTATCGATCGCCGCTATAGCAGACATTTACCAATTGAACCCGATTATATCGGTCATCCGGTAGATAGCCTCAACTCTCAACAGGTGAAAGTTACATGGGCAAGTGAAGGAGCAGAAGACAAAGTTATATTATTATCGGAAAACAATAAATAAGAAATGGCAGCAGACAAACTATCAACCCGACATCTTTTAGGCATTAAAGATATTAACCGGAATGATATCGAATTAATTTTCGAAACTGCAGATAATTTTAAGGAAGTGATTAACAGGCCAATCAAAAAGGTCCCCTCACTTCGTGATATTACTATTGCCAATATCTTTTTCGAAAACTCTACACGCACCAAACTTTCCTTCGAGCTTGCAGAAAAAAGGCTTTCTGCAGATGTGGTAAATTTTGCAGCATCCTCTTCATCAGTAAGCAAGGGTGAAACCCTGATTGATACCGTAAACAACATTTTGTCAATGAAAGTTGATATGGTGGTGATGCGACATCCTTACGCAGGCGCTGGCCAGTTTTTGAGCAAACATGTTAAGGCCCAGATTGTAAATGCCGGCGACGGGGCCCATGAGCATCCAACACAAGCACTACTTGATGCCTTTTCCATCCGCGAGAAACTTGGCGATGTGGCGGGTAAAAAAGTAGTTATCGTTGGCGATATTTTACACTCGAGGGTAGCCATTTCAAATATTCTTTGTCTGCAGCGCTTAGGTGCAGAGGTAATGGTTTGCGGCCCTACCACCCTGATTCCAAAACATATCCACCAACTGGGCGTAAAAGTTGAACATAACCTGATTAAAGCCTTAAACTGGTGTGATGTGGCCAATATGCTGCGCATTCAACTGGAGCGCCAGGATATTAAGTACTTCCCTACCCTAAGGGAATATGCGATGATGTATGGCCTTAACAAACAGATTCTGGATAGCCTTGATAAGGAAATCATTGTCATGCACCCCGGACCAATAAACCGTGGCGTAGAGATTACCAGTGATGTTGCAGACAGCAAACAATCTATCATTCTTGACCAGGTAGAAAATGGAGTGGCCGTACGGATGGCTGTCCTTTATTTACTGGCAAGCCAGGGATAAACTAAAATTATTGTTTTTTTTATTGGTAGCTGGATGAATATCCAGCTTAATTTTCCACATTTCAACATTACCATACCATTTCCACAATACCTTCGTTTAAGTGTGTTGTTAACAGATGTTAATTACTTCTGTTGATAAACCCTGATACTATTTATAATTTAGTACCAACCATATTTGAAACCGATGCAGAAAAAATACTTATTAATTCCGCTATTCTTGGCAGGAAGTTTTACCAGCTACGCGCAGGTCAGCGCGGTGCAAAACCTCAATAAGAACTACCAGACTGGCTTAGAATTATTAGAAAAAGAAAAATACACTGCGGCAGCGCAACAGTTTAAGCTGGTAGAGCAATTGCGCTTTAAACCTTCAACACAAACCGAAAGTAATGCCGAGCTGTCTACATTAAAAGAAAACGCTAAATTTTATGCCGCAGTTTGCGCGCTGGAATTAACAAACAGTGATGCGGAAAGTTTATTTCAGTCATTTATCCGCGACTATCCGCTAAACCCAAATACCAAACTGGCTTATTTTTACGTAGGTAAAACCTATTTCGGGCAAAAAAATTACACCAAAGCATTGGAGTGGTTCGAAAAAACCGACCCTTCAACCCTGTCCGGAAAACAAAGAAATGAGTATCAGTTTAAACAAGGCTACAGCTATTTCGAACTTAAAGATTACGAAAAAGCTGAACCTTTATTTGAGTTAGTTAAAAAAGATAAAGGTGATTTTCAGGAAAGCGCAACTTACTATTTTGCCTACATTAATTACTTAAACAAAGAGTATAAAACGGCACTTGCCAATTTCGAAAAGCTAAAGGGCTCTCCTACCTACGAGGCTAGTTATCCTTACTACATCACATCAATGTATTACCTTGATGAGCGCTATGATGATGTGATCGAATATGCCCTGGCTTCAATTCAGAAAACAAAGCAACAATTCGAACCGGAAATGTTAAGCCTTGTCGCGGCATCTTACTTTGCGAAATCAGAATTTAAAAACGCTGAGAAATACTTTGCGGAGTTCTATGCAAAGGATAAAAGCGAAACGAAGAACAACCTCTTTATCTACCAATACGGATACTCACTTTTCCAGAATAAAAAATATAAGGAATCCGTTGCCGTATTAGAAAAACTTAACAATGATGATGTTTACCTGCAAAATGGTATGCACACTCTGGGTAAAGCATTTATTCAGTTAGGCAACAAGCAAAAAGCACAAAGTGCATTTTTCAGGGCCTCACGTCTGGATTTTGACAAAACCATACAGGAAGAAGCCTGGTTAAGTTATGCTAAGCTGAGTTATGAGCTCGACTTCCATCAGCAGGCATTGGAAGCCACGCAAGGCTTCCTGAAAGCCTTTCCGAAATCAAAAAAGCTAAACGAGGCCAAAACGCTGCTAGGGGAAGTGTTATTAACAACCAAAAACTATCAGGCCGCTGTTGATATTTTAGAGCCTATTCCGGATAAAACCTTGGAAGCAAAAGAAGCCTATCAAAAGGTTACTTACTTCCGCGGACTTGAGTTCTACAATGAAAGGGCATTTCCAAATGCACTCTCTATGTTTTTACGTTCGGAAAAATACACAGAGGATGCCGAAATCTATGCACTAAGCACCTACTGGAAAGCAGAATCAATGTATGAACTGCGCAAATTCGGCGAGGCAGTTTCTACCTTCGAAAAATTTCTAAAAATGCCCGACGCTGATAAAACAGGTGTTTACAACTTCGCCAACTATGCACTTGCATATGCTGCTTTTGAGGATGAAAAGTATAGCAAGGCAGCCAGCTATTTCGAAAAATTCCTGGCGGGTAGTGATAAAGACCAGAAAACAATTGACGATGCAACTATCCGGCTGGCCGATTCATATTTTGTAAATAAAAGCTATGGAGATGCCATGTCTAATTACAATAAAATCATTGCCAGACATACCTCTTCTGAAGACTACGCTACTTTTCAGAAAGGAATGATCCAGGGCCTGGAAAATCAATATGATGCCAAGATAGGGACCATGCAGTCTCTATTATCAAAGTTTCCAAACTCCAACTATGCTGATGATGCAGGATTTGAAACGGCCTATACTTATTTTACAAAAGGCGACTTCGATAAATCAAAATCAGATTTAGTTGACCTGGTAGCTAAATATCCACGCAGTAGCTACGTGCCTAAGGCATTAGTTACCATTGGTCTGGTTCAGTATAATCAGGATCAGGATGATGCCGCTCTGGAGTCATTCAAAAAAGTGGTGCGTGACTATCCGACTACAGATGAAGCTAAGCAAGCCATGGAATCGACGAAAAATATTTATGTGGATCGTGGGGATGCAAACGGATTTATCACCTATGCGAACTCTACGCCGCTTGGCAACTATTCATCAAACGATCAGGATAACATTGTATTTGCGGCAGCCAATAATCTTTACCTTAAAGGCGATGCGAATGGTGCCTTTCAATCGGTAAACGCCTACTTTGATAAATTCCCTAAAGCCATCCACGAGAAAGAGGCTAAATTTATCAGAGCCGAATCATTGGTGAAATTAGGTCGCCCGGAGGATGCAATTGCTGATTATGAATTCATACTGAACGACTGGACCAGCGATTACACAGAGCGTTCACTGGTGAGCATTTCACAGGTTTTCCTCAACCAGAAAAAGTACAATGAAGCTATTGTATATCTGAAAAGGCTGGAAACAACCACCGATTACAAATCGCACTATAGTTTCGCCATCAATAACCTGTTAAAGGCTTACACCGCGCTTAACATGCCTGATGATATGCTGAAATATGCGCAGTTAACCAAAGATTCCGAGAAAGCATCCGAGGAAGAAAAAAATAGCTCAGGATTGTACTCAGGTAAAGCCTATTTGTTAAAAGGTGATACCACCACAGCGGTAAAGGAATTTAAAAACGTTGTAGCAAAAACCAAAACCATTGCTGCAGCAGAGGCAAAATATAACTTGGCTTTATTAGAATATAGTAAAGGCGATTTTAAAACATCATCAAAAACATGCTTCGATCTGATCAATAACATGGCTTCTTATGATTACTGGGTAGCGAAGGCATTTATTCTCCTATCTGATAATTATGTAGCCCTGAAAGATAATTTACAGGCGAAAAGTACTCTTCTCAGTATCATTGATAATTACGAAGGCAAGGATGATATCATCCCTACAGCCAAAGAAAAACTAGAAAAACTAAACCAGAAGAAGTAGCATTATGAAGTCAATTAAATATATATACAGTACCCTTTTCTTATTAGCTGCCGGGATAGTCACGGTGCAGGCACAAGAAAAGAAACAGGATGAGAAGGGTGTGGTTACTGAAGAGGTCGAGGTGGTTCGCCCATATAAACCAATTTTAGCTGAAGCGGTAAAACTGAGAAGAAGTCCGAATCTGGACGATGTAAAAACCTATAAGGCAAAGTTCAACTACAGCATTACCGACCGGAAGCTCGAATTAAACAGCGATATTCAAAAGCTCCAGGCACAAGCCCTGGCCGATGAAAAGGCGAGTGTTCTCGTTAATAATTATGTTAAAGGAGCATTTGGCTCGCAGGCTACATTACTGGGTGAAGCTTATTTTAATACGGGCAAAGATGAGGGCTTACAACTTGGTGGTTATTTCAAACACTTCAGTCAGGAAGGAAAGCTCAATAAACAAAACAGCAGCAGTCAGCAGTTGAGTGTGTTCGGTCGCAGTATTCTCGAAGAAAATACAGTGAGCGGACGGATTAACTTTGAGCGCAACGGAACCTATTTTTACGGTATCGACGATGCCCGCCCAACATTCAATACTGACCCGCAGAAGCAGGCATTGACTTTTGTTGAACTGGAAGGTGAACTGGTTAAAAACTTTACCGAAGATCAGGATGCATTCAGCTACGCACTGAAAGCAAACGGTTACCTGTGGGGAGATAAATACGATGCAAAAGAAAGCTACTTCACACTGAACGGATATGTAAATAAACGAATCAGTTCATTTAACCTGGGCTTAGCAGCCTCAACAGAGTTTGGCAATACTAAAGACGCACTAACGAGTGTGGGTAACAATTTACTTCGCTTAAACCCTTACATTCGTTTACAGGTTAAGGGTGCTAAAGTAACAGCCGGTATTAACTTCGTACAGGAGTTTGGAGCCTTCAGCAGCACCAGGATATTCCCTGCGGTAACAGCTGATTTCACTTTGATTCCCGATTACCTACAAGTTTTTGGTGAAGTGAAAGGCGATGTGAACAGAAATTCGCTAAAAGGCTTTACAGACGAGAATCCATGGCTGAATAATAATATCCTGGTTAAAAACACAGTAGAGAAGCTGAGCTTTAGCGCAGGTATTAAAGGCACTGGTGGTCCGGGCTTCGGCTACAAGGCTAAGTTATACATCAGGCAATTTGATGATATGCCTCTGTTCGTCAACAATTTTGCTGATTTCAATAAATTTGATGTGATTTACGATTTCGGTAAAACCAAGTTAACCGGATTAGAAGGAGAGATATCCGTTCAGGTTAGTGATGCATTAAAGTGGACAGGCAAACTAAACATCGATGATTGGAAACCTGCCCAGGAAACCTACAGCTGGTTTAAACCAGGTTTAAAAGTAAGTTCCAACTTTGTGTATACATTCAACAAGAAACTAAGTTTTAATGCAGGTGTTGTCATCCAGGATGATGTGAAAGCAAAACTATACCTGAGCGCACCAGTTAACCCGTTACAATATGTGGTTCCAAATACCAGCATAGAAGAAATTGTTACTGTGAAAGGCTATGTAGATTTAGGTATTGGTGCTGACTATAAAATCAATAACAAATTCTCTGTCTTTGCTAAAGCGAACAACCTGCTGAATACAAACTACAGCAGATACCTGTATTACCAGGTAAATGGATTTAATATATTCGGTGGATTAAGCTACTCATTCTAGCCTTTAATCGTCTTTACACAAAAAAACCACAGCTTACAGCCGTGGTTTTTTTGTGTAAATATTTTTTGATATTTATGCGGCAACCTTCTTTGCTTTTTCATGCTGCTTCATTTTAACAAGCACTACAACAGCAATAACCGATAAGATCAGGAACAGCAAATCAATGAACAAAATGTCAAATTTACCCTGATCGAATGTAATCCACAACCAGTTGTTACGTTTAATCCCATCCATTAAAGGTAAAAGGAAGCATAGCACAGCAGATAATGTCAGGCTCTGATGATTAGTAATCGCCAGGTTTCGTCTTACAATAAAATAAGCAGACAGCAACAACCAGGAATAGAAATAAAGATGGAAGATATCTGACTGACCTGGTTTGCTGATAAACAATAAACTAATCAGCGTAAATGCCGTAACCGGCAGCATGCTTAAACAGGATGCCATAAAAATATTGGCCGTCCAGAAATTAAACACACGTTTCTTTTTTGGAACATTATTTTTATCCCTCGCTACCAGCCAGATCAGGATCCCTGAAATAATGACCAGGCAACCCATTACGCCAAGTACAAAGAAAATAACCTTCAAAGGCCTTCCACCGAAATCGCCGAAGTGCAGGTGATAAATCATACTCTTTACCTTATCAACATAGCTCGATTGTTTTACAGGTGATACTTCATTTAAAACCTTTTGATCTCTGACTCTATACACAAGATGTCCGGTTCCAGAGAAGCTCTCCTTAGCCTCCGGTTTAGCCTCCAATATCACATGCATATTTGCATCTCCATAGTTCTTAATCTGAACAGCAGTGATTCTGCTATTTTGCCACTTACTTTCGGTTTTTGATAGCAAATCATTAATATTGAATGATGTTTGTAATGGCTGATAGCTATAAGCATATTGTGTGGTATCGCTATATTCCAGATCCTGATATAAAGCAGCACTGTTCCCCTTATAGGCAAATTTGGTGTAAGGACCAATCAGAAATACATTGGCGATAAGCACAACTCCTGTTATGGCAAATATCAGTTGGAAAGGGAAGCCAATCACCCCGATAGCCGTATGCAAATCCGTCCACAAAGTTTTCCATTTAGACCAGGGTCTGAAAGTAAAGAAATTCGAAAAGATTTTCTCCCAGTGCAACATCAACCCCGTTATCAAAGCGAAAACAAAAATAAATGAAACAACACCAGCCAGCAGGTACCCGAACGGGGCACCTAAATGAATGGGAACTGCATTCAGTTGAGCGAGGAAATGCAGGCGATATAAAAACTCACCCATATCGTATGATTCCGTATAATCACCCGATTTTTTATTTGCAAAATCGTAATTAAAATACATTGAATCATCGTCTCCACCTCTTCCACGGCCCTTACGCTTTTTGCCTTCCCCAGCTGGTTTCGGTGTTATCTTCTTTTTCAGTGTGCTGTCGTTTGATCCTGTTACAGATACATAAGCACCAACATCATTCCGCTGAATAAAAAAACTAAAGTCACGCCCTTTTAAGTTCGTTTTTTCTCCCAAAGAGTCCAGAAGATGATTATAATCTTTTGTACTGGTTTTACGCCCCTCAACATAAGAACTGTTTTTTTGCCATGCGCTGATATCGTCTTTAAAAAAAGAAAACGAACCTGCAAAAAACATCACATATAAAATTGCACAAATGATAATACCACTTATGGTATGCGTATGAAAGTAAATATTGTATTTCCTGTTATCCATTTCTAATTATATCATGTAGCAAGCGCCCGAAAACACTAATATTAATAAAGTATAAATCCCTAAAACTTTCCATACACTCCTTGATAAAAATGTCAGGAGTAACAAAACGGCCCATAACAAATAACCTGTAATAAATGAAGTGGCGATGACCTCGGGTGACGGAAAGATTCTGGTGAGTAATAAATGAAAGGTGAACATTACCAGATACCCGCCAATGACTCCGATCAGAATTTTCGCAAACCTGATCCATGGCGACTTGGTAAGGTGTTTTTTATTTGCAGGCATAAATTATATAAGAATTTCTAGTATAAGAATTGAAAAATAAATCGCTGCGATTACACCCACTTTGAAATAGCGAAAAGGCTGAATGGTTACAACCAGGCTACCTGCCGCCATTAAGCTGAAAATTACAGCTGCTACGCCGCTCCCCCAGCCCAGCTTTAAAAACAGCAATATTGAAGAAGCAATAAAAATTAACAACGCAAATACCCGAAATTGCTTTTTCTTCTTAACCATTGTGGCAACATAAGAAGGTGGATGTGGCTGCTTATATTGTTTTGAAGTTAAATAGCATATTTCGAATGCTAACAGCATGAGCAGGAAAGAAGTTGTTATCATAATTCGTTCGGAATCGGTTAACCTGACTACCCAGCGTTTGGTCAGATTTCCTGCAAATATAAAATCCGCGCCGTTGCCAATCAAGAGTTATTTATAATTAATTTAAATAAATAGAACAGACCATACACTTCATCCCAGTTTCAATAAATTTCTGATTAAACCAATTTTAATAGATTTGTAATGTTATTAGTGATTATATCGGTTATGTGATTTGGTAACTCACATACCATTTCTATCTTTGTAACCGTTATCTTTAGAAGTTAAAGAGATACGAATCTTTTAAATCGGTACACTTTTACATGATAAAACGATCAATATTGTCATCATTCCTATCCCCCTTCTCAGGCAAAATGCACAATAAGATATTTGCTTACACTTTGAAGGTCGAATATAATTTTTAAATTTAATGCTTAACAATACCGGAATGGACATCTTATCATACCTTTTAGAACTTTTACAACAACGCAAGGATGTTGGAGTAACTGACCTCGGCACTTTCTATAAAAAGAAATCACCAGGAAGATACGATAAAGAAACACAATCATTTCTACCGCCAAGCTATGCCCTGGTTTTTACATCTGAGTTAAAAGAGAATGAGGCGCTGGCAGATTTTATCGCCAGTAAAAGAAATATTTCTACTGATAGTGCTCACTATTACATTGCCCGGTTTGTAGAAGATATACAGCAGAAGTTAGAAACTGAGCACGAAGTTGAACTTGAAAATTTAGGCCGCTTGTTTTTTACAGAACATGCAGGGTTAAGTTTCGAACCTGTTAACAACGTAAATTATGGCTCAGAATTTTATGGTTTACCACAGGTTTCTGAAACCATATCTGAAGAACCGAAACCTTTACATGTAGAACCAAAAGCTTCAGTCGAAGAACCGGACGAAGACATTTACGAGGAAATTGATGAAGCTTCCGGTACAACCGTTCTTTCTGAAGACAAGGAAATAACACACCCCGTTATTGAAAATATTGAACTGGATGAAGTACAGGACGACTTAAGAAAGACCTTGCAAAATGTGACACCTAGGGAGGAAGAGGTAATCCCCGCTCCTGAATTCATCAAAGAACAGCACCAGGAACATCCTAACCGTTTTGGTCACACACCAGAATCTGAAGAGCATGTAAATGAAAAAACTCCAGCACCGGAATTTATAAAAGAGCAGCATGAGGAACACCCCCATCGCTTTGGCCACACGCCCGAATCAGAGGTGCTTGCACACAAAATTAATCAGGAGATTGCTGCAGAAGCAGTTGACCAACCTAAAAAGTATATCCAGCTTGGAGAGGAGTCAATTGTTGATGAACCGGTTATCGAAGCACCTGAATTTATCAAAGCGCAACACGCCGAACACCCAAACCGCTTTGGCCACGACCCTGTTCCGGAAGAGGCATCAGTCCCTGACACTAAACCCATCTGGCCTAAAGTTCTCACAGCGATCTTCCTGCTGTTAATCATTGGAGCCATTGTTTATTATACCAAACCGGAATGGTTTAACCGTCAGCAACCAGTAGTCAACGAACCGGTAAAAACGATTGACACCGCTAAGGTGACCGTTGACAGTGTAAAAATTAAACAGGATTCTATTGCGAAAACGGACAGTATTTTGAAAGCCAGTCAGGTGGTAGCAAAAACAGATACCTTTAAAAAAGCAAAATCTGTAAGCACGGCTGTTGCGGCAACGCAACCAGTCACTGATCATTCACCCTCACGGTTCTATGTCATCGCCATTTCGTACAAAACTGAAGCCCGTGCCTTGGAATACATTGCAAAGATGAAGAAAATTGGCCTGGATGCGGAGATTGTAAAAATGGAAGGAACCAGAAAAAAAGTGAGTATCGCTAACTTTAGTACAAAAGAAGAAGCTGAAAAACAGAAAGACATTCTGCAAAAGAAACTTAATGGGAAAGGCTTTTACATTAAACAATTAAAAATCAACACACAACCATAAAATGATAACTTTATTAATTCAAGACACTACACAGGCATTACAGGATACCGCAAATGCAATTAATCAGGCAGTAACTCAACCAGCTCCTGAAGAACTTCATTTCATTGACTTGCTTTTTAAAGGCGGATGGGTAATGATCCCTCTTGCCTTTCTGGCTTTTCTGGCTTTGGTCATTTTCGTTGAACGCTATTTAACCATTAAAAAAGCCACAAAAGACGAATCAAATTTAATGGGTCAGATCAGGTCATACATTCATTCCGGCAATCTGGATGGAGCCATGTCATTGCTTAGAAACAATAACTCCCCACTTTCCAGAATGCTGCAGAAAGGTTTAAAGCGTATTGGCCGCCCCATTAAAGATATTGAAGGTGCTATTGAAAACGTTGGTAAACTCGAAGTTTCTAAACTGGAGAAAAATATCAGTATCTTAGGCATTGTAGCGGGTATCGCGCCCATGCTCGGTTTCGTAGGAACAATTGTCGGGGTAATCACGATCTTCCACCAGGTATCCATTAAAGGTGCTATTGAAATCGGCACCATCTCAGGTGGTTTGTATACCAAAATGATCACCTCGGCTACAGGTTTAATCATTGGTATCATCGCTTATGTATTG
The DNA here is from genome assembly GCF_032678525.1 of Pedobacter frigidisoli. Lineage (GTDB taxonomy): Bacteria > Bacteroidota > Bacteroidia > Sphingobacteriales > Sphingobacteriaceae > Pedobacter > Pedobacter frigidisoli_A. The sequence goes on from NZ_JAVTSE010000009.1 coordinate 177,056, forward strand.
TACCACATCCTGAACATCATGGTTGAAAAAATCATCCTTAAGATGGAAACCGATGCAATTGATTTTATTGATTTATTAGAAGAACCAGGCAAATAATGAATTTACGCAAGAGAACAAAAGGAGGCGTAGAAGTACATACATCAGCACTGAACGATATTATGTTCTTCCTGATGCTGTTCTTTTTATTGGCTTCTGCTGTGGTAAATCCACAAGTGGTTAAACTGTTATTGCCTCAGTCTTCCAGCGGACAACAATCTACCGCTAAAAAAGCGGTTACCGTAAGTATAGACGAAAAGTTCAATTATTTCGTTGATAAAAAACCAGTGAGTGTTGATGCCTTACAGGCAGCAATTGAGTCGTACCAGAAGGTAGCACCAGATATGACCATCATTTTGTATGTCGCTAAAAATGTACCTGCAGAAAATATCATGGTAGCTTACGATGTGGCAAACAAACTGAAATTAAAACTCGTTTTAGCTGTAGAGCCGAAAAAATAATGAATACTACAGAAGAAAATAACTATCCAAAAGCTATTGCCATCTCCTCAGGGATCATGGCAGTTTTGCTTGCAATTAGCTTTTTAATTGTGATAAATTCTTTTGAACCGCCTGAAGATTTAGGCATGGGCGGTATGGTGGTAAATTACGGTACTGCCGCAGAAGGTATGGGTGATGATTATACCAGTATTGAAGAACCTTCAGCCGATCCTAATGCAAATCAGAAAGCGCCGGATAAAGTCACGCCACAGGAGAAGGTAACAGAAAACACCACTGTAGAAACAGGTGACAAGGAAATCCAGAAGCAGAATACCGAAGAGGCCATCAGCGTAAATACCAAACCAACTAAAACTAAAACCACCACACCAACTACGGCGACTGAAGAAAAGCCTTCCCAACCGGTTATTAACCAGAATGCACTGTACAAGGGTAAAAAAAGTACAGGTCAGGGTGGCGGAGACGGTACAGGTAACACAGCTGGAAATCAGGGTTCAGTTAACGGAGATCCTCTTGCAAATAATTATGGAGAAGGTGGATCTGGTTTTGGAAATAAACCTATCGAACTCAGACGATTCTCTAACCTGGTAGTTCCTAAAGATGATGGACAAAAAACAGGAAGGATTGCAATCCGTATTTATTTCAATCGTTCGGGCGATATTGTACGTGCCAATCAGGAATTAAAAGGTTCAACGATTACCGATACGGAGCTGGTTAATAAATGTATTCAGGCCGTGCTTAATTCTTCACTCAGCAAATCAGATATCGGAACGGATAATCAAACCGGAGTTGTTGTATTTAACTTCAAGGTGAAGTAGGTCACAAATGATTTAATTTTATATAAATGGTCTGATTTTACAGACCATTTTTTTTTGAAAAAAATCATGTAAAGAGGGTCTCTGGTTCAACTTTTTATTTCATAATAAAAATAGTCGACCTATATTTGACCTGAATGATGAACTACCAGCAAACACTAGATTTCCTTTACAGTAAACTGCCCATGTTTACCCGTGTTGGCGCTTCCGCCTTTAAAAAAGACTTAACCAATACCATCGTTTTTTGCAATGCATTAAACAATCCGCAGGATAAATTTAAAAGCATTCATGTTGCAGGAACAAACGGGAAAGGCTCTACCTCGCATATGCTGGCAGCAATTTTACAAGCGCAGGGATACAAAACCGGCTTATATACTTCACCCCACTTAAAAGACTTTCGCGAGCGTATCCGCATTAACGGAAAAATGATCGGTAAAACAGAGGTAGTTTCATTTATAAACGATCATAAAGCATTAATCGAAGAGGTTGAACCCTCCTTTTTTGAGGTTACCGTAGCGCTCGCCTTTGATCATTTCGCTAAACATCAGGTAGATATTGCCATTATCGAAGTAGGCTTGGGAGGCAGATTGGATTCAACCAATATCATCACCCCGGAAATTTCTGTTATTACCAATATCAGCATGGACCATATGAACATGCTTGGCGATACACTCGAAGAGATAGCAGGTGAAAAAGCAGGAATTATAAAAAGAGGTATTCCCGTCGTAATCGGAGAAACTCAGGAAAAATCATCGCCGGTTTTTATCAAAAAAGCAAAAGATATGAATGCACCAATCTCGTTTGCTGATCAGGAGTTAATAGCCACCAACTTTAAACTTACCAAGGGAAAACTCTCGTTATCCTTAAATAAAGTTAGAAATAAAATTAATTACACCCTTAAGAGTGATTTAACCGGTACCTACCAACATAAAAACATTTTAACTGTGCTCCAGACCATTGCGATACTCAACCAGACTTCAAAATTCAGCATTTCGGCTGAAAGTATTGCAAGCGGTTTAAAGCAGGTAAAAAAACTTACTGGCCTGCAAGGCCGTTGGCAAACCTTAAACCAACACCCTTTGGTAATCTGCGATACCGGGCATAACGAAGCAGGCATTGCTGAGGTGATTAAAAACATTGACCAAACCTCGTATGAAAAGCTGCACATTGTTTTTGGAATGGTAAAAGATAAAGACATTTCAAAAGTACTCTCCCTGTTGCCGCAAAATGCCACTTACTATTTTTGCAAGCCCGATCTGGAAAGAGGCCTGGATGCAGGGGATTTAAAAGAACAGGCTGCTGCCTTCGGCTTAACAGGTAATTCATACTCCTCCGTGCAGTCAGCAAAAGAAACAGCAATGAAGTCTGCCAATGCTAATGACCTGATCTTCATTGGCGGAAGCACTTTTGTGGTGGCAGAAGCGCTATAAAAACTTTACAATTACTTCAAAATATGTTCATTTAAAAATGGTTACTTTAGCCCTTTAACAATTATAGAATGAAGAAAATATCTTATTTACTCTTTTCCCTATCGCTTCTCTCCGCTTCAATATCAAACGCACAAACTAAGAAAACTATCGCTGTCCCAGCTAAGGCTTTTCCGGCCGAGGTTGCCCGTCCTAAACTAGTAGTCGGCCTGGTTGTAGATCAGATGCGTTGGGATTACCTGTATCGTTTCTATAACCGCTATACTAACGGTGGCTTTAAAAGACTCGTAAACGAGGGGTTTTCAGTAGAAAATACTTTCATCCCTTATACCCCTACCTATACCGCTTGCGGCCACACCTGTATTTACACAGGCTCTGTTCCTGCGGTACATGGTATTATAGGAAACGACTGGTACGACCCGGAAACAAAGAAAAATGTTTACTGTACAGATGATTCGACTGTAACTACTGTTGGAAGTACACCTTCCCCGGAAGGTAATATGTCACCTAAAAACATGCTTACCAATACCATCACTGATGAATTAAGACTGGCAACAAACTTTAAAGGCAAAGTAATTGGTATTTCTCTTAAAGACAGAGGTTCTATACTACCGGCGGGCCATGCCGCCAATGCAGCCTATTGGTACCAGGGTAGTACCGGAAACTGGATCACCAGCACCTACTACATGAAAGAAGTACCATCCTGGATTGCCGATTATAACAAATTAAAACTGGCAAATAAATTTTATGCTAAAAACTGGGAAACACTATATCCCGCAAATACTTACGTAAACAGTACAGCAGATGAGAAAGCTTACGAGGGTAAATCAAGTACTTTCCCTCATCAGCTGACACAGAATATTGATAAGAACTTTGATGCCATCAGGGGAACGCCATATGGCAATACCATTACGCTCGACCTGGCTAAACTGGCTATTTTATCTGAAGATTTAGGAAAAGATAACATAACCGACTTCCTGGCAGTAAGTTGTTCATCAACAGACTATGTTGGCCATGCTTATGGTCCTAATTCCGTTGAAGCTGAAGATACTTACCTCCGTTTAGATAAAGACATCGAAGCTTTTTTCAATTACCTGGACAAACAGGTGGGTAAAGGAAATTATACCGTATTCTTAACCGCAGACCATGGTGCAGCGCATGTGCCAGGTTTTATGAAAGAAAACAACCTGCCTGCTGGCGTAGTGAGCGACAGGGACATCGCAAGCAAGTTAAATACTTTCTTAAATGACAAGTTCAAAGCAAACAACATCGTTTTAAAATCAATGAACAACCAGATCATTTTTGATCATGACAAAATTGATAAAGTAAGTGTAAGTTTCGATGTAATTAAAGCAGCATCAGTTGAATTTTTAAGACATCTAAATGGTTTTCAAAATGCGGTAGATATTTCAAAGATCTCTCAGGCTACCTTACAGGAAATTCAGAAAAAGATGATTACAAACGGATATTATCCACGTCGTAGCGGAGATATTTATTACGTCCTTGAGCCAAACTGGTTTAATGGAAGCAGCACCGGAACCACACACGGAAACTGGAACCCTTACGATTCGCATATTCCATTGGTATTTATGGGATGGGGTATTAAACCCGGTGCAACCAATACCATGCATTACATGACGGATATCGCACCAACTTTAGCCGCATTATTGCATATCCAAACGCCTAATGGAACCGTTGGGGAACCCGTAACAGAAATTACAAACAAATAAAAATATAGCCACCCTAGTAGGTGGCTTTTTTGTTTACCCTCCCATCCTCCTCCTGCATGTGTCTTGGTTAAAATCATTATAAAAGCCACTAATTCTAACAATTTGCTACATTTGTTGAACCAAATATATCATCTACAGGCAGTTCAGAATTTGATTCTGTAAGGCCTTTAATTCCATAGTATGCAAGCAGTAGAAATATACAAGCCAAAGAATAAAATTCGTTTTGTTACAGCAGCATCCCTTTTCGACGGGCATGATGCAACCATCAACATCATGCGCCGCATACTGCAATCTTCAGGCGCCGAAGTGATTCACCTGGGGCATAACCGCGCAGTTGATGAGGTAGTAAACTGTGCCATTCAAGAAGATGTTCAGGGCATTGCAATGACTTCCTATCAGGGTGGTCATATTGAATATTTCAAGTACATGTACGATTTGCTTCAGGAAGGCGGGGCAGGACACATCAAAATCTTTGCCGGAGGCGGAGGCGTATTTCTTCCTGATGAAATAGAAGAGCTGGAAGCCTATGGTATTACTAAAATATACTCTCCGGATGACGGCCGGAGAATGGGGCTGCAGGGCATGATTAATGATATGCTGATCAAAACAGATTTTGTTACCAAAGAAAACATTACCGATGAATTGACGAGTGTCCCTTCAAAAGATATAAAAGCAATTGCAGGCGCCATTACAGTGGCCGAAAATGATCCGGAAGGGACTCAGCAATTTGTAAACGAACTAAAAAAGCTATCAGCAAATTACAATGTTCCAATTCTCGGTATCACAGGAACCGGGGGGGCAGGTAAATCATCTTTGGTAGATGAACTGGTTCGGCGCTTTCTAATTGAGGTTGAAGATAAAACACTGGCCATTATATCTGTCGACCCTTCAAAAAGAAAAACCGGAGGTGCATTATTGGGTGATAGAATCCGCATGAATGCGATCAATAACCCAAGGGTATACATGCGATCCCTGGCCACCCGCCAGGCCAATCTTGCTTTATCTAAAAACGTTCAGGAAAGCATTGATATTTGCAAGGCCGCCGGGTATGATCTGATCATTGTTGAAACTTCAGGAATCGGACAATCAGATACGGAAATCACCGAGCATTGCGATGTGTCTCTCTATGTAATGACGCCGGAATTTGGCGCAGCTACGCAGCTTGAAAAAATAGATATGCTAGACTTTGCTGACCTCGTTGCCATTAATAAATTTGACAAACGAGGTGCTTTGGATGCTTTACGCGATGTGCGCAAACAGTACAAACGTAATCATCAGATATTTGAGGCCAACGACGACGAAATTCCGGTTTACGGAACAATGGCTTCACAATTTAATGATCCGGGCATGAACAATTTGTTTGTAGCACTGATGCAAAAAGTCAGGGAAAAGACCGGCATTGATTTTAAAGCAAAAATGGAGTTGACAGTCGATCAATCTGAGAAAATATATATCATTCCACCCGATCGTACCCGCTATCTGGCAGAGATTGCAGAAGCCAGTCAAACCTATAACGAGTGGGTTAATAAACAGGCATCTATTGCAAGAAAGATGTATCAGCTAAAAGGAGTGATCGATTTAGCTGCAGAAAACCAATCTTTGGGTATAGGTAACGGACTTACTGAAGCTTACACTTTTTTTGAAGAGCAACTTGATGCTGAATGTAAACGGTTACTACGCCAATGGCCGGAAACAAAAAGAGCCTATAAAGAAGAGTTTTTCGTCTACAAAGTGCGTGATAAAGAAATCAAACAGCCGCTTTATTATGAATCCCTCTCGAAATTAAAGATCCCAAAGGTTGCCCTACCTAAGTATGAAGACTGGGGTGATATTCTCCGTTGGCTCTTAACCGAAAACCTTCCTGGTGAATTTCCTTATGCCGCCGGTGTCTTTCCACTTAAGCGTGACGGTGAAGATCCTACGCGCATGTTTGCTGGTGAAGGTGGGCCAGAACGAACCAATAAGCGTTTCCATTATGTTTCTCTCGGTCAGCCCGCACACAGGCTTTCCACAGCTTTTGATTCTGTAACCTTATATGGAGAAGACCCGCACATCCGACCCGACATCTATGGAAAAATTGGCAATTCAGGGGTAAGTATTGCAACCCTGGATGATGCAAAGAAACTTTATTCCGGATTTGATTTGTGTGCCCCTTCTACATCCGTATCGATGACGATCAACGGCCCTGCGCCAATGTTACTCGGTTTCTTTATGAATGCAGCTATCGATCAGCAATGTGAGCGATACATTATCGAAAATAACCTTCAAGATGAGGTTGATTCAAAGATCAATGCAATTTACGATCAGCTGAACATGCAAAGACCCACCTATAATGGTTCATTACCGGAAGGTAACAATGGGTTGGGGCTAATGTTGCTTGGAGTAACGGGTGATCAGGTATTACCAGAAGAGATTTATGAACCAATCAAGGCAAAAGCGATATCTGCAGTCCGGGGCACCGTACAGGCAGATATATTAAAAGAAGACCAGGCACAAAACACCTGTATCTTTTCTACCGAATTTGCATTACGCATGATGGGTGATATTCAGAAATATTTTATCGATGAAAAGGTTAGAAATTTTTATTCTGTTTCTATATCAGGCTATCACATTGCGGAGGCTGGTGCTAATCCAATTTCGCAGCTGGCATTTACCCTCAGCAATGGTTTTACCTTTGTTGAATACTATTTAAGTCGCGGCATGCTAATCGATGATTTTGCACCCAACCTGTCATTCTTCTTTTCTAACGGAATCGACCCGGAGTATGCTGTAATCGGACGTGTAGCCAGAAGAATTTGGGCTAAGGCCATAAAGAATAAATACAAAGGCAATGATCGTTCACAGAAACTAAAATACCATATCCAAACCTCCGGCAGATCACTACATGCTCAGGAAATTGACTTCAACGATATCAGAACAACGCTGCAGGCCTTATATGCAATCTATGATAATTGTAATTCGCTGCATACGAACGCCTATGATGAGGCCATTACCACGCCCACAGAAGAATCTGTAAGAAGGGCAATGGCCATTCAACTGATCATTAATAGAGAACTCGGATTGGCGAAAAATGAAAACCCTTTGCAAGGTGCATTCATCATTGAAGAGCTAACAGACCTGGTAGAAGAAGCTGTGCTTACAGAATTTAAAAGAATAAATGACCGTGGGGGCGTTTTAGGGGCTATGGAAACCATGTACCAGCGTGGAAAAATTCAAGAGGAGAGCTTATACTATGAAACACTTAAACATACAGGCGAATATCCAATAGTAGGTGTAAATACATTTCTAAACAAAAATGGATCGCCTACCATTGTGCCCGGAGAAGTAATCAGAGCTACAGAAGACGAAAAACAATATCAGATCAAGGCATTACAAAACTTCCAAAACCGCAATGTTGATCTTTCCGCTAAAGTTCTAAAGCAACTGCAGCTGTCAGCCATTGCCGGAGAGAATATATTTACACAACTCATGGAAGTTTGCAAAGTATGCTCGCTCGGGCAGATCAGTAAGGCACTTTATGAAGTAGGCGGACAGTACAGGCGAAACATGTAGATGCATTTAACTGCTTAAAAAAAAAGCCCTGATAAACATCAGGGCTTTTTATTATATCTACAATTATCTTTAACCTGCAATCCAGCTGAATTTATAATCAATTGTCGGGTTTTTCATACGTTCAGCAACGCGTAATAAACGTGACGGTAAAGCCATGATATAATCACGTGCCTTTTCTCCAGCCTCATTTAAATCGCGCATACCTTCGATTTTCCAATCTTCAATTAACTCTTGCATGATGTCAACATAGTCGACCGCTGTATAAACACCTAAACGTTGAGCCGCATCAGTAAAATGTCCAAAAGTTTGTCCGATTTTTAAACCCACTTCCCTCAAAAAGTGTGCAGGCATTACGATCTTCTTACGCATCATATCTTCAAAAGCCAGCATAGCTTCATTTGGATCAACCTTAAAAATCTGATTCATAAAATCTTTGTAAGCTTTGGCATGTCTCGCCTCATCTGAAGCGATAACGCCACACATACGTGACAATAATGTATCTCCGTCTTTCTTAGCTAAAGATGCCACCCTGCGGTGCGAAATATTGGTTGCCAACTCCTGGAATGAAGTGTAAATAAAATTGCGGTATGGATCGTGACCAGTACCAATATCAAAACCATCGGCAATAAGATACTGTGTAGAGATCTCCATCTGGCGCATGTTAACACGACCTGACAGGTAAAGATATTTATTTAAAAGATCACCATGGCGATTTTCTTCTGCAGTCCAGTGACGGTTCCACTTCATCCATCCGCCATCTTCTTTCATACTTGGTCCTTTAACCATTGCGAGCCACGACTCATAAGTAGGAAGTGCTTCTTCTGTGATGGTATCACCGATTAAAACAGCTACAAGATCGTATGAAAGATCTTTAGCGTTCTCCCTTAATATTCTAATATCTTGATAAAAGGTTTCACTTGTAGAATCAGGAAGAAAATCTGATGGCTGCCAGTTAGTGTCAATTGGTTTTAAATAGGTATCCATCATCTCCAGCATATATTTTTCAATATGCAGCATTACTTCCCCTCTTTTCTCTGCAAAAAAACTCATTCCTTTATATATATAGTTATTAAAGCAAAGATAACCAAATATTATCGCAAACCTCATTATATTAACACATTTGCAAATAATCAGTTTCTAAATTGAAATATATCATGAAATTCATATTGTTTGACGCTGAAAAGATGAACTTTGATAGCAGGCTGTCCATCAGGTGCAGCTTGTATGGTCAGATTCTTGCCCGAAATTCACATACTCCAACAGAACAATAAGCTCACAGTTTAAAAGACCTGGTTT
>NZ_JAVTSE010000010.1:0-164694 GCF_032678525.1 Pedobacter frigidisoli
AATTTTCCCATCAGAAAAAATCAGGATTGGTTATGGCTATGATTTCTCGATTGGTCCATTACAGGGCTATAGCGGGGGTACACATGAGATCTCGATTGCCTACTCATTCATCAAGCAAAACATCCGCCTGGCCACGCCAAGGGTGTTCTAAGATCAAGTTAAAATGAATCAACAAAAGAAACAAAAAAGAAAAACAATATAACAAGCAATATATCACAACTAACATTACAACATTGTCAACTATCCCAAATTCATTGAAACCTAAAAACGCCGTATCGACGTTTACTATTCTTATCGCTGATGACCATGAGATCATTCGCAGAGGTTTAAAAAGTCTGATTGCAGATTTCTGGGCCGGTGTTCAGCTGCTTCAGGCATCTACGCTGGAACAGGCACTAATTGAAACAGAAAAAGCACCCAACCTCATCATCATCGATGTAAACCTGCCGGGTGGAAACAACCTCAAAGTAATTGATCAGCTAAAACTGGTTCAGCCAAACGCCAAAATCCTGGTATTTTCTTCACTGAATGAAAATATCTATGCAGTACCTTATCTTAAATCTGGTGCATCAGGGTACCTGACTAAAAATGCAGAGGAATCAGAAATTGTAACAGCAATTACCACGATACTTGCGGGTAGCAGGTACTCAAGCAGAAATGTCAAAGAAAACATGTTCAATAGCATATTGGGCAATGATACCGATAATCCATTTACAAAACTTTCTTCAAGAGAACTTGAAGTAGCTGAGTTGCTGACAAAGGGAATTGGGGTGCTGGAAATTTCGAATCAGCTCAGCCTGCAAATGGGAACAGTAAGTACTTATAAACTTCGTTTGTTTCAGAAGTTAAAGATTAAAAGTATTATTGAACTTGCTGAAAAGATGAGTATTTATGAGCGATAGAAAGAGTGATTAGCGCTCTCTATCGCCACTCTATATGCCATATCCAGTCAATTCATCTTCACTTGTCAGACGTATTTTTTTGATTTATACCAGGGTTTAGGCAGTTAGCCTCTGTTACCGTAATTTCACCCTATTTAATTATTTTATTTGGGATATAAGTTTTCGCAAAGCATATTTGTATACTTAGCTAGACTTTTATGCCGTACAACTGTGCCATCGTGGATGATGAGAAACATGCAATAGATATCCTGCATGATTATATCAATGAATGTGAATTTCTTAATTTATCAAAAACGTACAACAGTCCGTTAAATGCCCTTGCCGAAATCACTTCTGATGATCAGATTGACATCCTCTTTCTCGACGTTGATATGGACGGTATGAAAGGGACAGAATTATGGCAGCATTTAAAGTCACGTGTAAAAAATGTCATTTACGCCTCCTCCAATCTTGAACAAGACATCCGTAATATTGATGGTTCATTTGAATGTTACCTCGGAAAACCCATCTCTCCAAAACGTTTTACACAAACAGTTCTCCGCCTTATACAACAAACAGAACAATCTGTAGTTAACTAATTTTATCTCGGGGTATTCATTAACAATAATTAGTCATGGGCTATTAATCTCATCATCTGATTAATGTCATATCGAAACTAAACATCTGATGTTTAAAACTAACATCATACCTTTGTGTCTATGAATGATACTAAAGAAAGGCTAGGTGATAAGGTGACCAGGCAAATCCGTCAGGATATTATTTCAGGTCGCTGGAAGGAGAATGACAAGATACCATCCGAAGGCGAATTGATGGAAATGTACAGTGTTGGCCGTTCCACCATCCGTGAAGCTGTTCGATCATTAGTTCAGATTGGCATATTACGTGTTCAACAAGGATCGGGAACATTTGTAAGTGACGTAAGTCTCATAGAAACCATAGACCAGCGTTTGCGGCGTGCCGATTTTGATGAACTTAACGCGGTTCGTAAATTACTGGAACTTGAAATTGTAAATCTTGCGGCCACACGTCGTTCAACATTGAACTTAAAAGTGATGGCCGAACAGTTGAAAGCCAGAAAGGATGCAATTTTTGACGAAAACCGGCAGGATTGTATTAATGCCGACATTGCTTTCCATGCAGCCATAGCAGATGCATCAGGCAACAAAGTTCTGGCTGATATGTATCGCAGTTTTACGGCATTGATCCGCGACTTCTTTCTGAAGCGTGAAAAACAGGGTTTAAGTCATTTTGCCATGAGCCACCACCTTCATGAGGAACTCTATAATGCCATCCAAAATGCAGATGCTGCTAAAGCCTGCCAGATCACAAATGAAATTCTTGAAAACAATTATTAATTACCATTATGACTATTCTAACTTTTTCCATTATTCTATTGCTGGGTGCTTTTCTGGCGGGCCTCGTGGGCTCGCTTACAGGTCTTGGTGGCGGGGTGGTGGTTATTCCATTATTAACGCTCGTCTTTCATGTAGATATCCGGTATGCCATAGGTGCAGCTTTACTGGCGTCAATTGCTAACTCTTCGGGCGCTGCAAGCGCATATGTTAAAGAAGGCATAACCAATATACGGCTGGGTATGTTTCTGGAAATAGCCACAACAGTTGGTGCGGTGATGGGTGCGGTGATTGCCGTTTACACCCCAACCAATACCATTGCTATTTTTTTTGGAAGCATCCTTTTGTTTTCTGCAGCCATGACCATCAGAAAAAAGAATCAGGATGCACTGCAACATGGTAGCCCCCTGGCAGCAAAGCTGAAATTAAACGGCAGCTATCCCACGGCGGAGGGTATTGTTAAGTATGAACTCAAAAATGTGGGTGCAGGCTTTTCCATTATGACACTCGCCGGCGTCATTTCCGGTTTACTAGGAATCGGTTCGGGCGCCTTAAAAGTGCTTGCAATGGATACTGCCATGCATATTCCCTTTAAGGTAAGTACCACCACCAGTAATTTTATGATTGGGGTTACCGCTGCTGCCAGTGCAGTTGTGTATTTGCAACGCGGTTATATGGATCCGGCTATTGCTTTTCCAGTAGTACTAGGTGTACTCGGTGGGGCATTTTTGGGTTCAAAACTGCTTTCCCGGATAAACCCTACAGTGCTACGTTACATTTTTTGCGTAGCCATTGTTTTTGTGGCTGTTGAGATGATGTATAACGGTTTCCTGCATAAATTTTAAGAATAAAAAATGATGAAAACAAAAGAAGTTAAAAAACATATTAAAGATTACGACATCGAGCAGCTGGTTGGCCGTCTTTTGCGGGTAGGGGTAGTCACCGCAAGCTGTATTGTATTTGTAGGGGGAATCCTTTACCTGATTCATATGGGAGGAGATCCCATGCCGTCATATGCTCAGTTTCGTGGTGAAAGTGCTGGCTTCACCACATTTCAGGGCATTTTCAGTGGCCTGCTTAGCGGGCACGCTAAAGGCATCATTCAGTTTGGCGTGCTGGTACTCATAGCCACGCCCATTATGCGCATACTGTTATCTTTAATAGGCTTTACGCTCGAAAAAGATAAGCTGTACATTGTCATAACGCTCATCGTACTTTTTGTAATGCTAATCAGTACTTTAGGTGGTTTTGCGGGCTAAACGATATATTGAACTTACGAATACAGAATAGTGATCTGCTTAAATTGAGCAGGACATACATTACACCCTGTTGAAACTATACATTTGACAGGGTGTTTTTACCTTACTTTAAACGGTTTAGCTATAATGATTTGTAGATGCTGGAGCTATGTCTTACTTTAGTGACTTAACTGATCAATATGTACGGTTTCGATAACCTGCAGGCGCTACGTGCGGGCTTGCTCAACAAAATTGGAAATATAGAGGTAAATCGTAAGGCTTGTGATCAACTATCGGTTGCGATTTTTATCAGGCAGAACGATTACATAAGTACCACAACATTAATGAGACTTTTCGGTTTACTGCCGGCAGATAAAACCAGTATATCTCCAAAAATATTGAATATGCTCATCAAATTTGCTGATGCTGAAATACAAAGCAATACGCATGTCTATATTCAGAAAGAGGTTATTGCGCAACCAACTGAACTTCCAAATCACTGGCTGAGCTAAAATAAACCCTGCCTTATTTACCGATAATCACAAAATTGTTTCAGCTCACCGGTGTGGCTATCCGGGCAAAAATAACTGCCATAACTTTGAGTATTTTCTGATTCAGCTAATCTTTTTAAGTGCGTAGCAATCAGGCCATTTTGGTCAAGAATAATTTCAAAGCTAACGCTGTCTGCTGCACTAATGTGTTCGGTTGATGAGTCCAACGTAAAGCAAATGTCTTGTTCATTCTCATCTTCAATATATCCCCTTCTTAATATCGGGTCAATGTGGGTAACTGTACCTATGCGCATAAGTTCATTTAATCGGATCTACGACGTATAATTAATCTACATAAAAGGATTTAGCAAATGTCGTACTCATTGTGCTTTATTCACGCTTTTGTTACGCTAAAAGTTAGAGCTTTCTTGTTTATTATGGTCTTTAACATAATTTTGAGGCAGGTTTTACAATTTTTAGTCATTGAAGCTACCGGGCAATTTCAGGTAAAGCAACAAACGCGACATCAGGTAAGCAATCCAACATGTACCATGTCAGCTTAACTGTATACATTTCAATACGCATATCACCAACCCGTAAATGTTATTGAGCCAACCAAACATTATAGTGTTCAGGGCCAAGTGCGCGGCACAGGAAAATTAACATGATGATCAGGGCAAGGGCAAACAAATAATGATGTTGCTTTTTCTTTTCAGCGTAATTTCGGTTCATTGGTTCAGGCGTTTTTTACCATAACAACAGTTGTCTTTTTTAGTTTTTCCTGACACCACTTTACGCGAAATTTTTAAAAAACTACACAGTTAAACTTCAATGCATTCAGACTGTATGAATCAATTTTTTGCCCCTTTAAAACCATTTTTACAATTTGATGTTGTGGTATGGATAATGGTCAAAAAGTGGCGTCACTAATGACAGTTTTATCATCAGCAGATCAATTACATATGGCCACCACAACATATTCTAACCAACAAAAAGCTGATCGGTCAGCAAGCCAGAGAGGTAAATGGCTACTCATTATGATACTGGCTTTATTGCTGGGAACTGAGGGGTATTTCGGTTACCAGTTGCATATCTTATCAGGCAAACAGGAGCAAATCAAACAAGACTATGCACACATTAACAATATTACCTATGGCCTTTTTTCCGTCGAACAATGGAGAGATCGGGTAGCCGGGATTGTAAACCATCAGGTCCGGCATTTTAGCATGACTAAGCAGCAAAGCAAAGACTTACATAAGGAAGTGGAGCAGATTCTGCTCGCACTGATTGATAAAGCTGAAGCTTTGGTAAACAAAAAGAAAAAAACCATTAGCGGCAAAATCCAGAAGTTTGCCATTAAAAACTTCGTCGATACCGATAAGATCAAAGCACAGGTGCCGGCATTTGCCAGCCAGATTATTGCTGAAGTAAACAATCCGAAAAATAAGAAAATGCTCAGCCGAAAGGCGATGAAAAAATTCAATGAAATCGAGCAGAATGAGAAAATCGACAGCGCACTAACGGCATACAAAGCTCAAGTAGATACTGTTTTTAGAAGATATCAGGTTAAAGATGCCAGCCAAATCAACACTAATCTCGAAAACCGTCTGCAGAAAATCCGCACACTTACCTATAGCTATTCTTTTGGGATGCTGGGATGTATCGCCATCGTATTGCTAACCTGGTGGTTTCTTCGCAAACGCACTGATCTGCATGCCACTTTGTTCATCATGTCGTTGCTATTCGCCTTTATTTTACTTGCTGTTGGACTCACCGCTTCGATGATTGAAGTAGATGCCCGCATCAGTTCCCTTGATTTTGTGTTGCTTAAAGAACATGTCACCTTCAAAGATCAGGTACTGTTCTTCCAAAGTAAAAGCATCATGGATGTGGTTCATGTACTCATCACCCAACCCGGAATCGATTCCATTCTGGTAGGTGTACTCATCCTGGTTTTCAGTATTTTGTTTCCTGTAGTCAAACTAAGCGCTACAGGAGTACATCTGCTTTCCGGTAAAAAGATTGCTGAAAATGGGGTGGTGAAATATTTCGCATTTCAGTCAGGTAAATGGAGCATGGCTGATGTGATTGTGATTGCCATATTAATGGCCTATATCGGTCTAAATGGTTTGCTCGATAGTCAGTTAGGAGCACTTAACCTAAAAAGTGAAACACTGACCGTTATCGCCACTAATAACACCGCACTGCAACCCGGCTACATTATTTTCATCAGCTTCGTACTTTATGGATTAATCTTGTCCACGATACTAAAATCCATTACCCCTCACAATGCCCACTAACCCGGACCTTATTAACCAAAAATTTGATCATAGCATGTCAGCACAAATTCAACAGGTTTCCCGCACAACAAAAAACGTCAGTACCGCGGTACTGATCACCGTCCTCCTGGCATTGCTTGCCATTATGGTTTATCTGGGTATGGAGCAACATGTGCTTTCAAGGCAGCAGGAAGAAATAAAGGAAGATTACAGCCTGATCAACAACATCACCTTCGGTATATTTTCTGTAGATGAATGGGGCGAAAAGATTGGCAACGTAGTGAACCATCAGGTGGGTAATTTCAATATGAATACCGATCAGAAAGAAGACCTTCAGAAAGAAATTGAAGGGCAACTTAATGGTTTAATCAACAAAACAACCCGGGAAATTACCAAACCTCAGAAGTCACTTGCCGGCAAGCTGAAGAAACTGGCTTTCAATACCTTTGTAGATACAGATGAATTGCATGCACAGGTTCCCTCATTTGCACGCACCATTATCAATAAAATCAATAGCCCGGGCAGTATGAAGCGCTTAAAGGGGATTGCCACCAGCAAAATGGAAGAGCTCGAAAAGCAAACGTTCGACCGTTCCAGCTCTGCCACCACAAAAGTAAGCAAGTACATTTATCAAAAATATAAAGTTGATAATGTTAGTGATTTTGAAGAAAGCATAAAATCAAAGATTACAGCTATTCAGGTACAATTGAAAAACTATTTTTATGCAATGGCGGCCTGTGCGCTGTTTGCTTTATTGTTATGGATCCCTTTGCGAAAATACAGGTGGCTCCATCCTTCGCTTTTCGTACTCTCCGCATTGATCGCCCTCGTACTGATATGGGTAGGGGTAAGTACTACCATCATTGAGGTCGACGCCCGCATGGAGCGGCTCGATTTTATGTTGCTTGGTGAGAAAATAACTTTTATGAACCAGGTGCTGTTTTTTCAAAGTAAAAGTATTCTTGGAATTGTTCAAACTTTAATGGCGCAACCAAAACCCGATGCGGTAATCGTAGGTGTATTAATCCTGCTATTTGTGGTGGTACTCCCGGTAGTCAGGTTGGTGGGCAGGGCCATTTATGTATGGGGAAGAGACCGTTATGCCGACAACAAAATAATCCGGTATATAGCACTCGAACTAGGTAAATGGGATATGGCTGATGTGATGGTAGTAGGAATCGCCATGACTTATATCGGATTGAATGGTATATTAAAG
The DNA here is from genome assembly GCF_032678525.1 of Pedobacter frigidisoli. GTDB lineage: Bacteria > Bacteroidota > Bacteroidia > Sphingobacteriales > Sphingobacteriaceae > Pedobacter > Pedobacter frigidisoli_A. The sequence goes on from NZ_JAVTSE010000010.1 coordinate 7,479, forward strand.
AGTCAGCTTTCGGGGCTAAACATGGATACCGATACACTGAAAACCATTACTGCAAACAAGTCTTCCTTACAGCCAGGTTACTACGTTTTCGTTACCTATGTGGTATTTGTGATCATCCTGTCATGGATACTTAAACGCATCGATCGCGATAACAAAAAGCTGGAAACGGTTAAAAATTAGAATACCTCTACCCAAAGCTTATGATAGCAAAACATCAATCGATCAAGCCAGGCATGCGGGAGTTTACAGTCATGATGCAGAAAGGAAATCACCTCACCAGGTTGTATGCCTGGTTGTATGGTATATATGCGGCCTTCGTTTTATTGGAATGTATTGACCTTCTTGCATTCTTAAAGGATCAGAAGGCGGGCCTGGAACCTACTTATGATATTGTTCATGTTGGCTTTTTCATCCTGGAACTTATTGTTAACACAGCACTAGCTATCCTGTTCATGATGTTGGGGAATCTGAAGAAGCTATCGCCACTAACGATGGCGCTAACTGTGTTAATCATCACCACTTTCAGGACGATAATGATTTATTACCTGTACTGTTTTACCGACCCACAGGTACACTTCGTGCCATATATTTACAAAAATGTAAATGCATTCAGTGAAGTCATGAGGGTTGTCATTCTTCCTGCTCAAATCATTTCCGGATTTGTTTGTTCGGTATTCTGGATTCGCATTATCCGAAAAACGAAATTATTAAAAAATGTGGAAGACAAACATCTCATTCATTAGAAGAATCAAATGAAGAATGACGGAATAGCCAAACAAATCTTTTCCCGAAGCTGTTACTAAACCTTCGTGAAACCGGTTTAGGATTGGATCGTGCAACCGGTTCTTTAATTTTTTATTGCTATTCAGAAAGCCACCCATGCTTTCTAAAATCGTTAAAACACCAGGCATCCTTATCTGTGCTATTCCTGGTTTGGCGTTTCATAATCCCCGTTCCGGTAATCCTGCAAAAAAGCGCCGTAATCAGCGCAAACCAGTGCTGCCTGTTCCGTACAAATTTTAAGCAGGCTATCCTGCCAGTCATTTCTATCAGCAAAAGCTTTCAGTTCATCCTTAGTTGCAGTACCATCCATACCAGAACTACGTAGTTGTGACGATGCGGTTAACATGGCCATGTCATCAATCACCTGATAAATATGCCGGTAATCTTCCCTGATCAGTTTAAATTTAATAGTGTCTTTCACCGGCTGAAGTTCCTGCATTACGTAATGCGCACCTTTGAACTCACTTGTCGAGAGGAGCGAGGAGGAAACATGCTGCATCCTTTTTTGAACCCTTACAATACGTTCAGCTTCAGAAGTCCATTGGGGTTGTTGTTCTTTAACAACATTTGCCAGAGATGATGGGTAAGCCTCCTTCATATCAATCAGCAGGTAACTGTCTTTTCTATTGGTACTTTTTAGCAAAAACAAATACCGCTTTTGTCCCAGGCTACCTGTTCCGGCAATCCGGTATACTACATCCTTAACCTTATAATTATACGGGCTGTCGTTATTATTTAAAAGCCAACTAGTTATATGCTCTTTCAATTCAGATTTTAACGCCTTATCCAATTTAAAATGGCGCTCATCCTCCAGGTCTAATAATATTTTACCGCCTTTTTCAAGCGTCCGTTTTTTCAGCAAATCGCCATATTTGCTTTTTTCTGCGCGGGTGAGAAAATCACGTACAATCCCTTTGGAAGTCCGTGGATCCAGGTCCATTGCCTTTCCGCCAAACAAGGTTGCCGCATAGGTTTTAATAAACAACCCCGCCATGTGCATGGCCTGATCTGATTCTATTTCCAATGTTTGGAAGGCAATAAGTATACTGGTTACCAAACGGATCACTTCCCAAAGCACCGGCGCCTTTATCGCCTCATCGAAATCATTCAGGTCGAAGTAAACCAGTTTGTTATTTCCCCGGTAACTGCCAAAATTCTCCAGATGCAGGTCGCCACAAATCCAGCCTGTCGGAGAAGCGGGAATATGTTTCACCTTAGATAACCTTTCGTAAAAAAGCCCGCAGGTACCCCTGTAAAACCTGAAGGCGTTTTCCCTCATGGCTTCATATTTTAGCTGAAGGATTTCTGGGACCCTATTCTGATTAAAGGATTTTATTTTTTCTGAGCGTGCTGACATGGTAACAGGGATGTTTTTATTTGTGTGTAATGTTTTTAGATTTTGTTTCTGCAAGTGCATCTGAAACATCTAAAATTTAGCGATACAACCCCGTTAAGCCGCAAATAGTTTAAGCTTTTATTAAAACGGCATTAGAATATATCCTGGTTGATTTGGTATGGGAAGATAAACTTCTGGTTGTCAGTACTTTCTTAAGTACAGTTTGCTGCATGTTGAAAAGCATGGTTATATAGGCATGTTTACATGTGAAAATAGCATTTTTAGTCATTAACAGATTACGTAGTTTTGTTACTTCTGCCAGCCTATTGGTGGAATTGAGAAAAATAAGGCGAGGTTTACTTTGCCGCTATAAATCATAAAAAAATGAACTGGATACTTTTAATTATCGGGGGCCTTTGCGAGGTGGCATTCGCCTTCTGTCTTGGCAGGGCTAAGGATAGCTCCGGAAATGAAATGTACGGCTGGTATGCCGGGTTTTTGGTGATGCTTACGTTAAGTATGGTACTCCTCATCAAGGCTACTCAAACGCTACCCATTGGAACGGCGTACGCGGTATGGACGGGCATCGGTGCAGTTGGCACCGCATTGGTGGGAATACTGGTATTTAAAGAGCCGGCAACCTTTTTAAGGCTGCTCTTTCTCCTTACCCTCATTGGCTCCATTATCGGACTGAAAGCGGTATCACATTGATAAAACATTTTGATAACACAGGTCACTTTGCACCGTAAATGAATGCCGAGAAAATAGGCCAGACATCATGAATGCCGTGGTGATGTGCTTCAGTTGAACGGGGGAATGCCCATCTCTTGCCTTAAATAAAAGCATTTTATTAAACTACTTTAATTTCTGGCTGATGGCGATTCCCTAGTTTTGTGGTATGAAAAATATGACAGAAACAATTGAGCGCTATACAAACGCCTGGAACGAGAAAACAAAACAGGAAGTAAAAGCTGCTTTAGTACACATCTTAGCTGATGAAATTACTTACCAGGATATGAACACGCCTTTGGTAATTGGAATTGATGCATTTGTTGATCTGGTAATGTCCTCGCATGAGAAAGTTCCCAGCCGTACCTTTTCGCTATTGAGTGAACCGGAATATTTTGATCAACATTGTTTTTACAGCTGGAAGATCAACATCCCTGGCCATGGTGAGTTTACCGGAAAAGATTATGCTGAATACAATGATGAAAACAAGCTTACCAGGATTATAGGATTTGTTCCTACCTTGTAGCATGCTTTCTTTTGAACACATTTTTGCAAACTTTGCACTTCATGTTAATCTTAACGCTGAAGAACAGACTCATATACAGTCTGTTCTTCAGTATAAGAAACTAAAAAAGAACGAAATGCTGTTAGCGACCGGAGAAATATGCCGTAATCTCTACTTCGTTGATGAAGGCTGCCTGCGTGTTTTTAACCGTGATAAAGAGGGTTTGGAGCATGTCGTGCTCTTCTGTACCGAAAACTGGTGGGCTGCAGACATGACCAGCTTTTCCGGTCAGGTGCCAGCGTATTACAACATCTCCGCATTAGAAGATACGGCACTATTTTATTTTAGTTATCCGGCTTTGGAGCAATTATATGCTGATGTGCCTAAAATGGAACGATTTTTCAGAATATTGGCACAAAATGGTTTCAGCTTATACCAGCGACGCGTAAATTCAATCATCTCCCGATCCGCCGAAGAACGTTATCTGCAGTTTCAGCAACTTTATCCCAAACTTGAACAGCGCATCGCCCAGAAATATATTGCGTCTTACCTGGGGATTACACCAGTATTTTTAAGCATGATTCGTAAAAGGAAAGGATAACATCTCTACGACAAACAATCAAAAACAATAAGCCTGCAAATCCATTGATTCACAGGCTTATTGATGCTACAGATAAATTCCACCTGACACCTCGATCCTCTGACCATTGATCCATTTAGCTGCATCACTGATCATAAAAGCAACTACACTGCCTATATCATCTGGTTGGCCTGTTCTTGCTAATGCTGTTTGGTTTGCTACAAAGTTGTTGATATCAGCATTGTCTCTAACAATTCCACCTGCAAAATCAGTCTCTATAGCACCAGGCGCAATAGCATTTACCCTGATTTTAAATGGTGCAAATTCCAGTGCCTGGAAACGGGTGAGTGTATCGATGGCTCCTTTCATGGCTCCGTACACGGAGAAACCAACTGCAGAAAATCTGCTATAACCTGAAGATATGTTAATAATGCTGCCACCTTCCGGAATGATTGTGCTAAATTCCTTTGCCAGTAAAAATACAGACTTAAAGTGCATGGTATACAACCTGTCGATTTGATCTCCGGCTGTGTCGGATATGGGTTCATAAGATCCGGTGCCCGCATTATTTACCAAAGCATAAAGGGTTGTATTATTCACTTCCAGGTAACGTTTAACATCATTGGCGAAATCACTTATTGAATCGCTGTTATAAACATCCAATTGCAGGGCCACCGCATTCCGTCCCAGTTTTTTTATCTCAGACACTACACCCTCAGCCTCTTGTTTTTTGGTGTGATAAGTTAAAATCACATCATTGCCTTCTTTAGCCACACTCAGTGCCATTTCTTTTCCTAGTCCACGGCTTCCGCCCGTGATCAAAATAGTCTTGTTCATATCTTTTGTTCTAAATTTGTTGTCATACCGACAATACAAAGATGCAGCTGGCAGAACGTAATAAAGATGAACCAGATTAGGAAAAATCAATGAACTAGATTAACTTTTCCCCGCTTTACGGTTCCGGATTTTACTTAAATATTCCGTGCTAAAACCAAGATATGAAGCCAAAGCATATTGTGGTACCCGCCGTACAATCTCTGGATATTTGCGCAGAAATTCGTCATAGCGTTCTTCTGCTGTATGTGTAAAATTCTCAAGAAGTCTTTTGTGCTGAAAGGCTAGTGATCGCTGTGTAATAATGCGTTCGAATTTTTCCAATTGCGGTATTTTATCAAATAGTTCCTGTTCTGATGCGTAGCTGATCTGTATTAATGAACAGTCTTCCAGGGCCTCCACAAATAGTGTGGCGGGTTGCTGGTAAATCAAACTGCTATAATCAGATACCCACCAATCTTCTATGGCAAAAGCTAAAGTATGTTCTTTGCCTTCACGATCTACAAGATAAGCCCTTAAAGCACCTTTTACCACATAGCTTTTATGAGTACAAACAAAACCAGGTTGCACCAGGTGTTGCTTTTTTCTGATTTTTTTGATTTGTAAGAATGAGCTCAGAAACTGCTGCTCATCTTCGTTCAGCGATATATACCTTTGAATGTAGTCAAGCACTGGTGAAACGTTTTCCATTTGTCAAAGATAAAAAGCTGTTTGTATTTAAGCTGTAACAATAGCCTAAAGAAATAGCGACTTAGCCATTTTGTTTTTTAATAGCTAAGTCGTTTCTGTTAAATACTGTTTAAAATTCAATCGCGGAGGTGGACTACATTGTACCCTAACCTGGTTCAAAACACAAATCCAGATTAGCAACTAAATTTAGCTGCAATTCATATTTGCTATTGTTGTTGCTTATATTTAAGAGTTATTTAAAATTACTTATACATTTACCGAAGCAGATTATATGGCAGCGCCTGCATGTCAATAAAATCAATTATCAACTTTTAAATCAGATATGACATTTTCAAATCTCCATTATAAGACCCGGCTACTGCGCTTACTTGCTACGATATATTCCGCATTGGTTGGAATAGGTTTAATTATTTTTATATTATTTCCGCCTGAAAAATTTCTTTATCCTCTGTGGCTGAAATGCATGTTGATTATAGCAGCTTTATTATTTTTATATGACGGGATTCTCTCACTGATTAAGCCAATTTCTTTTTCTTATACAGAGGGTATCTTCAATGCCGGATATTTGTTTTCAGGTTATAAGTTTTCGATATCTGAAATTGATGGATATAGCAAAATTAGCTATGCAACAAGGTTTGGCGACCGAAATGGTATCGTATTATATTTTAATAACAGCAAAATATTTGAGCTAAATGAAATCTTAATAGATGGAGATTTTGTCCAGATGGTCCAGATACTTCTTGTCGACATCCCTCATTATCCGCTGAAAAACCATAGGCGATGGTTTAGTCGATTTCCGGGAAGCTACTCAAGGAGAGTATTATAAGCGATATGGTTTCAACATCAACCTTTCTTTACAATTGTGGTAATACACAGTTGAAGAAATTTAATAAAAACAAAAATGTTGAGCACTACAATGATTCCGGCTCTCAAGCTTATTTTGAAATCAAGCTTGGGGATAGGGTAAGAAATTTTATTTACGATTATGATCCGGGATGGACTGATAGAGACATTAAAAGAGAAGAGAACATCCATCAAATTATTGAGTATCTAATAACCAATATTGAAGATCATACGAAGTAAATTGCCATCATCTTTGAGGATTCTTGCTTGGGATAACGCTTTACATTAGAATCCTCCTCAGTAGAAGCGGGTGTTGTCTAATCCAGGAATGAGCACTTTATGGAGTCCAACGCTTCAAGTAATTTTTCTAAATTGCATGAGCATACTTTAATAGCTCAAAAAAACCGGGATAAATCGAACTTTCATCAATTACTACACATGAAGAGAAATCAATTCGCTTTGTTAAAGATCACTTTGAGAATGTGAAAGCCTTAGATGAAGTCGAGAAAGTTTAAATCGTTAACATATTAATATTCTTCATCATCAAACCTTAAAAGATTTACTTCGCTAATACCACCAGATTCATAGGCTCAATCGTTACCGAGCTTAGCACCTTTTTTGAAAAAACGTCCCTATACTGGCTACCCTTTAATTTCGCACTTTTATAATGAATTGACTTATCAGAACGGTTCACCAGCACCAGTACTTCTTCATTATTGTATTTTCGGCTGAAAACATAGAATCTTTGAGCATCATTTTTTTCAATTGTAGTAAAGTCTCCGAGTTGCAGCGATTTATACTTTTTGCGCAAGCCCATAAACTTCTGGTACCATTCAAATAGCTCCCTGTTGAAGGCAACGGGGTCGGCGTCATGTTTGGTCTGGTCCGGATTATAGGTTTCGGGATCGTATTTTTTGCCTTCCCAAATCATGGGCTTGCGGCAATCAGGGTCATTACCGCCCCAAATTCCAGCCTCATCTCCATAAAAAATCATGGGCGATCCTAAGTATAGCATCTGAAAAGCAGCAATCAACTTCTGTTTCTGTATCTGACTGGCCGTAGGTTTACGGGCATTATAACTTTTGTTGTTACTCTTTTGGCTCCAGTTGAAATAATTTCCCCAATCACCAAATTTTAACCCGTCAGGATTAGCAACCGCACTTGCCAGGCGGGTAGCGTCATGACTGTTCATCAGGTTCTGCATATTTAGCGCCACATCATTCCCAAAGGCCTCACGCAGCTCTCGCAAACGGGCGTCGAATGCCGTTACGGAAGAGCCTGTTTTGTCCTGAATAAAAAAATCATGCATAATGAATGCAAAATTGTAGTTCATTGTCGCATCGAACTCATCACCCTGCAAGTAAGGCTTGGTCTGATCTATAGGATAAACCAGCTCTGCAGTCATGTAAGCAGTTGGGTTAATGCTGCGTACCCATTTTCTCCAGTCTTTCCAGAAGGGATGTCCCACATCATATGCCACATCCAGGCGCCAACCATCAATTCCATCTTTTGTGCCCTTATCCATAGGATTCATCCAGCGTTTAGTGGCATTAAAAATATATTGTTTTGGGCCAGCCACTATGCCATGCTCATCTTCCTTGAATTCTGGCAATGTCTTTACGCCAAACCATCCGCTATAATCAAAAGTAGTACCCTTGGCGGCGTCGTTCCAGCTTTTCACCGTAAACCAATCTGCATATGGTGAAGCCTGCTGATTTTTCTCTACATCACGGAAGGCAAAACTTTTTACGCCCATGTGGTTAAATACACCATCGAAAATAATTCGCATATTTCGGGCATGAACCTCTTTAATAAGCCTTAAAGCTAAAAGATCGGCCTTTGTCCACACCCAGGTTTTTACATCCAGAGGGTTTTCCTTTTCCATTAAGGCAATATCACCTTTAGGGTCGGGTCCAAAAGTGGGATCAACGTGGTGGTAACACAAGGCATCATATTTGTGCGACGATGGAGACCAGAAAATAGGCGTCATGTAAATGGCATCAACGCCTAAAGACTTGATGTAATCCAGTTTATCGATAACGCCCTTTAAATCCCCGCCATACCGGCGACGTTGCAGGTTGTAGTAAATATCCTTACCATTTTGCTGTTCATAAGGTTGCAGTTCGTACCAGTCGCTCGTCCAGGGATGGATTTGAAACGGCGAAGTGGTATTAAAGGGGTAAGCCCCGTCCTGGTCTTCGGCTTTTGGGTCATTGGCAGTATCGCCATTATTAAAACGCTCCGGAAAAATCTGGTACCACACAATCCCTTTGCTCCATTCGGGTGTAAAACTTTTTTGGGCAAAAGAAGTAACAGCTATTAACAATAGTCCGCCCAATAAGGCTGATCTGAATATATGTTTCATAAAAAATTGATGTATGGAATCATTTACCTGACCTCAGGTAATTTCATCTACGGCGCAATAATAAGCAAAAACATTTGTACAAGTTGTTGATGAACTATTATGGTTACACTAAAAAAAGTTAGTAGAATTGCGCTATTAAACTTATGAGCGGTAAAAACCAGCAAAGCGATTTGATAAAAAGACAGGCGCGTTTACGGTTTATCATCCTCCGGTCGAAACCATACTGCAGTCCATCTCCAATGGTTCTTGCTCGAAGATGTGGTCGTGATTATCAAGCATACCGAAATACAGGTTGTGCTGACAGAGTGTGATGTTAATTTTGTCGACCGCCGATTCGTCTAAACCCCGTATACTGCGCAAGGTTTCCATATTGCTGTTTAATAAATCGGCAATGGTATCTATCCCTTCCATTTCCAGAGGCCGGTAAATGCGGCGGGAGGGAAACAACACATACAGGTGCCAGGAACAAATGGTGCAGATGATGACTTTATCATCTGCGGATAGCTCTGGTGCTATTTCCAGTGCTGTATTCAAATGCGTTAAACAGTTGCGCAACAGATACAAATGATCAAAAAAGTGGGTTACCGTTCGGGGAATGGTACTGATTTGTTCATAGCTGGCTCGAAAGGCGGTAAGCTTGGCTTTACAGTCGGTATAACTTTGGTCTATTATCATATTTATCCATTAGCATATCAAAAACCATAGCCCCCTGTCAGCTCAAAAGCCGTAGGATAGCTATGGTATTACGCACATATGGGATGTTTAAACGGTAATAATAGGAATGAGCAGCTTAGCGCTTACGGTTTAAACTTAGAAAATATTTTGATTATATCCAATTGAAAATTTTTATACCTCCGATAATTTTTGTTTGATCCTCAAACACTGTTATCATCAATACGGGTTACTATACCTTCTTTTTTGTGCCGGGTTAGATACGACACCGTATGCAATGTTACAATCAATTTAATAAGTAAATATGAATGATTCCATGACACTAAGCCTTATAAAGGTAAGATGCAATAGTATACTATATACTTTTTATATATAAAATGTTTTGTATATAATTGCTTTGAAAGAAATTACGGAATGAAAAAGAACATTGATATTAACGAAAGTCTTTTAACTAAGTTAAAAATATTGTCTGTTTTTGAAGAAGTGAGCGTTAAATCAGTTATGGAAAAGGCTGTCTCTTTTTATGTAGAATATAAAGAAAAAGAGCGGCTGATGACATGGTCTGAAGAAGATAAAGAAGATTTGGGGGTATTATTACTTATGCAACAAGCAGATAGAAGTGATATAGTAAGCCGTGAGGAATTAATGAAGGCTTTGGACTAATGGACATTATTTTTTACGAAGTCTTTTAAATGATATTCAGAAACTCAACGATAAAAAAATGAAATCTAAAATTAAAGACTTCATTTTAGAGATTGAAAATGCTGAAAGTTTAGAAGAACTTGCAAATATTAAAAAAATGAGGGGGTTCGTTACAGCTTGTCGTTGGAGAGTAGGGGATTATCGATTGGGGTTTTATAAGAATGAAAACACGATTGAGATAGCCCGTTTTGTAAAAAGAAACAACATATACAAGATATTTCCCTGATCCCATCAGTGATAATTCATCATCAGCCACTTTGAACAAATTCGCTATGCACAGTGCAGTGTTACTCTTTGAAACTTTTTCCGCCAACATATAAGTCAAAGTTGATTGATACACTAAGGCTATTCATTCCTTCAATTGCTTTTTTGTCTATATGTGGTCCACCAAGCATTGTGTTTCCATTATGAAATTCTATTGTAACAAAGAATAGATATCGCCTGAAATTGAGTTAGTAAAGCCTGCAATAGAGATACTCATCCATAAGTGAAGATGTTTAAGTTAATTTATTTTTTTGAATATTCCTTGCATTGTTTGCGTATCAACATCTGTCATATCAACTAGCTTTAAAGATTTTACCATTTTCATAGTGGTGGTTTTATAGTGCTGAAAATGTGTAGTTTTCAAATGTGACTGGTAAGCTTCTTTGTTGGCATAGATTTCGACAATTCTAACCTGAACCGGATTTTCTTTTTGATACATCGCGAACAGCGCTATAACCCCTGGTTCAATTTTCACTGATACAGCTGATTCTTCTTTAAGGATCGATTTGTATTCTTCCAGAAAATCAGGTAGTACCTCAATTTCGGAAATGCGAACCATCATGTCGGCTGCTATAAGCGGGAGTTCAGGTTTATTTATTAATTTATATAAAACGTTTGCCTGAGTTTTGCTTACTAATTTTGCGATCATGTTTGCAACCTCTACGAGTTGTCCATTCGTGATGCCGGTATTGATTCCCATTTTGATGTGGGCTTGAAGCTGTGGTTCAACACCCGGCATCGCAGCCAATGCTGATATTGTGACTAATTCTCTTTGCTGATAGGTAAGCACATCACTTTCAAAAATATCGCCGAACAAATGCTCCTTCAAAAATGCATCAACCCTGGGTGCGAACTCACCAAAACCTGGCGCAGGCTTAGCCTGTGGCGTTCCTGTTAGCTGTTCCAGGACTTTCCTGCCCTGTTCGTATTTATCAGCTGTGTCACTTCTATTAGTTGTTGCCGGGCCTTGTTTATCAATAATTCCTTTCAATTTTCTCTCCTCCAATACTCCCATAAAAGTATTGATTGCGTTAAGGCTCCGGGGGAAACCACAATACGCGTACAGCTGAACGAGGACTTCTTTCGTTTCATTGACCGTAAGGCCCTCATCCAGTGCGATATGAAGTTGAGTGTTGAGATTTTCCAAATCTCCCTTTGCAGTGAGAGCGGAAATCGTTACCAGACTTCTCTGTCCTGGATTAAGATCCGAAGTTTTAGATATTGTTTGTGCGTTCATGATTGTCCTTCCAACTATGATTAAAATGAAACAAAGCATCCATTTGAAAAACTTGATTTTACTCATGGTTTTTGTAATTAATTATTTATTTACTGCGTCAAATTCTTCGTCGCTCACTGGTTTAAGCCAGGTAACATTCTCTTCTCCTTTGTAGTTGCTTATGGCAATATGTACCATCCGGGTATTCGCCGTTGCTCCGTGCCAGTGCGTTATATTCTCTGGAATATTAACCACATCACCTTTTTTTATTGATTGAGCAGATTTACCTTTTTCCTGGTAAAAGCCTTCTCCCTCAGTCACAATCAGTACTTGACCCTTAGGATGTGTGTGCCAATTGGTTCTTGCTCCCGGTTCAAAAGTTACACTCCCCAGTGCAAATTCGTTGTTCCTGTCTTTTGCGAGTAAAGGCTTTAAGAATGCATCACCTGTAAAATATCCGCTCTCCAATTTGTCGCCTTTTGGAAAAAGCGAGTTTTCTGTTTCCATAGTTTTATTTTTTATATCTTGATAACAAGCTGTGGTTAGCGTAATCATAACTAACAGCATTATTAAATTTTTGATGTTTATTTTCATTTTATTTTCCAGTTCTATTTTTACTGCGAAGGTACTACTGACTTTAAGTGCCTCCATTCCCCTTGCGCCATGTATTTTCCTGCTAATTTCCTTCCTACTAGCATGTAACTGAAGGCGAACAATATATGTAGCATCTATGGCAATCTCGCATCTTTGTAGATTTAATTGTTAAATTCTCTTAATAAATCTAGCAGGCACACCTCCGACAACAGTATTTGTTGCTACGTCTTTTGAAACAACGGCTCCGGCGGCAACTACAGCATTTTCTCCGACGGTAATCCCCGGAAGTATGGTTGCTCCTGCACCAATCCACGCATTTCGTTTGATCACAATTGGCTTTGTAAGCAAGGCGCTTCTATCTGCCGGATCCAATGGATGATTTTCGGTCACAAGGTTAACCCTCGGCCCGATCAGAACATCATCTTCGATGGTGATACCGCCCATATCGAGAAATGAGCATGCATGGTTGATGAAGACGTTCTTGCCTATAGTGATAAACTTTCCGAAGTTGGTATAAAAGGGAGCAAAAATTGTCGTGCTTTCATCAATTCTGGTACTAATGATCTCGCTAAATAGATCACGTATGGAATTGATGTCAGTCGCATTATTCAGCTGCCCGGAAAGCTTGATGGTTCTTCCCACCACTTCATTTATTTGATAATATTCAGGGTCGTTTAAACGAATGAGTTCACCTGACCTTAACCTTTCTAAAATATTTACTTGTTCATCTGCTGCATTCATTATCATCGAATTTGATTTGAAATACTGCTCCTGGTGAGCTTGCCTTTCTAAAATTTGTAATGCAAATATCGGCAGCAGTGCTGGCTTCGGTGTTATACAGAATACTGTTTTGTTTACCGCTTTTACGGATTCTCTATTACACGTGAACTACGAAGATTCATTTTTGCTAAATTTGATCTATAAACCAATGATATGGCAGAGGTAAAAAGATTGGACACTGTCCGCCAGTATAATGATTATGTCGGGGTAGATACACTGCATCCCTTAGTTAGTGTGGTTAATTTCAACGAAATTCCAACCATTATCCACTATCGACATTACATGGGTATCTATGCAATATTTTTCAAGAATATCAAATGTGGCAACATGACTTATGGTTGCCAAACCTATGATTATGAGGATGGAACCATGGTATTTGTTCAACCAGGACAGGTCTACGGAATAGACAGCAATGGCAAAGCAGTGATTCCGTCAGGATATGGACTGGTATTTCATCCTGATCTGCTAAAGGGTACGCATCTCGGGAAAACCATAGGGGAGTATACCTTCTTTTCATATGAAGTTAATGAGGCACTTCACCTCTCTAAAAAGGAGAAAGAGACGATAATGGATTCCCTGAAAAAGATTTCTGCAGAAATAGAGCAGAACATCGACAAGCACAGCAAGACGCTGATCGTTTCCAACATCGAACTCTTCCTGAACTATTGTATGCGCTTCTATGATCGCCAGTTTATCACCCGTAGCCATGCAAATAAGGATATCCTGGTCCGCTTTGAAACCCTTTTGATCGATTATTTTCAGTCTGGCAAGGCATCAGCGCTAGGTCTTCCAAGCGTGGCCTATTGTGCAGATCGGTTGCACCTCTCACCGAACTATTTTGGCGACCTGATCAAGAAGGAAACCGGCAGTACCGCACTAGATTACATCCAAACCAAAATGATAGACCAGGCAAAAACCTATATTTTTGATCGCTCAAAAACCGTCAATGAAATTGCAAGCAATCTCGGCTTTAAATATCAGCAGCATTTTACCAGGATTTTTAAGCAAAAAACCGGCATGACGCCAAATGAGTACAGAAATCTAAATTAACGTGATACCAAAAACCATATTGCCAATTAACGAAAAGATATATAACATTATTAAACCTGGTTAAATTCATCAACATCAACGGATGAATACCATGATGTATATTGAATAAACTGCATGGTAAGCGTTAGCTAAGCGAGGTTTGATCGTCTCACAATGAAATAGCCAAACCCTCCAAGTCCAACAAAAATTATTGGCATATAATCATCAATGGGGCATTGTTGGATGCTAAAGTTTACAACCCTTCCATTTTGATAATAATTATTAGGGTACTGGGTACCGCCTCCTTTATATTCAACCCAGCATCCGGCTCCAGGCACATCAGTAACATTCGTAGCATAAGTGGTCGAAGATGCGGCTCCGGATGAACAGTTTAGCCGATACGGATTGTCATTGGTGTAAAATTTACCAGGCGTCTCGCCTGGTTGAGGGGTTGAATATATCAGATCTACAGCGCTTCGTCCAGCACTTCCTGCGGGAGGTACCAGGCAGCCAGTTTCGGCAAATACAGAAGTCGCAGCGCATACCATTAGCATGGACGCGACAATTAAACGGAAAGGGATAGACATTGTGTAAAGGTACTTTTTTTATTTTTTTGTATGATAAGTTGTACGGGGATTTTGTAAAAATGGATTGATTTATTGGCCATTAAAGTTTATTAAAACTTTTAGATGACAAATGTTGTTAACTTATCATCTATCCCTTATTTATGCGATCTATAATCTCGGCTTACGACTGGCTTGCCGTCAAAGCTTGCGTAATGTTTAATGAAACGAAATTCATTAGCTATTGCAAAAACGTTTCCCTTTTTCTACTGGCTTTATTTATTGTTATCATTTTATTGATGACAGGGATATTGGCTGAGTCATTTGATGAGCTATTTTTTCGCTAAATCCAGCGCCATCTCATGAAAATCAGATTAACTCTTGCTGCATTATTGACCATTTTCGTAACGCAATCCAGTTCAGCCCAGGGCTGCCTGATCAACAACTACGATCAATTTGATAAGGTATTTAATAAACCCACTGCTGCAGGCGCAACAACATTTATTCCTGGGAATGGGAATAACTTTGTCAATTATACGGGTACCTGTGGACCTCATACCTATATTCAGGTTTTCGGAGCGCCAAGTGGCAGCTGTTCGGTAACCGAAAACCAGGTCACAAAAACGGGTCAGTATTACACAAATGTTTCACAACCGTTCACACAGGCGTGCAACGTACCACTTGACGACAATATCTGTTGGTTGTTATTATCTACTGGCATGTTGACTTATTATTTTATAAAAAGAGAAGATCAGCTTTTCAAGCATTACGAGCGTAGAATGTAGATTTTTCCATTATTTGAAACTTTTTCCGCCAGCATATAAATCAAAGTTGATTGATACACCAAGGCTATTCATTCTTTCAATTGCTTTTTTGTCAATATGTGGTCCGCCAAGCATTGTGTTTCCATTATGAAATTCCAAAGCAACCTGAATATAGCCATTTGCTTTTTCCACAAGTTTTGAAATACCCACCCTATCTTTTTCTAAAAAGGTAAGGAGCTTATTTAATTTGTCTTCAAACTCATCTGGTTCGGGATTGGGCTCAAACAGAACGGTACTTTCTTTCCATAAAATGCCATTTCTTCTTTCGTCTCCTTTATTTCTTCCGCCAGTTGATTTCAGATTCGTCCATTTACAAAGTTCCGTCAGGGTGAATTCAGCTGAGTCTGCTCTGAAATATACGCTAATCTTCGCCTCAGTTCCGACATTAACGATTTCATTTTTTTCAATGTCAATGTAAACTGCAAAATAAAATCTTTCGCCGGATACGGGTACGTAGACAATAATTAATTTACCATTTTGCTCCCGGTCAATACGTTCAATTTTTAGCTGATTGTCAGAATAAACCGGGCTATGAATTTCAAGATACTGTTCTGTAGCGCCAAGTGTCTTATTCTTGAATTCGTTTTCTATCAGTTTGATCACTTGCAGGTCGTTCATAATTCCGTTGTTAAATTATTATAGATTTACACTATCAATCTAAATAGTTATCCTATCGATCTACCGCAAAATGTATAGTTATTGCAACGATGCAACTTAAAGGAAACGTTTTAATCACGTATGATATATTTTCCCAGTAAGGATAGGTCCATATATTGTAAAATGAGCCTACCAAACAAATATTGACTATAACAATCACCTCACATAACACGATTTTTTTCAAAACAGAAATGCGTCCTTTTAATACAAAATAATTATAGGGCAGCAATACAAATATCAGAAAAAGGGGAGCGATGCCAAAAAATACATAGGGAGCGTATGCTTTTTCGTATTCCAGAAATGTGCCACCAAACATTTTTGAGCCATATCTTTCCAATTTAATATAATCAAACAACATTTTTATAACCGGAAGAACTATAAAAGCCAGGATCAGGTTAGTAACTATTCTGCGTTTCATATTTCGCTACACTTTTTTTAAAACTCAATTAAATTAATTCATGATAGATTAAATTATCGACCATTCCTGCAATTGTAGCCCATCCAAATCTTTTACGAACTTCTTCATTATCGCAACGGGGAGTTGCCACCAAAAATAGTCATTATCTATGGCAATAACCGAAATGTTGCTTTGTTGCATCTATCATATAAAAGGTGATATGCCTTTGTATCAATAATTTGCGCGGTGATTATTCCGGTCTTAACAATAATGTTCTATGAAGACTTTTCATTATTAAAAGTATGGCAGGCTGCGCTATTGGCCTAAGGGAAGTACTTTTCTGGCGGTTAGCACTTGGCGGTAGTCTGATCTAGTGGAAGTCAGCTTGAAAAGATTACACACCTCATCGAAGCGGGATTTATTAAACCTGTAGCGGATAAGGTATATGCTTTCGGGCAGGTAAATGATGCGCTACAGTATGTGGAAAGCGGGCGTGCAAAAGGTAAAGTGGTAATTAAGATAAAATAAGTGCCTTTGAATCTGATCACCACCTGATCAGATCATTTTCCCAATAAATAAGGTTTTTAGATTGCGATTCTATCTTCAGATCAAGCGAACGTTTTTCTTTGTTTGAAGATCAGATTCAGGCTTAAGTCACTCAAATGGTTTTTTTATGCGTTACTTCGGTTTAGAATTTCGGAATAATAACTACCAGCAATTTAGTTGACCAAAGATAGTATAGTACTTTCAGATTGGAAAGGGTTTTCCGTTACGAGTACAATACTCTTCCAGGCATGTACTTGGGATCCTGGCTGGGATCTTCATTGTAATTAGTTCATAAATCATATAATCTATATCGGAAAGGGTCATCACCTTTGAGCAGTATGCCTCATAAAGAAAATCCATGGTTGAGAGGTAGCTAATGCCATGGAGTTCGCAATATGGCTTAATATCTCTAAAATTATTGGAGGCAATGATGTTTTTATCAAATCTGGCAACAGCCATGCAAGCGCTTTCGCCTGCGCCCTTTCCCGATTTTTTTAGAGTAGCAAACTCACGCACGATTTCAAGGGTGTTGGGCATAGCAATTTCAGATAAGTTCCCAGATTGTATGAGCATATTAATATGATCCCTGAATTTTGGATGCCTTCTGATTTCATCTGCTACAATAGTAAGGACTATCTTTTTGTTTTTGAATATTTTGGGAAGGAATAAGGTGTTTCCTGAGACCATAAAATGGCTAAGTATGTCAGCATCAGCCAAAATAAGTCTACTGTCCTGGCTCATCTGTTAAGTCTGAGTAAATGTCTTTTCCGATGTCCATCATCAGCGACATAAAGTAGCTTTCCGAGATGCTTTCTTTATCGTAGAGTTCTTTAGCTAATTGGCCATATTGACCTATAATAAGCCCATCATTCCCTTTTTCATAAAGTTTTGTGTCAAAGCCCAGGTTTACTGCACCTCTCTTTACATCATACCTGAATTCCTCATGTTTTTCGGAAGAAATAAGTTTTAGATGTTTGAGTCGATATAGCAGTGCGCTCCTGGATGAATTAAAATACTGTTCCAGTTTTACGATAGTGGACAGTTGAATCTTATCTTTCGCGAGCTCAGCATCAGGGATATGCTTGTAGAGCCCATCTTCAGGCATCAGAAGTTCAGCGGCAAATAGATCTGCATGGTATTCATTAATATCCGATTTGTCGAAACGTCCCGTTTGGCAGGATTTAAATCGGAAGTCCGGTTGTTTGAATAAGTGGTAGAGTTCGTGTGCAATAGTAAAATGTTGCTTTCCCAAGCTATGGTTGGAATTGATCAAGATAAAACGATTCTCTCCTGATTTTATGGCCATGCCAGAAAACGAAGGTGACAGCGGCTTGAATAGGGTAAGTACGTTGTTGCTGAGCAATACGCTCTTAAGCAGTACCGGTTCGCTACTGTTCAGGCCATTATCCTGACGAAATTCTGCAGCCTTTTTTGATATGATATTATTATTGATTAGCAAGCTTCAGGTGCATCAGGGTGAGATAATTTTTAACAACTTTTTTGAACTCGGCAATGCTTTCAAGGTCCTGCTCCTCTAACTGGTCAGCTCTGAAGGCAAAGGCCAAACAGGCATCTAAGTCCTGCGCGTTATCTGTTATAAGGTTTTCTAGGTCACATCCAAAAAGATCAGCGAGCTTTAGCAGGTTTTCTACCTGCGGTTCTCTCGAACCAGTCTCGTAGAAGCTGATCATTTCGCGCTTAACTCCCAAATAGATGGCAAGAGCGTCTTGCGTTAGTCCCATCTGTTCTCGAAAGGTGCGAATATTGTTGCCTATTATGTTTTTGTTGGTCATTTGGATTTGCTTAGCTGTTACAAATATACAGTATAAATTTTTATTTATACCTGGATGTAACAGATAAAATTTAACTTTTGTTTAATGAAACTAATTTTTTATGTTCTAATAATCAGGATATAGCAGCTATTTCTTTTTGTTATAACAAATATTTTTAATTGCACTACAGCAAGAAATTTATTATTGATTTCTTTAGATGTGTAACAATATTTTCCATCATACTAAGTATAATTAAGGGGTATTCTGGCCTATTGCAAACAGCAAGACAAGAACAATTCTTACCAAATCACCACCCTCACTTCGAAAAACTTTCCATCACTCCAGGTCTCCATACTTGCCGCACCTCCATAAGTATAGGCTAGCCTTTTCCTCAAATCGTCCATTCCACTATAAAAGCCAGCACCCAGCCGGTTAGGTCTGATCAGGTTTTTAGTCGTAATTCTTAGGGTAGCTAAATGATGCTCAATCCTGATTAATCCCGGGTATTCAGCCTTAGTTAAATCTCCATGCTTGTACATATTTTGGGCAAGGCACATGATTAAGCGAGGCATAACGAATAAGTTTTCCAGCTTATCGGGCGATGCCAGTATCACATAAGGAGGGGTGCTTTGCGCTGCGAACTTTGCAATCATTTCCCCTAGCACTTCCAACTCGGTTCCCAATGGCGTCACCTTATCCTGTATACTTTCCATACTTAAATCATGAGCTGGGCTATACATTAATCAACCCTATACTGGTTTTGCCTGTTTCATAAACTTCCCTTATTGCCAGGTTCAGTTTTTTGTCAGAAACCGGTTTATTAAGATAGGCTACAGCGCCAGCGTGTTTAGCAGCATCCACATAACATTTTTCGGTTTCGCCGGTTAATATCATCACTTTGCTTTCCGGCCAGCGGCTAATTATTTTTGATGCCGCATGTATACCATCCAGCCCGGGCATTTTCAAATCGGTAATGTAGATGTCCGGTTGTTTCGGGGATTGTTCTGCCACACGCAGCAGTTGCGCACCATCGCGCACCGCAAAAGCTACAACAAATCCGTTCTCTTCCAGTATTTCAACAATAGCTTTAAGTTGCACATAGTCATCTTCAGCATAACCAATTGTAATTGGTTGCCTCGATGCGGTAGAATATTCTTCACTCATGATAAATAGATTTGACTTTTTTAAATGCCAGCTAAATCATGAGATGTTTTACAACAATGGAGATACTGCTAATTTAAGAAATAGAAAATAAATAATCCAATAAAAAAGCGTGTAAGTAAAATGGTGATAGTAAAGTTACAGGCAGGCCAAAAATGGAGGTAGAGGTAATTATCACCTCATTGATATCATCACAAGGTATGAATATCAAATAACGAAGGATTTTTAATAACTAAGTATTATAGGGAGATTAGCTTTTCAAAATGAACTTTAGTACATTATTTAGAACCGGGTGATGATCATTAACTCTCCAATTAAGGAATAAATCGGTCTGATACGGCAAGGTGATGAATCTAATACCAGGAATTTCATGGTACTTGTAAGAGTTGGGCAATACGGCTATACCTAAACCCTTTTTTACCAATGCAATAATCGCAGAACCAAACTCCGAATGTAAATATGCTTCAGGTACAATATCATGAGTCCGGAACAACTGTTGAATAAGGTCACTGTAGCTGCTTCCCTCATCCTTTATCGGTAAAATAAACTTCTGGCTGCTAAGGCTTTCTTTTGTAAGATCCTCTGCTTTAAGAAAAGGATGGTTATCAGGCACTACAATAGACAAAAAGTCGGTAGAAATCTTTTCTGAACTGATATCATCGGCCTTATTGATATCCCTGGTGATTACCAGGTCTATTTTGTAGTTGCGTAGGAACTCCAGCTGATCTTCATACCATACCTGTACGAGTTCGATCTTAAGTTTAGGATAGGCTGAAGCAATACTGCTGAGCATTTCCGGCATGATGGACGCAGATATTGAATCGGGGTGCGCGATAATTATAGTACCACTTTCACCTAACTGTATCTGACGGGCGTGTTCATGGAAAAACTCCAACTCGTTTATCTGCACTTCCCACTTTTCTTTTAAGAATTGCCCTGCAGAAGTAAGTTTAACATTCCGTTTGTCACGCTCAAATAGCTGAACATCTAACTCACGTTCCAGTGCCTGGATTTGACGGCTAAGGGCAGATTGAGTGATATGCATCCTTCCAGCTGTTTTCCAGAAGTGGAGTTCTTTCGCAAGGGCCAGAAAATATTTGATCTGTTGAGTATTCATTAATGCAATATAAGCATTAATATATGTTATAATAGCATTTTTAGGCATTAGCGGATAATGTAACTTTGTACTCATGGAACAATTAGCATTTAATATAAGACCATGCACCCCATTAGATTTAGATAAGCTAGTGGTGCTGATAGAAAAACATGCCGAATTTGAAAAGGCTGTTTTTACGACAGAAGGAAAGCTGGCGAGCTTAGAAGCAGCTTTGTTTGGTGAACAGCCACCTTTGAATTGCATAGTGGCTTAAATTGACGGACAGGTAATTGGTTACGAGAATTAAATCGGGAAATCTCCTGGCAAATTATTACAAGATGGAAAATATAGAAATTAACAAAGTTACACTAAGAGATATCGAAGCCTTAGCTCAAATTGGTGAGCAAACCTTTTCTGAAACCTTCTCTGAAGTTAACACAGAAGAAAATATGACGAAATATCTCGAAGAGGGATTTTCGCTGCAGAAATTGGAAGCTGAGCTAAGCGACGCATATTCACAGTTTTACTTTGCTGTTACCGGTGGTGATGTTATTGGTTATTTAAAGCTTAATACTGGAAATTCACAGACAGAACTTAAAGATGTTAACGCCGTTGAAATTGAACGGATATATGTTGTACAAGCCTTTCATGGTAAAAAAGTTGGACAGCTACTTTACGAAAAAGCAATGCACATCTCTCAGGAAGTGGGGGCTGAATATGTGTGGCTAGGAGTTTGGGAAGAAAATTCCAGAGCGATCAGCTTTTATAAAAAAAATGGCTTTATAGCGTTTGACAAGCACATTTTCAAACTAGGCGATGACGAACAAACCGACATCATGATGAAAAAGATTCTTAAATAATACCCTACAATAAATGGACAGAAAGAATCTATTTCTAATTTTATTGGTACTAGGTACGGCTTTTTGGGGTATATCGTTTCCAGTAGTTAAACTAGCTATAGGAGAATTTTCATCATCTACATTCCTTTTTTACCGCTTTCTGGCAGCAAGCCTTGTTTTATCAGTAATTTTTGCTGGTCAGTTCAAAAACACCGGTTGGAAATCCATTAAAGTTGGAATTAGCCTGGCCATTCCACTTACGTTTGGTATCTATATGCAAACGCTTGGCATCCGCCACAGTTTTGCTTCCCAGTCTGCCTTTGTTGCAGGGATGTGTGTAGTGATTATCCCAGTACTAAAGATAGTTCTCTATAAAGACAAAGTACCTATGAAGGTATGGCTGGCTGCTTCGGTCGCTCTGACAGGTCTTTTTGTTATCTGCATCAAGGAAAACTTTTCAATTAATATTGGGGATTTATATACCTTAATTGGTGCTTTAGGTTTTGCCATTTACCTAATCAAAGTGGAGCAGCACTCGAAAAACCTTAATATCATTACAACGATTGTACCCATGTTTGCTACCTGTACCCTAATCACAGCTTTCCTATCCGTAATAGATAGCCAGGCTGACTGGATGCCTCAAAGCAATATTTTTTGGATAGGCATTGCATATTGTGCTCTTTTTTCTACAGCATATATGTACACAATATCTAATCTTTCACAGCGATACCTAAGTGCAGAAAGAGTATCAGTTATTTATTTATTCGAACCTATCTTCGGAGCCGTGGCTGCTTACTTCATATTAGGAGAAATACTCTCCTGGAGACTGGTACTTGGCGGCAGTTTGATATTTGCAGCCACGATTATTTCGGAAGTAAAGCTTTCTCAGTTGTCGTTATTACTTAAACGAAATTTAGAGATATAGAATTCAGACAAAGATTTGTCATTTGTGATGAGCTGGTTCACAAAATTGGCGATATGATCATGTATTGTGATAGGTGAAATTGCTTTTGAATATACTTATTGTTTAAATGATTGCAAAAGGCGGACATCTATCTGGAAACAAAGTTGGTTAAGATTTAATGACCACCCTCACATCGAATCTCCAGACAATTATTTGTACCACTTTGGATAAAGGTGTTTTCATCACTAATGATAGAGGTAAAAATTGGAGTGCTTATACTGAAGGATTAACTGACGAAAATTTTTGGACATCATATTACGACCCTATCAAAAGAAAAATATATGCAGCTTGCCCATCAGGCATATATGAAAGAAAAATTAATTTATGATCCAAGCGTCTTGATACCATCCCAATTTTTTTCTATTCAATCTTTATGATTAACAAGGGCTGCTAATTGTTCATAAACAGCTTTGCTTTGCTAAACAAAGTTCGCATATTTTATGCTGTCAATGTCAAAGTAAGTCACATCTTATCTCAATAAAGTTTATCGGTGCTTTTCCTGATAATGGCAAATGTGAGTTTAGCATCTGTTGATAAAAAAGTGTTTTGCTTATAAAAAATGGAGTTAGCGGCTCATCGACATAGCAATGCGAAGGTTGCATTATGATAAAAAAAGGGTGCGGTTTTTTAAAAAGGTTTACCATCTTTTTCAGTTAAAAGACTGTCTGAATTCCTTTGGCGAAAGATTTGTTTTTATCTTAAAAAGTTTGCTAAATGACTGGATATGCTCAAATCCCAATGAGTAGGAAATTTCACTAATCGTCAGTTGTGATGTAGATAATTTTTCCTTTGCTTTCTCAATCAGTTTATCGTGTATAAGTTGCTGTGTAGTTTGTCCCGTTAGCATTTGAAATAAACTGGAAAGATATTTCGGGGAAACATTCAACTGTTGTGCAATGTGTTGAACAGTTGGCAAACCTACATCAATTAAATTTTCCCGGTTAAAATAATCGTTTATTAAAACCTCAAAATCTTTCAATATCTGATGGTTACTTTTTTCTCTGGTAATAAACTGACGGCTGTAAAACCTATCAGCGTAATTTAAAAGGGTTTCAATCTGCGAGATGATAATGTGTTTGGTGAATTTGTCAATGTTGGATCGGGTTTCCTTTTTAATATTTTGAATAATATGGTTGATGGTTTCCTCTTCTTTTTCAGAAAGAAAAAGCGCTTCATTTAGCGTATAACCCCAAAAATCATAATTATTGATCGTTTTTGCCAAAGATGTATTCCAGATAAAATCAGTATGGATATAAATAGCCCAACCTGATTTTTTCACTTCTTTATCTTTGTTGTCAGCAGTCATGCTAAACACTTGTTTGGGCGACATAAATGACATCACACCTTCATTAAAGTCAAACGGTTGCTGTCCGTATTTTACTTTGACATTGTGCATTCTTTTCACAGCGATCGAATAAAAATCCAATATCAAATGTTCTGAATTGCCACCATGCGAATCCGGATGTGCATCTGCAACATTTATGACGCTAATGAGCGGATGGTT
Organism: Pedobacter frigidisoli; assembly: GCF_032678525.1. Classification (GTDB taxonomy): domain Bacteria; phylum Bacteroidota; class Bacteroidia; order Sphingobacteriales; family Sphingobacteriaceae; genus Pedobacter; species Pedobacter frigidisoli_A. The sequence goes on from NZ_JAVTSE010000010.1 coordinate 31,724, forward strand.
TGGTTGTGGCAGATTCGTATATTCGTGGAATTCACTGATGGTTTTAATATGCTTCATTAGTCTTGTTCTCTTACCTGCAATATTACTTTCCCCTTAACAGATTTACTTTCCATTAATTGGTGAGCTTCAACAGCATCACGCAGTGCGAAGATTTTACCTTGTGGAACTTTTACCTGTCCTGACTCTATAAGTTTTGCGATTTCTTCCAATGATTCCTTTCTTGCATGGTTCGCGGAAAGTTCACCCTTACAGTTCTTTTCATCAAGTGCATGAATGACTTCATCATTAAAGGCAAAATCGGTATTTACACTCACAAAAATACCACTCTGCTTTAAAACTTGTACAGATTTTATCCGTTCATTGTTATCGCGAACCGATGAAACTTCTAACACAATATCGACTTCCTGTACTAAATCTTCAAATTTTTGTGTTTTGTAATCGATCAATTCATCTGCGCCGATTTGTTTAAGGTAATCAAAGTTATTTGCAGATGCAGTTCCTATTACATAAGCTCCTATTGATTTTGCAAACTGCACAGCAAAACCACCTACACTGCCTGATGCACCTTGAATTAAAATCCGTTCACCCATTTTTAATTTTCCAAATTCAAACATGGCAGTCCACGCTGTAAGTGCCGCCAATGGAATTCCTGCTGCATCATTAAAACAGATATTCTTTGGTTTAATTGCAAATTGTGATGCCTTTGCAACAACATATTCTGCATAACTCCCGTCGCCGGGGAAATTCGGAACTCCGTAAACGGCATCTCCTTTTTGAAATCCGGTTACTTCATCGCCCAATTCTTCTATAGTTCCTGCTGTGTCCCAACCAGGCGTCATCGGCAAGCTGAGAAGGGAGCTTAGTGCAGCATTACTGCCGGCACGAACCACTAGATCTACAGGATTTATGCCGCTTGCATATACTTTCACCAAAATTTCATCCGGTTTAGGTACAGGCCTGTCTATTTCTTTTAATTCCATTACTTTCGGTAGTCCGAATTCGCTAATTCTAATTGCTTTCATAAACCTTATTTTTCTCGTGAATAAATTGCTTATCAGGATTCTAATTGAGAGGAGTTTGTTCTTTTATATACTCTTCATCTGTTGTTTTTGTAAAAACCACACAGCGTTTCTATTTTTACGCTTGTGAATAGCAGCGTAAGTAAGTGTTTGATTATTCGTTGTGCCATTTCTGGTGCTTCGATGGTAGGAGGGTTTCCTGCTTTGTTAATCTTAACTTTTTCCATTTTGCTACATTTCATTTTCTTTGTGATACAAAGGTTAAAAATGATTGAAAGACGGAGTTAGCCAAAACACCTTTTGTTTAAGTCAAAAAACCTATTAGAATTTGAATTTGTTTGTAATGCTTTTTTTCGCTCTTTTCAGTATTATTAATAAACGTAAGATATTTAACGAGTTGATGCAAATTTTAGTTCCCGCACTGCCTAATTCTTATTTAGCCTTTTCTACCTGATACACCAATTGTTTTTGGAAATTCCTTTAACTTCAATATCCGCAATGGGCGAAAAGGCAAACTGATTTTTTTGCAGCGTATTTTGATACATACTTTCAGAAATAACCAGATCCGCGTTATATTCCCTGCAAATCGTTAGCATCCTTGAACATAGATGAAGCACCCCACCGTGATAGGCAATTTCAGATTTAAGTGAATCAAATTGTTTCTAAGCGACCAGATACCAACCCTGTATTTTCATTTTGTTTATTATCATTAGTAAGCGCTGTAAAATGTTCATAAACTATTTTGCTTTTACTAAAAAAGTTAGCAAACTTTGTTTTATGAAAATTGTGAATGGTACAAATCAGCAAAGCGATTTTGATAAACAAGTAGGCGTGTTTACCAGTATGGCGATAGTGGGTGAAGCAAAAAGGGCTAACTGCTGGCTCTACAATAAATTAAACAATACCTGGTACACTCCTGAAGAATTTTATGAAAAGTATTCAAACCACAGGGATACCAACTTCAACCTCAGAACCTTACTCGAAAACATTTCAATCATCGATCCCAATAAAGGCATCAAAGCCTATCACAAAGCATTAGCCGATAAGTTAGCAAAGTTCGAGGCTGAAACAAAAGAGCTTCGTGAGCGGGGAGAGGTCTTTTCACAACGCGTTATCAATTACTACCAGGCAAAATCAAAAGATAAATACAAATAATGAATATTAAAGCAGCAACCGAAAAAAGAGAAATTAAAATAGGGTCTGACCTGATCAGTATTGAACCAGTAAAAGGTGATAAAACGCTATTTAGAATCAGCATTCACCAAACGTTTAAAGGGTATATCATCAAACAAGACGGCCAGTACTCAAAAACAGCCGGCAGTGATATTCATGATTTAATCTTTGCCAGAGTATGTCACATCTTATCTCAATAAAGTTTATCGGGCCTTTCTCATGGAGATAAAGTTGTTGAAGGATCTGCACCGAACGGAGGTGGAGGCAGTTGTCATTTAACTCGTTTAAATCCCGGCTTATGGCATTTACATCATTTGATGACAGATCATATCTCATTATTTCTCATTAGTTTTGGATCATGAACTGGATCACCCGAGAAAGACCAAAGATTGACCGAATAGCCTGCCCCTGGCTGATCAGGAATTTTATTGATCCTGATGCCGTTTTTTATTACGTGCCTTTCGATACGGTTATAGAGAAAGCCAGTGAATTAAACGCTACCCCATTTGACGTACTGGGAGTGGAGCTGACCCATAAAAACGGTCTTTGTACTTTTGATGTTCTGCTTCAAAAATATAAGCTGAATGATCCTGCTTTGCAGGTCATGGCGCCCATCGTAAGGGGAGCAGATACCGATCAGCATGGTCTTGCAAGCCAGGCTTGCGGACTATGGGCAATTGCCGCGGGCATGGCATATAATATCAAGGATGACCAGGAATTGCTAAAAGCAGGCATGATCATTTATGATGCATTGTACACATGGGCCAAACACCTTCAGGATGTAAGGCACACCGAAAGCCCGGTGGAGCAACTACTGGTAGATGTTTATCAAAAATTTTTAAAGCAGGGCAAAGGTAGCAAGATTCCCGCGTGGGCTAAAGAATTGAAAACCATTATACAGGATCAGATCGATACCAACCTGGCATTGACCCTGACCGGAATCTCCAGTGAGCTCAACATAAACCCGGCCTACGTATCAAGGGAGTTTTCCAAATATTTTGATAATCTTTCCTTCGGTGAATACATTCGTAAAATACGAATTGAGAAAGCTATTAAGTACATCCAGACCTCAGATTATGCTTTATCTGAGATCGCCTATCTGACCGGATTTTCTGACCAGAGCCACTTTACACGTATCTTCAAGCTGGAAACCGGACGTACTCCGTCTGAATTTAAGAAAAACAGAAGCAAAAGGTAAGTTACATACCAATAGTAAATCCTGTTCTATTTTAGCGCCGGAGAATCCTATAATCTTGTGGTATGCAAACACAAGTAAACAAAATTCTTATCTGTTTAGTCCTGGTGATGATAAACGCTTGCATCAGTTCAGGGCAAACCACGCAAACCTATCCCAAATTGGCCGGCTATATCGGGATCGTGCATCCTATCGTCACGTTTAGTTCGCAAGGCACGCACACCAACTTTAAAGATAGTTATACGGTAGGTATTCCCATTGGTATTAATATCTGGAAAAGTGCCAAAATCGGTTTCTCCACTGAAATTGTCCCCACAATAAAGGCCACAAATAGTAGCAGCAAAGTCAGTAATGTGCTTTTTCATCCGGGTATACTCGTGGTTCTGGGCAGTGGCTTTACTTTTGCAGGGCGCGCCGCTTTTGAAACTTCAGGGCGTTACGGGCTAACCCCTGTTATCAATAAAACGGTAAAGAAGAATAAAGGCAGCAGCTATTTTGTCGCTATTCCGCTTCCGGCAAGATTTGGCAATGATCAGCCTTCATCTTTTGGTATTGGCTTTCAATTTGGCATTGCTTTTTAGTTTATGGAAAAATTACATGCACGATATAGGCTAACCGATCTGATCCTGTATTTTCTAAAATTGGGTACATGGGGTTTTGGCGGTCCGGTTGCCCTTGTCGGATACATGTACAGGGATCTTGTTGAAAGCAAGAAATGGCTTACCGAAGAAGAATATAAGGAAGGTCTGGCACTGGCGCAACTTGCACCTGGTCCGCTTGCGGCACAACTCGGCATATATATCGGCTTTGTACATTATCGCTTTTTGGGTGCAACACTGGTCGGATTAGCTTTTGTGCTGCCATCTTTTGTAATGGTAGTTCTGCTGGGGATGGCCTATCAACTTTATAGCGGACTATCCTGGATGCAGGCTGTTTTTTACGGGGTAAGTGCTGCGGTGATCGGTATCATTGCCATCAGCGCATACAAGCTGACGATAAAATCCGTTAGCGGGATAAATCTAGATGCAATACTTTCCAAGTGGTTGCTCTGGCTTTTTTATCTGATCGGCGTTGTCTTTACTGTGATTACCCAAAGAGAGGATATTCTGCTCTTTGCCGGATGTGGTGTCATCTATATGCTGGTCAAAGCACCTCCCATGTGGATCAAAAAACCATCTGCATTGCCGGTATTGATATTCACGGGTACAGGTTTCTGGCAGTATGAAAGCAAGACTTTACAGGAACTTGGCTGGTTCTTCTTAAAAGCTGGTGCTTTGGTTTTTGGCAGCGGACTTGCTATAGTGCCTTTTTTGCACAGCGGTGCGGTAGATCAATATCACTGGTTGAATGAACAGGAGTTTGTCGATGCGGTAGCGGTAGCCATGATTACACCCGGCCCTGTTGTGATTACAGTTGCATTTATCGGCTATCTGGTGGCAGGCTTCCCGGGTGCATGTGTAGCAGCGTTTGCTACCTTTCTTCCCTGTTACCTGTTCACGGTAGCTTTAGCCCCGTCCTTTAAAAAAATCGCCAGGAACGCGAGCATTAAAGAGTTTGTGAATGGGATAACGGCAGTGGTAGTCGGCGCCTTGGTCGGTGCGGTGATCATTATTGCCAGTAGGGCAATTGTCGATGTTCCAACCGTACTGATAGCTGTCGTTGCTATCTTAATATTAATCTTCAGCAAGAAAATCAAAGAACCGCATATCATATTGCTGGCTGCCATAACCGGCTTAATGATCAAGGGTCTCTGATTAATGAACCAGCTCTTACTTTTTAGAGCGAAAAATGCCCATGCAATGTCAGCATAATTAGATGCTTATCACTTCGATTGTCAGATCTTTAGCTTATCGGGATTCACGACCCTTTGAAACAAGGATTGTGAATCCCGGTAATATTTGCTTCGGTTTTCTCAAATTCATCATAAGTAATCATTTGAAGGATAATCTCGTTGGCAAAAAACCGGAGTCTAAACTCCGCAATTATTTTAGGACTGATTAATCTGCCTCATCCAGAAAAATTTTATATTTCTGCAAAAGTTCGTTGAAACGCTTCTCGTCCTTGAACCTGGCGTAAACATCTTTAGAAGTTCGAATCGAAGCCGTTTTTAGGCCTTTGGAAAGTGCGATGGAAAAGTTGAGGTAAAATTCATCTATTTTATCCTGGGCGGCATATACTTCGGCAAGCGTGGCGAAAAATATAGGCTGGCCAGGCTCGATTTCTATAGCCTTGGATATATCTGTGAACGCTTCTGCATATCTTCCCAGTATGCGTAACTGGTGTGCCCGGCTGTTGAGCGCCTGCGGACTTAAGGGGTTGATCTCAAGCGCCCGAGTTAGCGCAATTATGGATTCTTCAATTTTGCCCATATTGAATAGAACCCTGCTTTTGGCTAAAAATGCGTCCACCCCATATGTTTCTGCCAAACCGAAATAATGGAGTGCCTTTTCCAGTTCGTTTTTCTGCTCATAAAAATGCCCCATGTTAAATTTCAGAACCGGATCATTGTCGTTCATTTTTATGGCCGCTGTATAATCGGCAATAGCATCATCCAGTCTTCCAAACTGGTGATACGCGATTCCCCTATGTGCATAGTAGATATAGTTATTCGGACTGAGATCTATTGCCTTGCTGATGTGCTTAAGCTTGAGTTCCCAATTGTTCTCCGATTGATATTTTTCAAATTCTAATTCGCCTTCGCGAATCCTAAGGATCAATTCATCTTTCTTCAGGCTATTCTCGGTAATCTGGTCAAAAAGTTTCAGATAATCCCTGGTGGAAGTACTCTGTTCTGGTAAAGAAAGTCGGTGCGATACATAACTGTCGTTCATCTTGATCTGCACGTCGGAATGGATTACCGAAATGCCAAAATCCGCCAGGTTCAGGTTCTGCTTGAAATCTTCCCGGAGATTCTCGATCATTTTGTTTTCCAATTCTATTTCCGTACTCGAGTAGGGAAGCCTGGTTAGCACGAAGTCAATTTTCTGCCCCTCGCCAGCCGGGTTATCCCCCAATAGGTTTTTGATTATTTTTTTAGATCCAAAAATATTTTCCGGGTTGTTAACAGCAAGGACGACTACTTGGTCAGCCAAGAGCTTAAGGGTAATCCCGGAGATGTCGGTAATGCCCGTCCGGGAATCTATAAGAAAATAATCCGGAGCAATTTCCTTTTCAATCTTGGATTTGAGTTCAAGGAAAAAGGCAACTCCATGTGGATTTTTTCCGTAGAACATATCTGCCCAGTTGATCATGGAAAGTTTTTTCCAGTATCCGTTTCCCAAAATGTCTCCGGCAGAAATAAAAGTGATTTCCGATGCGGCTTTGTTGACCGGTTTTAGTTTGACCACATAGTTCTTAATAGGTGCTTTGTTTTCGCCATTTGACGAGAAATCATAGATGTAGTCTACGATACCCTTTGTTATGGGTTTAGAGAGATTATAATCCTTGAACTTGAAACGAAGTCCAGGAGCATCCAAATCAAAATCCAATACGCAGACTTTTTTCTTTAATATGGAGAGACGTATGGCAATCTGGCTTAGCGCAAGAGACCGTCCAACTCCTCCTTTATAAGAGTAAAAGGTGATTGTCTTCATATTAATGTATCAGGATAGAACCGTTTAATTTTACTTTCTGCGTCAACTCATCAATTTCCTGCTGGCTTACACCAGTGGGCAAATCAAAAGTGATGTGTTTATCCTGGTTCATCAACCAGGTACCTTCAAAGTTACAGTTCAAACCAAGAGCAATTGCGATGTCTACCATTCGCGAATGTTTCGCGCCTTCGTAATCGGTTGCCTCATATCGCTGAATCTGTTGCTCTAAAATTCCCGTTCGCTCCGCCAGGGTCTCATGAGAGATTTTTTGCGCAATCCTGGCAGCGATTAACGCTTCGCTGAAATTGTGTAAGTTGGGATTGACCAGATTGAAATTTCCCTCCGATAAATCTTTGTACTGCTGCAACTGCGTCTCCAAATCTTGGATCAGGCCATTAAAACCGTTCAGTGCCAATCTATATTTCGCACTGCCTGCCTGGATCTCGTTATTTTTCTGGTAACTATCACGGTCCTGGATCAATTGGTTTAATTTACGCTCTGTTGCTTTTGCCTGCTTCTGGTTTTTGATCATGTGATTGGTAGTTGAATGATTCCTTTTTTTAAGTGTTCTTCACCCTTGACCTGCTGAAAAAAGTCGATGAAAAATTTCCCGCTGCCCCGCTCTTCGATAAATGCCGGGAATACATCGGCGCGATAGACTGTTTGCTGTTTTTTACGAGGAGGGGTGAGGTCCCACAAAATCGGAAGCCCGGCTTCGACTTTATCGTAATCCATGCCCCTGTCATCCCAGCAAACATCGATATCATTCGGATGCTCTTTTTTGGTGACAAAGCTACCGTCGACGAAAATATTCTTGCAATCGACTCGCTTTAAATCGGCCATGAGACGCAACAAACCAGCAAATATCTGCTTTCGTACCATATTGGTCGCAAACCGCTCCTGAAATTTTTCAATTGTAGAGAGGTGTATGCCGGGCGGTAAAAATCCTTCTTCGGTAAAATCTGGAATCAAAGTGAATTGGTTTTCAGCAAATATATAATAACCCAACAAATTTGTTGTCTTATTTGTTTAATTTTTTAAATTTGTTATATCAATGAACGCAGAAACTTTTCAATTTATATCTGACATCCATCTCGAATACGCATCAAATCGTGAATTTCTTAAGAATTCTCCAATCTTACCAAGCTCGGATATCTTATTGATGGCAGGCGATATCATGCCTTTAAAAGACTTGAGAAAGCAGGCTTACTTCCTTGACTTTCTCAGTGCCAATTATAAAACAGTCTACTGGATCCCCGGAAACCATGAGTTTTATGGCTGTGACATTTCAGAATTTGAAGGTTCATTCTCCAGAGAAATCCGTAAGAATGTTGTCCTGCTGAACAATCAAGTGGTAGAAAGCCATGGATGCCGTTTGATTTTTTCAACCCTATGGTCGAAAATCCCGAAAAGAACTTCTTATGAGGTTAGGAGATTCATGCCCGATTTTAGAGAAATTTTTTTTAAAGAAAAGCTTTTTTCCATTGAAAATTATAACAAGCTGCATGAAGTGTGCTTTGGCTTTTTAAAAAAGACAATTACCGGCTTAGAAACCAAAAGACAAATCGTAGTATCCCACCATATACCTACCTTTGTAAACTATCCCTCGGCCTTTCGCGGCAGTATACTCAATTCGGCGTTCGCCACTGAACTTGGCGATTGGCTGATAGGACATGGACCGGATTATTGGATCTATGGGCATCACCATCAACCTGTTCGGGACTTCACTGTCGGGAAAACCCGAATGCGTTGTAACCAGTTAGGTTATGTCGACAATGGAGAACATTTTTTATTCGGTTCAATAGCAGGCGGTGAACAGACTGATGTTATAGTTCTTGACGCCAAGCAATCATAATCGATATGGGTATGGTCAACAGACTTCGATAATTGTAAACCTGAGTTCTGAGGCATTCATTGAGCAATCGGACATTTCATTCATTTGATCAATGCCAATAAAATACTTCCAGTTCATAGTTTATAATTTGGGTTACGGTTAACATATTTAAACACACTCAATAACTTACTAATGAGTCATCACACTCGAATTTCTATTTGAAGCTTGTTTAAACAGCAGACCATTCTTGTTGGGAAAGGGTTTACCCTAATTGATTTTGATGATATGTAAATGCATCGAATGGCATAAGTCCCTGGTAAAGTTGTTGTTTTCACTAACCTAACTCACAACATTCCAGGTTAATCCATATAGAAAATATCACGTATTTCTGCTCATCAATCTTATAATCTAGCCAAGCCTTTCCTTTGTAAAACTGGTAGAGGCGTGTTTGGAGTCTCGTCATTTCCCTACCTATTCTGTGGGGTAATGATTCTATCTCGAAATATCTGGTTGAAAATACCAGATGGCCTTTACTCACTTCAATTAATATTTCAGATGTATATGCAGGGTTTGTCAACACAGCGCTGTTCAGCATGTCTAGTACCAGGCTTACATAAATCAAAGCAGTAATTTGATATCGCTGTGGGTTCACTTTACACCTGATTCTAATGTTAGTATTTCCCTTGTTTAAGAACTCATAAAATCTGATCAGATTAGTCACCTGTTTAATTTCCAGTTCTAATAACACCACATTTTTATTGTGAATACGGCTAGCATATCTAATCATCGCACTAAAGCTTTCTACCGCCTGTGCAAGTGCTTCATCGAGTTCACGCAGGTCAACTCTTATTAATTTCAACGTCGCATAAATCAGGCTAAAATTCATATCCCTGCGAGTTCTTGTTTTGGTATCGTCAGTAACCTTTTTCCTTAGTTCTATAGTCTTTGCCTGCAACCTTTCAATTGTTTCTAACTCACCATTTTTATTCGCTATTTTTTCCCGAAGGTGTTGCTGCCGAATCCGGTCCTTCAGCCTATCACATTCAATCTGCAGTTTCCCGATTTCGTTAATTAATTCCCCATTTTCAATACCTTCCTGCGTGGTATAGTAATCACTAATCATGTAAAAGAACGCAGTAGCCATTAATATATGAAATAAGCCTGCTAAAATCATATATCCTAAAGAAATGCTGCCGGCGGTGCCTGCTTTATATGCCAAGTTCGCCCCGGTGGTGTAAACTATTACCGAAAAGAATCCGAAATAACATAACAGTTCAACCGTAACCATTAATAAACCTAAAATCAACGCCTCATCTCTGTTGCGTTTTATACAGCTCATTGCGATCAGAAAGTGGTGATAGAAGAGCAGAATATTCAGAATGAGCAAGAGGTAGTAGGTGATGGACGGCTCCATGGAAAATACATAGCCACTTAGCCGATGAAAGCCAAAAATGATTAATAATAATAATGCCTGAGGCCCATATCGCTTTACAGCCATATCCGCAGGTGATTCCTGGTCTGGTGAATGTAGTTTGCTCATTGATGAAGAAGGTTAATTAAACCGCCATCATGAAAATGATCAACAACAATAGGTAAGGCTAATATAAATATTCAGGGAATTTAAAACAACAATTTATTGGGGGATTGAAATCAGGCCTAACAAAGTAACTGCCCATGACCGGCCAATATAAAAATTTCCAAAAAATGAAAACGTCCACACAAAGGTTTTCCGGCGAAAAGTATGTTCAACACTCTGTAACTTCTTTATAAACAGAGCGGTTTAGGCTGTTTATTTGATTAACTTCGGGCATTAAATTACGCTTATGAAAACATCATTCTTATCCCTCTCGATTTTATTTATTGCCTTTGCACATCAGGCATCCAGCCAGCAAAAGTTCAACCAAGAGCAGTTGCTTTATGCCTCTTCCGAGCGTGCGGATATATCTATCGGGAATGATTGGTACAAAAATCGCTGGCGGATATCCCCTCAGGTCAAACGTGATAGCATGCGCATAATGATCTACGGAAAAAATGAGCAGTTTGCTTTTAAAACCGATAAGGACAGCATTAGATTTGTCATTAAACGTGGGGAGACTAAGTCATTTTACGTGAAGCTTGGAGATGCCCCACCCGCGCATACTTTTATTAGCGCTTCTGCCTATCCTTGGGATAAGATATCATATGCTAATGTTGCCCAAAGAAAGGATGTGCAGCTGCTTTTCGAGAATAAGGATCATTCCTATTTCGATTCTCTTAGGTCTTCCTATCCAATCGCAAGCCTCATCGACGAAAAACAGAGCGATACCGAAAATGTTATTTCAATCCTCAACTGGACTCACCACCAGTGGAAGCACGACGGTGGGAATACCCCTAAGGGCGGCGATGGCATCTCCATCCTGAATGAGGCAAAGGCAGGTGGACGATTTCCTTGTTTTGCCTACGCCATCGTGCTTCGGGATCAGCTTACCGCATACGGATTTCCATCAAGGGTACTCTACCTAAAAACCAAGGATGCTGAACACAGAAAAAGCTCTCCTGGCCACGTGGCCACAGAGGTATACTTGAAAGACCTGAAGAAATGGGTATTCATCGACGGACAGTTTAATGTAATGCCAATGCTTAATGGCAAACCTTTAAATGCCGTCGAATTTCAACAGGCACTTAGCCAACATTACGATCAGGTAGAAATCTCCAGCCGTGATCAGGTTTCTAAACGGGGTTACACCGAATTTGTTTATGACTACCTTTATTATCTCGATACCGCCCTTGATAACCGCATTTCCGCCAAGAAAACAATTGAAGGAAAACGTTCCATCATGCTTGTACCTCAAGGCGCTCCCGAACTGGTAAAGATAGGATTTTGGAATTCGGTAGTGGATTACTGTATCTACACTAATAATATCAATGATTTCTATCCCAAAATGAACTAAAGTATGTGTTACAGAGGGATAATTTTGAAATTGGTGTTACTGCCGAAAGAGAAAACGAATATCACGTTAGCATTGATGGAAAATATGTTGGCATCATGTATATCAGCTTTTTAAACGATATGCCTTTTATTCAGTGGCATACCGGCGACCTCATTTGTGATGAGCTGGTTCACAAAATTGGCGATATGATCATGCATTGTGATTGGTAGAATTGTTTTTGGATATAGTTGTTGTTTGAATAATCGCAAAGGGGGGGACATTAAGTAAATTTTTAAAAACATTCTCTTTAATAAATTTAATCGTAATATTGCAATATATAATTATGGGACTTACCAGAACAGAAATTTTCAGCACCGAACAAAACCAACTGGCTACTTTATTTAAAGCATTAGCCCACCCTGCCCGTATTGCTATTTTGCAAAGGATCCTCAGTTCTAATACTTGCATTTGTGGCGATCTGGTAGATGAACTTGGTCTTGCCCAGGCAACAATTTCACAGCATCTAAAAGAACTCAAAAATGCTGAAATTATCCAGGGTACAATTGAAGGAGTGAGTGTTTGTTACTGTATCAATCCGGTAACGTGGAAATCAATAGAAACTCAAATGAGTGCATTTCTAGGCGCTTATAAACAAGAGGCTAGCTGCTGTTAGCTTTTTTTTAATCAAATCAATCGTTAAATTGCAATATTAAAATATCGTTATGAAACTATCAGAAATTAAAGAAATCCTGGCTAGACAAGAAAGTGTTAATTTTCAATTAGAGAATGGTCAGGTTGTGCCTGAACACTTTCATATTACAGAAGTGGGCGTGATCACTAAAAACTTTATAGACTGCGGTGGTACTGTGCGTCATGAAAAAGTTGCAAATTTCCAGCTTTGGGATGCCAATGATTTTGAGCACCGTTTAAAAGCAGGGAAATTATTGAACATCATTTCCTTATCAGAGCGGGTAATCGGCATGGAAGACCTTGATATAGAAGTAGAATACCAATCTGAGACCATTGGAAAATATGACCTTGCTTTTGATGGGGATAACTTTATTTTAATCTCTAAAACGACTGCCTGCCTGGCAATGGACAAATGTGGCATTCCGGAAAAGAAAGAAAAACTTGAAATGGCAAACCTAACAGGTGCTGCAAATGCATGCACTCCAGGTGGTGGCTGTTGCTAAATAAATGATCATGGGGATTAGAATTTTAGTTTCTTCGGTCAAACTTTAATTTAAAGAGAATTGAAAAACATATTAGTCCTGTGTACAGGAAATAGCTGCAGAAGTCAGCTTGCTGAAGGTTACCTGCGTCATTATGCAGAAGGTAAAGCCAATATTTATAGTGCAGGAATAGAAACACATGGCGTAAATCCAAAAGCGGTGCAGGTAATGGCAGAAGATCACATTGATATTTCATCTCATACTTCCAACCATGTGGATGAATACCTGTCTATTCCTTTTGATGCAGTGATTACCGTGTGTGACAATGCAAATGAGGCTTGTCCCTATTTTCCCGGAAAGGTAGAGCGCTTTAACCAGAACTTTCCGGATCCTGCAAAAGCAAAAGGAACGCCAGAAGAAATCATGGACGAATTCAGAAGGGTTAGAGACCTGATTAAAGTTTATTCTGCTGATTTTATCAGCAACTATATTACGGGATAATGATATGAGTGCAAATAATTGTGCCCCGGTGTCCGAAAGAAAAAGCTTGGTTTCCTAGACCGGTATCTGACTTTATGGATATTTATCTCCATGGTTCTTGGAGTGAGCACGGTCTTCTTTTGATTAAACAGTAAAATTGAAGTTCTAACCACAACATACCAATCCTATGTACTCCCCGTGTTTATTATCACCGATAAGCGCTGCCAGTTGTTTATAAACTATTTTGCTTTTACTAAAAAAGTTAGCATACTTTGTGCTGTTAATTTAAAAGTATGTCATATCTTATCTCAATAAAATTTATCGGTGCTTTTCCTGATGGAGATAAAGTTGTTGAAGTATCTGCACCGAACGGAGGTGGGGGTAATTATCATTTAATGATAAACAACTTTTACTATGGCAGCATCATTAAGTAAACTACTGGCTGGAAGGTGGTTTTTCAAAATTACAATCCCGATTACTGTGCCGGCGACCTGCAACCCCTCATTGATATCATCACAGAGTACGATACACAAATTGAAAAAAAGATAGTTAAAATGAATAAATAGATAGCAGTTTTATTTAACCAGGGTAGGGGATCGAATCAGAAGCCAATTATTGAAATTAGCCAGGGTCGATCGGCCAATTAATATGTACTGAAGTCAGTAACACATTGCTGATTTATCCAAATATTTGTAAATTAGGGTTATGTGTTACAGAGCCACCCAAAAAAGCAAAACCTACGAGTACGCCGATTACTATAAGGCGCCGGTAATTGATGAGAAAGATTTACAGGATCAAATCTATTACCATGCCAATGGATTTTCCATCTAAACTTGCTGATGAGAACGGCGAAAATCGGAAATAAGCCAGAAGCCTTAGATCATATAGATAATACGCCGAGAAGCAAAAAGACTCCTCTTTTATTCTAATGGAGATCTATAACTTCGATATCGATAATTTGGAAATCGGTGTTACTGCCGAAAGACAAAACGAATATCACGTTAGCATTGATGGAAAATATATCGGCATCATGTATACCAGCTTTTTAAACGATGTGCCTTTATTCAGTGAGCACGAAATTTAACTATTCGTAAAATATTGATAATGTGAATTTTGCATGGAGGTTTCGATTCCCCTACGGGCCACAGGAAATTTAAAAAGTTGATTTAAAGCGATACCGCTGACGATCAACTTTTTTCGTTTACGGGTATCGTTTGGAATCGTACCTGTAAGAGGCTTTACTTCCCCTATATCTTCCCCCTTTTTGAAGATTTTATAAACTGAGATATATTAAACGGCTTTAAACTTCCCAGTTAGGTAAATCTGCAATTATATTGTTAATTTGAGTAATAGTGTCCTGAGTAATAGATGGATCTAATAATCTTGATATCAATTGTTTATTTAAGGTACTCATGTCAACTTGATGTTCATAAGCTCTTTCTTCAGCTAATTCTACTCTTGATAGCTTATAAGCCTCAATTGTATTTAGACCCTTTGAAGAATTATTAATTACAGTTATAATTATTTGATCAATAAAATCGAAATGATTCTCATATAGATCATGATATGGATTTACAATTGTGAAACCATTCGAAACTATCGGATAAATTTGAGAAGATTTAATTGCGTTGGGTGTTGCTAATGTTTGTTTGGCAACCTTTGAAAAGTTGCATTTTTGACAACAATAAGCTAGGTTTTTTGATAAAAATTCAAATTGGGGATAATCAGTTTTTCCTACCAAATGTTCTAGGTTAGAATATGCCGTACCAACTGAAACTCTTATCCTACAAAATGCACAACGATTTTTTTGCTCGTGTTTCAGGTGCCTTCTAATATTTAGTTTGAAACCCGGGTAACCCTTATCCCATTTTATTTTTTTTGACTTCCCAGCCGTAATCTCTGTATTATCCGCAGCTGTTAAATTATATTCATTGGCAATTAAAAAACGATAACTATTTGGAACAGGCATTATTCTACTTTTTTTAGAATTGACATAACTACTTGTTTAAGGGGATCAATATCTTTAAGATTATCCTTTAAGTGCAGCAACAATTGGTATTTATTTGATGGAAGGCGATTTACTTCATTGGGCTGCCCTTTGGATAATAAATCTAAAATTCCCCCAATTTCATCGGCAATATATTTGTTCCTAACTGTTAATACGTCAAAAACATTATAAAGTACATCTTCCGCAGACCAACCATAGGTATCCACGTTTCTTGGAAGGTCAACTACTTGAATGTTATTCCCGTCTTTGGAGTTGTTCACCTTTTTAAGTCCAATGATTTTGGAATTATCTCCTTCCAAATCTGAAATTAGGAAGTGGGAATGAGTTGCTACAAGTATATGACATGTATTATAATTTTCATCTGAGAAAAGAGATCTTAAGAATGAAAGGTATTTCATTTGCCAGTTTGGGTGTAAGCTTACTTCTGGTTCATCCAAGAAAATTAGGCTATTCATTTTCACAGTTGCCATTAGGGCGACCATCGAAGAAAAGAAATGGTATTCACCCGAGCTACTCTCTTGCAAGTTGTATTCTCCGGATTGATTAAGGCTAATTTCTGGAGCATACAATAAACCTATTGCCCTTAAATGATCTAGCAGTTCTGCTTCTTTTTTCAATAATTGAAAAGAGCTTTCTTCCACAAGGTTATATGCTATTTTCTTTATAGAACTTCCCTTTCTGTTTTTCTGAAGACGGCCTTCACTAAAAAGTCTATTGCAGAAATCACTTAATGACTTTATCACTCCTTCCTCTTTAACCAACCTTTGATATACATTAAGTTTTTGCGGGGGATATTCTTTACCTTTATATTTTTCCTCTAAATCAGAAAAATATTTTCTAAAAGTTTCTAATGATGTTTCACCTTTAAAGAATGTTGGAGCATTTATAGTTAGATAATAAACCTCGATAGAATTATTGATGCCCAGAAACTCCGTAACTTTCGAAAGGCCACTTCTAAATGCATTTGAGTCTTTTTCAGAAACTATATAATCAACTGTACGTCTGACATATGATCTTGTACTAGCGTTCTGCGGTGTATTTCGCACTCCCAAATATTTATATATGGGAAACTTCTCAGCATCATTATTTAGCACAGGAAATTTATCTGTTAGCATAATGGAATTGGCAACAATTGCCAAAGGAAATTGAGCATCACCAAACTCAATTATTTCCCCATTTTTTAACAAAAATACCTGAGCGACTTCTCCAGCTATAGTAAATTTAGCAGCAATATTTTCATCAATAAGATTAGTATAGCTATAGATATCGTTATTTATTGAAAATTCTAGGTCAAAACGGCCATCAACATTGTAAAATCTTGCGCCCCCTAAGGATTGTGAATGTAATTCCCTGAACAGCTCTATTATGATCCGAAATAAATTGCTTTTCCCAGTACCGTTTGGACCTATTATTACTGTTGAATAAATTTTGTTCTGCGTATCTTCTTGATTTATAAAGCTATAATTTATTGTTCCAAGAAGCTTATTATTTACAATGCGAAGATTTAGGAGCTTAAATCCCTCATTTGTAGTTTCTGTATTGTCGTATTTATCAATAATATTAAATCCTAAATTGGTTAAATATTTCTGTGCTTGATATGTATTGAAAACATTTGGAGCCAATGCACCGCTATTATTATCCGTATATTTACTTGCAAGCGATATTACATATTTAACAGGATATTTCTTTTCGGAAATAAGTAAAAAGTATCTATCAAAAGTTCTGTTGCGTGGAATACCATTTTTGTTGATTTCCTCTATAGAGGATTGAACATGTTCAGCATTAATTTTATTGGGTATAGACATACATATAATTTGAGATTGTTATTTTTCACAAAATCGGAATGTTTTTACTTAAAACCAAATGATTTATTAATCCCTGACTGTCAATTCGGCAACACCTGAAGTCTCCTATTAATTCGAGCGAGCTTCGCTACTACCTTTTTATTATACAAAATGGGGACATTTGGCTTTGATTAAACCATTAAGCTATTTTTGTTATAGCACTTGACTTAACAACATCTCAAATTGGATGAGAGCAACCAGGACTTGGAATCAAAATAACCAACTAAAAACAATAATGAATTGTGCTATTTGCTTAAATGAGCAAGAGAGAATCTATTAATTCGAAAGTTGGAAAAAAATAAGTTTTAGTTCTATTATTAGCAGTTCAAAACGCTGATTAGCAACCTTAAAAATATCGTTAAAAGCTACCCTAACATTTGATGTTCTCCAGATAAAAAATATGAGTAAAAAAAATATTAAAAAAACCCATCAGGTAGTTTGGATGTATCAAAACATTTTATGCCTTTGCACTCTTTCAAACGAAGAAAATTTGAAGATATAGAGTGAGGGGTGGACCAGTTGATGGCTTGTAGGGCTCATAATCCGAAGGTCGCACGTTCGAGTCGTATACCCGCTACAAAAAGAGTAGTAAGTTTAATGTTGGAGTTTTTCCAAATAGAGATCCATAGTCTAAAGTCATCTTAATTGCCCGTTCGTCTAGGGGTGAGGACGCCAGATTTTCATATGGAAACCTGGGTTCGATTCCCGTACGGGCTACTGGAATGCGCTGTACAACAGTTATTACAACTGAATCAGCGATTTTTTATGCCCAGACTTTTCCCAAACTCTTTGTACTTTACATATTACAGCTTTGTCTTTTGATTTTTCCCAATAGAAGGCACAGTTTCTAGAGTGCTTCAGCACCTAAAAATCCAGGAAAGTTATGTTAAACTACATAACTCGAGCTCAATTTCCAACTTTCTGAGATTGGTTAAGATAGCTCAGAATCAAATTGCTATGTATTAACCTAGTACTATTTTACGCATCAAGGCTCGTAATAATAGTTATCGGAGCAAAGAGGGCAAGCAATTGGATAATATTTTTAACTTTAAACTTCAATTTACTCATCAACTTAATGAATACCGAATTACCCCCTTTTTTTGAAAGCCTCCATCGACCATTTCATCAACCGCTGAAGACAACGAGATGGGTATGCGAGTTCATTAGAAACACTAAATTAAAAATGGCGAGTTCATCATTAAATGTGGAATTTTATCTACATCTAATGAATAAACTTCAAAAAATATATGCAAAAAGTCCCCATTTGGAGTATCCAGGCTTAGTAAGTAGGCATGCCGTTAGTAGCGTAACATCACGCTTAAATGGCCTGCCTAAGACAAAGAAAAAGGAGCTGATCATGAGTGTTATGAGAATGGAACGCTATGAAGACGTCGACAAACAAATTTATTCGACTTATAAGGCTGCCTCCTATTACGTTAATCTTTCTAAAGATAAGTTAAAACTAATTGACGATCAAAATTGCTTAACAGATTTTGGCAAACAACTACTTTCTATAAAATCAAAAGCCCATCCTGCTCATCTCACTAAAAAAGAAAGTGAATTCTTTTTTAAACGGCTTCTTGAAAACGATTTTCTTTTACTGATTGCTTTGTGCTTATTTAAGAGGCTTGAATTTAAATATAAATTTACTGATTCTGATAACCGCTATTTTGATTTTATAAAAAAAATGTATCGGATTAAGCATTTCATTTACAATAACCAAAGCCTTGCAAATTATAATAAAGTTAGAAGCTCTTGGATTGGATCTATGGATATTCTAGATGCAAGGAATATCATCAGGAATAGATTCATGAAAATCATTCAATCTGACATGCGATTAGACATATGGTTCAATGAAATTACCAATAATTTGAAACTGTATGAGGCAGAAAGTTTCAAAAGCAAAAGGGACTATGAATCATTAAAAGAACGATTTACTAGTAGTTACAAGCTATGTATTACACAAAAAAAGGATGTTTTGGGATTTGTTAATCTTTATGACATAAAAGATAACCTGAAGATTTCACATACCAATTATGAGCTCTTCTTAAATACTTTTTATGAACTTGAAAAAGCCAAGAGTCATATATTTTTTAGTAATATTGTTTCTTCAATTGACAGGAGAAAGCGGTTTAGAGTAAGGGGTGTGTCTGTCTTAAAAATAAAATATAAATGGTAATATCAAATCTTTGGCAAAACCTCACCATTAAGGACGAAACGAAAGAAAATTTAATTAAAGACTTGTCTGAGGGAAAAGTACCTCAATTACCGTATTTTGTAGTAGGCTTAGATGACATTAAATCTCAAGTTCAAGAAAAGATTGAAGCAATTGATGGAGGTAGGATGGTTAGCAATTTTATTATTGCTCGATACGGGAACGGCAAAACAAATCTTCTTAAATATTTGGAGTTATTTTTTGAAAACAATGCACAAGTTAGGGTTCTGTATAAACGAGCAAATATTGATCAACCAGATATTGGTTTATTTCTACTAAAGGAGGTACAGGATCATTTCACCGAAACTCTTGTAAGTCAGGTCATTGCTCTTAGGTCAACATATAATTTTGAAGTATTAACAAACGGCTTTCCAGAGAGTTTTAGGTCTGTTGAAGAGTTTGTTAATAAATTGTTTGCTCCAACAACTTCGGAAGAAGACATAAAACGCCTCATTTATTTGGGTACAGGTAGATTATACACTAAAGCGGAGTTTGGCAGATTTGAACTTGAACAATTATCCAACTTTGAACGTAAAGAGGTATTAGTTATTTTTTTAAATATACTTGCATTAAGTAATATTTTTTTAATTTTCCAGATAGACGAGCTGGAAAAAATCTATGAGAAATCTAAGCTGAGACTCAATGCATTCTTTACTTCATACCGAGAAATATTTGATTTATTTAGTTTTGTAAAAGGTCATTATTTAATGTGTAGCCAAACTGACGCAAATTCAGACCCAGATTTTATCCGTCAACTTAATGAGGCATTCTACACAAGGATAGAGCCTCATATTTTAATGTTGCCCAACATAAGCGGCAAGGAGCAGATTTCAGTATTGGTATCAAACTTGAGAAAACTATTTGGCCTGAATAAGTCTACTTCTGAGGAGGAAGCAATCGTTAAAAATTTGTTAAAACAAAAGATTGGTCAAAATCGAGATCTTATAAGAGAAGCCACTCATTTACTAAATGCTATTGATAAACCCTCTTGGAATTTTTTGTTAGACCAGTATAATCTAAGAAAGTTATATGAGAACACTAAAAACGAACTGGAATTTGAAGGACTTTTAAGATCTTTAAGTACTAAGTTTTATGACCCACTTGAAACTTATTTAGAGGGAAGTTCACTTCTTGAAAACGGAAGCGAAATAAAAAGCCGCGATTACCAATCATTTATTGACAATGTTGGCAACAAAGTTCATTATTTTATATTAAATGAAAACACCACTATTGACGTTATTCAATATAAAGTTGAGGACATCTTCGTAGCTTTTCAACGAGATATCATTATTTATGCCCCAGTTAAATTGGAGCTAAGAAATGGAATGGTAGTAGTTGAAAATTGCAATATTGAGATTGTAGATATTGAACCACAGGAACTCTTCATCCTATTGAATATGTACCGTGATAACTTCGAACACCAAGCAGGCTTGTCAAAAGTAATTGCTGCATATACAAATGACAATCTTTAGGTATGCTGAGTAATAATAGTATTATTGAATATTTCAGATATGACATAAACCTATTGAAGCCTGTTCAATTTGTTTGTCAATTGGCTTTTGATATTTCTAAAATTAGCGATTCTACATTTGATTTAGTAACACTATTTGATCCAGCCTTTGTAGATGAAATTAATATCGACTTTAGTTTACTTCCAGAAAACATTAGCGAGCCAGATAAGATTGCATGGATTGCTAATGAAATCGCTACATTTCACAATCGTGGAATTATAACGAGGCTTGATTTAACAAGGAGCCAAATTCTTTTGTTACATCAACCTTCAAGATTAATTTATGTCCTGAATAAAAGCAAAAGAGTTATTTCCGCGAAAGAAAGAACCGAAGAGGAGAATAAAAAAATAAACACCAAAAATGCATTAGTTTCAGCGATAAAAGATCAAAGAATTGTCCGCCAAATAATTGATCGAATTCAGAATGTAACAATTAGAGAGTGTATTCTGAAATCTATTTCAATTGAATTTGAAGAAATTTATCAAAACTGTGTGATAATTAATGACGCAGTACCTCTACAAGTTCCTTACTTGTCATTCTCTTACCTTGACCCACATTTGATAAATGAGGATATTATTGATATTACAGATATATGGGTTAATAAGGAAAGATTTAAAAGTGCGTTTGGAATTGAAATTGGTGAAGAACAAAATATCTCTGCTGTTAATTTGGTTGCAGATAGTTCTGAGATTGGAGTTAAATATAATGATTACTTTTTCCCAATATTACAGAAACTCGACCTTTACATTGATACACCTTCTAAAATAGAATTTCATTGGATACAGGTAAAAGAGGTATTTAAGCTTAATGACATTAATAAGAACCATTACCAATCCTCATTGATTAATGAGTTTAAAACTAAGATCAAGCGCAAAGATTTTACGGCCTTATTGTCAAATCTACAAGAGAATTTATACCTAGAAACAGCTTTACTAACAGGAAAGCCATCCTACAAAAAATATTTTACTAATACCCTTAAAATTAGTCAAATAAAATACTTGAAACAGTTCAATTTCTTTATCTCAGATTCGGAAGACTCTACGGCTTTAGGGATATATTCTTTTGAGAAAATTGGGGAGGACGCAACTCATTTTAACCTTTTGCATTGGTACGATAAGACTGCTGGTCAGCAAAAGCGTTATAGAGATAATTCTGGTCCAGGTAGGGTTGAAAAAAATGACGCTCTTTCAGTAAGTGCTTTACAGCCAGAGTTGTCTTTTTATTTTATTACAAAATACTTTGAGGATTTCTTAGATACTCTTTTCACAGAAATGGATTTTCAATTCATTAGCAACTTTCATCTTCGTCAAGGTTCAACGGCTCTAGGGGAATTTGACTTTTTAATTAAACATAAAAATAAATTCTTCTTTGTTGAAGCCAAAACTACTCTTACGAAATTCTATATAAAAGACTATCAAAAAAAATGTCAGAAAATTATCCGAGCATTTTCAGACATAGATGTTGAGCTTGAATTTCTTATCGTTGGAGCTTATAGTAATACTACCGTCGAGGATTTACGTGTTTACATAGATAACTCCCATAAAGGGATGAAAAGGTATAATAGCGATAACCCAGATTTAGCAGTACGTCCATATTTATTTAATGTACCTATCGAAAACAGCAGTAAACAGATTTCTTGTATTGCCGAGCCGAATTACACTAACTTGAAGAACATAATAAAGAAAATATGCCTGAAATAAACTTACCCATTACTAGATACTATGGATCAAAAAGAAAATTAGTAGATAGAATATGGAATGAGATAGAAAGGTTAGGGCTAGAATTTGATTCTGTTCTAGATGTTTTTGGCGGGACAGGGATATTTTCATATTATTCAAAAATCAAGGGTAAGAGGGTGATATATAATGATATCTTTCTTTTTAATTCGCTAATTGGCAAAAAACTCATTGAGAATGTTACAAATAATCTAACATACAATGAAGCTGTTGAACTTCTTTTGCAACAGCCAGGTATTGTTTACGACAATGTAATTCAAAGAAACTTCTCGGGTATATATTTTACGGACTCCGAAAATCAACAAATTGATATTTTTATCCAGAATACCAACAGGCTAATTGATCCGAACAAAAAATTAAGTGCGTACTATATACTTTTCCAATCATGCATAATTAAGCGGCCTTACAATCTTTTTCATCGGAACAACTTGAACATGCGTACTGGTTACACAGGTGGTGGTTTTGGCAATAAAACGACTTGGGAACGGAGTTTTGAAGATCTTTTCTTAAGATTTATTCAAGAATTAGACGAGTTTACATTTGATAACGGTCGCGACAATCTCGTAACAAATGATTCTGCATTGAATTGTACTGAGGTTGCAGATTTGGTTTATATTGATCCACCCTATTTTAGCTTAAATGGTAGTCATACCACTTATCATTCTAAATATCATTTTTTAGAAGGATTGGCTCATTATGAAGATATTGAAGCCCATATAAATAGTCAAAAGAAAAATAAGCAGATAGAGATTAATAATAGTAATGAATTTGAACAGGGGGCAACATTTCTTCCACAACTCGAGAAACTAATTTTAATGCACCAACATTCACATATCGTGATTTCATACCGAAATAATGGTAAGCCGTCAATTAAGGATATAGAAGATCTTATGGTCAAATGCAAGCCGAATTATAAAGTTTATACTATTAATTTGGGGATGTATGGATATGCATTAAGTAAGAGTAATTTAACAAACAGTGAATTTTTGGTTATCGGAACTAATCACTTGAAAGAATAGGAGCCAATCAAGTTGATTAAAATTGATCGCAAAGAAAAGCTCCCCAATAGCTTATGCGAAAGCTTAATCTATGACTAAATTTTAGTCGGTTTAGTCTGGCAACCAAATATTAACTTAATGGTTGCCAGATAAGGCAAAAGCTTGAACCTATGCTCGAAATTTAAGACACAGGATTGCCATAGAACACAATTCCAAAATCATAATTGTCGCGCCGATACCCTACTTCAGTGACTGTTTGAATTGAATAAAATATGTTTTTTTTAATTCTGGTGAAACTCCATCCTCCTCAAAAATATAGAAAAGACTCCTGAGTTCTGGAATTAACTGTAATTCTGTAAGCCATCTGCTAGTTTGCTCAAGGCAAATGAAATCGACAATAATGACAAATGCTTTAATAATTAATTTTTTTTCATTAAAAATAATTGAAAGTGAAAGTTAAACAGTGTCACCGGATGGGATGAGACCTATATAAGGATTTCGGTTAAAATAATAATTTATATAATACCAATCATACAGCATTTGATCGGCTACCGTATAATCAGTATTTTACTTAATGAAAAAACTAAGTGCCTTAATTTTTCATCTCTTGTCGTTTCTGTTAACCTGATAGCGATTTATTAAGTTTAACAGCTCTTTCATTGCAACGATTATTATACTCGGCTGGTTCGCATACTCATTGATGGTTAAGGCAGGCAAGACCAGGATATAGCGCCAATCCGGTTATATTTCTCCCGGTAACGTTTAAGCAACCAAAGGCTTTGCCTTTGCTTGAAAATTTAATATACATTATCCCCCTAACACATGATTTCAACATCACAATCCTCGCGTCGATACCATACTTCAATCACTCTTTGAACAAAATAAAGCTTCTCTTTTTAATTTTGGTATTTTACACACGCACCACGCCAAAAAGTTAAATTAAACTGTAAATTTTTAGCTTTATACTTTGAACAATGCTAATTGATTTTTAGGTTTACAGTTGTATTAATGTACTTACTAAATGGCGCTCTACGACAAATACCTCAAATTTAATCTAAGCAAAGTAATTGCAGTAGTATTGATAGCATTAACAGTCCTATCAACTAAGCTGTTTTTTAGCATTTCAGACCCACAATATAGTAGCCTGGTCTCAGGCTTAGCTACTGGTTTCGCTCTTGCGACAATTCAATTTTTCTTTAGTTGGTATGAGTATGCAAAGATCGATAAGTATCAAAAGATGAGTATAATAGATATTCGTAAAGATAGAGATGACAGAGAATTGTATGGTTCCTTGATTTCTGACGCGAAGGAGCAAATAATTGTGTTAGGTTCGACAGCTTCAAGATTATTGAGTGATTTTGCAAATACAGCTAGCAATCAAGCAAAAAATAAGTACTTGTTAACTGCATTAAGTAAGGGGGTAAGGGTTAGAGTGCTTTTACCAGATAAACACTATTTAGAACAAGGCCAACAAGCGCAATTCGACAACACTAAAAATCAATTTCAAGCTCTTCAAGCTCAATATTCCAATTTTGAATATAAATATTTTCAACATTCACCCTCACATAGTATTTTTCTCGTGGATGATGAATGTATTTTAGGGCCAATGTTTCCTGGTATTTCGAGTAGAAATACGCCTTCTATCCATGTTAAATCTTCAAGTCCTTTCTCAAGAACCTATCTAGAATATTTTGAAAATGAGTGGAGGTAAATCAGTACATATCAAGGCATTCCCAAGAGTCCATGTCACTTTGATTAATATGACTAAAAAAGGCATAAGATTAAATGGAGGCATTGGTTTTTCTATTAAAAATCCCGAAATCGAAATACATATTTCGAAATCCGAAAGTTTTGAAATAACAGACGACAGACAACAACCAATTGACGAGAGTCAGTTAGGTAGACTATCCACAAAGATCCGAAATTTAATAAAGGATTTAAGTCTAAAATTAAGTATTAAAGTTAGAGTAACGGGAAGTATGCCAGTTCATTCTGGTTTTGGGTCAGGTACAATTTTAAGACTAGCGTGTATTGAAGGATTGCTTTTAATTAATGAAGTCGACTATGATGAACCGCTGTTAGTAAAACTTTCAGGACGTGGGGGAACATCAGGAATTGGTATAAGAACATATTTCAGTGGGGGTTATGTGTTTGATATGGGGCATAAAAATTTTGGTCAAATGCTACTTCCATCGTCAAACAAAGAAATTGATACTTTACAATCTTTGCTCATTTCAAAAGGTACCATGCCCGCTTGGAAATTTGGTATTTGTTTTCCCAAAAAATTGCTTACGAAAGCTTATTCTGAAGAAGATTTTTTTTTAAAAAATGCAAATATTACAGAGCATGCTGTTTATAAAACTTTATATCACACTATGACGGAGGTCTTCTGTGGGATCAAAGAGCTGGATAAGTTTGCTTTTGAAACTGGAATTAATTCTCTTCAGGAGTGTACTTGGAAAAAATCAGAAAGAAAGTTATATCTAGGATCTTTGCAACATGCCGAAAAAATTTTATCACAAACCGGAGCAACTATGTTGGGAATGAGTAGCTTGGGGCCAGGATTGTTTTTTTGGGGAGCAACCGATGTAAAAGACATTATTACTATGGCAGAACCACTACTCCCAGATTGGCATTTTATTGATACAGTAGCAAATAATCAATCTAGGATATTAATTGTAAAAAATGCTTGAGTTAACTTTTATCACATCTAGTAAAGAAAAGATATCTCATGCAATATACTTGTCTAGAGATTACCCTGTAAGAATAAGTAAGCAAAAAAACTATGGCATTGGTTATGTTGAACCAAGAATTGGTAGTAGAGAAGAATTGATTAAAAGAAGTGTTGAGGATGCAATATTGAGGTTTGAAAAAACAACGAAAAATGCTAACGAAAAGTTCTTTATTATTGAAGATACTTCAGTAATAATCGATGAGTTAAGTAAAAAAGCTGAATATCCAGGAGTAGATGTAAAGTATTGGATGAGAGAGAATAATTTTCTTTCTATTGACAAAATGCTCAAGAAAGCAGGAAATAATCGAGCCGTTACGGTGAGATCGGATGTGATTCTTGTTTTAAATAAAAGTTTGAGTGATAAATTCAAAAAAAAGTATCTTTCATTTACAAGCTTTTCAAAAGGACATATAGTTGAAAAGGAGGTATATATAAAGACTCAGCCTCTATATCCTTGGCTCAATAATAGAACTTTTAATAAATGGTTTGTACCCAATGGCGAAAATGTGCCAATGAGCAAGCTTCCTATAAGTAAAGCTGACAAATACGACTTTCGCGCAGGTGCCTTTAAAGAACTTTATACCTTTTTAAAGACCCAGAATTACTTGAAGGCTGATACATTCAATGAACAATTGGAGTTGTTTGAACCTGTGGCATTTATTATTTGTGGACCATCGTGCGCAGGCAAAACAACACTTTCGTCATTCCTACAGGATAAATATAATTATTATCATTTTGAAGCAAGCGACTTTATGTATTTGAGCTATTATGACACTCATGGGGTTAAGTCAAACGTTCCAATTGGAGACTTTGCTGAAGATGCGTTAAAAAAAAATCCAACGATTGTTACAAATCAAATCTTAAGATACCTTCGCCAATTTAAACATATTCCAATTTTGGTTACAGGATTTAGATCACACCTTGAAGTTGATCAATTTCTTAAGAAGTACCGTGGAGGCTTGAATATTGAAGTAATATATGTAGAGTCTGATGAGAAGATTCGATTCGTGCGAAATTTAGAAAGAAATCGGGCCGATGTTGTAAATAGCATTGAGAATTTTCAGAGAAAAGACCTGCAGCAATTCAAAATGGGGTTGACAATAATTAAGGAACGGTTTGAACAAGGAGTGTTAGAGAATAATGAGTCATTAAATGAGCTATACGAATTGTTCGAGAGTAAGTATCAAAATCAACTTTTGGGCGGGTTGATGAATTATAACAAAAAATTACCTGAAGCATTTAAGCGAAGAAGTTTAGAAAATGTAGTTATACAAGTTTTATATGATAATACGCTAAAATCATACACTACAACAGAAATTTCCCATCTTATAAAAAAGAGCCAGATCTCTCTACCAAAGAGTAAAAATAATATAAGTCGATATTTCAACCAAAATTTTCATCCTTTTTACGAGATAAGTGTTAATGCAGACGGGAAAATCACATATAGGTTATCTCAGACGGGGAAATCTTACGGAAAATGGATTAATAGGAATTTATCATTGTAACTCAAAGGCTAATCGATAAATGAATTTTTGTAATCAATTGTGTCAACAATAGCAATGTAATATCCTTTTCCTGCTAGAACATTTGCAGAATGGTATGTTCCTTTTGGGATAAATACGGTTGATGGGGATTTAACTTGAAAAACTTCATCATCCAGTGTTATCTCAAAAATTAAATCTTCACCTAATAGAATGTTCCATTCATCACAATTATGCGCATGTTTTTCAGAATATGTTCGGTGTTCAAATTTTAATGGTTCGGATATCTCATGAATTGCTATATGCATATTGAAATTAACATCTGTACCTAATCCAGACATCAATAATCTCTTTAATGGAGCCTCTCCATGAAATTTGATATTCTCAAGGGGAATTTCCACACCATTTGTAATTAAATGTTTGTTGTTTTTCATAAGTATAATTTAAGTAGCGTAATTTATTTGGCTTCAATCAAAGACTCAACCGTTTTAGTGCCTTTGTTGCTAGTGCGATCAAGGTCTAAGAATAATCCTTTAAATTAGTTTAGGCAGGCAAAAGTTGCCTGCCATTTTTTTGATAATTTGTTCTTAATTCTATCAAATGATTAAATACTTTATCATTCAGCCTCAAATATTTTTACGAGCCTGTAATATTCTGGCTTAGCACCTGGACCCTTTTTTGCAACCTCCTTTTCACCAGTTTTCTCCACAAAATCTTTGAAAGAAGTATTAAGACGAATGATAATATCGCTTGGCTTATATTTAATCCCATATTCTTTAAAAATGAGCTCCGCCATATTCGTTGCTAAAAATCGCTCACCAATCTTAAAAGCTGATAAAAGGCTTGACATATGTTGGTAGATTTTGCTCGGATTGTACTTAGTCACTACAGATGGACCTTCTCTTAGACGAAGTTCTATTCTATCTTTTGTGGAATCTGGTAGACTTTCATAAGATGGAAGAGGGGTCTCAGGATCTCCAAATTTAAAATATCTTAAGCCAAAAATCTGTGCAATTTGTTCTAAGGTGTAATGTACTACTGTACTTTCACCACTTAGTAAGCGTTCTATCACTTCCTTTTTTGTATTAATTAAATGAGCGACATCAATAGGCTCCAAATTGAATTCAGAAAAGTAACGAACCAATATCTTTGCAAATTCTTCTGAAAGCTCCAATTTGTTCATAATTATTTTAAATTATTTCTTCTTTTATAATTTTATTTATATATTTGATATCAGATAATTACAGCGACAAATCGAGTGGGGTAGTCCTCTCTTGAAACGATGTCACTCATGGCAGAAAACCGTCAACCTTTCCACATGAGCCGATCGTGAGTTCGCCATTTATATTGGATATTTATATCTTTGATATTCTATATTCAATATGGCGAACTTCATGTGAGTCTTTTGTGGATTTCAGAATTTCTGAAATGGTTTCTGACGGTACCACTGCTAAAAGCGTTGAAGTTCGCCATATTGGTTTCTTACCAATCTGGTTTCCTTCCACTTTATTGAGTATACATCGCTTTACATAACCAAATAGTAAGATTATGGAAACGAAAGAACTATGCTTTATTAAGAAGTTTCATTTTCGATGAAAGAAAACGAAATCATGCCCTAAAATTTGTGTAAGAACGTACTTATTCAACATCCCAATTTTTTGTAAAAAAAAAACTGGAAAAAAAGTTACCTATTGGTACAATGGAACACGGCTGATTAATATAATCAGAAGAGCTCCTGAGCCTTGGTAATTTATTTCCGGATCAAGCCTCCATGCTAATTAAAACAGAGGGCCTACTTCTTTGGGTTGTGACGATTCTAAGGTAAGCATCTTTTTTATAATTCGCATAATGGTTTTCCGCCTATTGGTGGGAAACCATTGGGCTTGGTATTTTACAACCATACATTTTTTAAAGTTTAAAGATAGCATTGAAGCTGGGCGTGCAATTCCTGTGCTGCTGTTGCATGACTAAAGGGTGATTTATGCGGGGCAGCCAGGTTTTGTGATGATACCTGTTATTTTTAGTAAAAGCTACTATACCAAACTAACTATATTATGAAACCACATTTATTTTACCACTTCAACAGGCTTTTCGCAATGAAGCCGCGGCAGCCAGAATAACCCCATTGCAAGGCAGGCGGATCATGTTATGTAATTCTTTTATCTTCGGATTATACTGACCTGCCTTGTTTTTGCTTTTTCAATCCTAAACTTTTATTAAACAAAACCAAATGCGAAAAAATATACTTTTCAACGCAGTGGCATTGCTATGCCTGAATTTTAGCGCCAGTGCGCAAGAAAAACAAATCCTACTTAGGCCTGTAAGAGGAGGTGAGCAGGTTCCCGATGAATTTTGGAATACACCTATGCAAGTTTACCGGAACGGGAAATTTACCACGGAGAATTTAATGCAATACAAGGGCAAGGTCATCGTGCTCGATAGCTGGGCAAGCTGGTGTGGAAACTGCATTGAAGGCTTTCCAAAACTGAAAAAGCTACAGGATAGTCTGGGTGATGACTTGCAGGTTATACTGGTAAACAAGAAAGCAGTTCGCGATGATAGGGCGAAAGTAGAAAATGTATTCAATAATAATCAGGCAGCTGTCGAGAATATGTTTACGCTGGTCGAAGATACCTTAGTTAATTATTTATTTCCAGCTGTGTCTTTACCAACTTTGGTGGTTATCAATGGTGATGGATATTTAACAGCGGTAATGGAAGGTTCAATGTTTCACCCTTCAAACATCATCGTTCTTGCTCAGGAACGAAGAAGGGTACTAATTATTCGGGAGAGGTATAGACAACAGAAAAACGTAAAGCCATGATCAGGAAGTATATTTTTTTATTGCTACTGATGAGCTATAGCTGTGTTTTATATGGGCAAAGCTTGAAAGGAACTGTCTTAAATGAGAAGGGAGAACCACTTAAAGATGCAACTATCTCGATCTTAGGTTCAAACCAAAAAACATCAAGCGGGGGCAGGGGAGAGTTCATGTTCACGTTGTCAGCGGGAAGGTACCGCCTTAATATTACCTATACCGGGTTTCATTCTATTGATACGGTAATCAATGTTCCATTCGGACACAATCTACAGGTAACGATGCAACCTGCAAACCGGCAGCTGGAAGAGGTAACAGTGAGCACAGGATACCAGGATGTGGTAAAAGGCCGTTCAACCGGATCATTTTATAAAGTAGATCAGGCACAGTTGGTACAGAATGTGAGTCCTTCAATATTGACCAGACTGGCGAACATCACCAGTAGTTTTCAGGTAGATAAGAGAGCGAATGTAGCCACTACCTACCAGATCAGGGGGCTGGCATCACTGGATAGCAGGAGCATGATGCCATTGGTGGTATTGGATAATTTTCCATATGAAGGTAACCTCGATAACATTAATCCCAACGATATCGAAAGTGTAACGGTATTGAAAGATGCTGCGGCAAGTGCTATATGGGGTGCAAGGGCAGGCAACGGCGTAATCGTGTTGACCAGTAAAAAAGCCAAAACAGGGGAGACCATGCGTATTGATTTTAACAGCAGTTTGAACATTCAGGCCAAACCAGATCTATATAAGGCCGATCAGCTTAGTCCGGAGGCAACTGTTGATCTGGAAAGCATGCTATTTGCACAGGGCTATTATGATGATCGCTTCAATAGTACCTACTATCAGGTTATTCCTGAAGTTGCAGAAATTCTCAATGATCAGCGACAAGGTACAATTACGACTGCGACTGCTGCACAAAAACTAAACCAGCTGAAAACACAGGACTTGCGGAGCGATATGCTAAAATATCTGTACCGTACAGCAGTAGGGAAGCAGTATGCTTTGTCCATTGCAGGAAACAGCAATGCGGTAACTTACCGTTTGTCGGCAGGTTCCGACAGAAATCTGACTAATCTTGAGGGCAATGAGTCACAACGATTAACTTTCCGGTCTGACAATACCATTTCCCTAAACAAAAACTGGAAGGTACAAGCGGGGATTGCGGTAACCAATAGCCTGAGTAAGAGCAATAGCCCTGCCGGTTATGGCAGCTTTTCCGCATCGGAAGGAGGGGTTTCTGCTTACAGCAGGTTAGCCGATGATCAGGGTAATGCCTTACCCATCAATTTATATTACAGGGGGCGCTTTACCGATACTGTAGGGAAAGGGCGTTTGCTAGATTGGAAATATCGGCCGCTGGACGAACTTGCCAATAGTGATAAACAAAACCGGCTTTTCGACGTAGTGGTGAATCTGGGCAGTAGCTATCGCATTACGCCCTGGCTTAGCGCTGATGTGAAGTATCAATACCAAAGAAGTAATGAGAAAACACCACAATTTAATAGCGAAGCCACCTATTTTACCCGCGACCTGATTAACCGTTTCACCGTATTAGGCAGTTCCACTACCTACAACCTGCCCCGCGGTGGAATTTATAAGTCATCAGACATTGCGCAGCAGAGCCATGCGCTAAGGGCACAGCTCAACCTGAACCATCACTGGGGCAATCACCAGGTGGATGCCATTTTAGGCGGGGAGCAAAGGGAAATAAACCAGCGGACGGATAATACATTGTTATATGGATACAATCCTGAAACCCTGAATAGTGTTGCGGTAGATGGGGTACATGCCTATCCAACATATTTAAACCTCAGTAGCAGTGTATATATTCCCACTGCCGGCATACCTGCAGAAACTGTGAACCGTTTTATTTCGGCTTATGCCAATGCTGCCTATACTTTTCGCGGGCGTTACAAAATTACGGGTACCGTACGACGGGACGCCTCGAATTTGTTTGGGATACGAACGAATCAACGTTGGGTACCCTTGTGGTCGGTAGGCGCGTTATGGAAATTGAGTGAAGAACCATTTTATCACAGTGAGTTCATCCCGAAAATGAACCTGAGGGGATCTTATGGCTTTAGCGGGAATGTAAATACGAATGCGTCTGCACTCACGCGGATCACCTATGCAGAGGCTGCAAGTTCACCGATCAACCAGGCATACGTAACCGTAACTACGCCGCCTAATCCCAACCTGAGGTGGGAGCAAACTGAACAATTAAACCTGGGTCTTGATTTCGCCATTAAAAATGATCGGGTTAACGGCAGTATCGAGGCTTTTTCAAAATATTCTTTTGATCTGATGAATACGGTTTATACGGATGCCACTTCAGGTTTTAGTTCTGTTACACTGAATTCGGCAGCCATCAAAGCCAGGGGCATAGATGTGGTACTGAATAGCAGGAACATCAATGGTAATTTCAGCTGGCAGAGCAGCTTATTGTTTAGCTACATTAATTACAGAGTGGTGGGTACCTCAGCAAATTTAATAACAGATGGGCTTACCAGTGATGGCGTAACCGTATTTCCAGTTTTGGAACTTAATCCTTATGCGGTAGTAAGCTTCAAATGGGCAGGGCTGGATCCGGCAACAGGGAATCCGCGTGGTTATGTAAACGGACAAATCAGCACTGATTACGATGCCATTGCCCTGACTCCGCTCAGCCAGCAGGTGGTACATGGTTCTGCTGTTCCACCCGTTTTCGGAAACCTCCGAAACACCTTTAACTGGAAAAACCTGAGCCTGACGTTAAATATCCGCTATGAACTTGGATATTATTTCCGCAGACCCGCTCTGAATTATGCAAGTATGTATCTCAATAGTAATGGAATCAGCGAATACGAACAGCGCTGGCAAAAACCGGGCGATGAAGCACATACCAATGTGCCTTCGCTGGTGTATCCCGAAAATGGGATGCGCGATCTCTTTTATACACAATCAGAGATCACTGTGGAAAGGGGCGATCATATCCGCTTGGAAGACATTTACCTCAATTACCAGTGGCAGCCTCAAAAAATTAAATTCCTGAAACAGGTTAACTTTTACCTCTACACCAATCAGCTTAACCTGATCCTTTGGAGGGAAAATAAACTGAATCTTGATCCTGACGCAGTTCAAGGGATTCAAAACAGGATCAGCCTGGCAGCTGGAATTAAAGCCGGTTTTTAATTTAAAATAAAAACAATGAAAACAAGATTTTTATACCTCACCTTAATTATCGTCATTTCAGTAATGCACTGGAGTTGTGAGAAGTATCTGGAAGAAAAACCCAACAAAAGAATTTCGACCCCGGACAAGTTAAGTGACTTACAAGGGATACTTGATAATTATGCCGTGATGAACGGGCAGTATCCATCAGCAGGTGAAACCTCGGCAGATGATTATTACCTTAACGATGCCAGCTGGTCTTCATCCACCGAAAGGCAGCGAAATCTTTACCTCTGGCAAAAATATGATGTGACTACTGCAGACTGGAATCCGCCATACAAAGTGATTTTTAATGCTAATCTGATTATTGAAACCATACCAACACTAAAGCTTAGCGATGCTGAACAAACCCAGGCAAATGTGATTAAAGGGCAGGCTTTATTTCTAAGATCCTTTTACCACCTTGCGGTTGTGCAGCTTTTTGCCACTACCTACAATAATACCAACGCGGCCAGCCAACTGGGTATTCCGCTTAAACTAGTTAGCGATGTAGAGGCTAAAAGCGTAAGGCCAAATCTGGCTGAAACCTACGCGCAAATATTGGCCGATGTAAAGGCTGCAGTACGATTATTGCCTAATGTGTCAAAGGCTAAGTATCTGGCGACTAAACCTGCGGCATGGGCATTACTGGCGCGGACAAACCTGTTGATGGGGAATTATCAGGATGCCGCCCTTTACGCCGATTCCTGTTTGCAGGTGAGCAGTACGCTAATTGATTATAATAGTGTGAGTACAACAGCCACCATCCCTTTTGCCCAGTTCAATGATGAAGTGATTTACGATTGCCGGACAGCGGTAGCTTCGGTACTGGCACAAACCAAAGCGAAAGTCGATCCGGTCTTGTATGCATCTTACGCCTCAAATGATCTCCGAAAAACGGTGTTCTTTAAGAAAAATACCGATGCTACTTACGCATTTAAGGGAAATTATACGGGATTGAGTACTGCGGTATTTTTTAGTGGCATGGCTACCGATGAAGTGTTGCTGATCAGGGCAGAATGCAAAGCAAGATTGGGTTTGCTTGGTGCAGCAGCAGGCGACCTGAATACCTTGCTTAGTAAAAGATATAAAACAGGAACGTTCAGTCCATACACGTTTACTAATCAGGCTGCGGCTTTAAGTACCGTTTTGCTGGAACGCAGAAAGGAGTTGCTCTTCAGAAATTTGCGCTGGCCGGATTTAAAACGCCTGAATCAGGAACCTGCACAGGCGATCACTTTATCCCGAACGATAAAACAAGTGGTATACACCTTAAAACCAGGCGACATCAGATATGTGCTGCCAATTGACAAAACAGCAATACAGCTGAGCGG
This sequence comes from Pedobacter frigidisoli, assembly GCF_032678525.1. Lineage (GTDB taxonomy): Bacteria > Bacteroidota > Bacteroidia > Sphingobacteriales > Sphingobacteriaceae > Pedobacter > Pedobacter frigidisoli_A. The sequence continues at coordinate 66,975 of NZ_JAVTSE010000010.1, forward strand.
GATGGAACAGAATCCATAAAAAAGCGGTGGCATGTATCCGCATGCCGCCGCTCCACTGGTTAGTTACGCATTTTAATCTCGGTAATCTGAGCGGCATCAGCTTGTTCTGAAGCCCACAATGCATCTTTTACATCATTAAACTCATCAGTGTCTGGTGCAGCTAGTGAACCGTTATCTGTAGCTAATGATACACCACAGACATGTGAACCAGTTGTACAGTTTTGATCCTCCCTTTGATAATTTGCAGGATTCTCGATTTGTGCCTGAGTGTAGGTGGTTAATTTGTATTTATAAAAATACCCCACCCTGTTGTTTTCTTTTTCGCCATCGGAGCGGGTGAAGGCACTCATGCCCGCTACGGTAGCTAAACCGAGTACTACGGCCATCAGGCCGGACTTGATACTAGCTAATTTGTACATAATGTTATAATTTAAGGTTTACAGAAACCAAAAAGCATTACCACGATCACGTGAACCACTCCGCCAAATTGTTGAACATAACCGTATCGGTACAGGTTCAGGCGATCAGGGTTATGTATCTGATTTCTAATACTAAGGTACCATGAAATGCTACTTGGAAACGATGTTCAACGGGTGGCAAAAATGCTGTTCGATGGGTAGTAAATTTACTGTCGGATGAACAGCAAAAAGGGCGTTATAGCAGTTTACTATAGTGCCTGACAAATAAATTGTATTCCAGACAGAGGTAGTTGGCGATATCCTTTTTTCGCAGAAAAGGGAGGATGCTCCGGTTTTTTCTGATAAATGCTTTGATACGTTCCCGGGCGGTATTGAATTCCAATAACTGAGTACGGCGCTGTCGGGATTGAAAATGTAAATCTTCAATATTGAAGTATAGGCTCTGCAATTCATTGAACTGATCGAATAGCTGCCACTGCCTGGTATTATCAATGTAAACTAGGGTCGATGGACAACTCGCCCTGTAGAAATGGTGATTGCTACCAACAAATGTCACAACATATTCATTGGCAGTGAGCAGGTTTACGATTGCTGGCTTAGTGCGCAGCGAGGAGTCATATTCTTTAATAATACCTTCAATAATAAATGCAACTGTACCTGCCTGGCAGATAAAATTTTCTCCGGTTTTAAGCTTAACAGTAACACATGCTGCGGCAAGTGCCTGCCAGGCCACCAGGCTGTTTAGTCCGATGGCATCTAAACAGGTTTTAAGTTGGATGAGCTGATCCATAGGTTTTGATTTTAAATGAGAAATGCCCTGCAACCTTCGTCAATTGCAGGGCTTAATTTAAGGACTTGTTCGTTCCATACCATGTCAGTTATAGCTTACTTCAATCGTCAGGCTTCCGCTGGCCTCGAAGTTGCCATTGGAATCGGCTGTAGCGGTAAGGCTACTGGTCGGTTTAAACAGTTTATCCGATTCATCACCTTCAGCCCTTGCGCTGTACTTGATTAAAGTGATGGGTAAACGGTTGGCTACTGCGAAACTGGCTTGCTCAGCTAAAAAACCAATCATCTGGCTGTTCATCTGATTAAAGTACGCTTGTTGTTGAGCATCAAGCTCAAACCATCGGACTACCCAGGCGGGCAGATCCAGCCGGATGGCGGCGGCTTCTTCCTGCCGTTCCGCATCGGTTAAACCATAGAGGGCAAGCTGTGTCTGCTCTACACCCTCCTCATCAAAAAAGTGTTTAATCATGTTATGTAATTTTATTTTGCCAAATTATTTCGGCGTTATAAAATTATTCCCCATTTGTTTATATTTGAAAAAAATCACCCTCAAACTCGCTAAACGGTATATTCCCTTTTACGGGAACGGTACCTTTTGCCCAAAACACATCCCATAAGCATATTTTTAATACTTGTGGTTATGCATTTTTCAGCTTTTTGCCTCCAGGGTTGGAGAGCCTGGGTACATCTTTTAGTTACCCTTTTTATTTCATTTTTAGCAGGCTTGGTTATTGTAATGCAATTTACAGGCGAAAAAATTCGTGATTTGATTCATGAAGGTTATTATTATATTTCCATATCTGAAAGTGGGGCGATAGCCTTTGTTTTGATCTGGTATATTTACGCCATCACATGCTGGTTAAACAGCAAGGATGGCGGATTTAAGTTGACCTCGAAGCGATTTAAGAAACAGTTTTTTTATGGGGTGGCTGTTGCCGCTGGTATCGAACTGATGCTTGCCGGTATGCTTTATCACTTAAATGGGAGACAGCCATTTGGGGGAAGCTTTTTTTACCATATTTTTATGATGGTGTTACTTTTTTTAATGGTGGTCAATTCAACCTATTGCTTTTATTTCGAATACATGGAAACGCGGGCTCACCGACCAGAAATCGTTGATTTCGGAATTCCGGATCAGGATAGTCAGCCACCTTTATCCACTGATATAAACCCACCAACTGCCACTGAAGATACGCCTAAAATTCGTTATGTGATTTTGCCTGTTAAGCCCGAAAAGAAGATGCCGCTTGGTGAGGATGAGTTTTGCTATATCATTTGTGTGAAAAACCTGGGCCATGCGGCTTACCATAGTAGCGGGGAATGGGTTAACTGGGACTATAACCTTACACAGTCATTGAACAAGATAAAAACAGAAGATTATTTTCGAATTAATAAGCAAGCATTGATTCATTGGAGAAATATAAAAGAATTACAACGCGATGAAAAAATACTTTATGTAATACCACACCATGCTTATGAAAAAAAATTGCTGGTCAGCAGGAGCAAAAAAAGGGCATTTAAAAAGTGGTATTTTGAGCACATGCGGAACCAAACTCAGTAAAATCCCGGCAACGGAGCAAATCCGTTGCCGGGAGAAAAATGATAGTATATCCGGATTTGAACATAATCTAGTCACCACTTCCAAAATCATCATCAATTCTCTGACAAAGCTCCTTCAGCTTGGCTTTCATTGCATGGGCCGTTCGCGGAGTTACCTGCTTGTATTTAGTGGCTAAACTACTGGCTGATAACTCCTGCTCGCCAATGCGCGGTGTTTGGAAATGATGCGCAATAAAGGCGAGTAGCTGTGACCGGGGTTCGGCTTGAATGATGCCTGATTCGCACAGTAGCTTCATGAAATAAGCCAGTGCCGCTACAGAGAAACTGGTTTGCACGCGGTAGCTACCTATTTGAGCGGTATGCTTCAGGGTTACACCTTTACCTCCAGAATGGTACTGCTGTTTCTTTTCAATGCACTCCAGCTCGGCCTGCACAAAAACCATTAACTGATACTTAACACTGTTACGTTGCACGCTATACCGGAGATTGGCTTTTTCCTGTTGTACGGTTAGCCGCTTTTCGAAATGACATAGTTGTTCATAACACTGTTTCGTTCCATAATGGGGTTTTAGCGCCTTTTTAATCAACGACTTGCAGTAATCCACAAAATGACATTCATTAAAGCACCAGTAAGTGAGGTGTTCAATGAGCTGATAATCGAAATCCAGATCACTCGCTTTCTCACATAGTTTCAGAATGGAAAGCTGTAGCGCAGACATGTATTGCAGGTGCTGGTAGGTATGTTGCTGACTCAGATGAAACCGGTCAAAAGCAGCGCAAATAATGTTGAGCAATTCACTGTAAATCTTTTTACGTTTCAAAGCGGCTTTCATCACCGTCATTTTCTGAAAGGTTTTATCAGTAATGCGCTGTATTTCTATGTAGGGCGCATTGACCTCACAGCTGAAATAGCAGTTGTGCTGATGCAGATGTCGCAGTAACTCATCCAGGCATTTCCTCATTTGATCTGCTAATGCAACCTGATCAGGCGTAGCCATTTTGGTTCTGGGCAACATATCAAGCAGCGTAATACACTCGCGCTGCGTATGCAGGATTTTCCTTTTAATGAAAACTTCCGGCTTTTTACTAAAGCTCAAATTCTGTAAATAATCAATCATTACATCTTTAATCATCAACAAATCGCCAGCCTGATTTACGGCAAAGGAATCTGTAACAATGGATGTGGTATTGTCTGAGTGCGTTACTGCTTGCTGCACCAACTGCCTGAGTAGATGAAGCTGTTTTTTCATATCACATCCACCTTTCCCAGATAATAGCTGTTAGATACTGCTCTTCCGTTATGGCCAATCACACTGATGAAAACCTCCACCTCGCTGGTCCATAAACGTTTCTCCATCTTGAATATACAGTTGCCCGCATTTCTTTTTACACCCCCGATCATACCGTCGGCCCTTTTCCGTTTAGCACTGTATACCACAATCATGATCAGATCATCAATATGGAAATGACCTTTGGTTACATCTTGCCATTTAAACTGCAATTTAGAAGCGCTTAAGCGGGTACATGTTGGGTTTGCAACCACTTCCAGCTTTCCCGAACTCAAAAGCAACTGGCTGAAGTCGATACTGAAATCGGGATATTCCCCTTGCAGCGCTGTTTTGAAGTTGGCCGTAAAAGCGGCATTGAATTCCGTTTTCCCTATTGCCGCATGTTTAAATCCCTGCAACAGATATGGGTGGAAGGGTTTGAGAAAAGAAGTGAGGTACCCAAATTTAGCCTGGGCCATTTTGCGCGGTGGGGTTTGCACCGGTGGTATGGAGGGCTTGGACCGTAAATAATCCGTCCCTTTCCAGTTAGCGCCAACAACAGGACCTATCTTTCCTGACAGGCCGCCTAAAATTCCTTTTTTAATCTTCGTCATAATTCCTTTGGTTTTAGTTTTATAATCCTTCGACCACGGCATATAATCGGTACAGGGTTATAGCATAGCCGGGCCATACCCGAAACTGGCCTGGAACGTAAAAACACGTAGCAGACACGTTCGAGACACGTTCAAGACACGTACGAAATACGAACAAGTTATAGGGAAAAGTAAAAGCATTGTGCCTGAAATACAGGAGGAGAATGAAGCATTCCCTCATTTCAGAGCCAGGTGTTGTGACGAACCAACACTTAAATTTAAAATATCAGATTTTAATTTCCAAAAAAAATATTTTTTGGTTACAAATGTCACCCTATTGAGCGGAAATACAGTCGTGAAAATTAATTGTAAATAAAAATAAATGCCATTTATGTGTGTGCTGTGGCACATTTCGACCAAAGGTACCGTACCCAGGGGACTATTTTAAGGCTTTTTATTCGTGTTCCTTTGTTCTGTCGCCGCTGGCATGAACACACCGGTTAGCTTCAGGCACAGGACGACGAATTAACAAATTTTTTCATTTAATCCATAAAACAATGGGAGTAATTAAACAGGGTATCCTTGGGGGATTCCGTAAGAAAACAGGAACAGTGGTTGGTGCTTATTGGCGCAGCTTAGATGTAATCAGGGGTTTGCCCCGCAGTAGTGGGAAGGCGGCAACGGAAAAGCAACTGTCGGTACAGCTTAAATTTGGATTGGTCACACCATTCCTGAGCAGGTTTGCAGCCCTGATCAACAGGGGCTTTGCCTCATCGGCAGGTGTGTCGACACCGATGAACGTTGCAGTTTCTTACCACATCAAAAACGCAATTGTGGGCATTTATCCGGATTACGAAATCGAGCTGACCAAGGTACGTTTCAGTGAAGGTTCGCTGGAATTGCCGGTTGAGTTTCTGGTAGAGCCGGCTGCGGGCGGTATTGTGAACATCAGCTGGGAGTATGACGTACAACTTAAAGATGATCGCTACATGCCTAGCGACAGCTTAAGTGTACTGGTATATAACCCGGTAAAGTCCAAATTCATGAGGGCTTCGCTGGTAGCAGAGCGATCTGCCGGTACTTATGCCATGCAGCTTCCCAACGTGTTTGTCGGGGATACGGTTCACATTTATGTGGCTTTTAGCTCTACTACCACTGCCAATTTGAACAGTGATAGCACGTACATCTCCGAATTAACGGTGCTGTAAGGGGCTAAATCAATTATCCTGATTTACCGCCCGGCCAGCCGGGGTTATAGCCAAGGGCAACACAAGGCTTTGCCGGGCGGTATTTCTTTCATCTTTAAATTTATTCATCATGAAAACTTTATTATTACAACTCCGCAAAGGAGATTTACTATTTCGTGTTTTTCTCCTGCTATTATTGGTATCGGGATTAACAACGGCCTGGCGGGTATTACCCTTGTTTTTGGGCAATGGCGATGCTACCGTAGGATGGTTAGACGCCGGCATCTGGCAGCTCGCATTCTTCAGTTTGATTTGCTGGTTCTGCCTGCTGCTCTTATCGCTGGGCTTGCTCAATATTTTACGAAAGCAACTCGCACTACCTTCAATTTATTTAATGGTTTCACAATTTAAAAATTTACCATCATGGCAACAGTTAAGTTTTTATTATGCCTGCTTTGCACTGCTTTTATTATCGGCAGTGGGCTGCCTGGCGGCGGTATTTTAAAGCCGCCTTTTCGTAATCAACCCACCCGGCAACTGATCCTTCAGGTTGCGGAAAGCCAGCTGGGTGTTCATGAAGCCACCGGCAGCAATGATGGCCTGGCTGTAGAAAAATTTTTGTACTATACAGGCAATGCCAAAGGAGATCCCTGGTGTGGAGCATTCGTGAGCTGGGTATACGGACAAGCCGGCTGCGGGCAACCCCGTACGGCCTGGAGCCCTTCCTTGCTTCCACTAAGCAAACGCATCCGCAAGCCTGAACCTGCAGATGTATTTGGTATTTACTTTCCCGGCCTTAAGCGCATTGCCCATTGCGGCATCGTGAAAATGCAACGTGGCTCCTGGATTATTACCGTGGAAGGAAATACCAATGTTGCCGGGAGCCGGGAAGGTGACGGCGTGTATAGCAAGTACCGCCATATCCGCACCATCAAGTATTTTGCCAATTGGCTGAAAGGGAATAAGTCATGAAGCGTTTACTACTACTGTTGGCCGCCTGTCTGGCGGCCTGCAGTACCTTACGGAAAGATTCCTCTAAGGCTTCATTGAGCTCGACCAGCAGTCTCCAAACCGAATTGACAGCTACCCAGCAATGGACAATAATGACTCATGATAGCAGTAACTCCGAATTGCAGTGGCGCATATGGCCGAAAGGCATTGTGTATTATTCGCCTGATAGTGGTTTTAAGGGGGAAGTGGAAATGATGGAGCTTTGGAAACGGGATAATCGGAAGGTAGAAACTAAAACAACAGGAGCGGCGGCTGTGACGCAAAAGCAACAGGCGCAACAAAGTTTAAAGGAAAAGAAGGGAGCGGTGAGTAGTTCGAGGGTTGGGGTTTGTTGGTGGTATTGGGTTTTCGGTGGGGTGATGTTGGTGGGGTGGGTGTGGTGGAGGGTGAGCCGTTAGCAATGCTTAGGGCATTCCGGTAGCGAAGCAGTAGTTGGGTGGCTTCTTCTATTCATATTTGAGTGGTAAATCTGTTGCAGGGTCATTGATTGGAGGCATGATCGAAAAGCAGGAAATGTTATATTTCCGTGGTGAACATAATGTATTTTCAGAAATTGAAATCATTAGGAGGCAAGATATTAACGAAGCTTGTGAGCGTGTGTTCTACTCTTGGCGGATTTGTTTGATAGACCCGTCGTAGAATTAACTTATTTTGCTGGAGCTCCTTACAAAGCGCCTTGCTGGTAATGCTCTTGTCGCTGCGCTGATTATCCCAAAACTGCTTTCGCCACAATATTTACTGACACACGTAAGCTAATTAGATTCTATTAGCTTAGGCTAAAATCTGCCATATTCTCAGCATACTTAGCCTGATTTATTTTTCACAAACTTATTTCCTATCTTTAGCTATCTAAAATTTTCATCATGTTATTTCGCTTTCTTTACCCTAATATTCTTTTTGTTACCTGCAAATCGAGCCCTCGACACTTAGACTTCCTTAGTCTGGATGCCACTTAAACCAAACTGAATATTGCCATGTCGATGTTTAACAAATAGAAAACAAACATGCAGTACGGTTTCCCGTAACCATCATTTTACGAATTATCCGATAATTGTTTAACATTAGTGGTATGTTACTTCCAACCAAAACATTATGGAACTGACAGCCCAGGAGATTTAAGAAATCATACGATGAAAATTGATATTCATGTCCATACCAAAAGAGTAAAAACAGGCGATGCAGAAACCAGAACTATAACGCCTGAGCGTTTTAACGACATTATCCGATTGACGGAGGTCCGGATATTGGCGATTACTAACCATAACCATTTTGACCTGGGCCAATACCAGGCAATCGCGGCAACGGTGATTGATGTTTGCCAGATTTGGCCAGGTATTGAACTGGATATTATGGAAGATGGCAACCGTGCCCACCTGCTTGTAATTGCAAATCCAAAGCATGCAGAACTCTTCAGCCAACGCTGTGACAAAATCCTAAATGGACAAGATCCAAATGCTTATACAATATCCATTTCAGATACCGTCGAAAATTTTAAAGATCTGGATTGTCTCTACATCGCGCACTACCTGAATAAAAAACCCAATCTCAGGGATGAGGAACTAGACCTTTTAGCCTCGCAAATTCCTAATCCACGGAGGGTCATCAAGGAGGCTGCAAACTCCATTTCCGCCGGTATTTTTATCAGTCACGGTCATAACTCTATTTATGGTTCAGATATCCAGGACTGGAACCAATACGAGGTACTTTCCCAGGATCTGCCCGAATTGCGACTTCCCGTGGATAGCTTCGAGCAATTCTGTCTGTTGCTGGATAAAAACGAGGCGACCATCAACACCATTTTGCAAAAGAAAACTTTTGATCAAGTTACCATAACGCCCTTTGGCGTTGGAGAAATTATTAATTTAGATATTTACAATGACATCAATGTCTTTTTTGGGTCCAAAGGCACTGGTAAAACAGATATCTTAAAAAGCCTTTCGCTCTATTACAATAGCAAAGGCTATGCGACCAGTGTTTACATGTCAAATGACAAACATGTCAACGATGTTTTCAACCTGCGTGGAATCAGCTTTAATACGGACGTTAGCGATTTCGGCCTGGATGAATGCACCAATGAGTTTGAATTCATCAAAACTGCCACCGAAGTCGCCGTTACCAGTATGGGTAAATACCGGCAGCACTTTTCAGGAGAGGAAACCAATAAAATAGCCCAGCAGCTAAAAATCAAAAACATCAACCATATCGATGAGGAGAATGCGCTGCGCTCGTTGGAGGAAATCAGCGAAATTCTGGATCATTTCAAAAAATTCCAATCATTCGTTTCGGAAGATGAACTGGTTATGGACCTAATAGAACAGCAATTGCTCGATGAACTGATCAATATCGTGGAGCGTATTCTGATCCGGCTTAAATCTAAGATAGATGCACAGTTTTTAGAGGCTAATAGCCTGCGATTACTCAATCAGATTGTCAAGATATTCAATCAGGAAGTCGCCAAAAAAACGGGCGTACCACAAAAGCCAACCAGTACCGGATTTATCGATTACGCGCGTAACCGCATTAAAATTGAACGGCAGATTAATAAAATAAAATCTATCATCGAAACCCCTATACCACCGATTGAAGATTTCGCTGGAGATTTGGGTGAAAAGGGCAAACTCTATTGTAGGACCAGCCTCAGGATTCAAAACGGTTCCTTTATTGATGGCGCTTATAGCACCGTCAAAAACATTAACAAGACGCCACAGAAAGAATTTGCGAATCAAATTACCGCCATATCGAAGCATGTGTACAGCAATGAACTTTTTGAAAAGATCGCCACCCTAAAGGATATTGATGGCGTCGAGCATATTCGGACCGTCAGTGATTTGCTATTGTTCAACAGGATATTTGTTCTGGATGGTAACCTATATCACCCATCAAACGGGGAATCATCCATGATCCTGCTGCACAAAGAACTTACAGAGGACAAGGAGATTTACCTTATTGATGAACCTGAAAAGAGCTTGGGGAATGACTACATTAATGATGTGATCGTCCCGATCATCAAAGAAAAAGCATTGTTAGGCAAGAAGGTGATTATTGCCACCCACGATGCCAACATCGCAGTCAGGACTTTACCTTACAACTCCATCTACCGCTTAAGAGAAAATGGGCTATATTATACGATGACGGGCAATCCGTTTTTTAATACACTAAAATGCATCAACAATTCCAGAGGGGAGTTAGACTGGAAAGAAATAAGTATGAAAACACTGGAAGGTGGAAAATCGGCTTTCGGGGAAAGAGGAAAAATCTATGGTAACTAAAAAAGCAACAATCAAAAGACAAACTGACCAAAGCAAATTAGTTTTGGAGGGCCATTCAGAAAATTTTGAGATTATCCTAACTGAGGATAATCCCAATAATATTAAAAGCGTATTCAACGCTATCCTCAAAGATTTAAAAAGGGGCTTAATTCAGTTTGAGTTAACTGATGAGAAGGAAGATATGTATTACCATATCTGCAGTGAATATGTCAAGCAGCTGAATGCGGAAATGGTTGTCATCTATGAGGAATTGGAAAAGTTTGAACTCGTAGAAGCCAGTGAGCAGGTGGGAAATGATGCCCCGGTTGACAGTAAAGAGTAAATTAAAATCTTTCAAAAACTGTCTAGTCTTTGACCTGCCCGTTTTTTGCTAAACCATACTAAAACAGCGATGCTAAAAAACCTCATATTCCTCACCGAAGCAGACCTCGAAAAATCCATCTATCGGATCTTCAGCTTTCAGCGGCTGCAGGAAATTTTTACGCAAAAAAAACTAACCCTTGTGAGGCCCTCCATGTGGGATGACCCGTTTGAAAATTTTATCCTCCGTGCTCAGGCTACCGTGGATGGTGGTACGCCTTTTAACATTGCTTCCCGAAATCACCACTATGGACAATGCTGGTCGAGGACAAAAGAAAGCGACGCCATGTGGCGCATCTACTCGCCCGACAAAGAAGGCGTTAAAGTGAAAACTACGATTGCTAAACTTTTTAGGCCACTGTTTGAAAAAGGTGGGAGTTTTAGGGATATCCATGACCAGGAATACAACCTCCAATCCTTTATAGGTAAGGTAAAGTATCAATCTCAAAAATCACTCACTGCAATGTTAGATGATACCATCAGGATGAACGGCAAAATCATGGACCAATCAGGATGGGGACAGGCTTCCTCGTTTTATTTTAAAAGATGGGCTTTCAAGCATGAGAATGAAGTCCGGCTTATTTTCAGAGACGATAATAATGTAGATGATTTAATCCATTTCGACATTGACCCCATTGAACTCTTCGACGAAATCGTTTTGGACCCACGCATGTCCACGGACGATGTAAACTATACCAAACGCGAGCTACGAAGTTGGGGGTACCAAAAAAAAGTTATGCAATCCGGGCTGTATAAGGTTAGGACCTTTGACATTAATTTATCAATCTAGTAAACATGAAGCAACCCTCAGCCAATTTCTAGGCAAAGAAATTTGGACTGTTATTTTACAATTTATGAAAGATGACATCATTCCATTCTTGCGAATTAAAGACTATAAGTTTATCAAAGACATAGGTCAGGGAGGTTTGGGTAAAACTTATCTAATTCAAGACGAACTAATCGACGAGAATTTCGTTTGTAAGAAATATACCCCAATGTATGATGAGCATAAAGAATTATATTACGATCATTTCGTAGATGAAATTAAGTTGCTCCATCTATTGTTTCACATTAATGTAGTCAGGGTATTCAATTTTTATCTTTATCCTGTAAATAAAACGGGATATATCTTAATGGAATACGTAGATGGCAGCATCATCAGTGACTACCTCGCAAATAATCCCCACCAGATCGATCAGGTATTTGTCCAAGTGATTAGTGGCTTCAGGCATTTAGAAGAACACAAGATACTACACCGGGACATCCGACCAGAGAACATAATGGTATCTAAAGACGGTTATGTGAAAATAATTGACTTTGGGTTTGGTAAAAAAGTGCTCTTTGACGAGGATTTTGACAAGAGCATCTCGTTAAACTGGCGGTACCCAACACCAATGGATTTTGCGCAAAAAAAATATAATTATGCGACAGAAATATATTTTATTGGTAAGCTCTTTGAGGAAATCCTCTCGGATAACGGTATCTCCGAATTCGCATATAAAGGGATTTTGCATAAAATGACGACTATAAATCCAGAGGCAAGAATCCAATCGTTTTTCGATTTAGAGCGGTTGATTATTGAAGGCGGTTCATCTCAGTTAGTCTTCGATGAAGAGGAGAAAAAAATATACCGCAATTTTGCCATAGATTTCAGCAAAATTTATTCAAAAGTCGAAACAACCGCGCAATATATCAAAGACCCTGCCCAGATAATTAAGCTTCTGGAAGAAGCCTACACCAATTCGATGTTGGAGACTACCTTGCAAAATGTTCAGTCGATATCCCGCTGTTTTATCAAAGGCGCGTATTATTTTAACAATTCTGCCGAAATTATAGTTGATGATATGTTCGCTTTTTTGCAAATGATAAAGAGGATGAGTCCAGAGCGTCAGAAAATTATAATAAACAATCTATGGCAGCGACTTGATCGTTTACCAAGGTATACGGATGAGGTATATCCTGATGACGACGACCTTCCATTTTAACGAATCATCTCTCCTGACTAAATTTTAAATCATCATGATCAAACTTATCTTCTCCAGAAACCCTGATATGGACAAAAGTGGCTTTCATGAATTGGCGCATCGACAATAATATCATTCCGAATATGATTAATATAGCTGATGGTTCCTTGATCAGTGCAATCCAACTAACCGAGCCACCCATTGAAAACAACCAATCCGTCATTGCTGCCTTGAATGCCCGATGATTCTGGTCAATAAATCATAAATATACCTTTCAAAAAAAGCTTCAAAGAAAATTGTTGCAAACCCATCGTGTAACCACCATTAAAAAGTCGACAAAATATACCATGAAAAAAACGCCGCTGATTATTGTCCTCACACTGTTTGCCAAGCTTGTCATGGCACAAAGCCTTTATCCTGAAAAATTTGAAAACTGCAAACTTTCCTCATTTTGCCTCGACTGTGGTGACCCGCAGGCTCAACCGCCGAAAACAGTCATCCAAAATATTCTTCGGGGTATTGGAGAACAACAGTTGGCCAGTTTAAAAGGCAGCCTCGAGATGCAAATTCTTATCAGCCAGGATGGCAAACCCTGCCTGCTGAGCGTGGATAATAAGACCGGGATTAGTTCTGAATTGCTAAACCTTAAACGTTCGGTGAATGCTACTGAAAACTGGACGCCCGCCATGAACGGCACCAAAAAGGAGAACAGTTCAGTATCACTTATCCTGGAGTTCGAAGACGGCAAGTTTCGGGCCAAGCGCAGGACATTTGATTTTACCAACCAGTCAAATATGAAAGCTGCGGGCACACCCGACAAAAAGGGAAGTGAAAAAGCCCAGCTGAGCGAAAGCTGGAAAGTTTATACCCAAAGCAATTCAGAACTCCCTTGGGACATGTCGAGGGCGGTAGCCTGCGATAGAAAGGGAAATGTATGGATTGGCACGGACAATGGAATTGTAAAAATCACAGATGAAAAGTGGTCACATTTCAATGCTTCAAACACAGCAATAGGCGCAAAACCTTACAACAAGAAACAGACACAGTCTGTGCGCGATATGGAGGTTGACGGAAAGGATAACAAATGGTTTGTGGTCGGGTATGATGTTTACCGCTATGATAATCAGACCTGGACCAAATTCGACTCTGTAAATTCGCCTATCAATTGGGCCAAAAACATTTTTGTCGATCGACACGATAATATATTTTTTACTTCTTGGCATGGGGTGATGAAATTTGATGGTAGTAAATGGTCAGTACTTAACAGAAAGAACTCCAAACTCCCATCAGACAATACTTTGGGGGCGTTCGTGGATAGTAAAAACCGCATCTGGATTGGTACTTTCGATGGGAACGTCATGATAGAAAAGGGAAAAACAATTTTATTGAACGATAAAACTTCACCGCTTTCAAGGGCATATATATCAAAAATGCAGGAAGATAAATTGGGAAACTTGTGGTTTTCGTTATACAACGAAAAAGGTACAGCAGCCGGAATTTATAACTACACTCCTGATGGGAAATGGCAGCGCCTTTGGCAGGAGGATGAACAGATGTTTTCGGCCAATAGTATCAACGACTTCTTTCTCGATGAAGAAAAATGTGTATTGTGGCTCAGCCAAAATAACGTCGGTATTATTAAATATAACATTTCCTCAAAAAAGACAGAAATATATACCACTGAAAATTCCAGCGTACCAAGTGTAAACGTTGAAAGGATTGCGAAAGACAAGAATGGTGCAATATGGGCAGCAACTTACGCAGGCGTCATTAAGACCGAACTAAAATAACCCTACTACAAAAAGTATTAAAAAATTCCTACGAAAGTTTACTAAACTACTTGGAGAATATAGCAAAAAAACTAGCTTACTTGGTCGGCAAGATCACCTGCTATGTGAGTCTTATAAATTTTTTGTTTCGGGCTGTTTTTATCCATTCCAAACTATTTGTTGATCACAGGATAAACCTGCATAGAATTGTTGGTTTGGATTATATGGTAAAATGAATGTAGTTAGTACTTTGAAGCTTATCAATTTAACGAAATTAGTGTAGGCACAAGCTATAGGCTTGCGCCAGGGGGGCATTAAAGTTTTAACCTTTTTCAGAGTTAAAATTATAAAAGTCCAATGTCCTTCGAAATATCCTGAACAAACTTTGCCATGGGACGTTTATGCACATCATCAGGCTCATCGTAGTTTCCAATTAACAATCTATTAATGATTTTTTTATCAGGGAAAAGAGACCTAAATCTATTGAACAAGGATTCAACATAAGGCTTGCTGTAAACGGCTTGTTTAATGATAAGCTCCTCGGCAACGTCTTTCTGCATATTGTAAATTTTACTGATGCTGAAAAGTTTTTCATAGTGCTCCAAAAAAGCGTCATTTGCAACATTTGCTGGTAAAACATGTTTAAATTTGATTTCTAGATCTGCCGGGTTAGCTTTGGTTTTGTATTTGATAAGACTTTGGTTGTCTATAAAAAATTTAAAAACTTCAGGTGAGCCAGTGTCATTATAGAGAAAGAAATTGACATCTCCGGTGCTTTTGGCTTTGTTACAACTTCCACAAACGGGGTATAAATTGTAAAATGATGTGGAAAGAAATGGATACTTAGACTTGGGGTGCTTATGATCCAGCTCTAATAGTCCTTTCCACGTTTTAATCTGTCCTTTTACCTTGCCCAATTTGGGGTAATTTTTTTTATAGTATGTCTTTTCTATAACCAGAGTCAATTGTGAATGACAGTAAACACAAGTTTTAATGCCCATAGAACTGAGAAAGTATAGAAATTCATGTTCCCGTAATTCTTTGTAACCCATGGCGCTGACAACTGTTTTCCAAAACAAATTTGTAATGGATTTGTGAGGAATCAACTTTTCAAACTCAGCTTTCAAAAGTTCCATTTCAGCATCATCGGCGTTCAGTATCCTGAAATATTCTTCTTCTATTTTTAGGATATAAGCAATCATATCCAGGGCTGATAATTTAAATTTTTCCTGTCCGCCATTACTCGTTACGGTAGATTTTAAATTCTCCAGCCGGTCCATGGGCATTTCAAAATCCGGGCCTCTGCCCAAAAATAGATTTTTATTAAATGAAACAACGGCAGTTTTTAATGCTGGTGTTTTAATTATTTTTCTCATTTTCCAGCTTTATAAGTTCAATTTTTAATTCAGAAATTCTTTCCTCTCTACTCAATTTGAGCTTAAATTTCTCCCGGTAAAGTTCTCTGAGTTTTCTTTGAATTAGCGGTTCCCCTATGATATTAATTGCATTTTCCGCAGTTTTTTCAGTCCACTTGATGCTGGGTTTTTCTTTTTCAGGCGATAGGTAAAGGGCTAAATCTGAAATGACCCATTGTGCATAGGCTCCCATAAATCCCTCGTTTAAAAAGAAACTACTGGATAATAGTTCATGTATGTTTGCTCCAAAAGTTCCAAGCCCTTTGGTATTATCATCTAAAAATAAGATGTTGTTATTTGGAATATCCGAGAGAATGAAAGGTGAATGCGTAATAAAACAGATATTAAGGGCTAACCCATCTCCAAGTTGAATTTTTTTCAAATACCATAGCATGAAAGAGATAAATGTTCTTTGCATTTCTGGATGAAAATAAAGCTCCACCTCGTCGAAAACAACGTTAATACAACTATAAGAGGCAACCCCTTTTTTAATTGGTACGGAATCCAAATTTATAAGATGGTATGCAAGGGTTGTCACTGAATAAATCCGCTGCTTCTCACCGGAACTTAATGAATCAAAACTATCACCCGCTTTTTCAAAAAAAATCTCTGTCGCCAGAAATGGTGGAGGAACTAAATACGGAATTTTTAATCTTTCGCTTTGATGGGTCCCGATGATTGCCTGAATATCTTTAGAGAGCAAATCTATTGAAACTATTGTTCCTGAGGTTAGATTTGGTTCGCTTAAATGTTTGCTGATATGATCATATTTCAGAAAATTGATGGCTTGTCTCAATTTAAAAGTTACATGGCTATAGTTAGTCGATAATAGTGAAATATAATCGGAATGCTTATTAAAAGTATTGGTATTAACATTAAAATATTTGCCCCAGTCCCGAGGATATTTTATGGTAATGCTAATGAGCTTTTTAATTATATATGCAAAAGCGTAAAAATCTGCATCACGTTTTTTAGTACCCAGACTGGGGATTCTATTCTCCTCTATGCCAAAAGTCTTGCACACTGTTTTCAAAACCGTTTTCCAATAACCTCTGGCATCTTTAAGCGTAATAGCCTTATATATGTAGTTCGATTTTTTTATGCTAACGGCCACATCAAAAAGTTTTTCGATCTTTTCCTTTTCTACCTTAATTTTAAAACTCGTAGCTATTTTACCCTTTTTCAATGTACGTAAACTCTCCTGTTGAGATGAATAATCAGTTTCATCTATTGGTTGAAGGAGAAGGGATAGTAATCTGGATTTAACCAGCTCCATCTCACTATTTATATCAATATTGCCTTTCTTCCTATAAGGACTAATCGTTATGGGCATTTCATACCCATCATTTTTATGGAAGATATGATGTATCCACATACCTAAATGGTTACTGTTTAATCCATAATGTGCATAGTTGATAGCCAAAGTATAGAAGAATTCTTCCAACTCAAATTTTCCAAAATCAATGGAGCTGGGACTGTTATAGACAGTACCTGCATTTTCATATCTGAAGATTAAAACATCGTCCCCGCTAATTACAATTCGGTGCAGAAACGTGGACAGATAGAAGAATTCTAGGTAGATATCTTTTACGTATTGAATTTCCTTCTTCTTTACCGAAGGATGTTTCTGTGAAAGATTATTGATGGCGGCATACAGTAATTCGGTTAAAGTACTCTTACCTGAACCATTTTTACCTACGATTGCCGATATGCTAATCTCTAAGTCTCCTTGAAAATAAAATGAAACATCTTTATTTGGATCATAGCTAATGCTCGCCAAATCCGAAAAATCATAACACTGATAAAATTGATAGGTTTTGTCCGTCTCCAGTGTTTTGATAGTGCTCGGGAACTCCTTCATTTTTTTATCAAACCTGATAGCCAACAGCTTGTGAGGTCGACGAATTCGTTTTACCGAAGGGCTATCATTGGTTTTATCAATTAAGTTTTCAGTTGCAACATTATCATTTTCATGAGCTGCCCGATAAACAAGTTTGGAGAATTCTATATGATCGCCCAGTGGGATGTTTAGGATGAATGTATATTCCTCATAGGTTTTTGGACGACTGGAAATCTGCCCCGACAGCAATAGGTATTCAACTGTATTTTTATCCAACGGCAGATAGAATTTAGGCCTGACCCAGAAGAGAAATATCGTAATTGAAGCAACATCTAATCCATACCACTTTTGGGAAAGGGAAAATATTTTTTTGTTCAGCTCTGGCTTGTAATTTTGGGAGCTTCTAAAAAGCGTCCAAATCTCAACCTGCGCCTGTATTGTCCTAACGGCAATTATTCTTGTGGTAATCGGAGTTGGGCACCCATCATAATTGATAATTCCATCAACCTGTTTCGCTCCTAAAATCTTAAGGTAATGATTTAACTTATCGGTTCTGGTTTTATCCTTTAATCTTGAATCATTAAAACTGGCGAAAATGGTAATCGGGTCGACCGATGGGGTTTCAGTCGCATCAAATCTTTGAAGCCAGGGATTTGCACTTAAAAATTCTTTGTTTTCTCTGAGCCGAGCATAAAGCGCTGGACCTGATGCATGTTTATGTTCTTTTGAAAATGTCATCAGTGCCTGCGATAATTCCCTATATGCATCTGCCCAATTAACGTTGGCTGTTTTTTTTTGCGGTGTCATCTTGGAGGTTAATTTTAAATTGGCCTAATCTAAGGAATATTCAACAGCTGTTCAATTTCCTAAGCTATATTAATGATAGTTCTAATTTTAGCTGGAAAAAACAGAACTCATTGGTCTCCTGTTACCAAACAAACTTAGTTTGAATATCAAGCCCGAGCATCTTCTCCAAGTTCTGCCTCAAAATCCCATCGAAATTAAAAATAGATCAACAAAAATTATCATTAATGTATGATATGTTAGTAATTTTAAGTCGGTCTTTGAAATCAATTCGAAAATAATTATTAACTTAAGCAATTGATTAATTGGAAATTAAAGCAAGTTCATTATGCAAAAGATTACCGTACAGGAACTCGTAGAGTTCAACCGCAAAACATCTGAAAAAAGCAAGCGCAACTTTGCCTATAAGCTCAAAACCCGCCTCCCAAAAGAAAAAAAAGAAGATGGGGAAGAGAGTGGAGGAGGCGACTATTGGATAACGAGCACAAGCTGCATCTACAATGTTATCAAACACAATAGCAATACATTTTATGAAGGCAAAATCGAAGATCTGCTTAATAAAATCGAATCCACCGAAATAACCAAAACCAAATCTATGCACCGAAGAAACATCGAGATTCTATCAAGCTTCCGAGACTTCAACCACCAGGAAATCCGCCCCGAGAAGATTGCCACATTCGAACGCGTTCAAAAAGTCCATAAAATTTATCCCATTGACAACTTTCCCCTATACCTGAACCCTAATCTGGTCTTCAGCTATGAGGAAAACGGGAAAAAATACGTCGGCGCCATCTGGCTTATCGCCAAGATCGGCGGATTCAAGAAAGCAGAACTGGGCATGTTCTGCGAGTTGCTTTATAAATTTCTTGAAAAAAACTACGCCGACACCCACCAGATTTCCGAAAAATTCTGCACCGCAGTAGATACTTATGGGGCCCAAAGCATCACCTATGCAGACATGCTCCAAGGTAAAACTCCTTTTTTAATCCATAAAACCATCGAGGAATTGAAATCATAAACACAAATGATAGAGAATATTGCTAAACATTAATATAATCTCTATATCTATTAGCAGCCACAGCTTTTGATCTATAGTTAATTACTTCCATTATAAAAATTTCAAACTTTACCTACTCTCACTGTTTAACTTCAGAAGATGTTTTCCTTTTGGTATTTTGCTCTTAATTTAAATTGCAAAAGCTGAAAAATCTCTACTTATGGCAAACGCTACCAACAGACCAGATGATTATTATATCAATACCAGTGAAATCATTGAAGATTTTCATGAGCACATCAAGCCAGAACACAATAAAAGAATCCTATTTTCCGCACCGTTCGGGGCGGGTAAAACCTCATTTTTAGAGGAGTTTTTCAAAAAAGAGGAGGAATATATCCCCGTTAAACTCTATCCGGTCGATTATAGTGTCTCCAGTAATGAGGATATATTCGAGCTAATCAAACATGATTTGCTGGTATACCTGATGGAAAACTTTAGCCCGGAGATTGCCCTTGAAAAGCAAGACATCGACATGCTAGTTGCAGGAAAGATGTGGTTAGATTCCCAACTAGATATTTTTCCATTTCTGCCCGCCCTGGCGAAGCTAGTCCCGGGCTCGGATACCATAACTGAATTCACTGCCGAGCTTAAAAATACGTTTCATCAGATCGTAAAACATAGAGCAGATTTAGGTCAGGATGAGTTAGAAGTGATCATCAAATACCTCGCGCAAGAAAGACTCCGATCTGGATCAATCAGGGAGCTGGACGGGATTACCGGCCGCATCAAAGAGTTTATTCAGCGAATTCGACAGGCAAAACAGGGCAAAAAAATCATCCTGGTCATCGATGATATGGATAGGTTAGACCCGGACCACATCTTTAGACTGTTCAATATCTTTACCGCGCACCACGAGAGTCAGACCGAGGAAAATAAATTTGGCTTTGATAAAGTAATTTTCGTTTGTGACATCGTCAATATCCACCATATATTCGTTCATAAATATGGCCCCTTAGTAGATTTTCAAGGCTACATCAATAAATTCTACTCCACCGTGATCTATAAGTTCGATTTCAGAGAATTTCTGAGTGAAAATCTAGCTAGTTTTTTCATCAAGAATGTCATGAAGAATATGGTACATGATATCCATACCTCAGCAAACTCTATTGCCAATATCTCTAGCCGTGAGCCCAAGTTTGCAGAAACACTACAGTATATGATGAAGGGATTGATTACCATCGACTCCATCAAAGTGCGCAACTTTACCAAACTCAGCACTTACGAATACCCAATGGGGCAGTTTAGAATTGTAAGCGGTCGGACTTTTCATGACCGCGATTTTCCATTTCTGGTTTTAATTCACGTATTAAGGCAATTCTACCCACGGATAGAAGATTTGACACCTGAACTTTTACGCCTTTCCAAAGAATTCAACTCCGATTACGGACAAGAAGAGGAAGATTCATATGATGATGCCAGTGCGAAACTACTTATCCAATGGGCGGTGCCATTTATTACACCAGATTACAAGGTTTTGGACAAGATAGGGAAGTTTGATAACATCAAATTTCAAATTGTAAATGAACATAATAAACTCGTGAATGGGGAATTAAGTCGGTCTTTGGAGGGCAATTACTTCATGAAAAAATTGGCTACTAGTTCCCTAGAAGGAAGACTTTACATTAAACGGCCTAATCCATACTGGTACCTTCACCAAGCACTGATAAATTGCCTTAAAAACGGCATTGTTCGCGATTAGGATTGATTGTAATAGTTGATCCTGTAATTTAATACACCATCTCGATGCACTGGCGAAATCAGGGGAGAGTTCAATAGCTTTACTATAATGTTCAATTGCATTCTCATATTAATCATTATAGGATAAAATGTCGGCAAGTGAATTATGCAAATATAAATCCTGATCGTTTAGCGAAACGGCATAATTGAGCCACTTCAATGCGCTTTCAATCTCGTCTGTCATATAACAACACGAGCCAATGCTGTGTGCAATTTCTGCATCTTGCTGAGAGGGTTGATGCGCCTGGTAATATAGTTGTATTGCACTTTGAAAGTCTTTGAGTTCGAATGCGCTGTCAGCTTGTTCGATGAGTGTAGATAGTGGAATAGACATGGAGTATTACAGATGTATGTTTAATTTTTTGATTTTAAAACAATAGAATTGAGTACCTATCTCAGGTCTGATCCGATCAATTTGGTATTTAGTGAATAAAACAGGTTTAAGAAACTGATCAATTGATTACCGCCGTTTTTGCTTCCGTAAAGGTTTTTGTAATCTTTTCCAAATGAATAGGATAGTGCAATGGTATTGGAAAATTTGTATGAAATGTCTATGCCATATTTATTATCCCAGCTATTTTTTGCGGCAGTATAAGTCACGTTATCAATCACTACCTTGGGCAAGTCATTTGATTTCTTCCTGAGTACTCCCCAGGCTGATATTGCTAGTTTTTGATCGGTGCCAAATGAAAAGTTGATTTTATAAATCAAATCAACATTACTGGATGCATTGACTGAATCTGTTTCAAATACACGTACGTAACGCAGTGCTGCGGTGCCATCAACCGGACTGCTTTTTCCAAATTTGGTAGTATAATCGACCCAGAGGGCTGCTTGCGAAAATCTCGAATAATCAAACTGATTAGTTGGAAAAGCGAGCGCCAAGGCCCCGCTGAACTGGAAGTTTCCGGTTTCTTTGAGCGCTTCTTTAATTTTTTCGCTCATAGCTGCTGCAGGTGTTTGGTTATATTTAGTGATGTAATCGCTAACAGTCGATAATATGATGGCCTTGTTAGTGCTGTCGAGATTATTGTAGGCCATTGACGATAAGGTTTTGGAAAGTGTATCATTGAGCATGGTTTGGATCTGGCCCCGTTCTTTCCATAATTTATCTCCGGCAGGGGGGCTCTTGATTTTACTTTCGATGTCACTTTTTAAATCGCCTGCCGTTTGGCCCGTAAAAGTAAGCAGGTATAATACAAAATCGCTTTGCCAGTTAACTTTCGCTTTCAGGCTATTGGCTTCCTTTTGAAGGTTTTGGCTCAGCGCTTGCCTTTTTTTATTGGCAAATGCGATTGGCAGGCGAAAGCCGAAACCTAAGCTTTGCACCGAATCTTTAATATAGGGCGCTTTGGCAGAAGCGATTGACAGGGAAAGGTTTCTTAAACTAAAGCCTTGTTTTTCCAGGTAATCAGTGTAAGTGAATTTAGGATGGTTACTCAGCCAATAGGGCTTGAATTCCATGGCGAAGTTCCTGGGCGCAGCGCCATCATTCCCGGTCAGGTTTTGATAGAGAGAGGCCTGAAACTTGTTCCAGTTGTTTGGCTTTGCAATTTCTGTCGGACTGATTCCCAGAACAGTGAATGCCGGAGCAGATGTTGGGCTTACCGTTGAAATATCATTTTGTTGCCCATACGCATTCAGCATCATCGTAAATGATACCACTATTAACAAAATCCTTTTCATGTTAAATGAAGTTAAGTGTGGTGACAAAAATGGCGGTAGAATTGGTGGGTAGGGTCATCGAAGAAGTACCAACCGGATTCATTTGACTAAGTTGATCAGGGGATTTAGGCGCTTTAGAAAGATAATAGGCTACAATGAGATTATCAGTATCGGGATTGACGTCAATCACAACAGAAACTACCATAGAGTTTTTCCCCTTGATCAACGAACCCATTCCTACTGGTGCATTGATGATATCGGGAGAAAACTGATCGTTGTTCAGGTTCTTGAATGTGGTAGAGCCGATCTGTCCATTTCCGATGATCACGTTTAAAAAGTAAGATTCATTGCTGCTTACGGTAAAGTCAATTTGCTTGTTTGAAATTTGAGAGCTCATTAGCGTTTGTTTTAAGTTACTGCAATATAGGTGTTTATATTGTTGTTTTTCGGCTATTCTGAATGATTGGATTAGATTTATATCAACATTTGTGATAAAAAATAATGTTGACCCATCTGTTATGATAGAAGCGGTTTGACGGGAGTCTTATGATTCTAATTTTGGATATAGCTATCAAATAGACCATGGGTTAAATGCCTTTACTGTATATTTTGATCTGGCTTATTTAGTGGGTGGTTTCGAAGATAAAATCATTTCGACAGACAATCCCGAACAGTGGAGTGTAATGATTAGTTACGCCGATGGCGAAAACTTAATTCATCAGGAATTTCGGTAATTCTAAAATAGTATAACCACTTTCTTCCAGTTTTTTCATACGTTTCTTTTCCCGATGCTCCAATATACCAAGCCTGAAAATCACCATTATGAGCAGGTATGAAATCAAAAAAAATGAGGTTCCACAGATTAGGGTTGTTTTGAAAAGTTCATTTAGGTCGCTTGGAAGGTTAGATTTTACCCAATTGATTGTAGGTTGATCTGGCAGGTAGGAGATAGTGGCAGTTACCGGAAAGTTTTTGTTCATGCTTTCAACTTCATCAATGCTGAATGCATGTGCGCTTGATTTGATAATTTTCCCATTAGGCAAACTGAAGGTATAAGTGAAATCACGCATGCTGGGATGATCCGAATAAGCATATAGTCCGTCTTCGCCGGAAATTTTTCCTATTGCCGTTTTTCCATAGACAATCAATTGATACTGGCGGTATGGATTGATGTATTCTCCCCATATGAACAAATATATAAATGCCAGGATTGCCAGATCCAACCAGGGAAACCATATTCGGTACAAGTCCTTAAGGAATATGACAAGCTTTGCTTTAGCAACAATGAATTTCATAACGACTAAAATTTAAATCAAATTAAGAAAAAAAGAAATTGGAACCAATAAATGTTTAGTCATCCGCGGAACTGCACCCTCGTAAACCTTATTAGTAAAAGGATAAGTTAGCAAGATCAATCGAGGGGCCTCACTCGCGCCTGAACGCTGGTGCGAGATTAAGTCAATCTTTAATAATTTGTATATTTAGTTGTGGTAACTAATTTTTTAGCTGATATTTGGATTCCAATAAACAGGCTATGGATATCAAAGATTTAACTCGAGTTGAAAGCCAATTGATGCAGGTACTCTGGAAATTAGAAAAAGCATTCGTAAAGGAAATTCTAGGTGAGTTGCCAGATCCAAAACCTGCATACAGCACTGTTTCAACCATCATCAGGATTTTAGAGAGCAAGGGTGTAATCGGCTATGAAGCTTTCGGTAAAACCCATCGCTACTTTCCCATAATTAGCAAAGAAGAATACATGCGTTATGAGGCGGATAAATTTTTGGGCAGTTATTTTTCCAATTCAGTACAAGACATGCTCTCCTTTTTTGTTCAGGAAAAGAAAATCGATATGAAAGACGCCGAACAGTTGCTTAAAATGATCGATCAAATAAAAGATTGATTATGGGACTTGAATATTACTTTCTCTGGTCTGGCGTTTCGCTGGTTATATTTTACCTCTTTTATATGCTATTGCTTAAGAGGGAAACTTTTTTTGTTTTTAACAGGGTTTACCTGCTTGGTGCGCTTTGCTTATCGATGCTAATGCCATTCCTGGATCTGTCTTGGTTACTTGTATTGCCAAAGGCAGAGCTAATAACCCATACACTTGCGGTTGTTGGGGCAGAGAAATTAGGGAATAATACAGAGAAAGAACTGAACTGGGTAACTCTTGTGTATTGGATTGGAGTTGTGCTAAGTGCAACGCGATTATTCATCAAGATAGCAGGTGTGAAAAAACAGCTGACACTGCCCAGGGATGGCGATGCATTTTCTTTTTGGAAAACAAAAGTGATAGACCGAAAGCTTTCTGGCCTAGCCGTGATTGATGCGCATGAAAATATACACGTTAAACAGTTGCATACATTCGATCTGTTGCTGGTTGAAACAGTAGGCGTATTTTTTTGGTTCAATCCCATTGTTTATGCCTATCGTAAAAGCCTGAAGTTGATCCACGAATATTTGGCAGATGAGTATGCTTGTAACTTTACAGCAAGCAAAAAACAATATGCCATGTTGCTTTTTCTGCAGAACCTGAATGCGGGACCAACATTGGCAAATACCTTCTATAATACCTCCCTGCTCGAATCGAGAATAAAGATGTTACAACGTAAAAGGTCTAACCATTATAGGCGCTGGAAGTATGTTTTATGTTTGCCTCTAATTGCAGTTTTGTGTTCATTTAATACCTCAGGTATAACGGGTAACAATGATAAAGTTGACCAGTCAGCAAGTTTCCCTGGTGGGTTTGATGCTTTCAGTAAATACTTGATTGATAATGCAAAAAAAGTTTCCGGTAAAAATGGAAGGGTAATTGTGAGTTTCGTTGTGCAGGCCAATGGGGAAATTAGCAATGCAAAAGTTGAAAAAAGTTTAGATGAAGCAAGTGATAAAGAAGCATTGAGGCTTATTAAAGCTTGCCCAAAATGGAAACCTGCATTGCAAAATGGAGAAAAAGTAAATTCAGCTTATCAAATTGCGATAAATTTTAACTCTGATAATCAGATAGATAAGCAATAAATTAATAATTTAGCTGCTATAGCTAATTTATTAGTTGTTTGACTAAATATTTAGTTATATGTTTGGGTTGTTCAAATTAATCCAAACGTTATGCTTTTTATTTTACCTCAACCCACCCGCTTTTATTATGGCTTAGTTTTCGTTTTGGTTTTCACCACCATGCTTGTTAATGCCCAACAAAAATTGGGTAAAATAACCGGAAATGTAGTTGATGAAAAGCTTGCTGAACTCCCATTTGTACAGATCCTTTTAAAAAGAAGTGCAGACTCTAGCGTGGTTAAAGCGATACTTGCGAACGATAGGGGACAGTTTAGTTTCGAAGTTCCTGATGGCAAATATTTTATCGATTTGAGGATGATGGGTTACAGCACGGTGCACTCCAAAGTTTTTGACATCGCTAATGCACAAACTCAATCGCTCGGGGTTATTCGGCTATCGCCAACGGCAACACAATTGGCTGCTGTAAATATTACGGCAACAGTTCCTTTTGTGGAAAGACGGGCAGACAAACTCATTGTAAATCTTAACGGTTTAGGTTCTGGCGCACCGATTATGGAAGTGATGAACCAGCTACCTGGTGTAAGTGTTAGCCCAGATGACAGAATCAGCCTGAATGGTAAATCGGTCCAGATCTATATTGATGGTAAGGCCACCACACTTTCATCAGAGGCACTGGCTGGTATGCTGAAAGGAATTTCTTCATCCGCTATCCAAAAGGTAGAACTCATTGCCCAACCCTCTGCAAAATATGATGCTGCCGGGAATGGGGCAATCATCAACATTATCCGTAAACGTAATTATAAAGCCGGGCTGAATGGAAATGTTTACGCAGGAGGAGGGAAAGGGACATTTGGTAAAGCGAATGGAGGTCTTAACCTGAACTACAAAGGAAAAGCTTATAATCTGCTGCTTAACTTAGATTATAATTACAACAAATATTTCTACGATAGTTACATTGCTTCTACTTTTTTAGGTGCCGAAGGAATAGCCTTAAGTCAATCAACTACTGCGATCAAAAGCACCAGAACCAATGCGAATTACACGCCAAATCTGGGAATGGATTTTTATCTCTCAAAGCGTACTACACTGTCTGCTTCGTTTAAACCTGGATTTCAGACCTTCGGCCGCAATAGCACTGCCAATATAGATGATGTTGCTCGGCAATCGCAGTTTATTAATCTGGTTAATATTCATGCATCTAATCTCTCATCTGGACTTCGACTACAACATCAAATAGATAGCTTGGGAAGGGATTTGACACTAGATTTAGATTATTACCGTTACGGTAATTACAACGATCAGGACAACAGAACCCTTACGTTCAGCCCCGCATCAGACCTGCAAAGCGTGGTTGGTCAAGACCGTGTTTTCGATGTTTATGCTTTTAAAATGGATTACACACATCCTTTAGCCAAAGGCCATCAGTTAGAAATGGGTATGAAAACGAGCTATGTTAATGCTAAAAATTCCAATTTTTATCAGGATTTCGCTGGTCAGCAAAGCAACTTATTTGATTACAAAGAGAGTATTTCAGCACTTTATTTTACTTATGCCCGCACTGGCGATAAATTTTCCTATCAGTTGGGGATAAGGGGCGAATATACCAATGGGCAGGGTGAACAGGAGTTTGGAAAGGACCGTTTTACCAGGAGCTATTTCCAGCCATTTCCATCAGTACATCTTGACTATAAGTTTACCAAAAATCATAGCCTTAGCTTAGGGATGAACAAAAGGGTAGAACGCCCTGGTTACGAAAGCCTGAATCCGCTGGTGCGAATCATTAGCAGCAACAACCTGCAACAGGGAAATCCGGCACTGAAACCTTTGGTTGCCTATAATGCTGATATATGGTATGGTTATAAAAATGCATTTTTCTTTGGACTAACATATAGTCACAGCGTTGATGATTTTACCAGTATTTCCGTTCCTTTGGTAAATAGTGTGATATCAACACTCCCGGGAAATGCAGATTATGGCAATTACTTTACGCTTCAGGCAATGTATGGCAAACAGGTATTGCCATGGTGGTATACCAGTTCGAATACCATTTTATCCAAACGTTCATTTAAGGGAGAGTTTAATGGGGGTTTGCTGGAGAGCGATGGGATAGCCAGTCTTTCTGGAACTTCGTATAACAGTTTCTCGCTGAGCAAAAATTTCTCGGTGATGTTTCTTTTCAATTATCGTGGCAAAAGTGTAGATCGGACAATTACCAACCGGGCTTTTACTTATGTTACGGCAGGTATTCGGCAGCAACTATTAAATAAAAAAGCATCTGTTCAGTTAAATGCTATGGACATTTTTAAATCATACCGTAATGAATATAACCAGAATAGCGGTACCCTGCAACAATTGTGGCGAAACCAGTTTGAAACCAGGATGGTGAAGCTGAATTTTAGCTACAGCTTTGGAGGTACGGTTAAAAACACTAAAAAGAGCAATGGTGCAGAAGATGAACGAAAACGAAGTGCTTTAAATGAGAATTAAAGTTCAGGAAGAACCCGAGTGTAACCCTTCCTAACTATCGGACTGATTTAATTTTAGTTGTTCTATGCTATCTAAATCTTATTGAAGGGCGATGATATCACCATCTTCAAGCTGGGCTATTCGGAAAACTTCTCTGGAAATTAACGGAACATTTTCCTTTAGTCTTCATGGCTGCAATAGATCATGCTTATTGGAACAGGAAGACCTGCGATTTCCTGAGAAAGCTCCATTTGTATGGCATAGGAATGTCTCTTCTCATTCCTGCCTTTCAGTTTTCACTTGGATGATAAAAAAAACGCCGCCTTGGGCGGCATTTTTTTATTAGCGCTTAGCTGATCTCGATCTGTTTAAAGGGTTTTCGGAGGCCTTTTATTGAGGTATGGTCTAAAGGATGCCTGGCAAGGCACTTTCTCCCGATGCTCTCAAAAAATCTAATAAACTAACTGTTTGTCTGCCAGGTAATTTACTTGCATCGCTTTTATTTGGCTTGAACTCACCATTCGCTATCGCTGTAGCAAATCTAGACAGGTCGCTTCATCATCCTTTGAAACGCCGAGGCTTATAAGGTGCTAATATACAGCTCAATCCCTGCTGGATTGTAAGGCAAGGTTATGCCTTTTCTTATCGATAGCAATTCAGCAATTTCACCGAATGGATAAGCGGTATCTGAGTCAATTATGTACTCTTTATTTTCATGATTTGGATTGCTCATATTTTAGGTAAATTATCGTTATTTTTGCATTAGGCCGTCCAGAGACTGGCTCATTGCCTCAAGACCTGTTTCCACCGCATCTTCAATGGTCATTTCTGTTATGAAAACTTCTTTGGGTGTTCGCACTTTTTTCATTTCGACTAACCAATCGTTTTCTTCATCCCGGTAACCCAGGGGCAAGAGTACGGTACTTCTGTAACCTGTATCCTTCAGTTTAAGCAATATGTCCAGTTGTTCTGGTAAAAAACCTTCTATTGGTGTGGCATCTACCCTTTGCTCTGCGGCCGCAGCAATTGCCAGGGCAAAGGAGATATAACTTTGCTTGGAGGCGTGATGCGCTTCCCATTCTTTTCCTTCAGTTGCAAATAACTCCATAATGACAGACTTGTAACTGTCCATTGTTTCATGCGGAAGTTGGCGCTCATCCATCATATAGTTGAATACTTTGCTAATCCGTTCATCTGTGTACTCGTCCCAGGCTGCAAAGATGAGCAGATGTGAACAGTCAGTGATCTGACTTTGATTATAGGCAAATCCCTTGATTTTTTCAAGTAACTTTGGATCAGAGACTACAATTATCTTATACTGCTGAAGACCTGATGATGAAGGCGCCATACGTGCGGCTTCCAGGATGTAATCTAATTTCTCTTGAGGTATCCTCCTACCATTCATTTTCTTTGTGGCATATCGCCATTGTAAATCTGTAAGTAAACTCATATTATTTTTTTAACCAAAATTACATTGTTCGACTTGAATAAAGTAACTTTGTGACAAAAAGTTACTGTTACATTCAGGTATCCTATGTGACAAATAAGTAACCATATTTAAGTAACTATATCAGAATTAAGCTTTTAGATTATGGAGCAAATGCCTTTTAGTGAATGCCTGGTTAAAATCAGAGCTATCGATGATACCATGGAGCTATTAAATGGGAAATGGAAAATCTCTATCATTGCAAGACTTTGTTATAAACCGATGCGTTATTCCGAACTTTTGAAGAATCTTAATGGAATATCTGGCAAAATGCTCAGCAGGGAACTACATGAACTGGAAATCAACGGGGTTGTCAACCGTGAAGTTGCTTCAACCAAGCCGCTGGCTGTAAACTATTCGGTTACAGAATATGGGATGTCATTAAAACAGTTGACAGATACCATTGCCGATTGGGGAATTAGGCATCGTAATAGAATTCTCAGTGACATTTAAATCAGTTACATCTGCTATCCGTTAATTCGATGCTTATTGGCTAAAGAATCATTTATTCTGACTTTAAGCTCATAATGATCTCAGCAACTTTCTGTAAATAAGATAGGTCCATGAACTGATTATTATTCCAGAACTCCAGTTGATCCACTATTTGTGCTAAGCCAAAAAAAATCTACAGCCAATCCACAGTATATCGTGGGTTACGAATACAGCGTCAGATTATTTTTGTTAATGTACTTTCACATATTTTTTTGGTTTCAATCCTTGGTACCGCGCAAATAACTTCGCAAAATGGCTTAGGTTAATAAATTCCAAAATATATCCTAACTCTGCAGCGGAGCATTTCTTTTCTACCAAGAGAATAACATGTAAAAGAGGCCCTCAAAATGGCTATGCTTTGGGATATTAGGACTGATTGCGATGTTTACAATATTTGCAACCAGACACCCAATACCCACTACCAGCGCTAATTCCATGGCACCGGCGATTGAAGAAATATCCAGTGCATAAATCAATAATGCGGTCGTAATGACAATTACCAGGGAGCAAATCGCCGGACCGATAATAGAAATTGCCGCAGGTTTGACGGGTAGTTGATCGGCTTTTCCCAAAAATATGGCATACTGTTTTTTGAAAAATAAAGTAAACCACATTCCCCTTAACATAAAGTAGATAACGAATGCGATAAGTACGCTGATCCAGTTCAGCGATGTAAATGATTGATCATAAGTTTAAATTTTAGTATGATTTAATAATACAAATGTCTCTTATGCTGTGACAACAGTTTGTCACGGCTTAAAAATGTTTTTGATATTAATCTTTGGCTGTTCAAACCAATTCATTTGACTCTTTTCCGCCAGCTCACTACAATGCAGGCAAACAAAATCTTAAAGCAATTTTATTTCTGGTGAGACGGGATCAATTTACTCAGGTTTACCCGATTAAGCCTGAAAACGATATTTCAAATGTATATCGCAGGCTCGTCATATATGCAATTGCTGTCGAAAAAAAAATACAAACCAGAAGTTAAAACTTTTGAGAAAGGTGCGTATGTTTATGCAACTTATCCGAAAACTTCCAGATTTGAATACCTATATACACGCGATAGACAACCTCATTCCAGATAATGATCACCGCCGGGTTGCGGCACTGGAACGCTATCAGATTTTTAATGACCTCCGCGAACCGGTCTTCGAGCGCATCTGTGAAATGGCTTGTTCCTTATTTAACGTTCCTATGGCTCATGTCTCGTTTCTGGACGCAACAACTGAGCTCGTTAAAGCGAACGTCGGACTTGGAGATGAGGTAGTTCGTGTTCCTCGGACAACCAGCCTTTGCGCTATCGCTGTATTGAACGAGGAGGTCACCGTAATTCCGGATGCGCTAAAGGATGAACGACTTGCGGGGCATCCTTACGTTTACGGTGAATTTGGCCTTCGCTTTTATGCAGGCGCACCAATAAAGAGCAGGGATGGCTTTACCGTAGGCACAATGTGTCTTGTCGGCCGCGAGGTCATGCATCTCTCGGAAAAAGAGATTAATTTGTTGGAGAAATTAGCTGTAATTGTTTCTGAGCAGCTTGAACTGCGCCTGCAGAACCTTGAAAACGAATTTATACAAAAGGCGGCGAATTCAAAGTTATTTGATAGCGAACAACGACTGGTAAGTATCCTTGATACCATGGCCGACGGGGTTTGCATCGTGGATGCTAATGGCCGCGCTACTTACATCAACCACATGGCGGAGCATATATTCGGAGTAGACCTCGAGGGGATGCAGCATCGCGCTTACAATGATCAGCTGTGGGTGAATGTTCATCTCGATGGTACCGTAATTAAAGAGGAAGAACATCCTATGTATATCATGCTGAAAACCGGGCTCCCTGTTTATGACCAGGAAATCGGTATCAGCCGCCATGGAAAAGAAACATTTTACATTTCTGTAAATGTTGCCCCGCTTTTTAACGAATTGCAGGAGCTTTCAGGTGGGGTATGCACTTTTATGGACGTAACAGCCAGACGAAAGCTCATAAAAGAAAAAGATGATTTTATTAGTATCGTAAGCCATGAGCTCAAAACACCTATTACCAGCCTGAGAGCATCGCTCCAGCTTATGGAAAAGATTAAAGAAAACCTTTCTTCTCCCATGTTTCCCAAACTCATTGAACAGGCCAGTAAGAGTATGGACAAGTTAAACGGATTGGTGGCAAACCTGCTCGACGTAAACAATATTCAGCAAGGGCAGCTTTCGCTTCACAAGACGACATTTACGATAGCCGGGATGCTTGATGAATGCTTTAACCATCTCAGGCTGGCCAGCGCCTACCAGGTGATCATCACCGGGGATCGGGCACTACAGCTCTACGCTGATGAGTATCGTATCCAGCAGGTGGTTATTAATCTGGTTAACAACGCCGTCAAATATGCGCCGGAGTCGAAAATCATCGAAATCAATATTTCCAGACAGGATAATCTGGCAAGAATAGCAGTGAGCGACAAGGGGCAGGGGGTTTCAGCAGAAAAAATCCCTCATCTTTTCGACAGATATTACCGGGCGGATTACAAGGAATTGCATTATTCAGGACTTGGATTGGGCCTGTATATTGGTGCCGACATCATCCGTAAGCACGGCGGGGAAATTGGAGTTGAATCAACCAGCGGACAGGGGGCTACCTTTTGGTTTACAATTCCCCTCAGCTAATAATAAAAGTATTAGTCTGTTAATAAAGAAGCTATCTTTTCAGTAAGTTCATTGATGTCAAAGGGCTTGGCAATGAAATGCTGAGCCCGTGGCCAACCCGATACCTCTGAACGGTTGGTATGTGCGCTCATGATCAGCACCGGACTTGCAGCCGTGTTACTGTTATTTGAAAGCGCTTCACGCACATCAAGGCCATTGCCGTCTGGAAGCATAATATCCAGCAGGTAAAGGTCTGCCGGCGGCTTGAAGGCAGTGGCGTTAAAAGTGCTGACGCTGGGAAAACAGCTCACCTGGTAGCCTTCGGATTCCAATACCATCTCTACAATGTCGCTAATGCCCTGGTCATCTTCCAAAACGTATATAATTTTTCCCATGTCTAAAAACCGTATTTATGAAATTATCCAGTTGCTTTGTTCATTTAAAGCCAGGCTGCCTGATAAAAGTAAATATAAAATTACCTTGACGCAAGTTCAGATTTAAAAAATTTGTAGAATATCCATGCCGGTAATTTTGATTTTTTTACCTTTAAAGCAAAAACAAATTGTAGAAGAATGGTTGATCAAAGCTTGTCAAAGGCACAATTTTTATCGGGTGGAGGAGAAATGGGGGAATTGATTAGGTCTATGGACTGGAGCAATAACCCGCTGGGGCCGGTTGAGAACTGGCCACAAAGCTTGCGCACTTCGGTCAGCCTTTGCCTTTCCTCTACATTTCCCATATTAATTGCCTGGGGGCCTGAAACCATTCAGATCTACAATGATGCTTATAAGCCTATTTGCGGTGCCATGCATCCCCAATCGATGGGCATGAATTTCCGCATTTGCTGGGAATCTGCCCTTGAGGTTGTGGGCGACAAGTTTACCCGGGGCCAGCAGGGAGAGGGAACTTATATTAAGGATCAACAAATGTTTTTGTTTCGTTATGGCTATCTGGAAGAAGCCTTCATGACCTTCTCTTTTGCGCCCATCCGGGATGAATCAGGGGAGGTTGGCGGAATATTCCATCCAATTACCGAAACCACCGATAAAATGCTTAGTGCAAGACGGACACAGGTGTTACGAGATTTGTCTGCTTTGATCGGAAAAGCCAAATCGATTGAAGAAATCGGAGCGCTGACAACTGAACGCCATGAAGATTTTCTGAGCGATCTTCCCTTTTTATTGTTCTACAGTGTTGAACAGATGAACAAAACCGCCAGGCTGGTAAGTGCGGCTGGTACTGCAAATGCACCACAACTTGGAGTATACGAAATTGTTTTGGACGACAATGACCATGCAAGATGGCCATTGTCAGCCAGTGTTACAGAGCCCTTTGTTTTAGAAGATCTAGATGAACGTTTTGGTGATTTTTCCTGTGGACCTTATCCCGAAGCTCCCAATTCTGCTGTGATTCTTCCTGTTTTTATTTCAGGTAATGATAATCCCACTGGTTACCTCATTGCCGGGGTGAGCTCAAGAAGGGCAATGGATGAAGATTATATGGGTTTCTATAGCATGCTTGCCGGAACTTTCTCTACCGCGGTTTCCAATGTTTATGCCTATGAGCAGGAGCAGAAGCGGGCAGAAGCACTGGCGGCTATAGATAGATCCAAGACCGCTTTTTTTAGTAACGTTAGTCACGAATTCAGAACACCACTTACCTTAATGCTCGGTCCGCTTGAAGATCTTCAGCGCCACCAGGTGATGGATGATCCGGAGGTGAGAGAAACGGTAATGGCCACCCATCGCAATGCGATGAGACTTCTGAAACTAGTCAATAATTTGCTGGATTTTAGCCGGGTGGAAGCAGGGCGTGTTCAGGCTGCCTATCAGCCTGTAGATATAGCGGAACTTACCGCTGATCTGGCAAGCAGCTTCCGGTCGATTATTGAAAAAGCAGGCATGCGCCTGGAGGTACAGACTGGTCAGGGGCCCCTTGAAGCCTTTGTTGATAAACAGATGTGGGAAAAGATTGTCTTAAATTTACTATCTAATGCATTCAAATATACCCTCGAAGGCGTCATTACTGTTGCCTTAGAATCTTCTTTTGAGGAGGTTGTCTTAAAAGTTTCTGACACGGGAGTCGGTATACCCCCCCATGAACTCCCTCATATGTTCGAGCGTTTTCATAGGGTCGAGAACTCTGCCGGAAGAACGCATGAAGGCTCGGGGATCGGACTTTCACTGGTGAGTGAACTCATCAGCCTCCATGGAGGTGAAGTAAGTGTAGAAAGTACATTGGGTGAAGGCTCTTTATTTACTGTCCGCATACCGCTCGGACGGGCACACTTACCAGCGGAGTTGGTGCAGGAGCATGACTATCAGGCAAGCCCTGGCGCAATCAGGGAATCTTTCCTGCAGGAAGCCTCCGGACTGCTGGGATCTGAGTATGAGCAAGACCAACAAAAAAATGCTAACTTGAATGCTGATTCAACGTCTGCTGAAATGGCACGTGTCCTGGTCGTTGATGACAATAATGATATGCGGGCCTATCTGCAACGCCTGCTCGGTGCAGAGTTTATCGTACAGGCCTCAATAAACGGGGCAGATGCACTCGTGCAGTTGGATTCCTTTAAACCTGATCTTGTTCTGAGCGACATCATGATGCCCGTTATGGATGGAAAAGAACTATTGGCCAGGATTCGTGAAAAAGAAGAAAAGCACTGGGTACCATTAATCTTCCTTTCGGCCAGGGCCGGAGAAGAAGCCCGGATTGATGGGCTTGAGGCAGGGGCGGATGATTATTTAGTAAAGCCTTTTTCAGCGCAGGAGTTGCTAAGCAAGGTCAGAGCACAG
The DNA here is from genome assembly GCF_032678525.1 of Pedobacter frigidisoli. GTDB lineage: Bacteria > Bacteroidota > Bacteroidia > Sphingobacteriales > Sphingobacteriaceae > Pedobacter > Pedobacter frigidisoli_A. Next base: position 102,582 of record NZ_JAVTSE010000010.1, read on the forward strand.
ATCAAAATTAACCGCATCAGACTTCACAATGAACAGCGCATGCGGGATTTCGTTGCAGTAGCCACGCATGAGCTAAAAACGCCATTGACCGCGCTATCGGGCTACGCTCAGGTGATCCAGATGAAAGCGCGTAAATCCGGGGATGAGCTAATGGTTAACTCAGCTGAAAGAGCACGCTATCAGGTGTTGAAAATGTCAAGATTGGTTGATGATTTCCTCGACGTCAGTAAGCTTGATGAGGGCATGCTCCATCTCAATCACGAGGATTTTGAAATCAGTGCGCTCATACGTGAAACAATAATGGATGTACAATCTACTTCTCCAACTCATGCACTCAGTTTTCATGGCACCGAACCACTCAACGTTAACGCAGACCGGGAGAAAATTGGCCAGGTATTGACCAATTTGTTAACTAACGCTGTAAAGTATGCGCCTGGTGCACCGAAAATTGAAGTTTTTGCGACTAAAGCGGATGGGCAGGTAAAAGTAGGCGTTCGCGATTATGGTATTGGTATTGCTCCGAGCGACCACAAACATGTCTTCAAACGTTTTTATAGAACAGATTCAGCGAACAAGGGTTTCCGGGGCTTCGGAGTCGGACTTTATTTATGTGCTGAGGTGATTGGCAGACACGGTGGAACGATTGGACTGGAGAGCGAGCCATCTCAAGGTTCACTTTTCTATTTCAGATTGCCTATGCAGCCCTCATAGCACATATCCATAATGTTGGTTTGTATTCACTGAAGATAACACCAGTGCACGTTGCATTACGTGGGTGTATGTATCCTGTAATTATAGATTCTTGTCGAAAAATTCGCCAAAATGCCAGAGTATTCCTGATGGATCATGCAGGAAGCATTCCTTGCCCCAGCTTGCCATCCGAATAGGAACTATCCTAACTTCAGGGTAGTGATCAGTAAGACTTAAGTTTAAAAGTTCTTCCCAGGTCTGGTTAACGTTCTCAACCTCAAGAAATACCATAGTGTTGTCCACCCATTCCTTCACATATGCATTTTGCAGATAAAAACCCACACCCTCCGACTGAAATAAGGAAAGCAACGGACTTAAAACTATTTCGTTAAAGCCCAAAGATTTATAGAAATCCCTCGACCGATCAAAGTCTTTCGCACCAATAAAAGGCCGGATACCGATTAAACTTCTCTGTAATAAACTGTTTATCATATTGTTTTTATTTTCCAGTAAGCAACAAAGCGAAGGTAATGCTCCCAGTCAAATAAAGCACTTGATCCTGATCAAGAAGGGTTCTTATTGGCAACAATTTTTTTTCTTACCCGGCTTATCGTCTCTGGTGTGATTCTCAGATAAGATGCGATCATTTTCAAAGGAAACTTCTGCAGGATTTGAGGTGAATCGTCTAACAGCGTTTGATATTTTTCGAGGGGTGAGAGTGAGCGGTCAAAAAAAAGTGCCCGATGACCCGTTGCGTCCAATAGGCGACCCAACTGAAAAAATGATGCAGAAAGCCCAATAAGTTTATGAATGGAATCCAGGCTTATTTCAAGTAGCTGACTTGTTTCGTAAGCTTTAATACAATTTTCTGAAGGTTTTTGCGCAACGAAACTTTTTTGATCCAGCACCCACTTTCCCGCTGGAGCAAGATCTAATATGATTTCCTCAATTTCATCATCCAACCGATATTGATATACTGCTCCAGAGAGGACATAATAGGCAGATTTTGCCACCTCGCCAATGTTTAAAATCATGTCACCTGGCCCGATATCCCGAATTCGATATTCCTTTTCAAAAAGATCAAAATCATATTCGCTGTATGATCCTGTTTTGTTTAGCGCGTCTGTAATCATGTGTTTGGCAAATATAATAAAATCAATAATTGCTGATTGGGTTGAGGTGTTCGATATCGGTTGCCATTGTATCCATTTTTTCCGTAAAAAGGCAACATATAAGATATCTTTTGTCCTCAACACCTGAATACTCATAAAATAAATCCAAATTAGTTAAATTGTTGATAGCTCGCTCAGGTATCGGTTTAATATTTAAAACAGCTTTATCTTTAAAAGTTAGCTCTGCGTGAGGATTTCACAGATAGTATCCACCTGGTCCCGGTGCAAACTTTGCATCCGGCTTTTGTTCCCGGAGTCTGGGTTTCGTGCACTGATGTGCGATCAGAAATATCAAGATCATTTTTTTTGCGCCTCTTCGGCCAGCGCTGAAAGGACGGGAGGTGTCCTGTTAAGAAAAAACGGACCGCAACATTTCAGCACTTTATGTTGTTTAACCTGAAAGACACACTGAACAATGCCTGTACTAGGACGGAGTGATGGGGAATCAGGCCTTTTTCACCATAGCGGAAACATATGAAAGCAAAAAAACGGGGACTCATCTGGTTTAAAAATGATCTGCGGCTGCACGACAACGAGGCCCTGGTTACCGCGCAACAGGAATGCAGTGAAGTGCTTTGCTGTTACTGCCTGGAAAAGTCAATTTTCGAAAACCATGAGCTGGGTTTCCGTAAAGCAGATCTCAACCGGTTCAGATTTTTGGAGCAATCCGTGACTAACCTTAAGGCCAATCTGAAATCAATCGGCGGACAGTTGGTTATCGGTACCCAATCCGCGCTGGTTACCATTCCCGAACTGGTCCACAAATTTCAGATTACTGATATCTATGCAGAGGAAGAATATGCCAGCTATGAACTAAACATAGTCAGGGAATTACAGCAGAAACTCCCTGAAACGGAGTTCCATTTCTTTTGGGGAAAGACGCTTTACCATAAGGACGACATTCCCTTTACCATTGACAAGATTCCCCTGACCAGTAAAGCATACCGCATTACGGCAGGCAGGGAATCCGAGCCTAGGAAAACAATGGACATCCCCAAAAAGCTAAACCCGGTCAAAAAAGTCAAGGCTACTAAATTCCCGACTTACAAAGATTACGGCTTTACCCCGAAGGAATACAAAAACGCCAAGCCCTTTGTTAAAGGCGGCGAAGATGCCGCGCTCGAACGGCTTGAATACTATACCTTCAAATCCGAAGAGCTCACCCGTTACCGCTGGAGCCGCAACCAGTCCGAAGGCATGGATTACAGTTCCAAGTTTTCGCCATACCTGGCCCTGGGCTGTATATCACCAAGGGAAATCTTTGAAAAGGTGCAGGCCTATGAGCAGGAGATCAAAAAAAACCAGAGTACCTGGTGGCTGATCTTTGAACTCGTTTGGCGGGACTACTTCACCTTCAAGTCCATGCGCTTTGGGGATCAGATCTTTAAGACCAAAGGCTACAAAAACAGGCATTACCAGTGGGAGAGCGATCCCGCGAAATTCCGGAAATGGTGCGGAGGCAAGACCGGGATCCCTTTCATTGATGCCCACATGCGCCAGTTGAACCAGACCGGTTTCATGAGCAACAGGGGCAGGGTCAACTGCGCGAGTTACTTCGTCCATGATCTTAAAATCGACTGGACCTGGGGCGCAGCTTATTTCGAATCGAAGCTTATCGACTACGACGTGAGTTCGAACTGGATGAACTGGCACATGCAGGCCTTTGAAATCTGGTATACGAACCCGGTTAACCAGTCCAATAAGTATAAAGCGCAGGATTTTATACGCCACTGGATCCCGGAACTTAAATCAGCCAACAATATGGAGGTACTTATTCCCTGGGAATACAGATTCAAGGGCTATCCGGAACCAATCGAAATTTATCCCAAATGGAACAGGGCCATTAACCTGATCAAAAAATAAAAGTATAGCAGCAGAAAAAATGCGTTCGGATGGAGGGATTATTTCCTAATTTGTGATAAATTAGGAAATATTTGGAGATAGTGTTATACTTGTATGATTTCCAAATCCACCATAAATTAGGATATTTTATGAAAAAACTGGAGAGTGCTCCCTTATGGTATAAAGAACCCTTATACACCGAATCATTGAAACTGAGCAAGTCTGATGAAGTGACGGCCATGATTGACAAGATCAATGACGGCTACCTGTACTGGGATAAAGTGAAACACTACGACGCGGGTATCAGGCCTGATCAATTATGGGCAAGGGTTAAAGCGTCCAGGGTCATCAACGCTAAAAAACTTGCTTTTGGCAGCCACAAGTTCCTTTTCAACCTAACCAATACCATCCAAAAGCAGCTACATGAATTTGACCTGCACATTGGTGGTAACCTTGGTGCGAACAGGATCATCCCCGAAGCAGACAAGAAGCGTTATCTGGTCAGTTCTATTATGGAAGAAGCAATTGCCTCCAGTCAGATCGAGGGCGCGGTCACGACCAGGAAAAAGGCAAAGGAAATGCTCAGGAAAAGCGCCAAGCCCAGGAATACCTCTGAACAGATGATTCTGAACAATTACATTACCATCAATCATATCGTTAAAGAAAAGGATGATCAACTCACCCTCGACAAACTTTTTGAGATCCATAGACTCATCGTTAAGGATACTATGGATGAGGAGCAGGATGAAGGCCGGTTCAGGGACAATAATGACATCAGGATTGTAGACTCAACTGACGGAGAAGTAGTTCATTTTCCTCCCGATCATAGCCTTTTAAAAATCCTGATGGCAGAACTGATCGATTTCTGTAATGATAAACACGATGAGCAGTTCATCCATCCCATCATCAAGGGCTGCATCATCCACTTTATGATAGGCTACATCCATCCATTCGTTGATGGAAATGGCCGGACAGCGAGGGCGCTGTTCTATTGGTATTTGCTAAAAAAGGGTTACTGGCTAACGGTATACCTATCTATTTCCAGACTCATCTACAAAAGCAAGGTGAAGTATGCGAAAGCGTTTTTATACACTGAAACAGACGATAATGATTTAACCTATTTCATTGCCTATAAACTCAACGTGATGCAAATGTCCTTTAAGGAACTCAAGGACTATATTCAGCGAAAGATGGATGAAAAAAGGCAGATGTCTGATTTTCAGAAAATCCGGGGAATTAATGAAAGGCAGGCGACTATACTCAAATGGATTAGCGAGGATCCTGATTCCCTGCTGACGGTCAAGGAACTCGAGAACAGGTTACTGATTTCCAATCAGACGGCAAGGACGGATTTGGAGGGGTTGGTAAAAATGGGGTATCTGGAAGTGATCGAACTGAACAGGAAAATGAAAGGTTTCTGCAAGTCAGAAAATTTTGACCAATTATTAAACAAACACCTGAGTTAAGTAAATCAAAATACCATCAATATTTCCTAATTTATTATAAATTAGGAAATGTTTGGAAGTCGGTTCATCATCGAAAGCTCTGGAGCATAATTTAAAAGCTTGGATCATAACAAAAGCTGCCCTTTATAGGAGCAGCTTCGATTGATCAGGTAAATACTTATCTATTTGGCCAGAACCATTGCATTTTGTTGTGCTTCCATAATAGCTTCAGAAGCAAATGATTCAGATTTAAGACTTGGCGATGACGGAGTTTAGTTGATGTTTTAAGAGGTTTAGCGGCGAGAGTTACCGTTGCTAATGACGTAAATACTGCTGCTGTAAACCTTTTATCTTTTAAATTTTGGTTGTTTTTTAAGTTAGGCTTATGAGCTATAGCAGACCGATCAGTCATCTCCTTTAAATTATTTTATTGATAGTATTTTGATCCCTATTACCTTAACGATCTCCTCTTTTTCAGTTTGGCTTAACACTGTCAGCGTCGTTAAATCAATTTTTTTAGATCTCGTGATAATGACAATCTCGTCGCCCAGAAGTTTATTTTCAACTAGTCTGATGTCCGTGATTTCTTTAAACGGGATGAAGTTTAGTCCAAGGGTATCCAGGAAAAATATCGCGCCATACTTACTTATTGGCCCAGCTTTATAGTGCAAGCCCTTCTCGTCAATTTTTGCCCTGATGATCTTTTGCGAATTCCAGATGTAGTAAACCCCTGTGCCAACAAATCCTATTTTACAGGCGAGTAAGATTAAACTGACAATAAAAGCGGAGACGGAATGGAAATCCAGAAGTCCGTACAATAGTGTATCCATTGCAGACCTGTTTCTGTTTCCGATAAAACCGATGGCAGATAGCCCTAATCCAACAAGAATAACAACGGCTCCTGCACATGCGGCTCTCCAATTTGGAAGGTAGTAGCATTTTTGCATGGTTTGGATGGTCACTATGAAAATTCTAAGTATTGTGTTGAAATCTTTAAGTTCAAATGTAATAAATATTATATCACATTTTGGTGAGTTATGATATATTTGCTTTAAATCTATCTCCGCTATGCTTTACATGCATCCAGGAGATTGATCAGAACAAAAATTTACTATCATTCATTTTAAGATGGACAGATCATATTCCACCTATTCAATCCTGCTGATCAAAGCGACATACACACTGATACTGTTGCTGCTAACAACCAGGCTATTTGCAAACGCTGACAGCACGGCCACAGAAAAACGCTTTTCCAAAAAGGAACTTACCCAGGATTTAAGCTACATGATCAGATCCATAGAAAGGGTACATCCTAATATGTATCATAGCCTCAGTAAAAGTGATTACCGCCGTTTGTCGGACAGCGTCGGCAAAGCACTGAAAGAGGGAATGACTGGACGCGAGGCCTGGCCGATACTGGCCAGGATGGTAGGTGCAATCGGAGAGGGGCATAGTGTTTTCAACTATCCCGATAGTGTTGTGGCCCGGTTGAAGCAGGGAGGTAAGGTATTGTTTCCGGTGATGGTACAGGAATATAATGGACGAAACTTTGTGGTCCGCGGTGATGTGTCGGAGGAAGCAGCACTTCAGCCGGGTGATGAAATTACCGCGATCAATAATATCCCGACATCAGAACTGGTCGACCTGCTCAGCGGATATGCAGGAGGGTTAAAGGTCTACCGGTCTGTAGATGTTTGCCGTAACCTGATTACCTACCTCTACCTTTACAATATTCAGGCACCTTACACGATCGATTATATCAGGAAAGGGCAAACCGGCAGGGCAATATTGAATGCGATTAACTGGGACGAGCTGCGGAAAAATGCGAAGACACGCGGAAAGTCTTTTTTGCCAAATCCTGCCGGAGAACCATTCTCCTTTAACTATCCCGATGCCAGGACTGCTTATCTTGGGATAAATTCACTCACAGGAGAACTGCCCGCTTTCAAAAAAATACTGGATTCCTGTTTCAACAACTTAAAGCTGAACCACCGTGAAAAACTGATTATTGATCTGCGCAAAAACGGAGGGGGCAATTCGCAGCTTGGAGAGCTGCTTTTGAGTTACATAACCGACAAATCTTTTCGGATGAGCGGTGGGGTAAAATGGAAAGTGAGCGAAGAATACAAATCACAGCTCGATAAAAATCAGAGTGGTAAGGGTGCTGAAAACATGCCCTATTATTTTAATGCGGTGAACGGAACTATCCTTTCCGACACTGATATTAAAGAAAAAGCGCCTGGGCCAAACCCGCTGCGTTATCAGGGAAAGGTTTTTGTCCTTATCGGTCCGCGCACCTTTTCCAGCGCAAACATGCTTGCCAATGCGATTCAGGATTATAAGCTGGCTACACTGGTGGGCCAGTCTTCGGGTGAGCCGGCAAATGATTATGGCGAACTGGTCTTTTTAACCCTTCCCCATACTGGGTTTTCTTTTTCAACCTCTACCAAGCAATTTATCAGGGCTAACGGCGATGCTAAAGATGGATCTCCGGTTCTGCCACAACTGGAGGTTGCAGACAATCCGCTTACGCCTGTTGATGAGGTGCTGGAATTTTTAAAGAACCGCTAAAATCGGCTGATCGGAGTTTTACAGTAACCTGATGTCGATTGTGTTGGTCTGTGACTTTCTTAGGGGCTAAAATTTTCTTATAAACTGCGGAAAAGCAATTTTTACGACATGCATTACCATAAAACCATATCACACTGTTTTCTTTTTCTGTTTTTGGTTTTCCTGGATTCCGGGCTTTCTGCAAAGCACCCTTTCCAAACCATAGATCTGTTCAGCACCGAATTGAAAGGTACCAAACAGGAGAGAGTTATAGATCTGAGGCGGCTTAGAAACAGGTCTTTTGTGGTGAGTTGTGGTGGTGGATGTGCAATGACTTATACGGCCAGGGATATAAGGCAGAATGCATCATTGTTTTGGGTGAAATTCAGGGTTGATATGTATATCGATGGAGATTTATCAGATACCTATGCTGAGCAATATTCATTTATCTATGATTCTAGTCATTCCATTGTACGTGTTTTAGATATAAAAGATAAAAATGTATTAGAAACTATGACCCCGGGTGCCCGGAAATCATTCCGTGAGTTTGGCATTGATTTGATTAAGGTTTATGGGGTCAGGTCTAACTTTCAAAGAAAATAGTTTCAAGAAGGTTGATTAACGATTACCCTCAGACTTCAATATTTCTGCAGGCTTTGCAGCGTAATTAAAAAGGTTGGATCAATCGAAGCTGCCCCTTATTAGGAGCAGCTTCGATTGATCTGGTGAATACGTTTCTATTTGGCCAGAACCATTGCATTTTGTTGTGCTTCCATAATAGCTTCAGAAGCAAATGATTCTGATTTAAGGCTGGCGAAGTCAGCTAGTTTTACATTTTTCAGGTTGCTGGCAATCATGGTGCTTTGATCAGCTGTACCATTTAATTTCAGCACTGCATCTTCTTTAACAACGGTATACAAACTTCCGGCTGTAGTTTTAATCTTTGCGGTAGCGCTTTGGCTTAAGAATAACTGAAGGTATTTTACATCGAAGTTATTGCTGGTTACCACAACCGACTGGCCATAAGCCTCAATTCTTTCCAGATCTTTTACAGTAATGTTCAACGTCACCTGGCTGGTTTCTAGTGAATTAATGAATAAGGTTTTTCCATCAGTAGATACGGTGGTTTTGGTAGCATCGTAATTGGCTGCGCCGGTTACATCTTGTTTATCGCCTTGCGTTAAAACGATTTTTACATTTCCACTTACCCAGATTCTGTTGAAGGTTGACGATGACGGAGTTTTAGTTTCTGTTTTAACAGATTCGGCGGCGAAAGTGGCCATTGCTGATGAAGTGATTACTACTGCTGTTAATGCTGCTGCAAATAATGATTTTGCTAAGGTTTTCATATCTTTTATATTTTAAATTTTGCTGTTGTGTTGTTATTAAGACGCCACTACCCGGCAAACGTTGCAGGCAAAACCGCTGTATTATACCAGTATGAGGAACCGCTAGACCAACGCCTGTAATTTATAGACCAACGGTTTCAGAAGTGAGGATGTTTAAAGATCTTTATATACCTGAGGTAGGAATTTTGCCGGGAGCAATAACATATTTTAATTAAATTGGCGAACTGATGAAAAATAAGAAAATGCAAAGATTGATCAAGCTCGCTGCCCTCATCGCTTTTACCGCTATGCTTTGGCCGTTAACTTCAATTGCCCATCAACCTGAATTGAAGCCATATAAAATTAGTGGGACAATCAATATCGATACCGGGACCATTCAGATTACTTATGGAGAAGGCAATAAAGGATTATAGCCAAAAGACTTTTTTAATATTCCTCACATCCAAAACAAATAACATGTTTCTATACGCTTCTCAACCAAAAAACAGGATTACTCTAAAATGCTTTGCAACCATAATCCTTTTCTTATCAGTTAGTTTTAGTTGTAAGAAAAAACGAGAACAGGAATTTGATGCAAATGGGCTTCCAAAAGCAACTCAAATTGGAGCGATGATATTTGCGTGTAAAATCAATGGTGAAAATTGGATCTCAAAAAAAAGTCCTAACTCCATTAAAGCAGTTGTTGCAGATAGTGAGCTTTCCATCAATGGAATAAATGATTCAGCATCAGGCTTGATTTATGAAGACCTTACATTAATTATTTCCGGCCCTTCTGTTTCCACAACTCATAAGCTGGACCTTGATCATACCTATGCAAGGCTTACAAGTTATCGTGATTGTTTCAATACAAGTACAAGGTTTGGAATGGCAAAATCGAATAAAGGGGAAGTTGTTTTCACCAAAATTAATAAATCGAGTCGAATCATCTCTGGTACTTTTTGGTGTGATATTCCTACAGATAAATGTGGCGTCATCAAGATAACCGAAGGACGGTTTGATATCTTTTATTAACTTCTAAATCACTGCCGGCTTTGCGGCGTAATTAAAAAAGTTGGATCATAAAAAAAGCTGTCCCTTTATAGGAGCAGCTTCGATTGATCTGGTAAATACGTTTCTATTTGGCCAGAACCATTGCATTTTGTTCTGCTTCCATAATAGCTTCAGAAGCAAATGATTCTGATTTAAGACTGGCGAAGTCGGCTAATTTTACGTTTTTCAGGTTGCTGGCAATCATGGTGCTTTGATCGGCTGTACCGTTTAATTTCAATACCCCATCTTCTTTAACAACGGTATACAAACTTTGGGCTGTAGTTTTTATCCTTGCTGTAGCGCTTTGGCTTAAGAATAACTGAAGGTATTTTACATCGAAGTTATTGCTGGTTACCACAACCGACTGGCCATAAGCCTCAATTCTTTCCAGATCTTTTACAGTGATGTTCAAAGTGACCTGGCTGGTTTCTAGTGAATTAATGAATAAGGTTTTTCCATTAGTAGATACGGTGGTTTTGGTAGCATCGTAATTGGCTGCGCCGGTTACATTTTGTTTATCGCCTTGCGTTAGAACGATCTTTACATTCCCACTTACCCAGATCCTGTTGAAGGTGGAGGATGACGGAGTTTTAGTTTCTGTTTTAACAGGCTCGGCGGCGAAAGTGGCCATTGATGATGAAGTGATTACTACTGCTGTTAATGCTGCTGCGAATAATGATTTTGCGAAGGTTTTCATATCTTTTATATTTTAAATTTTTGCTGTTGTTTTGTTATTAAGACGCCACTACACGGCAAACGTTGCAAGCAAAACCGCTGTATTATACCAGTATGAGTAACCGCTAGACCAACGCCTGTAATTTATATACGAACAGCAGCAGGCGGGAGCGTATCAAAAGATATGTATCGACCGGAGATGGGGATTAAAGAGCGACTGATTGTTAGCGTATTCAAATTTTGTATCTTCACATTTAAATAGAACTATATCAGCTATATGCGCAAGCTCATTTGTATTGGTATTATATGTTTAGCTTATTTTACCTCGACCGCCCAGACATTAAAAGATACCACTGCTATCGTTAATAAAATATTCGAACAATATAGCCCTGAATCACCGGGAGGCGAATTATGTGTATCCAGAAATAATAAAATCATATATTCAAACCAGTGGGGCCTCGCATCCATTAGCAATAAAAATAAAATCACCAGAAATACTTTAATTGAAGCGGGATCTGTATCCAAGCAATTCACTGCTGCAGCTATTCTTCTTTTAGAACAACAAGGCAAGCTGTCAGTAAATGACGATGTACGACGTTACATCCCGGAGCTGCCTGAATATGAGGCTATCATTACCATTGAGAATCTTATTCACCATACCAGTGGAATAAAAGATTGTTGGTCTTTGCTTTCTTTTTCTGACGCACCACGCGGATCTGTAGTGTACGATAATGAGAAAATTTTGAAACTATTATGCCGGCAGAAAACACTCAATCATTCTCCGGGCGAGAACTTTCTGTATAGTAATTCGAATTACATTCTTTTAGCCATAATTGTTGAACGTGTAACTAAAACCACTTTGGCGGCTTTCACTGATCGTTATTTGTTTAAGCCCGCTAATATGCCTCATACCTCATGGAGAACCGATTATTTAAAATCACAGCTCATTTCCGCTACTGCCTATGGCAAAAGAGATGGACAATATTTTATTGACATGCCAAAGGAAAACGTATACGGTAATGGGGGACTTTTAACCACAGCAGCGGATTTGACCAATTGGAATAATTACCTGATGGAGGGAAGATTCGGCCAACCGTCGCTTCTTTGGAAGCTGTTTCATATTCCTCCGCTTACTTCTGGCAAAGCCTACGACTATGCAGCAGGCCTTAGGGTAGGCACTTTTAATGGCCGCATGCGGATCAGTCATGACGGTGCAACCGCCGCCTATCGGTCCTTACTCGAATTTTATCCCAATGAAAAGATATCAATTGCCTGGTTGTCTAATAGATCGGAATTTAATGGAGGAGGGGGAGCTTTGGCCGAACTGAGAAATTTTCTGATTCCGGAAGCTGTTTCTCCAATAGATAAATCAATAACAACTGAAAGTTTGAGTGATAGAACAGAACATGAAAATGTTAATCGAATCCCTGATCTTAGCAATTTTGTTGCCTTGGCAGGGCATTATCATTCAGATGAAATTTCATCAGATTTGATGGTTAAAATAGAAGACAACAAGCTTTTAATGATCAGAAAAAACGATGATACCTTTAAACTTGTTCCAGCTTCAGGGGTGGCATTCAAAATTGCAGATAGCAATGTGTTAGTAGAATTTATTCTCAATAACCAGAATCAGGTTGAGGGTTTCTATTTTCATTCACCGAAAGTTAAAAAGATAGCGTTTAAGAGAGTTCAATAAATTTTTTCTTTCAGAATTATTTTTTTTATCTTAAAGGACAAATTGATTTTATGCGGAAAAAGAAATATCCCCATAAATCATCCCTCGATAGTAAAAAAGAACAGTTTAAAATTTATAAAGCCCGGTTCAGGAATGCGTGTAGCGTGTTTGCTGTGGAGGATCTTTATCACACTATCCCCGAAAAGTATTTGCTTTACTTGTTTGGAAGGCGTTTACCCCTTTTTAAACTGGTTTTTGAAAAGGGTTTAATACCCTCTACACATGAGTTTCTATTACAGGAGTATTTTAAGAGGCTGCTGAGAGAATCTTCGGTAACATTGGGTTCTGGCGTTACGATATCATTGCTGGAGTATTTCAGGGATGGGATACCTTTGTATGCTTACGCAATGGAAGCATCAGGCCTCGGTGACCGTTCAAGGTTTGCGCATATCCTTGAAGCCTTTAATCCCCAGTTCCCTACACTGAGGGATGCTGAGTATAAACTAGTTGATTTTATTAATAGAATTTGCCTGATCAATAGTGAGCTCGGGAAAATAAATTTTGTTTTTGACATGTCATCCACCATGATCATGGGGCCTGAAGATTGCGATAATAAAATTAGGATATCGGGATCGAAACCCATCACACAATGGATAAAATTTCACGGAGAGCATAGGAAGGTGATTCATTTAAGTTGGAGCGACGTTTGCGGAAAGGTGACACTTTTAAATGTTTGTCCTGCCAGATTAGGTTTCCGAACGGAATCTATTGATGAGATACCGGTATATGTACAACCGCATGCCATCAGCAGGTTGAAGGAACGGCTTTCGCTACACGCAGGATTATTAGGATATTTCTTGTATCATGCTTTTTCTATAATCGATCCGCAGTTTAAATTGCAGAATAGGAACTTGTTACCGTTTTACATTAAGGACAAAAAATTAGGCTACCTGGTTGTAGAAATTGAAGCAAGTCAACTGCTTATCGTTACGTTTTTATTCATCACAAATGATGGTACACCCGAAGGCAGGAAACTGGCAGAGCTAACGAGTTTACAGAAACTGGATAAGCAGTATATAGGGATCGACACCCTTTCGGGTTTCAAAAGTTTGAGCATACAACCCGACAGCGACCTGGGGCGATTATTTACCGAAGCGGGTTGTGCCCACCTGCTCGATTTGAGTGATATCAACGCCCTGTTTGATCATGATATTCATGCCAGGGATCCTGAGCTCTTACTGAAGTATTTGGGGCTGGGAGGGTTTAGTAATATAAACCAGGTAAGAGGTGAGGGGTAGAAAATTTGCTTGTTTGTGCGATTCTTATATTACAAATATGTGCAACTGAAAAATAGTTGCAAATTTAAATGTTACTATCTATATTTGCTTGAAGTAAAGCAGACCAGTAACAAATAGTAAGGAGGAATTAATTATGGTTAATATGATTCAAGAAAAACTATTATGGGTCAGTTTGAAAAATTGGAAGAAAGGTTTTTATCCGAGCCAAAGGACTTTACGTGGGAAGAACTAATGAAAGTTCTTAAATATTTTGGATTTACGCCACTTAAGGCCGGAAAGACAGGCGGATCGAGAAGGAAATTCAGCGATGCAGCAAAGCACATCGTTTCCCTTCATAAACCGCATCCCTCAAATATTGTTAAAGGATATGTGATCCGGCAGGTAATTGAACAATTAAAGGCATTGGGCCACTTGAATGATGAATGATATGCTGAATTATAAAAACTATTATGGCGCTGTGCATTATAGTAGTGATGATGAAGTTTTCTTTGGAAAGATACTAGCTATAAACGATCTGGTTACTTTTGAAGGTGATACGGTGAAGGCGCTAAAAACTGCTTTCGAAGAAGCTGTGGACGATTATCTGCAGACCTGCCAGGAGATTGGTAAGTTACCGGATAAGACCTACAAGGGGACCTTTAACGTAAGGTTATCTACCGAACTACACAAACAGTCTGCACTTTTTGCAGCCATGCACAACATTACGCTAAACGATTTTGTGAAAAAAGCACTGGCTTTTGCCCTCTCGCGAAAGGACCCGGCAGAACTTGACCGGCATTTCGGGGAAAACCATTTTCAACACAGTTAACATGAGTTTTCGGACTTGAACGGCGGAGGTTATTTTGCGATAACTTTTGCGCATACTTCTGCCAGTCACCGACATCGTACTCTATTCTCTAAAATAGGAGCTATTATGACTCAGATCGAATATAATTTTACAGCACTGCTTGCCATGTTGCCAACCGAGAATGGTGGTAGAAAAAAGCCTGTTTTCAGTCATTACCGGCCATCATTTTCTTTCAGTTCTAAACAGCATTTTACAGGAGAAATATCTTTTCCGGATCTGGATACAGTCCTGCCCGGCATGACTACTATTGCCAATGTGAAACTTTTGCCTGCTACTAACATCCGTCAAAACCTTAAATCAGGTGATGCCTTTACCATACTCGAAGGTAACAAACTGGTGGGGACAGGGGTTATCCGGCACATCACTTCCGAAAGGCTTCCTAATCCAGACTAAAGCATAAAGTATGTACTATTTATTTTTCTCGTATTGCTTTTTAGCTGTGCAGCAAATAACCATGCTAAAGTTTATTGAGATACAACAAGTGTGAGTTATATATTCCGATAAAAGGTATTATCATGGAAAATTGATCAACACTATAGCACGGCAGCTCGTCTGAATTTGAATAATAATTTGGTCATAACAATGTGCTATAACCAAATTATTTGCGTTATAGATTTATTTCGCGCAAAACAACTAGGTAGATGTTCGATTAATACTTTTTAAATAACGATTAGATACTCTTAATGTAATTAACCAAATAATAGTGAAAGGTATTAGTAAGACTAAAAATTCTGCTCTTAAAAACAGATAGCTTAGTAAATAAACCAGAGGTAAGATAAGTAGGGCTAGCTTAAAATACTTTGTACTAGATACAAATGGCAATAATAAAATACCCATGTGTGATATGATGACCAGACACCATAACATTATCTTCACTATACGCACATGGCCAGCTAAAATCATTTCTGGGAAATCTATCAGTTCAAACTGAAAGATAAAGAACCAATTTCTATTGATCGAAATTCCTGAGAAAAAACTCAGGATGATCATTACAGTTAGTAAGATAATAATTTTTTTCATATAGATTTTAATTACACTCGCCCTTACCTAAAATGCCTAACGGTTGTGATGTATTTGCACCCGGTTTTTCTTTGAGAACCTGAGCAAATGAACTTGGGGTATTTCTGAATAGACCTGTTGAAGAATTTAAAAGCAGACTTGCCAGAAGCTTGGCGAGCATTATGGTTGCTAGTGTATTTTTAAATCTATTCTGAATTATAAACCCTCATAACTTTCCTGGGCATTAGTTATCCAAACGCTGCCATCAATGATGTCAGGCGCTATGGTGTCATAATTATAACGAATTTGTTCTAAACACATTTTTATCTTTGCATCAGTATTACCGACATATCTATTTAATCGCCTGTAATCAATGTCTAAAGGTTTTTCTGTTCTTAAACTGTTTAAAATATGCATATCAACAGCATGCCCCAAACTGGAAGTAAAGTCGATATTATATATTCGGTCATTTACAATGCTACAGTTGATATCTTTCCCAGGCTGAAACACAAACGCCAAATCGAGCAGTCTTCTGGTTACCCACGAAGTAATCGATATGTTTATTCTAAACATATTCAGTTGCCTACTTAGTGTTTCAAATACCGGCTCTATGGCAGTATAGCCTAAATTTGTATAGGTCGGAAAAAACACCTCATCTCTAAAGCTGGGCATAAGGAGTAGTGCCTCTAAATCCTGGGGCGGTAATAATCCATTTTTATTTAGCGTATGTAAGGCTTCTTTCCATTTCATAGAACGGGCTTTTTACAGTGTTAGATATTTTTGGCCTAATATCGATAACATTATCACCTTGAGCAAGTTTATATCCTGACCTCGTATAGTTTTTTCGAACAAAAAAAATAAAAAAAATCTCGTCCTGCGTTACTATAAACGCATTTATCCTCCTATATCACCTGGGGGTACCGTACCCGGGGTACTGCCATACTTTTTCGATTTTCTTTCCCTTTGTCTTGTTGGTGCTGACAAGCCTATACCGGTTAAGCGGCAATCAGTACCATCGAGTTAATCAATTTTTTTATTTAATCCTTAAAACAATGGGACTTATTAAACAGGGAATCCTTGGTGGATTCCGCAAGAAAACAGGAACAGTAGTGGGTGCTTACTGGCGTTCATTAGATGTAATCAGGGGATTGCCCCGCAGTAGCGGTAAGGCGCCTACTCAAAAACAATTGATGCAGCAGGCGAAGTTTGGTTTGGTGACCGGATTTTTAAGCAACTTCAGTGCCTTGATTGATCGTGGTTTTGGTGCTTCAGGTGAGGTGTCTACACCGATGAATGTGGCGGTGGCCTGGCACCTGAAGAATGCAGTTATTGGCGACTATCCGGATTATGAGATCGACCTGAGCATGCTTCGTTTCAGCAATGGTAAACTGGAAATGCCAGCAGAATTTCTGGTAGAGCCGGAAGCAGGCGGTGTGATTAACATTGGATGGTCTCATACGGAGGCCGACGATAAGTACATCGACGGTACGGATAGCTTGAGTGTATTGGTGTATAACACAGTGAAAACTAAATTCATGAGGTTTTCATTGGTAGCACCACGCTCGGCTAAAACCTATAGCCTGCAATTACCAGCAAGCTTTGTGGGAGATGCGGTGCAGATTTATGTGGCCTTTAGCTCTACGATTAAGGCTTATACGAACAGCGATAGTGCCAACATTTCCGAACTGACGGTGGTGTAACCTTCCAATTATTTATTCTGATTACCGCCCGGCCAGTCTGAGAGATGCTAAAAGCAACAAAGGCAGAAGTGCCGGGCGGTATTTTTATTCAACCTTAAATTGTTCATTATGAAAGCTTTATTATTTCAGCTCCGTAAAGGAGATTTATTATTTCGTGTTTTTCTCGTGCTACTGGTTGCATCGGTATTAACAACTGCCTGGCGGGTGTTACCCCTGTTGCTGGACACTGGCGATGCTACCGTAGGACTGGTAGACGCCGGTATATGGCAACTCGCATTTTTCAGTTTGATTTGCTGGTTCTGCCTGTTGATGTTATCACTTGGCTTGTTTACCTTTTTGCGAAAGCAACTCGCATTACCCTCAGTTCATTTTATGGTTTCACAATTCAAAAATTTACAATCATGGCAACAGTTAAGTTTTTATTATGCCTGTTTTGCGCTGCTGTTATTGGCTGGAGTGGGTTGTTTGGTAGCCGTGTTTTAAAATCGGAATTGCGTGTACAGCCCACACGTCAGCTGATCCTTCAGGTTGCTGAGAGTCAGCTGGGAGTTCATGAAGCCACCGGCCACAACGATGGTGAAGTGGTAGAAAGATACCTCCTTTATACGGGCAATACCAAAGGCGATCCCTGGTGTGCTTCATTTGTGAGCTGGGTGTACGGGCAAGCGGGTTGCCAGCAACCCCGAACCGCCTGGAGCCCATCCTTGCTTCCGCTCAGCAAACGCACCAGCAATCCTGAGCCAGCCGATGTATTTGGAGTTTATTTTCCGGGCCTTAGGCGCATCGCTCATTGTGGTATAGTAAAAATGCAACGCGGCTCATGGATCATTACCGTGGAGGGAAACACCAATGTTGCCGGGAGCCGCGAGGGTGATGGGGTGTACAGCAAGTACCGGCATATCCGCACCATCAAATATTTTGCCAGCTGGCTGAAAGGGAACAAGTCATGAAGCATTTATTATTACTGTTGGCAGCCTGCCTGGCGGCCTGCACTACTTTACGGAAAGATGCCGCGAATGCTTCATTAACTGCAAGTAGCAACCTGCAAACCGAACTGACAGCTACGCGGCAATGGACGGTAATGCGTAACGATAGCAGTGATAGCGAATTGCAATGGCGCATTTGGCCGAAAGGTATCGTTTTCTATTCGCCCGATAGTGGTTTTAAAGGAGAGGTAGAAATGATGGAACTTTGGAAAAGGGATAGCAGAAAGGTGGAAACAAAAGCGGCAGGGCTGGCTATGGTAACACAGAAACAACAGGCGCAGCAAAGTGTAAAAGAAAAAAAAGCGGCGGCGAGTAGTGCGAAGGTTAGGGTTACCTGGTGGTACTGGGTAATGGGTGGGCTGGTTTTGGCAGCTTGGCTGTGGTGGAAAGTGGGGAGATAAGCCAATGAAACTTTTTCCCTGTCTCGGTGTTGAATAATCAGTTATTTAACAATCGGAAAGATGGAATTCAACAGCGAAATACTTAAAAATAAAACGGCGGTCATCACGGGCGCTTCGAGCGGGGTAGGACTGGCAACTGCTGAGGCTTTTGCTAAAGCAGGTTGCAATCTGGTTATCGCGGCCAGGGGAGAAGAAGCATTATCAAACGCGGCAAGCCGTTGCTTAAGTTATGGTGTATCGGTAAAGGCTGTGCCCACCGATGTTTCTGATTACGATCAGGTAACCCACCTGGTGAATGAGGCCCTGGCTGTTAACGGTGCAATCGATTTCTGGGTAAATAATGCAGGCGTAATGGCCAGTGGCAAATTTGAGGAAATTCCCATCGAAGTGAGCCATCAGGTGGTAAAAACCAATCTTTTTGGCTACATGAATGGTGCACATGCAGTGCTCCCGGTTTTTAAAAAGCAGGGAAGAGGTGTGCTGATTAACAATGTTTCTATCGGGGGATTTATGCCGGCGCCTTACAGTGCAGCTTATTCAGCAACTAAATTCGGAATTAAAGGGATGATGGAATGCCTGCAGGGGGAGCTGTCTGGCGAGCCTGATATCCATGTATGTAATCTTTATCCGCAACTTCAACGCTCTACAGGCAATATGCATTCGGCAAAATACTCCGGACTCGAATTTAAAGTTCCCCCTACGGCTGCCGATCCGCGTGATACTGCGGAACAATTGCTAAGCCTTGCCATTCACCCCAGAAAAGACAAATTTCCGGATTTCCAGTCATGGGCATTAAAGACCATGCATAGTGTTTTTCCTCGCCTGCTGGTGAACACGGCTTCTGCCGGAATGCGGGTATTGATGAAAATCAAACAAGGCGCGCCTACTTCGGGCAACATCCTTAACCACTCGGATAAACCTTACAAAATTTATGGTGAAACAAGCCTTCCTGTGCCATCACGCAAAACAAAAGTTGCATTGGGCTTAGGGGCATTGGCGCTGATTGGTGTGCTGATATCAACGCGGAAGGATTAGTATTCTTTGACGCTATCGGAGTAAAAAAGCTATCAGCATTAATACGGTAAACAGCATTTATAACAAAGCCCCGGATTTCAGCATCCGGGGCTGTGTATTTATATTTCTACAAGTATTTTTTCTCGTGGATTGGAAGTTACCGTATCAGGTTTCCTGACCAGACTTTTCTCCGGCTGTTTACGCTTTTTCTTAAACTTCCGGCCGTACCATACCAGAAATCCGGTAATGGGTAAACTGGCGCCAATAAGTGAAGCCAGGAAGGCCATCACCTTACCCGGAAATCCCAGGATACTCCCTACATGGATATCATAATTCATCTTTCGCAGTTTCTGCCCGAAGGAGGCCTGCGCATAGGTTACTGAATAGGCATCTTGTCGCTTTAACTCCTTCAGATTATGTTGGTCAAAAGTGTAGCCCTGACTATTATAAAACTGCCCTTTATTGGGGTACACGGTGATGTTGATGGCGGCTTTAGCATCGGACGTATCTGCGAAGCTATAATAAAAACCCATTGATTTAGGGTGGCGCGCAATGACCTGTTCCCAGGCCAGATCCATTGCTTTTTCGGGCGCATAACCTGTTCCTTTTAAGGTAGAATCGGAGCTCAAACGTTTGAATTCGGCCAACTTATCGCCACCTGAAGTAACCCAGTACAAGCCTTCACTATACCATTTAATACCATACACCATCCCGGTAAGGGCAATAGCCGCCAGGAACAACAACGCATAGAAGCCCATTACGTTGTGAAGATCGAGGTTTACCCGTTTAAAAGAGGCTCCCCATTTAATCTTGAAACTCTTATCACGCGTTGATTTATTCCATTTCTTTGGGTACCACCAGATCAGTCCGGTGATAAGTAAAACAACAAAGATTAACGTGCCGTAGTTCACTATGGGACGACCGATTGCGGAAGGCATCCATAGAAAGCGGTGGCCGTTTAAAATGAACCGGAAGAAATCAGATTCACCGGGTTTGTGCTTTTCGGTACTAATTACCTCGCCCGTGTAAGGATTTACTTTGAGGATGGTATTTCCCGTACGACGATCGCCCAGACCGGCATTAGCCGCCCGTAAATTTAAGTTGATGGCCCGGCCTTGCTGGTAATTGGCATAGGAGGGTACCTTTTCCGGATAAAGCTTCGCCGCGATCTGCATTAGCTGAGAGGGTTTAACAACAGGCCGATCTTGCCAGGCTATTTTAGTTTCAGGCTCGAGCAAACCGGTAATTTCTTCGTTAAATACCCAGATGCAACCGGTGAGGCATACAATGAGTACAATGACGCCTGATATTAACCCCAGCCACAAGTGCAGCCAGTTGTTGACGCGCTTAAACAGCGTATCTTTTTGCTTCTTTTTTCCGGGGGGTTGATTCTTCGTCATTGTACTTTTTTTATAGATCAGATCAGCTTATTTAAACCGGTAAGTAAGGCTCAAACGTGCATTACGCGGAACCTCGTAGATATAGGTATAGTAAGAAACCGATGTGGCAGTTTCAGTGGCTAGTTTGGTATAGGATCCCTGTGTCAGCAACCTGCGGTCCAGAAGGTTATTTACTACCGCTGAGATGGTTATTCTACCTTTTTCGTAAGAAGCACCGGCATCAAAACGGTAATAATCAGGCAGCATCAATGGAACAGAAGTTGATCCGGCATAGCGGTCAAGCTGGATCTGGTAACCCGCACTTAAGCCAAAACCGTTCAGCAACGACCCTTGTTTCTGATAGCGGTAAGATAACCAGCCATTGGTAATGTGCTTGGCAGAGTTAGGGGTATGCCTTCCAATCAGTTCAGGTTTAGCATCTTCGCTGATAGTGGCATCGGTAAACGCATAATTTAATACGAGGTTCAGGCCACGGGTAATTTCACCATTTACATCCAGTTCAATACCTTTTGAGATAACGCCGCCCAATTGAATCTGTGCATTTGGATTTAAAGCCAGGTGTGCCGGGTCGAGGTCGGCAGTTAATACATTAGACTTTTTGATGCGGAAAGCAGCCGCCGTTACGTTCCATCTGCCATCGAAGAAATCTTTCTTTAAGCCCAGCTCGATGTTATTACCGCGGATCGGCTTGAAAGGATTTCCGGCATAGTCCTGACCGGCAACCGGCAGGAAGCTCTGATCGTAAAGCGTATAGGCACTGAAATCTTTCGCAAGGGTTACACTTAACCCAGCCCTCGGACTGAAAACATTATCAGATATTTGTGTTAGGTTGGTTTTACCCACGGTTACTGCATGAGTAAAACGACCGGCTAAGGTTAAACGCACACGTCCATCGAGCATGCGAAGTTCATCCTGTAAGTAAGCACCGGTATAGGTGAGGTTAGTGGCATATACATTTGATCCTGAACGGTTCTGGATACTCCGTGAACGATCGAAAAAAGGGATATTGCTAAAAGGAATACCATAAACCGGATTGTAAATATTAAAGGTTGCATTGTTTGCCAACTGCAGATCAGGTTTGGTTACGCTGGAGAAATCGCCCCAGGTTTTCAGGTTACCCATATCCAGTCCGCCGAGAATGCGGTGTACAATAGCGCCCGTAGCCACATCGCCCATCAGGCTTACCTGTAGGTTTTTGTTAATGGCCAGCTCCTCACTGATATTGAGGTAACGCTTCATATCGCCATTGGCCGCGATGGTGGAAGGCCATGGGGTACCGCCATCTAAACCATAACGGAGATAGGCTGCCTGCGCATTGATTTTCCAGTCTTTGTTTAAACGGTGGCTGAAATAAAGGGTGGCGTTGTGGTCATAAAGCTTTGCCGGGTCAAGTGCCGGGTCGCCCAGAAAGAAACTGGGATCGGTATCTGCGAAACCTTTTGGCGAAAATCCGTAGGTGCCCAGTGCCTGTGCCTCCACGTGCTGTGTAGTATATTCAGCAGTGATTAAAGTATTGCTGTCGATCTGATAGCTGATTACTGGCGCAATAATATATTTATCGGTGTAATTGTATTTGTTGTAACTGTCTTTAGATTGTGCGGCCACATTGAGGCGGAATAACAACTTGCCATCACGACTTAATTTGCCATCAAGGTCGACAGCCGCGCGTGCCAGGTTATAACCACCGGCAGCTACACTTACCGAACTGTTGTTTTGACCCGTAGGTTTCTTGGTTACCACATTGTAAATACCGCCGGGCTCACCGTTGGCCATCATAAAGCCAGATGGCCCTTTTACGAATTCAATGCGATCAATGGTTGCCGCATCGTCAGCCAATGGTCCCCATGGCATTTTTTGGTTCATCCCGTTGCGGAAGGCAGGAATACTGGTACCGCGCATAAAGATATTGGCATATTGTGCATCCCAGTGGCCTACGCGTAACGTACCGCTCACATTTCTGGTGATGCCATCAACAATATCAAAAACCTGCTGATCAGCCATTACCTTGCCGGTTACCACCTGGATGTTCTGTGGCACTTCGATCAGCGGAGATTGTAAACGCAATGAAGGCGAAACTTTATCTACTTTATATTTTTTCTTATTGGTGTTTACCTGTACCTCGTTTAACTCCGAATGATTTTCTTTTAAAGAAAAATCGGCGATCACCGTACTGCGGGAGGAAACATGGATTTGTTTTTCCTTTGGAAAAAGTCCGACTGCTGAAACCACAAGGGTATAATCGCCAACCGGTACACGTCGGATCTGATATAAGCCATCCTCGTCGGTAACCGCGCCCAGGCGGGTGCCTTTCAGCACTACGGTTACATTTGCAGCTACGCCACCATCAGCAGTGGTGATCCGGCCTCTCACTACCCCGGTTTGTTCGTCATTGCGGTGCGTCGTAAGACTAGGTGTAGTATAAATGGCTGTCAGATCATGAGCGGAACTGGCCTGAACTGCAAATATTGCGGTGCAGCACACACCTAAGCGTAAAATTTTCTTAAATTGCATTTACTTTTAATTTGATGTTAGAAGTTGTTAGGCTAAGCGCCCTAACGCCACACGGGGTCGGATCCGTGTGGCATTTTTTGCAAAGTTAAGCTTATTGAGAATAAATCCAAATAAAGTCTTAATTTGAGAATTGGTTTGAAGTTGAGGAGGGAGTTGCAGACTGGTTGAGTTTGATAAGGGGAATCAAAGGTAAGCATCTATTTTATGCTGTTCGACAGTTAAGATAGATCAATGAATACTCGCAGCCTGATTACCTAAATGCTTTCAATAGTGACGCAAAAATTCCTGCCCAATGTTTGAACAGGAACTTGGAGGCTAAATCTGTTTGGGCAATTTTTAAGGCTTAACAGTCCTGTTTAATTTTCTCTGCGTTAAAAACTGTAGCACTGAACCAGCAATAAACAACACCAGCAATACCAATAGCGTTTGCGCAATAATTGGATCGGTGGGGCTTTTTGCTAAGGGGTGTCCAAGCGGCACGCGGGTAAAGGTTTCGTTAACGGTAGGTACCCATGATAGGAAAAAGCTTAAGGATAGCAGGAAGTTCTCTACATATCGAAGCGTTTTATGGGCTTGTTTGCGGCTGAAAAGGAAGTATGCTACAACAACCATAATCAGGATAAATATTGAAAATACATGACCGGCATTAAAGCCGCCGTGTTTGGAAATGCCTAATGCAGTTAAGGAGGTGATGACGGTGCCAAGCGCATATATTTTGCCCGATGTTTCTGCTAGATTGATTTTTCCATATTTAAGGTAAGATACAATTGCCACAACAATGGCTGTTACCCCTATAACAGTATGAAAAATTCCTAATGACGATAATCCCATGTTTTTTGATGTTTAAATGTTTTGTCGTTATTGACAATGCAAATATGGGGTAGAAAACAAAAAAGCTTTTTGCGATTTGGTTCAATTATTTGGCGATTTGGTTCAACCTGTAATTGCTGGGTGGAAGGCCAAATTTATCACTAAAACTCCTGGTGAAATTGGCTAATTCACTAAATCCACATTCAAAAGCGATATCTGTAATGCGCATATTAGAAACGACGAGAAGCTCAGCCGCTTTTTCAAGTCGCTTGCTTTTAATATAGTTGGCCGGAGTATCGTTGTAGTGTTTGGCAAACTCCCGCTTAAAAGATGATAAACTAAGGTTGCAATAATCGGCCAGTTCATTGAGCGTGATGTGGGCAAAAAGATTGGCTTCAATAATTTGTTTGAAGGAGTAAACGGTAGGCGAGAATAACTGCGCCAAAATCATTTGTACAGCATCGGCACTCTTAGTCTGAGATAGTAAAATGATGATCTCCTTCAATTTCAACACCAGAATATCCTCATTTACCAGCATGGGATTTTCGAAATAAAACAATAACCCTTCTATGTACCGGTAAATTAAAAAATCGTTGTTAATCCTTTCGCTGGTTTTATTCGAAACCCTGTTTTTTGGCTGTTGCAAAAGTTTTGCCAATTCCCTGTCGTAAATTTTCTTTAGAATATCCGGATGGAAATGTACAATAACCAGTTTATTTTGGCTGGTAGCCGTGGAGTTGCTCATTTGATTGCCTACTGTTCGGCAATTTAGCAGTACCGATTCCGTGTTGCCAACCTTAAATTGCTTCTCGTCTATTTTGTATTGTATTTCGTTGTCGAGCATATAATGAAAACAGGCGTTATCTGCTGCAGGCATTTCGTGAACAAAAGGCTGCTTCAATACCAAAACTTCTAATAACGTTTTGCCAAATAAATCATATTGCTGGTGTTCGATGACCATCTGTAGTTGAGCTTCACCAAATATAGATATTCGTTTTGATGATCTCACACTTTTGGCAGCCTGTCTGGCGGTCTGCAGTAATTTACGGAAAGACAGTATAAATGGTATTCGGCTTATAATGGCGGATCTGTCCATCGGAAAGCTTGATCTAAAGGGGGGGTGAAGATTTTGCAATCTTAAGGGGATAAATGTTCCGCTATTAGCCTACAAAAATCTGCGCTTTGCCTACAAATGCAGAAGCAGGTCTCACTAATTTTGTCGTGTAGAAATAAATAAATATGATGGAACAGCAAAATAGAGTATGGTTTATTACCGGGTCATCCCGTGGTTTCGGGCGTGTATGGACAGAAGCTGCATTAAAACGCGGCGATAAAGTAGTGGCTACAGCAAGGAAGCTGGAGAGCATTTCTGATTTTAGCGAAAAGTATGGCGACCAGGTATTGCCGCTGGAGTTGGACGTGACAAAACCGGAACAGGTTAAAGAAGCAGTTCAAAAAGCTCATATACATTTTGGCAAACTTGATATTGTGCTAAACAACGCAGGTTATTCATTAGTGGGCACTATTGAGGAAGCAACTGCAGATGAAATCCGGGCTTTGTATGAAACCAACATTATTGGTCCGGTAAGCGTAATTCAGGCGGCGTTGCCCATCTTGAGGGCACAAGGTTCTGGCCATATTTTAGGAACTTCAAGTAACATCGGGCATTTCACTTTGCCGGTTTTGGGATATTACAGCTCTTCAAAATGGGCATTTGAGGCCATCCACGAAAGTCTTGCAGAAGAGGTAAAGCAGTTTGGAATCAAAGTCACCATTATTGAACCAGGAGCATATGCTACCGAATTCGGTAGTCAGGAATCATTAAAGTTCGCAGGCAATATTGAGGCGTACACAGCGCTGAAGACAGAATTTATTAAAAACCTTTCGTCCTTTGAGCAGGGAGATCCTAATGCAACGGCACAAGCGCTTTTTAAAGTTATAGATGCTGAAAACCCACCGTTGCGTTTTAATATGGGAAGCCATAATCTTCCATTGATCAAGGGGGTTTATGCAGAACGTATTGCCTTATGGGAATTGTGGGATGAAGTTTCAAGATCAGCACAGGGTAATAAGGGATAATTTTAAATAAAACCGGTTATTTTAATAGCCGGTTTTATTATCTTTAATGGAAGAATTTATGAAAAAAGAGGAACGGGCACCTACAAAGTTTAAATCACTCAGAGAAGCACATCTTTTTTTCGACCTGCCGGAACCCAGGCATCCGCTGGTTAGCATGATAAACGAGGTGCATAGTTTTATGCCACCTGATAAACTTCACCATCGCCATGTGCTGGGTTTTTACAAGATATCATATAAACCAAGGTTAAGTGGCAAAGTAGAATACGGACAGGATTACTATGACTTTGATCAGGGCGGACTATTATTTGCTGCACCAGGTCAGATTATCGGAGGTAAAGGTTCTGAAGATTCTGCCTGTTCTCAGTTTTCATTGTTTATACACCCTGACTTCTTTTTAGGCTACCCGCTTGCTAAAAAGATAAAGCAGTTTGGTTTCTTCTCCTATTCCATTAAAGAGACGTTACATCTCTCGGAAGAAGAAAAAAATACAATCCTTTCTATATTTCGTTTTATCGAAAATGAATTGAACGCAAGGATAGACGATTTCAGCCACGATGTGATCATATCACAGTTTGAATTACTATTTAACTATGCCAATCGTTTTTATAAAAGACAATTCATTACCCGAAAGGCAGTAGGGGGTAATGTGCTTGAGAAATTCGAGACCCTATTGGATGCCTATTTTAAGGATGGTTTAGCTTTGAAATTTGGGTTACCCTCTGTTTCATACTTTGCAGACCAGCTAAATCTTTCTTCGAGTTATTTGACTGATATGCTGCGTTCGCTAACCGGACAAAGTACGCAGCAGCATATACATGAAAGACTGATCATTGAGGCCAAACAGATGCTTTCGACCACAAACCTTTCTGTAGGAGAGGTTGCATATGCACTGGGATTTGAGCATCCTCAATCGTTCAATAATCTGTTTAAGTCTAAAACGACAATTTCTCCAATGGAATTCAGAAGGTCGTTCAATTGATTGTCACTAAAATACAGCATCTTTTTACTTGCCGGATCAATCTGGTAAGGTTGAGGCGATTGAGCATTTACTAAATGAACCGGAGGAATTCCTGAGCTTGCATCTTATGCCGCTAAATTATAGCCATCAAAAGGTCAAACGTTTTTAGGAAGCAGGGCAAAAATTTGGTACCAAACACCTGTACCTCGATTATTCTTATTGGTTGTTTTATTTCTCTAACAAAATTAGCTTTAAATTCAATTTGCTAAAATAATTAGTATAAATTTGCTCCAGTTAAGCAATGGGTTTATGATCAGGTCGTTTGAGAAAAGAGCAGAGCAAAAGATTTCGGGATTTCAATCTCCGGCGGCAGATTACCTGGAGGGACGACTGGATATCACTGAAAAGCTGGTGGTTGATCCGCATACAACCTTTTATTTTAAGATGGAGGGTGATGCAATGCGTTCATTCGGCATTGATGCAGGAGATATCCTGGTGGTAGACCGTTCATTGAAAGTTTGTGCCGGTGCAGTAGTAATTGCCTTTATTTCCGGCTGTTTTTCCTGCAGGATGTACATGGTGATTGGCGGGGAGGCCGCTTTGCGGAATGATAATGGCGACATGCTGGAAAAGGAAATGTCGGAAATTTCCATCTGGGGTGTGGTAACGGCGATTTGCCGGGGCATGCTGCCGGCAGGATTAAAGCAGGGGAGGTACAGGGATGTTTGCACTTTGTGACTGTAATAACTTTTATGCTTCTGCCGAGCGTTTGTTTCGCCCCGAACTCAATGGTTTACCGATCGTGGTGCTGAGCAACAATGATGGCTGCGTGATTGCCAGGAGTGAAGAAGCTAAAGCCTGTGGTATTAAAATGGGTGATCCGGAGTTTTTGGTTCGCGACCTGATTAAAAAGTTTGATATTCAGGTGTTTTCCAGCAACTATGTATTATATGGGGATATGAGTGAGCGGGTGATGCATAATCTGGCCAGATGGTTTCCGAGATTGGATGTGTATTCGATTGATGAAGCTTTTGGATGGCTGGGCGGGGTTTCGGATTTAGCAGCTTATGTGCCCAGGATCAGGAAATCGGTGGTCAGGAACTCGGGTATTCCGGTTTCGATTGGTGTTGCACCTTCTAAAACACTGGCCAAGCTGGCCAATAAACTGGCCAAGAAAAACAACGGTGTAATGGTGCTGGATACGGATGAAAAGATAACCGCTGCGGTACATGATTTTCCGGTGCACGACCTTTGGGGTGTGGGACGCCAGTATTATAAAAAGTTTGAAGAGTTGAAAATTGAAACTGCTGGTCAGCTTCGTGACATGCCAGAAATGTGGTTTAAGCAACACATGACCATTATTGGTCAGCGAATGTGGAATGAGCTTTGGGGAAGGCCGGCCATACCGATTGATGCGGTACGCGAAAGTACCAAAGGGGTAACAGTGAGCCGCTCGTTTAGAAATTATATTGAGCAGCCAGACATCCTGGCAGAAGCAGTGACGCTTTATGCCACAAGATTGGCCGAGAAGCTGCGTGCACAGGGACTTCGCTGCCTGTATCTGCAGGTGTTTTTATATACCAATGAGAACAGGGAAGACCATCCGCAACATTTTCCCTTCCATACCCACAAGCTGCTGATTGCGAGCAATAATACCTCCGATCTGGTGAAAATCGCCGTAACGGTATCGGCCAGGCTTTTTAAGTACGGCATGAAGTACCGCAAGGCCGGGGTGATTGCCACGGGACTGGTACCAGAATCGGAATTGCAGCTGAATATTTTTTCTGCACACGATGGTGGAAAGAAGGACAGGGTATCGGAAGTGCTTGATAAACTGAACCTGGCTTATGGCAGGGGAACGCTGCGCATGGCAACGGAAGGATATGAGAAAAAGTGGCGCCTGAAGCATGAGTTTTTGTCGAAGGGTTATACCACCCGCTGGACGGATATTATTAAAGTAAAATAGATTTTTGGTTTAAGGTTTTTGGATAAACGATTCCGGTGTTGCCGGAAAGAGAGGAAAGAAGATGTGTGGAAGAACATTAATTGGGGAGAGTAAGGCGATGGCGGCCAAAGCCGGCGTGATTTTGGGCGGTGAGGCAAAGGAAAAGGATACCAACCGTCCGCCGGGAACAGATATGCCGGTTATTCTGGATGCGAGGCCCGGCAAACTGCATTACGTGAAATGGGGGCTGATCCCTTCAGGATCAAGAGAAGTACCCAAGTTTGCCACCACGTATTGCCGTATAGAGACCATGCACAGCCTGCCGAGCTACCGGCAGCTGATTGGCCGCAGGCACTGTGTGTTTGTGGTAGAGGGTTTTTATGAGTGGGACCGGAACAGCAAGGTGAAACAACCTTATTTCTTTGAGCGTGTAGACAAGGGTATTATGCTGCTGGCAGGTTTCTGGGACAGCTGGAAAGATCCTAAAACGGGTATTGTGATCCCCTCCTGTACGATGATTATGCAGCCGGCTAATAATTTTATGTCGAAAATACACGACCGGATGCCTTGCCTGCTTTCGCAAAGCGAGAGTGGGATATGGCTGGATAGGGAACTCCCTGCATCGGAGCGGCTTAAGGTGCTTCATCCGGTGGATGATTTCCTCCTAAAAGGCTGGCAGGTAGACGCCAAGCTGAATAATGCCAGGAATAAGGACGACGATAATAATAAACCTTCGGGGCCTGACCTGAGCTTGTTTAATTAAAATTTTTATTTTTTGTCAGGATGGAACAACTGAGCTTTTTTGGGATAGCGGGGCAGACAGTGGGCTTGCCGCTGGATGTACTGGAATATCGCGCGGGCTTTATTCCGGAGAGTGAAAGTGATGCCATGCTGGCTGAGCTGATTTCCACTACACCATGGAAACAAAAAGTGGTGAAGTATTACGATAAGGAAGTGATAACGCCAAGGTTATCTGCTTTTTACGGTGATGAGACGCAGGTGGATTATACCGCGCTTGGTAAGTCTGCGCCATTGCCCTGGACGGAACCTTTGTTGTCATTAAAGCGGCTGGTGGAACCTGTGGCTGGCATTGCCTTCAACAGTGTGTTGCTCAATTATTATCGGGATGGGCAGGATTCAGTAGCCTGGCACAGCGACAATGAAACAGTAATGGGTTCGCATCCGATTATTGCTTCGGTATCTTTCGGACAGGTGCGGAGCTTTGATATCCGGTTGAAGGCCAATCATGCAGTGAAGCATTCCGTGCGACTGGAGCATGGTTCGCTGTTGTTGATGAAGGGTGATTTGCAGCAGAAATGGGACCATAGGATTGCTAAATCCAAAGCCTTTATGCGCCCGAGGTTAAACCTGACCTTCAGGCGAATCATTAATCCTTTAAGCGTATGATCAAATTACATTATATCCATGAGGATGGCGCCTCAGCGCTTGGCTTCAGTGCTTATCTGCTTTTGCAGGAGAATAACGGTGAACCGTTTATGATTTTGCGGGATGATGAAATCCTGGGGGAGCTGGATATGCAGGGCGGCTGCTGGAAGGCATCGGGCACATCTGTTCTGAACAGGGACTTTTTACACGCCGTTGAACAGTTTATCGATGCCCAGGCGTTTTCAACTCTACCAGCTATGCTGCTTTCCCGTTGGGCGGATGATCTGGAGGAGGTGGTCGTTCAATCGGAAAGCGATTATTTGCTGGTTTGTAAACCGGCAAGGGATTTTGCTATTTTTGAGCGCATTTTCCGGGAGTTCATCACAGGAATAATCAGAGGTGAGGGGCTATTTAATTTTAAGGTTTTCGATGCAGGCTTTGAAAGGGATTTTGAGCTCAATGTAGAAGCGAAGGCGGTGGATAGGGCTTATGCCGGCCTTGAGAAATGGCAGGTGTAATGAGCAAAAAAAAACATCCGCCTTTTGAGCGGATGTTCTTAACAATTTATGAAGGGTACGATCTTATCCTATCTTAACATTGATTGCGTTCAGGCCTTTTCTGCCCTCTTCTACATCATAGCTTACTGTGTCATTCTCACGAATGTTATCTAGTAAACCAGATACGTGTACAAAAAGTTCTGCATCGCCATTAGCTGGTACGATAAATCCAAAACCTTTTGTCTCATTGAAAAATTTTACTGTTCCTTGTTGCATTATATTTTATTTTAATTATTCTCAAATATACTAAAATTAATTGAAAATCAAAATGTTATATTTTTCATCTTGAGTTGTTGATCAACTGAAATATGCATTTATTAACCACACATCGCCCAGCAATGGGTTATATCAGCATTCCGGCGATATTTTAAAATTTGATTGAAGGCGTACGGAATTGAAATATCCTGTAACAGTTTACTTTAAACATGCTTATTTCGGTAATCCTGAATGATGCGCAATAGTTCTTTTGCGTCCATATCCAGTTCAGATGCGGTAAGGAAAATCTGGAGGGTATCAGTTGAATCCTGGATACCGGTTATTGCCATCGCCGATAGTTTTTTCTCGATGATTGGCATGTAGTAAGTTGCTCTGCCAACGTGGAGTAATATTAACGTATCCCAACCGGATTTCGTAATGGTGATGTCCTGAATATCTTGCCAGTAGATCAAGCCTGCCGCCTTGCTCACTGCGGTAACCGCTGAGGTAATTCCTTCTTTACTTAGTGTAAGAAGTGGGGCTGACTGATTTAAAGATAGGAGCATGCGGACAATGACAATGATCAGTATCAGTGCCAATACAGCAGATATTCCAGCCAGTTTGGTGCTGATGTCGCCGGTGAATAAACCGATGCAATACAAAAATACAACGACCAGGGAAATAAATATGCCCAGGCATATGATGATAAGTTGTGCTGATTTTTTCTTGTTTTTGTAAAATTCCATTCTTTAAATGCGTTTATTTATGCTTCCTGATTTTGAGCATGAATAACTGATAACCTGGCTTTTTGTTTCAGATGGATGTTGGGTTGTGTTACACCCGGCTGGTGTATTGGGAGTTAGGAATAAATAATTTCCTTTGTCCGGTTTTCAAGCTGAGGATCTTCAGGGAACTGACGCAGGTAAAATTCTTCATAGTAGGCTTTGATGATTGCCGCGAGGGGCGTAGCAAGCAGCGCACCTGTGAGGCCGAATGCGGTTCCCATTGCTAAAAGCAGGAACAAAGATGACATAGGATGGATATTCATGGTGGATGACCTCAGCTTCGGCATTAGGAAATCAGAAACAAGTTCGTTAAGTAAAAGAAAGAATACCAGACACCAAAAAGCTGTTGCCGGACTCACAGAAAGCGCGACCATGGTGGGAGGAATGGCCATGATATAGAATCCGATTTTGGGAATCAGTTCGGAAAAAAAGGCCAGTGCAGCCCATACCAATGCACCGGGAACATTCATTAAGGTTAGAAAACCGTAAACCAGTACGGCTTCAATTGCTCCGCCAATCAGGTTAGACTTCATCCAGCCCACAAGCATTACTGAGGTATGTTTCATTGCTTTTTCTGCTTTTTCTCTTTGCTTGACTGGAAATACAGTGAGGTAAAGTTCCACAATCGGTTTCGGATTGCCGACAAAGAAAACCACCATACAAATGAATACAATGAAGACGAAAACACCCCCAAGCACTGAAAATGAAAAGTTACCGAGCCCCATTACCGTATTACCAATGGAAGGCATTGCTGACGAAATGGAGGCACCTCCTTCGTTGATCTCTTTTCGGAGTTCGGGAAATTTCCGGAGTACGGAATCCAGATAACCGGATACGCTGGAATAATATTTTGGAAGGTTTCCAATCAAAACATCCAGCTGGTTGCTTAAATGAGGAACCACCATCCAGCCAAGCAGAATAGTAATACCGAAAATGATAAAGAATATAATCAGGCAGGCCAGCCAGCGCTTCATGCCTTTCTTTTCCAGTCGGCTAACAGGCGCATTAATAATTACCCCCAGAACGATGGCGAAAACCCCCAGCAGTACAACACTAAGTATTTTATAAAGGAACCATAGCAGGATTACTAATCCTGCTGTATAAAGGATAATCGAAGTCACTGTCCGGAATATCCCGTCATTTGTTTTGATGCTCATGTGTTAACTTAACCATGGCAACCCTAAAATGTTTTCGAGTTTTAACCGCAAAATCTCGCCATCCACACGTTTGCATGCCCGCAATCCGGATCATTGACGACATGTTTTAATACTTCAAAATGATGTTTTTTTAAAAGCTGACTGTAATTCTCTGTATTCAGTGATGCATGAAACAGATTTTCTCCACCGTTCATTCCCCAGGCTTCTCCAAGTTCTGTTCCGGAAGTAAAAAGTAAGATCCCGTTAATATTCAAATGCTTTTCGAAAAGCTCAAACATAGCTGGCTGATCGTTGATTGGTAAATGGAAAAAGCTATGCCATGCGATGATGGCATCAAACTTTTGGTTCAGATGAAGATGACGCATATCCTCTAAAAGAAATTCGCTTTCCGGAAAGTTCTTTCTGGCGATGGAAAGTATTTCCTTGCTGGCATCAACCCCCGTTACTTTCAAGTTCTTGCTGATCAGATATTGTAAAATTGGTTGTCCGGTGCCACAACCCAAATCCAGGACATGCCCATCTGCCGGTATATGGTCTACCAGGTCATCAAGGTGTGCTTTTTCGATCAGCTCAGTTGGTCTGTTTTCAGAAAACCATCCTGCAATTTTATTATATACCAGGTAAACGTTTTCCCTTTCATCATCCGAAGCCATTATAATTGCAATTCGATAAATACATCGTCGGGGTTTTCTTGTTCGAATATGGTAATAACCTTATCCAGGACAAGCTCCTTTAACGATGCTGTTAAATCACCAGGTTCCATTTCTACAGCGGATGATGTTTGCGCTAAGCTAAACATTCCCCTTGTTGAATCTTTTAGTTCTTCAGTCAGATACAATCTGACCACTTCTCGGTTCGTCATATCGCTAAGATAGTAATCTGTATCCAAATAAATACGGTCGTAATTTTGTCTGGGCTTTTCGCTGGTTTTTGGTCACTCAGACTTGTTTGGAGTAATGGACAGATAAATACCTGAATAAGTTGAAAACCATTCATCAAATAAGTCTGTTTTGTGATTGACTATTAAGCGGAATCACCGTTGCGATCATAAAAACATATGAAAAAATTACATCAGATATTTGCAGGATTGGCCGGAGCAGTGGCTTTAAATCTATTGCATGAGGGCTTGAAAAAGACAGGAAGAGATATGCCTAGGATAGATTTGCTTGGCGAGGAAGCTTTGAATAACATCCTCGGTACAGTGGGTGGACATATTAATAATGAAAAACAACTTTATCTGGCCACGCTTGCGGGCGATATTCTGTCAAATACATTTTATTACAGTTTGATTGGGGCAGGTGGCAAAAAACACATTTGGTTAAAAGCGATCTTCTCCGGACTTAGTGCCGGAGTTGGTGCAACAGAACTTGCGAAGCCATTGGGGCTTGATGAAACTACTGTTGCCAGGAACAATAAAACGAAAGTACTTACAGTCGCTTATTACTTAAGTGGCGCACTGGTTACCGCTGCGGTACTCAAGGCATTTCAGAAAAATAAAATTTAATTCGAATGAAAGCAGCAGTATATTCAAAGAATGGAGGGCCAGAGGTTTTCTCCTATACCGAAGTAGCAGACCCCAAACCTGGTTCAAATCAGGTACTGATTAAGGTGGAAGTGATCAGCATTGAAGGTGGCGATCTGTCTAACCGTTTGCTTTCTGCGCCACCTACGTCAAATTACATTGTGGGTTATGCTGCAGCTGGAGAAATTATTGAGATTGGCGCTGACGTGACTGGTTTTCAGGTGGGGCAGAAAGTGATCACTTTTAGTTGGGCGGGTTCGCATGCTGAACTTAGAGCCGTTGATGCCGCTTCCGCTTATGCGATTCCAGAAGGGATGGATCCAAAACTGGCAATAGCTGCATTTATTGGGGTGGGAACGGCTGCGCTGGCCATTCATTTGAGTGCTATACAACCTGGTCAGCGGGTGCTGGTAAGTGGTGCAACCGGTGGTGTGGGCAATGCAGTTGTTCAATTACTTGTGAATGATGGAATTGAAGTGATTGCTACCGGAAGAAGCGCAAACACGCTCAGGTCTTTGGACGAATTCGGTGTGTGGAAAACAGTTGTGTCGGGTGAAACACCCATCCATGAACAGGTGAAAAAAATTGATGAGCATGGCGTAGACGTATTTATTGATACAGTAGGTATGGAAGTACTGGTGGATGGCATTAAGGCGGTAAAAAATGGTGGTAAGGTAGTGTTGATTGCAGGAAGGGTGGGGGAAGGAAACTTTATTGATCCGCTATACATCCTGTCGCACCGCCTGACCGTGATTGGTTGCTTACTCGGAGCGGTAATGCAGGAACAATTTGTAGTTGATCTACTGCACAAATCCCTTCGGTGGGTTGCAGAAGGTAAAGTAGAAGTGCCCATTCATAAAGTATTTAAGCTTGCTGACGCGGAAAGTGCACATCGTGAAGCGGAGAAGTCGGGGAAATTCGGAAGAATTTTGATGGTGCCGTAAACATATTTTGAGCAGACTGGTTAGTTTGCCGAAGGTATTGACTAATGGGTTTATACATTGGTTAGCAGATAAAAAGAGTTAAAGCTAATTCAACTCAATAGTGTTAAAGTACTCAAAAGATTAATATGGGTCAAAAATTACACTTCGCTTCGTTGTGTTTAATAGTGTTAAGTACGTTTTTATCTTGTAAGAAGAGGTCAGAAGATCCAATTCTCCCCACGCCGCAGCCATATGATGTTTATGCAGCAGGACGTGAAGGATACGTGGCTAAATACTGGAAAAACGGCACTGCAGTTACCCTGGGTGGAAACACGGGATCGTCAGACGCAAATGCAATGGTGGTATCTGGTGCAGACATTCATATTGCAGGATATGAAATTAATGCAGCAGGAAAGTATGTAGCCAAATACTGGAAGAATGGCAGCTCAATGTCATTAACTGACGGTACAAGAGATGCATTTGCCAACGACATTTTTGTATCTGGCAACGATGTTTATATTGCCGGTCAGGAACTATCTCCCGGCGCGTCTACTTATCAGGCAAAATATTGGAAGAACGGGACACCCGTTGCGCTAACAGATAATACGCAGCAGGCCGTTGCTAGAGGTATTGCATTAGTAGGCAATGATGTATATGTAATCGGTGAGCGCAGAAATCTCGACTGGCTTACTACCGTTACCTGCTATTGGAAAAACGGGCAGCTGTTTGATCTTTCAGACCGAAGCCGGGCGGCGGTTGATCAGGCGATCGCTGTGTCGGGCAATGATTTATATCTGGCTTGGTCAGAAAGTTATAATAATTCCGGCCAGTCGCAAACCCGTTATAGCAAAAACCTGGGTTCTCCCGTTTTAATCAGCGATGGTACGCCGGACGTGAGAGGAACATCGATCGCGGTAAATGGAAATGATGTTTATATTGCTGGGTCCGGAGTGAGTAATGCAAGTAATGCAATTTCCGCTAAGTATTGGAAAAACGGATCCCCAGTAATTCTTTCCAACGGGCAAGAAAGTGCTTTTGCGTTGTCAGTCGCTACATCAGGAACTGATGTGTACGTAGCAGGCTACAGTGATGCCGGTGCGGCCCAGTATTGGAAAAACGGCACGCTTGTTTCGTTAACTAATGGTTCACAGGCAGCGCTGATCCGCAAAATTGTTGTATTGAAAAAGTGATAAGGAAGAGTCAAGGCTATTGGTGATCAGCATCACTACCTTTCTCTTGCTTGTGTTTTTCTTCTTGCTGAACTTCCTCACCAGAATTTTGATCACTGTCAGCATCACTGCCTTTCAACTGTTCATCCAGATCACTGGTGGCAGCATCTGTTCCAGCAGGATCATACTGATCTTCGGGATTGGATTCGATTTTTGAATGCACCTCCTGTAGATCCTTAAGGATATCTTTTTCGTTTTTATTGTTTTCCGGATTGTTCATTTTATAGGTATTAGTATACGAAAGACAAGTGTTGCGGTAAAAAGGTTTGGGTTATTTTATAATTGTAATTTATACGTTAGCCGGATGGTACATAATACTGGTAATTTTCCAGGTATTTCCAATGATAGGATTTCAGTCGCTTAGCGCTAAAGTGGTATTTATACGCGAAAAAATAAATTCTTTAAAATACCAAAGACTATTCCTACCTTTCTACCCTAAATCCAGTACGGAATGTCAAGTCTAAAACCTTAAACATCCATTTTAAAAAATGTCATTTAATACTCTGAAATTGTTACAGAAACAAAAAACGAACATCCTGGAAATCTGGATGAAAAATCAACTCTCAGACGATGGTTTAAGAGAAGACCTGATTAGTAACGAAGACCTTCGAGGTCAGTCTGAGGAGTTAATTTCTGCGTTGGTTACCAATTTAGCGGGGGATGATCTTCTTGATTTCGAGGCTGATCGTTGGGATCCGGTTATAGAAATATTAGGTGGTATAGCCATTACCCGTGCACGCCAGGGATTTTCGCCAAGAGAAACCGGGAGGTTTGTACACAGTTTAAAGGAGGCTTTATTAGAAGTTTTGCAACGCGAAATTGAAGATCCGAAACAGCTTTTTGAGGAAAGTATTAAGATCAATAAAGTAATGGACAACCTGAGCATTGTTACTTTTGAAACCTTTATAAAAGGCAGGGAAGAAGTGATTTTAAGGCAAACGGATGAGATTGCTGAAATTTCTACGCCAGTAATCCGTGTATGGGATGGCATTCTGGCTTTACCAATTATTGGTACACTGGATAGTTCCAGAACACAGATTGTGATGGAGAATCTACTTCAGGAAATCGTTGAAACAGGATCGAGTATTGCTATTCTTGATATTTCTGGTGTACCAGCTGTAGATTCGCTGGTGGCACAGCATTTAATCAAAACGGTTAGCGCAACCAGATTGATGGGTGCGGAATGTATTATCAGTGGTATCAGACCTGAGATTGCCCAAACGGTAGTTCATTTAGGTATTGATCTTTCTAATATCATTACGAAAGCCACACTTGCAAGTGCGCTGTCTTATGCGTTTAAAGTGTTAAGACTGGAGGTTCGAAAAAGCGGTTCAATAGCAAAAACTAATCATTTATAACCATGGATAAAATTCCTATTCTAAGGATGGGAAGCTTTCTGCTGGTAACCATTCAGGTTGATCTCTACGACAGGCTTGCGCTTGATCTGGAGGCAGACCTTGTACAAATGGTGAACAAAACCAGCTCGAAAGGAGTACTGATTGATATATCGGCAGTTTCGATAGTGGACTCATTTATGGGACGTATTATCGGAAATATTGCCAGCATGTCGAAAATTCTGGATGCTGAAACGGTGGTAGTGGGCATGCAACCTGCAGTGGCCATCACCTTGATTGAACTGGGCCTGCCATTAAAAGGGGTACATACTGCCCTGGACGTGGAAAAAGGCATGAACTTACTTAAGTCGATGATTGGGGATGATCACGGGGACGAAGACGAAACCGATGATGATGATACTTTCGCTGAGTAAGGATAACATTCAGGTTCAGCGCGAGCAGGACGTTGTGCTTTTGCGTAATCGCGTAAGAGAAGTTGCCGTCAAGATAAAAATGGGTTTGGTAAACCAGACGAAATTAATTACGGCAGCAAGTGAATTACTTAGAAATATGTTGCGCTACGGGGGCGGGGGCAATTGCCTGATTGAAGTGGTAACACGAGGTAGAGACAATGGCGTACGCCTTACTTTTACTGATCAGGGACCCGGCATTCCGGATATTGCTGCTGCAATGCGCGACGGCTTCTCTACCGGTAAAAGCTTGGGACTTGGTTTACCTGGAGCAAAACGACTCTGTAACGAATTTGAGTTAAAAAGCAAGCCCGGTGAAGGTACAGTGGTGATGATATTAAAATGGGCAAATGGTTGACGCTACACATATAAGCCTTCAGGCAAACGACAGAAGTTATTTTTCTCTTCTGAAAAAAGAAATCCACCAGCGATTGCTTGATGCCGGAATGGAAAGTACCCGAATTGCGGAGGTAGATATTATTGTTGCTGAAATGACCAGCAATCTTTTCAAATACGCTGATCACGGTGAAATTCTTTTTGGAAACTTCCAGGAAGATGGGGTGCCATATATCGAACTAATCAGTATTGATAGCGGCCCGGGAATGCAGAATCCATCCAGAATGCTGCAAGACGGCATGTCTACCAGCAGTACTTTAGGGGCAGGATTAGGAAGCATCAAAAGACTTTCTGATACTTTTGATATCTTTTCTCAGGTAGGTTGGGGAACCATTTTGTTAAGCCGGATTTACATTGGCATTAAACCCCTTGTTAAGAAGGGTCTGGTAATCAGACCACTTGTGATGAGTAAGCCAGGAGAAAAAGTAAGTGGCGATGGTTTTACCTGCCGGATTAACGGCAACAGTATTAAGCTGATGCTCGGCGACGGATTGGGGCATGGACCCCAGGCTAACCTGGCTGTAAATGAAGCGGCAAAAGTTTTTAAAGTTTTTCCGGAGCGAAGCCCGATTGAGACCTTGAGGTTTATTCATGGTGCTACAAGAAAAACCCGCGGCATGGTAGCCAATATCACTCATTTTGATATAGAAAAGGGTGAATGGTTGTCTGCCGGAATAGGAAATATATCCGCAAAATGGATAGGGCCTGGTTCCTCGAAAAATCACATGTCTTACAACGGAATTGTCGGGCACAATATTCCCACAACCATGAACGACCAGGTATACAGTTCGATGGAATTTAATCAGCTGGTACTTTGTTCAGACGGTATTAAAACCCGATGGGAAGTATCGAAGTACCCGGGGATTTTAAAACATGATCCTGTTCTGCTCGCTGCGTGTATTTATAAGGATCATGCGCGTGGAACAGATGACATGTCAGTTGTTGTACTTAAAGTTCGGTAAGATGAAAGAGATTTTAGATATTTCACTCGAAAATGAAATGGATTTGGTTTTGGCTCACCGCAGATCGATGCAGGTGGGAGAGCAGCTCGGACTGACTGTTGCCACCCGTACAACTTTCGCTACGGCCGTATCCGAAATATCAAGAACCGCCATTGAGTATACGGATAATGGAAGATTGAACATTCTCATCTCAGGAAAATACCCCCGGTATTCTTTGTATGCAAGGGTGGTTTTCGACTCCGACCAAACTTTCAGGGCTACTGATGAAGGGTTCTTTTATGCAAAGAAATTACTACCTGACTTTTCCTTTAGTTCATCAGGAAATGCCTACGTTATTGAAATGGGCCTCGGGTTACCACGATCTTTAAAACTTGACGAAACGAAGCTCAGTGCTTTAAAGCTGTTTTTTGAAAACGTAATTCCGCTGAACGCCTATGAAGAAATCAAACAGAAAAACTTTCAACTGCACAGGCTAACGGGTGAGCAGGAAGAAGAAATCAGAATGCGCCGTGACCTTGATGAGAAGAAGAGTGAGTTTATCTCCGTAGCCAGCCACGAACTTAAAACGCCTATTACTGTTGTAAAGGCCTATACCCAAATGCTGAAACTACTGAAAGATCAATACACAGATAAGGTTGCAGGGGTAATCGACAAACTTGATGTGCAAACCACCAAGCTTTCTCTTTTGGCCCAACAACTTATGGATGTTTCAAAAGTGGAAAACGGCAGTTTACTATATGATCTGGTAGATGTTGATCTTAATGAATTCGTAAATGAAACGGTAACGATGTTATCGAATGTTCATTCTAGCAACCAGATCAATATTAGCCTCGGTACACCTTGCCGTATAATGGCTGATCCGCTACGTTTGGAACAAGTGCTGACTAACCTGTTGGGTAATGCTGTAAAGTATTCTGCACGGAATGCTGCAATTGATATTGAAACGGTATTATCAGAGACCGGTGACAGCGTAATTATTAAAGTGACTGATTGCGGCATTGGAATGTCATCAGCCGGAATTGCTAAAATATTCGATAAATTTTATCGAATGGACGATGTGACTACTTCACACCCTGGTTTGGGCATGGGCCTTTATATTTCATCGAAGATTATTTCTGAACATGGCGGGAAAATCTGGGTTGAAAGCACTTTAAACCAGGGATCTACATTTTTCTTTACTATTCCGGTTCAAACAGTGTAAAACGCGATATCAAATGCAAATTGATAGCCTTTGATATCACGCTGGGCTCTGAGAATGACCAGACCAGGCTTTGTCTCTGGTTGTCCAAAACATGCTATGCAGGCGTAACGAACGCAGGGTATAAACTAAATCAACGTATTAAGATTTGTTTCGATGTGTGCCCTTGCCATTTTCTGAAACTCTTCTGGTGTTTGTTGAGTTTGTTTTTTGAAAAACCTGCTGAAATATGGCCGGTCACTGAATCCAAGTTCATAGGCAATCTCTTTAATCGTGACCTCGCTATGGATAATCTTTCTTTTGGCTTCCAGGATAATCCGGTCGTGGATAATCTGAGTGCCTGTTTTACTCAGTTTTTCCCTCAATATCTGGTTGAGCCTTTTTGAACTGATTCCTAATTTTCCGGCATAGAAGTCAATATTGGTTACTGAATGGAAATTGCTTTCCAAAAGCATCAGGAATTCGTAAACGCGTTTCTGATGAATATCGTGGGAGGTAAATTCGAGCTCCTTTACAGATATCAGTTTCAATAGAAGCACTTTTAACAAAGCCTTCATCATGCCGTAATTGTTTTCCTTTTGATATTCCATTTCCATGATGCTGTAAATACTTTCCAGCTCTCTTGATGCACTTTCATCAAGCCTTAAACAGGAAAACTCGCCCTGCACATTAAAAATCCGGAACAAATCCAGCAGAAAATCTTTATCCTCCTCTTCCAGCATGGACCGCTTAAAGGAGATGAGCTCGCCATTTTTACCAGCTTTATTGAGCTGATGTACCCTATAGGGTGGTATGAGATATACCCAATCTCCTTTGATCCGGAAAGCCGGATCGGAAATTCCATGTAGAGGATCTTCATTCTTTAGCCATACAATTTCAAAGAAATCTTTTCGGCCCGGATCATTCAGATAACTCGGCGGACAGTTGTTCAGGTTGCGGATATAAAGTACCGCCCGCTCGAGTCCCAGGGTATTTTCAGCATTCATGATGCAAAGATAAAGCGTTAAATGGATTGTGATTGGACTAATGGATAATTATGGTGGACAATTCGGAAATCGATGTTAAACTGCCTTATTATTATGACTTTTAAGCTACAGAATTTCCTGATTGTACCACAAAATAGGCTATTTGTATAAGAGGCATGAACAAACTGGAGATTACTTTTGAGCACGAAAAAAGACGACATGAAAATAGCCGAAACTGAACTTGGAAACCTGGATTTTCAGCAACTGAACTGGGAGCTGAAAATGAATTTAGACCTAATACTGGAAGAAAACCTAAAGCTTTCAAAGAAAGTAGATATCGAAAATCTCATTCCATTGATTAATGCTATTCAACATTCGGAACGAATTTTTCTAACTGCTGCCGGCCGGTCTGGCTTTGCATTAAGGGGTGCAGCTATGCGGTTGATGCATCTTGGTCTCACAGTTTATTTTGTTGGTGACACCACAACGCCGGCAATCAGAAAGGACGACCTGCTTATCGTTGCATCAGGATCGGGAACCACGGCTTCGATGGTGAGGGCGGCTGAAAAAGCCGTTTCGACAAGTGCAAGGATAATTGCAGTAACCACGGCACCAGGATCTGATCTGGCAAAACTTGCTTTCCATACCGTAATTATTCCAGCTGCCGGGAAGCAGGAGTTTGATGGTGGCAAGTCTAAACAATATGCAGGCAGTTTGTTTGAGCAGTTCCTCTTCCTGTTAATGGATGTGGTTTTTCAATCGCTTTGGAAAATGGATGGAACCCCGGCAGAGGTACTTTGGGAGCGTCATGCAAATCTTGAATAATAGTAAATACGATTAAATATTAAATTATAAACAAATACAATCATGGCAAAATTACAAGTAGCAATAGATTTATTAACTACAGAAGAAGCATTGGCATTGGCTGCAAAAGTGGCCCCATATGTGGATATTATAGAACTGGGAACACCACTGATTAAAAACATGGGATCAACTGTGATTACTGCAATGAAAAATGCACATCCGGATAAACTGGTGTTTGCAGATTTAAAAACGGCTGATGCGGGTGAGCTTGAAGCAGACATTGCTTTTAAAGCTGGAGCAGATTTGGTAACGGTTATGGGCGCAGCTGGTAACGCAACAA
Source organism: Pedobacter frigidisoli (assembly GCF_032678525.1). Classification (GTDB taxonomy): domain Bacteria; phylum Bacteroidota; class Bacteroidia; order Sphingobacteriales; family Sphingobacteriaceae; genus Pedobacter; species Pedobacter frigidisoli_A. The sequence goes on from NZ_JAVTSE010000010.1 coordinate 146,180, forward strand.
TTATTGGCGCGGTGAAAGCAGCAAAAGCTCATGGAAAGGGTGTGGTAGTAGATACAATTGGTTATCCTGATCGTGTGAAAAGAGCGCAGGAAGTGACAGAATTAGGTGTAGCGTTTGTTGAACTTCATGCAGGTCTTGATGAGCAGTGGACCGCAGGTTATTCTATTCAGGTATTGATTGATGAGGCTGCCAGAGCTGGTGTTCCGGTATCGATTGCGGGTGGTGTGAACATCGACAATGTAGCGGCTGTAATTAAGGCTGGTGCTCAGGTGGCGGTTGCGGGCGCAGCAATTTATGGTGCAGAAGATCCTGCTGCTGCGGCGAAAGCTCTTCGTGAAGCAATTGATGCTGTATAAGGATTCATATAAGTAAGAAAAGAGCTCTTCGGAGCTCTTTTCTTTTTGATATTGTTTTGAATACTTTTCTCCCGGGTTTAAGATTTAAGTCTTATTGATTATCTTTTTTGATAACTTCCCATTAACCGGATTAAAACGTCGGGGCTATTGGTGATGATCCCGTCAACGCCAAGTTTTTGTAAAGCCAGCATATCTTCTTCTTTGTCAACCGTCCAGGGAAGAATCAGCATTTTTTTCTCATGTGCCTGTTTAACCATTTCTGCATTTACCCCTGTATAATATGGGCTATAAATTGCGGGTACAAAGCCTAAGTTTTTCAGGTCTTCTTCCATACCGAATTTTTTGGCATTCATCTGTTTGAAATACTCTTCAACCTCTTTGGCTGATAACCCATATTGCTTTAGCTGCTCTTCGGTTAGATTCATCTTGCCCTGACCCAGAAGTGATAGCTTAATTTGAGGGTAGCTTTGGTGCAGAACTTTAAGTGTTCTTACATCAAAAGACTGAATAACCAGACGTTTATTAATCCCTTTGGTATTGATTACATCCATCATGGTTTTAACAAAAACTTCTGGTGTGGGATTGTATTTTCCATCACCAGCAGGTGAAGATTTGGTTTCAATATTGTAATAAACCGGTTTGAGTTTGTTCTTTTTTACATAGCTTTCTACACTGTCGATCAGATCACTCAATAATGGCTTATGGGTTTTGAGTTGCTGTTGATTAGGGAACATGGAGTGAGGTCTTAAACCTGAGCTATATCTGCGGATACTGTCATAGGTCATTTTGAATAAACTCAAATCTTTTTGCTCTTCTTTCGTTACTGCAGAACCATCAGGTTTGCTCATAAAAACCGCCGACATATAAGGGTCGTGGGAAACCACTACTTTCCCATCGGATGAGATAACGACGTCGAGCTCCAGTGTTTTAGCCCCTAGCTTTACCGCATTAAGCATTGCCGGGATGGTGTTTTCCGGGAGCAGAGCCATCCCACCACGATGTGCCTGAACATCGATTTTTTGCTGGGAAAATGCTGTGCCGGATAGTAACAGGCCAATAAGTAAAAGTTTTGTCTTCATGATTAGTACGGAATAAAATATCCCGCAAAACTAACAATGCGGTATACGCAGCGGTATTACGGGAATATTAATTTTGTGCTAACATGATAAAGGAATGAAGCATCTACTTTGGTTCTATCTCATAAAAAAGCCTCGTCAACTATTTGAAAAGTTGCTGACTAAAATTAACAAGATAATCTCTCCAGTTCGACCAGGTGTGGCCTCCTTCACTTTCCGAATAAGTATATTTCACACCGTATTCGTCTAGTTTTTTCCGGTAATCTGCTACTGATTTGTAAAGGAAATCCGTTTTTCCAATGCCAATCCAGTATAATTTTAAACCGTTGCTGAATTGTTTTTTAAGTGTAACATCAAAGTTTTCGTAAACCGGAGATGTGGTTTTGCTGAAAGCCATGATCGCTGGAGAAAAAAGACCAACATAATCGAATGTTTTAGGGTAAAACCTGCTGATGTGAAGGGAATGGAATCCGCCCATGGATAAACCTGCAATGGCCCTGTTCGCCTGATTAGCATTTACCCTATAGCTGACTTCAATAAATTTGACGATATCCATAAATGTTTCTTCCATTTTTCCGTCCATCGTGTGGGGCAGTTGCATGGTTGGTTTATACATGCCCTTCGAATCTTCTCCTGGTGCTGCACCTTGTGCAACGTTTCCATTGGGCATCACCACAATCATCGGTTTAGCTTTTCCCTGCGCAATGAGGTTATCTAAAATCTGGGCAGTTCTTCCCAGAGCCAGCCAGGCTTCTTCATCTCCACCCATACCGTGCAGCAGATATAATACCGGGTATTTGTTTTTCCCTTCCTCATAACCCGGAGGGGTATAGATTGAGATTCTTCTGTTTTTTTCATTTCCCGGAGATTTATACCATCTTTTGCTCACTGTTCCATGCGGCACATCTTTTACCAGATAATTTTCGGCTTTTCCACCTGGCACAATAACCACGTTCACTACCGATGCCACATCTCTGATCTGATAAACGTTATTGGCATCCCGAATTTTGAGTCCATCAACAATAAATGAATAGCTGTACAATTCTGGCTTCACAGGAGGGGTAGTGTAAGTCCAGAGGCCATCGTCCTGTTTGTTCATCGGAACCGGGTTATTGTGCCCAAGCATGTCACCTTGCAATTCCACCTTTTTTGCGCCTGGGGCCATCAAACGAAAAGTAATACTTTTATCAGAGTTGATTTCGGGTGAAGTAATTTCCTTATTATTATTGAAATTTAAGTTCTCCTGGGCCTGCACCTGAAGCAAAGTACACAGGAGCATTGCAAAAAGTAATTTCTTTAGCATTGTGAGTATATATTAAATGTTAACGTGATATATTTATTGAAAAAAGTCTCTGTCTGTTGAATTATCATTTCTGAATTAGCTTAATATAATTTTTTTATTCTTTTGAAGGTGGTATTTTTTGTTTTGATTTAGAAAATAATTTAGGAATGCCAGGTTCCTGTGCTATATATATTCCAGTTTGTCCACTGAAAAGATAAGCGGTAAAACAGGCTACAGCAAAGAATAGAATATACTGGCTGCCAAACAACTCAACGCCCATTACTGTACAGGCCAGTGGTGTATTGGTTGCACCCGCAAAAACTGCTATGAAGCCCAGTGCTGCGAAAAGGCCTACAGGTGCATTCATCCATCCGGCAAGGGTGTTGCCCAATGTTGCTCCGATATAGAACAGGGGAGTAACTTCACCACCCTTAAAGCCCGTTCCAAGTGTGATAGCGGTATACACGGTTTTCCATAGCCAGCTGAAATGCTCAGCACCTCCGGCATGAAAGGCAGAGGTGATGGTTACAGCACCCTTGTATTCCGCATCAACGCCTAAGCTCAGGTAATCGGGTTTTCCCAATAGGAGGGTTAGCAGAATAATTGTCAATCCACCGCACAGAGGGATCAACCATTGTTTCTTACCGATGTTGGAGAACAAGGACTTCACCAGGTGTATCGCCAATGAAAAAATGTAGCTTGCCAGTCCGAATGCAATTGCCGACAAGATTACCTTGATAAGTAAGAGCAGATTTACCGGAAGATAATCAGAAAGAAAGTAGGGTGAATCGGGTATGATATCAATTCGGTATGGGGTGTGGTGTATGCCCCAGGCAGCTACAGTTAAATCGCCAACAATTCCGGCAATCAGGCATGGAAGTAGAGATGTATAGTTAATCTTTCCGATTACCAATACTTCCATTGCAAAAATAGCCCCCGTTAAAGGGGTTCCAAAAACTGCACCAAAGCCTGCGGCAATACCGGCCGTGAGCAATATGCGAATTTCATGCTCGTCAAGTCTAAACCATTTTCCGAAGGTAGCGGCTATACTTCCTCCGATTTGTACTGCGGTACCTTCACGCCCGGCAGAGCCTCCGAACAAATGGGTAATGATAGTGGTAACCAGTATCAATGGAGCCATCACCATCGGAACACCGTTTTCAGGCTTGCTGATTTCTGTAAGGATAAGGTTGTTGCCTTTTTCTGAAGATTTGCCGGCAACTTTGTAAATCAGGTGAATAACAATACCGGCAAGCGGAAGCAGGTATAGTAACCATTTATTGGCAAACCTCAAATGGATTGCCCCCTGTAATAACCACAGGAAAAGGGCAACCATACTGCCGATACAAACGGCTACAGGAATGGTGATCAACGTCCAGCGCAAGGCATAGCCAAGGCTCTGAAACTGCATTTTTGAGATTATTCGATTCAGGTTATTCATTAGCGGAATTACCATCGGGATTTCATTATCCGCGATACTTTGCAGGCGCCATCAGCTTTGAAAAGCGGTTGAATCGGAAGGACACCATTTCCGTAAGTCAAATATAAAAAAGATTTAGCTCTTTTTACATCAGGACATGCTTATCGGCTTATTACAAGAAATAATTACGCAGATTTCCCTCGTCTGCATTTTTCGGAGCAGTATTTTACCTGTTCCCAAACTTTTTCCCATTTCTTGCGCCAGCTAAAGTTGCGTCCACAAACCGTACAGCATTTTTCAGGAAGGTTTTGTTTTTTAACCCCTTTCATCTCTCCACTGCTTCTTTAGTTTTACATATTTTTCATTGGCTTCTGCTGATTTCCACCGATCATAAAAGATAGACGCACATATGGCCTTTTGTGCATCGCCGGTGCCGCGTTCCAGCTGGCGGTAATCCTGATCGGCATCGTACTTTTTACCACCTTTGTAATTGGCATATCTTCTGGCCCGGGTATAACCCATCTGCAGGTATTTGCGGGCCATGTCGGCTCCAACAAAATCATCCGCTCGCAAATACTCAAGGAAAAGTTTATATATTTTTTCGCTACTTTCGTTGGCGATATCGGGTGTTTTAAAACGCCAGTATCGGCCAATTTCACTTTTGTATGGCTCGCAGATCAGCACACCTTGTTCACCCTTGCCTACTCGGTAGGCCTCAGGATGAACTCGGTAGTCGATATCAGTTTTCCATTCGTATTTAGAATGGTCAAAATTGAGATAGCTGGGTTTGTCCATCTCTGATCTTCTTATCCCTGATTGATATGGTCGTTCAGGTAGCTTTCGGCACTGATCAGGTCGTTGTCAACCTGTTCTTTTGCTGTTGCCGATTCATAATGTAGTGAATCCTCCGCGAACTCACTCAGCAGCGTAAATTTAATTTCACCTTCTTCGGATGCAGCAGGGGCGGCTTTACCTATCACAGTAAAAATGCCCTCTATACCTTCGTGCACAAAACTGTACTTCACCTGAAAATCATCCTGGTCATCTGTCGGGATTTCCGCAATTTCTGTGTACGCTCTCGCCTGAATCGTTTCAAGTCCTTGTTTCAATAATTTGATTGCTTGCACTTTTTTATCTGATGTCATAGGTTTTGTTTTTATTTCCTGTTTAACATTTCGCTCTCGCTAAAGTTTTAGAATTGCCTGAATAGCTAAATAAACAAAGCTGCTTTCATTAAATTCTTTAGCCTGGTTTTAAGTAAGATCAAGATTTAAATTGCGCTGTAAGTTTCAGGAAAAAATTAATTGCATCTTCTAAACAATTCGCAGGTAGATCATGTTGAATAAGTATGGGCCAGTTGATCTTAAAAAAAGGGTTTTGGTTATGGAGGAGGAATAAAATGAAAAAGAAAATATGTGTGCTGGAAGATGATCACGCTATCCGCGACGTTTTAAATATTTTATTATCAGAAGAAGATTATGAGGTGAGCATGTTTTCGTGCATTAAAGACCTGATGAGGGCGCGCCACCATTATACGCCGGATCTATACCTGCTTGATGTCCGTTTGCCTGATGGAAATGGAATAGATCTTTGCAGAAAAATTAACAATGATAAGCATACACACGATATACCAGTGGTGATGATGAGCGCTAACGTAAGCTCGCGCGAAATTGGGATTGGTTGTAAAGCGAAAGCTTTTGTAGAGAAACCGTTTGATTTGGATCATGTAATCGACAGCGTGGAATTTGCCATGCGCAAATAACGATAGGAATCAAATACTATTTCCAGTTTTTAGAACTAGGAGAGTGTAATTATCCGGTGCCTGGCGGAAGGCAACTTGTAGCGAATGATATCGCTAATTGGGCATTGAACTGGAATCAGGTTTTAACAGGATAGAATGACTATGATTCGGGCCAAGGATAAAAATAATCCTTAGTTCGCCGTATAAAGCTACGGAAGCTTTCGCCAGGGCTTGTCTGGCAAATTGTATCATCGCAGGCTCATCGCGAAAACTCAATGCTGTCGGAATATCAAATGCAATAATATTTGGTTTACCTATTTTAATGCTGATGTCAAGATCATTTAACACATTTTCCAGCTTTCCGGCTGCACGCACAAGATCGTTTAAATTTAGTACCATAACATAAATCTTAACTGGAGAAACACTTTTGAGGCATTTTAGTTTGCGGTCGCGGAAAAATATGCAACCAAAGTCAAACAAATTTCGTCTACCTTCAAAATTACTTATATTTTGAAATGAAAAACATTCTTAACTTAATCCTGCTATTGTTTTTTTCTCTGAATGCTTCAGCGCAGTCTGTTAGTGCGAAAAAGGAAGAGTCAATTGTCAAAACATCAGGTCGCTCCGGTCAGGATAGCATCGATACTTTTTATAAAGAACTTTTTAAGGCCTTAAAGATTGGCTATCTGCACCGCAAATCAGTGGACTGGAAAAGTGTGGAGCCTGAAACCTATAAGCGTTTGGCGGCTTATAATACCTTTAAGACTTCTCTTACTGAAATTAGTAATTTGTTTGATAAGATTAATGCGAAGCATTGTTTAGTGTACCGTGGGGATGACAAATATTCAGCAACACGTAAGGTGATTGCAAAAGACCGCTACTCCGCGCAATGGAAAAAGAAATATGATACCAGACCACCGTTTGAGGTAAAAGTACTGCAAGGGAAGTACGGCTATATTTTAGTTCCTGGTATGGTGTTCTTTGACAATAGTGCTAAAAATATAAGTCGCGTTGCCCAGCCTTTATATGATCAGATCGCTCAAATCAAAAGCAATGATAACATTGAGGGCTGGATAGTAGATTTGCGGTTTAACACCGGTGGTAACGCGGCCCCTATGCTGCTGGCGCTGTATGACCTTCTTGGTGATCATGATATCTGGGGTGAACTTAATGTAGATAAGAGATCAGTAAGTAAATATAAGCTAGACAAGGGCAATTACATCCAAAAATCTAAAGTTATTTCATCTGTAACGCCTAATGGTCGTTTATTAGATCAGGCGAAAGTGGCTGTCATCACCGGATTGTTCACTGGAAGTTCGGGAGAAATTACTGCACTGGCTTTTAAAGGCAGAGCCAATACGCGTTTTATTGGTGAAGACACGGCCGGCTATACTACAGGTAATGTTTCCTGGCCTTTGCCATTTAATACCACGATGGCGCTGACTACAGGGTACGATAGCGACAGAAATGGAATTTACTATGATTACCTCGTACCTGACGTGGCAGTATCAAAACAAGATAATTTTGATGATCTATCACTGGATGGCAAGATCATCGAATCGATTAATTTTATAAAGGGAGGATAAGAAATATTTTATTTTCCCTAAAAATCAGTAACATACATTAAAAAGCAAGTGGTGCGAAAACAATATCAGCTGAGTATGGTTTATATGCTACCTATGAAAAAACAGGTCGAAGAACTTTGGGTAGTTCAAGATCAAAAATGGCCATCATGCGTAATGGTGGCCATTCCTAAAATGAATTTGTTTGGTTAATTATTTATATGTGAAAGGCAGTCGTGAGATAGCCTTTTTTTATTTCCAGCCATCTGGATTATCGTTGCCTGGTGATGTGTAAATTGTAGGTTTCATGTATTTGCTCATCAATTCTCATTAATTTAAGAATCACGCCAGCGGGAACTGCTTCATTCACGTTCCATTTCCAAAAGATATTGTCGGGTACATGTTCAAAATTGATTACCTGATTACCCGATCGTAATTTCCAGTAATAAACTGTACTTCCAATAGGTTGCTTGTCCTCAATATAAAAGGTTTTTTTTTGCACATCCTCAAGGGTAACGTGATCGGTTTCTACCGGTGCTAATTTCATGGTTTGCTCATGTTTCCGGGCTTTAATGCCTTTGGGTACATAAAGGGAAGCGAGTAGTGATAATGGTATAACCAGAATGGCTAATGCAATTAAAAAGTGTTTTGGTTTCATTGATAAAAGGAAAATTAATTCTTCAAAATTACCAATATGGCAAGCCCTTGTAAATAGCTCAAAAAGGCTATTCTGGCAAGAATATGAAAGCTAACGTTTTTCAGCAGTAGGGCTTATGCCATAACTTGAAAAGCTCACATCAGCTTAAATCTGTCTATTGAGTAGTTAATGTATTTTTATTAACATCTGATTAATTTCTTCCGATTGATAAACGGGTTTTATAGCTTTGTACTATGCAGGAGCTATCTCTATCCACACAGATTGATCTTATCGAATTAAAGGCCAGATATGCCTTTATTATGGATGAACTAGGTGAGAATTTTTCTGATGAATACCTGATGCAGCACCAGGTTAAGCAGAAACTATCACAAGAGATGATTCGTGAGATGTTCCGCATCTTAGCGTATCAGACCTAATTAAAATGATATAAGAAAACCACGTTACCTGTGTAAGCAGTTACCGTTGATCCTTTAATATCGAGATCTGCCTGAATAACAACTTTAGTGATCCCGCGAAGATCGGAGATTGATATCAGCTTGGCGCGCAGCATTACTTCGTCATCAACACAGACTTCCTGATTAAATTTGAAATTCTCTATCCCGTAGTTTACCTCCATTTTAACATCCCTGATGTCTGCTATTTGTTTCCACAAATAAGGGATCAGCGATAACGTGAGATACCCAGGTACAAATTCAGAATCAACTGGTGTTTGTTCTTTAGCTTTACCGTTGTCACTTGTGTAATTATCCGTTGCATCAGCAAACCTGTTGGTTTGTTGCTGGTTTATTTTGTGCCATTTGGATTGCCCAATTTGGATTCCTAAATAAGACTTGTATTCTTCAAAACTACTAATAATCACCATTACCTTTATAATATAATATCAATACAATCTGGACGTAGTCTCAAAGTTTAAATATCTCGGCTGAACATTCCCATCTGAATAAAAAGCTAATATATCATAATAATGGTTACCAAGTTTTATTTTTGCCAATTGACGAATGAAATTACCTCGTTTTAGATAACTTTCAATCGCTAGAAGTTCAGGCGGAGACTCAGTAGATAAGTAAGTTTAAAAACTAATGTTGTGTGTATTTTTAATTTCGGCCATAGCAAAAGTACTGTGTGTGCTGCCTATATTTTCAACAGAACCAAGTTTATTGAATACAAAGTCCTGATAGTGTTTCATGTCTTTGGCATAAACCTTTAGAATAAAGTCGTAATCTCCCGAGACATTATAGCATTCCACCACTTCATCAATATTCATAATATCTTCTACAAAGCGGTTACCAATTTTCTTGTCATGTTGCTTCAGCTTAATGTTGCAGAATACGATGAATCCCTGATTGAATTTCCCCGCATCCAGAATGGCAATATATTTTTTGATATATCCGGCAGTTTCGAGTCGTCTGATCCTCTCGAAAACTGGAGAAGGGGATAGATTTACCTTTCCTGCAAGTTCCTTATTGGTATGTTTTGAATTGTTTGCGAGGATCTTTAACAACAATAAGTCGGTTTCATCAAGTTCAGTCATCAGAATAATTATCTTTAATGGTGTTAAATATAAGTTATTAAAAGTTTAATTTGCTTTAGATAGAGCTAAAAATAGATAATATAACTGAACTTTACATTTTTAAAAGAATAATGATCTTCAAATGTATTTTTGTTGCAGTTTAAAGCTGATTTGTAATAATTGGAGTTCTTTGCATATTTCAACAATTGAAAAAGGTTTTACTTAGCTGTAAATGAAAAGGGAATCGTGTGTAAATCACGAACTGTCGCGCAACTGTAAGTAACAAAAAGGTTTTTATCCAGGGATGTCCACTGCTCATTTGGCGGGAAGGATGATAGAAACTGTTACAAGTCAGGATACCTGCCTGTTTCGAATTGACGATGCTTTCGCGATTGAAGCTTAAAGTCAGATGAGTACTTATGATGGTAAACCCTGCTGGATGAGCCGGGCTATCGCCTGCGTCTGTGTTTTTCTTTTTTTCATTCTATGCGAAACATCCTGAGATGATGTGCGAATTTTTTACAATGATTATTTACCATTTAAAAAGTTGAAATATGTTAACACAAAATCTGGGATACCCGCGGATAGGGATCCAACGACAATTGAAAAAAGCCTGCGAGCAATACTGGGCAGGTAAAATAGACCTTAAGGAACTCAATAAGGTTGCACGTATCATTAAGGAAGAGAACTGGCAAACCCAGGCAGATGCCGGTATTGACCTTATCCCATGCAATGATTTCAGTTTTTATGATCAGGTATTAGATACGAGTTTTCTCCTGGGTGTAATCCCGCAACGGTACTCGCCTGTACTCTCGCAGGTGAAGGGCAACAACGAGATTGATCTCTATTTTGCTATGGCTCGCGGCTACCAAAAAGACGGTTTGGATATTACTGCAATGGAAATGACCAAATGGCTGGATACCAATTATCATTACATTGTGCCTGAATTTACTGCAGATCAGGAATTCCGGATATTTAATGAAAATATATTCTGTGAATACAACAGCGCAAAGCAGCAATTAGCAGAAAAAGCAAAGCCAGTATTGCTGGGGCCGGTGAGCTATCTGCTGTTGGGTAAAGAAAAAGAAACGGGTTTTGAACGGATTGACTTGATTAAAAAGCTGGTTTCGGTTTACATTGAAATAATCAACCGTCTGAAACAACAGGGAGCAGAATGGATTCAGCTGGATGAGCCCTGCCTGGCGCTCGATCTTTCAAAAAAAGACAAAGAGGCTTTTGAGTATGCATACCGGGCTATTGCTAATAGGGTAAGCGGGGTAAAATTACTAGTCGCTACTTATTTTGAGGCACTGTTGGATAATGCAGCATTGGCCGTAAACCTTCCAATATCAGCCTTGCACATCGATCTTGTGAGGGCTCCTGACCAGCTGGACGATGTGCTGGCAATGATTCCTGAAAAAGTACAACTTTCCTTAGGGGTAGTAGACGGGCGTAACGTTTGGAAGAATAACTATGAAAAGTCGCTTTCTCTTGTTGCTAAGGCAGTAGCATTGTTGGGCGAAGACCGAGTAATGATTGGCCCATCCTGTTCATTGCTTCATAGTCCGATTGATCTGGAACTCGAAACAGCTATTGATCCGGAAATAAAAAACTGGATGGCTTTTGCACGCCAAAAATTAACTGAAGTGAGTGAAATCCGTCAAATTGCTGAAGGAAATGCTGATTTGCTCAAAGCCAACCAATTAGCAATTAAAAACCGCCTTAGCTCTCAGAAAGTACATAAACAAGTAGTGAAGGATCGTATTGCCGGAATCACAGATGCAGACTCAACCCGTAAAAGTATTTTTGCAATACGTCAGCAATTGCATCACGAGCGGTTTAAGCTCCCTGCGTTCCCTACCACAACAATAGGGTCATTTCCACAAACAGATGATATACGCCAGATGCGTGCCAGATACAAAAAAGGTGATCTGACCCTTGCGCAGTATGAAGAGGCTATAAAATATGCAACAATAGCGGCTATACGCTGGCAGGAAGAAATTGGACTGGATGTGCTGGTACATGGAGAGTTCGAGCGTAACGACATGGTGGAATATTTTGGCGAGCAGCTGGATGGATTCTTGTTTACAAAGAATGGTTGGGTGCAGAGTTATGGAAGCCGCTGCGTAAAACCGCCGGTAATTTATGGCGATGTGAGCCGCCCGAAAGACATGACGGTACGCTGGAGTAAATTTGCTGCTGCTCAAACAGCAAAGCCGATGAAAGGCATGCTTACGGGCCCGGTAACCATTTTACAATGGTCATTTGTACGTGATGATCAGGGAAGGGATATTACAACCAATCAAATAGCCTTTGCCATCCGGGATGAAGTTCTGGCATTGGAAAAAGCTGGGATTGGTATCATTCAGATTGATGAGGCCGCCATACGTGAAGGCTTACCCTTAAGAAAGTCCAAACACGCCAAATATCTTGAATGGGCGGTGAACGCATTTCGGATTTCGGCAAGCGGGGTGGGGGATGACACACAAATTCACACGCATATGTGCTACAGCGAATTCAATAACATTATTCAGCATATAGCAGCTATGGATGCGGATGTGATTACAATTGAAACTTCGCGCTCGCAGATGGAACTTCTCGAGGCCTTTGCAGATTTTGACTACCCCAACGAAATCGGCCCGGGAGTGTATGATATTCATTCACCACGAGTTCCTGGTGCCGAAGAGATGGCCTTATTGCTTACAAAAGCAGCAAGCCTGCTCCCTGCACAACACCTTTGGGTAAATCCAGACTGCGGTTTGAAAACCCGTAAATGGCCGGAAACAAAAGCCGCCTTAATCAATATGGTGGCTGCGGCAAAAACTGCGCGTGAGCAAATCAGTATACAAAACCTGGTTTAAGTACAAAGCATCCCGGGTAGCCGGGATGCTTTTATCTGTGTCCATTCCCACCATTTAGGTTGTTTTTTGTTGGTGTCAGTACAGATCTCAACTGGTATGGAAATTCCTTAGGATATAACTTTACTGTTGGTTAAAAAAAGTGGTGTGAGGCGGCAGCATGCTGTTGAATAGGTAAGGGGTATGATGGCAGTGCTGTTTTAGCGGGCAAATCCTCTTTATTGAATGACTTTCTGAGCAATAGAATTGCGGCGCGCAATGCAGTTTTTAAACTCCCAAGTGGCATATCAAGTTTCTCAGCGGCTTCAGTATGTGAATAGCCTTTGTAATAAACGAGGTCTATAATCAGTTGTTGCTTATAGGGAAGGGAGGTTGTTATTTTTTTGATTCCAATACCATCTGTGTATATTGAATAGAAGAATTTCGTATTCAACTGGATCATGGATTCATCCAGATCAACATGATGATTTTCCTGTTTCGTCGACTTTTTCCTCAGGTGATCAATTGCGGTATTTCGGGCAATATTCAGCATCCAGGTAAAAAGTCGACTTTTGTTTTCATCGTAACTGGAAAAGTTTTTCGAAATCTTCAAAAAAGATTCCTGTAGTAAGTCCTCTGCAGTTTCACGTTGCTTAACAATAAGAGTGATTACGCCAAGCAGGTTTGCAGCATACATTTTATATAGTTTTTTAAATGCTCCACAATCCATCTGCCGAAGTTGTGAAACCATAAGTTGCTCCTGCCACTCGGCTCCGCTATTTTTAATCTTAGGAGTTTTAGATGGGGTGGCGAGTATAAATCCTATCATAAGGTGACTTTTTATATAGCCTTGAACAGGTTTCTTTTTAAATAGTTTTGTTTACTCTTAATCGCTATGTTTTAGAGCTTTTAGGGTGAATTTCAGATTAGATGTATCTCTATATCTCAACGCTTTTTGCCGGCACTCTCTTTTTTTAGTTGCTACTTCGATCTACTTCCGTTAATGCGATCATTCTTAAGTGCTATAAAATCAGATAAATAAAACTTAATTACTGAAAACCTGTTGCATATATACTTCAGATAAGGAGAAAGGGAAAATGATGAAACAGAACGTAGTTAAAAAGAGGGTGTGTGTACTTGAGGACGATGACGATATCAGAGAAATAATCATCTTTTTACTAGAGACAGAAAATTATGAGGTATGCAGTTTTGCTACTGTTGGTGCGTTTATGGAGGGCGCTCGGGATGCTCGCGCTGATGCCTTTGTGCTTGACGTGATGCTTCCTGATGGTAGTGGAATAGAGGTTTGTAGGATATTAAAGGCAAACCTGTCTACATGTACTGTTCCGGTAGTCATGATGAGCGCAAATTATACTAAAGCAGATGTTTTACACCACTGTGCTGCACAGGATTTCATTTCCAAGCCCTTTGATATTGGTGATTTTGTACACCGTGTAGATAATCAGGCATTTGGTCATATAGCCTAGCCGCCCCTTAAAAGTAACAATCATTATATAAACCTTAGATTGCTTCGTGATGGCTTGGATATGCAATTCAATTTGCTATCTTTGATTTAGAGGACTACAATCCTTTAAACTTAGTCGGCATGAAACGCATCAGTAAAGCGGATATTCAACTTGATATCGAGTCCGTTGCAAAAATTCCCATAATCGCTAACATTTTGGACGTAGTTTGTAAAACCACAGGCATGGGGTTTTCGGCCATTGCCAGGGTAACTGATGAACAGTGGATTGCCTATGCTACAAACGATCTCATAGGTTTTGGTTTAGAGCCCGGCGGAGAGCTTAAGCTGGAAACTACTATTTGCCACGAAATCAGTGAACACAAAAAAGCTGTAGCCATTGATCACGTAAGTGAAGATGAGAAATGGCGTGACCACCATACACCCCGCCTCTATGGTTTACAAAGCTATATTTCTGTCCCTATAACATTAAAAAATGGTGAATATTTCGGCACACTATGTGCCATTGATCCTAACCCAGCTAATGTAAACAACCAGCATACCATTGATACTTTCAACTTGTTTGCGGAATTGATTTCATTTCATCTTAGTGCCATTGACGACTTATCAGTTGCGACAGAACGAAGCCGCAGACAGGAGGAAGAAGGAGAAATCCGGGAACAGTTTATTGCCATGCTGGGACACGATCTTCGTAACCCTGTAAATGCCATTTCTAATGCTGTGCAGCTTCAATTAAGGAGTAATCTCGACGAAAGAAATTTGAAATTAGCCAAGATTATTCAGGATGCTACTATGAGGACCCGCGGGCTTATTGATAATATTCTTGATTTCGCGAGTGGTAGACTTGGCGGTGGAATCAAATTAAATTTTGAAAATACAGACAGCCTGGAAAATACGCTGAAGGAAGTCATTTCCGAATTTACTGTAGCCATTCCAGATATAGTTATTGATCTTGATCTGTCTCTTTCAAAACCTGTGAAAGCAGATCACAAGCGCCTGGCACAGCTGTTCTCCAACCTAATGGGGAATGCTATTACACATGGAGAGAAGGGCAAACCCATCAGCATAACGGCGAAAACTGATGACCAGGGGCTGGAACTTTGTGTAATCAATTCAGGACAAGCGATCGATGAATTAACTCAGCAGCATTTGTTTAAGCCTTTTTCGAGGGGTAGCATCAAGCAAGGGCAGGAGGGATTGGGTCTAGGATTATTTATATCCAGTGAAATCGCAAAAGCTCATGGTGGTACAATAAGTGTGCAGTCATCGGATGCAACAACCTGCTTTACCGTAATCTTTCCAGCCATTAAAGATTAATACATCGACAGAAATAGTTTTTCAAATTATTCTGAATCTCCACTTTTTAACATGCTGAGCAGCATATGCCAAGTATTTAGGCTGAAACTTGAATGTCTTGAATTTGATATAGCTAATGGTTGTATTAAAACAATTGATTATAATCAATTGTCTGCCGTTGTTGGCTTTCCAAAAAATCTCCATTCCAATTAAAATAACCCAGCATTTGATTTAAGTCAACTCAATAGCGAAACATTATGTATTACTAATAATACAAAATCAAATAATCGTCAGCTGAAGTTTTCTAACCATTAAATATCTTTGCGAAAATAAGTGTGATATCCGATTGGTGAAACAGAATTTCACTAATAAATTTCATCATTTTAAAACCATAGGTTTTGAGATTACGTAAGTTATCGAAAAACCAAACATTAGCTAGAATAACAATTGCCACAACCCTATTGTTGCAGACTGTCTTATCGTCCCGTTTATGAATAAAGCTCTACTCTTTTCGCGTGGTTTCGCGCGAATATTTAATCGTAGTCACAATTATTTAACGAAGAAATTTGTTGGATATTTTGTTTTTGCAATGTTTTTTGTTTCCATCGTAATGTTAGGAAATGAAGCAAACGCCCAGACATTTCCTTATAAAAACTCATTTAAAACAAATAATACTACAGGTTTAGTACTAGGGGGTACGGCCAGTGCAAGTTTGACCAGTGGAGGAGTTGATCCCTCTGGTGATGGGGTTTTAAGGTTGACGAATGCTAATACCAATCAAAAAGGGTTTGCTTATATCAATCAGAACTTTCCTTTTTCGAGAGGTATACATGCTGAATTTGAGTATTTTACTTATGGTGGTACACGTGCAGATGGTATTACTTTTTTCCTTTTCGATGGCTCACAAACCTTCGATATTGGACAATTCGGCGGCGCCTTGGGATATGCGCAAAATGCAAATGCTGCCGCTAATCAAGGCATGAATGCTGGGTTTTTAGCGCTAGGATTAGACGAGTATGGTAATTTTGGCGTAGCTACTGAAACTAAAAATGGAGGCTTCACAAATACAGCTGGAAATACTCAAACCAATAGAGTAGATGTAGACGGTATGGTTGTGGTTCGTGGCGCTGTTGGCCCTAACAATGCGCGTTTTGGAAATCAAGCCTACCCATTCGTAAATGGTAAAGTAACCTCAGCCAATAATACGATTAATAGTAGTTTTATCCTTCCTGCTGCAGATCAGTTTACGCTGTCAACTAGTTCAAGGATTGTGAATAATCTTCTTTCCGGATATCGCAAAGTGAGATTTGATGTCGTTAAAAGAACCGGTACTGATACTGGTTTTTCTATTAGCGTGGATATTTATGTTGGTGAGAAAAACAGGTGGGTGACGATCTTAAATAACGCTCCATATGTAATTGCAGATAGCAGGATACCATCTACTTTAAAGGCGGGTTTTGCTGCGTCTACCGGCGGATCAACCAACTTTCACGAGATCAGGAACGTAAACATTACACCTTCAGCGCAACAACTACAAACGCCTGTTGCGAATAACGATGCTGCAACAACATTCATTAACAACAGCGCAGGTATCACCATCAATGTTCTAGCCAACGACAATACTACCATTAACGGTCCTGACCCGGTTTTAAATTCAGCGCAAGGTACATATGCTTCAGGAACTTTAGACCTAAATCCTGCTACAGATGGAATTATAGATCAAACTTATACCGTAGCTGGACAAGGAACTTTCACTGTTGATGATGCCGGCCTCGTAACTTTTGTTCCAGCTACAGGTTTCAGCGGAACGGTCACCGCGAATTATACTTTTGAAGATACTTATTTAAAGAAGTCGACAACAGGTGTGATAACGGTCACAGTTGAGCCAAGGACAGATCTAAGTATTACGAAGACAGCTAACACCAATACGCCAACAGTTGGTGGGAATATAGTCTTTACCTTGACAGCCGCAAACGCAGGTCCATCTCCCGCAACTGGAGTAACAGTCACAGATGCTTTAAAGTCGGGTTATACTTTTATTAGTGCCAATCCCTCTGCAGCCTACAATTCTAGTACTGGTGTTTGGACGATTGGAAATCTTGCATCAGGTGCAAACTCTGTACTTACAATAACGGCTTCTGTAAACTCTGCCGGAGATATGAGTAACTCCGCCACGATTGCTGGTGGTCAAAATGATCCGGTTACGACCAACAATACGGCTAACATAACCAACATAAACCCGGTAGTCAGCACGGTATGTTCCACTAATCTGATTACGGGCACACCTGCTGGTTTTGATAGCAATATTGGGATAACCAATAACAATGGAAACAATGTTCAATCTGGCAACACTTACGACGGATGGAGCACCGTATCCGGCGCTAATGGATTGTTTAATATTGTTAAAGTTGACGGAACTGGTTATGCTGCCGGGCCTGACTTAGCACACAATGGATCTCAATACCTTGATATCGCCAATAACGCTGGTACTGTTACCAGGCCATTTACCACCACTAAACCAAGTATCATTTCTTATACAGGTTGGTTCAGTAGCCGAACATTTAACGGTAGTTACGCAGATTGGACAGGGACTATTGATATTAGAAATGCCGATCAGAGTGCTATTGCAGGTGTAACAGGAGCAACTTCTTCAGGAGTTAGTTTCACCAGCGCAACAGATCTGGAAACCTGGTTTTTCGTAAGCGGGAAAACTAGCGTAGTACCAGCGGGTACATATTTGTATCGTGCAAATCTTGGGAATGAGGGTAATTTCGACGATGCGTTTCTGTGCGCATACGAAGTGCCCATCGTGAATTTGTCGACGGCCAATGCAACAGTTGCAGAGAATGTGGGTAGTGCCACCTATAGTGTGACTTTGGCAGGTACCGCAGGCATTGTGCTTCAATCTGCTGTTACTGTGAATGTAACTACAGCGCCTGGAACCGCTACCGCTGCCGACTATGGAACGCCTTCAGTTACATCAGTCACTTTTCCTATCGGAACAGTTGTCGGCTCTGCGGCAGGAACTGTAAATTTTACTATCCCAATTGTTGATGATGCAATTTCTGAAACAACAGAAAGTTTTACTGCCAATATCTCAGGATTAACCGGTTCTGCAGTACTTGGTACCAATTCAGTTACAACCAATATAACTGATAATGATGCTTCAAGTTTAGCGATCAACAACGTAACGGTTGCCGAGAACATCAGTGGTGGAAACGCTACTTTCACCGTAACCTTGACCGGTGCAATCCAGAATGCAGTAACGGTAGATTATGCTACAGCAAACGGTAC
>NZ_JAVTSE010000011.1:0-64775 GCF_032678525.1 Pedobacter frigidisoli
TAGCACTCTGGGGATTTTAATACACATATTCTGTGCTGACTTCCGGATAAATATTTTTTATCTTCGCAGCTTAACTCAAACCATTATATTTTGCAAACGCTAGTACAGTTATCATCAGGGGAACTTCAGGGTGCCACTACTTTAAAATTATCTGAAGGCCTCACTGAATTTCCATTGGAGATTTTTTCGTTGGCAGAAACGCTGGAATATCTGGATCTTTCTGGTAATCAGTTGTGCCGTTTACCTGATGATTTCGGAAGACTCAGCAAGTTGAGGGTTTTCTTTGCTTCGGATAATCTGTTCACAAGTTTACCAGACGTTTTAAGTGATTGCCCAGTGCTCAGTATTGCTGGTTTCAAATCTAATCAGATTGAACACATCGGCCCTGCGGCGATTAATGCAAACTTGAAATGGCTGATTCTTACCAATAACAGGATTACTGATTTGCCATCGTCTATTGGTGATTGCGTGCATCTGCAAAAGCTGATGCTTGCCGGTAATCAGCTTACTGCATTACCTGAGTCGCTGGTAAACTGCCGGAACTTAGCGTTGCTGAGGATTTCAGCTAATCGCCTGGATCATTTACCTCAGTGGTTGATTTCAATGCCAGGGTTAGCCTGGCTGGCATTTTCAGGAAATGAAATACAACAGAACGCAACAGACTTTCCTGATTTAGCAACTATTGATGTTGAACAGATCACCCTGATGAATATGCTGGGAGAGGGTGCCTCGGGTACCATTTACCGCGCTTCTTTACTGGTGGCAGATTTACTGCAGGATGCTGCAGTAAAGATTTTTAAGGGTAATGTAACTAGTGATGGTTACCCACAGGATGAGATGAGGGCATATATCGCTGCTGGTGCTCACCCGGCTATTGTAAAGTTGTTGGGTAAGATTCATTTCAGCCACGAGGACAGAAACGGGGTGGTGATGGAATTGATTCCTCAGGAGTTCTTTAACTTGGGAAGGCCTCCGAGTCTGGACAGCTGTACGAGGGACATTTTTGAAGATGAAGTAACTCTTTCAGCTCAGCAGCTGCTGGAAATTGCAAAGCGAATTGCCGATGTTGGCTTGCATTTGCACAGTAAGGGTATTATTCACGGAGATTTGTATGCGCATAATATCCTGGTTGATCCGTCCGGTAAAACGCTTTTTGGTGATTTTGGCGCCGCCTCCTTTTACAACAGGAGCAATGACGAAACAGCCTTTTCTCTTGAACGAATTGAAGTAAAAGCATATGGCTATTTGCTGGATGATTTACTTTCCATAACCAGAGATGAGTTTGAAGCCTATCAGGCTGTTTGTTTAATCAGAGACAGGTGTTTAGCTATCAATCAAAATGATCGACCAGGCTTTAAGCAAATAGTGAAAGAACTGGGTGTGTTGTGATATTAACTGCTGGCTTCTTCTTTTACCGCTAACTGCCCGCAAGCTGCATCGATGTCTTTTCCACGGCTGCGACGGATATTGGTGGTGATGCCCTGACTCTTCAGGTAGTTTGCAAATGCATCAATTTTATCACCTTCGGCATTCGTGAAATCGGCAAAAGAGATCGGATTGTATTCGATCAGATTGACCTTACAAGGGATATGTTTACAGAACTTTGCCAGATCCATCGCATCAGAAATTTCATCATTAAAATGGTTGAATACAATGTACTCGTAAGTAACCGGGTTCTTGGTTTTTGCAAAATAATATTTTAATGCTTCAGCCAATGATTTTAATGAGTTGGCCTCATTAATCGGCATAATCTCATTTCGCTTTTTATCATCTGCCGCATGAAGTGATAATGCCAGATTGAATTTAACACCATCGTCGCCAAGTTTCTTGATCATCTTAGCAATGCCAGCTGTAGAAACTGTTATGCGCTTATAGCTCATGTTCAGTCCGTCTGGAGCGGTAATCCGGTCGATAGACTTTAAAACATTTGCATAATTTAAAAGTGGCTCGCCCATACCCATATAAACAATATTGGTTAGGGGGTTATTATAGTTCTGTTTTGCCTGCTTATCGATTAAAACGACCTGATCATAAATTTCATCGGCATTTAGGTTACGTTTACGATCCATATATCCCGTTGCACAGAATTTACAGGTTAAGCTACAACCAACCTGCGAACTCACACAGGCGGTCATACGGTCTTCAAGTGGGATTAAAACGCCTTCAACAATGTTTCCATCGGCCAGGCGAAAAGTATTCTTGATGGTATGGTCGTTACTGAACTGGGAGTTGTTGACCTGAACAGCATTGATGGTAAAACCTTCATCCAAAGCTTTGCGCAAGTCTTTTGAAAGGTTGCTCATCTCCTCGAAGTTGGTTGCGGATTTTTCCCATAACCACTGATAGATTTGCTTAGCCCTGAACGCAGGTTGTTGCATTGCAACAAGGTGCTGTTGTAATTGAGGCAAATCCAGTGAGCGGATATCGATTTTCTTAGCTGTTACCATTTGCTGCAAAGGTACTCAAAAAGCTTTTAAGCTGAAAGGCGAAAACAGAAAGCAAAGTGTTGCCGCTCAGAATTTTACATTTTAAAGGCTATCTTCCTCTGCCTCTGCTATTTTGTTTTGGTCCGCTTTTGCCTTTCGAGGGACGTGCATTTCTGTTGGTTGAGCTGTTTTTACCTGCAGATTTTGAAGTTGAATGACTTGTACTTTTTTTAACGCCTGGTTTCTGACCGGTGTTTTGTGTGCTCTTGATTGTTTTTTTCGGTTTAGATTCCCGAAGTTCGGGGATATCGTCCTGCAGCCCCGGTTTTTTAACCGATGGTTTTTTGCTTTTTGAAGATACTTCTGAAGATGATTTCTCCACGCTTTTCATAATGCCGCTCAGTTCATCTTCTGAGAGCTCACGAAATTCGCCCGTAGGGATACCTTTTAAACTGATGTTCATGATCCTGGTACGTTCAAGTTTGGTTACCTCATAACCAAAATGCTCGCACATTCTGCGGATTTGACGGTTAAGTCCCTGGATCAGGATAATGTTAAATACATAGTTACTGACCTGGCGAACTTTACATTTACGGGTATTCACACCCAGGATGGGTACACCGTTACTCATTTCGAAAATAAAGTCTTCGGTAAGCGGCTTGTTTACCGTTACCAGATATTCCTTTTCGTGCTTATTTCCCGCACGAAGTATTTTGTTAACGATATCACCGTTGTTGGTCAGGAAAATAAGTCCCTGGGAATCTTTATCCAGCCGCCCGATCGGGAAAATCCGTTCACTGTAATTGACGTAATCTACGATATTGTCTCTTACGTTTGATTCTGTAGTGCTGGTAATGCCAACAGGTTTGTTGAACGCCAGCAACACGAAGCTTGATTCTTCTTTAGGCTCTATATTGTGCCCGTTAACCATCACTTTGTCGCCAGCATAAACCTGGTCGCCAATTTTGGCCCGTTTACCGTTTATAAAAACATTTCCTTTTTCAATAAACCTATCGGCCTCACGGCGCGAACACAGCCCACTCTCGCTGATGAATTTGTTTAAACGGGTAGCCGCATTGTTGTTCATAATGCAATTTTACGGAAATAAATTCTGTATCACTACAAATACACAAAGAACACCAGGTTTTCGCTGATGTTCTTTATATTAATAAGGCTGATCTAAAATTTCTGTTCGTCGGCACTTGGGCCATAACTGCCCGGAATTGGAATATTGAGTAGCCTTAGGTAAACCCCTAATTGTGCACGGTGGTGAATAGTTTGACTATAGGCAACCCTGATCATCTCATACTTAGTCATATCTCCGAGAATCTGATCTCCATTTCTCAGGATCCATTGTTTATCAAATTCACCTTCATTGGCACTTTCCAGATCTTTCTTGCCACTTGAATAACTTTCTTCCAAAATTTGAATCAGATCGGCATTATTGCTCACTTTTTTCTCTTCATATGGAGCAGTGGCAAAGTCCAGTCCATCGGTATTGATTGCTAAACTGATCCAGGAGGGTAGTTCGGCAATGTGGCTGGCCAGCGATTTAAGTTTCATGCTTTTTTCGTGTGGCGCCCAATCAAATTTGTCCTCTGGTACCAGGGTAAGGAATTTTTTTGTGGTATTGAATTCTGATTCCAGTTCTTTCAATAATGCTTTAATAATATCCATTTTCTTTTGATTTAGTTTTTCGATTGTGTTCATTTCCATTAATAATAGATCGGCTATGCTCATGCTTTTAGCGTTTGTTTCTACAAAGGAAATGGGGGTGAGTGACAACCCTATGGCAGTGTGAAAAAAAGAATTAGTAATTTACAGGTAGCATACTCATATATTCACTTAATGGGATATGTTGTTTTTTAATGAAAGCTTTTTCAATATTTTTCAGGCAGACGATTCTGGTAAGATTAAAATCCCGGTATTGGTTCCTGAAATGGCACCAGGCAATCAGGTGCCAGCTAAAGGCATAGAAAATCAAACCAATAGGTTCTACTTCCCGCAGGCTTGCTTCTTCTTTTGCATTTTTATATTCCAGCCGAAGCATCTGGTTTTCGGAGATAGCATGTTGAATAAGCGAAAGGTATTGGTAATTGAAGGTCAGGCATTCCGGGATCTGCAGTTTAATGTGCTGATTCATCGCCTCCAGCTTTTCTTTTTGAGTGGTTTTTAATACCGCCTTCACTTTAGTGAGTGCTGCAGCATAATGTGAACGGATGGATTGATCTGCAAAACCATTTACAAGGCGTTCTACCAGCAGGAAGGCATTTGCTTCATCCATGTTGAAAGAAACGGGAGGCAGAAAGTATCCCTGAACCAGGAAATATCCTTTGGGCTGTTCAAAGCTAACGGGTATGCCTTGTTCTTGTAAGGATTTGATATCGCGATACACGGTACGCACACTGATTTCGAACCGCTCTGAAATCTTTTCTGCGGTGATGTATTTCCTGGATTGAAGTAAAGTTAATATGCCGAAAAGGCGGTCGATACGGTTCATGTGTTTTGGCTTGATTAAAATTAAAAAAATTACCGGAGATAAGTCGGATGATTATCTATAATTCACGAAGCAATCACTGCAGCTCAGGTCTGTGAGTCTTAATCATATTTCCTTGGTATGTTATTTGTGTGAATGGAGCAGAATTGTCTTATCGTTAAACTTTCGTTTAGCTATTGAGACACAATTTTTAGTTCATGGCAGCCGCAATTCAAAAACGATTTTTCAGGGCCGTAAAAGGAAAAGTAATTATAGGATTTTTATTTGCCTGTTTTGCTTTGTTGATGGCCTGGGGAATCAGCAAATTCGCCTTTACGCGGATGTTGAGTACCGTTGAAGAAATTTCTGCGCCAAATGATCGCTTACGCATTGTGAATGACCTGTCACACAAAATTGCCAGACTCGACCAGTTACAGCGTGATGAAGCTTTCAATAAACAAGGTAATTACAACTTTTTAAGGGAATCCAGAAGGTTGAGATCGAGTTTAGATACACTACGCAAACTTTACAGTGACGACTCGCTGCAACTAAAAAGAATCAAATCAATCAAAAATTTACTTGTACAGCGCGATAAACAGTTTATTGCATATTTGCAGGTTCGGGAGACCCTGGTGAATACAAAATCATTTTCTGATGAGGTAGAGAAACTTAATGAACTTGTTGCATCCCGTGCGAGACAAACCGATAGTGCGGTTCTAACCACAGAGACGACTACTTCTACGACTACAGTTGCACCAGAGGAAGAGGAAAAGTCAAGGGGCTTTTTGAGCAAACTTTTCGGAAAGAAAAAAGCCGACGTGTACAAAATCATCAATGAAGAATTTAAGGTAAAACGCGACACGCTTAATGCGAAGGCGGAAGATAGTATTATGAAAAGTATGACTGGCTCACTGAAAAATATTGAGCTGGAACAGCGTCAGAAAAGTCAGAAGTTTTTAAAGCGTGAAGCTGATCTATCTAATGCGAGTAATGCGCTAACCAATCAAATTCTGCAGATTTTAAGGGAGGTGGAAGGGCAGGCTGTGGCACAGGTAGACCTTAACGGCATACAGGCAAAGGAGGTGGTAAACGATGGGATTACCCAGATTACAGCCATTATCATTACCTTCTTTTTACTTACTGTGATTTTGTTGTATTTGATTTTGACTGATATTACAAAGAGTAACCGGTATAGAAAGGAATTAGAGCAGGCTAAAGATGAGGCTGAATATCATGGAAAAGCTAAACAGCGGTTTTTATCGAACATGAGCCATGAGATCAGGACGCCTTTACAATCTATTCTGGGTTATGCCGAACTGATCGCGCAGCAGGACTATCCAAATAAAAAGGATGTGAACGCCATATACCACTCTTCGATACACTTGCTTCAGATTGTGAATGAAGTGCTGGATTATAACCGCATCATTTCAGGGGAATTCAAGTTTCATAATCAACCCTTTAATATCCGTAAAATTCTCGATGAAGTGATATCTGTTGTGCAGCCTTTGGCTGAGCAGAAATCACTCACGCTAAACGTTCAATTGGATCTGGGCGATATTGAGTTTGTAAACGGCGATGCTTTCAGGCTGAAACAAATTTTGTTTAACCTGTTGGGAAATGCGGTGAAATTCACTTTGAGGGGCGAGATCAGTTTAACGGTATCGATCAAGAAACAGTTAGATCATTTACACTTCCATTTTACGGTGAAGGACACAGGTATTGGTTTTGAACAAAAAGATATGGAGCGGATATTTAATGAATTCGAACAAATTGAATCTCCGGAGCAATATGTATTGAATCAAACGGGAACAGGGTTGGGCTTACCAATTGTTAAATCGTTAATTGAGGCACAGGGAGGTAGAATACACGTAAAAAGTAAACTGGGTTTAGGAACGACATTCAATATTTATTTAACCTACACACAAGCACCAAAGCAAATTGACGACGTATCTGATCCACAAAAATATACGATTGTAAATCAGGGAACAGTTTGGGTGATCGACGATGATAAGCTTATTGTTGATCTTTGCGGGTTGATATTTGATAGACATGGAATTCCTTACAAAAATTTTAATCAGGTAGCTGATATACTCCGTGAAAGTGTTGATCCGGAATTAAAGTTTGTGTTGATTGATATGCGGCTTCCGGAAATGACTGGTTTAGAGCTTTGCCATATATTGAAGAAGAAGCTGCCAGATACTGTTAAATTTTATGCCATCACCGCGCAGGTTTTACCTGAAGAACGTGAAATGGTCTTGAGTGAAGGCTTTGACGGATTGATTATGAAGCCTTTCCGTGCTGTTGATCTGCTTTCGATTTTTGAGAAGAAGCAAATACCGGAGGAACACGTTGAGTTTGATTTATCATCGCTGGAAAAGATGACTTTCGGTGATCAGCAAATGCTGGAAAAGATTCTTAACCGGTTTAAACAGGATTGTAAGGATGACTCCAGGGAATTAAAAGGGTTGATGGTTGAAAACAATCGCGATAAGTGCCGTTTAATTGTACATCGCCTTGCAGGCAGGATAGCACAAATGGGTGCTGCTAAGCTGGCAAATGCCTTTCGATTGCTAGAAATCGAAGTAGCGGAAAAGGGCCTGACTGACCATACCAAGACGGAGATGGTCACTCAAATCGGTCAGCTGGACATCCTCATTATTGCGATTGAGGACATGACATTTGTGGTATAAGTTCTCTGAAAAAAAATCGTTATATACTATAACCATAAAATTGTATGTTTGGTTAAACACACAATTCAAATCTAAAACCCATTTTAAAATGAATTTCACAAAAAAAATCTTCCTTACGTTAATTGCCGGATTGCTCACCATTAGCATGTATTCTTGTAAAACAAAAAAGATGGTTACCAAGCCTGCACCTGCGCCTGTTGCAAAACCAACTCCGCCTGTGGAAACCAAAAAAACAGCACCTGTAGAGAAAGAAGTTGAAGAAGCGGCACCAGTTCAGAAGCCTGATTTTAATTTAGATAATATTCAGTTTGAATTCAATTCATTTGTATTAAAAACTTCCTCATTCTCTATTCTTGATAAAGCGGTAAGTGAGATGAAAAAATCTCCCAATACAAAATTCGTATTAAACGGACATTCTTCAGCAGAGGGTACCCCGGAGCATAATATGTCGTTATCTATCGACAGGGCTAACGCTGTAAAATCTTACTTTGTAAACGCCGGATTAAGTGCAGATAAATTTACCATTGTTGGTCACGGTGAGAAAGAGCCGATTACCAGCAATGATACAGAAGAAGGCAGGATTATGAACAGAAGAACGGAAATCAAGGTTCAGAACTAATTTCGTTATTGTTATAAACAAAAAATGCCAGCTGTTGAGCTGGCATTTTTTATATCAGGCAGTTTAATTAAACCGTCATTACATCTTTCTCTTTCAATTCGGCATGTTTATCCACTTTGATGATATACGCGTCGGTTAGCTTTTGTACCTCTCCTTCGCCGGTTTTGATCTCATCGTCAGATACGCCTTCGCCTTTTAGCTTCTGGATTTTGCTGTTGGCATCTTTACGGATATTACGAACAGTGATCCGTCCGCGTTCAGCTTCTTCTTTTACTTTTTTAACCAGGTCTTTTCTACGCTCTTCAGTTAACGGTGGTACCACTAAGCGGATTACAATACCATCATTTTGAGGATTGATGCCAATGTTAGCCACCTGGATAGCTTTTTCGATTGCAGTTAAA
Source organism: Pedobacter frigidisoli (assembly GCF_032678525.1). Classification (GTDB taxonomy): domain Bacteria; phylum Bacteroidota; class Bacteroidia; order Sphingobacteriales; family Sphingobacteriaceae; genus Pedobacter; species Pedobacter frigidisoli_A. The sequence goes on from NZ_JAVTSE010000011.1 coordinate 8,613, forward strand.
AGTGATTTTTCCCAGGGTTGAATGACAATGGTCCGTGCATCTGGTGTATTGATACTTGCAACTTGCGACAATGCAGTTGCTGCACCATAGTAGTCAACAAAAATTCCATCGAGCATACCAGCAGAAGCCTTTCCAGCTCTAATTTTTGTTAATTCGGCTTCACAATGATCGATCGCTTTGTCCATCGAAGATTGTGCATCCATTAGTTGTAATTGTATGAGCTCATTCATAATGTGTGTATATCTATAGAAATAGTTTTAAGATTATTTAACCACTGTGCCTATTTGTTCACCGTTGGCTATTTTCATGAAGTTACCATGCTTGTTCATATCAAACACAATAATTGGAACCTGGTTTTCTTCACAAAGTGTGAAGGCCGTCATGTCCATTACGTTTAAGCCTTTTGCGTAAACTTCTCTAAACGAAATTTCTTCATATTTGGTTGCTGTAGGATCTTTTTCCGGATCTGCAGTATAAATACCATCAACACGGGTTCCTTTCAATACTGCATCGGCTTTGATTTCGATCGCACGAAGTGCAGCGGCAGAGTCAGTTGTGAAATAAGGATTTCCTGTTCCGGCGCCAAAAATTACTACACGTCCTTTTTCAAGGTGACGTACTGCGCGCCTGCGGATAAATGGTTCACAAATCTGCTCCATTTTTATCGCGGTGAGTAACCTGGTTTTAATCCCAACTTTTTCCAGTGCATCCTGAAGGGCCATCGAATTAATTACAGTGGCTAACATACCCATGTAATCAGCCTGCGCCCTGTCCATTCCGCTTTTTTCAGCACTTAAGCCCCTGAAAATATTTCCACCCCCAATAACAATTGCAATTTCTAATCCTTTGTCGTGCACTGCTTTGATGTCTTCTGCATATTGCTTAACACGTTCATTATCAATTCCGTATTGTTTGTCGCCCATTAGCGATTCTCCGCTAAGCTTTAATAGGATGCGTTTGTATTTCATGACTTCAAAAATATTAACATTTTTTTAATACCTAGCTATGCTTTTAAATAATTGATGTAATTATTTCGTTGAGATGCTTTCACCCTTAAATATTACTTGCTGTAATTCGAGGTTTTGATTCAGCAGTAGAAGATTTGCTTCGCTTCCAACTTCAATGCTTCCTGAATATTCCTCACCACCTATTAGTTTTCCAGGATAAAGACTGCTCATTTTGATTGCCTCAGGTACCTCAATATTGCAGTGATTTACGCAGTTTTGAAGTGCCTTTAACATCGTTAATGATGAGCCTGAAAGCGTACCATCAGGCATTACGAATTTATTGTCTTTCTGGATATGTTGGTATGGTGGTATGTTGCAGGGCGTAACTGCATCTGTGATGAGGAACAGTCGTCCTTTTGATAATTTGTAGGCAATTTTAACTACTTCATAGTCCAGGTGTTCTCCATCAACTATGATACTCGCCATGGCCTTTTGGTGATTAAAAAAGGCGGTTGGAATTCCAGGTTTACGGTGATGAACGGGGCTCATCGCATTGAATAAGTGAGTGGTGGTTTTGATTCCATTATCGTATGCCATGGTGGCTTCAATAAAGCTTGCGTCGCTATGGCCTAAAGAAACAAGGACTTTATGATCCAGTAAATATTGTATGACTTTTTCATCCTGACATTCAGGAGCGATGGTCATCATTTTGATTACCCCATCTCCGCGGTCCAGTAATTCTTTTATCTCATCTAAGCTGGCCATACGTACGAATTCGGGTATGTGTGCACCCAATCGTTTACGATTTAAATAGGGCCCTTCAAGGTGCAAGCCAAGGAAATTCCTGGCCTGTTTTGCAAAGGATTTTGCTGTATTAATGCACTCCTTGAAAACCTCAGGAGAGTTTGTTGCCATACAGGCCAAAAATCCGGTAGTTCCCTTTCTTAACAAATCATCCTCCATAATGGTCAGTGATTCAATGGTTGGCTCAGCTGAGAAAAGCCTTCCTCCTGCACCATATATCTGTAAGTCGATGAACCCTGGAACAACCAGATATTCAGGATTTATAGACTCTGCATTCTCGATTGAGGTAATTTTTCCATCTTCTATAGCTATGCGCTTGGCATAGTTTATAGTATCATCACGGTAATACTTTGCATTTGAAATATTAAGCATAGGTGTTTTGTATAGATCCTAAAGTTAATCAGTTCAGGATAAAATGTGTGGCAATGAATGTCAAAAAGATTCTGTGTAATTTTGGGCAAAAAAAAAGGTCCCAATTTCTTGGAACCTTTTAATATGTTAGGGATGCCTATGCACCTAATTGAACACGTTTGAAAGCCGTTACTGTTAAACCTTTAGCGGTGTTATCTAAAAATTTACGAACATCTACCGAACTGTCTTTCACAAACTCCTGGTTTAATAAAGTACTGTCTTTGTAGAATTTATTCAATTTACCGGCAGCGATTTTTTCTACCATTTCTTCTGGTTTACCTTCCTGACGGATTACATCTTTAGCGATTTCAATTTCGCGCTCGATTGTAGCCGGATCAACACCATCTTTATCAACAGCAACCGGGTTCATTGCCGCAATCTGCATTGCAACATCTTTACCAGCTTCAGTAATATCTGCGCCATTAGCACCTTCGAATACTACTAAAACGCCCATTTTACCGTTCGAGTGAATGTAAGAAACGATTTTTTCGCCAGAGATATTTGCATATTCCTGGATAACGATTTTCTCACCGATTTTACCAGTTAGTTCAGTAATAGTTTCAGCAACCGTACGTCCGTCTTCTAATGCAATATCTGATAATTCTTCTGCAGAAGCAGGATTGTTAGCAACAGCTGCAGCTAAAACAGCTTGAGCAAGATTACGGAAATCTTCTACTTTAGAAACTGGTTCAGTTTCGCAAGCTAAAGCAACTAATTTACCGTTTGTACCGTCAGCTGAAACAGCGATTGATACCAGACCTTCAGAAGTAGCATTACCAGAACGGGCGGCAGATACTTTTTGACCTTTTTTGCGCAATAAATCAACAGCTGCTTCGAAATCGCCATTAGCTTCAACTAAAGCTTTTTTGCAATCCATCATACCAGCACCAGTTTGTTGGCGTAGTTTATTTACATCTGCGGCAGTAATTTGTACTGTAGACATTTTATTTCTTTTTTAAAATTTACAATCTTGTTTATAACAACTACAGGTTACAAGTTACAAGTGCCAAGTTAAACTCATGTTAAGCCAACTTAAAACCTGAAACCAGTAACCTGTAATTTAAAAAATATGACTATTCTTCTGTTTTAGTTTCTTCTGATGAAGATGCTTCCACTTCCGCTTCAGCAGCTTTTTTGCGTCTTGGCTCTTTCGATTCAGGAGCATCAGCAGCAGCTTTAACGGCTACAGCTTCTTTTTCAGCTTCATCATCTTTTTCGCGTTTACGCTCATCTAAACCTTCTTCAATCGCTTTGATAATTACATCAGTAATTAAAGAGATAGATTTTGTAGCATCATCATTCGCAGGAATTGGGAAATCGATGTTAGAAGGATCAGAGTTAGTATCAACCATCGCAAAAGTAGGGATGTTTAATTTCAACGCTTCAGTTACCGCGATGTGCTCTTTCTTAACATCAATTAAGAATAACGCTGCAGGTAAACGGTTTAAATCAGCGATACCACCTAAAAGTGATTCTAATTTAATACGCTCACGTTGGATCATTAAACGCTCTTTTTTAGATAAGATAGCATAAGTACCGTCTTTAGTCATTTTATCGATGTTAGACATCTTTTTGATTGACTTACGTACTGTAGCAAAGTTAGTTAACATACCACCTAACCAACGTTCAGTTACGAAAGGCATGTTTACTTTTTTAGCTTGCTCAGCTACGATTCCTTTTGCTTGTTTTTTTGTTGAAACAAATAAAACTTTACGTCCTGATTTTACGATTTGTTTGATCGCAGCCGCAGCTTCTTCAGTTTTAGTTAAGGTTTTATTTAAATCTATAATGTGAATTCCATTACGCTCCATGAAAATGTAAGGAGCCATTTTTGGATTCCATTTACGGGTAAGGTGACCAAAGTGTACACCTGCATCCAATAAGTCTTGATAAGTTGTTCTTGCCATTGTCTTTGCCTCCTGTGATTAACGTTTACTGAATTGGAATTTCTTACGAGCTTTAGCACGTCCTGGTTTCTTACGCTCAACCATACGCATATCACGCGTTACCAGGCCTTTAGCACGTAATGCAGGTTTTTTATCCGCATCTAGTTCAACAATCGCTTTAGCAATAGCTAAACGAACAGCTTCTGCTTGTCCTTTTACTCCACCGCCTTTAACGTTTACAGTAATATCATATTGACCTGCAAGCTCAGAAACTTCTAAACTCTGGTTTACGATATATTGCAAAGGTAAAGTTGGGAAATATACTTTGTGGTCTTTACCGTTAACGGTAATTGCTCCAGCACCATCTTTTAAGTAGATACGTGCAACAGCTGTTTTTCTTCTTCCTGAAGTGTTAGTAACTGACATTTCTTAAAGTTTAATGGTTTTTGGAGATTGAGCTGCATGAGGGTGGTTTTCACCAGCATACACAAAAAGATTGGTGTATAATTTTTTACCCAATTTAGTTTTCGGTAACATACCACGTACCGCTTTCTCGATTACACGTTGAGGGTGTTTCGCCATTAACTCTTTTGGAGAGATAAAACGTTGACCACCTGGATAACCAGTATAAGAAACATATTGCTTTTCGCTGAATTTGTTTCCTGTCAATTTAACCTTGTCTGCATTGATAACGATAACGTTATCTCCGCAATCTACGTGTGGGGTGTACTCAGGCTTGTTTTTACCACGGATGATCATAGCGATCTTCGATGACAAGCGCCCCAAAATCTCGCCTTGCGCATCAACAACAATCCACTGTTTGTTAACAGTTTTCGCATTGGCCGAGACAGTTTTGTAACTTAACGTATTCACTTGCTTGTATTTAATTTATTAAACAATTTATTATTCCCATTAAATTTGGGACTGCAAAGATAGATTAAATACTTTTATTATCAAATAGTTGAAGTGATTTTTTTTGGCACTGTTTGCCATTTCCGCGGTTACAATTTGCGATCTTGAAAATCTGATACACTTTTATTATAGCTTCTGTACTCCCTTATCCAGTTCCATAAGGCAAATGCTGCGATAATAGTAAAGATAAAGTATTCAACTCCGAAAAATTTAGCCCCTTTTAAAAAATACAAGTAAGTTGCTACGACGTCAATCAATAACCATATTATCCAGCATTCTATTCTTTTCTCAATCATCAGTAATGTCGTAATCACACTCATCACTAAAATAAACGAATCTACAAAAGGATATGCGCTTGGTAAATTAAACAGCAGGGGAAACCAGTTATGCAGCTGACTGGCTAAAGTACCAACCAATAGGGTTCCGGCTACACCAACAGCGAGCCAGATCAGGAATTGTTTCGGCGGCATAAAACTTACCTTCAGCTGTTTTCTCTGATCAGCCTCTTGCGGCTTCGGATTTGCCCATCGCCACCATCCTATAATGTTCGTAATGAAAAAGAAAACCATTAAAAACATATCCGGATAAAGCTGGATTTGATAATAAAAGAAAGCAGATAGGAAAACATTTACTATTCCTGCAGGCCAGCTCCAAATACTTGCTCTGGCCGACAATATCACCGATAGTATCCCAGTAAGTACTGCGAAAAACTCCAGGTAACTCATGGGATAGCCAAGTACTTTGAAAAATATGCTGTGGGAGTTAAAAAAATCCATCTTAGGTAATTGAATGTCTAAATTAGAAAATAATTACCTGAGTCTGCTGGTTCTAAAAACAAAAATAAGCCCCTGGTGTTAGTAAAATATCGCATGGAGTTCACCTCATCATTAACCAACAAATTTCTTAAATGCATTATTTAGATAATATTTTCGGTTATCCTGTCCCGCTGTTTTTAAAGAACATTATTATTGGTGTTGTGGCGATTCTAATTGGGATATTACTAAGGTTTCTCATTCACAAACTCTTTTTGTTGCTATCAAGGTGGTGGGATTTTATCATTATCAAATCGACCATCAAGCACCTGCGCAGACCAGTGGCTTTGTTTATTCCGTTGCTATTGCTAAACTCTTCTCTGGATATCATGGTGATGCCTGCAGGCATCAGGTTACCATTAGATAAAGCCCTGGAAATTGCGCTAACGATAAATTTTGCATTGATTCTGGTTCGGCTGATTAACATTCTGGAGGATTTTTTCTATCTGAAATATGATCTCAACAAAGAGAATAACTTAAAAGAACGAAAAATAAGAACGCAGCTTCAGTTTGTAAGAAAGTTTATCGTTTCACTCATCATCCTCATTACTGCTGCTATTATTCTCCTCAGCTTTGAAAGCATGCGAAAAATCGGAGCAGGGCTACTTACAGGTGTTGGAATTGGTGGTATTATTATTGGATTTGCAGCTCAGAAATCATTGGGAAACCTGTTAGCTGGTTTTCAGATTGCCTTTACACAGCCCATCAGGATTGATGATGTATTAATTGTTGAAGGGGAATGGGGGAAAGTTGAAGAAATTACCTTAACCTATGTTGTAGTCAACATTTGGGACCAACGACGTTTAATATTACCCATAACTTATTTCATTGAAAAGCCGTTTCAGAACTGGACCAGGGTTTCGGCGGATTTATTGGGGACTGTTTTTTTATACCTCGACTATACTATACCAATCGAGCCGCTCCGTCAGGAGATGACCAGGCTACTTGATTTGAATCCGCTTTGGGATAAACGGGTAAATGTTGTTCAGGTTACTGACAGTACAAAAGACGGATCAATTGAGGTTCGCTTTTTAATGAGCGCTTCCAATTCATCACGGGCGTTCGATTTACGCTGTAATATCCGCGAGGCGATGATTGCCTTTATCCAAAGTAACTATCCTGAAAGTTTACCGAAGAAAAGATTAGCGTTCAAGGATAAATTTGATAACATATAATTCACCGCCTCAGGCACCTACATACGTAGCCAAAGATGCCTGAGGTGGTGAATAAATTTATTTAAACATGCCTTTTAACTTTGCAAGCTTTTCCTGCAAGTCACCTTCCGCATCTTTTGGTTCATTACGAGGTTTAAAGCTGTGCTTTGGATTTGCTTTATAATCTGGCTTTGGTTTTTGTTGCTGTTTCGGCTCCCGTGTTTGACCCGCGGCCTTCGGTCTAGCCTCAGTTTTCATCGAAAGAGAAATTCTTTTCCTGGCTGGATCAACTTCCATCACCGTTACTTCTACTTTTTGATGCACTTTTACAATATCGTTAGGATTGGCTACAAATCTATTGGCGAGCTGACTGGTATGAACCAGGCCATCCTGATGTACCCCTATATCAACAAAAGCCCCAAAATTAGTAATATTGGTTACGATACCCGGAAGTTTCATTCCTACCCGAAGATCTGCTATTGCGTTTATGCCATCTGTAAAGCTAAAGGCCTCAAACTGTTCGCGCGGATCCCGACCGGGTTTAGCCAGTTCTTTGAGAATATCGTTTAAGGTAGGCAAGCCGATATGTTCGGTAACATATTGCTGTGGCTTAATCTGTTTTTGCAACTGTGGATCTTTCATTAAGGCAGAAACAGTTGTACCCAGATCTTTGGCCATTTTATCCACTACATTGTAACGCTCAGGGTGTACACCACTGGTATCCAATGCGTTTTCTGCATTGCGGATGCGGAGGAAACCTGCAGCTTGTTCGTAGGCTTTGTCGCCCAGGCGGGGAACCTTTTTCAAACTTTCGCGATTTTTGAAAGCTCCGTTTGTATTCCGGTAGTCTACTATATTTTGAGCTAAAGTTGGCCCTAAGCCTGATACATAAGCCAAAATTTGTTTGGAAGCGGTATTGAGCTCTACCCCAACTGCATTCACAGCACTAATTACCGTATCATCCAAACTGGCCTGCAGCTTATTCTGGTCTACATCATGCTGATACTGCCCAACACCAATGGATTTTGGATCTATTTTTACCAGTTCGGCTAACGGATCCATCAAACGCCGGCCAATTGATACGGCACCACGTACCGTTATATCCTGGGTTGGGAATTCCTCCCTTGCCACCTCGGATGCTGAGTAAATGGAAGCACCGCTCTCATTTACCATGACGATGGTTACATTTGGCAAGTTCAAACTGCGGATAAATGATTCGGTTTCTCTGCCAGCCGTTCCGTTTCCAATAGCAATGGCTTCAATATTATATTTCTGACAAAGTTGTTGAATGACATTTTCTGCATTTTTAACGTTCCCCTGGCCCGTATGCGGGTAAATGGCAGTATTTTCCAGTAACTGACCTTGCTTATCTAAACAAACTACCTTACAGCCTGTCCGGAATCCAGGATCAATTGCCAATACGTTCTTTTGGCCCATTGGCGCCGCAAGCAGAAGTTGTCGCGCATTTTCAGCGAATACCCGAATAGCTTCTTCATCTGCTCTTTGTTTGGTAAGCACGCGAAGTTCTGTTTCCATTGCCGGTTCTAACAGTCTTTTATAACCATCTTCCAAAGCTTGTTGAACCTGTTTCGAGGCCGCATTGTTTCCTTGTATGAATTGGGCTTCCAGAATACTAATTGCATCTTCTGCAGGCGGTAATGCATCTAAACGCAGGATTAGTTCTTTTTCTCCACGCCGCATAGCCAAAACCCGGTGAGAAGCAGCTGTTTTTACGGGCTCATTCCACTCAAAGTAGTCTTTGTATTTAATGCCTTCTTCTTCTTTGCCTTTGATCACCTCAGATTTAAAGGTCGCTTTCTCCTGGAAATAGGTACGCATTTTAGTACGGGCATCCGCATTTTCCGATATCATTTCAGCAATAATATCTCTGGCACCAGCTAGTGCTTCCTCCGGGGAGTTCACCCCCTTTTCACTATCTATAAACTGATTAGCTGTAGTGTCTACATCGAAATTTTGTTGATCAAAGATCTTTAGGGCCAATGGTTCCAGACCTTTTTCTTTTGCCACTGAAGCGCGCGTTTTACGCTTAGGTTTATAAGGAAGATAAATGTCTTCTAAAAGCGAGATGGTCTCGGCTTCATTAATCTGTTGTTCAAGTTCTGGTGTTAGCTTGCCCAGTTCGGTCATAGACTTCAAAATGGCCTCTCTGCGTTTGTCCAGGTCACGTAACTGCAAAACCCTGTCCCGGATGGCGGCAACTTCAACCTCGTCCAGACTTCCGGTTAATTCCTTACGGTACCGGGAGATAAAAGGCACCGTCGCGCCCTCGTCCAATAGGTTTACCGTTGCTGTAACTTGTTTCTCTGCAACCTTTAATTCTGCTGCGATTATTTTATGATGAGCTAACATATTCAAAAATTAATGCGGCAAAGCTAATCAGGATTTACTGTATTTCAGGATTTTTAAAATGAAGTTTTCCACTGAAATTTGTGAGTAAATTTATGAAGTCTGATCCCTTTCTGCTTTGAATTTTGATATTCTACTAATCAAATCTAATGGGATAGGCTTATCAATTGGGAACTGAACTGCGCCTTTGCTCCATTTATAATCTCCAAATTCATTTTTAAATGCTTCAATTCCAGAACCGGTAGGATAGAAGCCGATATGATTTTTATAGGCAGCAAAATATACCAGTACTTTATTTTGCTTAAAGGCCGGCATTTTATAACTGATCACTTCCCGGGCTTCGGGAACAGCCTGACGAATGGCCCGGCGAACCCGCTGCAGCATTTCCTGTGTTTTTGCAGGGAAGAGCGCAATATATTCGTCGATTGTTGTTGGTTCTGTTTTTTCCATAACATTAACATTGTTAAATGAAAATACAAAAAATGTTAATGCTATTCGCTGATCTGAAGATCGTATTTATGCAAAAGTCCCGCTAAACCTGATTTTGAAAACTTTGCTTTTTTGAGGCGATTGTTATCAGGATCGATGGAGTAATTATATGCGCTTCGGAAGTCTGCCTTTTCTAAAATTGTTTTATCGAAGGTTGATTGAAGTAAATCGCAATTCCGAAAATCGGAACTTGATAAATCGCATTCAGAAAAATCTACTTCGTGAAGTTGGGCGTTTTTAAAAGTGGTTTTTTTAAGTTTAAGCTTATAGAAGGAGCAATGATCTAATTTGCAGTTATCAAAGCTGAAAGCCAGACCGAAATCATTACAGTTTTCGAAGCGTAAACCAAGCATTTTGCAGTCTTTGAACGATACATCGCTGAAAACAGTTTTTATTAGGCTGGCTAAGCTAAGGTTACAGGAAGTGAAGCTGCAATCTAGAAATTTGACTCCACTTAGATCGGAATTTGAAAAATTACAGCTTATAAAGCTGCACCCTTCGTATTCTGCTTTTGGAACAGGTCTTAAGGTAAAATCTTGTTTATCGAATGTTTGATCAGCAATGTAGTTTACGGACATATATCGGCTTTTGTGCCTGCTAAGATAGAGATTCTTCTAAATCTTAAACGCCGATAGAAAAACTGCTTTTATTTTTATTGTAAAAATAATAATTACAAGATGAATCTCAATTAGATAAAATCAAGTGTATTAAATTTTTTATTCAAAATATCTGCGTTGTTCACATCAAGCCATTTGTCTAATATGGTTCCGTAAACTTGTCTGAAATCAAGTTGATATTTCAAATCTCCTGTATCTAAATCACTTAAATTTGGGGCATCATTGAATATGCCTTGTTTTTTCAGTTTGCCGCCAAAGATGAACATGTTATTTGCGGTTCCATGATCGGTCCCATTACTTGCATTTTGCTCAACGCGGCGCCCAAATTCAGAAAAGGTAATCACCAGGGTGTCATCCAACTTATTATTTGTTTTCAAGTCCTTTAAGAATGCGGCCATGCCTTCACTGTACTGTTTGAGTAGGTTTCCTTGCTGGTTAATCTGGTTAACGTGGGTGTCGAAACCACTTAGAGAAACATAATAAACACGTGTTTTTAGTCCTGACGAAATAAACTTGGATACTGTTTTTAACTGATTGGCAAAACCTGAAGCAGGATAGATAGATTTGGACTGATAAATTTTTGAGGTATTTTGAATGTAGCTGGCCGAGGATTGTGTTTCAATCATGGTTTTATATAAATAGCCGAGATTATCTTCATCCAAATGTTCTTTTTCGCTTTGCAGCATGGCTTTAAAAAAAGGATCATTGGTGTTGCGAAATAAAGAAGCAGGGTCTTTGAGTGCTATTCCTTTTTTACTTTGTCCTTTTAATGCCAGTGAAAGCGAATCATCAACTTCAATGGCAGTATAAGGAAATTTGCAGGTCTGGCAGTTGCTGTCTAAATATCTGCCGATCCATCCGGTTGATAAGAACTGGTTACTATCACTTCCTGTTTGCCAGATATCCATGGAGCGAAAATGGGAGCGGTCGGGGTTGGGGTAGCCCACATCATTGATAATGGTCATCCAGCCCTGATCATAAATTTCCTGCAGGGCTTTCATATTTGGATTTAGCCCTTGCATGTCATTTAGCTTTAGAACTTCCGCTGGTTTAATGGCAATGCTTCTCCTTTTCTGATAATAGATGTCGTTTCCATGCGGAATAACCGTGTTAAGGCCGTCATTACCACCGGAGAGTTGAACGACAACTAAATTTTTATAAAGGCTAAGTTCGTCTAAAGCCATCGCCTCTAAAGGCTTCATGAAAGCAGGTACAAACAATGAACCTGCCGCTACAAATCCTGTATTTCTTAAAAAGTTTCTTCTGTCCATCTCTTTGTTCTTTAGTGAATGATGAGTACCTGAATAATTAGCAAAGTTGATATTCTGGCATGCTCGTAATTTCGACGGCTGTACTTCTCAGTCCTTTGTTATCGCTTACCATGTTAGTTATCTTATCATTTAACCTGGGTTGCAGCAAAAATTCCGTTAGCGCAAGCGGGGTTAAACCACGGGGTAGCGTACTTAAAAACTTAGGCCAGTTGGCGTTTGCATTTACATAAGACTTTGGTTTGGCCGAAGCATTTGCATTATTGGTGCCTGCGCGACTCAGTGCGATTACGGCCTCATCTTCAGGGTCGGCTTTACCACTGAAATCTATTTCCCCATCATTCAATACTAATGAAGGGATGCGCATCCTCAGCATTAATGATGAACTGTCGATCCAGCTTTGTCCACCTGGCCATCCCGCTACATTCGGTGGATTAAATAAATATTGGCCAAGACTGCTTTGGAGCTGAATCAATACAGTGGGTTTATTGTAGGTAACAAAGAATTCGCGGCTCAAGCCTACCAGAAACTCTGCCGGTGATTTAATTTTAGTACCCACGTTTTCAGAATTATAGAACCAGTCAGCACTGAACATCTTTTTCATGAGTTCGCTGATATCATATTTGGAATTGTAGAAATGTGAGGCTAATTCTTTTACATGCGTTTCATCAGGGGTGTCGTTCACAAAAAATTTATAAGCTTTTCTTGCAATGAACTCAGCCGTTTCGGGCTTTTCCAGAATGATGTCTATGATATTCTCGCCTTCGAAATTACCTACCTTTCCAAAAAAAGTTTTAGTCCCTTCATCATGCTGATTTTTTCTGAAGATGAATGTTCCGTCTTTATCATAGCTCCATCCGGTAAAAGCGCGTGCCGATTCTTTAATGTCCTGCTCGCTATACTTTCCTCTGCCTAACGTAAAAAGTTCCATTAGCTCCCGGGCAAAGTTTTCATTAGGCTTGCCTTTTTTGTTTTGTTGATTATTCAGGTAATTGAGCATGGCTGGAGACTTGGAAACCTCTACCAGCAGAGTTTTAAAACTGCCTAAACCATGTTTACGCTGGATGTTATTAAGCTGTTGTGCATACATTGGATTGTTACTGCGACAGGCAAAATGTCCGTGCCAAAACAGGGTCATCTTTTCCCGCAGGGGATGCTCAGTATTAATCATTTTGCTAATGAAGGCAATGTTTAAATCCTTGCTGATCTCATTCTGCATGCGGATAATTTCCTGACGCATTTTTTTTTCCTCATCGTTGAGGTCTTTTTTTGCATAAAGTCCTGCCTGTACCAGCAGCTGACGTTTTTCTTCAGATTCATCAACAAGTTTTAATGAATCATCTTCTTTTGGCTCTTCCAAAAGCCCATCAATTACTTTATGGATATTTTTTTTGCTGAGTTTCTGTAAATTAGAATAAGATATGCCAAAACCAGCTCTGTTATAAAGGTGCTTAACTTTGATGAAATTATCTTTAGTGCTCATAATCTACGATTTAAACTGTAAGACTCTTATTAAACGTAAGGGTTTAAAGTTTGTTTTCTTTCTTATTTTCGCATATGTTTTTCCAACTCGATGAAAATGAACCCGGTTTTCCCGAACCTTCACTTGCCGAAGAGGATGGTTTATTGGCGATAGGGGGTGATTTAAGTCTGGAGCGTTTACTAAATGCCTACAGCAATGGGATTTTTCCCTGGTTTAGCGAAGGAGATCCCATCCTCTGGTACTCTCCACATCAAAGGTGTGTGATATATCCTGATAAGATCAGGATCAGTAAAAGCATGAGAAAAACCTTAAGTGCGCAGCTTTTCAGATTTACACTAAACCAGGCTTTTGAGGATGTAATTTTAAACTGTGCTACGTCGCCCCGTAAAGATCAGGACGGAACCTGGATTACCTCAGAGATGCAACAGGCCTACATTGATCTACACCGTAACGGCTATGCGCACAGCGTGGAAGTTTGGCAGGATGATGAGCTGGTTGGCGGCTTATACGGGGTAAAGATTAATCAGGTTTTTTGTGGCGAAAGTATGTTTAGTAAGGTGAGTAATGCTTCCAAATCGGCGCTTATTTATTTGTCCCAGCTCAATATCGAATTGATCGATTGTCAATTGCCAAATGATCACCTGATGAGCATGGGTGCAGAAATGATTAGCCGTGATGTGTATGAACAGATTTTACATGCGCAAGAACGTGAATTTTAGCCACATAAAAAAAGCCTTACAATTGTAAGGCTTTTTTTATTCTAGTTTAGGCTAGAGTTCTCTTACCCAGATGTTTCTAAAACTGATGGCTGGACTTGGATCACCATGGTCTTGCAATTTGATGGATGCAGCCCCATGGCTTTTATACTCAGGCGCGCCAATATATCTGGTTTGTCCTTTTAACACATAGTTATTTTGCAAAAGTACCCCATTTAAAAACAAGGTTACGGTAGCAGGTTTTTTAACCGTACCGTCTTCATTAAAACGTGGTGCATTCCAGATAATATCATAATACTGCCACTCGCCTGGTTTTTTATTCGCGTTAGCTAAAGGAACTGCCTGTTTATAAACACTTCCCGTTTGGCCATTTACATAAGTTTTATTGTTAAAATTATCCATAATCTGGATTTCATATCCATCATCACCTGGACCTGTTGATGCTAAAAATACACCGCTGTTTCCCCTTGCTTGTCCTTCACCAGATATATTTGCCGGAATTTTCCATTCTAAATGCAGCTGATAGTCGGTGAATTTTTTATTGGTTTCGATATTACCTGTTCCTTTCTTAACTGTGAAGAAACCATCATCAATTGTCCATGCTGCCGGTTTTGACGGATCTTTAACAGAATGCCATGCATCAAGATTTCTACCGTCGAAAAGGACAATAGCATCCGAAGGAGCATCTTGAGGAAGCTTACCTGGTGAAATAACTTTTGGTACCGGTTCCCAAACCTCTGTGGTTTTTGGATCGTTGGCCGGGTCAGTTTTTTTATCTTGTGCCATTGATTGTACGGCAAAAAATGTTGGGATCAGTAATAGTGCGTATTTGCTCATAATGGTGTGTTAACTTTCTAAAGTTAACCAGTTTTATAAGAAATGGAAATTTCGTATTTAAAATTTTACCCCAGCTTATCTACAACAACGGTTTCTGTTACCAGAACTTCATCCACAACATCTTCCAGGCTTCTTTGCTCGGCCAAATCTTTTAGCGGACAATAACCTGTTATACCACGATATAGTAATCCGGCCCCGATTGCAGCACTGGTTAAACCAATTACCGGGTGAGAAAAAATACTGGTAATGCCTTTTAATAATAAATACCCACCTGCGGCACCAGAAAGCCATCGCTCAGAACTGGAAACATTTTCAAATAATTCAGGATATTTCCAGGCTTCTTTAACATTGTTTAATGTTGTATTCAATTCTTCGTTCATCATGATTGTTGTATTTATGTTATGAGTTAATAACAAGAGAAATGAAAATGAGTTTTTCTTTTCTTGATTGCAATCATGATCTTGGCGAATTTCTGAAACCTTAATTCAAGATGTCCCTGATATCTTCTTTACTTAAAGATTTGAAGAAGCTTTCTTCAGTTGTGATGAGCGAGCTGGCGAGCGACTTCTTCCTGTTCTGTAAGGCGAGGATTTTTTCTTCGACAGTATCTTTGGCAATAAACTTATAGATAAAGACTTTTTTATCCTGCCCGATGCGGTGAGTCCTGTCAATTGCCTGCTGTTCAACTGCCGGGTTCCACCATGGATCAAGAATGAACACATAGTCAGCCTGTGTTAAATTCAATCCCACACCGCCTGCTTTTATAGAAATTAAAAATACCTTAAGCTCCGTATTTTGCTGGAATTCTGCCACTATTTCTCCACGGTTACGCGTCGCTCCATCCAGGTAAGCGAATGGGATGTTTTCTCTTTGAAAGTGTTTTTTAAATATGTCTAGGTGTTTTACAAACTGGGAGAAAACTAAAACCTTATGTCCGCCCTTCAGCACGTTATCAAGCGTATGAATCACATTCTCAAATTTTCCTGAATCAGACACATAACCATCATCAATCATCACAGGATGGTTAGCCAGTTGTCTTAAAGCCGTGAGGCCCTGAAGTAATTGAACCTGTTTCTGCGCAAATGTACCGTCGTCCATACTTTGCAATAAATCATTACGATAGGCGGACTTGGTTTTTTCGTAATAACTGGCCTGATCCTCGCTCATATTGCAGTAAATTATCTGTTCAGTTTTAGGCGGCAGTTCGGCGGCCACTTGTTCCTTCGTGCGTCGAAGTACAAAGGGTTTAATGATTGACTGCAGTTTTCGGGCCTTGTCTTCGTCTTTCTTTTTTTCTATGGCTTGTACGTACTCTTCGTAGAAGAAAGCTTGTGTGCCCAGCAAGCCAGGGTTGAGGAACGTTAGCTGTGACCATAGATCTCCTACGGAGTTTTCGACAGGTGTACCACTCAAAATCAATCGATGCCTTGACTTTAAACTTCTGACAGATTTAAAAGATTTCGAGGATGGATTTTTAATGTTTTGACTTTCATCAAGTATGATGTAGTTGAAGTAGAAGTTCTTCAATTCATCAGCATCTACTCGGGTTACCCCGTATGTGGTAATAACGATATCGTATTTAGCAAAGTTTGCGATGTCTTTATTGCGGTTTGAACCCGTGTGGGCCAGTATTTTCAATTTTGGGGTAAACTTTTTTGCTTCAGTAAGCCAGTTATAGATGAGAGATGTTGGCATAATGATCAGCGAAGTGCTTTGGGCATTTATTGCCTGTTCATCTTCTTTGACCTTTTGCAGCATGGCCAGCGTCTGAATAGTTTTACCTAATCCCATGTCATCGGCAAGGCAGCCTCCAAAATTGTATTCTCGCAGGAAACTAAACCAATTGTAGCCTGCTTTCTGATAATCGCGCAGACTGCCCTTAAAATGTGCAGGCATCTGCATATCTGCGATATCTTCAAAATCAGAAAGACGCTGAAGTTTACGCTCAAGGGTTACATTTGCCAAACTATCTTCTGCCAGATCATTGATCAAACCGATATGATGTTTTTTAAGCTTCATACTGGCTCCTGAATCTGCAAGGCTGAATAGACTACCATATTGTGTAAACCATTTATCCGGGATAATGGCAACTTCTCCATCAGGTAATAAAAACTCCCTCCGTTTATGTAAAATATGCTGCTTTAAAGATAAAAATGGTATTTGATATTTTCCAAACCACACTACTGCATTGATGTCAAACCAGTCGTTTGCTTCCTTAACTTCCAGGTCTATTTTGCTTATTCCAAAAACAAACCGTTTCTGTCCGGTGGCCTGCTCAATTTCAAACCCTGAAGCTTCCAGCGTTTCTATATGTTCATTTACCCAGTTGATGGCCGCATAACTTGGATTTTCATCCTGGTGAGCTACCTCGAGATTGTGCAAAAGGGTACTGGTTTTTTTTAATCCGAGTGATAAGAGTAGATTGAACTGTTTTTTTTCCCACTCTGCTGATCTTTTGATTCTGTGAAAAATATAATTGTCTGCGGTTTTTTCTAAACGTACAGTAACCTTATGTACATTTTCAACTGAAAAAGTATATTCGCCATATTTGAAATAAAGCTGAATTTGTGACAATCCTCCATCTACATAAAAAACTTTCAGAATGGGTTTTGCTTCAAATTGCTCCGTTCTAATCTCAAATCCCTCAGCATATACATGGTGTTTCTCGATCAGGGGTGCTACAAATTTTTCAAAATAAGTAGCTTCTGTAGACTTTGGAATTGCAATGTAGCGTTTGGCCAAAAAGGGTTGAAGTTTTTTACCTTCAATTTCCTGATCGAAAAAATATAAAATATCGTCAAGCAACAACCAGGCTGGCTTATTGCTCACAATCTGTGCTTCCCTGAACATAAATTCGATCCGAAGATTTTTATATTTTATGGTAGGGAAATACCTTGTCTCCGTTTCATTGCGACGGAAGTGAAATAAGATTGATGCGGGTTCTGAAGCCAGTTCTATTTTGCGCTCTACAGGCCAGCCATCCTTATCCATGATGTACAGTGCATCTTTAGTTTTTAGAATCTCAAGCGCTTCAGCCAGTTTTTTTTCGATCTTAGGTCTAACGCTTTCATAAAACTTATCATCAAAAATTTTAGCAAAAAACTCGGTAGGTCTGATTAATTTTTTGTAATATTTTTTAATCAATGAGTCCTGTTCGATATCATCTAGTATCCTGATTAGCTTAAAATCAATTTCGGTTAAACATCCGGAAAACTCTGCCGCAGTATGGGTGAAAATTCGCTGATAGGTAAAAGAAAAATCACCCTGTGGATTTAGTTGAACAATATGGGGTTCAATTAAATAGCCCAGGTACTCATGTTTGCACAAAGAGTATACAATTTTACATGGTTTAGAACTATCGACGCGTAACATTGGGGTGGATAAAAATTTTTAGAAGCTAAGTCGCTTAAAAAACTTTAAACTTACAATATTTTAGTAATACATCAAAAAAGCCGGGCCTATTTGGAACTAAAAATCTCATCCCGGTCCGCAACTACAACATTGCATTGCTGATGACTAACGTTATTCATTCCGTGATGCATCATAAATCTCTTTAATTCTGACTTTTCCACGGACACCCACCCATCCAGGCAGATGTAGCTATTTTAAGCGTTTTGTAAGTGAAACCTGCTTAAACAAGAAAGCCATCCGAATGTATGGGATGGCTTTATATACTTGAGGATCTTGTGCTTATTTCCAGCCACCACCTAAGGCGCGGTATAGTTCAACAACTGCCTGTAGTTTTTGTAATTTGTCGTTTATGCCACTCAACTGTGCAGTTAGTAAACTCTGCTCTGATGTTAAAACGTCGGTATAGTTTGTAGCAGAGCTGTAACGCAATAACTCTTTAGTAAAGTCTACCGCTTTAGTTAATGAGGCAATTTGTTTTGCTCTTGTTTCTTCTTTTTCTGCTGCGGTTTGATAAGCATACAATGCATTTGAAACTTCCTGTCCGCCTGTTAAAAGGGTTTGCTGAAAGGTATAGAAAGCGATTTGCTGATTTGCCTGAGCAGTGGTTAAACGTGCCTTATTTGCTCCTTTTGCAAAGATAGGTTGTGTTAATCCGCCGACTAAACTATAGAATATGGAGTTATCAAAAAAGTTGCTCAATTGTAAACTAGTTAAACCTCCCGATGCAGTTAAAGTTAAAGCCGGATAGAAATAGGCCTTTGCAACATTTGTATTTTCGAAGGCTGATCTAAACCCAAATTCTGCTGCAATAACGTCTGGACGATTCTTTAAAAGCTGTGCTGAAATACCCGTCTGCAAATTGGCATATGGCACCTGGGCATCTATATTGGTGCGACTAATACTTTCCGGAGCTTTTGCAAGTACAATACTCAATGCGTTTTCTGCCTCCTTGATACTTCTTTTTAAGTCAGGAATAGTCACTTGAGCAGCATATAAATTCGCTTCACTTTGAACTACGGATGCACCGTTAACTACCGCTCCTTCTTTTAAAGCTTTCATTGTTTCCACATCCTGGGTTCTGATTTTTACAGTTTGCTCAGTGATGGCAAGTTGTTTATCTAATGCCAGCAAATTATAATAACTATTAGCGATTGTTGCAATGAGCTGGGTTTGTACTGCACGTTTTGCCGCATCACTTTGTAATAATGTTGCATACGCTGAACGTTTGGCACTGCTTAGTTTTCCCCAGATATCAGCTTCCCATGCAGTGCTTAATGCAGCCTTGTAAGTTTGGGTCTCCAGGTTGATATTAATTCCGGAAGGGAAGTTTAAAGCTGCAGCTGCCTGTTTAGCATCTGTAACTGAAACATCAGCTTGTAAGCTTGGCAATAATGAGGCACGGCTTTGTCTTAAAGTAGCTTCCGAAATCTTGATACGCTCAATAGCTTGTTTTAAGTCCAGGTTTTGATTTATCCCCAGCTGAATTAACGACTGTAATGTGGTGTCAGAAAACAAATTTTTCCATGGCATATCAGCCATAGTGATAGTATCTGTGGTATTATTATCCCGGTATAAACCTTCACTGGCAACTTGTGGGCTGGTGTACTTTTTAGTTACACACGCACTCAAAGTGAGAATGGTAAAACCGATTAAGATGGAATGCTTATATCTGAATTTCATTGTTGTTAAATTAGTGTTTACTCTTAGCTGTTGCCAACTCGTATTCTTCTGGTGTCTGTTCTTTTTCAATTCCGTCCTCGAAAGGCGACTTATTGCTGATTCTTTCCTGGAGGCTCTGGAAGATGATAAACAATGCCGGGATAACAAATACTCCAAACAGTGTACCCACTAACATACCACCTACAGCACCTGTACCAATTGACTTATTTCCGGAAGCACCTACTCCTGATGATAACATTAAAGGCAATAAACCTAAAATAAAGGCAAATGAAGTCATCAGGATCGGACGTAAACGTGCCGTTGCTCCATCAATAGCTGCATTGATAATGCTCATTCCTTTTCGTCTTCTGTCTACTGCATACTCGACAATCAAAATTGCATTTTTAGCCAATAAACCTACAAGCATAATCAGGGTAATTTGAGTATAAATGTTGTTGTCAATGCCAAAAATCTTATCAAAAACAAATACACCTGCAAGTCCAACCGGAAGAGATATAAGCACTGCAAGCGGCAGGATATAACTTTCGTACTGAGCTGCCAGTAAGAAGTATACGAAAATGATACACAGTAAGAAGATAAAGACAGTCTGACTACCTCCGCTGATTTCCTCCCTTGATAAACCAGAGAATTCATAACCATAGCCAGCAGGTAAACTTTCAGCAGCCACTTCCTGAACTGCTTTTAAAGCATCCCCCGAGCTGTATCCCGCATTGGGGTTACCCGTAACTGAAATAGAGGTAAATAGGTTAAAGCGGGAGATAGCCTGTGGACCGTAAACCTTAGTTAGTGTAATGAACTCAGAGACCGGTGCCATTTGTCCAGATCCATTTTTAACAAAAATGCGCGTTAAGGTTTGTTCATTAGCACGGTACTGTGCATCGGCCTGGTACATTACG
Organism: Pedobacter frigidisoli; assembly: GCF_032678525.1. Lineage (GTDB taxonomy): Bacteria > Bacteroidota > Bacteroidia > Sphingobacteriales > Sphingobacteriaceae > Pedobacter > Pedobacter frigidisoli_A. The sequence continues at coordinate 29,303 of NZ_JAVTSE010000011.1, forward strand.
CGGAACTGCTTTCCATATTTATTGAAGTTGGAAGCATACACCCCTCCATAGTAACCTTGCATTACCCCAAGAACATCAGCAACAGTTAAACCAGCCTGTTTTACTTTGGCCACATTCACATCAATTTGATATTGAGGGAAATTGGGATTGAACGAGGTTGATGCGTATTGGATTTCCGGTCTTTTGCTCAGTGCTGCCAGGAAACCATTGCCTATGTCATTAAACTTTTTAATGTCACCGCCGGTTTTATCCTGTAACTGAAATTCAAAACCACCACTTGTACCAAAACCCTGAATGGTTGGAGGAGCGAAGAAGATGATTTTAGCACCTTTGATGTTCGCCGTTTTGGCAAAAAGCTCTCCAATAATGATTTTTACATCACGTCCCTTACGCTCATCCCATGGACTTAATCTTGAAATTACCATACCATAAGAACTTCCGGAACCACTGATCATACTTCTACCAACAACCCTTAAAGTATTTTTAATCTCCGGAATTCCGTGGGCGATACTGTCGATTTTTGCAATGATAATGTTTGTCTCTTCCTGAGATGTACCTGCTGGTAAAGAAATATCAGACATGATTGTTCCTAAATCCTCATTAGGTACAAAACCCTTAGGCGTGGTATTCATTGTCCATATCAGAACGACGGTAAAAAATACAATTGCCACCCCTACAATCCATTTTGCATGTGACAAGAAACTTACGGACTTTTTATACTTGTTTGTTACTGCATCGAAAGAAGTATTGAAGGCCGCATAAAAACGGTCTAAAAAGTTTTTCTTTTTATCATGGTCATCACCATGTGGTTTTAAGAAAAGCGCACAGAGTGCAGGACTTAGAGTTAATGCATTGATCGCTGAAAGAATAATAGAGATGGCAAGTGTTAGTCCAAACTGCTTGTAGAACACCCCGGATGAACCTGAAATGAAACTCACCGGAATAAATACCGCAGCCATAACGAGTGTGATTGAAATAATGGCACCACTGATATCATCCATGGCATCAATAGTTGCCTTTTTCGCATCGGTATAACCTTCATCCAGTTTTGCGTGTACTGCCTCTACCACAACGATCGCATCATCTACTACAATACCAATGGCCAGCACTAGGGCAAAAAGGGTTAATAAGTTGATGGTAAAGCCAAATAAGCTTAGGAAGAAAAAGGTACCTATAATTGCCACCGGAACTGAAATGGCAGGGATTAGTGTTGACCTGAAATCTTGCAAAAAGATAAATACAACCAGGAATACCAGTATGAATGCTTCGATGAGGGTGTGAATTACCTTTTCGATTGAGGCATCCAGGAAGTCGTTAACGTTAACCAGGGTAGAGTAATGAACTCCTTTTGGAAAGGATTTTTGCGCTTCATCAAGTGTGTTGATCGAGTTCTCGATTACTTCTTTCGCATTGGAACCAGCGGTTTGGTTAATGGCGATACCAAGGGCCTGTTTTCCATTAAATTTAACAGAACTGGCATAGCTTTGCGCACCAAGTTCAATTCTGGCAATATCTTTTAAACGAAGAATTTGTCCGTTTGCATCAGCCTTTATGATGATGTTTCCGAACTGTGCTTCGTCTTTTAGTCTACCTGTGTATTTCAAAGTATACTGAAACGCCTGGTCACCCTGTTCACCAAACTGTCCGGGAGCAGCTTCTACGTTCTGGTCGGCCAGGGCGGTATTCACGTCACTCGGAACCAATCCGTATGTTGCCATAACATCAGGCTTTAACCATATACGCATGGTATAATCCAAAGTACCAAATGCACTCGCATCTCCCACACCATTAATACGTTTGATTTGTGGGATGATATTGATGTTTGCATAGTTCTGTAAAAACTTTTGATCATATGAAGGATCATCACTATAAAGACCGAAGATCAATACATTACTCGCTTGTCTTTTTGCAGTAATTACCCCCGACTTAGTTACCTCGGCTGGCAATAAACTTGTTGCTCTGGCTACCCTGTTCTGTACGTTCACCGCAGCCAGATCCGGATTGGTACCCAGCTTAAAGTTAATGGTGATGGTGGCAGTACCATCATTACTCGCTGTTGATGTCATGTAGGTCATGTCTTCAACACCATTGATCTGTTCTTCCAGTGGAACAACTACACTATTCATTACCACATCGGCATTCGCTCCCTGGTAAGAAGTAGAAACCTGCACGGTTGGAGGTGCGATTTCCGGATATTGTGAAACCGGCAGTGTGGCTAAACCTAAAACACCGAGGATAACGATGATGATGGATATAACTGTAGATAGAACCGGTCTTTCTATGAATTTTTTAAACATATTAATATTGATTACACTTTATGAGTGTGACTGCACTGACTATATTGTTTATTTTTTGATATCAGCATATACTGAATCAGCACTTTGTTCTTCTGGTTTAATTTTGGCACCGTCTTTAAGCGACTGGAATCCTTCAAGTACGATCTTATCGCCTGCTTTCAATCCTTTAGTTACTACATAGAACTTATCCTTGGCCAAATCCATGATTTGAATCTCAGTACTAACGATTTTGGATGAATCACCTAAAACGTAGACAAATTTCTTGCCCTGAAGGTCTATTGTAGATTTTTGAGGAACCAAAATGGCATTTTCCACATGTTGAGGAATGCGAACAGATGCGCTACCCCCCGATTTCAAAAGCGCAATGGGATTTGGAAATGTTGCCCTTAAACTTGCAGAACCTGTGTTGGTGTTAATCTGGCTGTTGATGGATTCTATTTTACCATTTTGTGCGTATACTGTTCCGTCAGCGAGAACTAAACTCACTGCCGGGATGTTCGACATTTGTTGAGCCAGGGTATTACCTTTATAAGTTTTAGAAAAATCCAATAACTGTTTCTCATTGAGTGAGAAATAGGCATAAACTTTAGAGGTATTTGAAACAGTAGTTAGCGGTTCGGTACTTGTGCTGCTAACCAAACTTCCGTTTCTATATGGAATGCTCCCCACTATTCCGTCAACCGGGCTGGTAATAGAGGTGTAGCCTAAATTTACCTGCGCATTTGCAAGCGTTGCTTTAGCTTGCGCCAGGGCTGCTTTTTTACTTTGCAAAGTTAATTGAGCGGCATCCAAGTCGTATTTGCTGATAATGTCTTTCTCTACAAGGGGTTTGGTTTTGTTTACCTGAAGCTGTGCGGCAAACACATCTGCCTCTGCACTGCTGATTGCCGCTTTGGCCGTTCTTACTTCCTGTTCGTATTGTGGTGCCATGATGGTGAATAGCAATTGCCCTTTCTTTACAACTGCACCTTCATCTACTAATATTTTTTGAATAAAACCGTCAACTTTTGGACGGATATCGATATTCTGAATCCCTTCAATAGTTGCAGGATAATCAGAGTTAAGCTCTGTTGTTTGACTTTTTACGGTAAAAACCGGATAAGCCTGTGGGCCGGCTGGTGCAGCTGCGTTTTTCGCATCTTTGTTTCCGCATGATGCCAAAAGCATACCAATGCTCATACTAAAAAAGAGAGTTGTTACTTTTCTCATGGAGTATTCTTGTGTGTGTTAAATTTAATTTCCGGATTGAAAACGTAGTCAAAATTTGACTCTTGACTGTAACGATTTCTGTCCAAAAATAAAGCCTAAAAAAAATAAGATCGTCCAAATTCTGTCATTTAATCAATCGATTGATTTATTTTGGCAGTTTATGTTGAATGCGATTGCCTTAATTCATTGTTTTATAGGGTATTGATTAGGTTTTTACCCCCAAAAGGAGTGTGTAATTATCTTGAGACAGATGTTAAGGAGTGTTAACGGGGGCTGTATTGTATGTTATTTGTTGCAAGCTATGTTGTTTTTTTGCTCCATATTAAGCAGTCATAGTGTAGAATATACACTTAGCTTTTTATTTGCTGGATTAGTTAAATTTCGATAGCCAATAAAAAATCCCCTGGTGTTTCCAGGGGATTCATTTATTTTGATATCTTCAAAAAGATTGACAACGTAGTAATTATTTGTTTACGTACATTACTTCTTTTACTGCTTTTACCACTTTTTCAGCATTTGGTAAGCTTGCTGCTATTAAGGTAGGAGAGTATGGAAGTGGAACATCTGCACAGGTAATACGAACAACCGGAGCATCTAAATAATCAAAAGCTTTTTTCTGAACCATAAAAGCAATTTCACCTGAAAGCGAAGCCAAAGGCCATGCTTCTTCAACAACAACCAAACGGTTCGTTTTCTTTACTGATTCGATAATTGTATCATAATCAATCGGACGAACGGTGCGTAAATCAATTACCTCTACATTGATGCCTTCTTTAGTCAATTCCTCAACAGCTGGATTCACAACGCGGGTCAGCATTTTTCCGAAAGTTACGATCGTAACATCAGTACCTTGCTTGGTGACGTTTGCTTTACCAAATTCGATATAATATTCTTCTGCAGGAACATCACCTTTATCGCCATACATCACTTCCGACTCCATAAAGATAACCGGATCCGGATCGATAATAGCTTGTTTCAATAATCCTTTTGCATCATATGGAGTAGATGGAACGACAACTTTCAAACCTGGGGTATTTGCAAACCAGTTTTCGAAGTTTTGAGAGTGCTGTGCACCTAGTTGACCTGCGTTACCTGTAGGGCCTCGGAAAACCATTGGACAGGAGAACTGACCACCACTCATTGATAAAATTTTAGCCGCACCATTGATAATCTGGTCGATAGCTACCAATGAGAAGTTGAATGTCATAAATTCCACAATTGGAATAAGGCCTGCTGTTGCAGCACCTGTTGCAATACCTGCGAAACCTAATTCGGCAATCGGGGTATCGATAATGCGTTTCGCACCAAATTCTGCAAGCATGCCTTGACTAACTTTGTACGCTCCGTTATATTCTGCTACTTCTTCACCTAATAAAAAAACGCGGTCATCTTTACGCATTTCTTCGCTCATGGCTTCGCGTAGTGCTTCTCTAAATTGGATTTCTCTCATTGTAAATTTTAATAACGGTGGCAAATATAATTATTAATCGCATTGAAACCAAAGGCAATAATACCTCTATTTTGTAATAATTATGGTTGATAAACAGGATTTTTGAACCTTGATCAATAAGTTTTTAGCCTGATTTTCAGAAATACTGAAATAATATTCTGTTACCTCTGTAATAAGCTGTTTTTTCTATCAACATTCACCAGTTTTACGAAACATCATCACCAAAATGCATTTGTCAGTTGCACTCATCTTAATGATGTGGATTAATTAAACCATAAATCTCACTGTCTAAAAATTGCCCCCTGAAATAATAATCCTGACGAAAAACTGCCTCACGTTTGAAGCCATGTTTAAGTAACATTTGTCTTGAGGCATCATTTTCTACATTGATGTTCGCCTTTATCGTGTGCAGGTTCATTTCTTCGAATCCGAAATTTATTGCCCACTTAAGGGCTTCAGAGATAATCCCCTTACGCCAATAATCGGGATGAAGCATATATCCAACTTCAGCGCGGTGATTGGCCAGGTCTGTTCTCCAGTAGCCAACAGAACCGATCATTTCATCCGGCTTTTCTTTTAAAGCAATCACCCATGCCAGGTTGTCGCCATTTTCAAATCCTTCATTAAATGCCGTAATGAATGTCTTTACCTCCATGATGTCTTTCGGTCTTTCCCGGTCGATGTATTTCATGACCATTTCATTGGTACGCATCTCAAATAACAACCGTGCATCTGAAATGGCATGTTCCCGAAGTGTTAACCTGTCGGTTTCTAAAACAGGGAATTGCGTAAAATTCAGCTTTAACATCTTTTAAAAATTAGTTATCATATCTATTTCCCAAACAAGGTTTTGTATATCGAGTATTTATAATTATCAGGAATTTGACTCACTTTAAAATAAGCTGCGCCAAATAGTTCAGAAAGTTTCTCCCTTAATTTTGCTAAAAAAAGCGGTTTAATTTCTTCAAGGAAATCGCCTTTTAATATTTGCCTGTTGGATTTAAACCAAACGCCGCCATAGATAGGGTCATTCATCGTTTTCACGATATACAGATTAGGTTCAACGTGGGTTTTACCCGATGATTGTTCATACGCGTAGGTATAAAGCAATGTTTGGATCAATGCTTTATTTATGTGCTTACCATCGGAATTGAACAATTCATCTACATCTTTGAAAGCGAGTTTATCACCTCCGGTTTTATAGTCGACAATTTTTGTAACTCCGTCTTTAACGTCAACGCGGTCAATATAACCGAATATTTTTACGCTTTCTTCCCGGCCATTTAGCGGAAAGGAAATTTCAGCTTCAACCTTTTGCTCCAGACTAATAATGTTGAACGGCGTTTGGGAGATATCCTGATTCAAGATAATATTCACGTATGCCTCAACAATTGCAAGGATAACCTTTTGCATGCCTTTATATTCCATCACCAGGTCGGGGTGATTAAACATGACTGAATTGAAAGCCCTCTGAATCATTTGAGGAAGTTTTTTCCGTTGTTCCTTTATTTTTTCGGCAGTAATTTCCGCAAACCTTAAATCATCATAAAAATATTCCATCACCTTATGCAAGATGGAGCCAATCTCGTTCGCTTCTACAACTGCGCTTATTTCTTTCGGCTCTTTAATACCAGCGATATAATTAAAAAAGAAATCTATAGGATTGGATATATATTGGGTCAATGCAGATGGAGAAAGAATTTTCTTTTTATTGAGGTACTTCTGCAAGGTTTCCTGAATAAATGCATTTCCCTGTTTCTCTATGGCTACCTCTTTGAACTCTTCTGTCTTAACATCTAAATTTAACTCGTGATAGGCGAAACTGAAACCACTCTCATATTCCAATTGCTTTAAAATCCTGCTGGCCTCACCTGAAGTGGACTCATCGGTTAAGCTGTTGTAAACAAAGTTGATATTTTTTGCCCTTTGCAGTAAACGGTAAACCATATAAGATGAAATAGCATCCAGGTTTTCCAATACGGGTAATCCATAAACCCTGCGGATAGAATCAGGAATAAAACTATTTCCGATGGATGATTTAGGGATTATTCCTTCGTTAAATCCCAGAATCACCACTTTATCAAAATTCAGATTTCGGGTTTCCAGCAGCCCCATTACCTGAATGCCATTTAAAGGATCGCCTGACAGAGGGACTGCAATAGCCTGCAGGGACTTCTGAACCAGGTAAATTACGAAGGGAATTTCCTCTTTGCTGATGTGGTGACTAAAGGTATCGTGCAAGCGGTTCAGCTCCTGTATTGTTTTCACAAATAGTTCCGCATCGATTTTTTTTAGCATTTTTGCGTTTGATAACCGGGTGAGCACGAAGTCCAGCACATCCAATAAATGCGTAATAACAAATTGGGGTTCTTCAATCTTTTTATAAAATACCTCGAAAAGACCGTTTTGCCGCAATAAGCGTTTATGATCGATTTCAACCTGATTCTCATCCAGTAATGCGGTCAGGATTTTATCCCGCATTTTTTGTGTTAAACCTGTAAGGGGATGGGTTAGAAAAGCTTCAACATTTTTGTATGAAACTTTATTGTTGTGTATAATTTCCAGCTGAGTGGTTAGCCAAAGATCCACCAGGCCATAAATGCTGGAGGTAGAAAGGGCAAAACCCATTGTGATATTCAGATCGATAGCAGCATCACCGAAGCTACTCGGAATGGTTTGCAGGGTTGGAATAAGCAGGCTTTCATCAGCAAGTACAACAACAGTTTTTCCTATGCTTTCTCCATTCGTATAATCTTCTTCTAAAATATTGTTTAATATTTTAGCTTGCGCAGACTGGCCCTGAACCTTATAAACATTCACATGATGCTGAGCAGTTTTCATCAGGCTTTCCTGGTTAGTGAATACATTTCTGATTCCGAGCTGATTTAAATTTTTCCTCAAGAATAAACCTGCTTCCTGAGATGGGTCGTCCAAGTAATAGGCGTCTGTATCGAAATAAAATATTGCCCTTTCAGATTCTTGCAACTGCATGAATATTTTCGCCTCAGCGCTGCTTAATGCATTAAAACCAACAAATATGATCTTCCCCTTCTCAAAATTGGCAATGAATTCCTGATGAGCTGTAATGTCATCAGCCAAATGGCGATAAACCGAACCGTTGGTCAGGTAGCCCATTTCTTTTAATCTGCTATGGAATTTGTGGTACAGTTTGGGCATTCTCCGCCACATCTTAATAAACAGTTCCTGCTGCTTTTTATGCTTTCCTTCGGAATAAGATGTCCAGAACTGCGATAGGAACTGGTACTGCTCTGCGCTTAGATAGTCGAAGTCCTGACTAATGACAGAAATATCCTCCAGGTCACGATATAGCTTTTGGGCGTCAACCAGGTCGGTATCAATCTGGTTAAAGTCACTTAAAATGATTTTCGCCAAGGGGAAGAATTTATGACTTGATATCGTCTCGATTTTTTCTTCAACCAAAAGTTGGTTATAAATTCGATGCAAGGTAAAGAACTGAAGATAAAAATCAGCGATCCGGTAATTTGTTGAAGCAGCGAAAAATTCCTGAATAGTAAAAAAAGAAGGGCTAAAAAAAGGCTTGCCAATAATGTCAGCAAAATGCTTTTGCAAATAGGCTGCAGGCCTTTTGTTGTTAAATACTATCGCACAGTTTTCCAGCTCATTACCAAATCTGCCAACTAAATCCTGAGCAACTTCTTGTAAAAATGTAGTCATCAAAAATATTTATTAGTCCTTTCGTAATCTAAAAGATTTTCCTCCAAATCTCGAAATATTATAATTTAATCCAAAGGTCACGACCCTGGTGACCTGATTACTACGGCTTTCTATTACAGAATTGCCTAACACCTGCTGCGAAATGTTATTACCTTGATTCAACAAGTCGTTTACGTTAATACTGCAGCTTAATACTTTACTTTTGAAAAATGCTTTTTCTGCACCCAGATTGATGATGAAAGGGTTTGTATTGTTAAAACTATAACCTCTTGTAATCTGCTTATTTGCGCTAAAGTTAAGATAATACGATGTAAATAATGTTGCCGTGCCTGATGCTCCAAAGTTAAAGTTGTGAATTTGTGTATTCACCTGCAAGGATGTTGTGCTGCTGTTATTGTTATTTTTGCTGGTATTATATCTGCCATTGAGACTAATTCTTAGAATTTTTAGCTTCAACGAACTTGATAAACCAGCCTGATAACCTTCTGTTTTGATGAACGATTGACCTGTATTGAGTAAAAGGTTATAACTGGTCGGACCGGCACTAAAAGCATTCAGATTGTTATCGTTATTGGTGTCCATATTGTAGCCCATACTTATTGTAGTGGTCAGTTTTTTAGTGTTCATAGTTCCGGAAAGATTTTGAGAAATATTGTACCCCTTATTGAAACTCCTTATACTGTTCACAATAGCGGTTTTACGGGAATTTCCGGCATTCCCACCAATGGATATGGTATATTTTCTTGATTTAAAAGGGATATTAATATTGTAGTTTATGCTCACATTGTAGTTTCCATTCACATTTTCAAAACGTGTTTCCTGCTTGTAAGCACCAAGTGTATCAGGAATCAAAATGATGTTATTGACGATTTCATTTTGCGTAGCACTAAAGGCAAGTCCACTCTGGACCGAGATTTCGCTTTTTTTACCAAAATAATTAAAGTTTGAAGAAACAGAATGGCTGAAAGATGATTTTAGGTCAGGGTTACCGATCACAATGTTCTGTAAATTCTGCGTGTTTCTCACTGGTTGCATTTGCGAAATACCTGGGTTATTATTTTGGCCGTTGTAATTTACCGACAATGATTTTGTGCTGGTAAACGTTTTTGAATAGCTAAAAGTAGGTGAGATATTAATGTAGTTATTACTATAAGTACTACCCTCTTCCGGATACTCGTTACGGATCAGATTTGGCCGTGCATTCAATCCTATACTCAGTCTACCCTTTTTACCCGTTTGATAATATCGCAAGTCCAGAGATTGATTTAGTGTTGAGTTTTTTGTCAATACACTTAATGAATCAACCCTTGTTGAGCTGAAGGTGGATGGATTAAGTACGAAAGTCTGCAAATCGCTATTGGTTACACCGATAGATCCACGATAGCTAAAATTAAGGCTTCTGCTCATTAAGGTGTCTTTTTTCAAACTGATGCCATAGGTTAGCCCAAAACTAAATTGCCTGTTGCCACCTTTATTATATACAGTCCGGTTTAACAAAGAATCTTTCTCTAAATTTCCGCCAGCATTGTAATACAGTGTATTGGTTACTACATTTTGTTCAGATTGGTTAGATGAGCTTGAAAAGGAAAAGTTTCCTGAAAAAGTGTTTTTCGTAAGCTTCTTAGAAAACTCAAGATTGGTCCGAAATGAAGGGCTGCGGTTGTTGCCCCGGGTATTGTTGATGAAATCCTGCCTGGTGAAACCGGTTTGTAAATTTGATGAATTATTCTGCGATTGGGAATTATTGGTCTCAAAGCTGGCTGAACTTAATAAAAAAACCTTCTTGGAAATCTGATTGTAATTAAGGGAAAAATTGTGCCCGTTATTGCCGGAAGAGGAACGGTTTTCAATCTGGCTATTTAATTTTCCCAAAGAACTAACGGTTTCGACAGCCTGAGTATTTGTTGCATTATTGGTCCCGCCACGGTAACTATAATTTACCCCGAAATTGCCTTTATCTTTCAGTTTATCGCTATGGCTAAAACCAATATTCCGGTTTTCGGAAATGCCGGCACCATTATCCGCTACATTATAGCCAATGTTACCGTTGCTCTGTTTAGTGGCATTCCATAGATTAACGTTTCCATTTCCGCCTATTTGCTTATTGGTACCACCGGTAAAAGCAAAACCGCCGAACTGTCCGTTATCCATACCTGGCTTGGTAACAATATTTAGCATCTTTTGCGATTCGCCAACTTTTATTCCTGTAAAATTTGCCTGGTCACCAAAATCATCAATTACCTGTATTTTGGAAACAATTCCGGCCGGGAGTTTTGAAATGAAATCCTTGACATTATTTGTGAAAAAATCACGTCCGTTGACACGAAGTTTCGTCAGGCCTTTACCCATTGCAATGACGTTATCATTTTCATCAATTTCAACCCCGGGCAACTGCTTGAGTAAATCGCTAACTCGGTCGTCTTCCTGAATGTGAAACGCATTCGCATCATATTCAACGGTATCCTGTTTGTATTTTATAGCCACTGGCTTAGCTTTGATCACTACATCTTCCAGGCTAATTTCTCCACCTTTCAATATAATTGTGCCCACATCAATTTCAGACATGTCGGGTTTAATCGTATATTTTGCCGCATAGTTTTTATACCCAATACCCCCTACGTTCAAGAGAATACTTTTTGCACTTATTTTAAAAAAGGAAAAACTTCCCCTATCATCAGTGGTGGTGTAGGATGAGTCTTTACCAAAGGTAATTTTGACGGTAATACCACTTATTGCTTTTTTTGTAGAGTCAGTAACACTTCCTTTGATATCACAGGACGTTTGTGCTAAGCTTGGAGTATAAGCTAATAGCAACAGGAGAGAGATTAAGAGCAGAAAATTTTTCAATGAGGATTTATTATTAATGCATTTAGCTTAAGATGGTTCGGTTAGTAATTTTCCACAACTATAACGCATTATTTTGCTAAACTAGATAACAGGCTTTAATTCTTTGTTAATTGCATAAAATAAATAGCCCTTTACGTTGCTGTAGCCCATTTCAGAAAGCAAGGCTTTGTACTTTAAGACCTGTTCAATATGTCTGTCGCTTTTTTCGAGTGTAAATTTATAATCCAGAATGATAACCTCATTGGCATTGATTAGCACCCTATCCGGACGATGAAGTTTTCCTTGTGCATCGACAATGTTTTTTTCGGTAATGCTGGAAGTTGCCTTATTTAAAATTTCCTGAAGTTCAGCATGATTTAAAACTTCGAGCGATGATGTGGTTAGTTTTGGAACCTCTTCTTCTTTGATAATACCCTGTAATACCAGATTTGAAGCATAATCTGCAACCTCTTTCTCGCTGCTGGCATTTGCCAGAATATCGTGTAGTAAGGAACCTTTTCTTCCTGATTTTTCAATATTGATCAGGTGTTTTAAATTCTTCTCAGCTGAGGGCAAATAGAGTTCCGACAAACGAGAAGTGGTGGGGTAATTTCTCAGCTCAACAAAATTGGCTTCTTCTGTTTTATTTTCAATTGTTACATAGTCTGCAATTTCGTAAACGCCATGTTCATCAAACTGTCCTTCGAAAGTGAAGTTAATCACATCACCCATGTTCGAAAGGTTCAATTCCTTATTTCCTTTAGGTTCAGCTTTGGCCATAGTGGCAATGTAAAGGAAATCTTTGGAACGGGTTGTGGCAACATAGAGCATATTCAGTGCATCCATGTTATTATAAAGCAATTCTTCATAATATGCCCTGGCAATTGAAGAGTCGGCCAGATCCTTGTTGTATTTTAGTGGAATGCCCCGAAGTTCTTTATAAGCAGTGTTTTCTGATGAGACCCAAAACGTTGAGTTGGTTTTTCCTTTCACTTCCCAGTTGCAAAAGGGAACAAATACAGCACGAAAAGCTAAACCTTTTGATTTGTGGATGGTGATGATTTGAATCGCATCGGCACCTTCGGGAGATGGAAGTGATTTTTTTATACCATCTTCATCCCACCAGCTGAGAAAAGCGATAATGCCCTTTTCACCAAGTTTTCCTGCGTTGGCCGTTAAATCGCGGAATGCTAAAAGATAAGGCAGGTGTTGGCTTAGCCGCTTTAAATCGTAAGCCTCAATTAGGATCTCAACGAGTTCGGGCAGCGGAAGTTGGAGCCAGGATTGCCAGTGTTCGCAAAGTGATGGAGGCAATACATTTGATAAGGAAGATAGTGAGGTATGAGTGAGATTTAAATAGTGATTCGCATTCGCCTCTTTATTTTGTAAAGAATGGTAGAGGGCAATACAGTTTGCTTTATAAAGAGCGGTTTGTGCATCCAGTCCGATCAAAACTTTCAGCGTGTTGATAATCAGTTTAACAGTAGAATTATTTGAAATTAACAGGGCATCGCCAGAAAGAACAGGCAAGTTGAACTCCATTAGCTTTTGCACCGTTAATAGCGCCTCACTATTAGAACGCACTAAAATGGCAATGTCCTTCAATGCGTAATGCTTCTGATCTTTTAAATAAAAGATTTCTGCTATTACATCATCCAGGGCAAGATCTCGATAAACCGTCTCACTGAACCGTGTATCTTCCGGAGCCTGTTCTTTGCCGAACTTTTTGATCTTAATTGTTCCACCCTTCAAGGTGTTGGCCGCAAAATTTTGCGTCGATCCAGCATAAATATCTGTGATAATCGAATTATAGTGCTCTGTATTCCACCAGGCAGAAATACTTTCAGGTTTGCCAGCTAAATTCTGATTCAATTCATTTTGTAGTGTTAACGGAATACTTTTATATAAAACGTTATTAAAAGTGATGATATTTTCGGTGCTGCGGTAATTTTCTTCCAGACTTTCCTCTAACACATTATGCATACCAACATCGGTTTTAGCATGTTTGTGCAGGATATTCCAGTCACCATTTCGCCAGCGATAAATGGATTGTTTGGTATCTCCCACAATCAGGTGATCTGTTAAATCCATACTTGGGGTGGCAATGGCATTGGTTAGTAGCGATTTAAAGCTTCCCCACTGGCTGGTGGAGGTATCCTGAAACTCATCGAAAAGAAAATTACGATACCTGTTACCCACTTTCTCCCATATAAATGAGGGGTTCTCGCCTGCATCATCAGTAATCCCGGAGATCAGTTTTTGGGCATCGCTAATGAGCAAATTATCATTTTCTGCCCGATATTCTTTTAACAACACAGCGATTTCCTGCATCAGCCTTAAGTAGTAAAGGTTTTTGTTGAACGCAACTGCCAGTTGATAATCCGGTAAGTAAGAAAGGAAATGATCTTTTATTTTATGCAATATGGGGTTAATTGTTTCATAAACTTCTGGTATAGAGGCGTTTTTTTGAAACCATTCCTCAGGCTCATCAATTAAACTAAAGAGAGCTTCTATCCTCGAAAAATCTCCTCTGGCTACTAATATTAACTTTGTAAGCGGATTTCTGGATTTGCCTTTCAGGTGTTCATTTTCTACCCCAAGTACATTTAATGCCTCGTGTGCATCAGTTGCCAGCTGAACGAATTCACCCTCAAATCTCTTGATTTCTTCTTTGGTAACACTGATATACTTTTTAAAGAGTTCATCAATGTTTTCTGCGCCAAGCTCCTCTACTGCAGATTCAAAAATCTGGAACCGCTCTGAAAATATTTCCCCTATTAAGTTATAAAGTTCACTTTTATAATTCCAGCTTTTGTTGTCGCTAATACGTTCGAGTGCCAGGTCAATGATCCATTGTAAAAGCTGCTTGTTGTCGGTTAAGGCCTCGTCCAGTTTGTTTACCAGGTCATCTTTAACCTTATCGTAATTCATTTCTAAATTATAATCGGCGTTTAAACCCAGTTCAAAAGCGAAGCCCCGAATAACCTTTTGCACAAAGCCATCAATGGTGCTGACTGAAAAACGGCTATAATCATGGAGGATTTTGCGATAAATTTTATCGGCTTTGAGCTTTAAACCTTCTGCATTTATCTCAGGGTACGCTGCCAGAACCAGCTTTCTGTAATCCTCAATTTTTTTTGAGGGATTTCCCTGTGCCAGGCCTACAAGGACTTCTAAAATCCTTGATTTCATTTCTTCGGTGGCCTTATTGGTAAAGGTTACTGCCAGAATCTCGCGGTATTTATTTTCCCCGCTAAACAGCAATGTAAGGTAATGTGCAGTCAAACTGAACGTTTTACCAGAACCTGCAGAGGCCTGAAGAATTTTGAGGGGTTTTGGCATAAATTCCTGATGTTTATTTTTTCTTAACTTTTTTCTTTATTCTGGCTGGCCGTTTTTCCATTGGATAGGGAATATTCAATAAATCCCTTATGACTACGGACGCACAAGCGCCACCAAATGCTGCTGGCAGGTAAGAAATTGTGCCATATGCAGACCGTTTAAAATTACTTCCATCAGTTAATATCAGGGAATCCCGTTTTACTTCTTCGGTAGAAAAAACCGCCTTTACCTTATCCAGGTTTGGGAGTTTGTTGAGTCGTTTACGCACATAACTGGCGAAAACGCATTGATAAGTATCTGGAAGAAAAGTGATCCTTAATTTAGTAGGATCGACTTTACCTCCTGCACCCATTGAACTAACAATTGGGATGTTTTTCTCCAGTGCAGTAGAGAGCAGCGTCATTTTTGGCATTACGCTATCAATACAGTCCATCACATAGTCGTATTTAACTTCCAGAATTTCCCTGCACTTATCAGGGGTAAGGAATGAATTAATTACATGTAATTTCAAATCCGGATTGATGGCTAGCAAGCGTTCCTGCATAATTGATGCCTTACCAACACCATGGTTTGTTGCCAACGCCGGCAATTGCCTGTTTCTATTACTTGGATCAACTACATCTCCATCTACAATGGTCATTTCACCAACGCCCGAACGGCAAATAAATTCTGCGGCGAAGGAGCCAACTCCTCCTAAGCCAATTACTAAAACATGTTTCGATTGAAGCAAGTCAATTCCTTCATTGCCAACGAGAAGAGCGGAACGGGAGAGCCAGGTTGTGTCAGACATATCATTGTATTTATTTGTCAATAAATCACGAATGGTACAACATTAACGTTTCCTTTCGTGAGCTAGTTTTCCTGGTTGTTCCTAAAGTAAGTTTAGTTCTTTCCAGTTTGTAAAAATAATGGCTTTTAATTCATCAACCGAACATTTTTTTAAATTCGCTGCAGCCTGATAAATCTGCTCAATTGAAGTCTCCGCAGAATCGGTTTCTAAAAGGAATTGTGTGCTGTTCTTTACCAGTTCTGCAGCACCCGAACCGGACTTTAATATGTCACTTCCAAAGGAGAGTAAAAAACCTTTATTCTGCATCTGCCTACCTAGTTGCTGGTTTTTATTAAAGCCGTGAATAATTAGGGGTATTTTCATTTGCAGTTCTTCTTTAAGTACCATCAGTTCTGAGAAGGCTTTTACACAATGCAGGATGATCGGCTTTTGAATCTTCTCTGCGAGAAGCATTTGTTCTTTTAAAATAGAGATCTGATTATGCAATGGTTCACCCTTTAGCTTATCCAGTCCACATTCGCCGATGAGTTTAACATTGTCCTGTTTGGCTAATACCTCCATGTACCTCATTTGAAGCGGCAGTTGATTCAGTTTGGCGTACCACGGGTGTAAGCCGATTGAAATCGGCTTTGTTTTAGGCATGGCCAAAAATATATCGCTTGTCAAAGATAAACTTTGGATGCTCGTTACCCCGTTTTTCTTACCGCTTTGATGCGTATGTACATCTAGAAAATCCATTAATAGGTAAAGATAGGTTTTTTCAAAAAAATGCCGGGGTACCGTAATGTATCTCTTCTGTAAAGAATTCAGTATTAATCTATAAAAGTACTAGTCTTTATTACATTTGCAGTAACTATATCCTTTCACATGAAAAAACTACTTATTATTTTAGCTGCTTTATTCATTTCCACTTCGGCATTTAGCCAGGATAAAAAAGAGCCTGTTCAGATTTATAATCCTAAAGCCAACGCTTTGGCTGACATAAAAGCCGCAACCGAAAAGGCAGCAAAGGAAAAGAAACATGTACTAGTACAGGTGGGAGGAAACTGGTGTTCTTGGTGTATCGCTTTTCACAATTTAGTTGATACTACCGCCTCTTTAAAGCAAACCATTAATGATAACTATGAATTTTTATTGGTGAATTGGGATAAGGATCATCACAATGATGAAGCGATGAAAGTTCTCGGCTTTCCTAACCGTTTCGGCTATCCTGTATTTGTGGTACTGGATGGAACAGGCAAAGTGCTACATATAGAGAATTCATCTTATCTGGAAACAGATGAAATTGGTGCAAACGGAAAAAAGAAAGTGGGTCACGATGTGAAAAAGATTAACTCATTTCTTAAAGGCTGGACCTTTGCCGCAGTAGACCCCGATTCTTACAAACCAAAGTCTAAATAAGTAAAAAGCCGCAGGGCTTAGATTTAGGTCTATCCCCGCGGCTTTTTTAATCCTCCAAATCTGCTGGCTCATCATCAAGATTGAGCTCGTAGGATGGTCTGGAAGCTTCATCAGCTTGTTCCAGCATGTCTTTATCATGTTCGATACTAGTATCATCTCCTTCTAATTCATTGATGTTTTCAGTATCATCCTCTCTGCGTAAAGCATCGTTAGGGTCGTTTGAATAGTTATCTTCTTCTGGGTCTATCATGGCATTGAGTTTTTATGAATAGATAATGTTTTTGGGCCCCGAATTGTTTTAAAAATAATTGGTTGTTTTGATTGATTATAACCCGTCACCGAATTTAAAGTTTGGCAAAATGCTTACGGGTAATTTTCCAGCTGGAATTAAACGGTTATTGATAACTGCTGCAGCCGAGATTTGCATATAATCTTCTTTTTGATAACCAACAACCAGGCATTTACTGTTTTCCAATCCAGGTAGCGTAGCCAGGTTATAAGGGTTGGCAAATAATGCAAATACCGTGTTCTTGCCGGATAATTCTTTAATGAAATTTTTAACCCCTGTGTTTAGGGGGATGTTATTTGCAGGCCTTGCCCGGCTATCGTGAATGCCTACAATTACCTGATCGAAGGCTGCAACTTCACGGGCAATATTCGAAATTTGAGCTGCTGTAGCATCTTTGTCTAAAACATAATAAACAGAATTATAAAATCCCTTAGATACTTCCTTTTGGAACCGTGTAACTCCGGTAACGCCTATACTGATGATAGCAGTTCTTCTAATGGGAATCATATTTTTAATATAATCTTTCCCTTTCAACAAGGTAACTGAAGCATTTGCCAGTTCCTGCACCAATGCATTACTCGCGGTGCGGTTTACTTCAGGGATAATATTTTTTACAAGAACGGTATCTCTTTGAGTTAAGCCCGCCCAGTATTTTGCCGTTAGGATTTTCCGTACACTGATATCTACATCTTTCATGCTGATTCGCCCCTGTCTGATAGCACGTCGAATCAGCTTTACGGCCCGCTCGCTGTTCTCAGAAAGTTCAAGTATATCATTGCCTGCAACAATGCCCATCACATCAGCCTCACCGTCTTTAAAAAACTTTACTACGCCTTTCATATCCATCGCGTCTGAAATTACCAGTCCTTTAAAGCCAAGTCTTTCTTTCAGAATGCCTGTAACAATAGGTTTGGAAAGGGTAGAGGGTAAGTTAGGGGTGTTATCTAAGGATGGGATATTCATATGGGCAATCATGATACCCGATGCACCTTGCTTGATCACTTCTTTGAAAGGATACATTTCAAGGCTGTCTAAACGTGCGGCAGTAAAGGTAAGTTGAGGCAAATCGTAATGCGAATCTACGTCTGTATCTCCATGGCCTGGAAAATGCTTCAATGTAGTGAGCAAGCCACCATCCTGCATGCCTTTCATGTAGGTAGCGGTTTTGGTCGCCACGTTAAATTTGTTTTCACCGAATGAACGGTAATTGATTACAGGGTTTTTGGGATTATTATTAATGTCTGCATCAGGGGCAAGGTTCATTTGCATTCCCATTCTTTTGAAGTCTTTGGCAACTTCAAGCCCCATTTTATAAATGAGATCTTTGTTTTGGATTGCACCCAGTGTCATTTGATAAGGATAGGATATCGTGCTATCCAGGCGCATGCCCAAACCCCATTCTCCGTCGTTAGCTACAATCAAAGGAACATGGCTAACCTTTTGGTACGCATTTGTAGCACGGGCTTGCCTTACTGGTCCCCCCTGGAAAAAAATTACACCACCCAGTTGCTCTTTTTTGATGACCATACCCACAGAATCGATATATTTCTGACCTAAATTCGTATGTGCACGAACGAAAAACATCTGGGCAATGCGCTCTCTTCTATTCAGTTTGTTAAAAACAGAATCGACCCACTTAGGCTGGTTGGCCAGCATTTCCAGGTAAGACTTTTTCTGGGCATTTGCCGATAGCGCAGCAAGGCCTAAGGACATCATTAGGAATATATTTTTTTTCACTTTGTTTTGTTGTAATGCGATTCAGCTAAAATAATAAGTAATCACCGTAATAATCAAAAACCAATCCAAGTAATTAATTTAATACAATTAGTTGTTGCAATTGAAATGAAAAAACCACGATAAAGGCCCGTCCTTTAGTATCATAAATTAGAAATGTTGCTATTATTTTGAAGTAAATGTTTAAATTGGTAAAACAATCTAACCAATTTATTATGCCGAAAGATCATCAATATTCAACCACCATTACCTGGACAGGCAATAAAGGCTCGGGAACAATGGATTATAGATCCTACGATCGGGACTATGTGATTTCTGTAAAAGGTAAAGCTGATATTTCGGGCTCTTCCGACTCCGCTTTTTTGGGTGATAAGTCAAAGTATAACCCCGAAGATTTATTACTCTCATCCATATCAAGTTGTCACATGCTCTGGTATCTGCATCTTTGTTCAAAAAACGAAATTGTGGTCATCGACTACAAGGATGAGGCAGTAGGTGTAATGGAGGAATTATCGGACGGAAGTGGTAAATTCAGAGAAGTGACCTTGCATCCACAAGTGTTAATTGCTGATCAGGCACATCTCGAATTGGCACACTCGCTTCACCACGAAGCAAATAAGATGTGCTTTATTGCTAATTCTCTTAACTTTCCGGTTAAACATAATCCGGAAATTAAAGCGGAGAACAGTTGATCGAATTGGCAGTTTACAGGTTTTATTAACCAGTAAACTGCCAACTGAATTATTTAAACTCGTAGACGTTATCTTTTGGAGTAGCATCCATATAAATGCCACCATCCAGTGCAATGCTTTTCATCGCTTTTCCGTTATTTTTGACTACTAATGAAATTGCACTTTGATTGTTTTTCCATACCGAAGGTGTATAGTGGATTCTGTCTACCTTACCGTCCTGATAGGTAATTAACAGATCGAAAGGAATGGCGAAACCTCCAACATTTCTAACTACCATTGGTGAATTTACCGCCTTCTTTTTGGTATATTCCAGTTTGAGATCAATATAGTTATTGGTGAAGAACCAGTTTCTAAAAAACCAGTTTAGGTTTTGGCCTGAACCGGTGTTCATGGAATTGAAATAGTCCCATGGAACCGGATGCTTACCATTCCAGGTGTTCATATAATGGTGAAGTGATTTTTTAAAGAGCTCATCGCCCAACATGTCTTTTAAGGCCAGATAAGATAATGAAGCTTTGCCATAGGAGTTATTTCCATAGCCAGCGCCAGATACCTGATCCGACATCGAAATAATGGGCTGATCTTCTTCCGTCGACTTATCATTAATATAGTTGTTCACTCTGAATTTTTTATAAAAGTCATCCGCTGCTTGTTTCCCGTGTTCAGCGATGCCAATTAAGTATTCAAATGTAGTAGCCCAACCTTCATCCATATAAGCATAACGGGTTTCATTGATGCCCATATAAAATGGAAAATAGGTGTGCGCAACCTCGTGGTCTTGCACCAACTGTGCAAAAACAGGGTCGCCAAATTGGGAGTCATTAACCATCATTGGGTATTCCATGTCTGCGAAGCCTTGGAAAGCAATTGTTTTCGCATATGGATAAGGAATGCCTGGCCAGTTGTTGGAGAACCACGACAATGCATTGATATTATACTTCACCGAATTTAAGAAGTCCTTGCCTGTGGTTGGATTGTAAGCTGCTTGTGCACTTGCCCGGCGTCCGGTTTTTGCATCAACAATTACGCTTCCTCCGTCCCAGGCATAGTGATTGCTTAGTGCAAAGGTAACATCAGTAATATGATCTACCTTAAATTTCCATGTGTTCCAGTCTTTTTGTGCAGTAACTTTACCATCCTTTAATTCCTGTTCACTGGCAATATGGATCACCTCATCAGTGTTGTAGGATTTTTTTAAGCGGGCAGAAATTTCCGGCTGCAAAACATCATCAGGATTTAGGAAATCACCGGTGGCGTAAACCACATAGTTTTTTGGCGCTTTTATGGAAAATACGTAATCATTAAAATCATTATAAAACTCAGCCCTGTCAGTATGAGGGATACGGTCCCACCCATTATAGTCATCGTATACTGAAATACGTGGATAACTGTAAGCCACAAAGAATGAGTTTGGATCAATCTGTCCTTCTCTACCACTTTCTTTGGATAATGGATAGTCCCATCCGATTTTCACTGTAATTTTTGACTTAGGATTAAGCGGCTTTTTTAATTTGACGCTTCCCACTGTTCCCCAGTCTTTGCTATCTATTTTATAGCGCTCGCCATCTACAGAAAACGAGGTGATGTTTAAGCCCGAGCTTAAAAAATCTTCACTAACCGCTCCGCTTCTTGGAGCAGTTGGCTTGTGCAAATTATTTACAAAGCGTATGACCAGTGTTTTTAAGGTATCATTACTGTTATTACTATATAGAATTTCCTCATCTCCGCTCACCACCTTGGTTTCCGCATCGACTTTTATATCCATGTTGTAACGGCCATGGTTTTGCCAATAATTAGGGCCGGGGTTTCCGTTTGCAGAACGGGTACCTTTTAAATAAGCCGCTTTGATGTTTCTAGGCATGTAAAGTTCCTGGGCAGAAACCGTGTAACCTGCCAAACTGATTAGAAGGGCGAGTGAAAATAATTTTTTCATTTTTTCGAATAATTTCAGCTAAAATAAACTTAATGATTGAATTTTGAATGACTGTATTATTGAATGTTACGTTGGAGAGTAATATCATGAAAACTTATAAATCTTGATCTTTTATTTGCTTTTGTAATTTCCGCATTTTATCTTCGTTATAATTGAAGCAAGACTATGTAGAAACCAACTATGTAGTCTTGTTTGTTTTTTATAGCGTTTGAATAAAAATTAATAGAGCAATGACAGAGGTAACGTACTATACACAAGAGGGGTTAGATAAACTAAAAGAAGAGGTTCATTATCTAACTACAACGGGCCGTCAGCTAATATCGAAAGCAATTGCTGAGGCGAGAGATAAAGGTGATTTATCAGAAAATGCAGAATACGATGCGGCTAAAGAAGCGCAGGGTTTGCATGAGGCCAAAATCTCAAAATTAAAAAATACTTTAGCTAATGCACGCTTAATAGATGAATCTAAATTAGACTTATCCAAGGTGTTAGCATTGTCTATTGTTAAGATAAAAAATGTAAAAAACGGGGCTACCATGACTTATCAATTAGTAGCCGAAAGTGAAGCTGATTTAAAAACCGGAAAGATTTCGGTTAAATCACCTATTGCGCAGGGGTTACTTGGGAAGTCGGTTGGTGAATTTGCAGAAATTGAAGTGCCTGCTGGCAAAATGCAGTTCGAAGTGCTTGAGATATCTAGATAATTACTAAGTTCCACTTTTAAAAACCTACCAGCCTTTATGAGTATATTTTCAAAAATTGTTTCCGGCGAAATCAGCGCACATGTTGTAGCTGAAACTGTGGAGTATTTAGCATTCTTAGATATCCAACCGCTCACAGCCGGCCATGTGCTGGTTATTCCAAAAGTGGAAGTTGATTATATTTTTGATGCGGAAGAAGACTTATACGTAGGGTTGTGGATGTTTGCTAAAATTGTAGCAAAAGGGGTTAAAACTGCTTTTCCGTGTAAGAAAGTTGGGGTGGCAGTAATTGGATTGGAAGTTCCACATGCCCACATTCATTTAATTCCTATGAACAATGTGAGTGATATGGATTTCAGCAAAGAGAAACTTAATCCAACTCCGGAGGAACTTACAGCAGCTGCCGAAAAAATCAGGCAGGCCTTGTTAGAAGAATAATGATAATGCGGGTAATGCCCGCATTATTTTTTTAAATATGGGTTTTGATTGGGCAACGGTACAAAATCTGTTTCACCTGGCACAGGTCTGAACTTTTGCTCTAACCAGTCCTGTTTAGCCCTTTCGATGGTTTCTTTGTCAGAAGCTACAAAATTCCAATATATAAATCTCTCTTCAGGAAATGGATGTCCACCAAATATATAGATGGTGGTGTTCTCCAGTATTGTAAACTCGCAGAGTTTAGCATCATTGGCCACAAGAATCAAGCGTGGCTGGAAAAGGTGTCCATCGCTTTCAATGCCTCCCTCCAGTATATATAAAGCGCTTTCACCAAACAGATCACTTCCGATATTTAACTTTCGTCGGCCTGTGCTTTTTATCTCAATAAAGTAAAGCGGGCAATATACAGGAACAGGTGATTGTCGGCCAAATGCTTCACCGGCAATTAATTTAATATCTACCCCATCTTGATGCCAGCTGGGAATATCTTCTTGCTCAACATGAAAAAACTCAGGATCCATTTGTTCAAGTGCTTTTGGCAGGGCTACCCAAATTTGTAAACCATGAAGCATTTTGTCCGTTTGTCTTAAATAAGGCGGTGTACGTTCTGAGTGAACAATACCACTGCCAGAAGTCATCCAGTTCACCTGCCCGGGTTTGATAATAATATCTGTTCCCAAACTGTCGCGGTGCTCAATTTCCCCTTCAAATAAAAAGGTTAATGTAGATAAGCCAATGTGTGGATGTGGAGGTACATCCAGGTTTTCATGGTCACTCATCGCAGCTGGGCCCATGTGATCGATGAAAGCAAATGGGCCAACCATTCGTTTTTCCCTAAATGGCAGCAGCCTGCCAACCATGAAGTTACCAATGTTTGCCGGCCTTTCTTCAATAATGAGTGAGATGTTTGACATACGATATGGATTTGAAATGGTGAATTTAAGAAAATTTTATAATGGTGATTAATAAAAAGAGCACCCCATTTATGAGGTGCTTTTTAAAATTATAATGGGAAATAGTATTAAACCAGTTCAGCCAATGCTTCCTTGCTGAATCCTTTCAATTCTGAAAAATTGTCATTTTTAATTTTTTCTACCCAGTTCGGATCAGATAATAACGGACGGCCAACAGCAACTAAATCAAAGTCACCACGATCCATTCTGCGTACCAATTCATCTAGCGAGCTTGGCTCAGAACTCTGACCTGCAAAGGCACCAAAGAAATCGCCATTCAAACCTACAGATCCTACGGAAATGGTTGCCTTCCCGGTAATCTTTTTAGCCCAACCTGCGAAATTCAGGTCTGAGCCTTCGAACTCCGGCTCCCAGAATCTACGTTGTGAACAATGGAAAATGTCGATTCCTGCATCGGCTAACGGCGTTAACCATTGTTCCATTTCGGTTTCATTTTTGGCCAGTTTGAAATCATATGCTGCAGGTTTAAACTGCGACAAGCGAATGATAACTGCGAAATCTTCTCCAACACGTTTACGAACTTCTTTGATTACCTCAACTCCAAAGCGGGTGCGTTCGGCTAAGGTTTTACCCCCATAAATATCTGTACGGTTATTGGTTGCATCCCAGAAAAACTGATCTATTAAATACTGGTGAGCACCATGGATTTCAACGGTATCGAACCCAAGTGCTTTAGCATCAAATGCTGCCTGACCGAAAGCAGCAATGGTGTCAGCAATAGCGGCATCTGTCATTGGAACTCCGTTTTCGAAGCCAGGGCTGTTTAAGCTTGAGGGACCTTCGAATGGAGAACTGGGTAACCATCCTGAAGCATGGTTGGCAGATATTCCCTGATGCCAGATTTGAGGACCCATCGTGCCACCCGCTGCATGAACATCATTGATTACCTTTTGCCATCCTGCCAGGGCTTGTTCACCATAAAAATGAGGAATGTTTGGATCGGCAGAAGAAGAAGGACGATTGATTACTGTACCTTCTGATAAGATCAGTCCTACTTCACCAGCCGCACGCTTCGCATAGTACTCTGCAACCACATCGGTTGGGATCCCATTTGGAGAGAAAGACCTGGTCATGGGCGCCATGACAATTCTGTTTTTTGTGTTTAATGATTTTAAGCTGAAAGGCTTAAATAAACTATCTGTATTCATATTTGTTGCTATTTATAATTCTGTGTTAATCATTTCACTTAATTTTTCAAGACCTTCCATATTCCGTTTGTAATAAGTCCACTGTCCAACCCTGGTGGCGGAAACTAAATCAGCACGTTGCAGGATGGATAGATATTCGGAAATGGTACTTTGTGAGAGTCCTGCTTTCATCTGGATTTGACCTACGCAAACACCCACATTTTCGAAGTCTGCATTAGGCTGATCCGGAAAGTTTTCTGCAGGGGCCTTGAGCCAGTTCAAGATCTGTAAACGGGTTTTGTTTGATAAAGCCTTAAAAATTTCTACTTGATCCATACTGCAAATGTATATCGACTTTTCCCGATATGCCAATTATCAGTAGAAAGATTACAAAAAAATGGTGAATGGCCCTAAGCTGTGAGGTTTCAAAAAGGAAGGCATATGGAAGCAGGGTACGACCTAAAAAAAGAAACGGGGATAAATCATACCGACCTATCCCCGTCATCTAAATTAACGCTCTCATATGTATAAACACCTAAAAGGATAATTTATTATATTATGGCTAAATTTTTTTATTTTTTTTCTGCAGTCTTCTTCGCTGCGGTTTTCTGCTTTTTTTCAACTGCGGGAGCTTCTTCAGCAACTTCAGCTTTTTTCTTCACCGGGGCCTTTGTTTTTTTTACTTCAACACCTGTTTCCTCAATAACCTCCACTTTTGGTTGTTGTTTTAGCCTTTTTGGGTTCTACAACCTGTTCTTCACCATCAACTTTCTTTTTAGTTGTTGTTTTAGCTTTTTTAGGTTCAGCAACTGGAGTTTTTTCTACAACTTCAACTTCTTCAATCTTAGGTGAATCTGCCTGTTGCAAATAATTTGCTAAAACCTGTTTTAAGTAAATTTCAGGTTTAGGCATGTTGATTACTGTACCGGGTTCTTTATCCTGTGACTGCTTAATGTAGGCCGATTTAATTTTGCCCCAGTCCTTTGAATAAAGTCTGATAAACATTTCCACAAATTGCTCGTCTGTATATTTTTTAGGCAATCTACCCAGCACTGCCTGAATTTTCTCTTCTTTTTTATGTAATACCGCCATCGCTTTTATTTTGTGCAAAGATAGCCTAAAATAATCATTATCAGATTTTAGCTTTTCAGGCTATTACATCTTCCAGCGTTACCTCCGTTTTCCTATTCGCAACAAGTCTTTCGCGATGTTGCATACCCCAGTTTCTCAGCTCATCAATCACCTTATCCAAAGAGCCGCTATATTCAGTTAATTCATAAGTAACGGTAACTGGCGTAGTTGGAAACACTTTGCGGATGACAAATTCGTTTAGCTCCAGATCTTTCAGCTCTTTTGATAAAATCTTCGGAGTAATCTCTCCCAAAGATTTTTGAATTTCATTGAACCGTTTGGGGCCATCCTGTAAACTCAGAATTAAAGGTAATTTCCATTTTCCGTTTAAAACATACAGCGCATCCTTAACCGCGTTCAGGCTTGCGCTGCAACTTTCTTTTGTATGCTTTTCTTTTCCAAATGCCATGCGGCAAAGTTAATAGCTTTCTGAGCGAATATTGCTATCGTTCAGTAAACTAATACCCAATTGATAGCACGTTGATTCTGTCTGATTTGAGTAATTTACCGAGGTCACTTCCAGCCTTTTTTCATTTTTTTATAAGCCTTTTTACTAATTTTCGATTTCTTTTTCGACCTCGATTTTCCTTTCTTCTTACGGGCATTGATGTTATTAACCAGTGAATTTTTGACCCCTAACTTATTCTTCTTAAGTCCTTTTTTCTTTTTTTTGTCTTTTTTCTTGCCGCCTTTTTTCTTTACAGCTTTCTTTTTCGTTTTTGCCATAACATTTAGTTTGTAGTTAACAACATTGTTATTTCAAAAAGGTTCACTTTAAATGAGCTTTCAAGCAAAGTACTTTGAGCTTTCAAACAAACTTTTAGCTTTCATATTGCTATACCTTTGATTCAATTAAAAAAGATAATTATGAAAAAAGTTTGGTTTATAACAGGAGCCTCCCGCGGACTGGGAAGGAATTTAACAGAAGAAGTATTGGCAATGGGCGATCAGGTAGTCGCTACAGCAAGAAACACCAACATGTTGGATGATTTGGTTGAAAAGTTCGGGGAGTTGATTTATCCACTAACCTTAAATGTGACCGATTATAATCAGGTAGCGATTACCGTAGAAGCTGCTATTGCCCACTTCGGTAAGATTGATGTTCTGGTGAATAATGCGGGCTTTGGAATTGTGGGGGCTGCCGAAGCATTTAGTGCCGATCAGGTACGGAGTCAGCTGGAAACCAATTTATACGCGCCAATAGAAATTACCAGAGCTGTGTTGCCTTACATGAGGAAACAGAAGTCAGGGCGCATTTTTCAAATTAGTTCGGTAGGAGGCAGAGTGGGTAATGCAGGGATTTCCATTTATCAGGCAGCAAAATTTGGATTAAGTGGTTTCACAGAATCACTGGCGAAAGAAGTCAAATCACTGGGGATTCTGGTTACCAGCGTGGAGCCAGGTGGATTTCGTACAGATTGGGCGGGGGATTCCATGACTTATGCCCCAAAAATTGATGGATATGATCTGGTAGATCAAAGAAGTGAATTTTTTCAGAGCGGCGATTTCATCCCCACTGGTGACCCCGTGAAAGCAGCAAAAGTGTTAGTGAATCTTGCTGTGCATCCTGAACCACCAATGCACCTCATTCTGGGAAGTGAAGCTATCGGTATGCTTAAGCATGCAGATACAACCAGGACACAGGAAATGGAAAAGTGGATGGGGGTGAGTTTATCTACCGACCATGATTCTGCTACAGATTTCTTAGATACTAGTCTGGGTAAGAGTTTCACAAATAGATAATTATCATGAGGTCATCTTCTCCCGGATGATCTCATCATAACAATTTCAAATAACCCGCTTATTTCATAATTTTGATAGCATGCCAAGCGAACTTAAACGTCCTAATATTTTATACAGCTGCTACTCGCACAAAAGCAGTGAAGGTGAACAGTTTATTGCCGACCATGTTTTTGGATATTTGATTTCCGGTACATCAGAAAACCAAATTGGCGAGGAAAAGTATATTTTTAATTCTGGTGACTTTAGATTCTTCAGAAGAAATCAACTGACGAAGTACACTAAATTTCCACCCAAAGATGGTGTGTATAAATCTATTACAATTGTTCTGGATCAGGAAACCTTACGAAGCATTAGTGAAGAATATAGTCTTGTTGCACAGCAACAGGTTAAGGCTCCTAAAGCAATATTGTTTGAACCTAATAGACTGTTTCAGAACTATTTTGATTCGATATCACCTTACCTTGAAAACAATAATGAGTTTAACAGTATGCTCACGAACTTAAAAGTTAGGGAAGCGGCGATGATTTTATTGCAAATTAATCCTGGGTTGAGCAATATACTCTTTGATTTTTCTGAGCCGGGTAAAATCGATCTTGAAGCTTATATGAATAAACACTATAAGTTTAATGTCGATATCGCCCGTTTTGCATATCTGACGGGGAGAAGTCTGGCAACTTTTAAAAGAGATTTCAACAAGATATTTAATGTCGCGCCAAACCGCTGGATACAGGAGAAGCGCCTGGAGGACGCGTACTACCTGATCAAAGAAAAAGGTTGGAAATCTACTGAAGTTTATCTCGAAGTTGGATTTAAAGATCTTTCACATTTCTCTTTTGCTTTTAAGAAGGCTTACGGCATTGCGCCATCAAAACTATAACATAAAAAAGCCTCAACCATTGTCTGGTTGAGGCTAAAGAGTTCGCGCTCAAAAAACCTTATTTTGTAACTGAAGTTAATAATCCACTTGTTATAAAACTCGCTGCAGCAGTCGTGCTGGCTTTAGTATAGGTATCTCCCTGGTATAAACCGTGGAAATAGGTTCCTCCTGTTACGGTTCCGCCAGTATAAATATTAAACGTTGTGTTTGAAGCTAATCCAGGCATGCTAAATAACATCACCATTTTTGAATAAGCTCTTGGTACAACGAATGTGAATATATTTGTACCAGTAGAAGATTCGATGTGTATCACCTGGTTAACTGTTGCTGCACTGGTAAATAGTACTGAGTTCTGTGAGCTTATGCTTGTAGTCGGGCTACTGCTTGCTCCCCCTACGCCAATTAACGTACCTCCGGTAATTTTAAACTGATTATTGTCGCAGTCAAATCCTTCTTCAGGAGAGGTGTAACCTGAGGACACGATCGTACCCCCCGTAATTGTTATTGTTCCATTTGAATCTATTCCATCATTAAGTGTACTATAAGCATACACATTACCTCCGTTAATCACTATCTGACTGGTTGCATTAAATGCATCATCGTAAGTTACACACTCTACCGTTCCGCTGTTAATTGTCAAAACACTTTTACTTTCAATTCCTTCTGCACCTGTACCTGAGGTTTTAACCGAAATCGTTCCCCCGTTTATTGTCAGGTTTCCATCGCTCTTCATTCCTTTTGCAGATGTATCATCAGAACCATAAGTATAGGTTGCCCCTGATGTGGTGATAGTCACTGTTCCATCATTAATGGTTAAAGTACCATCGGCATTTATACCTTTTCCTCCGGTACCTGTACTGGCAATAGTTATTGTTCCTTTCTGCATTAAGAAATTGCCGTTTACTTTAATACCCGATGCTGATTCAATCTCTTTATCCGTGCTGTCGTAGAATGCACCACCTGATGTTGCTATAGTTAGAGCTGCGTTCGTTACAGTGAAATCTTTTCCGCTCTGGAACCCTTTTGCCGCGCTTCCAGTTACCGTAACTTTAATAGCATCGCTGCTGTTAATAATTGTTGCACCTGCGCTTTTGATCCCAACAGCCTCCGAACCGGTATTCGTAATTGTAATGATCCCTCCGTTTAGGTATACAGAAGGATCTACGGTGCTTTCTGTTCCACTATATGAGGTCGATAAACCATCGTCTACACTTCCTATGGTCATTGCACCTGCAGTAGTTCTGATATATCCTTCCTCTACTTCAATACCGTCGCCCGAGGAACTGATGTTCAGTGAACCACCTTCCATTGAAAAATAATCATTGGCATGGATACCGTCTGACACTGCACCTGTGATGCTGATGATTCCGCTTTGTATATCCACGTAATCGTCGCTGGCAATGGCATGTTTGTAATTACCCTTTACAATTAAACGTCCACTGCCTTTAAATACCAATTGACCTTCACTAAATAACGTACCTTTCATGTCTTCAGTTCCGCTTGCTGTGTAAGTCGATCCGTCGATTAATCTGTTGTTGGTTTCACCTACTAAGGTGAAGGTAGCTTTTTTACTGGATTGAATATTTATGGCAGGTCCGTTTTCACTAATCATGTCGGCCCCGTTTAATACAACCCCAAACTTGTAGCTGCTATAGATTTTTACTGAACCACTGGTGGTACTTCCCGAAATAACATAATTGATTTCAGTACTCGCCGTAGTTGAGTTTATGGTTACTATTCCGTTGGTATTGGTAATGGTTACACCGCTACTCTCATATGGGTTTGTAATAGTTGCAATATTATTTGCATAAGCAATGGTTACTGCATTTGTAACGGTTGTATCTTTTGAATTGGTTACAATTGTAGCATAAGTTGTTGTGCTTGTAGTAGTTGTCTCATCATCACTATCTTTTTTACAAGAAATCATACTTGCAGATATTAATAAGAAACAGATTATTGATGGTAGAAATTTAAATATCCTCATTTTTTCATCGTTAATAAAAACTTGATGAAGATATTTTGAGAAATATTTAAAAAATGTTAAGACTCTACGAATGGGTACTTTGAGTCGATGAATGTGTAGTTCAGATTTTTTATAGCGTTATCCAGCTAAAGGATAACGCTATGAGCAGCTTGTGGCTATCTATCCATAAAATCCATGTCTCCCATACCAATAGGGGCACCCGGGGGCATTACCTGCGCAGGGGCTGGCTGAAACTTAGCTGGCGAGTCTTCAAACTCTTTTATCTGTGATAAGCCATATAAAATATTTGCTTTTTGTTTCAATCCCGCGTTGCTGAGTTTTCCATTCATCCAGCTTTTAAGTCCAGAAATTTCCAATAAGGCTTCGCCTCTTACACTTTCCGATGTACGTGTGTTGGCCGCAAGCTGGAGCAGATATTTTAATGTAAGGTTATTTACAAGTATTTGTAACTGTCCTTTATATCCTGGGACCAAATTGGTTTTCCAGGTTTTTTCGATTAGTTTATCTACGACCGCCAGCAATCCCGGTTGTTTTTCATCCCTTGCATTATATTCCACCAAACGGGAAGCGCGCTCGGGATTCAATAATGAAGAAACGGTTTCATTTGCTGCGGCTTCAGCTGTTGCCATCGGATCGAATGTTGGACCCGTGTAGCCACTAAACGTTTCTGCTGATGCAGGATAACCAGACGGGCGTGGAGGTATTTTTTGAATCAGGCTTTCTGGTAATGCAAGTGCCTCCGGACTAATCGTGGAGATTAATGCATCAAAAGCACTCCATTGCTGAGCTGGGTCAACCATCTTAGTTGGAACCTGCCCATCATTTTTTATTGCGTGTGTGAAATATAACCCACCTATTGATTTTGCAACAGCCTCAATTTCATAGCGGTGAAGTAAATAAATTGGGACCAGGACTTCTTCCAAGGTGGCCATCGGAGCATCTTTTACAATTGCTTTTTCAGAGAAATTATCCAGCACCTGTCTTCGGATTTTCATTAGTCTATTAAGTTCTGCGATTGGATTTTCACCATCTTCCCATTGATTAGCCGATGGATGGGTATAGCCTCCAATATCGGGGATATATTGAAAGCCCTGCTTCAAGGTTTCTTCCATTATTTTATCAAGAGCTGCATCTTCGTTCGTGCCTTTAGTAAATTCACTGTACCCCCACATGATGGCCCGTTTATCCCAGCTTCCAATCCCTTTTGCATATGCGTCAGATAAATCGATGCTGCCGTCTGCTTTTTGTTTAATCCTCGGGAAAGGATAATCCATCACAGATGCCCGGTCTTTGACACTTGCTGCAAAATTATGGTTTAAGCCCAGGGTGTGCCCGATCTCATGTGCGGATAACTGCCTAATCCTCGCTAATGCCATTTCTTCCATCACTTTACTTACAGGCTTTCCATCTGTATAGGGCTGTAGTAAGCCCTCGGCAATTAAATAATCCTGACGATGGCGGTCGGAACCTAGCGTTACCACACCTTTGATGATTTCCCCTGTTCTGGGATCTATATAAGATGAACCATAGGAAAAGGCCCTTGGGCTACCCGCACGGGTAATCCAGTTTACTACATTATAGCGTATATCCATCGGGTCGGCGTCAGCAGGTAACTCTTTAACCTGAAACGCATTTTTATATCCGGCAGCTTCAAAAGCTTCATTCCAGAAAGACCCACCTTCTATTAAGGCCTTTTTAATTGCTGCGGGTGCGCCGCGATCAATATAATATACTATGGGTTTTACCGCTTCACTAACTTTAGCATTAGGGTCTTTCTTCTCCAAACGATGTCTTCGTATATATCGTTTAACCAACGGTTCGGACATAAGGGCCGAAAAATCTGTATAGCTAAATAATTGATAGCTTGATCGTGGATCAAATTTTCGTTGCTTAAAATGTTTATCGGGCAGTTCTACGAACGACTGATGCATGCGTACAGTTACTGCATTAGCATCCGGAGCCAGGTTTCCTCTACCACTTGGAGCGCCACCAGTGAAAGTTAGCATGGCCTCAAACTCAGTATTTTTAGGGAAGTTTTTAGTGTTAGGTATGTAAACAGCTGATCGGCTTTCGTCAACACGGTAAGTTCCGCCACCTGCTGCTGCCCCTCTGCCAGCTGCTCCACCCGAAGACGCAGGAGCACCCATTGTAGCCCCGATATTCTGGCTGTCGCGAATGATAAAAGGCGTAAGGTCTATAAGGGTTTTATTTCCCTCTATTGCTACAGGGGCAAATCCCCAGATCACAGACTTGGCAAAAGATCCTTCCACTGTTTTAATTTCATCGGCATTTCCGTTCCCGGCACGATAGGCCAGGTTGGGTTCCAGTAGAAACACTTTTGGCCCTACCTTTATAAAGCGTGCCACATCAGCAGCAGCGCCTCCGCGTTCTGCGTTTCTTCCTGCGCCATCAGTTAACGAGCTGAAATACAGAAAATCTTTACCAAATTGATCAATTTCCAGGAAAATTTTCCCTGTTTTTTCATCATAGTAAAAATTGAAATAGCCCTCAGATTTTTTGAAGTCTTTGGTGAAGTTCGAAATACTGGTTGCGACAGTAGCTTTAACTGTTGCAGGATTTTGAGCATGTAGTTGAATGCTCAGGACACCAATGATCAGCAATATTACAGCGTAAAGTTTTCTCATCATAAAAGGATAGGGTTAGTTGGTTTGGTTGTTGTAGGTTGCCCAGTTTAGTGTGCAGAGCAAATATAATTTAAAGCGTCTGTGATGTTGAGCGATCCAGGTAACTTTTTACATATATAATGAAAAAAATATTTAACTATATTTATTGCTAATGGAGCAGAAATTAGAAGTATGGCAGCGTGGGCCGTTGCCCGATGTTAGGCCCTTGTTACAACCTGTAGCCCATGCACTATTGCAGGCTAGGGAAGAAGTAAACGAATATTTGGAAGGCTTTCCGAAAGAACTACTCTGGATACGTCCAGCTGGGATGGCTTCTGCAGGATTTCACCTTCAGCATTTAAGTGGGGTGCTTGATCGGGTTTTCACCTATGCGCGTGCAGAAGGTTTATCCCCTTTTCAATTTGAACAACTTTACGAGGAAGGCAAAGATCGGGCAGAGGGATATAGAGTCGAAGATCTGGTTTCCCGGTTTAACGTCCAGGTTGATCAGGCAATGATACAATTGAAAGACACAGACGAATCAGGTCTTACCGAGTATAGGGGCGTAGGTAGGGCAGGCTTGCCATCAACTGTAATTGGTCTGCTTTTTCATGCGGCAGAACATACCATGCGGCACGTTGGCCAACTAATGGTTACCATTGCCGTAGTCAAATCTGAAGCTGAAAAGCTATAAAACAAAAAAGCACCAATCTTTTGGATTGATGCTTTTGTAGCCCGCAGGGGAATCGAACCCCTATTTCCAGAATGAAAATCTGGCGTCCTAACCGGTAGACGAGCGGGCCTTTTAATCAGAGTGTCTTTCAACTCCTTTGGTAGCGGGGACACGACTCGAACGTGCGACCTTCGGGTTATGAGCCCGACGAGCTACCAACTGCTCCACCCCGCACTCTATATCTTCAAATTTTCTTCGTTTGAAGGAGTGCAAAAGTAGGAATAGTTTTCATATTCGCAAAGCCTGAAAGCTTTTTTTTTCAAAAAAAAATATCTCTCAAAAGTAGAGAAGTCAATTTATACTATTTTTATATTGTAAATGAGTAGATTACGCTTTGTTGTAACTTCAATCTTTTATTAGGGCTCAGCAATGATATTAAAACTTTGAGGCTAATATCCATGAGTTAGTTTGTACAATGAATGATATCCCCTCGAATTAACATAACAATGAAATATTTTATACTAATGTTTCTTCTGATAAATTGTATTTTTAGGACTTATCAAACTAAAAACAAACAAAAAAATTGCAAGAGGTATTATGATAAGGCGATGCATTCATTTGTGTATACTTCTCCAGATGAAATGCCTGAATATCCAGGTAGTTTGGTGAAATTCTATTCGTTTTTGTCAAAGAATACAATCTATCCTATAGTAAAAGAAAATGAAGTTATACAATCCAAGGTATTGTTAACTTTTATCGTTGACACATTAGGTAACGCAAGAGCGCTTGCAATTCATAATAAACCAATGCAATATTATTCTCCTTTAGATATCTCAGTTTTAAATGCCGCTAAACAAATGAAAAAATGGAAGCCGGGAAAATGTAATGGAAAAAAAGTTTTTGTAAGAGTGAACACTTATATCATAATCACTCCGCAGATTTGAGCATACAATCAATAGTATTACCATAGGCTAGCAATAAAATAGGCTAGCGTTGCTTCAAAGATATGTATATACCTAAATATTTAATAGTGAATTCTTGCCTAAAAATCAGGCTTGAGTCCATGATGTGTATTTCAATGAAACTGGCCACCTCATTTCGGGCCAAACTGGCCGCCAATTTGATTGCCGGGCTACAGCGTAAATAGTTCCTTTCACTTTGAACAAAACACTAAGAACGATTTCAAATTTTTTTGCAGGCTAAAGCCTTCCTTTTTACTTATTGTCAGTGATAGTTACGCTATTCAGTCTGCCCAAAGATTGAGGTCTGACAAATTGCATATCCAAAACCCGCATTAAAGGCCATCAGAACGCCTTTACAGTGAGAATTAAAGCCAAGGCCTGCCTTCAGCTCCAGACTAGGTCCTGAGGCTTTCATTTTACTTTAATTAAAAAAGTGATCGGGAAAAGCTATACTTGAAAAGTCTAATCGAAAATCAGTGCGGCCAGTTTGCTCCGAAATAAGGGGGTCAGTCTGCAGCGAAATAGGGTGACAGCTTAAACGCGAAACGCTCTGCCACTTTTGCCGAAATACCCAAACAGG
>NZ_JAVTSE010000012.1:0-58170 GCF_032678525.1 Pedobacter frigidisoli
AACCAATTGATGATAAACTATCTTTAGTCCTGAAAAATTACTGAAGATAAGCTCGAAAATTGAAATACATACCCGAAAAAGGTGGCCAATTTGGAGGATAACAGTTGGCCACCTTTTGCCGGAAACCACCAATTATAGATTTTTATCTAAAATCTTATAATAAAAAGTTTTTTCTAAACGATTTTCTTCAAGTTTTTGCCTAGCCTGCTTCAAGATTTTTTTTACGGGTTTCACATCAACACCAAATTCAACGATTTTTTTAAAAGTATGCTCATCCTTAACAATTTGAACTATGTAATAAGGATCCCACTTATATTTCAGAAAACAACTTATCAATGATCTTCTTAGAAACTCACAATGATCCCATTCTGGCACTTCATTGCGCTCCTTAAATAGCTTTGAAAAGAAATCAAGTTCAATCATATCATACAGATCCCTTCCCATTAACATCTTAAAGCGATTCCAAGTGTGAAAATCAAATATTGAACCTTTTAAATTATTATGCAATGGCTGAAAAATTAATTCGCTTAGGATTTCAGGATGTACTACTGAATTTGAAAAAGCAGTCGTTGTAAAAAATGTATACAATGAAGTCTGTGTTTGGAGATCACCAATGGTCTGTACTTTTTTAAAAAATCTTTCAAAATCACTATCCGAAACTTCAAACCAAGCCCCTTCTGTTGGAGAAAGTACCTTGGGAATAATGGATAACTGGGAATTGTTATATTTATTAAGTATACTAAGACTTTTAAACGCAGAAGATGGTTTTTGCTTTATGAGATATTCCCAATCCAATGGTAGTATTTTATTATCTCTATTCAACCATTGAAAAATCGGTTCAAAAACTCTATCTCCAAGAATAGAAAAGATTTCTTCTGAAAACCTTCCGTTCTCAGCTTCGAGCATATTATCTATAATCTTTGGCCACTTTGGATTCTTAATTCGCGTTATCTTGCTCCACCACAAATCCTGCACAATGTCTTCAGATTTCCAGATCAATTCCTTGTATATCAATTCGCCATTTTGAGTCAAAATATCATTTAAAACCGCTTTATACAAAGTTGGTCTTGAAATCCAGACATTACTAGGTAAGGTTGTTAATAATCTTATAAAATCTGGCCGATTTGTTTCAGAGTCCTTAAGGAGCTCAAGGAGCTTTAAAACCTGAACTTCCGATAAGTTCTTTCCAGTCCAGCTGGTGAAGATAACCAACGCAAAATCCCAATTCAGTTCACTAAATGCGTTTTCGGTCAAAAGGCTTGTAATTAGACTGAAATTATTCTTAGGTGAAAGATTGAATAATAGCTGAACAAGATTTGACTTTAATAATTTCCCCTCCGAAGGCAAAGGTAGATCTCTTACCAATAGTTGCATTATTTTGACATATTCCTGGCTATTGATATTATTCATTGCGGCATAAGCCCTCAAGAGTAAGGAAAAATTCTCCTTGTTTGGGAGCAGATCAGAACCAAATTTGGTCATAAAATCCAACACTACTTCAGGATCTTGATTTTTGTATAAATCAAGAATTTCATCATTACATCCTTTTGTCCCAGAGACATAAAAACTGAATTTTTCTTTGTCTAGCCTCGTCAACATCCTTTCTCGATTCTCTGGCATCACCTGTAAATCAAAAAACTCTTTTCCTATGCTTCTCAATGCAATCGATCCTGTACAAAAAGAAAAGTTCCTTTTTAATCTTGGCCATTGGTAAGTCCAAATTGTCAGAATGTCTTTTTGAAACTCTGTTTCAGCATTTGAGTAAATGATTAATGGTTTATCATTTGAATATAAACTACAAGAAACAGCATATTGCCTTGGAGTTGGTCTTAATTTTCTATTGCTCAGTTCGGATATTGAAAACTCGATAGGTTCAATTTTTTTATTGACCATTTCTTTCGCAGGCCTTTTGAAGGCTCCAAGTAAAAGCTCGAAATTCTTAATAGTCCATATTGCAGAAATTTCAATTAATAAAGTATGTGTCCATACGCATCCTGGGCGGGGCATTTCACTTGCATACCAAGTTTTTGCCAGCGCATAGTATTTACTATTTGATAAGGGATATCCAGTTATATACTCACTGAAACTAGATTCAATCCCGGTACCGGAATAATCACTTAATAATTGAAGCTCTTTACGTTCTCCAATTGTCAAGTCAAGGGAAGAGGAAAGGAGCGTATGACCTTCCTTATATCCATGAATAGTTTGTTGTACCTTAATATTATTTTCTACCATTCGTTTATTATCCACTCAATTGGTGCGCAAATGTTTTTATGAGTCTTATCTTCTTCCTGAACAATTATCCTTTCAGCAGGTTCAGGAACCTTTCGCAAAGATAACACACTTTCTGCTTCCGATATACTGCCTCCCTGAGCACTTATCCCAAATACTTTGAACTGAAATAATTCGGGGTTGGTAATTAGATACTGATTTAACAATGGCATATTTTTTTCAAGCCACTTAGCAGGCGATTTATGGCTTGCCATCTGTTCATCCCAAGCGGATATCACAATAGCGATTTTTTGTAGTTTCCCAAAAAGTGTTTCTGCGTGACCAGCTAAAATGTCGACAAGCATCACCTGACTAGGTGACTTTTCTGCATTAAAATCTACCTGCTCAGCGAGATCCTCGGGCTCATCTCCAAACGCCTGTAAGACACCAGCTATCTCATCTATTAATACGTGTGCCCGTACTTTACTTGGATTAATAAACAGGATGCTCCCTTCGGAATTTTCAGCCTGCACTTTATATTCTTGTTCCCATGTGCGGTCTGTATATTGTCGTACGAATGATTCACCTGCCATGTCCGGCATATTCAAATCAAATTGAATCTTTTTTTGATTATCGACAAGATGCAAAATCACTTCCTTGGTAGATGCCCCTGTTGATTCCGCGGTTCTTCCAATCAACTCACAATTAAGCCATTTAGACACAATATAATTTAGATATGTTGTATTCTTTGAATACCTAGCCTGAGAAAGTGGCTTATCCTCTACGTCTGAATCTATGAAGTGATAGAATGCTGCCAAAAATGAAGTCTTACCTGACTCTGGCAAACCCAATAATAGTATCTGATTATTTGTTATTTCCATTAACTTAGGTACTTAAACTTTTGAAATGTGCGCATTTTTGGCAAATCCTCTATTATATCTTTATAGTCGTAATTTTCAATCTGTGGTGTGGAAAGGCACAGTTCAAAAAAATCTTCAATTCCCGATCCAGCAACAAAATTTGCATTCTGAGATCTAGATGCAATATGGATTGTTTTTCTTATTAAGCCTGGAAATTTAATTTCAATTGCTTCATCAAGGAACTTTGTTACCTCCTCACCTTTATGTTGTTCATCCACTTTATCCCATTTGGTAATCAAAAGATTGATCCCTTTTTCTTTTACAGTCATTTCGTTCTGTATGGCACGCCCTATTAATTTTATTATATCTGATTTGATCGCCTGTCTTTTCGTGATATCCATTAATAATTCCCCATCAGCGATAAAAAATATATGGTCAGCATTTTTAAGCACGGTTAAGGACTGCATTTCGTCGTCATCATTTCTTGCTGCCTGATATTTCTCCCCATTAACGTCAGCAAACAACAGATGTTTAGAGGAGCTGTCTAAGGAAGCCTTTCGTACACTTAGATGTAAGTAGGCAAATTCCCGGCTATAAGTTCGTTCAGTTTTTGGAGTATTATTTTGAGAAATAACTCTAGCATGGTGGCACCTTCTTTCAAATGCAATCGATGTCCCAGTGCCTGAAAAGTAGTATCCTGCACAGCCTCCTTTATTAAATTTATCGAATAAGGCAGCATATAAAGTTGATTTTCCACATTCAGGCTCGCCTATTAGAACAATCAGGTTGCAAGGAAATTTATTGGTTATCAGTGAAATGTTTTTTTCATCGATCTCCTTATTAGATGATAGCTGGAATAAATCGTAGTCGTCCTGAATTGTAGTTTCTGATTCGGTAACAATCTCCTCTTTAATCACTGGCGTGAGGTATTGGCAATCATCACCGTTGTTCTCCATACAAAGACCGTTTGTATTGAAAGAGCAGCCTGTTTGCGAACAGGCTTTAATAAATCCTTGAACAGTATCCATTACCCCTGAAGTTTTTCCAATACTCTTGTGAGCATTAATTCCTTATACAATTGATTTGAAACAAACGACAGCTCAAAATGGGTATCTGTTTTTACTCCACTTCTTTTTTCATAAATGGGTTTCCATTCGTTGCCTGCAAACTCGGTATAGCTGTGCAATGCATTGAGCAATGGACACAAGCTGCTTATAGTTGGATCAATCTCTGGCAATACATCTTGAATCCCCTCACTATCGACCCCTAGTGAAGATACTATACTTCCCAAGGTTTCTGCTTTTTTTTGTTCTGCATTCAACTCAAAGATTTTGGAAACCATATTATCTATTTTACCCAGTCCGGGTAGGTTCAGTGTCAATCTATTTAGTTCAAACGGAGTAATAATCGCAACCAATTCAGGGGCTACGGCACAAAATTTCTTCCCGATCACCTCACTATATCCCCCAAAAATCCACCAAAGAACATTCGATTCTTCAGCTAAATACTTCTGATTTGTCTGTAGCTCGGTAATCATATCAAAAATCTTGTTAGCATTCACCAATAAATTATTTGTGTCCTTCTGTACAAGCGTAAGATTTTTTATAGTTTCATCTGCAACAGTGATCGCAGCTGGCCCTTCTGCACCCGCGGTCATGACAACCTTTGAGAATGATTGCGTTAATTTCTTTGGAACATCGGTTACGGGCATGTCTCTACCTCTTTCACATTCATTTATCCAAAACTGTTCTGCCAGAGGAATGAGTTGCGGGAGGATGTCAATTTGTGATCCTATTCGGGTACAGATACCGAGAGCTAGCATATCGCTCAAGTATGATCTGTTCTCTTCAATTTTTTCCGCTATTGAACACCCGGCAAGTAATCTTAGAAGATTTGTGTTTTGGACTGAGAAAAGTTCATCGTTCGATTTAAACTTGTCAACCAAATCAATGTATTCCGGTGAAGTCTCCTTGCTAATTCCCAAGTAAATTTTGAGTAATCCCAACCAGAAACCTGTGGTGTTATCTTTAAAATAACCATCTATAATTTTTCTACGGGATTGTAATTCTTCTTTTGAACTTTCTTTTTTTGTTGCTGTATTATACCAGTCTGTAAATAGCGCTTTTGCAGAATAACTCATTTTATTATGATTTAAATGGATTTGGATCAATATTCTCGTCAAATAACTTAGACCAAAGGTCGGCTAACATATTGCGTTCTTTTGCCCTTATTAAAAATCTTCCCGAAATTTCATCTACATTGTTGGCTTCGATAGTTTCGCCTATTTCAACAAGATTTAAATCAGAAGCAATTTTGAACCTATTGCTAATAGGTAACACAAAAAAAGCTTGTAATATCTTCATTCCTGGTTTCATGTCATTTGTAAATTGAGGGATTTCAGGTAAGGTGTTAGAGTTTCCTTCAGTAGTGGTTTTTTTTTCCAATAGGGAGCCTATATCAGATTTCTTTACTAGATGGGGAGTTCCCATCTTTGGCTTTCGGTTCTTCAGCTCTCCTTTTAGTCTTTTTAACAAAAGAGCGAAATCATCTTCTGTTGATAAATTATAATAGGTAAATGGCTGTAGAAAAGTAGGTATAAATTTCTTATCAGCACTGTCAAAAACGACTGGAATATATTTCTTATTAACCGAATCGTTTTGATAAATTTCGTTTGCCGTTAAGGTGGACTCCCATTTTGCTCCTAGACCCGTCCCCGCTTTTGCACGTCCTTCAAATCTTTCAAGAAATCGCTCTGATGCGACGACCAGAACGAAATCGGAAACTCTGATATTTTCTTCCATCCAATTTGGCCAACCTCGTTCGGGGTTTCCATCTTCTACGTACTGATCACAGTTACTATTGATATATCTGCTAAGCAATTTATCACTTAATTCCAAAACACGTTCTTCGTGAGCGACAGTATCGTGAGCGTAGCTTATAAATACTGTTGGTGAAACAATTTCCTCCATTAATTAGTTGAGAGTTTATTTAATATGGTTTTTTAAAAAATTTTCTATTACGGAACAAGGTACAAAAAACGGTTTTTTATCAATCTGCCACTCCACGACATTTCCAGTAACCTGGAAATTACCTTCAAATCGGCTACCCAACGTATTTATAGTAAAACTTCCACCGGATTTTGAGCCACTGAATTGAGCATCATATTGTTTAATTTCATTCATTGCCAATTGATAAAGATTATCAATGTTTCCTGAATGATTTATCCTAAATTTACACCCCATCGATTTTTTTTTACTAAAGATAAGCTAAATTCCCATAAACAAAATAGGGGTGTTGATAGATTAATTGTTGTTAACTTTGTTTTTAGCAGTGGAAAACAAAATAGAAGTATAAAATAAATCACTTAAATTTAAAGGTAATTGACTATATTTAACACGTAGCAATTGCAACTAAAAAATACAGACAAAAAGGTGAGCGATTCGGTGAGTCGAATTTAAAAACCACACCAAATACCATTTAAACGCTGATTTATGAACTAGGTTCGAATCCCAGCGGGATCACAGAAAGACGGAAGAAATTGCGTCTTTTTTGGTTTAATAATATTTAGACCAAGATAGCTTTTCGAAGATAAATCAATCAAATACAACTTAATTCAATCTGTATGGTGGTGAATTCACTGGCCATATTATGAATTAAATTTGTTGGCCACCATTAGGCTCCCCACCTATCGAATCAGTTTTTAACATAAGCCGTTTTGCCGGATCCGTCCGGGAACTAACATGTTTTACTTTAAATGGATTGAAAATGAAAAGCAATCAGGTCATGAACATATTGTTCTGGCACAAAAAATCAAAAGCCGGTAAGGACGGCTACGCAACGGTGATCTGTAGGATTACCATCGACGGGATGGAAAAGGAATTCTCTACATCCAAAAAAGTTGATACCGATCACTGGGATCTGGTTACCAAACGGGCATCTGGTGGTAGGGATCACAAAGCTGTCAACCTCACACTGAGTGATGTGGAGTCGGATCTTGAAACCCACTTTAAGGTTCTCCGGATGTCCCATGGCTTTGTTACACCACAAATGGTTAGAAATGCCTAAAAAATGCACCCTTACACCTGGAGAAAATTGGCAAAAGAACAACTGTTGAGGAAATACCGACGCTTCTGGAGCTAAGTAAATATCACCTGGCTGAATTTGCAGAACTAGCGGCAATTGGCCAGCGTTCAAAAGCAACGCTTAGGCAATGGAGGTCTTCTCAGAGG
Organism: Pedobacter frigidisoli; assembly: GCF_032678525.1. Taxonomy (GTDB): domain Bacteria; phylum Bacteroidota; class Bacteroidia; order Sphingobacteriales; family Sphingobacteriaceae; genus Pedobacter; species Pedobacter frigidisoli_A. The sequence goes on from NZ_JAVTSE010000012.1 coordinate 7,301, forward strand.
AAGCTTAAGAATTTATTTCTTTTGAATTTAAATGTAACGATCTGCTCCTGTCCAAAATTGGATTTTCATTTGCGCAAAAGCTTTTCCGGTACCTCACGATCAAAAGGTTAAAAAAATTAAAGGCCGCCGCCGCAAATAAACAGATCAAGAATGCGAAGAAAGTGTTAAATTTAGCTGAAGCCAATGGCTGGTTACTGAAAACCCTATAGAAAAGTACCGTTGCAAAGGCGATGAAGCGGAGATCCCGCTATTGGAAATGGAGGAAGTTGGTGCGATCTGGAAAAAAAATTGACATTTTACGCTTGGACAAGGTTAGAGATGCTTTCGTTTTCCAATGTTTTACAGGTTTTGCCTATCAGGACATCTATGCCCTGACACCGCAGCATATCAAAAAACACGGTGTTGAACGGGAACGATGGTTGGTTAAGGAAAGAGGAAAGACAAAGGTGACTGAGATGGTACCGGTGCTCCCCATAGTGGATGAAATCATTGATAAATACAAAGATGATCCCTATTGCCGTTTTAAAAATAGCCTCTTACCGGTAAATAGCAGTGCGAAATACAATACCTACTTGAAGGAACTTGCCGATATTTGTGGTATCGGAAGAGAGCTGAATACCCACCTTGCACGCCATACTTTTGCAGACATCATGCTCAACGTCCTGGAATTCCCATTGGAAGATGTGAGCAAAATGCTCGGACATAAAAGTATAAGAACTACCCAGCGTTATGCCAGGGTCAAAAAGCGCCGCATAGGAAACCGGATGAACGCGGTCAAAGGATTGCTATTCCAAGCAGATGGACAGTTAAAAGACTTTTAACCTATCAATTGTGAAAATAATTATGTATTTGCTAAGCATCTGAATTGCCTGATCGTGGCACTATTCGTGTTCAATCTATTATGGCGGTATATTGCCGCTAACGAACCGTTCTATTAAAATTGATCAAATGGAAAATTTAGCGTTACTGGCCCACTTTGAGGCTAAACCCGGTAAAGAACAACAAGTTGCTGACTTCCTTACAAGCGCTTTGCCTTTGGCAGAAGCTGAATCCGGTACTATTCGCTGGTATGCATTGCAGCTCGGACCTTCCACCTTTGGTATATTCGATACATTTACCGATGATGCCGGTCGAGATGCGCACTTAAACGGTGAGATCGCTAAAGCACTGATGGCCAGCGCCGATGAACTACTTGTTTCGACGCCAGTGATTGACAAAGTAAAAATACTTGCCTTTAAGTGATCTCTAACAAAAGCTGGCAGTGACTGCAGGTCGGCATTCGGCACAGGCCGACCGCTATCACTTGCCTGCTGAATATGATCTGATCGGATTATGTGGACAATCTCAAATATTACCCGATCCAACCACATAAGATATCGTTGTGATCAATTGCCGATATCAATAGATATTTGGTTTTCAGTTCAGGCCTGCAAAAAAAATTAGTTTAATAGGGATCTTATGTACAATCATCGAACAACTGACAGGCTTGAATATTTTAGCGATGCTGTTTTAGCTATTGCCGCAACATTACTCGCCACAGAATTGCCTAAACCGGAAGCCGGAACAGATCTGCTGGGAGAGATATTGAAAAACTGGCCTCATTATGCTGCGTTCGCCGCGTCTTTCCTGTTTATATGCGTTGCCTGGTCCAACCATCACAACATGTTTATTTATATAAAAAAGACAGATCAGTACCTGCTCATATTACATATCTTGTTTTTAATGTTTGTCACACTCCAGTCTTTCACTACAGGATTATTGGCACTCCATGTAGGCAAACCAGACGAAAGAACGGCAGCATTGATCTATCATACTATATTGGTGTTGATGACAGTACTTTATAACTGCGTATGGTGGTATGCCACCAGAAAGAAAGGTCTTTTGGAAGAAAATACAGACCCGGCACTTGTCAAACTGCTGACAAGAGAGTATGCGATCGCCCCTGTGCTACACTTAGCTGCCTTAATTATTTCTTTTTGGAACGTGGCTTTTAGTATTATTCCCATAGTATTACTCTACATCTATTTTGCGCTGCCTCGGTTCAGCGAAAAGAAGATAAGGGAAAGGAACGAGTCGATTCAAGGTTAGCTAACCTATAAGAATCTGTAGAACAAAGGCCAGCAAACAGCTAAATTACACATTAGTGGTATGATTAATGTTGCTAGTAAATAGTGATCAGGATTCGTTTTCTGATGACTGAAGGTGTATGTTTTTCATGAAAAAAAAACCGACAATAATCGTGCTGCGATTGTAGAATGAAAGTTTTGTCATCATGCTTTGGATTCTCTATATGAGTTAGGTTTTTTTAAGAACGATATAAAAAAAGGCATAATATGATCTTGGAAGACCGATGAAGCGTAAATTTTCACGCCAGTGTTATAATACACTAATTTTTCTTACAAATTGTGACGGTGGCGGTTTTGATATTAAAAATCCGTTTATTTAAGGATATAATCTGAAGATCTTTTGCTTCAAAAAATTTAGAAACCCAATTATTAATCCTCCTTTATCTTATTTCGATGGTTTTTACCCCAGTCAATCATTTCAGCAATCATATTGCTTAGCGTATCGCAATAGCTAGTAGTCGTGTACTCCACACGGGGTGGAGAGGTGTCGTATACTTTGCGTAGTACCAGCTTATTTTGTTCCAGTTCTTTAAGCTCTTTAGATAATACTTTGGTGGTAATACCGCCAGTACTCCGTTGTATATCTCGAAAGCGGGTATTCCCCTGGTGGACAGCAACCAGTATAGGCAGTTTCCACTTCCCATTTATTACATACAGCGTATCCTGCAAATGTCGTATCTGCTGGTCAATGGTTGCTTTATCCTCTTGTATATCTGGCATCCTTTAGGTAACTGGTATGTTTTATAAACCAACGGCTCCGTAAATTTAAAAAAAAAAATGAACGAACAGATATGAACAATAAACCATTGATACTAATAGCCGGTGCCACCGGAACACAGGGTGGTGCAGTTATAGAGGCACTATTAGCTAAACACATTGCTGTCAGGGCAATCGTAAGGGATAAAAATAGTGAAGCGGCAAAGGCATTGGCAGCAAAGAATGTAGAAATAGCCGAAGCTACTTTCGACGACCTGAAAAGTCTAACTTAGGCTGCCAAAGGCGCCACAGGAGTATTTTCTGTACAAATGGGAACACACCCAGGCAATAAAGGTCAAGAAACCCTGCATGCCAATAATCTAATTGCAGCAGCAAAGGCGGCAGGGATAGAGCAGATCGTACATACTTCGGTTGCGCGTGCCGGAGAACACGAAAACTTTGCCGGCTGGGAAGAAGGCAGATGGGAGCCGCTATACTGGGAAGAGAAAGCCGCAGCAATTGATGCTGTTAAAACCGCAGTATTTACGGACTGGACAGTCATCAAACCGCCATTTATTATGGTGAACGTACTTCCACTTATGGATGAAGTGATGTTTTCTACTCTTAGAGAGGGTAAAATACTCACTCCAATCGCACCGGACACAAAAATAGATTGGGTATCTCCTAATGATATTGGGCGTTTCGCAGCTGAAGCTTTTGCGCAGCCCGAGAAATTTAATAAAAAAGAGTTTGCCATAACAGGTGATAACCTTACTATGACACAAGTTGCTGATGTACTGTCTTCGGTTGTTGGCAAACGATTTGAAGCCATCAGCCAAACTGAGGAAGAAGCTGCTAACAGTGGGTTGTTTAAATATGGCATCGATTCCTATCTCTGGCAAAATGTAGAAGGTTATAAAGTAGACCCGCAGGAAATTGCAGAATTTGGCATTCAGCCTGAATCACTCAAAACCTTCCCAGAGCATCATAAAGCGCAACTTCAAAAAAATTATAGTGACTTAAAATAAACTATGATCAAATGCAGTAGCAAATTACAGATTGTCGCACTAAAGGCGCGACAATCTATACCGTTTTGTTTCATTCACTTTTACTGGTGAAGTTATATGCAGCAATTATCACATTATAGTAAGGCCTGACGCCCTAGAATGAAGTGCTAAATACAAAGATAAATTCCCTTAGTGATCAGATGCCTTTCGCTGTACATAGACTATTAGGAAACATGCGAATAGCAATCCGGCTTCATGCTTTCCCTCTGGTCTTTGCTCATTCCATACATAATCAGGTACGGAATCCTGTATAATCACCTGTTCTTTAATCAGATTCCTTACGCGTATATTTCAGAGATCATCCGCCAGGATTCTCTGATGAGTTTTATTAACCACGACAATTATAATCCCCGGATCATCGAGTACATCGCCAACAGCCGGCTTTGGGAAAAGTATTCCCCAAAGGAGTTTCCCATCGCTATGCTGGAGATTTTTGAAAGCCCGTTTAAAGTCTGGGAACATGCATTTGAATATCAGATCAGCGAAGAATGCCGGGCTGTGCTTTTGTGCCTGCTCATCGCCGATGCCAGTCCCGAATATGAACACGTTTTCTCACAGGTGGAAATCTACACAGCCCAGTTTTCCAAAAGCGGTGGGATAGGCCGTTCGGAGTTTAAATGCGCTATTAAAGAACTCGACAATTCTTTTATCATGGTCCACAGACACAAAGAAACCGTCTTCCTGCGCTTCCATAACCCATCCATCAAAGACTTCCTGGTAGCTTACCTCCAGGCTGATGAACATATTCAGATCCAACTGATCAGTGCCGGACAACAGCTCAGGGCAATGGTAGAATTCTTTTCAACAAAAGGTCGTTTTTCCAAAAACAGCCTCAATGTATCTGATAAGGTTAAAGCTGTACTGGAAACACGTATCATTCGTGATTTTGATACTCTGCTCGCACCTAGGAGGTTCTATTTTGACAAGGAAATCCATGCAGACAATTTTGTGGCGTCCAAACTCAACTGGATGAAAGGCTCCGCACCAAAGCTCTTGAAAGAACTCGGTCATTAAAATATTAGCACAAATAGAATAGTAATTTAGATACTAAGAAAAACTACCTCAAGCCCCAGGATCGCCCCTGCTGCCACCAATGTATTCACGAAATTAACGGCATCATTCCCGATAATTCCCTTCCGCTCCAGTAAAGCCCCCAATACTGAATCAGTAATATTACCTATCGTGCCTGAAATTACTATAAGTAAAAAGCTGATGCCCCAGCCCCATCCAAGTGCATAAATAACCGCTATTACAGCACTTCCTAAAATACCGATTACGGTTCCTTCGAGACTAACCACCCCATCCCTACCGCAGGCATCTGCTTTAAAGGAAATGATATTGAAGAACCGTCGTCCATAAACCATTCCGAGCTCAGAGGATAGTGTATCAGCTGTAGCAGATGCGAAAGCGGCAGCCATTACAGGCAACAACAGCGCCGAGTGCTGGGGATAATTAATAACTATGATACCGACGATGCCAGCTGCCCCTGCGTTAGCGAGAACTTGCAGCATATTCCTCCCATTTCCAGTTTCCTCAAATTTAATTAATGACTGCTTTTTGTGCCGTTGCCAGGAGGTAGCAGCAGAGCCTAATATAAAAAAAGTCGTCATCATGGCTAATCCGGGGTATCCCGCAGCAATAAAAATAGTTATCGCAATCACAGCTCCAGTGAAAGCTGCCGCAACCGTCAGCTTTTTGGCCAGGATGCTGTAAGCCATGCCCGAAATAATGATGACAGGCATTAAGATATCGATATTAAACATCACGAAAATAATTCATATCTTCCATGGCTGGATATTTTTTTGATAGGTTTTACCAGAATTATTTATGATTGCTGTTGTAGCTGTTGGAAAGTGATCATGATAAATTCGGCTGGCCTCACAATAGCCACCTTCACACAGATGAGCATTTTACCGTCTAATATATCATTTGGGGTCATTGTAGATCCAAGTCCAATCTGCACATCGTAAGCTTCTTCAGCCACTGCACCAGCTAAAGCACCCTGTTTCCAAAGATTAAAAAGGAAATTACCGATCATGGATTTAACCGTAATCCAGGTGTTGGCATCGTTCGGTTCAAACACATAAGCCCTGGTTGCAGCTTTTATAGATTGCTCAATCATGATCAATGTTCTACGCACATTGACGTATTTCCAGTCATTGCTGTTTCCATCCAATGTTCTTGCTCCCCATACCAGCGTCCCCAACCCTTCAAACGGACGGATCACATTTATTGATTTTCCGGTTTCAGGATCTAAATTAAAAAATCCCTGTATCTCGCCCGATACGTTGACAATGGGACTTAAAACTTGATTTAGTGAATAATTCGCTGGTGCTTTCCATACACCTCTGGCATTGTCGATCATGGTATACATACCAGCTATCGCAGCACTCGGAGGCAACTGGTTTGCCAAATATCTCGCATGTTGTAGAATAGCCTTGTAATTGGGGCTTGCAGATTTAAGTGCAAGGTGATGATTCTTTTTTAGGCTGATGAGCTGATCCCAGAAGCTGCCATCATCCGGCTTTTCCTGCATCAGAGTTTCCAGCTGAGCCAACTTAACTGCAAAATCCTGGCATATTTTTATCGGTTCACCGTCTTCCAGGTATTTGCTAATTGTATCAGGCAGATTTTCGAAAGTAAGCTCATCATCATCAACCACACTGGTATTTAGCCAGGGGTAGTAGGCTGCTCCATAGTTGAGAAAGTGATCTCCAATCATGTTTCTGAAATCCGCTGCTACCTCTTCCGGTTTCGACGTTTCATCGTGTTTTTTTAAATCGAAAATTGCGAAACGGTCTTGCATACGGATGCAATGTGCCAGTACTTCCGCATAAACCGCATAAGCTTCCTCCTTTAACTTCACAACATCCGGAATCACAATAAGGGTCGGCTCGTGGGTATATTCAAGAATTTCCAGCGGGCCACCGGCTTTGGTAAAGTCAGAAGCCTTAACTTCCAGTCCGTTCTGCTTATCACCGTAAGTGTCCACCGCCAAAATTATGCATGATCCGCCCCCATTGGCATAAAAGAGGCGAATGCTGTTATAGAAATATAACTCATTGTGTGCTTCGAACGAAATATTTACGGTAGCGGCACCAAGTTTAATAGATGATGCGGTAGCAGAATGAACATTATCTTCTTCAATTTTAAATTTTGGGGAAAATGCACCGCCAAAGCTTTCTACATATTCGGCAAGGGAATTGATTCTGGTGGGTAAACCTAGCAGGGAGTTGCCGTTTCTTTCAGCCTTGAAGGTATATCCGATAAAAGCTGGAATGGCAGTTTCAACAGCTACAGCTGAATTGGGGAAGGCAGCAACTTCACTAATATAAACTCCTGGTGTTTTGTAATCTGGCATACTTGACTTTGATTAATAATAATTTTTACGAACTAATAACTTTTTTTCCAGCTACAGGTCTCGCTATGGGTATTGTTCGGTCTTCCCGGCACACATGTTCGACCACGGCATATAACCGGTAAAGGGCTAGTACTAACTAAGAGCATACCAGGATCGTACCTGAAACGTAAAAAGACGTAGCAGACACGTTCCAGACACGTTCCAGACACGTACAAAACCCGGACAAGTTATAGGCCGTAGTGGGAGGATTATGCCTGTTGCCTACTATCAATATACCTTGACACCAACACAGCATTACGTCAAGCAGAAAAAGGCAATAATGTAGCTTAGCACTTTTTAATACCAGATACAGAGGTTTTACGGCTTAGCTTATACTTTGACCATAAATTAAGCCTATAATGCGATTACCCCTCCATTTCTTCCTTCAGTTTCAGGTGTCCGTATAAAAACTTATTTATCTCCACAACCTCTGCTTCAATTGCAAGCGCTATCAGATAAAGTTCAAAGCCCATTGGCCTCGCATTATCCTTTAAGGTGAGGTCATTTAACCGTTGTTTGGTAATGCCTGTCTTTTTTGCTAATGTGGCTTTACTAACAGATCGTTTAGCTAAATACTCTCCTAATTTGGTCATCACAATTGAAATTTTCTTCAGAATTCATTTAAAGATAAGCGCATTGAACAAAGTGATAATAATAATTTGGAAAATAGACTGTTTATAATTACTTTAGTAATGTTAAACATTACATTAGTGATATTTAACCAATAAACATTTACAGACTATAACAAATCTAATTATGAACACACCGTATCATTATTCGGGTTTAATGACTCAAAGTGAATTTACGATCCGATATCAATGTTGCATTTCACGAATTGCATCTGGATACACTCAGGAAGAAGTTTCATTTCTGATGGGGAAGCAACCCTATTTTTATCGCGATTATGAAGAACTCAATGATGGCGTAAAGCTTCATGATAATGATAAACTTGCTTTAAAAGCTATTTTTCACTCCACATCAGATGTAGAATTAAACTTAATTCCCGACCCCTACGGTTTCCATGAAAAGCGAGCTATAAGAGGTATCAAAACCTACCAGGCGGGCAAAATTCAATATTGCCTTATTCATCCATGGGATGTAGTTAACAAAAAGAAAGGAACAAAAGAAAACAGCCGCATCACATACGAGGAATATGACTATATCATTCCTGACGACGCGAGGCTCGAGATCATTAATAAATATAAAACAGCGGTTATGAAGTTACTTGAACGTTCGTTTTTCAAATACCCACAGCAACCTGTTGATATTTATACGCACTTAAAGTTTTCCCGTTTCGACCCCATGATCAAACCTTTATTTGTGAAACTGGCAGTATACGAGTTGATGGCAAGTAAACATCTTCACATGAAGACGATAGAGAATAAAATACATTATCACGGATAGAGAATAGGATCATTATGATAAAAAAAAATAGTTCAAAAAGGAACGCTTCCACGCCTTACAAACTGCAACTGAACGTGAAGACTCAGCTACCCTACCCAGCCGACGTGATGATTACAGAAGAGATGAAAAAGGAGAAATATCCTTACTGCGATTACAGCGTTACTGATTTTAAAGAGCAGACCATCATCGTCCGTTCAGGATGGCAGGAATATCATGAGCAAAAGATCAGCCTGATGGATGGATACATTACGGTATCCTGCAATTGCTCACAAGAGGTAACAGGGCTTTGCAGCCACGCCATTAAACTTTTTAATAAAATGATCGATCGAAAGGAATTCAAGTTCTTCGGTCGCTTTAAACAACACCCCTTCACCGACCCCGACTTTTTTGAAAGGTATCTGGTACTAAAAGGGAACTATTCCGGTATTAGTGTGCTCCCCAAACGTGAATACGGCCACATATACAATTATCAAAATGCCATCAAACCAGAATCCTTTATGGGTTACCCGGCATTCTCCCCGTTGCCGGTAAAAACAAAAGACGAAGAATTAACCGGGGTGGTTTATATTGTTGGTGCGCAGCGTGATCTGAATATTCCTATGCTGATTCCTTGCCGGGCAATTTTTTATCAGTATGGCCATGACATCAAATCATTTGTAAATTTTTATAAACCTGTGTTTGCAGATAAGCGATTAAATTTAACCGATAAATTACTTCATGCATACAGTCAGGATTTTGATCTGCTTTTAAATTTTGAAACGGAATATAAGCAATCCAGATATGTTGTCGACGAGAATACTGCAGCCTTGCGGTATACCGCTTTCAACTACTGGAAACAACTGCTACCAGTTCTAAAGGAACAAAAGCATTTGTTTTACCACACTTTTTACAATAAGTTGCTCTCCAAAGCGACGCTTACTAAAGACAGCATGACACCATTTGCGCTCACGGATGAGGAGGCTTCGTTTATCTTTACCCTGTCCCAACATAGCGGCCATTACAAGCTTAGGGTCAACGCCCGCTTAAACGGCCAGGATTGCGAGATTGCTGAAGTATTGCCGAACAACGATCCATTTTTCTTTTCACTAAAACAATCCCCAGGTTTGTTCCACCAGTTCCGTAACCTGGAAGAAGGAAAGGCTATAAGCGAAATATTCCGGGCGAGAGCAACTTTTACCATCCTCGAAAAGGACTTTGAAGAATTTAACCGGGCCATATTATTGAATCTCGCATCGAATTTTCCGGTGAGGTTTGAGCTGACAAAAAAAGCAGACCCGACGTTGCTTAACATTCAAGCCAAACTAATCAGAACCGTTGATCAGGGTGAATTTGTGGCTTTTATTCCCGAGGTTATTTACCCTGATGGACTGGTTGTCCCTGTGCAGTCTGCCGGCATTGAGTTTCCGAAAATGGAAAATGGTCAGTTACGAGTATTACAACGAAACAAAGCAGAGGAAGCTACTTTTAAAGCGCTTTTTATAGCACTCCACCCAACATTTAAACAGCAGGAATCCCTGCCCTATTTTTACCTGACTAAAGACACCCTTAAAAGAGACCACTGGTTTGCCAGGACGATTTATAACCTTACTGATCCTGACATCACGTTTTCAGGCCTGGAGAACCTGACTGGCATTGATTTTCATATGGAGCTGCCTGAGATTGATGTAAAGATCCAGCAGGAAAATGGCTCCCTGGATATCGGCGTATCAGTAACTTTCGGAAATCTGCGACTCAGCCCCGAAGAAATCCAAAAAGCAATCAGAAAGGGTGCAGATACCTTGGTGCTCGCTAATGGAAAAACGGCACATCTACCGAAGGAGTTTTTCAAAAAGCTTGGTGCTATTTTCCGCAGCGGTACAATAACAGATAATGGAGTAAAACTGACCGGGCAACACTATATGCTCATCGATCACTTATACAAGAAAGCAGAAAGGCCGGATCTGGCCAATATGGTGGCAGAAAGAGACAGACTATTTAGCGAGCTGGAGAAAATACCCCGTATGCCAGTTCCCAATAACCTGAATGCAGTATTGCGCCCCTACCAGTTGATTGGCTTTAGCTGGCTTTGCCACCTGCATTCCTTAAAATGGGGAGGCCTGCTGGCTGATGATATGGGCCTGGGTAAAACCCTGCAGATACTTACCTTGCTTCAGCACCTCAAAAATAACAGGCTTGTAGCTGGTCCGCATTTGTTACTAGCTCCGGCGTCTTTGCTATACAACTGGCAGGATGAAGCAGCAAAATTCTGTCCTGAATTGAAAGTATTGGTTTTTCATGGTTTGCTTCGCGAAAAAAATACCGACGAGTTGAAAAAGTATGATCTCGTCATTACATCTTACGGTACAGCTGCAGTAGATATCGAATTTTTAAAGGTAATCAATTTTGATTATGTAATCCTGGATGAGGCGCAGGCCATTAAAAATCCCTATTCCAAAAAATATAAAATGGCAACGCTCCTTGCACCACAACACAGGCTTGCGCTCACGGGAACACCAGTAGAAAACAGTTCGTCGGATCTTTATGCGTTGATGAACTTTGTTAATCCAGGCTTCTTTGGGAGTATGCGCATGTTTAATGATAACCTTGCAGTGAACGGAGATGACAAAGATAAAGAACGTGCGGATACGCTGCTTAAAATGACCAGGCCGTTTATCTTAAGGCGTACTAAAAAGCAGGTTGCCACAGATCTGCCACCAAAAACAGAGATGACGATATGGTGTAAAATGGAACCCGCACAACGAAGGATTTACGATAGTTACAGCAAGGAATTCAAGGCCGAACTGGTCAACAAGATTGATTCTGTAGGCCTGGAAAATTCACAGTTTGAGGTATTGAGGAGATTAATGGCCCTAAGGCAGATTTGCAATTCTCCGGCGCTCATCAAAGATGCACCGGCCTATGAAGGCGCTCCATGCAAAATCACCGAACTAATGGAACACATCATGGAAAAGACGACTGGACATAAGTTATTGGTTTTTTCGGCTTTTACAGGAATGCTGGATTTAATCAAAGTGGAACTGGAACAACAAGGCATAACTTATGCCTACCTGGATGGCAGTACGAAGCTGGACAAGAGAAAGGCCGCTGTAAACAGATTTCAGAATGATGAGGATTGCAGGGTTTTTCTGATCAGTTTAAAAGCTGGCGGAACGGGTCTGAACCTCACGGCTGCCGACTATGTTTACCTGATCGACCCCTGGTGGAACCCAGCTGTAGAGAACCAGGCCATCGACCGTTGCTACCGTATCGGGCAAGACAAACATGTAATGGCCTACCGGATGATCTGCAAGGATACCCTGGAAGAAAGAATTTTAGAGATACAGGATCGGAAAAGAAAGCTCGCGGGTGAATTGATCCCAAGCGATGACGGTATATTGAAATCGCTTGGGAAAGAAGATTTATTGAAATTGTTCGGGTAATGCAGCTTAGTCGGCAACAAAGTCAGCCACATCCTCCAAAACACCAAAGTGTACCAATGCCTTCCAGATACCATCGTCATCTACATCAGCAGTGGTATAGTCGGCTATGGCTTTAACGCCTGTATTGGCATCGCCCATGGCTACTCCAATGGCAGTATGCGTGAGCATGGCAATATCATTACCCCCATCGCCAAAGGCCATCGTTTGAGAAGGTTGAATATCAAAATGCTTACAGAAAATTTCGATACCAACATATTTATTTAATCCGCCGGCATTTACGTCAGCAAACAATGGTGTCCACCTGCTTGCCACGCAGTTGGGCATCACGTTTTCCATGAACAGCACTTCCTCCTCCGGGTTCATGAAAACATTTGCCTGTAACACATTTCCAAAATCCACATTTTCAGGATCCAATAGCGGAGGCAAAGGCAGGTTGATATGATCATGCATTTGTTTCACCATATCGGTAATCGTATGCACGAAAACGCCATCATGATACATTAATGCGAAATTCATGTTGTATTTTTTCTGATAATCCACCAGTGCCTTTATATCTTCTGCATGCATGGGTTGTTTATGCAGAATCTCTCCATCGGTAGTGGCGCAAAGCCCTCCATTAAAACAAATAAATCCATCAAAAGACAACTCGTTTAAAACTTCCAGGGCCTGAATGGAACGCCCGGTCGCTACGATTACTTTAATGCCTTTGTTACGGAGTGCTTCAAGTGCTCTTTTAGTAGAGTTTGGAATGCGATTTGTTTTGAAACTGACTAATGTGCCATCCACATCAAAAAATACTGCTTTGATATCTGGTTTGCTATTTCCCTGGTTGATTTGTTCGTTACTATTATTATTCATGTTCTGGCTTCCCGATGATATACTGATGATCGCAATTAAAAATTGCGAAATGCTTTAGATAGGCTATTACTAATCAATGTGACCATTTTAGTGCCTACCGGCAAGGTTCATCGCAAAAATAAATCATCTAAGGCAAATAATATCATAATACTGCAAGAAATGGAGAATGTGAAAAAATTGAAAGTGGAATGGCTAAAGTAATCCGGCAATTATTGTAAGGGATTTTTCCTAAGTAACCAGGCCCCTCATCGCTGCATATTTAATTAATGCAGCGGTATTCCTGACGCCTACTTTTGCCAGTAAGCCGGCCCGCCGGCTTTCAATGCTTCGCCGGCTGAGAAAGAAGATATCCCCTATTTCCTTACTATTTAAGCCATCAGAAATGGCCTGGAACAGCCGTAGCTCTGCTGCCGAATAATCCTTATCTGCTACCGGAAGTATTTTCGTCACCGAAACATCATCAAGTTTGAACTTATCTACACCCAGCTGGCTGGAAATATATTCACCACCCATAACCAGGTGCCTGATGGCAAACAGTAACTCCTCTCTGCCGATAGTGCTTAATATATATCCCGAAGCTCCCGAAAAAAACACCTGCCTGATTTGTTCAGCAACTGAAATATTACCCATGGTTAACAGCGGCAGTTCGGGCCTGATATTTTTTGCTTCCGACAGCCATTCCAAACCATTACTCCTCGAACTATTCCAACCGGCAATGCCAATATCAAGAGGCGATTCAGAACGCAAAAAATCAATCCACCCATCTTTACTCATCGTTGTTTCCACGATCTCGCAAAAGCTTTGCCCTGCCAGTAAAGTCCTTAAGTGTTCCAGCACAATCTCGCGGGATTCGAAAATTAATATTTTCAGCATCTGACTACTGTTCCTAAGCAATTGATGAAATAGAAGAAAATGGTAATTTATACTTACTGAATTCAATGTTACCAAAGTAATAAAAACAACCAGGTTGTTTATCTACCAATATTCATTTGTATCTAAACTGTATAGTCTTTGAAAAAACTTTACAGAATTACCGTTTTCAAGAAAAATTTAGATAGCTATTAATTGTCTTAAAAAATTGAAATTCACGTATTTTTACTCGCTTCTGTTAAATTACATTAATAGTAAATTTGATACTTACCTAACAGCTAATTTATTAGACATGTCAATACAGGGTGATAACGAACCGCTCCACAACAGGGCTTTTCGTGCACTACAAAATACGCTAATATTAATTTCTTACTGGGATTACAACCTGATGTGCAGATATGCAAATGCAGCGCATTTTGAATGGTTTGGTATCGGTCCACAGGACATGATTAATAAAATGCACATCCGTGATTTCCTGGGAACACACTTTGAAAAAAGAGAAGAATATTTGATATCAGCACTTCAGGGAAGCGAGCAAGCGTTCGAAATGCTCATTACACTAGCGTCTGGAGAAATTAAAAAAAGTCGCACTATATATATTCCGGAGATCGTATCAGGACAAGTAATGGGTTTCTACGCCAATATATTTGACATAGGTCCTCTGGATCACAATCACACTAAACAAATCCCAAAAACACTTCGTTTAGGTAATACGAACGATGAGCTCATGAATGAGATAGAACAAACGCTTCACAATAGCCTGCTCAATGGCTTTCCCGGAGTGTTGGGTCTTTCGAAACAATATGGCATATCCGCCTTCAAGCTTAAAACGCAATTTTAAAAAGAAGTATGGAACAACGTTATTTAACTACTATCGGCAATTGCAGATGAAACTGGCTTTCAACTATTTAAGCGAAAGGAAATATACCAAAGGGCAAGTGGCAAATATTCTTAACTTCTCTAATCCATCTAATTTTTCTATACGTTATAAAAAATACCTTCAGGATAACTCGTTATGCAAGAATCTGATAGTTAGTGTTGATGAGGAGGGTAAATCCTACCATTGAAATATCACAACCAATCCCTTAAAAAACAAATAGAGCTTTTACAGCTATTAATTGAGCTTAAACAGGTTGAAATTAATTGTCTCTTGGAGTAAATTTACATATCCCTGCGTTAGATAGTTAGTCGTTCCATAAATCCATTTTTAACCGCGCGTTGGAAACGCAAGTTGAAATATTTATGAATACGCCTTTAAACGCAGAGAATATGCAAGCTGAAAATAATTCTAAAGAGGATATTTCTTCAATTGTTTTACAAACAAAAAAAGCAACCTCTGCTGGTCAAACACTGAGACATGAGGGTCATATGGTTGAACGCATCATCAGGCGCAACCGAATGGGGATTAGTGAAATTGCCCGTAAAATGAACGTCAGCAGGCGAACCCTGTACAACTGGTTCGAAAGCGACTGCATTTCCACAGAAAACATACACAAGCTTGCTCAGATTATCGATCACGACTTTTCTGTTGAATTCCCGAATAAATTGAGAATTTACCACGAAATAGACAGCATCAAGTCGCTGCTTGAAAATAAGAACCTTGACAGAGGTGATAATGAATCTGTTTATTACTGGATGGACAGATACATTAAACTGCTTGAAAATTTCAATGAAATCTTACAAGGGAACCAGCATTAATGTTCACCTTATTATCAAACAAAAACAACTATCCATTATGTTAAGAACCGGAATTGTAGTATCGTATAGTCATGTAAAATGCAGCGGAATCATTGTAGATTGTAATAATCAGGAAATCGCTTTTGTCAATAAAAATGCCGACCAAATTTTTAGCCGGCATGACATTGTCCGTTACAGGATTATGCAAACAGAAACGGGGCTTCAGGCCATCAATACTGCTGTTGTTTTTGATCTTAATGGTAAATCGGTCAGCCTATCACTCGTATGAGCCATCAAATCTTATCACCACAAATTATTCCAATGGAAAAGGCCTCCAATAATAAACCGGATGGCCTTTTGAACTAAATTAAACTAATTTATACCAGATCGAAACGATCAGCATTCATAATCTTGTTCCAGGCTTTTACAAAATCCTTCACAAATTTATCGTTTGCATCAGCGCTTCCATAAACCTCGGCAATCGCCCTTAACTCGGCGTTTGAGCCAATAGCCAGATCAGCACGGGTGGCAGTCCATTTTGGTTGACCTGTTGCACGGTTAGTACCCAGGTAAACTTCTTTGTCATCCGACGTCGCTTTCCAGGCTACGTTCATATCCAGTAAATTTACAAAGAAATCATTCGACAGCTGCTGAGGGCGTTCAGTAAACACGCCGTTTTTCGAACCGTCAGCATTGATATCCAGCACTCTCAATCCACCTAGCAACACGGTAAGTTCAGGTGCAGTAAGGTTGAGTAGCTGAGCCCTGTCGATCAACAATTCTTCTGTAGACACTCCAAATTTCGATTTGCGGTAGTTACGGAAACCGTCAGACAGTGGCTCCAGGTAGCCGAATGATTCTACATCGGTTTGTTCTTGGGAAGCATCCATACGACCTGGATAAAATGGCACTTGAGTTGCACTTCCTGTTGATTTTTCGATAGCGGCATTACCAGCCAGTACAATTAAATCGGCAAGGGAGACTTTTTTCCCATCGAACTGCGCAGCATTGAATTCGTTCTGAATACCTTCAAGTACGTTTAATACTTTGCTTAACTGTGCAGGCTGATTCACCTCCCAGTCTTTTTGAGGGGCCAGACGGATCCGTGCACCGTTTGCACCACCACGTTTATCGGATCCACGGAAAGTGGAAGCTGAAGCCCAGGCGGTGGAAACCAGTTCAGATACCGTTAATCCCGAACCCAATATTTTACCTTTTAAAGCAGCGATATCATTATCATCAATCAGGGTGTGATCTACAGCAGGAATCGGATCTTGCCAAAGTAATTCTTCCTGTGGTACATCCGGACCTAAATAACGGTCTTTTGGCCCCATATCACGGTGTGTTAATTTGTACCACGCACGTGCAAAAGCGTCAGCAAAGGCATCCGGATTTT
This sequence comes from Pedobacter frigidisoli, assembly GCF_032678525.1. Taxonomy (GTDB): domain Bacteria; phylum Bacteroidota; class Bacteroidia; order Sphingobacteriales; family Sphingobacteriaceae; genus Pedobacter; species Pedobacter frigidisoli_A. Next base: position 24,214 of record NZ_JAVTSE010000012.1, read on the forward strand.
CAAGAAACCCTCTTGAAATCTTTTCATAAGCCGGGTCGAACCTTAAAGCTAAATCCGTTGTCAGCATAGTTGGAAGGTGCTTCTTAGCGCTATCGTAAGCATCAGGAATAATCGCTTCCGCATTTTTGGCTACCCATTGGTGTGCACCTGCAGGGCTTTTGGTCAGTTCCCAATCGTATTTGAACAGGTTCTCGAAGAAGTTATTGCTCCATTTGGTTGGCGTAGTTGTCCAGATTACCTCTAAACCGCTGGTAATAGTATCTGCACCTTTACCCGATCCATAGCTATTGCTCCATCCAAATCCCTGACTCTCTATACCCGCTGCTTCAGGTTCTTTACCTACATGATCTGCCGAAGCGGCTCCATGTGTTTTACCAAAGGTATGGCCTCCTGCAATAAGTGCTACCGTTTCCTCGTCGTTCATCGCCATGCGACCGAAAGTATCGCGGATATCTTTAGCTGAAAGAAGCGGATCAGGATTACCATCCGGTCCTTCAGGATTTACATAAATTAAACCCATTTGCACCGCTGCCAGTGGTTTTTCCAGATTGCGGGTATGCACATCGCCATCGGCATCATCATCACTCACCAATACACCGTGATCTTTGTGCGCACCATCAGAGCCGTGTGCATAGCGTAAATCACCACCTAACCAGGTTTTCTCGGCACCCCAATATACTGATTCATCCGCTTCCCATAAATCCTCCCTGCCACCTGCAAAGCCGAAGGTTTTAAAGCCCATCGACTCAAGTGCGATATTTCCGGTAAGGATAATCAAATCCGCCCATGAAATTTTACGCCCGTATTTTTGTTTTATCGGCCACAATAACCTTCGGGCCTTGTCTAAACTCACATTATCAGGCCAGCTGTTCAATGGCGCAAAACGCTGTAATCCTGCACCCGCACCACCACGGCCATCTCCAACACGATAGGTACCTGCACTGTGCCAGGCCATACGGATAAACAAACCACCATAATGTCCGAAATCTGCCGGCCACCAGTCTTGTGAATCCGTCATCAATGCATGCAGATCGCTTTTCACCGCTTCAAGATCAAGGCTTTTAAATGCTTCAGCATAACTAAAATCATCACCCATTGGATCAGATAAAGATGAATGCTGACGAAGAATATTAAGTTTCAATTGATTTGGCCACCAGTCGTGGTTGCGGGTACCCCCACCGCCAACGTTAGTTTTCATAGCGCCATTGTGAAATGGGCATTTGCTGATGTCGTTTGATCCGTTGTCCATGTTTTATTTTTATGTTCTGTTAGATAAATACTAATTTAAGCTTTATGTTTAAATATTGAGATAAAATTAAAACATTGATTCAACCAATCACAATCATTTAATTCTATGATATGATAGGTAAAATCTATTAAGAAGCTTAATAAACAGAATACAAGGTTTTTGCAATGCTAAATCAAAACTGTAAACAGGGAGAATTATTTACAGTCTGCCACATGACTGTAGCCGTGGAGATTTTCGGGCGAGAAAAAGGGAATGCCCAACTCCGCTGCGCGGAGTATAAAGAGCATTCCCAGAAGGAGCGTTAGATATGGAAGAATTTTCCGGGTATTAAAGTGAATGTATTTTTTAAGGTAAAAACCACCAAGAGAAACCATCATCATTAGCGGAACTGTACCCATTCCGAAAAGAAACATAAACACCCCGCCCGACTGCATACTGGCTGTACTTAATGCGGTAGCCATAGCCAGATAAACCATTCCACAGGGAATCAATCCGTTAAGTATGCCGGCAAGAAAACTCCAGTACCTGAACTGGAAAATTTTGCCCATCAAACTGGTTAAAGGCTTCAAGGCGTATAGCTGAACCTGAGATAAACGTTTTCCATAAGCCTTGTGAAACTGTAGCAAAGTAAGCAATATCAGCAGCGTACCGATAAAAAGGCCTAATACTCTTTGATTGCTAAAAATTTTAATGCTGCTACCCACTGCACCAGCCAACAGCCCCAGCAGGGTGTATATCAGTATGCGGCCCGATTGATAGAGCAAGAGTTGAAAACCCGCCTGCAGAATGCTTTTCTTTTCAAATGGCATACCCAGCATAATGGGGCCGCACATTACGGCACAGTGCAGACTTCCGAAAAAGCCCATCAGGAAAGCCAGTGGCAGTAGCTGCATCACAGCGTGATGTTGTTTTTAAAGAGATATTCTTTGTTACCGGCACGCCATTTCAGCTGAAGGAACCACATGCCCCTGGCTAGTCCTTTTTTGTTTACCACAATGAGATGAGCAGGCTCAGCAGTTTCTCCCCGCAGCTTCATGTCATCACGCTGGTTAGAAGGGCGCAGCAGCAAAAGTTCGTAACTAGCCTGCTTTTTGAGTTCGATGATGATCTGATTTTCGGTCACGGTAATTTTCGGACTTGCTTTTTCAATCGCTACCTGCTGTTGTGCATGGTATGCTTTATCGTAGTTGATCCCATTTTCATAGTAGTTCTCCTCAATCAAGGCATCCCGCCCGTGTACATGGAACATATAAGCCACCATGCCGATGATGAAGAGCATGAAACTAGCCATGCCTAATAATATTTTCATTCCCCAGTTCATCATTCTCTCATTCAATAAGTAAACATTTATTATATCATTCCATATGATCCACACCCGCGAAAAAGCTCGTGCCCGCCTCGCTCATCACCTTCCCTCCTGCGATTACCTTAAAACCTACATCCGTTTTGTAGCCGCGGATACGTCTATTGCTCCTGATGAGAAAAAAGGCAATGTGAACCGTTCCTTCTTTAGGCAATACAATACTGTTCTGTATAAATTCAATCTTATCGTTTTTGTCCTGTGGCTTAAATTCAATTTTCAGCTGCCTGTTGGTTTTATTGATGATCTCTGCATTATATAAGTTGCTGGTACTGTCTGCACCATGTACCTGAAATAAAGTCCCACTGGCCCTTAGCACGGTAGTCTGTACATCTTCCCGCTTGTATATCAGTGAAGAAAAGACCATGATCACTACAAACAAAACTGCCGCGTAACCGTAGGATTTAAGTCCGGCTTTATACGGCTTCCTGTCCGCAATAAAATCCTGGTTATAGAAACCAATCAGGTTTTTCGGCTTGTTGATCTTTAACATCACCGAATTGCAGGCATCAATGCAGGCTGTACAATTCACGCATTCCATTTGCGTTCCTTTCCTGATATCAATCCCTGTAGGGCATACCTGCACGCATAGATTGCAGTCTACGCAGTCGCCATTTGTAGGTTCATGACTATTTTTACGGATGCTGCCGCGCGGTTCTCCCCGTGTATAATCATAGGCCACAACCACACTCTGGTTATCAAGCAATACCCCCTGAAGCCTTCCGTAGGGACAGATAACCGTACATACCACCTCCCTTGCATAGGCAAACACCATATAAAACACAAAGGTGAAGAACCAGATAGATACAAAACCTGATATATGGTGAGCGATCGGTTCAGTCATGATTTTAATCAGCTGATCAGAGCCGATCATATAGGCGAGAAACACATTGGCAATTGCAAAGGAAATCAGTATAAAGAGAAAATGTTTGATGCTCTTTTTAAATACCTTTTCCCTGCTCCAGCGTCCGTCGTCGAGCTTTCGCTGCTTCGTTGCATCTCCTTCAATCCAGTATTCAATCCTGCGGAAAACCATTTCCATGAAAATGGTTTGCGGACATGCCCAGCCGCACCATAGCCTGCCCAGCACCACAGTAAAACAAACCACCGCCATCACAAAGATTAACATTGCCAGTGCAAACAAATAAAAATCCTGAGGCGTAAAAATCAACCCGAAATAAACAAACTTTCTTTCCAGGAAGTTCAGCAGTACCAGCTGCTCACCTCTGAACCTGACAAAGGGAAAAGCAAACAGAATAGTCAGCAGCAGGTAACTCACCCATTTACGGTATTGATACAACTTCCCGGAAGGTCTCTTTGGATAAAGAAAGTCTCTGCCCGGGCCGGTTTGCTCCGTTTTATTTTTTATCCGCATTTACACTGTTTTTAGGATCTTTCATGGCATTGTCCTGAGGATCTTTCTCTTCATATTTATCCCCTTGGGCCGCCTTTGCGCCTGCAGGATTCGATCCTTTCAACGATAGGATATAATTTGCCACAGCACTGATCTGTTTCGGACTTAACGTTTTCTCCCAGCTGATCATCCCTTTCTCCGTAACCCCATATTTAATGGTCTTGAACACATTGTTAATCCCACCGCCATGTAGCCAGTAATCATCAGTTAGATTCGGCCCTATAATTCCCTGGGCCTTGTCGCCATGACAAACTACACAGTTACCCGTGAAAATCCCTCTTCCTTCTTCCAGCACCGTTGGCGTATTGTCCACTTTGACAGTGTTTTCATCAACAGCATTGGCCGATTTTAGCAGATAAGCAGCTTTATCTACCTCAGCTTGCTGCATTTCCTTTACATATTCCTGATCCTGGAGATCGCCATAGCCCCCGATGTGGTAGTAAAAGAGATAGCCTGCGGCAAAAATCATGGTTCCGAAAAAAAGAAAATTAAACCAGGCCGGTACCGGATTGTTGAGTTCCTTAATACCATCGTAAGCGTGATCTATCTCCAGATCCTTTTCCTGTTCGATAGGCTTTAAACTTAACAGCTTTTCCCATACTGAGGGCTTACTTTTTTTAAGGGTTAACCATGCTTCATAATCCAGCACTTTTTCTTTAACCGGTGATAAATATGGTGTTGGATTAAGCTGTTCCCGGTACATCACTTTAAAGGCATTTAATAAGGTTACCGATACCACCAGCAGTACAAATGCAAAAACAAGTAAAATCACGATGAGCATATCCGTTTGGCTCAGGCCTAAGCCTGGCGCAGATGGAACTTTTGCAATGGTTTGTTCATCGGCAGCAAAAGCACCGATGGTTGAAAATGTAAGGATTATAGATAGTTTAAGCTTCTTCATTTTTACTGTGTTGATTTTCCCGGATAGGCAATTCGCTCATCATTGCAATGTGTTTCTTACTCAGTTTAAGCAGGTAAATACTCACAATAATGAAGAACACCATGAACATAAGCAGCGAGCTGATGAGGTAGATTTCGCCACCAGCCAAATTTTTAATCTGATTGAACATAAATTATTAATTAGATGGAACCTGTTGTTTATTTGCTTTGATATCGGTACCCAGACGTTGCAGGTAAGCAATGATGGCTACAATTTCAAGATCGCTTTTCACGGTGATATTATTTTGCTTCAGCTCTGCAGCTATCTTCTCTGCCTGGAAAGTTAAATCATGATTGGCCATTTGATCATAGCCCTTTGGATAAGGTACACCGAGACTTTGCATCGCCCTTATTTTTGCTGGCGTAGTGCTGACGTCGAGTTGCTGCGTAACCAGCCAGGGATATGGTGGCATGATACTTCCCGGCGACATCGACGTAGGGTCGAACAGGTGATTATAGTGCCAGGCGTCAGAATATTTACCGCCAATGCGGTGCAAATCGGGCCCTGTACGTTTACTGCCCCATAAAAAAGGATGATCATAAACAAATTCACCAGCTTTACTATACTCCCCGTACCGCTCGGTTTCGGAACGGAAGGGACGAACTGTTTGCGAATGGCAGTTTACACAACCTTCCCGGATATATAAATCCCTTCCCTGTAACTCCAGCGCGCTGTAAGGCTTTACCGATGCAATGGTGGGTACATTGGATTGAATCGTAAACGTTGGCATCATCTCTACCATTCCACCGATCAGGATAATAATCAGTGAAAGGACCATAAACTTCATGGGTTTCCGTTCCAGCACCCTGTGCCAGGCCCTGTCTGCTGCCGAATGATCTTCAATTGCTTTTGGCAAAGGCATAGCTTCTGCAGGTTCATTGGCCACCAGTTTCGCACCCAGCATGGTTTTCGCCAGGTTATACGTCATCACGATTACGCCGGTTAAGTACAGCGCTCCGCCAATTGAACGCAATACGTGCATGGGGATGATCTGTAAGGTTGTAGCCAGGAAATTCGGGTATTTTAACAAGCCTTCTGTTGTGAATTCCTTCCACATCAAACCTTGCGTAAAACCTGCCCAATACATCGGAATGGCATAAAACAAAATCCCTAAAGTTCCAATCCAGAAATGAAATGCTGCCAGCTTTTTAGAGTATAAGGAAGTTTTGTAAATTCTTGGGATTAACCAGTACAACACTCCAAAGGTTAAAAAGCCATTCCAACCCAATGCGCCAACATGCACATGCGCAACGATCCAGTCGGTAAAGTGGGCCACCCCATTAATTTGTTTCAGCGACAGCATTGGACCTTCAAATGTTGCCATTCCATAGGCTGTAAGAGCAACCACCATAAATTTAAGGGTAACATCTTCCCTTACTTTGTCCCAGGCACCGCGTAATGTCAATAAGCCGTTAATCATTCCGCCCCAGCTTGGTGCAATTAGCATAATGGAAAAAGCCACGCCTAAAGATTGTGCCCAGCCCGGCAGTGAAGTATAAAGCAAATGGTGGGGTCCTGCCCAGATGTAGATGAATATTAGCGACCAGAAATGCAGGATACTCAGTTTATAGGAATACACCGGCCGGCCTGCCATTTTTGGCAGATAGTAATACATCATGCCCAGATAAGGGGTGGTTAAAAAAAATGCCACCGCATTATGTCCATACCACCATTGTACCAGCGCATCCTGAACGCCTGCATATACATAGTAGCTTTTCATAAATGAAACCGGTAACTCAAAAGAGTTGACGATATGCAGCACGGCAATGGTTACAAAAGTGGCAATGTAAAACCATATGGCTACATAGAGGTGACGCTCTCTCCTTTTAAAGATGGTACCGAACATATTAATACCAAAAACTACCCATATCAAGGTTATGGCGATATCAATGGGCCATTCCAGTTCTGCATACTCGTGAGAGGTGGTAAAGCCCAAAGGCAGCGTAATGGCTGCTGCAACAATAATGAGTTGCCAGCCCCAGAAATGGATTTTGCTCAGCACATCGCTGAACATACGCGCTTTAAGTAAACGTTGTAAGGAGTAATAAATACCCATAAAAATGGCGTTACCTACAAAAGCAAAGATAACAGCATTGGTATGCAATGGCCTGATGCGGCCAAAGGTAGTGTATTGATTACCCATGTTCATGGCCGGTTTAAAGAGCTGCATGGCCGCCAGCAGGCCGACGGTCATGCCTACGATTCCCCAAACCAGGGTGGCGATACCGAAATTGCGGACAATTTTGTTATCGTAAGTAAATTTTTCTAACTGCATCATTCGGAAAGGATATTGTTGTTTGTTATTGTATGCCAAAGGTATCCTGAGCATTAAACCCAGGCGGTGACGGTGCTTAGTTCGAAAAGTGATTCCCATCATCTTTTTCACCATCCGGTTCATCGTCAAAGAGTACACGAATGCCTGGAGTGTGCACATCGTCGTGCTGTCCGCTTTTATAAGCCCAGAAAAAAGCAGCAAGAAAGAGAAGTGCCATCACCACACTGCACCCCACCAGAAAGTACAGGATGTTCATACCAGTTTATTTTTGCGTGCGAAATAACGGGTGGAGAAGGTGGTGAAGCAGATAATGGTAACTGTGCTTATCGGCATCAGTACTGCCGCTACCAGCGGATAAAGAGTGCCCTGCACGGCATAATAAATTCCAACTCCATTGTACGCGATAGCAATTGCAAAACTACTTCTGATAATTTTTAGTCCATCTTTAGCCAGCTGCGTAAAATCAGGTAAAAAATAAAGCGAACTGCCTTTAAGAATTGCATCACAACCTGGTGTGAAATTATTGATGTTATCCGTGAGTGCGATACCGAAATTACTTTGTTTCAGTGCACCCGCATCATTCAACCCATCGCCAAGCATCATCACCTTTCTGCCTTGCTGCTGAAGTTCGAGTACCTCATTTAATTTTTGATGCGGACTTTGCCTGAACCTGATCTTGGTGGCCGGACTAAAAATGGTTTTGAGCATCTGGTAATCTTTATCACTGTCGCCCGACAGTAGCTGAAGCGGATATGGCGATAAACGGTTGATCAACTGCGACAACCCTGGCCGCCATTGCTGGTCCACATCGAAATAGCCTTTATATTGCTGATCAATCACGATATGCACTCCTGCTGCTGAAAGGTGTTGAACTGAACCAGGGAGAATAGATGGATGGCCTGCGTAAATTTGATGTGTACCGATTTTTGCACTTAAACCCTTGCCGGGTACTTCATGATAATTTTCAGGAGTGTAATATGCTGCCACATTCAGTGCTTTCAGGATATGCCTGCTTAAGGGATGAATCGAATTACGTAGCAGCGAGGCCACCAGCATCTTTTCCTCCACATCTAAGGAACCATTGAAGCTGATCTCGGCCTTTTCGTTACTGGTTAGCGTTCCTGTTTTATCAAAAATGATGGTATCACATTTGGCGAGGGCCTCAACGGCATCGGTGTTCTTTACAAAAAATCCTTTTTTATCAAACACGGCAAGTATTGCAGATAAGGTAAATGGCGTGCTTAATGCTAAAACGCAGGGACAAGCCACAATGATAACTGCTGTAAAGGCCGACCATGCCTTATGGCTGTCATGTTGAAAAAGCCAGTACGCCGAAGCTGAAAACGCAATCAGGAATACGCCCAAACTAAAATATTTTGCTACGCTGTCGTTAAAAGTTTCTTTTTCTTTAATGACCTGATAGTTTTCATTGTTCCATAATCCGGTAAGATAACTTTGCGATACAGGCTTAATGACTTCCAGTTCTATGGCTTCGGTAGTTTGCCTGCCACCGGCGTAAATGATCTCACCCAATACTTTATGTACCGGTGCCGATTCCCCTGTAACAAAGCTCATATCCATCCAAGCATCTCCCTTCATCAAAATAGCGTCGGCAGGTACCAGCTCCCCGTTCCTCACCCACAGGCGGTCGCCAATTTTGACTTCATTAATGGAAACGGGTTTTTCTTTCCCCTCCAGAAGCGTGGTTACCGCAATGGGGAAATAAGAACGGTAATCACGGTCGAAAGAAATATGATGATACGTCCGCTGTTTCAACCATTTGCCCATTAGCAAAAGAAACACCAGTCCCGTTAAAGTATCTGCAAAACCCGGACCTGTATTAAAAACAATCTCAAATCCGCTGCGTAAAAATAATACTGCAATGATCAGCGCCAACGGTGTGTCCAGGTTGATGTGCCGGTGTTTGAGGCTTGTAAATGCAGAAGTGAAGTATTCTTTCCCACAGTAAAAAGATGCTGGAATGGTGAAGATTAGGTTAAGCCATCCAAACAGATACTGGAACTGTTTTTCCACACCCGACAGACCAAAATATTCCGGAAAACTGAACAACATCACATTGCCCATCAAAAAGCCTGCAACCGCAATTTTAAGCACCAGTGCCCGATCTACCGAGCTGCTATGTTCTTTCACCACATCCTGCAAACTGATCAATGGTTCGTAGCCAATCTGATTAAGGGTACTCACCAGTCCCCGCAAGGAAATGCCTTCATGATTAAAGCTAATGGTAACCTGCTTTTTCAGAAAATCAATCCTTGAATGATAAACTGCGGGATTAATTTTATATAAGTGCTCGAGCAACCAGATACATGAACTGCAGTGAATAGCCGGAATATAAAAGGTGACAATACTGGAACCTTCGTGTCTGTAATCCAGAAGCTGATTAATGATATTGGGTTCATCCAGATACTCATAATGACTTTCTGTTTTAAACTGCTGCCCCGGAGAACTGTTATATACATAGTAATTGCACAGGTTGTTTTCCGATAAAATCTTATACACCCCACGACAGCCGGCACAGCAAAAATTTCTGCCATCGAAAGCATATTTGTGCTGAGGTAAATCTTCTCCACAGTGATAGCATACTGCCGCTTCTACAATATTTTCCTGATCTTTCATGATATTGTATTTTAAATTGACGAGCTGAAGGTTTGCGCATCTTGCTGTTTTAGCCAGAGTTTCTCATCGAAAGCCATGCAAATATTCCGGAGAAAAGATTCCCCCTGCACAGATACCTGAATTCCATTTCCCTGGATGGAAATCAGTTCATCGTTAAGCAAAGGCCGTAAACGCTGCCTGATATGATCTGGTATGCCCTGAATAAATACCGTTTTGTTGCGACACATGATATTCAGGATATGCATCCTGATGCACAGATCCTCGCTGCTGAGCAAATGACCCTTTTGTACTGCGAGCTCACCTGAGTGAATCTTTTCCAGGTATCCTTCAACTGTTTTGGCGTTTTGTGCAAACCCTGTCCAGCTATCGCTGATGGCGGAAACACCCAAACCAATCAACAGCCGGGTATGCTGAGTGGTGTAACCCATGAAGTTTCTGTGCAAAGCCCCCTGCTTAAAAGCCTCGAAAAGTGCATCGCTTTTCCGTGCAAAATGATCCATTCCCACATCACCATAACCTGCATCGGTAAGCATATTTTTACCCATCTGATAAAGCCTGAATTTCTCATCGCCGACCGGCAGATCTTTTTCAGTGTAATGCCGCTGGCCGGGTTTTAACCAAGGTAGGTGGGCGTAGCTATAGAAAGCAATACGATCTGGCTGCATACTAACAACCGTTGCAATGGTTTCTTTTAAACCGTCAATATGCTGACCCGGAAGACCGTAAATCAAATCGAAATTAATAGATGTATAGCCGATAGCCCGCGCCCCCTGAGTCACCTTCAAAACCTGATCTGGGGTTTGAAAGCGATTAATCAAACGCTGTACTTTCAGATCAAAATCCTGAATTCCCAGACTTAAGCGCCTGAAGCCTGCTGCGTGCAGTTTTTTGAGGTGAGCGGTAGTGGTATTGGCCGGATGGGCCTCGAAGGATAATTCAGCTTCGGCACTAAAAATAGCCTGGCTGGCAATACCCTCAATCAGAAGCTCCAGATTTTCGGCACTAAAGAAAGTAGGTGTGCCTCCACCCAGGTGTAGTTCTTTGATTTTTGGCTTTCCGCCAAGCATGCCGGTGTACATGCCCCATTCTTTCAGCACAGCATCGATATAGGGCCGTTCTACACCATGATTCCGGGTTATCCGGGTATTGCAGCCACAATAGGTACATAGGCGCTCACAAAATGGCAAATGGATATATACGCTGATTCCATCGTCGCCATGTTTTTTGTAAGTTTCCAAAACTGAGGCTGACCAGTCAGCATTGCTAAAATGATCCACATCCCAATAAGGGACTGTTGGATAACTGGTGTACCTAGGCGCTGCGACATTGTACTTTTTTAAAAGTGCCTGATTTCCCATTATTTCAATGCTTTAACTGATGCACAATTGTTCTGGCAACAGCAGGCTTTGCCCACACACTTTCCTGCTGCCCATCGATCGAGGTTTTGAATAACCTGCTCCATACGCCGTTTCACACCAGGTGCCTTTGCAAAAGGAACATTGGCAATCTTCATTCCTGCAAGGCCCGCAGCGTCGAGATCCAGATGTGCAGTTTCGAATGATGCAGTGGCAATGTACTTTATCCCCAGTGCTTGTAAGCCCTGAATTAACGACGCATTAAGGGGATCATTATTGAATACCAGAAGTGCTTCTTTACCTACAGCGAAAGAGATGGTATCGGCAGTTAAACTATTGGCGATGATGGTTATATCATGCTTCTTGTAATTGGCCAGAACCAGCCACTCCTTTTCATCGGGTTTAATGTTGTATGCGATAGCTTTCATGTACAGAATTTATATACACAAAGCTATGACGTGCAAAGTTGTTGGCAGATGAGAACGCTTAGCCTAAAAAGTGATGTTGATTACATTTCCTATTTCGGATAGAACAGATCATTGCTTTACATTCCACAGCTTTTCTTTGGAAAGGATATTAATGGCGTTACCGGTTTTTTCAATCAGCTTCTCCTCTTTAAAGTCAGCAAGCATTCTGCTCACCGTTTCGCTCGCAGTACCTACCAGTGCGGCCAGATCATCTCTGGATATTTTGATGGTACAACTGTCATCACCGTTACCAAATTTATCTGCAACCTGCAACAACGCATCAGCCACACGTTTACGTACAGATGAATAGGCAAGCTGAAGCATTTGTTTACCCTTATCCCTTATACTCCCTGATAACAACGAAATAAACAGTTTAGAAACCGACTGATGATTGAGTAGATATTCCATGAAGTCTGATTTCTGAATCTGAATAATTTCAGAGCTAATCAGTGTTGCGGAATTGTCGGCATACAGTTCGCCATTACAGATACTTTCAAAGCCAAAGAAATCGCCGTCATGATAAAGTGTCGAAGAAAGTTCTCGTCCATCTTTGAAACGCTTATAGGTTTTCACTTGTCCCTGTAGCAAATAGTACAGATGCGTGGGCTCATCACCTTCTACATAAATAACCTGTTTTGCAGCCAACGTTTTCACCTTGCCTTTTCTGCGAAGCTCATCGAGGACAGGTTGCAGACTGGCAGCACTTCCCCCGAAACTACCGGATTGCTGTTTCTTCTTAAACCGGCTTTCAATAGCTTTAAACAATTCCAAATCATCAAAAGGTTTAGTCAGGTAGTCATCGGCTCCCATTTCCATCCCTTTTCTCATATCCGCCCTTTCTGTTTTAGCTGTAATGAAAATAAACGGAATACTGGCTGTTTTGGGATTTTTACCTAAAAGGTAAAGCACACCATATCCGTCAAGCTCAGGCATCATAATGTCGCATAGAATAACATCCGGAAGATGGCTTGTCGCCAGGTCTACACCTGTCTTACCATTCCTGGCCGTATAAGTCTGGTAGCCTGCAAGATCAAGCACTTCAGCAGTACTTTCACGGATATCATCGTTATCTTCAATAATCAAAACTTTTTTGTTCATAGGAATGCTAATGGTGTATTATGCGTTAAAGCTGAACTTAAGGATGAAAACCGTACCGGAGTTTTGCTCGCTCTCGCAGCTTACCGAACCCTTCATCAAACTCACATAACGCTTCACAATGTTAAGGCCAAGGCCTGTGCCCGGTATATCGCCGGTATTATGCGCCCTGAAAAATGGTTCAAACAGATTGTGCTGATCAACTTCCGGAATACCGATACCATTGTCGCTCACCTTTACAATCAGCTCATCCCCCTCCAAAATCGTACTAAACTGGATCAAAGTATCTTCTCCGGAGTACTTAATGGAATTGGAGATCAAGTTGATGATGCAATTTTTAAGCAGGTTCGGGTCCAGAAAAACCTGCGCTGTGGTGCCGGTATGTTCGTAAATGATGTGCTGATTTTGTTTGGTCATCAGCTGCATTTCCTCTGTAATCTCTTCTGCGAAGCTGATGATATTAAAAACAGTAACAGCTGGTTCTACCTTGCCGGCTTCCAATTTTTCCAGTGACAAGAAATCGTTTAATATGGTGGTGAGGTTATTGATGGAATTTTTGATTTTAGCAGTATGCTTCTCCACACTTTTAACATCTTGTTTGATACTATATTTATCAATCAATGAAGCAGATAACTGCATTGAACTTAAGGGTGTCCTGAACTCATGTGAGGCCATAGATACAAAACGTGTTTTAAGCTGATTGAGTTCTTTTTCCTTTTCAAAAAGTGCACTCATATTTTCTTTCGCCACCTCGAGTTCAGATACCAGTTTCACCAGATCGCGTGTACGTTCTTTGATCTTTACCTCTAGTTTTTCGGTATAGGATTTAATCTTCTCTTCATCTTCTTTCTCTCTGGATAAATCATGAATAAAACCGGTATATATTTTTCTGTCGCTGAAATTCACCTCGCTAACGCCTAATCTGAAAGGGAAAGCCGTACCGTCTTTCCGCCTGCCGGACACTTCCCTGCCTATGCCGATGATATTTTTTTTACCGGTGTGCTCATATTTCTCCAGATAACCATCATGCCGGGTACGGTCAGGCTCAGGCATTAGCACCGAAACGTTGCGCCCGATAAGTTCTTCACGGCTGTAACCGAAAAGCTCAAGAGCAGCAGGATTTAAATGTTCGATAATCCCCCTGTCATCAATGGTAATAATCCCATCAATAGCATTTTCTATAATTGCATCTAAGAATTTTGATCTGTCCATGTATCGTTATTGAGGTAAATATAGAAATTTATGCCATTCTACAGGATTATATGACGAGGCTTTCCAGTACCTTCCCCGACAGGTTCAGTTGTTCAGCAATTTCATCAAACTGAAAAGAAACCTGGTTCCTGACCTCCTCAAAAAGGTTTTTATAATAGTTCAGGCCATTGAATAACTGCGATCTGAAATCTTCAAGCTGCTTCTTCTTTTTAGCTGTAAAAAGTTGTACATGTTGCTGAATGTCTTTCTGCAGGTAATCGATATATAAATTCAGTTCCTTAATAAAAACGTGTGGACGGTCTACCTGTTCTAACAGATTGATCCTACCGTAAATATGTCCTACCAGATCTTCGAGTTGATATACCTGATTGAAATATGCTAGGTTTGGTCCGGGGCAAATGGCTACAGCTAGATGCTCTTTGGGTTTATTAATCTGGTATTTCAGGTATACTGAGGCACATAATCCTTCACACAAACATACTTTCTCTGTAACCTCGTCCAATTTCCTTTGGTATTCATCCGCCGGCAGCGTTGCCGATTGCAGGCTTTTGATTTTAAGGTGCTGGTATTCTCTTGATGCTGTGCAAATGGCCTGTTCGGTGAACTCAGTATTGTTGCATAAATATTTTTTGGTGCATGGACTACCGGGCCTGCCCTTTTCCAATCGACTTAACCTTAGCGACTCAATACTGCTTCCTTTAAAATTATTAAACTGAATACCCAGTGGCGATGAGCGGCTTAAATAAAAATCGTCGTTCTTTGCCTGCACAAGCTTAGCCAAAGTATCAACATCTACATTGGTGACTTCGGGCACGAGAAGAAAGGGACTGCCCCAGCCGGTAGCATTTAAACCATAGTATTGCAGTAAAAAACTGTTTTCTTCTGCGGTACCAATCCCACCCTGGACACTAATGCGCTGTTCGGGTGTATTTTTGACTGCAATGCCCTTTTGATTCAGCGCATTTGAACAGATATCCTTCAATTCATCAAGCATGCTTTGTTTTCGCTGTTTGAATTCGTCCAGAATGGGCCCGAGCAAAAAACCTTCGGTGGCAAAAGCATGGCCCCCACAATTTAATCCCGATTCTATTCTGAACTCAGATACCCATAATCCCTTTTTTGCCAGAAACTTACTCTGAATAATTGCCGACCTGAAGTCACTTACCTTCAATATAATTTTTTTCTTTGTCTCCCCTTTCTCATCAGGGAAGAAATCCCCGAAATGTTCAAGGTAGCTGTAAAGTTTCGGGTTCATTCCTGCCGATAATATCAATGCGGACGATAAGTCGCTCTCTGCAAATCCACGAAGGGCGGCGAGGGCATCAGTATTCTCATCGCCGGTGTAGGCACCATCCGCAAAATTCATCTTATCTACCTTAGCCATGATATTCACATCGATAGATCCCATCACCATACCGTTTTTCAGCAAACGCTGGAAAATCTGCTTTTGCTCGCCCTCGGGATAGTCCATCATCAGCTCATATCCATGCTTTAATGGTGAGGTATCGGGTAAAAGTTCAAAATACCGGCAAAGCTCGTTTCCCCTGATAAAATCCATTTGCTTTAGGCTGAGAAAGTCTGTGCAGATGTTCTGGTGAAGAAAATTCAGATAAGCAGTGATCCGCTTACTCCGGCTATCGGCGCTTGTTTTGCCAATAGCTTCAAAACCCTGTGCCCTTTTCCCACTATGATATTCGCGCATGCGCTCGAGCAATTCATCATCAACAATTGAAATAACCGAGGAAATGCCGTATTTGGCAACCTTTAAAGGGGTATCAATAGAAAAACCTAAACCTAAAACGGGTATATGAAAGGTATGCGACATAAATAACTTCTTTTTATATCAGCAAAACTATCAAGGAAGCTGGTATTTGTGCCAGGATACGATCACCAAAAAAAATGACTTAGATCACTTTTGAGGTTGGCTTGCTATGTCTTTCGTCACAACGTCGTTAAAAAATAAAGAGCGAACAATAATGCCGCTCTTTACCTTGGTTTACAATTTAATGTCCCTAGTAAACTGTATACCAATCCAACTTATATTCAAGAGGATAGACAAGAACTCATGAATTAAAATCAAAAATAAGTACCTGCTGTTTAAGTTGTCGAACAATCTGACATTAAGATTTGACAATTATCAATATGAATAAATAAAGGGGTTGTGATGTTTTAAAAAACAATTTACGCTAATCGTGATGAGTTATTTATCTTAATAAATCTTTCAGATTAACCTTGCATTTGGCTAAGGTACTTGGTATTTTTGCGTCATGTCGCCTACTTTTAAGATCCTATATCTTTTCGAGAGTTCAACCTTATTTATTGTAGAAGTTAAACGTCTGGATTTACCTGATAGTGCTGATTTATCAGACCTTTATCAATGGCTATATCTCGACCGTCAAAATGGTGCATTTATAAAACTCTGGTTCAATTCAATGGATTCGTCTCCAGCTGTTGAAGAGCGTTATTTTGAGCAAGGCTATTTGAAATTCAATGAAGGTCAGGCCACATTTATTGAAAAGTACAATTCTGCGCAGCATACTTTGATTAACAAAACTAAGAATAAACCTGATCCTAACTTCTTGGCGCTGCTGGAAGACTACTTTAGTTAATCCTGGTTTTTTGCTGTTTTGAAACTGGCCATGTAATGAGACAGGCTTTCGGTCAGCTTCATAATCTCATTCAGTTTGTGGGTTACACTGCTTACTCCATCGCTGCTTAGTTGGTAGTTGAAAACCGGTTGGCTACTGGTGGTCAAAGTCTGATCATCGCTTATAGCTAAAATTTTTCCAAACAGGTTGTTTACCTGATCCAGCTGTGGGTGGACTTTAGCTTCTTCGCTGCTGAGGAAAATCGAAGTAGTTAAGGCCCCTATCTGATAAATGTTAAACTGTATAGCATTTAACGAAGAAAAATCAATCGAATGGCTGATGGGTTCAAGTTTTGCAGCCCCAATGGCATCAGATAGCTCAACTAGCGTTAAATGTGCATTTTTGCGAGCCATTCTGGACTGTGTTGGATCCACGATTTTGGCACTGGCTTTATATACTGCCACGTTTAAATAATTTTGCGTTGCCTGAACCGCATGAGATATGTAGTGCTGCAGTTTGCGGCTATCCCATACTGGAAACAAATAACTGGCAAAAACTGCAATGGCACAGCCAATGATCGTATAGATAATTCTTTCCTGGATAATATGGTCAAAATGCCCATGATAACTTCCTAAAGTTAAAATTACCGCAGCGGTGATAAATCCCACACACAGCGCATAGTTTAGGCGGTTAAAGGCATAAAAACCAAGCAAGAAGACCACAGATAAGCCCAGTAAAACGACAGGCAATTTGATGAGGTAAACCACAATCAAACCTAAAACTACCCCCGGCAAAGTTCCAAGTACCCTTTGTATATTCCTTTTCCAGGTGAGTGAAAATCTGGGGCGGGATACGATTAGGAGGGTGAGAAAAACCCAGTAACTGTATTTACTGGGCTCAAAAAATGATAACAGGATATAAGCAAAAAGAAAGGAAAATGCCAGGCGCAGGGAAAACCTGAATATTGGTGAAGAAAACTTAAGTTGTTGGAGCAGGGCTGTATTCTCCGGGCTTACAAACAACGGATAGGCAATTTCATCTTCCAGTGCCTTGGGAGTGTTATTAGAGACTACAGGTTCGGTTCTCATTTTGCTGATTAACGATGTGATTTCATCTGCGTTTGATACAATCCTCGAAATGATATTTTGCTGTGCGGAGGTCAAGCCTGCCCGGTCATTCAGAATCATTTCTTTACACTGTCGGTAATTAAGCATCTCATTTGCGAGTGCCCCTTGCCTGGGTTTACGGAAATCCCTGCTCAGCAATTCAAGTTCTTTTGCCAAACCCTCAATCAGTTGTTCAATTAAAGGCAGGCGTTCTGTACCCGACAACGCTTTACGCACATATTCATAATCATAATGAACCGCACTAAGTTGCTCATATAGGTCGATCACCAGCCTTGCTTTATTTATCAAAACCTGTCCACGTCGATTTTCCGGGTTCATGGCATAATTATCAGTAAGCAGTAATTGCCTGATTAATTCATGGCGTTGATTCACGCGAATATGCAGTCTGATTGAGGAGGATTGCAGACTCTCTAATGGGATTTCGGGATTATAGTGTTCAGCTTTCGACCTTAAGAAGGCGGCGCTGCTGATTAAACACTCGAAAATTGCGTGATGCAGTGAGCGGTAGGGCCTCAAAAGTACCTGAACCAAACTCAGCGCATAATACCAGCATCCACCGATCAGCACATAGCAACTGAACTGAAAAGGATGACTGGGATGTAGCCCTACCACAAAGGTACTGAGCGCAAGTGTCATGGTTCCGATTAAACCCATTCTGTTACCCAGGCCCATAAACATGGAAAAGATAAAGGATAAACAAATTAGCACTGCAGCAGCAAGGAGTGGATAGGGCAAACTTGCACTGACGATTAGTGAAGCAAAGAAAAACAATATGATGCTATATATTGCAGCCCTAAGTTTATTTGCCCTGTGGTCGGGCAAATCAGTTAAACTGATGAGTAATGCACCTACACCAATCCCGGTAGCAGTTTCGGGTTTACCTAACCAGAAGAATAAGGCAACAGGCAACACTACAGACAGCGTATTGCGGACTGCATCTGAAAAATACTCACCCAGGAAGAAAATTGAGATATGTGTACGGAAGGTTGATTTACCCATATTTTATAATCGAATAATATGGATTAACCAAATTAAACGCGGGCAAAGGTACAGTTTTCAATTTGAAAGATCACAGGGACATCTTAATTTATGCGTTCCGCTGAGATTTAATGTTTTTGACAACCTTACCGCCATATTGGGCCAAGGGTTGTCAAAAAAATCTAAATAATTATTTACTTAAAACGGCATTTGGATTTGGTGGCGTTGCATTTAACAGATGTCGTACAAAAAAATCGCGCTTTCGTCGTCTGCCATACACACCACCATCACTGTGCCCCATGCCGGGAATACTTAAGATATCGAAATCTTTATTAGCTTTTATCAGGGCATCAGCCAGCCGGTAAGTCGATTCTGGTGGCACATTTTCATCCGCCTCACCAACAATTAAAAATAAATTACCCTCTAACTTTGCCGCATTGGTGATATTCGATTGTTCATCATAGTGCGGCCCCACAGGATAGCCCATCCATTGCTCGTTCCACCATTGCTTATCAATTCGGTTATCATGGCAACCACACGCTGATACAGCAGCTTTATAGAACTCGGGGTGAAACAGTAAGGCGCCGGTTGAGTTTTGTCCGCCGGCAGATGTGCCGTAAATCCCTACTCTGCTGATGTCGGCATTTGGATATTTCCTGGCCATGGCCTTAATCCATAAAATACGGTCGGGAAAACCCGCATCGGCAAGATTTTTCCAGCATACATCATGGAAGGCCTTTGAGCGGTTTGCAGTGCCCATGCCATCCATCTGCACAACAATAAAACCCAGTTCGGCCATACTTTGCATCTCACTTGCCGGAAGAAAACTCTTTGGAACAAAACTATCCTGAGGGCCAGCATAAATATATTCGATTACCGGATAAGTTTTATTTGGATCGAGTTTTGACGGCTGACAAACAATACCCCAGATGTCGGTTATGCCATCACGTGCTTTAGCCACAAAAACTTCAGGCAGCTTCACCCCCACTTCCAGGTAAGGATCGGCTGAGGCTCGTTCAAATTCAGTAACGGTGTGTGTATTACCCGTAATTTTCAACTTTGATACTGCCGGAATATTTACCTGAGAATAAGTATCAATATAGTATTTCCGATCTGGCGAAAAGGTTAAGCTGTGGTTCCCTTTTTCCGGAGTGAGATTAATGAGATTTTTCCCGTCAAAACCAATTCTGTAATAGTGTATAAAATATGGATCTTCATCCTTATTCATCCCACTTGCCCTAAACCAAACCTGCCTCTTAGCTACATCAACGCTATCGATTTCCCTTACCACCCAATTGCCTTTAGTGATCAATTGCTGCTTGCCTGTAATGGTATTAACCAGGTACAAATGCTGCCAGCCATCCTGTTCACTGGTGTACAGCATTTCATTGGTTTTTGTCAGGTAACGGGTATAAATTCTATTTTCGTAAATGAAGGTTTTGCTTTTTTCATCAATTACATTTCTCGTCTTACCCGTTTGCACATCAACTTCTATTACCCTGAAACGCTGATGTCCGCGGTCGGCTTTCTCGAAAGTATAATACTGGTTGTTATTCACTCGCCAGTGCAATTCCTGGGGTCCAAAAAAGTCAACAGGATCTGTATCCACTTTTATGGACTTTTTGGCTTCAACATTAAATATGTAGGGCTCATATGATGTAAATTCATCACCTGGTTGCGCATACTCTCTTGATTTAAGCTGACCTCGTGTAGTACCGGCAACTGAACTAAGCACATAATGTACTTTCTTTGTTTCTTTCGGGAAGGTTTTGTAAGCAATGATATTTTTGCCGTCGGGCGACCAGGTATAACTTCCATAAGGGTGTTCGGCATTCCCATCAAAACTCAGCTGTGTTTCTAACCTGGTGGTGACGTCCAATACCAAAATATTTCCGCCGCGGATAATAAGGTCATATTTTCCGTCGGGAGATTTTTTCTGATCCCTCACGCCCTGCCAGCGCGACTTCCGCTGTTGAAGGGGTTTCTTAGCATTATAATTAAATACAACTGTATCATTGGTTTCTTTTATCTGGTAAGTATTAAGATCAAGGGTATACCATTCGTTATCTTTTTTAAGGGTTGCATTTTGATTTTGCTCCGAAAAGTAAAGCACTTCAAACTGCAGCCTTTCCGGATTTTGCTTCTTACCTGACACGGTTTCCAGGGCAGCGGCCACTTTCCGGTTATCAAAGGCCTCCTGTTTTTTTGCTGAAATGGCATCAACATACATGTATGTCCAGTTGCGGCTGGGCAGATTTTTCTTATACCAGAATGCAGTGCCGTCCTTCTTCCAGAATGGCGTGATATCGTTATTAGTAGGAAGATTGCGTAGTGCTGTATCTATTTTTGACGCCTGCTGATAATTTAATGCTATGTCTGATGCATCGGGTAAATAAGCCGTTACTTTTTGTTGTGCAATGGCCATGTGGGCGGAAAGCATAGTGAAAAAAGTAAGGAGAAAGCCATTGAGCTTGTTGCAATTCATAGGTTGAAATAATTATTTAAACTAAGGATATAAATTAAAAAAACAGAGAAGACACTATTCAGCATCCACAGCTTCAGGGGTTTCCCTGCTCTTGTTTTTTATCAGGTAATATATCGGAATACCAATCATGGTGATGATTAATCCGGGCCAGGTAAATTTAGGTTTGAAAACAATCAGTAAAATACAAAATGCCAGTCCCATTAAAATATAGATGACAGGCAATACGGGATACCCAATCGCTTTATAAGGGCGTGCGGCATCAGGTCTTTTTTTCCGAAGAATGAAAATCCCAAAAATTGTAAGCATATAAAACATCACCACCACAAATGAAATCATATCCAGTAAATCGCCGTACTTTCCGCTTAAACACCATAAACATGCGAACAAACACTGCACCCATAAACCAAATCCAGGAACCGATTTTTGATTAAGCGTACCTACTTTTTTAAAGAATAACCCGTCCTTCGCCATCGAATAATATACCCTTGCCCCTGCCATGATCAACCCGTTGTTACATCCAAAAGTAGAGACCATAATCATGACCGCAATAATCACCGTTCCTGCGGTGCCGAATATATGATTCGCTGCAGAAACTGCAACCCGGTCCTTATCAGCATAGGCAATGTCGTGCAATGAAAGTACCCCCGTATATATGATATTGGTTAACAGATAGAGTATGGTAACGATGATGGTACCGAGCGCCAGACTCAAACCTATGTTCCTCGCCGGGTTTTTGATCTCTCCGGCAATAAACGTGACGTTATTCCAGGAATCACTGCTAAAGATAGAGCCTACCATGGAGATTGCTATTGCACCCACTCCAGCAATGGCAGAATAGTTAATATCAGTACCGGTTGACGTTAATCCGGTGAGTTTCCAGGCATCTGCCCAGTTATTTCTCCAGATATCTTTGTCCAGGAATAACAGTCCGAAAATGATTAAACCAAAAAGACTTAGTAGTTTGGCTACAGTGAATGTAGTTTGGATGGTTTTACCTCCTTTAACGCCTCTGCTATTGATAAAGGTAAGCAATACAATAACTGCAATTGATAGAAGCTGTGCCGGTGAAACAGATAAAAAACCCAGATCAATGGCAACCAGTTCCTCACTGAATGCGGGTATGAGGTAAGCGGTAAATTTTGCAAAAGCTACACCCACTGCTGCAATAGTTGCTGTTTGAATCACGGTGAAAAAGCTCCATCCATATAAAAAGCTTACCAGTGGATTATAAGCCTCCTTTAGATAGACATATTGGCCTCCTGCTTTAGGATACATGGCACTCAGCTCACCATAGCTTAATGCTGCAGTAAGTGTCATAAATCCGGTGATGAGCCATACCACCATCAGCCAGCCTGCACTCCCTACGTTGCGGGTAATATCGGCACTTACAATAAAAATACCCGAGCCGATCATGCTGCCCGCAACCAGCATGGTAGCATCTATAAGTTTAAGTGAGGGTTTGAAATGTTCAGAATTTTCGTCCATAGAGTTGATTACCAGTATCAGTACATCAGGTCAATAGACAGATGCATTGAGTAAAAAAAATTGACAACAGGCTAGCCATCCATTTAAGAAATGGCCTCATTTATTATCACGAACTAGTTGAAGTTAACTACCTACAAGACTCACTCTGCTTACATTGTTATAATTGTCAATGTAAGCCCGGGGTGATTGTCCGATGATGCTTTTGAAAACCCTGTTAAAATTAGTAATGCTGTTGAAGCCTGCTTTATACGCTACTCCGGAAATACAATCAGCTTTCTCGCCAGATATGAGGCTTTTACAGGCATCGTTGATACGAACTTCATTAAGAAAGGACACAAAGGTATGACCCGTATGCTTCTTAAAATAACGACAAAATGCCTGAGGTGTCATAAATGCAGCATTGGCCACGTCTTCCAGTGAAATCTGGTTGTTGTAATTTTCAGTGATAAAGTTGATAATTTTACTTAACCTCATCCCCTCGTTTTCCGAAACGTTCGATGAATAAAGATCTGAACAGAGGGGTTCAACATTTTCATTCAATTCCTGAAGTCCGTTAACCAGTTTCAAAAAGTTAAACAGCACATCAACGCCCGAAGCCTGGTAAACGCTAAACATTTTCGCAGCAATTTCCTTGGCCAGTTTTTCCGGCACCTTAAAACCATGTTTGTTTTTAGCAAGAAAAGCACTGGCCATTTTCATTTCCGGAAGGGCAAATAAAGCAGCTAATGCACCACTCGCATTAAAATAAATTGAACAGGCTTTTACAGATTTGTGCTCGTCCCCCGAAAAATACTCGGGATTACTCTTAAAAAGGTGGGGAAGTTTCGCTCCGATCAAAAATACGTCACCTGAACGGAAGGCATGCATATCGTTTCCGGCGATCAAGGTACCTTCTCCCCTTTCGATGTAAGTGATTTGCCACTCATCATGACGGTGCAAATACTGATAAAAATAAGGCAGTTCAATATGTTCTGAAATAACACTCTTATCATCCGGAACGAGCATGGTAAACGGTAGTACTTTCATCTGAGTTTGATTGGTTTAGGTTGGTTGATTATGGAATGAATTTAAGGATTTTAACTCAAAAACATAAAAAATCAGCTAACAAGGTTAAAATATGGTCAACATATGCTAATATCTTAATGAAACCAATAACCTCACAAGAACCCCAACCCGCACAACTCACTACGTGTCAAATATTTACACCAAAAACAGTAGGTTTATTGGCAACATCCCTAACGAGTTATCGCAAAAGCATTCAATGGCATTGATGTTTGAGTTTCCGAAATGATTTCGCTCACGAGCAATCCCGTTGCTGGCCCCAGGCTTAAACCCATCATGCCATGACCGGTTGCAATGATCAGATTTTTTCTATGCTCACTTCTTCCAATATAAGGCAAACCATCAGGTGAGGATGGTCGGAAACCATACCAGATCTCTTTTTCATGAGGGAGTACCGGCTTTAAATCAGGAAAATATTTAGGAACAGACTCAACAATCCCTCTTACCCGCTGCATATTTACCCGTGAATTGATCTTGTCGAGTTCCATTGTTCCGCCATAGCGAATACTGCCGTTCATTGGCGTTATGGCTACTCTCGCTTCACAAAGCAGCGCTGGAATAGTTAAGCGGCCTTCAGGCTCATGTTCCATAAAAGAATAACCTTTCCCGGGCATGAGTGAAATATTTTGTCCAGCCATTTTGGCTACCGCCGGCGACCAGGAACCTGTAGCTATTACAAAATGATCGGCTTCGAAAACTTTTTCACCAGCATACCCCCGGCTAACCTGATCATTGATGGATTCTATTTTGGTTACTTCCGTGTTTTTAAGAATTTCCACGCCATTGGTAGCTAAATAATTAAGCAGAGCGTTCATCAATTTAGCAGGATACAGGTGTGCATCGCAACGGTAATGCACTGCACCTAAAACATCCAGTGCAAGGTTTGGCTGTAACGCTTTACATTCGCCGGGCGACAATATGGCCATATCTAAACCGAGTGCTGTAGCTTTTTGCGCCAGATGTGCTTCTTCTTCTCCTGCCTGATCGGTTTTATAAAATGCCAGAATGCCATTATGGGTGAGTTCAAACTCAAATTCAGGCGTAGCAGCTAGCTCCTCATACATTTTTTTACTCAATAAAGAAAGATCCCTCAATGGAATCGCAGCTGCGTCAACATGCTTCTGATTTGCATTTTTCATGAACTTCAAACCCCAGTTGATCAAACTGCCATTTAAAGATGGGCGTACGTAAAACGGACTTTTACTGTTAAACATCCAACGAATTCCCTGACTGATCATTCCGGGAGCAGCTAAAGGTACAAAGTGACTTGGCACAATCATCCCTGCATTACCAAAGGAGCAGTTATCAGTAATATCACCCTTATCCAGAACTGTCACCTGATACCCTCTTTTACTCAGGTAGTAAGCAGAGGTTAATCCTACAATTCCCCCACCGATAATTAAAACTTTTGCCATTGATGTAGCGATACGTAAAAGCCAATGGCGATAAACGGGCCATTGGCAAATGATAAATTAGTTGATTAGATCACCTGAAATCCGAAAGCATACGGATCGTCTTCAGCATCTATTTTTATGGTATTGTAACCATATACCTTTGCCCAACCCTCCACACTTGGTATAATGGCTATAATGCCATTTAACTCAACCACCTCCTCCACTCTTCCGGTAAATTTGCTACCGATGAAACTTTCATGTATAAAATCTTCACCTTGTTTCAACTTACCTTTAGCATGCCATTGTGCCATACGTGCAGATGTACCTGTTCCGCAAGGTGAGCGATCAATGGCTTTATCTCCATAGAAAACAGCATTGCGGGCAGTAGAGGTAGGGTCCAGGGTTTTACCGGTCCACAATACGTGGCTGCAGCCATTAATTGTCGGATCGAGCGGATGGACAAAACTGTACTGTTCATTGATTCGTTTGCGGATGCTTTGACTCCAGGTAATCAGCTGGGTTGCGGTATAATTTTCCAGCCCAGGAAAATTGTCCTGTGGATCTACGATTGCGTAAAAATTACCACCATAAGCAACATCGAAAGTTAAAATCCCTAAATCCGGGCACTCTACTTCAAGGTTTTCTGCAGCCAGATAGGAGGCTACATTTTTCAGCTTAACTGATTTCACTTTCTTACCTTCCTGCTTATAGTCAATCTGGACTAACCCTGCCGGTGCCTCCATCCGTATAACACCGGGAATCCTGGGCTGGATCAGACCTTCTTCTATAGCAATCGTGATTGTGCCAATGGTTCCATGGCCGCACATGGGTAAACAGCCACTTGTTTCAATAAACAATACTGCTACATCATTTTGAGGATCGTGAGGTGGGTATAGAATACTTCCCGACATCATATCATGACCACGTGGTTCAAACATTAAACCTGTTCTGATCCAGTCGTAATCTTTTAAAAAATGCTGGCGCTTTTCGCTCATATTAGAGCCATTGAGTTGAGGGCCACCATCTGCAACCAATCTTACCGGATTGCCACAGGTATGGGCGTCTACACAAAAAAATGTTTTACTCATCTGGAAGGGTTATTTTCTGATCAACTGTTCTATAAATACCGAGTGGATTGCCATCCTTCAACTCATCGGGCAGTAAATTCTGATCCCAGTCCTGGTAAGCAAGAGGCCTTACAAAACGGTAAACAGCAGTTGAACCTACTGAGGTAAAGCGGCTGTCGTTTGTGGCCGGAAACGGACCTCCATGCTGCATAGCTGCGCAAACCTCCACGCCGGTTGGCACGCCGTTCAATATAATACGGCCGGTCTTTTCTGTCAATATATGAATGAGATCTGCATAGTCTGCTAGCTCATGATCAGCGGCCATCACTGTTGCCGTAAGCTGCCCCTCAAGAGCTGCAACAACCTGCGAGAGCTGTGCTGCATCATCGGCCACAACCAATAAAGAATAGGGACCGAAAATTTCCTCCCTAAGTTTTGGATTGCCGATAAAGTCCTTAGCTTTAACCTGAGCCAGCCTGGCTTCTGATTGATTTTTAAGTGAATCATTTTTGATACCTGATACTGCCAGGATTTCAACTCCGGTTTCGCCAGCCACTTCTTCTGAAAGCTTGCTGTAATTTGCTGCAATGCCCGGAGTGAGCATCGTTGCAGAAGGGATCAATTCGATTGCTGAAGCCATAACAGATTTAAACTTTTCAAGCCCGGGAGATTGAATAGCCAGCATAAGTCCGGGATTGGTACAAAACTGACCCGCTCCAAGTGTAATGGATGCTGCATATTTTTTAGCCAATTCTTCCGCCTGATGCTCAATTGCCTTTGGTAAAAAGATCACCGGATTGATACTACCCATCTCTGCAAAAACAGGTATAGGTTGTGCTCTATCCTGTGCCAGCTTAACCAACGACATACCACCTTTAAACGAACCTGTAAAGGTTACTGCTTTTGTTAAGGGATGTTTAACCAAAGCTGCACCTATCTGATATCCATCATCATACAACATAGAAAATACCCCTTTCGGCATTCCGGTTTTTTCCACTGCCCTGCTTATTGCTCCGGCAACCATCGCACTTGTACCGTAATGTGCCGGATGGGCTTTAACAACAACCGGACAACCAGATGCCAAAGCAGAAGCAGTATCGCCACCAGCAACAGAAAATGCCAGGGGGAAATTACTGGCTCCGAAAACAACCACAGCCCCAATAGGAATAAGCATTCTCCTGATATCTGGTTTTGGTAGCGGCTGCCTGTCGGCTTGACCATGATCGATGATCGCGTTTACCCATGAACCTTCCGATACCAGATTGGCAAACAACCTGAGCTGCCCCGTTGTACGGCCAACCTCCCCTTGTAAACGTGCCAGAGGTAAACCACTTTCAGCCGAAGCCCTGGCTACCAGTACATCGCCTAATAGCATAATCTCATCGGCAATGGCGTTTAAAAACAACGCTTTTTTATCTTTATGGATGTTTCGGTAAACCTTAAATGCAGATGTTGCAGCTTCGAGGGCTTCATCCACCAAAGTTTCGTTGGCTTTCGAAAAGGTACCTTTAAGCACCGATCCCGTAGCAGCGTCAAGTGCCTGAAGATTCTTTTCAGCAACGTCAACATATTCCGCTGCTACTATATTTTTTCCGTTCATATTTGGCTTTTAAACTATTTACCCCAGCTACCGGCAGGCAATTGAGGGCGAACAGCCAGTGCATCGTTAATAATTTTCATCACTTTTTCACGCTCTGCACCCTCTACTGCTAAACGTGGCGCGCGAACGGTTTCTGTTCCTAAGCCAGTTGCCTTTTCAGCCATTTTGATGTACTGCACTAATTTCGGGTGTATGTCAAGCTCAAGTACCGGAAGAAACCAACGGTAAATAGTTAAGGCTTCAGCAATGCGGTTTTGTTTAACCAATCTGAATATGGCGACTGTTTCTTTTGGAAAGGCATCTACCAATCCTGCAACCCACCCGTCAGCTCCCATTACAATGCTTTCCATAGCAAGCGGATCTACACCAGTAAAAATCTTGAAACGATCGCCAAAGCGATTAATCAAACGGGTTACGTTAGATACATCCCTGGTTGACTCTTTAATAGCCTGAATGTTATCATACTTGGTTAACACCTCGAACATATCGAGAGTAACTTCAATTTTATAATCTACGGGGTTGTTGTAAATCATGATGGGCAAAGAAGTGCTTTCCGCAATGGCACCAAAAAATGCTAGCGTTTCATCCGCAGCAGCATTGTATCGCATTGGGGGGAGTAACATCAAACCGTTAGCACCAAGCGATTCCGCTTTCTGCGCCACTTCAATACCCTTTTTTGTAGTCGATTCCGCTATATTTAATAGAATAGGAACCCTGCCTGCAACAACTTCCAGGGTGTGCGATAAAAGACTGAATTTTTCGTCTTCGGTTAAAACACTTGCTTCGCCAAGTGAACCGCCAAGAATAATCCCCTCGGCTCCTGCCTCAAGCTGCGCTTCAATATTTAAGTCGAATGTTTCGAAATCCAACTCGTCATTTGCTGTAAATTTAGTGGTAACAGCAGGAAAAACCCCAGTCCATTTTATACTCATGGTATATTATATAATTGATTTAGTTTAAAATTCTAATCTGTGGAGATGACTCTTTTAATTTTGGCAACCACCTTTTACAATAAATGTTGTGGTTGATATAATATCAAAGTTAAAGGATCAGTTTTCCAGAAGATTATAGGATTTTAACCAATATCAACTATAAATGCGCCAGTTAAAACTAATATTCAAGCAGTTTATTGAAACTCTTATTTAACTGCTTTTACCTGCACATAATACATGAATTCGATAGCTGCTTTATTGAATAGTTGTTGCTGATCAGCAGTGATAGGCATCTGTTTCCAGTTTGTGGACGGATTGATCTTAAGTGTTTTAACACCATCCGTTTTCAATACCAGCGGAAGATTAAAACCTTCAACACAATTGCTGTATTTGAAAAATACTTTTCCATCTTTCAGGTAAAATTCAAAATCGGGTATTTGAACAGTTCTAAGGTATTGATTAAACACAGGGGAATAGTTGAATCCTGTTTTTTTCGAAATGAAGTTTTCTATTTGTTGGGTAGTTACCGTTTTATGGTAAAAGGTTGAATTCAATCCCCTTAATATTGATCTGAATAATTCATCATTATTCAGGCCATGCCGGATAGATTGCAACATGTTCCCTCCTTTGGGATACATATCTCCACTGCCTTGTGCATTAACACCATAAGCCGGAATAATCGTTTTATCATTTCGAATGCCTTTACGGATACCAAAATTATATTCATTCCCAGCCTGCTCACCAAAAGTATAATCTACAAATAAGGTTTCACTATAATTAGTAAAGCCCTCATGGACCCACATATCGGCAAGGTCGTTTGTGGTAATATTATTCCCGAACCATTCATGCCCGCTTTCGTGTATGATAATAAAATCCCACTTCATACCCCATCCGTAGCCAGATGCATCCCTGCCGCGGTAACCAAATTTATAACCATTGCCATACGAAACCGCTGACTGATGTTCCATACCCGTATGCGAAGCATCGATCAGCTGGTAACCATCTTCATAAAAAGGATAAGGCCCAAACCAGTGCTCCAGGGCTTTCATCATCTTATGTACCTGATCCGGCATATAGGTTTTCGCCTTAGGATAGTTATAATCCAGCACCCAGTAGTTAATGTCTAAAGGACCTTTCTCTCCCGGATATACCTCTTTAAAATTGACATATTTTCCGATGTATGGAATGAGGCAATAGTTACTGATGGGGTTAACTACATTGTATTGATAAGTTGTTGTTCCATCGTGGTTAACTTTTTTATACTTTAACCTTCCGTTAGCTATGGCCACCAAACTATCGGGCACAGTCATTGTCAGGGAAGCACCTTTGTCGGGTTCATCACTTTGATGGTCTTTATTAGGGTACCAGACCGAGGCACCCAAACCCTGACAAGCTACTGTCATCCATGGTCGGCCAACTGAATCGGTGGTAAAGATAAAACCTCCATCCCATGGCGCACGGATAGCCTGATGAACCTTTCCATGGTAAAAGATATGAATGTTATTCGTTGCTGAAAGTTTCTGAGCGGGAACATTGATATACCACACAGAACCTGCATGTTCAAATCTAAGTTTCGAGATACCGTTGTAGAGTACACTATCAATGACTAAGGGCTGTTGCAAATCAATCTGCATACGTGTGCCCCCGCTGTTTTGCCGAACCACTTTGTATACAATTTTGTTATCGCCAGCAATGCTTTTATCATTGTAATCTGGTTTCACACTCAGTTCGTAACGCTGCACATCCCACCAGCTACGTTCGGCATTTAAACTCCCGCGAAGTGTATCTGCTAAAGTATAGGCTGGTTTCTGGTTTTGCGCCAACAGTTTAGCTGCTGAAATCAGCAGTAATAGCGTTAGAAATGTCGTGTTAAGTATTTTCATGTTTTCTAATAAGCCTGACTTCTGATGGCTTCAATCTCTTTAGTGGTAATGGCCAGATGCTTACCTAGCATCCTGCTTGAATCTTCGGTGATCAGAAAGTCATCTTCAACCCTGATACCTGAAAAGTTTCTGAATTTCTCCAGTTGGTCGTAATCGATGAATTCTGTAAACTTATTTTCAGCTTTCCAACGATCAATCAGTTCAGGAATAATGTAAACACCAGGCTCAACGGTCAAAACGTATCCGGTTTCCAGTGCCTTACCTAATCTTAACGACTTTATTCCAAACTGAGTCGTATTTTTATGAAGTTCATCGGTATAGCCTACATACTGTTCACCCAAATCTTCCATGTCATGTACATCCAGCCCCATCATATGCCCTGTTCCGCATTGAAAAAACATGGCATGAGCGCCTTGTGCCACTGCGTCTTCAATATTGCCTTTCATTAAACCAAGATCTTTTAGTCCCTGAGCTAGTGTTTTGCAAGATGTTAGATGAACATCATGATAGCGGACACCGGGAGCAAGCAGGTTTTTCGCATTTGTATAGGCCTCCAGAACAATGTCATAAACATCTTTTTGCTCCGAGGTAAATTGCTTGCTAACCGGAAAAGTGCGCGTTAAGTCGCCCGCGTATCCCATAGCGGTTTCAACACCAGAATCATTCAGTACCATTTGCCCTTCGCTGAGCTGGTTCCCGTAATAATGATTGTGCAAAATTTCTCCTTTCACTGTTAGTATGGCGGGGTAAGCCAGGTTACCTCCTGATGATAGAGCGGCCTCCTGTATTTTCGCGGCAAGTTCCCGCTCGTACATGCCTGGTCTGGCCGTTTTCATGATCATCAAATGCATATCTGCAGACAATGATGCTGCCTTGTCTAACTCAGTAATCTCTTCAGTCGATTTTACAGATCTTTGCGATACTACAGCTTTTATAAAAGCTAAAGATGCAGCATCTTGCAATTGATTAATAGATAAATTTAACCAGCTCGCCAGTTTGATTTTATTTTCTGGCCTGTATGGTGGCAAAAAGTGTATTGGTTTTCTTCTTTCCTGATACTGCGTCAGGTAGGCATCGAGGTTTTCCAAAGGCAATACCTGTTTTAATCCGGCATCCTCACTTTTCTCTTTAAGTGTTTTCTGGCGGCCCATCCATACAATGTCATCAATACCCATTTCATTGCCAAAGAGAATGGTCTCATCGCCATCTAAATCAATTATTGCCGCCAAAGCAGGCTCACTTATACCAAAATAATAAAGAAAAGTACTGTCTTGCCTGAAGTGATAAGTATTATCTTTATAATTCATTGGGCTATCTTCATTTCCCAAAAAAAGTAATATTCCGGAATTTATCTTTGACTTTAAAGCTGCTCTGCGCTGAATGTAAACTTGTTTATCGAACATCGTTTTTTGTGTTAGGCAAATATCCTGATTGCAACCATTAAGTTTGACTCTAAAGCATCAATGGCTAATATATGATAAGTATTTGCGAATTAAAGGTTATCGTAAGGGTATAAAAATCGCAATTTATTTATGGTTAGCGTACAGTTTATTGTAAAAATAAATCCACACAGACGCACTCAGCTAAGTATTGCGATTTAATTCAAACCATCTTAGGCGGCTACATGTTATCATATAAAACGATAACGTTATGGCAACTAAGGAAAAAGAAAATACAAAAGGAAAAACAAGTGGTACATCCAAAGAAAAAGCTTCTTTTGACCAGAATGGAAAAGGGGCCTCAGAAAAGTATGGCCAGGCAGGATCTACTCCAAATGAATCAGGAGAAGAGAACGGACCCGGCACAAAACATCAGGATAAAAAGTAAATATCAGAATGGAGAAGATAAAAAGAGTATGATACTCTTTTTATCTTTCATAAATACTCATCTTTTCGGCAAGCTCAATTATACTTTTAATTTTCAGTTTCTGGAATAACCGAAGCTTATAGGTACTTACTGTTCCCATTTGGAGATTGAGCTGATTGGATATTTCCAATACACCAATTCCTTTTGTCAGTAACTCTGCAACCTCAAGCTCTCTTGAAGAAAGTTTTGTAAATGGGTTATCCGCATCATTGCCCAGTATGCTATTGAACATGTTTTCTTTCACATTTCTGCTCGAGTACCTGCTGCCAGCAAGTATCGTGGTAATTGCCGTTACAATTTCTGATTCCTCTGCATTTTTGGTGAGGTATCCTGAAGCACCAGATTTAAGATACGGTACGGCATAAATATTTTCGTTCAGTGAAGAAAATACAAGGATCCTGGCGTTCGGCTGAACCAATTTTAGCTGATCAATTACTTTCAGGTTGTTTCCCCCCGGTAAGTTTACATCAATTACAATCAAGTTAGGAGACTTTTCCGCCTCTACCAATGCCTGATCCATATTTGAGGCATGCAGAATTTGTACACCTGCCCAAAAGTCTGATATCAAACTTTTTAAACCTCTGCGGATAATCTCATGATCATCGGCGATAAGAATTGAAAACGTCGCTACTGCGTTCTTTGCTTTCATTGTATTAGGAATATTTGGCAATTTAGTAAAAAGTTAGTTTATTATACGTAAATGTAGTTTATTTTTTGTCTTATTCTGTAAAGGTTATTATACATATAAAAGATTTTATGCACTTAAAACACTCTTGGTGTTGCCAGCCGGATGTTTGGCTTAATGAATGAATAGGCAATCGAGATTTCATGTGTACCTCCGCTATAGCCCTGTAATGGACCAATAGAGAAATCATAACCATAACCAATCCTGATTTTTTCTGATGGAAAAATCTGTATCGCTGCAACAGCAGAGTTACGTGGTGTCAGGTCGTTTTGAAGATAGCTCTTGTCGTAGAGCTTTACACCTGTACGGTATGATCCACCTACCCAGAGAAATTCCTTAATCAGCAAAAAGGCATTTAAATCCAGACTCGTTGGCCCGCCCCTGTCGTCTTTTAACAGAAAAGATGGCTTGATCTGAAAGTTTTCATTGATCGGGAACAAAGCACCGGCTGTAAGGTAATAATGAGGCTTTGGTTGTGCAATGAAGGCGTAACGGTCAATATTGATGTAAGTCGCAATCAGATTGTCTACAGAGAAACCGGCATAGTACCGGTCGTTGGCAAAGTATACCCCTGCCCTTGCATCAGGCACAATGGTGCTTTGAACACCAACGGGCTGATAGGGTTCAGGATCGTTGGGGTTCAGCAGTGAACCGTCGATACCCAGTTGCATCATTCCTACACCCAGACCCAGCGCTAAACGGGAACTCCCGTCATCATTCATCCGTATCCGGTAGGAATAATTTCCATAAACGCTTAAGTTGGTTTGGGCACCCAGTTTATCGCTGGCTACCTGAAGGGCA
>NZ_JAVTSE010000013.1:0-16717 GCF_032678525.1 Pedobacter frigidisoli
ATCATAATATCTTAAAGGGAAACCAGGTTTTAACACCTGGTTTCCCTAAGCCTCTTATCTTAATTTTTAAATGCTCTGATTAACGTAATGTAACCTTTAAACACTTCAACCTCATCGCTACCTGCTTTTTTAACACGTAACAGATAGTAGTAAGTACCCTCATTCAATCCTTCGCCAGTCCAGTTGTTCTGGTAGTTTTTAGAATGGAATACCTCGTTACCCCAACGGTTCACAATCTGTAATTCATTAGACTGGTACTGATTCAATCCTCTGATCTCGAACACATCGTTGATGCCGTCACCGTTAGGTGTAAATAAGTTTGGCACTGTGATGTTCGCAAACGTTGCGGTGAATGTTACTGCGGCTACATTCGTGTAATAACCAAAAGCATCTTTCACGCGGTAAGTAAATGTCTCTTCCCCTACAAAACCAGGGTCAGGTGTATAAGTCACTGTACCATCGGCATTCACTATTACTTTACCATGTTTAGGCTGAGCAACAATCTCAACAGTCAACATATCGAAAGTAGAGTTACCCGGATCATCGTTGGCCAATATATTAATTGTTTTTGGCGAACCGGATACATTGCCACCGATGTCATCAACTGCCCGTGGAGATTTAGGGAAGTTAATCACCGTAGGTGTATTGTTGTTCTCAAGTGTTCCGGAAACATCAGATACATTTGCACCTCCCGTCGTTTTCGCATTCACAGTAGCCGTATTGGTTACCGTACCCAGGTCTTTATCAGCCTGTGTTAAAGTGTACACTTCCACATCGGTAACCGTCGCATTTGGCGCTAAGCCTCCGGCAACCGTAATCACCTTATTGGTAATGCCCAGTTTCGCATCTGTTAAAGTAATGGTATTCAAAGTAACTGAACCTGTATTTTTAATTGTAAAGGTATAAGTCACCTTGTTACCACTAAATGTTGCGGTTTTAATCAACGCAATGGCACCATTGTTTGGTATACTGGTAACTGTTGGCGTATCATTTGTTTCAGCAGTACCAGAGATATCAGTAACTGGTAAGTTAGCTGGTGTTCTGGCATTCACATTTGCGGAGTTGGTTACGCTTCCTGCATCTTTATCTGCCTGAGTTAACTGGTAAACATAAGTATCCGTAATAATTGCTCCCGGAGCCATATTTCCTGAATACGTTTTGTTTAAACCAAGTTTTGCATCAATCAGATTGACAATATGTAGGGTAACGTTTCCAGTATTCTTAATGCTAAAGCTGTAAGTAATGCTGTTACCATCGGTACTTAACGTTCCTGTTTTCACCAGGGTGATTGTTGAAGCTGGCGCAATTGACGTCACTGTTGCATCATTCGCCGCCGGAGTATTCGGATCATCAGAAACCTTGCTGATTGTACCTCCGTTTGGTGTCGAAGCAGTTGCACTTGCCTGGTTACTAAATGAACCATTATTCACTTCAGTCAATGTCAGGGTATGTTTCGCTGTAACAGTTACACTAATTCCCGGAGCAAGGCTTGCAATACCTGCAGGTAAAATTGAACCCGCATCAGCGCCAACATCTGTCACCGTAATATTGGTTAAGGTAACATTACCTGTATTGGTTACGATGATGTTATAGTTAATCACATCACCTGCTTTGCTGACTGTATTAGTAGCTACTTTCGTCAAGCTAAATGCTGGTGCAGCCGTTGCTGTGATGGTTACTGGAATCGTTACTGGAACACTTCCGCCTTTTCCGTCACTCACTGTGATGGTGAACGAATCAGTGCCTGAATAACCAGTAGCTGGTGTGTAAGTGTAGGTTCCATCTGCATTTACGACTACTGTTCCGTGTGCCGGTGTTGTAGTTAATGTAAATGTTAACGCATCGCCATCTACATCACTTGCCGTTACTGTACCTGTTTTAGGGGTGTCTTGCAGTGTTGTGATTGCGGGTGATGAAGCAACCGGCGCATCATTAACTGAAACTACTGTCACATTAATGGTTACCGTTGTTGTTCCGCCTTTACCATCGCTTACTGTTACCGTAAACACGTCTGCTCCGTTGTAGTTGGCAGCTGGTGTGTACGTATAAGTTCCGTTTGCATTTAATACTACTGTACCATGAGCTGGTTGGGTAGCGATGGTAAATGTTAACGGATCGCCGTCCACATCACTTGCTGTAATGGCTCCGTTAACCAGCGTATCCTCATTTGTAGAAATGGCTGGTGCACTTGCCACAGGCGCATGGTTTACAGGTGTAACCGTAACATTCACGGTTACGATTGCTGTTCCACCTTTTCCATCACTGATCACAACAGTAAATGCGTCAGTTCCTGTGTAATTTGGAGCAGGTGTATAAGTGTATGTTCCATCAGGATTCATTACTACAGTGCCACGACTTGGTTGTGTAGTTACTGTGTAGGTTAGTACATCACCATCAGCATCTGTTGCCGTAATTTTTCCATTAGCTGGCGTGCCTTCGCTGGTTGTCAATGCTGGGGCACTTGCCACAGGAGGTACGTTCGTTGCGGCTACTGACACATTTACGGTTACTGTGGTTGCACCACCTTTACCATCGCTTACTACTACTGTAAACGTATCGTTTCCGCTGTAGTTGTTGGCTGGTGTGTAAGTGAATGTTCCGTCAGGGTTAACTACCACTGTACCATGTGCCGGCGCTGTACCTGCTGTATAAGTTAACGGATCACCATCCACATCAGTAGCAGTAATAGCTCCGCTTACCGGTGTGTTTTTGTTGGTGGTTAAGTTAACCGGAGTGGTAGCTACCGGCGCATCGTTAACCGGGGTAACCGTTACGTTGATAGTAACCGGAGTTGTTCCGCCTTTACCATCGCTTACTGTTACCACGAAACTGTCGGTTCCATTGTAATCTTTTGCCGGTACATAAGTATATGTTCCATCAGGGTTCACCGTCACTGTACCATGCGCCGGAGGCGTATTCACCGTGAAGGTCAATGTATTTCCATCAGGATCTGTTGCCGTGATGGTACCGTTGGCAGCTGTGTCTTCCGGCGTAGTAATAGCCGGAGCCGTTACTACCGGAGCACGGTTATCTCTGATGTTCACAGTTGCAGGTATGGTGCTTGCAGTAATCAATGCATTGCTTGTTGCAGCAGTCATGGTTAAGATTACTGTTTCATTACCTTCATTCAGGTTATCATCAAGTACCGGAACTGATAAGGTTACCGATGTTTGGCCCGCAGGGATGGTAATCGTTGTACCTATTGAAGTATAATCTGCACCGCTTGTTGCTGTTCCGCTTACGGCGAACGTAATCTGCGTATCAGTTGACGCAGGACTACTTAAAGTAAAGGTAAACTGACCCGGTGTGCCTGGTTCAGCACCATCTGCCGTAGCTGTTACGGTTACTGTTGCAGTGTTGCCATCAATAATGTTGATGGTTGCCGGACTGGTATTTACATTAACCAGCGGGTTGTTGCTTACTGTTAAGGTTGCTACTACCGTTTCGTTACCTTCAACAACTGCATCAGCCAATACCGGAATGGTAATCGTAGCTGATGTTTGTCCCGCAGGAATGGTCACTGTTTTAGGTGTTACCGCCGTGTAGTCAGTTCCTTCGGTCGCCTGTCCGCTTAGGGTAAAGGTTAGTTGCGTATCGGTAGCCGACGGTTTGCTTAAAGTAACGGTGAAGTTTCCGCTGATCAATCCATTTTCATTACCATCGTTAGCTGCTGTAATGCTGGCTACAGAACTATCATTATCGATAATGGTTGTAGTTGCTGTACCTGTCACAATGCCTACCAGTGCAGTGCTCACATTGCTGATCGAAGCACTGAATGTTTCATTAGCCTCAATCAGGTTATCGTCAATTACCGGAACCGTAAAGGTTAAGGTAGTTCCTGCTGCCGAGCCAGCAGGGAAGCTCAATGTTCCACTGGTGGCTGTGTAGTCTAAACCAGCTGTAGCCGTTCCGTCAGCTGTAGCGTAGGCCACTGTAAATGCATTCTGTACGGCATTGCTCAATGTTACCACAAAGGTAGCTGTACCTGCGTCTTCATTAACTGTAGGTGCAGTAGAAATGCTCACTGTTGCGGTGTTATTATCCACAATATTAATGGTGGCTGGTACATTGCTGATTGTAATCAATGGATTGCCTGAGCTTACCAGTGTTGCAATCACAGTTTCAGGTCCTTCAACCAATCCATCAACCTGTACAGGGATGGTAATAGTTGCCGAAAGCTGTCCAGCCGGTATGGTTACCGTTTTGGTAGTAATCGCCGCGTAGTCGGTTCCTTCAGTTGCGGTACCACTTAAAGTATACGTGATCTGCGTGTCCGTCGCCGAAGGATTGTTCAAACGAACCTCGAATGTACCATTAAGCGGTCCTGCTTCATTGCCGTTTGTACCGGCAACGATGGTGGCGATAGATGAGCCGCTGTCAGTGATATTTACTGTAGCAGGTGTAGTGCTTGCCGTGATTGCAGGGTTATTGGTTACCGCGTT
Organism: Pedobacter frigidisoli; assembly: GCF_032678525.1. Classification (GTDB taxonomy): domain Bacteria; phylum Bacteroidota; class Bacteroidia; order Sphingobacteriales; family Sphingobacteriaceae; genus Pedobacter; species Pedobacter frigidisoli_A. Next base: position 4,443 of record NZ_JAVTSE010000013.1, read on the forward strand.
CATCGTAAAGATCACCGTTTCTGTACCCTCTACCAGATTATCGCTTAATACTGGCACCGATACCTTGGCCGTTGTTTGTCCGGCTGGGATAGTTACTGTATTGCCAATTGAAGTATAATCTGTTCCACTGGTTGCTGTTCCGCTTACCGTGTAAGTAATTACCGTTGGCGTTGTTGAAACATTGCTTAAAGTAAATGTAAACTCACCTGCAGTATTTGGCTCAGCACCATCTGCTGTAGCAGCCACAGTTACCAATGCAGTTGTATTATCGGTAATATTGATGGTTGCAGGAGTAGTATTTACGACTACTAGTGCACTGTTAGAAGCAGTTAAAGTAGCTACCACCGTTTCAATTCCTTCAACCAGGTTATCTGTTAATACAGGGATGGTAATGGTTGCTTTGGTTTGGCCGGCAGGAATGATTACCGTTTTGGTTGCGATGTTTGTATAATCAACACCTTCAGCTGCACTTCCACCCAAGGTATAGGTAATTTGTGTATCTGTAGATGAAGGGTTACTCAACTCAATGGTAAACGTACCACTCACTGGTCCGGCTTCACTACCGTTGGTACCAGCTACGATTTTAGCTGTTGCCTGGTCGTCGTCGGCAATGGTAATGGTTGCCCTACCGTTACCGATCGTCACCAATCCACCACTTACATTGGTAATGATACCATCAAATGTTTCTGTTGGCTCCGCAATGTTATCGTCAATAATTGGCACGGTGAAAGTTAAGGTTGCACCGGCAGCCGAGCCTGCAGGGAAGGTTAATGTTCCGCTGGTGGCCACGTAGTCAGTTCCTGCTTTCGCTGTTCCGTCGGCTGTTCCGTAATCCACATTAAATGCATCCTGTACTGCACCACTTAACGTGATGGTAAAGGTTGCCGTACCTGCCGATTCGTTGATATTGGCCTGCGATATTGAAATGCTCGCTGTTACATTGTTATTATCAATAATGTTGATGGTTGCAGGGGCTTTGCTAACTGATACGAGAGAGCTGTTTGTTCCTGTTAAGGTTAACTCTACCGTTTCGTTACCTTCTACAATGTTATCGGTTACCACAGGAATCGCTACCGTAGCGGTGGTTTGTCCCGCAGGAATAGTTACCGTTTTGGTAATTGCCGTGTAGTCCGTTCCCTCTGTTGCTGTACCGCCCACACTGAAAGTAATCTGTGTATCAGTTGATGACGGTTTGCTCAAGGTGATCGTGAATGTTCCGCTTACCGGACCATTCTCATTTCCATCTACTCCCGGAGTTACCGTAGCTACAGAGGTATCATTATCAGTAATACTTACGTTAGCCGTTGCGGTTGCAATGGTTACTACACCACCAGTGATGTTGCTTAAGCTTGCACTGAATGTTTCTGTAGCCTCAACAACGTTGTCATCATTGATTGGTACCGTAAACGATAGCGTAGTGCCAGCAGCCGATCCGGCAGGGAAAGTTAATGTTCCGTTAGTTGCCGTGTAGTCTGTTCCTGCTATCGCTGTTCCGTTGGCCGTTGCATAGTCAACGCTAAAGGCATTCTGTACAGCTTTACTTAACGTTACCGTGAAGGTTGCAGTTCCTGCGCCTTCATTAATTACCGGTGTAGATGAAATGCTAACTGTAGCGGCATCTTCATCTAAGATGTTAATGCTTGCCGGAGTTGTACTTACTGTAATAGCCGGATTACTTGAATTGGTTAATGTGGCAATTATCGTTTCCGTACCTTCAGCCAGGTCATCAGCCAATACCGGAATGGTAATGGTTGCTGTTGTTGCACCTGCCGGGATCACAATCGTTTTGGTAACTGCACTGTAATCCGAGCTTTCGGTAGCTGTACCACCTAATGTAAAGGTTAACGTGGTTGGCGTAGCCGATGGATTGCTTAAGGTTACTTTAAACACGCCACTTACCTGGCCATTTTCATCACCATTGGTATCTGCTGTAATAGTTGCAACAGCTGTATCATTATCGGCAATGGTTACCGTAGCAGGGCTTGCGCCTATCGCTACATCCGCACCCTGAACATTGCTCAATCCAACGGTAAACGATTCAGAATTTTCAACGATGTTATCGTCGATAATCGGAATCACCACATTCAGTACTGTACCTGCAGGTGAATTGGCAGGGAAAGTTAATGTTCCGCTGGTGGCTGTAAAGTCAAGTCCTGAAGTTGCAGTTCCGCTTGCTGTAGCATAATCTACAGTGAAGCTGTTCTGAACCGCAATGTTTAACGTTACCGATAAGGTTACTGTTCCTACTGATTCAGGTACACTTGCTGCATTGATTGAAATGCTCACGTTCGCCGTATTCGCATCAAGAATATTGATACTTGCCGGTGTATTATTTACTGAAATTGCAGGATTGTTCGATGTACCTAAAGTAGCTACAACGGTTTCAATCGGTTCAGCAATTGCATCCACCAATACAGGGATACTAATGGCAGCGCTGGTTTGTCCTGCAGGGATGGTAATGGTTTTGATTACCGTAGTGTAATCAGTGCCTTCAGTAGCTGTACCACCTAGAGTAAAGGTAATATCAGTTGCTGTAGACGAAGGATTGCTCAGGCTTACGATAAATGTTCCGTTAACCGGACCGGTTTCGTTACCGTTGGTTCCAGGCGCAATGCTGGCAACAGCAGTATCGTTATCGGTAATGCTTACAGTAGCAGTAGCCGTACCAACAGTTACCGCTGCACCCTGAACATTGCTGATTGTAGCGCTGAATGTTTCGGTTGGTTCAACCAGGTTATCATCAATTACCGGAACGGTAAAGGTTAAGGTTGCACCGGCAGCAGAACCCGCAGGGAATGTTAAAGTACCCGCTGTTGCGGTGTAGTCTGTTCCCGCTGTTGCTGTACCGTCAACCGTTTTGTAATCAACAGTAAAGTTGTTTTGAACGGCAGCACTTAAAGTTACCGTAAAGGTAGCCGTGCCTGCATTTTCATTAATCACCGGAGTAGTTGAAATACTTACAGTAGCTGTACTGTTATCCAGGATATTGATGCTCGCAGGCAAATTGCTCACACTAATCGCCGGATTATTTGAAGATGCCAGTGTTAACGTTACCGTCTCAGTTCCTTCGACAATTGCATCAGCCAATACCGGAATGTTGATAGTTGCCGAAGTAGCGCCTGCCGGGATGGTTACCGTTTTAACAATCGTACTGTAATCGCTTCCTTCGGTTGCTGTACCGCCTACCGTAAAGGTTATCGCAGTTGGTGTTGCCGATGGATGGTTCAGACTTACAATGAACGTTCCATTTACAGGACCGTTTTCATTACCATCTACGCCACGCGTTACTGTAGCCACCGCCGTATCGTTATCAGCGATATTGACCGTTGCAGGTGTAGTACTTGCTGTAACCGATGGATTGCTGGTGGCAGCAGTCATGGTTAGAATTACCGTTTCAGTCGGCTCAACAATATCGTCATCTAATACCGGAACCGATACCGTTGCAGTAGTTTGTCCGGCAAGGATCGTTACGCTACTACCTATCGAGGTATAATCAGTACCGCTGGTAGCAGTACCTGTTACCGTGTAGTTCACCACTGTGTTTGTTGATGACACATTGCTCAGGGTAAAGGTAAATAAGCCTGCATTGTTAGGCTCTGCACCATTTGTTGTTGCTGCCACAGTTACCGTAGCCAGCGTATTATCAGTAATGTTGATCGTTGCAGGTGTAGTGCTTGTAGTTACAGCGGCATTGTTTGTCGATCCAAGGGTGATGATCACAGTTTCAGTACCTTCAACAATATTATCGGTTAATACCGGAATGGTAATGGTTCCTGTGGTAGCACCTGCAGGGATAGTAATTGATTTTAATACAATCGGCGTGTAGTCATTTCCTTCTGTCGCTGTACCGCCAACTGTGTAGGTAATGGTAGTTGGCGTAGCCGATGGATTGCTTAAGGTTACAATAAAGGTACCGTTCACAGGTCCGTTTTCTGATCCGTTAACTCCCGGAGCAATCGATGCTACAGAAGTATCATTATCAGTAATATTTACGGTTGCAGGGGTAGTACTTGCGGTAACAGATGGATTGCTGGTTGCCGCAGTCATCGTTAAGATTACTGTTTCTGTTGGCTCAACAATATTATCATCCAGTACCGGTACAGTTACAGTTGCTGTAGTAGCACCTGCAGGGATGGTAACAGTTGTACCAAAAGCAATGTAATCTGCGCCGCTGGTAGCGCTACCGGTTACTGCAAATGTAATTTGTGTAGCCGTGGTAGACGGGTTGCTCATCGTAAAGGTGAACAGTCCGTTAGTAGCTGGTTCTGCACCGTTGGTAGTTGCCGCTACGGTTACCGTAGCTGTAGTATTATCTGTAATGTTGATCGTTGCCGGTGTATTGCTGATCGTTACCAGTGGGTTAGCACTATTGGTTAGGGTAGCAATTATCGTTTCAGTACCTTCTACCAATGCGTCGGCTAATACCGGAATGGTGATGGTACCTGTAGTTGATCCGGCGGGAATTGTAATGGTTTTGGTTACCGTAGTGTAATCCGTTCCTTCAGTAGCCGTTCCGCCTAAAGTAAAGGTTAGCGTAGTAGGTGTACTAGCTGGATTGCTTAAGGTAACTGTGAATGTTCCATTAACCGGACCGTTTTCACTTCCGGTTGTTCCTGCTGTAATCGTAGCTACAATAGTATCATTATCCGTAATGTTCACAGTTGCCGGTATAGTACTTGCTGTAATCGATGGGTTGCTGGTTGCAGCAGCTATCGTCAACACGACAGTTTCTGTACCCTCGGCAATATTATCATCCAATACCGGGACCGATAAGGTTACCGAAGTTTGACCTGCAGGGATAATGATACTGGTTCCGATAGCAGTATAATCTGCACCGCTGGTAGCTGTACCACCTACAGTGAAGTTCACCTGTGTATCGGTCGTAGATACATTACTTAAAGTGAAGGTAAACAATCCAGCTGTTGCGGGCTCTGCTCCATCATTGGTAGCCGCTACCGTAACTGTTGCGGTAGTGTTATCTAAAATGTTGATGCTTGCAGGTGTGTTGCCCACAGCTACCAATGGATTAGAGCTGTTGGTTAACGTCACCACAACTGTTTCTGTACCCTCTACTATATTATCTGCCAATACCGGAATGGTAATGGTTCCTGTAGTTTCACCTGCAGGAATAGTAATGGTTTTAGTTACAATCGTACTGAAATCGCTTCCTTCAGTAGCTGTACCACCTAATGTGTAGGTAATGGTAGTTGGCTGTGATGAAGGGTTGCTTAAGGTTACGGTAAACGTTCCGTTAACCGGTCCGTTTTCGTTACCCGCAATACCAGGAGTAACAGTAGCTACTGATGCATCGTTATCTACAATGGTTGCTGTAGCGGTAGCATTGCTGATTACCACGACTCCACCGGTAATACCACTTAAGGTAGCCGTAAAGGTTTCAGATGGCTCAGCAATGTTATCATCAGTAATGTCAACTGTGAAAGTTATGGTTGCTCCGGCAGCTGATCCCGCAGGGAAAGTTAAAGTACCTGATTTCGCAGTGTAGTCAGCACCGGCAATGGCTGTACCATCGGCAGTCGCATAGTTTACACTAAAGGCATCCTGTACCGCATTGTTGAGCGTTACGGTAAAGGTTGCAGTACCTGCTCCCTCGTTCACTGTTGGCGTAGTAGAAATACTTACGCTGGCAGTATTGGCATCCAGAATGTTGATGGTTGCCGTAGCCGGGTTAACTGTTATCGCAGGATTACTTGAAGTACCCAGAGTAGCAATTACGGTTTCAACCGGTTCAGTCACTGCATCTGTTAATACCGGAATGGTAATGGTACCTGTAGTCTGACCCGCAGGGATGGTAATGGTTTTTGTAGTGATGGTTGAGTAATCCGAACCTTCAGTAGCCGTACCACCTAAAGTATAGGTAATCTGCGTATCTGTTGATGATGGTTTGCTCAAAGTAACCACAAATGTTCCATTCACCGGACCGGTTTCATTACCGTTTACACCCGGTGTGATGCTTGCCACCGAAGTATCGTTATCGGTTATCGTTACCGTAGCAGTTCCTGTACCAATGGTTACCAATGGTGTAGATACATTGCTCAAAACTGCACTGAATGTTTCATTCGGTTCAACCAGGTTATCATCATTAATTGGTACCGTAAACGTTAAGGTAGCTCCCGCTGCAGAATTTGCAGGAAAAGTTAAGGTTCCGCTGGTCGCAATATAGTCTAATCCAGTACCCGCTAATGCTGTACCGTCGGCAGTAGCATAATTCACTGTAAAGGCATTTTGTACCGCAGTACTCAATGTTACGGTGAAAGTTGCTGTACCTGCAGCTTCGTTTACACTGGTTGGTGTAGCCGAAATGCTTACTGTTGCGGTGTTGGCATCAGTAATATTAATCGAAGCTGGTGTAGCATCTACGGTTACCAATGGATTGGTAGATGTACCCAGTTTAGCAATAACTGTTTCAGTTCCTTCCACTACAGCATCTGCCAATACCGGAATAGTAATGGTAGCCGTGGTAGCACCTGCCGGAATGGTTACCGTTTTGGTGGTAATGGTACTGTAATCGCTGCCCTCAGTTGCTGTACCCGTTAAGGTATAGGTAATGGTAGTTGGCTGCGATGACGGGTTGCTCAACGTTACGGTAAATGTTCCGTTAACCGGACCGCTCTCACTACCGGCAATACCTGGCGTAATGGTAGCCGTAACCGTATCGTTGTCGGTAATGTTTACTGTCGCCGGTGTAGTGCTGGCTGTAATTGATGGATTGCTGGTCGCAGCAGTCATTGTTAAGATTACGGTTTCATTACCTTCAGCAATGTTATCATCCAGTACCGGAGCCGACAGGGTTGCTGTAGTTTGTCCGGCAGGAATGGTAATCGTTGTGCCTAATGAAGTGTAGTCGGCACCACTTGTAGCGGTTCCGCTTACGGCAAAAGTAATCTGCGTAGCTGTTGATGCCGCATTGCTTAACGTAAAGGTGAACTGACCTGGTGTGTTAGGCTCTGCCCCATCCGCTGTTGCAGCCACAGTTACCGTTGCTGTGGTGTTATCTGTAATGTTGATGGTTGCAGGGGTATTGCTCACTGTAACAGCAGTGTTATTGGTTGCTGTTAAGGTTGCAGTTACTGTTTCTGTGCCTTCAACAATATTATCTGTAATTACCGGAATGGTAATCGTTCCTGTAGTCTGACCGACAGGAATCGTAATGGTTTTGGTGGTGATGGCCGAGTAGTCTGAACCCTCTGTAGCCGTACCGCCCAAAGTATAGGTAATCTGTGTATCTGTTGATGAAGCCTTGCTCAGGGTAACCGTAAATGTTCCAGCCACAGGACCGGACTCATTTCCATTGGTACCCGGTGCAATCGAAGCTACTGCAGTATCATTATCAACGATAGTTACTGTAGCCGTAGCTGTTCCAATAGTAACCAGGTTACCGGTTACATTGCTGATTGTTGCATCAAAGGTTTCGCTGGCTTCTACCAGATTATCATCAATGATCGGAACGGTAAAGGTTAACGTTGCTCCTGCTGCAGAATTAGCAGGGAAGGTTAATGTTCCGCTGGTAGTAGTGTAATCGCTACCCTGCATGGCTGTACCATCCACTGTTGTATAGCTTACATTAAACGCACTTTGCACTGCATTGCTTAAGGTTACTGTGAAAGTAGCTGTTCCGGCATTTTCGTTTATGCTGGTTGGTGTAGCCGAAATGCTCACAGTAGCCGGATCGTTATCGGTAATGGTACCAATACCTTCAGCTTGTGTAATTGTGGCAGGCGCACTTGCTCCGCTTAAGGTTACTTTAAAGTTTTCTGAAGCTTCGGTTACATTATCATCCGTGATGGCAATTACAATGGTTTGTGTTGCACCACTTACCGATCCCGCAGGAAAAGTAACTGTACCGGTTTTAGCAGTATAGTCAGCTCCTGCCACAGCAGTATTATCCGAAGTAGCGTAATTCACCGAAATTGCATTCTGCGTATTTCCGGTTAACGTTACTGTAAAGGTCATGGTACCGGCATTTTCAGCAGCAGTTACACTGTTGATTGCCAGGCTCACCACATCATCATCAGTAATGGTTGCCGTACCTGTTGCTCCGGCAGCAGGAATAGTTACCGGCGAACCTGCACTTACTCCGGTTAACGTAGCCGTAAAGGTTTCAGTTAATTCGGCAATGTTATCGTTAAGTACCGGAACATCAAAAGTTTGTGTTGCTCCGCTAACCGATCCCGCAGGGAAGGTTACCGAACCTGTAGTGGCTGTGTAATCAGAACCTGCAACGGCAGTACCGTTAGCCGTAGTAAAGTTTACGGTAAAGGCATTCTGAACATTACCGGTTAAGGTTACTGTGAAAGTAGCTTTACCTGCATTTTCCACAACAGTTACATTATTTACCGCAACTGTAGCCACATCGTTATCTGTAATATTTACAGTTGCAGGTGTGGTACTTGCTGTAATCGCTGTGTTGCTGGTGGCAGCAGTCATGGTTAAAATCACCGTCTCTGTTCCTTCAGCCAGGTTATCAGCCTGTACAGTTACCGGAAGGGTTACCGAAGTTTGTCCTGCCGGAATCGTAATTGTGGTACCTAAAGCACTGTAATCCGTTCCGCTTGTAGCTGATCCGGTTACGGCAAAGGTTACCTGTGTATCGGTTGTTGACGGGTTACTTAACGTGAAGGTAAATAATCCGTTTGTTGATGGCTCAGCTGCATTCGTAGTAGCTGCCACAGTAATGGTTGCCTTCGTATTATCAGCAATGTTGATGGTTGCCGTTTGATTTGCGGGTGTCGGGCTAATCGTTGCAACTGCACTGTTTGTAGAAACCAGATTAATTACCACTGTTTCTGTTCCTTCTACCAGGTTATCGGTTTTTACCGGAATGGTAATCGTTCCTGAAGTTGCTCCTGCAGGGATGGTAATGGTACGTGTAATCGTAGTATAGTCATCACCTTCTGTTGCAGAACCGCCTACACTGTAGGTTATTTGCGTATCTGTTGATGATGGATTGCTCAACGTTACCGTAAATGTTCCGCTAACCGGACCGTTCTCGCTTCCGTTGATACCGGCAACGATAGATATTGTTGCTGCATCGTTATCTATAATGGTTGCCGTAGCTGTAGCATTGCTGATCACCACAGTTCCTCCGGTAATACCGCTTAAGGTAGCTGTAAAGGTTTCGTTAGGCTCGGCAATGTTGTCATTTAAAATCGGTACAGTAAACGTAAGTACAGTTCCTGCCGGAGAATTAGCCGGGAAGTTTAAGGTACCTGAAGTCGATGTATAATCCGATCCTGCGATAGCAGTTCCGTCAGCCGTAGCATAATTTACGCTGAATGCATTTTGCACCGCATTGTTTAAGGTTACACTGAAAGTAGCTGTACCTGCCGACTCATTTACAGTTGGCGTAGTAGAAATACTCACATTTGCCGTGTTCGCATCTTGAATGGTGATTGTAGCTGTTTTATCTGCCGCCGTTGGTGTAATGGTTACCAGTGTGCTGGTTGTCGAAACCAGATTAATAATCACCGATTCGGTATTTTCAGTAATGTTATCTTGTTTAACCGGAATGGTAATTGTACCTGTTGTTGCTCCCGCAGGGATGATAATATTACGTGAAATAGCTGTATAATCATCGCCTTCGGTAGCTGTACCACCTACTGTATAGGTAATCTCCGTATCAGTTGAAGATGGTTTACTCAAGGTAACCACGAAGGTTCCGTTAACCGGACCAGTCTCATCGCCGTTTACGCCGGCAGCAATGCTTGCTACCGAGCTGTCGTTATCAATAATGGTTACTGTAGCTGTACCTGTACCAATGGTTACCAGTGGTGTAGATACATTGCTCAGTACCGCACTGAATGTTTCGTTGGTCTCAACCAGGTTATCATCGTTGATTGGAACAGTAAAGGTTTTGGTTGTGCCCGCTGCCGATCCTGCATCGAAGGTAATCGTACCTGAAGTAGCGATATAATCCAATGCCGATCCAGCTTTTGCTGTACCATCAGTAGTTCCATAGTTCACGGTAAAGCTGTTCTGCACCGCTGCATTCAAAGTGACGGTAAAGGTAGCTGTACCCGCATTTTCGTTTACACTGGTTGGCGTAGCCGAAATACTCACCGTTGCCGCATTGTTATCAAGGATATTGATCGTTGCAGTTTTATCTGCTGCTACTGAACTTACCGTGATCGACGGGTTGTTGGTAGAAGCTAATGTAGCTACAACAGTTTCCGTACCTTCAACCAATGCATCGGTTTTAACCGGAATGGTGATGGTTGCCGTAGTGGCATTTGCAGGTATAGTTACCGTTTTGGTTACTGTAGTATAGTCATCCCCCTCAGTTGCTGTTCCTCCTAAAGTGAAGGTTACATCAGTTGGAGTAGATGATGGTGCACTTAAGCTAACAGTAAAGGTTCCGTTAGCCGGACCATTTTCGTTACCGTCAACACCAGCGGTGATTTTAACTGTTGCTGCATCTGTATCGGTAATGGTCATGGTTGCCGAACCTGTTCCCACCGTTACCAGCGATCCGCTTACATTGGTAATCGAAGCAATAAAGGTTTCAGAAGGTTCAACAACATTGTCGTTTAAAATCGGAACGGTGAAAGTATAAGTTGCACCGGCAGCCGATCCCGCAGGGAAAGTATACGAACCCGTTGTAGTCGTATAGTCAGATCCTGCCACAGCAGTTCCGTCGGCTGTACCATAAGTTACGGTAAAGGCATCCTGTACTGCTGTACTTAGGGTAATGGTAAAGGTAGCCGTAGCTCCTACTGCTTCAGCCACACTGTTTGGTGTTGCTGCAATGCTCACCGTAGCGGCATCATTATCTACAATCGAGGTAGTTACTGCAGCTGTACCTAAGGTAACCACACCTGTTGGGTTACTGATAGTTGCGGTGTAATTCTCTGTTGGTTCAGCAATCAGATCATTCACAATCGAAACTGTAAACGTTCTGGTTGTTCCAACCGGAGAAGCCGCAGGGAAATTCAATACACTTGATGAAAAAGTATAATCAGATCCCGAAGTTGCGGTACCTGCCGTTACACCTGTGGTTACTGTAGCTGCATCCTGTAGCGATTTTCCTGCCGCACCGGTTAAGGTTACGGTGTAGGTTGCTGTACCATCTGCTTCATTTACCGAAGCTGGTCCTGTTAATACAAATGTTAAGGCATCATTATCAGTAATGCTGGTGCTAACCGAAGCAGGTGTACCCAAAGTTGCCGCACCGGTAGGGTTACTAATCGTAGCCGTGTAGGTTTCGGTAGGTTCTGCTAAATTATCATCAACAATGGTTACTGTAAAGGTTTGTGTAGCGCCTACTGCCGATCCTGCCGGGAAGGTTAAAGTTCCCGAAGTAAAGGTATAGTCGTTACCTAAAGTAGCTGTACCTGCAGTTACACCAGTAGTTACGGTTACTGCATTCTGGATGGTGGTACCTGTCGCTCCTGTTAACGTTGCCGTGTAGGTTACAGCACCTGCATTTTCTGCTACAGTTACCGGTCCGCTAAGAACCACGGTTACTGCATCATTATCGGTAATGGTAGTGGTTACGCTGGCATTGCCTAAATTAGCCACTCCTGTTGGGTTACTGATAAATGCGGTATAAGTTTCGTTAGCCTCAGCAACATTATCATCAACAATACTTACGGTAAAGGTTTGCGTATCGCCCACAGTTGAACCTGCCGCGAAAGTAACCGTACCTGCAGTAAAGTTATAGTCAGAACCAGCGGTAGCTGTTCCGGCAGTTACTCCGGTAGTTGCGCTTACTGCGTTCTGTATCGTTGTTCCGGTAGTTCCGGTTAAGGTTACGGTATAAGTAACAGTTCCTGCGTTTTCATTTACTGTCGCAGGTCCTGTTAATACTAAAGTAACCGCATCGTTATCGTTAATGGTAGTGGTTACGCTGGCGTTGCCTAAAGTAGCGACACCTGTTGGTGAGCTGATTGAAGCCGTATAGGTCTCCGGTCCTTCTGCCCTGTTATCATCAACAATACCTACAGTGAAGGTTTGGGTATCTCCCACTACCGATCCCGCAGGGAAAGTAACCGTAGTTGGAGAAGTAAAGGTGTAATCGCTGGTTAACGATGCTGTACCAGGAGCTACGTTAGCCTGAACAGTAACGGCATTCTGGATAGATCCGCCAGTAGTACCGGTTAATGTTACCGTGTAGGTTGCAGTTCCTGCACCTTCGCTAATGGCCGATGGTCCGCTGAGTACCAGGGTAACTGCATCGTCATCGGTAATCGTACCGGTACCTGTCGAAGTAGCTATCGTAGTCGGTCCTGCACTGATGTTTGACAATACCACAGTGAATG
>NZ_JAVTSE010000014.1:0-5539 GCF_032678525.1 Pedobacter frigidisoli
GCAGTTTAAGATTTGGCACCGACCTACTCTCCCACGTGTTACCGCAGTACCATCGGCTCTGGTGGGCTTAACTTCTCTGTTCGGAATGGGAAGAGGTGGACACCACCGATATAGGCACCTAAATTTCTTTAGATAAGCTATTCGAGCTTAAATGACATATTATTGAAAGAAGTTAAGTTTTGAAGAACAAACAACAGTCTGTTTGCTTTGAAAGCTTCGGGTGATTAGTACTACTCGACTATGGTGTCGCCACCTTTACATCTGTAGCCTATCAACGTAGTAGTCTGCTACGGCCCTATATGGAATTCTCATCTCGTGGCTAGTTTCGCACTTAGATGCTTTCAGCGCTTATCTATTCCCAGCGTAGCTACTCTGCAATGCCCCTGGCGGAACAACAGATTCACTAGAGGCTAGTCCAACCCGGTCCTCTCGTACTAAGGTCAGCCCCACTCAAAATTCCTACGCCCACAACAGATAGGGACCGAACTGTCTCGCGACGTTCTGAACCCAGCTCGCGTGCCACTTTAATCGGCGAACAGCCGAACCCTTGGGACCTTCTCCAGCCCCAGGATGTGACGAGCCGACATCGAGGTGCCAAACCTCCCCGTCGATATGAGCTCTTGGGGGAGATCAGCCTGTTATCCCCAGCGTACCTTTTATCCTTTGAGCGATGGCCCTTCCATGCAGAACCACCGGATCACTATATCCGTCTTTCGACCCTGATCGACCTGTATGTCTCACAGTCAAGCAAGCTTATGCTATTGCACTCCTCATACGGTTACCAAGCGTATTGAGCTTACCTTTGAAAGCCTCCGTTACCTTTTTGGAGGCGACCACCCCAGTCAAACTACCCATCAAACAATGTCTCCGACATAATCGGATTAGACACCGAATACAGAAAGGGTGGTATTTCAACGTTGGCTCCACGACGCCTAGCGACGCCGCTTCAAAGCCTCCCACCTATCCTACACATCCTGTATCCAATGTCAATGTTAAATTGTAGTGAAGGTGCATGGGGTCTTTCCGTCCCGTTGCGGGTACCCGGCGTCTTCACCGGGACCACAATTTCACCGAGCTCATGGCTGAGACAGCGCCCAGATCGTTACACCATTCGTGCAGGTCGGAACTTACCCGACAAGGAATTTCGCTACCTTAGGACCGTTATAGTTACGGCCGCCGTTTACTGGGGCTTCGATTCAATGCTTCTCCTTGCGGATGACATCCCCTCTTAACCTTCCAGCACCGGGCAGGTGTCAGGCCTTATACTTCATCTTTCGATTTTGCAAAGCCATGTGTTTTTGTTAAACAGTCGCCTGGGCCTTTTCACTGCGGCTGACATTGCTGCCAGCGCCCCTTCTCCCGAAGTTACAGGGCCATTTTGCCGAGTTCCTTAGCCATGATTCACTCGAGCACCTTAGAATCCTCTTCCCGGATACCTGTGTCGGTTTGCGGTACGGGTTTTTATAACCTGAAGCTTAGCGGTTTTTCTTGGAAGTCTGATTACCTGCGCTATCCACTCAGCCGAAGCCTCGCGGTACTATCAGCTCTCAGCAGGTCTGGCGGATTTGCCTACCAGTCCTATACCTACAGCCTTTAACGATCTATTCCGTCAGATCGCGGCAGTGTCACTACTCCGTCCCCACATCGCAGTTATAAAAAGTACGGTAATATTAAACCGTTGTCCATCGAATTTCCCCTTCGGGTTCTCCTTAGGTCCCGACTAACCCTGATCCGATTAGCGTTGATCAGGAAACCTTATCCTTTCGGTGGGCGGGTTTCTCGCCCGCCTTATCGTTACTTATGCCTACATTTGCTTTTCTATACGCTCCAGCACCCATTACCAGATACCTTCACCGCATATAGAATGCTCCCCTACCGATATATTTCAATCCCATAGCTTCGGTGTACAGTTTAATGCCCGTTTATTATCCATGCCCGATCGCTCGACTAGTGAGCTGTTACGCACTCTTTAAATGAATGGCTGCTTCCAAGCCAACATCCTAGCTGTCTGTGCAATCGGACCTCGTTAGTTCAACTTAACTGTAACTTGGGGACCTTAGCTGATGGTCTGGGTTCTTTCCCTCTCGGCGCGTGACCTTAGCACCCCGCGCCTCACTGCAGATCATATCTGATAGCATTCGGAGTTTGTCTGGATTTGGTAGGATTTGACTCCCCCGCACCCAATCAGTAGCTCTACCTCTATCAGACTTAATATCCACGCTGTTCCTAAAAACATTTCGGGGAGTACGAGCTATTTCCCAGTTTGATTAGCCTTTCACCCCTACCCACAGATCATCCGGAAACTTTTCAACGTTTATCGGTTCGGTCCTCCAGTACGTGTTACCGCACCTTCAACCTGTCCATGGGTAGATCACAAGGTTTCGCGTCTACCCCCTCTGACTATACGCCCTATTCAGACTCGCTTTCGCTTCGGATCCGTGCCTTAAACACTTAACCTTGCCAGAGAGGAGTAACTCGTAGGCTCATTATGCAAAAGGCACGCCGTCACATAACTTGTATGCTCCGACCGCTTGTAAGTACACGGTTTCAGGTTCTATTTCACTCCCCTGTTCGGGGTTCTTTTCACCTTTCCCTCACGGTACTGGTTCACTATCGGTCTCTCAGGAGTATTTAGCCTTACCGGATGGTGCCGGCAGATTCCCACAAGGCGTCTCCGACCTCGCGGTACTCAGGATACTACTAGGCTAACATTCTATACGTGTACAGGGCTATCACCTTGTATCGCCGGGCTTCCCATCCCGTTCCACTTCTGTTTGTTAATGCCACATCGTAGTCCTACAACCCCCAGTATGCCGTAACATAATGGGTTTGGGCTCTTTCCCTTTCGCTCGCCACTACTCAGGAAATCATTGTTATTTTCTCTTCCTCTGCTTACTTAGATGTTTCAGTTCGGCAGGTTTGCTCATTATATGTGACTAGTCTTCAACTAGCCGGGTTGCCCCATTCGGAAATCTTCGGATCAATTCCTATTTGCAAATACCCGAAGCTTATCGCAGCTTATCACGTCCTTCATCGCCTCTGAGAGCCAAGGCATCCCCCGTGTACTCTTTATTACTTTCTTCTACTCATATGCCTTTTGCGCCATATGGTATGCTTTTTTTGCTCTTGTTATGATGTCTCATACCTTAGTTTGTATTGCTACGCCCCCCGGTGAGCACAAACACAACAGTCGCCTATTGTTGTTTGCTCTTCTTTTTTAACTTCTTCCAATATGTCAAAGAACTTTACTAAGAATCCCTTAAGGGTATAAACTCACGGGTTTCATTGCCCGTTCATAAGCCTTAAGCTTCTTCTTGTTAGTAGTAAACCGCGGTCCCGAACCGTTTCTAGTGCCCCTTTGGCTGTTTCTTCTTAATCTTTTATGTCAATGTATGCTATCAATCCTGATAGGCTGCTGTATTAGGTGGAGAATAACGGAGTCGAACCGTTGACCTTCCCGATGAAAATCGGGACGCTCCAGCGCCAATACGCTAAAACTCTCTGTGGAGAATAACGGAGTCGAACCGTTGACCTCCTGCGTGCAAGGCAGGCGCTCTAGCCAGCTGAGCTAATCCCCCAGGATCATTGTTGTTGTAGTCCCGTCCAGATTTGAACTGGAGACCCCTACATTATCAGTGTAGTGCTCTAACCAGGCTGAGCTACGGGACTTTGCTTTAGTGAGCACTGTTAGCGTTGGTATATTACCGCTACCGCTCCCTTTGCTACCTAGCTTTCGTTCCGATGTCCCAATCACTGATTGGACAACCGTCATTTCTTCTGGGTGTTTCTTTTTTTCTCTTGTTTTGAAATATCATGTTGCGAAGCGAGCAGGTGATCCTACTCCAGAAAGGAGGTATTCCAGCCGCACCTTCCGGTACGGCTACCTTGTTACGACTTAGCCCCAGTTATCGGTTTTACCCTAGGACGCTCCTTACGGTTACATACTTTAGGTACCCCCAACTTCCATGGCTTGACGGGCGGTGTGTACAAGGCCCGGGAACGTATTCACCGCGTCATTGCTGATACGCGATTACTAGCGAATCCAACTTCATGGGGTCGAGTTGCAGACCCCAATCCGAACTGTGAATGGCTTTGTGAGATTCGCATACTGTTGCCAGCTAGCTGCCCTCTGTACCATCCATTGTAGCACGTGTGTAGCCCCGGACGTAAGGGCCATGATGACTTGACGTCGTCCCCTCCTTCCTCTCTGTTTGCACAGGCAGTCTGTTTAGAGTCCCCACCATTACGTGCTGGCAACTAAACATAGGGGTTGCGCTCGTTGCGGGACTTAACCCAACACCTCACGGCACGAGCTGACGACAGCCATGCAGCACCTAGTTTCGTGTGATTGCTCACTGATCTATCTCTAGATCATTCACTAACTTTCAAGCCCGGGTAAGGTTCCTCGCGTATCATCGAATTAAACCACATGCTCCTCCGCTTGTGCGGGCCCCCGTCAATTCCTTTGAGTTTCACCCTTGCGGGCGTACTCCCCAGGTGGAACACTTAACGCTTTCGCTTAGCCGCTGACTGTGTATCGCCAACAGCGAGTGTTCATCGTTTAGGGCGTGGACTACCAGGGTATCTAATCCTGTTTGATCCCCACGCTTTCGTGCCTCAGCGTCAATAAGACCATAGTAAGCTGCCTTCGCAATCGGTGTTCTGAGACATATCTATGCATTTCACCGCTACTTGTCTCATTCCGCCTACCTCTAGTCCATTCAAGCCCATCAGTATCAAGGGCACTGCGATAGTTGAGCTACCGTCTTTCACCCCTGACTTAACAGGCCGCCTACGCACCCTTTAAACCCAATAAATCCGGATAACGCTTGGATCCTCCGTATTACCGCGGCTGCTGGCACGGAGTTAGCCGATCCTTATTCTTCCGGTACATTCAGCTTCCTACACGTAGAAAGGTTTATTCCCGGATAAAAGCAGTTTACAACCCATAGGGCAGTCTTCCTGCACGCGGCATGGCTGGTTCAGAGTTGCCTCCATTGACCAATATTCCTTACTGCTGCCTCCCGTAGGAGTCTGGTCCGTGTCTCAGTACCAGTGTGGGGGGCCATCCTCTCAGATCCCCTAGTCATCGTCGCCTTGGTGGGCCGTTACCCCGCCAACTAGCTAATGACACGCATGCCCATCTTCATCCCATAAATGTTTGATCATTAAATAATGCTATTCTGTGATTTTATGCGGTATTAATCCGGATTTCTCCGGGCTATCCCCCAGATAAAGGTAGGTTGCATACGCGTTACGCACCCGTGCGCCGGTCTCAATCTAGCAAGCTAAATCTACCCCTCGACTTGCATGTATTAGGCCTGCCGCTAGCGTTCATCCTGAGCCAGGATCAAACTCTCCATTGTAAAATGTGTTTTGATTCTGACCAGTTTTAACTATTGTTAAAAATAGTCTTCTTTTGTTTTGTCTGTTAGACATCACCTTTAAAATAAAGCTCCTTAATCATGTACTTCGATCAGTACTCCATTAAACCCGCTTTCGCTACATTGACATCTCTTTTAAGAACTTATTCGGCTCA
>NZ_JAVTSE010000015.1:0-4167 GCF_032678525.1 Pedobacter frigidisoli
GTCAGTAACTAACGCTAAAGTTGGAGCTGATGCAATCACTACAGATAAAATCAAAGATGGCGAAGTTAAAACTGCAGATGTTGCAGATAAGAATATTACAGCTTCCAAACTTGATGCCGGAACAGGAACAGCAGGCCGTTTGGCAATTGCTGACGCAACAGGTGCTGTAACTTATTCCAATACTATCCCGAGCGGATCAATTACTGGTGAAAATGTAACTGCAGGAAGCAATAAAGTAACCTTAGGGGGAACACCAGCAGGTGCTGCTCTAAAAGCTTTTTCGGTTGATGTTACCGAGGCCAACTTAACCTTGTCTAACATTGGAGGTAAAGTAACCAATAACCAGATAACAACGGGCACCGCAAACCAGATGTTAGTAACAAACGCTGCAGGAACAGCTACTGTATGGGTTGATAAATCAGCTGCAACCTCAGTAAGTAATGCATCTGTAGGAAATACTATTACAACCACTGTTAATGGTACAACAGGTACTGCCGTAAACATCATCAATACCAATGCGACGACTCTGGATGCTGCTAATAAACTGATCACCACAGTTAATGGTGTTGCAAGTACTCCGCTTGACATTTCCACAGCAGTTGTGGCCACTCAAAAGACGACGACGTTATCAAATGGCTTAAATACCACAGTAGCCGGAACGACTACAGGAAATGTGACAGATTACAAGGTGAACGTTGCTACTGCCAACGGTACTACTGCTGGTGTGGTGAAACAACTTTCGACCAGTCCGGTAACCATTAATAGCAATGGAGAACTGGGGCTGAATGCTAATAATGGTCTAACCGTGGCTAACAATAATGTACAATTAGGCGGAACCTTAAATCAGGCCACAACGGTAACCACAGGAACTAATTTATTGACTGTGGCAACAGGAGGCAACAATACCATGGCAGTTACAGGCTTACAAACCGGCGCCGTTACCGATCAGTTAGTAGTAGCTGATGCAAACGGAATATTAAAGCAAGTTAAAGCCGCTATGCCGAAATTCTTTTATATGCCTTCGGTAGTTATTCCAACGGCAGCTGATCAGTTTGTCGCTGAATCAGGTGTTACCGGCGAGTCTTTCGGAACAATGAACCTTTACGATCGCTATTCGAAGCAGTTTTTAACACCTTTAAAAAGCAGCCCTGGCGCCCCTGCATTGCCAATAATTGCTAAAACTGACCTGTATTATTATGTTACCTGGTACGATACCACAGTTTTTACAAATGTACAGGTGAGTGCAGCAGGTGTATTAACTTATACTGTGGTTCCAGGTGCTGATGTGACCGTTGGTTCTTTCATGAATATCGTTTTTGCTGTTAAATAAATCAACATGAGAAGACTATTCATATCATCGATAATAATTCTGGCAATGCTATATGCACAGAATGTTCAGGCTCAATGTTATCCTTTACAACCGAAAACGGCAACATTTGCAACAGGAGGTACCAGTCCCTATAAAAACCAGGTGCTTTGGCTTACCTGGGGTTCGACACTCGATAACATCACCGATAACCCCTATGGCAAGCACAACGTTGATCTAGCCGATGGCTCAGCATCCTATGCGTCTATTGATTTGGGTGGTGGAAGATATTTATGCTTACAGGCTGTAATTTCGAATTTAACAGGCAATGGTATTAAAAGTTATGCACCCGGAAATTTTGCCTACGATTCAATGGATGACAGGTATAATATCGGTGGTGTAGGAACAGCAAATAAATTGGTTAACGGTATCAGGAACGGTGTGAGTGGGGGGTTGGCGAGTTTCAGAATCACTTGTAAGGCGACATTGCAGGGTTCACCGGTAAAACTAACAGGTATGGTTTTGGGTGATGCCGAGTCTTTAGCGCCGTCAGAGTATTTTAATGCTACAGCCGATGGTGTCTGGAATATCGTGGAGCTACAAAAAAATCTTAATAATACAACGACTCCTTATGAGGTACGAAAAGTTAATGTAAGCTCAACTGCCCAGCGGTTTGAGTTTCTCAGAGGAAACGATGACAATACGGGCGCAGTATCATTTTTAACTTTCAATGAAACTGCCTTTACAGGTACCG
This sequence comes from Pedobacter frigidisoli, assembly GCF_032678525.1. Lineage (GTDB taxonomy): Bacteria > Bacteroidota > Bacteroidia > Sphingobacteriales > Sphingobacteriaceae > Pedobacter > Pedobacter frigidisoli_A. Next base: position 2,061 of record NZ_JAVTSE010000015.1, read on the forward strand.
ATTATGCAGTAACTTTCGATGTAACATTAAAAGGGAGCGGTTTAACGGCTATTTCACTCGGCGTGTTGCCTCCGGGCGTAGATGGGGGAGACGCACCTGCCAGTTATGGCGCCCCATTACATGCAGTTGAAAAAGTTACCATTACTTCTGATGGTATCGCTGCCGGTACAGCCACTGCCACTGCAACCAATTTAAATACCGCTGCTTATACCCCTGGATCCCTGGTTGCTTCTACATCGGGTTACTTAGGTACTGTAGCACCGGATGTTGATGCCGGACCACTATATAGTAAGGATGCTATGGGTGATAACAACAACGGACCTGCTGGTGTATTGGAAGAAGATGCATGGCCAACAAAATATAAAAGCTTTTCTTACAAAGCCAGTTACATGCCCGGGAACATTATCGCAGCAACTATCCCCTACACAGGAACCTTTAATGGATATATTTCCGGTTGGATCGATTTCAACCAGAATGGAGTTTTTGAAGATAGTGAGCGGGTAACAGTTCCGGCGCTTCAGGGTGGTACTTCAGTTACTTTAACATGGACAGTGCCATTTTCCAGGATCATCAGAAGTACTTATGTACGTTTGAGGTACGGACGTAATTATACCGATTTATTGTCTCCTACCACTGCTACTCCAGGCGGAGAGGTAGAAGATCATAAAATCTTTATCCAGGGCCCAACCATAACCAATCCAATGCTTCCTTCAAAAGGGCGAAAAAATTAAATGCATTACATGAATTCGCCATATCAGAATCTAAGCTGTTTAGTTAAAAAACCGCTGTTTAAGTTAATGCTTTTTATTATCCCATTGTTTTTTGGTGGGATAAACAGCTATGCCCAAACCGGTGCAGGAAGCATGACAGTAGATAACTCTGCAGTAACCATTAACGCTGGAAGTACCGAAACCCGCTATACTGAGGGGTGTTATTTCGGTCCAAATGCCAATTGGGTAATTAATGGTGTTTTGGAAATTTACAGTAAAAATATCTGGATTGCACCAGGTGCTACTTTCAGTGGTACAGGCAAAATCATCATTTATAATCCTGGTGATAATCCTTACTATACCAGTATGTCTGCAGGTGCCACTGCAATAGATGGGAATAACAGCAACTTTATAAACCTCATTATTGAACACAGAAACAAAAATAACGTGATCCTGTCTGATGTTAAAGATCCGGGATACAATACAGTCAATCCTACTGGTGCGCTGGCTGCAACCCTAAATATAGGCGGTACGCTCGATCTGGCTGTAAACCGTGCTAACATTATTTTAAATGGAAACAACCTGGCCTTTAATGCCGCTGGTAAAATTACCAACTACAGCCGCGACCGGATGGTTGTAACGGGCAACAGTATCGCCGGTCATATGGTAAAAGAGTTTGATAGCAACACGGCTTTTGTATTTCCTGTAGGTATTGCAGAAGGCGATTATACTCCGGCAACTTTGCAGCCGCAATCGGCAGGTAAATTTTATGTCAGTGTGGAGGATTATTCTGCAGCGCGCTTGCCAGGAATTACCACCACACAGGGTATCGACAGGATGTGGAACATCTACTCTTCCGTACCTGTTCAAACAACAATTACACTGCAACATAACATCAGTACCGACGGTGCAAAATTTGTTGATGCATCGGCAACAATTGCCAAATATCTCGGCAGCTCCAATTGGGACCTTTTATCTGTTACTAATCCTTCAACCGGTGTGCACGTACGGACCAATGTGATGGTGGCTACCGATATGGCAGCAAACGGCGCCTTTTTTACCAAACATTCGGTTTCAGGCAATAGTTTATTTGTTCCTAACCTCTTTACGCCAAATGGCGATGGCATCAATGAAACCTTTGAAATAAGAGGCTTAAACCTGTTTGCACAAAACGATCTTGTAATCGTTAACAGATGGGGTAATCAGGTTTATAAATCAGATAATTATCAAAATAACTGGACAGGTGAGGGATTAAATGAGGGTACTTATTACTATGTACTTCGTGTGAAAGAAAATGCCACAGCGCCATGGCAGGTATTTAAAGGATATATAACTTTAATCAGGGCATTCAAAAATTAATTGTGGGGATGAGGAAATTATTATTGTTGGTGTTGAGT
>NZ_JAVTSE010000016.1:0-3679 GCF_032678525.1 Pedobacter frigidisoli
CTTACTGCTGTTCATACTTTAACTCAAGCCGATATTGATGCGGGTACATACAGCAATACGGCAACAGTAACTGGTAAAACACCAGCTGGATCTGACGTAACTGATGTCTCAGGAACGACCGAGACTAATGATACACCGACAGTGGCAACCATTACTCCGGCTGGTGCTGTGACCTTGGTTAAAACAATCAATGGATCAGTACCAACGGCTGTTGGTGGCGCATTAAATTATAACCTGGTTATTAAAAACACAGGTAACGTAACCTTAACCAACCTTGTGGTCACTGATGCCAATGCAATTGTTACGGGATCTCCAGTTTCTACTTTAGCTCCGGGCGCGAGTGTAACACTTACTGCTGTTCATGCTTTAACTCAAGTAGATGTCGATGCGGGTACCTATAGCAATACGGCAACGGTAACTGGTAAAACGCCCGCTGGAGCAGATGTGACTGATGTTTCAGGAACGACAGAGACTAATGACACACCAACAGTGGCTTCCATCACGCCGGCTGGTGCTGTTACTTTAGTGAAAACTGTTAACGGTACTGTGTCGAATAAAGCAGACGAGGTACTGAATTACAACTTGGTTGTTAAAAATGTCGGAAACGTCACCTTGACCAATCTTGTGGTTACGGACGCCAATGCCATCGTAACCGGCTCACTGGTTTCGAGTTTAGCTCCTGGTGCGAGTGTAACACTTACTGCTGTTCATACTTTAACTCAAGTTGATGTAGATGCTGGAACCTATAGCAATACCGCAATGGTAACTGGTAAAACCCCGGCAGGTGCAGACGTGACTGATATTTCAGGAACGGCTGAGACTAATGACATACCTACTGTTACAACGATTACTCCAGATGGTGCTGTGACCTTGGTTAAAACAATCAATGGATCAGTACCAACGGCTGTTGGTGGCGCATTAAATTATAACCTGGTTATTAAAAACACAGGTAACGTAACCCTAACCAATCTTGCGGTTTCGGACGCTAATGCAGTGGTAACAGGTTCTCCTGTTTCTAGTCTGGCTCCAGGCGCAAGCGTAACATTAACGGCTGTTCATAGTTTAACCCAAGCCGATATGGATGCGGGTACATACAGCAATACCGCAAGCGTTACAGGTAAAACACCAGTGGGAGCAGATGTAACCGATGTTTCGGGAACTACCCAAACGAATGATATACCTACTGTTGCAACTTTATCTTTATCACCTTCATATACTTTTACAAAAATTGCCACTAACACGGTAAACAAAGCGGGTGATGTGATCAACTACCGATTGATTTTGACAAATACGGGGAATGTAACGTTAACCGATATTCAGATTTCTGATGATAAGGCAGATGCAGGAAGTTTGAACCCGGCAGACATAACAGCTATTGCACCTGGTGAAAGCGCCAGCATCATCGCGAAACATATCGTTACCCAGAGTGATGTTAACTCAGGTGGTTATATCAATCAGGCCAAAGCATCAGTAAAAGATTCTAAGGGCAATATTATTAATAAAGTTTCTGATGATCCATCTACAGCTGAGTTAAATGATCCGACGGTTACAAAGATCGTTCCCGATCCTTCAGTCAGGTTTACCAAAATGATAGCCAATAGTGCGGGGGTAGTGAAAGTGATTGAGTACAGTATTCTTGTGACCAATACTGGAAACATCACATTAACGGATATTGTGGTAACCGATCCTGGCGCGGATGCAGGAAGTATCAGACCTTCATTAATCGCTAAACTTGATCCGGCAGAAACGGCCATTGTGAGCGCTCGACATACACTTATTCAGCCTGAGATTGATTATGGAAAATTTGTAAACCAGGCAACTGTAACTGCTTCGTTTGGAACTGGAGCGAATAGATTGTCTAAACTATCGGATGATCCGACAACGCTTGCACCGAACGATCCAACGATATACCTTATACCGGAAGCACCGGCAATTACCCTTGTGAAAACAGGAGTATTAAGTGCAGATGGAAATACCATTACTTATACTTTTAGCATTAGAAATACAGGTAATGTAACACTTAATCATTTCCAATTCTCAGATGCTAAGCTGTCTTCGCCCGTTTCATTCACCCCGGCAACTATTGCCCCGGGAGAGATAGCAACAGCAACAGCCGGTTACATCATTTCTCAGACAGAAAAGAATGCAGGAACGGTAAGAAATACTGCTATAATTACAGCTACTGCACCTTCCGGAACAATAGTAACAGATGTTTCAGGCACAGCTGAGAATAATGATTATCCGACGATTATTGAAATCTCGAAATTAACCAGTTCCAAAGCCGTGACAGACGCCAATAATAATGGAATAGCCGAGGCTGGTGAAGCGTTGACCTATACAATTTTAGTTAGAAACAACGGTAGCACTACAAGAACAGGAGTGACGGTAAGCGACCCAATACCTACGAACACCACTTACTTAACCGGAAGTGCGAGTGATGGTGCAACATTGGTGGGAAATACTTTAAACTGGAATAACCTGACCATTCCTGCCAACGGACAGATGGCAGTTAGGTTCAAAGTTCAGGTAAATGCAGTTCTTTCTTCGGGAAATCTGGCAATTGAAAATATCGCTACCGTAACCGATCCGGGAAATGCGATTGCGGTACTAAAACCTGCTGTTTCCATTCCAACTGAAGGAAAGCTGGAAGGAAGTAAATCTGTTGCTGATACCAAGGGAAATAATGATGGAAAGGCACAGGCTAACGAAATCCTGACTTATTCACTCACCGTTCGTAATACCGGAGGGTCTCCACTAAACGGTGTTGTCATAACTGATGAACTGCCGGCAGGGTTAACTTATGTTGCCGGTTCGGTTTCAGGCAATGGAACGGTGAGCAACAACACATTGAAGTGGACTGTTAACATGCAGGCAAACTCCAGTACAGTTTTATATTTCGATGCAAAAGTAGCACCAGATGTGAATAGCTACAACATTCTCAAAAATGTGGCTTTAATGATAAGTCCCACTGGTGCGGTTGTCCAACCGGAAGCAATAATAGATGTAGATCAATCTGCAGATCTTGTCATCACGAAAGAACTCATAACTACGGGAGAGATTATGACAGGCTCCGATGTGACTTATAAAATAACGGTCACAAATAAGGGAGCCAACCGGGCGACAGGCGTAAGTGTGACGGATAAATTGCCGACGATTATAGATGCGCCTAAGGATATTACCGTAAGTACAGGAACAACCAGTTATTCATCCGTAACAAGAGATCTGGTTTGGATGGTAGGCAGTCTCGATCTGAATCAAACTGCAACCATCACGTTCAAATCAAGAACCCTCGCTGCAGGTCCTTTGAGTAATTCTGCAACTGTTAAAGGCGATCAGCCTGATCCTTCTATGGGAAATAACTATGTCTTGGCCGATGGGGCGACAATTAAGGGGGATGAGTTACTGATTCCAAATCTGTTCACACCAAATGGTGATGGAAGGAACGATACTTTTGAAATCCGGGGATTAACGGAGTTCGCAGAGAATGAGATAACAATCGTGAACCGCTGGGGTAACCAGGTTTATCATGCCAAGAACTATCAGAATAACTGGTCGGGTGAAGGTCTAAATGAAGCAACTTATTTTTATCTGGTGAAGGTGAGAAAGTCAGGAAGCTTCGAATGGAAGGTTTTTAATGGTTACATAACCTTGATCAGGGCATTTAAAAATTAATTGTGGG
>NZ_JAVTSE010000017.1:0-2585 GCF_032678525.1 Pedobacter frigidisoli
CACACCAACATTGGCTACCATTACACCATCGGGTGCCGTGACTTTAGTGAAATCTATTAGCGGTAATGTTCCTAATAAAGCAGGCGAGGTACTGAATTACAATCTTGTGGTTAAAAATACAGGTAACGTCACCTTAACCAATCTTGTGGTTACGGACGTCAATGCCTTAGTAACCGGCTCACCGGTTTCTAGTCTGGCTCCAGGCGCAAGCGTAACACTTACTGCTGTTCATACATTAACGCAAGGGGATGTTGATGCAGGTACCTATACCAACACCGCAAGCGTTACAGGTAAAACACCAGCTGGAGCAGATGTGAGTGATCTATCAGGAACGGCCGAGACTAATGATACGCCGACAGTGGCTACCATTACTCCGGCTGGTGCTGTGACTTTAGTGAAAACTGTTAACGGTACTGTGCCGAATAAAGCAGGAGAGGTATTGAATTACGATCTTGTTGTTAAAAATACAGGTAACGTAACCTTAACCAATCTGGTGATTACTGATGCAAATGCCACAGTAACCGGCTCACCGATTTCTAGTCTGGCTCCGGGGGCAAGCGTAACATTAGGCGCCGTTCATACTTTAACACAAAGCGATATGGATGCAGGTATCTATAGCAATACGGCAATGGTAACTGGTAAAACACCAGCTGGATTGGACGTGACTGATGTTTCAGGAACGACCGAGACTAATGATACACCAACAGTGGCAACCATTACTCCGGCTGGTACCGTGACTTTAGTGAAAACTGTTAACAGTTCCGTTCCTAATAAAGCAGGAGAGGTATTGAATTACGATCTTGTTGTTAAAAATACAGGTAATGTCACCTTAACCAATCTGGTGGTTACGGACGCCAATGCCTTAGTAACCGGCTCACCGGTTTCAACTTTAGCTCCGGGGGCAAGTGTAACACTTACTGCATCCCATACCTTAACTCAAGCCGATATTGATGCGGGGACATACGCTAATACAGCAAGGGTCACGGGCAAAACACCAGCTGGATTGGACGTGACTGATGTTTCAGGAACTACCGAGACTAATGACATACCTACTGTTGCAACGATTACTCCAGATGGTGCTGTGACCTTGGTTAAAACAATCAATGGATCAGTACCAACGGCTGTTGGTGGTGTATTAAATTATAACCTGGTTATTAAAAACACAGGTAACGTAACCTTGACCAATCTGGTGGTTACAGACGCGAATGCAATTGTTACGGGTTCTCCTGTTTCTACTTTAGCTCCAGGTGCAAGCGTAACATTAACGGCTGTTCATACTTTAACTCAAGCCGATATTGATGCGGGTACATACAGCAATACGGCAACAGTAACTGGTAAAACACCAGCTGGATCTGACGTGACTGATGTCTCAGGAACGACCGAGACTAATGATACACCAACAGTGGCAACCATTACTCCGGCTGGTACCGTGACTTTAGTGAAAACTGTTAACGGTTCCGTTCCTAATAAAGCAGGCGAGGTATTGAATTACAATCTTGTTGTTAAAAATACAGGTAACGTTACCTTAACTAATCTTGTGTTTACGGACGCCAATGCCATAGTAACCGGCTCACCGGTTTCGACTTTAGCTCCGGGCGCTAGTATTACACTTACTGCATTCCATACCTTAACTCAAGGGGATGTTGATGCAGGAACCTATACGAACACCGCAAGCGTCACAGGTAAAACACCGGCTGGAGCAGATGTGAATGATATTTCAGGAACGACTGAAACTAATGATACGCCTACTGTTGCCACGATAATTCCAGGGGGTTCAGTTACTTTAGTTAAAACAATCAATGGATCAGTACCAACGGCTGCTGGTGGTGTGTTGAATTATGATCTTATCATCAAGAATACCGGAAACGTGACCTTGGCCAATCTTGTGGTTACGGATGCCAATGCTGTGGTAACGGGTTCTCCGGTTTCTACTTTAGCTCCGGGCGCAAGTGTAACATTAACCGCTGCTCATACTTTAATTCAAAGCGATGTAGATGCTGGAACTTATACTAACACCGCAAGCGTTACAGGTAAAACACCAGCTGGTGCAGATGTGACTGATGTTTCAGGAACGACCGAGACTAATGATACACCAACAGTGGCAACCATTACGCCAGCTGAATCTTTGACTTTAGTGAAAACTGTTAACGGTACTGTGCCGAATAAAGCAGGCCAGGTATTGAATTACGATCTTGTTGTTAAAAATACAGGTAACGTAACCTTAACCAATCTGGTGGTTACCGATGCAAATGCCACAGTAACCGGCTCACCGATTTCTAGTCTGGCTCCGGGTGCAAGCGTAACATTAACGGCTAATCATACTTTAACACAAAGCGATGTAGATGCTGGAACTTATACTAACACCGCAACGGTAACTGGTAAAACACCGGCTGGTGCAGATGTAACTGACGTTTCAGGAACGACGGAGACTAATGATACGCCAACAGTAGCAACGATTACTCCGGCTGGTGCTGTTACTTTAGTGAAAACTGTTAACGGTACTGTGCCGAATAAAGCAGGAGAGGTATTGAATTACAATCTTGTTGTTAAAAATATAGGTAACGTAACCTTAAGCAATCTGGTGG
>NZ_JAVTSE010000018.1:0-2027 GCF_032678525.1 Pedobacter frigidisoli
CAAGCATTACCGGTAAAACACCAGCTGGTGCAGATGTGACTGATGTTTCAGGAACGACTGAGACTAATGATACACCGACAGTGGCTACCATTACCCCAGCGGGTGCCGTGACTTTAGTGAAAACTGTTAACGGTTCCGTTCCTAATAAAGCAGGAGAGGTATTGAATTACGATCTTGTTGTTAAAAATATAGGTAACGTCACCTTAAGCAATCTGGTGGTTATCGATGCAAATGCCATCGTAACCGGCTCACTTGTTTCGAGTTTAGCTCCTGGTGCGAGTGTAACACTTACTGCTGCCCATACACTAACTCAAGGGGATGTGGATGCAGGTACCTATAGCAATACCGCAACGGTAACTGGTAAAACACCAGCTGGTGCAGATGTGACTGATGTTTCAGGAACGACTGAGACTAATGATATACCTACTGTTGCAACGATTACTCCAGGTGGTGCTGTGACTTTAGTTAAAAGTGTGAATGGATCAATACCAACGGCCATTGGTGGTGTATTGAATTACAATCTTGTTGTTAAAAATACAGGTAACGTAACCTTGACCAATCTGGTGGTTACGGACGCCAATGCAATTGTTACTGGCTCTCCGGTTGCTAGTCTGACTCCAGGCGCAAGTGTAACACTTACCGCATCCCATACTTTAATTCAAAGCGATGTAGATGCTGGAACTTATACTAACACCGCAACGGTAACGGGTAAAACCCCCGCTGGTGCAGATGTGACTGACGTTTCAGGAACGACGGAGACTAATGATACACCGACATTGGCTACGATTATACCAGTGGGTGGCGTGACTTTAGTGAAAACTATTAACGGTTCCGTTCCTAATAAAGCAGGTGAGGAGTTGAATTACAACCTTGTTGTTAGAAATACAGGTAACGTAACCTTAACCAATCTTGTGGTTACGGACGCCAATGCCATAGTAACCGGCTCACCGGTTTCGACTTTAGCTCCTGGCGCAAGTGTAACACTTACTGCTGTTCATACTTTAACTCAAGTTGATGTCGATGCTGGAATTTATACTAACACCGCAAGCATTACAGGTAAAACACCGGCTGGATTGGACGTGACTGATGTTTCAGGAACGACTGAAACAAATGATACGCCGACATTGGCAACTATTACGCCGGCGGGTTCAGTGACTTTGGTTAAAACAATCAATGGATCAGTACCAACGGTAGTTGGAGGTGTGTTGAATTATGATCTTATCATCAAGAATACCGGCAATGTCACTTTAATCAATCTGGTAATTACCGATGCAAATGCCGTGCTTACGGGTTCTCCGGTTTCTAGTCTGGCTCCAGGCGCAAGCATTACACTTACTGCGTCCCATACTTTAACTCAAAGCGATATTGATGCAGGTACCTATAGCAATACCGCAACGGTAACCGGTAAGACACCGGCTGGAGCAGATGTGAATGATATTTCAGGAACGACGGAGACTAATGATACGCCGACATTGGCTACCATTACGGCGGCTGGATCTGTGACTTTAGTAAAAACAATTAATGGGTCAGTACCAACGGCTGTTGGTGGTGTATTAAATTATAACCTGGTTATTAAAAACACCGGTAACGTCACCTTAACCAATCTGGTGGTTACTGATGCAAATGCCGTGGTTACGGGTTCTCCGGTTGCTAGTCTGGCTCCAGGCGGAAACGTAACACTTACTGCTGTTCATATTTTAACTCAAGCCGATATTGATGCGGGTACATACAGCAATACGGCGACGGTAACGGGTAAAACACCAGCTGGAGCAGATGTGAGTGATCTATCAGGAACGACAGAGACTAATGACACACCAACAGTGGCTACCATTCCGCCGGCTGGATCTGTTACTTTAGTGAAATCTGTTAACGGAAGTGTTCCTAATAAAGCAGGAGAGGTATTGAATTACAATCTTGTTGTTAAAAACACAGGTAACGTAACCCTAACCAATCTTGCGGTTTCGGACGCTAATGCAGTGGTAACAGGTTCTCCTGTTTCTAGTCTGGCTCCAGGCGCAAGCGTAACA
>NZ_JAVTSE010000019.1:0-1551 GCF_032678525.1 Pedobacter frigidisoli
TGTCCCGTCCTGAAATTACTTGTCGTTTTTGAGTGGTAGTACTGGAATAAATTTACATCTTCTTTCTAGTAATCCTATTTTTTCTTTACAAGCCGTTTTTGTTAGTCCGGTTTTTACTTTACCTGTGTCCCATTTGCATTATTGGGATACCTGGTTATAGTTATCTGGGTTATCAGAAAGGCTTTATTTCAAATGTTTACGTGCTCTTCCTCCTTTCCTTTTTTGCGATAAGGATAATGCTTCCAACGTTTGCTAATTTCGCCTGACATCTCATGAGCCTGATCTGGCGTGAAATAATCCAGACTTGCATGAGGTCGTTTTTCGTTATAATGCCGGACCGTTATAGCGATACCTTTCTTTGCCTCTTTGTGATTCTGGTAAACCTTTTTTGGAAAAAACTCATTTTTGATAATCCCATTTACACGCTCAGCCAGTGCATTTTCATATGGACTTCCGCTTTGGGTCATACTGATCGCAATCCGGTCGTCGTTTAACATTGCAGTATAATTCTGGGAACAATATTGTATTCCCCGATCTGAATGATGGATAAGAATAAATGGTGATTTTCTCTTTCTACTTTCGATGGCCATCTCCAAAGCTGCTATACATCCTATGGCCTCCAGACTCGGATGAAGGGCGTAGCCGACGATTTTTCTGGAGTAAGCATCGGTAATTAAACTCAGATAACTGAAGCCTTCCGATGTTCTTATATAGGTGATATCACTTACCCACAGTTGCTCTGGGGCTGATAGGATCAGGTGAGTAGTTAGATTAGGGTACTTTCTTAGCCAATGATGGGAGTCAGTCGTTTTTACCGTCTGTTTTCTTCTACGTATTAATAAACCATGAAAACGCAGAAGATCATAAAGGAGATCCCTTCCCATCTTTATATCGTGCTTTTTCATTTCCGGTATAAGCAAAAACAACAGTTTCCTCGTTCCTAACATCGGAATTGTAGCTCTAAATTCGCCAACTAAAGTCAATACGACCATATGCGCGATACTGGTCTGGGAAGCTTTATGGTGGGCTAAATAATATGCCTGACGACTCACACCAAACAATGCACAAAATTCTACTAGACTATTGCCTGGTAGTTTTTGCCTCATTCTTAAGATTGTTTGGTACCACGCTTTTTTCGAATCTTGATGTGCAACTCACTTTCAGCTACTTCAATCATCGTTTCCAGCGCAATATTCTTCAATTGCGCGTCTTCCAATGCCTTGGTTAGTTCCTCGATCTTCTTTAGAAGCAGTTTTGATTCCTGGGATTCATTCATCTGTAAAAGCTTATTAGGGCCTTGCCTGTCAAACAAGGTAACTAAATTATGCTTGACACGCCATAAGCCAATAGTGCTTTTAGGTATACCATATTTTTGGCTTGCCCCGCGTTGACTTAGTAAGCCTGACTGGACCTCTTCTGCGATTTTTTCTTTCGTTTTTTCATCCAGCCTTCCCCAAGGCTGACGATTTTGAACGGTAACTTTTGTCTTTTTAATTGCTTTTGCTTTCATTTTTGCTTTGCTTCAATGACAAGCTATAGCAGGACAAGACA
>NZ_JAVTSE010000020.1:0-1151 GCF_032678525.1 Pedobacter frigidisoli
ACTGGTCGTTTCTCTCCAACCCAATTCCGTACCTGGTCAATCGGTGTTCACGGAGGTGTATTAAGCCCAAATACCATCTTTAACGGAAAAGACAGAGATTTCCAGACTGCTAAAGAAAACATTGGTTACGGTGGTTATATCAAAAAACAAATTTTACCTGCTTTAGGTATCCAGGCAGATTTCCTTGCTGGTAAAGTAGAGGGCTTAAGAGCGACTACTGGTTTAGATGCAAACGGTAACTATACTTCAACCAACAATTCTGAATTTAAAACCAATATCCAATGGTCGGGTGCAGTATCGGCGGTATGGAATGTAGCCAACATTAACATCAACAAAACTGATGGTGTGTTGATCCCCTATTTAAAAGGTGGTGCGGGTTATATGTCATCAGGTGCTACTACTTCAGGAACGCCTGCTGCTTTAACTGATCAGGGTTCATACAGAGAAGGATGGTTCATCCCGGTTGGTGCCGGTTTCAAATTAGCAGTAGCTAAAGGTATTAACTTAGACTTCGGTTATGATGTTAACTTCCTTAAAACTGATAAGTTTGACGGATATAACATTGGTGGTTACGACAGATTCTCTTACGGACACGCAGGTTTAGAATTTGCTTTGGGAAGTAAAGAAAAACCACAATTACAAAACTATAGTTCATTAGCTGCTTTAAACAAATCTACTGCTGAAGAAAGTGCTGAATTAAGAAGAGCATTATCTACTGCAGAAGAAAATGCAGCCAGAGACAGAGCACAATATGTTAAAGACCTTGCTGATGATGATAACGATGGTGTAGCAAACAAATTTGACAAATGCCCAGGAACAGCATCAGGTACTGTTGTAGATGGTTCAGGATGTCCGTTAGCTGCTCCAACAACTAAAGTAATTAAAGAAACTACGGTAATTACTGAAGCTGACCGTAAAGTAGTAAGAGACGCGATTTCTAACTTAGAATTTGATTTAGGTAAATCAACTATCCGTTCTAAATCATTTGCTACATTAAACAGAGTAGCTGGATTATTGGTAGAGAAAAACTTTAGCCTAAAATTAGCTGGCCACACTGATAACACTGGTGGCAGAGAATTAAACCTACGTTTATCTAAAGAAAGAGCTGAATCAGTAAAAGCTTATTTAGTATCTCAAGGTGCTAACGCATC
>NZ_JAVTSE010000021.1:0-848 GCF_032678525.1 Pedobacter frigidisoli
TGTTACGCTTGCGCCTGGAGCCAGACTAGAAACCGATGAGCCGGTTACTATGGCATTGGCGTCCGTAACCACAAGATTGGTTAAGGTTACGTTACCTGTATTTTTAACAACAAGGTTGTAATTCAACTCCTCACCTGCTTTATTAGGAACAGTACCGTTAACAGATTTAACCAAAGTCACAGCACCTGCTGGCGGAATGGTTGCTACTGTTGGCGTATCATTAGTCTCCGTTGTTCCTGAAACGTCAGTTACATCTGTACCAGCCGGTGTTTTACCTGTAATGCTTGCGGTGTTAGTATAGGTTCCAGCATCTACATCAACTTGAGTCAAAGTATGAGCAGCGGTTAATGTTATGCTTGCACCCGGAGCTAAAGTAGAAACCGGCGATCCAGTAACAATTGCATTGACGTCAGTAACAACAAGATTGCTTAAGGTGACATTACCTGTATTTTTAACAACAAGATTGTAATTCAATACCTCGCCTGCTTTATTAGGCACAGTACCATTAACAGTTTTCACTAAAGTCACAGAACCAGCCGGCGTAATGGTAGCCACTGTTGGTGTATCGTTAGTCTCAGTCGTTCCTGAAACATCAGTCACGTCCAATCCAGCTGGTGTTTTACCTGTTACTGTAGCGGTATTGCTGTAAGTTCCAGCATCTACATCGCTTTGAGTTAAAGTATGTGAAGCAGTCAAAGTTACGCTTGCCCCCGGAGCCAGACTAGGAACCGGAGAACCTGTTACCACTGCGTTCGCGTCCGCAACCGCAAGATTGGTTAAGGTGACGTTGCCTATATTTTTAACAACAAGATTGTAATTCAATACCTCGCCTGCTTTATTAGGAACAG
>NZ_JAVTSE010000022.1:0-819 GCF_032678525.1 Pedobacter frigidisoli
CGCCTTTTTATATATCTTCAGTCTTCAGTTCGCTTAAGTCGTATTCGTCTTAGCGTGTTTTTCGTCTGTTTCAATCTTTTTTCATTCGCTCATCTGCGACATCCGCCGCTCAGCTTTTTTCCTTCCTTTCGGTTGGGAGTGCAAAGGTAGAAAACTTTTTTTAACTTCCAAATAAAATAAATTTTATTTGTTTGTCTCTTTCTTTTCTCTATCTCCGCCATTTCAATATGCCAGTTGAACTGGCTTTCCGTTCTTCCGAACCGGGTTGCAAAGGTAAGCATCTTTTTGTTTTCCGCAAATTTATTTTAAAATAAATCTCTGGACTTTTCCCCTCTCACATCATCTTAAACCACCTTTTCAATCAATCCCTTCCTCCGAAGCGGGATGCAAAAGTAGAAAAAAATAAGCACCCGGCAAATATATTTTAAGCTTTTATACGATCAACATCCTAAAGTACTGTTTTACAGTCTCAAAAACTTAAAAATAATGCAAACATTTTCACAAGACCTGTGTTTGCAAACTTCGCTGATCATTTAAACCTATCAGGAAAGCACTATTGGCTGCTGCCGGAAACAATATTACTATATATACTACATAGCCAGTTTGCAAAAAAAGAGCCGGGTTATCCCTGAAATCTGTATACACTCCTGATCGATTCACTTTTTGGTCCTCAGACAAATCAGGAGTATAAACCACTATTACAAGATGTGTTAAAGGTGATTTTTTTGGTGCCAGTATTTAGCCTTTCGTCACTGCTAAGTCGGGCTTTGGTCGGACTTTGGTCGGGCTTGTGACAATTGTACCCGACCAAACAGTGAC
>NZ_JAVTSE010000023.1:0-754 GCF_032678525.1 Pedobacter frigidisoli
CGGTGTTAGTATAGGTTCCAGCATCTACATCAACTTGAGTCAAAGTATGAGCAGCGGTTAAGGTTACGATTGCGCCCGGAGCTAAAGTAGAAACCGGAGAATTCGTTACCACAGCATTGGCATCCGTAACCACAAGATTGGTCAAGGTGACGTTTCCGGCATTCTTAATAACAAGGTTGTAATTCAATTCCTCACCTGCTTTATTAGGAACGGAACCGTTAACATTTTTCACTAGAGTCACGGCACCCGCTGGCGGAATGGTAGCCACTGTTGGTGTATCATTAGTCTCTGTCGTTCCTGAAACATCAGTCACGTCCAACCCAGCTGGTGTTTTACCTGTAACGCTTGCGGTGTTGGTATAAGTTCCAGCATCTACATCGCTTTGAATTAAAGTATGAGCAGCGGTTAATGTTACGCTTGCACCTGGAGCTAAAGTAGAAACAGGAGAACCCGTAACAATTGCATTGGCATCAGTAATTACCAGATTGGTTAAGGTGACGTTTCCGGTATTCTTAATAACAAGGTTGTAATTCAATACCTCGCCTGCTTTATTCGACACAGTACCGTTAACAGTTTTCACTAAAGTCACAGCACCAGCCGGAGTAATGGTAGCCACTGTTGGTGTATCATTAGTCTCCGTCGTTCCTGAAACATCAGTTACATCTGCACCAGCCGGTGTCTTACCGGTTACCGTTGCGGTATTGCTATAAGTACCTGCATCAATATCGGCTTGGGTTAAAGTATGAACAGCAGA
>NZ_JAVTSE010000024.1:0-667 GCF_032678525.1 Pedobacter frigidisoli
TACACCAACAGTGGCTACTATTACGCCTGCTGGTGCTGTTACTTTAGTGAAAACTGTTAACGGTACTGTTCCTAATAAAGCAGGAGAGGTATTGAATTACGATCTTGTTGTAAAAAACACCGGCAATGTCACTTTAACCAATCTGGTGCTTACGGACGCCAATGCCATAGTAACCGGCTCACCAGTTTCTACTTTAGCTCCGGGCGCAAGTGTAACATTAACCGCTGCTCATACTTTGACTCAAGTTGATGTTGATGCAGGTACCTATAGCAATACGGCAATGGTAACTGGTAAAACACCAGCTGGATTGGATGTGACCGATGTCTCAGGAACGACGGAGACTAATGATACGCCGACAGTGTCTACCATTACGCCGGCGGGTTCAGTGACTTTGGTTAAAACAATCAATGGATCAATACCAACGGTAGTTGGAGGGGTTCTGAACTATAATTTAATTATTAAAAACACCGGCAATGTTACTTTAACCAATCTGGTAATTACCGATGCAAATGCCGTGGTTTCTGGTTCTCCAGGGGCTAGTTTGGCCCCTGGGGCAAGTGTAACACTTACTGCTGCTCATACTTTGACTCAAGGGGATGTGGATGCAGGTACCTATAGCAATACCGCAACGGTAACTGGTAAAACCCCGGCTGGATTGGACGTGATT
>NZ_JAVTSE010000025.1:0-515 GCF_032678525.1 Pedobacter frigidisoli
TGTATCGCTGCAACAGCAGAGTTACGTGGTGTCAGGTCGTTTTGAAGATAGCTCTTGTCGTAAAGTTTTACACCTGTACGGTATGATCCACCTACCCAGAGAAATTCCTTAATCAGTAAAAAGGCATTTAAATCTAAACTCATTGGCCCGCCCCTGTCGTCTTTTAACAGAAAAGATGGCTTGATCTGAAAGTTTTCATTGATCGGGAACAAGGCACCGGCTGTAAGGTGATAATGAGGCTTTGGTTGTGCAATGAAGGCGTAACGGTCAATATTGATATAAGTCGCAATCAGGTTATCGACAGAGAAACCGGCATAGTACCGGTCGTTGGCAAAGTATACCCCTGCCCTTGCATCAGGCACAATGGTGCTTTGAACACCAACGGGCTGATAGGGTTCAGGATCGTTAGGGTTCAGCAGTGAACCGTCGATACCCAGCTGCATCATCCCCACACCCAGCCCCAGCGCTAAACGGGAACTCCCGTCATCATTCATCCGTATCCGGTAGGAATAATT